>NZ_JALKOV010000070.1:0-202 GCF_035783935.1 Pantoea dispersa | reverse complement strand
GCCGTACCGCTCAGTGTCGGCCTGTTGTCGTTGGTCACGCCGCCACTGGCAATCGCACCAACCACGCCCCCCTGTACGTTGTCCACTACGCTGGTGATAACCGGCGAGTTAGGTGCAACAGTGTCAACAATCAGACCCCAGCTATTGGATTGCCCTGAAACGTTGCCCGCACTATCTTCAGCTCTGACCGTTAAGGTATGCG
>NZ_JALKOV010000069.1:0-205 GCF_035783935.1 Pantoea dispersa | reverse complement strand
TGAATCAGCTTGTGCATCAGTGGAAGCGTCTGGAAAGTCGCGCGATACCGGGTGACAGCCCCGTACACGAAGATGCATGAGTTGTGAGTCCGACGAGTAGGGCGGGACACGTGGTATCCTGTCTGAATATGGGGGGACCATCCTCCAAGGCTAAATACTCCTGACTGACCGATAGTGAACCAGTACCGTGAGGGAAAGGCGAAAA
>NZ_JALKOV010000068.1:0-207 GCF_035783935.1 Pantoea dispersa | reverse complement strand
TCTTTTCGCCTTTCCCTCACGGTACTGGTTCACTATCGGTCAGTCAGGAGTATTTAGCCTTGGAGGATGGTCCCCCCATGTTCAGACAGGATACCACGTGTCCCGCCCTACTCGTCGGACTCACAACTCATGCATCTTCGTGTACGGGGCTGTCACCCGGTATCGCGCGACTTTCCAGACGCTTCCACTGATGCACAAGCTGATTCA
>NZ_JALKOV010000067.1:0-207 GCF_035783935.1 Pantoea dispersa | reverse complement strand
TCTTTTCGCCTTTCCCTCACGGTACTGGTTCACTATCGGTCAGTCAGGAGTATTTAGCCTTGGAGGATGGTCCCCCCATATTCAGACAGGATACCACGTGTCCCGCCCTACTCGTCGGACTCACAACCTGTGCATCTTCGTGTACGGGGCTGTCACCCGGTATCGCGCGACTTTCCAGACGCTTCCACTGATGCACAAGCTGATTCA
>NZ_JALKOV010000066.1:0-208 GCF_035783935.1 Pantoea dispersa | reverse complement strand
GTACTAGTACCGTCACGCAGGAACACCAGTGCGTTAGCTTCGGCCGTACCGCTCAGTGTCGGCCTGTTGTCGTTGGTCACGCCGCCACTGGCAATCGCACCAACCACGCCCCCCTGCACGTTGTCCATCACGCTTGTGATCGACGGCGTATTTGGCGCTAACGTATCTACCGTAATAGTGTATGGAGTAGACTGAGCACCTTCAACGC
>NZ_JALKOV010000065.1:0-208 GCF_035783935.1 Pantoea dispersa | reverse complement strand
ATTCAAAATCCTTGATGATTACGGCTACAAAGGCTGGATGGTGGTTGAAGCAGAACAGGATCCGGCCATCGCTAATCCCTTCGAATATGCGGTGAAAGCCCGTAAATATATTCGTGACAATGCCGGGCTGTAAGATTGACGGTCAGTTAGCGCAATGAATTGCGCCGCTACGGTAAATGCAGCAGTGACTTTCGTCATTAACGACTGC
>NZ_JALKOV010000064.1:0-213 GCF_035783935.1 Pantoea dispersa | reverse complement strand
CGTAATAGCTCACTGGTCGAGTCGGCCTGCGCGGAAGATGTAACGGGGCTAAACCATGCACCGAAGCTGCGGCAGCGACATGTAAATGTTGTTGGGTAGGGGAGCGTTCTGTAAGCCGCTGAAGGTGAACTGTGAGGTTTGCTGGAGGTATCAGAAGTGCGAATGCTGACATAAGTAACGATAAAGCGGGTGAAAAGCCCGCTCGCCGGAAGA
>NZ_JALKOV010000063.1:0-216 GCF_035783935.1 Pantoea dispersa | reverse complement strand
ATTCGAACGACCAGTTTCCACTGCCATTTGCGTAGAAGCTGTAAATCGTACTAGTACCGTCACGCAGGAACACCAGTGCGTTAGCTTCGGCCGTACCGCTCAGTGTCGGCCTGTTGTCGTTGGTCACACCGCCACTGGCAATCGCACCAACCACGCCCCCCTGCACGTTGTCCATCACGCTTGTGATCGACGGCGTATTTGGCGCTAACGTATCTA
>NZ_JALKOV010000062.1:0-221 GCF_035783935.1 Pantoea dispersa | reverse complement strand
CTCTCGTTGCCCGCCGCATCGGTGAAGCTGGCGCTCAGCGCGTGCTCGCCGTCGCCGCTCAGGTCGGCCGGAATGCTCCAGCTGCCGTCCGCGCCGACCACGGTGGAGCCGATCAGGGTGGTGCCGTCGTACAGCTTGACGATGTCGCCCGCGGTGCCGCCGGCGCCGGACATCTCCAGGCTGCCGTCGCTGGTCAGGCCGCCCGCGCTCAGGTCGGTGCC
>NZ_JALKOV010000061.1:0-226 GCF_035783935.1 Pantoea dispersa | reverse complement strand
TTAAGACTCGGTTTCCCTTCGGCTCCCCTATGCGGTTAACCTTGCTACAGAATATAAGTCGCTGACCCATTATACAAAAGGTACGCAGTCACCTAACAGGTAGGCTCCCACTGCTTGTACGTACACGGTTTCAGGTTCTGTTTCACTCCCCTCGCCGGGGTTCTTTTCGCCTTTCCCTCACGGTACTGGTTCACTATCGGTCAGTCAGGAGTATTTAGCCTTGGAG
>NZ_JALKOV010000060.1:0-227 GCF_035783935.1 Pantoea dispersa | reverse complement strand
AGCCACAAGTCATCCGCTAATTTTTCAACATTAGTCGGTTCGGTCCTCCAGTTAGTGTTACCCAACCTTCAACCTGCCCATGGCTAGATCACCGGGTTTCGGGTCTATACCCTGCAACTTAACGCCCGGTTAAGACTCGGTTTCCCTTCGGCTCCCCTATGCGGTTAACCTTGCTACAGAATATAAGTCGCTGACCCATTATACAAAAGGTACGCAGTCACCTAACA
>NZ_JALKOV010000059.1:0-233 GCF_035783935.1 Pantoea dispersa | reverse complement strand
ATATACTGTATTAATATACAGTAATATGCAAGGTAAAAATCTGCACTTGTTTTTATTGCACTGAAATATATGACTTTTTTCACGGCTTCTTTCTTCCTCTTCACTATTCCTTGCTGGGGTTCTTTTTTTCTAAATCATGAACTTACATGATAAAGGGGTCCTCAGGGGAACCTGGGTCGTGTTAAAATAACCGGACAATATACGATAATCAACAGGAATAGACGTGCCCCTTC
>NZ_JALKOV010000058.1:0-238 GCF_035783935.1 Pantoea dispersa | reverse complement strand
ACGTTGTCCACTACGCTGGTGATAACCGGCGAGTTAGGTGCAACAGTGTCAACAATCAGACCCCAGCTATTGGATTGCCCTGAAACGTTGCCCGCACTATCTTCAGCTCTGACCGTTAAGGTATGCGTTCCGTCCGCTAATGGCGCCGCCAATTCCAGTGACCATGCTCCGGTTGCCGTCGCATAAACACTGCCTACAACTGTGTTGCCATCAAAAATCTTGACAAGCACATTTGGTT
>NZ_JALKOV010000057.1:0-241 GCF_035783935.1 Pantoea dispersa | reverse complement strand
ATATCTCAAAACTGACGGTAACGTCGTGTTTGAGATATTGCTCTTTAACAATCCGGAACAAGCTGAAAATTTGAAACGACGCGTCGTGTTCATTCTCCGTAATAAGAATGAAGCAACGATGCGTTCGGGTCTCTCAAATGCTTGCAGTCTGCAGCGTTGCAAAACGCCTGTGGGTTGTGAGGTTAAGCGACTAAGCGTACACGGTGGATGCCCTGGCAGTCAGAGGCGATGAAGGACGTGC
>NZ_JALKOV010000056.1:0-249 GCF_035783935.1 Pantoea dispersa | reverse complement strand
CGACCACGGTGGAGCCGATCAGGGTGGTGCCGTCGTACAGCTTGACGATGTCGCCCGCGGTGCCGCCGGCGCCGGACATCTCCAGGCTGCCGTCGCTGGTCAGGCCGCCCGCGCTCAGGTCGGTGCCTTTGCCGTCACTCAGTCCGCCGATGGCTGGCGCGTCTGGCGCAGTGGTGTCCAGGTCAACGACTACCGGCGTGGATTTGGCGCTCTCGTTGCCCGCCGCATCGGTGAAGCTGGCGCTCAGCG
>NZ_JALKOV010000055.1:0-254 GCF_035783935.1 Pantoea dispersa | reverse complement strand
ACCGAGATTCCCCCAGTAGCGGCGAGCGAACGGGGAGCAGCCCAGGACCTGAATCAGCTTGTGCATCAGTGGAAGCGTCTGGAAAGTCGCGCGATACCGGGTGACAGCCCCGTACACGAAGATGCACGAGTTGTGAGTCCGACGAGTAGGGCGGGACACGTGGTATCCTGTCTGAATATGGGGGGACCATCCTCCAAGGCTAAATACTCCTGACTGACCGATAGTGAACCAGTACCGTGAGGGAAAGGCGAAAA
>NZ_JALKOV010000054.1:0-255 GCF_035783935.1 Pantoea dispersa | reverse complement strand
GTGTGGCTGGTCATCCTCTCAGACCAGCTAGGGATCGTCGCCTAGGTGAGCCATTACCCCACCTACTAGCTAATCCCATCTGGGCACATCCGATGGTGTGAGGCCCGAAGGTCCCCCACTTTGGTCTCGCGACGTTATGCGGTATTAGCTACCGTTTCCAGTAGTTATCCCCCTCCATCGGGCAGTTTCCCAGACATTACTCACCCGTCCGCCACTCGCCACCCAAAGAGCAAGCTCTTCTGTGCTGCCGTTCGA
>NZ_JALKOV010000053.1:0-255 GCF_035783935.1 Pantoea dispersa | reverse complement strand
GCCGCGCCTGCAGCATCCACGCGTTCGGCTTGCGGAAGTCGTAGTCGTCCGTGCTGTACATCCCCGGCGTCACGCTCTCGCACAGCGACCACTGGCTGATGCCCTCCTCCGTCACGCTCCCGCCCGATGCCGTCACGTGGTACGGTATCGTCTCGTAGCCCGCGAACGCCTCGTGCTGGTCCGCCCCGTCGCACAGCACCATCACGTGACGCTCCGCCTCGTGGCGGAACCAGTAGTAAATCCCCTCCAGCTCCA
>NZ_JALKOV010000052.1:0-255 GCF_035783935.1 Pantoea dispersa | reverse complement strand
ATATCTCAAAACTGACGGTAACGTCGTGTTTGAGATATTGCTCTTTAACAATCCGGAACAAGCTGAAAATTTGAAACGACGCGTCGTGTTCATTCTCCGTAATAAGAATGAAGCAACGATGCGTTCGAGTCTCTCAAATGCTTGCAGTCTGCAGCGTTGCAAAACGCCTGTGGGTTGTGAGGTTAAGCGACTAAGCGTACACGGTGGATGCCCTGGCAGTCAGAGGCGATGAAGGACGTGCTAATCTGCGAAAAG
>NZ_JALKOV010000051.1:0-255 GCF_035783935.1 Pantoea dispersa | reverse complement strand
TTGACGGATTAGGTGGAACAGGCGTTCTATGGAATCGCTGAAGAATGACGTAAAAAAGCCGCCTCATGGCGGCTCGTATGGTTTTACCAACCCTTTTCTGGACTCTTTGTAAATTGGCCCGCGTGTATATCGGCATCAATCGCGTTGCGACAGTCTTCGGTGCCGCGCGGATTGGGTTCTTTACGGCATTCTTCATATTTAGATTTGCGCTCTTTGTTGTGAGCCTTGTACCATTCCTCGCTCTTTGCGCCCTCG
>NZ_JALKOV010000050.1:0-259 GCF_035783935.1 Pantoea dispersa | reverse complement strand
CAGACAGCCAGGATGTTGGCTTAGAAGCAGCCATCATTTAAAGAAAGCGTAATAGCTCACTGGTCGAGTCGGCCTGCGCGGAAGATGTAACGGGGCTAAACCATGCACCGAAGCTGCGGCAGCGACACTATGTGTTGTTGGGTAGGGGAGCGTTCTGTAAGCCGCTGAAGGTGAACTGTGAGGTTTGCTGGAGGTATCAGAAGTGCGAATGCTGACATAAGTAACGATAAAGCGGGTGAAAAGCCCGCTCGCCGGAAGA
>NZ_JALKOV010000049.1:0-264 GCF_035783935.1 Pantoea dispersa | reverse complement strand
AAAGCGGCAACGCAGGCGGCTCAGCAGGGCGTGAAGCGATTCACCCCGCCGGAGAAAAACGCTGAAAAAAGTGTTTGACTCTGAAGGAGGAAAGCGTAATATACGCCACCTCGCGACAGCAGGCCGAGCGCCGCGTCGCACCGCTCTTTAACAATTTATCAGACAATCTGTGTGGGCACTCGCAGGATTGATATCACAAGCCTACGGGCTTTAAAAAATATCAAGTCTTTGCTGAGTGAACACGTAATTCATTACGAAGTTTAA
>NZ_JALKOV010000048.1:0-265 GCF_035783935.1 Pantoea dispersa | reverse complement strand
TTGATTAATACACCGCGATGTTAGTAATGTCTTCATAAGCCACATGAGGACATCCCCATGAAGAAGCGTTTTTCCGACGAACAGATCATCAGTATTCTCCGCGAGGCTGAAGCCGGCGTTTCTGCCCGGGAACTCTGTCGTAAGCACGCCATTTCCGACGCCACGTTTTATACCTGGCGTAAGAAGTATGGCGGCATGGAGGTGCCTGAGGTTAAGCGCCTGAAGTCACTTGAGGAAGAGAACGCCAGACTCAGGAAGCTGCTCG
>NZ_JALKOV010000047.1:0-267 GCF_035783935.1 Pantoea dispersa | reverse complement strand
AGTGTTTGACTCTGAAGGAGGAAAGCGTAATATACGCCACCTCGCGACAGCAGGCCGAACGCCGCGTCGCACCGCTCTTTAACAATTTATCAGACAATCTGTGTGGGCACTCGCAGGATTGATATCAACGTCTCCGGACGTAAAAAATATCAAGTCTTTGCTGAGTGAACACGTAATTCATTACGAAGTTTAATTCACAGAGCATCGCTGCACTCGTTGCAGCAAATCAAACTTTAAATTGAAGAGTTTGATCATGGCTCAGATTGA
>NZ_JALKOV010000046.1:0-282 GCF_035783935.1 Pantoea dispersa | reverse complement strand
GACGCCACTGCTTGGTGACAGGTGAAAGGTGTCTCCACAGAATATCTCAAAACTGACGGTAACGTCGTGTTTGAGATATTGCTCTTTAACAATCCGGAACAAGCTGAAAATTTGAAACGACGCGTCGGTTCATTTCTCCGTAATAAGAAATGAATAACGATGCGTTCGGGTCTCTCAAATGCTTGCAGTCTGCAGCGTTGCAAAACGCCTGTGGGTTGTGAGGTTAAGCGACTAAGCGTACACGGTGGATGCCCTGGCAGTCAGAGGCGATGAAGGACGTGC
>NZ_JALKOV010000045.1:0-282 GCF_035783935.1 Pantoea dispersa | reverse complement strand
TGCCCCGTTCATCGCACATTCTGTAGCGGCGCGATTTTTCGCGCGCCCTGGACAGCCGCATCGCTGTCTGATGCGCAATAAATTGCGCCGCTACGGGTTGGGTGCAATAAGAGCGCGTCTGAATGCTTTGCGCCGCGACGGGGAATGCAGATGACTGATTCTGCCCCGTTCATCGCACATTCTGTAGCGGCGCGATTTTTCGCGCGCCCTGGACAGCCGCATCGCTGTCTGATGCGCAATAAATTGCGCCGCTACGGGTTGGGTGCAATAAGAGCGCGTCTG
>NZ_JALKOV010000044.1:0-283 GCF_035783935.1 Pantoea dispersa | reverse complement strand
ACGGCAGCTGGAGCATTCCGGCCGACCTGAGCGGCGACGGCGAGCACGCGCTGAGCGCCAGCTTCACCGATGCGGCGGGCAACGAGAGCGCCAAATCCACGCCGGTAGTCGTTGACCTGGACACCACCGCGCCAGTCGCGCCGACCATCGGCGACCTGACCGACGGCCACGGCACCGACCTGAGCGCGGGCGGCCTGACCAGCGACGGCAGCCTGGAGATGTCCGGCGCCGGCGGCACCGCGGGCGACATCGTCAAGCTGTACGACGGCACCACCCTGATCGG
>NZ_JALKOV010000043.1:0-288 GCF_035783935.1 Pantoea dispersa | reverse complement strand
ACGGCAGCTGGAGCATTCCGGCCGACCTGAGCGGCGACGGCGAGCACGCGCTGAGCGCCAGCTTCACCGATGCGGCGGGCAACGAGAGTGCCAAATCCACGCCGGTAGTCGTTGACCTGGACACCACCGCGCCAGACGCGCCAGCCATCGGCGGACTGAGTGACGGCCACGGCACCGACCTGAGCGCGGGCGGCCTGACCAGCGACGGCAGCCTGGAGATGTCCGGCGCCGGCGGCACCGCGGGCGACATCGTCAAGCTGTACGACGGCACCACCCTGATCGGCTCCA
>NZ_JALKOV010000042.1:0-295 GCF_035783935.1 Pantoea dispersa | reverse complement strand
GTAAATCGCATTGTGCTCAAGCCACTGTTGCCGGAATTTTATCCAATCAAGTAGAGGAGAAGCCGGCGTATTTCGCCTGGTGTTGGCCGCCTGGTCCCTGTTATACCTTGAGATGGTATCGTCAGCCACCGGCAAAATCACAATATGTACTGTTCCAGGGGGTAACGTCAGGGTCAGTTGACGGATTAGGTGGAACAGGCGTTCTATGGAATCGCTGAAGAATGACGTAAAAAAGCCGCCTCATGGCGGCTCGTATGGTTTTACCAACCCTTTTCTGGACTCTTTGTAAATTGGC
>NZ_JALKOV010000041.1:0-323 GCF_035783935.1 Pantoea dispersa | reverse complement strand
CTCGCTTCAGCCGTGTTCTGGCCTGCTGGGGCTGCGCTACTGCACATTACCGGCTGGCGGTATGCGGTTATCGTTTACGGCTGTGCGGGCATTGTCAGCCTGCTTTTTCTGTCCGCCATTCCGGCAGTCAACCGGAGTCAACCACCCGTTGCCGGGCAGCCCACTTTTCCAGCGATCGGAAAAGCAGAAGACCGAAAAGCATTCATCAGCGGCCTGTGGTATGCCACGCTAATAGCGCTAATAAGCTTTGTTTCTACCGGCGTATCCACTCATTTTCCGCAGATACTGGCCGCTTATGGCATGCCTGCCGTGACGGGCATGCT
>NZ_JALKOV010000040.1:0-328 GCF_035783935.1 Pantoea dispersa | reverse complement strand
GGAGGACCGAACCGACTAATGTTGAAAAATTAGCGGATGACTTGTGGCTGGGGGTGAAAGGCCAATCAAACCGGGAGATAGCTGGTTCTCCCCGAAAGCTATTTAGGTAGCGCCTCGTGAACTCATCCTCGGGGGTAGAGCACTGTTTCGGCTAGGGGGCCATCCCGGCTTACCAACCCGATGCAAACTGCGAATACCGAGGAATGTTATCACGGGAGACACACGGCGGGTGCTAACGTCCGTCGTGAAGAGGGAAACAACCCAGACCGCCAGCTAAGGTCCCAAAGTCATGGTTAAGTGGGAAACGATGTGGGAAGGCACAGACAGC
>NZ_JALKOV010000039.1:0-336 GCF_035783935.1 Pantoea dispersa | reverse complement strand
AGATTCGGGATACCGTCGATGCTTCAATCGCAGCGGCCACATTAATCAGTTCAGCGTCTGTCGGGTAATCGGCCTCATCTACAGCCAGGTGCAGACCATACCAGCTGTTAAAGTCCATAATGGCATTGACGGCCTGCAGCAGGCTTTCAGTGCTGCCCGATTCTGAACTAGTAAGCGTTTTAGCCCAGCGACCAACGTAAATCACTGTCGGCTGCGGAGACTGTGAAAACCAGATGACCGCAGCCCGATACTCTTCGCTGTCGATGCCAAAATCATCCCCGATGTCATCAGCGCTTGAATAGGCGCGCATGCGTTCACTGATCGGAATGACTGTTG
>NZ_JALKOV010000038.1:0-349 GCF_035783935.1 Pantoea dispersa | reverse complement strand
TTCATGACTGGGGTGAAGTCGTAACAAGGTAACCGTAGGGGAACCTGCGGTTGGATCACCTCCTTACCTGAAGATACTTTCCCGCGAAGTGCTCACACAGATTGTCTGATAGAAAAGTAACGAGCAGGACGGCTGCGAAGTCGTGACACTTTGTGTCCCCTTCGTCTAGCGGTTAGGACTCCGCCCTTTCACGGCGGCAACAGGGGTTCGAATCCCCTAGGGGACGCCACTGCTTGGTGACAGGTGAAAGGTGTCTCCACAGAATATCTCAAAACTGACGGTAACGTCGTGTTTGAGATATTGCTCTTTAACAATCCGGAACAAGCTGAAAATTTGAAACGACGCGTCG
>NZ_JALKOV010000037.1:0-361 GCF_035783935.1 Pantoea dispersa | reverse complement strand
TGCCTGGCAGTTCCCTACTCTCGCATGGGGAGACCCCACACTACCATCGGCGCTACGGCGTTTCACTTCTGAGTTCGGCATGGGGTCAGGTGGGACCACCGCGCTGTTGCCGCCAGGCAAATTCTTTTTAAACCGAACTCATGCCATAACTGGTGCTGATACCCAGAGTCGAACTGGGGACCTCACCCTTACCAAGGGTGCGCTCTACCAACTGAGCCATATCAGCACACTAAATTTGATGCCTGGCAGTTCCCTACTCTCGCATGGGGAGACCCCACACTACCATCGGCGCTACGGCGTTTCACTTCTGAGTTCGGCATGGGGTCAGGTGGGACCACCGCGCTGTTGCCGCCAGGCAAAT
>NZ_JALKOV010000036.1:0-397 GCF_035783935.1 Pantoea dispersa | reverse complement strand
AGCTGGTGACAGCAGCACGCCTGTTCTTCGGGCATAGTGCTTCGGATCAAACAGCACAAGAGGCAGTAAAGCTTTAACTACCGTACTCATTCCGTTCACAGCTCCATAACCCAGAATAAAAATGGCTACAGCCACAGGGGTGACATTACCTGCAAGGCCGACCAGAAAACAGACTGGCAGCAGAACGCTGGTAACCAGACTCAGGCGGAGCGCAGATGTATTTGCGCCATAAGCCACGTCCAGCAGTCGGACACTCACCTGCCCCCCACCCCACAGCATGCCCGTCACGGCAGGCATGCCATAAGCGGCCAGTATCTGCGGAAAATGAGTGGATACGCCGGTAGAAACAAAGCTTATTAGCGCTATTAGCGTGGCATACCACAGGCCGCTGATGAAT
>NZ_JALKOV010000035.1:0-453 GCF_035783935.1 Pantoea dispersa | reverse complement strand
CTGCCTCTTGTGCTGTTTGATCCGAAGCACTATGCCCGAAGAACAGGCGTGCTGCTGTCACCAGCTTTTTTCCTCGCGGCGGTCGCTCCCTCAGCTTACGCCATATTGCTGGAGCGATACGGCACATACGGCACGCTGCTTTTATCTGCCATCATTACCCTGTTCATTACGGCGATTTCCATTGTGATCTGGCGTCTCCATTCCTCGCCGGTTGGACAGAAAGCTTCAATTCCGCCGAGACGTGAAACTGGACACGTCAGGTGACTGTAATTGCTGTCGCAATTCATTAATTAAAAGGAAGATACGATGAAAACTGGACTGATTTTACTGGGACTGCTGACTTCCATTCTGCTCACCGGCTGCGACGAGGGCGCAAAGAGCGAGGAATGGTACAAGGCTCACAACAAAGAGCGCAAATCTAAATATGAAGAATGCCGTAAAGAACCCAATCCG
>NZ_JALKOV010000034.1:0-484 GCF_035783935.1 Pantoea dispersa | reverse complement strand
GTACTAGTACCGTCACGCAGGAACACCAGTGCGTTAGCTTCGGCCGTACCGCTCAGTGTCGGCCTGTTGTCGTTGGTCACGCCGCCACTGGCAATCGCACCAACCACGCCCCCCTGCACGTTGTCCACTACGCTGGTGATAACCGGCGAGTTAGGTGCAACAGTGTCAACAATCAGACCCCAGCTATTGGATTGCCCTGAAACGTTGCCCGCACTATCTTCAGCTCTAACCGTTAAGGTATGCGTTCCGTCCGCTAATGGCGCCGCCAATTCCAGTGACCATGCTCCGGTTGCCGTCGCATAAACACTGCCTACAACTGTGTTGCCATCAAAAATCTTGACAAGCACATTTGGTTCAGCCGTACCGCTCAGTGTCGGCCTGTTGTCGTTGGTCACGCCGCCACTGGCAATCGCACCAACCACGCCCCCCTGTACGTTGTCCACTACGCTGGTGATAACCGGCGAGTTAGGTGCAACAGTGTCAA
>NZ_JALKOV010000033.1:0-697 GCF_035783935.1 Pantoea dispersa | reverse complement strand
CGCTTTTCGCAGATTAGCACGTCCTTCATCGCCTCTGACTGCCAGGGCATCCACCGTGTACGCTTAGTCGCTTAACCTCACAACCCACAGACGTTTCATGTCCGGAATCACTGCGCTGGAAAAATGCTGCGTTGCAGCGGTGCTCGCCATGCTCACGTACGTCAGTACGCTCCGCTGGCTGTGCGCCGACGCGCCTTGCCTTTTTTCCTGCTCGTTGATTCCTGCATTCCACATGGGATGTGAAAATTTGAGAGACTCGAACACATCGTAAATTTCATTCTTATTACGGAGAATGAAAACGACGTGTCGTTTCAATTTTCAGCTTGTTCCGGATTGTTAAAGAGCAAATACTTCGCAGCATGCTTAATCAGCATACTCTGAAGTATTATCGGTAACGCCTTTCACTCATTACCAGCAAGTGGCGTCCCCTAGGGGATTCGAACCCCTGTTACCGCCGTGAAAGGGCGGTGTCCTAGGCCTCTAGACGAAGGGGACACTGAAGTCTCTTTCGTAAGACGCTTTGCTCATTACTTTTTCATCAGACAATCTGTGTGAGCACTTCGCGGGAAGGTATCTTCAGGTAAGGAGGTGATCCAACCGCAGGTTCCCCTACGGTTACCTTGTTACGACTTCACCCCAGTCATGAATCACAAAGTGGTAAGCGCCCTCCCGAAGGTTAAGCTACCTACTTCTTTTG
>NZ_JALKOV010000032.1:0-831 GCF_035783935.1 Pantoea dispersa | reverse complement strand
CGCTTTTCGCAGATTAGCACGTCCTTCATCGCCTCTGACTGCCAGGGCATCCACCGTGTACGCTTAGTCGCTTAACCTCACAACCCACAGACGTTTCATGTCCGGAATCACTGCGCTGGAAAAATGCGGCGTTGCAGCGGTGCTCGCCATGCTCACGTACGTCAGTACGCTCCGCTGGCTGTGCGCCGACGCGCCTTGCCTTTTTCCCTGCTCGTTGATTCCTGCATTCCACATGGGATGTGAAAATTTGAGAGACTCGAACACATCGTAAATTTCATTCTTATTACGGAGAATGAACACGACGTGTCGTTTCAATTTTCAGCTTGTTCCGGATTGTTAAAGAGCAATAACTTCGCAATGCATTCAGTAAATGCATTCTGAAGTTGTATCAACGCGGGTTCGTTGATGGTGGAGCTAAGCGGGATCGAACCGCTGACCTCCTGCGTGCAAGGCAGGCGCTCTCCCAGCTGAGCTATAGCCCCGATGAGTGTTGTAAAACGCGTGAGTACCAAGGAGAATCATTTTTCAGGCAAGGCGCAGTGTCGCGACGCATAGTCTTCTATGCGAGCGGCGCTGTAACGCAGCATGAGAAATGATTTGGTAGGCCTGAGTGGACTTGAACCACCGACCTCACCCTTATCAGGGGTGCGCTCTAACCACCTGAGCTACAAGCCTGCAGGCGTTTTACGCTCTTCTCTAAGTTCATCAGACAATCTGTGTGAGCACTTCGCGGGAAAGTATCTTCAGGTAAGGAGGTGATCCAACCGCAGGTTCCCCTACGGTTACCTTGTTACGACTTCACCCCAGTCATGAATCACAAAGTGGTAAGCG
>NZ_JALKOV010000031.1:0-1069 GCF_035783935.1 Pantoea dispersa | reverse complement strand
TGACCTGCCCCCCGGATTAAATACAAAACTCAGTTAGTAATGTCGGATCCTTCACTCTCAGAATTACCCTTTCTCCAGCTCGCTGCAAATTCAGACGGCGTCTGATAATTCAGCGTGGAGTGCGGACGACATTCGTTATAATCCTGACGCCATTCGCTGATGGTTTTCCTGGCATGACTGACGTCGCTGAACCAGTTTTCATTCAGGCATTCATCGCGAAAGCGTCCGTTAAAACTCTCAATAAATCCGTTCTGTGTCGGCTTGCCGGGCTGGATAAGTCGCAGCTCCACTCCATGCTCAAAGGCCCACTGATCGAGCGCGCGGCAGGTAAACTCCGGGCCCTGATCGGTTCTTATCGTAGCCGGATAGCCGCGAAACAGCGCAATGCTGTCCAGAATACGCGTGACCTGCACGCCTGAAATCCCGAAGGCAACAGTGACCGTCAGGCATTCCTTTGTGAAGTCATCGACGCAGGTAAAGCACTTGATCCTGCGACCAGTAGCCAGCGCGTCCATGACGAAATCCATCGACCAGGTCATGTTGGGCGCCGCCGGGCGGAGCAGCGGTAGACGTTCTGTTGCAAGCCCTTTACGACGACGTCTGCGTTTAACGCCCAGCCCGTTCAGATGATAAAGGCGGTACACGCGCTTGTGATTAACCAGAAGCCCTTCACGGCGCAGTAACTGCCATATGCGGCGGTAGCCAAAGCGCCTGCGCTCCAGTGCCAGTTCAGTAATGCGCCCTGATAAATGGGCATCAGCCGCCGGACGCTGAGCGTCATAGCGGCAGGTCGACAGGGACAAACCTGTGAGTCTGCAGGCACGACGTTGCGACAGACCGGTCGCATCACACATCAACACCACGACTTCGCGCTTCTGGTCTGTCGTCAGTACTTTCGCCCAAGAGCCACCTGAAGCGCCTCCTTATCCAGCATGGCCTCGGCGAGCAGCTTCCTGAGTCTGGCGTTCTCTTCCTCAAGTGACTTCAGGCGCTTAACCTCAGGCACCTCCATGCCGCCATACTTCTTACGCCAGGTATAAAACGTGGCGTCGGAAATGGCGTGCTTACG
>NZ_JALKOV010000030.1:0-1211 GCF_035783935.1 Pantoea dispersa | reverse complement strand
AATGGCGCCCCTTATATCCCGATCATTCTCCTCCGGGTATGATGATCCCCGACTGATCATCGGGAAGTTGCTGGTGAGATGGGGGCGCCCCCTGGGCATAAAGCCTGCTTCGTAGATTCATCCCCGGCAACTTAACTCCCGCCTTCAAGACCGGACGGTATCCTGTGCCTCGAGCACGCATCCATAAGGATGGTCATGGCGGTTTCCCTGTGCTGTTAAGGAGAATCTATGCAAACCCGTATGCCTGTCGGCATTGATATTGCCTCCGGAAAGTTTGATGTGGCCGTCTGGAAAGGCGACACGTCTTACAAAACCAAAGTCTTTCCCAACACCCCTAAGGGCTTTATCGCCCTGAAAAAATGGCTGGAGCCGTTCGGCTGCTGCCATATCTGCATGGAGGCTACCGGCGCGTACAGTGAGCCGCTGGCCACCTTCCTGCACGACGAAGGCTATGATGTCAGCGTGGAAAATCCCGCGCGCATCAGGCGCTTCGGACAGGCGGAGCTGAGCCGTAACAAGACGGATAAAGACGATGCGCGCATGATAGCGCGCTACTGTAAACTGCACGGCCCGTCGCTGTGGCAGCCGGCGCCGCTGAATGAACGCAGGCTGAAGGCGCTGGTGAAGCGCCTGACGAATCTTCAGGAAATGCGGCAGATGGAAGAGAACCGGCTGGAGGTCTCGGATGCGGTGGTGCAGCCCTCAATCCGCGTGGTCATTGCGGCGCTGGATGCGCAGATAGACGAAACGAAGCGGGCAATAAACGACCATATCGACAATGATCCGGGCCTTAAAAAGAACAGGGAACTGCTGGAATCCATCCCGGGCATCGCGGGCGTGCTGAGCAGCACGATGCTGGCGTATCTGGGGGACATGTCGAGGTTCAGCAGCAGCAAGGCGCTTGTGGCGTGGGTGGGTCTGAATCCGATGCGGCAGGAGTCCGGTGAGTGGAAGGGAAAAAGCAGGATATCGAAGATGGGCAACAGCGCGATGCGCAAGGCCCTGTACATGCCTGCGATAGTGGCGATGAAGTGGAATCCGGCGGTGAGTGCGCTGAAGAAACGGCTGGATGCGGGTAAGAAAACGGGAAAAGTCGTGGTGTGCGCGGCGATGAAGAAGCTGCTGCAGCTGGCTTATGGCGTGCTGAAATCGGGTCGTCCGTTCGATGCCGAAATATGTCTTGCCAGGTAACCGGCAAGACGGTATCTACA
>NZ_JALKOV010000029.1:0-1297 GCF_035783935.1 Pantoea dispersa | reverse complement strand
AAGGTACGACCGGGCACATGGGTAACAGATCAGACCGGGCACACAGGTAACACTTTTTGTGGTCAGTCGATCCGGATAATACGCTTTTCTGCCCGGTCATAATACGCAAGGATGAGCCTGTCGAAGAGGATGACGTCTATGCCGTCGTCCACTTCCAGGAACCGCACGTATTCCCCCCGTAACGCCGCGCTCAGAAAGGTCCGCCCGTTCAGCCTCAGGTCGCCTTTTTCACCCACTTTGTACAGCTTCGCTCCCTCCGGATAGCCCACCTCGGGCACTTTTCCGTCCCATCTGCGCGGTGAAGGCGTCCATATTTTCGCGGGGGGCTGCTGTCCGTGCGCCTCATGCGGCTTTTCCTGATTGAACTCGTTCCGCCATCCGCTGCACCACGCCTGCTGCTCCGGCAGCGAGCCAAAGACGTCGTGATGGCTCATGGCGACCTTCAGCGACCGGTGCATCCGCTCGTGGCGGGCGTTCTGCCCCGGACAACCCGGCGCGGTTCTTTCCGGCTGTATCCCCAGCTTTATCAGCCACACGCTCAGCTGCGTCAGCGCCAGGATGCCCGGCGCAACGAAGGGCGAGCCGTTGTCGGTGCGGATAACGTCGGGGAGCCCGCCTTCCAGGAAGGCCCTTTCCATGCAGCCGCGCACGAACGCCGTGGTCTCCGACGTGCCCGGCTCGCAGGACAGCAGGTAGCGGCTGTGGTTATCGGTAAGCGTGAAGGGGCGGCACCAGCTGCCGTCTTTCAGGCGAAAGCGCCCTTTAAAATCAGCGCTCCAGACGTGGTTGTTCCTCACGGGCGTCGTGAGACTGCGCAGGTTGCCCGGCGTTCGCTTGCGCTGCGTTCGCGGCTGAACCATTCCCGCCGCCTTCAGCAGGTCGCCGATGGTGCTGGCGGCAGGCACGATGAAGTCAGCGCCGTTGCTGAGGAACCAGTGGCGGATTTTTTTGGGTCCCCAGTCGGGGTGCTGCTGGCGGAACTGAACAAGGCGCGCGGCGATGTCGGGGGCGATTTTATCCGGCTGGAGATGGCGGGCGCGGGAGAGATTTTCAAGCGAGGAGAGCTCACCGGGGTTAAAGCGGCTGAGCCACTTGTAGCCGGTTTTGCGGCTGATGCCGTGGCGGTGACACAGCTGCGTCATGGATTCCCCGCCTGCCTGGCAGGCGAGGATGAATTCAAGGCGTTGCATGGTAACAGTCTCAGTCCAGGGCATAGTGAGTCTCCTCTGCTATGCCGTTTATAACTGTTACCCATGTGCCCGGTCTAAAGTGTTACCCATGTGGCCGGTTTGTACCT
>NZ_JALKOV010000028.1:0-1364 GCF_035783935.1 Pantoea dispersa | reverse complement strand
AGACCAAAGTGGGGGACCTTCGGGCCTCACACCATCGGATGTGCCCAGATGGGATTAGCTAGTAGGTGGGGTAATGGCTCACCTAGGCGACGATCCCTAGCTGGTCTGAGAGGATGACCAGCCACACTGGAACTGAGACACGGTCCAGACTCCTACGGGAGGCAGCAGTGGGGAATATTGCACAATGGGCGCAAGCCTGATGCAGCCATGCCGCGTGTATGAAGAAGGCCTTCGGGTTGTAAAGTACTTTCAGCGGGGAGGAAGGCGGTGAGGTTAATAACCTTGCCGATTGACGTTACCCGCAGAAGAAGCACCGGCTAACTCCGTGCCAGCAGCCGCGGTAATACGGAGGGTGCAAGCGTTAATCGGAATTACTGGGCGTAAAGCGCACGCAGGCGGTCTGTTAAGTCAGATGTGAAATCCCCGGGCTTAACCTGGGAACTGCATTTGAAACTGGCAGGCTTGAGTCTCGTAGAGGGGGGTAGAATTCCAGGTGTAGCGGTGAAATGCGTAGAGATCTGGAGGAATACCGGTGGCGAAGGCGGCCCCCTGGACGAAGACTGACGCTCAGGTGCGAAAGCGTGGGGAGCAAACAGGATTAGATACCCTGGTAGTCCACGCCGTAAACGATGTCGACTTGGAGGTTGTGCCCTTGAGGCGTGGCTTCCGGAGCTAACGCGTTAAGTCGACCGCCTGGGGAGTACGGCCGCAAGGTTAAAACTCAAATGAATTGACGGGGGCCCGCACAAGCGGTGGAGCATGTGGTTTAATTCGATGCAACGCGAAGAACCTTACCTGGCCTTGACATCCAGAGAACTTAGCAGAGATGCTTTGGTGCCTTCGGGAACTCTGAGACAGGTGCTGCATGGCTGTCGTCAGCTCGTGTTGTGAAATGTTGGGTTAAGTCCCGCAACGAGCGCAACCCTTATCCTTTGTTGCCAGCGATTCGGTCGGGAACTCAAAGGAGACTGCCGGTGATAAACCGGAGGAAGGTGGGGATGACGTCAAGTCATCATGGCCCTTACGGCCAGGGCTACACACGTGCTACAATGGCGCATACAAAGAGAAGCGACCTCGCGAGAGCAAGCGGACCTCATAAAGTGCGTCGTAGTCCGGATTGGAGTCTGCAACTCGACTCCATGAAGTCGGAATCGCTAGTAATCGTAGATCAGAATGCTACGGTGAATACGTTCCCGGGCCTTGTACACACCGCCCGTCACACCATGGGAGTGGGTTGCAAAAGAAGTAGGTAGCTTAACCTTCGGGAGGGCGCTTACCACTTTGTGATTCATGACTGGGGTGAAGTCGTAACAAGGTAACCGTAGGGGAACCTGCGGTTGGATCACCTCCTTACCTGAAGATAC
>NZ_JALKOV010000027.1:0-2017 GCF_035783935.1 Pantoea dispersa | reverse complement strand
TGCCTGGCAGTTCCCTACTCTCGCATGGGGAGACCCCACACTACCATCGGCGCTACGGCGTTTCACTTCTGAGTTCGGCATGGGGTCAGGTGGGACCACCGCGCTGTTGCCGCCAGGCAAATTCTTTGTGCCCTGTCCCGCGTCTTTCGCACTGATGCCGCGTTGGCTGCGCTCGCAAAGTCAGTCACATACCTGTGTATGCTCCTTCCTTTCCTTCGCTTGCCGCCTCGCCTCAGCGCAAAATCCTCCGGACTCACGTCCGCAGAACAAAGCTGATTCTTTATCCGTCACAAGCTGAAAATTCTCCGGTCTCTCAGACCAAAACGCCTCTGGCGTTGTAAGGTTAAGCCTCACGGGTCATTAGTACCGGTTAGCTCAACGCATCGCTGCGCTTACACACCCGGCCTATCAACGTCGTCGTCTTCAACGTCCCTTCAGGACCCTTAAAGGGTCAGGGAGAACTCATCTCGGGGCAAGTTTCGTGCTTAGATGCTTTCAGCACTTATCTCTTCCGCACTTAGCTACCGGGCAGTGCCATTGGCATGACAACCCGAACACCAGCGGTGCGTTCACTCCGGTCCTCTCGTACTAGGAGCAACCCCCCTCAATTCTCCAGCGCCCACGGCAGATAGGGACCGAACTGTCTCACGACGTTCTAAACCCAGCTCGCGTACCACTTTAAACGGCGAACAGCCGTACCCTTGGGACCTACTTCAGCCCCAGGATGTGATGAGCCGACATCGAGGTGCCAAACACCGCCGTCGATATGAACTCTTGGGCGGTATCAGCCTGTTATCCCCGGAGTACCTTTTATCCGTTGAGCGATGGCCCTTCCATTCAGAACCACCGGATCACTATGACCTGCTTTCGCACCTGCTCGAGCCGTCACTCTCGCAGTCAAGCTGGCTTATGCCATTGCACTAACCTCCTGATGTCCGACCAGGATTAGCCAACCTTCGTGCTCCTCCGTTACGCTTTGGGAGGAGACCGCCCCAGTCAAACTACCCACCAGACACTGTCCGCAGCCCGGATTACGGGCCTACGTTAGAACATCAAACATTAAAGGGTGGTATTTCAAGGTTGGCTCCACGCAGACTGGCGTCCACGCTTCAAAGCCTCCCACCTATCCTACACATCAAGGCTCAATGTTCAGTGTCAAGCTATAGTAAAGGTTCACGGGGTCTTTCCGTCTTGCCGCGGGTACACTGCATCTTCACAGCGATTTCAATTTCACTGAGTCTCGGGTGGAGACAGCCTGGCCATCATTACGCCATTCGTGCAGGTCGGAACTTACCCGACAAGGAATTTCGCTACCTTAGGACCGTTATAGTTACGGCCGCCGTTTACCGGGGCTTCGATCAAGAGCTTCTCCTTGCGGATAACCCCATCAATTAACCTTCCGGCACCGGGCAGGCGTCACACCGTATACGTCCACTTTCGTGTTTGCACAGTGCTGTGTTTTTAATAAACAGTTGCAGCCAGCTGGTATCTTCGACTGGCTTCGGCTCCGGGAGCAAGTCCCTTCACCTACGCGCCAGCGTGCCTTCTCCCGAAGTTACGGCACCATTTTGCCTAGTTCCTTCACCCGAGTTCTCTCAAGCGCCTTGGTATTCTCTACCTGACCACCTGTGTCGGTTTGGGGTACGATTTCGTGTTACCTGGAGCTTAGAGGCTTTTCCTGGAAGCAGGGCATCAGTTACTTCACCGCCGTAGCGGCTCGTCATCACGCCTCAGTGTTAAAGAAGACCGGATTTGCCTGGTCTTCACACCTGCACGCTTAAACCGGGACAACCGTCGCCCGGATAACCTAGCCTTCTCCGTCCCCCCTTCGCAGTAACACCAAGTACAGGAATATTAACCTGTTTCCCATCGACTACGCTTTTCAGCCTCGCCTTAGGGGTCGACTCACCCTGCCCCGATTAACGTTGGACAGGAACCCTTGGTCTTCCGGCGAGCGGGCTTTTCACCCGCTTTATCGTTACTTATGTCAGCATTCGCACTTCTGATACCTCCAGCA
>NZ_JALKOV010000026.1:0-2044 GCF_035783935.1 Pantoea dispersa | reverse complement strand
GCCTTAGGGGTCGACTCACCCTGCCCCGATTAACGTTGGACAGGAACCCTTGGTCTTCCGGCGAGCGGGCTTTTCACCCGCTTTATCGTTACTTATGTCAGCATTCGCACTTCTGATACCTCCAGCATGCCTCACAGCACACCTTCAGCGGCTTACAGAACGCTCCCCTACCCAACAACATTTACATGTCGCTGCCGCAGCTTCGGTGCATGGTTTAGCCCCGTTACATCTTCCGCGCAGGCCGACTCGACCAGTGAGCTATTACGCTTTCTTTAAATGATGGCTGCTTCTAAGCCAACATCCTGGCTGTCTGTGCCTTCCCACATCGTTTCCCACTTAACCATGACTTTGGGACCTTAGCTGGCGGTCTGGGTTGTTTCCCTCTTCACGACGGACGTTAGCACCCGCCGTGTGTCTCCCGTGATAACATTCTCCGGTATTCGCAGTTTGCATCGGGTTGGTAAGCCGGGATGGCCCCCTAGCCGAAACAGTGCTCTACCCCCGGAGATGAGTTCACGAGGCGCTACCTAAATAGCTTTCGGGGAGAACCAGCTATCTCCCGGTTTGATTGGCCTTTCACCCCCAGCCACAAGTCATCCGCTAATTTTTCAACATTAGTCGGTTCGGTCCTCCAGTTAGTGTTACCCAACCTTCAACCTGCCCATGGCTAGATCACCGGGTTTCGGGTCTATACCCTGCAACTTAACGCCCAATTAAGACTCGGTTTCCCTTCGGCTCCCCTATGCGGTTAACCTTGCTACAGAATATAAGTCGCTGACCCATTATACAAAAGGTACGCAGTCACCTAACAAGTAGGCTCCCACTGCTTGTACGTACACGGTTTCAGGTTCTGTTTCACTCCCCTCGCCGGGGTTCTTTTCGCCTTTCCCTCACGGTACTGGTTCACTATCGGTCAGTCAGGAGTATTTAGCCTTGGAGGATGGTCCCCCCATGTTCAGACAGGATACCACGTGTCCCGCCCTACTCGTCGGACTCACAACCTGTGCATCTTCGTGTACGGGGCTGTCACCCGGTATCGCGCGACTTTCCAGACGCTTCCACTGATGCACAAGCTGATTCAGGTCCTGGGCTGCTCCCCGTTCGCTCGCCGCTACTGGGGGAATCTCGGTTGATTTCTTTTCCTCGGGGTACTTAGATGTTTCAGTTCCCCCGGTTCGCCTCGTTAACCTATGTATTCAGTTAACGATAGTGCACAAGTGCACTGGGTTTCCCCATTCGGACATCGACGGCTGTAGCGGTTCATATCACCTTACCGTCGCTTTTCGCAGATTAGCACGTCCTTCATCGCCTCTGACTGCCAGGGCATCCACCGTGTACGCTTAGTCGCTTAACCTCACAACCCACAGGCGTTTTACAACGCTGCAGACTGCAAGCATTTGAGAGACCCGAACGCATCGTTATTCATTTCTTATTACGGAGAAATGAACCGACGCGTCGTTTCAAATTTTCAGCTTGTTCCGGATTGTTAAAGAGCAAATACTTCGCAGCACACCGTCGCCGGTATACTCTGAAGTAAGTTTCAGTACTGTAATGGTGGAGCTAAGCGGGATCGAACCGCTGACCTCCTGCGTGCAAGGCAGGCGCTCTCCCAGCTGAGCTATAGCCCCATACAGTCACTGCAGAGACCATCTACATCCACTCACCAGGAGTCACGTTTCTCACACGGGAAATGTGATTTCGTCTCAGGCAAGGCATGTTTTCGCGAAGCATAGTGAACTATGCGAGCCGGAAACATAACGCGGCATGAGAAGAAATCTGGTAGGCCTGAGTGGACTTGAACCACCGACCTCACCCTTATCAGGGGTGCGCTCTAACCACCTGAGCTACAAGCCTGTAGAGGTTTTTTCTGCTCGTTACTTTTCTATCAGACAATCTGTGTGAGCACTTCGCGGGAAAGTATCTTCAGGTAAGGAGGTGATCCAACCGCAGGTTCCCCTACGGTTACCTTGTTACGACTTCACCCCAGTCATGAATCACAAAGTGGTAAGCGCCCTCCCGAAGGTTAAGCTACCTACTTCTTTTG
>NZ_JALKOV010000025.1:0-2186 GCF_035783935.1 Pantoea dispersa | reverse complement strand
CTGCCGGAATGGCGGACAGAAAAAGCAGGCTGACAATGCCCGCACAGCCGTAAACGATAACCGCATACCGCCAGCCGGTAATGTGCAGTAGCGCAGCCCCA
The DNA here is from genome assembly GCF_035783935.1 of Pantoea dispersa. GTDB lineage: Bacteria > Pseudomonadota > Gammaproteobacteria > Enterobacterales > Enterobacteriaceae > Pantoea > Pantoea dispersa_C. The sequence continues at coordinate 2,085 of NZ_JALKOV010000025.1, read as the reverse complement.
GCAGGCCAGAACACGGCTGAAGCGAGGCCACCCAGCAGTGTGACCAGAGAGACTGCCCGGCGGGCCCCTGCGCCTGCGGTTTCTACAAGCAGAGCAAATGCGGCATCATACAGAGCAAGTCGCATGCCGGCTCCCATCAGGAGCCAGACGGCAATCCACGATGCTGTTGAGCGGGTAAAAGCCATCAGAAAACAGCTGAGAATAATTGCGAGGGTTCCTGCCATCATCAGCGTTCGTCCGCCTGTACGGGCCATTAGGGGGCCGATAAGAGGCGAAATAAACCCCATAACCAGCATGGCAATAGTCAGCCCGGAGAATGTCAGAACTGACGACCAGCCTGTGTCCGCCATGATGGCGGTGCCGAAGACGCCTGGCATATAGAATGTGATACCCCAGTTGATAAGCTGCGTCATGCCAATGCAAAAGAGGGTACGGCCAGTCAGATGCCTGTCAGTCAAACTGTGCTCTCCGGAGAGGCGGCGTCACCCTGTCCCAACGTTCGCTGCAGGATGACCGTATCAAGCCAGCGTCCGTGCTTGAAGCCCACGGATCTGAGTGTTCCTGTAATACTGAAGCCTGCCGCGCGATGCAGGGCGAGAGAGGCGCTATTTTCGCTGTTTCCAACGACGGCTACGAGCTGGCGAAAGTTATACGCTTCTGCCCATCCAACCGCGCTTAATAACAACTTTTTCCCGATCCCCTGACCCTGAAGGTTTGGAGCAATATATACAGAATCTTCCAGGGTGAACCTGTAGGCACACCGCTCCCGATAGCGTGACAGGTAGCAGTACCCGAGGACATTGCCGTCCCCGACCGCAACAAACCAGGGCAGTCCTGCTGCACGCACCTTTTTCAGACGGGCTGTCATTTCAGCCGGGTTCGGCGGTTCGGTTTCAAAACTGGCGGTGCCGTTCAATACGTGATAAGCATAAATCTGCTGGATGGCGTGTATATGTCGTTCATCTGCGAGGGTTATTTCCATCAGTACGGCTCCTTATTCGGTCAGAAGCAGAGGCTAACCCGAATACATCATTTCATACAGGCAGCAGGACTTATCAGCGGCATAAGGAAAATTTTGGGATGGCAAACCTGAATCTCGATCATCTGGCTACTTTCAGACTGGTCATCAGCCGGGGAAGTTTCTCCGGCGCGGCTGATGCACTTGGTCTGTCGCAGCCGGCAGTGAGCCTGCAGATAAGACAACTTGAGCAGGCGCTTCACGTCCGCCTTATCGAGCGAACCAGCCGGGGAGTAAGACCCACGCCTGCCGGGCTGACCCTCGCTGAGCACAGCCTGAAAATTGATGCCGTGGTAAGTACAGCAGTTGAATCTGTGTGCCTGCATTCCGATGAAATAACCGGCACTGTTACTGTCGGCACAGGCGCAACGGCCTGCATTCATCTGCTGCCTCCCTTACTTCAGCAATTGCGACAGGCCCATCCCCTGCTGAAGGTGGACGTACGCACAGGTAACACTTCCGATATTGTGCGGGGCGTGGAGGAAAACCGTATTGACATTGGGCTGGTGACTCTGCCAGCCGCAGGTAAAAACCTCAGCATAATCCCGATGGGTACGGATGAGTTTGTTGTTATTATGGAAAAGGATGCCTCAAAGCAGAGCGTAAAAATATGGACTCCGGGCGCCTTGTTGTCGCTGCCGCTGATTATCTTTGAACCGGGAAGCGGTACACGCGCCCTGATTGATCAATGGTTCAGGGAGACAGGACATATGGCCTGCCCGATCATGGAGCTGGGCAGTATTGAGGCTATTAAAAGAATGGTCCGTGCAGGTCTTGGCTACAGCATTGTTCCCCGAATGTCCGTAGCATGTATCGGGGAAAGAGCGGGGCTCGATCTATACCCCGTGACGCCCCCTCTTCACCGTACGCTAGGGGCAGTTATGCGGGAGGATCGGATTGTAAGCAGAGCAATCAATGAAGTGCTGAAAAGCCTTCACAGCAGTTTTGCAAAAAATTAAAACAGATAAATTTTATTCGAAATCTAAATCAGACGGGTCCTATCTACTCTGACCGGGAAAGTCTAACAACAGCGTTTACCAGTTACTAATGTCCGCCTCTGGCACAAA
>NZ_JALKOV010000024.1:0-3547 GCF_035783935.1 Pantoea dispersa | reverse complement strand
ATTCCAGTGACCATGCTCCGGTTGCCGTCGCATAAACACTGCCTACAACTGTGTTGCCATCAAAAATCTTGACAAGCACATTTGGTTCAGCCGTACCGCTCAGTGTCGGCCTGTTGTCGTTGGTCACACCGCCACTGGCAATCGCACCAACCACGCCCCCCTGCACGTTGTCCATCACGCTTGTGATCGACGGCGTATTTGGCGCTAACGTATCTACCGTAATAGTGTATGGAGTAGACTGAGCACCTTCAACGCCAGCCGCACTTACCTGACTAGCTGTAAAGTTGAAGGTCGCGTCTGACAGATCATCTGGCGGCGTCCACTTCCACTTGCCAGTAGCATCTGCCGTGACGCTGCCTTTCACTATACCATCCTGATAGATAATCACAGTGGCATTTGCCGCCGCTCTACCACGCAGTTCCGGGCGCTTGTCATTGGTGTTACCGTTGTCAGCAACATCACCCTGTTTCGGATCAACGTCATCCCATACGGTATCAATCGACGGTGCAGCCGGAGCTTGAGTATCAACGATCACGGTCCATGGATCAGACGCTTGAGAAGCGTTACCCGCAGGATCGGTCACAATGATGGTGAAATCATGGCTACCGTCTGGTAATGGCGTCTCTGGTGTATAACTCCAGCTGCCGTCGTCACCTACGACAGTTGAGCCAATTGGTTTACCATTATCAATGATCGTCACCACATCACCCGGCACCTGACCAGAGCCCCCCAGTTCAGGCGTTGTGTCGTCGGTCAGACCACCATCCTGAATTGGTTTAACAATTCCACCAACGTTATCTTTAATATCGCCGATGCCTTCGTTATTAGGCGGTGTGATGTCAATGGTCAGTTCGAACTTATCACTCACTGCAACAGAGCCATTTTCAGCTTCAGCAGAGGCAGTAAAGTCATAATGGCCTTCATTCAGCTTAACAGATGGAGTGAATTGCCAGTTACCATGTGCATCTGCATACACCGACCCAATCACGTCGTTACCATTTTTGATGGTAACCAGCGCATTCGCTGTTGCAACACCGTTCAGGGTAGGCGAGGTGTCATCCGTGACGCTACCGGTGTTCAAAGTGCCGGTGATACTTCCTTCATTGTCAAACACGTTAGTAATAGAAACTACTACCACCGAGGTATCAACCACAAAGTCAATCGGTGTGCTTGCCGCGCTCACATTGCCTGCCTGATCCTGAACTTGATGGCTCAGACTATGCGGGCCATCTGGCAACGGGGCCGACGGTGTAAAGCTCCAATCACCTTTACTGTTAACGGGTACACGACCAATTTCGCGATCGCCGTCTTTGATAATGACCATACTGCCTGGTTCAGCAACACCGCTATAAGTTGGAGTGCTGTCATCCGTGGTATCACCGCTAGCTATTGGACCGGTCTTATCGCCGACGTTATCAACCAAGCTCTGGCTGCCCACATCAGGTGCAATCGTGTCCACAATGATGTTGTATTCACCACTGGATGGCATCGTGTTACCCATACTATCTTTCGCTCTCGCGATGATCGCATGTGGACCATCTGACAGAGCGGCTGTAGGGGTAAACTCCCAGTGACCGTTAGCATCAGAAATCACAGATCCCTGAACCTGACCATCAATGGCAATTGTCACGATATTGCCTGGTTTAGCCGTCCCCACAATCGTTGGCTTAGTATCATCAGTCACACCACCCGGGCGTATATTGCCGGTAATTGCGCCTACATCATCTATCACGTTGACGATTGCTGGCGCAGATGGCACCCCTCCCGTCAACAACTCAAAGCCGATGCTGTTGGACGCATCACCAATATTGCCGGCCTTATCCTGCGCCTTCGCGATGATGTCATGCGCACCGTTCTGCAATGGCGGCACAGGCGTAAATGACCAGTTGCCCGCAGCATCAGCCTGGACGCGCCCGATCTCCACACCCTTGTCGTAGACGATAACCGTGCTGCCCGCCTCTGCGGTACCGCTGATTTTCGGCTGCGCATCGTCGGTGGTGTCGCCGTTATTGATCGGCCCGGTTACCGCGCCCTGATCGTCAACGATCTCTTTAATCACCGGAGCAGCCGGTGCATCGGTGTCCACTACAATCAGGTACGGATCGGACGGCTCGGAGCTGTTGCCCGCCGGATCGGTCACGATGATGGTGAACTTGTGCTCGCCCTGATTCAGCGGCGGATTCGGGGTAAACTGCCAGCCGCCGTTCTCGTCGGCTATCGCCGTCCCGATCACCTCTCCGTTGTCGATGATGCTGACCACGTCGCCTTTCTGCAGTCCGCTGCCTTCCAGCGTCGGCGTAGTATCGTCGGTCACGTCACCCGGTTTCACGCTGCCCTGGATCGGGCCCACGTCGTCAATGATGTCGCCGATACCGTCGCCGCCCGTGCCGCCTGTGCCCGGCTTGGCTGGTGCCTGAGTGTCGATATTCAGCGCGAACTCAGCGGTTGGCGCGCTAATCGCGCCGGTCTTCGCGTCGGTCGCGGTCGCAGTGAAGCCGTAATGACCGTCCTGCAGCGCCGGCGTCGTGAACGACCAGCGGCCAAAGCTGTCGGTCTTCACGCTGCCCAGCACCACGTCGCCATTCATGATGGTTATGATGCTGTTCGCAGTCGCCCTGCCGTGCAGCGTCGGGGTGTCGTCATTGGTCATACTGCCCGACGCCAGGTTGCCGGTGCCGGCCTCCACATCGTCGTACGCATAATCAATGCTGACCACTACGTTGCCGGTGTCCACGATCAGTTTGACCGGGTCGCTCGGTGCACTTTCATTGCCTGCGTCGTCGCGGATAACCACGACGATATCGTGTTCGCCGTCCGGTAACGGAGTCTCCGGGGTGAACTCCCAGTGGCCGTCATCGCCGACAACGGTGGAACCGATAACGTCGTCACCGTCCTTGATGATCGCGGTGCCGCCCGGCTCACCTGTGCCGCCGATCGTCGGGGTGCTGTCGTCGGTGGTGTCACCGTTGCCGATTGGGCCAACGATCGGACCAACGTTGTCGTCGGCCACGACGCCCGTCGCGGCGTCAGGTGCGTGGGTGTCAATCACCAGCTGGAAGTTGCCGGTCAACGCCGGATTGCCCGCGCCGTCCTGGGTCTCCGCGCGGAAATTGTGCGGGCCGTCAGGGATATCTGCGGCAGGCGTCCAGCTCCACTGACCATTGCCGTCGGCGACAACGGTACCCTGCACCTTACCATCCATGATGATGGTCACGCTCTCGCCCGCCTGGGCGGTGCCGCGCAGTTCAGGTCGCGCATCGTTGGTCTTCGCGCCGCTCTGAAGCAGGCCGGTAAAGGCTTCAACGTCGTCCCACGCGCCAATGATGGCCGGCGCGGTGGCGTTGCCGCCGGCGATCAGCTCAAAGCCGATGCTGTTGGACGCATCACCAATATTGCCGGCCTTATCCTGCGCCTTCGCGGTGATGTCATGCGCACCGTTCTGCAATGGCGGCACAGGCGTAAATGACCAGTTGCCCGCAGCATCAGCCTGGACGCGCCCGATCTCCACACCCTTGTCGTAGACGATAACCGTGCTGCCCGCCTCTGC
>NZ_JALKOV010000023.1:0-3583 GCF_035783935.1 Pantoea dispersa | reverse complement strand
AGATATTTGGCTGCAGCGCCGGCGGACTTCACCGGGTCGAACGATTCATTGCCACGCAGCCCCAGATCTTTAGCCGTTCCCGGCATCAGCTGAAACAGCCCCTGAGCGCCAGCGCCTGACATTGCATTCGGGTCACCGGAAGATTCGGCGATAGCGACACTGCGCAGCAAGCCTTCAGGCAGCCGATACATCTGCTCAAGAGTATTAAGCGTTGGCTCAAGCCACCCCAGCAGTGCCGCGCCACTTTTTGAGGGCTCTGGACGCTTGAAAAACTTATTCCGCGTCCACTCACCAATGCTGCGCGGATCAAAGCCTGTTTTCGACTTTATCCAGTCAGCCGCACCATTGGCGCTATCAGATACCTGCGGCAGCGCATCTGAATTACTGCCCTGCTGGAGCAGCTCACGGCCTACAGCATAAGCATCACTCCACCGCCCATCCCGTATAGCGCTCATCAGCCGGGCGATGCCGTCCAGCATCCGGGCAAGGCTGCCGAGGTTTTGCGTCAGATTGCTCAGGTCCCACTTTGCAGTCCACGTCTGAGGGTCAATATCGAACAGCGCAAAAATGCGGGCTTTTAGTTCATCAATCGCCTTGATGGCGCCGGTAATTTCCGGCTCCCATTTCTTCCAGTCGATAAGGGACTTGCCGCCCTCTTTCCACGTTTTGTAGTCGTCATACAGCGCGAGGATGGCAAGGCCAAGAGCGGTTATCATGCCAATCGGAGACATCAGAAAAGCGCTGTTCAGCACGCGCCAGGCGAGAACCAGTGCGCCAAATATCTCAATCAGACGCTGCGTGGACTTATCCAGCGATGCCCACCAATCCATAATGTCAGCGCCGGCCTGAATCAGCCGGTAAACAATCCTGCCGATGACTTCAGCAAGCCAGAGAAGCCCTTTAACGCCGCTGGTGATCACCCCTTCGATTTTGGGGAAGTTGTCGACAATCTGTTTGCGCAGCGTATCGATTGAGCCGGATAAGCCTTCGGCGAGGTTTGAACCGATTTTATCGCGCGCCATGCCAGCCATCTGGCCGAATGTGCGCAGCGACGTCATGAAACGGTTAGAACTGGCAGCAGCCTGATCGGCGTTGAAGCCGATAGCCTTCGCCATCTGCGTGTACTGGCCGCTGAACTGACCGAGCCCGCGACGCATTGCCATCAGCGTATTTTCGTCAATGCCAAGCATCTGCGCATACTGATTAGCGCGGTAATAGGGCATCTGGTTCAGCTTGTCGCCTACACCAGTGAAAATCGACGCCATGTCCAGCATGTTGCCTTTTGCGTCACGCGTCTGCACACCCAGTCGGTTCAGAAAACCTTCTGCGCCGGGACTGCTTCGCATGAAGCGCGCAAGACTTTCCAGCGAGCCGCGCGCGGCTTCTGCACTTGAGCCCGCCTGCGCTGCAGCATAACCGATCGCCTGAATACCTGCCGCCGTTGCGCCAGTGCGCTGAGACGACCAGTAAAGCTGGTCAAGGCCGCTGGAAATCTTGGCTGTGTAGGCCAGTACAGACAGTGCTGCCGCCTCAACGGCGGTACCGAGCTGTACAACTTTGGCGGTGGTACCGGCGACAACCGCATCAAACTTGCGTGCGCCGGCATCGTCGACCTGGAAGCCCAGCGAGACGAGGAAATCTTTAATGGTTTCAGCGTTCATTGGTTGTCCTGTTGCCAGCGGCGGATCCGCGCATCGTTATCCTCTTTGATATCAAGCCAGTCGTTCATTCTGGCGACGTCCGCAAGGTCAACCGTGCCGTCCAGAAGCTTGTCATACGTGATATACCCGGCCTCAACCGGGCGCCTCAGATAATCCTCGCCATCAGGAAGGGAGTCGAGCGTCAGTCCGCTGGCGGGGGCTGCGTCCCGCTGGCGGGGGCTGCGGGCAAAAAATTTCCCAGACTGTCACCCACCACGCGGCCAACCATCTGCAGCATGTCCATCAGATTGATGTCGTCGAACATCAGCACATCGCTGTTAATGACCGGCACCCACGCATTGCCATTTTTACGGGCAATCACTGACAGGCACGGGAGGATGATCGCGTTGGTATCGTCTTCGGTCATGTCAGCCAGTTTTTCCGCAATTTTCGGCAGGGCCTTTTCCATCACGCCATAAACAGCAAGAGAATCAGAGCTGCCATCACCCTTTGGCGCAGCAGCAGATTTGATGCTCTGGATGTCAGGCAGGATGCCGGCGAGAACCGGCAGCAGCTTGCGGGTGACCTTCAGCTGGTCAAAAACGCTCAGCTTACCGGTGCGGTAAGTAACCCCTTTGATTTCAAAATCCATAACTTAAAACTCCCCCAGCACCTGGTCGATTTTGCCGCAGTCGAACACCCATGCCACCGTGTTGCCAACTTTGGCATTGGGATGATCGGGCTGCTTTTGAAACGCCACACCGCGCGCGGTCGTGATGTCGCCGGAAGCCTTGTTGCGAATAACGATGACGTTATTGCCCCACAGTGCAGACGACAGAGTTTGCGCGTTGTACATCAGCGAAAGCTTTTTATTGGTGGGCGAGGTCTTCAGCAGGTTTACGGTGATTGTTCCGCTCTTACCTGCGTGAAGGCTGTGCATAAACTCGCCATCGGCCCCGGTGGTCATGGTGTTTTTAGCCTCGCCCATGGCCACAACGATCCCCTCTTCGGAGTTCGCGGAGCCATAACCGAGATCAATGTTTCCGGTCGGCCCCGTAAAAGAAGCGGACACGTCCATAAAAGAATAAGTAGACATTCAGTGCTCCTTAACGAACTACCGTGATAGCCACGGAACCATAATGGACGGCGCCGGCCAGTTTTCCTGCAACCTGAATCGGGACACCTTTACGCGCCTCACGGTCGGTCTGCAGCTGGTTATCAACGGTATCAGCCCAGATGTAATACCCTTTGGTCAGCGTGTCGCCAGTGTTCAACTGACCGAACGGACCGCCAGTCCACTTGCCCGGCGCGAACAGGCCATTACCCACAGCCTTATCCAGCACCAGCTCAACGTTGGCGATACGTGTCGTGGTACCGGCATCGGTTTGGGGAATTTTGGTGGTGCTGGTGTATAGCGTGTTGAAGTCCGCTGTCTGCACTGCGTTCTGCAGCCAGTCGAGGCCGTGGCGCTCGTCGAAGAAATCGCCGTTGCACATAACGCCCTGCTCCAGAATCGCCGTATCGTTCTCGTAGTAGACGTAAACGTTGGCGTTTTTGGCTTCCAGAGCATCCGCCTGGGAGGTGCCCAGGGTTTCGTAGGTCACACCTGGCTCAACCTTGAATTTCAGCGTGATCGTGGTGTTGCTGCCGGTGAAATCGACAGTAAACGCACGACCAAACGCAGAAAGCGCAGCATAGTGGCTGCTGGTCGAATACTGGATAAAGGTGCGGCTGTACTTGGCTGCCTTGAGTTTTGATGACAGGTCGGTCGTGGTTGCGGCCACCAGCGTTTCCGGATCTGCAGTTGTGATGCCGAAGATTCGGGATACCGTCGATGCTTCAATCGCAGCGGCCACATTAATCAGTTCAGCGTCTGTCGGGTAATCGGCCTCATCTACAGCCAGGTGCAGACCATACCAGCTGTTAAAGTCCATAATGGCATT
>NZ_JALKOV010000022.1:0-16627 GCF_035783935.1 Pantoea dispersa | reverse complement strand
GCTTCAGCCTCGCGGAGAATACTGATGATCTGTTCGTCGGAAAAACGCTTCTTCATGGGGATGTCCTCATGTGGCTTATGAAGACATTACTAACATCGCGGTGTATTAATCAACGGGGAGCAGGTCAGTGAGCCTCCACACTCTCCACTGTATGGTCTTTAGGTATTCTATAAGACCTTAGGCACGGGAGTCTTATGCTTTTTATCAACATATCCACTGAATAGATCAATTCTTTTAAGATCATATGAAGATCATATTGAGATCAACAAAAGATCAAAAGAGATCACCGGTGTTCTATCTTTATGATCTTAAAAATAAATTCACTACTATGGGTATTTACTTTCATGCATAAGGTCTCTACTTTCATGAGGTGTGTATCTACTTTCATGAAAAAGGTCTCTACTTTCATGGAAAAGGTTTTTACTTTCATGTTATAAAGGTATCCACTTTCATGACAATGTGATCTTTCTGACCTAAGGGTGTGGATAAGTGGGAAACGACAACAAAGTCATAGACATAAACAATCCTTTTGCCATCGTAAAAAAGGATTCTGAAACAGTTTATCTACTGGAACCTAACAGCAATAAGACGGTTCAGCCGGTGGCTTTGCTGCGTCTGAGTGTCTTCACACCCGTGGCGCCGAAGGAAAAAGGAAAGCGTGACTTTCTGATCGACGCCTCCGACGAGTTATCAAGTCTTGAGGTGGCAAAGCGTGAAGGTTATACGGATATCAAGATCCAGGGTGCGAAGCTGAGCATGTCTACGGATTTCAAAACGTGGCTCGGCATCATTATGGCCTTCTCCACATATGGCTACAGGAGCGAAACCATTCGTCTGCCGTTCACTGAGTTCGCCAAGATGTGCGGCATTAAATCCGCAGATCTTAACGCCCGCTCGCGTAAGCGCCTCCACGACTCACTCTTCAGTATTTCCAGCGTGACGCTCGCCTTCAGCAGCAAAGATGGTAAGAAATCTATGTTCTCTCATTTGGTGCAGCGAGCGGTGTTGAATATGAACACGGATACGGTGGAAATAACGGCTGACAGCAATCTATGGGAGCTGTACCGCTACGATCACAAGGTGCTGCTGGGTCTTAAGGCACTGTCTGAGTTGTCCCGTAAGGAGGCCGCACAGTCGCTGTATATCTACTTTGAGAGTATGCCCAGCGGTACGCTCTATATCTCTATGAAGCGCCTGAGAGAGCGTCTGGCGATGGGCTCACCCGTCAAGCTGCAGAATTCCATTATCAGGCGGGCTATGGCTGACTTGGTGAAGATAGGCTATATCGATTATACCGAGCTGAAAAAAGGCCGTGAGATCCAGTTCGTCATCAACAGTCGCTCTCCCAAACTTCAGGCGTTACCCGGTCACTGATTTTTTAGGTATTCACTTTCATGCAGACGGCACAGATGTCTTCACTTTCATGATGTGAAGTCAAAGGTATCTACTTTCATGGATGATCACCGGAAAATGATGCCGCCCTTATCATGCTCAAAGGTATCATTCTTCATATACTCCGTCGTATGAACGTACCCACCTGTTGCTAACATACGTTTTCCGGTATTTACTTTCATGCATGTATCGATTGCGGTATCTACTTTCATGATGATCCCGTGGTGAAGGTATCCACTTTCATGGAAAATGCGTACATGTCCTGCAGCAATTCATGAAAGTAGATACCATTCGGCAAGCATCTTCACGCTGTTTCATGAAAGTAAGTACCCTTACAGGTTAAGGCTCAATGAGGTCTCTGTTTTCATGGTGGCCTTCACCTGCTACATGAAAGTAGATTCCTTTTATTCAGGGGACACCTTTCAATTGAGCTGATAAGTTTGTGATTGCTCACTTACTATATGGTGCTTGTGGGATGGGGTTCTCTATTTCTGACGCGCGTTTTAACATTCATTGAGTAAATCACACGTCCTAAGGTGACAGGGTGATACCGGGTATCGGGAAAAGGTATTTACTTTCATGTGTGCGTCAATCTGAGTGCCTGCCGACCCCTCCTTTTCGCGGTACTGCATGAAAGTAGATACCCTTACTGTCCGGCTACACTGTCACCTTTTCCGCTGACGGCGGGTGTGTTTCCTCGCTGCTTCTTGAAGATCCTTTCTCTAGGGCATTGTAGGCTTCGAGGCAGGCAAATATCTCACGGGTGGCACCTATAAAGGCAGCATGTATGCAACGACCATGAACTTCCACACGAGCAGCGCCCTAAACAATTGTAATCACCATCGCGGTATTGACTACCGCGTCAGTCGGGACATTCAGAAGCTTATCTTGTACCTAACTTGGCTAAAGTGAACCTGCCCATCCCGCTCTCTAGGCTAGGTGCGCTATAGTGAGAGGTAGCTTGTCCATATGTTCCAGTGCACGGCAAACTGAACGGCAAGAACCTGCAACTGGTGACTGTAGAGGCGCCTCAGTTTCAAGAGGCTACGCTGGCGCAGCTCGCGTTTAATGAAGGTATCGGCTCCGTCCTTCAAATGGTCCCGGGTGAAAATATGCTCAACCTTGCCCCCCTCACTGTTTACCAGGCTGCGGGGATACCAGCTATGTCGGCTTTGACGAGCCAGACGTCCACGAACAGCACGGCTGGCAGGATCAGCTATAGGAAAGAACCGTTACAATCCATCAGCTCGAATGCTTTCGCAACAATTGCTTCCATCAGTTTTTCTTCTTTTGATTAATCACTTTTAAGGCCTTGGCAGGCTTCTCAGCATCGCCGCGGCCTCAGCGCATTGCCAGCTGAACGATAGGTTCAGCGTGGCGGCAACCACCAGTATAAACCCCCGAGTGTTAACGTCAATTGAGCGCGCGTTTTGTGACGGCCAATGCCTAGATAACGTTCACTGGCTGGCGGTGGTACAGCAGCTGCATGATGTAGAAGTGGCTGAACGCGTGCGGCGTGACGGTGCCTAAAAGTACCCACCGGCGTCGTGTGCCCGCTTCAAAACCGCCTTCAACCATTTGCCAGGCTCTCGTCAGTCACCGAACAGTGCAACTTGAGCCGCTTCGGCCGTTCGCTCGCGAGGCACACCTTCACTTGGCGGGCGTATGCCGGATCGGAGGGCAGCGACAGGCGCACCGCGTCTTTTGGCGGCCGGCCGCGCCGGCTTCTTATTTCTTCCGGCAGTATGCGCACGAACGGGCGCGGGTTGTCTATCACAAACCCCTCGGGCGTGAGGGTGCATTACTAACTGATGTACTACAGGGTGCTGGAGAAAAAGTGGTGGCGCTTGTCGGGCACGTAGCGCTGAAGCGCTTTTATGAAATTTGCTGGAAGGAATTAGGCTGCTTATCCGTTGATTTTCACGTAGCAATGCCCGGGGGATTATGCGCTATTTTCCCGCACTATGGACCCGAACGGCGCCTTTGTCAGAATTGGAGTAATGCTTGGAAATTAACAAAATAGTAAAAATCTATCTGACTTCATAAGGCCGGTTGAGCTGTGTACGACGGTATTTGAGCTAAACGTGGTTGCCAGCCGGTAGGTTAGCTTCAGCCTCGATACCTGCAGCGTATCGAGGCTGAAGCGCTGCCTGCTTTATCTGCCAAGTACCAGCTACCCTCGGTGTTCTTTTCTACTTTGCATTAACTGAGTTGATTTGCAAATTTAGTGTTGCTTTGCATGAAATATCAAGATTTAATATTTGTATGCAAAGCTAATAGGGAGAATATTTGTGGGACTGATGAATACGCTCGATCAGTGCATTGCCGCTGGACATGAGATGACCCGGGCAATTGCCGTAGCGCAGTTTAATGATGACAGCCCGGAGGCGCGCAAAATTACCCGCAGGTGGCGCGTCGGTGAAGCGGCCGATCTTATCGGCGTGTCACCGCAAGCCATACGCGACGCGGAAAAGGCTGGACGCCTGCCCTACCCTGACCTTGAGATGCGCGGCCGCGTGGAGCAGCGCGTAGGCTACACCATTGAGCAGATCAATCACATGAGGGATGTGTTCGGGACTCGCCTGCGCAGACCCGATGAAAGCATCCCTCCTGTGATTGCTGTCGCGGCCCACAAAGGCGGAGTCTACAAGACTTCTGTGTCAGTGCACCTGGCACAGGACCTAGCGCTCAAGGGGCTGCGCGTGTTGCTTGTTGAAGGCAACGATCCACAGGGCACGGCCTCCATGTATCACGGCTGGGTTCCTGACCTGCACATCCATGCCGATGACACGCTTCTGCCTTTCTACCTAGGCGAACGTGACGATGCCCTTTACGCCATCCGACCGACCTGCTGGCCCGGCCTGGACATCATTCCGTCCTGTCTAGCGCTGCACCGTATTGAAACTGAGCTCATGGGCTGCTACGACGAGGGTAAACTGCCCACCGAGCCGCATATGATGCTCCGCCTCGCAATTGAGTCAGTGGCTCAGGATTATGACGTGGTGGTGATCGACAGTGCGCCCAACCTCGGCATTGGCACTATCAACGTGGTGTGCGCGGCGGACGTGCTGATAGTGCCTACGCCGGCGGAACTGTTTGATTATACCTCTGCCCTGCAGTTCTTTGACATGCTCCGCGACCTGCTGAAGAATGTTGATCTGCAAGGATTCGAGCCCGACGTTCGAATCCTGCTCACCAAATACAGTAACAATAATGGCTCGCAGTCGCCTTGGATGGAAGAACAAATCCGCGACGCTTGGGGCAGCATGGTGTTGAAAAATGTGGTGCGCGAAACCGATGAGGTTGGTAAAGGACAAATAAGAATGCGTACTGTGTTTGAGCAAGCCATTGATCAGCGATCTTCAACTGGCGCGTGGCGCAACGCACTGGCGATCTGGGAGCCCGTTTGCAATGAAATCTTTGACCGTCTGATCAAGCCTCGCTGGGAGATTCGCTGATGAAACGTGCACCTATAATTCCAAAGTCGTCGCCCTCCTCCGCGGCCACCATACCTGCCGCCGCGCCTGCCGCACCGATGGTAGATTCGCTAATCGCACGCGTCGGCGCCATGGCCAAGGGAAATACCATCGTCCTGCCGGTATGCGGCCGTGATGTGAAGTTCACGCTTGAAACCGTGGCCGCCGGACAGGTGGAAAAGACCACCCGCGTCTGGGCCGGCAATGAACGCGTTCAAGCGTTTCTAACCGAAGACGCCCTTGATGATCTGATACCTTCCTTCTTACTAAACGGACAGCAGACCCCTGCGTTTGGTCGGGAGGTGAAGGAAGGGATTGAAGTGGCGGACGGCAGCCGCCGCCGCATGACGGCGATCCTTACTTCGTCTGAATATCGCGTTCTGGTTGGTAACCTTGATGATGAGCAGATGGATGCTCTGTGCAAGCTCGGCAATGATTACCGGCCGACCAGCGCGTACGAAAGAGGTAAACGCTATGCGCTGCGGCTGGAAAAAGAGTTTGCGAACAACATCTCCGCGCTGGCTGACGCGGAAGGCATATCGAGAAAAATCATTACGCGCTGCGTTAATACCTCCAAGCTGCCTCAAGAAGTGATCTCGCTTTTTTCACATCCGGGTGAACTCTCCGCTCGCGCGGGAGAACAGTTGTACCGGGCGTCTGAAGGTAAAGATGCACTGCTTGCCGAAAAAACACAGTCCCTATTAGCGGGCCGAAAGAATGGTCTGCTCTACGACGCGGATGATATCTTACAGGAGCTCACCGCAGCGTTGACGAAAGACACCTCTCCTGCCCGTGTGTCCGCTGAAAAGAAACAGCTTGGTCCGGGGGCGACCGCGCAGTATAAGGGCAAAAAAGTTCTTTTCACTTTGGACAGAACTAAGGTTTCCGAAGATCTTATCGTTCAACTTGAAGAGTTACTGACCCGCCGCCGCACGTAAATTCAGACTGGGACCATGGTCCCAGTTTACTGTTTCCATCTGTTTTACTACAAACTTCGGCAATGCTGATAAACAATTGAGCCCCATCCCGTTACCAATTCATATGACAGTCTGTCTTTGGATTCAGTTTTCACCTTTCAGCCGTCATCATCTTTAAGACACGAACAGTGCACATGCGCGACTGGAGTTCAGCATTTGTCTGAACCGCCACATCTCATTCTTCAAATCATAAATCCGTATCTTCAGCTTGTTACTACTACTTTAGTTCCATTAGCATTCTCAGACTTAAAGCTGATTGGGACCACGGTCCCAGCCCTGTTCAAAATTTATCGGCCATAAGTTGTGCAGCTTATGGCGGTGCATCAGAGCAAAATCATGTGCTTTGAAGCGCATTACATTGTTTTTTAAAAAGGTGGTTACGACCAGTTGCTAAGTTGGGACCATGGTCCCACCTCGTTCAGACGTCCTTTTTTATACTTTAACCGGGTAAATGCCCTCACTCGATGCCTGTCTAACAGTCCTGCTCCAATGCGCAACCATTAAGCACATTTATATCTAAGACCCTCGAACTGGCTACGCCGGTGCTACCAACCGGTTAAGACCTGGGACCATGGTCCCAGCCATATTTAATGGTGATTGTAATTAACAGTTCACCATTAGGATTAGGTGTTGAACCATGATTCTCGCATTGTGAGGATATAAAAAACGTCGAATGAAACACCGGATTTCTTACATTGTTGTGACTGGGACCATGGTCCCAGTTGAATGTGGTTTCACTCCTCATTATAAGAAATCACGAGATGTTGAACGAAACCAAAATCACTATTTTTCACAAAGAGTTACCTGTGCGCTCTGTACGGTGGCTGTGCATCTACTTTACTGGGCTGCGTTAAGCAGAAGAGCCGGCAGCATAATTGCAAGAGTTGATTGAATGGGTCTTAAACCGGCCCACTTACTCCTTATCATCTTTCAAATGCGTACGACAGGTTTCAGACTGTATGGCAAAAATCAGGTTGCAGAATATCGCGTTCAGTAAACTAACTTATTGGGACCATGGTCACAGCTTATCGAATATAATTCGGTAACTATCAGCCATCTATATCCGGAAAATATGTATGTCGCCCCTGCTGCCCCAGCAATACCACATGTAATTTCGCTATCATCACGCTCGTGACTTATTTCGCAGAAACAGCATGAACTTGATGGAGCAATAATGCGGGGTTTTACGATCAGAGTCATTTCATTGATACCTTTCGCAAAGTAATGGGGACGACGCCCCATCACTGTGCTTCGCAGGTCTGCTCAGGCCATCATAAATTCCCGTTACCTTGACACACAATGAATTAGAGCGCAAAATAGCCGAAGATAAGAGTCGAGGCGATGCAGGAATATTAAAGCAGCCGCTGACCAAGCATTCTGCCGCCGAAGCTCCCAACAAGGCATAGCACGAATGGCCAGAACATACCCGCAATAAAGAACCCGCGCAGAAACCACGATGTGCCAGTCAGGTCATGATGACCTATCTCAGACTGCCGAACCTCATTTTTTCAATGAAAATGGAATGTCCCAAATCGTGACATCTGAAAAACGCAATCAAGTGACAGGCACAAATGCCGCTTTCCGGAATAACATTTTGTTGCCAGCCGAGAAGAAAAGCCTGGGCTCTGGCGAAGCGTTCGAAGAGGTTAAGATATGTATTTGCAAACACGACGGTGCGTTTTTGAGACGCGTACTTGATGCCCTCGTTTACAGAGTAGAAATAAGCAAAATGTTTTGGATAGCTGTTGGCTTCGCCGGCAATCGCGAACAGGTCAACGATTTTGTAGCAGCAGCCGGGTAGGGCAATTAGCCCCTCATCAATTTGGCGCTGCAGCAAGGCTAGGTTATCTGAAAAAAGTTCGTCCACCACATCGGAAACTTCCTGCAGTCCGCGATTAGGTAATGCAAACCATGCGGAATAATGCTGTGCCCTGGATTTTCCCGCCCATGTCGACATATAGCCAATACCCTGCACCAGCTCCTGTTCATCAAGACCGGCTATCTGCGAGAGCAGTTCGCCTGCGGTAAGGGGATCTGAGAGTACATCAGCGCGCAGTTGCAATGCTTTTCGGGTGTCCGGGTCAGTAAAATCCCGGGCGAGCTTAAAACAGATAATGCTGAGCTTTTCTTCAACGGACTGAAGCAATGTGGTGCCGGTTCGCGTGGAAACTGGATGGATATGATTTGCCGCATCGGCAAGACGGGTCGCCTGATGGATAAGATCCAGTACAGCGGGAGAAAGTGAGTCTGGCAGAGGAATATCCATCATATGAATGTGATATGATTTAGCAGCAGGCTAGAATGATGTCGTAAACATGAAATTCCCTTCCATAATGATAAACGGGACACTCACTTAACCAGTCCGCATGTTTCTGGTATTGGAAAGAATTGCGCTGTATCTTCAGATCACTTTGTTGGGCAGGCATACAGTAAGTAATAGGACCTTGTTGCTGCTGAGAACCGGCCTTATTAAGCTCACGTTAATGTCTGATGCCGATAATCTGACGACGGGCGCTGTCAGAGGGGAGGGGAGGAGAGTAGGAAATATGACAGACCTAACCTTACGTCAGCAGAATGATATTTTAGTCATCACTGTTCCGGATGATGTGGTTGACCTTGCCGGCTGGACGCCTGGTATCCAGCTGAACGTCACCGTCGAGGGTGAGACAGTGACACTTACTCCTGCTTCACACCTGCCCCTCGGCCGCAAAAAGCTGGCGCATCTGCTGTCCGGTATCGATCAGAGTGAGACTCACTACCTCAACGAAGAAAGTCACGGCGGACTTAATGACGCACCGCAAGGCAAAGAATCAATCTGAGAGTTATGCATTTATGACAGGCCAGGTATTTAGCTGGCCGGGGCCTGATCACATTCAGCCGGGCTGATTATCGGCATATTGCATTTATACGGCACGGCCTGCCGCCTGCTCGGGAATGAAAGCTTGGCTATAAATAATTTTTGCTATGGCAGACAGAGGGCAATATTAAAAAATAGACTATGATATATATGCTGTATAGGCTGTAATATATAAAGGTGAATTTGTGTGGCTCCTTGATACCACGGATTTATTCGCGGAATGGCTCAAAGAGCAGGATAGAGCGATGCAACTGGATGTGCTTGCCGCACTGAACCTTCTGAAGCAGGAAGGTCCGTATCTTGGTCGGCCCCATGTGGATACGCCGTACAGCTCAAAAATCCCGAACATGAAAGAACTGAGGGTGCAGAACAACGGGCGGCCCGTAAAAGAGTTCTTTGTGTTTGACCCTATGGGTTAAGCCATTGTCCTGTGTGCGGGTAATAAAGAAGGCGCTGATGAAAAGCGCTTCTACAAGACCATGATCAAAGCAGCAGAAGATGAGTACCACCGACATCTGGAACAACTGAAACGGAGCGGGAAATGAAAACGCTTGATCACCTGATGGCTGATCTTACACCTGATGAACTTACTCAGGTACATGAAAAAGTCGCGGCAATGCGACTTGATTCTCAGCTGTATAAACTGCGTGAGGCGCTGTCGAAAACACAAAAGCAGCAGGCTGAAGCCATGGGTATTGCACAGCCTTCCGTAGCGGCTATTGAAGGGCGCGGTGAAGATCTGAAAATTGCCACGCTCAAACGTTATGTTGAAGCCCTTGGCGGTCAGCTGACGATTGGAGTTAATATGCTTGGCGGCGAGCACGTCGATTTTATCCTCTGACTGATGCTGATATACCGGAAGGTGCGTTAGCGGAAATACGCCTGACGCATTTTTTCGACAAGTGCAGGTGAGCGCTGACCCTGTTAGTAACGCAAAACAAGTGTGTGATGCCTGGCTTTAGGGCCTGTCCGGTAAAAAATATTTCATACAGGCCCCTCTGAAAAAAACAGTCGATGTTCCGTTTGCTCGCCCGGCTATAATAAGCGGGCAACTGGAATGTCATCCCCGCGCATGGTCCATGCCGGCGAAAGCATCTCGCGTTTCATCTGCCACTCATTGCTGACACCCTGACAGGCAAACTACATGTGCCTCATCCCGGACTGATTAATGCCGTCCAGCACCTTCATCAGCTGCGCGCTGTTTGCCCGTGGCTTATCCTCATCAAACAGGTTCAGCTGACTGGCGCCGTTCGGTTTATAGTCATCGAGTATAATGCCGGCCTTCATAAAGCATCGCCCGTCAGGCCAGATTCGGTCGAGCGATCATATCGTCCCCTGATCAAGCCCAGCGGCTCCTGTGTGACCACCTTTGTCGTGATGCGCTCCTCAAATTACCGGCCGCAGACGATCTGCTATTTCGCCGGCGCAAACTCCTTTAGGTGAATGCACTATTCACCGTTGAGCTCGCGAACGGTGCGTTCGATCACGACGCTGAAGTTTTTTCGGATGAGGGCAGGGTGCGCGCGCCAGCAGTAGGGCGTATTAAATGCCCATCAGGTTGAGCCTCTTGCCGGTGCGCCGGCCGGCCGGTCATTACCGGTGAAACGGCTGACACGGACAGCATTTATCTTCCTGATTTCAGTCAGGGTACACTGTTATCAGCATTTGGTGAGGAAAATGACCCTCTGGCTGCGTCAGTCAGGTCAGTCTCCTCCGTTGCAACCGGCCTTGAGCCCGTCAGAGATATCTGGTACATCCCGGCACTCCAGGATGATATCAAGCATCTGCAGGATATGGCCCACCGGCTTGTCTTCGAGGTCGCTGAGGTGATGGGCTGTGCGGGCAACGTGCGGGAAGATAAACACTCTCAGTCAGCAGGCTTTGCCCTCTCCGAAACCAGTAGTGAATTTATCCTCTTTCTGGCGGGTCTGTTCAGCTCCCTCCTCAACAGACAGTTCTATATGTTTATGTTCTGCCTGAATTTCTTCGGTACTGAGTCTCCGGAAACCGTCAAAAGCGTTCTGCAAATGCTGCGGAGCGGTAACACGCTGTGGCCTTGTGAAGCTAAGTTCGAAGGCAGTCTGCACTGGAACATTTGCGTGCCGGATGCCACTGATATTTTTTGGGTGCTGAATGAGATCGACAGGGTTACAGACGGTGAGGTTTTCAGATAAAACGGCCCTGCCTGTTTGTCAGGCTGGGTTAGCTCACTTTTGCATCGTTGGTGACAGGAAAGATAGGTGGGTTGATAACAAATAGTCTCGAAGAGAAAAGAGGTGATCAGAAAACGGCACGGCTTTTGCTTGACTTACTTTTTGGCATCAAAGGGTGGGGGAGCAATGGATGACGCACTGAGTTGGTTACAGGCCTCAAGGCAAAGCGATATTGCCAGCCTGCAACGCCTTCGCCAGACCGGCAAACTCATTACCACCGTCAGCGAGCTGGTGCATCAGCTTCAGCGCGAGCGGGGGGCGAGCAATCTGTGGATATGTTCAGAAGGCAGGCTTTACGGCGAGCAGCGGCTCGCCAGTGAGCAGGATGTGACGCGCTGCCAACGGGATTTTTGCCAGGCCTTACCCAGGGTTGAAGCCCAGCCGGGATACAGCCGCTTCTGTAACCTGATCGCCGCCGCGCTGCAGGCCCTGGCTGGATTACCGGCGTTGCGCCAGCAGATTACGCAACAGCAGATCGCGCACGCGCAGGCCGTTGCGGCGTTCAGTACCATTATCCGTAGCTTACTGAATCTGGTCTTTGAGGCCGCCGACACCGCCAGCCATCCTGACATTACCCGCGCGCTCATTGCGCTGTTCAGCTTTATGCAGGGCAAAGAGCTGACGGGACAGGAACGCGCCCTGGGAGCGGCCGGCTTTGCTGCCGGACAATTTAGCGCGGAGCAGCGCAGCGCCATGGTGGCCTTAATTGAAGCCCAGGAACAAAGCTTTTCGACCTTCCAGCAGTTTGCCGATGAGGCGGTTTTACACCACTGGCAGCCGCTGGCGCAGGCCGCCGGTATTCCCTGTCAGCGCGGCATTCTGGTGGATCGCCAGTTGCGCACTGCGCACGCCGGAATTTATGCCGTAGGCGAATGTTGTGAAATCAGCGGCGAGACCTTCGGTCTGGTCGCGCCCTGTCTGGCCCAGGCAAAGATTCTGGCGGCGCAACTGGCCGATCGGCCTCAGGGAGATTTCTACAGTGCGGCCACGGGCACCCATCTCAAAGTCAGCGGCATTTCCCTGTTTAGCGCTGGTGACGTTCGCGAAGCCCCGTCTGTCACCAGTTTTGACCCGATCGCCGGGCACTATCGCCGCCTGTTCCTCAAAGACGGCCGACTGAACGGCGTGCTGCTGTATGGCGACTGGCAGCGAAGTGGCGCGCTGCTGAACCAACTCCATAATGCCGGACCGGTTTCTGTGAATACGCTGTTCGGCCTTGATGAACCTGAAACGCAGCCGCTGGCTGCAGGAAACCCTGTGATGAGCCAAACGAAACCTGTATTAGCCGTCTTGGATCACGGCATGGTCAGCCACCATTTTCTGGAGCAGCTGGTCGCCCGTAACCTGCATCAGCATTATCACATTGTGGTCTACGGCGAAGAGCGCTATCAGGCTTACGATCGGGTTCACCTTTCTGAGTATTTCACCGGTAAAACGGCAACAGAGTTGTCGCTGGTGAGCGAGGATTTTTTTGCCCGGAACGCAATTGAACTGTGCAGCGGTTGCCGGGTAGAGGCGATCGATCGCCAGCAGCGCAGCCTGCGTGACAGCGCGGGACGTGAGCTGGCCTGGGATAAGCTGGTGTTGGCCACCGGCTCCCGCGCCTTTGTACCACCGTTACCCGGCCATGACGCCGGGCGCTGCTTTGTCTAACGCACGCTGGACGATCTGGATGCCATCGCAGCTTGTGCCCGTCAGAGTCAGCGCGGCGTGGTGATCGGCGGCGGGCTGCTGGGGCTGGAAGCCGCCAATGCGCTGAAGCAGCTGGGGCTGGAGACGCACGTGGTTGAGTTTGCGCCGCGCCTGATGGCCGTGCAGCTGGACGACGGCGGGGCGCTGATGCTGCGGCAAAAGATCGACTCGCTGGGCGTGACGGTGCATACCTCGAAGCAGGCCGAACAGATTGCCACCCAGCCTGACGGCAGTCTGGTGCTGCACTTTGCCGATGGCGGCGAGCTGACCACCGATCTGGTGCTGTTCTCTGCCGGTATCCGCCCGCGTGATGAGCTGGCCCGGAGCGCCGACATCAGCGTGGGGCCGCGCGGCGGCATTACCATCAATGATCAATGCCAGACGAGTGAC
The DNA here is from genome assembly GCF_035783935.1 of Pantoea dispersa. Classification (GTDB taxonomy): domain Bacteria; phylum Pseudomonadota; class Gammaproteobacteria; order Enterobacterales; family Enterobacteriaceae; genus Pantoea; species Pantoea dispersa_C. The sequence continues at coordinate 3,630 of NZ_JALKOV010000022.1, read as the reverse complement.
AGCGACATTTATGCTATCGGCGAATGCGCGTTGTGGAACGGGCAGATTTTTAGCATGGTAGCGCCTGGCTACCAGATGGCGCGTGTGCTGGCCGGGCATCTGGCGGCCGAACCGGCGCAGTTCACCGGTGCCGACATGAGCACTAAACTGAAGCTGCTGGGCGTAGAAGTCGCCTCCTTTGGCGATGCGCACGGCAAAACGCCGGGCAGCCTGAGCTACCACTGGGCCAACGGGCCAAAAGGCATTTACAAGAAGATCGTGGTTAGCGCCGACAATGCACGACTGCTGGGCGGCGTGCTGGTGGGAGACAGCAGCGACTATGCCACGCTCCTGCAAATGATGTTAAACGCCATGCCGCTGCCGACGGCAGCGGAGACGCTGATTTTGCCTGTGTTGAATGGTGCGCCGGCCAGTGCCCAGGTGTGTTCCTGTCATAACGTCAGTAAAGGCGATATCTGCCATGCGGTGCAGAGTGGCTGTGGCGATATGGCCAGTATAAAAAGCTGCACCAAAGCCGCAACAGGCTGTGGCGGCTGCGCCGCGCTGGTAAAAAAGGTGATGGAGTTTCAGCTGGAAAACCTCGGCGTCGCCGTTAAAAAAGACATCTGCGAGCACTTCGCCTATTCCCGTCAGGAGCTGTATCACCTGATCCGGATTCATGGCATCAAAACCTTTGACGAGCTGCTGGCCAGCCACGGGCGGGGCTGTGGTTGCGAGGTATGCAAACCGCTGGCAGGGTCACTGCTGGCCTCGTGCTGGAACGATTACCTGCTGAAACCGGCACACTTACCTTTACAGGACACGAATGACCGTAACTTTGCCAATATCCAGAAAGATGGCACCTATTCGGTCGTACCGCGCGTGCCGGGGGGCGAGATCACGCCACAGGGCCTGATTGCCATCGGCGAAGTGGCCGCGCGTTACGATCTCTATACCAAAATTACCGGCGGCCAGCGTATCGATCTGTTTGGTGCGCGGCTGGACCAGCTGCCTGCTATCTGAGAAACCCTGCTGGCAGCCGGTTTTGAAACCGGTCATGCCTACGGAAAATCCCTGCGTACGGTAAAATTCTGCGTCGGCTCGACCTGGTGCCGTTATGGCGTGCAGGATTCTACCGCTTCGACATCGCGCTGGAGAACCGGTATAAGGGCCTGGGCGCACCGCATAAGATCAAGATGGCGGTGTCCGGCTGCACCCGCGAATGTGCGGAAGCACAAAGTAAAGATATCGGGGTCATCGCCACGGAAAACGGCTGGAACCTGTACGTCTGCGGCAATGGCGGCATGAAGCCGCGCCATGCGGAACTGTTTGCCAGCGATCTGGACGATGACACGCTAATCCAGTACGTCGACCGGATTCTGATGTTCTACGTGCGCACGGCGGATCGCCTGCAGCGTACCAGCGTCTGGATGGATAACATGGAGGGCGGGCTGGACTACCACCCCGCACTTTTGCCCGGTGTCAAAAGATTGTGGTGGATTTTGCGATAACTATAGACTCAAGCCAGTATTATTAGGTCTACTAGGTCAGCATTTGGTTTGCCAGATCTCGCTATGAACACGGCTACTCTGGTATGGACATCCAGAGCTCGTAGAAATATATGCACAGGCCAGCACAGATTGTTGTCACGGATAAATGCGCACATCAGGTGGCAGTTTTGAGAAGTACACTACGGTTTTTTTATATCGATAACCCGCGTAATAAACGGTACTAAGACTGGGAGTCGGTCTGAATTTTTTTGGCTAACGAGTCAGAGACATTCTTTCTAATCCAGTCAAAGGTGCTGTGGTGACATAAAAACGTGAGCGATGCTTGCAATGGAATGGCCAAGATCAACAAACTGTTTAGAACTCTTCGAGGTGACGCTTAACGCTAATGGGCACCACTCCTTTAAATAATCTTGAATGACTCATAGATGTCTTATAAACCGAGTGAGGTTCATAGACCTGCCAAAAATGAACCAGAGAAAAAGTAAATCCCCCATATAATCGGTCTGAATATCTGAAGTAACGTCTGTTGCAGCTAAAGAACTAAAGAAAAGGGTTTATTGTAGTGTGAACAATTGATTATAAGTCAAAGTCCCTCAGCATATAAGGTGTGGTAAAGACGCTTATGATTATTACACTAACCTTGGCATTCGAACAAGATGGTAACGAAATTGCAACCACTAGGGTTTGGTCTTGGTTTTGGTATTAAGCAAATTTTCTCACACTCCTCGTCAGTAAACGCAGGTATTATATGAAAACCATTCCTCTGGGAGAATATAATGCTGAATGTTTTGATTGCTGATGACCATGCAGTTATTCGTGTTGGAATTCGGATGTTACTTGAGAAAGCAGGGCATAAAATTATTGGTGAGACTGGTAATGGCATGGATGCAATTGGTATGTCGCTGAAAATGAGACCAGACCTTGTCTTGCTGGACATTAGCTTGTCAGGACTAAGTGGTACAGAAGTGATAAAACAGCTACGTAGCCTTTATGACCCGCCTAAAATCCTAGTTTTCACTTCTAAAACATCCAAAGAAACCATCATACGTTGTCAAGCCATGGGTATCAATGGCTTTGTAGCAAAAACAGTTGGTCTGTTAGAATTTATTGAAGCGGTTAAAATTGTTGAACGCGGCTATAATTATTTCCCACCGTCAGAACTTATGCAAAAATGGCAGTTGGAAGAGTCTGAGAAAGTTGAAACTAACCGATTGATGTCACAGCTTTCTATACGTGAATTCAGTGTGCTCAAAGGACTGGTTAGCGGTTTGAGCAACAAAGAGCTCAGCCTACAAATGTCTCTGAGTGAAAAGACTATAAGTACTTACAAGCAACGGCTGAAAGCCAAGCTTAACGCACGATCAATTGTTGATCTGATTGGCTTTGCACGTAGGAGCCAGCTGATTGAATAAATATCTAAGCACCATACTTCTGCTCTTACAGTGTTCTGTGCTTTTTTCCATCCCGCAGGTTCAGGCTGAATCGTGGGGGTTACTAACTCACGCACCTTTATCCGATGTGAAGCAACTACCTGTTTCTGAGGAAGATCGGCTCTGGCTGGTTCGTAAGCAGACTTTGATAATGGGCATTCTTACATATGATTCTCCACCTTACGGCTTACGTACGCTCACAAAGGAATATGAAGGGCTAAATGCTGACTATATCGGTTTAGTTGCAGCTCAACTTGGATTGCAGGTAAGGTTAGTGCAGTTTAAGAATAGCGAGGAGCGCTGGCGCGCACTTAAGAATGGTGAGATCGATGTAATCCCAGAAGTCACTGTTACAGAGCTTCCCCAGCGTTATGTCATGTCATTTCCTTACTACCAAGAGAAAATGATTCTTGCGGTTAAATCTTCTGACCGAGCGCCGTTACCTAGCGATTTAGCGGGAGTGTCAGTGGCGATGGTAGAAGGGTACGTTCCACTGAACGATGTAAAGCAACAATATCCACAAGCACAAATACAAATATCTGATAACTATCAAGAAGCATTAAGTGCTGTCGCCTTTGATACATGACCTGCCCCCCGGATTAAATACAAAACTCAGTTAGTAATGTCGGATCCTTCACTCTCAGAATTACCCTTTCTCCAGCTCGCTGCAAATTCAGACGGCGTCTGATAATTCAGCGTGGAGTGCGGAC
>NZ_JALKOV010000021.1:0-18029 GCF_035783935.1 Pantoea dispersa | reverse complement strand
CGCGCCCGATCTCCACACCCTTGTCGTAGACGATAACCGTGCTGCCCGCCTCTGCGGTACCGCTGATTTTCGGCTGCGCATCGTCGGTGGTGTCGCCGTTATTGATCGGCCCGGTTACCGCGCCCTGGTCGTCAACGATCTCTTTAATCACCGGAGCATCCGGTGCTTGCAAATCGATAACAACTAACCATGGATCAGACTCCGGAGAGACATAACCTGTAGGGGTTTCAACAATGATTGAGAAGTTATGATTACCCTCAGGCAATTCCGGGGGGGTAAAGCGCCAGCCGCCGTTTGTATCGGCCACGGTACTACCAATTACTTTACCGTTGTCGATAATAGTAATGATTGTACCTGGGCGCTGATGCGAACCTTCAAGTGTTGGAGTGCTATCGTCAGTGACGCCGCCTTTAGCAATAGATCCCGTGATTGGACCGACATCATCGATGATGTCGTCGAGACCTGGAGTGGTGCCAGTTCCCGGCTTCCCAGGGATTTCAGTATCAACGATAATCAACCAAGGATCTGATGACTCAGAACGGTTACCTGCTGGGTCACGGGCGATAATTTCAACACTGTGCTCGCCATCTTTTAACGGCTCATCTGGGGTAAATGACCATGAGCCATCTTCGCCGACAATCACCGAACCGATCTCTTTACCATTATCAATAATGATAATGGTATCACCCGATGTCTGACCTACCCCACTGAATGTCGGAGTGTCATCGTTAGTGTAGCCGCCATTAGCGATAGGGCCCATTTTCGGCTCAACGTCATCAAGTACCAGGCCAATTTCTGGACGTGCCGGTGGATCTGTGTCAATGATAACGACAAAATCTTCACCGGGCGCGCTTTCATTGCCGTGCTCATCACGCTCTACGGGAGTGATGTTATGTTCACCATCAGGCAGTGGATTTTCTGGAGTCCATGTCCAGCTACCGTCTTCACCAACGATAGTTGAACCAATTACTTCGCCTTTGTCGCGAATGATAATGGTATTGCCAGGGGTGCCGGTACCACCGAAGGTTGGCTTGTTGTCATCTGTTAGCCCACCATTCTGTATGGGCCCTTGAAAATCACCTTTTTTATCAATAACTTCATTTAGATTTGGGGCTTTAATGACCGGAATGGTGCCTCCGTCTCCAGCTTCGCCTCTGCCCTCGTCATCGCTTCCACTATGTTCGCCGCCTTTATCGCGGTTATGAACAATAGCAGTTGCAAGACCAGCAGCGGCAATAATGCCGGCCAAAGCTCCTAACGCAAGAAGTGCAGGCGAAAGAGCAAAAGGAGCCAGCGCCAAGCCATCAAGTGTACCAATCACACCTGTCCCCAGCACTAATGCCGAGGATTCACCATCCATCAGAAATGCAGCTTCGTGATTACTATCACCGTCAGAAGAGATAAACTCGTGCCATTGACCATCTTCTGCTTTACCAACTAATTCACCTGAATTAACGAAGAAGTCTTCAATAATCAACTGTGGTTGGGTTTCGTCAGTCCCTTCCAGCATCAGGTGTAAGTCTTTACCTACACGCTTAACTGTAATGTTTTCTGGCGCGTAGCCTTTCTCTCCTTCGGCTAAAATATATTTTGCACCTTTCACAGCTTTAATTTTTACCGCTGTACCAGCTTTCTCAGCACGCAGTACATCAGTTTTAACAATAGTGTTATTTTCCACCATCGCTACGTTAACTTTAATGAGACTCATAAAGACCCTTACACTCTATCAAATCCAATCCCGTCGAAACGGATGAATGCCTGGGTGAAATAATCCCGGCCCAGATAGCATCAAAATTTACATACGAGTAATAAACTTAAATACAAGCACGGTCTTGGTTGGGCTCGGCTGCACCAATCACGTTAACTGTCGCGAAGTGACATTTTAATTTACACATGATTATCATTTTGTCATCGCTGATGAGGTTGTAAGAATCAGATGTTATGTGCAGTGTAGAGACCCCATAAGTGACAGTTCGCCTGAGGTCTTGTGAGGGGTTCTCTGTGGATACAGCATGCTAATCTGCTAGTTGATGATACATGAAGGTAATACCTGACGATTCGGCTTCCGAATCGCCCAGCGGAATGCATTTACTGTGCAGCGTATAAGTTGACAAAGTCAGTAACAACGGGGGTCAACCACTAAACAAGACCAGGCTTGGCTGATTCAAGACTTGACTTTAGTAAAATCCTCAATGCTTACGGTATTGATTTACTGTATTTATTGTTAAAAGGTATAAAAATGGCAACTAAACTCCAACACTCCCAAGCCACCAGCGATAAATCAACACGGTTAATAGGCGAATTACCCTTCTCATTTCAGCTGACCGGGGAAAACTCCCTTGATGGTAATGAATCCAAAGAGCGTCACGGTGCACAATATCACCTTCGTCACCACCTAAGTGGCTGCGCTCAAACGTTACATACTATCGATTTTACCCATGATTTCTCTCAGTCAGTATTAGAACAACGAACGCTTATTACCCCAAATAATATGGACTCAACATCCACTTCAACCGACAGTGGGGTAAAAAAACTCCTTAACTCTGACTCAGTCACTCCGATATCTCCTACTCTGGTAACTGATAGTGCACCTTCTTCAGTTTCCCGGGCAACGTCAGAGTCGGAAAGTGGAATTACACATCGGATGGAACTGAAAGCAGAGCATACAATCACAAAATACTCAGAAGGTATCGCTACGTCTTCAGTGATTGCTGAACGTCACGGTGATGATGCTGAAATCCCATATGATGAAGGTCAAAAAGAAAGATATCCAACACCATCATCTTTTGTAACAAATTTTGATAACCTATCACTTGATGGCTGGAAGTTGGGTGGATCCTTAACCCCTGAGCAAGTACTCGGGGATGGAAACTTACACTTTTCTGCTCAGTCATTACATGAAGGAGAGGCGCTTCTTTCACACGAGTTTGAGCTGAACGATAACCAACATTATGAATTTCAGATGTCCTTATTAGGCGATGATTGCGCCGAGCCACCCTACTTTATACTGAACGTGGGTGGCGAAAATTATGAAATGAACGTAAGCCGTGAAGGCAATTACTTTGTTATGAAAGCGGAGTTTGCCACCAGCAGTTCAGGAAAAGTAAATCTTTCGATCATCCCGATTAATCTAGGCACTCTGGAACAGGATATCTGGCTGGATGGTTTCATTCTTAAACCATCAGTACTGCCCCAGGAACATCACAACACTTTACTAGATATACCATTACTACAGCCCGAACCTGCACTTGAAATTGGTCATATTTGCACCATAAAAACCGAGCCAAACCACGTCCTGAATACGCCTTTGAAGCTCTCGACGCTGCTAGATACTGCAATGCCAGAATTGTATATAGAACCGCCACCAGCGCAATTAAGTTCTTATGAATCAATCAGTATTGAAACTCTTACTGTTACTACGCAGCCTCAACGGTGGAATCTGATTTCTACTGAAGCTTATTCAGCAGAAATGCTCATCAGAGCGGAAACGGCGACCATAGCTCCATTCGATGAAGTAGACACAAATTACATCACAAACTGAAAAAAAATAAATATCAAGCAAATCATTCAACATCTCATAATATCGCGAAGTGCTCAGCGCTTCGCTTTTTAAACAAGCATTGCCTTAACTCCATCAACAAAGTATGACAAAATTGTTTACTCGTAATCTAAACAGCATTTAATCTGGAATTTGAATCGCCACGGGTTTAACAGACACCTCGGAGTCATTTAAGATGGCTTAAAGAGAGGTGCCCATGAGCGGTAAGCGTTATCCCGAAGAGTTTAAAATTGAAGCAGTCAAACAGGTTGTTGATCGTGGTTATTCTGTTTCCAGCGTTGCAACACGTCTCGATATCACCACCCACAGCCTTTACGCCTGGATAAAGAAATACGGTCCGGATTCTTCCAATAATAAAGAACAGTCAGATGCTCAGGCCGAGATTCGCCGTCTCCAGAAAGAGCTGAAGCGGGTTACCGACGAACGGGACATATTAAAAAAAGCCGCGGCGTACTTCGCAAAGCTGTCCGACTGAGGTACGCCTTTATCCGTGATAACACCTGTTGCTGGCCTGTTCGCCTGCTCTGTCGGGTGCTGGATGTTCATCCCAGTGGCTTTTACGCCTGGCTTCAGCAGCCGCATTCACAACGCCATCAGACAGACCTGAGACTGACAGGACAGATTAAACAGTTCTGGCTGGAGTCGGGATGCGTCTATGGTTATCGCAAGATCCATCTGGATCTGCGGGATACCGGGCAACAGTGCGGAGTCAACAGAGTCTGGCGACTGATGAAACGTGCCGGGATAAAGGCTCAGGTCGGATACCGGAGCCCGCGGGCACGTAAAGGCGAGGCCTGTATCGTGTCGCCCAACAGGCTCCAGCGACAGTTCAATCCGGATGCTCCGGATGAGCGTTGGGTAACGGACATCACTTACATCAGGACCCACGAAGGCTGGCTGTATCTTGCCGTGGTTGTTGATCTGTTCTCACGCAAAATTATCGGCTGGTCAATGCAATCCCGGATGACAAAGGACATTGTCCTGAACGCATTGCTGATGGCTGTATGGCGGCGTAATCCCCAAAAACAGGTGCTGGTTCACTCTGATCAGGGCAGTCAGTACACAAGCCATGAGTGGCAGTCGTTCCTGAAATCACAAGGCCTGGAGGGCAGCATGAGCCGTCGCGGTAACTGCCACGATAATGCGGTTGCAGAAAGCTTTTTCCAGTTGCTGAAGCGTGAACGGATAAAGAAAAAGATCTATGGAACGCGGGAAGAAGCCCGCAGCGATATTTTTGATTACATCGAAATGTTTTATAACAGTAAGCGTCGGCATGGTTCGAGTGATCAGATGCCACCGACGGAATATGAAAATCAATATTATCGACGGCTCAGAAGTGTCTAGATTATCCGTGGCGATTCACCGCTGGGTTATTCGCCTCGCCCCTTACTGGATAAGGCATTTCGCCTGCACAAACGCACGGTGAGTCGCCTGTGGCGAATGGATGAAACTTACATCAGGGTCAGGGGGCAGTGGAAATATCTGTACCGCGCGGTCGATACTGCGGGCCAGACCATTGATTTCCTTCTGACCGCCAGGCGGGATGCTGCCGCGGCATTACGCTTCTTTCGCAAAGCCATTCGACACCACGATGAACCTGAGACGGTGACCATTGATGAAAGCGGCGCCAACACGGCAGCGCTGGCTACACTCAACGCCGGTAAACCCGAAGAAGAAGCCATTAGAGTCAGGCAAAGCAAGTATCTGAACAATCTGATTGAGCAGGATCACCGCAATATCAAACGCCGGATACGATCCATGCTGGGATTCAACTCATTTCGCCGGGCCCAGACGATACTGGCAGGCATTGAGTTAATCCACATGATACGCAAGGGGCAATATCACCATCCACAGGGTGATGGATTGCCTCCTGCGGAGCAATTTTATCTTCAGGCTGCCGGAAAAACAGGCAGCGCCATTTTTGCTGAATTGCCAGCGTTAATGCGACAGAGCCGTCAGAGCAACTGAACACTTGAATCCAATCCCTGAAGACACGACGAATCGCCACTGGCAATTGGTTTACGTACCGGAGAAGCACACTCAGATGAAGCCAAACAACAGACGTAAAAAAGCCCGCACTAAGCGGGCCAACCAGCATATATACGTTATCATTATGAGTAAGTCGCGCAACCCTGCGCTCATAATGTTAACGACCTCCTGATGATTTTCTTTAGGGCGAGGCGTAAAAAAAGCCCACCAGGGTGGGCAAACTGGTATCTACTATGATAGATCGTGGTAGTTTTACATTCTTGCATACTCATTATAGAACAGCTCTGGAAAGCTCCTCCTAACTATCACGAAGATATAAGAATTAAGTATGCACTAACTAGCAGGCATACAAATCGGAACTCTGGATTCCGGGCGGCTGAAAAAAGTAGTCCAAATTACACATAGTCCTTTCGCCCAAAAAATGAATAGAAGTCGGCTATTATTTTTGGTAGTTAGCTGATGGTACTCCAAGTCAGGTGATAAAAAAGCCCGCTAATGCAGGCTAAGTGAAACACAGCAGGATTGACCTGCAAATCTCGTACGCTAACGCGAAACATCCCCATGCGTGAGCTCTTTAAGGATAGTATAAGGTTGAAGTTGGTGACCTGGGAATAGTATCACAATTCATTAGGTTCCGCGGCGCAGAAAGATGAATCAGCAAAACTACCCCTTCAATACATTAGATGAAATTGCCGTAAGGTCAGCATCAGTAGCTGACGAGCAAGTATTGATATTTGCAAGCTCCCCATCTAATTAACAAATCCAAATCAAAGCTTTACATGTATGATTTAGTTTTTTAATCAAAAATACAATCTGATTATCAAATAGAGCAAAAGAAAGAAAGCATATGAAATACAAACCAATTATTATCCATGAAATTAACCGGTGACCTTTCATCTTGTATGGCATAAGTCCTCCTTGATTTATTCATGTAAAAAATTAATTACGGGCGCTACCACTTTGCGTCATCTCTTATGAAAAGCTCTCATTCTTCAATGCGTTAGCCGCCTGGCAACATACAGCAGCCATCTTCCCCATCTTTTGCGTTGCCGGTTTTGATATTTCCCTCAAGCTTTTAGCAGTATTAGGATGCTGGGTTAGCTATTCCTGGATACGAATTTAGTGATTCAGCACGTTCATGACATGAGCAGAATACTAGCAGCGTAGGCACTACCAGCACTACAAGTTTTGTCTTGCCTCTATCAAATCCTGATTAAAATTTCCTGATAGAGCTTACCCTCAAAAAAGACGCAAAGTTATCTCAATTGAAACACCGATGATTCAGCATTACCGAATTCTCTCTGCCCCCTCTCTCTAAAATGATCCAGGCATAATCAGGAATAGCCGGCTAAAGGTTTGTTGCTTACACTGGCAACCGGCAGGTTTTTTGGCGAATTCGGATGGGTTCATCCAGCCCAGCGTAGAATGGGAACGACTCTGGTTATAGTGTATGCGGCAGGCCTCAATTTTGCATCGGGCATCCTCCAGCGAAAAAAACCAGTTCCCGTTCAGGCACTCCTGACGCAGCCTCCGGTTAAAGGACTCTACCGTAGCATTATTCGTGGGCGTACCTGGGCGTTAGAAGTCAATCCGGATATGGCGTTCGTACACCCATTTATTCAGTCTTTTCCCCAAAATTCTAAACAATTATCTGTTTTCATTAATTGTGGTAATGGTCGTCTGAGCGCAATGCTGTCCAGCATTTCAGCCACTTCTGCAGACTGGAAATACTGACCAACATAGCCCCCCCAGACACTCACGTGTGTAGAGGTCAATGATCGTCAGCAGGCGGAGCCGGCGACTGTCAAGCAACACATCAGAGACAAAATCCATGCCTTATATGTCGTTCGGCCCGAGTCCCTGAGGCTGACGTTTCAGAGCGGATTTAGTGCGGCGCGGACGTTTAAGTCGGACATGTACCCTCCGATAATTATAGTGAACCCGGGTTTCGGTGATTTTCCTGATGCGCAGTCGCAGCGCGCTGTCGTCTACCGCAACTGAGCGTTACCGGTAGGGCTGATGTGCTCGCAAAACAGACCTGTCTCTCACTGGCACCGTATCGGGTCTGTAAATCCCTGCCCCACTCACGCAGCTGTGCCAGAGTAAGCTCTTTTTTACCAGTACGTCCTTGTCGGGGCTCTGATCGGCAACCAGCTTCTTCATGCGAAGGTTTTCCTCTTCGGGCTGCCGCATATGCTTCAGTTCTGAAGAAGAAATCCCGCCGTACTTTTTGCGCCAGGAGTAGTACGTGGCGTCGGAGATGCTCGGCTTGCCGCATACTTCCGGTACGGGCGTACCCGGTTCAGCCTGCTTCAGGGCAAAGACAATCTGTTCTTCGGTGAGTCGTGACTTTTGCATCGGCACAACCTCCGCTCAGAAGAGTGAATATCATGCCGGACTTCTGTTTCTGAATGGAGCAGGATTTCGGGGCAGGGTCACGGTTTACCTTCTAATTTTCTATTTCTCCAGCCCGCTGCAAATTCAGATGGCGTCAGGTAATTAAGTGAGGAATGAAGCCTGCACTCGTTATAGTCCTGCCGCCAGTCATTGATTATTTTCCGGGCATGAAGAACATCTCTTAACTCGTGCTCATTCAAGCATTCATCCTGATCCTGTGATGCGCAGAGGCAGCTGCGCGTCAGCAGCCGGATGCTAAGCCGGATAAAGGCAGATTGACCTGCCAGCCTGCAGGCACGACATTGCGACAGCCGGTAGCCTGACACACGACCTCCACGACCTCCACGACCTCCGGCTTCAGGTCTGTCGTCAGGACTTTCGGCCCTGAACCACCTGAAGCGCCTCCTTATCCAGAATGGCTTCAGGTGGTAATACAAAACGCCTGCCGGAATTACTTTGTCAGCTCTGTCTTCGCTTCACTGAGTTCAACTTCAGCTTCAGTCAGCTTCTGCTGTTTTTTACTTATTTTGTCCGCTCGCCCGTCGGTTTTTGCTTCACTCAACTCCCGGCGACGCTCCTCAACCTTCCGCGTTTTTTCCCGCACCTTTGCCTCTCTTTCTGCCCGCAGCCCTTCATCGGTACAGTTAGCATTGAGTTCGGAGAGCGCTTTCTGTAATCCGGATACGCGGTGGCTATTATTATGGGCGTTGGCATACTCAATCTGCTGTTGAATTTCCTGGCGTTTGACTTCACATCCGATGGACGGCTGTGATGAGGCATAGGCTGCAAATACCGTCAGGAGTGGCGCGAACATGATGACCAGCAGGTTTCTTTTAAACATTGATATATCCTTATTAACTTGACATGGAAAGAACATTTTAGTCATGGATAATATCTTTGTGCGCGCGTTCGGACTACAGGACATGTCCTGTAAACATCGATACTTAGAAACATAGCTGACCTGCCCCCAGTATTGGATAAAACGCTCAGTTAGTAATGTCGGTTTGTATACCTTCTAATTTTCCATTTCTCCAGCCTGCTGCAAATTCAGCCGGCGTCTGGTATTTCAGCGATGAATGAGGTCTGGACTCGTTATAGTCCTGCCGCCAGTCATTAATGATTTTCCGGGCATGAAGAGTATCGCTGAACAAGTGTTCATTCAGGCATTCATCCCGAAACATCTAGGACAAAATCCATCGACCATGTCAGGTTCGGCGCATCCGGCCGAAGAAGCGGAAGCCGCTCAGTCGCCAGCCCCTTACGACGTCGTCTGCGCTTCACACTCAGGCCGTTAAAGTGGTAAATGCGGTATACCCGCTTGTGGTTGACGAGAAGCCCCTCCCGACGTAACAACTGCCAGATGCGCCGGTACCCAAAACGCCTTCGTTCGAGCGCCAGTTCTGTGATATGGCCTGATAAATGTGCATCAGCCGCCGGACGCTGAGCCCCACAGCTGCAGGTCGACAGGGACAAACCTGTTAGCCTGCAGGCACGACGTTGTGACAGACCGGTCGCATCACACATAAACTCAACGGCTTCCCGCTTATGGTCTGTCGTCAGTACTTTCGCCCCAGAGCCACCTGAAGTGCCTCCCTGTCCAGCATGGCTTCGGCAGGCAGCTTCCTGAGTCTGGTGTTCTCTTCCTCAGGCGACTTCAGGCGCTTAACCTCGGGCACCTCCATACCGCCATACTTCTTACGCCATGTGTAAAAGGTGGCGTCGGAAATGGCGTGCTTACGGCAGAGTTCACGGGTAGAAACACCGGCTTCAGCCTCGCGGAGAATACTGATGATCTGCTCGTCGGAAAAACGCGTCTTCATGAGGGAGTCCTCATGTGACTTATGAAGAGATTACTAACATCGCGGTGTGTTAATCAACGGGCAGCAGGTCAAGACCGTTGAGGTGATAGATGCGGGTAGCTGCATAGGAACAGTTCAACCTAGAAGGCGTCAGCGTAAAGGCCTCTAATGTGCATCCCGATATCAGCCTCTCTTCCATGGTGATTAAGCACGACGCCTGTCAGCTTTTGCTAACATTTACAATCCCATGTTGGCTGAAGACGGCATGCTGCATATGCAGCATGCCGCAGCTATACGTTGTGATCAGGAGATCTTTCGTAAACGTCGTTAAACCCACGCGATTAGGGCATTATATTCTTCTGGCGAGCTACGAAGCATACCGAGTGGCTGGTAATATCCCGATCTGTGCGGCCGAACGATTCAGTTAGATTGTGTCATACTGCATGATGGCCACTGCCCATGTAAGTGACAGCGTCAGAGATTGGTTCTTATCGTTCCCATTTTCGCTAAACAGGCTTAGCGAAATAAGTCATCTCGATATTTAAATAATTCAAGATCTGAGCTTAAGCCTAACTTTTTCATACCTGTCTGTTTGTGGCCACTAATGGTTTTACGGCTACGTTTCAATTTTGCGGCAATTTCAATAATTTCCATGCCATCCAGGAAACAGCGAATAACCTCTGCTTCACGTTGAGTTAACAAATGACTCAGTTCTGAAATGTGTGTCTTTTGACCGTCTGTTCGCTCATTATTATCTAATAAACCTTCATCTCGTTTTCTTGTGGGGACCATGGCCAGTGCTGTAGAAATGTCCGCCGGTATAAAACGCTGTCCGTTGGCAATAGTACGAATCGCGTTAAAGTAGATAGGTGCTTCTTCTCGTTTACCAATATAGCCCTTTATACCAGCCATAAAGGCTGCACGAATGACGGCGATACTTTCAATTGAAGAAGCTAGTAATATTTTCAACTGAGGATAATGTGCTTTTAGTTGTTTAATCAGCGATAGACCATCTAGTTCATCTGGATTTAAAATATAATCAAGAACAAGCACATCTACCGAGTTGTTACGTAAAAACGCATTTAACTCATGGCTATGGCCGAAACTCCCAACCACCTCGATGCCAGGTTCAGAGGCTGCGACCTCTTCCAAGGAGCGCCGGATTATAGGATGATCGTCTAGTAGTGCAATACGTATCTTTTTATCGTTAAAAAGTGACATAAGTTGCCTCAGAATGGTGTCAGCACGAAACGAGCGTGCAATTCTCGCTTTTGAATGAGAAATTTCCTACCAGCCTGGTCTTGGTTAAGCTAACTAACCGGACCCATCCCTCATCCATTAGGCAGGAAAACACTTCATCCAGGACTCAGCCTGGAGCTTTTAGTAAGTTTAGTCAAAAATAATAGTTAAAAGGAATGTTGTAATGTAAAAATAATACGAGCTGGCACGTGACTTAATCACACAGTCTTTTGTGCCATGAATCACGCTGATTTTATTGACTTTTTTCATCGGCCATTGTGGGCCTTTTGCTCTGCTTCTTACTAGGAATATACATCGATCATGCGCCACTTATCAGTCAAATACGTCATGATTATCGCTCCACTGCTATTCAGTGGATGGCTTTGGGCAAAGGAACTGCAGTTGCAACCTCGCATTGAAGTCAATGCTCCTCAAGTCAACTTAAGCACTGATGTACAGTCTTGGCTAGCTGATAACAATGACATCAATGTTGGCGTGTGGGGACCTTCCCACCCCCCTGTAAGCGAAGGGATAGGTTATGGTCAGTTTCAGGGGATAGCCGCAGATTATCTGGCAATGCTGGAAAATAGCCTAAAACTGAAATTTCATATCCATTATTATGAAGATAGTAGTGATGCACTCGCTGCGCTCAATCGCCAAGAAATTCAGATGGTTGCAATATGGAATCCACTCCGCTGGCCGAGCCGGGCAGCCCAAGCTACTTCGCCGTGGTTGTTGGATAAATCAGTATTGGTGGAGCGTGATCATCACACACATACTTCACTGGAGAGTTCTATTCTCGGTCTTGTGTCTGACGACATAGACTCACCATCACTTCGTGAGCAATATCCTGCCAGCTTGCTACGATATTACTCTGAATTTGACCAAGCTATGAATGCAGTAGCTTATGGTCAAATTGATGCGTTATGGATTAATAGAAATACTGCCAATTATTTGATGCGTTACCAGCAAATTAGGGGGTTAAAATTAATACCTAGTTCGGTTTTGCCTAACCTTGACCTTAGTTTTGGTATAGATCGTCAACTACCACTGCTACGAGACGCTATCGAAAGCACCTTGCAACAGATGCCGCTAGTTTCAAGGATGCGTATTGCTACCGGCTGGGGGTTAACACGTGAGGCCGTGATCACCCGGAATCCATTGGGGCTAACTGCGAAGGAAGAGCAATGGTTGCAAACCTTCAAGCAAATTCCTGTGATTATTGATGCTCGCCGTCCACCAATTAGTTTTAAACAAAACGGTGTCCCTGCTGGTCTGGTTGTCGATTTACTCAATGCGCTTACTCAACGTTATGGATTGAAATTTATGTTGTTAGTTGCAGATGAGCATACGACAGTTCAAAGCTTACAACAATCTCACCCTGACGCGCTACTGGCCAATAACTGGCGTCTTGAAGATATCAATGATGACAATAAAAATAGGGTGTTAGATTCCACTCTAATCACCTCGCCGATGGTAGTCATGATGCAGCGGTCCGTTACTCCCCCGGAAGAATTCAATACTTTGAAGGGGGAGCGTATTGCTATTAATCGTGAAAACCCACTGATTCCATGGTTAAATACGTGGTATCCGGCGATTGAGTTGACGGTGACTGATGATTTATATCAGGCATTAGAACAACTAAAAAATAATAAGGTTCGCGGAATCATTGCCCCTCAAATAGTTGCTCGATACTTAGTGAACACTAGTGATAAAAACATTTATAATATAGTGATTACTGTACCTATACCCTCGCCACATCTGGTAATGAGTTCTGGTAATGACAATTCGATTCCTTTAAGTATTGTCATTAAGGCATTGACTTATTTGCCACCAGAAGATGTCATCGAATTAGCGCAGCCTTGGCACTTGTATAAGACTTCAGTAGTGCCGGGATTAAGTGACAAGAATTTATTGCAGTCAATGTTATGGGGCAGTTTACTTGTAATTATTATTATAATAAGCGGCGTGTGGATTCGCAATTTACTTGCAGCAATAAAAAAGGGGAAGGATTCTAGAAATGCCTTAACTAATCAGCTAAATTTCACCAGGACATTAATCGATAATGCTCCAATCGCTCTTTATGCCCGTGATCGTGAGGGTCATTTGCTGGATTATAATCGGTGCTGGAGTGAGACAGTTAATGAAGATGGGGCGAAACTGAAAGGGAGGACCATCACTGATATTGAAAGCATGCAGCATGAAATTAAGGAACAATTAGCAGCACAATATAAACAAGTAATTGAAATGGGGGAATCTCTGCGTTGGTGTGGTCCATTCCTATTTAATGATCAAGAACACTATTTGGAGGGATGGACTGTACCATGGCGTGATAGCCGTGGTGAAGTCGGTGGTTTAATCGGTGGGTGGTTGGATGTCACGGAAAACCATACCTTAATTGCCCAGCTACAGCAAGCGCACGCCGATTTGGAGCAAGCAAACGCTAGTAAAGCAGCTTTTATGCAAAGTATGGGGCATGAAGTGCGGACACCCTTGAATGCCATTATCGGTTTACTGGAAATTGAACTACAGAGTCAACAGGAAAGCGGATATGTAAGCGAAAACCTACCTTTGATTTGGGAGTCTGCTGGTAATTTGCTTTCTTTAATTGGTGATGTCTTTGACATTTTTCGCGCTGATAATCTAGCATTGCACGGTGTAATTAGAAATGTAAATCTGCCTCAATTGATAGAGAGTAACATTGCTCTCTATCGCAAGCAGCTTGATGAAAAGAATTTGAAACTAGAGTTCGAAACTGCGCTGACCACACCGTATTTTGATGTCGATTCTCTACTAATAATTCGTATTTTTTCAAGTCTGCTCCGCAATGCTATTAAACACAGTAATGGAGAAACTATCTCGGTCGCACTTTATCAGGGACGCAAAGAAAGTGACGAGCATCGGACCCCGTTAGTTATTGAAGTCATGAATAGTGGTGAAATTAGCGAAGAAGTTCTTGCGAAAAAGACGGAAAATGCTGGTTCAAATGGCAATTGGCAGGAAACTGGGATTAGCTTGTCCGCTTGTAAGCAAATGGCCAATACCAATGGTGCTGAGCTTATTATTGAGAGTGATCCTTGCAACGGCACTGTGATTTGTCTCCATTTCAGCGCTATATCCTCAGCAAAACATGTTCCTACAAAAATGAACCGGGCAACTCGACAGCTGAGCATACTTATTGTTGATGACTACCCCCCTGGACTCTTCGCACTTGAACAACAGCTCGTAGGATGGGGGCATCACACCCAGCAAGCGAATGATGGAAAACAGGCACTTAATCTGTGGAATGAAAAGAACGCTGACTTTGACCTTATGATAACCGATTGCACAATGCCGATGATGGATGGTTTCAATCTTACCAGAATTATCCGTGAGGAAGAGGCTGTACGCGAACTCCCAGCAATGACTATTTTCGGCCTGACAGCAATGAGCGATTTTGAAACAACAACCCGCTGTTTAGAAGTTGGTATGAACGAATGCTTAGTTAAACCACTTTCACCCGAAGCGTTGCAAACAGTGATGCAGCGATATTTTCCTGACTTGAACCCTGTCAAGAAAAAATCTAGGATTACAAATCAGAAAAAAAATGAACTTAAGTTGGAAATAACTGAGCATAATAAGATTGATGAAGAGAAACTTCGCCAATCTATCATAGACGGCGATGTCATCTCCTGTGGCCATCTCGCTCATCGCCTACGGGGCGCTGCGATTATGTTACACGAAAAAGACTTATATAATGCTTGTGAGGTGTTGGAACTAGCGTGCGAAAAGGCTATCAATATAGATGAAGTCAAGAAGTTAGCAGAACATGTTTTGTTAATTTTAAGTCAAGTTAATGCTAAAAATCAAAATGAGACATTTTAAAATAAATTAATGTAAACTTACTTAATAAAGACAGGTCTTGTGTTTATGTGAGTGAAAACGTGGTGGAATGGTAAAGAACAACACAAGGAGAAAGAAATGGCGGTAAGAATCGTTATTTATGACACCAGCCCGCTGGTAATCAGTGGATTAAGTTGCTTTTTATCACAAGAGGGTTTTAGCATAGTTGGAAGTACGACAAATCCAGACGAATTATTTCATAAAATTATATTATTGAGGCCTGATTTCATTATCATCGATCCGATCTCGATGAGAGATGATTGTCTTTCACGCCTTTGTAAGTTAAATAAAATATTAATTGATTTAAATATCATAATTTATGCTAGCTCTGATAGTGTTTATCACATACTGCGTGCATATCCACTTAAGTGGATAGCATATCTCAGCAAGAGACAGCCATTAGATGCACTGTGTAAAGTGCTGCTACAGCCGGAACAACGCCAACCCCTACTAATGGATTTAGAACAGGCAATACCGCAGGACAGTGTCGCCGCAAAAAATTTGTCAGCCCTACGAAGTCTAACCGGCAGGGAAATGCAGGTTTTACGCAAAATTGGAGCTGGTAAAACCAATAAGATGATTGCTGATGAGATGCACCTAAGTAATAAAACGATTAGTACTTATAAGCGTAATATAATGAATAAATTTCGCACTAATCATATGCGAGATGTCGTTGATATCGCACGGCGTAATGGGTTTTAATTGACAGAGTAACGGCATTTACCAAAATCAATGACTAGGATAATGCCGGACGAATCTACATATATGTATTACTGCCATTGTAATTGCTTATCCGTACTTAACAACCAGTTTTCGTTTTCCCGATTTGGTTTAACCAACTTACTTGACGGGATGAAATATCAATCGATTGAATATGATATTTATTCTTGAAAATCTGGAAGGATTCAGTTAACTCGGCCTCTCGCAAGTAACTCTCTCTTCGTCATGTGTTTTGAAAAACCTCCCAACTCCTGCCGATCATTTTCCCCCACTACGTTTTTCATCGAAAAAATATTTTGCAATGAAGTGTTAATACTTTTATGTGTGTAATGTTGAAGGATTCCATCATTAGATAATAGATTGAGCGAATATAATGGCGCAATCATTTATTATCAATCCGATTTAAGGATTCAGATAAGCTATTGATTGAACAGAGTTTGAAAAGACAACCATTCATACCTGCTGCGAGGCAACGTTCAATAACTTCATGCATAGCATTAGCTGTAAAACCAAGAATTTAAATAGCAGGTCGCCCAGTCTGTAATTCGTATTCCCTGATGTACTTAGTAAACTGATAGCCGTTCATTTTAGACATGTTACAATCCGTAATAATCACATCGAAGCTATGTTCTTCCCACAATGCAATACCCTCAAAACCATCGGCCGCAATATGTGTATGATGTCCCAATCAAGCAAGTTGCTTTGCCAAGAGCTTGCAGTTAGCTGCATTATCATCTACAACTAATACATTAAATGGATTACCCTCCCGTACAACATTATCAGTGAGTTTTTGAGGTTCTACATTTCCATGTACAATCGGCAATGAAAACTCAGCTCTGACACGGGTACCATTATTCCTCACACTTTTAAGAGTAAGGCTCCCTCCCATTGCTTCACACAAGTTTCGACTGATATATAGTCCTAGTCCAGTTCCCGCGCGACGATTATCTGCCTGAGAAAAGGGTTGGAATAAAACATTTTGTTGAGCTTCGTCAATGCCGATACCACTGTCAATAACTTCAATTACATATTTTACTTGACCGTTAATAAGATCTACTTCTTGGTATAATTCCAGTGTTACTCCACCGTGGTCAGTAAATTTAATTGCATTACCCAGTAGGTTGGAGAGCACCTGTTTGATGCGGAGTGGATCGCTGATAGTGCCAACAATATTATTGGGTGGTAAGATTTTATTTAGATAAATATTTTTATCTATCGCAAGACCATTGAAAATAACCAAAAGTTGATTAATCAATACGCCCAAGTTCATTTGCAGTGGACGAAATTCCAAATGTGCCCCTTCGATACGAGAGAGATCTAGAATATCGCCGATAAGTCCTACTAATCCTTCGGCTGATTACAGAGCTATTTCAAGCGCTTGTAAATCATTTTCCCCTTGTCTCCCGCGTTTAATCGCCATATCCAGCATGCCAATAATTGCATTCATTGGCGTACGAATTTCATGACTCATGGTAGAAAGGAATGTCGATTTTGCTCGGTTAGAAGCTTCCGCTCGTTCTCTCGCTTCAGAAAGTTGTTGTAGTAACATGCTTCGTTCTGATACCTCCCATGATCCAGCAACAATCCCGACGATACGCCCTGATGAATCTGACCAAGGCAACATCCATACATTTATTGTTAGTAATTGGGTTTGATTACCATGCGCATCGAACAAGGAAATTTCAAGGTCTTCAATATGGGACTTACCGGTGACGGCTATTTCATCAGCCTTTTTCTGAAAATAAATTGTTTGTTCAAGACTTATATTTCGAGGTTGGTCCGTTATTTTTTTCCCTTTTATCTCCTCATATGGGACATTAACAATCTTTAAATAATCCTTATTGCAATACATTAAATGACCATCTAAGTCTCGTAAGGTAATAGGAAACGGCATAACATCTAGCAATTTTTCTAATGTTTTAACTTGACTGGACGCATTAGATACTTCTCGTCTTAACCATAACGCACGAAATATTGCTAATACGAGTATAAGCAAACAAATAGATACAGAAGAGATGATTAATGTTCAATGCTCCCCCCAATAGTTGTTTACAACCATCATGTTGTTCGGGTGCCAACGTTTTGCAAGTAATTCTAATTCATCTGGAGATAGTGTTCTTAAAACTTTATTTAAAATGTCGCGTAAAACAGGGGCTTTTTTATCTTGACCTGCTCCCCGTTGATTAATACACCGCGATGTTAGTAATGTCTTCATAAGCCACATGAGGACATCCCCATGAAGAAGCGTTTTTCCGACGAACAGATCATCAGTATTCTCCGCGAGGCTGAAGCCGGCGTTTCTGCCCTGGAACTCTGCCGTAAGCACGCCATTTCCGACGCCACGTTTTATACCTGGCGTAAGAAGTATGGCGGCATGGAGGTGCCTGAGGTTAAGCGCCTGAAGTCACTTGAGGAAGAGAACGCCAGACTCAGGAAGCTGCTCG
>NZ_JALKOV010000020.1:0-21806 GCF_035783935.1 Pantoea dispersa | reverse complement strand
CGACCACGGTGGAGCCGATCAGGGTGGTGCCGTCGTACAGCTTGACGATGTCGCCCGCGGTGCCGCCGGCGCCGGACATCTCCAGGCTGCCGTCGCTGGTCAGGCCGCCCGCGCTCAGGTCGGTGCCGTGGCCGTCGGTCAAATGGCCCGCATCCGGTGCATCAGGCGGGGTAGTATCAAAATCAATAATGACAGGTGTCGAGATACCACTTTCATTGCCAGCAGGATCTTTCATGCCCACGCCAATCGCATGCTCGCCTTCAGACGGCAGGGTAATATCCGCTGACCAGTTACCACCAGCGTCAACAATGGTGCTACCAATCAGGGTAGTGCCGTCGTAAATCAGCGCGGTATCGCCAGGGTCGCCGGTGCCGCCCAAGTGCAGAGGGTTAGTATTGGTAGCGCCGCCAGATGAAAGGTCAGATCCTTTACCATCCGCAATCACTACATCGGCCGGAACAGGAGGAGGGGTAATGTCGTAATCAACGATGATGGGTGCCGTGGTGGCACCCACGTTGCCAGCGGGATCAGTTAAGCCGACGCTCAGGCTGTGATCGCCATCGCCCGGCAGGGAGATATCAGCAGACCACTGACCATCCGCACTCACTACTGCAGAGCCGATAATTTTGTCGCCATCGTAAATCAGCGCCGTATCGCCAGGCTGGCCTGTGCCGCCAACATGCAACGGGTTGGCATCACTGGTACCGCCAGCGGACAGATCCTGACCGTTACCATCGACAATTGTCACACCCACTGGAATTGCCGGAGGCTGAGTATCTATATCTAAACGGATCGGCTCACTCTGCGCACTTTCAATGCCGTCCGGGTTAACTTCGCTAAAACTGATGTCATGATGCGCATCACTCAGTGGATTGGATGGCTTGAACTGCCACTGGCCATCGTTGCCAACCTGCGCACTGCCAATCAATTGTCCATTATCATAAACACGCACGGTGCTACCTGGCGTGCCTTTGCCTGACAGCAGCGGCTGATTGTCATTGGTTAAGCTGCCAGCGGTGATAGGGGCGTTTGCGCTGGTACGGTCATCAATCGCTGTGTTGTCGTAAGGAACCGCCGGGGCAGGGGCCGCGATCGCGCCGGCATTGCCGCTTTGCTGCTGAGCGCCGCTGTCATCTTTACTACCACCGCCACCGCCACCGCCACCAGCGGCTGCTAATAAGGCACCAATCGCAGCCAGTGCGCCGCCAGCAATACCAAAAGCAAGAGCGGTGTTGCCATTATCGCCGTTTGCTGCAGTCAGTCCGCTGAGGTCAGACGTGGACTGAGAGCCAAGCATCAGCGTATCACTGCTGCCGTCATCTAGCATCAGGAAGGCATCACGATCGCTGCCGCTATCGACATACGTGTGATAGCTACCATCAGCGGACATGCCTGCAAGCTCGCCCTGCGCATCGTAGAAACCATCGATGATCACTTCTGGAGTCTCATCGCCGTCCTGAGTGAAAATGAATAAATCTTTGCCGACACGCTTGACCTTAATGTGCTGAGGCGCGGGTTGATTATCATCAGCAACAAGCAGGTACTTCCCACCGCGAATCGCTCTTAAGTGAACCGCAGCCCCCTTTGCCATGTTTGACAAAGTCGCTGTATGCGTAATATTTTTGCCTTCAATAGTGAGAATACTGATTGTTTTGCTCATTTCTTGATTCCTGGATGGATAAAATCTACTAGCCAGGCAACAGTGCCTATATGGCTTTAAGCGATCTTCTCAGTCAGAAATTGCCTGGTCTCCAAGCTGGGTCTTGGTTCCCCCGATTAACCTGCGCGAGCTTTAGGATTTATTGGAAACCTTTTTAAGGTTTTTACTGGCAAAAACTTTAGTTAAGTTATACCTTTATCTAAGGTGTCTTTATAACGAAACGCATATCTATCTGCTGTTCAACGTTATCCGGAACCATTAATCATAAGTAATTTCCTACAGACCCTTCTGTGGTAACGGGCTAGTGTAGCGCGCCCTGGGAACACAGCGAACACCTGTTTAGCGTAGCCATCAGGACTTCATTTCCATGAAAAAAGTCATCATTGTGGATGACCACCCGGTTATCCGATTTGCGGTAAAAATGTTACTAGAGCGCAATGATATGGAAGTTGTGGCTGAAACAAATAATGGGGTCGATGCCATTCAAAAAACGCGAGACTGCTTACCGGATCTTGTATTGCTGGATATTGGGCTACCTAAAATTGATGGTTTTCAGGTGCTAGAGCGCTTGCGCGCTCTGAATTTGCCATTGAAGATTCTGGTCCTGACATCGCAGTCAGGCAGCCATTTTGTGCAACGCTGTAAACAAGCTGGGGCTGATGGTTTCCTGACGAAATCGAATGATATGAGTGAACTGCTTGATGCCATCAAAATGGTGATGCGCGGTTACAGCTTTTTTCCACAGACTTCGCACCACAGCCTAGATTTTACTGATAACGGCATTAATGACAGTGCCTTACTGGAACAACTGTCCGATCGCGAACTAAGTGTCTTGATCAATATTGGCAAAGATATGGGTAATAAGCAGATCGGTGAGCAACTGTTGCTCAGCGAAAAGATCATTAGCACCTACAAACACCGTTTAAAACAGAAACTGAATGCTCAATCTCTGGTTGATCTGATTGATTTCGCACGACGCAACAATTTACTTCAGTAACCGATATGACGTGTATGCTTCGTTTTCTGCTCATGCTGCTTGTTCTTTGTGCACTGCCTGCACTGGGAAAACCGTTAAACCTGTTGATGCGTGCACCCACGGAGGGCGTTACGCCGCTGACGTTGTCTGAACAGGATGCGCGTTTTTTGCATGAAAAAAAGCAGCTGGTAATGGGGGTTTTTACCACAGAATCGCCACCGTATGGCATGACCAATGTTCGGGATGAGTATGAAGGGTTAAGCGCTGAATTTGCGGGTCTAATTGCGTGGCAACTAGGCTTGTCGCTACGCATTGTACAATATGACTCGTTGCAGCAAACGTTGAATGCGTTGCAGCGAGGAGAGGTCGACGTGGTGCCCTCCCTTAGCGAGCAAACCGCTGGAGAGGGGCTAATTTTTAGCCAGAGCTATGCCACAGAACAGCCTGTTCTTGGCATCAGAGAAAACGACAATGGGCCTTTACCGCAAGATTTAGACCGCACTGAAGTGGCCGTAGCCAAAGCCTATCTGCCGCTCAGCTTGTTACGCCAATACTACCCCCACGCAAATTTTCGAATTTATGACAGTTATCAGGATGCATTAAGCGCCGTTTCCTTTGGTCACGCCCGGGTTTATTTAGGTAACAGCTATTCATTGAGCCAAAATTACCTCAACAATCTTCGAATCATACGGTTAAGCCTGCTACCTCAGAAAAAAATCAGTTTTGCGTTTGCGCAGCACTCAGTCGATCTTCAGCGGCTGGTCAACGACGCATTAAGTCACTTGTCCCCGGAAGAGAAGGGGGAGCTGGCGCATATCTGGCAACCGGATCTGGTGGGTATTAACCAACTCCTTAACATGCCTGCATTTACTGAAGATGAACATAAATGGATCGTAGCCCATCCGGACGTAAAGATGGTGCTGTTCAATGCGGACAAAGCGGCACCAATGACCATCGTGGATAACAGCGGCACTATTCGCGGGCTGGTCAGCGATCTTATTGCGCTGGTTACTTTAAAAACCGGTCTGCGCTTTACCTTTGAGACTGTCGATACCACGCAAGAACTGCTCAGACGTGTCAACAGCGCCGATGTGGATATGTTTGCATCGTTAACGCCCAGTACCCAGCGTGAGCAGCAGGTACTGTTTACGCGTCCTTATCTGCGCAGCACCTTCGCGCTAGCCACCCGATCAGACAATCACGACATTCATTCGCTGCCCGATCTACGCGGTAAGAAGCTTGCGTTAGTCGCTAATACCAGTATGGAGGGCGTGGTTCACGCCCGCTATCCTGAAATCGAGATAGTTAACGCGCAAAACACCAATGATTTGATGAAAATGGTCGCCGATCATCGTGCGGATGCGGGGATAGGGATTCTGGTCATGGTGGATTATCAAATCAAGACCCACTTTCAGAACAAGCTAAAGATGGTCAGTGCTATCGGCAATTCCCCGGCATGGGTGTCGTTTGGCGTAGGTCGCGCTGAGCCGGAATTACGATCCATCATTGATAAGGTCCTACTAAGCATTCCACCTGCAGAAATGGCAGAGCTGGCCAACCGCTGGCGCCCCAGCGATTTGGTGGTCTACGACAGCTTCTGGCAGCGCTATCAGGCCGTGGTCATTACTAGCATCGTTTTTACCGTGTTGCTGATTTTGTTGATCGCGGGGTGGGCTCTCTATCAACGTCAAATTATCCGCCGCAAAGCTGAGCTGCGCCGTCAATTAAATGTGCAGCTGGCTCAACTGCGCGCGTTGGTCACCAGCATGCCTTTTCCGGTCTCATTACGTGATCAAGATGGGCGCTTGACCTATTGTAATGAGCGCTATCTGATAGAAACCGGCGTGCAATATGACGAAGCGCTGGGTAAAACCATGCTTGAACATCCGGGGCTGCGCACGCCTGAACAGGCGGAGTTCTATCACGATCAGTTGATGAATGTTATCAAGACCGGGGTGCCGATTGTTGAGGATCGCCGATATGACCTGTGGGGCAATCCGGACTCTTCGATTGGTGTGACGGTTTATCAATGGATCCAGCCTTTTAACGACAATGAGGGCAAGGTTGTTGGCGTCATCGCAGGCTGGATGGATATCTCTGAGCGCGAAGCTTTGTTCGCTGAACTGCGCGAGGCGAAAGAGCGCGCCGAAGATTCCAGCCGGGCTAAATCGGTATTTTTGTCGACCATGAGTCACGAAATTCGTACGCCGATGAATGCCATTATTGGCATGTTGGATATGGCACTGAAAAAAGGGCGTAGTGGACAGCAAGACTTACTGGCGCTGGAAGTGGCCTATGAGTCGGCTGAAAGTCTGGTGGGACTGATCGGTGACATCCTTGATATCTCGCGCATTGAAGGTGGACATCTCGAATACCACCCTGAGCCGATTCATCCAGGCAAGTTAATCGATAACCTGATGAAAGTCTTCCAAGGACTGGCGATCGATAAGAACATCACGCTGACCAAACATCTTCCTGAGGACGAAATTGAGCAGGTACTGGCTGATCCGCTGCGCATCAAACAGGTGTTATCTAATTTGCTGAGCAATGCTATTAAATTTACCGATCAGGGCGAGGTGTCCCTGACCCTGACGCAGCAGAAAGATTATACCTCGGGACAGGTCTGCCTGGTGATTGAAGTCCAAGACAGCGGCATTGGCATTGATGCCAAGCAGCAGGCGGCACTGTTCCGTCCCTTTAGCCAGGCCGATAACCGTCGGGCTGGTACAGGACTGGGTCTATACATCAGCCGGACGATTTGCGAAAAAATGGGTGGCACCCTAACGCTCAGTAGTGAATCTGGAGTTGGTACCTGTGCTCGCGCTACGCTGTTGCTGCCTATGGTTGCCACTGAAGACCTCAGTGTAGAAGAGGCCATTGAAGACAGCAATTCACTGCCCTCCCATTCGGTGCTGGTAGTGGATGACAATGCCGCCAACCGCATATTACTCGGCAAGCAGCTGAGCTGGTTGAGGCAACATGCCGATCTGGCCAGGGACGGTCACGAAGCGCTGCAATTGTGGCAAAAAGGCCAGTACGATGTGATCATCACCGACTGCAATATGCCCGGCATTAACGGTTATCAGCTCACCGAAATCATTCGTGAATCGGAGGAAGATCTGGGCCGTCAACCGGTATGGATCATGGGCTTTACGGCTAACGCGATGCATGAAGTGATCGAACGCTGCTTGGCGGCAGGAATGAACAGTTGTTTGTTTAAACCCTGTTCGATCAATAGCCTCGCTACCGCACTGCGAGACATCGGTGTTCATCAAGAAACGTCGGGGGCGGTGGTGGAGCCGCAGGCACCTAAACTAAGTGATATTGATCATGAAATGGAGATCGCCATGCATGACCTTATGGTCACCACGCTGGCCGAAGATTTAGATCAGTTCAGCACGCTCACGTTAGCGACACAGCGTCATGAGATCGCAAATTTGGTGCATCGTATGGCCGGGAGTGTCCGCATCGCACAGCAAGGTGCGCTGGCCGATGTCTGCCTTAAGCTGGAAAATGCCTGCCGCGATAATGCAGTGTCCACAGCCACATTAGAGCCGATGCTGGAGGCATTAAGGAGGCGCTTAGTGCGCTATCAGGAAAAATTGCAGAAAGCTGCAGTATTAAGTGACATTGACGATGATGCCTGACCGGGCATTAAGCCCGGTTTAGAAACCATTGCGCTGGGCGAAATTGACTACATCGCACAGCTTTTCGGTGTGCATTTTCTGCATGATGCTGCGCTTGTAAGTACTCACAGTTTTGGCACTCAGCTCCAAAGCATCGGCAATCATCTTATTGGTTTTGCCTGCGCCGACTTCGCTTAAAATTTGCAGCTCACGATTGGTCAGCGAACTTAGCAGAGCCTCGTCAGCTTCTGTAGAGGACCCCGGTTGACTCTGCGGCAGGCATACCGATTTACCTGCTAACACTTCCCGCAGCGCAAACATCAACTGTTCTTCACCATGTGACTTGCAGACGTAGCCCTGTGCATGGAGTTTTAGCCGCATGATAACATGCCACACCCCTTGTGTACTGGCATATACCATTAATTTAAACGCTGAACAGTTCCTACGGTTTTCCTGTAGTGCGCGGATTTGATTTTCACTAAGGCGCAACGGGTCCATTACTAGCAGTGGTGCGTTATCAAGTATTGTCGCATGCAGCAATATCTCTGCATCCGATGTTGCGGTGGTAATTTGATACCCATGGCCAGTCATCGGCCGTGAGAGCCCTTCAACCATCAAAGGATGGCTGTCGTAAATAATCACACGATTCAACAGGCGATCTCCTTGTTACGTGTACAGCATGCCAAAATCTGACGAAGCGCGTCCGTGGCGATAGGTTTGGTCAAACAGGCATCAATGCCTGCATCTTTACAGTCTTCTGCCGCATCAAAACTACTCATGGCGGTAAGGGCATAAATCGGGGTGTGGGGTAGTTTATTGCAGATTTCTGCGGCACGAATGGCACGGTTAAAAATATTCGCGTTAACACTCTGGGCGGGGTAATTCAGCCAGGTGAGCACATTCTGGAAATTGTCCCGAGCGAAGATCAGCTGTTGGTCGAGGCGAAAATCCGTCCTTCGGATGTGGCCTTCCTTCATCCAGGTTTACCTGCAACAGTCAAAATTACCGCCTACGACTACGGCATTTACGGTGGATTGAAGGGCAAGGTGGAGTTAATCAGTCCGGACACCCTGAAAGATGAGAACAAAGCCGCCAGCGGCCGACCGGATGATACCTACTACCGTGGGCAGTGGCACCAGTGGTATTAATAGTGCTATTGTGCAAGGTGAGCGAACCATTATCGGTCTGAACGCCGAAGGCGGTGCCACCAGTGGTCAAAATATGTATGCGATCTGCCAGCACATTTGCTCCGTTGGCACTGTAAATACCGTGTGCTCTGGCACCCGCTGTTCTGACATTGCTGTCAGAAATGGTAATCAGCGATGCGTTATTGGAGGCCATACCAAAACCACCGATACCGATTGTGGTGAGCGTGCCGTTGGTGAAGGTGATATCTCCGCCATTTCCTGCGCTTAGGCCCATCGAATTTTGCCCCACGGTGGCACGATTTCCTGTCGCCACAATATCCTTCCCATCCGCGACCACTGTAATGCCATCCGCAATAATGGTAGTGGCACCCATCACGCTGTGGCTACATGCCAGCGCGATCGCCACGGCAACCACGGAGAGAGTCAGTGTGCGATTTGGTAATGCGACATGTCCGGTCGACTGTGATTTGGTTTTGCCTTTGGCCAATTCCGAAGCCACCACATAGCACTGCAACAGGCTGTTTGGGTGAGTATCTAGAAAAAATTGACTTATACATTGCATTTATATAGCCGGTAAAACCAAATAGGTTTGGCATTTGCTACAGGCAAAGCTAAATTGATGCAATTAGTAATCTATTTATACATCAAGGAGAATACTACACTACTGTTAACAGCTCCCGGAGTGGTCTGGCCTTCGGCATAATATTAATGGTCCTATGCGCGGAACGATCCCGCTATAACGTTATTTCTCGCCGAAGCGGCACTGTTGGTATGTGAAAGCGCGATAGATGTAGTTCATGATGGCGATGCAAGAATGAATCTCAATTATGGAACCTCTGAGCGCTTTAGTGCTTCTTTACCGATCCGAAGCTGGTCTCACCCGTCGAAAGCCATTTGCTTAGAAGCACCGAGCATCACGCGTGGTGTCTAATTTGGTGACGCCCAAACTGCAGACAGAACTGCCTCGTTTAACCACGCTGCAGGTGACGCAAATCATATTGTAGTTGAGACCATCAAATTGCACGATGTGCTAGATTGTTTTTTTACCAACCCTCGTGGCATGCCGCCAATCGCCGACCCGATCGCTAATGCGGTAGCATCATCAGTGAGCATTCTTGCTGTGCCGCTGAGGTTGTTTTTGGAAAATTATTCAAATTGACGCCAGCACATAATTTAACATAAATAGCATTAAGCGAACTCTAAGTGTAATGGCTAAATTCAGATGTCCGCCTCTGGCTATATTGAGATGTCCGCTTTATCGTCCTTTTTCCAGGGTTTCCCGGCTGAGGACGCAACTGATGACGGCTTACGGTTCGGAGTGCTTTACGTTCAATGAAGTTAACCGCCTCAAGATCCTGTAGGACGTCATTGATGGCAGGCTCACTACTTCGCTTGCATCACAACGACTTAGCCTACGGATCGCCACTGCCGGCGTCTACTTGCACGTTATCGCGAGTCCGGGCCGCTGGCACTGGCGAACCGACGCCGTGGATTGCGCGGTAATCGCCAGCTTGTGCCTGGCCTTGCTGAACATGCTCTGGGCATCATCCGCGATAACTACGCCGACTTTGGTCCGACGCTCGCCTGCGAGAAGCTGGCCGAACTCCATGACGTTGTGCTGGCTAAAGAGACCGTGCGTCAGCTGATGGTTCGAGCCGGACTCTGGATCCCCCGGAAAATGCGTGCGCCGAGGATCCAGCAGCCGCGGTATCGTCGCGCCTGCGTTGGCGAGCTGATACAGATCGACGGCTGCGATCACCACTGGTTTGAGGAACGCGGTCCTGCCTGCAAGCTGCTGGTCTACGTTGATGACGCGACCAGCCGCCTGATGCAGCTCCACTTCGTAAAATCTGAGTCCACGTTCACCTATTTTGACGCCACGCGCGGCTATCTGGAGCAGCACGGTAAGCCGCTGGCATTCTAAAGCGACAAAGCCAGCATTTTTCGTATTAACAACAAAAATGCGGCTGGCGGTGACGGTCAGACGCAGTTCGGGCGCGCGATGAACGAGCTGAACATCACCGGCATCTGTGCTAATACCTGTTCTGCCAAGGGCCGTGTTGAACGCGCACATCTGTCGCTTTAGGACAGGCTGGTCAAGGAGATGCGGCTGCGCAAAATCAGCACGCCGGAAGCAGCCAACGCCTTTGCCGCTGAGTTCATGGCGGACTACAACCGGCGTTTTGCGAAAGAACCGCGACATGATTTCAACGTTCACCGGGCACTTGATGCAGACGATAATCTGGATCTGATATTCACCTGGCGCGAGCCAGGGCGCGTCTCAAAATCGCTAACAGTCCAGTATGATAAAACGCTTTATCTGCTTGAAGAAAATGATAAAAGTCGTCAGGTAATGGGGAAATATATCGAAATTTATCATTATCCGGATGGAAAAATTGAGCTGCGGGCAAATGGTACTGCACTTCCCTGCTCTGCTTATGACCGCCTGACGGAAGTCGACCAGGGCGCCATCGTTGAGAATAAGCGGCTGGGACACGCGCTGGCTGTGGATAGCTTAGGATGTCAAGTCTTTCAGGATACATAATGTACATCCAATCATCGATAATCATAATTAAGTGTGAAAACCTCCCTAAGGCCGTCAAGGGTTGAAAAATTATTTAAATATATCATTTCGATACTTAAATAACTCCAAATCGCTGCCGATACCTAATTTCCTCATCGCTGATTGCTTGTGCCCACTAATTGTCTTGCGACTGAGTTTTAATTTTGCCGCAATGTCAACTATCCCCATCCCTTCTAAAAAGTGATTTATCACCTCCGCCTCACGAGAGGTTAATAACTTAGTTGAAAATGACTCCTTACTAAATCCCCCCCCCATATCGCTGGCTAAATTTTGGGCAAACTTACGCACGGGAACTTGGCTCAACGCTCCAGCTATATGAGACGGAATATAACGCTGGCCATTTGCAACCGAACGAATTGCCGATAAGTAGGCGGGGGTTTCTTCTCGCTTAGCAATATAACCTCTCACACCCAACATATAGGCAGCACGAATAACAGCAAGACTATCTACTGATGTAGACAGCAAAATTTTCAAATTTGGATGGCGTGCAATCAAACATTTTATCAATGATAACCCATCCATTTCATCATTTTGCAAAATATAATCGAGAATCAGCACATCGCATTCATTAATACGCAGCCACTTTAATAACTCCTGACTATTGCCAAACTTTCCCGCCACGGTTAAATCATCTTCACTTGCACATATAATATCGAATGAACGACAAATAATAGGATGATCGTCGAGTATAGCCAGACGAATCTTAGACATAAAAGAATTCATTTAAATCTCGTATCATCAAACTGCCCAACTAGGTCAGCGTGTATTTATCTATTAAGGTTTTTCTGACTAATTCTTTAACCAGTTCATCAATTGACCAGCGCTGGCATAACCACGGAAAATAGCGCTATAACCATCAAAGCGGTTGGTCACCTCACCAACACGGTTGTTGTAATAATCCGACTCAGCACTTAACACATCTAGCAAGGTACGCTTCCCGAGGTGATACCATTGGTCGAAGAAATCCAGGCGGATGCGATCCGATTCGCGCGTCAGGCTGCGGTAAAGATCTGCACGCTGCAGCATCGAATGAGCATCCTGATCTGCTGCACGTACACGTTGTTGCAAGTCATCACGCTGATTTTCTGCTTCTTCTCGCATTGCACTGGCTCGCTGCACTGCTGCCTGTTCAGCCGCTTTAGCTGATCCACCCCGGAATAAGCCCCAGCTGACGTTGATACCGGTTTGCCAAGCTTGTTCACGACCATAATAGTCTTTACCGGTGTCTTTACTCACAACCCAATTAACTTTTGGTAATGACGAAGATTTCAATGCATCGGCTTCAGCAAAAGCAGCCTGCGATTGCGCTTCCGCTTTGAGTAGCGTTGGATGCTTGTCTATTGAAGCCAACAAAGTATCAAGCTGTGAAGGTTGCAATTGCCATTGCACCGCCGGTGGTAATGGCACCTGAGTCTCACCTAACAGGCGATAGAGCTGAATTTCTGTGTCACGCGCTTTAGAAACTGCGTTATCCAGCGCAGACTGTGCTTGCAGGAAGCGCCCTTTCGCCTGAGTCAGTTCACTGCGGCGCCCCTGATCAACTTCTACAATGCCAGTCAGCATAGTGACTAACTCTTGCATGCGCGCAACATATTGCTTACTCATTTCAATAATCAAATGCTGCTTGCTCAATTCCACCAGCCCGTTGCTTACTTGCCATGCTAAATCTTCTATCTGAGATGTGTTCTGAAATTCAGCGGCCTGAGCCGATAACTCTTTGCTTTTAATGGTATTACTGGTCTGACCGAAATCAATTAGATTTGTCGCCACGTTAATTCCAAGTGCCGGTATATTACTGTCATTAGCATTGCGGTTACCGCCTCCAAATTCATAACGACGTGAATTCGATGTCACATCGACCTGTGGCCAGCGCTGACCCTTCGCGTTGCTTACATCCTCTTTTGCAGCCTCGATTTGCAACTGCGTGCTGCGAACTTGTGGGCTTCGCTGTAAAGCACTCATCACCGCACTGTAAAAAATGATGCGCAGTTCTTTTTCACTCGGGCTGGCGTTCGTTACCGTCTGCGGTGCACGGGCTACGGAGAGACGAGGCTCAGGAGTTAAAATGGGCTTGGTGGGTTCCGTCAGCATAACTTCCACCGATGCTGATTCTGCCGGTTTGAATATCGGCAGATCACCACTCATCAAGTTGCTTCCTTTACCATCACGCCTAGTAGTGCTACCCAGAAAATCACTCCGTAGTTCACTCGCCGATGCGTTAACCTGACGACTAAATGCTGGCGTTTTCAATGTGCTATTGCTTTTCGCGCCATTTTTAGCGGTCTCGTGTGAGGGCTCCTGCACTTTCGAAACAAAAATTTGAGTTTTAGACGGAACAGATATGCCTGTCACGGAGCCGTTCACCACTGATGGAAGCATGGATGAAGAAGCAACCTTAGCCGATTTTGATTGAGTGCGTACCGCCAGCATTTCCGCCATCTCATCCGCAGAAATGTTTTTTGCTGACTGAGCTACTTTTGGTGTGGGTTTTGGCTGCGACACATCAACAAACGTCAGTAACTCTTCGTCTTCACTCGTTGCAGTATGTGCGGTGCCGCTTTGCAGCGCAATGAGCGAACCTATCAGCAGTGACAGTAAGCGATGTGAATTTTTAATTTTCTTCATCTCACTCAGGCCCCAATTAACGTTCACGGAAGGCTTCACGTGCTTTCATCACCGGCTTCAACAGATAATCCAAGATAGTTTTCTCGCCAGTACGAATTTCAACGGAAGCCACCATCCCAGGAATAATCGGCAATGCTTTTCCTCCGGCATTCAGGGTGCTGGTCTCAGTCAGCACCATCACACGATAGTAGGTATCATCCGGGCGTCCTGCAGCTGCTTTAGCATCATCTTTTAGGGTGTCAGGACTAATAAATTCAACATGCCCTTTCAGACCGCCATAAATAGCATAATCATAGGCAGTGACCTTTACCGTGGCCGGCAAGCCAGGATGGAGGAATGCCACATCCGAAGGACGAATTTTAGCTTCCACCAAGAGCTGGTCTTCAAGCGGAACAATTTCAAGTATGTGTTCACCTGGCTGAATGACGCCACCAATGGTGTTAAAGCGAATGTTCTTCACTGTGCCCCTTACCGGCGCGGTAATTGTGGTTCTTTCCATTACATCGGCACGGCCAATCAGATTTTCACTGGTCTGTGAAAGCTCTAGTTCCAACTTGTTCAATTCAGAGTTGGCATCCGCCTGATAGCGGTTTCGACGTTCAACAATCTGCGCCTGAATTTCGTTGGCCTGCCGACGCATGCGTAATAACTCAACTTCAGAGAGTAAGCCGCGTGCGGCTAGAGGTTCCGCGAGGCGAATTTCACGCATGGACAGTTCATAGCTGTGCTGTAATGCGTTTACCGAGTCATCGAGTGCGCGTTTACGTGCCTGATAGGCTTTGGTTTCTTGATCTATAACGCTTTGATCTTTAAGTACCTGCTCATCATCAAAACTTAATTTTTGACCGTAAGCTTCTGCACGCAATCGCGCAATCGTTGCCTTTAATCCCACTACTTTGTTCAGTGCTTCACGGTAGCTAGCCTGAGCTCGCGTTGGGTCGATCTTCAACAGCACTTGACCACGTTCAACTTCTTCACCTTCGCGGACATTCATCTCAGCCAGTATGCCACCTTCCAGACTCTGAATTATCTGTTCACGGCTCTTAGATATTATTTTCGCTTCACCTTTAGTGATCTCTTCAACCCGCGCAAAGTGCGCCCAGGTTACGCCACCAATCATCACTGCCAGCACTATCCACAACACGAGGTGTGAGCCAGGTGTGCGCTGAGTAAGTAATGAAGACTGAATATCATTCATGAATTCGGCGTCTGCTGCCGACAACTTGGTTTTACGTTTGAAAAGGCTGAACATTAGGCAGAGACCTCAACATTTTTGTCCGATACCGTCACAGGTGTACTGGTAACTATAGGAGCTGCAGGCTTTTTAGCAGTTGCAACCGGTTGATTCACAGCATGTCGCGTCACTGTATTGTCAGTCTTTTGTGGTGTTGCTGAACTCATTTTTCCGCTATTTTCTGCTGCAACGGATTGCCCGCTCAAGCGTGCCAACACCACATCTTTCGGCCCATCAATGGCAATTTTACCGGCATCAATCACAATGATGCGATCAACCAACGCCAGCAATGATGGGCGGTGGGTCACCACCACGAGCGTCTGGCCTTTTGTTGCAGCATACAGATGACTCAGGAATTGCTGTTCGGTCTGGCTATCCATAGCGCTGGTTGGTTCATCCAGCAACAGCACTTCCGGACGACTAAGCAGCGTACGAGCTAAAGCAACCAGTTGACGCTGACCACCCGACAAACTACTGCCATTCTCACCGACTGCTAAGTTGATGCCTAGCGGATGGCGGGCTGCAATTTTATCTAGGCCAGTCAGACGCAGTACACGTAGAAACTCATTCGGTGCCGCATCGGGCATACCGAGCATCACATTTTCACGCAATGTGCCATAGAACAGGCGTGATTCCTGGCTAACAAAACCGATATGACGGTGCCAGTCAGCGGGATCAATTTGGTTAACGTCAAGACCATCGGTGAACAGCTGTCCACTGGTTGGCTGATAAAGACGTGCCATTAGGCGTAGTAATGTTGATTTACCGCTTCCAATCGCACCCAAGATGGCGATACGCTCACCGGCTTTGATCTCAATATTGATGTTTTTGAGTATTTCCGGATTAGGCTGCATCGGTGGTGCCGGATATGAGAACCCCACCTCTTTCAGGGTCAAATCGCCTTTGAGTTCCGGGTTAGCAATATAGTCCTGCTCGCGATCACGGTCCGTTGGCATTTCCATCAGCCTGTTAAGCGAACCCAGCGCCGCTTTTGAAGACTGATAACGCGTAGCCAAACCAATTACCTGGCCTAATGGACCTGTAACACGCCCTGCCAGCATTACAGTACCGATCAATCCCCCCATGGTCAGGTTACCGGCGTCAATCATATAAACGCCGATAAGAATTAGCATTACAGTTTGGAACTGCTGCAGGAAGGTTACCGAAGTTGTCGCTAACGTTGAGTAACGTTTTGATTTAGA
Source organism: Pantoea dispersa (assembly GCF_035783935.1). Lineage (GTDB taxonomy): Bacteria > Pseudomonadota > Gammaproteobacteria > Enterobacterales > Enterobacteriaceae > Pantoea > Pantoea dispersa_C. The sequence continues at coordinate 6,751 of NZ_JALKOV010000020.1, read as the reverse complement.
ACCACTGTTTGCCTGTAAGGCACTAAATTTCTGCCAGCGCCTCTGCATATGAACGCCGCCACCTGTGGATTTCAGGGTCTCCATCCCTTCAATGGATTCAATCAGTACTCCCTGCTTCAGAGCGGCATCTTTTAGATTCTCTTTCATGATTTTAGCCAGCGGCCACTGAATAATGACGCTAATGATGATGATCAGAGGTAGCATCAAGAGCGGCACGAAGCCGAGAGGACCGCTAATCACAAAGATCACACCCACAAACAACAATACGAACGGTAGGTCAGCTAGCGCAGCTAATGTTGCTGAAGAGACAAAATCACGCAGTGATTCGAACTCGCGCAACTGATTGGCAAAAGTTCCCGATGAGGCTGGTTTGTGCTCCATACGTACGCCAATCGCTTGGCGGAACAGAATACTCCCGACAATTAAGTCAGCTTTTTTACCTGCAGTATCAAGAAGATGTGCACGGATAAAACGCGTAACCGCTTCAAACAGCATCGCTACCGTTACACCAATTGCTAGCGACCATAAGGTAACAAACGCTTGGTTGGGAATGACGCGGTCGTAGACGTTCATGGTGAAAAAGATGCTCGCAAGCGCCAATACGTTAATCAATACTGATGCCAGTGCTGCGCTACGATAGTAGCGGCGATAACGCCACAGCGTGCTGAACAACCAGTGCTTCTGATTCTCTGGTAGCCCCTCTTCGACACGACGATCCACTTTGGCCACTGGCTTAGCGAAAATGGCAAAACCACTGTACCACTCTGCAATCTCAGCATGTTCTATTTCGACCGGTTTGCTTCCAACTTCCGGCATCACCACTTGATAGAACCAGGTCATCTTATCTTCAGTATTCTTCTTGCGTACACGGTCAAGCAGAATGCAGCCGCCAGACTCTTTACGGACCAGAATGACTGGCATCACCTGCTGAGGAACATCCCACAAGCTGCGTTCAACCAAGCCTGGCGACATACCCGCGCTCTCAAGGGCACTTAATGCCTGTGAAGGCGTTAGGAAAACATCTTTTGGCAGGCCCGCTGTTAACGCATCAAAGCTGCGACCAAGTCCATAATAGCGGCACAGCCAGTCGACACTTTGGAGCAGCGTATCATCTATCCGCGTCTGTACACGCGAAAGTAATTGCAACTCTTGCTCGTGCTGTTTGTTATCAGATTTTATAGCGTTCATTTACCGCATCTCTTAATTCGTTAATTCAGGCCCGTAATGGTCGGGTGAGAAAATTCTCGCTTTTAGCAAGTGCAGACAATACGAGCCGAGTCTTGCTTCCTGAATCCGGTAGGTAATATGTCGCTTGACAAGCCGATTTAAACACCCATATTACTTCGCTAAAATCTGTACATCCTGATTTCCGTCAGAACAATTCATAGGACACGCAGAAATCTGGATGTAGATCAATTCATTCGGCACCGCAGCAATCGTTAGAGCCGTACGCAATGCTTTGGCTTTATCGCGTAGCACAGGTAGTGGCTCTTCTCCGGTAATAAGACGAATAACAACTAGATGCAAAATGGGATGTTGCTGACGTAGCGTAATGACAGTTTCATTCAGTAAACTGAGACCTTCTGTGCTCAGAAAGGTACGACCGATCTCCTGTTTAAAAAGATCTCGACTACTGAACAAATACTGACTTTCGCTTTGTGCCACAGAATGATCTAAAACACAGGGGACAAGTGTTGTTGCACGGGAGTGCACATGAACCTGCCGGCGATTAGATATCATCTCCTTTTCACCTTGCAGACGATTAACAGCTTTTGGGGAATCATCAATTTGCTGTTGTTCATCGACTCGTAAAAAGTAGGTGCGCCCGCCATTTAGTTCGGCCTGATATAAGCCCTCACTTTTACCGCGATACAGAGGGTCATTAACGAAGGCACCGAGTGTATGCGTCCCCGCACGCATACAAAAGCTGGTAAATCCGCCAGGTAATAAACTGGTGTGATAACGACCGTCAATGTAGACATTAGCCGGACCTGCGGCCATAACACCATTACTAGCTCGATAATAGACCACCTGCGTCAACTCTTTGACTACCGGGGGGAGCGGCTTATATTTTTCACCGAAAGTGTTATGAGCCTGTAACATGGCCGAAGCCGATAAGGTAGTGAGCAGGTTCGCAATGAGTATACTCGATATAATCCAAGGCTTGTTCAACACGATTGTTCTCTTAATAATATCCTGCACGAACGTATGCAGGTTAAATAGTTAGCGAATATTGTATTCAGCCATCGGCTGCACTTGGTAACGGCACTCAATTACTACATTGGCTCTCGATAACACATGTTCCTGTAGCCTCAGAGCAGCCAATTCGCGTTCTGCCTCCAACCTACGCACAGGCTCAGGTTTGCCATCACCCTGCGCGCTCAAACGGACAAAATAGATTTTTCCTGGCTTAAGCGTTACTTGAAAACTATTGCGGGGAATTGCCTCAGTTCCTGGGAAATCAATCTCACTGCCTAGCATATAACTGCCCGGTTGGACACAGATTCGGGTATACATGCCTGGCAGCAAGGCGGCATGCAACTTGCCGTTAACAGTAACCAACGCCGCTTGCTGACTATCAGATGCTTTAGTTCGGTAATAGATAATCTGCGCTTGGTCATTAACCAATGCTCCCTTTGATTGCCAGCGCTCGCCAAAGGCCTGTGCATAAGGAGCTGCCTTCGCGTGCATAGAGCTATAAATCGCGCTAAAAATCACAGTTGAGATCACGATGTTTTGGATGAAAGTTTTCATAACGCCTCACAACGACTCTTTAGCCGCTGGTTAAATTGCTTCAAGGAATCAGTTCAAGAGATAGTTGCTAAGCAGCTCATCCAGCATGCGGCTGGCATCTTCATCTGGAGCTATATTGTGATGTTCCACGCCAGCGTCGTCATAGGCAGAGATCTGCGCCCAATCACTGAGATCGGTGTCCAGCGGCAACAGATCGCCAAGGCTTAGAGGTTCAATCATTGCATTATCAGAGGCAATGATGATGATAGCGGGATCAGAAGGTGCAGAGACCACACCACTTACTTCGGTGATAATCACCACAAATGCGTGAGTGCCATCAAGTAAAGGAGACTCCGGGGTGAAAGACCAGTTGCCTTTGCTATCAGCGATAGCAGTGCCAAGAAATGAACCGTTATCTTGAATCTCAATTACTGAACCGGCTTGCTGACCGCTACCTTTAAGTGTTGGTGTGTTATCGTCAGTGACATCGTTAGACAGCAGAGTGCCATGCTGCTCACCCATATCGTCCTGAATGCTGTCAATCATAGTTGCGGGATTCTCCAGCAGACTGCGACTCTCTTCTTGTGACAGCTCCGGATTAGGGATATCAGCTTCTGGCTGTGTTTCCGGATTTTCCTTAGTTTCCTCTGAAATTTCGGCCGGTGGTGGCAATGAGTCGTGATTACCATTGCTGCGCACTAATACGGCTAGGGCAGCCACAGCAGCAGCAGCAGCAGCAGCACCCAGAGCTATCATGCCAAATGCTAGCGCGTTGCTATCAACTTCAAGATTATCCAGCGGTGGCAAGACAGTGCTATCGAGCACGACCGTTGACTGCTCGCCATCCTGTAACTCTCGGGGATCTTGTTCATGGTCAGCACTGACGGCGCTAAATGCATGCCATTGACCATCTTCACTCAGCCCCACCAGATCGCCTTGATGCGGATAGTAATCCTCAATAATTAGGTTTGGCTTTTCAGAATCTCTCCCCTGGAGCATCAAATGCAGGTCATTGCCTACCCTCTGAACGCAGACTATTTCGGGTGCAGTCAAGCTCTCACCTTCAATCAGTACATAACGAGCACCATCAACCGCTTTGACGGTTACCGGTTTCTCTGTGTTGCGCGGTAGATTTTCCGCCTGGATAATGCGTTTTCCACTGACTATCGCCAGGTTGATGTCATCCATCGATTGATTCCTCATGCACGGCGATAAAGTGCCTTAATCGCCTCGTAACCTGCTACAGGCCGGAGTTCAGGTAAGTAATGGAGGGTATTTGTACAGGAATTGTCTGACAAGGGGCCACAGGATGGGTCTTGGTTGAGAGAGAGCGTGATTTAACGAGCTGGAAACATAAAAAAAGACCAGTGATACCGCCACTGGTCTTTGGCTTATTAACTGCAGTTATTACGACTAGGTTAACGGTGTAACGCTTATATTGCCTGTGTCAGGAGAGACGGTGAGTTTCCCCGGCAACATGTAGTAATTACTGCGTTTGTACGCGCACAACCACTCGGCGGTTGGGCGCATTACACTGGATCTTTTCAGCACGTGTGCCGGAACAGTCATTCACTACCAGTTCTTCGCTACCTTTGCTGCTGGCACTCAGGTTATGTGCAGGCAGGCCGCCCTGAATCAGCAGTGTGCGCACGGTATTGGCGCGCTGCTGGCCTAACCGCATATTGGTTGCAGGTTTACCAATTGGGTCGGTATGACCAATAACCTGAATGCGATTCAGTTGCACACCATCTTTGTTGATTTTACCAATCAACTCATTGATAGCTTGATTGCCCTGCTGGGTAATGTCATTACGACCTGATTTACCGAAGTTAAACAGCACATCACTCGACAAAGCATAATCCATAGTTTCACTGCCGGTGTATCGACACTGTTCGACTGCAGAGGCACGGTTTAACGTATGAATCTGAGCTCGTAATCCTTTCAGTTCGCTACTGGCTTGCTGCGTACTTACCACAATCGGCATCCCTGAACTGTTACCGTCAACCTTAACAAAGTAGGTTTTGCCGCCAACAAAGTTATCGCGATAGGGCTGCATCTCTTTGCCTTTGTAATATGGTGCATCCTTAAGGAAAGCACCCAGTGAATGCTCACCTGAAGGTACACAGAATGTAGTATACATTCCTGTCAGCAACGCCGACTGATACTCTCCATCCACATATACGTGCGCCGCATCTGGGCCAGTAACCTCGTTGGTGCGATAATAAATGACCTGAGCTTGGCTAGGTACCACACTGGCTACAGGTTGGTAGGCTGCACCGTAAACATTAGGTTCAACTGCTGCTTGTGCTGAGAAGGAAAACAGATTCCCTGCCACCATCATCGCAATCAGCAAACTATTTACTTGATTCATGACTCCTCCACGGAGGTCCTTGCGGACCTCCGGTTTTGATTGTATGTAATGATTAATGGTTGTTCAGGTTGGTCTGTACACCCAGTTGAACCAGCAGTTCGGTCTCGGCACCGGTATGCTGATAAACCTCGAACTGCACACCACCTACGGTTACGGTACCTTCGGCTTTAGCCCAGTTGCCCGGGTCAGTACCATCTGGCAGTAGGTCGGACAAATTCACCACATCACCTTTGTCGCCTTTAATCATCAGTTGCCTGGTGTCGTCAGCAGTAAATGCGCCTTCTTCACCGTGTGCCAACACATCGCCGAGAGTAATGTTCAGAACATTGGTCTGACTGTTCGTCATATCCACGGTCTGGATGTTCATATCCTCATCCACAATATTGTCAAAGTTGATAACCGGTTCAGCAGCCACAATTTTCAGTGTACTGCCTTGTTGCTCAACAGTGGCTTCATTCTGATGACCATCATGCTGATTTTCATCCGCAGAATTAATCGCAGCAACGTGACTATCGTCAAACATATTCGAGTCATCACTTTGAATATCCGACATAGACCTGCCACTAGGACCATCACCCCATGTAACATTGTCAATATACGAATATGTATAGGGTGAACTTATTTCAACTTTCCCAATTAAGACACCATCAGGGGCCTGGTAACTATAAGTTGTCCAATTAGCATACCCGGTTGGGAAGGTTCGTGTGTCAAGAACATTGCCGTTAGTGTCGTACACTTTAAACGAGTAATTCTCAGGGGCGCCTGCATAGTTGTTAAACGAATACAGGAATGAAATATATTTCGCATCCGGTATATCAATGTCTGCAATGGCACATGACACCCACAATTCTTTTGCTTGAGTATCATCTCTAACAGCTACACCCGCTATCATATCATGGCCTGGTTGTGACACATCGGGCACATCGGTATTAAGAGTCTTACCCTGCACTACGAGGCCTGAATTGAACGTAAGTGTTTTTGTCGCACCAGAGCCCGTTACTGCTCCATTATCATTATTAAAGTCTTCATATCCTGTACCAGTGAAAGGTTTGGTATCTATAATGACTGTCCAGGGATTTGACTGCACAGACACATTCCCTGCAGCATCTTCCGCAAACGCTCTGATCTCATGGCTACCATCTGGAATCTCTGTATTGAGCTCCAGTTGCCATTTACCATTTCCATTAGCACGTACACTTCCCCACACCACATTATCAACACGGATAGTTATTATTGCATTCGGTTCAGACGTACCACTCAGCGTTGGTTTGTTGTCGTTGGTTGTACCACCGTTCGCAATATCGCCAACAATTCCACCCGTAACGTTATCAACCAAATTGGAAATCAGCGGTGCACCAGGCGCAACAGTATCTACCGAGACATTCCAACTACCTGACTGGCTTGACAAATTCCCCGCTGCATCCTGAGCCACAACGCTGAAGCTGTGGTTGCCATCTGGCAGCCCTGCTGGCAATTCGAACGACCAGTTTCCACTGCCATTTGCGTAGAAGCTGTAAATCGTACTAGTACCGTCACGCAGGAACACCAGTGCGTTAGCTTCGGCCGTACCGCTCAGTGTCGGCCTGTTGTCGTTGGTCACGCCGCCACTGGCAATCGCACCAACCACGCCCCCCTGCACGTTGTCCA
>NZ_JALKOV010000019.1:0-31193 GCF_035783935.1 Pantoea dispersa | reverse complement strand
GGTGGTCCCACCTGACCCCATGCCGAACTCAGAAGTGAAACGCCGTAGCGCCGATGGTAGTGTGGGGTCTCCCCATGCGAGAGTAGGGAACTGCCAGGCATCAAACAAGTGAAGAAGCCCCGAACGAAAGTCCGGGGCTTTTTTACGTCTGTACACCTGCAAATTTCCCGCTAAAACGCGAAAACTCCCCACTTTAGAACCGTGCAATCGGGTAAACTACGGCCAGATTAATCAGTAAAGGCCGTAAAATGTCCAGCCCTCAGACTTCCCTGAAAGCGTTCAACACCCTGGGTCTTGCAATCATGGCTGAAAAGCTGGTTATTGCGGATAGCACAGAAGCCATTTCCTCTGCCTGGCACGCCAGCCAGCAAAAAAATCAGCCGTTTATGGTGCTGGGCGAGGGCAGTAACGTCCTGTTCCTCGAAGATTTTGCCGGCTGCGTGGTCATTAACGCGATTAAAGGCATTACCCTGGAAGAGCACGACGAAGCCTGGCATCTGCACGTTGGTGCTGGCGAAAACTGGCATCAGTTGGTTGAGCACACTCTAAAGAAAGGCCTCACCGGGCTGGAAAATCTGGCGCTGATACCTGGCGTGACCGGATCGGCACCCATCCAGAATATTGGCGCTTACGGCGTTGAATTTAAAGATATTTGTCTGTACGTCGACGTTTTGCACCTGACTGACGGTGAAGTCATTCGCCTGCACCGTGATGAGTGTCAGTTTGGCTATCGCGACAGTATCTTCAAACACGCGATGAAACACGACTATGTGATTGTGGCCGTCGGCCTGCGTCTTGCCAGGCAGTGGAAGCCGGTGCTGAGCTATGGCGATCTGGCAAAGCTCAATCCCGCCACCGTATGCGCGTGGGACGTTTTTACCGCGGTGTGCCACATGCGCCAGAGCAAGCTGCCCGATCCGCGCGTAACCGGGAACGTGGGCAGTTTCTTTAAAAATCCCCTGATCTCAGCGCAGCAGGCAGCGGCGCTGCTGGCGCAGAACCCTGCGATGCCACACTATCCACAGAGCAATGGCGAGGTCAAACTGGCCGCCGGCTGGCTGATCGATCAGTGTGCGCTGAAAGGTTATCGTCTTGGCGGCGCTGCGGTGCATCGTCAGCAGGCACTGGTACTGATCAATGAAGACAATGCGACACCGCAGGATATTGTCGCGCTGGCCCACCATGTACGCCAGCAAGTAGGGAAAAAATTCGCCGTATGGCTGGAGCCAGAAGTGCGTTTTATTGGCGCGCAGGGTGAGCGTAATGCCGTCGAGGTGATTTCATGAAAGATCAAAGCGTTCCGTTAAAACTGGTCGCCCTGCTGGCCGATGGTGAATTTCACTCTGGTGAACAGCTGGGTGAGGCGCTCGGGATGAGTCGCGCCGCCGTAAATAAACATATTCAGACGCTGAAAAGCTGGGGCCTCGATGTCTATACGGTGACAGGGAAAGGTTACAGCCTGCCAGCACCGATACAGCTGCTGAATGAAGAGAAGATACTGGCGCATCTGCATCAGGCCGATCTGGCAGTGATCCCGGTGATTGACTCAACAAATCAGTATCTGCTTGATCGCATGGACCAACTAAATTCCGGCTATGCATGCATCGCGGAATACCAGCAGGCCGGACGTGGCCGGCGTGGCCGTAAATGGTTCTCGCCGTTTGGCGCTAACCTCTATATGTCTATGTATTGGCGACTGGAGCAAGGGCCAGCTGCGGCGATGGGCCTGAGTCTGGTGATTGGTATTGTAATGGCAGAGGTTATCCAGTCACTGGGTGCGGCCGACGTCCGCGTTAAGTGGCCAAATGACTTGTATCTGCAGGATCGTAAGCTGGCGGGCATCCTGGTTGAGCTCACGGGTAAAACAGGCGATGCGGCACAGATTGTAATGGGCGCAGGGATTAACCTGGTCATGCGGGGTGAAGGCACGGCGGAAATCAACCAGGGCTGGATTAACCTGCAGGAAGCGGGCATCGAGATCAATCGTAACGAACTCGCCGCCAGGCTGATTAACAGTCTGCGTGAAGCCTTACCGCTGTTTGAACGGGATGGTCTGGCGCCGTTTGTCGGACGCTGGGAAGCGCTGGATAACTTTATCCATCGGCCGGTAAAACTCCTGATTGGCGATCGTGAAGTGCACGGCATTGCCCGGGGGATTGATAAGCAGGGCGGCTTGTTGCTGGAACAGGAAGGTGAGATTAAATCCTGGGTCGGCGGCGAGATTTCGCTGCGTGCCGGTAATTAATAACCGATGTCGACATTAATTAACTGCCCTGCATAACCAGGGCGGTTAAACATTATTTACGCAGCCGGACGCTTTGCACGGCATGGTCAGCAGACTTCGTCATGATCAGGCTGGCCCGCTCGCGCGTAGGCAAAATGTTTTCTTTTAAATTCAGCCAGTTAATCTCTTTCCATAACCCGCGAGCAATATTCTCTGCTTCTTCTTCGGGTAGCTGAGAATAGTGATGGAAATAAGAATCCGGATCGCTGAACGCGCCTTCGCGGAATTTAAGAAAGCGATTTACGTACCAGCGCTCTAATAAGTTTTCTGGCGCATCGACATATATTGAAAAGTCGACGAAATCTGAGACAAATACATGATGCGGATCGTGGGGATAATCCATGCCGCTCTGCAGGACGTTCAGTCCTTCCAGAATCAGGATGTCCGGTTGCTGCACTACCTTATCGCCATCCGGGATGACGTCGTATATCAGGTGTGAGTAAACCGGCGCGGTGACCTGACCGGCGCCCGATTTCAAATCCGACACGAACTTTACCAGTCGATGCATATCATACGACTGCGGAAAGCCCTTCTTTTTCATCAGACCGCGCTCTTTTAACACCGCATTAGGGTGCAAAAAGCCATCGGTGGTGATCAGTTCCACCTTACGGTGCTCGGGCCAGCGGCTAAGCAGCGCCTGCAACACGCGCGCGGTGGTACTTTTACCGACAGCGACACTGCCGGCGATACTGATAATGTAGGGAATTTTCTGGCCATTGGTGCCGAGAAACTGTTCCAGCACCGCCTGACGGCGCAGATTCGAGCTGATATAGAAGTTCAGCAGGCGCGACAGCGGCAGATAAATCTCGGCGACTTCTTCCAGCGAAAGATCTTCATTGATACCGCGCAACCGCTCAATTTCGCTGGCGGCCAGCGTCATCGGTACGGAATCGCGCAGCGCAGCCCATTGCTGCCGATCAAACTGCAGGTAAGGCGTCGTTAGTGGCGTCGTTTTTTTACTCATAAGCATGCATCTGACCGCAAATTCTGGCTCATCAACACCTTGCAGCTTCAGGCATACAGCGATGTGTCGAACTCAGTTGCACGTCACAGGGGTAATTTAACGAGAACAATGGGCAGGAGGGTAACACCAGTGTGACTTTAAAAAGAAGTAAAATGATAAACCTGAGCACGCTTTCGTAAGCAGGCCCGCATTTTTATGATCGCAGCATAAGGCTGATGCTATATGAAAGAATTATCAGGTCCTGCGCTGGCGGAAAAACACACCACGTTTGCTGCTTTTTGCTGCGCTGGCGGGGCGTTTTGCGAGGATTTGCACAAATAGTAAGCGGTAGTGCAAATTTAGCAATTTTTTTGTTGCATCCTGAACCCGGTCTTCCTAGAATGCGCGTCACTTGATGCCGGCTTAGCTCAGTTGGTAGAGCAACTGACTTGTAATCAGTAGGTCACCAGTTCGATTCCGGTAGCCGGCACCATCAAGTAGGTGGGATTCCCGAGCGGCCAAAGGGAGCAGACTGTAAATCTGCCGTCACAGACTTCGAAGGTTCGAATCCTTCTCCCACCACCATCTCAACCTCTCGGTTGAGCGTCAGATAAAGGCTTATCTGATGGGTGAGTTCAACTCTCTCACCTTCGAATTCAGATTGCGCAGTAGCGTAATCAACGTCAGTCGGAAACTCTGACTGGCTCGAATAATAGAAGGTCTTCTTTTATTATTCATAAGCTACAGAAAGAACAGGTAGCCGAGTTCCAGGATGCGGGCATCGTATAATGGCTATTACCTCAGCCTTCCAAGCTGATGATGCGGGTTCGATTCCCGCTGCCCGCTCCAGATGTGCTGATATGGCTCAGTTGGTAGAGCGCACCCTTGGTAAGGGTGAGGTCCCCAGTTCGACTCTGGGTATCAGCACCACTTCCTTTATCTCTCTCCTGATTCTCTCTCTGTAAAACTAACATCAGGTTTTGCCTGGTTAATGTGACGATATCTTTGATATATCCGTGTCTTAGAGGGACAAGCGATGGCTAAAGAGCAATTTCAACGTAACAAACTGCACGTAAACGTGGGCACCATCGGTCACGTCGACCACGGTAAAACCACTCTGACTGCGGCAATCACCACCGTTCTGGCTAAAACCTACGGCGGCCAGGCGCGTGCATTCGATCAGATCGATAACGCGCCAGAAGAGAAGGCTCGTGGTATCACCATCAACACCTCTCACGTTGAATACGAAACCCCGACTCGTCACTACGCACACGTTGACTGCCCAGGCCACGCCGACTATGTGAAAAACATGATCACCGGTGCTGCGCAGATGGACGGCGCGATCCTGGTTGTTGCTGCGACTGATGGCCCAATGCCACAGACCCGTGAGCACATCCTGCTGGGTCGTCAGGTTGGCGTTCCTTACATCATCGTGTTCCTGAACAAGTGCGACATGGTTGATGACGAAGAGCTGCTGGAACTGGTTGAGATGGAAGTGCGTGACCTGCTGTCTGCTTACGACTTCCCAGGCGACGATACCCCAATCGTACGCGGTTCTGCGCTGAAAGCGCTGGAAGGCGAAGCTGAGTGGGAAGCGAAAATCGTTGAGCTGGCTGAGCACCTGGATAACTACATCCCGGATCCAGTCCGTGCTATCGACCTGCCGTTCCTGCTGCCTATCGAAGACGTATTCTCAATCTCTGGCCGTGGTACCGTTGTTACCGGTCGTGTTGAGCGCGGCATCGTGAAAGTGGGCGACGAAGTAGAAATCGTGGGTATCAAAGCGACTGCCAAGTCTACCTGTACTGGTGTTGAAATGTTCCGCAAACTGCTGGACCAGGGTCAGGCAGGCGAGAACTGTGGTGTTCTGCTGCGCGGTATCAAGCGTGAAGAGATCCAGCGTGGTCAGGTTCTGGCTAAGCCAGGCACCATCAAGCCGCACACCCAGTTCGAGTCAGAAGTTTACGTTCTGTCCAAAGACGAAGGCGGCCGTCATACTCCGTTCTTCAAAGGCTACCGTCCACAGTTCTACTTCCGTACCACTGACGTAACCGGTTCAGTAGAGCTGCCAGAAGGCGTTGAGATGGTAATGCCAGGCGACAACATCAAAATGGTTGTTACCCTGATCCATCCAATCGCAATGGACGAAGGTCTGCGCTTCGCAATCCGCGAAGGCGGCCGTACCGTTGGCGCGGGCGTTGTTGCTAAAGTTATCGCGTAATAGCGATAATATTTGACGCAATGCACACGGAAAGGGCATCATTTGATGCCCTTTTTGTACGCTGTTAACCAGAACCTGGCTCATCAGTGATTTTCGATCATAATCATTGCTGAGACAGGCTCTGTATTACGGCGCTGGATACCGAGTTATGCCCAAAAGCGCATTCGGTTTGGATGCCTCGCTCTGCGGGGCAGAATAGTTTCTGAATTATTGTGGCAGGTTGGTTTATGAGTGCGAATACCGAAGCTCAAGGGAGCGGGCGCGGCCTGGAAGCGGTAAAGTGGGTAGTTGTGATCGCATTGCTGCTGGTAGCAATCGTCGGTAACTACCTGTATCGCGATGTGACACTGCCTTTACGCGCGCTGGCTGTCGTGGTGTTGATCGCTGCGGCGGGCGGCATTGCGTTGCTGACCACTAAAGGTAAGGCAACCGTGGCTTTTGCACGTGAAGCAAGAACCGAAATGCGTAAGGTCATCTGGCCAACTCGCCAGGAAACATTGCACACCACGTTAATCGTTGCCGCGGTCACTGCCGTGATGTCACTGATTTTGTGGGGGCTGGATGGTATTCTGGTCCGTCTGGTATCGTTTATCACTGGCCTGAGGTTCTGAGATGTCTGAAGCTCCAAAAAAACGCTGGTACGTCGTTCAGGCGTTTTCCGGTTTTGAAGCCCGCGTAGCCAAGTCGCTGCAAGAGCATATCAAACTGCACAACATGGAAGAACTGTTTGGCGAAGTCATGGTGCCGACTGAAGAAGTCGTGGAAATCCGTGGCGGCCAGCGTCGCAAAAGCGAACGCAAATTCTTCCCTGGTTACGTACTGGTCCAGATGGTGATGAATGACGCCAGCTGGCACTTAGTGCGCAGTGTACCGCGTGTAATGGGCTTCATTGGTGGTACCTCTGACCGTCCGGCACCGATCAGTGATAAAGAAGTGGATGCGATCATGAACCGCCTGCAGCAGGTGGGTGACAAGCCGCGTCCGAAAACGCTGTTCGAGCCAGGCGAGATGGTGCGTGTCAACGACGGCCCGTTTGCCGACTTCAACGGTGTGGTCGAAGAAGTGGATTACGAGAAGAGCCGCCTGAAGGTTTCTGTTTCTATCTTCGGCCGTGCAACGCCGGTAGAACTCGACTTTGCTCAGGTGGAGAAAGGCTAAGCCTTTTGTTCACTTTTTAGCTCTTGCGGAAGGCGCGAAATTTACCTATAATTTCGCGCCTTTTGTTTTTATGCGCTGGCAACAGCGTGTAAATCGTTATCACGGGGAGCCTGTTCGCCAGGCGCTATACCCAATAGAGGAAATATCATGGCCAAGAAAGTACAAGCCTACGTCAAGCTGCAGGTTGCAGCTGGTATGGCTAACCCGAGCCCACCAGTTGGTCCGGCTCTGGGTCAGCAGGGTGTTAACATCATGGAATTCTGTAAAGCGTTCAACGCCAAAACAGAATCACTGGAAAAAGGTCTGCCGACTCCAGTCGTTATCACCGTATACAGCGACCGTTCTTTCACCTTCGTTACCAAAACGCCTCCGGCTGCCGTCCTGCTGAAAAAAGCAGCAGGCATCAAGTCTGGTTCTGGTAAGCCGAACAAAGATAAAGTCGGTAAAGTAACTCGTGCTCAGGTACGTGAAATCGCAGAAACCAAAGCTGCGGACATGACTGGTGCTGACGTAGAAGCGATGACTCGCTCTATCGAAGGTACTGCTCGTTCCATGGGCCTGGTAGTGGAGGACTAAGAAATGGCTAAGCTGACCAAGCGCATGCGCGTGATCCGTGACAAAGTTGATGCGACTAAACAGTATGACATCAACGAAGCTGTTGCTCTGCTGAAAGAACTGGCTACCGCTAAATTCGTAGAGAGCGTGGACGTTGCTGTTAACCTCGGCATCGATGCACGTAAATCTGACCAGAACGTACGCGGTGCGACCGTTCTGCCACACGGTACTGGTCGTTCAGTACGTGTTGCCGTCTTTACCCAGGGCGCAAACGCTGAAGCTGCTAAAGCAGCTGGCGCTGAGCTGGTAGGTATGGAAGATCTGGCTGATCAGATCAAGAAAGGCGAAATGAACTTTGACGTTGTTATTGCTTCTCCGGATGCAATGCGCGTTGTTGGCCAGCTGGGCCAGGTTCTGGGCCCACGTGGTCTGATGCCAAACCCGAAAGTTGGTACCGTAACTCCTAACGTTGCTGAAGCTGTGAAAAACGCTAAAGCGGGTCAGGTTCGTTACCGTAACGACAAAAACGGCATCATCCACACCACCATCGGTAAAGTGGACTTCGATGCTGACAAACTGAAAGAAAACCTGGAATCTCTGCTGGTTGCGCTGAAAAAAGCTAAACCTGCTCAGGCGAAAGGCGTGTACATCAAGAAAGTCAGCATCTCTACCACCATGGGCGCCGGCGTTGCCGTTGACCAGGCTGGTCTGAACGCAGCAGCAAACTAATTGCTGCTTGTAACGGGCGAAAAATTCATCTAGAATCTTACGCCCGTTGTTCTGGTTGATGCGTCAATCCAGAACCCAAATTCATAGTCGCGGCATGCAAAGGTCTAAACCCCTTTTCATTCAGCGACTAAGGTTGGAGCCAGGCCTGATCCTGGCCTCCGTCCAAGACCGCAGGAGCAGAACCTCTTCGGAAGTGATGCTTAATATCCTGCGTAGACGGTGACAGAACCAAAAAGAATTTTTTCTTCACTGGATTCTGCTCACCGTGTAACGCGCTTACGGCCTTCGGGTGTGTAAGTGAAGTGAGTTCCGGGAAATTTTCCCGGTCAAATCCAGGAGCAAAGCTAATGGCATTAAATCTTCAAGGCAAACAAGCAATTGTTGCTGAAGTTAGCGAAGTAGCCAAAGGCGCGCTTTCAGCGGTTGTTGCGGATTCCCGTGGCGTTACCGTTGATAAAATGACTGAACTGCGTAAAGCAGGTCGTGAAGCTGGCGTCTACATGCGTGTTGTTCGTAACACCCTGCTGCGCCGCGTCGTTGAAGGTACTCCATTCGAGTGCCTGAAAGACACGTTTGTTGGTCCGACCCTGATTGCATACTCTATGGAACACCCGGGCGCTGCTGCTCGTCTGTTCAAAGAGTTCGCGAAAGCGAATGCAAACTTTGAGGTCAAAGCTGCAGCCTTTGAAGGTGAGCTGATCCCGGCGGCACAAATTGACCGTCTGGCAACGCTGCCGACTTACGAAGAAGCACTGGCACGTCTGATGTCGACCATGAAAGAAGCTGCTGCTGGCAAGCTGGTCCGCACTCTGGCTGCTGTTCGCGACGCGAAAGAAGCGGCTTAAGGCCAGATTCTTTTTCTTCGTACTTGCTAACGTATAAACTTTTACTGATTCTTAGGAACAATTGTCATGTCTATCACTAAAGATCAAATCCTGGAAGCCGTTGCAGCTATGTCCGTAATGGAAGTAGTTGAGCTGGTTTCTGCTATGGAAGAAAAATTCGGCGTTTCTGCTGCTGCTGCTGTAGCTGTTGCTGCTGGCCCGGCTGAAGCTGTTGAAGAGAAAACTGAATTCGACGTTATCCTGAAAGCTGCTGGCGCGAACAAAGTTGCTGTAATCAAAGCCGTTCGTGGCGCAACTGGTCTGGGCCTGAAAGAAGCTAAAGACCTGGTTGAAGCTGCTCCAGCTGCAATCAAAGAAGGCATCAGCAAAGACGACGCAGCTGCACTTGAAGCTGCTCTGAAAGAAGCTGGCGCTGAAGTTGAAGTTAAGTAAGACAACCCTCGGGTTGCAGTCTGCGTAAACAGACTGATGGCTGGTGACTTTTTGGTCACCAGCCTTTTTGCGCTACAGGGGAACGATGGCGTTTCGCACTGTTTGTCCATTGTTCCTCTTCAATATCTTTTTCTATCGACGACTTAATATACCGCTTTCCTGTGAGGGTTCCCTGCCTGCGCAACGGCGATGAAATGATTTAAGAGTGATAGAAAGATGTATTGCATGGGGTGCCGCGCATCGCATGAAAAACAAAATAGTGTTGCATGAACTGTCCCGTCAGGACGGACAGCGTGGGTCGACTTGTCAGCTAGCTGAGGAACCCTATGGTTTACTCCTATACCGAGAAAAAACGTATTCGTAAGGATTTTGGTAAACGTCCACAAGTACTGGATGTGCCTTATCTCCTTTCTATCCAGCTTGACTCGTTCCAGAAGTTTATCGAGCAAGATCCCGAAGGCCAGTACGGTCTGGAAGCAGCCTTCCGTTCCGTGTTCCCAATCGCGAGCTACAGCGGCAACTCTGAGTTGCAGTATGTCAGCTACCGTCTGGGTGAGCCGGTGTTTGACGTGACTGAATGTCAGATCCGTGGCGTGACGTACTCCGCACCGCTGCGCGTTAAACTGCGTCTGGTGATCTACGAGCGCGAAGCGCCGGAAGGCACCGTAAAAGACATCAAAGAACAAGAAGTGTACATGGGCGAAATTCCGCTCATGACCGATAACGGTACCTTTGTCATCAATGGTACTGAGCGTGTTATCGTTTCTCAGCTGCATCGTAGTCCTGGCGTATTCTTTGACAGCGATAAGGGTAAAACGCACTCTTCCGGTAAAGTGCTGTATAACGCACGTATCATCCCTTACCGCGGTTCATGGCTCGACTTCGAGTTTGACCCGAAAGACAACCTGTTCGTCCGTATTGACCGTCGTCGTAAGCTGCCGGCCAGTATCATCCTGCGCGCGCTGGATTTCACCACTGAGCAGATTCTTGATCTGTTCTTCGAAAAAGTGGTGTTTGAAATCCGCGACAACAAGCTGCAGATGGAACTGGTGCCTGAGCGCCTGCGTGGTGAAACCGCCTCCTTCGATATCGAAGCCAACGGCACGGTCTACGTTGAGAAAGGTCGTCGCATTACTGCGCGCCACATCCGTCAGCTGGAAAAAGACAACATTCAGCACATCGAAGTGCCGGTCGAGTACATCGCGGGCAAAGTGGTCGCGAAAGATTACATCGATCTGAACACCGGTGAGCTGATCGTGCCGGCGAACATGGAGCTGTCACTGGATCTGCTGGCGAAACTGAGCCAGTCCGGTCACAAACGCATCGAAACACTGTTCACCAACGACCTGGATCACGGCCCGTACATTTCTGAGACGCTGCGCGTTGACCCAACCAACGATCGCCTGAGCGCGCTGGTTGAGATCTACCGCATGATGCGTCCTGGCGAGCCGCCAACGCGTGAAGCCGCAGAAAACCTGTTCGAGAACCTGTTCTTCTCTGAAGATCGTTACGATCTGTCGGCCGTTGGCCGCATGAAGTTCAACCGTTCTCTGCTGCGTGACGAGATCGAAGGTTCCGGTATCCTGAGCAAAGACGACATCATTGAAGTGATGAAGAAGCTCATCGGTATCCGTAACGGTATTGGCGAAGTGGATGATATCGACCACCTCGGTAACCGTCGTATCCGTTCCGTCGGCGAAATGGCGGAAAACCAGTTCCGCGTTGGCCTGGTGCGCGTAGAGCGTGCTGTGAAAGAGCGTCTCTCTCTGGGCGACCTCGACACGCTGATGCCACAGGACATGATCAACGCCAAGCCAATTTCGGCCGCGGTGAAAGAGTTCTTTGGTTCCAGCCAGCTGTCCCAGTTTATGGACCAGAACAACCCGCTGTCTGAGATTACGCACAAACGTCGTATCTCTGCTCTGGGCCCAGGCGGTCTGACCCGTGAACGTGCCGGCTTCGAAGTGCGTGACGTACACCCGACTCACTACGGTCGCGTATGTCCAATCGAAACCCCGGAAGGTCCGAACATCGGTCTGATCAACTCACTCTCTGTTTACGCGCAGACGAACGAATACGGCTTCCTCGAAACGCCGTACCGCCGCGTGGTTGACGGTAAAGTGAGTGATGAAATTCATTACCTCTCTGCAATCGAAGAGGGTAACTACGTTATCGCTCAGGCGAACACCAACCTCGCCGATGACGGCAGCTTTGTTGACGATCTCGTCACCTGCCGTAGCAAAGGTGAATCGAGCCTGTTCAGCCGCGATCAGGTTGACTACATGGACGTTTCCACCCAGCAGGTGGTTTCTGTCGGTGCGTCCCTGATTCCATTCCTGGAGCACGATGATGCTAACCGCGCCCTGATGGGTGCGAACATGCAACGTCAGGCTGTACCTACCCTGCGTGCTGACAAGCCGCTGGTTGGTACCGGTATGGAACGTGCTGTTGCGGTCGACTCCGGTGTAACTGCCGTCGCGAAACGTGGTGGTACCGTGCAGTACGTTGATGCGTCACGTATCGTTATCAAAGTTAACGAAGACGAGATGTATCCGGGCGAAGCAGGTATCGACATCTACAACCTGACCAAGTACACCCGTTCTAACCAGAACACCTGCATCAACCAGATGCCGTGTGTCTCTCTGGGTGAACCTATCGAGCGTGGCGACGTGCTGGCTGACGGCCCGTCTACCGACCTCGGTGAGCTGGCGCTGGGTCAGAACATGCGCGTGGCGTTCATGCCATGGAACGGTTACAACTTCGAAGACTCCATCCTCGTTTCTGAGCGTGTTGTGCAGGAAGACCGTTTCACCACCATCCACATTCAGGAACTGGCTTGTGTGTCGCGTGACACCAAACTGGGGCCGGAAGAGATCACCGCTGACATCCCGAACGTGGGTGAAGCTGCGCTCTCCAAACTGGATGAATCCGGCATCGTGTATATCGGTGCGGAAGTGACCGGTGGCGACATTCTGGTAGGCAAGGTCACGCCGAAAGGTGAAACCCAGCTGACGCCAGAAGAGAAACTGCTGCGTGCAATCTTCGGTGAAAAAGCCTCTGACGTGAAAGATTCGTCACTGCGCGTGCCAAACGGCGTTTCCGGTACGGTTATCGACGTACAGGTCTTCACCCGCGATGGCGTGGAAAAAGACAAGCGCGCGCTGGAAATCGAAGAGATGCAGCTGAAGCAGGCGAAAAAAGACCTGTCTGAAGAACTGCAGATCCTCGAAGCGGGCCTGTTCAGCCGTATCCAGGCCGTCCTGATTTCAGGTGGCGTGGAAGCGGAGAAACTGGACAAGCTGCCACGTGAGCGCTGGCTGGAACTCGGTCTGACCGACGAAGAGAAGCAGAACGCGCTGGAGCAGCTGGCTGAGCAGTATGACGAGCTGAAGCACGAGTTTGAGAAGAAACTCGAAGCGAAGCGTCGCAAGATCACCCAGGGCGACGATCTGGCACCGGGCGTGCTGAAAATCGTCAAGGTGTATCTGGCCGTTAAGCGTCAGATTCAGCCTGGTGACAAAATGGCGGGTCGTCACGGTAACAAAGGTGTTATCTCGAAGATCAACCCAATCGAAGACATGCCATACGATGAGAACGGTACGCCGGTCGACATCGTACTGAACCCGCTGGGCGTACCATCGCGTATGAACATCGGTCAGATTCTGGAAACCCACCTGGGTATGGCGGCGAAAGGCATTGGTGAGAAAATCAATGCGATGCTGAAGAAGCAGGAAGAAGTCGCCAAACTGCGTGAGTTCATCCAGCGTGCTTACGATCTGGGCACCGATGTGCGTCAGAAAGTTGACCTGAACACCTTCTCGGACGACGAAGTGCTGCGTCTGGCAGAGAACCTGAAAAAAGGTATGCCAATCGCAACGCCAGTGTTCGACGGTGCGAAAGAGAGCGAAATCAAAGAGCTGCTGCAGCTCGGCGGTCTGCCTTCTTCCGGTCAGATCACCCTGTTCGACGGCCGTACCGGTGAGCAGTTTGAGCGTCAGGTAACCGTAGGTTACATGTACATGCTGAAACTGAACCACCTGGTCGACGACAAGATGCACGCCCGTTCTACCGGCTCTTACAGTCTGGTTACGCAGCAGCCGCTGGGTGGTAAGGCGCAGTTCGGTGGTCAGCGCTTCGGTGAGATGGAAGTGTGGGCACTGGAAGCATACGGTGCCGCGTATACCCTGCAGGAAATGCTTACCGTTAAGTCTGATGACGTCAACGGCCGTACCAAGATGTATAAAAACATCGTTGACGGCAATCATCAGATGGAACCGGGCATGCCGGAATCCTTCAACGTACTGTTGAAAGAGATTCGCTCGCTGGGTATCAACATCGAGCTGGAAGACGAGTAAGCACTCGCAAGTACTGGTTATGGGACGCGCCTGGCGCGTCCCTGAGAGTTCCACTCCGACGGGAGCTAATCCGTGAAAGACTTACTTAAGTTTCTGAAAGCGCAAACTAAAACCGAAGAGTTTGATGCGATCAAAATTGCGCTGGCTTCGCCAGACATGATCCGTTCCTGGTCTTTCGGTGAAGTTAAAAAGCCGGAAACCATTAACTACCGTACCTTCAAGCCGGAGCGTGACGGTCTTTTCTGTGCCCGTATTTTCGGACCGGTAAAAGATTACGAATGCCTGTGCGGTAAGTACAAGCGTCTGAAACACCGTGGCGTGATCTGTGAGAAGTGTGGCGTTGAAGTCACGCAGACCAAAGTGCGTCGTGAGCGTATGGGCCACATCGAACTGGCTTCGCCGACCGCGCACATCTGGTTCCTGAAATCACTGCCGTCCCGCATCGGTTTGCTGCTGGATATGCCGCTGCGTGACATCGAGCGCGTGCTGTACTTCGAATCTTATGTTGTGGTCGAAGGCGGCATGACCAACCTGGAAAAACGTCAGATTCTGACCGAAGAGCAGTACCTTGACGCGCTGGAAGAGTTCGGTGACGAATTCGACGCGAAGATGGGTGCGGAAGCTATCCAGGCGCTGCTGAAAAATATGGATCTGGAGCAGGAGTGCGAGCAGCTGCGTGAAGAGCTGAACGAAACCAACTCTGAGACCAAACGTAAAAAGCTGACCAAGCGTATCAAGCTGCTGGAAGCGTTCGTGCAGTCTGGCAACAAGCCAGAGTGGATGATCCTGACCGTTCTGCCGGTGCTGCCGCCAGATCTGCGTCCGCTGGTACCGCTGGACGGCGGTCGTTTCGCTACGTCGGATCTGAACGATCTGTATCGTCGCGTGATCAACCGTAACAACCGTCTGAAGCGTCTGCTGGATCTGGCTGCGCCAGATATCATCGTACGTAACGAAAAACGTATGCTGCAGGAAGCGGTAGATGCCCTGCTGGATAACGGCCGTCGCGGTCGTGCCATCACCGGTTCTAACAAGCGTCCTCTGAAATCTTTGGCCGACATGATCAAAGGTAAGCAGGGTCGTTTCCGTCAGAACCTGCTGGGTAAACGTGTTGACTACTCTGGTCGTTCGGTTATCACCGTGGGTCCATACCTGCGTCTGCATCAGTGCGGTCTGCCGAAGAAAATGGCACTGGAGCTGTTCAAACCGTTCATCTACGGCAAGCTGGAACTGCGTGGCCTCGCGACCACCATTAAAGCGGCCAAGAAAATGGTTGAGCGCGAAGAAGCGGTCGTCTGGGATATCCTGGATGAAGTGATTCGCGAACACCCGGTACTGCTGAACCGTGCACCAACCCTGCACCGTCTGGGTATCCAGGCGTTTGAACCGGTTCTGATCGAAGGTAAAGCGATCCAGCTGCACCCGCTGGTGTGTGCGGCATATAACGCCGACTTCGATGGTGACCAGATGGCTGTTCACGTACCGCTGACGCTGGAAGCCCAGCTGGAAGCGCGTGCGCTGATGATGTCTACCAACAACATTCTGTCTCCAGCGAACGGCGAGCCAATCATCGTTCCTTCACAGGACGTTGTTCTGGGTCTGTACTACATGACCCGTGACAAAGTGAACGCCAGAGGCGAAGGCATGGTGCTGACCGGCCCGAAAGAAGCTGAGCGTGTTTACCGCGCTGGCCAGGCCGAGCTGCATGCACGCGTTAAAGTGCGTATCACTGAGTACAGCAAAAATGAGCAGGAAGAGCTCGTTGCGAAAACCAGCCTGATCGACACCACCATTGGTCGTGCGATCCTGTGGATGATCGTGCCGAAAGGCCTGCCTTACTCCATCGTCAACCAGGCGCTGGGTAAGAAAGCGATCTCCAAGATGCTGAACACCTGTTACCGCATCCTGGGCCTGAAGCCGACCGTTATCTTTGCTGACCAGACCATGTACACCGGTTTTGCCTATGCAGCCCGTTCAGGTGCTTCAGTCGGTATCGACGACATGGTGATTCCTGCCAAGAAAGCAGAAATCATTGCGGAAGCCGAAGCGGAAGTGGCCGAGATTCAGGAGCAGTTCCAGTCTGGTCTGGTTACCGCAGGCGAACGTTACAACAAAGTCATCGATATCTGGGCCGCGGCCAACGAACGCGTATCCAAAGCGATGATGGATAACCTGCAGACCGAAACCGTGATCAACCGTCACGGCGAAGAAGAGCAGCAGGTTTCGTTCAACAGCATCTACATGATGGCCGACTCCGGTGCGCGTGGTTCTGCAGCACAGATTCGTCAGCTGGCAGGTATGCGTGGTCTGATGGCGAAGCCAGATGGCTCCATCATCGAGACGCCGATCACCGCGAACTTCCGTGAAGGTCTGAACGTACTCCAGTACTTCATCTCGACGCACGGTGCGCGTAAAGGTCTGGCCGATACCGCACTGAAAACCGCGAACTCCGGTTACCTGACTCGTCGTCTGGTAGACGTAGCGCAGGACCTGGTGGTCACCGAAGACGACTGTGGCACATTCGAAGGCA
This sequence comes from Pantoea dispersa, assembly GCF_035783935.1. Taxonomy (GTDB): domain Bacteria; phylum Pseudomonadota; class Gammaproteobacteria; order Enterobacterales; family Enterobacteriaceae; genus Pantoea; species Pantoea dispersa_C. Next base: position 15,141 of record NZ_JALKOV010000019.1, on the reverse strand, counting down.
TCATGATGACCCCGGTCATCGAAGGTGGCGACGTTAAAGAGCCACTGCGTGAGCGTGTACTGGGTCGTGTGACGGCAGAAGACGTGCTGAAGCCGGGCACGGCGGACATCCTGATCCCGCGTAACACCCTGATCGATGAGCACTGGTGTGACGTGGTTGAACTGAACTCCGTGGACGCGATTAAAGTGCGTTCCGTGGTGAGCTGTGAAACCGACTTCGGTGTGTGTGCACACTGCTACGGTCGCGATCTGGCACGTGGTCACATCATCAACAAAGGTGAGGCCATCGGCGTTATCGCAGCACAGTCCATCGGTGAGCCGGGTACCCAGCTGACCATGCGTACCTTCCACATCGGTGGTGCGGCATCGCGTGCGGCAGCGGAATCCAGCATTCAGGTGAAGAACAAAGGTACTATCAAGCTGACCAACGCCAAGTCAGTAACCAACTCCTCCGGGAAACTGGTTATCGTCTCGCGTAACGTTGAGCTGAAGATGATCGACGAGTTCGGTCGTACCAAAGAGAGCTATAAAGTGCCTTACGGTGCGGTCATGGCGAAAGGTGATGGCGAGCAGGTTGCTGCGGGCGAAACCGTTGCAAACTGGGATCCACACACCATGCCGGTTATCACCGAAGTGGGCGGTTTCATCCGCTTCACCGACATGATCGACGGCCAGACCATTACCCGTCAGACTGACGACCTTACCGGTCTGTCATCGCTGGTGGTTCTGGATTCTGCTGAGCGTACTGCCGGTGGTAAAGACCTGCGTCCGGCACTGAAAATCGTTGATGCTAACGGTAACGACGTACTGATCCCGGGCACCGACATGCCGGCACAGTACTTCCTGCCAGGTAAAGCGATTGTGCAGCTGGAAGATGGCGTGAAGATCAGCTCGGGTGATACCCTGGCGCGTGTTCCGCAGGAATCTGGCGGTACCAAGGACATCACCGGTGGTCTGCCGCGCGTTGCTGACCTGTTCGAAGCGCGTCGTCCGAAAGAGCCAGCCATTCTGGCGGAGATCAGCGGTATCATCTCCTTCGGTAAAGAGACCAAAGGCAAGCGTCGTCTGGTAATCACCCCGGTTGACGGTAGCGATCCGTATGAAGAGATGATTCCGAAATGGCGTCAGCTCAACGTATTCGAAGGTGAGCGTGTAGAACGTGGTGACGTCGTTTCCGACGGCCCAGAGTCTCCGCACGACATCCTGCGTCTGCGTGGCGTCCATGCTGTGACCCGTTACATCACTAACGAAGTGCAGGAAGTTTACCGCCTGCAGGGCGTTAAGATTAACGATAAGCACATCGAAGTCATCGTGCGTCAGATGCTGCGTAAAGCGACCATCATGAACGCGGGTAGCTCGGAGTTCCTCGAAGGCGAGCAGGCGGAAGTCTCTCGTATCAAGATCTCCAACCGCGATCTGGAAGCGAACGGCAAAATCGGCGCGACGTACATGCGCGACCTGCTGGGTATTACCAAAGCGTCACTGGCAACCGAATCGTTCATCTCTGCGGCATCGTTCCAGGAGACCACTCGTGTCCTGACCGAAGCAGCGGTAGCAGGCAAGCGCGACGAACTGCGCGGCCTGAAAGAGAACGTTATCGTGGGTCGTCTGATCCCGGCCGGTACTGGTTATGCTTACCACCAGGATCGTATGCGTCGCCGTCAGGCGGGTGAAGCACCGGTTGCACCGCAGGTGACTGCGGATGAAGCCTCTGCCAGCCTGGCTGAACTGCTGAACGCCGGTCTGGGCGGTAGCGACGACGAATAATCGTCTGCTCTGCTGACCATAAAAAACCCTGCCTCGGCAGGGTTTTTTTTCGTCTGAAATCCGCGTTATTTCTGGTTAATATCCTGACGTGTCAGCCCGATGTCGCGCAGCTGTGCATCGCTCAGGTGCGAGAGAATTTCCCGCGTTTCCCGTCTGGCCTGCCAGCGTTTGATTGCGCGCAGGCCACCGCGAAAGATATCCAGTAAGGTTACATTGAACGGTTTTGCCGCCCGGTTCTGATCGAATTCCATAATCTCAGCCCTCAGTATGATGTCTGAGTGACATTTTCCCTCTGAAGGCTAATTCAATACAGATTCAAAAATCACTTATGTTTAACATACAGATTGCGCCCGTGGCGATCTGAATGGTAGAAATAGGCATCATCTGTACTGATTTTTGATCACCGTTAACGCAGCGAGGCACACAATGACGCGCTATCAACATCTGGCCTGTCTGCTTTCAGACCGTATCGAGCAGGGGCTGTATCGCAGCGGCGAACGCTTGCCCTCGGTGCGTACGCTGAGCATTGAGCACGGCGTCAGCATCAGCACCGTGCAGCAGGCTTATCATCTGCTGGAAGAGAAGCAGCTGATCGTGCCGCAACCGCGTTCCGGCTATTTTGTCGCTACCCGTAAAGCCACGCCGCCGGTGCCGGCGATGACCCGGCCCGTACAGCGTCCGGTAGAGATCACCCAATGGGAGTCGGTGCTGGAACTGCTGAGCAGCCGCATCAGTGGCGACGTGCTGCAGCTGGGCAGCGGCATGCCGGATTTGACCCAGCCGACGCTGAAGCCGCTGTGGAAAATCATGGGCCGCCTGGCGCAGAAACAGGACATTGATCAGCTGAATTACGACAGTCTGCTCGGCGTGACGGCGCTGCGCGAGCAGGTGGCGCGGCTGGCGATTGACAGCGGCTGTCAGCTGACGGCAGAAGAGATTGTCATCACCACCGGCTGCCATGAAGCGCTGTCGGTGTCGATCCGCGCCGTGTGCGAGCCCGGCGATATCATTGCCGTCGAGTCGCCGGCGTTTCACGGCACCATGCAGACGCTGCGCGGTCTGGGCATTCGCGCGATTGAAATCCCGACCGATGCGGTCAGCGGGATCAGCCTTGAGGCGCTGGAGCTGGCGTTTGAGCAGTGGCCAATCAAAGCGGTGGTGGTGGTACCCAACTGCAATAATCCGCTCGGGTTTATTATGCCGGAAGCGCGTAAGCGCGCGCTGCTGACGCTGACGCAGCGCTTTGACGCAGCGATCATTGAAGATGATGTCTACGGCGAGCTGGCGTGGGAGTATCCGCGTCCGATCACCATCAAATCGCTGGATATGGATGGCCGCGTGCTGTTGTGCAGTTCGTTTTCCAAAACCCTGGCGCCCGGCTTGCGCGTCGGCTGGGTCGCGCCGGGGCGTTATCGCGATCGCGTGCTGCACATGAAATATATCGGCACCGGTTCGACGGCCACGCAGCCGCAGTATGCGGTCGCGGAGTTTATCCGCCAGGGCTATTACCTGCCGCATTTGCGCCGCATGCGCCAGGTGTATCAGCGTAACTATGAGACGTTTAGTTGCTGGGTGCGCCACTACTTTCCCTGTGGCATTTGCGTCTCGCGGCCGCAGGGCAGTTTCCTGATGTGGATTGAGCTGCCGGAAGCCTTCGATGCGGTGCGGCTGAATGCGGAGCTGCGGGAGCTGAAAATCCAGGTGGCGGTTGGATCGCTGTTTTCGGCGGCAGGTAAATACCGCAACTGTCTGCGCCTCAACTATGGCCTGCCAATGAACGAGCAGACCGAGCAGGCGATTGCCAGCCTTGGCGCAGCCGTGGAGCGTGCGATGCAGGCCTGCAGTGCGGAAACGCGCCATATCACCTCCCTGACAGAATAACGGTGGAAAGGCAGGGCCGGATAGAGAGTCGGGGAAGCCAGCCCTGGCCCACTGCAAGCGACAGCGGGCAGGCTCACTTTAGCGTTTGTCTCTGGTGGCGCCAGCCCTCACTGCAGCGGTTTGCGCGCCGCATTCACGGGTTTTTGCCACCGTTGCAGTCAGTTACAGTGCTTTTGCGGCCGGGGCTGGCGATTCCACCAGCGCCAGCAGCTGGCGGGTCGCCGCCTGCCAGTCTTCCGCCTGGGTAATCGCGCTGACCACGGCAATGCTGCCGACGCCGGTCGCCAGCACCTCCGGCACGCGCGCCAGCGAAATGCCGCCAATCGCCACGGTGGGAATATGCTGCAGCCGTGCCAGATGGCGCTTCAGCTCGGCAATGCCCTGCGGCGCCGAAGGCATCTCTTTGGTTTGCGTCGGAAAGATGTGGCCGAGCGCGATATAGGACGGACGCAGCGCCAGCGCGCGATCCAGTTCGGCGTCGTCGTGTGTCGACAGACCGAGACGTAAACCGGCGTGGCGGATCGCATCCAGATCGGCCACGTCGAGATCTTCCTGGCCAAGATGCACACCATAGGCATTGTATTTAATCGCCAGACGCCAGTAGTCATTGATGAACAGCCGCGCGCCGTACTGTTTGCCGAGGGCGATGGCATCGCGCACTGCGGCTTCGATCTGGCGATCATCGCCATCTTTAATCCGTAGCTGGAGGGTGCGCACGCCGGCAGCCAGCAGGCGTTCAATCCACTGTACGCTGTCGACAACCGGATACAGCCCCAGTTTTGGCGCGGTGGCAGGGAAAGCTTCAGTCATTATTTTTCCTCTTTCAGGGCATCGGCGGCGTGATACAGCTCGCCGCCACGGCTGCGGAAGGCATCGGACATTTGCGCCATACCCAGTGCTATCGGCTGGGCTTCAGCCTGCTGGCGGGCGGCAAATTCGCGCACTTCCTGGGTGATTTTCATTGAACAGAATTTCGGGCCGCACATGGAGCAGAAGTGGGCCACTTTGCCGGATTCCTGCGGCAGGGTTTCGTCGTGATAGGCCCGCGCGGTGTGCGGATCGAGCGCCAGATTAAACTGATCTTCCCAGCGGAACTCAAAGCGTGCTTTCGACATGGCGTTGTCGCGGATCTGCGCGCCGGGATGGCCTTTAGCCAGATCGGCAGCGTGCGCCGCGATCTTGTAGGTAATCAGCCCCTGCTTAACATCCTCTTTATTCGGCAGGCCAAGATGCTCCTTCGGCGTGACATAGCACAGCATGGCGCAGCCAAACCAGCCGATCATGGCGGCGCCAATCCCGGAGGTGAAATGATCGTAGCCCGGTGCGATGTCGGTCGTCAGCGGGCCCAGCGTATAAAACGGCGCTTCATGGCAGTGTTCCAGCTGCTCGGTCATGTTGCGGCGAATCATCTGCATCGGCACGTGACCGGGACCTTCAATCATGACCTGTACATCATATTGCCAGGCGATTTGCGTCAGCTCGCCTAAGGTACGCAGTTCGGCAAACTGGGCTTCGTCATTGGCATCCTGAATCGAGCCGGGACGTAAACCATCACCGAGCGACAGCGCGACATCATAGGCGGCGCAAATTTCACAGATTTCGCGGAAATGCTGGTAGAGGAAGTTTTCCTGATGATGTGACAGGCACCACTTCGCCATGATGGAACCGCCGCGCGACACGATGCCGGTCAGCCGTTGTGCGGTCATCGGCACATAGCGCAGCAGCACGCCCGCGTGAATCGTAAAGTAATCAACGCCCTGCTCGGCCTGTTCCAGCAGCGTATCGCGGAAAATGTCCCAGTTAAGATCTTCTGCGATGCCGTTGACCTTTTCCAGCGCCTGATAAATCGGCACCGTGCCGATCGGCACCGGGCTGTTGCGCAAAATCCACTCGCGCGTTTCGTGGATATAGCGGCCGGTCGACAGATCCATCACGGTATCAGCCCCCCAGCGCGTAGCCCATACCAGTTTTTCCACTTCCTCTTCAATTGACGAACTTACTGCCGAGTTGCCGATATTGGCGTTAACCTTCACCAGAAAATTGCGGCCGATGATCATCGGCTCGGATTCCGGATGATTAATATTGGCAGGAATGATGGCGCGGCCGCTGGCCACTTCAGTGCGCACGAATTCGGCAGTGATATTCTCCGGCAGCTGCGCACCAAAGCCGTGACCGGCGTGCTGCTGCAACAGCGTTTTACTGCGGATACGCTCACGCCCCATGTTTTCGCGCAGTGCGACAAACTCCATCTCCGGCGTGATGATGCCCTGACGTGCATAATGCAGCTGCGTGACGCGTCGACCCGCTTTCGCCCGGCGCGGCTGCGGCAGGTGTTCAAAACGCAAATGATCCAGCCCGTCATCTGCCAGCCGCTGCTGACTGTAGCTGGAGCTGAGCGTGCTGATGGTTTCACTGTCGTTGCGTTCGGCGATCCAGCCGGCGCGCAACGTTGCCAGCCCCTGATGCACATTAATGGTCGCGTGGGGATCGCCATAGGCACCGGCGGTGTCATACACCGGTACCGGCTCATTGGCTGCGTATTGTGGCTGATCTTTAGTGCCGCCGGTGTGCGTCGGGCTGAGCTGAATTTCACGCATCGGTACGCGAATGTCCGCACGGCTGCCGCTGATCCAGATACGTTTTGAGTTAGGGAAGGCGGTTCCCTGAAGCGAATCGATAAATTTCTGCGCCTGCGCGCGCTGTTCACGACGTGAGGTTTTAGCATCAGACATAGCAAGTTTCCTGTGATTAAGGGGAAGCTGCTTGTCCGGAGTCCGGAAGGAGTAACAGAAACGATGCCGGGCGCCTGCCTGCACCGTGCTGGTTATATCTACTCTTGTTCCCTTCGCAGGTACTAACCTGATCAGGTTCCGCGGATCCCGAATGAACGGTCTCAGCCCCTAAGGGCACTCCGACAAGTTGATGTTTTACGATATCAGCGGCTTTGCTGGCCCTTTCATGCTGGGCTGCGCACGCTATGCAGATATCGCAAACGCTTGCTCTTCACATTTGAAGAGGTAGTAAAAAAGCCCGCTCAGCATAAGAGGGCTTTTCCTGAATAACAAGTTTTTTACAACTGCAGCGCTTCAGGCCGGACGCGCCATGGTGCTGTCATTGGCCACCGGCGGGCGCGCCAGCTGATTGTCCCACGCGAGCTGAACCAGTTTGTCTTCCAGCGTAAAGCGCGACTCCAGCGCTTCGCCCACTTCCGACAGCGCCTGCTGGAAATCCACGCAGTTTTCGTCGTTGATGGCCTGCTGCAGATGGCTGTCGTACAACCGCATGAGACGTTCGGTGTTGCCCTCCAGCGCCGGATAAATCTGCGCCGCGGCAATCATCGGGCTATCGCCAGACATCTCGCTGATAATGCGCTCGTACACGCTGAAGTGGCCGGTTGAAAGATAGTCCACCAGGCTATGGCAAAACGCGTCCAGCGCCTGTTCATCCAGCGCGGTCAGCGCATCTTTGTTCGGCTTCATGCCAATTAACTCGTAATAGGTGACGAGCAGCTGTCGACGGGCGCGCAACCATGAGTCGACTAATTCATTACCGCCACCTACACGCTCGGTCAGGTTATCTAACTGGGTAAGCATACGGGGCTCCAGGTGAGTTATAGTTGTTCATTACACACTTAACATCAGGATTTCAGCGTGCCATTTGACGCTAAGGACAACGATTAAGATGCAACGTGAGATCTCAAGCGTAGACGCTGGCTGGTGGATTGTCAGCTCCGCGCAGAAACTTTGGCTACCGCGCGGCGAGCTGCCGCATGGCTTATCCGGCGAGTTTGGCCTCACCGGCAGCAACGGCAGAGTGATTGGCGAGTGGCAGGGTGAAAACGTCTGGCTGGTTTGCGAAGCGCGTCCGGACAATATGGCTTCGGTGCGTCAGCTGATTGATGAAGATGTCGGCCTGTTTCAGCTCGCCGGGCGCGGCGTGCAGCTGGCAGAGTTCTACCGTTCGCATCGCTGGTGCGGCTATTGTGGCCATGAAATGCAGCACAGCAAGCGCGAATTTGCCTGCCTGTGCAGCCACTGCCGTGAGCGCTACTACCCGCAAATTGCGCCCTGCATCATTGTGGCGATTCGCCGCGGCGAGGAGATTCTGCTGGCGAACCATGCCCGCCATCGCAACAGCATCTATACCGTGCTGGCCGGTTTTGTTGAAGTGGGTGAAACGCTGGAGCAGGCAGTGGCGCGCGAAGTGATGGAAGAGAGCAACGTGCGGGTGAAAAACGTGCGTTACGTGACGTCACAGCCGTGGCCGTTCCCGCACTCGCTGATGATGGCATTCATGGCGGAATACGATGGCGGCGAGCTGCAGCACGATGGCAAAGAGCTGCTGGATGCCGGCTGGTATCGCTATGACGATCTGCCATTATTGCCGCCGCCGGGCACCGTGGCGCGCCGGCTGATTGAAGATACGGTGGCGCTGTGTCGCGCCAGCGCGGCGTGAAAATGCTACACTGCCGGCCTTAGCATGAGAGAGCCTATTATGAGTGAACTGAAGAACGATCGTTATCTGCGCGCCCTGTTACGCCAGCCGGTGGATATCACCCCGGTGTGGATGATGCGACAAGCCGGGCGCTACCTGCCGGAGTACAAAGCCACGCGCGCTGAGGCCGGTGATTTTATGTCGCTGTGTAAGAACGCTGAGCTGGCGTGCGAAGTCACCCTGCAGCCGCTGCGCCGCTATGCGCTGGACGCGGCGATCCTCTTCAGCGATATCCTCACTATTCCGGATGCGATGGGCTTAGGGCTCTACTTTGAGACCGGCGAAGGCCCGCGTTTCTCCCATCCGATCACCTGCCGTGCCGACGTGGATAAGCTGCCGGTGCCGGATCCGGAGCAGGAATTGGGTTATGTGATGAATGCGGTGCGCACCATCCGTCACAACCTCAAAGGCGAAGTGCCGCTGATCGGTTTTTCCGGCAGCCCGTGGACGCTGGCAACCTACATGGTGGAAGGCGGTAGTAGCAAAGCGTTCACCAAAATTAAAAAGATGATGTACGCCGAGCCGCAGACGCTGCACGCGCTGCTGGATAAGCTGGCGGAGAGCGTGATCCTCTATCTCAACGCGCAGATTAAAGCGGGTGCGCAGTCGGTAATGGTATTTGATACCTGGGGCGGCGTGCTGACCGGGCGCGACTATCGCGAGTTTTCGCTCTATTACATGCACAAAATCGTCGACAGCGTGCTGCATGAGAACGAAGGGCGTCGCGTGCCCATCACCCTGTTCACCAAAGGCGGCGGCCAGTGGCTGGAAGAGATGGCGGCCACCGGCTGTGATGCGCTGGGCCTCGACTGGACCACCGATATTGGCGAAGCGCGGCGCCGCGTGGGCGATAAAGTCGCGCTGCAGGGCAACATGGATCCGTCTATGCTGTATGCACCGCCTGCGCGTATCGAGCAGGAAGTGGCAGGGATTCTTGAAGGCTTTGGCGCAGGCGAAGGCCATGTCTTCAACCTTGGTCACGGAATTCATCAGGATGTTCCGCCAGAGCACGCTGGCGCGTTTGTGGAGGCGGTGCATCGTTTATCACGTCCATATCATCAGGGATAAGCATGGATTTAGCCGCACTACGACAGCAACAGGTACAGCTCGCCGCCAGCGTGGTGCGGCAGGATGATTTTGACGTACTGCCGCCGCGCTTCATTGGCGGCGCCGATGTCGGTTTTGAACAGGGCGGCGAGATAACGCGCGCCGCCCTGGTGATCCTCGAATACCCTTCATTAACGCTGGTGGAGCACCGCATCGCGCGTGTCGCCACCACCATGCCGTACATCCCCGGTTTTCTCTCGTTCCGCGAAATCCCAGCCCTGCAGGCGGCGTGGCAGCAGTTGTCGCAGCGGCCCGATCTGCTGTTTGTCGACGGGCATGGCATCTCTCATCCCCGCCGGCTGGGCGTTGCCGCGCATTTCGGCTCGCTGCTGGATGTGCCGACCATCGGCGTGGCGAAGAAGCGCCTGTGCGGCCGTTTCGCTGAGCTGGATGCGGCACTGGGCAGTCGCCAGCCGTTGATCGACAAAGGCGAGCAGGTTGCCTGGGTGTGGCGCAGCAAGACACGCTGCAACCCGCTGTTCGTCTCGACCGGTCACCGCGTCAGCCTTGATAGCGCACTGTACTGGGTGGAGGCCTGCATGGCGGGCTACCGTTTGCCGGAGCCAACGCGCTGGGCCGATGCTGTGGCGTCTGGCCGTCCCGCTTTTGTGAAGTGGCAAAATGCGCGCTAACGCTGTTTGTGCGCGGCTTTTGCGGTACACTGCCGCCAGCTAATCTACCGAGAGTAAGTTTGATGTTACAGAACCCCGTCCATTTGCGTCTGGCGAAGCTGGAAAGCTGGCAGCACATGACCTTTATGGCCTGTCTGTGCGAGCGGATGTTCCCCAACTATTGGGCCTTCTGTCAGCAGACCGAGTTTGCCGATCCGCAGCTCTACCGCCGCATTCTCGACCTGGTGTGGGAAAGCCTGACGGTGAAGGATGCCAAAATCAATTTCGACAGCCAACTGGAGAAACTGGAAGCGGCGATCCCCAACGGTGACGACTTCGACGTTTACGGTGTGCATCCGGCAATTGATGCCTGCGTGGCGCTGAGTGAACTCCTGCACGCGCAGCTGAGCGGTGAAACGCTGGAGCACGCCATCGAAGTCAGCCGCACGTCGATTACCACCGTGGCCATCCTCGAAATGACTCAGGCCGGTCGCGAAATGAGCGATGAAGAGCTGCGAGACAACCAGGCGGTAATTGACGAATGGGACCTGCAGTGGGAGATTTTTCGCCTGCTGTCAGAGTGCGAGGAACGGGACCTGGAGCTGATCAAGGGACTGCGCGCAGACCTGCGTGAAGCCGGAATCAGTAACATCGGTATAAATTTTCAGCAATAAGGCGAGAAAACGTGACTTCAGGCCTGAATTACCGCGCCTGGAGGCTTCACATCAGCCCCCTGTCTGGTCTACATTTGGGGGGCTGAAAATTGTGGCTATCGGTGCGTGCAGGCTGAAGAGTGCCAGAATATGGCTTTTCCCTCGCACTCGTTGCTTAGCAAGCGATAAATACACTTTAAGGATAACTTATGAACAAGACTCAACTGATTGATGTGATCGCAGAGAAAGCGGACCTGTCTAAAACCCAGGCTAAAGCTGCGCTGGAATCTACCCTGGCTGCGATCACTGAGTCTCTGAAAGAAGGTGATGCTGTACAACTGGTTGGTTTTGGTACTTTTAAAGTGAACCACCGCGCTGAGCGTACTGGTCGCAACCCGCAGACCGGCAAAGAGATCAAAATCGCTGCAGCTAACGTGCCAGCGTTCGTCTCTGGTAAAGCACTGAAAGACGCTGTTAAGTAAGTTTTCCGCATCGCGGTTTAGCTTTAAAAGAGGGGCGATTTCGCCCCTTTTTGTTACCGGGGCCTGCTATGCTGAACACCTCTCCTCAGCGCCTCTGCGCCTTCCTTCTCGGTGTATTACTCACCGGCTGCAGTGCCACTCCCGATCTTCCGGCTTTCACTGCCAGCGGCTATCTGTCTGACCGTGGCACGGTGCGAATCTGGCGTAAAAACGGCGACCACGAAGCCGTCCATCTGCGTACTGTTTACACGCCTTTTAATGACGATAGCTGGGAAACCACCGATTACACCTGGCAGGCAGATAAACTGCTGAGCGTGGAACGGCATGTCACTGGCCAGCAGCCGGACGACGTTACCCTGCGTTTTGACCATCAGGGCAACCTTAATTTTATGCAGCGACAGCTGGCCGGCCGGCGCGAAGCAGTTAGCCCGGACAGCGTGGAGCTCTACCGTTTTGACGCGCAGCGCATGCTGGCGCAGAGTAATGCACTGTTGAGCGGTCGGGTACTGTTGCGGCAGGGCCACTGGCAGGGCGGTACGCAGGTCCGTGATTGCGCAGGCCAGCTGGTGAATGTGGCGTTCGATCGTGAGACGCTGGCGACGCTGTATCGACAGCAGCAGGGGCAGCCACAGCCGCTTACGGTGTCATGGCTGGAAGCGCCAGAGGGCATTCAGCTGCTGCGCGCGACGCCGGAAGATGAGTGCCGCTGGCAGCCGAAAGAGGCTGATTTTTAGCGGCGACCGGCTGGCCGCCGCCTGAAGCTTACTTGCGGTTAATCGCGCGGTAACCGATATCATGGCGGCAGAAGCTGCCGTTCCATGAGATGTGCTGCGCCAGCGCGTAAGCATTTTTCTGCGCTGCCGCGACATCTTCACCCAGCGCGGTCACGCACAGCACGCGGCCGCCGCTGGTCACCACCAGATCATCTTTCAGGGTGGTGCCGGCATGGAATACCTTACCGTCCGGTACGTCTTCCAGCGGCAGACCGTGGATCTGATCGCCCGTGTTATAGTCGCCCGGATAACCGCCAGCGGCCAGCACCACGCCGAGCGACGGACGCGGATCCCACTGTGACTGCTGCTGATCGAGCTTACCGTCGACGGCTGCGAGACACAGCGCAACCAGATCCGACTGCAGGCGCAGCATGATCGGCTGCGTTTCCGGATCGCCAAAGCGGCAGTTGAATTCAATCACCTTTGGCTGGCCGGCTTTGTCGATCATCAGACCGGCGTACAGGAAGCCAGTGTAGGTGTTGCCTTCCGCTTTCATGCCGTTCACAGTTGGCCAGATGATTTGATCCATGACGCGCTGGTGGATCTCATCGGTCACCACCGGTGCCGGTGAGTAAGCGCCCATGCCGCCGGTGTTGGGGCCGGTGTCGCCGTCGCCGACACGTTTATGATCCTGGCTGGTGGCCATCGGCAGAACATTATCGCCGTCCACCATCACGATGAAACTGGCTTCTTCACCATCAAGAAACTCTTCAATGACGATGCGGTGACCCGCGTCGCCAAAGGCATTGCCGGCCAGCATATCCTGTACCGCGGCTTCGGCCTCGGCCAGCGTCATGGCGACGATGACGCCTTTACCGGCGGCCAGACCGTCCGCTTTGATGACGATCGGCGCGCCTTTCTCACGCAGATAAGCCAGCGCCGGTTCCACCTCGGTGAAGTTCTGGTATTCCGCCGTCGGGATCTGCTGGCGGGCAAGGAAATCTTTGGTGAAGGCTTTCGAACCTTCCAGCTGCGCGGCCGCCTGCGTCGGGCCAAAAATTTTCAGGCCAGCGGCGCGGAACGCATCGACCACGCCAATCACCAGCGGCGCTTCCGGCCCGACGATGGTCAGGTCGATGTTTTCCTGCTGCGCAAACGCCAGCAGTGCCGGAACATCGGTGGCGCTGATGGCCACGTTCTGCAGGGCCGGCTCCAGCGCGGTACCGGCGTTGCCTGGCGCAACAAACACGGTTTCTGCCAGTGGCGACTGTGCCGCTTTCCACGCCAGCGCGTGTTCACGTCCACCATTACCAATCACTAAAATTTTCATTGTTACGGCTCCAGGCTATTAATGGCGGAAATGACGCATGTCGGTGAAGATCATCGCGATACCGTGCTCGTCGGCGGCAGCAATCACTTCATCATCGCGGATGGAACCGCCGGGCTGGATCACACAGGTGATGCCCACTGCTGCTGCGGCATCAATGCCATCGCGGAACGGGAAGAAGGCGTCGGAAGCCATGGCGGAACCCTTCACCTCCAGTCCTTCGTCAGCGGCTTTGATGCCGGCAATTTTGGCGGAGTAAACGCGGCTCATCTGGCCCGCGCCAATACCGATCGTCATGTTGTCGCGTGCATACACAATGGCGTTGGATTTAACGAACTTCGCCACTTTCCAGCAGAACAGCGCGTCACGCAGTTCCTGTTCGCTCGGCTGACGTTGGCTGACCACGCGCAGCTGGCTGGCGTCGACCATACCGAGATCGCGATCCTGAACCAGCAGGCCGCCGTTGACGCGTTTGAAGTCGAGACCGGCCACGCGGCTCTGCCACTGACCGCACACCAGCACGCGGACGTTCTGTTTGGCTGCGGTTACGCGCAGCGCAGCGTCACTGGCCGATGGCGCAATGATGACTTCCACGAACTGACGGCTGATGATCGCCTGGGCGGTCGCTTCATCCAGCTCGCGGTTAAAGGCGATGATGCCGCCGAACGCCGAGGTCGGATCGGTTTTGTAAGCGCGCTCGTAGGCGGCAAGAATCGAATCGCCGACGGCGACGCCGCATGGGTTAGCGTGCTTGACGATAACGCAGGCCGGCTCGCTGAACTCTTTGACGCACTCCAGCGCCGCATCGGTATCGGCAATATTGTTGTAAGACAGCGCCTTGCCCTGCAGCTGCTGTGCGGTGGCGACCGACGCTTCGGTGACATGCTCTTCAATATAGAAAGCGGCGTCCTGATGGCTGTTCTCGCCGTAACGCATATCCTGCTTCTTAATAAAGTTGAGATTCAGGGTGCGCGGGAAGCGGCCGGCCGGCGCGGTGCTTTCGCCGTGATAGGCCGGTACCAGGCTGCCAAAGTAGTTGGCAATCATGCTGTCGTAAGCGGCGGTGTGTTCGAAGGCTTTGATCGCCAGGTCGAAACGGGTTTCCAGCGTCAGTGAATTATCGTTGGCATCGAGCTCCGCGATGATCGCGTCGTAATCACTGCTCTTCACTACGATCGCCACGTCTTTGTGGTTCTTGGCTGCCGAGCGCACCATGGTGGGACCGCCGATATCGATGTTCTCCACGGCATCTTCCAGGCTGCAGTCGGCTTTCGCCACGGTCTGGGCAAAGGGATAAAGGTTAACGACCACCATGTCGATAGGATTGATGGCGTGCTCGGCCATGATGGCATCATCGGTGCCGCGACGGCCCAGAATGCCACCGTGCACTTTCGGGTGCAGCGTTTTGACGCGTCCATCCATCATTTCCGGGAAACCGGTGTAGTCAGAGACTTCCGTGACGGGCAGGCCAGCATCTGCCAGCAGGCGCGCGGTGCCACCTGTGGAGAGCAGCTCAACACCACGATGGGAGAGGGCCTGAGCAAATTCGAGGATACCGGCTTTGTCAGAGACACTGAGCAGAGCGCGGCGTACAGGACGACGTTGTTGCATGGTGGTTTTATCCCTTGGCTTTGTTTCGCGTAAATAAGAGCGTTACATCAGGCTTAACTTTCTCTCTCTATATATAGAAGAGAATATTTACCTCAGGTAACGCCCCAAAAGGGGCATCCTTGACGTCGCGGGGCATTGTAGCGAAAACGTTTGCGCGATGCTCGCCTAAATTTATTAGCGGCTGCAGATGTGGATAACTTTGTGCGTAACCGGGTATAAGGCGGGGTTTTGCTGTGGAATGCAGCGAACGATTGTTTTTATTGAATTTAGCGGTTGCGCGTGCCGAACAACTCCCTATAATGCGCCTCCATCGACACGGCACAACGACTTACGGAATGCGGTGTAGACAGGAAGCTTCGTTAAGAACTTCCGCCGGAGAAAAACGCTGAAAAAAGTGTTTGACTCTGAAGGAGGAAAGCGTAATATACGCCACCTCGCGACAGCAGGCCGAACGCCGCGTCGCACCGCTCTTTAACAATTTATCAGACAATCTGTG
>NZ_JALKOV010000018.1:0-35415 GCF_035783935.1 Pantoea dispersa | reverse complement strand
GTCCGCACTCCACGCTGAATTATCAGACGCCGTCTGAATTTGCAGCGAGCTGGAGAAAGGGTAATTCTGAGAGTGAAGGATCCGACATTACTAACTGAGTTTTGTATTTAATCCGGGGGGCAGGTCACCGGTATGAAGGTAAATCAGGTTTTCCTCAGGAAGTAGGGGGACATGACGTTTAAGCCAGTTCAGCAGCATTTCAACATTCTGCTCTATAGCTGAATTTTCGGGCCATACCAGATAATATCCGTCTCCAGTTGCCACAGCCTCCGGAAATGGAATGGTAAGCAGGCCACTTCTTATAGACTCAGTGCTTAACAGCAGGTCACCGACCGAGACTCCATGCCCACTCAGGGCGGCAAGATTTCCCTGCTCCAGCGTATCAAAAACTTTCCCGCCGCTGATACTAAGTCCAGGAAAATGCCCCGTCCTCTTCAGCCATCTCCGCCAGTCACGACGATCCGGAGAGGGATGGATGAGGTCGCAGTCAGGAAGGGATTCGCGGACACTGACAAGCATTGCCGGCGAACAGACGGGTATCAGCCACTCGCTGAAAAGCAGCCTGCTCTCTGTCCCCTCCCCAAAATGACCGTTGCCGAGCAGAATGGCACAGTCGTAGGGTTCACGGCTAAAATCCACCTCGTCCGTATCCATCCAGATGCTGGTTATCTCTATCCCGGGAGTCCTGTGGTTTTTACGGAAATCGTTGAGCACGTCAAGAAGCCATCTCATGGTAAGCGTTGAGGGTGCTTTAAGGCGCAAAAAATGGCTGTGGCTTTTAAAGGCATTACAGGCCCGCTCTATGCTCATAAACCCCTCGGTAAGCTGTCCGGCAAGGGTGCGTCCCGCCTGACTCACTTTTACTCGCGGCCCATTTCGTCTGAAAAGCTCACAGTCAAACCATGCTTCAAGCGTGCGGATGTGCCTGCTGACTGCACCCGGCGTAATATTGAGTAATTCTGCAGCCTTACTGAATGAGTTCAGCCGCGCGGCAGCCTCAAAAGCCCGTAGTGCATAAAGAGGTGGTAACGACATAATTAATCCTAATGTGAGTTTTAATCACATTAAGCGCGAGTTTTATCCGTTTTTCAACTGCTCCGCGTGGGTAAATAATCCCGTCCGAAAAACTTAACGGAGGGATTATCGTGGAAGGTATGCTTCTCAGGAACGGAGCCATTATCAGACAGTCAGACCTAATGATGATAAGCAGGGATGCCGGCGACGTCTGCCCGGTAAGAGACTGGCCGGTGGATACATTTCGTGACATCGCGGTACGGCTTAACGATAGAGATTTTCCCTGCCTGTTTGCCCGGCATGCATGGAATTCGGAAACTCTGCTGTTTGGGCTGGTGAGTGAGGACAACACCACGGCTGACCTGGTGGCGCTCATGCAGAGTCTGGTGGCACGGACGCATGAGCTGCCGGAAGAAGAAAGGCTTTACAGTCCGCTGCTGCTGATTTTTCAGCACCGCACCCTGAATTCACTTGAAGAAGCTCAGCAGTTTGGATGGCAGCAGCTGCAGAGCCTTCACGATCATGACACACGAGATTGGCCATCACATATTCCGCTAAGCCCTGAAGATAGTGCGTGGTCATTCTGCTTTGGCGGCACAGAGTTCTTTTTTAATGTCAGCTGCCCCGGCCATTCTCAGCTTAGAAGTAGGAATCTGGGAAAGCGGGCTGTCTTCATCGTCAACCCTAGAGCCCATTTCGACATTCTGGCCAGCCAGAATGACCCTAAGGGGATCAAAATCCGGGAGAAAATCCGGACAAGGGTCTGTAATTACAATAACGGTTACGTTCCTTCAGAGCTCGGTTTTTATGGTGATGCGGGCAGTCTTGAATGGAGGCAGTATCAGCTCAGTGAACCTGGCGCCCTGAACCCGTCGCAGTGTCCACTGCGCATACGTAAGGAAAAAAAATTGCAATGAATATGACCCTCCTGAGCGCATACATTTTTTCCGTCATGATGCTGCTGCTCACGCCCGGTCCGGTTGTGGCACTCATCACCGGCACTGCTGCCCGTTACGGATACCGGAGCGCGTTTGCCACCGCCGTCGGGACAAACGGGGCATCCCTCATCCTGATAGCAGTGGCCACACTAATGCTGAGAGGTGTGGTTTCTCTGTCACCGGTCTGGCTGAGTTTTCTCGGGCTATCCGTGTTCACCTGCAAGCGATCGCGTAATTCAGCGTCCACGATGACTAATCGCGCCAGCCTGTCATGGAGTGCTTTTCTGGCCTGCCGAACCGGAACTGAGAGGGCAAAATCATACGGGATGTGGTGGCTGATACCCTGCAGGAATTGCAGTGCCGGCGCAAAGTGAAGGGGGGATGAATCAGCATCAGACTTGCCCGCCAGGGTATCGGCAAGCCTTTGTCGTGCCGCATGTAGCGTCTGCGTCAATTTGCTGTTGAACAGGCCCGATATCCTGCTGGGCAGAATGTACCGATGAATCAGCGCAGCGCAGAGGATGCCGATCGTTATCTCCTGCACCCGGATGATAGCAATGTTAAACACCGAGCCTGGGTCGGATACGGAGGGAAAGCCAATCAGGCTTGTGGTGTAACCGGCCAGTACAAAGGCATAGGCGCGGGGAGTGCGCTCAAGCAGGGATAACCAAAGGCAGAATGTGATCCAGCCTGTCAGCATCGCGCTGCATAAAATGGGCATATTCACAAACATGGGCACGATCAGCACGGTTGCCCCCGCGCCAGCCACCGTGCCTGCAAGACGATAGAGACATCTGCTCAGCGAGGCCCCCACCGACGTTTGCGAAACGATGTAGACGGTGATAATGGCCCAGGAGGGGCGTTCAAGACCAATCGAAAGGGCGATGTAATAGGCGAGCATCGCTGCGGCAAAACTCCTGATGGAATAGAGCAGTGCATGCGCATCGCTCAATAGCAATGGAGTGATTATGTGGCCTGACCAGCGGCGTATTGCGTGCCAAAAAGAGATCATTGTATTCATGCCGAGAATTATTGCCGGTTTGCGCACGTCACTAAATACTCTATTCTGTCAAAAAATATCTAAATGTTGCCAATAACATGACACCCCGACTTGCCAATACGTTGTTTGATCCCGACAGCACGTCGAGCCCCGCAGTCGCTCGTCATATCGATTTCGTTGATTACGCAGCCGAAGTGCCGGTTCATACGCACCGTAAAGGGCAGTTGATTATTGCTCTGTATGGGGCGGTAATTTGTCGTGCGGAAAACAATATCTGGATTGTGCCACCCGATTGCGCAGTGTGGATCCCAGGCGGAGTCCCCCATAGCGCCAAAGCGACCTGGAATGCGCACCTTAACTATCTGTTTATTGAGCCGGGCGCTGCCGCAATGCCGGTGAAATGCTGCACGCTGGCAATTTCCCCCCTGGTTAAAGAGTTAGTTGGTCGCTTAACGAATGAAGGCGTTGATTACGCACAACTGAGTCATGTTGGCAGGCTGACCAGAGTGACGCTCGATGAACTCGTGACCATGCCGCAGCAGAAATTGAGCCTGCCGGTATCAGCTAACCCTAAAATTAGCGCTATGGCCGATGCACTGGTCAGCAATCCAGGCGATCGAAGCACATTCAAAGTCTGGGCAAAGCGACTGGCACTCAGCGAGCGCTCGTTAGCGCGCTTAATGCTGCGTGAAACCGGTCTTACCTTCGGTCGATGGCGTCAGCAACTGCACTTGATTATTGCCCTGCGGGATCTGGCAAGTGGGGTGTCGGTAAAAAACGTGGCAGCAAACTTAGGGTATGAGTCGGTTAACGCGTTTATCACCATGTTCAGAAAAACCATGGGCAGTACGCCAGCGCACTATTTTGCTGTCTGCAAAACGGCGGATTCATAGATTTGTTACAGTGTGCGGCTCTTGATTTACGCGCGGGTAAAAAGCGGGCGAGCTTACAGAGTTGAATGTCTGCTTTGAGCAAAAGTCGGACGTTGCTAACAGTGTTCTGAGTAAATCAATGGAGAGCAGGTCAGTCAACATCTGGCATAAAAGAAGCTTAATGAAACTCCCACGCATAACACTAGAGCTCGCAGAATCATCATCATCTCAATAGAGCTGGAATAAAAGGTGTGACCTGGCTGGCGAAACTTCAGGCAGGCTGGTCCCATTGTGTTACACTCAGGGCAGATATGATTACACACTTCAGCAGATCAGTGCTGCTACTGAAATTAGACATAGATCGTAGACTCCCAATAGCAATAATGCTTGTCCGCCGCGACGGACTCTTATCGCCAGGCAACAGGAAGATTGATATGTTTAGAAGTGAAGAAGAAATGGTCAATGTCGTCATTGGAGAAGCCACATTATTGCTGCTTGAGGACGACGATGTAATCAGCGTGCAAATCTTGGCTCAAAAGCTCAAACAGATGCTTGAAGCTGAGAAAGAGGCAGCTCGTCGTGAAATCATCAGAGAAGCAATCAGGCAGACCGAAAGACTTCTTACCACATCCCAATGTTTCGATAATTACAGTGCTGAAATTAAGCTGTTATTGCGAGAATTGCCTTGCCAGCAGAATATTAGGCTCTAGTAGTTATCGCATCTGTTAGGTTCTGCCTTACTCATTCAGTGTACCCGGCGATTCAGCATCTGAATCGCTTTTATACTATTTTCACGCACATGCCGATCCGCGGTGCTTTTGCTGAGCAGTTCCAGTGCATCTATCACTTCGTCTTTCCCTACGGTGGCTTTCTGGCAGAGCAGTCTGCGGATAATGCTACCAATGAGCTGCAGTGATTTTTTATTATCCTCGCCCAAATCCATAAATCCTCCGATAAACGAAGCAGCAGTAATTATAGCATTTGTCAGAGGGGAGGTAACTGTGTCCGTGTCAGTGAGCTGATAGCTTTCATAAACTATTTGTGGCAAAGAAAGTTTTTAAAAGGGCTAAAATCTATGATTGACTTTCGCGCAAACTGGCCCCCCATGATGCAAGCAATGTCCGCTTCTGGCACAAAGCGGACTGACGGCAGGTCATCCGCTATGAGCGAGAAGCGGACGTCAAAGTGATGGCGACAGGAAAATTCTGCCAAATTAATCATAATAATCCTGTTGCGCCCTTCCTTGGCGCTATAACAGCGTTACGTTAAGTAAGCTCTTTGCGCATAAAAACACTCAACTGATCTGGTTTATACGGGGGGAATGCATCGCATATCTCGTACCCGCATCTGCGATAAAGCGCTATAGCGGGTTGCTGGTGAATACCTGTTTCAAGCTGCAATAGCCGCGAATTTTTTTCTGAAGCAATCCCCTCGATTGCACTGACGATCTGCTCTCCGAGCTTCCTTCCCCGGTATTCCGGTCGAATATAAACCCGCTTAATCTCAGCTGAGCCATCTTCGTGAAATAGCAAAGCACCACAACCTGCAGGAGCATCACCTTCATCACGTACTATCACGCACCGGAGCTGCTCTTCATTGACTGTTGAAAGATCCAGGCAGTGGTTACTTTCTGCAGGGTACAGTTCGCTCTGAAAGGCATCGAGCTCGCTGACCAACCGCGCCAAGTCAGAATCCCCTTTATCAACTTCTGAAATGTTGAACATTCACTATCCTCAATTCAGTTTTAGCTACTGAATCTACCATGCCTGTTCCGACTGTGACGTCTATCCATATTTAACATAAGATTTCTGTTGCGCATGCAGACGATGGGCAAAAAAAAACCGCCATCTTTCATAGCGGGCTGAAAAACAGGGCTCATAATTTGCGAAATCAGTGCCGAAACCAGCAGGAACGGCACCCTTTAAGCTTGGCTGGAAAATCCGTCAGGAGCAAAAAAAGCCCCTATTTCGGGAGCCATGCGTACAAAAGCCCTGGTGTGGGACGAGACCAGTATGGTGTGTACTGCTTGGATACGTGCGAATCTTTTCGCTTTTTTTACAGATCGGCTCTGCCAGTCGCTCAAATTTAACATAACAGTGCTTGGCCGCACCCCCGTAAAGCCCTTCAGCGCGATCCTGACGCGTCCGGGCCGTTTCCGGCACCTTTCTCCCGGCACAAATCCTGAAAAACGCCCCTGATGATTTAGGTGCGTCTGCATGACTATTCAGTGAGAGCTCTTCTTCAAAGATTAATGCTTGCAGATGTTGGATACGTCCGCTCCTGGCACAAATCAGCCCTTGATGAAGATACCTCGCCGCTTCTCTTTACCAGATATCGCAGCTTATCTCACAACTTGTACAGCATGAATTGCCTTTGTACCTCCCTCCTGATCGTCGGGCTGCGCCGTGACTTCACCTTAGCCGGGTCGCTTCGTCCGCAAGGCAGCTTCGCCTCATGACTCACCCGTATCCCGACGTGCGCGGGACATTCAGTCCGCTCTGGCGTCGCGTGCGGCTTGCGCGTCCGCCCCTGTTTGCTCAGCTGGTCGCCCGGCTTTGTGGAGGTCACGGCACCAGAGGGGTGGCCCCTTCATCCAAAGGAGCACAGCAATGTCACGATTCATGCACGGCGACAGCGTACAGGTTATGGGCGGTTTTCCGGACAAAAGCATTGATTTCATTCTCACCGATCCGCCGTACCTGGTCGGCTTTAAAGACCGGTCCGGGCGCACCATTGCGAATGACGTAAACAGCTACTGGGTGCTGTCGGCGAGCCGGGAAATGTACCGGGTGCTGAAAGATAACAGCCTGGCGGTCAGTTTCTACGGCTGGAACCGCGTGGACATGTTCATGCAGGCCTGGAAGGAAGCGGGTTTTCGCGTTGTCGGTCACCTGGTTTTCACCAAGCCCTACGCCTCAAAGTCGGCCTTTGTCGGCTATCAGCATGAAAGTGCATACCTGCTGGCGAAGGGGCGCCCGCCACTGCCGGCAAAACCGCCGCCGGACGTGATGCCATGGGAATACACCGGCATCGCCGCGCTCTGCCAGGCTCGGCTGCCAGATCATGGCCGTGTTCCCGTCCTCCACATAAACTACGGCTCAGGGCGCACACCCAGGGAGTGTCGCAGTTTCAGAATTTACTGCGCCGTCGCCCTTGCCCTTGCCTCTACGTCATAACTGTCGGGCTACCGGGGATTTTTATAAGCCAGACTTCGCTAAGTATTACTGCCTGTCCTGTCAGATATTCCCTGTTGCACTGATAGCCCACCAGCATATTGCCGGGCACGCCTCACAGCCGCATGATAATGCTATCTGCAGCGCTAAAAAATTAGGGGATCAGTAAAAATATTTACACTTAATGTCAGGCGGGCGGCATGCAGATTTCGCAATAAGTTCTATGTTGGGCAGACCAGAGAAATGAGTACCGGTTATTAACATAATAAAAGGCGAAAAAATGATACTAAGTGAGTTTGTATTGAAGGTTAAACATTGGCCTCAGATGCATTTTACAGCAATTGAAAGCGAGCAGCGCAACGCCGTCACCGAGATTTACGCCATCGACTGCACAAACCAGACCAAAAGCCGGCTGCTAATATACCGCACGCCCGATACGCAGCACGCAGCGGCCATGATGGTGCATTTCCGTGCCTGGCTTCAAAAGGCGAACCGCGGCAGAACCCTGCGGCAGGAAAAGTCTGAAGTGCCGGCGAACTTTGTGGTCGCGCAGCATCCGCCTCAGGGGGCCACAGCCTGTTGATCATCCCGGGCCTGCGGGCCCTTTATTAGTTCTAATGCCCCAAATGGCCTCTCGGGTTTCCGGCCAGTCGACGGCTGTGCCCTTAGCTGTGAACAGCGCCCCCTGAAATCAATGACTCCGGCCGCCTCCAGCCACATCCACTCATCCGGTTACCTGATACCCACCGCAATGATGTTGATCTCCAGCGCCGAAAAGCAGCGCAGCACTGCGTTTATCAACGTCTGACGGGGGCCGCAGCGATGAATATTGCGCACGATCCCAGTACCTTTGCGCACGCGGTGTGGCTGCACGTGCGTCTGCAGTGACGGCCCTGCTGGGCCGTCACCTGAGTGACCATGGACAGGCTGATGCCGGCCTGCTATAGCCGGCATGCCACCCTCGTTACGAGTCTCTTCACACTTAAGACACAGAGAAAGAATTCTTCACATTAGATACCGTCACGGCCCTAAACTTAATGTCACCCATTGCCCGTTGATGAAGGTAGCCATGACTGACCGTAACGGTAAAAATGTTAAGGACGACAGAAACGCCGACCACAGCAAGTTGCCCGCGGGCAACCAAATAGGCCACAGGGACAGCGACACCATGAAGCAGAAAGGCGGGAAGTAGTCCCGCGATAATGCCGCTTCTTTCATGAACTGATGTCTGATGGCGTCATGCCTCTCCTGCCTACGAGGCAGCAAAACCTGGTCACGAGGACAAGTTGCATGGCGGCGAAAGAGATATTCCGACCAATCGGGATGTCACCCCGATTACGTAACAGCCTTCGGCGGTTTTTTTGAAGGTATTTATGCGCCCTGTTTACCGCGATAGACTGTATATATCCCCAATAAGCGGAGCGCATCTGAAAAACGAAATTGAAATACAGGACCTGATGCACCAGGCCACTGGGCTGGCCATCAGGCAGTTACTGCAAAGAGACGAATCATTAAGCCTTCACGAGCTAATTGATACGCTTTGGTACCTGAAGGAATCAGGCGGCGATGTGACGATGTGCGAGGCCTGCAGCCGGGCCATCCACTTCTTTGCGGGAAAACTGAACTGGCCACTCGCCTGGACCTGAACCTGGCCTCACACAGCATGACCGCCGGCATCGTCAGGCGTGTGGGTTACGATCAGCTCCAATACATCGCGAAGCACCGTCTGCCTCTGCGCGTCACGCTCGCGCTCAAGCTCACGAATGACGTGCAGGATGAGCGTTTTATTGGACAACTGATCGCCCGAGGCCAGAATCGCCTGAATGGCTGCCTCGAGCTCATTACGCTGTGCCGTCAGTGCCCCGTCATGGTTATGCAGGTGGGCGCGAATAACGGTTACTGAATTTGTATTTTTCATGCTGTGGAAGTCCCTGCCGGAGCAACCTGAGCGGGTGACGGCGCTGGAAGGATTACGTAATTTTTATTGTGTTGACGCGTGAACTACATCAGGTTCGCGCTGCAAGACAGTATCATTATAGGACAGGAAAAAAATGAAATCGCTTCATCAGCCGGACTATATTTATGTGCCTTAAATATCTTTCCCTAGGGCGGGCGGCGGGCGCCCTGCCCTAGGGAATATGGTTAGCTCATTTATTGCCTTCATCAGCCGGCAAATGAATAGTCGCATCGCTACTAAAGCTGTGGTCGTTTGAATCAGTGAGCATCCAGCCCTGATCCGCACCACTGTGAGCGCCCATAGCGCGAAAGTCACTTAACCAGCCTATGGCAGCATTGATACGGTCAATGCGACGGCTGAGCTCCTCAGCTCTTAGCATGCTGTAAAGCTCCGCCAGGAGCGAATCAACGTTTATTTCCTTTTCACGCGCGGCTTCACGCACGGCAAGATTGACTGCTGGTTCACCAATAACTGCGTGACCGGTCATGTCTTCGCTGTACAACACGTTTACACCTCGCTGAATAAATGAAAAAGGAATTACCTCAATCACACATCAATTATAGCAAATGGGATGGCTCGGTTTGAACTATATCTATCGGTGTAGTCTATGGATAAACGAGAGTAAATATACTGAACCTTTTCGTGTTACAATAAGTGATTGATGTGAGGTTTCTTATTTAGTGATCTAACTGTGATCTTTGAGCGATACGGCTAGTAGCGGGAAACGGGAAACGGGATCTGGTGGCTATAAGTGTGACTATTCACGGGAAATGTTTTTACTATGGATAGCTGGAGCATGCTGCCCGTTTCAGATTAACCACAATAGCATGTCATGCTTTAACAGCCAGTCAGTTGCGGTAAGGTGGAAGGAGGCTTTGCGCCATGACGGATGTCCTACACATGGTAATAATAAATATGTCTGGGGATTCCGAGCTTCTTTAATGCAAAGTCAGCCTGGTAAGAGGATTACTCCATTCTCTTTCATTCATTTCGGAAAGAATTGCTGATCACCACAAATATGTTCAAGGGTGAGAGGTAGATGCAGTTGCAAGATGATGAATCAGTAGCTCAGAGTGTATAATATTCATTATATACTGTTATTAACGACATGCATCATCACGCCCGCTAAGAAACATATGGCTTCTTAAAAAATTTTATCATCACAGAATATCGGTTGTAATGCTACATATTCTAAATATTAACCTCGTCGTTAACGACTACAGCTAAATTAATTTTAGATAGTCAGATGATTGGTTCAACCACGCCACGAATATCACGGTGGATGTGAATATGAGTATTAATGGTTGAACACTCATTGTCCGCTTTTACGGCATCATTCTGCGTAGCGTATCATCCCGCATTACGTAGTGATGAAAAATAGCCGCCAGAGCATGCAGGCCAATCAACCAGTAGCCCAGTGGAGCCAGCGTTTCATGCCAGCTGATAAGCATCGAAGCTGTTGCCGGATCGGGCGTTGATGCTACAGGCATATGCAGGCCAAAAAGTGACCACTCTTTACCGCTGAGGTAACGTGACGTCAGACCCAGAACCGGCAGCACAACAAATAGTATATAAAGCAGTGTGTGAACCAGATGAGACATGCCTGTCTGCCAGCGCGCAACTTGTGGGGTAATTGGCGGAGTTGTTTTACGGGTGCGCAGATACAGACGTGCCGCCATAAGTATCATGACGCAAAAACCCGCGGAGAAGTGCGTGATGATGACCGCACTGCGCTGCCACGTCCCCTTTACCGCCAGCCCTCGTAACTCAATTGTCGCGTAAGCCACAATTAGAAGAAAAACCGTCAACCAGTGAAAAAGTATTTGAGATCGTGCGTATTTATTCATCATCAATGAGCTCCCATCAGTTTGTTTTCCTTACCGTAGCTGTTTTTTCTTATGATTAAATTAAGAGAAAACCAGCATTTGCTCTCGTACCCGAGATTGATTCTGATTTGGTTAATTAATCCGCATATATAGCACAGGCTATCAAACTTAGCGCTGGTTATAAGTGGCTAAATTTTAAGGTTTTTTTGTTTTTTTATATGTGGCAGAATAGCGGCCTCTTAAAACTTCACGCTCTAATTTTTGAATTTGCACTCGGAACTCCGTTATGAGCTTTTACGCTGTGATCATTCTGGCTTTTGGCATGTCGATGGATGCCTTTGCCGCCGCTATCGGTAAAGGAGCCTCGCTGCATCGCCCACCTCTAAGAGAGGTGATACGTACTGGTCTGATTTTTGGCGTTATAGAAGCTATCACACCGGTTATCGGCTGGGGCATCGGCCTTGCTGCAAGTCAGTTCATCATGAACTGGGATCACTGGGTTGCGTTTACACTGCTCTTCGTACTGGGCGCTCGAATGATTGTTGAAGGTATGCGCAAAGAAACAGACGAGCCGGAAGAAGCCCCCCGACGCCACGGCTTCTGGTTGCTGGCTACCACGGCAATTGCTACCAGCCTTGATGCGATGGCCGTGGGTGTTGGTCTGGCATTCCTGCAGGTGAATATTGTGGTGACAGCACTGGCGATCGGCGCGGCAACCACTTTTATGGCAGCCAGCGGCATGCTGCTGGGGCGTTTTCTTGGCGCCAGGATTGGCAAATGGGCAGAAATCCTTGGCGGCGTGGTGCTCATTGGCATCGGCAGCTCGATCCTTGTCGAACATCTGGGTTTGCTCAACTAAACACATTCATCTACAACATCTAAGCATTCCAGTGAAAGGCGCGATAATTCCGCGCCTTTTCTGTTACTGCCTGGGTATTGACTCACGTTAAGCGATAACTGGTGATAACAACTGTCGAGCCCTTCCCATGTATTTGACGCTGGTGTATACACCTTCCTCGTCACAGCCGTCATTGCAGGTGCTGGTGTGGTACTTTTCCGGCAACCTGGGGAAAAGACGATGGGTCTGACACGCCACTTTACCGCTGGCGTTGTACTCTCAGCAGCAGCTGCTTAAGCACTCTAACGCCTCAAACACTCAATGATGGCCGTTCTAGCTGACGATGTTACTGGCATAATGCAAATGATGCTGATTCAGCAATACCGAGAGAAGGCAACGATAAAATCAGGGATGCTGGTAGCTATCGGCATTGATATCTTTGTCGACGGAATATCGCCAGGAATTAGCCCTGCTACGGGGGCCAAAACCGGCATCATGCTGCACCTTGCGCTGATACAGGAGATCCTCTTCCCGGGATTGTCGGTGGTGGGTAATTTGAAAACCATGATGGGTAGCACGGAAAAGTGCTGCTCATGCCAGTGGAAGCTATTTATGACAGCGCACCACCTCTGTCACTGTGCCAGCCTTGAGCAGAGCATGAACGGCTTAATAATTCAGGGAACCGATAACTAATTAGTGGAGCTCAACCGGCGCGCAGAATAAATGCGGTAACTTCACCACCGAAATGGTTAATAATTGAACAATCTGCGAAAGCCCTGTTAGCGCGTGGCGGAACATCGTTTATCCACAAGGTTCCGGTGCTGATATGCACGCCGGCTGTGGACAGGACCAGGAGAAATAGGCTTTGCTGCGCGCCGCTTTTATCTGGCCTGAGGCGGAGGAGGAAAAACGTAAGGTCTGTGGCCTGTGCCGTGACTCCACTTTAGACCGGCAGCTGCGCGTTCACGAGATCGCTTCGCTCGCCGTCCTTGCCCGTTCGCACTCGCTCATGCCTGGCTTGCTGCCGCCCATAAGTAAGCCCTCCATGCGAGACCACGGCCATTTGTGGCTTTTTCGTCTGCTCTCTGGAGTTGCGAAAGCTGGAATAAAAGAGACTGTCAAAGCTATCGCCGAGCTCCGATCTTTGAGCGGCACCTTATTCCCACCGGTCCCGGCGGCCATAAGGTGCCAAACAGCAACAGCAACAGCAACAGCAACAGCAAAAGCTGGGGCCCCCTTCGGCTCCCCGGCAAGCCGGGTCGTCGAGCCCTATGTCGCTAAGCGGCAAAGCCGCCAAGCGTCACCGAACCCCTGCGGGTTTCGGCCGCGAGCGGTTTCGGGCTGATGTCCAGGTTCAACGGCTGCAGACGGCTGCGCCGTCGCGTTCACCGTCCCGGCCTGTCGCCGGGACTTTAAGGTCAGTCCGCGGGGCGGCCTGAAACTTCCTTTCTGACGCTTCCCTGCATTCCGGCCAGCCCTTGCGCGGAGGGCTGGTCGTAGCACCGCCGGTTCAGGCAGAAAGGGGTGAAATGTACGCCGCCAAAAACTTTTTGCCGGGGCGTCAAAAACTTTTTGTCGTCGCCCCTTTATGCCTTCACTTCGTCGTTGCTCCTTTGGCCTTGCCGCGAAAGGCCAGACCGGAAAGAGAAAACCCGCGTCAGAGAAGGCCTTTGCCGGTTCCGCAGCACGCGCTGCACTACTCAGCCGGATTTAAGGAGCTATGCCATGCAGAACACCCCCGTAAACGTCACCCCGGATGCGATTACCGATTGCGCGCTGACGAAAATAATGACCAGCCATGATGATCAAAACATCATCGATACCGCCTCAGAATCTATAGCTGCCCGGGTGGAAAAACTGATTGATAACGTTAGTTTTTTCACTCGTCTACAGATTCGTGATGCACAGGGGAATTACGTGATGGCCACTGAGAGTCAGATCCTGGAAGAAGCCGCACGCGCCATTGAGCATCGCTATCCCACCGGGACCTTTTTTGCCTCTGCGGCGGTTTCAGAAGAATTTTTCAGAGCAAAACTTGCCGGCCGCGACCGGGAAATTTTTGCAGTTGCCTTTCTGAATAACCAGCATCAGTTGCTTGCTTACGAGGAGATGTTTCAGGGGTCTGTTTCAAGCGTCGAAGTGCACCCCCGGGTTTTGGTATACAGGGCGCTGCAGCTGAACGCGGTGGCGATAATCGTGAGCCATAATCACCCCTCATTTTTGAAAGAGCCTTCCCGGGCTGACATTGCGATCACAGAACGTTTGAAAAAGGCACTTGAGCTGGTCGCTGTGAGGCTGATTGACCATATCATTGTTGCAGGCAACGAGACTGTTTCACTGGCACAAATGGGGCATATCGACGGTTAAGCCGCTGCGATGACCTTGCTGGCAGGGCTTGACCCTGCCGGATACCGCACCGGCCCGATAAACGGGCCGGATCAGTGACCAGAGACAGAGCTGAATACTATGATCTGAGAAGAAAAATTTACACCCAGTACCCTGCAGGCGTTAACCGGCTGCGATTTTTAAGCATACCGTGAGCGCAGCTTTACTTAACGCGCTGCAGTTGCCTGACAGCTGGCGCATGGACTGTGAAATGCGGGGCGAGTGGGGCGGTGTGTATCCGGTACACTTGCGGCTGACCCGTGCGGATGCCGTCGTGCTGGTCAGCCCGTCAGGCTGTTCGCCGGTATGGCGTGCAATCGTCGCAGACACCCGTACCCGTTGCCGCCTGCGCCTGTACGTCAGCGATCGGCTCGAAGCAGCGGCGCTGCAGGTGATACTTGCAAAAATCGCAGATTACACGCGGGCGGGCTTCACCGGCGCCGGTGAGCTTGTCGCCGCGATTCGGATGGGGAGCACACGGTATGATCCGGACCTCACTGGCACTGGTGCTACTCCTGCAGGTGTAGCCAAACTCTCTATGGGAATATGAACTGACATAGCATTAGAGAAACATCGCATGCATCGCTTCCTAAACCGGGAGATTGTATACAGCAGACC
The DNA here is from genome assembly GCF_035783935.1 of Pantoea dispersa. Lineage (GTDB taxonomy): Bacteria > Pseudomonadota > Gammaproteobacteria > Enterobacterales > Enterobacteriaceae > Pantoea > Pantoea dispersa_C. The sequence continues at coordinate 20,794 of NZ_JALKOV010000018.1, read as the reverse complement.
GTCAGCTATGAATGTTCCGTGGAAATTACGCGTTGATAAAATGAACAATATAGTGTGACTTAGTGTCACTCTATGGTAGTCTATGTGTTACTAAGTCACACACCGGAGGGCATATGGCATCAACAAGACTTCGTCAGCAGGGCGGGGCCGTCGTGCTGACCATCCCGAGCGACATTGCAGCACGAGCGGGCTGGACTGTCGGCATCGAGCTGGACGTGACCGCTGAGGGCGAGACCGTAAATATTGTGCCGGTAGCGCGCGTACCGCGTGGTCGACGCACACTGGCACAGCTGCTGGCCGGTATTGATCAGCAGGAAATTCATGGCTATAACGAAGAAACATCTGACTGCCTGAGTGACGCGCCGCAGGGCAGGGAGCATATCTGATGGTTTCAAGGAGGGTGCCGCAGAAGGGCGAAATCTGGTACGTAAACGGCGATCCGGTGGAAGGCCGTGAATTTAAGGGACCGCACTACTACCTGGTAATCTCACAGCGAGAGCTGGTGGCGGCACTGGGAACAGCGGTTTGCGTGCCTGTAACAAGCGGCGGCGGCGCGTCACGCTCGCAGGGTGTGACCGTATATCTGGATGGCAACAGCACGGACACCGGTAAAGTGACCGGCGTAGCGCTGTGCTATCAGCTGCGCTCGCTTGACCTGACTGCGCGCAGAGCAAGTTATGCCGCTACGGTTGAGCCACATGTTATGGATGAAATATTGTCGCTGGTGGTTGATCTTATCGATCCGCGTTAATCAATGTAGAGCTTAAAACGTAGCCTGCTGTTGAAGAATAAGATTATTGATTCTGGATATATGTCCTGAAGGGCGACAGGAAAAATATTTTTTCATCACGGTCAGGGCTAACTGGTACATCACCTTCTAATTCAAGGACGGTGATACTTATATTCTCAACCTGGAGGATTATCACTGATGGGCATGCTCAATCCTCCGCATCCTGGCGGCCTGATCACCGAGTACATTGAAGACAATAATATTGGCCTGCGCGTAATGGCGAAAGAGCTGGGCGTGTCCGCTTCGTCGTTGAGCAAGGTCGCCAGCGGTAAGGCTTCTGTCAGTCCGGAAATGGCGGTGCGGCTGGAGGCGGGGCTGGGTATTGCGGCGCGTCTCTGGTTATCCATGCAGATAGCCTGCGATCTGCACAAGGCACGTGCTAATACGGACGTTTCAGGCGTACACCTGCACCCGGGCGTGCTGGCTGCTCCTACAGAGGAACGGCCGGGCAAATAGTCCCGGCAACTGATGCCCGCAGACCGCGCCACCTGGCGCGGTTTTTTTTGGATTTTCTGCCAGCATCTGAACAGCAACACCGACACCCTGCGGGCCGGGAAAAGCCGGTGCTGGCGCACCGGCCATCACCGCCTGGCCGCTGATGCCCTTCACGCGTTTAATGGATTCGGAGTCGTCAGTTCTCTGTTCAGATGTTTCAGCCTGCCGCCGGTAAGGCGCATTAACAGCAACAGCAACAGCAACAGGAACAGCAACAGCAGGGGCCCCCTTCGGCTCCCCGGCAAGCCGGGTCGTAGAGCCCTATGTCGCTAAGCGGCAAAGCCGCCAAGCGCCACCGAACCCCTGCGGGTTTCGGCCGCGAGCGGTTTCGGGCTGATGTCCAGGGTCAACGGCTGCAGACGGCTGCGCCGTCGCGTTCACCGTCCCGGCCAGTCGCCGGGACTCTGAGGTCAGTCCGCGGGGCGGCCTGAAACTTCCCTACTGACGCTTCCCTGCATTCCGGCCAGCCCTTGCGCGGAGGGCTGGTCGTAGCACCGCCGGCTCAGGCAGAAAGGGGTGAAATGCACGCCGCCAAAAACTTTTTGCCAGGGGCGTCAAAAACTTTTTGTCGTCGCCCCTTTATGCCTTCACTTCGTCGTTGCTCCTTTGCCCCTGCCGCGAAAGGCCAGACCGGAAAGAGAAAACCCGCGTCAGAGAAGGCCTTTGTCGGTTCCGCAGCACGCGCTGCACTACTCAACCGGATTTAAGGAGCTATGCCATGCAAAACACCCTCGTAAACGTCACCCCTGATGCGACCACCGATCGCGCACCGATCACCGCCGCCGGCGATGTCATCATGGATACATTTTTTGCGCCTGCAGATACCGATCTGATTGACGGGCTGCTGGGCAGTTACCGCCTTATGCGCACGAAGTTAGCGGATACTTCTGCCACTATTCGCAGCGGTGTGAACAGCGAAGCTGTCGCATATTTTCTGAGCGGCAACCTGCACCGGGAACGGGGTTATCACGTGCCCCCGGTAGGAAAGCTGTTCGACCTGCCCGGAGCGGTTGCGTCGCTGAATGCTGACTTCTGGCAGAAGGCGCTGAGCCTGACCGACGTTTACGAGTACATGCCCAACGAGCGCCGCAACGAGTGGAACGAGCAGATCCGTGAGATGAAAGCGCCAGATTTTGAAGAAAATGCGGTGCGTGCGACGCTTTCCGAGCTGCTTTTCTCTCGTCAGAAATTTTTCTCCGAGCGCGTGGACGGTATTTTTCGCAGCCTTTCACGCAGCCACGTGACCAACCGCCCGGAAGGCTTCAGCAAACGCATGATTATCGAATGCATGTTCGATCAGTGGGGCATGTGCAACTACGACCGCACCGGCTATGTAGATGACCTGCGCAAAGTGATTGCGAAGTTCATGGGCCGCGATGCGACCGGCCTGAACACGACCAATAAAATTCTGAACATCGCGCGCGCCCGTTCGGGTGAGTGGGTTGCTGTCGACGGCGGCGCACTGCGCATCAAAGCCTTTATGAAAGGCACTATCCATCTGGAGATCCATCCGGACATGGCCTGGCGTCTTAATGACATTCTGGCTTTCCTGCATCCGGCGGCTATCCCTGCGGAGCACCGTCAGAAGCCGCGCACAAAGGTAAAAAGTTTTGATCTGCATTCGAATCTGCTGCCTTTTTCTGTCCTGAGCGTACTCGGTGATCTGGAGACAGAACGCACCGAACCTTTAAAGCGCAACCGCTGGGAAGAACCGCGCCCGCCGGTCACTACAAATCCCTTTAACCGCCGCATCAAGGGTTATTCGGATGAAGATAAGGCCGCACGCGCGGAAGCGGAAAAAGTGCTCATGAGCCTGGGCGGCGTGAAAATGAATATTAACGCTTTTACCTGGTTTGAATTCGATTACGACCCGACCACGGCGCTTGAAGATATTCAGCTTACCGGCGCGCTGCCTGAGCAGAAAACACATCAGTTTTACCCGACCACGGGCAAGCTCGCCGCGCAGCTTCTTGACGAGGCGGACATCCGGGAGGGGGAAACCTGCCTGGAGCCGAGCGCGGGCATGGGCGGCTTAGCCGACCTGATGCCGAAGGCGCAAACGACGTGCGTCGAGGTTTCGCCGCTGCACTGCCGCGTGCTGGAGGCCAAAGGCCACAACGTGATCGAAGCTGATTTTCTGGCGTGGGCGCAAATGACGCCGCAGCGCTTTGACGTGGTGGTGATGAATCCGCCTTTCAGCGAAGGCCGCGCCGTGGCGCACCTGAACGCGGCGGCGGCGCTGGTGAAGGCCGGCGGACGTCTGGCAGCCATTCTGCCCGCAGGCAGCGACCGCAAAAACCTGCTGCCGGGATGGGACTGCAGCTGGTCCGAACCGATGGAGGGCATGTTTGCGGGAACCGGGGTGCGTGTAGTGCGCCTGATGGCGTACAAGCCGGAGTAAACCCGGCACGGCTGGCAGGGGTGACCCTGCCGGATATCGCACCGGCCCGATAAACGGGCCGGATCCGTGACCCGACACAGAGCTGATTACTATGAATATGAACCGAGAAGAAAAATTTACACTCAGCACGCTGCAGGCCTTCTCAGGCTGCGACCTGGAAGAACTTAGCGGGCAAGGCGAAGCCGCACGGCTGCGTATGTGCGGCCTGGTGCATAGCGCGCTGCAGTTGCCTGACAGCTGGCGCATGGACTGTGAAATGCGGGGCGAGTGGGGCGGGGTGTATCCGGTACACCTGCGGCTGACCCGCGCGGATGTCGCCGGGCTGGCCGTCGAGCTGGTCAGCCCGTCAGGCTGCTCGCCGGTATGGTGTGCAGTCGTCGCAGACACCCGCACCCGCTGCCGCCTGCGCCTGTATGTCAGCGATCGGCTCGAACCATCGGCGCTGCAGGTGATACTTGCAAAAATCGCTTAGTACACGCGGGCGGGCTTCACCGGCGCCGGTGAGCTTCTCGCCGCGATGCGGATGGGAGGGCACGCCGCATGATCCCGACTTCACAGGCACTGGTGCCTCTGCTGCCGGAACGGCAGGCCGCGCTGCAGGCGATTGCAGCCGTGGAGCGGGCACAGCAGCGGGGAGCCCGGCTGGCGCGCCACCCTTACGCGGCGGCGTTTATGAAGCAGCTGAGCGGAGGAAGCCGCATCAGCGTCCAGGCTCTGAACCGCATACGGGGTATTTATCTGCGCCCGCGCGTAAAACGCGCGCCGCTGCCGGAATGGGAAAGCGCCCTGGATATCTTTCTCAGCACGGCGGGCGAAGTCTGTCCGCTGCCGCTGCCGGGAGAGCTTGCCGCAACCCTGTTTCCGGAAGCTGTATTCAGGCGATCTGAGCGCGCCGCGCATGCGGCGCAGAAGCGGGCAGGCCACGCGCAGCGGCGCGAAAGGCAGGCGGAGGATTACCGTGCACGCCAGCTGGAAAACCTAATCCGGCAGGCAGAAACAGAGCTGGCGTTCAGCACGCCGGAGACGCTACGCGAATGGTTTAAGGCCTGGTGCGACTGCGTTCCGGAATATGACCTCAGGAACATGATCGCGACCTGGTCGCGCCGGTTTCCGTCGCTGACCGGGCTTGAAACCCTGCTGCCGTATGCCCCGGATGCGGCCTGCGATGTAGCCGGAGAAATTTACCGCCGCGCCCGGCATATGAACGCCGGTCAGCGTGAGATGAATCTGTGGCTGGTTCCGAACAAGCTGGCTGTCCTGCCTGACAGAAAAATTAATGGCTGCAGTTGTTGATGCATCCCCAAGATGGGGATAGACTATCCTTTAGTTGGGGACAGGGAAAAGGCCATGCAAGCGACGTTTATTGAGCTTTCCAGCTTTCAGAAATACAGGGCAGATTACCTGAATGACGATCAATTCAGGCTGTTTCAGAATATGTTGCTGGCCGACCCCGAAAAGGGAGATGTTATCCCGGATACGGGCGGTCTGCGTAAAGTCCGGTTTCGGGATGAGCGCCGGAATAAGGGCACCCGGGGTGGAATAAGGGTGATCTATTACTGGACCAATGAAAAGGGCCAGTTCATCCTGTTTACCATCTACGATAAAGATCAACGTGACGATCTGACCAAACAGCAGCGCGACGCCTTGGCGGAGGCGCTGAACGTAATTAAAAAGGGGCTGAGACATGACTGAACGCGACATTTTCAGTGAGCTGATGACGGGCATGCAGGAGTTGAAAGATCACCAGGACGGTAAAATCACGCTCAAGACTTACAAGGTCAGCAAGCGCGTGCCCGTCACCATTGAGCCGCAGGAGCTGCGCGACGTGCGCGAAAAACTTAACCTGTCACAGGCGGTTTTCGCACACTATCTGCACACCGGCGAGACCACCTATCAGAACTGGGAGCAGGGCAGAGCCAAGCCTAACGCTCAGGCCGTCCTGCTGATCCGCATGGTTCAGCAGAACCCGGACACGCTGCGGACGCTCGCGCAGCTGTAACGCAGATCCATACGATATTCCCGGCATCGGCATAACATGATATCAGCGCTGCCTGACCGCGCGGCGCGAGAGGAAACGATGATGAGTTTTTTACTGTACCGCATAAGAACGCGCGCGCAGGGATAAACTCTACGGCTAAGCCGGTAAAAACCCGGTGCTGACGCACCGGCTTTCTTCCTTCGCGTGCGCTTCCTTATTTGAGACAGGCATCGTTCTGTCCTGCTCTGTTTGCTCCTGCTCCTGCTGCTGTGCCTCAGCCATTTCCCTCCAGAAATACTACACACCTACACGACAAGGGCCATGGCCCCCTTCGGCTCCCCGGCAAGCCGGGTCGTCGAGCCCTACTCCGCTAACCGGCAAAGCCGGTAAGCTCCGCCGGACCGCAAAGGGCCGCGTTCCGGGCCTGACGGCTAGGGTCTGATGGCAAAGGTCGACGGCTGCAGACGGCTGCGCCGTCGCGTTCACCGTCCCGGCCTGTCGCCAGGACTTTAAGGTCAGTCCGCGGGGCGGCCTGAAACTTCCCTTCTGACGCTTCCCTGCATTCCGGCCAGCCCTTGCGCGGAGGGCTGGTCGTAGCACCGCCGGTTCAGGCAGAAAGGGGTGAAATGCACGCCGCCAAAAACTTTTTGCCGGGGCGTCAAAAACTTTTTGTCGTCGCCCCTTTATGCCTTCACTTCGTCGTTGCTCCTTTGCCCCTGCCGCGAAAGGCCAGACCGGAAAGAAGAAACCCGCGTCAGAGAAGGGCTTTTCGTGCACCGCGCGGCGGTCAGCCGGATCACTCATTTCTGACAGGAGCACAACATGACCTCAATCCCGGGCAGCACCCTACCTGAACTGCACAGCGTGGCCGCGCTGGGCGACGGACCGTTTACGCGCGCGCAGGCGGTATCCGTAACGGCCGCTTTCAGCAACGTTTTTATTGAAGACGATCAGGGCAGTCATTTTCGCCTGGTTGTCCGGGAGCCGGCGGGCGGGCTCATCTGGCGCGCGTTTAATTTTGAACACGATGCGGGCTACTCGCTGCGTCGTTACATCAACAGCCGGGGCGTGCATCAGGTGTCGCTGGATGCGTACCTTTCAGCGCTGACCGCGCTGAACACCATCACCATGACCCTTGCAGAGCGTCAGGAGTCAATGGCGGCCATTCTGCGCGATGCTGCCCGGACGGCTGTGGCAGCGGTGCCGGACAACTCTGTGCTGATGCCAGCGGCGGTGTTCGGGGCCTGGCAGCGGGCAGGGCAAATCGCGCTGGCGCACTTCGGGCTTCCGGGGGAAAAGGCCTGGTTTAAGGCGGGCCAGTGGCTGACCAGTGAGCTTGAACAGCGCGGCAACGTACAGGCGTAAAAAAAGCAGGGTTGCCCCTGCTTATTCCACGGCGGCCAGTTGGGGCTGGCTGCCTTATCAAAGACCAGACACTTAGGAGAGTAATATGATTTTTGACCCGCAAATCGTCGCACACGCAATGCATTTTGTAAACGCCCTGCGCTCCGGCCAGATGGCCCACGTTCCCGCGATGCCGTTTGCCCTGTGGCAGCAGTTCATCACCACCGTCAACGCAGCACTGGAGAAACAGGCATGAACACAGCAACCCCCCTGAACCTGTCCGTTACGCCCCCAGCCGTAACGCAGATCGACATTCTCCGCGTGCTGGGCGAATACGCCTTTATCCGCCTGGACAACGGCGACGAAGCGTTTTTTCACCACGGCAACTGGATCACCGGCGCACACGCGGCGAGCCGCGAACCTTCCATGCCGGGGCTGGCACAGGGTATGGCGCGCGCGGGGTGCAGGTCGCTTTGCTGCATCGAACTGCATGTGCCGGATGACGCGGAGTGGTGCTGGGACGACGTGGTGACGCAGTTAGTCCGCGCATCGTTCACGCGTCAGGTACGCGGTGAACTTATCGTCACGGTCAGCGAAAAAACCCGCCACGGTCGCGGCATGCACGTCTGCTCCGATCCGCTGCTGAGCGGGATCAATCGCAACCTCTGGATCCCGCTGAACGCGGCGGAAGACTGGCACACGGGCATCGAGCGCGTGCTGACCATGAACGGCGTCGCGGAGAACGTGGTGCGGCTTGAGCCGCTGCGTGACGGTCCTGAATACACCGATTTTAAGGTGATTTATAACCGGAAAATCTGCGCCTGACGCGCAACGGGGCCGGGAATATCCGGCCTCATAACGTTGCCCGGCCCGGCAACAGACCGTGTGCTAAACCTTCGCAGAGGATATAACGATGCGTTCCGAAACCTGCACCACAGAGACCGCTTTGTCTTCTGAAGAACCGTTCACCATGACTGACCTTCTGATCCTGTCAGTACGGGCAGAAGCCGCAGAAGCGGATAACGATAATGCCCGGCGCATCCACCTGGCGGCATCCGACGAATGTACGCAGTGGGAGTGAATGAAATGAAAATGACCGTCAGAGACATTGCAGATGCAATGACAACCTCACATGAAGGATTCGCCGGACTGGTTTGCGATTCCATTGCCTTCAGCCTCGCCCGAGAACTAACAGACGAGGAGCAAGCGCAGATTTATAACATCACCGAGCGCGCCGTTTCTGATGCGGTTTGTCGGCTTGAAGGCGTCTCAGAACGTGAGGATAAGGCGCTTACCACGTCGCAATTCTGCGACCTTGCTGACTACCTCTACTGCTACGGCGTGTTCAGCGGTACCGGCGAGATTCAGGGTAACGAGTTTATGTCACTCACCGTCATTGATGAACCGACCGATGAGCCTGAAGGCCGTAAAATCTACCTACGCGACCGCTATCCGTTTGCGGTGTATGACTTTGACACAGGCTATACGATCCTGCGTTCCTGAATGAACTGCTTACCGCACCGTGAACTGGCGCAAGCAAACCGGTTCACGGAGAGCAAACGAACAACACTCAGCTACCACACAGGAGGCCGCCGTTCAGGCGGTTAACAGAATGACCCCATCAGTAACTACATTCAAGCGTGAGTCAGAGCCTGAAATCTGCCGCTGCGCCATCATCAGCAATGCGCACATGACCCGTCAGGATTCTGACAAACTGGATTCACTTTCACACCATATCAGCGGTGAAGAGGGCGGATATAACTGGATCCATCCGACGACCAGCGGGTTTCTTATCCGCGTGTCAGCCAGAACGGATTCGGCAGCACAACTCAGTGAGGAAGGGCTATCTGATGATTTCTGCCGGGTTATCACCTTTCTGAACGAAAAATGCCAGGTTGCGATGATTCACTTCGACGCAGATGCAGAATTACTGGAAGGATTTAACGTTCATAACTGGTAGAAAAACCATCCGGCAGGTGATTATTCTCCTGCCGGATACCATCATGACGCTGGCTGTTCGTCCTGCGGCGTGCTTTTCACCTGAGCCGGTTCAGCCTTTCGCGGCTGCCGCTTTTTCTTTCCGTTACCCTCATTGATTACGCCGGAAATTGCTTTTTCACTGAAGCGAAATTCCATGGCATCAAGCGCCGCCTTGATATCCGCCACGGTGTAGCCTTTCTCCTTTGCCAGAACCAGAATGGTGTCTTTCAGATTTTCCAGAGCCGCCTCGCGCGTGATACGCTGCGGCGTCAAATCCGGCAGGTTTTCCAGCTTCCTGCGCGCCTCATCCAGTTGCTCCTGTGTGTAAACATTACGTGCTGCCATTCTTTCAGTCCTTCTTAACGGGAAAGCCATGATTCTGCTGGTTTTCGTCATTTTTTTCCACCCCCCACACCCCACATGACGCCGGTTTACTTCTGAGCAGCTAAGTGGAAAAATATTGGCAATTGATTTAAATACGGGACAGGAAATGTTTTGTGACCACCGCCAGCACGCTGGCAGTGATTCCCAAAACGACCTGCTCAGGGCTCCTCCCCGAGACCCGGGTAATGTGCCAAGGTTGAGTTATGTCGAAAAGCGAAAAACGTCAGAGAGAAAAGCTGGTGAAATGCCGCTGCACAGAAGCAGAGTTTGAGGCTATCAACAAGAAGGCCTCAGCCGCCGGCCTGACTACATCTGAATACCTGCGCCGTACGGCACTCAACAGAAAGATTACTGTGCGTACAGACATTCGCATGATGAATGAGCTGCTTCGACTGGGCGGGCTGCAGAAACACCTGTTTAACCAGATGCAGCAGAACATGACCACCGAGCTTAGTCTGCAATTTTCAGAAGTTCTTACCAGCATCAAGCTTGCCATTAACGCACTGGACATGACGCCGGTTCCGGCAGAGGACATGAAAGACTGATGAACGTGATCATCCCGCCCAAGCGTCACGATAAAAAGACCAGCTTCAGAAAGCTGGTTGAGTACGTCAGCACGCGCGAGAAAAAGAAACCGGGTGAAGCTGTAACTCACGATGCAGCCCATACCCCCGGCACTGAATATGTCGCCACGCCCGGATTTGGCCAACTGGTCGATTACGTCGGACGTAAGCGTGCCGCACCGACTTCACAGATTCTCAGCATTTCACCGGAGGGCATTCAGCGCGTGCTCTCCGGTGAAGTGCTGTGTGAAACCAACTGCTTTTCTCTGGACACTGCGGCGTCAGAAATGAACCTGACGGCAGCGCAGAACCGGCACTGTAAGGATGCGGTGTATCACTTCATTCTTTCATGGCAGAGCGACGAAGACCCGTCCCCTGACGCGGTTTTCCGTTCGGTCCGCTACAGCCTGAAGCAGCTGGGTATGGAAGACCATCAGTATGTTGCCGCTATTCACCGCGATACCGATAACGTCCACTGCCACGTTTCTGCTAACCGCGTACACCCTGCGACGTTCCGCGCGCAGAACATGTGGAACGATGCCGACGAGCTGCAGAAGTGCTGCCGTATACTTGAGCGTGAACTCGGCTTTAAAGTGGACAACGGCAGCTGGCAGATGAACGAGTACGGCGAACTTCACCGCACCCGTCGCGACATGCCGGCCGCGCCACGCGGCGCAGCGAAGCGTGAAATCTTCTCCGACAGGGAAAGTCTGCACGGCTATGCCGTACGCGAAACCCGTCATATGCTTCAGGACTTTGCTGATCAGGACTGCCTGAACTGGCCGCTGCTACACAACGTACTTTACTCCCGTGGACTGGGGCTGCGGGAACAACAGGGAGGGCTGGCTGTTTACGATCTGCTTAATCCCGACGGCGTGTGTGTTAAGGCCTCTGATGTGCACCCGGCTATCGGTCATACGGCGATGGTGAAACGCTGGGGTGATTTCCAGCCGGCGCCACCGACCTCCGAACCTGATGATCATGAGTCAGGCATACTCCTGATTGATAAATTTTATATGCCACAGCTGCACGTACGAGACCAGGAAGCGCGGCGTGAACGTCGCGAAGCTCGCGCTATTGCGCGTGACATTCTTCGTGCCCGTTACGATGCGTATCGCAATGGCTGGGAAAAGCCGGACCTGCGCGCAGCTGAACGATTCCGTCAGATAGCGTCTCACTGCATGGTTGCGAAGGCTCACGTGCGCGACACCGTCAGGGATCCGCTGATGCGCAAGCTGATGTACCGCGTTGCCGAGTTTGAAAAGATGAAGGCGATGGCTGAACTGCGCCTGCAGCTGCGCGAGGAGCGTCAGGTGCTGAAAGATTCGGGAGCGAACCGGCCGCTCAGCTGGAAGTCCTGGGTTGAGCGCGAAGCAGTTAAAGGCGACGCGGCGGCACTCAGCCAGATGCGCGGCTGGGCCTATCGAGAAAAGCGTGCAGCCCGTAAGCATCGGGACGAATGGCCTGAGCCAAACGCCATTGTGCACTTCGGCCCGGGAGACAACGTACCGGCAATTAAATCCAGTGAACACGAAACGCGTATCCTGCGTGATGGTACGGTCAGCTATATGCGGGATGGTAAACCTGCGGTTAATGACTTCGGCGACAGAGTGGAGGTCTATGCAGCGCCTGACAGCATTTCAGATCGTTTCAATAACGACCTTGCTGCTGAGCTGACCGCACGGCGTAGCGGGGACAATACCGTTCTTAGCGGGGATCCGAAAGCTGTCAACCGTGTGCTTTATTCCGGCGTGATACGCAATGTCAACAATCGTGACGATCGCATCTTTAAAGTGAGTGATTCGAAACAGATGGCCAGCGTGCACGCTACAGAAGAAAACATTCGGAACCGCGGTGTACATCCGGAGATGAAGCAGGCCGAACCTCAATTCAGGAACGATGAAAACGTACACCCTGTAAACAGAGATTTACCACGACCATGAGGAGAGTAAATAGAGAGACATAAGCCAAACGTAAGTATTTAGTCGCTGATTGCACAGGCTGGAACCCTGTACAACCAGCTAACCGCTTTATGCGGCTCTACAGCGGGCAGGGCAAGATGGCGGCCTATCTTGACTGGATTGATCGCGGTGGCGTGACCCTGTGCCAGAACCTGCTGCGGCTGATTAACAGCGGCGTCACGGATCCGGTGTGGGCGCACCGCCGCATCGTCAACCTGGACCGGGACGCCCGGCTGACAGCGGGGGTAGACCTGTGAACAGACTTGCCCGCGCGATATATCAGGCGACCTTCAGCGCGCAGGACCGCATCGAAATCTATGACGACTTCCGTCAGTACCTGCTGGACGGCCGCGGCGCTAAAGAGTCCTATCAGAAGCTTATCGACAACTACAGCCGGCGCGGGAAGAAACCCGGCGATGCCGTGGCGCAGATCCTCACCGAGTGTGCGGAGAACCTCGGCGCCGGTTTTGGTCTGGCCGATTCGCTCCGCGAGTGGATACCCGTACTGCGCCCGATGGGCATCACGCGGGAGGTGCTGCTTGCTAATGCCTGCCAGAACATTCACGTCAGCGCCTGGATACTGGCCAGAAACATTGCGCAGAACGGCGTCAGCGCCGAAAAAGTCATCGAGCACCGCCGCCGCACCGCCGCCGCACCGCCGCCGCACCGCCGGCGAAGCGGGCGGCGACAGCGTCATCCGTCAGCTTGCCAGCGAGCTTATCGATAAACAGGGCTACGACCTCTGACCCTTCAGGAGTTCTGACATGCACACATTTATACCGCGGCGGCCCGCAGGGCGCCGCCTGCTTGCGGCCTGCGTGCTTGCGGCGCTTGCGCCGGAAGCGATGGCTTATCCGACCGAGGAGATGAGCAGCATCCCCATCCAGACGCAGGTGATGCCCGCGCTGAATGCGATGCAGACCACGCTCGGCGAAATCATTACCGCCGAAACAGAGACCGGCACGGCGGTGGTGCAGTCCGGCGACCGGATCACCGCTGCCCGCCGCAGCCGCATCGAGTGGGAAAACCGACAGCGCGAGAAGAGGGGACTGCCGCGCGCCGGCGCCGAAGAACTAATCAGTGCCGCCTGGGCATTTGTGCGTGAACGTTTTCGCGAATACCAGAAGTCACGCCGTGAACACGGCATGAAGCGTCATCGCGCCCGCAAGGATGCTCCGCGCACCCGGAAAGATATTCAACAGCTGGTGCGCCTGCAGATTCAGAAAGAAATCCGTAACGGCCGTTTCTTTGGCGGACTCGATGCGGTGCGAGCGGAGATAGAGCGCCGCGTTACGGAACGCATGAAGCTTTCGCGTGGCCATTATGTGCGACTGGCTGATGATCTACTGGTTACAACCTGACGTACGCTGATATTCGACTGCATCATCAATCGTAACACGCTGGATTTATCCTTCCTGATATCCTGCTAACATGACCATCCTGACTCCCCACCTAATCCTTTTCAACTATCCGGTTCGCGCCGGAGTCCTTCGCACGTCCGCTGAAAACTTTCTGAACAAATATTCTGCAAAATTGCTCCTGACCCTCCATGTTTGCTGCGGATGGGCGCACAGAAAATCACCCGTTCCGTTGAACGCTATCGCACGCCGGTGCAACTCTGAGTTATCCACATTAACCACGAGAGGGTGAGTTGATTAGCTACTGACCGCGCTGGCATTTAACTACCGGGTGAGACTTTTACAAACCGCGATGATCCGTTTAAAAACCCGTTTATCTCTCTTTTAAAAGACTGTTATTACTTACTTTTAAATATATAAGCTATTCATCCACCAGCCCTGTGGAAAGATTCACTTCCCAGACACGGTCGCAATCCTGAAGAGACGCTTCGAGTATGAGTTGGAGAGAAAATCCAGATATTAGTTACAACAAACATTAATAGCCTTCTAAAACACCCTCAGAGCAGGCCTGAAACCTCACGCCCCTCTCAACCCAGACCTGCGCCGTACCTGAAGCCGGGTTGCCCCCACTGACCAGCCGCCGCCGCCCGGCCCGAAGGGCCGGAACTGCAGTGGCTGTTAAATGAGTGTTGTAACTACATATTTTGAGTGGCTGTGAGAGTTGCTGCGGATTCTTTCTTTCGTCTCCGACCGTCTAACTTCAGTGCGCCTGAATAGCCGCTGCTTAAACGGCGTCAGTCAGGAAAGGGGGATTAGGGCGATATATACGCCAGAGAGTGCCTGCGCCGTGCTACCAGCCCCGTTCGCCTTCATGATGATTATGACACCATCTGGCGCCAACATGCCGCTAAGCGGCTTTACAGAGCTCACTGCATATGAAGAACTGTCATGAAAATAAAACTCAATGCCCGATTCTCGGGCATTGTAAATATTGAGTGAAATACGTTACTTGGTAGTTATGGTCTCACAGGGGAGAAACTGGGCAACCCTACCAGCTGTTTTGACACTTTCTGTGCCACCTGTAACCTGATCAACTTTTACAAACTCCATTGAGCACATATTACCTTCTCGATTTAATCGGTTACGAACTTCGTACAGAGCATCTTTTTCAGGCTTAAACCAGCTTGTACGCAACGTACAGATACCACCGTCACTGGCAAATAATGCTGACCGAATATCAAGCCATCCCTGCGCTGGGATGTAGCGTTCCTGGTAGTCCAGAGGTACATTGGCAGGGGCTGGAACAGCCTTTTTGAATCCTTTATCAATTACGCGTGGAAGATTACTCTTTTCATTTTCTCCGGGGCGAAGATAATGCAGATTAGATGATTCTGTACACGACTTTATTTGATGTATGGTCGTGTAATCTGTGAATCCAATGACGCGCAATTTAGCTGTTTCGCCAGTAGCATCCTGATAAAGAGGTCTAGGAGGATCAACCCTTTGCACACAACCTGCCAGAAGCAAGCCAAGAAGGGATGTAAATAAAATACTTTTCATAGAATGTCCTTTTCAGATTTTTCTGGCTTAAATCTTAAAAAAACAGTATGCTTTGCAAGCAAAAACTTATCCATGATTTGGTCTCTTTTCTGATGATTTAATGCCGCTGTCTTAAGAAAATACCCACTGCGTAGCAACTGACGTCACAACCTACAGTGAATCTTCGTGTGCGATTAGTTTTCTGTGTTGCTGGTTTCCTGACGCGCCGGAAGATCTCAAACGAAGGCGGGCTGGATCTGAAAATCGTTGCCTTTGGCAGTCAGATCGGTACGACGTTGTTTTTATAACCCTTCTTTAGCACTACGACCGGACCTTCGATTAACTGGCTGCAAGTAAACGTGTGGGATGCGATGGCTTACCTTGGAAAAGAAGAGGTTTATATGTAATAGCGGCGCAGCCGCTAATAACCAGCCACATTTTTATGCAGAGAGCACGCTTTCACGCATAAGGGGTTAAACGCTCCTCTGTTGCGGTTTTCCGTTCTACGGCGCGGCTTTGTACCTTGTCTGCATTTTGAGACTCAGCAATAGTCACTTACGGCATCTGCTGCCGGGAATCAGTCGAACTGCTTCATCATATCGATCATTGCCCCTGCATGCGCGTCAACGTGACGGATATAGCGCATCACCGTTTCCGGCTTTTTCCAGGTTCCTTCCTGCATGATCTGCGCGGTACTGTATTTTTTCGTGGCCATATCGATGGCGGCGCCGACCCGCGCACTGTGACCGGACCAGGCGCGGTAGCGGTTTTTATTCGGCCGAACACTGCCGGCTTCGCCGGCTTCCTGCCAGGCGCGGGCAAAAATATCCTCCAGCGCCCGGGCGGAAAGGGGCTTTTCAGCCACAGCGATTGCCCGGTTCGAGCGGTGAACCGGACCGAAGATGAAGGCGTCAGGTTCGCCGGCCAGCCCCGAAAGCGTCAGCCATTCCGTAAGGCGCTGCGAGGAGAGGTCGCCCAGGGCCTTGATAAGCCCCCCGGTCATCACAATGGTTTTGGTCCACGCCACGTCCAGGATAACCCGGCCGTCCGCTGCGCGCGAGACGTCACGCACCCGCAGGCGGCCCAGCTCGCTGATACGCAGCAGGGTGGCGTAAGCCACGTGCAGAAACGCCAGGTCGCGCCGCTGCTGCAAACGATCGGAGGCTGACCAGCGCGCGTCGAGCGAGAGCAGGTTGTGCAGGCGGAAGGGAATGGCCTGACCGGCACGCTCGCCGGCAATAACGGCGGTGCGGTTGATCTTCTTCACCGCCCGGAATACCTGCGGCGATGCGTTAGGCGGTATCAGTCCGGCGTTACGGTGTAACATTGAAATGAGCGCGGCGTGCGTACTGATGGTGGAGGAGGCGCGTCCGGACGCCTGCAGCCACAGCAGGTAATCGCGCAGATCGGCCGGCGCCATCGGCAGCAGCGCCCGGCCGTGCTGTGACGCCCAGCGGCCGGCAATGCGCATTACGCTGAGCAGCTGCTGCCACGTGTTGTCCGAGAAGGCTTCCCGATCGCTGACGAACTCGCGTAGCCGACCGGTGATGTCGCCGTCCTCCGGGCCGTTGAGGCCCGGCAGGAGTGCCGTATGTGTCATGTTTCCGCCAATTATCCGCCTGGCGTCGCTACGTGAATTCTGAGAAAAAAGCAGGAGCTTACCCCTGCAGAATTCACGCAGCGTTGCCGCATTTTTGTTCGCATTGAGCCCAAGCAGGCAGGATCTCCATCATACCCGGATCCTCAGGCGGATCCCAGCTTCATATAAACCCTATTATAAGAAGTTATGATCAGTAACGTCGATAGGAGGCCTTTAAGAAGACAGGGTTTATTGGGTTCAAGCGAAGCTAGGATTTAGTCCCCTCAGAAATTTTGTTTAGGGTGATTGCTAAGTGAAATTATAGCCACGGAATTACTCGTTATTCATAAGTCATATGAGGCATATCAAATATCACAATACAACCAATTAAAGAATAAAATTAATAAATATTTTTTCTTTATACCCTAGGTTGAAGGCTATAAATAATTATTATCAGTAAATCTTAATCATAAAATAAGTCGTTAAATATATAATAAACCCAGCATCAACTTTATTGGATGTGTGTTAATGATGCAAATGACCGAGGTCGATTATGATTTTAATATAACCATTACTGTTTCACGTATTTTTTCCTGATATAACCATTTGTTAATCCTCTAGCGCTGTTTTTAACCTTATGGGATAACAACATGGAAATTTACTGGTGTCTCAACGCACCTTACGGACCTTAGCCCTGCAGCGCCTCGGGCTGCCTTCAGGTGAACTATGCCTATTTTCAGCAGGTGGACCGGGCAGTTGATCATTTCAGCTTCACCGATGCGTTGCTTACTACGGGCACTCACGATCCCTGAATTCCTGGCACTTCTCTTATCCCTTACACGGAACGGATGATATTTCTTATTGCGATTCAGCCCGGGATAATATCACTGACCTCACTGGCAAAAATGGCAGTGACATTATGTCAGTTCACAAAGGGGCGCGTACTGTTGAATGTCGTAAGCGGCGATAAGACACGCTGGGTGTCTAGAGCATGCACCTTGCGCTACGACCTTAGTGATGAGTTTTTGCAGGTTTTACGTCCACTGTTAGCGGAAAAAACCATGACTTTTCAGTCGGCAGAGATTTTTCGGTTAAGCGAGAAAGAAAGGTGTTGTAAAGAGATAATGGATGAACCAGCCATTGATATTTGGGTCAAACGGCAGCTCTTTATTTTCATTGTTATTAAGGCGGAGTATTGTTAATTCACTAGGTTATTACCAAGTTTTGGTGAGAAATCCTACCTGCCGATATAGCAAAGCGTCTAAGGTTTAAATCTGGAGTGCTAATACAGTGGGTTAAAAGAACGGCCGGTTTAACGCAACCCTGCCCGCTCCCTGCTTCCGTAACTCTGACCTGCCCCCAGGATTAGGTACAACCTTCAGTTAGTAATGTCAGTTGGTTTATCTTCATGTTTCCCGTTTCGCCAGCACGCTGCAAATTCAGCCGGTGTCAGGTAATTCAGCGATGAATGTGTTCGACACTCGTTATAATCCTGCCGCCAGTCATTAATTATTTCCCGGGCATGTAGAATATCGCTGAACCAGTGCTCATTCAGGCACTCATCCCGAAAGCGACCGTTGAAACTCTCAATAAATCCGTTCTGAGTTGGCTTGCCCGGCTGGATTAAGCGCAACTCAACACCATGTTCAAAGGCCCATTGATCCAGCGCGCGGCAGGTAAATTCCGGGCCCTGATCGGTTCTGATCGTTGCAGGATAACCTCGAAACAGCGCAATGCTGTCCAGAATGCGTGTCAACTGAACGCCTGTAATTCCGAATGCCGTGGTGATCGTCAGACACTCCTTCCCGAAATCATCCACACAGGTCAGGCACTTAATCCGGCGGCCGCTGGCAAGTGCATCCATGACAAAATCCATCGACCATGTCAGGTTCGGTGCATCCGGGCGAAGAAGCGGAAGCCGCTCAGTCGCCAGCCCCTTACGGCGGCCCCTGCGTTTTACACCCAGACCGTTGAGATGATAGATGCGGTATACCCGCTTGTGGTTGACGAGAAGGCCCTCCCGACGCAGTAGCTGCCAGATGCGCCGGTAACCAAAGCGGCGGCGCTCAAGTGCCAGCTCTGTGATGCGTAGAGACAGCTGCGCGTCAGCAGCCGGACGCTGAGCCGAATAACGGCAGGTCGACAGGGACAGACCTGCCAGCTTGCAGGCACGACGTTGCGACAGACCTGCGGCTTCACACATGACTTCCACGGCTTCCCGCTTCTGATCTGTCGTCAGAACTTTCGGCCAAGAGCCACCTGAAGCGCCTCCTTATCCAGCATGGCTTCAGCGAGCAGCTTCTTGAGGCGGGCGTTCTCCTCTTCAAGCGACTTGAGCCGCTTCACTTCGGGAACTTCCATGCCGCCAAACTTCTTGCGCCAGGTGTAAAAGGTCGCGTCAGAAATAGCATGCTTGCGGCAGAGTTCCAGGGCTGGAACCCCGGCTTCGGCCTCGCGGAGAATACTGATGATCTGTTCGTCGGAAATCGGAAAATCGCTTCTTCATGGGGATGTCCTCATGTGACTGATGAAGACATTACTAACATCGCAGTGTATTAATCAACGGGGAGCAGGTCAGGCTAGATAACGCACACCGCAAGGCGATTGTCACGCTTACCTATAATTGATGGGGATTCGCCAATAAAAAAGCCAGCCTCCGGAAAAGCTAACGCTGGCTTTTGTTAAGCAAAGTGGCCGTTAATCACCGGCCACTTTGGTGTTATTGCTGGTGAACCTGCATGCCTTGCTGAATCAGCACATCGACATCATGGCTCTCAGTTTGGTAGAAATTGTAAACCGTACCTTCAATGGTCACTTCACCCTGAACATTCCACTGTTCAACACCTTTATCACCGATAATGGCTTGCAGGTTAACGCTGTCATGCTCGTCACCTTGCACCATCAACTGCTTGTGGCCATCCTCAATAAACAGATTTTCTTCACCGCAGGTCAGCACGTCCTCCACGGTGATGTTGATGTTGTTATGAGTTCCGTTATCCGCCACTGAAACGGTATTCGTTTCATGCTGCAGTTCCGCGAGGTGAGCAAAACTGATCGGTTGCTCCTCTGTCACATTAGGGATTGCTGCAGTTTCCTGCGCCGTTTTTGCCTGCTCACCTTCCGCTGTAGCGGTGACGAGTAACGCTGCGCTTTCTTCAGCGCCCGGAACAACGGTTGGCTCGTCTCTATCCTGCGCATCACCATTCAGATGATGTTGGGCGTCATCGATGTTGAGCAGACTGCTGTGGTCATAATCTGCTACGTTATCATCAACCTGCGCAATAGCAGCTGTGCTGGCCGAGGCGTTCGAACCCGTCAGGATATGGATTCTGCCTTGTACACCTAGGTCACTGACGTTTCCAGCAAGATCAGTCTGTCGGACCCTAAAGAACATATCGCCGTCTGGCAGGTTATCCGGGACCTGAATCGACCACTTGCCATTCTCATCGGCGGTGGTTGTATATACTCGGTTTCCAGTACCCCAGCCTTGGCTGGCGCTCAGCGCAATGCGCAACACGATGCTGGCATAAGGCTCGGCGGTACCACTGACCAATGGCTTAAGTTCGTTGGTGTCGGCGTTGTACGCCAGCACATTGCCACTGCTGTCTGTAATGGTGGGTGCTGCTGGATTCGCCACTGTGGTATCCAGGTTAATTGGAACCCCGATAGAATGAGTACTTTCATTACCTGCTGCGTCAGTGAAGGTTGCCTGTAAATCTCTTTGACCATCATTGCTGAATCGTACCGAAACACTCCAGCTTCCGTCAGCTGCAACCACAGCACTTCCAATAAGATTTCCATTGGCCCCGTTATATAGCTTAACAAGCTCGCCTGCTGTTCCACCGCTGCCTGCAACGGTAATATTAGCATTATTGGTCAGGCCGTTACTCATCAGATCGGTTGGCGTCGATTTGCCGTCATGAACTTCACTGATAACAGGTGCATTCGGCGTCGTGGTATCAAGAACGATAACCACTGCGGCCGATTTAACACTCTCATTGCCCGCGGTATCAGTAAAACTTGCACTTAAGTTGTGGTCACCGTCCCCCATAATACTGGTTGAGACACTCCATGTGCCGTCGGTATGCACCACTGCGCTGCCAACCACGTTCGCACCGTCGTAAATTTTAACAACATCACCCGCGATGCCACCGCTACCGGTCAGCGTCAGGCTACCATTATTGGTCAGTCCACCTGTCGTCAGATTAGTGCCTTTGCCGTCACTCAGTCCGCCGATGGCTGGCGCGTCTGGCGCAGTGGTGTCCAGGTCAACGACTACCGGCGTGGATTTGGCACTCTCGTTGCCCGCCGCATCGGTGAAGCTGGCGCTCAGCGCGTGCTCGCCGTCGCCGCTCAGGTCGGCCGGAATGCTCCAGCTGCCGTCCGCGCCGACCACGGTGGAGCCGATCAGGGTGGTGCCGT
>NZ_JALKOV010000017.1:0-43791 GCF_035783935.1 Pantoea dispersa | reverse complement strand
AGAATTTGCCTGGCGGCAACAGCGCGGTGGTCCCACCTGACCCCATGCCGAACTCAGAAGTGAAACGCCGTAGCGCCGATGGTAGTGTGGGGTCTCCCCATGCGAGAGTAGGGAACTGCCAGGCATCAAACACGAAAGCCCTGAACATCTGTTCAGGGCTTTTTTGTTTTCCGCAATGTCCTTCATCGCAATAAAAACGCGCAATAAAATCCACAGGCATAAAAAAAGCCCCTGCCATGCTGACAAGGGCTGAATAATGCGGCTAATCGTGTTCGCTTAGTGGATGACCTGCGACAAAAACGCCCGTGTCCGCTCGGATTTTGGATTCGCAAAGAACTCATCCGGCGGCGCCATCTCGACAATTTCACCGCGATCCATAAAGATCACCCGATCGGCTACGGTACGTGCAAAGCCCATCTCATGAGTTACACACAGCATCGTCATCCCGTCTTCCGCCAGACCGATCATGGTATCCAGCACCTCTTTAACCATCTCAGGATCGAGCGCCGAGGTGGGTTCATCGAATAACATAATCTTCGGCTTCATACACAGCGAACGGGCGATGGCCACGCGCTGCTGCTGTCCGCCAGAGAGCTGACCGGGAAACTTGTGTGCATGCTCTGCGATGCGTACGCGCTGCAGATAGTGCATCGCCAGCTCTTCGGCTTCTTTCTTTGGCATCTTACGGACCCACATCGGTGCCAGCGTACAGTTCTGCAGCACGGTCAGATGCGGGAAAAGATTAAAGTGCTGAAATACCATGCCGACTTCAGTACGCACGCGCTCAATATTGCGCACATCATCATTCAGGTGAATACCATCCACGACAATCCGTCCCTGCTGATGCTCTTCCAGATGGTTGATGCAGCGAATGGTAGTGGATTTACCGGAACCGGAAGGGCCGCACAATACGATACGCTCGCGCGGTTTCACCTGCAGGTTGATATCTTTCAGTACGTGGAATTGCCCGTACCATTTATTCACGTTTTCGAGCGTAATCATCATGGCGTTGGCCGCCGTTGTCATAGTTTGTGTCATGTAAAACCTCAGTGCGATTTACGCCCGGTGTGAAAGCGCTTTTCCAGATACTGGCTATAGCGCGACATGCTAAAACAGAATATCCAGTAGACCAGTGCAGCGAAAACATAGCCCTCGGTCGACATACCCAGCCACGTAGGGTCGACGGTTGCCTGCTGCACACTACTGAACAGATCGAACAGGCCGATGATGATCACCAGGCTGGTATCTTTAAACAGCGCGATGATGGTATTCACCAGACCAGGAATGGTCAGCTTGAGCGCCTGCGGTAAAATCACCAGCGCCTGGGTTTTCCAGTAGCTAAGCGCCAGCGACTCGGCTGCTTCGTACTGGCCTTTCGGCAATGCCTGCAGCCCGCCGCGCACCACTTCCGCGACATACGCCGACTGGAACAGGATCACGCCAACCAGTGCACGCACCAGTTTATCGATGGTGGTGCCCTCCGCCATAAACAGCGGCAGCATCACGGAAGACATGAACAGCACGGTGATCAGCGGTACGCCACGCCAGAACTCAATGAAAATCACCGACAGCGTGCGCACCACCGGCATTTTTGAGCGCCGGCCCAGCGCCAGCAGAATGCCGAGCGGCAGCGCCCCGGCAATGCCGACAGATGCGATAATCAGCGTCAACGTCAGGCCGCCCCACTGGCGGGTTTCCACCCGGTCCAGCCCGAAATAGCCGCCGTACAGCAGCAGCCAGACAACCACCGGATAGATCACCGCCCAACAGGCGATATAGCGGCCACGGCGCGGCATCGATTTGATAAACATCGGCACAATCGACAGCAGACCAATCACCAGCGCCAGATTAATGCGCCAGCGCAACTCATGCGGATAGAGCCCGTACATGAACTGACCGAAGCGCGCGTGGATGAAGACCCAGCAGGCACCCGCTTTCGTACAGTCCGCGCGGGTTTCGCCAATCCAGTTAGCCTGGAAGATCAACCAGTTCAGCGCAGGCGGGATGACGCTCCAGATAATCCACAGGCTGAATAGCGTGAGCAGCGTATTCAGCCAGCTGGAGAACAGGTTTTTACGCGCCCAGAGCCAGGCTTTGCCCAGAGGATTGCCCGACACCGGCGGCGTTTCGTGTGTGGTAACAGACATAATGGTTCCGTTCTCTTAACGCTCAACCAGCGCAATTTTGCGGTTATAGAGGTTCATCAGCAGCGAAATGATCAGGCTGATAATCAGGTAAACCGCCATGGTGATGGCAATGGTTTCAATCGCCTGGCCGGTCTGATTCAGCACGGTGCCGGCAAACAGCGACACCATATCCGGATAACCAATTGCGGCGGCCAGTGAGGAGTTTTTCACGATGTTAAGGTACTGGCTGGTGAGCGGTGGGATAATCACGCGCATCGCCTGCGGAATGATCACCTGACGCAGCGTCACCGGATTCGGCAGGCCGAGCGATCGAGCCGCCTCGCTCTGACCGTGCGGTACCGACTGAATCCCGGCGCGAATCACCTCAGCAATAAAAGATGAGGTGTAGATCGACAGTGCCAGCGTCAGCGCCGCCAGCTCCGGAATCATGGCAAAGCCACCGCGGAAGTTGAAGCCGCGTAGCTCGGGCACATCCCAGTGGGTAGCAGCACCAAACAGCGTATGGGCGATCAGCGGCAGCAGCACAATCAGGCCGGCCGCAGCGGGCCAGGTGCGGCGCAGCTGACCGGTTTTCAGCTGATGCTTACGGTTAAAGCGGAACAGGGCGGCACTGGCGGCGATGGCAATCGCCAGCGCGATAATGAACGGCCAGGTGCCGGGCGCATACTCCGGCCACGGAATATACAGGCCGCGGTTACTGACAAAAGCCAGATCGAACGCGTTCAGCGCCTGGCGCGGGCCCGGCAGATTGCGCAGCACGGCAAAGTACCAGAAGAAGATTTGCAGCAGCGGCGGGATATTACGGAACGTCTCGATATAAATGGTCGACAGCTTGCGCAGCAGCCAGTTATCCGACAGGCGCGCCAGACCGATGGCGAAGCCGAGGATCGAGGCAAAGACAATACAGAGCGCGGACACCAGCAGGGTATTGGTTAACCCGACCATAAATACGCGCGCGTAGGTATCGCCTTCGCTGTAATCAATCAGATGCTGGACGATGCCGAAACCGGCGTTGCGCTCAAGAAAGCCGAAGCCGGAGGTGATACCGCGATTGGCAAGGTTGATCACCGTGTTGTGGATCAGATAACCCACCACAGCAAACACCGCCACAATCGCGACAATCTGGTAAAGCCAGGCGCGAACCGTAGGATTACCGAACGAAAAATCCCTTTTCACGGTTGGGCGTTGCGACATGTTAAAACCTCAGTGAAGAATACGCGTGGGCACCGCAGGATGCGGTGCCCGACTGGCAGAAAACGATTAACGCACTGGCGGAGCGTACTGGATGCCGCCCTGGTTCCAGAGCGCATTCTGGCCACGTGCAATTTTCAGCGCGCTGTCTTTACCGACGTTACGATCGAAAACTTCCTGATAGTTACCAACCTGTTTGATGATGTTGTACGCCCACTTGTTGTCGAGCTTCAGGTCTTTACCGAAATCACCTTCAGCGCCCAGCAGGTGTGCCATATCTGGCGTGGTAGGTTTCGCCGCCATCTCATCGACGTTCTTCGAGCTGATGCCCATCTCTTCGGCGTTCAGCATAGCGAACAGCGACCATTTCACGATGGTGAACCAGTCATCATCACCGCGACGCACGACCGGGCCCAGCGGCTCTTTTGAAATCACTTCTGGCAGTACGATGAAGTCATCCGGTTTGCCCAGTTTGATGCGCAGTGCGTACAGCTGTGACTGGTCAGAAGAGAGGGTATCGCAGCGGCCGCTGTCGAGCGCTTTGGCGGATTCATCAGAGCGGTCGAAGGTGACCGGCGTGTACTGCATTTTGTTGGCTTTAAAGTAGTCCGCCACGTTCAGCTCGGTGTCGGTACCGGCCTGGATACACACGGTGGCGCCATCCAGCTCTTTAGCGCTTTTCAGACCTGCTTTCTTGTGGGTCAGGAAGCCGATGCCGTCATAGTAGTTCACGCCAGCGAACAGGAAGCCCATACCGCCGTCGCGTGATGAAGTCCAGGTGGTGTTACGTGACAGAATATCGACTTCGCCTGACTGCAGCGCGGTGAAGCGCTCTTTCGCCGTCAGCGGGGTGTATTTTACTTTGCTGGCATCGCCGAAGACCGCAGCGGCCGCGGCGCGGCACACGTCTACATCGATACCGGTGAATTTGCCGCTGGCGTCAGCGTAAGAAAACCCTGGCAGACCATCGCTGATACCGCACTGTATAAACCCTTTTTTCTTAATAGCGTCCAGCGTGGTGCCTGCGTGCGCCTGCTGGGTCACGGCGAACAGCGAGGCGGCAGCAATCAGGGTGGAAAGCATCATCTTTTTCATAAAGCATCCTGTGTGGCGAGATCGTGTGTTGTTATGTTTGCGCGCACTTTACTGTGCGCTTATTTCTTTCTGTGGCGTTTGGCCATCCACGACACTGCAAAGCTGATGCCAGGTTTGCAGAATCCTGAATTCACTGGAAAGATCTTTTAATAAACGGACGTATCCGGAAAGTTGTCGCTACTATCGCGCACCAAAAGGCAGCATGACGAGTCGCCACGATCACAAATAGTGCAAAAAGTTTCACTATATGGAAGCAGTGTGAGCTAACGCTCACCAGCAGCTGTACGGCACAGAAGAATTACCGCTGAACCGGTTCAGGATCACAAACAAAGCGGGCTGCAGGCGAATCGGGACAATTTCATCTGCGCAAAAACAGGGCAGGGCAGCAGCCCTGAGAGAGATGAGCTATCACGCTGGCGATTGCAACTATCGTTACCATTTTGACGATAATCGTTTCATGCGGTGTTAACAGGCGGGAAAGACAAACAAAAACGCCAGCCCGGGGGCTGGCGTTATCGCAGCAATGAACCAGACCGCTTAGTTCATGCCGTATTTTTTCAGCTTTTTACGCAGCGTACCGCGGTTGATGCCCATCATCAGGGCAGCGCGGGTCTGGTTGCCACGGGTGTACTGCATCACCATGTCCAACAGAGGCTGCTCGACTTCAGCCAGTACCAGCTCATACAGGTCACTCACATCCTGACCGTTCAGTTGAGCAAAATAGTTCTTCAGTGCCTGTTTAACCGAATCACGCAGAGGCTTTTGCGTCACCTGATCCTGTGAGTTAACGGTAGAAACGGTCAGTACGTCAGAATTTACGCGTTGTTCGAACATAGTTCTTTCAGCTCTTTATTTCGTTTACGCAAGATTTTCGAAGTATGCCTCCAACGCCTCCAGCTGTTCGCTGGCATCCTCTATGGCGTTGAATGTGCGCCGAAACTGGTCGTCAGGGGCACTTTCCTGCAAATACCAGGAAACGTGTTTTCGGGCAATACGGTATCCCTTGCGCTGACCGTAAAAGTCGTGCAGCTCCCGTATGTGTCCAATCAGCATATGCTTCACTTCAGCCAGCGGCTTCGGTGCCAGCAGCTCCCCTGTGTCCAGATAATGCTGGATTTCCCGGAAGATCCACGGTCTTCCCTGAGCAGCGCGTCCCACCATCAGAGCATCGGCTCCGGTGTAGTCGAGCACTGCCCTGGCTTTGTGCGGGTCAGTAATGTCACCATTCGCGATAATCGGAATAGCGACGCTCTGCTTAACTGTCCGAATGCTGTCGTATTCAGCTTGCCCTTCAAACAAACAGGCGCGCGTGCGGCCATGAATGGTCAGAGCCTGAATACCACAGCGTTCAGCCAATTGGGCAATCTCTACACAATTACGATTTTCTTTGTCCCAGCCGGTGCGAATCTTCAGCGTAACCGGTACATCGACTGCGTTCACCACCGCACGGAGGATTGATTCCACCAGTTGCGGATGCTGCAGCAGCGCTGAACCTGCCATCTTACGATTCACTTTTTTAGCCGGGCAGCCCATGTTGATGTCGATAACCTGTGCACCGGACGCAACATTAATGCGCGCGGCGGCGGCCATCTCATCGGGATCGCAACCCGCAATTTGCACGGCGCGAATACCGGGCTCGTCACTATGCACCATACGCAAACGTGATTTGTCACTGGCCCAAACTTCCGGGTTCGATGACAGCATCTCGGAGACAGTCATACCGGCGCCGTTGTCATAACACAGGGTGCGAAATGGCTTGTCGGATACTCCGGCCATAGGCGCAGCGATGAGTCGATTACGTAGCTGGTGATGTCCAATGCGCATGAAAAAGAAGTGACCCTAACTGTTCGCAAGGCGGCGTATATTACGCATTTTTTCCGGAAGATGAAAGGCCAAACTTTGAACAATTCGCCGTTTAAGATCAGGGAAAAAGGGGTTAGCAGCAGGCTATTCAGCATTATTCTTTAAAATTCAGTACATTAAAAAAATACGCTGAAATTGTGAGCAAAAGTTTTTCCAAAAATATGCGCTGAATCACAACATAAAAACCGCCACTTCCGCTAATTGGCAAGAGAAATGGCGGTCATTTGTGTAAAAAGTGAACTGTTTATTTGCGTGATGTGAGTATTTCGTTACTCAACCACCAGCCGGCCATTGAGCGGCTGCACTGGACGGCTGTTACCGTGTTCACCCAGCACCGCGCTAAACGCCTGCAGCTGCTGTGCTGACGCCGTCACCGGTTGCTTCATTACCAGCCAGCGCACGCCTTCGCTGCACGGTGGCGTGGTGAGAGAGCCGCTGAAGCGATAGTAACGGCGGTCGGTCGGCAGCAGTGGCGTGATATCCACATCCTGCTGCAGCGTAGCCGGCTGATTGACCTGCGCCGGCAGCGTATCCAGCAGCGTCATCAGCACCGGATTCGCCGCACCGTCTTCGAACATCACACCAATCACCGCCAGCTGCTGCTGCTCGTCGCTGAAGACAAAGTGGCCCTCAAGCGGATAACGCTTGCCGTCGATCAGGTTCTCACTCGGCGTGTGGAAGTGGAACTGCTTCAGGGTGAAGGTTTCGCCGTCCAGCGTCAGGGTGTCGCCCTGCTGCAGGTTGATCTGCACGGTGTGGCCGTTGTTAACGATCGCCGCCTGGCGCGCCTGCAGTTCCAGCGTCAGCGCCGGCAGGCTGGCGTGCAGCGCCTGACGAATGTCAATCGGTGACTGGTTCACGCCCTGCTTGCAGACGTGGAAATCAGGGGACAGGTCGCCCCATTGCTGTGGCTGTGCGTAATCCCAGGCGGCAGCCTGAACGTGAGCAAAAGGCGCGGCTGCCAGCAGCAGTGCGATCAGTGTGTGTTTGCTTTTCATCATCATTTATTCACTAAGCGATATATCAACGTTATGTGCCGCGCACGGCACGGTTAACAGGGATAGCGCTATCGCCTGGTGCAGCAGTCTACTGATTTCAATGTAAAGAAACGGCAGGAAAACGGGGCTGGCAGGGATTTGAGACAGGTCTCATGCGGGGAAAACGGGCCAGATTGCTCTGGCCCGCCGGGTGATTAGCGGCGTACGCCGGTGATGCGGCACCACTCCTCTTTTTCCGCCACGGCGTCCAGCGCGAAGCGCTCCGCGTAGGCTTCACACACGCTCTCCGCCTGGCTGGCCAGCACCCCGGACAGACCGAGATGGCCGCCGGCTTTCGGCAGCACGCTAATCAGCGGCGCCAGTTCGCGCAGCGGACCGGCAAGGATATTGGCGACGACCACATCCGCCTGCAGGTTTTCCGGCTGCTGGTGCGGCAGATACAGCGACAGGCGATCGGCCACGCCGTTGCGTTCGGCGTTATCGCGGCTGGCCTGGATCGCCTGCGGATCGATATCAATGCCGATTGCCTGCGCCGCGCCAAGTTTCAGCGCGGCGATGGCCAGGATACCGGATCCGCAGCCGAAGTCGATCACCGTTTTGCCCTGCAGATCGAGACCGTCCAGCCAGCTCAGGCACAGCGATGTGGTGGGATGGGTGCCGGTACCAAAAGCCAGGCCGGGATCGAGCATCACGTTGACCGCATCCGGATCCGGCACTTCGCGCCAGCTTGGGCAGATCCACAGGCGTTCACCGAAGCGCATCGGATGGAAGTTATCCATCCATTCACGCTCCCAGTCTTTATCTTCGATCTGCTCGATCTTATGACGGAAGCCCGATCCCAGCAGCGGATGCTGACTCAGTTCGGCCACCACGTCGTCCATGGCGGTTTCGGCGTCGAACAGGCCAATCACATCGGTATCGCCCCACAGACGGGTTTCCCCCGGCAGCGGCTCATACACCGGGTTGTCGTGCGTGTCCTGAAAGGTGACCGATACCGCACCGGCGTCCATCAGCGCGTCGCTGAGGGTTTCGGCATGCTCACCGGTGCTGTTAAGTTTGATTTGTATCCATGGCATAGCGTTTCTCTTTTATTCCAGGGCAGCATCGCGCGCGTCAGGCGTGCTGCCGAACAGATTACCCACCAGAAAGGCCAGCAGGCTTAACGTCAAAGAAGGCACGATGGGGTGGAAGCCCCACAGTTCGATTTTCAGGCTGGCCAGCAGCGTATAGCAACCGGCGCCCACCAGCATGCCGCTGATGGCGCCCGCCGCGTTGGCGCGCTCCCAGTACAGTCCCAGCACCAGCGGCCACAGGAACACCGCTTCAAGCCCGCCAAAGGCCAGCAGGTTGAGCCAGATAATCATATCCGGCGGATTCCAGGCCGCCAGCAGCAGCAGCAGGCCGAGCACAAAGGTGATGGTGCCGGAGAGCAGGCGCAGGCGCGCCTCGTTTTCGCTGTGCTGCGGTGCGATGCGCAGGTAGAGATCTTTGATCAGCGTAGCGGACGATTGCAGCAGCTGCGCGTTAATCGTCGACATGATCGCCGCCATTGGCGCCGCGAGGAACACGCCGGCCGCCATCGGTGGCAGCACGGTGATCATCAGCGTCGGGATCACGCGATCCGGAATCGCCAGATCCGGCAGCACCGCACGGCCAAGCGCGCCGGCCAGGTGCATGCCGAGCATCAGGATCACCACCACGATGGTGCCAAGGATAATTCCGCGGTGCAGCGCTTTGCTGTCTTTGTAGGAAATACAGCGTACGGCGGTATGCGGCAGCCCAATCACGCCGAAGCACACCAGCACGGCAAACGAGCTGAGGAAGGTCGGATTGATAACGTTGCCGACGCCTTCCGGTGATACCAGCTGCGGATCGATGCTGCGCAGTTTGGTGACCGCCGTTTCCAGTCCGCCTGCCTGATGGATGACGGCAAACAGCAGCAGGAAGGTGCCAATCAGCATTACCAGCCCTTGCATGGCATCGTTGAGCACGCTGGCGCGGAAGCCGCCAAACGCGGTGTACAGCGCGATAGTGCCGCCAAAAATCAGCAGGCCCGTGTCATAAGGAATACCGGCGGCGGTTTCCAGCAGGCGTGCGCCGCCAATAAACTGTACCGTCATGGCACCAATAAACGCCACCAGCAGGCTGATGCTGGCCAGCCAGATGAGCAGCGTGCTGCGATAGCGGCCATACAGCATGTCGTTGAGCGTCACGGCGTTGTAGCGTCGCGCCAGAATCGCGAATTTTTTGCCCAGTACGCCGAGCGACAGCCAGACCGCCGGCACCTGAATCATCGCCAGCAGCACCCAGCCCAGGCCGTATTTATACGCCGCACCGGGTCCGCCAATAAATGAACTGGCGCTGATGTAGGTGGTGGTGATGGTCATCGCCAGCACAAAGCCACCCATCGAGCGACTGCCGAGGAAATATTCGGTGAGGAAGTTGCCCTGACGCTGCTTGCGCATGGCGAACACTGACAGCCCGGCGATCACCACCAGATAGGCCAGCAGCGGCAGAATGATTTCAGTTTCCATCGTGGTCCTCCAGAGACATGTCGCGGAACACCACGCGCACCATCAGCCAGCACAGGCCGATGAACAGCACGGGCGCGAACACGCAGGAGAACTCAAACCAGCGCGGTAAGCCGGTGATACCGCTTTGTGTGCCGCCGAGCCAGGCGGACACGCCCCAGACGGCGAGGTACGCCAGCGTCAGGTACAGCGACCAGCGCGCCTCTTTGTTAGCTTGCAAAAAACGCCCATCCATCATGCAACCTCAAAGGCAACAAAAATGAAAAAGGCCGGTTTAACCGGCCTCTGCATTGCTCTGCGCTGCGCTTACTTCTCGTGCAGGCCGAGTTTTTTCTCCAGATAGTGGATGTTAGTACCACCCTGCTGGAAGTTTTCGTCGGTCATGATGCGCATCTGCAGATCGACGTTAGTCTTGATGCCGTCGATGATCAGTTCCGCCAGCGCATTTTTCATGCGCGCGATAGCCACGTCACGGTTTTCGCCGTAGGTGATCAGCTTACCAATCATTGAATCGTAGTATGGCGGCACGCTATAGCCGGCATAGATGTGCGATTCCCAGCGCACGCCAAAACCGCCTGGCGCGTGGAAACGGGTGATCTTGCCCGGGCTCGGCAGGAAGGTGTTCGGGTCTTCGGCGTTGATACGGCACTCGACCGCATGACCGCGCACCACCACATCTTCCTGCTTGATCGACAGCGGCTGACCGGCAGCGATACGCAGCTGCTCTTTGATCAGATCGACGCCGGTGATCATCTCGGTGACCGGATGTTCCACCTGAATACGGGTGTTCATCTCGATGAAGTAGAACTCACCGTTTTCATACAGGAACTCGAAGGTACCGGCACCGCGATAGCCGATCTCCACGCAGGCGTTAGAGCAGCGCTCGCCGATGTAGCGACGCAGTTCCGGCGTGATGCCCGGTGCTGGCGCTTCTTCGACCACTTTCTGGTGGCGACGCTGCATGGAGCAGTCACGCTCGGCCAGATAGATGGCGTTGCCCTGGCCATCGGCCAGTACCTGAATTTCGATGTGGCGTGGATTCTCGAGGAATTTCTCCATGTACACCATGTCGTTGTTGAAAGCCGCTTTGGCTTCCGCTTTCGTCATGTTGATGGACTGCTCAAGATCCTTGTCGCTGCGCACAACGCGCATACCGCGACCGCCGCCGCCGCCAGAGGCTTTGATGATGACCGGATAGCCGATGCGCTTGGCGATGGCACGGTTTTTCTCCATGTCGTCGGTCAGCGAACCGTCAGAGCCGGGAACGGTCGGTACGCCAGCTTTTTTCATCGCGTTGATTGCTGACACTTTGTCGCCCATCAGGCGAATGGTGTCGGCTTTCGGGCCGATGAAGATAAAGCCGGAGCGCTCAACCTGCTCGGCGAAATCGGCGTTCTCAGAGAGGAAGCCGTAGCCCGGGTGGATCGCAACGGCGCCGGTGATTTCGGCGGCGGAGATCAGCGCCGGGATATTAAGATAACTTTTGACCGACTGCGCCGGGCCGATGCAGACGGTTTCGTCCGCCAGCAGCACGTGCTTCAGGTCGCGGTCTGCCGTGGAGTGCACCGCCACAGTCTTGATGCCCAGTTCTTTACAGGCACGCAGAATGCGCAGCGCAATCTCACCACGGTTAGCAATGACAATTTTATCCAGCATGCTTCGCCTCGTTATTCGATGACGACCAGCGGCTCGTCGAATTCAACCGGCTGGCCGCTTTCCACCAGGATCGCCTTCACAACGCCGGATTTATCGGCTTCGATCTGGTTCATCATTTTCATCGCTTCAACGATGCACAGGGTGTCGCCAGCGTTCACTTTCTGACCCACTTCCACAAACGCTTTAGCGTCCGGGCTTGGGGTGCGATAGAAGGTACCGACCATCGGCGAGCGCACGATGTGGCCGCTGACTTCAGGTTTCGCCGCTTCTGCAGCAACAGGTGCGGCAGCAGGAGCAACCGCAGCAGCCAGCGCAGGCTGTGGAGCCGGAACAGCATAAGCCTGCTGCATCATAGGGTAACCGACATTGGCAGGTGAACGGCTGATGCGAACCGACTCTTCGCCTTCAGAGATTTCCAGCTCAGCGATGCCGGACTCTTCAACCAGTTCGATCAGTTTCTTAATTTTACGAATATCCATGAGTGTGGTTCCGTACTCTGTTTAATTGGAATGTGACAGGCGTTTTACTGCCGTTTGTAAAGCCCACGAGTAGCCGTCAGCGCCCAGTCCACAAATGACGCCGGCAGATACATCGGAAAGATAGGAGTGATGTCGGAACGGTTCGCGTGCATGCACGTTCGAGAGATGCACCTCAATAAAAGGAATGCTTACCGCCAACAGGGCATCACGCAGTGCGACGCTGGTGTGCGTAAACGCAGCCGGATTGATGATGATGTAGTCGACGTTGCCACGGGCTTCGTGAATACGATCAATCAGCTGGTATTCCGCGTTCGATTGCAAATGACTCAATTTCACATGTTGCTGGTCGGCCTGTTGCGTCAGATCGCTGACAATCTGCGCCAGCGTCGTGTGACCATACTTCTCAGGCTCGCGCGTACCCAGCAGGTTCAGGTTGGGTCCGTTTAACAGCAGTATGTGAAATTTATGCGCCATCTTGCGGCTATCTCCTGCAATCAGTGAGGCATCGCGTAAAATACCGCGACATCCTTCATTTGTCACTCTTCAGAGTGAAAAAGAAGACTTCGCTTGCAATAAAGCCGGGCATTATATCCGTTTCGAGGCAATTCGCAGCAAAATACTGGTCTTATCTGCGAAGTTGATCCGGCGTGGCCCGAAGGCCACACCTTTTAACAGATCTCGCAGCAGGAAAACAACCTTGCGGGGATTATCGACGCAGAAGTTTACGCAACTTATTGTAACGCCAGCCTAACAGCGCCAGCGCCAGCAGCGCATAAATCCACGGCTGCGGCGACAGCACTTTCACTGACCAGAGATAGTGGATGGGCGCGAGGATCGCGACCAGATAGATGCCGTTATGCAGCGTTTGCCAGCGGCGACCCAGTTTGCGCTGGGCGCGCTGAAAAGAGGTGATGGCGAGAGCAAACAGAATAATCCAGCTGATCATGCCCAGTAACAAATAGGGGCGCGAGACTATCTCACTACCGAGCAAGCGCAGGTGATCGTAGCCCAGTTCCAGCAGATAGTAGCTGGTCAGGTGCAGACAGGCCCAGGCGAAGCACCACAGGCCGAGCAGGCGGCGGGTACGAATCAGCAGCGGCTGCTTCAGATAACGCGTCAGCGGACTCACCAGCAGCGTCGCCAGCAGCAGCTTCAGCGCCATGCGCCCGGTAAAATGCTGGATATCTTTCGCCGGATCGGCGCTCAGCCAGCCCTGATTTGCCGCCAGAAACAGGTACACCAGCGGCAGAAATGCCGCCAGATGCAGCACCACTTTCAGCAGCGTAACGTGGCGTAATGTCAGGCGCACTCAGTAGTTCTCCCGTAAATCGAGACCGCGATACAGCGAGGCCACTTCTTTGGCGTAACCGTTGAACAGCAGCGTTGGCTGGCGCTCCACCTTAAGGATGCCGCCCGCACCGATAAAGCGTTCGGTGGCCTGCGACCAGCGCGGATGGTTGACGTGCGGATTCACGTTAGCGTAGAAGCCGTACTCGTTGGCGGCGATCTGGCTCCAGGTGGTCGGCGGACGATCGTGCGTCAGGGTAATTTTGACGATCGACTTGATGCCTTTAAAGCCGTATTTCCACGGCACCGTCAGGCGAATCGGCGCGCCGTTTTGCGGCGGCAGCGCTTTGCCGTAAACGCCGGTACTGAGCAGCGTCAGCGGATGCATCGCTTCGTCCAGCCGTAAGCCTTCCACATAGGGATAATCGAGCCCGCCACCAATAAAGCGGTCTTTCTGCCCCGGCATCTGATCGGGCGCGTACAGCGTCTGGAAAGCGACGTAGCGCGCGTTGCTGGTGGGTTCCGCCAGCTTCAGCAGCTTGTTCAGTTCAAAGCCTACCCAGGGAATAACCATCGACCAGGCTTCAACGCAGCGCATACGATAGATACGCTGCTCCATGGCGAAACGCTTGAAGATGTCGTCCATATCCAGCGTCATCGGCTTCGCCACTTCACCTTCGATGCGCAACTGCCACGGTTCGGTTTTCAGCGTACCCGCGTTCGCGGCGGGGTCGGCTTTGTCGAGACCAAACTCATAGAAGTTATTGTAGCCAGCGACTTTATCGAACGGCGTCAGCGGCAGATCTGCCTGCCACTGCGCGGGCTTGCTGAACTGCAGATCGCGACCGGCCGGTGCCGGCGGACGATCGTTGCCCTTGAACCAGCTCAGCACATCGGCCTGCGCGCCGCCGGGCAGGCTGGCCGCGGCAGCGCCGAGCCCCAGCGCTTTCAGCACCTGGCGGCGGCGCAGATTAAAAATGCTTTCCGGCGTAACATCGGCTTCGGTAAGGATGTGCTTGCGCTTCATGGCGTTCTCCGGCAAATCGATTAACTGCAGCTAGCATGATCAAACGCTGTCCGGCGCGCCACTTTCGCTGGCAAAATGTGAAATTTCCTGGCCGGTGCGTTCTGTTGAGAATAGGACGAAAAAGCCGGTACGGAAGCCAGCGCTTCACACTTTAACGTTATACTCGCGCCGCTGGGTGGTGTACCCGGCACCGGGCGGGCGCTGATTTGGATCGGTAATTGTGATAATTTGCTCAGGTTTGCACCAGCGCGGCAGGTGCAAATGCGTAGCTGGCGTTCATAAACCGCAGTGATACAGGCACAGGGATGCGATTAACAACCAAGTTTTCTGCGTTTATTACCTTATTAAGCTTACTGGCGATGTTACTGATGCTGGTAGGCTGCGCTTTTAGTTTTATCTGGCTGTCGCAGCAGCGCGTTGAAAACCGCGTGCAGACGCTGGCCATGGAGGTTGATAAAGCACTGGCCAGCCAGTCCCCGCAGGATCTGACGCAGTGGCTGACGCGCCTGATGCCGGTCATCAATGCCGAACAGGTCGAGCTGCATCACGATAATACCGTGCTGTTTCGCCTTGCTCGTCACGAAAATCCGATGCTGGAAGATGAGCCCAACCGCTTCATGCAGCTTGATATGCCGCTGACGCACGCGCCGGGCATGGCGCTGCGCGTAGTGGTACTCGATCCCGCCAAAACCTGGTTCCGCTCCTTTACCGGGGCTTACACGCTGATCATCCTGCTGACGGTGGTGGCGATTATGTCGGCGCTGCTGGTCATGACGCACCGCTGGCTCAATCACCGCTGGCAGCATATGGAGCGGCTGGAGGCACGCGCCGAGCGCATTCTGGCCGGCGAACGCGCGCTGCGCGCCGATGCCATCGCTGAATGGCCGCCCAAAGCCAGCCGCGCGATTGATTTACTGCTGGGCGATTTACAGGAAGCGGGCGAACAGCGCCTGCGTATCGATACCCTGATCCGCACCTTTGCCGCGCAGGATTCACGCACCGGCCTGAATAACCGCCTGTTTTTCGATAATCAGCTGGCGACCTTACTGGAAGCTCAGGAAGACGTAGGTACGCACGGCGTGGTGATGATGGTGCGACTGCCGGATCTCGATACGCTGCATGAAACCCTCGGGCCAACGCTGGTGGATGAATACCTGTTCGACCTGGTGAACATGCTTTCCACCTTCGTGCTGCGCTATCCGGGCGCGCTGCTGGCGCGTTATTTCCGCAGCGACTTCGCCGTGCTGCTGCCGCATCGCACCCTGAAAGAAGCCAACAGCATTGCCGATCAGCTGATCAACGCGGTGGATTCGCTGCCGCCGATGCGTATGGTGGATCGCGATGACCTGATTCACATCGGCATCAGCGCCTGGCGCAGCGGCGAATCGGTGCCGCAGGTGATGGAAAACGTTGAACAGGCGACGCGGCGCGCGGCGCTGCAGGGCGGCAATAACTGGTCGGTGGGCGAGGGCAATACGCTGGATATGGGGCGCGGCAGCGTGCGCTGGCGCACCCTGCTGGAAAACACCCTTAACCGCGGTGGCCCGCGACTGTATCAAAAACCGGCGGTGCTGCTGGACGGCAAAGTGCACCACCGTGAAATGCTGGCGCGCGTGTTCGATGGCGATAAAGAGGTGGTATCGGCGGAGTTTATGCCGCTGGTGCTGCAGCTGGGCATGGCCGACAGCTGGGACCGCCAGCTGGTCACGCGTATCGCGGCACTGTCGGAAGTGTGGCCGGATGAAACGCTGGCGCTGCCGGTTAACATCGATTCGCTGCTGCAACGGCCGTTCCAGCGCTGGCTGCAAAAATTACTGCTGCAGTGCAGTAAATCGCAAAGAAAGCGATTTTTATTTGAACTTGCTGAGGCGGATGTTTGTCAACACATCAACCGTTTAGTGCCGGTTTTCCGCATGCTGGCGGCGTTTGGCTGTCGCATTGCGGTGGATCAGGCCGGATTAACGGTGGTAAGTAGCGCGTACATTAAGCAGTTCCCGATTGAGCTGATCAAGCTCGACCCGGGCCTGATTCGCAACATTGAGCGCCGCACGGAAAATCAGCTGTTTGTGCAAAGTTTACTGGAAGTGTGCAAGTCAACGCCGACGAAGGTGTTCGCCGCTGGCGTGCGGACGCGCGCAGAGTGGCAAACGCTGGCTGGACTGGGCGTAGCCGGCGGTCAGGGCGACTTTTTTGCCCCTTCGCTGCCGGTCAACAGTAACGTGAAGAAACACTCCCAACGTTACCGGATTTAGCGCTTCAGCCGCAGATACGGCAGCAGACGACTATTTTTTGCCGTCAGGCAGCGCGCAGCAGGCGTGTCCGGCGACGGGAAATGTTAGATTTTATGTCGGAATTCACCCGCGACCGGCAGGTGAATTTGCGTTTAGAGCGGCAGCTTAGCGCCGTTTAACGCCGGTGACGGACGGCAGCACCGCCGCGAAAAATTATTCAGCCTGGTTTTTCACCGAAGCAGAACGTTTTTGCGCCTTGTAGCGGCTTCGCGTGGTTGGTAAAGTAGGCGGATTTTATTTTCCGCCCCCAGCTTGCAGGATTATCCCTTAGTATGTTTAAAAAATTTCGTGGCATGTTTTCCAATGACTTGTCCATTGACCTGGGTACCGCGAATACCCTGATTTACGTAAAAGGACAAGGCATCGTGCTGAACGAGCCTTCTGTGGTTGCCATTCGTCAGGATCGTGCCGGCTCCCCAAAGAGCGTAGCGGCTGTTGGTCATGATGCAAAGCAGATGCTTGGCCGTACGCCGGGCAACATCGCAGCTATCCGTCCTATGAAAGATGGCGTTATCGCTGACTTCTTCGTGACTGAAAAAATGCTCCAGCACTTCATCAAGCAAGTGCACAGCAACAGCTTTATGCGCCCGAGCCCTCGCGTGCTGGTGTGCGTGCCGGTCGGTGCCACTCAGGTTGAGCGTCGCGCCATCCGCGAATCGGCGCAGGGCGCCGGTGCCCGCGAAGTGTTCCTGATTGAAGAGCCAATGGCCGCGGCAATCGGCGCGGGTCTGCCAGTGTCGGAAGCGACCGGCTCGATGGTGGTGGATATCGGTGGCGGTACGACCGAAGTCGCGGTTATCTCCCTGAACGGCGTGGTGTACTCTTCTTCTGTGCGTATTGGTGGCGATCGCTTCGATGAAGCTATCATTAACTACGTGCGCCGTAATTACGGCTCGCTGATTGGTGAAGCCACCGCTGAGCGTATCAAGCATGAAATCGGTTCGGCTTATCCGGGTGACGAAGTGCGCGAGATCGAAGTGCGCGGTCGTAACCTGGCCGAGGGCGTGCCGCGCGGCTTTACGCTGAACTCGAATGAAATCCTGGAAGCGCTGCAGGAGCCACTGACCGGTATCGTCAGTGCCGTGATGGTCGCGCTGGAACAGTGCCCGCCGGAGCTGGCGTCTGACATCTCCGAGCGCGGTATGGTGCTGACCGGTGGCGGCGCGCTGCTGCGCAATCTGGATCGTCTGCTGATGGAAGAGACCGGTATTCCGGTCGTCGTGGCAGAAGATCCGCTGACCTGCGTGGCGCGCGGCGGCGGTAAAGCCCTGGAAATGATCGACATGCATGGCGGCGATTTGTTCAGCGAGGAGTAATTCCTCTCCGGCTGAGACCGTTGTCAATTTGCGCAGGGAATAGCGACGATACCCAAAATCAGCAAAACGGCAGGACGATGGTCATCGCCTGTCGCTCGGCAGCCTCAGCAGCAGGCACCGGGCGGCAGCCGCGCAACCTCGTCACTGCGGTTTGCAGGATGCGGGGTAACTGGCGACGCTGCGCACGACGGCGTAAAGCGTCCAGCCCTGGAGGCGCACGTGCTGACACGCGCGCTTCTTCCCTGATGTCGAGGAATTCGCAGAATTTATGAAGCCGATTTTTAGCAGGGGGCCTTCCCTGCAGTTGCGCCTGTTTCTGGCCGTGATTGTGGCTATCGCGATTATTGTCGCCGACAGCCGGGTCAGCACGTTCTCCCAGATCCGCAACTACCTGGACACGTCGGTCAGTCCATTTTATTTCCTGGCCAACGGGCCACGACAGCTTCTTGACGGCGTTTCCGAAACGCTGGCTTCGCGCCAGCAGCTGGAGCTGGAAAACAAAGCGCTGCGCCGTGAGCTCTTCCTGAAAAACAGTGACCTGCTGATGCTGGGGCAATACAAGCAGGAAAACGCGCGTCTGCGCGAGCTGCTCGGCTCGCCGCTGCGTCAGGATGAGCACAAGATGGTGACCCAGGTAATCTCCACCGGCACCGATCCTTACACCGATCAGGTGATCATCGACAAAGGCAGCGTTAACGGCGTGTATGAAGGCCAGCCGTTGATCAGCGACAAAGGCGTGGTCGGTCAGGTGGTGGCGGTAGGTCAGGTGACCAGCCGCGTGCTGCTGATCTGCGACGCTTCGCACGCGCTGCCAATTCAGGTACTGCGCAACGATATCCGCGTCATCGCTGCCGGTAACGGCTGTAGCGAAGATCTGCAGCTGGAACATCTGCCGGGCAACACTGACATTCGCGTCGGCGATGTGCTGGTGACGTCCGGTCTGGGCGGACGTTTCCCGGAAGGCTATCCGGTGGGCGTGGTGTCGTCAGTGAAGGTGGACACCCAGCGTGCCTATACCGTGATTCAGGCGCGTCCGACCGCTGGCCTGCAGCGTCTGCGCTACCTGCTGCTGCTGTGGGGTGCGGATAAAAACGGCGACATGCCGATGGCACCGGACGAAGTGCATCGCGTGGCTAACGAACGCCTGATGCAGATGATGCCGCAGGTCCTGCCGCCCGCGGGCGAAATGGGACCGCCGGCACCGGCCATGATGCAGCAAAATCAGCAGATGGGGCCGACCCAGCCCGCCGCCAGTGGCCGTTCGCAGGATAATCCGGCGAACACGCGCGGAGGCCAGCCTTGAGTCGATATCGCAGCCAGGGTCGTTGGGTAATCTGGCTGTCCTTCCTGGTGGCACTTATCCTGCAAATCATGCCGTGGCCGGATCAGATCTATATGTTCCGGCCATCGTGGCTATTGCTGATCCTGATCTACTGGGTGCTGGCGCTGCCGCACCGGGTCAATGTCGGCACCGGCTTTTTCCTTGGCGCGATTATGGATCTGGTTGCCGGTTCGACGCTGGGCGTGCGTGCGCTGGCGTTCAGCATAATTGCCTATCTGGTGGCCTTTAAATTTCAGCTCTTCCGTAATCTGGCGTTGTGGCAGCAGGCATTAATGGTTATGGTGCTGTCGCTGGCGGTTGATGTGATTGTTTTCTGGGCAGAATTTCTGGTCATCAACGTCTCCTTCCGTCCGGAAATCTTCTGGAGTAGCGTGGTCGACGGTATCCTGTGGCCCTGGCTATTCTTACTGATGAGAAAGATTCGCCGTCAGTTTGCTGTGCAATAAGGAATACGATGATAACCCTGTATCTGGCTTCCGGCTCACCGCGTCGGCGTGAGCTGTTAACGCAGCTTGGCCTGCAGTTTGAGCGCCTGATTACCGATGTTGAAGAGCAGCGTCAGCCGGGCGAAGCGGCCGGGTCTTATGTGCGGCGTCTGGCCAGCGATAAGGCGCGGGCCGGCGTGCGGATAGCGCCGCAGGATCTGCCAGTGCTGGGCGCGGACACCATCGTGGTGCTGAATGGCGAGGTACTGGAGAAACCGCGCGATGCCGCGCACGCTGCGCAGATGCTGGGTAAACTCGCCGGACAAACCCATCAGGTTATGACCGCGGTGGCGCTGGCTGATGCACAGGGTGAACTGGATTGCCTGGTGACTACAGACGTGACATTCCGCAATATCACGGCAGAAGAAATTTCGCA
This sequence comes from Pantoea dispersa, assembly GCF_035783935.1. Taxonomy (GTDB): domain Bacteria; phylum Pseudomonadota; class Gammaproteobacteria; order Enterobacterales; family Enterobacteriaceae; genus Pantoea; species Pantoea dispersa_C. Next base: position 23,707 of record NZ_JALKOV010000017.1, on the reverse strand, counting down.
CTATATCGCCAGCGGCGAGCCGATGGATAAAGCCGGCGCGTACGGAATTCAGGGCCTGGGCGGCAACTTTGTGCGCCGCATCAATGGAAGTTATCACGCCGTAGTGGGATTGCCGCTGGTGGAAACCGGCGAACTGCTGAGCCATTTTCAGTCGCTGCGTGCGCTAAGGGGACAAGATGACGGCTGAACTGCTGGTAAATGTGACACCTTCTGAAACCCGTGTTGCCTATATCGACGGCGGCATTCTGCAGGAAATCCACATCGAGCGCGAAGCGCGACGCGGGATTGTCGGCAACATCTATAAAGGGCGCGTCAGCCGGGTGCTGCCGGGCATGCAGGCGGCATTTGTCGATATCGGGATGGACAAAGCGGCCTTTCTGCACGCCTCGGACATCATGCCGCACACCGAATGCGTGGCGGGTGATGAGAAGAAGAACTTCATCGTGCGCGATATCGCTGAGCTGGTGCGCCAGGGGCAGGATTTAATGGTGCAGGTGGTGAAAGATCCGCTTGGCACCAAAGGCGCGCGCCTCACCACCGATATCACGCTGCCGTCGCGCTACCTGGTATTTATGCCGGGAGCTTCGCACGTGGGCGTGTCCCAGCGCATTGAAAGCGAGGCCGAGCGCGAGCGGCTGAAAGCGGTTGTCGCCGCTTACTGTGACGATCTTGGCGGCTTTATTATCCGTACCGCTGCCGAAGGCATCGGCGCGGAAGAGCTGGCGCAGGACGCGGCGTTTTTGAAGCGCCTGTGGACTAAAGTCAGCGAGCGCAAGAAGCGCAACCAGACGCGGTGCCTGCTGTACGGCGAGCTGGCGCTGGCGCAGCGCGTCCTGCGTGATTTCGCCGGCGCGGCGCTGGATCGCATTCGCGTCGATTCGCGTCTGACCTGCGATCTGCTGGTGGAGTTCACCAGCGAATATATTCCGGAGATGGCCAGCAAGCTGGAGCTGTATAACGGCAAGCAGCCGATTTTCGATCTCTATGATGTGGAGAACGAGATCCAGCGCTCGCTGGAACGCAAGGTGGAGCTGAAATCCGGCGGTTACCTGATCATCGATCAGACCGAAGCGATGACCACGGTGGACATCAACACCGGCGCGTTTGTCGGCCACCGCAACCTCGACGAAACCATTTTTAATACTAATATCGAAGCCACGCAGGCGATTGCGCGCCAGCTGCGGCTGCGTAATCTCGGCGGCATTATCATCATCGACTTTATCGACATGAATAATGACGATCACCGCCGTCGCGTGCTGCACTCGCTGGAGAGCGCGCTGAGCAAAGATCGCGTCAAAACCAGCATCAACGGCTTCTCCGCACTGGGGCTGGTCGAAATGACGCGTAAGCGCACGCGCGAGAGTATTGAGCACGTGCTGTGTGCCGATTGTCCGGTGTGTCAGGGACGCGGTTCGCTCAAGACGGTGGAAACCGTGTGCTATGAAATCATGCGTGAAATCGTCCGCGTGCATCACGCCTACGATTCCGACAGCTTCCTGGTGTACGTGTCGCCCGCCGTGGGCGAAGCGCTGAAAAGCGATGAGTCACACGCGCTGGCCGAAGTGGAAATTTTTGTCGGCAAGCAGGTCAAAGTACAGGTTGAACCGCTCTATACGCAGGAGCAGTTTGACGTCGTCATGATGTAAATCGTGAGGTTGAACGCCGTAACCCAACGGAAAACAAGGAGAGGTGTGTGAGGCGGTTGCCGGGGATTTTGTTACTGCTGCTCGCCGCAATCATCGTCATTGTGGCGCTGCTGGTCAGCGGGCTGCGCCTTGTGATGCCGCACCTCAACAGCTATCGCGGCGAGGTGCTGCACACCCTTTCGCGCGTCAGCGGCGTCACCATCAACGCCAGTGAAATTCAGGGCAAGTGGGAGAATTTTGGCCCGACCCTGCAGGTGCGCGATCTCAGCATCGACATGCAAAAGGATGGCGAGCTGCAGATTGGCCGGGTTACGCTGGCGCTCAATGTGTGGCAGTCGCTGCTGCACTGGCGCTGGCAGTTCCGCGATCTCACCTTCTGGCAGCTGCGTCTGGCAACCAACCGTCCACTGCTCACCAGCGACGAACAAAAAAACAGCCTTAAACCGGCCCAAATCAACGACCTCTTTTTACGCCAGTTTGACCATTTCGATCTGCGCGACAGCAGCATCCGTTTTCTCACGCCGTCCGGTCAGCATGCCGAACTGGCGATTCCACGCCTTACCTGGCTGAACGAAGACAATCGCCATCGCGCCGAAGGTGAAGTGAGCCTGTCCAGCTTTACCGGCCAGCACGGCGTGGTGCAGGTGCGGCTCGATCTCAACGACACCAATGGCTTACTCAACGACGGTCGCATCTGGATGCAGGCCGACGACGTCGACGTACGTCCGTGGATTGGCCGCTGGCTGCGCGACAACACCAGCCTTGAAAGCGCGCGTTTCAGCCTGGCCGCGTGGGTAAACCTGCGCGACGGCGATGTGTATGCCGGCGATTTGTTGCTGAGCAAAGGCGGGGCGCGCTGGCGCGGCGGGCAGGGCGATCATCAGTTACAGGTCGATGGCCTGACCGCGCATCTGGCGCGCTACCAGAACGGCTGGAGCCTGACGGTACCGCAAACCCGGCTGATGACCGATGGCGTCGCCTGGGATGCCGGCCATATCGCGCTGCTGTGGAAACCGGAAGATAAACAGATGCTCGGCGCCAGCAGCGCAGCGGAAGTACGGGTGCGCGCCACCCGGCTCGATTTGCAGCGTCTGGCACCGCTGGTACCGCTGTTTGCACCGCTGTCGCCGGCGCTGCTGGACAACTGGCGGGCGCTACAGCCGCGGGGCTACATCGACGCGCTGGCGCTGGATATTCCGCTGGCGCAGCCGGACCAAACGCGCCTGCAGGCGCGCTGGCGCGATCTGGCGTGGCAGCACTGGCAGCTTTTGCCGGGCATCAGCAATCTGAGCGGCAGCGCCAGCGGCAGTCTGAGTCATGGCCAGCTGGATGTGCAGATGGGGCAGGCCGAAGTGCCGTACGGCGATATGTTCCAGGCGCCGTTACAGATTCAGCAGGTCACCGGCAGGATTAACTGGCTGCGCGATGGCAACGGCCTGACGCTGGATGGCCAGCAGCTGGACGTGCAGGCACGTTCGCTATGGGCGCGCGGTGATTTCCGCTATCAGCAAAATGTGGGCAAAGCGCCGCGCCTCGACATTCTCGCCGGGATTCGCGTCACCGACGCCGGTGATGCCTGGCGCTACTTCCCTGAGCCGCTGATGGGACACGACCTGACGCAGTATCTCAGTGAGGCGGTCAAAGGCGGCCAGGTTGACAACGCCACGCTGCTGTTTGCCGGCGATCCGCGTCTGTTCCCGTTCAAACACCACGACGGCATGTTTGAAGTGGCCGTGCCGGTGCGCAACGCCACCTTCCAGTTCCAGCCGGGCTGGCCGGCGCTGCAAAACCTCGATATAGACCTCGATTTTATTAATGACGGTCTGTGGATGAAGGCGGCGCAAACCCGGCTGGGCGCAGTGGACGCGCGCAACGTCAGCGCGGTGATCCCGGATTACCTGAAAGAGAAGCTGATCATTGACGGTGATTTGAGCGGTGAAGGTAAAGATATCGCCGACTATTTCGCCCGCACGCCGCTGAAATCCACGCTGGGCGCGGCGCTGGAGCAGCTGCAGATTGGCGGTAACGTTCGCGGTTCGCTCAACCTCGATATTCCGCTGGACGGTGAGCTGGTGCATGCCAGCGGCAACGTGGTGCTGAATAACAACAGCCTGCACATTAAACCGCTCAATACCACGCTGAAAAATCTGACCGGACGTTTCCGTTACAACAACGGCAATCTGGAGAGTGAAGAGCTGCAGACCAGCTGGTTTGGTCAGCCCACCGGCGTGCGCTTCAGCACCACGGAAAACGCCGATGACTTTGGCGTTAACGTCAACCTGCTGGGTGACTGGCAGCCGGCGAAACTGGCGATGCTGCCTGCCAGCGTGAGCAGTAAGCTCGGCGGCAGTCTGGCATGGCAGGGCAATGTCGATATTACGCTGCCGCATCAGGGCGGGGCGCGTTACAAGGTAGATATCAAAGGTGACGGCAAGGCAGTGAGCAGTCACTTACCTGCGCCGCTGGACAAGTCCGCCGGAGAGGCGCTGCCGATCGCCATCAACGCCAGCGGCGATCTGCACAGCTTTGATCTCAGCGGCAGCGTACGCGAGCACCATCGCTTTAACAGCCGCTGGCTGCTGGAGCCGCAGCTGCGCGTCGACCGCGGTATCTGGCTGAATGATGCCAGAAGCACGCCGGCGCTGCCGGAGCGGCGCGGGATGGTGCTCAATCTGCCGGCGCTGGATGGCGAAGCCTGGCTGGGGCTGATGGCCGGCAGCGCGGGATCACGCAATGCGCAGGGCGAGACTGACGTCGGCGGCGCACTGCTGCCGGGCGATGTGACGTTGCGCACTCCGGCCCTGACGCTCGGCGGCCAGCAGTGGCACGATGTTAATGCCACGGTCACCCAGGGCGCGGGCGGCAGTACGCAGCTGCAGCTGGAGAGCCGCGAGGCGCGCGGCAGCCTGCGAACCGCACAACACGCGCCGTGGCAAATCGACCTGAGCTATCTTTATTACAATCCGCAATGGAGTGACGGCGCAGCAACGAGTAAAGCTTCTTCGCCGTTCAGCGGTGACAGCAGCATCGATTTCCGCAGCTGGCCTGCGCTGCAGCTCAACTGCGACGAGTGCTGGCTGCGCGGGCAGAAGTTCGGCCACATTCAGGCGAGACTGCAACCGCAGGGAGAAACGTTAGCACTCACTAACGGCAGCGTGGACACGGGCAGCTCAAAGCTCAACGTTGCGGGTGAATGGGTGAACAAAGCGGGCGAGCAGCGCACTTCGCTGAAGGGCAGCCTGAGCGGCAAAAACATCAATGACGCCACCAACTGGTTTGGCATGAATACGCCGCTGCGCGATGCACCCTTTAAAATTGATTATGACCTGCACTGGCGCTCAGCGCCGTGGCAGCCTTCGGAAGAGACGCTGAGCGGCACGCTGAAAACCCACTTCGGCAAAGGGCAGATTGCCGACGTCAGCACCGGCCGCGCCGGACAGCTGCTGCGCCTGGTGAGTTTTGATGCCCTGCTGCGTAAGCTGCGCTTTGATTTTAGCGATACCTTTAATGAAGGCTTCTGGTTCGATTCGATTAACGGCACGGCGTGGATTGAAAATGGCGTGATGCGTACCGATAACCTGCTGGTGGACGGTCTCGAAGCGGATATCGCCATGCAGGGTAAAATAGACCTGGTGCAGCGGCAGATCGATATGGAAGCGGTTGTGGCGCCGGAGATCTCTGCCTCGGTTGGCGTGGCCACCGCGTTTGTGATTAACCCGGTGGTCGGCGCGGCGGTGTTTGCCGCCAGCAAAGTGCTGGCACCGCTGTGGAACAAGATTTCGCTGCTGCGCTATCACATCAGCGGGCCGCTGGATAAGCCGGAAATCAATGAAGTGCTGCGCAAACCGCGCGAAGCCGATAAGAAGTGAATTTGACGCCGTCGGGGAATTGCCGCAGGCTATGACTATCCGAGCACATAATGAGTGAGAAACGATGACTCTGAATCTGGTAAGTGAGCAGTTACTAGCTGCGAACAGCATTAATCAGCAGGACCTTTTTTCCCTGTTAGGGCAGCTTTCAGAACGTCGTCTGGACTATGCCGATCTCTATTTCCAGTCCAGCTTCCATGAATCCTGGGTGCTGGAAGATAAAATCATCAAAGATGGCTCTTACCATATCGATCAGGGCGTGGGCGTCCGCGCGGTAAGCGGGGAGAAAACCGGTTTTGCCTATGCCGATCAAATCAGCCTCAATGCCCTGCGCCAGTCGTCTGAAGCGGCGCGTAGCATCGTGCGCGAGCAGGGCAACGGGAAAGCGCATGCGCTCTCTGCGGTGCTTAACCGTTCGCTGTACGCCCCGGTCAATCCGCTGGATAGCCTGACGCGCGAAGACAAAATCGCGCTGCTGCATCGGGTTGATAAAGTGGCGCGCGCCGCCGATCCGCGCGTGCAGGAAGTGAATGCCAGCCTGAGCGGCGTCTATGAGCAGGTGCTGGTTGCCGCGACCGACGGTACGCTGGCGGCTGATATTCGCCCGCTGGTGCGGCTGTCCATTAGCGTTCAGGTGGAAGATCAGGGCAAACGCGAGCGCGGCGCCAGCGGCGGCGGTGCGCGTACCGGCTACGAATTTTTCCTCGCCGATGAGAGCGGCGACGTGCGTGCCGACGTCTGGGCGCGCGAAGCGGTGCGCATGGCGCTGGTCAACCTTTCGGCGATCGCCGCACCTGCCGGTACGCTGCCGGTGGTGCTGGGCGCGGGCTGGCCGGGCGTGCTGCTGCACGAAGCGGTAGGTCACGGTCTGGAAGGGGATTTCAACCGCCGCGAGACGTCGGTGTTCAGCGGTAAAATGGGCCAGCTGGTGGCGTCTGAACTCTGTACCGTTGTTGACGATGGCACCCTTGAAGGGCTGCGCGGTTCGCTGGCGGTGGATGATGAGGGCGTGCCGGGTCAGTACAATATGCTGATTGAAAACGGCGTGCTGAAAGGCTACATGCAGGACAAGCTGAATGCGCGTCTGATGGGTGTGCCGCCGACCGGCAACGGTCGTCGTGAGTCCTATGCACATCTGCCGATGCCGCGCATGACCAACACCTATATGCTGGCGGGCAAATCGACGCCGCAGGAGATCATTGAGAGCGTCGGGTATGGTCTGTATGCACCTAACTTTGGCGGCGGTCAGGTGGATATCACCTCCGGCAAGTTTGTGTTCTCGACCTCGGAGGCGTATCTGATCGAGAACGGCAAAGTCACCAAACCGGTGAAGGGCGCGACGCTGATCGGATCCGGCATTGAGGCGATGCAGCAGATTTCCATGGTCGGTAACGATCTGGCGCTGGATAAAGGCGTCGGCGTGTGCGGTAAAGAGGGCCAGAGCGTGCCGGTCGGCGTGGGTCAGCCCACGCTGAAGCTGGATAAAATTACCGTGGGCGGCACGGCGTAATAGCGGCCTGAGCATGACGGTGCGCATCAGTGCGCACCCTGTAAAAACCGCGCAATGGGTTCGTACAATGCTTGTCAGTGAAGAGTAAACAGCACGCACATTTTGGTCGCGGCGCAATTTATTGCGCGAAGCATGGATGGGCACGGTGCTGCTAGTAGTACGCGCGATTAATCGCGCCGCTACGAAATGTGCGGTAATTGAATGCGGTACTTAACTGATCGGCATTACGCAATTCCCCGTATGCGCCCCTCAGGCCGGCCGCATCAGCGTCAGACGGAGGCTAACTTTTGCGGTGCTGCTGATACTGCCGCGCCACCTGCTTAAAATACTCGGTCAGATAATCAATACACACCTGCACCTTCAGCGGCAGCTTATCCTTCTCGGTATAGACGGCATACACCGGGCGCGGCTCCGAGTGATACTGCGGAAACAAGATATCGATCTCCCCGGCGTTGATCTCATCAATCACCCACATCAGCGGCACATAGGCGATACCGCAGCCGGCCTTCAGCCAGCGAATCAGCGTCTGGGAATCGTTGGTGACGAAACGGCCCTGCGGCGTCAGGCGCGTTACGACGCCTTCCGGTGCCACCAGCTCAAAGGTGTTATCCGGACGCACGCTGTATTCCAGCCAGGAAAAATTATCGATCTCGCCCGGCTTCTCCGGCGTGCCGTGCTGGGCCAGATAGCTCTTCGCCGCGCACACCACCATCGGCATCGCTCCCAGCCGGCGTGAGAACAGATTGGAATCCTGCAGCTCGCCGACGCGTATCACCACATCCAGGCCGTTCGCGATCAGATCCGGCGCCGGAATCCCGGTCATCAGGTTAACGCTCAGTCCCGGGTATTCGCGCAGCATGTCGCTGGTCATGGCGGACAGGACATTCTGCGCCATGGTGGTCGAGCAGCCGATGCGTAAAATCCCGATCGGCGTATTGTTAAAGGCGTACAGCTGTTCGTGCACCTGCGACGCCTCTGCCATCATGCGGCGGCAGCCCTGATAATAAATTTTGCCAGCTTCCGTCAGGCCGAGGCTGCGGGTGCTGCGGTTGAGCAGTTTCACCTGCAGCTCATCTTCCAGTCTGGCAACAATCTGGCTGATGGAGGAGACGCTCAGCTGCAGCTGGCGCGCGGCGGCGGTAAATGAGCCCATTTCAACCACTTTGGCGAAAATGGACATGCCTTTAAGTCGTTCCATTGTTTACTCTGGCTAAAAAGTGATTTAGCTCACAATATGTAGAAAACGTATAGTCAAGCACGTTACTATACGCACGCTGGGTCTCTTCACCGCACCTGAGCACGGCAGTGTTTACCCGATGATACGCTATGATTAGCTCAACGCGGCCTGAATGTTGTCATCACAATATCCGTCACCCCACGATCATCAACCCGACGTGCCCGCTGGCATGAGGGCAGGTATCGGTGCAACCCGGCAAGGTCGAACTAAGGAACCGAAATGAGTGTGCTTCCGGTATTTGTCGTATTCGGGCTGTCTTTTCCGCCCATCTTCATTGAACTACTGGTTTCGCTGGCATTGTTCTGGCTGGTGAAACGCGTGCTGACGCCCAGCGGGATTTACGATCTGGTGTGGCATCCGGCACTTTTTAACACCGCGCTGTATTGCTGTGTGTTTTACCTTGTATCCCGTCTATTCGTCTGAGGTTTTAAGTGAAAGCGCTAATAAGAAAAATCGCGCGTTACGCCATTACGCTCCTGCTGGTTATCATCGCTGTTGTTATCATCTTCCGCGCCTGGGTGTTCTACACCGAATCGCCGTGGACGCGCGACGCTAAATTCTCCGCCGACGTGGTGGCGATCTCGCCGGACGTGACCGGACTGATTACTGACGTGCCGGTGCACGACAACCAGCTGGTGAAAAAAGGCGATACGCTGTTCATCGTCGACCGTCCGCGCTACCAGAAAGCGCTGGATGAGGCGCAGGCGGATGTCGAGTATTACCAGGCACTGGTCAGCGAAAAACGCCGTGAAGCGGCGCGCCGTAATCAGCTCGGCACCAGTGCGATGTCGCGCGAAGCCATTGAGCAGTCGAACAGCGATCTGCAGACCAGCGAGCATCAGCTGGCCAAAGCGGTGGCCACGCGCGATCTGGCGGTGATCGACCTCGATCGCACCACCATCAAAGCACCGTCGGACGGCTGGGTCACCAACCTCAACGTCTATCAGGGCGAATTCATCACCCGCGGCTCGGTGGCCGTGGCGCTGGTGCAGCAGCACTCCTTCTACGTGCTGGCCTACATGGAAGAGACCAAGCTGGATGGCGTGCGTCCGGGCTTCCGCGCGGAAATTACCCCACTGGGCAGCAACACGGTGCTGCGCGGCACGGTTGACAGCATCGCAGCTGGCGTGACCAACAGCAGCAGCAGCGTCGACAGCAAAGGCATGGCCACCGTGGACTCCAATCTGGAGTGGGTGCGCCTGGCGCAGCGCGTGCCGGTGCGTATTCGCCTCGACGATCAGCCCGGTAACCGCTTCCCGGCCGGCACCACCGCCACTGTGGTGATCACCGGTGACAAAGATCGCCAGACCAAAGTGTCGCCGATGGCGCAGCTGTTCAACCGCCTGCGTGAGTTTGGTTAAGCGGGGGCGATATGATTGAGTTTTTGCGTTTCCCGGTAAAGCTGACCTTCGCGCTGGTGGCGGCGCTGATGATTGGCTTTCACTTCAATCTGGAAACGCCGCGCTGGGCGGTGATGACCGCCGGCATCGTGGCCGGCGGTACCGCGTTTGCCGCGGGCGGCGATCCTTATTCTGGCGCGCTGCGCTACCGTGGCATCCTGCGTATTATCGGCACCTTTATCGGCTGTATCGCGGCCCTTACCATCATGATAGCCACGGTGCGCGCGCCGGTGGTGATGCTGTTGCTGTGCTGCCTGTGGGCAGGGATGTGCGTCTGGCTTTCGTCGCTGATTAAAGTCGAAAACTCCTACGCGCTGGGCCTCGCCGGTTACACCGCGCTGATTATCGTGGTGACCGCCGATGCCAGCGGCGGCTTAACGCTGGCGCCGCAGTTCGCGGTAGAGCGCTGCAGCGAAATCGTACTCGGTATCCTGTGCGCCATTCTCGCCGACATGCTGTTTTCTCCGCGCTCAATCAAGAAAGTGATTGATGCGGAAGTGGATGCGCTGCTGGTGGCGCACTACCGCCTGCTGCAGCTGTGCGTGGCACACGAGGACAAAGAGGAAGTCGACAAAGCCTGGAGCGCGCTGGTGCGCCGCACGACCGCGCTCAACGGTATGCGCAGCCAGCTGCTGATGGAATCGTCGCGCTGGAGCAACACCAGTCGCCGGCTGCAAATGCTCAACACGCTATCGCTGACGCTGATTACCCAGGCTGCCGAGACCTTCCTGATTCAGAATTCGCGCCCGGATTACATCCCGCCGCAGTATCGCCTGCTGATTGAGAAAGAGGTCACCAGCGTCAGCGACGTGCATAAGCGCATGAAGCTGATGCGCCGCGTTATTGGCGTCAGCAGTAAAAGCGTGCCGTTTACGCTGGCCAGCTGGGTCGGCGCAGCGACCGAATATCTGCTGCTGATCAACGGCGTCAAAAGTAACAGCCGTATCACCACGCTGGAGGAGAGCATTCTGCAGCGTGAAGTGGTGATTCAGGCGCGTTCAGCGGAGACGCACCATGCGATGATCAATGGCGTGCGCACCTTTGTCGCCACCGCGCTCGGCTCGCTGTTCTGGCTCTATACCGGCTGGACCTCTGGCAGCGGTTGCATGGTGATGCTGGCGGTGATCACCGCGCTGGCGATGCGCATGCCGAATCCGCTGATGATGGCGAAAGACTTCTTCTACGGCATGGCTTTTGCGGTACCGCTGGGCATGCTCTACTTCATCTGGGTCTTGCCGGGCACCCAGCAAAGTGCCTTGCTGCTGTGTATCGCGATTGGCGCACTCGGCTTTATCGGCGGCATCTTTGTGCAGCGGCGGCAGATTGGTACGCTGGGCGCGCTGATCGGCACCATCAACGTGCTGGTGCTGGATAACCCGATGAAGTTTGAGTTCAACGTGTTCCTCGACAACGCGCTCGGCCAGTGGATTGGCAGCTTTGTGGCGATGATGGTGATTTTGCTGATTCGTGACAAATCCAAAGCCCGCACCGGACGCAAGCTGCTGAATCGCTTTATGTATGCTGCGGTGGCGGCGCTGACCACTAATCAGGCACGCCGGCGGGAAAACCATTTACCGGCGCTCTATCAGCAGCTGTTTTTGCTGCTCAACCTGTTCCCCGGCGATATCGACAAGTACCGTATTGCGCTGACGCTGATTATTGGCCATCAGCGCCTGCGCAATGCCGAAGTACCGGTCAACGCTGACCTGTCGGCCTATCACCGCCAGCTGCGCGCCACCGCCGATCGCATTGTTGCGGCCAGCAGCGATGACAAGCGGCGTTACTACTTTGAGCGACTGTTACAGGAACTGGAGATTTATCAGCAGAAGCTGCAGCATTATGCCGCTCCGGCCAGCGTGACGGAGCCGGTGAAACGGCTGTCGATGATGCTGGATAAGTACCAGAATACCCTCATCCAAATCTGAAACTGGCCGCTGCCAGGCGCAGCGGCTGGGTTGATGCCTCGCTGACACCCATTGCCCCCTTTTTGCCATCTATACTTTCCTGACAGGATGCTTACTGACAGGAGAATAACGATGTCCACTTCCCTGCAACAACACGAACTGTTCAACACCGGCTACTTCGCTGACGGCCAGTGGCACACCGCCAGCAGCACCTTTGATGTCACCAATCCGGCCACCGGCGACGTACTGGCGCAGGTGGCGAAAGCCGGCAAGGCTGAAACCGAACAGGCGATTGCCGCCGCGCAGCGCGCTTTTCCGGCATGGCGCGATAAAACCGCCAAACAGCGCAGCGAAATTCTTTATCGCTGGTACCAGCTCATCATTGAGCACAAAAGCTGGCTGGGCCAGCTGATGACCGCCGAGCAGGGCAAACCGCTGCAGGAAGCCGAAGGTGAAGTGGAATACGCCGCCAGCTTCATTCAATGGTTTGCCGAGCAGGCGAAGCGCACCAACGGCGAAATCATCCCGCCGGCCAAAGCCGGTTCACGCATCCTGGCAACGCGCGAGCCGATTGGCGTCGTCGCTGCCATCACGCCGTGGAACTTTCCGATGGCGATGCTGACGCGCAAACTTGGCCCGGCGCTGGCAGCCGGCTGCACCGGCATCATTAAGCCGGCCAATAATACCCCGCTCAGCGCCTTTGCGCTGGTGGCGCTGGCGCAGAAGGCGGGCGTGCCGGATGGCGTGCTGAACGCGGTAGCCGGCGATACGCACGCCATCAGCGACGCCATCATGGCTTCCCGCGCGGTGCGTAAAATCTCCTTCACCGGTTCCACCGCGGTGGGGAAAACGTTGATGCGTAACGCGGCAGAAACCATGAAAAAAGTGTCGATGGAGCTGGGCGGCAATGCGCCTTACATCGTGTTTGACGACGCGGATATCGACGCGGCGGTGCAGGGCGCTATCGCCAACAAATTCCGCAATGCCGGCCAGGTGTGCGTCAGCGTCAACCGCTTCTATATCCACAACGCGATATACGATCGCTTCGTCAACCAGCTGGCTGAGGCGGTGAGCAAACTGAAAGTGGGCAACGGCGTGGAGCCGGGCGTGGTGGTCGGGCCGCTGATTGCGCCGTCCGCGGTGGAGAAAGTGGAGGAGCACGTCAAAGATGCGCTGAGCAAAGGCGGGAAATTGCTGGTGGGTGGCGAGCGCCATCCGCTGGGCGGCAACTTCTGGCAGCCGACGGTGATTGCCGATGCGCATGAAGAGATGCAGCTGGCGCAGGAAGAGACCTTCGGTCCGGTGGCCGCCTGCTTCCGCTTTGACGATGAAGATGAGGTGATCGCGCGCGCCAACAATACCGAATACGGTCTGGCGGCTTACTTCTATACGCAGAATCTGCAGCGCGTGTTCCGCGTTTCGGCGGCGCTGGAAGCTGGCATGATTGGTATCAACGAGTGTGCGGTCTCGACCGAGCTGGCGCCGTTTGGCGGCGTGAAAGAGTCCGGTCTGGGACGCGAAGGATCGGTGCTGGGCATGGAAGAGTATCTGGAAGTCAAAGCGCTGCACCTCGGCGGTCTGGCGTAGCGAGAGGATGTCACCATGAGAACCGAGCGTTTCGACTTCAATGAAATCGTCGATCAGGCTCATTTCTACCGTCAGTTTTGCGAACGTTTCGCGCTGGCGGATCGCACCATTCACGATCTGGACGATCTGTGGGAAATGATCATCGGCGAACAGATCCCGCTGCCGCTGGAAATTGCGTTCATCAATCTGGGGAAAGGGCAGAAACGCCGTTATGGTGCGCTGATATTGCTATTCGATGAGGCAGAAGAGGAGCTGGAAGGCCAGCTCCGCTTTAATGTTCAGTAGCACAACCAAAAAGGGCCCCGGCAGGCGGGGCCAAAGGGTTCGTCAGAATTGACGAGGAATTACTTGTACAGCTCGGCAGTCAGGTGGTAGCTGTCACCGGTGCGCGCTTCAATCACTTTATACGCGCTGGCACCCTGCTCATCGGCTTTCTGAGACAGCTGAGCGCGGTAATCCATGGGTGAGCCGCCTGTGCCGCTTACGGTGATAGTCTGGCCGGTAGATTGCAGATTCTGCGCGGATTCATCCGTCACCAGTTGGGCAGCCGAAGCGCCAAATGCGAACAGAGAAAGCAGCGTAGCGGTTGCGATGGTTGTTTTGATTTTCATAATTCGTCTCCTCATTAGAATCAACAACCTGCGGCACGAAGAGGGTAAGCGGGTCGTCGATCTTCTCCCGGCGACTGCATAACGCCGGAACGATAGTTAAAGATTATTTGTACAGTTCAGCCGTCACGTGGAAGGTGTTGTCCTGATTGTTCTCAATGATGCGGTAATGGCTGGCACCCTGAGCATCGGCTTTCTGGGACAGTTCCTGACGGATATTGGTCTGGTCGCCGTCAACACCGCTCACGCTGATGGTTTGATTCAGCGGCTGCAGATTCTCTGCCTCGGTATTGGTGACCAGGGTGGCAGCACTGGCGCCAAAAGACAGAACGGAAGCCAGACTCAGTACAGCAATAGATAATTTGGTTTTCATGATTCACTCTCCTGAATTGGGGTGGGCAACCTGAGAGGCAAACGCCTCTCAAACGGGTCGCCGTTCACACTGCATCTTGTTCCGGCAAACTTATTTATAAAGTTCTGCGGTGGCGTGGTAGCTGTTGTCGTTATAAGCCTCGATAACGCGATAGGCTTTAGCACCTTGCTCTTCAGCTTTGGCATTCAGCTGCTGATGGATATCCATCGGTGAGCCGCCAATGCCGCTGACGCTAATGGTACCGACCGGCTGCAGGTTTGCGGCCTGTTCGGCATTGATAGAATCTGCGGCGAAAGCACCAAATGACAGGGCAGATAGAACACTCAGGGTGGCGATAGTAGTTTTAACGTTCATGGTATTTTCCTCGTCTTCTGTTTTTCTCTTTTTGATTTCGTGTGATTTGCATCACGAAAAGAAGTATAGATCTAATCACCCATGAAATTAATATCCCGCTAATAATGATTCGTTGTAATTCTTTATCCTTATGGGACATTTTTATAACGCAAAGTTATTAAAACCGCCTGAATCTTAACCAGTAGGGTGTTTTTTCATGCAAAAACAATGATCTGCATCAAATTATCTTTTTGTGCGAAACATTGTGGTTGATCAAGCTGGCTGTACGCGAAAAGCAAGAGATAACCGCTAAGCACTAATTGTAAAGCAGGGTAAAATAGCGCAAAGGGTTAAGCAGGCAAAAAGGTCGTACCAATAGTGCGGCAGATTGAGAACCCGTCGGAATATAGCTAAACCATTATTTTGTAAGATGTTGGCGGCGAAAAAGCGGGTAAAACGTAGCGGGGAAGCAGGATGACCGGCAAACGAACGGCCGGTCACCGACAGGGTTTTATAGTTCCTGTTCGAATAACACCAGCACGGCGTCATACAGCTGTTTAACCGTAAAGGCGCGCGCTGGCGTAATAAAGATGGTGTCGTCACCGGCGATGGTGCCGAGGATGCCTTCGGCTTTGCCGAGGGAGTCGAGCAGGCGGGCGATCAGCTGGGCCGCGCCCGGACTAGTGTGAATCACTACCAGCGCATCGTTATAGTCGATATCCAGCACCAGATTCTTCAGCGGGCTGGTGGTGGTGGGCACGCCCAGTTCGGCGGGCAGGCAGTACACCATCTCCATTTTGGCGTTACGCGTGCGCACCGCGCCAAACTTGGTGAGCATACGAGAAACTTTTGACTGGTTGATGTTGCCGAAGCCGTCTTCCTGCAGCGCCTGGACAATTTCGCCCTGAGAGCTGAATTTTTCTTCTTTCAGTAAGGCTTTGAACGCCTTAATCAGATCGTCTTGTTTAGATGGGTTTCGCATAAGCTACCAATAAAAGAGGGTTGCAGCAGGCAACAGGCCCGTCGCAGATAAATTATTATGCATTTAGATGAATTTTTATGCAATAAGCGGATGCGCGAATTCACGGCATGCGCGTGCGGGGCGGGCATGATAACAGAGTTTTATCCTGCACCAAAATCGCGCGCTGGCGCGCAAAGCGAAGGTTGCAAAGTTGTTATATTATTGAAGTGGTAACAACAAAACGATGATCATTGCCGTCCATAGTCTTCTGGCTGCGACTGGATCATTCAGGCGACTTCTGAAGTGGAGATGTCTCGGGAGCCGATTGCGGCGTTTGTTATTGCGCGACAGGTGTGTCGCTATCGCCTGAGAAGTTGATTAAACTCGTAACCTGATGGATTTCCGGCATATCTCTGCCCCACCTTAATAAGGAGTTCAGGATGAAAGTTGCCGTTCTCGGTGCAGCTGGTGGTATTGGCCAGGCACTCGCTCTGCTGCTCAAGACCCAATTACCCGCAGGTTCAGCTCTCTCACTGTATGACATCGCCCCGGTGACGCCAGGCGTCGCGGTCGATCTCAGCCACATTCCTACCGCCGTGAAAGTCGAAGGTTTCAGTGGCGAAGATGCCACGCCGGCGCTGCACGGTGCCGATGTGGTGCTGATCTCGGCCGGTGTGGCACGCAAACCGGGTATGGACCGCGCCGATCTGTTTAACGTCAACGCCGGTATTGTGCGTAACCTGATTGAACAGGTGGCGACCACCGCGCCAAAAGCGCTGATTGGCGTCATCACCAACCCGGTAAATACCACGGTGGCAATTGCCGCCGAAGTGCTGAAAAAAGCCGGGGTGTACGATAAAAATCGTCTGTTTGGTGTCTCGACGCTCGACGTGATTCGCGCCAACACCTTTGTGGCTGCGCTGAAGGGCAAACAGCCGACGGAAATTGAAGTACCGGTGGTCGGCGGGCACTCCGGCGTGACCATTCTGCCGCTGCTGTCGCAGGTTAAAGGCGTCAGCTTCAGCGATCAGGAGATCGCCGACCTGACGAAACGTATTCAGAACGCCGGTACTGAAGTGGTGGAAGCCAAAGCCGGTGGCGGCTCGGCGACGCTGTCAATGGGCCAGGCGGCGGCGCGCTTTGGTCTGTCGCTGATTCGTGCGCTGCTGGGTGAAGCCAACGTGGTGGAGTGTGCCTATGTGGAAGGTGACGGCGAGTACGCACGCTTCTTCTCGCAGCCGCTGCTGCTGGGCAAAAACGGTATCGCTGAACGCCGTCCGCTCGGGCCGCTGAGTGATTTCGAACAGCAGGCGCTCAAGGGTATGCTGGAGACGCTGAAAAAAGACATCGCGCAGGGCGAAGAGTTTGTGAAGTAATAATTCGCGCGCAGTGAAAAAAACGCCCGGCAGATGCCGGGCGTTGTGTTTTACAGGCCACCGGATTTGAAGGTCCGGCTGGCGGTCGATCCGTTGCTGGCGGGCGTTTTGCGCCCCAGCGTTTCCATCCGTACCTGGAACGGCGGGAACGGCATCTCAATGCCATGCTCTTCAAAGCCGCGCAGAATCAGCTGATGCAGCTCATGACGCAGCGGCATGCGATGACCCATCTCCGCCGCGTGTACGCGCAGTTCAAACAGCTGGATGCCCTGCTGCAGATCCACCAGGAACACATCCGGCGCCGGCATATCCAGCACGTAAGTGCAGCGATCGGCCGCCTGCTTGAGAATAGTCGTCACTTCTTCGCTGTTAACGTGGGCCGGTGCCGGAATGGTCAGCACCACGCGCGTTACGGAATCCGACAGTGACCAGTTGACGAACTGCTCGGTGATAAAGGCCTTGTTCGGCACGATAATCTCTTTGCGGTCCCAGTCTGTAATGGTGGTGGCGCGCGTATTGATGCGGGTGATGCTGCCGGTCAAATCGCGAATGGTCACGGTATCACCGATACGAATTGGCTTCTCAAACAGGATGATCAGGCCGGAGATAAAGTTGGCGAAGATCTCCTGCATCCCAAAGCCCAGCCCCAGACCCAGCGCCGCTACCAGCCACTGCAATTTTGACCACTCCACGCCAATAATCGAGAAGCCAATCAGACCGCCGACCAGCATCAGCGCGTATTTGGTCAGCGTGGTAATGGCGTAACCGGTACCGGGCGACAGGCTAAGGTGCTGCAGCAGCGCCAGCTCCAGCAGCGCTGGCATATTGCGCACCAACTGGGTGGTAATGATAAAGATCAGGATGGCGATCAGCACGGCACCCAGCGTAATCGGCTGTACGCTCTCGACGCCCTGCACCGTGGTGCTGGCATCCCACAGCGGAATGTTGTCGAGGAAGCTGAACGCGGAGTGAATCTCAGACCACAGCACAATCACCGACACCAGCGCAATCAGCGTCAGAATCGAGCGGACCAGCCGCAGCGACTGCGCGCTGATTGCATCCAGATCGATAATCGGCTCTTCGACTTCCACGGTATCGGTGCTGACCGCGGACTGCTGCTCTTTTTCCTCTTCGCTGCGTGCGCGGTTGGCCAGCATATCGGCGCGGCGCTGACGCGCGCGGTCAAAGGCGATGCGGCGGCGCTGAATCAGCATCCAGCGGCGAATGATGTGGTAAATCACCAGCAGGAAGAACCAGATGCCGACCGAGGTTTCCAGACGCGCCAGCAGCGCCTGCGCGGTGGCCAGATAGCCGATGCAGGAGGCCAGCGCCGCCACCAGTGGAATGGCAATCATCAGGTTCCACAGAATGCGGTTGACGAAGTTGTCGCCGTCGCCTTCTTTATCCAAATAGAGCGGAATACCGGCGCGTTTCAGACTGACGGTGACAATGCTCAGCGCACCGCAGATCAGAATAAAGCACAGGCGCCCCAGCGTGGCGGAGAACTGCGGATCGTCGAGGTTAGCGAAAGCGATCAGCAGCATAATCAGCGGCACGATCAGCCCGACCGTCAGCGAGTAATAACGCATGGCGCGCGCGACCCGCGCCTGCGGCCAGCGGAAGTGCACCACAAACAGACCGTCAGGCCGGGCAAAGGCCGCGCTGATCATGAATGCCCACAGCAGCGGCAGCGTGGCGGTGATGCCATCGCCAATCGCCACGGCAAACGGATAAGGCCAGGCGTGCTGCAGGCCAAAGCCGAGCGCGGCCCACAGCACCGGCAGCGGCACCGCGACCAGAATCGACCAGAACACGGTGCGCAGCGTCAGGCTGAAGCGGTCCTGCGTCACTTTCCCCACGCGGCTGGCCGCGCGCGCCATAAAGGCGTTGTAGTGACGACGCGTGCTGATGCTGAAGCCTACCAGCAGCATGGCGCCGATAATCGGCAGCACCGTTTCGCGGTTGGTGAACATCATCGCCAGCGCTTTGCCCAGCTGGCCCAGCGTATCCAGCGACAGCAGGCGCGTCAGATCGGTGGCGACGTCCAGCGGATATTTCAGGCCAACCGGGCTGACGTCAGCGGTCCAGAACAGATAGCGGTGCGTCGCCTCTTTGACTTCACTCAGCGCGTCCTGCAGCTGCGTGTTGGAAACCTTCAGCTTGGTGATTTCCAGAATCAGCGTGTCGCAGCCGGAAATCAGCGAGTTCAGCAGTTCGCGCTGGGTTTTTAGTTGCGCATCAAGAATGCGCGTCTGCTCACTGGTGAACGGTGTGCCGTCGGCCTGCTTCTCTTTACGCAGCGCCTGCTGGCGCTCCAGTAAATCTTCATAATGCAGCCGCTGTACGCGCAGCTGGCCCATCTCACTGTCGATCTGCTGGGATTTCGGCATCTCCGGCAGCCGCGCCACCTGCGCGCGCAGCGCTTCACCCAGCAGATTCGACACGCCCAGCCACTGTGACTGCTCGCGCAGTGTGCTCAGCGCCTGGCGCACCTGCAGTGTCTGATTGGTGGCGAGACGCTGCTGCGAGGCCACCAGATCCATACGCTGCGCCTGCTGATTCAGATCGGCGGAGAGCTCACGGTTAACGCGGAACTGATCGCTGATGGACGTCGGCAAATCGCCGCTGTTTTCCGCCAGCTGTTCGGTGCGCTCCAGCGCCAGCTCGGCTTCGCGCTGACGCTGGTTGTTGAGCTGGTTGCGCAGCGCCTGTAAATAGTTATCCAGCTGGGTCGCTTTGCGCTGATGCACTTCCGCGCGCATGCGCGCCAGCTCCTGACGATTATTGGCCGACAGCTGCGCCAGCTCCAGCTCATCTACCCGCGCTTTACTGGCGGCGCTCTCCGTCTGACGCGCATAAATCTGCGCCTGCGCCAGTGGCGTCGCGGCGGCGGCCGCCACACCCTGCGCGCGGCGTTCGCTTTCGGTCATGGCGCGCCGCGCGTCGGTCTGCTGCTGCGGCAGCTGCGACAGAGAATCGCTGATCTCGCGGGCGCGATCCTGCTCCTGCTGCGCCTGGCGGCTCTCCTCCAGCAGCTGGCTGCTGACCTGTAAAATCTCCTGATCCAGCTCGGCGTTGCTCATATTGCTGCGCACCGGCTTGCTGCTGTCGGTCAGCGTGGCAATCTGCTGACGCAGCTCGCGCGCCAGCCGCGGGAAATCATCGATCACCTGCTGATACTGCTTCGCCCGTTCCAGCGAGTCGTCACGTTCGGACAGGAAGTTAATCGCGGCTTCCAGCGCCTGCACCTGTTCGGCCTGGCTAGGCGAGCTTTTCGCGGATTTTGCCGTTTCCAGATCCTGTTTCAGCTGGCTGGCGGGTGGAACGGTGGCGGCAAAGACAGTGCTGCTGAGCACCAGGCTCAGCAGCAGAAAAAGAGAGGCGCGCACGGCGGTATGTCCCGGAATTAGTCGATGAGCGGAGCGCTGTCGCCGGGCTGCGGCAGGGCGATAGCCAGCGGCTGACCGAGGCGGGTTTTGCTTTCGGCTTCGAGGCTTTCAGCCAGCTTAACGCGGTTCGGCGCGAACAGGTTGATTACCGTGGAGCCGAGCTTAAAGCGGCCCATCTCCTGACCTTTCAGCAGCACGATCGCGCCATCATGATCGGCCGACGGGTAGCGCCAGCGTTTAATCACTCCTTCGCGCGGCGGCGTCACGGTGCCGGCCCAGACGGTTTCGATGCTGCCGACGATGGTGGCACCCACCAGAATCTGCACCATCGGGCCATGATCGGTATCGAACACGCAAATCACGCGCTCGTTGCGGGCAAACAGGTTCGGGATGTTGCGTGCGGTCAGCGGATTCACCGAGTACAGATCGCCCGGCACGTAGATCATTTCGCGCAGAATGCCGTTACACGGCATGTGCACGCGGTGATAATCGCGCGGCGCGAGGTACGTGGTGACGAACTCACCGTCGACAAACTTTTCGGCCAGATCGTCATTGCCGGCCAGCAGTGCCTGCAGCGAGTAAGTGTGGCCTTTCGCCTGGAAGATCTGATCGCCAGCAATACGGCCCAGCTGGCTGATGGCGCCGTCAGCTGGCAAGGCCAGCAGCGAAGCATCCGGATCGATAGGGCGCGCCCCCTCTTTTAACGGGCGCACAAAGAAATCGTTAAAGGTACGGTAGCTGCCGGTGTGCGGCTTGCTGGCTTCTGCCATATCGACTTTGTAGAACCAGACAAAAATATCAATGACCGCTTTGGTCAGCCAGCCAGCGCGGCGGCTGGCGCCCCAACCGGCGAGCTCGGTCAGCGCTTTTTTAGGCAGAATGTGATTCAGGCCGAGTTTAAAACGATCAAACACCGTTGCCTCCTGGCTTAATAACGTTTGGTTTACACAAAAGGGGGCGGATTGTAGCAGCGCCCCGGTCAGTTGGCGAATGTGCCGTTGTACCCGTTAATCTTCGCTGGCGGAAAAGTTTTTACGCGTTTTTACCTGCGCCATACTCTCCAGAATACGGTGGTAGTTATCGAAGCGTGAAATGTCGATGATACCGTTCTCCACCGCTTCGCGGATGGCGCAGCCCGGGTCGTTGTCGTGCTTGCAATCGCGGAACTTGCAACCGCCGAGAAACTCTCGGAATTCGACAAATCCCTGGGTAATTTGTTCCGGCTCCAGATGCCACAAACCGAACTCGCGTACGCCGGGTGAATCGATGACATCACCGCCGTGCGGGAAGTGATACAGCCGTGAGGCGGTAGTGGTGTGCTGGCCGAGGCCGGACACGTCCGACACATCATTGGTCAGGATCTCATCACCTGCCAGGTCGAGGCCGAGCAGGTTGTTCAGCAGGCTGGATTTGCCCACGCCGGACTGGCCGGCAAAAATGCTGACGCGGCCGGTAAGCGCCGCTTCCAGATCCTTCAGTCCGTCTTTGGCGCGGCTCGACACCATCAGCACGCGATAGCCAATGTGGCGGTAGATATCCATCTGCTCATCGACAAACGCCCGCGCGTCCTCATCCAGCAGATCGGTTTTATTCAGTACCAGCAGCGGCTCCACGCCGAGCGTTTCGCTGGCCACCAGATAGCGATCGATAATGTTAAGCGACAGCTCCGGCAGAATCGCCGACACAATAATGATCTGATCAATGTTGGCGGCGATCGGTTTCACGCCGTCATAGAAGTCCGGGCGCGTCAGCACCGTCTGGCGCGGGTGCACGGCTTCAACAATACCTTTGCCCCCGTTTTCGCCGGCGGCGCGCCATACTACGCGGTCACCGGTGACCAGCGAGCGAATGGTGCGGCGAATATTACAGCGATGCACCTCACCGGCGCTGTCTTCTACATCCGCGTGCATGCCAAAGCGGCTGATCACCACGCCTTCAGAGGCTTCGCCAAACAGGCTGTCGTCCGGTTCCGGTTTTTCGTTCCGTTGCTGCAGACGACGCTGATGGTTAGCGCTGACGCGACGTTGTTGACCCTTCGACAATTTATTTTTGCTCACGCATCCTCTCACGCTTTCGCCAGGCTTCGCCCCGCTGGGCAAAACGTCTATGATACACCTTAATTCAGGCTAATGACGACTTTGGCAACAGGCGGGAAATGCATGACAGCGGGAAATGAAAACAATCTGATTTGGATCGACCTGGAAATGACCGGACTGGATCCGGAGCGCGATCGCATCATTGAGATTGCCACCATTGTAACGGACGCCAACCTCAATATTCTGGCTGAAGGGCCGGTGCTGGCAGTGCATCAGTCCGATGCGCAGCTGGCGCTGATGGATGACTGGAACGTGCGCACCCACACCAGTAGCGGGCTGGTTGAGCGCGTGAAGGCCAGCCAGCATGACGATCGTGCAGCGGAGCAGGCGACGATTGCCTTTCTGCAGCAGTGGGTTCCGGCCAACACCTCGCCGATTTGCGGCAACAGCATTGGCCAGGATCGCCGCTTCCTGTTTAAGTACATGCCGGCGCTGGAAGCCTATTTCCACTACCGCTATCTGGATGTCAGTACGCTAAAAGAGCTGGCGCGCCGCTGGAAGCCAGAGATTCTGCCAGGCTTTAAAAAGGCCGGTACGCATCAGGCGCTGGACGATATTCGCGAGTCAATCGCCGAGCTGGCCTATTATCGCGAGCACTTCCTGCAGCTGTAAGCCACAGCGGGTGCGCAGGAAAGCAGCAGTTTGCCGATTAAAACAGCAAACGCGCGTAAAGCGCAAAATTTTGCTTTGCAACGCTTGCGGCGGGAAGGATTTCTCGTATAATGCGCACCCCGTACCGGTGAAGAATTTACAGCAGGTACGGAGCAGTAAAAGTAACAAATGTTCTGAATCAGGGATTTCAGTTGCGCTCAGGCGGTCAACGCCGCAGCAGATTGAAAGACAATGATGATGCGGGAATAGCTCAGTTGGTAGAGCACGACCTTGCCAAGGTCGGGGTCGCGAGTTCGAGTCTCGTTTCCCGCTCCAGAACGTGCAGTAAAAAGTAATGCATCAGAATCAAGGATTTCAGCAGCGATAAGGCCGTTAACGCCGCAGCGCCATGAAAGACGACGATTATGCGGGAATAGCTCAGTTGGTAGAGCACGACCTTGCCAAGGTCGGGGTCGCGAGTTCGAGTCTCGTTTCCCGCTCCAGTCTCTGTTGCAGTACGCCATCCAAATCACGGATTTAGTCTTTTTGCGGTTGTTGTGACTTAAGAATGCCGGTACATAATCGAGTATTTGAGTTTGCAACAAGGCGGCAACTGAGCGAATCCCTGGGAGCTTACACGAGTAAGTGACCTGGGTGAGTGAAGGCAGCCAACGCCGTGGCAGACTAAAATACGAAGATTATGCGGGAATAGCTCAGTTGGTAGAGCACGACCTTGCCAAGGTCGGGGTCGCGAGTTCGAGTCTCGTTTCCCGCTCCAGATTTTCATATTCACTAATGTTATTTGCCTCCGGGCACAATCAGACATA
>NZ_JALKOV010000016.1:0-47042 GCF_035783935.1 Pantoea dispersa | reverse complement strand
ATCTACGAAGCAGGCTTTATGCCCAGGGGGCGCCCCCATCTCACCAGCAACTTCCCGATGATCAGTCGGGGATCATCATACCCGGAGGAGAATGATCGGGATATAAGGGGCGCCATTTATGGCGACCTGGTTACAGGGCGCCCTGGTTCAGGGCGACCGCCACCATCACTCGCGCAGTTTCGCCATGACGATAATGTCGTGGTACTCGCCCTCGCGCAGGCAGGCTTTGCGCTTCACGCCTTCCTGCTCAAAGCCCAGGCGCTGATACAAGCGCAGCGCGCGCTGGTTGTCGTGAAACACCTCCAGCTCAACGCGGATCACGCCCAGCCAGTTAAAGGCATAGTCGATGCCGGTGCGGATCAACCGCTCGCCGATGCCGCGCCCGCTAAACGCCGGATCGACGCCAATACCAAAGCTGAGGCTGTGGCGTGTACGCGGTCGCTGTTCGGTAAACAGCGTCAGTTCGCCCACCATCTGTCCGTCGATCTCCGCCACAAAGCCGATGAAGCCTTCACTGTCCATCCGCTCGAATTTTTTCTGCCAGGTGGCGACGCTGGGAAACGGCAGCTGCGTGGTCCAGCGATACACCTCAGGATGACTGTATAAACGTTGATAGGCGGCGGCATCGCCCGGCTCACGTCCGCGAATCTGCAAATCCATGTCGATAATCCCTGTTCAGTTGCACTAAGCTGTTAACTCTCACCGATCGGAAAGAGTGGCCTTATGTTGTATCGTCGTTTTGAACGTTTTATCAATATTTTTCAGGATGCCCCCACCGATTCCCCACCCGCCAGCGTGTGGCCGTTTTACCTCTATTATCTGCGTCAGGTGTGGCCGAGTTTTGTCGCGCTGCTGATTGTCGGACTGGCGCAGGCGCTGATCGAAGTGGCGCTGTTCAGCTACCTCAGCCGTATTATCGATCTGGTCAATCACACCACGCCCGCCACGCTGTTCAGCGATAACTGGCCGATTCTGCTGTGGATGGCGGCGGTGGCGCTGATTCTGCGGCCGGTGGTGATCGCCCTGCACGATATGCTGGTGCATCAAAGCATTAACCCCAGCATGACCAGCATGATCCGCTGGCAGCATCATAACTATGTGCTGCGGCAGAGCCTCAATTTCTTCCAGAATGATTTTGCCGGCCGTATCGCTCAGCGCATCATGCAAACCGGTAACTCGCTGCGTGACTCGGCGGTCCAGCTGGTGGATGCGATCTGGCACGTGGTGATTTACGCCGTGACCTCACTGGTGCTGTTCGCGGAAGCCGACTGGCGGCTGATGATTCCGCTGATCGTCTGGATTGTGGCGTACAGTCTGTCGCTGCGCTTCTTTGTGCCGCGCGTCAAGCAGCGCTCGGTGGTGTCATCCGAGGCGCGATCGAAGCTGATGGGCACCATCGTTGACGGTTACACCAACATCGCCACCCTGAAACTGTTTGCCCATAACGATCTGGAAAAACGCTACGCGCGCGACGCTATTCAGGAGCAGACCGACAAAACCCAGCATGCCAGCCGCATGGTGACCAGCATGGATATCACGCTGTCGACGCTCAATGGCCTGCTGATTGTCAGTACCTCCGGCCTCGCGCTGTGGCTGTGGAGCCAGTCGCTGATCAGCGTAGGTGCCATCGCGCTGGCCACCGGGCTGGTGATTCGCCTGGTGAACATGTCCGGCTGGATCATGTGGGTGGTGAACGGCATCTTCGAAAACATCGGCATGGTGCAGGATGGCCTGAACACCATTGCGCAACCGCTCAGCGTGCAGGATGCGCCGCAGGCGAAAAAGCTGCAGGTGACGCGCGGCCAGATTCGCTTTGAGGATGTGCGCTTTGACTACGGCGGCGGTCGCCAGGTGATTAACCGCCTGAATCTCAACATCAAGCCTGGCGAGAAAATCGGTCTGATTGGTCCGTCCGGCGCCGGTAAATCGACGCTGGTAAACCTGCTGCTGCGGCTGTATGACATCAACGGCGGGCGCATCCTGATTGACGATCAGGACATCGCGCAGGTCACGCAAACCAGCCTGCGCGGTCAGATTGGTATGATCACCCAGGATACCTCGCTGCTGCACCGCTCGATTCGCGAAAACCTGCTGTACGGTCGCCCGGACGCCAGCGAAGCCGAACTGCAGGCGGCGATTGTACGCGCGCGCGCCGACGAGTTTATCCCGCTGCTCTCTGATCCGCAGGGCCGCACCGGGCTGGATGCGCACGTCGGCGAGCGCGGCGTCAAACTCTCTGGCGGCCAGCGCCAGCGTATTGCCATCGCCCGCGTGCTGCTGAAAGATGCGCCGGTTCTGATTATGGATGAAGCCACATCGGCGCTTGACTCGGAAGTGGAAGCGGCGATTCAGGAGAGTCTGGAGACGCTGATGCAGGGCAAAACGGTGATCGCCATCGCCCACCGCCTGTCGACCATTGCAAAAATGGACCGGCTGGTGGTGCTGGAGAACGGCGGCATTGTTGAGATGGGTAACCATCGCGAACTGCTGGCGCACGGCGGGCTGTACGCGCGCCTGTGGCAGCATCAGACCGGCGGATTTGTCGGCGTCGATTAATCGCCGCGCCGGTAAGGCAGGGCGTCGCGCGCTTCCTGTGCCCAGGCGCGCACCCCTGCCCGTTCCTGCTGCAGAAAATCCCCGACCGCGTCACGCAGCCCCGGATGACACAGATAGTGCCAGGAGTGAGTGATGTGCGGTTCAAAGCCGCGCACCAGCTTGTGCTCGCCCTGCGCACCGGCATCAAAGCGTTGCAGCCCTTCAGCGATGGCGAAATCCATGCCCTGATAGAAACAGGTCTCGAAGTGCAGCCGGTCGAACTCCGCCAGACAGCCCCAGTAGCGGCCATACAGCGTGTCGTCATCCACCAGACAGAAGGCCATGGCGGCGGGCTGCTGCTGTAGCGTGGCGATCACCACGCGAATCGCCTGCGGCATCCGCTCCGCCAGCAGGCTGAAGAAGGAGCGTGTCAGATAGGGACGCTGGCCGCGCACCGCGTAAGTATTGGCGTAGCAGGTATAGACAAAATCCCACTGATCTTCACGCAGCTCATCGCCGCGATACCAGTTAAACGCAAAGCCGCTGCTGGCCACCTGCTCGCGCTCTTTGCGCAGCTGCTTGCGTTTGCGCGACATCAGCGTGTCGAGAAAGTCGTGAAAATCGCGGTAGCCGCGATTGTGCCAGTGATACTGCACGCCGAGACGCGCCAGCCAGTCCGGCTGGGTTGCCAGCAGCGCGTTGGCGTGCGGCGTGGTGAAGTTGATATGCGCCCCGCTTAAGCCGTGCCGCTGCAACGCATCGGGCAGCGCTTCCAGCATCGGAATAATGGCCGTCTCGTCACCCAGCAGACGCGCGCCGGTCACCGGGCTGAACGGAATGGCGCCGAGCCATTTGGGGTAATAGGCGATGCCGGCACGCTGGCAGGCATCAGCCCACGCGTGGTCGAACACATATTCGCCCCACGAGTTGCGTTTACGGTAGCCCGGCAGCGCCGCCCGCAGCCGGCCGCCTTCGCGCCACAGCAGGTGATCCGGCTGCCAGCCGTTTTCCGCGCGCACGCTGCCACTCTCTTCCAGCGATAACAGGAAGGCGTGACGCAGAAAAGGTTGATTGTCAGGTAATAGCGCATCCCATTCGGCAGCGGTAATCTCCGCCAGCGATGACAGGTGAAGCAAAGGCATTGGTGGCTCCCGGCCAGCTTGAGGCGAATGCCTAGTTCAGCAGGTTTTGCCGCCGTGCGAAAGGTGCAGCGCACTGAATGTAAAGCGGGTCGTTGCGCCATCCAGCGCACGTTGCTGTCGCGGTGCGTGCCACGATTTTTCACTTCGCCTGTGTATACTCACCCTTTTCCCTTGCAGGAAATGCCATGGATCGTCTTGATTGTGATCGCATGTTTGTCGCGGTACTGGAAGTCGGCAGCTTTGCCGGTGCCGCCGCCCGGCTCGGTACCAGCAGCGGCCAGGCGTCGAAGCTGGTGTCACGTCTGGAGCAGCAGCTTGGCGTGCAGCTGTTTAAGCGCAGCACGCGGGCGCTGTCGCCCACCGAGATCGGCCGCGCCTATTACGAACGGGTGAAAACCCTGCTGGAGGCGTTCGACGCGCTGGATGCCACGGTGCAGGAGAATGCCCGCTCGCCTACCGGCCGCCTGAAGATCAGCGCACCCGGCACCTTTGGCACCGCGGTGCTGGCCAGCGTGCTGGTGGCGTTCGCGCGTCACTATCCACTGATTGAGCTGGACGTCAACTTCTCCGACCGCGCCGTGAATATCGTCGATGAAGGCTTCGATATGGCGATCCGCATCGGCAAGCTGGATGACAGCAGCCTGATTGCGCGCCGTCTGGGCGAGGTGCCGATTCGCCTCGCCGCCGCGCCCGGCTATCTGCTGCAGCACGGCACGCCGCAGCACTGGCGCGATCTGGCGACGCATCAGTGCATCAGCGATACCAACTTTCGCGATCCGTGGCACTGGCCGTTCGTCACGCCGTGCGGCGACAGCGTCAGCATGCCGATTCGCGGCCGCCTGTGCTTCTCCAACACCGAAGCCTGCCTGCAGGCGGCGCTGGCTGGCCTCGGCATTGCGCGCCTGCCCGGTTTTATCGCTGCGCCGGCGCTGCAGCGGGGCGAAATCGTTACGCTGCTGGAGGACTTTGCGCCGCCAGCGATGGGCCTGTTTGCGCTGTATCCGCCCGCGCGCCATCTGGCACAGAAAACCCGCCTGCTGATCGATTTTCTCGCCGAGCACTTCCGCCTGCATCCGCCCGGCTGATTCCTTCCATTCTGGAAACAATCAAAGCCGTTTTGCCCGGATTATCAGCATAACGGCAGCACGGTAAGCTGCTGACATCACTTCAGAGGAGCAGAGCGATGTTGGTAAACGGTAAGTGGAGCGCAGAGTGGCATCCGGTTCAGGCCACCGATAAACAGGGCGGCTTTGTGCGCCAGACTTCCAGCTTTCGTCACTGGATCAGTGCCGATGGCAGCAGCGAATTTGCCGCCGAGCCGGATCGCTATCACCTGTACGTCGCGCTGATTTGCCCGTGGGCCTCGCGCACGCTCATCGCGCGCAGCCTGAAAGGGCTGGAGCAGATCGTCAGCGTGTCGGTGGTTGAGCCGCAGCTTGGCGCGCAGGGCTGGCGCTTCGGCGATTATCCCGGTGCCGATCGCGACCCGCTGAACAACGCTGACTATCTCCACCAGCTGTATACCCGCGCCGACGCCGACTTTACCGGGCGCGCCACCGTGCCGGTGCTGTGGGATAAAAAAACCCAGACCATCGTTAACAATGAGTCGGCGGATATTCTGCGCATGTTCAACAGCGGCTTTGGCGATCTGGCAGACAACCGGCTCGATCTCTATCCTGAGGATCTGCACCCGGAGATCGACGCGCTGAACGCAACGATCTATCCGCGCCTCAACAATGGCGTCTACCGCACCGGTTTCGCTACTACCCAGCTGAGCTATCAGCAGGCGTTCAGTGAGGTGTTTGAGCAGCTGGATGAACTGGAGCTGCGGCTGAAAGATGGTCGCACTTTCCTGCTGGGCGAACGGCTGACCGAAGCCGATATCCGCCTGTTCGTCACCCTGATACGCTTTGACGTCGCCTATCACGGCCTGTTCAAATGCAACCTGCGCCGCCTGCGCGATTACCCGCTGCTCGATCGTTACCTGAAGAGTGTGCTGGCAGTGTCCGGCGTGCGGCAAACGGTGAACATCGACCACATCAAACAGGGCTATTATTCGATTAAAGCGCTGAATCCCAACGGCATCGTGCCGGCCGGACCGGATATGGCGGACTATGGTTTTTAAGGAGCAGGGCAATGGCAAAAGCGTTAGTGGTGTTTTTACATGGCGTCGGCAGTAACGGCGCGGATTTGGCGGTGCTGGGGCAACACTGGTCAGCGCTGCTGCCCGACGTGGCATTTGCCGCGCCTGATGCGCCCTTTCCGTTTGAGCACGCCATGGGCTATCAGTGGTTCAGCCTGACCGGCATCACGCCGGAAAACCGTCCGGCGCGGGTACGGGCTGCGCGCGACGCCTTTGACGCGACGCTGCAGCAGCTGATGGCGCAGCACGCGATGACTGGCGCGTGGCAAAAGGTGATTCTGGTAGGGTTCTCGCAGGGTTCGATCATGGCGCTGGATGCGCTGGCCTCCGGACGCTATCCGCTGGCTGGCGTGGTGGCTTTCTCCGGTCGCCTGGCCTTTGACGAGGCGCTGACGCCGCCGCCGCATGCCTCCGCGCTGCT
Organism: Pantoea dispersa; assembly: GCF_035783935.1. Classification (GTDB taxonomy): domain Bacteria; phylum Pseudomonadota; class Gammaproteobacteria; order Enterobacterales; family Enterobacteriaceae; genus Pantoea; species Pantoea dispersa_C. The sequence continues at coordinate 40,801 of NZ_JALKOV010000016.1, read as the reverse complement.
GATTCACGGCAAAGCCGATGAGGTGATTCCGTTCAGCGAAACCGTCTCCGCCGCGCAGCGCCTGCAGAGCGCGGGCGTGGCGGTCACCGCCCAGTATGAACCGACCACCGGCCACACCATTTCCAGCCACGGCGCGATGCAGGCAGCGGCCTACATCGCCCAGTGCCTGCAGGATTAAGGCCAGTAGCGCTGCAGCGCCTGCCACGCCTGACGCGCGGCCGCTTCCGGCGGCTGTGCTTTAAGGCGATCGTTAAACACTTCGATGCCCACCGGACCACGATAGCCCGCGCTTTTCAGCTTATCGACAAAGCGTTCCACTTCAATGATGCCGTCGCCGGGCAGTAAGCGCTGATGGCGCGCATAGTCGCTCAGCGCCTGCTTTTCCTGCGGAGGCATCTGCGCCATATCGCACAACTGCACTTCATAAATACGGTCGGCCGGAATACCGTCGAGCTGAGAGGCATCGCCACCGCGTGCGCAGATGTGGAACAGATCGACCACTAGCCCGATATTGGGCTGATCCAGCCGCTGCAAACGCTGCCACGCCAGCGGCAGCGTATTGTCGACGCTGCACCACGCCATCGGTTCATACATGATACGCATGTTATAGCGCGCGGCTTCCGAGGCCAGCCAGCGCAGATCCTCATCAATACGCTCTGCAACGCAGTCTTCGCGCGTGGTCGCCGGCGCCTGAATAGTATCGCAGCCCAGCGATTGCGCGACGCGAATGAAATCACGCAGTTCGGCGCGCTTTTGCAGCCGTTCGCTGTCCGGCGCGCCGGTAAAATCACGCAGTACCTGCAGATTGGTAAAGCCCAGATTCAGCTGCGCGGCCAGGCCCGCCGTGTGCTCCGTGACCTCTTCCCGCCACATTTCAACCTGATCGAACCCGGCGGCGCGCGCCGCCTGCAGCTTATGCGCCGATTCACCGTTTAACAGCACCAGGTTAAGGAATTTCGGGTTAGCAGACATCAACGGCTCCTTAATCGTCCGGATAAAGCGGTGATAAATGCTGTGCGCCACCCGCACAGCATGCTGATCAGTATCCCCCTCTTCAGGGTGATTTCAAGCGTGTCGTTTATCCCAGCAGGTTCACCACGGCGAAACCGGCAAAGGTCATCAGCAATGAACCGATGACATGCACCATCACGCTCGACATTGCCCACAGGTATTTTCCGGATTGCAGCAACATCACGATCTCGGCCGAGAAGGTCGAAAACGTCGTCAGCCCGCCGCACAGGCCAGTAATAATCAGCAGCTTCCACGTGGGATCGATGTGCGGATTGCGTACAAACCACGCCATCGCCGCGCCGATAATAAAGCCACCGACCAGATTGACGATCAGCGTACCTGGCGGCAGATTAGGAAATAACGTATTGAAACGTAATGAGATAAGCCAGCGCAGCGTGCAACCGATGGCACCACCGATCATGACCGCGAACAGCGACTTCAACATAGTCTGGAGCTCCTGAATTGGGTTACGCGCAGGGCCGCGGCAGGACAGAAAAATACACCTGACACACCGCCGTCTCCCGCGCAGGGATAAGCAAGTTGTCAGGCGTCATCAGCCGTCTGTGACCAGAAGGCGGTTGGGTAAGGTGGCACGCCATCACCTCAGAGGCACGATAATACGCTGGCGCATCGGAGGTGACAATATTGACCTGCCGCCAGCGTATCGCCGCGCAAGATTATGCTTTAACGTGGCAGACATCATCAGCAAGGAGATTCCGATGCGTACCCTGATTTTTGATACTGATATCGGCGTGGATGACGCCTTTGCGCTGGCGTATGCGGCGCGCACGCAGCGGCTGCTGGGCATCACCACGGTGTTTGGCAATGTCGCGGTTGGCCAGGCGGTAAAAAATGCCCGGCTGTTCTGTGCAAAGATGAACATCAGCGCACCGGTGTATCGCGGCTGTTCGCGTCCGCTGGCGCTGGCCCCTTCCGCACCGGCGAGCCTGCACGGCGCAGACGGTCTCGGCGATGCCTTCGACAACCCGTATAGCGATGCTGCCGACAGCGCGGTGCAGTTCATCATCGACAGCGTACGCGCGCAGCCGCACGCGATTACCCTGGTGGCAATCGGGCCGCTGACCAACATCGCCTGCGCCATCAACCAGGCGCCGGATATCATTCCGCTGGTGAAAGAGCTGGTGATCATGGGCGGCGCGTTTGGCACCGACGGCCACGCCGGTAACGTGACGCCGTTCGCCGAGTTTAATATCTGGAAAGATCCGCATGCCGCCGATCAGGTGCTGGCCTCGGCGCTGCCGGTGGTGATGCTGCCGCTGGATGTGACGCACAAGGTGCTGATCAGCGGTGAAGAAGTGCGCCAGCTGAATCAGCCAGTATTGAGTGCCATCTGCCGGCCTTATCTGGCTTACAGCCTGCAAAAAGAAGGATTCGATGGCATGGCGCTGCACGATACCCTGACGCTGTCGTGGCTGGCGCTGCCGCAGGCGTTCCGCGTGACAACAGCGCCGGTGCGCGTGGTGACCGACGGCATCAGCCGCGGCCAGACGCTGCAGCGCGTGAGCACCCTCGCCTCGCGCGATGATCCGTTCGCCGGCCTGCGCGCCCAGCGGTTGTGCCTGGGCGTCGACGCCGACGCGGTACGGCAACATTTTTTTGCCACGCTGCGCGCCTGACGGCATTCCTATCGGGCGAAATGGATGACGCCTTTGATCAGCTCGCGGTTGTTGATCACCTCCGGCTCAAAAGTCTCGGCCAGCGTCGAAAAGTCATAATGGCGGTTGAGCATCATGTCGGCCCGCAGCTGACCGCTGGCCATCAGGGCGCGCACTTTATCGAAGTCCTCGCGCGTGGCGTTGCGGCTGCCCAGCAGCGTGGTCTCCTTTTTGTGAAACTCGGTGTCAGGGATCACCAGATCGCCTTTGTGCAGGCCGACAAACACGATGGTGCCGCCGTGACGAATCAGCTGCACGGCGCTGTTCATCGCCGCCGGGCTGCCGGTGGCATCAATCACTTTGCCGGCCAGCCGTCCGCCAAACTCTGCGCGCAGCGTGGCCGTAAAATCCGCCGCCAGCGGATCGATCGTCGCCAGCTGCAGCTGCTGCGCAACGTGCGTGCGCCGCTGAGCGCTGGTATCGGCGACCACCACCTGCGCACCGGCTGCGGCAGCAATTGCCGCGACGCCCAGGCCAATCGGTCCGGCCCCGACCACCAGCACCTGCTCATCGGCGACCAGCGCCGCGCGCCGCACCGCATGGGCGCTGATGGCAAAGGGCTCGATCAGCGCCGCTGCTTCGGGCGCCACATCGTCAACTGCCAGCAAATTAGTATCCGGCACGCTGAGAAACTCGCAAAAACCGCCGTCCTGATGCACACCAATCACTGAAATCTGTTCACAGCAGTTGGTTTTGCCGCTTAAGCAGGCGTCGCAGCGCTGACAGGCCACGTAAGGGATCAGCGCCACGCGCTGCCCCGGCTGAAAACCCTGTGCCGCCGCCCCCAGCGCCACCACTTCACCGCACAGCTCATGACCGAGTACGCGCGGATAGGAGAAAAACGGCTGATTGCCAGCCCAGGCGTGAATATCGGTGCCGCAAATGCCGGCGGCAATCGGTTTGATCAGGACTTCGTGCGCGGCAGGCGTCGGTACGCTGCGCTGCTGCCACACCATGCTGCGCGGTTCAGCGACCACCAGCGTTTTCATGTTCGTCATCGTTTCCTCCTGGGCTGTTCCCGCAGTTATGGCGAAAATCGACCACGACGGGAGGTTGCGCTGTACGAAGTGTGAGTCAGCGCGATTTTTTTGGGCTTTGTGTGGTTTTTAATGCATAAAAAACCGGAGGGCTGTATGAGCCGAAGCCAGAATCTGCGTCAGAACGTCATCAATCAAATGCTGGAAGCCATTGCCCGCCGCCATGTGCGCTCGCCGCTGCCCCCGCAGGCGGCGCTGGCCGAGATGTTTAATATCAGCCGCACCACGGTGCGCCACACGCTGCAGCATCTGCATCAGCGCGGCGTGCTGGAAAAAGTGGCTGAAACCTACGTGATCGTGCGCGATCCCTGCGAGGAAGATGGGTTTAGCGTGCTCAGCCCGCCGATCGACCAGCAGGCGGTGCAGTTTGAGCAGGCGTTTTTCAACCTGATTAACCAGCGTTTGCTGATGCCGGGCGACAGCTTTACCGAGCTGCAGCTGGCGCAGCAGGTGCGGGTCAGCCCGGTGGTGGTGCGCGAGTTCCTGCTGCGCTTTATGCGTTATAACCTGCTGGAGCCGGTTAAGCGCGGCCACTGGCGGATGAAGAAATTCGATCAGGAGTACGCCGAAAAGCTGTTTGAACTGCGCGAGATGCTGGAAACGCACGCGCTGACCCGCTTTCTTAACCTCGCCGCCGGTGATGAGCGCTGGGTGCAGGCGCGCGATCTGCTGGATCGTCATCGCGCGCTGCGCGACACCATCGCCAGCAACTATCGCCAGTTTGCCGCGCTGGATAAAGAGATGCACACGCTGATCCTCTCCGCCGCTAACAACCCGTTTTTCAATCAGTCACTGGAAATTATCTCCGTGATTTTTCACTCGCATTATCAGTGGGATGAAAGCGACCTCAAGCAGCGCAACATCGTCGCGCTGGAGGAGCATATGGCGATTCTCACCGCGCTCATCAGCTGCCAGGATGTGGACGCGCTGTGTGCGCTGCATGCACATCTCAGAACCGCCAAACACTCAATGATCCGCTCTATCCGGCAGTACAATTAAAAACCGATTAAAAACCACAAAGCATAAGCGCCCGCACGAATCAGAAACATGTTTGCAACATCTCCCGCGGTTTACTTCTAGTCTCGAAGGCAGCCCCTTAGGGCAGCCCGTTTCGCTGCCGCAGGAACCCCAAGACTGATAACGATAAGTACCCGAACCTGGGAGGTTGCAATGGAAAATACATCAACGCGCGGCGGCACCAACGCGCCAGCACCCGAGCACGCCGGGCAGGATTATGTGCCGGCGCGCGCGGACGTGGTGCGCTCACCGCGCATCCGTAAGATTCAAATCACCGCCATGCTGCTGCTGCTGTTCGCCGCCATCATTAACTATCTTGACCGCAGCTCGCTGTCGGTAGCCAACATGACCATCCGCGAGGAGCTGGGCTTATCGGCCACCGAGATTGGCGTGCTGCTGTCGGCGTTTTCGCTGGCTTACGGTTTAGCCCAGCTGCCGTGCGGCGCGCTGCTCGACCGCAAAGGCCCGCGCATCATGCTGGCCATCGGCATGTTCTTCTGGTCACTGTTTCAGGCGGCGGCCGGGCTGGTGCATAACTTCACCCAGTTTGTGCTGGTGCGCATCGGGCTGGGCATTGGCGAAGCGCCGATGAACCCGTGCGGCGTCAAGGTGATCAACGACTGGTTCAACATCAAAGATCGCGGTATGCCGATGGGGATGTTTAACGCGGCGTCGATGATTGGTCTGTCGGTGGCACCGCCGATTCTGGCGGCGATGATGCTGGTGATGGGCTGGCGCGGCATGTTTGTCACCATCGGCGTGCTGGGCATGTTTCTCGCCATTGGCTGGTATCTCACCTATCGCGACCGGGATAACAACAAGCTGAGCGGTGAAGAGATTCACTATCTGCAGGCGGGCAGCGTGGCGTCACGCAAAGAGCCGCTGAGTTTCGCCGAATGGCGCGGGCTGTTTAAGCAGCGCACCATGTGGGGCATGATGATTGGCTTTAGCGGCATCAACTACACCGCGTGGCTGTACATCGCCTGGCTGCCGGGCTATCTGCAGACCACCTATCATCTGGACCTGAAAAGCACCGGTCTGCTGGCCGCCATTCCTTTCCTGTTCGGTGCGGCGGGCATGCTGCTCAACGGTTACGTGGTGGATGCGCTGGTGCGGCGCGGCTTCGACGCGGTGAAAGTGCGCAAGGTGTCGATTGTCAGCGGCATGCTGCTCTCCGCGGCCTTTACCACCTTTGTGACGCGCGCCACCGAAACCAGCAGCGCGGTGACGCTGATTGGTATGGCGCTGTTCTGCATTCACTTTGCCGGGACCTCATGCTGGGGCCTGATCCACGCTAACGTCACGGCGCGCATGACGGCGTCAGTGGGCAGTATCCAGAACTTTGCCAGCTTCGTTTTCGCCTCTTTTGCGCCGATAATTACCGGCTGGGTGCTGGATACCACCAAATCGTTCAGCCTCGCGCTGATGATTTGTGCTGGCGTCACGGTGGTCGGCGCGCTGGCTTACCTGCTGCTGGTCAGAAAGCCGATTACCGATGGGGTGTAAATCCTCTTTCCCCGCTTAATATTCGTTCTCCGGGTGCGCAGGCCATGCGCACCCTTTCTTTATCCGCCCGCCAATACGTTTCCGCCTCTGCGTTATCGCCTGATCACTCGTCCTGCCGGATGAATTAAACGGCATAATGACGATAAATAATCAGAACGATTAGGCCATAAATAGGGAAATTATCGCGTTCAGCATGCTGGTTATAGTTATTAATTCAAGACAAAACTTAAAGACGGATATTATTAATTAAAGCCCGAAATCCGTTATTAGCAATAAATGCATTAGCGAAGATGAATTAATTAGCAGTAGTAAACTTTTGTGGATTAGATCAAAGTTTAACCGGATAATTTAACTTACCGTTCAGTCACTGTTAATGTTCAGGTATGAGCGTGGTGACCAAATGGATTTACAACGCAAGGCCCTTTTTATCTCTTTTGATGCCGTGGCATTATCGGGTATTACGGTAGAAGCCACTAAAATCGCCGTTCGTTTACGCGAGCAGGGAATTACCGCCTTTCTTGATATCGGCTACGACATAAAAATAGATAAAGGAAACTTCGGACGGCCCTATTCCGAAAATGAAATCAATTCGCTGCAGCACCATTTTACCTTAGTCCGGCACGATGAAATTCGTCAGGTTGACGGTTATAACCCAGCCTTTCTGCAATATGTTCATGACGTACTGATTAATCATAGCCAGACGCTGGATGCCGCGGCAGAAAAAATTCTGGTGCAGCGGACGGAGAAAATGGCGCAGGCAGTGGCCAGCGCGCTGTGCGCAAAATGGCAGGCACTGGATATCAATTATTTAATCATTGAGAACGGGACGCTGCCGGATAATATTATTTTTACCCGCGCGCTCTATCTGGCGATTGCACAATACGGTGCCGCAAAACAGCTCGGCCGGTTTGTGTTGTGGCGCGACCATGACCTGATGTGGAACAGCGAATCCACCTCATCGCGCTACGGCAGCGCGCCCTGGCCACATGCGGTCCGCCCGCAGCCCTCGCCGCATATCACTTATGTCACGCTGAACCAGGCCCTGGCCTCACAGCTGGCAGCCTGGTGCGAACATCAGGTCGAAATCGAGGTGATGCGTAATACCTATCCTTTTGACCCGAGCCATCCGCGCAAAGATTTACGCCGCCAGTTTGGCTTGCTGGCGCAGGACAAGGTGATTGCCCGCACTACGCGAATTATTCCGGCTAAGCGGCTCGATCGCGATATTCACCTGTTGCATGCGCTGAACAGTGAACTTGTTGCGCAGCATCAGCCGCAGCGCGTTTATTTAATGGTGGCCGGCGATCCGCTGGAAGACAGCGTACATTACCACGCGTTAAAGCAGTTAATTAGCCAGTTTCAGCTGGAACGCTACGTCATCTTTTTTGGCGCGTTAAATCACGACTTTATGGAGCGCAATCCACACGCCACCACCATTCAGGATCTTTATCACGCCTGCGATGTGGTGTCGTTTTTAACCGCATGGGATTACGACAGCTACGGTAATCCGATTGGCGAGGCGATTAGCCATCAGCGATGCTATATCGCCACCCGCTATGAATATTATCAAGAGGTGTATGGCCAGTACGGTTTTGAAGGTGAATTGATGGCTATTTCCGCTCACCATGATGGCCTGCCCGATGCCGGGTTTATTCAGCGCGTCAATGCGTTGTTACGGGATGACGCACGCCGCGACGCCATCGCCATGCGCAATTATCAGAAAGGCAAATCCCTGCTGTCGGATCACATCTTCCGGCAGATATTTAATGTGTAGTTAAGGAGTGACTATGGATAACCGTTGTTTTATTTCGGTGGTGCTGCCGGTTTATAACGAGGCGGCGCGTATTAACGCGGTGCTGGAATCAATATTGCAGCAGCGTTCGCCCGGCGGATTGTTTAATTTTGATAATCTGGAAGTGATCATGGTGGATAATAATTCCACCGATAACTCGGTCGCGCTGATCGAGGCCTTTGCCGCGCAGCATCCGCAGTTGACGATTCATCAGTTGCAGGAAACAGTGCAGGGCGTCTCTTCGGCGCGGAAAAAAGGCATGGATTTCGCCTCGCAGCGCGCGGGACTGCGCGACGAAGCCAGCGGTTTTCAGCGCAAACATTACATTCTCTCCGCTGATGCAGACTGCACGGTTGACGCACTGTGGATCGACGAACTGGTCGGCACCATGATTGCGCAAAACGGCGATCTGGGCACCTGTAACTACTACTACGAAACGGCAGATTTCCACGAGCGTCCACGGCTGTATGCGGAAATTGATAAGACATTGCGCTGCCGCCACGCTTCCTTCTCCCTGTTTGGTGGCTTCCCGGATGGCAAAGGCTTTGGCGTTGAAAAGCAGCTGTACGATGACGTCGGCGGCATCGAGATTTTTTATCAGCTGAAAAACGGTGAGTTTGTTGAACATCTGTCAGACGACTGGGATTTTGGCATCAAGGTGATCGCGGCCGGCGGTAAGCCGGTGTATGCGCCCAACTCCCGTGTGCAGATTAACAGCCGCCGGGTAGATAACCTGCTGCACGAAGTGATTGAAGGCGTGGCCTACGGCCATAACGGCACCATCATCATGAAAGATGTGCGCCCGGCGCTCACCGCACTGACGCCGTTTACCGATGTCAGCGCAGTGCAGGCGCAGCAGGCGTGGGAATACTCGATTAAAGATTACGTGCCGAAAAATCTGGTGCTGCCGGTGCTACTCAACCCGTCGCTGCTGCGCGACGATGCCGCAGTGATTGATTTCTTCACGCCAGAAGTGGCTGAACGCCTGTTCGCCCGCATCCACAGCATGATGCTGGAGATGAGTGTGACCGATTTCCTGCCGATCCACAGCTATAAAACCCCGGCGTTTCGCCTCTATTTTGAATTTCGCCATGCGCTGTTCGCCGCGCTCCGGCGCGCCGTCGGCGCAGAGATTGGCGAGCCACCGCCGCTGCCGGCCTGCTTTGCTCAGGTGAAGGAAAAGGATTTCGCCCGCTTTGTCTGGTATTACTGCGAAGATCGCGAATCCGGTGAGGCGCATAACTACTTTGCAAATGGCGGGGTGTTCTGATGCGTGCTGCCTGGCTGCAATCCCTGCAGGATATCGATCGTCACTATCCTCGCCCGGCCATATGCGAGGTGCTTAGCCGGCCGGAAAACGCTGATTTGCTCGAATACGTGGTGCACGATCCGTTCGGCTGCCATGTGTTTCCCGGCGATATCGACGATTTTCCGCTGCCGAACTTTTTCCGTGCCATGCAGCACAGCCTGAGCCACGCGCCGCAAATTCATCTGTGGGCTTACATCCCTACCTGCCGCTACAAGTGTCACTTCTGCCAGTTCCCAACGGTGATTGTGAATCCGCAGTCAACGCGCGCGCCTGAGCTGTTCCGCAATATCGTCGATCACAACATTCAGGAGGCAAAACTGTGGCTGGCGCAGCTGCCGGCGCTGGGTGAAGTGCCGGTGGGTGAATTTAACCTGTTCGGCGGTACGCCCTCGCTGTTGCCGCCCGATGAGCTGCGGCGCCTGATGGATTTTTACCGCAACCATTTCAACTTCCGTGAGGCCACGCTGCGCTTTGAAGGTGAGCCCGGCACGCTGACGCGCGAGTTTCTGGCGCAGCTGCGTGAGCTCGGCTTCAGCAAACTGTCGTTTGGCGCGCAGTCATTCTCGGACCGCCTGATCAAAGGCTGTGGTCGCCTGCACAGCGCAGATGCCTGCTACAAGGTAATTCGCGCTGGTCAGCGTCGACCTGATGTACGGCCTGCTGGGACAAACGGTGGACGACGTGCGTGACGATTTGCAGCAGGCGCGCGCGCTCGATCTGTCGCATCTGGTGTTTACCAAGCTGCACATGAAGCCGTTCGCTGAAAGCCGCACCGGCGTGTCGGCGGAGGGAGAAAATGCCTGGCAGCGTAAGAACGCGGCGATGCCGAGTCTGGGTCAGCAGTATCAGATGCGCGCGCTGGCCGAGCAGTGGCTGGATGGTGATTACCTTGAGCATCCCACCATGTATTTCCACCATCGCAGCGCACCGCCGGAGAAGTGGAAAGCGATCATTACCGACCTCGACCAGCAGGCACCGGAAGTGGCGATTGGCCTTGGCGGCAGCTCCAAGTGTGCCGGCGCCGAGCTAATCAACCTGACCGATTACGCCGACTATCAGCGCGCGCTGGATAACGGTGAACTGCCGATCGCTTCGGTGCGCGGCATGTCGCCGGATCAGCAGGCCATCAACGGCTGCAAAATGGCGCTGTCGACGCTGATTCCGCTCGACGATGTGCTGTTTCAGCAGAAGTTTGGCGTCAGTCTGTTTGACCAGCCGACCATCGCCCGGGCGCTGCGTGAGCTGCAGCAGCGCGAGTTAGTGCACAGCGATGGCCGCTACGTCACGCTCACGCCTGCCGGCCGCGTGCTGGTGGAAGCCATCATCAATACCCAGTTCGATTAAACCTCTTTGATCCCGCAACGGCACGCGACGGCGTGCCTGGAGCCTGTTATGTCCCAGTCTGTTTATAGCTTTTTTTATATCGCCATCGACACCGAAGCGGGCGTCACCCCTGAACAGTTTGAAAGCTTCGTACGGGAAAAAGGCGTGCACCTGCCCTGCTATCCCGGCTGGCGCTGGACGCTGTTTCGCGGTCTGCGCGGTGAGCGCGTCGATCAATACCTGATGCTGTTTGAAATGAAAGATGCGGCACAGCGCGCACGCTTTATGCAGGATGACGGTGAGCTCACCGCCGAGGCAGAGCACTTCTGGCATCTGCACCCGGAAGCAGACGCGCTGCTGAGCGAATGGCGTCAGCTGGCCACCTTTGCGCGGCGCCCGACGATTTTCACCCATTTCGATCTGCTGGCCGAAAATCCCCACAGTACGCTGCCGGGCGGCCCGCGCTTTGACGCCCACAGCGGCACCGCTCGCATTCTCGGTACGCACTATCTGGCGTTGCGCCCGGGCGTGCAGCCGCAGGAGTTTGAGCAATTTATCATGCAGAATGCCGCGCGCATTGTGGATTATCCCGGCTGGAAGTTTCATCTGCTAAAAGGCCACAGCGGCAACCGGCTGGACGGCTATGTAGTAATGATGGAGATTGAGAGTGAAGCGGCGCTGAATGTGTTTTATCCGCAGCCGGATATCGCCACCGCCAGCGCGGCAGATTTTGCCCGCGCGCACCGGGATACCAAACAGATGTATGAAGAGTGGAAGCAGCTGGCGTCCTTTTCCGGTTCGCCGCAGCTATACACCGATTACCTTGCCGTGGCGGAATGCGGCACGCTGAAGTAACGCCTTCGGCGCGCTCCACAGATCGCTGAAGCGCGCCATCCGGTTTCTCCGTTACGACTGGTAGTAATACACCGCCTCAAAAGGCCGCAGGTGCGTCAGCGCACCAGGCTGCGATACCTCACCGTAATGACTCATCAGCACCTGCCAGTTGCCCTCAATTTCCGGCAGCAGCAGCGGCTGCGTGTTGTGAGTCAGGTTCGCCACCACCAGCAGGCTTTCACGCGGCGAATTGCGGCGATAACACCAGATGTGCGGCGCTTCCGGTGCCAGATCCTGATAATCCCCGTCGGTGAATATCGCGTAACGCTTGCGCAGCCGAATCAGCGTTTGGTAGCCGTAGAACACTGAGTTGCTGTCGAGCAGCGCGTTGGCGGCGTTGATCAGCGTATAGTTATCCGCCACGCCGATCCACGGTTCACCTCGCGTGAAGCCGGCATTGGCGCTGTTGTCCCACAGCATCGGCGAGCGGCTGTTATCCCGCGATTTGCTGGCGAGAATCGCCATGATCGCCGCTTCCGGTTTACCCTGCGCCAGCCATGCCGCATGGATGTTATGGCTCTCGATGTCCTGATACTGCTCAATACGGGTGAAATGCGGATTGGTCATCCCCAGCTCTTCGCCCTGATAGATATAGGGCGTGCCCTGCATACCGTGCAGCAGCATCGCAAAGCATTTTGCCGAGGCGACGCGCAGCGCGCCTTCATCACCAAAGCGCGTGACGATGCGCGGCTGATCGTGGTTACACCAGAACAGCGCATTCCACGCCACGTTGTGCATCCCGCGCTGCCACTCTGCAAAGATTGCTTTGAGCTGAACGAAGTCCGGTGCCGCCAGTGTCCATTTGTCGCCCTGCGGATAATCCACCTTGAGATGGTGGAAATTGAAGGTCATCGACAACTCGGTGTGCGCCAGCGACGCATAGCGCTGGCAGCTGGCCAGCGTGGTCGAGGACATTTCCCCCACCGTCATCAGCCCGCGCGGCGTAAACACATCGCGGTTAAACTCCTGCAGATAATCATGGATGCGCGGGCCATCGGTGTAGAATCGCCGTCCGTCGTGACCGGGCAGATCGTCGCTGAAATCCTGGTGCTTTGACACCAGGTTGATCACGTCGAGCCGCAGCCCGTCGACGCCTTTGTCCGCCCAGAAGTGGCACACCTGCTTTAACGCCTCGCGCACCGCCGGATTTTCCCAGTTGAGATCGGCCTGCTCCGGCGCGTACAGATGCAGATAGTACTGCTGACGCCGTTCATTCCACGCCCAGGCGCTGCCGCCAAACTTGGACTGCCAGTTATTGGGCGGCGTGCCGGGCACACCGTCGCGCCAGATATAGTAATCAACATACGGCTGTTCACCGGCTTCGGCACGTTTAAACCAGGCGTGTTCCGTCGAGGTGTGGTTGAACACCATATCCAGCACCATGCGCATGCCGCGCCGGTGCGTCTCCGCCAGCAGGCGGTCAAAGTCGGCCATGGTGCCGTAGGCGGGATCGATGGCGGTGTAATCCGCCACGTCGTAACCGTTATCAATCTGCGGCGACACATAGATCGGCGTCAGCCACAGCGCATCAACGCCCAGCTGCTGCAGATAATCCAGCCGCTGGATCACACCGTTGAGATCGCCGGTACCGCGCGCCCCGCTGTCCTGAAAGCTTTTGGGATAGATTTGGTAGATCACCGCCTGGCGCCACCAGGGATATTCAGCGTGCCTGTTCATGTTGCACCTCTGCCTGGCTGATGATGGCGGTTGCCGCTTTGCGTTTAGTGATAATGATGGTCAGCAGCAGCGGAACGATAATCGCCACCAGAATCGCCAGCGAGTAAACCGTCCAGAACTGCGGCTGAATCGAAAGAATGCCCGGTAAACCGCCGACGCCGATGCCGTTGGCCATCACGCCGTTGAGGCCGCACAGCAGCGCCGCCAGCGCAGAGCCAATCATCGCGCACAGCATAGGGTAGCGGTACTTGAGGTTGACGCCGTACATCGCCGGCTCGGTTACGCCGAGCCACGCCGAAATGGCGGCCGGCACGGTGAGATCGCGTTCAGCGCGATCTTTGTTCGCGATGATGATGCCGACGACCGCCGCGCCCTGCGCAATATTGGACAGCGCAATCAGCGGCCACACCGGCGTGCCGCCCATGCTCTGAATCATCTGCAGATCGACAGCCAGCGTGGTCTGATGTACGCCAGTAATCACCATCGGCGCATACAGGAAGCCAAACAGCGCGGCACCGATCGGCGCGAAGCTGCCGGTCATCAGATGACGCACCCCAAAGGCAATGCCGTCGCCAATCAGGCGGCCAAACGGACCAATCAGGCTATGGGCGAGGAAGACCGCCAGCAGCAGCGCACATACCGGCACCACCACCAGCGTCAGATAGGCAGGTACGATACGTTTGAGCGCCAGTTCAATTTTCGCCAGCGCCAGCCCGGCCAGCAGTGCCGGAATCACCTGCGCCTGATAGCCGACCCGATCGATGGTGAACCAGCCGAAGTTCCACACTTCCGGCACCTGGCTGCCAATCAGATACGCATTCATCAGCTGCGGCGATACCAGCGTAATGCCCAGCACAATGCCGAGAATCGGCGTGCCACCCAGCTTACGCACCACCGACCAGCAAATCCCTACCGGCAAATAGAAGAAGATCGCTTCACCAATCAACCAGAGAAAATCATACAGGCCTTTCACGCCCGGATAGAGCTGCACCAGCGTTTTATCGTCGGCGACGACAATATCGCCGAGCACGTTACGAAAACCGAGAATTAAACCGCCGCTAATTAACGCGGGTAATAACGGAAAAAATATCTCAGCAAAGTGGGATAATAATGACTCGTGCCATTTCATCTGGCTGCGCGCTGCGGATTTAATCTGTTCCTTTGAGGTTTCGCTAATATTTAGCGTTTCAACTAACGCGTTATAATAAGAGTCAACTTCGGTTCCAATAATTACCTGAAACTGTCCGGCCGCGTTAAAACATCCTTTAACGCCCGGCGTGGCGCGGATGGCTTCCGGATCGGCCTTGCCGACATCCTGCAGCACAAAGCGCAAACGGGTAATACAGTGTGAAAGTGACAGAATATTTTCCCGACCGCCCACGCGGTCAATGAGATCGTTAATGATCTCGCGACTGATGGTTTTCATTATCATCCCTTATTTCCATGCCGGAATCGGCAGTGGACGATAATACGCCGCTGGTTTTAATTTTAACTATGGCAAAGCGAGGGAATTAGTTGGCGATCACAAAAATATTTACTCTATACATAGCAGGAAAATTAACTTAACAATAATTATTTAACCTGATAACTAAATCTGCGCTATCTCAAAATAAATTCGGGACATTTCGTATTGTTGAATATTTATTTAACCGGTAATGCACGGTGGCTGTGCTGCAGCAGCCACCGTGCAACGCTGGCGTCAGACAATGCGGTGGCGCAGACGACCAATCTTCTCAATTTCCACTTCGATCTCATCGCCCGGGAACATAAACAGCGGTGGCGTTCGCTTTTTCCCCACGCCGCCCGGTGAGCCGGTAATGATCACATCGCCCGGTGACAGCGGACTGAACGCCGAGATGTATTCAATGATTTTGGCTACCGGATGTACCATGCTGGCCGTGGTATCGTTCTGCACTTCGCGCTGATTCAGCCAGGTTTTAATCGCCAGCTGTTGCGGGTCCGGAATGTCGTCAGCGGTGGTCATCCACGGGCCAAAGCCGCCGGTCTGCTGCCAGTTCTTGCCGGCGGTAAACCAGGTGAACTGCATGTCGCGTACGGTGGCATCCATAAAGCAGCTGTAGCCCGCCACATGCTGCAGCGCATCGGCGGCTTTTACCTGATAAGCCGCTTTGCCGATGATCACCGCCAGCTCACCTTCATAATCAAATTCAGCCGTGGTGGCCGGTTTCAGCAGCGGCTGCTGGTGCGCGGCCAGCGAATCGGCGAAGCGCACAAACAGCGTCGGTGCGTCGAGCGTGGCGGCAAACTCCTGACGCTTGTCGGCATAGTTCATGCCGACGCAAAAGACTTTGCCTGGGTTTTCCACCACCGGCAGGAAGCGAATCGCGCTGAAGGCATAATCCACCGGCTCGTCCAGGTACGCCTGCAGGTCGTTCAGGCCACCGCGCTGCAGCAGAGTTTTCAAATCCGGACAGCTGTCGCCCAGCCGCGCCCCGAGATCGATCACGCCTGCGGGTTGCACGATGCCATAACTTTTTCTTGCCTGGTCAATAAGAGAAAAACTGCACAGCTGCATGATGACCTCAATGTTAGAGAAAATTTGCGCGCAGGTTATCAAAAGCCAGACGGAAAAGCGGTATGACCTGAGGGTAAAGTAATTAATGTTTGTGAGTTTTGGTGACAGGAAAAAGCAGAGCGGAACAGCGCAGGATGATAACCACAGGTCGATCCCTGACCGCGATTATCGAGGGTTTCTGGCAGAGCGCTTAGTTAAGAGCGCCCGGCGGCACGTGTTTGAAGGTCTCAACATAAGAACGAAACACGGAGCGGAAAAAACGTTTCATGGTGCACCTGATACAAAAATTGTTGAAGAATTACGCGAAAAGTATAATGTCCGCGCGTTTTTCACGCAATTATTTTTGAACCAGATCACAAAAACGCGCCTGACTCATCGTGCCAGGCGTTAACGGAACAGCCCTAAGTGCTCAATCAAAATGGTACAGCCAATGCTGATCAGCACCACGCCGCCCAATACTTCCGCCCATTTGCCCATCACCGGACCGATAAAACGGCCGACCAGCACACCGGTGGTGGCCATGATGGTGGTAGCTGCACCGATGGTGAGCGCGGTCAGCACAATGTTGACCTGCAGAAACGCCAGGCCAACGCCCACCGCCAGCGCATCGAGGCTGGTTGCCACCGCCGTCAGCGCCAGCACCATAAAACCGTGGCGCTGCGGCGCTTCACACGGCTCATCGGCCGTCTGGCGAAAGCCTTCCATGATCATCCGGCCGCCAAGAATACCCAGCAGACCGAACGCCACCCAGTGATCCCACGCCATAATGTAGTGGCTGGCGGCGAGTCCGATAGCCCAGCCCACCAGCGGCGTCAGCATCTCTATGACGCCAAAAATCAGCCCTGTGCGTAATGCTTCTTTGAAGCCCGGACGATACAGTGATGCGCCTTTGCCCAATGCTGCAGCGAAAGCGTCCATCGACATACCAAAGGCCAGAATCAGGGTTGCGATAAATGTCATGGTTTTCAGTCAATGCGGTGAAATAAGCCGATTAAGCCTGCACTTTGTCCGCATATCAGGTTCAGTAATGAAAAAGTGCGCGCAGTCTAGCACGGGAAATCATCAAAAAAAAGACAACAAAATCATGGGTTTAAGTATAGCAAAGGCTATAACTCTTAACTGGCGCTATTTTTGACGCTAAGTGAATGGAATAGAAGAAATTTCTGAGTGCGCGCCGCTGCGGGGATTGCACCGCGTCGCGGTTTTATGCGCTAATGCCCGCGCTAACTGATTTGGAATGATGCGATGAAAAACCCGTTTGAAACGCTGATCATCCCGGGCGGCATTCTGCTGCTGGGCTTTCTTTCGGCACTGCTGCTGCCCGCCCCTTCGTTTGGCGTGGCGCTGGCGAAACAGTTGCAGCAGAGTCTGCATCTGCAGGATGTGAATCAGCTCTATACCATTGTGTTCTGCGTCTGGTTTTTGCTGCTCGGCACCCTTGAGTTTTTCATTATTCGCTTTATCTGGCGCCGCTGGTTTCAGGTGCGCTGAGCGGTGCGCATGATGCATTTTTCTTCTGACGGGCGCCTGACGCTGCGCCCAAATTCAGATTCACACAAATGTAACATTATTTTTACACGATCTGGCGAAACATCAGGCAACATAAAATCCGCATAAAAAATCAATTCTGCTCAAATCCATTATTTTCAATCAGTTAATTTGTGATCCATCTCACCGTATGAAGCTTACCCATTCTTTTCCCCTCACATCGATGCAACAACTGCGTTACTATAACTGTCTGATTAGGGGATAAAAATCCCTTATGACAGCGCCGCCGGCCTGATTAATTCTTATGCTGAATCATTTCTGCATTTAAAAAATAAACAAACGTTTAATTCCGATACGAGAATGTTATATTCGAATGCATATGCATAACGTGCAGTTAACCGTTATCACACCTATGGCTTAAACCTGAGTCTTAACCTTTGAGAGATAGCGCAACGCGCTTGCAAAAAGCGTGGCTGTTTCGCCTGCGAACCTGTTGAGCTTCAGGGCAACAGAGAGGAGATGTCGCCTCATGAGCAACACTGCGGTAAATCTGGCGCTAGCCGCCGCTGGCATGGAAAGCACACACCTTCAGGAACGAAAAGACGTGGATGTCCTGCTGATCGGCGCGGGCGTGATGAGTGCTACCTTAGGCACCTGGCTGCAGGATCTGGAGCCAGACTGGTCGATTGAGATGGTCGAGCGGCTGGATGACGTCGCGGTCGAGTCGTCGAACGGCTGGAACAATGCCGGCACCGGCCACGCGGCGCTGGCCGAGCTGAACTATACGCCCGAAAGAGCGGATGGCAGCATCGACATTGCTAAAGCCGTAGCGATTAACGAATCCTTCCAGATTTCCCGTCAGTTCTGGGCGTATCACGTGCAGAAAGGCAACCTGCGCAATCCAGCCAGCTTTATCCACAGCACGCCACACATGAGTTTTGTCTGGGGTGATGCCAACGTGGACTTCCTGCGCAAACGCTTCCAGGCGCTGCAGAAAAGCACCCTGTTCCGCGGCATGAACTATTCCGAAGACCGTGACCAGATTGCTCAGTGGATTCCGCTGGTGATGAACGGGCGCGACCGCAAACAGAAGGTGGCCGCCACCTGGACCGACATGGGCACCGACGTCAACTTCGGTGAGGTGACGCGTCAGCTGATTGCCGCGCTGGAGAAGAAAGCGCATTTCCGCCTGCGTCTGCGTCAGGAAGTGCGCGATATCAAGCGGCTGAGCGATGGACGCTGGCAGGTGAGCCTGCACAATCTCGCCAGCGGCGAGTCGCGCGTGCTGACCGCGCGCCAGCTGTTTATCGGTGCCGGCGGTGCGGCGCTGCCGCTGCTGCAAAAAACCGGTATCCCGGAAGTGAAAGGCTACGCCGGGTTCCCGGTCGGCGGCTCATTCCTCGTCACGGAGAATCCGGACGTGGTGGCGCAGCACATGGCGAAGGTGTACGGCAAAGCCAGCGTGGGCGCACCGCCGATGTCGGTACCGCATGTGGATACCCGCGTGCTGGATGGCAAGCAGGTGCTGCTGTTTGGCCCGTTTGCCACCTTCTCCACCAAATTCCTTAAACAGGGTTCGCTGCTGGATATGTTCGGCGCGATGAACAGCAGTAACCTGCTGCCGATGATGCAGGTTGGGCTGAAAAGCTTCGATCTGGTGAAATATCTGGTCGATCAGGTGCTGCAGAGCGATGACGATCGTATGGAAGCGCTGCGCGCTTATGTGCCGCAGGCTAAACAGGAAGACTGGAAGCTGGTCACGGCCGGTCAGCGCGTGCAAATCATAAAAAATGATGAGAAAGAGGGCGGCGTGCTGCGTCTCGGCACCGAAGTGGTGACCTCAGCCGACGGCTCGATCTCTGCGCTGCTGGGCGCGTCACCGGGTGCATCCACCGCAGCGCCGATTATGCTCGAGCTGATGGCGAAGGTGTTCCCGGAGCAGATGCGCTCGCCTGAGTGGCAAACCAAAATCCGTGCGGTGATTCCGTCCTGGGGCCGCAAACTGAACGGCGACGTGGCGCTGACCGAGAAAGTGCTGGCCGAAACCAGTCGCGTGCTGCAGCTGGATTACGCGCCGGTCATCACGCCGGAAGCCGCGAACGACGAAGGCCGTGAAACCGCCCATGTGGTCGGCAAGTAAACGGCGACGCCCGCCCCTTCACCGTTGATGACTAACCTGCATGAGGCCGCAATAGCGGCCTCTTTTTTTTGATTACGGTGTCGCCTTTTGGCTGACGCAATCCCTGACGGTTAAGCCTGGAATTTATTCACCAGGAAGCGCACGTTTGTTAGCGGCACAATACATTGCACATTGCGCGATAAATCGCGCCGCTACATCAGGGTGCGTCTTACGGCTTCGTTAACTGACCAGCCCCCTATATGGTGCCCGTGCTTACCGTGCCATCAAACGCCGTAATCAGCTTCACAGCAGCGCGTCATACAGCATCCAGCCGGTGGTTGCCACCAGCGACAGCGCCATCAGGGTGTTAAACGCCTGGCGTTTCCACGCAATCTGCAGGTGATGGCGCAGCCGGTCGCCCAGCGCTGCCCAGATCAAAATGCACGGCAGGTTGAGGGCGGCAAAGCCGAGCAGCACCGCCAGCACGCCGTTGCTGTTGGCGTACATCAGCGCCACGTTGGTGACCATCAGCCAGGCTTTGGGATTCACCGCCTGGAAACACACACCGCCCAGCAGGGTCATCGGACGCGGACGTTCGCGCAGCTGCGGCGCACCGGCGCGGAAGATTTTCCACGACAGCCACAGCAGATAGCTGCATCCCACCACCGTCAGCGGCAACCGCACAGACGCCATCCAGTGCAACAGCATTTCCAGCGCCACGCTTGCCAGCAGCATCTGTAGCGCACAGCCGAGCAGGATGCCAAACAGCATCGGTAGCGTGCGCCGGAAGCCAAAATTCACGCCGGACGTCGCCAGTAACAGATTGTTAGGACCCGGCGTAATCGACATGACTGTGACATAGCTAAAGAAGGATGGATCGAGCATGGTGCGTTTCCCTGAGAATCAACGAAGCTCCATGCTAGTGCGCAAATTACAATGGAAACAGAGACACAAAATCACTATTGTGATGGATACAGTTGAAGTAATTTTAAATTGTACCTATCGCGCGCGGAGGCTTTTGTGTCCCTTCCTCTTTCATCCGGCCAGACGCTGTACCAGCAGCTGGCGGACAGCTTTGCCGAATCAATCCATCAGGGCACGCTGAAGCCGGGAAAACGCCTGCCGGCTATCCGGCGCGTGGCGCAGTCGCATCAGGTCAGCATCAATACCGTGCTGAGCGCCTGGCATATTCTTGAAGATCGCGGCCTGATTGAGGCTCGTCCGCAGTCTGGCTACTACGTGCGCGGCGTGCTGCCGGCGGTGACGCAGCCGCTTAAGCCAATGAGCGCCAGAATCAATGATCCCAGCACGCAGAAACTGGAACTGATTGAGCAGGTGTTCGCCGCGCAGCATCATCCCGATTACACCAATATTTCGCTGGCCTGCCCGCAGGATAGCGAGCTGTTCCCGGCAGCGAAGCTGGGGCGCATTACCGCCTCCATTATTCGTCGCGATAATGACATCATTGGTCGCTACGCGCTTCCGCCGGGTAGTGAGCGCTTACGGGAGGAGATTGCGCGCCGTAGCCTGCACACCGGCCT
This sequence comes from Pantoea dispersa, assembly GCF_035783935.1. GTDB lineage: Bacteria > Pseudomonadota > Gammaproteobacteria > Enterobacterales > Enterobacteriaceae > Pantoea > Pantoea dispersa_C. The sequence continues at coordinate 19,875 of NZ_JALKOV010000016.1, read as the reverse complement.
GAACCTGACTGTCGCGGATATCACCCTGACCCACGGCTGCATGGAGGCGCTGCAGCTGGCGCTGCGGGCGGTGACGAAGCCGGGCGACTGCGTCGGGCTGGAATCGCCGACCTACTTCTTCCTGTTTCCGCTGCTGGCCTCGCTCGGGCTGAAGGCGCTGGAAATCCCTACCGATCCGCAAAACGGCCTGTCGCTGGACGCGCTGGAGATGCTGCTGCAGGAGCAGCGCATTCAGGCGCTGATCGCCATGCCGGGCGCGCAGAATCCGCTGGGCTACGTGATGCCGCTGGAGAATAAAAAGCGTCTGGCGAAGTTAGTGAATACTTACCACGTTCCGCTGCTGGAAGATGGGCTGTATGATGAATTGCAGTTTGACTGGCCGCTGTCGCCGCCAGTTAAAGCCTTTGATCATGATGGCTGGGTGATTTACTGCACCAGCTTCACCAAAACCGTCGCGCCCGATTTCCGCGTGGGCTGGACGGCGGCCGGCCGCTTCCACCCGGCGATTGCGCGGCTGAAGGCGGTATCGTCGATGACCGAATCAAAACTGCTGAGCGAAACGCTGGCCGAATTTCTCGCCAGCGGCGGTTACGATCACCATCTGCGTTCGCTGCGCCGTCGCTACGCTGCCAATCTGGATGCGGCGCGCGGCATCATCGCCCGCCACTTCCCGCAGGGCACGCGCGCTACCCTGCCGCGCGGCGGCTTTGTGTTTTGGGTCGAACTGCCGGGCAAAGTAGACACGGTTGAGATGTTCCATCGCCTGTTGCAGGAGCAGATTTGCGTCACGCCGGGCGCGCTCTATTCGCTGAGCGACCGCTATCGCCACGCGCTGCGTCTCTCCTGCTGTTATCCGTTTGATGAGCGTTATACCTGGGCGCTGAAACGCACCGGCGCGCTGGCCTGTGAAATCACCGGTATCGCGCCGGGCCAGGATCAGGGCTTACCGTTGCGGCCCCAGGTGGTGTAGCCCTCGCGTTCCGTCAGGCGCTCGTAATAGGTTTGCACGGCGGGGAAATCCGGATGGTCGAGCGGGGTTTCAAACCAGCGGTTCACCGCCAGGCCAACCGGAATATCCGCCAGGGTAAAATTACGGCCCGCGACGTAGCGCCCGGTTTTTTCCAGCTGCTGGTTAAGAATACCCATGGTGTGGCTCCAGCCTTTAATGGCGGCAGCCAGCAGGCGCGGATCCTGATGGGCTGGCGAATTGCGCACCAGCGACATAAAAGCATAGCGCCATGAGGTATTGAGCTCGGTCGCCTGCCAGTCCATCCACTGATCGACCGGCGCGCGCGCGCGTGGATTATCCGGATAGAGCCATTCCCCGCCGTTGCTGTTGGCGAGGTAGCGCAGAATCGCGTTCGATTCCCACATCACGAAGTCATCTTCGATGATCACCGGCACCATCGCGTTGGGATTGAGCGCCATAAACTGCGGCGAGTGCAGCGACTGCGGGTCTTCGCCCCACGGCTCGTGCTCCCAGGCAATATCCAGCTCTGAACAGAGCCACAGTACTTTACGGACGTTAATTGACGAGTTACGGCCCAGAATTTTTAACATAGCGGACTCCGCTGGCAGAATTGTTAATCTATTCATAGTCCTGTTAGACGCCTTAAGCAATCAGCAGGATGTAAATCCGGATTTCAGACAACCTCAACGAGGAAGGAGCGAACATGCAGGTGGCGTTTAAACAAGTGGATGTGTTTTCCACTGGCGCGTTCAGCGGTAATCCGCTGGCGGTGATTATGGATGCCCGGGGCCTGAGCGATGCACAACTGGCGGCCATCGCGCGATGGACCAATCTGTCGGAAACCACCTTCGTGCTGCCCCCACAGGATGCCACAGCCGACTATCGCGTGCGCATCTTTACCCCTGGAGGTGAACTGCCGTTTGCCGGACACCCCACGCTTGGCACAGCGCATGCCTTGCTGGCAGCGGGCTGGCCCGTGAAAACAGCGGGTAAGATCGTACAGGAGTGCGGCGTGGGCCTGGTTGAGGTACAGATTGGCGCTGACGGCACGCTGGCCTTTGCCGCGCCGGACGCCAGTCTGACGCCGTTCAGTGATGCGCTGATGAGCAGCGCACTGCACAGCGACGCGTTCGATCTCAGCCAGACGCCAGCCGTGGCGGATATGGGGATTCGCTGGCTGTTGATCCCGATGAGCAGCGCACAGGCGGTGCTGGAGGTGGTCACGCAGGCGGACGATCTACTGCGCCTGCAGCAGCATGCGGGTGTGAATGGCGTCGCGCTGTTTGGTCCGCTGCCGCAGGACGCAGAGGCGCAGTACGAGGTGCGCGCGCTACTGGTCGAGAACGGTAGCCTGGTCGAAGATCCGGTCACCGGCAGCGCCAACGCCTGTCTGGCACGCTATCTGGCGGCGCAGGGCCAGCAGCAGGATTACTGCGCGCGTCAGGGCAGCGCCATCCAGCGCGCCGGCCGCATTATGGTGCGTTTTGCCGGTGAGACGATCTGGATTGGCGGGCAAACCCGGACCCTGATTGATGGCACGATTGAGGTGTAAAACGGGCGCTGCTCCGTTAATTCGGTCGCAGCGCGATGTTTTTACAGTGCCTGGCCGCCGGATGCCTCAATGCGCTGGGCGGTAATCCAGCCGGTTTCCTCGCTCAGGATCGCGCTGATGGCATCACCGATGTCATCCGGCAGACCAACGCGGCCCAGCGCGGTCACTGAAGCGATATGTGCGTTCAGATCTTGCGTGTCGCGCACGCGGCCGCCGCCAAAGTCGGTTTCAATCGCGCCCGGCGCCAGAATGTTGACGCGAATGCGGCGCTCGCCCAGCTCCTTCGCCTGATAGCGCGTCAGCACTTCCATCGCCCCTTTCATGGCGGCGTAAGTGCCTGAACCCGGCAGCGTCATGCGCGTCAGACCGCTGGAGATATTCAGGATGCGTCCACCATCGGCGATCAGCGGCAGCAGTTTCTGCGTCAGGAAATACGGCCCTTTGAAATGCACATTCACCAGCGCATCAAACTCCTCTTCACTGGTTTCAGCCAGCAGCTTGTAATGACCATGGCCAGCGTTGTTCACTAAATAATCAAAGCTGTCGCGCTGCCAGGTCTCCTGCAGCGTTGTTTTGACCCGCGCCGCAAAGTCATCAAACTGCTGACTGTCGCCCACATCCAGCTGCAGCGCCACCGCACGCGCGCCCAGCGCCTCAATTTCCTTCACGACCGCCTGCGCTTCTTCAGCATGACCGCGCCAGGTAAACAGAATATCGACGCCTTTGGCAGCCAGTTTTAGCGCGCCATTCTTGCCCAGACCGCGGTTACCGCCGGTAATCAATGCAATTTTATGAGACATGTTTCGCTCCGGTTGGAAAATTGAACACGGATTAAGGATATTCGCGAATAATTGATCTATAAACGCAAGGGAATACACAGCACTGTTTCACTAACAACAACAATCGGTGAACAACATGGATAAAATTCACGCTATGCAGGTGTTTGTGCGGGTGGCAGAAATGGGCAGTTTTACCCGCGCGGCTGAGAGTCTGGGTTTACCGAAGGGCAGCGTTTCCCGCCAGCTGCAGGCGCTGGAAAATCAGATGGGCACGCGCCTGCTGCATCGCACCACGCGTCGCGTGCACCTGACTCAGGATGGGCTGGTGTATTACGATCGCTGCCTGGATTTGCTGTCGATGCTCGACGATATGGACAGCCTGTTCCAGCACGATCCCGCCACGCTGAGCGGCAAGCTGCGCGTCGATATGTCGGTAGCAATGGCGACCGGTTTTATCCTGCCGCGCCTGCCGGAGTTTTTGCAGCACTATCCGGGCGTGGAGATTGAGCTGAGCAGCAGCGATCGCCAGGTTGACGTGATTCGCGAGGGCTTTGATTGCGTGTTGCGCGTCGGCGAACTGAAAGATTCCGGCCTGATTGCGCGGAAAATTGGCTCATACGCCTTGATCAACTGCGCCAGCCCTGGCTACCTTTCCCGCTTCGGCATGCCGGTACGGCTGGACGATCTCGGCCAGCACGCCATGGTGCACTATACCCAACAGCTGGGGCAGCCTTCGCCGGGCTTTGAGTACTTTGATGGCAAACAGTGCCATTACGTGCAAACCGGCGGCGTGGTGACGGTTAACAGCACCGAAACCTATCGCGCCGCCTGTATCGCCGGGCTGGGCATTATTCAGGTGCCGGCGATTGGCGTGCAGCCGCTGCTGGAATCCGGCCAGCTGGTCGAAGTGCTGCACCACTTCCCGGCCAAACCGATGCCGATTTCCCTGCTCTATCCTCACCGTCGCAACGTGGCGCGCCGCGTGCGGGTGTTTATGGAGTGGCTGAGTCAGGTGCTGCAGGAATACGTGACCTGAACGGGCAGGCTATAATTTTATTTTCGCTGTGAACAGGATGCAGAAGGTCTATGACGGACAAAACCACAAAAGTGCCAGCGGCAGAAACTAAGCCGCTGATTGACATTAAAACCGGTAACAAAACCGTGGATGGCTCGATCCGGCGCGTCTCACGCTTTGCCGCCTGGTTCCAGGCGATCCCGGCGGTGGCGCACTTTCTGCGCGCGCTGGAACGCTTTAACGATCGCCTCGGCAGCCAGTTTGGCGCGGCGATCACCTATTTTTCGTTTCTTTCACTGATACCGATTTTGATGGTCTCCTTTGCGGCGGTCGGCTTTGTGCTGGCCTCGAATCAGGACCTGCTTTCCGAGTTGATCAACAAAATCGTTAACAGCATCAGCGATCCGACGCTGGCGACCACGCTGAAAAATACCGTGAATACCGCGATTCAGCAGCGCGCGACCGTCGGCCTGACCGGCTTGCTGCTGGCGCTCTACTCCGGCATCAACTGGATGGGTAACCTGCGCGAAGCGGTGCGCGCCCAGTCGCGTGACGTGTGGGAACGCACGCCCGATGACCAGGAGAAGTGGTGGAAGAAGTATCTGCGCGACCTGGTTTCGCTGCTGGGCCTGATGCTGGCGCTGGTGATTACGCTGTCGCTGACCTCAATTGCCGGCGCAGCGCAGGCGGCAATCGTGAATGCGCTGGGGCTGGGCGATATCGAGTGGCTGCGGCCGGCGATGACCATCATTGCGCTGTCGATCTCCATCTTCGCCAACTATCTGCTGTTCCTGTGGATTTTCTGGATCCTGCCGCGCCACAAGCCGCGCAAAAAAGCGCTGCTGCGCGGTACGCTGCTGGCGGCGATCGGCTTCGAGGTGATCAAGTTTGTCATGACGCTAACGCTGCCGAAGCTGGCGACATCGCCCTCCGGTGCCGCCTTCGGTTCGGTGCTGGGGCTGATGGCCTTCTTCTACTTCTTTGCCCGTCTGACGCTGTTCTGCGCCGCGTGGATCGCCACCGCAAAATATAAAGACGATCCCGAGCTGCCGCAGCCGCATCAATCTGCCCGAGGCGACAATTAAGTTACATTTGCCGCAACAGCAAAAAATGTTTCCTTCTGGCTACTAAAGCAGCAAAAACCAGCAGGAAACGCTAGAGGGTCACTTTTATTTGGCCCTTTTGCAGAGAATCACGCCAGAAAAGCCGCGCTTCCCCTTCCCATCCGCCGCCGATTGCCATAACTCAGACATTATCCTCTTTTTCGCCGCCGAAGCCCGGTGTGACGCGGTTTTTCGTCATTGAATGCGGCAAAACAGGTGCGTAAGATTCTTTGTTTACATTTACAATTAAGAAACAGTTATGCAAGCCTCCATCTCCGAAACATCCGACCAACCACACGACGGCACACCGGTTAACTCACGCAGTAAAGTGGTAGTTGCCTCGCTGGTTGGCACTGCGATCGAATTCTTCGATTTCTATATCTATGCCACCGCGGCGGTCATCGTTTTTCCGCATATCTTCTTCCCGCAGGGTGATGCTACGGTTGCGACGCTGCAGTCGCTGGCGACCTTCGCTATCGCTTTCGTTGCGCGCCCTATTGGCTCCGCGCTGTTTGGTCACTTTGGTGACCGCGTGGGCCGTAAAGCGACGCTGGTTGCCTCGCTGCTGACCATGGGCGTTTCTACCGTACTGATCGGCCTGCTGCCGGGTTATCAGACCATTGGCGTGGCGGCACCGCTGCTGCTGGCGCTGGCGCGTTTTGGTCAGGGCCTGGGACTGGGTGGTGAATGGGGCGGCGCGGCGCTGCTGGCCACCGAGAACGCCCCGGCGAAGAAGCGCGCGCTGTACGGCTCATTCCCGCAGCTGGGCGCACCGATTGGCTTCTTCTTTGCCAACGGCACGTTCCTGCTGCTGTCGTGGCTGCTGACCGATGAGCAGTTCATGAACTGGGGCTGGCGCGTGCCGTTTGTGCTCTCGGCGGTGTTGGTGATTATCGGTCTGTATGTGCGCGTGTCGCTGCATGAGAGCCCGGTGTTTGCCAAAGTGCAGAAAGAGAAGAAGCAGGTGCGCATTCCCATCGGCACGCTGCTCAGTAAACATATGACGGCGACTATCCTCGGCACGTTTATCATGCTGGCGACCTATACGCTGTTTTACATCATGACGGTGTATTCGATGAGCTACGGCACCGCGCCGGCACCGGTCGGCCTCGGTTATTCGCGCAACAGCTTCCTGTGGATGCTGATGGTGGCGGTCATTGGTTTTGGCGTGATGGTGCCGATTGCCGGCCTGCTGGCGGACCGTTTTGGCCGTCGCAAAACCATGATTACCATTACGCTGATGATCATCGCCTTTGCGCTGATGTTCCCGCTGCTGCTCGGCTCCGGCTCGCAGATTCTGGTGATGGGCTTCCTGCTGCTCGGCCTGAGTATTATGGGTCTGACGTTCGGCCCGATGGGCGCGCTGCTGCCTGAACTGTTCCCTACCGAAGTACGCTATACCGGCGCGTCGTTCTCATACAACCTGTCGTCGATTCTTGGCGCCTCGGTGGCGCCTTATATCGCGACCTGGCTGAATGCGAACTACGGCTTGCAGGCGGTGGGATTCTATCTGGCCTCCATGGCGGTGCTGACACTGATTGCGCTGATCGCCTGTAAAGAGACGCGCCACCAGACGCTGTACGAAGCGGTGTGATGGATGGCGTGTTGACAGAACCCGGCTCCGGCCGGGTTTTTTATTGGCGGTGTGAGGGGTGGTGCGGTGTGTCCCTCACCCTGGCCCTCACCCCGGCCCTCTCCCGCTGGCGGGAGAGGGAGCGTCCGCGCGATGTTGATAGATAAGTGTAGAAACATCAGCCCGCACCCTAGCCCTCTCCCGCCAGCGGGAGAGGGCTAGGGTGAGGGAAATAGTGAGAAAAACCCTTCTGCACCCAGACATAAGGCATAAAAAAACCCCGGCAGGCCGGGGTTTGAGTGTGCTGAAAACGGTGTCGCGCGTGCCTTAGCCAGCAACAGCGATGCGTTTCATATCGGTCATGTAGCCACGCAGTTTGCGGCCAACGGCTTCGATTGGGTGCTGGCGAATCGCTTCATTCACGTCGCGCAGCTGCGCGTTATCCACCTGCGTACCTTCTACCGCTTTGCCCAGGTCGCCAGGCTGCAGCGTGGTCATGAACTCTTTCAGCAGCGGAACGGCCGCGAAGGAGAACAGGTAGTTACCGTATTCTGCGGTATCGGAAATCACCACGTTCATTTCATACAGACGCTTACGGGCGATGGTGTTGGCAATCAGCGGCAGCTCGTGCAGCGATTCATAGTAAGCCGACTCTTCGATGATGCCCGCGTCAACCATGGTTTCGAACGCCAGCTCAACGCCCGCTTTCACCATTGCAACCATCACCACGCCTTTGTCGTAGTACTCCTGCTCGTCGATTTTACCTTCGAACTGCGGCGCGTTTTCGAACGCGGTTTTACCGGTCTCTTCACGCCAGGTCAGCAGGTTTTTATCGTCGTTCGCCCAGTCAGCCATCATACCGGAAGAGAATTCACCTGAGATGATGTCATCCATGTGCTTCTGGAACAGCGGGGCCATGATGGTTTTCAGCTGCTCAGACAGCGCGTAAGCGCGGATTTTTGCCGGATTCGACAGACGATCCATCATCAGCGTGATGCCGCCAAACTTCAGCGATTCGGTGATGGTTTCCCAGCCGAACTGAATCAGTTTTTCGGTGTAAGCCACGTCGTGACCTTCGGCCACCAGCTTATCGAAGCACAGCAGTGAACCGGCCTGCAGCATACCGCACAGAATGGTCTGCTCGCCCATCAGGTCTGATTTTACTTCTGCCACGAAAGACGATTCCAGCACGCCTGCACGGTCGCCACCGGTGGCGGCAGCCCAGGCTTTGGCAATCGCCATGCCTTCGCCTTTTGGATCGTTTTCCGGGTGAACAGCGATCAGCGTTGGAACGCCGAAGCCACGTTTGTACTCTTCACGCACTTCGGTACCCGGGCACTTCGGTGCCACCATCACCACGGTGATGTCTTTACGGATGGTCTCGCCCACTTCAACGATGTTGAAGCCGTGAGAGTAACCCAGCGCGGCGCCGTCTTTCATCAGCGGCTGAACGGCCTGCACAACGGCAGAGTGCTGCTTGTCCGGCGTCAGGTTAACCACCAGATCCGCCTGCGGGATCAGCTCTTCGTAAGTCCCCACTTTAAAACCGTTTTCAGTGGCTTTACGGAACGACGCACGCTTCTCAGCGATGGCTTCAGCGCGCAGTGCGTAAGACACATCGAGGCCAGAGTCACGCATGTTCAGACCCTGGTTCAGGCCCTGTGCGCCACAGCCGACGATGACCACTTTCTTACCTTTCAGGAAGCTGGCACCATCGGCGAATTCATCGCGCGACATGAAGCGACATTTGCCTAACTGCGCTAACTGATTGCGCAGATTCAATGTGTTGAAGTAGTTAGCCATGGGTACTCCGCTCAGATGTTGTGTTTGCTTTTGTTTGGTAACGGTGCCGGGTTCAGCGCCGCGAATGACCCCATCATATGACAGGAAATCCGTTGCTTAAATTGATATATTAACAACGCTACATTGCAGAATTTGCAACATCACGCTGAGGGCAAAACGCGCATGGATTTACGAGACCTGAAACTGTTTCTTCACCTGGCGGAAAGCTGCCATTTTGGCCGCACCGCGCGCGCCATGCACGTCAGCCCGTCGACGCTGTCGCGCCAGATTCAGCGGCTGGAAGAGGATGTCGGACACGCGCTGTTCCTGCGCGACAACCGCACCGTGACGCTGACCGAAGCCGGGGAGCGGCTGCGCCAGTTCGCCCAGCAAACCCTGCTTCAGTATCAGCAGCTGCGCCACGTGATGGACCTGAACGGCCCGTCGCTGAGCGGTGAGCTGCGCCTGTTCTGTTCGGTGACCGCCGCCTACAGCCATCTGCCGCCGATTCTGGACCGCTTCCGCGCGGAGCACCCGCAGGTAGAAATCAAACTCACCACCGGCGACGCCGCCGATGCCATTGAAATGGTGCAGTCCGGCGAAGCGGATCTGGCGATCGCCGGCCGCCCGGAGTCGCTGCCCGCCAGCATCGACTTTACGCCGCTGGGTTTGATCCCGCTGGTGCTGATCGCCCCGGCGCTGCCCTGCCCGGTGCGCAGCCAGGCGACGCAGGAACAGCCGGACTGGTCGCAGATTCCGTTCATCCTGCCGGATCAGGGTCCGGCGCGGCGCGGCATTGATTTATGGTTTCGCCGCCACCGCATTGCCAACCCGCAGATCTACGCCACGGTGTCGGGCCATGAGGCGATTGTGTCGATGGTGGCGCTGGGCTGCGGCATCGCGCTGCTGCCGGATGTGGTGCTGGAAAACAGCCCGGAGCCGGTGCGCAACCGCGTGCTGACGCTGGAGAATGTCGAGTCGGTGGCGCCGCTGGAGCTCGGCGTATGCGTACAAAAAAAGCGGCTCGGAGAGCCGCTGATCAATGCTTTCTGGCACCTGCTGTAGTCGTTAGCCAGCGAGGAAGAAGCGAAAGGCCGGATTGCTGGCCTCATCGTGCCACTCGTAGCCGAGCGCGTTGAGCTGGGTTTCGAAATCCGGCTCTTTGTCGTTGATCTCAAACGCCGCCAGCACGCGACCAAAATCGGTGCCGTGGCTGCGATAGTGGAACAGCGAAATATTCCAGTGCGCACCCAGCGTCTGCAGGAACTTCAGCAGCGCGCCCGGCGCTTCCGGAAATTCGAAACTGAACAGCCGCTCGCGCAGCGGCTTCGATGGACGTCCGCCCACCATGTAGCGCACGTGCAGCTTCGCCATCTCATCGTCCGACAAATCCACCACCTGATAGCCGCCTTCAGTCAGCTGGCTGATGATTTCACTGCGCTCTTCAAGGCCGCGCGTTAAACGCACGCCAACGAAGATGCAGGCATTGTCGGCATCGGCATAACGGTAGTTGAACTCGGTCACCGCGCGCCCGCCCAGCGTCTGGCAGAAGCGCAGGAAACTGCCCTGCTGCTCAGGAATGGTCACCGCCAGCAGCGCTTCACGCTGTTCACCCAGTTCACAGCGCTCAGAGACATAACGCAGACCGTGGAAGTTGACGTTCGCGCCCGACAGCACGTGCGCCAGCCGCTCGCCTTTGATGTCGTGCTGCTGGATATACTTCTTCATGCCCGCCAGCGCCAGCGCGCCGGAAGGCTCCGCCACCGCACGCACATCCTCAAACAGATCCTTCATTGCCGCGCAGATGGCATCGCTGTCTACGGTGACGATGTCGTCGAGGTATTCTTTGCACAGGCGGAAGGTTTCGCTGCCGATACGCTTGACCGCCACACCTTCAGCAAACAGCCCGACGCGCGGTAAATCCACCGGCTCGCCGGCATCGAGCGCGGCTTTCAGGCAGGCGGAGTCCTGCGACTCCACGGCGATGACCTTGATTTGCGGCATCAGCTGCTTAATCAGCACCGCCACACCCGCCGCCAGGCCGCCGCCGCCCACTGGCACAAATACGCGATCGAGATGCGCATCCTGCTGCAGCAGCTCCATCGCCAGCGTGCCCTGACCCGCAATTACCGCCGGATGATCAAACGGCGGCACAAAGGTGTAACCCTGCTGCTCCGCCAGCTCAATCGCTTTGGCTTTGGCTTCGTCAAAGTTGGCTCCGAACAGGTAAGCCTCACCGCCAAATGCGCGCACTGCATCAACCTTGATGTCCGCCGTCGCCACGGGCATCACAATCAGTGACTTGATGCCGAGCGTGCTGGCCGAGAGCGCCACGCCCTGCGCGTGGTTGCCCGCCGACGCGGTAACCACGCCGCGCGCTTTCTGCTCTTCCGTCAGGCCGGCAATCATGGCGTAGGCACCGCGCAGCTTGAAGCTGTGCACCGGCTGGCGATCTTCACGCTTCACCAGAACCGTGTTGCCGAGACGCGACGAAATTTTTTCCATTTTTTGCAGCGGCGTCACCTGAGCAATTTCGTACACAGGCGCACGCAGCACCGCGCGCAGATACTCCGCGCCATTGGGCGACGCGGAAAGCGGTTGAGACTCAGCCATCAGAGATTAGCCTCCCAGCTTAGACTTATCGCGCACCGCGCCCTTGTCAGCGCTGGTGGCGAGCGATGCATAAGCACGCAGCGCGAGGGAAACCTGACGCACACGGCCGTGCGGCGTATATGCCGCTTCGCCACGCGCTTCTTCTTCCTCACGACGGGCATGCAGTTCGTTATCCGGCACCGCCAGCTTAATGCCGCGATTCGGGATATCGATTTCGATGATGTCGCCATCTTTTACCAGCGCGATGGTGCCGCCGCTGGCGGCTTCCGGCGAGGCGTGGCCAATGGAAAGGCCCGAGGTACCGCCTGAGAAGCGTCCATCGGTGATCAGCGCACAGCTTTTGCCAAGGCCCATCGATTTCAGATAAGTGGTCGGATAGAGCATTTCCTGCATGCCCGGCCCGCCTTTCGGCCCTTCGTAGCGGATCACCACCACGTCACCGGCCACCACTTTGCCGCCGAGAATCGCTTCCACCGCATCGTCCTGACTTTCATACACTTTCGCCGGGCCTTTGAAGGTGAGGATCTCTTTATCGACGCCGGCAGTTTTCACGATGCAGCCATCTTCCGCCATGTTGCCGTACAGCACTGCCAGACCGCCATCCTGGGAAAACGCGTGTTCGCGCGTGCGGATACAGCCTTCCTGACGATCGTCATCCAGCGTGTCCCAGCGGCAATCCTGCGAGAACGCCTGGGTAGTACGGATGCCCGCCGGGCCGGCGCGGAACATCTTCTTCACCGCTTCGTCTTTGGTCAGCATGATGTCGTACTGATCGAGGGTTTCGCGCAGGTTGAGACCCAGCACGTTGCGCACGTCGGTGTGCAGCAGGCCAGCGCGATCCAGCTCACCAAGAATACCAATGACCCCGCCCGCGCGGTGCACATCTTCCATGTGATATTTCTGCGTGCTCGGGGCCACTTTGCACAGGTGCGGCACTTTACGTGACAGGCGATCGATGTCGGAGATGTTGAAATCGATCTCGCCTTCCTGTGCCGCGGCCAGCAGGTGCAGCACGGTATTGGTGGATCCGCCCATGGCGATATCCAGCGTCATGGCGTTTTCAAACGCGGCTTTGCTGGCGATGTTACGCGGCAGCACGCGCGCATCATCCTGCTCGTAATACTGTTTGGTCAGGTTAACAATGCGCTTGCCCGCGTTGAGGAACAGGTCTTTACGATCGGCATGGGTGGCCAGCAGCGAGCCGTTGCCCGGCTGCGACAGACCCAGCGCTTCGGTCAGACAGTTCATGGAGTTGGCGGTGAACATACCGGAGCAGGAGCCACAGGTCGGACAGGCGGAACGCTCAATCTGTTCGCTTTCGGCATCGCTGACGTTCGGGTTAGCACCCTGAATCATCGCGTCCACCAGATCCAGCTTGATGATTTTGTCTGACAGCTTGGTTTTACCGGCTTCCATCGGACCGCCGGAGACAAAGATCACCGGAATGTTGAGGCGCAGCGAGGCCATCAGCATGCCAGGGGTGATTTTGTCGCAGTTGGAGATACACACCATGGCGTCGGCGCAGTGGGCGTTCACCATATATTCCACGGAGTCAGCGATCAGCTCACGCGAAGGCAGTGAATACAGCATGCCGCCATGACCCATGGCGATACCGTCATCCACCGCGATGGTGTTGAACTCTTTGGCCACACCACCCGCAGCTTCGATTTGCTCAGCGACTAATTTACCGAGGTCGCGCAGGTGCACGTGGCCCGGTACGAATTGGGTGAAGGAGTTAACCACGGCGATAATCGGCTTACCGAAATCGTCGTCGGTCATTCCTGTGGCGCGCCACAGGGCTCGTGCACCCGCCATGTTACGGCCATGGGTGGTGGTGGCGGAACGGTACTTAGGCATGCTCTATTTACTCCAGTCTGAAAAATGACGCGGGCGCTGCTGCACCCGCGTTACTGTCTTGTTATGGATTCACCTGATCCAGCCAGCCGTACTTGTCTTCGGTCTCGCCCGTGAACAGGCCAAAGAACGCCTGCTGGATTTTGGTGGTCACCGGACCGCGTTTGCCCTCACCCACCTGGATGCCGTCCACGCTGCGTACCGGCGTGATTTCTGCGGCAGTACCGGACATGAACACTTCATCCGCCAGGTACAGTGATTCGCGTGACAGCACCTGCTCGCGCACTTCGATACCGAGATCTTTCGCCAGCTTGATGATCGCATCGCGGGTGATGCCCGGCAGCGCCGAAGAGGTGAATGGCGGGGTGAACAGGATGCCGTCTTTCACTTCAAACAGGTTTTCGCCAGCACCTTCGGAGATATAACCCTGGGTATCCAGCGCGATACCTTCCTGATAGCCGTGGCGGCGTGCTTCGCTGCCAACCAGCAGGGAAGAGAGATAGTTACCGCCCGCTTTCGCCGCGGTTGGCAGAGTGTTTGGTGCCACGCGATTCCAGGAAGAAACCATGGCGTTGATGCCCTGCTCCAGCGCTTCGGCACCCAGGTAAGCCCCCCACGGGAACGCGGCGATGATCACATCGGTGGTGAAGCCGTCTGGCGGGTTAACGCCAAGGCCCACGTCGCCAACAAAGGCCAGCGGACGAATGTAGGCACTCTTCAGTTTATTGACGCGGATGACTTCGCGGCACGCTTCCATCAACTCATCCACGCTGGCTTTAATCGGGAAACGGTAAATTTTGGCGGAGTCGTGCAGACGCTGCATGTGTTCACGGTGACGGAACACCACCGGACCTTTGTGTGAGTCGTAGCAGCGAACGCCTTCGAACACAGAGGTGCCGTAATGCAGTGCGTGAGACATAACGCTAACCTTGGCGTCTTCCCACTTAACCATCTCCCCATTGAACCAGATAAAGTCTGCTTTCTTCGTACTCATTGTTATTTCCTTTGGCGACTAGGCGCGGATTTGTTGTGTTGTCTGTTGCTGGATCTCGACACAGGCGACATCCATAAGTTTGCTTAACTGCGAAGACAGTAAATCGACAGAGCGCTGGCTGGCAACGGTCATTTCGATATTAATGTTCTCCGCATTGACGGCGGACGCCATATTCATCGCGCAGACCTGGAAGCCACGGTGACGCACGACGCGCAAAATGCGCTCCAATATTTCAGGGCGAAAGCGGGCTTCGATAGACAATTGATGCTGGTTCATACGGTTTTCTCCATCATGTTTGCGTTGCTGGCACCCGGCGGTACCAGTGGCCAGACGTTTTCATGCTCATCAATCGCAACATGCAGGAAGTAAGGACCTTCACTGTTCAGCAGAGCATCAATTGCGGCGTCGACCTGATCTTTACGGCTAATGCGCTGGCCCGGAATATCAAAGGCGCTGGCCAGCGTGAGGAAATCGGGGTTATCGGTGAGGATGGTTTCGCTGTAGCGACCATCAAAGAACAGCTGTTGCCACTGGCGAACCATGCCAAGACGTTGATTATCCAGCAGCAGGATTTTTACCGGCAGCTGCTTACGCTTGATGGTGCCCAGCTCCTGAATATTCATCATGATCGACCCGTCACCGGACACGCAGATGACGGTGTCATCCGGACGGGCAACCTGCGCGCCAACCGCAGCCGGCAGGCCAAAGCCCATGGTGCCCAGACCGCTGGAGGTGATGAAGTTTTCCGGCGCGCTGAAGCGCATGTGCTGCGCCGCCCACATCTGGTGCTGGCCAACATCGGTGGTTACCACCGCGCTGTCAGGTTTACGATCTGACAACTGCTTCAGCAGCAGCGGCGCGTAGATCGCCTCACCGGGATGGTCGTAGCGCCACGCGAACTCCGCGTTCATCGCTTTAACTTCAGTACGCCAGCCGTCGATCTGCAGCGGCATGCTCAGCGCCGGCAACACCTGGTTGAGATTGCCCTGCAGCGAAACGTGAGCGCGCCGCAGTTTGTTCAGCTCGGCCGGATCGATATCGATATGGATGACGCTGGCGTGTGGCGCGAAGGTATCCAGCTTACCGGTGACGCGATCGTCAAAGCGCGCGCCGACGGCAATCAGCAAATCACAGGATTGCACTGCCAGGTTGGCCGCTTTGGTGCCGTGCATGCCGAGCATACCGAGATAGAGATCGCTGCTGGCTTCGGCGCTGCCCAGCCCTTTCAGGGTTGAGACCATCGGGATGCCGGTCTCCTGCGCCATCGCCCGCAGCGCCGGAACCGCCTGCGCCATGCCGACACCGCCGCCGATGTACAGCATCGGTTTGTGCGCCTGCGCCATCAGCGCACGCGCTTCGGCAATGTGCTGTGGCGAGTGGCTCAGCGCCTCTTCAACCGGCAGCAGGTGCGGCGTCAGCTCACCGCTGGCGATCTGAATATCTTTAGGAATATCGACCAGCACCGGACCCGGACGGCCGGACTGTGCAATGGCGAAGGCTTCCGCCAGCACCGAGGGTAAATCCTCCAGCGATTCAACGAGGAAGCTGTGTTTAGTGCAGGCTAATGACAGGCCAAGAACATCGATCTCCTGGAAGGCGTCGGTGCCGATAAACGCTGAAGAGACCTGCCCGGTGATGGCGACAACCGGAACGGAATCCATCATCGCATCGGCCAGCCCGGTGATCAGGTTGGTGGCGCCCGGTCCGGAGGTGGCGATGCAAACCCCGGTTTTGCCGGTCGCACGCGCATAACCGATCGCTGCCATCACCGCACCTTGTTCATGACGACACAGTAGATGTTCCACGCCGCCATCGTAGAGCGCATCGTACACTGGCATGATTGCTCCGCCAGGATAACCAAACACTGTGTCGACACCCTGCGCGCGTAAAGCCTGAACTACCCACTGTGCACCTGTCATGGTTATTCTCCTGTATTCCTGCTGGAACAACAGAATTTTATGCTACTGCTCATAATCTGTTCCTCGCTGATTCGCTAATATTTCATCTGGTCGAAAAAAAACCCCCGGACCTTACGGTGCGGGGGTTTTTCGAATTCCAGGCTTGATTTTTAAGCCTTTCTTTCTCCAAGCGTAGCCCCGCACGGTGGGTTAATAATCACCACCACGCTAATCACGACTAGGCTAATCACTTGTAGAAGGGCTTTCATGTGCTGTCTGTTTTTTCGTTTGTTCGAAGTAATACCTACAGAGTTACCATAGTTAGCCGGGGATTTACAATAATTTTCATCAGAAATTTTTATGACGCGCGCAGCCAACGTGCGTTATCGCTTTGTAAGTAAAAGGTTATTCGCATTTGTGATAATTATTCATTACGCCCGCGACGCAACCGCTATTTTGCTTTTACGATCTGCCTGCGAAAATTAATGAACGCGATGAAAACGGCAGCGATTTTCCTGAATACCACTCCAGGATGATAGTTTCAGCGGTCGTCGTGTGGATTTTTTTCAGCAAGGATAAAGGCAACAAGGAGCAGTTATGTCTTTATCGAAAGTATTAACGCGCGCGGCGCTCGGAGTGCAGGCTCCACTGGTGACGATTGAAGTGCATATCAGCAACGGTCTGCCGGCACTGACACTGGTTGGTCTGCCGGAAACCACGGTTAAAGAAGCCCGGGAACGCGTGCGCAGCGCCATTATCAATAGCGGCTTCACCTTTCCGGCGAAGCGCGTCACCATCAACCTGGCGCCTGCCGATCTGCCTAAAGAAGGTGGGCGCTATGACCTGCCGATCGCTATCGCCATTCTCGCGGCCTCAGAGCAGCTGCCAGGCGACAAGCTGACGCATTATGAGTTCCTGGGTGAGCTGGCGTTGAACGGCGCGCTGTGTGGCGTTCAGGCGGCTATTCCTGCCGCCATGGCGGCGCTGCAGGCCGGGCGTCAGATGATAGTAGCGGAGCAGAATCAACAGGATGTCGGCCTGATACAGCAGGGCGACACGCTGGTAGGTAAGCATCTGGTGGAGATCTGCGCTTTTCTGCATAACCAGACAGCGCTGACGGTCGCCCATTACCAGCCTGAAACGTTGCAGTACGAGCAGCAGGACCTGAGCGATATTATTGGCCAGCAGCAGGGACGGCGCGCGCTGGAAATCACCGCCGCCGGGGGCCACAACCTGCTGCTGCTGGGGCCGCCCGGCACCGGTAAAACCATGCTGGCGACCCGGCTGCCCGGCATTATGCCGCCGCTGGACGACCAGGAAGCGCTGGAGTGCGCGGCGATTGCCAGCCTGGTCAGCAGCGGCACGCTGCATCATCAGTGGCGTAAACGGCCGTTCAGAGCGCCTCACCACAGCGCCTCCCTTTATGCGCTGGTTGGCGGAGGCTCGCTACCCCGCCCTGGTGAGATTTCGCTGGCGCACAATGGGGTGCTGTTTCTTGATGAACTGCCCGAGTTTGAGCGTAAAGCGCTGGACGCGTTACGCGAGCCGATTGAGTCCGGTGAAATCGCCATTTCCCGTTCCCGCGCCAAAGTGACATTTCCCGCCCGCTTTCAGCTAATAGGCGCAATGAATCCCAGCCCGACTGGCCATTATCAGGGCAACCATAATCGCTGCACGCCGCAGCAGGTGCTGCGTTATCTCAGCCGGCTTTCTGGTCCGTTCCTGGATCGCTTCGACCTATCACTGGAGATCCCGCTGTTACCGGGCGGTACGCTCAGTAAGAAGCAGCAGCACAGCGAAACCAGCGCGGAGGTGCGCGCACGCGTACTGGCCGCCCGGGCGATACAAATGGCACGCGCCGGCAAAGTGAATGCGCAGCTGTTGAATCCAGAGATCGCGCGTGACTGTTGGTTACAGCAGCAGGATGCGGAGTGGCTGGAGGAAATACTGAATGCGCTGGGATTGTCGGTGCGCGCGTGGCAACGCATCTTAAAAGTGGCGAGAACTATCGCAGATTTAGCGGGTGAGCAGCAGATTACGCGTCAGCATCTGCAGGAGGCGGTGGGATATCGCAGTATCGATCGTTTGCTGATTTACCTGCATAAAAGCCTGGAATGACAACGGGGCTGAAATCAGCCCCGTTATGTTAATCGTCGCTATCGCTGAAGTCTTCTACCGTGTCCATCTGCGGTTTGCCGCCGGACAAGGTATGAAAACGTTTCGGACGCTTGATACGTGCGGTGTACTTTGACCAGACACGTTCAGCCTCGGTCTGCGGCTCACGCAGACCACGACAGACTTCAATAAACAGACGCTCTTCCTCGGTTTCCGGATCGCGCTTAGCGAGGTCCAGCTCGTTGAAAGCGTATCCGTGGCGTTCGAGAAGTTGAGCTTCTTTAATGGTGAAGTCACCATGACGCGAAAAACCACGTGGGTAATGTTTGTTATCAAAGAAACGATTAGTTGTTGCGAAGCTGTTCGCCATCTTACACGCTCCTGAATCTCTTATGGCCGTGCTATTTATGGCGCGGAGTATTAGATAGGCTTGACAGAGTGTAAAACAAAACATTTAAATCAGTACGACAAACATTTTTTGGGAGAATGCTGTGGATACGGAATTACTGAAAACTTTCCTCGAAGTGAGCAGAACGCGTCATTTCGGGCGTGCTGCTGAAGCGCTTTACCTCACGCAATCTGCCGTTAGTTTTCGCATCCGTCAGCTGGAAAATCAGCTGGGCGTTAATCTGTTTACCCGTCACCGTAATAATATCCGGCTGACTTCAGCAGGCGAGCGCTTATTGCCCTATGCCGAGAGCCTGATGAGTACCTGGCTGATGGCAAAAAAGGAGGTTTCGCATACCCAGCAGCATCACGAGCTGTCTATTGGTGCCAGCGCATCACTATGGGAAGCCTATCTTACGCCCTGGCTGCAGACGCTCTACGAGAACCGGGAGAGCCTGCATCTGGAAGCACGTATTGCTCAGCGCCATTTGCTGGTCAAGCAGTTACATGAACGTCAGCTTGATCTGCTGATCACCACCGAAGCGCCAAAAATGGATGAGCTCACCAGTCAGCAGATCGGTCATATTTCACTCGCGCTTTTTCGCGCACGTAAAACAGAAAAACGTGAAAAATATGATTACATCAAACTCGAGTGGGGCGCGGATTTCCATCAGCATGAAAGTTATCTCTCCAGTGATGACGTACCGGTATTAACTACCACTTCCGCGCACGTGACCCGCGAATTGCTGCATACCACTGGGGCCTGCGCTTTTTTACCCGATTTCTGGCACGGAATTTACAGCGATTTGATGGTTATTCCAGACACACCCGTCGCCGTGCGGCCGTTATATGCGGTATGGCTGCAGAATAGCGATCAACAGGCACACATTCGTCAGCTGCTTAAATATCCGGTTTTGACTCACTGAAGCAATAAATGAACGAGTTTGAGTGGAAGAAATGAAACTCAGGCTCTTGCCTGCGCCGAATTTCAGGCAAAAAAAATCCTTTGCCGAAGCAAAGGATTATTTTCTGGCAGGGGCGGAGGGACTCGAACCCCCAACACCCGGTTTTGGAGACCGGTGCTCTACCAATTGAACTACGCCCCTAATTAGGGTGGCGGAACGGACGGGGCTCGAACCCGCGACCCCCTGCGTGACAGGCAGGTATTCTAACCAACTGAACTACCGCTCCACCGATTCTGTACTGATATCAGACTGTCGCTGATTTCAGGTGTTTCGCC
>NZ_JALKOV010000015.1:0-62823 GCF_035783935.1 Pantoea dispersa | reverse complement strand
TCTTCGACAGGCTCATCCTTGCGTATTATGACCGGGCAGAAAAGCGTATTATCCGGATCGACTGACCACAAAAAGTGTTACCTGTGTGCCCGGTCTGATCTGTTACCCATGTGCCCGGTCGTACCTTCATGCGCACCAGGCAATTTACGACAACAAACTAAACGCGATCATCCCGACGATGGCGCCGGTGGTGCCGAGAATCGTCTCCATCAGCGTCCAGGTCTTCAGTGTCTCGCCCTCGGTGGCGCCGGTGAAACGGCCAAACAGCCAGAAACCGGCATCGTTGACGTGACTGATGATGATCGAGCCGCCGCCGATGCAGATCGACAGTGCCGCCAGCTGCGCGCCGCTGTAATGCAGCGGTTCAATCACCGGCATCACCAGTCCGACGGTGGTTAAACAGGCCACCGTGGCCGAGCCCTGAATCACCCGGATCGCGCCGGAGAGGATAAAACAGGCCAGCGCAATCGGCATGCCGGCACCGGTCAGCGCGTGGCCCAGCACCGGACCCACACCTGAATCCACCAGCACCTGCTTAAACACACCGCCCGCGCCAATCACCAGCAGAATAATGCCCGCCGGCTGCAGCGCGCTGCCGCATACCTGCATCACCTTCTCTTTATCCATGCCCTGACGGTAAGCCAGGCCATAAATCGCCACTAACAGCGCCAGCAGAATGGCGGTAAACGGATGGCCGATAAACTCCAGCCACGCATACAGGCGCGAATCCGGCGTGGTGAAGCGTGCGCCGATGGTTTTCAGCCCGACCAGCAGCAGCGGGAACAGAATCAGCGACAGGCTAAAGCCAAACGACGGCAGCTGGCCCTCGCTGATATCCGGCTGATGATCTTCCGGCGGCGCGCTGAAGGTGACATGACGCGCAATCAGGTTGCCAAACAGCGGGCCGGCAATCAGCATGCCGGGAATCGCCGCGCACAGCCCCAGCAGGATCATCCAGCCAAAGTCAGCGTGCATCTGCGCTGCCAGCAGCATCGGTGCCGGACCGGGCAGCAGAAAGGCAGCGGCAGCGGCCACGCCGGCAAACAGCGGGATCACCAGTTTGACCAGGTTATCGTGGGTGCGGCGCGCCACAGCGAAAGCAATGCTGATCAACAACACCACCGCCACTTCAAAGAACAGCGGCAGCGCACAGATCAGCCCGGCAATGCCCATCGCATAATGTGCGCGCCGTTCGCCAAAGGTTTTCAGCATGCGAATGGCGATCTGATCGACCGCACCGGTTTCATGCAGGATTTTGCCGAACATGGCGCCGAGCGCCACCACAATGGCGAGGAAGCCGAGCGTGCCGCCCATGCCTTTTTGCATGGTCTCGGCGATTTTATCCAGCGGCATACCGGAGAACAGACCGGCCCCCATCGACACTAACATCAGAGCGACAAAGGCGTGCATACGCGCTTTCATCACCAAAAACAGCAGCAGCAGGACAGAGCCTGCTGCGGTTAACACCAGCGTTGCGGTACTCATGACTAGCCCTTGTTGATTGCGCCCTCGATGGTCGCAACCGTGGCCGCAACTACCTCATCCAGTGAGTGATTGATATCGACAACCAGCACATCCGGCTCGTCGGTACCCGGTTCCTGCAGGGTTTCAAACTGTGTTACCAGCATCTGCGGTTTGAAGAAGTGGCCTTTGCGCGCCTTGAGACGTGACTCAATGGTGGCAAAATCGCCCTTCAGATAGATGAATTTCAGGTTGTGGTTGCCCTGACGCAGGATGTCGCGATAGGACTTCTTCAGCGCTGAACAGACGATAATCGAGATCGCCTGGGTGCGCTGCATCGCGAACGCCGCATCATTCAGCGCCTGCAGCCACGGCTGGCGATCGTCGTCGTTCAGCGGATGGCCTTCCGCCATTTTGGTGATGTTGCTGCGCGGATGCAGGAAATCACCATCCAGAAACGCGGTGCTGAGCTGATGAGACACCTGATTGGCGACGGCAGATTTTCCGCTGCCGGAAACACCCATCAGGATAAAGACGTGGTGCGATGGAGATGGCGTGGTCATGGTTTTGCGCTCCGGCAGTTTATGCTGCCAATGTTACCGATAACAATTTTGATTGCCATTGTCCGAGCGCGCTCAGACGCTGGCAACCCTTGTCAGGCGGAAAAGCACGAAAGTGTGAACTGACTCAAAAAATCGCCAAAATCAGATGCTGCCACCTTCGGCGATTTCAAAACCGACATCCAGCGGCGCCGTCACGCTGCGATCGCCGCCAATCCGCGCCAGCAGCATGGCAGCGGATTCGCGTCCCATGCGTTCGCGCGGCGTCAGCACCGTGGCCAGCCGCGGATTGACCACCTGGGTAATGTCGTGGCCATGAAAGCCAGCAATCGCCATCTGTTCAGGCACGCGCAATCCCTGGCGCTGACACTCAAACATCGCCCCCACCGCCAGGTCATCATTGGTACAGAACAGGCTGTCAGTGTGCGGATAGCGCTTCTGCGCCTCGCGCAGCAGCTGGGCACCGGCGCTGAAGGAGGAAGCATCTTCCATCATGACGCTGTGTGGCGTCAGCCCGGCTTCACGCATCGCCTGTTCGTAGCCCTGCTGCTTTTGCAGCGTACGCTCATCGAGGCGCGCGCCCAGATAGACGGTGTGACGATGGCCTTTCCTGAGGATAGCATGCGTCATCTGCCGCGCCGCCTCGACGTTGTCGAAGCCCACGGCCATATCAAGACACGGCGTGACGCAATCCATCATTTCGATCACCGGAATGCCCGCCACTTCCAGCATGCGCAGCGTGCCCGGCGTGTGGGAACGTTCGGTGAGGATCACGCCATCAATGTTCCAGCCCAGCAGCGAACGCAGCTGCAGCTCCTCTTTGTGCGGGTTATAGCCGAAGTGCGCCACCAGCGTCTGATAGCCCGCTTCATCGGTCACGGTTTCAATGCCGCGCAGCACGTCGGCAAACACCTGGTTGGTGAGCGAGGGCAGCAGCACGCCAATCGCGCGGCTGGTGGCGTTAGAGAGCATGTCGGGCGCACGGTTGGGGATATAGCCGAGTTCATCCAGCGCCACGGCGATTTTGTCGCGCAGCGCCGCAGAGACCTGATCGGGGTTCCGCAGGTAGCGGCTGACGGTCATTTTTGTGATGCCGACGCGATCGGCAACATCCTGTAATACCGGTCTTTTCTTCTTCATCGTGTGCGCCTGAGGTCAGAGATACGCTGAGTTTATCATTTTTTTGTCATGTTATGCCGTTGCGGCGCAACCTCTCACAGACACAACTGAAAAATACCAGCAGATAAAAACAAGACTGGTCTGCTGGAAAAGAAACATTAAAGCAATCATGCGGGATTATTTAAATCCGAAAGCGGATTAACCTCACATAAAAATAAAAAAACAGATTATTTAACTAACCTTACATTCGGAAGATAAATAAAATTAAATAAATATTATCAATAATATAAATAAATACACCTCGCATTATCCCTGGTTTAAACAGAAACACACTCTTGATCGTTTTTTCCCTCTTCTTACTATGGCAAACCGGGCAAAAAGCGGCTCGCACGCTGTATATAAGGAGAATGACCTCATGGAAAAAACCACTTCACCTGCGAAGCGTCCTGTCGAACGCTTCCTCAATACCGTTGAATGGCTGGGCAACCTGTTGCCGCACCCGATTACGCTGTTTGCACTGTTTTCCCTGTTTATCCTCGTCGCGTCGGCTATTGCTGCGGCATTTGGCGTGAGCGTGATCGATCCGCGCCCGATCGGTGCCGCCGGGCGCGCGCCGGACGGGGTGATTCACGTGGTCAGTTTGCTGAGCGCAGAAGGCTTACAGCGTATTGTCAGTCATCTGGTGACGAATTTCACAGGCTTTGCCCCGCTGGGAACCGTGCTGGTGGCGCTGCTGGGTGTCGGCATCGCCGAACAGTCTGGCCTGCTGTCCGCCGCGATGCGCGCGCTGGTGTTTAACGCGCCGAAGAAGCTGATCACCTTTACCGTGGTGTTTGCCGGTATCGTCTCGAATACCGCTTCGGAGCTGGGATATGTGGTGCTGATTCCGCTGGCTGCGATGATCTTCCACTCGCTCGGTCGCCATCCGCTGGCTGGACTGGCGGCCGCATTTGCCGGCGTCTCGGGCGGTTACAGCGCCAACCTGCTGCTTGGCACTATTGATCCACTGCTCTCCGGCATTACCCAGAGTGCAGCGCAGATCATCGATCCTGCTTACAGCGTTGGCCCGGAGGTGAACTGGTACTTCATGTTTATCAGCACCTTTGTGATTGCCGGGCTGGGCACCTGGATCACCAACAGCATCGTCGAACCCAAGCTGGGCAGCTATCAGGATAGCGAAGGTGATGCGGTGCGCGGCGACATGGGCGAGCTGTCGCCTGGCGAGCGTCGGGCACTCAAAGGTGCGGGCTGGACGGTACTGGTGGTGTCACTGCTGCTGGCGCTGACGGTCATTCCCGGCCACGGCGTATTGCTGAATCCCAAAACCGGCACGCTGGCCGGTTCACCGTTCCTGAAAGGCATCGTGGTATTTATCTTCGTGTTCTTTGCCATCCCCGGTTTTGTTTATGGCCGCCTGATGGGCACCATGCGCAGCGATCGCGATGTCATTCACGCCATGTCCACCAGCATGAGCAGCATGGGAATGTACATTGTGCTGGTGTTTTTTGCCGCGCAGTTTGTCGCCTTTTTCAACTGGAGCAACTTCGGCACGGTGGTGGCAGTGAAAGGCGCCAGCCTGCTGGCTTCACTGGATATGAGCGCCCCGCTGCTGTTTGTCTGCTTCATCCTGATCTGCGGCTTCATCAATCTGATGATTGGCTCCGCGTCGGCCCAGTGGGCAGTGACCGCACCGATTTTCGTGCCGATGCTGATGCTGGTCGGGTTTGCGCCTGAAGTCATCCAGGCGGCGTACCGCATCGGTGACTCAGTGACAAACGTGATTACGCCGATGATGAGCTACTTCGGGCTGATCATGGCAGTGGCGGCGCGCTACCGTCGTGATATGGGCATCGGTACGCTGGTGGCGATGATGCTGCCTTATTCGGTGGTGTTTATGATTGGCTGGACGCTGCTGTTTGTGCTGTGGGTGTTCGTGTTTAACCTGCCGGTCGGTCCCGGCGCGGCCACCTGGTACACGCTGTAATCTCCCCGTGCAGTGGATTGCCACGGACGGCGATCGGTTAACGCGCAGGCAAAAAAAAAGCCAGCACCCGAGCTGGCTAAGAAACACTGGAAGCAATGTGAGCAATGTCGTGCTTACCCGGTTTGTCAGGAGACGCTGCCGGACTCGCGTTGACAATAATAATCATTATCATTCGCGTCTGTAAAGCCCTTTCACGATTTTTTTGCCGTTGACGCCGCGGGCGAATTCCCTGATGTTAAAGGGGATTTCATCCACTGAGTGCAAGGAGCTGCTTTATGAGTCAGGTTACTGTTCGTCACGCAACGCCCGAAGATGCCGCCGTTCTGACGCGTATCTATAGCCAGCCGGAAACCCAGGCGGGCACGCTGCATCTGCCGTATCAGTCACCGTCACTCTGGCAGGAGCGGCTTGCGAATCCCCGTCCCCATGTCACCATGCTGGTGGCCTGTATTGACGGGCAGGTTGTCGGTCAGCTGACGCTGGAAGTCATGGCGGTGGCACGCCGCCGTCACTGCGCCACTATCGGCATGGGCGTTGATCCAGCATTCCACCGGCGCGGCGTGGGTAAGGCGCTGATGGCGGCAATGGTGGATCTGTGCGACAACTGGCTGCAGGTCACGCGGATTGAACTGACGGTGTTTGCGGATAACCACCAGGCCATGGGTTTGTATCAGCAGTTTGGTTTTGAGATTGAAGGTACCGCCAGAGGTTTCGCGGTCCGCGATGGCCAGATGATCGATACGCACTACATGGCGCGTCTGAAAGGGAATGCGCGATGAATCGCGCCGCTACCGGTCGGTGCACGGTGAGGTAGCGGCGCAATTTATTGCGCGACGTTAATACCCGGCGCTCAAATCATCCACCGAGCGCGGGTCGGACGCGCCGTAGCGCATGCCGTCCGGGCCAATCATGATGCTTTGCGTGCTGCCCATGGCCGGCAGCACTTTCACATGCTGACCTTTTGCTTCCAGCAGACGCAGCGTATCCGGGCTGAAGCCCTTCTCGACGCGCAACTGATCCGGCAGCCACTGATGGTGGAAGCGCGGCGCATTGGTGGCTTCCGCCACGTTCATGCCGAAATCGATACTGTTGACCACCATTTGCAGCACAGTGGTGATAATCCGGCTGCCGCCCGGGCTGCCGGTCACCAGCCAGGTTTTACCATCTTTCGCCACAATGGTCGGCGACATCGATGACAGCGGACGCTTGGCGGGCTGAATCGCGTTCGCCTCACCGCCCACCAGACCATACACGTTTGGCGTGCCCGGCTTGGCGGAGAAGTCATCCATTTCATTGTTCATCAGAATGCCGCTGTTACCGGCCACCACGCCGCTGCCAAAGTAGGTGTTCAGCGTGTAGGTTACCGCTACTGCGTTGCCGTCTTTATCCACCACCGAGAAGTGGGTGGTTTGATTGCTCTCGTACGGCGCCAGCTTGCCGGGCTTGATGTCGGCTGAGGGGCGCGCCTTGTTGACGTCAATCTGCTGGGCCAGCGTTTTGGCGTAGGCTTTGCTGGTCAGCGCCTGCTGTGGCACCTTAACGAAGTCGGGATCGCCGAGATATTCGGAGCGGTCGGCGTAGGCATATTTTTCCGCTTCGGCCATAACCTGCATCGCGTCCGCGCTGCCAAAGCCCCATTTCGCCAGGTCGAAGTTTTCCAGAATATTGAGGATCTGCACAATATGAATGCCGCCGGACGACGGTGGCGGCATGGAGAACACCTCGTAGCCACGGTAGCTGCCGCTTACCGGCTTGCGTTCCACTGCGCGGTAGGCCGCCAGATCCGCCTTGCCAATCAGCCCGCCGTGCTGCGCCATTTCAGCGGCGATCTCATCGGCAATTTTGCCTTTGTAGAAGGCATCTGGCCCCTGCCGGGCAATCAGTTGCAGGCTGTGCGCGAGGTTTTTCTGCACCAGGCGATCGCCCTTCTGGTACGGCTGACCGTCGGCTTTATAGAAAATGGCGCGACTGTTGTCGTGGTTGATCAGGTTCTCTTTACCGTAAGTGGCGAGATCGTCAGCCAGCGCATCGTTAACGATGATGCCGTCGCGCGCCAGTTTGATTGCTGGCGCCAGCAGCGTGCTGAGCGGCAGCGTGCCGTACTTCTGCGACGCCAGCGCAAAACCGGCCACGGTGCCCGGCGTGCCGGAAGCCAGATGAGAAGTGAGTGATAACTTACTGTCCGCGTTGCCCTGCTTATCCAGGAACATATCGCGTGAGGCGCGCGCCGGTGCCATCTCGCGGAAATCAATGGCGGTGGTGCGGCCGGCAGCGGTGCGCAACAGCATAAAGCCGCCACCACCCAGGTTGCCCGCCTGCGGGTGAGTGACCGCCAGCGCAAAGCCCACCGCAATCGCTGCATCTACCGCGTTCCCCCCATGTTTGAGGATATCGACGCCCACCCGGGTGGCCATCGCGTCCACTGACGCAACCATCCCGTGCTGTGCTTTCACCGGGTGAAAGGTGTCGCTGTCGACGCCATACGACACCGGCGGGGCGCTGGCCGGCGCCGCCTGCGCCCCCTGCACCACGGTAAAACTCATTAACAGCGCCCAGCCGAACTGGCGCACACCGCTCTTTATCCTCATCCTGCCACCATCCTTTCAGTTGTTTACATTTGTTATTGATTGCTGCAAGTGTTTGCAAAGACTGTAAAAAAGATAGCAGTTAAGCCAAATTAGGTGCACTCCTGGTTTTGGGGTTTGTGATATCGCATAAACTTATGGTTGCGGCGGTTGCTGCCGGGTGGCGAGCAACCTCACACAGCAGGCCGCACTAATGGAGGAACACCATGAAAAAATGGCTGATTGTTATCGCGGCACTGATGCCGCTGAGCGGCATGGCAAACATGCTGAACAACACTAACCAACCGAATCAACCCGGCTATAACCCGAGCCAGCAGCGCATGCAGACGCGCATGCAGGTCCAGCAGCAGCAACAGCAGCAGCAGTTGCGTCAGGATCAGCAGCAGCAAAATCAGGAGATGCAGCGTAAGCTGCAGGAGCGGCGTGATAGCGCCCGACAGCGCGTGATTCAGTCGCAGCCGGGCCAGCAGAACAGCAATACACAAACGCAGTACGGCAATTAACGGAAGTCCGGGCCGATAGCATCAATGCGATCGGTACAGATGGCATCCACGCCCCAGCTCAGCAGCTCGCGCGCCCGCGCGGGCTGATTCACGGTATACACCAGAATACGCAGACCGGCGGCTTTAAGCGCGGCGGTGCGTCCGGCGTCCAGCAAGCGATGATTTAAATGGATTGAGACGCAGTCGAGCGCGGCGGTCAGCGCCTGCCAGTCGTCGTGCCACTCATCCAGCAGCAGGCCACGCGGCAGTTCCGGCGCAGCCTGCATTGCCGCTTCCAGCGCCGCATACGAGAACGAGGAGAGCAGCGGTGCCGTTTGCCCCTGCCACAGCGAACGCGCGGCCAGCGCCACATCGCGCCCGGTTTCCACCTCTTTACCGCTGCTGGGTTTGATCTCAATGTTGGCCATCATCTGATGCTGGCGGCAGCGCGCGGCGACTTCGCTCAGCAGTGCCAGCGGTTCACCGTCAAATTCACGGCTAAACCAGCTGCCGGCATCCAGCTGCGCCAGCTGCTGCCACGGCAGATCGCCCGCTACGCCCCAGCCGTTGCTGGTGCGATCCAGCGTGTCATCATGCAGCAGGAAAATCTGCTTATCCTGTGACAGTTTGGCGTCGAATTCGATCATGGTATGACCGTAGTGCGCGCCGACATCAATCGCCGCCAGGGTGTTTTCCGGGGCCAGCTTGCCGCCGCCGCGATGCGCAACAATGTGCGGATAGGGCCAGTTTTTTACACTCATTCCAGACGCTTTCCATGGGTAGAATCGAAGAAGTGTAACGCATCTGGCGGCAGTTGTAGCCACAGGCTGCTGCCAGCCTGCGGCCGCTCGCTGTGCGGCAAACGCACCACCAGCCGCGTGTTGCCAATATGCCCGTGCGCAAGATTGTCCGCGCCGAGGATCTCCAGCGTATCCACCACCAGCGGCACACCGCCGGCTTCACGGCTGCTGAGCTGAATATGTTCCGGACGAATGCCGAGCGTCAGCGGACGGTTGGCCCATCGCGCTTTACCTGTACCGAGCGGCAGGCTGTTGAGCGCGTCGAGCGTAAAGCGCGTGCCGTCACTGTTGATCTGCCCGGGCAGCAGGTTCATTGCCGGTGCGCCGATAAACGATGCCACAAACTGGCTGGCCGGACGCTCATACACCTCCACCGGCGTGCCCACCTGCTCCACCACGCCTTTGTTCATCACCATCACGCGCTCGGCCAGCGTCATCGCTTCAACCTGATCGTGGGTGACGTACAGGCTGGTGGTTTTCAGCCGGCGATGCAGCTGCTGCAGCTCCAGACGCATCTGCACGCGCAGGCGCGCATCCAGGTTCGACAGCGGCTCATCAAACAGAAACACCGCCGGTTCACGCACGATGGCGCGGCCCATGGCCACACGCTGCCGCTGGCCGCCGGAAAGCTCGCGCGGACGGCGCTGCAGCAGGTGATCAAGCTCCAGACTGCGCGCTGCATCCATTACCCGCTGGCTGATCTGCTCTTTGCCCATGCCGCGGATCTTCAGGCCGTAAGCCATGTTTTCTCCCACCGTCATGTGTGGGTAGAGCGCGTAATTCTGGAACACCATGGCGATGCCGCGATCTTTCGGCTCCATGTCGGTGACGCGCCGATCATCAATGTAGATATCGCCGGACGTGACGCGCTCCAGCCCGGCCACCATGCGCAGCAGCGTCGATTTTCCACAGCCGGATGGGCCGACCATCACCATAAATTCACCGTCATTGATGGTGATGTTCAGCGGCTGAATGATTTGGTTTTTGCCGTCGTACGATTTCGTTACGGTCTGAAGGGTTACCGCTGCCATCTATTTCTCACTCTCCACCAGGCCGCGCACAAAGGCGCGCTGCATCACAAGCACCACCACCACCGGTGGGATCAGGGTTAATAACATCGCCGCCATCACTTCGTTCCACTGCGTCGGACCGCCGCTGGTGTTGATCATACTTTTCACCCCCGCCACGGCAGTGCTCAGGCCGGCATCGTTGATGATCAGCAGCGGCCACAGATACTGGTTCCAGCCGTAAATAAAGGTGATGACAAACAGCGCGGCGAGATTGGTTTTTGACAGCGGCAGCACGATATCCCAGAAAAAACGCATCGGACTGGCGCCGTCAATGCGCGCCGCTTCGATCAGCTCATCCGGCAGCGACATAAAGAACTGGCGGAACAGAAAGGTGGCGGTCGCAGAGGCCATCAGCGGCAGCGTTAAGCCGCTGTAGCTGTCCAGCATGTGCAGCGTGGAGATCACCTCCACCGTCGGGAAAATACGCACTTCTACCGGCAGCATCAGGGTGATGAAGATCAGCCAGAAAAACAGCGTGCGCAGCGGAAAGCGAAACCACACCAGCGCAAACGCCGACAGCATCGACACCGTGATTTTGCCCACGGTGATGCCCAGCGCCATGATCAGGCTGTTCAGCATCATCAGGCCAAACGCCGCGCTGCCGTTGACGCCATCGCGCCAGATGTGAGTGATGTTGTCGATCAGGTGCGGGCCCGGCACCAGCGTCATCGGCACCTGATACACCGCGTCGTTATCCAGCGTCGCGGCGACAAACGCCACGTACAGCGGGAACAGAATAGTCAGTACGCCGAGGATCAGCAGCGTGTGGGCGAAGATATCCAGCCCGCGTCGATTCTCAATCATTGGTATTGCACCTTACGCTCGACAAAGCGGAGTTGCAGAATGGTCAGGCCGATAACCAGCAGCATCAGCACCACCGACTGCGCAGCGGACGATGAGAGATCGAGCCCGGTGAAGCCTTCGCGGTAGATTTTGTAGATCAGCGTGGTGGTGGCCTGAACCGGCCCACCGCCGGTAGCGGCATCAATCACCGGGAAGGTGTCGAAAAAGGCGTAAACCAGATTCACCACCAGCAGGAAAAAGCTGACCGGCGTAATCAGCGGCAGCGACAGGTTAAAGAAACGGCGCACCGGTCCGGCACCGTCAATCGCCGCGGCTTCCACCAGCGATTTGGGAATCGACTGCAGCGCGGCGAAGAAAAACAGGAAGTTGTAGCTCATTTGCTGCCAGATCGACGCAAGTACAATCAGGAACATCGCCTGACCGCTGTTTTGCGCGTAGTTCCAGTTGTAACCCATCTGGTTCAGCAGATGGCTGAACAGCCCCAGCCCCGGATTGAACAGGAACATCCACAGCACTGCCGCGACCACCGGTGCCACCGCATACGGCAGCAACAGCAGCGTCTGGTAGAGCTTTTTCAGCCGGATAACGTAATCCACCAGCGCCGCCAGCAGCAGCGAGAACGTCATGCCGCATACCGTCACCAGCGCGCTAAACACGAGGGTGGTCCAGAATGAATCAAGGTAGTAGTCGTCACTGAACAGGCGGCGGAAGTTATCCAGGCCAACAAACGTGCTGGAGATGCCAAACGGATCGATGCTTTGCAGCGAATACCACAGCGCCTCTCCGGCGGGCCAGAGAAAAAAGATCGCGGTGATCGCCAGCTGCGGCGCCACCAGCAGATACGGCAACAAACGGGCGCGGAAAACCGGACGTGATGATGAGGACATAGCAGGCTCGTCAGAAAGAGACTGCGGGACGGACATGCACGTCCATCCCGCCATTACGGAGTTACTTCACTTGCTGTTCAAAGCGACGCAGCAGTTCGTTGCCGCGTTTCACCGCGTTGTCCAGCGCCGCCTGTGGCGACTGTTTGCCGGTCCACACGCCTTCCAGCTCTTCGTCAACGATGGTACGAATCTGCGGCATGTTGCCCAGACGCATCCCTTTGGTGAACGGCAGCGGATCTTTATTCAGCATCTGGCGCGTGGCGATGTCCGCGCCCGGGTTTTTGTCATAGAAACCCTGCTGTTTGGTCAGTTCATAGGCTGCAGTGGTGATCGGCAGATAACCGGTTTTCTGGTGCCATTCCGCCGCGATATCCGGCTGGGCGAGGAACTTCATGAACTCCGCCGCGCCTTTGTAGGTGGCGGCATCTTTGCCTTTCATCACCCACAGGCTGGCACCACCGATAATGGCGTTCTGCGGTGCGTTCGGCACGGTGTCATCGTACGGCATCATGCCCACGCCGAAGTTAAATTTGGCGTAATGCTTAATGTCGGCCAGCGAACCGGACGAAGCAGTGGTGATACCGCAGTCGCCGTTATAGAACTTGGACGTCGACTCATCTTTACGGCCAAAGTAGGTGAAATCACCTTTCTTGTTCATCTCTTCCAGCAGCTGAATGTGGCGCACCTGCACCGGCTTGTTGAACTCCAGCACCGCGTCGGTACCGTCAAAGCCGTTGTTTTTGGTCGCCACCGGCAGCCCATGCCAGGCGCTGAAGTTTTCGATCTGAATCCAGCCCTGCCAGCCGCTGGCGTAACCGCAGCTCATGCCGGCTTTACGCAGCGCAGCCGCGTCCTGCGCCAGCGCCTGCCAGGTTTTCGGTGGCTGATCCGGGTTGAGACCGGCTTTTTTGAACGCGTCTTTGTTGTAGTACAGCACCGGCGTGGAGCTGTTGAACGGCTGTGAGATCAGCTGGCCGTTGCTGTCGCTGTAGTAACCGGCCACGGCGGGGACAAACTGTTTCGGGTCCATCGGCACGCCGGCATCTTTAAACACTTGATGCACCGGCACGATGGCTTTCGAGGCCATCATGGTGGCGGTGCCCACTTCGTAAACCTGCAGAATGGCCGGTGCTTTACCGCTGCGCACCGCAGCGATACCCGCGGCCAGGCTCTGCTCGTAGTTGCCTTTGTAGGTCGGCACGATTTTGTAATCCGGGTGAGCCTGATTAAAACGCTGTGCCAGAGAATCGACTTCTTTGCCTAACTCGCCTTCCATGGAGTGCCAGAAAGGGATTTCGGTAGCAGCCAGCGCATTACCGCTGATCGCCAGACCGAGCAGCAGACTCATCAGGCGGGGACGAAGCGTAAAAGCGGACATAAGGGTTTCCTGTGCTTGTGGCGCGCGCGATATCACGCATTTTTTGTTCGCGAAGTAACATGACACGAGGAAATGACGGAAAAATAACAGGATTATGACGGGAGTGTGACGGGGTAGTGCGTGCTGATGCCCTCACCCCGGCCCTCTCCCACAGGGAGAGGGAGATGAAAGACGGTGCGCGCTGATGCCCTCACCCCGGCCCTCTCCCACGGGGAGAGGGGGATGAAAGATGGTGCGCGCTGATGTCTTCAACCATGGGGAGAGGGAGATGAAAGGCGGTGCGTGCTGATGCTTTTTTACAGGGAGAGAGGTCCGGGAGAATGACAGGATAGCAACCCGGCCTGAAAAACGCTGCCGTACGGTTCCCTCTCCCGCGTGCGGGAGAGGGTTAGGGTGAGGGCAAATCACCGCACCAGCGTCATGATCACAGCCAGGTCAGGCGCCCAAATACGCGCTTCGCACCGCTTCATTCGATAACAACGCTTCGCCGCTGTCCTCCAGCACTACGTGACCGTTCTCCAGCACGTAGCCACGATCGGCCAGCTTCAGCGCCTGGTTGGCGTTCTGCTCGACGAGGAAGATGGTCATGCCCTCTTTACGCAGCTGTTCGATGGTGTCGAAAATCTGCTGGATAATGATCGGCGCCAGACCCAGCGACGGCTCGTCCAGCAGCAGCAGGCGCGGCTGGCTCATGAGCGCGCGGCCAATCGCCAGCATCTGCTGCTCACCACCGGACATGGTGCCGGCGCGCTGCATTTTGCGCTCCGCCAGCCGCGGGAACAGCTGATAAACGCGCTCAATGCGCTCCTGATACTGCTGGCGCGTGGCGAAGAAACCGCCCATCGCCAGGTTCTCTTCCACCGTCATGCGCGAAAACACGCGCCGGCCTTCCGGCACGATAGCGATCGCTTCACGCATGATTTTTGCCGTCTGCCAGTCGGTAATGGTTTTGCCATCAAAGGTGATGGTGCCGCTGGTGGCGCGCGGTTCGCCACACAGCGTACCGAGCAGCGTGGTTTTGCCTGCGCCGTTAGCGCCAATCAGCGTGACGATCTCGCCCTGGCTGATGTGCAGATTGATGTTGTGCAGTGCCTGAATCGGGCCATAGTGCGCGCTGACGCCCTGCAAAGTTAAAATCGGGTTCGCCATGTTACGCCTCACCTAAATAAGCACGGATCACATCCGGGTTGTTACGCACCTCTTCCGGCGTACCGTTGGCCAGCGGCGTTCCCTGATTCACCACATAAATGCGGTCAGAAATGCCCATCACCAGCTTCATATCGTGTTCAATCAGCAGCACCGTCACTTTGTGCTCGCCGCGCAGTTCGGCGATCAGCTCATCCAGCTCGTGCGTTTCGCGCGGGTTGAGGCCGGCAGCCGGTTCGTCGAGCATCAGGATTTCCGGACGCGTCACCATGCAGCGGGCGATCTCCAGCCGGCGCTGCTGGCCGTAAGCCAGGTTGCCGGCCTGGCGGTTAGCCAGATCCAGCAGACCAATGCGCTCCAGCCAGCTGGCCGCGCGGTCCAGCGCTTCGCTCTCGCCACGCCGGAACGCCGGGGTTTTAAACAGCCCGGAGAACACGCCGCTTTTCAGGTGCTGATGCTGTGCCACCAGCAGGTTTTCAATCACCGTCATCTCACGGAACAGGCGCACGTGCTGGAAGGTTCGCACCACGCCCATGCGCGCAATTTTCTGCCCCGGCAACCCCTGCAACTGCTGATCGCGCAGTTTGATGGTGCCGCCGGTTGGCTTATAGAAACCGGTCAGGCAGTTGAATACCGTGGTTTTCCCCGCCCCGTTCGGGCCAATCAGCGAGACGATCTCCTGCGGATGCAGTTCCAGCGCCACGTTGTTGACGGCCAGCAGGCCGCCGAAGCGCATCATCAGGCCTTCAACGGCTAATAAAGGCTGACTCATGCCTGCTCTCCTTGTTTTGCCTGTTTCAGCTTCAGGTGCGGACGCTTCATCGGCAGCAGCCCCTGCGGACGCCAGATCATCATCAGCACCATCAACCCACCGAGCACCAGCATGCTGTACTCGTTCAAATCACGCATCAGCTCGCGCGAGACCACCAGCAGCACCGCGGCCAGGATCACCGCCAGCTGCGAACCCATGCCGCCCAGCACCACAATCGCCAGCACAAACGCGGACTCGACAAAAGTGAAGGATTCCGGGCTGACAAAGCCCTGACGCGCGGCAAACAGCGTACCGGCAAAACCGGCGAACACCGCGCTGATGGTAAAGGCCGTCAGCTTGATGCGCGTCGGGCTGAGACCGAGCGAGCGGCAGGCGATCTCATCTTCACGCAGCGCTTCCCACGCGCGCCCCAGCGGCATGCGCAGCAGACGGTTGATGACGAACAGCGTCAGCACCACCAGCAGCAGCGACACCAGATAGAGGAAAATCACGCGGTGATTGGGATCGTACGCCAGGCCCGTCAGATCGTGGAAGGTGGTCCAGCCACCTTCGCTGACGCGCCGGCCAAATTCAATGCCAAACAGGCTCGGCTTGGGGATCTGCGCAATACCGTTGGGACCGCCGGTAATCGATGTGCTGTTCAGCAGCAGAATACGCACGATCTCACCGAAACCCAGCGTCACAATCGCCAGATAGTCACCGCGCAGCCGCAGCACCGGGAAGCCAAGCAGCAGGCCAAAGGCACCGGCGACGATACCGGCCAGCGGCAGACTTTCCCAGAAGCCAAAGCCGTAATAGTGATTCAGCAGCGCAAAGGTGTAAGCACCGATGGCGTAAAAGCCGCCGTAGCCCAGCACCAGCAGGCCGGACAAGCCCACCACCACATTCAGGCCGAGGCCGAGCATCACGTAGATCAGCGTCAGGGTGGCGATATCCACGCTGCCGCGCGACACGAAGAAAGGCCAGGCGACGGCGGCAACAATCACCAGCAGCATCAGCAGTTTTTGTTTTGGTGTCGAACCGTCAAAACCCGGCAGCACCAGCCCCTTGCCACTGCGTTTGAACTTGCCCTGCAGCAACGGTCGCAGCAGCTGGAACACAAACACCACCGCGCAGCCGAGGAAAATCCAGTTCCAGCGCACGGCACCTGCATTCGCCACCACCAGTTTGGTGCCATCGAGATCGAGGCGCATGCCCATAAAGAAGCTGGCGAGCACCAGCAGCATCACCGTGGAGACCACGGCGTTAACCAGACCGAGGCGTTTCATACTTTCTCCACCTCCGGACGGCCCAGGATACCGGTTGGCATCACCAGCAGCACCACGATCAGCAGTGCGAACGACACCACGTCTTTATATTCGGTCGACAGATAGGCTGACGTCAGCGCTTCCGCAATGCCCAGCACCAGGCCGCCAATCATTGCGCCCGGAATGCTGCCGATGCCGCCCAGTACCGCCGCGGTAAAGGCTTTCATGCCAGCCATAAAGCCGATGAACGGGTTGATGGAGCCGTAAAACTGCCCCAGCAGCACGCCAGCCACGGCCGCCATCGCCGCGCCGATCACAAAGGTCAGCGAGATCACGCGGTCGGTGTTAATACCCAGCAGGCTGGCCATTTTCAGGTCTTCGGCGCAGGCACGGCAGGCGCGGCCCATGCGCGAATAGCGAATGAACAGCGTCAGCGCCAGCATCGCAAGGAAGGTGACCACCCAGATAACCAGTTGCATGGTGGTGAGCGTGGCGGCAAAGCCGTTGCTCTCACCCAGCGTCCACTGGCCGGTGATCAGGCTGGGCAGCGCCATATCGCGCGAGCCCTGCGTCAGGCTGACGTAGTTCTGCAGAAAGATCGACATACCAATCGCCGAGATCAGCGCGATCAGGCGTTTGGAAGAACGCACCGGCTTATACGCCACGCGCTCGATGCTCCAGCCGTAGGCGCTGGAGATAATCACCGCCATCACGAACCCGGCGGCAATCATCAGCCACGAGGTGTCGATGCCCATCATCATCAGGGCGGCGATCACGATAAAGGAGACATAGCTACCGATCATGTACACCTCGCCGTGGGCGAAGTTGATCATGCCGATGATGCCGTAAACCATGGTGTAACCGATGGCGATCAGCGCGTAGGTGCTCCCGAGGGTGACCCCGTTGAACATCTGCTGAATGAAATAGAGAAACTGCTCGGACATAGTGAGGACCTGCATGTAAACGGGAAATCCCCGGTGCGGTCGGCACCGGGTTAGGGAGAGAGCACCGCGTCACAGCGCCTCATTCAGCGCGTGCGCGCGGTGTCGCACCCTGCCCTCGCCCATCAGGAGAGGGACAATTCAGACGCTAATTACTTAACCGCGGTAGAAGAACCGTCTTTGTGCCATTTGAAGACGCCAAACTCGAAGCCCTTCAGATCGCCCTTCTGGTCCCAGCTCAGTTTACCCATCACGGTGGGCACCGGCGCACCTTCTTTCAGGTTTTTAGCAATCGCATCAGGCTCATCGCTTTTGCTGCGCTCAATGCCCGCTACCAGCGACTGAATAGCCGCATAGGTGGTCCAGACGAACGGACCGGTTGGATCTTTGCGGTTTGATGCGCTGTTGGCTTTGATCGCGTCAACAATCGCCTTGTTGTCTGGCAGCTGGTCGTAACGCTTCGGCAGCGTCACGTACAGGCCTTCAGACGCATCACCCGCGATGTTAGACAGGGAAGCGTTGCCCACGCCTTCCGGCCCCATAAAGCCGGCTTTCAGACCGGCCGTTTTGGCCTGACGCAGAATCTGGCCCAGCTCCGGGTAGTAACCGCCGTAGTAAACGAAGTCGACGTTTTCTTTCTTCAGGCGCGCGATCAGCGTGGAGAAGTCTTTATCGCCCGCGGTGATCCCTTCGAACAGCACCACGTTGCCACCTTTGGCCTTCAGGGTTTTCTGCACGGATTCCGCCAGGCCCTGACCGTACTGCTGCTTGTCATGCACCACGGCAATGCGTTTTGGTTTGATCTGATCGAGGATGTAGTTGGCAGCGGTCGGGCCCTGATCGGAATCCAGACCGGTGGTACGCATTACGTCGGCATAGCCACGCGCGGTCAGTTCAGGCGCGGTCGCCGCCGGGGTGATCATCAGAATGCCTTCATCGTTATAAATGTCTGATGCCGGCTGAGTGGAGGAAGAGCACAGGTGGCCGATAACGTATTTGATGCCGTCATTGACCACTTTGTTGGCGACCGCGACCGCCTGTTTCGGGTCACAGGCGTCGTCATATTCTACGCCGACCAGCTTGTCGCCGTTCACGCCGCCTTTAGCGTTGATGTCCTTGATTGCCTGGGCTGCACCGGTGAACTGCATGTCACCGTACTGCGCCACCGGACCGGTTGCCGCACCGACAATCGCAATTTTGATGTCTTTCGCCAGTACCGCATGGCTCATCGCCAGCGCCACGCAACCCGCCAGTAATGCGCGTCCTTTACTCATTTTCATGCGAACTTCCCCATCTGTTGTGTCGTGTCTGTTGTGATTGGTTATTTTCTGCCAGTCAAAGAGGAAAACTGATTTGAGAATAATGAGTTAGCACTCTTTTCTGGCATTTTTTGTTAAGAAGGCTTTATTTTTCAGGTTATTAAACAGGAACTTTCTTCTGTAAATCAACTGACATATTCAGTAAAAGCTGAGCAGAACAGCAGATTACTCTGGTTTTTATGGCCGGTTTTTCACCACCAGGCCAGCGTGTTATGCTGGCTTTTTCAACGATCGATGCTGGCTTACTCCACAATCCTGGCAAAGCGGCTGGCATTTGACCTATTTTCATCGCAAAAAAGTGACAGCGCTCTGACTGTCTAAATTCGCTACACTAAGGCCTTTCTGCCAGTACAGGTAAGGGTTATGAAGCTCACTATTCAGCGCATCAGCACGCTGACGCCGCAGGATCGACTGGATTTGGCCAAAGTCTGGCCGCAGCAGGATATCGCGCAGCTGGAAGCCAGCCTCAGTGACACACAGCGGCTGTATGCGGCGCGCTTTAACGATCGGCTGCTCGGGGCGCTGCGGCTGGAGATTCGCGGCACGCTGGGCAAGATTACGCATCTGGAAGTGCGTGAAGTCACGCGGCGGCGCGGCGTTGGGCAATATCTGCTGGAAGAGACGATCGCGCAGAACAGCGCGCTCGATCACTGGTGGGTTGCTGATGACGGGGAAGACGATCAGCGCGTGCGCGCGGCGTTTATGCAGGCATGTGGTTTCCGCGCGCAGAGCGACGGTTGGGTGCGTTAAGCGACGATTTTACGCCGTGCAGAGCGGTGCGCATGAATACGTATGTGGCGCAGGAGCGTGATTAACGGTGCGCATGAATGCGCATCCTACGGGGAATGCGAACGAGTGTACAGATTGCGTGGGGTCGTAATTAACGATGTATATGAATGCGTGTCCTGTAGGGTCGCCATTCATGGCGACCGCGCTGCAATCCGCACAGATCCTGCATCGCCGCGCTTATTGCGTGCATAAAAAAGGGCGACCCGCTGGTCGCCCCCTTTATCTGTCAGCCGTTGATCAGGCTTCAATCGCCATACGCAGTTTCTTCATGGCGTTCTTTTCCAGCTGACGCACGCGCTCGGCGGACACACCGTACTGATCGGCCAGCTCCTGCAGCGTGGTTTTGTTGTCGTCATCCAGCCAGCGGGCACGGATGATGTGCTGGCTACGCTCATCGAGGCTCAGCATTGCGTCGCTCAGCTTGTCAGCGGCGTGCGCATCCCAGTTATCCTCTTCGATGCCGTCGGCAAAGTCAGAGGTTTTATCCTGCAGATACAGCACCGGTGCCATCGGCTTGCCTTCGCCCGCATCATCATCAGACGACATGTCGAAGGTCATGTCCTGGGCCGCCATGCGCGACTCCATTTCCAGCACGTCTTTGCTGCTGACACCCAGCTCGCGCGCCACCATTTCGACTTCATCCTGGTTGAACCAGCCGAGACGCTGCTTGGTTTTACGCAGGTTAAAGAACAGTTTGCGCTGTGCTTTGGTGGTGGCAACTTTCACGATACGCCAGTTACGCAGCACGTACTCGTGAATCTCCGCTTTGATCCAGTGCACGGCAAACGACACCAGACGCACCCCGACTTCCGGGTTGAAGCGACGCACCGCCTTCATCAGGCCGATGTTACCTTCCTGGATCAGGTCCGCCTGCGGCAGGCCGTAACCGGCGTAGTTACGAGCGATATGAACAACAAAGCGCAGGTGAGACAGGATCAGCGTCTTTGCTGCATCCAGATCGCCCTGGTAATGCAGCCGCTCAGCCAGTGCTTTTTCCTCTTCTGCCGTTAATACCGGCCAGTTGTTAGCAGCCCGGACGTAAGATTCCAGGTTGCCCAGAGGAGCAATCGCTAAAGTTTGCATTTCTTTGGTCATTCAAACCCTCACAAATTCAATGGACTTGCTGCACGTTTCCTTACGCAGACGTTACCTTATGTCAACGACGCGTGAAAACCAAAAGCAATCTGTGCTACTTGGACGTCAAAGTTATCCACAAGTTCAATTATAGCAGTGAATATTTTACACACAGATGACGGCGGGGAAAATCGGAGGATTCCTCTGCTCCCAGGTCGTCGGCAGCAGAGGAAGAGTATATCAAAAAATCGTTGCTATGGGTTACTGCGGCGTAAAACGACGTAAATGTTGCACCGTCGCCAGCCACGCGGCAATCCAGCCGATGATGGCCGCGATTAACAGCAGCAGCAGGCCTTCATCCCACGAGAAGCCTTCCAGCGCGAAGCTGGTGCCGAACACCGAGGCGACCTGCGCCACCACTGACTGCAGGCGCAGCACCAGCACTTCCGACAGAATCAGCGACAGCACCGCACCGCTTAAACCGAGCAGCGCGCCGCCGTACAGGAACGGTCGCAGAATAAAGCCATCGGTCGCACCAATCAGCTTCTGCACGTTGATGGTGTCGCGCCGGGCAAAGATGCTGAGACGCACGCTGTTGCCAATCACCAGGAACACCGCCACCACCATCAGCAGGCCGATCATTGACGCCACCTGGCCCACCAGCCCGGTGAGCGCGGCTAAACGCGCAAACCAGCTGTCATCCATGCGCACTTCATCCACGCCCTGCACTTTCGCCACGCGATCGCGCAGATTGGCCATGGTATCGGAATTCTGGAAGTTCAGCTTCGGCGTGATGATCGCCACCGCCGGCAGCGGGTTCTGCTCCAGCATATCCATCGCGCCACCAAAGC
This sequence comes from Pantoea dispersa, assembly GCF_035783935.1. Lineage (GTDB taxonomy): Bacteria > Pseudomonadota > Gammaproteobacteria > Enterobacterales > Enterobacteriaceae > Pantoea > Pantoea dispersa_C. The sequence continues at coordinate 41,554 of NZ_JALKOV010000015.1, read as the reverse complement.
CGGACCAGTTGCGGAACTCGCTTTGCGCCTCTTCGCGCGTCAGGTAATTCACTTTGTCCACGCCATCGAGCTTTTTCAGCTCGGCGGTCACGTTCTCTGCCGCGGTGTCATCCAGCGCTTTGTCGAGGTAGACCGTCAGCTGCGGCGCCGGATACCACTGCGCGGCGGCCTGACTGACGTTTTTCCACACCATGTAGCACACGCTGGGTAGCGTCAGCGAAATCGCGATCACCATCACCGTCAGCAGCGTCGCCAGCGGCTGACGATACATGTCGGACAGCGTACCGCGCCACGCATAGCGCCACTGCTCCTGCCAGCCGCCCTTCAGCGCTTTGCTCTTTGACGGCTGCTTCGCCGCTTTCGGCGCCGCCGGACGCTTATTACGTTTATTGACCATCGTGGCCTCCGTGCAGACGTCCCTGATTAAGCGTCATCACGCGATAATTGCGGCGTGCGATCAGCCCGATGTCGTGCGTCGCCATCAGCACCGTGACGCCCACGCGGTTGAACTCTTCAAACAGGCGCAAAATGTCTTCCGACAGCGCGTTATCGAGGTTACCGGTCGGTTCATCCGCCAGCAGTACCGCCGGTTTGTTCACCACCGCGCGGGCGATGCCGACGCGCTGCTGTTCACCCCCTGAGAGCTGAATCGGATAACTTTTCGCTTTGTCGAGCAGGCCGACTTTATCCAGCGCCGCTGACACGCGACGACGAATATCCTCGCCGCTGGCACCGGAAATAATCAGCGGGATCGCCACGTTGTCGTAGACCGAACGATCCATCAGCAGGTGGTGATCCTGGAAAATCATGCCGATCTGGCGGCGCAGAAAAGGCACTTCGCTGTGACGCAGCCGGGAAATATCGTGACCGCTGAACCAGATCTGCCCGGCGCTCGGGCGCTCAATGCCACAAATCAGCTTCAGTAAGGTACTTTTCCCCGCCCCTGAGTGGCCGGTCAGGAAAGCCATCTCACCGGGGCGCAGATGGAAATCCACGCCCTGTAGCGCCTGGCGTCCTCCCAGATAAGCCTTACTGACCTCTTCAAAGCGAATCATGCCAATTATTCCTCTCGGGCAAACAGTGCCTCAATAAAATCGGCGGCCTTAAACGGCCGTAAATCTTCGATGCCTTCCCCGACACCGATATAACGAATCGGAATGCCAAACTGATCGGCAACCGAGAAGATCACGCCACCTTTTGCGGTGCCGTCAAGCTTGGTCAGGGTGATGCCGGTCAGGCCGACCGCTTCGTGGAACAGCTTCGCCTGGCTGATGGCGTTCTGGCCGGTGCTGGCGTCGAGTGTCAGCATCACCTCATGCGGCGCGTCTTCGTCCAGCTTCTTCATCACGCGGGTGATTTTTTTCAGCTCTTCCATCAGGTGCGCTTTGTTCTGCAGGCGTCCGGCAGTATCAGCGATCAGCACGTCAACGTGGCGCGATTTTGCCGCCTGGATGGCGTCAAAAATCACCGATGCGGAATCCGCGCCGGTGTGCTGGGCGACGACCGGAATATTGTTGCGCTGGCCCCACACCTGCAGCTGTTCCACCGCCGCCGCGCGGAAGGTGTCACCCGCCGCCAGCATGACGGACTTGCCCTGTGCCTGATACTGACGCGCCAGCTTACCGATGGTAGTGGTTTTGCCCACGCCGTTAACGCCAACCATCAGGATAACGAACGGCGTTTTGCCCGCCACATCCAGCGGGGCATCAACCTTTTCCAGAATGCCGGCCATTTCGGCCTTCAGCAGGCCATACAGTGCTTCGGCATCGCGCAGCTGTTTACGGCTGGCCTGCTGCGTCAGGCTGGTGATGATGCGGCGCGTGGTTTCCACGCCGACGTCGGCAATCAGCAGCTGCTCTTCCAGCTCTTCAAACAGCTCGTCATCGATTTTCTTACCGCGGAACAGGCTGATAAAGCCGGAGCCAAGATTTTCACGCGTTTTAACCAGGCTGCGTTTCAGGCGGGCAAAGAAGCCCTCTTTGGTGGGGCGCTCCTGCTCCTGGGCCACAATCGGCGCGGCCGCCAGCGGCAGATCGCTCACGGTGTCTGGCGCCGTGCTCTCTTCGGCTGCATCTTCGGCATAGGTTTCCGCTAACGCCAGCGCTTCCAGCTCTTCATCGCTCAGCGGTGCGTCTGCGTCCTCGGCGTCCTCTGGCTGAGGTTCCTCAGATAACACCGGTGCTTCAACAATCAGTTCTTCAGCCTGCGGCTCCTCTTCAACCGGCATCGCCTCCGGCTGCGGATGATCTTCCGGCAGTACCTCTTCTTCAATCGCGCTGACCGCCGTGATTTCTGCATCATCAGCGTTAGCGTCGGATTCGGATTCTGCTTCCGCGACGGGATGCGTTGCCGCGTCGGCGTGAACCGGTGATTCAGCCTGCTGCTCTGCCACCTGTTCGGTGACGATCACGGTTTCGGCGGCCTGCGCTTCGGCGCTTGCTAACGCGCTCTCTTCAGCGGCGGGTGCCGGTTGTTCTGTCGGCTGCTGCGCCTGCTCTTCCGCTGGCGGCTGCTCTTCTTTGCCAAAGCCCAGCCAGGAAAAAAAGCCGCGTTTTTTCTCTTTTGCCATTGTGTGACCACACTCCTCGATGGCTTATTCCCGGTAGCACGCTGTTCCCAGGGGATAAAAAATTCACTTTTTCGCGCGTGAGCGGCGTAAAAATCAGGCAATTACGTCCGCATTATCAACTTAGTAGTCTAACACTTTCCTGCCAGCGCACCACAGCACCCTTTTTTAACGTTTCTTCTGCCTGCTACGCCCGTTAAACTACGCAACAAATTATGACGAGTTGTGAGCGAAATGAGTAAATCCCCCCGCAACAGCGGCGCTGCCGGCCAGATTCGCCTGATTGGCGGACAGTGGCGCGGCCGCAAATTGCCGGTGCCGGACAGCGCCGGCCTGCGCCCGACCACCGATCGCGTGCGTGAAACGCTATTCAACTGGCTGGCGCCGGATATCCAGCAGGCGCGCTGTCTCGACTGCTTTGCCGGCAGCGGCGCGCTGGGCCTGGAAGCGCTGTCGCGCTATGCCGCCTCCGCGACCCTGCTGGAGCTGGAGCGCAACGTGGCGCAGCAGCTGACGCAAAACCTGCACACGCTGCGCGCCACGAACGCCAGCGTGATCCAGACCAATACGCTGCAGTGGCTGAGCCAGCCGGGCGAGCCGTTTGACGTGGTGTTTGTTGATCCACCGTTTCGCAAAGGCCTGCTGCAGGAGACGCTGACGCTGCTGGAGAACAATGGCTGGCTCGCCGCCCACGCGCTGATTTATGTTGAGAGCGAAGTGGAGCACGGCACCCCGCTGGCACCGGCTAACTGGGATCTGTATCGCGAGAAGATTGCCGGCCAGGTGGCCTATCGCCTTTATCAACGCCAACAGGAGACCGACGATGTGGCTTAATCTGGGACGTTTGCTGATGATTTGCGTCTGGGCATTTCTGCTGCTGAATCTGGTGCACCCCTTCCCGACGCCGCTGCGTTATTTTGTCCACGTCGCGCTGTTCTTTATGGTGGTGATGCACGGCCTGCAGCTGGTACTGCTGCGCGCCACGCAACCGAAGGACGCGCCAAAGCTGAGCCGCGCCACGCAGGCGAAAATCTTCTTCTTTGGCGTATTTGAACTGCTGGCGTGGCAGAAAAAGCACTATCCGTCGTAACGCGCGGCATCAGCCCCGGGCGCTTTAAGGCCTACTGCGCCGGGGTAAAGCTGACAAAGCGCGTGCCCTGCATTTTCAGCTCGCCCTTTACGCCTTTGTCCATCTGGTGATAATCGCTGGCGCTGACGTTGACCTTAAAATCACCGGCGCCATTCAGCGGATGGAACCAGGCTTCATACTTCATCTCTTCCGCCACAATCTCTTCACGCTGACGCGAACGGCGATTGGGTGCCGGAAACTCACGCTTGGTCTTCACTTCCACACTCAGTGAGCGCACCGGTGAAGCGTCATTGACCGCGGCTTCGCGGCGCTGCTTGATAAACTGACGGGTTGCCAGCACGGCAATAACAGCCAGGACGATAAAAAAGATTAGCGGTGGTTTGCTCATGTTTTCTCTCGCACTTTACGTCGGGGGTTAACAGATAAAAGACGCCAAAGCATACAACCAGAGTTGCCCGATTGTCACATTTGCCGCCAGTAACTTAAACTGAGATCGCGATTTTGGGAAAATTCATCAATGTGGGCGACACGTTCACAAAAGGGAGAAAAAATGCTTTGGTCTTTCCTTGCAGTCCTTTTTTCCGGTTGGCTGTATGTCGATGCCTCCTACCGCGGCCCGCAGTGGCAGCGCTGGCTGTTCAAACCCGTAACGCTGCTGTTGCTGGTTGCCTGGGCGTGGCAGGCGCCCACGCTTAATACCACCGACTACCTGATTCTGGCTGGCCTGGTCGCCACGCTGGTGGGTGATGCGTTAACCCTGCTGCCGCGCCAGCAGATGCTGTATGCGCTCGGGGCGTTTTTCCTCTCGCATCTGCTGTACACCATCAGCTTTGCCGCGCACATGACCATGAGCTTCTTCTGGCCGATTCCGCTCACCTTCCTGGTGATTGGTATCATCGTGATCGCCATTATCTGGTCAAAACTGGATACGCTGCGCTGGCCGATCTGTACGCTGATTGGTATGACGCTGGTGATGAACTGGATGGCGGCGGAAAATTACTTCTTCCGTCCGACCGATTACAGTTTCTCGCTGCTGGTCGGTGCCGTACTGCTGTTGCTGGCTAACATCGTGTGGTTTATCTCGCACTATCGCCGCCGCTTCAGCGCTGACAGCGCGATTGTCGCCGCCTGCTACTTCGCCGGTCACTTCATGATTGTGCGTTCACTGTGGCTGTACTGAAAAAATTGACCTCACCGCTTGACTCTGGAGTCCACTCCAGAGTGTAGCATGCAGACTGCGGGCATCGGCCCGCTTCTGCAACCGGAGGTCACATGCATCAACATGCCCACTCTTGCCGCTGTGGCAAATCACACCGTCAGCCAAAACCGCTGTGCGCGGTACGCAGCGTTCAGCCTGCATCCCTGAAGATTTCCGCCGCGCAGCCGGTGGCCGCGTCCAGTGATTGCGGCTGCTGCACCAGCGATGACGACAGTCCCGGCGGCGGCGACGCCGACAGCGACAGGCGCGCATCCGCGTCCTATCAGTTCCGCTGGCAGATTGCCGGCATGGACTGCCCGAGCTGCGCCCGCAAAATCGAAACCGCCGTGCAAAAGCTGCCGCAGGTCGCCAGCGCGCGGGTGATATTCGCCAGTGAAAATCTGCTGGTGGAGGCGCACAGCGATATTCGTCCGGCTATCGAACAGGCCGTTAACCACGCCGGCTTTAACCTGAAATCCACTGAGAACCCCGCACCGGCGGCGCGCCGCTGGCGCGATAATGCGGCGCTCATACTGCTCACGCTGTTGATGATCGCCAGCTGGCTGCTGAGCCAGCTCACTCCGCTGTGGGGCGATCGCCTGTTTGTGCTTACCACGCTGGTCGGTCTGGTGCCGGTAGCCCGCAGCGCGTGGCAGGCCATACGCAGCGGCTCACCGTTCAGCATTGAAACCCTGATGACCCTCGCCGCCGCGGGCGCGCTGGTGATTGGCGCCCACGCCGAAGCTGCCATGGTGTTGCTGCTGTTTCAGCTGGGAGAACGGCTGGAAGCCTATGCCGCCGCGCGGGCGCGCCGTGGCGTCACCGCGCTGATGGCGCTGCGTCCGGACACCGCCACGCGCGTCAATGGCGCACAGCGTGAGCAGGTGGCACTGGCGGCGCTGCAGCCCGGCGATGTGATTGAGGTGGCGGCAGGCGGTCGTCTGCCCGCCGATGCCGAGCTGCTGCACGTCAGCGCCAGCTTTGATGAGAGCGCGCTGACCGGCGAATCGCTACCGGTGGCGCATCAGCCGGGCGATGCCGTAATGGCAGGCGCCACCAGCGTGGATCGGCTGGTGACGCTGCGCGTGACCTCACAGCCGGGCCACAGCGCTATCGACCGCATTCTGAAGCTGATTGAAGAGGCCGAAAGCCACCGCGCGCCGGTAGAGCGTTTTATTGATCGCTTCAGCCGCCTCTACACGCCGGCCATCATGCTGCTGGCGCTGCTGGTAATGGTGCTGCCGCCGCTGCTCGGATTGGGTGCCTGGCTGCCGTGGATCTACAAAGGGCTGACGCTGCTGCTGATTGGCTGCCCGTGCGCGCTGGTGATCTCCACGCCAGCCGCCATCACCTCCGGCCTGGCGGCGGCGGCTCGTCAGGGCGCGCTGATTAAAGGCGGCGCGGCGCTGGAACGCCTCAGCCGGGTGCAGGCCCTGGCGTTTGATAAAACCGGCACCCTGACCGCCGGTAAACCGCAGGTTACCGATGTGCAGCCGTTTGGCGCGGAGCCCCGGCAGCAGCTGCTTAGCCTCGCGGCCGCCATTGAGCAGGGCTCCGGCCATCCGCTGGCGCGTGCGATAGTGGCGGAAGCGCAGCGCCAGCAGCAGGTGATTCCACCGGCGCAGCATCAGCAAACGCTGGCCGGCAGCGGCATTCGCGCGCAGATTGACGGCGTGATGCACCAGCTGCTGGCGCCGCGTGATGCGGCGGCGCTGAGTGACGCGCAGCAGCAGCAGATTGCGCAGCTGGAGGCACAGGGCAAAACCGTGGTGGTGCTGTTGCGCGACGCACAGCCGCTCGGGCTGCTGGCGCTGCAGGATCGGCTGCGTGAGGAGGCGCGCAGTGCGCTGGCGGCGCTGCAGGCGCTGGGAATTCGCAGCGTGATGCTGACCGGCGATAATCCGCGCGCCGCCGCCGCGCTTGCCGCCGAACTCGGCATCAGCTATCGCGCTGCTCTGTTGCCTGCGGATAAGGTAGCCGCCGTGCGTGAACTGGGCGAACAGCAACCGCTGGCGATGGTCGGTGATGGCATCAATGATGCGCCAGCCATGAAGGCCGCGACGCTGGGGATTGCCATGGGCAGCGGCACCGATGTGGCGCTGGAAGCGGCCGATGCGGCTCTGACGCAGAATAACCTGGCGATTCTGCCGCGCACCGTGCAGCTGGCACGGCGCACGCGCGCCATTATCCGTCAGAATATTGCGCTGGCGCTGGGGCTGAAGGCGATTTTCCTCGTCACCACGCTGCTCGGCTTTACCGGCCTGTGGCTGGCGGTGCTGGCCGATTCCGGCGCTACCGCGCTGGTCACCGCCAACGCGCTGCGCCTGCTACGTCAGCGCTGAGGCGCGCGGATACCGCGATCAGGCATCCGCACCTTTCTGGATCAGATACTGGTACGGCAGGCTCTCGGTCTGCTGTGCCAGAAGCTGATGCTCCATAAACCGGCAGAAGCCGGGAATATCACGCGTGGTCGCCGGATCGTCGGCGATAATCAGCAACGTTTCGCCCGCCTGCATGCTACGCACGGTTTTGCGCACCATCATCACCGGCTCCGGGCAGCGCAGCCCAAGCGCATCAAGCGTATGGTCCGCAGCGGAAAAAGGATCGCTCATGATTCTCTGTCTTTATTCAGGGTGGGCGCTCATTCTAACGCGCTACCGCGCGCGCGCAAGCCGGGAACGATTGCGTTAAAATTAACCATTGCATTTGTTGCGCAACACGCTAAGATGCCGTCCGATTTTTTAATGTTTCTGCCAATTCCTCAAAATAATTCAGGTTTTAGGAAGGCGGCAAGCCTGCTCACCCCAGGAGCTTACTGAAGTAAGTGACTGGGGTGAGCAGGCGCAGCCAACGCACATAAAACCTGAAGTATGAAGAGGATGGGTTCCCTCACCCCATTACTAAAAAGGCCTTTATGATCAACTTCTCTGTTCGTCAGCGCATGCATGCGCTCTTTTGGCTGTCGCTGTTTCACCTGCTGGTGATTACCTCCAGTAACTATCTGGTGCAACTGCCGGTCGAGATTTTCGGCTTCCACACCACCTGGGGTGCGTTCAGCTTCCCGTTTATTTTTCTCGCCACCGATCTCACCGTGCGTATTTTTGGCGCACCGCTGGCACGGCGCATTATCCTGGCGGTGATGATTCCGGCGCTGTTTATCTCCTACATCGTGTCGTGCGTGTTTTATCAGGGCGCGTGGCAGGGCTGGGCTTCGCTGCAGGAGGTCAATCTGTTCGTGGCGCGTATCGCCTGCGCCAGCTTTATGGCCTATGCGCTGGGGCAGATCCTTGATGTGCACGTGTTTAACCGCCTGCGTAAACTGCCACAGTGGTGGATTGCGCCTGCCTGTGCCATGTTCCTCGGCAACATCAGCGATACGCTGGCGTTCTTCTTTATCGCTTTTTACAAGAGCCCGGACCCGTTCATGGCCAGCCACTGGGTGGAGATCGCGCTGGTGGATTACAGCTTCAAAGTGCTGATCTGCATGATCTTCTTCCTGCCGGCTTATGGCGTACTGCTCAACGCGACACTGAAGCGCCTGGCGGAACGTTCGGCTCAGCGCCAGATGAATTTCGGCTGATTGAACGTAGACGAAACGCTACGGCACGCTAAGATTTCCTGACAAAGCGCTGATTGCTTTTAAGCGCCGATTCCGTTTTGATAACGGCTGATGGAAACCTTACGAAGGGATAAGAATGCGTAACTTAGTGAAATATGCGGGCATCGGCCTGCTGGTGTTAGGCCTGGCGGCGTGTGATCAGAAGAAAGACGATACGGCGGCAAACAGCAACGGTGCCAGCGCCAGTCAGTCAGCACAGACGGTGAACCTGATGGACGGTAAGCTGAGTTTCAGCCTGCCTGCGGGCATGTCGGACAAGAGCGGCAAGCTGGGTTCAGAATCGACCAATATGCACGTGTATGCCGATGAAACCGGCCAGCGCGCGATTATCGTGATTGCGGGCGATCCGACCAGTGAAGGCCTGGATGCGCTGGCTCAGCGTCTGGAACAGCAGCAGCGCAACCGCGATCCGCAGCTGCAGGTGGTGTCGAACAAAGCGGTGACGCTGAAAGACCAGCCGGCACAGCAGCTGGATACGGTGATTTCTGCCAACAACCAGTCTTCGTGGTCGTCAGTGATTCTGGCGAAGGTGGATGGCAAACTGCTGACGCTGCAGATTACCCTGCCCGCCGACAATCAGCAGCAGGCGCAGAGCGATGCCGATGCGATTGTGAAGAGCATTACCCTGAAGTAAGTTTGCACCAACGGTAGCGGCGCGATTTATCGCGCGTTGTTAAAAACCGCGCAATAAATTGCGCCGCTACAGAATGTGCCTCGTTTACAACCTCACCGGCGAAATATGCCAGATCTCATCCGCGTACTCCTGAATGGTACGATCGGCGGAGAAATAGCCCATATTGGCGATGTTCAGCGCCGCACGCCGCTGCCACTCTTCCGGCTGGCGATAAAGCTTATCCACCTTATCCTGGGTATCGACATAACTGCGGTAATCCGCCAGCAGCTGATAGTGATCGCCAAAGTTCACCAGCGCGTCGAACAGGTTACGGTAGCGCCCTGGCTCCTGCGGGCTGAAAACGCCGCTGGCGATTTGCGTCAGCGCCTGATGCAGTTCCGCATCCTCTTCGTAGTATTTGCGCGGGTTATAGCCCTCGGTGCGCAGCTTCTCCACCTGCGGCGTGGTGTTGCCGAAGATAAAGATATTCTCTGCGCCGACGTGCTCGCGCATCTCCACGTTGGCCCCGTCCAGCGTACCGATGGTCAGCGCGCCGTTGAGCGCAAATTTCATGTTACTGGTGCCGGAAGCCTCGGTGCCTGCGGTTGAGATCTGCTCGGAGAGATCCGCCGCCGGAATGATGATCTGCGCCAGGCTGACGCCGTAGTTAGGGATGAACACCACCTTCAGCTTGTTCTTCACCTGCGGATCGTTGTTGATCACGTTGGCGACATCGTTGATCAGGTGAATGATGTGCTTGGCAACGTAATAGGCCGACGCCGCTTTACCGGCGAAGATGTTAACGCGCGGCACCCATTCTGCGGTCGGATCGGCTTTGATGCGGTTATAACGCGTGATCACGTGCAAGACGTTCAGCAGCTGGCGTTTGTACTCGTGGATACGCTTGATCTGCACGTCAAACAGCGCCTGCGGATCCAGCACGATATCCATGTTTTTCGCCACCCACTCCGCAAGACGCTTTTTGTTGGCAAACTTGGCATCGGCGACCTGCTCAATAAAGGCCGGATAATCAACGTGCGGCACCAGCTCGCTCAGCTGCGCCAGATCGGTGCGCCAGGTGCGGCCAATGGCGTCATCCAGCACCTCTGACAAGGCCGGGTTGGCCAGCGCCAGCCAGCGGCGCGGCGTCACGCCGTTGGTTTTATTGCAGAAGCGCCCCGGAAACAGGCGGGCAAAATCGGCGAACAGCGACTGCACCATCAGATTAGAGTGCAGCTCCGACACGCCGTTAACTTTGTGGCTTACCACCACTGCCAGCCACGCCATGCGGATGCGGCGACCGTCGTTTTCGTCGATGATCGAGATACGCGCCATCAGATCCCAGTCGTCCGGGTAGTAATCCTGAATGGTCTTCAGGAAGTAGTCATTGATTTCAAAGATGATGCTGAGGTGGCGCGGCAGGATCTTGCCGATCATGTCTACCGGCCAGGTCTCCAGCGCTTCGCTCATCAGCGTGTGGTTGGTGTAAGAGAACACCTGGCAGGTGACTTCGAAGGCGTCGTCCCAGGTAAACTTGTGCTCATCAATCAGCAGGCGCATCAGCTCGGGAATCGCCAGCACCGGATGGGTATCGTTGAGGTGGATGGCGATTTTGTCGGCCAGGTTGTCCCAGGTTTCATGCATCTGCCAGTGGCGATTAAGGATATCCTGCACAGTGGCCGAGACGAGAAAATACTCCTGGCGCAGACGCAGCTCGCGCCCGGAGTAGGTCGAATCGTCGGGATAGAGCACGCGCGACACGTTCTCCGAGTGGTTTTTATCTTCCACCGCCGCGAAGTAATCGCCCTGATTGAACTTGCCGAGGTTGATTTCGTTACTGGCCTGCGCGCCCCACAGCCGCAGCGTGTTGGTGGCATCGGTGTCGAAGCCAGGGATGATCTGATCGTAGGCCATCGCCACGATCTCTTCGGTTTCAACCCAGCGCACCCGGCTGCCTTCATGCTGTAACCGCCCGCCAAAACGCACTTTGTAGCGGGTGTTAAAGCGCTGGAACTCCCACGGGTTGCCGTACTCCAGCCAGTAATCCGGCGACTCACGCTGCTGGCCGTCAACGATGTTCTGTTTAAACATGCCGTAATCGTAGCGGATACCGTAGCCGCGTCCGGGCAGGCCCAGCGTGGCCAGCGAATCGAGGAAGCAGGCCGCCAGACGGCCAAGACCGCCGTTGCCGAGCCCGGGATCGTTCTCTTCTTCCATCAGCTCGCTGAGGTCGAGCCCCATCTCATCCAGCGCCTGGTTGAGATCGTCATAAATGCCCATCGCCAGCAGCGCATTGCCCAGCGTGCGCCCCATCAGGAACTCCATCGACAGGTAATAGACCTGACGCACATCCTGCGACAGCTGCGCACGACTGGAGCGCAGCCAGCGCTCCACCATGCGATCGCGCACCGCCAGCAGCGCGGCGTTAAGCCACTCATGCTTGTTGGCGATCGACGGATCTTTACCAATGGTAAACATCAGCTTATAGGCGATTGAGTGCTTGAGGGCGTCAACCGTCAGCGTGGGTGAGGCATAGGTGAAAGGTGCGTTCATATGCGGTATCCCAATCTCTCATTACAGCAAGCGTTGATAAAGATCGCGGTAGGCTTGTGCTGCCACCTGCCAACTAAAATCCATCCCCATCGCCTGACGCTGAACATAACGCCAGAGTGAAGGACGGGACCATAAAACAAAAGCACGACGAATCGCGCGCAGCAATGACCAGGCATTACTGTCTTCAAAGCTGAAGCCGCTGGCCACGCCGTCGGCGAGGTTCTCCAGCGAGCTGTCCTGTACCGTGTCCGCCAGCCCGCCGGTACGCCTGACCAGCGGCAGCGTGCCATATTTCAGGCCGTACAACTGCGTCAGACCGCACGGTTCAAAGCGGCTTGGCACCATAATGACGTCCGCGCCCCCGACGATGCGGTGCGAGAACGCTTCGTGATAACCAATTTGCACGCCAACGCTGCCCGGATGTTCAGCGGCCGCCGCGAGGAAGCCCTGCTGCAGTTCGGCATCGCCCTGGCCCAGCAGCACCAGCTGCCCGCCCTGCGCCAGCAGTCCCGGCAGCGCTTCCAGCACCAGATCCAGCCCTTTCTGTTTGGTTAAACGGCTGATAACGCAGAACACCGGCACTTTGTCATCGACCTTCAGCCCCATGGCAATCTGCAGCTGACGTTTGTTCTCCGCTTTGCTCTCCAGCGTGTCGCGGTCGTAACGGGCAGTGAGCAGCAGGTCGTGCGCCGGATCCCAGATGCCGGGATCGACCCCGTTGAGAATGCCGCTCAGCCGCCCTTCGCGCAGCCGCTGTTCCAGCAGTGATTCCATGCCGTAGCCAAACTCCGGCCGGGTGATCTCCAGCGCGTAGGTCGGGCTGACGGCAGTAATATGATCGGCATAAAACAGGCCGGCCTTTAGATAAGAAATCTGGCCGTAGAATTCCAGCCCGTGCATGTCGAAATAGGCGCGCGGGATCTGGATTTCGTCCAGATGTCGCGCGGAAAACAGCCCCTGATACGCCAGGTTATGCACGGTAAACACCGTTTTCGCCGGACGTCCGCGCGCGGCGATGTAGGCCGGTGCCAGACCGGCGTGCCAGTCGTGCGCGTGCACGATGTCCGGCTGCCAGTAAGTATCCAGCCCGCTGGCCAGCTCGGCCGCCATCCAGCCAAGCAGCGCAAAGCGCAGGTAGTTATCGACATAGGCAAACTGCGACGTATCGTGATATGGGCTGCCGGGACGATCGTACAGTCCCGGCGCATCAATCAAATAAATTCCCACGCCGTTGAAGGGCCCAAACAGCAAGCGGACCGGTCCGGCAAAGGTTTGCAGCTCCGCCACCACTTCGGTATCAGGAATCCCTTTACGCAGATCCGGAAACGCCGGAATCAGCACCCGCGTGTCCATACCCTCGGCAATTTGTGCCTGAGGCAATGCGCCGACGACATCAGCCAGTCCGCCGGTTTTTAGCAGCGGGAAAAGCTCTGAACAGACATGTAAAACCTGCATCCTGAACCCCTATTGTGTTATCGCCCGCGTTCCACGCGGCAATGTTCTTTGCCTTTCGTCACTTACTGACCCGCAGCGGCCAATTTGGCCAGCATGGCGCGCGTCACCAGTACGATGCCCTCTTCTGAACGGTAAAAACGGCGGCTATCCTCATCCGGATTTTCGCCAATCACCATGCCTTCCGGTATGACGCAGGCACGGTCTATGACGCAGCGACGCAAACGGCACGAGCGCCCGATAACCACATCCGGCAGCAGTACCGTCGAATCAATATTGCAAAACGAATTAACGCGCACGCGCGGGAACAGCACCGAATTCACCACCACCGAGCCGGAGATAATGCAGCCGCCGGAGACCAGCGAGTTCATGGTCATGCCGTGGCTGCCGGATCGATCCTGGACAAATTTGGCCGGCGGCAGCGGCTCCATGTGAGTACGAATCGGCCATTCGTGGTCGTACATATCAAGTTCTGGCGTCACCGAAGCCAGATCGAGATTGGCGCGCCAGTAGGCTTCCAGCGTACCGACGTCGCGCCAGTAAGGTTCTGCGTTCTCGTCATTCTGTACGCACGACAGCGTGAAGGAGTGCGCGTAGGCTTCACCGCTGGCAACGATTTTCGGCAGCAGATCTTTACCAAAGTCGTGGCTCGAGTCGGCGATCTGCAAATCCTCTTCCAGCAGCTCATAGAGGTAATCGGCGTTGAACACGTAAATGCCCATGCTGGCCAGCGCTTTGCTGTCGTCACCGGGCATGGACGGCGGCTGCGCCGGCTTCTCAACGAAATCGATGACATTGTTTTCCGCATCGACCGCCATCACGCCAAACGCCGTCGCCTCATGCAGCGGCACCGGCAGACAGGCGATGGTGCACTTAGCGCCGCGGTCGGCGTGGTCGAGCAGCATGCGCGAGTAATCCATTTTGTAGATGTGATCCCCGGCGAGAATCACGATGTACTGCGCGTTGTAGCGACGAATGATGTCGAGATTCTGCGTGACCGCATCGGCGGTACCGCGATACCAGTGTTCGGTCGAGGCGCGCTGCTGCGCCGGCAGCAGATCGACAAACTCATTCATCTCTTCATTGAATAACGACCAGCCGCGCTGAATGTGCTGCGTCAGCGTGTGTGACTGATATTGGGTGATGACGCCGATGCGCCGAATCCCGGAGTTGATGCAGTTGGAGAGGGCAAAGTCGATGATGCGGAACTTGCCGCCGAAGTGCACGGCAGGCTTGGCGCGTTTGGCGGTAAGATCTTTCAGGCGCGTACCGCGCCCGCCAGCAAGGATCAGGGCAACCGTCTGTGTAGGGAGCTGGCGTGCCAGCATCAGGGGGTCGTTTCTATCTAATTTCACCATGTCTGACTCCTTATGATTGCTTTAGGAACACACACACGCCGTGTGCGGGCCCGTGCCAGACAGTTGTCAGGATGGGGTTATCTTCCCCGGCGAAAGGAGGAATGGCTCGCCATTCTCCGTCTGGTAAGGCAAGGTTACTCACCGAATCCGTGGCGTTTATCGTTAGTAACCAGCGGCCGGAGAGCAGGATCTGCAGTCTGTGCATCCCCTGTTCCCACTCATCCTTTTCCAGTGGTTTGCCGCTGGCATTCAACCACTGCACGTTGCCATCGCCCTCCTGCCACCAGCTGTCCTGTGTCAGCGCCGGAATTTGCTGACGCAGCCGGATTAACGCGGCAGTGAAGTCGACCAGTCCAAAATCATCCTGTTGCCAGTTCAGCCAGGTGAGTGCGTTGTCCTGACAATACGCATTATTGTTGCCGTGCTGGCTGTGACCGCGCTCATCTCCGGCCAGCAGCATCGGCGTGCCCTGCGCCAGCAGCAGCGTGGTCAGCAGCGCATGCACGCTGCGCCGCCGCCGCTCAACCACATCGAAGTTGCCCTGCAGCCCTTCAAAACCATGGTTATGGCTGAAATTACTGCTGCTGCCGTCACGATTGTCCTCGCCGTTGGCCTGATTATGTTTCTGGTTATAACTCACCACGTCACGCAGCGTGAAGCCGTCGTGCGCGGTGATCAGGTTAATGCTGGCGTGCGGCAGACGCGCCGCGCGCTGAAATATATCGCTGGAGCCGGCAAAGCGGCGGGCAAAATCGCCGTTGCTCATCTCGCCGTGCAGCCAGTAGCGACGCGTCGCATCGCGAAAATGGTCGTTCCACTCGGCGAAGCCCGGCGGAAAGTTGCCCACCTGATAGCCGCCGGGACCGATATCCCAGGGTTCAGCAATCAGCTTGACCTGCGACAGCACCGGACAGGCCTGCATGGCGGCAAACAATGGCGCGTCCTGGCGAAATTCTGGCGTGCGCCCGAGTACGCTGGCGAGATCGAAACGGAAGCCGTCAACGTGGCAGGTTTGCACCCAGTAACGCAGCGCGCCCAGCGCCCAGTCAAGTACCTGCGGATCGCTGAGGTTCAGCGTATTACCGCAGCCGGTCCAGTTGTGATATTCACCGTTATCGCCCAGCCAGTAATAACTGGCGTTGTCGACGCCGCGCAGTGACAGCGTCGGACCAATCTCCTCCAGCTCGGCGCTGTGGTTGAACACCACGTCGAGAATCACTTCAATGCCCGCCGCGTGCAGCGCTTTAACCGCCTGCTGAAACGCCTGCAGCGGCGTCTGGCCCGCGTCACCCGCTGCGTAATGCGGATGCAGCGCCCACAGCGCAAACGGGTTGTAGCCCCAGTAGTTGCTCAGGCCGAGCCGTTGCAGGCGCGGCTCGCTGGCAAACGCGGCTATCGGCAGCAGCTCCAGCGCGGTGATCCCCAGCCGGCGCAGATAGTTCACCATAGCAGGATGCCCCAGCGCCGCATATGTCCCGCGTAACCTTTCCGGAATTTCCGGATGCTGCTGCGTCAGGCCGCGCACGTGCGCCTCGTAAATCACCGTTTTGCCCCACGGCGTACGCGGCGGACAATCGTCCTCCCAGTCAAAATCGTCGGCGATCACCAGCGATTTGGGTGCCACCGTGGCGCTGTCGGCGTGATCCTGCTGCCACTCGCCACCCAGCAGGCGCGCATCGTCCGGTACCGCGCCGCACACTGCTTTGGCACAGGGATCGACCAGCAGCTTAGCCGGATTGAAGCGATGACCGCGCTCTGGCTGCCACGGCCCATGCACGCGGTAGCCATAGCGCTGTCCCGGCTTTAGCGCCGGAACATAACCGTGCCAGATGTCGCCGCTGCGCGCCGGCAGAGGGAAGCGCTGCTCGCGGCCCTGTTCATCGAACAGGCACAGCTCCACCCGCTCCGCGTGGCGCGAGAACAGCGTAAAGTTAACGCCGCGCCCGTCATAATGGGCGCCCGGCGGCTCCGGCTGGCCCGGCTGCAGCATCAGTCGCCCTCCCGCACCAGCCACAGCGTGGCCAGCGGCGGCAGCGTCAGGCTTAGCGACTGTGCGCGCCCATGGCTGGTGATATCATCGGTGTGGACGATGCCGTGGTTACGCAGATCGCTGCCGTGATAATCATGCTGATCGGTGTTTAGCACTTCGCGCCAGCCGCCGCGCTGGTTCACGCCGAAGCGATAGTTGTGGCGCGCCACCGGTGTGAAGTTACTGGCGACGATCAGTTCGTTGCCCTCGCGGTCGCGGCGCACAAACACAAAGACCGAGTTTTCGTGATCGTCGACCACCAGCCACTCGAAGCCATTAGCATCGAAATCGAGCTGATAAAGCGGCGAAAAGTGGCGATAGCTGTGGTTAAGGTCGCGCACCAGACGCTGCACGCCGTGGTGCCAGTTATCCAGCCCCTCCAGCAGATGCCAGTCGAGGCTGGTGTCGTGGTTCCACTCGCGTCCCTGAGCGAATTCATTGCCCATGAACTGCAGTTTTTTGCCGGGAAAACCCCACATCCAGCCGTAATAGGCGCGCAGGTTGGCGAATTTCTGCCACGGATCGCCAGGCATGCGGTCGAGGATCGACTTTTTGCCGTGGACCACTTCGTCGTGCGACAGCGGCAGCACAAAGTTTTCCGTGTAGTTGTACAGCATGCCGAAGGTCATCAGCTGATGATGGTAGCGGCGATGCACCGGATCGAGCTTCATGTAGTCGAGGGTGTCGTGCATCCAGCCGAGGTTCCATTTGAACCAGAAGCCCAGGCCGCCATCTTCGGATGGCCGCGTCACGCCGGGATAGTCGGTCGACTCTTCCGCCACGCTAATGCTGCCGGGCGCGGCCCGACCCAGCGTGCGGTTGGTGTGGCGCAGGAAGGCGATGGCCTCAAGGTTTTCGCGACCGCCAAACTCATTAGGCACCCACTCGCCCTCTTTGCGGCTGTAATCGCGATAAATCATCGACGCCACCGCATCAACGCGCAGGCCATCAATGCCGAAGCGTTCCATCCAGTACAGCGCATTGCCGGAGAGATAGTTGCTGACCTCACGCCGGCCAAAGTTGTAGATCAGCGTATTCCAGTCCTGATGGTAGCCTTCGCGTGGATCGCTGTGCTCGTACAGCTCGGTGCCATCGAATTTGGCCAGACCGAAATCATCACTCGGGAAGTGGCCCGGCACCCAGTCGAGCAGCACGTTGAGGCCCGCTTCGTGGGCGGCGGCGATAAAGTGACGAAACTCATCGCGCGTGCCGAAGCGGCGCGTCGGCGCATACATGCCAAGCGGCTGGTAGCCCCAGCTGCCGTCAAACGGATGCTCGTTAATCGGTAACAGTTCGATATGGGTAAAACCCATCTCTTTGACATAAGGAACCAGCTGTTCGGCCAGCTCTTTGTAGCTCAGCCAGAAATTGTTGTCGGTGTGACGACGCCACGAACCGAGATGCACTTCATAAATGGAGATCGGCTGGTCAAAGCCGTTGGCGAGTTTGCGCTGCGGCTGCATTTCGAGCTTCGGCGGCAGGCCGCAAATCATTGAGGCGGTCTGCGGACGCATTTGCGCTTCGAAGGCGAACGGATCGGCTTTGATGCGCATCTGACCGTGCGCATCAATGATTTCGAATTTGTACAGCTGGCCGTTAACCGCGCCGGGCACAAACAGCTCCCAGATGCCGAGCTCGCGACGGAAACGCATCGGATGGCGGCGACCATCCCAGAAGTTAAATTCGCCCACCACCGAAACGCGCTGCGCGTTCGGGGCCCAGACGGCGAAGCGCGTGCCGACCACGCCATCAATGGTGGTGCCGTGCGCACCGAGCGTTTCATACGGCCGCAGGTGCGTGCCTTCCGCCAGCAGCCAGGCATCCATCTCCGTCAGCAGCGGGCCAAAGCGGTAGGCATCGTCGATCAGGTTTTGCTGGCCGTGCCAGTTGACCGCCAGCTGATAGCGAAACAGGTTTTTACGGCGCGGGATCACGCCGCTGAAGAAGCCGCGTGAGTCGAGACATTTAAGCTGGGCGCATTTGCGGCCGGTGTTGGTTTCAATCACCCAGACTTCGGATGCATCCGGTAACAGCGCGCGCACTTCGAGACCTTGTGTGGTCTGGTGCATCCCCAGTACAGAGAAGGGGTCGGCATAATTCCCGGCGAAAAGGGCATTGATCGCATGGCGATCGGGAAGCTCTGACATGACTTTCTTCCTATGATTTTTTGCGCAGGCGACCGGAGAGACAAAATTGTCGCTGCAGGTGCGCTGCTTTTCATGAGCCATACATACAGCAGCAAGGAAGAACACCCTCCGTGGGAAAGATCCTGGCCGTGTACAACAACTATTCGATTCGTAAAGTAAAAACAGTTAACAACCGGCACATCACTGTTAAATCATAGCTTGGGGTTGGCAGAAGCCAGGGTGGAACGCAAAAAATTGTTATCGGGCGAGCAAAAAGGGGAAGCTGATCACTTGTCGGGCGCAATTTGGGTTAAGTTTTGCACTCCCGTGGAAAGAAAAAGGCCGGGAAACCCCGGCCTGTCTGGATTCGCGCTGCGCTTAGTCGATCAGCAAACGCAGCATGCGGCGCAGCGGTTCGGCAGCGCCCCACAGTAACTGGTCGCCGACGGTAAAGGCCGACAGATACTCTGGCCCCATGTTCAGCTTACGCAGACGACCCACCGGCGTGGTCAGCGTGCCGGTCACCGCGGCAGGCGTCAGCTCGCGCATGGTGATGTCGCGATCGTTCGGCACCACTTTCACCCACTCGTTGTGCGCGGCCAGCAGCTGTTCGATTTCGTTCAGCGGCACATCTTTCTTCAGCTTCAGGGTGAACGCCTGGCTGTGGCAGCGCAGCGCGCCGACGCGCACGCACAGGCCATCGACCGGAATGGTGTGACGGGTCGACAGAATTTTGTTGGTTTCCGCCTGGCCCTTCCACTCTTCACGGCTCTGGCCGTTGTCCAGCTGCTTGTCGATCCACGGGATCAGACTGCCAGCCAGCGGTACGCCAAAGTTGTCGGTCGGCAGCGTGCCGGAACGGGTAAAGTCGGTCACGCTACGCTCGATGTCGAGAATCGCCGACGCTGGATTTTGCAGCGAAGTCGCGACGTGATCGTGCAGCATGCCCATCTGGGTCAGCAGTTCGCGCATGTGACGCGCACCGCCGCCGGAGGCCGCCTGATACGTCGCCACCGACGCCCACTCGACCAGGTCGTTAGCGAACAGTCCGCCCAGCGACATCAGCATCAGGCTGACGGTGCAGTTACCGCCGACGAAGGTTTTGATGCCGCTATCGAGGCCCTGACGAATCACCTGATGGTTGACCGGATCAAGAATAATGATGGCGTCATCTTTCATGCGCAGCGTGGAGGCCGCATCAATCCAGTAGCCCTGCCAGCCGCTCTCACGCAGCTTCGGGTAGACTTCACTGGTGTAATCGCCGCCCTGGCAGGTGATAATGATATCCAGCGCCTTCAGCGCCTCAATATCAAACGCATCCTGCAGCGCACCGGTCGACTTGCCGCCAAACGTCGGCGCAGCCTGACCCAGTTGCGAAGTGGAGAAGAAGACCGGATTGATCACATCGAAATCGCGCTCTTCGCTCATGCGTGACATCAGCACAGAGCCGACCATGCCACGCCAACCAATAAAACCTACATTCTTCATTTTCTGTCCGTCTCAGGAACTCGGGCCGGGGCCTGGGTGGTGCGTAAAAAGACCAGCGCCAGCAACGCGCCAGTCTGCGTAATAATCAGGTTTACCTATGACCCACAACTCTACAAAATGCAGCACTTCTGGCAAGTGAATTAATTCGATTGCGCTAACTTTTTCAGCAGTACAACTTATAACGGCTGTGGCCGACCTGAAGGGATGGTTTACCTCTGATGACTGAAATGATATCCGCGACCATATTATTGCTGTTGATTATGGACCCGCTGGGCAACCTGCCGATTTTCATGTCGGTACTGAAGCACCTGGAGCCGAAGCGCCGCCGCGTGGTGCTGATGCGCGAAATGCTCATCGCCTTGATTCTGATGCTGCTGTTCCTGTTCGCCGGTGAACGCATCCTGGCGTTTCTTAATCTGCGCACCGAAACGGTGTCGATTTCCGGCGGCATCATTCTGTTTTTGATCGCCATTCGCATGATTTTCCCGTCCGGCGAGAGCAGCACCAGCGGCCTGCCCGCCGGCGAAGAGCCGTTCCTGGTGCCGCTGGCGATCCCGCTGGTCGCCGGGCCCTCGCTGCTGGCCACCCTGATGCTGCTGTCACACCAGTATCCCAACCAGATGACGCACCTGGTCGGCGCCCTGCTGATTGCCTGGGGCGTCACGGTGGTGATTCTGCTGATGTCCGGCCTGTTCCTGCGCCTGCTGGGGGATAAAGGCGTCAACGCGCTGGAACGATTGATGGGTTTGATCCTGATAATGCTGGCGACGCAGATGTTCCTGGACGGGATTCGGGTTTACCTGAAACTGTAATGTTTCGCGTTTGCGGTCGCCATGAATGGAGCCCCTACAAGGTCATTGCGCGTTTTTTGTAGGGTGCGCATTTATGCGCACCGGTATCAACAGGTCGATGGTGCGTGACCGGTCGCCATTGATAGCGACCGGTACCTATGCCACGTTATTTCTGCTTCTTCTCAATCGTTTTACCCGACCAGTAACCCGCCAGCAGCGAACCGGACAGGTTGTGCCATACCGAGAACAGCGCGCCGGGCAGCGCGGCCAGCGGTGAGAAGTACAGTTTGCCCAGCGTGGCCGCCAGTCCGGAATTCTGCATACCGACTTCCAGCGCCAGCGTGCGGCAGGTGGATTCATCAAAGCCAAACAGCTTGCCGCCCCAGTAACCGCCGAGCAGTCCGATAGCGTTGTGCAGGATCACCGCCGCGATCACCATCAGCCCTACTGAGCCGATGAAACCCTGGCTACCCGCCACCACCGCGCTGATGATCAGCAGAATACACACCATCGAAAACGCCGGCAGATACGGCTCAACACGGCGCACCACGCTGTTCATGGAGTGGTGAATAATCAGGCCAAGCCCAATCGGGATCACCACGATTTTGACGATGCTGAGCAGCATGCCCACCACATCAACCTGAATGTGGGTATCCACGTAGAAGCGCGTCAGCAGCGGCGTTGCGAACACGCCCACCAGCGCCGAAACCGACGAGATGGTCACCGACAGCGCCACGTCGCCCTTCGCCAGATAAATCATCACGTTCGAGGCTGTCCCGCTGGCCACGCTGCCGACCAGAATCATCCCGGCGGCCAGATCCGGCGGCATCTGGAACAGTTTCGCCAGCGCCCATGCAGCCAGCGGCATCACCAGATAGTGCAGAAACGTGCCGGCAATCACCGGCGCCGGACGCACCAGCACGCGTTTGAAATCGTCAATGTTGAGCGTCACGCCCATGCCGAACATGATCAGCATCAGCAGGTAGGTTACCCACGGCCCGATGCCGAGGAAGGTGGACGGTGAATAATAGGCTGCAACAGACAGCAGTACGGCCCAGAGCGGAAACAGGCGGGTAAGTTTGGCGAGCATGAAGAAATGTCCTTAGCGTTTTACTTAATTGGTTTTTTGCCACAGATGAAAGCGCGCGGGGAACGACCGCAGCGACCTGCGCCGGATCATAACATTTCATTATCATAAGCGTGGCCGACGGCGGAAAATGCCTATCGGCTGCTAAAGATCGCCGTACAGGCACGGGCATTCCGCTGGCATTTGTCCGAAACAGCGTCAGGCTGAGCAGCAGAAATAAAAAAAGCCGGACATTGTCCGGCTTCAGGTAACTTACGCGTCAATTAAGATTCGAACAGATTCTTATGCAGCGCGCGCACCACCTCTTCCGCGTCCGGCGTTGGCACCAGGAAGCACAGGTTGTAGCTGCTTGCACCGTAGCAAATCATGCGCAGGTTAAATGGCTCCAGCGCGCCGAACACCTCTTTGCCGACGCCGCAGGCTTTCGACAGGTTGTTGCCAATGATCGCCACCAGCGCCAGATTCTCTTCCACTTCCACCCGGCACAGGGAAGAGAGTTCGGTCAGCAGCGACTGAGTCAGCAGGCTGTCGGCGGTGCTGGTTGAACCGGTGGTATCCAGCGTCAGCGCCACGCTCACTTCCGAGGTGGTAACCAGATCAACCGAAATGCTGTGGCGCGCCAGGATGGCGAAGACTTCCGCCAGGAAGCCATGTGCGTGCAGCATGTTCAGGCTGTGCAGCGTCAGCAGCGTCTGTTTGCGACGCAGCGCCAGCGCACGGAACAGCGGTGGATTTTTGGTTTCATTGCAGACACGCGTGCCGCCCGCGGCCGGATCTTTACTTGAGCCGACAAACACCGGGATGTCACTGCGCACTGCCGGCAGCAGCGTCGCCGGATGCAGCACTTTCGCGCCGAAGATCGCCATCTCCGCCGCTTCTTCAAAGGTAATCTCTTCGATGCGTTTCGCCTGCGGCACCACGCGCGGATCGGTGGTGTAGATGCCGGCCACGTCGGTCCAGATATCCACGCGCGTCGCCTGCAGCGCTTCGCCCAGCAGCGCGGCGGTGTAGTCGCTGCCGCCACGGCCCAGCGTGGTGGTGCGGCCTTTGCTTTCGCTGCCGATGAAGCCCTGCGTGATCACCAGCGCTTCTGCGGTGCGCGGCTGCAACTGAGCCGCCGCCAGCGTTTTCAGCTCGGCCACGTCCGGCTCGGCGCGGCCGAAACGGTCGCTGGTACGCATTACTTTGCGCACGTCAAACCACTCGGCATTCACCTGGCGCTCGCGCAGGATCTCGACGAACAGCAGGCTCGACATCAGTTCGCCGTGGCTCACCAGCTCATCGGTCAGCGCGGTCGAACGGGCTAAGGCCGCCGCTTCCGCCAGCATGATGATGTTCTCCAGCATGCGATCAATCTCCTGACGGATCACGTCCGGCGACTGCAGGCGATCGATGATGGCGTATTGAATGGTGCGGATTTGATCCAGCAGATAAGCGCGCTGCTCGAGTTCCTGGCCTTCAGCCAGCGAAACCAGCAGGTTAGTGACGCCCGCCGACGCAGAGAGCACCACCAGACGGGTATTGGCATCAGACAGCACGACGTCCGCGCTGCGGTTCATGGCATCGAAATCGGCAACGCTGGTGCCGCCAAATTTTGCCACGATCAACGATTGAGACATGTAACAAAACCTCGTGTCAGGTTATCTCCTCCCATTCGCGGAAGAGAAGATCGGGTAACAGCCTTGGCACAAGAGAAGAGCAGAATTGGACAGACAAGATCAGGAGATGAGTCACCAAAAGCACTTCACCTTGCGAAACGTCCGACTGCGGACGCTTCTGGTGACAACCCAGAGGATTCAGCCCCTGCAGCCGACAGCACAACACTCCGCGTGTTGCACCACCTCGGCGTCGCACCCCCTGATGTGTTCTCGCTGGATACGGATCCTCAAACACACTGCCTGGGCGACGCGCCTCTTCTGGCTTGCACCCGGAGGTGCAAGTCGCGCGCACAAAATACTGATTAATTGTTCCGCTGTCCAGCCTTGCGGCGGCGGGAAAATTCATTTTTTTCACTTATGCAGCGCATTGCAAAACAAACCCGCAACGCGCCAGCCGCCTAAAGTAGAGAACGGTGCGAAAAATCCGGCGTTTTGCTGATACGGCGCAGAGTAATGCGCGGCGAACCAGCCGACAATCGCCGCCGGATTTACCTGAAACGCTGCGGCTGGCGTCACAAATTTTTTCCTTTCAGTTGCAACTGTGGTCATACTGAAACGCGTGCAAGCCGTAACAAATGCTCAGCATGCCGGGCCAGACAGGATGCGCCCGGATGGAATGACGGTTCTTATATCAACAAGAGTGTTGCCATGAAAAATATCAATCCGACACAAACCGCAGCCTGGAAAGCGCTGCAGCAGCATTTTGATCAGATGAAATCGGTAGAGATTGCCGACCTGTTTGCGCAGGATGCCGATCGTTTTGCGAAATTCTCTGCCACCTTTGATGATCAGATGCTGGTGGATTTCTCAAAAAACCGCATCACCCAGGAAACCCTCGATAAACTCCAGGCGCTGGCCAAAGAGACCGATCTGGCGGGCGCCATCAAATCCATGTTCTCCGGTGAGAAGATTAACCGCACCGAAGATCGCGCCGTGCTGCACGTGGCCCTGCGCAACCGCAGCAACACGCCGATCCTCGTAGATGGCAAAGATGTGATGCCGGAAGTGAACGCGGTGCTGGCGAAGATGAAAGCGTTCTCAGAGCGCATCATCAGCGGCGAGTGGAAAGGTTATACCGGCAAGCCAATTACTGACGTGGTGAACATCGGTATCGGCGGTTCAGACCTCGGCCCGTTCATGGTGACCGAAGCGCTGCGTCCGTATAAAAACCACCTCAACATGCACTTTGTTTCCAACGTGGATGGCACGCACATTGCCGAAACGCTGAAGCCGCTTAGCCCGGAAACCACGCTGTTCCTCGTGGCGTCGAAAACCTTTACCACTCAGGAAACCATGACCAACGCCCACAGCGCGCGTGACTGGTTCCTGAACACCGCCGGCGATCAGCAGCACGTGGCGAAGCACTTTGCCGCGCTCTCGACCAATGCGAAAGCGGTCGGCGAATTTGGTATCGACACCGCCAACATGTTCGAATTCTGGGACTGGGTCGGCGGCCGCTACTCACTGTGGTCCGCGATTGGCCTGTCGATCATCCTGTCCATCGGCTTCGAAAACTTCGAACAGCTGCTGAGCGGCGCGCACGCCATGGACCAGCACTTCGCGAACACGCCAGCGGAGCAAAACCTGCCGGTGCTGCTGGCGCTGATTGGTATCTGGTACAACAACTTCTTCGGTGCCGAAACCGAAGCAATTCTGCCGTACGACCAGTACATGCACCGGTTTGCCGCTTACTTCCAGCAGGGCAACATGGAATCCAACGGTAAGTACGTCGACCGCGACGGCAATCCAGTGGATTACCAGACCGGCCCGATTATCTGGGGTGAGCCCGGCACCAACGGACAGCACGCGTTTTATCAGCTGATTCATCAGGGTACCAAGCTGATTCCATGCGACTTCATTGCCCCGGCGCAGACCCACAATGCGCTGGCCGACCACCATCAGAAGCTGCTTTCCAACTTCTTTGCGCAGACCGAAGCGCTGGCGTTTGGTAAAGCCCGCGACGTGGTAGAGAAAGAGTTTACCGATGCCGGGAAATCAGCGGAGTCCGTCGCGCACATCGTGCCGTTCAAGGTGTTTGAAGGTAACCGTCCGACCAACTCGATTCTGCTGCGTGAAATCACCCCGTTCAGCCTCGGCGCACTGATTGCGCTGTATGAGCACAAGATCTTCACTCAGGGCGCGATCCTCAACATCTTCACCTTCGATCAGTGGGGCGTTGAGCTCGGCAAACAACTGGCTAACCGTATTCTGCCGGAGCTGGAAAATGACGCGCCAATTAACAGCCACGATAGCTCCACCAATGGCTTAATTAATCGCTATAAATCCTGGCGTTAATTCACCACTCAGCTTCATCAGGCGGCAGCTCCTGCCGCCTTTTTTCTGCCCCGATTTACCGATCCCGCTGAAATAAGCCTGTTTCACTGCTGCGCTGCGGTTAGAAAATTCTTAAAATGCCCTAAGGAAAATCGGAAGATGCCAGAATTACCAGCCGGTTCATTGGGTAAAAAATGGATCTGATTTTGCCGCCATTCTTACCTAAGTGACTGATTAATTTTTCCTTTCTATTTTACTGCTTTCAGGAAAATCTGATTATTCCTATTCCGTGCCATTTTTTAATGCAAAAGTGAAAAATCCTGCTGCGCCATTACGGCCTGCGCAAATATTCCAGCCAGCGAAAAAAGCACAATTAAAAAAAGCAGCTATCGCCAATTCGCCTTATTTATCACCAGAATTGTCTCGCTTAACCCCCCTCTTTTTCTGGCGCTGAACTCTGGTAATTTGTTGCCCTATACTGAACGCGCCTTTAAGGCTGCCCTGAATACTTCCCCGCTGTCGCCAGCCGGCCCGGGAAACATGACCGCGCGCTGACCACGGTTAGCCAGCTGCATGCGGCCCAGCGGCCATCGGACGGCAGCGTACGGTATGACGGGTATTATCCTTCATTCACGTTTTATCAAGATGCAGGAAACGTTGTTATGAAAAAACTGATGGTTGCCGGTGCAGCCTTACTTTACGTTGCCGTTTCTTCCGCTGCGATTGCCGCACCGGAAGAAGCCGGTGCTGCAGCAGGCGCGCAGGCGGGAGCAATCTCGACTGGCACGACCACCGCTGTGGGTATCGGTGCACTCGGTGCGTTAGTAGGTCTCGGCGTTGCCGCTGCTGGCGGTGGCGACGGTGCAAATACCGGTACAACAACCACTACCACAACGAGCACCACTCGTTGATGTAGCACCTTTAAACATAACCACACAGCCGTGTGGTTATTTTTTGTTTTTTTGCCTCTATTGAGACAGGGATACACAGTGCACCGACTCTCTTTGCTGCTTCTCTGCCTGTTGCTGCAGGCTTGCACACAAACACAAAAAGGCCTCGAACAGACCGTGATGCTGGCCATCAGCGGTCCGGATGATGTCACCGTCAGCGATGAACAGATCGCCAACCTGCCCTATGCCAGCCTGTATGCGCGCGTCGACAACGGTCCGCGTATCTTTGTGGTGCTGGGCTATCTGGAAAACGGCCAGCAGAAGTGGGTAACCCAGGATAAAGCCATGCTGGTGATGCAGCACGGCCGGCTGGTGAAAACCCTCGGCCTGCGCGACAACCTGCAGGCGGTGAGCAACCTGGCGCAGGATCCGCTGGCCGATGCGCTGCGGCTGCAAAACGGCGCGCAGTGGACGCGCGTGGTGCAGTGGCGCGAGCAGGACAACGTGCGCGCCGCTACCGCCCGCTCTACCTTTCAGCGCGGCGACGATGAAGTGCTGAACCTCGCTGGCGAGCGGGTGCCCTGCCGCGTCTGGATTGAAACCGTCCAGATGGAGAGCCCTGGCGTCAGCTGGCAGAACACCTTCTGGATCGATAACCGCGACGGCACGGTGCTGCAGGCACAACAGATGCTGGCGGCTGACCAGTTCCCGATTGTAACCACCCTTCTGAAGCCGGCGAAATCATGAAAAAAATCCCTTCATTGCTGGCCGCACTGACACTGGCTGCGGCTGGCCACGCGCTGGCGGATAGCCAGGTAACCGTGCATTCGACACACGACCCGCGCACTTTCCAGATCGATCATGCCAGCACTCTCAGCGAACTGTTAACGAACCCGGCGCTGCACAGCTGGTGGCCGGGTACGGTGATCGCCGAGCGCAGCGCCACCGCCGTGGCGCAGCAGCAGCACGCTCAGCTGCTGGCGGATCTGCGCGCCTGGCAGGCTGACAGCGGTGATGCGCTGGCCGCAACCATCGGCAGTGTGATTCAGCAGCTCAGCGCTTTGCAGGTTACCGGGCGCCAGTTTACATCGCTCGATCCTGACTGGGTGCGGCTGCGTCCGGAAGCTAACCGTACGCTGCAGGGCAGCTATGACCTGTACACCGTGGCACCACCGACGCAGGTATGGGTGATGGGCGCCCTCAGCCATCCCGGCAGTGAGAGCTGGCAGCCAGGACGCACGGTGCGTGACTACCTCGCGCCGCACGCGCGTTTGTCGGGCGGCGAGCGCAGCGTGGCTACGGTGATTGCGCCGTCAGGTGAGATGCAACAAGTGCCGATCGCTTACTGGAATCAGCGCCATGTGGAAGTGGAGCCTGGCAGCATCATCTGGCTCGGCTTTACCACATGGAGCCTGCCCTGGGGCCAGGCTGATTTGAATGCGCGCATGCTTTCCGTTCTGACTCACCGGATGCCAGACTGATGAAAAAACAATTACTCCTCAGCCTGTTGGCTGCTTCTGTCTCCGCCGCATGCCAGGTGCAGGCGGAAACCTGGCCGCAACCGGTCGGTCCTTCACAATCCGATTTTGGCGGCGTGGGCCTGATGCAAACGCCGACCGCGCGCATGGCCAGAGAGGGCGAATTCAGCCTGAATTTCCGCGATAACGATCAATATCGCTACTATTCTGCGTCCTTGCAGCTGTTCCCGTGGCTGGAAACCACCGTGCGCTATACCGACGTACGCACCCGTCGCTACAGTGCGGTGGAAGGCTTCAGCGGCAACCAGAGCTATAAAGACAAAGCTTTCGACCTGAAGCTGCGCCTGTGGCAGGAGAGCTTCTGGCTGCCGGAAGTGGCGGTTGGTTCGCGCGATCTGGGCGGTACCGGCCTGTTCGACAGTGAATATCTGGTGGCGAGTAAAGCCTGGGGACCGTTTGATTTCAGCCTCGGCCTTGGCTGGGGCTATCTTGGCAACAGCGGCACCATCAAAAATCCGTTCTGCTCGTACAGCGATAGCTTCTGCAGCCGCACCGGCGGCGGCTCGGCCGGCTCCATTAATGGCTCGCAGATGTTCCACGGTCCGGCGGCGCTGTTTGGCGGTGTCGAGTATCAGACGCCGTGGCAGCCGCTGCGCCTGAAGCTGGAGTATGAAGGAAATGATTATCAGGATGACTTTGCCGGCCGGCTGGAGCAGCGCAGTAAGGTTAACGTCGGCGCAATCTATCGCCTTACCGACTGGGCAGATATCAACGCCAGCTACGAACGCGGCAACACCTTTATGTTTGGCGTGACCGTGCGCACCAACTTCAATACCTTGCACCAGTCGCACATTGATAGCGCCAGACCGGCGTATCAGCCACAGCCGCAGGGCGATCTGCTGCAGCCGACGGTGGTCGCGAATCAGCTTACCGACCTGAAATACAACGCCGGCCTGAATGGGCCGCACATCCAGACCAAAGGCCACACGCTGTACGTCTCGGGTGAGCAGACCAAATATCGCGACACGCGCGAGGGCGTTGATCGCGCGAACCGCATCATCATGAACAACCTGCCGGCTGGCATCGACACGATTGAAGTCACCGAGTCGCGCTTTAATATGCCGCAGGTCACCACGCGCACCGATGTGGCCAGCCTGAATAATGAACTGCGCGGCTATCCGCTCGGCCATGAGCAACCGCTGCAGCAGACGCGTGAAGAACCGATCGATCCGGGCACCACCGAACAGGGCTATTTCATCCGTAAGGATCGCCTGAACTACAGCCTGTCGCCGGTGCTGAACCAGTCGGTCGGTGGGCCGGAAAGCTTCTACATGTACCAGCTCGGCGTGATGGGCAATGTCGATTACTGGCTGACCGATCACTGGCTGATCGGCGGCAGCCTGTTTGGCAACATCGCCAATAACTACGATAAGTTCAACTACAACGGCGCGCCAGCCGACTCGACGCTACCGCGCGTGCGCACCCACATTCGCGACTACGTTGAGAACAACGTTTACGTGAATGATCTGCAGGCCAACTACATGCGCTATCTCGGCAATGGTTTCTACGGTCAGGTGTACGGTGGCTATCTGGAAACCATGTACGGTGGCGTGGGCGGCGAACTGTTGTATCGCCCGGTGGACAGCAACTGGGCCTTTGGTCTCGATGCGAACTATGTGAAGCAGCGTGACTGGGACAACATGATGCAGTTCACGGACTACAAAGCGCCGACCGGGCACCTCACCGCTTACTGGCGTCCGTGGTTCATGCAGGATGTGCTGGTGAAAGCCAGCGTCGGTGAATACCTGGCGAAGGACAAAGGGGTCACGCTGGATGTGTCGAAGCGCTTTGACAGCGGCGTGATGGTCGGCTTCTACGCCACCAAAACCAACGTGTCAGCCGAAGCGTATGGCGAAGGGGATTTCACCAAAGGTTTCTATATTTCGATTCCGATGGATCTGTTTACCGTTACGCCAACCCGCGGTCGTGCGCAGGTGAATTGGGTGCCGCTGACGCGTGACGGCGGTCAGATGCTGGGCCGTAAATACCAGCTGTACGATCTGACCGCCGATCGCGACGCGCGTTTTAATTAAATTGCAGCGCGGGGTCAGACCCGCGCCGGTTTTAAAAAAACGCGCGATGAATCGCGCCGCTACAGAGTGTGCACGTATTTGTAGCGGCGCAATTTATTGCGCAAACAATATGGCACATTTGATTGCGCGCGCTCTGCGCCGGTAATTCATCAATCCGCGTCGTAACCCAGATTCGGTGCCAGCCAGCGCTCCACATCGCTGACACTCATGCCTTTACGCGCCGCGTAATCTTCCACCTGGTCGCGCTGAATCTGCGCCACGGCAAAATATTTGCTCTCCGGATGACTGAAGTACCAGCCGGATACCGCTGCGCCCGGCCACATGGCAAAGGATTCGGTCAGCTTCATGCCGGTGTGATGCTCTACATCCAGCAGCTGCCAGATTTGTGCCTTCTCGGTGTGTTCCGGACAGGCCGGATAGCCCGGCGCCGGACGAATGCCCTGATAATTTTCGCGAATCAGCTCGTCGTTACTGAGATTCTCATTGGCAGCATAGCCCCAGATCACTTTGCGCACGCGCTCATGCAGATATTCAGCAAACGCCTCCGCCAGGCGATCCGCCACCGCTTTCACCATGATTTTATTGTAATCGTCATGCTGCTGGTCGAATGCCGCCGCCAGCGCATCCTCCTCCAGCCCGCCGGTGACGGCAAACGCGCCGAGATAGTCCACTTTACCGCTGGATTTTGGTGCCACGAAGTCCGCCAGACAGTAATTGGCGAAGTCGGTTTTTTCCGTCTGCTGGCGCAGATGATGGCTGACGCACAGCACCTCGCGCCGGGTCTCGTCACGGTAGATTTCGATGTCGTCGCCGACGCGGTTCGCCGGAAAAATGCCAACCACGCCGCGCGGCCTCAGCGTGCCCTGCGCGCTGAGGTTATCCAGCATCGCATTGGCATCGGCAAACAGCCGTGTGGCTTCCTCGCCCACCACCTCATCTTCGAGAATGCGCGGATATTTGCCGGCCAGCGACCAGGTCATAAAGAACGGCGTCCAGTCGATGTAGTTGCGCAGCGTATCAATACTGGCCTCCACCGCGCTGACGCCGGTACGATGCGCCACCGGTGGCGTATAACGTTGCCAGTCAATGACGTAATGATTATCGCGCGCGGCCTGCAGCGTGACCGGCGGCGTGCGCGGCTTTTTACGCGCGTGCTGAATCCGCACGGTTTCGTACTCCTTGCGCGTGCGCGCCACGAACGCCTCTTTCAGCGTGGGCGACAGCAGCGAAGAGACCACGCCGACGGTGCGCGAGGCGTTCTGCACATAGACCGTCGGACCGCTGTAATTCTGCTCAATCTTCACCGCCGTGTGCGCTTTCGAGGTGGTGGCACCGCCAATCAGCAGCGGCAGCGTAAAGCCCTGGCGCTCCATCTCTTTCGCCACGTTCACCATTTCGTCGAGCGACGGGGTAATCAGGCCGGAAAGCCCGATGATATCGGCGTTTTGCTCACGTGCGGTCTTCAGGATTTTGTCGCCCGGCACCATCACGCCCAGGTCGATGATTTCGTAGTTATTACACTGCAGCACCACGCCAACGATATTTTTACCGATGTCGTGCACGTCGCCTTTTACCGTCGCCAGCACGATTTTACCGTTGCTGCGGCCAGCCTCTTTGCTCGCCTGGATAAAGGGTTCGAGATAAGCCACCGCCTGCTTCATCACGCGCGCTGATTTCACCACCTGCGGCAGGAACATTTTGCCCTCGCCGAACAGATCGCCGACCACGTTCATGCCGGACATCAGCGGCCCTTCAATGACCTCAATCGGCCGTGTCGCCGCCTGGCGCGCCTCTTCGGTGTCCTGCTCGATAAACTCCGTGATGCCTTTCACCAGCGAATATTCCAGCCGCTTCACCACGTCCCAGCTGCGCCACTCGGCCTGCTGCTTGTCCTGCTCGCCGTCACCCTTGCTGCCGCGATATTTTTCCGCCAGCGCCAGCAGCCGCTCGGTACCATCGTCGCGCCGGTTGAGGATCACGTCCTCGACCGCATCGCGCAGCTCCGCCGGCAGATCGTCATAAATCGCCAGCTGACCGGCGTTGACGATGCCCATGTCCATGCCGTTGCGGATGGCGTAGTAGAGGAACACCGCGTGAATCGCCTCACGCACCGGTTCGTTACCGCGGAACGAGAACGACACGTTGGAGACGCCGCCGGAGATCATCGCATGCGGCAGTTCGCGTTTGATGTCTTCACAGGCACCGATGAAATCCATCGCATAGTTGTTGTGCTCTTCGATGCCGGTGGCGACGGCAAAGATATTGGGGTCGAAAATGATGTCTTCCGGCGGGAAACCGACCTGTTCGGTGAGAATCTGGTAGGCGCGGCGGCAGATCTCAATTTTGCGCGCGCGGGTGTCCGCCTGGCCCACTTCGTCGAACGCCATCACCACCACCGCCGCACCGTAGCGCCGCACTTTGCGCGCGTGCGCAATAAACGGCTCGACGCCCTCTTTCATCGAGATGGAGTTGACGATGCCTTTGCCCTGAATGCACTGCAGGCCTTTTTCGATCACCTCCCATTTCGAGGAGTCGATCATGATCGGCACACGGGCAATATCCGGCTCACCGGCAATCAGATTGAGAAAGCGCACCATGGCCGCTTCCGCGTCCAGCATGCCTTCATCCATGTTGATATCGATAATCTGCGCGCCGTTTTCCACCTGCTGGCGCGCGACGTCCAGCGCTTCGTTGTACTTCTCTTCTTTGATCAGGCGCTTAAATTTGGCCGAACCGGTCACGTTGGTGCGCTCACCGACGTTAACGAACAGCGAATCGGCCTGAATATTGAGCGGTTCGAGGCCGGACAACCGGCAGGCGACGGCTATTTCCGGTAGCGGCCGCGGTGCCACGCCCTCGACCGCTGCGGCCATCGCCGCAATGTGCTGCGGCGTGGTGCCACAGCAGCCACCGATAATGTTGAGGAAGCCGGCGCGCGCCCACTCGCCAATCTGCGCCGCCATCGTCGCCGCATCAAGGTCATATTCGCCGAAGGCATTTGGCAACCCGGCGTTGGGGTGGGCGCTGACATAACCTTCCGCAATGCGCGACAGTTCCTGCACATACTGGCGCAGCTCGTCAGGGCCAAGCGCGCAGTTGAGGCCAAACGACAGCGGCTCCGCGTGGCGCAGTGAGTTGTAGAATCCTTCGGTGGTCTGGCCGGAGAGCGTGCGGCCGGACGCATCGGTAATGGTGCCGGAGATCATCAGCGGCAGCGTCACGCCCATCGCTTCCATCTCGCTCTGTACCGCATAGATCGCCGCTTTGGCATTCAGGGTATCGAACACCGTTTCGATCATAATGATGTCAGCACCGCCGGTAATCAGCGCATGGGTCGATTCGCGGTAGGCGTCCACCAGCTGATTGAAGGTGATGTTACGGAACGCGGGATCGTTGACGTCTGGCGAGATCGAGCAGGTGCGGTTGGTCGGGCCGAGCACGCCAGCAACGTAGCGCGGGCGATCGGGCGTTTTTGCCGTCCATGCGTCGGCGCAGGCGCGTGCCAGCTTCGCCGCTTCGAGGTTGATCTCCGCCGACAGCGCTTGCATGTCGTAGTCGGCCATCGCAATGGAGGTGGCGTTGAAGGTGTTGGTTTCGAGAATATCCGCGCCGGCCGCCAGGTAAGCATCGTGGATTTCGCGAATGATGTGCGGCTGGCTTAACACCAGCAGATCGTTGTTGCCTTTGACATCGCATGGCCAGTCGGCGAAGCGGCTGCCGCGATAATCCTGCTCATCCAGTTTATAACTCTGGATCATGGTGCCCATGCCACCGTCCAGAATCATGATGCGTTGTGCCAGCTGCTGCTGTAGCGTTGCGGTTATATTGCTCACTCTTGCCCCATCCACGTCATTGCGTTGGCTAAATGCCAGCCAGTCATACTGGCACAACTTTACGATGAGCAAAAGTCACTCCGGGTGTGGCCTCTGGCGATAAAATGGTCAGCAGATCCGACCAGTCAGCCAGGGTTTGCATTCATGCTGTTAAAAACGAAAATGGTTTCCATACCTGCAATGACTGTGGAGATGTTATGGCAACCCCTGCGCCCGCGAAACGCGGCAAAAAACCCCGTACGGCACCGGCTGCCAGCGCACCAGCCGGTGGCCAGGTGCAGTCCCTGACGCGTGGCCTGCGTTTGCTGGAGCTGATTGCCGAATCGCACGGTAGCGTGGCCCTGACCGAGCTGGCACAGCAGGCCGGGCTTCCCAACTCCACCACCCATCGCCTGCTGACCACCATGCAGCAGCAGGGATTTGTGCATCAGGTAGGCGACCTTGGCCTGTGGACTATCGGTGCTCATGCCTTTGTGGTGGGCAGCAGCTTTTTGCAAAGCCGCAATCTGCTGGCGATTGTGCACCCGATTCTGCGCCGGCTGATGGAAGAGGCTGGCGAAACCGTCAATCTGGCGGTGCTGGATCTGAGTGATTATCAGGCGGTGATTATCGATCAGGTACAGTGCACCCAGCTGATGCGCATGTCAGCGCCGATTGGCGGCAAGCTGCCGATGCACGCGTCCGGTGCCGGCAAAGCGTTTCTCGCTCACCTGAGCGATGAACAGGTGACCGCTCTGCTGCACCAGAAGGGATTGCATCACTACACGCCGAAAACCCTGATGTCGCCGCATAGCCTGAAAGAGAATCTGGCGCTGATCCGCAAGATGGGCTTTTCGCACGATGATGAGGAACACGCGCTCGGCCTGCGCTGCGTGGCAGCACCGATTTATGATGAACACGGTGAGCCGTTTGCCGCCATCTCCATCTCCGGCCCGCTGGCGCGCATGACCGACGACCGCATTACCGAGCTCGGGGCGCTGGTGATCCGCGCGGCGAAACAGGTGACGCTGAGCTACGCCGGCCGCTAGGCGGCCACTGAGGCGTAGCGCGCGCTGAAACGCTGTCCGGCGCGCCACGCCATCACCTCTTCGATATGCCCGGCACGGATCCGCGCCTGCAGTGCACGCCACCAGCCGGGATCGAACAGCTGCGGATGCAGCGCCTGCAGCAGTTTACCGGTCGCCGGTTCGCTGCACAGCGCGTAGCGGAAGGTTTCCGGAAACACATCATCCGGCCCGACGCTGTACCACGGCTCGGCCTGCAGCTCATCCTCTTCATAGCGCGCCGCCGGGACATCGCGGAATACCAGCTCGGTCATCGGGCGGATTTCGTCGTAGTCATAGAACACCACGCGGCCATGGCGCGTCATACCGAAGTTTTTAAACAGCATATCGCCGGGGAAGATATTGGCCGCCGCCAGCTGGCAAATCGCATCGCCGTACTCCTCAATGGCGTGCTGGCGCTGTTCCGGCGTCGCCTGCATTAACCACAGGTTAAGCGGCTGCATACGACGCTCCAGCCATAAGTGGCGGATGATCACGACGTCATCGCGCAGCTCGATTTTTTCCGGAATCTCGCGCTCAAACTCCGCCATCAGTGCCGCCGGAATACGCGCGCGCGGAATGGCGAAATGCTCAAACTCCTGGGTGTCGGCCATGCGCCCGACGCGGTCGTGCTCTTTGACCAGCCGGTAACAGGCGCGCACCTGCGCATCCGTCACCTCTTTCTGCGGCGCGAAGCGATCTTTAATCACCTTAAACACCCGATCAAAACCGGGCAGCGTGAATACCAGCATCACCATTCCGCGCACGCCGGGTGCGATAGTGAACGCTTCCTGACTGTGCGCCAGGTAATCCAGATATTCGCGGTAGCATTCGGTTTTACCGTGTTTCTGGCAGCCAATCGCCATGTAGCGCTCGGCGAGGGTTTTGCCCGGCAAAATTGGCTGCAGCCAGGCCACCAGCGCAGCAGGCACCGGCGCGTACACCATAAAGTAGGCGCGGGCGAAGCCAAACACGATGCTGGCATCATTGCTGTCAGTAAGACAGGTATCAATCCACAACCGGCCGGCGTCATCGCGCTGAATCGGCAGCAGACACGGCACGATTTCGCCCGCACTCAGCTGCAGTCGCGCCACAATCCAGGCGGTTTTGTTGCGATAAAACAGCTCGCTGGCGACGTCCAGCGTGGCATGAGCCAGCTGTGCCGCGCTAAACTGCTCGTGCAGGTGACGTACAATCCAGCCGATGTCGCGCGTCTGATCCTGCCACGTCAGCCGCAGCGGAATATCATTCAATATCTGACGCAGCGTCTCATGCCAGCTGTGCTGCGGCCGGTAGAGGCGCGACAGCGGCCGCTGCGCCGGCGGCGCGGGTGCGTACGGCTGTGACGGCAGGATAAACAGCCGCTCAGGCAGTAAGTGGCTGTGCCCCAGTAAACGACAATAGACTGAATTAAAAAAGCTTTCGGCAATTTCATGGCGCGGGTAGCCCGGCAACAGCGTGGCATAGTGACTTTTTACCCGCAGCCAAAAGGCTTCGTCCCAGTCGGCCATCTCGTTGAGAATGCGCAGCTGATTGGCGACCAGCCCGACGTGATGATCGTACAAGTGGATACGCGCTTTCATCGCCTGCTGCACCGCCTGCCAGTCCGCCTGTTCAAAGCGCTGCTGCGCGCCCGCGGTGATATCAAGAAAGCGGCCGTACTGCGCATCAAAACCCTGCAGGATAGTATGGGCGATAAGGGATTCTCTCGGTGACATCGGCAATCTCCGGCGAGCGTGAGCCAGTGAAACGGTGCGCCATACTGCGCACCGGGAGTACGCTGATCAGAACTGCGCGGCTTCGGTCGAGCCGGTCAGCGCGGTGACTGACGAGCTGCCGCCCTGAATCACCGTGGTGATGCGATCGAAATAACCGGTGCCTACCTCCTGCTGATGCGCAGTGAAGGTGTAACCACGTTCGCGCGCGGCAAACTCTGGCTGCTGCACCTTTTCCACGTAGTGGCGCATGCCTTCGCCCTGCGCATAAGCGTGCGCGAGGTCGAACATGTTGAACCACATGCTGTGAATGCCGGCCAGAGTGATGAACTGAAAGCGGTAGCCCATCTCGCTCAGCGCCTGCTGGAAGCGGGCAATGGTGCGATCGTCGAGGTTCTTCTTCCAGTTAAACGAGGGCGAGCAGTTGTAAGCCAGCAGCTTGCCGGGATACTGCGCGTGAATCGCCTCAGCGAAGCGCTGCGCCAGCGCCAGATCCGGCGTGGAGGTTTCGCACCACAGCACATCGGCATAAGGCGCATACGCCAGGCCGCGGGCAATCGCCTGTTCAATACCGGCATGGGTGCGGAAGAAGCCTTCAGCGGTCCGTTCACCGGTGATAAACGGCGCATCGCGTTCGTCGCAATCAGAGGTAATCAGATCGGCAGCGTCGGCATCGGTGCGCGCAATCAGTACCGTGGGCACATCCATCACGTCGGCCGCCAGTCGCGCCGCCACCAGTTTCTGAATCGCTTCCTGCGTCGGCACCAGCACTTTGCCGCCCATGTGCCCGCACTTCTTCACCGCCGCCAGCTGATCTTCAAAGTGCACCGCGCCGGCACCGGCCTGAATCATCGCTTTCATCAGTTCAAAAGCATTGAGCACCCCGCCAAATCCGGCTTCGGCATCGGCGACAATCGGCAGATAGTAATCGATGAAGCCATCATCGTCCGGCGACAGTCCGCTGGCCCACTGGATTTGATCGGCGCGCTGAAAGCTTTGGTTGATACGTTCCACCACATTTGGCACCGAATTGACCGGATACAGCGACTGATCCGGATACATCTGTCCGGCCAGGTTTGCATCGGCCGCCACCTGCCAGCCGGAGAGATAGATCGCCTCAATGCCGGCTTTCGCCTGCTGCACCGCCTGCCCGCCGGTCAGGGCACCGAGGCTGTTGATATAGCCTTTGCTCGCCTCGCCATTCAGGAGTGCCCACAGCTTTCTCGCGCCGCGATCCGCCAGCGTGCAGGCGGGATTAACGGAGCCGCGCAGGTTAATGACCTCTTCGGCACTGTAAGGACGGGTAATGCCCTGCCAGCGTGATGCCAGCCAGCTGTTTTCCAGTTGAGTGATCTGTTGGGTACGATTTGACATAGCACTATCTCCAGAGTCAGGGCAGCAGGCGGTAGCCCGGCAGGGTGAGGAAAGGAACCAGTTGTTCGTCGGTAGTGATTTGCACCATCAGCGCGGCCGCATCTTCGTAACGGCCGGCGTCAAAGCGCGCGCCACCGAGGCTGTGGCGCAGGGCCGCCAGCTCTTCATCAAGGAACTGTTCGAACAGCGCGGCGGTAACCAGCTGGCCATCGCTGAGGATTTGCTTATGGTGAATCCATTGCCAGATGGAGGTGCGGGCAATTTCCGCAGTGGCGGCATCCTCCATCAATCCATCAATAGGCACGCAGCCATTACCGCTGATCCACGCTTCCAGATACTGCAGCGCAACGCGGATATTGGCGCGCATGCCGGCTGCGGTTCGCTGACCGCGGCACGGGCGCAGCAGACGCTCGGCGGTGATCGGCGCATCCTGTTCGCGGCTGACGTGCAGCTGATTGGGGCGATCGCCCAGCTGGCGGTCAAACTCGCTCATGGCGATGTCTGCCAGGCCAGGATGCGCGACCCAGGTACCGTCGTGGCCGTTGCCCGCTTCACGCGCTTTATCCTCCTGCACTTTCTGCATCACCCAGGCGTTGCGCTCAGCGTCTTTGGCCGGGATCAGCGCCGACATGCCGCCCATTGCCAGCGCGCCGCGCCGGTGACAGGTTTTGATCAGCAGACGCGAATAAGCATCGAGGAACGGCTGGTCCATGCTGATCTGCTGACGGTCTGGCAGAATGCGGTCACCGTGCTGGCCCAGCGTTTTGATGTAGCTGAAGATGTAATCCCAGCGGCCACAGTTGAGGCCAACCACATGATCGCGCAGCTCCCACAGGATCTCATCCATCTGGAACACCGCAGGCAGCGTCTCGATCAGTACCGTGGCTTTGATGGTGCCGCGCGGCAGATCGAAGCGATCTTCGCTGAAGCGGAAGATTTCCCGCCACCATGCCACTTCCGCCGCATGCTCAGTTTTCGGCAGATAGAACCACGGACCATGGCCCTTCTCCAGCAGCGCAGCGACGTTGTGAAACAGATAGAGCGCAAAATCAAATAACCCGCCGGGAATGGCCCGATCGCGCCATTCAACGTGCTTCTCATCCAGATGCAGACCGCGTACGCGGCACATCAGCAGCGCCGGATCGGATCGCAACTGGTAGATCTTGCCGTTTTCACTGGTAAAGCTCAGCGTGCCGTTTACCGCATCGCGCAGCGCCAGCTGGCCATCAACCAGTTTCTGCCACGTCGGCGCCAGCGAATCCTCAAAATCGGCCATGAATACTTTGACGTTGGCGTTCAGCGCGTTGATCACCATTTTGCGATCCGGCGGACCGGTGATCTCAACGCGGCGATCGCGAAGTAACTGAGGAATCGGCCTGACCTGCCAGTCACTCTGCCGAATGGAAGCGGTTTCCGAATCAAAATCGGGTAACGCTCCCCGATCGTACTGTTGCTGACGCTGCTGACGGGCCTTCAGCAGACGTTCGCGCTCGGGAGCAAAGCGCACGACCAGCGAGTGCAGGAAATCGATGGCTTCGGGCGTGAGCAGCTGCTTTTCCGCGTGGGTAAAGGGCTGGCTAAAGGTCAGTGTCGGGCTGATAACCGTGTCTGTCATGCGGGCTGCCTCCTGGTTTGATCCTTTTTCTAACTGCAGGATCGGGATGTAGGGTGTTTTTTAACCGGCAAGATCAGAGCATAATCATTTTTATTTTAATTTCAAAAACTATTTCCATTTTAGTGGTTATTTGATTTTATTTGCCTGATTTAACTGTAATTTAATCTCACGAAATAAAGGCAATACGTTCCATCATAGAAAAAAGGCAAAAAAAAGCCGCGACAACACGCGGCTGTCACGGCAGGTTTAAACGCGCTTTTAGCAGGCGTTTTATTCGAGCGTTGGATTCATGTGACGCAGATCGAATGGCGTAATCTGGTAGACGTAGTAGTTCAGCCAGTTAGAGAACAGCAGGTTGCCGTGGCTACGCCAGGTGGCGCGCGGAGGCAATTCCGGATTGTCCTGCGGGAAGTAGTTAAACGGCACCTCAGGATGCAGGCCGGCCTCGTAGTCGCGATGGTATTCACCCGACAGCGTTAGTGCGTCATATTCCGGATGGCCAGTGACAAACGCCAGTCGTTTGTCTTTACTCGCCATCAGATAGGCACCGGTACTCTCTGATTCAGCAAACAGCTCGAGATCGGTGTAGTCACGAATCAGCTGGCTGGGGAAATCAGCATAGCGTGAATGCGGCGCCAGGAAGTTGTCATCAAATCCGCGCGTCAACAGCGCGTGCGGATGAAGAATCTGATGCTCAAAGACGCCAGACAGTTTGTTCTGGCGCGTCTGCTTCGGAATGCCATACAGGATGTTAAGCGCCGCCTGCACTGCCCAGCAGACGAACAGAGTAGAAGTGACGTGCTCTTTCGCCCAGTGCAGCACGCGCTGAATCTGCGGCCAGTAGGCAACATCATTGAAATCAACCAGCCCCAGCGGCGCACCGGTAACAATCAGGCCATCAAAGTTATCGTTAGCGATATCGTCGAAGTTGCAGTAGAAGTTGTTCAGATGCTCGCTGGGCGTGTTGCGCGATTCGCGGCTGTCGATGCGTAACAGCTGAACATCGATCTGCAGTGGCGAGTTAGAGAGCAGGCGCAGAAACTGGTTTTCCGTTTCTATTTTTTTTGGCATCAGGTTAAGGATCAAGACCTTAAGCGGACGAATCTCCTGAACACTGGCGCGCGATGAAGTCATGACAAAGACATTCTCATCACGCAAAAAATTCACTGCCGGTAATTCGTCGGGGATCCTGATTGGCATAACCTGCTGACCTCTTACTGATAACCATATAAACGTTTAGACATCCAGATGCCCGAGATTAGCCTGGCTGCCGCTGGATGTCGAGTCTTCATGCGGTTTATGAAAATGTTTCAGCATTGGAGGGCAATAGTCGCGCTGGCGAAGAAATGATGAGCAGAAATAAGACAGGTAAAGCAGAGGCGCCAGAATTTTTTCACGGCTAAATAAGTTTGATAGCG
Source organism: Pantoea dispersa (assembly GCF_035783935.1). Classification (GTDB taxonomy): domain Bacteria; phylum Pseudomonadota; class Gammaproteobacteria; order Enterobacterales; family Enterobacteriaceae; genus Pantoea; species Pantoea dispersa_C. The sequence continues at coordinate 193 of NZ_JALKOV010000015.1, read as the reverse complement.
GCCGTTTTGGCGATCGCCAGACGTAAAAAAGCCCCGGACTCTCGTTCGGGGCTTCTTCACTTATTGGATGCCTGGCAGTTCCCTACTCTCGCATGGGGAGACCCCACACTACCATCGGCGCTACGGCGTTTCACTTCTGAGTTCGGCATGGGGTCAGGTGGGACCACCGCGCTGTTGCCGCCAGGCAAATTCT
>NZ_JALKOV010000014.1:0-113719 GCF_035783935.1 Pantoea dispersa | reverse complement strand
ATGCAATGTCAGGCGCTGGCGCTCAGGGGCTGTTTCAGCTGATGCCGGGAACGGCTAAAGATCTGGGGCTGCGTGGCAATGAATCGTTCGACCCGGTGAAGTCCGCCGGCGCTGCAGCCAAATATCTCAGTCAGCTTCTGAAGGCAAACGGCGGTGACCTGAGCAAAGCCCTTGCCTCTTACAACTGGGGCATAGGCAATGTCCAGAAGCACGGCATGGCATTAATGCCAGAGGAAACGCGCAATTACATCCCACGCGTTCTGAGCAACTTGCCTTCAGCTGGTAGTGCGCAGATCAGCCAGGAAACCAACATCAACATTTACGGCGTAAGCGACCCGGGGCAGGCTGGCAAGGCGGTTGCTGACCAGCAAACTTCGGTCAATTCACGCTTCAGCCAGGCGATGTCTACAGGGCCCCGATAATGGATATTCTCTCAACGCTATTTTCCCTGCAAAGTCGCAGGATAGGGATGATAGTGCCTGACGTGGTGATCACCGAAAAGCACAGCGACACTCTGGAAATCACCGAGCATCCGGTAGAAGACAAAGCGCCGGTTGCTGACCACGCTTTCCGGCGCCCTTCCGATTTGGTGATGGAAGTTGGTTTCGCTGGCGGCGGCTCGCTGCTCGATTTACTGGATACATCATCAATCGGGGTTAGTCTTGGGCTGAGTCCTAAAGAGGTGTACCAGGAGCTTATCGACCTGCAGCGCAGCCGCGTACCGTTCAGCGTCACGACCGGCAAGCGTATTTACAGCAATATGCTGATCCGCGTGCTCGATGTAACCACCGACAAAGCCACTGAAAACGTGCTGGCGGCCACGCTCACGCTGCGTGAGGTGCTGATCACCTCAACCCAGAGCATTGCCGTGGCAGACAAGGCAGACATGTCGCAGGGCGTCAGCACTTCAGCCGTGCAGAACGCCGGCGTTAAATCCACGGTGCCGCAAAGCGAATCAATTCTTTCCAGGGTATCAAACCTGTTTTAGGGGGAGTAATGCAGGCCAATGAGATACCGCTGTCGCCGGATAATCAGCAATTCACCTCCGCGATTAACGGCGTTAACTATTCCATTCTGACGCTATGGCGGGATGATGCTGGATGGATTATCAACTTGCTGGACAGCAGCGGGGTAGCCATTGTAACAGGCATCCCGCTGGTGACCGGCGCCAATCTTCTGGCGCAGTTCGCCTACCTTAATCTCGGTTTTGGTCTGGCGGTTGTGTGCGATGACCCGGCGCAGGATTATCCGACCAAAACTGATTTGGGAATTCGCAGCCACCTGCTGGCGGTAACGGAGTAAGCATGTCACAGAACTGGATGCGCCACTTTGAGCTGCAAATCCTCTCAGAAAATGGGAAGGGCATCAGCCTGAGTGACTTCAAGGTGGTGTTTAACATCGCCTGGACAGATACGCGCTGGCCGCGTGTTGCGATGGTGCGAATCTATAATCTGTCCAAGGATACGGCTTCGCGCATTCTGGGGCAGGAGTTCGCGAAGATAAAAATCATCGCGGGATACGATGGCATAGCGCAGCCTGTGGATGCCAGTCAGGTTGGCGTTGTAAAAAACATCAATGCCGCCGAAGTTGGCCAGTCAAACGGCACAAATTTCGGTGAGATATTCAGCGGCGACATTCGCTTCACGATTACCGGGCGCGATAACCCAACTGATACGTGGGTGCTGATCCAGGCCATTGATGGGCACCAGGCGTTTATGAATGCCAGCGTGACCAAAACCCTGTCCGCCGGCTATACGGTTGCTGACGTACACGCGGCTGCAATGGACAGTTTCAACCCATACGGAGTAACGCAGGGGATCACCGGCGATATGCCGGCCACAATATTCCCGCGTGGGCGCGTCATTTATCAGTCATCCCGCGATATCATGGATAATGTGGCTGCGCAGTGCGGCGCAACATGGCAGCTGGTCGCTGGACAGGCGCAGATGGTGCCAACTGATAAGTATGTGCAGAACGCCATTGTGCTTAACAGCGACACCGGCCTGATCGGTATGCCGCAGCAGACGATGGGCGGCGGGGTAAACGTCCGCTGTCTGATAAATCCGAACATTCAACTCAAAGGGCTGGTGCAAATCGACCAGGCGTCAGTGTACCGCGCCAGCCTGTCAGCTGATGAGGTGAAGTCACTTCCCAGCCGGGCCAGCGAAACCAACACAAACGGCAATCTCTCGGTTAACGGAACACTGCAACAGCCCGCTAGTATTGCTGCTGACGGCGTTTATATCGTTTCGGCTATAGATTATACTGGTGATACCAGAGGTCAGCCGTGGTACATGGATTTGATGTGCTTTGCGCGCGGTTCGGCAGACCTCCAAACGAACTCTTCGCTGAACAGGACATACTGATGCGCTGGATTCTCATGTTTGCTTTGTTCGCTGCTGGCTCAGCCTTAGCAGACTCACAATGTGGACCATTTAAGCTTGGCACAAGTGCCGCTAATGATGGTTGGGCACGCATCAATGGGGTTAAGCCAGAAAGTCAGAAATTCACTTTCTTAAAGGCCAACGGCGATTATGAAAACGTGAAAATGCAGTGGCTGGTTCAACGCAGCGATGCACCTGGCTGGTTTGGTATGGACTACGTTAAGCGTAATGGAAAGGCCATCCTGAACGTCGAGGCGATTCGCAGTAACATGGATCAGCCGCGAGTGTTTGGCACTTTTGACTGCCAAAAAATTAATTAACTGCGCATCTTTGAAAATATAACCCGCTTCGGCGGGTTTTTTATTGCCTGGAGTTTACATGTCAGTATCACCGCAATCGCTGGCAGGCGGCGAACAGCAGGCTATGAAGGTGCTGTCAGACACCATCTTCTCCATGCTGCGTGTTTCGCTGCCCGGCATAATCGAATCCTTTGACCCCATCGCATGCACCTGCACCGTTCAACCGGCGCTGAAGGGCCAGACCGCTGATGAGCTGGGCAACATGAAATCAGCGCCACTTCCGCTGCTGGTAGATGTGCCAGTGGTGTTCCCGCGGGGCGGCGGCTGCACCATAACGTTCCCTGTGAAATCGGGAGACGAATGCCTGGTTGTTTTCTCTGATCGCTGCATCGATTTCTGGTGGCAAAGCGGCGGAGTACAGGAGACTGTCGATCCGCGGCAGCATGATTTATCAGACGCCTTCGCAATTGTTGGCCCGCAGTCTCAGGCTAACGTCATCAGCAACATCAGCACCACCACGCTGCAGATGCGTACCGATGACGGCTTTGCTTATATCGAGCTGGATCCGAACAGCCACGCCATAAACATTGTGGCGCCGGGCGGATTAGACGTGAAAGCGCCGCTGTCCGAGTTTAGTAACGCGGTCAAAGTAAATGGCCTGTTTACGTGGCTCGGCGGCATGGTGGGCAGCCTTGCCACCGGCACCGCGGCGAAGATTACCGGTGCTATCCAGTTCCTCGGCACGCTCACATCCAACGGCAAAGACATCAGCGACCAGCATACGCATAACGGCGTGCAGACTGGCAGCGGCAATTCCGGCAAGGTGAACTGATGCGATACAGACGCGAAGATGACGACGGCGATTACACCTTCGGGCAGGGTGATGATACCTGGCTGATTAACTCACCTGAAGCAGTGGCGCAGGCGGTTAAAACACGATTTCTGCTCTGGTATGGGCAATGGTTTCTCGATACCACTACTGGGACGCCGTGGATTCAGTCGGTCCTGGGCAAGCAAAAGCCGGAAACGTACAACCTTGCCATACGCCAACGCATCCTTGAGACACAGGGCGTTAATTCAATTCTTTCATTTGACACCAACCTCAACACCTCATCACGCCGGGTAGTGTTCACGGCAACTATCGACACCATCTACGGAACGACGACAGTCACAAGCGAGGCATAATGGCTCTTGATCTCGACACGCTGGGGCTCTCCGCTACGGTGACCGCCTCAGGGATTAGTGCGCCTGATTACCAGACGATACTCTCCACCATCACCAGTTACTTCCAGCAGATTTACGGGACCGACGCCTATCTCGATCCGGATAGCAAAGACGGACAGATGGTCGCTCTGGTGGCGCTGGCTATCAACGATGCCAACAACACTGCAGTTAAGGTGTACAACTCGTTTTCACCTTCAACGGCAATGTCTGATGCCCTGACGCGAAACGTAAAAATTAACGGCATCGCGCGCAAAGCCGCCACCAACTCCACTGTTGACCTGACGCTAACCGGAACAGGCGGCACAACCATCACTAACGGCTCGGTGAAAGACGCCAACGGCATTATCTGGAACCTTCCAGCCAGCGTGACAATCGAGCCGGGCGGTACCGTAATCGCAACGGCAATCTGTGCGACCTCTGGCGCGGTTGCAGCAGTAATTGGTTCTGTGAACCAAATAAATACACCGACGCGCGGATGGACGGCGGTTACGAACGCCAGCGCGGCGACGGTCGGCACTGCCACAGAAAAGGATTCTGCGCTGCGAGTGAGACAAACCCAGAGCGTAGCGCTGCCCTCACTGACTCCCTTCGATGCCTTAGACGGTGCTCTGGCGAATGTGGCCGGCGTAACACGCCATAAACTCTACGAGAATGATACTGCGTCTGTGGATGCAAATGGGCTGCCGGCGCACTCTATTTCAGCCATCGTCGATGGTGGTGACGCAACGGATATTGCTCAAACGATCCGAGGCAAAAAGGGGCAGGGTGTGGCCACATACGGCACTACATCAGTAACTGTGCCGGACAAATACGATAATCCACACGTCATAAGCTTTTACCGTTCCACTGACGTGCCGATTTATGTCGCGCTTTCGCTGAAGGTATTCACCGGATATACCACGCAAATCGGAGAGCAAATCAAACAGGGGATCGCTGACTATATCAATGGGCTGCTTATCGGCGATGACGTCCTGCTAAGCAGGGTTTACTCCCCTGCAAATTTGGGCGTAGTTAGTGGTGGCAATGCCCGCTATTACGATATTTCGTCTCTGCAAATTGGTAAAAGTTCCGGGACTGTGGCTCCGGCCAATATCGTCATCGCCTTCAACGAATCAGCATCCTGCAGTACCGCCAACATAGCGCTGACGGTGACCTCATGAGCAAATACACCGAACTGATAACCAACTATCACGCTGGTAAACCCCGTTTCGTCGCACATGTTGACCTTTCAACTCGCCCACTTACCGATGCATCAACTGCGCTTCAGGGGCTGATCACCGCCTTTGATATCGACAGCGCGGTTGGTGCGCAACTGGATATTCTCGGCGAGTGGATTGGGCGGACGCGCATCGTCAGCCAGCCTATCAGTGGCGTCTACTTCTCGTTTGATACGGATGGCCTCGGCTGGGATCAGGGCATATGGCAGGGGCCGTATGACCCTGATGCTGGCTATACCAGCCTTAGCGATGACACATACCGCATCGTGCTGAAGGCGAAAATAGCAATCAACAACTGGGACGGCCAAAACGACACGCTGCCGCCAATCCTTGAGACAGCGCTGGAAGGTTCAGGCCTGAAAATGCAGATCGTCGATAACCAGGACATGACCATCTCTGTGTGGGCGTTTCCGGAAGAAGACATCAGCCAGGTCTCGCTGGAACTCATCGCTGCCATTCGGCAGGGATATCTAACCGTTAAAGCTGCCGGCGTCTGGGCTGGCGACATTCAGACGCCTTCAATCGAAACACCATCTGTCGGAAACCGGTTTTTTGGCTTCGATATGGACAACGAATATATCGCCGGATTTGATGATGGCGCATGGGAGAAAATACTCTAATGGCAATAAACAACATTAAACCTTTCGCAACTGGCGCAAATGCGAATGTATTGTCGCAAGCTGACTACGAAGCACTGCCAGCTCTGCTGACTGGGTTTCAGGCGGGTAAGGCATCAAGCGCTCAGATTAACAAAGCAATTCGACAATCATCACTTATCGCTGCAGCCGTCGCTAAATTTATTAACGATAATGGTGGTTATGATGTTCTGGATAATGGTGACTACGCAACAATTGCTGCCAATATTCAAAATACAATTGCGCAAAAATACCTTTCCAGAGTTAATCCACTTGCTGAATTGGTAACAGATAATAAGCAATCAGCAGCAAGGACTAATCTCGGATTGGGGTCAATGGCTACGCAAGGGGCTGGTAACGTAGCCATCACTGGTGGTAATGCTACGCTGACTAGCATAAATGCTCAGACGGGCACAGTCACGAACCTCACAGTAAGCGGAACAGCTACCGTTTCGACCTTTAATGGTCAAACATTAAACGCAACAGCGTTGAATGTTTCCAATGCGACTGCCTTTGCTGGCGCAGTATCCTTTACCGGTCAGGACTATCTCAATAAGAATTCAGTTGTAAACGTTCCTACTGATACCTCAAACCAGACTTTTGGCCTGCGCCTTACAGGTTCTGGAGGTCAGCGAAGTGATGAGCTTTTCTATGAAAAGATTGGCACCTATGCAGCCCGCCGCTTTATCGTAATCTCGGGCGGGAATACCATCACATATGACATGCGTCAGGATGGTTCCATGGTCTGCCTTAACCCTGTAGGCACATGGCAGATACTCCCTAGCGGGGAAATTAACGGGCCCAAATGGGGTGGTAATCTCTCTGATTTCATCAGTACATGGTCCAGAAGTAATTTCATGACGGATACACGGCTTGGTTCTGTCACGACGCTTTATAAGGCGAACAATACCAACGTATTCACCTGCCCGAGCGGATATTCTTTCAGCAGCATCGATACCGGTGATGTCGGGACAGTTACAGCCACTGCGCGGCCCATTCAGAAACAAATCAACGGCAACTGGATTACGGTGAGTCAGCTATGATTAATTTAAAGAATTTTCAGCCTTACACTCCTGAAGAACCACCATTCGCAGGGGCGATGTACCTCAAGGCTGCAACGGGAGAGGACTGGTACGACTGCCAGAAATCCTTTGCGGATGACACGCTGAAAATCGCGTATAACGATGACGGTGTGATTGTCTCGGCCAGTAAGGATGTATCAGCCATGTTCCCGTCCGGGCTTTCTGTAGCTGAAGTTGATGCCTCAACTGCTACGGATTTGGGCGCGCTGATAAATGGTGGGTGGGCATATGAGGACGGTAAAATAGCCGCGGTTGTCCTCACGCAGGCGCAGCTGGTAGCCGCTGCTGTAGCCCAGAAAGCGCTCCTGATGAGCCAGTGCACAGACAAAATAGCGCCGCTTCAGGATGCAGTTGATCTGGATATTGCCACGGATGATGAGAAAGCACAGCTTGCAGCCTGGAAAAAATACAGGGTGATGTTGAATCGGATTGATACATCATCGGAGCAAGATATCAAATGGCCAATAACCCCGAACTAAATATAACGTAGTTGCTTAAAATTTCCTAACCGACACATACCAAGCTAATGACTGATTAGATTCCGTTTTGAATGTTCTTGTTAAAGATTTTATAAAATAATAAAGGGGCGATAACCCCTTTATTATCGTTGGGTTATTTAAAATTGACTGTTAAGTCACTTCCGGAGACACAAGCCTTGATAAAAGCATTTTCATTGGTTTTTTCGCACTGCAAAGCCTCTGCCTTATAAGAGTTTGGTTTTGTATATGATTTTACACCATGATATATAAGTGGGGTGTCAGAAAATAAATCATTGCTAAAATAGAAGAAGTTTATTTTATTCGACATAGGAATTTCAGACTCTACCAGTTCAACGAACTGAGATTTTTTAGGTTCACCAATAAAATGCGACGAATAAATTACATTTGCATCAGTTATTTTTAATATGCCGCTATATATCTCCTCATTAAATTTAGATTGCTCTTTGTAAGCGAAACTAATAGCGGAAGAAACGTAGAAAGCAAATAGCGAAAAAATACCTACTATTATTAATGCAAATTTTTCATGCAACACCAATGACATAGTGGCTATAAGATAAAACGCGCCTATGTAAGTGGCTGTCATTACGCGCGGCTCGAATACAGGATGGAGTAAAATTAGCGATATACCACCAAAGCACATGAAAAGGGATACTATAGATCCTGCCACTAACATAGCGGAGTAATAAAGGCAATATTCCTTCCCTCTGTTTCTTACAAAAAATATTGAGATTGATAATAGTGAAAATATGAAAAGAACTAAAATTACAGAGGACACTTTAAATGAAGATGTGGCACTATTCAAAAGTGCAATGAAGCTCCTGAGATTTTGAATAAAATCCCCTAAGCTCCCATTAAATATCGTTACAGAGTGAACTTTGGCGTATTGTGATAGATCGACGAAATTTAATATTACCTTGTAAATTACTAATACTAAAATGGTGATTAAGGCTCTTTTAATGATTAACGCTAAAGAGTATTTTTCGCCTAATTTTCTAGTATAGATCAACTCTAAAAGGGATAATGAAATATATAGTGATAATGATGTTTGATATGAGCCTACGCCTAGAGTAAGAAACAAGACTGAAAACAACAACCATCTATTGTCATGCTTAATAAAGCACAGCGCTGTGATGGCTATAGATGCCACCATTACAAATGAGTCGTACTTATACAGCATAGGCTGGGAAAAATAAGGATTCACTATCAGAAAGCTCAAACCTACACAATATGAAATCCCTAGTTTTTGCTCTTCGCAAATTTTATATATTACAAAAGCAAAACCTATAAGTGATATCAATATAGAATAAGGGTGTGCAATTATTGCCTTGCCACCAAAGTTAAACGCCCAATAAATAAGGTTCGCAAATGGCCTACCATCTGCAGCCCATGCATACACACCAGAGTTGGCACGATTGAAATCGTCAATGTATAAAAAATCATTGTTAATGAATGGCATGCAAAATATGAAAATTGGAGCAATAATAGCCAGAAATCTTAAATTCATTTTTTATCCTTGATCACGTATCTTGGTCTACTTTTCGATTCTATATATATCCTGCCGATATATTCACCTAGCACGCCTATACCAATCAACTGAATCCCTCCAAGGAACAGAATGGATACCAGAATAGAAGGGTATCCATGAACCGGATTACCAAAGGCGATCGTATCAAAAATCATCCATGCGCCATAAAGGAAGGATACAGCAGCTACTAATAGGCCTATGTATGTCCAGACCCGCAAAGGGAATGTGGAAAAGCTGGTGATGCCTTCTAATGCGAGATTCCATAACTTCCATCCATTAAATTTTGATGTGCCGGCAACACGCTCCGCCCTTGTGTACTCGACCACCTCTACCTTACCGCCTACCCAAGAAAGTATCCCCTTCATGAATAGGTTGCGTTCCGGCAAATTCTTGATGTGTTCGATAATTTCACGCGACATCAAACGAAAATCCCCAACATTTTCCTCAATGGCAGGAGAGCTGATTTTGTTGTGCAGTCGATAAAACCATTCCGCGGTTTTCCGCTTTAGGTGTCCGTCCGAGCTTCTGTCTGTGCGCTTGGCCAGAACGACATCTGCCCCACATTTCCAGCGCTGAATAAGCTCAGGTATAACCTCTACCGGGTCCTGAAGGTCAACATCAATAGGAATGACCGCGTCACCAGTTGCATTCTCAAGACCTGCAAATAGAGCTGGCTCTTTACCGAAGTTTCTTGTGAAAGATAAAGGCTTCACCAGAGGATCGGATATTGAAAGGGCATTAATAATCCCTTCAGTTCCATCTTTACTGCCATCGTTGATGAATACTATTTCAACAATATACTCAGCCAGCTCTTTGCGTACAGCTTTATAAAAAATCGGAATGGCCTCTTCTTCATTGAATACTGGTACAACTAACGATATTTTCATTTCACGTTCCTGAACACTATGTATTTTGAATAAAGAAAACCGCACACTAAACTAATGGCAGAGAAGACAACCAGTGTCGCCACTGGGTTAACTTTTAGTCGATCTGCATAAGAGCCTATCATAACCGCAACCATACCCATAAAAAATACGTACATCATGTATCTAAATGTCGTTGCCTCAGCGTTAAAAGTCCACTTAGCATTAGCAAAAAAAGAAAATGTAACTGCCACACAGAATGCTATGAAATTGGATAAAGATTGAGGCTGATCACGCTCGACGCAAATAGCAAAAACAATCCAGTGAATAGCTGTATTCAGCACACCTATGCTTACATATCTAGCAAAAATTTTAGCCATAATGATACCCAAGTTTGAAGTAGGTGAGATTTTGGCATCCACGCCAGGCACGATCAAGATCAATCAAGATTATTTGAAGCTCATCATGGGGATGGGGTATTTAGGAAGAAAAAAAGCCCCGGCGACGGGGCAGAGGTATACCGCGCCGATCCGCAGCCATTCTCAATTCGGCATCACTCAAGTACAGTAACGTCAGGGTGGTGCCGGCCCGCATCTATCTCATCTGCACACCTAAGTAACTCCTTCGCCAACTCTCTCGCCATATTCGCACGTATACTGATCGCAAGGTCAGGGAACTCTTGCGGATCATCAATGTGGCCCGTCAGTGAGTCTTTCATCTTGAGGTCCACCACCAGAATCCGTCCCCACGCGCTATAAATCATCCCAAAGTCAGTTAGCTCTGGCATGCGGCCAATGTTAGACGTTTCATATTTAGACATTAGAATTCCTCAGTTGCTAATCCCCATTGATTTCGGAAGAGGCCAAAGGTGGGGTGGGAGTTATGCCTCGACTCTCTTGCAAAGCTTTATATCGATCATGTAGAGAGCGTGGGTATAGCTCTGTATAAATTTGCCAAAGAGTTTTTAGTGAACGATGGCCGGTCACCTGAGCTACTTCCTCCAGAACGAAACCAGCCTCAAATAGGCGACTTGCACCTTCCCGACGCAGGTCGTGATAACGCAAGTCTTCGATTCCCAATTTGTTTCTCTCCTCGCCAAAAACTATGGATATCCGCTTATGCTTAAAGGGAAATATCAACTCGCTAAGCCTCGGTTGTTCCATAACGATATCCCAAGCCTCCCCAAGCAGAGCCACATACATGTGATTGCCAATTTTTTTTCTCGGATGCTTTCGATCACGCACAAGAATGGCTTTTTGGTTATGGTCAATGTCGGCCCACCGCAAACTAGTCACCTCGCCAATCCTCATGCAGGAAAGTATCGAAAAGAGAAAGATGCGATGAAAAGGAATTTTTTGATTCGAACGCCGTGAGCGAGCCTCAAGCGCTACCAGAAGAGCGTTTGTTTCATCCTGGGTCGGTCGGCGGCTCCTTTTTTGGGAGCTAGCTGTCATTCCCAACTTTTGGAGCTGATACTTAGCTTGCTGGTAACACTGCAAATCCACCTTGAGATTGAACATAGGCTCTGCTGCGCCGAGAACGGAGCCTATAAAGGCAATATCATTCCTTATGGTCGATGGCCCGGCACCTTGCGCCTCACGCAGTCTGGCATGCTCAATAAACGTGTTCGTGGTAAATTCCGACAAGGAAACTTCAGAGATTTCGCAACGACGAATGAGATTTAATGACCATGTCTTACTCTGTCCATACTTGATATTTGGGTGGTTAGTGTACAGATCTAAAAGCTCGCCAAAGGTAGTAGCTGGCTGCGCATCTACAGTAGGAACGCCATTTTTCTCGATGTCAGCAACTCGCATCACTCCCCAGCTTTTGGCTAACGCCTGTTTAGAGAAGGTCTGGCGCTCTCGATAGATTATTGCACCATCTTTCTTAACGCCGACTGTGCAGCGATACTTGATTTCACCTTTAGATGTTGCTCTTTTTTCAATGCTGTAAAAGGCCATAAATGCTACCTCGCGCCGCTGTCACTCAGGGGGACCTGCAGGGGGACCTGAGTGCTCAAAAATACACGAATATACTGTATTAATATACAGTAATATGCAAGGTAAAAATCTGCACTTGTTTTTATTGCACTGAAATATATGACTTTTTTCACGGCTTCTTTCTTCCTCTTCACTATTCCTTGCTGGGGTTCTTTTTGTCTGCCGTTTCGCCATGCATAGCGCATTAGTGAAAAAGATGCTTTGATTACTCTATGGCTTAACGCGCGGATAACGCTGATGAAATCCCTCCCTTGTGTTGCTGTGATACTGCTGTTTCCCGTTGCCGGTGCGGCGCTGGCCGCCAGCAGCGCGTGCCCGCCGCTGAGCAAAAACATCACCAGCAGTAACAACTGGATTATGCTGGGCGGTGATGCCAAAGGCGCGGTGCGTCAGGTCGTGGCCGGTGAATTTGGTAAAGATGTCAATTCGCAGAAGCGCGTGCTCGGGCAATTTGACCGATGCGGCGATCTGATGGTGGCTGACATCACCTATGACAAAAATGAAGGCAACGTGGTGCTGAGCATGGAGCAGCACATCGCGCGCGTGCAGCGCGGTTGGGTCGCCGACTATGCGTATCTGGTAAAGGTGACTCGCGCGGGCAAAGAGGAAGTGGTGGATAACCGTCAGGGCACCATCAGCTGGCAGATAGGGCAGCACGGCAACATCATCAGCGCCTCGGATAAATTTACCAGCATGGGGAAAGAGGGCTTCACCGATACCACTTACCGCTACGATAAACACTTCCGGCTGGAAAAAAGTATCGCACGCGGCAGCGACGCGCTGACCAACGGCGAAAACACCTGGCGCTGGAATCCGCAGGGGATGGTGATTGCGTCCACCAGCGCGCGCAGCAAAGACACTTACAGCTACGATAACCAGTGGCGCGAATTGCGGCTGCACGGCACCGCGACTACGCCGGTCAGCACTGTGCGCTCGGTGGATGAGTGCCAGCTGTGGGACGAGGTGGGTAACTGCACGCTGAGCTACCTGCATGAAACGGAGGTGTTTGCCAAAGGCACCATTGAGCGGCATCTCAGTTCGGCTTACAAATATCAGTACTGGGATCGTCCGGCGACGGACAAGTAACGCGCCGTGGCGTATGCTGTTCTGCGCACAAACAGGGAGCGCACACCATGACACTGATTATTTCTTTTCTCTTCGCCATCACCTTGCTGACCCTCACGCCCGGCTTTGATACCGCGCTGGTGCTGCGATCGGCGGCCGCGCAGGGCTGGCAGCGTGCCTCGGCCACCGCGCTGGGCGTTACGCTCGGCTGCCTGGTGTGGGGCGTGGCGGTCGGGCTGGGCTTAGGCGCACTGCTGCTGGCGTCGGAACTGGCTTATAACCTGCTGAAAGGGATCGGTGCCGCGTATTTGCTGTATCTCGGCGTCAGACTGCTGCTCAACCCGCGCAGCGCGGTAGCCAGCGCGCAGGATGGGCAAAAGCGCGAGGAGCGCTATCTGACCTGCTTCGCGCGCGGCCTGTCAGGCAATCTGCTGAACCCGAAAGTGGGGGTGTTTTACGTTACCTTTCTGCCGCAGTTCATCCCGGCCGGCGCGTCGGTGCCGCTGTGGTGTACGCTGATGGCGCTGACGCACATGGTGATTGGCTTAGTGTGGAACGCGGTGTTGATTGGCGGCAGCCAGTTCTTTGCCCGCCATCTGCGCCGTCCGGCGGTGCTGAAAGTGATGGATCGCCTGACCGGCTGTGTGTTTATTGGTTTCGCCGCGAAGCTGGCGCTGTCGCGGCGTTAAGTATTACGGCTTGCGCGCCACCAGCACGGCACGCAGCGGGGCGGGGTAACCTTCAACCGTTTTGCTGCTGTCGTGCGGATCGAGGAATTCCGCCAGCGATTCGCTGGTCATCCAGTCGGTGCGCCGCTGCTCGTCCACCGAGGTGATGGCATAATCGGCGATGCGCACATCGACAAACCCACACTTCTCCAGCCAGTTTTTCAGTGCCGCCGCAGACGGAATAAAGTAGACGTTGCGCATCTGGGCGTAGCGCTCACCCGGCACCAGCACCGCATTTTCGTCGCCTTCAATCACCAGCGTCTCCAGCACCAGTTCGCCGTCACTGACCAGCTGATTTTTCAGCTGCAGCAGATGATCGAGCGGAGAACGGCGGTGATAGAGCACGCCCATGGAAAATACGGTATCGAATGCCTGCAGTGCCGGCAGCTGCTCAATGCCCAGCGGCAGCAGATGCGCACGACGATCGTCACCCAGCAGCTTACGCACCGCTTCGAACTGGCACAGGAACAGCTGCATCGGATCGATACCGACCACCAGCTGCGCGCCGGCACCAATCATACGCCACATGTGATAACCGCTGCCGCAGCCCACATCCAGCACGGTGCGACCGGCCAGCGAGGAGATATGCGGCAATACGCGATCCCACTTCCAGTCGGAGCGCCATTCGGTGTCGATCTCGCAGCCGTAGAGCGAGAACGGCCCTTTGCGCCACGGCATCAGATTACGCAGCAGCTTTTCGATGCCGGCGCGCTGGCGATCGGTTAGCGCGTCATGCTGCGCGCTGACGCTGTGCAGCAGATCGAGCTGCTGCGGCACCAGCAGCGGCAGGTTGTCGACTGACTTCTCCCAGTTGCGGAAATGTCCGTGCAGGTTTTCACGCTGCCAGGCGGCAACCTGTGCCGGCAAGACTTCCAGCCAGCTGGCGAGCGGACCGGTAGCGATTTGCTGATAAAAACGGCCAAAATCAATCATTTCAACGCCACCAGAGAGCCAAAGTTAAAGCACTGGAACCACAGTTCAGCATGGGCAAACCCGGCGCTTTTCAGACGGGCTTTGTGAGTTTCTACGCTGTCCGTCAGCATCACGTTCTCCAGCATGCTGCGCTTCTGGCTGATCTCCAGCTCGCTGTAGCCGTTGGCGCGCTTAAAGTCGTGATGCATGTTGAACAGCAGTTCGCCGACATCGGCATCCTCAAAGCTGAACTTTTCCGACAGCACCAGCGCACCACCCGGATTGAGGCCGGCGGCGATTTTTTGCAGCAGCGTCAGGCGTGCGTCAGGCTCGAGGAACTGCAGGGTAAAGTTGAGCACCACCAGTGAGGCGTTTTCGATGTGGATATCGCGAATATCCGCTTCCAGCACCTGCACCGGCGTAGCGGCGCGAAAGGCGTCGATGTGGCGACGGCAGCGTTCCACCATCGCCGGCGAATTATCGACGGCAATAATCTGGCAACCGGGTGCCTGAATATTGCGGCGCACCGCCAGCGTGGCCGCGCCCAGCGAACAGCCGAGATCGTAAACCTGGCTGTTGGGCTGCACAAAGCGTTCTGCCAGCATGCCAATCATCGAAATGATGTTGGAATACCCCGGCACCGAGCGCTGAATCATATCGGGAAAGACTTCAGCCACGCGCTCGTCGAAGGTCCAGTCGCCCAGCTTGTCGATGGGCGCGGAAAATAGCGTATCGCGGTCAGACATAATGAAATATCCGGAGAGAAAACGGAAAGGGCGCTATTCTGGCAGAAACTGCCGCGGGCTGCACCCGTTTCGCGGCGTTTAGAACAGACTGGATTGCTGCGGCCAGTCAGGCAGCGGGCGCAGCGTCGGCTCCAGCTGCTGCAGCTGCGGCCACAGCGCCTGCAGCAGTGGAAACACCGCGCCCATATCCGGCGTGTGCAGGAACAGCAGCGGGTCGCTGTCGTGCTGCCAGTCCGCCAGTTTTTGCTGCCAGACGTCAAACAACGGCAGGCTTTCTGCCACGCTGTCGCTGCCGATGAAGCGCACCATCGGCTGACCGGCGGTGCGTACCGCGTGCGTCGGCACCCGTGGCTTCTGCGCGCGCGCATGCACGGCGGCCGGGCTGAGCGAGGCAGACGCATGCACCGGGCGGCTGTCGAGGATCACCCGGTTAACGCCGCGCTGATGCAGACCGCGATTGAGCGCGCGCTCGGCCTCGCCCTTGGCAAAGAAAGCCGCGTGACGCACTTCGACGCCATAATGAAAACTGCGCGGCAGGCGATCGAGAAACGCCCATAAATCTGTCAGCTGCACCGGTGAAAAGGCGGCGGGCAGCTGCAGCCAGTACTGGCCGATGCGCTGGCTGAGCGGATCCAGCAGGCGCAGAAATTCATTCACCAGCTCATCACAGTTCTTCAGCGCCGCTTTGTGGCTGATGGTGTCAGGAAATTTAAAGCAGAAGCGGAAGGCGTCGTCTGTCATGTCATACCAGCGCTGCACCACTTCCGGCTTTGGCAGTGCATAAAGCGTGGTATTGCCTTCGACGCAGCCGAACAGCCGGGCGTAATCCGCCAGGGTTTCAATGCCCAATATTTTCCAGTTGGCGTGCTGCCACTGCGGTAATCCAATACGAAGTGTCAAAGCTGCTCCTGCCTGCTGTGCGCCGTAAAAGGCGCCGGACGTGACTCGGTTTTGCGCCGGGCAGGTTCCCGCCAGCTAACGAACGCTGACGATTTGTCCGCTTTGCGCGGGATCTGCTTATCCTGCCTGCCATTTTCCATTATAATAGCCGCCTTTTTTGCGGCAGCATCTCAGAAGGTTACGCGGCCTGATGCTGTCTGGCAGCAGCGGCGAAGTTAAAAGGATACGTTATGCGTACAGAATATTGCGGGCAGCTCAATCTGTCTCATGTGGGTCAGCAAGTCACTCTCTGCGGCTGGGTCAATCGCCGTCGCGATCTCGGCAGCCTGATTTTTATCGATATGCGCGACCGCGAAGGCATCGCCCAGGTGTTTTTCGATGCCGATCATCAGCAGGCTTTCCAGCTGGCATCTGAACTGCGTAACGAATTCTGCATCCAGATCACCGGTACCGTGCGTGCGCGCGAAGAGAAAAACCGCAACAGCGACATGGCGACGGGCGATATTGAAGTGTTCGCGCATGAGCTGAACATCATCAACCGCGCGGAACCGCTGCCGCTGGACTCCAACCAGACCAACAGCGAAGAAGCACGTCTGACCTATCGTTACCTCGACCTGCGTCGTCCGGAAATGGCGCAGCGTCTGAAAACCCGTGCCAAAATCACCAGCTTTGTGCGCCGCTTTATGGACGGTGAAGGCTTCCTCGACATCGAAACGCCGATGCTGACCAAAGCCACGCCGGAAGGTGCGCGTGACTATCTGGTGCCGAGCCGCGTGCACAAAGGCAAATTCTATGCGCTGCCGCAGTCACCACAGCTGTTCAAACAGCTGCTGATGATGTCCGGTTTTGACCGCTACTACCAGATCGTCAAATGCTTCCGTGACGAAGACCTGCGTGCGGACCGCCAGCCGGAATTCACCCAGATCGACGTAGAAACCTCGTTCATGAGCGCGGAACAGGTGCGCAGCGTGATGGAGCAGATGATCCGTGAACTGTGGCTCGACATCAAAGGCGTCGACCTCGGTGACTTCCCGCAGATGACCTTTGCCGAAGCGATGAACCGTTACGGCTCCGATAAGCCCGATCTGCGTAACCCGATGGAGCTGGTAGACGTTGCCGACCTGCTGAAAAGCGTGGAGTTCCAGGTGTTCGCCGGCCCGGCTAACGACCCGAAAGGTCGCGTCGCAGCGCTGCGTGTGCCGGGCGGTGCGGCCCTGACGCGTAAGCAAATCGACGAATACGGCAGCTTTGTCGGCATCTACGGCGCCAAAGGGCTGGCGTGGATGAAGATCAATGCGCGCGCCAGCGGTTTCGACGGCGTGCAGAGCCCGGTAGCCAAATTCCTGACGCCGGAAATCGTCGAGGCCATTCTGCAGCGTACCGACGCGCAGGACGGCGACCTGATCTTCTTCGGCGCCGACCGTGCCAAAGTGGTGGCAGATGCGCTGGGCGCGCTGCGTCTGAAAGTGGGCCGTGACCTGCACATCACTGATGACAAAGCCTGGGCTCCGCTGTGGGTGGTCGACTTCCCGATGTTCGAAGAGGACGACGAAGGCGGTCTGGCGGCGATGCACCATCCGTTCACCTCGCCAAAAGCGCTGACCGCAGAACAGCTGGCTGCCGATCCGACGCAGGCGGTGGCTAACGCCTACGATATGGTGATCAACGGTTACGAAGTGGGCGGCGGTTCGGTGCGTATCCACAGCGGCAAAATGCAGCAGACGGTGTTCAGCATTCTCGGCATCAGCGAAGAAGAGCAGCGCGAGAAGTTTGGCTTCCTGCTGGATGCGCTGAAGTTTGGTACGCCGCCGCACGCAGGTCTGGCATTCGGTCTTGACCGCCTGACCATGCTGCTGACCGGCACCGACAATATCCGCGATGTGATTGCGTTCCCGAAAACCACCGCGGCGGCTTGTCTGATGACCGAAGCGCCAAGCGAAGCCAACCCGGCGGCGCTGGCGGACCTCGGTATCCAGATCGCGCCGAAGAAAGTCAATCCAGAGACGAAATAATGGGCTATAAACACCCGGTATCGGTGCTGGTGGTGATTTTTGCGCAGGATACCGGCCGGGTGTTAATGCTGCAGCGGCGTGATGATCCCAGCTTCTGGCAGTCGGTTACCGGCAGCCTCGAAGCGGGCGAGACGCCAGCGCAGGCAGCGCTGCGGGAAGTGGCCGAGGAGCTGGCGATCGACATCGCCGCCGAAGGCCTGGTGCTGGAAGATTGTCAGAAACAGATTGAGTTTGAAATCTTCCCGCACTACCGCCATCGCTACGCGCCGGACATCACGCACAACCGGGAACACTGGTTCCGGCTGGCGTTACCCGCTGAGCGCCAGCCGCTGCTGAGCGAACACCTCGCCGCGCAGTGGCTGCCACCGGCCGCCGCCGCCGCGCTGACCCGCTCATGGAGTAATCGTCAGGCAATCGACGAGTTTATCTGAATGCCCGCCACCGCGCGTTTTTCCGGTGGTTTTATCGTTAAATTACAGACATACGGTGTAAATCGAAAGATTTGCACCGCTAAAATAGAACAGTCAGGCGTCATCGGCGCAGCAAGGTTGTTCACCGCCAGCGCACAGCAACCGGAGCGTACATGAGTACGTGAGGATTGCGCACACTGCCGGGGAACAAGATTGCCAGCAAGATAGCCTGCACCCTGTTAAAGATCGGAGAATATGTAAGATGGCTGGACATAGTAAATGGGCGAATACAAAGCACCGCAAAGCGGCTCAGGACGCTAAGCGCGGTAAAATCTTCACCAAAATCATTCGTGAGCTGGTCACTGCCGCGAAGCTGGGCGGTGGCGATGCGGGCTCCAACCCGCGCCTGCGCGCGGCAATGGACAAAGCCCTGTCCAACAACATGACGCGTGACACCATGAACCGTGCCATCGCGCGCGGCGTCGGCGGTGAAGACGACAGCAACATGGAAACCATCATTTATGAAGGTTACGGTCCGGGCGGCTCTGCGGTCATGGTTGAGTGTCTGAGTGATAACCGCAACCGTACCGTGGGCGAAGTGCGTCACGCCTTCAGCAAAACCGGCGGTAACCTCGGTACCGACGGCTCGGTCTCTTACCTGTTCAGCAAGAAAGGCGTGATCTCCTTCGCGCCAGGCCAGGACGAAGATGCGGTCATGGAAGCGGCGCTGGAAGCCGGTGCAGAAGACGTGGTGAGCTACGATGATGGCGCCATTGACGTTTTCACCGCGTGGGAAGAGCTGGGCAGCGTGCGCGATGCGCTGGAGGCCACCGGCCTGAAAGCCGACAGCGCCGAAGTGTCGATGATTCCATCCACCAAAGCGGAACTGGATGCCGAGAGCGCACCTAAACTGCTGCGTCTGATCGACATGCTGGAAGATTGTGATGATGTGCAGGAAGTTTACCACAACGGTGAAATTTCTGATGAGGTAGCGGAAACGCTGTAATGGCGTTACGCAAAGCCCCGCACTCCGGAGACGCGCTATGGCGATAATTCTCGGGATTGACCCCGGCTCGCGCGTCACCGGCTACGGTGTCATCCGCCAGACCGGCCGCCAGCTCAGCTATCTGGGCAGCGGCTGTATCCGCACCAACGTTACCGATCTGCCTTCACGCCTTAAGCTGATTTACGCTGGCGTCAGTGAAATCATCACCCAGTTCGCCCCGGATTACTTTGCCATCGAGCAGGTGTTTATGGCGAAGAACGCAGATTCGGCGCTGAAGCTGGGGCAGGCGCGCGGCGCGGCGATTGTCGCGGCGGTCAATCACGACCTGCCGGTGTTTGAATACGCGGCCCGCCAGGTGAAGCAGACGGTGACCGGCATCGGCAGCGCAGAGAAAAGCCAGGTGCAGCATATGGTACGCACGCTGCTGAAACTGCCGGCTAATCCGCAGGCGGATGCCGCCGATGCGCTGGCCATCGCCATCACCCATTGCCACGTCAGCCAGAACGCGGCGCGCATGAGCGACAGCAAACTGGTGCTCACGCGCGGACGTTTGCGATCCGGTTAGCAAAATCGTGGCAGTTCAATAGGCTGGATATGCATCCAGCCTTTTTTATGGTATACATAGCCAACATTTTCATCCGGCAGGCGCGCGGCTTGTCGCTGGTTATCGCGGTATGGCAGGGTGCAGATGACCCGGACGCTTACCCCTACATTAAGGAACTGCTCAGGTGATTGGTCGTTTACGAGGCCTTATTCTGGAAAAACAGCCGCCGCTGGTGCTGATTGAGGCGCACGGCGTCGGTTACGAAGTACACATGCCAATGACCTGCTTTTACGAGCTGCCGGACATCAATCAGGAAGCGATTATCTTCACCCAGTTTGTGGTGCGTGAAGATGCGCAGTTGCTGTTCGGGTTCAACAGCAAGCAGGAGCGGGCGCTGTTCCGCGAGCTGATCAAAGTTAACGGCGTCGGACCCAAGCTGGCGCTGGCGATTCTCTCCGGGATGTCGGCGCAGCAGTTTGTCACCGCCGTAGAGCGTGAAGAGATTGCCTCGCTGGTGAAATTGCCGGGCGTGGGCAAGAAAACTGCCGAGCGTCTGGTGGTCGAGATGAAAGACCGCTTCAAAGGTATGCACGGTGATCTGTTCGGCGGCGACTCGGCGTTTACCCTGACCACGCCAGCGGCACAGCAGGATAACAACGACGCCGAAGCTGAAGCCGTTGCGGCGCTGGTGGCGCTGGGTTATAAACCGCAGGAAGCCAGCCGTATGGTCAGCAAGGTTGGCAAACCGGATGCGGATTGTGAAACCCTGATTCGCGAAGCTCTGCGCGCAGCTATTTGAGGTAATGCATGATTGAAGCCGATCGTCTGGTCTCGGGCAGTTCTTTCACGGAGGAAGAGGGCCTTGACCGCGCTATTCGCCCAAAGCTGCTGACGGAATATGTCGGGCAGCCGCAGGTGCGCGAGCAGATGGAGATTTTCATCAAGGCCGCCAAACTGCGCGGTGATGCGCTGGACCATCTGCTGATCTTCGGCCCGCCCGGGCTGGGTAAAACCACGCTGGCCAACATTGTGGCTAACGAGATGGGCGTTAACCTGCGCACCACCTCCGGTCCGGTGCTGGAGAAGGCGGGCGATCTGGCGGCGATGCTCACCAACCTTGAACCGCACGACGTGCTGTTTATCGATGAAATTCACCGCCTGTCACCGGTGGTGGAAGAGGTGCTGTATCCGGCGATGGAAGATTATCAGCTGGATATCATGATCGGTGAAGGCCCAGCGGCGCGCTCAATCAAACTGGACCTGCCGCCCTTCACCCTGATTGGTGCCACCACGCGCGCCGGCTCGCTGACGTCTCCGCTGCGCGATCGCTTCGGGATTGTGCAGCGCCTCGAGTTTTACAACGTGCCGGACCTGCAGCACATTGTCGGCCGCAGCGCCGCCTGTCTCGGGCTGACGCTGAGCGAGGAGGGCGCGCTGGAAGTGGCACGCCGGGCACGCGGCACGCCGCGTATTGCCAACCGCCTGCTGCGCCGTGTGCGTGACTTTGCTGAAGTGCGCGCCAGCGGCAACATGAGCGGCGAAGTGGCTGCCAGCGCGCTGGACATGCTCAATGTCGACAATCAGGGCTTCGACTACATGGACCGCAAGCTGCTGCTGGCGATCATCGACAAGTTTATGGGCGGTCCGGTGGGTCTGGATAACCTGGCTGCAGCGATCGGTGAAGAGCGTGAAACCATTGAAGACGTGATCGAACCGTTCCTGATCCAGCAGGGCTTTATTCAGCGCACGCCGCGCGGCCGGATGGCCACGCAGCACGCCTATAAGCATTTCGGCATCAGCCGCGAAGAGTAACCGGCGTCACGCCGCCGGTTTTTTTGCCATGCTGATGATGAACAGCGCAGCGGCACACAGCACCACAGACGGACCGGCAGGCGTGTCATAGCTGGCGGAGAAGGTCAGGCCACCGGTGACGGCAATAATGCCAATAAGCACCGCAAAGCCGGCCATCTGTTCCGGCGACCGCGAGAAGCGTCGCGCGGTGGCGGCGGGAATGATCAGCAGCGAAGTAATGATCAGGGCGCCAACAAATTTCATCGCCACGCCAATGGTCAGGGCCGTTACCAGCATCAGCATCAGACGGGTGCGCTGAATGTTAACTCCGTCAACCTGCGCCAGCTCCGGACTGATGGTCATCGACAGCAGCGAGCGCCACTGCCAGGTCATTACCGCCAGCACGATAACCACGCCGCCACCCATCATCCACAAATCATCCGGCGTGATTGCCAGCAAATCGCCAAACAGGTAAGCCATCAAATCCACGCGCACGCCCTGCATCAGGCTGACCACCACCAGACCGAGCGACAGCGCGCTGTGCGCCATAATCCCTAATAGTGTGTCGATCGCCAGGTGCGGACGTCGCTCCAGCCACACCAGCCCGAGCGCCAGGCAGACGGTGACCAGAATCACCGCATAATAGGGGTTTACATTCAGCAGCAGACCAAACGCCACGCCGAGCAGTGACGCGTGGGCGAGGGTATCGCCGAAATAGGACATGCGGCGCCAGACCACAAAGGAGCCGAGCGGACCGGCCGCCAGCGCCAGCAACACGCCGCCCAGCCAGCCGGGTAATAACAGTTCAATCATGACGGGCCGTTTCCTTTGCGCAGAACAATGCGTCCCTGTAAATCGTGACGGTGATTATGGTGATGACGGTAGATCGCCAGCTGCTGCGCCCCACGCGGGCCAAACATGGCGATGAATTCCGGATGCTGCGAAACCGCTTCCGGCGTGCCGGAACAGCAGATGTGATGGTTGAGGCACAGCACTTCATCGGTCTTTGCCATCACCAGATGCAGGTCGTGCGAGACCATTAACACGCCGCAGTTGAGCTCGCGCCGCAGCTGGTCAATCAAATCGTACAGCGCCACCTGGCCGTTGACGTCCACACCCTGCGTCGGTTCGTCCAGCACCAGCAACTGCGGCTGGTTGAGCAGGGCACGCGCCAGCAGCACGCGCTGCGTTTCGCCGCCCGAGAGTTTCTGCAGCGGTGCCTGCAGCAGATGCCCGGCCTGCACCCGCTTCAGCGCCGGCAGGATTTCGTCACGGCGGCTGCCACGCGACAGACGCATAAAGCGCTCCACGCTGATCGGTAACGTGGGATCGATGTGCAGCTTTTGCGGCACATAGCCAATACGCAGTCCCGGCGCACGCCGGACGCTGCCGCTGTCTGGCGTTAACAGGCCAAGCACCGCGCGCACCAGCGTGGATTTACCGGCCCCGTTGGGACCGAGCAGCGTGAGAATCTTGCCCGGCTGCAGTGACAGGCTGATGCCTGCCAGCACAGCGCGCTGGCCAAACTTCACGGAGATGTTTTCGAGTGTAACAAGTGAAGACATGTTATTTACGGGTTGCATAGAATTTCGAATGTTATAATATCACATTCCATCACCTGGTCACGATGGAATGACGCATTATGTTACACAATAAAAAGCGCCTGGCTTTTACCCTTTCTGCGGCGGCGATCGGCCTTGCCACCACGTTTTCCGCGCAGTCAGCGGTTGTCGCTTCAATTAAGCCGCTCGGATTTATCGCAGCCGCCATCGCCGATGGTATTACGCCGGTTGAAGTATTGCTGCCGGACGGTGCCTCTGAACACGATTATGCCTTACGCCCATCCGATGTAAAACGTATTAAAAACGCTGACTTAGTCGTATGGACCGGGCCTGAGATGGAAGCCTTCCTCAGCAAGTCTGCCGGCGAGTTACCGGCCAGTAAAAACCTCGAAATTGCCGCCCTGCCAGGGGTCAAACCGCTATTGATTAGCGGGGGTGAAGATGAGGACGAAGATGAGCACGATCACGATCATCACCCTGACTCAGACAATTCCGGGAAGCAAGACCCGTCTCATACCCATCATCATCACGGTGAGTTTAATATGCACCTGTGGATGTCACCGGAGATTGCGAAACAATCTGCTGTTGCAATCCACGGAAAATTATTGGAACTTATGCCGCAAAGCAAAGCCAAACTTGACGCCAACCTGCAGCAGTTTGAGGCACAATTGGCGGACACAGATACACGGATTGGCGCACAACTCGCGCCGGTACGGAACAAGGGTTATTTCGTTTTTCACGACGCTTACAGCTACTTTGAAAAACATTACGGTTTATCACCATTAGGTCATTTTACCGTCAATCCTGAGATCCAGCCGGGCGCCCAGCGTTTACATCAAATACGAACACAGTTGGTTGAGCAGAAAGCAGTCTGCGTTTTTGCTGAACCACAATTCAGGCCGGCGGTCATCGATGCCGTGTCTCGCGGAACCAGCGTGCGTAAAGGCACTCTCGACCCGCTGGGCATGGGAATCAGCTTAACCAAAGACAGCTACGTGAAATTCCTCTCACAGCTGTCAAGCCAGTATGCGAGCTGCCTGAATGGAGCATAGAGGAATAGGTAAAAGTGCAGCAGATAGCCCGCTCTGTCGCCCTCGCATTTAATAATTTGCCGCGCCCCCACCGCGTTATGCTGGGGTCACTTACCGTTGTCACGCTGGCCGTCGCTGTCTGGCGGCCTTACGTCTATCACCCCCGTGATGTCGCGCCTATCGTGAAAGACATCACGCTGGACAAAAACGAACTGCGCACACTGCTGCCTGAGGCCAGTGAGCCGATCGATCAAACCACGGCCGAACCGGAAGAAGAGATCCCGGCGGACGACATCGACAAAGACGTACCGGTCAATCCCGATCAGCATGATTACACCGTTTCTTCTGGCGATACGCTAAGCAGTGCGCTTAATCAGTATGGCATCGACCTCGGCGACATCAATGCGCTGGTCAGCAGCGATAAAAGTCTGCGCAATCTGCGCGTGGGCCAGCAGCTGAGCTGGACCTTGGATGCCGATGGCGCGCTGCAGGATTTCACTTGGGAAATCGATCGCCGTGAAACCCGCACCTATGCGCGTCAGCCGAACGGCAGCTTTAAGATGCAGCAGGAGATGCAGAAGGGTGAATGGCAGAACAGCGTGCTGAAAGGCGAAGTGCGCGGCAGCTTTGCCGCCAGCGCACAGCGTGCCGGCCTGACCAGCGCCGAAACCAGCAGCGTGATCAAAGCCATGCAGTGGCAGATGGATTTCCGCAAACTGCGCGCCGGCGACGACTTTAGCGTGCTGATGTCGCGCGAGATGCTGGACGGCAAGAGTGCGCAAAGTCAGCTGCTCGGCGTGCGCCTGCGCACCGGCGGCAAAGATTACTATGCCTTCCGCGCGGAAGACGGTAAGTTCTACGATCGCAACGGCTCAGGTCTCGCGCGTGGCTTCATGCGCTTCCCGACGGTGAAGCAGTATCGCGTCTCATCTAACTTCAATCCGCGCCGCCTGAATCCGGTAACCGGCCGCATCGCGCCGCATAAAGGCGTCGATTTTGCGCTGCCGATTGGTACGCCGGTGCTGGCCGTCGGTGATGGCGAAGTGGTGATGGCGAAAAACGGCGGTGCCGCCGGTAATTACGTGGCCATCCGTCACGGTCGCCAGTATATGACCCGTTACATGCACCTGAGTAAAGCGCTGGTGAAACCGGGTCAGAAAGTGAAGCGTGGCGATCGTATCGCGCTTTCCGGTAACACCGGTCGCTCCACCGGGCCACATCTGCACTATGAAGTGTGGATCAACAACCAGGCGGTGAACCCGCTGACGGCGAAACTGCCGCGCATGGAAGGGCTGACCGGTAAAGATCGCAGCACTTATCTGACGCAGGTGAAAAGTTATCTGCCGCAGCTGACGCTGAAATAACGTTAATCTTCGGACAGACACGCAAAAACCGACGAATTATTCGTCGGTTTTTTGCTATCTGGTGCGTGAAGATTGCAAAATTACCTGCCGTCACTATCATTGAGCCATCATTGTCAGAGGCGAGTGCATGGAAACCCGAAAGAAAAATAACAGTGAGTTTATTCCCGTTTTTCAACGTTCTTTTTTAAAGCCGAAATACTGGGGCAGCTGGCTGGCGATTGGCGCGCTGGCTGGAATGGCCATGTTGCCAGCAAAAGTGCGCGATCCGGTGCTGGGCGGGCTGGGTAAATTTGCCGGCAAGCTGGCGAAAAGTGCGCGCCGCCGTGCGCTGATCAATCTCTATTATTGCCTGCCGGAGCTGAGTGAAGCTCAGCGTGAAGAGATTGCTGATCGTATGTTTGCCACCGCGCCGCAGGCGATGGTGATGATGGCCGAGCTGGGGATGCGCAATCCTGAGCGCGTGCGCCAGCGCGTTGAGTGGCACGGGCGCGAAATTATCACCGCGCTGCAGGAGCAGCAGGAGAACGTGATTTTCCTCGTGCCGCACGGCTGGGGCGTCGACATTCCGGCGATGCTGCTGGCCTCCGAAGGTCAGATGATGGCGGCGATGTTCCATAATCAAAGCGATCCGCTGATGGATTATCTCTGGAACACCGTGCGCCGCCGTTTTGGTGGTCGCATGCATGCGCGCAACGACGGCATCAAACCGTTTATTGCCTCGGTACGTCAGGGCTATTACGGCTACTATCTGCCGGACCAGGATCACGGTGCTGAGCACAGCGAATTTGTTGATTTCTTCGCGACCTACAAAGCGACGTTGCCGGCAGTCGGCCGCCTGATGAAAGTGTGCCGTGCGCGGGTGGTGCCGCTGTTTCCGGTGTATAACAGCACGACGCACAAGCTGGAGATTTACGTGCGTCCGCCAATGGACGATCTGCTGGATGCCGATGACACCACGCTGGCGCGGCGCATGAATGAAGAAGTAGAGATTTTCGTGCGCCCGCATCCAGAGCAGTATACGTGGATCCTCAAGCTGCTGAAGACGCGTAAGGAAGGGGATATCGAGCCTTACGCGCGCAAAGATCTTTATCCGCGCAAGTAGTCTGACGCGCGCTGAACCGTGCCGCTGGCGGCACGGTTCTTCTTTCTTCACCCGACGGTTTCGATGTGGCTGCGCCGCTTGCGCTCGCGCAGGAACAGCGTCACCAGACCAAACCACAACACGCCGGCGCCGAAGTTGATCGCGCTGAACCACGGCGTGCCGCCACTGAAATAACCACTCTTCGCCAGTTCAATCCCGGCCGCCAGCGTCAGAATACTGATCATGCCCAGCATGGCGGCGATGCTGCCTTTGCCTTCACTGCTGGAATAGAGCGTCAGCCGGTACAGTCCGGCATTGACCATCCCGGCACCAAACGCATACAGACTAAGACCGGCCGTAAGCAGCAGGTAGCTGTGGCTGTCGAGCAGATTTGCCACCAGCGCGATGCTCAGACCGAGTAAAATCGGCCAGGCGGCAAATTTTATCGGTTGCTCAATCGGCACGCGTCCCGCCAGTTTGCCCAGCGTCAGGTTACCGGCGATCATCGCCAGAAACACCGGCAGCTGCAGCAGGGCATAGTGCATGCGTGACAAGCCTTCCTCGTGCATCAGGATCACCGGCGACAGCGCCACCCAGGTGAGAATTGGGATGAACACCAGGCCAATGGCAAAGGAGCCGTACATCACCTGCTTATCTCGCGCTAAACGCCCGTAGCCGCGCGCCAGGTTTGGCAGCGCAATCGAGTGGCTGCGATCGCCGGCGGTCTCCGGCATGATGCGCCACAGCACCACAAACGCCAGCAGGCTGCAAATGGCAAACAGCCAGAACATGCTGCGCCATTCGCCCACCGTCAGCCACGCTGCTCCTGCCAGCGGACCGGCCAGCGGTGCCAGCAGCGCCACGTTTGCCATCAGCGCCATCATGCGCACCGCCAGCGCCTCGTCAAACGCTTCCTGGACTGCGGCATAGCTCACGGCGCCGATGAAGCACAGGCTGATGCCCTGGATAAAGCGCAGCGTAACGAACTGTTCGATATTGCTCACCCAGGTGGTGAGGATACAGGCGGCGGCAAAGAACAGAATGCCGAACAGCAGCACCGGACGCCGGCCATATTTATCCGACAGCGGACCGAGCAGCCACTGCAGCACCACGCCGCCCATCAGATAAGCGGTCAGCGAAGTCGATACCCATTCCGGGCCGACGTTAAACTCAGCGGTGACCAGCAGCATGCCGGGCTGGATCATGTCATGGGCGATGTAGGTCGCGAATTCAAACAGCACCAGCGCCAGCGGAAACAGCAGTACGCGCCCGGTGAGTTGACTGATAGGTTGATAGCGGGCCATCTGGCCTCCTTGTCAGCAAAAAAATAAAACGCGACTGCCAGGCAGTCGCGTTTGTCCATGTTGTTACAGCCGCTGTCGGGTGGTGCGTAAACTCAGTCTACGCGCAGGACACGGCTGGTGTTGGTGGTGCCGGTGGTCGCCATCACGTCGCCCTGGGTGACAATCACCAGGTCGCCGGAGACGAGGAACCCTTTGTCGCGCAGCAGATTGACGGCATCATGCGCGGCGGCGACGCCATCGTTGTTGCTGTCAAAATAAACCGGCGTTACGCCGCGATACAGTGCGGTCAGGTTCAGCGTACGTTCATGACGTGACATTGCGAAGATCGGCAGACCCGAGGTGATGCGCGACGTCATCAGCGCAGTGCGGCCGGATTCGGTCATGGTGATGATGGCTGATACGCCCTGCAGATGGTTCGCCGCATACATCGCCGACATGGCAATCGCTTCTTCGATGTTATCGAACTGAACTTCAAGACGATGCTTGGAGACGTTCACACTTGGAATTTTTTCCGCGCCAAGACACACCTTCGCCATCGCCGACACAGTTTCCGCCGGATACTGGCCGGCCGCGGTTTCTGCAGACAGCATGACCGCATCGGTGCCGTCCAGCACGGCGTTCGCCACGTCCATCACTTCCGCGCGGGTTGGCATCGGATTGGTGATCATTGACTCCATCATCTGGGTGGCGGTAATGATGGTGCGGTTCAGCTGACGCGCACGACGAATCAGCGCCTTCTGAATGCCCACCAGTTCCGGATCGCCAATTTCCACGCCGAGATCGCCACGCGCCACCATCACCACATCAGAGGCGAGGATGATGTCGTCCATCGCTTCCTGGGTCGCCACCGCTTCGGCGCGCTCCACTTTAGCCACCAGTTTGGCGTCGCAGCCGGCATCGCGGGCCAGACGGCGCGCGTAATTCATGTCTTCGCCGTTGCGCGGGAAGGAGACAGCAAGGTAGTCGACGCCAATTTTCGCGGCGGTGACAATATCCAGCTTGTCTTTTTCTGTCAGCGCTTCAGCCGACAGGCCGCCGCCGAGCTTGTTGATGCCTTTGTTGTTGGAGAGCGGTCCGCCAACCGTTACTTCGGTGAACACTTTCACGCCCTGAACTTCCAGTACCTTCAGCTGCACACGACCGTCGTCCAGCAGCAGGATATCGCCCGGCACCACGTCTTCCGGCAGGCCTTTATAGTCGATACCGACTTTCTCTTTGTCGCCTTCGCCTTTGCTCAGGTTCGCATCCAGCAGGAAACGGTCACCGACATTAAGGAACACTTTGCCTTCTTTGAAGGTGGAGACACGAATTTTTGGGCCTTGCAGATCGCCGAGAATGGCGACATGACGCCCGAGTTTTGCTGCAATCTGCCGCACTTTATCGGCGCGCAGTTGATGATCTTCCGGGGTGCCGTGGGAGAAATTGAGTCGCACAACGTTAGCGCCCGCCGCGATGATTTTTTCGAGGTTGTTATCGCGATCGGTGGCGGGACCGAGGGTTGTAACGATCTTGGTTCTTCTGAGACGTCTGGACATGAAGGACTCCGTTGACAAAGTATCGTGTCGATCACAAGTGACACGCAATGGTCACTCATTCTATATGATCGAGGGGCTGTGATTCGACTCACATTGTAAATGTGATGTTAATTATTTTGCTGCGCGCGTGATTCCGGCTCCGGCTTGTCGAGACGCGACGCTTTCAGCGCCTCTTTTACCCGCTTCAGATTCTCGCGGAAAGCCGCACCGCGCTCAAGGGTAAAACCGGTTGCCAGCACGTCTACCACGGTGAGCTGCGCCAGGCGGGAGACCATCGGCAGATAGATGTCGGTATCTTCCGGCACATCCAGCGTCAGCGCCAGCGTGGCTTCCTCAGCCAGCGGCGATCCGGGCGAGGTGATAGCCAGTACAGTGGAAGCGTTTACACGCGCCAGGCGAGCCAGTTCTATCATATTTTTGGTACGGCCAGTATGCGATATCAGAACAAACACGTCATTTGGTCCACTATTTATGCAACTCATGCGCTGGATCACAATATCCTCGGACCAGATGACCGGCAGATTAAAACGCAGGAATTTATTAGTGGCATCGTGCGCCACCACCGCTGAAGCACCGAGGCCGAAAAAGGCAATTTTGTGCGCCTGCGACAGTGCCTGCACTGCCTGATCGATCACCTGCATATCCAGCTGCTGACGCACCCGGCTCAGACCCGCCAGCGCGGAATCAAAGATTTTGTGACTGTAACGTTCCACGCTGTCACTGTCTTCCACGTCGCGGCTTACCCAGCTCGGGCCTTTCGCCAGACTCTGCGCCAGCTGCAACTTGAAATCGGGAAAGCCGCGCGTGCCCATACGATGGCAGAAGCGGTTCACCGTCGGTTCGCTGACCTGCGCCGCCTGAGCCAGTGCAGCGATGCTGGAGTGCATCGCCTGCTGCGGCGCGGCGAGAATCTGCTCTGCGACCTTGCGTTCTGACTTACTCAGCGCGGCAAGCTGCGCCTGTATCTGTTCCAGCATGCTGTTAACCCGATGACCCGTCATTGTTTTTTGCACTCACCCGTGCGTGAAATTGCTGCCAATTATGCGGAATATACCGTGTAATAGTCGGCGGCACGCAGCGGCGGACAAATGTAACCGTGCTTTTTTTGTCATACTTTGATCGCTGCCGGGTTTTAGCCCGACAAACATCGAAACAGAAAATCGCGCGCTAGCGCACTTCACATCACGCTAAATGCGACCAGGCGGTGCAGGATATTAGCCTGCAACCGACCGCAGCCGGGTTGTCCTGGCGCGGTGAAAAACGTACATTGTGCTGTAAGAAAATTACAATAAGGACCCGGCAGGATGAGGACGCTCAGGCCGGGTATATCCTGCAACGAGGAGAGGAAAATGGCGGTAACACAAACAGCCCAGGCATGCGATCTGGTGATTTTCGGTGCCAAAGGCGATCTTGCACGCCGGAAACTGTTGCCTTCACTGTATCAGCTGGAAAAAGCCGGTCAGATTCACGACACCACGCGCATTATCGGCGTGGGTCGCGCGGAGTGGGACAAAGAGGCCTACACCAAAGTGGTGCGTGAAGCGCTGGAAACCTTCATGAAGGAGAAGATTGACGAAGCGCTGTGGGACAAGCTCAGCGGCCGTCTCGACTTCTGCAACCTCGACGTTAACGACACCTCGCACTTCTCGAAACTGGGCAAGATGCTGGATCAGAAAAACCGCGTCACCATTAACTACTTCGCCATGCCGCCGAGCACCTTTGGTGCCATCTGTGAAGGCCTGGGCGCTGCCAAACTGAACGCCAAACCAGCGCGCGTTGTCATGGAGAAGCCGCTCGGCACCTCGCTGGAGACCTCACAGGAGATCAACGACAGCGTCGGTAAATTCTTCGATGAAAGTCAGGTGTTCCGCATCGACCACTATCTCGGCAAAGAGACGGTGCTCAACCTGCTGGCGCTGCGGTTTGCCAACTCTATTTTCGTCAATAACTGGGACAACCGCACCATCGACCATGTGCAGATTACCGTGGCGGAAGAGGTGGGTATCGAAGGCCGCTGGGGTTACTTCGACAAAGCCGGCCAGATGCGCGATATGATCCAGAACCACCTGCTGCAGATCCTCACCATGATCGCCATGTCGCCGCCGTCCGATTTGAGCGCTGACGCGATTCGTGATGAGAAGGTGAAAGTGCTGCGTTCGCTGCGCCGAATTGACCAGACCAACGTACGCGAGAAAACCGTACGCGGTCAGTACACTGCCGGTTTTGTGCAGGGTAAGAAAGTGCCGGGTTATCTGGAAGAAGAGGGGGCTAACAAACAGAGCAGCACCGAAACCTTCGTTGCCATCCGCGTGGATATCGACAACTGGCGCTGGGCGGGCGTGCCTTTCTACCTGCGCACCGGTAAGCGTTTGCCGACCAAGTGCTCAGAAGTGGTGGTGTACTTCAAAAATCCGGAAATGAACCTGTTCAAGGACTCTTACGCTGAGCTGCCGCAGAACAAGCTGACCATTCGTCTGCAGCCGGACGAGGGCGTGGATATTGAGATCCTCAACAAGGTGCCGGGTCTCGATCACAAGCATAAGCTGCAGACCACCAAACTGGATCTGAGCTACTCCGAAACCTTCAATCAGTCGCATCTGGCGGATGCCTACGAGCGTCTGCTGCTGGAGACCATGCGCGGCATTCAGGCGCTGTTTGTGCGCCGCGATGAAGTTGAAGCCGCGTGGACCTACGTTGATTCGATCATCGAAGCGTGGAATGCGGATGGCGATGCTTCAAAACCGTATCAGGCCGGCACCTGGGGTCCGGTCGCCTCGGTGGCGATGATCACCCGCGACGGCCGTTCGTGGAACGAGTTTGAATAACCGGTCCTGCATCGTTGACTGAGATGTTAATTGTCACGCCCCTGCGCTGTTCGCCAGGGGCGTTTTGTTTTCAGCCTGCAGGGGTTTACCCTGATCACCATTGATTGCGGCCCTGCAGAATGATGCGCACCAGGCAATCTTAAAAAAATGAACCGCGGTTTCAAAAATTGATGATATCCAATAGACGTCCGTCCGGCCAATCTTGTATGGTAGAGCTCACTTTCTGACAGCTGGACCGCGCGTCGGGCTGTCTCTCCTGAGGAAACGTAATGAAGAACTGGAAAACGAGTGCGGAACAGATTCTGACTACCGGCCCGGTTGTGCCGGTGATTGTGGTTAACAAGCTGGAACATGCGGTGCCGATGGCCAAAGCGCTGGTCGCAGGTGGCGTGCGCGTGCTGGAAGTGACGCTGCGCACGCCGGTGGCGATGGATGCGCTGCGGGCGATGATCAAAGAAGTCCCGGAAGCGATCGTCGGGGCTGGCACGGTGATCAATACCCAGCAGCTGAAAGAAGTCACCGACGCCGGTGCGCAGTTTGTCATTAGCCCGGGGCTCACCGAGCCACTGCTCAAGGCGGCGGTGGAAGGACCGGTGCCACTGATTCCTGGCATCAGCACCGTGTCGGAGCTGATGGTTGGCATGGATTATGGTTTGCGCGAGTTCAAGTTCTTCCCGGCAGAGGCGAACGGCGGCGTGAAAGCACTTGCAGCGATTGGTGGTCCATTCCCGCAGGTGCGTTTCTGCCCGACCGGCGGCATTTCGCCAGCCAACTATCGTGACTATCTGGCGCTGAAAAGCGTGTTGTGTATTGGCGGTTCGTGGCTGGTGCCAAACGATGCGCTGGAGAGCGGCGACTGGGATCGCATAACGCAGCTGGCGCGCGAGGCAGTGGTGGGCGCGGCTTCACCCCGCTGATCGGTAAGAGCGCTGCCGCGCAGAGGCTACGTGGCAGCGATCCATCTTTGCGGGTGGTGATAACAACGCTTCACCACCCGGGCAATCAGCCCTGAACCTGCACCGCCGCGGCGCTGGCAATGGCGCGGGCCACGGCCTCATCGGTGCTGGCACCGGTCGCCAGCGCGACGCCCAGACGACGCTGCCCCGCGATTTCCGGCTTACCAAACAGGCGCAGCTGCAAACCCGCTCCGAGTGCGGCTTCCACATTCACGAACTGCACGTTGTGGCTGTCGAGCTGTGGCAGAATAACCGCCGAGGCGGCCGGACCGTACTGGCGAATGCCGCCAATCGGCAGGCCAAGGAAGGCGCGCACGTGCAGCGCGAACTCCGAGAGATCCTGCGAAATCAGCGTGACCATACCGGTATCATGCGGACGCGGAGAGACTTCGCTGAACACCACTTCGTCGCCGCATACAAACAGCTCCACGCCAAACAGGCCGTAACCGCCGAGGGCTTTCACCACGTTCGCCGCGATATCCTGCGCACGCTGCAGGGCCAGCTCGCTCATCTGCTGCGGCTGCCAGGATTCCCGGTAATCGCCATCTTCCTGACGATGGCCAATCGGTGCGCAGAAATGGATGCCGTCCACCGCGCTGATGGTGAGCAGGGTGATTTCAAAATCGAACTTCACGACGCCTTCCACGATCACCCGGCCCGCGCCCGCGCGTCCGCCTTGCTGCGCGTAATCCCAGGCGTGATCCAGCTGGCTGGCTTCGCGAATAAAGCTCTGGCCCTTGCCCGAGGAACTCATTACCGGCTTCACGATACAGGGGAAACCGATCTCATGCGCCGCCGCGACGAAACGTTCTTTGCTGTCGGCAAACTGGTAGGTCGAGGTCGGTAACGCCAGCTCTTCGGCCGCCAGACGGCGAATGCCTTCACGGTTCATGGTCAGACGCGCGGCACGCGCCGTGGGCACCACTTTTTGCCCCTGCGCTTCCAGCTCCAGCAGCTTTTCGGTGGCGATGGCTTCGATCTCCGGCACCACAAAGTGGGGCTGCTCCTGCGCGATTAGCGCCGCCAGCGCGTCACCGTCCAGCATGTTGATGACGTGGCTGCGATGTGCAACGTGCATCGCGGGTGCATCGGCATAGCGATCGACCGCGATCACTTCTACCCCGAGACGCTGACACTCCAGCGCCACTTCTTTGCCCAGTTCGCCTGAACCTAACAGCATGACACGCGTTGCGGCAGGACGCAGCGCGGTTCCGAGAGTCGTCATAATTTCACCTTAGCAGTCAAAATGCGCGCGCAGTATAAACGAAAACGTTTGCGTACTCACGCGTTGCGCACGTCTGGCTTTGCCATACTTTGCCGGCTCTGACGTTAACTGACACAGCGTGCGGCAGCATAGTGAGCGGAAACTTAAACAGGAGTTAAACGATGAGTAACTGGCTGCAGCAAATTCAATCGGTTCTGGCAAAGAAGGGCGGTGACGGCAAATCGGGCGGCCTGAGCGATATGCTGGCACCCGGCGCGCTCGGTGGCCTGGCGGGTTTACTGGTTGCCAGCAAATCGTCGCGCAAGCTATTAACCAAATACGGCGGCACCGCGCTGCTGGTCGGTGGCGGCGCCGCGGCAGGCGCGGTGCTGTGGAATAAATACAAGCAGCGCGTGCGGGAAACCCATCAGGATGAGCCGGCATTTGGCCAATTGCAGACGCCGCTCGATCAGCGCGCGGAGCGACTGGTGACCGCGCTGGTGTTTGCCGCGAAAAGCGACGGGCACATTGACGATCGCGAGCGCACGGCCATCGAGCAAAATATCCATCAGGCCGGTTACGGTGCGCAGGCAGAAGCACTGATTCAGCAGGCGATGAACCGTCCGCTCGATCCACAGTGGCTGGCTGCCGACGTGAAAAACGAAGAGGAAGCGCTGGAGCTCTATTTCCTCAGCTGCGCAGCCATCGATGTCGATCATTTTATGGAGCGCAGTTATCTCTCTGCACTCGGCGACGCGCTGAAAATTCCGCAGGATGTGCGCGACGGTATTCAGCGCGACATCGCGGCGGAAAAAGCGGCCTGAGTCACGCCAGAGGCGGCTGCGGCGGCCTTTGGTTACACTTCGCGTGCGCTTCCGGCTTGGCTTCCGCTGCCAGAAGTGCCACGCTTGCAGGATGTCGTCTTTCAGGGAGAAACTCTGTAATGAATCAGCCGCAAGCGAAAAAAATTCCCCATCACATGACGTTACACGGTGAAACGCGCACCGATAACTATTTCTGGCTGCGTGATGATGACCGGCAAAATCCCGAGGTGCTGGCTTATCTGCAGGAGGAAAACCGCTACGGTAAAGCGATGATGGCCTCGCAGGATGCGCTGCAGGATCGGGTACTGAAAGAGATCATCGATCGGCTGCCGGCGCAGGACCATTCGGTGCCGTACATTAAACGCGGCTATCGCTACCAGAGCCGCTATGAAGCCGGTAATGAGTACGCGGCCTATTACCGCCAGCCGGTGGATGCGCCCGCCGACCAGCCGTGGCAGCTGCTGTTAGATGGCAATCAGCGCGCGGCGCACAGTGATTTTTACACCATGGGCACGCTGGATATCAGCCCGGATAACCAGGTGATGGCGCTGGCGGAAGATTTTTTATCGCGCCGCCAGTACGGCATCCGCTTTCGTAATCTCAACAGCGGCAGCTGGTATCCGGAAGTGCTGCGCGACGCCTCCTCCAGCGTGGCATGGGCCAATGATTCCCGCACGCTCTATTACGTGCGCAAGCACCCGAAAACGCTGCTGGCCTATCAGGTGTGGCGGCACGAACTGGGGCATCCGCAGTCAGAAGATCAGCTGGTGTATGAAGAGCAGGATGAGTCCTTCCACCTCAGCGTGCACAAAACCACCTCGGAACACTTCATCCTGATCGCATTGTTCAGCACCACCACCAGTGAAATCCTGTTAATTGACGCCGAATATCCGGACGCACAGCCGCAGGTGTTCTGTCCGCGGCGGCGCGATCATGAATACAGCATCGATCACTACAATCATCAGTTCTTTATCCGCTCCAACCGCGACGGCAAAAATTTCGGCCTGTACCGCAGCGCGTGGCTGGCTGAAGATCGCTGGCAAACCCTGATTACACCGCGCGATAACGTAGTGATGGAAGATTTCCAGCTGTTTCGTAACTGGCTGGTGGTCGAAGAGCGCCAGCGCGGCGTGAATACGCTGCGGCAGATTAACTGGGCAAGCGGCGAGAGTTACGGCATCGCTTTTGACGATCCCGCCTATGTTACCTGGCTGGCTTACAATCCGACGCCGGAAAGCGATACGCTGCGCTACGGCTATTCGTCGATGACGACGCCGACCACGCTGTTCGAACTTAACATGGAGACCGGCGAGCGGCGCATCCTCAAACAAACCCCGGTGCCGGGCTTTGACTCTGCCGACTACAAAAGTGAACACTTGTGGATCACGGTGCGCGATGGCACGGAAGTGCCGGTCTCGCTGGTTTATCACCGCAAACATTTTCAGCGCGGCGCCAATCCACTGCTGGCCTACGGCTACGGCGCGTATGGCAGCAGCATGGAGGCCAGTTTCGGCACCAGCCGCATCAGCTTACTGGAGCGCGGTTTCATTTACGCCATTATCCACGTGCGCGGCGGCGGCGAGCTGGGCCAGCAGTGGTATGACGATGGCCGGCTGCAGCATAAAATGAACAGCTTTACCGACTTCATTGATGTTACCGAAGCACTGGTGGCGAAAGGTTACGGCAATCCACAGCAGCTGTACGCCATGGGCGGCAGTGCCGGAGGCTTGCTGATGGGCGGGGTGCTGAATATGGCCCCGCAGCTGTTTCATGGCGTGATCGCTCAGGTGCCGTTTGTCGATGTGGTCACCACCATGCTCGATCCGTCAATTCCGCTCACTACCGGTGAATATGATGAGTGGGGCAACCCGGAGCAGGCCGAATTCTATCGCTACATCCGCCAGTACAGCCCGTATGACAACGTCACGGCGCAGGCGTATCCGCACCTGCTGGTGACCACCGGGCTGCACGATTCGCAGGTTCAATACTGGGAGCCGGCTAAATGGGTGGCAAAACTGCGTGAGCTGCGCACTAACGATGCGCTGTTATTGCTCTGTACCGATATGGATTCCGGTCACGGCGGGAAATCGGGACGCTTTAAATCGTATGAAGGCGTAGCACAGGAGTTTACCTTCCTGATCGCCCTGGCGCAGGGCACGCTGCCGCCACGCAGCGATTACTGAGTGTCCTTCACGTATTTGCGCAGCGTCTGCCGCAGCGGCGCGCGCAAATCACGCACGTTCTCCAGTACCCAGCGCAGATAGCCCGGATCCTTACGCGCAATGCTGCCGATGCTCTGACCGCGATACTTACCAAACGGGAACACATCGTCGCTGACCGGCGCTGGCTGGCAGCGGCTCACCATCTCGCTGGCGCTCCAGCCGGAAGTTTCCATAATGCGGATCAGCAGCGCGGCGGTGACGTAGCAATCGTACAACGCGCGGTGTGCGTGCAGATCCTGCGGCGGCGACACGTCCAGCCCGAGGCTGTGGCGCAGCGCCTGATTACCGTATTTGATGCCCGGCCACAGCTGGCGCGCCAGCGTCATGGTACAAATCCACTCGCCCGGCATCGTCGGCAGCATGCGCCGGTCGAAGCTGGCGTTATGCGCCACATAGTGCGGGCTGCCGTGATAGCGGCCAATCGCTTCTTCGATGGTTGGTTTGCCGGCCACCATGGCTTCGGTGATACGGTGCACCGCCATCGCCTGACGGCTAATCGGGCGGTCCGGGCAGATCAGATCGCTCATCGGATTGACGATCTGGCCGTCAATGACATCCACCGACGCCACTTCGACCACGCCGCCCTGCAGGCCACAGGTTTCAGTATCAATTACGCGTAACATAAATTATTTCTGCTTCGGTTCGTAGGGCAGGCGGGAGAGGCTGAGCGATGCCTGGCGGTAGGTCATCAGACGCTGACGGAACCATTCGCGCAGCGCTTCCGGCTGCTCGCGCTCCACCATCTCGGCGATCACCGGCATGTTATAGCGCTCTTTAAACGCCACGCCAGCGGCGGCGAGATCGACGTTGACTTTGTCTTTCTCTTCCTGCGACAGCAGGGCAAGGTTTTGGCTCATGCATTTCTCCTGATAAACAGGGGCAAAAATAATGGTTTCGCCCTGCAGGATCAAGGGAATTGGATCGCACCGCAAGTCTCGACAGCCTAAAAGCAGCGGCGTATCCTGCTGCCACATTTGCGGCGCGTTGCCGCAGTTTAAAGGGAAGACGTGATGATGAAAACTGCATCCCGGCGCGTTGTCGCGCTGCTGCTGGCGGGCGCAACGCTGGGCTTCAGTCAGCTGGCTCTGGCGCACGCGCACCTGAAAGCCCCGGTGC
Source organism: Pantoea dispersa (assembly GCF_035783935.1). Lineage (GTDB taxonomy): Bacteria > Pseudomonadota > Gammaproteobacteria > Enterobacterales > Enterobacteriaceae > Pantoea > Pantoea dispersa_C. Next base: position 74,849 of record NZ_JALKOV010000014.1, on the reverse strand, counting down.
CGGCGAATAACGCCGTGGTGGAACGCGCGCCACAGCAACTCACCCTGACATTCACGGAAGACATTGAGCCGGCATTCAGCGGCGTGGTGTTGATCAACGCGCAGCAGCAGCCGGTGGCGCTGGAGAAAGCACAGCTGAATCCGCAGCAGCACGATCAGCTGATTGTGCCGATCGCCCAGCCGCTGGCGTCGGGCCAGTATCAGGTCAACTGGCACGTGCTGTCAGTGGACGGCCACAAAACCAAAGGTAGCTACAGCTTCAGCGTGAAGTAATGAGTCTTAGCGAGTTATGGATCGGCCTGCGGGCGCTGCATTTTCTGGCGCTGTTTCTGCTGACCGGCAGTGCGTTTTATACCGCACTGCTGGCACCGGCGCGCTACCGACCGCAGCTGGCGCAGCGCTTGCGGCGGCTGATGGGATACAGCGCCGTGCTGAGCTTACTTAGCGCGCTGTTGATGCTGGCAACGCAGACCGGGCTGATGAGCGGCGACTGGCGCAGCATCGCCAGCATCGACGTCTGGCTGGCGGTGCTGAGCACGCGCTTCGGCGTAGTGTGGCGCTGGGTTATTCTGTTCGCCCTGCTCAGCACGCTGGCGCTGATCCTGCGTGGTAAGCTGCGCCAGCAGGCGTTACTGGTCAGCGCGCTGTTACAGCTGAGCGCTCTGGCGGGCGTTGGCCATGCGGCGATGCGTGACGGCATGCCGGGACTGCTGCAGCAGGGCAACCATGCGCTGCACCTGATCGCGGCCGCCTTCTGGGCCGGTGGCCTGCTGCCGCTGCTGCTATTAATGCGCGAGGCGCGCAACATTGCCTGGCGCACCGATGCCATTCGCAGCATGATGCGCTTTTCACGCTATGGTCATCTGGCGGTGGCGCTGGCGATTGTTACCGGCACGGTCAACAGCCTGCTGATTGCCGGGGCGCCGCGCAACTGGCATGCCACGCTGTGGATCGAGCTGCTGGTGAGCAAAGCGTTGCTGGTGGCACTGATGGTGTTGATTGCGCTGCTTAATCGCTATCTGCTGGTGCCGCGTTTTCGCCTGGCCGCCAGCCGGGCACCGAAGCTTTTTATCCGTCTGACGCAGCTCGAGCTGCTGCTGGCGTTGATTGTTATCGGGCTGGTGAGCGTGTTTGCTACGCTGTCGCCGGCCTGAATCTGTTAAAAGATGAGATGAGGTCGAGATTTTGCTGAAGAAACTGATTCCAGCTGGGTTACTGCTGGCGTTGTGCAGCCAGGCGTTCGCCGGGCAGATTATCACCGTCAGCCGTTTTGAAATGGGCAAAGATAAGTGGCCGTTCACCCGTGAAGAGGTGATGCTGACCTGCGAGAAAGATGGCGCACTGTTTGCCATCAATCCCAGCACGCTGCTGCAGTATCCGCTGAATGATAAAGCGCTGGCACGCGGCAATGCCGGGCAGGGCACATTGCAGTCGATTGATACCATCCTTGCCGCTGATAAAGCGCATCCGGGACAAAAAATGAGCCTGCAGCCGATCGTTGATCGCGCGCAGCAGCTGTGCGGTAAATAATCCCTGTATTTTCAGGCGTAGCGCACATTTTTGCCGCTGCGCCTGCCAGCCGTTAGTGCCAGCCCGATCACAGAGTTGGCAGCTTTTGCCGGCGGCATTGCCCACTGGCTGGAAAATCACCGATGCTGGTCTACCTTTAAAAGGCAAGGCGTCCTCGCCTGCAAAAATGCCAACTTTTAGCGCACGGCTCTCAACGAGCCATTTCCCTGGACCCGATACAGGAATCGTATTGGGTCTTTTTTTATCTCTTTCTCATCACAACCTATTATTCGGCACAGCTGTGTTAAACAGTGAAAATTAACTATTTTAAAACCCGATTCTTTTAGCTGGGATAATAGTGACCAAATCTATCCACTTAAAATGTTAAACGCGGCGTAGTCACCGCTTCGTCATACCCGGAATTTATCAATAAAATTTATTAGTGCTTGTGTTTACCCACCAGACGTGCGTTAATGCATCTCCGGTCTTATAAGCAGACAGTCCCATAGTTAGTTCGTTTTGTATCTCTCATCTGTGTTAGTGCCTACCCTGCGCCTTTCTCTTTGAGTTTTATCTCAGGTTCTGATGTGTCTCTGCGGTTCAGCCTCTAATGCCATATGGCTCATTATCAAGGTAAAAAACATGTCAAATAAAATGCTCGGTACAGTAAAATGGTTCAACGCTGAGAAAGGTTTCGGCTTCATTTCTCCGGAAGACGGCAGCAAAGACGTTTTCGTCCATTTCTCTGCTATCCAGGGTACTGACTTCCGCACGCTCGATGACGGTCAGAAAGTTGAATTCTCTGTTGAAAATGGCCCTAAAGGTCCGTCAGCTGTTAACGTTACAGGTCTCTGATTATTACAGTAATTAATGCTATGAGATGCCCACAATGTCAGGGCTCTCAGTATCGCCAGTCCGTTTTTGACAGGAACAGGCAAAATCCACTTGGCGCAAAATGTATTTTTTGTAAGTCGATTATGGTTGCCTTTCCCTCGTCGTTGTATGTGATGAAAGAAGCGAACTAATCACGCTGTGTTGTGCATGTGGCGAAATAAAGCAAAAACCACATCCAATGGCTAACGCAGCGCTCGCAATATTATCGGTCACCTTCGGGTGGCCTTTTTTTATGGTAACTAGCTGAAGCCAGGCGATAAGCAAAGCGCAAATCGCTGACTAATTGACTTCTTACGCTTGATTCACAGTTGCGCTATAAACCCGCCGGACCGGCTGATAACGCAACTAGAATGATCATTACCCAATGTGGGGTATGGAGGTGCTTATGTCAGAACGACCCGATGATGTCACTCCGCTGCCTGATGATGCGCAGGTGCCCGGCGAAGAGCCGCTTGATGACGATGATGATACCGGCACCGGATTGCCTGAAGACGATGGGCAAAAACCGATCTAATCGATAAACCTCCTGCGGGAGGTTTTTTTTTATCTTGCCGGTACTGGCTGTGGTGGAATCCATATTTCTCCCAATCATCCAGATTTCCGTTCAGCGCGGTGGTGAATGCTGTTCATGTTGGGGCGTTTTTCTTCACGCGTCGGGTACGCAGATATTCTTCCAGATAAGGCAGCAGTTCAAACACTACGATTGCGCACAGTACGCCAATAATATAACCCTGCGGCAGCGGATCGGCGCGCAGCGTAAGAGTAAACCGGGGCGCTTCATTGCCGGCACCAAACAGCGCGAGAAATTGCGGCCAGTGACGGGAGATCACCAGTAGCAGCGCCATCAGCGGTACCATTTCGAGAAAACTGTGGATGTGTTGTTCGACCGGCGTCACTTTTCTGCTTTTCACTGCGTAGCTGACGTCCCATAACGCAGTGGCTTCATGACAAAAAAACAGCACGATCATTAGCGCAATAATCAGCGCATTGACCTCAAGAAATAATGCCAGCAGCAGCGGAGTGCCCATCTCCAGAAACATTAAAATATGTATCCACGTCTCTTTAACGCCGGAGGTGTGCTCTATTTCTGTTGCGCGATGACAAAGCCAGTCGGCAAAGCCAGCAATAAGCCAAACCGGTAAGACAAAATAGAGTAACAGCAACATTTGTGGATCAAGACTGTGCATCAGCATATCCTTTATTTGAGCGTAATAACCAAGCATAGCTATGAAAAATTAATCAGGATAATGGTGGTGAACTTTAATTAAGCAAGACGTAAAAATGCCGCCGGGAATAATACCGGCGGCAATAAGGACGATAAATTTTCAGGGCAGGGCGTGATAAGTGCTGATGCCGCTAACAGTCAGGCCTGCGGTTGACCCACCGGCCCTTTGCTCATTGGGCCACCGGGCACCGGTTGTTCTGCGGGAACATTGGGCCGGCCATCCGGACCAATCGGCCGTTCAGGTTGCTGACAGCCAGCCAGCGCGGTCAGGCTGGAGAGGATTAACAGACTGGCAAACAGGCTCTTCATAGGGTGATTTCCTGCTGGTGGAAAAATGAAGTCCGCCGCACGGAGACGGCGAACCGGTCTGCTACGGAATCAGGGCTCTTCAATACGGGCAACATCGACACGGGTATTTTCGCCCCGGCCATACACTTTGCCGCTCACCCGGACCTGATCCTCGGCGTTATAGGTTTTGCCTTTGAAGGTATCGGTAGCAGCCTTAATCGTCACGGTGCCGGTGCTGTCGCGGAATTGATAATTATCACCGCTTAACTTTTTAACGATATAACCTTCCAGCGTGACATAGCCGCCCTGACGAAAATCCCGAATCTGTTCGATATGCGTCTGACCAGTATCTTCAGAACCTTTATAACCGGCATCCTGTTGCTTCTGCGGCGGCGGCGTTTTACCGCCTTCAAAGCCGCCCTGTTCAGCGAGAGCGCCCAGACTGAATACCATCAGCAGCGACGCCAGTACCGTTTTCTTCATCATCATTATTCCCTCTTGATTGCATCATTCCACAATGACTTAAGCCTGGCACAGGATCGGCGATCCGGGGAGCCGTTACGCTGAATCGTTATCCAGCACGCTGGCTGGAATGTCGATGCGATCGTCCAGCGACCAGCGTTTCTGCCCCAGTACGCGCTGCGGCGTGGTGTCCGGTACGTTGAAATAGTAACCGGCTGCGCCGTTGTCGTCGGGCTGCGCTTTGAACAGTGTGTCCGGACCAAGACCCATCTCATTGAGGTCTTCATCGCTAATCGCGAGGTAGGTGGCTAATGCAGACTGACTCATGGCTTTCCTCCTGTCTGATTGATACGTATTCAGTTAAGCATCGATCGGTATTTATGCCATCGGCTGCGCTTATTCAGGCTCGGCCTGATTTGACGAACGCCAAATGCTGTTCTTGACTGAATCGTACAGGCATTAAATTGAGGTCGCTGCCATGACTGAGCTATTCCATATTATTTCCGTCGGTACTCTCGTCGCCGGACTTTATTTGCTCAATTAGCACATTTAATAAGCGCAATGACAGCGCGTGGATAATATCTAAGTGACGTTGTCACATGAGTGTTGCGTTATCATGCTGAGCGCAACCCGGCGGATATTTAGCTGCAGCCAGCCACAGCGAAAAATGGTATAACTGGGCGCATTCATTGATGGGCGCTTAACAGGATTTCGCATGGCAGCAAATACGCACTACCTTCTCTGGGTGATGATTGGTACGCTCACCATTCTGAGCATTTTTATCGGCGCAATCGTCGGTCAGGCCAAAACGCCGCGCACCGGATTGCTCACTTTTGCCGGTTTGTTTATCGGGTTTATGCTGGCGATCTTTTTAATCACGCGCTAGACGAGGATTCGGCAAAGCGAACCGATGATTTTCCGTTTACCATCCGCTGCCGTTGCGAATATGGCCCCAGCGCGGGGTGATGTTCTGCTCCAGCTGGTATATCAGCGCCAGAATCAGGTTGAGGTTATAGCGGGTCACCTCATTATGTTGCGTGATGCAGGGTGATGACGATTCAATCAGATTGAAATTACTGTATTTTTCCAGCAGCCCGAGGTGCGGTAACACTTCCTGCTCGCGCTGATGATCGGCCAGAGCAGTAAACAGATAAATATTTTTCTGCGTCTGGCGATCGCGTCGCAGGGCATTGGGCAGGTATTTATTTAGCAACGCGACCGCAGCCGGGCTTATCTCACCCATCATGGCTTTACCCACACTGGGCCAAATCTGGCTTGCGTAGTCACCGAGAAAAAACTGCGGCACGGCAGTAATAATGTTTCTGATATCGTGGCGGATACCGAAGTAGAGCGCTGCACTGCCGCCTTTCGACGCGCCGAGAATGGTCACGTCAGAAGGTTGGGTTAGCTCAATCACCGCCCGGATGAGCTGACTGACGCCGTGCTCGATATTGAACTGAAGATTGTTACACAGGTAATACGCTGGCAGCCCGTTGAAATCGTCTTTGATCCATAACACTGCGGCGCGGGTGTGCTCCAGCAAAGTAAAATCATAGACGGTAGGATCGGGCAGGTTAAACCCGGACATCACAATCAACAGATGCTGATTATCCAGAGTTGCCGGTTTATAACGATAGTGCACATCCAGGCCATTCAGATAGTTAAAGGTATAGTCGGTGATCATGCGGGCTCCTGTGGGGTTCAGCAGACAGAAGCGACACAAACACAACCGGCATTAACAGCATGTCAGGTTAATAGTTGAGAATGATAGTTAATATCATTTAATTTGTTCGGAATTGTCTTAGGCGTTACAGTAGGTGTCGTCCCTTACAGAGCTAACACCTTGATTGAGTGCCGGAGATAAGCGCCGGGGGGAATTTTCACAGGGCTGCAGGATGCAGCCACTGCTGAAAACCTTACAGCGGCCTGCGCGCCGCCAGCAAAAACAGCATCGGACGATCGCGCTCTTCTTCCAGTGCCGGATTCTCCGCTACCTGCTGTACATCCGGCCCCCACTCATCCAGCCGTTCAATCACCAGCCCGGCGGCAATCAGTGCGTTGATCCACGTTGCCAGCTTGCGATGCTGCTTCTTCACGCCATCGGCAAACCAGTTGCTGATGCGTTCACCTTCCTGCTGATACTGATTGACTGGCCAGCTGCGCTGCCCGGCATCATCAACTAACCACTGCTGCTGACGCGGTGCGGTATAAATCGGGTGCTCGCACGAAAACACCAGCATGCCGCCGGGACGCAACGCTTTAAAGATTGTGGCAAACAGAGGGTCAATATTGCTGAGATAGTGCAGCGCCAGCGAACTGTACACCACATCAAAGGTGCTGCTGAGCTGCAGGGTTTCGAGGTCGGTGCGCTGGTAAGTGATGCCGGGCCGATCGGTCATGGCAGCGGCCTGCGCCAGCATTTTTTCTGACACATCCAGCCCCAGCACTTCACGCGCGCCTTGCTGCTGCGCGTAGCGACAAAACCAGCCGTAGCCACAGCCCAAATCCAGCACGCGCTGGTCGCGCAGTTCTGGCAGCATGGCCCGCAGCGCGGGCCACTCGGGTGCGCCGTCCAGTCCGTTGACCGAACGCGGCAGGGTGGCGTAGCCAGCAAAAAAATCGGGGTTATCGTAAATATTCTGACTCATAGAGACTCCTTTCAGTGATGCGCAAAGGAGTGTAAGCGTTTAGCGCGGCATGAAACACCGCTCAGCCGACAAAAAGCAGATGCACCAGGCGCGCGAGCGACTCCAGCAGCAGCAGGCTGCCAATAAAAATCATCACGAGGATGCCAACAAACTGTTTCCGACTGCTCACGCTGATGCCTCCGCGGCTACCCCTCACCGGACTATACTTTATGCCGGATTTACTAAACTTCCAGTCAACCGGGGCAGATTACATGTTTTATCAGACGCTGCATGCAAATAACTGGCGCAATATCTGGGTGGTCGGCGATTTGCACGGCTGCCGGGCGCAGCTTGATGCGCAGCTGCTGCGGCAGGGCTTTGATCGGCAACAGGATCTGCTGCTGTCGGTCGGGGATTTAATTGACCGCGGGCCGGACAGCATTGGCTGTCTGCAACTGCTGGAAGAGCCATGGTTCCGCTGCGTGCGCGGTAATCACGAGCAGATGGCGCTGGATGCGCTGCAGGGCGACGATCCGATGCTGTGGATGATGAACGGCGGAGACTGGTTCTGGCAGCTAAACGGTGCGCGGCTGATTGCCGCGCGTCATGCGCTGAAGCGCTGCGCCGAACTGCCGCTGATTTTACATCTGCAATTTGATGAGCGCATCGTTGTCATTGCCCATGCCGACTATCCTGCCAGTGGCTATGCGCTGGGGCAGGATGTCGACTGGCATCAGGTGGTCTGGAGCCGCGACCGGCTCGCTCGCCATCAGCGCGGTCGCTCGCTGCCGATTACCGGCGCCAGTGCGTTCTACTTTGGCCACACGCCGCTGGAGCAGCCGCTTAACGTCGCTAATCAGCACTACATTGATACCGGCGCGGTCTTTGGCAACCGGCTGACGCTGGTGCAATTGCAGTAATGCTTGTTAACGGAACAGCCGGCCGTCGCGCACCAGTTCACGCGGGTAGCTGTTTTTGATGCGGTTGCCAACGCGTTTCGCCAGGCCCAGCGGCTGCTGCTGGTAAGTGACAATCACCTCATCGCGCGCGGGCGGCGTGTCGGGATGGATATCCTGTCCGCGATACCAGCTTTCCGCCTGCGCTTCGTCCAGCTCGAACGCCAGCGCGTTGTCCGGTTGTGCCAGCGCCACGACGGCTTCATGCTGCCAGCGAAAACCTTTCGGGAAGGTTTCCGCCAGTTTGAGACCGATACGCGAGAAACGCACTTTGCTCAGCCAGTTCTCCAGCGCCGCCGGGAACAGCCACAGCTCTTTGTCGCGCTGCCACAGCGTCAGGCTCTCATCCCAGTGCAGTCCCACCTTGTGCGCTGCCTGTGCCACCTCGGCCACCAGCTTACGGCTGGCGGGAGAGAAGGGCAGCTTGCCGAGTTTGTAGGTCGGCGCGGGCAGCGCAGGCACGCTGGCCGTTTTGCGCAGCCGCGCGACGAAAAAGCCTTCGCTGTCGAAAATATGCGGAAACACGTGCAGGAACCCTTCCGGCGTCAGCGCGCGTTCGGCGCCGGCGAACAGATCATTGAGCGGAACAATTTCCAGCGCCTGCGGATAGCGCTGCTGCAGCCAGGCAATCACCTGCTGGTTTTCGATAGTATTGAGCGTACAGGTCGAGTAAATCAGCGTGCCGCCCGGCTGCAGCGCGTGGAAGGCGCTGTCGAGTAAATCGCGCTGGGTGGCGGCGATGGCTTCGGTGCTCGCCAGCGTCCAGTTACGCAGCGCGTCGGCATCTTTTCGCACCACGCCTTCGCCGGAGCAGGGCGCATCCAGCAGAATGGCGTCAAACTGTTCCGGCAGCGCGGCACCAAAGACGCGCCCATCAAAATGGGTCAGCGCCACATTGCTGACGCCGCAGCGGCTGATGTTGGCATGCAGCACTTTCACCCGGCTGGCAGAATATTCATTGGCGAGGATCGCGCCCTGGTTGCGCATCAGCGCGGCCATCTGCGTGGTTTTAGAGCCCGGCGCAGCGGCCACGTCCATCACCTGGCGGGCATCCGGCGCGGCGTCAAACAGCGCGCTGACCGGCAGCATCGAGCTGGCTTCCTGAATATAAAACAGACCGCTGAGGTGTTCGGCGACGCTGCCGAGCGGTAGCGATTCATCATCACGCGCAATCCAGAAGCCTTCCCGACACCACGGAATCGGCGTCAGCTGCCAGCCATAGCCCGCCACGCGCGCGAGAAAGTCCTCCACGCTGATCTTCAGCGTATTGACGCGCAGACTGCGGCGTAGCGGCTGCTGACTGATGGCGAGAAAGCGTTCGAGTTCGGCCTCGTCGGCCAGGCTGGCGCGCATCAGCGCGAGAAAATCTTCAGGAAAACGATCGGACACGGATATCTACCGGACTAACAAAGTGAGGGCGAAGTGTAACGCCGAGCCCGGCTAAGGTACAGCTGTGCGCAATCTCCCCGGCGCAAATAAGTCGGGCAGCCCGCAGGCTGCCCGTTGTCTCAGTTTGGCGACGGAATCGCCGTGCCCCAGTTGCGCCACTCTTTCGGCGCTTCATCCTGCAGCAGGAAGTGCTTATCGGCACCGGCCTGCGGTGCCAGCGGCACCGTCGGTGGCGTGGCAAACTGGATGCCACCGCGAATGAACTGCTGGAAGGTGCCGGTTTTCACCACGCCGCCAATCAGGCCAAAGTCGAGGTTGTAACCGGAGGCCAGCCAGAACACCGAGTTGTTACGCACCAGATGCTGATACTTCTTGCTGATGCGCAGCGCGATTTGCACGCGGTCGGCCATGTTACCCAGCGAAGTGCCGGTGACCGTGCCGACTTCTACACCGCGGAACAGCACCGGGGTGCCAATCGACAGCGATCCGGCTTCGGTGGTATCCGCATAGATGTTCAGCCCGTTAAGGTAACGCGAGTCGGTAATGGTGCTCTCCTGCAGCTCAAAGCTGCGCGCCAGCGCGCCTTTGCCCGGATCCACGTTCACATACGGCTGCAGCAGCGTTTCCAGGTGATTAACGCCGGCGGGTGAAATCTCCGGCGAGACGACAGAGAAGCGGCTGCCAATGCGCGCGAAGTCCTGCACATATTCCGGGTAAAGCACCGCTTTCGCCACCACCTGGTTGTTATCCTGGCTCAGCGCCAGCGACTCCACCTGACCGACATTAATGCCGAGGTAGCGGATTGGCATGCCGGCCGAAAGTTTGCTGGCATCAAAGGTGTGCAGGGTAATCTGGCTGCCCACTGCACGCGCGGCGGTTTCAGACGGATAGAGCACGCGCTTAACGCCTTTCGCCGCCTGCGCGCCCGTCAGGTTGTCAAAGCTGATGGCCCCTTTCAGCGCGCGATTCAGCGGTGAAGCCTGCACGGTTAAGCCGCTGCCATTAAGCTGCACTTTGGCACCGCCTTCGGCCCAGAACACGCTTTCGCTGGTCAGCAGCTTGCGATACTGCGGCTGGATATGGACCGAAATCTCAAACGCATCGGCGCGCGGCACCACATCCACCACTTCACCGACCTGGAACTTACGGTACAGCACCACCGAGCCGGCCTGCACATCCGGCAGGCTGTTGGCGGTCAGTTTGAGCGTGGTCGGCGGCTGATCGCCGGTAATGCCTTCCGCCGCGCGCTCTGAATCGGCGTACAGCGGATAGCGGCTGGACGGCTGACCTTTCGCCCCCGGCACCAGCCGGATGCCGCCGTCAACCCATTCGCGCGCGCTGGCGCCCAGCACCTGCATGCCGTCGAGGCCAAATTTAACGTCGAGACGGCTGTTAACGATGAACTTGCTGTCGGCGTGCACCAGCTGGCGGTGCTCCGGATTGATTGCCGCCACAAAGCTGATGCCGTTCTCATCCAGCCGGCGCGAAATCACCTGACCGATCTTCACGCCATACAGCATCACCGGCTGTCCGGCATCAATGCCGTAGGTTTCCGGCGCGCTCAGCTGCACGGTGAGCACATCCGGCTTCTGCAGCAGCGTTTCGCTGGCCGGCAGCACGCGGAAGTGATCCTGCGGTTCACCTTCGCCCGGCACCAGTTCCAGCGTGTTGCCGGTCAGCAGGCTGCTCAGGCTGGTGTCGGTCAGGCTGAGTTTTGGCGCGCGCATCTCAATGCGCGTGCCGCTGCGCATCAGGCCGGTGACCGAAGGATCGACCGTCAGCTCGCCGGACACTTTGCCGCCCGGCAGCAGCGTCAGTTTGGTCAGGGTGCCCACTTCCAGCCCCTGATACATCAGTGGCGTGCTGTCGGCTTTCAGGTTGTCACCATTCGGCAGGTCGAGCGAAATCAGCACGCCGCGCTGGCTGTGTGCCAGATCCGGATAGAGCTGATAGTTTTGATCGCTGTTGGCCTGTTCGCCGCTGTCCGGCGAGTCGAAGGCAATCGCGCCATTCACCAGCGCGGCCAGGCTCTCCAGCTTCACTTTGGCGCCGCTCAGGCTGACGTCGGCGTCAACGCCCGACACATTCCAGAAACGGCTCTGTTTTTTCACCAGGTTGGTGAAGCGCCGCTCAATCAGCACATCGATGGTCACGCCATCGGTATTACCGTTGATGCTGTAGTCATAGACGCGGCCAACCGGAATCTTACGGTAGTAAACCAGCGAACCGGTGTTGAGCGAGCCGAGATCCGGCGCGTGCAGGTGAATCAGCAGTTCGCCGGTGTTCACCCGGTACTTCGGCTGGGTATCCAGCGCGGTGAAATGATCGCGCTCTTTGCCGTCGCCGGGCATCATGCCAATGTAGTTACCGCCCACCAGCGCATCCAGCCCGGAGACGCCCGCCAGCGAGGCTTTTGGCGTCACCAGCCAGAACTGAGTGTTCTCCCGCAGCGCGTCACGCATGTCGCTCTTGATGCTGGCTTTGATCTGAATGCTGCGGTAGTCATCGCTCAGCACAATGCCCTGCACGGTGCCCACTTCCACGCCCTGGTAGCGAATCGGCGTACGGCCTGGCACGATGCCGTCCGCGGTCTGGAAATTAATGGTGATGGTGGTGCCGCGCTCCTGATAGTTGGTCCACAACAGCCAGCCGGCAATCAGCAGGGCGATGATGGGCAAAAGCCAGAACGGCGAAATCTTGCGTTTGTTACGCAGATTAGCGCTAGTCGGTGTAGTCGGCGTTTCCTGTTGCATGTGCATCCCAGATCAGGCGGCTATCGAGCCACTCAACGGCCATAATGGTCAGGATGACTGCCGCGCCAAAGTAGAAGGCGGCAGGTCCCATGGTAAAAGCCAGCAGCTGATCACGATTGACCAGCGACATGGTTAAAGCAATGACGAACAGATCCAGCATCGACCAGCGGCCCACCCAGGTGACAGCGCGCAGCAGACGGATGCGGGTTTTCAGACCCTGTTCACATTTAAAATGGATGCTGAGCAGCAGCGTCAGCATCACTAATACTTTGGTAAACGGCACCAGAATACTGGCGATAAATACCACGGCGGCCACCGGCACGTTACCGGAGGCGAGGCCGAGAATGCCGGAAAATATGGTGTCTTCACGTCGCGCACCGTTGACGTAAACCACCGAAATCGGCAGCAGGTTAGCCGGGATTAGCAGGACAATTGAAGCAATCAGCGCCGCCCAGGATTTCTGCAGGCTGTGGCGCCGGCGGAAATCGAGCGGCGTATGGCAGCGCGTACAGCGGCCGCGCTCATCCGGCATGCCGGTATGGTGACAGTTCAGGCAAACCTGCCACTGTTCCGGCGGCTGATGCGGCACTGACTGCGGGTAGTAGTGCTCCCACAGCTCTTCCACGTTGAGATGAATCAGCGTCAGCTGGCTCATGATGGTCAGCGCGATATAGGCAACCAGCCCGTAGCCGACCTCCAGCGCGGCATAATCCTGCACCTTAATCGACGCCACCGCCACGCCGACCAGATAGATATCCAGCATCACCCACTCTTTGAGTTTCTCCAGCATCAGCAGGACCGGGCGCAGGTTCATGCCGAGCGCGTGACCAATCCACAAATAGCAGATGCCGGCGACCAGCGTCACCGGCGCACCAATGGTGCAAAACGCCACCATGGCGGCGGTCAGTACGTTGCCCTGTTGCGCCATTTGCAGCACGCCCTCCAGCAGGCTGGCGTTGATGCGCATGCCGAGCAGGCGGATATCCACCAGCGGCAGGCTGAACGCGAACGGCATCAGTACCATCATCGTGACGGCCATGGCGGTAAGACGCGTCATTGACCAGTCGCGACCGTTCTGAATCTGTGCATGGCAGCGCGGGCAATATGCCGACTGATGCGATTTCACATCCGGTAAGGAAAAAAGGGTATCGCATTGCGGGCAACGCTGATAACGTGCGTGGGGCAACGTCTGGCTGATGGCGTGAATTTTCATAAATGACGCAAGTGGCCCATTGTTCGTTACGGTTACCGGCATGCTGAGCAGAGCATCTCTGTCTGCATCAATTTCTGGCCCGAGAATAGTCTCAAGCATAGCGTGCTAAGGGTATAGTAACTAACACAATGATTCACCTTGTGGGGTTGGATTATTAGTGCTTATTTTAACAACTGAGTGACAACAAGGTCACGCCAGTGATGAGTTATGGTTAAACAATGAACAAAAAAGCCTTTTACGAGGATTTAAATCGCGATGTCCGCGCACTGTTAGCGGGCGAAACCTCTTTCCTGGCGGCGCTGGGCAACTGCAGTGCGCTGCTGTTTGAACGTCTGGAAGGGGTTAACTGGGCAGGCTTCTATCTGCTGACTGAGCCGGATACTCTGGTGCTGGGTCCGTTCCAGGGCAAAATTGCCTGCGTACGCATTCCGGTGGGTAAAGGTGTGTGCGGTACGGCGATGGCGGAGGACAAGGTGCAACGCGTTGAAGACGTGCACGCCTTCCCGGGCCATATTGCCTGCGACGCCGCCAGCAATGCGGAAATCGTGATTCCTCTGAAAGTGAATGGCACGTTGGTCGGTGTCCTCGACATCGACAGTACGGTTTATTCTCGCTTCGACAGCGAGGATGAAGCGGGGCTGGTAGCCCTTACCGACGGGCTTAGTGCAGTGCTGGCGAACAGCGACATCGAAAAATTTCTTCAGCTGACGCGCAGCTAATCGACTGGATCACATAGCATTTGGCGATGTTGTCATTATAATGTCGCCTGTTCATGCCTGCTCTGGTCGGCAAACCCGTTGTAATCAGGAAATTTCATGGAAAATCAACCTAAGTTGAACAGCAGTAAAGAAGTCATCGCCTTTCTGGCGCAGCGTTTTCCACACTGCTTTAGCGCCGAAGGTGAAGCGCGTCCGCTCAAAATCGGTATCTTTCAGGATCTGGTGGAGCGCGTTCAGGGCGAAAACAGCCTGAGCAAGACGCAACTGCGTTCGGCCTTACGCCTTTATACCTCAAGCTGGCGTTATCTTTACGGCATTAAAGCCGGTGCCACCCGTGTCGATCTCGACGGCAACGCCTGTGGCGTGCTGGATGAGCAACACGTAGAACACGCACGTAAACAGCTGGAAGAAGCCAAAGCACGCGTGCAGGCGCAGCGCGAACAGCAAAAAGCGAAAAAGCGTGAAGCCGGTGAAGAGACCGCTGAGCGTCGTCCGCGCAAGCCTGCTGCCCGTAAAGCGGCTGACGGCGAAGCACCGCGCAAGCCACGCCCACAGGCACCGCGTGCGGCGTCCGGCGAGCGTCAGGCTGCACCGCGTCCCGCGCGGACAAAACCCGTCACTGACACCTCAACGTTGCAACCCGGTCAAAACATCAAAGTCAAAGCAGGCAAAAGTGCAATGGACGCCACCATCCTGGAAATTACCAAAGATGGCGTCCGGGTACAGCTCGCTTCCGGCCTGGCAATGATTGTGCGCGCAGAACACTTGCAGTTCTGAAACGGAGGCCCGACCCTGGCATGAACAGCATTTTTAAGATCGGTATGATCGCGGGCCTGCTGCTGGCAGGCCCCGTCTTTGGCGCGGACAACATTACCCGCGCCGACCAGATTCCCCAGCTACACGAAGAAGCACAGCATCCTACCGTCAGTGAGCGCGTCACCTCGCGTTTCACCCGCTCCCACTATCGTCAGTTCGACCTGAATCAGGATTTTTCAACGAAAATTTTTGACCGCTACCTGAATCTGCTCGACTACAGCCATAACGTGCTGCTGGCGTCGGACGTGGCACAATTCGCTGACAAAAAAACCACGCTCGGTGATGAGCTGCGCAGCGGTAAGCTGGATGTGTTTTACGATCTTTATAATCTGGCGCAGAAGCGCCGCTTCGAGCGCTATCAGTATGCGCTCAGCGTGCTGAACCGCCCGATGAACTTCTCCGGCAATGACACCATCGATATCGATCGTGCCAAAGCGCCGTGGCCGAAAAGCACCGATGAGCTGAACGCGCTGTGGGATGCCAAGGTGAAGTATGACGAGCTGAGCCTGAAGCTGGCCGGTAAAGATGACAAAGAGATTCGCGAGACGCTCACCAAGCGCTACAACTTTGCCATCCGCCGCCTGGCGCAGAGCAACAGCGAAGATGTGTTCCAGCTGGCGATGACCGCGTTCGCGCATGAAATCGACCCGCATACCAACTATCTGTCACCGCGCAACACCGAGCAGTTCAATACCGAAATGAGCCTGTCGCTGGAAGGTATTGGTGCGGTGCTGCAGATGGACGATGACTACACGGTGATCAACTCGATGGTCGCCGGGGGTCCGGCAGCCAAGAGCAAATCGATCAGCGTCGGCGACCGCATTGTCGGCGTCGGCCAGCCGGGCAAGCCAATGGAAGATGTGATTGGCTGGCGTCTGGATGATGTGGTGTCCAAAATCAAAGGGCCGAAGGGCAGCAAAGTGCGCCTCGAGATCCTGCCAGCCGGTAAGGGCACCAAAACCCGGACCGTGACGCTGACGCGTGAGAAAATCCGTCTGGAAGATCGCGCGGTGAAGGGCACAGTGCATAACGTCGGCAAACAGAAAGTTGGCGTGCTGGATATCCCGGGCTTCTATGTCGGCCTAACCGACGATGTCAAAGTGCAGCTGCAGAAACTGCAGAAGCAGAACGTCGACAGTATCGTCATCGATCTGCGTACCAACGGCGGCGGTGCGCTGACCGAGGCGGTTTCGCTCTCTGGCCTGTTTATTCCGAGCGGTCCGGTGGTGCAGGTGCGTGACAACAATGGTCGCGTGCGCGAAGACAGTGACAATGACGGCATTGTTTATTACGAAGGTCCGCTGGTGGTGCTGGTCGATCGCTTCAGCGCCTCGGCGTCGGAAATCTTCGCCGCGGCGATGCAGGATTATGGCCGTGCGCTGATTGTCGGCGAACCGACCTTTGGTAAGGGCACGGTGCAACAGTATCGTTCGCTTAACCGCATTTACGATCAGATGCTGCGTCCGGAATGGCCGGCGCTGGGCTCAGTCCAGTACACCATTCAGAAGTTCTACCGCATCAACGGCGGCAGTACTCAGCGTAAAGGCGTAACGCCGGACCTGCTGATGCCAACCGGCGTGGAAGCGGCGGAAACCGGCGAGAAGTTCGAGGACAATGCGCTGCCGTGGGACAGCATTAACGCGGCGACCTACACCAAAACCGGCGATATTACGCCGCTGGTGCCGCAGCTGACCAAAGAGCACGCCGATCGCATCGCCAAAGATCGCGAGTTCCAGTACATCATGAAAGACATCGCGCGTTTCAACGCGATGAAGGACAAGCGTAACATCGTGTCGCTCAATCTGGCCCAGCGCGAGAAAGAGAACCACGAAGAAGATGCGCTGCGTCTGGAACGCATCAATGCGCGCTACCAGGCGGAAGGCAAAGCGCCACTGAAGAGCCTGGACGATCTGCCGAAAGACTATAAAGAGCCGGATCCTTATCTGGATGAAACGGTGAAAATCGCTAACGATTTGGCCCAGCTGGAAAAAGATCAGCCAGCGCCGGCGGCAGCGAAGTAAGCCTTCGGTATGCCATCACAGCACCGCTACGGCGGTGCTTTTTTTTGCCTGAAAATCCCCGTTCCATCTGGCGTGCGCTTTGGCATTACCAAATGTAAAGTTATGTCTTTTTAGGCACTTAAAGATTAAGGTCGCTTGAAATGCTGCGCAATGGACATAGGATGTATATCCGCGCATAAGCGCGAGCACAACTGAGGAAGATTAACGTTTATGATGCGTATTGCGCTTTTCCTGGTCACCAACCTGGCGGTGATGTTGGTATTCGGACTGATTCTGAGTCTGACAGGAATCCAGTCAAGCAGTGTTCAGGGTCTGATGATTATGGCAGGTCTGTTTGGCTTTGGCGGTGCGTTTGTTTCACTGCTGATGTCCAAATGGATGGCGTTACGCTCGGTCGGCGGTGAAGTGATTGAACAACCCCGTAACGAGACGGAACGCTGGCTGATGGAAACCGTCGGCCGCCAGGCTCAGCAGGTCGGCATTGCGATGCCGCAGGTGGCGATTTACCACGCGCCGGACATTAACGCCTTTGCCACCGGCGCACGCCGTGATGCTTCGCTGGTGGCGGTCTCCACCGGCTTACTGCAAAACATGAGCCGCGATGAAGCGGAAGCGGTGCTGGCGCACGAGATTGCCCACATCGCGAACGGTGACATGGTCACCATGACGCTGATTCAGGGTATCGTGAACACCTTCGTCATCTTTATCTCGCGCATTATCGCGCAGGTGGCGTCAGGCTTCCTGTCCGGCAACCGCGACGGTGAAGAGAGCAGCAACGGCAATCCGCTGGTCTATTTCGCGGTGGCAACGGTACTGGAACTGGTGTTCGGTATTCTCGCCAGCATCATCACCATGTGGTTCTCGCGCCATCGCGAATTCCATGCTGACGCCGGCTCCGCGAAGCTGGTAGGACGTGAGAAGATGATTGCCGCACTGCAGCGCCTGAAAACCAGCTACGAACCGCAGGAACCCAGCAGCATGATGGCGTTCTGTATCAATGGTAAAGGTAAGTCGCTGAGCGAGCTGTTTATGTCGCACCCGCCGCTCGACAAGCGTATCGAAGCGCTGCGCAGCGGTGAATACCTGAAGTAACTGGCAAGCAGTGATTAACAGGGCGCCTGCGGGCGCCCTTGTTGTTTTACGATTCCGCCGCCTGGCGGCTTTGCGTCATGCGCAGCATGCTGACGATGGCCGCCACGCTGGCAAAGGTACCGGCCAGCAGCAGCGAGGCATGGGTGCCGCTGTCGCTGAACAGGTTAAACATCAGTGCCACCAGCGCGGCGCCGCTGCTTTGCCCGACCAGTCGCGCGGTGCCGAGCATGCCGCTGGCACCGCCGCTGCGCTGGCGCGGCGCCGACGAGATGATGGTGTGATTGTTGGGTGACTGGAACAGCCCGAAGCCGGCACCGCACAGCATCATGCGCCAGATAATATCGGCATCCGACGGCTGTGCAGGCAGCAGCGCCAGCAGGAACAGTCCGGCGGCAAACAGCGCCAGTCCCAGCCCACCCAGCAGCCCGGCATGAAACTTCTCGATCAGGCGGCCGGCAATCGGCGCCATCACCATGGTAGCCAGCGGCCACGGCGTCAGCAGCAGGCCGGTCGCGACCTCATCCCTGCCTAATACGTTTTGCAGGAAAAACGGCAGCGATACCATTGCCAGCATCTGTGCGCAGAACGAGCAGATTGAGGTGCCGATCGACAACGAAAACACCGGAATGCGCAGCAAATCCACCGGCAGTAGCGGCACCGGCATCGCCAGCTGACGCCGTACAAACACCACGCCGACCAGCAGCAGCGCCAGCAGCATCCCCGCAATCACCCAGCCATTTTCCCCCTGCGCGAAGCCGGTCAGCGCCGAAATCAGCAGGCCGAAAAACAGCGCATTCATGATGGCGCTCGGCACATCAAATTTCTGCTGCTTCGCTTTCTGGGTGTTATCCGGCAGGAAGCGCAGCGCCAGCCACAGCGCCACCACACCCAGCGGCACGTTAATCAGAAACAGCCATTGCCAGCTGGCAATCGACAGGATCGCCGCCGCCACCGTCGGACCGGCAGCGCTGGAGACGGCCACGATCAGCGAGTTGATCGCCATGCCGCGTCCCAGGAAGCGCTGCGGGTAAATGATACGGATTAGCGCCGTGTTGACGCTCATCAGCGCCGCACCGCCGAAGCCCTGCAGCACGCGCGCCACGGTAAGCATATTCAGCGACGAGGAGAGGGCGCAGAACAGCGAGGTGAACACAAACAGCACCAGCCCGACCTGATAGACGCGCCGGTAGCCGAACATATCGCCCAGAAACGACAACGACAGCAGCGAAATCACGATAGCGATTTGGTAGGCGTTGACGATCCAGATCGATTCCGCCGGGCTGGCGTTCAGCTCACGCGCAATGGTGGGCAGCGCTACGTTGGCAATTGCGCCGTCCAGCACCGCCATCATGATGCCAAGCGCAATGGTAATTATTGCGCCGTAGCGCTGTGGAACGGGTAATCCATCCTGAGACACGGTAGGAGACATAGGCAGGGAGAAGTGAAGTAAGTGAATATCATCATGCTAATCAATTTTCTGTCTGAAATCACCGCATTGATGGACAAAAATTACGAGTGGATGTGTCGTTGCCGCCGTCCGGCGGAAACGCCTATACTGGCGTTTTTTGCAATAGCGTTGAAAGGAAGTACAGCATGGCGAGCCGCGATAACGATAAACAGCCGGATGCCGTTTCATCGGTAACGAAAGTGTTTGGCATTTTGCAGGCGCTGGGTGAAGAGCGCGATCACGGTATCACCGAATTATCGCAGCGGGTCATGATGTCGAAAAGCACGGTTTACCGCTTTCTGCAGACCATGAAATCGCTCGGCTATGTGGCGCAGGAAGGCGAGAGCGAAAAATATTCGCTGACACTCAAGCTGTTTGAACTCGGTGCGCACGCGCTGCAGAACGTGGATCTGATTCGCAGCGCTGACGTCGAGATGCGTGAGCTGTCGCGTCTGACCAAAGAGACCATTCACCTCGGCGCGCTGGAAGAAGACAGCATCATCTATATCCATAAAATTGACTCGTTGTATAACCTGCGCATGTATTCGCGCATCGGCCGCCGCAATCCGCTGCACAGTACCGCCATTGGCAAAGTGCTGCTGGCGTGGCGTGAGCGCAGGGAAGTGCACGATATTTTGCGTGAGGTCGAGTTCCGTCGCAGCACCGCCAACACCATCGTCAGCGCACAGGCGCTGTTGCCGGTGCTCGATCAGGTCAGGCTGCAGGGTTTTGGCGAAGATAACGAAGAGCAGGAGGCGGGCATACGCTGTCTGGCGGTGCCGGTATTTGATCGCTTCGGCGTGGTGATTGCCGGACTCAGTCTCTCTTTCCCGACGATACGTTTTTCGGAAGCGGCGAAACAGGAACATGTGGCGATGCTTCATCGTGCGGCGCGCAGGTTATCTGAGCAGCTGGGCTATCACGACTATCCGTTCTGAACGCTCACGGGCTGCTGCCAGCCCGTGAGAAGAAACGCACTTAATTGTCGACCACTTCGCCGCTTTTCTTCAGCAACGGGCAATCGGTGACGCCGACGATGCCGCTGTCGGTATGCAGATACTGAGCGGTAATCACTCCACGCGCGGTCAGGTAACTACACTGTAAACCCAGCCCCGCGGCATTTTTATTGCTGCCGGTTAACACGCCGTAACCGGTAAACAGCATGGCCAGCCATACCACGGCCAGCACCATGACCGCACGAATCAGTAGTTTCATTTTTATCTCCTTGTGATACATAACGCAGCTGTTCCCGCGATGCTGCGAACTCTATAGTAGCAGCATGCCTCGCTTTTCTCGCCGGATCGATCAGAGATAACTGAAAGCGGTGCGCAGGCGGGATAATCTGCTTTATCTCCGCAACCATATCTTTTCCGCACGCAACGAGTAGAATCAGCGGCGATGTACCTGAATGATGTTTGAGGATTGATGCAGTTATGAACGAATTAGCCGCCAGTACCGGTCCGCTGTTTAACTATGGCGTGCTGGCCATCATTGTGATCGTGGCCTTTATTGCCTGGTTTTTTGTCAACCGGGCCAGCGTGCGCGCCAGTGAACAGCTTCAGCTGCTGGAAGCGCTGCTGGAAGAACAAAAGAAACAGAACGCGCTGCTGCGCCGTATTGCTGAGGCGCAACCTGTGGTTGAAAAAGCGCAGGATGCGCAGGACGCCACGGATAAGCGCGACTTCATTCGCCTGATCCCGGAACGTTAAGTCCACAACGGAGAGGCCATGGCCTGGCAAAATCCCTGGTATGACGCTGCGCTGGCGCATCATACGCCGCACGGTTTTCGTAATCCGGAAGAGGAGCTCCGTCAGCCGGGCGATTTACAGCGCTGGCGGCGCGAGCGCAAGCAGCAGAACTTGCCGCAGCCTCCGCAATCCGGCTATGCGGCATTCACCGCCAGCTGGTGCCAGCAGGCTGATCTGAGTGGCGACGATGATCGTATCTGGTGGCTGGGCCATGCCGCGCTGCTGCTGCGCCTCAATCAGCGCTATATTTTAATCGACCCGGCACTTTCGACGCGCGCCTCGCCGCTGCCTTTTGCCGGGCCGCAACGTAAAACTCCGGCGCCGCTCAGCGTGGCACAGCTGCCGCATCTTGATTATGTGCTGATCTCGCATAACCATTACGATCATCTGGATCGGCCCACGGTGAAACGCATCGCCCGCCGCTTTCCTGCCGCGCAGTTTCTGGTACCGCTGGGGATGGCCAACTGGTGCCGCCGGCGTGGCGTGCGCTCCGTCACCGAACTGGACTGGTGGCAGCAGGTGCAACTGGGCGGCATCAGCTTCACAGCCGTTCCCGCGCGCCACTGGAGCATGCGCACCTTTTGGGATCGCAACCGGTCGCTGTGGTGCGGCTGGGTAGTGCGGAATGAGAATCTCAATTTCTGGTTCTCCGGGGATAGCGGCTACAGCGATAATTTGTGTGCCATCGCCCGGCGGCTCGGTCCGTTTAATCTTGCCGCGTTACCCATTGGCGCCTATGCACCAAAATGGTTCATGCGCGGTCAGCATATGGATCCGGAGCAGGCGGTGCAGCTGTGGCAGCAGATTGGCCGGCCGCTGACGGTCCCCATCCACTGGGGCGTGTTCGAGCTGGCCGATGAATCCCTGGACGATCCGCCGGCGGTGCTGGCGCTGGCGCTGCAGCAGGCTGACGAGGTAAACGCCGCGTTTGCGCCGTGGCGAATTGGCGAAAGCCGCAGCCTGATGAATATTGATTCGGACTTATCCTAAGCCATTTTTGTTAAATGCCAGCGGCTTCCGCGCTTTTTTAACAGGTAATTGTTGAGTGTTTAGAAAAAAATGAGATAAATGCCAGCATGCAGCCTGCCTATATTTGGGGCAACGGTGATTATATTTTCCTGATTTTGGTGCAAAACTATTTTTAACTTGTACTGCTGCGAATTTATTGTACAAGATTTGAGCGCCGGGCAGATATGTTGCACATTGCACGACGGGCAGTGAAATAGCTTATCTGTGCCATATTAATGCAATATTTTTTGCCTAAACTTATTCGGTTTAAATGCGAGAAAAACAGTGTTTGCCGCTGCGCTTGACGAAACGTGAGTCTGGGGCTAACTATACTGACGCATAAACTTTTTTGCACATGCTGAGGCGTTGCTGTCACTAACGTTATCCCCCTTTCGGCGTCGGTTTCAGGTAATTATGTGCGGCAGGTCGATCACTGTTTAAAAATGGCTTGCCATTAATTAGCGGATATGTGATAACGATTCGTGGGTCAAACGAGGTACAGTTCTGTTTATGTATGGCATCTTCAGTAAAGAAGTTACGAGTAAAGACGTTGTCGTTGAATACCGCTTCCTTGCCGAACCTTAAATTAGTGCCTCATTCAGTAATGTCTCTGGTTTCTCTGTAAGACTGCCTGCGGGCAATATAAACACTCTAAGGAATTTGCAAAAATGGCAAAAATTAAAGGTCAGGTTAAGTGGTTCAACGAGTCTAAAGGTTTTGGTTTTATTACCCCAGCTGACGGCAGCAAAGATGTGTTCGTACACTTCTCTGCTATCCAGGGCAACGGTTTTAAAACCCTGGCCGAAGGTCAACAAGTTGAGTTTGAAATTCAGGACGGCCAGAAAGGCCCGGCAGCCGTTAACGTTACTGCTATCTGATTTCGCGCTCAGGCTCGGTGTCATGCACCGCTGAAACGAATCCTAAAGCCCTGCTCATTGAGCGGGGCT
Organism: Pantoea dispersa; assembly: GCF_035783935.1. Taxonomy (GTDB): domain Bacteria; phylum Pseudomonadota; class Gammaproteobacteria; order Enterobacterales; family Enterobacteriaceae; genus Pantoea; species Pantoea dispersa_C. The sequence continues at coordinate 51,736 of NZ_JALKOV010000014.1, read as the reverse complement.
TTTCTTTATCCTTTCTGTTACCGGATGATCAGGGTAAACTGCGCCGCGAATCGCTAACCCGGAGTTATCTATGTCGTTGATTTGCCCGCTTTGCCACCTCGCTTTGCAGCTGCACGCCAGCAGTTATCGCTGTGCGTCCGGTCACCAGTTCGATCGGGCCAAAGAAGGGTACGTCAACCTGCTACCGGTGCAGCATAAAGGCTCGCGTGAACCGGGCGACAGCGCAGAGATGCTGCAGGCGCGCCGTGCTTTTCTTGAGGCCGGACACTATCAGCCGCTGCGCGATCGGGTGGCACAACGCCTTGCTCAGTTGCTGACGACGCAGCCGGCGCAGCTGCTGGATATCGGTTGTGGCGAGGGCTATTACACCGCCGCACTGGCCGCCGCGTTGCCCGACAGCCAGCTGTACGGTCTGGATGTGGCCAAAGCCGCAGTGCGCATGGCGGCGAAGCGCTATCGCTCGGTCAACTTCTGTGTCGCTTCCAGCCAGCGCCTGCCGTTTGCCGACGACTCACTGGACGCTGTCGTGCGTATTTATGCGCCCTGTAACGAGCAGGAGCTGAGCCGTGTGATCAAGCCCGGCGGCTATCTGCTGACGGTGACGCCGGGGCCGCACCATCTGCAGCAGTTTAAGGCGTTGATCTATCGCGAAGTGCAGCTGCATACGGCGGAAGAGAAAAGCTATGCGGGATTTGTGCAGATCGATCAGCAAAACCTTAATTACGCGATGACGCTGAGCGGGGCGGAAGCGGTGAGCCTGCTACAGATGACGCCGTTTGCCTGGCGCGCACGGGAAGACGTGTGGCAGCAGCTGGCATCGCGCGTCACCTTTAGCTGTGACGCGGATTTCACCCTGACGCTGTGGCAGCGCGCTTAACGCACATCGACCAGCGTGTGATAAATTTTCTCCAGGTCGTCAAGCTGTTTCACTGCAATCAACAGGCGACGCTGCTCCAGCTGCATCACCAGAATGCCATCTTCTGACAGGTTCATACTTTGTATCCGCCGGTAGTCGATCCATACGCTGGCAAAGAACAGCCCATCATTTTTCATCAGCAGCCGCGGGCTGCGCACCCAGAACAGCCAGATGGCCATAAAGCACAGCACCATCAGTAAGGTAGTGGTGAGCTGCGGGCCGTGATGGCTGACGTTGTTCCACAGCAGAATCAGCAGCAGCACGATGAAAATGCCACTGTCGATTTTATGGCGGCGGCGCAGGCTGACGCGCAGCCGGGTCGGGCCGTTACGGCGCGGCAGGATCAGATCATCATAGATCACGAACAGCGCGAGCGCGGCGATCAGCAGGGCAATCAGGGCGTCAGTCAATGACATACGGGGTTATTCCTCAACCGAAGTGACCTCAGCGTGGGCGCTCAGGTCACGCCGTTCAAAAAAACGCCGGGAGTCTGACTCCCGGCGGTGAGATTACAGACCGAGCAGGCCGATCCAGTAACCAAAGATACCGATGGCGAAGAAGCCGACGATAATCCACAGCGCGTTGACTTTGCGGCGCAGCAGCCACATACAACCGAAGGTCAGCAGCAGGGGAATCAGCCCCGGCATCAGCTGGTCGAGAATCGACTGCACGGTGGTGACGGTGGTTTTACCGGTCTGGTCGGTGATGCGGGACACCACCAGCGGCACGTTAACGTGCGTCCACTTGTTGACCAGCGCCCCCATGACAAACAGCCCGAGTATTGATGCCCCCTCGGTGAGTTTTTGCAGGAAGCCGCCGCCCATATCGCTGACGATGTCCACCCCTTTGCGATAGCCATAGGCCACGCCGTAGTAGCGGGTCAGCATGCGCGCAATGTTAAACAGGAAGAAGAACAGCAGCGGACCGAGCAGGCTACCGCTCATCGCGATACCGGCACCCAGCGCGGCAAATACCGGACGCACCGTCCCCCAGAAAATCGGGTCGCCCACGCCCGCCAGCGGTCCCATCAGGCCCACTTTGATCCCGTTAATGGCACCGTCATCAATTGCTGCACCGTTGGCGCGCTGCTCTTCCATCGCCATGGTGACGCCGAGTACCGGTGCCGCCACATAAGGATGGGTGTTAAAGAACTCCAGGTGACGCTTGATCGCCTGCTTGCGCTCGTCGTTGTTTTCCGGGTACAGGCGACGGATCACCGGCACCATTGAGAAGCAGAAGCCCAGCGCCTGCATGCGTTCAAAGTTCCACGAACCCTGAAACAGGTTGGAGCGCAGAAACACACCGCGCACGTCACCGGGGGTGAGTTTCTTTGGAGTATTGGTTGTATCTACCATGATGTCACCTGTTCCTAGTCGAGTTCGTTGTCGAGGTCGTTGTTAGCCGGACCTGCCGTAGCAGCGCCTGCAACGCGGTTATATTTTGGCGCCAGCTGGATGTACAGCACGGCCATTACCACGCCAATCACGCCCAGCGCCACCAGGTTGAAGTTGGTGAAGGCGGCGGTGACAAAGCCAAGATAGAAGAACGGCATCAGATAACCGGCACGCATCATGTTGATGACCATCGCGTAACCGACCACCACGATCATGCCGCCGGCGATGTTCAGGCCGTTGGTGACCACTTCCGGAATGGAACTCAGCAGGCTGTGTACCGCGCTGGTACCGACCGAAACCGCCACAATCAGCGCTGGGATAGCAATACGCATCGCCTGCAGCAGCAGGGCAGAGACGTGAATCCACGAAATCGCCGTCAGGTTGCCTTTCTCAGCAGCTTTATCCGCTGCGTGCTGGAACGCCACGGTGATGGTACGCACGATGATGGTTAACACCTGACCGGCTGCCGCCAGCGGAATGGCCAGCGCGATACCGGCACCGACGCTTTGCCCGCCGGCAATCACCAGAATGGTGGAGATGATGGAAGCCAGCGCCGCATCCGGCGCGACGGCCGCACCGATGTTCATCCAGCCCAGCGCGATCATCTCCAGCGTACCGCCGATGATGATGCCGGTTTTCATATCACCCAGCACGGCACCAATCAGCGTACAGGCCACTAATGGCCGGTGGAACTGAAACTCATCGAGTATCGATCCCATCCCGGCAATACAGGCCACAATAAATATCAACACAATTTGTAGCGAGGTTATTTCCATTGCATTTCTCCTCAGCAAGGTCAGAACAATTCGCCCGCACGTGCAGGCAAAGGCGAATCAGGGATTGACCTTCGCAATCAGGTCCATCATTTTCAGTTTCGGATCGTTGGAGACTTTACGCACTTCCAGTTCGATACCGCGCTCATTCAGCTTGCGGAAGGCAGCAATGTCCTTCTCATCCACCGACACTGCGTTATTGACCTGCGTTTTCCCCTGACGGAAGGCCATACCGCCGATGTTCACCGACTTGATATCCACGCCTTGCTCAACCACGCGTTCGACATCGGTCGGATTGGTAAACAGCAGCATCACGCGATCGGAACCGTACTTCGGGTTGTTCCACACGCGAATCATCTTGGCGATGTCGACCACATGGGCGGTCACGCCCGGCGGCGCCACCTGAGTCAGCAGCGTGCGGCGTACATGATCGTTGGCCACCTCATCACTGACGACGATAATGCGCGTGACGTTGGTCTCTTTGGTCCAGCGAGTTGCCACCTGGCCGTGAATCAGGCGGTCATCGATACGTGCCAGGCCAATTTTCATGTGCTCACCCGGCGCCAGCGGTTTCTGTGGCTGGGCAGGGGCTTTCGCGGCTGGGGCGGGCGCGGCCGGCGCGGCGGATTCCGTTTTGAGCGCTTTGACGCCCTCACGGCCAGCCTCGACGGCAATGTGGATCAGTTCTTCCAGCGACGGATCGTCATCGCGCCCCATCAGGGTTTCCACCAGCATCGGGATGTTAACCCCGGCGATCACGTCATAGCCCGCTTTGTCTACGACGATGCGGCTGGCGGCGTTAAACGGGCTGCCGCCCCAGGTGTCTACCAGAAACAGCACGCCTTTCGACGTGTCGAGCCTGGCCAGCTGCGCCTGATATTTTTCAATGAGCGTTTCTGCATTTTCGCCGGGTACGAAATCAATCCATCCGACATTTTCCTGCTCGCCCAACAGCATTTCCGCTGTTTTTAGCAGCTGTTCTGCCGCCCAGCCATGTGTACCAATTACAAGCGCAATGGTCACTTGCTACCTCCGTTCGCATGAGAGTTCCTGGCGATTGCCGGGAATCATTGAGAATTACCGTTGTTATTTTCGATGGATCGCCTGGGACAAAATTAAGAAAGTCATCAGGAAAAGGCCCAAAACATTCCGCGATACAGCAGTAAGGTCGCGATTTATTTTAGTGAGCGAAAAAATAAATTATGTGATGTTGGTCCGCTATTCAGAGCGTACCGGCTGCCATTGGCATATTTATGGCAGTTTCTTGCGCTGGCGCAGTTATTTGTAAATGTAAGAAAATTTTTTGACGTTATTGATGTAACTGATACATTAGCTTTCTGTTTATTACTCAGGAGTATCGGGCTTTAGCTCACCTTTATGGACCGTCACCGACGTCGCTTCACTAGTTTCCCGCGCCAGGCTGCGCGCACCCTAACACCTGCCGGTGTTGCCCCTCTCGTTAACGCACTCTCGTCTCGCCTCGTGGCGCAGGCTCAATCGCGTTCGCCCTTACGTTGTGCAAGGAGTCATTGATGGAATTTCTCTTCGACCCCTCAATCTGGGCGGGTTTACTGACGCTGATAGTGCTGGAGATTGTGCTCGGCATCGACAACCTGGTGTTTATCGCCATCCTCGCCGACAAGCTGCCGCCAAAACAGCGCGATAAAGCGCGCCTGATTGGTCTGTCGCTGGCGCTGGTGATGCGCCTCGGCCTGTTGTCGCTGATTTCGTGGATGGTGACACTGACGCGCCCCCTGTTCAGCGTAGGCGAATTCAGCTTTTCCGGACGGGATTTAATTCTGCTGGTAGGCGGTTTGTTCCTGTTGTTTAAAGCCACCATGGAACTGCACGAACGGCTGGAAAACCGCGGCATGGAGCATCAGGGCAATAAATCCTATGCCAGCTTCTGGGCGGTGGTAACGCAGATTGTGGTGCTGGATGCGGTGTTCTCGCTGGACGCAGTCATAACCGCCGTGGGGATGGTGAACCATCTGCCGGTAATGATGACAGCGGTGGTGATTGCGATGGGCGTGATGCTGCTGGCCTCGAAACCGCTGACCCGCTTTGTCAACGCGCATCCAACGGTGGTGGTGCTGTGCCTCAGCTTCCTGCTGATGATCGGCCTGTCGCTGGTGGCAGAAGGTTTTGGTTTCCATATTCCGAAGGGCTACCTGTACGCGGCGATTGGCTTCTCAATCCTAATCGAGCTGTTTAACCAGATTGCGCGCCGTAACTTTATCCGTCATCAGGCGCATCGTCCGATGCGTGAACGCACCGCCGAAGCGATTCTGCGTCTGATGGGCGGTCGCCAGCGCAACCAGCCGGCGAACAATGAAGAAGCCGCGCTGACGGAAGCGATGCCGCAGGAAGCGTTTAAAGACGAAGAGCGCTACATGATCAACGGTGTGCTGACGCTGTCGCAGCGTTCGATTCGCAGCATCATGACGCCGCGCGGTGATATCTCATGGGTTGACGTGTCGCGTCCGCTGGATGAGATCCGCATTCAGCTGCTGGATACGCCGCACAGCCTGTTCCCGGTGTGCCGTGGCGAGCTGGATGAGATCATTGGCGTGGTGCGCGCGAAAGAGCTGCTGGTGGCGCTGGAGCACGGCATGGATGTGGCGACGTTTGCTGCCAACACGCCGCCGATCGTGGTACCGGAAACGCTGGATCCGATCAACCTGCTGGGCGTGCTGCGCCGTGCCAAGGGCAGCTTTGTCATCGTCACTAACGAATTCGGCATGGTACAGGGTTTGATTACCCCGCTGGACGTGCTGGAAGCGATTGCCGGTGAATTCCCGGACGAAGACGAGACGCCGGACGTGGTGGCGGATGGCGACGGCTGGCTGGTGAAGGGCGGCACCGATCTGCACTCGCTGCAGCAGTTGCTGGACCATCACGATCTGGTCGACCCCGACGAAGATCACGCGTCGCTGGCTGGCCTGCTGATTGAGCAGAAAGGGCAGCTGCCGCTGCCAGGCGAGATCATCGATCTGCCTCCGCTGCACTTCCAGATTATCGAAGCCACGGATTACCGTATCGATCTGGTGCGTGTCACCAAAGACAAGCCGCACCACGACGAGGAAGAGGACAACGGCTGACGTCGTCCGGCATCAGGCGCTCAGCTGCGCCTGATGCTGCGCCAGCCATTGCGGGAAGTCCTCAATCGGCATCGGGCGCGCATAGTAATACCCCTGCAGATGATCCACGCCGCGCTCGCGCAGATAATGCGCCTGCTCGGCGGTTTCCACGCCTTCCGCCACCAGCGCGATATTCAGTCGCTGCGCCAGTGAAATCACCATATCCGTGACCGTCGCGTTGATCGCATCGGTGCCAATCGCGGCGGTGAAGATCTTATCGATTTTCAGCACGTCCGGCTTGAGGTCTTTCAGATAGGCCAGCGAGCTGTGGCCGGTGCCAAAGTCGTCAATGGCCAGCCGGACGCCAATCTCATGCAGCTGCGCCACCACTGTCTGGTCGATAACCGGCAGCGCATCGCGCTCGGTGAGCTCGACCACCAGTTTCGGCAGCGGATTGGCCGGCCACCAGTAGCGCTGCAAGTCGTCGACAATCAGGCGATCGTGGAAATGGCTGGCCGCCACGTTGATGGCGATATGGAAAGCAGGGCACTGCGGCAGATTGGGTAACTCCTCCACCACTCTGGCAATCACAAAGCGCGTCAGCGGGGCAATCAGGTTCTGGCGCTCGGCCAGCGGAATAAACACGTCCGGCGCAATCCAGCCCTGGCGCGGGTTGTGCCAGCGCAGCAGCAGTTCGATGCCATCGCAGTCACCGCTGCGGGCGTTAATCAGTGGCTGGCAGTAAACCATGAATTCGTTGGCGGTGATGCCATAGCTGATTTGCCAGCTCAGGCTCATGCGGTTGGCGGTCGCCAGCCAGACGATATAGCCCAGCAGCAGGCTCAGCAGCACCGCCAGCGGCAGCTGCGAGGGCAGCGTATTGAGCGCCAGTCGCGCCGGTGATGGGCCGTAGAGCGTAATGCTGTACGGGTAGCGCAGCGACGCCTGATCGTAGGCCACTTCGTCGTCGGATGGCACGGTATGCTCGATCAGCGGATTGCCGTATTCCAGACTTTGTCCTCCCACATTGAAAATCGCGCGCTCCACCCACGGCAGCTGCGGCTCCAGCAGGTAGTTGGTCATCAGTTCGATGTTGATGATCTGCAGCAGGCCATCCTGGTTATCCAGCGACCGGGGCGTCCACAGCAGCAGCACCGGTGAACCTTTCAGTAGATAGTCGTCGGTGGACAGCATCATGCGCTGGTTGTTGATCGCCAACTGCGGATAGGTCTGGCTGAAAGAGATGTTGCGCGGCCCGTAGATGCTGGAACAGTAGATGGTATCGTCCTGCACCAGTAGCACGGTACGCACAGTTTGCAGCGCGGCGATCTTCTCAATCAGCGGATAGCGCACCTGCGCGCACGGCACGCCCACCAGACCCAGCGTGTTGTTGGCGGAGACGTCGAGCGGCGAAAACATGCGATCAAAACGTTCGATCGCGCGGGTAGCAAAATTCAGTGACTGCTGCTCAATGCGTGATTTCTCTTCGATGTAGCGAAAAGTCAGCGTAAGGATGAGAACCAGCGACGCGATCACCAACGCAATAAGCAGGCGCTTACGGCGGAATTGACCCACAAATTGCTGGGGAAGGAGCATCAGTTACCACCTTGCTAAGACAAAGAATGAGGCCAAATTAACGTGAAGGTTATCGGCATGGCGGCGGCCAAATTTAGCGCGGCTGGCGAAAAAAAGCGGCACTAAAAAATCGCGCGACCCTGAGAGGTCGCGCGCAAAAATAATGTATCTGGTTTGATCACGCCGAGGTAGAGCCCGGTGCAGAAATAGTGTCCGATCGCTGCAATTGTCAGCAGCGAAGCGCGAAGCTGGCAATCAGTCGCACTGCACTTTGATCGCCAGGCCACCGCGCGAAGTTTCACGGTATTTGGCGTTCATGTCTTTGCCGGTCTCGTACATGGTTTCGATCACCTTATCCAGCGATACGCGCGGCTCGCTGGTACGGCGCAGCGCCATACGCGCGGCGTTGATCGCTTTCACCGAAGCAATGGCGTTGCGCTCAATACACGGCACCTGCACCTGACCGGCGACCGGATCGCAGGTCAGTCCAAGGTTGTGTTCCATGCCGATTTCAGCGGCCACGCACACCTGCTCCGGACTGGCACCCAGCAGCTCGGCCAGCCCGGCGGCGGCCATGGAGCAGGCCACGCCGACTTCGCCCTGGCAGCCGACTTCGGCGCCGGAAATCGACGCGTTCATTTTGTACAGCACGCCAATCGCGCCCGAGGCAAGGAAGTAGCGGATAAAGATATCTGGCGTCACGGTTTCGATGAAGTGATCGTAATACGCCAGCACCGCCGGCACGATGCCGCAGGCGCCGTTAGTCGGCGCGGTGACCACACGGCCACCGGCTGCGTTTTCTTCATTCACCGCCAGCGCGAACATATTGACCCAGTCGATGACGTTCATCGGATCGTTAGAGTGTTTGGTCGACGACACCAGCAGACGACGCAGCGAGGCCGCACGACGCGGCACGCGCAGTGGCCCCGGCAGCACGCCTTCGGTATTCAGGCCGCGATCGATACACGCCTGCATGGTTTGCCAGATGTTGCCGAAATAAGCGTAAATTTCGTCCCGGCTGTGCAGCGCCAGCTCGTTTTTCATCACCAGCCCGGAAAGCGACATGCCGGTATCGCGGCAGTGGCTGAGTAATTCTCTGGCCGAATGGAACGGATAGGGTACGGCGACCTCGTCCAGCACCGACTGCCCAAAGTGCGCTTCGTCGACAATAAAACCGCCGCCAATCGAGTAATAGGTTTTGCGCTCAACCAGACGGTCGCCGGCAAACGCGTACAGGGTCATGCCGTTTTCATGCAGCGACAGGTTCTCGCTGCGGAACACCATTCCGCCGTCACGCGGAAAATCGACCTCGCGCGCGCCCTGCGCCAGCAGCAGACGCTCGCGCGTTTCCACATCCCTGATAAAGGCCGGAATGCTGTCGATATCAACGCTGGCAGGCTCAAAGCCGGCCAGCCCCATGATGATGGCGATGTCGGTGTGGTGGCCTTTACCGGTGAGCGACAGCGAGCCGTAGACGTCAACCGCCACGCGGGTCACATCCTGCAGTTTGCCCTGCTCGATCAGCAGATCAACAAACTGCTTGCCGGCCTTCATCGGGCCGACGGTATGCGAACTGGACGGGCCGATGCCCACTTTGAACATGTCAAAAACACTTATCACCGGTGATGCTCCTCACAAATCTTCTTTTGACGGCGCAGGCCGTTATTGCGGCTAATAGTAATCGCCAGCGGGCGGCAGCGAGCAGCTTTTCGCATGAAATAAACTAATTATAAACCACAGAAATAGTTATCCATCCCGCAGGGTGTGAAGCGGATCAATTTTTGCGGCAGGATGAAACGGTACGGGGGATCAGGACAGGGCGATCTGCTGGCCGAGCGCGCGCAGGATGCCGGCGGTCATGCCCCAGATAAAATAATCTTCATACCAGGACAGCCACACCTGGTGCTGACGATGACCGCGACGCAGCGTCAGTCCGCTGTAGCGGCCCAGCCGCAGCGCTTCGCCAAGCGGCATGGAAAAGGCGCTTTCAACTTCATCCGGGTTGAGCTGCAGCGGCAGGTGCGGCGGAATGACGCCGACCACCGGCGTGACGGCGAAACCGGTGCTGCTGGTGACCGGCGGTAACACGCCGACCACCCGGACATGCTGCGGCGCGATGCCGACTTCTTCCTGCGCTTCCCGCAGCGCGGTGGCGATCAGCGACTCGTCGCTGGCGTCCATCATGCCGCCGGGAAACGCCACCTGGCCGGCGTGTTTACGCAGCAGCGACGAGCGGCGGGTCAGCAACAGTTCCGGCTGGTGGCCATCAATCACCGGCACCAGCACCGCGGCGCGGCGTCCGCTGATCACGCTGTGCGTGCCGGTCAGCGGCGGCTGCAATACAAAGCGACTGAGAAACTGCTGCAGCGTCAGCTCCATGTTACGCCTCGTCACGCAGGCAGGGCAGAATACGGTTGAGCTTGTGCAGCGTCTCCTGATATTCCGCTTCGGCATCGCTGTCGGCGACCAAACCGCCACCCGCCGCACAGTACAGCTGCTGGTTTTCGGCGATCAGCGTGCGGATAGTGATGCTGCTGTCCATGCGGCCGCACAGGCTGATGTAGCCAATACTGCCGCACCACGCATTGCGCCGCTGCGGTTCGAGTTCCTCGATGATTTCCATGGCGCGGATCTTGGGCGCACCGGTAATGGAGCCGCCAGGGAAACAGGCGCGCAGCAAATCGGTCGCGCAGAGCGCGTCCGGCAATCTGGCGCGCACCGTGCTCACCAGGTGATGCACCGCCGGGAACGGCTCCACCACGAAAAGTTCCGGTACGCTGACGCTGCCCGGCTCGGCGACGCGGCCAATATCATTACGCAGCAGGTCCACAATCATCAGGTTTTCCGCGCGATCTTTTTCGGCGCTGGCCAGTTTCTCCGCCTGTAACCGATCGGCCTGCGGATCGGCCAGACGCGGCAGCGTGCCTTTAATCGGGCGGGTTTCAATCTGCTGCTGCTGCAGCGAGAGAAAACGCTCCGGCGACAGGCTCAGCAACGCACTGTGCGGCAGGCGGATAAAGGCGCTGAACGGCGCACGGTTGGCGCGATTGAGCCGCAGAAACGCCTGCCACTCATCGCCGCGATAGCTGGCCTGGAAGCGCTGCGCCAGATTCACCTGATAGCAGTCGCCCGCCTGAATATAGGCCTGCACCGCATCGAAGCGCTCGGCGTACTGCGCATAGCTCATGTTAGCGTGCCAGTCGCTGGTCAGGGCAAAGGGTTTGGGCTGCGGCACCGCCAGCGCCTGCAGCCACTGCCAGCGCTGCTCCGCGTCGTGCAGGGCAATCAGCGTGAGCGTCTGGCGGTGATGATCGGCAATCAGCGCCCAGTCATAAATGCCCACCGCCATGTCCGGCGTGTGTAAATCCTGCTGCGCGCGCTGCGGCAGGGTTTCAAAACGGCGACCCAGATCGTAACCAAACAGGCCCAGCGCGCCGCCCTGGAACGGCAAATCGGCATCAAATGCCGGCTGAATGCCGAGCGCGTCCAGCTGCTGCTGCACCAGCTGCAGCGGATCCGCGGCGGAATGGCTGATGCGGGTGCCGTCGTCGATGGCGGTGCTGTCACCGCGCGTGGTCAGCGTGACCCGCGGATCGGCGGTGAGAATATCAAAGCGGTTATCCGCGTGTTCGGCCTGGCCGGAGGTCAGCAGCATTGCCCACGGACGGTGCGCCAGCGTGGAAAAACGGTGTAACAGCGTATCGGGCGTATACTGTAGCGAGAGGGTTTTCACGATCGTCAGGATAAATCAGTTCAGCAGGCAGGCGCGTAGCCTGGCATATTTTTTTGCTGCTGGCACCTGTTTGTTCAGCGTGGAATAATGCGTCCCCGAAATTTACCAGGAGTGAACCATGTTTGCAGGTCTTCCGGCTTTATCGCATGAACAGCAGCAACAGGCAGTGGAACGTATTCAGGAACTGATGGCTGGCGGCATGTCCAGCGGCCAGGCGATTGCGCAGGTGGCGCAGGAGATTCGCCAGAACCATCAGGGTGAAGCGATTCGGGCGCGCTTCGAAGAGGACGAAGACGACGAATAGCGCCCGATGGGCGTTATAACGCGGCGATGATTTTGATTTCCACTTTATAACGTGGATTCATCAGGCCGGCCTGCACCGTGCAGCGTACCGGCGCATTACCCGGTGAGACCCACGCATCCCAGGCGCGGTTCATCGCGGCAAAATCCGCTTTGTCCACCAGGAAAATGGTGGCATCCAGAATCTTGCTTTTGTCCGAGCCCACGCGCGTCAGGATGCGGTCGATCACCGCCAGCGCGTTGGCGGTCTGCGCTTCCGCATCGTCATCCAGATTTTCCGGCACGCTGGTGTAATACACGGTCTGGTCATGTACAACCGCTTCAGACATGCGGTGCTCCACATCAATACGCGTAATGGTCATGCTGTTCTCCTTTATTTTAGCTGCGCTAGCCTGCCATATCCGATGGGCGGCTGTCATCTGTTGTGGTCGCCTGCCGCGAATCCTGACATAATTACAGGTGTTTTAAGAGCAACCGGTGAGGATGTGTGGCAGACGATTTTGCAGCGGACGGCGCGTTAGCGCAGGCGATTCCCGGCTTTAAGCCGCGCGCAGCGCAGCGCGAAATGGCGCAGGCAGTGAGTGAGGCGGTGCAGCAGGCGGGCGAGCTGGTGGTCGAGGCCGGCACCGGCACCGGTAAAACCTATGCATATCTGGCGCCAGCGCTGCGGGCGAAGAAAAAAGTCATCGTTTCCACCGGGTCCAAAGCGTTGCAGGATCAGCTGTATAACCGCGATCTGCCGACCATCGCCCGCGCTCTGGCATTCAGCGGTAAAACCGCGCTGCTGAAAGGGCGCTCCAACTATCTGTGTCTTGAACGGCTCGAGCAGCAGAATCAGACCGGCGGCGACCTCAGCGTGCAGGCGCTCGGCGACCTGATTAACGTGCGCAGCTGGTCATCGGAAACCATTGATGGCGACGTCAGCAGCTGCGCCGGCGTTGCGGAAGACAGCCCGGTCTGGCCTTACGTTACCAGCACCAACGATAACTGCCTCGGCAGCGATTGCCCGCTGTATAAAGATTGCTTCGTGGTGAAGGCGCGCAAAAAAGCGATGGATGCCGACGTGGTGGTGGTGAACCATCACCTTTTTCTCGCCGATCTGGTGGTGAAAGAGGGCGGATTTGGCGAGCTGATCCCGGAAGCCGACGTGATGATCTTCGACGAAGCGCACCAGCTGCCGGATATTGCCAGCCAGTACTTTGGTCAGCAGCTGTCGAGCCGGCAACTGCAGGATCTCGCCAAAGACATTATCCTTGCCTACCGCACCGAGGTGCGCGATGTGCAGCAGCTGCAGAAATCCGCCGACCGGCTGGCGCAGTGTGCACAGGATTTCCGCCTGACGCTGGGCGAGCCCGGTTTTCGTGGCAATCTGCGTGACCTGCTCAGCGACAACAACATCATGCGCATGTTTACGCTGCTGGATGATGCGCTGGAGCTGTGTTACGACGTGATTAAGCTGTCGCTGGGCCGTTCCGCGCTGCTGGACGCCGCCTTTGAGCGTGCCGCGCTGTATCGCACCCGGCTCAAGCGGCTGCGTGCGATTGACGAACCGGGCTTCAGCTACTGGTACGAATGCAGCAGCCGGCATTTCACGCTGGCCCTGACGCCGCTGTCGGTCGCGGAGCGCTTCCGCGAAGTGATGGACGGGCGCAAAGCGGCGTGGGTGTTTACCTCGGCGACGCTGGCGGTCAACGAGCAGATGAGCCATTTTGCCAGCCGGCTCGGCGTTGATGATGCCCGTACGCTGATCCTCGAAAGCCCGTTTGATTATGCGCAGCAGGCGTTGCTGTGTGTGCCGCGCAACATGCCGGAACCCAATCATCCTGGCGGTGCGCGTCAGCTGGCGCGCATGATGAAACCGCTGATTGAAGCCAACAAAGGGCGCTGTTTCTTCCTGTGCACCTCGCACAAAATGATGCGCGAGCTGGCTGCGGAGTTCCGCGCTTCCATGACCCTGCCGGTGCTGTTGCAGGGCGAAACCAGCAAAGGCCAGCTGCTTAAACAGTTTCTCGATGCCGGCAACGCACTGCTGGTGGCGACCAGCAGCTTCTGGGAAGGCGTCGACGTGCGCGGCGATGCGCTGTCGCTGGTGATCATCGATAAACTGCCATTTACCTCGCCGGAAGATCCGTTGCTGAAAGCGCGCATGGAGGATTGCCGTCTGCGCGGCGGCGATCCGTTCAACGACGTGCAGCTGCCGGATGCAGTGATCACCCTCAAGCAGGGCGTCGGCCGTCTGATTCGCGATACCGACGACCGTGGTGTGCTGGTGATTTGTGACCAGCGGCTGGTGTCGCGTCCCTATGGCGGGCTGTTCCTGAATAGCCTGCCGCCGACGCCGCGCACCCGCGATTTACAGCGCGCGATTGATTTTGTGCGTCCGCCAGAGCAGCACTAATTTGTGCCAGGCTGTGGTAAGATGCGCGCCATTTTGATTCTCTGAGGTTGTTATGTCCGCCCGAATTTTAGCCCTGGACACCGCGACAGAAGCCTGTTCTGCCGCGCTGCTGAATCAGCAGCAGATCGATGCCCGCTTTGAAATCGCGCCCCGCGATCATACCCAACGTATTCTGCCGCTGGTGCAGGAAGTGCTGCAGGCACAGCAGCTGGCGCTGAGCGCGCTGGACGCGCTGGCGTTTGGCCGCGGCCCTGGCAGCTTTACCGGCGTGCGTATTGGCATTGGTATCGCGCAGGGCCTGGCGCTGGGCGCTGACCTGCCGATGATCGGCGTGTCATCGCTGGCCACCATGGCGCAGGGTGCCTGGCGTTTAACCGGCGCAACGCGCGTGCTGGCGGCAATTGATGCGCGCATGGGTGAAGTTTACTGGGCAGAATATCAGCGTGATGAGCAGGGCGAGTGGCAGGGCGCGGAGAGCGAAGCCGTGCTGAAACCGGAAGCCGCACAGGCGCGCATCGCGCAGCTGAGCGGCGAGTGGGCCACTGTCGGTACCGGCTGGGCGGCTTATCCGCAGCTGCTGGCGACCGTGACCGGCGCGCAACTGCTGACCACCGCGGTTACGCTGCCTGCCGCCGAAGACATGCTGCCGCTGGCGCTCAGCGCCTGGCAGCGCGGCGACAGCGTGGCGGTGGAAAACGCCGAGCCGGTTTATCTGCGCAATGAAGTGGCCTGGAAAAAGTTGCCGGGACGCTAAGCGGCCACGCAACTTATTATTGCGCCTTCAGTCTAACGGAGAAATAACAGGAGAAGTGCTATGCCAATTAGTCGTCAAGGGATGTCTGGCGCTCTGTTAGCCTGTGCGCTGTTGCTCAGCGGCTGCGTGTCGGTGCCGGATGCCATTAAAGGGAGTTCTCAGCTTCCACAGCAGGATTTATTACGCGTGATGAATGCGCCGCAGCTGTATGTCGGCCAGGAGTCGCGTTTCGGCGGCAAGGTCGTGAAGGTCACTAACCTGAACGGCCTGACCCGGCTGGAAATCGCCACTCAGCCGCTGGATGACAGCGCGCGACCGCGCCTCGGTGCGGCCTCGATTGGGCGCATTTATGCCGACATACACGGTTTTGTCGATCCGATTGACCTCAATAATCAGTACGTCACGGTGCTCGGCAACATCAAAGGCACCGAGAAAGGGGAAATTGGCAAGGCCAGCTACAACTTTGTGGTGATTGATGTGCGCGGTTATCAGCGCTGGCATCTGACTCAGCAGGTGATGACGCCGCCACAGCCGATCGATCCATGGATCTGGTACGGGCCGTCGCGCCGTCATCCCGGCTATTGGGGACCGAACCCTTACTGGGGCATGAACACCGGCGGTCCGGCACAGGTGGAAACCATTCTCACCGAATAGTCATTAACCGCTTTTTTTACGGCCCGGTCGCGGTGCTCGCGAACGGGCCTTTTTATTGGGCGCGCAACCGATGCGTGAAATTTAGTGATGAGCCTCGCAACCTGAAAATGCCGGAACAGGCAAACTGGTACAATCAGTTAAAATATTGTTAACAACACTGATTGCAGAGGCGGCGATGGCTACGCAACAAGAATATCGGGGTGAATCTTTGAACAAGGTTTGGCTGAAACGCTATCCGCCAGATGTACCAGCGGAAATTAACGCAGACCGTTATCCCTCTTTGGTCGATCTTTTCGAACACGCAGCGCAACGTTATGCCGATCAGGTGGCTTTCATTAACATGGGCCAGCCGATGACCTACCGTCAGCTGGAGCAGCAGAGCCGTGCCTTTGCGGCCTGGCTGCAGCAGGGTTTAGGCTTGCAGCAGGGGGATCGCGTCGCGCTGATGATGCCGAATCTGCTGCAGTATCCGGTGGCGCTGTTTGGCGTCCTGCGCGCGGGCATGGTGGTAGTGAACGTTAACCCGTTGTACACGCCGCGCGAGCTTAAGCATCAGCTTAACGACAGCGGGGCCAGCGCGATTGTCATCGTCTCCAACTTTGCCCATACGCTGGAAAAAGTGGTCGCGGAAACGCCGGTGAAGCACGTGATGCTGACGCGCATGGGCGATCAGCTGGCGCCGGTGAAAGCCACGCTGGTGAATTTCGTGGTTAAATACGTGAAGAAGCTGGTACCGAAGTACCATCTGCCAGGGGCGGTACCGTTCCGCCATGCGCTGCAGCAGGGCGAGCAGATGCGCTATCACCGTCCTGTGATCAATAATCAGGATCTGGCGTTTCTGCAATACACCGGCGGTACCACCGGCGTGGCGAAAGGCGCGATGCTGACCCACGGCAATATGCAGGCGAATCTGGAGCAGACCAAAGCCACCTACGGTAAGTTGCTGCGTCCTGGCCAGGAGCAGGTGGTGACCGCGCTGCCGCTTTATCACATCTTTGCCCTGACGGTGAACTGTCTATTGTTTCTCGACCTCGGCGGTACCAACCTGCTGATTACCAATCCGCGCGATATTCCCGGCTTCGTTAAAGAGCTGAGTAAATTCCCTTTTACCGCCATCACCGGTGTCAACACGCTGTTTAACGCCCTGCTGAACGATGCCAATTTTAACCAGCTGGATTTCTCCACGCTGCGTCTGTCAGCCGGCGGCGGCATGGCAGTGCAGAAAGCGGTGGCCGAGCGCTGGGAGAAACTCACCGGGCACTATCTGCTGGAGGGCTACGGACTGACCGAATGCTCACCGCTGGTGTCGGTTAACCCGTATGATATTACCTGCCACACCGGCAGCATTGGATTGCCGGTTCCCTCAACCGATGTGCGCATTGTTGATGATGAGGATCGCGACGTGCCACCGGGCGAACCGGGCGAGCTGTGTATTCGCGGGCCGCAGGTGATGACGGGCTACTGGCAGCGGCCGGAAGCCAGCGAGGAAGTGCTGAAAAATGGCTGGCTGCATACCGGTGATATTGTTACCGTGGACGCCGAAGGGTTTATCCGCATCGTCGATCGTAAGAAAGACATGATTCTGGTGTCCGGCTTTAACGTGTATCCTAACGAGATTGAAGATGTGCTGATGCAGCACGCCAAAGTGCGCGAAGCCGCGGCGATTGGCGTGCCGAGCGATCTCTCAGGCGAAGCGGTGAAAGTGTGCATCGTGAAAAAAGATCCGTCACTGACGAAAGAGGAAGTGCTGGATCATTGTCGCCGTCAGCTCACCGGCTATAAAGTGCCGAAGATTATCGAGTTTCGTGATGAGCTGCCGAAGACCAACGTTGGCAAAATTTTACGTCGCGAATTGCGTGACGAGGCGAAGCGCGAAGCTTAGCAACAGCTTGCGTTTTGCGCTCAGGTTAACGCCGGCACCGTCCGGCGTTTTTATTGCTTTTAACATGGAGCGCTGTGCGAGGTTTGCCGCAGCGAGAAAGAAAACGTGAATTACACCCTGATCGACCAAAATGACCAGTTGGCCGCCGTATGCCAGCAGGCCCGTCAGCATCGCGCCGTGGCGCTGGATACCGAATTCGTGCGCACCCGCACTTACTATCCGCAGCTCGGTCTGATCCAGCTGTTTGATGGCGAGCAACTGGTTCTGATCGATCCATTAACCATCAGCGACTGGGCGCCGTTTGTTGCGCTGCTGCAGGATCGTCAGCTGACTAAATTCCTGCACGCCGGCGGTGAAGATCTCGAAGTGTTTTTGCATCGCTTCGGCTGCCTGCCGGAGCCGATGATTGATACGCAGATCCTGGCGGCTTTCGCTGGCCAGCCGCTGTCGTGGGGCTTTGCCGCGATGGTCAATCATTTCAACCAGATTGAGCTGGATAAGAGCGAAGCGCGTACCGACTGGCTGGCGCGTCCGCTTACCGAGCGGCAGTGCCAGTACGCTGCGGCGGATGTGGCTTATCTGCTGCCGATCGCCCATCAGCTGGTGGCGCAAACCGAAGCCGCAGGCAACATGGCGGCGGCGCTGAGTGAATGCGCTACGCTGTGCCAGCGTCGTCTCGACGTGCTGCAGCCGGAAGAAGCGTGGCGCGATATCACCAATGCGTGGCAGCTGCGTCCGCGTCAGCTGGCCGTGCTGCAGCGGCTGGCGGCGTGGCGTCTCAATCTTGCGCGGCAGAAAGACATGGCGGTAAATTTTGTGGTGCGCGAAGAGAATCTGTGGAAAGTGGCGCGCTTTATGCCGGGCAGCCTCGGCGAGCTGGATCACCTAGGTCTGAACGGTCACGAAATCCGCTTCCACGGCAAAGCGCTGGTGGCGATGGTGGCAGAAGCGCAGGCGCTGGATGAAGCGGCATTACCGCCGCCGTTGCCCAATCTGATTGACCATGCGCATTACAAGCAGGCCTTTAAAGCGATTAAAGCGCTGGTACAGCAGGTGAGTGAGCAGACCGGTTACAGTCAGGAACTGCTGGCATCGCGTCGCCAGATTAACCAGGTGCTGAGCGTGCACTGGGGACTGAAAAGCGCCACGCGTCCGCCGGAATTGCTGGCAGGCTGGCGGGGTGAGGTGTTAAAAGCCGGTATCGACGAGATTTTACAGACGCTGTAAGCGGAACGTTTTCCCCTGCGCAACCACGCAGGGGAAAATCAGGAACCCGCTACAATCATTTAGGAACGTCTTCCGTCTCCGGCAGCGTCACGTTGAGCTCGAGGATGGAGATATCATCCCCTTTCTGATCCAGCTGCACCGTGACCATGTCCGGGTCAATTTTCACGTATTTACAGATCACTTCCAAAATATCGCGCTTCAGCTGCGGCAGATAGTGGGGCTCACTGTCGCCCCTTCTGCGTTCAGCCACGATAATCTGCAGCCTTTCCTTGGCTATATTGGCTGTGTTCTTCTTACGGGATAAAAAGAAATCAAGTAATGCCATTGGTTATCCCCCGAACAGGCGTTTCAGGAAACCCTTCTTCTCTTCTTCAATAAAGCGGAAGGGGCGTTCTTCGCCAAGCAGGCGATCTACGGTATCAGCGTAAGCTTTACCGGCGTCAGAGTTTGCGTCGAGGATCACTGGCTCACCCTGGTTAGACGCGCGCAGTACCGACTGATCTTCCGGAATGACACCGACCAGTGGAATGCGTAGAATTTCCAGCACGTCTTCCATGCTCAGCATGTCGCCGCGCGTTACGCGTCCCGGATTGTAGCGGGTCAGTAACAGGTGCTCTTTTACCGGCTCTTCGCTGTTTTCAGCGCGACGCGATTTCGAGGAGATGATGCCAAGAATACGGTCTGAGTCGCGCACGGAAGAGACTTCCGGGTTAGTGGTGATGATGGCTTCATCGGCAAAGTACAGCGCCATCAGCGCACCGGTTTCGATACCGGCCGGCGAGTCGCAGACGATAAAATCAAATTCCATTGCCGCCAGGTCGTTCAGCACTTTTTCCACGCCTTCGCGGGTCAGGGCATCTTTATCACGCGTCTGTGAGGCGGGCAGAATGTAAAGCTGCTCGGTGCGTTTGTCGCGGATCAGCGCCTGGTTCAGCGTGGCATCGCCCTGGATAACGTTGACGAAGTCATACACCACGCGGCGTTCACAGCCCATGATCAGGTCGAGGTTACGCAGACCGATATCGAAATCGATCACCACGGTTTTTTTGCCTTTCTGCGCTAACCCTGTGGCGATGGCCGCGCTTGACGTGGTCTTGCCAACGCCCCCTTTACCCGATGTAACTACAATGATGCGTGCCATAAATGTTGATTTCCTTAACGAAAGAAAAGGGGCCTAATTAAGTGTCTGGATGGTGAGCGCGCCCTCTTTAAGGCACAGGCGCGCGGCTTTACCAAAGAATTCCGCCGGGATCTGGTCCATGATCCAGTACTCGCCGGCGATGGAGACCAACTCTGCTGACAGGTTGGTGCAAAAAATCTGGCAGTCGCGATCGCCGCTGGCACCGGCCAGCGCACGGCCGCGCATCATGCCGTAAATATGAATGTTGCCGTCCGCCACCAGTTCGGCACCGGCGCTGACGCTGCTGGTAACGATCAGGTCGGCGTTGCGCGCGTAAATCTGCTGGCCGGAGCGCACCGGCGTATTGATAATGCGCGTTTTGCTGGCCGGTTCGCTGACCGCTGGCGCGATCGCTTCTGGCTCCGGCGCGGGCGACTCCGCACGTTTGCGGTTCTCTTTACCCTCTGACAGCACCGGCAGGCCAGCGCGGGCAATCATCTTTTTCAGGGCTTCATCTTTGCAGCCGCTTACGCCAACAATGCGTAATCCGGTGGCGCTAACGGCCTGCTGCATCTGCTTCCAGTTGATGTCACCGTTCAGGGCTGACACATTCAGCACCACCGGCGCGTTGTGCAGAAAAGCCGGGGCCTGGTCGATTTTGTCCTGCAGCGCCTGACGAATCACCTCGGGTTGCGAATGGTGCAGATGAACAACTGACAGGGTAAAACTGCTGCCCTTGAATTCGATTGGCGATTGCGACATCTGTCCTGACTCAGTCCTGTTTTCACGACCCTGAAGTGAACGCCGATAAAATCGTCATTAACACTGCCGGGTCAATATTCGAAGTTCTGCAAGCATGTTATAGTTACTGCTATATTCAGGCAAGTGACGCCCTTAGTTAATTCGAGTAAAAAATATGTTTTGTGTGATCTATAGAAGCCCGCAACGCGACCAGACTTATCTGTATGTAGAAAAAAAAGACGATTTTTCGCGCGTGCCGGAAGAGCTGCTGCGCGGCTTTGGTAAACCGCAGCTGGCGATGGTGCTGTCGCTCGAGCAGCGTGACAAGCTGGCCAACGCCGACATCAATAAAGTGAAGCAGGGTTTACGCGAGCAGGGTTATTATTTGCAGATCCCGCCGCCGGTTGAAAGTCTGCTCAACATTCATCTTGAACAGGGTAAAAAAGTTTAATTCAGATTCATCTGTAAAAATATAGCCTGTAAATATAATCAGTGCTTCGGCATTAATTTAATTGCTCACCTTAACCCATTATTGTGAGCAATAATCGCCGTCTTTAGCGTCGGACGTGATGAATGATTAACGGCTTTGACCCTTTCCGCCACGTCCGCCGCGATAAACCCGCTAATATAGTGCTCAGCAGCCTGCCACGTTCCGGCGGCTGATGAGCCATCTTTGCCAGCCCGGCTGGCAGCAAACACAACTCAAGCAGGGGATTAGCATGTATCAGCATCGTAACTGGCAGGGCGCGCTGTTGGATTATCCGGTCAGCAAAGTGGTGTGCGTCGGCAGCAACTATGCAAAGCACATTAAAGAGATGGGCAGCGCTACACCAAGCGAGCCGGTGGTGTTTATCAAACCTGAAACCGCGGTGTGCGATTTGCGCCAGCCGCTGTCAATCCCGGCCAGCTTCGGTGAGGTGCATCATGAAGTAGAGCTGGCGGTACTGATTGGCGCCACCCTGAAGCAGGCCAGTGAAGAGCACGTGGCGAAGGCAATTGCCGGTTATGGCGTGGCGCTGGATTTGACGCTGCGCGACCTGCAGGCCGGGTTCAAGAAAGCCGGTCAGCCATGGGAGCGCGCCAAGAGTTTCGATAACTCCTGTCCGCTCTCCGGATTTATTCCGGCTGCGGAGTTCAGCGTCGACCCGCAGGACGCCGAACTGAAGCTGGTGATCAACGGCGAGGTACGTCAGCACGGCACCACGGCAGACATGATCCACAAAATTCTGCCGCTGATTGCTTATATGAGCCAGTACTTTACGCTGCGCGCCGGTGACGTGGTGCTGACCGGGACGCCTGAAGGCGTGGGTCCGCTGCGCTCCGGCGATAAACTGGAAGTATCGCTGGCCGGTCACGGTATCAGCACCCGCGTGCTGTAATACTTGCATCACCGCACCTGAAGCTTTATAAGGTGCGGTCTTGTTGCTCAACCCGGACCGCTATCATGACCGAACAACCCTTCTGGCAGACCAAACGCCTTGACCAAATGAACGACGCAGAGTGGGAATCGCTGTGCGACGGCTGTGGACAGTGCTGTCTGAATAAGTTGCAGGATGCGGATACCGATGAAATCTACTTCACCAACGTCGCCTGTAATCAGCTGAACATTAAGACCTGTCAGTGCCGCAATTATGAGCGCCGCTTCGAGTATGAAGAGGATTGCATCAAGCTGACGCGTGAGAATCTCACCACCTTTAACTGGCTGCCGCGCACCTGCGCTTATCGTTTGTTAGGTGAGGGCAAAACGCTGCCGGCGTGGCATCCGCTGATTGCCGGGTCGAAGAAAGCGATGCATGCTCAGCGTATCTCGGTGCGATACATTGCGGTGCGCGAGAGTGAAGTGCGCGACTGGGAAGAACACATTATTGACCGGCCGGATCGTAACGGCTGATAACGCAACAGGCAGCCGCGGCTGCCTGTTTTGTCTGTGACGTATTGAGTTCGGGTCTTAGCGACCAAACAGATCGCGACGCTTCGCTTTGAACGGTTGCGCAATCAATACCAGAATGCCCACCAGCAGATACGCGGCAAAAATCACGATCATCCACTGCGGCATGCTCCAGGTCAGGAAGGTCCAGCCGCGTTCGGCGCAGTCACCGCTGGCGACAAACACCGCCGGCAGCCACTTATCCAGCGGCAGCCAGCCCGGGAAACGCGCCGCAAAGTCGCAGGTGACAAACGGGTTGGGATGCAGCTGAATCATGGTGTGTTCGTAAGAGAGCCGCACCCCTTCATAGGCGCTGTAGAGCCAGATGGCGATAGCTGCCCAGCGCAGCGGCGTTTTAGGGGCAATCGCGCCAACCAGACCGGCACCCATGACGCCAAACAACGCACAACGCTCATAAATACACATTACGCAGGGTTGCAGTCCCATCACGTGCTGAAAGAACAGCGCAACCAGTTCAAAAACCAGGGCGGTCAGGGCCATTAATAACCAGGCACCGCGTCCGCGTGAGCATTGATTCAAGTATCGCAACATATTGCTTTTCCCGTAGCCGTTAATGCATCGCAGTGTAAACCAAAAGCGTACCCGTGCCAGCCAGGCAGCAGAGAAAAATCATGTATAAAAATGACTTATCCCTGATCCACGCCAAAAAATCGCGGGTTTTAGCACACGGCATCAAAAGCGCCGCAAAGCGCGCAGCGTAACCCGCCACGTTTTTCCGCTTGTCGCTGCTGAATTTTGCGCCAGCGCGCGCTTTTAATCCGCTGGCAGGCTATTTCCGCTATGACCCCTCTGGTATGATGAGTGGCATTACGACAAAGAAAGCAATGAGAAATAAATGCTATGGTGATTAAGGCACAGAGCCCTGCAGGATTCGCTGAAGAGTACATAATTGAAAGCATCTGGAACAGCCGTTTTCCGCCGGGATCAATTCTTCCTGCCGAACGTGAGCTTTCTGAACTGATCGGCGTGACCCGTACCACCTTGCGTGAAGTGCTGCAGCGGCTGGCACGTGACGGCTGGCTGACCATTCAGCACGGTAAACCCACCCGCGTTAACGATTTCTGGGAAACGTCTGGCCTCAATATCCTCGAAACACTCGCCCGTCTCGATCACGACAGCGTGCCGCAGTTGATTGATAATCTGTTGTCGGTGCGCACCAATATCGCGTCGATCTTTATCAGTCGCGCGCTGCGCCATCATCCTGATAAGGCGCGTGAAGTGCTGGAGAGTGCGCTGAGCGAGGAAGATCAGGCTGAAGCCTATACCGAGCTGGATTACCGCGTCTTCCGCGGTCTGGCGTTCGCGTCCGGCAACCCGATTTACGGCCTGATTCTCAACGGTCTGAAAGGGCTTTACACCCGCGTGGGCCGCCACTACTTTTCAAATCCAGAAGCGCGTGAACTGGCGCGCAGCTTCTATCGCCAGCTGGCGGACCTGTGTGACAAACAGCCGACGCAGGATCAGATTGTCGACAGCGTGCGTAACTACGGCCGCCGCAGCGGCGAAATCTGGCACAGTATGCAGAAGACCATGCCGGATGATTTGAGCAGTAAGCGCTAACGGTGCACTGACGTTTTGCGGGTCTGTCCCGGACATCCAGTATCCGCTGCTGCCGGGCTGCTCCTCGCGCCGCTTACGCGGTACCTTCGGCATTCACGATGCGCCTGACGGACCGGCCAGTATCGGTCTTCCTGACCGGCCCGGCCTGATTCCCGCCTCCACGCGGGAATCTCCTGGCGCAACGTAAACGCCTCAGCGCTGCGAATAGCCCGCTGCATCAGCGGATACTGACTGTCTGTGAAGATTGTGCAGGATTAACAGTGAAGGGAATGAAATATAACGCAGGATGATAATGCTCGTCCCTGAGCATTTGGATTCAATTCAAAGCGCCGGTCCGCGCGCCGGACAACGATCCAGCAACTCTACGCTACCATCTTCGTTCTGCTGTTCCAGATTGACATCAAATCCCCACAGCCGGTGCACATGCTTCAGCACATCGCGACGGCTTTTATCCAGCGGGGCACGCTGCTGCGGCACGTAACGCAGCGTCAGCGAACGATCGCCGCGCAGGTCAACGTTGTATACCTGAATATTCGGCTCCAGATTACTCAGATTGTACTGGGCTGACAGCTGCTGACGAATGGCGCGATAGCCGGCCTCATCATGGATCGCTGCAATTTCCAGGAAGTTATTACGATCGTCGTCCATCACCGTAAACAGACGGAAATCGCGCATCACTTTGGGCGACAGGAACTGGCTGATGAAACTCTCGTCTTTAAATTCGCGCATGGCGAAATGCAGCGTCTTCAGCCAGTCGGAACCGGCGATGTCCGGGAACCAGTAACGGTCTTCCTCAGTTGGCGACTGACAGATACGCTTGATGTCCTGGAACATGGCAAAGCCCAGCGCATACGGGTTGATGCCGTTGTACCACTGGCTGTTATACGGCGGCTGATATACCACATTGGTATGGCTGTGCAGGAACTCCATCATAAAGCGTTCCGACACTTTGCCCTCATCGTACAGATGGTTGAGGATGGTGTAATGCCAGAAGGTCGCCCAGCCTTCGTTCATCACCTGGGTCTGTTTCTGCGGGTAAAAATACTGGCTGACTTTACGCACGATGCGCAGCACCTCGCGCTGCCACGACTCCAGCAGCGGGGCGTTCTTCTCCATAAAGTAGAGCAGGTTTTCCTGCGGTTCAGAGGGATAGCGCGCCGCTTCTACCTGAGTGAACTCTTTCTCTTTGCGTGGCAGGGTGCGCCACAGCGTATTGACCTGACTCTGCAGATACTCTTCCCGGCTTTTCTGCCGCGCTTTCTCTTCCTGCAGCGAAATCTTTTGCGGACGCTTATAGCGATCGACGCCGTAATTCATCAGCGCATGGCAGGAGTCCAGCAGCCGCTCAACCTCTTCCACGCCATAGCGCTCTTCACAGTCGGAGATGTAATTCCGTGCAAACAGCAGATAGTCAACAATCGAACTGGCATCGGTCCAGCTGCGGAACAGATAGTTATTTTTGAAGAACGAGTTATGGCCGTAGCAGGCGTGCGCCATCACCAGCGCCTGCATGGTCATGGTGTTCTCTTCCATCAGATACGCGATGCAGGGATTGGAGTTAATGACGATTTCGTACGCCAGACCCTGCTGACCATGTTTGTAGCGCTGCTCGGTCTCGATGAACTTCTTACCGAATGACCAGTGCGCGTAGTTGATCGGCATACCCACACTGGAGTACGCATCCATCATCTGTTCGGAGGTGATTACTTCGATTTGGTGCGGATAGGTATCAAGCCCGTAGCTTTTCGCCACGCGGTCGATTTCAGCCAGATACACATCCAGCAGTTCAAAGGTCCAGTCAGGACCGTCACTGAGTCGTTTGCTGCTGCGGGTTGGCTCGTCAAACATTGTCGTCATAGCGCACCTCTGTTTTGCAAGCGGCAGGCGACGGATTGTCACCTGTCACGATCGTTTAAGGCTTCATCCTGAGAAAGACAGCCCAAAAAACCTGAGCGAACACTTCAATGATAGTCCACTGTCGCTTATCCACTGCGGGAACTCAATCGAATTCTTTTGGTACAAAATCATCAAAATAGCCCTGCTTTAGCGGCTAATAAGGATAAGTTTTATTTTATGGCTAAATAGCAGGATTAAATCCTGTTTATAAGAGCGTGCTATGACTGCGGCGCTTTCTCCTGAAAAAAGAGAAAAGCACTGCCTTTCGCATAATAATTTGCTGATTAACGCATTTAAGGCACAAAAAACTCTGATTTTAGCGCGGGCGCATGATTTCAGTGTGCAGTTAAGTGAAAAACATGTGAAATGAAAGGGTCGAATGTAATATCAATTCAGCCTGCTGGTTATGCTAAACCAGAAGGTGATACCAGTTAATTATGCTTTTCACGGTGAGGGGCTTATGCGCGTAGTCATTCTGGGTAGTGGTGTCGTTGGAGTAGCCAGTGCGTGGTACCTGGCGCAGGCGGGGCACGAAGTCACGGTGATCGACCGCCAGCCCGGCGCGGCGCTGGAGACCAGCGCGGGCAACGCAGGGCAGATATCGCCCGGCTATGCCGCACCCTGGGCAGCACCGGGTGTACCGCTTAAGGCGGTGAAGTGGATGTTTCAGAAACATGCGCCGCTGGCGGTGCGACTCGACGGCAGCAAATTCCAGCTGGAGTGGATGTGGAACATGCTGCGCAACTGCGACATGCGTCACTACCAGGAAAACAAAGGCCGCATGGTGCGTATTGCGGAATACAGCCGCGACTGCCTGAAGGCGCTGCGCGCCAGCACCGGTATCGCCTATGAAGGCCGGCAGGGCGGCACATTGCAGCTGTTCCGCACCCAGCAACAGTTCGACAGCGCCAGCAAAGACATCGCGGTGCTGCGCGAGGCGGGCGTGCCTTATGAGCTGCTGGAGGCACATCAGCTGCACAGCGTGGAGCCGGCGCTGGCCAGCACCGCACACAAGCTCACCGGTGGTTTGCGTCTGCCGAATGATGAAACCGGAGACTGCCAGCTGTTTACCCAGCGACTGGCAGCGATGGCTGCCGCAGCCGGCGTTACTTTCCGTTATGACACGTCGGTGGATCAGCTGTTGCGCGAAGGTAACCGCATCTATGGCGTGAAATGTGGCGATGAGGTGATTAAAGCCGATGCCTATGTCGTGGCATTTGGCTCTTACTCTACCGCGCTGCTGAAAGACATCGTGTCGATTCCAGTTTACCCGCTTAAAGGCTATTCCCTGACCATCCCAATCAAAGATCCGCAGGGCGCACCGGTCTCGACCATTCTCGATGAAACCTACAAAGTGGCGGTGACGCGCTTCGACGATCGCATTCGCGTCGGCGGCATGGCGGAAATCGTTGGTTTTAACACCAAACTGTTGCCGGCACGACGTGAAACGCTGGAGATGGTGGTCCGCGATCTCTATCCTGAGGGCGGGTATGTTGAACAGGCTACGTTCTGGACCGGACTGCGCCCGATGACGCCGGACGGCACGCCGATAGTTGGGCGCACGCCGCTGACCAATCTCTGGCTGAACACCGGGCACGGTACGTTGGGCTGGACGATGGCCTGTGGTTCCGGCCAGCTACTGGCCGATCTGATTTCGGGGCGTAAACCGGCTATCGCCGCCGACGACCTGTCGGTGCTGCGTTATCTGCCGGGCTTTGCAGCCCCGGCTTCGCCGCTGCGTAACGCCAGCGCGACGCGCTGACACTTCAGGGAGAGTAAAAACATGTCACGTCCTACGGGTGCCACCATTAATCAACAGGCGCTGCGCCACAATCTGGCGATTGTGCGTCAGGCGGCACCGCATGCGCGCGTCTGGTCGGTGGTCAAGGCCAATGCTTACGGTCACGGCATTGCCCGCGTGTGGCACAGCCTGGCAGAGACCGATGGTTTCGCGCTGCTGAATATGGAAGAGGCGATTCTGCTGCGCGAGCAGGGCTGGAAAAAGCCGATTCTGTTACTGGAAGGTTTCTTCCACGCCGATGACCTGGCGCTGATCGATCGCTATCGCCTGACCACCAGCGTGCACAGTAACTGGCAGATCCAGGCGCTGGCGAAGGCGCAGCTGTCGGCGCCGGTGGATGTTTATCTGAAGATCAACAGCGGCATGAACCGTCTTGGCTTTCGTCCGGAACAGGCGCATGCGGCCTGGCACAAGCTGCGCGCGTTGCCCAACGTAGGTGAAATG
Organism: Pantoea dispersa; assembly: GCF_035783935.1. GTDB lineage: Bacteria > Pseudomonadota > Gammaproteobacteria > Enterobacterales > Enterobacteriaceae > Pantoea > Pantoea dispersa_C. The sequence goes on along the minus strand of NZ_JALKOV010000014.1, from coordinate 23,540 downwards.
ACGCTGATGGCGCACTTTGCCGATGCGGAAAACCCGCAGGGACTGGTGGAACCGATGCAGCGCGTCGAGCAGGCGGCGGAAGGGCTGAACTGTCCGCGCTCGCTCGCCAACTCGGCAACGACGCTGTGGCACCCGCAGGCGCATTTTGACTGGGTGCGTCCCGGCATTATTCTTTACGGTGCATCACCGAGCGGCGACTGGCAGGATATCGCCAGTACCGGCCTGCAGCCGGTAATGACGCTGAGCAGTGAAATCATTGGCGTGCAGCAGCTCAGCGCCGGTGAAGGCGTTGGCTACGGTTATCGCTACCATGCTGCCGCGCCACAGCGTATCGGTATCGTTGCCTGCGGCTATGCTGACGGCTATCCGCGCCACGCACCGACCGGTACGCCAGTCAGCGTTGATGGCATCCGCACGCAAACCCTCGGGGCGATCTCGATGGACATGATGATGATTGACCTTGAACCGTGTCCGCAGGCCGGCATTGGCTCGCGCGTGGAACTGTGGGGCAACGAGGTGAAAATTGATGAGGTGGCGAAGGCCGCCGGAACGGTAGGCTACGAGCTGATGTGTGCACTCGCGCCGCGCGTCCCGGTGACGCTTAGTTAAGCGCGGTGACGGTACCGCGTATGTTCTTACTGCAGCGCCAGGCGATCAGTGCCAGCGCTGCACCCACCAGCATCATCAGCGCTAACGCAGACTTCTCTGCCACCGGCAGCGCCACCATCGCCAGGCTGCCGCCCGCGCCGCCTGCCATCTGAATAAATCCCTGTAGCGCCGCCGCCACGCCCGCCTGTTGCTGATACGGCTCCAGTGCATAGCTGGTGGCCGGACCCACGGTGAAGGCCAGGCCAGCCACCGAAATCGCCACCGGAATCATGTACAGCGACCAGTGCGTCTGCCAGGCCGCGGGCAGCAGCGTCATCCCCGCCACCAGCAGCAGCGCACCGAGCAGCATGGTGACAAACCCCATGGCGAGACAAAACGGGCGGCCCGCTTTACGAATGGTTTTATTGACGAAGGCACTCACCAGCATGATCCAGAAGCCGTTGGCGCCAAAGGCAAAGGAAAACTGTAACGGCGTCAGGCCACCTTCGGTCATCAGCACGTGCGGTGCCAGCGAGACATAGGTCAGCACCATTCCGAGCGCGCCGGCGTTGGCAAAGGCGAAGGCGAGAAAACGCGGCTGTCGCGCGATGGCAGCATACTGTGCCAGCGGCAGCCCTTTGACGCGCAGCGTGTCCGCCGGACGCGTTTCCGGCAGCGCGACCAGAACAATGACGCCAATCACCAGCGCATAGCCGCACAGGAACCAGAAGGGCGCACGCCAGCCATAGGCTTCCGCCAGGATACCGCCCAGCAGCGGTGCCAGCGCCGGCACAATATTCAGCGCGCCGTTGAGAAAGCCATAGGCCCGCGCCGCGGCATCGCCGCTCAGCCGATCGCGTACACCGCTAAACGCCACGACCGCGCTGCAACACACCGCGCAACCCTGAATCAGGCGCGCCAGGAAAAACACCGGCCAGACGGTGGCGGTCGCGGCTACTGCGCTGCCGAGGATGTAGAGCGCGAGGCCGATCAGCGCGATCGGCTTACGGCCAAAATTGTCCACCAGCGGACCGGTAACCAGCTGGCCGATGCCCATCACCAGCAAAAACAGCGGAATGGTGATCTGAATCAGACTGACCGGGCTGTTAAGACCGTCGGCGATTTGCGGCAGCGTCGGGAGGTAAAGATCGATGCCCAGCGGTGCCAGCAGCACCAGGCTCAAGAGGAGTAGGGTAAACTTTTGCATTACGAACCAGAAACGTCCTGTTAAACAGGCGAGAAGGGTAAAGAGTCTGCAGGCAAAAAGAAAGGGCTAAAACGAAAAGGCGATGTCTGCCGGCACGGCGCAGACATCGCGTCGAGGGTATCAGTAGGCGCCGTCGCGGCGCAGCACCACGCCAGCGGTTTTGAACAGAATGGCGATGTCGGTCCACAGCGCCCAGTTCTTCACGTACCAGGAGTCAAAGTAGACGCGCGTATCGTAATCGATGTCGTTACGTCCGCTGACCTGCCACAGGCCGGTCATGCCCGGTTTGGCCATCAGATAGTAGTCGACATCACCGGCGTAGCGCTCCAGCTCGGCTTCAATCACCGGACGCGGTCCCACCAGGCTCATTTCGCCGCGAATCACGTTCCACAGCTGCGGCAATTCGTCCAGGCTGGTTTTCCGCAGGAAGCCGCCGATTTTGGTGATGCGCGGATCGTTCTTCAGTTTGAAATCACGATCCCATTCGGCGCGCGCCTCGGCACTGGTAGCCAGCAGATTCTGCAGCACTTCCTGCGAGTTGGTCACCATCGAACGGAACTTCAGGCACTTGAACTTCGCGCCATCCTGACCGACGCGCTCGTGACCGTAAATAGCGTTACCGCCGTCGCGCTTCACCATCCAGCACAGCAGACCGAACACCGGCGCAAGGAACAGCAGCAGCAGCGAGGCCACCACAATGTCGAAGGTGCGCTTGAGGAAACGCGAAGAGCGCTTCGCCAGGTTATTGCTGACGCGCAGAATCATCACTTCATGGCTGAAGATAAACGACATATCAGTGCCATACAGCGGCACACCGCGCAGCGTCGGGATAACCGAAATCGAGCGGCATTTCATCTTGGACAGAAACTTCAGCCATTTATCGCGCACCACCTGCTGCTCAAATTCGGTGGCGACGATAAATTGCGTGTTGTCACGGTCCATGGTTTGCCAGTTGATATCTTTCCAGGTGATCACCGGCACGCCGTTGACGCTCTCCTGATGATGCTCATCGTCCAGCGAGATAAACGCCTGCACGTTATAGCCGAGGATCTCCTCGCTCTGCAGCGCCGCGTAGGCTTCCATGGCGTTTTTACCGGAGCCGATGATAATCGTCTCTTTCTGCCACTGGCCGGCACGATTGATGGCGCGCTTCACGCCGGCACGCATCAGCGGCAGCAGCAGCAGGGCGTAGGTCCAGCTGAACACCCACACCATGCGCGAGAAGTCCCATTTAGAAAAGGCAATCAGCGCCAGATCCAGCAGCGAGAACACAAACAGCGTTTTGACAATTTCCTTCAGCTCAAACCAGAAGGGCTTGCGGTAGGTGTAATGACGCATGCGCACCCAGAACCATGCGGTGCACAGCACCGACAGACCTAACTGGGCGACGAAACGGTATTCAATTTGCTGCGGTGGAATAAAACTGTCCAGTTCTCCCCAAATACCCTGGACGGTCGCCGCGGATAAAAATAAGGCCAGATTCAGTGCAATTAAATCGGAAAAGCTTAGTGCGACTTTCGCGATAAGATTTTTACGCAGTCCGCTCCACGAGCGGGTTGCATCGTTCATTACCAATGTACTTGCCATAAAACCTGCTCTCTTTTCTTAAGTAAAAGATGGCCTGACCAGAATCAAGTACGCGCTCAGGAGTTGTCCGCTGAAAGCAGAAATAAAATAAGTTTCAGCGAGATATGAGTCAGTGCTGCCATAAGCGCTGCATGGAAAGGGCCGTTTGAGACGTGATTTACGTCACGAAAAGCTGCAGCAACGTTTAAGAGTATGCAGGAGTTATTTGACAGAGTTAATATGGAAAGAGTCTGAAAAAACAATATTTGATTAAAGCTTTGTTACCCTAATCTGTTGAAATTGAATATTAAAAGGAAAAGGAGCGGTGAAATAACTGATCATTTTAAGACTACTTTTCGGAATGACCGCCAGTCAAAACGAATGGCGGTAAGGGAAATATCAGGCCGGTTTTTTCAATACCCAGCGGTCTTGCTGCTTGTCATAGTGTCCGATTTGCAGATCGACAGGTTCGCCATCAATCAACGCCGGTACGCTGGTCTCGTGATCCCAGCCGTCGAGCTGATAACTCAGGCCGGGGTTGGTATGGCAGGGGATGCCGACGGTATCCAGCTTCTCCACATCTATTACTGCATCGACGATCTCATAACGACCAATCTTCACCACGTGTCCCATCATCTTCTCCCGTTTGCTGGGTGGAATAGTGATCATAGACGCTGACACGCAGTTTACGAGCGATACGGCCTCGGATTATTCCTTCTCTTCCCGCACGCGCACGCCGATTTTCACGATCTGGTTATCCTCTTTTTCCGCTACCGTCCACGTCAGCTGGTTCCACTCCACCTGGTCACCGACCACGGGCGTGCTGCCAAGCAGGCCCATAATCAGCTGACCGAGCGACTGCTGATCGTTGGTCTCTTCATCAAGCTCCAGGCCGTAAATCTGCGCCACATCGCGCAGGCGCGCGTCGGCATCGAGGATAAAGTCGCCGAAGAAGCGCTGATCCAGCGCCACCGGCGGCGTCTGGCTGAACATTTTGCCGAGTGCCGGCAGGTCGCGCTCACGGCCGATAACGCACAGCACGTCGCCTTCTTTCAGGCGGGTATTGCCGTTGGGGTGCATCAGCGCGTTGTCGCGGAACAGGGCGGCAATGCGCGTTTCTCGCGGCATTTGCAAATCGCGCAGCGCCGCACCGACGCACCATTTGTCGGCGCTGAGCTGGTAAACGAACTGCTCCCACGGATTTTCCGGATGGATATCCAGCCCGACGCGGCTGATCGGCGACGCGGTCGGCGGTACCACGACTTTGGCACGTTTGGCGGCATAGCCCAGCGAGGTGCCCTGCAGCATCAGCGACACCAGTACCACGAAGAAGGCGATGTTAAAGTAGAGTTTGGCGTTCTCCAATCCGGCCATCATCGGGAACACCGCGAGGATGATCGGCACCGCACCGCGCAATCCAACCCAGCTGATAAAAATGCGTTCGCGTCCGGTAAAGCCTTTGAACGGCAGCAATCCCACCAGAATCGACAGCGGCCGCGCCACCAGAATCAGCCACAGCGAGAGAATCATCGCCGGCAGCGCGATATGCCACAGATCGGACGGCGTCACCAGCAGGCCAAGCACGATGAACATGCCAATCTGGCTCAGCCACGCCATCCCGTCGAAAGTCTGCAGAATCCCGTGGCGGTTACGAATGGGCGTGTTACCGAGCAGGTAGCCACACAGATAAACCGCCAGAATGCCGCTGCCTTCCATCACCGTGGTCAGCGCGAAGACGATAATGCCGCCGCTCAGGGCCAGCAGCGGATAAAGCCCCTGCGCCAGGCTGATGCGGTTGATCAGCTGCTGCAGCGCCCAGCCGCCGCCGAGACCGAGCACAATGCCAAGACCAAACTGCTGCACCAGATGCACCACAAACATCCAGCTCAGGCCGCTTTGCCCCTGCTGGATCATGTCGATTAACGTGATGGTCAGAAACACGGCCATTGGATCATTACTGCCGGATTCGATCTCCAGCGTGGAGCTGACGCGCTCGTTGAGGCCTTTGTCGCCCAGCAGTGAAAACACTGCAGCGGCGTCGGTGGAACCGATTATGGCGCCAATCAGAAAGCCCTGCATCAGGTCGAGCTTAAACAGCCAGGCGGCAGCCAGCCCGGTGAGGCCGGCGGTAATCATCACGCCAACGGTGGCCAGCGACAGCGCCGGACCGAGCGCCACCTTAAACGAGCTGGCTTTGGTGCGCATGCCGCCGTCGAGCAGAATAATCGCCAGCGCCAGGTTGGACACCAGATAAGCCACCGGATAGTTATCAAAGGCGATACCGCCGATGCCGTCTACGCCGGTCAGCATGCCCAGCGCCAGGAAGATCACCAGAATCGGGATGCCGAGGCGCGAGGAAAACGAGCTCAGCAGAATACTTGCTGCAACCAGCACGGAACCAATAATGAACAAACTGTAAATCATGCTGGCATTCAACGGCGTTCTCCTGCGGCGGGGCATAAAAAAGCAAATTGCGGGCAATTCACACAGACAAGGTGAAAAGATAATGCCTTATCAATAGCTTGTCAGCGCTTAATTGTACATTTTTTCATTCTGTGGCGCGCTATCCCATAGAAGGTTAAATTTGTACAGAAAAACAGCAGGGTTTTCAGAGGGGTTAAGCCGGGCGGGATAAAGAAAAAGCCGGTCGGTGACCGGCTGGTAAACTCAGGCTTCAGCAACCTGCTTGTGGAAAAGTTCACGAAATACCGGGTAGATGTCTTCCGGCTCGCGGATGTGCTGAATGGCAAAGTTATCAAACATCGCCTGCAGGTGCTCATACTCACGCCACAGGGTTTGATGCGCCCGCCGGGTAATCTCGATATAGCTGTAGTAACGCACCACCGGCAGAATGTGTTTCGCCAGAATCTCATGACACAGCGGCGAATCGTCCGCCCAGTTATCGCCGTCCGACGCCTGCGCCGCGTAAATATTCCACTGTGACGGGTCATAACGCTCTTTCACCACTTCGTCCATCAGCTTAAGCGCACTGGAGACGATAGTGCCGCCGGTCTCCTGCGAATAGAAGAACTCCTGTTCATCGACCTCTTTCGCCTGCGTATGGTGACGGATGTACACCACATCGACGTTTTTGTAGGTCCGGCTAAGGAACAGATAAAGCAGAATATAGAAGCGTTTCGCCATATCCTTGGTGGCCTGGTCCATCGAGCCGGAAACGTCCATTAAGCAGAACATCACCGCCTGGCTGGACGGTTCCGGGCGCTTCTCGAAATTTTTGTAGCGCAGGTCAAAGGTGTCGATGAACGGGACGCGCTCAATGCGCGCGCGCAGTTCGGCGATCTCTTTACGCAGCCGTTCTTCTTCCAGCAGCTGCGCCGGTTCGCTGTTTTCCACCTCGCTCAGCGTGGCTTCCAGCTCATGCAGCATGCGGCGTTTACCTGCGGTCATGGCCGTTCGCCGCGCCAGCGAGTTTTGTAGCGAGCGCACCACGCTGATGTTGGCCGGCACGCCATTCGAGGTGAAGCCGGCGCGGTGCGTTTTGTACTCATTAAGCTGCCGATGCTGATTTTTGCGCAGGTTGGGCAGCGCTAAATCTTCAAACAGCAGGTCGAGGTACTCATCCTTCGAAATCTGAAAGACAAACTCGTCCTGGCCTTCACCGTCCTGGCTGGCATTGCCCTGACCGCTGCCGCCGCCACCGCCGCCCTGTGGGCGCTCAATGCGGTCGTTCTGCACAAAATGGTCGTTCCCCGGATGCACGCGATGACGACTGCCGCCGCGCCCCTGATGGAAAATCGGCTCGTTGATGTCGTCGATAGGAATCGACACCGATTCGCCACTCTCCACGTCGGTAACCGAACGCTTATTAATGGCCTCGGAGATCGACTGCTTGATTTGCGACTTGTAACGGCGCAGAAAGCGTTGCCGGTTGACAGCGCTTTTGTTTTTGCCGTTCAGACGCCGATCGATGAAATAGGCCATAAATTCCCCCAAACTACGGTGCAAGCCAGGCCGGAACGGGTCCGGCCTCCTCAGGCGGCATGCAACTGCCGCGTAGCTTACCGCTGTCAATTATGACGATTTGCGCACGCGCAGATACCATTCGCACAGCAGACGCACCTGCTTGCGGGTATAGCCTTTCTCCATCATGCGATCGACAAAATCGTCGTGTTTTTTCTGCTCATCCGTGGACGTTTTGGTGTTGAACGAAATCACCGGCAGCAGCTCCTCGGTGTTGGAGAACATTTTCTTCTCAATCACCGTGCGCAGTTTCTCGTAGCTGGTCCAGTTTGGATTGCGTCCGTTATTCTGCGCCCGTGCACGCAGCACAAAGTTGACGATCTCGTTACGGAAGTCTTTCGGATTACTGATCCCGGCCGGCTTCTCAATTTTTTCCAGCTCGGCATTGAGCGATTCCCGATCGAACAGCTGCCCGGTATCCGGATCGCGGTACTCCTGATCCTGAATCCAGAAATCTGCATAAGTGACATAGCGGTCAAAGATGTTCTGACCATACTCCGAATAGGATTCGAGGTAGGCGGTCTGAATCTCTTTGCCAATGAACTCCGCGTATTTCGGGATCAGGTAGCCTTTCAGGTGCTCCAGATACTTCTCGGCCTGATCCTGCGGGAACTGCTCGCGCTCAATCTGCTGCTCCAGCACGTAGAACAGGTGCACCGGGTTTGCCGCCACTTCGGCGTGGTCGAAGTTAAACACGCGCGACAGGATTTTGAACGCGAAGCGGGTCGACAGGCCGTTCATGCCTTCATCTACACCAGCGTAATCGTGATACTCCTGCCACGACTTGGCTTTGGGATCGGTATCTTTCAGGCTTTCACCGTCGTAGACGCGCATTTTCGAGTAGATGCTGGAGTTTTCCGGCTCTTTCAGACGCGACAGTATTGAGAAGCGCGCCAGCGTTTCCAGGGTGCCCGGTGCGCAGGGCGCGGTGGTCAGCTCACTGTGGTTAAGCAGTTTCTCATAGATTTTAATCTCCTCAGATACGCGCAGGCAGTAAGGCACCTTCACAATGTACACACGGTCTAGGAAAGCTTCGTTGTTCTTGTTGTTGCGGAAGGTCACCCATTCGGATTCGTTAGAGTGCGCCAGGATAATGCCGTTGAACGGCAGAGCGGAAATCCCCTCGGTGCCGTTATAGTTACCTTCCTGAGTCGCGGTCAGCAACGGATGCAGCACTTTGATGGGTGCTTTAAACATCTCCACGAATTCCATGATGCCCTGGTTGGCGCGGCACAGCGCACCGGAATAACCGTAGGCATCCGGATCGTTCTGTGCGTGGTTCTCCAGCTTGCGGATATCCACTTTACCCACCAGCGCCGAAATATCCTGGTTGTTTTCATCACCCGGTTCGGTTTTGGCGATAGCCAGCTGTTCCAGAATCGATGGCCACACTTTCACCACTTTGAAACGGGTAATATCACCGCCAAAGTCATGCAGCCGTTTTGCCGCCCACGGCGACATGATGGTGCCGAGATAGCGCCGCGGTACGCCATACTCTTTTTCCAGAATGTTGGCGTCTTCCTGCGGGTTAAACAGGCACAGCGGATGGTCGTTGACCGGGCTGCGTTCACCGTCGGCACTCAGCACGTAGATTGGCACACGCTGCATCAGCGCTTTAAGCCGTTCGGCCAGGGAGGATTTACCGCCGCCCACCGGACCGAGCAGGTACAGAATCTGTTTCTTCTCTTCTAACCCCTGCGCGGCGTGTTTCAGGTAAGAGACGATTTGCTCAATCGCTTCCTCCATACCATAAAACTCTTCAAAGGCCGGGTAGCGTCCAATGACGCGGTTGGAGAAGATACGGGAAAGGCGAGGCTCCTGGGCAGTATCGACCATTACTGGCTCACCGATGGCCATTAAAAGTCGTTCTGCCGCGTTGGCGTATGCACTGCGATCCTGCTTACAAATAGCGAGGAACTCCTGCAGAGTGAACTCTTCGTCCTTGGCAGCTTCATAACGCTGACGATAGTGATCGAATATATTCATAGCGATGCCCGTCCTTTCGTTTTTAGCACAGGTAAAGGAGCGTAATAAGATGCTCTTGCAGCTCCCGGAAGATATTCTTTATTGAGTACAGCAACCCTTATGCCAACCTGACGATTTTTTATCGGGATACACAATTCTTATGGTTACTCTGCTCGTACAAAAAATTCTCGTCTTACTTTTACTGTAGAAGGCAATCAGAAAAATTGCTCCGTCTTTTCTCCTTATTTAGCGATATATCAATAACAAAGTCTCATAAGCGCTAAGGCCGTCACGCCCGTGCGGTGGCAGGTGTGCTGCGACTCAGACGCCTCTGACAGGATAAAAAGCAAATCAACATTAAAAGTTAAACCAGTGGCAAAATTTGGTTAGACTCTGCGTGTGATTGTTATATTAATGGAATGAATAAATTGTGAACCAATTCAAACTTAAAGCGCTTGCTCTGGTGTGTCCTTGCTATTTTGCGGCGTTCAGCACTTACGCCGAACCCGTATCGCTCGGGGCTTCGGTTATTTATGCTGAGTCACCATACCGCGGGGGTCAGGACCGATATCTGCCGATTCCGGTCATCAATTATGAAGGGGAAAATTTCTGGTTCCGCAGCCTGCAGGGCGGCTATTACCTGTGGAAAGACCCGCAGAATCAGCTGTCATTAACGCTGCTCGGCTCGCCGCAGCAGTACGATCCAAAAGATAACGACCTGGGCGATATGAAAGGGCTGGATAAGCGCCGTATGACGCTGATGGCCGGGGCAACCTATCGTCACACCGCTGACTGGGGCATTGTGCGTACCGCGCTGCTGGGCGATGTGCTGAATAACAGCAACGGCATGATCTGGGATCTGACCTATCTTTACCGCTTTGACTTTGGCGCGTTCAGCCTGACGCCGGGCATTGGTGCGATGTGGAACAGTGCCAACCAAAACCGCTACTACTATGGCGTTTCCGGCCATGAAAGCGCGCGCACTGGCATTGACCGCTATCATCCGGACGACAGCTGGTCGCCTTACGTCGAGATGAACGCCAGCTACGCGATCAGCGACAGCTGGAATGCCAGCCTGTCAGGTCGTTATACCCGCTTCGCCAGCGAGATTAAAGACAGTCCGATGGTGGATAAAGACGGGCAGTTTACGCTGTGGACCGGCGTCAGCTATAGCTTCTGATGATCCCGTTGACGCCTCATAATGAGGCGTTTTTATTACCTTGCACCAACATGGCGCCCGAAAATGGCGCAGCAGGAGGTGAAATGAAGACCATTCAGTTTAACGATGATGCGCCACTGCCCGCGATGGGTCAGGGCACCTGGTACATGGGTGAAAATCCGACGCAGCGTGCGCAGGAAGTGGCTGCGCTGCAGGCCGGACTGGACGCCGGGCTAAAACTGATCGATACCGCTGAGATGTATGCAGAGGGCGGGGCAGAAGAGGTGGTTGGCGCAGCGCTGCGCGGGCGGCGCGATCAGGCCTGGCTGGTGTCAAAAGTCTACCCGTGGAACGCCGGCGAGGTCGATGCCGTTGACGCCTGTGAGCGCAGCCTGCGCCGTCTGCAAACCGATTATCTCGATCTCTACCTGTTGCACTGGCGCGGCAATGTGCCGCTGGAAGAGACGATTCGCGCGATGCAAACGCTACAGCAGCAGGGCAAAATCCGTCACTGGGGCGTGTCCAATTTTGACAGCGACGATCTGCAAGAGTTATGGAGCGAAGCCGGCGGCATGGGCTGTGCCACCAATCAGGTTCTTTATCATCTGGCGTCGCGCGGGATCGAATACGACGTACTGCCGCTCTGTCAGCAGCACCATACGCCGATCATGGCCTATTGTCCGCTGGCGCAGGCCGGGCGACTACGTCAGGCGCTGTTTGACGATGCGACATTGCAGCAGATTGCACAACAGAAGGGCATCAGCATCGCACAGCTGCTGCTGTGCTGGGTGATTCGTCTGCCGGGCGTGATGGCTATTCCTAAGGCGGGCAGCGTGGCGCACGTGCAGGAAAATGCGGCGGCGTTGAATATCACGTTAAGCAGCGATGAACTGGCGCTGCTCGATCGTGCCTTTCCGCCGCCGCAGCATAAACTGCCGCTGGACGTGGTGTAAACGGCGCGGGCGCGCCGTTCAGCATTACTTATTGCTGATTCTCAGCGTGACGCCAAGGCGGGCAGGGGTTTCTCCGGCACTTTTCATCGGCTTGTTGATACGCGCCGTCTCCACGCACACCATCGTTTTATAACCATCGTTAGGCATATCAGCCATGCTGCACGACAGCGCCGGGCCCGGGTTCCACGTGACAACGTCACTTTGGTAGTGATGATAGACTTCAATCTGGCGCTTGCCGGCGCGGTCGTGAATCACGCTGCAGTCTTCCGCGGCCGTGTGAATGCGATCAACCCGATCGGGATAGGTTTGTTTACCGTCTGGCGCGCTGCCGATGGCATTGTCCTGCACTTTGTCGATGTAGCTGTTGCCGAGGCCGCTGACTTCCACCTGCGCAATGTCCGCCACCTGAAAATAGCTGTGCAGTGCTGCCGTAGCCTCGTAATCGCCCCAGGCTTCCAGTTCAATCTCACAATGTTCTGCAATGCGGAAGCGCGCCAGCAGCGTGAAATCGTGCGGCCACAGTTTTTTGGTCTGCGCATTACTTTCCAGAGTGAAGGTGAGCATGACAGCATCTTCGTTTTCATCATGTGCCGTCAGCGTCCATGGCTGATTGCGGGCAAAACCGTGCGCCGGCTCGCCAGCCGGACCAAACCACGGCCAGCATATCGGCACGCCACCGCGAATGGCTTTGCCGCTGACGAACGGCGTCTTGTCGCTGAGCCAGATCGCGGGCTGCTGACCGGCCGGCTGCCATGCCAGCAGGTGCGCGCCCTGCAGCGCAATGGCGGCGCGCACTTTCGGATGGCTGATCACCAGAATCGGCAATTCACCCATCTGACGCTGCGACAGGTAAGGGGTGATCTGCGCCACCACGGGCAAGGTAAAAAGCGAGTTTTGCATTGTCAGACCTTCTCTCATCCAATCGAAAAAAAAGGGGCGACCGAAGTCACCCCTTGTCTGTTTAGCCGGTTAGCTTACTTAGCAGCAACCAGTGCAATCAGATCCAGAACCTTGTTGGAGTAACCGGTTTCGTTATCGTACCAGGAAACCAGTTTCACAAAGTTGTCGTTCAGAGCGATACCGGCTTTCGCGTCGAACACCGAAGTCAGGGTTTCGCCGTTGAAGTCGGTAGAAACTACGTCGTCTTCGATGTAGCCCAGCACGTCTTTCATGTCACCTTCAGCAGCGGCTTTGATTGCTGCACAGATGTCTTTGTAAGACGCTGGTTTTTCCAGACGTACAGTCAGGTCAACCACAGACACGTTTGGCGTTGGTACGCGGAATGCCATACCGGTCAGTTTGCCGTTCAGCTCTGGCAGAACTTTACCAACTGCTTTCGCTGCGCCAGTAGAAGATGGGATGATGTTCTGTGCTGCACCGCGGCCGCCGCGCCAGTCTTTGTGAGACGGGCCATCAACGGTTTTCTGGGTTGCGGTGGTCGCGTGTACGGTGGTCATCAGGCCTTCAACGATACCGAATTTGTCGTTGATCACTTTAGCCAGCGGCGCCAGGCAGTTGGTGGTGCAGGACGCGTTAGACACGATGTCCTGGCCGGCATATTTGTCGAAGTTAGCACCGCGTACGAACATTGGGGTGTCATCTTTAGACGGGCCAGTCAGAACCACTTTCTTCGCGCCGGCAGCGATGTGTTTGCGTGCGGTTTCGTCGGTCAGGAAGATACCGGTTGCTTCAGCAACAACGTCAACGCCCACTTCGTCCCATTTCAGGTTAGCCGGGTCTTTCTCAGCGGTAACACGGATTTTTTTACCGTTAACAATCAGCGCGCCATCTTTCACTTCTACGGTGCCGTCGAAACGACCGTGTGTAGAGTCATACTTCAGCATGTAAGCCATGTAATCGGCGTCGAGCAGGTCGTTGATCGCGACGATTTCGATGTCAGAACGCTGCTGAGCAGCACGGAAAACGATGCGACCGATACGGCCAAAACCGTTGATACCTACTTTGATAGTCATATATTCCACCAGCTATTTGTTAGTGAATAAAAGGTTGGCTGTAAAATTACAAAAACCTTACCAGGCGTCAAGCGGAATCGTGTCAATTGTTGCGACAGGTCAATTCCTACGCCAGGAATAATTGGGTGCGCAAACGCTTGCGCAGCGCCCTTATTGCGCACCTATCTTACGCCTAATGCAGACTAAAAAGGGATGACTGTTGCAAAGGGTGATCGCCATCACAAAATTGCGCAGTGCAGGTCGGGACAAAAGCATCCGCACGAAAAAAGACCCGGAATATGTTGTTCGTTTGTTAGAATACTAGACGATTTTTACAGAATGACACTCCGGAACTCAAAATGGCTAAAGACACCGCACCCGAGGCAAAAATCGCGCAGCTGTCGGAAATGCAGCGCTACGTCACCCAGCATCGCGGAACGGAACCGCCCTTCACTGGCGCGCTGTTGCACAACAAGCAGGAGGGCATTTATCACTGCCTGGTCTGCAACGCACCGCTGTTTCTCTCCGAAACCAAATATGACTCCGGCTGCGGCTGGCCGAGCTTCTATCAGCCTTACAAGGATGATGCCATCCGCTATCTGGAAGATGATTCGCACGGCATGCACCGCGTTGAGATTCGCTGTGGGAGCTGCGACGCACATCTCGGCCACGTCTTCCCGGATGGCCCGCAGCCAACCGGCGAGCGCTATTGCGTCAACTCAGCGTCGCTGAGCTTTACCGACGAGCAGGGCAATCAGCACGAGGGCTGAGCATGAAGCAGGAACTGGAAGCAATGCTGGCGGCGATGACGCCGGAAGTGTATGAGCGTCTCGCCACTGCGGTGGAAACCGGCAAGTGGCCTGACGGCGTGGCGCTGACGCAGGATCAGCGGGATAACTGCCTGCAGCTGGTGATGCTGTGGCAGGCGCGCCATAACGACCAACCGCAGCACATGACCATTGGCAAGGGCGGCGAGATGGTGATGAAGTCGAAAAAACAGCTGAAGGAAGAGTGGGGAATCGAGTCCGACGTGACGCGCATCAACCTGCATTAACAGGCTGCAGGGCTGGTAAGTACCAGCCCTGATTTTCAGATAATGACGGCACCCTGCGCCTGCATCTGCGCGATAGCAATCTCGCTGTCGTCCGGATTGAGATTGACGCCGCGGCAGCCTTCCTGCACCACCTGCACGTTGTATCCCAGCTCCAGCGCATCCAGCACGCTGTACTTCACGCAGTAATCCGTGGCAATGCCCAGCATCACCAGGTCAGTAATGCCGCGTTCACGCAGCCAGCTGTCGAGCTCAGTTTTGCGCCGGTGACCGTTGTCGAAAAAGGCGCTGTAACTGTCGACATCAACATCGCCGCCTTTGTGGAATACCGCATCGATCAGGCTGCGATCCAAATCCGGGTGAAAATCAGCGCCGTGTGAGTGCTGTACGCCGTGATCCGGCCACCAGATTTGCGCCAGGCCGTTGAGTTCACCCAGCGTGTAGACCGGCTCACCAGAGACCGAGGCGAAGCTGCCGTGATTGGCCGGATGCCAGTCCTGCAACGCCACCACGCACTCACCGCGCGCGCGAAATTCCTGAGCATAGCGATTGGCCACCGCAACCGTCTGATCACCTTCACGCACGGCCATCGGGCCGCCGGGGCAAAAATCGTTCTGAATATCGATAATTATCAATGCCCGCTTCATGGGATAGTGCTCCGTATCAGTCTTCGGTCAGTTCGCCACGTAAATTCTGCTGCATTTTGGCACGAATTTCGGCGCTGGTAAGGTCCTGGCTCAACAAAAAGTGCAGTTTAGTCAGGGTGGCTTCGACGGTGAGATCAAAACCACTGATTACGCCGGCATGTTCCAGGGCGTTACCGGTGGCGTAACCGCCCATGTTGACCTTACCGGACATGCACTGCGTCAGGTTAACCACCACGATGCCGCGCTCGCTGGCCTGCTGCAGTTCGGCGAGAAACTCGGCGTTTTGCGGCGCGTTACCTACACCGTAAGAGCGCAGAATCAGCGCTTTCACCGGCTGGCGCAGGAAGTTGCGCACCACATCGGCGGAAATCCCCGGGTAAATCGTCACCACACCGATTGGCTGTGGCGTGATCGGATGCACGCTCAGCTCACCGCTGCCGCGCGGTGCCGGTGGCGTGTTGAGACGGCGAATATGGATGCCCGCTTCGAGCAGCGGCGACAGGTTCGGTGAAGCAAACGCATTAAAACCGTCAGCGTGGGCTTTGGTGGTGCGGTTACCGCGAAACAGCGTGTTATTAAAGAACAGCGCCACTTCATTGATTGGGTAATTGGCAGCAACATACAGCGAGTTCAGCAGGTTCTGCTGGCCGTCTGAACGCAGCTCGGCCAGCGGGATCTGCGACCCGGTGACGATCACCGGCTTGGCCAGGTTCTCCAGCATAAACGACAGCGCGGAGGCGGTGAACGCCATGGTATCGGTGCCGTGCAGAATGACGAAACCGTCGTAGCGGTCATAGTTCTGCTGGATGTCGTCGGCGATTGACTGCCAGTCCTGCGGCGTCATATCCGAGGAGTCAATCAGCGGATGGTATTCGTGGATGGTGAAATCCGGCATTTCCGGACGGTGAAACTCTGGCATCATCGCCAGCTGCTGCTGCAGATGGCCAGAAACCGGAATGTAACCCTGCGCGGAGCGTTGCATACCGATGGTCCCGCCCGTGTAGGCTACATAGATATTTTTCTTTTGCATGAATGGACTCAGACTTGCCGTAAAACGCGCAGTATAAGGGGATTGGCGGGGAAAAGCAGCCCGACCAGCGGCCGGGCTGTAAAGATTAGCGTACGTTGCCGCAGGTCAGGCAGAACGCGTAACGGTTTTGTGGATCGTTGAGATTGTTCAGCAGGCCCGGCTGCGACTGCAGCGCGCCCATCACGTCGCTGACCGGTGCCGGCAGCCACACTTTCAGCGCGGCCGGCAGCACGGCCTGCACCGACGCGTTCATCTGGTTCAGCAGCAGGTCAATCATCCCCGGATCGTCCTGATACCAGCTCAGCTCAGGTTTCGCAACCTTCGCCAGCTCGGCGGCTTTCGCCACTGCATCGTCGAAGTCGCCCAGCGCATCCACCAGACCATTGGCTTTCGCATCGCTGCCGGTCCAGACGTGACCCTGCGCAATGGCGTCGATCTGCTCTGGCGTTTTATGGCGGGACGCCGCGACCAGGCCGACAAAGTTGCGATAACCGTTTTCGATGGTCAGCTGCATCAGCTGCTGCACTTCAGGCGGCAGCGCTTTGGTGGTCGAGACATCCGCCAGCGGCGAGGTGGCGACGCCGTCGCTGTGCACGCCAATGCTGCTCAGGCTATTTTCCACCGTATTGATCACGCCGAAGATGCCGATTGACCCGGTCAGGGTGCTCGGCGCCGCGACGATATAGTCGGCCGGCGTAGAGATCCAGTAGCCGCCCGATGCCGCCATGCCGCCCATAGACACCACCACCGGCTTACCGGCGTCGTGCGCCGCTGCCAGCTCTTCACGGATCGCCTCCGATGCCGTTACGCTGCCGCCCGGGCTGTTGACGCGCAGCACGATGGCTTTGATTTTATCGTCGAGGCGCGCATCGCGGATCTGCGCAGCGGTGGTATCGCCACCGACGTTGCCGGCGCTCTCTTCACCGTCCATGATGGCGCCGCTGGCGAGGATCACCGCAATGTTGCCATCCTGCTGCGTCGGTTGTTTAACGTTGTAGTCATAAATGCTGACGTTGCGGTAGTCATTGCTGGCTTTATCCCAGCCGAAGGTTTTCACCAGCTCGCGATCGGCTGCCGCGCGCGAATCCAGCACATCCACCAGTTTATTGTTCAGGGCATATTTAGCGGTATCACCCTGAACCGCCTGCAGACCGCTGATGAGACCCGCCGCGCCCGGGAACAGCTGCTGCGGCGTGATTTGGCGGTTGGCGGATACCGTGTTGAGGTAGTTCTGCCACAGCTGGCCGACCCAGCGGCCATCGGCATCACGCGCTTCCGGCGACATATCATCGCGCAGGAAAGGTTCCACCGCTGACTTGTAAGTCCCCACGCGGAACACGTGTGAGCTGACTTTCAGCTTATCCAGCAGGGATTTGTAATACAGGCCGTTGGTGGCCAGTCCGTGCAGATCGACCGTGCCCTGCGGTGACAGATACACTTTGGTGGCGTAGCTGGCGAGATAGTATTGCGCCTGGCTGTAGCTGTCGCCGAGGGCAAAAATCGGTTTGCCCGCGTCGCGGAATTCGCGCAGTGCTTTACCCACATACTGCAGCGAAGGTTGATCGCCACCGGCAAAATCACGCAGATCCAGCACCATGCCGGTGATATTTTTGTCGCTCTTTGCCTGGCGAATGGCATCGACCACATCAAACAGCGAATTTTCCTGCAGGCGATCGCTGCTGGCACCCAGCAACTGGCGGCTGATGCGGCTCAGACGATTGCTGACCGACGGTTTGTCCACCAGTACGCCGCTCAAATCCACTTTCAGCGCACCCTGCTGCACCGGTTCGCTGCTGCTGGCGCTGGAAAGCTGCAGCCAGATGCCGACGCCGGCCAGAATTAATACAATCAGGAACAGATTCAGGATAAATTCCCGGATAAAATTCAGCACCCGCCAGCTCCAGCGGAACAGGCCAGCAATAATTCGCCACAATGTGCGCATAAACTCTCCATATTCACGTAGCCAGGGCAGCCGGAGTGCGGTCTGCCCCGATGTCGGGTTCATCCTAAAGAGCAGCGTGCGAAAAGTCAGCAGGAAATCGCGCCAGACTGTTACAAAAGATCGCGCTGTGCCAGGATTAGCCCACGTTTTACTCTTCACGGGAGAATCAAGATGGATGCACTGGACTTACTGGTAAATCGTCGTTCGGCGTCACGTCTGACCGAGCCGGCACCGGCCGGTGACGTGCTGCAAAATATTCTGCATGCCGGCATGCGCGCACCGGATCACGGAACGCTGCAGCCGTGGCGCTTCGTCATCATTGAAAACGAAGGGCGTGAACGCTTCAGTCATCTGCTGGAGCAGGCCGCGCGCGACAGCCAACTGGATGATAAAGCCATCGAAAAGGCCCGGACGTCACCGTTCCGCGCGCCGATGATCATTACCGTGGTGGCGCACTGCGAAGCTTCCGTCAAAGTGCCGCGCTGGGAGCAGGTCGTGTCCGCGGGCTGTGCGGTGATGGCGATGCAGATGGCGGCCGTGGCGCAGGGCTTTAACGGCATCTGGCGCAGCGGTCCGTGGACCGATCATCCGCAGGTGCGCGCCGCCTTTGGCTGCCGCGAGCAGGATGCAATTGTCGGTTTCCTCTATCTCGGTACGCCACAGCTGAAGGCCAATACCACGGTGGTTGCGCCCGACAGCGAGGCGTTTGTCAGTTATTTCTGACAGACAACAGCGGGTTTCTGCGGCAAGGTGAGTGCGCCGGCAGTGATTGCACAGTCGCTGTGCGAAAGATCGCGCTTAACGGCGACAGCGCTTACCAGCGGCGGACAGCCAGGCTAACATAGCCCTCTCTGTTCAGCGCATAAGGAACCCGCCATGAGCGAACCGCTTCGTCTGACGCAATACAGCCACGGCGCTGGCTGCGGCTGTAAAATTTCACCTCAGGTACTCGAAACCATCCTGCACAGTGAACTGACTGCCTTTCACGATCCGCAACTGCTGGTCGGCAACGAAACCCGTGATGATGCCGCGGTTTACGACCTCGGCAACGGTACGGCGGTGGTCAGCACCACCGACTTTTTTATGCCGATCGTGGACGACCCGCACACCTTTGGTCGTATCGCGGCCACCAATGCCATCAGCGATATCTATGCCATGGGCGGCAAACCGATCATGGCGATTGCCATTCTTGGCTGGCCGGTTAATGTGTTGGACGCGAAGGTGGCGCAGCAGGTGATTGAGGGCGGTCGCGCGGCCTGCCAGGCGGCCGGCATCGCGCTGGCGGGCGGGCACTCAATCGATGCGCCGGAACCGATTTTTGGCCTTGCCGTGACCGGCATCGTTGACGTGGCGCGCGTCAAAAAGAACAGCGCTGCGCAGGCCGGTTGCGAACTCTTCCTCACCAAGCCGCTTGGCATCGGTATTCTGACTACCGCAGAGAAAAAAGGGCTGCTGCGTGCGGAGCATCAGACGCTGGCGGCGCAGGTGATGTGCCAGCTCAATAGTGCAGGGGCGGAATTTGCTAAACTGCCCGGCGTCAGCGCCATGACCGATGTCACCGGCTTTGGTCTACTGGGGCACCTGAGCGAAATCTGTCTGGGATCCGGCCTGCGCGCGCAGGTGATGGCCGCGCAGGTACCGCGTCTGCCTGGCGTGGACCAGTACATTGCGGCTGGCGCGGTGCCGGGTGGAACCAGCCGCAACTTCGCCAGCTATGGCGAGCACATATCTGCTATGGATGAGGCCACGCGCGCACTGCTGTGCGATCCGCAAACATCCGGCGGGCTGCTGGTGGCGGTACAGCCTGCGGCCGTGGCGGCGTTTCGCGCGTGCGCCGCACAGGCTGGCGTCGAGGCCACGGCGATCGGCGCGCTGCTGCCGGCCGACCGCGACCATCCACTGATTACTGTAGTCACCTGACGTAAAGGAACGACGCCATTCATGCGTTTGTTTATTGCTGAAAAACCCAGTCTGGCGCGCGCCATCGCCGATGTGTTACCCAAACCGCATCGCCGTGGCGACGGCTATATTGCCTGTGGTAATGACCAGGTTGTGACCTGGTGTGTCGGGCATCTGCTGGAACAGGCGCAGCCTGACCAGTACGACAGCCGCTATGCGCGCTGGAACCTGGCGGATTTACCGATCATTCCGGATAAATGGCGCCTGCAGCCGCGCCCGTCGGTGGCGAAGCAGCTCAAAGTGATTGAGGGTTTACTGCAGCAGGCCAGCGTGGTGGTGCACGCCGGTGACCCGGATCGCGAGGGGCAACTGCTGGTTGATGAGGTGCTGGACTATCTGCAACTGCCGGCCGAAAAGCGTCAGCAGGTGCAGCGCTGCCTGATCAACGACCTCAACCCGTCGGCGGTGGAGCGTGCGGTGAGCCGTTTGCGCGAAAACCGTGAATTCATTCCGCTGTGCGTGTCGGCACTGGCACGGGCGCGCGCCGACTGGCTGTACGGCATCAACATGACGCGCGCCTGGACGCTGCTGGGCCGCAACGCCGGTTACGACGGCGTGCTGTCGGTGGGACGCGTTCAGACGCCGGTGCTGGGGCTGGTGGTGAGGCGCGATGAAGAGATCGAAAACTTTGTGCCGAAGGATTACTTTGAAGTGAAGGCGCACATCGTCACCCCGAAAGAGGAGCGCTTTGTGGCCAGCTGGATCCCCAGCGATGCCTGTGAGCCGTGGCAGGATGAAGAGGGCCGCTTGCTGCATCGTCCGCTGGCCGACCATGTGCTTGAACGCATCAACGGCAAACCGGCGTGGGTGACGGGCTACAACGATAAGCGGGAGTCAGAAACCGCGCCGCTGCCGTTTTCACTCTCCAGCCTGCAAATCGAGGCGGCGAAGCGCTTCGGCCTGAGTGCCCAGACGGTGCTGGACTGCTGTCAGCGGCTGTATGAAACCCATAAGCTGATCACCTATCCGCGCTCGGACAGCCGCTATCTGCCGGATGAGCATTTTGCCGGCCGCCATGCGGTGCTGAACGCCATTCAGGCGCATCAGCCGGATGTGTCACTGCCGGCTGATTTCAATGCCGATCAGAAAAATCGCTGCTGGGATGATAAAAAAGTGGATGCGCACCATGCCATCGTGCCGACGGCGCGCGCCAGCAAGGTGAATCTGAGCGATAACGAAGCCAATATTTACGGCCTGATTGCGCGCCAGTATCTGATGCAGTTTTGTCCCGATGCGGTATTTCGCAAATGCGTTATTGACCTCGATATCGGCGGCGGTAAGTTCGTGGCCAAAGCGCGTTTTCTCGCTGAAGCCGGCTGGCGTGCGCTGCTGGGCAGCAAAGAGCGCGATGAAGAAAACGACGGCACGCCGATGCCGGTGGTAAGCAAAGGTGATGAGCTGCTGTGTGAACGCGGCGAAGTGCTGGCAAAGCAAACCCAGCCGCCGCGTCCGTTCACCGATGCCACGCTGCTGTCAGCCATGACCGGCATTGCCCGCTTTGTGCAGGATAAAGAATTAAAGAAAGTGCTGCGGGCGACCGATGGTTTAGGAACGGAAGCGACGCGCGCCGGCATCATCGAATTGCTGTTCCGCCGTACATTTCTGGTGAAGAAAGGTCGCTATATTCATTCAACCGGGGCGGGCAGGGCGCTGATTCATGCGTTACCTGAGATGGCCGCACGGCCGGATATGACGGCGCACTGGGAGTCGACGCTTACCCGCATCAGTGAAAAAGCCTGTCGCTATGATGAGTTTATGCAGCCGCTGGTCAGTACCTTAATCGGACTGATCGGTGAGGCGCGCCAGAGGCCGTCGCTGCAGGCTTTTCGTGGATTAGCCGCGACCGGAGCGAATAAACGTAGTAAAGGTAAAACGCCCCGGCGCAAAACGAAGGAGACGGAATAATGCGTTACGCAACGCTGTTGCTGAGTGGGCTGCTGCTGTGCAGCCAGGCCGCGCTGGCTAATCGCCAGCCGGAGCCTGCGCGGATGGGCAATACCGACGTGGTGGTGGATATGCCGCCAGAAGTCTGGACGCAGGGGCAGAACCGCCAGCAGAATAACTGCCTGCAGTGCTGTATCTATGAAAACCGCAGCTACTCCGAAGGCGCCGTGGTGAAAGCGGAAGGCGTACTGCTGCAGTGTGCGCGTGACGAAAAAGTGCTGGGCACCAATCCGCTGATGTGGAAAATCATTAAGTAAGATTGCGTGGCGCACCGGCGCCACGCTTTAGCATCACAATTTGAAACTGGACCACACCGGCGCGTGATCTGACGGTTTCTCCATGCTGCGAATATCATAGTCGATGCCGCTGTCAATGCAGCGCGACGCCAGCGGTGGGCTGGCCAGCAGCAGATCGATGCGCAGACCGCGGTTGTCATCGAACCCTTTTGAGCGATAGTCGAACCACGAGAAGCGATCTGCCGTTTCCGGGTTTTTCTCACGCCAGGTATCAACCAGACCCCACTGCATAAGACGATCCATCCACTCGCGCTCCTCCGGCAGGAACGAGCATTTACCGGTGCGCAGCCAGCGCTTACGGTTCTCTTCACCAATACCGATATCCAGATCGGTGCTGCTGATGTTCATATCACCCATGATCAACACCGGTTTGTCGGCCGCCAGCTGCTGCTCAAGATAGCTTTGCAGATCGCGATAGAACTTCTCTTTGGCCGGAAACTTGATGGGGTGGTCGCGGCTTTCTCCCTGCGGGAAGTAACCGTTGATGACGGTGATATCGCCTATCGGGCTAGGAATTTCCGCCATGATCAGACGGCGCTGGGAGTCTTCGCCGTCATCGGGAAAACCACGGCGCACTGCCACCGGCTGCGTCTTTGTCAGGAGCGCCACGCCGTAATGGCCTTTCTGGCCGTGATAAAACACGTTGTAACCGAGCTTGCTGACCTCTTCCAGCGGGAACATATCATCGTGCACTTTGGTTTCCTGCAGGCCGATGACATCCGGTTGATGCTGTTCAACCAGCGCCGCCAGCTGATGAGGACGTGCGCGCAAGCCGTTGATGTTAAAAGAGACAAATTTCATTTCGCTGCCATTTTTTCGTCGCAAAAGGTTGCGGCGATGGTAACCAGGTTTGCGGCAAAAGTCATGACCTGCGTCGTAAGAGCGTGACGATAACAGCGAGAGGCAGCAGGTACAAACCGATCACATGGGTAACACTTGAGTCCGTATCACTGTAGGGTCGCCATTAATGGCGACCTGGCATTGCCTGAATTCAGATGTCAGCTGGAGGAGAAGTACAGCATGAAATGGTGGCGGGAGAAGGATTAGTCGCCGCAAGCGCCTCACCTCATGCGCTGCACCCGGTGCGCATTAATGCGCACCCTACAATCCGGGTGACAACAGGGACGATGAGTGTAGAAACCGGTCACAAAGGTAAGATATCAGCCCGCACCACTGTAGATACCGTCTTGCCGGTTACCTGGCAAGACATATTTCGGCATCGAACGGACGACCCGATTTCAGCACGCCATAAGCCAGCTGCAGCAGCTTCTTCATCGCCGCGCACACCACGACTTTTCCC
>NZ_JALKOV010000013.1:0-150292 GCF_035783935.1 Pantoea dispersa | reverse complement strand
TTTGCCTGGCGGCAACAGCGCGGTGGTCCCACCTGACCCCATGCCGAACTCAGAAGTGAAACGCCGTAGCGCCGATGGTAGTGTGGGGTCTCCCCATGCGAGAGTAGGGAACTGCCAGGCATCAAACCAGTGAAGAAGCCCCGAACGAGAGTCCGGGGCTTTTTTACGTCTGGCGATCGCCAAATCCACTTAACCCTTTGCAAAACCTCCCCTTAAAACTCCAGCACTGTCACATTTTGTCATCCTGAACCGGCTCCGATTCCCCCGTACCGCCCACAGCTGCTTTACTCATTGCTTTAGCGTTATTGTTCGCAAGGAAATGAGGTAACCCATGACCGACTCACAACAACAAAAATCGGCCCAGCCGGAAACGGCAGCCGTCAGTAAACAACGCATCTGGGCCATTGTCGGCGCGTCGTCAGGCAATCTGGTCGAATGGTTTGATTTCTACGTCTACTCCTTCTTCTCACTCTATTTTGCCCATGTATTTTTCCCGGATGGCGACACCACCACCCAGCTGCTGCAAACGGCCGGCGTGTTTGCGGCAGGCTTCTTGATGCGTCCCATTGGCGGCTGGTTATTTGGCTACATTGCCGATCGCCACGGCCGTAAAAGCTCGATGCTGATCTCGGTATGCATGATGTGCTTTGGTTCGCTGGTTATTGCCTGTCTACCCGGCTATAGCGAAATCGGCATCGCGGCACCGGTGATTCTGCTGCTGGCGCGCATGTTTCAGGGCTTATCCGTGGGCGGTGAATATGGCACCAGTGCCACCTACATGAGCGAAGTGGCACTCGAAGGGCGCAAGGGCTTCTACGCGTCGTTCCAGTACGTCACACTGATTGGCGGTCAGCTGTTAGCCGTGCTGACAGTGGTGGTGCTGCAACAAATCCTCAGTGATGTAGCGCTGCGCAGCTGGGGTTGGCGTATCCCGTTCTTTCTCGGCGCGATTCTGGCAGTCGTCGCGCTATGGCTGCGTCGTTCGCTGAACGAAACCTCCGAAAAAAAGCACCGGGAACATCGCGATGCCGGCAGCATTTTCGGTCTGCTGGGTAACCATTCGCGCGCCTTCCTGATGGTGCTTGGCTTTACCGCCGGCGGATCGCTGAGCTTCTATACCTTTACAACCTACATGCAGAAATATCTGGTGAACACGGCGGGTATGGATGCGCGCAGCGCCAGTGCGTTGATGACCGGCGCACTGCTGGTATTCATGCTGATTCAGCCGATCGTTGGCGCGCTGTCGGATAAGATTGGCCGTCGGGCATCAATGATGATCTTTGGCGCTGGCGCAGCCATCTGTACCGTGCCGATTTTGATGTTGCTGCAGAATGTGCAAAGTAGCGGGCTGGCGTTCGTACTGGTGATGCTGGCGCTGATTATTACCAGTTTCTACACCGCCATCAGCGGCATTCTTAAAGCGGAGATGTTCCCGCCGGAAGTGCGGGCGCTGGGTGTGGGGCTTTCCTACGCGGTAGCCAACGCTATCTTTGGCGGTTCGGCCGAATATGTGGCGCTGTTGCTGAAGAAGCAGGGCATCGAAACTACCTTCTTCTGGTATGTCTCGGCAATGGGCGCACTGGCATTTCTGGTATCGTTGATGCTGCACCGCAAAGGGAAGGGGATTGCGCTGTGATTACTGGCTCAGGTTCCACAGCGCAATACCGCTGGCCGCACCGGCGACATCCCAGCTAAGATCCTTCCAGCTCCAGCCGCTCCCGGTGGCGCGGCTGTCCCAGGCTTCTTTGGCAACGCCGAAGCTCAGCGAAAACAGCATGCCAAAGCGCAGATTTTGCCCGCGTCCCTGATGTTGATGCTGAGAGATCTCACTGCCGGCGGCAGCCAGGGCGGCAGAGGAGAAAAAGTGTTGCGCTTTATCCTGGCCGGTCCAGCTGTCCTGCGCCACATGCGCACATCCGCTACACAGTAATACCGCACAGAGGATGAGCGCACGCATCGGCTACAGCAAACGACTGATGAGGCGATCGATACGGATGCGACGCAGGCGGCGGATCAGCTTGCGCACTTTGGCTGGATAGTCAGAAATGCTCTCCAGTTCGCGGAAATGTTTCACTACCGTGGTGTGCTGACGGATCAGCGCCAGTTCTTTGTCACGCTGCTCTGCCAGCTGGTTAAGCGGATCGTGGATCAGCACCGCATTTTCCAGATCGAGTCGCCAGGCGCGCGGATTGAGGTTATTACCGGTGATCATCATCCATTCGTCATCAACCCAAATACCTTTCAGGTGATAGCTGTTATCACCATCTTTCCACAAGCGCACCGTCAGCTGGCCATTGTTGACGTAATACTGCAGCCGGCTGAGGAAACGACGCAGATTGATTTCATACAGGTAGGGTAGCGCACCGATAATTTTGAACGGCTCATGCGGCGGAATGTAGAAATCGTTGGCGGTTTTGTCACCGACAATGATCTCGACCTCTTTGCCCTGACGCAGCAGCTGGATCAGATTGCGCACCAGAATAGCCGGCAGGTTGAAGTACGGCGTGCACAGCGTGAGCTTCTGCTCGGCGCAGGGCATCAGATGGAAAATGGTTTTGTTCAGCAGGCTGCGTTTACCCAGTCCGACCAGCGGCGTAACCGCCAGCGATTCGTTGCCGGCATCACCCATGAACTGATAGTTAAAGCTACGCAGTTCCTGACGAAACTGGCGGGTTTCATTCTTGATCTCCGGGCTGGAGGGACGCTCAGCCTGATCGAGACGGTTGACCGCTTCAGAGTGCTTAAGATTCTCACCAATCCACTGAAACATGGTGTCCGCCAGCTGCGGATTGCGGATCAGCTGATAACGGTCATAACGATATTTGTCATGCTGATGCAGATAGACATCGTTCAGGCTGGCACCGCTGTACAGCAGCGTATCGTCAATGATAAAGCCTTTCAGATGCAGCACACCGAGCGCTTCGCGGGTGTTTACCGGAATGCCGTACACCGGAATCGCGATATCAGGATGCTGCGCCGCCATTTCGCAATACCAGTCGGCGTTGGTCAGGCCGCGCGCGGCACCGATACGGCCGCGCTGCGCACGATGCCAGTCCACCAGAATGCTGACATCCAGTTCCGGCCGCGCCTGACGTGCTGCATACAGCGCCTGCATAATGCGGCGCCCGCCGTCATCATTTTCCAGATACAGCGCGGCGATGCAGATGCGTTTTTCTGCCGTGGCGATTTTCGTCAGCAGGGTTTCACGAAACTCGGCAGGCGAGTAAAGCGTGGTCATATCCGACACGGATTGTGACAGTTTAGGCAGCTGTGCGAGGTGTTGTTGGTGTTTATTGCGTTTGAATTTAGACAACATCACAGTGCACTTCTTCTCTGTTCATTGTATGGCCTTTTGCCATCAAATCATGATCCTAACGGTAAATGATAACATCAACCGGCCTGTTAAGGAGGATTTTTACCTTTCTCTACAGGTGAGTCGCCGGTGTCAGCCAGCGGTAAATTCAGACTGACAATGCCATCATCCAGTTGAATATTCACACGAAAGTTGAGTTTTCGTGCGAGGGTAATCATGCCGGTATTGTGCGGCATGGTGATACCGTTCAATTGTTGCAGGCCGTGATCGCGCGTATAGCGGATCATCTTTTCCAGTAAACGTCTGCCCATGCCCAGCCCTTTCAGGTCGGAGCGCACTAACACCGAAAATTCTGCATCAATATTGTCAGCATCAGAGATGGCGCGCGTCACGCCGATGATCTCATCGGCCCCGTTATGCTGGCGTACCGCGACAATCGCCATTTCCCGGTCGTAATCGATCTGCGTCATGTTTGCCAAATCGTCGTGGGTGAACTCATTGATCTCACTGAAGTAGCGGTAGTAGAGGTCTTCTTTGGTGACCTGGGCGATAAAGGCGCGCAGCTGCGGTTCATCCTCTGGCAGAATCGGCCGGAACAGGCAGCGCTGGCCGTCTTTGAGCTGCACCAGCTCTTCCAGATAGTGCGGATAAGGGCGAATCGCCAGACGCGCTTCGCTGTCGCCGCTGAACGGGGCCAGCTGCAGCGTTACGTCCAGCAGGGTAAAGGCGTTAGCGGATGCCAGCAGCGGGTGAATATCCAGCCGCTGGATCTCCGGACAATCCACCACCAGGTTAGACACCTGCACCAGCAGCTGGCTCAGGCCAGCGATGTCCAGCGGGCGCAGCGCGCTGCGGCTGCGAACTTTGCCGCTTTTCAGTGCCTGGATCACCAGATAACGCGCCAGCGTCATATTGAGCGGCGGCAGCGCCACGGCCGCCTGCTTGTCCGGCTGCCACTCCACACCGCCTTCGCCCAGCATGATGATTGGACCAAACAGCGGATCCTGCTCAACCACCACGCGCAACTCCTGCGCACCGGCGCGGTTGGCCATACTTTGTACCAGCAGGCCGTCAATGCGCGCCTGCGGATGGGTTTCACGTACGCGCTCAAAGATGGCGTCTGCTGCCTGTTCGACTTCAGCCGCGCTACGCAGATAGAGCATCACGCCCTGAACATCCGACTTGTGCGCAATATCCGGCGAGCGCAGCTTGAGCGCCACCGGGTAACCAATCTGCCCGGCAATCGCGGCCGCGGCCTGACTGTCACTGGCGATCCACGTTGGCAGCGTCGTCAGGCCGTAAGCCTGCAATATCGGCTGCACCTCATGCGTATCGAGCGTGGTAATACCGTTATCCAGTGCCTGCTGCAGCAGCTGATGTGCCCCGGCGCTGTTTTGCGTCAGGCCCAGCGGCAGCGCTGGCGTTTCACGCAGCTGTTTCTGGTTACGCCGATACTCAACCTGATGCATGAAGGCGGTTACCGTGCCTTCCGGCGTGCGCCAGGTTGGAATGCCGGCCTGGGTGAATGCGCGGCGGGCTTCCTGCGAAGAGTGTTCGCCGCACCAGTTGGTCAGCAGGGTCACCTGCTTACCCCGTGGATGCGCGGCCACCGCCGCGATAATCTGCGCGGCGGTTTCACTGGCCGGAGAGACGGCGCTGGGGGAATGGATGATCATCAGCGCATCCAGCTCATGGCTGTCGAGCAGCTGTTTTACGCAGGCCACGTACAGCGCGGGCGTCGCATGATCTTTCAAATCCAGCGGATTACCGCGCCCGATGCCCTCCGGCAGCAGTGCGGCCAGCGCCTGCAGCGTGGGCTCATCCAGCGTTGCCAGCTTGCCGTTACGCGCATACAGTTCATCCAGCGCCAGCGCTGCCGGAGCGGCGCCGTTGCTGATAATCATCAGGCGCTCACCGCGCAGCGGGCGCATGTGGCTGAGCGATTCCACGGCGGAAAACAGCTCATGCGTGTCCTGCACGCGCAGCAGACCGGCGCGCTGAATGGCAGCATCCCAGGCGGCATCCAGTCCGCTGGCGGTGCCGATCATCGCCTGTGCCTGATGGCTGCGTCCGCTTTTAATCACCAGAATCGGTTTATTGCGCGCTGCGCTACGCGAGGCGGAAACAAAACGCCGGGCGTCGCTCAGGTGTTCCAGGTAAAGCAAAATGGCGCTGGTTTTGCCGTCGCGCGCAAGGAAATCCAGCAGGTCGTCGACATCAATATCCAGGCTGTCACCCAGCGCGATAAACCACGAAAAGCCCAGGTTGCGCTGCTGCGCCCAGTCGAGAATGGTGTTGGACACCGCCGCCGATTGCGAAATAAAGGCGATGCGGCCCTTTGCAATCGGCACCGGTGAGAAGCTGGCATTCAGTCCCTGCCACGGCGCTAACAGGCCAAGGCTGTTGGGCCCCAGCAAGCGTATCTGCCACTGGCTGGCGCAGGCTTTCAGCGCCTCCAGCTGGCTGGCCGGTGCGGAGAGAATAATGCAGGCTTTGCAGCCTTTTTCTCCCAGCTGCTGCAGCAGGTCAAGGTTGCGTCTGGCGTGGGTGCAGATAATGGCGAGATCGGGAGCGAAGGGCAGGCTGGCGACATCCGGCCAGGCCAGCACGCCGCTGACTGCCTTGTATTTAGGCGTGACCGGCATCACCGGCCCGCCAAAGCCGCCGGCCAGCAGGTTGCGCATCATCAGATAACCGGCGCGGCCCGGTTTTACCGACGCACCCAGCACCGCAATTGATTTCGGTCGTAACAGCGCTTCCAGTCCACGTTGGCTCATCATTCGCTCCTGCACTCGGGATTGGCATGATTGTAAACGCTTTTGCGTCGGTTGCCGATTTGTCGATGTCAGGCTGCGAGCCAGCTTCAGAAATTGTCTGTCTGCGCGTGTATCGGATGGTGGGGTTTGCCTGCCAGATAGGCCTGACGGAAACGCTCAAAGTGCTGCTGCAATGCCTGCGCCGCCGGTAAATCCCCGGCCTGTTCCAGCAGGGCTGCGGCCACTTCCGCGGTGCAGTGCTGCCCTGGCGCATGGGCTTCGCGCAGCGTGTAGCGCGACGGTGTCGCCACGTTAAGTGACATCACCGGAAAACTATCCAGCCACGGACTTTTGCGGAACATTTTGCGCGCTTCGGTCCAGGTGCCGTCCAGCATGATAAACAGCGGTGGCTTGCCGCAAATGGGCGGCGTGTTCAGCACCTGACGATCGGCATCGGCGTACGAGGCGGGGAACACCACCATCGGCTGATAATCAGCGGTCTGCACCGCCGCCAGCAGCGCGGCGTCGGGTTCGGTGCGTGACCAGCCAAAGGCCTGCGTCTCCGGCAAAATATCGGCAATCAACCGCCCGGTATTGCTGGGTTTCATCGGCTCAGTGTCAAACATCACCAGGCAAAACCGGCTGCGCGCCTGTTGCGGCTGCAGGGTGGCGCACAGACAGTGTTTATGCGGCAGCAGGCAGCGCTGACAGCGCAGCACGCGGTTGCCTCGGGCGAGAAACGGGCGCGTGGCACGCGCTAAGCGCTGCGCACGCAGGCGCAGGACGGCATTATCAGACATAGGATCGCGGACAGGAAAAAACGCCAGTGTAATAGAAGGGCAAAAACAAGGCCAGCGCGTGGCTGGCCTTTGAGGTTACAGTGATTCGTCGAGCCATTCGTTGAACGGCGCTTTTGGCATCGCACCGTTCAGCATGTCCACCATCTCACCGTTTTTGAACAGCATAATGGTCGGGATGCTGCGGATGCGAAAACGCGTGCTGAGCGCAGGTTCCGCCTCGGTGTTCACCTTCACGAAGCGCACTTTACCGCGCCGCTCGTCAGCGACATCTTTAAACACCGGCGCAAAGTTCACGCACGGGCCGCACCACGGTGCCCAGAAGTCGACCACAACCGGCAGGTCGTCCTGCAGATATTTATCCAGCGTGGCTGCCGTGGCATTCACCACTTCACCGCTAAACAGCGCGTCGCCGCAGCGACCGCATTTGGCTCCGTCGGCCAGGCGTTCCTCGGGAACGCGGTTAGTTGCCTGACAGGAGGCACATACAGTATTCATCGTCACCTCAAACCGGACCTGTAAATCTTAGGATTGGTGAACATTATGAAAAGGTTGAATGCTATGCTCAATCTGGATTAAGCAATAGGTTCAATAGTTGATAGCTAAGCGCCGACACATCAGGTAATCTTCGCGCTCTCAATGCTGGAGGAACAGATGAACGACGAATTTAAAGGCAAAAGCGGCAAGGTAAAAGTGATGTACGTACGTGATGAGGAGGGCGGTCAGAAGCCTAATCCCCGTACCGGCAAAGGCGGCCGTCCTGCTGCGCGCCAGGAAGAGAATCGTCGCTCTGGTCCTCGCAGCACCCGTAATAACGAAGAAGCCGGTCGTCCGCGCGCTGCGCGTGGTGACGATGCCGGGCGTTCACGGGGTCCACGTGATGATGCTGGCCGTTCGCGCGGTCCGCGTGACGACAGCGCGCGCGGTCGCCGCAGCGATCGTGACGATCGCGGCTTCAGTGATTCACCGTGGCGCACCGTGTCACGTCCGCCTGTTGCCGCTGAAGCGGATGCGGGTGACGAAGCGGCCAGCAGCAAGCCGGCTATTGACCCGGAACTGATTCGCCGCCAGCGTCAGGAAGAGACGCGCGTGTACGGCGAAAACGCCTGCCAGGCGCTGTTCCAGAGCCGTCCGGAGAGCATCGTCCGTGCCTGGTTTGTGCAAAGCGTTACGCCGCGTTTCCGTGAAACCCTGCGCTGGCTGGCCGCAAACCGCAAAGCTTATCACGTCGTAGATGATGCCGAACTGGCGAAAGCGTCCGGTACTGAGCACCACGGCGGCGTGTGTTTCATCATTAAGAAGCGCATGGGCATGCCGGTAGCGGAATGGCTGCAGCAGGCGCAGAGCAAAGACTGCGTACTGGCGCTGGAAGATGTCAGCAACCCGCATAACCTTGGCGGTATCATGCGCAGCTGTGCGCACTTTGGCGTTAAAGGTTTGCTGGTCAATGATGCCTCGCTGCTGGAATCTGGCGCCGCGGTGCGCACGGCGGAAGGCGGTGCAGAACACGTTCAGGCCATCAGTGGCGAAAGCTTTGCCGCGGGTCTGGAAGCGTTCCTTAAAGCCGGTTACACCATCGTAACCACATCCAGCCACGCCGGTACACCGCTGGCGCAGGCGGCGCTGCCGGCCAAAATGGTGCTGGTGCTGGGCCAGGAGCGTGAAGGTCTGTCAGACAGCGCATTCCAGCAGGGCGACATCAGCCTGTCGATTGGCGGTACCGGCAACGTTGAAAGCCTCAACGTCTCGGTCGCGACCGGCATTCTGCTCGCCGAGTGGTGGCGTCAGAACGCATAACTAAAAAAACGGGCCGCTCTGGCCCGTTTTTGTTTCTGTCACTCAGTGCGCGCCACCGCCGCCACCGCCTGCGCCAAAGGGCGGACGGGCAAACCACACCAGAACCAGCAGGATCAAAAACACCCCCGCCGATGCCCAGAAGATCTCGTTAGCCGAGATAATCAGCCCCTGATTGGTAATTTGCTGTGCGATGTAAGCCGACGCCTGCTGCTGCGTCATGCCCATGCTTTGCAGCTGGTCATACATTTGCTGCGAATTCGGATTGAAGGGATTAACCGATTCCGACAGGTAGCTGTGGTGCATCGATTCGCGGTCAGTCCACATGGTGGTGGTGATCGACGTTCCGATTGAACCCGCCAGCGTACGCACAAAGTTCGACAGGCTGGAGGCCGCCGCCATACGCTCCGGCGGCAGACCGGACAGCGTAATGGTGGTCAGCGGCATAAAGAAGCAGGCCACCGCGAACCCCTGGATAAACTGCGGCCACGCGGAGGCACCGAAATCCATACCCGGCTCAAAGGTATACGCACGCCAGTAGAAGCACACCGCGTACATAATAAAGCTGAACGTCACCAGACGGCGCATATCGAGCTTGTGGGCAAAGCGGCCAATGATCGGCGACAGGATCACCGGGATAATGCCTACCGGCGCTGACGCCAGCCCTGCCCAGGTAGCGGTGTAGCCATATACCTCCTGTAGCAGCTGCGGCAGCAGCACGATCGAACCGAAGTACAGCATGTAAGCCAGACTGATCGACAAACAGCCAATGGTGAAGTTGCGCATTTTAAACAGCGACAGATCGACAATCGGATGGTCGTCGGTCAGCTCCCACACCAGCAGCACCGTCAGCGCCACCACGGCGACCACCGCCAGCACCACGATCTCGGTCGAGCTAAACCAGTCGAGCTCCTTACCGCGATCGAGCATGACCTGCAGCGCACCAATGCCCACCACCAGCAGCACCAGCCCGACCATATCGATGGGCCGGATTTCGGTTTTGGTTTCGCGCCCGCGCAGGGTTTGCAGCGTCAGCATCACCACCACCACGCCAATCGGCACGTTGATGAAGAAGATCCAACCCCAGTGATAGTTATCACTGATCCAGCCGCCGAGAATCGGACCGCAAATCGGCGCGACGATAACCGTCATCGCCCACAGCGACAGGGCCACGCTACGCTTGGCCGGCGGGTAGTTGTTCAGCAGCAAACTTTGCGAGAGCGGAATCAGCGGACCGGCCACCACGCCCTGAATCACGCGGAAGAAGATCAGCATTTCCAGGCTTTCGGACATGCCGCACGCCCACGATGCCAGCGCGAACAGAATGGTCGACCAGGTGAACAGCTTCACTTCACCAACGCGTTTTGCCAGCCAGCCGGTGATCGGGATCGAGATGGCATTCGCCACCCCAAACGACGTGATCACCCAGGTGCCCTGCGAGTTAGAGGCACCGAGGTTACCGGCAATGGTCGGGATCGCCACGTTAGCGATGGTGGAGTCGAGTACCTGCATGAACGTCGCCAGCGACAGGGCGATGGTCATCAGAACTAACGGCGCACCTTCAAGCGGCTTTTGTGCCATAACAGCCTCCCGCGAGGTTATTGCGCGTTGGCACGGACAATGTCAGCGATCAGCTGGTTAACCGGCGCAAGGTCGATTGCCAGCGCGTTACTTTCATACGCGGCCTGGGTGCGGACACTGCTGGCCAGCGCGGCGCCGTCTTTGTTCTGGGTATCCACTTTCACCAGCGTGGACAGGCCGATACGCAGCGGATGTTGCGCCACTTGCTGCGGATCAAGTTCGATACGCACCGGCAGGCGCTGTACCACTTTGATCCAGTTACCGGTGGCGTTCTGCGCCGGCAGCAGCGAGAAGGCGCTGCCGGTACCCATATCCAGGCCGACCACTTTGCCGTGATACTCCACGTCATCACCGTAGATATCGCTGATCACCGTTGCAGGCTGACCGATGCGCACGCCGGCCAGCTGCGTCTCTTTAAAGTTGGCGTCAACCCACAGGTTGGTGGCCGGTACCACCGCCAGCAGCGGCGTGCTGGTGGAGATCTGCGAGCCGACCTGCACGTTGCGACGCGACACGTAGCCATCCATCGGGCTGCGGATATCGGTGCGCTGCAGCGCCAGCCAGGCATCGCGCAGTTCAGCGGCGCTCTGTTTTACTGCCGGCTGGTTTTCCAGTTCGGTATTCAGGATCATCGCCTGGTTAGCGTTGTACTGCTGAATCGCCACGTCCAGCTGGGCTTTCGCCGTGGCCACGGCATCACGCGCGTGCTGCAGCTCTTCGCGACCAATCAGATTGGCGGCACCGAGCGGCTCGCGACGTTTCAGGTCGGATTCTGCCTGATCCAGCGCGGTCTGCTGCAGCTTGATGGTCGCCTGATACTGTTTGCCGTTGATCATCAGCTGATGCGTCTGGCGCACGCTGGTGGCCAGCGCGGTCTGCGCTTTTTCAAACGCCTGCTGCGCATCGGTTTTATCGAGTGACACCAGGATGTCACCTTTTTTCACCCGATCCGTATCGTCGAACCACACTTTATTCACGCTGCCGGAAACCTGGGCCATCACCTGCACCTGGTTACCTGCCACGTAGGCATCATCGGTTTCCTGGAAGTGACGCAGCACCAGATACCAGTAAGCCAGATAAGCCACACCAATCACGATAAACACGATAGCCAGCAGGATCAGCACACCTTTGCGCTTCTTCTTTTTGTTTGCTGGCTGTTGCGGGCTTTGAGCTTCCGCTGTCGCACTCATGTCGTTCTCCACGTTTGCCATTAGTCGGGATGTGTTGATCCATCAACACGGTCGCCCGAGTCGAAAAAGCCAGCGTTTGCGACGCTGGCCGGATAAAAGGGGATTAAAATAGCGATTTCGGGGGGTGATTGTGTCGCAGTTCTTGCTATTAACGCGACAGAGAAGCGATAACCTGATCTTCATCCATTTTATCGAGACGGTTAAGCAGCTTACGGGTGATGGCTTCCAGCTGCTCCTGCTCGGTATCAGTCAGCGAGGACCACAAATACTGCAGGCTCTGATGCTGTGGCGGCAACAGCTGACGTAAAAATTCGTTACCTTTCTCTGTCAGGTGCAGATGCAGGCAGCGACGATCGTTGTCGCTCTCACGACGCTCAATCCAGCCGCGCTTTTCCAGCTCATCCGCAATACGCGTCGCATTGGTGCGGGACGAACCCAGCGCCGAACTCAGCTCAGAAGGCTGGATGCTCTGGTTCTCCTGCGCGTCCAGCGTGATCAGCGCCATGAATAAAGTTTCGTTAATTCCCTGCGCCTTCAACATTTTGTTGCGATTATCCAGCAGCTTACCCTGCATGTGCATGCACAGACGGGTCAGGATGATTTCCTGCAGCGGAAAATCTTTATGGCGGTTAGCACGGATGTTTAGCATCTGCTCAATGGGAGTAAACGAGCTTTCCATTAAAAAAACCTCTTAGTTGCAACAAATATAATAATGAGGGTGACAGATTAAGCGTAGTCATATTTTCCGCCCGTGATTGCTTGCGCCATCACACTGTCAGCACCTGGCGTTCCAGGTCGGTCCATAACCCTGGGCACTGCGCCCTGACCAGCCGCTTTGCAGGCAAAGCCGCTGAAGTCATCAATTCGCGAGGCGAAACCTTCAGTTAGTTGAATAATTTCGCGAGTAAAAATAACTTAGGTGAATAACTGTGTGGCTAACCATAACAAAGCCAATCATTAATGAACAGTATCGCTCACCACTTTGCGTGCATCTTTACGCTTTCTAAACACTTTTCCCGGCCGCTAAGCTGGCGTAAATCAACAGCTTAATTCGGCACGCCACGCTAACCGTGCGGCACAACGTCAGCGTCATCTGATTAAAGTCATCCGTTTACCTGAGGATCACGCAGTCACCCGCAGGTGGCAGACAGCAGAAATGCATCACGGTGCGGCAGGCGCAGCGCTGGCGGCTGAGGGAAAAGGATCACGGCGGGAAAAGCGGATAAATAATCATATGAGGGTAATAGTAACCCAAAAAATTATTTCAATGTTGTGTTAATTAACAGGACGTACCAGTGCGCTATAGCGCACGCTTCGCTTACTGACGGGGATGAAGAGAGGAAAACGGTGGCACCACGCAGCGGATAGCGTGGTGCCGCGCGGGCTTATTTCGCAGCTGCCTGGGCGTCGCTGATCCACTGATCAAATTCGGCCTGATGGGCTTTAATCCAGCCATCAACGTGGCCGTTAATGTCCGCTTCCGAAGCGTGACCGGCGTGCATGGCGGCGTTTTCGGCATTGATATCGCCAATCGGCAGCTTCATCTCGGCAAACAGTTTCGCCGCCGCCGGATTCTTCTCCGTCCAGGCTTTATTGGCGACTATGTGCATGGTGTTCACCGGGAAGCCATAGTTGGCGCCGTTGGCCAGTCTGGTATCCACTTTGCTCTGCTCGCCTGGCAGTGAGGAGAACGGCACCTGCAGCCACACCACATCTTTACCCGGCTTCAGCACGTCGCTGACCCAGTATGGCGTCCAGGTGTAACAGAGAATTGGTTTACCCTGTTTATAACGCGTGATGGTGTCGGCAATCATCGCCGAGTAATTGCCCTGGTTGTGTACCACGGTATCGCTCAGCTTGTAGGCCTCAATCTGGTGATTAATCACCGCTTCACAGCCCCAGCCGGGCGTACAGCCGGTCAGGTCCGCCTTGCCGTCGCCGTTGGTATCAAACAGTTTGGCCAGCTTCGGATCCTTCAGCTGCTCAATGTTGGTGATGTGATACTGATCGGCGGTTTTCTTGTCGATCAGGTAACCCTGCGCGGCACCGCTAACGTAGGTGCCCTGACGATAAAATTTATTATCACCGCCAGCGGCTTTATACATGTCGTCATGCAGCGGCTGCCAGTTGGTGGCGATAAACGTGGCATCACCGGCGGCAATGGTGGTGTAAGCCACGTTGTAATCCACTTCACTTGGCTTCTCAACGGTGTAGCCCAGCTTCTCCAGCGCGCGGCTCACCAGCAGCGTCTGGAAGGTCTCTTCGGAAATGGTACTCTGAGCCGGTTTAACGGTAATGCCTTTGCCCGGAAGGTCGGCGGCGGACACGTGCGTCGCGGCAACCGTGGTCAGGACGGCGGCGAATAGAGCTGTCTTGCGCATAGTCATTCCTTATTTTACGTGTGACGTCGGAGACGGGCGACCGCAGCGGCCGCCCAAAGAAATCAGGCTTTTTTACTGAATGGGCGCAGCAACAAACCCAGCGGGCCGCTGCTGTACCAGTGGCGACTGCCACGGCTGCGGCTGTCGCGACCAACCGACTGCGTCAGCCGGTCGAGGATGATGGCGAGAATCACGATACCGACGCCGCCGACGCTGGCGAGGCCCATATCCAGGCGACCAATACCGCGCAGCACCATCTGGCCCAGACCGCCAACGGCAATCATTGAGGCGATGACCACCATTGACAGCGCCAGCATCAGCGTCTGATTGACGCCGGCCATGATGGTTGGCATTGCCAGCGGCAGCTGGACCTTGAACAGCATCTGGCGTGGGCTGGCACCGAAAGATTCACTGGCTTCAATCAGATCAGCCGGCACCTGCTTGATGCCGAGTATGGTGAGACGCACCACCGGCGGCAGGGCGAAGATAATCGTCACCACCACGCCAGGCACGTTGCCGATACCAAACAGCATGACGATGGGCACCAGATAGACGAACGCCGGCGTGGTTTGCATCGCATCCAGCAGTGGCCGCACGATACGCGCCGCGCGCTCACTGCGCGCCAGCCAGATGCCAAGCGGCAGGCCAATCAGCACGCAGAACAGCAGGGCGGTGAGCACCAGCGCCAGCGTTACCATCGCCTGTGACCAGGCGCCGATCATGCCAATCAGCACCAGCGATATCAGCGTGGCGACGCCCATCGCCGGGCTGGCTATCTGCCAGGCAATCAGCGCGAACACGACAATCGCCACCGGCGCAGGCAGGCCCATCAGCAGTTGCTGGAAGGCGCTGAGAATATAATCCACCGGCACGCGAATGCCCTGAAACAGCGGACGGAAGTGGGTAACCACCCAGTCGATGCCTTCGGTGACCCAGCGATCCAGCGGAATCAGCGTGGTGTGGAACGGATCCAGCAGGCTGAAGTGCTCCGGCTCGGGAGCCGGCGCGCTGCTCAGCCAGTCACTGCTGCTGGCCGCGCTGCTGGCGGCATCGTGTCCACCACTGCTGGCGGCATCCGATGTACTGCCGGCGGCGTTGCCCCAGGCATCGGCGGCGCTGGCGCTGTTGTCGGCCGGAGTACTGCTGCCCGCTGCGGACCACGGATCGCTA
Source organism: Pantoea dispersa (assembly GCF_035783935.1). Classification (GTDB taxonomy): domain Bacteria; phylum Pseudomonadota; class Gammaproteobacteria; order Enterobacterales; family Enterobacteriaceae; genus Pantoea; species Pantoea dispersa_C. The sequence goes on along the minus strand of NZ_JALKOV010000013.1, from coordinate 135,310 downwards.
CTGGATGCGGCGGCATCACTGGCGGCGGGTGGTGCGCTGGTCTGGCTGGCGCTTTCCCACGGGGTGGCGTTGTGTGCACTCATGGCTGGGCTCCTTCACGATCTAAAGCCCGCAATAGCATGCTTTTGGAAATGATACCGACGTACTGCTGATCTTCACCGATCACCGGCACCGCGCAGGGCGCCTGCGCGACGTGAGAGAGCAAATCATTGAGCGAGGTATCGGCAGGAACCGCCAGCGGTGCGTCGAGCAGCGCGTTATCCAGCCCTTCACCGGCGGCGAGTGCCGCTTTCAGCGAATCCGTGGAGACGACGCCGATAAATTTCTGTTTCTCCAGTACGTAGCCATATTCGCGGTCTTCATCCTGCAGCAGTTTGATCGCCGAACGCGGGCCGAAACCGGCGGCCTTGCGAATCAGCGCGCCGGCGCTGCGGCGGGCGATATCTTTGGCGCTAAAGACGTGACTGATATCCACGCCGCGGAAGAAGGTGCGCACATAATCGTTGGCCGGATTATTGAGGATTTCATCCGGCGTACCGACCTGCACCACTTCGCCGCCCTGCATAATGGCAATGCGGTCGCCAATACGCATCGCTTCATCGAGGTCGTGGGAAATAAAGACGATGGTGCGCTGATGTTTTGCCTGCAGCTTTACCAGTTCATCCTGCATTTCTGTGCGAATTAACGGATCAAGTGCGGAAAAGGCTTCGTCCATTAGCAATATATCCGGATTAATCGCCAGTGCGCGGGCTAATCCAACACGCTGACGCATTCCGCCAGAAAGTTCATCGGGCCAGGCGTGGGCATAATTTTCCAGTCCGACCTGACGCAGCGCGTCGAGCGCTTTTTCCTGCCGTTCCTGCAGCGCCACGCCGGCTAATTCCATGCCAAAGGCGGTATTATTTAGCACCGTCATGTGCGGCATCAGTGCGAAAGACTGGAATACCATACTGATTTTATTTCTGCGTACTTCACGCAATTCCGCGTCGGATATTTGGGCAATATCGACACCATCAATAATCACCTGGCCGCGAGTCGGCTCGATCAGACGATTGAGAAGGCGAACCATGGTGGACTTGCCGGAGCCGGACAACCCCATGATGACAAAGATCTCGCCTTCTTCAATGGCCAGACTGGCATTTTTGACGCCGAGTGAGAGGCCGGTTTTCGCCAGAATACTCTCTTTACTCTCGCCTTTATCAATCAGTTTAAATGCCTTTTCCGGGTAATCGCCAAATACCTTATATAAATTCTTTACTTCGAGTTTAATTGCCATGCAGTAATGAAATTCCTGGTTAAATGTCTGACTATTTCTTGTTGTACCCTGCGTAAATTTAAGCGCCTATACCGTAGCATAGTGAGATTATCTGACAACCCTTGACGGAAATATCTGGCGTGACACGTATGGCGCGACAGTGGCTAATTCCAGTGCCTGCAAGGGATGAGGCGGGATAATTTTTTTTCTGAATTTTTTGTGAAATTAAACCGCTTTCGGCCAGAATTATTGCCGGAAGGCGGACAAATCACGTTTAGTCAGGCGAAATATTCCGGCGATGAATGGCGCTAAATAGGTAAAATAATCACGCGCTGAATTAACGTTATTTTGGGATGACGACGAGAATTCAGGAAAGAAAAATGAAGGGGCAGAACGTGGTGGGAACGGTATGAAACTAACCTGGTCGGCATAAATGCCGACCCTGTGGATGCATCATCAACCTAACCGCTGGGGGCGGATTCCGGTCGGCATGAATGCCGACCCTACAGATGCATCAACTTAACTGACGGGGCTATGCCATACGACATGATTAACCCCACCGTAGGGGGCGCATTGATGCGCACCGCTTACCGCACGCAACTAAAAATTCCAGTCCTCGTCCTCGGTTTCTACCGCTTTGCCCATCACATAGGACGAGCCGGAACCCGAGAAGAAATCATGGTTTTCATCGGCGTTGGGCGACAGCGCCGACAGAATCGCTGGGTTCACCGCCGTCAGCTCCGCCGGGAACAGTGCTTCGTAACCGAGGTTCATCAGCGCCTTGTTGGCATTGTAATGCAGGAAGGTTTTCACCTCTTCGGCCCAGCCCACGTCGGCATACAGCGCTTCGGTGTACGCCAGTTCGTTTTCATACAGCGCCAGCAGTAAATCGATGGCGAACTGTTGCAGCTCAGCGCGGCGTGCGTCGTCAACGCTTTCCAGCGCCTTCTGATACTTGTAGCCGATGTAATAGCCGTGCACTGCTTCGTCGCGGATGATCAGCCGAATCAGATCGGCGGTGTTGGTCAGCTTGCCGCGGCTTGACCAGTACATCGGCAGCCAGAAGCCGGAGTAAAACAGGAACGATTCCAGAAACACGCTGGCGATTTTCTTCTTCAGCGGATCGTTGGCGCAGTAGTGTTGCAGCACGATCTTCGCCTTGTTCTGCAGCGCGGCATTCTCTTCGCTCCAGCGGTATGCGGCATCCACGTCGGCGGTGTTACACAGCGTAGAGAAGATCGAGCTGTACGAGCGCGCGTGCACCGCTTCCATAAAGCTGATGTTCGACAGCACCGCCTCTTCGTGCGGCGTCAGCGCATCTTCCATCAGTCCCGGTGCACCAATCACGTTCTGAATGGTGTCGAGCAGCGTCAAACCGGTAAATACGCGAATCGTCAGCTGCTGCTGCTGGTGGTCGAGCGACTGCCACGCCGGCAGATCGTTGGACAGCGGCACCTTCTCCGGCAGCCAGAAGTTGCTGGTGAGACGGTTCCACACTTCGAGGTCTTTCTCGTCCTGGATACGGTTCCAGTTAATCGCCTGAATCTGTTTAAGTTGCATAGTCATCATCACAGTGCACAGGAGACGCAGCCCTGTACCTCCGTGCCTTGTAGCGCCATCTGACGCAGTCGAATGTAATAGAGGGTTTTGATGCCTTTCTTCCAGGCGTAAATCTGCGCTTTGTTGATATCGCGCGTTGTGACGTCGTCGCGGAAAAACAGCGTCAGCGACAGGCCCTGATCGACGTGCCGGGTGGCTTCGGCATAGGTATCGATAATCGCTTCGGGACCAATCTGGTAGGCATCCTGATACAGCGCAAGGTTGTCATTGGTCATAAACGGAGCCGGGTAATACACGCGGCCGGTTTTGCCCTCTTTACGGATCTCAATGCGCGACACAATCGGGTGGATGCTCGACGTGGCGTGGTTGATGTAAGAGATGGAACCGGTCGGCGGGATCGCCTGCAGGTTCTGGTTATATAAACCGTGCTGCATCACCGACGCACGCAGCGCCAGCCAGTCCGCCTGGTCGGGCAGGGCGATGCCGGCATCGGCAAAAATCTGCGCCACGCGCGCGGTGCGCGGTTGCCAGCTGTGTTGGGTATATTTGTCGAAATAGGCGCCGCTGGCGTACTGCGACTGCGCAAAGCCGTCAAAGCGCGCGCCACGCTCCTGCGCCAGCAGGCTGGAGGTGCGCAGGGCGTGATATGTCACGCAGTAGAAATAGAGGTTGGTGAAATCCAGCGCCTCTGGCGAACCGTAAGCCATGCCTTCACGTGCCAGATAGCCGTGCAGGTTCATCTGCCCGAGGCCGATGGCGTGTGAACGCCGATTGCCTTCCGCCACCGACGGCACGGAGGTGATGTCGCTCATCTCAGAAACCGCCGTCAGCGCGCGCACCGCCACTTCCACGGTCTGCGCCAGATTGCGCGAGTCCATGGCGTGGGCGATGTTCAGGGAGCCGAGGTTACAGGAGATATCTTTGCCAACGCGGCGATAGCTCAGGTCATTGTGAAACTCGCTGGCGCTGTTAACCTGCAGGATCTCCGAACACAGGTTACTCATGTTGATACGGCCGGCAATCGGGTTGCTGCGGTTCACGCTGTCCTCATACATGATGTAGGGATAGCCGGATTCAAACTGAATTTCTGCCAGCGTCTGGAAGAAGTCGCGCGGCTTGATGAAGGTTTTGCGGATGCGATCGTCGGCCAGCATCGCCTCGTAGTGCTCGCTGATGCTGATATCACCAAACGCCTTGCCGTAAATACGCTCAACGTCATAAGGCGAAAACAGCGCCATATCGCGGTTCTCTTTGGCCAGCTGGAAGGTGATATCCGGGATCACCACGCCGAGCGACAGCGTTTTGATGCGGATCTTCTCGTCAGCGTTTTCACGCTTGGTATCGAGGAAGCGCAGGATATCCGGATGGTGCGCATTCAGCCACACCGCGCCCGCGCCCTGACGCGCACCGAGCTGGTTGGCGTAGGAGAACGCATCTTCCAGCATCTTCATCACCGGGATTACGCCGGACGACTGATTTTCAATGCGCTTAATCGGCGCGCCGGATTCACGCAGGTTGGAGAGCAGAAACGCCACGCCGCCACCGCGCTTCGACAGCTGCAGCGCCGAATTCACCGCGCGGCCAATCGACTCCATGTTGTCTTCAATGCGCAGCAGGAAGCAGGAAACCAGCTCGCCGCGCTGCTGTTTACCGCAGTTGAGGAAGGTGGGGGTAGCCGGCTGGAAGCGACCGCTCAGCATCTCGGCCAGCAGTTCGCGCGCCAGCGTTTCATTACCGCGCGCCAGCGTCAGCGCCACCATACAGGCGCGCTGCTCAAAGGTTTCCAGATAGCGTTTGCCGTCGAAGGTTTTCAGCGTGTAGCTGGTATAAAACTTCCACGCACCGAGGAAGGTGTGAAAACGGAAGCCCCAGGCGTCAGCCTCTTCATGCAGCTGGCACAGGAAGGCGAAATCGTACTGGTTCAGTACCCCGGCTTCATAATAGCCTTCGGCCACCAGATAGTGCAGACGCTCGCCAGGCGAGGCAAATGGCACGCTGTTCGGCTGGACGTGCTGCAGGAAAAACTGGCGTGTGGCTTCATGATCTTTGCTGAACTGGATGCGGCCATCGGCGTCATACAGGTTCAGCATCGCGTTGAGCGCGTGGTAGTCCAGCTGGGTGCTGTTCAGGGTGTCTGTCGTTGCCAAAATTGGGTCACTCCCGCTTTAACATGGGCAATATCGTCGGCGGTTCCCATCAGCTCAAAGCGGTAGAGATAAGGAACCTGACATTTCTGCGCAATGATGTCGCCCGCCAGGCAGAAGCCCGCGCCAAAGTTGCGATTGCCCGCAGCAATTACGCCGCGAATACCGCGCCGGTTGGCGTCATCATTAAGGAACTGAATCACCTGTTTCGGCACTGCTCCACGCGCGCTGCCGCCGCCGTAGCTCGGCACCACTAAAATGTAGGGCTGGTCGATGTGCAGGCGCTGCGTGGCGTCGAGCGGAATACGCCGCGCAGGCAGGCCGAGACGGGTGATAAACCGGTGCGTGTTTTCCGACTGGCTGGAAAAATAGACCAGTGGAAACATCACTTATCCCCCGACGGCAGCGAGCTGGCGCAGGCCGGCGATTTTGTCGGGACGGAAGCCGCTCCAGTGGTCGTTGTGGGTCATGACCACCGGCACCTGGCGATAGCCGAGCGATTTGAGGTGATCAATGGCTTCCGGTTGGGTATCGAGGTTAATCAGCTGGTAGTCGATGCCACTGCGGTCCAGGGCATTTTTCGTCGCGTCGCACTGGACACACTGGTTCTTAGTGTAAATAATAATGCGCATGATTCGTATTTCCCTCTTTGAGTGGTCAGGTTGCGAGATACGAAGCAAAAACCCTTTTGCTGCGAACGTCGTCCCTGCTGACATCTGGTAGCGAGTTGATGTGTTGAATACTAGATGTAGTGGTATTGGCGGTCAAGCTCACCAGATATAGGGTTTTGTGATTTAGGCCGTCGGATTATGGCTAACGCCAGCGATCATGCGCCCTGGCGGCGGAAAAAGATTTTTGTAAAGGGTATGGCGGCAATTTTGACCCGCCTGTCAGCAACCGGATCGGCGTGCTAACGCGCAAAAAAAAGCCCCGCGTCTGCGAGGCTTCTGAGAGGGGGTTTGCGGCTTAACGGCGCGACATCAGCAGGGCGCCCAGTACCAGCCCGACAGCAGCACCGATGCCGACGCCGTACCACGGCTTGTCATGCACATAGGCATCCACCTGGTAACCGGCATCGCGTGCGGCCTGGGTCACACGGCTGCCACTGCCGTTCAGTTTAGCGCGCGTCTGCTTCAGCAGGGCCTGCGCCTGGCTGCGTGCGCTGTCCACTTCATCTTTGGCTTCACTGCCGTAAGATTTCAGCAAGGCCTCCAGTGAATCGGCCAGTTCGTTTACATCCTGATTAATATCAATGTCATCGTTTTTGCTGGTTCGATTAAACATTTTTCGCTCCCTTTGATTTAAAACGCAATACTAAGTGTAGACGAAACGTGACTAAACGCAGCCGTGTGCCAGGCTTTAGGGAAATTCCGAATGTCCTGCGCAGCCGTGCTGTTGTAAGGTTGCGGGGCTGTGAGAAGAGAGGAGCAAGCATGTATTTACGTCCGGATGAGGTAGCGCGCGTACTGGAAAAAGCAGGGTTCGAAATGGACGTCCTGACACCCAAAACTTATGGTTATCGCCGTGGCGAAAACTACGTCTATGTGAATCGCGAAGCCCGCATGGGGCGCACAGCGCTGATCATTCATCCCACCCTGAAAGAGAAAAGTCAGCACTTTGCTGAACCCGCATCAGAAATGAAAACCTGCGACCACTACACGCAGTTCCCCCTCTACCTGATGGGAGATTCGCAGGAGCATTACGGCATTCCGCACGGTTTTAGCTCGCGCATGGCGCTTGAGCGTTATCTGCAGGGCGTCTTCGGCGCCTGATTCATGGGCCCCGTCGCGGCGGGGCCGTCCGCATCTCCCTCAATCCTTTCCCTTTACCACGTTGCAAATTGCCGCGCGGATGCGTATAACTCTGTGTCCATATAGAAGTTTAGACGTCCATATGGATATATAGAATGCAAACTGAACCGACGCCTTCGCAGGCAAACTTCAAGCGCAGCATGAAGGTGCGGCATCTGGTGATGCTGTCGCTCGGCGGCGTGATTGGCACCGGGCTGTTTTTCAACACCGGCTACATCATCTCCACCACCGGCGCAGCGGGCACGCTGCTGGCCTATCTGATTGGTGCGCTGGTGGTATGGCTGGTGATGGTGTGTCTTGGCGAACTGGCGGTGGCGATGCCGGAAACCGGCGCGTTTCACGTCTACGCCGCGCGCTACCTCAGCCCGGCGACCGGTTACACCGTGGCCTGGCTCTACTGGCTCACCTGGACGGTGGCGCTCGGCTCCAGCCTGACCGCCGCCGGTTTCTGCATGCAGTACTGGTTTCCGACGGTGCCGGTGTGGCTGTGGTGCCTGGTGTTCTGTGTCGCCATTTATCTGCTGAACATTGTCTCGACGCGTTTCTTTGCCGAAGGGGAATTCTGGTTCTCCATCATCAAGGTGATCACTATCATTGCCTTTATCGTGCTGGGCGCGGCGGCGATGTTAGGTTTCATCCCAATGAAAGACGGCAGCGCGGCGCCGGGGTTACACAATCTGACCGCTTCCGGCTGGCTGCCGCACGGTACGCTGCCGATTCTGATGACCATGGTGGCGGTGAATTTTGCCTTCTCCGGTACCGAGCTGATCGGCATCGCGGCGGGTGAAACCGAGCAGCCGCAGAAAGCGCTGCCGCTGGCGATTCGCACCACCGTGGCACGTCTGATCATCTTCTTTATCGGTACGGTCTTCGTGCTGGCGGCGCTGATCCCGATGGAGCAGGCCGGCATCGTCAAAAGTCCGTTTGTACTGGTGTTCGAAAAGATCGGCATTCCGTACGCAGCGGATATTTTCAACTTCGTGATCCTTACCGCGATCCTGTCAGCGGCGAACTCCGGGCTGTACGCATCAGGACGGATGCTGTGGTCGCTGGCCAATGAGAACACGCTGCCGCGCTGCTTCGCCCGGGTAAACCGGCGCGGCATTCCACTGCTGGCGATCACCGTCAGTATGCTCGGCGGCCTGCTGGCGCTGTTTTCCAGCGTGATCGCCCCGGATACGGTGTTTGTGGCGCTGTCAGCAATTTCCGGCTTTGCCGTGGTGGCGGTGTGGCTCAGTATCTGCGCCTCACACTACATGTTCCGCCGTCGCTATCTGCAGGCGGGCAATGCGCTGCAGCAGCTGGCGTACCGCGCGCCGTTCTATCCGCTGGTGCCGATCCTCGGATTTGTTCTGTGCCTGCTGGCGTGCGTCGGGCTGGCCTTTGACCCGTCACAGCGCATCGCGCTGTGGTGCGGCATTCCTTTTGTACTGTTCTGCTACGCTGCTTATTATCTGACGCAGAAACGCCAACACTCTCTCAACGCTAAGGAGGCCGATGATGTCGCGTAACCCAATCGCTGCGGCGCTGACCCACACTGATACCCTGATTCTGGATGGCGCGCTGGCGACGGAACTGGAAGCGCGCGGCTGTGATCTGGCCGATGCGCTGTGGTCGGCCAAGGTGCTGATGGAAAATCCCGAGCTGATTTATCAGGTGCACTATGACTACTTCGCCGCCGGCGCTAACGTGGCGATCACCGCCAGCTATCAGGCGACGCCGCTGGGCTTCGCCGCCCGCGGACTGGATAGCGGCCAGGCCAGCGCGCTGATCCGCCAGAGTGTGGTGCTGGCGCAGCGGGCGCGCGACGATTACCGTGCCGCTTCAGGCAGCGAGGCACCGCTGCTGGTGGCCGGTTCGGTCGGTCCTTATGGCGCTTATCTGGCTAACGGCGCGGAATATCGCGGCGATTACGCCTTGCCGGCTGCCGAAATGAAGGACTTCCACCGTCCGCGCGTGGCGGCGCTGCTGGAGGCGGGCGTGGATTTGCTGGCGTGTGAAACGCTGCCGTCGTTTGGTGAAATTCAGGCGCTGATTAGCCTGCTGGCGGAGTTCCCGCAGAGCAGCGCGTGGTTCTCCTTCACGCTGCGCGATGCGCAACACCTGAGTGACGGCACGCCACTGAGCAAGGTGGCGGAAGTGATCAATGCCGCGCCGCAGGTGGTCGCTGTCGGCCTGAACTGCGTGGCGCTGGAGAGTGTGACGCCGGCGCTGCAAACGCTGCAGGCGCTGACGGACAAGCCGCTGCTGGTCTATCCTAACTCCGGCGAGCAGTATGATGCGGTCAGCAAAAGCTGGCACTCGGCGCCGTCTGGCTGCACGCTGCACGATAAGTTCCCCGAGTGGCAACAGGCGGGCGCACGGCTGATTGGCGGCTGCTGCCGCACCACGCCACAGGATATCGCGGCGATTGCCGCCTGTTGTCAACCGTAATAAAGCGCAGAAAAGCGCCACTGATAGCGCGATTGAGGCGAGTGAAAAGGCAGAGAGGGCAGTTTAGACTGTCCTTTCTGATTCTGAAGCGGACCTGCTATGAACCTGCGACATCTTCTTCCCGCCTGTGCGCTGCTGCTGAGCGGCTGTGCCACCATTGTCGGCACCGAAACGCAACCGGTAAAAATTGACTCTGTGCCGCAGGGCGCGCGTTTCACCGTACAGGATGAAACCGGCCGCGCGGTGGCGCAGGGCTACACGCCGCAGACGGTGGATCTGGCGAAATCCAACGGCACCTATTTTGGTAAGAAACATTATCAGGTGATGCTGGAGAGTCCGGGCTATGTGCCGCTGACGCTGCCCATCGAGGCCAGCGCCAACCTGTGGTACGTGCTGGGCAATATCCCGCTGCTCGGTTTCCCCGGCTGGCTGGTGGTCGATCCGTTTTATGGCGGCATGTATGACCTGAAGCCAGCGCACCCGCAGCCGCATCTCAACGTGGTCGGCGCGCGCGGCGGATAATTTGCAAGGACGCGTAGCGGCGCGATTTATCGCGCTGAGTTAAATACGCGCAATAAATTGCGCCGCTACGGTTCGTGCCGATGGTTATTATTGCGCGGTCGGTTTCACCATCACATTACCGGATTTGTGCTGCGCCAGATACTGCTGCTGGAAAATGCACATGCGGATGGTGTTGCGGTACTCGCCGTTGATGAAAAACTCGTGCTTGAGCACGCCTTCCACCTCAAAACCGAGCTTGGTGTAGATATGAATCGCCTTCTCGTTCTCCTGATCGACAATCAGATACAGCTTGTAGAGATTGAGCACCGAAAAGCCGTAATCCATCGCCAGCTTTGCCGCCTTGCTGGCTAAGCCTTTACCCTGATGCGCCGGATCGATGATGATCTGAAACTCCGCCCGGCGATGCACATGGTTGATCTCCACCAGCTCGACCAGCCCGGCTTTCTGCCCGTCGTGTTCCACCACAAAGCGCCGTTCGGTCTGATCGTGGATGTGCTTGTCATACAGGTCAGAAAGCTCCACAAATGCTTCGTACGGCTCTTCAAACCAGTAGCGCATTACGCTGGCGTTGTTATCCAGCTGATGGACAAAGTGCAGATCTTCCCGCTCCAGCGGACGTAATTTTACCGTCATACGGTGTTCCTTTAGATGACTGAATGGCTGTTGGGCAGCGGCGCAATTTACCCGCAGGATCAACCGCGCCGCGTTGCGCTCATGCTAACCAACAATCCGGCCCTGCGCCATGCGCGCGGCGCGATCGCACATATGGTCGATGACGTCAGGATCGTGGCTGACCAGCACCATCGTCAGGCCATCCTTCTGTTTCAGATCGTTAAGCAGATTCAGGATCTCGGCCTGCACCGACATATCCAGCGCCGACGTCGGCTCATCCAGTAGCAGGATCTTAGGCTCCAGCAGCAGGGCGCGCACGATGGCCACGCGCTGACGCTGTCCGCCGGACAGCTGATGTGGATAGCGATCCGCCAGCGCCGGATCCAGCCCGACATGGCGGAAGCCCGCGTTGATGCGATCGTCGATGTTATCGCGTCGCAGCAGCTTAAGCGGTTCCGCCAGCGTGCGGCGCAGCCGGTGGCGCGGATGCAGCGACGCGTACGGATCCTGAAACACCATCTGCACATCACGCCGCAGCTGGCCGGTAAAGGGTTTGCCCGGCTGCACGGCGGTGTTTGCCAGCGTCATCTGGCCGCGCCAGTGGGGATTCAGTCCGGCCATCACCCACAGCAGCGACGATTTACCGCAGCCGGAAGGGCCTACCAGGCCGAAACATTCGCCGGCCGCCACCTGCAGGTTCACATCGTGCACCACGGTGCGCAGCTCATAACCCTGTTTGTGCGAGACGCTCAGGTTAGCTAATTCAATCATGCATCTTCTCCAGCGCCGCGCGATCCAGCATCGGCAGCCGTTCGCCGTGCGTGGCTTTACCCGGACGGCAGGCCCACAGCGTGCGGGTATAAGGATGGCTGGCGTCCGACAGCTGCGCCGCCGGCAGGGTGTCCAGCAGGCGGCCTTTGTACATCACCATCACCCGCTGACAGTGCTCGGAGACCTGTTGCAGATCGTGACTGATCAGCAGCAGGCCCATATTGCGCTGCTCCACCAGGCGACGAATCAGCGCCAGCACCTGATCGCGCATGGCGTGATCGAGCGCCGAGGTCGGCTCATCGGCAATCAGCAGATCGGGATCGGTAATCAGTGCGATCGCCAGCATCACGCGCTGGCCCATGCCGCCGGAGAGCTGATGCGGATAGCGCTTCATCAGCTGGCGCGGCTCGGGCAGGCCCACCGCGTCCAGCATCTCGCACACTTTCTCTTTGCGTTCGGTACGGCTCAGCTTGCGGTGCAGCACCAGCGGCTCTTCAACCTGCCAGCCAATGGTGCGCGTCGGGTTGAGCGCGTATTTCGGATCCTGCATGACCATCGCCACTTTGCCGCCGCGCAGGCCAATCCAGTCGCGCTCGCGCAGGTGCAGGGCGTCTGCGCCCGCCACCTGCAGCCGGTCAGCCTGCAATTGCAGTGCGGGCGACAGCAGGCCCATCAGCGCACGGGCGGTCAGGGATTTGCCCGAGCCGGATTCACCGACCAGCGCCACGCGTTCGCGGCCAAGGGTAAAGCTGATGTTATCCACCAGCAGCGCGTCGTGGCTGCGAATCGTCAGCCCCTGCGCATCAATTAACAGATCATTTGGCATGGCGGGTATCCAGTCGGTCACGCAGGCCGTCGCCTGTCAGGTTAAACGCCAGGCTGGCGAACAGAATGGCTGCGCCGGGCGCTGCCGCCACCCACCATTGGTCGAAAATCACTTTACTGCCTTCTGCCACCATCGAGCCCCATTCGGCGGTTGGCGGCTGTACGCCCATGCCGAGGAAGCCCAGCCCGGCGGCAGAAAGAATAATGCCGCCAAGGCTCAGCGCGGCACGCACCACGGCGGTGGGCAGGCAGAGCGGCAGAATGTGGCCAAACATCAGGCGCAGGCCGGTAATGCCCTGCATGCGCGCGGCGGCGAGGTAATCGCTGCGGCGCAGCGCCAGGGTTTCCGCGCGAGCCTGCCGGGCAAACGGCGGCCAGCTGGTGAGCGCCAGCGCCAGCGCGCCGTTCATCAGGCCCGGGCCCAGCATCGCCACCAGCGCCAGCGCAATCACCAGGTTGGGCAGCGACAGGAAAATATCGGTGATGCGCATCAGCACGCGTTCGGTCCAGCCGCCGACGTAGCCGGCGGTGATGCCGACTAATAGGCCAACCGGAATGGTCAGCACCAGAATCAGCGACACCAGCAGCAGCGTCGGACGTGCGCCGTAAATCACGCGCGACAATAAATCGCGCCCGAAGCCGTCGGTGCCGAACCAGTGCAGCGCCGACGGCGCCAGCAGACGCTGTTCAATCACCTGCGCGTTAGGATCGAACGGTGCCAGCAGCGGCGCCAGCAGCGCCATGGCCACCAGCACGGTCACCAGCGTCAGGCCGATGGTCAGCGAGGTGATACGCGCCCGGCGCCGGCGCGGGCGCACGGTTTCCAGTTCATGAAGTTGTTGAGTCATCGGGTTCTCGGATCGGTTAACCAGGTGAGGGCGTCGGCCACGGCGTTGAGCAGGATAAAGCAGCTGCCAATCAGCAACGTAGCGCCGAGAATCGCCGGAACATCCGCGGAAAACAGCGCGTTGGTCATGTAGCGACCGACGCCCGGCCAGGCGAATACGGTTTCCGTCAGCACGGACCCTTCCAGCAGCGTGGCGTAGGAGAGGGCGATAACGGTGATTAGCGTGCCCAGCACGTTGGGGAAAATATGTCGCAGCAGAATGCGCGCCCGGCCAGCACCTTTGGCGCGTGCCAGCACCACATACTCTTTGCTGCTCTCTTCCAGCAGCGCCGCGCGCAGCAAACGCGTGATGCCCGCCATCGCCAGCAGGCCGAGAATCACCACCGGCAGCCACAGATGGGCAATCGCGTTGCGGAACATTTCTGCATCGCCGGAGAGCCAGCTATCAATCAGTACAAAGCCGGTCTTCGGCTCGAGGGTATAAATCCAGATATCATCCAGCTGGCCCGGACCGGCGGACCAGTGCAGCACCGCATAGAACAGCAGCAGGCCCAGCAGGCCGAGCCAGAACACCGGCACCGAGTAGCCCAGCAGCGAGATAAAGCGCGCCACGTTATCGATGACGCTGCCCGGTTTCCACGCCGCCAGCAGCGCGAGCGTCACGCCGAACACCGCGGCGAAAATCATCGAACAGGTTGCCAGCTCAAGCGTGGCGGGGAAGGTGCGCATCAGGTCGGCGCTGACCGGTTGATTGGTCAGGTGCGACAGGCCGAGATTACCCTGCGCCAGATGGCTGATATAGCGCCAGAACTGCACCAGCACCGGCTGATCCAGCCCGAGGTCGTGACGCACCTGAGCATAGGTGGCTTCGCTGGCGTGATCGCCGGCGATTTGCTGCACCGGGTCGACTGGCGACAGGTGCGACAGCATGAAAGTAAACGCTAACAAACCCACGAGCGTCACCAGCAGCGACAGCAGGCTGGTGACGAGGCGGCTGAAGCGCTGCCAGAGTGGCCGGGCGAACCCGGCCGATGACGCTGACGCTGCCATTACTTCGAAACCTGCGCGTAATACACCATGTCCGGGTTGATCCCCTGCACATAGCCCTGCAGATTGTCGCGCAGCGCAATCAGGTTACGCGCCTGCAGGCCAATCACGTACGGCGAGTTCTTCAGCACTTCGCGCTGCATCGCCTGATAAAGCGCAACGCGCTTATTGCTGTCGGCTTCGGCCGTCGCCGCCAGCGTCTGTTTGCTCAGCTCCGGGATGTGCCAGTCTGAACGGTAAGCAATGGTTTTGCTGCCATCTTCCGGATTGTATGCGAAGGACGCAGCGTTGGTGTTCGGGTCGAAATAATCCGCGCCCCAGGCGTTGAGCGTAGCTTCATACTGATGGGCCTTCACGCGGGTGGAGACTTCAGAGCTTAAGCCCGGCTGCACTTCCACCTTCACGCCGCCTTTGGCGAAGCTGCCCTGCAGCGCCTGCGCGATATCAAGGTACGGAGGCTGATTGCTGGTGGAGAGCTTAAAGCTCACGTTGGTCAGGCCGGCCTTTTGCAGAATCGCTTTGGCTTTCTCCGGATCGTAGCTGTAAGGCGTGTCGTTCAGCGCACCGAGGAAACCCTTCGGCAGGAAGGTCTGGTGCACTTCAAACTGGCCTTTCAGCAGGTCATTGGCGATACCTTTATAGTCGAACAGGTAGCGTGCTGCTTCCCACAGCGCCGGGTTCTTCAGTACCGGATTGGCACCGACGTTGAACTGAATGTAGTAGAGCGACGCCATCGGAATCGCTTCGGTCTTCACGCCGGCTTTGCCCTTCAGCGCAGCGATCTGGTCAGCACCGAGGTTACGCGCGATATCGACATCGCCCTGTTCCAGCAGCAGACGGCGCGCTGCCGGCTCCGGCACGTTTTTGATCAGAATGTTTTTCAGCTTCGGTGCACCGGCCGGTGAGGTCGGGTTGGCGCTAAGCAGTATCGCTTCATGCAGCACCACTTTGCGAATCTGGAACGGGCCGCTGCCGGCCGAGTGGGTGCCGAGCCACGCGTGGCCGAAATCACCGTTTTTGGCGTTGGCCTGCGCGGTTTTTTCATCAACGATCGAGGAGACCGGCGCGGACAGCAGGCTCAGCACGTAGGCCGGGCTGACGTTGGCGCTCCAGCTAATCTGTACGTGGTCTTCATCGACCTTTTTCAGGAAGCTGTCGACGTTGTCTTTGTTCCAGCCGAGCTGGGTCAGAATAAAGGACGGATCGAGGTTGAGTTTCACCACGCGGCCCAGCGAGAAGATGACATCTTCCGGGCGCAGCGGGTTACCGCTGGCAAACTTCGCGTCTTTGCGCAGCGCAAACGTCAGGCTGCGGTTATCGCTGCCCGGCTGCCACGACGTCGCCAGCGTTGGCTTAAGATCGGTCGGATTGGCCGGATCGGACTGCACCAGGCGCTGATAAATGTTAGTGAACGCTTGCACCGTGGTCAGTTCAAAGCCCTGGGCCGGATCAAAGCTGTCCGCATCATCCGTAGACTGCGCAATCACCAGCGTATCTTTCGGCGTGGCGGCCTGCGCGGAGAAGGCGGCTACCAGCGACAGCGCCAGCAGTGAGGGAATAATTTTTTTCATGTTGTTTCCTTGCCTTAAAAAAGTAACGCGAGTTTACGAGAGCGCTACAGTGAAGAATAGTCAATTTATGGCTATGCATATGCCGTAAGGTTCTAAGCGGTGCGCTTCAGTTATAAGCAAGGGGGCGTGATGCGGTCGGATTAATCTGGCACACCTTATTCCCGCGCGCTTTATCAACCAAATCGCAACGAAAATTAAATCAACCTGAACCACCGGATAATTAACTTTACTTCGCTTCTCGCCCTCCTATAATAGCCGCAACTTCACACAGGAGAATTCAGTTGGACAGTCACCCTTATCGATGGCAATACAAGGCAAGCTGACGCGCGAATTCTTTTGTCGCTGCTTGCCAACATGGCGGGCAGCAATCCTCACCTCTTTCTGATGATTGTTCCCTGATAATGACACAGTTACGGGTTGATGCCCGTGGGAATAGCATCATGCACATGATTTTAAACGCCCTTTTTCCTCCGCCTCGATGCGCGCGCTGATCTTCAGCGTGCTGAGCGTCCCTGCGCGTTAAGCCGCTTCAGGCTGCTGCTGCGCGCAGCGTTATCCAGGATTATGTTATTTCACTCGTTATTCAGCGAGCGACTTTGTTCGCCCATTATTTCCGGGAGGTAATATGGAAATTCCCGACAGGTTATTTTTAATTTAATCCGGTCACGCCGTGACAATTAATACTTTCAACTTGTGCGCCTGGCGCACAGGGACCGTTATTGCCGTAAAAAAATAAACGAGGAATGTCATCATGACTGACATGAAACTCAACCAGGAAAAAAAAGCCTGGAACACCGTGCGCCCGGCACGTCAGAAAACCGCACGCTATCTGATTGAAGATGAAGCCGCTTTTACCGCCGACGAAACGCTGCTGCGCCTGCGCAGCGATGCGCTGGGACTGCTGGAGCGCGAAGCGGAAGCGCGGCTGCAGATTTATGGTCGCAATCAGGTGGAACATGATAAAGCGCCACCGGCGCTGGTGCAGCTGATCCAGGCTTTCAATAATCCGTTCATCTATGTGCTGCTGGCGCTGGCGCTGGTGAGCTTTTTCACCGACTACTGGATGCCGCTGCGCCATGGCGAGGAGACCGATCTGACCGGTGTCATCATCATTGTGACGATGGTAACGCTCAGCGGTTTGCTGCGCTTCTGGCAGGAATTCCGCACCAACAAAGCGGCACAGGCGCTGAAATCGATGGTGCGTACCACCGCCACCGTACTGCGCCGGGAATCGGCGCAGCAGGCGCCGCAGAAACAGGAAGTGGACATTACCAGCCTGGTGCCGGGTGACATCATCTATCTCTCGGCGGGCGATCTGGTGCCAGCCGATGTGCGGCTGCTCGACTCACGCGATCTGTTTATCAGCCAGGCAATTCTGACCGGCGAATCATTGCCGGTGGAGAAATATGACGTCACCGGCCACGTGGCCAGCAAGCAGGCCAGCGCCAGTGACAAAGATGCGTCGCTGCTGGAACTGGGCAGCGTATGCCTGATGGGCACTAACGTCTCCAGCGGCAGCGCCAAAGCGGTGGTGGTCGCCACCGGCGGGGAAACTTACTTCGGCAGCCTGGCGAAATCGATTGTTGGTAACCGCACACAAACCGCCTTCGATCGCGGCGTGAACAGCGTCAGCTGGCTGCTGATTCGCTTCATGCTGGTGATGGTGCCGGTGGTGCTGCTGATTAACGGCCTGACCAAAGGCGACTGGCTGGATGCTTCGCTGTTCGCGCTGGCGGTAGCGGTGGGGCTGACGCCGGAAATGCTGCCGATGATTGTCAGCTCGAATCTGGCCAAAGGGGCGATTGCTATGTCGCGCCGTAAAGTGATCGTCAAACGCCTGAACGCGATCCAGAACCTCGGCGCCATGGACATTCTGTGTACCGACAAAACCGGCACGCTGACTCAGGACAACATTATCCTCGAGCACCATCTCGACTGTGCCGGGGTAGAGAACTCGCGCGTCCTGATGCTGAGCTGGCTCAACAGCTATTACCAGAGCGGCACGCCAAACCTGATGGATCGCGCCATCCTGCGCTACGGCAAAGGGCGCATCAGCGCGGACATGAGCGACTACTACAGCAAAGTGGATGAGCTGCCGTTTGATTTTGTGCGGCGTCGCGTTTCAGTGGTGGTGCGCGATCGCCGCCTCAACCAGCAGATGCTGATCTGTAAGGGTGCGGTCGAGGAGATGCTGAGCATTGCCAGTGCCGAGCGCGAAGGCAAACTGATTCAGCCGCTCAATGAAACCCGTCGCGCGGAGCTGCTGGCGCTGGCGCATCAGTACAATCAGCAGGGCTTCCGCGTGCTGCTGGTGGCCAGCCGTGCGCTGGCGGAGCCGGGCCTGCAACAGGCGCTGAGCGTCGCGGATGAACAGGGGCTGACCATCGAAGGGCTGCTGACCTTCCTCGATCCGCCGAAGGAGAGTGCGGCGAAGGCGATTACCGCGCTGAACGAGAACGGCGTAACGGTCAAAGTGCTGACCGGCGATAATCCGGTAGTGACGGCGCGCATCTGCCAGCAGGTGGGCATCGACTGTGGCGAGATCCTCACCGGCGAGGCGATTGCGGCGATGAGCGATGAGCAGCTGGCGCAGGCCGCGGCGCGCAGTTCGGTGTTTGCCAAACTGACGCCGCTGCAGAAGTCACGCATTCTGCGTGCGCTGCAGCAGCAGGGCCATACGGTGGGTTTTCTCGGTGACGGCATCAATGATGCGCCGGCGCTGCGTGACGCCGATGTGGGGATCTCGGTCGACAGCGCGGCGGACATCGCTAAAGAGTCTTCTGACATCATCCTGCTGGAAAAGGATTTAATGGTGCTGGAAGAGGGCGTGATGAAGGGGCGCGAGACGTTCGGCAACATCATCAAGTACCTGAACATGACCGCCAGTTCCAACTTCGGCAATGTGTTCTCGGTGCTGGTGGCGAGCGCGTTCATCCCGTTCCTGCCGATGCTGGCGATTCACCTGCTGATTCAGAACCTGATGTACGATCTGTCACAGCTGGCGCTGCCGTGGGACAAAATGGATCGCGAGTTCCTGCGCAAACCGCGCAAATGGGACGCGCGCAACATCAAACGCTTTATGCTGTGGATTGGGCCAACGTCGTCCATCTTTGACATCACCACCTTTGCGCTGATGTGGTACGTGTTCGCGGCGAATACCCCAGCGATGCAGTCGCTGTTCCAGTCCGGCTGGTTTGTGGAAGGGCTGCTGTCGCAGACGCTGGTGGTGCACATGCTGCGCACGCGCAAGATTCCGTTTATCCAGAGCCGTGCGGCGCTGCCGGTGCTGCTGACCACCGCCTGCGTAATGATTGCCGGCATTCTGCTGCCGTTCTCGCCGCTCGGCGCGATGGTCGGCCTGGTGCCGCTGCCATGGAGCTATTTCCCCTGGCTGCTGGCCACGCTGCTCGGCTACTGCCTGGTGGCGCAGGGCATGAAAACGCTGTACATCAAGCGCTTTGGCCAGTGGTTCTGAGTGCAGGAGGCGCAATGAAACAACGCAACCTGGATAAAACGGTGTGCCACCTGCTGATAATTATGGTGGTCATCGTCGTGCTAACGTTAGTGTTCCGGTAAGGACAACAGGGCAGGGTATCCTGCCCTTTTTCGTGGTACAGCAACCAGCGAGGAACAGATGAGCCAACAACAGCGAGCATTGATTATTGGGGCGTCAAAAGGCATTGGCCTGGCGGTGGTGCAGCAGCTGCTGCAGGCGGGCTGGCAGGTGACCGCCACCTACCGTTCCACGGCGGTTTCGTTTCAGCATCCGCAGCTGCAGTGGCTGGCGCTGGATATCACCGATGGCACGCAGCGTGACGCGCTGGTCCGGCAGCTCGGCGACGAACCCTTTGATTGCATCCTGATCAACGCCGGGATTATCGGTCCGCAGGCACCGCAGCTGCGCGACGTGGACGATGCGCAGCTCAGCGAGCTGTTCTTGACCAATGCGGTGGCGCCGGTGCGCCTGGCGGAGAGCCTGCTGCCGCTGCTGCGCGATAAACAGAGCGTACTGGGCCTGACCACGTCGCGTCTCGCCAGCCTCAACGAGAACCGTGACGCAGCGATGCCGTTCTACTCGGCCAGCAAAGCGGCGCTGAATATGCTGAGCCGCTCGCTGGCGACGCAGATGCGCGCGCAGGGCAGCACATTGCTGTCATTGCATCCGGGCTGGGTAAAAACGGATATGGGCGGCGAGGGCGCGGATATTACCGTCATCGAGAGTGCGCAGGGCATGGTCACGCAGCTGCAACAGTTTAGCGGGCGCGGCGGCCATCATTACGTGGATTACTGCGGCCAGCTGCTGAGCTGGTAATGATTAGCCTGCTGGTTTGCGCCAGCAGGTTTTTTTCTTACTCATCCGGCGAATAGTACTGCACGCCGATTTCGATACGTTCACGACCGCTCGCCACGCGGTGGCGGTTAGTATCACGCAGCGAATAGATGCAGCCGCAGTATTCCTGCTGATAGAAGCGCTCGCGCTTGCTGATCTCGATCATGCGCGACGAACCGCCGCCTTTACGCCAGTTAAACTCCCAGTACAGCATATCCGGATAGCGCGCCGCCGCGCGTACGCCGCAGTCATTGATTTGCTGCATATTCTTCCAGCGCGAAATGCCGAGTGAACTGGTGATCACCGGGAAACCGTGCTCATGCGCGTACAGCGCGGTGCGCTCGAAGCGCATATCGAAACACATGGTGCAGCGCACGCCGCGCTCTGGCTCCCACTCCATGCCACGCGCGCGCTCGAACCAGTTTTCTTTGTCATAATCCGCATCAACAAAAGGCACGCCAAACTGCTCGGCAAAGCGGATGTTCTCCTCTTTGCGCAGCTCGTACTCTTTCAGCGGATGGATGTTCGGGTTATAGAAGAAGATGGTGTAATCAATGCCGGAGGCCAGCATCGCTTCCATCACTTCGCCCGAGCAGGGAGCGCAGCAGGAGTGCAGCAGCACTTTATTGTGGCCATTCGGCAAGGGCAGCGGCTGGCGTTGAAATGTATCGGACATAAAGTTAATTAATGGTTAAGGGCGATGCGGCAAGTGTAGGGGCAAAGGCCGGCCGATGCAAAGCGTCGGTGGCGATTGAGGGTGGGGGCCTGTGGTACTGCGTGGTACCCGCTCGCCGGAGATGCTTAGCGGCGCGATTCATTGCGTAATACATTGCGCCGCTATTTTAGGTTCCGGGCTTATTGTACGGTCAGTGACAACCCTTCTTTCATCACTGCGCAGGCTGCGCGAAGTCAGGTCTCATCGTGAACGGTGGTCGACGCACCGTTCTGCTGCACCGAGCGGATGCCGTTTTCCGCCGCCTGTTTAGAACTGTACATCTCGCTGGTGGCGATGGTTTCGCCGTTGCTGGCTTTAAGCACAAACCAGTATTTCTGCGACAATGCTGTATCACTTTTTCTCAGTACGTAATATCCCATGTGCTTTCTCCTTGTGCCGGCACCCGATGGCCGGTTCGCTTACTATTCGCGCAGCCTGCTTATTAATCAATCACTGATTAGGAATTTGCCCGAATCCAGGAGCGGGATCGCAGCGTTTTGTATCAATCCGGTTGCTGGCAGGCACAAAAAAGGCCGCATCGCGGCCTTTTGGGGGAATGAGTTCGTGTTTATCACGCGGGTAAAGCCGAGATGTTCATGAATCGGGTAAATGCTTTACTGCGGGAGACACCTTTCGGATCGCTGAAAAATGGCAACTGGAATTTCGGTGAATCTTCCAGTGTCAGGCCCCAGATATAATCACCGATAAAACGAAACTGAAGTGAATGGTCACTGATATGCAATTGCTCAAATGTGCCGGAGTTATACTCATTGCCAATAGTGACAATTTCCTGAATGCCCTGAGAGGAATCAATTAGCACAATAGTCAGTGATTCCTCGTAGAGCACATCATCCGTGACAAACAGCACATAGCGGTTATCAGTAACTTTGACTGCTGCCTCAAGGATTTTTCCGGGGATGATTATGCCGGTAGAACTACCGCTGAGTAATACCTCTGATTTCGCCTGTTCGCGGTCCGTTGCGTGTTGCACCTCAACCAAAGATACATCATTAACTATTTGCATCAGCGCCAAATCCATCCCATTTGCCATGCCGCGAGAGCAGCTCCTGCGAATGAAATTTAACTAAGTTCGCTGCGGATTAATATCCTTATGATGTAAAAACGCCTGATGCAGTGCACCAGGCGTTTTTGACTCAAATGAATGCAGAGCAATCGCTGTCTACTTTAGAAGAAATTACTCAGAGACTTTCTTCTTCAGATCGCTGGCACCTTCTTTGGTTTTGTTCCAGCCTTTCTGCGCGCCTTCTTTGGTGGCGTCCCAACCTTTTTCAGTGCCTTCTTTGGTGCTGTTCCAGGCTTTCTGCGAGTTCTCGCTCGCTTTGCTGGTCAGGCTATCGCTTTTACCTTCGGCAGCATGTTTAGCTTTGAGCTGCTGCTCTTCACCCTGATGCTGCGCCTGATGCAGTTTCTCTTTCGCCGTATTGGCGCCCGCTTTGGCGTCAGCGACGGTTTCATCGGTTGCGTGTGTGGCGGCAAACGCCGTAGAAGTCAGAAGAATGGCGGATAACGCAATAATCGTCTTTTTCATAATATATTCCCTCATTAAGCATCATAAGTGTTATGAGCGTAGTTAAGAGTGGCACAGAGTGCAACGCAGGGCATTAGGAATAAACTGTAAGTGAATTGTACCGTTTCTGTGAAGGTTTCTGGCATAAGTGCGCAGCGGTGTGCCGTAGGGGCCAGCCAAGTGTAATACTGGCACAGCGCAGAGGATAAAGAAACGAGGTGTGCTAAGTGCACTAGTCGGCTAGAGAAAAAGGTGGGGCAGCAGCGCAACCCTAAAACTTCGTGCGATTTTTTGTGCAGGTGTAAGTACCCCGGTTAACCGGACCATTCACATTTAGAGATCTTCCGGCATACTGATTATGTCCCCGGAGGAGATCGCCATGCGCAAAGCACGATTCACCGAACACCAGATCATCGCCGTTCTGAAGTCCGTCGAAGCCGGACGCACCGTTAAGGATGTCTGCCGCGAGGCCGGGATCTCTGAAGCCTCGTTCTACAACTGGAAAGCGAAGTTCGGCGGCATGGAAGCCTCTGATATCAAAAAGATGAAAGACCTGGAAGATGAAAACCGCCGGCTGAAACAGATGTTTGCGGACCTGAGTCTCGAGTGCCGCGCCCTGAAAGACGTCATTGAAAAAAAGCTTTAAAACCAGCGATAAAGCGTGAGCTGGTCAGCTATCTGACCGCGCAGTTTGCCATGAGCTTACGTCAGGCATGCAGGACATTGTCGCTGAGCAGGACGGTATTTCGTTATCAGCCAGATACGCGACGTGATGAGCCGGTGATTATGGCGCTGACCGTGGCGGCTGAACGCTATCCACGATACGGATTTAAAAAACTTTTTCAGGTGCTGCGCAGGCAGGGCAATACTTGGAACCATAAAAGGGTTCACCGTATTTACTGCCTGCTGAAACTGAATTTTCGCCGTAAGGGAAAACAGCGCCTGCCGGTGCGTAATCCGGCTCCGCTGGCGACGCCGGAGGCGATGAACCAGAGCTGGTCCATCGATTTTATGCACGATGCGCTGGTGTGCGGCAGGCGCTTCAGGACCTTCAACGTGGTGGATGATTTTAACCGAGAAGCACTGGCGATCGAGATTGACCTGAATATCCCGGCGCAGCGGGTCGTGAGAGTGCTGGACAGGATCGTGGCAAACCGCGGATATCCGCTGAAAATGCGGATGGATAACGGTCCGGAGCTGATCTCGCTGACGCTGGCACAATGGGCAGAAGAACATGGTGTGATGCTGGAATTTATCAGGCCCGGCAAGCCCACGCAGAATGCCTTTATCTAACGGTTCAACCGTACGTACAGGACAGAAATACTGGATTTTTATCTGTTCAGAACGCTGAATGAAGCACGGGAAATTACAGAGCGCTGGCTGGCTGAATATAACAGCGAGCGCCCTCATGAATCCCCGAATAACCTGACGCCGGAAGAATACCGGCTGATAACTGAAAACCCGGAAATCTCAAAAAGTGCGTGGAACTAAAACGGGTGTACTTACACAACGAGCGGTAGCGGTAATATTATCGCTAAAAAACAACAATACGATTACGTTACCATCTCCTGACCCAAGAATGTCTGCCTTAGAGCAAAAACATATTTCTGATTACTATAAAAGGTTTGTTGATGATTGGTTTATGGGGGAGGGGAGGCGATCTTTTGTGAGTTTTCAATGCAAAGGCGATATTAATATTAGGGATGTGGAGGTTTTTCTTGAGAATATGAATAAATATTATCTTCATAAACGTATGTTTAGCGGAACCCAAGGAAGTTGGCTGGGAACTCTGGGGGCATTTGATATTGCATGCGAACATGATGAGGAACCTGAGATGGCCATTTATTATGAGGAAAATAATAGTCGGACTATTTCAGAAAAAATAAGATTGAAGTATTTTGGGTATGGTTTTAGTGTATCAGCTCGGAGCATTTATCTCCGATATAAATCTATAAAAAAAGAACGTTACTCTCAAATTAAATATTATTGCTTTCTTTTGTTGAATCAAAAGTTCATTACTCCGTGGTATCTTGATAATAATAACTATTACAATATGGCTCTGAGTTTCGATAGTACGAAAATTAATAAAAATGAACATTAATGAAATAGTTTATATAATGCTGCGGTTTATTCCTCATTCATTCAATGATCATGTGTCTAGTTAGTTCAGTATTTATTCTCTAATTAAACTGTTAATATTGCCATCATACAGAACAATTAGGTAAAGTCAGTTTCTGTTTTAGGACCTTTAGATAGTTTGCTTAGTCCAAAGGCCATAAGTTTGCATTCCATAATTTGTCTATATTTTTTTAAGTGTAATATTAAAAAAATATACTTTGACTATAGCTCATCAAGATATGTTTTTAAATTATCTTCTTTGATATTTAAATTAGTTTCAAGAACTTTAATCTCTCCTTGTCCAGTTCATCTGGTTTTTTTACCATATCGATGATTAAATCATAAGGAATTGGAAATCTGGGGATTTCTTTTCTGTCTTTTGATTCAATGTCTCTTAATGTTTTCTCAAGTTGAATATCTTTAACATGATGTAAATATTCTTTCGTAGTTGCCATTAATTCATCGGTCAGCTGACGGTTAGATATTCTTTCATGCTTGAGAATAACAGAGCATACATCATCATATCTAGGTGGGAATGTTACAATAATAGCACCGCCATGATACTTTGCGTAATTTAAATTAATTCTATACCGCTGGGCTACTTGTAATTTAAAATATTCATAAGTTATTCGGCTGAGTGTCACTGGTTTAGGATTTTGATTGGTGTGGAAATGTTTAAAGTAGCGTTTTAAATAAAATGTAAAGGAAGTGAAAATATCAGTTGAAAAGTATTTTAATGTGTCTTTTACATAATAAATGTAATGCTCGTTAGGATATGATTCACATAAAAATTTTTTCCTTTCGTCATCATTAAAATGAAGTGAATACGATTCACCTAAATTTTCCGAGAAATAATGAAGGAAGTTAGAATATAAGACTGGTAGGTTTTGATGAGAAAGGCTTATAATTCCAAATAAGTTCCCAATATCTTCTAAATTAGTGGCGCTTCGATAATTATTTTTCTTTTCATGGCTTCCATAAAAATACTCAGAAAAAAGTTCTCTGCGAGTAGGTGAGGTTGCAAGCATATCTAAGTATTTTGCTGGGAAACTAAGATCATGATAGTCTAAAGTAAGGCTAATTAGAATGTGATGTATTCTTTTTTTTACCCACATATCAATCAATGGAGATGTGAACATATTAGATACTAAAGTAGATGCAGTTTCAGAATAAAAATTTGTACTGTGTTTTTGATCGAAAAAAAACAAAATATAAATACTTTCAAAAATATTCTGGTTTAAGCATATTGAATTATAAAAGACAACCGATGATTGAATATTTGGGTAATAGTGCTCATAAGCATGCTGGGTTATCTTATCATGGTACTTACATATTGCTTCATCATTAACATACTTATAAATTTCTTCTATATCGTTGGTAGTACAATTATCAACATAATCTTTTAGTATCTGGATTCTTTTGGATTCCCAACTTCTTGAAGTTAAATTAGAATTGTTTCTATCTAAAAAAACATTGGGAGTGCGTGTTGGCAAGTCTAAAAAACGGGACAGTGAGGAAAATAAACCAATAGTCGCTAAGTTAAGTTGTTCAGTAGTGTCTATTAATGATGACTCGGAAACAACATGACCAATATTATCAAAAAAAGAAAAAGGTTTCCCATTATTACCTGTATTCGGTTGAGACCATGTTGGGTAAAATGAATTGATCTCTCCGTTGCGATATAAAACTGAAATCCTCATACATTCCAGAGGCACTTCTACCTTATAATAGCATATTAGTTCACCATCACGACATTCAAGTTGACTAATATTAGACAATGCTTCATCAAGTATATCTATAATACTATTTTCATCTATGTGTTTAGGGAAGATAGTTTTCCATAAATAACCTGACTTATAATTATTTTCTGGATACAAGGTCATCTTCGCTGCTTTGGAAGTAAAGACCGATTCAGGTAATTTTAAAAGTATTGTTCCATTTTGGAGTTCCCGTTCATAATACCATTCGCTATCTTTATTGAAATCAAAAAATGAGACCTTTTTCAATCCAGGTCTTCGCAATAAGAAATTGCGCCATCCCGTATAAGAATGTAACCCACCTGTTATAACTTTCTCCGCAATTCTTTTATCGTTTATTTGAAAGACCTTGTCTGTAATATCACCATTAAGTACATGGTCTAAACAATTTTTGGATAAGTTTAAAACTAAATCAGCGTTGATTTGATATTGTCGAAGTATCATATGAGGATCTCTGTAGTATTCACTTAGCAATTATTTTTAAATAAGGCACTTAAAAAGTGCCTCTAATTAATTAGTAAAGATACATTAGCTGTTTAGGTCCAGGATGAGTAGGATTCCACTCTTTATCTGAACTATCTCCTGTATAATGATAACCTGTCGTAGAAAAAATAATCTGGAGTTCATACTTAATAGATAATGACTTTAATTTTAGCATGAAGCTATTAAGATCATGGTTATCTATATCGTGTTGTTTAGGAGTATCTAAGACCAGTAATTTTAATCGACAACTATTTCTTCTCAGCAAAAGCTCAATAAGTGCTGCATGATATGCTAAAACAGCCCTAATCCGAGTGCTCCCGCTTAATTGAGTAATTTTTTCGTTCCCTAGTTCTGGAATAAAATCATCAGAAAATTTTATATCTTTGTTTATGTTCAATGTATTCAAACAGTCTAGCCATTCTATAAACAAATCTTTTAACTCAATTCTTGATCTAAGTATTTCTAAAGGAATATTGTTAGCGCTCTTCAAGCTTGCTATTGTTTCGATAACTACATCCCTATCACTTTGCAATGAAATTATTTTGCTTTCCAGTTGTGATAGTTTGTCTAGATCTTTTATTTTTGATTGAATTTCAAATACTTTATCTTTTATTATGGATATTGACTCTATAAGAGAATTTACATCATTTTTTTCATCATTGTTAGCATTGACCTTTATAAGTTCTTGCAAAGAATTGTCTAATCTAGCTCTATTAAGATTTAACTGCGTTAAGCGTGACTCATCAAGAGTTTTATTCCTCTCTAAATCCTTTATTTGATCTTTAAGATAGAGTAAGTTCTTTGCATAATGTTCAGAGCTCGACGAGAATAATCTGCAATTTCCAGATCCACAAATTTCGTCAAAAGATAAAAATATTCTTTTGGCGCTCTCATTTAATGATAATGTTTCAATCTCAACATTAATATCTGAAATTATTTTTTCAAATGCACTGTGTCTTTTTACTATTTCTAAAATTTGTTGATCAATATCAAATATATCATTTTGTATGTTTCTTTTTACGTTTCTATAAACGAAATCAGCTTGGCTAACATTATCCTTGCTTGTTTTAATTCTTTCAAATTCTGTTGTGAGAAATTTGAGTTCATGCTCAAGTTCTTTTCGTGATTTTGTTGTTATTTCTGTGGATTCAGTTTTGATTTCTTTGTAAATGCTAGTTGTGTTATTTATTAACTCATCAAGGCTGGAGAGCTTTTGTTTCTCTATCTTTAACGTTTTTTGCTGATAGGGGGAGTTTTTGGGCGGTACACCTAGCGCATACCTGACCATTTCAACATATTGATCTTTAATAAAATTATTTTTAGCACTGTATATCTTATTATATCCATCATCTTGCCCAAGGTAAAATAATGGGAGAAAAGTGGATATATATGGTTGTGTTAATTCCTTATTATTTGTTACTAAATTTAGATGTGGAAGGCCTAATAGCTCAAACATATATTCACTATGAGTACGTTCATCATAGAATGTTTGAGTACTGCCTAGTGGTTCAGTGATTTCTAAATGAAATTGACTATGATCGTAGTAACGTTTGAATTGATATTCAAGGTTATTTATCTCGACTTTTAGAATTGAGTGACTACATCTTTCATAAATATCATTCCTAAATAATTCAGGATAACCAAGACAATAAGTTATGGATTTAATTAGTGGAGTCTTACCACTTCCATTAGGTCCATATAACAAAGTAACATGCTCACCTAACATATAATCATTAGAAGAAAGGCCATTGTTACCTTTAGAATAAATCTTTATGCTCTTAAATTTCACATTAACTCCAGATCTAGTTGTCGTGAAACACGAATATTCCTATAGGATCTCGCAATTAATTTTAAATTATATTCTAGATTATGATCCCACTTAAAAGCTCTATCCACTACTTTTTTACCAAGATCAGTGATAGTAACTTTTTCTTTTCTGTTATTAATTATTATTAGATTCGCTTTCTCTAAGAAACTAATTGCTTTGACTGTTCGTATTCTTAGGTTTGCTGACCAACCAATATGCTGATCAGAAGCTTTGAATCCAATAAAGCATTTTTCAATACACTCACCAACTAACTGACCTAATTCAGAAACATTAGGTTTACTTCTGTCTTTTGCTAGAACTAATATAATGATACTAATTAAAGGTAATTGGAATAATGCTTCGTTGTCCAGTGAGCTATCTCTAGATTCACTATTTTTAAAAGGAATTATCAGGCCTTTTCCATTGCCCTCTTGCAAGAACGTATCGAAGTTCATACACCATCCTTAACTATTTCTGAGAAAATAGCTCCAAATAATATATCATGAGTTAGGTTGTAAATTATTTTCTCTGTTTCTAATTCACTATACAGTTCTTTTATTGGCTGATGAAGTGAACCCAATGTTATTCCGTGTGGGTTTTTCATCTTAGCAGAAATTAGAACTTTTCTAGTTTTTGATACAATAGCTCTTAAATCTAATTCGGATATAGAATGACGATTATTTCTATACCAAAGATCCCAATCAGTTTTACACTTTGAACAGTACGTTACATCATCTAAATTTCCACCTGCATTTATTAATGTTCTTTGTATTATAGATGCGGATTTTACGGCTTTAGGATCTTCACCTCTTACTATTTCTTTATATGCATCTTCAGAAATACTTAGAAGAGGGAGCAGATCATCAATTGATACACTGGCCGATTTTTCTATATTTTCTTCAGTAAACGGTTTAATTACACCTTCTGATTTCGATGAAATAAGATCAAGTAATTTAATTGTAATATCATCTAACTCAATGTGAGTTAAATCAATCTCGCTATATTCATATAGTTTTTCTCGAACTATGGGCAAAAATAATGAAGTATCAGTTTTTAAAAATGGTACGTCATTTTCGAATCTTATTTTTGATAATCGTGATTTTATTTCATCCTCTTTAAAAGTGGAGCAGATATCAGAAATGATCTTAAATTTTTCAACAAGAATTTTTGTGTATTTATTGCTAAATTTTCCTGATTTAATATCAGCTAAAACATCATCGATATTGTCGTCATTATGAATGTTAGTTTGAAATACTACGAACTCACAATTTTTGTCGAAATTTATCGTATGAAGTAGCATTTTGCCAATAAAACTGTCCCGAATAAGGGATTCATCAGGTTTTTTACGGGAAGAGTAAATTCCAAAAACCTCTAATAAGCTCCAGTTTTTATTGAGCTTGGCTCGTGTTTTTACTTGGTAAAAAACGTAGGTGTTACCATTTACGTTTTTTTTCCTTACAACGATATCATCGTGCAAGTCACAATAAACACGATCTATGGCTTTGCCCGAGAGAATTTGGAGACACGCTACTGCGGCTGATCTGACTTGAACACGATAACGCCCAAATGAGTCTCGTCCGTCTTGTTCTCTGGGGACTACTGTATGTAAAACCATGTCTTTTTGCAAGCCTCCAGCTTCAAATTCTAAAAGTTACCTCTAAAAAGCGTAAAGTGGATCTTAACTTGTTGAAAAAAATGATTTAATGAAAAAAATGAATAATTTTCATCTTATCCTTTAACTTTAAACATGAAAAGCATAAAAGGAATAATCTCATTTAATGATTGTATTGTGTTGAATTAAAGAGGATTTAATGTGGTGTGGTTATAAGTAAAAATACTGATCAATGAGATTTATAGTTACAAACATTTGCAAAAAAATCTATTAAATCATTGCCTTATCTTTAGATGTATACCTGCTCGTCAAGCGGGGTTTCATTCAGAGTAATCTCTAAGCAGGTTTACGTTAGTTCATATCAATTGACTAGCTGGAGCCTTTTAATTTCGCTCTTCCACGTTAGACCATTATCAGCTGTCCTTATAAAATCAGCCCACCACTGCATCATTGGACGTCGCTGCTCCAGGTAATCACTGCGGTTATAGGCACGACGGACCTCATTCTTATCCACATGGGCCAAAGCTGCCTCAATAACATCAGGCGGAAAGCCCTGCTCGTTGAGGGCCGTACTGGCAATAGATCGTAGCCCGTGTGAAACTAGCACTCCACCAAAACCTGCACGTTTTAGTGATGCGTTAACGGTTTGGCTATTCATGGGCTGGTTGGGCTTGATACGGCTAGGGAATATAAATTCTCGGTTGCCGCTTAACGGCTTCATCATTTCCAGAACAGCTAATGCCTCATCTGACAATGGAACAGTATGGTCGCGGTTCATTTTCATGCGTGCTGCAGGAATCTTCCACTTTCGCGCTTCTATGTCTATTTCTTCCCAGCGAGCTTCAGCCGCTTCGGCAGGGCGGGTGATAGTAAGAAGTTGCCACATGAATAGGCATCGTGTTGGCAGGATAATGTTGGCGGTACGCATGGTCTGCATGAGTTGCGGTAGCTGGTCTGGACGGATGCTCGGCATGTTCTTTTTCTGAGGCTTCTCGAATGCCTTGCCAATATTGACACTGGGGACTGCATCAATCAGACCTGTGTTTTGAGCATAAACCATGACCTCATTGATACGTTGGCAAAGACGACGGACAGTTTCCAAGGCTCCTCGGACCTGAACCGGTTGAACGGCCTGAACCAGTGTATGAGCTTTAATATCTGTAACACTGATATCGCCAATAGCTGGTAAAACATCTCTCTCCAGCGAGCGCCAGATATCCTCAGCGTAGTCCTCGGTCACACTAGCTTTCTTCACATTCCACCAACGTTCAGCTACGAGTTGGAAAGTGTTGGTTTTGGCTTCAAGTGAACTGCGGAGTTGTTCTTGCTGATGCTCCTGAGGATCGATTTGTTTTGCGAGTAGAACGCGAGCCTCTGCCCGGTAGCTTCGAGCATCGGCAAGTGTGACTGACGGGTAGGGGCCAATACTCTTCTTAGCACGTTTCTTGGTGACAGGACGAATGTAGCGAAACTGCCAGATTTTACTCCCGCTGGATTTGATGAGAAGCTCAAGGCCATCGCCATCATAGAGAACGTAGTCCGCTTCTTTGGGTTTAGCTAATTCGATTTCCTTAACGGATAGAGGTTTGGTTTGTCTTGCCATTGCCGGGTTTCCATAGTTTTAGGCACCTCAAAAACAATAAAGCTTTATGAGGTGCCTAACAAGGTGCTTAAAAGGTTCGGATTTAATCAGTTCTCTTCGGACTTAGCGGGACAAATTGAAGGCACAAAAAAGCCCGCAGGGCTTGCGCCGTGCGGGCTTTCAGGACTTCTACGGATGGCTCTGGAACCATCTTTGAAGAATTTTGGTGGAGCTGGCGGGAGTTGAACCCGCGTCCGAAATTCCTACATCCTCGGTACTACATGCTTAGTCTGGTCTTTACATTCGCTTGCCAGCTGCGGACAGACACGCCACTAACAAACTAGCCTGATTAGTTTTAACGCTTCAACCCCAGGCAGGGCATCCACGCGATCTCTTTTAGGTTTGACCTCTCTTGATCCCCGTCCTAAGAGCGGAGGCTAGGGAGAGAGGGCTCTAAGCAGGTTATTAAGCTGCTAAAGCGTAGTTTTCGTCGTTTGCGACTATTTTTTTGCGGTTTTTTAGCGAGGCCTACCGCACCTCGGCATGCACCTTGGGTTTCGCGAATCCCGTCGAATCCAGAATCAGCCCCAAGAACTTCTTACTCTAGCAAAAAATTATAAAAGATTCCAGTGCTTAACGGCTGGCATTCTTCATAATTCGTGCTTTGTCCATCTTCCACTCGCGATCTTTAATGTCCGCGCGCTTGTCGTGTTCTTTCTTACCGCGTGCCACCCCAATCTTCAGTTTGGCCCAGGCGTTTTTCCAGTACAGCGACAGCGCGACCACGGTGTAACCTTCGCGGTTAACGCGGCCGTACAGGGAATCCAGTTCACGCTGGTTCAACAGCAGCTTGCGGTTGCGCGTGGGATCGCACACCACGTGGCTTGAGGCCACCGCCAGCGGCTGAAAAGTGGAACCGAACAGATAGGCTTCGCCATCGCGCAGCAAAATATAGCTGTCGCTGATGTTGGCTTTACCGGCGCGCAGTGATTTGACTTCCCATCCTTGCAACGCCATGCCGGCCTCGAACTCTTCTTCAATGAAGTATTCATGGCGAGCGCGTTTGTTGAGGGCAATAGTGGCTGAACCGGGTTTGTGAGCTTTTTTCTTTGTCATAGTGCGGCGTAGTCTACATCACTCAGTCTGTGGGCGCATCCCCTGTCCTGCGGGGCGGTAAAAAACACATTATTTTAGCACAGCTGGCAAAGGCGTGAATTTTTGTTTAGTAGCTTAAAATGGTATAATTCAACGGTTTTGTGACCAACAGGAACCATTATGGCCCAGATTAGCCGTTCAGCGCTGGTCCCGTATAGCGCTGAGCAGATGTACCGGCTCGTGAATGATGTGGATGCTTATCCTGAGTTTCTTCCGGGCTGTACCGGCAGCCGCGTGCTGGATAACAGCGGTAACCAGATGACCGCCGCGGTGGATGTGTCAAAAGCCGGCATCAGTAAAACCTTTACCACGCGTAACACCCTGACCGATAACCAGAGCATTCATATGCAGCTGGTCGATGGGCCGTTCCGCAAGCTGACCGGTGGCTGGAAATTTATCTCGCTCGGCGACGATACCTGCAAGGTTGAGCTCAGCCTCGACTTTGAATTCACCAACATGCTGGTCGAGATGGCATTTGGACGCATCTTCAAAGAGCTGGCCAACAGCATGGTGCAGGCGTTTACCCAGCGCGCCAAAGAGGTTTACCGTGGCTGACATCAGCGTTGAAGTAGTGTACGCGCTACCGGATAAACAGTATCTGCGTGAAGTTAGCCTGGAAGAGGGCGCGACGGTTGAGCAGGCGATTCAGGCATCCGGACTGCTGACGCTGCGCAAAGATATTGACCTGAGCAGCAACAAGGTCGGCATTTTCAGCCGGCCGGTCAAACTGAGCGATACGCTGCAGGATGGCGATCGGGTAGAGATTTATCGCCCGCTGATTGCCGATCCAAAAGAGATGCGCCGGCAGCGGGCAGAGCGCGCGGCAACGAAAAAGTAAGTGTACAGGCATTAAAAAAAGGCGCTCAGGCGCCTTTTTTGTTGCGGCTCACTCAGTCTTCAGTGCCGGTGAGGCGCGGTTTGTTGTCGATGTTAGTCAGCGTACCGTTGCTGTCGAAGGTCAGCGTCAGCGTCTGCTGCTTCACGCTCTCATGGCCTGGCTCCTGACGGAACACGTAATACCAGACGTTGCTGCCAAACGGGTCGTGCATCATCGGCGTACCGAGCGTGTAGGCAACCTGCTGCTGCGTCATGCCGGTGTGAATCTTCGAAACGTCGTTGGCGACCAGGTAATTCCCCTGATTGATATCCGGACGATACACAACGCGCTCAAGGGTGGAACATCCGGCGGTCATCATCAACATTACCACTGCCGCGGCAGTCAGCGTTTTACAGCGCATCTATACATTCCTTTTCTGGGGCCAAACGCCTTTCATCAGGCAGTTTTGTTGCCATCAAATTCTGAACTCTGCATACGGCAGGCTTTATTATGGCGATATGACTGCCGATGATAATAAACCTTTGAGCTATTGGAAACCTCTACAGAGCAAGCATATGACCGCCAGGCCGGAAAAAAGTGCGGTGTCAGGCTGCTAAAAGTTCTTTTGCGTTCGCCAGCGTGTTGCGTGTGACTTCGCTGCCGCCAAGCAGGCGCGCCAGTTCCTGCAGACGCGCACGCTTATCCAGCGGCTGCATGTGGGTTTCGGTCATCGCACCGTCGGTCTCTTTGCTGACGAAGAAGTGCTGATGGCCACAGCCCGCCACCTGCGGCAGGTGAGTTACGCACATCACCTGAGTCGATTCGCCCAACTGGCGCAGCATCTGGCCAACGACAGCGGCCGTCGGACCACTGATACCGACGTCAACCTCATCGAAAATCATCGCCGGAGTTTCCATTTTCTGTGCGGTGATCACCTGAATCGCCAGCGCAATACGTGACAGCTCACCTCCTGAGGCCACTTTACCCAGCGGCTGCAGCGGCTGGCCCGGGTTGGTGGTGACACGGAAATCAATACGGCTGGCACCTTCGGCCGTCAGCTGATCGGCATTGAATTCCAGCATGATGGCAAACTCACCGTGCGGCATGGCAAGGGTGCGCATGCTGTGCGTAATCAGCTGGCTCAGCTCCTGCGCCGAGGCAACGCGTTGCTGATGCAGGGCTTCGGCACAGGCCAGCGCGGCCTGATGATGAGCCACGACGTCGCTCTGCAGGCTTTCCTGATCGCTCTCCTGCTGCGACAGCTGTTCCGCTTCATCCAGCAGCTGCTGATACAGCACCGGCAGCGCTTCCGGTGAAACATGGTGCTTACGCGCCAGCGCAATCTGCCGCGACAAACGCTGCTCCAGCTCGTACAGGCGATTAGGATCGAGGTCGAGCCGTTCACAGTAGTGGCGCAGCTCATCGCTGGCTTCACTTAACTGAATCGCGGCTTCTTCCAGCAGGTTAAATACGCCGCTAACTTTATCGTCCAGCGAGACCAGCTCACTCAGCATATTACGCGCGCTGTAGAGCAGGCTTTGCAGGTTGGTGTCATCACTGTCGGCAAGAATTTGCAGCGCCTGCTGGCTGGTGGACAGCAGCTGACCGCTGTTCGCCAGGCGCTTGTACTCTTCATCAATCTGCTCAAACTCGCCTGGCTGCGGCGCAAACTCGTTGAGTTCTTTCAGCTGATACTGCAGCAGTTCGCGGCGGGCTTCACGCTCCTGCGACAGCTGCTGATGCTGTGCCAGCGCGCGGCAGCTGTGGTGCCAGCGCTGATAGTGCTGACGCATCTCCGCCAGCCGATCGTCGTGCGCGGCGTAGGCATCCAGCAGGTGTTTCTGGTGATCGGTTTTAAGCAGCAGCTGATGTGCATGCTGACCGTGGATTTGGATCAGTAACTGGCCGAGTTCGCGCAGCTGCGACAGCGGTACGGACGTGCCGTTGATAAAGCCACGTGAACGGCCATCGGCACTGATCACGCGGCGCAACAGACATTCGTTGCCGTCGTCGAGCTGGTTCTCCACCAGCCAGCGCTGGGCAGAGGGTGACGCTTTCAGCTGGAAGCGTGCGCAGATATCCGCGCGGCTGGCCCCCTGACGCACCATGTCTGCTTCAGCACGGCCGCCAAGGCACAGGCCCAGCGCATCAATCGCGATGGATTTCCCTGCGCCGGTTTCGCCGGTGATCGCTGTCATGCCACGATGAAAGTCGATCTCCAGTTCACGAACGATTGCAAAATTACTGATGGTCAGTTGTGCCAGC
The DNA here is from genome assembly GCF_035783935.1 of Pantoea dispersa. Taxonomy (GTDB): domain Bacteria; phylum Pseudomonadota; class Gammaproteobacteria; order Enterobacterales; family Enterobacteriaceae; genus Pantoea; species Pantoea dispersa_C. The sequence continues at coordinate 99,743 of NZ_JALKOV010000013.1, read as the reverse complement.
ATACAATCACCTGTATGTAAAAACAGATATGGTTTTTCATACAGTATAAACTGGTTTTTTATCCAGTAAAGTAGCCGGCAGGCCTTTTCAGAATAATTTTTTTGACCATCCGAGTTTTGAGCTTAAAGTATTAAAATAATTATAATTTTTTGGATGAATTAAATTGAGGTGATTGGCGCTGCGGCGAATCAGCACATCTTCCCCTTCCTGAATCGGCAGGGCGATCTGGCTGTCACAGCTGATCTCCAGGTCGCTGCGCAGTGAGGAAAAACGCAGGCGAATGGTGCTGCTACTGTTGATCACCAGCGGACGCGCCGACAGCGTGTGCGGGAACATCGGCACCAGCGCAATCGCATCGAGTGACGGCGTTAATATCGGCCCGCCCGCCGACAGCGAATAGGCAGTTGAACCGGTTGGCGTGGAAATAATCAGCCCGTCCGAGCGCTGGGAAAAGGCGAACACTTCGTCGATATAGACTTCAAATTCAATCATGTGCGCCACTTTGCCCGGATGCAGCACCACTTCATTGATGGCGCTGCCGATGCGCGGCGAACACTCTTCTTTGCATACCTGCGCTTCCAGCAAAAAGCGGCTTTCCACGAAATAATCGCCCTGCAGCACGTCATCCAGCTGCTGCTGCGCGTTATCCGGATCGAGGTCCGTGAGGAAGCCGAGATTGCCGCGGTTGATGCCAATCACCTTGATGTCGTAACGAGCCAGCACGCGCGCGGCGCCCAGCATGTTGCCATCGCCGCCGACCACCACCGCCAGATCGGCATACTGGCCGATGTCCGCCAGGCTGCCGGTACGCACATCCTGCAGATTAAGCTCGCGGGCGATTTGCTGTTCCACGATCACTTCATAGCCTTTGTCAGTCAGCCAGCGCCAGAGCATTTCATGGGTGGTTAACGCAGTGGGATGGCGCGGATGACCGACGATCCCAATGCAGTTAAAGTGTTTGTTCATTTAGCGGGTGTTCCTCATAAGCCAAAACGGCCAGGCAATGTGATGGGTTCACTTGAAACCGTCAAACTGATCCCCATAATAAGCCAACCAGCGAGATGAATGTGCAAAACGCGGAGAAATTCATGAGTAGTAAAGAACAGAACACCCCAAACGAGCAAGTCTCAGACGAAATTCAACAGGAACAACAGCAGCCGGAAGCGGAGACAGCAACTGAGGTGGATCCGCGTGATGAGCGTATCGCCCAGCTGGAAGCGGAATTAGCGCAGGCGCAGGGTGGCGTGCGTGACGCCCAGCTGCGCGCGCAGGCTGAGATTGAAAATATCCGTCGCCGCGCCGAAATGGACGTGGAAAAAGCGCACAAGTTTGCGCTGGAAAAGTTTGCCAACGAGCTGCTGCCGGTGATTGATAGCCTGGAGCGCGCGCTGGAAGTGGCGGATAAAGAGAATACCGAGCTGGCTTCGATGATTGAAGGCATCGAGCTGACGCTGAAATCACTGCTGGGTGCGGTGCGCAAGTTCGGCGTGGAAGTGGTGGGCGAAACTAATGTGCCGTTCAACCCGGATGTGCATCAGGCGATGTCGATGATGGAGTCTGAAGAAGTGGCGCCAAACCACGTGCTGATGGTAATGCAGCGCGGTTACACCCTCAACGGTCGCCTGCTGCGTCCGGCGATGGTTGCGGTATCGAAAGCTAAAGGCTAAGCCGCTCCCGTGCAACAACGGCCGCTGATGCGGCCGTTTGTGTTTTCAGGGCAGCACCGGCGTCCAGTCAATGGGCGTCTGGCCAGCCTGGCTCAGCAGCGCATTGGCTTTGGAAAAATGCTGACAGCCAAAAAAGCCACGATGCGCCGAAAGCGGCGAAGGATGTGGCGCTTTCAATACGTGATGACGCTGCGCATCAATGATGCTGCCTTTCTTCTGCGCGTGCGATCCCCACAGCAGGAAAATCACCCCTTCGCGATGAGTATTGATGGCGCTGATCACGTTATCGGTAAAGGTTTCCCAGCCGAAGCGCGCGTGTGAATGCGCTTTGCCGGCTTCCACGGTTAACACAGTATTGAGCAGCAGCACACCCTGTTTCGCCCAGCTTTCCAGAAAGCCGTGTTGCGGACGCTGAAAGCCAGGAATGTCCTGTTCCAGCTCTTTGTACATGTTCAGCAGCGACGGCGGAATGGCCACGCCCGGCAGTACCGAGAACGCCAGGCCATGTGCCTGATTTGGTCCGTGGTAGGGATCCTGGCCAAGGATCACCACTTTGATATCGCCCAGTTCGGTGAGACGGAATGCGTTGAACACGTCCTTCTGTGGCGGATAAACCGTCACGCCCGCCGCACGCTCATCGGCTACCGCTTTCAGCGTTTCCACGAAGTAAGGTTTTTCTTTCTCTTCAGCCAGCACATCGTGCCAGGTCAGCTTCTCAGCCATCGTTGACTCCCTGCATATTGATGCCCTTAGCTTAGCCTGTCACAACCGGCAGCAGAAGGGTAAAAATAAGTTGAACAATTGCAGAAAAAGTTAATGATAAATGTTGTTATAAATCAATTTATTAGATTAAAGGCAAAAATCCGGGCCGGACGAAATTGATACAGGTCAAAACGAGCCGTTCAGCGCGGTGATATACCAGAGCATTACATAACCCGAAGAACCGCGCTGCGCTCCTGCCGCAGCATTAAGCCCTGGAGGCCTTTATGATTACCGGTATTCAAATTACTCAGGCGCAAAATCCGCAGCTGCTGAACTCGTTCTGGCTGCTGGACAATGAGAAAGCCGAAGCCCGCTGCCTGTGCGCAAAAGGTGATTTCACGGAAGATCAGGTTGTTGCAGTCAGCGACCTGGGCGAAATTGCTTACCGTGAAATTCCACTGGAGCAGAAACCGCAGGTGCGCGTTGAAGGTGGTCAGCACCTTAACGTTAACGTGCTGCGCCGTGAAACGCTGGAAGATGCGGTGAAGCATCCGGAAAGATATCCGCAGCTGACCATTCGCGTGTCAGGCTACGCAGTGCGCTTCAACGCGCTGACGCCAGAACAGCAGCGTGACGTTATCGCCCGTACCTTTACCGAAAGCCTGTAAGTGATCGGCTGACGAAAACGCACACAGCAACACAGGCCGCGCCGGTGCTCACTGGCGCGGCTTTTTTATTTCCTGAAGAGGGAAGAGGGCAGGCTGAAGGATTTTACGCAGCGAAAGCGTGATTTCAGCAGGCCAGAAAGCAAAAAATCGCCTCAGTGAGGCGATTTAATTGCACCGATGCTGTTTTATTCCGCACCGTTCTCCGGCGTGCTGCTGCCGCTTGGCTTGCGGCGTTTACCGATATTTTTGGTATCGCGGTGACGTTTCTTCACGCGTGGTTTCTCGTCTTCTTTCGCTTTCTTCTCTTTACGCTTCTCAAGCGCTTTTTTCGACGGTTTACCGGTGACTTTAGCACTCGGTGCACGCGTTTCCGGACGCAGCTCATCGATTACGCGCGATTTCAGTGGCTCGTTGACGTAGCGGCTGATTTTACCCAGCAGCGGATGGTCATGTGCTTCTACCAGCGAGATTGCGGTACCTTTGCGTCCGGCGCGGCCGGTACGGCCAATGCGGTGCAGATAGACATCGGCGGTGCGCGGTAAGTCATAGTTGATGACGTGGGTGACGTTATCAATGTCGATACCGCGCGCGGCGACATCGGTCGCGACCAGCACGTTAACGCGACCGTCATTCAGGCGTTTTATCGCTTCGTTACGGTTAGCCTGTACCATTTCGCCTTCGAGGTAGCTGCTGCGCAGGCCGGCTTCGTGCATCCAGGTCACCAGCTCATGCAGGCGCTCACGTTTGCGTACGAACACGATGGCACGCTTCACTTCCGGCTGCTTTAGCAGATGCACCAGCAGTTTGGTTTTGTGCTCAAGGTTGTCGGCGCGGTAATACCACTGCTGAATCTTTTTGCGCTCGCTTTTGCTTGGATCGGCTTCAATCGCTACCGGATCGTTCAGCAGGCGCTCGGCGAAATCTTTGATGTTATCGCCTTCCAGCGTGGCCGAGAACAGCAGCGTCTGTTTGCGCCAGCGCGTTTCACCGGCAATGGTCTCGATATCCTGCGCAAAGCCCATGTCCAGCATGCGGTCGGCTTCGTCCAGAATCAGCGTTTCTACCGCACGGCAGTCAAAGTTCTCTTCTTTGATGTACTGCAGCAGACGGCCGGTGGTCGCGACCACGATGTCCTGATTTTCACTGAACACTTCCGCGTGGTTCATATAGGCCACGCCGCCGGTGATGGTGGCGATATCGAGATGGGTATGTTTGGCCAGCTCGCGCGCCTGGTCGGCAACCTGCATCGCCAGTTCGCGCGTCGGCGTGAGGATCAGAATGCGCGGCGGCCCTGATTTTTTACGCGGGAAATCGAGCAGGTGCTGTAAAGCGGGCAGCAGGTAGGCTGCGGTTTTCCCCGTTCCGGTTGGTGCCGAACCCAGAACGTCACGGCCTTCCAGCGCGGCAGGAATGGCCTCAGCCTGAATGGCAGTCGGGCGCGTGAAGCCTTTATCCTGCAGGGCTTCCAGCAGGCTTTCGTCGAGTTCGAGTTCGGAGAATGTGGTTACGGTCATGGTCTACCTCAGTTTGGGGCGCTGATTATAGACAGTTCAGCCACAATCTTCATCTGTTTGTGTTGCACAGGTGAAGGTGAATTCACTTCGCGACCACGTTACACTTCCGGCAGGAGCAAATTCAATGGTCGTTTAGTATGTCTCAGCCGCAACCGCCAGCGCGGGCGATGTTAAGAAAAGATGGATTCACGTTTAAGCAATTTTTTGTCGCGCACGATCGCTGTGCCATGAAGGTCGGCACCGACGGGGTGCTGCTCGGGGCCTGGGCGCCGGTGGCAGGCGTGCGGCGCATTCTGGATATCGGCTGCGGCAGCGGTCTGATTGCGCTGATGCTGGCGCAGCGCACGCCGGATGACGTCAGCATTGATGCCGTCGAACTCGAGCGCAGCGCCGCCGCGCAGGCGCAGCAAAACGTGGCTGATTCGCCGTGGGCGCATCGCATTGCGGTGCATGCGCAGGATATTGTCAGCTGGAGCGAGCAGGCAGAGAAGCGCTATTCCCTGATCGTCAGCAACCCGCCGTTCTTTGCGCCGGGCATGGCCTCGGCCAGCGTCGAGCGCGACACCGCGCGCAGCACGGCGACGCTCGATCATGCCACTTTGCTGCGCTGCGCCGCCCAGCTGATTGAAGAAGAGGGGCTGTTTTGCGTGGTGCTGCCCGCGGATGCCGGCGAAAATCTGATCGCACTGGCGCGCGCCGAAGGCTGGCATCTGCGTTATCGCTACGATGTGGCACCTTACGCGCAGCGACCGCCGAACCGACTGGTACTGGGCTTTTCACCTGCCGCAGGCGAACTCGTGCAGGAGCGTCTCGCCATTCGTGATGAAGATAAAAGTTATTCGGCGGACTGGCTGAGCCTGGTGACTGACTTCTACCTGTTCCGCTGAACGTCCGGCTGCAGCACCGTAGGCAGCGCTTCGGGCAGCATCTGCGGATAGTCGCGGGTGAAGTGCAGCCCGCGGCTCTCTTTGCGCGCCAGCGCGCAGCGCACCATCAGCTCCGCCACCTGCACCAGATTGCGCAGTTCCAGCAGATTATTGGAGAGGCGGAAATGCGCATAGTATTCATCAATCTCCTGCTGCAGCAGCGTAATGCGGCGCAGCGCGCGCTCCAGCCGCTTGGTGGTGCGCACGATGCCCATGTAATCCCACATTAACAGCCGCAGCTCATGCCAGTTGTGCTGGATCACCACGCGTTCGTCGGCATCGTCGACGCGGCTTTCATCCCATGCCGGCAGATGATCGACGGCACGCATTTGCGGCAGACGGCGCACAATGTCTTCGGCCGCCGACCAGCCATACACCAGACATTCAAGCAGCGAATTCGATGCCATGCGGTTAGCTCCGTGCAGGCCGGTGTAGCTCACTTCGCCAATCGCATACAGCCCGTCGACGTCGGTGCGCCCGTGCTGATCGACCATCACGCCGCCGCAGGTGTAATGGGCGGCGGGCACAATCGGAATCGGCTGCTGCGTCAGATCGAGGCCAAACGTCAGCAGCTTGTCATAGATCATCGGAAAGTGGGTGCGCACAAAGCTGGCTGGCTGATGGCTGATATCGAGATACATGCAGTCGACGCCCAGCCGCTTCATTTCGTGATCGATCGCGCGCGCCACGATATCGCGCGGTGCCAGCTCGGCGCGCGCATCGAAATCCGGCATAAAGCGTGAACCGTCCGGGCGCAGCAGCCAGGCACCTTCGCCGCGCAGCGCTTCGGTCAGTAAAAAGTTTTGCGCCTGCGGATGAAACAGGCAGGTGGGATGAAACTGGTTAAATTCAAGATTGGCCACGCGACAGCCGGCACGCCATGCCATGGCGATGCCGTCGCCGGACGCGACGTCCGGATTGGTGGTGTACTGATACACCTTCGCCGCACCGCCGGTGGCCAGCACCACGCAGCGGGCGCGGCAGGTTTCAACCTGTTCACGATTGCGGTTCCAGATCCACGCGCCCACCACGCGCCGCGCGCCGGGCAGGCCAATCTTATCGGAAAGAATTAAATCCACCGCGTTGGTGCGCTCAATGACGCGAATGTTCGGATGGCTCAGCGCCTGGCTGACCAGCGTGGTTTCCACCGCGCGCCCGGTGGCGTCGGCACTGTGTAAAATACGGCGGTGGCTGTGACCGCCTTCGCGCGTCAGGTGGTAGCGCGCATTGCCGTTATCCTGTGGCTCGCGATCAAACGCCACGCCGTTATCGATCAGCCACTGCACGCACGGGCGCGCGTTGCTGGCGATAAAATTCACCGTCTGGCGATCGCACAGGCCAGCGCCGGCAATCAGCGTGTCTTCAACGTGCGATTCAATGCTGTCGTTCTCATCAAACACCGCGGCAATCCCGCCCTGCGCATACAGCGTGGAGCCTTCGCTAATCTGCGCTTTACTCAGCACGGTCACCTGATAGTGCGGTGCCAGACGCAGCGCCAGTGACAAGCCAGCCGCGCCGCTGCCGACAATCAGTACATCACAGCTGTAATCGGGTATCGGATTCATGGTGTTTAATTTACTAAACAAAAGATGCCCTGAGCATAGGCCTGTCTGCGGCTGGTGTGAAGTATTTTGAACAAAAAACGCAGAAAAATGACGCGCAATAACCAGATTGTAATGCGATTTCAGTAAGTTATGTCTGAAAATAAGCGATTAGTGTTTTTTATACCAAACACGCTGAAAATTCAGGGAATAAAGGTGAAAAATGCGGCGTCATAAGGTACTCTGCCAGCGATTATCGGTGCCGCCAACGACACCACCAGTGCGGTTAGTCGCTACACTGAAAGACCATCAACAACAACGATGTCAGGGCGCCGGTACAGAAAATATCAGGTCGTGGTGAACTTCAGGCCAGAACGGGACTCTAAGCGCATGCTTGCTCACAATAAATGAGATGTGCTGGCAGTTCACTTACGCATAAAAGAGATTTGGGGAGACATTACCTCGGATGAGCGAGCAGTTAACGGATCAGGTTCTCGTTGAGCGGGTTCAGAAAGGAGATCAAAAGTCATTTAATTTACTGGTGATCCGATACCAGCATAAAGTGGCGAGCCTGGTTTCACGTTATGTCCCGTCAGGCGATGTGCCTGATGTGGTTCAGGAATCTTTCATCAAAGCGTATCGCGCACTGGAGTCGTTCCGGGGTGATAGCGCCTTTTACACGTGGCTGTACCGCATTGCGGTCAACACCGCGAAGAATTATCTGGTGGCTCAGGGGCGTCGTCCGCCGTCCAGCGATGTGGACGCGATTGACGCAGAAAATTTCGAAAGTGCGGGTGCGCTAAAAGAAATTTCGAACCCTGAGAACTTAATGTTGTCAGACGAACTGAAACAAATTGTTTTTCGGACGATTGAGGCGTTGCCTGAAGATCTGCGTATGGCCATCACCCTGCGGGAGCTGGATGGTCTGAGTTACGAAGAGATCGCCGCCATCATGGATTGTCCGGTAGGTACCGTACGTTCACGTATCTTCCGGGCCCGGGAAGCCATTGATAATAAAGTTCAACCGCTTATCCAACGTCAGTGATAACGGCTACTGGAAGGGTACCAAAGCATGCAGAAAGAAAAACTTTCCGCTTTAATGGATGGTGAAACTTTAGATAACGAGCTGCTGGCGTCGTTATCAAAGGATGCAGATCTACAAAAAAGCTGGGAGAGCTACCATCTGATCCGCGACACCCTGCGGGGCGATGTGGGTGAAGTGCTGCATTTTGATATCTCCGCACGCGTTGCTGCCGCGATCGAAAACGAGCCGGTGCGCAAAGTGACTTCGCTGATCCCGGAAGCGCAGCCGGAGCCGTCGCGCTGGCAGAAAATGCCGTTCTGGCGTCGCGGTGGCAGCTGGGTTGCCCAGGTTACGCAGGTTGGGGTTGCCGCCTGTGTGTCGCTGGCGGTGATCGTCGGTGTGCAGCACTACAACAGCTCGTCTGCGGGCAGCGCTACGGAAACCTCCGATGCGCCAGCGTTCAACACTTTACCGATGATGGGCAAAGCGTCCCCGGTCAGCCTGGGCGTGCCGTCTGATGCTTTTGACACCAACAGCTCGAATCAGCAGGTGCAGGAGCAGCGTCGTCGCGTGAATGCCATGCTGCAGGATTACGAACTGCAACGCCGTCTGCATGCCGATCAGGTGCAGTTTGAAAGCAATGCGCCGCAACAGGCGCAGGCTAACGTTCCCGGAACTCAGTCGTTAGGAACTCAACAGCAGTAATGAAGCAGCTTTGGTGTGCCGTTAGCCTGTTGGCAGGCAGCCTGCTTTGGTCATCTACCGCCCCGGCGCAGACATCTGCGTCCGGGGCGTTGTTACAGCAGATGGAGCAGGCCAGCCAGAATCTGAATTACGAATTCGCCTATATCAATGTCTCGCGTCTGGGCATTGAATCCCTGCGTTACCGCCATGCGGTCATCGACAATCGCGTGTTCGCTCAGCTATTGCAGATGGACGGTCCGCGCCGTGAGGTGATCCAGCGCGGCAACGACATCAGCTATTTCGAACCGGGTCTCGACCCGTTCTCGCTGCCGGGCAACCACATTATTGATGCGCTGCCGGCGCTGATGTTCGCTGACTTCCCGCGCCTTGGCGATGCCTACGATTTTATTCCGGTAGGGCGCTCACGCATGGCCGACCAGATGTGCGAAGTGGTGCGCATCGTGTCGCGTGACGGCACTCGCTACAGCTACGTGGTGTGGCTGGACGTCGATACCAAACTGCCGCTGCGGATTGATTTGCTGGATCGCGATGGTGAGACGCTGGAGCAGTTCCGCGTGATCAGTTTTGCCGTCGACGAAGGCGTACGCAATCTGATGCAGGGGCTGGAAAAAGCCAACCTGCCGCCGTCGCTGTCGTTACCGGCAGGCGACAAAGTGCAGCTCAGCTGGCAGCCAGGCTGGTTACCGGCCGGCATGAAGCTGATTTCGCAAAGCCGGCGTGACATTCCGGCGATGAACAAAACCGTAGAATCCCGTCTGTACAGCGATGGCTTGTTCAGTTTCGCTATTAACATTACGCCTGCCGATAAAAGCAGTTCGCCACAGTCATTGCGCACTGGGCGTCGTACGGTGCAGACCGAAGTGCGCGATAATCGTGAAATTACCGTGGTGGGCGAATTGCCGCCGAACACCGCCAAACGTATCGCGGACAGCATAGATTCAGGTGCCACAAAATGATGAGAGAATGGGCCACCGTGGTGGCGTGGGAAAAGGGTGTTGCAACCCTGCATTCGGAAGCTAAAACCTCCTGCAACAGTTGTTCAGCGCGCAAAGGCTGCGGCAGCCATGCGCTCAACCAGCTGGGACCGAAAAACGCCCATGTCATGACCATCGCCAGTCCGGAGCCGCTGCAGCCGGGCCAGCGCATTGAGCTGGGCATTCGCGAAAGCAGCCTGCTCGGTTCTGCGCTGCTGGTGTATATGACACCGCTGTTTGGTCTGTTTCTGGTCGCGGGCCTGTTCCAGATGCTGTTCCACAGCGACCTCGCGGCCGCCTGCGGTGCGCTGCTGGGCGGCGTCGGCGGCTTTATTGTTGCCAAAGGCGTTTCCAGCCGGTTTGGCGATCGTGAAGCGTTCCAGCCGGTAATTCTTAGCGTTGCGCTCCCGCCTGATGCGCTACGGGTGGAAAACCAGAGTTGATCCCCGTTCGGGCCGCGTATTGCGCGGCCTTTTCATTTCGTCTTAATCGCTGAATTCTGTTGCGATTCCCCGCAGTTCCATTCTTTAACGCGCGGCGTTAACAGTGTAATATGCGTCGTCATTAATGAGGCCGACAGGGTTCCGGGTAAAGCTCACTTGCCTGAATGTGTCTGTGCTCACGTTTTTAACTGATTTTCTACGTGAAGATATTCATATAAATGAAGCACATACGAAATTTCTCCATTATCGCTCACATTGACCATGGCAAATCAACGCTCTCTGACCGTTTGATTCAGATTTGCGGTGGCCTGAGCGATCGTGAGATGGCGGCGCAGGTTCTGGATTCGATGGATCTGGAGCGCGAGCGCGGCATCACCATTAAAGCGCAGAGCGTTACGCTCGATTACCACGCGCCAAACGGTGAAACTTACCAGCTCAATTTTATCGACACCCCAGGCCACGTTGACTTCTCTTATGAAGTTTCCCGCTCGCTGGCGGCCTGTGAAGGGGCATTGCTGGTGGTTGATGCAGGTCAGGGCGTTGAAGCGCAGACCCTGGCGAACTGCTATACCGCCATGGAAATGGATCTGGAAGTGGTACCGGTACTGAACAAGATCGACCTGCCTGCGGCTGACCCGGAGCGCGTGGCGGAAGAGATTGAAGATATCGTCGGCATTGACGCCGCGGATGCGGTGCGCTGCTCGGCGAAAACCGGCGTCGGCGTGCCGGATGTGCTGGAACGTCTGGTGCGCGACATTCCGCCGCCGGAAGGCGATCCGGAAGGCCCGCTGCAGGCGCTGATCATCGACTCATGGTTTGATAACTACCTCGGTGTGGTCTCGCTGATCCGTATTAAAAACGGCACGCTGCGCAAAGGTGACAAAGTCAAAGTGATGAGTACCGGCCAGGTGTACAACGCTGACCGCCTCGGCATTTTCACGCCAAAACAAATTGACCGTACCGAGCTGAAGTGTGGCGAGGTAGGCTGGCTGGTGTGTGCCATCAAAGACATCCTCGGCGCGCCGGTGGGCGATACCCTGACGCTGCAGCGCAATCCAGCGGACAAAGCGCTGCCGGGCTTTAAAAAAGTGAAGCCACAGGTGTATGCCGGTCTGTTCCCGGTAAGCTCTGACGACTACGAAGCTTTCCGTGATGCATTGGGCAAGCTGAGCCTGAACGACGCCTCACTGTTCTATGAGCCAGAGAGCTCTACCGCGCTGGGCTTTGGCTTCCGCTGTGGCTTCCTCGGCCTGCTGCACATGGAGATCATCCAGGAGCGTCTGGAGCGTGAGTACGATCTCGACCTGATCACCACCGCGCCAACGGTTGTGTACGAAGTGGAAACCACTGACGGAGAAGTGGTTTACGTCGACAGCCCATCGAAGCTGCCGCCGCTGAATAATATTGCTGAACTGCGCGAACCGATCGCTGAGTGTCATATGCTGCTGCCGCAGGAGTTCCTCGGCAACGTCATCACGCTGTGTATCGAAAAACGCGGTGTACAGACCAACATGGTTTACCACGGCAACCAGGTTGCGCTGACCTATGAGATTCCGATGGCCGAAGTGGTACTCGACTTCTTCGACCGTCTGAAATCAACGTCGCGTGGCTATGCGTCGCTGGACTATAACTTCAAACGTTTCCAGGCCTCTGACATGGTGCGCGTTGACGTCCTGATTAACTCAGAACGTGTTGATGCGCTGGCGCTGATTACTCACCGTGATAACTCACAGTATCGTGGCCGCGAGCTAGTGGAGAAGATGAAAGATCTGATCCCGCGCCAGCAGTTCGATATTGCGATTCAGGCAGCAATCGGCAACCACATTATCGCTCGCTCAACAGTGAAGCAGCTGCGTAAAAACGTCCTGGCGAAATGCTATGGCGGTGACGTCAGCCGTAAGAAAAAGCTGTTGCAGAAGCAGAAAGAAGGTAAGAAGCGAATGAAGCAGGTCGGCAACGTTGAGCTGCCGCAGGAAGCATTCCTTGCCATTCTGCATGTCGGTAAAGACAGCAAATAAGGAACTTTAATGGCTAACATGTTCGCCCTGATTCTGGTGATTGCCACTCTGTTAACCGGCATCATCTGGTGTATCGATCGCTTTAAGTGGGCCCCGGCGCGCCGGGCAAAACAGGCGGCGGCACAGGCTCAGGCAGGTGATTCGCTCGACAGCAAAACGCTGGCCAAAGTGGCCGCGCAGCCGGGCTGGGTAGAAACTGCGGCATCGGTGTTCCCGGTGCTGGCGGTGGTACTGATCGTGCGTTCGTTTATCTTCGAACCGTTTCAGATTCCTTCTGGCTCGATGATGCCAACGCTGCTGATTGGCGACTTCATCCTGGTTGAGAAATTTGCTTACGGCATCAAAGATCCGATCACGCAAACCACGCTGATCCCGACCGGCCATCCGCAGCGCGGTGACGTCGCGGTGTTTAAATACCCGAAAGATCCAAGCGTGGATTACATCAAGCGCGTGATCGGCTTGCCGGGCGACAAAGTGGTGTTTGATCCTTACAGCAAAACGCTGACCATCAACCCAGGCTGCGGCACGGGCAAGTGTGACACGGCGCTGCCGGTGACCTATACCAATGTTGAGCCAAGCGATTTCATCCAGACCTTCAGCGGCTTTGATGGTAACGAAACCGGCAACGGTTTCTACCAGGTGCCGCAGGGCGAAACGCTGCGTGGCGGCCTGCGTCTTGGCACGCGCAAAGAGACGCTGGGCAATGTCACGCACGATATCCTGCTGGTGAACGAGGCGCAGAGCCAGGCGAGCATGTATTATCAGCAGCCGGGTCAGCCTCAGGCCACGTGGATTGTGCCGCAGGGGCAATACTTCATGATGGGCGATAACCGTGATAACAGCGCCGACAGCCGCTACTGGGGCTTTGTGCCCGAGAAGAATCTGGTCGGCAAAGCGGTTGCTATCTGGATGAGCTTTGAGAAACAGGAAGGACAGTGGCCGACCGGCGTGCGACTGAGTCGCATTGGCGGTATTCACTGATTTAAAAACGGTTGGCTTCCTGCGAGTCAGGGAGCCACTGCACACCAAACAGAACGTGCTGGAACTTCAGCCCTGTTTGGTATGCAGAGTTACAGACGCACAGAACAACTGGAATCGCATGAACCCCATCCTCATTAACAAGCTGCAGCGCAAACTGGGCTACACTTTTACTCATCCGGAATTACTGCAGCAGGCTCTGACTCACCGCAGCGCCAGCAGCAAACATAACGAGCGTCTTGAATTTCTTGGCGATTCTATCCTCAGCTATGTGATTGCCAACGCGCTGTATCACCGCTTCCCGCGCGTGGACGAAGGCGACATGAGCCGCATGCGTGCCACGCTGGTACGCGGCAACACGCTGGCCGAAATGGCGCGCGAGTTTGAGCTGGGCGAATGTCTGCGTCTGGGACCGGGCGAGCTGAAAAGCGGCGGGTTCCGCCGGGAATCTATTCTCGCGGATACCGTGGAAGCGCTGATCGGCGGCATCTTCCTCGACAGCAATATTCAGACGGTCGAGAAGCTGATTCTCGACTGGTATCAGAATCGCCTTGAGCAGATCAGCCCGGGCGATAAGCAAAAAGATCCGAAAACGCGCCTGCAGGAGTATCTGCAGGGCCGTCATCTGCCGCTGCCGTCTTATCTGGTGGTGCAGGTGCGTGGCGAAGCGCACGATCAGGAATTCACCATTCACTGTCAGGTGAGTGGGATGGCTGAACCGGTGGTGGGCGTGGGCTCCAGCCGCCGTAAAGCAGAGCAGGCCGCTGCCGAACAGGCATTGATCAAACTTGGCCTCGAATAAATTGTCATTTCGCAGCTTCAGCAGTGAGGCTGCCCAATCAGGACCCGAATGAGCGAACTCGAAACATACAGCGGCTTTATCGCGATTGTCGGCCGGCCTAACGTCGGCAAATCCACCTTACTGAACCAGCTGCTGGGGCAGAAGGTGTCGATCACCTCGCGCAAACCGCAAACCACGCGCCACCGCATCATGGGTATTCATACCGAAGGCGCTTACCAGGCGATCTACGTGGATACACCCGGGCTGCACATGGAAGAGAAGCGGGCGATCAACCGCCTGATGAACCGTGCTGCCAGCAGCTCCATCGGCGACGTTGAGCTGGTGATTTTTGTCGTGGAAGGCACGCGCTGGACGCCCGACGATGAGATGGTGCTCAACAAGCTGCGTGACGGCAAAGTACCGGTGGTGCTGGCGGTGAACAAAGTCGACAACATCCAGGATAAAAGCATCCTGCTGCCGCACCTGCAGTTCCTCAGCCAGCAGATGAATTTCCTTGAGATCGTGCCGATCTCCGCCGAAACCGGTAAAAATGTCGATGCGATTGCGGAGATTGCCCGCAAGCGCCTGCCGCTGTCGGATCACCACTTCCCGGAAGACTACATCACCGATCGCTCGCAGCGTTTCATGGCTTCAGAAATCATCCGTGAAAAACTGATGCGCTTCCTCGGCGCCGAGTTGCCGTATTCGGTTACCGTGGAGATTGAGCAGTTCGTCTCAAACGAGCGCGGTGGCTATGACATCAACGGTTTGATTCTGGTCGAGCGCGAAGGGCAGAAGAAGATGGTGATTGGCAACAAAGGTGCCAAGATCAAAACCATCGGTATCGAAGCGCGTAAAGACATGGAAGAGATGTTCGAGGCGAAAGTCCACCTTGAACTGTGGGTCAAAGTGAAATCGGGCTGGGCGGACGACGAACGTGCGTTGCGCAGCCTGGGTTATACAGACGACTAACCGATGGAAGGCTGGCAACGCGCCTTTGTGCTGCATAGTCGCCCTTACAGCGAAACCAGCCTGCTGCTCGACCTGTTCAGCGAAAGTCAGGGACGCGTCCGCGTCCTTGCCAAAGGCGCACGCTCGCGCCGCTCCCAGCTTAAAGGCGCCCTGCAACCCTTCACACCGTTACTGGTGCGCTGGGGCGGGCGTGGCGAAGTCAAAACCCTGCGTAACGCCGAAGCGGTGTCGCTGGCGCTGCCGCTCAGCGGCATCACGCTCTACTGCGGCCTGTACGTTAACGAGCTGCTGTCGCGTGTGCTGGAGCAGGAAATTCCCTTCTCCGAACTGTTCTTCGATTATCTCTCCTGCATCCAGACGCTGGCGGCGGCCAACGGTTCGCCCGAGCCGGCGCTGCGCCGTTTTGAACTGGCGCTGCTGGGCCATCTCGGTTACGGCGTCGATTTTCTGCACTGCGCCGGCAGCGGCGAGGCGGTCGACGACGGCATGACCTACAGCTATCGCGAAGAGAAAGGGTTTATCGCCAGTCTGGTGGTCAATCAGCGCAGCTTCACCGGCCGCCAGCTGCGCGCGCTGTGGGAACGCGAATTTCCCGATGCCGACACGCTGCGCGCCGCCAAGCGCTTCACGCGTATCGCGCTGAAACCTTATCTCGGCGGCAAGCCGCTGAAGAGCCAGGAGCTGTTTCGTCAGTTCGTGCCGAAAAAGCGGCCGGACGTGGCAAACGACGAGCGCGGGTGATGCACCTGACAGGCTCCGCGCGTTACACTGCAAATACACTGAACACATTTAAGGATTGTCATGGCTGAGTTGCTGTTAGGGGTCAACATCGATCACATCGCTACCGTACGTAACGCGCGTGGCACAAACTATCCTGATCCGGTGCAGGCCGCGTTTGTCGCAGAGCAGGCGGGCGCGGACGGCATTACCGTGCACCTGCGTGAAGATCGCCGTCACATCACCGATCGCGACGTGCGGATTCTGCGCGACACTATTCATACCCGCATGAACCTTGAGATGGCGGTCACCGACGAAATGGTGGGCATCGCCTGCGACATCAAACCGCATTTTGTCTGCCTGGTGCCGGAAAAGCGTCAGGAAGTGACCACCGAAGGCGGCCTTGATGTGGCCGGTCAGCAGGATAAAGTCAACGCGGCAGTCAAACAGCTGAGCGAGGCGGGCATTCTGGTGTCGCTGTTTATCGATGCCGATCAGCGCCAGATTGAAGCGGCGGTGGCCAGCGGTGCGCCTTACATTGAAATCCACACCGGCGCCTATGCTGAAGCAGCGGAAGGGCTGGCGCGCGATGCCGAACTGGCGCGAATTGCCAGCGCCGCGACCTTTGCCGCCAGCCGTGGCCTGAAGGTCAACGCCGGCCACGGTCTGACGTATCACAACGTCCAGCCGATTGCTGCGCTGCCGGAAATGCACGAGCTGAATATTGGCCACGCGATTATTGGTCGTGCGCTGTTTAGCGGCCTCGCGGCGGCGGTCAGCGACATGAAAGTGCTGATGCGGGAAGCGCGTCGCTAATGGCCATTCTGGGGCTTGGCAGCGATATCGTCGAGATCGAGCGTATCGCCGGGGTGATTGAGCGCTCCGGCGATCGTCTGGCGCGCCGCGTGCTGAGCGAAGCTGAGTGGCAGCAGTATCAGGCGCATCAGCAGCCGGTGCGCTTCCTCGCCAAACGTTTTGCGGTGAAAGAGGCGGCGGCGAAAGCGTTCGGCACCGGCATTCGCGGCGGCTTAGCGTTCAATCAGTTTGAAGTGTACAACGATGCGCTGGGTAAGCCTGGCCTGCGTTTCTTTGAGCAGGCCAAAGTGATTGCCAGCCAGCTGGGCGTGCAGCATGTGCACGTCACGCTGGCCGACGAGCGCCATTACGCCTGTGCCACGGTGATCATCGAAAATTAAGCGTACAGCAGCACAAATTTCTCCCACAGCGCGTCGCGACTCTCCACGTGCTGTGGGTCAGAAATAATGGTGTTATCAATCGGGCAGACGCTCTGGCAGGTCGGCTCATCATAATGACCCACGCACTCAGTGCAGCGGTCAACGTCGATTTGGTAGATCGATTCACCCATGCTGATCGCCTGGTTCGGGCATTCAGGCTCGCACATGTCGCAGTTAATGCAGCGCTCAGTAATTATCAGTGCCATTGCATAAGCTCATCAGTTGCTTGTTTTCATAGTTAATTCCGCTCCCCGGCGCAAGACGCCTGCTGAAATATCGCTTTGCAGTGTGATTTTTCAATCGATGCAGGCGTAAACCCGCGGGGCGATCCCCTGAGCGGCACGCATATTATCACGACGTGTGGCGTTCAAAAAATGACTTAGCGTAGTATTCGGCCGCCAGCAGAACGTGGCGACGTGGCTGCGACCAGCCGATCTGATGTCGCGCCATAGCCAGTAAACCACGCAACGGTAAGCAGAGCCGTTGCGTGGTAAGCGAAATAGTGGCGGCGCTGGCCTTTATTTTACCGGTGCCAGCACGTGGGTGGCATCCAGCGTCAGACAGTCACCTGGACATTGATCGCTGCCGTAGATAACGGGCGCCTTTGGCAAGGAAAACTTCATCGCGTGCTCTTTTTTAATCGCGTCGGCCATACCGGCAAAGGACCATGGCATACCCAGCGAAAGCGAACCGAACTCATCGTATTTTTTGGATTTTGCGACAGCAGGTAAGTTGTCACTATCGATACGATAATAAAGCTGGCCAGAATATTCTGCAGGCACGTTCTCTATGATTGCGTTGCTTAACAACTGATACTCGCGCTGCTGAGGCGTAGAGAAGCCTTTCTGAATATTCAGCATGCATGAGAGCACCGCAATAACGAGGCAAACGATACTGGCAGACGTGGTTATCTTCAGCTTATTAAAGATCACGAATAAGCCAGCAATGAAGGCTGAGGTAGTGATTAACGACAGCGCGATAACCGTGCGATAGGCTGCCCAGTCCTCACTCACCAAAAGATTAGGAATGCCCGCCGCCAGCAGGAAAAACAGGAACAGAAAAGCTTTACGCGGTTTGAAATCGGGTGCCTTCACAATGCCCACGATGCTCAGTGAGCAGGAGATGATAATACTGACAATCGAGCGCCCGGTATCAAAGTTGCACAGCGCATTTCTGAGCGGCTCAGCGATAAACCAGGTGATTTTTTTCAGCGGCGCTAAGGTGATATTGGTTCTGGCCAGTACTTCATTGAACAGCACGAGCGGCAGAACTTTCGCCAGTACCAGTGCCATCACCATGCCAAATCCCAGCATCAACATCAGCTTGATCACCGCGCTGCGCTGATAATTATTCCGGGTCATGCCCAGATCGAGCAGGGCAAAGAATAAAAAGCTCATGGCTGCGGGTTGGTAAATCGCAAAGGAAAGCGTCAGGCAAATAGCCGACAGTAGCACCCGGCCCAGGCCTTTGTTTTCCGCCAGCGTTGAGTAACTGATGCCCGCCAGCAGCACGGACAGGACATAAGGAAAGCAGACTGTCCAGCCGACAAAAACCTGAAATGAAGGCAGCAAACAAATCAACGTGGCAAACGTCAGACGCTGGACCGCGCTGGCGAAAATGCTGCGACGCTCAAGGAAACGGATGATGTACCCGCCCAGTAAAATCAGGCTTAATAATGAGAGTACACGGAGCCAGGTCAAATCCTGCACGTCATCGATCAGGAAAGCGAAGAAGTAGCGGATGGCACCATAAAAAGGTCGGCCCGATAAGATATCCCATTTGAAAATACTGAATGCATCGGTAGTGGATGCGTATAAATAGAACCAGTCGTCGGAAAATCCGTATGTTGATAAATAAACCGGGCTATAACCGATGAGTAAAGCGACGGCCAGTATCAGATACATGGCGGAGGGATGGCGCTCAAAAACTGTTTTTTTCATTTCCTGCTCTTAATCACGTAGCGTGGTCTTTGTTTGGACTCAATGTAGATTCGGCCAATATATTCGCCCAGAACACCGATGCCGATAAGTTGCACTCCACCCAAAAACAGAATGGAAACCAGCAACGAAGGGTAACCCGCCACCGGATTGCCCCAGAGCAGTTTATCGATGATCATCCAGAATCCATAAAGAAAGGAGAGTAACGCGACGCTACCGCCGATGTAACTCCAGATGCGCAAAGGGAAAGTTGAAAAGCTGGTTAATCCTTCTAATGCCAGGTTCCATAATTTCCAGCCATTAAACTTCGACACTCCCGTGACGCGTTCAGCCCGATCATATTCCACAATCGCTGTTTTACCGCCAACCCAGGATAAAATGCCCTTCATGAACAGGTTCCTTTCCGGCAGGCTTTTTATCTGTTCTACCGTCTCGCGCGACAGCAGACGAAAATCGCCAACGTTTTCCTCTATTTTCGGCGAGCTGATTTGGTTGTGAAAGTGATAAAACCACTCGGCTGTTTTACGTTTGACATGCCCATCGGCGCTGCGATCCTTCCGTTTAGCCAGAACCACATCGGCACCTGCCTGCCAGCGTTCAATCAGTTGATGGATAACGGCGATGGGATCCTGCAGATCAACATCAATCGGGATAACCGCGTCGCCGGTGGCATGCTCAAGTCCGGCAAACAACGCCGGCTCTTTGCCGAAATTGCGCGTGAATGACAGCGCAATGACCAGCGGATCCGAAACGGCCAGGGCATTGATGATGTTTTCACTGCCATCGCTACTGCCGTCGTTGATAAAAACAATTTCAACCTGATAACCGGCTAATTCATGACGAACCGCCTGATAAAAGAGGGGAATGGTTTCCTCTTCGTTAAACACGGGCACGACGAGAGACAATTTCATTTTACTTCCCTGAAAACGATGTAATTAGAGTAGATGAAGCCGCAACCCAGGCTAATAAAGGAAAAGAGTATCAGGGTAACCACCGGGGAAAGCGTGCAGGCGTCTGCCATCCAGCCAACCAGCGCCGCCATGGCGCCCATAAAGCCGACGTAAAGCAGGTAACGCAAAGGCGTGGCTGCAGAAGAGAAGGTCCAGCGGGCATTAGCAAAAAAGGAAAATGTTACCGCAACGCAGAATGCGCCGAGGTTGGCCACCGCCTGACTCAAATCGAATAACGTAAGAATAAGGGCAAACACCGTCCAGTGTATCGCCGTGTTGATAATGCCAATACCAGCATAACGGGAAATTAATTTAAGCATGACCGGAGAGATGAGTAATTTTTCCCTGATCATATACATCGGAAATTATCCTGCAAGCCCGATGCTGAAAATGCGTTTAATCGGGCCGAAACAAGGATAGTAACAGACAACAAAACCATTGCCCCGCCCGATGGTCAATTTCGGGCTAAGGCAGGGTGGGGAATATCCTGATCATGGGGGAATCAGACCAGCTTTTTCACCAGCTCCTCGCTGTGACGAATATGGCTCGAGGCGCGTTCCGGATCGTTCTGCACCAGCGCCATAAACAGCAGGTCGGTCAGCGCCAGCTGGGCGCTGGTGGAGGAGATGGCCGCGCTGCGCGTGCTCTGCTCCTCGGCGACGGTGTACAGGCAGACCGTCGCGCACTGCTGCAACGAATTCGGGGTAAAGCCGGTAAATGCCAGCACATCGGCGCCAATCGCCGCCGCTTCCTGCGCCGCGAGGTTGATCTCACGCCGTTCGCCGGTGTAGGAGATCGCCAGCAGCACATCACCGGGTGCCATCGCCTGCACGCTGGCCAGCAGCGCATGCATATCCTGTTCGGCGACCGCGTTAATGCCAATCTTCATCAGCTTCCATGAAAAATCTTTCGCCACCAGTCCGGAAGCGCCAATGCCGACCAGCAGAATGCGGTTGGCGTTTTTCAGCAGCTGCAGCGTTTCGGTGAGTTTCTCTTCGCTGTTGATATCCAGCGTGGCGCGAATCGCCGAAATTTTTTCCGTCAGCAGCTTCTCACCGACCACTTTCAGCGGATCGTCGCTGAGGATGTGGTTATGCACGGTGATGGCATCGCGGTCGGCCAGCGACTCGCTCAGCGCCAGCTTGAGCGCCGGAAAGCCTTTGTAACCCAGTTTCTGCGCAAACTTCACCACGCTCGACTGGCTGACGCCCGACTCTTCCGCCAGCTTTTGTGAACTCAGATGCCGTGCCCGATCAGGCTGCGACAGCAAAAAATCCGCCAGCCGACGCTCATTCAGCGCCAGGCGTGGGTAGAGCTGGCGAATTCGCAGCAATGAACTCATGTTCGATCCTCAATCCATAGTCCCGCACCCAGCTTAGCCGCTCGCGGAAGGAAATGTCTGGCCAGGAATGTCAGATGACATCGCGCCGACGCAGAGAATAAACTATTCAAATGGCATTGTAGCCACTGGAATTAAAAATGACAGCTTTCGCCCCGATGCGTGTTGCTGGCTACACTGTAGAGCAGGTATCGCCGCGTTTAGAAAAAGGAGCAGGGTTTGACTAAGGGTTCGCATCGCCGCGTGGTATTTTTTGACCTCGACGGCACGCTGCATCAGCAGGACATGTTTGGCACGTTTATGCGCTATCTGCTGCGTCGTCAGCCGATCAATTTATTGCTGGTGGTGCCGCTGCTGCCGGTCATCGGCATGGGGATGCTGATTAAAGGCCGCGCCGCGCGCTGGCCGATGAGCCTGCTGCTGTGGGCCATCACCTTTGGTCATCGCGAGGCCACGCTGCGCCAGCGTGAGGCCGAATTTGCCCGCTGGTTCCGCGAGCGCGTCACCGCGTTTCCGGTGGTGCAGCAGCGGCTGACTGATTACCTCAGCAGTGAAGACGCGGATGTCTGGCTGATCACCGGCTCGCCGCAGTCGCTGGTGGAACAGGTCTATTTTGACTCCGCGTTTCTGCCGCGCGTGAAGCTGATCGCCAGCCAGATGAAGCCAGGCCATGGCGGACGGGTATTGGCCATGCGCTGCCTCGGCCATGAAAAAGTGGCGCAGCTCGAGGAGAAAATCGGTACGCCGCTGCAGTTGTATAGCGGCTACAGCGACAGCAAGCAGGATAACCCGCTGCTGTTTTTCTGCCAGCATCGCTGGCGCGTTACGCCGCGCGGTGAACTGCAACAGCTGGAGTGAATCACAGCAGGATTCCGTCTATAATGCGCCGCCTTGTTAATCCGCAGGAGTTGCCCGTTGAACCCACAAACTGACGAATACTGGATGCGCCACGCGCTCGAACTGGCGCGGCGTGCGTGGGAGCAGGGCGAAGTGCCGGTCGGTGCGGTGCTGGTGCAGGGCGACAGAGTGATCGGCGAGGGCTGGAACCGGCCGATTAGCCAGTGCGATCCCACCGCGCACGCCGAAATCATGGCGCTGCGTCAGGGCGGAAAAGTGATTGATAACTACCGGCTGCTCGATACCACCTTATACGTGACGCTGGAGCCGTGCGTGATGTGCGCCGGTGCCATGGTGCACAGCCGTATCACCCGCTTAGTGTATGGCGCAAAGGATGAGAAAACCGGTGCCGCCGGTTCGCTGCTGGATGTGATTGGCCATCCGGGGATGAATCATCAGATCGAGATTGCGCATGGCGTGCTGGCAGAAGAGTGTGCCACGCTGCTGAGCGACTTCTTCCGTATGCGCCGGGAACAGAAGCGCGCACAGCGGCAGGCGCTGCGCGCCGATTAGTTCATCGCTATCTTCGGTTCGACCGCCGGGTATCCGGCTCCCAGTTCCGCTTCCAGCGCCGACTGCTGCGCCAGCCGCTTCTCCTGCTCCTGCAGATAGCCTACCAGGCTGATCTGATACTTACGGATGTTCTCAACGTAGTTATAGGCTTCATGGCCGCGCGCATAGCCGTAAGTGGTCTGCGCGTAATAGCGTTTCTGGCTCAGCATCGGCAGACGCAGCTTAACGTCGGCCCAGCTGTCCGGATTGCCGCCCTGTTTGAGCGTCAGCCGGCGCGCGTCCAGCATGTGCGCATAGCCCATGTTGTAGGCCGCCAGTGCAAACCAGATGCGTTCATCTTCCGGAATGGTGTCCGGCACTTTTTCCATCATGCGCCGCAGGTATTCGCTGCCGCCGCGAATGCTCTGCTCCGGATCGAGACGATCGTTCACGTCGAGGCTGTCAGCGGTATTGCGCGTCAGCATCATCATGCCGCGCACGCCGGTGGGCGAGGTCGCCTGCGGATTCCAGTGCGACTCCTGATACGAGATCGCCGCCAGCAGGCGCCAGTCGATACTGGACGCGTACTTCTCAAACAGTGGCTTGATATCCGGCAGCGTGTTGTCAATCGCGCGCAGGAAGGTGCGGGTATCGACATAATCAAAAGTGCCGACGTGGCCGAGATACTTCTCTTCCAGCCGCGCCATGGTGCCTTCTTCCCCCATCTGACTGTAAAAGTCGAGCATGGCAGCGTTCAGGCTGTCGTCATCGTTACGCGGCAGATACCAGGTCACCGGCTCTTCATCGGTAATATCAAACGCCACCGCCAGCTGCGGATGGATGCGCTGCAGCAGGCCGATGGTCACCGAATCTCCCACGGTATAGTCGAGCTTGCCGTCGGCAACCGCTTCCAGCAGCGCTTTCTGGCCCATATCGGTGGAAATGGCCCAGTCGAGATCGGGATAGCTGTCCGCTTTGGCGGAACGTAATGTTGACAGATAGGCCGAACCGGACTGCACAATCAGCCGGCCTTTCAGATCACCGAGATTTTTGGGCCGCGGCCTGTCGATGCGATACACCAGCTGCTGCGACACCGAATAGTAGCTTGGGCCACTCTGATAGCGGCTGAGGCGCTCGCTGTTATAGATCAGCCCGGCGGCCAGCAGGTCGGCTTTGCCATCGTCGAGATCGTCAAACAGGTCACCGAGGTTAGGCCGCACCGTGACTTCCAGCTTCACGCCAAGATAATCGGCGAAGCGTTTCGCCAGCTCGTAGTCCATACCGGCTGGGGCATTATTGATGGTGTAGTAAGTCAGCGGCGAGTTGACGGTACTGATGCGCAACACTCCCCGCGATTTGATCTGTGATAACGCGTCTTTTCCGCCCCCGTACCAGGGGATGGACGGCCACAGCGCCAGCGCAAGCAGCACGGTGATCAGACCGATAAACAGATAATTTAATTTCAGGCGTTTCAAATAGTTGTCTCGTAATGGCTCACAGGCCTCTGTCTTTTAAAGGCAGTATTTATGTTGTTTTGCACTCCCAGAGCGAGGGGCATTTTGCGCAACAAAGCGCAACAGGGCAACTTATATAGCAAGATTTGCGCAAAATTCAGGCAAATCCTGAGGCTCAGTTTTTCTGCGCAAACGGTTTCGTAACCCGTGCTGTTTCTCTATAATACCGCCCGTTTTCCCTGTTGCGCCCCATGAAGCGTCGCCCGGCGCTTCGAAGACGAGAGATCTTTAATGATGGAAATTCTGCGTGGTTCGCCCGCTCTGTCGGCATTTCGTGTAAACAAACTGCTGACCCGCTTTCAGGACGCTCATCTGCCGGTGAGTGATATTTACGCCGAGTACGTCCATTTCGCCGATGTCAGCGCACCGCTCAGCGCGGAACAACAAGCCCGCCTGCAGCGTCTGCTGAAATACGGTCCTTCTCTCGCCGAACATGCGCCACAAGGGCGTCTGTTGCTGGTGACGCCGCGTCCTGGCACCATTTCTCCCTGGTCATCGAAAGCCACCGATATCGCCCACAACTGCGACCTGCCACAGGTATTGCGCCTGGAGCGCGGTCTGGCCTTCTATGTACAGGCACCGCAGCTGACCGAGGCGCAGTGGCAGCAGCTGGCCAGCCTGCTGCACGACCGCATGATGGAAACCGTGTTCACCGAGCTCAGCGCGGCAGAACAGCTGTTTGCACATCATGAACCGCAGCCGCTGAAAAGCGTAGACGTGCTGGGCGGAGGGCGCGAGGCACTGGAGCAGGCTAACCGTACGCTCGGCCTGGCGCTGGCCGATGACGAAATTGATTATCTGCTCGATGCCTTCACTACCCTGGGCCGCAATCCGAACGACATCGAGCTCTATATGTTTGCCCAGGCGAACTCTGAGCACTGTCGTCACAAGATTTTTAACGCCGACTGGATCATCGACGGCGAAAAACAGCCGAAGTCGCTGTTTAAAATGATTAAAAATACCTTTGAGCAGCATCCGGAACACGTCCTGTCGGCTTATAAAGACAACGCGGCGGTGATGGAAGGCTCCGAGGTCGGGCGTTTCTACGCCGATGCGCAGCAGGGCGAATACGATTTCCATCAGGAAGCCGCACACATCCTGATGAAGGTGGAAACCCACAACCACCCGACAGCCATTTCGCCGTGGCCGGGCGCCGCCACCGGTTCCGGCGGGGAAATCCGTGATGAAGGCGCCACCGGGCGCGGCGCGAAGCCAAAAGCCGGTCTGGTCGGTTTCTCGGTTTCCAACCTGCGTATTCCCGGCTTTGAACAGCCATGGGAAGAGGATTTCGGCAAGCCGGACCGCATTGTTACCGCGCTGGATATCATGACCGAAGGGCCGTTAGGCGGCGCCGCGTTTAACAACGAATTTGGTCGCCCGGCGCTGAACGGCTATTTCCGTACTTATGAAGAGCAGGTCAACAGCCACAACGGCGTTGAGCTGCGCGGCTATCACAAGCCGATCATGCTGGCCGGCGGCATCGGTAACATCCGTGCCGATCACGTGCAGAAGGGTGAGATCATCGTTGGCGCGAAGCTGATCGTGCTGGGTGGTCCGGCGATGAATATCGGCCTCGGCGGCGGTGCGGCGTCTTCCATGGCGTCCGGCCAGTCGGATGCCGATCTCGACTTTGCCTCGGTGCAGCGCGACAACCCGGAGATGGAGCGT
Source organism: Pantoea dispersa (assembly GCF_035783935.1). Lineage (GTDB taxonomy): Bacteria > Pseudomonadota > Gammaproteobacteria > Enterobacterales > Enterobacteriaceae > Pantoea > Pantoea dispersa_C. The sequence goes on along the minus strand of NZ_JALKOV010000013.1, from coordinate 74,081 downwards.
CGCTGTCAGGAAGTGATCGACCGCTGCTGGCAGCTGGGCGAAGCCAACCCGATTCTGTTTATTCACGACGTCGGTGCTGGTGGCCTGTCTAACGCCATGCCGGAGCTGGTGAGCGACGGCGGCCGCGGCGGCAACTTCAACCTGCGCGACATCCTCAGCGATGAGCCAGGCATGAGCCCGCTGGAAGTGTGGTGTAACGAGTCGCAGGAGCGTTATGTGCTGGCGGTTGCGCCGGACAAACTGGCGCTGTTCGATGAGCTGTGCCAGCGCGAACGTGCGCCGTACGCGGTGATTGGTGAAGCGACCGAAGAGCAGCACCTCAACCTTGCCGACAGCCACTTCGATAACAAACCGATCGACATGCCGCTCGACGTGCTGCTGGGTAAAACGCCAAAAATGACGCGCGACGTGGCCAGCCAGCAGGCTAAAGGTGACGCGCTGGTGCGGGACGGCATTACCATTGCCGATGCGGTAAACCGTGTGCTGCACCTGCCAACCGTGGCGGAGAAAACCTTCCTGGTGACCATCGGTGACCGCAGCGTAACCGGCATGGTGGCGCGCGATCAGATGGTCGGGCCGTGGCAGATCCCGGTGGCGAACTGCGCCGTGACCACTGCCAGCCTTGACAGCTACCACGGCGAAGCGTTTGCCCTGGGCGAACGTGCCCCGGTCGCGCTGCTGGATTTCGCCGCGTCCGGTCGTCTGGCGGTGGGCGAAGCGCTGACCAACCTGGCAGCGACCGCGATCGGTTCGCTGAAGCGCGTGAAGCTGTCGGCAAACTGGATGGCCGCAGCCGGTCACCCGGGTGAAGACGCGGGCCTGTACGCCGCGGTGAAAGCGGTGGGTGAAGAGCTGTGCCCGGCGCTGGGTATCACCATTCCGGTGGGTAAAGACTCCATGTCGATGAAAACCCGCTGGCAGCAGGGCACCGAGCAGCGCGAAATGACCTCGCCGCTGTCGCTGGTGATTACTGCCTTTGCGCGCGTAGAAGATGTGCGTCGCACCGTAACGCCACAGCTGCAGCCGGAAGGCGACAACCTGCTGCTGCTGGTGGATCTCGGTAACGGCGCCAATACCCTCGGTGCCACGGCGCTGTCGCAGGTGTATCGCCAACTGGGCGATAAGCCAGCCGACGTGCGCGATGCGGCGCAGCTGGCCGGCTTCTTCAATGCCATTCAGACGCTGGTCAGCGAGCAGAAACTGCTGGCCTACCACGACCGCTCGGATGGCGGGCTGCTGGTCACGCTGGCGGAAATGGCCTTCACCGGCCACTGCGGTGTTGAGGCGGATATCGCCGCGCTGGGCAGCGATGCGCTGGCAGCACTGTTTACGGAAGAGCTGGGCGCCGTACTGCAGATTAATGCTGCCGACCGCGCGGCCGTGGAAAAAGTGTTTGCCGATCACGGTCTGAGCAGCAATGTTCACGTCATCGGTAAAGCGCTGCCGGGCGACCGTTTTGTTATCAGCTCCGGCGACAGCGCGGTGTACAGCGAAAGCCGTACCACCCTGCGTACCTGGTGGGCTGAAACTACCTGGCAGATGCAGCGCCTGCGCGATAACCCGGCCTGTGCCGATCAGGAACATGAAGCGAAGAAAGACGATAACGATCCTGGCCTGAACGTGCAGCTGACCTTCCGTCCGGAAGAGGATGTGGCGGCACCGATGATCGCCACTGGCGCGCGTCCGCGCGTTGCCGTGCTGCGCGAGCAGGGCGTGAACTCGCACGTTGAGATGGCCGCTGCCTTCCACCGCGCAGGCTTCACCGCGGTTGACGTGCACATGAGCGATCTGCTGGCGGGCCGTCGTGGTCTGGAGGAGTTCCACGCGCTGGTCGCCTGTGGCGGCTTCTCCTACGGCGACGTGCTGGGTGCGGGCGAAGGCTGGGCGAAATCGATTCTGTTCAACAGCCGCGTGCGTGACGAGTTTGAAAACTTCTTCCACCGTCCTCAGACGCTGGCGCTGGGCGTGTGTAATGGCTGCCAGATGATGTCGAATCTGCGTGAGCTGATTCCGGGCAGTGAGCTGTGGCCGCGCTTTGTGCGTAACCAGTCCGAGCGCTTTGAAGCACGTTTCAGTCTGGTGGAAGTGGCTGCCAGCCCGTCACTGCTGCTGGACGGCATGGTCGGTTCACGCATGCCAATTGCCGTCTCGCACGGCGAAGGTTTTGTTGAAGTGCGTGACGGCGCGCATCTGGCAGAGCTGGAAGCGAAAGGGCTGGTGGCGCTGCGCTTCGTCGATAACTTCGGTAAAGTCACCGAGACCTATCCGGCGAACCCGAACGGCTCACCGAACGGCATCACCGCCGTGACCAACGAAAGCGGTCGCGTCACGATCATGATGCCGCATCCGGAGCGCGTGTTCCGCACCGTCAGCAATTCGTGGCATCCGGCGGAGTGGGGCGAAGACAGCCCGTGGATGCGCATTTTCCGCAACGCGCGTAAGCAGCTGGGTTAATCCTGCATCTTACCGGTGCCCATTAACGGGCACCGTTCAAAGGCCGCTCAACGCGGCCTTTTTTATTTCTTAGGTTGCGTGGCCACCGCTGTCGATTGGGTGTGATTACCCCCACATCTTTCACATGTCGGAAAATGACGACAATCCCATAATTGCACTGTCGCTAAAAGGTGACATTTAAGTCTTTGATTAATAAGGTGAGGAAACTGTCACGTTAAAGCCGTTGCTAATTGGCGACACTTTTTTCAGACCGGCCGGTCCGAAACTGTCGCTAATCCACATTTTTTGCTGGCAGCATGCTGATTAACAAGGCTATTTATTTTCTGGCACGATAGTTGCTATACTTACAACGTTGCTCATTCTCCTGTCTATGATTGCCCCGCACTGCGGCTGAGCTCATAAAATATGGAATGACGCACCAAACGGAGCCTGTCGTCCACCCAACCGATAATCGCTTGCTTTGCAACGTTATCAGACACCGGACGCAACGTTGAGTTAGGCTCCACCTATTTTGCAGGCGATGCTGCGGCGTCGCTCTCACGGCAGGCCAAAAGGCCTGCCGTTTTCGTTTTCAGCCTTTCTAACCTTGTCAGACTTCGCTAGCATGCCTGCAACTCACCTCAAAGGAAGCGCGGTTGTGAAGAGATGGCGTCTGTTTCCCCGATCCCTGCGGCAGCTGGTATTAATGGCCTTTCTGCTGGTGCTGCTGCCGCTGCTGGTGCTGGCGTGGCAGGCGTGGGAAAGCCTGTCAGCGCTGAGCGATCAGGCGGCAGACACCAACCGCAATACCTTTACCGATGTGCGCCGCAGCGAAGCCATGGCGCGCACGGCGCTGGAGCTGGAGCGCAGCTATCGTCAGTATTGCGTGCTGGGCGATGCCAGCCTGGCACGCCTGTATCAAACCCAGTGGACGCGCTACGGCCAGATGCTCAGCAGTCATGCCGCCAGCCTGCCCGATTTGCCAGCGTTCAAAATATTGCAGAACGCGCTGCCGCAGCTGGAAAAGCTGCAGTGTGACAATGGCAATCCGCAGGCGCTGGCGGCGAGCGCGCTGGAGGCATTCTCCACCGCCAATACCCGCATGGTGCAGGCCACGCGTGAAGTGGTGTTTTCACGCGGTCTGCAGCTGCAGCGCGAAATCGCCGATCGCGGCCAGTTTTTTGGCTGGCAGGCGCTAATCCTGTTTTTGATCAGTCTGGCGCTGGTGCTGCTGTTTACCGGCATGATTATCGGGCCGGTCAAACGCGTCGAGCGGATGATTAACCGGCTGGGCGAGGGCAAAACGCTGGGGAACAGCGTCAGCTTTCGTGGGCCACGGGAGATCCGCTCGCTGGGACAGCGCATTGTCTGGCTCAGCGAGCGCCTCAGTTGGCTGGAAGCGCAGCGGCATGAGTTTCTGCGCCACCTGTCGCATGAGCTCAAAACGCCGCTGGCCAGCCTGCGCGAAGGCACAGAACTGCTGGCCGACCAGGTGGCTGGCCCGCTCAACGCCGAACAGCAGGAGGTGGTGGCGATTCTTGACACCAGCAGCCGTCATCTGCAGCGGCTGATTGAACAGCTGCTCGACTACAATCGCCGGCTGGCGGACAGCCCGCTGCGGCTGGAACCGGTCGCGATTGACGCTATCGTTGACAGCGTCGTCAGGGTGCATTCACTGCCGGCCAGCGCGCGCCAGATGCACACGCACATCGATCTGCAGGCCCGCTATTGTCTGGCGGAAGCCACGCTGCTGCAGCGGGTGATTGATAACCTCTACTCGAACGCCGTGAACTACGGTAGCGAATCCGGTAACATCTGGCTGCAGAGCCAGCAGAAGGGCAATCAGGTGTGGATTGAGGTGGCGAACACCGGCACGCCGATTCCGGCTGAAGAACAAGCGATGATCTTTGAACCCTTCTATCAGGGCAGCCAGCAGCGTAAAGGGCCGGTGAAAGGCAGCGGGCTGGGGTTAAGCATCGCCAAAGATTGCCTACGCAGGATGCAGGGTGATTTGCAGTTGGTTACACGCAAGGACGCTGACGTCTGTTTTCGTATCATTTTGACTACCAGCGCCGGGAATGCCTGATTAATGAAACTCACATTTAGCCGATTCTTTATCGGTGCGCTGATGGCGATCGGCCTGAGCGCCTGTCAGGCGCCGTCCACCGGCAGTGCACCGCGCGGTGCGGTTAACCTGCCGGAACCCGAGGTTCGCCTGGCGGATTATCTCGCCACCGATTGCCAGAATGTCTGGCAGATTGAAGCGGCGGCAGCGATGAGCAACCCGCTTTACTGGCAACGTGCCATCGACTGCGGTGAACGACTGTCGGCTGCGGAAGCGCGGGCGGAAGCACGGCGCTGGCCGGTACAGGGCTGGGCGCGCGCCTTCAAGCAGGGCATTCTGCTGGCCAATGGTAACGTCACGCCGGTAGAGCGCCGTCAGTACGTTGATACGCTCGACAGCTATAGCGCGGATTATCCGGCGGCGGTGCGTCCGCTGCTGCAGCTGTGGCGCAGTAACCAGGCCGCGCAGCTGGAGCTGAGCGAGGCGCGCGGCCGCTACGCCGCACTGCAGCAAAGCAATGACGCCGAACTGGATCGCCTGCGTCAGCAGCAAACGCAACTGCGGCAAACGCTGGACGATACCCAGCGTAAACTGCAGCGCCTGACCGACATCGAACGCCAGCTGTCATCGCGCAAAGCGCCGGACAGCGGCGACAGCACGCACGGCGCCAGCGATGCCCAAAGCGAGGAGCACTAATCATGAAACAGGCCGCACGCTTACTGCTGGTGGATGACGATCCGGGCTTACTCAAGCTGCTCGGTATGCGTCTCAGCAGTGAAGGTTATCAGGTAGCGACCGCGGCCAGCGGGCCGGAAGCCCTGCGTCATCTGCAGAAAGAGAAGGTCGATTTGGTGATCAGCGACTTGCGCATGGATGAAATGGATGGGCTGGCGCTGTTTGCTGAAATCCAGAAGCGCCACACCGGATTACCGGTCATTATCCTGACTGCGCACGGCTCGATCCCGGAAGCGGTGGCGGCAACGCAGCAGGGTGTATTCAGCTTCCTGACCAAGCCGGTCGATCGCGACGCGCTGTACAAAGCGATCGACGATGCGCTGGCGCAGCGTGCGCCGGTCAGCGATGACGGCTGGCGCGAAGCGATCGTTACGCGCAATCCGCTGATGCTGCGGCTGCTGGAGCAGGCGCACATGGTGGCGCAATCCGACGTCAGCATTTTAATTAACGGCCAGAGCGGTACCGGCAAAGAGGTGCTGGCGCAGGCGATTCATGCCGCCAGCCCGCGCGCCAGCAAACCTTTCATTGCTATTAACTGCGGTGCGCTGCCGGAGCAGCTGCTGGAGTCGGAGCTGTTTGGCCACGCCAAAGGCGCGTTTACCGGGGCGGTGAGCGCGCGCGAAGGGCTGTTTCAGGCGGCGGAAGGCGGCACGCTGTTTCTTGATGAAATCGGCGACATGCCGCAGGCGCTGCAGGTGAAACTGCTGCGCGTGCTGCAGGAGCGCAAAGTACGTCCGCTGGGCAGCAATCGCGATCTCGATATCAACGTGCGTATCATCTCCGCCACGCACCGCGATCTGCCAAAAGCGATGGAGAAGAAAAGCTTCCGTGAAGATCTCTACTATCGCCTCAACGTGGTGAATCTGAAAATTCCGGCGCTGCACAAACGCGCCGAAGACATTCCGCTGCTGGCCAACCATCTGCTGCGCCAGTCGGCCGATCGCCATAAACCCTTTGTGCGCAGCTTCTCGGTCGATGCCATGAAGCGCCTGGTGGGGGCGAGTTGGCCGGGGAATGTGCGCCAGCTGGTCAACGTCATTGAGCAGTGCGTGGCGCTCACCACATCCCCGGTGATCGGTGACGTGCTGGTAGAACAGGCGCTGGCCGGAGAGAACACGGCGCTGCCGACCTTTGTCGAAGCGCGCAACCAGTTTGAACTTAATTATCTGCGTAAACTGCTGCAGATGACCAAAGGCAATGTGACGCACGCGGCACGTCTGGCTGGACGCAACCGCACCGAGTTTTATAAGCTGCTGTCGCGCCACGAACTGGACGCCAGCGAATTTAAAGAGTAGCTTGCTGCGGCAGCGTCAGGAACACTTATACTCATAGTTACCCGTCCATCATGGAGGGAGCGAAAAAAGGATCTGTCATGAAAAAGATCGATGCAATTATCAAACCATTCAAACTCGATGATGTGCGTGAAGCCTTAGCGGAAGTGGGCATAACCGGGATGACGGTCAGCGAAGTGAAAGGCTTCGGACGTCAGAAAGGCCACACCGAACTGTATCGCGGTGCCGAATACATGGTCGATTTTCTGCCAAAAGTGAAAATCGAGATGGTGGTGGGCGATGATATCGTCGACACCTGCGTAGAAACCATTATGAAAACCGCGCAGACCGGTAAAATCGGCGACGGCAAAATCTTTGTCTTTGACGTGGCGCGCGTGGTGCGTATTCGTACCGGCGAGGAAGACGAAGAGGCCATCTGAGCCCTTCGTCCTCTGCAAGACATCAAGCCTGCCGCGTGCAGGCTTTTTCATTTACAGCACTTTGTGCGGACCGAATACTTCGTAGTGGATGCGATCGGCGGGTATGCCGGCGTCGGTCAGCTGGCGCGCGACAAACTGCATAAATGCCAGCGGGCCACAAATCCAGAACTGGCGATCGGGCTGGATCAGTTCGGCCGACACGGTGGCTAAATCCATCAGACCCTGCGCATCGTAACGCCCCGCGTCATCAGCGTGCGGCTGGCGATACCAGACGTGGCGGCTAAAGTGCGGCAGACGCGCACCCAGCGTCGCGACCTCATCAGCAAACGCGTGCTGTGCGCCGTTTTCAGCGGCGTGCAGCCAGCTCACCGCCGCCGGATGCTGCTGCTCTGCCAGGCTGGCCAGCATGGCTAACAATGGCGTTTGCCCGACGCCTGCTGAGATCAGCGTCACCGGCGTCTGTGCTGCGGCCTGCAGGAAGAAATCCCCGGCTGGCGCGGCGCACTGCACGATATCGCCAACCTTCGCATGCTGATGCAGCCAGCCGGAGACGCTGCCCTGCGCTTCGTGTTTCACCGCAATGCGATAGGCGTTGCCATTCGGCAGATGCGTGAGCGAATACTGGCGGTGCTGAATATGTTCGCTGCCCGCCGGACGCAGGCTGATGGCCAGATACTGACCCGGCAGGAAATCGGCCACCGGCTGGCCGTCATTCGGCACCAGCTCAATGCTTTTGATCACCGAGCTCTGCGCGGTGATCGCACGGATGCGGAAATCCCGCGCGCCGCGCCAGCCGCCGACTTTCTCTTCCGACGCACGGTAAATCGCTTCTTCACGCTGAATAAATACCTCAGCCAGCACGCCATAGGCTTTGCCCCACGCCGCCAGTACTTCATCGCCTGGATTGAGCAGCTCTTTAATCGTCGCCAGCAGATTTTCCCCGACAATCGCGTACTGCGCCGGCTGAATATTCAGGCTGGCGTGCTTCTGCGCAATTTTCTCCACTGCCGGCAGTAGCACCGCGAGGTTTTCCAGATTGCTGCCGTACGCGTAGATCGCGTTAAACAGCGCTTCACGCTGATTGCCGCTGCGCTGGTTGTTCATGTTAAACACATCTTTCAGTTCCGGATGCCGCGTCAGCATCCGCTGATAAAAGTGGCCGGTCAGCTGCGGGCCAAGCCGGGCAATGGCGGGCAGGGTGGATTTCACAGTGGCGATGGTTTGCGCGTCGAGCATCGGGAACTCCTCGGGGGTAATTTTAAACATGTATTTTAAATGCATGTTATGCCTGTTGCCGCAGGCTGTAAATCCCTCGTGTGTTTTGGGCAGCGACCGGTAAACCGGAAGCGGGCGCGCAAAGCTGAAAAATTTTCCTGATGTGGATGAACAATTATCCGCTTTGGTTAGCCGGCTAAAAAGCGTAAAAATCCCGTGCCAGCGCCTTGCCAATCGTTTGCGTAAAAAGAGGGGATTGGCGCTACCGTCCCCTGGCAAAACCGTTTACACTGTTGGCCTTCGCCCCTTAGCCGGGGCTTAAACTGCCGTTAAAAAAGTTGCTGAGTCAGGAGATGCGGATGTTAAAGCGTGATATGAACATTGCCGATTATGATGCCGAGTTGTGGCAGGCTATGGAGCAGGAGAAGGTGCGTCAGGAAGAGCACATTGAACTGATTGCTTCTGAAAACTACACCAGCCCACGCGTTATGCAGGCGCAAGGTTCACAGCTCACCAACAAATATGCCGAAGGCTATCCGGGCAAACGCTACTACGGCGGATGTGAATATGTGGATATCGTTGAGCAGCTGGCGATCGATCGCGCTAAAGCGCTGTTCGGCGCGGATTACGCTAACGTGCAGCCGCACTCTGGTTCTCAGGCTAACTTCGCGGTGTACACTGCGCTGCTGCAGCCGGGCGACACCATTCTGGGCATGAACCTGGCACACGGTGGTCATCTGACCCACGGTTCGCCGGTCAACCTGTCTGGCAAGCTGTACAACGTTATTCCTTACGGCATCGACGAAACCGGCAAAATCAATTACGAAGAGCTGGCTGAGCTGGCGCAGACCCACAAGCCAAAAATGATCGTGGGCGGCTTCTCTGCATACTCTGGCGTGTGCGACTGGGCAAAAATGCGTGAAATCGCCGACAGCATCGGCGCCTGGCTGTTTGTTGATATGGCCCACGTTGCTGGTCTGATCGCTGCTGATGTCTACCCGAACCCGGTGCCGCACGCGCACATCGTGACCTCGACCACGCATAAAACGCTGGCCGGTCCGCGCGGTGGCCTGATCCTGGCGAAAAACGGCGACGAAGAGCTGTACAAGAAACTGAACTCCGCGGTGTTCCCGGGTGGTCAGGGCGGCCCGCTGATGCACGTTATCGCCGGTAAAGCCGTGGCGTTCAAAGAAGCGATGGAGCCGGAGTTCAAGGCTTATCAGCAGCAGGTTGCGAAAAACGCCAAAGCGATGGTGGAAGTGCTGCTGGAGCGCGGTTACAACATCGTTTCAGGCGGTACTTACAACCACCTGTTCCTGATCGACCTGGTGAGCAAAGGTCTGACCGGTAAAGAGGCGGATGCCGCTCTGGGCCGCGCCAACATCACCGTGAACAAAAACAGCGTGCCTAACGATCCGAAGAGCCCGTTTGTGACCTCCGGTGTGCGTATCGGTACCCCAGCAGTGACCCGTCGCGGCTTCAAAGAAGCGGAAGTGCGCGAACTGGCGGGCTGGATCGCTGACGTACTCGACAACATCAACGACGAAGCCACTATCGAGCGCACTAAGCAGAAAGTGCTGGATATCTGTGCCCGTCTGCCGGTTTATGCCTGATAAGCGCTAAACCCGCGGTGTGAAGAAGGATGGCGCAAGCCATCCTTTTTTTATTCCCTTTCGCAGCCGGCTTTGAGAAAGTAACGGCCATTCCGCGCACGGCGGAGCGTCAACAGGAGGAAACATGACCATCGGATCGGCCAGGTGGCTGGGACTGAGCTACTTTACCTACTTTTTCTGCTATGGCATCTATCTGCCGTTCTGGAGCGTATGGCTGAAAGGCAACGGGCTGGATGCGGAAAAAATTGGCCTGCTGCTGGGCTGTGGCATGGTGGCGCGCTTTGCCGGCAGCCTGCTGATTGCTTCGCAGGTGAAAAATCCGACCCAGCTGATTTTTGCGCTGCGCCTGCTGGCGCTGGTGACCTGTCTGTTCGCGCTCGGCTTCTGGCTGGGCAGTCAGTGGCTATGGCTGCTGCTGGTGATGATTGGTTTTAACCTGTTCTTCTCGCCGCTGGTGCCGCTCAGTGATGCGCTGGCGGCCACCTGGACGCAGCAAATCGGGCTGGCCTATGGGCCGGTACGGCTGTGGGGCTCGCTGGCGTTTGTCATCAGCTCGGCGCTTACTGGTATGCTGGTCAGCGCCTGGTCATCGCAGGTGATTCTGCTGCTGTTGAGTATCGGTGCGCTGGCGATGCTGTCTGGCATGCTGCTGCCGCCACAAACCCGACCGCAGGGTGAGATGCGCCAGGGCGCGAGCGGTGGCTGGGCGGCGTGGCGCGATATGCTGCGCGAAAACAGCGTCTGGCGCTTCATGTTGTGCGTAACGCTGATGCAGGGCGCGCACGCCGCGTATTACAGCTTCAGTGCCATCTGGTGGCAGGAAGCCGGGTATTCGGCCTCGGTGGTCGGTTATCTGTGGTCGCTGGGCGTGGTGGCCGAAATCGTGATTTTTGCGCTCAGCAACCGGCTGTTTCGCCGCTGGAGCGCGCGCGATCTGCTGCTGCTGTCAGGCATATGCGCGCTGGTGCGCTGGACGCTGCTGGGCGCCAGCACCGCGCTTCCATTGCTGATTGTGGCGCAGATCCTGCACTGCGGCAGCTTTACCGTCTGCCATCTGGCGGCGATGCGCTTTATTGCCGCGCGCAAAGGCGCAGAAGTGATTCGTCTGCAGTCACTCTATTCGGCGCTGGCGATGGGCGGCGGCATCGCGGTGATGACGATGATCTGCGGCGTGCTGTTTGCTCACCTGCACGGTCACCTGTTCTGGGTGATGTCGCTGGTGGCGCTGCCAGCGCTGTTCCTGCGACCACGCGCGGCTTAAGACTCCAGCAGCTGACGAATGCGCTGCTGCTGGTGATCGCTCAGCGGCAGCTCAGCGTGAATCAGCGGCGGCGAGTAGAGCGGCAGCGAGGTGGCATAAGGCGTAATCACCAGCGCCACATCGCGCGGCGCGCCCTCCCGCTGAAAGTGCAGCATATCCTGATAGGTAATATTGATCGGCAGCAGCGTCATTTCGCGCAGCTGCTGCTCCAGCAGCTGTTCCAGCGCGGCGTCAGCGCCGGTCAGTAACAGCACCTGTTTCTCCTGCAGCGCGCTCTCCTGCATCAGCCAGCCACCAAACAGCACCGCCACCAGGCTCACCTCTTCAGCGCTAAACTGCGTGCCGAAATCGCTGCTGAAGTGCTGCAGCGCGCGTGCCGTGGTGCGCAGCAGGCGCGGATAGAGTCGCGCCACGTCCAGCGCCACGCTGTTATCAATGCCAATGGCAAAATGGCTGCGATCCAGCGCCTGCGCCAGATGGGTATAGAGCTGCAGCTTCAGCTGCTGCTGGTTTTTGATACGCGTCTGCGCCAGTTGCTCAAAGCGGGCGATCAGGGCTTCCACCGCGGCCATCAGCTTGTGTGCCTGACTATCTGCCAGCTGGCTGCCGTCGGGTGCATGAATCAGGCTGAACAGCAGCGTCCAGAAATCGGTCTCGCTGACATCCGGAGCCAGATGACAGCGCTTCTGCCAGTGGTGAATCACATCATCGGCCGCGCCGCGTTCGATCTTTACCGCCAGCCACGCGCGCTGCCGCTCGCTGAACAGCGCCGTCTGGCGCTGACACAGCGCATATTTCATGAAGATTTGCAGAAACAGCCGGTCGCGCGGCGTGAAATCGCGCGCCAGCCGCAGGCTGCAGTGCTGAATCAGCGCCTGCAGATTGGTTTCGTCCCACAGCGCTTTCTCGATTTTCAGCACTTTGAGCCGCTGGCGCAGCGCCGGGGCAAAATGGGTACAGACGAAATCCTGCGACAGGCGCAATGCGCGGCGCAGCCAGTGCAACAGGCACAGCCGCCGGTCCAGTTCCGTGCCATGAATGCGAAAGCTGCCATCCACCATCTGGTGTAATTCCAGCTGGTGAAAGCGCTGTATCTCATCACCGACATCCGCGATATCCTGTCGGGCGACAACAGGGTCCACGCCATTTAACTGGCAAAGCTTTTCAAGCGTCAGCGCGGGAGCAGGCAGAAACAGCAGCAACAGCAGATGGCAACGACGCTGGGCGCGGCTGAAGAGGGGAGCAGTTGAATGCGCTGAACTCATCAATCGTGATATCCGCAGGTCATTTTTCAGCTAAGAATAGCTAACTCCACGCGCTGACCCTGGCCTTTGTCATGACTTTTGCTCAGAGCTTCAGGGCGGGTCACAGTTTTTTCTGGCCCGGTATCCTTCTGACTTTAAAATTTGTTACTTTATAACATATGAAAATTGCGCTCGTTAGCTTTACGCTGTTGTTCAGCAGTGCCGTGTGGTCGCATCCGCACAGCTTTATTGACATGCAGACCGAACTGCTCGGGAAGGACAATCATCTCAGTGCGATGAAGATGGTATGGACCATGGATGAAATCACCTCCGCCGATCTGCTGTACGACGCCGGCAACGCCAAACCGGGCGAGGTGGTGTGGAAAAAGCTGGCGGCGCAGGTGATGGCCAATGTGCTTGGCCAGCACTACTTTACCGAAGTGTGGCAGGATAAAAACCGGGTGAAATTTCTCAACCTGCCGCAGGAGTATCAGCTGTCGCGCAAGGGCAACAAAGCGGTGCTGGAATTCATTGTGCCGTTCGGTGAACCGCAGTCGCTGAGTGCCAGGCAGTACCGCATCCAGACGTTCGATCCCAGTTACTTTGTTGATATGTATTACGACAATCCGCAAGCCATCACCATGGATGAGACCGTGAAAGCCCATTGCCAGTTTGACTTACATACGCCCAAACCCAATGACTTGCTAAAGCAGTATGCGTTGTCGCTGGATAAAGCCGACGCACCGCCGGAGGATATGGATCTCGGCCAGCAGTTTGCCCAGACGGTGACCTTAACATGTCATTGATGTCACTGCCTGGCGCGTCGCGTCGCTGGTGGCCGCTGTGGCTGCTGGCGGCACTGCTGATGATCGCCGGCGCACTGCTGTGGCTGCACTGGCCGCAGATTTTGCTGCAAAGCGTGCTGTGGCAGAAAGTGTTGCACCGCGAGATGACGCAGCTACTGCAGCAGGTGGCGCAACAGCCGCAGCAGGCCGGTGTCACGCTGATGCTGTTTAGTCTCGCCTACGGCGTGCTGCATGCGCTGGGACCGGGCCACGGCAAGGTGGTGATCAGCACCTTTCTCGCCACCCATCCGGCGCAGCTGAAAACCAGCATGAAGCTGACGCTGCTGGCGTCGCTGCTGCAGGGCTCGGTGGCGATTGGGCTGGTCACGCTGATGCTGGTGGTGCTGCAAACCTCGTCGCGCCAGCTGCATCTCACCAGTTACTGGCTGGAAAAGGGCAGCTACCTGCTGGTCATGGCGCTGGGCGTGTGGATGGGCTGGCGCGCGTTACAGGCCCTGCGCCACGCGCTCCGTCCGGCAGCCAGGCTGCAGATTCGCGCGGTGCATCCGCAGCATCAGCACTCTGCGCACTGCGGTTGTGGCCATGCTCACCTGCCGGATGCGCAACAGCTGGCCGCGGCGGTGAGCGGAAAAACCCAGGCGCTGGTGGTCCTGTCGATGGGGCTGCGGCCCTGTTCCGGTGCCATCATGATGCTGTTGTTCGCCAAAGTGATCGGCGTGTATAGCTGGGGCGTGGCGTCGGCGCTGGCGATGGCGCTGGGCACCGCGCTCACCGTGTCGCTGCTCGGGCTGTTAGTACAGCGCTCGCGCACGCTGGCGGTGCGACTGGGCAACGTGAGCGGCAACGGGGTGGCAAAACTGTTAATGCCTGTGGCGATGCTGACAGGCAGCCTGCTGTTATTACTGGCCGGCTTTATTTTATGGCACAGTGCGTCGCCCGGCTTTGGTGGCGGTCTGCGTCCATTTTAATTAATACGCATTAAAAAATAAGCGCAGCATGTTCCCTGAATATGCTGCGTTTTTTTCTGCCCGTTACGCATAGTTAAATTTCTGTTGCCTGGCGATCTGGTGAAAAGAGTTTTCTCTGTCTACGCTAGATAATATCAAAAAGACAGGGTGTGCTCTTATATGCGTTACTCTTTATCGTCAATGTTTGCGAGGAAATAAATATGCCTGAAACCTGGACTAATAATGGCAGCACGGAAACGGTAGTGGAAACGCATGGCGGTGTTCCGTTAAAACGCATTTCCTGGAGTGCCGTATTTGCAGGGGTGATTGCGGCCTTAATCATTCATATTCTGCTGGGGCTGCTGGGGACCGCGATCGGGGCCACGACTATCGATCCGCAGCAGGAACAAAATCCGCTGGAGCACCTTGGCACTGGCGCGCTGATCTGGACCGGCGTCAGCATGCTGATTGCGCTGGCGGTCGGTAGCTACGTTGCCGGGCGGCTGGCACAGCGCGAAGGTGCGCTGCACGGCCTGCTGATGTTTGGCGTCAGCACATTGATCACGCTGTGGCTGGCGATCTCACTTGCCAGCGGTATTATCGGTGGCGCCTTTAATATTTTAGGCTCCGGTTTTAACGCCCTGGGTAACGGTATTTCTGCGGTAGCACCTTCGGTAACCAATATGGCGAAAGAGAAGCTGCAGGAAAATAATATCAACCTTGATGATCTGCAAAATGAATTGCAAACCACGCTGCGCCAGACGGGCAAACCGGAATTGCAGCCGGAAAACTTACAGCAGGATGTAAACAGCGAGGCGAATAATGCCGAAAACCAGGCAAAACAGACGGCGCAAAATCCGCAGAATGCGGACAATGATATTGCCAACTGGATTCGTGGTGTATTGAGTCGTCATGCAGATACGCTGCAGGCTGCAGACCGCGATGCGCTGAAAAACATCATTAAAGCGCGGACCGGAAAAAGCGATCAGGAAGCGGAGCAGATCGTTAATCAGACTGAGCAGAGCTATCAACAGGCGATGCAGAAATTCCAACAGCTGAAGCAGGAAGCAGAGCAGAAAGCGCGTGAGGCAGCAGAGAAAGCGGCAGCGGCAACGGCGAAAGCCAGCTGGTTTGCCTTCTTCATGATGCTGATTGAAGCGGTGCTGGCTGCGGTGCTGGGCGGCATCGGACGGCGCACTCAGCCGCGCGCCGTGTTAACCCACGAGCGTCGGTAATAAAAAAGGCGGCTGATTCAGCCGCCTTTTTTTCGCTTAGCGCTTCAGCGCTTCGCTCAGTTCTTCGCGCATGCTGGCCAGCATCGCCTTCACCACACGCGGGTTACCGGCTACCAGGTTGCCAGACAGCATGTAGCCGTGGTTACCGGTGAAATCGGTAACCAGACCACCGGCTTCACGCACCAGCAGTTCACCGGCAGCGAAATCCCATGGCTTCAGGCCAATCTCAAAGAAACCGTCAACGCGACCAGCGGCCACATAAGCCAGATCCAGCGCGGCAGAACCGGTACGACGGAAATCAGCGCACTGAGTAAACAGTTTGCCCACGATGTTGATGTACGGCGTGGCGTGCTGCTTCAGTTTGAACGGGAAGCCGGTGGCCAGAATGGTGCCGTCAAGGTCGCGAGCGGTGCTGCCGCGCAGGCGGTAACCGTTGAGCTGAGCGCCCTGACCACGTACAGCGGTGAACAGTTCGTTACGCATAGGATCGTAAACCACCGCCACTTCGGTGCGGCCTTTGATGCGCACAGCGATAGAAACCGCAAAGTGGGGCAGACGTTTGATGAAGTTGGTAGTGCCATCCAGCGGATCGATTACCCATTGTACATCCTGATCGTCGCCCGCCAGTTCACCGCTTTCTTCGGTGATGATGGTGTGTTGCGGGTAGGATTTGCGAATCACTTCGACAATCAGACGTTCTGCGTCGCGGTCAACATTGGTAACGAAGTCGTTGCTGCCTTTCTGGCTGGCTTCGACGGCGTCCGGGGTTTCATAATTCTTGGCAATTAAATTTCCGGCCTTGCGCGCTGCGCGCACGGCGATGTTGAGCATCGGATGCATCGGTATCTCTCACTGGATGTTAAAGAACGGGGTGAAAACGGCGCGGAGTATATCAGGGTGTTCAGCAAATGTCCTGCTTTTATGTTAGGATGCTCGCCATCATTTCCTTACCGCTATCTATTATGCTGCAAAATATCCGAATCGTACTGGTAGAAACCTCGCACACCGGCAACATGGGTTCAGTGGCCCGCGCCATGAAAACCATGGGCTTAAGCAACCTGTATCTGGTCAATCCGCTGGTGAAGCCGGACTCGCAGGCGATTTCGCTGGCGGCCGGCGCCAGTGATGTGATTGGCGAGGCGAAGATTGTCGATACGCTGGATGAAGCGATTGCTGGCTGCAGCCTGGTGGTCGGCACCAGCGCACGTTCGCGCTCGCTGCCGTGGCCGATGCTCGACTCGCGTGAATGCGGCATCAAAAGCGTGGAAGAGGGCCAGCAGGCGCCGGTGGCGCTGGTGTTTGGCCGCGAGCGCGTGGGCCTGACCAATGAAGAGCTGCAGAAGTGCCACTACCATGTCGCCATTCAGGCCAACCCGGAGTACAGCTCGCTTAACCTGGCGATGGCCGTGCAGATCATCGCCTATGAAGTGCGCATGGCGTGGCTGGACGCGCAGGAGAAAGCCAGTCCGCAGCCGCAGTACGAAGCGTCACCGTATCCGCTGGTCGACGATCTGGAGCGCTTCTATCAGCACATCGAGCAGATGATGCTGAATAGTGGCTTTATCCGCCAGGGGACACCGAGCCAGGTGATGAGCAAACTGCGTCGTCTCTATACCCGTGCGCGTCCGGAGCGCGACGAACTCAACATTCTGCGCGGCATGCTGTCGTCGTTTGAAAAACCTAAAAGCGATAAGGGTAATAGTTGAGTAAATTACCAGGTTAAATAGTTGAGCGAAATACTCGGTTAAATAGTTGACCAAAATACTCGGGAATGTCAGACTGGCCTCCATTCTTCAGATAACCCGCCAACTCGCTGGCGGACGCTTACGAGGTTGTATGCTATGAGACTGACATCCAAAGGACGTTATGCCGTAACCGCTATGCTGGACGTTGCCCTGCACTCGCACGAGGGCCCGGTGCCGCTGGCTGATATTTCTGAGCGTCAGGGCATTTCGCTCTCCTATCTGGAGCAGTTATTCTCGCGTCTGCGTAAGCACGGTCTGGTGGCCAGCGTGCGGGGGCCGGGCGGTGGTTATCTGTTAGGCAAAGACGCCGGGGCGATTGCGGTTGGCGCGGTGATTACCGCGGTGGACGAATCCGTCGACGCCACCAAATGCCAGGGTAAAGAGGGTTGCCAGGGCGGCGAGCGCTGCCTGACCCACGTTTTGTGGCGCGACCTGAGCGAGCGCATCAGCGATTTCCTCAACAACATCACGCTGGCGGAACTGGTGAATAACCAGGAGATCCTCGACGTGGCCGATCGTCAGAACAGCGTTGATAACCGTCGCTTCCAGCAGCATCGCGTGCAGGAAACCATCAACGTCAATCTGCGTGCCTGATCCTCTCTCGTTCAGCCTCCTCTGTTAACCCGGATGAGGCTGAATCGTGCTATAAAGACGTATGATTTTTTATACGGAGTTTTAGCGCAATGAAATTACCGATCTACCTGGATTACGCAGCGACAACGCCTGCGGATCCGCGTGTCGCCAGCAAAATGATGCAGTTCCTCACTTTGGATGGCACCTTCGGTAACCCCGCTTCCCGTTCCCACCGTTTTGGCTGGCAGGCTGAAGAGGCCGTTGACGTGGCGCGCAACCAGGTTGCCGAACTGATCAATGCCGATCCGCGCGAAATCGTGTTTACCTCCGGTGCCACTGAAGCCGACAATCTGGCGCTCAAAGGCGCGGCGCAGCAGCATCAGGCGCGCGGTAAACACATCATCACCAGTCAGACCGAACACAAAGCGGTGCTCGACAGCTGTGCTCAGCTGGCGCGCGAAGGCTTTGACGTCACCTTTTTGCAGCCGGGCGCGGACGGTATCGTCACGCCAGCCATGCTGGAAGCGGCGCTGCGCGACGACACCGTGCTGGTGTCACTGATGCACGTCAATAATGAAACCGGTGTGATTCAGGACATCGCCGCGCTGGGCGCACTGTGTCACGCGCGCGGCATCCTGTTCCACGTGGACGCCACGCAAAGCGTGGGCAAACTGCCGCTCGACGTCAGCACGCTGCCGGTAGATTTGATGTCGTTCTCGGCGCACAAGCTGTACGGGCCGAAAGGCATCGGCGCGCTGTGGGTGCGGCGCAAGCCCAAGCTGCAGATCGACGCGCAGATGCACGGCGGCGGTCACGAGCGCGGCATGCGTTCGGGGACCTTGCCGGTGCACCAGATTGTCGGTATGGGCGAAGCCTATCGCATCGCACGTGAAGAGATGGCGGACGAGAGCGCGCGCCTGGCTACGCTGCGCCATCGTCTGTGGCAGGGCATCAGCACGCTAAGCGACGTACAGCTCAACGGTTCACTCGAACAGGGCGCGCCGAATATCCTCAATATCAGTTTTGCCCACGTCGATGGCGAATCGCTGATCATGGCGCTGAAAGATCTGGCGCTGTCGTCGGGATCCGCCTGTACTTCTGCCAGCCTTGAACCCTCCTACGTTCTGCGCGCCATGGGCGTGGATCAGCAGCTGGCTTACAGCTCGCTGCGCTTTTCGCTGGGTCGCTTTACCACGCAGGAAGAGATCGATTATGCCATCGGGGTGGTACATAAGGCGGTAACGCGCTTACGGGCGCTGACGCCGGCCACTTCCCGCTAAATTTTCGCCCTGCGCCGGTGAGCGCGCAGGGATAACAAACGCAAACGGAGCCACGCGATGACAACACAACCCATGACGATTACGCTCAGCTCCCAGGCCGCCGACGCGCGCTGGGGCGAGAAAGCCTTGCTGAGCAGCAATGAAAGTGGCATGACCATTCACCTGACCGGTGCCGATGCGCTGATGAGCATTCAACGTGCCGGACGCAAGCTGGACGGCCAGGGCATCCGCCACGTCGCACTGAGCGGCGACGACTGGGATCTGGAGAAATGCTGGGCGTTCTGGCAGGGTTTCCGCAGCCCGAAAGGTCAGCGTCAGGTCGAATGGCCGGCGCTGAGTGAGGCCGACCAGACCGAATTTGATCGTCGCCTGAAGATCGTTGACTGGGTGCGCGACACCATCAACCTGCCCGCGGAAGATCTGAGCCCGGAGCAGCTGGCGCACAGCGCCATCGATCTGATCAGCGAAGTAGGCGGTGACGCGGTGAGCTATCGCATCATCAAAGGTGAGGATCTGCGTGAGCAGGGCTATGCCGGAATTCACACCGTAGGCCGCGGCTCGACGCGTCCGCCAGTGCTGCTGACGCTGGACTTTAATCCCGGCGGCGACGACAGCACGCCGGTGTACGCTTGCCTGGTGGGCAAAGGCATCACCTTTGATACCGGTGGCTACAGCCTGAAGCAGAGCGCGTTCATGGATTCGATGAAATCCGACATGGGCGGCGCAGCAACGTTGACTGGTGCGCTGGCGCTGGCGATTGCGCGCGGCCTGAATAAGCGCGTGAAGCTGTTCCTGTGCTGCGCCGATAACATGGTGAGCGGCAACGCGTTCCGCCTCGGCGACATCATCCGCTATCGCAACGGGAAATCGGTGGAAGTGATGAACACCGACGCCGAAGGGCGTCTGGTGCTGGCCGATGGGCTGATCGACGCCAGCGAACAGCGTCCGCAGCTGCTGATCGACGCGGCGACACTGACCGGTGCGGCGAAAACCGCGCTGGGCAACGATTACCATGCGCTGTTTACCTTTGACGACGTGCTGGCGGAATCGCTGCTGGGCAGCGCTACCGGTGAGAACGAAGCTTTCTGGCGTCTGCCGCTGGCCGAATTCCACCGCAACCATCTGCCGTCCAACTTTGCCGATCTGAATAACATCGCCAGCGCGGCACATGCAGCGGGCGCCAGCAGCGCGGCGGCGTTCCTCTCATGGTTTGTCAGCAACTATCAGCAGGGCTGGCTGCACATTGACTGCTCCGCGACCTATCGCAAAAGCGCGGTCGATCAGTGGTCCGCCGGTGCGACAGGCCTCGGCGTGCGTACCCTTGCCAATCTGTTACTGAAATAATCCCGACGACGGCAGGCCGCAACCTGCCGTCTTTTTTTGGAAGCCTATCCCTTATGAGTAACCGTCTTGAAGAGGTGCTGAAGCTGGCGGCCACCGAGCCTGCGCACCGTCCGGAATTTTTTCAGCTCCTGCTGGAGGCCGATGTCTGGGTGCCGGGCGAAAGTCCCGCTGAGCAGTTTGATGCCACCTCGCCGGTAGAATTACAGCACTGGGAAAAAGAGGGCGGCGGCAGCGTGATCCCTTTCTTTACCTCAGAAGCAGCGATGAGCGAAGCCATCCAGGGTGAGCAGCCGTACCTGCGTTTACCGACGCGCACGCTGTTTGAAATGACGCTGGGTGAAGCGCTGTTCCTCAACCCGAAATTGCCGGCCGGCAAAGAGTTTTCACCCGGCGAGATCGCGCATCTGCTGGGCGAAGAGGGCAGTGCGCTGAGCCAGCAAACGGTGCTGGAGGGCGGTCACGCGCTGCTGCTGTCCGAAGTGGCCGAACCGCCGGCGCAGATGATCGATTCGCTGACCCAGCTGTTTGCGAAATACAAACAGGTGCGCCGCGCCTACGTTGCCAGCATCCGTGAGCGTGCCGATGAACAGGCGAATCTGCTGATTGGAATTGAAGCCGACAGCGACATTGACGCGATTATTCAGGCGGCCGGCAGCGTGGCGACCGATACGCTGCCCGATGACGCGCCGATTGATATCTGTGAAGTGGTCAGCAACGAGCAGGGTGTCAGCCATTTCTTCACCGCGCACATCACGCCGTTTTATGAGCGCCGCTGGGGCAGTTTCCTGCGCGATTTCAAAGGCAGCCAGCGCATTATTTAACGCCGGTGCGCATCAGTGCGCCGGTAAATCGCACCGATATCTTCCTGGTGCGCATGAATGCGTCATAAAAATTGCACCGGTTTCACCCAGGTGCGCATAAATGCGCACCCTACGTGTAGGGTCGCCGTTTACGGCGACCGGATAAATGTGCACAACATCCGACAACGCGCACCTTACGGCGACCGGATACACTTATTTCTCGATCGGTAAATCGTCGCGGCTGCCCCATTCTCCCCACGAACCGTCGTACAGCGTCACGTCACGCACGCCGAGCGCGGTCAGCGCCAGAATCACCACCACCGCCGTCACACCGGAGCCACAGCTGGCGACAATCGGCTGATCCAGCTTAATCCCTGCCTTTGCAAACAGATCGCGCAGCTCGGCGGCCGGTTTCAGCTCGCCATTAGCCACCAGATCGTTCCACGGCATATTCAGGCTGTGTGGGATATGACCGCGCAGCAGGCCGGGACGCGGCTCATCCACTTCGGCATTGAAACGGTTGGCCGCGCGCGCATCGACAATCTGCGCACCGCCTTCGTGGCTGATCAGCAGCACATCGGTCAGGCGCTTCACCTGGCTGCTGTCGTACTGCGCGTCGAACTCGCCCTCAGGCAAATCCACCGGACCGGTAGCCAGGCTGAAGCCAGCGGCTTTCCAGCCCTGCAGGCCGCCCGCCAGAATCGACACCTGTTCACAGCCAAAGGCACGCAGCATCCACCAGGCGCGCGGCGCGGAGAACAGATTGCCTTCGTCGTACACCACCAGATGCTTATCCTGGCTGATGCCCAGCTCGCGCATCGCCACGGCAAAGGTCTCTGCGCGCGGCATCATGTGCGGATACGGGCTGGTGTGATCGGACAGCGCTTCGATGTTGAAAAAAGGCGCCTCCGGCAGATGCCCGGCCAGATACTCCGCCGTGATATCGCGCACCGCGTCCTGACCTGGCGGCAGCATGCGGGCATCCAGCACCTGCAAACGCGCTTCGTGGTAATGTTCATTCAACCAATCAGCGGACACAAACATGGCTGTCATAGCAACCTCTTCTCCATCAGCGGCAAAGACTCAGTGTCCGGGAATGTGAAGGCTATCTCAAGGGTAACATTGCTAAAGTTGGCGGCTTGATGTGAAATTGCGCAGCACAACACGTTTAACCTTTTGGGGCTGGTGAGGGAATTACCATGGCAAGATGTGTAAAACGACTGCTGTTCAGCGTGCTGATCGGCGGCGCATTACTGGGCGGTGCGCAGCCGTCGCTGCAGGCGGCTGATACGCCTGCGCCGCAGGCCGCGACAAGCGCTCTCGCGGTGATCGACCTGTCCGAACTGCAGCTGGACGGCGCGGCGGCGCTGGTACTGACCTTTAACCGCGCGCTCGACGGTCAGCAGGATTTCAATCGCTGGATCAGCCTCACCGACGACAGCAGCGGCAAGGTCGACGGGGGCTGGGAGCTGGCGCAGAACGGCAAAGTGCTGCGCTTCCGCCATCCACAGCCGGCGCGCAAGTTTACCGTTACCGTCAATGCCGGCCTGAAGGCCGCCGATGGCAGTGTCTTAGCCAGCCCCTTCAGCCAGACGCTCACCACGCGCGACATCCAGCCGATGGTCGGTTTTGCCAGCCGTGGCTCGCTGCTGCCGCTGCGCCTGGCGCAGGGACTGCCGGTGCTGGCGCTCAACGTTAACCAGATCGATGTTGATTTCTTCCGGGTGAAAAATGCCACGCTGGCGGATTTTCTCGCCCAGTGGAATTACGGCAACAATTTGTCGTACTGGGAATCGCGCGATCTGCTGAAAAACGCCGATCTGGTTTACAGCGGCCGCTTCGATCTCAACCCGGCACGTAATACGCGGGAAAAAATGCAGCTGCCGCTCGGCGACGTCGCGGCGCTGAAGCAGCCGGGCGTCTACCTGGCGGTGATGAAACAGGCCGGCACCTACAATTACACGCAGCCGGCCACGCTGTTTACCCTGAGCGACATTGGGCTGTCGCTGCACCGTTTTCCCACCCAGCTGGAACTGTTTACACAAAGCCTCGCCAGTGGCGATCCGCTGGCGGATGTCAGCGTGCAGCTACTGGATGAGAAAGGCCAGCAGCTGGCGAGCGGCAGCAGCGACAGCGAGGGTCATCTGCGTTTAGCGGCTAACGCCAAAGGCAAGCTGCTGCTGGCGACCAGTAAAGGCCAGACTTCGCTCATCGACCTTAATCGCCCGGCGCTGGATCTGGCCGAATTCCCGATTGATGGTCCGCAAGGCTACGACAAACAGTTCTTCATTTTTGGCCCGCGCGATCTCTATCGTCCTGGCGAAACGGTCATCGTTAATGCGCTGCTGCGCGATGCCGATGGCAAACCACTGCCGCCGCAGCCGGTGAAAGCTGAAGTGGTGCAGCCGAATGGTGAAGTGGCACAAACCTTCGTCTGGCAACCAGAGCACGGCGTTTATCAACAACGTTTTGCCTTACCGGCCTCGGCGATGACCGGTAAATGGACGCTGCGTATTAACAGCGGCGACAACCAGCCGCGCAGCTGGCCGTTCAATGTAGAAGATTTCCTGCCAGAACGGATGGCGCTGTCACTTAAAAGCAACACTCAGCCCCTGTCGCCAGATGCCGACGTCACCTTTGCTGTCGAAGGTCGCTATTTGTATGGCGCGCCAGCGGCAGGCAACGAGCTGCAAGGTCAGCTGTTCCTGCGCCCGGCGCGTGAAGCGGTCGCTGCGTTGCCAGGTTATCAGTTTGGCGACATCACTGAGGAACTGAAACGTAGCCTTGATGATGTGGATGAAAAGCTGGACGACAGCGGCAGGCTGCAGCTCAGGGTCGAAAGCAGCTGGGCGGAGAGCCACTCTCCGCTCAACCTGATTTTGCAGGCCAGCCTGCTGGAGACCGGCGGTCGTCCGGTAACGCGCCGCGCCACGCAAGCGATCTGGCCTGCGGTCGCGCTGCCGGGCATTCGTCCGTTGTTTAACAGCGAGTCGGTGTACGACTATCGCACCGATCGTTATAACGATGAGCCAACCGTGCCGGAAAACAGCCTCGCCGAATTTGACGTGGTGTACGCCAATGCGCAGGGCGACAAGCTGGCGGCGCAGGATCTCGAGGTGCGTTTGATCCACGAACGTCGCGACTACTTCTGGAGCTTCTCCGACAGCGAAGGCTGGCAGTCACGTTACGATGAAAAAGATCTGCAGGAAGAGCAGCAGCGCATCAGCATTGCGGCGGGCGGCAGCCAGAAAGTCAGCTTCCCGGTGGAGTGGGGCACCTATCGTCTGGAAGTGCATGCCGGTGACAACATCGTCAGCAGCGTGCGTTTCCAGGCAGGTTACTGGTGGCAGGATAACACCAACGGCACCGGCGCGCTGCGGCCGGATCAGGTCAAACTGAAGATCGACAAAGCCGCCTATCAACCCGGCGACACCGCGCGTGTCACGGTGGAATCCCCGGCGGCCGGCAAAGGCTATTTGCTGGTGGAATCGAGCAGCGGCACCTTGTGGTGGCAACCGCTGGATGTGCCAGCGGGCGGCGCTACCATTAATGTGCCAGTCAGTGCGGAGTGGAAACGTCACGATCTGTATCTCAGCGCGATTGTGGTGCGCGACGGCGACAAAGCGAACGGCAGCACGCCGAAACGCGCGGTCGGCTTGTTGCATCTGCCGATGGCGACCGCCGCGCGCCGCCTCACGCTGGCGCTTGATGCACCGGATAAGATTCGGCCGGAACAAACCGTGCAAGTGAAGGTGAAAGCCCGCCGCGAGGGCGGTGCGCTGCCGCAGCAGGTGCAGGTGTTGCTGTCGGCGGTGGACAGCGGTGTGCTGAGCATTACCGACTATGCCACCCCCGATCCGTGGAACTGGTTCTTTGGCCCCAAGCGCTACAACGCCGATCAGTATGACGTGTTCGGACAGTTAATTGAGGGCGGCGGCAAACTGGCGGCGCTGCGTTTTGGCGGTGACGGGGACGATGCCGATGCGCTATCGCGCGGCGGTAAAAAGCCGGTCACCGAGGCGCAGATTGTGGCGCAGCAACTGCAGCCGGTAACGCTGGATGCCAGCGGCGAGGGCACGCTGGAACTGCCGGTACCGGCCTTCAACGGCGAGCTACGGCTGATGGCGCAGGTGTGGAGCGAAGACAGTTTCGGCGCGGCCGACCGCAAGCTGGTGGTCGCCGCACCGCTGGTGAGCGAACTGGCGACGCCGCGCTTTCTGGCCAGCGGCGATCAATCAACACTGGCGCTGGATTTGACCAACCTGACCGATCAACCACAAACGTTGAACGTCGCGGTTAACGCCAGCGGCTTGATTGCACTCAACGGCCAAATCCCGGCCAGGGTGCAGCTGGCGAAAGGAGCGCGGACCACGCTGTCTATCCCGGTCAAAGCGCAGGACGGTTTTGGTGAGGGCGACGTGCAGGTAACCGTTTCGGGACTGAGCCTGCCGAACGAGACGCTGGCACCGAGCGTGCGCCGCTGGAAGATTGGCGTGCGTCCGGCTTATCCGGCGCAAACCCTGAGTTTCGATAATGTGATGAATAGCGGGCAGCGCTGGCAGGTGATGGCGAGCGCTTTCAACGGCCTGCAGGCTGGCACGCTGAGTGGCCAGCTGTCGCTGAGTTCTCAGCCGCCGCTAAATATCGCCAGCTACATCAGCCAGCTTTACGCTTATCCCTATGGCTGTCTGGAGCAGACCGCCAGCGGCATCTGGCCTTCACTCTTCACCAGTCACGCGCAGCTCAGCGCGATGGGCATCAAAACCAGCAGCGATGCGGCGCGGCGCGCGGCAATAGACACCGGCATTGCGCGCCTCGCCGGCATGCAGCGCGGCAACGGCAGCTTTGGTCTGTGGAGCAAAGAGAGCAGTGAGGAGTTCTGGCTCACCGCTTACGTTACCGACTTCCTGCTGCGCGCCAGCGAAGCGGGCTACAGCGTGCCGGAGGGCGTGATCAATCGCGCCGACCAGCGCCTGCTGCGTTATTTGCAGGACCCGGCACAAATCGAAACCAGCTGGAGCAGCGATGCCGATGCGCTGCGCTTTAGCGTGCAGGCCTATGCGGGGCTGGTGCTGGCGCGTCAGCAGCAGGCACCGCTCGGCGCGCTGCGGGCGCTGTATGACCAACGCGCCGAGGCGAAGTCCGGACTGGCGCTGGTGCAGCTTGGCGTGGCGCTGCAGCAGATGGGCGATACGCAGCGCGCGCAACTGGCGCTGATGCAGGGCATCGCGCTGCAACGCCAGCCTGACATGTGGCTGGGCGATTACGGCAGTCCGCTGCGTGATCGCGCGCTGACGCTGGCGCTGCTGACGGAAAATCAGCTGCTGCCGGCGCAGCAGGGGCCATTGCTGATTGAACTGGCGCAAACGCTGCACGGGCAGCGCTGGTTCTCCACCCAGGAGAACAATGCGCTGTTCCTTGCCGCGCGGACGCTGCAGCAGCATCAGGGTGAAGCCTGGCAGGCTACGCTGCAGGACCAGCCGCTGCGCAGCGATCGGCCGCTGAGTATCGGGCTGAGCGCCCGGCAGTTGCAGCAGGGGCTGACGGTGACCAGCGACACGCCGTCGCCGCTGTACGGCACGCTCAATGTGGTTGGCTATCCGCGCACCGCACCGTCGCCGGTCAGCAACGTGCTGAGCATCAGTCGCGAATACTTTACGCTCGATGGCAAACCGGCCGATCTCAATAACCTTAAGAGCGGTGAGCTGCTGGTGGTCCGGCTGAAGGTGGGCGCCAGTCAGCGCGTCAGCGATGCGCTGGTGGTGGATCTGCTGCCAGCCGGGCTGGAACTGGAGAATCAGAACCTGAGCGACAGCAGCGCCAGCCTGGGCGACAGTGCCGATGCGCTGAAAGAGAGCATGATGGACATGCAGCAGGCCAACATCAAACATCTTGAGTTCCGCGACGACCGCTTTGTCGCCGCGCTGGCGCTCGATGGCTACACGCCCGGCACGCTGCTGTATCTGGCGCGCGCGGTGACGCCGGGCAATTATCGCCTGCCGCCACCGCAGGTGGAGTCGATGTATGTGCCCGCGTGGCGCGCCATCGGCACCACGCCGGAAAAACTTCATGTGCGTTAAGCGCCCGTGACGCAGCGCCACCGACGCCTGTGCGGGCTGGCGCTGCTGTTACTGCTGCTGGTGGGCGCAGTATGGCTGCTGGACCGGCTCGATCCGCTGCCGCTGCGCCAGTTACAGCCCGCGCGGGTGGTGGTAGCGGAAGACGGCACGCCGCTGTGGCGCTTTGCCGATCGACAGGGCGTTTGGCGCTATCCGGTGACGCTGGACGAGGTGTCACCGGCCTATATCGAGGCGCTGCTGACCTACGAAGACCGCTGGTTCTGGCACCATCCCGGCATTAACCCGCTGGCGATAGTGCGCGCCTTCGGGCAAAACCTGTTGCAGCACGGCATTGTCTCCGGCGGCAGCACGCTGACCATGCAGGTGGCGCGGCTGATTGATCCGCAGCCGCGTACCCTGCGTGGCAAAGTGGTGCAGGCGTGGCGTGCGCTGCAGCTGGAGTGGCATCTGTCGAAGCGCGAGATCCTCACGCTGTATCTCAACCGCGCCCCGTTTGGCGGCACGGTTGAGGGCGTCGGCGCCGCCAGCTGGATGTGGCTGGGGAAACCGGCGTCGCAGCTTACCCGCGGCGAGGCGGCGCTGCTGGCAGTGCTGCCGCAGGCACCCAGCCGGTTGCGCCCGGACCGCTGGCCGCAACGCGCTGAAGTCGCCCGCAATAAAGTGCTGGATCGCCTGGCGCAGTATCAGGTGTGGCCAGCGCAGACCGTCGCCGAAATCAAACAGGAGCCGGTGTGGCTGCCGCCGCGCCAGCTGCCGCAGCTGGCACCGCTGCTGGCGCGCCGGCTGCTGTCGCAGTCGCCCGACAGCAAAATTACCTCCACGCTGGACGTGTCGCTACAGCGCGAACTGGAGAACCTCGCCGCGTCGCTGCAAACCCGACTGCCGCCGCGTACCTCCCTGGCACTGCTGGTGGTCGACCATAGCAACATGAAGGTGCGCGGCTACGTTGGCTCGGTGTCTTTTAATGACGACAGCCGCTTCGGCCATGTGGACATGATTGCCAGCGTGCGTTCGCCGGGTTCGCTGCTCAAGCCGTTTGTCTACGGCATGGCGCTGGATGATGGCCTGATTCATGGCGAATCGCTGCTGCAGGATGTGCCGCGGCGCTTTGGCGATTATCGTCCCGGTAATTTCGATAGCGGCTTTCACGGCCCGGTCAGCGCCAGCGAAGCGCTGCAGCGCTCACTCAACCTGCCGGCGGTGCAGCTGCTGGAGGCGCTTGGAGCGAAAAACGTCGCCGCGCGGCTGCGCAACGTCGGCCTGAATCTGCGCTTTCCGGCGGGCGGCGAACCGAATCTGTCGCTGGTGCTGGGCGGCACCGGCGCGCGGCTCGACGACATTGTCGCCGCCTACAGCGCCTTTGCCCGCCACGGTAATGCTGCGCAGCTGCGCTGGCTGCCGCAGCAGCCGCTGCTGCAGCGCCCGTTACTGTCGCCCGGCGCGGCATGGATTGTACGCCGCATCCTCGCCGGTGAGGCGCAGCCTGCCGCCAGCGGGGCGGTCGCCGATATCGTGCCGCTGGCGTGGAAAACCGGTACCAGCTACGGCTATCGCGACGCCTGGAGCGTCGGTATTACGCCGCGTTATCTGATTGGCGTCTGGGTGGGCCGGCCGGATGCCACGCCGGTTGCCGGCCAGTTCGGTTATGCGTCGGCGGTGCCGGTGATGCAGCAGGTTAATCACCTGCTGGCGGGCCACCTGCCGGCGCGCGGCGTGCCCGGCGATGCGCGCCCGGCGACGGTCAGCGCCGTCAGCATCTGCTGGCCCGGCGGCCAGCCGTTGCCCGCCGGCGACGAGAACTGCCGGCAGCGGCGTTACAGCTGGGTGCTGAATCAGACCGTGCCGCCAACGCTGCTGGCGCCGGGGCAGGAGGGCGTTAATGGCTTACGCCAGCGCTTCTGGCAAAACAGCCAGGGGCGGCGCGTGGCGGCGGATTGTCCGGATGCGCAAAGCCGGGAACGCGTGATGTGGCCGCTGCCGCTGGAGCCGTGGCTGCCGCCGGGCGAACGGCGGGCGCAGCGCCTGCCGCCGGTGGATGCGACCTGCCCGCCGCTGAATCAGGGGGACAGCGCGCCGCTGCTGGTGACCGGCGTGATCAATGGCCAGCGCGTGCAGCCGCTGCCCGGTAAGGAAGTATTGCTGCTGCCGGTGGCGGTGCAGGGCGGACAGGGGGTGCAGCGCTGGTGGTTTTTAAACGGGCAGCCGGTGGAGCCGGCGGCAGGAAAAAGCAGCGCCTCGCTGGTGCTGCGCGAGCCCGGTCGTTATCAACTGGTGGTGATGGATGAGGCCGGGCAGCTGGCTTCCGTGTCCTTCACGCGCGGCTAAACGCAGCGCTATGGCATATTTTTTGCGTGTCTGCCCCGACAGAAATCAATTATTTTCAATAATTCCTCCCTTCACTCATAGGCAAGGCGCGACGATCTCCCTATAATCGGCGCGTTTTCTTACCGGGAGCGGGTTCCCGGTTTCTTCAGGATGCTAATCAGAGGTAATCATGGCAATCGAACGCACTTTCTCCATCATCAAACCAAACGCCGTCGCTAAGAACGTGATTGGTGCTATCTACAACCGTTTCGAAAGCGCTGGCTTCAAAATCGTTGGTGCGAAAATGCTGCACCTGACCAAAGAGCAGGCTGAAGGCTTCTATGCGGAGCACAAAGGCCGTCCATTCTTTGATGGTCTGGTTGAGTTCATGACTTCTGGCCCGGTAGTGGTATCTGTTCTGGAAGGCGAAAACGCTATCCAGCGTCACCGCGATCTGATGGGTGCAACTAACCCGGACAACGCGCTGGCCGGTACGCTGCGTGCTGACTACGCTGACAGCTTCACCGAAAACGCCACCCACGGTTCTGACTCTGCAGAATCTGCGGCACGCGAAATCGCTTACTTCTTCGCAGAAAACGAAGTCTGCCCACGTACCCGCTAAGTGCGCGGTAGCGGATGCGGACAGGCGTCTTTACACCTTGTAACCGGTGGCTGAGACGTTCCCCTGGCATCACGCAGCAGATGTAGTACAATTATGCGCCCTTGTTGAGCCTCGCTCAGCGAGGGCGCTGTTTTTTTCCTATTCTTAACCAGAGCCGTAACGTGTAACAACGAGGCCAGAGAACATTATGTCCGAACAGATTGTGACGCCGTCGTCCGCTTCCCCCGTGGTTGTTTCCCCAAAAAACGAAAAAATTAACCTGCTGGATCTTAACCGTCAGCAGATGCGCGAATTCTTTGTCGATATGGGCGAAAAACCGTTCCGTGCCGATCAGGTCATGAAGTGGATGTACCACTACTGCTGCGATGATTTCGAGCAGATGACTGACATCAACAAAGTGCTGCGCGGCAAGCTGATGCAGCGCGCTGAAATTCGTGCGCCGGAAGTGGCGGAAGAGATGCGCTCCAGCGATGGCACCATTAAGTGGGCGATTCGCGTCGGCGATCAGCTGGTGGAAACCGTGTATATCCCGGAAGCCGACCGCGCCACGCTGTGCGTCTCCTCGCAGGTAGGTTGTGCGCTGGAGTGTAAATTCTGTTCGACCGCGCAGCAGGGCTTTAACCGCAACCTGCGCGTGTCTGAAATTATTGGTCAGGTGTGGCGTGCGGCGAAAATTATCGGTGCCGCCAAAGTGACCGGCCAGCGTCCGATCACCAACGTGGTGATGATGGGCATGGGCGAGCCGCTGCTTAACCTCACCAACGTGGTGCCGGCGATGGAGATCATGCTGGATGACTTCGGTTTTGGTCTCTCCAAACGTCGCGTGACGCTGTCGACCTCGGGCGTGGTGCCGGCGCTGGACAAGCTCGGCGATATGATCGACGTGGCGCTGGCGATTTCGCTGCACGCACCGAATGACACCATTCGTGACGACATCGTGCCAATCAACAAAAAGTACAACATCGAGTCCTTCCTCGCGGCGGTGAAGCGCTACATTGGCAAATCCAACGCCAATCAGGGCCGCGTGACGATTGAGTACGTGATGCTGGATCACGTCAACGACAGCACCGAGCATGCGCACGAACTGGCGGCGCTGCTGAAAGAGACGCCGTGCAAGATCAACCTGATTCCGTGGAACCCGTTCCCGGGCGCGCCGTATGGCCGCAGCTCGAACAGCCGTATTGACCGCTTCTCCAAAGTGCTGATGGAGTACGGTTTCACCACCATCGTGCGTAAAACGCGCGGCGACGACATTGATGCTGCCTGCGGCCAGCTGGCGGGCGATGTGATTGACCGCACCAAGCGTACGCTGCGTAAAAAAATGGCCGGTGAAGCCATCTCTGTGAAGGCGCTCTGAAAGATCGCGCCCGCTGCTACGCATCGGGCGTCAGGCATGGCAGTCTCTGCGCTGAACTGACAGGGAGAGACTGAAATGCGTAAAGGATTACCCGCCGCGCTGCTGGCCGGCTTTGTTGTAACCGGGTGTGTCGAAGCACCGTCGCGGCACGGCGCGGCTGATATCCGGCTGCAGTTGGGATTGCACTATCTGGCGGTGAAGGATTATGCCGCGGCGCAGCGCAATTTGCTGCGTGCGCAGCAGGCCGCGCCGCGTGATTACCGGGTGCCGCTGGCGCTTGCGCGTGTCGCGCAGGCACAGCAGAATAGCGCGCAGACGCGCCGTTACTACCAGCACGCGCAGCAGTTAGCGCCGCTGAATGGTTATGTGGCTAACAATTACGGTGCGTTTCTCTGCGGTTTGAGGCAGTATGACGAAGCGCATCAACAGTTTAAGCTGGCAACAGACGCGCAGCAGAGCGACGCCGCGCAGGATGCCCTGCTGTTTTCGGGCTATTGTTACCTGCAGGCGGGAGAGGTTCGCGCCGCGCGCCAGCAGTTTGATCTCGTGCTGAATGCCGCACCGGAGCAGGGCAGTTCGCTGC
Source organism: Pantoea dispersa (assembly GCF_035783935.1). Classification (GTDB taxonomy): domain Bacteria; phylum Pseudomonadota; class Gammaproteobacteria; order Enterobacterales; family Enterobacteriaceae; genus Pantoea; species Pantoea dispersa_C. Next base: position 42,128 of record NZ_JALKOV010000013.1, on the reverse strand, counting down.
TAACGGAAGTGGAAAGACGGCTTGAACAGCAGCAGTGGGCCTCCGTACCGCTGCTTTTAGAAGTTTACCATCAGCATTTGCCGGCAACGGCGGAGAGTCTGGGGTTACAGATACGTTTCGCCGCGCAACAGGGAAACGCTGCTGACGTTACACGTTATGGCGACCGGTTGGCGCGAAGTTTTCCACAATCGATACAGTACCAGCGTTATTTAGCTAATGAATACTGAAGCCACTCAAGAGAATTCTGCAGTACATTCCACAGGTGAACGCCTGCGTCTGGCCCGTGAGCAGATGGGGCTGACCCAGCAAAACGTCGCTGAACGCCTGTGCCTGAAACTTTCTACCGTGCGTGACATAGAAGAGGATAAATCCCCGGCGGATTTGGCCTCGACCTTCCTGCGCGGCTACATCCGTTCTTACGCGCGTCTGGTGCATGTGCCAGAAGATGATCTGCTGCCGATGATGGCAAAGCAGGCTCCGGTGCGTGCGGCGAAAATCGAGCCGATGCAGAGCTTCTCACTGGGTAAGCGTCGTAAAAAGCGTGACGGCTGGTTGATGATCTTCACCTGGCTGGTGATCTTCGTGGTGATCGGCCTGACCGGCGCCTGGTGGTGGCAGAACCATAAAGCCTCGCAGGCGGATCTGGTGTCGATGGCTGACCAGAACGGCAGCAGCAGCGACAACAGCCAGTCGATTCCGCTGGGTGACAACAGCACGGACAGCGCCGCCGACAGCGACACCAACGCCGCGGGCACGCCGATTGATACCGGTGCCGGTGCGGCCAGCACGCCAGACAACGCTGGCAGCACTAACTCTGCGCCAGCAGCAAACAACAGCGCGGCCACCAGCAGCGACAATGCGGTGGTCTCTCCGAGCCAGGCGCCAATTGATAACGCACCGCCAGCGGCCACCTCACCGGCGCCGGCCAACAGCGTACCGGCAGGCTCAATGCCAACCGGCAGCGCTGCCGTCAGCCAGCCTGCGGGCGATCCCAACGCGGTGGTGATGAACTTCAAAGCCGACTGCTGGCTGGAAGTCACCGATGCCACCGGCAAGAAGCTGTTCAGCGGATTGCAACGTAGCGGCGGTAAACTCAGCCTGTCCGGCACCGCTCCGTATCGTCTGAAAATTGGCGCACCGGGTGCGGTTGACGTGCAATATCAGAATCAGCCCGTTGATTTAAGTCGTTTTATCCGTAATAACCAGGTTGCCCGTCTGACGCTGGGTGCGCAATAACGCGCAGCGCGCTTTCCGGGTAATTGTGGAGAGAGAATATGCATAACGAAGCACCCATTATCCGTCGCAAATCTACACGTATTTACGTCGGCAAGGTGCCGGTTGGCGATGGCGCGCCTATCGCCGTTCAGTCAATGACCAACACCCGCACCACAGACGTTGAAGCGACGGTGAATCAGATCCGTCAGCTGGAGCGCGTCGGCGTGGATATCGTGCGTGTGTCCGTGCCCACCATGGATGCGGCGGAAGCCTTCAAACTGATTAAGCAGCAGGTCAACGTGCCGCTGGTAGCGGACATTCACTTTGACTACCGCATCGCCCTGAAAGTGGCCGAGTACGGCGTCGATTGCCTGCGCATTAACCCGGGCAACATTGGTAACAACGAGCGTATTCGCCAGGTGGTGGATTGCGCCCGCGACCACAATATTCCGATCCGTATCGGCGTTAACGCCGGTTCGCTGGAAAAAGATCTGCAGGAAAAGTACGGTGAGCCGACGCCGCAGGCGCTGCTCGAATCCGCCATGCGCCATGTCGATCACCTCGATCGCCTCAACTTTGATCAGTTCAAAGTGAGCGTCAAAGCTTCCGATGTGTTCCTGGCCGTTGAATCCTACCGTCTGCTGGCAAAAGCCATCGATCAGCCGCTGCACCTTGGCATCACCGAAGCCGGTGGCGCGCGTGCGGGTGCCGTGAAGTCGGCGATTGGCCTTGGCCTGCTGCTGGCGGAAGGGATCGGCGATACGCTGCGTATTTCGCTGGCCGCCGACCCGGTCGAAGAAGTGAAAGTCGGTTACGACATCCTGAAATCACTGCGCATCCGCTCACGCGGCATCAACTTCATCGCCTGCCCGACCTGTTCGCGTCAGGAGTTTGACGTGATTGGCACGGTGAACGCACTGGAAGAGCGGCTGGAAGACATCATTACGCCGATGGACGTCTCGATCATTGGCTGCGTGGTGAACGGTCCTGGCGAAGCCACGGTGTCGACGCTCGGCGTGACCGGTGGCAACAAGAAGAGCGGTTTCTACGAAGATGGCGTACGCCAGCGCGATCGCCTCGACAACAATGACATGATCGATCAGCTGGAAGCGCGCATCCGTGCGAAAGCCACCATGCTGGACGAGAGCCGCCGCATCAACGTGCAGCAGCTGGAAAAATAAAGGACGGTGTGCGCCTGGCGCATGCAAGTTTGTGATTGAACCTGTGCGGTTTCATCCTCATAAGGTATGATGCCGGACAGGTTTTTTTGTATTAAGAGATTCTAACGTGGCGAAGAATATTCAAGCGATTCGCGGGATGAACGATTACCTGCCGGCGGATACCGCCATCTGGCAGCGTATTGAGGGCACCCTGAAGCAGGTGCTGGCCAGCTACGGCTACAGTGAAATCCGTCTGCCAATCGTCGAGCAAACTCCACTGTTCAGCCGCGCGATCGGTGAAGTCACCGACGTGGTTGAAAAAGAGATGTACACCTTTGAAGACCGCAACGGCGAGAGCCTGACGCTGCGCCCGGAAGGCACCGCAGGGTGCGTGCGCGCCGGTATTGAACACGGTCTGCTGTACAATCAGGAGCAGCGCCTGTGGTACATCGGTCCGATGTTCCGCTACGAGCGTCCGCAGAAGGGGCGCTATCGCCAGTTCCACCAGATGGGTGTGGAAGTGTTTGGCCTGCAGGGGCCGGACGTGGACGCCGAGCTGATCATGCTGACCCATCGCTGGTGGAAAGCGCTGGGGATTGCTGACCACGTTGAGCTGGAGCTGAACTCTATCGGTTCACTGGAGGCGCGCGCTAACTACCGCAGCGCACTGGTGGCTTTCCTCGAACAGCATAAAGAGGTGCTGGACGAAGACTGCAAACGCCGCATGTATACCAATCCGCTGCGCGTGCTGGACAGCAAAAATCCTGACATTCAGACGCTGCTCAACGACGCACCGACGCTGGGTGAATTCCTTGATGAGGAATCACGTGAACACTTCAGCGGCCTGTGCGCGCTGCTCGACGATGCCGGCATTAAATACCGCATCAATCAGCGCCTGGTGCGCGGTCTCGACTACTACAACCGCACCGTGTTCGAATGGGTGACCAGCAGCCTCGGCTCGCAGGGCACCGTGTGCGGTGGCGGTCGCTATGATGGTCTGGTTGAGCAACTGGGCGGCCGCGCGACGCCGGCAGTCGGTTTTGCCATGGGCCTCGAGCGTCTGGTGCTGCTGGTGCAGGCGGTGAATCCGGAATTTGAACCGACGCGCATTGTTGATGTCTATGTTATCGCTTCGGGGCAGGGCGTGCAGTCCGCCGCGATGCAACTGGCGGAAAAACTGCGTGATGCCGACCCGGCGCTGAAGCTGATGACCAACTTCGGCGGCGGTAACTTCAAGAAGCAGTTTGCCCGTGCAGACAAGTGGGGCGCACGCATTGCGCTGGTGCTGGGCGAAGACGAAGTGAAAGCGGGCCAGGTGGTGATTAAAGACCTGCGCACCGGCGATCAGCAAACGCTGGCGCAGAGCGACGCCGCCGCGACGCTGCACACGCTGCTGCAGTAAGCGCAGCACTGCAACAGGCATTTTAAGGAGAGGGATTGCGTGGAAGTTTACAGCAACGAAAACGAACAGATTGATGCGCTGCGTCGCTTCTTTGCCAACAACGGCAAAGCACTGGCGGTCGGGGTCATCGTTGGTATTGCCGCACTGGGCGGCTGGCGTTTCTGGAGCAGCCATCAGGAAGGGGCGGACAAAGCCGCGTCGGCGCAGTATCAGCAGCTGACCAGCGCCATGCAGGCGGACAAGCCGCAGACGCTGGAAGCGGTCGCCAGTTTTGCCAGCGAGAACAACAACACCTACGGTGCGCTGGCCGCGCTGGATCTGGCTAAACAGTACGTTGCCGCCAATCAGTTAGATAAAGCCATCACGCTGTTACAAAGCGGGCTGAAAGACACCAAAGATGCCAATCTGCAGGCGGTGATTAACCTGCGTCTGGCACGCATTCAACTGCAGCAAAACCAGGCCGATGCCGCGCTTACTACCCTGAACAATGTGCAGGGTGATGGCTGGACAGCCATTGTGGCGGACATTCGCGGCGAAGCCCTGCTGAGCAAAGGCGATAAGCAGGGTGCCCGTGATGCCTGGAGCAAAGGTGCGGAATCGCAGGCTTCTCCTGCGCTGAAGCAGATGCTGCAGATGAAGATGAATAATTTAAGTTAAGCCAGTCAAGAGAGCGCACATGGAATTACGTAAATACCTGCTGCCAGGGCTGATGTCAGTCACTCTGCTCAGCGGTTGCTCGCTGTTCAGCGGCGAAGAAGATGTAGTGAAAATGGCCCCGCTGCCGAAGGTTGAAAACCAGTTCACGCCGGAAACCGCGTGGAGCACCTCGGTCGGTGACGGCGTAGGTGATTTCTATTCCAATCTGCACCCCGCCTGGCAGGACGGCACCGTGTATGCCGCCGACCGCTTTGGCATCGTGAAAGCGCTCGACGCCAGCAACGGCAAAGAGAAGTGGAAAGTGAACCTCTCTGAGAAGACCGGCTTCTTCTCGAAAAACATCTCGGCACTGCTGTCTGGCGGTGTCACTGCGAACGGCGACCGCCTCTACATCGGTAGCGAGCGGGGTCAGGTATTTGCCCTGAACAGCAGTGACGGCAGCATTGCCTGGCAGAGCAAAGTGGCCGGCGAAGCGCTGTCGCGTCCGGTGGTCAGCGATGGTCTGGTACTGATTCACACCAGTAACGGTATGCTGCAGGGGCTCGATCAGAGCAGCGGCGCGGTGAAATGGAGTGTGAACCTGGACATGCCAGCGCTGTCGCTGCGCGGTGAATCCGCACCGGCGGTGGCGTTCGGCGGTGCGATTGTCGGCGGTGACAACGGTCGCGTCAGCGCGGTGATCATGAACCAGGGCCAGCTGATCTGGCAGCAGCGCATCTCTCAGCCGAGCGGCGCGACCGAAATCGATCGTCTTAACGACGTCGACACCACGCCAGTGGTCGTGAACGGCGTGGTTTATGCGCTGGCCTACAACGGTAACCTGACGGCGCTGGATCTGCGTTCTGGTCAGATTCTGTGGAAGCGTGAAATCGGCGGCGTGAAAGATCTGATTGTCGATGCTGGTCGCATCTATCTGGTCGATCAGGATGACCGCGTGATTGCGCTGAACGCCGATGGCGGCGTGGCAATCTGGCGTCAGAGCGATCTGCTGCACCGCAACCTGACCTCTCCGGTACTGTTCAACGGCTACCTGGTGGTTGGCGATAGCGAAGGCTACCTGCACTGGATCAACACCCTTGATGGCCGCTTCGTGGCGCAGCAGAAGCTGGACAGCGATGGCTTCCAGACCGAGCCGGTTGTGGCCGGTGATAAGCTGCTGATCCAGGCGAAAGGCGGTGAGGTTTACGCCATCACCCGTTAAGGCGATGGCCCGGCGGGCAGCGTTTTGCACGCATTGTTACGGCTCCTGATTCGTCAGGGGCCGTTCTGTTTTTAGTCAGGCATGATATTCTTGGCGCCTGCGGCCTGAACCTGACGGCAAATGCCGTTATAATCACGCCATTCGGGCGATTTATTTTTAAAACTGAGGCAAGTGTTATGGTACCTGTGGTCGCGCTGGTTGGGCGTCCCAATGTGGGGAAATCCACGCTGTTTAACCGCTTAACGCGCACACGTGATGCGTTAGTGGCCGATTTCCCTGGACTGACTCGCGATCGCAAATATGGTCGCGCCGAAGTGGAAGGGCGCGAATTTATTGTTATCGATACCGGCGGTATTGATGGCACCGAGGAAGGCGTGGAAAACCGTATGGCGGAGCAGTCGCTGCTGGCGATTGAAGAAGCCGATGTGGTGCTGTTTTTAGTCGATGCGCGCGCTGGCGTCATGCCGGCGGATCAGCAGATCGCCAATCATCTGCGCTCGCGCGATAAAGCGACGTTCCTCGTTGCCAACAAAACTGACGGTCTCGATCCGGAAGCGGCAGTGCTGGACTTCTACGCGCTCGGTCTGGGTGAGATTCACCCGATTGCCGCCTCGCACGGCCGTGGCGTCACCAGCCTGCTGGAAACCGCGCTGCTGCCGTGGATGGATGACATCGCGCCGCAGGAAGTCAGCGAAGAAGACGAAAACGAAGCCTACTGGGCCGCGTTAGCCGCGGAAGAGAACGGTGAAGCGCTGGAGGAAGAAGAGGAAGAAGCCTTCGATCCGACCGGCCTGCCGATCAAACTGGCGATTGTGGGGCGTCCTAACGTAGGTAAGTCAACGCTCACCAACCGTATCCTCGGTGAAGACCGTGTGGTGGTGTACGACATGCCGGGCACCACGCGCGACAGTATTTACATTCCGATGGAGCGTGATGACCGCGAGTACATCCTGATTGATACCGCGGGCGTGCGTAAGCGCGGCAAAATCACCGATACGGTGGAGAAATTCTCCGTCATCAAAACGCTGCAGGCGATTGAAGATGCCAACGTAGTGATGCTGGTGATTGACGCACGCGCCGGGATTTCCGATCAGGATCTGTCGCTGCTCGGCTTTATCCTGAACAGTGGGCGCTCACTGGTGATTGTGGTCAACAAGTGGGATGGCCTGTCGCAGGAGATTAAAGACGAAGTCAAAGAGACGCTTGACTTCCGTCTCGGCTTTATCGACTTCGCGCGCGTGCACTTTATCTCAGCTCTGCACGGCAGCGGCGTGGGCAACCTGTTTGAATCGGTGACCGAAGCCTATGACTGTTCTACCAAGCGCGTAAATACCTCGATGCTGACGCGCATCATGAACATGGCCGCTGATGACCATCAGCCGCCGCTGGTGCGTGGCCGCCGCGTGAAGCTCAAATACGCGCATGCCGGCGGTTATAACCCGCCGATTGTGGTGATTCACGGTAACCAGGTGAAGGATCTGCCGGATTCCTACAAGCGCTACCTGATGAACTACTTCCGCCGTTCGCTGAACGTGATGGGAACGCCGATTCGCATCCAGTTTAAAGAGGGCGATAACCCGTATGCGGGTAAACGCAACCTGCTGACGCCAACCCAGCAGCGTAAGCGTAAGCGTCTGATATCGCATCTGAAGAAGAACAAGCGCTAAATTTGACGAGGGCCCGGACGGGCCCTCTTTTTTTGCCGTACGATCCGGTCTGGTTACAGTCATCAGCCACGATTCCGGAGTCATCATGCTCACGCCATGCCCTCACTGTCAGCAACCGCTCACTTACAGCCAACAAGGCTTCGACTGTCCACACTGCCTGCATCATTTCCGCGCGCTGGCCTGCTGTCCCGACTGCCAGCAGCCGTTACAGGTGCTGAAGGCGTGCGGCGCGACTGATTATTTCTGTACCCACGGTCACGGCCTGATCTCCAGCAGGCGCGTGCATTATCGCCCGGAAGATGTCATGGAATGAGAGTTTGCGATAGCGCGAAGTGGCGCTGGCTGCTCGCTTCGCGCTGCGTTTGTAGCAAAAATGCTATTGCTCAGTAACTACCGCGTTATGGATATTCACTTTTAATTGTACCGGGTGGTACAATCCTGCCCGCCTTGTGGCGAACCTCAGGGGCAGTTGTCCCTGCGGCCTCGCTCACAAGCGCTGCATAACGGGCGTCGTTCCCGTACCAACAGATATAAAATAAAGCGTAACGGATCACTTCCTGTCCCTGCTTAGCCAGGAAGACATTGACCGGCTGCTCCCGCATTCCGGGCCTCGCGCGTTATTTTTTCAGGAGAGTTTGTGTTATGGCAGAAAATTCCGCTCGTCCCGGCAAAGGGTTGAGTATCTGGTCCGTGTTGTTCGGACTGGTCCTGCTGGCGATCGGCCTGTTCTTCGCGATCGGCGGCGGTAAACTGGTGGCCCTGGGCGGCAGCTGGTACTTCCTGATTGCCGGTATCGTCATGTTGCTGTCGGCGATTCAGTTCTTTCGCCGCAAATCCTCAGCGGTCACGCTGTTCATTCTGGTCTTCGCCGGCTCGCTAATCTGGGCGCTGTATGATGCTGGCTGGCAGTTCTGGCCGCTGGTGTCGCGCCTGATGGTACCGGCCGGCCTGATGGTGCTGGCGTTTATCACCTGGCCGGCGCTGCGCAAGTGTGAAGGCAAGGCCTCGCTGGCGAAGCTTTCGTATGCGCTGTCGGCGGTGATTGCCGTTGGCATGGTGGTGACGTTTGTCCAGATGTTCCAGCCGCATCCGACCGTGGCTTTCACCGGTAAACAGCTGCCGCTGATCCCGGTCGATAAAACCAAACCGCAGCAGGACTGGAGCAGCTACGGCCGCACGCCGCAGGGCGACCGTTTTGCCGCCATCGACCAGATTACCCGCGACAACGTGAAAGACTTGCAAGTTGCCTGGACCTTCCACACCGGCGACACGCCGATCAGCCCGACCGGTAACGGCGCAGAAGATCAGGAAACGCCACTGCAGGTCGGTAATACCCTGTATCTGTGTACGCCGCACAACAACGTGATTGCGGTGGAAGCCGACAGCGGCAAGCAGATCTGGAAGCGCGAAATCAATGCGCAGGCGCAGGTGTGGAACCGCTGCCGTGGTCTGGCGTACTTTGATGCGACCAAGCCGGTACAGCAGCCAACGCAGCCAGGCTCCACGCCGGTGCCAGCCGTCACGCTGGCGGCAGGCGATAGCTGCCAGCGTCGCATCCTGATGAACACCATCGATGCGCGTCTGATTGCCATCAACGCCGACAACGGTGAGCTGTGTGAAAACTTCGGCAACCACGGCGTGGTCGATCTGAAGCAAGGTCTCGGCAGCGCGCCGGATCCGCAGTATCAGCTGACCTCGCCGCCGCAGGTAGCGGGCACCACGGTTGTGGTGGGCGGTCGCGTCGCGGATAACGTCCAGACTGATATGCCTGGCGGCGTTCTGCGTGGCTTTGACGTTATCACCGGCCAGATGCGCTGGGCGTTTGACCCGGGCAATGAAGATCCGAATGCCGTACTGATGCCGGGTAAAGATTACACCCGCAGCACGCCAAACTCGTGGGCACCAATCTCTTACGATCCGGCGATGAACACCGTGTTCCTGCCGATGGGCAGCTCATCGGTGGACCTGTGGGGTGCCAACCGTACTGCGCTGGATCACAAATATGGCGCGTCCGTACTGGCGCTGGATGCGACCACCGGTAAAGAGAAGTGGGTGTATCAGACGGTCCACAATGACCTGTGGGACTTCGACCTGCCAATGCAGCCGAGCCTGGTGGATTTCCCGATGAAGGATGGCACCACCAAACCTGCGGTGGTGATCGGCGGGAAAACCGGCATGATCTGGGTGCTGGATCGCCAGACCGGCAAGCCTTTGACCAAAGTTGAAGAGCTGCCAATGCCGCAGGGCCATATCCCGAACGAGCAGTACACCAAAACCCAGCCGCACTCCGTTGAGATGCCGAACATTGGCAATCAGAAACTGACCGAGTCGGACATGTGGGGCGCGACGCCGTTTGATCAGCTGGCTTGCCGTATCGCCTTTAAAGGCATGCGTTATGACGGCCTGTTCACGGTGCCGGACACCGACGTTTCCCTCAGCTTCCCGGGCTCGCTCGGCGGCATGAACTGGGGCAGCATCTCGTTCGATCCGAACAACCAGTACATGTTCGTCAACGATATGCGTCTCGGCCTGTGGGTGCAGATGATTCCGCAGGACACCACCAAATCAGCTGCCAGCAATGGCGGTGAGGCCATCAACACCGGCATGGGTGCGGTACCGCTGAAAGGCACGCCATATGCAGTAAACAAAAACCGCTTCATGTCGCCGCTGGGCATTCCATGCCAGGCGCCGCCGTTTGGTACGCTGTCGGCCATCGACATGAAGACCCGTCAGATCGTATGGCAGGTGCCGGTTGGCACGGTGCAGGATACCGGTCCGTTTGGTATCAAAATGCATGCGCAGATGCCGGTCGGTATGCCGACGTTGGGCGGTACGCTGGCAACGCAGGGCGGTCTGGTGTTTATCGCTGGCACCCAGGATTACTACCTGCGCGCCTTTGACAGCTCAACCGGTAAAGAAGTGTGGAAAGCACGTCTGCCGGTGGGCAGCCAGGGCGGACCGATCAGCTACGTTTCGCCGAAAACCGGCAAACAGTACATCCTGATCTCCGCAGGCGGTGCGCGTCAGTCACCGGATCGCGGTGATTACGTGATTGCTTACGCGCTGCCCGACAGCAAATAAGCCACAGTAAAAGAAAGGCCGACATCATGATGTCGGCCTTTTTTATTAACCATCCGTGGCGCACTGCCTCCTGTAAGGATCCTTACTTACTTCTGCTTTGAGGGGCGACGGCTTTTTTGACCTCCTTTTCTTCCAGCTTCCCTGGCTCTCTCAGGATCGTTCCTGAAATTGCCCCCACTGACTTTGCCGCCCGCGCTGCCTGCTTCCCTGGCGCGCTCCGGGTCCTCTGCAAAGTTCCCGGCACCGCCTCGTTGCTTGGTTTGTGTCATAGCAGAGACCTCATCTAAGGGTGTTTTCTTTGATGTGGACTAGCTAGCCACGTTATCCAGTATAGTCAGTAAGTTAGGGCGATGCTGTGGGAACTGTCTAAGTTATTTTTCGCCGTCACGCCACAGCGCCTGCAGTTCCGGCGGCGCCACCGTTTCCGGAATCAGAATCACAATCGAACCGGCTTCGCGATGTGTCGCATAGCTAATCTGGATGCGAAAATAGCGCTGGTCGCCGCGCCCGATGCTGGCAGCCTGTTCCTCCGGTTCGCCGAGCGGCAGCGCCTGCTCCAGCACATTGCACACGCGCTGCTTCTGCGGTTCCGGCAGCTGCGCCAGTGCAAACCGCCGCTCGCTGCGCAGCCCGGGGATAAACGCAATGCCGCCTTCACGCGCCAGCTCAATGATGGCGTCATCGGTCAGCTGAATATTCACCTTACACCTACCTCGTGCCACGCGGACTGAATCGCCTGTGCCACCGTGTTATCAAAACGTTTTGCGGCATGCTGCACGGTAAAGCGCGCAAAGGTGCTGAAGTCAGCATCCTGCGGCAGTTCCTTATCACACAGCGTGTCGTACCATGCCTGACCGGCCCGTTCCCAGGCAAAGCCGCCCAGCGCAGTCGCCGCCAGATAAAAGGCACGATTGGGAATGCCAGAGTTAAGATGCACGCCGCCGTTGTCTTCGCGCGTGTCGATATAATGGTCCATATCGGCAGGCTGCGGATCTTTGCCCAGCAGCGGATCGTCATAGGCGGTGCCGGGCGCAGACATCGAGCGCAGGCCGCTGCCCTTGATGCCCGCCGCCAGCAGCCCTTCGCCGATGATCCAGTCAGCCTGATCGGCGCTTTGTTTGAGGTGGTACTGCTTCACCAGCGAGCCGAACACATCGGACATTGATTCGTTGAGCGCCCCCGCCTGCTGGAAGTAAATCAGCCCGGCTTCGGTTTCAGTCACGCCGTGCGTCAGCTCGTGCGCGACCACATCAATGGCAATGGTAAAGCGATTGAAGATCTCCCCGTCGCCGTCGCCAAACACCATTTGCTGGCCATTCCAGAAGGCGTTCTGATACTCCTTGCCGTAATGCACGGTGCCATCCAGTTTCAGGCCTTTGTTGTCCAGCGAGTTGCGCTGGTAGATCTGCCAGTAGAAATCATAGGTGATGCCGAGATAGTTCCACGCTTCGTCGGCGGCGACGTCACCGTTACCGGGCTGGCCTTCTTCACGGATTAAGGTGCCGGGCAGATTTTGTGTGTTCTCCGCATCGTAAATGGCGCGCAGTACGCTGCCGGGCTGCGCGGTGCTGGCGGCGCTGGTGGTATGCGGATGTTCCGCCATCAGCTGTTGCACGTGGGTGAGGGTGCGCCGCGCGTAATCCTGCTGTGCGCCGGAACAGTTATCGATAATGTTTCGCAGAATGTACGGAGGAATAACGCTGTAAGGCATGTCGGACTCCCTGACGGATGGATATGTCAGAAAGTATAGACCCGCTTATCAATCGCGCGCCGCTGCGTCTGCGGTGCGCGCGATTTACGGGCTTTTATCAACCATTTATGCGGCTGAAAAGGTTATCACGCCTTACGGCTGCGCGTTTTTTGCGGCTGTAACGTCGTCACCTGACTCTCCACCCAGCCGTCATCCAGCCGGGTGCGCAGCAGATCACCGGTATGCAGCTGACGGGTCTTTTTCACCACCTGGCCCTGAGCATCAGTGGTGACGCTAAAACCACGCGCCAGCGTTGCCAGCGGGCTCACGCCTTCCAGCTGTGCCGCCAGCGCACCAAAACCCTGCCGGCTGTGATTGAGCTGCTTTTCCATGCCCTGCTGCAGCCGGTAGTGCCACTGCTGCAACTGCTGCTGAGCGCGCAGAATACGTCCCTGCGGCTGCTGGGATTGCAGGCGTTGCAGCAGGCGATCCTGCTGGCGGCTGGCCAGACGCAGCCGCTGATCGGCCGCTTCCTGCAGACGACGCTGCAGCTGGATCAGCGTGGTTTGCTGCCGCGCCAGGCGCAGCTGCGGATGCTGCTGTTGCAGACGATGCTGCAGCCGGGTGAAGCGGCGCTGCTGCTGCGCCACGTAATAATCCATCGCCATCTCCATGCGCTGCTGCTGAGACTGCAAACGGCGCAGCAGCTCGATCTGGTTGCGGCTCACCAGTTCGGCAGCGGCAGAAGGCGTCGGCGCGCGCAGGTCGGCTACGAAGTCGGCGATGGTGACATCGGTTTCATGCCCAACGGCGCTGACGATCGGCAGGCGGCTGGCAAAAATGGCCCGCGCCACGCGCTCGTCGTTGAAGCTCCACAGATCTTCCAGTGAACCGCCGCCGCGACCGACAATCAGCACGTCGCACTCGTCACGCTGGTTGGCCAGCTCGATGGCGCGCACGATGGCGGCGGGCGCATCAACGCCTTGCACTGCAGTCGGATAGATCACCACCGGCAGCGAGGGATCGCGGCGATGCAGCACGCGCAGCACGTCGTGCAAGGCCGCGCCGGTGGCAGAGGTGATCACGCCCACCTGGCGTGCCGGCTCCGGCAGCGGCTGTTTAAACTGCTGGTCGAACAGCCCCTCCGCCGCCAGCCGGGCTTTCAGCTGCTCAAACTGCTGCTGCAACAGTCCTTCACCGGCCGGATGCATGCTCTCAATAATCAGCTGATAATCGCCGCGCGGCTCATACAGCGTGATGCTGGCGCGCACCAGCACCTGCTGACCGTGCTGTGGACGAAAGCTGACGCGGCGGTTGCTGTTGCGGAACATGGCACAGCGCACCTGGGCGCCATCGTCCTTCAGGGTGAAGTACCAGTGACCGGAAGCAGGCTGGGTGAAATTGGAAATTTCGGCGCTGAGCCACACCAGGCCCATCTCATTTTCCAGCAGTTGACGCACCGTGGTGTTCAGGCGGCTAACGGTAAAAATATTGGCGGTTGGCGGTAGCGACATGTGATGAGGATCAAATTTCAAATCAGAGGGTTAATTAACCGATACTACATGGCTGCCCCGGAGGATCAAGACTTTTTCCGAAAAAACACTGGAGGCAATCGATTTCGCCCTGTATAATGCCGCGGCAATATTTTATCTGTTTTAAACGCCCCAGGTGGAGATATTGCAATGTTAAGAATCGCGAAAGAAGCCCTCACATTTGACGACGTCCTGCTCGTTCCCGCTCACTCCACTGTTTTACCCAACACGGCCGATCTCAGCACCCAGCTGACCAAAAACATCCGTCTCAACATTCCTATGCTGTCTGCAGCGATGGACACCGTCACCGAAGCGGGTCTGGCGATTGCGCTGGCGCAGGAAGGCGGTCTGGGCTTTATTCACAAAAACATGTCGATTGAGCGCCAGGCGGATGAAGTTCGCAAGGTGAAAAAACACGAAAGCGGCGTCGTAACAGAGCCACAGACCGTGCTGCCAACCACCACGCTGGCCGAGGTGAAAGAGCTGACCGAACGTAACGGCTTCGCCGGTTATCCGGTGGTCAACGCCGACAACGAACTGGTGGGCATTATTACCGGTCGTGACGTGCGCTTCGTGACCGATATGACGCTGCCGGTGACCGCGGTCATGACGCCGAAAGAGCGCCTGGTGACGGTGAAAGAGGGTGAAGCGCGTGAAGTCGTGCTGCAGAAAATGCACGAAAAACGCGTCGAGAAAGCGCTGGTTGTTGACGACAGCTTCCACCTGCTGGGCATGATTACCGTTAAAGATTTCCAGAAAGCCGAGCGTAAACCTAACGCCTGTAAAGATGCGCAGGGTCGTCTGCGCGTCGGTGCCGCGGTGGGTGCCGGTGCCGGCAACGAAGAGCGCGTTGATGCGCTGGTCGCTGCGGGCGTTGACGTGCTGCTGATCGACTCCTCGCACGGCCACTCCGAAGGCGTGCTGCAGCGTATCCGTGAAACCCGCGCAAAATATCCGGACCTCGAAATCATCGGCGGCAACGTGGCGACCGGTGCAGGCGCACTGGCGCTGGCTAACGCGGGCGTGAGCGCGGTGAAAGTGGGCATTGGCCCGGGCTCTATCTGTACTACCCGTATCGTGACCGGCGTTGGCGTACCGCAAATCACTGCTGTGTCCGACGCGGTTGAAGCGCTGGAAGGTACCGGTATTCCGGTTATCGCTGACGGCGGTATTCGCTTCTCTGGCGACATCGCCAAAGCCATCGCCGCCGGCGCGTCGGCGGTAATGGTCGGCTCCATGCTGGCCGGTACCGAAGAATCCCCGGGCGAAATCGAACTGTACCAAGGTCGTGCGTTCAAATCCTACCGCGGCATGGGTTCACTGGGCGCGATGTCCAAAGGCTCGTCTGACCGTTACTTCCAGAGCGATAACGCCGCCGACAAACTGGTGCCGGAAGGTATCGAAGGGCGCGTTGCCTATAAAGGCCGCCTGAAAGAGATCGTGCACCAGCAGATGGGCGGCCTGCGCTCCTGCATGGGCCTGACCGGTTGCCCGACCATCGACGATCTGCGCACCAAAGCCGAGTTCGTGCGCATCAGCGGCGCCGGCATCAACGAAAGCCACGTGCACGATGTGACCATCACCAAAGAGTCACCGAACTACCGCATGGGTTCATAATCCCGTAAGATTTCCCGCCCGGCTCCAGCCGGGCGCTTTTATTATTAAGTCCATCCCCAATGGAAACGCCTCAATGACGACTGAAAATATTCATAAACATCGTATTTTGATCCTCGATTTTGGTTCTCAGTATACGCAGCTGGTCGCGCGCCGCGTACGTGAGCTGGGCGTCTACTGCGAACTCTGGGCGTGGGATGTCACCGAAGAGCAAATCCGCCAGTTCAACCCGAACGGCATCATCCTGTCCGGTGGCCCGGAAAGCACCACCGAGCACAACAGCCCGCGTGCGCCGGAATATGTGTTCAACGCCGGTGTGCCGGTGCTGGGCGTGTGCTACGGCATGCAGACCATGGCGATGCAGCTGGGCGGTAAGGTTGAAGGCTCGAACGAACGTGAATTTGGTTATGCGCAGGTTGAAGTGACAACCCCGAGCGCGCTGGTACGTGATATCGAAGATGCCATCAGCGCGGCGGGCAAACCGCTGCTCGACGTGTGGATGAGCCACGGTGACAAAGTCACGGCGATCCCGGCAGACTTCGTGACGGTTGCCAGCACCGAAAGCTGCCCGTTTGCCATCATGGCCAACGAAGAGAAGCGTTTCTACGGCGTGCAGTTCCACCCGGAAGTGACGCACACCCGTCAGGGCCTGCGCATGCTGGAGCGTTTTGTGCGCGACATCTGCGGCTGTGAAGCGCTGTGGACCCCAGCCAAAATCATCGAAGATGCGGTAGAGCGCATCCGTGAGCAGGTGGGTGAAGACCGCGTGATTCTCGGCCTGTCCGGCGGCGTGGACTCGTCCGTGACCGCGATGCTGCTGCACCGCGCGATTGGCGAGCGCCTGACCTGTGTGTTCGTCGATAACGGACTGCTGCGTCTGAATGAAGCTGAGCAGGTGATGGACATGTTCGGTGACCACTTTGGTCTGAACATCGTGCATGTTGCGGCAGAAGGGCGCTTCCTCGACGCGCTGGCGGGCGAGAACGATCCGGAAGCCAAACGTAAGATCATCGGCCGCGTGTTCGTGGAAGTGTTCGACGAAGAAGCACTGAAGCTGACCGACGTGAAATGGCTGGCGCAGGGCACCATCTATCCGGACGTGATTGAGTCGGCGGCTTCGGCCACCGGTAAAGCGCACGTGATCAAATCGCACCACAACGTGGGCGGTCTGCCGAAAGAGATGAAGATGGGCCTGGTTGAGCCGCTGAAAGAGCTGTTCAAAGATGAAGTGCGTAAAATCGGTCTGGAACTCGGCCTGCCTTACGACATGCTGTACCGTCATCCATTCCCGGGCCCGGGTCTGGGCGTGCGCGTACTGGGTGAAGTGAAGAAAGAGTACTGCGACCTGCTGCGCCGTGCCGATGCCATCTTTATCGAAGAGTTGCGCAAAGCCGATCTGTACAACAAAGTCAGCCAGGCCTTTACCGTGTTCCTGCCAGTGCGCTCCGTCGGCGTGATGGGCGATGGCCGTAAATACGACTGGGTGGTTTCCCTGCGTGCTGTCGAAACCATCGACTTCATGACGGCCCACTGGGCGCACCTGCCGTACGACTTCCTCGGCCGCGTCTCCAACCGCATCATCAACGAAGTGAACGGCATTTCACGCGTGGTTTATGATATTTCAGGTAAACCGCCTGCGACGATTGAGTGGGAGTAACACTCACTCAGCCAACCGCCAGCACCTTAAGCCTCAAAGCCCGCGTAACAGCGGGCTTTTTTATCCTGCCATCTTGCGCATCGTCCTATCCGCGCAGAACCCACACACAGCGCCTACAGCCGCGCCGCCTGTTGTTCAATAAATTCCCTGAACCACTGCTGGGCGGGATGCGCCTCGCTGCGCCGGTGCCAGATCAGGTTGAACACCATTTCGGGCAACGATACTGGTGGAGGAAACAGCACCAGCTGGCGACTGGCCTGCGCATGCAGCGCCACGCGTTTCATCACGGTCGCCGTCATGTGGGTTTGCGCCACGATAGACGGCACCGTAAACATCTGCTGGACCGTCAGTCCCAGCCGGCGCTTTTTACCCTGCTGCGCCAGTACCTGATCAACCAGGCCGTACAGTTCACCTTCCGGCGAGACCAGAATATGCGGCAGCGCCAGGTAACTCTCCATATCCATGCCGCGTCTGGCCGCCGGATGGTTGCTGGCGACGATGGTGACGAAGTCGTCGCGCAATATCGGCCGGGAGATGATGCGGCTATCGCTGTGGGTGGGCATGACGCCGATGGCGACATCAATCGCGCCGGCATCTAACAAATCGACCGCGTGATCGCGGTTAGTAAACGCCTGCACATTCAATGACACGCCGGGTGCGGCGTCCTGTAGCCCCTCAAGTAGCGAAGGCAGCAACACGAATGATGGATACTCCGACACGCCCAGTTTGAAGTTTATTTGCGCTTTTTCCGCTGCAAATACGGGCTTTGCCACCAGCGTCGCTTCGAGCTGGCGCAGCGCCTGGGCGATGGGGCCGGACAAGTCGCGGGCACGCGCGGTCGGCAGTAAACCCTCCGCGCTGCGCATGAACAGCGGGTCACCGAACAGGGTGCGTAAGCGCGATAAAGCGGCACTCATCGCCGGCTGACTGACGCCCACCTGAGTCGCCGCCCGCGTGACGTTGCGCTCGTTCATCAGCGCGTCGAAAGCCACTAACAGATTGAGATCGATACCATGAAAATCCATACGGCAAATAATCATTCATATTGGATATTTGTTGGACGAATTGTAGGGCGCTGCGCAAAATTCCACAACCAACCCCCACCTGAAAGTGAATAACGATGAATCCAGCAGCAGAATATGTACAACGGCTGAAAATTGAACGACAGGCGGTAGAGACGCTCTATCAGGCCTTCAGCGACAACAACCCGGATCTGGTCGATAGCGTGCTGGCACCGTCATGGCAAGACATTCCGCTGGCGCCAGGGCAGGTTGCCGGGCCGGAAGGCATCAAGCCAATCATTCGTATGCTGGCGCAGGCTTTTCCGGATGTGCAGATTGTGGTGCATGACATGATTCAGGAGCCGGGCCGCATCGCGGCGCGGGCAGAAATCACTGGCACCCATCTCGGCGAAATTTTCGGTATCGCGCCGACTGGTAAGAAAGTGAGCTTCCGTCTGCATGAGTTCCATCTGCTGGAGGAAGGACGTCTGATCACCACCTGGCACATGGAGGATTGGTTTGGCCTGTTCCTCCAGCTTGGCCAGTTCCCGGCGCAAGCCTGAACCCGACCGGAGAGTGAATAATGAAAGCAGCATTGATTGATACGTTTGGCACCGCCGATGTGCTGACGATTGGTAAACGTCAACTCCGCGCCGCCAGTCCGGATGAGGTGACGGTGCAGGTTGAGGCGGCGAGCGTCAACCCGTTAGATCTGAAGATCATCTCAGGGCACATGCAGCAGGTCTTCCCGGTTGAACTGCCTTACGTACCGGGCATGGATTTCTGCGGCGTGATCACGGCGGTGGGCGAGCGCGTGAGCCATTTAAACGCGGGCGATCGCGTATTCGGACGCACGCCACCGGGCGCAGGCGGGGCTTTTGCCCAAAGCCTGGTGATTGCCGCCGATGACGTATGCCTTGTCCCGGCGGCGATGAGTGCCGAACAGGCCGCGGCGCTGCCTACCGCGTTTGGCTCCGCGCAGCAGGCATTGTTCGATGTGGGTCAGCTGCAGCGCGGCGAGCGCGTGCTGATTCACGCCGCAGCGGGTGGCGTCGGCAGCATGGCGGTTCAGTTGGCGCATCAGGCGGGCGCTTATGTCATCGCCACGGCGTCGGCTAAAAACCACGCGCTGGTGACCAGTCTGGGCGCCGATGAGGTGATTGATTATCGCACGCAGGACTTCACGGCCACGCGCGATATCGATCTGGTAATTGATAGCGTCGGCGGCGAAACGCTGAGCCGCTCCTGGTCCGTGCTGCGCGCCGGCGGGCGCATTGCCACGCTGGTGGAGTTTGGCATTACGCCCGGCAGCGGCCATCACGGCGAGTTTGTGTTCTTCGCCAGCGCGACGCCGTATCTTGCCCGGGCGAGCAGCCTGTTCCAGGCCGGGCAGTTACAGGTCATCACCGACGCTATCTTTTCGCTGGATGATGCGCGCTCCGCGCTGGAAAAGGTGGCGACCGGCCATGCGCGCGGCAAAGTGATTATCCGCGCCAACCCTTAACGCCCGGCGTCATGTCGCAGTAAAAACGCGCCCGCTACCCCGCGGGCGTTTGTTTACCGGTTTGTCGCAGGGGAGAGGGATGTGTTAATAATCTGGCGTTAACGGCAGAGGCTTCAGGAGGAAACGTGCTGTTTAATTTCAGAGCCGCGGGCAAGCGCGCGACACCTGGCAAACGCTCGCTGACATCCATCATCATGCTCTATCTTGTGATGCTGTGTGGTACGGCTTTTCTCGCGTTTCTGCCGCTGATCTGCGCGATGGGCGCGGGATATGTCGCCAGTCTGGCGGGCTGCCAACTGGACGAAGGCAACGTGCATCCCTGTTACATCCTGGGAGAAGATCGCGGCCAGTTGCTGTATGAGTTAGGCGTCATGGGCTGGTTCCTGCTCGGCACCATTCCCCTGGGTGGGATACTGTTTTTACTCGCGACGCTCACCTTCATCATTCAACTGGTGGGGTATTACCGGCAAACACGCGCTGAGGGTAATCAATAATTCGCGTCAGCGCTGTTCCGCACAAATCTCCAGACAAAACTCGAGAAATGCCTCCACCGCCGCCGGGGCCAGACGGCGCGAAGGCCGGGTGATAAACAGCGGATAGGTTTCGTCAGGCCAGTCGGGAAAAAGTTCGACCAGTTCACCGCTGGCGATCAGATGTTGCACGCTCAGTGCCAGCACCTGGGCTACGCCGGCACCGCCGACGCACGCCTGTACCATTAAATCCGGATCGGTGGTGGTCAGATGGCCGTGGGTGGCGACCGTCAGCCGCTGCGTGCCACGATGAAACTCCCAGCTAAAGGGCTTATTGCTGCGCGGATCGATGTATTGCAGACAATTGTGCTCAGTCAGCTGCTGCGGCTGCGTCGGGCGACCACAGCGTACCAGATAGTCCGGCGCGGCCACCGTCAGGACGCGCGTTTGTAACAGCAGGCGTGAGGTCATGGTGGACGGCGGCTGTGGCCCGAAACGCACCGCCACATCAATACCTTCTGCCACCAAATCGCCCACATCGGGCTGCTGCAAAATCGTCAGTTCCAGATGCGGATAACGGGCACGCAGCAGCGGCAGCTTTGCCGCCAGCACATAGCGGGAAAACAGCGGATTGAGGCTCACGCGCAGCGTACCGCGCACCGTCACGGCGGCGCCGGAGACGTAGTTTGCTGCTTCTTCAATCCCTTCCAGATGCGGCGCCGCCCGTTCATACAGGCTGGCACCTTCGCTGGTGAGATGCAGGGTGCGGGTGGTGCGATCCAGCAGGCGCACGCCGAGACGCTGTTCCAGTCGTGAAATCGCCCGGCTGACGCCCGAGGCGGACAACCCCAGCACCTCACCGGCGCGGCTGAAGCTGCCGGCTTCAACCACGGCTGCCAGCACGCTCATGCCGGATAATAGTCGGCCATCAAAACTCATCCTGTTCTCCATCTTTGATTTTTAGCAAAGATCATTTGCCTGAGCCTACCTTTATCAAAAATGCGCTGCAATTTATTGTGTGCCCCGAAACGCGACCGGCACTGACCGCCGGATTCCTGATCCTTTTTGAGGAGAATGTTATGACTGTACGGCGCACCCTTTTTAAAGGCGGCACTATCCTGACGCTGGACGCCAGCGTGCCCGACCTCGTCTGTGGCGATGTGCTGATTGAGGACGATCGTATTGCCGCCGTGGGGGAAAACCTTTCCGCCGATGATGCGCAGGTGATTGATGCCCGCGGCCATATCGTGATGCCGGGCCTGGTGGATGCGCATCACCATATGTGGCTGGGCGCGATGCGCCGCCTGATGCCCAACGTTGACGACCTGTTTGTCTATATCGATGTGGTGGCAGAAACGCTCGGCGCGCACTACCGTCCGCTGGATATGTACCTCAGCACCCGGCTGACGGCGCTGGCTTGCCTGGATGCCGGCATCACCACGGTGATTGATGCCTGCCACAGTTCACGCAGTCCGGCGCATACCGATGCGGCGCTCGACGCGCTGCAGGAGAGCGGGATTCGTGCGCTGCACATGGTTGGCGCAGCAATGGATAAGCAGGCTTCCAGCGATCATCTGCCGGGCGATCTGGCCCGTCTCGCCAGCCGCTGGAATCACGCCGGCAGCCGTGTGCAGGTTGGCCTGTTTGGCCAGCTCAATCTGGCGTGGTGGCGCGTGGCGCGCGAGCTGGATATGCGCATTCTCACTGAGTTTATTGGTGACCTAACGCAGCTGCCGGCGGAGTTTGCCGAAGCCGGCTTGCTGGGTCCGCACAACATTTTCAACCACTGTACGCGCGTACCGGCGCACACCTGGCAGCAGCTGGCGGACGCGGGCGTCAACATTACCGTGAATCCGCGTTCGGATGCGCTGTTTGGTTTCGACGACGACAGCTTTGCCTGGCAGCAGGCGGTCGATCGCGGAATGACGCCGGCGCTCGGTATCGATCTCGATACCGCCTTCGGCAGCGATCTGTTCGGTGAAATGCAGGCGCTGTTTAACCAGCAGCGCTCAGCGATGCGCTATCGCCGCTTCCGGGGCGATAGCGACGTACCGGCACCGATTAGCGTGGAAGCCGTACTGCAGTCGGCAACGATTAACGGCGCGCGTGCGGCCGGGCTGGAGCAGCAAACGGGCACGCTCACGCCAGGTAAACAGGCCGACGTTATTATGCTGCGCACCGATGGTATCGGCGTTTTCCCGCTGACCAGCGTGACGGCAACGGTGGTGCAGGCGGTGCAACGCGCCGATGTTGATACCGTGATGGTGGCGGGTGAACTGCGTAAACGTCATGGTCAGTTGCTCAACGTCGATGTGGCACAGCTGAACGCGGAAATCACCGCTTCGCGCGACTATCTGCTGAATGCCAGCGGCTATCACCATCCTTTGTTTGCCTGATTTTCCGCAGCGCGGCGGCCTGCCGCGCTGTCTGTTCATTTATGGAGGCTGTTATGTCTGCATTAAGCGCGCAGGCTGAAGCTGCGCATTTGTCGCGACCGGCGACCGGCGTGATTGCCGCGCTGTTTTGCGGTTATCTGGCGGTCGGCTTGCCGCTGCCGGTAATCCCGCTGTTTATCCATCAGCATCTCGGTTTCAGCAACCTGTGGGTCGGGCTGGTGATCGGGATACAGTTTGTCGCCACCGTGCTGACGCGCGGTTACGCCGGTCAACTGACCGATCGCGTTGGCGGTAAGCGCTCGGCGCTGCAGGGCGCGGCGGTGTGCGCGCTGGCTGGCGTGCTGTACTGGCTGGCCGCACTGCCGGGCTTTTCACCGGCGGTCAGTCTGGCGCTGGTGATTGCCGGACGGCTGGCGGCGGGCATGGGCGAAAGCCAGTTCGTCACCGGCTGCGTGGCCTGGTCAATCGCCTCGGTCGGGCCACAGCGTGCCGGCCTGTCGATGTCCTGGACCGGCATCGCCATGTTTGCCGCGCTGTCGCTCGGTGCCCCTGCCGGTATGATGCTGTATCAGCACGTCGGCTTAGCGGCGGCGATGCTGGCCTGCATCGCGGCTCCGCTGCTGGCGGCGCTCATCGCCACGGCTGCCAGCGGTTATCGCGTGGTCGGGGGAACACGTTTGCCGTTCTATCGGGTGATTGGCCGCATCTGGCGGGAAGGCTGTGGCCTGATGCTGCAGGGCGTCGGACTGGCCGGCCTGACGGCCTTCGCCTCGCTCTACTTCGCCGCGCGCCACTGGCAGCTCGCCGGCTGGGTGATGACCGCGTTTGGCGTTGGTTTTATCGCCGTGCGCCTGGTGCTGGGACATCTGCCGGATCGCATTGGTGGCTACCGCGTGGCGGCTTATTCACTGCTGGTGGAGGCGCTGGGGCAGATGCTGCTGTGGTTTGCGCCTGACGAAACGCTGGCGCTCACCGGCGCGCTGATTACCGGTCTTGGCTGTGCGCTGATCTTTCCCGCCCTCGGCGTGGAAGCGCTGAAGCGCGTGCCGCCGGCCAGTCGCGGCAGCGCCATGGGCGCGTTCGTTGCTTTTCTCGACATCGCTTATGGTATTTCCGGACCGATTGCCGGAGCCATCGCCAGCCACTTCAGCTATGCCGCCGTCTATCTGTTTGGTGCGGCCTGTGCGCTGCTCGGTGCGCTGCTGGCGCTGACATCGCGCGCCGCTTCACTTCACGCTTAAGGAGTTTTCCATGTCACGTATTTTTATTTCCGGTTCATCCACCGGCCTCGGGCTGATGGCGGCTGAACTGCTGGTTGAGCAGGGCCATCAGGTGGTGCTGCACGGACGCAACGCCGCGCGTGCCCGCGCTGCGCAGGAGGCGCTACCGCAGGCTGAAGCCGTGGTCAGCGGCGACGTGATAACCATCGCCGGCGCCCGCAGTGTGGCGCAGCAGGTTAATGCGCTCGGCAGATTTGATGCGGTGATCCACAACGTGGCGGTTGGCTATCGCGAGCCTTATCAGTTAACCGCAGATGGCCTGCCGCATCTGTTCGCCATCAACACGCTGGCACCTTATATTCTTACGGCGCTGATTGAACGGCCGCAGCGGCTGATTTACCTCAGCTCCGGCATGCATCATCATGCCGAAGCTAACCTGGATGATATTTTGTGGCAGCGGCGGCGCTGGCACGCTTCGCAGGCCTATGCTGAGAGTAAACTGCATGATGCCATACTGGCGTTTGCCATCGCCCGGCGCTGGCCGCAGGTATACAGCAACGCGCTGGAGCCAGGCTGGGTGCCGACCAAAATGGGCGGTGCCGGGGCACCCGACGATCTTGATCAGGCGCATCGTACCCAGGTGTGGTTAGCCACCGCCGATGAGGCGCGGGTCAGCGGGGAGTATTTTTATCACCGTCAGGCGCTGGCGGCTAATCCGCAGGCGCGCAATCCACGGCTGCAGCAGCAGTTGCTGGCGATATGCGCCGATATCAGCGGTATTACGCTGCCTGACTAAGGAAAAATCAGCTGACCGGGTAGCGCAACGCATTTTTTGTCCACCGCATAGTTGGTGAATACAGACGCTGCCGTTTCGTCGCATGATGGCGGGAGCGTTTTTTCATCACCGGGATGTCCATGCATGTTGCCTGTTAAAGCTGTTTTACTCTCTTTTCTCTGTGTGGTGTTACTGTCGCTGGCGGCCAGCCTGGCGCAGGCGACGCGCAGCGGTGAGTTCACCACCGAACGCGGTGGCTGGGCGACGGCGCGGCGTGATTCGGCCGGGCTGGCACCGGATCCGCAGCGCTTCGCCAGTGAGGCGATTGTGCAGGTGTATGCCGCGCCAACCTACGGCTGGAAAGGCGCGGTGGCCGTGCATCCGTGGATTATCTTTAAGCGCGCCGGAGAAACCCGCTATAACCGTTATGAGGTGATCAGCTGGGGCAGCGGCGATAAAGTGCGGCGCAACAGCAATCTGCCGGACGGCTACTGGTACGGTGCGCGTCCGCGTTTGCTGGTGTCACATCGCGGTGCGGCTGCGCAGGCGATGATCCCGCAGATTGAAGCG
Source organism: Pantoea dispersa (assembly GCF_035783935.1). Taxonomy (GTDB): domain Bacteria; phylum Pseudomonadota; class Gammaproteobacteria; order Enterobacterales; family Enterobacteriaceae; genus Pantoea; species Pantoea dispersa_C. Next base: position 17,316 of record NZ_JALKOV010000013.1, on the reverse strand, counting down.
GCGATTCAATCCTATCCGTGGCCCAACACCTATCATGCGTGGCCGGGCCCCAACAGCAATACCTTCCTCGCTCACATTGGCCGTGAAGTGCCGGCGCTGAAGCTCGATTTGCCCGCCAATGCCATCGGTAAGGATTTCCGTTCGCTGCTGCATCCGCTTGGCCTGCCGCCATCCGGGCGCGGCGTGCAGCTGTCGCTGCTCGGCGTGCTGGGCGTCACGCTGGGTGCGGAAGAGGGCGTGGAGGTGAATCTGCTGGGACTGAATCTGGGGCTGGATTTCACCCCGCTGCGTCTGCGGCTGCCGTTTATCGGCGGAGTGGGGCAGGATAATTTACAGAAGGATAAGCCCTGAGCGCGCCGCGCCGCGACAGCCTCTGCTCGCGGGCGGCACGGGCATGCAGCCATTAACAGACGCCGAAATCCCCGTCTTCATGATAAAGATTGACGCTTTCGGCCTTCACCTCGATCTCTTTTTTGACCGGATCGTCAATGCGGGCGCACCACAGCGTATCGCCCGCGACGCGCAGCACCTGCATTTTCGGGCCACCGGTTTTCGCCTGTACAAAATCATCCACGTTAAACATCACTGCTCTCCAGCTGATTAGGGATCATCGCTGATTGTAGCTGCGCTTTAATGACCGTGCAGCAGAAACAGCGTGGCCAGACCGAGGAAGATAAAGAAGCCGCCGGTATCGGTGATGGCGGTGATCAGCACGCTGGAACCGACCGCCGGGTCGCGTTTGAGTTTGGTCATGATGAGCGGGATCAGCACGCCCATCAGCGCCGCCAGCAGCAGATTCAGCACCATCGCCAGCATCATCACGCCGCCCAGTTGCAGATTGTCGTACATCAGCCAGGTCACGCCGCCCATGATGCCGCCCCAGAACAGCCCGTTGAGCAGCGCCACGCCGAGTTCGCGCGCAATCAGAAACGAAAAGTTGCCAGGCTCAACCTGATGCAGCGCCAGCGCGCGCACGATCATGGTGATGGTCTGATTGCCGGTGTTACCGCCAATGCCGGCGACAATCGGCATCAGCGTGGCCAGCGCCACCAGCTGCGAAATGGTGTCCTCAAACAGACCAATGACGCGCGAGGCGATAAACGCCGTACACAGGTTGACGGCCAGCCAGGTCCAGCGCTTTCTTACCGCTTTGCGCACCGGTGCAAACACGTCTTCACCCTGGCTGATACCGCCCATCTTACGGATGTTGCTTTCGTTCTCTTCGTTCACCAGGTCAATGACATCTTCCACGGTGATACGGCCAATCAGCTTGCCTTTGGCATCGGTCACTGCCGCAGAAATCAGGTTATAGCGTTCGAAGGCGCTGGCGGCTTCTTCCGCTTTGTCATCCAGCTGGAAAGTGGTCGGGCGCGCGTTCATCACCTCAGCCACCAGCGTTTTAGGCTTGTTGAGCAGGATATCAGTCAGCGCCAGTTCACCCAGCAGCTGGTTGTGTTCGTCGGTGATGAAGATTTTATCGGTGCCGTCCGGCATGCTTTTGCGCTTGCGCAGAAAGCGCTGCACCGTCGCCAGCGTCACGTCTGAGCGCACGGTGAGGATATTGAAGTCCATCACCTGGCCGACGCGATCGCGATCCAGCTCAATCACGTCCAGCAGTCGGGCGCGCAGGCTGGGATCGAGCGTGGTGAGCAGGCGACCGGTGAGATCGCGCGGCAGGTAACGCGCCAGATAGACCTGATCGTCAATATCCAGCGGCTCGATAGCGCGCAGGATTTCGCGGTCGGTCATCTCTTCCGTCAGGCTGGCCCACACGGTTTCGGAGGCCTCGACCAGCACGCGACCGCGCTGCTCGTAGGGCACCAGCCGCCACAGCGCCAGACGTTCCTCTTCCGGCAGCGCTTCGAGAATGTCCGCGAGGTCGGCGGCGTGCAGCTGCGGCAGTTCATGCTCCAGCTGCTGACGCCAGCCGGTGATTTCGCGCAGTTCGGCGGCGTTGAGGTCGACGGATTTATCCAGCAGCACATCGACTAAATCGTGCTCGCTGAGCAGAAGGTGCAGAATTCGCTGGCGGGTTTCTGATAGTTGTTGTGCGTGCGAAGCAGACATAACGCGTCCTTTGTGTCTGTAAAGTCAGGTCAAAGTGTAGCGCGTTGCGGGTAAAGTGGGCGTAACAAGCAGCATTGCCGCGGCGGACAATGTGATGGCAGAGCGACGATGACCCGCAAATTCCTTAGCGCGTCTCGCTGGTGCTCAGTGTGACCGGTTCAGGTGCGGCTTTCTTTTGCTGATGATGCTCGATGGCACCGGGAATGATGAAAATCAGACGGCCAACCAAAATAAAGAAACTGATCAGCAAAACGATGCGGGTCATGGTACCGGTTTTGGGACGTCTTCGTGCAGAGATGGCGCTATTCACGCGGGGTGGTTCCTGTCAAAGCCCGGCTGGGCGGTGGCAACATTTAGTCACAACCCGACCGGGAGGTCAACCGCTGCGTGAAAAATGAGCAGAAAAGGTCAAGCCTGTTTTGATCGATATCAGCCGCCGGGCGAAGCGTGCATCATCGGCTCTGCAGGGGCGCCATTCATCACGACTAAAACCCGCATGATCTAACGCTTGCCAGTTAACCTTTGAATTTATTCAAAAAAGAGGCACTTTTCGTAGCGGCGCAATTTATTGCGCGATGAATCGCGCCGCTACGATAGGGTGCGGCTTGCGTTTTCCTCACCGAACGGCATTACGCCATTGATGGCGACCGAAACTCGCATACTTTCACCAACCGCACTAATCCGTTGTAGGGTCGCCATTCATGGCGACCGAACCAGCATAATGCCTGACATCAGTAGCTGGCTTTCTGCGCCAGCAGCGTAGCGAAGCGATACTTGATGCGCTGGCCGTGTTCATCGCGGCGATGCAGTTCACCAACCTCTTCGTTGTACTTCACGATGTGCCAGTTACGGTAATAATGGCTCAGCTCGCCCGATTTAAAGGTAAACGGGAAGTTTTGCGTATTGGGATAATCGTCTGTGCTCATCGCCGCCACAATCAGGTTGTAACCGTATTTGCGCGTGCTGGCCTGCATGTCGGCGATCAGCTGCGGAATGGTCGCCGGCTGCAGAAACATCATCACCACGGTGGAAAACACAAACTGATAATCACCGTTGAAGCGCACCTGATTCAGGTCGCACTGCTCGGTGTGTATCTGTTGCAGCTGCTCTTCCGCGATGATGCTGTTAAGGCGTTCCAGGCTCTGCGGGTTATTGTCCCACGCGGTCACCGTAAAACCGTGCTGATTAAGCAGCAGGCTGTTACGGCCCTGGCCGCAGCCGAGGTCCAGCGCGTTACCCACTTCCAGCTTTGGCAGCGCGGCCAGCACCTCGGAGTGGGGCGGCGTCAGGCCGTATTTCTCCGCAAAATAGTTATCGGGGCGTGTTGTCATAGTGCTACTGCGGGCCATAAGCCCGCGTTACTCCTCTTCCAGCATCAGTTTCCAGCCAGTGACGTCATTCCAGTACGCCTGCTCCCGCTCCAGATCCAGCTGAACCAGCGTGTTCTGGCTGAGGAAACCGGCCGGGAAGGTCAGCGTCCAGTGGCCATCGTCGGTGGTCAGCTTCAGTGCGTCAGGGCGCGTGGTGGCCTGACGCTGATTGTTCAGCAGGGTGCCGAGCCGCAGCAGGAAGATCATCGGCAGGAACTGTTTCTTTTTAAACAAGGTGAAACGCGGCATCTCATCCTGCTTCACCGCTTTACGGTGGAAGCGTACCAGCGTGGCCAGCAGCATCTGTTGATCCTGATTAAAGCCCGGCATGTTGGAGTTCTGCAGGATGTAAGCCGAATGGCGCTGCATGCCGCTGTGATTGATGGTCAGCCCGACTTCATGCAGCAACGCAGCCCACTTCACCAGCGCCGTCAGCTGCGGATTGGCCAGCTTCGGGTTCTGCTCCAGCCACTGGCTGTACAGCAGCTCGGTGGTTTCCAGCACGCGACGCGCCTGGTCGCTGTCGATGGCGTAATGATTCGCCAGGCTCTGTGCGGTGCGGCTGCGAATATCCTGATGGCGGAAGCGACCTTCCATCTCATACAGCACGCCTTCACGCAGCGCGCCGTCCGACAGGCGCAGCTCGCGAATAGCCAGTGCGTCGAACACGCCGCACAGAATCGCCAGCCCCGGCACAAACACCGCTTTGCGCTCATCCGACAGACCCGGCAGGCTCAGGGCGGCAAAGGATTTGTGCTTCAGCACTTCGCTCACCAGCATGTCGAGGTTTTCCGGCGTCACGCGCTTCTCTTTCTCGCCCATTGCCAGCAGCACTTCACAGGCCGCTTTGATGCTGCCGGACGCGCCCAGCGCATATTGCCAGCCCTGCAGGCGATACTGCCACGCCAGCGTCTCCAGCTTTTGCGCGGCGGCCAGCCGGGCGCGGCGGAAATTGTCCTGGCTGATTTCGCCTTTCGGAAAGTAGAGATTGGCGAAGCTGACGCAGCCCATGCGGCGACTCTCCACCAGCTGCGGCTCAAAATCTTCGCCAATCACCAGCTCGGTCGAGCCGCCGCCGATATCAATCACCAGCTTGCGGCCTTTCTCCGGCTGCGTGTGCTCAACGCCCATAAAGATCAGGCGCGCCTCTTCATTACCGGAAATCACCTCAATCGGATACGGAATCACCTCTGCGGCGCGCTGCAGAAACTCTTCCGCGTTGGACGCGATGCGCAGCGTGTGCGTACCGACGATGGTCACGTTAGCGGCGCTGAAACCCTGCAGGCGCTCGGCAAACAGCGCCAGGCAGCTCAGCCCGCGCTCCATCGCCTCTTCGCTCAGCCGGTTTTGCGCGTCCAGCCCGTCGGCGAGGTGCACGCGCTGTTTCAGGCGTCCCAGTACCTGCATGGCGCCATCCACCACACGGGCAATCACCATGTGGAAGCTGTTCGAGCCGAGATCGATGGCGGCAAATTCCTGCGGTTTCGGCGTACTTTTATGGGAGATTGGCATAGGCGTTATTCAGGTTGTTCCAGTTTCTTGATGTAATCGTAAATCGCCAGCTGCGAGCGCACCTTCTTGCGATTGCCGCGCGGAACATAACGGTTACTCAATTCTTTGTCTACGATGCGGGCTTTGACCGTATCACTTAACAGAATGGCAATGATATCCAGTATGCGCTGTTTCAGGCGCGGATCGAGCACCGACACCGCCACTTCGATACGATAATCGATGTTACGCGTCATCCAGTCCGCCGACGACAGAAAGACTTTTTTGTCGCCGCCGCTTTCAAATATATAGACACGGTCATGCTCAAGATAGCGATCAACGATGCTGGTGATGCGAATATTTTCACTGATGCCCGGCAAATCGGGGATCAGCGAGCACATGCCGCGCACCAGCAGGTTGATTTTCACGCCGGCCGAGGAGGCGGCATACAGCCGATCCACCAGACCATTGTCCACCAGATTATTAATTTTTAAGGTAATGCCGGACGGATTGCCCTGCTGCGCATTGGCAATCTCGTTATCAATCAGCTGATACAGCATGGCGCGCGAGTTTTGCGGCGACACCATCAGGTGCTCGAACGTTACCGGGCGATACGGGTTTTCAATAAAGTTAAACACGCGCCGCACTTCGTTGGTGATGCGCGCATCGGCGGTCAGCAGCGAATAGTCGGTGTAGATACGCGCGGTTTTTTCGTTAAAGTTGCCGGTACCGATGTGGGCGTAACGCACCACTTCGTCGCCCTCGCGGCGCGAAATCAGGAACAGCTTGGCGTGAATCTTCAGGCCGGGCGCCGAGAAGATCACGTGCACGCCAGCTTCGGTCAGCCGCTTCGCCCAGCGAATGTTGGCCTCTTCATCAAAGCGCGCCTGCAGCTCGACCACCACCGTGACTTTTTTACCGTTGTAGGCGGCGTGGATCATCGCATCCATAATGCGCGAATTCTTGGCCACGCGATAAATGTTGATCTTAATGGCCAGCACGTTCGGGTCGAACGACGCCTGACGCAGCAGCTCCAGCACGTGCTCAAAGGTGTGATACGGATAGTAGAGCAGCACGTCGCGGTTGCGAATGGCGTCAAAACCGTTGCGGAAGCCATCAAAGCCGATATGACGAATCTGCGGCAGCGGACGGTTTTCCAGATTGGCCTTGCCCACATTCGGGAAGCCGATGAAATCTTTAAAGTTATGATAGCGGCCGCCCGGCACAATCGAGTCGTAGCTGGAGATCGACAGCTTGTGGCGCAGCATTTCCACCATCGCATCGGGCATGTCGCGCTGATAGACAAAGCGCACCGGCTCGGCGGTCAGGCGCTGCTTCAGGCTGGAGGACATCAGCTCCAGCAGGCTGGATTCCATCTCCGTAACCAGATCGTACTCGGCGTCGCGCGTCATTTTCATCGAGTAGGCATTCAGCGCGTCATAATCAAAGAAGCCTTTAAAAATCTCATCAAGGCAGTAGCGCAGAATGTTATCCAGCAGGATCATCGGTTTGCGACGGCGCGGCGATTCTGCCGGCAGATTCACAAAGCGCGGCACTTTGTCGGACGGGATCTCCAGCAGGGCGTAACGGATTTCTTCGCCGCGGATAATCTCCACCGCCAGATAGGTGTAGTCGTCTTTCAGGAACTCAATCAGGTCGGTGTCGTGGTTGATCAGAATTGGCGTGACGTGCTGGCGCAGCTGATGCTTGAAGTAGTAGCGCAGCCACTCCTGCTGATTGGGTGACAGCTGGCGCTCGTTGATCAGGAAAATCTGGTTGCGCGCCATCTCCAGCAGCAGGTCGTTGTACAGCGCATCGAACTCCTGATCCGATTTCTGTACCCGCAGCTGAATCTTTTTCAGCAGGTGGCGCAGGGTGGTGGGCGTGCCCTGTTCTTCGCCAATCAGGATGCGGCGCTTGAGATCGGCAAAGCGCACTTTGTAGAACTCTTCCAGGTTATTGGAATAGATGCCGAGAAAACGCATGCGCTCAATGAGCGGATTGCTTTTATCAGCGGCTTCCTGCAGCACGCGTTCGTTAAAGGTTAACCAGCTTAGTTCTTTTTCTATATACAGCTTTTCCTGACCCATTCTGACTCCGTGATGCTGTTGCTGGACGGAATGTCCGGCGGAATAAACGCAAAATTGCGGTTCCGCTCAGTGTCCTCCACCATTATGGCGAGAGTATGGCAAGCTTGTCCAACCTCAACAGTTGTCTTATCAATCAGCTACGGGCAACATAGCGGCTTAACTTCAAGGGTAACTCTGGCCTGCATGAGCATAAATCGTATTCCTGTTCACTTTAGTGACCGTCGTCGACGCGCCATCGATCAGTTCGTGCGCCGCATCGTCACGGCCTGTGGCGTGGGAATTTTACTGCTGATGCTGCTGCTGTTCTTCTGGCTGATCTGGGTGGTAACGCCGCTGTTCAGCGCGCCGGGCATGCATCCGACGCTCAGCCAGCAGCTGTGGGACAAAGCCCCGGCGCTGGCACTGGGCAGCGAAGGCGATCTCGGCTGGCGTATCAGCCGCAACGAGGCGCGCTTCATTCCGCTCGACGGCCAGCCGGCCAGTGACGCGCTGGCGCTGAACGGCCAGCCGCAGGCGGCGGTGACCAGCAGCAACGGCAGCAGCGTCTTGCTCAATATGCAGGGCGGGCTGTTACTGATGCAACCGTTGATCCACGGCCAGCACGGCGAATGGTATTTCCCGCTGGGCGATCGGCCACTGCATCTGCCGCAGGGCGCGGTCAGCCAGATGGCGCTGGCAGTGCTGGGCGACAATCAATGGCGCATCGCCGCGCAAACGCCAGCCGGTATCAGCCTGCTGACCTTTGCCGGCCAGAAAACCGTCGATCAGATTGTGCTGCCCGGTGAACCGGCCGACCATCTTCTACTGTCGCCGGACGGCACGCTGCTGTACGCCAGCGCCGGACGGCTGTTGCGCGTATGGCAGATCACGCCGCAGGGCGCGCAGCTGAGGGAAACCCAGACGCTGACTCAGCAACCGCGCAGCCTGCAACTGCTGGCGGGCGGGCGCAGCTTACTGATTCAGGATGCGCGCGGCATCCAGCAATGGTTTGCCATCACCGGCGACCACGGGCCACGGCTGCAGCAGATTCACACCTTTACCCACAGCGCCGGCGCGCTCGGCATCGTGCCTGAGGCGCAACGGCGCGTTTTTGCCAGCTTTGACGCGCAGGGCGTGGTGCGCCTGTTTGCCAGCAAGCAGACGGGCCCGATTGTCACACGTCAGCTGGCCGCGGGCATCAGCGCGCTGGCGTTGTCACCGCGCGGCGATAGCCTGATCGTCGAGCGCGCCGGACAGTGGCAGCAGTTCGCGCTGGATAACCCGTGGCCCGACTTTAGCTGGCGCAACCTGTGGCAGAAAATCTGGTATGAAAACTACCCGCAGCCAGACTGGGTGTGGCAATCCACCGCCGCGGGCGACAGCTATCAGGCCAAATTCAGCCTGATGCCGCTGGTGATCGGCACGCTGAAGGCGGCGTCGCTGGCGCTGCTGTTTGCCACGCCGCTGGCGCTGGCGGCGGCGATGTATACCGCATGGTTTATGTCGCCGGGCCTGCGCCGCTGGGTCAAGCCGGGCATTGAAATGATGGGCGCGCTGCCGAGCGTGGTGATTGGCCTGATCGCCGGCGTGTGGCTGGCGCCGCACATCAGCCACGCGCTGCCCGGCGTGATGCTGCTGCCGCTGGTGCTGGCCGCCACGTTGCTGGCATGCGGCGTGCTCAGTCCGCGCTTGCCAGCACGCTGGCGGCGGCCCGGTTTTGAAGTGCTGCTGCTGATGCCGCTGCTGTTACTGGTGACGATGCTGACGCTGTGGCTGCCGACGCTGTGGTGGCCTCAGATCGGCGAACAGCTGGCGCACTATGAACAGCGTAATCTGCTGGTGGCGGCGCTGGCGATGGGCTTTGCGCTGGTACCACTGATCTTTACCCTGGCGGAAGATGCGCTGTTCAGCGTACCGGTGGCGCTGGGACAGGGCTCGCTGGCGCTGGGCGCGACACCGTGGCAAACCCTGACGCGCGTGGTCCTGCCCGGCGCGTCGGCAGGCATTTTTGCTGCGCTGATGATCGGCTTTGGCCGCGCGGTGGGGGAAACCATGATTGTGCTGATGGCCACCGGCAACACGCCGGTGAGCGAAGGCGGACTGTTTGCCGGCCTGCGCGCACTGTCGGCCAATATCGCCATTGAAATGCCGGAAGCCGCGGCGGGCAGCGCGCATTATCGCATCCTGTTTCTCAGCGCATTGTTGCTGCTGATGTTCACGCTGGCGATCAACACCGTGGCGGAGCTGATTCGCCAGCGGCTGCGCCAGCGCTATAGCCAGCATGAGGGCCAGGCATGAGCGCACTGCGTCAAAACGATCGCTGGCGCTGGCTGACTGCCGGTGCGGTCGCCGTCTGCCTGCTGGCGTTTACCCTGTTAATCGGCCTGCTGGGCTGGCAGGGCGTCAGGGCGTTCTGGCCGCAGCCGGTTGATCAGTATCAGTTCCAGCCGCCGCAGGGGGCGCCGCTGATGGTGCTGGGCGAAACGCTGGATCGCCAGCAGCAGGGCGATCGCTGGCGCTACGTGGTGAAAACCGGTAACCGTGATTTTGCCGCGCCGGACTTCCGCGTCATTGTTAGTCAGGGCGCAGCGCAAACCCGGCGTCCGGCGGACGCGCTGGTGCTGCAGCGGCGCAGCGGCGGCAATGCCTACGGCTGGCTGGTGGAGCTGCGTGAAGACAACGAAGTGCTGACTGCGCGCGACGGTGATGCGCTGCTGCAGCAGCGGCTGAAGCAGGTGCATGAGCAGCTGCGCCAAGCGAGCAACATCCGGCGTATTGAAATGGCGCGCCTTAACGCGCAGCTGGAGAGTCTGCAACAGCAGGCCGACGAGCAGCGGCGCGGCGGTCACTTCAGCCTGCAGGATCAGTCAGAACTGGATGCCAACAGCGCGGCGCTGCATAAACGCTTTGGCGCGCTGGCGCAGCAGCTGGCGCATCTGCAGCATGAAAGCCAGCGCGATACGCTGGTGCTGCGCGACGTGCAGGGCGACGATCATCTGATTCCGCTGGCGCAGGTGGTGGCCGCCTGGTATCCAAACAGCCTGAGCCTCGGGCAGAAAATCGGGCATTTCCTCAGCCAGATCTGGCAGTTTGTCAGCGATTCGCCCACCTCGGGCGGCAGTGAAAATGGCGCGCTGCCGGCGATTTTCGGCACCGTTTTAATGGTGCTGCTGATGTCGGTGATCGTCATGCCGCTGGGCGTGGTGGCCGCCGTCTGGCTGCACGAATACGCCGGACGCAACGCGCTCACCCGGCTGGTGCGCATTGCGGTAGTGAATCTGGCTGGCGTGCCGTCGATTGTGTATGGCGTGTTTGGCCTTGGCTTTTTTGTCTGGCTGATTGGCGGCACGCTCGATCAGCTGTTCTTCTCCCGCTCGCTGCCTAATCCAACCTTCGGCACGCCTGGCCTGCTGTGGGCGGCGCTGACGCTGGCGCTGCTGACGCTGCCGGTGGTGATCGTCGCCACCGAAGAGGGGCTATCGCGTATTCCGGACAATCTGCGTCAGGGCTCGCTGGCGCTGGGCGCGACCCAGGCAGAAACGCTGTGGCGCGTGGTGCTGCCGCTGGCGGTACCGGCAATGCTTACCGGCCTGATTCTGGCGGTGGCGCGCGCCGCCGGTGAAACCGCGCCGCTGATGCTGGTCGGCGTGGTCAAAATGGTGCCTGAACTGCCGGTCGACGCAGTATTTCCTTACCTGCATCTCGACCGCAAATTTATGCACCTCGGTTTTCAGATTTACGATCTGGCTTTCCAGAGCCCGAACATCGACGCCGACCGACCGCTGGTGTATGCCACGGCACTGCTGCTGGTGGCAATCATTCTGTCGCTTAATCTGCTGGCGATGGCGTTGCGCCATCGGCTGCGCGAGCGCTACCGGTTAATGACGCACTAAAAAGGTTTACACATGACGCCCGATTACGCTATTGCGCTCACCGTTAACCAGCTGTCGCTGTGGTATGGCGAGCGCCAGGCGCTGAATAACATTGATTTGCAGATCCCGAAGCATCGCATTACGGCGCTGATTGGCCCTTCCGGCTGCGGCAAATCGACGCTGCTGCGCTGCTTCAATCGCATGAACGACGTGATTGATGGCTGCCGCATCGAAGGTGAGATTCTGCTCGATAGCCACGCGGTGATGCAGGCGAACCAGGATTTGCCGGCGCTGCGGCGGCGCATCGGCATGGTGTTTCAGCGACCCAATCCGTTTCCCAAGTCGATCTATGAGAATGTGGTTTACGGTCTGCGTTTGCAGGGCGTGCGCGATCGCCGCGTGCTGAATGAGGCCTGCGAGCGCGCGCTGCGGGCGGCGGCGCTGTGGGGCGAAGTGAAAGATCAGCTGGGGCAAAATGCGCTGACGCTGTCGAGCGGTCAGCAGCAGCGTCTGGTGATTGCGCGCGCCATCGCCATCGAGCCGGAAGTGCTGCTGCTGGATGAACCCACCTCGGCGCTGGATCCGATCTCGACGCTGGTGATTGAAGAGTTGATGACCACGCTGAAGCAGCATTTCACGTTGGTGCTGGTGACGCACAACATGCAGCAGGCAGCGCGCGTATCCGATTACACCGCGTTTATGCATAACGGGCAGCTGGTGGAGTTTGATGAAACCGACCGGATTTTCACCGCCCCGCAGGCGCGGCGAACCGAGGATTACATTACCGGCCGGTTTGGATAAGTATTGTTAAGTTAGCGCGAAGAATCGCGCCGCTACGAAATGTGCAAAGAAATCATGCAGTAATAAAACCCGGCACAGCACCGTAGCGGCGCAATTTATTGCGCAATTCCTGCAAGCGCACGGCGTTAAGGTCAATCAATCGTGCGCATAACCTTCCGGCGGCAGCAGTTCGCCATCTAACCACGCTTTTCCCGCGCGCATCTGCAAGCGTCCTTCGACAAACCAGCCGATCACCAGCGGATAAATCGCGTGCTCCTGATGCTGCACGCGGGCGCTGATCTCAGCTTCGTCATCGTCGGCAAATACCGGCACGCGCGCCTGCAGAATGATCGGTCCACCGTCCAGCTCATCAGTCACAAAGTGCACCGACGTACCGTGTTCCGCGTCACCGTTCGCCAGCGCCTGGCGATGCGTATGCAAACCAGGATATTTCGGCAGCAGCGACGGATGAATATTCAGCAGACGATCGTGATAGTGCGCGACAAACGCCGGGCTCAGAATGCGCATATAACCGGCCAGCACCACCAGATCCGGCGCATAAGCGTCGATCTGCTGCATCAGCTGGCGGTCAAAGGCGTCGCGATCGGCGAAATCCTGCGCGGACAGCGCGTGAGCAGGCACGCTGGCCTGCTGCGCGCGCGTCAGACCATAGGCCGAGGCTTTATTACTGAAAACGGCAGCCACGCTGCCGTTGATACGCCCGCTCTCGCAGGCGTCGAGGATGGACTGAAGATTGCTGCCGTTGCCGGAGATCAGTACAACCAGTTTCTTCATGGGTTGATAACCACACGCTCTTCGGCATCTGACGCGTTAATCACGCCAATTTTCCACGCCTGCTCGCCAGCCGCGGTCATCAGCTGGACCGCTTTGTCGGCATCGGCCGGGCTCAGCGCAATCACCATGCCCACGCCGCAGTTAAAGGTGCGGTACATCTCGTGACGGCTGACGTTACCGGCCTGCTGCAGCCAGCTGAATACCGCCGGCCACTGCCAGCTTTTCTCGTCAATCACTGCCTGGGTGTTATCCGGCAATACGCGCGGAATGTTTTCCCAGAAGCCGCCACCGGTCAGGTGGGCGATAGCATGCACGTCCACCTGCTCAATCAGGCTGAGGATATTTTTCACGTAGATGCGGGTCGGGGCCAGCAGGTGATCGGCCAGCGGTTTGCCTTCCAGCTGTTTGGTGGTGGGATCGGTCTGGCTGACTTCGAGGATTTTACGCACCAGCGAGTAGCCGTTAGAGTGCGGACCGCTGGAGCCCAGCGCGATCAGCACGTCGCCATCCTGCACTTTGCTGCCGTCGATGATCTCGGATTTTTCCACCACGCCGACGCAGAAACCGGCCACGTCGTAATCTTCGCCGTGATACATGCCCGGCATCTCAGCGGTTTCACCGCCGACCAGCGCACAGCCCGACTGCAGACAGCCTTCGGCGATACCGGTGATCACCGCTGAAGCGGTATCCACATCCAGCTTGCCGGTGGCGTAGTAGTCGAGGAAGAACAGCGGCTCAGCGCCCTGTACCACCAGATCGTTCACGCACATCGCCACCAGATCGATGCCAATGCTGTCGTGGCGTTTGAGATCCATCGCCAGACGCAGCTTGGTGCCGACGCCATCAGTTCCGGAGACCAGCACAGGCTCGCGGTATTTCTGCGGCAGCGCACACAGCGCGCCAAAGCCACCCAGTCCACCCATCACTTCCGGGCGGCGGGTTTTCTTTACTACGCCTTTAATACGGTCAACCAGATCGTTACCAGCATCAATATCAACACCGGCGTCTTTGTAGCTGAGAGAGGTTTTGTCGGTCACTGCGGAATCCCCACGCGATTGCGGTTGGTGGCAAAAATTAAGCGCGGCAATTCTACCAGCGCAGGCAAACGTTTGCGAGTCCCATCTCAGGGCACCTTTGCAGCGTGCTGATTTTTCGCTAATCCTTATTCTCAGGCGATTTGTGCACGTTACCTGACCAATCACCGGTGGCGCGGCGGTAAAAAGGCGGTATAATCCGGCGATTTTTTTTTAGCTCAACTCAATTCCGGGAGAATAATCATGAAGATCGTGGAAGTCAGACACCCGCTGGTCAAACATAAACTGGGCCTGATGCGTGAGCATGATATCAGCACCAAGCGCTTCCGCGAGCTGGCCTCGGAAGTGGGCAGCTTACTGACCTATGAAGCCACCGCCGATCTCGAAACCGAGCGCGTGACCATTGAAGGCTGGAACGGTCCGGTCGACGTCGATCAAATCAAAGGCAAAAAAATTACCGTCGTCCCGATTCTGCGTGCTGGCCTTGGCATGATGGAAGGCGTGCTGGAACACGTACCGAGCGCGCGCATCAGCGTGGTGGGCGTTTACCGTGACGAAGAGACGCTGGAGCCGGTGCCTTACTTCCAGAAGCTGGTGTCAAACATCGAAGAGCGTATGGCGCTGGTGGTTGATCCGATGCTGGCGACCGGCGGCTCGATGATCGCTACCATCGATCTGCTGAAGAAAGCCGGCTGCAACAGCATTAAAGTGCTGGTGCTGGTGGCCGCGCCGGAAGGCATTGCCGCGCTGGAGAAAGCGCATCCGGACGTTGAGCTGTACACCGCGTCAATCGATCAGGGCCTGAACGAGAAGGGCTACATTATCCCGGGCCTCGGCGACGCCGGCGACAAGATTTTCGGAACCAAATAACTAAACCAGCCGGCCAGAGAGTCGGCTTTTTTTTGGCAAAAACACCGTTCAGTCAGACACCGTATCGACAGGATGCACATTTTGTAGCGGCGCGATTTATCGCGCTGATGTCGGGCAAGCTAGGGTGCCCATCCGGACAAGGCGCAATGAATTGCGCCACTACGATAAGGTGCGGCGTTGACGAACGAGCATAAAAATAAACGTATAGGGGATAAATGATGACTCGCAGAGCCATTGGCGTTAGCGAACGCCCACCGCTTCTTCAAACCATTCCGCTCAGCCTGCAGCACCTGTTCGCCATGTTCGGCGCCACCGTGCTGGTGCCGATTCTGTTCCACATCAACCCGGCCACCGTGCTGCTGTTTAACGGCGTTGGCACGCTGCTGTATCTGTTTATCTGTAAGGGCAAAATTCCGGCCTATCTCGGCTCCAGCTTTGCTTTTATCTCGCCGGTGCTGCTGCTGCTGCCGCTCGGTTATGAAGTGGCGCTCGGCGGCTTTATCCTGTGCGGCGCGCTGTTCTGCATCGTGGCGCTGATTGTGAAGAAAGCCGGCACCGGCTGGCTTGACGTGATGTTTCCACCGGCGGCGATGGGAGCCATCGTGGCGGTTATCGGTCTCGAACTGGCGGGCGTGGCAGCGAACATGGCCGGGCTGCTGCCCGCTGACGGCACCACGGCGGACAGTAAAACCATCATCATTTCACTGGTGACGCTGGCGGTGACGGTGTTTGGCTCGGTGCTGTTCCGGGGTTTCTTTGCCATTATCCCAATCCTGATTGGCGTGCTGGTCGGCTACGCGCTGTCGTCGGCGATGGGTATCGTTGACTGGAGTACGGTGGAAAACGCGCCGTGGTTTGCGCTGCCAACCTTCTACACGCCGCGCTTTGAGTGGGCCGCGATGCTGACTATTCTGCCTGCGGCGCTGGTGGTGATTGCCGAGCACGTGGGCCATTTGGTGGTGACGGCTAACATCGTGAAAAAGGATCTGATTCGCGATCCGGGCCTGCACCGCTCGATGTTTGCCAACGGCCTGTCGACCATGATCTCCGGCTTCTTTGGCTCCACGCCGAATACCACCTACGGTGAAAACATTGGCGTCATGGCGATCACCCGCGTTTACAGCACCTGGGTCATCGGCGGCGCGGCGATCTTCGCTATTCTGCTCTCCTGCGTCGGTAAACTGGCGGCTGCGATTCAGGCGATCCCGGTACCGGTAATGGGCGGTGTGTCGCTGCTGCTGTATGGCGTGATCGGCGCTTCCGGTATTCGCGTGCTGATTGAATCCAAAGTCGACTACAACAAAGCGCAGAACCTGATCCTCACCTCGGTGATCCTGATCATTGGCGTCAGCGGCGCGAAAGTGCACGTGGGCGCCGCCGAGCTGAAAGGCATGGCGCTGGCCACCATCGTCGGCGTTGGCCTGGCGCTGATTTTCCGCTTAATCAGTCTGTTACGTCCGGAAGAAGTGGTACTGGACGCGGAAGAAAAACGCGAGCTTTAAAGGATCCTGCGGGCAGGGAAGCCCGGTTCATCTCTGCAGAGGATCGTGATAAACTTGCGCGGTTTTCTGCCCGCTCATCCGTTGAGGTACTTCTGAACACGCCGGCACAGCTTTCACTGCCACTCTATCTACCCGATGATGAAACCTTTGCCAGTTTCTGGCCGGGGGAAAATCCGTCACTGCTGGCGGCGCTGCAGGGCGCGCTGGCACAACAGCACGGCAGCTATCTCTACTTCTGGTCGCGTGAAGGCGGTGGCCGCAGTCATCTGCTGCACGCCGCCTGCGCCGAAATGTCCGCGCGCGGCGAAGCGGTAGGTTATGTGCCGCTCGATAAGCGCACCTGGTTCGTGCCGGAAGTGCTGGAAGGCATGGAGAATCTGGCGCTGGTGTGCATCGATAATATCGAGTGCATCGCTGGCGAAGCCGAGTGGGAGATGGCGATCTTCGATCTCTACAACCGCATTCTGGAAACCGGCAAAACCCGCCTGCTGATCACCGGCGATCGTCCCCCGCGTCAGCTTAATCTGGGCTTGCCGGATCTGGCGTCACGCCTCGACTGGGGACAAATTTACCGCTTACAGCCGCTGTCCGACGAGGACAAACTGCAGGCAATGCAGCTGCGTGCTGGCCTGCGCGGCTTTGAGCTGCCGGAAGACGTCGGGCGCTTCCTGCTGAAACGCCTCGACCGCGAAATGCGCACACTGTTTGACACACTTGATCGTCTCGATCGCGCCTCGATCAGCGCACAGCGCAAGCTGACTATTCCCTTTGTGAAAGAGGCGCTGGGGCTTTAGAGAATCTCCAGTACCGCTTCCGGCGGACGTCCGATGCGCGCGTGGTTGCCCTGAATCACAATCGGCCGCTCGATCAGTTTTGGATGATCCACCATCGCCTGCAATAGCTGATCCTCGCTGAGATTGCCGTCGGCCAACCCCAGCGTTTTATAAATTTCCTCGCCACGGCGCATTAGCTCGCGCGCGCTGTGCATGCCCAGCTGTTGCAGCAGCGTTTTCAGCGTGTCGATGTCCGGCGGCGTATCGAGATACAGCACCACCTGCGGTTCAATGCCCTTTTGCTGCAGCAGCGCGAGAGTTTCGCGGCTCTTGCTACAGCGCGGATTGTGATAAATACGGACCATGTTTTTTATCCTGCGTAATCCATTATTGCCAGGTGCGCATCAATGCGCACCCTACGAATAACTGTTGGTGCGCATCAATGCGCACCCTACGAATAACTGCTGGTGCGCATGAATGCGCACCCTACAAAAAACGGCTAATGCGCATCAATATGCACCCTGCTAATCGATGAAATGGTTTATCTGTCGACCGTAGGGTGCGCATTGAGGTACAAACCGGCCACATGGGTAACACTTTAGACCGGGCACATGGGTAACAGTTATAAACGGCATAGCAGAGGAGACTCACTATGCCCTGGACTGAGACTGTTACCATGCAACGCCTTGAATTCAT
>NZ_JALKOV010000012.1:0-163818 GCF_035783935.1 Pantoea dispersa | reverse complement strand
GTGAATTAAACTTCGTAATGAATTACGTGTTCACTCAGCAAAGACTTGATATTTTTTAAAGCCCGTAGGCTTGTGATATCAATCCTGCGAGTGCCCACACAGATTGTCTGATAAATTGTTAAAGAGCGGTGCCGCGATTTCTCAAGCGGCGCGGGATGCGTATATTACGCTTTCCGCTTTCTCAGTCAAGCATTTATTTTTGCTTTTCTGAAGGTTGCCGTTAAAGGCCACCTCACTAACAGGGCGCTTCGTAAGCCGTTGTGCCGTGTCAGTGGAGGCGCATTATAGGGAGTTCTTTCGGGCTGACAAGGGCTAAATGCAAATTAATTTTCGAGTGCTGTTTTTTTCGGCGAAACCCCGTCAAATCGCCAGTTTTTCCAGCAGCGGGAAGCCATAACGCTGCAAAACCGGTGACAATTGCACCACTTCATCATCCATACGCGTACAAAACGCCACATTCTGTCCGCTGGAGCGTGCCTGAGGCGCTTCGTGCTCTAATAACCATGCGGTACGTCGTGCAATGGCCGCGCCGGAATCCACCAGCCGGGTGCCATCCGGTAACACCTGCTGCAACTCTTCACGTAACAACGGGAAGTGGGTACACCCCAGCACCACGGTATCCGGCGGCTCTTTCATCCGCAGCCACGGTTGCACTGCGCGCCGTACATCGTCCAGCGCCACTGTTTCTCCGTGCAGTTTGGCTTCCGCCAGCTCGACCAGTTCCGCCGAGCCCAGCATCTCGATTTTGCATTCACGCGCAAACTGCGCCACCAGCTCATGAGTGTAAGGCCGTTTCACCGTGCCGCGCGTGGCCAGCAGGCCGACCACGCCGTTACGCGTCAGGCGCGCAGCCGGTTTAATCGCAGGCACGACGCCGACCACCGGAAAAGCAAACCGCTGGCGCAGCGCGGGCAGCGATACGGTACTGGCGGAGTTACAGGCGATGACAACTAAGGCCAGCGGCACGCGCTGCACAATAGCATCCACCACCGCCACGACCCGCTCAACAATGTACTCTTCGCTTTTTTCACCGTAAGGGAAGCCGGCATTATCGAAGGCATAGAGATAGTGCAGGCCCGGCAGCAATTGCCGGACCTCATCATAGACGGAGAGCCCACCAACGCCGGAGTCAAACACCAGCACGGTGGGACGCAGATCAGAAGCTGTAGCTGGCGCTGAGATAGTACTCCGTTCCTGGAGTTTGATAGCCATACACTGTCTCGTAGTCTTTATCGAACAGGTTGGCAATTCTACCACGAACGGTGAGCTGTGATGTGACCGGATACGAAACTGCCAGATCCCATAAACTTACACCGCCCAGTTTAACGCGCTGCGGGGTAAAGGCGTGGTTGTAATCCGTATCGTAGCGATCGCCGAGATAATAATAGGTCAGTGACCAGTCGAATTCATATATCGTCCAGTCGAGCTGGTATTTCACCTGCTGCTTCGCACGGCGCACCAGCGGTTGATCGGTTTCAGCATCGCGCGCATCGACATAGTCGTAAGAAATCTGATGGCTAAGCGGACCGGTATCGAACGACGCCGTGGCTTCCACGCCCTTAATGCGCGCTTTATCGATGTTGTAATAGATATACGTGGTGGGATCGCTATCAATCAGATTATCGATATCGTTACGATAACCGGATACGCGCCAGTTTACCGGCCCGGTCAGGCCGGAGAAGCCCGCTTCCCACTGTTTGCTCTCTTCCGGCTTCAGGTCGCTGTTGCCATAGGAACCATACAGCTGGCCGAGACGCGGCGCTTTATACGCCGTCGCGTAATTGGCAAACACGCTGTAGCCATCGACGAACGCCCATGACGCTCCACCCTGCCAGGTGCCGTGCCAGCCAAACTGGCTGTTGTCGTCCCCACGTACCGCGCCTTCCAGCGTTACGCCGCCCAGCTGCTGCTGGGTGGTGGCATAAATGCCGGTGTTACGCAGTTCGGTGCTGTCAGCCACGTAAGCCGTGCCGGGTTCCGTGGTCTGTTTTTGCCAGTCCACGCCCGCGCTTACGCTGCCCTGCGCCACCTGCAACGTATTGCCCCACTGCACATTGTATTGCTTGCTGTCATCCAGCGTGGTCGACGGGCCGTAGCGGCCAGTACGTGGATCATAGTTATAGTCTTTGCTGCGGCTGTAGCTGGCGATCAGCTGCGTCGAGTAAATGTCGTTGCTATAACGCAGGCCGCTGTCCCAGGTCTGGCTGTAGAGCTGACGGGTATCGTTTAATCCATTGATGTTGAAACTGTTATCGTAGCTGTAGGTGCCATCGTAGGCCGTACGGTTGTCAAAACCGTAGCCGCGAATAAAGCCGCTCAGCCCGTCACTGAACTGGTGCTCCAGCGCGCCATACAGTGTCTTATTCATGAAGCCGTCGCGATCTTTCTGCGCCGGATCGCCATACACATCCGGCAGATTGGCCACCACATCATAGCCGCGCGTATAGGTGTAGTTGCCCGCCATGGTCAGCTGCGTGGCTGCGCCCAGCTGCTGCTGGGTAGAACCTTCATAGTTTTGATAGCCTTTCGAGCCCACGCCGGCGCTCAGTGTCGTGCCCGGCTTATCACGACCGGTAATGATGTTCACCACGCCGCCAATTGCATCGGAGCCATACACCGCCGAGCGCGCACCGCGCACATATTCGATGCGCTGCACCAGAGACAGCGGAATCTGGCTCAAATCGGATGATCCGGACACACCCGCCTGGTTTAGCCGGATACCGTCAATGAGTATGAGTACGTGGCTGGAGTTGGTACCGCGCACAAACAGCGAGCTCAGCTGACCGAGACCCCCGTTCTGCGCGATGTCCACGCCGGGCAGGCGACGCATGACGTCCGTCAGGCTTTTCGCCTGCCAGCGATCGATATCGTCGCGGGTGACGACTGTCGTCGGCGCGAGGACGGAAGAGACCGGCTGCAAAAACCGGTTAGCGGTAACGATTTGCGTATCATCATTCTGCTGCGCGTAGCCAGATTGCGCCCAGAGCGACAGCGCCGTTGCACTGAAGGCAAACAGCGAAGCGTGTGTTGTTTTCATTGTTATAGCATCCAAAAGACGAAGCAGGATGCCGCAGGTCCGGGATCGATAGCACGCGATGATCTCAGAAGTTGCGACGTCACACCGGCAGGTCTTCGGGCTGGGAATCATAAGTGGTGAAGACTTCCCATCCGCGAGGACAGTGTCTGCAATTGCGATCACCACGACATTCTTTTACCGCTGCGCGTCAGCTCCAGATTCACACTGGATTCCCTTTTAACTCAAGGAGGCCGGCTGCCGCAGTCTACGTTTAAGAAGGCCGGAAATCCAGACTGCCAGCCTGCCTGCGCTGCATGGGGCTGGACATCAGCAGGTGAATCCCTACAATCGCCCGGCAGGCAGGCTTAACACCAGGATTAAAGATGACACCCGAACAGCTCCCGATTGAACAATACGACGCGCAACTGGCGGAAAAAGTCAGCCGCTTACAGGCGATGATGGCACCCTACGCTGCGCCCGACGTGGAAGTGTTCCGCTCGCCGGTCAGCCACTACCGCATGCGCGCCGAATTCCGCATCTGGCACGACGGTGACGATCTCTACCACATCATCTTTGATCAGGAGACCAAACAGCGTATCCGTGTTGATCAGTTTCCGGCGGCCAGTCAGTTAATCAATGCGCTGATGCCAAAATTGATCGCCGCGATCCGCGATAATCGCGCGCTGCGTTTCAAACTGTTCCAGATCGATTATCTCTCTACCCTGAGCAACCAGATCGTGATTTCACTGCTGTATCACCGCAAGCTGGAAGCCGACTGGACCGAAGCCGCCACTGCGCTGCGCGATAGCCTGCGTGCAGAAGGGTTTGATGTGCAGCTGATTGGTCGCGCCACCAAAACTAAAATCTGCCTCGATCGCGATTACGTCGATGAGCGCCTGCCAGTGGCCGGCCAGGAGATGATTTATCGTCAGGTAGAGAACAGTTTCACCCAGCCGAATGCGGCGATGAATATTCAGATGCTGGAGTGGGCGCTGGACGTGACGCAAGATTCGCGCGGCGATCTGCTGGAGCTGTACTGCGGCAATGGCAACTTTTCACTGGCGCTGGCGCGTAATTTCCGCCGGGTACTGGCGACGGAAATCGCCAAACCGTCGGTGGCTTCGGCGCAGTACAACATCGCGGCCAACCACATCGACAACGTGCAAATTATTCGTATGGCGGCCGAAGAGTTTACCCAGGCGATGAACGGCGTGCGCAGCTTTAACCGCCTGGAAGGCATTGATCTCAATAGCTATCAGTGCGAGACCATTTTTGTCGATCCGCCGCGCAGCGGGCTGGATGATGAGACGGTGAAGATGGTGCAGGCCTATCCGCGTATTCTCTATATCTCGTGCAATCCGCAGACCCTGTGCGACAACCTCAGCGTACTGAGCGCTACGCATGCGGTCACGCGGCTGGCGCTGTTTGACCAGTTCCCTTACACCCATCATATGGAATGCGGTGTCCTGCTGACGCGCAAAGCCTAAAAAAAACGGGAACCCTGCGGTTCCCGTTATTGTTTTCAGTGCTTGTTCTTGCCGCGGCGGAAGCGCATGCCGATCCAGAACACCAGCGCCACCATCAGAATGGTCGGGATAAAGTTAGAACCGATATCCGGATATTCGGCACGTACCAGAGCGCTGTACACCAGAATCCCCAGCAGAAAGAATGCCGCTGCCAGCGAAGGCATGCCGTCCGGCATGTTGCGGTTAAGATAGCGCTGATGCAGACACCACGCGGCAAGGCCAAGGGCGATCAGCGGGAAAATCGAAAAGGGAACAAAGGTGCTGAACAGCACCGAAAAGGAGCCGTTGATAGCTAAACCGGTGATAAAAGCCAGTAACAGCGTTCCTTTATCGCGAGGGTTTTGCTCAATCATTTCATTATCCTTATCACATTACTCTTCGGGGGTTTCCAGGGTAACGGCCAGGCGCTCTTGCTCCCGGCGATACCAGTAATAAGCGCCTTTGGCGATCATCCGCAGCTGCAGCACCAGACGCTCTTCCAGTTTGCGCCGCTGTTCGATATCCACATCCAGCGCTTCTGCGCCCGCACTGAACACGATGGTGACCATCGCTTCGGCCTGCGCTTCGGTAAAGCTGCGCGGCATGCGGTTTTCCAGCTCAAGGTAGTCGGCCAGCTCAGCGATAAAGTGCTGAATTTCCCGCGCCACTGCCGCACGAAAGGCCGCTGAGGTGCCGGAGCGCTCGCGTAGTAAGAGACGAAAAGCGTTGGGATTGTTCCCGATGAACTCCATAAACGTGGCGACCGAGGTTTTAATAATGCTGCCGCCTTTGGCAATGCGCTGGCGCGCCTGGCGCATCAGCTGGCGCAGCATCAGGCCACTTTCATCGACCATGGTCAGGCCGAGCTCATCCACATCGCGGAAGTGACGGTAAAACGAGGTCGGCGCAATGCCGGCTTCGCGTGCCACTTCGCGTAAACTCAGGCTGGCAAAACTCCTTTCTGCACTTAACTGACTGAATGCCGCTTCAATCAGTGAACGTCGTGTACGTTCTTTTTGTTGCGCTCGAACGCCCATTTTCCCGGCCTTGTGAGTAATCAGGCAGGCACTATAACAAACTTTTCAGCGTACAGCGGCGCAAAGTTTGTGACCGCCTGTTAACCTCACTGATTGTCAAACTTTGCCAATTTACGCTGTTAGAATTCAGATGTGCGCGGCGAGATGTTAGAATCTCGTTGTAAAAATGTATAGAAACATAGGACGTACTGGTATGCAAAAGTCTTACGATTACGATGCCATTGTGATTGGCTCCGGTCCGGGCGGCGAAGGTGCGGCGATGGGGCTGGTGAAGCAGGGAGCGCGCATTGCAGTGATCGAACGCTACCACAACATCGGCGGCGGTTGTACTCACTGGGGAACCATCCCTTCCAAAGCTCTGCGTCACGCTGTCAGCCGTATCATCGAGTTCAATCAAAACCCTCTTTATAGCGATCACACCCGACTCCTGCGCTCTTCGTTCGCCGACATTCTGAATCACACTGAGAACGTCATCAGCCAGCAGACTGCCATGCGTCAGGGCTTTTATGAGCGTAACCGCTGTGAGCTGTATCAGGGCGACGCCCATTTTGTTGATGCCAACACCATCGAAGTGGAACAGCCAGACGGCACGCGCGAGCGCTTAACCGCAGAGAAGTTTGTCATCGCCTGTGGTTCCCGCCCGTATCATCCGGCAGACGTTGATTTTACCCATCCGCGCATTTACGACTCCGACTCCATCCTCAACCTGCATCATGAACCTGGCCACGTCATCATTTACGGCGCGGGCGTGATTGGCTGTGAATACGCGTCGATTTTCCGCGGCCTTAACGTCAAGGTTGACCTGATTAACACCCGCGATCGCCTGCTGGCATTC
Organism: Pantoea dispersa; assembly: GCF_035783935.1. GTDB lineage: Bacteria > Pseudomonadota > Gammaproteobacteria > Enterobacterales > Enterobacteriaceae > Pantoea > Pantoea dispersa_C. The sequence continues at coordinate 157,425 of NZ_JALKOV010000012.1, read as the reverse complement.
CTCGATCAGGAGATGTCTGATTCGCTCTCTTATCACTTCTGGAACAGCGGCGTGGTGATTCGTCACAACGAAGAGTTTGAGAAGATTGAAGGTGTCAGCGATGGCGTCATCATGCACCTCAAGTCCGGTAAAAAGGTCAAAGCCGATTGCCTGCTGTACGCGAACGGTCGAACCGGTAACACCGATTCACTGGCGCTGGAAAACGTCGGACTGGAAGCCGATGGCCGTGGACTGCTGAAAGTGAATAGCATGTATCAGACCGCGCAGCCGCACATTTATGCGGTGGGCGACGTGATTGGCTACCCGAGCCTGGCCTCTGCCGCTTACGATCAGGGCCGCATTGCCGCGCAGGCGATCATCAAAGGGGAAGCCACCGCGCACCTGATTGAAGATATCCCGACCGGGATTTACACCATTCCGGAAATCAGCTCTGTCGGCAAAACCGAACAGCAGCTGACGGCGATGAAAGTGCCGTATGAAGTGGGTCGTGCGCAGTTTAAGCATCTGGCGCGCGCGCAGATTGTCGGCATGCACGTCGGCAGCCTGAAGATCCTGTTCCACCGCGAAACCAAAGAGATTCTGGGTATTCACTGCTTTGGCGAGCGCGCGGCGGAGATCATTCACATCGGCCAGGCCATCATGGAGCAGAAGAACGGCGGCAACACGATTGAGTACTTCGTGAACACCACCTTTAACTACCCCACCATGGCCGAAGCCTACCGCGTGGCGGCGTTAAACGGCTTAAACCGCCTGTTTTAACGAACGGTCCAGATAACCCTGCATGTGGGTTTTAATTGCTTCTGCCAGCTGCTCATAGCGGCTGCGCAGAGGCGATCCCGGACGATAAACCAGCGCGATGGTGCGCTGTGGCACCGGTTTGTAGCACGGCAGATAGCACACGCCATCACGCACGCGCTCATTCGGCACCGCCAGCGACGGCAGCAAAGTGATGCCGCTGCCAGCGGCTACCATGTTGCGCAGCGTTTCCAGGCTGGTCGCGCGGAAATGGGTATCTTCATCAGCGCCGGCTTCGAAGCAGAAGCCCATCGCCTGATCGCGCAGACAGTGACCATCTTCCAGCATCAGCAATTTTTCACCGGCCAGATCTGACATCGGCACGCGATCGCGATCGTGCCACGGATGATCCTGATAGATCGCCAGCTTCATTGGCTCATCGAACAGCGGCACTTCAATAAAAGCTTCGCTCTCTTTTACCAGCGCCAGAATGGCACAGTCGAGTTTGCCGCTGTCGAGCTGCGCCAGCAGCTGCTGCGTTTGCGCTTCGTGCAGATACATTTCGAGTTTGGGGAAGGTCTGGTGCAGCATCGGAATAATATGCGGCAGCAGATAGGGACCGGTGGTCGGAATCAGACCAATGTGCAGCGGCCCGGACATGGTTTCGCCCTGCTGGCTGGCCATCTCCTTCAGTACTTTGACTTCACGCAGCACGGTTCGCGCCTGATCCACCAGCAGCAGCCCAGCCTGCGTAAACAGCACCTTACGGCTGGTCCGTTCCAGCAGCATCACACCCAGTTCATCTTCCAGCTTGCGAATCTGCCCGCTCAGGGTCGGCTGGCTGACATGACAGGCATCAGCGGCACGACGAAAGTGGCGATGTTCCGCCAGCGAAACCAGATATTCCAGATCACGAATGTTCATTGATAGCCTCCAAACCACGATAGCCCGTGGCGATAGATAGAATAGCAATGAACGATTAGCCCTATCAAGCGGTGAACAGGAATAATACCGGCCATCTGATTAAGACCACGGATTGTTAAAGCCACTGCGTCACACAGGCAACAACAACGATCCGGAGCAGCACCTGCAACCTGCTCACGAAATCACTGTGTTGGCCGGGAGTGCCAGCCCTTTGATGATGTGCCTATAACTATATGTAATTCCGAAGCTAGAGGTTGGCGGGCTACTCAAAGCCCGCTTTTTTTTGCCTCTGCATCAGAGTGGCACATCCCCCAGCAACTGCTGCAGATCCTGCTCGGTCAGCACCAGTGAGTGGCCAGCGATGCCGGAGTGCGTCAGCTCCTGCTGCAGATCGTCATTATTCAGCACCAGCTCATACTGCTGCGTAGTCGGGTTAAGCTCCGCGTCCTGAAACAGGTTAACCGGCACGCTGGCCAGCAGATCGTGCAGATGCAGGCCGCTGAGCTCCATCAGCCGCGCGTCATCCGCCGTAACATCCTCCGCCACAATCAGGCTGACCGACGCACTGACATTCCCTGCACCGCATTTCACTGTAATCTGATGCTCGCCAGCGCCCAGCGCCTGAGACGGCGTAAACGTCCAGGTATGATCGCTACCAACCGGTGCACTGCCGAGCGGCGCGTCGTTATCAAACAGCTCAACCCGACTGCCGGGCTGGCCTTTACCGGAAAAGGTCGGATGGATTTCCGTCGTCACCTCTTGCGGCCAGATAAACTGCGTGCCGCTGTGTATGGCGGTTAGCGTAACCGGCACAAAAGCCGCATCCTGAACGATCAGCGTGAAGGGCGCACTGGCGACCTGTGGCGCGGCTGCCACCTGTGCCACAAACTGATGGTTGCCCCCGGCCAGCGCGGCGGGCAGCGTAAAACTGAAGTAGCCGGTCTGAGCATCGCTGAGCGTGCTGCCCACTAACTCGCCATTGTGGTAACACTCAAGCGTGACGCCACGGCCGGCATAGCCGTTAAGCGCAGGGCGCGTATCGCGCGTGATTTCGCCATTGACGATAAAACCACCGTCCTGCACCGAGGCGGAATCGAAGGTGACAGGAACCTGGTTTTCAACGGCCGGCTCCAGAGGAAAGAAAGGGTAGCCAAAGCGTGAAGTGCTCATTTATGTTCTCCAAATTAACTGCGAGCACACTTTAAGAACTCTTCACGCCAGGCCGATCAAGAATTGTCTCTTTTTACCAAAGAAATTTCCGAGCGCGCATTACGCCAGGTTTAAGCGCTGCTTCGCTTCGCCAATCGCCAGCGCCACCTGCTGCGGTGCTACGCCGCCGCGCGCGTTACGCTTGTCGAGGCAGGACTGCAGCGACAGCACCGGATAAACATCCTCTTCGATCGCCGCGCTGAACTGCTTAAACTGCGCCAGACTTAATGCTTCCAGCGCGACGCCTTGTTTGATCGCTTCCACCACGGTTTCGCCGACAATATGGTGCGCTTCGCGGAACGGCACGCCTTTGGCCACCAGATAATCGGCCAGTTCGGTTGAGTTGGCGTAACCCTGCTCAGCGGCTTCCTGACAGCGCGGACGCTTCACCTGAATACCGTCCAGCACCAGCGCTGACATATGCAGGCAGTCAAGCCAGGTATCGAGCGCATCGAACAGCCCTTCTTTGTCTTCCTGCATATCTTTGTTGTACGCCAGCGGCAGCCCTTTCAGCGTCATCATCATGCCGGTCAGCGCGCCCTGCACGCGACCGCACTTGCCGCGGATCAGCTCCAGCGCGTCCGGGTTTTTCTTCTGCGGCATCAGCGATGAGCCCGAGGTCACTTTATCGGACAGCTCAATAAAGCCGGCTTCACCGGTGTTGAAGAAGATCATATCTTCAGCAAAGCGCGACAGGTGCACCATGCCAATTGAGGCATCTGACAGCAGCTCCAGCACGTGATCGCGGTCTGACACGGTATCCAGGCTGTTGCGCGTGGCAGACGCGAAGCCGAGCCAGCCGGCCAGCTGCTCACGGTCAACCTCATAAGCAGTACCGGCCAGTGCGCCGCAGCCCAGCGGGCTGACATCCAGCCGCTTCAGGGTGTCCTGCAAACGGCTCTCGTCGCGCGCCAGCATCTCAACGTAGGCCAGACACCAGTGGGCAAACGTCACCGGCTGCGCCCGCTGCAGGTGCGTGTAGCCCGGCATCACGGCATCCTGATTGGCTTCAGCGGTAGCCACCAGCGCTGACTGCAGCTCGCGCGTGGCTTCCAGCAGCAGTGCCACCTGCGTTTTACACCACAGTTTGAGATCGGTCGCCACCTGGTCGTTACGGCTGCGCCCGGTGTGCAGCTTTTTGCCCAGCGCGCCGACTTTGTCGATCAGCTTGCCTTCCACCCAGCTGTGAATATCCTCGGCATCGCTCTGCAGGATCTGCTGCGGATTGGCGCGCACGTCAGCCAGCAGCGCATTCAGCGCGGCTTCCAGCTGCTGCTGCTCTTCACTGCTCAGCACGTTTACCGTTACCAGCGCTTTTGACCAGGCCACCGAACCGATGATGTCCTGCTCCGCCAGGCGGTAGTCGAACCGCAGTGAGTCGTTGAACTGTTTAAACCGTTGATCTGCCGCCTGCGAAAAACGTCCGCCCCAAAGTGCCATCTGCTTGCTCCTGAATCTGTTAAACAAAGGGCGGCCCGAAGCCGCCCCTGCAAAATATGTCGCCTGCCGCGGTGTTACTTCTTCTGCTCGTTCAGCGCGCGAATGCGTGAAGAGAGCGAGAACAGACGGATAAAGCCGCCCGCGTGACGGTGATCGTACACTTCGTCTTCGCCGAAGGTGGCAAACTCTTCTGAGTACAGGCTGTTGGCTGATTTTTTCTGGATCGCCGTGGCATGACCTTTATACAGCTGCAGCACCACTTCACCGTTCACCAGCTCCGCCAGCGATTCGGCAGCCGCCTGGATTGACTGACGCAGCGGCGCGAACCAGCGGCCGTCATACACTACGTAAGACATCTCCTGACCCAGCTGCTCACGCCATTTGAAGCTATCGCGATCCAGCACCAGCTGCTCTACCGCACGCAGCGCGTTGACCATGATGGTGCCGCCAGGCGTTTCATAGCAGCCGCGTGATTTGATGCCCACCAGACGGTTTTCCACGATATCAATCCGGCCCACGCCGTGTTTCGCACCCAGCACGTTGAGTTTTTCCAGGCACTGGAACGGGCTCAGTTTCTCGCCGTTTACCGCGACCACCCGGCCTTTCTCCACGCTAACGGTGACGTTTTCTGGCTGATCCGGCGCTTCCAGCGGATCGACGGTCCACACCCAGCAATCTTTGTTTGGCGCGTTCCACGGGCTCTCCAGCACGCCACCTTCGGTCGAGATGTGCCACGCGTTTTCATCACGGCTGTAGATCTTCTCCAGCGATGCGGTGGTCGGGATATTGCGCTCTTTCAGATAATCCAGCAGCGCTTCACGTGAACGCAGGTTCCATTCACGCCATGGCGCGACCACTTTAAGCTGCGGTGCCAGCGCGGTATAGGTGGTTTCGAAACGCACCTGATCGTTGCCTTTACCGGTTGCGCCGTGGCACAGCGCGTCCGCGCCCACTTTCAGCGCCAGCTCAACCTGCGCTTTGGCGATGATAGGACGCGCCATTGAGGTACCCAGCAGATAGGTGCCTTCGTACAGCGCACCGGTCTGCAGCACCGGATAAACGTAGTCGCTAATGAACTCTTCACGCAGATCGACCACGTGGCACTCAGACGCGCCCGACTGCAGCGCTTTCTTCTCAACGCCTTCCAGATCGGCCGGATCCTGACCAATGTTGGCGACGAACGCCACCACTTCACAACCACCGTAATTCTCTTTCAGCCAGGGAATGATGGCCGAGGTATCCAGACCGCCCGAGTAAGCCAGAACGATTTTTTTGATGTTTTGCGTGCTCATGTCGTAATCCTTGATTATGCGAGAATCCGGGTGCCAATCGACACGCCGTTAAAAAGGGTTGGCAGCTGTTCAGCATGGCGCCAGCTGGCGATATCCACCGGGCGGCCCAGCGTACGCGCCGCGTCGAGCGCCGCGTGCACTTTCACAATCATGCCATCGGTAATAATGCCCTGGGCGATCAGCTGCTCGGCTTTGGCTGCGGTCATCTCGGCGATGCGCTGACCTTTGCCGTCGAGAATACCGCTGACGTCCGACAGCAGCACCAGATCGGCACCGATGGTCGCGGCCAGTGCAGTTGCAGCCTGGTCAGCGTTGACGTTCATCAGTTCGCCACCGTCGGTGATGCCAATCGAGCTGATCACCGGCATATAGCCCGCGTCCAGCAGCGTATTCAGCAGCTGCGGATTGCCCGGCGTGGCGTTGCCCACGTGACCCAGCTCTTCATCGAACTGCGCCACATTCACCAGGCCCGCATCGCCAAGGCACAAACCCACCGCGCCGATGCCGTACTTCTTCGCCCACGCCAGCAGCGTTTTGTTGGCGGTGCCGGCCAGCGCACCGGTAATAATGTCGATCTGATCGGCTGGCGTCACGCGCAAACCGTTCTTCTTTTTCACCGGCAGCGCCAGTTTCTTCATCAGCTCGTCCACCAGGCAGCCGCCGCCGTGGACAATGATCAGCGGGCGCTGGTGCTGCGTGCGGTACGCCAGCAGGGCATCAAACAGACGCGCCAGCGCTTCTTCGCTATCCAGCAGTACACCGCCCAGCTTAATGATCAGAGGATTGCTCATGGTCAGGTTATCCGTCCGTTAAATCAGAGACAGCGTTTCGGGGAAGCCGAAACGAATATTGAGACACTGCACCGCCTGTGAGGAGGCGCCTTTCAGCAGATTATCTTCCGCTGCGACAACAATCAGGTGCTCGCCCTGCACGGCAAAGCCGATATCGCAGAACGGCAGGCCAACCACCGCTTTCAGCGCCGGTACGCCTTTGTCGTACAGCCGCACCAGCGGTTTATCGTGGTAGGCGCTGTGGAAGGCGGCCGCCACATCCTGCTGGCTCACGCCGGCGTTCAGACGACAGGTGATGGTTTCCAGGATGCCGCGCGGGAAATTGCCGAGATGCGGCGTAAAGATTACCGGCGTGCCGAGATGGGCGACAATCTCCGGATGGTGCCGGTGATTGAAGAGGCCGTACGGCTGCAGGCTGACTTCACAGAAGCTGGTGGTGACGCTGGCTTTACGCCCGGCACCGCTGACGCCGCTGGTGGCATTGATGACCGGCCACTGAGCCGGATTAAGCAGGCCAGCGTTAATCAGCGGTTTCAGCGCCAGCTGCGCGGCCGTCGGATAGCAACCCGGCACCGCCACCAGCTGCGCGTCTTTAATCTGCGCGTGGTTCCATTCGGCCAGGCCGTAAACGGCTTTGTCGAGCCACGCCTGATGCTGATGGCTGAAACCGTAATACTGTTGATAAAAGCCGTCGTCGTTCACGCGGAACGCGCCTGACAGGTCGAACACCACGCAGCCGGCTTTCAGAAATTCCGGAGCCAGATCGTGGCTGACTTCGTGAGCGGTGGCGAGGAACACCACATCGACCTTGCCGGCCCACTCTGCGGCATCACTCAGCGGCTGCAATGGCAAATCGACGATGCCTTTCAGCTGCGGATGCAGATCGGAGAGTAACTTTCCGGCATCCGGGCTTTGCGCTGAAACCGCCAAAGCGGTTATGTTCATATGCGGATGGCGATTCAGGTAAGTGGCAAGCTCTACGCCAGCATAACCACTGGCACCAACGATCAGCGTATTCAACATCAGGCTGTATACCTTATTACAGTCACACGTATCGGGTCGCGGCCTTGCCCCGTTGCCCACGATGCCGTTTGCAGTTTTTTCAGTTCACATGCAGACGACGTTAATGTATTTTTATTCACTATTAATGCATTAATATTGATACATCCTAACGCAGGGACCGTCAACAGTGAAGACAAAAATTCCACCTTTTATCGAACTCTACCGCCAGCTGATTGCCACACCGTCGATCAGCGCCACCGACAGCGCGCTGGATCAGAGCAATGAAACTTTAATCAATTTGCTGGCGGGCTGGTTCCGCGATCTCGGCTTCAGCGTGGAAGTCCAGCCGGTGCCGGGCACGCGCCACAAATTTAACCTGCTGGCACGCAGCGGCAGCGGCGCTGGCGGCCTGCTGCTGGCGGGCCATACTGACACCGTACCGTACGACGATGGCCGCTGGACGCGCGATCCCTTCACCCTGACCGAGCATGACAACAAGCTGTACGGCTTAGGCACCGCCGATATGAAAGGCTTCTTTGCCTTTATTCTTGATGCGCTGCGTGACGTTGACGTGACGAAGCTGAGCAAGCCGCTGTACATCCTCGCCACCGCCGATGAAGAGACCACGATGGCCGGCGCGAAATACTTCTCTGAATCGACCCAGCTGCGGCCGGACTGCGCCATCATTGGCGAACCGACGTCGCTGAAGCCGGTGCGCGCGCATAAAGGCCACTTGTCGCACGCCATCCGCATTCAGGGGCAATCCGGTCACTCCAGCGATCCGGCGCGCGGCGTGAACGCCATTGAGCTTATGCATGAGTCCATTACTCAACTGATGCAGCTGCGTAATACGCTGAAAGAGCGCTATCACCACGACGGCTTTGCCATTCCGTACCCGACCATGAACTTTGGCCACATTCACGGCGGCGACGCGGCGAACCGCATCTGCGCCTGCTGTGAGCTGCATATGGATATCCGTCCGCTGCCGGGACTGACGCTGAGCGATCTTGATGGCTTGCTGAATGAAGCGCTGGCACCGGTCAGCGCGCGCTGGCCGGGCCGTCTGACCGTCGGTCAGCTGCATCCGCCGATTCCCGGCTACGAGTGTCCGGCCGATCATGAACTGGTGAAAGTGGTAGAGCAGCTGCTGGGCGTGCCAACTGAAGTGGTGAATTACTGCACCGAAGCACCGTTTATTCAGCAGTTGTGCCCGACGCTGGTGTTAGGGCCTGGATCCATCAATCAGGCGCATCAACCGGACGAGTTTATTGATACCGCATTTATTAAGCCGACTCATGCGCTTATCACTCAGGTTGTGCAGCATTTTTGCCATTGATGATCAACAGATGGGGCATTTCACTGTGAAATCAGCAAATTGCCCCGTCATTATCCGGGATTTGATAATAAGAATAACTTATCCCGCTTCCTGTCAATTAAATTCGATGAATTTCCGATAGTTAGCCGCACGTTACCGGCAATTTAAGTCAATTGACGAACAGGAAGAACCGTGGCTAGATAAAAGACGATGTTATGCCCATTGGGTATAGAGGTTTTATATTTAAGACGATAAGGGTGTCAGGGTCACATGAACGAACAATATTCCGCAATGCGAAGTAATGTCAGTATGCTCGGCAAACTGCTCGGGGATACGATAAAGGATGCACTGGGAGAGAACATCCTCGATCGGGTGGAGACCATCCGCAAGCTCTCTAAGTCATCCCGTGCAGGAAATGACACTCATCGTAAGGAACTGCTTTCCACGCTGCAAAACCTGTCTAACGACGAGCTGCTGCCGGTGGCGCGCGCGTTTAGCCAGTTCCTTAACCTCACCAACGTGGCGGAACAGTATCAGACCATTTCCCGCAGCGGCGACGGCGCTAACCACCCGGAGCTGCTGAAAAAGACCTTTGAACGCCTGAAGCAGCAGAGCGACCTCAGCGAGCCGGCCATCCGCCAGGCGATTGAGGAGCTGTCGCTGGAGCTGGTGCTCACCGCTCACCCGACCGAAATTACCCGCCGCACGCTGATCCACAAGCTGGGCGAAGTGAACAGCTGTCTGCAGCAGCTCGACCACAGCGATATCACCGACTACGAACGCAACCAGGTGATGCGCCGTCTGCGTCAGCTGGTGGCGCAGGCGTGGCACACCGATGAGATCCGTAAATATCGCCCGACGCCGGTAGATGAAGCCAAATGGGGCTTCGCGGTGGTAGAGAACAGCCTGTGGGAAGGCGTGCCGGCGTTTCTGCGCGAGCTGAACCAGCAGGTGGAAGAGAGCTTCGGCATCCAGCTGCCGGTGGATTTCGTGCCAATCAAATTTACCTCGTGGATGGGCGGCGACCGTGACGGTAACCCAAATGTCACCGCACCGATTACCCGCCACGTGATGCAGCTAAGCCGCTGGAAAGCCGCCGATCTGTTCCTGCGCGACATCGGCGTGCTGGTGTCCGAGCTGTCGATGTCCGAGTGCAGCGACGAAGTGCGCGAACTCTGTGGTGAGCCGGAGGCGCTGGAGCCGTATCGCGTTATCCTGAAGCGTATCCGCAGCCAGCTGATGAGCACCCAGAGCTATCTGGAGCGCCGCCTGAAGGGCGAACGCCTGCCGCGCCCGGCCGACCTGCTGGTCTCTAACGATCAACTGTGGCAGCCGCTGTTTGCTATTTACCAGTCGCTGCAGCAGTGCGGCATGGGCATCATCGCCAACGGCCAGCTGCTGGACACGCTGCGCCGCGTGAAGTGCTTCGGCGTGCCGCTGGTGCGCATTGATATCCGCCAGGAGAGCACCCGTCATACCGAAGCGATTGCCGAAGTCACGCGCTATCTCGGTCTGGGCGACTACGAAAGCTGGTCAGAAGCCGACAAGCAGGCGTTCCTGATCCGCGAACTGAATTCCAAGCGGCCGCTGCTGCCGCGGCAGTGGGAGCCCAGCGACAACACGCGTGAAGTGCTGGATACCTGCAAAGTGGCGGCCGAAGCGCCGCAGGGCTCGATTGCCGCCTACGTGATTTCGATGGCGAAAACGCCGTCTGACGTACTGGCGGTGCACCTGCTGCTGAAAGAGGCCGGCATTCCTTACGCGATGCCGGTGGCGCCGCTGTTTGAAACCCTCGACGACCTCAACAACGCCAATGACGTGATGAGCCAGCTGCTGAATATCGACTGGTATCGCGGCTTCATCAACGGCAAACAGATGGTGATGATTGGCTATTCCGACTCGGCAAAAGATGCCGGCGTGATGGCAGCCAGCTGGGCGCAGTATCAGGCACAGGATGCACTGATTAAAACCTGCGACAAAGCCGGCATTACCCTGACGCTGTTCCACGGACGCGGCGGTTCGATTGGCCGCGGTGGCGCACCGGCGCATGCAGCCCTGCTGTCACAGCCGCCGGGCAGCCTGAAAGGCGGCCTGCGCGTGACCGAACAGGGCGAAATGATTCGCTTCAAATATGGCCTGCCGGAAGTCACCATCGCCAGCCTGTCGCTTTACACCGGGGCGATTCTGGAAGCCAACCTGCTGCCACCGCCAGAGCCAAAACGCGAATGGCAGGAGATCATGAACGGCCTGTCAGCCTATTCATGCGCCATGTACCGCGGCTATGTGCGTGAAAATCCGGATTTCGTTCCCTACTTCCGCTCGGCGACGCCAGAGCAGGAGCTGGGCAAACTGCCGCTCGGCTCGCGCCCGGCGAAACGGCGTCCGACCGGCGGCGTTGAGTCGCTGCGCGCCATTCCGTGGATCTTCGCCTGGACGCAGAACCGCCTGATGCTGCCCGCGTGGCTGGGTGCCGGCGCGGCGCTGCAGAAAGCGATGGACGAAGGCCATCAGGATCAGCTGGAAACCATGTGCAGCGAATGGCCGTTCTTCGCCACGCGTCTCGGCATGCTGGAGATGGTGTTCTCGAAGGCTGACCTGTGGCTGGCGGAGTATTACGATCAGCGTCTGGTGGATAAATCGCTGTGGCCGCTCGGCAAACAGCTGCGCGATCAGCTGGATGCCGACATCAAAGCGGTACTGACCATCGCGAACGATGCGCATCTGATGGCGGACCAGCCGTGGATCGCCGAATCCATCGCGCTGCGTAACGTCTACACCGATCCGCTCAACGTGCTGCAGGCGGAACTGCTGCAGCGTGCGCGTGCGCAGGAAGAGCGCGGCGATGAACCGGATGCGCGCGTAGAACAGGCGCTGATGGTCACTATCGCCGGCGTCGCGGCCGGCATGCGTAACACCGGCTAACGGCTGGCGGCGCATCGCACAGCAAAAAGGGGGCACTGAGGCCCCCTTCTTTTTTATCCTTTCACGCTTATGCCGCCAGCGTCGGGCGTACGCCCAGCGTGTGGCAGATGGCGTAGCTCATCTCGGCGCGGTTCAGCGTGTAGAAATGGAAATCCTTCACCCCTTCGCGCGACAGGATTTTCACCATGTCCATGGCGATGTTGGCACCGACCATTTTGCGCGTCTCCGCATCATCATCCAGCCCGTCAAACATGGCGTTCATCCAGCCCGGCACGCGCACGTTGGTCATGGTGGCGAACCGCTGCAGCTGTTTGAAGTTGGAGACCGGCAGAATGCCCGGCACGATCTCCACGTCGATACCGGTGGCCACGCAGCGATCGCGAAAGCGCAGATAGCTCTCCACGTCGAAGAAAAACTGGGTAATCGCGCGGCTGGCGCCGGCATCAATTTTTCGCTTCAGGTTGATCAAATCCGCCTGCGCGCTTTTCGCTTCCGGATGCACTTCAGGATAGGCCGCTACCGAGATATCGAAATCACCGACCTCTTTCAGCAGCGACACCAGATCGCTGCCGTACATGTCCGGCTTGCCGCCGCCTGGCGGTAAATCGCCGCGCAGCGCCACGATGTGGCGAATGCCGCTGTCCCAGTAATCTCGTGCGATGGTGCGCAGTTCATCACGCGTCGCATCGATGCAGGTGAGATGCGGTGCCGCTTCCAGCCCGGTGCGATCTTTAATGCCTTTAATAATGCTGTGAGTGCGGTCGCGCTCGCCGGAGTTGGCTCCGTAGGTTACCGAAACGAATTTGGGTTTCAGGCTGCTCAGGCGGTCGATGGAGTTCCACAGGGTTGCTTCCATTTCGCTGGTACGGGGCGGAAAAAACTCAAAAGAGACATTAATTTGCCCGTTCAGCTCAGCCAGGCTCTGATTCAGCGCTTCACGCTGATTGGCATTAAAGAAACTCATCCTGTTACCTCATCATCACATATCGATTAATTTGCGAACCGCGAACATCCATACGTTTAGACGTCCAGATGCACAAAATGAACGATCTTCCGCTTAGCGTCAACATAAAATTGTTTGCCGGGCGTGACAAATATTCAACCAAAGTGAAAGGGATTCACCTGACGGGGAAGCAGAGGGAAAAACGCAGACAGCGGACGCCGTCTGCGCAGCAGTTTTACAGCAGTTGGGCGAGACGATTGATATCCGATTGCAGCGCACCGGCGGTGACATCCCGGCCGGCACCTGGCCCGCGGATCACCAGCGGATTGTCGCGATACCAGCGGCTCTCGATGGCAAACACGTTATCGCACGGCAGCAGCGCCGCCAGCGGATGCTCAGGACGCACCGCTTCCACGCCGACGCGCGCTTTACCGTTGGCATCGAAACGCGCCACGTAGCGCAGCACCAGCCCCATCTCCTGTGCCGCTTCGAAGCGCTGCAGCATCTGCTCGTTCAGCTCGTCGGCGTTTTCAAAGAAGTGGTCGATGGATTCGCCTTCGCACTGTGACGGCACCAGCGATTCAACCCGCACCTGATCCGGTTCGATGTCGTAACCGGCTTCGCGCGCCAGAATCACCAGCTTACGCATTACATCCTGACCGGAGAGATCAACGCGCGGATCGGGCTCGGTTAAGCCCTGCTGCCACGCCTGATCGACCAGCTCGCTGAACGGCACCGTGCCGTCGAACTGCAGGAACAGCCACGACAGTGTGCCGGAGAAGATACCGCTGATCGCCAGAATGCTGTCGCCGCTTTCGCGCAGATCGCGCACCGTATGGTTGACCGGCAGTCCGGCGCCCACGGTCGCGTTGTACAGCCAGTGGCGACCGGTTTTGGCGAAGGCATCGCGCACCTGGCGCCAGCTCTGGCCGCTGGCAGCGCCGGCCACTTTGTTGGCGCTGATGACGTGGAAACCGTGGCTGGCAAAATCGTGATACTGCTGTGCCAGCGAGTGGCTGGCGGTGACGTCCAGCACCACCAGATCGTCAAACGGGTGCGCGCGCATCCACAGGAAAAGCGACTCTTCGTCGCGCGCTTCCGCTTCATCATCAAAGAAAGCCAGCGCCCGGCTGGCGTCGAGACCGTCATAGCTCAGCAGGCTGCGGCTGCTGTCCGCCACGCCCGCCAGCACAAATTCGAACCCGGTACGCGCCGACAGCGTCTCCTGCTCGCGCGCAAACAGCTCCAGCCAGCGTGAACCGATATTGCCTTTACCAAACAGAATCAGGCCGATGCGCTTCTCAGCACGGAACAGCGACTGGTGCAGCCCCTGAATCAGATGCTGGGTCGGTCCGACGCGCAGCACCGCCACCAGGCTGATGTGATCTTCTGACTGCCAGACGAATTCAACCGGCTGGTCTTTGATCTGCTGCCAGAAGCGGTGGCTGTGCAGCGGATTACGCGTCACGCCAGCGCCGACCAGCGCCACCAGCGCTAAACCGTCGCGCAGCTGCAAATGGCCGGGCAGCGCCGCGTCCTGCAGCAGGTTAAACGCGCTGTTAACCACTTCCGAGGTGTAACACAGCTGCAGCAGACGGCGATCCGGGTGCACGCCCATCGCCAGCGGACGCAGCTGCGCGCGCTTCAGCAGCAGATCGATCTCTTTCTGCTGAGTCGCAAAATCGTGGCTGTCGGGAATCTGAATCTCAACCAGGCAGACATCGTCGTGGCTGGTGACGATGCGTGCACCGGTGCCGGAGGCCAGCACGCGCTCAATGCGCGTCGAGCCCTGCTCCGGCTGATAGCTGCAGCGCAGCTGTAAATCGATATCGCTGTTGGAGACCGGCTGCAGCGTGCGCGTGTGCAGCACCGGTGCTGCCAGTCGGGCCAGCTCGCTGGCCTCATCCAGCCGCAGCAGCGGCAGCAGGCAGGCATCGGAGACCTTGCGCGGGTCCGCGCTGTAAACGCCGGCCACGTCGCTCCAGATGGTGACGCGGTTAACGCCTGCCAGCGCGCCAATCTGCGTTGCCGAGTAGTCAGAGCCGTTACGACCGAGCAGCACGGTCTCGCCCGCTTCGCTGCGGCTGATAAAGCCCGTCACCACCAGACGCTTATGCGGATGCTGCGCCAGCAGCGCCTGCAGCAGCGGCCAGGATTTGCCTTCATCAACCTGCGGCTGTGCCGCACGTTCGGCACGCAGGAAGTCGCGCGCATCCAGCCACGCCGCTTCGATATCGCGCTGGCTGAGCACCGCCGCCATCAGGCGCGCCGACCAGATTTCGCCGTGGCCGACCACTTCGGCGTACACCGCATCGGTGAGGGTGCCGTCGAGCAGCGCAGCCAGGCGTTCAAGGTCGCGAATGAACGCTGCGGTCAGGGTTTCTGCATATTCAGCAGGCAGCAGTGCAGCGATCAGTTCGCTGTGAAAACGGCGTAACGCCTGTTGCACCTGATGGGCCGATAAGCGATCGCTCTGGCTCAGTTTGAGCCAGCTGATCAGCTGGTTAGTGGTGCTGCCTGCGGCAGAGACCACCATTAAGTCGCCCGGCTGGCTGTAATCGGCCATGATACCGGCAACGCGCTGATAACAGCGCGCGTCGGCCAGGCTACTGCCACCAAATTTATGCAACTGCTTGATCGGCGTTCCCGCGCCTGCTGAAATCGTCATGGTTACCCCTCGGCTGCGATCCTGAATGCATTATCCAGGTCGGCGATTAAATCTTCGTGATCTTCAATTCCGACAGAAATACGCAGCAGCGAGTCGGAAATGCCCGCTGCGGCACGCGCGTCCGCCGACATACCGGCGTGCGTCATGGTGGCGGTGTGCGAAATCAGGCTTTCCACGCCGCCCAGCGACTCCGCCAGCGTAAACAGCTGCAGCGCTTTCAGGAAGCGGCGCAGCCGCGCCTCATCGGCGTCGAGCTCAAAACTGAGCATGGCGCCGAAACCGCGCTGCTGACGCGCGGCAAACTGGTGCCCGGCGTTCTCCGGCAGAGACGGATGATACAGCTTTTTCACCAGCGGTTGTTGCTTCAGGTAATCAACAATCGCCAGGGCGTTACGCTGCGCCGCCGCCATGCGCGGTGCCAGCGTGCGCAGGCCGCGCAGCAGCAGATAGCTGTCAAACGCCGCGCCGGTGACGCCAATGTTATTCGCCCACCAGGCGAGTTCCGTGACCAGCGCCGGATCTTTAGCGATGACCGCACCGGCCACTACGTCCGAGTGACCGTTGAGGTATTTGGTGCAGGAGTGGATCACCAGATCGGCACCCAGCGCCAGCGGGTTCTGCAGCGCCGGGCTGAGGAAGGTGTTGTCCACCACGCTTACCGCACCGGCAGCACGCGCGGCAGCGCAGATGGCGGCAATGTCCACCACGCGCAGCAGCGGATTGCTCGGGCTTTCGACCAGCACCAGCTTCGGCTTTTCCGCCAGCGCCGCCGCCAGTGCCGCTTCATCGCCCTGATCGACAAACTTCACGCGGTAAGCGCCGCGCTTGCTCAGGCTGTCAAACAGGCGGTAGCTGCCGCCGTAGCAGTCATGCGGTGCCACCAGCAGATCGCCGGGCTTCAGGAACACCGTCGTCACCAGATGAATCGCCGACATCCCGGTGTTGGTCAGCACCGCGCCCGCGCCACCTTCCAGCTCGGCCAGCGCGCGCTGGACCACATCGCGCGTCGGGTTACCGCGGCGTGAATAGTCATGCGCGCGCGGCTCGTTGAAATCGAGGAAGTTATAGGTGCTGGAGAGGTGAATCGGTGGGACAACGCAGCCATATTGCTCGTCATCATTCAAACCGCTGCGTACTGCGATGGTTGCCTGTTTACGCGTCATGGTGCTTACTGTTCCTGAAGTGTAATAAAAAGTGGCAACAGAATAACATTCCGCAACTGGACGTCAATACATCTGGACATCTAAATGTCTTTGCGTATAGATTGAGCAAAGCCACAATACCCGCTAAAATTACGCGTCATCGCCTGGTGTTCAGCGCGCTTTCCTGTGAAACGCGATGTGTAAGCATAAAACCGGCAGTTTAAGCGGTCAGGCATCGAAAAATCGGGCATAATCAACGGATTTCCCCATATTCAACTTTTTATTGATTAAGGTAACCCATGGCTGAATGGAACGGCGAATATATCAGCCCTTACGCTGAACACGGTAAGAAGAGCGAGCAGGTTAAGAAGATTACAGTTTCTATCCCGCTGAAAGTGCTGAAGATTTTAACGGATGAGCGTACCCGCCGTCAGGTGAATAATCTGCGTCACGCCACCAACAGCGAACTGCTGTGCGAAGCCTTTTTGCATGCCTTCACCGGGCAACCGCTGCCGAACGATGTTGATCTGCGTAAAGAGCGCAGCGACGAGATTCCGGAAGAAGCAAAACAGATTATGCGTGAGATGGGCATCGATCCCGACAGCTGGGAATACTGAGGCCAGACATAAAAAAACCCAGCCGAGGCTGGGTTTTTTCTTGCAACCGAATCGTGAAGATTCGCCGGCAAATAATCTTATTTCTTGCTGCCTGGGATGCTGAAACGCTTGTTGAAGCGATCAACACGACCACCAGAGTCAACAACACGCTGCTTACCGGTGTAGAACGGGTGGCATTTGCCGCACACGTCCAGGTTCAGGGTACCAGTCATGGTTGAACGGGTATTGATCACGTTGCCGCAAGAGCAGGTGATGGTCACAGCTTCGTATTTCGGGTGAATACCTTGTTTCATGGGAGAACCTCATAAAAGGCCGTGTCGCTCTCCGTGCCAGGCGAACCTGCACAGCACCACACGCGGTTAATAAATGGTGTATCTTTGACGAGTCATCTCATCAAAGGCGGCATAGTATACAGAAAATGAGCGCATTGATCAAATCCGCGCAATGCGCTCTGCTCTGCCATGCCGGGTAAACGCCTGTAGCCAGCGCCGCCGCGCGCTGAAGTATGACGGCGGTTACGCCAGCGTGTACACTACTTCTCCTTTTTACAGAACCGGATAGAGATCGACATGCCCGTTGTTCAGGTTGCCCTGCCCGTTCCGCTGCCTCGCCTGTTTGACTACCTGCTGCCCGCCGATGCGCCGCAGCCGGTGGCCGGCGCGCGCGTGAGCGTAACGTTCGGCAACCGGAAAATGACGGGCATCGTGGTTAACACGCGCGCCACCAGCGATCTCCCCCTTGCCCAGCTGAAACAGATTGATGCGTTGCTCGACGACCGCTCGCTGTTCTCACCCGCGCTGTGGCGCATCCTCAACTGGGCCGCCGGTTACTATCACTCTCCGCTCGGCGAAGTGCTCAGCCATGCGCTGCCGGTGCTGCTGCGTCAGGGCAAGCCGGCCCAGGAAGCGCCGCTGTGGCAGTGGGTGGTGAACGACGCCGGACGCGAAGTGGCGCTGGAAAGCCTGAAGCGTGCGCCGAAACAGCAGCAGGCGCTGGCGGCGTTGCGTCAGCGCCCGCTGTATCGCCATCAGATCGGCGAACAGGATTTTACCGATGCCGCGCTGCAGGCGCTGCGCGCTAAAGGGCTGTGCGACCTGCGCGAACATGCGCCGCAGCAGCACGACTGGCGCGCCAGCTTCGCGGTGAAAGGTGAACGGCTGCGGCTCAATACCGATCAGGCGATGGCGGTCGGCGCCATCCGCAGCGAAGACGACCATTACGCCGCGTGGCTGCTGGCGGGCATCACCGGCTCGGGCAAAACCGAGGTTTATCTCAGCGTGCTGGAGAACGTGCTGGCGCGCGGCAAACAGGCGCTGGTGCTGGTGCCGGAAATTGGCCTGACGCCGCAAACCATCGCCCGCTTTCGTGAACGCTTCGATGCGCCGATTGATGTGCTGCACTCGGCACTCAACGACAGCGAGCGTCTGGCGGTATGGCTGCGCGCGCGCAGCGGCGAGACCGCTATCGTCATCGGCACACGATCCGCTCTTTTCACACCGCTGGCGCGGCCGGGTGTGATCATCATTGATGAAGAGCACGACAGCTCCTACAAACAGCAGGAGGGCTGGCGCTACCAGGCGCGCGATCTGGCGGTATTCCGCGCCCATGAAGAGGACGTGCCGATTGTGATGGGTTCGGCGACGCCGGCGCTGGAGACGCTGCACAACGTGCGTGCGGGTAAATATCGCCAGCTCAACCTGACCAAACGCGCCGGTAACGCCAAACCGGCGCTGCAGCAGCTGATCGATCTCAAGGGACAGCAGCTGAAAGGCGGGCTCGCGCCGGCGCTGCTGGGCAAGATGCGCCAGCATCTGCAGGCGGATAATCAGGTCCTGCTGTTTCTCAATCGCCGTGGCTTTTCACCGGCGCTGATGTGCCACGACTGCGGCTGGCTGGCGGAGTGTCAGCGCTGCGACAGTTATTACACGCTGCATCAGCAGCATCGCCAGCTGCGCTGTCACCACTGCGACAGCCAGCGCCCGCTGCCGCATCAGTGTCCGGGCTGCGGTTCCACCCATCTGCTGCCGGTCGGCGTCGGCACGGAACAGCTGGAGCAGCAGCTCAGCACGCTGTTTCCCGGCGTGCCGGTATCGCGCATCGATCGCGATACCACCAGCCGAAAAGGCGCGCTGGAGCAGCATCTGGCCGATGTGCATCGCGGCGGCGCACGCATTCTGGTCGGCACGCAGATGCTGGCCAAAGGCCATCATTTCCCGGACGTGACGCTGGTGTCGCTGCTGGATGTCGATGGCGCGCTGTTTTCTGCCGATTTCCGGGCCGCCGAGCGCTTTGCCCAGCTTTACACGCAGGTAGCGGGCCGCGCCGGACGCGCCGGTAAGCAGGGCGAAGTGCTATTGCAGACGCACCATCCGGAGCATCCGCTGCTGCAAACGCTGCTGCATCGCGGCTATTTTGCGTTTGCCGATCAGACACTGCTGGAGCGCCAGTCAGTGCAACTGCCGCCGTGGACCAGCCACGCGCTGTTTCGCGCCGAAGATCTGGATAACGCGCAGGCGGCGGAATTCCTCACGCAGCTGCGTAATTTGCTGGAAGCCAGCCCGCTCAAAGATGAGGCGATGTGGCTGATGGGACCGGTGCCGGCGCTGGCACCGAAACGCAGCGGACGCTGGCGCTGGCAACTGCTGTTGCAGCATCCGTCACGCAAACGTCTGCAACAGTTGCTGAGCAGTTCCCTGCCGCTGGTCGCCACGCTGCCCGCCGCGCGCAAAGTCAAATGGACGCTGGATATCGATCCCACCGAGAGTTAAGCCGCGCCACATCTGCGAGCCAGATCGAAAAAAGTCGCACAAGTCACAATTTTTATGCAAATTAAGTAACAACCTCACGCAGCGTTGGGTTAACAATAGTGCCCGTCCCGGATTTGGGCCGGCAATGTGTGAATATCTATGCGCTGTACCGCGTCAGGAGTTAACGTTGGATCAGAAGCAACCCTCATCGGCAGCCACCATGAAAGATGTGGCCGAGCAGGCTGGCGTCTCCACCGCCACGGTTTCGCGCGCGCTGATGAATCCGGAAAAAGTCTCCGCCGCGACCCGGCAGAAAGTGGAACAGGCGGTGCTGGCCGTCGGCTATGCGCCGCACGGTCTGGCGCGCAATGCTAAACGCGGCGACACGCAAACCATTCTGGTGATTGTGCCGGACATCTGTGACCCTTTCTTCAGCGAGATTATCCGCGGCGTGGAAGTCACCGCCGCGCAGGAGGGCTATCTGGTGCTGATTGGTGACTGCGCGCATCAGGATCAGCAGGAAAAAACCTTCCTTAACCTGATGCTGACGCGCCAGATTGACGGCATGGTGCTGCTGGGTTCGCAGCTGCCGTTTGATGCCGGCATTGAAGATCAGCGCAACCTGCCGCCCATGGTGATGGGCAACGAGTTCGCGCCGGAGATGGCGTTGCCCACGGTGCACATCGATAACCTGACCGCGGCCTTTGAAGCGGTGAATCACCTGCTGCAGCTGGGCCATCGGCAGATCGCCTGCATCACCGGACCGGAACACATTCCGCTCAGCCAGTATCGTCTGCAGGGCTATATTCAGGCGCTGCGCCGCAGCAACATCGCCATCGATCCGACGTTGATTGTGCACGGCGACTTCACCTTCGAAGCCGGAGCCAGCGCGCTGAAACAGCTGATGAGCCTGCCTCAGCCGCCAAAAGCCCTGTTCTGTCATAGCGATCTGATGGCGCTGGGCGCGATGAACCAGGCGCGCAAGCTGGGCATGCGTATTCCGCAGGATCTATCGGTGGTCGGCTTTGATGATATCGAGCTGGCGCAATACTACGATCCGCCCCTGACCACCGTCGCGCAGCCGCGTTTTGCCATTGGCCGCGAAGCGATGCTGCTGCTGCTGGATGAGCTGCAGGGCAAACGGGTCAACAACGGTTCACGCCTGCTCGACGCCGAATTACGCGTGCGCGGCAGTACCGCACCGGCAGCAAAACGCGAAAAATAAGCGCGGGAACCGTGCATTTTCAGCAGATTCTGAAGGCAGACTGTGCTGGTCAAAGTTCCAGCCCTTGAGTAACATGACGCATTCCTTGCCGGGCAAAATTAACACCACATTTACACGCCCAGTGGCATTTTTTTGAAGGGTATCAGAACGAAAGTGGCACAGAGAGATTATGTAGGCCGCGGGCGTTCAACAGGGACGCGTCGCAAAAAACCCGCAGGCCGCAGCAAGAAAAGCAAAGGCGGCTCGGGCACTTCAAAGCTGATGATGGTACTGGCCGTGGCAGTGCTGGTGACCTTTGCCGGTGGTTTATGGTTCATCTCGCATCACAAAAAAGAAGAAACGCCAGTGATTCCGAATCATAAAGCCAACGGTAATGGCCTGCCGCCGAAGCCGGAAGAGCGCTGGAAATACATCAAAGAGCTGGAGAATCGCCAGGTGACCGTGCCGTCGCCCACCGAGCCGTCTGCCGGTGGCGAAATTAAGTCGCAGACCCAGCTGACCGACGAACAGCGCCAGCTGCTGGAGCAGATGCAGGCCGATATGCGCCAGCAGCCAACCCAGCTGAATGAAGTGCCGTGGAATGAACAAACCCCGGCGCAGCGCCAGCAAACGCTGCAGCGTCAGCAGCAGGCGCAGCAGCAACAACAGCAGTTGCAGCGTCAGCAGCAGCAGTTACAGCAACAGCAGCGCCAACAGCAATTACAGCAGCAGCAACAACGCCAGCAGCAATTGCAACAGCAGGCGTCACGCCAGCAACAGCAGCAGCAGGCGGCGCCGGTTACCCGCGAACCGACGAAGCCGCAGGAGAGCGCCAAAGCCAAAACTGAGGAGAAAGCCAGCACCCAGCGCTGGATGGTACAGTGCGGATCCTTTAAAGGCAGCGATCAGGCGGAATCGGTGCGTGCCGGCCTGGCGTTTGAAGGCTTCGAAAGCCGCATAACCACCGGCGGCGGCTGGAATCGCGTAGTGATTGGGCCGTTCAAAGATCGCAGCAGCGCAGACAGCACCGTGAAGCGCCTGCACAGTTCCGGCCACAGCAGCTGTATTCCGCTCGCCCTGCCTTAACCCGCCCTGCTCGCCCCCGGCAATTTGTAGCATCAGACATTGCCGGGGGTTGAAACTCCACAGGATTGCCCCATATCTGGTTGCATGATACGCCGCGCCCGCTGCGCGGTGTCTTTTTTCCACTGCAACAAGGGGTCTGCCCGTGACAACAATAGTAAGTGTACGACGCAACGGCCGGGTCGTGATCGGCGGTGATGGCCAGGCGACGCTCGGCAATACCGTAATGAAAGGCAATGTTAAAAAGGTGCGTCGTCTCTACAACGACAAAGTGATCGCGGGTTTCGCGGGCGGCACCGCAGATGCCTTTACCTTATTTGAACTGTTCGAGCGCAAGCTGGAGATGCATCAGGGTCATCTGGTGAAAGCGGCGGTCGAACTGGCGAAAGACTGGCGTACCGACCGGATGCTGCGCCGCCTCGAAGCGCTGCTGGCGGTCGCCGACGAAAACTCCTCGCTGATCATCAGCGGTAACGGTGACGTGATTCAGCCGGAAAATGACCTGATTGCTATCGGTTCCGGCGGGCCTTACGCCCAGGCAGCCGCCCGCGCGCTGCTGGAGAACACGGAGATGGGTGCACACGATATCGTAGCCAAAGCGCTGAATATCGCCGGCGATATCTGCATCTACACCAACCACAACATCAACTACGAAGAATTACCGTCTAAGGCGTAAGGATCAAAATCATGTCTGAGATGACTCCACGCGAGATTGTCAGCGAGCTTAACCGCTTTATCATCGGCCAGGACGGCGCCAAAAAAGCGGTCGCCATTGCGCTGCGTAACCGCTGGCGCCGCATGCAGCTTGACGAAGAGCTGCGCCATGAAGTGACACCCAAAAATATCCTGATGATCGGCCCGACCGGCGTCGGTAAAACCGAAATCGCCCGCCGTCTGGCGAAGCTGGCCAACGCGCCGTTCATCAAAGTTGAAGCCACCAAATTCACCGAAGTCGGCTATGTCGGGAAAGAAGTGGATTCGATTATTCGCGATCTGACGGACTCCGCCATCAAGATGGTGCGCAGCCAGGCGATCGAGAAAAACAAATACCGCGCTGAAGAGATGGCAGAAGATCGCATTCTGGATGTGCTGATCCCGCCGGCAAAAAACAACTGGGGCCAGCCGGAGCAGAGCGCTGAGCCGTCTGCCGCACGCCAGTCGTTCCGCAAAAAGCTGCGTGAAGGCCAGCTGGATGACAAAGAGATTGAAATCGATCTGGCTGCCGCGCCGATGGGCGTTGAAATCATGGCGCCTCCGGGCATGGAAGAGATGACCAGCCAGCTGCAGTCGATGTTCCAGAACCTCGGCGGCCAGAAGCAGAAACCGCGTAAGCTGAAAATCAAAGACGCGATGAAGCTGCTGATTGAAGAAGAAGCGGCCAAGCTGGTGAACCCGGAAGAGCTGAAGCAGGACGCCATCGACGCGGTTGAACAGCACGGTATCGTGTTTATCGACGAAATCGACAAAATCTGTAAGCGCGGCGGCCAGTCGTCGGGCCCGGATGTGTCCCGTGAAGGCGTACAGCGCGACCTGCTGCCGCTGGTAGAAGGCTGCACCGTGTCAACCAAACACGGCATGGTCAAAACCGACCATATTCTGTTCATCGCATCCGGCGCGTTCCAGGTGGCCAGCCCGTCGGATCTGATTCCGGAGCTGCAGGGTCGTCTGCCGATTCGCGTTGAGCTGCAGGCGCTGACGGTCAATGATTTCGAACGCATCCTGACCGAGCCGAACGCGTCCGTGACCGTACAGTACAAAGCGCTGATGGGCACCGAAGGCGTTAACGTTGAATTCACCGAAGACGGCATCCGTCGCATCGCCGAAGCGGCGTGGCAGGTGAATGAAACCACCGAAAACATCGGTGCGCGTCGTCTGCACACCGTGCTGGAGCGTCTGATGGAAGACATCTCCTACGACGCCAGCGATCGCCACGGCGATTCGATCACCATTGATGCGGAATATGTTGGTCAGCATCTGGATGAACTGGTGGCCGACGAAGACCTCAGCCGCTTCATTCTGTAAGTCCGACAAATACCCAGCCCGTGCGCTGGGTATTTTTTTGCCCGCACGCCGCGCCGTGCCTTATTTTCCCGTGGCGTCTGTTGTCGCTGCGCTGCAAAAGCGCGCGGATTTGATGTATCCTTTGCCTGTTTTCCTTAATGAGTTTTCCCAATGAAAGAACAAGAAAAAGCCGAGATTAAACGTCTCAGCGACCAGCTCGACGCGCTGAATCGCAAAGAACCGCAGCTGCTGGAAGCGGGCGATGCCGAAAAACTTGGCGCGCTGCTGAAAGAGAAAGAGACACTGGTGCAGGAGATTGAGCGTCTGCGCAACGTGCGCGAAGAGAAGCTGAGCAAAGAAGCGCAGCAGCTGCAAAAGCTGCCGTTCAGCCGCGAGATCACCAAAAAAGAGCAGGCCAACATGGGCGCGCTGAAGAAAAGCGTGCGCGGCCTGGTGGTGGTACACCCGATGACCGCGCTGGGGCGTGAGATGGGGCTGAAGGTGATGACCGGCTACGCAAAGCAGCCGTTCTGATCACCGTTACGCGGCGTGGGCCACGTCGCGTTCTGCCCCGGCGGCCTGCAGCACCTGCTGCGCCAGCGTATCCAGCAAGGCATAGCGGCGGCGATACTCCGCGCGCTTCTTGCTGGCAATCTCTTCCAGATCTTTACGTGCCATGCTCAGCGGCAGCGTAAACAGCTCATCGCGACGCATTTCCCCGCCCAGTGACAGCCAGAACTCGCTATAGCTGGCAAAGAATTTATCGCCTTTACTGTGACGGTAGCGCAGGCTGCGGAAAACATGGGTGGTATCGCCGACCGCGGTAATGGCCTGTACGCCGCACTGTGCCGCCAGAATAAATACCGCTTCCATCAGCAGACGCTTAGGAAATACGCCGTGCGCGGCTTTGGTGGCATCGCGAATAACGTCACTGGAAATATGTTTCCGCGGCCCCTGCAAGCCCCCAATTAATAGCGTGCGCTGCTGCTGTTCCTGAATAATAGAGAATGACAGCGAGGCCAGGGTAATATCCTGATAATTCAGCAGCAGCGTAATTTCCCCTTCCCGGTCGTAATGGCCGGAGCAGCAATAAAGCGCAAATTGCTCTTCGTTTTTGCCGCTGAAACGGGCAAGCAGATTTCCGCTCGGGCTTAGCAGCAACTGACGCAGCTGATTATTCTCCAGCCGGTCCACCAGCTGATAATGATCGAGAATCGCCTGCGCACGCTGCGCCACGCTGAAACCGGCGCGCAGATAGGGACGATGCGGCTTGGCCGGCAGTAAGCCCTGGCTGGTTAACAGCTGCGGCAAAAAAGAGAGTTTTGCCAGCTGATGAAGATAATTAAAGGTGGTCAGGGGAAATACCGCTGACCTTAAGGCAAATTTCAGGCGAAATTGCTGGCTATTCCACAGCTTATTTGGCCGCAGCTTTCCACTGACTAATGGCATAAACAGCGCTGCCGACGAAACGGAGTCCGGCTCAGAATGTGTAATAATAGACATGATTATTTTTTACGTCGCGAGATAACTGAAAGCTACTGTATGCCCCAAATTATCAACGGCGCGTTAATAACCATTTTTGCGTCATCATGACGTGGTGTTTGTTGAGCTGCGGTTTAGAATAGCGATAAAAAAACCGGTGCACGCAGGCACCGGTTATTCATCGGGCGTCAGCCAGAACTTATTTTGCCGAGGCGAAACGGGCAGCCGCTTCGTCCCAGTTCACCACGTTCCAGAACGCTTTGATGTAGTCAGGGCGCTTGTTCTGATACTTCAGATAGTAAGCGTGCTCCCACACATCCAGACCAATGATTGGGAAACCCGACACGCCAGCGATCGCTTCGCCCATCAGCGGGTTGTCCTGGTTAGCGGTTGAAACGACCGCCAGTTTGTCGCCTTTTTTCACCAGCCACGCCCAGCCAGAGCCAAAACGGGTCGCGGCCGCTTTCTCGAACTCTTCCTGGAATTTCTCAACGCTACCGAAATCTTTTTCGATTGCCGCTTTCAGGTCGCCCTGCAGCGTGGTACCGGTTTTCAGGCCTTTCCAGAACAGGCTGTGGTTAGCGTGGCCGCCGGCGTTATTACGCAGTGGGCCTTTTTTGTCTGCTGGCAGCTGATCCAGTTTGGTGATCAGTTCATCAACCGGCAGGTCAGCGAATTCGGTACCTTCCAGCGCCGCGTTGGCGTTGTTAACGTAGGTCTGGTGGTGTTTAGTGTGATGGATTTCCATCGTCTGCTTGTCGAAGTGCGGTTCCAGTGCGTCGTAGGCGTACGGCAGGGATGGCAGTGAATAACTCATGTTCTTCCTCTCCATTTAGTGTTTGGCAGCACAACCTTGCTGGTGTGCCGCATAAGCAGTCGGATCATTATAGTTAAAATCATGATCCGGAAAAGGGTTATCAATGCCTTAGTAATGATAAGGATTTGATCAATCTGGCAAAAGGTGCGCACACACGGCTACACCTTGTGGGTACTGGCGCGCAGCTTGAGCTGCACCGGCAGCTCGTTGATGGCAGGCGGCTCGTCGCCGTCGAGCGCCGCCAGCAGGCGTTTACCGGCCATGCGCCCCATCTCCTCGTACGGCAGCACAATGCTGGTCAGCGGCGGCGAACACACTGCCGCCAGCGGACCGCCACCGATGCTGGCAATCGCCAGCTGGCTGGGCACCGAAATGCCCGCCGCGTGACAGGCCATGATGGCGCCGCACGCCACTTCATCGCTGGTACAGATCAGCACATCCAGTTCCGGCCAGGTGAGGCGGATCTCTGCCAGCAGGCTGTGGCCGGCGGCAAAGGTGGGCATTTTCGGTGAGGTCACCACGCGATGCGGCGCCAGATTCAGCGCCAGCATCCCGCTGTGCCAGCCGTTGAGCAGCTGGCGGAAAATGGTGCTGTGCGTTTGCGTACACAGCAGGCCGGGATGACGATAGCCGCGCTCAACCAGGCTGTTTACCAGCTGACGAATCGCTTTGGCGTAGTCCACGCCAATGCTGATGCCGGCGGAATCCTGATGCACGCCGCCGATGTCCATCACCGGCAGGCCGGAGTTGCTCAGCAGACGCTGCGCCTCGGCAGCATTATCAAAGTTGAAGTGCACCATCGCAGCCGGATTATATGAGAGCAGCATCTCAATCAGCTCGCTCTCTTCCGCCGCCGAGTGATTGGCTTCGGCCAGCATCATGTTATAGCCCTGCGGCCGCAGCACTTCCTGCAGCGCCTCTGACACAATCGCGCTGCCCGGCGTAGCAAAAGAGGGCACCACCATGGTGATCAGCCGCGACGAGGCCGACGCCAGATTGCGCGCCTGCACGTTGGGCACATAGGCCAGTTCCGCGACGGCTGCGTCGATCCTTGCACGAATTTCGGGCGACACTTTCTCCGGCATACGCAAGGCGCGCGACGCAGTCATGGCGCTGACACCGACCAAACGGGCAACATCGGCCAGCGTGCTTTTGCCGGTACTGCGCCGTCGTTTTTCTGTCATGCGTTCTCCTGTCTCTACCCTGCTGGTTCCGGGTAGCGCTCGATTTATCCGCACGCAGCTTAAAACCAAAAGCAAATTGGTGCCATGTTAAAAACCACAGAATCGGGCATGTCTCATTGGCTGCGTGATTTTCGCTGGCCTGAGCATGTCACCCCCGCCTCAGCGTGACAAACCGCGCGCGCAAAAATGTTATCGCTAACACACTTTTTAACATCATTCGTGTTAGCGCTAACTTTTGCGAGCAACATCACAGAACCCAGGCGATAAAATCACCTACAGTGCACCGCATCGACGAATAACCAGGAATTACTGATGCTCACTCAATGGCTGACCCCGCAACATATCCGTGTGGTAGACACCGTTAGCGACTGGCAGGAAGCGGTACGCTTATCCGCCGAGCCGCTGCTGGCGGAGGGAGCAATCACGCCCGCCTACCTTGATGCGATCTTTACCTCGCACGCTGAGCTGGGGCCTTATTATGTGCTGGCGCCGGGGCTGGCGATGCCGCATGCGCGTCCTGAACAGGGTGCCCGTAAGAACGGCCTGTCGCTGCTGCACGTGAAACAGGGCGTGAATTTTGCCGCCGATGAAAACGACCCGGTGTTTGTCGTTATTATGCTGTGCGCCCTGTCTGGCGACGATCATATTCAGATGATCACCGCGCTGGCTGGCCTGTTCAGCGATGAATCCCGCCTGCAGCAATTGCTGTCGGCATCGACCCTGCCAGCGATTGAAGCTGTCATTAAAGATTAATCACCAGAGAAACATCAAAATGAAAAAAGTACTGATTGTGTGTGGAAACGGTTTAGGCAGCAGTTTCATTGTTGAAATGAACGTGAAGAAAATTATTAAGGAACTGGGTAAAGAGGCCGAAGTGGGTCATACCGATTTAACCTCCGCCAAATCTGAGCAGGCCGACATCATTATCAGCGCCAAAGATATTGCTGACCAGCTGTCAAGCCACAGCGCACAGGTATTTGGCCTGAGCAATTTACTGGATAACGCCAGAATTAAAGAAATTCTCGCCGACAACCTGTAAATGATCCGACGAAATTTACTCACACGGAGTAATGTATGCTGCAGTTTATAATTAAGGATGTTCTTGGAACACCCGCTATACTTGTCGGCCTTTTTTCCCTGTTTGGTTTATTACTGCAAAAGAAACCGGTATCCGATGTGATTTCCGGTACGCTAAAAACCATCATGGGTTTTGTTATTCTTATCGCCGGGGCCAACTTAATTGCGGCCACCCTGACCATCTTCAGTCAGCTGTTCGAGCATTCGTTTAATATTCAGGGCGTGGTGCCCAATACCGATGCGATGGCCGCGCTGGCACAGAAAAACTACGGTACCGAAACCGCGATGATCATGGTGTTCGGTATGCTGGTGAATATTGTGCTGGCGCGCATCACGCCGCTGAAATACATCTTCCTGACCGGGCACCACACGCTGTATATGTCGGCCATGCTGGCGGTGATCCTGTCGGTGGGCGGCGTGCACGGCTTCTGGCTGGTGCTGATTGGCTCGCTAATCCTCGGCACCATGATGGTGGTCAGTCCGGCGATTCTGCAGCCGTTCACCCGTAAAATCACCAACTCGGACGATCTGGCGCTCGGCCACTTTGGCTCTACCGGCTACCTGCTGTCGGCGCTGGTCGGCAAAGCAGTGGGCAAAGGCAGCCCGTCAATTGAAGAGCTGAAAGTACCGAAAACCCTCAACTTCCTGCGCGACTCATCCGTGGCGATTTCGCTGACCATGATGATTCTGTTTGTCGCGCTGGTACTGGTCGCCGGTAAAGAGTTTACCGAAAGCCAGGTGAGCGGTGGCCAGAACTTCATCGTCTTCGCCATTATTCAGTCGATCACCTTTGCTGCCGGGGTTTACATCATTCTTGCCGGTGTGCGCATGGTGATTGCGGAGATCGTCCCGGCGTTTAAAGGCATCGCCGATAAGCTGGTGCCAAACGCGAAGCCAGCGCTGGATTGCCCGACGGTCTTCCCGTTTGCGCCGAACGCCGTGATCATCGGCTTCCTGTGCAGCTTCGCCGCCGGTCTGATCAGCATGTTCCTGTGCCCGCTGTTTGGTCTGAGCGTGATTGTGCCGGGCCTGGTGCCGCACTTCTTCTGCGGCGCGACCGCTGGCGTGTACGGCAACATCACCGGCGGACGGCGCGGTGCCATCATCGGTTCCTTTGTGCAGGGCCTGTTAATCTCCTTCCTGCCGGCGATTCTGCTGCCGCTGATGGGCGACCTCGGCTTTGCCTCCACCACCTTTGGCGATGCGGACTTCGGTATCGTTGGCATTGTGCTCGGCCATATTATTTCGTTCTTCCATTGATGTCACAAACAGCGCCTGCGGGCGCTGTTTGCGTAATGAGGAAATAAATCATGAACGCCCGCTTTTCACCGTCCCTGATGTGCATGGATTTGACCCGCTTCCGCGAGCAGATTGAAGCGATGAACGCCAGCGCCTCGTTCTATCATGTCGATATCATGGATGGCAGCTACGTGAAGAATATTACGCTGTCGCCGTTCTTTATTGAGAACCTGCGTAAAATTACCGATGTG
Source organism: Pantoea dispersa (assembly GCF_035783935.1). Lineage (GTDB taxonomy): Bacteria > Pseudomonadota > Gammaproteobacteria > Enterobacterales > Enterobacteriaceae > Pantoea > Pantoea dispersa_C. Next base: position 127,340 of record NZ_JALKOV010000012.1, on the reverse strand, counting down.
CCTATCGATGTGCATTTAATGGTGAATCACCCGGAAGATATTATTCCGATGTGCATTGACGCCGGCGCGGATATTATCAGTTTCCATCCGGAAACCGCGAATAACAAAATTTTCCGTCTGCTGACGCAAATCAAAGAGGCTGGCCGTCGCTGCGGCGTGGTGCTCAACCCGGCGACGCCGGCGGAGAGCATTCGTGAATATGCGCATCTGCTGGATAAAGTCACGGTGATGTCGGTCGATCCTGGCTTCGCCGGACAGAAATTCATTCCGGAAACGCTGAACAAAATTCGCCAGCTGATCGCCATGCGGGAAACGCACGGTTATCACTATCTGACCGAAATTGATGGGTCGTGCAATGCGCGCACCTTTAAGCAGATTGCCGCCTCTGGCGTCGACGTATTTATTGTCGGCACCTCCGGCCTGTTCAATCTTGACGATGATGTGGCGCAGGCGTGGCAGAAGATGGAGCAGATTTTTGCCCAGGAAACTGCAGCAGCGTGATGTCCTTTCAATATATGCCAGATACGCATTCACGCGCGTCTGGCACATTATGCTGAAGGGTCGCCATTCATGGCGACCTGGATATCTCGCTAATTAACGCCCCAGCTCGGTCAGCGACTTATCCAGCGCTCCCACCAGCCAGTCGATATCACCGCTCTGGAACGCCAGCGGCGGACGCAGTTTCAGCACGTTGCCGTACGGCCCGGCCACTGACGTCAGTACATGGTGATCGCGCAGCTTCTCGATTAAATCCAGTGCCAGCGCTTTATCCGGCGTCTTGCTGGCGCGATCCTGCACCAGTTCAAACCCGATAAACAGCCCGGCACCGCGCACATCACCAATGCAGTCATGGCGATCCATCAGCTTGTGCAGCTCCGCCAGCAGCTGCGCGCCGACCACACGGCTGTGCTCCTGCAGCCCCTCTTCCTGAATCACCGTCAGCACCGCCTGCGCAGCCGCCATCGCCACCGGGTTACCGCCGAAAGTATTGAAGTAAGGGATCTCATCGCTGAACGCCGCCAGCACGTCGCCCTTCGCCAGCAGGCCGGAGACCGGAATGCCGTTGCCCATCGGCTTACCGGTGGTGACCACATCCGGCACCACGCCGTGACGGGCAAAGCCCCAGAAGGCATCGCCGGTGCGGGCAAAGCCAGGCTGCACTTCATCGGCGATAAAAATGCCGCCGTTAGCATGCACCACATCCACCGCTTGTTGCAGGAATCCGCGCGGATTAGGCAACACGCCGTCGGAGGAGAAGATCGAGTCGGCGAGGAAACCGGCGAATTTAATGCCGTGCGCCTTCATATCATCAATCTGCTGCTGAATCTGGTCGGCGAACCATGCACCGAGGTCGGGCGCATCGACACGATAAGCATCCGGCGGTGGCACCAGGCGAGTGGTCGCTGCCAGCGGCTGACCGCTGCCGAGCGCCGGCGATGCGCCGGAGGTTAAATCGCTGGTGCCGTGGTACGCCTCCTGCGAGACAATAATGCCGGTACCGCCGCTCCAGGCGCGCGCCACGCGGATCGCCAGGTCGTTGGCTTCCGAACCGGTACACATATACATGGCGCGATCGATGGCATCCGGCGTGGTCGCCAGTAACGCTTCGCTGTAGTCGAGAATGCGCTCGTGCAGATAACGCGTGTGGGTGTTCAGCATCTTCATCTGCTGATTCACCGCCTCAATCACCGCCGGATGACAGTGGCCGATACTCGCCACATTGTTATACACATCCAGATATTTGTTACCCGCCGCATCCCACAAATACTGCCCTTCGCCGCGAACCAGATGCACCGGCTTGCGATAAAACAGACGATACGATTCGCCCAGCACTTTACTGCGCTTATCCGTCAGAGTGCGGGTGGCCGTATCCAGCGCGTCGGCGTGCTCAGCGCGAAAACTGTTGGTATCCATGATGGTGGAACGTGTAGCCATGGGAACTCCCGTTGCGAAGGTGAAAGGGGTGCATGCAGCATGTTGTCTGTGAACATCATGCCCGCTTCAGCGAAAAATGCAACCAAATACACAAATACAACCAAATACACATGACGCCATGATGACACTCAGGTAAGCTTAGGCCCAGCTTCACTCTGCCACAGGGAAACGTCATGCTGCAGGAAACCCGGTTACATCGCATCCGCGCGCTGTTAAGCACGCAACATCAGCTCAGCACCGAACGCATTATCAAAGAGCTGGGCATTTCGCGGGAAACGGCGCGGCGCGACATTATTTCGCTGGAGGCGCAGGGTCTGGCGCGCCGCGTGCACGGCGGTCTGGTGGCGCTGGAGAGCCCGCCGGAGCCACCGCTGCAGGTACGGCGCAACGCGCAGGCAAAAGAAAAACGCGCGATTGCCGCCGCCGCCGTCCAGCATCTGCAACCCGGCCAGACGCTGTTTCTCGATGCCGGCACCACCACCACGCTGCTGGCTGAAGCGCTGCGCACCATGTCCGGCCTGACCATCATCACCAACAGTCTGCAGGCGGCACTGGCGCTGAGCGCGGCCGAAGAGCATGAAACGCTGAATAATCAGGTGCTGCTGCTGGGCGGCATGATGATGGCCGGCGCGCAGCAGACGCGGGGAGAAATGACGGTAGGGGAAATTTATCGTTATCGCGCCGACGTGGCGTTGCTGTCACCGGTGGGTATTGATGCGCGAAACGGTGCCAGCAGCTTCCACCCACATGAAGCCGCTATCGCGCGCGCCATGGTACAGCAGGCCAGCCGCACCCTGCTGCTGGCGGATCACAGCAAACTCGGCGTGATCAGCCGAACCCAGTACGCGCCGATTGGCGATATCGATCTGTTGATTTGCGACGGCGGCGCGGCAAAGCCTGGCGCGCTCAGCGCATTACAGCAGGCGTTAACGGTGCAGGTAGTGTAAAGGGGCTGGCAGTAGACGGCACAATGCATTGTCACCGTACTGACCGCACGGTGACATCATCAATTATGACTGGATCAGCGTCTGGATTTTTTGGCTTATTTTCTCAACCAGCCGTCCGTCATTTTTAAAAATAAACGCATCGGAAAATATCTGATGGCCGTTACTGTAACCGGGCGACCACAGCTGATTATTTTTTAATGAGTCCTGATAGATGCCCACCAGTGCTTTATTGTATGCCGCTGAGATATGCACCACCGCGGTATCGGGTGTGATCACGCAATCACTTTTCTTAACCGCAGCGAAAGCGTGGTACAGCGAGGGAACGCGATACACCTTTGCGGGATGCAGCGCTGCCTGATCCAGCGCGCCTTTGTGATCGAGTACCACGATATTGGTGGCCGCATCGTGCCTGACAATCGCCCCGATCAACTCACTCAGCTGCTGTTCAGAGAGATCACGATCGGCATGGCTGGCATAAATATTGATTAAAATATTATGCGCATCAGCGGAAAACATGCCGGACTGGTTAATGTCGGCATCGATTCGCTCGGGATAGAATATTTCATAATTCAATCCATCAACCGTCTCAACCTTGAGATAGTCCAGAACCGCACGATAAATATTTTTAACGTGATGATTAATGTGATCGAACTGAATGTTGATATCGTACGGCTTAAGCCAGCCAGGCTTGTTAAAGCCCAGCGTCAGCTTAGGATTGATGTCAGCAATCATTTTGGGCATATACAGCGCCGTTTGCCAGATAGCCGTATCGATCAATAAGTCGTAAGCATTTTCTCGCAGGATTCTAACAACATCATTCCCGATGGCGGTGTCATATTTATCGCAACGCTGACAATCGCTCAAACTTTCCGAGAGATACACGTTGTTAATATACGGATTATGCCTGAACAGGCTTTCATTTTCTTTGACTGCAAGAATATCCACACGGTATCCCGCAGCAAAAAGGCTCTTCAGAAAACAGGTCGAAACAATCGCATCGCCTATTTTACCTTCATTGCGAACCAGCAGAATAGATTTAATATCCTGTTTATCTTGCTTATTATCAGGCGATTTTTTCCATTTTCTTGCTGCAAAATAAAGATCAAGAGAATATTTAATCTCTTTCTTTAAATAATTACGCCTGCGATTCAGCTGCCGCAGCTTTTTTATGAAAGCCATAGTGGATATATTATTATTGATTGAGACGTTAATGATAGCGCATCAACTTCTGCATTCCTATCGAAAAGAATGTCACATTAAAAACTATTGCATGCATATTATTTAGCAGACTAACCAGAAAAAGCGTAGCGTAATAAAAGATTGCCTGACATCTCCCTGTACGCCGCACGCCGCGAACGGTGAGATTCGCGGCATGTATCGCTCATCAACCGTTAATCAGACGCTGCGGATGGCTGTACACTGTGGCGCGTCCCGGCTTAGAAAAACCGACCAGCGTCAGGTTGCAGCGTTCGGCGACGTCGACAGCCAGCTGGGTGGCGGCCGAGACGGCAAACAGGATCTCTACGCCGCACATGGCAGATTTTTGCACCATCTCATAGCTGGCACGGCTGGAAACCAGCACCGCGCCCTGCTGCCAGTGCTGCTGACTGCGCTGGCCCAGCAGTTTATCCAGCGCCACGTGGCGACCCACGTCTTCGCAGCCGCCCTGCAGTTCGCCCTGCGGCGACATCCATGCAGCGGCGTGCGTGCAGCCGGTCAGATTGCCGATGGGCTGGAAATCGCGCAGCTGTGCCAGGCCGTTATCAAGGCAGGCCAGATCGAAGGTCTGCGTAAACGGCAGCGGCTGCACCGGCTTGCCGATTTGATCCAGCTGCTCTACCCCGCATACGCCGCAACCGGTGCGGCCCGCCATGGCGCGGCGCTGCGCCTTGAGCGCCATAAAGCGCCGGCTGGAGAGTTCGATCTGCACTTCAATACCGTTGCAGCCCGGCACCACATCCATGCCATAGATTTCGCCGGGTTGCTCAATAATGCCTTCCGAGAGCGAAAAACCGAGCGCAAAAGCCGCCAGATTATCCGGCGTCGCCATCATCACCACATGTGAAATGCCGTTATAGACCAGCGCCACCGGCACTTCCTGCGCCAGCCAGTCGCTTTCCGCTTCGGTAATCGCGTGGCGCTGCCATACTATGGTCTGGCTCAGTCCTGCGATCTCATTCACATTCTGGTTACTTTTTTGCTGTTTCGCTTTCACTTCTCTCGTCTCGCATAACAACCACATTAAAGTAGTGGTAATATCAGGTCGCTTTTGACGCAATCCTGCGTGGAGCCATTCTGAACCCCGGCTCCATCCAGCGCAAAAAAATTATTACAGCAATGTCGACTCAAGGATTATCCATGAACGTCAGCCGAAGAAAATTCTTCAAGATCTGCGCTGGCGGTATGGCAGGAACCACGGCAGCCCTGCTCGGCTTTACGCCCGAAGCCGCGCTGGCGGAAACACGGCAGTACAAGTTGCTGCGTGCCCGCGAAACCCGTAATACCTGTACTTACTGCTCAGTCGGCTGTGGCCTGTTAATGTACAGCCTCGGCGATGGCGCAAAGAACGCCAAAGAGACCATTTTTCACATCGAAGGGGATCCGGACCATCCGGTGAGTCGCGGCGCGCTCTGCCCGAAAGGCGCGGGCCTGCTTGATTTTGTCCACAGCGACAGCCGTCTGAAATATCCGGAATACCGTGCGCCAGGCTCTGACAAATGGCAGCGCATCAGCTGGGATGATGCCTTTACGCGCATCGCGAAGCTGATGAAAGCCGACCGCGACGCCAACTTTATCGCGCAAAACGCCGCTGGCGTGACGGTGAACCGCTGGCTCTCTACCGGCATGCTGTGCGCTTCGGCCTCCAGCAATGAAACCGGCTACTTAACGCAAAAATTTACCCGATCGCTCGGTATGCTGGCGGTCGACAACCAGGCACGCGTCTGACACGGACCAACGGTAGCAAGTCTTGCTCCAACATTTGGTCGCGGTGCGATGACCAACCACTGGGTCGACATCCGTAATGCCAATCTGGTTGTGGTGATGGGCGGAAACGCTGCTGAGGCGCATCCGGTCGGTTTCCGCTGGGCGATGGAAGCCAAAATTCACAACAAAGCCAAACTGATTGTTATCGATCCGCGCTTTACGCGTACGGCATCGGTGGCAGATTTTTACACGCCGATCCGCTCCGGTACCGACATTGCCTTCCTGTCGGGCGTGCTGCTGTGGCTGATGCAGAATGACAAAATCCAGCATGAATATGTGCAGGCGTACACTAACGCCAGCCTGATCGTGCGGGAGGATTATCATTTTGATGACGGCCTGTTCAGCGGCTACGACGAAGCCAACCGCAAATATGACAAAACCAGCTGGAACTACGAGCTGGGTGACGACGGCTTTGCTAAACGCGATGACAGCCTGAGCCATCCGCGCTGCGTGTGGAATCTGCTGAAGCAGCACGTCAGCCGCTATACGCCGGAAATGGTCGAACGCATCTGCGGCACGCCAAAGGCGGATTTCCTGCACGTCTGTGAGCTGATTGGCGAAACCAGCGCGCGCGACCGCACCACCTCGTTCCTGTATGCGCTGGGCTGGACACAGCACTCGGTCGGGGCGCAGAACATCCGCACCATGGCGATGATCCAGCTGCTGCTGGGCAATATGGGGATGGCCGGCGGCGGCGTCAATGCGCTGCGCGGACACTCCAATATTCAGGGCCTGACCGACCTCGGCCTGCTGTCGCAGAGCCTGCCGGGCTACATGACGCTGCCGTCAGAAAAACAGACCGATCTCACCAGCTATCTGGCGGCGAACACGCCGAAGCCAACGCTGCCGGGCCAGGTGAATTACTGGGGCAACTACCCGAAATTCTTCGTCAGCATGATGAAAGCCTTCTTTGGCGACAAAGCGCAGGCGGAGAACAACTGGGGCTTTGACTGGCTGCCGAAGTGGGACAAAGGCTACGACGTGCTGCAGTACTTCGAGATGATGTCGCAGGGCAAGGTTAACGGCTATCTGTGCCAGGGCTTTAACCCGGTGGCGTCGTTCCCGAACAAGCGCAAAGTGATCGATTCGCTGTCGAAGCTGAAGTTCCTTGTCACTATCGACCCGCTCAACACCGAAACCTCGACCTTCTGGCAAAACCACGGCGAGTTTAACGATGTTGATCCGGCGAAGATTCAGACCGAAGTGTTCCGTCTGCCGTCGACCTGCTTTGCCGAGGAGAACGGCTCCATTGTTAACTCCGGCCGCTGGCTGCAGTGGCACTGGAAAGGTCAGGATGCGCCGGGCGAAGCGCTCAACGACGGCGAAATTCTCTCCGGTATCTATCTGCGCCTGCGTGAGATGTACGCACGCGAAGGTGGCGCGCAGCCAGAACCGGTTCTGAACATGACCTGGAACTACCTGACGCCCGACAATCCGGCCTCGGAAGAGGTGGCGATGGAGAGCAACGGCAAGGCGCTGGCGGATATCTACGATGACAAAGGCACGCTGCTGGTGAAAAAAGGCCAGCAGCTCAGCACCTTTGCCCATCTGAAAGATGATGGCAGCACCAGCAGCGGCTGCTGGATTTTCGCCGGCAGCTGGACGCCGGACGGTAACCAGATGGCGCGCCGCGATAACACCGATCCGAGCGGGCTGGGCAATACGCTGAACTGGAGCTGGGCGTGGCCGCTGAACCGCCGCATCCTGTATAACCGCGCCTCCGCCGACCCGCAGGGCAATCCGTGGGATCCGAAACGTCAGATCCTCAAATGGGATGGCAGCAAATGGGGCGGCATGGATATTCCGGACTACAGCACGGCCGCGCCGGGCAGCAATGTCGGGCCGTTTATCATGCAGCCGGAAGGCATGGGTCGCCTGTTCGCCATCGACAAAATGGCGGAAGGACCGTTCCCGGAGCACTACGAGCCGTTTGAAACGCCGCTTGGCACTAACCCGCTGCACCCTAACGTGGTCTCGAATCCGGCCGCACGCGTGTTCAAAGACGATCTGGCGGCGATGGGCAAAGCGGAGCAGTTCCCCTATGTCGGCACCACGTACCGTCTGACCGAGCATTTCCACTACTGGACCAAACACGCGTTGCTTAACGCCATCGCGCAGCCGGAACAGTTTGTGGAAATTGGTGAGAAGCTGGCGAACAAGCTCGGCATCGCTCAGGGCGATACGGTGAAGGTGAGTTCTAACCGGGGCTATATCAAAGCCAAAGCGGTGGTCACCAAGCGCCTGCGTCCGCTCAACGTCGATGGCAAAACTGTCGATACCATTGGCATCCCGATTCACTGGGGCTATCAGGGCGTGGCGAAAAAAGGCTTTATCGCCAATACCCTGACGCCGTTTGTCGGTGACGCCAACACGCAAACGCCAGAGTTTAAGGCGTTCCTGGTTAACGTCGAGAAGGTGTAACGGAGAACGAAGATGGCTTATCAATCGCAAGACATTATCCGCCGCTCCGCCACCAATGGTTTCACGCCTGCCCCGCAGGCGCGTGACCATCAGCAGGAAGTGGCGAAACTGATCGACGTTACCACCTGCATCGGCTGTAAGGCGTGTCAGGTGGCGTGTTCAGAGTGGAACGACATCCGCGACGAGGTCGGTCATAACGTCGGGGTGTATGACAACCCGGCGGATTTGACCGCCAAATCCTGGACGGTGATGCGTTTCTCGGAAGTCGAGGAGCACGGCAAGCTGGAGTGGCTGATCCGCAAAGATGGCTGCATGCACTGTGCCGATCCCGGCTGCCTGAAAGCCTGTCCGTCGGAAGGCGCGATTATTCAGTACGCCAACGGGATCGTCGATTTTCAGTCAGAGCAGTGTATTGGCTGCGGCTACTGCATCGCCGGCTGTCCGTTTGACGTGCCGCGGCTGAATAAAGACGACAACCGCGTGTATAAATGCACGCTGTGCGTCGATCGCGTTAATGTTGGTCAGGAACCGGCGTGCGTGAAAACCTGTCCGACCGGGGCGATTCATTTCGGCAGCAAAAGCGATATGCAGCAGCTGGCCGCCGATCGCGTCGCCGAACTGAACACGCGCGGCTACGCTAACGCCGGGCTGTACGATCCGGCTGGCGTTGGCGGTACCCACGTCATGTACGTGCTGCACCACGCCGACAAACCGCAGCTGTATCATGGCCTGCCGGCTAACCCGAGCATCAGCCCGGCGGTCACCTTCTGGAAAGGCGTCTGGAAACCGCTGGCCGCCATCGGCTTTGCCGCCACCTTCGCCGCCGCGGCGTTCCACTACATCGGGGTCGGTCCGAACCGGGTGGAAGAGGATGACGATGAGAAGCTGCATGAAAAAGAGGAGCGCGAATGATGAAAAAGCGCGATCGTCTGGTGCGCTACAGCGCGCCGGAACGCATCAATCACTGGATTGTCGCGTTCTGTTTTGTGTTTGCCGCACTCAGCGGACTGGGTTTCTTTTTCCCGTCGTTTAACTGGCTGATGCACGTGCTCGGCACGCCGCAGCTGGCGCGTATCCTGCACCCGTTCGTCGGCGTGGTGATGTTTGCTGCCTTTATTATCATGTTTTTACGCTACTGGAAGCACAATCTTATCCAGCGCGAAGATCTGGTATGGGCGAAAAATATCCGCAAAATCGTGCGTAACGAAGAGGTGGGCGATACCGGCAAATACAACTTCGGGCAGAAGTGTGTGTTCTGGGCTGCTATCATCAGCTTAGTCTTGCTGCTGGTGAGCGGAATTGTTATCTGGCGCCCCTGGTTCGCCGGGTACTTCACCATTCCGCTGATTCGCGCCGCGCTGGTGGTGCATTCGGTCTCAGCTGTGGCACTGATCATGACGATTATGGTGCATATTTATGCCGCCCTGTGGGTGAAAGGCACCATTACCGCCATGGTTGAGGGCTGGGTCCCGGCCGCGTGGGCGAAGAAACATCATCCACGCTGGTATCGCGAGCAGCGCCAACGCCAAACACAACAGGAAAAACGTCCCTGATGAGTATTCGCATCATCCCGCAGGAGCAGCTGGAGAAGAGCGAAAAGAACACGGCGGAGCAAGTTCCGCCGTTACTTTTCCCCCGGCTGAAAAATCTCTACAGCCGCCGTGCGGCGCGATTGCGTGATCTGGCGGCGAAAAATCCGCTGGGCGACTATCTGCGATTTGCCGCAGTGATCGCACAGGCCCAGGAAATCGTGCTGTATGACCATCCGCTGCAGATCGATCTGCATCAGCGGCTGGCAGAGAGCGCGCAGCAGGGCAAACCGCCGCTGGATATCCACACTTATCCGCGCGATGTGCACTGGCAACGGCTGCTGCATTCGCTGATCGCCGAGCTGAAGCCAGAGATGAGCGGCCAGGCGCTGGCGGTGCTGGAGAATCTGGAGAAGGCCTCGTCCACCGAGCTGGAAACCCTTGCCAGCGCGCTGCTGGAGGGCGAATTCGCCCAGGTCAGCAGTGATAAAGCCCCGTTCATCTGGGCGGCGCTGTCGATTTACTGGGCGCAGATGGCGTCAATGATCCCCGGCAAAGCGCGGGCCGAATATGGCGAGCATCGTCAGTTCTGCCCGGTGTGCGCCAGCGTGCCGGTCGCCAGCGTGGTGCACATGGACGTTGGCCAGCAGGGCCTGCGCTATCTACACTGCAACCTGTGCGAAAGCGAGTGGTACGTGGTGCGCAGCAAGTGCTCAAACTGCGAGCAGACGCGCGATCTGCACTACTGGTCGCTGGACAGCGAGCAGGCCGCCGTGAAAGCCGAAAGCTGCGGCGACTGCGGTACCTACCTGAAGATGCTATACCAGGAGAAAGATCCGGCGCTGGAACCGGTGGCCGACGATCTCGCCTCGCTGGTGCTGGATGCCCGCATGGAGCAGGAAGGATTCGCGCGCAGCAGCCTGAATCCGTTTATGTTTCCCGGGGATTGATGCAGTAAATTTAATCATTCTGCGATTTGTAGCGGCGCGATTTATCGCGCGGTTTTGCACCATCAAACCCTGCGCGATAAATCGCGCCGCTACAATGTGGAGCCTGGCATTTATCGCAACGGAGACATCTGATGAAACTGATTGGCAGCTATACCAGCCCGTTTGTACGCAAAATCTCAGTGATCCTGCTGGAAAAGGGCCTGGTGTTTGAATTCGTCAACCACTCTCCGTGGGAGCCCGACAGCCACGTTCCGCAATACAATCCGCTGGGCAAAGTGCCGGCGTTCATTGATGACCAGCAGCTGACCTGGTTCGACTCCTCGATTATTGCTCAGGTGATTGAGCTGCGTGGCGATGCGCCCGCCCTGCTGCCCGACGACGCACTGCGCGCCCTGCAGATCCGCCAGCTGGAGAAGCTGGCCGACGGCATCAATGATGCGGCGGTGATGATCGTGCGCGAACAGATGCGTCCTGGCGATCGGCAATCGGAAGAGGTGCTGCTGCGTAATCGCGAGAAAATCGCCCGCGGCCTCGACGCGCTGGAAACCGCCGCCGCGCAGGGCGAGTTGCTCAACAGCGGCACGCTCAACCTCGCCGATATCGCCACCGGCTGCACCCTGGGCTATCTCAATTTTCGCCGCGTGTTGCCCAACTGGTGCGTCAATCGCCCGGCGCTGGTTAAACTGGCAGAAACCCTGTTCGAGCGGGAAAGCTTTGCCCGTACGGTTCCGCCCACCCACTAAGTGATGTGATGAAAGCCCTCTACAGTCAGCTCCCTGCCATCGACAGCCTGCTGCGCGATCCGGCGCTGCAGCCGCTGCTGGCACAAACCGGTACTGCCTTTATCACGCGTCAGCTGCGCGGCATGCAGCAGGAGGCGCGCGACCACATTCAGCAACATCAATCGTTACCGCACTGGCACGCCAGCTGGCCGGATGAAGCGCTGCGCCGCACACAACAGCAGCAGCAAAGCGCGCTGCGTCCGGTGTTTAACCTGACCGGCACCGTGCTGCACACCAATCTCGGCCGCGCACAGCTTAGCGATCGCGCGATCGCGGCGGTCAGCGCCTGTTTACGCCAGCCGGTAACGCTGGAGTATGCGCTGGACGACGCGGCGCGCGGCCATCGCGATCGGGCAGTCAGCGCACTGCTGTGCGAGCTGACCGGCGCCGAGGCAGCCTGCGTCGTCAATAACAACGCCGCTGCGGTGCTGCTGATGCTGGCCAGCCTGGCAGCGGGCCGGGACGTGATTATGTCGCGCGGCGAGCTGGTGGAGATTGGTGGTGCGTTCCGCATTCCCGACGTGATGCGCCAGGCCGGCTGCCGTCTTATCGAAGTCGGCACCACCAATCGCACCCATCTGAAGGATTATCGCAGCGCGATCGCTGACGATAGCGGCCTGCTGATGAAGGTACATACCAGTAATTACCAGATTCAGGGCTTCACCCATGCCGTATCGGAAGCGGAACTGGTGCAGTTAGGTGACGCGCACGGCCTGCCAGTGATCAGCGATCTCGGCAGCGGTTCGCTGATTGATATGACGGCGTACGGATTGCCGCCTGAACCGATGCCGCAGCAGCTGATTGCGGCCGGCGTCAGCCTGGTGAGTTTCTCCGGTGACAAACTGCTCGGCGGCCCGCAGGCCGGGATTATCGTCGGCAAAAAAGCGCTGATTGACCAGCTGCAACAGCATCCGCTGAAGCGTGCGCTGCGCGTCGATAAAATGACGCTGGCGGCGCTGGAAGCGACGCTGCAGCTCTATCGTCAGCCGGAAACCCTGCATGAAGCGCTGCCGACACTGCGCCTGCTGACGCGCAGCGCGCACGATATTCTGCAACAGGCCGAACGTCTGATGCCGGCGCTGGAGCACGCCTTCAGCGCCGATTTTTCGCTGGCGATCGCCGCCTGTTCCTCGCAAATTGGCAGCGGTTCGCTGCCGGTTGAGCGTTTACCCAGCTTCGCCATCACCTTTACGCCACGCGACGGTCACGGCAGCCACCTCAACGCTCTGGCGCAGCGCTGGCGCCAGCTGGCGCGGCCGGTGATTGGCCGCCTGCAGGACGGCAAGCTGTGGCTCGATTTACGCTGCCTTGATGACGAAGCCGCCCTGATACGGACTTTAGTACCATGATTATTGCCACGGCCGGACACGTCGATCACGGCAAAACTGCGCTGCTGCAGGCCCTGACCGGTGTTGATGCCGATCGCCTGCCGGAAGAGAAACGGCGCGGCATGACCATCGATCTCGGTTACGCCTACTGGCCGCAGCCGGATGGCCGCACGCTGGGCTTTATCGATGTGCCCGGCCATGAAAAATTTCTCGCCAACATGCTGGCCGGTATCGGCGGCATTCACCATGCGCTGCTGGTGGTGGCCTGTGACGATGGCGTGATGCCGCAGACGCGCGAGCATTTACAGCTGCTGAGCCTTGCCGGACAGCCACCGCTGAGCGTGGCGCTCACCAAAGCCGACCGCGTTGACGCCGCACGCATCGCGGAAGTCCAGCAGCAGGTCGCGCAGCTGACACAGCAGCTCGGCTGGCCAGCGGCAGCGCAGTTTGTTACCAGCAGCCATACGCAGCAGGGCATTGAGACGCTGCGCCAGCACCTCAGCAGCCTGAGCGCACCGGCGTTTGAACCTGGCCGCCGTTTCCGGCTCGCCATCGACCGCGCTTTCACGCTGAAAGGCACCGGGCTGGTGGTCACCGGCACCGCGCTGAGCGGTGAGGTTAGCGTGGACGATACGCTGTGGCTCAGCAGCCTGAACCTGCCGCTGCGCGTGCGGGCGCTGCATGCGCAGAACCAGCCGGTGACGCGTGCGCAGGCGGGCGAGCGCATCGCGCTGAACATTGTCGGTGACGTAGAAAAAGCACAGATTACGCGCGGCGACTGGCTGCTGGCGCAGGCACGTCCCGCCGGCACGCAGCGGCTGATCGTCGCACTGCGCCTGCTGCAGCCGCTGAAAACGGCCTCACTGCCGGTGCATCTCCATCACGCCGCCAGCCACGTCACCGGACGCTTAACCCAGCTCACGGACGATATCGCTGAACTGGTGCTTAACCAGCCGCTGTGGCTGGCGGAAAACGATCGGATAATTATCCGCGACAGCAATGCGCAGCACACGCTGGGCGGCGGGCGCGTGCTGCTGTGCGACAGCAAGAAGCGCGGTAAGCGTCAGCCGGATTACCAGCGCTGGCTGCAGCAATTGGCCGCGGCGCAGGATGACAGCGCCAGTCTGCAGGCGCATCTGGCGTATCAACCGGCCGCGTATGACGAGCTCGGCTGGGCGCGCCAGCTCACCGTGCCGGCGCTGGACGCGCTGCTGCTGCCGCTGGAGCCAGTGCGGCTGGGCGCCAGCCTGATGAGCGCCGCGCAGGCCAGCGCCTGGCAGCAACGTTTACGGGAGGCGCTCAGCACTTTCCACCAGCAGCATCCGGAGCTGCCGGGCATTGGCCACGATCGCCTGCGCCGCGTCGCCCTGCCGCATCCGCCGGCAGCGCTGGTGCTGGGATTAATTGACCAGACGCTGGCACAGGGCAAGCTGCGGCAGAAACAGGGCTGGCTGCATTTGCCCGATTTCGCGCCGCGCTTTAATTCGCAGGAGGCCACGCTGTGGCAGCAGGTCGAGCCGCTGTTCGGCGACCAGCCGCTGTGGGTACGCGATATTGCTGACGCGCTGCAGCGCGATGAAGAGCAAATTCGCCGGTTACTGCTGACCGCGGCGCGTCTTGGCCATATCACAGCGATCGTGCGCGATCGCTACTACCGCAGCGCGCAGATCCAGATCTTCGCCGATCTGATTCGCCAGCGCGCGGCCGCCGGGGGCAGCACCAGCGCCGCCGACTTCCGCAACCAGCTGGGCACCGGCCGCAAAGTCGCAGTGCAGATTCTGGAATTCTTTGACCGCAGCGGTTTTACCCGCCGTCGCGGCAACGATCATCTGCTGCGCGACGCGCGCCTGTTCACTTCTTCTGCCGCCTGAAACAAAAAAAGGGACGATTGCTCGTCCCTTCGGTTCACTTCTGCCCATCGCTTACTGCAGCAGCGAAATGTCCGCCACCTGCAGGAACAGCTGGCGCAGTTGCGCCAGCAGCGTCAGGCGGTTGATGCGCACCGCGTCGTCTTCGGCGTTCACCATGACGTTGTCGAAGAAGTTATCCACCGCTTCGCGCAGCTGCGCCAGCTCCACCAGGGCATCCTGATAGCGGCCTTCCGCAAAGTAAGGCTGCAGCTTGTCGCCCAGCGCGGTGACAAAGGTCGCCAGCTGAATTTCAGCGTTCTCTTTCAGCAGTGACGCCTGCACGCTGTCGTTCAGGGTTTCGGTGGCTTTCGCCAGAATGTTCGACACGCGCTTGTTAGCCGCTGCCAGCGCCGAAGCCGCTTCCAGCGTACGGAAGTGCGAAACCGCCTTCATACGTGCATCGAAATCAGCCGGACGGGTTGGACGACGCGCCAGCACCGCCTGAATGGTGTCAACGCTGTGCCCCTCTTCCTGATACCAGGCGCGGAAACGGCCCAGCATGAAGTCGATGACATCATCGACCACATTGGCGTTGCTCAGCTTGCTGCCGTACAGGCGCACCGCTTCTTCCGTCAGGGTTTGCAGATCGAGCGGCAGGTTCTTCTCCACGATGATACGCAGCACGCCCAGCGCGGCACGACGCAGCGCAAACGGGTCTTTATCGCCTTTCGGATGCTGTCCGATGCCGAAGATACCGGCCAGGGTATCCATTTTATCGGCAATCGCCACCGCACAGGCCACCGGGCTGGACGGCAGATCGTCACCGGCGAAACGCGGCTGATACTGCTCATTGAGCGCGACCGCCACATCTTCCGCTTCGCCATCGTGGCGCGCGTAGTGCATGCCCATCACACCCTGGGTGTCGGTGAACTCGAACACCATATTGGTCATCAGGTCACACTTCGACAGCAACCCGGCGCGCGTGGCGTGATTGACATCAGCGCCAATCTGCGCGGCAATCCAGCCAGCCAGCGCCTGAATACGGTCGGTTTTATCACGCAGCGTACCCAGCTCTTTCTGGAACAGTACGGTTTCCAGACGCGGCAGGTTATCTTCCAGACGCTTTTTGCGGTCGGTGTTGAAGAAGAACTCGGCATCGGCCAGACGCGGACGCACCACTTTTTCATTACCGGCAATGATCTGCTGCGGATCGCGCGATTCAATGTTGGTGACGAAGATGAAGTTGGGCAGCAGCTGGCCATCTTCCGCGTACACCGGGAAGTATTTCTGATCCCCTTTCATGGTGTACACCAGCGCTTCCGCTGGCACCGCGAGGAACTTCTCTTCAAACTTCGCCGTCAGCACCACCGGCCACTCCACCAGCGACGCCACTTCTTCCAGCAGGCTATCGCTCAGGTCGGCTTTACCGCCCAGCTGCTGCGCGGCGGCTTCCGCATCGGCTTTGATTTTGGCTTTACGCGTGGCGTAATCGGCGATCACTTTACCGCGCTCCTGCAGCAGCTGCGGATACTGATCGGCATTGTCCAGCGTCAACTCCGGCTCGCCCATGAAGCGGTGGCCGCGAATGACGCGATCGGACTGGATGCCGAGGATAGTAGCCGGAATCAGCTCATCGCCCAGCAGCAGCGTTACGGTGTGCACCGGACGCACGAACTGCACGTCGCTGGCGCCCCAGCGCATCAGTTTTGGAATTGGCAGCTTGCTCAGCGCGGTCGCGACCATCGCCGGCAGCAGCGCCTGCGCGCTTTCGCCTTTTACCGCAGCACGATGCACCAGCCATTCACCTTTGTCAGTGCTGAGACGCTCAGCCTGCTCAACGGTGATGCCGTTGCCACGTGCCCAGCCTTCTGCCGCTTTGGTCGGCTTGCCTTCGGCATCAAACGCCGCAGCGACCGCCGGGCCACGCTTTTCCACTTCGCGATCGGGCTGCGCCGCTGACAGCTGCGCCACTTTCAGCGCCAGACGGCGCGGTGCGGCAAACCAGCTGACGTCGCCATGCGCCAGACCGGCGCTGTCGAGCTCAGCGGTGAAGTGCGCAGCAAAGGCTTCTGCCAGGCTACGCAGGGCTTTCGGAGGCAACTCTTCGGTGCCAATTTCCACCAGGAAAGTTTTATCGGTCATGGCTGCCTCTTACTTATTACGGTTGCACATAGGGAAGCCGAGTGCCTCGCGGGAGGCATAATAGGCTTCCGCCACGGCTTTCGTCAGGGTGCGGATACGCAGGATATAGCGCTGACGCTCGGTCACCGAGATCGCCTTGCGCGCGTCGAGCAGGTTAAAGCTGTGCGCGGCTTTGAGGATGCGCTCATAGGCCGGCAGCGGCAGCGGTTTTTCCAGCGCCAGCAGCTGCTGTGCCTCTTTTTCATACTGCTCGAAGCAGCTGAACAGGAAATCGACGTCGGCGTACTCAAAGTTGTAGGTCGACTGCTCCACTTCGTTCTGGTGGAACACGTCACCGTAGGTGGTTTTACCGAACGCGCCGTCGCTCCAGGTAAGATCGTACACGCTGTCCACGCCCTGGATATACATCGCCAGACGCTCCAGACCGTAGGTGATCTCGCCGGTCACCGGCTTACACTCCAGGCCGCCGACCTGCTGGAAGTAGGTGAACTGCGTGACTTCCATGCCGTTCAGCCACACTTCCCAGCCGAGACCCCAGGCACCCAGCGTCGGGTTTTCCCAGTTATCTTCAACGAAGCGAATGTCATGCACGCCAGGGTCGATACCGAGCTCTTTCAGCGATCCAAGGTACAGCTCCTGAAGGTTGTCCGGGTTCGGCTTAATCACCACCTGGAACTGGTAGTAGTGCTGTAAACGGTTCGGGTTTTCACCGTAGCGGCCATCGGTGGGACGGCGCGAAGGCTGCACGTAAGCGCTGGCCATCGGCTCTGGCCCGAGAGCACGCAGGCAAGTCATAGGGTGAGAAGTGCCAGCGCCCACTTCCATGTCCAGCGGTTGGACGATGGTGCAGCCCTGACGCGCCCAGTAATCCTGCAAGGTCAGGATCAGGCCCTGAAAGGTCTTGGTATCAAACTTTTGCATGTTGAATTCGCACGCGATACGGGTGGATTTAAAAAGAGTGCGACAGTATACCCTTTGACCGCGCATTGTGCAGCCGGAAATCCTGGCGCTGACCGGTGCGGTTGTGCGGCGGTTAACAGAGAGCTCCGAAATCCAGGCCGTGGGGTTGTTGGCCTGCTGCGCACTGGCTACCCTTCTTCGCACGGAGTTCGCACGAGGAAGCCATGTCGCAAAAAATCTGCTGGATTGATAACTTACGCGCGGTCGCCTGTCTGATGGTGATCGTCATTCACACCACCACCTGGTACATCACCGGACCGATGGCGGTCACCGGGCCCAGCTGGGACGTCGCCAACCTGCTCAACTCGGCTTCGCGCGTCTGCGTGCCGCTGTTCTTCATGATTTCCGGTTATCTGTTCTTTGGCGAACGCAGCGCGCAGGGCCGCCATCTGCTGCGCATTGTGCTGTGCCTGCTGTTCTACAGCGCCGTCGCGCTGGCCTACATCACCTGGCTGACGCCGATCAGCGAAGGTCGATCGCTGCTCAAGCTATTGCAGAAGCCGGTGTTCTATCACCTGTGGTTCTTCTTCGCCATCATCGGCATCTACCTGCTGTCGCCGCTGATTCAGGTGAAAAATGTGCCGCCGCGCTATGTGGCGCTGCTGGTGCTGGTGCTCGCGGTGATCGCCAATCCGAATACCGTCAGCCAGTCGCTGGGGCCGTTCCACTGGCTGCCGGTCAATCTGTATGTCAGCGGCGACTCGATTTACTACCTGCTGTATGCGCTGCTCGGACGGGCGATTGGCGTGATGGAGACCGACAGGCGCGGCATCAGCTGGCTGGCCGGGGTG
Organism: Pantoea dispersa; assembly: GCF_035783935.1. Taxonomy (GTDB): domain Bacteria; phylum Pseudomonadota; class Gammaproteobacteria; order Enterobacterales; family Enterobacteriaceae; genus Pantoea; species Pantoea dispersa_C. The sequence goes on along the minus strand of NZ_JALKOV010000012.1, from coordinate 108,720 downwards.
AGTTTTATCGCCTGCGTCATCGGTATCGCGCTCGGCACCAGACAGATGCTTAAAATTAATGGCGCGTTTAACGACACCTGGTATCTTTACTGTGGTCCGCTGGTGTTTATCGCCGCGATTAGCCTGCTGGTGCTGTTTAAAAACGTGCTGAACCACCGGCCGCTGCCGCTGCTGGCGACCATTTCACGCTATTCGCTGCCAATTTATGGTTTCCATGCGCTGTTCATTCACTATCTGCGTACCCATCATTACGACGATATGTCGCGGCCGTGGCTGGATCTGCCATGGGTCTTTGGCGTAACCCTGCTGGGCAGCCTGCTGCTGGCGATGCTGCTGAAACGCGTGGACAAGCATCATCTGGTGAGCTGATCGTCCCAGCGCTGCCGGGCGCGGCGCAGCTGGCGTGCCGAGGAGAAGCCGGCGGCCAGCGCCGCTTTCTCCGCCGCTTCTCCCTGCTGCTGGCGCTGGCGCGCAATCACCAGCCGCAGCTGCTCGTGGTATTCCCGCACGCTGATACCCAGATGCTGGCGAAACAGGCGCGTCAGATGGCGCTCGCTGACGTGGGCGCGTTCGGCCAGCGCGCCCAGCGACCAGTCATGTTCCGGATGCGCGATCATCGCGTCCTGCGCGCGATGAATCGCCGGATGCAGATGATTACGGTACCGCAGCCACGGCGACAATTGCGGATCGTCACCCGAGCGGCGGAACCACACCACCATCTCCCGTGCCACCGTAAGCGCCTGCCGCGCGCCGCACAGACGGTTGATCAGGTGCAGCGCCAGATCGATACCGGCAGTAATCCCCGCGCTGGTCCAGATCCCGGCATCTTCCACAAACACGCGGTTGTCTTTCACCAGCGCAGCGGGGGCGGCAGCTTTCAGGCGCGGCAACACATCATGGTGCGTGGTGCACTGTACGCCATCCAGCAGGCCAGCCTGCGCGGAGAGCAGCGCGCCGGAGCAAATACACACGAGGGTAACGCGCCGCGAGTGAATCGCGTCGTGCTGCTGGCGCAGCCAGTCGCGTGCCTGCCTGGCTGCTTCGGTGTCGAACCAGATACGGGAATCGAACACGCCGGGCACGATCAGTAGACTGTTATCAGGCAGCGTGGCGGGCAGCGGTGCAATATCAGCAATGGTCATGCCGGTCGAGCAGGTGACGCTCGCCTGCGGGCCGATGTAATGCAGCGCGAAGTGACCGCCCGCCAGCTGCAGCGTTTCTGCTGGCCCGGTGAGGTCGAGCGCCATGACGCCCGGCAGGACAAGAAAATAGACGGGCTGCGGCATGGTGGGTTCCTCAGGCGATAAAGGGGTAATGATGGGCGAAGACACGCAGCCAAATCCGGCCACGTATCTTCAGCGATACTTCCCATCATACCCGACTCTGCTCACGCCTTGCGACCTTATCCGGCCATCAACCCGCCAAATCAGGACATCAGCGGCAGCAGCTGCTGATAGAGCTGTGCAAAGCGCGCACGGCGCGGCTGATAGGCCTGATGCTGCGCATCGTCCGGCTGATGGCGCTGCACTAACGCCGGTGCCGGCCACTCGCTGGTCGGGTCTACCGCCAGCTGCGCCAGACGCGCGGCACCGAGCGCCGGTCCCACTTCGCCGCCGTGACAGTAATCCAGCGTCAGTCCGCTGATGTCTGCCAGCATCTGCCGCCAGTACGCGCTGCGCGCACCGCCGCCAATCAGCATCACCGTGTTGGGCTGGACGCCACACTCATGCACCGCATCCATGCCTTCCGCCAGCGCAAAGCCCACGCCTTCCAGCACCGCGCGCGCCAGTTCTGCACGGCCGTGCTGGTGCGTCAGGCCAAAGAAAGCCCCCTGCGCCTGCGGATTGTTGTGCGGCGTGCGCTCGCCGGAAAGATAAGGCAAAAACCACACCGGCGTGGCCTGCGCGCTGGCACGTTCAGCTTCGGCCAGCAGGTGCGGCACGTCGTCACAGCCGGTCAGCGCTGCGGCCCAGTCCAGGCAGGCGGCGGCGCTCAGCATCACTGACATCAGATGCCAGCGCTGCGGTAGCGCATGACAGAAACTGTGCACGGCGCGTTGCGGATTGCTGAGATAGCCTTCGCTCACCAGGAAATAGACGCCGGAAGTGCCGAGCGACAGCATGCCCTGCCCTGGCTCAACCATGCCAACGCCCACGGCGCCAGCCGCATTGTCGCCGCCGCCGGCCACCAGCGGCACCGGCTCCATACCCCAGCGCGCCGCGATCTCCGGCAGCAGCGTGCCGGTAATCTGGTTGCCCTCAAACAGCTGCGGCATGTGGCTGCGGTTCAGCCCGCATGCCGCCAGCATCGCATCGCTCCAGTCGCGCTGTGCCACATCCAGCCACATCGTTCCGGCCGCATCTGACATATCGGTGGCGAAATCGCCGCTCATCCGCCAGCGCAGATAATCTTTCGGCAGCAGCACTTTTGCTACCTGCGCAAATATCGCCGGTTCATGCTGCTGCACCCACAACAATTTGGGCGCGGTAAAACCCGGCATCATCAGGTTGCCGGTAATCTGACGCGACGACGACACGCGCTGCTCCAGCTCGTGACACTGCGCGCTGCTGCGTCCGTCGTTCCACAGTATCGCCGGACGCAGCACCTGATGCGCAGCGTCCAGCAGCGTCGCGCCGTGCATCTGGCCGCTGAAGCCGATGGCGCTGACTTCGCGTAAATCGTGCTGTTGCGCCAGCGCCTGCATGGCGTTGTCGGTAGCCTGCCACCAGCTCTCGGGATCCTGTTCACTCCATAGCGGCTGCGGACGCATCACCTGCAGCGGCGCGCTCGCCGTTGCCTGAACCTGGCCGTGCGCATCCAGCAGCACCACTTTGACGCCGGAGGTGCCTAAATCGATCCCGATAACCATGCTTCGCTCCCGATGGATTAGAAATTATACAGATAATGATTCACCAGATTTTCCAGCTGCTCCTGGCGTCCGCTGCGATGCTGCGGATTGAGTTGCTGCTGCTGAGCATGCGCCGCCAGCGAGGCAAGAGAAAACTCGCCTTTCAGAATTTGCTGGCCGAACTCACCATTCCAGCCGCTATAGCGCTGCGCCACGCGCTTATCCAGCTCGCCATCGCTCACCATCCGCGCCGCCACTTTCAGCGCCAGCGCCATGGTATCCATCGCGCCGATGTGGCCATAAAACAGATCGTATTTGTCGGTGCTCTGGCGCCGTACTTTGGCATCAAAGTTTAAGCCGCCGGTGGTGAACCCGCCCGCTTTCAGGATTTCGTACATCACCAGCGCGTTTTCTTCGACGCTGTTCGGGAACTGGTCAGTATCCCAGCCGCACTGGCTGTCACCGCGGTTGGCATCGACCGAACCGAAGATGCCCAGCGCAATCGCCGTCGCAATTTCATGATGGAAAGAGTGGCCCGCCAGCGTGGCGTGGTTGGCTTCCACATTCACTTTGATCTCTTTTTCCAGACCAAACTGCCGGAGAAAACCGTAGACCGTCGCGACATCAAAGTCGTACTGGTGTTTAGTCGGTTCCTGTGGCTTCGGCTCAATTAGCAGCATTCCCTGGAAACCGATTTTATGCTTGTGCTCCACCACCATCTGCATGAAGCGCCCGATCTGCTCGCGCTCCTGCCGCAGATCGGTATTCAGCAACGTTTCGTACCCTTCGCGCCCGCCCCACAGCACATAGTTTTCACCGCCCAGCGTCTGCGTCGCCTGCATCGCACTGCACACCTGGCTGGCTGCCCAAGCGAAGATTTCCGGATCCGGGCTGGTCGCCGCACCGGCCGCATAGCGGGGATGCGTAAAGCAGTTCGCAGTGCCCCACAGCAATCTGACGCCGGTTTCCTGCTGTTTCTCCAGCAGTTTATCGGTCATTACCGCCAGGTTTTGCTGGTAGCTGCGCAGCGAATCACCTTCCGGTGACACATCGACATCATGGAAGCAGTAATAAGGCACGTTAAGTTTGTAAAAGAACTCGAACGCCACATCCGCTTTGAGCTGCGCCAGCTGCAGCGCATCGCCATTTTTCTGCCAGGGGCGATCAAAGGCACCGACGCCAAACATATCCGCCCCGTTCCAGCAGAACGTGTGCCAGTAACAGGCGGCAAAACGCAGGTGTTCCGCCATGGTTTTGCCCAGAATCACTTCCTGCGGATTGTAGTGACGAAACGCCAGCGCATTAGTGGTATTGGCCCCTTCATAACCAACGCGCTCAAGCTGGTCGAAATAAGCGTGCATGTTGTGCTCCTTAGCATCAGACCCGAATGGTCAGCAGTGAAGCGTTATTTTGCGGAGGCGTGAGCGCTCAGCTCAATTACGATATTTCACACTGAACTTAAGATAATTATTATTTGTGCGGCAGCTCGCAAATCCATGTATTTAATTACATCGCGTACCGGCACGCAGCGCCGCTGCAGGATTTAACAGATGGCCGCGTAAAATTTCGATCGCGCTCAAAGAATCACAAATAAACAAAAAAACGTAATAGCAGGATAAAAATCAGTAATTGATGTTGTTCACGTCGCGGGGCAACAATTCATCCGCCCTTGGTTCATAGCCTTACAACGACAATAGCCTCAACCTACAGGATGACCATGATGAAAATGAAACACACGCTGTTAGCCCTCAGCGCTGCGCTGGCCCTGTTCAGCCATGCCGGACTGGCGAAAGAAGTGAAAATCGGAATGGCGATCGATGATTTACGTCTGGAACGCTGGCAGAAAGACCGTGACATTTTTGTCAGCCAGGCGGAAAAGTCTGGGGCTAAAGTATTTGTCCAGTCGGCCAACGGCAATGAAGAGACGCAAATTTCGCAGATTGAAAATATGATCAACCGCGGTGTCGATGTGCTGGTCATCATTCCTTATAACGGTCAGGTATTGAGTAATGTGGTGGCTGAAGCGAAACGCGAAGGCATTAAAGTCCTCGCCTATGACCGCATGATTAATAATGCCGATATCGATTTTTATATCTCGTTTGATAATGAAAAAGTCGGTGAACTGCAGGCCGAAAGTCTGGTTAAACAGGTACCTAAAGGTAACTACTTTTTGATGGGCGGATCGCCGGTGGATAATAACGCGCGTCTGTTCCGCGCCGGTCAGATGAAGGTGTTAAAACCTTACATCGATAACGGCAGCATCAAAGTGGTGGGCGATCAGTGGGTCGATGCCTGGCTGCCAGAGAATGCGCTGAAAATTATGGAAAACGCGCTGACCGCTAACAGCAACCACATTGATGCCGTCGTTGCCTCCAACGATGCCACCGCCGGCGGGGCCATTCAGGCGCTGAGCGCGCAGGGACTGGCGGGCAAAGTCGCCATTTCCGGTCAGGATGCCGATCTCGCCGCCATCAAACGCATCATGAACGGCACGCAAACCATGACGGTATACAAACCCATCACCGAACTTGCGACCGAAGCGGCAAAAATTGCGGTGGAACTGGGCGATGGCAAAACCCCCGCCAGCAACAGCAAGCTGAATAATGGCCTGAAAGACGTCCCGTCGCGCCTGCTGAAGCCGATTCCGGTCAACAAAGACAACATTGAAAGCACCGTGGTGAAAGACGGCTTCCACAAACAGAGCGAACTCTAAGCGCCTGAAACGCGAAGGAGCAGATCGATGCTGCTGGAAATGTACAACATCACCAAGCGTTTCGGCGCGGTGAAAGCGCTGGATGCGGTCAGCCTGCGGCTCGAAGCCGGTGAAGTCATGTCGTTGTGTGGTGAGAACGGCTCGGGCAAATCGACGCTGATGAAAGTGCTGTGCGGGCTTTACCCGCACGGCGAATTTGACGGCGAAATTCACTTTGCTGGCGATCGCATCGAGGCGCAAACCATCCGCGACACCGAGCGCAAAGGCATTGTGATTATTCATCAGGAGCTGGCGCTGGTGCGGCAGCTTACGGTCATGGAGAACATTTTCCTCGGTGCCGAGCTGGGTCGCTTCGGCATGGTCGATGATGAAACCATGACGCTGCGCTGCCAGCAGCTGCTGGAGCGGGTCAAACTTAACGTTTCGCCGGCCACCAAAGTTGGCGAGCTCGGCCTTGGTCAGCAACAGCTGGTGGAGATCGCGCGGGCGCTGAATAAGCAGGTACGATTGCTGATCCTGGATGAGCCGACCTCGTCGCTCACCGAACAGGAAACCGAGGTGCTGCTCGGCATCATCAATAACCTGCGCGAGCACGGCATTGCCTGTATCTACATTTCGCACAAGCTCAATGAGGTCAAAGCGATTTCGGACATCATCTGTGTGATCCGCGATGGTCAGCACATCGCCACGCGGCCAGCGGCCGGGCTGAGTGAAGATGACATCATCACGATGATGGTGGGCCGCGAACTCACCGCGCTCTATCCGCACCAGCCGCACGAGATCGGCGAAACGGTGCTTAGAGTGGAAAATCTCACCGCCTGGCATCCGGTCAACCGCCACGTGCGCCGCGTCAATAATGTGTCGTTCAGCCTGAAGCGCGGCGAAATTCTCGGTATTGCCGGGCTGGTGGGCGCAGGACGTACCGAAACGGTCCAGTGCCTGTTTGGTGTCTGGCCCGGTCGCTGGCAGGGCGAAATCTGGATTGATGGCCAGCCGGTGAAGATCGACGATTGCCGGGCAGCGATTGCGCACGGCATCGCCATGGTGCCGGAAGATCGGAAAAAAGATGGCATCGTGCCGCTGATGGGCGTGGGGAAAAACATCACGCTGGCCGCGCTCGATCAATACAGCCATCGCTTCTCCACGCTGGATGAAGCGCAGGAGCAGCAGGCGATTAACGATGCTATCCGCCGTCTGCGTGTCAAAACCTCCTCACCCGAACTGGCGATTGGCCGTCTCAGCGGTGGCAATCAGCAAAAGGCGATCCTTGCCAAATGCCTGCTGCTCAATCCGCGCATTTTGATTCTTGATGAACCGACGCGCGGCATCGACGTCGGCGCTCGCCAGGAGATCTATCTGCTGATTAACGCGCTGGTGCAGCAGGGCATCGCGGTAATCGTTATCTCCTCTGAACTGCCCGAAGTGCTGGGGCTGAGCGACCGCGTATTGGTAATGCATGAAGGGCAAATCAAAGCCGATTTGATTAACGACAACCTGACTCAGGAGCAGGTCATGGAAGCTGCCCTGCGGAGCGAACATTATGCTTAAAACTGAAAGTAGCCAGCGCCTGTCCGGAACGCCGGGTAAGCCAGCACCGGGCAAGTTTCCGCGCCTCAATCTGCAGGTACTGGTGATGCTGGGGGCGATCGTGCTCATCGCCCTGTTCTTCACCTGGACCACCGACGGTGCCTGGCTTAGCCCGCGCAACGTCTCTAACCTGCTGCGCCAGACCGCCATCACCGGCATCCTCGCGGTGGGCATGGTGTTTGTCATTATCTCGGCGGAGATCGACCTTTCCGTCGGTTCGATGATGGGCCTGCTGGGCGGTGCCGCGGCCATCTTTGACGTCTGGCTTGGCTGGCCGCTGCCGTTAACCATCGCAGTAACGCTGGTGCTTGGCCTGTTGCTGGGCACCTGGAACGGCTGGTGGGTCGCGTACCGTAAAGTGCCCTCGTTTATCGTCACGCTGGCGGGCATGCTGGCGTTTCGCGGCATTCTGGTCGGCATCACCGATGGCACCACCGTAGCGCCAACCACGCCAGCCATGTCGCAGATCGGGCAAAGCTATTTGCCTGGCGGCGTTGGCTTTGGTTTCGGCTTCGCCGGTCTGGCGCTGTTTATTCTCTGGCAATGGCGGCTGCGCCTGCGTCGCCAGCAGCTGGGGTTATCCCAACCGGCTGCCAGTGGCACGGTGGCACGTCAGGCGATTACCGCTGTACTGGTGCTGGGGGCCATCTGGCTGCTGAACGATTACCGCGGCGTGCCGACACCGGTCCTGCTGCTGGCACTGCTGCTGCTTGGCGGCATGTTTATGGCCACGCGCACCGCCTTCGGACGGCGGATTTACGCTATCGGCGGCAACATTGACGCGGCGCGCCTGTCGGGCATCAACGTGGCGCGCACCAAGCTGGCGGTATTCGCCATCAATGGCGTCATGGTGGCTATCGCCGGTCTGATTCTCAGCTCACGTCTTGGTGCTGGTTCGCCCTCTGCGGGCAATATTGCCGAACTGGACGCCATCGCCGCCTGCGTGATTGGCGGCACCAGCCTGGCCGGCGGCGTCGGCTCGGTGGCTGGCGCGGTGATGGGCGCATTCATCATGGCGTCTCTGGATAACGGCATGAGCATGATGGATGTGCCGACCTTCTGGCAGTACATCGTCAAAGGGGCGATTTTACTGCTGGCGGTGTGGATGGATACGGCTACGCGCCGCCGGGTGTAATCGCGTGGGCGATCACAATGTGGCGCAAACAATTTCAGCTGCCTTTTCCGCCGTGCTATGCAATGCGCAACAGGTTTAAGGGAGCGCGCCACGATGCACGAAAAACGTTACCGTATTACGCTGCTGTTTAACGCCAACAAGGTGTATGACCGCCAGGTGGTGGAAGGCGTCGGCGAGTATCTGCAGGCTTCGCAAACCGACTGGGACATCTTCATTGAAGAAGATTTCCGCTGCCGCATCGACAACATCCGCGAATGGCTGGGCGACGGCGTCATTGCGGATTACGACGACAGCTCGATCGAGAGTCTGCTGCGCAATGTGCCGGTGCCGATTGTCGGCGTTGGCGGCTCTTATCACCGCCAGCAGGATTATCCGCCGGTGCACTACATCGCCACCGACAACGCTGCGCTGGTAGAGAGTGCCTTTCTGCACCTGAAAGAGAAAGGCATTCATCGCTTTGCGTTTTACGGCCTGCCCGCCGCCAGCGGCAAACGCTGGGCGCAGGAGCGCGAGCACGCGTTTCGCCAGCTGGTGATGCGCGAGCGCTATCAGGGCGTGGTGTATCAGGGGATGGAAACCGCACCGGAAAACTGGCAGCACGCGCAAAACCGCCTCGCCGACTGGCTGCAAACGCTGCCGCCGCAGACCGGCATTATCGCGGTGACCGACGCGCGTGCGCGTCATTTGCTGCAGGCCTGTGAACACCTGAAAATTCCGGTGCCGGAGAAACTCAGCGTAATCGGCATTGATAACGAAGAGCTGACGCGCTATCTGTCACGCGTGGCGCTCTCTTCGGTGGCCCAGGGCACACGCCAGATGGGGTATCAGGCCGCCAAGCTGCTGCATCGCCTGCTCGATCGGCAAACGCTGCCGCTGCAACGCATTCTGGTGCCGCCGGTCAAAGTCATTGCGCGCCGCTCTACGGACTTTCGCTCGCTGCGCGATCCGGCGGTGATTCAGGCGATGCATTACATCCGCTTTAACGCCTGTAAAGGCATCAAGGTTGAACAGGTGCTGGATGCGATTGGCATGTCGCGATCCAATCTGGAAAAGCGTTTTCGCGACGAGACCGGCGACACCATTCACGCCATGATTCACCGCGAGAAGCTGGAGAAAGCGCGTGAACTGCTGGCCTGCTCCTCATTGAATATTAATGAAATTTCGCAGATGTGCGGCTATCCTTCCCTGCAGTACTTCTATTCGGTGTTTAAGAAAAGCTATGCCACCACGCCGAAAGAGTATCGGCAGCATCACGGTGAGAACGTGCAGTAACGCCGCTGAAATCAAGATTTTGCCGCCAATTGCCGCTATACTGCGCGGCATCTTCAAAGGAAGATCGTCGTCTCCGGTGAGGCGGCCGGATTTCAAATCCGGTTGGGGCCGCCAGCGGTCCCGGGCAGGTTCGACTCCTGTGATCTTCCGCCAATTTTCTCTTTCTGAATGCCAAGGCTTCAGGTGATCATTTTTACAACCTTTAATTAGCGCTAACTCTAATATTTCGTTAACGCTAATGAACGCATCTGACAGAACTACCTTAAATATTTACAGGGTGCCTTTCAGATACGTACTCATTCAAGCTTCCTTATTACTTTTAATATCCCATCCCGACTGCGACTCAGCACCTTTACCGCCAGAGGAAGACTGTTCCCAATACTGAATTTTAACTTTTGAAGCCTGAAACTGATAAGATAAGGCTAAAAGCTCCGAATGGTTTGCTCCATTGAAGAGAACGTTGGTAATAAGCACATCTTCCAATGTTATCCTGCAATATTCAGTTTGGTTGCCCCCTGCCTTACAAGCGGAAAGTTCCACCTTACTAATATGGTTGCCGTTCGAAACATACTTCATCACTGCTGGTGTGGCCTTGTCGATATGAGTCTGAACTGTTAGGTCCCGGTACTGCACTTTTCCTGCACCACCACCGCCACCCACACTCATGTTGCCTGGCTGACTGGCTCCCCAGGTAAAAGAATCAACATTAATCCATCCCTTATGATTCGAGTCTTGAGATTCGCCTGTGATGCCTTCAATTTTGAGAAAAAGATCAATGCTCATTTGTCTTCCTTTTCAACTCCAGTTATTTTAGGATCTGATTAGCCCTGTTAATTGAAAGCTATGTTTACACAAAGGTATCGTTATGGACAACTACTGGAATAAGAACAGATTTTCAGATTACTTCCTCACAATGGGTAATCTTCAGGCAAATCAACTAGTAAGCTTGGCTAACAATCTTTCTCTCATTCACCTGAAAGATGGAATGCTCAGGATGCGATTCCATGATGAAGTACGGGACTTCGTTAATCTTCAACTTAATACCATCCGTTCTGCTACCAGCGATGAACAATGTCAGGAATGCATTCAGAATCTTAAGAAAGAGTCTCATAACCTTTCAATTCAGGATAAGATGCTCAGAACCGGCCAGGCGACGATATCCTCATCAGTAAAGTTCTACCATGATAATGAAAAGGTCATCGGTTATGTTATTGACGGTATAAGCGTTGTCCTAAGTGGCTTACAAATTGTGGCAGGGGCGGGTGTATTAGTCGGGTCTGCAGCAACAGGCAATGTGTTAGGCGTAATCGCCGGTTCAACACTCATTATGAATGGTGTAGGTTCAGGTATTGAAGGAATTAGAAAGCTGAGAGGTGTACCTAACCCTTCAAATCCGGTCAGAGACGCATATGAGGATATAGCTGAGTTTTTTGGATTTGACCAAAGGCTGGGATTACTTGCATATCAGGTAGTTGATTTAACCACCTCTTATTATGGTATTTTCAAACTTACATTAAAGCCGGAGGCCTGGAGATTATTTAAATATCTTCCTGCTGATTATTATCGCAAAGTTCAGACTATGAGCAAGCCCGCCCTTGCTATAAAAGGTGCAGGAGCAGCGATAAAAGGGACTGGAATAGGTTTGAATGTGTATCAAATGCAAAACAACCCTGCAAATCATTAACTATTGTCGTTTTTCTTAATGAACCTATAGGCTTTCCAGGATAATCTCAATGGAGTAACGAAATAGATAACTAAAAAAGCGAAGCCAAGGACAATCACATAAGAGAGGAAATCTGATTTATCGGCATTAAGGGTGCCATATAATCCTATGAGGATCAATATAGATACTCCGATAACTCCTCCCCAAAAACGTTTGCTTAAATCAATAACCAGAGTTTGAAGGGTATCCGATTGGGACTTATCCTTTTTTACGATACTCCTGAGCTTACCGATATCTTTAGTAGTGAAACCATTATCAAACAGCTTTTTCTCATATTCGTTCATATAAATCATCCCGATTAGACATCCTGTTTCGAATCTAATATATCACAATCCAATGATGAAATGCCACATGAAATCCAGGTATGGCACGCCAGTTTGATTGAAATATGAATACAATGTGGCATTGTTCTAATACCCGTCTTAATTTATAAAATAAAAAGACAGCAATCCACTCTTCGCTATATAAATCAATGAATTAAAACCTTTTTATATTAACAACCAAGCCTGCGAATTTAAAGTAGCCTCTGGCTTATACTCTCTCAATCAGACTCGTTAGATATAAATCATTAAAAAATAAATTGCCCGAAAATCAAGTTTAATGTGCTGCCTGAAAATCAGGTATACATTAAGCATATATGAAACCGGAATCACCACCCTCAAGTTCATAAAGTCATCAGACCATAAGGGCAACACTGTCTTTGCTCGAAACGCTCATAATTTTTCAGGTTTTTAGTTATTGCTGCGATCTGCTGCCGGATTCAGTAAACCGGCTTGTGCTGAATGACGGGATCGGTAGTATGAATGCGAGAGCTACCCGGTTCTTGTGTCAGGTTCAACTCTCCGGTCAAAACCAGTGGCTATGAATCTATTAAAGCCATAATTTAAAAACATCACCCTACATCGGTGATCTTCCGCCACTCACCACTCAGGTCTAGCCATGCTCATCCATCCATCCGACAACCTTCCGTTCTCCGGCGATCCGCGTAAGGAAGAGCTGCGCCAGCGGCTGATGCAGCCGGATGCGCCCAAAGTCATTGCGGTGTCATTATCGAAAGAGCTGGATCGCGAGCGACGCACGCATCGTCATGCCGCCGGGCAGCTGTTTTGCCTGCGCCAGGGATTGATGACGGTGAACACACCGTCGGGCATTTTTGCCAATCCGCCGCGGCTGGTCGGCTGGATTCCGCCGTGGTTTGACCATGCCCTTGTCGGACCGGGCCGCGTGCTGGGCTGGACGGTGCTGATTGACGAAGCGCTGGCCGCGCCGCTGCCGGATCGGCCGGTGCTGCTCTCCTGCCCGACCGTGCTGGAGCCGCTGGCAGAACGGCTGGCGGTGCTGGAGCCTGAACTGTGGAGCAGCGCGCGCTATTCCCGGCTGGGCCAGGTGTTTCTTGATGAACTGTACGAATCCACGCCGCAGGAACTCACCCTGCCGCTGCCGGATGAGCCGCGGCTGCGGCAGATTGCACGCCTGCTGATGGACGATCCGACAGATACCCGCACCGGGCTGGAGCTGGCGCAGTGGGCTGGTCTGAGCGCGCGCAGCCTGAGTCGCCACTGGTCCAGCGCGGTGGGCATGAGCCTGAGTAAATATCGTCAGGTGTCGCGCCTGCTCAAATCGCTGGAAGGACTGGCGGCCGGCCATAGCGTGCAGCAGGTTGCCTGGCAGGTGGGCTTCGACAGCGTGAGCAGCTATATCAGCGCGTTTCGCGCCGCCTTCGGTTCCACGCCGGGCAAATACTTTACGACGCCAGCCGACTCTGCGGATGCAGCATCAGCAGACTAGCCGGACCGTCAATCGGCGGCAGGCTGTGCCGGTATTTGCGGCGAAACGCGCCCGGCGGCAGATCAAACATGCGGCGAAAAGTGCGGCAATAGGTTTGTTGCGAATCGAAGCCAAACTGCAGCGCAATCTGCATTAGCGACGTGTTACTGCTAAGCAGCATAATCACTGAAGCCGTCAGTTTTCGCTCGCGGATGTAACTGCCCAGCGCCACGCCGGTGTAACTGCGAAATAGCCGTTGCAGGTGCCATTGCGAATAACCCGCGCGACGCGCGACCGTCTCCAGTATGAGCTTTTGTTCAATGTTCGCTTCTATCCACATCATCAGCTGATGCATAAATGCTGCGTGAATATCCATCCTCTCCTCCTGATGCCGTGCTGCCATTCAATCTGCGTCATTGTAAAAAAGCGGTGAGTGGCTGTGTTTGCGCATAAAGCCAATAAATAGCGATAACTCGCCAATTTACTCACCTATGTTCAGACGCAGGAAACCGCAGTTGCGGCATGGCTCATCATGTAATACTTTAAGTTACATGAAAGATGATCAGCAGCTCTTATTGCGCTTAACGACATGCAGGAGAAAAGTCTATGCAAGCATTTATAACGTCTGAATTAGGTGTCTGTCTGGCGATTGCGCTGGCATCAGCCAGCATCGCCATGACCCTCACGCAAACCGAGCTGTTTGCCGGATTACGGGCCTGGACCGCACGTAAACACGCCTTGCTCGGCCACCTGTTTCACTGTTTTTATTGCCTGAGCCATTGGGTGGTGTTTGCCGCGATGCTGGTTTACCGACCCACGCTGCTGAACAGTGGTTTACCGCTGATCGACTGGCTGATGACCGCGTTTATCACCCTGACGCTAGCCACGTTTGTCTGCGGCCTCATATTTAAAGTGTTTCAGGCAGCCGTCACCACGCACGTTATGAAGCATGACGCGCAGATCAAATTGCAGAAGCAGGATTAACGGCCGCGCTGTTTAGTCGCTGCAGCGCGGAAAGGTATGCGGATCCAGCCCAAGGCTGGTCATTTTTTGCAGGTAGTCTTCGGCGATGTCCGCCACGGTAATCTGGCTGAAGCGCTGCAGCAGTAGCGCTTCGGCCTCACTGAGCGCCTGATCGAGCCGGGCGTCTACCGCATGTTCCACCAGACAGGGCGAAGGATCAGCCGCCGGGCCAATACTTAACAGCGCCGGTGAGCCGATGGCCTGATACACATCCAGCAGCGTGATATCGCGCAGATCCGCCCTCAGTTCCCAGCCGCCGCCGTGCCCCTTTTCCGACACCAGATAACCCTTCTCACGCAGGCCGGACATCATGCGCCGCACCACCACCGGATTGGTGCCGAGCATTTTTGCCATGGCGTCAGATGTGGCGCGTTTTACATGGCGGTCGAGATGAATGAGCGCGTGCAGCGAGCGGGACAGGCGGTTATCACGTGGCATGAAGGCTTCCTCTGAAATTCCCGCCACTGTAGCAAACCGCGTCGGCGGCAACAATTTATCCTGGCTGAGCGTGGATGGCGCCCTGACCAGACATCCGCGTTAATCATTCTGCCAACAGTTAAAGGCAAAACGCGACAGAGAAAAAATACGATGAAAAGGAGATTTCACGTTGGTTACCTGATTAATGAGCTGAGTTATCCAGGAGCGGAATGTATATTTCCCATCAGGAAATAAAGCTCCCCTGAGCGGAATAATAAATTCCTTTTTAAAATTAAATTCATCTTGTAGGACATAGACTACAAATAATTATTTTATTGTTCTTGATCATACGCAATAAATAAAACCTGATAAGCGCCTAAAGTTTGACCTGTCATTCACTCATCAGGAAAAACTTAACTATGGCTCAGGTCGTTGTGGTTGATGACCATCCGATCGCGCGGATGGCCGTTCGTTATTTGCTGGAACAGGATGGACATACGGTGCTGGCCGAAAGCGCTGATGGCCGGGAAGCCGTCACGCTGATTCAGCAGCAGCAGCCGGATATCGTCATCATTGATATCGACCTGCCGTCGCTGGACGGAATTGAAGTGGTTAAGTCGTTGCGCGATCAAAGTTTTCCAGGAAAAATCATCGTCATCTCCGGGAAAAATGAAAACGTGTATGCCGTGCAGAGCCTGCGCAGTGGGGCCAATGGCTTTGTCAGTAAAAAAAACGATATGCCAGAGATCGTCAGTGCCATCCAGGCGACGCAAAATGGTTACGGCTATTTTCCGCTGAGCGGTTTTATGCAGCAAATGGAACAGGAAAGCACGCTGGCGGAGAAGAAAATGATTGAATCGCTATCGCCGCAGGAATTCCAGGTTTTCCATCACATCATTAAAGGCCTGAATAATATGCGCATCGCGGCGCGTATGGGCGTCAGCAATAAAACCGTCAGCACTTATAAAAGCCGGCTGATGGATAAACTGCACTGTAAAACCATGAGTGATTTATTTGCTTTCGTGCACCGTAATGAAATGGAAGCCTCATAGATCATCTGCTGAGCGTTATCGAGACACAGCAGTTTGACATAGCGCTCAACCTCTCGCTCAGGCAGGTAACCATGAACGTGTGTCGATCGGTAAATTGCCGTGCCGCGGTTATCATCAAATCCCTGCCAGGCTAACCGGCGGTGTGCTGGCAGACTCCGAATAACTGGCAGGGAGGAATTCCGTTTCCTCGACTGCATCTGCGTTACTGCGGTTGATCCCGCCTACGGCTTCGCCAGGCTGCTTTGCCACGCGTGGAACAGGGTGAGCCAGTTTTGCACCGGCAGATGTTGTTTCTGCCCGGTACCAAAGCCATGACCGCCCTGCTGGAACAGGTGCAGCTCCACATTAACCTTGTTCTGCCGCAGTGCGTTAAACATGCCCAGCGCGTTTTGCGGTGAGGCGGTGCCGTCGTTCAGCGCCTGTACCAGAAAAGTCGGCGGCGTGTGTGCGCTGACGCGATCCTCCTGCGAAAGCTGCGCCATTTGCTGCGCACTGAGATCTTTCCCGTACAGCGCCGCGCGCGTGCCCGGGTGAGTGACGCCCTGTTTCAGCGACAGCACCGGGTAGATGAGGGCGCTGAAATCCGGACGCGCCGACACCTTATCCTGCGCGTCGACCGCCTGATAGTTCGCTTCATCGGGATTGTTGCTCAGGTTGGCGGCGAGGAACGCGCCGGCGGAAAAGCCCATCACGCCAATGCGGTCCGGCGCTACCTGATACTGCTGCGCATCAGCCCGAATCAGCCGCAGCGCCCGCTGCGTATCGGCAAAAGCCTGCTGGCGATATTGCGTCGAACCGTCGTGCGGCAGACGATAAATTAACACAAATGAAGCATAGCCCTGCTTGCTGAGCACATTGGCCACGTCCAGCCCTTCAAGATCTTTCATAATATAAGAAAAACCCCCACCGGGAATGATTAGCACCGCCGCATGATTATTTTTTCCCGTTGCCGGAACATAAATCATTTGTGGCGCATCGACGTGGGTAACGGCCCGATTATTAATGGCCGGGTTTTTACTAAAATTAATAAATTTATTATTTGCTGACACTTCATTTGGCCAGATCGGAATTTCCTTATTGGCAAACGCGGCCGGAAGATACAGTAACAAAAACAGACTTAATATCCGTAACCCTCTCATGGCACTGACTCCAAATCCTGAATAAAAACAGTAACAAAAGTCAAACTGAGCGGATAAAATCGCTGAGTGACACGCCGGCTAACCGCGAGGTAAGGCAAAAAATCGAACACATCGAAAAAGCCGGTGAAAACGGTAGCAAATAAATATGGCAAAACCTATTGAATATAATATCGGGCCAGGAAAAATTAGACTTTTCTCATGTTTACGTTAACAAGGCCGTATGTTATAAGTGAATTTTAAACTATAAGAATCTGTGACCATGGGAATTTACTGGATCATAAGTCTTAGCCTGACTTTCGTCGCTATTGTCGAAATCATGTTAAGTAAAAATGAAAACACAGCGCAAATCAGGACGTGGCTTTATTTTGTTGCCGTTGTAGTACTTTTTACTTTTGGCGGTATTCGTGGCCTGGGAACCGGCCTTGATGACTTCCAGTATCGCGACTTCTATGCCCAGTTTATCGATAAGATTGTTATCGAAGGTTTCTGGCGCGCAGTCGTGGAATTCCGTTATGAACCAGCAATTTACGCTATAGCTGGCGTAACGCGCATTTTTACCGCCAATCCGGACATCTTTATCTTTGTCTTCGCGGTGATTGCCGTGGGTGTCAATGCTCACTACTTCCGTAAGCTGACACCGCTGCCGCTGGTAGCGCTCGCCGTCTACTCCGCGCACCTGTTTATCAACAAAGACATGAACCAGATTCGCTTCGGCTTATGTTCGGCGTTTTTGATGGGCTTTGTCTGGCACATGTCGCAGCGCAGTAAGTCCGGCATGATCACCACCTTCATCCTGTCGTTCATCAGCCACGCCACCGCGATTGTCGCGCTGCTGATTCCGCTGGCGATGATTGTGCGTAAAAATAAATACATCCCGATTGCCATCGTGGTCGCCAGCCTGCCGCTGGCGTTTCTCGGCAGTTCGGCACTGATCGCCGCGCTTTCCAGCCACCTCGGTGCGCTGGGCGACAGGGCCATGGGTTATGCCGATGCGGATTCCCGCCAGGAACAGGGTATTCTGACGCTGTCTAACCTGAAGAACATCGGCTTCGTGTTTATCTTCAGCTACATGCTGCTGAGCGACAAAATTAAAAATTTCGACCCGGAAAAGTTTAATACCTATTACATTCTGGTCGTCACCTTTGCCATCGGTAGTGGCCTGAGGATGGCGCTGCAGGATTACGCTTCTGGTGGTCGTCTGGCGAACTATTTGCTGCAGGTTGAGCCGGTGCTTATTTCGCTGTGTATCTGGGAAACCAGAAAGCTGAAGAAGGTGCTTGCCGTGGCTGTCACCATTCTGATGGTGCTGTACTACCTCTACTACAACACGGTATCGAGCAAGCAGTCGATTGTCGGCTATGAGGTCTCACGCACCTTCCAGCTGTTCCGTTAGGTCCAGAAATAACGCTAGCCAACTGATTAGCGTTTTTTCATTAATAAGCCCTTTCTCATCGTTATCCAGGGAAAATCTGAATATTTTACTGGTCCTGAACATTGCTTGCTTTTTATGAGGATTAAAATTCTAATAGATTGCATCTGCCAGTGCAGAACGCCTGTGATAAGAATATTCCGAACCACCCATGCAAAGTCTTTCATGGCTTTTCCTGGCACGTCGTCACTCAATGAAAGAATGCTGACATGAACGAAAAAAACAATTTTGACATCGTACGACTTTCCCTCGCCTTTATCGTAATGCTGGTGCATTCTGCTGAGGTGACGCGAAACGCCGATATCCGTTTCCTTGCGCATTTTCTCAATAGTGATTTTGCCGTCAAAGGATTTTTCGCAATAAGCGGTTTTCTTATTGCAAAAAGTTACTTAAGAAGTAAATCGCTGACCTCCTATTTTATTAAGCGCGCGCAACGTATATTACCGGCTTATATCTTCACCATTATCATGTGTTTTGTGATTGGCATGTGCCTTACCACTTTGCCGCTAATGGATTTTCTGAAAAATAAAGAAACCATTAAATATTTGATTGCCAACTTCTCGTTTCTTAATTTTATTCAGCCATCGCTGCCGGGCGTGTTTACCAGCAATCCCAACCAGCCGCTGGATGGTTCGCTGTGGACCATCAAGGCCGAACTGACGCTCTATGTGCTGTTGCCATTCATCGTGCCGTTGCTGAAGCGAAGCCCGCTGAAGGTGTGGAGCGCGATTTTTATCATCTCCTGCGCCTGGTACTTCTACTTCACCGCGCTGTACAGCGGCCCGAAAGCCGATACGCTGGCCAAGCAGTTTATTGCGCTGTCGTCCTACTTCTTCTTTGGCAGCCTGCTGGCGGTGCATCAGCCCACCTTTGATCGCCTGAAAGAGATCACCATTGTGTCGCTGGTGGTGTTCCTGCTGTTCAAGAGCACGGATTACGCGTTTATCGTTGAGCCGGTGGCGTTTTCGGCGGTGGTGATTCTGTTCTGTACCAGCCTGTGTAAAGAGATCAAAATCAGCCAGTTCGGCGATCTCTCTTACGGCATGTACCTTTATCACTGGCCGATTATTCAGGTGCTGCAGCATTTCGGCGTGTTCGATGCCAATGCGTTTGTCGGCCTGGGGCTAACCATTGTGATGACGCTGGCGCTGGCTTACACCTCGTGGAATCTGCTGGAGAGCCGTTTCCTGAAGCGCGCCCATCACGCTCAGCCGTCAATTGTGCCGCCCACCGCCGCACGCGACTAAGCGTTATCATGCAGGCGCGCGTCGCGCCTGCACCAAAGCGCCACCGCTCAAATGGTGGCGCCCATCGACAGCTGATAATGCAAATCCACCTGTTCAATGGTGGGCTGCTGGTTAATCTTCTTCAGCACAATTTCCGTTGCCACTTTGCCCATCTCAAAGCGCGGTGTAATCACACTGGCCAGCCGCGGCGTCGTCGCCTGACCAATCTCCAGTCCGTGGAACCCGGCAATCGCCAGCGCCTGCGGCACCGCAATCCCTGCCGCCTGGCACTCCTGCAGCACGCCGACCGCCAGATCATCGTTGGTACAGAGAATGGCATCCATCTGCGGATAGAGCTGGCGCGCCAGCGTCATCATGCCGGTGCCAATCGACACCGAAGAGACTTTGTTGGGTACGATGTGTCCGGCGGGCAATCCGGCCGCCGCCACGGCATCGCAATAGCCGGCATAGCGCTGCTGGTCACGACGATCGGACATTGAGCCAAAATAAATCACCCGCTGTTTGCCGCTGGCCAGCAGCATGGTGGTCATGTCGTAACCGGCGCGGTAATTATCAAAGCCAACGTTAATGCGCCCGGGCGTTTCGCTTAAGCCCATCACTTCGGCCACCGGAATGGTGGCGGCGTTGAGGTACTTTTCCGCGCGCACGGTGTGCACCGACTCGGTCAGAATCAATCCCTGCACGTTAAAAGCCAGCACCGTGGCAATCTGCTCTTCTTCGCGCTGCGGATTGTAGTCGTAGTTGACCACCAGCGTCTGATAGCCGTGGGCGCTGGTGACCGATTCGATACCGGCCAGCAGATCGGCAAAGATTTGATTATTGAATGAGGGGATCAGCACGCCGATGCGCGGCGGATTGTGCCGCGACGCCGCGGTATTTTCCTGCTCAGCGACATAACCGATTTCGGCCATCACGCTGGCAATTTTTGCCGCCGTTTCCGCCTTCACCTTTTCCGGCGTGCGCAAATAGCGGCTCACCGTCATCTTGGTGACCCCAGCGAGAGTCGCAATATCGTCCAGAGTGATGCGCTGCGTTTTCATTGCGTGGTCCGCAAAGAGAGCCTGTCAATCAACGTATTATGCCCGCTGGCGGGCGAAAAAAGAAACGCGACGCCGCCGTTCACACTGGCCGTTCGTAGTGTTCTATCACCGCCAGCGCCAGGCCGTTGGCCGGATCGATGCGCTGCGGCAGAAAGTGCAGCGCGGTATGAGCAAAGGTGAACGCCAGCGTGCCGGCCTGTGCCGCCTGCTGTACGGCCTGCACAAACGCCGGTTGCGCATTCCACGGACCGTCGATGATGATGCTGGCCGGATTGACCAGCTGCATCACCTGGCTCAGCGCATGACCGAGATGGCGACCGGTCTGCGTCATCAGCTCATAGACAATCTCTGGCTCGCTGTCGCCGGACTGCCAGCGTAAGCCGGGCTTACGGCGGGCCAGCTGCTGCTGGATCGCCGGCAGGCTGACCAGCGTTTCCAGACAGCCCTGCCGCCCGCAGCTGCAGCGCGCACCGTTGGGCTGCACGCTCAGATGACCGATCTCACCGGCGGTCCAGCTGCTGCCGCTGAACACCTCGCCACGCTCCACCAGCGCGCCGCCCACGCCGTCAGCGATACGCAGATAGAAATGGCTCTGCGCTTTATCGAGCTCCAGCTGCTGCACCGCCAGCAGCGCGGCTGCTTTGACGTTGTTCATGATGCGCAGCGGCAAATCAACACCGCGCCGCAGCGGCGTCAGCACATCGATATCCTGCCAGCCGAGCGGCGCAGAAAAATGCACCCGCCCGCGCTGAGAATCAATGATGCCGGGAAAACCGATGGCGACGCCCAGCAGTGCCGGATGCGCCGCGCGCAGCGTCTGACACACTTCCGTCAGCTCGTGCAGCAGCCCATCGGCTTCGGCCGTTTCGGTGCGCCAGGTTTGTTCGGCCACCACACGCGAAAAGTAGTCGCACACCCGCCAGTGAATCGCCTGGCGCTCTACCATGATGCCCGCGCTTTTCAGCTGGCCGGCGCGCAGTTCGATCTCAATTTTGGGCCGGCCGGCCGCCGCCACGCTAACCGGGCCGAGCTCGTGAATCAGCCCCTGCGCCAGCAGGTCATCGATAATCAGGGAAACGGTGTTTTTGCTCAGGTCGAGCGCCAGCGCCAGATCCTGGCGGGACGTGATACGGGTGGTGCGCAGCTGCGCCATCACCCGCTTGAGGTTGTTCAGTCGAAGTACCGCTGGTCCTTTCCCGGCTGCTTTCATCGCACCCTCACCTGGCAAAGAGTAATAGGTGTAAGTTTAGCAGCCCGCACCGGCGGTTAATCGCGGGTTGAATCCGGGTTTTTGCCGCTTCTGCGGCGCATCAGTACTCGTCGCCGCGCACGCGGCTGCGGTAACTTTCCCAGTCAAAACGCACCCACAGGCTATTACCGAGGCGCATGCGATCCATCACCCGTTCGCCCAGCAAGGTATTCATACCGGCCGGATCGAGGTTAGAGAGCATGCCGGTCGGTCGCTTCGACGACGAACGGCGATCGACAATCTGGTTGATGATCACTTTCTCGTAGCGCGATTCACTCTGCATGCCGATCTCATCGATCACCAGCAGATCGACATGACTGAGATCCTGCAGCAGTCGCTCTTCCGTCAGATCGCTGCCGCCGCTGAAGGTGCCTTTCATGCTCGACATCAGATCGGCCACGGTGACAATCAGCACGCTTTTACCGCGCAGAATCAAATCGTTACCAATCGCCGCCGCCAGATGGTTTTTGCCGGTGCCGGGACGACCGGAAAACACGAAGCTGGCGATGCTGTTCTCAAACCCGGCGGCGTATTCGCGCGCCAGACTGAGCGCCTTACGCTGACCGTCGTTCTCAACGCGATAGTTGTCGAACGAGCAGTTCATGTGCAGTTCACGGATACCGGAGCGGCCCATAATGCGCTGCATTTTCATGGCGCGGTTTTCGCGCACAATCGCTTCTGAGCGCAGCCGGCCCTGCTCCTGATTCCACGCCAGCAGTTCAGCACCGTTTTTAAACTTCGGCTGCACATCCGCAGGCATGATTTTTTTCAGACGACTGAAAAGATCGTTCGGCGTTTTCATCACTCACCTCGGAATCCATCGGGAATATCGTAATCAGTATTGCTGATCTGGGTGATATCGCGTTTTGGCTGACCGCCGTTGGCGGCGCGGTTCATCTGCACGCTGCGCGCCAGTTTCTGCTGCCACTGCACGTGGTGAAACAGCCGGCCTTCCGCCTGCCAGTACGCGACAAAAGCCGCCAGCTCTGCGGCGGTCACCGGCTCGCTCAGCGCCACGCCCCAGATGGCCGCCTGGCGCTGAAAGTCGCTGTCCGGCTGCCAGCCCGGATACATGGCAAACTTGCCTACCGGCACGGCGATCGGCGCGGCGTCGCTGTGAAACAGACTGTCATCCAGCGTGACATCATTCGGCTGCTGCGCCGCCGCTTCCAGCGCCAGCAGGTGCGCAAGGCGCTGCGGCGTGATCGCGTAGAACGCCGGAACATTGTTGTGCAGCACCGCCAGCGTACCGTTATCGGCCTGCTGCAGCGTGGTGAGGGGATCGTGGCAAAAGCCGTCCAGCCCCACCAGCGTTGAAGATAAGATTTTGACTGACATGAAGAAACCTGACGTTGACTCACCCGGCGCACGGCTACCCGGCGCTAAGCGGTCAGTGTACCTGTTTTAGCAACGGGGATCGCCATAAAACCGCGCGGATTTAGCGCGAGGCGAAGTGCGGTTCAGCCGCCTCAACGCCGACCACGCGACGGCTGGCGCGTGCCGTTGCCCGTACCGGGCGGGTTTGCCACAAATAGCGTAACGACGCCACCAGACACAGGCTGTAGCCAAACAGCTCGCTGCCCTCTTCCGCCATGTTCTTCACCACGCGGTTATAGCCATCCAGCATCAGTTGCTGCCACAGCTCATGCATGCCAAACAGCCGCGAGAACACCAGCACCGCCAGCAGTCCGGCGGCCATCATTTGCCAGCTGCGATGCTGCAGCAGCGCCGCCAGGCCCGGCAGGATTTGCCGCGGCTGACGCAGCGCCATCGCCAGCGAGGCCGCGGTCGTCGCCAGCGCAAACCACAGCCATGCGCCGTGCTGCACCAGGTCGAACAGAAAATCCATTTCACGAATCAGCATGCAGCTGAAGAAGCCACCGACCAGAATCAGCGCGCTGCGCTGTTGCGGTCGCTGCCAGGCGGCGAGGGAGAACAGCGCGGCAATGGCCGCCAGCATCAGCTCCTGCGTCGCTTCGGTGAAAGAGGTTTCGTGCAGTGCATCGTTCATCCAGTTGACGTCGATGTAGACCATCGCCATACAGAAGACCAGCACCAATCCACTGATGATAAAGGCCGCCAGCTCGCGGCTAATAAGAATAATGTTTTCGCGCATTGTGATACCAAATCAGAAAATAATTAGCGCGCTTATTATATTTCCGCTGGCTGGCGTCACTTCTCTTTTTATGCCGATTCAGAAGCTGGCGCTGACGCCGAGGTTGTAAATGAACTGCTCGCCGCTGCTGATCGCGCCGGTCTGGGCGAAGGAGGCGAACGCCGCCATGTTCTGGCCGAGCGGCAGACGGGCACCGACGCTGACATCCATCCAGTTTGTTTCCCGGTTCATCTCTTCTGGCCGATCGCGCGGCACGGCCGTGCCGTCGAAGCTGAGCTGATGGCTGTAACTCACCTGCGCCCACGGCGATATCCAGCCGAGGCTGGAATCCACGCGCCAGCCCAGTGAAGCGATGTGTTCGGCATTATTACGATCAACCGGCGCGCAGGCGGCGCAGCTCAGGGTGGCATCATCGACGGTAAACTGCGCCACCGGACCGGTACGCAGGCGGTCATTCATCGGCAGGTTCCAGCCTGCTGAGTAGCGGTTCACCAGCGGCGAACCGCCAACACTGGCGGTTTCGCTGTGCAGCACAATGCCGCCGTCGGGCGGATTGAGCGCGGCATCGAGCAGATCGCTCTCGCGGTTTTCGGTCAACATCAGATGATTACTGGAAATTTTTTCGGCAAGTATTGCATTGTAATCCGGCGCGCCGTCCTGGCTGGCCTGATCCCAGGCGTGCGCCGGCAGGGCCGCCATCAGTAGGCACCCACCACTAATCGCCAGCGCAAAGAGACGCTGGCCGGTCCGCTGACTGTTCTGCCACATGAAAGACTCCTGACGAGCCGGAAGGGATCGGGTTGGCCTTGAAATTGATGATGATCCTGAAGCGCTCACGCAGTTGCAGCGCGAACGTCCATGACGTTATTATCGGCACCCATTGATTAACTATTAATCGATTCTTTCAAACGTCAAGCGACTGACCGCTTTTTCCTCATGCTTAGGGAGTGATGCAATGCAGCGATGTGGCTGGGTAACACAGGATGCGCTTTATCTGGCGTACCACGATACGGAATGGGGCGTGCCACAGACCGATAAGCGCGCCTTATTTGAGATGCTGTGCCTGGAGGGTCAGCAGGCCGGTCTGTCCTGGATCACCGTGCTGAAAAAGCGCGAGAACTATCGCCAGGCGTTTCATCAGTTTGATCCGCAGGCGGTGGCGCTGATGGATGAAGCCGATCTGCTGCGCCTGCTGCAAAACAGCGGTTTGATCCGCCACCGCGGCAAGCTGGAAGCCATCATCAATAATGCCAACGCGCTGCTGGCGCTGGAGGCCACCGGCGAAGACTTTTCGCGCTTTATCTGGTCGTTTGTCGACAACCAGCCAATTTTGCACCGTTACGCGGATTATAAACTGGCCCCCACCACCTCCGAACCGGCCATTGCGCTGTCCAAAGCGCTTAAGAAGCGTGGTTTTAAATTCGTCGGGCCTACAACCTGCCACTCTTTTTTACAGGCCTGCGGGCTGATCAACGATCATCAAACGAGCTGTTTCTGCCATCCCGATAATCTTTAAGGCAAAAGTTTACAAATTAAGACTGCGCCTCACGAATTTCCCCATCATTGAACGGCATAATAGTGCCGTTTTGGGGCATTTTCCCCGTTTCCGTATGAGGGACTTTTTCATGAAAAAGCGTGTACTGGCGCTGGCCTTGTTAGTAAGCGGCAGCGTGGCGCTGTCGGGTTGTACCACCAATCCTTATACCGGCGAATCGCAGGCCGGGAAATCGGGCATCGGCGCGGGTCTGGGCGCAGTGCTGGGCGCTGGCGTGGGCGTGCTCTCGTCGTCGAAGAAAGATCGCGGTAAAGGTGCGCTGATTGGCGCAGCGTCCGGTGCAGCGCTGGGCGGCGGCGTCGGCTATTACATGGACGTGCAGGAAGCCAAACTGCGCGACAAGATGCGCGGCACCGGCGTCAGCGTAACGCGTCAGGGCGATAACATCGTGCTGAACATGCCGAACAACGTGACCTTTGACTCCAGCAGCGCCAACCTGAAACCGGCCGGTGCGAACACCCTTACCGGCGTGGCGATGGTGCTGAAAGAGTACCCGAAAACCGCCGTCAACGTGGTCGGCTTTACCGACAGCACCGGCACGCGCGCGCTGAACATGCGCCTGTCGCAGCAGCGTGCAGAAAGCGTTGCCAGCGCGCTGATAGTGCAGGGCGTGGCGCAGAACCGCCTGCGTACGCAGGGCATGGGCCCGGATAACCCGGTCGCCAGCAACAGCACCGAAGCCGGTAAAGCACAAAACCGCCGCGTCGAAATTACCCTCAGCCCGCTGGGCTAACGCTCATGCCGGTCTGCGACTGCAGACCGGCTTTTGCTGCACTTTTACGCGCTTATTGACGCCCTTAGCAGCAGATGACGCGTAAACGTCGCCGGACGATAGAGCCAGCGATGACTTTATGCTAGCGTGATCAAAATTTGATCAGTGGAATGCCATCATGTCACTCAAAGCTATCGCCGCCACTCTTGGCCTCTCTGTGACCACCGTGAGCCGCGCGCTGAATGGGTTTGATGATGTCGCCGCTGCCACACGCAAACGCATTGAAGAGGAAGCCGATCGGCGCGGCTATCGCCCGAATGCCGCCGCGCGCCGTCTGAAGACCGGCCGCGCTAATGCGGTCGGGCTGGTCTTTCCGGTCAGCAATGCCTCGCTCAATGACAGCTACTACAGCGAAATGCTGCTGACGCTCGACCAGCGCCTCGCTCAGCATGAAATCGACCTGCTGCTGCTGCCCGATAAGCCGCAGGATCAGCAGCGCAACCTGCTGCGTATGTTGCGCAGCGGCGTGCTGGATGCGCTGATCGTCACCCATACCGCACCGCAGGATCATCGTCTGTTGCGTCTGCAGCAGAAGGGCTTTCGCTTCCTCACGCTGGGGCGCAGCCAGCTGCCGCAGCCTTACGCCTGGTTTGATTATGATAACCATGCCGGAACGCTGCTGGCGGCGCAGCACTGCCGGCAGCAGGGCTATACCCGCATCGCTTATCTCGGCGGCAACGAGCCCAGCACCTACATCCTTGACCGCCGGCAGGGTTTTATCGACGCGCTGGCAGCGCCGCCCGGCGCACAGCAGGCTCACTGGATTGCCGCGCTGCCGATTTCGCGCCGCGCGGGCTATCAGCAAACCTGCGCCTGGCTGGCGCACGATCCGCAGCCTGACGCCATCATTACCGATTGCAGTCCGCTGGGCGAAGGCGCGGCGATTGCCCTGCAGCAGGCCGGGCGTCTGAGCGGCGTGCAGGCGATTCCTCTGTACGTGTACGATGGGCTACCGCACGACTCGATTATCACCCATCCGGTGAACGCGATTCTGCAATCGTCGCAGCAGCGGATTGGCGAGCGCGTGGCCGACATGGTGCTGCAGCTGCTGGACGACGCGCCGCCGGCGCAGTTGCAGACGCTGTGGCAGCCAATGCTGCGCCTCACTTCTGACGCACAGTGATTGCGCGCGTGCCGGGCTGTGTTAGTCTTCGCCTGAAGCAATTAATCAGGTGTATGTAATGAAAACCAGGCCGCCACGAGCCACAATCAGTGACGTTGCCCGCACGGCAAAAACCGGTAAAACCAGCGTTTCCCGCTATCTGAATGGCGAAGTTAATCTGCTCTCGCCGGATCTGAAAGCCCGTATCGAACAGGCGATTGCCGACCTCAACTACCGCCCCAGCCAGATGGCGCGCGGGCTTAAACGCGGCCGTACCCGGCTGATTGGCCTGATCATCGCGGATATCACCAATCCCTACTCGGTGGATGTGCTGAGCGGCATTGAAGCCGCCTGCCGCGCGCGCGGCTTTACCCTGCTGATGTGTAACACCAACAACGAAGTGGATCTCGAACAGCACTACCTGCAGTTGCTCAGCAGCTATCAGGTGGAAGGCATCGTGGTCAACGCGGTCGGGATGCACGAAGAGGTGCTCAACCGTCTGCAGCAGTCGATGCTGCCGATGGTACTGATTGACCGCAAAATTCCTGATTTCGCCTGCGACGTGGTCGGGCTCAACAACCCGGAAGCCGCGCGCATCGCCACCCGGCATCTGCTGGATAACGGCTACGAAGCGCTGCTGTTTCTCAGTGAACCGCTCGGCAGCGTCAACACCCGCCGCGAACGTCTGGCCGCTTTCTTTGACACCATCAGCAGCGCGCCACAGGTGGTGGCGGAGAATGCCGAAGTGGTGTTGCATCAGCCGGCACCGCTGGAACAGGCCCTGCAGGCATTTCATCAGCGTCATCAGGGCAAACGCTGCGCGGTGATGGCCGCCAACGGTGCGCTGACGCTACAGGTGGCGCGGGCATTACAGCGCCTGGCGCTGCGCTGGGGCGAGAACATTGGCCTGCTGGGCTTCGACGAGCTGGAGTGGGCGGCGCTGGCCGGCGTCGGCATTACCACGCTGAAGCAGCCCACCTGGCAAATCGGCTACGCCGCGCTGGAGCAGGTGATCGCGCGTATCGAAGGCAGCGAACAACCGATTCGCGAGCAGGTTTTCTCTGGCGAGCTGATCGTGCGCGGCTCCAGCCAGCCGCTGCGCTAATCCCGCTTTTCACGGCTCACTTCGTGAGCAGGATCATAAATCCGCACTCTGCCACTTTCCTTTGGAACCGGTTCCATTAAGCTTTTTACAGCACATTAACGTGCTGTCCGGCGCATAACGGTGCGGCGGGCAGCACAGCGGTAACGGCTGGAGGAAAGATGTCGAAAGCGGAAATTATTGTGGTCACGGCCGCCTACGGTGCGCACAAGGTGGCAGAACTGGGCGGCCAGGCAGCGCTGCTGCCGCTGATTAAAGCGGCCGGAGCCGATGGCGTCGAGATCCGCCGCGAGTTGTTCAGCGACGACGAATTGTGCCAGCTGCACACGCTCGGCGACGCCATTCGCCAGCATCAGCTCAGCGCCAGTTATTCGGTGCCGGAAGCGCTATGGCAGGCGGACGGCGCACTTAATCCGCGTCTGGCGCAGTTCCTGCAGGAAGCTGAGCTGCTGGGCGCTCAGCGCCTCAAACTGGCGTTGGGTCACTATGTGTCACTGGCCGACCGCCAGCTGGTTGAAGTGCTGGCCGGCTCGCGCGTCACGCTGGTGGTGGAGAACGATCAGACGCCCGACAGCAAACTCACGCCGATGCTGCACTTCTTCCATCACGCCTGTGATGCCGCGCTGCCGCTGGATATGACCTTCGACATGGGCAACTGGCTCTGGACCGGCGAGGACGCGCTGCAGGCGGCGGCGCAGCTCAGTCGCTACGTGAGCTACATTCATGTGAAGGCGGCGGTGCCGCACGGTGACAGCTTCCGCGCCATTGCGCTGGATGACGCCGACGACAGCTGGCGCACGCTGCTGCAGGCGCTGCCGGCCGATGCTCCGCGCGGTATTGAGTTTCCATTAGCCGGTGCAGATTTGCTGGCGGTGACCCGCCACTACGTCGATCTGCTGCGTGCGGTGTAAGGAGTTCATCATGACACAGATTTCTCAGCTGGATGTCGTCACCATCGGTGAAGCGATGGCGATGTTTATCGCCGGGCAAACCGGCGATCTCGCCGCAGCCGATCAGTTCACGAAGCGCATTGCCGGTGCCGAACTCAACGTGGCGATTGGTCTGGCGCGCCTCGGTTTGCAGGTAGGCTGGGTCAGCCGCGTTGGCGACGACAGCTTCGGCCGTTTTACCCTGCAGCAGCTGGCGAAAGAGCACGTCGACCACCGCTGCGTGACTATTGATAACCGCTATCGCACCGGTTTTCAGCTCAAAGCGCGCGTGGACGACGGCTCCGATCCGGAAGTGGAGTATTTCCGTAAAGGCTCCGCCGCCAGCCACCTGTCACCGGAGGATTTCGATGAAAGCTACTTCGGCAGCGCGCGCCATCTGCATCTGAGCGGCGTGGCCGCCGCGCTTTCCGATAGCTCGCTGGCGCTGGCTAAACATGCGGCGAAAGAGATGCGCGCCCGCGGCAAAACCATCTCCTTTGATCCTAATCTGCGTCCGGTGCTGTGGCGCAGTGAAGAAGAGATGCGTAAGCAGCTGAATTTGCTGGCAGAATACGCCGACTGGGTGCTGCCGGGTGAAAAAGAGGGCTTGATTCTGACCGGCTACCGTCAGCCCGAAGCCATCGCGGATTTCTACCTCGATAAAGGTGTGCGGGCGGTGGTGATCAAAACCGGTAGCGACGGCGCCTGGTATAAAACCGCCGACGGCGAACAGGGCCAGATCGCGCCGATCCACGTGGAAAACGTGGTGGATACCGTCGGCGCAGGCGATGGCTTTGCTGTGGGTCTGATCAGCGCGCTGCTGGAAGGTAAATCGCTGCCGCAGGCGATTCTGCGCGGCAACAAAATCGGTTCGCTGGCAATTCAGGTTGCCGGCGACAGCGAAGGTCTGCCGACGCGCGCAGCGCTCGGCGATTATTAAAACCAGGTCGCCATCAATGGCGACCTTACGTAGGGTGCGCATTCATGCGCACCGCAAAAAACTGTCTCTACACCCTAATTTCGAGACGCATCCACAGAATGCGCCCGCCTCAACCAGAGGAGTCACCCATGAAATCGCAGACAATCGCGCCGAAACGCTGGTGGTATATCATGCCCATCGTGTTTATCACCTACAGTCTGGCGTATCTGGACCGGGCGAACTTTAGCTTCGCCTCTGCCGCAGGGATAAATGAGGATCTCGGCATCACCAAAGGCATGTCATCACTGCTCGGTGCCCTGTTCTTCCTTGGCTACTTCTTCTTTCAGATCCCCGGCGCGGTCTATGCCGAGCGCCGCAGCGTAAAAAAACTGATTTTCTGGTGCCTGATTTTGTGGGGCGGCTGCGCCTCGCTGACCGGTATCGTCAGCAATATTCCGATGCTGGCAGCGATTCGCTTTGTGCTCGGCGTGGTGGAAGCGGCGGTGATGCCGGCGATGCTGATTTACATCAGCAACTGGTTTACCAAATCCGAACGTTCACGCGCCAACACCTTCCTGATCCTCGGTAACCCGGTGACGGTGCTGTGGATGTCGGTGGTGTCGGGCTATCTGATCAACTCCTTTGGCTGGCGCGAGATGTTCATCATTGAGGGCTTTCCGGCGGTGATCTGGGCGATTGCCTGGTGGTTCCTGGTGCAGGACAAACCGGCCCAGGCCAAATGGATGAGCGACGAGGAAAAAGCGGCGCTGCAGGCGCAGCTGCAGAAAGAGCAGGAGAACATTAAAGCGGTGCGCAACTACAGCGAAGCCTTCCGCAACCGCAACGTGATCCTGCTGTGCCTGCAATATTTTGCCTGGAGCATTGGCGTGTACGGTTTCGTACTGTGGCTGCCGTCGATTCTGCGTAACGGCACGCAGATGGGCATGGTTGAAGCGGGCTGGCTGTCGGCGGTGCCGTATCTGGTGGCGACCATCGCCATGCTGGTGGTGTCGTGGGCGTCGGACAAGACGCAAAACCGTAAGCTGTTTGTCTGGCCGCTGCTGCTGATTGGCGCGCTGGCCTTCCTCGGCTCGTGGATGGTGGGTTCCAGCAACTTCTGGCTGTCGTATGCGCTGCTGGTGATTGCCGGCGGTGCGATGTACGCCCCCTACGGCCCGTTCTTCGCCATCATTCCGGAGATGCTGCCGCGCAACGTTTCCGGCGGTGCCATGGCGCTGATTAACAGTATGGGCGCACTGGGTTCCTTCATCGGTTCATGGATCGTAGGCTATCTTAATGGGGCGACCGGCAGTCCTGCCGCCTCCTACATCTTTATGGGTGCCGCGCTGCTGGCATCGGTGTGGCTGACGCTGATTGTCAAACCGGCGGCCAACAAAACGCCGCCGCCGATTCACGGCGCGAAGCACGCCTGAAAGCGTAAGCGATGACTTTTCCGGGCGACTCAGGTCGCCCGTCACACGTTCTACAGGGAGCAAATAATGAAACCTGCTGTGATTCTGTATAAGAGCCTGCCCGATGACCTGCGTGCCAAGCTGGACCAGCACTTCAGCGTCACGGAAGTGAAAGATGTCTCGCCGGAGACGGTGAAACAGCATGCGGCGCAGTTCGCCGCAGCGCAGGGTCTGCTGGGCTCCGGCGGCAAAGTGAATGATGAGCTTCTGGCCAGCATGCCGGCACTGCGCGCCTGTTCTACCGTCTCCGTCGGCTACGACAACTTTGACGTTGAGGCGCTCAACCAGCGCAACGTTCTGCTGATGCACACGCCCACCGTGCTGACCGAAACCGTGGCCGATACCATGATGGCGCTGGTGCTGAGCACCGCGCGTCGCGTCACCGAGCTGGATAAGTGGGTCAAAGCCGGTGGGTGGAAAAAGAGTATCGGCGCTGAGCACTTCGGTATCGACGTACACCACAAGACGCTGGGCATCCTCGGCATGGGCCGCATTGGTCTGGCACTGGCGCAGCGCGCCCACTTTGGCTTCGGCATGAACATTCTGTACAACGCCCGTCGCCAGCACGAAGAGGCCGAAACCCGTTTTGGCGCGCGCGCCTGCGATCTGGAAACGCTGCTGAAAGAGAGTGATTTTGTTTGCATCAGCCTGCCGCTGACCGAGCAGACGCACCATATGATTGGTGCGGAACAGCTGAAACTGATGAAGCCGAGCGCAATTCTGATCAACGCCGGACGCGGTCCGGTGGTCGATGAGCAGGCGCTGACCGCCGCACTGAAAGACGGCACTATTCATGCCGCCGGGCTGGATGTGTTTGAAGTCGAGCCGGTGCCGGCCGATGCGGAAATCCTCACGCTGCCGAACGTGGTCGCGCTGCCGCATATCGGCTCCGCCACGCACGAAACGCGTTACGGCATGGCGCGCGATGCGGTCGACAACCTGATCGCCGCGCTGAGCGGTAAGGTTGAGAAAAACTGCGTTAACCCACAGGTTCAGGCCTGATCGCAAGGCTTTAGCCATTGCGCCTGCCGGTTGCGGGCGCTATGGTGGTCTTCCCCCTGATAACAATGTTTTTACCTCCTATGGCTTTTTCTCAGTTCGGCGACAAATTTACGCAACATTCCGGCATCTCTCGTCTGATGGAAGATATGGGCGAAGGGCTGCGCACGCCTGGTACGATTATGCTGGGCGGCGGTAATCCGGCACAGATTCCGGCCATCAATGATTATTTCAGTCAGCTGCTGCTGCAGATGCACCATGACGGCAAGCTGAACGAAGCGCTGTGCAATTACGACGGCCCGCGCGGCAAAGCGCTGCTGCTGGAGGCGCTGGCCACACTGCTGCGCGAGGAGCTGGGCTGGCCGGTAACGCCACAGAATATCGCGCTGACCAACGGCAGCCAGAGCGCGTTCTTTTATCTGTTTAATCTGTTCGCCGGCCGCCGCGCCGACGGCAGCAAAAAGCGCGTGCTGTTCCCGCTGGCGCCGGAATACCTGGGTTATGCCGATGCCGGACTGGAAGCGGATCTGTTCATCTCCGCCAAACCGAACATTGAGCTGCTGCCGGAAGGCCAGTTTAAATACCACGTCGATTTCGACCATCTGCCGCTGAATGAAGAGACTGGCCTGATTTGCGTGTCGCGTCCGACCAACCCAACCGGCAATGTGATCACCGACCACGAACTGCTGCAGCTGGACGCGCTGGCACAGCAACACGGCGTCCCGCTGCTGATCGATAACGCCTATGGCGTGCCGTTCCCCGGCATCATCTTTAGCGAAGCACGTCCGCTGTGGAACCCCAACACCATTCTGTGCATGAGCCTGTCGAAGCTGGGCCTGCCAGGTGCGCGCTGCGGCATTATCGTTGCCGATGAGAGCACGATCGGCGCGATTGGCAACATGAACGGTATTATCAGCCTGGCGCCAGGCAGCATCGGTCCGGCGATTGCCACCGAGATGATTGTACGCGGCGATCTGCTGCGCCTGTCGCAGGAGGTGATTAAGCCGTTCTATCAGGCCAAGGTTAGCGAAACTATCGCCATTATTCGCCGCTATATTGGCGAAGATCGCTGCCTGATCCACAAACCTGAAGGGGCCATCTTCCTGTGGCTGTGGTTCCGCGACCTGCCGATCAGCACCGAAGCGCTGTATCAGCGCCTGAAAGCGCGCGGCGTACTGATGGTGCCGGGCCACTTCTTCTTCCCGGGACTGGAACAGGCCTGGCCGCACACGCATCAGTGCATGCGCATGAATTACGTACCGGACAGCGACAAGATTGAGCGTGCGGTACAGATTCTGGCGGAAGAGCTGGAAAACGCCTGGAACGCTTAATCGGCGCTTAACGACAGCTGGCACCACTGGGCCAGCTGCTGAATCGCCTGTTCAACTTCGGCATTCCAGCCAAAACCGGCGTTGAGCCGGAAGCAGTGATCGTAGCGGTGATCGGTGGCAAAAATGTGCCCCGGCGCGATGCCGATGCCCGCGTTGCGCGCCTTGAGAAACAGTGCGCGCACGTTCAGCGCCTGCTGCGGCATCTCCACCCACAGCACGTAACCGCCTTCCGGCTCCGACACGCGCGTGCCCGCCGGGAAGTAGCGCAGCACTGCCTGGCGCATGTGGTGGATCTGATTTTTCAGCTCACGCCGCAGCTTGCGCAGGTGCGCATCGTAACCGCCGCTGCGCAGCAGTTCGGCAATCGCCGCCTGTGACAGCACCGATGTGCCCATGCTGGTGGTGTACTTCAGCGAGGCGATTTTGCGCATGTACTGGGTGCTGTGCACCCAGCCAATGCGGATGCCGGGTGCCACGGTTTTGGAAAAACCGCTGCACAGGATGGCATTGGGGCTGAAGGCGCGCATCGGAAACGGCCGGCGCTCGCCGAATGCCGTATCGCCAAAGATATCGTCCTCAATGATCACCACATCGTTCTCGTCGGCCTGACGCGCGATATACGCCTTCTGCTCGTTGGGAATGCTTTTGCCCAGCGGATTATTGATGTTGTTGATGGTGAGATAGGCCTGCACCGCTTTGCGCCGGAACAGCCCGGTGAGTTTCGCGACATTAACGTAACCCTCTGGCCCGGCTTCCACTTCAATCACGCGCAGGTTGAGGTTGTGCAGCATCTGCAGCAGCACGAAGTAGCACGGCGACTCCACCGCCACGATATCGCCGGGCCGCGTGGTGGCGCGCAGCGCCAGTGATATCGCCTCAATGCAGCCGTTGGTAATCAGGATGTCATCCGCGCTAATATTGCAGCCGTAATCCACCGCGCGTCGGGCAATCTCCGCCTTGAGCGGCGCATAGCCGGTGCCTTTCACCGTGTTCCCCAGCAGCGCCGGTTTGCTGTAGCCCATCTGGCGCATCAGCAGGCCAATCTTTTTCACCGGATAGAGCGAGATATCACCGTTGGCCAGATCGAGCCGCACGCGGCAGTCCGATCCGAGCATCGCCAGGTGCAGTTCAGTTTGCTCATCCAGCGGCGCGACTTCACGCGGCTGCTCGCTGAACACCGCCGGCACTTTTTTCTCTGCCGGGCGCGGCGCGACAAAAAAGCCAGACTTCGGCCGCGCCACCGCGTAGTGCTCATCCTCCAGCGTGCGTAATGTTTTCAGCGCAGTGGTCATGCTGACGCGATACTGCGTCGCCAGCGTGCGCACCGACGGCAAACGGCTGTCGGGCGGCAGCGATCCGCTGTGAATGGCCTGTTTTATCTGCTCAGCGATCTGACGGTAACGACTACTCTGACTCTCCTGTTCCTGCGTTTCACCCGCCATCTGTTCCACCCCATATCGTGCTGATCTGTGCGTATTCATCAGATTACATTCAAAGTACTTTAGGCTGCATCTGTTAATTCAGCTTCACGCAGCACCTTCGTGGCCCGTTTTCCAGCCCGTTGTCGCCCGCACGGCAGCGGCGATTTTATTAGCCAAAGGATGAAGTGAAAAATGAATAATCTGTCTGCGATGATGAGTGAAATTGAAGAATACCTGACGCCCGCGATTCTCGATTCCGCTCAGCACTGTGCGCAGCGACTGCTCGCCGCCCTGCCCGATCCCGACCATCCCGAACGTAACCGCGTACTGCTGGCCTATGGCGGCGGCAAAGACAGCAGCTATATGGTGGCCTACGTACGTTACATTCAGGGGTTAATCTGGCAACAGCGCAACAGCACGTTCCAGCTGCGCATCAGCACTAATCGCCATGCCGCCATGAACGACAGCGTGATGGAAAACATTGACCGCGTCTATCGCGCGCTGCGTATCCACGACGACGCGTTCACCGAGTGCCTGGTGACCGACGGGTTGCAGATTCGCCCCTTCGATCGCCATCTGCCGATGCCGGAGAGCGTGCGCCAGCAGAACCGCAACGATGTGCTGATGAATGGTCACCGCTTCCGCGCCGACGCGCGCTCCACCTTCTGTAACGCCTGCAACCTGAGCATGGTGAATTCGTTTGGCCTGGCGGCGCACTACGATGGCGGTGTCGATGTGATCATCACCGGCGATTCGCCGCAGGAGCAGACCGCTTACCTCGCGTGGGCACGCCACCTGTCAAAACTGTTTGATGCGCCGATGGCCGATAAGTCACGCGGCTTCAGCGGCTTTCTGCACACGCTGGACGGCGTGGCGGCGCGTTACTTCGCCGACATTTATGGCGCTGACCAGGTCACGCCGGCGCATCGCATTACCTGGCAGCTGGCGCGCGATCCGCTGTTCTTCAACATCTATCAGGACACCGCTTATGAAGCCGGCGCGCACTGGGCGCTGCTGACCGAATTCATGCATTTCCGCTTCGACGAATTGATGTTCAGCTTTTCCGAATCGGACTGCGGCAACCCGACGTTAATGGCACATATTCGCGGTCTGCGTGCGGAGACGCTGTTGCAGCGCAGCTACGCCGAAGGCATTCGCGAATATGTGCGCTTTGCGCTCGGGCTGATGGTGCAGAAGGACTTCCCGCCGCAGCTAATCGATGAAATGGCCGCGCGCTATCAGGACGATGCCGCGATTGCCCGCGCACGCCAGCGTGCCGCGCAGTTTGCACTCGACGCTTTCGGCCTGAGTGAAACCCAGCTGGTGTGCATGATCTATTCACCGTTTATCGCCGCCGGCCAGCAGCTGAAAGCCTGGCTGCTGCAGCTACCAGCCGCGCCGGACGAGGCCGCGGTGCGGGCGTTGCTGAGCGGGGAGAGCGAGGATGTGGCGCTGGCGCAGCAGCTCACGCAGCTGTCTGGTCTCAGCGTGGCGCAGATGCGGCACTGCTGGCGCAGCGCGGCGGTCAGTTCGCTGCTGGACGGCGCGCGCGGCGATGCGCTGTCGCGCGTGTTGCGCTTCGATCCGCACAAAGCGGTGATTCAGGTTAACAACGGTGCGTTACAGGACATCGTTACTGAAGTGATTTCCGGGCGTTAACCCGGTAAGGCGACGCGATGAGAAAGATTTTTCTGCAGATTGGCGCCACGCGCGACGGGCAAAATCCCTACTGCGCGGTGGCGAAACGCGAAGGCTATTTTACCGTGCTGGCCGAGATGGGGGATTTTGTCGACTACCAGTCGCTCAGCATCGCCCTGCCGTTCGATCTGATTGTGCGTCTCGATCGCCCGGAAAACCCGTGGGATGTCCTCAATGCCTGTCTGCATGCCGGTTTGCTGGAGCATCCGCAGGTGGTGCTGGCCGGTTTTGAAGCTTACAACGCCAGCGCCGGCCGGGTGCGTGAACTGCTGGCCGGGCCGGACGGCGGCCCCGCTTTCATTCCGCCGGATAAATACGCACAGCGCATGGCGCTGCGCAAAGCCTGGCCGCGTTTTCCGCAGCCGGAGTTTCGCTTCTTTGCCTCACCGCTCAGTATTGGCGACGCGCGGGATGCGCTGCTCTATCCGTGCGTGATCAAACCGGTCGACGGCGGCGGCGGGCTGGGCATCTGGCTGGTGGAACAGGCCAGCCAGCTGGATGCGGTGATTGCCCGGCTGCTCGACACTATGAACTATGGCGGACGCGGTTTTACCGGCTTTATCGTCGAAAGCTGGCTGGCCGGTGACGAATATTCGCTGCAGGGCGTTGTGGAGAACGGTCACGCGCTGGCGCTGACCTGCTGCCAGAAAGTGATTGAGCAGCATACCGAGGCCGACGGCTGCGTCAGTTTTTACGAATCCGGCCATGTGGCGATGGCGGCGCAGCAGCTGCCCGCCGCCTTCACCAGCCTGATGAGCTTCTGCTGTGAAACCTTTGGCTACCGGCGCGGCGCCTTTCACATCGACTTCATTGTGGTGAACGGCGAGCCGCACTTTCTCGAAATGGGCTTTCGCCTCTCCGGCATGGGCGTGGTGAACCTGGTGGAAGAGGTCACCGGCATCAACTGGGCCGAAGTGGCCTTTCAGGTTGAAGCCGGACGCGGCCTGCCTGAACTGCACTTCAGCTCACAGCCACAGGCCGTCGGCCGGCTGCGTCTGCGTCAGCGGCTGCAGTATGACGCCGCCGGACGCTGGATTGCCGACCACCAGCGCGGCCAGCTGTTGCCACCGCTCAACTTACCGCCGCTGGACGTCTCGCCGCGCTCGTCGCTGTACGCCGATCTGACGCGCCACGCCGGAATTCTCGCCACGCTGCGTCTCGCGGGCGGCAGTCGCGACGAAATTCTGGCGGTGTTTCACGCCCTTCTTGCTGTTCCCGCGTTGACCTCACGGAGAGATTTACTATGTGCAGAATGATTCTGGCACACGGCCAGTTTGACGCCGCTGCGGTACTGGACGCCGCACGCGCCATGAGCTGCGGTGAAACCGCCGCGCACGAGGGCCCGATTAAACAACATCCCAACGGCTGGGGCTGTCTGTGGCTGGAGCACGGTCAGATCCGTACGCTGCACGGTACCGGCACCTTTGCCGAAGCCCTGCCGGGCATTGACGTCACGCGCATGCAGCACAGCCGCTTTCTGGCGGTGCACGTGCGTCACGCCACGCTGAGCAAAAATCAGGGCATTGCGTTCTCCCATCCGCTGCGGCGCACCAGCGGCACCACCCAGTGGTACATGATGCACAACGGCTTTTTGCCGACCGTCTATGCGCAGCTCGGCATGGCGCAGTCGCGTTTTGATTCCGCCGAGTATCTGGAATATATCGTCGATCGCATCACGCCCGCCGATTTCACCCGCGACTACCTGCGCGAAAAAATGGCCCGGGTGGCGCCAGGTGGCAGCGCGGCGAACGCCATTTTCGTCACCCAGGATAAGGCGTGGGCGTGGCAATGGCATCCTGATGACACGCCCTATCCCGACTATTTCACCCTGCATCGTTGTCAGCAGAACAACAGCACCTTTATTTCCTCTGAACCTGTTTCAACACTGGGCACGGCGTCAGCATGGCACCGTATGAGCAACCATGAACTTCATGAAATTCCTTTTGGAGAGTGAACCCATGGCCATTTTCAATCAGATTCGCGTCATTAACCCCAACATGTTCGTCGAAAGCACCTGGCTGGATGACATCGTCACCGCGCGCGTGCCGCTGCTGGTGCTGCGCAATTTCCTCACGCCAGAGGTGCGCAACGCGGTGGTGGCCGATCTCCAGCAGTGCCGCGAGCAGATTCGGGTTTCTCACTATCCAAACGGCGCGCTGACCACGCTCGGCCCGTATCTGGCGAAGCACACCGCCGCGCCGGAAAACTATTTCACCGAACTGCGCGACATCCAGCCGGCGCTGCCGGCCTCGCTGCACGACCTGCGCGCGCAGATTTACCACTGGGTGCAACATGCGCTGCGCCTGGAGAGCCTGCAAACCGCCAGCGAACCGGCACTGGGTGATTACGCCGGCTCGATTGTGCGCTTTCACGCTGACGGCGTCGCTAATCCGCTGCATAACGACAACATCGTGCGCGATGCCGCCGGCAGCGGTCTGGCGGTGACGCACATCCTGCATCAGCTGAGCTGCGTGGTGTGCCTGCAGGAGTGCAACGCCGGCGGTGCGCTGCGCATCTTCAATAAGAAATGGCAGCCGGAAGATGAGCGCTTCAAAACGCCCGGCGAACTGGGCTATCAGAGCGGCGTCATCGACGGCAGCGAGATCTGCGAATTTGCGCCGCGCAGTGGCGATATCTATCTGTTTAATCCCGCGTTTTATCATGAAATCGATCGCGTAGAGGGCGACACGCGCATCACCATGGGCTTTTTCTTTGGCCTGACCGACAAAAAAATGAAGCACGCCATTGCCTGGAGTTAATCCCGGCCTTAGACGAGGAAGACAGTATGACAACCTATGACAAAGTGATCGCGCTGCTGGATGCGCAGCAGGCCCGCTACCGCGTGGTGGAGCATGAGGCCATCGGCCAGACCGAGGTGATCAGCGCCATCCGCGGAAACGATCTCCAGCAGGCGGCCAAAGCCATGGTGCTGGAAGTCACCATGCCGGACGGTGCCGCGCCGCGCTATCTGCTGGCGATCGTGCCTGGTGACTGCAAAATCAACTTCAAACATGCCGCGCGTGCCATTGGCGGTAAGAAGTCGACCTTTGCCACACCGGAACAGGCGCAGGCGCTGACGCAGTGCGTGATGGGCGCGGTGCCGCCGTTTAGTTTTGATAACCGACTGGCGCTGCGCGTGGATGCGCGCCTGCGTGATGTCGGCACGCTGTGGTTTAACGCCGGCGCGCTGGACCGCTCGGTCGCTCTGGATGTGGATGATTATTTTCGACTGATCGGCGACGACTGCGGTGCAGAGATCGCCACACCGGTGACGGCAACCGCCTGATTGCCGCGCTGAGGAATGCGTATGTCCGTGAAAGATATGTTGTTAGCCCTGTGCGTCGTGGTGGCGTGGGGCGTAAATTTTGTGGTGATTAAGCTGGGTTTGCAGGGCATGCCGCCCTTTTTACTGGCGGGACTGCGTTTTACGCTGGTGGCGTTTCCGGCGATCTTCTTCGTGCGGCGTCCGGCGATTCCGCTGCGCTGGCTGGTGGTGTATGGCATGACCATCAGCTTTGGCCAGTTCGCGTTTCTGTTCCTCGCTATCAAGCTCGGCATGCCAGCCGGGCTGGCTTCGCTGGTGCTGCAGGCGCAGGCGTTTTTCACCCTGCTGCTCGGTGCGCTGCTGCTGGCCGAAAAGCTGCGCTGGAACCATATCGCCGGCATTCTGGTCGCCACGCTCGGCATGTTCATGCTGGCAACGGCCGGCATGGAGGGCCAGACAACCGCGGGCATCACGCTGACTACCATGATGCTGACGCTGGCGGCGGCGCTGTCGTGGGGGCTGGGCAATATCACCAACAAGATTATCCTGCGCAACCGCAAGGTGCCGGTGATGTCGCTGGTGGTATGGAGCGCGCTGGTGCCGATTGCACCGTTCTTTGCCTGTTCGTGGTGGTTCGAGGGCGAATCCGCCATTGTCACCAGCCTGCTGGATATTTCACTGCAGACGGTGCTGGCGCTGCTCTATCTGGCGTTTGTCGCCACCATTGTCGGCTACGCCATCTGGGGCAATCTGCTCAGCCGCTACGAAACCTGGCGCGTGGCGCCGCTGTCGCTGCTGGTGCCGGTGGTCGGTATTCTCAGCGCTGCGTTGATCCTCGGTGAAACCCTGTCGGCACAGGAGATCCTCGGCGCCTCGGTGATCATTTTCGGACTGCTGGTGAATGTGTTCGGCGGGATGGTGAGCCAGCGCCTGCTGGTGCGTACCTGACAGTGCAGCCATAAAAAAACGCCGCGTTGCAGCGGCGTTTTTCTTCACTTCGTTAGCCTTATTTCAGGATTTCAATCCGGCGCGGTTTCGCCTCTTCCGGGACGATGCGTTCCAGATCGATACTCAGCAGGCCCAGTTCGAGACGCGCATCGCGCACCACGATGTGATCGGCCAGCTGGAATTTGCGTTCGAAGTTACGTTCCGCGATGCCCTGGTACAGATATTTACGTTCCTGCTGCTCTTCGGGATGGGCGCCGCGCACCACCAGCATGTTGTCATGGGCGGTAATATCCAGTTCGCTCTGCGCAAAGCCGGCGACGGCAATGGTGATGCGATAGTGGTTTTCATCGACCAGCTCGACGTTGTACGGAGGGTAGCCGCCGTTAGCCTGGTTTTGGTTGGACTCAAGCAGGTTAAACAGACGGTCGAAACCAATGGCAGAACGATAAAGCGGAGAGAGATCAAAGTTACGCATAATAAGACTCCTGATAATCAGCAAGTTTTGGCAACCTTCCACCATGGACAGGTTGTCCGGCCCGTCGGTGTCCCTGTCGGCGACCGCGTCGTGACCGTAGCTTAAAGATGGGTGCGCTCAGGTCGCTTTCAAGGGGCAATGCGCTTTTTTTTGCAGCAATTCTGACGATATGGCATACACTCAGGGGACGCTTCGCCTGACGGCAAGGACATAACCACAGAGTTGTGCGGATGTCAGGTGACACACTCCAGCCAGGGCCATGCCATGACTGTAGGGATGATGATGATGAAAATGATGAAACGCTTTCCGCTCACCGGCCTGCTGGTCTGTTGCGCCTGTGCCACCTCAGGCTGCTCCAGCGTGATGTCGCACACCGGTGCCAGTCAGGGCTACTATCCCGGCACGCGCGCCAGCGCAGAGATGCTGACCGATGACAACACCAGCTGGGCGATTAAGCCGCTGGCGCTGATCGATCTGCCCTTCTCGGCGGTGATGGATACGCTGCTGCTGCCGTGGGACTACTTCCGCGCCGACGACGATAAAACCAAAGATTCGCCGCGCGAGCGCGTGCTGCAGAGCGAGAAAATGGCCGGCACGCAGGCCAGCCTGGCCACGGCTGCCGCTATGCCGGGGGAATCGCACTGACGCAGAACAGCTGGCGCCAGCCGTCAACGTCGCGCATATAGGCGATCTGCCTGCCGTCTGGCGACCAGACTACCGCATCGCCGCACGGCGGCAGCGCGCTACGCGCGGTAAGCCGCGTACACTGTCCGCTGGCTATCTCACACCGCATCACGCTGTTATCACAGACAAAGGCGATGGCCGCGCCGTCCGGCTGCCAGCTGAAAGCAGACTGAATGCTGCTGCGCAGTGTAGTGATCTGACGCGCTGCGCCGCCGTTGGGTGAGACCGTCCACAGCTGCACAATGCCCTGCTCGTCAGCCTGCAAAAAGGCGATCGCGCTGCCATCCGGCGCGGCGCGCAGCCAGTGGCGCGGCTGCAGCGCCAGCCCTTTGCTGCGCGTGATCCGCCGCTGCTGTACGCCAGCTGGCGGTGCCGGCAGCTGATCTGCCGTGCCCTGCAGCGGCGCGTTGCCGGCTTTGGCATAGTCCGCCAGCGCCTCCGGCAGATCGACCACAAATACTTCCGGCACCTTCTCACCGCTGGCATTGCGCGTATCGCCGATAAAGGCGATGGCCCAGCGCTGCCAGCTGCCGTCCGCTTTCCGGTAGCCGCGCGTGCCAATCCAGCCCTCTTCATAGGCGCGGTCAATCTGATCGCTGCCCGGTTGCGGATCGCGCCGGGTGTGGCTCACCAGCACGCAGTAGTGGCTGCCGTCATATTCGCGCGGATGTTGCTTCGGCGGGCACACCGGATGCAGCGGCACCGCCACGCCGACGTTGCGCAAATCATCACGCGCATCGCGCTCATGCATCACGTGATCGTTATAGGTAAAGCTCAGCCGCGAGCCATCCGGACTGAATACGTGCACGTGCGAGCCGCCGCGCAGCGCGCCAGGCGTGTACGGTGCGGTGATATCGCAGGCGTCGAGGTTCTCCGCAATGCCCTGCTGCACAATCACGCCGCGCCGGTGATGAAAGTCGTAGTGCCAGTGCGCATCGGGATGCTCCGGGCCGTGAATACAGACGTAGCGCGGCGGCAGATCCGGACTCACGGTTACCACGCCGACGTGCGCACCGTCGCGCGCCTGATACAGCACCTCGACCGCGCCGCTGTGCACGTTGACGCGCTCAATGGTCAGGCTGGTAAACGCGGCGCCGGACGGCCGCACGTCGAATGCCAGCCACTGGCTGTCGGCGGTCCAGACGTTAATATTGGTCAGCTGATGCTGGCGCGGAGTAAAGGTGAGTTGTTTTTCTGACATGGGGCAACCTCAGATGTAACCGTTGCCCGACAAATTACGTGATGCCGTTCAGTTAAGCAAAAA
This sequence comes from Pantoea dispersa, assembly GCF_035783935.1. Classification (GTDB taxonomy): domain Bacteria; phylum Pseudomonadota; class Gammaproteobacteria; order Enterobacterales; family Enterobacteriaceae; genus Pantoea; species Pantoea dispersa_C. The sequence continues at coordinate 65,027 of NZ_JALKOV010000012.1, read as the reverse complement.
CTGCGCTGAGGATGCCGGTGCGCAGCAATGCGCACCCGCAATCTTAGCCCACCCGCTGCACCTCCCCCACCAGCAGGATATAGGAGAGCGCACCAATCAGCGCAACGGCAGAGATGTACACCAGCGCCGGTGCAAAGCCGTAATCCTGCGCCAGGTAACCGACCACCAGCGGTACGGTGATACCGCCGAGGCCGCCAATAAAGTTGAACATGCCGCCGGTCAGGCCAATCAGACGCACCGGTGCCAGCGACGAGACCAGCGACCAGGTAATCGACGCGAACCCGTTGCCGAAGAAGGCCAGCGCCATCAGCACCATAATCCACAGCGGATCGTTGGTGTAGTTGGCGCCCATGATGCAGGTGGAGATTAGCAGGCCGCAGATGATCGGCGTCTTGCGCGCAAAGCCGAGCGAACGCCCACTGCGCACCAGGCGATCGGCCACCATGCCGGAGAGAATCACGCCGACAAAGGCGGCGAGAAACGGCACGGTGGTCATAAAGCCGGCCGTCAGCGCGGCGATATGTTTCTCCTGCGTCAGGTAGTTCGGGAACCAGGTGAGGAAAAACCACAGCGTTGAGGTCACCGCGAACTGGCCGAGATACACGCCGCACAGCTTGCGGTGAAACACCAGTTTCCAGTCCGCCGCCGTGAGTTTAACACGCGCGCTTTTTTCGCCCGGCGCATCGCCGTCGACCATTGCGCCACCGGCGCGAATGTACTCCAGCTCGGCCTGATTAATGCCTTTGCTCTGGCTCGGTGCCCGATAAACCTTCATCCACACCAGCGACCAGATGATGCCAATGCCGCCGGTGATGATAAACACCCAGTGCCAGCTCAGCAGTTCCTGAATCCAGATCAGCAGCGGCGTGAGAAACGCCAGACCGACAAACTGGCCGGAAGTGTAGAAACCGACGGCCGAAGCGCGCTCCTGTTCCGGGAACCAGCTGGTGACCAGACGATTATTGGTCGGGAACGCCGGCGCTTCAAAAATACCGGTAATGGCGCGCAGACCAATCAGCGATAATAAGCCGCTGGCGAATCCCTGTAATAACGTCGCCACCGACCAGCCGAGAATAGCAATAAAATAGGTCAGGCGTGAGCCGACGCGATCGAGAAACCAGCCGCCGGGAATCTGGCACAGCGTATATAACCAGGCAAACGCCGAAAAGACATAGCCCATTTCCGCTTTGCTGATGCCAAACTCCTGCTGAATATGCGCCGAGGCCACGGCTAAATTAGCGCGATCGACATAACAAATGACTACCGTAATAAAAATCATCAGCAGCGTAATATAGCGGCGACGCGTAGGTTTCGCCTGAACAGCAGAGAGATCCATGGTGTTTCTCCGTCAGATGTCAGCTAACGGACGTGCCGAAGCACGCCGCAGCCAACGCAGGGTAAGGTTATCGAAGATAAAAGCCGCAGCAGCGGTAAACTGGCAGCGCGGTTAAAACAGGTTGAGCGCTGCCCTGTGCCTTATATATTCCGCACATGGTTTAAATAGTCAGATGTTTATCGCCCGATAATCGGTACGGTTATAAAGCGGTAAATGCAGCGGCCGGGCGCAATACCACGGTTATTACCACTCGGCTACCGATCCATCCGGAAAGCGCCATAATGGGTTGCGCCAGTCTGGCGCATTTTTACTGCGCGCAATCACCAGCTCTTCATTAATGTCTACACCGAGGCCCGGTTTATTTAACGGATAGAAATGGCCGTCATCCATTTTAAAATCATCTTTATTGATCACGTAATCGAGCAGTTCAGCGCCCTGATTATAGTGAATGCCCATGCTCTGCTCCTGGAACACTGCATTACGCGACACGAAGTCGACATGCAGACAGGCAGCCAGTGCAATCGGCCCCAGCGGACAGTGCGGTGCCAGCGCCACGTCGTAGGACTCGGCCATCGCTGCGATTTTGTAGCATTCGGTGATGCCGCCGGCGTGCGACAGATCCGGCTGCAGAATCGCCAGCCCACCGGCTTCCAGCACGCGCTTGAACTCGAAGCGGGAGAACATGCGTTCGCCTGCGGCAATCGGCAGATGCGTCTGCGCCGCCAGGCGTGGATAGTATTCCGCCTGCTCGGCCAGCACCGGCTCTTCGATAAACAGCGGACGATACGGCTCCAGCTCTTTGATCAGCACTTTGGCCATCGGCGCACTGACGCGACCGTGGAAATCGAGGCCGAACTCAATGTCACTGCCGAAGGCTTCGCGAATCTGCGCGACGGTGTTAACAGCGGCATCGACCTGACGAGAATTGTCGATGATGCCCATCTCTTCACAGCCGTTGAGCTTGAAGGTGTCAAAGCCGATGCCGCGTAATTTCTTAATGCCATCAATCACTTCGGCCGGACGATCGCCGCCCACCCAGCTGTACGCTTTGATGCTGTCACGCACCAGACCGCCCAGCAGCTGATACACCGGTACACCGAGCGCTTTGCCTTTGATATCCCACAGCGCCTGATCGATGCCGGCAATGGCGCTCATTAAAATCGGGCCGCCGCGATAAAAACCGCCGCGATACATCACCTGCCACAGGTCATTAATCCGCGCCGGATCCTGACCAATCAGATACTCCGACAGTTCATGCACCGCGGCTTCGACGCTGCGCGCGCGCCCTTCGATCACCGGCTCGCCCCAGCCGATGATGCCTTCATCGGTTTCGATTTTCAGGAACATCCAGCGCGGCGGCAGGCGATAAGTGGTCAGTTTCGTAATTTTCATCGTACGGCGTCCTTATAAGCAGCAACAAATGCGCGAGCCTTCTCTACGGTGCGCGACAGCGGCTGACCGGCGCGATAGAGATCGCTGCCCAGGCCAGCGCCGACGCAACCGGCGGCGATAAATTCATGCAGGTTTTCCGGCGTGACGCCGCCCACGGCAAACACCGGCACCTCCGGCGGCAGCACCGCTTTCAGCGCTTTGATGTAGCCCGGACCAAATGCCGACGACGGGAAAATTTTCAGCGCCTGCGCCCCGGCCTGCAGCGCGGTGAAGGCTTCGCTGGCGGTGGCACAGCCTGCGGCAACCAGCATGCCGTGCGCGACGGCCTGGCGAATCACCGCAGCATCGGTATTGGGCGTCACCACCAGCTTGCTGTTGAGCGCCGCCAGCTGATCGACCTGCGCTGGCTGCAGCACGGTGCCGGCACCGATCAGCACGTTATCACCGAAGGTTTGCACCATCGCGCCGATACTTTTCGCCCAATCGGGCGAATTGAGCGGGATTTCAATGGCATCGAATCCGGCGTCGATCAGCGCCGCCACGTGCGCTTCGGCTTCATCCGGCGTGATGCCGCGCAGAATGGCGATCAGCGGGAGTTTAGTGGGCCAGGACATTCGCAATACTCCTTATTCCGAGCTGGAAAGCGCGATCGCCCTCCAGCGTGACTGAATCTATTCCGATAAAGGCCAGCGCCTGCTGATAACGCTGCGCCAGTTCGCTGCCGGCGATAATGACAATCGGCTGGCGGCTATGCGTTAACTGCTGCGTCATCTGCGCCACCTCATGGCCGATTAACAGGCCTGAGAGAAAATCACTGATATGGCGACGATCGCGCGCGCCGAGCACGTGGGCGGCACGCACTTCAAACAGGCGCGCCAGAATTGAGCTGTCATGGCTGCCAAGCTGCAAACCGTCCCGGAACGCCTCCGGACTGGCTTCCTGCCCGGGTAAACCGGCGCCGATCAGCGATTGCTTCAGCAGTAAATGGTGCAGCTCGCCGGTCATTACGGTGCGGAAATCGATAACGCGATCCTGTTCCAGCTGCACCCACTTGGCGTGCGTGCCCGGCATGACATACAGCGGCGCGGGCTGCAGCGTGACTGCGCCGAGCAGCTGGGTTTCCTCCCCACGCATCACGTTGTAGTTGTCGTCACGTTCGACGCTCAGTCCCGGCACGATCCACGCTTTTCCCTCCACGCAGGTCAGGCGATCGCTTAATGCATTGAGCGCCACCGGACAGGCGAGATAAGGCACTGCCAGCCAGCCGGCGTTGCTGCCGACCATGCCGGCCATGATCACCGGGACTTCGGCCACCGGCCAGCCGTCGGTAATGGTGGCAAACACCTGAGCAGGCGCGCGGTCGCCGAGGCGCGTCACGCCCGCTTCCGAACGGCGCTCATCGACGCATTCACCGGCGCGGTAATACCAGGCGCGCAGGTTGGTTGAGCCCCAGTCAATGGCGATATAACCGGTCACAAAATCTCCTTGAGTCGGGCGGTTGAGCTGGCAATCATCGCCTTCGCCGCCTGTTCCGCCGCATCGCCATCCTGATGACGAATGGCATCGAACAGCGCTTTATGTTCGGCTAAGGTGCGCGGCATGTTGCCGGAATCCGCCATGTAGGTTTGCGCAAACACCGCTTTTTGCAGCTGGCTGATCGCCACATTGAGCTGCTGCAGCACCGGGTTATGCACCGAGGCCATCACCGCTTCGTGATAGCGGATATCCGCGTCGTTAAAAGCATCACGGTTGAGGTGGTTGGCCACCATATCGTTATAGGCCAGCTCAATCGCCGCCAGATCGGTCGACGTGGCACGCTCGGCCGACCAGCGCGCAATCTGCGGCTCCACCAGCACGCGCACCTCATTCATCGCCGCAATCAGGCGCGGATCGTGATCGTGCGCCAGCGCCCACTGCAGTACATCGCTGTCGAGATAGTTCCACTGGTTACGTGAGGTCACAAACGCGCCGCGATAGCGCTTCATCTCCATCAGGCGTTTAGCCATCAGGGAGCGATACACTTCGCGAATAATGTTGCGCGAGGTGGAAAACCGCTCGCACAGCTCCGCTTCCGCCGGCAGCGCGGCGCCCGGCACATATTTTCCGGCCACAATCTCTTCACCCAGCGTCTGGATGATGCGCTCTGTTTTACTCAGTGGTTCCTGCGTCATAGTGTTCGATTCCATGAAAGGCGTGAGCAATCAGATTACTGCTTTCGTCGTGCAAAACCCAATCCCTGACGCATCCTCTGGCGGCAATTGTAGTACCATATACATTGTTTGTACTACAATATGGATCACAAAACAGACAACCCATCTGCGCGCTGGCAGCAAAAAGTTCAGCAGAGAAGTGACGGGCGACAGAACGCCGCCCGCATCAGAGGAGGGTTACAGCACTAGCTCTTCAATGGCGTGCGCGACGCCATCTTCCATATTGGTCTTCGTCACGAACTGCGCGATCTGCTTCACGGAATCAATCGCATTGCCCATCGCTACGCCGGTGCCGGCGTATTCAATCATCGCCAGATCGTTTTCCTGATCGCCAATCGCCATCACTTCTGACGGCTGCAGGCCGAGTTTTTCCGCCAGCATTTTTACGCCGTAGCCTTTGTTGACCAGCGGATTAAGGATTTCGAGATAGTAAGGTGCACTTTTCAGGATGGTATAACTGTCGCGCGCGCGCGCCGGTAACGCGGCGATGGCTTTATCCAGCAGCTCCGGTTTATCGATCATCATCAGTTTCGGGAAGCGCGTCGCCGGGTCCATCTCCTCTACGGCGCGATAACGCACCGGAATGCCGGTCAGACTGGCTTCGTGGATGGTGTATTCGCTGATGTCTTTATTTGGCGTGTAGAGGAAGGATTTGTCGAACGCCTGAAAATGTACTCCAAGGTCGCGCGCCAGCTGTTCCAGGTAGAGATAGTCATCAAAGCCAAGCGTCTTCTCAGCCACCACTTCTCCGCTGTCCGCACTGTGTGCCAGTGCGCCGTTATTGCTGATGCAATACTGGCCCGGCTGATGCAGATCCAGCTCCATCAGGTAGCGCTCGACGCCAACAAACGGACGTCCGGTGGCCAGCACGATCGACACACCTTTGTCCCGCGCCCGGCCAATCGCCGCTTTGACGCCCGCCGTGATTTCATGCTGCGGATTCAGCAGCGTGCCGTCCATATCGATCGCAATCAGTTTTATCGCCATAACGTCCTCGGTTAATTCAGGGTCTGGCTTTAATGCTAGCGCGATTCAGCTCACATTGACCAGTTAATCGGCAGCGGAAGATGCGTTGCGAACAAAGAGGTTGATACTCAGGAGGGAATTCATAACGGCGATTAAAACAAAAAACCCTTCCCACTTGGGAAGGGTTTTGCGCTATCAGATATCGATATTGGCGGCTTTCAGCGCGTTCTCTTCGATGAAGGCGCGGCGCGGTTCAACCGCATCGCCCATCAGCGTGGTGAACAGCTGGTCGGCGGCGATGGCGTCTTTGATGGTGACGCGCAGCATACGGCGGCTGTCCGGATCCATGGTGGTTTCCCACAGCTGATCCGGGTTCATCTCGCCCAGACCTTTATAGCGCTGCACTGACAGACCGCGGCGCGACTCTTTCACCAGCCAGTCAATCGCCTGCTCAAAGCTGGCAACCGGCTGACGGCGCTCGCCACGCTCAATGTAGGCGTCTTCTTCAATCAGACCACGCAGATGCGCGCCGAGCGCACAGATTTTGCGGTATTCCCCGCCCTCAATGAACTCGCTGTCCAGCGGGTAATCGGTATCCACGCCGTGGGTACGCACGCGCAGCACCGGCTCAAAGCGCTGCTGTTCGCGGTTTTCCCGCACCTGCGCCACATAGCTGCTGCCATGTGCTTCGCGCTCGTTCAGGTAAGCCACCAGGCTGTCCAGCCACGCGGTCACCGCCGTCTGATCGCTGAGATCGTTCAGGGTTGGATGATAAACCAGCGCACGCAGCAGGGCCGACGGGAAACGGCGCTCCATACGCTTGATCATCTTCTGAGTGCTGTTGTATTCCGCCACCAGGCTTTCCAGCGGCTCGCCGCCGAGCGCCGGTGCGCTGGCGTTGGTGTGCAGCGTGGCGCCGTCCAGCGCGATGGCAATCTGATACTGATCCATCGCGTCGTCATCTTTAATGTACTGCTCCTGCTTGCCCTTCTTCACCTTGTACAGCGGCGGCTGCGCGATATAAACGTGGCCACGCTCGATGATTTCCGGCATCTGACGATAGAAGAACGTCAGCAGCAGCGTACGGATGTGCGAACCATCGACGTCCGCATCGGTCATGATGATGATGCTGTGATAGCGCAGCTTGTCCGGGTTGTACTCGTCGCGCCCGATACCGCAGCCCAGCGCGGTGATCAGCGTGGCGACTTCCTGTGAAGAGAGCATTTTGTCGAAACGCGCTTTCTCCACGTTAAGGATTTTACCTTTCAGCGGCAGAATCGCCTGGTTCTTACGGTTACGTCCCTGCTTGGCGGAACCGCCTGCAGAGTCACCCTCCACCAGGTAGATTTCAGACAGCGCCGGATCGCGCTCCTGACAATCCGCCAGCTTGCCCGGCAGGCCTGCCAGGTCCAGCGCGCCTTTACGACGGGTCATTTCACGCGCACGACGAGCGGCTTCACGCGCACGTGCGGCGTCAATGATTTTACCGACCACGATTTTGGCGTCAGACGGGTTTTCCAGCAGGTATTCGCTCAGCAGTTCGTTCATCTGCTGTTCCACCGCCGATTTCACCTCGGAAGAGACCAGCTTGTCTTTGGTCTGAGAGGAGAATTTCGGATCCGGCACCTTCACCGAAACCACTGCCACCAGCCCTTCACGCGCGTCGTCACCGGTGGCGCTGACTTTGGCTTTTTTGCTGTAGCCTTCTTTATCCATGTAGGCATTGAGCGTACGCGTCATCGCGGCACGGAAACCAGCAAGGTGCGTACCGCCGTCGCGCTGCGGAATATTGTTGGTGAAGCAGTAGATGTTTTCCTGGAAACCGTCGTTCCACTGCAGCGCAACTTCGACGCCGATACCGTCTTTTTCGGTGGAGAAGTAGAACACATTCGGGTGAATCGGGTTTTTGTTGCGGTTGAGATATTCGACGAACGCTTTGATACCACCTTCGTAGTGGTAGTGATCATTTTTATCGTCGCGCTTGTCTTCCAGGCGAATCGACACGCCGGAGTTAAGGAATGACAGCTCGCGCAGACGCTTCGCCAGGATTTCATATTCAAAATCGGTAACGTTGGTGAACGTATCGTGGCTCGGCCAGAAACGCACGCGCGTACCGGTAGCGTCGGTATCGCCGGTCACCGCCAGCGGCGCCTGCGGCACACCGTGCACGTAGGTTTGCTGATGCACTTTGCCGTCGCGACGAATAGTTAGTTCCAGCTTCTGCGACAGGGCGTTCACTACCGATACGCCGACACCGTGCAGACCACCAGAGACTTTATAGGAGTTGTCATCAAACTTACCGCCGGCGTGCAGTACGGTCATGATCACTTCGGCGGCAGAAACGCCCTCTTCCGGGTGAATACCAGTCGGAATACCACGGCCGTCATCCTGCACGGAGACAGAGTTGTCGGCATGGATGGTGACCACGATATCACTACAGTGGCCGGCGAGCGCTTCGTCGATGGCGTTATCCACGACCTCGAATACCATGTGATGCAGACCGGTGCCGTCATCCGTATCGCCGATGTACATACCCGGGCGTTTGCGTACCGCATCAAGCCCTTTCAGGACTTTGATACTTGAGGAGTCATAAGAATTCGACATCAACGTTTCTCGCTCATTTAATCTTCAGGTTGAACCGCTATTTTACCCTGTTCCACGCGGAACATCTTGCCCTTTTCGTCGCTCATGTCGATTACATGCTCGACACCAATGGCGCTGACAAACACCTGAGCCTGCGTGGCTTTCAGGCGTTCCGCCAGCAGGCGACGACGGGTGTCATCCAGCTCGGAGGCGAAGTCGTCAATCAGGTACAAACAGCGACGTCCGCTGCTGCGCGTCAGGTATTCGCCCTGCGCTAACCGCAGCGCACACATCAGCAGCTTTAACTGACCGCGTGAGAGTAAATCTTCCACCGGCGTGCCTTCAGCACGAATACGAAAATCGGCTTTGTGCGGACCGCTGGCGGTGTAGGTGAGCGCGCGATCGCGCTCGAAGTTGCGCTCCAGCAGCTCGCCGAAGTCGCTCTCTTTGTCCCAGCCACGCTGGAAGGAGAATGACAGGGCAAACTCCGGTAAAAACTGGCTGCAGGTAGCGGTGATTTCGCTGGCAATGGCCGCACTGTATTCGGCGCGCCAGGCGCTGATCTGTTCTGCCAGCGGCACCAGCTCCTGATCCCACGGCCGGATTTGGCTGTAGCGCCCGACCTGGCGCAGCGCCGCGTTGCGCTGTTTCAGCAGACGCCGCAGGTTGCTCCAGGCCAGAAAGAAACCGGGATAAGCATGAAAGCAGCCCCAGTCAATGTAGGCTCTACGGTATTTGGGGCCGCCGTTGAGCAAAGTAAACCCCTCCGGCGTAATCAGCTGCATCGGCAGCAGCTGCGCCAGCTCAGCCACTTTATGGCCGTCGCTGCCGTCGATGCGCACTTTGCTGTCGCCGGCGCGATTTTTGCTCAGGCCAACCGCCATTTCGCGTTCGCTGCCTTCGATACGCCCGTGCAGCACAAACGCGTCCTGATCGTGACGAATTACGCGTCCGGCCTGCAAACTGCGGAATGCACGGCCGTGGCCCAGCGTATAAATCGCCTCCAGCACGCTGGTTTTACCGCTGCCGTTGGCGCCCACAAGAAAATTAAAGCCCGGCGCCAGCGCGAGATCGGCCTGCTCGATATTACGAAAATCTTTAATCAGGAGGCGGGTTAAAGCCATGAACAAATCCAGCCAGAAGGGGGTTGCCTAACATTAACAATCCAGGCCGTTGGCGGCGCAGGCAGTCTGGCCACGGCCAGCGCGCAGACCCTGGGAGCATACTGAAGTATGTGACCAGGGGCGAGCACTGCCCGGGACCAGAATGGCAAGTAAGCCAGGCCGATATTTTCTACTACAAACGCATGGGCATAACGACGTAAGCCGCGGCCGGACTGGCTACATCTTCAATCTGCACGCTGGAAACCGAATCGGTCAGCAGCAGACGCACGTTTTCGCACTTCAGCGCGTTCAGCACATCCAGCACGTAGCTGACGTTAAAGCCAATCTCCAGCTCGGTGCCGCTGTACGAGACGTCCAGCATCTCTTCCGCTTCTTCCTGCTCCGGGTTATTGGCGGTAATACGCAGCTGATTTTCAGTAATATAGATGCGAACGCCGCGGAATTTCTCGTTCGACAGGATTGCCGCGCGGGCAAAGGCCTGTTTCAGCAGATCGCAGCCCGCTTCCAGCGCTTTGTCAGGATTCTTCGGCAACACGCGGCGATAATCCGGGAAACGGCCATCAACCAGCTTCGAAGTGAAGATAAAATCGCCGACGTGCGCGCGAATGTTGCTGCTGCCAATCTGCACCTGCAGCGGCGTTTCACCGCCGTCCAGCAGACGGACCAGCTCAATCACACCTTTACGCGGTACGATCACCGAATGGTTCGGCAGCGCCTGGCCGACAGGCATCGAGCACACCGCCAGACGGTGGCCGTCAGTGGCAACGGTGCGCAGCTCTTCGCCCTCGGTCTCAAACAGCATGCCGTTGAGGTAATAACGCACATCCTGATGCGCCATGGAGAACTGCGTGGCTTCAATCAGGCGTTTGAGCGTGGCCTGCGGCAGCGTGAATTCCACTTCGCTCTGCCAGTCATCGAGATTCGGGAAGTCGCTGGCGGGCAGCGTCGACAGCGAAAAACGGCTGCGACCAGAGCGCACCAGCATGCGGTCGCCTTCCAGCGTCAGGCTGATCTCTGCACCATCGGGCAGGCCACGGCAAATATCGAGGAATTTACGCGCCGGGACGGTGGTCGCGCCCGGTTCGTGCGGCTGGGTCAGCGCCACGCGCGCCACCATTTCCATCTCAAGATCGGTGCCGGTCAGCAGCAGCGTGCCTTCATTCACCTGCAGCAGCAAATTTCCGAGGATCGGCAGCGTCGGGCGTCCGCCAAGCGGGCCACTCACCTGTTGCAGCGGCTTCAGCAACTGCTCACGTTCAACAATAAATTTCATATGCGTCAGGAAGATAATGTTCGAATGAGGTTAGAGAAATCTTCTTTGATGTCGTGGCTCTCTTCACGCAGCTGCTCGATTTTACGGCAGGCATGGAGCACGGTGGTATGGTCACGGCCACCAAACGCATCGCCAATTTCCGGCAGGCTGTGGTTGGTGAGCTCTTTCGCCATCGCCATCGCCATCTGACGCGGACGCGCCACCGAGCGCGAACGGCGCTTCGACAGCAAATCCGCTACTTTAATTTTGTAGTACTCGGCCACCGTTTTCTGAATATTGTCGATGGTCACCAGCTTTTCCTGCAGCGCCAGCAGGTCGCGCAGCGCTTCGCGCACGAAATCGATGGTAATAGCGCGGCCGGTAAAGTTGGCATTGGCAATCACGCGATTCAGCGCCCCTTCCAGCTCACGCACGTTGGAGCGCAGACGCTTGGCAATAAAGAAGGCCACTTCGCCCGGCAGACGAATGTCGTTTTCATCGGCCTTTTTCATCAGAATCGCGACTCGCGTCTCCAGCTCAGGCGGCTCGATCGCCACGGTTAATCCCCAGCCAAAGCGCGACTTCAGACGATCTTCCACCCCGTTGATCTCTTTTGGATAACGATCCGACGTGAGGATGATCTGCTGATTACCTTCCAGCAGGGCATTAAAGGTGTGGAAAAACTCTTCCTGCGAGCGCTCTTTATTGGCAAAGAACTGAATATCATCGATCAGCAGCGCATCCACCGAACGGTAGTAGCGCTTAAACTCTTCGATGGCATTGTTCTGCAGCGCTTTCACCATATCCTGCACGAAGCGTTCGGAGTGCATATAGACCACTTTGGCATTCGGCTTACGCGCAATGATGCCGTTGCCCACCGCATGCAGCAGGTGCGTTTTGCCAAGGCCGGTGCCGCCATACAGGAACAGCGGGTTGTAAGCACCGCCAGGATTATCCGCCACCTGACGTGCCGCCGCGCGCGCCAGCTGGTTGGATTTACCCTCAACGAAGTTGTCGAAGTTATGGCGATTATTCACGTTCGAGCGGTAGGTCACATCGGCCGGTGCCGGAACGGAATCCCAGCTCGGGCGCAGCGGCTGTGCCGGTGCCGGACGATTCTCAGCCGGCGCGGGTGCGCTGACGCTGCTGGCCATGGCCGGTTGCGCAGCGGCGACCGGTGCGACCGGACGCGTGCCGACTTCAAAACGCAGCAACGGCACGTTCGCACCGCAGAATTCATTCAGCAGCCCATTGATACTATTGAGATATTTATCCCGAACCCAGTCGAGTACAAACCGATTTGGTGCATACAAGGCCAGCGTATTGTCGTTCAATTCAGCCTGCAGCGGACGAATCCACATGCTGAATTCGGTGGCAGGAAGCTCATCCTGCAAACGGGCAAGACACTGTTGCCAAAGCGTAAGTGACACGGCGGACTCCACTCGTACAAAATCGATAAGAATTTCAGGCGCTAATAATAGAAACTGTCTTTTTTGACACAGGCGGTCAGAAAGCGCCTGCGACCGCTATCCGCGGTAGTCATCCCTGGCGATCGCAGGGAGGATCGTCAGCGGAAGGGCGGATCATAGCGCAAAGCGCTACAGAGATCTTCCCTTTCTACACAGTTTTGATCCATTTTATCCACAGGGTGTCAAAGCAAGCATTAGTTTACGCTGTCTGCGGAAAAAGCGAGCGGGGATCAGGCTGAAAGCGAGAAATTTTCCGCCGCGCTCGCATTTTTGCCGTCACGATCGGCGCGGCGATCGCAAGAAGATCCTGGACGATCCTTGCGCTTTCCTTTATAGCCCGTATAATTCTCCACCCGGCATTGGCGCGTGAAGCTTTGATGCCCGGAATTAGCGGGCTGTATCAGGGTTTTCAGGTCCCGCGACCAGCGAAGTAAATTGACTCCGGACTGTACAATTATTACAATCCCGCCTCTTTATTAAAGACACATTGAGGCGTCGGTCGTTTTACTGGCCCGAAAACGCGTCACCCAGTGAAATTTTTCAAGTTTAGGTAGAAATCGCCATGAAACGCACTTTTCAACCGTCCGTACTGAAGCGCAACCGTTCTCACGGCTTCCGTGCTCGTATGGCTACTAAAAATGGTCGTCAGGTTCTGGCACGTCGTCGTGCTAAAGGCCGTGCTCGTCTGACCGTTTCTAAGTAATAAAAGCTAACCCTCGTGGTTAAGCTCGCATTTCCCAGGGAGTTACGTTTGTTAACTCCCGCTCATTTCACTTTCGTCTTCCAGCAACCTCTTCGGGCTGGCACGCCGCAAATCACCATCCTCGGCCGCCTTAATTCGCTGGGGCATCCCCGCATCGGTCTTACCGTCGCTAAAAAGCATGTGAAACGCGCCCATGAACGTAACCGGATCAAGCGATTGACCCGCGAAAGCTTTCGTTTGCGCCAACACGAGCTGCCGCCGATGGATTTTGTCATCGTGGCGAAAAAAGGGATTGCTGACCTCGATAACCGTGCACTGATGGAAGCGTTGGAGAAATTATGGCGTCGTCACTGTCGCCTGGCGCGCGGCTCCTGATCGCCCTGATACGCGTTTATCAACGCGCCATCAGTCCACTGCTGGGACCTCATTGCCGGTTCCATCCCACCTGTTCGCAGTATGGGGTGGAAGCCTTACGCCGCTTCGGCATGGTAAAAGGCAGTTGGTTGACGATTAAACGCGTATTAAAATGCCACCCTTTGAACCCGGGTGGCGACGATCCGGTGCCGCCAAAAACCTTTGATACCAGAGAACATTAACGATGGATTCGCAACGCAATCTCTTTCTCATCGCTTTTCTGTTCGTGTCTTTTATGATCTGGCAAGCCTGGCAGACGGACCACGCTCCGCAGCCACAGCAGACCCAGACCACGCAGAACACAAGCAGCGCAGCGGGTGATGCCGCCTCTTCCGGCGTGCCGGCCAGCGGCCAGGGCAAAACGATCACCGTTAAGACTGATGTCCTGTCACTCAACATCAACACCCGTGGCGGTGATATCGAGCAGGCACAGCTGCTGACTTACCCGGACAAACTGGGTTCAGATGCGCCGTTCCAGCTGCTGGAAACCACTCCGGCCTTCGTTTATCAGGCGCAGAGCGGCTTAACTGGCCGTAACGGTCCGGATAACCCGAACAACGGCGCACGTCCGCTGTATACCACTTCCCAGGATCACTTCGAGATGGCCGATGGCCAGACCGAGCTGCGCGTGCCGCTGAGCTGGACCGGTGAGAACGGCGTGGTTTACACCAAAACCTTCGTGTTCAAACGTGGCGAATTCGCGGTTAACGTCGACTACAACATCAATAACGCCTCACAGCAGCCGCTGGAAGTGGCGATGTTTGGTCAGCTGAAGCAGACGATCGATCTGCCGAAGCATCGCGATACCGGCAGCAACAACTTTGCGCTGCACACTTTCCGTGGTGCCGCGTACTCGACCAGCGATGCGAAGTATGAAAAATACAAATTCGATACCATCGCTGATAACGAGAACCTGAACACCACCACCAGCAATGGCTGGGTGGCAATGCTGCAGCAGTACTTTGCGACCGCATGGGTGCCACGCACTCAGGGTAACAATACGCTGTACACCAGCAATCTCGGCAATGGCGTTGCGGCGATTGGCTACAAGTCAGCCCCGGTGACTATCGCCGCCGGCGCACAGCAGGATCTCGGTGCGACCCTGTGGGTGGGCCCGGAAATCCAGGACAAGATGGCGGCTATCGCGCCACACCTCGACCTGACCGTGGATTACGGCTGGCTGTGGTTCATCTCTCAGCCGCTGTTTAAACTGCTGAAATTCCTGCACAGCTTTATCGGTAACTGGGGCTTCTCCATTATCGTTATCACCTTCATCGTGCGTGGCATCATGTACCCGCTGACCAAAGCGCAGTACACCTCGATGGCCAAGATGCGTATGCTGCAGCCGAAGATTCAGGCGATGCGCGAGCGTCTGGGTGATGATAAGCAGAAGCAGAGCCAGGAGATGATGGCGCTGTACAAAGCGGAGAAAGTGAACCCGCTGGGCGGCTGTCTGCCACTGGTTATCCAGATGCCAATCTTCCTGGCGCTGTACTACATGCTGTCCGGTTCTGTTGAACTGCGTCATGCACCGTTTGTACTGTGGATCCATGACCTGTCCGCGCAGGACCCGTACTACATTCTGCCGGTCATCATGGGTATCACCATGTTCTTCATTCAGAAGATGTCACCGACCACCGTGACCGATCCGATGCAGCAGAAGATCATGACTTACATGCCGGTGATCTTTACCGTGTTCTTCCTGTGGTTCCCGTCAGGTCTGGTGCTGTACTACATCGTCAGCAACCTGGTGACCATTCTCCAGCAGCAGCTGATTTATCGCGGGCTGGAAAAACGTGGTTTACACAGCCGCGACAAGAAGAAAGCGTAACGCCCGGCGACGCTGAGCAGGACGCAACATCTCCAGGGGCGGCATTTAATGCCGCCCTGTTTTTTTTGGAAGAAGGTGATTATGAGCCACAGTGACACTATCGTTGCCCAGGCGACGCCTCCCGGCCGCGGTGGCGTTGGTATTCTGCGTGTTTCCGGTGCCAGAGCCGCTGAGGTGGCGCAGGCCGTGCTGGGCAAGCTGCCGAAGCCGCGCTACGCCGACTATCTGCCCTTTAACGATGCCGACGGCAGCGTGCTGGATCAGGGCATCGCGCTGTGGTTCCCGGGTCCGAACTCCTTTACCGGCGAAGATGTGCTGGAACTGCAGGGCCACGGCGGTCCGGTGATTCTCGATCTGCTGCTGAAGCGCATCGTGGCGCTGCCGGGTGTACGCATTGCGCAGCCGGGCGAGTTCTCGGAACGCGCCTTTCTGAATGACAAGCTCGACCTGGCGCAGGCAGAAGCGATTGCCGATCTGATTGACGCCAGCTCTGAACAGGCTGCCCGCTCCGCCGTCAACTCGCTGCAGGGGGCGTTTTCACTGCGCGTTAATGCGTTAGTGGAAGCACTTACTCACCTGCGCATCTATGTAGAAGCAGCGATTGATTTTCCGGATGAGGAGATCGACTTTCTTTCCGACGGCAAAATCGAAGCGCAGCTTAATGCGGTGATCGGCGATCTCAACGGCGTGCGCGCCGAAGCGCGTCAGGGCAGCCTGCTGCGTGAAGGCATGAAGGTGGTAATTGCCGGTCGTCCCAACGCCGGGAAATCGAGCCTGCTCAACGCCCTGGCCGGACGCGAAGCGGCGATTGTCACCGATATCGCCGGCACCACGCGTGACGTGCTGCGCGAACACATTCATATCGACGGCATGCCGCTGCACATCATCGATACCGCCGGTTTGCGTGAAGCCAGCGACGAAGTGGAACGTATTGGCATCGAACGCGCCTGGCAGGAAATTGAGCAGGCCGATCGCGTGTTGTTCATGGTGGATGGCACCACCACTGACGCCACTGAAGCCAACGCCATCTGGCCTGATTTCGTGGCACGTCTCCCGGCTGCGTTGCCGATTACTGTGGTACGCAATAAAGCGGACATGACCGGGGAAACGCTGGGCCTGACAGAAGTAAATGGTCACTCACTGATTCGCCTGTCGGCGCGCACCGGTGCCGGCGTTGATACGCTGCGCGATCACCTGAAACAGAGCATGGGTTTTGCCGGCAATATGGAAGGTGGTTTCCTCGCACGCCGCCGCCATCTGCAGGCGCTGGAGTTAGCAGCCACTCACCTGCAACAGGGTAAAGATCAGTTGCTGGGCGCGTGGGCGGGCGAACTGCTGGCCGAAGAGCTGCGGCTGGCGCAGCAGGCGCTGAGTGAAATCACCGGCGAGTTTACCTCCGACGATCTACTGGGCCGCATTTTCTCCAGCTTTTGTATTGGTAAGTAAAACAATAACTTACATTAATGGCTGGCGGCGTTTTTACCGTTCGTCAGCCACTCCACGCTGTTCTTCCCGGTATTATTAACCCGCGTTAACTTCAGCTCACTACCGCCAGTTGCGCATGAGATCGGGTTTACCTGCGATAGCGGGTAAAACTTGAACTACACGCGATGCCGTGTAATGGTAGCACGGTTGCCAGACTGGAGTGCCGCAATGAAAATCACCAGTGCCAAACAATTAAGTTCATATCTTAAAGATATCAGGCTCACTGAAGCACTCTCGCAAGCGAAAGTCGCCAGTAAAATTGGTATTCGCCAGGATACCGTATCAAGCTTTGAGCTACAGCCTGAAACCACCCGACTGGACACGCTGTTTCGCATTCTCGCTGCGCTGGATCTGGAAATGGAGATAAAACCCCGGGGTTTGCCATCGGCAAAACAGGATCAGGGCGGCTGGAAGGAGGAGTGGTGATGGCAGAACTGGATGTCTACATGAATGGCTATCGGACAGGCGTATTCAGCAGGGCAGCAACGGGGGCACATGCATTCAGATATTATGAGAGCTGGCTGAATCAGCCGGGTAGCCGACCGATATCCCTCTCCATGCCTTTGCGCCACCAGCCTTACAAGGGCGCAGAGGTCTATAACTTTTTTGACAACCTGCTGCCTGATAATCCTGAAATTCGCGCACGAATTCTGTCTCGCTATCAGGCCAGCTCCACCCAGCCTTTTGACTTACTGGCAAAAGTCGGCAGCGACACCATTGGTGCGCTGCAACTGTTACCTCCCGACAGCAAACCGCACACTGTCCGCACAATCGATTACCGCAGATTAAGCGATAGCGAACTGGAAAAAATCCTTTCCGGCTATCAATCAGGCGCACCGCTTGGCATGCTGGAAGAGCTAACTGATTTTCGTATTTCACTGGCAGGCGCGCAGGAGAAAACGGCGCTGTTACGCATTAATCAACAATGGTGCCTGCCGCAGGGTAATACACCAACCACCCACATTTTAAAATTGCCGATTGGCAATATTCAGAGCCATTCGCATCGCCTTGATCTTTCAGATAGCGTGGAGAATGAGTGGCTCTGTACGCTCATTGCCAGAGAATTTGGCCTGGCAGTTCCCCACTGCTTTATCGTAAACACCGGGAAAATTAAAGCACTGGCCGTGGAGCGATTTGATCGACGTTATGCGTCGGATGGACAGTGGATCATGCGGTTGCCTCAGGAAGATTTTTGCCAGGTGCTCAATGTGCCCGCGGCAGGAAAATACGAAAGCCACGGCGGTCCAGGCATCTCTGCAATTATGGATTATCTCCTGAATTCAGCTAACGCAGAGCAGGATCGATATGATTTTATGAAAGCTCAGGTCCTGTTTTGGCTGCTGGCGGCCACCGATGGACATGCTAAAAACTTTTCCATTTTTATCGAAGCGGAAGGGCGTTTTCGTCTGACGCCGTTTTACGACATCCTTTCCGTCTATCCCGTGATTGGCGGTCCGGGATTGCATATGCGTGATGCAAAGCTGGCAATGGGACTGAACGGGAGTAAAGGCCGCAAAGCCGCTATCGAACACATTTTTCCGCGCCATTTTATGGCAACAGCCAAAGCAACAAAATTTGCCCTCACCGCGATGGAACGCATCCTCAATGAGTTCAGCATAACCGCGCCTGAAGTCATTAAGCGCGTGCAAGAGCAACTTCCTGCCTCATTCCCGTTGCACGTGAGCCAGACAATCCTGAATGGTTTTAAGGCGCGGGTCGCGCGTCTGCAGCAATAAACGTTTAACGGTTGTCATGCGTGTTTGTTATTTGGTTCTCCCTCTCCTTTGTCGTATAACGGTTGATGGTCGCCGCTTAAACGCAGCGGCCACATCCATTATTCATGCTAAAAATCAGGCGCAGGTTGTTGCCTGAACAGGAGAGAAACATGAGTACACCGCTCGACAGCGCGGCGCTGAACGCGCTGTTTACTGAAGCCCGCACCCATAGCTACTGGCAGGATAAACCGATTTCGCAGGAGGTGCTGGAGCAGCTCTATACGCTGACGGCGCTGGGGCCGACTTCAGCCAACTGTTCGCCGGGCCGCTTTGTATTCGTGACATCGCAGGAAGGCAAAGAGAAACTGAAACCGGCGCTCTCCTCCGGCAACGTGGATAAGACCATGGCGGCACCGGTGACGGTGATTGTGGCGTGGGATCCGACGTTCTACGAAGCACTGCCGAAGCTGTTCCCGCACGGCGATGCGCGCAGCTGGTTCACCAGCAGCCCGGATCTGGCCAAAGAGACGGCATTCCGCAACAGCAGCCTGCAGGCGGGCTATCTGATTCTGGCCGCCCGCTCGCTGGGACTGGATGCCGGCCCGATGTCCGGTTTCGATCCGGCCAAAGTTAACGCTGCGTTCTTTGGCGAGAATAACTGGCAGGTCAATTTACTGATCAACCTCGGCTATGGCGAAGCCAGCAAGCTGCACCCGCGCCTGCCGCGCCTGGGCTTTGATGAAGCCAGCAAATTTGCCTGATGCGTTAAGCAGCGCAGCCCGATGGCGCGCTGCACGGTGGCTCAGCCCAGCGAGTGAAAACCGCTGTTGAAGTAGACCATTGGCGCTGCCGCTTCGCCCGGCAGCGCAATACCAACAATACGCGCCAGCAGCACGCTGTGCGTGTTCCACTCAACCGCTTTCTCCAGCTGACAGTCGAAGCTGACCAGCGCATCAGCCAGCACCGGCGCTCCGGTATTCAGGGTTTGCCATTCACCGCTCTGGAAGCGCTCGGCGCGACGCGTCGGCGAGCTGAACTGCCCACACAGATCATCATGCTGCTCACGCAGCACGTTCACGGCAAAGTGGCCGGCCTGCAGAATGGCGTCGTGGCTTGATGCGCTGCGGTTGACGCAGACCAGCAGGCTGGGCGGTTCCGCCGCCAGCGAGCTGACCGAGGTGGCGATCAGCCCAAATTTTTCGCCGCTGAATGCCGTGGTCACCAGCGAGACACCGGCAGTGAGACGGCGCATGCCGTGACGAAACTCATCCAGCGAGATCGATTCCTGGCGAGCAAGAGAGGTAACTGACATAACAACTCCGACGTGCATGGTTTGCGATGCGCACGATTGGCAGATAAGTGAATAATTTACGCACTTCATTGTGCAGTTCTTTCCCGCCCAAATCCTACACCACATCCGCCGCTTCGGCACCCCATCCGGCATCAATGTGCAAAAGCCTCATATTCAATTGCCGCTCATGACAATAAGATTCGCCTCGTCCTTGTCTGAATTTGTTCGCTATGCAGCGGAAGCCAGATGCAAACCCATGAGAAAATTCTTACAATAGCCCTGATGATTATCCGACCATTTTCACGGAGCGACAGATGGCTAGTCATTTTGTTCGTTGGATGGGTAACCCGCCCCTCTCCTCTGAGACAATGCGGGTTCCACAGGATGTGATGACCAGCGCCGGGCTGCTGCCTGATAAGCGCCGTGGCCGCTTTCTTGCCGCACGCGCGCTGCTGGCGCAGCTGATGCTGCGCGTCTACGGTATTCCGGAACTGCCGCCGCTGATCGCCAGCAGCAGCGGGCGTCCCTGCTTTGCCGATCCTAATCTGCCTGACTTCAGTATCTCCTATGCCGGTAACATGGTCGGCGTGCTGCTGGCCGAAGAAGGCGGACGTGCCGGCCTGGATATGGAGATCGTGCGGGCGCACAGCCGTCAGGCGCAGGATGCGCTCACGCACGGGCTGTCATCGGGCGAAAAGGCGTGGATTAATGCCCAGCAGGATTTTATGGAGGCGGTGACGCAGATCTGGACGCTGCGCCAGAGCATTCTCAAACTGACCGGCGAAGCGGATAGCGGTATTGATGCGCTGCGGCTGCATCCGGCGGCCGGCCGGCTGCGATCCAGCGTCTATCCCGATATTCAGGCGGTGTGCGATGCCGAGCCGACGCTGGTGTGGTCCTGCGCACTGTCGCCCGGTACCGAACGTCTGCGGCTGTGGGAGATTGATGCGCAGCAGCAGTGGCAGTCACTGCGCGATGTGGAGATGAGCAAACCCAACATCGGACCGCGCACCCTGCGCCTCACCAGCCTGCCCGGCGAACGCCTCACCAGCCAGCCGGAAGTCGGGCATTTCTGATCGCTCAGGCCGCTTACGCGGCCTGTTGCGTTTAGTGTGCGTCGATAAAGGCGATTTTCAGCACAAACAGCAGCGCCACTACCACCACGCACGGGCTGATTTCACGCCAGCGCCCGGTGCCGAGTTTCATCACGCAATACGAGATAAAACCGAGCGCGATACCTTCGGTGATCGAGAAGCTGAATGGCATCATCGCCGCGGTGACAAACGCCGGCACCGCTTCGGTAAGATCGTCCCAGCGCACGCGCGCCAGCGAAGCCGTCATCAGTACGCCGACATAGATCAGCGCGCCGGCCGCCGCATAGGCGGGCACCATGGCAGCCAGCGGCGACAGGAACATCACCAGCAGGAACAGGATGCCGGTCACCACCGCCATCAGGCCGGTACGGCCGCCAATCGCCACGCCAGAAGAGCTTTCGATGTACGCCGTCACCGACGAAGTGCCGATCAGCGCACCGGTGACCGAACTGATGCTATCCACGTACAGCGCCTGCTTCATGCGTGGAAACGTGCCCTTCTCATCGGTCAGGCCCGCTTTATCAGTTACGCCAATCAGCGTACCGGATGAGTCAAACAGGTTTACCAGCATGAAGGCGAAGATCATGCCCGCCATGCCCACGTTAAACGCGCCTTTGATATCGACCTGGCCCACCACCGAGGTGATGGCCGGCGGCGCGGCGAACAGACCGGTGAACTTCACATCGCCCAGCAGCAAACCGATCGCGGTGGTCACGACGATCGACACCAGCACCGCCGCATGGATATTGCGTGACGCCAGAATCGCAATGATAAAGAAGCCGAGCGCGCCGAGCAGCACGTTGTGCGAGGCCAGGTTGCCGACGGTTACGATGGTGTCCGCGTTCGGCACAATGATGCCGGCGTTTTTCAGCCCCATCATGGCGATGAACAGACCGATACCGGCAGTGATGCCCACGCGCAGGCTAAGCGGAATGTTGGCAATCATCCAGTAGCGCACGCGCAGCAGCGTCAGGATCAGCAGCCCCAGCGCGCCCCAGAAGATCGCGCCCATGCCGACCTGCCACGAGTAGCCCATCGCGCCCACCACCACAAAGGCGAAGAAGGCGTTGAGACCCATGGCCGGTGCCAGCGCCACCGGCAGGTTGGCCACCAGCCCCATCAGGATGCTGCCGAACGCAGCAATCACGCAGGTGGTGACAAACACCGCCTGGGTGTCCATGCCTGCGGCGCCAAGAATCTGCGGGTTAACGAAGACGATGTACACCATCGTCAGGAAAGTCGTGAAACCGGCAATCACTTCGGTGCGTGCGGTGGTTCCGTGTTCCTGCAGCTTAAAAATACGCTGCAAAAGGCCCTGCTGGTTCATTTCGCTGTTCCGATGAAAAATTTATCGCCGCGTATCCTATAGACTTTGGCGGCGCAAAACACTGATTTTTCGCAACCGGTTGCATGGGGTCGCTTTCTGCGCTCAGTGCGCTAGAGTGACAGCTTATTGTTTACTAAAAGGATGAGGCGCGATGTCAGTTGAATGTATTTTTTTTGATTGCGACGGCACGCTGGTCGACAGCGAAGTGATCTGCACGCAGTCTTACGTCAACACCTTTGCCCGTTACGGTATCGAACTCTCGCTGCAGCAGATGTTCGAGCAGTATAAAGGGGTGAAGCTTTACGACATCATCCGCGACGTGACGGCACAGCATCAGGTAACACTGCCGCTGGCTGAGGTGGAGAGCGCCTACCGCGCGGAAGTCGCGCGCCTGTTCGATCTTGATTTGCAGCCGATTGCCGGCGCCCGCGCGCTGGTGGAGCGCGTGAAGGTGCCGATGTGCGTGGTGTCGAACGGTACGGTGAAGAAGATGGAGCATTCGCTGGGGCTGACTGGCATGCTGCCGTATCTGACCGGGCGGCTGTACAGTGGCTATGACATCAATCACTGGAAGCCGGATCCGGAGCTGATGTATCACGCGGCGGAACAGATGCAGGTGCCGATTGAAAAGTGCATTCTGGTGGATGATTCAGAGGCTGGCGCGCGGGCGGGCATCGCCGCTGGCATTCCGGTGTTTTACTACTGCGCCGATGCGCACAATCCGGTGATTGATCACCCGCTGGTGACGCGTTTTGACGATATGGCGCAGCTGCCAGCGCTGTGGCGTGCGCGTGGCTGGGATTTGGTCAGGTAAGTGCGCGCAGCCCCCTCATCCCAGCCTTCTCCCGCTGGCGGGAGAAGGGGCCGATCGAGCGGGGTTGAACAAAAGTGCCCACCCACCTACCGCACCAGACGGTTCCCTCTCCCGCCAGCGGGAGAAGGGGCCGATCGAGCGGGGGTTGAACAAAAGTGCACACCCACCTACCGCACCAGACGGTTCCCTCTCCCGTTTGCGGGAGAGGGTTAGGGTGAGGGGAAAAAATCACCCAATCGCGCCCAGCGAATCCTCGTTGCCCTGGCTTTTCGGCAGCAGAAACAGCGTGGCGACAATATCCAGCAGGTAAATCAGCGCCAGCAGCGTAATCGCAGCGGTGAACGAAATATGCGTGGCCAGCATGCCGATCACCAGCGGGCCAAAACCGCCGACGCCGCGGCCGAGGTTGAACAGCACGTTCTGCGCGGTGGCGCGCGCCTGCGGTGGGAAGGTGTCGGAAATCAGCGCGCCGTAGCCGCCAATCATGCCGTTAACAAACATCCCCATAATGGCGCCGGTAAACAGCATTACCGTCGGGTCGCGCAGCTGGGCGTAAACCACCACCATCGCCACGGCGCCAAACTGGTACAGCAGGAAAATCTTCCAGCGCGCAAAGCGGTCCGCCAGCACGCCGAACAGCCAGATGCCGAATGTCATGCCCACCACCGTAACGGCGGTCCACAGGCCGGATTTGGTCAGGCTAAAGCCGAAGCTGGAGGAGAGATAGCTTGGCATCCAGATCATCAGGCCGTAATAGCCAAAATTTTGCACCGAGCAAAGAATCAAAATGCCGAGGCTGGCTTTGCTGGTGGCGCGATCGGCAAACAGCAGTTTGATGCGCGCGGAAAAAGAGAGCTGCGGGGCTTGTTCCACATGGCGGGTGAAAGCTTCCGGCTCGCCCATGCTGCGGCGAATCACAAACGACACCAGCGCCGGCAGCAGGCCAACCAGGAACATACCGCGCCAGCCAATCACGCTCAGCAGCGGCGGTGTGATAAAGGCCGCCAGCAATACGCCGAGCTGCCAGCCGATACCGACCCACGCCGAGGCGCGGTTACGCTTCTCCTTCGGCCAGGCTTCGGCAATCAGCGCCATGCCGATGCCAAACTCCCCGCCCAGCCCCATGCCGGCCAGCGTGCGGTAGGCCAGCAGATCCCAGTAGCCCTGCGCCACAGCGCACAGCCCGGTGAACAGCGAGAACATCAGGATGGTGACGGTCAGAATGCGGATGCGGCCGTAGCGATCGCTCAGATGACCAAACACAATGCCGCCGACCACCGCGCCGATCAGCGTCCAGGTTACCAGCGAGCCGGCCTGCGACGCATCCAGCGCCAGCGACACGCTGATCGCCGGCAGCATAAAGCCCAGAATCAGCAGATCAAATCCATCCATGGCATAGCCGCTGACGGCAGCCACCATCGCTTTCGCCGGCGTAACGGCGGTTTTGTTGTTGTTTGCAGAGGACATAAAACAGCACCTGGCAGAAAAATGTGCGCCAAGTATAAAGAGAGCGGCAGGTTGAGAACAGGCAGAAATCAAGCGCACTGCCTGTCAGCCTCAGCGCTAACAGGCAGTCATCACGTCAATCAGGAGGGTTTATTGCTGCCGTCGTCGCCCGACAGCAGTTCATCCAGCTTGTCACCGCCAACGTGACGGAAATCCTGACCTTTCACGAAATAGAAGATAATTTCGCAGATGTTCTGGCAGCGGTCACCGATGCGCTCGATGGCGCGCGCGCAGAACAGCGCGGTGAGCACGCTGGGAATGGTGCGCGGATCTTCCATCATGTAGGTCATCAGCTGGCGCACAATGCCTTCGTACTCTTTATCCACCTTTTTGTCTTCGCGGTAGATCTTGATGGCTTCGTTGAGATCCATGCGCGCAAAGGCGTCCAGCACATCGTGCAGCATCTGCACGGTGTGATGACCGAGCGACTCGAGGCTCACCAGCAGCGGCAGGTGCTGCTGACCGAACTTCTCCAGCGCGGTGCGGCTGATCTTCTCCGCCACGTCGCCGATGCGTTCCAGCTCTGAAATGGTTTTGATGATCGCCATCACCAGACGCAGGTCGCTGGCGGTAGGCTGGCGCTTGGCGATGATGCGCACGCAGGCTTCATCAATCTCCACTTCCATCATGTTGACCTTCTGGTCACCGTCGATCACCCGGCGCGCCAGTTCGCCATCCTGGTTGTGCATCGCAGTGATGGCATCGGTAAGCTGCTGCTCAACCATGCCGCCCATGATCATCACCTGGGTGCGAATGTGCTCCAGCTCCGCATTGAACTGACCGGAGATATGTTTGTTCAGATTTAAATTATCCATGTGCCTCTCCTGAATCAGCCGTAACGACCGGTGATGTAATCTTCTGTCTGCTTCTGCGCCGGCTTGGTAAACAGCGTGTCGGTGTCGCTGAACTCAATCAGCTCGCCCAGATACATAAACGCGGTGTGATCGGAACAGCGCGCCGCCTGCTGCATGTTGTGGGTCACGATGACCACGGTGTAATCCTGCTTCAGCTCGGTGATCAGCTCTTCGATGCGTCCGGTGGAGATCGGGTCCAGTGCCGAACATGGCTCATCCAGCAGCAGCACTTCCGGGCGGATGGCGATGCCGCGCGCGATGCACAGACGCTGCTGCTGACCGCCGGAGAGACTGTAACCGCTCTGGTGCAGCTTGTCTTTGGTTTCATTCCACAGCGCGGCTTTGCTCAGCGCCCACTGCACGCGCTCGTCCATATCGGCCCGCGACAGCTTCTCAAACAGCCGCACGCCAAAGGCGATGTTGTCATAAATCGACATCGGAAACGGCGTCGGCTTCTGGAACACCATGCCGACGCGCGCGCGCAGCAGAGCGATATCCTGATGCGATGCCAGAATGTTGTCGCCATCCAGCAGAATTTCACCCTCAGCACGCTGCTCCGGATAGAGCGAGTACATTTTGTTGAAGGTGCGCAGCAGGGTGGATTTGCCGCAGCCCGACGGACCGATAAACGCCGTCACCTGATTTTTGGCGATGTCCAGATTGATGTTCTTCAGCGCGTGGAACTTACCGTAGTGGAAGTTCAGATTGCGCACCTGAATTTTACCGGCAGAAGGAGTTGCCATACTCATTGCTCATCTCTCATGTGCAGCGCCGCCGAAGCCGCGCCGGAAAATTAGTGTTTGCCTTTGGCGAAAACCACGCGCGCCACGATGTTCAGCAGCAGCACGCACAGCGTAATAATCAGCACACCGGCCCACGCCAGGCTCTGCCATTCGGCAAACGGGCTCATGGCGAATTTGAAGATGGTCACCGGCAGGTTGGCCAGCGGCTGCATCATGTCGGTGCTCCAGAACTGGTTCGACAGCGCGGTGAACAGCAGCGGTGCGGTTTCACCGGCAATGCGCGCAATCGCCAGCAGCACACCGGTGATAATGCCGGAGACCGAGGCTTTCAGCGTAATAGCCGAGATCATCTTCCACTTCGGCGTGCCCAGCGCATAAGCCGCTTCACGCATGCTGTCCGGCACCAGCCGCAGCATGTTCTCGGTGGTGCGGATCACGATGGGAATCTGCAGCAGCGCCAGCGCCACCACACCGGCCCAGCCGGAGAAGTGCTGCATCTGCGCCACCACGATGGTGTACACAAACAGGCCGACCACAATCGATGGCGCGGACAGCAGGATGTCATTGATGAAACGAATCACCTCCGCCAGCCAGTGCTTGCGACCATATTCTGCCAGGTAGATACCCGCCATGATGCCCAGCGGCGTACCGAAGAACGTCGACCAGAAGATCAGCAGGCCGCTGCCCGCGAGGGCGTTCGCCAGGCCACCGCCCGCGGTATTCGGCGGCGGCGTGGATTCGGTAAACAGCGTCCAGCTCAGGCCATCGATCCCTTTGGTAACGGTGGTGAACAGGATCCAGATCAGCCAGAACAGGCCGAAGGCCATGGTCAGCAGCGAGAGCGTCAGGGCAATTTTATTTTTGGTGCTGCGCCACGCCTGCATTTTACGGCGCGAGGCTTCCAGCTCGGCGCGCGCCTGCATTTCAATTGCGGTCATGAACGGGCTCCTTCACTCTTCGCCAGACGCAGAATCATCAGTTTGGAGATCGCCAGGACGATAAAGGTAATCACGAACAGAATCAGGCCCAGCTCCATCAGCGCCGCCACGTGCACGCCGGATTCGGCTTCAGCGAACTCGTTCGCCAGCGCCGAGGTGATGCTGTTGCCGGGCATAAACAGCGATGCGCTGTCCAGCTGGTAGGTGTTACCGATGATAAAGGTGACCGCCATGGTTTCGCCCAGCGCGCGGCCGAGACCCAGCATCACGCCGCCGATCACGCCGTTTTTGGTGAACGGCAGCACGATGCGCCAGATCACTTCCCAGGTGGTACAGCCGATACCGTAGGCCGACTCTTTCATCATCACCGGCGTCTGCTCGAACACATCGCGCATCACCGAGGCGATGTAAGGGATGATCATGATGGCGAGGATCACGCCCGCCGCCAGAATGCCGATGCCGAAGGCCGGACCGGAGAACAGCGCGCCGACGATCGGGATGTTCGCCAGCACGTCGCCTACCGGCGTCTGGAAATACTCCGCAAACAGCGGAGCAAAGATAAACAGGCCCCACATGCCGTACACGATGCTGGGAATGGCCGCCAGCAGCTCAATCGCGGTACCCAGCGGACGGCGCAGCCAGTTTGGCGCCAGCTCGGTCAGAAACAGGGCAATACCAAAACTCACCGGCACCGCGATGATTAAGGCAATCAGTGAGGTTACGAGGGTGCCGTAAATCGGCACCAGCGCACCAAATTCTTCGTTTGGCGCATCCCAGGTTTTGGTCCACAGAAAGGAGAAGCCAAATTTCTGGATGCTCGGCCAGGAGGAGAAAATCAGGGAGACGATAATGCCACCCAGCAGCAGTAACACAATCAGCGCGGAGAGCTTCACCAGCGCGCCGAATATCATGTCGCCTTGCTTGCCCGGTGCTTTAAACGTCGGCTTAGTGGCAGCCATAGAATTCTCGATCTCAGAGGGTAATCAGGGCGGCAACCAGGCCGCCCATCAGGCTGGCCAGCGCGGACGCTGGCCGGGTCATACACTTACTGGTACAGCGCTTTACCGGAACTGTCTTTGATGTTGGCTTTCCAGGCAGCACGAATCTGATTCGCTACGCTCTCTGGCAGCGCGGCGTAATCCAGCGCCGTAGCCGTTTTGCTGCCGCCTTTGTACGCCCAGTCAAAGAACTTCAGCACTTCGCTGCCCTTCTCCGCATTCGCCTGCTCTTTGTAGATCAGGATGAAGGTGGTTGAGGTGATCGGCCATGCATCGTTGCCTTTCTGGAAGGTCAGGTCCTGGGCAAAGGATTTGCTCCAGTCAGCGCCTTTGGCAGCGTTCGCAAAGCTGGCTTCGCTCGGCGCCACTGGCTTGCCGTCGGCATCAACCAGTTTGGTGTAAGTCAGGTTGTTCTGTTTGGCGTAGGCGTACTCTACGTAGCCAATCGAGCCCGGCAGACGCTGTACAAACGCAGCCACGCCGTCGTTACCTTTACCGCCCAGACCGGTTGGCCAGTTAACGGTGTTGCCTTTACCGATTTTGCTGTTCCACGCTTCGTTCACTTTAGACAGGTAGCTGGTGAAGACGAAGGACGTACCAGAGCCATCCGCGCGGCGCACCACGTTGATGTTGGAGTCTGGCAGCTTCACGCCAGGGTTCAGTTTGGTGATCGCCGGATCGTTCCACTTTTTGATGGTGCCGAGATAAATGTCGCCGACCGTTTTACCGTCGAGCGTCAGCTCACCGGATTTGACGCCAGGAATGTTCACCGCCAGCACCACGCCACCGATCACCGTCGGGAACTGGAACAGGCCATTTTTCTGCAGATCTTCCTCTTTCATCGGCGCATCGGACGCACCGAAATCGACAGTTTTGGCGATGATTTGCTTCACGCCGCCTGACGAACCAATACCCTGATAGTTGATTTTGCTACCGGTGGCTTGCTGGTACTCTGCTGCCCACTTGGCATAAACCGGTGCCGGGAACGTCCCGCCTGCGCCTGTCAGGTCGGTGGCTGCAAAAGCAGAAACCGCGCTTACTGCGAAGGTGGCGGCGAGAATTCGGGCTACGGTGCTACGCATCAGTGTCATGTTCCCTCCAGGGGATTAAAAATCAGGCTTTGACGCCGTTTTAGTAAGAGTCAGTGATTGCTGCTGGAGGCAAAATAGGACAGTTTGATGACAGTGAAATGTACGAATTGTGACAGTAATATGACAATCGCCGGCGCGGCGATTGTCATTGCTATAAAGGAAGCGGGTTACTGAATGGTGGCCTGTAACAGGTAAACCTTGTCAAAGGTGCCGGCCTGCGGCGTACCGGTGGTTTAAAGTTGTGATACAAACGCCAGCACATCGCCGATCTATAGGTGAAACATCCCGTGCTTAGTTAATCTCGATACGAACAATAGCCGAACCGTTCATCGTTCCTGGTGCCACGGTTCCACTTGTTTGTAAAGTAGTCGTCAGTTGGAAATTTGCCCCCGCCGGTCCCACTGTTTTACGCGAACCGGTCGCACCTGGCTGACCATCCACACTGAGCGTCCCGAAAAGTCCGGGCATCAGTGTTACAACATTTGTTCCATCTAACGGGACAAGCTTTATCGTCGCACTCACGTTACTGGTGCAGCTTGCCCGGACATTAACAGATGCAGCCCGACCACTGAGAGAGGTAATATCAACTGTCCCAAAATCGATGGTATAAGGCCCTCCAATATCACACGTAATATCTGGCGGCGGAAGAGGAGCACACTCCCAGGTAACGACATTCGCTGGCAACGGCATATCGTTGCCGTCCAGAATCCTGAAACAGAACTTCGCTCCTACAGGAGGCTGCCCGGTCTGATTATTATTCAATTGTGAAAAGTGGGTTCTGTTGCATGCCCTACGAACCTCACCAACAGTTGCATAACCCTGATATGTACAAAATGGAAAACCTGCTGCAACCAATGGTTGAACCACCCCATTCACTACGGATTGCAGAGTCCATGTAGGGAAGCGCCCCTCCTGAGGAACGGCATGACCATCCTCTTCAGGGGTCCAAATCATATCTCCCTCGACTTCGTAGCAGCTTTTACTACAGCCAGCATTAGCCGTGACTTTGGTAATCGATAGATATATTTTTGCATGCGCAGCCGAGATAAAAGATAATTGAGAAATTAACACCAAAGTTATTAAGCCAAGGCTAGCGTTAATAAAATTAGCAAAAAAAATGAATTTCATCTTATCTTTTATCTTTGCTATTCCGTCGCCAGACAATAAAAACAAGGGTGTCGTTACTAAATTTCTCCTGCCCTGAGGAGTTATTCTGGCTGGCATTCATTATCCTTTTCATCTAACTTTCAAAAATTCATCATTAAGCTACTTCAAAGAAACTCAGTAATCAGCGTAGCTCCGGCAGTAAAAGTACCGCCAGATAACTTCACCGATGGATCTTTTACGGGTATCGCAGTTAAAACCGGAAGTGTTGGATAGGTAAAGTCTAACCAGTCATTTAGTTTTAACGTTGTATTAGCAGCCCCCTGGGAGAAACGTATACCCAGTCCATTAACATTTGTAGCCAAAGCTGTACCGTCAAAACTAGCGCCACTGCCAGTAATACGCAGGTGCATGCTGTTGGATGGGTTATCACGACAAACTAATGTCCAGTTAAGTGGCTGACGATAGTGAATCCCATCAATTCGGGTAGTTAATAAATTATCGCCGAAATCCAAATCAATTGGTGTATCGTTGTTAATGATACAGGACGGAGGCCTTACCAAAGTACCACTAAAGTTCACTTGTGCATTCCAGGCCAATGCTAATGGATGACTTACAAGGATTATTAAAAAAGTCAGAGATATATTTATATATCGGGACACAAAGTATACCCTCATTTTTTTAATCAGGATTATTGCTGCTCTATAACCAGGGTGGCCGATGCAGTAAATCCTCCCGTAGTAAGAGTCGCTCCAGTACGCATTACTGGCACCGCGTTTATTGTCGGTTGTGTAGCATAATTAAAATTTTGCCAGGTAGCATTCAGAGCCATACGATCACCATTCCTGTCAGTGAAAGCGATTCCAAGGTTATCAACCGATGTCCCTAATGAAGTGCTGTCAAAAGCAGCACCGGTACCGGTCAACCGAACTTTTAAGGATGGTGATGGTAAGTTGACACATTTCAATGTAAAATTTACTGGCCTCGAATAATTCACTCCGTTAACCTGGTCTATCGCGACATTATCGAATTTTATACTTACAGGATTTCCATCATTAATGCTGCAGTTTGCCGTGGCCTGAACTATACCTGTAATATTTAATATAGTGTTGCTCGCTGCGTTTGCTAAGCATGCAAATAACAAACAAGAAATGAGTAGCCAACTGGCACTATGAGTTTTCATAGTTCATCCGGAAGTTAATAATAGCGACACAAGATAAGGAAGCAGAATGATATTAAACTGGAAAAGGGGGCAGAGACGAAGTCATTCTTTGTGAATTATTATCACTCAGCGATTCACAAGTTATTACTCTTTTAAATTCAATAATTTATTGAAAAAAGGGTTAGCGCCAATTCACATTTGCACCAACCCTTTTTAATGACAAAAACAACGTTATTAATTACTCAACCGTCACCGATTTCGCCAGGTTACGCGGCTGGTCGACGTCAGTGCCTTTGATCAGCGCCACGTGGTAGGAGAGCAACTGCAGCGGCACGGTGTAGAAGATTGGGGCAATTACCTCTTCGACGTGCGGCAGCGGGATGATTTTCATGCCTTCGCTGTCGCTGAAACCGGCATCCTGATCGGCAAACACGTACAGCAGACCGCCGCGCGCGCGCACCTCTTCAATGTTGGATTTCAGCTTCTCCAGCAGCTCGTTGTTTGGCGCCACCACAATCACCGGCATATCGGCATCAATCAGTGCCAGCGGGCCGTGCTTCAGCTCGCCTGCCGCATAGGCTTCGGCGTGGATATAGGAGATCTCTTTCAGCTTCAGCGCCCCTTCCATGGCAATCGGATACTGATCGCCACGGCCGAGGAACAGCGCGTGATGCTTGTCGGAGAAGCCTTCGGCAAGGTTCTCGATCACTTTATCCTGCGCCAGCATCTGTTCAATGCGGCTCGGCAGTGCCTGCAGCGCATGGACGATCTCGTGCTCGGTGTCAGCGCGCATGCCGTGCAGACGCCCCAGCTTCGCCACCAGCATCAGCAGTACCGTGAGCTGAGTGGTGAACGCTTTGGTCGAGGCCACACCGATTTCGGTGCCGGCTTTGGTCATCAGCGCCAGATCCGACTCACGCACCAGCGACGAACCGGCCACGTTGCAGATCGCCAGTGAACCGAGATAGCCCAGCTCTTTGGACAAGCGCAGCGCTGCCAGCGTATCGGCAGTTTCACCGGATTGCGACAGGGTGATCAGCAGGCTGTTTTTACGCACCGCCGATTTGCGATAGCGGAATTCCGAGGCGATTTCCACGTCACACGGGATGTTGGCCAGCGACTCAAACCAGTAACGCGACACCATGCCGGAGTTATAGGAGGTGCCGCAGGCGATGATCTGGATGTGTTCCACCTGGCTCAGCAGCGTTTCCGCGTTAGCGCCCAGCTCGCTGAGATCAACAATGCCGTCATGGAAGCGGCCGGCCAGCGTGTTTTTGATGGCGTTCGGCTGTTCGTAGATCTCTTTCTGCATGTAATGGCGGTAGACGCCTTTATCGCCGGCATCGTACTGCGCATTGGACTCGATCTCCGCGCGCTGCGCCTGCTTCCCGTCGCGATCGATAATCGTCACTTCGCGGCGGGTAATTTCGGCAATATCCCCCTCTTCGAGGTAGATAAAGCGGCGGGTCACCGGCAGCAGCGCCAGCTGATCGGAAGCGATAAAGTTTTCGCCCACGCCGCGGCCAATCACCAGCGGGCTGCCGGAACGGGCAGCCACCAGCACCGACGGATCGCGGCTGTCCATGATCACCATGCCATACGCCCCGCGCAGCTGCGGAATCACCCGCAGTACCACTTCACGCAGCGTACCGCCCTGTTTCTGCTCCCAGTGCACCAGATGCGCCACCACCTCGGTGTCGGTTTCGGAGGCAAAGCGGTAACCGCGTGCGATCATCTGCTCACGCAGCGGTTCGTGGTTCTCAATGATACCGTTGTGCACAATGATAATGTGCTCTGAGACGTGCGGGTGCGCATTGGCCTCCGACGGCTCACCGTGCGTCGCCCAGCGGGTGTGCGCGATGCCGGTTCCGCCAATCAGCGGCTGCTGCTCCGCCGCTTCCGCCAGATTGGCCACTTTACCCAGACGACGCAACCGCGTCATGTGGCCCTGGCGATCCACTACCGCCAGACCGGCAGAGTCATAACCGCGATACTCAAGACGACGCAGCCCTTCCAGCAGAATTTCTGCGATGTCACGCTGCGCTACTGCACCAACAATTCCACACATAGTAATTTCCTGACGTCATGGCTTTCGGCCATTGCGTTGTCATCTGACCTGATTGTTCCCCGAGCCTTGTAGAGAGTGGGGAGATCCCTTCATATTCCGGGTTGCAGGTGCGTTAGCTGCCTGAAGCCCGCATTATTTCGGGTTTTTAATACCGGGCCGATCTTTGCCGGCCCTGACATTTATTTTTTCTTAACCGGACGCTGCCAGCCAGACTTCTGATTTTGCTCTTTGCGGTTATAGACCAGATCGGCAGCGGTAACGTCTTTCATCACCGTGGTACCGGCGGCGATGGTCGCGCCTGCAGCCACGCTGACCGGAGCCACCAGCTGGGTGTCCGAGCCGACAAACACGTTGTCGCCGATGATGGTTTTGAACTTGTTGGCACCGTCATAGTTGCAGGTGATGGTGCCGGCACCGATATTCACGCCCGCGCCAATCTCCGCA
The DNA here is from genome assembly GCF_035783935.1 of Pantoea dispersa. Classification (GTDB taxonomy): domain Bacteria; phylum Pseudomonadota; class Gammaproteobacteria; order Enterobacterales; family Enterobacteriaceae; genus Pantoea; species Pantoea dispersa_C. The sequence continues at coordinate 31,113 of NZ_JALKOV010000012.1, read as the reverse complement.
TCCCCGAGATACGACAGGTGGCCGGCCTTCGAGCCTTTGCCCAGCGTCGCTTTCTTCATCTCAACGAAGTTACCGACGTGCGCCTGTTCAGCCAGTTCGCTGCCCGGACGCAGGCGCGCAAACGGCCCGACGGTGCAGGCGGCAGCCAGCGTGGCATCTTCAATCACCGAATAAGGGCTGATTTCGCAGTCATCGGCAATCACGCTGTTTTTGATGATGCAGCCAGCGCCGATTTTCACCCGATGGCCCAGCGTGACGTTGCCTTCAATGATCACGTTGGTATCGATATCGACATCACGACCGTGCTGCAGCGTACCGCGCAGGTCGAAGCGCGCCGGATCGCGCAGCATGACGCCAGCCAGCAGCAGCTTATCCGCCTGCTCGCGTTGATAAGTGCGCTCCAGCGTGGCCAGCTGCAGACGATTGTTTACGCCGTCGGTTTCGCTGATGCGCGCCGGGTGCACCGCATTAATCACGCGGCCTTCCTGATGCGCCATGGCGATGATATCGGTGATGTAGAATTCGCCCTGCGCATTGTGGTTGTTGAGCTGCGCCAGCCAGCGCTTCAGGTCGGCACCGTTAGCAATCAGGATGCCGGTGTTAATTTCCTGAATCTTCAGCTGTTCGGCAGACGCATCCTTTTGCTCCACGATGCCGGTGATGGTGCCATTTTCACGCACGATACGCCCGTAGCCGGTGGGATTATCCAGCACCACGGTGAGCAGCCCGATGCCGCCTGCGGGTTTGGCGTCGCGCAGACGCTGCAGGGTTTCCTGGGCGATCAGCGGGACATCGCCGTACAGCATCAGGATATCTTCGTCATCGGCGAAGAACGGTGCCGCCTGCTGCATGGCATGGCCGGTGCCGAGCTGTTCCGCCTGCAACACCCAGTTCAGCGGGTTATGCGCCAGTTTCTCCTGCAGCAATTCACCGCCGTGACCGTAGACCAGATGCACCTGCTGTGCGCCGAGGCCGGTAGCGGCATCAATGACGTGTTGCACCATCGGTTTTCCTGCCAGGCTGTGTAAGACCTTGGGCAGATCGGAATACATGCGGGTGCCTTTGCCAGCGGCAAGGATCACCACGCTCATTGCGCTTGTCGACATAACTATCCTGACTCAATTTAGCTTTCGAAAGTGTAAGGTTTACCCCTGAGATTACTACATTTTTCTCCGTGCGAAATTAGCAGGAGAGGATGAGCGGTAGCGAGTGGTCAGCACGGGTCGTCGGGGAGGGCATGAGGTAAGGGCGTTGTGCCATTTCCGGTCGCCATAAATGGCGCCCCTACAGGGTTAATTGTGCGGTTTTGGACAGGTGCGTATTCATCCGCACTGACATTTGGTCGCCATAAATGGCGCCCCTACGGGGTAATTGCGCGGTTTTGGACAGGTGCGTATTTATGCGCACCGACATTTGGTCGCCATAGATGGCGTTCATACAGGGCACTAGCATAGCTATTCGTAGGGTGCGCATTTATGCGCACCGGCAGCAGGCAAAAAAAATGCCAGCCCGGAGGCTGGCATTTCGTGACGCATAAAGCCTGATTACATCGCTTTTTTGGTCAGCTCGATGACGCGCAGTTTTGCGATAGCTTTCGCCAGCTCCGCAGAAGCCTGAGCATAGTCCACGTCGCCGTGGCTGCTGTTCATGTGCTCTTCTGCTTTACGTTTCGCTTCCAGCGCGCGCGCTTCGTCGAGGTCTTCACCGCGAATTGCAGTGTCGGCCAGAACGGTCGTGCTGCCCGGCTGTACTTCCAGCACGCCGCCAGAGAGGTAGATATACTCCTCTTCGCCGTGCTGTTTAACGATGCGAATCATACCAGGCTTGATGGCAGTCAGCAGCGGGGCGTGGCCCGGGTGAATACCCAGCTCACCTTCGCTACCTGACACCTGGATACGCTGCACCAGACCGGAGAACATTTGCTGCTCCGCGCTGACCACGTCCAGATGATAAGTCATAGCCATACCACTCCTCCCGGGAAACCGTTATTACAGTTTCTTCGCTTTTTCGACAGCTTCTTCGATCGCGCCGACCATGTAAAACGCCTGCTCTGGCAGGTGGTCGAATTCGCCTTCCATGATGCCTTTGAAGCCACGGATGGTGTCTTTCAGCGTCACGTATTTACCCGGAGAACCGGTGAAGACTTCTGCTACGAAGAACGGCTGAGACAGGAAGCGCTGAATCTTACGCGCACGTGCCACCAGCAGTTTGTCTTCTTCAGACAGCTCGTCCATACCGAGGATGGCGATGATGTCTTTCAGCTCCTGGTAACGCTGCAGCAGTGACTGCACGCCACGCGCGACGTCGTAGTGCTCCTGACCGACGATCAGCGGATCCAGCTGACGGCTGGTAGAATCCAGCGGGTCAACGGCCGGGTAAATACCCAGGGACGCGATCTGACGGCTCAGGGTAACGGTTGAGTCTAAGTGAGCAAAGGTGGTTGCTGGTGACGGGTCAGTCAGGTCATCCGCAGGAACGTAAACGGCCTGTACGGAAGTGATTGAACCGGTCTTGGTGGAGGTAATACGCTCCTGCAGCACACCCATCTCTTCAGCCAGCGTTGGCTGATAACCTACCGCCGATGGCATACGACCCAGCAGTGCAGAAACTTCTGTACCGGCCAGGGTGTAACGGTAGATGTTGTCGATGAACAGCAGAACGTCGCGGCCTTCATCACGGAATTTTTCCGCCATGGTCAGACCGGTCAGTGCCACGCGCAGACGGTTACCCGGCGGCTCGTTCATCTGGCCATACACCAGCGCTACTTTATCGATAACGTTGGAATCCGTCATTTCGTGGTAGAAGTCGTTACCCTCACGAGTACGCTCACCCACGCCGGCAAAGACCGAATAACCTGAGTGCTCAGCCGCGATGTTACGGATCAGCTCCATCATGTTTACGGTTTTACCTACACCCGCACCACCGAACAGACCGACTTTACCGCCCTTCGCGAACGGACACATCAGGTCGATAACCTTGATGCCGGTTTCCAGCAGTTCCTGCGAGTTTGACTGATCTTCATAAGAAGGCGCGGCGCGGTGAATAGAGGAAACCTCTACAGCGCTGCCGTCTTCTTCTTTCAGGTCGCCTTTCATGTCGATTGGCTCACCCAGCACGTTCATGATACGGCCGAGTGTTGCTTTACCAACCGGAACCTGGATAGGTTTTTTCAGGTCGGTGACTTCCAGACCGCGCTTCAGGCCGTCAGAAGAACCCATGGCGATGGTACGCACCACGCCACCGCCCAGCTGCTGCTGAACTTCCAGCACCAGACGAGCATCACCATTTTTTACCTCGAGAGCGCTGTATACCTGCGGTACCGCGTCCTGAGGGAATTCGACGTCAACTACGGCGCCGATAATCTGGACAATCTTTCCAGCTGCCATCTTGAATCCTCTACCTAATACGAGAATATCCGGCCGCGCTCGCGCGACGGGATATATGCCTGGTTAAACCGCGGAGGCTCCCGAGACGATCTCGGTAAGTTCCTGAGTGATGCTGGCCTGACGAGCTTTGTTGTACACTAACTGCAGCTCTTTGATCAGGTTTCCGCCGTTATCGGTTGCCGCTTTCATGGCCACCATACGTGCAGCCTGCTCACTGGCCAGGTTTTCCACCACACCCTGATAAACCTGCGATTCGACATAACGACGCAGCAGGGTATCCAGCAGCGCTTTCGGATCGGGTTCGTACAGGTAATCCCAGGTCTTCGCCTTCATCTCTTCTTCACCTTCCGCTGGCGGTAACGGCAGCAGTTGGGTAATGGTCGGAGTCTGAGACATGGTGTTATTAAATTTATTGCTGACGATAAACAGCTTGTCGATGCGGCCTTCATCATAAGCCTGCAACATCACTTTTACCGGGCCGATCAGGTCGGACAGCGCAGGCTTATCGCCCATGCCGGTAACCTGAGCCACGACGTTGCCACCTACAGAGCCGAAGAAAGAAACGCCTTTGGAACCGATAATGGCCAGATCGCTCTGTACGCCTTTATCAGACCAGCCTTTCATTTCTGCCAGCAATTTTTTGAACAGGTTAACGTTCAAACCACCACAAAGCCCGCGGTCAGTCGAAACGACCAGGTAGCCGACGCGCTTAACGTCGCGCTCATCCAGGTAAGGGTGCTTGTATTCCAGATTACCCAGAGCAAGGTGACCAATCACTTTGCGCATGGTATCTGCATACGGACGGCTGGCCGCCATGCGTTCCTGCGTTTTACGCATTTTGGAGGCGGCGACCATTTCCATCGCTTTGGTGATCTTCTGCGTATTTTTAACGCTTCCGATCTTGGTACGTATTTCTTTTGCGCCGGCCATTAGCTTCTCCTCAAAGCCTTGCGGCCTGCCTTTTCAGACAAGCCGCCAGACATTACCAGGACTGGGTTGCTTTAAACGTTTCGAGGAGGCCTTTCAGCTTCTCTTCGATTTCGTTGTTGTAGTTACCCGCCTGGTTGATTTCAGCCATCAGCTCCGCGTGTTCGCGATCGGCGAACGCCAGCAGAGCGGCTTCGAAGCTGCCGATTTTCGCCAGTTCAACGTCGTTCAGGAAGCCGCGCTCGGCAGCGAACAGTACCAGACCCTGTTGTGCAACAGACATCGGTGCATACTGTTTCTGCTTCAGCAGCTCGGTCACTTTCTGACCGTGGCTCAGCTGTTTGCGCGTTGCATCGTCCAGATCGGAAGCGAACTGAGAGAACGCTGCCAGTTCACGATACTGTGCCAGCGCGGTACGGATACCACCGGACAGTTTCTTGATGATCTTGGTCTGTGCAGCACCACCAACACGGGATACCGAAATACCCGGGTTAACGGCTGGACGGATACCGGAGTTGAACAGGTTCGATTCCAGGAAGATCTGACCATCGGTAATCGAGATTACGTTGGTCGGAACGAACGCAGAAACGTCACCCGCCTGAGTTTCGATGATCGGCAGCGCGGTCAGAGAACCGGTCTGGCCTTTCACTTCACCGTTGGTGAAACGCTCAACGTAGTCAGCGCTTACGCGTGATGCACGCTCCAGCAGACGAGAGTGGAGATAGAACACGTCGCCTGGGAATGCTTCACGACCTGGCGGACGGCGCAGCAGCAGAGAAATCTGACGGTAAGCAACAGCCTGCTTAGACAGGTCATCATACACGATCAGCGCATCTTCACCGCGGTCACGGAAGTATTCACCCATCGCGCAACCGGCATACGGTGCCAGGTACTGCAGCGCAGCGGATTCAGAAGCGGAAGCGACAACCACGATGGTGTTAGACAGCGCACCGTGCTCTTCCAGCTTACGTACCACGTTAGAGATGGTAGACGCTTTCTGACCGATCGCGACGTAGACACATTTGATGCCTGAATCGCGCTGGTTGATGATGGCGTCGATGGCCATCGCAGTTTTACCGGTCTGACGGTCACCGATGATCAGCTCACGCTGGCCACGGCCGATTGGAATCATCGCATCGACAGATTTGTAACCGGTCTGAACAGGCTGGTCGACTGACTGACGGTCGATAACGCCTGGCGCAATCACTTCAACCGGTGAGAAGCCATCGTTGTCGATAGCGCCTTTACCGTCGATAGGTGCACCCAGGGTGTTAACCACGCGGCCCAGCAGGCCACGGCCAACCGGCACTTCCAGGATACGGCCAGTACACTTCACCTTCATACCTTCAGCGAGGTCAGCGTACGGACCCATCACCACTGCACCTACAGAGTCACGCTCGAGGTTCAGGGCGATAGCGTAACGGTTGCCCGGCAGGGCAATCATCTCACCCTGCATCACATCGGCCAGGCCGTGTACGCGGATGATACCGTCACTTACAGAAACAATAGTACCTTCGTTGTGAGCTTCACTCACGACATTGAACTGAGCAATGCGCTGCTTGATCAGTTCGCTGATTTCGGTGGAATTCAGTTGCATATGCTCCAGTCCCCTTAAGACTGCAAGACGTCTGCCAGACGGTCAAGACGGCCGCGCACGCTGCCATCAATCACCAGGTCACCCGCACGGATAACCACACCTGCCATTACAGACTTATCAATTTTGCAATTCAGCTTAACTTTGCGTGACAGACGTTTTTCCATCGCGGCGCTGATTTTACTCAGCTGGCTGTCACTCAGCGCACTGGCGGAGATCACATCAACTTCGGCTGTCGCTTCATAAGCGTCACGCAGTTGAATGAACTGTTCCAGTACCGCTGGAAGCGCTGTCAAACGTCCGTTCTCCGCCATTACCTTGATCAGGTTCTGGGCGTGTTCATCAAGTTGATCACCACAGACTGCGTTGAAAGAGGCAGACAAGGCTTCCGGTGCCAATGCACCGGAAAGGAGTTCTGCCATCTGTTCGTTGCGAGCCACTTCTGCGGCAAACGCCAGCATGGTCTGCCAGCGGTCGATACTTTGATGCTCAACAGCAAAGTCAAAAGCTGCTTTGGCGTAGGGGCGAGCTACAGTAATCAGATCAGACATCAGCCCCTCCCTCCTTACAGTTCAGCGACCAGTTTATCAACGATGTCGCTGTTAGCAGCTTCATCCACGGAACGTTCGATGATCTTCTCGGCGCCAGCTAAGGCCAGCAGCGCGACTTGCTTACGCAGCTCTTCACGTGCACGTGAGCGCTCGGCTTCGATTTCTGCCTGCGCCTGAGACACGATGCGGTTACGTTCAGTCTCAGCTTCAGTTTTGGCTTCGTCCAGAATCTGGGCACGGCGTTTGTTCGCCTGCTCGATAATGACCTGAGCTTCTTCTTTGGCTTTTTTCAGCTGGTCGGTCGCATTGGCCTGCGCGAGATCCAAATCTTTCTTCGCGCGTTCAGCAGAAGCAAGGCCTTCAGCAATTTCTTTCTGGCGCTTTTCGATGGCAGCCATAATCGGCGGCCATACGTACTTCATGCAGAACGCGACAAACAGGATGAACGCGATGGCCTGGCCGAGGATTGTTGCATTAATGTTCACAGCACAATGCCTCTTATTAAGTTAACTTGCTCTGCCGCTATCAGCGATAAGCGGCAGAATCCGTTCCTCATCACACTGCGTGCCATGAGTGAACCACGGCTACAGGCTTTAGGCGACAGCAAACATCACGTAGAGACCCAGACCAACAGCGATCATTGGGATTGCATCCACCAGACCCATTACAACAAAGAACTGCGTACGCAGCAGAGGAATCAGATCCGGCTGACGCGCTGCGCCTTCCAGGAATTTACCTCCGAGGATGCCGATACCGATCGCAGCACCGATTGCCGCCAGACCCATCATCACAGCGGCAGCCATGTACAGCAGATCCATATTCAGGTTTTCCATGACAGTCTCCAGTTTGTTTCAGTTAAAAGCTAAGTTGTTGAGATAAAAATCAATGCTCTTCAGATGCCATCGACAGATAGACAATCGTGAGGACCATGAAAATGAAAGCCTGCAGCGAAATAATCAGGATGTGGAAAATGGCCCATGGCACATTCAGCACCCACTGCGACCACCACGGCAGCAGACCGGCAATCAGGATAAAGATCAGCTCACCCGCATACATGTTGCCGAACAGTCGCAGACCCAGTGAAACGGGTTTAGACAGCAGGCTAACACCTTCAAGAATCAGGTTGATGGGGATGAAGATCGGGTGATTAAAAGGCTGCAGCGTCAGCTCTTTGGCGAAGCCACCTACACCTTTCATTTTGATGCTGTAGAACAGAATCAAAATAAATACGCCCAGCGCCATAGACAGCGTGATGTTCACGTCTGCAGACGGCACGACCCGCAGCGCCGGCAGGCCCAGATAGCGTTCACCGATAGTCGGCAGCAAATCAATAGGCAGCAGATCCATGAAGTTCATCAGGAAGACCCAGACGAAAATCGTCAGAGCCAGCGGGGCGATAACTTTACTTTTACCGTGGTACATGTCGCGGACGTTGCTATCAACAAAGCCGACGACCAGCTCGATAGCCGCCTGCATTTTCCCTGGAACACCGCTGGTAGCGCTTTTCGCTACTTTACGGAACAGCACCAGGAACAGCAGTCCCAGTACAACAGAGAAAAACATGGAGTCCAGGTTTAACGTCCAGAATGTTGCTGGCGCGTCGTGTGCATTCACCAGCTCGAAAGTACGCAGGTCCATCTGAAGATGTGTCAGATGATGACCTATGTATTCCTGCGGCGTTGAGATCTCTCCTGCGGCCATGATGCCTCTTACCCTTTGTTGTTAATTACAGCCGGCGCGACGATTTGTACCACCAGCACCGATAACCAGGTGATTGCGAGTGGCCAGAAGACCGCTCCAAATCCACCCAACGCCACGACGAGAAGAACAACGGTGGCAAACACCTTGAGCACTTCACCGAGGGCGAAGCTCCAGGCGACACGCCCTTTTGCCGGAGTTTGATCCTGCAGGCGCCAGGCTAAAAACATAAACAGTACGTTTGGCAGCCAGGCTGCCGCACCACCCGCGATGGCAGAGGCGCCCCAGGTGACATCTTTCAGGGCAAACAGCGCACCGATTACGACAAAGGTCACCAGCTGGATCACCAGCACGGCTCGGGCTAATTTCACACTGTAAAGAGACACTGACATGACGCTTAACTCTCCTGCCCCGAACGGGGTATGTCGCGTGTCGTATAAGACTGCCTTTACTCTTTTGAGTCAAGCAGCAAAAGCCGTGCAAATTATACGGGCCGCACCTGCGATTTCAATCGGTAAGTAGCGAAAAGGTGAACAATTATTTAAATTTCTTTCTGGAGGGCTATTTTTCAAAACATCCGCTTCGACCTGTCCTGCAGAACAGGCTTGAAATTGCCCTGCGGACTTGCTTTTAAAGCGTGCTTTAGATCACATTATAAGCACCACCTGAAACGATAATTTGCTTTTTAACCGTGGCTGCGGGATTAATGAAACCCGTAATTCACTTTTCTATCAGTGAGATAGAAATATCACACCAGGACAAGTGCCCGATTTTCGATAAAAACACTCTATTGACATCAGCCGCCGCAATAAAAACGTAAAACTGATATTACGTCCGCCGATTTATTGCAGAGTTATATTTTCCGCCGTGACTATTCGATGCCGTAAATACAGCGGTTAAAGTGATGCAACTGATAATGAAATGTGAATTATTCGTTAAATGTAACAGAGCTTTTCGGATAATTTCCGCGGTGGATGTTAACCCGCTTGCCCTGCCCTGTTGAATAAAAGCGTTTATCGTAACGCGTTCAACCGCTGATTTTTTAGTCAGCCATGGCGTGAAGCGAAACGGCATGAATTGCGATAAATCCACACCGTTTGCGCGACTATTGCCGCCTGATCACCACCAGATGACGTTCACCGTCCAGTTCCGGTACGCGCAGTGGCTCAATTTTTTCGATGGCGAAGCCGGCAGGCAGCGCAGCAATTTCGTCATCCGGCCTGACGCCTTTCAGCGCATAGAAGTGGCCTGTCGCGCCCGGCAGATGGTGACACCAGTTGAGCATGTCGTCCAGCGAGGCAAAGGCGCGGCTGATCACCCCATCAAACGGTGGCTCAGCGGGAAACTCTTCCACCCGGCTCTGAACCGGCGTGACGTTAGTAAGCCCTAACTCATGCTGTACCTGACGCAGAAACCGCACGCGTTTTCCGAGGCTGTCCAGCAGCGTAAAGTGCGCCTGCGGGCGAACAATCGCCAGCGGAATCCCTGGCAGGCCCGGACCGGTACCGACATCAATAAAGCGCTCACCCTGCAGGTGTGGCTCCACCACGATGCTGTCGAGTATATGGCGCACCAGCATCTGCTGCGGATCGCGCACTGAGGTCAGGTTGTATGCCTTATTCCACTTGTGCAGCAGTTCGACATAACCCACCAGCTGCTGTTTTTGCTGATCGGAGAGGGAAATGTTTGCCGCTTGCAGCAGCCGGGAGAGTTTATTAATCACGACGAGAATTCCATTAGCTGGGGCGAGCGTGCCCGCCCCGGGGTCGATCAGGCGCTTTTACGCAGCAGGCCCTGTTTTTTCAGGTAAATCAGCAAAATTGAAATTGCCGCCGGCGTGATGCCGGAAATACGCGATGCCTGGCCGATTGAGGTCGGTTTGTGATCGTTGAGTTTAGCGATCACCTCATTCGACAGACCATTCACCTGGCGATAGTCGAGGTCGGCCGGGAGTAAGGTGTTTTCATTGCGCTGCTGGCGGTCGATCTCCTCCTGCTGACGCGCAATGTAACCTTCATACTTCACCTGAATCTCTACCTGCTCCGCCGCCTGCTCATCCGCCAGCGCCGGACCGTAGCTCGGCAGCGACATCAGCAGTTCGTAGGTCATCTCCGGACGACGCAGCAGATCTTCCGCGCTGGCCTCTTTGGTCAGCGGTGCGCTGATCACTGTATTCACTTCGCTGACGTTTTCAGACTTCGGATGCACCCACAGATCGCGCAGACGCTGACGCTCCTGCTCAATCGCTTCCAGCTTCTGGTTATAGCGAGCCCAGCGCGCGTCATCGACCAGGCCGAGTTCACGTCCGGTTTCGGTGAGGCGCAGATCGGCGTTGTCTTCACGCAGCATCAGACGATACTCGGCGCGTGAGGTAAACATGCGATACGGCTCTTTGGTGCCGAGGGTGCACAGATCGTCGACCAGCACACCAAGATACGCCTGGTCGCGACGCGGCGCCCAGCCCTCTTTGTCCGCGGACTGACGCGCAGCATTGAGACCGGCCAGCAATCCCTGCGCGGCGGCTTCTTCATAACCGGTGGTGCCGTTGATCTGGCCGGCAAAGAACAGGCCGTGGATAAATTTGCTCTCCAGCGTCGGCTTAAGATCGCGCGGATCGAAGAAGTCATATTCGATGGCGTAACCCGGACGCACGATCTTCGCGTTCTCCAGACCTTTCATTGAGCGCACGATCTGCATCTGCACATCAAACGGCAGGCTGGTGGAGATGCCGTTCGGGTAGATTTCGTTACTGGTCAGCCCTTCCGGCTCAAGGAAAATCTGGTGCGCGTTACGATCGGCAAAGCGCATTACTTTGTCTTCGATCGACGGGCAGTAGCGTGGGCCGATCCCCTCGATGATCCCGGCATACATCGGGCTGCGATCGAGGTTATTGCGGATCACTTCATGCGTCTGTTCGTTGGTGTGGGTGATCCAGCACGGCACCTGCTGTGGATGCTGTGCGGCGTGGCCCATAAACGAGAACACCGGCATCGGGTTATCCCCGTGCTGCGGCGTCAGTACCGAAAAGTCGATGGTGCGGGCATCAATACGCGGCGGCGTACCGGTTTTCAGGCGGTTTACGCGCAGCGGCAGCGCACGCAGACGTTTAGCCAGCGGAATTGACGGCGGATCGCCTGCACGGCCACCGCTGTAGTTATCCAGGCCGATGTGAATTTTGCCGTCCAGGAAGGTACCGACCGTCAGAACCACGGTTTTGGCCCGGAACTTCAGGCCCATCTGAGTCACGGCACCAACAACGCGATCGTTCTCCACAATCAGATCGTCAACCGCCTGCTGGAAGATCATCAGGTTCGGCTGGTTTTCCAGTGCGGTGCGTACCGCCTGACGATACAGTACCCGGTCTGCCTGTGCACGCGTGGCACGCACCGCCGGGCCTTTGCTGGCGTTTAGTATCCTAAACTGAATACCGGCCTGATCGATCGCGCTGGCCATCAAACCGCCTAAGGCATCCACTTCCTTAACCAGGTGTCCTTTCCCGATGCCACCGATCGCCGGGTTACAGGACATTTGTCCCAGCGTATCAATATTATGGGTGAGTAACAGGGTTTGCTGACCCATTCGGGCAGCAGCCATCGCGGCTTCTGTGCCCGCATGACCACCACCGATTACGATGACGTCAAAAGGATCTGGATAAAACATGAAGTGGGTCCTCGTTAGTGTTCGGACAGGGATCGTTGCCCTGGGCGGTGGATTCTACTGAAATTCTGTTCAGGGTGAAAGTCGCGGGATCCTGCGGTTTAAAAGAAAGGATCTTTATTCTTTTATATGATCTCTCTGTTAGATCTCTTATTAGGATCGCGCCTGGCTGTTGATAACCCGGAAAAGCGGTTAAGCAACAGGGGATTAGTGAGGATCGTTTACTGTGAATGATCGGTGATCCTGATCCGTATAAGCTGAGATCAACTTAGGGACTTATGCACAGAGCAAAAAAGCATCAGGGGTTGTTCTCTGGATAACTACCGGTTATACGCATGAAACAACCGATCTTATCCACAGAGCAACGCAGGTAAAAGACGATAAAACAGCGGAATCCACTGGGGATCGGTATAAATTCCCGATCCCCGACCGGTAAAGATCGTTTAAATCTGCGGATGCCAGCTGGCCACCCACGCTTCTGCCGGATCCTCCGGAATCTCATGCTCCAGCACGTCGATCTCCAGCCGATCGCCAATACGCTTCGCGCCCAGCTGGGTTAACGTGGTTTCCAGCAGCTTGATCGCCCCGCAGAACAGATCATATTCATGGTTACCGATACCTACCGCGCCAAAACGGACGCCTGACAGATCCGGCTGGCTTTCCTGCAGGGCTTCATAAAACGGCAGCAGGTTATCCGGCAGTTCGCCGGCGCCGTGCGTTGAGGTGACAATCAGCCAGATGCCTTCCAGCGGCACCTCATCCAGCCCGGGCCCGTGCAGCACGCTGGTTGAAAAGCCCGCTTCCTGCAGTTTCTCTTCCAGATGTTCCGCGACATATTCGGCGCTGCCAAGGGTACTGCCACTGATTAAGGTAATATCGGCCATGATGCTCTCCCGCACTAAAGGCGAGCATTGTACGCTGTGATCAAGCGGTGATCCACCTGTGGAAAACAGGGTTAATCGCCGATAGCATCAGGCGACAAGGCGCATCACCGTAGCGATCCGCCTGGGATAAGGTTATGCACAGCGGGGAAGGCGATCACGGCTTGATGGTGCGCATGATCGGGTTTTGCAGCGAGATTAGCGTTTCGGTGGACTGGATTTCATCAATGGTCTGGATCTTGTTGATTAGCACCTGCTGCAGCGCATCAATCGAACGGCACATGACTTTAATAAAGATGCTGTAGTGGCCGGTGGTGTACCAGGCTTCCACCACTTCATCCAGCGCTTCCAGCTTGCTGAGCGCAGCCGGATAGTCGCGCGCGCTTTTCAAAATGATGCCGATAAAACAGCAGACATCGAACCCGAGCTGGCGCGGATCGATCTCCACGCGCGTACCCAGAATAATGCCCGCCTGACGCATCTTCTCGACGCGCACGTGAATCGTGCCGGGGCTGACGTTGAACTGCTTGGCGAGTTCGGCGTACGCGGTGCGCGCGTTTTGCAGCAGCGCATTTAAAATGCCGCGGTCGAGATTATCCAGTTGCAGGTGTTCCGCCATCATCCATCCTCATTAGGTTCTTCTTCTCTGAACAGGGAGAATGTGCAGCAAATTAGCGGGACAGGCAAGGCGCAGACAGCGGAGCTGCCGCTGTCTGCACGCTTTTTAGCGTTTACGCCACAGCGTCAGCTGTGCCTGCGTATGCTGAAACTTACGCGCGGTTTCGCGAATCACAAACGGCACGTCCTGCGGCGGCGCAACTTCGTCAAAGGCATCGCGCAGCAGCCGTTGCAGCGCCTGCCAGGTGGTGAGCGCTTCACCGTTTTCACGGAAACCGCCCAGCCAGTTCTCCTTCGGCGTGAACTCTTCCAGCCAGGTGTAAGGCGAGGAGATGGCCAGCAAGCCCCCGGAGCGGATCATCGGCGTGATATCCTGCAGGAAGCGCTTCGGCTGGCGCAGACGATCGATCAGGTTAGAGGCCAGCACCAGATCGTAGCTATCAGGCTGCGGTTTCAGGTTACAGGCGTCGCCCTGCACAAACTGTATGCGCTGCGCCAGAGTCTCATCGAAACCAAACTCTTTCAGTCGCACCTGGCGATACTCCACCAGCTCACCCTCTTCCGGTATCACGTAACGGAAATCCTCGCCCGACGTCAGCTGCAGCGCCACGTCGATAAAGCGCGCCGAGTAATCCATGCCGGTGACCGCAGCAAAATGGCGCGCCAGTTCAAAACTGGCACGGCCGGTAGCGCAGCCGATATCCAGCGCGTGGCCGCGTTGTGAGCAGTGCGGCAGCACGATGTCGACCAGCGCCGCCGCATAGTTTGGCACGCCGTAATAGCCGGGGCCGTACTGGAAGTCGAGGTACTGCGACACCATGCTGTCGGTTTCATACGGATTCAGCGCCATGCTCTCCTGGTGCGAGGAAACCACATAGCGGAAGCCGGCGTGCTGGAAGAAGTGGCGACGGAAGGCGTAGCGTGAGGATTTCAGCGCTTCGTTGCCGGTGGAGATCCAGCTGCCGCCTTTGATCAGCGCATGTTTACCGTCAAAGGTGGGCGTGGAGAAATCGTCATACAGCGGATGCACCCGGAAGCCTTCGAAGCCGTTGGTCGGCGTAGTGGTCCACTGCCAGACGTTGCCGACGATGTCGAAGAAATCCCCCTGCGCAAAGCGGTCTACCGGACAGGAAGAGGCCCAGCGGGCAAGATTGATGTTGCCTGGCGCATCGATCCAGTCCGGCTGATCGCCAGCAACCTGTTCGCGCAGCTGCATCCACTCCGCTTCGCACGGCAGCTGGATCGCCTTACCGCTCTCTTCCGCCAGCCAGCGGCAGAACGCGGCGGCTTCCAGCTGATTCACCTCGGCCGGCCAGTCCCACGGCATCGCCACTTCTTCGGTCATCAGGCGCAGGCGAAGATCGTCAGGTTGCGCGATGTCACCGACCCAGAAGGTGGGCATCTGCGCCTGAGCAAACTCGCGCCAGCCCCAGCCTTCGTCGTCCCACCAGCGGCGTTCGTTATAGCCGTTGGCGGCAATAAACTGAAAGAACTCGGCGTTGCTCACCAGCATTTTGCTGGCTTTAAACGGTTTCAGCTCAGTGACAAGGCTGCCGTACTCGTTATCCCAGCCGTAGGTGTCATCGGTTTTACCCTGCGTGACGCGCCCGCCAGGCATCGCCACCAAGGTATTGGCCGGTACCGAGGCGCGATCGTGGCGCGCCTGCGGACACGCTGGCCAGTGCGGCTGCGGTTTCACCCACGCCAGCGGCAGCTGGCGGATCAGCACGCTGGAGGTTTCAAGGTGAATACGCTCATGCTCAATGCCCATCAGAATAACCCACGCCGGGCTGTCCCAGTCAATCGGCAGATCCAGCGGCATGGTACGGATAAATTCGCTTACCACGGTTTTCACTTTGCCGCGGTAGTCGCGCACCTCGGCTACGTCCGGCCAGCTGTAATGGCTGTCGTCGAGATCGTCCCAGCTCATCTCATCCACGCCGATCGCCATCATCGCCTCGATGCGATCGTCAATGCGCTGCTGCAGATAACCACCCGCCATCAGCTTATTAATGTAGAAAGTGGCGGTATGGCCAAAATAAAAGATCAGCGGATGGCGCAGGGTGATGGCTTTATTAAAGTACGCGCGCTCATCGGCGAGGCAGTCGAACAGGCTTTCGTACAGCTCCCAGGTCTGGGTGAAATAGGCCAGCAGTTCGGCGCGTTTGGCGTCGCTGCTGGTGCCGGAAAGCCGAACGGTGCGGGTGGGCGCAGGCAATTGATCGTGAAGATGAGCGGTTGTCACAGTGAACTCCGTAAGCTGATTAAACACAGCGGGTAATTCACTATAGCAAATTAGCATTTCTGCCTGATGAATTAGCGCTTCCAGCGGCGCAGCAGGCGGCTTTTCAGGCCGGTATCGAAGCGCCAGATGTGATCGAATATGCGCAGAATGCCAGGCTTGCCGTGTGCCGACATCGCCACAGCGTGGAAGCGCTGCTGATGGTGACGCTGACGCTGTTTAATGGTGCTGACGATGTCGTCCGGCAGACGCTGGGCGATAAAATCAGAAACGATCACCGCATCGGCTTCCTGCCACAGGCTACCTTCCATGCGCGTGACCACCGCAGACAGGCAGGCGGCCAGATCGGTGCCGCCGCGAAAACGCTGGCTGAGAAAGCGGATTGCCTGCTCGATGCCGTTATCGGCGGTGAGCTCGTAGCCAATCACCTCGTGGGCAAACAGCATGATGTAGCAGCGCCGTCTGTCCGCCAGCGCTACCTTCAGCAGCGCCAGGCAAAACGCTTTAGCGCAGCGTTCATTGAAACCGCCCATCGAACCGGAAGTGTCCACGCAGACGATGAACGGCCCGCGCGGCTGCGCCTCGTGCTGCTGATGGCTGGCCGGGCGCAGCGTCACTTTCTCGTGCCAGGCATCGCCCTGTAACCGGTAGGTCAGCAGGCGTTTCTCCACCAGCCGGCGATAAAACTCCAGCTCCAGTTCGCTGATGCTCAGCGCCGCCAGCTCCGGCGGCAACAGACGCAGCACGTCATCGCTCTGATGGATGCCGCTGACCTCTTCCGGCACGTTGTCCGGCTCGCGCACCAGCTGGTGAAACGCTTCCAGCGGCGCATCCTGTGACGGCACCGATTTCGCTTCGCGGCTGCGTCCCAGCTGCTGCGCCAGTTTCATCAGTTCCGGCTGCTGGGCGAGGAAATCGCCGTACTGCACAATCAGCTCATAGTCACCGTGCTGTAGCGGTGCCTTGCTCAGATCCCACAGGCGTCCGGCGGCGGCTTCGTCATCATCGGTCAGAATCGGCGCCAGCTGGCCGCTGATGGCCATGCGCTGCTGCAGCTCAGCCATCAGGCGTTCCCGCTGCTCTTCCAGCAGGGTTTCGTTCAGCGTCAGAGTTTGCAGCGTCAGGCTCAGACGCCAGCGCTGCAGGAACAGCGTGTGCTGCGCATTGCTCAGCTGGGCGCTGTCGGTATGCAGCAGCAGTTTGCTGGCTTCTTCGATAAACGGGGACGGCAGCGCTTTCAGCTGCGTCATAATGGCCGGCAGTTGCTCACTGAAGGCGTGGCTGCTGAGCAGCTGCATCTGCTGGAACAGCTGAAATTCACGCGCCAGCGCGTCCGGTACCGGCGTGGTTTTCATCTGGGCGGCAATCTCAGCGCGCCAGCGCGGCAGCTCGCCCATCATCGCCTGTTTCAGGCGCGGAAATTTTTCAAAGAACAGCGCCAGCTGCGGCGAAGCCAGCAGCGCCACGATCAGCTCTTCAATCAGCTCGGTTTCGCCAATCGACAGCAGCGTGCTGAGCGTCTCCAGCGAGATCATTTTCTCGCCTGTTTCAGCTGTTCCGCCACATCCTGCAGGCTGGTTTCGACGCGCGCCAGCCAGTCGTCGCTGATAAACAGGCAGCGCTGGTGCTGGCTAAACAGCGTGCGCTGCGCGCGCAGCTGGGCCTCCAGCGCGTCGTATTCTTCAATGATTTCCTGCGGCACGTCGCTGCTGCTGGCGGCGCCCGGCAGCGTCAGGCGCGTGGACTGCAGGCTGACGTCGCGCAGCGTCAGACAGTGGTGCGCGTCCACCAGCAGGTCGAGCGTCTGGCCAAAGCCGATGCCGTTGAGCTTGCCGCGGATCTCGCCCGCCTTCAGCAGCCACTGATTGAGCGCATCGCGCCCTACCACCACGTGCGTGACCTGCATGTCATGCAGTGTCAGCGGCTGCTGCAGCATCAACGTCAGCTGTTCGTCCGTGACGGAGGCCGGTAATTCATAGTGCGGTTTACGGCTGAACATGCCGCTGTGCTTCTCCAGCGTCAGCGCCTGCGCCACGCTCTGCTGCTGTTGCAGCGCCAGCCGGCGCGCTTTGATCTGCTGCAGCGTGTGCAGCATCGCCTGCTGCTGCCATGCGTGCTGCGTCATCAGCGCGTCAATTTCACGATCCAGCAGCTGCATCGACGCCACGTCGTGCCACAGGCAATCTTTCAGCAGGATCAGATCAAGCGGGGCAATCGCCACGCGGCCGCTGTAAAACGCGCTGGCCTGCAGCAGATGGATGGCTTTTTTCCAGCGGCGATCGGAGATATAGGGCGCTTCTGGCAGATTCTCCAGCTGCTGACGCAGCTGATAGATCAGCTCAAACACATGATCGGGCAGGCTGACCTGGCTGATGCCTTTCTGCCACTGCTGATACTCTTCATCACTGATGCACAGCGATTCCGCCACCGGGTTGGCGTTTTCATCCTGCTGGTGGGTCAGCATGCTGCGGAAGTTCTGCTTTTCATGCACGTTGTCGAGCCACAGCCTGATCAGCATGCGGTCGTACAGCGCTTCCAGTCCGCTGTCGGCTTCCGGCAGTTCGTTGGAGGCGGTGACCAGCAGGCGCATCGGGATCGGCTCTTCGCTGTCGCCGTTGCGGAAGCGACGTTCGTTGATGGCGGTGAGCAGCGTATTGAGAATCGCCGGACCGGCTTTCCAGATCTCATCAAGGAAGACAATTTCGGCGTCCGGCAGATAGCCTTTGGTCAGACGCTGGTAGCGGCCTTCATCTTTCAGCGCCTGAATCGACAGCGGGCCAAACACCTCTTCAGGCGTGGAAAAACGGGTCATCAGGTATTCAAACGCACGGGCGTGCTGGAAGGCGTACTTCAGGCGGCGGGCAATCAGGCTCTTGGCGATGCCCGGTGGCCCAAGCAGAAACACGCTTTCGCCGCTCAGCGCTGCCAGCAGGCAGAGACGAATGGCATGATGCCGTTCATACAGCCCTTTCTCCAGGGCGTTGCTGAGGCGAGAAATTCTTTCTGCCAAAAGATGGGGTTGAGCCATAATCACATCATTGTCCTTCTGATCCTGGTGCCGTCATGTTCTGGCGAGCGCAATACTCTACTGATTATCATGCGTGAAAGCGTTGATAGCCGTCAGCTTTTTTGTTTCAGAAGGTTGAGGTAAGGCATATCGTGGGTTTTCAGCACATTTCGCGCCGATTTTCGGCGAAAAAACGCCGTGCTGACGGCGGAAGGCCAGACGGTAAAAGTAGGTTTTTTCGGGAATATGTGCATACTGTGCGCTTTTTGATGATCTGAGCGCCGGGCTGAGGCCTGCGCAGCTCCAACAAAAGACAACTTATGAGCTCGGATAAGAAACAGTCCCTTGGCGCAGTCACCCTGGCGGCGATCGGCGTGGTGTATGGCGATATTGGTACCAGCCCGCTCTATACCCTGCGCGAGTGTCTCTCTGGTCAGTTCGGCTTCGGCGTGGAACGCGAGGCGGTGTTTGGCTTTCTGTCGCTGATCTTCTGGCTGCTGATTCTGGTGGTTTCGCTTAAATACATCAGCTACGTGATGCGTGCCGACAACGCCGGGGAAGGTGGGATTCTGACGCTGATGTCGCTGGCGGGGCGCAATACTGGCGCGCGCGCCACGGCGATTCTGGTGATTATGGGGCTGATTGGCGGCAGCTTCTTCTACGGGGAAGTGGTGATCACGCCGGCGGTATCGGTCTTGTCGGCCATTGAAGGGCTGGAGATCGCCGCACCAAGTCTTGATAGCTACATTGTGCCGCTGGCGATTGCGGTACTGACGCTGCTGTTTGTCATCCAGAAACACGGCACCGGTATCGTCGGTAAGCTGTTTGCGCCGGTGATGCTGCTGTGGTTCATCATTCTGGCGGTGCTGGGCGCGCGCAGTATCATCAACAATCCCGAGGTGCTGCACGCCATGAACCCGTACTGGGCGCTGCACTTCTTTATTCAATACAAAACGGTATCGTTCTTCGCGCTGGGCGCGGTGGTGCTGGCGATCACCGGCGTTGAAGCGCTGTATGCCGATATGGGCCACTTTGGTAAGTTTCCCATCCGGCTGGCATGGTTTGTGGTGGTGCTGCCGTCGCTGGTGCTCAACTATTTCGGCCAGGGTGCGTTGCTGCTGGAGCATCCGGAGGCCATCAAAAACCCGTTCTTACTGCTGGCGCCGGACTGGGCGCTGATTCCGATGCTGATTCTCGCGACGCTGGCCACGGTGATCGCCTCGCAGGCGGTGATCTCCGGCGTATTCTCGCTGACGCGCCAGGCGGTGCGTCTTGGCTATCTGCCGCCGATGCGCATTGTGCACACGTCTGAAGAGGAATCCGGGCAGATCTACATTCCGGTGATCAACTGGCTGCTCTATTTCTCGGTGGTGATTGTGATCGTCGGCTTTGAACACTCCAGCAATCTGGCGGCCGCCTACGGTATCGCGGTGACCGGCACCATGGTGCTGACCGCGATTCTGTGTTCAACGGTGGCGATTCAGAACTGGCACTGGAATCGCTATCTGGTGGTGCTGATTCTCATCGCGATGCTGTGCATCGACGTTTCGCTATTCTCCGCCAACCTGGTCAAAGTGTTCTCAGGCGGCTGGCTGCCGCTGACGCTGGCGCTGATGATGTTTATCGTGATGACCACGTGGAAGAGCGAGCGCTTCCGCCTGCTGCGTCGCATGCACGAACACGGCAACTCGCTGGAGGCGATGATCGCCTCGCTGGAGAAGTCGCCGCCGGTGCGCGTGCCGGGCACGGCGGTCTACATGTCGCGGGCGCTCAATGTCATCCCCTTTGCCATGTTGCATAACCTCAAACACAACAAGGTGCTGCACGAGCGCGTGGTGCTGCTGACGCTGCGCACCGAAGATGCGCCTTATGTGCATAACGTGCGTCGCGTGACCATTGAGCAGCTGTCGCCCACCTTCTGGCGCGTGGTGGCAAGCTACGGCTGGCGTGAAACGCCGAACGTCGAGGAGATTTTCCACCGCTGCGGCCTTGAAGGGCTCAACTGCCGCATGATGGAAACCTCGTTCTTTATGTCACACGAGTCGCTGATTATCGGCAAACGTCCGTGGTATCTGCGTCTGCGCGGCAAGCTGTTCCTTGCGCTGCAGCGCAACGCCCTGCGCGCACCGGATCAGTTTGAAATCCCGCCTAACCGGGTGATCGAGCTCGGTACCCAGGTCGAAATCTGACGCAGCGCGCGTCACCAGCTGAGGGTGACGCGCAGCCCCTGCGGCTGCACCGCGCTGAAGGTCAGACGGATGCCGTGCAGCTGTGCCACATTCTTCACAATCGACAAGCCGAGGCCGCTGCCGGTTTGCGTCTGCCCCGGTGGTCGCCAGAAGCGTTCACCCAGCCGCGTCAGCTGTTCTGCGCTGACGCCCGGCCCGTTATCCGCGATCTCCAGCCTGCGCGCGCTCAGCCGCAGCTGAATCTCACTGCCGGGCGGCGTGTAGCGCAGCGCGTTATCCAGCAGGTTGCGCAGCAGTAAACCCAGCAGCAGCGGATGACCGTTCATCACCGGTTCTGCGTCAGCCGTCAGCGTCAGCCCGGTGTGCTGCGCTGCCGCCTGCGCCTGGTGTTCGGTCACCAGCTGATGCAGCAGCTGCGTGATGGGCACCGGCTGAAATTCGCTGCGCAGATCGTCCGCTTCGACGCGCGACAGCGTCAGCAACTGATCGACCAGTCGCGTGGCACGCAGGATGCCGCTGTCGAGCTGCTGCAGCGCATGGTTGCGCATCGCCTCGTCATCGCCGGCCAGCTGAATCACCTCACTCTGCACGCGCAGCGCCGCCAGCGGACTGCGCAGCTCGTGCGCCGCATCGGAGGTAAAGCGCCGTTCGCGCTGAACCAGCTGCGCCATGCGGGCGAACAGGCCATTCAGCGCCGCCACCAGCGGCTTCACCTCCAGCGGCAGGCGCTGCGGTGTCAGCGGCGCAGCCTCATCCGGCGCGCGCTGCTGCAGCGATGCGGTCAGGCGTTTCAGCGGACGCAGCTCAAACCACACCAGCGCCAGCAGCAACAGCAGCATCAACGGCATGGCCACCAGCCACGGCAGCAGGCTGCTCAGTGCCAGATCAAGTGTCATATCATCGCGATATTCCCACTCCTGTCCGACCACCACGCGCCACTGCTTATCGGCTGAGGTCAGCCACAGCAGCCGCCAGCGATCGTCATCGCCGCGCAGGCGACCATCGTGGAATCCGTCACGATCCGCGGTAAACGGCAAATCGCGACCGTTTTCGCCGTCGTTGAGCAGCGGTTTGCCGTCGGCGCTGAACACCGCAAAGGCCAGCGCGTCGTCATCCTGATCGCCGCGATGGTGGCGCAAAATCGCTTTGGTTTTTGGCAGTGAGGCGGCCTGCAGGCGGCTGGCATCCAGCGCCAGCAGGCGCTTGGCGAACAGCATCTGCTGGGTATCAAACAGCTCGTTGACGGTGTCGCGCGTCTGCTGCCACGCGCTGAAGGTGGCGCTGGCACCGCACAGGATAATTAACAGCAGAAAGCCGATCGCCAGTCGCAGGAACAGACTCATTCTGCCGCTCCCAGCGTGTAGCCAATGCCGTGCACGGTGCGGATGAACTGGCTGCCGAGTTTTTTACGCAGATGATGAATATGCACCTCGACCGCGTTACTGGAGACGTCGTCATCCCAGCTGTACAGCTTCTCCTCCAGTTGGGCGCGCGTCAGCACGCGGCCGGGATTGCGCAGGAACAGCTCCAGCAGCGCCAGCTCACGGCTTTTCAGGCTGAGCGGTTCGCCATCGAGCATCACGCTGTGGCTGCCGGGTGCCATCACCAGCCGGCCATGACGCAGCTCCGGCTGCAGCTGACCGTGACGGCGACGAATCAGCGCCTGCAGACGTGCGGCGACCTCCGTCAGCGCAAACGGTTTGCACAGGTAGTCGTCGGCGCCAAGCTGCAGGCCCTGCACACGCTGATCCAGCGCATCACGCGCGGTGAGGATTAGCACCGGTATATCAGCGCCCTGTTCGCGCCACTGACGCAGGATGTCCAGCCCGTCGCGCTCCGGTAGCGACAGGTCCAGCACCACGGCATCCCACGGTGCCGCGTTGAGCGCCTGAAATCCGGCTTCGCCACTGACAAACCAGTCGACGCTGAAACCCAGTTTGCTCAGGCCGACCTTCAGGCCATCGCCAATCAGCGTGTCGTCTTCAATCAATAAAATACGCATGCGTTTCTCCCGGTTGCCTGCGTCGTTATACGAAGCAGATGCGCGCTTGTACAGCGCCATTCGCTCGCTTTGGCGTATTTTCCGCTTCTTTTTTTTCCTTAAGATCCTGTTAAGAACTCTATGATGAAATGGCTCCCGTAATCCGCACAGACATGGAAATGAGGTGAAAAATGAAAAAGAGTGCAGCGCTATTAGCCATTATCGCCCTGGCGGCAACCCCGGTACTGGCTGCCCAGCAGGGTGGTTTTGTCGACCCGAACGCGCCAGCCGCTCAGGCTAAAGCCGGCGGTTTTAAGGCCGATAACACCAGCGTGGTGACGGTGAAGCAGGCCGAAGAGATGAAGGATGACAGCTGGATCACCGTGCGCGGCCAGCTTGATAAGCAGATCGGCGATGAAGATTATCTGTTCCGCGACAGCAGCGGCAGTATGAAAGTGGAGATCGACCACAAACGCTGGAACGGCCAGACCATTACGCCGAAAGATCAGGTCGAGCTGACCGGCGAGCTGGACAAGGATTTCAATTCGATCGAACTGGACGTTAAACAGGTACGTAAACTGCCGTAACCTCCCCTGCGGAGCCACGTCGTGGGCTACGCCATCCCACCAAACTCAAATTTCATCTGGCATAAGCGAAACGTTTCGATGGCGATCACATTTCCGTGATGACGTCATTGAGTTGCCATGTACATTTAATACACTGCCAGACAGCGAAACGTTTCGCTGTGGAGTGGAATAAATGAAAAAAGGTCGCCTGTTAAACGCTGAAGTCTCTCATGTGATTGCCCGCCTCGGGCATACCGATACGCTGACGATTGCCGATGCGGGCTTGCCGATCCCGGCCGGTCCACAGCGCATCGATCTGGCGCTGACGCCCGGTACGCCCGATTTTTTACAGGTGGTGGACGTCATCACGCAGGAGATGCAGGTTGAGAGCGCCCTGATAGCGGAAGAGATCCAACAACACAATCCGCAACTCCACAGCCAGCTGATCGCCGTGCTCGAAGCCTTGCAACAGCACCAAGGGAATGTGATTAGCGTTCGTTACACCAGCCATGAACAGTTCAAACAACACACTCAGCGTAGTCAGGCGGTCATTCGCAGCGGAGAGTGTTCTCCGTATGCGAATGTCATCCTGAGCGCGGGCGTCACTTTCTGAGGCCGCTATGCAACCGTTATTGCAACTCAGGGGCATTGAAAAATCATTTCCCGGCGTGAAGGCGCTCAACGGCGCATCGCTGGCGGTCTATCCCGGGCGCGTGATGGCGCTGGTCGGGGAAAACGGCGCAGGCAAATCCACCATGATGAAGGTGCTGACCGGCATCTACAGCATGGACGCCGGTTCGCTGCACTGGCTGGGCAAAGAGGTGACGTTCTCCGGACCGAAAGCGTCTCAGGAAGCCGGCATCGGCATTATCCATCAGGAGCTGAACCTGATCCCGCAGCTGACCGTGGCGGAAAATATCTTCCTCGGTCGCGAATTCGTGAACCGCTTTGGCCGCATCAACTGGAAACAGATGTATGCCGCCGCGGATGCGCTGTTGAAGCGCCTCAATCTGCGCTTCAGCAGCCACAAGCTGGTGGGCGATCTGTCCATTGGCGACCAGCAAATGGTGGAGATCGCCAAAGTGCTCAGCTTCGAGTCGCAGGTCATCATTATGGATGAACCGACCGATGCGCTGACCGATACCGAAACCCTGTCGCTGTTCCGCGTCATCAATGAGCTGAAAGCGCAGGGCTGCGGCATTGTTTATATCTCCCACCGCATGAAAGAGATCTTTGAGATTTGCGACGACGTCACCGTGTTCCGCGACGGCCAGTTTATTGCCGAGCGCGCGGTGAACGATCTCAGCGAAGAGAGCCTGATTGAAATGATGGTCGGCCGCAAGCTGGAGGATCAGTATCCGCATCTCGATCAGGCTCCGGGCGAAGTGCGGCTGCAGGTTGCGCACGTTAGCGGGCCGGGCGTGGAGGATGTCAGCTTTAGCCTGCGTAAGGGCGAAATTCTTGGCGTATCCGGTCTGATGGGCGCGGGCCGTACCGAATTAATGAAGATACTGTACGGCGCGCTGCCGCGCACCCACGGCAAAGTGACGCTCAACGGCCGCGAGATTATCACCCGCTCGCCGCAGGACGGCCTCGCCAACGGCATCGTTTATATCTCGGAAGACCGTAAGCGTGACGGGCTGGTGCTCGGTATGTCGGTCAAAGAGAACATGTCACTGACCGCGCTGCGCTACTTCAGCCGCGCCGATGGCGGCCTGAAGCACGCCGAAGAGCAGCTGGCGGTGGGCGATTTTATCCGCCTGTTCAATGTGAAAACCCCGTCAATGATGCAGCCGATCGGTCTGCTGTCCGGCGGTAATCAGCAAAAAGTGGCGATTGCGCGCGGCCTGATGACGCGCCCGGATGTACTGATCCTCGATGAGCCGACGCGCGGCGTCGACGTCGGGGCGAAAAAAGAGATCTATCAGTTAATTAACCAGTTTAAAGCCGAAGGGCTGAGCATCATCCTGGTGTCGTCGGAAATGCCGGAAGTGCTGGGCATGAGCGACCGCATCCTGGTGATGCATGAAGGCCATCTGAGTGGCGAATTTTCCCGTGAGCAGGCTACCCAGGAATCCCTGATGGCAGCGGCGGTCGGTAAGCAACACAGCGAGGAGTTAGTTGTATGAGTACCCAAACCTTACCTGCCAGCCGTCGCTGGTTCAGCAAAGCCTGGCTGCTGGAGCAGAAATCGCTGATCGCGCTGATTGTGCTGATCGCCGTGGTCGCCAGCCAGAGCCCGAACTTCTTCACGCTGCCCAACATGTTCAACATCCTGCAGCAGACGTCGGTCAACGCCATCATGGCGGTGGGCATGACGCTGGTGATTCTGACCTCAGGCATCGACCTCTCGGTGGGCTCGCTGCTGGCGCTGACCGGCGCGGTCGCGGCATCGATTGTCGGGCTGGAGGTCAATGCGCTGGTGGCGGTGGCGGCATCGCTGGCGCTCGGCGCCTTTATTGGTGCCATTACCGGCGTGATTGTGGCGCGCGGCAAGGTGCAGGCGTTTATCGCCACGCTGGTGATGATGCTGCTGCTGCGCGGCGTCACCATGGTTTACACCAACGGCAGTCCAATCAATACCGGCTTCAGCGATAACGCCGATCTGTTTGGCTGGTTTGGCATTGGCCGTCCGCTCGGCATTCCGACGCCGGTATGGCTGATGGCAGTGGTGTTCGCACTGGCGTGGTACATGCTGCATCACACCCGCCTCGGCCGCTACATCTATGCGCTGGGCGGAAACGAAGCGGCCACGCGGCTGTCCGGCATCAACGTTAACCGCGTTAAAGTCATCGTCTATTCGCTGTGCGGCCTGCTGGCGGCGCTGGCGGGAACCATCGAAGTGGCGCGTCTCTCTTCGGCGCAGCCGACGGCGGGCACCGGTTATGAACTGGATGCGATTGCCGCAGTAGTGCTGGGCGGGACCAGCCTGGCGGGCGGTAAAGGGCGCATCATGGGCACGCTGATTGGTGCACTGATTCTCGGCTTCCTCAATAACGGCCTCAACCTGATGGGCGTATCGTCTTACTACCAGATGATTGTCAAAGCCGTCGTCATTCTGCTGGCGGTGCTGGTGGATAACAAAAGCAGTAAGTAACTCTGACCTTCACACAGGATTAAAGAAATGAAAAAGTTAACTGCATTGGCCGTCATCCTTGGCGCCACCCTCAGTGCTGGCGCAATGGCAAAGGACACGATTGCGCTGGTGGTCTCAACGCTGAATAACCCGTTCTTTGTGTCACTGAAAGATGGCGCACAGAAAGAAGCCGATAAGCTGGGCTATAACCTGGTGGTGCTCGACTCGCAGAACAACCCGGCAAAAGAGCTGGCAAACGTGCAGGATCTCACCGTGCGCGGCACCAAACTGCTGCTGATCAACCCAACGGATTCTGACGCGGTCGGCAACGCCGTGAAAATGGCTAACCAGGCAAACATCCCGGTGATTACGCTGGACCGTATGGCGGCGCAGGGGAAAGTTGTCAGCCACGTGGCGTCTGATAACCGCTTCGGCGGCAAAATGGCCGGCGATTTCATCGCGAAGAAACTGGGCGACGGCGCGAAAATCATCGAGCTGCAGGGCATTGCCGGCACCTCCGCGGCCCGCGAGCGTGGTGAAGGCTTTAAGCAGGCCGCTGACGCGCACAAATTCAACGTGCTGGCCAGCCAGCCGGCCGACTTCGACCGTACTAAAGGCCTGAACGTGATGCAGAACCTGCTGCAGGCGCATCCGGACGTGCAGGCAGTCTTTGCCCAGAACGACGAAATGGCGCTGGGCGCGCTGCGTGCGCTGCAGACCGCAGGCAAAACCGACGTGCTGGTGGTGGGCTTTGACGGCACCGCGGACGGCGTGAAGGCGGTAGAATCCGGTAAACTCAGCGCGACCGTTGCACAGATGCCAGACAAGATTGGTATGATTGGCGTCGATACCGCTGATAAAGTTCTGAAGGGCGAAAAGGTGCAGGCGATCAACCCGGTTGACCTGAAACTGGTTACTAAATAAAACCCAAAGAAAAGCATGGCAACGCGCCACCCTCGCGGTGGCGCAACTTTCTGGATAACTCCCTATGAGCAAAAGCGCAAAACTGGCGGTACTCGGCAGCATCAACGCCGACCACATCCTCAACCTCGCCCATTTTCCCCGTCCGGGTGAAACGGTGATCGGGAAACAGTATCAGGTTGCCTTTGGCGGTAAAGGGGCCAACCAGGCCGTGGCGGCGGGCCGTGCCGGCGCTGACATTGCTTTTATTGCCTGCGTGGGCGCAGATGACATCGGCGAACGTATTCGTCAGCAGCTGCAGCAGGACCAGATTGATACCGCCCCGGTGGAAACCGTGGCGCAAGAAGCCACCGGCGTGGCGATGATCTTCGTGAATGGCGAAGGCGAAAATAACATTGGCATTTACTCAGGCGCGAATGCGGCGCTGACGCCAGCCTGTGTGGAGCGCCACCAGCAGGTGATTCGTTCGGCGGATGCACTGCTGATGCAGCTGGAGTCGCCGCTGGACAGCGTGCTGGCAGCGGCCCGCATCGCGCGCGCCAGCCACACCCAGGTGATCCTCAATCCGGCGCCGGCGACCCAGCTCTCTGATGAGCTGCTGGCGCTGATCGACATTATTACGCCGAATGAAACCGAAGCGGAAATCCTCACCGGTATCGCCGTCAACGACGACGACGACGCGGCGCGTGCAGCGCAGGCGCTGCACGCCAAAGGCATCGATACCGTACTGATTACGCTGGGCCGGCGCGGCGTATGGCTCAGCGAGCAGGGCCGCGGACAGCGTATTCCCGGCTTCAGCGTGCAGGCGGTGGATACCATCGCTGCCGGTGATACCTTCAACGGGGCCTTCATTACCGCGCGTCTGGAAGGTGTGGCGATACAGGATGCGGTCCGCTTTGCCCATGCGGCAGCAGCGATTGCCGTGACGCGTCCCGGCGCGCAGCCCTCAGTGCCATGGCGCACTGAGATTGACGCGTTCCTGCAACAACAGGGTTAAGCGCTTGGCTACCATGAAAGATGTCGCCCGCCTGGCGGGCGTCTCCACCTCCACCGTTTCGCACGTGATCAACAACAACCGTTTTGTTAGTGAGCAGGTGCGCGACAGAGTGGAACAGGCGATTCGCGAATTAAATTACGCGCCGTCGGCGCTGGCGCGCAGCCTGAAGATCAAGCAAACGCGCACCATTGGTATGTTACTGACCGCCAGCAGCAACCCGTTCTACTCGGAAGTGGTGCGCGGTGTAGAGAACAGCTGCTATGAACGCGGCTACAGCCTGATTCTGTGCAACACCGAAGGCGACGAAGAGCGCATGAATCGCAGCCTTGAAACGCTGATGCAGAAGCGCGTGGATGGCCTGCTGATGATGTGCACGGAAACCCATCTGCCCTCCGCTGAAATCCTCAATCGTTATCCGTCGGTGCCAATGGTGATGATGGACTGGGCACCGTTTGAAGGACGCGGCGATATTATTCAGGACAATGCGCTGCTGGGCGGTGAACTGGCTACGCAGCATCTGATCGATCGCGGTTACACCCGTATTGCCTGTATTGCCGGGCCGCAGGATAAAACGCCGGCGCGCCTGCGTCTGGACGGTTTTCATCAGGCGATGGCTGCCAGCGGGCTGGCCGTGCCGCCGGGCTATGTGGTGGACGGCGATTTCGAGTTTCAGGGCGGTTTTAACGCCATGAATCAGCTGCTGGCGCTCGATCCGCCACCGCAGGCGGTTTTCACCAGCAACGATGCGATGGCGGTGGGCGTTTATCATGCCCTGTATCAGGCCGGGCTGCGCGTGCCGCAGGACATGGCGGTGATGGGCTATGACAACATCGAGCTGGCGCGCTATCTGACGCCGCCGCTCAGCACCGTTCATCAGCCGAAAGATGAGCTGGGCGAGCTGGCCATTGATACGCTGATTCATCGCATGAGCGATCCCGACGCCAGCCAGCAAACGCTGGTGCTGACGCCGGAGCTGGTGGAGCGCGGTTCGGTTTAAGCGTTTTTACGCGTCTTCTCCCGGTTGGCAATCAGGTTGCGGCCATCGCCCGGACGCAACATCAGAAACGCCAGCGCTGACAGCACAGTAATCACGCCCATGGTAAAGAAGGTGGCGTGGAACTGCTGCACCGTGGTGCTTTCAAAATCTTGGTAAAAGCGCAGCACGGCCGCGCTCACCGCCACACCAAAACTGATCGATACCTGCTGGGTTACCGCCAGCACGCTGTTGCCACCGCTGGCGTTCTCATCATTCAAATCCGCCAGCGTAATAGTATTCATGGCGGTGAACTGGGTGGACATCGCCATGCCCAGCACAAACAGCGCTACCAGCAGCATAATGATGCTTCCGTCCGGCGACTGCAGCGCAAAGCTGGCGACCAGCACGCCGATGATAACCGTAATGCCCACCAGCGTTTTACGATAGCCAAAACGGCGCAGCACCTGGGTAACGGTGGATTTGGCCAGCAGCGAGCCGATCGCCGTGGGTCCCATCATGCAGCCGGCAATGATCGCCGGATAGCCAAATCCTACCTGTAGCATCAGCGGCATCAGGAACGGAATACAGCCGGTACCGAGACGCGCGGCAATATTGCCGATAATCCCGACGGAGAACGTGCGGGTCTTAAACATCGGCAGACTAATCAGCGGAGCCGGATGGCGGCGCGCATGCATGATGTAGAGCAGCAGCAACACCACGCCACTGACCAGCACCAGCACCGCCTGCCACGGCGATACGATGCGTTCGCCGAACAGCTCGATACCGATGGAGATCAGCACCAGGCCCAAACCAAACAGGATGAAGCCAGCGAAATCGAAGCGGCGTTTTGGCGTGGTGAAGTCCGGCATATATTTGCGCGCATAGAAGATGCCCGCGATACCGATAGGAATATTAATCAGGAAGATCCAGTGCCAGCTGGCGTAAGTAACCAGCAGCCCGCCGAGCATTGGCCCGAGAATCGGTCCGACCAGGCCGGGCATGGTGACAAAGTTGAGCACCGGCAGCAGTTCGCTGCGCGGATAGGCGCGCAGCAGCGCCAGACGCGCGACCGGCATCATCATCGCTCCGCCAACGCCCTGCACCACGCGCGAAACCACCAGCATGCTCAGCGAGCCGGACAGGGCGCAGGCCAGTGAACCGAGCGTAAACAGCGAAACCGCCACAATAAATACTTTGCGCGTGCCAAAGCGGTCCGCCAGCCAGCCGCTGACCGGAATCAACATCGCGACCGTAAGCGTATAGCTGATGACAGCGGACTGCATGGCGAGTGGGGAACGTTCAAGGCTGGTGGCAATGGCGGGAAGCGCGGTATTCAGGATGGTGGCGTCGAGAGCCTGCATAAAAAACGCCATGGCGGCGATCCAGGGCAGGCCGGCCATACTGCGCGCGGAGCGAATCATTGAAAATCCTTCTTAAAGAAAAACGGTCAGCAAAGAGCGTAAGTTAAACAGGATAGCATCGGTGGCTGCGATGATGGCGCTGATTTGTGCCGCCGGGAGAGCTGATTTGCCTGATTATTGGCCGGGAAATGTCTGTTTTTAACGCGTTCGTATAAAAAAGTAGCTTTCGGTCAATTTTTTTCAGGAAATGCTTGTCACTTCAGATTAACTCCCTATAATGCGCCACCACTGAGACGGCAAAGCGGCAACGCAGGCGGCTCAGCAGGGCGTGAAGCGATTCACCCCGCCGGAGAAAAATGCTGAAAAAAGTGTTTGACTCTGAAGGAGGAAAGCGTAATATACGCCACCTCGCGACAGCAGGCCGAACGCCGCGTCGCACCGCTCTTTAACAATTTATCAGACAATCTGTGTGGGCACTCGCAGGA
>NZ_JALKOV010000011.1:0-183400 GCF_035783935.1 Pantoea dispersa | reverse complement strand
CGGGAAAAGTCGTGGTGTGCGCGGCGATGAAGAAGCTGCTGCAGCTGGCTTATGGCGTGCTGAAATCGGGTCGTCCGTTCGATGCCGAAATATGTCTTGCCAGGTAACCGGCAAGACGGTATCTACAGAAAACGGCGCGGTTTTGTTTCTTCATAGGCCTCAGAGAAACAGTAAATTATGCGATGACTCGCAGGCTGCGCATTCATGCGCACCGAATAAACACTAAATTGTGCGATATCTCGTAGGGTGCGCATTCATGCGCACCGGGATAACACTGCATAGGCGTAATCAAGCAGATTCTCCCGTTTCATTAATTCTTCAGAGTGAGTAGGTTTTAAATCCAGTGCCACCATTAATGAGATGATTGTAATAACCCCGGATAGATTTCAGCGCTTGACAGCAGTAATAAATCTATTCTCTTTTGATTTGAGTTAGCGCGGCACACCACATCAGATTAAGTCCTATCAAAAGATCATTCTCGTTTTATTCCCCTATCAGGAACTTTCTGATTGTTTAAGTGATATTCTGCGCAAGCAGGCTTACAAAACATTTACAATCAATTCCACTTAAGTCTTCTATGATGGCAAATACAGGGAAGTTACTGGCGCTAAGCGTCAGCTTATTTACTGCTTCAGCGCTGGCCGCACCATTGAATCCCGGCGACCGCGACTATATTCAGAATCAGCAGCAACAGCGACTGCAGCAAGACCAGCAGCAGCGAGACGCGCTCTGGAACGCAGTTGCGCCGCAGGCCACAACCTCTGAGGGAGCAGGTGTATCAGGCGCATGTTTTCCCGTACATCATATTAGTATACGCAATGCCTCTTTGCTGTCTCAGAGTCAGCAGCAGAATATAACCGCGACCTATATTAATCGCTGCCTGAACTTAACGGAAATTAATTCACTGGTTCACGCCATTTCCGACTGGTATATGCAGCGGGGTTATATCACCAGTCGGGCATTTTTAACCGAACAGGATTTATCGACTGGTGAGCTGGTAATTCCGGTGCTTGAAGGGAAACTCGACGAAATACGCCTCGACGGCCAGCATCCGCGATCGCTGGCTATGGCGTTTCCCGGACTCGAAGGAAAAGTACTCAACCTGCGCGATATTGAGCAGGGCATGGAGCAGATTAACCGCGTGCGCTCCACGCCGGTGCAGATTGAAATTCAGCCGTCGCCCAAAGCCGGATATTCCGTTGTGAACCTTACGGCAAAGCCAGAGTTTCCTCTCAGCGCCTCGCTGGGCTTTGATAACAGCGGACAGAAGAGCACCGGCACCGGCCAGCTGAACGCCTCCCTCACCGGCAACAACCTGCTGGGTCTCGCCGACCGCTGGTTTGTCAGCGGCGGGCGCAGCAGCGCCTTCAGCGAATGGCGCGATGCCCAGAGCCTGCAGGCGGGCGTCAGCGTGCCTTACGGCTACGGGCTGCTCGACTACAGCTATAGCTGGAGCAGCTACCACAGTAGTTTTATCAATAATGGCTTTAGCTGGCTAAGCAATGGCGACAATGTCGCGCACCGCCTCAACGGATCCTGGGTCCTGTTCCGCAACGGCGATATCAAAACCGGTGTGCAGCTTGGCCTGAATCACTACTCCAGCCATAACTTTCTCAATAACACGCTGTTGCAGAGCAGCAGCCGCAAAATCACCAGTCTGCAACTCGGGCTGAACCACACGCAGAAAATCTTTGGCGGCGTAGCCACGCTCAACCCGACTTTCAGTCGCGGCATGCCATGGTTTGATGCCGAAAGCGATGACGGCAAAAACGGCGACCTGCCAAAAGCACAGTTTCGCAAATGGAGCCTCAGCGGCAGCTTTCAGCGCCCGCTGACCAATAACCTCTGGTGGCTCAGCAGCGTGTACGGTCAGTGGTCGCCGGACCGACTCTACGGCAGTGAGCGTCTGACGCTCGGCGGAGAAAGCTCGGTGCGCGGCTTTAAGGAACAGTATCTCTCCGGCGATGCCGGGGGCTATCTACGTAACGAGCTGGATTACAGCCTGTTCACCCTGCCGGTGCTCGGCGAGGTCAGCGCGCTGGCCGCCGTTGACGGCGGGTGGATCCAAAGCGACACGCAGAACCGCGAGTCCACCGGCACGCTGTGGGGCAGCGCGGTGGGCCTGAGTACCCGCGGACGGTATTTCTACACCCAGTACACCGTAGGCATGCCGCTCAGCTATCCCGGTCACCTGCAGCCGGATCACGTCAGCATTTACGCCCGCGTCGGGCTGGTTTTTTAAGAGGCAAAGATTATGGACGATCGTCAACCCGTTTCCCTCGCCCGTCGCGCGCTGAGCTACCTTATCTGTTATCTGGTGGCGGTACAGCCAATGCTGCCCGCTATGGCGGCACAAATCACCCCGGTGACACCCGGCACAAAAATGGATGCCGCGGGCAACGGCGTGCCGGTGGTCAACATAGCTACCCCCAACGGCGCGGGCGTGTCGCATAACCAGTACCAGCAGTATAACGTCGGTCAGGAAGGGCTGATCCTTAACAACGCCACCGGCCAGCTCAACCAGACGCAACTCGGCGGCCTGATCCAGAACAACCCCAACCTGAAGGCCGGGCAGGAAGCGAAGGCCATCATCAATGAAGTCACGGGCGCAAATCGTTCACAGCTGCAGGGTTACACCGAAGTGGCAGGCAAAGCGGCCAACGTCATGGTGGCCAACCCTTACGGCATCACCTGCAACGGTTGCGGCTTTATCAACACCCCAAACGTCACGCTCACCACCGGCAAGCCGCAACTGGACGCCAACGGCAACCTGTCTGCCCTGGAAGTCACTAAAGGCTCGGTGACCGTCGAAGGCAAAGGGCTGGACGGCAGCAGCGCCGACGCGGTGTCGATCGTCGCGCGCGCCACCGAGATCAACGCCGGGATCTACGCGAAGGACCTGTCGGTCACGGCAGGGGCCAACCGCGTAGGCGCAGACGGCTCCGTCACGCCGATAGCTGGAGAGGGCTCCGCGCCTTCGGTTGCGGTGGATACCGGCGCGTTGGGCGGCATGTACGCTAACCGTATTCATCTGGTGTCCAGCGAAAAGGGCGTGGGGGTCAACCTCGGCAATCTCGCTGCGAAGCAGGGTGATATTCAGCTGAATGCGAACGGTAAACTGACGCTCGGCAACGCGCAGTCCAGCGGGGATGTCAGGATTTTGGCCCAGGACGTTGTGTTACAGGGTGAGCAACAGGCCGCCTCTGCGCTTCAGGTGCAGTCGCGTGGGGATATCGCGCTGAACAGGAGCAAACTTAGCGCAGGCACGCTGAACGCTGAAGCCACTGGCACAATAACGCAGGATGAAAACAGCGCAGCCACGACCACTGGCAGCACCTCACTGAGCGCCGGACGCCTGGCGCTTGCCGGCAAGTTAAGCAGTGGTAACGCGCTCTCCCTGCGGGCTGGGCAACTGAACGCCACTCATAATGCGTCAGTCAGCAGTGTCGGGAACAGCAGGCTTGAGATTGCCGGAGATTCTGACTGGCAGGGTTCACTGACGTCTGGGGGCGATATGTCCGTGACGGCTGCAAAGCTGACAAACCAGGGGCAGCTGGCGGCAAACCGCGACACGACATTAACTGTACAGCAACTCAATAATAGCGGCCGGATCCAGGCCAAAGGCAATCAGACACTGAAGGCCGATCGCCTGCATAATGCCGGCACTTTGCAGGCGGGTGGGGCACAGTCGCTGATCTCTCAGACGCTGAGCAGTAGCGGCGTGATTGCGGCACAGCAGGGGCTGGATTTTGATGTGGCAGACGGGCTGACACTGGGCGGAAGCAGCACTGGCAATCTGCTTAACATCAGCGCCGGACAGACAATCCTCAGTGGCAGCGCCTACGGACTGCAGGGCACGTCCCTGCAGGGTGATTTTTCAGGGCTGGAAAATTCGCAGCTCCTCAGTGGCGGTAATCTGTCGTTACAGGGCAACCGTTTAAGTCTTGCGGGGCTGATCTCAGCAGATAAACAGCTTGAACTAAACGCAGATACCCTGACAAGTGGCGCAACCGCGCAGACTCAGGCGCAGAATGCTCTGACGGGACATTTCCGCGAGGCCACGCTGGCGGGCAGTTTCACCACGCCGGGGGCGCTGCATTTTAACGTTGGCAGGGCAGATAACCGCGCGTTATTCAGCGGCGAGACCATTGGCTGGCAGGGCAGCAGTCTTTTACAACAGGGTCGCATTGCCGCTGATCAGAATCTTGACCTGAACGTCGGGGCAATTGACCAGCAGGGCAGCCTGCTGGCGGGCAACAGCCTGAAGATTACTGGCAATACGCTCAACAACAGCGGCACCACCTCCGCCGGAGAAATGCAGGCTCAGCTTACTGGCGGGTTGCAAAACACCGGGTCACTTATTGCACAGGGCGCTCAGACACTTGCAGCCGCCGGGCTCGATAACAGCGGCACGCTAGCCGCTGGTGATTTGCACGTTCAGGCCAGCGATATCAGTAACCGTGGACGCATTCAGGCCAGCCGCTCGGGTGAGCTCAACGGGAACTTGAGCAATCAGACTCCGGGGGTGATAGTCACAGGCGGTAGCCTCTACATCCACGGCAACAACCTCAGTAACGACGGTAAGCTGCAGGGACAGCAGCTACAACTTGAGGCCGGTGACATCCGCAACGGCGGCAGCGTTCTGGCAGGCGGACCGCTGGCATTGAGGGCGCAAAACCAGCTGAACAATACCGGTCAGCTGATGGGGCAGCAGGGTACCAAGATCAATGCCGCTGCTGTGAATAACCGGGGGGACATCCTCAGCCAGGGCGCGTTACAGGTTTCTGCCCCCACGCTGGACAACAGCGGAAAAATGCAGGCCGACAGCCTGAACGTCAGCGGCACGCAGCTCAGCAACAGCGGTAACCTGAGCGCGCTGAAAGATATCGCGTTACAGCTGCAGCAGGATGTCAGCAATCTGCAAAACGGGCAGATGCTCGCCGGCAACGCCCTTACCATCAATGCTGCCAGCCTGACTAACGCCGGGAAGCTGACCGGGGTCAGTCAGCTCAGCGCGGCCAGCAGCGGCACCACGCAGCAACTCGCCAGCGGACAGATGCTTAGCCAGGGAGACCTGGTGCTAACGGCTGCACAACTGACTAACAGCGGACGGCTGCAGGCGCAGGATATCCGGTTGCGCGGGGGTGGACTGACCAACAGCGGGCAAATTAATGCCATCAATAGTCTGGATGGGCAGTTTACCGGTGCACTGGATCATCAGGCCGCAGGGTCGCTGTTCAGCCAGAATAGCCTGCTGCTGAGCGCAAAAACGCTCAACAGCGCTGGCAACGTGCAGGCCGGTGGCGCGACTTCACTCTCAGCGGACTCCCTGACTAACCGCGGCACGCTGGTGACGGGGGGCAAACTTAACCTCCAGCTCCCGGTGCTGGTCAATATTGGCTGGCTGCAAGGCAATCAGCTGGAATATCGCGGCAACAGCCTCAGCAATAGCGGCACGCTGATAAGCGATAATGCCGGCGAATATCATTTCACGTCACTTGAAAATGCCGGCACTCTGCAGGGGCGTGACCTCACACTCAGCGGGCAGAGCCTGACCAACAATGGCACATTGATGGCGGCACATCAGCTTAATGCCACAGCTGGTCATCTCCTCAACAACGCCGGCGGACGGATACTCAGCGCAGGTGGTGCAGTGCTGACCGGCTCCACATTCAGCCAGCTGGGTCAGATTGCGGCACTCGGCGATGCGGTGTTGAAGGTGAGCGATGCGTTTGCCCAACGCGGTACGCTGGCGGCAGGCGGGCATCTTCAGCTCAGCAGTACCGGTAATCTGACAATTGAAGGTGCGACCCAGGGTAATCAACTTACGCTGAGCAGCGACGGCAGCATGGTGAATAACAACAAGCTGCAGGGCGGTAGTGGGCCGTTGAATATTACCGCAGCCAACATTACTAACAGCGCCAGCGGATCAATTCAGTCCGGTGGCGCGGCAAGCCTCACCAGTCGTGGCACCCTCACAAATAACGGCTTTATTGGTGCGGCAGGCGACATGGTGCTAAACAGTGCCGGGCAGTTGCTAAATACCGCGCTGCTGTATAGCACGGCCAATATGCATCTGTTCTCTGCGAGCCTTAATAACCTGCGTGGTGATGTACTGGCAGACAATAATCTGACCATCGCGCGCAATGCTTCGGGTCAGGCCAACGATGAGGTCGTCAATACTTCCGGCAATATTGAAACCGCGAATGGTGATATTACGATTTCAACCGGGCATCTGCTGAACCAGAGGGATGGTTATCGGGTAACAGAAGAAACTCATCAATACTTCAATGGCAGTGCCGATCATATAACATTAACATATGGAGACTTCAATCCAGATCAGTATTACGTCTCCTATGAAAATAGATGCGTAGGTTCGGGAAATAATTGTTCTGATTACTGGAAAGTCAATCTCGAGCCGGATTTTTGGAAGCGTAAGGTACTGGTAAGCGAAACGATCACCGGTGCAACAGCCACTGGTGGCGCAGGGAGAATCGCATCAGGGCGTGCTTTAACGATCTTGGCAGGTTCACTCGAAAATAATGCAAGTTCATTGCTCTCACAAGCTGACATGTCGCTCTCAGGAGGACAGATAAATAATACCTCAGCGACATCTGGGCGTTATCAAACCTGGCAATCTTATGACTGCGCAGCCACAGGTAGTGGATTTTTCTACTCATGTTCCAGCCATTTAAAAAATCCTTATGTAGATAAATCACTACCAATAAATTTTTACCTTACTGATACCCCTGAATATGTATCAGTGGAGGATGGATATAGCTATCGTGCCGTGATACAGGCGGGTACAAATCTCAGTGCCAATTTCAGCCAGAACATCAGCAACACTAGCCTGACGGCGAATGCAGGATCGATTGGTCAGCCAACAATTCAGAAGCCTGCCCTGACAACGGGCATATCTACCGGGCAGGTCAATGGTGCTCAGGCAAAATCACTCAGTCAGAACAGTACAGCGCCCGGCGCGGAAACCGGCTGGCAAAACAGTCTGAAAAATGCGCTCGGCAGCCTGGGCAATAGCGCTGCCTCTCTGGGCGATTACCCGATACCGACCGGTAACAACGGCCTGTTCGTGCCGACAGATAAGCCTGATAGCCTCTACCTGATCGTCACAAATCCCAATATTGCCGGGCTCGGTAAACTGGACAGTAGCCTGTTCAAGGGACTTGATATCTCATCATT
Source organism: Pantoea dispersa (assembly GCF_035783935.1). GTDB lineage: Bacteria > Pseudomonadota > Gammaproteobacteria > Enterobacterales > Enterobacteriaceae > Pantoea > Pantoea dispersa_C. The sequence goes on along the minus strand of NZ_JALKOV010000011.1, from coordinate 176,203 downwards.
GACTGCACCACGGGAAGTGCGCAGTCAGTATACCGATACCAGCAAGGTTCTTGGTTCGAGCTATTTCCTTGATCGCCTGAATCTGAAACCCGAAAGCGACTACCGCTTCCTGGGCGATGCCGCATTTGATACCCGCTATGTGTCGAACGCCGTGCTTAGCCAGACAGGCCAGCGTTATATTCATGGCGTGGGTTCTGACCTCGATCAAATGCAGACACTCATTGATAACGCCGCCCATCAGCAGCAGAGCCTTGGCCTGCAACTGGGGGTCAGCCTGACACCTGAGCAGGTTGCAGCGCTAACCGAAAGTATCGTCTGGTGGGAGACCGTTGAGATTGACGGTCAGAAAGTACTGGCGCCCAAACTCTATCTGGCCACCCAGGATGTTAAACCTCTCACCGGCAGCACCATCCTGGCAAATAACGTCAGCCTTAAGGGCGGAACCCTCACGAATGCGGGCAGTACCTTGCAGGGCGGCAGTAGCCTGAGCCTTGCCAGTGACAGCACCATCAGCAACACCCAGCAGGGTGTAATAACCAGCAGCGGAGCGCTGAATCTGAGCGCGCTGGATGATATCCGTAATATTGGGTCCAGCATCTCCGGCAAGCAGGTCGCACTGGAAAGCACAAACGGCAGCATCATCAATCAGACTGAAACGCGCCAGTGGACAGCCGCAGGTAAGAGTTTCACCGGCGCGATGTCGATGTCACGGACTGAAACCGGAGCCGCTGCAACCATCAACGCGTCAGACGGCCTGAAGCTTAACGCAGGTCAGGATATTGTTCTGCAGGGCAGTACTGTCTCATCGGGTGGTGATATGTCGCTGGAGGCGGGCAATGACGTTCGCCTGCTCGCGAATCAGACGCTGAGCGGGGACTATAAAAAGACCTGGCGCGGTTCTCAACAAAGCAGCCAGAGTGGCGCAAACGTCAGCACACTAAACAGTGGCGGCAGCCTCAGCGTTAAGGCGGGTCATGACCTGACATCCGAAGCCGCCTCACTCAGAGCAACCCACGATGTCGCGCTGGCTGCAGGGAATGATCTTAATCTGCAGGCGCAGGACTCCCGCGCCTTTACCCAGAAGCACGGCAACAGCAGCGTCAGCATCCGTGAGCACATCCGCCAGGATGGCACCGATATTTCCAGTGGCGGCAGCACCACGCTGACGGCGGGGCGCGACGTCATCGCCAAAGGTACACAGGTCAACGCCACGGGCGACCTCGCCATCAGAGCGGGCCGCGACGTCAATCTCACCACCGCGACAGAAAGTGACTATAGCTACGACGAAGAGACCAAAACCAAAAAAGGCTTCCTGAAGAAGACCACCACGCACACCATTAAGGAAGACAGCGTCACCCGCGAAAAGGCCTCACAGCTGAGCGGTAATACGGTCTCTGTGATTGCCGGAAACGACCTCACCGTACAGGGTTCTTCCATCGCCGGTGACAAAGGCGTCGCACTCAGCGCAGGCCATGACCTGAACATTGTCACCGCCACCAACACCGATTCTACTTACAGCCTGAAAGAGGTTAAGAAAAGCGGGCTGATGGGCGGCGGACTCGGTCTCAGCTACGGCAAACAGTCGGCGAAGAGCGAGCGCAACGGCGAGCAGGTCACGCAGAGCGATGCGCGCAGCCTGGTGGGCACAGGCAACGGTGCGGTGATCCTGACGGCAGGCAACAACGCGCTGATTAAGGGCAGTGACGTGGTCGCGGGCGGTCAGAACGGCGACATCAACGTCACGGCGAAGAACATCGCCATCGTGGCGGGTCAGGATCAGGTACGCGAAACCGCGAAACAGGAGTCAAAAAGCAGCGGGTTTGGCCTGAGCCTGAACCTGGGGCCGCTGGACACGGTGCGCAACCTGCGCGACATCATGAACAACACCAGCTCGGTGTACGACCAGGTCAAGCAGGTGGGTAACGAGTTTGGCGCCAGCGCGCTGGATTCACCCGCACCGGGCCTGACCTATGGTCGTTCAGACAGCAAAGCCAGCCAGAACACTGAAAGCGTCTATCAGAGTGGCAGTACGCTGAATGCCACCAGCAACCTGACGCTGAAGGCCCGTGGCGGTGCGGATACGGCCACCGGCAACATTCTGGTCGAAGGCAGCAGCCTGAACGCTGGCGGTAAAGCCTCGCTGGACGCCACGCGTAATATCGACATCACCAGCGCCGCCGACAGTCAGAAGGCGGCCAGCAGCAGTAGCAGCAGGAGCTGGTCGGCGACGACCTCCGCCTCGATAGGTGCGCTGGCGCGCAGCGGCGGTGGTTCACCGAACAACGGTTCGGCAGGCACCAACTACGGCTCGAAAAACAGCCAGATGAACGGCGACAGCAGCATACTCACGCAGCACACGTCATCGATTACCGCAGGCACCGTTGACGTGACCAGTCACAAAGGGGATATAGCGATAACCGGTTCAACGCTGACCGGCACTGGCGGCGTCTCACTAAACGCGGAGCAGGGCAACGTCAGCGTCGTCGCGGGGGAAGACCGTCAGCAGGCGTCGGCCAGCGGGTCAGATCATGCTATTGGCGATCTGGGCGGCGACGGCTACAGCGGCACGGTGGGCGTGGGCCACAACAGCTGGAAAAACGCCAGCGCGGGCACGCAGCAGAACACCCTGCGCAGCGGCATCGTCAGCACGCTGGGTGACGTGACGGTGAATGCGGCTAAAGACGTTAACCTGCAGGGCGCAGACGTCTATGCCCGAAACGCGCTGAACGTCAACGGCGAAAACATCCACCTCGACCCGGCGAAAGACACACACGACGCCAGCAGCAGCAGTAAATCCTCGCAGTATGGCATCACCGCGCAGGTCTCCGGCTACGGCGTGAGCATGGCGCAGGCGGCAGACAAGCTCGCTCAGTCGCACAAACAGAGTGACGATCCACGTCTGCAGGCGATTTATGCCGCGCAGACGGCCATGACCGCGCTGTCGGCGTATACCCAGAACACCGCAGCCGTCAAAGTCACGGTCAGCGCCACCGCGGGCAGCAGCCATCAGTCCGTGGAGCAGAGCAGCACGCAGCAGAGCGGCAGCGTGCTCAAAGCGGGCGGCGACGTAGCGGTCACGGCGAAGCAGGACATCGCCGGCGAAGGCGTCAAAATCAGCGGCGATAACGTCTCACTGAGTGCGGGCCGCGATATCGCCCTGAGCAGCGCCACAGACAGCAGCAGCCAGAAATCCAGCAGTGGTGGCAGCAAGTATGGCGTCGGCGTGGGCTTTGGCCTCGGCGGCAGCCAGAACGGCTTCTCCATTGAGCTGGCCGCCAGCCAAAACAGCGCAAACGGCAACGGCAGCAGCATTACTCACCACAACAGTGAAGTGAACGCAGCAGGCGACCTGAGGGTGAAAGCCGGTGAGGACGTCACGCTGAACGGCGCGAACCTCAACGGCCATCACGTTGACCTCGATGCGGGACGCAACCTGGAGATTGCCAGCCAGCAGGACCGTGCGAGTTACGACAGCCAGCAGAGCTCATCCGGATTCAGCGCCAGCATCTGCGTGCCGCCAATCTGTGCGGGCGTACCGGTGCAGGGCAGCGCCAGCATGAGCGGCAGCAAACTCTACAACGACTTTGACTCGGTGCAGCAGCAGAGCGGCATCAGCGCGGGTGACGGTGGCTACAACATTTACGTCGGCAACCATACGCAGCTGGATGGCGCGGTCATTGCTTCCTCCGCAACGCCGGACAAAAACCATCTCAGCACCGGCACGCTCGGCTGGACCGATATTGAAAACCACGCCAACTCCGACGGGAGCGGCTTCAGTGTCGCTGTCAGCGGCAGTATGGGAAAAACCACCACGCCGGCGTCTGACAGTTTCATCAACAATATTCCGAAATCCGGGCAGCACCAGCCATCGGGGGGCAACTCGCTGCCTGTGGCCACGCTGCAGCAGACAAAGGACCGCGCCAGCTCAACGACCTACAGCGCCATTTCACCGGGCACTATCGAGATCCGTAATCCGGAAGCGCAGAAGCAGGACGTGTCGCAGATCAGTCGCGACACCGCCGCAGCGGAGAATGCGCTGAAGGACAAGTTTGATGCGCAGAAGGCGGAAGACAGCCTGACTATCCAGAAAGAAATGGCAGCACTTGGACAGCAGACGATTCAGGTGACGTTTGATTATCTGAAGGCGCAGGAGAAAGAGAAGCTCAAAAACGACCCATCCTTTAAAGGATTGTCAGAGGCAGAAAAAGAAAAAGCGATCGACAAGCAAATTGAAGAGAAGTACGGCATCGGTTCGAACCTGCAGATTGCGGCGCAGGCCATCAGCGGCTTGTTTGCAGGGCTTGCGGGCGGTAACGTCAGCGGTGCGGTTGCAGCAGGGGCTGCGCCACTGCTGGCACAGATGGTGAAACAGGTAGCCGACGGTAACGAGCCAATCCGCATATTGCTACACACGCTGGCATCGGGGCTGATTGCCAATGCGCAGGGCGGCAGTGCAATTGGTGGTGCAGCGGGCGGCCTGACTGCGGGGTTACTCAGTTACAACGATGCGCTTAGTCATCTGCTGTACGGCAAAGATGCATCAACCTTGTCAGCCGATGAAAAGTTGCTTATCGCGAATATCGTCACCCTGGCGGGCGCAGCTGCCGGCGGTGCGGTTGATGGCAGTACTGGGGTGGGTAGCGGGGCTTCTGCAGGCAGGACGGAGGTCGAGAATAATACTCTGAGTCTTAAGCAGAACCAGTCACGCGCTCACGAAATGACACAGTGCAGGGGCAATTCTAACTGTGAAAAGACTGTCATTGAAAAGTATAAAAAGTTAAATGATGAACAACATCAGAGCGTTATTGGATGCATTGGCGCTAAGGATTGTGTTGATAAAGCTAATGATGTCTCGAAATTACAATCTGACTACGCGAATCGAGCCAATGAGTTACTAGAAAAAGCTCGAGTAAATGGCAGTCTGAATTCGCAAGATCAGAATGAGTTATCAATCCTTCAGATCACGTTTATCCAGCTTGAGGCAGACAGAACAGCAGCTATTCACAATGCATTGATGTCGGGGGACTCGCCAGAAGCGAAGCAACTTGCTATAAACTCTCTTGCTCAGGCTGTTGGAACAAGTGCTGCGGGGATTGCAGCAGGAGTCGGAAAAAGTGGAAAAGGCGAAGGCCCGGGATCCGCCAATGAAACAACTGGGAAAACAAGCGGAGCAGAGAATGCTGCCACCTATGCGAAGCTGAAAGATGATTTGATAAAGCAAAACCTGAATAATATTGCGATGCAGGATCCGAGGCTGGCAGCAGTCGTCAAAGGTGATAATGGCAAGCTAAACTATGGAGTAGGTTCAGGAACAGCTATGGAGGCTGATCAGTTAGGTAAAATTTGGGTTGGTGATGGTGCAAGACTCACCAGTGATAAAACTGGATTAATGAGTGCTGATAGAACTCGTGTATATCGTTTTCCTGCCTCAAAAGAAAATAGTTCATATTCAACGACCGGTACTCAGGCTAACTTTGAAACTTACAAAATAGATCCGACGACTGGAGATAGGAGTAAGATTGGTAATGGTCATCTTGATATAGAATAGGAAATATAAATGAAGGCTGTTTTGAAAAGTATTTCAAATGACGATTTTGAATTAGATAATTTTCATCCTGAAGATGAGCAGTGTTTTTCTCTCCGGTTGTTATTGCGTATTGGGGGTGACGATAGCTCTGGGGCAGACAACTTTGATCTCCGTATTTGTACCCCGGAATGGCTATGTAAGCACCTCTGGCTTCCGGAACTGATGCGGCATACGCTTCTGGTACGTAAATACGATCTGGATGAAATTAAAAAAAACATCACAGGCTGCATCGATCGGTGTGAAGGCAATGACTGGAGGGAGATAGCAGAAAAGCTCTCTCACTTTTTTGCTTGGGAATATGAAGACTATCAGTCTTAAATGAAATATCTAGAGCAATCGCGTCAAGATCGTTACCAGCCACTTGCTCATTAGTAAGACGGATAACCAGTTATCGGAACGGTGAATATCCAGGGCAGCCGTCCGGTGATAAACCCAGCGGTTCCGTTAGCTACCGAGTGAATCTCAGGTGTGCCAGGAGTGGCCTGGTGCTTTGTGAGATTGTCAATTTAACATAATCATGATTATGCGCACTTAACTTGAGAGTCCAATTTGATAATGTCACTTTTTAGCTAGTTCATAATGTCACCCAGATGCGGCGCGTTTGCCACCTTTTATGGGAGATCTCTGCTGATGCTGGTGACCATGTCGAACAAAGAGCTTCACCGCCTTTCAGTCGTTTAGGCTGTTATTGAAAAACGTCTTCGCCGCCGTGATGCGGCCTCCCAGCTTGATCTTACCGAACGTCAGGTTCAGCGGCTGATGAACCGCTACCGCGAGTCTGGTGCAGCCGGTCTTACCGACGCACGACGCGGCAAGCCCGGCACGCATCGCATTGATGAAGCTCTGCGCCACCACATACTGACGCTGCTAGGTGAAATGCACCGCACAGTCTCAGAGAGCAGCCCGGAACTGGATGACATCTTCGTCTGGCAGACGCTGCGTACGCTCTCAAAATCACTGACGCTTCAGTACGATAAAATATTGTATCTGGTTGAACCTACTGAGGAAAATTCATGCACAGCCGGAGAGAAAATCCTGGCGTTTGACTACCCAGACGGTACGCTCGCATACCGTCACGGCAGCCGAATCCTGGAATACCAGATGTTCGACAAGCTGGAGTGCATCAGCCATGGGCGCATCGTGGACAATAAAAGGCTGGGTGCGGTGCTGAAGCTGGCGCAGTAAAAGCAGGATGAGCTGGAAGCCGCAGGAAAAAGAAAACGCAGCCAGAGTATGCCCAAAAGGCGGGCACAGATTCAGGTACAGCTTAGGGCAATCAACCCGGTTCTGGCTGAACCATCACTGATTAAATCCGGCCAGAAAAAATGAGCTCACTACCCTTTTCTCTTCATCTCCTTGCACGTTATCGCGAGTCTGGGCCGCTGGCACTGGCGAACCGCCGCTGTGGATTGCGCGGTAATCGCCAGCTTGTTCCTGGCCTTGCTGAACTTGCTCTGGGCATCATCCGCGATAACTACGCCGACTTTGAATTAAATTAAAATCCGTGTCAGGCTATTAAAGAATATCCTATTGAATAATTATGGTGTAAGTCGCCACGGCATTGAATTCGCCGGTCTGATGATGCTTAGCTCCAGGTATGTACCGAAGAAACCAGTAGAATGTATCGGCAAAATAACTTTTATCTTTCCCTCCAGCAGCCCAATGATTTAGCGAATATTTCTCACCAAATTTTGACCAGCTGTTTCCCTCCGCATCCCGAGCGAAACGAATGGCCATATCATCAATGCTGGTTGACAGTGCACTGGCGTCATTACCGTGCAGCGTGCTTGCATTAAACGTGATGTTTACCTGGTAGTCATTAACACTTTCATCGCGCAGCGGCAGGCAAGCCACTTCGATGCGCGTAGCCTGTGGCGTACCCAGCGTTTTTTCGTTGGTCTCGCCTTTTGGGCGGTTAATTTGACCAAATCTTACATTATGCTCTTTTTCTGTAATCAGTTCACAGCTTGCAGTCGTCGCTATAATTGGTGCTATCAAGCCATTACCCATAATATCAAAAGAACTTTCACTGGCAGCTTTACCCTGCAAAGCTAGCGCCCCGCCTCTTGCCAGTCTCATAGTGGTGTGTGACTGGAAAGGTGTGTTGTGACCGATTTTCACAAGCTGTGCTTTAAGACTAAGGCGCAGTGTTTTAGCATCACGGCTGGCTGGATAAAGGGTGCAGCTGAAAGGCTTACCAGAGCTGATCCAGTCGCTGTTAGTGCAGTTACCGCTTTCGCTGTTTGCATCAACACGCAATCGTACGCCAACCCCCGGTATGTTGGTCGCCAGAATATCGCGTCCTGGGCCGAGCCACTCCAGTGGACCGTTTTCATGCACACTAAAGCTCACCGGTTGATTGAGCGGTCCTTCGCATTGTAAGGTCATATTTAATATTTCCCGTTGCGCATCGCCAATTTCACTGAACAATGGCGTAGAAGCTGAAATCTGCACTTGACTCGTTAGAGTTTGCTGCACATTACTGATATAACGGCAGGCGGGAGGCAATTCAGGTAGCGCCAGATTCTGTGCATGTGCACCAGTGCTACCAAGCACCAGTAACCCGACAAGAAGCGCGCTCATTCTAATGCTCACTCTGTTACTCCTTTTCATCAATTCGCTGGCAAACGCTGCGCATTTGCGCCGGTGTATTATCGTCCGACGGACTTGACAGGCTGAACGGTATGCTGCATCTGGTGTTTTCTCCCTTACCCCACTGCACTGTGAGTTGACCTGTTTCGGGTAATCCCGTCATATAGAGCAGACCTTCATCCGCGACAATACCGGTTGTCGGATTACTTTCATCACTATTTTCAAGCAGGGCAATGGCTCCAAACGGTACTGGCTGTCCGTTTTGCTGAGTCACAGTCATTAATACCTGTCGGCCGTGCTGGGTTGGATAATCAGCCAGCACCACTGCGCCGCGCGTTGGAACGACACCAGTGCTGGTATTGTTCAACGCAACGTTGGCTTTAAGATTCGTCGGCTCCAGCGACACTTCGGTACGGCGATAGGGTGTGACATAAGGCACTACTGCATAACCGCGCCAGTCGGTTGCTACACCTGTCTGGTTATTCACATTGACACCTGAAGCACCGGGCGCACGCACCAGCGCCACGGTTTCACTTAGTTCCTGCGACAGTGTTATGCCATATGGGTGTGCCACTATACCTCCGCGCAGTCCATAATTGACCTGCTCCTGTTGAGCGCTGCGGTTGTAGCCTGCCGACAGCGTGCCACTACTGCCACGGTAGGCAGCAGAGAGAGAAGAGCTACCCTCGCCTTTTGAGGCCTGACTATGGCTAACGTTGTAACTGAGCTGGCTTCCCTGGAGCGCGGTGCCGCTAAGTCCCAGCTGCTGTGACGTGCCATGGTTTTTTACATCAACCAGACCATAGTTAAGGTTCATGGTCGGTCGATATCGGCTTTCACCACCCGGCAGCCAGCGACTGAGCGGCACCGAGACGTTTAACGCAAGGCGGCTATCCTGACGGCCAGTGTCTGTATCCTTCGCCTGCGTGAAGTTCACGCCGAGATTGGTGCCCCATAGGCTAGTGTTGTAACCCAGCGTCCAGCTCTGCAGCGCGCCTTGTTTCGACCAGTAATCGCGTTGAGATCCAGTGACATACAGCGAACCGGCATCGCCCAACGACTGGTTCAGCATCAGTTGAAATTCACTACGCGGGCGATAACGGGAGTTTAAACCATTCCCTGTGCCGTCAGCGGATTGCGTGACAGTATCCTGGAGGCTGTAATAGCCTGCAGTTGAATAGCGATAGGCCGCCAATGACACTGAGGTGCCGGTTTCAAGGATGCTGCGCGAGTAACGCAAGCGGTACGATTGCCCGTGCACACGTTCATGACTCGGCAACTTAGCACTGGACTGTGTTACATCTGCGGAAAGCGCCCCCAGATGGCCCAGGCTGACGCCAACACCGGCGCTGAGCGCGCCATATTTTTCTGTCGCCTGAACACCGCCATAAAGCGTGATGCTGCGCGGAAGACCATAAATAATGGTGCCTTGTACAAAAATCGGTTCGCGGTTACCGCCGCCGCTCTGTAATCGTCCACCTACAAACGCATATTTCGCTTGCCCTTCTCGTTGCATAATCGCTACCGAGGAATACGGCTGTGAAAATGTGCGCTCGCTGCCATCGTTCTCTTTGATTGTTACTTCGAGATCGCCACTTAAAGAAGCAGGATAAAGGTCGTTAATTTCGAATGGGCCAGGTGGCACATAAGATTGGTAGATAACACTATTATTCTGGCGGATGGTCACTTCCGCACCAGATTCCGATACACCACGTATGACCGGTGCAAAACCGCGAAGGCTGTTTGGCAGCATGGCGTCATCGGAGACTAATTGACCACCACGAAACTGTACGCTGTCGAATACTTCCCCGGGTGTGGCGGCATCACCTAAAATCAGCTGTCCTTTAATTGAGTGGATATCACGCTGCAGGTATGTGCTGATAACGTTAAAGTCACGCTTGCTTTTCCCCGATGAAGAGCGCTGCTGCCCAGTGGCGTAACTTCGTAACCGCCAGGCACCCAGATTGAATCCACCGCGAAGGTTGGCATAGAGTGATTCGCTGCTGCCAACACCGCTAAGGCCACGGGTGTGATTGCCAGTGATAGCATAGTTGAGCAGTGCCGCCGGTAAGCCCTGATCCCAGCTTGCGGGGTCAGCTTCTCCTCTTGCTCGACGCTGCATCATTAACTGTGGAATCGAAAGGTTCAGGCGCTGGTCGGCAAATATGAAGTCGCTGCGAGCACTGGGAATATAAGCGCGTATATTTTCAATGCTGACGTCATGCGGCAGCGTAGCCAAGCCCTCTATCGTGCTGGTACGCACGCCAAACGCGTCATATTGTTCACGAGTGAATACAGGCAGCAGCTCATTATCTGGACCAGTAATGAAGGTAACATTCTGATCGCCAACATAGCGATCATTAATAAACACTTTGACTCGATAATCACCCGGAGCCTGCGACCCCATTTCATAAGGGCTTAAATCAGCATATTCATTTTGCAAATAATCATCCCCTGCAACTTTGAGAAGCTCAGGGTTGAAATAGAGTTGAGCAAATGATTCAGACGAACAGGTAATGATACAATAACAGGCGGTTTTAATCGATCGCGAAAAACTATTATTTTTGTAGTTATTTTTTTTATTTTCAGATTTCTTAGCGTTGAATATAGTCCCTTTTGTTTTAATAAATCTCCGCATTGCCTGCCACCTTTAAGATTTTAATTTAATTTATACTTGAATTCATCTGACACGCCGCCAGAATCATTAACTGATCTGACAGAAAATTCATTTACCCTTGTTTTTTCCGGTAAATGATGAACATAATCACCGTATGGGCTCAGCATGGGCGCATCTTTATTAACCTGCTTTCCGTTAAAAGCCATACTGTTAAGAGTGACATAAAATGGTGTGGGATTTGTAATTTTTACCTCATTCCCGTTCTGTTTTATTTTTAATTTCTTGAAAGCTTCATTAGCTGTGCCATTTAATCCCTCAGGGCGATAGAAAAGTTTCAAACGCATGACATAAGCAAAAGATATAGCATTATTCGAAACATCTTCTTTCTTTTGTGATGGTATGGCCTTAACATTCAGCCAGAAGAGAGATTCACGGTCTTTGGGAAGATTATTATCTATCAATTTTATGCGCACAGTATTTTGGCCATAATCTTGACGATATAAAGGAGGCATGACGAGGAATGGTGCTTTAGTTTTCCCTGTTTCCTCAGTGACCCAAGACTGTACTAAAAATGATTTCTTGTTGTCCGAGTTACGGACAGTAATCAAAGCTTCCTCTTTGGTTTCGTAATATATGATGCGAGTTGCATTCAGACTGAAACCCTTGGTATCAGCATAAACTATTTTAATGGTGAAAGCCTGGCATACGATTAATATAATAATAAATAGACTAGAATAAGAAGGCATAAACTCCTCGCGTAGTTAATCTTAAATCAACGTCATTGATAGAACTGGCCTGTTTAACTCATGTAAACAGGCCGCTCAACTATCAAATTATTCGTATGTCATGGCTAAATTGACGGTTGCAGCAAAATCACCCGCTACAACATTTGCGCTACCTGATTGACCGCCACCTGTAAATCGAACCAGGCTAGGCTTCAATGTGAAAGTGGTCGCATTAGCTACCAGATCTTTAGAGTAACCCGTAGCGCTATACATTTGTTTATCATCATCACCGTTTACCAGCCACAGACCTGCGCCTTTCATTGGACCGGTGTAAGCAATACGCGGACCATTTCCGAGTTCAGCAGTGAATGTTGGAGTTATCGTTACTTTAGAAATTGATGACGGGCAAGCTGTTACTTCAATTGTCATAGTCTCTTGCTTATGAACATTACCATTCGACAGGGCTTGCAATTCGGCCTGATCAATGTTTCCAAAGTTAGCTGTTTGATTCATGCCGTTTATTGTGCACGTTGCCCCTACAACTGAGCCGGAAATAGATACAGTTCCCGTTTGAGCTTGAACAGAAGCAGCAGCAAAGATACCCATCATAGCGAATAATACAGATTTTTTACTTTTCATATCTTATTTCCTTGATTTAACGATTAATAAGTCACTCATCAAAAAGCAAACCATTTTTGATGCGAATACAATATTAATTTTAGAATAACAGAGAAATAAGAGCACTCTCGATTTTAGTGCGGAAGAGACTCATTTCAGACTAGCGTGGGGAATTATAAATCTCTATCGCAGTACTCGAAAACTTTTTTATGTTAAAAAGCATATTGATATTAGCCTCAGCATGATTCCTTTTGCGAATAGAGTTGAGTCACGGTAAAACCTGCATGCAAATATTCTAGCACCCTTTCTTGGCGTAATTCGATGAGGGTCAGTTCCATTTTTTCATTAATATTGGATAAGTTAAAAGGCGAGGCTGTTTTATCCTGTAAATGCTAATGCCAAACATGCCGCAGCCCCATACTGATTTTTTCCGGATGCAGAGATTTGCAAAAATACCCTTTGAATGCGGGCCGTAAATTTTTACTCAGGCGCTGATGTTGGTGGGTTTCACCCAGCGCCACCATGGCTATACCCGGCATCTCCTGATGAATTTTTTCCACCAGCGATACGGTCTCTTCTTCACTAAGTGAGGACGACAGGTCCAGAATTGTTATGTCTGCCGGATTCATACTGAGTGACAGCAGCAACTCCGCATAGGTATGACAACAATTCACCACGTTAAAAATAGCGCTTTGGTTAATCAGAAACTTCAGCTCTTCCAGATAAAGAGGATGGGCATCCAGCAGGATTATTTTTACTTCATTGTTATTTTTGCATCATCTTACCTATTTGCGGCTTGAGAATCATGCTTTGAGCTTGATATCAAAGATCACTACTGCACCTGGTGGAATGAGGTTGTCTACGCCCTCATCACCGAAGGCCTCTTCTGGCGGCAAAATCACTTCCACTTCACTACCTGACTTTAGGGTGCTCAATATGTTAGTTAATGCTGGTAATAGGCTATTCAGTTTGACACGCTGTGCTTTGTTCTCTTTGCCGCTGCTATCAAATACTGTGCCGTCGGGCAGACGTCCGGTCAGCAGCAGATCGACTGTGCTATCTGCTTTTAGCGTTTCGCCAGAGCCAGCTTTAGTGACGAGGTAATATGCACCTTTCAGTGATTTCACACCTTTACGTTTTCGGGTCTGCTCCAGGAACGCTTTACCGCTTTTATGTTGTTGCTCGCGCTGATACGCTTTGTTCTCCTGCTGCGACTGCAGACTGCTGTTTAGTTGCTGGTCAAGATCGTTTACCAGCGTAGTGATCTCTTCACTGTTTAATGCGATGCGCTGGGCAAAAGCATCCTGTATTCCGGCCAGCACCATCGGTCGATCGGGATGAATGCCAAGATTTTGCTGAGCTTGTAAGCTTTGTACAATATTACTGGCGAACGCAACGCCGTTAGCGTAAGAAAGTTTTTGCGTCTGTGTTTCGGGTTTAATGACAGGCGACTGCGCAGGAGCGCGTAACGCTTCAAGCTGCTGACTTAGCTCAACTACATCTTGCTCTTTTTGCTGAAGCTTTTCCGATAGTGCAGATTGCTGCAACGTCTTGGTATCCACCAGTTGTTGCTGCGCAGCCAGTTGAATACGTAACTCACTTAGCTGCTGAAGATATTTATCAGGTTGGCTCTGTGCCACTTGCTGTTCAAGCTCGTTCAGGCGAGCTCGCATTGAGCGCACTGCCTCCTGGTCCGCTTTCTGTGCAGTTAACTGTTGCTGAAGCTTGCTCTTTTCTACCTGGTAATCTGCAAGCGTCTGTTGATGTAGACGTTGTTGCTCCGTCAACGAATTTTGCAGACTCTGTATACGCTTGTCATGATCGATTTTTTGCGTAGTCGCCGGGCGCAATACTTTACGCTGTGCCGGTTGCGGTTTGAGCCACGGTTTTGCTGGCTCGCTGTCATCAAACAGTGTTTCCGGAATGGTATCAATCGAGCTGAAACCAGTCAGTTGCGGCGCTGCATGTGCAATCGTAAAAAAAAATGCTGAGGCTATTTCCACACTCAGCACGGCAGGCAAAAGTGTTCTTTTCATCAAATAGTTTCCTGATTAGCCAGCCGATACTGACGTATATAAAGTTGCTCTAACTTGCGAGCCCTCGCCGCTTTACCCAAGCGGTTAGCCTCTACGTACATGCGTAATTTCATTTGCTCCGCCACCCGCCTCAGGCGCGGGTCATTACTATTTTTCTCTGCCACGGCGTACCAGGCATAGGCCTGGTCTGGCTGTTTTTTTACGCCAGCGCCACTCTGATAAGCACCTGCTAAATTAAACTGGGCTAGCGCGTGCCCTTGCTCAGCTGCCTTGCGGTACCACATCACCGCGCGTACCGAGTCCTGCTGCGTTCCATCGCCTCGACTCCAGGCCGCGCCAACATCATTTTGCGCCTGCGGTTCACCGCGCTCAGCCGCCATCATGAGCCAGTTAAAAGCCTGCTGTTTATGCTGCAGTAGTGGATTAGCGTGTAGCTCAAGCTGCGCCAACTGACGAGCTGCGCCGTTGTGCCCCTGCTCAGCAGCACGCGCTAGCCATTGCAAGGCTTCGGAACTGTGTGCAGGTAGTAATAGACCAAGTTGATATTGCGCCTGGGCATCGCCCTGTTGTGCCGCTGCACGTAATAGCGGTGCCGCTGCATCGGTTTGACCAGCCGATGCCAGCCACTGGCCATAACGCTGCTGTGCCATGCGTTCACCGGCATCGGCACGCTGCCCGATGTGTACCAGTTGCTGTTGGAACTGATTAAGTAATGGCGGTTGCGACATTGCCGGGTTTGCCATCGTTGCCGGATAGCGAACACAGCCGCTGATGAGCAGGACCAGAGAGGCGGCGGTAAATAATAATATTCCCTGAATCATTCACTCTTCTCCTTTTTCGCTTGCTGCATCAGGGCATCAAACAACGTGACATGAATGCGCTGGCAGCGTGTTGCTAGCTGCGCCTGATACACGCTATCCAGTACTGATTGCATATCTGTGCTTAGCTTCGGGCGTGTCAGCAAATATTTGGCACTGCGGTCCAGAAGAGTATTCAGGGCGGTGTCCTGCTTCTGCCAGCTGACCACATCGTAGAGTTGAAGTGCCGCTAATTCCGATTGGCAAATAACCAGTCCTGAATACGTGGATACAGATTGCCTATGTTCAGGCAAGTCTTTTTGCTGTACAGCGCACCCCGTCAACCACAGCAATGCGCTCAGGAGTATGCTGACTCTGAACGAGCCTCTCAGACACATAGAATTGAATTCCCGTTAATTTAATTTTTGCCGTGACTGAAGTTTCGATATGTCATATCGACTTCAATGAGCAACAAAAGATATTAGTACTTCCATCACCCGATAAATAAAGCGGTCACTCAGCAAATAGCGTCAAGCAATGACTGGAAGCATTATTGGAAAATTATTGTAAAGTGATGACTGGTTAGGCGAAACGAGAGCACTCTCAAAACTGCTTATGGAGCATACACTGCATTTTTCCGCCTTGTTCTGGCGTGAAGATGTTTGCTTTACAGCAGGATTGATGAGGTATTGAGGCCTATACGTTTTCTGGAATCAATCAATCGCTGAAAAGATTTAATCAACAGGGATCAGGTCGCCTTTTCCATGAGCTCTCAGCTGATTCGCCAGATAAGATATGAACAAAGAGTTTACTGACTCAGCTTGCCGCAAAACTTTTTCCTATATTCTGCGGGAGAGATGCCCAGCTTACTTTTAAAATGGCGGCGCATACTCAACGGTGAAGAAAAACCTGATTCGATGGCGATAATCTCTACCGGTTGATCGGTTTTTTCCAGATAACGCTGCGCCAGTGCCAGGCGCTGATGATATAGCCAGTCGCTAAAACAATTGCCAGTGGTTTGCTGAAAACGGCGGGTAAAACTGCGTGGACTCATCAACGCCTTTTGCGCTAAATCCTCTAACGTCAGGGTCTGCTTTAAATTTTTGCTCGCCCATGCCAGCGCATTCATAAAACAATCGCTGGCAGTAGAATCATGAACCGGTTGTTGAATAAATTGCATTTGATTGCCCTGACGGTGTGCCGGTACCACCAGCATACGCGCCACATTATTGGCGATATCCGCACCACACTGTTTACGTACCAGGTGCAGGCAGCAGTCGATACTGGCGGCGGTGCCGGCGGAAGTGACAATCTGGCCCTCATCGATATACAACACATCACGGTCAATCTCTACATCCGGGTAACTCCGTTCAAATTCTGCCATCCAGCGCCAGTGAGTGGTGGCACGTGATTGCGTAAGCAAACCGGCCTCGGCGAGCACGAACGCCCCGAGACACAGTCCAACGACGGTCGCGCCACGCGCGGCAGCCTGCTGCAATGTTTCGATCAAAACCGCAGGGGGTTGTAAGTCGGGATCGCTCCAGCTCGGCACAATCACCATATCCACCTCGCGCACGCATTCCAGCCCGTGTTCCGCGACAATCGAAAAACCACTGTTGGTCTTTAACGGTGTGCGATGTTCGGCACAAATCAACAGTTCGTAATACGGAGTACCATCTTCATGCCGGGCGTTTTCAAATACCGCGCAGGGAACCGAGAGATGAAACGGAATGATGTTATCGAAAACGATAACACCCACTTTAATCGGGTCGGCTTTTTTTGGCGCGAAGTGAACGCTATTTGTCATCTGTGCTACTCCTGGCCAGGTAGATGTTCAGGGATAATTACCGGCAAAGGAGATCATCCCGATCTCCCGTATGAAAATGGATACTCATCTATGAAAAACTATATTGCTTCAGGTACTTTTGCGCTGATGATGGCTATTTCCGGCGCGGCCAGCGCGGATGAACGCAATGCAGAGCGAGCCCCAACGATCCGTACCATGAGTGGCGCAACGGCCACTACATCACTCACAGCCCAGCAAACGGCGGTCATCGTGATTGATATTCAAAACGAATATTTTCCGGGCGGAAAAATGCCGATTCCGGATGGCATGAAAGCGCTGGATAATAGCAAACGCATTGTGGAATTTGCACATAAAAATAACATGCCGGTGTTCTTCGTTCAGCACATTGGTGATGCTAACGGTCCGCTGTTTGCTAAAGGCAGCCGCTTTGCCGACTTCCATAAAGACCTGCAGCCAGCTAAGGACGACCGTGTGATAACCAAAGCGACACCAAGCTCCTTTGTCGGCACCGATCTCAAAGCACAGCTGGACAATCTGGGCATCAAACAGCTGATCGTCACGGGCTTGATGACCCATATGTGCGTCTCTTCAACCGCACGTGACGCGGTTCCGCTGGGCTTCTCGGTGATTATTCCGGAAGATGCCACGGCAACCCGCGATCTGGCCACCTGGGATGGCAATGTGGTGGATCACAACGTTCTGCAGCAGGCCGCGCTGGCCGGTGTAGCCGATGTGTTTGCCGAAATCAAAACCACCGATGCGGTGCTGGCCATGCCGGTAAAGTAAAATCATCCTTCCTGACGGCGCCTGGCACTCTTTTGTCAGGCGCTGTTAATGAGAACGTTGAAAGCTACACTGCATGTTTGCATGGCGAATTGCGACGCGGTGACAGCCAGGCGGCTTGCAGATGTGGAGCGAGATTATTCAGGTGATCACGCCCTCGCTGGCAACGGATAACACTTCGTCCAGTTATAGTTAGTCTTCGCCAGCATCAGTTCTCCAGCCACCGCGCCAAAATTGATGTCCTGACGCTCATAAAAGAATTGACGTAAAACAGCGGGTAAAAACTCAGCGCTGTAGCGCAGTAGCGTGCTGTGCCAGAATGGTGCCGGCAACGGGCTGTTGCCATGCCGCATCAGCAATTCATTTTTCCAGTCAGAATCCAGAACCTTGTCGCAGAATGACTGGCGCATGGCAATCGCAGGCGTATCAGGTATGCCCGCAAGCAATAACTGGCTGGGCAACGCCACTAAGCGCAGATCCCTGATGACGATTTTTTTTTCAGCAAATTCATTCCAGACTGTGGTCAATTGCGCCGCTTTCGCTGGTAAAGGTTCGTTGATGCTATACAGCGGTAAGGTCAGAGGCAGGAAGGTAAAGTGTAAACCTTGTACTGGCAGTGTATCGGCAAGCGGATCAGCCTGTGTGAGTCGTTGCAATTCATCAATCAGACGTAACACCGGTAAGGAAACTGACGGTTTAATCCCTGCAGCAAGCGCCAGTTTTACCGGATCGTAGTAATTCTCTTCACGGATGTTCCCGATATCTGCATGTTTCGCCCACAGCGCAGTGGTGTTTTGGTTCGCAGAACGATATCTGTTTTGCAGACTGATTGGTTGCATGTCAGACCTTACAGCATTGGGGTGAATACCGGCGGAGATGATGAATAGTATCGCTATCAGATATAACAGGCGATCAATTGATTCTGACCATGGAGGTCATTTTTGTGCTGCGGGTACTGAGAAACCCGTCAGCTTTGCCCCGCCTCCCTCCCCCTCAATCTGACCTTTACAAAAAAGCGTAGCGGCTAGATCCAGTAAATTCATTTATGAATGCTAAGCTCATTTTTGTCTGTCTCTATTGCGTTATCCGCTACTTACTCTCTAAGGTAGGATACACATGCAACTCTCTGAAACACATTCAGATTCCCTTCAGGCACAACTACATTCCCTGCTGGACTGCGCGCTGGCTTATTGTGAAAGAGGCGATTACTTCTCTGCGTTTCAACTCAGCGGAGAAAAACTCACCCAACTCTGCGACAGGATAAACATTAACGCTTCAGATGATTCCCTGCTGTCGGCCCGTCTGCATCCCTTCTTTAAGCTCTGCCAGCAGGATCCGTATACCTCGCGAGCGTTCAGCAAACCTCGCGGCTATGCGGGCGATGCTGTCATGCTGGATTATATTTATTCGGGTGCTGTACCAGCGGAGACAACATCGCATGGCCGTGGCATCTTTGCCTGCACAACCGCCAGTTCAATGGGGTTATCGGTTTTATTCAGACGACACTTGTTAACCGCCTATATCAATGAAACGGTACTAAATAATCCGCAGGCGCGCATATTATCGGTGGCCTCCGGTCACTGCCGGGAGTTTGAAAATACGCTGGCGCTGTCGGATATTTTCAAAGGCGAGATCGTCGCCTTCGATCAGGATGCAGAATCCTGTGCAGAAGTTAATCGTGCTTATGGCGGCAGGGTGAAAACGCACATTGCCGGCATCAACGCTTTACTGCAGACCTCACGCGCTGAACAGGAGAGCTTTGATTTTATTTATTCCGCCGGCCTGTATGATTATCTGCCTGAGCGCAAAGCCAAAGCCCTCAGTGAGTCACTGAAAAACAGGCTCAAACCAGGAGGACGTCTGGTGGTGGGCAATTTCAGTCCCGACAGTTCCGGACGGGGCTATTTACAACTGATAATGGACTGGCACCTGATTTATCGCGACACGCCGTCGTTAACCACGCTATTTGGTGATCTGACAGGCTTCACCGTCAATAACTATGCCGATCCCCACAATAACGTGGTTTATATCGATATTATCAAAGACGCGTAACTATGCCGCGCATCCTTAACCCCGCTTAAACGGTGCGCGATTTGTCTTCGCGCTGGCGAATCAAAGCGTCTACAATGCCGGCGCAATTTTACTGATGAGGATACACAATTGGACACCTGTCCCACACGATTACAATCGGTGCCGATGCTGAGATAGCCTCATCGCTGTCTTAGCCCTGCGTTAAGACGGTGGATCCCCCTCCCCCTTTTTTCCTGCGTGCTGTCTGGCCCCGCTGTAATCCATTCTTATAACTCTGTATATCCATTGCCCGGCGGTGATGGAGTGAGGTCTGACATGGACTGGAAAATCTTTTTACTGCGCGTCACGGTCGCGCTGATTCTCGGCGCGCTGATCGGTAGCGAGCGCCAGCTGCGCCAGCGCCTGACCGGGCTGCGCACCAATGCACTGGTCAGCACCGGTGCCTGTTTATTTGTCCTGATGACGCAAAGCGTACCGGGAATTGCCGCAGATGCTTCGCGCGTTGCGGCCTATGTGGTCTCCGGTATTGGCTTTCTCGGCGGTGGCGTCATCATGCGTGATGGCCTGAATGTGCGCGGCCTTAACACCGCCGCCACGCTGTGGTGCACCGCGGCGATCGGCGTGTTATGCAGCATGGGTTTGCTGCTGGAAGCGGCTATTGGTTGCGTCGTGATTCTGTGCGCCAACATCCTGTTGCGCGAACTGGCTCAGGGCATTAATCGTCAGAGCATCATTACTGCGGAAGACGCCAGCCAGTATTACAAAGTGCAAATCATTTGTCTGGCGGCCGATGAGGTGCAGGTGCGCAGCCTGATGCTGCATAGCCTCGGAGGCAGCGGCCTGCGGCTGCAATCCCTGCACAGTGAGGATCTGGAACCGTCACACCGCATGGCGGTGAATGCGGAAGTGCTGGGTAAACCCAGCCTGACCGATCAGCTGGAAAATCTGGTCAGCCGTATCAGTCTGGAAAAAGGCGTCAGCTCGGTCAGATGGCAGGTATGTGAGCCAGAGAGCGATTGAGTCGGGGCTGCGCTACCTGCCAAAGCGCAGCCGCAGCGTTGCCGGCAGCACGGTGTGCAGGCTGCCGGGTTCATCGCCGTTAATCATGGTAGTCAGCAGCGTAAAACACTCCTGTGCCAGGCGCGGCACATCCTGCTCGACGGTATCAATCGGCAAAGTCAGCGAGTCATACAGATAGTGATCGTCAAAGCTGGCGACGCGGATATCGCTGTGCAGCAGGTGGTGCTGGCTCATGTAACGTAACACCCCTTCCAGCAGTCCGCAGGCAGCGGTAAAAATCGCTTTCGGCGGACGCCCCAGCCGGGCGCACAGCGCGGCGAACATCTCATAACCGCTGCTGGGATGATAATTACCGTGAATGATCCACTCCGGGCGCGGCGTGATGCCCGCCCGCTCCAGCCCCTGCATAAAACCGGCCAGACGGTCTTTAGTGGGTGACAGACGCGGCTGACCGCCGAGAAAGTAAATTTCATCTGGATTGGCGCGCGCCAGCCGTTCCACCAGCTCGGCGGTCGGCGTGATCGAATCGGTCATCACCAGCGGCAGCTGCGTGTCATTGACGTAGCGGTCAAACAGCACAACTGGCAGCTGATCACTCAGCTTCACGTAGTCACTGTCGCTCAACATGCTGGACGCCACAATCAGTCCGTCCACCTGACGCGCCACCAGGTTATCCACTACCACCCGCTCCTGCCCGGCGTTTTCATCAGTGCAGGAGATCAGCAGCTGCAAGCCGGCCTCGCGACACAGATTTTCCAGCGCGTGTGAGAACACCGCAAAGCCATAGTTGGTAATCTCCGGTACCACTAATCCCAGCGTATGGCTGCGGTTATCACGCAGCGAGCGTGCGTGAATACTGGCCTGATAGTGATGTTCGCGCGCCAGCGTTAACACGCGTTCGCGCGTCTCTTTCGCCACGCGCAACTCTTTGCCACGGCCATTCAGCACTAGACTGGCGGTGGCTTTGGACACCCCCGCCAGCGCAGCAATATCCGCTATGGTAACGCGTTTGGTTTTTCTCACGTCAGTGCATCGGTTAAGGAAACAATGACTTATTCTACCATGCACGGGCGCAACGACCAGTAGCGCGCCGTCACTTCTGCGTGTCCGGTCAGGGTTAATTGCGCCGGATGCGCCGGGAAGTAGCGACTGCTCATCACCCCTTCGCCTTCATTAATGAAAATCTCAACGCTGGAGTGATCGCACAGTAACTGGAGCTGACTCACCGCGCCGCGCCAGTAACGGAACTGCCACTCGCCGTTTGCCAGACTGCGCCGCGCGAGCCGCAGCCCGTCGGCACGCCATTCCAGCCGTAGCTGGTCAGCAAAGTTCAGGGTGATGTCGCCCTGCCCGCTCAGCAGCAATTCCAGCCGCCGCGCATCAATGACCGGCGCATCGGCGGCCGGGCCCTGATAATGCTGTTCAGCGTTGCGCAGTGCCTGCAGTTCAGTGACCGGCCGCTGGAACAGCCGGCCATCACGCGTGCCCAGTTCGCGCACGCAGGTCATCTGATGGATCCAGCCATTGGCCACCGTGGGCTGCAGCATCTCCTCGCCGTCCGGCACGCCCATCCAGCCCACCAGCAGCCGGCGTCCGTCGGCGGTTAGCGTGGTTTGCGGCGCGTAAAACTCGAAACCGGCGTCAAGCTCATGCAATTCGCCATGGCTAAAGCTGGCGTTAGCGTAATCAAGATCGCCGGACAGCCACGCGCTCGGATGCGCATTCAGAAAACGATGATCTTCCTGCGCGATGCCCTGCGGGCAGCAAATCAGGAACGTGCTATCGCCGAGGGTGAACATGTCCGGGCATTCCCACATATAACTGGTTGCCGCCAGCCCGTTCAGGCCGCTGCCGGCAATCTCGCCCAGATTGTGCCACTCACGCAGGTCCGCCGAGCGCAGCAGCAACACTTTGCCCTGCTTTTGCAAATCCTGCGCGCCCAGCACCATGAACCAGTGCTCGCCATGCCGCCATACTTTGGGATCGCGCACGTGTCCGGTGTAGCCGTCGGGCAGCGCGATCACCGGCCCGAGCTTGTCAAAGCCGCCCTGGGGATTTTGCACCGCCAGACATTGCCACGCGGTGCGCGCGCCATCGGCAAACTTTACGTTGCCGGTATAGATCAACGTCAGCAGGCCGTTATCGTCGACGGCACTGCCCGAATAGCAGCCGCTGCGGTCATACTCTTCATCCGGCATTAGCGCTATGGGTTCATGCTGCCAGTGCAGCAGATCGGCCGAACTCCAGTGGCCCCAGCATTTATGCTGATGCTGACAGCCCAGCGCATTCCACTGATAAAACAGATGGTAACGCCCGGCGAAGTGGATAAAACCGTTCGGATCGTTAAGCAAGCCCGTGACGGGTGCCAGATGCCAGCCCGGATAATGCGGGTCGCTCAGCGCGCGCGGCTGACCGCGCATCACCGCCTGCAAAATATCGGGTAACAATGAAGAAGCCGTCATTATTCCGCGTCCGTTTTGTATTTGAGCAGATAAGAGATCATAAATGCGCTGCTGAACGCGATCACCATGCCAATCGCATAGTTAAGCAATGAACTGGCCTGCACAATCGCCATGCCAGGCAGACCGGTCAGACCGACAGCCGTCATATACACATGCACCGACACCACCCAGGCACCGCCCAGCGCGCCGCCAATCAGGCCGGCGATGAAGGGTTTCATAAAGCGCAGGTTGATACCGAAAATCGCTGCTTCAGTAATCCCCAGCAGCGCCGAAAAACCTGACGGCAGCGAAATGGCTTTGATTTTCACATCTTTAGTTTTAAACCACACCGCCAGACAGGCACCGCCCTGCGCCACGTTCGCCATCGCCCAGATCGGCAGCAGGAAGTTGACGCCAATCGCCGGATTGCCCAGCAGCCCGGCTTCAATTGCATGGAAGCTGTGATGCACGCCCGTGATGACAATCACCGAGTAAAGCCCGCCAAACACCAGCCCGGCCAGCCAGCCGGCATGCGCAATCAGCGTGCTGAGCACAAACGAAATACCGTCGCCGAGCATCCTTCCCGCCGGACCAATCACCAGCAGCGCGACGAAGCCGGCGATGATCACCGTCAGGAACGGCGTCAGGATCAGATCCAGCGCATCCGGAATCACCCGGCGCAGCTGTTTCTCCAGCATGCTCATAAACCACACCGCCAGCAGCACCGGAAACACCGTGCCCTGATAGCCGATCATCGCCACTTCGATACCGAAAAAGTTCATGGTATGGAAGCCCGCCGCCACGCCCCAGGCGTTGGTGAGTGCCGGATGGGTCAGAATACCGCCGAGCGTCGCGCCGAGAAACGGGTTTCCGCCAAACTCACGCGCCGCGGTGAAGCCAATCAGGATCGGCAGGATGATAAAGGCCGCCGAGCTGCACATATCCAACATGATATACAGCGCGTTGTCGGGGCTAACCCAGCCGTAGGTTTTGACCATGCCGAGCAGGCCCATCAGCAGACCAGAGGCGACGATCGCCGGAATGATCGGCACGAAAATGTTCGACAGCAGGCGCGCAATGCGCTGGAACGGGTTGAGCTTACGCGCGGCGATGTCCGCGGCTTCCGATTTGCTGGTTTCGCTGATGCCGGCTTCGCGGATGAACGCGGCATACACTTTATTCACCACGCCGGTGCCAAATATCACCTGCAGCTGTCCGGCATTGCGAAAACAGCCCTTCACCCCGTCAAGTTTGCCGATGGCGGCAGTATCCGCTTTGGCGTCATCCACAAGCACCAGGCGCAAACGTGTGGCACAGTGCGCCGCACTGGCGATATTTTCCCGGCCTCCCAGCAGCGGCAGCAGCGACCGGGAAAGAGTAACAAAATCCATAGTAACCTCTGTTTTTGGTTGTTATGCCATCATGCGCGAAGCGGCCCGCGCGCGGGCCGTTGTATCAGAACCAGGTTTCCATTTGCACGCCAAAGTTCCACTCGCCGCCGGACTTAAAGCCGGTGCTGCCAAAGGCATCATCGCTGGCGTAGTTATCCAGACGATGATCCCAGTCCATCCAGCTGGCGAACAGGCGGATTTCCGGACGCTTGAGGAATTCGCCCACGTCGCTGGCTTTAAGCGTGGGGGCAACGGTGAGCTTGTAGAAGTTGCCGCTGACGGCCTGACGATTGTTATAGCCTTCAGGACGCAGATCCATGTACTGGTACGAGCCTTCATACTGCATCTCAAAGTTCTGCGTAAATTCCTGAATCAGACGCAGGTTTACGGTGGCCCACTCGTAGCTGTCGCCTTTGACGTAGCGATCTTTGCTGCTCTGCGCCAGCAGTGCCGGTGCGATGTGCCAGCCAGCGCCCAGCGGCGTCATACCGTAGCTGGCGAGCCGCCAGGTGTCTGCGTCCGGCAACAGTGCACCGTCGGCACCGATGGTTTTCACCTCCGCACCCAGACCATGGCCGTACAACAGCGCGGTTTTCGCTGAACCTTCACGCAGACCATAGAAGCTGTCGTTGTGCAATCCGACCAGCGCGTGCACACCGTCATTAGCAGCATCACTTTTCACGCGACGACCGTCGATATCGGTGCGCTGATCGTTATCTTTCGCGCGCATGCCGCTCACCATCAGCTGCAGCGGGCCGACGAAGTTATTCAGCGACAGAATGTAGTTTTGCGCGGTGTTTTCGTTATTTTCGATGTCACCGAAGGTGCGACCATAAATCGACAGATTGCTGCGGGCGTCATCGCCCCACTTCATGTCGTAAATACCGGCCCCGGTTCCGGCGAGGAACACCACATCGGAATCGATCCAGTGGATGTCGAAGTTATCGCGGTCGAAACGCTTACCGGCCCACACCGTGGTGTCTTTAAACGCGCCGGTGAAGGTCGGTAGCTGGCCCAGCTCGACAAACGCCTGACGCAGGTTGAGATCGCTGCTGGCGGCGGTCCAGTCGTTGTAGGTGCGCTGTCCGTCAGCCAGCATTGCTTTAAAGCGCGTGGTAGCACCGTTGGTCAGCGTTTGTTTGTGCTCAAGATTGAGTTCAACGTAGGTGTCCGGCTCATTGCCAAGACGTCCGACGTGGCCGCCGGTCTCACCGGCTGGCGTAACGGCCGGTCCGCCCTGGGTTTTCGCGGCGGAGCTGTTCATCAACAGGCCGGAGCGCGCATAGCCGTGGAATTCAAAACCGCCGGCGTCACTGCTGGCGGCTGGCGCTGCCGGTTCGGCGGCGCGCGGTTCGCTCTGAGCGACGGCAACCGGCGTCGGATTCTGCTGCTGCACCGCAGCCAGCTTCTGCACCTGCTGTTCCGCCGCCTGCGCGCGATGCTCCGCTACGCTGGCGCGCTGCTCAGCCGCAGCAAGGCGTTTTTCCATCGCCGCCAGACGCGCTTCGATGCTGCTCATGTCGGTTGCGGCCCAGGCTGGGCCTGAACCTAATATCGTACTAAGGGTTATAGCGATTAGACTTTTTTTCACTGTTTTGCATCCCTGAGGCAAGGCTATCATCAGATGTATTTTTTTGCTAAACCGGTTTAGGCACCGCATCATAGCGGTGCCGTTTTTTAAAGCGCAATGGATTTTGCTAAACCGATTTAGTGGATGTGAGATACATCGCAAAACAGGGGAAACGGCGAGGTCAGATGCCGTACTGCTGTAGCTGTTGAGCGTCAGGTAACGCGGTCATGGCACCTTTGGCGGTGGTGGCCAGCGCCCCGCACGCCTGGGCCGTGCGCAGGCAGGCCGCCAGCTGTGCTTCCTCCACCGGCAGACCCTGCTGCGCCAGTTCCCACAGCAGACCGGCCACGAAGGCATCGCCTGCACCGGTGGTATCCACGCTGACCACCGGTCGCGCGGGATAGTGAATTTGCCGACCGTTAAAGAACGCACGAACGCCGGCGCTGCCCTGCGTAACCAGCAGTAATTTCAGGGCAAACCGCTGCGCCAGTTGCGCAATGCCGCTATCAATGTCGGTGCAGTCGGTGATGAAACTCAGCTCTTCCACGGAGAGCTTCACCACATCCGCCTGTTGCAGTGCCGAGCTGAGGCACTGCTGCAGCGCCGCCGGATCGGACCACAAATCGAGGCGGATATTAGGGTCGAAGCTGACAAAGCCGCCCGCCTCACGTATGCGTTGCATGGCGGTTAACGCGGCAGCGCGTGACGGCTCGGCGAGTAACGCAATCGAACAGCAGTGCAGCCACTCACCAGACTGAAACCGCGGCAAATCGTCCGGCGTGAGAAATAAGTCGGCGCTGGGGCGCACCATGAAGGTGAAGGTACGCTCACCCTGATCGTCAAGAGCCACGACCACGGTCGAAGTGCGCTGCTGCGCGTCTTTACGCATGTGGGAAATATCCACCTTTTCCTGCGCCAGCGTGTGACATAAAAACTGGCCAAAAGGATCGTCGCCCACCCGTCCGATAAATCCGCTGTTGCCCGCCAGCCGGGCGATACCCACTGCCACATTGGCGGGCGCGCCGCCGGGACACTGCAACAAGCGCCCTGCGTCATCAGGCAGCAAATCCACTACGGCGTCACCCAGACACCAGATACGTTTCATCATGATTCAGTCTCACTTAATCGCTAAAACGGTTTAGCAAAGCATGCATATTAATCACGAATATGGCTCTTTGTCACCGTGAACAGCCCGACAAACTTCAGACTTGTCCGTTGCTGGGATCGGTTTTCCCCTGCCGCATGGTCGTCTGCGTATTGACGTCTATGCTTAAAGTTTTCCAAAACCTTATAAAAATCGGTGTCATTGAGATTTCATTTCGCCACTTGTCCGGAGGCAAAGGCATGAGCAACCCACGCGATGAGAAGACGCAACGCTATTCCCCGCAGCAGGAAGAGACAGAGCGGGCCCGGCTGACGGCCGGTTCCGCCGCGCCGGCCCCTGTCACGGTGCCGGTCACGCTGCAGGTGAACGGCGAACCTCAGCAGCTGAACGTCGATACCCGCACCACGCTGCTGGACGCGCTGCGCGAACATTTACATCTGACCGGCACCAAAAAAGGCTGCGATCACGGCCAGTGCGGTGCCTGTACCGTGCTGGTCAATGGCCGGCGCATCAACGCCTGCCTCACCCTTGCAGTGATGCAACAGGATGCTGACGTGACCACCATCGAAGGCGTCGGCACGCCCGATGATTTGCATCCGCTGCAGTCCGCCTTTATCCGCCACGACGGCTATCAGTGCGGCTACTGCACGCCGGGACAAATCTGTTCATCGCTGGCGGTGCTGCAGGAAATCGCGGCCGGCATTCCCAGCCATGTCACAGGCGATCTGAGCGCCGCACCGACGCTGAGCGATGACGAGATTCGTGAACGCATGAGCGGCAACATCTGCCGCTGCGGCGCTTATGCCAACATCCTTGCCGCCATCGAAGAGTACGCCGGAGACCAGAAAGCATGAGAGCCTTTACCTTTGAACGGGCCGCAACGCCCGCGCAGGCCGCGCGCAGCGCGATGCAACACCCGGGCGCGCGCTTTATCGCCGGCGGCACCAATCTGCTCGATTTGATGAAGCTGGAAATTGAAACCCCGGCGCACCTGATTGACGTCAATGGACTGGCGCTGGACAGCATTGAACCCACCGCAGAGGGCGGCTTACGTATCGGTGCGCTGGTGCGCAACACCGATCTGGCAGCCGATGCGCGCATCCGGCGCGACTATGCCGTGCTGACGCGCGCGCTGGTGGCCGGTGCCTCCGGACAGCTGCGCAATCAGGCCACCACCGCCGGCAATCTGCTGCAGCGCACGCGCTGTCCCTATTTTTACGATGTTAATCAACCCTGCAATAAGCGTCAGCCGGGTACGGGCTGCGCCGCACGCGAAGGATACAGCCGCCAGCACGCGGTGGTGGGTGTCAGCGAAGCCTGTATTGCCACCCATCCCAGCGATATGGCGGTAGCGATGCGACTGCTGGATGCGGTGATTGAAACCGTCAGCCCTGATGGCAGCCAGCGCGCCATTCCCATCGCTGAATTCTACTGCACACCGGGCGACACGCCGCATATCGAAACCGTGCTGCAGCCGGGTGAGCTGATCGTTGCGGTCACCCTGCCTGCTCCGCTGGGTGGCACGCACATTTACCGTAAGGTGCGCGATCGCGCGTCTTATGCCTTTGCGCTGGTCTCGGTGGCAGCGGTTATCCTGCCTGAGGGCGGCGGTCGGGTGGCCGTCGGCGGCGTGGCCCACCAGCCGTGGCGCAGCGCGGCGGCGGATGCTGAACTTCCCCACGGGGCGCAGGCGGTCTGCGATGTGCTGTTCGCCGATGCGCGTCCCACGGAAGCCAACCGATACAAACTGTTGCTGACGCAGCGCACGCTCGCCTCAGCAATCGCGGAAGCGAGGGCCAACCCATGAAATTTGACACACCTGCAACCGCCAATCCTATCGATCGGCAGCGCGTCGTCGGCCAGCCGCTGGCGCGCATCGACGGGCCGTTAAAAACCACCGGTTCGGCACATTACGCCTATGAATGGCACGCAGTAGCACCGGATGCGGCATACGGTTATGTGGTCGGCGCGCCGATTGCCAAAGGTAAAATTCTTTCGATAGACACAGAAGTCGCGGCACAGGCACCGGGCGTGCTGGGCATCGTCACTGGTGCCAGCGCCGGTAAGCTCAACAAGGCAGAGCGCAACACCGCGACGCTGCTGGCGAATAATAAAATCGAACACTATCACCAGGCCGTGGCGCTGGTGGTGGCGGAGACCTTCGAGCAGGCACGTGCGGCCGCGCAGCTGGTTAAGGTTAACTGCCAGGCTGAAGCGGGCGCTTACGATCTCGCAGCGGCCCAGCCTGAAGTGACAACGTCACCCGAAGGTGAACCGGATAAAACATTGGGCGACGTCGATGCTGCCCTGCACAGCGCAGCCTTTACGCTGGACGCCACCTACACCACGCCCGATCAAAGTCATATGGCGATGGAACCGCACGCTTCGATGGCGCTGTGGCAGGACGATCACCTGACGGTCTGGACCTCGAATCAGATGATTAACTGGTGCCACACCGACCTGGCGCACACGCTCGACATGCCGCTGGAAAAGGTGCGCGTGCTCTCTCCCTACGTCGGCGGTGGCTTTGGCAGCAAACTGTTTTTACGCAGCGATGCGCTGCTGGCGGCTCTGGGCGCGCGCGCCGTGGGACGCGCGGTGAAGGTGATGGTGCCGCGCCCGATGATCCCCAACAACACCACGCACCGGCCCGCGACGCGGCAGCGCATCCGCTTAGGTACCGATGCGCATGGCCATCTCACCGCCATTGCCCACGAAAGCTGGTCCGGTAACCTGCCGGGCGGAACGCCGGAAACCGCGGTGCAGCAGACCGAATTGCTTTATGCCGCCGCCAACAGGCTCACCGGGCTGCGCCTCGCCGGGCTCGATCTGCCCGAGGGCAACGCGATGCGTGCGCCGGGTGAAGCGCCCGGTCTGATGGCGCTGGAAATCGCCATGGATGAAATGGCCGCCATCGCCGGTATCGACCCGGTAGAGTTTCGCATCATCAATGATACACAGGTTGATCCGCTGCATCCGGAGCGCTTCTTTTCACGCCGCCAGCTGGTGCAGTGCCTGCGCACCGGTGCCAGCAAATTTGGCTGGGCGGAGCGCTGTGCCCAACCGGGACAGCGGCGCGAGGGGCGCTGGCTGGTGGGCATGGGCGTGGCCGCCGGTTTCCGTAACAACCTGCTGGCGCCCTCCGCCGCGCGCGTGCAGCTGGATGCGCAAGGCACAATCACCGTCGAAACTGATATGACCGATATCGGCACCGGCAGCTATACCATCATTGCCCAGACGGCAGCCGAGATGATGGGGGTACCGATTGAGCAGGTCAGCGTGCGGCTCGGCGACTCGGCGTTTCCCGTCTCGGCGGGATCGGGCGGCCAGTGGGGTGCCAACACTTCCACCGCCGGGGTGTACGCCGCCTGCGTCCGGCTGCGCGAGAAGGTTGCCGCGCAGTTGGGTCTGGATGCAGATACCGCAGAGTTTGCCGATGGGCAGGTTTACGCCAACGGGCAGCGCCTGCCGCTCA
Source organism: Pantoea dispersa (assembly GCF_035783935.1). GTDB lineage: Bacteria > Pseudomonadota > Gammaproteobacteria > Enterobacterales > Enterobacteriaceae > Pantoea > Pantoea dispersa_C. Next base: position 145,608 of record NZ_JALKOV010000011.1, on the reverse strand, counting down.
CTGCGGCGGGTCCGCTGATGGCGGAAGAGACCATGGAATTCGGCGATCTGGACAAAACCTTCCAGCAATCCACCTTTGCCGGCCATTTTGTCGAAGTGGCGGTCGATAGCGCCACCGGTGAAGTGCGCGTGCGGCGCATGCTGGCGGTGTGTGCCGCGGGCCGCATCCTCAACCCCAAAACCGCGCGCAGCCAGGTGATCGGCGCGATGACCATGGGCCTCGGCGCCGCGCTGATGGAGGAGCTGGCGGTGGACACGCGGCTCGGCTACTTCGTTAATCACGACATGGCAGGCTATGAGGTGCCGGTACACGCCGATGTGCCCGAGCAGGAGGTGATTTTCCTCGATGACACCGATCCGGTCTCTTCGCCGATGAAAGCCAAAGGCGTCGGTGAACTTGGGCTGTGTGGCGTCGGTGCTGCGCTGGTTAATGCGGTCTACAATGCCACCGGCGTCCGGGTGAGAGACTATCCAGTGACGCTGGATAAGTTACTCGCCGCGCTGCCCGATCAGCCGTAATGCAGGTCCCCTCCGCCAGTGCATGCTGGCTGGCGGAGAGTGGAAAAGCGTAAGTGGCTAAGCCGTCAGGACTGCTTAACAGGTCACCAAACTGATAATATTGAGACCTGTTAACCAGTCTGGAGAGAAGTATGCCAAACATCATTCTCAGCGATATGAGCGCCAGCGTTAGTGAATTGAAAAAGAATCCTATGGCGACCGTCAATGCGGGAGAAGGCTTGCCGGTGGCGATTCTCAATCGTAATCAGCCCGCCTTTTATTGTGTTCCCGCACAACTTTACGAGCAAATGCTGGAAGCGCTGGACGATCAGGAACTGGTTAAAAAGGTAACTGAACGCCACCAGCAGCCGCTGATTGACGTGGATCTGGACAGCTTTCTGTGACATGGACAGTGAAGTTCAGGGAAGAAGCCCTGAAGGAGTGGCATAAGCTGGATAAAGCCATTCAGCAGCAGTTTGCCAAAAATCTGAAAAAATGTTGTGAAAATCCTCATATCCCCTCAGCCAAATTGCGTGGCATTAAAAACTGCTACAAAAATAAACTCAGGGCTTACGGGTTTCGCCTGGTTTATCAGGTGATTGATGACCAGTTGATCATCGCTGTGGTCGCGGTGGGTAAACGCGAGCGCAGTGACGTTTATCATCTTGCCAGTGACAGAATGCGTTAACACCTGACGCCGGCCATCTGCGGCCAGCGTCACGGCGATGGTTAATGCTCTCAGCGTCCCGCTTCCTGAGCCACTCCGCACCACTGCACCAGCGTCAGTGCAATCGCTTTGGTGCAGGCCACCAGATCGGCAATCGGCACGTGTTCGTTGGGCTGATGTGACAGCGCCGGATCGCCGGGACCAAAGTTGACCGTCGGCGTCTGGCCCAGCGTACTGGGCAAGCCGATGTCACTGTGAGCACCAAAGCCGGCCAGTTGCGGATTCAGTGCCGCGGCGCTGACACCCTGCTGAAAAGCGCTGACAAACGGATGATCGGCCGGGATCTCGGCGCAGTCGGCGTCCAGTATCCACTCCACGCGCGCCGGATGCTTTGCCAGATAGGGATCCAGCGCGCACACCTTCGCCACGTGCGCCTCAATCTCCTGTTTTACCTTACCGCCCAGCCCCATCTCATCCTTTTCTGCCGGCAGATACTGCACGTCTATGACGATCTCGGCGCGGCCGGCAATCGACGCCGGATGCTCGCCCACTTTTAGCTGCGTCACGATAATCTGGTTGGGCAGATCCATGAGTGGATGGTTTTTGTCGGGCTGCGTCTGCCAGCGGCGGTTCAGCACATCGAGCCCGTCCAGCATCTGGCGACACAACATTACGGCATCAACCGGACCGCTGCTGTCCCAGCTGTTCGGCGTTAATTCCGCATGGCCGCCGATGCCATCCAGAATGATGCGCGCCCACAAAATGCCGTGGCAAATCGACGCGATGCGATTAGCGGTGGGCTCGGTCATGATACCGGCATCGGCTTTAAAGCCGCGATCGACCATCGCCAGCGAGCCCATGCCGCCGATCTCTTCATCCACCACCGTGGTGAATACCACGTCGCCGGCCAGCTGCACGTTGAGATCCTGCAGCAGTTCCACCGCCATCAGCATACAGGCCACGCCGCCTTTCATGTCCACCGCACCGCGGCCATATACCGCCTCGTTGCGGATTTCGGGCACAAAAGGATCGCTGTGCCAGTGCTCAGCCGGCCCCGGAGGTACTACATCAATATGGCCGGTAAGCATCAGCGACCTGCCGCCACCGGCGCCGCTCAGGGTGGCGCCCAGATTGGGACGGCCTTCGAAGGTGCGGCCCTTATTGGCGCCCGGGCGGCCCTGATACTTCTGGTACAGCGCCGGGCCATCCGGATCCCACAGATCGGTGTCCATGCCCAGCGCCATCAGCCGCTGCTGCAGATAGTGCTGGCAGTCGCGCTCGCCTGGCCCGGCCTCGCGCGGATCGACTTTCACCACCGAGGGAAACGCCAGCAGGTCGCACAATGTCTGCGCGATACGCTGCGCGCTGGCATCGACGTGCGCGCTAATTTTTTCAGTCAGACTCATGTGTTATCTCCGATAGATAAGAAGTCGTTGTGCCATTAACACCATGATTAACAACATGCCCACCACGCCCAGCTGCCACACGCTGTTCAGCCCCAGCTGCAACATGCAGGTTTTGAGGGTGACCAGCATCAGCGCGGCGGCGAGAACGCCGATGACGCTGCCGCGTCCGCCGAAGATCGCCACGCCACCCAGCAGCGCGGCGGTTAGCGACTCCAGCTCAAGATTGACGCCGATCTCCGGCCGGGCGCTGCCGAGCCAGCACAGCGAAATAAAGCCGGCGCAACCCGCCAGCGCGCCGCTCAGGCAGTAAACCAGCAGCCGCAGACGGTCGACCGGAATGCCCACCAGCCGCGTGGCCTGCTCGTTGAAGCCGCAGGCGTAAATCCATTTGCCCCACGCGCTGTTGCTGAGAATCAGCCACGCCAGTACAAAGGCCGGGATCACGCATACCAGAAACGGCAGCGGGATAAACAGCGTGGCCGCCCGGCCCCACTGCGTCAGCAGCGGCGGCACGCCAGCCAGCGCCGCGCCGCCGGTTAAGGCCAGCGCCAGGCCGGAAAACAGATAAAAACTGCCCAGCGTGACGATCAGCGGCCAGAGGCGTAAACGCGCCACCAGCAGGCCGTTCAGCGCGCCGGCCAGGCTGCCGCTCAGCAGGCAAATCAGCGGCAGCCATCCCGGCGCAATGCCCTGATCGAGTGCCAGCATGCCGATGACCGCCGAGAGCGAAACGTTACCGCCAACCGACAAATCAATGCCGCCGCCGCCGGTCATCACCACCAGCGATTGCCCAAGCGCCACCAGCGACAGCAGCGTGGCAAACTGCAGGATGGAGGTCAGCGACCACGCCGCCAGCATCTGCGGCAGCACAATCGCGATGGCGATCAGCAGCAGCAGCCACAGCGCCAGCAGCAGCGTCAGATCGGGGGCTTTGCGCCACAGCTTCATGCCAGCCTCCTCAGCGATAACACCCGTCCGCTGGCCGCTTCGCTGCTGAGTACCAGCAGCAGCACCGCTCCGGTAACCACGGTTTGCCACAGCGAGGGCACGCCAATCAGCAGCAGGCCATTTTGCAAAATGCGCAACAGCAGCACGCCGAGCAGCGTACCGAGCAAACTGCAGGAGCCGCCGGTAATGCGCGTGCCGCCCAGCACCACAGCGGCGATCGCTTCTAACGCCAGCGTGCCGCCGACGGTCATTTCCACGTTTCGATAGGTGGCGATGTAACAGGTGGCGGCCAGGCCGCACAGCACGCCGCTGATGGCAAAGGTGGCAATGCGCACCTGGGTTACCGGAATGCCCGCCAGCCGCGCTTTTTCTTCGGAGTTGCCCGCCGCCAGCAGCCATAAGCCGTACGGCGTATGGCGCAGCGCCAGCCACACCAGCGCCCAGGCCGCGACAATCAGCCAGGCCATCAGCGGCAATCCCAGCAGCGGCCGCATCAGCGTCTGCGTTAGATCGCCAGGCAGGCCGGATAGCCACTGTCCGCCCAGCAGCACAAACAGCGCCGTGCGCCAGACGCCGAACAGCCCCAGCGTGCCGACAATCGCCGGAATGCGGCCAATCACCACCACCAGCGCGGTGATCAGCCCTGCCAGCAGACCAATAAATGGGCCGGCCAGCGCCGCCAGCAGCGGGGATTGCAGCATCAGCAATTGTCCGACGCCCCACGCGGCCACGCCCATTACCACGCCGACCGACACATCCACGCCGCCCATGGCGATGACCAGCGTCATACCGAGCGCGATCAGCAGCAGTTCACTGCTATTGCGCAGAATGGTCAGCAGGTTGTCAGCCGTAGCAAACCACGGTGAAAACCACGTAAAGCAGCCGCCCGCCAGCACGGCGATCGCCAGCAGGACGATTTCCCGCGAAGTCATATGCATGACAGGCCTCGTCAGAATTTGAACTGGTCGACGTTCTCTTTGGTGAACACCGCCGGCTTGCCGAGCAGCAGCACACCGGTTTTGCTGTCAAAGGTCACCGGCTGCGCAAAGCCGGGAACGTGGTTTTCGGCGGCAAAAGGTTTCCCGTCGATCAATTGTTTGCCCGCCCACACCGTGAGATAGCCAAGCTTTTCCGGATCCCACAGCACGGTGTAGCCAAACGCCCCGCTTTTCAGATAGGCGCGCGCGGTGTTCGGGCTGTAGAAACCGCTGCCGATCACCCTGCCGTTTTTACCGGCGGTTTCGATGGCCTGCGCCACGCCCGGACAGGTCGTGGACGCCATGGCAATCACCCCTTTCAGGTCGGGGTTAGCGGACATCAAATCGGTGGTGATTTGCGCCGCGCGGCTGGCGGAGCCGCCGGCGTACTGGGGTTTGAGCAGCGTAATGTGTGGATATTTGCTTTTCACCCGCTGCTGCATAAAGCCAATCCAGCTGTTGAGGTTGGACGCGGTGGCTTCGCCGGAGACGATGCCGATTTTGCCGCGCTCGCCGACGCGTTTGACCATCTCGTCGATCACCGTATCGCCCAGTCCTTCATCGGTGGCCTGCGCCACATAGACCGGTCGGCCGCTGTCGGGCGCATCGCTGTCGCTGGTGAACAGATGCACATTGCTGGCCTGTGCCTGCGCCATTACCGGCGCGATGCTGGAAGCATCCAGCACGCTGATACCAATCGCGTTGACCTTCTGCGCGATCAGGTTCTGCACGATCTGCAGCTGATCCATCGGGTTAGTATCTACCGGACCGCTATAGACAAACTCCACGCCGAGATCGTGCGCGGCGCGCTTGCCGCCCGCCTCCATCGCCTGAAAATAGGGAATACCGATGATTTGCGGCACAAAGGCCACCTTTTGCGCCGCGAGGGCGTAACCCGTTACCAGCAGTGACAGCGAACAAACAGCAGTAGCAATGCGATGCATGATGATTTCCCCTGGTGTGCATGCTTAGGTGTTTTCGAAAAGGCGCGCATCAGGATGCGCGCCGGTAATGAGTGCAACGATTTCATCCGGCGTGGTGTCCGCGTGACGGCGCTCGGCAATTTTGCGGCCGCGACGAAACACCACCATGCGATCGGCGACGGCAAACACATCGCTGATGTTGTGGCTGATCAGCACCACGGCGCAGCCGCGCTCCGCCAGGCGGCGCGTCAGCTGCAGGACTTTCTGCGTTTCCGCCACGGCCAGCGCGGCGGTGGGTTCATCCATGATCACCAGCTGTGCGTTGAGATTGAGCGCGCGACAGATCGCCACCGCCTGACGCTGGCCGCCGGACAGACTGCCGACCGCCGCTTCGGCATCGGAAATGTGCGCATCCAGCTCGGTCAGCAGCCGATCTACCGTTTCCCGCATCGCGCGGCGACGCAGAAAAGGAATGCCTAGCACGCGGCGCTTTAGTTCGCGGCCAAGAAACACGTTCTCGGCAATTGACAGATTCTCTGCCAGCGCCAGCTCCTGATAGATCGTGGCAATACCGTGCTCGGCGGCCTGACGCGGAGAAGTGAATTTCACCGCCCTGCCGTCCACCCACAGTTCGCCGTCGCTGGCGCTGTACGCGCCGGATAACACTTTGGTGAAGGTGGATTTGCCCGCGCCGTTGTCACCCAGCAGCGCCAGCACTTCACCGCGATGGATCGACAGATTGACCTGGCTGAGCGCCGTCAACGCGCCGAAGCGTTTACCGATGTTGCGCGCTTCGATGAAACAGCTAGTCATGGGCGCTCTCCGGGTAAGCCGCGCTGTGGAAATCGATCTCCCACTGCAGCACGCGGGCGTAAAGCTGCGACAGCTGCGCCTGTTGCGCCGCGCTGAGCGTCAGTGCGCACTGGTCCAGTTCGGTTTTCAGCCACTGCGCCTGCTGATGAAACTCGTCTTCGGCATGCATCTCTACCCAGCGGCGCAGGTCAGCGTCCTGCTGCGGTTGCGCGCTGACGCGCTGGCACCAGTGGTAATACATCCACTCGGCACCGAACATCAGGGTAATGATTTCTGCATAGCTGCCCTGCTGCGCGACTTTCAGCATGCCATCGCGGAACGCGCTGACGCCGGGCAGATCGTCCGGGTAATCCACCAGCTGAATGCCGCGCCGGGCCAGCACCGCCTCAAACCAGGCGATTTGCGTATCCACCAGCGCATTGAGCACGCCAATCAGCCAGCGCTGCTGACGAATGCCGGGCGCCTTACTCACCGCCAGCGCAAAAATAGCGATGGCGGTGGCGACGAAGTTACCTTCAAACACCAGATAGCGGTTAAACACGCTGTCCGGCAGCCGATCGTGCTCAATGTCGACGACAAAGCGGTGCTGCTGCATCGCCTGCCACAGCGCCTGATGCTGCGTCAGCAGCCGATCGCTGAAGCTTTCCATCACGCTTCCTCCAGCGCAGTCTGCGCCACCGCCATGAAGTGCTGCACGCGCGCCAGTTCCACCGGGTTCCACCACACGCCATCGACTTTCAGCGTGCTGGCGACAATCACCCCCTGCGTGCGGCCAAGGATCTGGCAGACGTTATCCGGCGTTACGCCTGAGCCGACCAGCAGCGGCAACGCGGTTGCGGCGCGGATTTCGTCGATCTCACTCAGCGTGGCGCTGTCGCCGGTGCGCTGGCCGGTGGCAATCACCGCATCAGCTTCGAAGAAGTCGACGTCACGCGTCAGCTCCTGAATCGAGCGGTCGGCGACAATCGCGTGGCTACCGTGCTTAACATGGCTATCGGCAAACACGCGAATGTGATCGGCCCGCAGCTGATTGCGATAGCGCAGCGCTTTAGCGGCTGCCCCTTCGATAAAACCTTCATTGGCGATATAGGCATTGGCCCACTGGTTCACGCGCACAAAATCCGCCCCGCCGGCTAATGCCGTGGCAATCGCCGGGATTGCCGCATTGGCCAGCACGTTAATCCCCAGCGGTGCAGCAAAACGCTCGCGAATTTTATCGGTGATCACCGCCATAAACGCCGCCGTCTCCGGGCCAATATCGTCGGGTTTGGCAAAGGGAATATCGCCATGATTCTCAACGATTAAACCGTGCACACCGCCAGTCAGATAATTATCCGCATCGCGCAGGGCGCAATCGATAATTTCGCGCACCGGTTTACCACGATATTTCGGCGACCCGGGAAAAGCATCGCAGTGAATAACACCAATCACCGCTTTACGGCGTGAAAAAATATCTTGTATCGCGTTACTTTTTTCTGCTGATATAGAAGCCATCTCTTTCACCTTATTAACGAGAAAACTATGCGTGTCTATGTTGCAGGCAATATTGTGGTGGATGAAACCTGGTCCATCGATCAACTCCCTGAAAAAGGCGCCTCAATTCATGGCAAAAAGATTGCGCAGGATATTGGTGGCAAAGGGGCTAATCAGGCAATCGTTCTTTCACGCTGCGGCATCGACACGCGCTTAATTAGCGCCACCGGCAATGATATTAATGGCCAGTGGATCCGCGAACGTATGCAGCACGAAACATTAACCTTACTGCCGCCTCATTTTTTAGCTGCTCACAGTGACACCTCAATTATTTTTAATAGCAGCGATGGCGACAATGCGATTATTACCACCACTGCTGCCGCCGATGCACTGGCAGCTGAGATTATTCTGACCCATTTAGCCGATGCCGCTGCCGGCGATATTCTGCTGCAGCAGGGCAATTTTTCTGCGGAGAAAACCCGCCGGTTATTTAGCTGGGCAAAAGCACACGGCTTAACCACGGTATTTAATCCGTCACCGGTCAATCCGGACTTTGCCGATCTCTGGCCGCTGATCGATATCGCGGTGGTCAATCAACCGGAAGCCGATCTGCTGCAACCCGCAGGCGTAAACACGCTGGTGATTACCCAGGGTGCCGCCGGTGCGCTGCTGATGCGCGGCAATCAGCGCGTGTTCTGCCCGGCGAACACTGTCGCGGCCGTCGACACCACCGGCGCCGGTGACACCTTCCTCGCAGTGCTGCTGGCGTCGGCCCTGCTGCGCGGCGTCGCGCCCGACCGGCTGGCGCTGCAGCATGCCAGCGCGGCAGCGGCGATCACCGTCAGCCGCACCGGCACCCTGAATGCTTTTCCCGATGCCGGTGAACTGGCGCACATTCTGGCGCAGCGCTAAGTGCGGGCGCAGACATTCGCGTCTGCGCCTGGCCGTTACTTAAACAGCGAACGGTAGTTATCGACGTTGGCTTTGGTCACCACGGTGGCCGGCACCAGAATGGTTTTGCTCACGGTTTTGCCGGCCGTCAGGCTATTCAGCGCGTTTAGCGCCTCTTCGCCCATTTTCTTCGGATCCTGTTGCAGCACGGCGGTGACGTAGCCGCTGTCAATGCCGCTGATGGCTTTTGCCGTCAGATCCCAGCCGAATACCTTGATGTCCTTCTGCCGCCCCTGGTTTTCCACTGCGGCAATGGCGCCCAGCAGCGCCGGTTCGCCGGTGGCGTAGATCGCGGTGAGATCCGGGTTGCCGGTGATCAGGTTTTCCGCAGCAGTCATGGCGTTGTCCTGAATATTCTGGCCATCGACCACATCGGCGACCGTTATCTGGCTGTTGCTTTTAATCGTCTCTTCAAAGCCTTTCTGGCGCTGGTTTTGAATCGCCGAATTGAGCGCGCCAACAATCCCCAGTCGCGCTTTGCCGCCCATCTCTTTCGCGACATAATCGACAAAGTATTTACCGAGGATTTTTCCGCCTTCGAGGTTATCCACACCGACCTGCGACGCCTGCGGACCGGCAGGCAATACGGCATCAATCGCAATCACCGGAATATTCGCCGCTGCGGCTTCTTTTATCGCTGGCATAATACCGTTAACATCAATTGCATCCACCAGAATGCCTTTCACTCCCTGCTGAATATAGTTTTCGATGGCATCGTTTTGCGCTACCGGATTGTCGTTAGCGTTATAAATCACCAGATCTTTTCCGCTGGCTTTGGCCGCTTCCTGCGCCCCCTGATTCATCAGATTGAAAAATAAAGCCTGCTGATTAATTTGTACTAAGGCATAAGTGGGTGCGGCTTGCGCCTGAATGAATAACGAACCTGCGGCGAGTAAGCCACTCGCGATGAACAGTGAACGCAGTTTTCCGCTGAAAGATGACATCATTGAGTTCCTCGTCGGGAATAATAATAACCAGCGCTTCTCAGCAAGGTGCCGCTGAGCGTTTTTTTTGGCAGGTAAATATCAGTTCAATGATTCTGAGCACGGCGATAATGCCGTGTTTTGATGCCGCCGGCATTGTTTTTTTTCGGCATCCCATCCACTGGGAGTGCGGGGTGAAAAAAACAAAGTCGGGTTGGGAAGTGAATCCCGGTACTGCGGTAAACGCTTTATACAATTCGCCCGACGCATTTTTTTGTCAAGTGTTTATTTCTCCAGCAACGCAATCGGGAAAGCGCTGTATTAGTCGCGCTTAACTGTGTTACAGATAAGCCACCCCGGTCAATATGGCGAAATAGATGAGTACGAAACGCGTGTTGTTATCTGACGTGGCAAAGCTGGCTGGCCTGTCAAAAGCCACGGTGTCTCGCTATCTGAATCACAGCATCGTGCTGCCGCAGGAGACCATCGACCGCATTGAAAGCGCCATCCGCACCCTCGATTATCGCGGCAATTCCCTTGCGCGGCGGTTAAGCAAAGGCGGCAGCGAAACCCTGGGCCTGGTGCTGCCGGATATCACTAACCCGTTTTTTGCCGAACTGGCGGATGCCGCCGAAGAAGCCGCATCGGCACACGGCTATAGCCTGGTGCTGTGCATTACGCGCAACAACCCGGACAAAGAGGCGCAGTTTATCCGCTGGCTGGACACGCGCCAGGTGGATGGCCTGCTGTTCACCACCAACCGGCCGGACAACGGCCTGCTGCGCGACGAGATCCAGCGCCAGCGCCACGTCGTGCTGTTGGATGAAGACATTCCCGGCAGCAACGTACCAAAGGTTTTTGCCGACAACGTGCAGGGCGGCCGCATCGCCACCGAGCAGCTGATCGCCGCCGGACATACGCAGATTGCGTTTATCGGCGGCCCGGAACAGCTGATGAGCGTGCGCGAACGTTATCTCGGCTTCTGCACCGCGATGCAGCAGGCCGGTTTAACCGTGCCGCCGCAGTGGGTGATGTATGGCAACTACGAACGCGAATTTGGTCAGCAGGCATTGCAGCACCTGTTCCAACGCGCGCCGCGCCCTACCGCCGTGTTCGCCGCCAGTGATTATCTGGTACTGGGATTGCTCGACGGCCTGCGCGCCCTCGGCCTGCAGGCGCCGGCGGCGCTGTCGCTGGTGGGCTTCGATGACGCCAACTACAGCGATCTGACCCAGCCGCGCATCTCCACCATCCGCCAGCCGGCGCGCCAGCTGGGCCACACGGCGGTGAGCATCATGCTGCGCCTGCTCAACAACGACAGCAGCATCCCGATGGAAACGCGTTTACCGGTGGAATGGATTGGTCGCGATTCGGTGGGATTTGTTAGCGATGTCCCAAAATGAGGCAAAACTGCACAATCATGGCGCAAAAAGTGAGCGATTTTTTCCGTTAGCAGTATAGTGAGTAAACCGGTTTACTTGTTAATCACATAACATGCGATGGATTACAACAAGTTAGCCGCGAGTGCAGTGCCTGTGATACAGGCTGGCATGGATGCTGCAATGTCGTACCTGGCGAGTAAATATCATTGTAGCGTTTGCCCTGTTGTTGTGAATTATCGGTCTGTCTGGCAGGTAAACCGGTTTACTAGCGTGTAAACCGTGTCAGATAGCCGCTTTTCCCGGCAGGGCAAATATTTCCCACAGGCGTTGATGGGAGTGATCCAATGCAGCAATTACAAGCTCTTCCGGCCCGGGTGGAGATGATTAACATCACCAAAACCTACGGCTCAATCCGTTCTCTGCGCGGCGTTAATCTGCAGCTGGCCCCCGGTGAAGTACTCGGTCTGGTGGGTGACAACGGCGCCGGCAAATCGACGCTGACCAAAGTGCTGTCTGGCGCAGTGATCCCCACCAGCGGCGCGATCCGCATTGATGGTGAACAGCAGTTCTTCAGCAATCCGGCAGATTCCCGCCGTTGCCATATCGAAATGGTTTATCAGGATCTGTCGCTGTGCGACACGGTCGACGTGGCCGGCAACCTGTTCATGGGCCGCGAACCGACTAAACGCATCCTCGGCGTGCCGTTTCTCGATCAGGCAAAAATGCATGCGCAGGCGCGTGAGATGCTGAAAGGTCTGGGCATTTCGATTCCCGATACCCGTCTGCTGGTGCGTAATCTCTCTGGCGGGCAGCGCCAGGCGATTGCCATCGCCCGTGCCGCGGCCTTCGATCCGAAAGTGCTGATCATGGACGAACCCACCGCCGCGCTGGCAGTGGCGGAAGTCGAGGCAGTGCTGGAGCTGATTCGCCGCGTGTCGGCACGTGGCGTCAGCGTGATCCTCATCACCCATCGGCTGCAGGATCTGTTCCTGGTGTGCGATCGCATCATGGTGATGTACGAGGGCACCAACGTGGCCGACCGCCGCGTGGCGGACACCAGCCTGAGCGATATCGTCAACCTGATCGTGGGTGAGAAATTTACCGCACAGTCCGCGGCAGCACACTGAGGTAACAGGATGAGCATCATGAATTTAGGCAGTTCACGCATGATTCAGCACTCTCTGCCGCGTCGCTTGCTGCATAACCATTCGGGTGTGGTGAGCATCGCGCTGTTTTTTGTCTTTTGCTGCGTGGTGTTTTCGCTGATCACCAGCAACTTTCTCACCAGCACCAACTGGCTGAATATTATCCGGCAAAGTGCCCCGCTGCTGATCGTCGCCACCGCGATGACGCTGGTGATCACTACCGGCGGCATCGATTTGTCAGTCGGCTCGACGCTGGCGCTGGTGGGCGCGCTGTCGGCGATTGCGCTCAATAACTGGGGCTTGCCATGGCCGGTGGTGCTGATTGGCGGACTGCTGCTCGGTGCGCTGGTGGGTGCCATTAACGGCTTCTTTATCGCCTGGGAAGGGATACCGGCATTTATCGTCACGCTGGCGACGCTGGCGGTGGTGCGCGGCATCGCGCTGCTGGTGACGCAGGGCTATTCGATTCCGGTGCCGGCTGACAGCCTGTTCACCTTTATGGGTCGCGCCTGGGTGCTGGGGATTCCCATGCCGGCGCTGATCGGCATCGTGGTGCTGCTGGCCGGCCACATCGTGCTCAATCACCTGCGCTTTGGCCGCTACGTCACCGCCATCGGTGCCAACGCGGAAGGTGCACGGCGCAGCGGCATCAACACCAAAGCGGTGACCATGAAAGTCTACATTCTCAGCGGCATGGCGGCGGCGCTGGCTGGCATGATCATCACCGCTCGCCTCGGCAGCGGCTCCTCTAATCAGGGCGAAGGTTTTGAGCTGCAGGTCATTGCCGCCGTGGTGCTGGGCAGCACCAGCCTGTTTGGCGGCTTTGGGACCGTGATTGGCACACTGCTCGGCGCGCTGTCGATTGCCATCATCCAGAACGGCCTGATTTTGTCGCATATCTCGCCGTTTTACACCCAGATCGCCACCGGTACCATCATTCTGCTCGCCATCTGGCTCAACACCCGCATTCTCAACCCGAGCCGCGCGCCCGCCAAAGGATAGCCCATGAAAGGATCAATTTTTCGCCATGCGGATCCGTTGCCGCTCGGCGTCAGCAGCGGTCAGGTGATGACGGTGCTCGGTCCGCTGCCGGTCGCGCAGATGGGCGTCACGCTGATGCACGAGCACATTTTACTGGATGCCTCCGGCAAATGGGTGCCGCCCTGCTGCTGCAGCGATCGCCACATTGCTGAAATGCCGGTGCGCATCGATAACCTCGGCGAGCTGTCGCTTAATCCGCTGATGAGCCGCGACAACTGCCAGCTGTTTGACGTCGAGACCGCAATTGACGAGCTGATGAAATACCGCGCGCTGGGCGGCGAAACGGTGATCGATCCCACTAATATCGGCATCGGCCGCGATGGCAAAGCGCTGCAGCGCATCGCCCGTCTCACCGGACTGAATATTGTAATGGGCACCGGCCTGTATCTGGAGCCGTCGCATCCGGAGTGGGTGAAAACCATCAGCGTGGAGCAGTTAACCGACAAGCTGATTTATGACCTCGGCGGGCTGCCGGACAAGCCAGAAGTCCTGGCCGGGCTGATCGGCGAAATCGGCATCTCCAGCCGCTTCACGCCGGATGAAGAGAAGTCGCTGCGTGCCGCCGGACGCGCCAGCGCCGCCACCGGCGTGCCGATTCAGGTGCATCTGCCCGGCTGGGAGCGGCTCGGCCATAAGGTGCTGGATATTCTGGCGCAGGAAGGTGCCGATCTGCGTCACACCGTGCTGTGCCACATGAACCCCAGCTTTGCCGACAAAACCTACCAGCGCGAGCTGGCGGATCGCGGCGTGTTCCTCGAATACGACATGATCGGCATGAGCTACTACTACGCCGATGAATCGGCGCAGTCGCCGTCCGATGAGGAGAACGCGCGCGCCATTTGCGAGCTGATCGACGACGGTTATCTGCAGCAGATTTTGCTGTCGCAGGATGTCTTCCTGAAAACCATGCTGACGCGCTACGGCGGTCACGGCTATGGCTACATCCTCAAACACTTTGTGCCGCGCCTGAGACGTCATGGCGTCAGCGGCGAACAACTCGAAACCCTGATGATCACTAATCCGCAGCGGGTTTTTGGCGGATAAACGGAGAAGTTGGCATGCAAAAGAACGTCTTGCTGGTGGGGGAATCCTGGACCAGTACCGCAACGCACGTAAAAGGCTTTGATCAGTTTGCCACCGCGACCTGGCACAGCGGTGCGGCGGATTTTCTCGCTGCGCTGCATGAGAGCGACTATGCGGTGACGCATATGCCGGCCCACGCCGCCGCCACCGATTTCCCGCAGACGCTGGAGGATTTGCAGCGCTGGGACGTGATTATTCTGTCCGATATCGGTGCCAATACCCTGCTGCTGCATCCGGACACCTGGCTGAAAAGCCGGCGCACGCCCAATCGCCTGGCGCTGATTCACGACTATGTTGCCGCGGGTGGCGCATTGATGATGGTGGGCGGCTATTACAGTTTTCAGGGGATTAACGGCGGCGCACGCTATCGCAACACGCTGGTGGAGAAAGTGCTGCCGGTGCGCTGTCTCGCCTGGGATGATCGCATTGAAACGCCGGAAGGCAGTTACGCTGAGGTGACAACGTCACACAGTGTGGTTACCGATTTGCCCGGCGACTGGCCGTGGCTGCTCGGTTACAACGAAGTGGAGATGCAGCCAGAAGGGACGCTGCTGGCCACCGTGGCGGGCACCGGTCATCCGCTGCTGGCGGTGCGCGAATATCAGCAAGGCCGCTCGCTGGTGTGGACCAGCGATATGTCAGCCCACTGGCTGCCGGAAGAGTTCAGCCGCTGGCCGGGCTATCGCCAGCTGTGGATCAACTGCCTCGACTGGCTGACGGAGCGTCACTGATGGCACCGCGCTCACTGCCTCTGGCGCAGCAGCTGCTGCGCTTTGACACCATCAATCCGCCGGGCAATGAGCTGGCCTGTCTGCAATTCCTCGCCGCGTGGCTACAAGAGCAGGGCTTCGTTGTCGAACTGACGGGGTTTGGCGAGCAGCGCGCCAACCTGATCGCCCGCCTGCCGGGCCAGATGCCGGGCAAACCGCTGGCCTTTACCGGCCATCTGGATACCGTGCCGCTGGGTAATCAGCCGTGGCAGTTTGACCCGTTTGGTCACGACATCGATGGCGACCGGCTGTACGGGCGCGGCGCCAGTGATATGAAAGCGGCGGTCGCAGCGTTTGTGCTGGCCTGCGTGCAGCACAAAGCGGCAATTGCCGCCGGGCGCGGCGTGGTGCTGCTGCTGACCGGCGGTGAAGAGACCGGCTGCCACGGTGCCCAGGCGCTGATCGCTGCCGGGCAATTGCCCGAGGTCGGCGCACTGATTGTGGGTGAGCCGACTGCTAACCAGCCGGTGATCGGCCATAAAGGCGCGCTGTGGCTGCGCTGTGAAACGCGTGGCAAAACCGCGCACGGTGCCATGCCGGAGCTGGGCATCAACGCGATTTACCTGGCGGCTGATGCGCTGGGTAAGATTCGGCACTTTTCACCGGGCGCGCCGCATCCACTGATGAAACAACCGACGCTGAACGTCGGGCGCATTGAGGGCGGCCTCAACATCAATTCGGTGCCGGACCGCGCCGCGTTTGATGTGGATATCCGTAGCGCGCCCAACCTGCAACACGCGGTGATTCGCCAGCAGCTGGCGACGTTTCTCGGTGACAGCGTGCACATCAGCACGCTGGTCGATCTGCCGGCGGTGCTGAGCCCGGAAAGTCACCAGTGGATCCAGTCGGTGTACCGTGCCTGCGAAGCCGTGACGCAGCAGCTTGCGGAAGCGCGCATCGTGCCCTATTTTACCGACGCCTCACTGCTGCTGCCCGCGCTCGGCGATCCGCCCTGCATTATTCTCGGTCCCGGTGAGCCGACGCAGGCGCATCAGACTGACGAATACTGCCTGCTCAGCCGGCTGAGCGAGGCTGAACGGATTTACGGGCAGCTCATCACCGGCTGGATGCGCTGAATCCTGCGCATGCTTGAAAGCGTGATTTTTTATCCAGTCGACACCGAAACCCCTGCCAGCCTGTTACACTCGTCGGCTATAACAACTTTTTAACGTCAGCTCCGCGCTGAGCGGGCGTTTTCATCTGGATAGTCGCGGTTATGCCCGTCAATTTCGACCTCAACGATCTTTACGCTTTTCGCGCGCTGGTGGAGTACGGCAACTTTCGGCTGGCGGCGGAGTCGATCTGCCTGTCGCAGTCAGCGCTCAGCCGCCGAATTGAGAAACTGGAAGCCGCGCTCGGCACCCGGCTGTTTGACCGCACCACACGGCGCGTCACGCTGACGCTGTATGGCCAGAACTTTGCCCAGCGCTCAGAGCAGCTGCTGGAGAATGTCGAATCGATGCTGGCCGACGTCGAGCGCGCCAGCCAGGATCGCACCGGCCTGATCACCGTCGCCACCGTGCCCTCGGGCGCGTACTATTTTATGCCGGAAGTGATTCGCCGCTTTCAGGCGCGCTATCCGCGCGTGCGCATCAAGCTGATAGACAGCAGCGTGGGTAACGTGATGGATGCGGTCAGCAGCGGACAGGCCAATTTCGGTATCTGCTTTGCGCGTAATATACCACCGGAGCTCACCTTCACGCCGCTGGTGGAAGATGTCTACGTCGCCGCCTGCCGCCACGATCATCCGCTGGCGACGCGCCAGCAGCTGAGCTGGCAGGAGTATTTTGCACAGGATTATGTGGCGCTGGATAAGGTGTCCGGTAACCGCAATTTGCTGGACAACGCGCTGGCGCACATTACGCCCGCCCGGCAAAGCATCTGCGAAACGCGCCATGTCACGACGCTGCTGGGGATGGTAGAAGCGGGCATCGGCATTGCTGCCGTGCCCGCGATGTCGATGCCGGCGAATGGTCATCCGCTGCTGCGCCAGCTGGCGTTGACCGATCCGCAGGTCACCCGTTCAGTGGGGCTGATCCGCCGCAGCGGACGGATGCAATCTTACGTCGCTGCGGAGCTGGAAAAGCTGATTATCGAGCAGTCGCACAACGCTTAACGCGCGGTCTGCAGCGTCAGCGCACGGCGACGATACAGATACAGCGTCGCCAGCAGCGCACAGAACGCCGCGAAGCTCATCCAGTAGCCCGGTGACGCCTTATCGCCGGTGTATTCGATCAGCGCGGTAGACACCACCGGCGTGAAGCCGCCAAACAGCGCCGTTGCCAGGCTGTAGGCCAGCGAGAAACCGGCGACGCGCACTTCTGCTGGCATCACTTCGGTCAGCGCCGGAATCATCGCCCCGTTATACAGGCCGTAAATAAACGACAGCCACAGCAGCACGCTCAGCATCATGCTGAAGGTCGGCGTCTGCGCCAGCAGCGTCAGTGCCGGATAGGCAGTGGCCAGCGCCAGCAGCGTCATCGTCAGCAGCACCGGTTTGCGGCCAAAGCGGTCCGACAGCGCACCGCCAATTGGCAGCCAGATAAAGTTGGAGATGGCCACCAGCAGCGTCACCAGCAGGCTGTCCGAGGCGCTCAGCATCAGCACTTTTTTGCCGAAGGTCGGCGCATAGACGGTAATGAGGTAGAACGCGGTGGTGGTCATCGCCACCATCAGCATCCCCGCAATCACCACCGGCCAGTTCTGCAACAGCGTGCTGAAAACCTGACGCATATCCAGATGATGACGGCGCGCGCTGAACTCCTGCGTCTCCTCCAGACGGCGGCGCAGAATAAAGATAAACGGCACGATCAGGCAGCCAAACAGGAACGGAATACGCCAGCCCCAGGCGCTGATGGCGCTCTGCTCCAGCGCGGCATTAAGCGCAAAGCCCATTGCGGCAGCGACCATGATGGCAACCTGCTGACTGCCGGATTGCCAGCTGGTGTAGAAACCTTTGCGCCCCGGCGTAGCAATTTCTGCCAGATACACCGACACGCCACCCAGTTCGGCTCCGGCCGAGAAGCCCTGCAGCAGACGACCAATCAGCACCAGCAGCGGCGCCCACAGGCCAATCGACTGATACGACGGAATCAGCACAATCAGGAAGGTGCCCGCCGCCATGATCGACAGCGTGACGATCAGCCCTTTGCGCCGGCCAACCTTATCGATATAAGCGCCCAGCACAATCGCGCCAATCGGCCGCATCAGGAAGCCGGCACCGAACACCGCAAAGGTCATCATCAGCGACGCGAATTCGCTGCTGGCGGGGAAAAAGGTGTGCGCGATATAGGTGGCATAGAAACCGAACAGGAAGAAATCGAACTGTTCGAGGAAATTGCCGGAGGTGACGCGAAAAATTGCGCCGATCCGGGCTCGGGTGGTCATCGGTAAGGCAGAGGAATGCATAAGTATCTCCAGTTTGTCCCTGGCGCTGTTATCAGTCGCGCCTGCTTCGGAAGACTGGATCAGAAAACGGAGGTTAATAAGCGCAATAAACGCATCGCCTGATGCGTCTGACGCATTAATCGCACCGCACGGTAATGCAATATATTCATTAACAATGAGTTAACATCAAAACGCTGTTGCCACAGCCATAAATCGCTGAAAAAGCATCATTGGGTTTTGTGACCCGCTTCACCCGACGTTAACAGCCGTTCAGTGTCAGCCGGCGCCGTTAATCGGACAAAAATCGTCCCGGATAATCGGCTTCAATCGTGTGCACCTGGTCATAACGGCCAAACAGGCGATAGCGATTGCGGGCAATCAGGTTGTAGATCAGATTG
The DNA here is from genome assembly GCF_035783935.1 of Pantoea dispersa. Lineage (GTDB taxonomy): Bacteria > Pseudomonadota > Gammaproteobacteria > Enterobacterales > Enterobacteriaceae > Pantoea > Pantoea dispersa_C. Next base: position 126,824 of record NZ_JALKOV010000011.1, on the reverse strand, counting down.
GTTAGCCCGTCCGGCAGATAACGCAGCACGCCGCAGGCGCGCCACGGCCAGGGCAGCGAGTTCATAATGCGACAGATGGCCTGCGCGCGCAGCCAGTGCTGGCCATCGCGCATTAACACGATGGTGCGGATGTTATCGTGCGGTAATCCGGCGCGCTGCAGCAGCTGTTTGCCGCGCTCGCTCTGGATCGCCGCAAAATGATAATCGCGCGGCAGTTGGTGGCGCAGCAGAAAAATCACCCAGGCATTGCACAGCTTGCATTGTCCATCATAGAGAATGATTGGCTGGCCGGACGCGGATTCAAGTGATGACGACATGCAGCTTCCACATGAGTTGCTATCAAAGCAATAAGCTTAGCAAAATCAGCCGCAGAACAGGCTCAACCCGCTTTAATCAGCTTATGCAGCAGCGGCCTGGCAATCTGCTCGAATACCCCGGCATTATTAAACGCCCGCGCTGCCAGCATCGCGCCGTGCACGCCGGCCATCAGGGTTTTGGCTTCGTTTTCGGCGCTGTCGCTGAGCTGAAAAACGCCGCTGTCAGCGCCTCTCTCCAGCTGGCGCGCTAACCAGCCCGAGAGATCGCTGAAGTGGCCGCTGACTTCGGTGGCGACATCCGGCGGCAGCGTGGGCATTTCCGCCGCCAGCATCGCGCAGATGCAGAAAGGCGACGTGCCCTCTTTGATACAGTGCGCCCAGAAATCAACATAGGCTTTCACTTCATTTAGCGGATCGTTGATCTGTTCATCCATCGCCCGCATACCCGCCTGCGCTTCCGCGCGATACTCTTCCACCACGGCTTTCACCAGATCGGCCTTGCCGGGAAAATGATGGTGAATGCTGGCCTTGCGGATATCCACCTGCGCCGCAATATCGGCGTAGCTGAAGCTTTTATAGCCGCCGGCGGTGAGCAACTGGCGGGTACAGGCCATGATTTCGCTGGCTTTTGAGGAACGCGCGGTCATAACGTTATCCGGTAGATCAACAGATCGGTCAACCTACTGGCAGGCAGGCAAGAAGTCAAGCCAGCGGCTTTGCGGTCATAACCCGCAAATTTTTTGCCTTCGGTCAGCAATATTTTGGTTGCTGATTCGTCTACCTCCTCACACACATGCTCTGACACTGTAATGAGGAACCCCGATGAGAGATTTTGATATGCACCCACGTGGTCACCGTTTTGGCCATCACCGCCTGGCGAAACCGCTGCTGCTCGGCGTGGCGCTGTTTGCCGCCCTTGGCCTGCTGGTGATGTCGCTGTGGAATGCGCTGCTGCCGGAGTTGACCGGCGTAAAAAGTATTGGCTTCTGGCAGGCGCTCGGGCTGCTGGTGCTGTGCCGCATCCTGTTCGGCGGGCTGGGCATCCGTCCCGGCATGTTTGGCATGGCGCGCCGCCGCATGCATGAACGCTGGATGCAAATGACGCCGGAGCAGCGCGAAGCCTTTATGCAGCAGCGGCGCGAGCGTTTCGGTGGTCGTGGTCATCATGGCGGACGTTGTGACTGGCACGATCGCCGCAGCCAGCGTGATGATGCGCGGCCAGCCGCAGACGATGCGCCCGCCAAATCCCCGGATACAGAGTAAGCGGCATGGCGCAGGATTCGCGGCTGCTGGCGGCCCTCAGCGCCTGTCGCACTAAGCTCAGCGCCTTTATTCGCGGCCGCAGCGACCGTCACGACGAGGCCGAGGATATTCTGCAGGAGATCAGCTGGAAACTGCTGCAGGTGGAACAGCCGGTGGAAAACGTCAGCGCCTGGCTGTTTCGCGCCGCGCGTAACGAGATCACCGATCGTTCGCGGAAAAAACGCGAGCTGTCGCTGTTCAGTGCCGCTGATGACGAGGATTTCCCCGAGGATGAAATTGCCGAAACGCTGTTTGGCGTGGCGCAAACGCCAGAGGATGAGTATCTGAAGACGCTGCTGTGGGAAGAGCTGGACGACGCCCTCGCGGAACTGCCAGCTGCGCAGCGCGAGGTGTTTGAAAAGACCGAACTGCTCGGCTTCAGCTATCAGGATCTGGCCACTGAGAGCGGATGTAGCGTGCAGGCGCTGCTGTCGCGCAAACATAAAGCGGTTCTGTTTCTGCGCACCCGGCTGCGCAGCCTGTATGACGAACTCACCACCTGATCATTACAACCCGATCGCCTCGCGGCCATCGGGTTGCTGTGTTTACCACCAGGCCGCGCTGGGCTGCGGCTGTAACAGATCGACGCCCTCGCCCAGCATCGGCAGACACAGTTGAACCTGATGCTCCGCCGCCAGCTGGACAATCTGCGTAAACGGATCGTCCCAGCGATGAAAAGCTAAATCAAAAGCCGCGTTGTGAATCGGAAACAGCCAGCGCGCGTTGAGGTCCTGAAACGCGCGCAGCGTGTCCGGCGGCAGCATATGAATGTCGGCCCAGCGTGCATCGTAAGCGCCGTTTTCCAGAAACGCCGCATCAAACGAGCCGTATCTGCGACCAATCTCTTTGAAACCATCGAAGTAGCCGGAGTCACCGCCAAAAAACAGGCGGAACCGGTCAGAAATTAATGTCCACGAACACCACAACCGTTTGTTGCTGTCGAACAGGCCACGGCCGGAAAAGTGCTGCGACGGTGTCGCGACAAAATGGATGCCGCCGATATCCTGCGCCTGCCACCAGTCGAGCTGGGTGACTTTCTCAGGTGCCACGCCCCACTTAATCAGCAAATCGCCGACGCCAAGCGGCGTGAGAAAGTGCTTCACCCGATCTTTCAGCTGCATGATGGTGTGGTAATCCAGGTGATCGTAATGATCGTGCGACAAAATAATGCCTTCGATTGGCGGCAGGTCAGCCACGGCAATCGGTGCCGGCTGAAAGCGCTTTGGTCCCAGTCGCTTAAAAGGGGATGCGCGCTCGGCGAACACCGGATCGGTCAGCCAGAATTGCCCGTTGAGCTTCAGCAACAGCGAAGAGTGGCCGAGGCGAAAAACGCTGTTCGGCGCGGCCTGTGCCAGCGCGGCGGCCGTGATGGGCTGCACCGGCAGCGCGACCTCGGGCTGGGTATCTTTGGGTTTATTGAACAGCAAATCCCACAGCATTTTGCGGTATTCGCTGAAGCTCAGCGACTGACGCGGTCGGACGTTGCGAAACTTTTTGCCATCAAACTGGGCGGAGTGCGGATATTCCCGGATAGCACTCCGGCAAAGGCTGGAACCCTTTAACATAGCGCGGATACCTGTTGAAAAGAGAACGCTGGCTGGCAGCACATGTAAATATCAGCGGTTACGTTAACCATTTACGCTACACGCGTTCTCACATTACGAGCGATTGCACAGCCGGAAGTGCAGAATGTCGCCGCCGCAGTGACGGTTCACCGCCGGATGACAGGACGGCGGCTGGCAGGTACAGTAGCGCTTTTGCATGATTTTACGAGGGAAAATGAACACGCTTTTCGTCTATGGCACGCTGCAGCCGGGCCAGTGCAATGCCCACATTCTGGAGAACATCGGCGGTGAGTGGCTGGCGGGTACGGTAGGCGGTACCTATTATGCCAACGGCTGGGGCGCGGCCGCCGATTTTCCCGGCATCGTACTGGATGAGCACGGCGCGCGCGTGCCGGGTTATCTGTTCAGCTCGGATCGGCTGGCGCTGCACTGGCCGATGCTGGATGAGTTTGAAGATGGCTACGACCGGGTGCCGGTTGAGGTCACCACATCCGACGGCCAGCAGCTGACGGCGTGGATTTATCAGCTGCAGCCGCAGCAGGACAACGCGCGCTAACCTCGTACCTTGCCTACACTGATCCTCACCAGACTGTGAGGAGAAAACATGATCACCATTTGCACCGCCTGCGGCACGTCTTATCAGCAACAGCAACCTGCCCTTACGCAGTGTCGCATTTGTCAGGATGAACGCCAGTTCGTGCCGCCCGGCGGGCAGCAGTGGATCGATCAGTCTGCGCTGCGCGCGTCGCATCAGAACAAGTGGCAGCAGCTGGAGCCCGGACTGCTCAGCCTGCAAACCGTACCGGATTTTGCCATCAACCAGCGCGCCTTTGTGCTGCAAACACCGCACGGCAATATTTTGTGGGATTGCATCGCCCATCTGGATGACGCCACCATCACGCTGCTGCGCGCGCTCGGCGGCCTGCACGCCATCGCCATCTCCCATCCCCACTATTACAGCACCATGCAGGACTGGGCCGACGCCTTTGACGCGCCGGTGTACCTGCACGCCAGCGACAGCGAGTGGATCATGCGGCCTTCGCCGCGTCTGCAACGCTGGCACGGCGACAGCTGCGATCTGCTGCCCGGCGTACAGCTGTTGCGCCTCGGCGGCCACTTTGCCGGCGGCACGGTGTTGCACCGGGCGCACGATGGCGGCGTGCTGCTGAGCGGCGATATTCTGCAGGTGACACCCGGTGCCAGCGCGGTTTCGTTTATGTGGAGCTATCCCAATATGTTACCGCTGGCCGGCGCCACGGTGACAGCCATGCTGCAGCGGTTGCAGGGCGTGGCGTTTACACGCCTGTACGGCGCGTTTGCCGGCCGCGAGATTCTCTCGCACGCCGATGAAGCGGTGCAGCAGTCGGGCCGCCGCTATCTGGCCTGTCTGCACCATCCGCAGCCGTAGCGCTTACGCAGGCGCGCTGGATAAATATCAGGCGATCGCACCGCGCATGGATGTACAGACGTCTGGACGTATAATATAGTCGGTTTCCTGCAAACATAAGGAAACCTGCTAACAATGAAAAAAACATGGCTTACCGCCCTGCTGGCGGCCTCTGTCACTCTGCTCAGTGCCTGTGATAATCACAACGACAACAAAATCAAAGTGGCGATCAACACCGGACCGGATGAAGTGCTGTGGCAAACCGTGAAGCAGGTGGCGCACGATAAATATCAGCTCGACGTCGATGTGGTGGCGTTTAACGATTACGTGCAGCCGAACGAAGCGCTGTTTAATAAAGATGTGGACGCCAACGCCTTCCAGAGCCTGCCTTATCTGGAGATGCAGTCTAAAGAGCGCGGTTATAAGTTTGCCGTGGTGACTAACACCTTTGTTTTCCCGATTGCCGGTTATTCGCGCAAGATTAAATCCCTGCAGGATCTGCCGGATGGCGCTACCGTGACCGTGTCTAACGAAGCCACCACCCTGGGCCGCAGCCTGCTGCTGTTACAGGCGCAGGGCCTGCTGAAGGTGAAACCCGAAGCCGGTCTGCTGCCGACCACGCTGGACATTACCGACAACCCGAAAAAGCTGAAGATTGTGGAAGTGGATACGCCGCAGCTGGCGCGTACGCTGGACGATCCGCAGGTTTATCTGTCGATCATCAATAATAATTTTGCTGCGCTGGTGAATTTGTCTGCCTCGCGTGACGGGATGTTTATGGAAGGCAAAGCCTCGCCGTACGTGAATGCGATTGTGGCGCGCGAAGACAATAAAGACAGCCCGAACGTGCAGAAGCTGAAAGAGGCATTCCAGTCGCAGGCCGTGCTGGATAAAGCCAACGAGATTTATAAAGGCGATATTATTAAGGGTTGGTAAGGATTACTTGCCTGTTAATACAGGCAGGAACAGGATTACCGCACCGCTCGTAGCGGCGCAATTTATTGCGCTACCCACAGCGGTGCGGTCATTTAAAACGCGCGATAAATCGCGCCGCTACATATTGTGCGGTCAGAGGGTACGGACATAATTTTTAGTACAAAGTCTTAGCATCGCTATTTCCTGCATTTTTAATCATCTCACTACCTGCGCTCCCCCACCCCATTTTCTGCACGCCAGCCCGCTTTTCCTGCTGTCTGAATCGTCTACACTTCAGGTTGAAAAAGCCGCAGCGGTGTAAAAATGGCGTAAAAATTTGCCCGATTGGTATAAAAATCGCGTACAAAAAAACGCCACCCCCTACCGATTACGCCGCTGAAACGCTATCTTCGCCAGCATAAAAGTGGGTGATTGCGACACGCCAGTGCGGTTGATGGCCATCGCCCTTTCTCCCCGAAGAAACAGGAAATGTATGAGTCAATCAGAGAAACAGTCTCTGCCTGCCGGCATGCTGGCCGCCGCCGGGATCGTATTTGGTGATATCGGCACCAGCCCGCTGTATACCCTGAAAGAGTGTCTGTCGATTTTGCCGGACGGCGCGCCGTCGGCGCTGGCGGTAATGGGCTTTTTATCACTGATCTTCTGGGCGCTGACGCTGATCGTGACGCTGAAATATGTCTGCTTCGTGATGCGCGCCGACCACGACGGCGAAGGCGGCATTCTGACGCTGATGTCGCTGGCCCGCCGCAACGTCGGCAGCAAAGCCGGGCATATCATCGTGCTGGCCGGTCTGATTGGTGGCGCATTTTTCTACGGTGATGGCGTGATAACGCCGGCCATCTCGGTGCTGTCGGCGATTGAAGGCATTCAGGTGGTCTCACCCGGGCTGGAAAAATACGTGGTGCCGCTGGCGCTGACCATTCTCGCGCTGCTGTTCATTATTCAGAAACACGGTACCGAAAAGGTCAGCCGGGTATTTGGTCCGGTGATGTTTGTCTGGTTTGTGGCCATCGGCGCGCTCGGCGTACGCGGTATTCTGCTCAACCCGGAAGTGCTGCACGCGCTCAGCCCGTCCTATGCGCTGACCTTCCTGCTCAGCCACAAAGCGCTCTCGCTCGCGGCGATGGGCATGGTGGTGCTGGCGGTGACCGGCGCGGAAGCGCTGTATGCAGACATGGGCCATCTGGGCAAAGCACCGATTCGCCTCGCCTGGCTGGTGATTGCCATGCCGGCGCTGGTGCTGAATTATTTCGGCCAGGGCGCGCTGGTGATCGCCGATGCGCAGGCGCTGAGCAATCCGTTCTTTAATCTGGCCCCCGGCTGGGCGCAGATCCCGCTGATTGTGCTGTCGACGCTGGCCACGGTAATCGCGGCGCAGGCGGTGATTTCCGGCGTTTATACCCTGACGCATCAGGCCATTCGCCAGGGCTTTTTACCGCCGATGCGCATCATTTTTACCTCGCATACCGAGTCCGGCCAGATTTACATTCCGGTGGTGAACTGGCTGCTGTTTACCGCCGTGATGCTAATCGTGCTGGCCTTCCGTCAGTCGTCCGCGTTGTCATCGGCTTACGGCATTGTGGTGACCGGTACCATGGTGATCACCGCCTGCCTCGCGGGCGTGGTGGCGCTGCGCAACTGGCGCTGGCCGCTGCCGCTGGCGCTGCTGTTCCTGCTGTGTATGCTGGTGGTCGACGTGCCGCTGTTCATCGCCAACCTGATGAAACTGCTGTCTGGCGGCTGGGTGCCGGTGCTGCTGGCGCTCACCATGATGGGGCTGATGCTGATCTGGAGCAGCGAGCGTAACCGCCTGATTCGTCGTCTGAATAACGATCAGGATGGCCTGCTGGCGCTGGTAAAATCGCTGGAGAGCAATCCGCCGAACCGCGTCGACGGCACCGCCATCTTCCTTGCGCGCAAGGAGTTTGAAATTCCCCAGGCGCTGCTGCATAACCTCAAGCATAACCGCGTGCTGCACCGCCGCGTGGTGCTGCTGCATATCCGCACCACCGACACGCCGCGCGTCTATAACCAGCAGCGCATCAGCATTACGCAGCTGTCGCCGTCATTCTGGCAGGTCACGGCGGCCTACGGCTGGCGCGAAGTGCCGTCAATGGCGGAGATTCTGCATCTGTGCGGATTGGAGGGCTTTGGCTGCACGGTGAATGAAGCGTCATTTTTTACCGCGCACGATACGCTGGTGATGAAGAAACGTCGCGGTCTGGCACGTATTCGCGGCGGAATTTTTCACTTCTGCCAGCGCAATGCATTACGTGCCCATGAGCAGTTTCATATTCCGCCCAACCGGGTGATTGAGCTGGGCGGTCAGCGCGAATTTTAAACCTCAGGCCACGGATGGCCTGCTCCTTCTGCCTGTTATTCTACGTGGTAAATGTAACCAGATGAAAAAATAGTAGCGAAACATTGACGGAGTTGTGGCGGAACTTTTCTTAACATCTGATTAGCAATTAAAGCTAAAACGCATAATCTCAAAAGGTGTTTATTAAGCCTGCCGGCATGATGATTCACCGTGCGCTGTGCCGGTATTTATAAACCAATAATCAATGATGTCAGAAACGGTTAATTCATTTCCGGCTCTGTTGTTATTTTGAGGAGTAAGACCATGAAAGCGTTAATTAACGATGTGATCTCCATTTTTACACCGCAAAATGTTAAACCGGTTCTGATTCGCGCCGATCTGACGCACCGCGAATTATCCTCAATCCATCCGGCAGGCGTGACATCTGTAAGCTGGGCTACCTCAATGGAAGAATTAACCGACGCCATTGTGAAAAAAGCGCAGGCGGCCGGTGCGGTCGGTTATCACATTACCGATGTTGAATCGCATGAGCCGGGCCACGATGGCCAGCATGTGATGGCTGCCACCGCCACGCTGTATCACATCAATGACAAGGTGGCTTACGGCTGATGCTGGAATTAACGCGTTTTACTGTTTATGGCCTGCCCGTCATTTCCGGCAGGCTTTTTTCATTAAAATAGGCGGCGAGAAAATCGAGAAACACTTTAATACGCTGCGACTCCGCCGCGCGCTGCGTATACACCGCCCAGATATTGGCTTCCTGATACCACTGCGGTAATACCGCCACCAGCTCGCCGGTTGCCAGATACGGCGCCACATCCCAGGCCGAACGCAGCGCAATACCGTGCGCCTGTAATGCCCAGTTAAGAATAACCTTGCCGCTGTTAGAAGAATAATGGCTGTTCAGGCGACACAATACCTGCTGTTCACCGTTGGTCAGCGCCCAGTTGCCAAATGAATTATCGCGCTCATTAATGATCAGACAGCTGTGATGGATTAACGCGTCCAGCGTGGCCGGTGTGCCGGCGCGGGATAAATAGGCGGGCGCAGCACATAAAATGCGCCGGTTGGCGATCATCTTGCGGGCAATATAGGAAGGATTGAGATCGTCGCCGACGCAAATTTCCACGTCGGTGCCGCTGTGCAGCAGGTCAAATGCCCGATCGCTCAGCATCAGCTTAATATTCAGCGACGGATGCTGGTGGATGAATGTCGAAACCGCATCCGACAAATAATCCTGGCCGAAGCCAAACGAGCAGCCGACGGTAATTTCACCGGTCAGCTCACCGCGCCACTGGCGAAAGTTATTGAGAAAGCCATCCATCTCCTGCACCACCTGCAGTGCGCCCTCCAGCGCTTTTTCGCCTTCCGGCGTCAGGCGCATCACGCGATTGGTACGGAAAAACAGCCGCGTCTCCAGCTGTTTTTCCAGAATGGCGATGCGTTTACTGATGTAAGACGGTGACTGACCCAGCTCAATCGCCGCGCGGCCGAAACCGTCATGGCGCGCCACGCTGATAAACACGTACAGGTCTTCAATCGACGGCCAGCCCTGTAACGGCTTCTGATAACTTTTCCCGGCAAGCAGTATTTTCATAACAGCACATGGTGAGTGAACGCCAGGTGGTTATAACACAGATCCCAGGAAGCGCTGAAGCTGGCGCAGAAACAGTTCAGATACCTCTTCCTGCGGTGAATGGCCGCACGGCAACGCCTCGCCCTGCACCTGCAGCGCCTTGTCCTGCCAGGTGTGCACCACATCGTACAGCTGACCGACCGTGCCCTTTTCGCCCCACAGCAGTAACAGCGGGCAGGCAATGCGCCGGTCGATGTCGGCGGCATCGTGTTGCAGATCGATACTGGCGGCGGCGCGATAATCTTCACACACCGCGTGGATCATCGCCGGATCGCGATAGCAGCGTAGATAATCGTCAAACACCGCCGCTTCGGTCGCACCCGGCGTTTTCAGCTGACCATCAATGTGTTTACGCAAAAAGAACGCCGGATCGTGACCAATCATAGTTTCCGGCAGCGGATGCGGCTGAATCAGGAAGAACCACCAGAAGTAGCGCGTGGCGAACGCCTGATCGGTCAGCGCATACATGGTGGCGGTCGGTGCAATATCAACAAACACGCAGCAGCTGACTTTTTCCGGGTGATCGAGTGCCAGCCGGTGCCCGACGCGGCCGCCGCGATCGTGGCCGACAAACGCCACGCGCTGCAGACCAAGCGCATCAATCAACAGGCTGATGTCCTGCGCCATGCTGCGTTTGGCATACGCCAGGTGTTCAGCGTCACTGGCGGGCTTATCGCTGTCGCCGTAACCGCGTAAATCCGGCAGGATCACCTGATAGTGCTGCGCCAGCTGCGGCGCAATTTTGCGCCAGGCCAGATGATTCTGCGGATGACCGTGCAGCATCAGCAGCGGCGTGCCTTTGCCGCCGCTCGCTACACGTAGCGTGACGCCATTATCCAGCGTCACGTCCTGCAGACTAAAACCGGCAATGAACGGCGACGGGCCGCGATCGATAATCTCACTCATGGCTGATTCCCGGTGCGCTGCAGCCACGGACGCTGCGCAAAGTGCTGCGCTTCAAACTGGCTGATATCCGCTTCATATTGCAGCGTCCAGTCCACCGCGCTGCCACCTCCGATCAGCATCTCGCGCTTCAGGGCACTGACTGTAAAGTGAATCACTTCATCCGCGAACTGAATAGTTTGCTGCTCCAGCGACACGCTGATGGTGTTGCGCTGCGCATCGGCGGCCACCGCGCTCAGACGCTGATAATCCGCCTCGCTCAGGCTTAGCGTCAGCACGCCGTTACGCTGGCAGTTGTCGTCAAAAATGCCGGCGAAACTGGTGCCGATAATCGCGCGGATACCGAGCTGATTCAGCCCCCACACCGCATGTTCGCGGCTGGAGCCGCAGCCAAAATTGGCCCCGACCAGCAGGAAACTGGCGTTCTGCCAGCCCGGCTGGTTGAGAATAAAGTCAGGATTCGGCGTACCGTCGGCCAGAAAGCGCAGGTCGAAGAACACGCCGCGGTCCAGTCCCTGCCGATCGATGCCTTTAAGAAACTGCTTAGGCATGATCACGTCGGTATCGATGTTAGCGGCGGGCAACGGCGCCAGCTTGCCGGTGAGGGTGGTGAAAGCGTGCATATCAGGCTCCGGATTGCAGATAGTGACGAACATCGACCAGATGGCCAGCCAGCGCCGCGGCAGCGACCATCGCCGGGCTCATTAAATGGGTGCGCGCGCCCGCGCCCTGACGGCCGGCGAAGTTACGGTTGGTGCCAGAAGCACAGCGGTCGCCCGGCGCCAGCACATCTTCGTTCATCGCCAGACACATCGAGCAGCCCGACTGACGCCACTCAAAGCCGGCGTCGATAAAGATCGCTGCCAGCCCTTCCGCCTCCGCCTGCTGTCGCACCTGGGTGGAGCCCGGCACGATAATGCCGCGCACGTGCGGCGCGATTTTGCGCGCGCCAATCACCGCCGCCGCGGCGCGCAAATCCTCAATGCGCCCGTTGGTGCAGGAGCCGATAAATGCGTGGGTGATAGCAATGTCGGCCAGCGGCGTGTCCGCCTGCAGCCCCATATAGTGCAGCGCATTTATCATCGCCTGCTGTTTTACCAGGTCAGATTCGTTAGCCGGATCCGGCACGCGGCCGCTGATGGCGCAGGTCTGATCCGGGCTGATGCCCCAGGTGACCTTCGGTTCCAGATCGCTGCAGTCAATGGTCAGACGCCGGTCAAATTCTGCATCGTCGTCGCTGCGCAACGTGCGCCATTCGGCCAGCGCCTGCTGCCACAGTTCACCCACCGGCATTTGTGGTTTGCCGGCAATGTAAGCGTAGACCTTCTCATCCGGCGCGATAATCGCCCCGCGCGCGCCGGCTTCCACTGCCATGTTGCACAGCGTCATGCGCCCTTCCATACTCAGCGCATCGATGGCGCTGCCGACGAACTCGATGGCGTAACCGGTTGCGCCAGATGCGCCAATCTGTTCGATCAACGCCAGCACGATATCTTTGGCGGCGCAGCCAAACGGCAGCTCGCCGGTGACTTCAACGCGCAGGGTTTTCAGCGTGCGATAAATCAACGTCTGCGTCGCCAGCAGATGCTCGATTTCCGAGGTGCCGATGCCGAATCCCAGCGCGCCAAACGCACCGTAGGTCGTGGTATGGCTGTCGCCAGCCGCAATCACCATGCCCGGCATCACCAGCCCCTGCTCGTGCGCCACCACATGTTCGATGCCCTGTCGCGGGTCGAGCACGTCAAACAGCTCAATGCCAAAGTGCTCCGCATTTTTGCGGAAGTAATCCACCTGCAGCTGGCCGCCGGCATCGGTCATCGCCGCATCGCGCGCCGGCCGCGTCGGATTGACGTGATCGACATTGAGCAAAATGGTGGCGGGATGGCGCACGCGGCGCTGGCGGTCACGCAGACCGCTGAATGCCTGCGGACTGGTGTATTCGTTGAGGATTGACCGGTCGATGTAGAGCAGCACGTGCCCCTCATCGTCGAGGTGACGTACCACATGCTGTTCGATCAGCTTTTCATACAGGGTTTTGCCCGCCATGCTCATGTCCACGCGAAAGTTAAACAAGTCATCAGAGACCGTAGGGTAAACCAGTTCGCGGGCAGATCATCAACACGCTCCGTGCAGTGATAATGCATGATTTGGCATCACGGCAGCGGATTTAATTTGACCTAAGTCGTGCCCGTCGTTATAAATAATAACCGCGCTTCGCCAGCGGATATATTGTTGCTTTTTCCCGCACTGCTGCCCTTTTCCTGTCGTTTATTTCGCCACCTTTCTTTTATAAAAGTTAATTAATTACCCTCAATACTTATTTAACTAAAAACAAGTTAATCTTTTCGTAACAATCTTTTAATTTGCCATCCGAATTTTTAACGTTACCTGCACTGAAATAAAACAGGACTGGCATGACTCAGACCAAAAAACTTGTGACCGCGCTTTCGCTGACGGCACTGCTTGTCTCTTCAGCGGTTCACGCTGAAAACACACCAGAAAAAACCGACGTGCTGCTGATTGGCGGCGGTATCATGAGCGCCTCGCTCGGTACCTGGCTGCAGGAGCTGCAACCGGGCTGGAAACAGCTGATGGTTGAGCGTCTCGATGGCGTCGCGCTGGAATCCTCGAACGGCTGGAATAACGCCGGTACCGGTCACTCCGCTAACATGGAGCTGAACTATACGCCAGAGCGTAAAGACGGTTCTATCGACGTGAGCAAAGCGCTGGAAATCAATGAATCGTTCATGATTACCCGCCAGTTCCTCACCAGCCAGGTACAGCGCGGCGTGCTGCACGATCCGCGTTCGTTCATCAATTCCACCCCGCACATGAGCTTTGTCTGGGGCGACAAAAATGTCGAATACCTGACCAAACGTTACGCGGCACTGCAGAAAACCACCCTGTTCCAGGGCATGAAGTTCTCTACCGATCACAAGCAGATCGAGCAGTGGGCACCGCTGGTGATGGAAGGTCGCGATCCGAATCAGAAAGTGGCCGCCACCTGGACGCCAGTGGGCACCGACGTCAACTACGGTGAAATCACCCGTCAGCTGATCGGCAGCCTGCAGAAAGATCAGAACTTCAAGCTGGAAACCTCCTCTGAAGTCACTGATTTCAAACGCAACAGCGACAACTCATGGCACGTCACCATCAAAGACGTGAAGAGCGGCGCAAACCGTGAAGTGGATGCGAAATACGTATTCATCGGCGCGGGCGGTGCGGCAATTAAGCTGCTGCAAAAAACCGGCATTCCTGAAGCCGATAACTACGGCGGCTTCCCGGTGGGCGGTTCGTTCCTGATGACCGAAAACCCGGAAGTCACCAGCCGTCACCTGGAGAAAGTGTACGGTCAGGCATCGGTCGGTGCACCGCCGATGTCGGTACCGCACATCGATGCCCGTAACCTCGACGGTAAAAAAGTGGTGCTGTTTGGGCCGTTCGCCACGTTCTCGACTAAGTACCTGAAAAACGGTTCGCTGTTCGATCTGCTGAGCGCCACCACCACCAGCAACTTCATGCCGATGACGCACGTGGGCATCGATAACTTTGACCTGGTGAAATACCTGATTGGTCAGGTGATGCTGAATGATGACGATCGCTTTGCCGCGCTGAAAGAGTACTACCCGAACGCGCGTAAAGAGGACTGGAAACTGATTCAGGCCGGCCAGCGTGTGCAGATCATCAAGAAAGATGCTGAGAAAGGCGGCGTGCTGAAGCTGGGTACCGAAATCGTGACCGATCAGCAGAAAACCGTGGCGGCCCTGCTTGGTGCTTCACCGGGTGCATCTACCGCGGCACCGATCACCCTGAACGTGATGCAGAAGCTGTTCCCACAGCAGTTCGCGTCACCGGAGTGGCAGCAGAAGATCCGCGCTATCGTGCCAAGCTTCGGCCAGAAGCTGAACGGCAACACCGCGCTGACCCAGCAGGTATGGGATAACACCGCATCCGTGCTGCAGCTGACCAAACCGCCAGTGATTAACATGGACGATCAACAGTCGGCACCTGCGCAGGCCAAACCGCGCGAAGAGTCTGCGAAGCAGGATATGGCGCTGTAATACGCTCCCGCTGAGTAAACTGAACTGATGCCGGTGCGCGAGCAATCGCCCACCGGCATTTTTTGTCTGGAATCTGCTGATTGTTATGTCAGGTTGCGCAATAAATTGCGCCGCTACGGTTGGTGCGCGCTGTGATTACTGCACCTTCCAGCCGCACCTGGCGTAGCGGCACGATTTATCGTGCTAGTTGTCCGCCACGCTGATGCCCGATGCGCAATAAATTGCGCCGCTACGGTTGGTGCACGTTGCTATTACTGCACCTTCCAGCCGCATCTGGCGTAGCGGCACGATTTATCGTGCTATTTGTCCACCGCACTGCTGCCCGATGCGCAATAAATTGCGCCGCTACGGTTGGTGCGCGTTGTTATTACTGCACCTTCCAGCCGCACCTTGTGTAGCGGCACGATTTATCGTGCTATTTATCCTCCACGCTGCTGCCCGATGCGCAATAAATTGCGCCGCTAAGGTTGGTGCGGGCTGTTATTACTACACCTTCCAGCCGCACCTGGCGTAGCGGCACGATTTATCGTGCTATTTGTCCACCGCACTGCTGCCCAATGCGCAATAAATTGCGCCGCGACGGTTGGTGCGCGTTGTTATTACTGCACCTTCCAGCCGCACCTGGTGTAGCGGCACGATTTATCGTGCTAATTCAATCGTTGCAAGAAAGCGGTATGTGCGGTCATTGTCGATCTTCCGTAGGGTGCGCATTGATGCGCACCAGGAATAATAATTACGACTTCACGTAATCCGTATAGGCATTTTGCAGCGCGATGTGGTCGGCAATATATTTCGCATCGTGCCACACGCCGTAAATAAACGACGACGCCCGGTTGACCAGATTGGGCAGGCCAAGGAAATAAATACCGCGCTCGGCAGAAATACCGCGCTTGTGGAATGGCAGGCCCTGTTCATCGAAGGCATCCACCTGCAGCCAGCTGAAATCGAACTTAAACCCGGTGGCCCAGATGATAGTGCTGATGCCCGCCGCCTGCACATCCAGCTGCATCAGCGGATGTAGCAGGCAGTCGGGATCCGGCAACAGCTCCCATGCCTGCGGCTCGGCGGGTAAATCCAGCCCGTTGCGCTCAATGTACGCATCCGCATCGCGCAGCACCTCGAAATAAGCTCTGTCGCCTTCGGCGATATTCTCTGCCAGCCCCGGCGCAAAGCGCAGCACGCCGTTGTCCCAGCGCTCGGTGATACCGACCAGCGTAATCCCCATGTGAGCCAGCCGGCGGAAATCCACGGTTTTCCCCCCTTCATAACCGCTGACGGCAAAGGCCACGTGCTGTTTCTTCGGTTTGATTTTCACTTCGTCCCACAGCCCCAGCGCGCCCAGCCACCAGCAGTAATCGCGGTCACGATAGGCGCGCGGCGGGCGGTAGTGCTCGCCGACCGACAGAAAGACCTCGCGGCCGGCCTGACGCAGCTCCTCGGCGATCTGGGTACCGGACGCGCCGGCACCGACCACCAGCACCGCACCGGGCGCCAGCTGCTGCGGATTTTTATAGGCCGATGAGTGGATCTGCTGCGGCACCGCGCCTTCAGGCACGATGGCCGGGAACGCCGGCTTCTGGAACGGGCCGGTGGCAGCCACCACATTGTCCGCTTCAAACTCCCCCACCGAGGTCACTACCCGGAAGCCGCTGCGTCCGGGCAGCCGCGTCACCTGCTGGACCTCGACGCCGGTACGCACCGGCGCGTTCAGCATCTTCACGTAATCTTCAAAATACTGCGCCATGCGCTCTTTTGGCGGAAACGCCTCCTGCGAAATGTTATCAAACTTCAGCGAAGGAAAGCGGTCGTGCCACGCCGGGCCGTTAGCCACCAGCGAATCCCAGCGTTCAGAGCGCCAACGCTCGGCAATACGGCTGCGCTCCAGCACCACGTGCGGGATCTGCATCTGCGCCAGATGTTCGCTCATGGCGATACCCGCCTGACCCGCTCCGACAATCACGGTATTGATTTTTTCTACTGACATAGGTCATCCCCAAATAGTTTGCATGCCACCCGCGCGGCGAAATAGTGCGCCGCTGGCGATTAACACCCGGTTTTACTGTCTGACGGCGGCCTGAAGGCGCAGCGGAATTAATGCCCGCTATCGACGTTCAATATTTTCCCCAGCCCGAAAAATTTATTGGCGATAATTAACATCGTTGCGGTCACCGCAATATAAATAACCGACAGCGCTGCCAGCGTTGGATCGGCGAATTCGCGCACGTAGTTGTACATCGCCACCGGCAGCGTCTGTGTCGCCTGAGTGGTAATAAACAGCGAGGCGGTGAATTCATTGAACGAGAGAATCGCCGCGAACAGCCAGCCGCCAAACAGGCCCGGCAGAATCAGCGGCACGGTAATGGTCCACACTACGCGCAGCTGCGATGCGCCGAGGCTGGCCGCCGCCAGTTCTATCCGCTGCTCGAGATTTTTCAGCGACACATAGACACTGCGCAGCACGAACGGCAGCACCAGCACCACGTGGCAGAAAATCACCAGCGCGTAACCGCGTCCCAGATTGAGCTGCGACACCAGCATCAGCAGGCCGAGGCCAATGGTGAAATGCGGAATAAACAGCGGCGACAGCAGAATGCTTTCGAGCACTTGCTTGCAGGGAAAGCGATAGCGTTCGATGGCAATCGCCAGCGTGGCACCGATAATCACCGCCAGGGTTGACGCCCATGCCGTGACAATCAGTCCGGACCAGAAGCCGTGACGGAAATCGTCATAGCTCAGCGCCCGCTCAAACCAGCGCAGCGACCAGCCTTTCGGCGGGAAGAACAGCACAGAGGTGCTGCTGAACGACGAGATAAACACCACGACAGTGGGCAGCATGACAAACGCCAGAATAGCGATCACCAGCAGTTTGCCCAGCAGCGCGATCAGTTTGTCATTGTGCGAACGGGTCATATCAGTGCCCTCCCATGGCGTGCAGGAAGCGCGTCATGCGCTTCAGCGCCAGCAGCAGCAGAATGGTCAGTAGCAGGCCGGCAATGCTCAGCGCTGCGGCAAACGGGAAGTTCATCGAGGAGAAGCCCAGCTGATACACCAGCGTGGCTACGGTGCTGACGCGTCCGCCGCCAATCAGTTGCGGCGTTGCGAAGGCACTGAAAGTCCAGGCAAACGCGGTGGTCAGACTGGCGATGATGCCGGGAATCGACAGCGGAATGGTCACCGTCAGCAGCGCGCGTACCGGCCCGGCACCGAGGCTGGTAGCCGCTTTTTCGTAGTCCGGATTGATGTGTGACAGCGCCGTGGCCAGCATCAGCACCATGATTGGCATGGTGACGTGCACCAGCGCCACCACCACGCCGGTCTGGGTAAACATAAACTGGATCGGCTGGCTGATAATGCCCAGCGCCAGCAGCAGGCTATTGAGAAAACCGCTGTTACCCAGCACGATAATCCACGAATAGGTGCGCACCACTTCGCCAAGAAACAGCGGCGTAATCGCGATGATCAGAATGGTGGATTTGATCCACGCGGTGCGGGTGCGGACTAGCGCATAGGCCAGCGGGTAGCTCATCAGCAACCCAAATAGCGCGGTTTTGGCGCTGAGCAGCACGGTATTGAGAAACGCATCGCCGTAGATGCGTTTAAACAGGCCGCTAAAATTGGCCAGCGTAAAGCCGCCGACATCCAGCGAGCCGGGAATGTACGCGCGCACGCTGAACTGCATCACCGCGAACATCGCGACGACCAGCCCCATCGCGGTCAGCGTGGCGGGAAGAATGAACCAGGGTAAAAATGTCGGTTTTTTCGTCATGGACGTTACTGCCTGC
Source organism: Pantoea dispersa (assembly GCF_035783935.1). Taxonomy (GTDB): domain Bacteria; phylum Pseudomonadota; class Gammaproteobacteria; order Enterobacterales; family Enterobacteriaceae; genus Pantoea; species Pantoea dispersa_C. Next base: position 108,615 of record NZ_JALKOV010000011.1, on the reverse strand, counting down.
ATAGGTGTTACCGGCTACGGCGAGGCATCAGCCCCGCCGCAGCACCAGGACAATCAGTGAGACATGATGTTTTCAGAGAACCACTGACGCCACTCAGCGGTTTTCTCCGCGCGCAGTTGCGGATCGGTGTTGATAGTGGCATTCCACTGCGCCGGCGTGGTCAGCATGCCCGGCAGCTTCGCCAGCTCCGGATCAATATGCGCGTTGGTTACCGTCGGGCTACCGCGATAGATCTTCGCCACCTGCTGCTGAATTTCCGGTTTCAGCGCGATGTTGATGAACTTGTACGCCAGATCGGCATGTTTGCTGCCTTTATTGATGCCGACGGTATCCACGCCGAGGATCGCGCCCTCTTTCGGAATCGCCAGCTTAATGTTGACCCCTTCAGCAATCATGCTGTAGGCGTTCATCGACAGCATCACCTGCACCGGCGTTTCTCCGGTGGAGATCAGCTGCTGGCTATTGGCATCATCGGTGTAGAACGATTTGATGTTGGGGATCAGCGCTTTCAGCTTCGCCTGGCCCTGCTGCCAGTGCGCGGCATCGCTGCCGGAGAGTTTGGCGGCCACCGCGATGATGTGGCTCGGATCCCAGTCGGGCAGCGCCAGCGTGCCTTTCAGTTCCGGCTTCCACAGGTCGTTCCAGCTGCTGAAGGTTTCCCCTTTCGGCACCAGATCCGGACGGTAGCCGATGGTGTAGACGTAGCCCCACACGCCAAGGTGATACGGGCTGACTTTCGCCTGCTGCACCAGATTGACCGCGTTAGGGATTTTGCTCATGTCGAGCTTCTCAAACAGGCCGCTGTTGGCATACAGATAGCCGACGTGCGCGGTGGTGAAGGTCACGTCAGTTTCCGGCGAACCGCCCGCCAGTTTGGCTTTGTTGAGGCGATCGATGGTGCCGCCGGTGACGAACTGGACGTCGACGCCGGTCTCTTTGGTGAACTCTTTGGCGATGGTTTGATCGATCAGATCTTTAAAGCTGCCGCCCCAGGTGCTGACAATCAGCTTGTCGGCGGCCATGGCATTCCCTGCGCTCAGAATTCCCGTGGTTAACAACGTTAAGGCACACATCTTACGCAACATATTTTTGTCCCCAGTGAATGAAAAGGCTGTTATCGCTGCTCTGAACCACCGTTGATTCGCCACGGCGCGCTGCGCCAAAACAGTGCGAAAGTGAAAAGCAGGTGTCACAGCGATTCTGCCGCTGGTCGCTGCTGCGGTAAAACAGCCTTTTCCTCGCCGTTGCATCGGAATTTCTGACGCTAAAAAAGTCGCTGCTTTGCAACGGATTTTCTTAACCCTTGGTGAGGCAGAAGCGAATGGGCGTAACCAGCCCGGCAGGTGATTATGCTGTTATTCGCTGTCCGGCATGATAAATGCATGGAAACAGGGGTAATTAGAAAAGCTGGCGCGACAAGATCGCGCTGGCGACACCAGGAGAATCTGCATGCTCAGTCGCATCACCCAGCGCCAGCTGGAATACTTCGTCGCGTCCGGCGAAGCCGGCAGCATTATTGGCGCATCCGAACGCATTCACGTGTCGTCGCCGTCAATTTCTGCCGCCATCACCCACATCGAATCCGAACTGGGGGTGCAACTGTTTGTGCGCCACCACGCGCAGGGCGTGTCGCTCACCGCGATTGGTCACCAGGTATTAAAAGAGGCGAAGCTGATTCTGGAGCAGATGTCGAATCTGTATACCATTGCCTCGGAGTCGCTGAATAACGTGCGCGGCCCGCTGCGCGTCGGCTGTCTCGACACGCTGGCGCCGATGCTGACGCCAGAACTGGTGTTTGGCTTTGGCCGCGCCTTTCCCGGCGTGCGCATCACGCTGGTCGAGGGCAATCATGAACAGCTGCTGAAACAGTTGCGCGCCGCCGATATCGATATTGCGCTGACCTACGATCTGGTGCCGGCCAGCGACATTGCGTTTCAGTCGCTGGCGCAGCTGCCGCCGTATGTGATGGTCGGCGAGCATCACCCGTTTGCCAGCCAGTCTGCGGTGACGATTCAGGACCTCGCTACCGTGCCGATGGTGCTGCTGGATATGCCGTGGAGCCGCGAATATTTTCTCAGCCTGTTTAGCGAAGCGGGCGTGACGCCGAACATTGTGATGCGTTCCGGTAATATGGAAGTGGTACGCGCAATGGTGGCCAACGGCGTCGGTTTTGGCATCGCCAATGTGCGGCCCAAAGCGAATCTGTCGCAGGATGGTAAGCGGGTGATCCGCGTGCGCCTCGCCGGCGTGAACCGGCCGATGTTGCTGGGATATGCCACGGTGGCCCACGTACAGCAGTCGATGGTGGTCAACGCCTTCGCCGAGCGCTGCCGCATGTTCATCTCCGATCAATACATTCCCGGCATGGCGGCACCAAGCTACTTCGATCCGCAGGTGGTACGCGTCGCCTGACGCGCTCAGTAACCGCGCGCGGGGAACACCTGGTTGCGCACCGGTTCGCCGCGCATCACCCGCTGGATGTTATCGGCGACCTGACGCGCCGCGCTGGCCGGGATCGCCACCGACGCCAGATGCGGCGTGATCAGCACATTCTCCATGCCCCACAGCGCATCGTCGGGCGGCAGCGGTTCGCGATCGAACACGTCTAATGTGGCGTGCGCGATCTGCCCGTTCTGCAGCGCCGCGGTGAGCGCGGGCTGATCGACAATCGCGCCGCGCGACACGTTGATCAGCGCGCAGCCCGGCGGCAACCGTGCCAGACGCTGCGCATTCAGCAATCCGTGGGTTTCCGGCGTGAGCGGCAGCATCACCACCAGAATGTCGCTGCTGGCGAGAAAGGCATCCAGCGCCTGCATGCCGCTGACGCAGTGAATGCCGTCCAGCGTTTTAGCCGAGCGCGACCAGCCGCGCACGTCAAAGCCCTGGCGGGCCAGCTCGCGCGCCGCATATGCGCCCAGTTCGCCCAGCCCCAATACGCCCACGCGAATCGACGCCGGCTCGCGCGGATGCAGGTAGTGCCAGCGATGTTCGCGCTGCGCGCGCTCAAACGCCGGTATGTCACGCGCGTAACGCAGCACGGCAAACAGCACATAACCGGCCATCATGCGCGCCATATCCGGGTCCGATAGCCGCACGATCGGGATGTCCGGCAAGTCGTCGCGCCCCACCAGCGAGTCGACGCCCGCGCCCAGATTCACCAGTAATTTCAGCTGGCGATACGGGGTAAAAAAGCCGCGCGGCGGCTTCCACGCCAGCGCAAACTGCACGCTATCGGCATCCTCAACCTGATCGGCACGGCAGATAGTGACGTCCGGTAATTGCGGAGCCAGTAACGCCGACCACGCCTCGAAGCTGTCGAACTCACTGTAAAACACCAGCGTCGTCATGCGCCCGGCTCCTGTAGCAGCGTCGCCAGCGCATCAATAGCCAGTTCATAGCCCAGCGCGCCCAGCCCGGCGATCACGCCGGTGGCGGCTTTCGACACCAGCGACTGATGGCGAAACGGCTCGCGCTGCCAGATGTTGCTCATGTGTGCTTCGATGATCGGGCCATCAAACATCAGCAGCGCATCCAGAATCGGTACCGATCGGTACGATAACCCGGCGGCGTTGATGATCAGCCCGTCCGCCTGCTGACGCGCTTCCTGAATCCAGTCCACCAGCACGCCTTCATGGTTGCTCTGACGAAACTGCAGCGCGAGGCCGTGCGCCTCCGCGCGGCGCTGACAGAGCTCGCCGATGCTGGCAAAACTGTCGCTGCCGTAGGTACCGTGACGATCCATGCCGTACAAATTGGCATTGGGTCCGTTAAGAAAGAAAATCTGCGACATGGCGGCTCCGTTACAGGTGCGGGCGCGTCGCGGCCATCGCCGGATGCGCGTCAAAGAGGGCAAACCAGGCGGCGCTCTGCGGATGCGTGGCGCGCCAGTTGAGTTCAGCAAAACGGAAGTCGAGGTAGCCCAATCCGCAGCCGATGGCGATCAACCCGAGATCGTCGGGCGTGCGGCTGAACTGCGCCGCCTGCTGCTCAATGGCCGCCAGCGCTGCCGCCACTTTGGTCAGCTGCGCGTCGCGCCACGCTGACCACTGCTTTTCCGGCGGGCGGGCGCTGGTTTCGTAGCGCGCCAGCAGCGCGGCGTCCAGCAGCCCATCGCCCAGCGCCTGACGCGTGAGGGTAATCCAGCGCACTTCGCCCTCTGCCGGCAGCAGCTGACCCGCGCCGCGCTGGTTAAGGTATTCGCAGATCACCCGGCTGTCATATAAACATAGCCCCTGTTCGGTGCGCAGCGCCGGCACTTTGGCCAGCGGATTAAACGCGGCAATGCGCGCATCGCGCTCGACAGGGTGTGCCGCCGACGCCAGCAGGGTGATCTCCTCCGCCAGACCCAGCAGCTGGGCGCACACCATCACTTTTCGCACGTAAGCCGAGGTGGACGCGTAATAGAGTTCCATCATGGCGTGGCCTCCGCGTCCGGCTGCAGCAGCACTTTGCCGATATTGGCATTGGCTTCAAGGATGCGGTGTGCCTGCGCGGCCGCGGTCAGCGGCAACCGCTGGTGTACCCGCGGCGTGATGCGCCCGGCGGCCAGCAGCGGTAGCAGATGGGCGCGCACGCACTGCGCCAGACGCGCTTTTTCCGCCGCGCTTTTCGGCCGCAGCGTCGATGAGGTCAGGCTTAAGCCTTTGCGCATGATCAGCTGCAAATCGATCTCCACCGTGGCGCGCTGCATAAAGGCGAGGCTGACGTGCCGCCCGCCCGCTGCCAGCACGCTGAGGTTGCGCGCAATGTAGTCGCCGCCGACGTTATCCAGCACCACATCCACGCCGCGTTCCCGGGTCAGGGTGTGGATCACCGCCACAAAATCTTCGCTATGGCGATCGATGGCGCGCCACACGCCCAGCTGCTGCAGCGCGGCAATTTTTTCCGCACCGCCGGCGGTGGCAATCACCCGCGCGCCACAGGCCTGGGCGCACTGGATCGCCAGCGTGCCCACCCCGCTGGCCGCGCCGTGAATCAGTACGCTGTCGCCCGGCATCAGACGGCCCAGCTCAAACAGGTTGTGCCAGACGGTAAACGCGGCTTCGGGAAAGCCCGCGGCGTGGCTGAGCGGCAGCGTGTCCGGCACCGGCAGGCACAGGTCAGCGCGTGCCACGCAGTATTGCGCATAACCACCGCCGCTGAGCAGCGCCATCACCGCCATGCCCGGCTGCAGTTCACTGACGCCTGCGCCGAGCGCAATGATGACGCCCGCCGCTTCCAGCCCGAGAATATCGCTGCAGCCTGGCGGCGGTGGCATGCCGTTGCGCTGCAGAATATCAGGCCGGTTAACCCCCGCGCTGACCACGCGCAGCAGCACTTCGCCCGGTCCCGGCTGTGGCACCGGGCGCTGCACCACAGTCAGTACGTCTGCGTCACCCGGCTGCGCGGCGATGATCGCCGTCATGGTTTCCGTTGCCATGCGTTATCCTTGTGCGTCACTGGCGAAGGCGCAAACGCCCTCATCATCAAACGTCAGCCCCACCACGCTGCCGACCGGCCAGCGCGTCAGCGCCTCCAGTCCGGACTGGCGGGCAAACAGCGACGCACTGCCGAGCGCCGGGATATCGAGGTGCACGTCAACGTGATCGCCCTGAAACACGTGGGTCAGCACCGTGGCGCTAAGCAGCGCCTGCGGACCGAGCGGCGCCAGCTGCACATTTTCCGGACGCACATACACATCCAGCCGGTCGCCGACGCTGGCCTGCACCCGTTTGGCCGGCAGGCGCAGCGTGTTGCCGCCCAGCTCCAGCAGCGCGCTGGTGTCGCGGCCAGCGTAGCGGCCCGGCAGAATATTGACGTCACCGACGAAGCCGGCGACAAACGGATCCTGCGGGCGGCGATAGATCTCATCCGGTGGGCCAATCTGGCGCACGTGACCGGCCGACATCACCACCACGCGGTCGCTCATGCTCAGCGCTTCGCCCTGATCGTGGGTGACGAAGACCGTGGTCACGCCGAGTTTGCGCTGAATCGCCTTTAGCTCGACCTGCATGGATAAACGCAGATTTTTATCCAGCGCGGAGAACGGCTCATCCAGCAGCAACACTTTCGGGCGAATCACCAGCGCGCGTGCCAGCGCCACGCGCTGCTGCTGACCGCCGGACAGTTCACGCGGTTTGCGCTGGCCGTAACCCGCCAGCTTCACCAGCGCCAGCGCCTGTTCGACCCGCTCGGCGATTTCCGCTTTCGGCACGCCGCGCATGCGCAGGCCGTAGCCAACGTTTTTCTCCACCGTCATGTGCGGAAACAGCGCGTAGTTCTGGAACACGATGCCGATCTCGCGCTGATAGGGTGGGATTTCCGTCACCAGATCGCCATCGATAAAAATCTCACCGCCGTCGGCTTCGGCAAAGCCGGCCATCAGGTTCAGCAGCGTGGTTTTGCCGCAGCCGGACGGGCCGAGCAGCGTAATGAACTCACCTTCATGAATGGTGAGGGAAATCTTATGCAGCGCGATGGCATCACCAAAGCGCTTCAGGACGCCATCCAGCTGCACCGCCACGTTGGCCATGTGCGGCATTGACGACGGCGGCTGCGGAAACGGGGTTACTTCTGCACTGACCATACAATCTCCGGATTCGGACGGGGTGGCTCGTCGCGGGTTCATTCGCACATCCAGGCCGCCAGCCGGCGTAACAGGCTGTCACAGGCGTCCAGCTGTGCGAGGGTGATAAATTCGTCGGGCTTATGGCCCTGCTCCATACTGCCGGGACCGCACACCACGCAGGGGATGCCTGCGGCGGCAAACAGTCCGCCTTCGGTGCCGAACGCCACGGTGCTAAAGCTATCGCTGCCGCACAGGCGGGCAATCAGCTGTGCTGCAGCACTGTGCGCGGCGGTATCCAGCCCGGGATAGGCGCTGAGCGGGTAAAAGCGGATGGCGCTGGCGGGCTGCACCGCGCGCATCTGCGGCTCCAGCGTCTGCTGCGCATACGCCACCAGTTCATCCGCCACCTGCTGTGCATCCTCCTGCGGCAGGGTGCGCACTTCAAAATCAAAACTGCAGGCGTCAGGCACGATATTCAGCGCCCGCCCGCCGTGGATCACCCCGGTTTGCACGGTGGTAAACGGCGGATCGAAGCGCGCATCCTGCCGATCCGCCGCCGCCAGACGTTCACCGATCACGGTTAAGCGCTGGATCAGCTTCGCGGCGTATTCAATGGCGTTAACACCCTGCGGCGCGTACGCCGAGTGGCAGGCCGCGCCCTGCACGTCGCAACGCATCGCCAGCTTGCCTTTGTGACCCAGCACCGGACGCAGCTCTGTCGGTTCGCCAATCAGGCACATCGCCGGTCGATCGCTGCGCTGCGCCAGCGCCTGCAGCAGTGAACGCACGCCGAGGCAGCCCACCTCTTCGTCATAGGAGATGGCCAGATGCAGCGGCTGCCGCAGCGGCTGGGCGAGAAAATGCGGCACCGCGGCCAGCATGCAGGCGAGAAAGCCTTTCATGTCTGCCGTGCCGCGTCCGTACAGCTGGCCGTCGCGTTCGGTCAGCGCAAACGGCGGCACCGTCCACGCCTGCCCATCGACCGGCACCACATCGCTGTGGCCCGACAGCATCACCCCGCCGCTGCCGGCTGGCCCGAGCCGCGCATAGAGATTGGCTTTGCTGCGTTCTGCGTTGTGCATCAGTTCACAGGTCACGCCCAGCCCGCTGAGGTAGCGCCAGCAGAAATCGATCAGCGCCAGGTTGGATTCGCGGCTGGTGGTGTCAAAAGCCACCAAATGTTCGAGCAGGTTACGGCTGGTCAGCATCGCGTCTCCTCACGCTTATTCATCACCCGGCACGCCGTAACGGGGTGCCAGCGTGGGATTGAGCGCGCGCGTCAGGTAATCCTGCATTTGCGGCTGATAGGCCAGCCACAGCTGATCCAGTTCCGCGATAGGATCGCCTTCCGTCCAGTCAACGCGCAGATCAACCAGCGGCCACGGCTGTTCGCCGACCACCGCCAGCGCCGCCGAGTGAACCGGCCCGGCTTCACCTCCGGCGGCCATCCCGGCCTGCATGGCCGCGATTAATCGCCCGGCCAGTTCGCCCGGCTGCTGCGTAAATGCGCTGACCATGGCTGCAATCACCTCGGGATTCGCCAGCAAATTACCAGCCGCCACGCAGTCGCTGCCGCACAGCGCGTGATGCACGCCCAGCGTTTGCGTTCCGCTGAAGCAGGCACCGCTGCCGTCGGCCGCCAGCACCGTGAGCTGGCGATAAGCAAAAAAGTCATCGCTGGCAAGGCCGCTCTGTAGCGCCTGCTGCGCCGTCTCGCCCTGACTCAGACGATCGAGGATGCGCGGCCCCAGCGCCGGCAGCGTGATATTCTGCGTGGAGACCGCGCCGACGCCGGCGCGCAGCCACGGACAGCGTGCGCCGACCGCAATACTCGACGAGCTGACTGCAATGCCCAGCTGGCCGGTTTGCGCGCAGCGTCCAACAATCGATAACGTCATGGTTTGGCGCTCCTTATTGCGGCTGCCAGTCGTCGGGGATCACCGCAATCACGTCAATCTCCATCAGCCACTGCGGCTGGCCCAGACCGGAGATCACCAGCCCGGTGGAGATGGGAAACACGCCTTTCAGCCACTTGCCGACCACCTGATACACCGGCTCGCGATAGCGCGGGTCGATGATGTAAGTGGTGGTTTTCACGATGTGAGACAGGTCGCTGCCCGCTTCTTCGAGCAGTTGCTTCACGTTTTTCATCGCCTGCTCGGCCTGCGCTGCCGGATCGCCCAGACCTACCAGGTTGCCTTCGAAGTCGGTGCCAATCTGGCCGCGCACGTACACAGTGTTGCCGGCACGTACTGCCTGACACAGGTCGTTGTCCAGCGACTGATTGGGATAGGTATCTTTGGTGTTGAATTTGCGGATACGGGTATGGGTGCTCATGATGCCTGCCAGCGTTTAATTGGTTTCCGCAAGGTATACCGGGCTTAGCGCAGCAGGGAAAACAGCATTAACTGAGGTGTTGCTTTGAAAAATCCGAAGGAGTGCGGCAGGCCCGCTGGCCCGCCGATAAGTGATTAATCTGCTGCCTTATTTGGCCGCATAAACCGCATCACAAAAGGTCTTGCGCGCGCCGAGTTTAACTGACAGGCGCGCAGCGGCTTCACGCATCAATACGCCTAACTCTTCATCTTTGCGATCCAGCGTCAGCCGCGAAACCGGGCCGGTCAGCGCCAGCGCGGCGGTCAGCCGGTCATTTTCGGCAAATACCGGCACGGCGAAGGCCGCGATGTGCGGATCGCGCGCGCCCGAGCTGAACAGTGGCAGCGACGGCAGCGTATCAAACAGCGCCTCGTTCATGCCCCAGTAACGCAGCACTTGACTGATCGCCGAGTGATCGAGTGGAAAAATCGTGCCCGGCAGGCGCGTATGGCGCAGGCCATCGGACGATTCAGCACGAAACAGGCACAGACGCTGGCCGTTATCCAGTACGTACCAGCTGGCGCTCTCGTTGGTCGCCGTCGCCAGCGCCTGCAATTCCGGCTGCACCACGCTGGCCAGATGGAATGACTGCTCATAAAGCTTGCCGAGATAGAGCAGGCGCGGGCCGAGCGTATAAACACCGCTGTCACTGCGCACCACATAACCCATCCTTTCCAGCGAGTTCATCAGACGGTAGACAGTGGTTTTGTGATAGCCGGAAAGCTGCGACAGTGCGGTCAGCGACAGGCTCTCTTCGCCGGGCTTAAAACAATCCAGCAGGGACAACGCCTTCTCCACCGCATTAACGCCTTCATTTCCCATTTTTTCCTCCTGATTTGTGCCGTCCTGAGTGTACCTGAAAACTGTGAGTCACATCGTGTTTACATCACAAACACCTTCGTAACACTGGCATACGGCGTCAGATCGCCGATATAGTTGTTTTATATTGTACAACATTGTTGTACCAGGTAAAACAAACCACGAGGTGAATTATGTCTGTCTCTGCAAATAACCTGATCAACCGCAACATCGAGCGCGTCAGCGCCCTGTCCGTCAGCCAGGCCGCCGCATTCCAGGCTGCGATTCTGGCCGATGTCGCCGGTCGTCGCGGCACCCTGCATGGCCGCGTTAAGCCGCTGTCGCCGCAGATGAAAGTCGCCGGGCCGGCCATCACGGTGGAAGTCCGTCCGGGCGATAACCTGGCGATTCACGCGGCGCTGGCTATCGCCCAGCCGGGTGATGTGCTGGTGGTAGACGGCAAAGGCGACATCAGTTGCGCGCTGCTGGGTGAAATCATGGCAACCCAGGCCGAAGCGTCCGGCATCGCCGGCATCATCATTGATGGCGCGGTACGTGATGCTGACGCCCTCGCGCAGGGCAACTATCCGGTGTTTGCGGCCGGCCTCAACCCGAGCGGCCCAACCAAAAATATTCCCGGACGCGTTAACTATCCGGTGTCGGTGGCCGGTGCATCGATTGAGCCGGGCGACCTGGTGGTCGGCGACGCTGACGGCGTGGTAGTGATCGCCAGACAGGATGTGGAACGCATCATCGCCCTGGCGGCGAAGAAGCTCGACGCCGAAACGCGCCGCATCGCCGGTATCAAACAGGGCGATTTACGTCCGGGCTGGCTGGAAGGTGCACTGCGCGCGGCAGGTATGTTAGCGGAAGGAGAATCTCTGTAATGAGCAACGTAAAAACTATCCTCATCACCGGCAGCGATCTGGCTGCTGAAGCCGTCGAGCTGCTGCAGGACTATCAGCTGATCTATGCCGGACGCCAGCCACAGGAAGCCGATTTGATCGCGCTGTGCGAACGCCATAATCCTCAGGCGATCATCGTACGCTACGGCAAAATCAACGGGCGCATCATGGACGCCGCGCCGGCGCTGCGCGTGATTTCCAAACACGGCAGCGGTATTGACGTTATCGATCAGCAGGCAGCGGCGGAACGCCAGATTGCAGTCCGCGCGGCAGTGGGTGCCAATGCCGCCGCCGTGGCGGAGCATGCGTGGGCGCTGATCCTCGCCTGTGCTAAATCCGTGCCGCAGCTGGACCGCCGGATGCGCGACGGACACTGGGATAAAGCGCAGCATAAATCGCTGGAGCTGGAAGGACGCACGCTCGGCCTGGTCGGTCTGGGCGCCATCGGCAGCCGCGTGGCGCGCATTGGTCAGGCCTTTGGGATGCAGGTGCTGGCCTACGATCCGTTTGCGCAAACCTTGCCGGCTGGCTGTGAAGCGGTTGAATCACTGGATGCGCTGTACAGCCGTGCCGATGTGGTGTCGCTGCACTGTCCGCTGACGGACAGCAATCACCAGATGATCAACGCGGCCGCCCTCGCCCGTTTTAAGCCTGGCGCGATTCTGGTCAACACCGCGCGCGGCGGACTGATTGACGATCAGGCGGTGGCGACCGCGCTGCAAAACGGCACGCTGCGTGCCGCCGGGCTGGACAGCTTCACCAGCGAGCCGCTGACTGCACCGCATCTGTGGCAGTCGCTCAACAACGTGATTATTACCCCGCACATTGGCGGGGTGAGCGACAATGCTTACGTGCGCATGGGCACCGGCGCCGCGCGCAACGCGTTGCAGGTTCTGCAGGAGCAGGAGGCGGTATCATGACCGTGCTCACCGTACCGGAGGTGCGCGAGTTAACGCTGTTTTCGCGCCTGCCTGAAGCGTTTCGCCGGCCTGACGCCGGCAATGTCTGGGCTGCCGCCAATCGCGGCGGCCAGCTTACCGACTCCTTTCTTGAAGGCCCGGTGTGGCATCCCTCAGGCTGTCTGTATGTCACCGACATTCCCTATGGCCGCATCTTTCGCGTCGATATGAGCGGCAACTGGGAGCTGGTGGTGCAGTATGACGGTGAGCCCAACGGCATGAAGCTGACCGATCCGGACACGCTGATCATCACCGATTACCGTAACGGCCTGATGAAACTGTCAATCAGCAGCGCCACTATCATGCCGTGGCTGACGCGGCGTAACAGCGAAAGCTTTCGCGGCGTCAACGACTTAACCCCCGACAGCCGCGGCAATCTCTATTTCACCGATCAGGGCCAGACCGGGCTGCACGATGCCAGCGGACGCGTCTATCGGCTCAGCCCGGACGGCCGGCTGGATCTGCTGCTGGATAACTGCCCGAGCCCGAACGGCCTGGTTCTGTCGCCGGATGAGAAAATCCTCTACGTGGCGATGACGCGCGGCAACTGCGTGTGGCGCGTGCCGTTGCTGGCGGATGGTTCGGTGAGCAAAGTTGGACTGTTCTTTACCTCGCACGGACCCAGCGGGCCGGACGGGCTGACCATCAATCAGCGCGGCGAACTGCTGATCGCCAATCCCGGTCTGGGGCGCGTCTGGCGCCTGAACGATCTGGCTGAACCGGCAGAGATTCTGCTCAGTCCGCTGGGCCGCTCAACCACTAACCTGTGCTTCGGCGGGGCCGAGCTTAACCAGCTGTTCATCACCGAATCGGTGAGCGGCAGCATTCTGACCTGCAGCCAGCACACCCCAGGCCGCGCCTTACCGGCCGTCGATACCTCGTTTCTCTGACTACAACTCTGCGTCATCCGAACGCACCGGAGATTGCTATGACCCTGCACTCAACATCCAGCCCTGCGCCGGCTCAGCCGGCTGCGGTGCCACCCCGCCATGAAACGCTCAGTGAACAGGATTTTCAGGACAGTGAGCTGGCGGCCGCCAAAGCGTTTCGTCGCATTCTGCCGTTTATCTTTATCTGTTACGTGGTCAGCTACCTTGACCGCACCAATGTCAGCTTTGCCGCGCTGGGCATGAATGCCGATCTCGGCATCACTGCCGAACAGTTTGGCTTCGGCGCAGGCATGTTTTTTATCGGCTATTTCCTGTTTGAAATTCCCAGCAACCTGATCATGCAAAAAGTGGGTGCGCGTATCTGGATCGCGCGCATCATGATTTCGTGGGGATTGATTTCGATGGCGACCGCGTTTATCAGCGGTCCCGTGAGCTTTGCCATTGCGCGCTTCTGTCTAGGCGTGGCGGAGGCGGGCTTTACCCCCGGCATCTATTTGTTCTTTACCTACTGGTTCCCCGGCAGCTGGCGCGCCAAAATCACTGCTGCGTTCCTGGTCGGCATTCCGGTGGCCAATATCATCGGCTCGCCGATTTCCGGTGCGCTGATGCAGATCACCGGCCATGAGCATATCCGTAACTGGCAGTGGCTGTTGTTGATTGAAGGCTTGCCGGCGGTGATCCTTGGCGTGATGTGCCTGTTTGTGCTGAGCGATCGGCCGGAGAAAGCGCGCTGGCTGGCCGCGCGTGAACAGCAGTTACTGAGCCGCCGGCTGGCCGTCGAGCAGCAGCAAATCGCGGCAACGCACGGCTCCCAGATGCGCGATGCGCTGCGCAATCCGCTGCTGTATCTGCTGGCGTTTATTAACTTTTGCGGCATTGTGGGATCGATTGGCGTGGGACTGTGGATGCCGCAGATCATCAAACAGCTCGGCGTGAGCCACACGGCAACCGGCTTCCTTGCCGCGCTGCCGTATGTCTGCGGGGCGGTGACCATGCTGCTATGGGCGCGCCGCGCCAATGCGTCAGCGCACCGTATTCGCTGGATCAGCGGCGCGCTGGTGATCGCCGCCCTAGCCCTGATGTGCAGCGCGCTGAGCGATACGCCGGTGATCAAAATGCTGGCGCTGTGCTGCACCGTCAGCGGTATTCTGGCATTTCAGGCCTCGTTCTGGGCGCTGCCTTCCGGCTTTTTAACCGGCAATGCCGCGGCAGGTGGCTTAGCCATGATTGTCTCGATTGGGAATCTCGGCGGCTTCTTCGGCCCGTCGCTGATCGGTTACGTGCGTCAGTCTACCGGCGGCTTTATGTGGGCGCTGCTGGCGGTGGCGGCCGTATTGATGATTGGTGCACTGGCGGTCGCCATGGTGAAAGATCCGTGGCGCCAGCGCAGCGCTGAGCAGCGGTAATAACGTCGCGTTTCCCGGTGTGCCTGTGGCGCATCGGGAAACGGATGTGTTAAAGGATGAAAGCAGGAGAACGACAGACGTGATAAGCCCGATGCGTGCCGTCCCTGGCACAGGCTGATGAGATTATTTCCCGGTGCTGGCCACCGGCTGTTCCGCTTCAACGTGCAGCTTTTTGCTGCGTCCCATCAGCAGTACCGCAATCCCGCCCGCCGCGCACAGCAGTGCCAGAGGAATCATTGCCATCGCATGACTGCCGGTTTTCTCATTGATGATGCCGTAAACGTTCACCATCAGCCCGCCGCCAATCAGGTTGGCCATCGCGCCGATAGCAGCCAGACCGGCCGCTGCAGTGGTAGAGGACATCCAGCCCGAGGCCAGCGCCCAGAACGGCCCTTTCATCGAGTAGGCACCAATCAACACCAGCGACAGAATCACCACGCTGCCCGCCAGCGTATTGGTCAGGAACGCCGCCAGCAGCCCACCGGCAATCAGGAACAGCGTCAGCGCGGTGTGCCAGCGACGCTCACCGCTGCGGTCCGAACTGCGGCCCCAGACAATCATCAGAATCGATGCCAGACCGTACGGGATCGCGTTCATCAGGCCGGTGGTGAAGTTATCCAGGCCAAACGATTTCAGCAGCTGTGGTGACCAGACGCTGAGCGTCGAACCCGCCGCCGACGCGCCGGAATAGATCAGCGCCATCACCCAGATATGCTTGTGACGCAGCAGCTGCCACAGCGTGATATGACCGATGGCCTTACGCTGCGCATTCTCTTCGGCCAGTTTGCCGCTCAGCCAGTTGCGCTGTTCGCTGGTCAGCCAGCTGGCATTTTCCGGACGGTTGCTGAGCAGAAAGAAAGCCAGCACGCCCAGAATAATGGCCGGGAACCCTTCGATGATGAACAGCCAGTGCCAGCCACGCAGGCCAAACCAGCCGTCCATCGTCAGGATTGCGCCGGAAATCGGTGAGCCAATAAAGTTGGCTGCCGGAATCGCCACCATAAAGGTCGCAATCACGCGCGCGCGGTATTTCCCCGGAATCCAGTAGGTCAGGTAAAGAATCACGCCGGGAAAGAAACCGGCTTCGGCGGCACCCAGCAGGAAGCGCAGCACATACAGCATTTCCGCACTGCTGACGAACGCGGTGCACACCGAGACAATGCCCCAGGTGACCATGATGCGCGAAATCCAGATTTTGGCGCCAATCTTCTGCATCGCGAGGTTGCTCGGCACCTCAAACAGAAAATAACCGACAAAAAACAGGCTGCTTGCCAGGCCAAACACGGCTTTGCTCAGCCCGAGATCTTCATTCATTTGCAGGGACGCCATGCCGATGTTGCCGCGATCGATAATCGCGATCAGATAGCAGACGATCAGGAACGGCAGAATACGCCAGATGACGCGTTTTACGGTCTGCTGCTCAATATCGGGCACAGCGGCCGTGCGGGTTATCTTGTCAGACATAGGGTTCCTCACAGAGTCATGGCTTGGGGCAAATCGGCCAGTGTTGTTGTTTTACTCTGTACAACCTGTGTGTACATAGTAAAACCATTATGTTTGGCCGCGCGACTATGCGCAGAAAAATGTCTCCGGGCTGCGTGATTTGTCACAAAAAGGTAGCCAGTTGATTATGGATATGTGATGCGTCTGTCAGTTTCTGCTGCAGCACGGGAAATTACCAGCACTAATCCTGCCCGACTTCAGCGGAATTACCTTGCAACATCTTGCCGTTTACCCGCTGCGTAATCTGCGGTATATCCATTGCCTCTCTGCACAACGCGCTTATCAGGATGCAAAAATGTTCGCAAAGCACTATGACGTTGATGAAAGCCATATCGATTTCCAGGGTGTGGTCGACGGGCTGTACTATCCGTTTTATATGGAGTGGACGCGCCACGCCTACATGCGCGAGGCGCTGGGCATTGATATCGAAGAAGAGTTCAGTCAGGGCAAGATTTATATGGTGCTGGAGTACACGCTGCGTTTCCGCAAAAGCCTGGTGAAAGGCGACAAGGTGGAAGTCACCTGCGTGCTGGAGCAGAACGAAAAGCGCAATCGCGTGAATTTCGTGCAGCAGATCAGGGTCGACGGCGTGGTGTACGCTGAAGCCACGTTTGTTGCCACCTGCCTTGCCAATGGGCGTCCGTCGATGCCGGAAGCGGTAACGCGCGCGCTCGGCCTGTAACGCGCCTCAATAAATGGCAGCAGCCTGTTTACGCCTGCTGCCACTCTGCAACCAGCGTTTCCACCAGCTGTGCTGCCGGCATAGACCGCGCCAGCGCCACGCCCTGACCCGCCCACTGCGCACCGAAGCCGTGCTCGCCGTGTGCGGCCGCCGCTGCGGCCAGCGCTTTCCCCAGTGAATAGGTCAGCGGATAATCGGGAATCTCCTCCGGCTTTACGTCATGACACAATTCACAAAATGCGTTACGCACGCAGCGCGCCTGACGCCCGGAGATCGCCGCCGTCATTACCGTGCCACGCTCGCCACCCGCCAGCAGCGCGCGACGATAGGCCGCGCTGGCCGCCGACTCCGGACACAGCACAAACGCCGTGCCGAGCTGCACGCCGCTGGCACCCAGCTGCATCATCGCCGCGATGCCGGCACCGTCCATCACGCCGCCCGCCGCCACCACCGGCAAGGTGGTGTGCTGGCGGATAGCCTGCACCAGCGCGAAGGTGGAAAGCTGCGGGTCCGGCGCGCCCGGATCAAACTGGCCGCGATGACCACCGGCTTCATAGCCCTGCGCCACGATGATGTCGATACCGCTGCGCGCAATTTCCCGCGCTTCCTGCGGACTGGTGGCCGTGGCCAGCGTGACAATGTCACGCTGTTTCAGCCGTTCGATGGCGGCGGCATCGGGCAGGCCGAAGTGGAAACTGACCGCCGCTGGCCGCGCCTGCTCCAGCACCGTCAGCATCGCCTCATTGCCTGTGAAGCTTTGGTAGATTTCTGTCAGCGCCTGCGGCAGTGCGGTCTGGTACTGCGCAAATTGCGGACTGAACCGGCTGATCCACGCCGCCTCGCGCGTGGCATCACGTCGCACCGGCGCATGACAAAACACGTTGACGTTGATCGGGCCGCGCGTCAGTGCCTGGGTCTGAGCAATCATCTCTGCCGCCTGTGCTGGCGTTGCCGCGCCGACGCTGATCGAGCCCAGCGCCCCGGCACTGGATACCGCTGCGGCGAGCTGCGGCGTGGAGACGCCCGCCATCGGTGCCTGAATCAGCGGATAGTGCAGTTTTAACAGCTGGCACAGCGCGGTCGTCATGGTGATTCTCCTCAAATCCGGTCATCAGGTGTTAATTGCGACACCTGCCCAGGCATTAACATACATTTAACATGCATCTTTTAACAAGTCTGACCGGAACTTTTCTCCCCTGGCGGCGCTTAGTCGATCACTTTTTTCTCACATTTTTTACATCACGGTCGATAATCAAAGTTGCATAGCAAAAACAGCTTTCAGCTTGCGCTGTAACAACATCAGGCAGGTAACACCATTAAAACCCCACCTGTGCACCCGTGTGCGCAGCGAGACAGCAGCCGGTGCGCCTTGCGCAGCGCTGTAATGGCCAACAGGGGAATACATGCGGTGACGTCACTGGACGCACCGAATGCGTTAGCACGCGCACATCTGCGCCTGCATTTCGTTCAACAGCATACCAAGCGCCTGAGGTCTCTCATGTTCGGGGTGAAAAAATCGAGCCTTTCTCTGCCATTTGCCAAAAGTGGCGACCTTGCTAAGGATATTGAAGCGATAAAGCAGCACGTTGCGTGGATTGAGTTTTCACCGGGCGGTGAAATCCTCAGCGCCAATGCGCAATTTTTGCAGGTCACCGGCTATCAGCTGCATGAAATTCAGGGACAGCATCACCGGATATTTTGCAGCCCTGCTTACAGCCAGTCTTCCGACTATTACGCCTTCTGGCAAACGCTGGCCGCCGGTGAATCGGTGAACGGCATTTTTGAACGTTTCAACAAGCAGCATCAGCGCTTCTGGCTCAGCGCGACCTATTTTCCGGTGAGCGATGAGCGCGGCAAAGTGTACAAAGTGATCAAGGTGGCGAGCGACATCACCGCACGCCATCAGGAGCTGGAACATAAAGAGGCGGTGATAACGGCGCTGGATCGATCGATGGCGGTGATTGAATTCACGCCGGACGGTCACATCATTACCGCTAACGCCAACTTTCTCACCCACATGGGCTATACCCTGCCAGCCATCACCGGCCAGCATCATCGCCTGTTCTGCTTCGACAATTTTTACCGCGAGAATCCGGACTTCTGGCGCAAAATCGGCAACGGTCAGCATTTTGTCGGTCGCTTTGAGCGGAAGACCGCCAGCGGCGAGCGCATCTGGCTGGAGGCGAGCTACAACCCGGTGTTTGACGGCGACGGCAACGTCTACAAGGTGATTAAGATCGCCTCGGATATTACCGCGCGCGTTGAGGCGGCGAAGCGCGTGGCTGATATCGCGCTGACCACCTCTGAGCAGACCTCACAGATTACCGATAACGCCAACGAAGTGCTGGATGAGACGGTGCGCAACTCCGGGCTGGTGGCGCAGCAGGTGAACGCGGCCGCCGAAATTGGTGCACAGCTCACTGCCTCCGCGCGAAGCATCAGCGACGTGGTGGAAACCATTAACCTGATTGCTTCACAGACCAACATCCTGGCGCTGAATGCCGCGATTGAATCTGCGCGCGCCGGCGAGGCCGGACGCGGCTTCAGCGTGGTGGCTGGCGAAGTTCGGCGGCTGGCTGCCTCCACCGCCAGTGCCACCAAACAGATTTCCCATGTCGTGGAGCAAAATGCCGACCTGATCCAGCAGATGTATCAGCAGTTGGATGAGGTCAGGCAATTTGTGGTGACCGAACAGGAGAAGATCAGCGTGCTGTCGCGCAGCCTGCGGGAAATTAACAGCGGCGTGCACGAGTTTGTCAACGTGATTCACCGGCTGGATGTCTGACAGCAACCGCGGGAGCGCTGGCTCCCGCAGCGTTACAGCCCGCTGCCCGCCTGCGGCGCGGGCTGCCGTTTCCACTTCAGCGCGTTACGCAGCGCCGGTTCGGCATATTTGCTGATCAGCCAGGCAACGTAATACAGCACGCAGACAACCACCACCGGCAGCATCGTCATCAGCGCCTCATTTTTGATGTAGCCATTAAGCTTAATCAATATCGCGATCATTAAATTTTCATGAATCAGATACAGTGCGTAACTGACGAAACCAATGGCGGTGAAAAAGCGCAGGGAAAGCCAGCGCTCGATCTGTCTGGAATAAAAGCTGGCGATAAAGAACAGCATCACTACTAATAACGGCACCACGGCGACCACGCCGCTGTTTTTAACGTAGTAGCTAAAATTAATCAGCAGGGCCAGCACGGTCAGCGCGTAATGATAACGTTTATCGCGCCCGTGCAGACGCTCATAAACCAGACAGCCCACCATAAACCAGGCATAGTGAATAAAGCCGAATTTAGAAATGACATCAATCAATAATGGATAGCCGAGCGATTTCAATACCGATGAGGCAGTAAGTAATAACATCGGTACAATCAGCGCCGGCAGGCAATATTTACGCCCGAGGGTAAAATAGACCGCGCCAATAATCACATAAAACAGCGCTTCAACATAAAGAGACCAGAACGATCCGGCCATGGAGCGGAATTCAATGCCGGTCAGTTGCGTCAGCGTTTCAGGATTAACAAAGATCAGGCCGGGCAGCAGATTGCGGCTTTCCGGTGTCATCAGCGACCATTCCGGGAAAAAAACCCCGGCGATATACAGCAACAGACTGGCAATCAGCATCGCCGGAAACAGGCGCAGCCAGCGTTTTTTAAGGAAGCTGAGATAGCCGTGTGATTTATCCAGCGTCATGAATATGACAAAGCCGGAGATCATGAAAAACAGCTGCACACCGACCCAGCCAAAGGCGACCAGCGGAATATGCTGCGTGCTCGCGACGTAAGGTAACAGTTCAGGCCAGCGCGCATAGGCGTGATAAGCAATCACCAGCAGGATCGCTAATCCGCGCATGCCATCAAGATGCGTAATACGTGGTTGCATAAGTTCCCTCTGAAAAGAGGAGCAGATGAGTTTCAGCAAATTAGCACTGACAAAGATTTACACTCAACCAGAATAGTCCTGGATAGCGCAGCATTAATTTAAGATGAAACTCTGCCAGCCTGAACGTTAAATCATGCTCTGATAAATTATGGCTGTAATATATTCACAGTCATCATTCTTAAATAAACGCTAAGCTATTAGCGCAACGGGAAAAGTTTACCGGCATTTGCCGTATTGCCCTGCCGCAAACGCAGCGGCAGGGCCTTTTATTAACAGACCTGGTGCAGACCTGATTGCAGCAAGGCACAGTCGGACAGCAGCCGCAACGCCGATCTGTTTTTGCCGCTCCGCTCACGCTTTTTTCACATTTTCGCCCAGGTTCGGCGCAATCATGCCGATACTCTTAACGTACTTATGAAATGTCATTTTTCTGGTTTGTGATAAGTCTATGATGGCGAAACGTTCACTGATGGATTTCCCCACCAGCGGCAAAATGCGCGGGCTGATGCGCCAGCCCATGCTGCTGATGGTGCTGCTGATTTTTCTCTCCTTTATGGTTGCGCTGGTAACGCTGTGCTTTATCGCCAGCGATCTTAACCAGCAGGAGGCAAGGCAGAATCGCCTGCTGCTGGAAAAAGCGTTACAGACGCGCCAGGAAGTGATGCAGTTTCACCTTTCCGATAACGCGGAATGGGGCGAGGCGTATCAGAACCTGCATCGCACGCTGAATAAAGACTGGGCATGGACGCGGCAAAATCTCGGTGAATCGCTGTTTCAGACTTTCGCTTACGAAGGCGTCTTTGTTGTCTCGCCGCGTGGCGACACGGCCTATAGCGTGATTGACGGTCAGCTGCAGCAGCGCGACTTCGCCGGCTGGCTCGGTCGCAATGTGCTGCCCGGTTTACGTCAGCAGCTGCAGCGCAGTGAAGGTAAGGCGCTGTCGCGCTTTGTCGTGGTGAACCAGCAGCTGGTGCTGCTCAGCGCAGCGTGGATCACTACCGGTGGCGATAACAGCGTGCCGCTGCTGCCCGGTCCACCATCCCTGATGATCTTTGCCGATCGCCTGACGCCGGACAAGCTGCTGCAGCTGGGGCATGAATATGGCATTGATGCGCTGCGGGTGGAGTTCGGCGCAACCCATGCAGCGCCGCAGGCGGAGAGTTTGCGCGTCGCCGCCGACGGCCATGACGCCATGCTGCGCTGGACCAGCAGCAACCCCGGCGGCACGTTGCTGACCGCCCTGCTGCCGCTGCTGGTGGTCGCCATGCTGATCACCCTGTTTGGCGCCATCATGCTGATGCGCAACGCGCTGCGTAAAGCGCAGCTTAATGATGAAAGCACCCTGCTGCTGGCGCAAAGCCAGCGGGCGCTGAGCGCCAGCGAACGCCGCTTCCGCGATATCGCCGAAATCACCACCGACTGGATTTGGGAGATGGACGACCAGCTGCGCTTTAGCTGGGTCTCCGGCCGCTTTCCGGTGGTCACCGGCTTTACCAGCGACGAGTGGTTGCAGCGCACGCTGCTCGATTTCCTGCTGTGCGATGAACACCAGCGCGCCCGCCTGCTGCAGCTGGCGGACTCGGGCGGTCAGCTCACGCTGAGCGGCTGCCGCTATCTCTCGGCGCAGCATCAGCCGCGCTACTGCAATCTGACCCTCAAGCGCGTCACTCTGGCGCACGGCGTCAGCGGCTTTCGCGGCAGCGCCAGCGACGTGACGCTGGAAGTGGAAGCACAGGCGCGCGCGCATTATCTGTCGCACTTTGATGAACTGACCGGCCTTGCCAATCGCGTGCAGATGCGCGAATTCCTCACCGGTCAGTTGAGCCTGCCGCTGCCGACGCAGCCGCTACTGGCAATGATTATGATCGATCTGGATAAATTCAAACCGGTCAACGATCTCTACGGTCATGCGGCGGGCGATCAGGTGCTGCATGCGGTGTCGGAACGTATCCGCAGCGCCCTTAACGGCAACGGGCTGGTGGCGCGACTGGGTGGCGATGAGTTTGTGGTGATTCTGCCGGAGGCGGGCAGCCGCGAGCAGATCAGCGCGCTGTGTCAGCAGCTCATCACCCAGCTCAATCTGCCGTTCCCGGTGTATGACAACGATATCCATATCGGCGGCAGCCTCGGCATCGCGCTGGCCCCGCAGGATGCCGACAACGCCAGCGATTTACTGCGCTTCGCCGATATCGCGCTCTACAAAGCGAAAAACAGCGGCCGCAACCAGTGG
This sequence comes from Pantoea dispersa, assembly GCF_035783935.1. Classification (GTDB taxonomy): domain Bacteria; phylum Pseudomonadota; class Gammaproteobacteria; order Enterobacterales; family Enterobacteriaceae; genus Pantoea; species Pantoea dispersa_C. Next base: position 86,434 of record NZ_JALKOV010000011.1, on the reverse strand, counting down.
GTATTTTTCGAGCGCGACATGGAAGAGAAAATCGTGCAGCGGCGCGAAATGGAGCATGAGCTGCGCGCAGCGCTGCAGGATAACCAGCTGCGGCTGGTTTATCAGACGCGCTATGACCTGATCGCGCAGCGCATCAGCGCAGTCGAGGCGCTGGTGCGCTGGCAGCATCCGCGGCTGGGCTTACTGATGCCCGATCAGTTTATTCCGCTGGCCGAAGAGACCGGCCTGATCAGCGCGCTGAGCGACTGGGTGCTGCTTAATGCCTGCGAGGATATTGCCCATTACCGGCCGGAAATGGCGGTCTCGGTAAATATTTCCGCCAGCGAATTGCAGGACAGCGCCTTAGCCGAACGCATCATGCGGGTGCTGCAGCTGAGCGGGCTGCCAAGCCAGCGGCTGGAGATTGAAGTGACGGAAAACGCGCTGCTGAGCGATCCGGACAAAACCCTGGCGGTGATGCAGGCGGTGAAAGCGCTGGGGGTGAGATTTCTGATTGATGATTTTGGCACCGGATACGCATCACTGTGCTATCTGCGCGCCTTCCCGTTTGACGGCATCAAAATTGATAAATCCTTTATCTTTCCGCTGGCCGACTCGCCGCAGGCGCGTCAGGTAGTGGAAAACATGATTGGGCTGGGGAAAGCCTATGCGTTGTCGGTGACCGCGGAAGGGGTGGAAACGCCGGTGCAGATGTCGCAGCTGCAGGAATTAGCGTGTGATGCCATTCAGGGTTATTACATCGGGCGACCGCTGCCGCTGCCGCAAATCTCCACCGAGCCGCCGCAGAGCGAACCGGCGCTGCAGATGAACATTTGAGAAAAGATGGCGATCCCTCGCCAGAGGTGATTACAGCGACTGATGCGCGGTTTCTTTGGCTTTCCATAAAGCAAACAGCGTGATGGCCAGCGCCAGCGTCACGTACAGCGACACCCACAGCGTGCTGCCCAGCTCTTTGTACAGCGAGGTAATGATCAGCGGCGCAAAACCGCCACCGATGATGCCGGCCAGCGTGTAAGCCAGCGACGAACCGGCATAGCGCACGTGGCTGGGGAACTGCTCGGTGACAAACGCCGCCTGCGGACCGTACATCATCGCGTGGATCAGCAGGCCGATCACTACCGCCAGCACAATCAGCCACGGCTGGGTGCTGTCCAGCAGCACAAAGAACACAAACGACCAGACGATGGCCAGCAGCGCGCCAGCAATGTACACCGGGCGGCGGCCAAGCCGGTCAGACAGCGCGCCAAACAGCGGCACCGTTAGCGCGTTGCCTATCGCGCCGACCATGGTTGCCATCAACGCCAGCGGACGCGGCAGCTGAAGCACAGTGGTGACGTACGTCAGGGTGAACACCACCACCAGCGCGTACAGCACGTCGGAACCGATGCGCGAGCCGCCGGCGATCAGCAGTTCACGCGGATAGCGCAGGAACACCTCTTTCAGCGGCGTGTGGCTGGTTTTCTCCGCCTGCTGCATGGCGACAAAGGTCGGGGTTTCTTCCACACCGCGCCGCAGCCACAGGCCGAACATCACCAGTAACAGGCTAAGCAGGAACGGAATGCGCCAGCCCCACTCCTGGAACTGCTCACCGCTGAGTGACAACGTCACTAACGTGATGAAGCCGGTGCCAATTAACGTGCCGCAGGATGGCCCGACCTGGGCGAACGAGGCGTTACGCCCGCGCTTGCTGGCTTCGCCATGCTCCATGGAGAGCAACACCGCGCCGGCCCATTCGCCACCCAATGCGATGCCCTGCACGAAGCGCAGTGCCACCAGCAGCACCGGACTCCAGATGCCCCACACCGCATATCCCGGCAGCATGCCCATCAGCGCCGTGGTTACGCCCATGATCACCAGCGTGGTGATCAACACAGCCTTGCGCCCGGCGACATCCCCGAGATGGCCAAAGACAAAACCGCCCACCGGACGCGACACATAACCCACCGCGTAGGTTGAAAACGCCAGAATGGTGCCGACCAGCGGATCGAAGCTGGGGAAGAACACATGGTTGAACACCAGCGCCGCCATGATGTTGTAAACGGTAAAGTCATACCACTCCAGCGCGGTGCCGATAGAACTGGCCGCAGCAAGACGGCCGGTGGTGGTTTTCCCTGCTGCGGCACGCGTGGCGTGCGGTAAGGTAGAATCGGTATTAGCCATGAGCCATCTCCTGTTGAGTGAGCTGCCAGCTGAGCGAATAACATTCAGCCTGGGCATTGAGCGCCTGTGCCGCGGCGGCCGCCAGCGTCTGGCAGGCATCGGCGCTCGAACAGCTGAGCAGCAGCATCGGCTGCATGGCGCGCTGCGTCCGATCTTCCTGCGGCAGCGGCGTGCTCAGCGTGATGTCCGGCGTCAGTAAGCGCGAGGCGATATAGCCCGGTACCGTGGCAACCTGCTGTTGCCAGGCGTTGAGGGTTGCAGTTTCAATGCCAGCCTTCAGCGTCAGCACCGCAAGGTGGCTGCCAACGCCCTGACCGTGCTGCTGGGTGATGGCGCATACGCGGCGCATCGGTTTGATCATCCGCTCAAGGTTCTTTACCGACCACGGCGTCTGGCGCGTGAAGGCAGCGTAGTAATCGGCGCTGGTGAAGGTATCCAGCGAGCGGGTTTCATACAGGCCGAGATATTTGCGCTCAGCATCCAGCGCCTGATAGCGCGTGCCGCTGAGAAAGCCGTTAATGGCGACGCGCTCGGCGACATGTTCATGGTCATACCATTGATTAAAATCGGCTTCGTCTTCAGCGGCGACGTTGGTGGCGACAAACAGCATGCCGTGGGGATGTGTCATTTTCAGAGACTCCATTGCAGGATGGATTCAAGCGCCAGCGCCCAGCTGAGCAGCGCGGCATCGTGGCCATGGGTGGCGGCCAGCATCAGACCTACCGGCGCACTGCCGGGCTGATGACAAGGCAGGGAGATGGCGCAGCCATCCAGCATGTTGATCACGCTGGTGTTGCGCAGCATCAGCAGGTTGACCTGGCGATAGCGCTCCGGGTCGTCGAGTTCAGCAATGGTCGGCGCAATCAGCGGCACGGTGGGCAGCAGCAGACCGTCAAACGGTGCCACCGCCTGCTCCACCCGCTGCCGCCAGTCGGCGCGCTGCTGATACAGCAGCTGCGCGTCGGCCTCATTCAGCAGCGCACCGCGCTCAATGCGCATCCGCACCTGCGGGTCATAACCGTCCGCGTGTTTCTGCAGCAGCGACTGATGCCACTGCCAGGCTTCCCAGGCGGTGATACCGCCACGGGCGTTGAAGGTTTCCAGTTCCGCCAGTTCCTGCAGCGGCAGTTCGGTGAGCGTGGCACCCTGCGCGCGCAGCTGTGCCAGCGCGTGGTGCCAGGCCTGGCTGACTTCGCGGTCCAGCCCGTCCAGCACCCGGGTCTGCGGAATCGCAAAGTGCGCCTGGGTGATATCTCGCTCTGTCAGCTGCAACGGCCGATCGGCGATGACGTTGTCGAGCAGCCAGCAGCTGCGCACGTCGTGGGCAATCACGCCGATGCTGTCAAGAGCCGCGGATAACGGCAGCGTGCCGGCCTGATTGATGCGGCTGGCGCTGGGTTTGAAGCCGGTCAGCCCGCACAGCGCCGCCGGGATGCGCACTGAGCCGCCGGTATCCGTGCCGACCGCTGCGAGGCACATGCCATCAGCCACCGCCACCGCCGCGCCGGATGAAGAGCCGCCGGGAATGCGTTTTTCGCCGCGCCGCCACGGATTAGCCGGCGTGCCGTAGTGCGGATTGATACCGAGCCCGGAAAAAGCGAATTCGGTCATGTTGGTTTTGCCGACGATCGCGGCCCCGGCCTGTTTCAGCTGCTGGACGATATGCGCGTCACGCGCGGCGGGCGGCGCTTCCGCCAGCACGCGCGAGCCGGCGGCGGTGGTTTCGTCCGCCACATCAAACAGGTCTTTGATGCTGATCGGCAGCCCGTCAATCGGGCTGCGCGGCTGCTGCTGTTGCCAGCGCGTATCGGCCTGCAGCGCCTGCTGCACGGCGCTGGCGGCATAGGTTCGCGTAAACACGCGTGCGCCTTCGCCCGACGGCTGCTCCGTGGCGCGTATTGCCTGCTGCGTCGCGGCGCTGGCGCTGAGCTCTCCGGTGCGCAGTTGCTGGCTCGCCTGCCATAAAGTGATCATGCGCGTCTCCTCAGGCAATCACCGGCAGCGTGCCGGTGACATAGTGATGTTCCAGCGTGCGATTCAGCAGCGGATCGTGCAGCGCCATACGAAACTCACTGGCCGGACGGATGCCGCCAATCGCGCTTAACGTGCCGCATGACATCGCAAAACCTTCGCTGACCGGGCGATCGCCGAAATAGCGCGCCAGCAGATCCATCGGCGTGAGCAGAGACGCCAGCGTGCCCTGCTGATAAGTCACCCAGTCGCCGTTGACTTTGATCCACGCGCGCAGCTCCAGCCGATCCCAGTGCGCCTCAACCTCCGCCATGCGCCACGCATGACCGGCGACCGGCTTTATACAGGCCTGCTTCGACAGCGCCACGCTGAAGGTTTCCAGATGGCGGTCGGTGTGATCGGAAATCAGCGACACCCAGTATTCACCGCGATGGAAGAAGACAAACGGCTCGGCCTCGCCGGAGGTGTGTTCGCCCACCACTTCCAGCGGACTGTGCTGCGCCAGCTGCTGAGTGGCCACACGATAAAACAGCGGTACTGCACCAGGTGCGGGCACGCCCAGCGCCTCCAGCTCCCTGATATGGTGCAGCACCGCCGCCTGGTCGCGTCCCACCCAACCGGCAATCACCAGTTGGTTGATGTCGACATCCAGCACGGAGGCGCCTGTTGCGTCGGTTGTAAACCGTAAATGCATGAGATGATCTCCTGATGAAAAATGCGTGTGAAATTTCACTGCAATTTCAAGATAGCCATTTTCATGCCAGGTTTTTGTGTAAGATGTCTCAGTACCCCAATAAGGATCTGCGTGATGAGTGATTCAGTTGCTGAAAATGTGAAGTCACAGGCCGGACAAAAAAGCGTTTCATTGAATGAACAGGCCTATCTGGCGTTCAGGCATCGCCTGATTACGCTGCGCTATAAGCCAGGTGAATATCTCAATACCGCGCAGGTGATGGAGGATCTGGCAATGGGCCGCACGCCGGTTAATCAGGCGGTACACCGGCTGGCGACCGAAGGGTTACTGCAAATTATTCCGCGTAAGGGCGTGATGGTGGCACCGCTGTCAATTGACGATGCGCTGGAGCTGATTGAAGTACGGCTGGTGAATGAAGCGCTGTGCCTGCGACTGGCGACGCAGCGCGTCAATCCGGCGCAGATCGCCCACTTGCAGGCGCTGAATCAGCGCATCGCCGCCGCCAGCGTGGCGCGTGACCGCGAGCAGATGATGCTGCTGGACCGCGAGTTTCATCAGGTGCTGGCTGACATCGCCGGCAACGGTCGTCTGTCAGATATTCTCAGCATCATTCACGCCCAGGCGCAGCGCTTCTGGGCAACCACCCTGTCGAGCGCGCAGCACATGCAGGAGGTGATTGCCGAGCACGACGCGATCATTGCGGCGCTGGCGCAGGGTGACGTGGCACGGGCAGAAGAGGCCGCGCGCGTGCACATCTATTCGTTCAAGCAGGCGCTGCTCAACGCCTGATTTCAGCCAGAATAAAACGGGCCGGGACCGACGGATTCGCGCAGAATCAGTTCGCCGGCAAAGGTTTTGCGGTTGCGCATTTCGCCGCCGTCCAGCATCGACACCAGCCGTTCAATGGTTTCCTCGATCATGCCGGTCACCGGCATGCGCACGCTGGTCAGCGCCGGGATGGTATAGGGCGCCAGCGGAATATCATCGAAACCCAGCACCGCAACCTGCTGCGGCACGCGAATGTTATGCGCCGCCAGCGCTTTCAGCGCGCCCACCGCCATCTCATCATTACTGGCGACCAGCGCGCTAAACGATTTACCGCGCGCCAGCAGCGTTTCCACTGCCGCCGCCCCGTGCTGCGCCTGCCATTTGCCCTCCACTACCAGCGCGTCATCCGCCACCAGCTGATGTTGCGCCAGTGCCGCGTGATAACCGGCCAGCCGCTCGCGCCCGGTCGGCGAGTCGAGCGATCCGGTGATAAAAGCAATATCGCGATGGCCGAGCGCAATCAGCTGCGCCACCGCCTCGGCGCTGGTGCGCTGCTGATCGGAGTAGATGCAGTAACTGTCGTGCTGACGCAGCCGGCGGTTGATCACCAGAATCGGGTGGCGGTGCTGGGCAATAATACTGTCCATCTCATCGATAGTGAGAAAACGCGGATAGATGATCACGCCGTCGCAGCGCAGATCGAGCAGAAACTGAATCGCCGCGCGCTCCTCTTCGGCGCTGTGTTTGCCGTCCACCAGCAGCAGCTGACGACCCTGCTGTTCAAGAATGCGCGCTGAATGCTGCATCATTTCGCTGAAGTAGCTGCCGGTATACAGCGTGTTGGTGATCACCAGGCCGATGGTCTGGCTGGATTTGGTTGCCAGATTGCGCGCCAGCAAATTCGGCCGGAAGCCAGTCTCGGCGATTGCCTTATACACCCGTTCGCGCTTCTCCTGGCTGACGTAGCCGTTGCCGGACAACACGCGCGACACCGTCGCTTTTGACACGCCGGCCTGTTTTGCCACCTCAAGTATGGTTGCCATGCTTCACTCTGCTTCGCTGCTCATCGCCACAGTGTACCTAAGCGATGAATAAGACGGGGAATTTTCTTGCCGTCCTGCGCCTGCGGGTGAAGATCCCGCCGCACGCCAGCCGATCAACATCACAAAATCAAAACGAGAATGGCGATTTTTCTTGTCTGAATGAATACGTCTGTTCATGATTTTGTGAAACCGGTTTCTCATGAACACAAAACAGCCAGACGAAACCGACGTTTCCTCTACCCTACAATCAGAGACAAACATTCATGGCGACCAACTACGCTGACGCCGCGCGAGCCATTGTGGCTTCGCTCGGCGGATTAGAGAATATTAAAGCCGTTACCCACTGCATGACGCGCCTGCGCTTCGTGGTGAAAGACAGCGCGCGCGTCGACAACGCCACCCTGAAAGCCATTCCCGGCGTGATGGGCTTGGTGCACACCGACAGCCAGTGTCAGGTGATCATTGGCAACAACGTCAATCTCGCCTTTCAGGAAGTGATGAAACTTGGCACGCCAGACAACAGCGGCAGCGCGCCGGTGAAACGGAAGATCACGCTGCGCAGCATCGGCGCGGGCATTCTCGATGCGCTGGTCGGCACCATGTCACCGCTGATCCCGGCGATCATTGGCGGATCGATGGTGAAACTACTGGCGATGATGCTGGAGATGGGCGGCGTGCTGACCAAAGGCTCGTCGACGCTGATCATCCTGAATGTGATCGGTGATGGCGCCTTCTTCTTCCTGCCGGTGATGGTGGCGGCCTCGGCGGCGCTGAAATTCAAAACCAACATGTCGCTGGCGATTGCCATCGCCGGCGTGCTGGTGCATCCCAATTTTATCGATCTGATGGCCAAAGCGGCGCAGGGCCAGGTGGTGGAGTTTGCTTCGGTGCCGGTCACCGCGGTGAAATACACCTACACGGTGATCCCTGCGCTGGTGATGACGTGGATTCTGTCGCACATCGAATACTGGGTTGATCGCTTTACCCCGGCGGTGACCAAAAACTTCCTTAAACCGATGCTGATTGTGCTGATTGCCGCGCCTATCGCCATCGTCCTGATCGGCCCGCTAGGTATCTGGATCGGTAGCGGTATCTCCGCGCTGGTGTACACCATACATGGTTATCTCGGCTGGCTTTCGGTGGCGATCATGGGCGGGCTGTGGCCGCTGCTGGTGATGACCGGCATGCATCGCGTGTTTACCCCGACCATCATTCAGACCATCGCTGAAACCGGCAAAGAAGGCATGGTAATGCCGTCAGAAATTGGTGCCAACCTGTCGCTGGGCGGCTCATCGCTGGCGGTGGCGTTCAAAACCAAAAATCCGGAACTGCGGCAGACGGCTTTCGCGGCGGCGGCTTCCGCTATTGTCGCGGGCATTTCCGAACCCGCGCTGTACGGCGTGGCGGTGCGCCTGAAGCGTCCGCTGATTGCCAGCCTGATCAGCGGCTTTATCTGTGGCGCGGTGGCCGGCATTGGCGGCCTCGCCAGCCACTCAATGGCCTCGCCGGGCCTGTTTACCAGCGTGCAGTTTTTCGATCCCACTAACCCGATGAGTATCGTCTGGGTGGCTGGCGTGATGGTGCTGTCAGTGGTGCTGTCGTTTGTTCTGACGCTGATGCTTGGCTTTGAAGATATTCCGGTGACGGACAGCGCGCCGCGCAGCAGTAAGTCAGAAGCGGCAAAGCCGGTTAGCGCAAATTAATAATGGACTGTGATTGAGGTGAGTGATGTCTGAAGTGACATTTCCTGCGGGATTTTTATGGGGCGGCGCGTTAGCCGCCAACCAGTCAGAGGGGAGTTATCGCGCTGGCGGTAAAGGCTTAACCACGGTGGACATGATTCCACACGGCGAACACCGTATGGCGGTCAAGCTGGGGCTGGAACCGCGCCTGACGCTGCGCGACGATGAGTTCTATCCGAGCCACGACGCCATCGATTTTTATCACCGTTATAAAGAAGATATCGCCCTGATGGCCGAGATGGGCTTCACGGTATTTCGCACTTCCATCGCCTGGAGCCGTATTTATCCCAACGGCGATGAGCTGACGCCGAACGCGGAAGGTATCGCCTTCTATCGCAGCGTATTTGAGGAGTGCCGTAAATACGGCATCGAACCGCTGGTGACGCTGTGCCACTTCGATGTGCCGATGCATCTGGTCACCGAATACGGCTCGTGGCGCAACCGCAAAATGATCGATTTCTTCGCGCGCTACGCCCGCACCTGCTTCGAAGCGTTTGATGGTCTGGTGAAATACTGGCTGACCTTTAACGAGATCAACATTCTGCTGCACAGCCCGTTCTCCGGTGCCGGTCTGGTGTTCGCGCCGGATGAGCATCACGAGCAAGTGAAGTATCAGGCAGCGCATCATGAACTGGTCGCCAGTGCGCTGGTGACCAAAATCGCCCATGAGATCAATCCACAGAACCAGATCGGCTGCATGCTGGCCGGCGGCAACTTCTATCCGTGGTCGTGCAAGCCGGAAGATGTCTGGGCCGCGTTGCAGAAAGATCGCGAGAACTTATTCTTTATCGATGTCCAGGCACGCGGCGCTTACCCGGCGTATGCCGCACGGGTATTTCGCGAGAAAGGCGTGGAGATTGTCATGGCGGAAGGCGATGACGAACTGCTGCGCCACACCGTCGATTTCATCTCCTTCAGCTATTACGCCTCACGCTGCGCCTCGGCAGAGATGAATGAACAGAACAGCAGCGCCGCCAACGTGGTGAAGTCGCTGACCAATCCGCATCTGACGCGCAGCGCCTGGGGCTGGGGCATTGATCCCCTCGGCCTGCGCATCACCATGAACATGATGTACGACCGCTATCAGAAGCCGCTGTTTCTGGTGGAAAACGGTCTCGGTGCGCACGATGAAATCACCGCCAGCGGGGAAATTGAAGACGATTACCGCATCAGCTATCTGCAGCAGCACATTCGCGCCATGGGTGAAGCGATTGGAGACGGCGTGCCGGTGATGGGCTATACCACCTGGGGCTGCATCGATCTGGTCGCAGCGTCGACCGGGGAAATGAGTAAACGCTACGGGTTTGTCTATGTCGATCGCGACGACCACGGCAATGGCACGCTCAACCGGCTGCGCAAAAAATCCTTCTGGTGGTATCAGCGAGTGATTGCCAGCAACGGTCAGGATTTAGATTTTTAATTAAAAAAATGCGGCGAGTGGCGCTGAAAGTTCGTTCAGTTCAGGGCCATTCAGCCATCAAGCGGAAATTCGCCAGCACCGGCCATTATATTTCGCGAAAAAAACCGCTGCGGCACAAATTACGCTAACCGAATATTCGGTGCTGGCCGTTGTTATTACGCCAATCCTGCTGAGTTTTTATTCATTCTTCTTTTAATACTCTATTTAAATCCGGCCCTGACGAATTTATTCTTCCCTGCCCGCTCGCGGTGCCAGCGTCCGTACGGCGATACTCTTTTGTACAGGGCGATGGTACTATTTCCCGGTTGCTGTTCAGAGATAGCGCTATGTTACAACTACAATTAAAAATGAAGGGAGCCAGCCTGTTGCTGTGTTTATTGCAGCGTGCTCGCGTCTTACTTTCCCTGAGTTCTCTTATTTATCTCCTCTGTTTCCCTGCTGCCCAGGCGGCCGGCAGTGCGGTTCAGCGTGACGATCAGGCTAACCGTATCGTCAGCGGCATTATCAGTTTTAGCCACTGGCCGCAGTTAACTCAGCCACCACAGCTGTGCGTATTCACTTCAGCTCAACACCTTGCGCTACCGCAGGGCCCGACGCCGTTCAGCGTGGTGTGGATCGATCAAGCCAGCGACCTCAGCCGCCAGCGCTGCGATGCCGTCTATTTCGGCGATCAGACGCCGCAGCAGCAAACTGCGCTACTGGCGACGCTGCAGGGTAAAGCCATTTTGTCGATCGCGGAAAATAACCCGGACTGCACGGTGGGCGCGGCATTCTGTCTGATCTTTAATCGCGATCACACCGCGTTCTCGGTCAACCTTGACTCACTGGCGCGCAGCGGTGTCAGAGTGAGTCCGGACGTGTTGTTGCTGTCCCGCAAAGGAAGCAAATAAGATGAAGTTTGATAGCATAAAAAAAGATAAATCATCGATTCGCAATAAGTTGCGTCGAATCAGCACCGTCAATGCCGCCGTGATATTACTGCTGTGCTGGCTGCTGCTGACGTCGACGTCTTTGCTGTTTATTAAACGCTATGAGAAAAGAAACCTCGAGCTTATTGCCGCCACACTCAGCACCAGCCTGACCGCCGCAACGGTATTTGAAGACAGTTACGATGCGCGTAACAAAATTGCTCTGCTCGGCAATGAAGGCATGTTTGCCTCCGCCAAACTGGTCACGGCGGGCAATACCATTCTGGTGGACTGGCACGATCGCCGGGAAGAGAGCGGCTGGTATGAAACGCTGTTGCGGCGCTGGATCTATCAGCAGCCGCTGGCGATCGATATTAATCACGCCGAAGCCAAAGTCGGCCACTTAATGCTGGCCGGTACCGTCAGCGGCGCCGCCGATTTTATTCGTTATTCGGTGATGATTTTATCGATTGGCATGCTGTGCGTGCTGGTGATTTCCTGCCTGCTGAGTGAATTTCTGCATCGCGGCATTCTGCGATCGCTGCGCAACATCACCAGCGCCATCCATTACGTGATTCGCTCCGGCGATTTCTCAACGCGCGTGCCGCAAAATCCGACCAAAGAGTTCCAGCTGTTTTCGGAAGATCTGAACTCGCTGCTGAGCGAAATGCAGACGCTGAAAGCCTCGCTGCTGCGCGATAACCGTTCGCTGGCGGCCAAAGCGCTGGAGGATCCCTTAACCGGACTGGCCAATCGCTCGGCGTTTGTTGGCCGCCTGTCGCAGCTGCTGGATCAGCAGCTGGCGCATGAGAATTTTGTGCTGCTGTTTCTCGACGGCGACCGCTTCAAGAGCATTAACGACAACTGGGGCCATGCCGCCGGTGATGAAGTATTGAAGGCCATCGCGGCGCGCCTGAGCGCGCTGGCGTATCAGGATGATCTGGTGGCGCGGCTGGGCGGTGACGAGTTTGCCATGCTGATCACCAGCCGCACCTCCGAAGCCGATCTGCAGCAGCTGACGGAAGATATTCGCACCGCAATCGCGCAATCAATCGTCATTTCGGAAGGCACACAGATCACGACATCGGTGACCATCGGCTACGCCTGGTCACAGCACGGGGATTCGGTGGCGTCGATTCTGGAGCGCGCCGATATGCACATGTATAAAAACAAAGGAATGAGTAAGGTACGCGTATGAAACTGAAATCATGTTTGCTGGTCATGGTGCTGGCGTGTGTCGGCTGTCAGTCTACCGGGCGCTTCAGTGAGGCGCAGATTCAGGCGATGCGCAACGCCGGCTTTAGCGAAAATGCCGAAGGCTGGGGGCTGGGCCTGTCCGATAAGATTCTGTTTGGCATCAATGAATCTGATCTGACGCCGGCCAGCAAAACCAGCATTGCGCAAATGGCGAAAAACCTGGCCGCCACCGGCATCGAACATCTGCGCGTCGACGGCCACTCTGACAACTACGGCAAAGCGGATTACAACCAGCAGCTGTCGCTGAAGCGCGCCAACGCGGTGGCCGATCAGTGGGCTGCGGGCGCGGCGATCCCACGGGACAATATTGTGACGCGCGGTCTGGGCATGAGCGCGCCGGTCGCCAGCAATAACAGCGCACAGGGCCGGGCGCAAAATCGCCGCGTCGCGATTGTGATTACCGCGCCGTAAGCAGTTAATCAGCGCGTCTGCGCATAGTGATACAGGCGGTCGCGCGCGAGGTTCTTCATTTTCACTTCGCACATGATGTCGAAGCGATCAAACGACAGCGCCCAGTCATTCAGCGTCTGATTGAAATAGTAGTCAGAATGGGCGCGCAGCTTCGGCTTTGAGGCGGCGAGTTGATCCTGATCGGGGAAGCCACTCTCCGGGATCAGCCCTTCCTGGGCGATCGAATAGTGCAGCACCGGTCGCACGCCGCGCCACGATTCCAGAATCAGCGCCACGCGTTCATCGCTGGCCTGAATAAACTGGTTCTCTTTCACCCAGTGATGGTGAATATCCAGCACCACCGGGCAGAGCGCGCGCGCCTGCAATACGTCATCCAGCGAGCAGGAAATTTCGTCATTTTCCACCGTCAGCATGTTGCGGGCTTCCGGGCTCAGACGCATAAACGCCGCGCGAAAGCCTTCAATACCGCGCTTGCCGTTCATGTGGATGTTGATTTTGAAATCCTGAAACTGCCTGCCATAGCCCATCCGCACCGCGCACAGCGTGTGATACTCGACATCTTCCAGCGCCCGATCCACCACGTCATCATTATCCGAAGCCAGCACCGTATACTGACCGGGATGGAATGACAGGCGAATGTTATGCGCGCGGGCGAATTCGCCGCAGCGGCTAAACAGCGGCTGCAGCTGCGGCAGAATATCGCCATACAGTTCAGTGGCCAGCGGCACGGTGTAGAGCGGCAGCAGATCGCTGCCAATGCGCATCATACGTAACGCATCGGGCTGCTGCGCCAGGTGTTCCAGCGTCAGATAAAGGTTCTGCAGATTATTTTGTGCCAGCGCCAGCAGCAGCGTGGCCGCCGCGTCACGATCCATAGCGAGAAAACGTGTGCGGGTCGTGGTTTTAAATGGAAACGGCTGTTTAGCCTGAGAATCAAAGTACTTACACGCAAAACCTAATTTCATTTTGTTCCCCTTCAGGTCAGCTAGTGAGTCTAGCTGCCGCTGGCAATTATGCGAGGAACGTAACGCGATTTAACGGGCAGCCGCCTTGCACGGCTGCCCGCAATATTACACGCTCGGGTAAGTGATATTGCTGCCCGGCGCTTCACGGTGCAGATGGATAAAGTTCAGGTGACGCTCGTACTGATCGAGAATGTCGATGATCACCTGCTCCTTGTTGTAATCCATCAAATCGTTGCCCTGACTGCCCTCCAGCAGGAAGGTTTCGAGACGGTAATAGTGCGACTTACCGCTGCGGGCACGATAGGTAAAGCCCGGCACCGAATACTGCTGCGGCCACACCTGATAGACGAAATCCTGCTCCTCGCCGAGGTGCACGCGCAGATCAAGATAGCCCAGTGGCTGGCCCTCTTCCGGCGCGACGCTCTCCAGCGAAACGCGGCCACCGCGCAGCTCCAGCTCTTTGGCGACATCCTGCATCGCCGGATAGATCACCGTTTCCATCATCTGCTGGGTATAGCGCGTGCCCGGGTAGTTCATCAGGCGCGACAGCCGCTTTTTCCAGCTCAGGCGATCGTTGCTCGCCGGAATATAGGGCGCGGTCTCACGGCTGGCGCTGGCGCGGCGGTGATCCTCCACTTTAAGCGATTTATACAGCCCGGCCATCACAAAGAAGATCACGAAGCTGAACGGCAGGCCCATGATGACTGTCGTGTTCTGCAGCGCAGAAATGCCGTTGGTCATCAGCATGCCCATGGTCAGCACGCCAATGGTCACCGACCAGAAGATACGCAGCCAGTTTGGCGCATCGCTGTTGATGTCCTTCAGTTTTGAGGTGAAGTTACCCAGCACCAGCGAGCCGGAATCCGCCGAAGTGACATAAAACAGCATGCCGGTAATGGTGGCGACCGAGGCGCTGAACTTAAACGCCGGATACTGCGCCAGCAGGCTGTAGAACCCGCGCTCGGCATGCGCCATCACTTCCTGGGCAAAACCGGCATCGCCGTGGATGATCTCGTACAGCGCCGCGTTACCGAACACCGACAGCCACAGCAGCGTGAAGGTGAACGGGATAATCAGCGTGCCGAGCACAAACTCACGGATGGTGCGGCCACGGGAAATACGGGCGAGGAACAGGCCGACAAACGGCGACCACGCCACCCACCACGCCCAGAAAAACAGCGTCCAGCTGTTCATCCACTGCGTCGGACGATCAAACGCAAAGGTGTTGAGCGTCATGCCCATAAAGCGGTTGATGTAATCACCGACGTTCAGCACCAGCGCGTTGAGCAGGAAATCCGTCTTGCCCATAAACAGCACAAACAGAATCAGACCGAGCGCCAGCGCGACATTCAGCTCCGACAGAATGCGGATACCTTTATCCACGCCCGAGGTCACCGAAATGGTGGCAATCACCACCGACAGTACAATCAGCGCCATCTGCGCCGTCAGCCCTTCCGGCACATCAAATAACACTTTCAGCCCGTAGTTGAGCTGTACCACGCCGATACCCAGCGTGGTGGCGATACCAAAAATGGTACCGATCACCGCCGCGATATCCACCGTGTGGCCAATCGGGCCGTTAATACGTTTGCCAAAAATCGGATAGAGCGCCGAGCGAATGGTGAGCGGCAGATTATAGCGGTAGCTGAAGTAGCCGAGCGCGATGCCCATCAGCGCGTACATTGACCAGCCGGTCAGACCGTAGTGGAACAGCGTCCACACCATCGCCTGACGCGCCGCTTCCAGGGTCTGCCCGGACCCTTCCGGCGGCTGCATGTACTGCGTGACCGGTTCCGCCACCGAGAAGAACATCAGATCGATACCGATACCGGCGGCAAACAGCATCGCCGACCAGCTCAGCAGGCTGAACTCCGGTTTGGACTGCTCCGGGCCCAGCTTGATGGCGCCGTAGCGTGAACAGGCCATATAGATGACGAACACGATATACAGCGTGGCGGCCAGCATGTAGTACCAGCCAAAGGTGGACGACACCCAGTTGACGGCGCTCTGAATCCAGCCGGCAGCGAGGTCGCTGTAAAAAATAGTGACAAGTGAAAATGTCAGAATCAGTCCGGCAGAGGTGTAAAACACCACGGGATTGATTCTGTCTTTTTCACTGGCAGGTGGATTAATCATCGGTTACCTCTGGTTAATTTCCTGTAATTATTCAATGAAGTAGCAGGGTCGTCGCGATCGACCTTATCGGTGTTGTTCTCCTGTTTTCCCTCCTGAATGCGCGGCACGGTGCAATGTTCACCTTCCCGTTGCGCTTTTATAACAACCGAAGCACAGTATCCTAACAAGATTCTTTTTTATATTGAACGTGCAATCAAAAAAAGTTTTAATAGGGGTCTTACATTGCGGTGGAGCTGGAGTCATGCCAAAGGTGGGAATGCAGCGGATACGTCGTCGGCAACTGATTGATGCGACCCTGAGTACCATTAACGACGTCGGGATCAATGACGCGACCATTGCGCAGATTGCGCGGCGCGCCGGGGTCTCGACCGGCATCATCAGCCACTACTTCAAAGACAAAAACGGTTTGCTGGAAGCCACCATGCGCGACGTGACGCGTCAGCTGCGGGATGCGGTGGCCGCACGACTGAAACCGCTGGCGGCAGCCGACACCGAAGCGCGTCTGCTGGCGATTGTCGAAGGTAACTTCGATGACACCCAGGTGCACAGCGCGGCAATGAAAGCGTGGCTGGACTTCTGGGCCAGCAGCATGCATCAGCCGCAGCTGGGTCGCCTGGAACGCGTCAGCAGCCGTCGCCTGTTTTCCACGCTCGCCGCCGAGTTTCGCCGCGAGCTACCGCGTGAGCAGGCGCGGCAGGCAGCGCACGGTCTGGCCGCGCTGATTGATGGCCTGTGGCTGCGCGCCGCGCTGAGCGGCAAACCGTTTGATCTGGCGATTGCCAGAACGCTCACCACCCAATTCATTCGCCAGCAGCTGGCTGGCGCCGCGAATCACTGAGGAAGGAGCAACCATGTCCCGATTCACCGAGCAGCATTTATACATTGATGGTCAATACGTTGCAGCCGCAGCGGGCGACACATTCCAGACCATCAACCCGGCCAATGGCGAAGTGCTGGCCGAGGTCCATGAAGCCGCGCAGGCCGATGTCGATCGCGCGGTCGCCGCCGCGAAAAAAGGCCAGAAAATCTGGGCGGCCATGACGGCGATGGAGCGGTCGCGCATTCTGCGCCGCGCGGTCGATATTCTGCGCGAGCGTAACGATGAGCTGGCGGCACTGGAAACCCTCGATACCGGTAAACCGCTGAGTGAAACCCAGGCGGTGGATATTGTGACCGGCGCCGACGTGCTGGAGTATTACGCCGGCCTGATTCCGGCGCTGGAAGGCCAGCAGATCCCGCTGCGTGATACCTCGTTCGTCTATACGCGCCGCGAACCGCTTGGCGTGGTCGCCGGTATTGGCGCATGGAACTATCCGATTCAGATCGCGCTGTGGAAATCTGCACCGGCGCTGGCGGCCGGTAACGCAATGATCTTTAAACCCAGCGAAGTGACGCCGCTGAGCGCGCTGAAGCTGGCAGAAATCTACAGCGAAGCCGGCGTACCGGACGGCGTGTTCAACGTGCTGAACGGACGCGGCGCGGTAACCGGTCAGCTGCTGACCGACCATCCGGGCATCGACAAAATCTCCTTCACCGGTGGCGTGGCCAGCGGCAAAAAAGTGATGGCCAACGCGGCCGGCTCCACGCTGAAAGAGGTGACCATGGAGCTGGGCGGCAAATCGCCGCTGATCGTGTTTGACGACGCCGACCTCGATCTCGCCGCCGACATCGCCATGATGGCGAACTTCTACAGCTCCGGCCAGGTGTGCACCAACGGCACACGCGTATTTGTGCCGACGGCGTTGCAGCAGGCGTTTGAGGCAAAAATCGCTGAACGCGTAGCGCGCATCAAAGCCGGCGATGTCAACGATCCGGCCACCAACTTTGGCCCGCTGGTCAGCTTCCCGCACCGTGACAATGTGCTGCGCTATATCGAATCCGGCATCAGCGAAGGCGCGCGCCTGCTGTGCGGCGGTAAACGTCTGAGCGGCGCAGCGTTTGATAACGGTGCCTGGGTAGAACCGACCGTGTTCACCGATTGCCGTGATGAGATGACCATTGTGCGCGAAGAGATTTTCGGGCCGGTGATGTCGATCCTGACCTACAACAGCGAGGAAGAAGTGGTGCGCCGCGCCAACGCCACCGAATACGGTCTGGCGGCTGGCCTGGTCACCCGGGATCTCAACCGCGCGCACCGCGTGATTCACCAGATTGAAGCGGGCATTTGCTGGATCAACACCTGGGGCGAATCAGCCGCTGAAATGCCGGTGGGCGGTTATAAGCACTCCGGTATCGGCCGCGAGAATGGCCTGATGACGCTGCAGAGCTACACCCAGGTGAAGTCTGTGCAGGTCGAACTCACCCGTTTTCAGTCGGTATTTTAATTAAGCTATAACCTGAGGAGCGACTAATGGAATTTGATTACATCATTATCGGAGCCGGATCCGCAGGGAACGTTTTGGCAACAAGACTGACCGAAGACAGCAGCGTGAACGTCCTGCTGCTGGAGGCCGGCGGTCCCGATTACCGCTTTGATTTCCGTACACAAATGCCGGCGGCGCTGGCCTGGCCGTTACAGGGCAAACGCTATAACTGGGCGTATGAAACCGAGCCTGAGCCGCACATGAATAACCGCCGCATGGAGTGCGGACGCGGTAAAGGGCTGGGCGGCTCGTCACTGATCAACGGCATGTGCTATATCCGTGGAAACGCCATGGATCTCGACAACTGGGCGCAGCAGCCGGGGCTGGAAAACTGGACCTACCGCGACTGCCTGCCCTACTACCGTAAGTCAGAAACGCGCGATATCGGCGCGAATGACTATCATGGCGGTGAAGGCCCGGTGAGCATCACCACCTGCAAGCCGGACAACAATCCGCTGTTCGCGGCGATGATTGAAGCTGGTGTGCAGGCGGGCTATCCGCGCACCGACGATCTCAACGGCTATCAGCAGGAAGGATTTGGTCCAATGGACCGATTCGTGACGCCGCAGGGCCGCCGCTCCAGTACCGCGCGCGGTTATCTCGATACGGCGAAACAGCGCCCGAACCTGAAAATTATCACTCACGCCACCACCGATCGCATTCTGTTCGACGGAAAACGCGCGGTCGGCGTGCAGTATCTGCACGGCGCCAGCGATACGTCGCACACCGTGCATGCGCGGCGTGAAGTGCTGCTGTGCGCCGGTGCTATCGCCTCGCCGCAGATTCTGCAGCGCTCCGGCGTTGGCGCGGCGGCATTGCTGCAGCAGCATGACATCCCGCTGGTGCACGACCTGCCGGGCGTCGGTGAAAACCTGCAGGATCATCTGGAGATGTACCTGCAGTACGAGTGCAAAGAGCCGGTCTCGCTTTATCCGGCGCTGAAGTGGTGGAACCAGCCCAAAATCGGTGCCGAGTGGCTATTCAAAGGCACCGGGATTGGTGCCAGCAACCAGTTTGAAGGCGGTGGCTTTATCCGCAGCCGGGAAGAGTTTGCCTGGCCAAACATTCAGTACCACTTCCTGCCGGTGGCAATTAACTACAACGGCTCGAATGCGGTAGAAGCGCACGGTTTCCAGTGTCACGTCGGTTCGATGCGTTCGCCGAGCCGCGGTCACGTGCGCATTAAGTCGCGCGATCCGCGCCGTCATCCGGCGATTCTGTTTAACTACATGGCGCACGAGCAGGACTGGCATGAGTTCCGCGATGCCATCCGCATTACACGGCAAATCATCAACCAGCCGGCGCTGGATAAGTATCGCGGCAAAGAGATCAGTCCGGGGCTGGAGTGCCAGAGCGACGAGCAGCTGGATGAGTTTGTGCGCAACCATGCGGAAACCGCTTACCATCCGTGCGGCACCTGTAAAATGGGCAACGATGAAATGGCGGTCGTGGATGGCGAAGGTCGCGTACACGGTCTGCAGGGGCTGCGCGTGGTCGACGCCTCAATTATGCCGCTGATCATCACCGGTAACCTGAACGCCACCACCATCATGATTGGCGAGAAGATCGCCGACAACATTCGTGGCCGTCAGCCGCTGCCGCGCAGCGAAGCGGATTACTTCGTGGCGGGCGATCGTCCGGTACGCGGCGAACCGCAGCGCGCATAAAGCCATTATGCATCAGGGGAGAACATTGGGTTCTCCCCTTTTTTTCGCCCACTTTTCCTCACCGCTGCGCCAGCCCTCCGTTTCGCTGTCAGACTTTACCCGCACGGTGTTCAGGCTGGCGTGATACAACAAGTTAAAAGTATGTTGTAACTAGAATGCGTTAAGCAAGGCGCTAACTGCCCTGCTGCTCCAGCGCCAGCGCCTGCAAAAAGCGTTGCAGGATGGCGTTGTGGCGCGGACCCTGGCGCGTGACGAGGGCGATTTTGCTGAGGTAATGGAATTGCGTTGGCGCGAGGGCGCGCATCTGATTTTTCTCCACCCACTGTGCGGCATAGTGTTCCGGCAAAAACCCGATGTAGCGTCCGGTGAGAATGAGAAACGCGATCCCTTCGCGGTCCGAAGCGGTAGCGCTGCAGTTTAGCTGCTGATGTAGCGCAATCGCCTCCGCTGGCATGCGAAACAGCGGCGCTATCGCATCGCAGGCCGTCAGGGCGTGCTGCTCCGGCTGCTCCGCGTGGCGAAACAGCGGATGCGTATTGCTGCAATAAAGCCGCGCAGGTTCATCGTACAGCTGGGCGTACGCCAGCCCGGAAACCGGTGCCGTCATCGGCAGCGCGCCCACGTGCAGCCGTCCTTCCAGCAGGCCGCGCTCAATCTCTGCCGCGGTTAGCATACTGATATTGATGCGCACCCCTGCCCCGCTTTCGCGCAGTGCCGTCAGCGCATGGGTGATGCGCATGCGCGGCTGCGTCACCAGATTGTTGATGATGCCGATGTTGAACTCCCCGCGCAGCTGCTGGTGCAGCTGATTGACCTGCTGGCGAAAATCTTCCACCGCCGCCATCATGGTCTCGCTGTGGCGCAGAATCTCACGTCCTTCATCAGTGAGCGCAAAGCCGGCGCGACCGCGCTGACACAGGCGCATGCCCAACCGCTTCTCCAGATCGCTCATGTGCAGGCTGATGGCCGAACGCGTAATGCCGAGCAGGCTTTCGGCAGCGGAATAGCTGCCGCACTCGCTGACGGTTTTAAACACGCGCAGCAGTTTGAGGTCAAAGTCGGTGACCTGGGCCAGCGTTTTCTTTTTCATTCAGGTGAGTAAATCCATAACTGAAGACAAGTTAATTAGCATTTAACTTAACCGTGTGCGGATTGCAAACTCTGCTTATTACCCGCCGGAGGAAACCCGATGCCACAGCCAATCAATACCGCCGACCTGAATTTGCAGGCGCACTGGATGCCATTCACCGCCAACCGTTATTTTCATCAGGATCCCCGTTTTATCGTCGCCGCGCACGGCCGCTGGCTGACCGACGCCGACGGTCGCCAGATTTACGATAGCCTGTCCGGACTGTGGACCTGCGGCGCGGGCCATACGCGCCGTGAAATCCAGCAGGCGGTGGCGCAGCAGCTGGGTACACTGGATTATTCGCCCGGCTTTCAGTACGGCCATCCGCTGTCGTTTCAGCTGGCCGAGCGCATCGCCAGCCTGATGCCCGGCGATCTTAACCACGTGTTTTTCACCGGTTCGGGATCGGAGTCAGCGGATACCGCCCTGAAGATGGCGCGCGCCTGGTGCCGGGCCAAAGGGCAGCCCAATAAGACCCGGCTGATTGGTCGCGCGCGCGGCTATCACGGCGTGAATATTGGCGGCACCAGCCTTGGCGGAATTGGCGGCAACCGTAAAGCGTTTGGACAGCTGCTGGACGTTGATCACCTGCCGCATACGCTGCAGCCTGAACTGGCGTTCACCCCCGGCCAGCCCGCCAGCGGCGGCGAAGCGCTGGCGGATGAGATGCTGAAACTGATCGAGCTGCACGACGCATCGACTATTGCCGCGCTGATTGTCGAGCCGCTGTCCGGCTCCGCCGGCGCGATTATTCCACCGCGCGGCTACCTGCAGCGCCTGCGTGAGATCTGTACGCAGCACGATATTTTGCTAATTTTTGACGAGGTGATCACCGGCTTTGGCCGCATGGGACGCTGGAGCGGCGCGGAATATTTTGGCGTCACGCCGGATCTGCTCAACTTCGCCAAGCAGATCACCAACGGTGCCATTCCGCTGGGCGGCGTGGTAGCCAGCAGCGAAATCTATCACACCTTTATGTCACAGCCGCTGCCGCAGCACGCAGTTGAGTTTGCCCACGGCTACACCTATTCGGCGCATCCGGTGGCCTGCGCGGCCGCGCTGGCGACGCTGGACGTGCTGGAAAACGAGGCGCTGATTAGCCAGTCAGCCGACCTGGCCCCGCATTTTGAACGTGCGCTGCACGGGCTGCGCGAGTGTCCGCAGGTGGTGGACATCCGTAACTGCGGGCTGGTTGGCGCCATTCAGCTGGCACCCCGTGACGGCGACGCGACCGTGCGGCCATTTGAAGCGGGCATGGCGCTGTGGAAAGCCGGCTTTTACGTCCGCTTTGGCGGTGATACGCTGCAGTTCGGCCCGATGTTTGATACTCAGCCGGCCGAACTGGACCGGCTGTTTGATGCGGTAGGTGAAGCGCTCTACGGCCTCAGATAATCTCGCGACTGTAGCTGACCGGCTGCGGTGGGATGAATGCCTGCACCGGCGTCAGTTCGCCGCGGTATTTGCGTAGCTGCACCACGGTGATTTGTCCGCTACAGCCCTGCGCCAGCGATGACGTGCCGATATCCAGCGTCAGCACATTCGGATTGCCGTGGCGACACAGCGGTCGCAGCGCGGTGGGATCAACCGGATCGTACCAGGCGCCGGTCGGTAACTGCACCACCCCCGGCATAATGCTTTCGGTAACGCGCGCGCTGGCCAGCACGTGACCGCGCTGATTGTACAACTCGATAATGTCGCCGTCGGTAATGCCGCGCGCGGCGGCATCGTGCGGATGCAGGCTGCACACCTCACGTCCTTCGCGTTTGCCGCTCAGACTGTAGTCACCAAAATCCAGTTGGCTGTGCAGTCGCGTCGCCGGCTGGTTGGCGATCAGCCACAGCGGATGTTCCGCATCCGGCTGCTGCTGCGGCGCGCGCCACACCGGATGACCGGGGCAATTTTCATAGCCAAAGCTGGCGATAGTGGCGGAAAAGATTTCGATTTTGCCGCTCGGCGTCGGTAGCGGTGCCGCCGCCGGATCGGCCCGAAACGCATTGATCATCCGCCCGCCATCTTTCAGCTGTGGCAGTTCAATCACGCCCTGCAGCCAGAACTGGTCGAAGTCAGGAATCGTCACCTGATGCGCGGCCAGTTTTTCCTGCAGCTGCGCATAATGATGGCGCAGCCAGCCGCGTGCGTCGCGTCCTTCGGTGAAGGCGGCTTCACGCCCTAAACGACGCGCCAGCTCAGCAAAAATGGTGTAGTCATCCTGCGCCTGCGCGTAAGGTTGCGCCACCGGCTGCATGGCAAACAGATGACGATCGGTCGGCGCACCACCGATGTCTTCACGCTCCAGCGTCATGGTGGCCGGCAGCACGATATCCGCATGGCGCGCGCTGGCGGTCCACGCGGTTTCATGCACAATCAGCGTATCCAGCTGGCAAAACGCCTGCCGCAGCCGCGCCAGATCCTGATGATGATGGAACGGATTACCACCCGCCCAGTAGGCCAGACGGATGTGCGGATAGGTTAAGCACCGACCGTTGTAATCAAACTGCGTGCCGGGATGCAGCAGCATATCGGCAATGCGCGCCACCGGAATCAGCCGGTCGATACCGTTTTTTCCCTGCGGCAGCGCCGGGAAACTCACCAGATTGTGATGCTTACCGTAGTGGCCGAGTGCGCCGAGCGCATAGGTGTAACCACCGCCCGGCAGTCCCGGCTGGCCAAGCGCGGCCGCCAGCACCAATCCCAGCCATACCGGTTGCTCACCGTGTTCCGCGCGTTGCAACGCGTGCGCCACGGTCACCAGCACGCGCTTGCCGTGCAGCTGGCGGGCAAAATCGGTAATCGTTGCCGCGCTGACGCCACAAATCTCAGCCGCCCACTGCGCGTCGCGCCGCGTACCGTCCTCTTCGCCACGAATATAGGCCACCATTTGCGGCCAGCCGACGGTGTGGCGCGCAAGGAAATCTTCATCGGTGCGCCGCTCGTCAATCAGTACCGACAGCAGACCGAGCATGAAAGCCGTATCCGTGCCGGGACGCAGCGCCAGCCACTCTCCCTGCGCTTCATCGGGCAGATCGCTCTGCAACGGGCTCACCGAAATAAAGCGTGCGCCGCGTGCAGCCGCCTGCTGCATAAAGCCGCGTTCAGTGTGTTCGCTCAGGCCACCGCTCGCCACCTGCGAGTTTTTCAGTGCCAGGCCGCCAAACGCCAGCACGATCTCGCTATGCCGGGCAATCTCTTCCCAGCTGACGCCACGGCGGGCGATCTCAGTCATATCGCCAACGATATGCGGCAACAGCACCGAAGCCGAGCCGGAGCTGTAGCTGTTGACCGAGCGCACGTAGCCGCCCATCACCGTGTTGAGAAAACGGTGCACCTGGCTCTGCGCGTGGTGAAAGCGGCCGGCGCTCGACCAGCCATACGAGCCACCAAAAATGCCTTCCGGCCCATACGCTGCACCCACGCGCTGCAGCTCGCGCGCCACCAGCGTGTAAGCCTGCTCCCAGCTAACCGCCACATAGTCATCATCGCCCCGACGCAGATCCGCGCCGGGCCCGTTTTCCAGCCAGCCGCGCCGCACCATTGGTTGCGCCACGCGCGCCGGATGATGCAGGACGTTGTGAAAGTTTTGCAGCAGCGGGCTGGGATCGGGATCGCCGTGGAACGGTTCGATGGTCAGCCGATCGCCCTGCTGTCGGGCAGTAAAAGCACCCCAGTGGGCGCTGTGCATCACCGGTTTTTGCGTCATCATGCTTCCTGGCGTCAAAAATGAAAAACGGTGCTTACAGCACCGTTGCAATAAAGTTTCTTACCCGGCCGTTTTCCGGATCGTCGAGCACCTGCTGCGTCGGCCCTGCCGCCACAATCCGCCCGCCTTCCATAAACACGATGTTGTCGGCCACCTCGCGCGCAAAACCAATCTCATGCGTCACGATCACCATGGTGATGCCGGAGTGCGCCAGCTGTTTAATCACCTGCAGCACTTCGCCCACCAGTTCCGGATCGAGCGCAGACGTGGGCTCATCAAACAGCATCACGCCGGGATCCATCGCCAGCGCACGGGCAATCGCCACGCGCTGCTGCTGACCACCGGAGAGATTCTGCGGCCACTCTTCTTCGCGCCCGGCCAGTCCCACCTGCTTTAGCAGCGACAGCGCTTTGCTGGTCGCCTGCTGGCGGCTCTGCTTTTTCACCCGCATCGGTGCATCCACAATGTTTTGCAGCACGGTGCGGTGCGGGAACAGGTTGAATTGCTGAAACACCATGCCGATTTCGGCGCGCTGCCGGGCAATCTCGCTGCTGCTTAGCTCGTGCAGCGCCTGGCCTTTCTGTTTGTAACCGATGATCTCGCCGCCGATGCGAATGGTACCGCCATCCAGTTTTTCCAGATGGTTGATGCAGCGCAGCAGCGTTGATTTGCCCGAGCCGGACGGCCCGAGAATCACCGTCACCGAACCGGCGGGAATATCGAGATTGACCTCATCGAGGATAGTGACGCCGGAAAAACGCTTGGTCACCTTGCGTAAGGCGATCGCTTCAGCCATTGCTTACGCTCCTTTCAGCTTTCGGCGCGGAGAAACCAGGCAGCGACTTGAGTAAACTGCGCTTTTCACGGCGCGTCACGCCACGACCAAAGTAGCGCTCAACGTAGAACTGACCAATTGACAGCACCGAGGTCATCAGTAAATACCACAGCGTCGCCACCAGCAGTAGCGGAATCACTTCATAAGTGCGCTGATAGATGATCTGCGCCGAAAACAGCACATCCTGCAGCGAAATCACCGAAACTACCGCGGTAGTTTTCAGCTGACCGATGATTTCATTACCGGCTGGCGGCATGATGGCACGCATCGCCTGCGGTAAGACGGTGTGACGGAAAATCTGCGCCGGACGATAGCCCAGCGCACGGGCCGCTTCCAGCTGGCCGTTGCCAACGCTCTGGATCCCGGCGCGCACAATCTCAGCCGCATAGGCGGACTGATGCATCACCAGCGCGATCACCGCCGCGCTGAACGGGCTGACCAGCGCATTCGACTGGGTACTCCAGATTTCGCCGAGCCCCGGCAACGACAGCGAAATGGTCGGATACAGCGCCGCGATGTTGTACCACAGGAACAGCTGGACCAGCATCGGCACGCCACGGAAAAACCAGGTATAGAACCAGCTGACGCCGACCAGCACCGGGTTGGATGACAGGCGCATCAGCGCCAGCACCGTACCGAAAGCGAAGCCCAGCACCACCGAAATCGCCGTCAGCTGCAGCGTCATCAGCACGCCCTGCAGGATTGACTCGCCGGTGAAGTTTTCCGCAATCACGCCCCATTCGAAGCGTGGATTGTTAATCATCGAGTGCGCCATCGCCACCACGCACAACAGCACCACCAGCGCACTGAGCCAGCGTCCGTAATAGCGTTTACCGACGATCTTCAAATCGTCGGTGTGGTCGTGAAAATCACTCATTGAAAGATATCCTGATTACGTTTTGACTCTTTAACCGCACCAAAGCCGATGCCCCAGTTATCGAGGATCTTCTGATAGCTGCCATCTTTGATCAGCGAGTTGAGCGCTGCCTGCACCGCGGGCTCAAGCGCGGAATCTTTCGGGAAGGCCACCGAAACCGGCGCGTCATGCACGGTGATTTCGCCGCTCATGGTCAGCGGTTTGATCACTTTCACCTGCCACAGCAGGCCTTCGTACGGACCGAGGAACATCGGCACGCGACCGCTCACCACCGCCTGCACGCCCGCCGGGCGATCCGGGAACACCGACACTTTGATCGGTTTGTTGCCGGCGGCTTCACAGGCTTTGCTGGCCTCTTCCAGACGGGTTACCTGAGTGGTACCGGAACCGGCGCCGACTTCTTTACCGCACACCGCATCAAGGGTTTTGAACGGCGCCACGTTGGCGTCTTTCCGCGAAATAATGCCCAGACGGCTGGCGTCGTAATAGCTGACGAAGTCGATGATTTTGGCGCGCGCCGGCGTGGCGTTGATGTTGGACAGCGCCACATCGTAGCGACCGGTTTTCAGGCCAGGAATAATGTTGTCGAAGCCGCCGGTATCGCGCCACTGCACCTGAATGCCGAGACGCTCACCGACCGCGTTCATGATGTCAATTTCACGACCGGCCAGCGTTTTGTTGTCTTCTTTATAGAAGGTAGTAGGCGGCGTGTTGGGGTTGGTTCCTGCCACAATATAGCCGCGCTTCGCCACGTCGGCAGGCACCAGGCTTTTCAGCGCGGCATCAACCTGAACATGCAGTGAGCTGTCGGTGGGGACGGATTGTTCGGCGGCAAACGCGGTGTGCGCACTGAGAGCGAGTGCGAAAAGGGTGATACCTTTTGCGAATTTCACTGGAACCTTTCTCCTGATATGTAAAATGTTTCCCGGCAGGGAAAAGGCGTCGAGGTAGCGATGTATTTTTCCCTTTGCTCATGTCACGTAAAGCCGCGCAGCGCAAAGGATTGTCATCCTCAGAACGTCCCGCAGCCATTCTCAGGAAGATAGGCAGCGATCACAAATGCGAAAAACAGATATCTATTGCCGGAATCTGGCAATAGGGTACGTTGCAGGCCGGAACGCGGCCCTGCCGCCGGGATAAATTCAGATAGTTACCGCAAATCAGGCACCTGCTTATCTTGTAAGACCGCATCATTTACCTTTTAACCATCACTTTCCCGTTTAAGCGGCGATCCGCCTTGCTGACAAAAGCTGACAAAACGGCAATGAAATCCGCTGTTTTACGCCGTTATGTAAAGAAGCCGCACATCAATATACAATGCGAACCATTCTCATTATCATGCGCATTTGCTTACAAATGTTAACGCATCAGGGAGATGATATAAGTGAATGTAACCATGTGTGGCAAAAAGCGTCCCGTCGCGCTGTGCCTGGCAGGCCTGTTAACCTCACCGGTTTTTGCCGCTGAACCCACGGAGAAGCTGGCCGACGATGAGTCGATGATTGTGACGGCAGAACAGGAGCTGAAGCAGCAGCCGGGCGTTTCCACCATCACGGCGGAAGACATCAAAAAAAGCCCGCCGGTGAATGACCTCGCGGACATCATCCGCAAAATGCCCGGCGTCAACCTCACCGGTAACGGCGCCAGCGGCAGCCGCGGTAACAACCGGCAGATCGATATTCGCGGCATGGGCCCGGAAAACACCTTAGTGCTGATCGATGGCGTGCCGGTAACGTCGCGCAACTCGGTGCGCTACAGCTGGCGCGGCGAGCGTGACTCGCGCGGAGATACCAACTGGGTGCCACCGGAAATGGTGGAGCGCATTGAGGTGATACGCGGTCCGGCCGCCGCACGCTACGGCTCCGGCGCGGCCGGCGGTGTGGTCAACATCATTACCAAACGCCCGACCAATGACTGGCACGGCTCGCTGTCGCTGTTCACTAACCAGCCAGAAGATGACAAAGAAGGCGCCACCCGCCGTGCAAACTTTAATCTCAGCGGCCCGCTGGCCGGAGATGCACTCACCATGCGGCTATACGGCAACCTGAATAAAACCGATGCCGACGCCTTCGACATCAATACCGCGCAAAATGGATCTTACGCCGCCGGACGCGAAGGCGTGCGTAACAAAGACATCAACGGCGTGCTGTCGTGGAAAATCACCCCGACGCAGATTGTTGATTTCAGCTACGGCTACAGTCGCCAGGGCAATATTTACGCCGGCGACACGCAGAACAGCAACAGCAATGCCAGCGCCAACGGGCTGGTGGAAGCGCTGTACGGCAGCGAAACCAACCGCCTGTATCGCCAGAATTACGGTGTGGTGCATAACGGCATCTGGGACTGGGGTACTTCAAAGCTCAACTTTAGCTATGAGAAAACCAACAACACTCGCCTGAAAGAAGGTTCCGGCGGCAGCACCGAAGGGATGATCAACAGCGATACGTACGCCACCAGCCGGCTGGAGAGCTATCGTGCCGGCGGCGAGATCAACTTCCCGCTGCAGCTGCTGGTCGATCAAACCGTCACGCTGGGTGCTGAGTGGAATCGCGATACGCTCAACGATCCGGCCTCGGTCCAGGCCACCAGCGCACCTGGCGTCGATTTCGGCGGCGTCTCCAGCGACGGCACGCAGCGTGACAGTAAAAACAGCGCCACCATCAGCTCGCTCTATTTCGAAGACAACATCGCCGCCACTGACTCCACTGAAGTGATTCCCGGCCTGCGCTTCGACTATCACGATCGGTTTGGCGCTAACTGGAGCCCGAGCCTCAACCTGTCGCAGGGCCTCGGCGACTACTTCACGCTTAAAGCCGGTATCGCGCGCGCCTTTAAAGCGCCAAATCTGTATCAGTCCACTGAGGGCTATATCCTGTCGACGCGCGGTAACGGTTGCCCGATTGGCCTGTCACGCTGTTACCTGCTGGGCAGCAGCGATCTCGATCCCGAGATCAGCGTGAATAAAGAAGTGGGCATTGAGTTCAGCAATCAGGGCTACGTCGCGGGCATCACCTGGTTCCGCAACGATTACAAAAACAAGATCATCTCCGGCACCACGCCGGTGGTGTCAACCGGCTCGTATAACCTGCTGCGCTGGGAAAACGGCGGTAAAGCGATTGTCGAAGGGCTGGAAGGCAATCTGAGCATCCCGCTGATCGCCGACACGCTGGAGTGGCGCACCAATGCCACCTACATGTTCCGCTCGGAGAGCAAAAAAACCGGTAATCCGCTGACGGTGATTCCGGAATTCACCATCAACTCGCAGCTGGAGTGGCAGGCGACCGAGGCGCTGAGCGCCAACATCAACTGGACGCAGTACGGTCGGCAGAAGCCACGCCAGTATGCGGAAACCAGTCTGGAGGCCAGCCGCGGTCTGTCGCAGCGTGAAATCAGCCCGTATTCCATTGTCGGGCTGAACCTCAACTACGACATCACCAAAAACCTCAGCGCCAACGCCGGTATCAACAACCTGTTTGATAAGCGCGTGTACCGCGAGAATGCCGGGGCATCGACCTATAACGAACCGGGCCGCGCCTGGTACGCCGGTGTCACGATGTCGTTCTGAGGAATGGACGCGATTGGTTAGAGCGAGCGAACTTAGCTGAGCGGTTTAAGCACCGCCGCCTGTGTGGCAGGCCTGCGCGCCAGCCGGATGCTCAACAGCGCGCCGGCCGCCAGACAGATCGACATACACACTATCGCCACGATGAAGGCATGGGTAATTTATCCCGGCCCCTTGCCCGTGCCCAGCACGGCATAAAAGATCCCGCCGATAATCGCCACGCTCAGTGCCGTGCTCAGTTGCAACGTGGAGCTGGCGATACCGGCAATCATCCCGGCCCAGGCGGGTGCCACGCGTCCGGTGACGATGTGCATCAGCGTCGGCAGCGCCAGTCCCTGACCAAACCCCACCACAAACAACCCCACGGCCAGCGGCAGCCCAGACGGTGACACCCCGACCGGCGTGCTGGCCATCAGCCACGCCAGGCCCAGCAGGCCGACCACTTCCAGCACCATCCCAGTGGCGTTAACGTAAGGCCCAATCAGCCGTCGCGCAGCGGGCGTGGATAGCGGCCCAAGTAAAAAGCCCGCGCCAAATGGCAGGAAGATCAGCCCGGCGCTCAGTACGCCCTGATGCAGCGCGCCCTGTAAATAGATGGAGAACAGCAGGAAGAATACGCCAATCGAGTAGAACAGCAGTGCCAGCAGCAGCGACAGCCCCAGACCCGGCACGCTGAAGATCGCCGGATCGATCAGCGGATCGCCGCCCTGCTTTGCCAGCCGGCTTTCATAGCGCCAGAACAGACTGCCCAGCACCGGCACCAGCAGCAGCGATAGCCAGGCCCACAGCGGCCAGCCCGCTTCCCGTCCTTCAATCAGCGGCACGATCAGCAGACCCAGCGTCATCATCGACAGTCCCATTCCGCCAAAATCCAGCTTGCGCGCGTGCTGTGCGCGCGTCTCTTTAATTAACCGCACGCCAAACAGCAGCACCAGCAGCGCCACCGGCAGATTGACCAGGAAAATGGCGCGCCAGCCGCTACCGAACAGGTTGAGTGAGATCAGGACGCCGCCCAGCGCCTGGCCGATCACCGAAGCCAGACCAAATACCGCGCCGTACAGGCTCAGCGCACGCGATTTCTCCGCTTCCGGGAAAATCGCCTGAATCGAAGCCAGCGCCTGCGGGGCCATAATCGCTGCAGTGATGCCCTGCAGCACCCGGCCGGCAATCAGCGCGCCCGGCGACCAGGCAAAGCCACAAAGTGCAGAAGCCGCCGCAAACCCGGTCAGCCCAATGAAGAACATGCGCCCGCGGCCAAACAGATCGCCGAGGCGACCGCCGGTAATCAGCGTGACGGCATAAAACCCGGCATAGGACGAGATGACAAATTGCTCCGCCGAGCCGGACGTGGCCAAATCGCTCTGAATCGAGGGCAGCGCCACATTGACAATAAAGAAATCCAGCGGCGGTAAAAACGCGCCTGTCAGCAGAACGATGAACATCGCCCAGCGACGCGGATCGGGAGTTAACGCGTGCGGTTCGGACATCATAACACCTCACTAAGGAACCAATCGGTTCCAATATGGATAAAAAAATTTAGTCGAGCAGACGCATTGTGCAGTCCACCACGGCGTTCATTTCAGCTTCCGTTGCCCCGGTTTTACCGAGGATGCGCATCCCTTCAATCTGGCAAACCAGTAAGCGTGCCAGCACCTGCTCATCACGTTCGGGCAGCTCTCCGCTCAGCTGACCGCGTACCAGCGTTGCCGCATACAACTGCTGCAAACGCCGGAACATGCGCCCCGTGCGTTCGGCAACCTGTTCATCATGTGCAGCTAACTCGGTAGTCAGTGACACTACCAGACAGCCGCGCCGCCCTTTCTCACCGCTGGAGAGCGCGGCATAGCGCAGCAGCGAGGCGCGAATCGCCGCTTTTACTGCACCGGGCTGCGCCAGAATGTCCGAGGTGGCCTTCAGGCCTTCGGTCATGTAGATGTCCAGCGCCGCCAGCAGCAGCCCTTTTTTATCGCCAAACGCTTTGTAGAGACTGCCGCGCGATAAACCGGTTCCGGCGATCAAATCCGGTAGCGACGCGGCTTCATAGCCGCGATCCCAGAAAACATGCATGGCGCTGCGCGCAGCCTCCTCCAGCTCAAACTCGCGCGGGCGACCGATAGCGGACAGATTCTTCATGAGGACACTCACCTGCAATTATAAACCGATTGGTTCCTATCATAGCCGCAGATCAAGTATTAGTGCAAGCTGGCCACGCCAGTCGTTGGAACGCAGACAGGCATCAGACAAAAAACTGGCGTAACGCGTCGGCCAGCGCCTGCGGTTGCTCATCCGGGATGAAGTGACCGCAATACGCGAAGCGAATGCCACTGACGTCGGCAGCAAAGGCGCGCAGCGGCTGGGCCATATCGGCAATCGAGCCCTGGTCGGCGCTCACCGCCAGCAGCGGGATCGCGAGTTTTCCCCGGTTTTGCAGCAGCTGACGATTCTGCTCCGCTGAGGTGCTGACCTCACGGTACGCCGCCATGCCCGCGCGCAGTGCGCCGTTTTGCTGCAACAGCCGCACGTATTCCGCCATCTCCTCGTCACCAAACACCATCGGACTGGCCGCCTTACGCTGCAAAAACCACTGCAGATAGAGCGCTTCCCGACCGGCGATCAGCGCTTCCGGCAGATCCGGCAACAGATGAAAAGCGAAATGCCAGGTTTTCCAGGCTTTGTCCGGTGAGGCAGGCAGCGCATCCGGCAGCGTCACGCCGGGAATGCCGGCATCCAGCAGCGCCAGTTTGAGGATGGCATCACCGTGCAGCATCGCCAGCGGCCAGGCAACCCAGGCACCGACGTCATGCGCCGCCAGGTAGTAACGCGCAACGCCCAGTTGCTGCAACAACCCCTGCAAGCTGTGCGCCAGCGAAGTGGTGTCATAACCGCTGGCGGGCTTGTCGGAATCGCCCTGACCCGGCAGATCCGGCGCAATGATGAAGTAGTCCGTCGCCAGCTGCGCCATCACCTTACGCCAGGCAAACCAGCTCTGCGGAAAGCCCGCCAGCAGGACCAGCACTGGTCCCTGCGCATTGCCACCGCTGACATAGTGCAGCCGCACGCCCGCCACCGTGGCGTAAGCGTGGTTAAATTGCGGCAGATGATCGACGGGCTGTGACCAGCGTGGCGCGGTGTCCAGGGCAGGCAGTGACATAAGCGTTCTCCGGTTATTTTGGTAAAGAGTGTTTCCTTATTGGATGCGCATCTGCTGTGCTGCCTGGCGTTTGGCATGAGCTGATTAAGGAAATGTTTATTTCCTTAATATTAGCGACAGCGACGCGCGCCTTGCAAGCGGGTTGATGAAATTGATCATTTACGCCGGAGGATGTGGCAAAACGCGCCGTAACAGCGCCCGAACACTGCGGCGTTATCCCGCCTTCTTCGCCGTGGGTTTCAGCGATCGATTGAGATCCTGAATGCGCTTCATGGTTTTTACCGTACGCGCCGAACTGGCCGAAGCCACCGCCAGAATCAGCATTTCGAGGCACACCAGCACCGTACCGTGCAGCGGCATGCGACCATTTTCACCGCCGCGCGGCACGTTGATCACCACATCCGCCTGCTGCGCAAACGCCGAATCCAGCGCGTGGGTCAGTAGAATCACCGGCATACCCAGCCGCTGCGCCTCTTTCAGCGTGGTCATGCCTTCACGATGCGCCGATTTCTGCGCCATCATGATCAGCACATCGCCGCGTTGCAGCGTAATCAACTGCTCCGCCAGTGCAATTCCGGCACGGTTAAGCGTCACCGCCGGAATGCCGATGCGCCGAAACAGGCGAGCGCTGTACTCTGCCAGAATGCCGGAGGCGTTGATGCCAAACAGCGCCACCTGGCGCGCTTCCAGCAGCAGCGCTACCGCCGCTGCGACTGCCTGGCGGTTATCCGGCGCTGCCAGCACTTCACAGGCATGCTGATGGCCACCCAGCACAAAATCGATGCCGGAATTAATGTCACACGACAATTCACTGACGGTGGCGCTCATCTTCTCTTCCGAGTTTTGCGCCGGGCCGAACCATGCTGCCAGCGTGGTTTTCAGATCGCGCAAACCGGCAAAGCCCAGCGCCTGAACAGTGCGCACCACCGTGGCATCAGAAGTCTGTGTCGCCTGTGCGATGTCTAACGCCGTCGCCTCTAATATGGCCTCACGATGCTCATGGATATATCGCGCCACGGTTTGCAGGCTGGGCGATAATGTCGCCGCGCGCGCCCGGTAGCGATCGCCTAATACATCCACGCGATTTTTAATGTTATTTGCCGCCATTATGTTGCCCGTTAGTAATATCGCATCGTTGTGAACCGCATCGGCAGGCCGGTTTGTAGTGAAAATTTGCGCTGCTACCGCTGCCCACTCCCTTCACGTCTGGCTTAACCCGGCCAACCTCAAACGCCATAAAATCAATAATTAACTGATTTAAAATAAATTTTATGACAATTCCGGTTCAAAAGTTTTTGCCGCGTTCTGCTGTAGTATCCACGCCATCATTTACATTTACTACTACATTTTTTCATGTTTGAATGATTCTCAATTACATCTCAGCCGCTTTTTTCCGCTGACTGATGGCATAACAATGCCGGGCCGCGAATGTCCTGTTCGTCACCGGCAACTTTTGACTGATAGCTTCGTTGCGCGGAATAAATGCTTCCGCCATTACACCAGGTTTATATTCAATGCAGAACAACTCACCTCTGGCGATTAAATTGCTGTGCCATCCGGCTATCCTTGCCGCTATTTACGGCGTGACCGTACTGAACAGCGCTGACAGCCTGGCCGCTGAACCAGACAGCACGCTTACCGTGACGGCGCAGCAGCAAAATGGAGACGACGGTTACAGCGCCACCAGCAGTTCGGTCGCCAGCAAAACGCCGGTGTCGCGCCTCAATGAAGCACAATCGGTGAGCGTAGTGACGCAACAGCAGCTGGAAGATTATCAGGCCGCCAACCTCGCCGACGCGCTGCGTTTTGTCAGCGGCGTGAGCGAAGGCAACACGCTGGCGGGCACTGAAGATGGCTTTGTCCGGCGCGGCTTTGGCAGCAACTCGGACGGCTCCATCTACCGTGATGGCGTGCGCAGCAGCCAGGGTTTGAATTTCGACGCCACTACCGAGCGCGTTGAGGTGCTGAAGGGCTCAGCGTCACTGCTGTACGGCATCCAGAATCCCGGCGGCGTAATCAATATCGTGAGTAAAAAGCCGCAATACACCTGGCACAGCAAAGTCAGCGGTCGCGCGGCCAGCGAAGGCGGCGGCGCGGGCACGCTGGACGTCACCGGCCCGCTCGGTAACGGTTTTGCCTTCCGCCTGATTGCTGAAAAGCAGAATCAGGATTACTGGCGCAATTTCGGCAGCGATAAACACACCTTAATCGCCCCCTCGCTACAGTGGTATGGCGAGCAGGCCAGCTTCCTCATCAGCTACGAGGATTATCAGTACGATATTCCTTACGATCGCGGCACGGCGTTTGTTAACGGTCAGCCGGCGGCGATTGGCTATAAAGGTCGCCTGGACGATAAAGCTAACCATGCGTGGGGCCACAATAAAACCCTGAACGCGCACTACGACTGGCAGTTTAATGAGGCATGGAGCACACGCCTGACTCTCGGCTGGAACCAGCGTCAGTACGACAACAACGAAGTGCGGGTCACGGCGATCAACCCCACCACCGGCGTGGTGACACGACGCGCCGACGCCAACCGCGGCTTCAACCATAAAACCAAATACGTAGCATGGGATGTGATCGGTTCCCCGCAGCTGTTTGGCATGACGCACGATGTGGTGTTCGGCACCGATTATGAAATGAACCAGACTTACCGTGCGCACCAGTATCAGGGCAAAGCGAACACCGGCTTTAACCTGTACGATCCGCAATACGATATGCTCGCGCCGGTCACTAACAGCAGCAGCGAAAACCGTGCCAACGCCAACCTGCTTAACCGCCTGCACAGTCGCTCGGTGTACGCCAAAGACAGCATTTCGCTCACCGACAACTGGATTGCGGTGCTGGGCGGACGCTATCAGCACTATGAACAGCGCGCGTCAAAGGGCTTCGATCCGGTGGTGCAAACGCTGGACAGCGAGGGCAACAAGTTCCTGCCGCAGGCCGGGCTGATCTACAAACTGACGCCGGATGTCTCACTGTACAGCAGCGTGAGCAAATCCTTTACGCCGTCGACTGACGTCGACGATGACGGCAACGTCGGCAAGCCGGAACAGGGCACCACGTGGGAAGTGGGCAGCAAATGGCAGATTTCGCCCCGGCTGTTTGCCAGCGTAGCGCTGTACCGCATCGACGAACGCGATATGTCGCTCAACATTAACGGCAACACCCGCGCCATCAATAAAGCGCGTTCGAGCGGCGCTGAATTTGAACTCAATGGTGAAGTGCTGCCGGGCTGGGATCTGAGCGCCAACTACAGCTACGATAAGGCCGAAATCGTCGACGATGGCGTCAATCCGGCCAACAATGGCAACCGGCTGCAGAACGCACCGCGTCATGCCGGGGCGCTCTACCTGAGCCATAATCTGACGCTGAACGGCGTTCCCGGCGACTTCCGCGTCGGCGGGGGTGCGCGCTATGTCGGTTCACGTGCCGGCGATCCAGAGAACAGCTTTACGCTGCCGGATTATGTGGTCGCCGACAGCTTTATCGCCTGGAATAATCAGCTGTTTGGCGAGAAAACCCAGCTGAAGCTTAACCTGAATAACCTGTTCAATAAGCACTATTACACCTCCAGCGGCGGCAACCTGCGCGTGCGCGAAGGGGAAACCCGTAACCTGATGGTCGAGGCCAGCGTTGAATTCTGATCGAGCAAAAAAGTCACTGACGTGGCGCGCCAGACTGGCTGCCCTCCTGCTGCTGGTGTTCAGCACCAGCGCGCTGGCAAAGGTGATTACCGACATTGACGGCAATCGGGTGGAGATTCCCGATAATCCGCAGCGCATCGTGCTGGGCGAAAGCCGCATGCTGTATACGCTGGCGCTGCTGGCACCGGACGACCCGTTCCGCCACATCGTTGGCTGGCCGCGCGACCTGCAAAAATATGACAGCCAGACATGGAACAGTTTTGCGCGCCGTTTTCCGCAGATGCTGAACATCCCGGCGCTCGGGTCGGGCGGCCCGCAGGCAATCAATCCGGAGCAGATTCTCGCCCTGCGGCCGGACGTGGTGATTATGCCAAGCCTGGCACGCTACGATGATGCCGATCTGAGGCTGGTGAGCATTCTGAACGCTGCGCATATTCCGGTGGTGAAGATCGATCTGCGCGTGCATTTGTTGAAGAACACCCGGCGCAGCGTGGAGATTTTTGGTGAAGTACTGAATCAGCAGGCGCGCGCGGCGGCGTTCAACCGCTTTTACAGTGCGCACCTGCAGGTGATTGAGAAACGGCTGGCGCGCTATCACGGGCCGAAACCCACGGTGCTGTTGCAGTTGCATCTGGGACGGCGCAATGAGTGCTGCGTGACGGCGATTAACGGCAGCCTCGGCGAGTTGCTCAATGCCGCCGGCGGCGACAATATCGCTGGTAAGACCCAGCACGGCGTGTTTGGCCGTTTGAGTGAAGAGCAGGTGATTGCTGCCCAGCCAGAGTATTACTTTGCCACCGGCTTTGGCGATAACGCCAGCGCAGGCCTGCTGCGCCTTGGGCCGGATGTCGCGCGCGACGCGGTGCTGAGCAGTTTTCGCCAGCTCACCGCACAGCAGAACGGCTTGCGCGAGCTGAAGGCGATTCGCAACGGCCATGCGGCGGTCATCTGGATGAATTTTTATCTCAGCCCGTGGCACATTGCAGCGACCGAGTTCATGGCAAAAACGCTGTATCCGCAGCTGTTCGCCGATGTCGATCCGCAGCAGACGCTGGAAACCCTGTTCCGCGATTTCCTGCCGATCCCCTATCGCGGCACGCTGTTTATGGGGATTCCGGCGGTGGATTAACCGTGCTGTTCACCCTGATATTTCTGTGCAGCCATTCCGGTGCGCATGAATGCGCACCCTACAGATGACCTCAGACCCGATGCCGTTATGCATTGATGCGCCCCCCGGGAATGGTCCCTGTAGGGTCGCCATTTATGGCGACCGCTGAGATGTCTGCGGCTGGCGCTTAAACACCCAGAACGCCCAGCTGTGGTACAGCAGCGTCAGCGGCAACACAATCAGCAGCCCCGTCACCACAAACCCCTGGGTTACCGGTGAGGATGCCTGCTGATGCATCTCCAACTGCCACGGCAATAACCACGGATAAAGCCCGCACGCCAGCGCCGCGACCACCACGCCGATCTGCAGCAGCGTAATCATCAGTAACGCCACCATCGCTTCGCGCCACAGCGTGAGCAATTGCAGCAATCCCAGCACGGGCAACAGGCTCAGCAACACTTTTCCCGGCCAGCGCTGCCAGCTCTGCTGCCACAGCGCCGGCTCCAGCAACAGCACGGCAATGAAGCAGGCCAGCGTCACCACCCACCACAGCATGGCCAGGGTGCGCGCCCGCTCCACCACCGGCTCGCCAATGCGCCAGCACAGCCAGCAGCAGCCCAGCAATAAATCAACCGCCACCAGCCCGACACCGCACAGCAGCGGCGCCAGCGCGAAATCGATCACAATACCGCTGGGCGGGCGCGACACCAGGATCAAGCCGCTCATCCAGCCGGGCAGAAACGCCGTCAGCAGCGAGCTGACCATTAGCAGCCGGTCCAGCCAGCGTTGCCCGGCCTCGCCGGCCTGACCGCGATATGCCAGCGCCAGCCCGCGCACAAACAGCGCCAGCAGAAACACAAACAGCGGCACCCGCAGCGTTTGCAGCAGCAAACTGTACAGCGGTGGAAACAGCGCCAGCATGCCGCCCGCCAGCAGCACCAGCCAGGTTTCATTGGCATCCCACAGCGGCAGCAGGCTGTGCACCATCCACTGCCGTTCTTGTGGCTGGTCGAAACTGTACAGCAGCATGCCGACGCCGGTATCCGTGCCGTCCAGCGCCAGATACATCAGCAGGGCAAACAGCAGGAGCACAGCAGAAAGTTCGGCCATCATCATGCATCTCCTCAGGCTGGCGTCTGTACCGATTCCGCTACTGCGGTCGCCTGCGGGTCCGGCAGCGGCGCAGCGAGATGGCGCAGCAGATAAGTGAGGCCAAACGCAAAGCTCAGACCATAAATCACCACCACCGCCGCGAAAATGGCGACGCTGCTGCCGAGGGACATCGGCGCCAGGCTGTCGGCGGTGCGCAGCATGCCGTACACCGTCCACGGCTGCCGTCCAACCTCAGTTACCACCCAGCCCGCCAGCAGCGCGACGAAGCCAGCCGGTGACATCAGCGCCAGCAGACGCAGCACGCGCCGTGACTGATAAAGACGACCGCGCCAGCGCTGCACATTGCCCACCAGGCTGCTCAGTAGCATCAGCAGTGCCAGTCCGACCATCAGGCGAAAAGCAAAAAACACCGGCAGCACCGGCGGCAGGCTGTCGCGCGGAAATTCACGCAGGCTTTTGATGTGGCCGCTGAGGTTATGGCGCAGGTAGAGCGAGCCGATGGCCGGGATGGCCAGCTCGGCGTGATTCCGCTGCTGCGCCTGATCGGGCAGCGCGAACAGCCGCAACGGCTCGCCCTCACCCGGCGCAGGCGGCTGCCAGCTGCCCTCGATTGCCGCCAGTTTGGCGGGCTGATAGTCACGGGTATTTTCGCCGTGCAGATCGCCCACTACCATCTGCAGCGGCACGATACACAGCGACACCGTCAGCGCGCTGCGCAGCATTAGTCGGCTGGCGGCCTCGCTGGCGTTACGCAGCAGGCGCCACGCCGCCACGCCGCCCAGCAAAAACGCCACGCTGATCCACGAGGCCAGCAACATGTGCGCCAGCCGCCAGCCAAACGAGGGCGCGGAAATCAGACTCCAGGCGCTATCCGGCATAAACTGACCCGCGTCGCTGAGCGTGAAGCCACGCGGCGTTTGCATCCACGAATTGGCGGCCAGGATCCAGAAGGCGCTGAGAACGGCACCCAACGCCACCAGGCAGGTAATGGCGAAATGTACGCCGGGTTTCACCCGATCGATGCCAAACAGCATCACGCCGGTCAGCGCTGACTCGAGGAAAAAGGCTATCAGCACTTCATACAGCATCAGCGGACCGATGATGCCGCCCGCTTTGCTGGCAAACACCGACCAGTGGGTGCCGAACTGAAACTCCATGATCACACCGGAAACCGTGCCAATCGCTACGGTGAGCGCGAATACCTTGATCCAGAAGTGCAGCGCCTGCTGCGCTTCTTCCCGCCTGCCCCACAGCCAGCGCGCTTCAAACCACACCAGAAAGGGTGCCAGGCCCAGCGTCAGCGCCGCCAGCGTAATGTGCATGCCCATCGTCAGGGCAAACTGACCGCGCGCGATCAGCAGCACCCACTCCTGGCTACTCACGGCTCGGCTTACCGCTGTAGCGGGTGATCGGCTTCTCCTCGTCACCCTGCATGGCGCGCGCGAAGGTTTCCAGCGCCGCCAGCAGCGGCCGGATGCCCTGCCACAGCGCTTCATCATTCAGCAGTTTGAGCACGCCGCTGACGCCCGGCGCGCTTTTCTCCTGCTGCGCCGCGTCACTGGCCGGTTTCATCGCCAGCAGGGCATCACGTAGCGCCAGCAGCAAATGGTTGAAGCGCTCTGGCGGCACGGTGCTGAGCGTCATAAACAGCAGCGACAGGTTCTGTACCGCATTCTGCGTGCCGGGGCGGTTGAGCCCGGCGGCGACAATCTTGCCGATATCGTTGTTGGCTTTCACCACGTCGTTAGCCAGACGCAGGAAACCGTGCTGATGCAGATTCTCCAGCAGCTCATTCAGCGCTTCCTGCGCGCTGGGTTCAGTGCGCGTCGGGCTGGGTTGATAGTGCAGCGGTTCGGCCATTAACTTTTCTCCGGATGCGAAACGTGTTCAGGCGGCTGGCGGTATTCAGGCTGCTGCCATTTTTGTTCAACGGGCAGATGATCCAGCGGCGTGCGCTGGCCGTGGCGAAAGTTGTGCAGCGGAATCGGGTGCGGCTGTGGCGCATGCGCCAATTTGCGCATCATCACCGCAATTTCCTTATAGGCGGGCGTGTTGACGTCGGGATCGTGATGTTCACCGGTCAGCCCGTTAATGCCCGGTTTGCCATGGTGAATAGGAATGAATAGCACATTGCCGGCCATCCGTTCGGTCACCACCACCGGCACCTCTACGCTGCCCCGGCGCGAACGCAGCTCCACCCAGTCGCCCTGCTGTAATTGCCGTTCCTGCGCCAGCTGCGGCGAAATCTCAACAAACCAGTTAGGCGACAGCGATTTGATGCGCCCGCCCTGCCCGGTCTGATTGGTCGACTGGAAATGCTCCAGCATGCGGCCATTGTTCAGCAGCAGATCGTACTGCGCATCGGGCGCTTCCATCGGCGGCTGCCACGTCAGCGGATACAGACGCGCTTTGCCATCAGGAAAGGCGAAACGCTCGGTGTACAGCAGCGGCGTGCTGCTGCCGTCGGCGTTTACCGGCCACAGCTGTGACTGCCAGCCGACGAGATTTTCATAGCTGACCCCGGCAAACAGCGCGGCGATACCCGCCGCTTCCGCCATGATGGCGCCGGGATTCGGATAGTGCCAGTGATGGCCAAGACGCGCCGCGACCTCCGTCAGTATCTGCCAGTCGGGCCGGCTGTCGCCGAGCGGTGCAAACGCAGGTGAAAAGTGCTGAATGCGCCGTTCGGTATTCACGAAGGTGCCCTCTTTCTCCAGGCTGGGACAGCCGGGCAGCACCACATCGGCGAACTGCGCGGTGCGGCTCATGAAGATATCCTGCACCACCATGAAATCCAGCCGGCTAAAGGCTTCGTGCACTTTGGTGGAGTCCGCATCAGAAAAGGCGGTCTCTTCGCCGATGATGTACATGGCACGCACCCGCTGTTTATGCGCGTCTTCCACCATCATGAAGTTATCCAGCCCGGCCTCTGAGGAAAGCGCTTCCGGCGCCACGCCCCAGGCGCGCGCCCACTTTTCCCGTACCTGCGCATCGGTGACTTTTTCGTAGCCGGGATAGACATTGCTTAAGCAGCCAAAATCGCTGGCACCCTGCACATTGTTATGACCGCGCATCGGATAGCCGCCGGTGCCTGGCCGGCCGTAGTTGCCGGTGACCAGCAGCAGATTGGAGAGCGCGGTGCTGGTATCCGCACCGTGGCTGTGCTGCGTAATGCCCATCGCCCACAGCAGGCAGGCGCTGCCCGCGTTGCCGATCATCTCGGCGGCCTCAGTCAGCTGCGCCACGCTCAGGCCGGTGACCTCACTGGCCATCTCAAGGGTGAAAGGCGCCAGCGAGGCGCGATAGTCAGCCACCTGATTCACGCGCTCGCGCAGGAATGCTTCATCAGCATAACCGTGGTCAAACATGTAGCGCGCCATTGCCGACGCCCATACCATATCGGTACCGGGGCGGATGCGCAGATAACAGTCGGCGCGCTCGGCCATTTCGTGACGGCGCGGATCGACCACCAGCAGCTTCTGTCCGCGATGTTTATGGCTCTGTTTGATATGTGAAGCGAAAACCGGATGATTTTCTGCCAGGTTGCTGCCAACGGTGATGATCAGGTCGGTCTGCTGCAGGTCGCGCAGCGTGCCGGCATCGCCGCCGTAGCCTACAGTGCGAAACAGCCCTTCCGTCGCCGGGTTCTGGCAATAGCGCGAGGAGTTGTCCACGTTATTGGTGCCGAAAATCAGACGGGCGATCTTCTGCGTCAGGTAGGCTTCCTCATTGCTGGCTTTACTGGAACCAATAAAACCAATGGCATTACCACCGTGCTGGCGCGCCACCGCGCGCAGGCCATCGGCCACCCGCTGCAGCGCTTCGTCCCAGCTGGCCGGGCGAAACTGGCCATTTTCACGAATCAGCGGCGTGGTCAGCCGGTTTGGGCTGTTAACGAAATCCCAGCCGAATTTGCCTTTGACACAGGTTGAGATGCCGTTGACCGGCGCATCGGCCACCGGCTGAATTTTGAGGATGTGGCGATCGCGCGTCCAGACTTCAAAGCTGCAGCCGACGCCGCAATAGGTGCAGACGGTTTTGGTTTTGTTGATCTCGACTTTACGCAGTGCATCATCGATGAGTGAAATACCGGTGATCGGCTCCATGCCAATGCTGTTTTCCAGCGATTTGACGAAATCAATCAGCGGCCGCTTCAGGTCTTCATCCATCGCGGTGAAGGGGCCGGCATCGGGCTGCATGGTTTTTTCCAGTAGCGCGTTACACGGACAGACGGTCACGCAGTGACCGCAGCTGACGCAGCTGGAACCGGCAATCTGCGTCCCGCCATCCCACAGCACGCGCGGGTGATCGGCGCTGTAATCAATCGACAGCGTCTCATTCACCTCGACATTCTGGCAGGC
Source organism: Pantoea dispersa (assembly GCF_035783935.1). Lineage (GTDB taxonomy): Bacteria > Pseudomonadota > Gammaproteobacteria > Enterobacterales > Enterobacteriaceae > Pantoea > Pantoea dispersa_C. Next base: position 43,449 of record NZ_JALKOV010000011.1, on the reverse strand, counting down.
TTCCACGCAGCGTCCGCACAGAATGCACTGATCCGGATCGTAGGTATAAAACGGATTGCTGTGATCTTTGCTGTCCGGTTTGCGCTGGTAAGGGTAATACTGAATCGGGATGTGCATATCCGCGACGGTGTTATGCAACGTGCAGTCGCCGGTATTGTGTTCACATACCGTGCAATAAAGCTCGTGGCGATTCAGGATGCGGTCCATGCCCTCCTGCTGTGCCGCCTGCAGCACCGCGCTCTGGCTGACCACGCGCAAGCCCTCGGCGCTGCGCAATGTGCAGCCGCGCACGGGTTCGCCATCCACCTCCACCCAGCAGACATCACAGGTTTGCAGCGGCGGCAGCGCCGGGTGATAACAGACGTGAGGCAGCTTTTTTCCCTGCTCCTGCAGAAAATCAATTAACGGTTGATTTGCGGTTCCGCTTAAGCGCTCACCATTAAATATAATGGTACATTGTGCTTCGCTCATTTAACGCCTCGTTTAAGCCATCGCTCATAATTATTCGGGCCGGCCAGAACCGGTTATTATGTAAAGTTATGCTTAGAGCTTAGAAACAAATATCTTTCGCGCAAGCAGGCCGACTCGCTTAATAACGCGCACGGCTTACGCAGCGTTAAAATAATCATTACGTTAGTGATTTTGTAACTAAAAATATCATTTCAGCCACGCCCGCCCCGCTTTAATAAATCGCGACTGCTTATTTTTTGACGTGACAAATATCACATCTCTGCCAGGCTTAATTTACTCGTTCCACTGTACAAGGAGATAGGTATGACTTCATTTACTAACAAAACGCTGATTACCCAGGAATATCCAAAGCCGCCATTCAAAAAGCAGCATCAGCCCATTCCGGGATTAGCCAGTAAGATGGAACCCCGTCCCGATCACGGTGAAACCAGCTATCGCGGCACTGGCCGTTTAACCGGGCGCAAAGCGCTGATTACCGGGGGTGACTCCGGTATTGGTCGCGCGGTAGCCATTGCGTATGCCCGCGAAGGGGCAGACGTGGCGATCAACTACCTGCCGGAAGAGGAGCAGGACGCCGCTGAAGTGGTGCAATTAATCGAAGCGGAAGGCCGTAAAGCAGTGGCAATTCCGGGTGATATTCGCTCAGAATCTTTTTGCCAGCAGCTGGTAAAAGAAGCCGCAGAGAAACTGGATGGTCTGGATATTCTGGTGAATAACGCCGGACGCCAGCAATTTAATGAGTCAATCCGTACGCTCTCAACGGAAGATTTTGACGCCACCTTTAAGACCAACGTTTACGCGATGTTCTGGATCACCAAAGCGGCACTGGAATATCTGCCTGCCGGATCATCCATTATTAATACCTCGTCGGTTCAGGCATATGAACCGAGCGCTATTCTGCTGGATTACGCGCAAACCAAAGCCGCTATCGCCGCCTTTACTAAAGCACTGGCGAAGCAGCTGGGCGAGCAGCAAATTCGCGTCAATGCCGTCGCACCAGGGCCTTACTGGACCGCGCTGCAAGTGTGCGGCGGTCAGCCGCAGGAAAAAATCGAGAAGTTTGGTGCCAGCGCGCCGCTGGGGCGTCCGGGTCAGCCGGCTGAAATCGCGCCGTTGTACGTGACCTTCGCTGAAACCACCAACAGCTTCACCTCAGGTCAGGTGTGGTGCTCCGATGGCGGTACCGGTACCGTCTGACCGGGGAATTCCACCCGCATCACGTGGCTGCCAGCAGGCGGCCACGCTGCCGTTTCTGCTGACAGGGAAGATCCATGAATAATCAAACGTTCCAGTCGCCGGTGCGCGAACGGGGCTTCGCGCGTCTCGGTGACTACGCGGCCATCGGTGAGGGCCGGTCGGTGGCGCTGATCGCCCCCGACGGCGCGATTGACTGGTGGTGCGCGCCCAATCTTGACTCTGCCCCGCTGTTTGACCGCCTGCTCGATCCCGAGATCGGCGGTTTTTTCCAGATCGAACCTGACGCTCCTTACCGTACCGAACGCGCCTACCGTGCTAACAGCAACGTGCTGGAAACCCGCTTTTTTACCGATGACGGCAGCGTGCTGCTGACCGAATCGCTAAACAGCACGCTGGCAGGCCGTCTGCCGTGGAGTGAGCTGGCGCGGCGCGTGGAAGGCGTTGACGGCGAAGTGACGCTGCGCCTGACGCTGCGCTTTGGCACCGTTGCCGAAACCCGCTCGCCGTGGCAGGACAGCACCGAACAGGGCGACGTCTACCACATTGGCGATCTGATGGCGATGCTGCGCACCAGCGAGGACTGGCAGCTTGAACAGCGTGACGATGAGCAAATCTGCGCCACGCTGCGTACGGCTGCCGACAGCCGATCGCTGGTGGCGTTGCTGGTGACCGAGCGCGAACCGCTGGCGGTGCCGCCGCTGGAGGCGATCGATACCCGTATTCAAACCAGCCATACCGCCTGGTGCGACTGGACCCGCAGCCTGAGCTATCAGGGCCGCTTTGCCGAACACGTGCGCCGCTCGGCGCTGTCGCTGAAATTTTTATGGTACTCCCCCACCGGCGCGCTGGCCGCTGCGGCCACCACGTCGCTACCGGAAGGCATTGGCGGAGAGAAGAATTATGACTACCGCTATGCATGGGTGCGCGATGCCTGTCTGATCATCAAAGCCTTTGTTTTTCTCGGTGCGCTGGAAGATTGTAAAGCGGCGTTCTCCTGGCTGTCGAAAACCATTATTCGCCACGGTACCGCGCTGCGCACCTGCTACACGCTGGAAGGCAACGAAGTACCTGCCGAACGCTTCGTGCCGCTGCGTGGCTATCATCATTCCCAGCCGGTGCGCGTGGGCAACAACGCGCGTGACCAGCTGCAGCTGAGCATGTACGGCGATATGCTGGCGACCGCCGAGTTGTTTATTCGGGCCGGGCACGTGCTGGATTTAGCCACCTCGCGCATGCTGGGTGCGCTGGCCAATCACTGTGCCGATCGGTGGCGGCTGAAAGACAGCGGTATCTGGGAGCTGCCCGGGCAGCAGCACTATACCCATTCGAAAATGGCCTGCTGGCTGGCGCTGGATCGCGCCGTCGCACTGGCCGAAGCGCGCCACATTGAACCGACCTGGCTGAAACGCTGGCAGCGCGAGCGCGACCGCATCAGCAGCTGGATTGAAGCGCACTGCTGGAACGAAGAGAAACAGGCGTATGTGTTTTATCCCGACAGCAACGGCCGGCTGGACGCTGCGCTGGCGCTGGTGCATCCCTATGGCAGCCGCGTCAACCCGGCACGTATGCAGGCCACCTACCGTGCCATTGAGCAGGAACTGGGCCACGGCAGCGCCATGCTGTATCGCTACAGCGGCACGGAACAGGAAGAGAGCACTTTTATCGCCTGCTCATTCTGGCTGGTGGAAGCCTGGGCGGCGCTGGGGGAGACAACGCATGCCGAAAGCGCCATGCAGCAGATCCTCGACAAACTGTGCCAGCGCGGCAACGTGGAAACCTTCAATGAAATGTTCGACGTGCGCAGCGATGAGTGGCGCGGCAATATGCCGCAGGGCCTCAGCCATCTGGCGTTGATCTGTGCCGCGCAGGCGCTGACCGATTATGGCTGAAATGCCCACAGCAGCAAAAAGCCTGACGTCGCGGCCGGCGCGGTCAGCGACGACGAAGAAGAATGCATATTCATGCTCCTGACACCGGGCAAGGCGTCGCGCAGAAAGATCGATGCTCAGGGAATCACAACGAGTGCCGGCAGCGGCCGGCAGCAAACTGGCGAAGGTCAGATGACGATGCAGGGTCAGCAGAAAGTGCCATGAGCGCGCCTGTCACCGTGAGTTTGAGGCCATAACAGATTGCTTACGCATTATCATCCATTGAGCCGCGGCGGAAATACCTCCCGCAGCCAGTCGATAAAGACCCGCAGACGCTGGGTGAGATGGCGGCTCTGCGGATAGACCACGTGGAACGGATAGTCGGACGGACGCCAGTCGGCGAGGATCTCCACCAGCCGTCCGGCCTGTAGATCCGCGGCCGCAGCGTAACGAAACGTCTGGATGATGCCCAGGCCCGCCACCGCCGCGGCGAGGTGCGCGTTGCTCTCATTGACGCCAACGCGGTGCGCGATCTTAACCTCAATTCTCTCTTCGCCGTGGCGGAAGCGCAGCGGAAAGGCGCGACCGCTCTGCGGCGAGAGGTAGCTGATGATGCGGTGACCGTTGTTCAGTTCCTGCGGATACGCCGGAATGCCGTAGGTTCGCAAATAGCCGGGCGCGGCGCAGGTGATCATTTGCGCATTGCCTAAGTGCCGCGCCACCAGCGACGAATCGCTCAGCGGGCCGCCGCGCACCACGCAGTCCACGTTATCGCTGATGAGATCCACGGTACGATCGGACACGCCAAGGTCAAGGATGATGTCAGGGAACCGGGCGACAAAATCGGGCAGCGCCGGCAGCAGCACATCGCGCGCCGTTGAGCCGCCAATATCGATGCGCAACTGGCCGCGCGGCTTTGCCGTGACGCTATTGAAAGCGCAGTCGATGTCTTCCAAATCGCGCACGATGCGCAGCGCCCGCTCGTAGTAATCGCGCCCTTCCGCCGTCACTGTGACCCGGCGCGTGGTGCGCTGCAACAGGCGCACGCTGAGATGCGCTTCCAGCTCCTGCACCAGCTTACTCAATGTCGCGTTGGGCATATCCAGTGAATCGGCTGCACGGGTAAAGTTGCCTGCCTCCACCACACGCGCGAACGCCCGGATTGCCAGCAATTGATCCATCACCGCACCTCAGCTGATTATCCACCCAGAGAAATAGTCCTTTCGATTTTACACCATTTATCAGCAAAAGCAGCGGCGCTACAGTGCATTTCAGCGGCGGCAAGTCCGCCAGAATGTAACTTAACGAGCTGTGGAGCACAGGGTATGAATATGAATCTGCAAGACAAAATTGCGTTAGTCACCGGCGGCACTACGGGTATTGGCCTCGCTTCTGCGCAGGAGCTGGCGGCACAGGGCGCGCGCGTGTTTATCACCGGTCGTCGTCAGGCTGAGCTGGATGCAGCCGTCGCCAGCATCGGCGCCGCCGCCACCGGCATTCGCGCCGATGCGGCACAGTTAAGCGATCTGGATGCTGTTTATGCGCAGATTGCGCGCCAGGCCGGTCGGCTGGATATTCTGTTTGCCAACGCCGGTGGCGGCGACATGCTGCCGCTGGGTGCCATCACAGAAGAACATTTTGACCGTATCTTCGGCACCAACGTCCGCGGCGTATTGTTCACCGTGCAGAAAGCGTTGCCGCTGCTGAGCGATAAGGCGTCGGTGATTCTCACCGGATCCACCGCCGCGACTGAGGGTACGGCGGCCTTTAGCGTCTACAGTGCCAGTAAGGCGGCGGTGCGTAACTTTGCCCGCTCGTGGGCGCTGGATGTGAAAGATCGCGGCATTCGCATTAACGTGGTGAGTCCCGGCCCGGTAAAGACGCCCGGCTTAGGCGGCCTGGTGCCGGAAGAGCAGCGCCAGGGGCTGTTCGATGCGCTGGCCGCGCAGGTACCGCTTGGTCGTCTGGGTGAGCCGGGAGAAATCGGCAAGGTAGTGGCGTTTCTCGCCTCAGACGCCGCCAGCTTCATCAACGCCGCCGAACTGTTTGTTGATGGCGGCATGGCCCAGGTGTAAACGGTTATCTGACAGGTGCGCCGCCCGGCGCACCTGCGCTCTGCCTGAAGCATGGCCGTTATCAACGCAGCGAATGCTCGCCTGCTACCGCGCCCGGCGCACCGGCGGTGAGCTGTTGCTCCAGCTGCTCCAGTGAAATGCCTTTGGTCTCCGGCACGCGGCGCAGCACAAAGATAAAGCCCAGCGCACAAATCACGCCGTACAGCATAAAGCTGCCCGCCGCACCGAGTCCGGCATTTAGGATGGGAAAGGTATAAGTCAGCACAAAACAGGCAATCCACAGCGCCAGCGTGGCCACCGACATTGCCAGACCGCGAATGCGGTTGGGGAAAATTTCCGCCAGCAGCACCCAGGTGACCGGCGCCAGCGTCAGCGCGTAAACCGCAATCGCCGCCAGTACCAGAATCAGCACCGGCCAGCCGGTGATGCCCAGCGTGTAGGCACTGGCGATCAGCGCGTAGCACAGCGTCAGTCCGCCGGCGCCGATCAGCATCAGTTTGCGGCGGCCGAGCCGGTCCACCAGCGGCAGCGCCAGCACCGTGGCCAGCAGATTGATCAGTCCGGTCGCTACAATCGACTTCAGCGTGCCGTTGATATCGAAACCGGCCGAAGCAAAGATCTCCTGCGCATAGTTGAAAATCACGTTGATTCCGCACCACTGCTGGAAAATCGCCAGCACCACGCCGGTAATCACAATCGGCAGCGTGCGCGGTGCCAGCAGCGAGCCCGCACGGGCGCGCGTTTGCTGGCGATCCTGTTCCAGCGCGCGGGCAATCTCGCGCTGCGTCTGCTGCGCGTAAGCAGGCGAACCAATTTTGTTTAGCGTCGCCAGCGCGCGCTGTGGCTGGCCCGCCAGCATCAGCCAGCGCGGCGACTCCGGCACCCACATCATCAGTAACAGAAACGCCAGCGACGGCACGGCGGCCGAGGCGAACATCCAGCGCCAGCCAACCTGGCCGTTCCAGGTTTCACGCAGCGCCACATGGGTGGAAGCACCGACGACCGGATCGGCGATCATCAGGTTGATCAGCTGCGCCGCCAGTACGCCAATGACAATCGTCAGCTGATTAACCGCGACGAACTTGCCGCGCTTATCCGCCGGGCTGATCTCCGCGATGTACATTGGGCTGAGCGCCGAGGCGATACCAATACCGACGCCGCCGAGAATGCGCCACCAGACAAACAGCGTAAAACTGCTGGCCAGCGCGGTGCCGATCGCCGACACCACAAACAGCAGCGCGGCGACAATCAGCGGTAAACGCCGCCCCAGCTTGTCCGCTGACCAGCCGGACACCAGCGCGCCCACCACGCAGCCCACCAGCGCCGAGCTCATCGCCCAGCCGGACGCCGCCGGATCGGTGACGTTGAACCAGGCCTCATAGAAGGGTTTGGCTCCGCCAATCACCACCCAGTCATAGCCAAACAGCAAACCGCCGCAGGCTGCCACCAGACAAATGCTCCACACGTAACGCATATTCAGATGTTGATGATTATTCACGGCCACTCTCCGCACCAGGGTCAACGTGCGGCTATCTCACCACCGATACCGCAGGGTGAAAGTTCAGGCCCTCACAGATTTTAGTAACAGGAGTTTAGTAAACTACGCCGTACCGGGATCGGCCTCGACATAGAGATAACCGATGCCGAGGACCTGACGCGGGCGGTCCAGCTGGCCAAAATGCACGTTGGTGGCTTTGCTTTTCAGCGCATCGCGCGGATCGAAGGGATTGAAATCAATCTGGTGCACAATGGTCTGCAGCCAGCTTTCGCCAAAGGTACAGCTGCGACCGTACAGCCAGATTTGATTAATGTTCAGGGTATTAAGAAAATTATACAGGCTCATGCCGATGGCTTCCGCGCTGCGCTGCGCCCACTCGACGATCCACGGTTCGCCAGCCTGCCAGGCGGCCAGTAACTGACGACTGGACGGCTGCGCGGCCTGCGGCGCGCGCTGGTGCGCCAGCTGTTTCAGCGTGCTGAGCGAAGCGATGGTTTCCAGACAGCCCTGCCGTCCGCAGTTACAGCGCGCACCGTGTGGATCAAGAATGGTGTGGCCAATCTGCCCGCTGCCATACAGGTTGCCGCGAAAGATCTCCCCGTTAATCACAAACGATGAGCCGATGCCGTAATCGACGTTGATGACGCAGAATTCGGCCAGTGCGTTGCGGTTCAGCCACTTTTCCGCCAGCGCCAGCATCACGCAGTCGTTATCAACGCGCACTTCCACCGCCAGCTTCTCCTCCAGCAGAAATTTCAGCTGCAGCGGGCTGCGCCACGCCGCCTGTGGCATATGCTGCGAGACACCGGTTACCGGATCGACCTGCCCGTGCACCGCCAGCGCCAGATTAATTTGCCGCTTCGGCCAGCGTTTACAGGTCGCGCGCCACACCGTTTCAATTTCCGCCAGCAGCTGCTCCGGCGTCAGGGCGTTGATGCTGATTTGCTGGTAGTCGCCCTGCGCCACCAGCTGCGCATCCGCCAGTTGCAGTTCGATGCTGGTCGGCTTGACGCACAGGCACAGCGTCCACGCGCCCTCGGCCGGCAGCTGAAAACTGCCGTTACTGTTGCCGCGCGTGCTCAGCGTGGCGCTGGAGTGCTGCACTTTGCCCTGCTCCAGTAGCGCCTGCAAAATCTTGCTGGCCGCCGGAATGGTCAGCCCGCTGAGCTGCGCCAGCTGCGATTTGCTCAAACGTTTATGACGCCACATCAGCTGCATAAACAGCGCTTTGTTGTGCTTACGCACCTGGAAATTATTCAGTCCGACAATTTTCACGCGGCCTCCTTTCGCTTCATCCGCGCTCATCTTACTAAACAGTGTTTACTGACTTCTGTGATGGTTGCGCCATCCTGCGCGCCTGCCGTGCTTTAGAGTTCCTGCTCATAACAACCCGTTCGCGCTATCCCGGTAAAAACCGCTGTTGATGATGCCGGACGAACGCTTTATCTGGCTGTGCTGACACCAACCCTGTTGAGAAAACATAATGACAACATCACCTGCAACCCATCCGTGGCTGATCCGCCTCGGCATTCCGCCCGCGCTGGCCTGGGGCTATCTCGCGGTCCTGCTGTTTATGATTGGCGACGGCGTCGAGTCCAACTATCTCGCGCCCTATCTGCACGAAAACGGCTTTTCACTGAACATCGCTGCCTGGGTAATTGCCTTTTACGGCGTCACCGTCACGCTGGGTTCGTGGCTGGCTGGTTCGCTGTCAACGCTGATCGGCCCGCGCAAAGTGATGCTGGCGGGCGGCCTGATCTGGATTGTGTTTGAAGTGCTGTTCCTGGCTGTGGCGCTGCCGTCGCACAGCGTGCTGCTGCTGGCGCTGACTTACGGCCTGCGCGGCGTAGCTTATCCGATGTTTGCCTACGCCTTTCTGGTGTGGATTCAGTCGGCGGCGCCGGCGGAGATGCGCGGCTCCGCCACCGGCTGGTTCTGGCTGGCGTTTACCGGCGGGCTGCCGACGCTCGGTTCGCTGGTAGCGATCTTCTCTATCCGCCTGGTGGGCGAATACGCCACCTTCTGGCTGTCGCTGGGTCTGGTGGTGATCGGTCTGCTGGTGATGCTGCTGGCGCTGAAAGAGCGCAGCGGTTATCAGTCGCTGCTGGATGCCGAACATCGTCAGCAGGGCACGCTGCGCACGCTGATGGGTGGCATCGATATTCTGTGGCGTGAGCCGCGCATCGCTGCCGCGGCAGTGGTGCGCATCATCAACACCACGCCCTACTTCGGCTTCTTTATTTTTCTGCCGGGCTTCTTCACCGAACAGATTGGCTTTTCCCAGACCGAATACCTCAGCCTGATCACCATTATGGGACTGGTGGGCATGAGCTTTAACCCGATCGTCGGCAAGCTGAGCGACCGCATCGGCTGGCGCAAAGTGCTGACGGTGTTTGGCGGCCTCGGTTCCGGCGTCTCGATGCTGCTGATGTACTTTGTGCCGCAGTGGAGCCACGGCAGCTTTGTGCTCAGCGTGATCTGCGCCTGCCTGTACGGCATCACGCTGTGCGGCTACGTGCCGGCCGCCGCGCTGTTCTCGTCACTGTGCCAGCCGAAGGACAAAGGCAACGCCATGGCGATTTACTGCTTCGCCGCTGGCTTGTCTACCTTCTTCGGTCCGGCGCTGTACGGCGCGATCAATGCGCTGCTGGGCACGCTCGGGGTGATTTGGGGCTACGCCTTCCTGTATCTGGTGAGTGCGTTTATCTCGTGGCGTTACCTGCTCAGTCCGCTCGATCCAGGCGAGCAGCACAACCCGGCGGCGCAGCGTCTGCGTCGGTTAGATTCCATCGCGTCGGAGTAAGCGGAGCGTTATGAAAGAGTACGATTACATTGTGGTGGGCGGCGGGAGCGCGGGCTGTATCGTTGCCGCGCGCCTGGTCAGCGAAGGAAATGCGCGCGTGCTGCTGCTGGAGGCCGGGCGCGACGAATACCATCCGGTGCTGAAAATGCCTGCCGGCTACATGAAGTTTCTCGCCAGCGACCGGTTTCTGACGATGCATCAAACTGAAGCGCAGCCGCAGCTCAACGGACGCGGCGTGATCGTGCCGCAGGCCAAAGTGCTGGGCGGCGGTTCGACCGTCAACGCCATGGTCTACATGCGCGGCCATAAACAGGATTACGCTGACTGGAACCAGGCGCTGGGCCATCAGGGCATCGACTGGTCGTGGGAGGCGCTGCTGCCGCACTTTACCGCCATCGAAGATAACGATCACCTCGGCGCACCGAATCACGGCGTCGGCGGCCCGATGAAGGTGTCCCATCTCGGCCACTTCAGTCCGCTGAGCCGCGCCTATGTCAAAACCCTGCAGGGGCTCGGTATTCCCTACACGCCGGATTTTAACAGCGGCAATCCGTCAGGCGTCGGCTTTATGCAGCACACCATTGACGGTCAGACGCGGCAGCGCTGCAGCGTGGTTGATGCGTTTATCAACCCGCTGCGCCATGACGCACGGCTGACGCTGGTCACCGGCGCGCAGGTTGAAGAGGTGCTGTTCGACGGCACCTGCGCCAGCGGCGTGCGCTATCGTCAGGATGGCCAGCCGCAACAGGCGCGCGCGCGCCGCGAAGTGATTCTGGCTGCCGGTGCCTATCAGACGCCGAAACTGCTGATGCTCTCCGGCATCGGTCCACAGGAGCAGCTGCAACAGCACGGCATTGCCGTGCGCCATGCCTTGTCGGGCGTGGGTAAAAACCTGCAGGACCATTACGAAGTGCCGGTGGTTGCCAGCACGCGTGGTGCGTTTGGCTACTACGGCCAGGATCGCGGCTGGCCGATGGTCAAAGCCGGACTGCAATATCTGCTGTTCAAAAGCGGCCCGGTGACCACCACCGGCGTGGAAGCCTGCGCCTTTTTCGATCCACTCGATTTCACTGCGACGCCCACCATTCAGATGTTCTGCGTACCGACGGTCTATCTCGATCGCGATGTGATGGGCGCCGATCCCGGTGACGGTGTCACGGTTAATTCTCTGCTACTGCGCCCTAAAGCCACCGGCGAGGTGACGCTGCGCGATAGCAACGCCAGCAGCCTGCCGGTGATTGATACGCAGATTTTTGGCCATCCGGACGACTTAGCCCGCACCCTCGCCGGCTTTCGCTTTGCGCGTCAGGTGCTGGCGGCCGCGCCCATTCGCGAGATGGTCGACCAGGAGATCTTTCCCGGTGCGGAGGTTACCAGTGATGAAGCGATTAGTGCTCACTGCCGGCGCATGGTGAAAACCGGCTATCACCCGGTCGGCACCTGCCGCATGGGCCACGACGACGATCCGCTGGCGGTACTGCACGACGACCTGCGGGTGCGTGGCGTACAGCGGCTGCGCGTGGTGGACGCCTCGATGATGCCGAATATTATCAGCGGCAACACCAATGCGGTGGTGATGGCGGTGGCACACCGCGCCGCGCAACTGGTTCTGCAGTCGCAGCCTGTCCCAAAACCGGAGGCCGTGTATGAGTGACAAACTGGCGCGCCTGCAACAGGCGCTGGCGCACTGGCAGCTGGATGCGGTATTGCTGACGCGCCGCGATAACATCGCCTGGCTGGCCGACGGGGCCAGCTATTATGTGGTGGAGCGCGCCGAAACCGGCGTTGCCAGCCTGCTTATTGCCCGTGACCGGGTCATGCTGCTGGCACCGGATAACGAACTGCCGCGCATTCTGGCCGAAGAGCCGCTGCCGTTCGCCTGTGCGACTCAGCACTATCCGTGGTATCAGTCGCTGAGCAGCGTGCTGCCGGCGGGTAATATCGGCAGCGACACACCCGTAGCCGGGATGAGCGATATTCAGCCACAGATGATTACCCTGCGCCAGGGGCTGAGCACGCTGGAACAGCAGCGCTTTCGCCTGCTGGGTCAGGAGACAGCGCAGATTGTCGAAACGGTGGCGCGCCAGCTGCGCGCGGGCGTCAGCGAATGGCAGGTCGAGGCCGACATTGCCGCCGGCTGTCTGGCGCGCGGCATTCGCCCGATGTGCACGCTGGTGGCCGCCGATGAGCGCATCGCCGCGTTTAAACATCCGGTGCCGACGCGCAAAACGCTGCAGCGCAGCATGCTGATCACCCTCGGTGCCGAACGGCACGGTTTGCATGTCAGCCTGACGCGGCTGGTGCATCTCGGTGAACCCGACGCGGCGCTGCGCCAGCGCATTCTGACGCTGGCGGAGATCCACGCCGATATGCTGTGCGCCACCGCAGCGCAGCGCAGCTGGTCAGCGGTGTTTGCCGACATAACTCAGGCTTATCAACGCCACGGCCACGCTGAGGCGTGGCGCGATCATCATCAGGGCGGTCCGGCCGGATATGGCTGCCGGGACTGGATTATTACCCCGGAGAGCCGCGGTGAGGTGCAGCCTGACATAGCCGTAGCGTGGAATCCGACGCTGAGCGGTGTGAAAAGCGAAGACACTTTTTTGCTCAGCCGCAGCGGGCCGGTGCCGCTCACGCGCAGTGACAGCTGGCCGCTGATTCGCCTGCAGCGCGGCGATAAAACCCTTGAGCTGGCCGACTGGCTGATTCTCCCGACATCCTCATAAGGAAGCGACCATGTCCCTACGTTTAGCCAACAAAACCGCGATTATCACCGGTGCCGGCAGCGGTATCGGCAGCGCCATTGCCACGTTATTTGCGCGCGAAGGTGCCAGCCTGGCGCTGTTTGACCGCGATACAGATAGCTGTGAAACGCTGGCGACGCTGTTGCAACAGCAGTCCGGTCAGCGCTGCCTGGCCTGTGCAGCGGATGTCACGCAGCCGCAGCAGGTCAGCCGTGCGGTACAGCTGGCGCAGCAGGCGCTGGGGGATATTGATATCCTGATTAACTGCGCCGGGGTAAACGTCTTTCGCGATCCGCTGACGCTGGACGAGGATGACTGGCAGCGCTGCATGGACACCAATCTGCAAGGGCCTTACAACCTGATACGTAGCGTCCTGCCGGCGATGCTGGCGCGCCAGTACGGCAACATCGTTAACGTTGCCTCGGTGCACGGGCACAAAATCATTCCCGGCGCGTTTCCTTATCCGGTGGCTAAACACGGGCTGATCGGCCTGACGCGTTCGCTGGGCGTTGAGTACGCCGCGCAGGGCATCCGCGTAAACAGTATCTCGCCCGGTTTGATCATGACGCCAGCCGCTGAAGCCTGGCTGGCGAGCTGTCCGGATCCGCAGGCCGAGCGCGCGCGCCAGGCGGCGCTGCTGCCGTGCAAACGCATCGGCGAGCCGGATGAAGTGGCTTACACCGCGCTGTTTCTCGCCAGCGATGAGGCGCGCTTTATCAATGCCACCGATATCCTCATCGACGGCGGGCGCAGCCAGATGTATCACGAGTAAACCGGAATCAACGGTTACGGATGTACGCGCCGGCAGCGATCGGCCCCCGCCGCCACCGGATGGGCGGCGATATCAGCGCGGTCAGCGCGGATTTTCGCGGTATCGACGTCAAAGCGCTTATCGCGGTCGGCCAGCAGCGCCGGATTCAGCTGGCCGTCGGCGGTAAAGCCCATCATCAGCGCCGGTTCACCCAGCGGCAGGGTTTTATCACGATCGGTATGCCAGGTGTGCCAGGTTTTGCCATAGGTATTAACGATTTTGCTCATCAGCGCATGCTCTGCGGCGGGCGGCAGGCCGGGTGCCGTCAGCGTGCCGGATTTCACTTCATAACGGTGACTGTGCCAGTACTGTTTTTCCTGCGCCGGCAGCTGCTTAAATAAGCGTTCGCTGATGATGTATTCCACGCCCATTAATTTGGCGTCTTTTTTATTGCCGTCAAAAATAACCGCCTGCATCACATCGTCATTAAGAATGGTGACGTAGTGATGGGCCTCCATCTGCCCCTGCTGATTTCCGCAGTAATAATGAAAACCATCCAGATACGTATTGATGGCTTCAATCGGCGGCCGCGACTGTAACGCCGCTGCCCCACTCTCCAGCAGCGCGGTTTTCCCGGCGACCGGCGCGCCCGGTGCTGTGACCGGCGACGCGCTGTTATTCGCGCCACAGCCGGATAATAGCAACAGCGCCAGCACGCTAAATACCCTGTTTCGCATTTCATCACCCCTTCTTTTATTGAGTGATAAACATAGTTAATCAGCGTCAGGACGCGAGCGCAGCGGGAACGATCTCCCGCATGCCACATGGCAAATAACCGGCCATTGAGCTGCCCGCCGATTCAGCGATTAATGTGTCGGCCACTGTTATTAGAATGAGAGGCTGAGACGTTAGCCAAAGATGGTGAATAAGTGTCGTGAGTGAACAGACGATTCCGCTATCATGAATCAACGCTCATAAAACAAGGCTGCACCGATGAGAGAGTTACCGCCTACCGCCATGCTGCGCGCGTTTGAAGTGGCAACGCGCCATCCGACCTTCACCGCCGCCGCTGAAGAGCTGTTTATCACCCAAAGCGCCGTCAGCCATCAGCTGAAAAACCTCGAAGAAATCTGGGGTGTGCAGCTGTTTCAGCGTGGCAAAACGCTGAGCCTGACGCCAGCCGGTGCCGCGCTGGCACCGATTGTGCGCGAATTTTTCAGCAATCTGCAAACCACCTTAGCCGACCTGCGCGAGCAGAAAGGCCGCGTGCGGCTGCGCGTGAATACCACTTATTCATTTGCCCTGAAATGGCTGTTGCCGCGCCTGCCGGGCCTGACGCGCCTGCATCCGGAGATTCTGGTGACGCTGGAAAGCACCGATGATGCCATTACCTTCTCGCGCCAGGATTCTGATGTGGCGATCCGCTTTGGTCATGGCAATTATCCGGCGCTGCACAGCGAATTCATGTTTCGTGAACAGCTGTTTCCGGTCGCCAGCCCGGCACTGCTGCAGCGCTTCGGCACGCCGCAGGAACCGGCAGAACTGCTGCGCTATCCTTTGCTGATGCGTGATGGTGCCGATCTGGTACCGAAGTGGGAGAGCTGGTTTAAACAGGTCGGCCTGACGCTGGATGCCTTGCAGGAGAGCGTGCGCTTTGCCGACACCAACATGACGCTGGAAGCCGCGCTGCTGGGGCAAGGCGTGGCGCTGGCGCGCAGCGGTCACGTCGAAAAAGAGCTGCGTGACGGTAGCCTGGTACGGCTGTTCAACGTCGCGTTTTCCTCGCCCGCCGCCTACTATTTCGTCTGTCCGCAGGGCATTGAAAGCCAGCCACACATCGTTGATTTCCGCCGCTGGCTGCTTGCCGAATCGCGCCAGGCGCAGCAGGATTATCAGTGAAGCATGAGCATTTATTCATATCGCAATGATAAATCTTCGCTTTTCAATTGGCCTGCCGCTGCCTAGCATCAGCCTATGCCTGATTACATTATTGTCTTAACGCTGTGCGCCGCGCTGCTGCACGCCAGCTGGAACACCTTACTGCGCGGCGGGTCCGATCGCCTGTGGTCGATGACCATTATGTGCGTGGCGATCGCGCTGGTATGCGCGTTCAGCACGCTGTTTCTGCCGCTGCCGGCGCGCGCCAGCTGGAAATATGCGCTGCTGTCGGCGCTGCTGCACGTCGGCTATAACCTGTGTCTGGTGCGCAGCTACCAGAGCGGCGATCTCGGCCAGACCTATCCGATTGCGCGCGGATCGTCGCCGCTGCTGGTGACCTGTGCCGCCGCGCTGTTTGCCGGCGAGCACATCGCGTTCGCCACGCTGTGCGGCATCGTGCTGGTGTCCGCTGGCATTGTGTCGCTGGCGCTGCGCGGCGGCAAACTGGCGCTGCCAGGCCTGCGCTACACGCTGGCGACCGGTGCCTTTATCGCCGCGTACAGCGTGGTGGACGGCATGGGTGTGCGCGTGGCCGGCAATGCGTTTGCGTATACCGCCTGGATGTGCAGCTTGTGGGGCATATTGATGCCGGCGGTGTATATCGCGCTGCGCGACAGCAAAAGTCTGCTGCAGTGGCGACCGGGCGTGCTGAGCGCGGCGGCGGGTGGCCTGGTTTCGCTGCTGGCCTACGGCATCATCATTTACGCCATGACGGCAGCGCCGATGGGCGCGGTGTCGGCCCTGCGTGAAACCAGCGTGCTGTTTGCCGCCGTGCTGGGCGCGCTGTTTCTCGGCGAAGCATTAACGGTAAGGAAAATGCTGGCGTGTGCGGTGATTGCCATCGGCACGCTGATGATCGGTTAAACGATGAGGAGATGGCAGCATGTCTGAACGTTGTAAAATCGCCCTGCTGGGCCCCGGTGCGATTGGCACCACCGTCGCGGCAGTGCTGCACGAAGCCGGCCGTACGCCGCTGCTGTGTGGCCGCACGGCCCATGCGCAGTTAACGCTGCGCCACGATGCGGGCGAAATCAGCGTGCCCGGACCGGTATTACATGATGCCGCACAGATGACACAACGCTGCGACCTGCTGTTTGTGGCGGTTAAAACCACCCAGGTGGCGGACTGCGCCGCGTGGCTCGCTACCCTGTGCGATGAAAAAACCGTGGTGTGCGCGCTGCAAAACGGCGTCGAGCAGCAGATCCAGCTGGCGCCTTACGTCAACGGTGCCACGGTATTGCCTTCGGTGGTGTGGTTCCCGGCGCAGCGCGAGCCGGATGCGTCAGTCTGGCTGCGCGCCCAGCCTCGCCTGACCTTGCCGGATGTGCCGCAGGCCGCGCGCGTGGTGGATGCACTGCGCGACACGCGCTGTGAGGTGGCGCTGGCAGCTGATTTTCTCTCCATCGCCTGGCGCAAGCTGTTACAGAACGCCGCCGCCGGTTTGATGGTGCTGGCCAACCGTCGCGCCGGCATGTTTAGCCGCGGCGATATTACGCAGCTGGGGTTGGCCTATTTGCAGGAGTGCCTGACGGTGGCGCGCGCGGCCGGTGCGGTGCTGGACGACAGCGTGCCACAGGCAATTATCGATGGATTTCACCGCGCGCCGCCCGATCTGAGCACCTCGATTCTCGCCGATCGCCAGGCCAACCGCCCGCTGGAATGGGATACCCGCAACGGTGTGGTGCAGCGTTATGGTCGTCAGCACGCTATTGCGACGCCCGTTAGCGATGTGGTGGTGCCGCTGCTGGCAGCGGGCAGCGAAGGACCGGGCTGATACACTATTTTGCCTTTCGCGCGGAGAGAAAAAGGTATGCTGTGAATTCTTAACACCACGGCTACGCTTTGATTGCGGCGCAATGTGTTGCGCGATGAATCGCGCCGCTACCAATAGGATGCAATGTTCAGCTGAATTAAACGGCCGCCTTTTCGGCATAATTACAGTTACGGCAACAGGACGCGCTTATGACAGATTACGTTTTTCATCGCAAACAACAGGTTATCGCCACGCTGGAACGAGCTGATGTGGAACGTGCCCGGCTGCTGATGGCGGACGGATACAGCAAAATGGATGAAGAAATTGATGCAGCCAGCGCGCAGGCGGCGCTGCGGCGGCTGGCTGATATTCGCCATGAAGAGCAGATGACCGGACACGCCTTTGCCACCGGTTCGGTATTTAGTGCGGTGGTGAGCGCGCTGTTCAGGCACTGAGATTACGCGCCAAACGCTCCATCAATGGTGTGCATGGCACCGGTAACGAAGCCGGCTTCGGGTCCTGCCAGCCAGGCCACCATGCCAGCCACTTCTTCAGCGCGGCCATGGCGTTTGATCGCCATGAAACTGTGCATCAGATCCTTCATCGGGCCATTTTCCGGATTGGCATCGGTATCAATCGGGCCGGGCTGCACCACGTTGATGGTGATGCCGCGCGGTCCGAAATCCCGCGCCAGGCCGCGCGCCAGCCCCTGCAACGCAGATTTACTCAGCGCATAAGACGCCATACCGGGAATCGGCATGCGGTCGCCATTAACCGAACCGATGATGATGATGCGGCCACCGTCTGGCATCTGTCGGGCGGCTTCGACCGCAGCATGGTACGGCGCGTGAATGTTAATGCGGAACAGGCGATCCACCGCATCCGGATCCTGTTCCAGCGCATCGCCAAACAGGGCGATACCGGCATTGACCACCAGCACATCCAGCGGTCCGCTGTCGCGTACGGTGGCAATCACCGCATCGCGCTCTGAACTGTCGCTATGAACCGCAGCCGAACCGGTGTCATGTGCCAGCTGCGCAGCGGCCTCGGGCGAGCCTGAGAAGGTGAAAGTCACGCTGGCACCCTCATCAGCAAAGCGCCGTACAATAGCCGCACCAATACCGCGACTGCCACCCAGTACCAGAACCTGCTTATCTTTGAATCCGCTCATTTGCATCTCCACCTGTGATTTCTTAGTATGCATTACAAAATGAGCCCGAATGAATGTCAACGCAATTTTGTAGCGAGCACTATAAAATATGAAATCACCTGGTCGTCCCCGTAACTTCGACCCTGAACACGCCGTGGCTGTGGCGCAGGGATTATTTCATGCCAAAGGTTATGACGCCGTGAGCGTCGCTGATGTCACTGACGCGCTGGGCATCAATCCGCCAAGCTTTTACAGCGCATTTGGTAACAAGGCCGGCTTGTATGCCCGCGTCCTCGATCGCTACGCCGCCACCGGCTCGATTCCGCTGGCGGAAATACTGCGCGAGGATCGGCCGGTGGCCGAGGCCCTTGATACATTGCTGAAAGCGGCGGCGCGGCATTATGGCCGGGATGACGTGTGTACGGGCTGTCTGGTGCTGGAAGGCATTCGCTGTCAGGATCAGCAGGCGCGCGCGGCGGCCAGCGTGTTTCATCGCGCCGCTGAGGACACCATCCGGCGCTATATCGCCGTTCGCTATCCGCAGGAGGCACAGCGCCTGACCGATTTTGTCAGCACCGTGATGTCGGGACTTTCTGCCAGAGCGCGTCAGGGCCACAGCGTTGAGCAACTGCTTGCCAGCGCGCAACTGGCAGGTCTGGCGGTGGCTGCTGCGCTTGAGACGTGATCGATCTTCAGCTGAGTGGGGGTGACCGGTTAACCGCGCGCGCCGGCGTCGGCCACCGACCGCTGGAACATGCGCATGATGCCGCCGAGGTGCCAGTGCAAAAGTTCCAGCGCCTGTTCGTCTTCATATTGGGTTAACAGCGCCACAATCGTTTCATGATCGTTTTGCGATCCCTGAAACTCTTCCGGCGTGCGTGTCAGGTGGTTAAGAAAGGCGCGAATGCGGTTGATGCTGGTTTTGTAAAACCCGACCAGCTCACTGTTCTGGCTGGCCTCAATCAGCGCCATATGAAACGCCGCATCGGTTTCACGGTAGGTCTCCGGCGCGTTTTGTAAGGCATCGCGTCCACGCGCTAGCTGTTCGTTCAGGCGCGCGATCAGCGCCTGACGATCGTGCTGCAGCGCCAGCTTTAACGCACCCGATTCCAGAATTTGCCGCATCTCACAGGTTTCCCGCATCTCGCGCTCGTTGAACGAAAACACGAAGGTGCCGCGCTGCGGGATAATCTGCACCAGTCGCTCCATCTCCAGCTTTTGCAGCGCCGCTCTGACCGGCGTGCGGCTGACGTTGAGCTGAGTGGCAATGTCGTTCTCGGAAATCAATGCACCGGGCTCAATCTGGCAGTTGACGATCAAATCACGAATATGATCGGCCAGAATGCTGCTCAGCGACTGCGGGCGGAGGATATTTTTTGCTGACCAGTCAATGATGAGTTTATCGGCGGGCATAGCGCAGCGAACGTCCTTTAAACAGCGAGCATTTAGGGGGTCACAATGACGGAAGGAACTGTTTTGTAGTATACAAGAGACAGATCCCCCAAACAATAACGGGCCTGTTTGGGGGAGGTTGGGTTACGACGTGAACAGATAGCGCTGCTGCTGGATATGCGCGGGATTAAGCGCCATGCCCATGCCGGGCCCCTGTGGCACCGGGATCAATCCCTGTTGTGGCACCAGCGGATCGCGCAGGAAGTACTGATGAATATCGTTCCATTTCACCAGATATTCCTGATACGGCGTGTGGATCGGCGATTGCGTAGTGCTGAAATGGGCCGTGGCGATACTGGAATGCCCGTGCGGAATCACCTGCAGGTCGTACAGGCTGGCGATGGCAGCGATCTTTAACGTTTCTGAAAGGCCACCGCACCAGTAGATATCGGGCTGAATCACATCCAGCGCTCCGGAATCAAAGAAGCGTTTGAAGCCCCAGCGCGTGTACTCATGTTCGCCTCCCGCCATCGGGATCGACAGTTTGTCCTTAAGCCGGCGCATACTGTCTATTCTGTCGGCCATCACGCACTCTTCCAGCCAGCGCGGGCGATACGGTTCGATGCCCTTCGCCAGTTCCAGCAGATACGTCACATCCATCGACTGCCAGCAATCAAACATCAGATCGTAATCATCCCCCACCGCTGCGCGTAGCGTTTTTGCCAGTTCGATGTTTTTCTTCAGCCCTTCTCTGCCGCTCATCGGCCCGTGGCGGAAAAACCATTTTTGTCCGCGATATCCCAGCGCCTTGTACTCCAGCGCCCGCTCGTGCACCCGCGCCATATCCTGCACCGCAAACCCCAGCATGGAGGCATAAGCCGGGATCTCTTCGCGGATCGATCCGCCCAGCAGGCGAAACACCGGTTGCTGCATCCATTTGGCACGCAAATCCCACAAGGCACAGTCCACCGCGCTGATCGCCAGCATGCCATCGCCGTGACGCCCATGAATCTGCGCCCGGTACATCTGATCCCACAGGCGCTCGGTGTCGCGCGGGTCCTGACCCAGCAGCAACGGCCGCAGCTGACCATGAATGATTGACGCTACGGCGTGCGGCACCGGGCCTGCCAGCCCGTCCACGCCTTCATCAGAAACGATTTCAAGAAACACGGTGGTAATCGCGAAACCGTCTTCGCGCTGAACGCCGCCGTCATGATTATCCACAGTCCGAAACTGCGCATACACATCGGTTGGACGCGCCAGCCGCTCTTCCCAGAAATCGCCGTTCCCTGGCATCACGCCTTGCACTTCAAGTAACCGGACATCGACAATCTTCATACTACTGCCCCTCACGTTGTTCATTGCTGGTCTGATAAGCCGGTAAACGCTGGCGACGGAAGATGATGCTCAGGGTAATGATTGAGAGCATGGCCATCGCCGCCAGCCAGTAAAATCCGCCGTTGTAACTGCCGCTGCGATCGCGAATCACGCCGATCACCCATGGGTTCACGACGCTGGCAATACTGCCGAGGGCGTTGATCAGCGCGAGGCTGCCTGCCACCACGGATGCCGGAATAAACTGCGCTGGCAAGCCCCAAAACACCGGCATCGCGCCAAAAAAGCC
The DNA here is from genome assembly GCF_035783935.1 of Pantoea dispersa. Lineage (GTDB taxonomy): Bacteria > Pseudomonadota > Gammaproteobacteria > Enterobacterales > Enterobacteriaceae > Pantoea > Pantoea dispersa_C. Next base: position 22,185 of record NZ_JALKOV010000011.1, on the reverse strand, counting down.
AAATGCCGAACAGCAGAGAAACATCATTTTCACCAGCGAGTTATCGAACCACGCGACGCACAGCAGCCCGACAAAGGAGAACATCAGCGCGAGGTAATTGGCCAGCAGCCGTGATCCTGGCCGGTCGGCGATACGGCCCAGCACCAGCATGCCGGCCAGACCAAACACGTAAGGGATAATGGTGATGAAACCGGTTTGCACATGGCCTAACCCGGTTTCGCTGATGATCAATGGCAGGAAGGTGCTCACCGCGCCGTTGAGATTCGCCAGCCCGTAATAGGTGAGGCTGAACAACAATACCAGCGGACTAAACAGCGCTTTCAGCAGCCCACCGTGGCCGCGCGGCGGCAGTTTTTGCCGTTCCGCGGCTAATGTCGTCATCAGCCACTGCTGCTCATCTGCGCTGAGGAAGCGGGCATCTTTAGGCCGATCGGGCAAGGCAAAGGGGACGATCAGCCCCAGCACAATCGCCGGGATGGCCTCCAGCAGAAACATCAGCTGCCAGCCGCGCAGCCCCAGCCATCCATGCAGTTCCAACAACAGGCTGGAAACCGGCGTGCCGATAATCAGCGCAATCGGAATGCCGGTCATAAACGAGGCGATGATGCGGCCGCGCCACGCCACCGGAAACCACAGGGTGAGATAGAACACGATGCCGGGGAAGAAACCGGCTTCAGCCGCGCCGAGCAGCGCGCGCATCACATACAGGCTGTTTTCGTTCCACACAAACATATGCGCACCGGAGATGATGCCCCAGGTCACCATGATGCGGGCGATCCACCAGCGCGCGCCCACCCTTTCCATCAGCAGGTTGGAAGGCAGTTCAAGGAGGGCGTAAGGCAGAAAAAACAGACCGGCGGCGAGGCCAAAACTGGCGGCGCTGATGCCCAGATCGGCATTCATGGTCAGCGCGGCCACGCCGATGTTGGCCCGATCAATCACGGCGATCACGTAGCAGGCGATCAGGAGCGGAATCAGTCGCCACGAGAGTTTGCGGATCACCCGCTTTTCAATCTCAGTATCTGTGCTTTGCATGGTCTTTCCCGATGTTGGTGTCACGGATAAAAAATGCACTTGTATACAAGTTCTGTTGTATACATCCATCGTTGACAGTTCAATCGCCTTGCAGAGGAAATGAGATGTGAAACGTTTCAGCGCAAAAGACCCGGTGAGGGCGATACACCTCCGCTGTGTCGATGCCGGTGCGCGTGTAAATGTGCGCTGCGGCATGATGCAGGTTACTGGAGTCAGCGATTATTGCAGTTGGGAGATATTTGCCGGAAAGGTAAGCTGCAGGTCACGATTAATCGCGCTGCACACCAGCATATTTCGCTATCAGTCACAGGCTCACCACAGAATATGGTGCGCGCGCCGGGAAATTCCGCCCTGACCAGCACGATTGGTTATTTCAGCCGCTGCGGCTTTTGACAGTCACATACTCTAACGCTACGCTTAATTGCAAGGATATATGTCGCAAACTTGCGTAAAGATAAAATATTTCCTAAGGTGACCGCCTTTCAGCCTCTTATAGCTTTCATTTCCCTTTGTGAAGTGCCGGCTGCGAAAGCTATAAGATCGCTCCAATTTTACTCATGGGGAGTTTATGAGCACCGGAACGATGACCAGTAAACCTGATTTGACCGTTGACGATATTACCGTCATTGACAATAAATTATTGAAACGCGCCGTCAGCGCCGCTGCGCTGGGTAATACCATGGAGTGGTTTGATTTCGGCGTTTATAGTTATCTCGCCGTGATTATCGGCCAGGTATTTTTCCCTGACGCCAGTAATACCGCGCAGTTAATTGCGTCGTTCGGTACCTTTGCCGCGGCATTTTTAGTGCGTCCGATTGGTGGCATGGTATTTGGCCCGCTCGGTGACCGCTTTGGCCGGCAAAAAGTGCTGGCGTTTACCATGATTATGATGTCGATTGGCACCTTCTGTATTGGCCTGATTCCCAGCTATGCCAGCATTGGCATTGCCGCGCCAGTGCTGCTATTGCTGGCACGCCTGCTGCAGGGGTTTTCTACCGGCGGTGAATATGGCGGTGCCGCCACCTTTATTGCGGAATACTCCACCGACAAACGTCGCGGCTTTATGGGCAGCTTCCTGGAATTCGGTACGCTGGCCGGTTATCTGCTGGGCGCCAGCCTGGTGACCGGCATGATCGCGCTATTACCGCATCAGGCGATGATGGACTGGGGCTGGCGTATTCCATTTTTCCTGGCCGCGCCGCTGGGGCTGTTTGGCCTGTATATCCGCCTGAAGCTGGAAGAGACGCCGGCCTTTAAAGAGCATATGGATAAACGTGAAGAGGCAGAGCATAACAAGCCGCCACTCACGCTATGGCAGATGCTGCGCACCCAGAGTAAACCCCTGCTGAAATGTATTGGCCTGGTGCTGCTGTTTAACGTGTCTAACTATATGCTGACCGCCTACATGCCAAGCTATTTAACCGGCATTCTGGGGCTGAGCGAAATATCCGGCCTGCTGCTGGTGATGGTGGTGATGTTTATCATGATGCCGCTGACCTTAATGTGGGGCCATTTTACCGACCGCATCGGCCGTAAACCGGTGATTGGTTTCGGCGCGCTGGGATTATTAGTACTGGCGATTCCGGCATTCATGCTGATTGGTTCCGGCAATATGCTGTGGGTATTTGCCGGTCTGGCGGTGCTGGGCTTACTGCATACCTGCTTTAGCGGCACCATGCCAGCGACATTACCGGCGCTGTTTGTCACCGATATTCGCTACAGCGCGCTGGCCATCGGTTTTAATTTATCAGTCTCGCTGTTCGGTGGCACCACACCGTTAATCACCGCATGGCTGGTCGACACCACGCACAATACCATGATGCCAGCGTATTACATGATGGCCGCCGGGGTTATCGGCTTGATTACCGTATTAACGCTGAGTGAGACGGCGCGTAAACCGCTGAAAGGTTCATCGCCTGCGGTGGCGACCAAAGCCGAGGCGCATAAGCTGATTGATAAACTGCGTAAACAGCGCAGCCGTAAAAAACAGCAGCCGGCATAGTCCGCGCTGATATTCACTTCAGGTGCGCGTCAATGCGCACCTTTTTTTGTGCCCTGCGTCAGACTTATTCCTCAAATATTCTGCCTGCGCTGCGGTAGACTGACTTTCTCTGACTGTTTTTTACGCATTAAGGAATAATGATGTCATCTGCAGCGTCTTCCGCCGTTAATCAAAAGCGCGTTCTGATTGCCGGTTCCGTCGGCAACTTCATTGAGTGGTATGAATTCGCCGTTTACGGTTTTATGGCGACGCTGATCGCTAAACATTTCTTCCTGCTGGAAGGAGAAAGCGCCCTCACCAGCCTGATCCTCACCTATGCGGCTTTCGCGGTGGCGTTCTTTTTTCGTCCGTTAGGGGCGGTGCTGTTTGGCCGCCTGGGCGACCGCTATGGCCGTAAACCGGTGCTGATCGCAGTGCTGGTGTTGATGACGCTGGCAACCGTCGCCATCGGTCTGGTGCCGGTTTATGCCAGCATCGGCGTGGCTGCGCCACTGCTTATAACGCTGTTACGCATTCTGCAGGGACTGTTTGCCGGCGGAGAATACGGCGGCGCGGTCTCGCTGATGACCGAATCGGCGCCGCCCGACAAGCGCGGGTTCTATGGCGCGTGGCAGTCGCTGACGGTGGCGCTCGGACTTCTGGCGGGCGCGGGCGTGGTGGCAGTACTGCCGCTGTTGCTGGGCGATGCGGCAATGAATGACTGGGGCTGGCGCGTTCCGTTCCTGCTGGCGCTGCCGCTCGGCGCGGTGGCGCTGTGGCTGCGCAGCGGACTCGACGAATCACCGCAGTTCAGCCAGAACCAGGCGGCGCCGCAACAGCAGGCATCGCTGAGTGTCACGCTGCGCGCTATCGTGCTGGGCATTGGCCGGTTAATGGTGTGGTCGGCCGCCGGTTATACCTATCTGGTGATCATGCCCACCTATCTGCAGGCCGCGCTGCACACCGGCTTTAACCAGGCGCTGCTGATTGCGGTGATCTCTAACCTCGGCTTTGCCGCCACGATTTTGCCGGCCGGCATACTCAGCGATCGCTATGGTCGTCGCACACTGATGCTCCTGGCGACGTTTTTGCTGCTGGTGCTGGCTTTCCCGCTGCTGAAAGTACTGCAGCATCCGGAAAGCGGGATGGCGATTAAAGCGCTGGTGGTGTTTATCGCCGGTGCGCTGGTGGGCATGCTGGCCGGACCGGGACCGGCGATGCTGGCCGAGATGTTCCCGACCCGCGTGCGTTATACCGGGCTGGGTCTGGCCTATTCGCTTTCCAACGCACTGTTTTCCGGCTGCGCAGGTCTGATTATTACCGGCCTGATGAAGCAAACCGGCAACGCCGACATTCCCGCCTGGTATGTGATGGCCACCGCCGTAGTGAGTTTTATCGCGCTGCTGACGCTGAACAAGGACGATCACCGCAGACCCCTTTAAGGAAAAGTGTTTATGCAGATAAGCACCTGTCATGGGTCGCCTTCAGTGGCGATCATACAGCGGGCGAAGGGTTATTTACCGGCGTTATTAATACGAACAGGTGTTTATGTCTTAAATAACAGAAAATAAAAGCAAGACATGCATGACATTTTATTGGCGGCAAAAAACAGTGCCATCAGAAATAATAAACCCCGGCACATTACTGCACCGGGGATAACCAACGCTACCACTTAAACTTGTTGCTGTCTTCCCACTCTTTGACTTCTTTCTCTGCTTGTTCTTTACCGTAACCGTAGCGCTCCTGAATGCGGCCAAGTAATTGATCGCGCTTCCCTTCGGCTACGTCTAAGTCGTCATCTGTAAGCTGGCCCCATTTCTCTTTCACTTTTCCTTTGAACTGCTTCCAGTTTCCGCTGATACGATCTTCGTTCATCAGTGCTCTCCTCATATAGGTGACAGTGCCGCCTGGCATTATTTCGCGCATCGGTTAACTGCGCAGAGATAAGCGTAGCCTATGACTGAGATTAAAAGGTGCTTAAGCGAACAAATCGGAAAATTTACGTAACGGTAAGGTTTAAAGCGCAGCGGGAATTAAATTTGAAAATATAGGCTATGATTTTTCAGGGTACTCAGTGATTTATCTGCGCACCCGTTTGCTACCAGGGCATTTAGTCTTTTGTATTCAGAGAGTAAATGGTTTTAAGGAACGCGAATCGCTTGATGTCGTCCATTCCCCGTGCGGGGCTTAACGAGGCAATAGAATGGAATCCACAACGTTGGAAAAATCCTGGGGTGCTGAAATCCTTGCTGACGGCAGCGTGCGGTTTCGCCTTTGGGCACCCGGTCAGCAGCACATTACCCTTCACGCCGGGGGAGAGTCGCATGCCATGCAGCCGCAGCAGGATGGCTGGTTCAGCCTGACGCTGAATGGTCCTGGTCACGGCAGCGAATATCACTATGTGCTGGCCGATGGCAGCACGGTGCCCGATCCGGCCGCGCGGGCGCAACGCGCCGATGTCAACGGCCCTTCTCTGGTTATCGACCCAAACCATTACGACTGGCAACAGCGTGACTGGCAGGGACGGCCGTGGCACGAAACGGTGGTCTACGAGCTGCACATCGGCACGTTTACCGCCGAAGGCACCTTCCGCGCGGCTATCGAAAAACTCCCTGCGCTGGCAGAGCTTGGCATCACGATGCTCGAAGTGCTGCCGGTGTCGCAGTTTGGCGGCGCACGCGGTTGGGGCTATGACGGCGTTCTGCTGTATGCGCCGCACTCGGCGTATGGCTCACCGGATGATTTCAAAGCCTTCGTCGATGCCGCGCACGCGCTGGGATTGTCGGTGGTGCTGGATATTGTGCTCAATCACTTTGGTCCGGAAGGCAATTACCTGCCGCTGCTGGCGCCGGCCTTTTTCCACGAAGAGCGCATGACGCCGTGGGGTGCCGGGATTGCATACGATGTGGACGCCGCGCGGCGTTATATCGTCGAAGCGCCGCTCTACTGGCTGAAAGAGTTTAACCTCGACGGCCTGCGTTTCGATGCCATCGACCAGATTGAGGACACGTCCAGCAAACATGTGCTGATCGAGATTGCCGAACGCATTCGCAGTGAAATCCATTCTCGCCCGATCCATCTCACCACTGAAGACAGCCGCAACGTGATCTTCCTGCATCCGCGCGATGCGGACGGTAACGCGCCACTGTTCAGCGGTGAATGGAACGACGATTTTCATAACGCCATTCACGTCTTTGCCACCGGCGAGACGCACGCGTATTACCAGGATTTCGCCGACGTACCGGAGAAATTAATCGCGCGCATTCTCACCGAGGGCTTTGCTTATCAGGGCGAGCTGTCGCCACAAAGTGGCCAGCGGCGCGGCGTACCCAGCGCAGGCCAGCCGCCGGTGGCGTTTGTCGATTTCATCCAGAACCACGATCAGGTGGGCAATCGCGCCCAGGGCGAACGCCTGATTAGCCTGGCCGGTGTCGAACGCACCAAAGTGCTGCTTGCCACCCTGCTATTGTCACCGCATATCCCGCTGCTGTTTATGGGCGAAGAGTACGGTGAAACCAACCCGTTCCTGTTCTTCACCGATTTCCACGGCGATCTGGCGAAAGCGGTGCGCGAAGGACGGGCGCGCGAATTTACCGGTCACGCCGGTCATGACGAGACGGTGCCGGATCCCAACGCTGAAGAGACCTTCACGCGGTCGAAACTGGACTGGAGCAAAGTGGAAAATCCCGCAGGCCAGGCGTGGCTGACGCTCACGCGCCAGTTGCTGGCGTTGCGCCAGCAGCACATCGTGCCGCTGCTGCCGGATGCACGTCAGCACAACGGCCAGGTGCTGCGCACCGCACCGGGCTTTGTCGCCGTTAGCTGGCAGTTCCCGCAGGGCCAGCTGTCACTGGCGCTGAATATTGGGCAGCAGAGCCAGCCGCTGCCCGCGATGCCCGGCGAGACGCTCTTTGCGTGGCCACAGGAAAGCGGCGAGCTGCCGCAGCACTCTCTCATCGTGCGTCTGGCAAAAGGAGCAGCGCAATGAGTATTCCAACCGCGACTTACCGTATCCAGTTCCGTAACGGCATGACCTTTAACCGCGCGGCGCAGCTGGTGCCCTATCTGCAGCAGCTGGGTATCAGCCATCTTTACGCCTCGCCGATCTTTACCGCCACGCGCGACTCGACGCACGGCTACGACGTCACCGACGCTAATGAGATTGACCCGGCGATTGGCGGACGCGCCGGTTTCGACCGCCTCAGCGCGGCATTGCAGCAGGCCGGGATTGGCCTGATTCTCGATATCGTGCCTAACCACATGGCGGCGTCGCTGGAAAATGCCTGGTGGCGCGATGTGATTGAACACGGGCAAGCCAGCCGCTACGCACGCTACTTTGATATCGACTGGTCGCGCAGGCTGACGCTGCCGTTCCTCGGCGATGATTTTGACCGCGTGCTGGCCAACGATGAACTCAGCATCAAGGCCGATCCGCACAGCGGCAACCCGGCGCTGGTCTATTACGACAGTTATTATCCGCTGACGCCGGCCAGCTGGCAGCAGCGTAAAGAGGTCGTGCTGGCGATGCGCGATCGCGCGGCCATCGCAGAACTGCATGCGCAACAGCCGTGGCAGCTGATGAACTGGCGTGAGGCGCGCAGCGCGCTCTCCTACCGCCGCTTCTTTGAAATTACCGGGCTGGTGGGCGTGCGCGTAGAAGATGAAGAGGTGTTCGCGGCGACGCATCGCCTGATTCTCGAACTGGTACACAGCGGTGTAGTGAGCGGGCTGCGCATCGATCACGTCGACGGGCTGGCCGATCCGCTCGGCTATCTGCAACAACTGCGTCAGGCTGCGGGCGACGCGTGCTACATCACAGTGGAGAAGATTCTCGCAGACGGTGAGCAGCTGCCTGCCGACTGGCCGGTGTCCGGCACCACCGGTTACGAGTTTATCGCCGCGCTGTCGCATGCGCTGATTGATGATAATCAGATCGATATGCTGCATCTGGCCTATGAAGCGGTGTCCGCCGAGCGTAACGACGTCGCCGCTGGGCTGCGTGCGGCGCGTGAGCTGATGGTCGATCGCAACTTTGCCGGGGAATTCAGTCGTCTGCTGGCACTGGCTACCGAGGCAGCCGATCTGGTGCATCGCAACTTCAGCGAGGCTGAGCTGCATGTGGCGCTACGCGAACTGCTGATCGCCTTCCCGGTGTATCGCACTTACGGCCGCAAGGCCGGGATGCCGCTGGAAGGCGAAACCCTGCTGTTACAGGTGCTGGAGCAGGTCAAACACAGCGCCTCACCAGCAGCGCTGAGCTTTTTGCAGGCGCTGCTGCTCGGTGCCATCACTGAACAGGGCGAGCAGGACGCGGCAGAGTTCCGCGCCCGTTTCCAGCAGCTGACCGGTCCGCTGATGGCGAAATCGGTCGAAGACACGCTGTTTTTCCGCAATCACGTGGCGCTGGCGATTAATGAAGTGGGTGCCGAACCACTGCCACACGCGTTTTCGCTCGAACGCTTCCACAGCGACATGCAAACCCGGCTGCAGCATCAGCCGGACGGGCTGTCCGGCACCTCCACGCACGACACCAAGCGCGGCGAAGATGCGCGCGCGCGGCTGTATACCCTGAGCGAAGCGCCGGCGCTGTGGGCGGAAAACGTCACGCGCTGGCGGCAGATGAATCAACCGCACGTAGTCGCGCTGGCGGACGGCCCGGCTCCCGAACCGCCGGTCGAGTGGATGCTTTATCAGGCGCTGGCCGGCGTCTGGCCCACCACGCTGCAGCCGGAGGACACGGCGGCACTCGACGCGCTGCGCGATCGCTTTTTACCGTTTGTGGAAAAAGCCCTGCGCGAAGCGAAGTTACGCACCGACTGGGCGGACGGCAATGAGGCTTACGAAAACGCCGTACTGGAGTATGCCCGTCAGCTGCTGTCGCCCACCAATCCAGCATTCCTGCAGGACTTTAGCCACGCGCTGCAGCCGTTCATCCGTGCCGGACTGGTTAACAGCCTGAGCCAGACGGTGATCAAACTGACCGCGCCGGGCGTGCCGGATATCTATCAGGGCTGCGAAGCGCTGGATTTCAGCCTGGTCGATCCGGATAACCGTCGCGAGCCGGATTTCGCTCAGCTGACGGCGCAGCTGGATGTCCACGCCGCACCGGACTTTGCCAGCCAGCAGGACTGGCTGAGCGGCCGCCTGAAACAGCAGATGGTTGCGCGCCTGTTGCATCTGCGCCGCGACCATCCGTCGCTGTTCCGCTTTGGTGATTATCAGCCGCTGAGCGCATCGGGCGAACACGCAGAAAAAGTGATCGCTTTTGCCCGGCAGGACAGCGACCACGCGCTGCTGGTGATTACGCCACGGCTGATTTTCAATGGTGCACAGTGGAATCACACCCGACTGGCACTGCCAGAATCGCTGGCGCATCGCCACTATCGCAATGTGCTGACCGGTGAAACCGTAGTGATTAATGATGATATTACGCTGGACAATGTGAGCTATAGCGCGCCGCTGGTGCTGATTAGCCAGTAGCGTCCCCGATAAACCTGTTGTTTTACATGACTATCTATTCACTGGATGGAGAGGATTGAATGTCTAACGGTAAACCTATGGAAATCACCGCCGGATCGGGGCACCAGCTTGGCGCCAATTATGATGGCGCAGGCGTCAACTTTGCGCTGTTCTCAGCACACGCGGAGCGGGTCGAACTCTGTTTGTACGATGAGAGCGGCCAGCATGAAATTGCCCGCTTCGATCTGCCGGAATATACCCACGAAATCTGGCACGGCTACGTGCCCGGGCTGAAACCCGGCGCGCTGTATGGCTATCGCGTTCACGGACCGTTCGATCCGGAAAGCGGTCACCGTTTTAACCCGAGTAAATTACTGATTGATCCCTATGCCCGCGAGCTGCAGGGCAACATCGACTGGAACGAAGCGCACTTCGCTTACGATTTATTGCACGAAGATAAAGATCTGACGCTGGATACCCGTGACAGCGCGCCGTTTACCCCCAAGTGTCGGGTAATTGACACCAATGAGTTTGACTGGCAGGACCACAACCGTCCCAGTATTCCGTGGTCCAGCACGGTGATTTATGAAACCCACGTCAAAGGTTTCACCCAGCTTAATCCGGCCATTCCGGCAGAGATGCGCGGCACCTATGACGGCATGAGCCACAAATCTACCGTTGATTACATCAAAAGCCTTGGCGTGACCTCAGTGGAATTGCTGCCGGTGCACTGGTTCCCGGACGATCAGCATTTGCTGGATCGCGGACTGAAAAACTTCTGGGGCTACAACTCGCTGGCCTTTTTCGCGCCTGCCAGCCGCTATTTTGGCCCGCGCGGTATTCAGGGCTTTCGCGACATGGTGCGCGCTTTCCACGATGCCGGTATCGAAGTGATTCTCGACGTGGTTTACAACCACACGGCAGAAGGTAACGAACTGGGGCCAACGCTGTCGTTTAAAGGCATTGATAACTTCTCTTATTACCGTACGCTGCCGGATCAGCACCGTTACTACATCAACGATACCGGCACCGGTAACACGGTGAACACCTCTCATCCGCGCGTGCTGCAGCTGGTGACGGATTCGCTGCGCTACTGGGCAGAATCGATGCATGTCGACGGTTTTCGCTTCGACCTCGGCACCATTCTCGGCCGCGAGCCGGAAGGGTTCGATCAGCGCGGCGGCTTCTTTGACGCCATGACGCAGGATCCGGTGCTGTCTAAACTGAAGCTGATCGGCGAACCCTGGGACATCGGGCCTGGCGGCTATCAGGTCGGTGGCTTCCCGCCCGGCTGGGCCGAATGGAACGACAAATATCGCGACACGGTGCGCGAATACTGGAAGGGCGACAACGTCTCAACTGACTTCGCCGCGCGCCTGCTCGGCTCCGGCGATCTCTACGACCAGCGCGGCCGTCGCCCGTGGGCCAGTGTGAATTTCATCACCGCGCACGATGGCTTTACGCTGAACGATCTGGTCTCGTACAACGACAAGCACAACGATGCCAACGGGGAAGATAACAACGACGGCCATAACGATAACCGTTCTTACAACTACGGTGCCGAAGGCCCCACCGACGACGAAGGCATTAACGCAGTGCGCGAGCGGCAGAAACGTAATTTCCTCGCCACGCTGTTTTTCTCGCACGGCACCCCGATGCTGCTGGCGGGCGATGAGTTTGGCCGCAGCCAGATGGGCAACAATAACGGCTATTGTCAGGACAGCGAGATTTCCTGGCTGCACTGGGAAGATCTGCCGGCTTCCGCTGATGCGTTACGCGATTTCACCCGTCAAATCATTGCGCTGCGCGCGCAGCAGCCGCTGCTGCGACGTGAAAGCTGGCGCGACGGGATGGAGATCAAATGGTTTAACGCTGGCGGCGGTTTCCAGCAGGCGGAACAGTGGGACGAGGGCTCAACGCTCGGCGTGTACATTGGGCGTCCGGATCTGCAAACCGAAGAAGGTATCTGGCACGATGTGCTGATGCTGTTCAATCCGTTTGAAGGCAATGTGCCGTTCCGCATTCCGCAGTTTGGCGAAGGCGGCTGGGTGCTGGAGCTGACCACCTCCGACAGCGCCAGTAAGGGACTGGTGATCACCAAAGAGAAGGATTTCGAGCTGGAGGGACGCAGCCTGGCGCTGTTCAGACGGCCATGAGTTAAGCGCGAAGTGCCGGTTTCCAGGTGCGCAGGGATGTGCACCCTACAGAAACAACGGGACATATACTCCCCGTTTCCAGGTGCGCATGAATGCGCACCCTACGGAAATAATGAGACATACCCCCTCAGTTTCCAGGTGCGTCTGGATGCGCACCCTACGGAAATAACGGGACATGCACCGTAGGGTCGCCGTTTACGGCGACCTTGTCGCATTCCGCACCCATCGTTAAACCCGCACCATCACAGGGTCGCCGTTCACGGCGACCTGATCCACAACTTGCACCACTGTTAACCTGCCAATCTCTGCCGCTACCCGCCGCTAAAATTTCATTAACTAAAAACCACAATCTGCCGATGTTCTTTAATCTGCCCTTGTACCCGCCGCGTCATGCGCCGGGACGCGTTTAGATTAAGGATAATAAGATGAACATCTCCCAACGATTGCTACTGACCTTTTCCATGCTGTTTGGCGCCATTATCCTGCAGGCGGTGCTCGCCATCTCACTGCTGTCCGGCTTTCAGGAGCGCTTTGAGTACGTGCAGACCAACGCCATTCCGTCGATTAAAGACCTCAATACGCTGATTGATCGCAGCAATCAGTTGGCGCTGACGCTCTACAAACATCAGACTCAGCTGCAGGACAGCAATATGCCTGCGGTTGAAGCGGACATTGATAAACAGATCGGCGGCCTGAAATCGCTCACCGATTACTACCTGACCCACAACATTTCCAGCGAGGAAGATAAACGCCTGACCGAGCTGGCTTTTGCCAATATACAACGCGTAAGCGAGCGGCTGCCGGCGTTTCTCACTGCGTCGCGCGCGCATCAGAACGCCATCAGCCTTGATCTGATCGAGGGGCAGAACGGCATTGGTGCCGCCATCCGCCAGCTGGTCACCAATTACCAGCAGCAGCTGATGCTGAATATTTCTATCGGCGATGAATTACGCGCCACCAACCTCAGCACCTTCCATGAAGTGCTGTGGACCACCATTACTGGCGTGATAGCCACCGTGATTATTTTTGGCCTGTTCGCCCTGTTCACCGTGCTGCGCATTCGTCGCAGTCTGTCCGATGTCGGCAAAGTCATGATGCGCGCCAGCGAAAATCTTGACCTGACGCTGAGCGCCGACGAAAGCCGTCGCGATGAAGTGGGCACCATGGCGCACTCTTTCAATCAGCTGATGCGCAGCGTCGCCAGTTCGTTAAGCGCCGTGCGCAGCGCCTCACATTCGGTGGGCAGCGCGTCAGTGGAAATCGCCGCCGGTAACGAAGACCTCTCTTCACGTACCGAGCAGCAGGCTGCTTCGCTGGAACAGACTGCGGCCAGCATGACTGAACTGAGTGAAACCGTGCGTCAGACCGCCGATAATACGCGCCAGGCCAGCCAGCTGGCGGCTAACGCCAGTGCGCTGTCGGAAAAAAGTGGCTCCTCGCTCACCACGATGCTCTCGACCATGGATGACATTCGTGGCAGTTCGCGCAAGGTCACGGACATTGTTTCGATGATCGAAGGCATTGCTTTCCAGACCAATATTCTCGCGCTCAACGCGGCAGTGGAAGCGGCACGGGCCGGTGAGCACGGCAAGGGCTTTGCGGTGGTCGCCGGCGAAGTACGCAGCCTGTCCCAGCGCTCAACCTCGGCCGCGCGCGAAATCAAAGGGCTGATTGAAGAGTCGCATCGACTGACCGAGGCCGGGGCCGCCCAGGCCAGTGACGTCAGCAGCAACATGCAGGTGATGAATGACGCCATCCATCAGGTCAGCGAACTGATGAGCGAAATCGCGGCGGCCGCGGTTGAGCAGAGCCAGGGAATCAGCCAGGTGCAGCAGGCAGTCAACCAGATGGACGATGTCACCCAGCAGAACGCCGCGCTGGTGGAACAGGCTTCAGCCGCGTCGCAATCGCTGCAGGAGCAGGCCGAAACGCTCAACCAGCTGGTCGCCAGATTCGTGCTGGCGGAATCCGACGCCGCGCCGACGATTAAGCCTGCGGCAGTCAGCCACAAAGCGCCACAGCCTGCGCGCCTGGCAGTGGCCAGCGATGCCGACTGGCAGAGTTTCTAATCCCCTCACCCTCCGCGTCGCCGCGCGGAGGGGTTTGCTGCCCGCTGACGGTAAGCATCAACCAAAGCGTTCTACCCCGCGCGCCTGCGTCAGGCAAAAACACCGGCTGAACTATGATTTCTCAGGGCACGCGCCAGCTGCCCTGCCAGCCTTCCGCGCTGGCCTCAAATCGTGCACGCTGATGGGGCTCGCGGCTGACATCCAGCCACTCCGCGCTGTGCAGCGTGATCTGCACCAGCGCGAAGTGCGCGTCAGGGCTGGCATCCACCTCCGGCGCGCTGGCAGGCAGTGCAGCGTCAGGATGGGTGATTACGCTGCCCGGGCTGACAGGTGACTGAAACAGCGCATGCGAATGCGGACGTAATTTGTGCCAGGCGGCGGCGCGCTGTTGTGCATCTTCAACGATCTGAGCCTTGCCCGCCAGCCTGAGCTGAACGCTGTTGGCGGCGTCATAAGCCAGTAGCGCCACCTGCTGCTGCGCCGCGATATCGTCCATTTTGGCGCTGCGCCGATCGGCGGTAAACCGCAGGGCCGGCAGTGCCGGTAAAAACTGCCGTATCACCACGGTGCGCAGGCTGGGCTGGCCGTCGGCACTCACCGTCGCCAGCTGCATCACAGTGAAAGCCGAACGCGACGTGGTTGCGGTGCTAAGCAACTGCCAGATGGCTTGCAGGCGGTCGTCGAGTGAGATCATGTTTCCCTTCCTTAACGGGCGTGAAGCGGGTTGCTGCCCGCACGTTTCAGCGCCGACAGCGCCAGGGCGCTGAGCAGCAGACCAATGACGATCAGCAGCGTATAGCTCAGCCATTGCAGCAACAGAATGCCCAGCACGCCGCCGGCGAGAAACGCCAGCACGGTGTAGCAATGCAGTTTTAGCCGCTCAATGTACAGCGGCGCATCTTTCGGTGACTCTTTACGGCGCAGCACATCAAACAGCATCGCCAGCTCAATGCCAATATCGGTTGCCGTGCCGGACACATGGGTGGTGCGCACGCGCGCATTGGAAATCCGGGTAACTACGGCATTTTGCAGCCCCATCAGGAAGCTCAGGCTGAGAATCAGTAACACACCGGCCTGACTAAAATGAAAGCCGCTTTCAACAATCCCCAGCACCAGCAACGCAATGCCCTCCAGCAGAATATTGATAGCGTAGATGCCGCGTATCTGCCGCCTGCGGCCGGAGTTGATGATCAGCGTGGAGACCGACGAACCGGCGATGAATAACAGCACAATCAGCAGGAAGAACAGCCCGATATGCAGATTGGCTTTGGCCAGATGATCGGACAGGGATGAGACGTTGCCGGTCATGTTGGCGGAGAAGAAGCCAACCGTTTCGAACGCCGCGGTGTTGAGCGCGCCCGCCACGGCGGCCAGCGTCGCCGCCAGACGGATGTCAGTATTAAAGGTGCGCGTATCCTCAGTAGAGATCAGCATGCAAAGGTCCCGGCCCGGCAAAAAAACGTATCATCCTCCGGCCTCCGAAAATTCTCAACCGCAGGGCTGAAGATTTCACCGCCCCGGCGGTTGATCTCTGCATTCAGGGCCACGGTTTCGCTGATGATTTGACCCTGCCAGCGTTAAGCCGGATAATTTGGAAACGATTCATTCTGAATAGCCGCTTTATGACCAGTAAACCCAATCCGGCGCCGGTTGCCAGAGAGCGCGGCAGACCGCGCAATTTTGATATCGATGACGCGCTCGACAGCGCCATGATCGTGTTTCGCCAGAAGGGTTTTCATGCGGCGTCGATTGCTGATTTAGGCGAAGCGATGAACCTGACGGCGGGCAGTATCTATAAAGCGTTTCAGGACAAGCGATCGCTGTTTCTGCGGGTGTTTGAGCGCTACATCCTGCTGCGCAACGTTGACCTGCGCGCCCGTTTGCAACAATACCCGACCGGCCGGGAGCGCATTGCTGAACTGCTACAGTTCTATCTTGATTCCGCCAGCGAAATCGAGGGCAGACGCGGCTGTCTGGTGGTTGGCAGCACGGTAGAGCTACAGACGCTGGATGAAGAGTTATCTCAGCTGGTGCGCGAAGCGGTATTACGTAACCGCAACTTCCTGACGTCATTGATTGAGCAGGGACAACAGGACGGATCGATCGCTGCGCGACTGGATGCGGATACCGCCGCCGGGCTGCTGCTGTGCGTGGCATTCGGCATGCGCGTCGTTGGTAAAATTCAGGATGTGACTAATGGCAAAGAAACCATTAATATGGTGCTTAGCGTTCTGGACTGATTTGTCTGGCCTATTAGGAAATATGCATTTCCTAATTACTGCGTTGTGAGTTTTTGTACCCTGGAATAGTGCACGTAATAATAATTATCAATTAGTAACACATTGCTTAAGTTTATTTGTCCCGGGGGATGAGTGAAGCAGGATGAGTCAGAAGATGCCGATGAAATCTATCTTTTATTAGGCAAAGTCGTCACAGAGATTGTACAACCAGGTGAAACCTTATCTGTTCAGCAAATTATCGGCGCGTTGTATCGCACAGGATTGCGCTCAGAAAATCCAGCTATCCAGCAGGCCTGCGATAATGCGATCAGGCTGTTAGCTAAAAAGCTAAATTAACTCACTGTTATCAGGGTAATGACGATGCGATACGATCCATTTCATAATAATACTGATGATTCATTACCATGGACTGGCGGATCGCTGCAGGCAAAGCAGCATGAATTACTGGGCACGCTGGTGCAGGAAATTTTATGTAGCGGCAAGCAGTTAAACAGAAAAACACTGTGCATCACGCTGTTATCACGCCTTGACCAGTGTGACGATGTGATATTAAAGACGCATTATGAAGCTATTTTCGCTTTGCTGCTCGGCCGGTTATCGGCGGAGTAATAGCCTGACCTCTTCTCACCACACCTTTATACGCGGCACAACTCATTAGCCGCGCCTGATAATTGCCGCCTCATCAGTTTCACGCTAAACCGCATTAATTGTGCAAAGAAAGCGGGTCAGGTCAGACCAGAATCCGGATTTTGTTCTACGCTTATAGCTGGACTTCAGACCAATCAGGGAAATTATTATGAAGAAACTGACTGTAGCGGCTGTGTTATTGACCTCGATTTTCGCCATCGCCGGCTGTTCATCTAATCAGGCGATTAAAACCACCGATGGTCGCACGATCGTTACCGACGGTAAGCCGCAGGTGGACAGCGATACTGGCCTGGTCTCTTATAAAGACGCGCAAACCGGTAAAACAGAACAGATTAACCGTAACCAGATCACCAATATGAGTGAACTGGATAACTGATCTACTCGATAGGGAGAGCGATATGAAAAAAGTGATCTTGTTACCTCTGGCAGCCATCGTGGCACTGAGCGCCCTGACCGGCTGTACCCGCACCAGCTATGCCATTCATACCAATGATGGTCGTACCATTGTCAGTGATGGCAAACCGCAGGAAGCGGAAAGCGGATTGCTGGGCTACGTTGATGCCAATGGTGTTAAACAGCAGATCAACAAAGCGGATGTCAAAGAGGTCTCGGAGATTCCGCATTAATCTGTTCTTATCAAGCCCGCGCAGCGGGCTTTTTTGTGCCAGAACTTTGTCATTGAACCCATACGCAGGGCCATTGTAAGAGAGCAATCCGGTCCATCGCGACGCCATCGGTCAGGGACGAACGACGGTGAGTTTAAACGGCCCGCTGTTTTTCGCAGCATGCGCGACGGAATCATTCACTCTCTCAAGCGGAAACTCGGTTACGTCATAGTGGCTCAGATCAAGCAGTCCCGCGCGTATAAGGCCGCAGAGCGTAGAGACTGCCGAAGGTTCATACATCCACTGCCCTTTTACGGTAATGAGGTTACGCATTATCCAGGGATAAGGCAGTGAAAGATCGTCCCCACCCAGCATGCCAACACCGCCCATAAGAACTGCACGACCATAAGGTCTGACTGACATAATCGCATTCCGGGCGACAGAGGCCTGCGCAGACGGCGGAAGGAAATCAAGGACCGCATCAATGGGCCCCCCGGCTGTTTGCTTCATGGCAGAAATATCGATCTCTGCTTTACCTGTGAGCTTTACTGTTTCCACACGCGATCCAAAACGTTTTTTCAAACCGCTCAGCACCCGTTCATTACGGCCCGGTGCGATGACTTTATGGGCTCCCATTGCCAGGGCAGCAAGCACAGCGGAACTGCCGAAATTACCGGTTGCACCACTGACCAGCAGGCGCTCTCCCGCTTTCAAATCCATAGATAACAATCCGCCATAGGCGATAAGCAGCGTATTGATGGCACACCACCGCCCCGCTTCTGCAGGCGATATGTCGCCAATGGGCACGGCGTTTTCAGTTGGAATGCGTATTTGTTCAGCAAGACAGCCATTCAGATGATATTGCTGGATTTTTTGTCCTCCTTCACCACGGGCACTCCATCCCTGAAGGACAATTTCTGGCGACAGCGCGTTGTCACGGGAACGCACCGTCGGATCGCAGAACACCCAGTCTCCTGGTTTCAGCCAGGCTGAGTCAGGGCCGGTCTGGCGAACCTTGCCGATGGCACCGCAGCCCGGGGTGACCGGCACGGGTAAAAGATATTTTCTTTCCCCACTCAGTACTTCATTCGTGTAGGAAAGAACGGGCGCCGCCACCACATCGACAATGACTTCCCCGGTGCCCATCACCGGTGCAGGCACATTCTTAACGACTAACGGACGGCCAAAGGCAGTAAGCACAGCAGCTTTCATGGTCATATTCTCCTGAGGGCATAGAACAATATGAAACCATCCTGGAGCGACAAAAGGCGGCGTAAAATACACTAGTTTTATACAGGTATAATTTACTACCAGGTTCAAAAAAATGGTTAAGAATACTGAGCTCAGTCAGTTTTTTACGTTCACGACGTTCAAGGGTGAAGCCTGAGCGTCCCTCCTCTGCCGGGCCAGAAAGACGGCGAACGCCCGGACTAAGGCGTGAGGAAGTTGCAGCGATGCTGGAAATAAGTACGGAATGGTATACCAAAATCGAACAGGGACTGGTCAACACGCTTTCCGAACGGATAGTTAACGCCCTGGGTAAGGCTCTGCAGCTGAACGAGGCAGAATTTCTGCACCTGAGAACGCTGACAGGCCGAAAAAAAAGTGCAGATATCGAACATGAAGTCCCGGCTAGCTTATCGCATCTGGTCAGGGCGCTGAAGGAGCCTGCCTACGTCACCAATGACAGATGGGATGTATTGGTGTGGAATTCTGCAGCAGAACAGGTCATCACGGACTTCCGCCTGTTGGCTGCAGATAAGCGAAATATCATGGTTTTCATGTTCACCACACAGGAGGCCAGATACCTTTTTGGCGACACCTGGCCTGCAGAGGCACAGAGAATGCTTGGCCTGTTTCATTCCGGTTATTCACGATATGCAGACGATGAGACCTTCACTGCACTGGCAGAACGCTTAAGCCGTGAATGCCCGGAGTTTGATACATGGTGGAGCGAGCATGTGATAACGGCGCCGATTTCCGGAGAGAAAAAACTCACAGGGAAGGACGGGATAACGCGGACATACTGCTATTCAACGTTTACGTCAAATGACTCCCCTGCACTCAAGCTGGCAATTTATGTCCCCGCCGTTATCGGCATCGGGCAGCAAGGTGATATGACATCATGATCCCGCCGGAGCAGTGTTAAGGGGGTTTAGCTGTGTCTGCCTAGCCTGTAAAGAGCGCTCGAACCTGCCGGTGATCCATGACAAAGTGGAGCGCCAGCAGCGTGAATAAATACGTTATTACCTCCAGGAGAGCCGACATTATTCCGGGTTATGCCGACTGCTGGACTGCACGAGCTGTTCATACATAACCCATCTGCTACTCAGCACAGGTTACAGGCTGTTGTTCAAAACATCATATTGCGTCCCGCAGGCTACCAGCGTGGTGTGGAAAACCATGAAGTCAGCCAGTCGGTTAATGCACTGATTTTTGCCGACTGCAACTGGCTTGAAGGTTTCATTAACCAGACACCATCCTCGCCTGTAGCCTGCCAGTCCGACAGCACTGGCACCAGTGAACCCTCAGCCAGTTCTTTCTGTACCAGCCAGTTGGCGGCGAGTAATATTCCCATACCCGATTGAGCGGCCAGTATAAGCCCATCCATTTCGTCACTCTCATAACGCGTCTTCACCGGTACCGCTATCTGTTGACCATCTTTCTCGAGTCGCCATTCAGGCCAGCTGTGCATGGGTGTGAAACCCAGGCAATCATGATTACGAAGGTCCTGAGGGTGCGTTACAGGAGAATGGCGCTCCAGGTAATCCGGCGCGACACATAAAATGCGACTTGTATTTGCCAGCCTTCGGGCAATTAATCTGCTGTCCTTCAGAACACCAATACGGATTGCCATATCAAAATTATCACCCAGTAAGTCTACGTAGCGATCGCTGCAGTGCAGCACAATACGGATGTCAGGATAGGCTTTCAAAAAGAATGGTAAGGCCTGCACGACCCACTTTCGTCCGAATGAGGCTGGAACGGTAAGGCGAATCGTCCCGGCCGGACGCGCTGCCAAATCACGGGCTTCTTCTTCCGCTTCCCGCAGCAGTTCATCTGCCAGTTCAATTTTTTGCCGATAGCGTAAGCCCTCTTCTGTGGGACGTATGCGGCGGGTGGTGCGTTCCAGCAGGCGAATTCCCAGACGTTTTTCTAATGCAGCTACACGCCGGGAAACGACGGAGACATCTCTTCCCAAATCGCGCGCACCAGCACTAAAGCTGCCAGCGCGCACTACCGCAAGAAAAGCTTCCCGCTGACGAAAATCGTCATCATGCATTATTGCACCTCATGCAACAGTTATTTGTTTTTCAGGCTCATTATAGCGTCAGTTCTGCCGCAAAATGGTCGTATTAATCGAACAGGGGGACACCATGAAAGCTATCCACTTATCTGCTGCAGGAATAGACGGCTTAAAAATATGTGATATTTCACGACCACAACCAGGGTATGGCGAAGTGCTGATTCGTCAGCATGCTGTGAGTCTGAATTACCTTGATTTGGCGCTGGCCACGGGTAAATTCGGCGCTATTTCGCAGCCGGTTATTCCAGGTGCAGACAGCGCGGGAGAAATTGTTGAGTCTGGAGAAGGAGTTGAAGGCTGGCAAATCGGCGAACGTGTGGTGCCGGGTATGATGTCTCACTGGCATGCTGGAGCAATACGATCTGAACACCATCAAACATTACGCGGAGTTACGACCAACGGCGGGCTGGCAGAATACGCTGTAGTGCCTGCTGAGTCACTGGTGCGTATACCCGATTTTCTCAACTGGCAGCAGGCAGCGACATTACCCATTGCCGCAACGACCGCATGGAACGCTATAGTGCGCGGTAAAATACAGCCCGGCAGCACTGTTTTACTGCTTGGTACGGGAGGGGTGAGTCTGTTTGCATTGCAATATGCGAAGGCAGCAGGTGCGCGGGTGATCATCATCTCCTCTTCTGATGAAAAACTGGAAAGAGTGAAAGCCCTGGGAGCGGATGAAGGAATTAACTATCACGAGATACCCGAATGGGATCAGCGGGTGCTTAAGCTGACTGATGGGCATGGCGCTGATCTCGTACTGGAATCAGTGGGCGGCGCAACATTTGCGAAATCGATTAACGCAGCAGCTCATAACGGAACCATTTTCGTTATTGGCTTTGTTGGTGGCGCTGAAGTCAGCATGCCTGTCCTGCCCGTGATGCAAAAGATGTTGAATATTGTGGGTAACAATACGGGTTCGACTTCAGATTTGCGCGCGGCGGTCAGGGCGATTGAGACCTCGACGATTTATCCCGTCATTGATCGTATTTTCCCTTTTGCCGATACACGGAAAGCTTATCGCTACCTTGAGGCTGCCGGACATATCGGGAAAGTGGTTATTAGTCTGGATGCATAATAAGTACAGACAGAAAAAAACTGGATGTGCAGGCTATCCATCTCTATCTCACGAGATCAACCTGGGCTAAAGGGATTGATCTGGCTCTTGTCCGTGCATCCGTTGAAAACAGCCTTAATTTCGGTGTTTATCACGATGACGCCCAGATTGGTTTCGCGCGCTTAATAACAGATTACGCTACGTTCGCTTACCTTTGTGATGTTTATATCCTGGAGGAATATCAGGGAGAAGGGTTGGGTAGATGGGTGATGCAATGCATACATGATCATCCTGTTTTTGAGCGGCTTCGCAGGATCATGTTGTTTACAACCACAGCGCCCTGGCTCTATGAAAAATTTGGCTACGAGCCTGTTAATCGGGAAAACTATGCATGGAGTATCACACGTCCTGATATCTACACTCATGCAAAAAAGACTGGCTGACCTGCGCTCCTGTCTGTCTCCAGTCTGGCGTATACAATCAGTCTGCAATGTCCGCTCCTGGCACAAAGCGGACGGGATCAGATAAACGTCCGCTCTGAGCGAAAAACGGGCATTACTTTAATGTAAATAATGGCATTTTTGATAGATGTTTACCGCTGTACGGTTTTCAAAACGAGATGTATATG
>NZ_JALKOV010000010.1:0-187168 GCF_035783935.1 Pantoea dispersa | reverse complement strand
CGGGAAAAGTCGTGGTGTGCGCGGCGATGAAGAAGCTGCTGCAGCTGGCTTATGGCGTGCTGAAATCGGGTCGTCCGTTCGATGCCGAAATATGTCTTGCCAGGTAACCGGCAAGACGGTATCTACAATTTCACAGGCTTTCTGTAGGGTGCGCATTCATGCGCACCAGGAATCAGGCCGCCATAAATGGCGACCCTACGATTTCACAGGCTATCTGTAGGGTGCGCATTCATGCGCACCAGGAATCAGGTCGCCATAAATGGCGCCCCTGCAATTTCACAGGTTACCCGTGGGGTGCGCATTCATGCGCACCAGGCAATCCAGCTCCCCATAATCGCGACCCGGCAGTGTCCGTCTGCTAATGGCTGCGCTCGACGTATTTCTGCATATTCTCTTTGGTCACCAGCTCGAACGGAATCCACACGTGTGAAGCCACTTTTTCGCCTTTAATCAGCTTCTGCGCCACGTCTACCGAGGTTTTGCCCTGACCGATGGCGTCCTGAAACACCGTCACCTGCATCTTATCCTGCGCCATGGCCTTCAGGCCGTCCGGCGTGGCGTCGATGCCGCCCACCAGAATCTTTTTATTGCTCTTTGCCAGCGCCATGGCCGCGCCAATCGCCATCTCATCGTTATTGGCCGCGACGATATCGATTGCTTCACCGTTGCCCATCCAGTTGAGCATCAGGTCCATGCCTTCGTTGCGCGCATAGTTTGCTGGCTGCTTCTGCACCACTTTCATGCCCGGGTATTTCGCCACCACCTGCTCGACATCTTTGGTGCGCTGCAGCGCGCCGGCATCGGTCAGGTTGCCGATCATGATCGCCACGTTACCTTTATAATTGGCCAGCTTTGCCAGCGCCTCCATTTGCAGCGTGCCGGATTCGCGTTCGTCCGAACCGACAAACACCACGCCGGGCGGCAGGGTTTTATCGCCTGGCGTGCGGTTAACGTACACCAGCGGAATTTTCGCCTGCTGCGCCAGTCTGGTCAGCTGTGGCGTGCTGGCGGAATCTACCGGATCGACGATGATCGCATCTACGCCGGCGCTGATAAAACTCTGCACCTGATCGGTCTGGCGGCCAACGTCGCCGCGCGCATCTTCAAACTGGGCATCCAGCCCGCGCGCTTTGGCTTCTTTATCAATGGCATGACGAATAATAGTAAGGAAGTTCTGGTCAAAATAGGCCATCGACACGCCGATCTTCTCCGCCAGCGCGGAGGCCGAACTGGTCAGCAGGCCCATTAACAGTATCGTCTTGAGGGTTTTCATCGCAGACTCCAGAGTAAGCTGTTATTAGAATAAATTTTTCATTGATGATTAAAATGGCTCAATGAAACCATTTTCAGCCTACGAGCCGGCAGCAGAGCTGGCAATCTGCTGCGTGGTAATTTGCTGTGCAGCGCACAATTTGCCCGACGCGGATGGATGCTTTGCCTGCTCATAGTGATCGCGCAAACTCTTTTCTCAGCGCTGGCGCACATTCCGTGGCGAAAGCCAGCACGGATTAAAAATTTTGTGCGCTACCGCACCCGGCGTTGTGACCGCGACCAAAACCCGCGCCGTTTTGCCGCGCGGATTCCTTCATTCGCACAATGACCAGAGCAACATCGGCTTCCTATAGTTGCTGAACAGGGAAATCTGCGCGGTATTCCTGAACATCATCGCTTCGGAGCAGGAAGCTCCCCCATCAAGGAATTCAGCCTATGTTGCAACGCAAAAACCGCAGCCAGAACAGCCATGTGCGTATCTGGATCCTCTGCCTGATCCTGTTTCTGTCGGTGGTCGCCTATGCCGACCGCTCGATCCTGTCGATCTCTGGCTCGGCGATCAAACAGGAGTTTGGCCTGTCGGCGATCCAGCTTGGCCTGATCCTCTCGGCCTTCAGCTGGGCGTATGTCATCGGCCAGATCCCTGGCGGATTAATCCTCGATCGCTTCGGCACCAAAAAGGTCTACGGCGTGACGCTGGCGCTGTGGTCGGTTTCGACCCTGCTGATGGGATGTGTCGGGGAGTTTTCCAGCAGCATGACCATGGCGCTGACGCTGATGTTTGCGCTGCGCTTCGCGCTGGGCCTGATTGAGGCGCCGAGCTTTCCCGCCAACGCCCGCGCAGTCATCATGTGGTTCCCGGGCGCAGAACGCGGCCGCGCATCGTCGCTGTTTGCCTCGGCACAATACTTTGCCGTGGCGATATTCTCGCCGCTCTCCGGCTGGCTGGTGTCACGTTATGGCTGGGAATGGCCGTTCTTTGTGCTCGGCGGCATCGGCGTGCTGGCGGTGTTTGTCTGGGCGGGCTATATGCGCAGCCCGCGTCAGCATCCGCAGGTTTCCGCCCGCGAGTTGCACTACATAGAACAGGGCGGCGCGCTGGTGGATATCGACGCCGCACACACGCTGCGCGCGCGGCCGCCGGTCAGCAAAGCGATGTTCAAAACGCTGCTCACCAACCGCATGCTGTGGTGCGCCTACCTCGGCCAGTATTGCACCATCGCGCTCAGCTACTTCTTCATTACCTGGTTTCCCATCTATCTGGTGCAGGCGCGCGGTATGAACATCCTCGATGCCGGTTTCGCCACCATTGCGCCAGCGCTGTTTGGCTTTCTGGGCGGCATCAGCGGTGGCTACATCTCAGATAAACTGCTGGCACGCGGCTGGAGCCTGTCGTGGGCGCGCAAAACGCCGTACATCGTTGGCATGCTGATGGCCGCCTCGCTGATTCTGGCGGCGGTGATCCCTTCCAACGCCGGCATTATCGCCATCATGTCGTTTGCCTTCTTCGGCAAAGGCGTGGCGGCGGGCGCGGGCACCTGGACCATCGTCAGTGATACCGCGCCCAAAGAGGCGGTGGGCCTGGCTGGCGCGATCTTTAACGGCATCGGTAACATGGCGGGCTTTATCACGCCCCTGCTGTTTGGCGTGATCGTTGGCCTGACCGGCAGCTACAGCATCGGCCTGGTGTTCGTCGGCGCACACTGTGTCGTCGCGGCATTGCTGTTCCTGCTGGTGATGGGCCCGATTGAACGCGTAGGCGATCGCTCTGAGGCTGCCGATCTGGAATCCCGATCGGAAATAAACTATGATGTTAATAAATGCACTTGAGCACTGTGCATGAGTGCACTATTTTACCTGCTGGTTCGTAAGACAGGCAGGGAAGCAATATGGGTTCAATCAGGGCGTTTCGTCATGCCTGGCTGGCACAATTTTATACCCATGGGACACCGCATGCGCAGATCCCGCGTACGATTGAATCTGCGCTGGCGCGTAAGCTGGACATCGTTCATGCCGCCACTTCGCACCAGGATTTGCGTTCACCGCCGGGTAACCGTTTCGAAGCATTGAAACCGCCACTGCTGGGTTACTATTCGATTCGGGTTAACGCGCAGTATCGGCTTATTTTCCAGTGGGCAAAAGGCGAAGCCTGGGATCTGTATCTGGATCCGCACAGCTACAAAAAATAGTGCCAACGAACCCTTCAGGCCTGCTACCCGTACCAAAGAGAGCACCCTATGAAACAAGCAATGCGCAAACCCACCAGCGTGGGGGATGTCCTGCAGTATGAATTTCTCGAACCGCTCAATCTCAAAGTAAATGATCTGGCGGAGATGCTGAATGTGCACCGCAACACCGTCAGCGCGCTGGTGAACAACAACCGTAAACTCAGCACTGAGATGGCCTACCGGCTGGCACGGGTTTTCGCCACCTCGATTGAATTCTGGCTTAACCTGCAGCGGCATCTCGATCAGTGGGAAGTGGAAAATGACGCCAGAACGCAGGAGGAATTAAGCCGTGTCACCACGCTGAGCGCCTTTTTAGCCCAGCGCGGCACGCAGGTTGCCTGAACCTGACCCGACCAGTCACGCCGCCCTGAAGATTTTTTGCTCAGCTGCCGATATCACTCCTTACCATCCACTGATATTAAGGAGCGATATCGTGATAAAGCTGATTACCGTTGACGAGCTGCGGCCAGGTATGTTTATCCACAAGCTTGAAGTCTGGTGGATCAAGGACAAACGCATTCGCAACCAGATGCTGATCACCGATAAGCGTCAGATCGCCCTGATCCGTAACGAGGGGATCCAGCAGGTATGGATCGATCCCGAGCGGTCGGTGCGCGCGCCTGCCGCGCCGCAGCCGAAAAAAGACATTCCGCAGACGCCGTTTTTCCGCGAAATGGATCAGGCGCAGTGCATCTTCAACCAGGGCAAGCCGCAGGTACTGGCGATGTTCAACGAGGCGCGCATGGGGCAGGGCCTCGACCTCGCTTTTACCCTTGAGCTGGTGGATGAAATTGCCGGATCGATTACCCGTGAGCCAACCGCGCTGCTCAGCGTGGCGCGGCTGAAAAACCATGACGATTACACGTACCTGCACTCCATGGCGGTGTGCGGACTGATGATTTCGCTGGGCAAGAAAATGGGGCTGGATGAGCCGCAGCTGCGCCGCGTGGGCATGGGCGGATTACTGCATGACGTCGGTAAGGCCGCGGTGCCGCTGACCATCCTCAACAAGCCGGATAAACTCACCGACGAAGAGTTTACGATTATGCGCCAGCATCCGATCGTCGGTGCGCAAATGCTGATGGAAGCCCATGCTGATGAAGATTTGCTGGATATCGCGCTGCATCACCATGAAAAATTTGATGGCAGCGGCTATCCGCACCGGCTGCAGGGCGAAGAGATCTCGCTTTACGCACGCATGGCGGCGGTGTGTGACGTCTATGATGCGGTGACCTCAGATCGCCCGTATCGCAAAGGCTGGACGCCGGCGGAGGCGATGCACAATATGCTGAGCTGGCGCGGCCACTTTGACAGTGCGCTGCTGCACGCGTTTGTGCGCACCATCGGTATTTATCCGGTGGGTTCGCTGGTACGGCTGGCCTCCGGGCGCGTGGCGCTGGTGGTGCAGGCCGGCGAAAAATCACTGCTGAAGCCCAAAGTGCATGTGTTCTGGTCGCTGCATTCGCAGCGCGAGGTGAAGCCGGAAGCGCTGGACCTCGGCGATAGCTTCTGCACCGATACCATCACCGGTGCCGAGGACAGCGGTTTGTGGCACAACGTTGACCTGAACCGCATCTGGGCGCTGGAAAGCGCCTGATCCGCCCGCGTTTTTATACTTTTCAGCAGATTTTTCAGAGACAATCAAAAAGGACATTACTTTTTTTTTGTTGCTTCAAGAGCCTCGGGGTGTGCTTCTTCTTACCGGTTCGCATATATCAATGGACAGACTTTCATTCGCAAGCCGTCAAATTATATAAGCCAAAAAGTAATTCCAAGAATAATGGCGGCGAAGGCCACGGTCGATCCCCATGCCCATGCTGGCCAGAATGTCACTGCCAGCATACCAAAAGCTATGATTAGTGCTGCCGGGATTAGAGTACCTGCGAAATAGCGGCCCTGACGACGCAGCCATTGAGTAAAGTAATTATTCACGTGAGTACCCTCATAAGAGCGTTAGCGATTTCTTCCTCAGAAGCTAACGCGGATGCCTGAATCAAATTCTGATTGATAACAGGCTCGATGATGAAATAAAGCATCTCGAGCTTTTCCGCGTAAAGAGCATAGTAAAAACCGGGGCTACGCAGCTGAAGCCGGCGTGCTGCCTCTGCCGATTCCTGAACATATCCGTAATAGCTGACTAAGGTTACGGATATTGCAGAAAATTTTGCAAGCCTGGTATCTATAGCGATTTTTGCCCCAAAACTGAACCCAAAAGCCGCGACAATCGCAGAACTGAGTCCCTGATTTGTCAGAGACGACGAGGCGATGTTAGCCCCTTTCTTAATTAGTGCCCTTTGGATATTCCGGATGCGATCCGATGAACTGTTTTCGAGAAGGTGATCAATATAGATTTCTAACATGCGTTTAATGACGTTACGGCGCTTAACCAGCTGAACCAGCGCCTCCATAAACCGCACGTCTTCACTTTTCTGACCTGCACAGACATCCTGGTAATTTTCGGTAAAACAGGACGAGTAATACACGAGTCGTGTAGCTCCCATGCTCACATGTCTGGCCTGCTCCAGTACCGCATCTTTAACGCCTGATAGCGCTTTATCAAGGCGCACCGCCAATAAGCTATCTGCCTGCATTTTTGTTATCAATGCATAATCATCAATCATAACATTACTCCTATGCACATAATTTACTAAAGTTATTACTGGATCTAAAGTGCATTAGAGTTCACGTTCAGGTGATTATTGTATGCGCTGGTACGGCTGGCCTCCGGGCGCGTGGCGCTGGTGGTGCAGGCCGGCGAAAAGTCGTTGCTGAAGCCCAAAGTGCATGTGTTCTGGTCGCTGCATTCGCAGCGCGAGGTGAAGCCGGAAGTGCTGGATCTCGGTGACAGCTTTTGTACCGATACCATCACCGGTGCCGAGGACAGCGGTTTGTGGCACAACGTTGACCTGAACCGCATCTGGGCGCTGGAAAGCGCCTGATCCGCCCGCGTTTTTATACTTTCTTTACGCCCGCTCTCTGCCTTTTTACCCCTTCTTTATGCCGCGCCGCGCATGCTTGCTGCACTACCAAATCCTGTGGAGGTTGCTGTGAGTGTGGGCGTGATAGCCGGCATCGTGCTGGTATTTTTATTACTGGGCTACCTGATTTATGCCCTGCTTAATGCGGAGGCATTCTGATGGCGGCGAATGCGTTTTTACTGATTGCGCTCTATCTGCTGGTGCTGATGGTGCTGGCGCAGCCGCTGGGCCGCTTGCTGGCACTGCTGGTGGCGGATAAGCCGCTGCTGGCGCGCAGCGAACGTGTGCTGTGGCGTCTGGCCGGCGTCGATGGCGCGGCGATGCGCTGGCCGCACTATCTGCTGGCCATTCTGCTGTTTAACGCGCTCGGCTTTGCGCTGCTGCTGGCGATGCTGATGGGACAGGGCGCGCTGCCGCTCAATCCGCAGCATCTGCCTGGCCTGAGCTGGGATCTGGCGCTTAATACCGCGATCAGTTTTGTCACCAACACCAACTGGCAGGCCTACGCGGGCGAAAGCACGCTGAGTTACTTCAGCCAGATGGCGGGCTTAACGGTGCAAAACTTCCTCTCGGCGGCAACCGGTATTGCGGTGGCGTTTGCGCTGATGCGCGGTTTTGCTAACCGTTCGCTGGAGACGCTCGGCAACGCCTGGCGCGACCTGACGCGCATCACCGTCTATGTGCTGCTGCCGATTAGCCTGCTGATGGCGCTGTTCTTTGTCAGCCAGGGCAGCATTCAGAACTTTGAACCCTATCATGCCTTCACCACGCTGGAAGGCGCGCAGCAAACGCTGTCGCTCGGTCCGGTGGCCTCGCAGGAAGCGATCAAAATGCTCGGCACCAACGGCGGTGGTTTCTTCAACGCCAACTCGGCGCATCCGTTCGAAAACCCCACGGCGCTGACCAACTTTGTGCAGATGCTGAGCATCTTCCTGATCCCGGCCGCGCTGTGCTTTGCCTTTGGTCAGCAGCTGGGCGATCGCCGTCAGGGCCATATGCTGCTGTGGGCGATGAGCATCATGTTTGTGCTGGCAGTGGTCGCGGTGATGTGGGCTGAGCTGCGCGGCAATCCGCACTTTCTGACCCTGGGCGCCGATAGCGCGATCAACATGGAAGGCAAGGAAACACGCTTCGGCATTCTCAACTCCAGCCTGTTTGCGGTGATCACCACCGCGGCGTCGTGCGGTGCGGTTAACGCCATGCATGACTCCTTCACTGCGCTGGGCGGCATGGTGCCGATGTGGCTGATGCAGCTGGGCGAAGTGGTGTTTGGCGGCGTCGGCGCCGGCTTGTACGGCATGCTGCTGTTCGTGCTGCTCGGGGTGTTTATCGCCGGTCTGATGATTGGCCGCACGCCGGAGTACATGGGCAAAAAGATCGATGTGTGGGAGATGAAAATGACCTCGCTGGCGATTCTGGTGACGCCGACGCTGGTGCTGCTCGGTACTGCGCTGGCAATGATGACCGATGCCGGACGCGCCGGTATGGCCAACCCCGGCATTCACGGCTTCAGCGAGGTGCTGTATGCGGTGTCGTCGGCGGCCAACAACAACGGCAGCGCCTTCGCCGGTCTCAGCGCCAACACCCCGTTCTGGAACCTGCTGCTGGGCTTCTGCATGCTGGTCGGCCGCTTCGGCATCATCATTCCGGTGCTGGCCATTGCTGGTTCGCTGGCGGCGAAGAAAATTCAGCCGGTGGGTAACGGCACGCTGCCGACTCACGGCCCGCTGTTTATCGCACTGCTGGTGGGCACCGTGCTGCTGGTGGGTGCGCTGACCTTCGTTCCCGCGCTGGCGCTTGGCCCGGTGGCGGAACATCTGCAACTTATTCAGGGATAACGGAATCATGAGTCGTCAACAACTGGCGCTGTTTGATGCGGCGCTGACGCGCACCGCGATACTGGATGCGGTGAAAAAACTCGATCCGCGCGTACAGTTTCGCAACCCGGTGATGTTTCTGGTGTGGATCGGCAGCGTGCTCACCTCGCTGCTGGCCATCGGTATGGCGGCGGGGCAGCTGAACGGCAGCGCCGGCTTTACCGCGGCGGTCGCCATCTGGCTGTGGTTTACCGTGCTGTTCGCTAACTTCGCCGAAGCGCTGGCGGAAGGGCGCAGCAAAGCGCAGGCCAACAGCCTGAAAGGGGTGAACAAGCACAGCGATGCGAAGAAGCTGGCGGAACCGTTTCACGGTGCGCAGTGGCGGCCGGTGGCGGCCGATACGCTGCGCAAAGGCGATGTGGTGCTGGTGGAAGCCGGTGACATCATTCCGTGCGACGGTGAAGTGCTGGAGGGCGGCGCGTCGGTCGATGAGAGCGCCATCACCGGCGAATCGGCACCGGTGATTCGTGAATCCGGCGGGGATTTTGCCTCGGTGACCGGCGGGACGCGCATCCTGTCGGACTGGCTGGTGATTCAGTGCAGCGTCAATCCAGGCGAAACCTTCCTCGACCGCATGATCGCCATGGTGGAAGGTGCCAAACGCCGCAAAACGCCCAACGAAATCGCCCTGACCATCTTGCTGGTATCGCTGACCATCGTGTTCCTGCTGGCGACCGCTACGCTGTGGCCGTTCTCCGCCTGGGGCGGCACGCCGGTCAGCGTGACGGTGCTGGTGGCGCTGCTGGTGTGCCTGATTCCCACCACCATCGGCGGACTACTGTCGGCGATTGGCGTGGCGGGCATGAGCCGCATGCTGGGAGCCAACGTGATCGCCACCAGCGGGCGCGCCGTCGAGGCCGCCGGTGACGTGGATGTGCTGATGCTGGACAAAACCGGCACCATCACGCTCGGTAACCGCCAGGCGACGCAGTTCCTGCCCGCGCCGGGCGTCAGCGAGCAGCAGCTGGCCGACGCGGCGCAGCTGGCATCGCTGGCCGATGAGACGCCGGAAGGGCGCAGCATTGTGGTGCTGGCGAAGCAGAAATTTAACCTGCGCGAACGCGATCTCAGCAGCATGGGCGCCAGCTTTATCCCGTTCTCCGCGCAGACGCGCATGAGCGGCGTCAACGTGCAGGATCGCCTGATCCGCAAAGGCGCGGTCGACGCGGTACGCCGTCATATCGAAGCCAGCCACGGCAGCTTCCCGGCTGAGGTCAATGCCCGGGTGGAAGAGGTGGCGCGCGCCGGCGGTACGCCGCTGGTGGTCGCCGAAGGCGCGCAGGTGCTGGGCGTGGTGGCGCTGAAAGATATCGTTAAAGGCGGCATTAAGGAGCGTTTCGCCGAGCTGCGCAAGATGGGCATCAAAACGGTGATGATCACCGGTGATAACCCGTTAACTGCCGCGGCGATAGCGGCGGAAGCCGGTGTCGATGACTTCCTGTCGGAAGCGACGCCGGAAGCCAAGCTGGCGCTGATTCGCCAGTATCAGGCGGAAGGGCGCCTGGTGGCGATGACCGGCGACGGCACCAACGATGCACCCGCGCTGGCGCAGGCTGACGTGGCGGTGGCGATGAACTCCGGCACCCAGGCGGCGAAAGAGGCGGGCAACATGGTCGATCTCGACTCGAACCCGACCAAACTGCTGGAAGTGGTGCACATCGGCAAACAGATGCTGATGACGCGCGGTTCGCTGACCACCTTCAGTATCGCCAACGATGTGGCGAAATACTTCGCCATCATCCCGGCGGCGTTTGCCGTGACCTATCCGCAGCTCAATATGCTGAACGTGATGGCGCTGCATTCACCGGCCTCGGCGATTCTGTCGGCGGTGATCTTCAACGCGCTGGTAATTGTGTTTTTGATTCCGCTGGCGCTGAAAGGCGTGAGCTATCGGCCGATGAGCGCGGCGGCGCTGCTGCGCCGCAATCTTTGGATTTATGGCGCAGGCGGTTTAGTGGTGCCGTTTATTGGTATTAAAGCGATCGACCTGCTGCTGACGCTGTCGGGCCTGGTGTAAGGAGAAGAGAAATGAGTCAGTTACGTCCGGCTATAGTATTGTTAGTGCTGCTTACCCTGCTGACCGGTGCGGTCTATCCGCTGCTGACCACTGGCCTGGCGCAGTGGTGGTTTCCGTCGCAGGCCAACGGTTCGCTGATTGAGCGCGACGGCGCGGTGCGCGGCTCAGAGCAGATCGGCCAGGTGTTCAGCCAGCCGGGCCACTTCTGGGGCCGTCCATCGGCTACCAGCGACGTGCCGTACAACACGCAGGCGTCAGGCGGCAGCAACCTTGCCGCCAGTAATCCGGCGCTGGATAAAGCGGTGGCGGAGCGGGTGGCTGCGCTGCGCGCGGCCAATCCGCAGGCGCCGGCAGCGGTGCCGGTGGAGCTGGTCACCGCTTCAGCGAGCGGTCTGGATCCGGATATCTCGCCAGAAGCCGCGCTGTGGCAGGCACCGCGTGTCGCGGCAGCGCGCAACATGACGCTGAAAGACGTCGAGGCGCTGATTGCGCGCAACACCGAGCGCCCGCTACTGCCGTTTATCGGCGAAGAGACGGTGAACGTGCTGCGGCTGAATCTGGCGCTGGATGATTTGCAGGGATAGTTTCAAACCGCGCGATGAATCGCGCCGCTACAAAAAGGTGCACATACCGTAGCGGCGCAATTTATTGCGCAATGCCACATTGGTGCAGGCGATAAAAATGGACCTCGCATGAACGACGAATTACCGCGCCCCGATCCTGATGCCCTGCTGCTCAATCACAGCGACAGCCATCGCGGCAAACTAAAAATCTACTTCGGTGCCTGCGCGGGCGTAGGGAAAACCTACGCCATGCTGCAGGAGGCGCAGCGCCTGCGCGCGCAGGGACTGGACGTGCTGGCCGGCGTAGTCGAAACCCACGGCCGCGAAGAGACCGCCGCGCTGCTGCAGGGGCTGGCGGTGCTGGCGCGGCGCGCCACCGGCCGGTCACGCCATGCGGAATTCGACCTCGACGCCGCGCTGGCGCGCCATCCGGCGGTGATCCTGATGGATGAACTGGCGCACACCAACGTGCAGGGATCGCGCCATCCCAAGCGCTGGCAGGACATTGAAGAGCTGCTGGAAGCCGGCATCGACGTGATTACCACCGTCAACGTGCAGCATCTGGAGAGCCTGAATGACGTGGTGGGCGGCGTCACTGGTATTCAGGTGCGCGAAACCGTGCCCGATCCTTTTTTCGACAGCGCCGACGAAGTGGTGCTGGTGGATCTGCCGCCGGACGATCTGCGTCAGCGGTTGAAAGAGGGCAAAGTGTATGTCGGCGACCGCGCCGAGCGCGCCATCGAAAATTTCTTCCGCAAGGGCAACCTGTTTGCGCTGCGTGAGCTGGCGCTGCGCCGCACCGCCGATCGGGTTGACGATCAGATGCGCGCCTGGCGCGATCAGCAGGGGCGCGACAAAGTGTGGCACACGCGCGACGCGATTCTGCTGTGCATCGGTGACGACACCGGCAGTGAAAAGCTGGTGCGCACCGCCGCCCGTCTCGCTGCCCGGCTCGGCAGCGAATGGCATGCGGTATACGTAGAAACGCCGCGCCTCAACCGACTGCCGGAAGCGCAGAGGCGCGCCATTCTGCGCACGCTGCAGCTGGCGCAGGAGCTGGGCGCGGAGACCGCCACGCTGTCCGATCCGGACGAGGCGCGCGCGGTGCTGCGCTATGCGCGCGAGCACAATCTCGGCAAAATCGTCACCGGTCGTCAGCCGCAGCGGCGCTGGCGGCGCGACAGCTTTGCCCAGCGTCTCGGCGAGCTGGGTCCGGAGCTCGACCTGCTGGTGGTGGCGCTGGATGAGCCGGTGTGCGATGCGCCCGCGACGCTGAGCGGCCAGCGGGCCAGCAGCGAGAAATGGCGGCTGCACCTGCGCGGTTGCCTGATGGCGATTGCGCTGTGCGTGCTGGTGACGCTGATCGGCCGCTGGTGGCTGGTAGAGTTTGATACCGCCAACGCGGTGATGATCTATCTGCTGGCGGTGGTGCTGGTGGCGCTGCGCTTTGGCCGCTGGCCGTCGGTGTTCGCCACGGTAATCAATATTCTGGCCTTCGATCTGGTGTTTGTGGCACCTACCGGCACGGTGGCGGTATCGGATCTGCAATATCTGGTGACCTTTTCGGTGATGCTGGCGGTCGGGGTGATTGTCGGGAATCTCACCGCCGGCGTGCGCTATCAGGCGCGGGTGGCGCGCTACCGCGAACAGCGTGCGCGCCATCTGTATGAGATGGCGAAATCGCTCGGCAGCGCGCTGACGCCGCAGGACATTGCGGCCACCAGCCAGCGCGTTATTGAGGTGACGCTGCAGGCGCGCAGCCAGCTGCTGCTGCCGGACGAGCAGGGTGAGCTGCAGTCGGCGGGTGAAAGCAGCATCGGGACGCCGCCTGACCTCGGCATCGCCAAATGGAGCTACAGCAAAGGGCAACCGGCCGGTGCCGGCACCGATACGTTACCGGCGGTGCCGTACCAGATTCTGCCGCTGAAAAGCGGGGCGCACTGCCGCGGCCTCCTGGTGGTGGAGCCGGAAAACCTGCGCCAGCTGATGATTCCCGAACAGCAGCGGCTGGTGGAGACCTTTACGGTGCTGATTGCCAACGCGCTGGAACGCATGGCGCTGTCGCACAGCGAAGCCGCGTCACGGCTGGCCGCCGAACGCGAGCAGCTGCGTAATGCGCTGCTGTCGGCGCTGTCGCACGACCTGCGCACGCCGCTGACGGTGCTGTTTGGCCAGGCCGAGATGCTGATGCTGGACCTCGCCAGCGAACAGTCAAAATACGTTGGCCAGGCCAATCAGATTCGCGAACAGACGCTGAGCACCATCCGGCTGGTGAGCAACATGCTGGACATGGCGCGCATTCAGTCCGGCGGGCTGAACCTGCGCGAAGAGTGGGTGGC
The DNA here is from genome assembly GCF_035783935.1 of Pantoea dispersa. Classification (GTDB taxonomy): domain Bacteria; phylum Pseudomonadota; class Gammaproteobacteria; order Enterobacterales; family Enterobacteriaceae; genus Pantoea; species Pantoea dispersa_C. Next base: position 173,894 of record NZ_JALKOV010000010.1, on the reverse strand, counting down.
GCTGGATGAGGTGATTGGCGGCGCGCTAAGCAGCATGGGACCGTCGCTGAAAGGGCACGACTTTACGCTGGATTTACCGCCGGAGCTGGTGTTGATCAAAGGCGACAGCGCAATGCTGGAGCGGGTGTTTACTAACCTGATCGAAAACAGCCTGAAGTATGCCGGCAATGCCGCGCAGCACGGCATTCGTGCCTGGCGCGATAAAGCGCGGCTGGAGATTGCCGTATGGGATAACGGACCGGGCATTGCGCCGGAGAATCTGACGCGCATTTTTGACAAGTTTGCCCGCGGCGACAAGGAGTCGGCCGTGCCGGGCGTCGGGCTGGGGCTGGCCATCAGCAAAACCATTATTGAGTCACATCGCGGTCGCATCTGGGCGGAAAACCGGCCGCAGGGCGGGGCGGTGTTTCGCCTGTCGCTGCCGCTGCCGGCCGCGCCTGAAATTTCTGAAGAAGGACTGAAATAACTTCACATAAGTTCGGTTATACTCGATGGCTTGTCTGTTGATAAATGGGAACTTATGGAACGTTTTACCGAAAACCTGATGTATGCATCGCGCTGGCTGCTGGCACCGGTTTACATTGGACTTTCGCTGGGGCTGCTGGCGCTGACGGTTAAATTTTTTCAGGAAATTTTCCACCTGCTGCCCAACATTCTCAGCATCGCGGAAAACGATCTGATTCTGCTGCTGCTGTCGCTGGTGGACATGACGCTGGTCGGTGGCCTGCTGGTCATGGTGATGCTCTCCGGCTACGAAAACTTTGTTTCGAAGCTGGATATCGATGAAAGCAAAGAGAAACTGAGCTGGCTGGGCAAAATGGATTCTGGCTCGCTGAAAAACAAAGTAGCGGCTTCGATTGTGGCGATCTCTTCCATCCACCTGCTGCGTATTTTTATGGATGCGCGCAACGTCGCCAATGAAAAGCTGATGTGGTACGTGATTATCCATCTGACCTTCGTGCTGTCGGCCTTTGTGATGGGCTGGCTGGATAATATGTCGAAGATTGAGAAGAAATCGTGACTTTTACGCACGAGCTGACCCAGTGCACCAGATGCGCATCAATGCGCACCCTGTAAAAACCGCAGTGCCCCGTAGGGTCGCCATTCATGGCGACCTGGCCAGTTGAACCAGGTGCGCATGAATGCGCACCCTACAAAACCTGCAGTGCCTCGTAGGGTCGCCATTCATGGCGACCTGGCCAGTAGTACCCTGTGCGTATGAATGCGCACCCTGTAAAAAACCCGCAGTGCCCCGTAGGGTCGCCATTCATGGCGACCTGGCCGATTACCGCACCGGCTGCGTGCCGGTCAGCTGCGGCATCACATCCCGGATCATCGCAAAAAAATGCTGCAGGCGGGCCGGATAATAACTGGCCCACGGATAGGTCAGCCACACCGGCAGCGGCGGCGCCTGCCACTCCGGCACCAGCTGTACCAGCGCGCCGCTGGCTAAATCCTCCTGCACCACCCACGACGACACAATCGCGGCGCCCATGCCTGCCAGCGCGGCTTTGCGCACCGCGTACAGGCTGTCGCTGGCGAGGCGCGGGGCGATCGCCAGGTTGATCGGCTGGCCGTCGCTGAGACGCTGCAGCGCAATTTCATTACGATAAAAACTGGTCAGCGCCAGCCACGGCAGCTGCGTCAGCTGGGTAACCTCTTTCACCGGCGCATGCGTCGCCAGCAGCGCCGGTGCCGCAACGACAAAGCGCGGCACTTCCGCCAGCAGCACCGCCACCACCGACGGATCGGTGGGCGCGCCGACCTGAATCGCGCAGTCGACATTCTCACTGACAAAGTCCGGCGTGCGGTCGTTGAGCATCCACTCCACTGCCAGGCGCGGATAGCGCTGCAGATAATCCATCAGCGGCGCAATCAACTGATCCTGACCAAACGCATGCGGCGCACGCACGCGCAGCGTGCCGATCGGGTCGTCATTCGCGCCGGTTAACTCATCTTCCAGCGCGTGCCAGGTTGCCACCAGCTGGCGCGCCTGGCCATAGCAGCGCTCTCCATCATCGGTGAGTTTCAGCGCGTGGGTGGTGCGTAAAATCAGTTTCAGGCCGAGCCGCTGCTCCAGCGCCTGTAAACGACGGCTGATGGTCGGCTGAGTGGTGCCAAGCTGCGCCGCAGCCGCCGACAGCGAGCCGCTTTCGACAATGCGGATAAAGGTCTGCATCAGTTCGATGCGATCAACGCTGGTGAGTGTGCTCATACGTACCACGCATAACAGTTCTGTGTATGAGCAGTCTACCGCGTATGGCCGCAACGCGCTTTAATAAGCGCACTATCACGGGGGAAAACCATTATGTCTGCCATGTCGCAATCTTCTGCCATGCCTGCTGAGAAGCTGCCGGCACCGCTGGTGTTCACGCTGGCGGCCGGTGCCGGTCTTAGCGTGGCATCGATTTACTACAGCCAGCCGATGCTGGATATCATCAGTAAGCAGTTCAATGTCGGCATCGGCAGCGTCGGTATGGTGCCGATGCTCACCCAGGCCGGTTACGCGCTGGGGATTCTGCTGCTGGCCCCGCTCGGCGATCGCCACGATCGTCGCACCATCATTCTGGTTAAAGGCTTGCTGCTGGTCGCCGCGCTGCTGCTGTGCGGCTTTTCCGGCGGCATCAACGCGCTGCTGATCGCCAGCTTCGTCACCGGCTTAACCGCCACCGTGGCGCAGGATATCGTACCGGCGTCGGCGGCGCTGGCTCCGGAGCGCAGCCGTGGCAAAACCGTCGGCACGGTGATGACCGGGCTGCTGGTGGGCATTCTGCTGTCGCGCGTGGTGAGCGGCGTGGTGGCGGAGTATCTGGGCTGGCGCACCATGTACATGATGGCGGCGGCGGCGGTGCTGCTGAGCAGTCTGGCGCTGTGGCGCGCGCTGCCACGCTTTACGCCGGGCACCACGGTGAGCTATCCGCGTCTGCTGCTGTCGCTGGCGCATCTGTGGCAGCATCACCAGACGCTGCGCCGCGCCGCGCTGGCGCAGGGTTTGCTGTCGGTAAGCTTTAGCGCCTTCTGGTCCACTCTGGCGCTGATGCTGAGCGACCGCTTCCATCTCGACAGCGCCGTGGCGGGAGCCTTCGGTCTGGCCGGTGCCGCCGGTGCGCTGGCCGCGCCGCTGGCAGGCAGTTTTGCCGACCGCATCGGCCCGGCGCGCGTTACCCAGTATGGCGCCACGCTGGTGATGGTGTCGTTTGCCCTGATGTTCCTGCTGCCGGTGCTGCCGGTACCGGCGCAGCTCGGTCTGATTATCCTCAGTACCATTGGCTTTGACCTCGGCGTGCAGGCCACGCTGGTGGCGCACCAGACGCTGGTTTACAGCCTCGCGCCGGAAGCGCGCAGCCGCCTCAATGCGCTGATGTTCACCGTGGTGTTTATCGGTATGGCGACCGGCGCGGCGCTCGGCAGCCTGGCGCTGGCCCATTTTGGCTGGAACGGCGTGGTCACTCTTGCCACTACAGCCGCTGTGCTTGCGCTGCTGATTCGGCTTGCCAGTCGCCATCTGCAAAACTAATTCACGATCCTGTGCCAGGCTTAAAGGAGAATCTTATTTAAAAACGGAGCGTTATGAACTTCCTGGCCTGGACCGCCCTCACTGGCGGTCTGCTACTTTTGATGTCGCTGGCTTCCGGCTGGATCCACCGGGGGCCGGTGACGTCGTTTGGTCTCTACCTGTTCGCGGGCATTCTGTGTGGCCCGTGGATGCTCAACCTGCTGCAAATCGACATCATCGGCCACGCCGAACTCGCTGCCCATATCACCGAAATCACCATGGCCGCCTCGCTGTTTATCACCGGGTTAAAACTGCGTCTGCCGATGAGCGCCCACGCGTGGCGCGTCGGGCTGCGGCTGGCATTCCCGGCGATGCTGCTAACGGTTGGCGGCATGGCCTGCCTGATTCACTGGATTACCGGCTTTGACTGGCCGCTGTCGCTGGCGTTTGGTGCTATCGTTGCGCCAACCGACCCGGTGCTCGCCAGCCTGATCTCCGTCAACGATGCGCGCGATGACGATGCGCTGCGCGTGGCACTCTCCAGCGAAGCCGGTATGAACGACGGCTCGGCGCTGCCGTTGCTGATGCTGGCGCTGCTGCTGATGCATCCGGGCGCGTTCAGTCTGGAACTACTGGGCGGCTGGGCGGCGCGCGATGTGCTGTGGGCGATTGGCGGCGGACTGGCGATTGGCTTTTTGCTCGGCCGGCTGATCGGCCAGCTGGCCACCCATCTGCGCAGCGCGCATCACGATGTGGCGCCTAATGATTTTCTCGCGCTGGCGCTGATTGCCCTGAGCTACGCGGCGGCGCAGTCGGTGGATGCGTCCGGCTTCCTCGCTACTTTTGCGGCAGGCGTCGGCTTACGCCGCGCCGAGCTGCGCGTGACCAAACGTTTTCCACTGGAAGATTTACCGGAAGAGAAGCGCTACCTGCCGGCAGAGGTGCTGGTCAATCCTAACCAGCGCCTAAAGCAGCAGGGCGGCAGCCCGGTAAAATCGGTCGGCCTGGTGGTCGGCGATGCGCTGTCGTTTGGTGATACTATCGAACGCCTGCTGGCGGCAGCGATGATGGTGGTGCTGGGCATCACGCTGGCGCATCACTGGAATCTCACCGGCATTGGCCTGGCGCTGCTGCTGTTTGTGGTGGTGCGGCCGCTGGCGGTATGGCTGACCACCTGGCGCTGCGAAATGCCGTTGATGCGGCGGATGCTGATTGGCTGGCTGGGGATTCGCGGCATCGGCAGTATCAATTATATTGCTTATGCCTGGGTGCACGGCCTGCAGGGCCCGCAGGCGGAACAGATGATGGACATGGCGCTGACGCTGGTGGTGTGCAGTATTGTGCTGCACGGCATCACGGTGACGCCGCTACTGAACTGGCGTGCTGCCCGACAGGCGGCACGCACGCAGCAAGATGAAACGTGATTTTCTGGAAATAACGGGAGCTTATTATGAAAGCATTGCTTATCGCCCTGGTAGGGCTGTCGCTGTCTGCCAGCGCGCTGGCGGATGATACGGATGCCGACGCGCAGGAGAACATTTACGCCAGCCAGCTGTGCCACATTGTTAGCGGGGAGCAGAAAACCGGTGACATGCAGAGCTACACCGAGAAAATGAAGTCACAGCTGGCGGCCAGCCAGTCACCGTCGGCCATGAACAAGCCTTCCTTCAACGAGGAAACCGCGCAGGAAGTGGTGAACGGCTGGCTGGAGCTGGGTGAAGAGGAGCGTGCGAAGCTGCGCCACGATCAGCAGCAGTGTGAGCAGACGGTGATGACTCAATTCCAGCAGCAGGATTAACCTTTCCCCTTATCTTCGTGAATACGCGCCTTTTCTGGCGCGTTTTTTTATGGCTTTTTTGTACGAAATGCGTACATTATCGCCAGATTGAAACAAGACCTGCATCACATAATGAGACGCCGCCTCCGGGCTGGCGCATTTTCCATACCGGCTACTGGGCAAGATGATTACACGGCGTCGTTTTCTGTTGGCTAGCGGAGCAACCGTACTCTCCATGACGGCGGGCAAACTGTTTGCCCGGGATGACATTATTCCGCTCTGGCCGGACGAGCCACCGGGCGGCGGCGGTCCGTCTGGCCTGCTGAAAGTCAGCGCTAACGGTTCGTGGACCAATATCGTTTCTCCCGCTATTCAGCGCTTTCGTCCGGAGAATCCCAACGGCGAAGCGGTGATCGTTGCGGCTGGTGGCGGCTACCGGTTTATCGGCATGGGACGTGAAGCCTGGCCGGTCGCGCGCTGGCTCAATGCCAACGGCTATACCGCCTACGTGCTGAGCTACCGTCTGCCGGGTGAAAAGTGGCAGGCCGGCAGACTGGCGCCGCTGCAGGATGCGCAGCGCGCGATTCGCATGGTGCGCGCGATGGAAAACAAGGTGCACCTGCTCGGCTTTTCCGCTGGCGGCCATCTGCTCGGCATGGCGGCGGCGCGGCCTGACTTCGTCACCTATTCACCGCAGGATTCGCTGGATGACATCCGGCCAGGCGCAGACAGCGTCGGGCTGATTTACCCGGTCATCACTCTTGAAGCGCCTTATCAGCACACCCGTACTCACCAGATGATCGTGGGCAATGACGCCACGCCAACCCAGGAAGCCAACTGGTCAGTGCAAAATTACGTCACCCGCGCCTATCCGCCGACCTTCCTGGCGCAGGCGGAGGACGATCATACCTCCAACCCGCACAACACCGAGCTGATGCGCGACGCCTGCCGCCGCATGCGCGTGCCGGTTGAGCTGATTGAACTGAGCAGCGGCGGCCACGGCTTTGGCCTCGGTAAAGCCGGTACGCCCGCCGCGCTGTGGGATCAGGCGTATGTGCGCTGGCTGGATAAGCTGGGATAATTTCTTTACTGGCGCATCAATCGAGGAGCGCTTGCAACGGCGCTGCAATAACCTTCCGCACAAACCGTAGCGGCGCAATTTATTGCGCAAAAAACAGCGGCGCAGCGGTCGGATTAGCGCGATAAATCGCGCCGCTACGATGCGGTGCGCTCAGCGAGCATGGCGATTGAATCAGCCCGTGCCGTCACGTCAGATTAAAATACCGGTCCCAATCCAGGAGCGCTTGCAACGGCGCAGCAGTAACCTTCCGCACAAACCGTAGCGGCGCAATTTATTGCGCAAAAAACAGCGGCGCAGCGGTCGGATTAGCGCGATAAATCGCGCCGCTACGATGCGGTGCGCTCAGCGAGCATGGCGATTGAATCAGCTCGTGCCGTCACGTCAGATTAAAATACCGGTCCGGCTGGCTCGCTGCCGGCAGCGGGAAATCGTTGTTCATCGCTTTCAGATTGCGTTCGATATTCACGCACAGCGCGTCCAGCGGCAGGTGATTGGGCGCGGTGCCGAACGGATCTTCCAGTTCTTCCGCCAGGGACTCCAGCGACAAAAAGGTGTACGAGACAAACACCGACACCAGCGGTGTCATCAGGTGCAAATCCGCCACCAGCGCGAACGGCAGCAGCGTACAGAACAGATACACCGTGCGGTGCAGAATCAGGCTGTAGGCGAAGGGAATTGGCGTGCTGGCCAGCCGGTCGCAGCCGCCCAGATACGCCGACAGATGGTTAAGATTGTCATCAATGCTCTGCCAGACGATATCCGTCACCACACCTTCATCACGCCGCTGCGCCAGCCATTCGCCCATGCACAGCATGATTTGCGAGGTCGGCATCGGATGGCCGAGCACCGCGGCGTGCCACGCGGGTGGCAGCCGCTGCTGCAGATCGGCCTGCGCGTCGGTTTTACGCAGCCGGTGTTTCAGGCTCCAGCTAAACGCCAGCTGCAGCCCGATAAACTCCTGCACCTGTTCCGCACGCAGCCCGCGCAGCGTTTTCACCTGGCGCAGCAGCGAGCGCTGGGTAATGTGTAAATTGCCCCACAGCGTGCGCGCCTCGATAAAGCGTGCGTAGCTGGCGTTATTGCGAAAGCCGAGAAAGATGGCAATCGACACGCCAATCAGGCTGAACGGTGCGGTGGTCAGGTGAATGCCGAGCGTGGAGTACCACGGATAACCCAGAATGGCGATCACTGACATCAGCAGGTTAAGCGACAGGCGGAACGCAATGCGAGACAGCACTGAGCCGTGCCAGTCAAACAACCGGAGAAACCAGTGTTGATGAGGACGTACGATCATTTTGCGATGGTGTTTTTTATGATTTTGTCGCCACAGATTACGCCCGTCGCAGGCGCAGAATCAACGCCGGTGAGCCGCTGTTTTACCAGAAAAAACGCTGCGCTTTGACCAATTAATCTATTTAAATCAAGCTTCTAAAAACCCTTTGAACAAGTTGTAAAATTCTTTGCGTTATCTCTTTGTCCGCGCTTTCCCTAAAGTTTATTCCAGCAGCACAACACACAAACTTAAAACCACTTTAGAGGAAACCATCATGTCTAAACTCGACCTGCTTGACCCACAAAACTCAACCCTGATCTTCATCGACCACCAGCCACAGATGGCGTTTGGTGTCGCCAATATTGACCGCCAGCAGCTCAAAAATAACACCGTCGCCCTGGCGAAAGCGGGTAAAATTTTCGACGTGCCGGTGATTTACACCTCGGTTGAAACGGAAAGTTTCAGCGGCTACATCTGGCCGGAACTGCTGGCGGTGCACCCGGAAGCGAAGCCGATTGAGCGCACCTCCATGAACTCCTGGGAAGACGCGAAATTTGTCGAGGCGGTAGAGAAAACCGGTCGTAAAAAACTGATCATCTCGGCACTGTGGACCGAAGTGTGCCTGACTTTCCCGGCCCTGATGGCGCTGAAAGCCGGTTACGAAGTGTATGTGGTGACCGATACCTCTGGCGGCACCAGCGTTGATGCGCACGAACGTTCCGTGCAGCGCATGGTGCAGGCGGGTGCGGTGCCGGTGACCTGGCAGCAGGTGCTGCTGGAGTACCAGCGCGACTGGTCACGCAAAGAGACCTACGATGCGGTGATGGATCTGGTGCGTGAGCACAGCGGTGCCTACGGCATGGGCGTCGACTACGCCTACACCATGGTGCACAAAGCGCCGCAGCGTCAGGGCTGATTCAGCGGTGGTGCGGCAGGCGGGTTTTCAATGCGTCGATAAACAGCCGCAGCGCCATAGACTGATGCCGGTTCGGCGGGAACCACAGCGCGATTCCCGCCGACTGAATGCGCCAGTCGGCCAGCAGTTCCACTAATTTCCCCTGCTGCAGTGCCTCGCTAACGTACAGCGACGGCACGAAGGCAATCCCTGAACCGTTGATGGCCGCGCGTGCCATCAGCGCGTTATTGTCTAACGTCAGCGTACCCGGCACGTCAATCTCCAGACTTTCATCCGCGCGTGCATACTCCCAGCGATAGCGTTTGCCCCCGGGCAGGCGATGACGAATACACTGCTGCTGCAGTAAATCCTGCGGCTGGTGCACCGGCGCGTGCGCCGCCAGATAGTCGGGCGAGGCCACGGTAACGAAGGTCAGCGGGCCACCGAGCGCAATAGCCACCATATCCTGCGGCACATCTTCAATCAGGCGGATGCCAGCATCAAAACCGGCGGCGGTGATATCCACCAGCGCGCCCTGGGCGGCGAAATCAAGCTGAATGCCGGGATAGCGCGCGCTGAACTCGGGCACCACCTGATCCAGCAGCAGGCCAATCACCACATCGCTGGCGCTGATGCGCAGCGTACCGTACTGCTGCTGGCCGCTCAGGCTGATGTCGTGCAGCACCTCATCCATCTGATTGAGTAGCGGCGCGAGACGCTGCAATAGCTGTTCACCGGCATCGGTCAGCGACACGCTGCGCGTGGTGCGCTGAAACAGCTGCACGCCGAGGTTGTGCTCCAGCGTTTTCACCAGGTGGCTGAGCGAAGAGCGCTTCAGGCCAAGCAGCTCGGCGGCGCGCCGAAAGCTGCGCTGCTCGCCCAGCGTTTTGATCGCCTGCAGTTCGTGCCAGGAGGGACGTTTCATTGGTGGTATTTCCTCACCAGGTCATGTGCGATTGGGGAGATTATGACCACCAGTAAAGCGATCTATCATCAGGTTTTCAACATGAGGAGCGCAAAATGAAAACCTGGTTAATTACCGGTGCCAGCAGCGGGCTGGGCCGACTGATGAGTGAACGTTTACTTGAGCGTGGCGATCGCGTGGTGGCAACGGTGCGCCGCGAGCAGGCGCTGGAAGATCTGCAGCAGCAATATGGCGATCGGCTGCAGGTGATGCGGCTGGATCTGACGGAGACGGCCAGTATCGCACCGGCCATCGCCAGCGCCTTTGCCCGCGTCGGGCGTATTGATGTGGTGGTGAGCAATGCTGCTTACGGCCTGTTTGGCGCGGCGGAAGAGCTGAGCGACGCGCAGATTGCGCGCCAGATCGCCACCAATCTCACCGGATCGATCCAGCTGATTCGCGCGGTGATCCCGCATTTGCGCCAGCAGGGCGGTGGACGCATCGCGCAGATCTCTTCCGAGGGCGGTCAGGTGGCGTATCCCAATTTCAGCCTGTATCACGCCAGCAAATGGGGGATTGAAGGTTTTGTCGAAGCGGTGCGCCAGGAAGTCGCCAGCTTTGGCATCGAGCTGCTGCTGGTAGAGCCGGGTCCGACCGCCACCAATTTTGCCCGCGGGCTGGATATCGCCGCGCCGCTCGACGCCTATCGCGACAACGCGTCCGGGCAGTTGCGTCGGGCGATTGAAGCGGGTGACTTTGCAATATTGGGTGATGCCGGAAAATGCGTGGCGGCCACGCTGGCGACGCTGGATCAGGAAACGATGCCGCTGCGGCTGGCGCTGGGCAGCACGGCCTATCAGCACATCGAAGCCGCGCTGGAAGCCCGGCTGGCAGAGCTGCGTGCGCAGAAAGCGCTGGCGTTTGGCGCGGATGCGTAAGTTTGCTGTGTAACCTGGTCGTACTGACCGTTATTAATGGCGGTCTGCGGCTGGTTAACACGGATTGGCTGACATCATTAGCCCTTTAATTTACCTTAACCATAAAAACGGTTTTTATTTTCGTTTTTAACGATATGCTTCAATAGATATTGGCATTTATCAACAACATTGCTGGCATCTTTAAAACCCTGTTCAATCACGGCAATATTTAATGCATGGTCGTCATGGTTAAACTGCATTGGTTCGGTATCGCACATGTTAAAGGCACGCGTTGTCGCTTCTGTCCAGTGATGAACGCTTTCTCCGGACCAGGCAATATTCTCTTTAAGCATTTTCACTGGGTTTCCGCCCCAGCAGCTATTGGAGTGTATCGTTTTCCCCGCCACCAGACTCATGGCACCAATTACGCTGCCGGAGTGGATCGATGAACCTTTTAAAACCATGGCGTTTTGTCCGATCCAGACGTGATCGCCGACATAAATGCTACGGGAATGATTGATGCGCTGATTATCCGCAATGTTATATATCAGATGAGGATCGGCGGTTCGCATCCAGATACCAAAGGAGAGACAACAATGATTGCCAATGATGATATTTTTTTCTTCTGAGAGAATCAGCGTTAACTTTTCATTGAAGTAATTATGTCTGCCGATGAAGCAGACCGAATTTGAGAATGCTATTATTTTAACGATATAGGGTATCGCACTTTGGCTCAAATAAATGATTGAATTATCCGCCCGAAAATCCAGTACGGAATCCTGCAGGACTACGCCCTCCTCACATATCAGAATATTGTTCTTACCATGAAAATTAATCTGGCTATTGATGAGTGTCGGTTCTTTACCGAGAAATTTGTTACCTTCAATAAGCCTGAGCTGCTCTGGATGTAATATTGTCATTTTTCGCTACGTGAGTCGGGATGGCCGCTTTCAAAGCGGCCTGAATCACGTCGATATTAAGCGTTGCGCATCAGAACAGCAGGCTGTGCGCCGTGGCGCGCAGCGCGATGCCGAGCAGAATGCCGGGCACGGCGAAGCGGAACAAGCGCGGAAAACGGCTGGAGAGGCCGAGGAAAATGCCGATACCGGGCAGGTCAAAGGTCTGAATCAGCAGGCCCGCTGAGGCGTTAATGTTGTGCGCGCTGTACTGCCCCTGTTCGACCAGTCCGGCAACCACGCCGTAATAGGCGGTGCCGCCGGCCAGGCATTTGGTCAGCGCAGGCAGCACATACACCTCGGCGATATGCAGTTTCTGCAACAGCGGTGCCAGCAGCTGCGTCAGCAGCTCAATGGCGCCGGCACTTTTCAACATGCCCACCACCGACAGCGAGAGAATCAGCATCGGCAGCGAACCGAGCGCGAGGCGAATGGCGTCGGCACCCGAGGTGTTAATAATGGCGATCAGCCCCGGCTTCGCGTCGCTGTTCTCCACGCCCTGATCTTCATCACGCAGCGCGACGTCGGAAAGTTTGCGGGCAAAAAAGTGATAAGTGGAAGCTGCCGCCAGCACGCCGCCACTGATGGAGAACAGCAGCGCGGCGCTCCAGTTGAGCCCGTCTGGAATCAGCGGATAAAAGGCATTGGCCTGGCCCATCGCAAACAGCATCGCCAGCGTGGCTGCCATGTGGCGGTCTGAGGTGCCGCGCTTCTCCATGATCGCCAGCGCGGCGAGCGGTGCGGCAAAGCTGACAAAATTTAGCTGGATGAGTGCGAACAGCGCCAGGCCGGTAATCCCCAGCGGCTTCAGTAACGGCGTGGCATGGCGCACGACAAAATCCAGCACGCCTTTCACTTCGAGGTATTTCATGATGAATAGCATCACCACCATGATGGGAATCAGGGTATAAAGCGCCACGTCGACCGCGGCTTTGCCCGATTCCATAATTATGCTGATGATATTCACGCGCTGACGTCATCCCGTTACCGCAAAACGCTGGCCGCCGGGCCAGCAAAGCAAAAATCATAGCGGGTATGCGCGCTGTTGAGTAGTCAGCAAACAAAAAAGCCCCCATGCGGGGGCTGTGGTGATGGCGCTGAGGCGGTGTTAGCGCATGGTGACGAACTCTTCCGCCGCCGTCGGGTGAATCGCCACGGTGTTGTCGAAGTCTTTTTTGGTGGCACCCATCTTCAGCGCCACCGCGAAGCCCTGCAGCATCTCATCCATGCCGCTGCCGATACCGTGAATACCCACAATCTTCTCTTCCGGCCCCACGCAAACCAACTTCATGCGGCACGGCTGGCGGTGCTGGGTTACCGCGGTATACATGGCGGTGAACGACGATTTGTAGATTTTCACCTGGTCGTCGCCATACTGCGCGCGCGCCTGCGGCTCGGTCAGACCGACGGTGCCAATCGGCGGATGGCTGAACACCACGGTCGGGACGTTGCTGTAGTCGAGATGCTCGTCCGGCTTGTTATTGAACAGGCGCTCAGACAGGCGACGGCCTGCCGCCACCGCCACCGGCGTCAGCTCGACCGCACCGGTGTTATCGCCTACCGCGTAAATGCCTTTGACGTTGGTGTTCTGGAATTTGTCGACCTGAATGTAGCCTTTGTCATTCAGCGCTACGCCGGTTACCGCCAGGTTGAGGTTATCGGTCGCCGGCTCGCGGCCAATCGCCCACACCAGGCAATCCACCGTCTGCTGCTGGCCGTTTTCCAGCTGCAGCGTCAGGCTGCCGTCAGCGTTCCTGATCACCGCTTTCGGGATCGATTCGGTGTGCAGCGTTGGGCCTTCCGCCTGCATCACTTCCACCAGCGTTTCAACAATCAGCGGATCGAAGTCACGCAGTGGCGCATGTTTACGCACAAACAGGTGAGTTTCGGCACCCAGCGCATTCACCACGCCGGCCAGCTCTACGGCAATGTAGCCTGCGCCGACTACCGCCACGCGTTTTGGCAGCGCGTCCAGCTCAAAGAAGCCGTCGGAATCGATACCGTACTCTGCGCCCGGCACCTGCGGATGGCTGGGACGCCCGCCGGTGGCGATCAGGATATGGTCGGCAGTAATGGTCTCGCCGTTCACTTCCACCGTGTGGGCATCGACAAAGCGCGCGAACCCTTTGATCACTTCCACCTGGTTTTTACCCAGCACGTTATCGTACGAGGTGTGGATACGGTCGATATAGGCGCTGCGGTTTTTCACCAGCGTTGACCAGTCAAAGCGATTAACGGTGGTATCAAAGCCGTAATCCGGACCGTACAGGTGAATCGCTTCGGCGATCTGCGCGGCGTGCCACATCACTTTCTTCGGTACGCAGCCGACGTTTACGCAGGTGCCGCCCAGCTCTTTCGCTTCGATCAGCGCGCACTTCTGGCCGTACATTGCCGCACGGTTAATGGAGGCGATACCGCCGCTGCCGCCGCCGATGGCGAGGTAGTCAAAATGTCTGGTCATCCGTTGTGTCCATCTGTTGGAGGAAAACTGGCATAGAGTGTAACGCCGCTTCAGTTACCGGCGCAAAGTTTGCACCTATGTATGTAATAGGGTTGAATGCCGGCAAGGGGTTGGCTCACAGGAACTTAACATGCACCTGACATTTCTTGGTACCGGCGCGGGCGCGCCCAGCCTGCAGCGCAACGTCACGGCCATTGCGCTAACGCTGTCGAAACGCGGCGAGACCTGGCTGTTCGACTGCGGCGAAGCGACGCAGCATCAGTTTATGCGCTCGGCGCTTAAGCCCGGCAAGCTGGAAAAAATCTTTATCACCCATTTGCATGGCGATCACATCTTCGGCCTGCCGGGCCTGCTCACCAGCCGTTCGATGGCCGGCCTGACCGAGCCAATGACGCTGTACGGCCCGAAAGGATTGCGGCAGTTTGTCGACACCGCGCTCAGCCTGAGTGGCTCTTATACCGGCTATCCGCTGGAGATTGTCGAGATCGAAGCCGGCGCGGTGCTGGATAACGGTGAGTTTCGCGTCACGGCTTACGCGCTGAACCACGTGGTTGAGTGCTACGGCTACCGCATCGAACAGCATGATAAGCCGGGCTTCCTTGACGCGCCGCGCCTGAAGGCGGAAGGCGTGCCGCGCGGCCCGTGGTATCAGGATCTGAAGCAGGGCAAACGCATCACGCTGGAAGATGGCCGCGAGATCAACGGCGCCGACTATCTTGGCCCGGCCACCAAAGGCAAAGTGCTGGCGATCTTCGGCGATACCGGCCCTACCGAGGTGGCGTTGCAGCTGGCGGCGAACGCCGATGTGATGGTGCATGAAACCACGCTGGAAGCGGCGATGGCGGAAAAAGCCAACGGGCGCGGCCACTCCACTACGGTGCAGGCGGCCAGCGTGGCACAGCGCGCTGGCGTGAAACGCATGATCGCCACGCACTTCAGCTCGCGCTATTTGTCACAGGATCGGGAAAGGCTGCTGGCAGAGTGCCAGTCGGTGTTTCCGGCCACCGAACTGGCACACGATTTTGCGGTATTTGAGGTGTAGCGCTTATTCCGGCACGATTTGCGTCACGCTGTAGTGACCGGTGCCGGCGGGCACCAGCTTCTGGTGCAGCCACGGCAGCAGCTCTTCCATCTGCGCTTTCAGCTTCCACGGCGGATTGATGACAATCATGCCGGAGGCGGTCATGCCGCGCTGATCGCTGTCCGGACGTACCGCCAGTTCGATCTGCAGAATATTGCGGATGCCGGTGGCCTCCAGATCCTTCAGCATGTGCTTGATCTGCTGGCGCAGCACCACCGGATACCACAGCGCATAGACGCCGGTGGCGAAGCGTTTGTAACCTTCATGAATGCCTTTCACCACATCCTGATAATCGCTTTTCATCTCGTACGGCGGGTCGATGAGGATCAGGCCGCGACGGGTCGGCGGCGGCAGTTTGGCCTTCAGCTGCTGATAGCCATCCGCGCGTTCAACGCGGGCGCGCGCATCTTTACTGAACTCACTGCGCAGCAGCGGGTAATCGGTCGGATGCAGTTCAGTGAGCTGCAGCTTGTCATCGGCGCGCAGCAAATGACGCGCGATCAGCGGCGAGCCGGGATAGTAACGCAGCGTGCCGGTTGGGTTGAGGTTGCGAATCGCCGCCAGATAGGGTTTCAGCAGCGCTGGCGCGTCCGGCTGCTGCCAGATGCGCGCAATGCCTTCCAGATATTCACCGGTACGTTCGGCGTGCTCACCGCTCAGCTGGTAACGTCCGGCACCGGCGTGGGTGTCCAGATAGAGGAAAGGTTTCTCCTTCTCCATCAGGGCGGTGAGGATCAGGCTTTCAACGGTGTGTTTCAGCACGTCGGCATGGTTGCCGGCATGAAAACTGTGGCGATAACTCAGCATAAAAAAGAGGGGTCCGCGGTTGGATCAATGAAGTCGAATAGATCGGGTGTGGCGCGATTATAGCCGCGCCGCATAAAAATTGCTGGCGTTTTACCACGTGCTTAAGTTTTCAGCGCACCGGTCGCTTTAGCGGAATGCGACCGGTCTGGTTGATGACTAATTTCACTTAGGGATAATTCGACTCTCGAAATTTTACCGCAGATTAAGTAAGTTAGTAGCCGATAACGAAGCGGTCGCGAGCGAAATGCCAGGAATGCGTCTCTGGCAAGGAAACTTTTCGGCCATGGCCGTATAATTTTTTGCTTCAAGCATCCTTATAACTCCTGGTGACAATAATGAAAAAAATGACTGGTATCGCGGTGGCAAGCCTGCTGGCACTGACCGGCTGCGCGAAACAACAGCCTGTGCATAGTCTGGTAACGCCGCCCGCCGCCGAGACTCAACCGATGGCTGAATCCGCAGCACAGCCTAATGGCCAGCCGTTCGTAACCGAAGCGCCAGCCCAGCCGGCAGCCGCGTCGTTCGCTGACGATCGCGCCAGCAACATTCAGCAGTGCCGTAAAGAGCTGGATGCCATGCGTCTTTATAGCCAGGCGTCTTACGACAGCTACCAGGCGGAATTCCAGAAAATTGGCGCGCAGACCAACAAATATCTGCAGATTAAAGATTCGATCGGCGCGGATATTAACGATTTAGTCATGCCGCGTTATCAGTTCCAGATCCGTGAACTGTGCTTCCGCATTAAAACCCGTCTGTCGCAGCTGATTATTCGTCAGGCCGGTTAACAAAAACGGCTCAGGCCGACCCCTTTTTTAACAGCGCGACAACCTCGCGCGGTGGATGGCTTCATCTCAATTAACATATTGAGATGAGGCCTTTTGTTTTCTTAGCGGCAAGGAGCCGCGACTGGAGGTTTTGATGACACAGCGTCATCTGCTGGCGGTGCTGATTAGCGCAGCCTTACTGCTACCCGGACAGGCCGCATCAGCGGCTGATGATGACATGCTGCGCGCGTTCAGCGAAGCAGCGCGCACCCTGCCGCCGGCACCGGCAGTAAAACCACAGCCAAAAGCAAAACCGGCCACTAAACCGGTCAGCAAGGCAGAGAAAAAAGTCGCGACAGCGCCCGATCACAGCGCTGAACTGACGCGCCTGCGCGCGCGCGTGGCGGAACTGGAAAAGCAGTCTGCGGCATCCACGGTGAACGCGGACGATACGTTGAAAGCGCAGCTGGCTGCCCGCGACAAAAAACTGGCAGCGCTCAGCGCGGAAAAACAGCAGCAGGAGAAAAACCTCGCCACGCTGCAGCAGGCGCTGAAAGAGGCACAGCAGCAGCAGAGCGCGGGCAGCGCCCAGCTGACTAAACAGCTCAGCGAAGCGCGCGCGGCAGCGAGCCAGAGCGCCGACGCGCTTAAAGCGCTGAAAGCGGAAAACGACAAGGCGCTGCAGGCAGAGAGCAAAAAGCAGCTCAGCGCCCAGCAGGCGGCAAGCGATAAAAAGCTGGCAGCGCTCAGCGCGGAGAAGCAGCAGCAGGAGAAAAACCTCGTCACGCTGCAGCAGGCGCTGAAAGACGCACAGCAGCAGCAAAGCGCGGGCAGCGCCCAGCTGGCGAAACAGCTCAGCGAAGCGCGCGCGGCAGCGAGCCAAAGCGCCGACGCGCTGAAGGCGCTGAAAGCGGAAAACGACAAAGCGCTGGCGGCGCTGCAGGCCGAGAGCAAAAAGCAGCTCAGTGCACAGCAGACGGCCAGCGACAAAAAACTGGCGGCACTCAGCGCGGAAAAACAGCAGCAGGAGAAAAACATCGCCACGCTGCAGCAGGCGCTGAAAGAGGCACAGCAGCAGCAAAGCGCCGGCAGCGCCCAGCTGACGAAACAGCTCAGCGAAGCGCGCGCGGCAGCCACCCAGAGCGCTGACGCGCTGAAAGTGCTGAAAGCGGAAAACGATAAGGCGCTGGCGGCGCTGCAGGCAGACAGCAAAAAGCAGCTCAGTGCCCAGCAGGCGGAAAGCGACAAAAAGCTGGCGGCATTACACGCTGAAAGCAAACAGCAGCTCAGCGCACAGCAGGCTGAGAGCGCCAAAAAACTGGCCGCACAGCAGACTGAAAGCGACAAACAGCTGAAAGCGCTACAGGCACAGCAGACCGAAAGCGAGAAGAAGCTCACCGCCCTGCAAACGCAGCAGGCCGAGCGCGAAAAGCAACTCGCCGCGCTGGACAGCGACAAACAGCAGCAGGCGCACAACCTGGCGCAGCTGACGCGTGAACTGGAAGCGGAGAAGCAAAAGCCGGCCGCCGCGCCGAAACTCGCCGCCCCGAAAAGCGATGCCGAACGCGATGGTTACACGCTGGGTCAGTTCATCGCCAGCAATGCGGTGGTGCAGCTGCAGATGGTCAAAGACATCGGCCTCAACATCAGCATGGATCAACTGATTGCCGGCTTAACCACCCAGCTGACCAGCGGTGATTCGCTGCTGGGGGGCGAAGAGATGGCCAGCCGCTACGCCACCATGCAGGCCTCGATCGGCAAAGGACTTAATGCACTGATTGAAAAGGGTTACGCGCAGCTGGACAAGAAAGTGGCGAAGCGTAAAGCGCTGAAGAAAGATCTCGGCATGCAGTGGTTTGCGGTGAAAAGCGTGAAAAGCAAACTGCTGCCGGATCAGCAGGCGGCGGTCAGCGTCCGCGTCACCACCCTGAGCGGCAAGGTAATCAACGATTTTTCTCACGATAAGGTGCCGTTCAACGACAGCCTGCCGCCACTGCTGCAGGAAGGCATGTCGCTGACCGGTAAAGGCGGTTCCGTGGAAGGCTGGGCGCTGGCGAAGGATATTTACGAGCGCGAGCCGCTGCCACCGTGGGTTGCGCCTTACGATGTGATCCATTATCAGCTGTCCATCAAATAACCTCTGGCCCGCCGTCTGGCGGGCTTTTTTTTCAACATTGCGTGATAAATCGCGTCGCTACTGATACGTGCACGTATTCTAGCGGCGCGATTCATCGCGCGTTTTTCTGTCTGCCCTTGCGGGTGGCATTGATTTTCCCCTCGTCTGGCCGCATGTTAGTAAAATTGCGCCGCGCCCCTGTGCGCGGCCCCACTCCATGATGAAAGGACTGCGCTTATGACCAATCCGTTACTCTCGCCTTTTACGCTACCGCCTTTTTCCGCCATCAAACCTGAGCACGTGGTTCCCGCTGTCACTGAAGCGCTGAACGACTGTCGCGCGGCGGTGGAGCGCGTAGTGGCGCAGGGCGCGCCTTACACCTGGGAAAATTTAGTCCAGCCGCTGGCGGACGTGGACGATCGCCTGGGCCGTATCTTCTCGCCGGTCAGCCATCTCAATTCGGTAAAAAACAGCCCGGAACTGCGCGAAGCCTATGAGCAGACGCTGCCGTTGCTGTCCGAATACAGCACATGGGTCGGCCAGCATGAAGGCCTGTATCAGGCGTATCGCAACCTGCGTGAAGGCGAAAGCTACGCACTGCTGGATACCGCGCAGAAGAAAGCGGTGGATAACAGCCTGCGCGACTTTGAGCTGTCCGGTATCGGCCTCGATAAGCAGAAACAGAAACGCTATGGCGAAATCGCCGCGCGCCTCTCCGAGCTGGGATCGGCTTACAGCAACAATGTGCTGGACGCCACCATGGGCTGGAGCAAACTGATCACCGATGAAGCCGAGCTGGCGGGCATGCCGGAGAGCGCACTGGCCGCGGCCAAAGCGCAGGCGGAAGCCAAACAGCAGGAAGGCTGGCTGCTGACGCTGGATATCCCGAGCTATCTGCCGGTGATGACCTACTGCGATAACGCCGCGCTGCGTGAAGAGATGTATCGCGCCTATTCCACCCGCGCTTCCGATCAGGGCCCAAACGCCGGTAAATGGGACAACGGCCCGATCATGGCCGAAGAGCTGGCGCTGCGCCACGAGCTGGCCGAGCTGCTGGGCTTTGACTCGTTCGCCGACAAATCGCTGGCAACCAAAATGGCCGAAAGCCCGTCTCAGGTGATCGACTTCCTGAACGACCTCGCCAGACGCGCGCGTCCGCAGGGTGAAAAAGAGCTGGCGCAGCTGCGCGCTTTCGCCAAAAAAGAGTTTGGCGTGGATGAAATGAATCCGTGGGATCTCACCTATTACGGCGAGAAGCAGAAACAGCATCTGTACACCATCAGCGACGAACAGCTGCGTCCGTACTTCCCGGAATCACGCGCGGTGAACGGCCTGTTTGAAGTGGTGAAACGCATTTATGGCATCACCGCCAAAGAGCGTACCGACGTGGATGTTTACCATCCGGACGTGCGTTTCTTCGACCTGTTCGACGAGAGCGGCGAGCTGCGTGGCAGCTTCTACCTCGACCTCTACGCGCGCGAGCACAAACGTGGCGGCGCCTGGATGGATGACTGCGTCGGACAGATGCGTAAAGCCGACGGCAGCCTGCAGAAGCCGGTGGCGTACCTGACCTGTAACTTCAACCGTCCGGTCCAGGGCAAACCGGCGCTGTTTACCCATGACGAAGTGACCACGCTGTTCCACGAGTTCGGCCACGGCCTGCATCACATGCTGACGCGCATCGAAGCACCTGGCGTGTCCGGCATCAACGGCGTACCGTGGGATGCGGTCGAGCTGCCAAGCCAGTTTATGGAAAACTGGTGCTGGGAGCCGGAAGCGCTGGCGTTTATCTCCGGCCATTACGAAACCGGTGAGCCGCTGCCGAAAGCGCTGCTGGATAAAATGCTGGCGGCGAAGAACTATCAGGCGGCGCTGTTCATTCTGCGTCAGCTGGAGTTCGGCCTGTTCGATTTCCGTCTGCACACCGAGTTCGATCCGGCACAGGGCGCGCAAATCCTCGAAACCCTGCGTGAAGTGAAAAAGCAGGTTGCCGTGGTGCCGAGTCCGGAGTGGGGCCGCTTCCCGCACGCCTTCAGCCACGTATTTGCCGGCGGTTACGCGGCGGGTTACTACAGCTATCTGTGGGCCGACGTGCTGGCTGCCGATGCGTATTCGCGTTTCGAAGAAGAGGGCATCTTTAACCGTCAGACCGGTCAGTCGTTCCTCGACAACATCCTGACGCGCGGCGGTTCCGAAGAGCCGATGGAGCTGTTCAAACGCTTCCGCGGCCGTGAGCCGCAGCTGGATGCGATGCTGGAACACTACGGAATTCAGGGATAAACCTGCTTGTGAAGATCGGTTTAGTCGATGAAACAGGCGCCGGAGACGGCGCCTTATTACATTTAGCGCAGCGCTGGGGTCTGGAGCAGGACGACAGCGCGCCGCTGGCGCTGGTGCTGACAGCGCAGCATCTGGAGCTGCGTAAAGTGGATGAGCCGAAGCTCGGCGGCATCTTTGTTGATTTCGTCTCCGGCGCGATGGCGCACCGGCGCAAATTTGGCGGCGGACGCGGCGAAGCGGTGGCGAAAGCGGTGGGCATCAAAGGGGATTACCTGCCCGACGTGGTGGATGCGACGGCGGGGCTGGGGCGCGATGCTTTTGTGCTGGCGGCGCTGGGCTGCCGCGTGCGCATGCTGGAGCGCCATCCGGTAGTCGCGGCACTGCTGGAAGATGGCTTGCGCCGTGGCTATGACGATGCGGAGATCGGCGGCTGGCTGCGCGAGCGGCTGACGCTGCTGCATGTGGTCAGTCAGCAGGCGCTGAGTGACATCACGCCAGCGCCGGACGTGGTGTATCTCGATCCGATGTATCCGCACCGGCAGAAAAGCGCGCTGGTGAAGAAGGAGATGCGGGTGTTTCAGTCGCTGGTGGGGCCGGACGAAGATGCCGATGCGCTACTCGAACCGGCGCGCCGTCTGGCGAAGAAGCGCATCGTGGTGAAGCGCCCGGATTACGCGCTGCCGCTGGCCGGCGTCGCCACCCAATCGGCGGTGGTGACCAAAAGCCACCGTTTTGATATTTATCCGCCGTTGGTTCAGGCGGTGCCGGAATAAAACCGGTCGGCATCAATGCCGACCGAATCCCGCCGTATCGCCGCAGATTCGCCCTTCATGGCGGCAAAATCGTACCGTATCCTGTAGGGTCGCCATTTATGGCGACCGAATCACGCTGCATCCCTGCTGGTTCGCCATTCATGGCGACCGAATCCGGTCCCGGCGACCCCACGCCTCGCGGTTATTCCTCTTCCTCGTCGCGCAGCGGCACAATCAGCATATCGATATGCACGGTATTGATCAGCTGGCGCGCCGAGGACATCAGCTTGCTCCAGAAATCCTGATGGTGTCCGCACACCACCAAATCAACATCGTATTTTTTAATCGCGTCCACCAGCACCTGGCCGAGATCGCCGCTGCCGCTCAGGGTTTCGCTAATCGGATAACCGGCATTGGTGGAGAGCTCACGCAGCGCGGTGTGCGTCTCTTCCGAAATACGCTTCTGCATGTCGCCAAGGTTGACGTCAATCAGCCCGGTGTAGAGATCTGAATAGTTCACATCAACGTGAATCAGCGAGATTTTTGCATCGTAAGGACGGGCCAGTGATACCGCTTTATCAACCAGCAACTGGCTTTCCGGGGAAAGGTCTACTGCAATCAGGATGTGTTTATAAGCCATGATAAAACTCCTTTCTCAAGATTCTGGGGCAACCGAATTTCTGCCGTTCGGCTGGCGTAATCCTTTGCGCGTAACGGCGATGAAGCGCCACCAACCAAAATGTCAGCCACGCAGGCGAATAATTGTTATATCCCGAGTATAGCCAGAGTGGGTAGCAAATGCTGCAAACCGAAGCCCGGCTGTGAGTCAGATCATGGCTTATCGCTTTTTTCGCTCGCGCTGAACGAAAATCATCGCTGGAAAAAATTTGAACAAATCTCCTACACTGAAAATAAGGGCCACTCCCGTCTGGGTAGCGCGCTCCGGTCCGCATAACAACAATGCAATTCGATTCATCTGTGGCTGGCTTATTTCCCGTGGGGCGTCTGCAGCTTTTCCCCGCTGCGTGTGACGTCATTGCGGCTCCAGCCGGGAGGGGAACATGATCAGCACTATCGCGCTTTTTTGGGCTCTGTGTGTGGTTTGTCTGGTGAATATGGCGCGCTACTTCTCATCGTTGCGCTCACTGCTGGCGGTGCTGCGCGGGTGCGATCCGCTGCTGTATCAATATGTTGATGGTGCCGGTTTTTTCACGTCCCACGGTCAGCCGAGCAAGCAGGTGCGGCTGGTGCGCTATATCTGGGAGAAACGCTATCGCGATCATCACGACGATGAATTTATTCGTCGCTGCGAGCGGGTGCGCGGTCAGTTTGTTCTGACCAGCGGGCTGTGTTTTCTGGTGGTGGTGAGCCTGATCGCCTTAGCGATTTGGCACTGAGAAGGGAAGCGGGTTCTGTCGCGGCGCGCGGTGTTGTCTTCGCAACGCACCACAACAGAACCCTGCAACGCTGAAGCGTTAAATCAGCTTCAGCGCAATCCAGTACAGCGAGCCAGACAGCAAAATACACACTGGCAGGGTGAATACCCAGGCCATCGCGATATTTTTGATGGTGCGGCTCTGCAGACCGCCGCCATCCACCAGCATGGTACCGGCAACCGACGATGACAGAATATGCGTGGTCGAAACCGGCATCCCGGTGTAGCTGGCGATACCAATCGACACCGCCGCCGTGACCTGGGCTGACATGCCCTGCGCATAAGTCATGCCTTTTTTACCGATCTTCTCGCCGATGGTGGTCGCCACGCGGCGCCAGCCAATCATGGTACCGATGCCGAGCGCCAGCGCGACCGCCACGATAATCCATACCGGCGCATACTCGATGGTGCCGAGCAGATCGCCTTTCAGCTTATTGAGGAAGCGCTTATCGTCGGCGCTGGTCTCAGGCAGCTTGGCGGCTTTGTCCGCAGTATCGGAGATGCACAACAGCAGACGACGCATCTGACCGCGCTGGTCAGGTGTGAGGTCGCTGTAGCTCTGCAGATTACTCAGCATGCCCTGCGCGCGGGTGATCGCCTGCAGCGCACGGGCGCTGTCGCAGTGGAACTCCTGCGGGCCGCCGAGCGACTCTTCCGGCGTTGGCACCGCCGGTGGCGCCATCTGCACGATGTGCGTCAGCGACTGGCTGTGCTGCTGATAATACTGCTCCAGATGGTTCACCGCATCGCGCGTGCGGGTGATGTCATAGCCGGAAGCATTCATATTCACCACAAAACCTGCCGGCGCGACGCCAATCAGCACCAGCATGATCAGGCCGATGCCTTTCTGACCGTCGTTGGCACCGTGCGAATAGCTCACGCCAATGGCGGAGACAATCAGCGCGATACGCGTCCAGAACGGCGGCTTTTTCTTGCCATCGATCTTTTCACGGTCGGCAGGCGTCATATGGATGCGCGCCCGTTTTTTGGTGCTGCTCCAGTAGCGACGCAGCAGGAAAATCAGGCCACCCGCGATGATCAGACCGACAATCGGTGACAGAATCAGGGAGAGGAAAATATTGATTACTTTCGGCAGGTTAAGTGCATCCACCACCGAGGTGCCGGTCATCAGCGCATTGGTGAGACCAATACCGATGATAGCGCCAATCAGCGTATGCGAACTGGACGCCGGCAAGCCGAGATACCAGGTACCGAGGTTCCAGATAATCGCCGCCAGCAGCATGGAGAACACCATGGCGAGCCCATGCGCCGAACCGACATTCAACAGCAAGTCGGTTGGCAGCATATGCACAATGGCATAAGCCACGCTCAGACCGCCGAGCAGCACCCCAAAGAAGTTGAACACACCGGCCATCACAACCGCCAGTTGCGCCCGCATCGCACGGGTGTAAATGACTGTAGCGACCGCGTTGGCAGTGTCGTGAAAGCCGTTGATTGCTTCGTAAAACAATACAAACAGCAGAGCAAGAACCAATAACAGGCCGGTGCTTAGGTCAAGACCAGCAAACAGATGTAGCATAAACGTTACGCCATTTTGGAGGACATGAACGCGGCGCATTATCTGCGACAACGTGCGCTATGGGAAAGAAAAATATAGCTCTTTTTTGTCTTAAATTTGTCATCCGGCAGGTAATTAAGGACAAAAAGACCGGAAAATGAGCAAGTTACAATATGACACATTTACGGCTTTTTTTTGACGCTGGCGCGAAAAGCCGCAGATCTCTACAATCAGCGCCTTTCAATCAGGTGGGTTAAGGCCGTGGAAAAGTTTGACGTTATCATTATTGGTGCAGGCGCGGCCGGCATGTTCTGCGCGGCACAGGCCGGGCAATTGGGCCGTCGCGTGCTGCTGCTGGATAACGGCAAGAAGGCAGGGCGCAAAATCCTGATGTCCGGCGGCGGCCGCTGCAACTTCACCAATCTCTATACCGAACCGGCGGCGTACCTGTCGCACAATCCGCATTTCTGTAAATCGGCGCTGGCGCGTTACACCCAGTGGGATTTCATCGATCTGGTTAATCGTCACGGCATCGCGTATCACGAGAAAACCCTTGGCCAGCTATTCTGTGATGACTCGGCGCAGCAGATTGTCGACCTGCTGCTGAAAGAGTGTGAAGCCGGCCAGGTGACGCTGCGGCTGCGCAGCGAAGTGCTGAGTGTGACGCGTGAAGACCACGGCTACACGCTGCAGCTCAACGGCTCTGCGGTGCAGGCGGAAAAGCTGGTGATTGCCAGCGGTGGACTGTCGATGCCGGGGCTGGGGGCCACACCGTTTGGTTATAAAGTGGCGGAACAGTTTG
The DNA here is from genome assembly GCF_035783935.1 of Pantoea dispersa. Taxonomy (GTDB): domain Bacteria; phylum Pseudomonadota; class Gammaproteobacteria; order Enterobacterales; family Enterobacteriaceae; genus Pantoea; species Pantoea dispersa_C. Next base: position 148,578 of record NZ_JALKOV010000010.1, on the reverse strand, counting down.
GCCTGCGCGTCCATCCAACGCGCGCCGCGCTGGTGCCGTTTACGCTGCACAAGCCGCTGCTGGAGCAGCTGAACACGCTCTCCGGCGTGGCGCTGCCGACCACCATCACCGCTCAGGACGGTACGCTGTTTAAAGAGGCGATGCTATTTACCCACCGCGGCCTGTCCGGTCCGGCAGTGCTGCAAATCTCCAGCTACTGGCAGCCGGGCGAGTTTGTCACTGTCAACCTGTCGCCGGAGACGCCGCTGGACGAGTTTATCGAGGTGCAGCGCGCGGCGCATCCCAACCTCAGCCTGAAAAACAGCCTGGCGAAAATCCTGCCGAAGCGGCTGGTGGAAGTGCTGCAGGAGCTGCAGCAGATTCCAGACGTGACGCTGAAGCAGCTCAACAGCAAGCAGCAGAGCGAGCTGGTGACCACGCTGCACCAGTGGCGCGTACAGCCGAACGGCACCGAAGGCTATCGCACCGCCGAGGTGACGCTGGGCGGCGTGGACACCACGCAGTTGTCGTCAAAGACCATGGAAGCGCGCGACGTGCCGGGGCTGTATTTTATCGGCGAAGTAGTGGACGTGACAGGCTGGCTGGGCGGCTACAATTTCCAGTGGGCGTGGAGTTCAGCCTGGGCGTGCGCGCAGGCGGTTTAATGGTTTGAAATCAGAGTGGTTTTGCCCTCACCCTGACCCTCTCCCGGCGGGAGAGGGAACTGGCGGGTGCTGGTTGGGGAGAGGGAACTGGGCTGTGCATGACTTTTACACTCACCACCCGCTGGGCCTTCCTGGTTAACTCATGTTGCGCACTGCATTCCCCACCCGCAGCGGACCGCTCCCTCTCCCGCTTGCGGGAGAGGGCTGGGGTGAGGGCAAACGCAAGCACAAACGACTAAGAATCTCCCCCATTTGTCAGACTGCACTGACCGGCGCGTAGGCCAGGTCTCATTAACCTTAATCCTTTCCGTCCTTAAAATAGCCTGAGGCCAGCCGGTCAGCACAGGGGAAGCGCAGGGATGAAAGACGCATACATGGATTGGTTCATTCACCACTTTATTCAGCCGCCGCGCCAGGCGCACGTGCGTTTGCTGGCTTACACCGGCGGACCGGTGGCGGCGCATCAGCTGGCGAACAGCCTGCCGCGCTGGCTCAATAACGATGTGCTGCACCTGCGACGCAGTATGATGCGCGAGTATCGGGCGCAAATTAGCGGCGTGGAGCATTTTCCGGCGCTGCTGACCGACTTCCGTGAGGTGCGCACACTGGCGCTGGGGGAACTGCAGCCGCAGAAAGGGGTGCGAATGCTGGTGATCAGTCCTGGCGCGGGGCTGTTCTTTCTGTTTCAGCCACAGGGCGGTGGCCGCGTCGGGCGCGTCGGATAAGGTGCTGCGGCGTGCTGTCAGCCAGACAGGCGCGCCGCAGCAAAAGGCCCGCTATATGCGGGCCAGACAGGATCAGAACTGCCAGCGCACGCCAGCGCTGCCGCTCCACGGGGATGCCAGCTTATCGCCGTGGCTCCAGCCGGCATCGGCATACAGCTCAATATCGCGCGTCAGGGAGACATTGACGCCGCCGCCCAGCGTCAGCCGTTCACCCGCCAGGTTGCTGTTCATGCGTTGATCGTTAACGCTGACGGCATTATCGTGCACCAGTTCCTGCGCCAGGGCGGCGCGCAGCCACGGTTGCACTTTGCCACCGTTTTCCAGCGCCATCTCGCGTCCGCCGGTCAGATTGAGTGTTGCCAGGCGCGATCCGCCAGAAGCCGCCTTCGCCGCCAGATCGTTACTCAGACGATACGCTTTACCCTGCACCCACAGCGAGGAGAACTGCAGTGACGGCTCAGCGAACCAGCCGTTCTGATAGTTAAACTTGCGACCCAGCTCCAGCGAGGCGCCAAATCCGGCGGTCTGATAGCTGCCGCTGGCCTTGCTGCCATCGGACATGCGCGCGTCGGCGCGGTTGCTGAAATTGTTGGCTTTCACCACCGCATCGGCGAACCAGCCGTCATTCATCAGCCAGGTGTGATAGCCACCAATATAGAAACTGTTGATGGTGCCCTGGCTGCCGCCGCTGAAGGCCAGCCGGCTTTTGCTGATGCCGCTGAACACGCCGAGCAGGCGCTGGCCATAGCCGGTGGTTTTGGCGCTATCGACGCCCATCGCCAAGCCCTGCATCTGCTGGTGCCACGCCACGCCGCTACGCGCGTTGATGCGCCAGTCATTGCCGATGACGCGCGTCCAGGCGCCGCCCTGCGCTTCGCTGTCGCGCACTTCGCCGAGGCGGGTACGCAGATTGGTCAGCTCGCTGTACCAGGCGATCGGCGCGGCGTTAAACAGTGCGATGACAGTCGCGGCGGAAGGCGTTGGCAGGGGCTGATCGTCCTCATCATGTTTCTGCGCCAGCACCCAATCCTGGCCGCGCTGCTCCAGCTGATACTGCCACGCGCCGGCATCCACCACGCCGTGCTCCAGCGCAAAGTGGGCATCGCCGCCACCGGTGGTCACCACCGTTAGCGCCGCGTCGCTCTGCTGCGGTTCGCGCCCGCTGTTGCGAATCCCCAGCAGATGATCGCCGCTGGCATTGCCCGCGACGCGAATCAGGTCGCCCTGCAATGCCGCCAGATCGGTGTTCAGGTGATAGCTGCCATTGCCGCTCAGCGTCTGCACGTCCAGCGTGCTGAAGCCGCTGGCCTGCGGGGCAAAGCTCACGTTGCCGTCGCTGTGCAGGGTGTTGAGCGTCGAGCTGGCGCTGAGCTGCCACTGGCTGCTGGCGTCGAGTGTCAGGCTGTCGGCACCCTGAATGCTGCCGCTCAGCTGTGAAGCGTTGCTTAGCGCCAGCGTCACCCGGCTGGCAGCGTCGGCGCGCACGTCGCCTTGCAGCCGTACATGGTTATCCGCGTTCAGCGTGACTTCTGACGGCTGCGTGCCGCTCGCCACGTCCAGCAGCGCATCGCCGCCCTGCAGCTGGCTGCCGTTGGTCAGCGTGATGTCAGCGTTGCTGTTGGTCACTTTGATGGCTGCACCCTGCTGGCTGACGATTTGCGTGCTGTCGAGCATTACCGTGCTGCTGTCGCCGTTGCTATTAGCGTTCACCAGCAAACCCGCTGCCTGCTGGCCTGCGGTGCTGAGTATGCTGTGCTGCAGCTGCATGCTGCCAGAGCGCACCCAGGCACCGTGCGCGCCAGCGCCTTCAGTTTTAACATCGACCTGTTTACCGCTGATCGCCGAGCCCGGATAGGCGAGCAGGCCGGTGGCTGAATCACCGGCGGTACGCACCTGAGTATGGGCCAGATTGATACTGCCGCCGCGCGCGGCAAACACGCCGATGGCACCGGAGCCATGCGTTTCTACCGTCAGATTCTGTGCATCAACCTGCGCTTCGCTGTACAGACCATAGCTGCCCGTTCCCTGTGTGCTGAGCGCGACATTGTCCAGCGTGGCGTTGCCAAACTGCGCGTGAAACGCGAGCGCGTTGTTGCCCTGGCTGCTGAATCGACTGTCCTGCGCGTGCGCGGAGGCGCTCTCCGAGGCGATCCACAGCGTGTGCGCGTTATCGCCGTGGGTGTTAAAGCTGCTGCCGAGCAGGGTGGCGGTCGAGCGATTGTTGACGTTGACCGCCATACCGCTTTGCGTGTCGACAGTAACCTTGTCCAGCAGCACATCGCCGCCCAGCGTATACACGCCGTCGCCGGCATCGGTGACGATCTGGCTGTCGCTTAGCGTCACGCTGCCGCGTCCGCTGCTGCCCTGCGGGTTGTAGATCTCAATGCCGCGGTGGCGATCGCTGACGTTGATCGCGACCTGGCTGCCGTTCAGCGTGCCGTTGCCCAGTTCGATCGCCGCACGCGTGCCGGCACCGCTCAGTTCAATCGTCACATCGCTGAGCGTCGCGCGCGCATTACCGCGTCCGCCACCGCCCAGCGCCAGTCCACCACCGTTTTCACCGCTGGCGCTGATGCGGCTGTCGCGCAGCGTCAGCTGGCCCTGGCTGAGGGTGACACCGGTAGCATCGCGTCCGCCGCTGCTGAGCGTGACATCCGTCAGAGTAACCTCGCTGTCACCGCTGGCCATCACGCCGGCGCTGCTGTCGCCCTGCGTGCTGATGCTGCCGCCGCGCATGACGAATTGCCCGTCGCTGAGGTTCGCGCCGTGTGCCATCACACCGTCAGTGGCAAGATGGGCGCCATCCAGTTCGATGCGCCCGCCGTCCAGCACCTGCGCTGCATATAGCAGGCTACCAGTAGTGATGAAGTTCAGGCCGGGCACGGCGGTGGTGAGCAGGCTGCCAGCGCCGCTGGCCAGCAGCGGATAGTCACGCGCGCTACGTGATTCATAGCCGCTGGTCGCTGCGACTTTGGCACCGTCGAGCGCCTGCCACGCTGAGGCCGCCTGCGCACCGCTGGTCACCAGCAGCGCCAGCGCACAGCTGTAAGAGAGAGGGGAAAGTCGGAAGTGAGCCATGTCTGTTCTCCTTGTGATGGCGTAAAAAAACGGGCGCATCAGTGCGCCCGTTGCGGGAATGACGGAGCGGTGCTGTTCCGGGTTAGCGCAGCAGCTCCAGGGTAATACGGGCTTCGTTATCGGTTTGCAGTGCGACGCGTGAAGCGCTCTCCGGCAGCAACGGCACAATCTCCAGCTGCGCGGTAAACGCTTTGCCTTCCATCATTTTGCCGTTCTGCACCGCGCTGAACGGTTCGCCAGGACGCAGCAACAGGCTTTCGCTGCTCTGGCCGCTTTGCTCCTGTTGCAGCGCTACCGGCTGGCCGTCGAGCCGCGCGTCATACAGCCGCAGCTGCACGCTGCCGCGTTCTCCCCAGCGCAGCGCGCCATTCAGCGCACGATCGCCGCGCAGCGCCAGCTTTATCGGTTGGCTATACGGACACACCACGCCGAGCAGCAGCTCGCGCTTACCGGGCGACAACTGACCACCGCCGACATCCGTAAGCTGATAGCGCGTCTGGCGGCCATAGTTGATTTCCTGAGTACCAAGCGACAGTGCGCAGGGTGTATCCTGCGCCACCTGTGGCAGCGCGGGCAGGCTGGCCAGCGCGTTCTGGCACAGCAGCAGCGCTAACCCGAGCGGGTAAAATAAATGCTTCATCTTCTTCTCTCCTGTTAGCTGCACTGTGCGCTGGCGTTTTCAAATAACCCGGCGTCCTGCGGCTTTGCGGGTAGCTTCAGGTTGAAACTGCAAATCGTCTTGCCGCCCAGTTGCACCTCCATGCGCCCGCCGTCACCGGCATCCGAGATAAAGATGCTGCCGTCGCTGCCCACTGCCGTCACGAAGTTATCTTTGGCGTCGAACACGCTGGCACCATACGGCAGCACTTTGCCGACGTTATCCTTCACGTCGACCAGTACGCGGCGGCTGCGTACGATATCGAATGCCATATAGCTCACCGATCCGCGTGCGGCGCTGGTTTCCTGGACGCCGTTGGCGATATCGACGTTTTTCTTCAGGCTGCGAGCATCAATCTGCACCTGAGAACGGCGGTAGCTGCTGAGTGACGGAATCACCGCATAGCCGCGCCCGTCCGTCCAGGTTGGGCCACCTGGCGTATCCAGCCGTACACCGCGTTCGTCGCCGACTTTGGCGATGCCGAAAGTATCGCCGATGCGATACGGCGACAGCGTGACGCCACCGCCGTGTACCACCGCGCCACCGCTGGCGCGCAGCGACCAGCTGGTGCTGTCCTCCGCGAAGCGGCTCAGGCTGCCGCTCAGCTGGCTGACCGGCGTCACCATGTCCATGCCAGCGCTCAGGCTGTCGCGCTGCTGGCGGAAGTCGCGTTCGGCCGACAGGCTCCAGCTGCGATCCTGCGACAGCCGGTCGTTATAACGCGCACCGGCGCGGGCACCGTTTTTATCGCTGTGGTTGAGGTAGCTGCTGACGCTTCGCGAATCGCCGAACGGCACGTTGAGCGCCATATAAACGCGCTGCTCAGGCGTGTTGTTGCGCCCGCCACCGCTGCGTTCGACGTTGAGGCTGAGGTAAGCGCGGTCGAAGGATTTGCTCCAGCCGCCGCGCAGATACGAGATGCTGTCGCCATTGAAGGTGCGGCTGCGCGCCCAGCCAAGCGAGAAGGTACCGACATCGCCACCGGCCCAGCTGATGCCAGCGCCAATCTGGTCGCGGCTGCTGGAATCACGCTGACGTCGCTCATCCTGCTGCGCATCGCCCATGTCGCTGTAGCCCTTAGTCTGAGTCGCGGCGTTGAGGCTCAGGCTGATACGCTCGCTAACTTTCTGGCTAATCGCACTGTAAACTGACACGCCGCGATCGCCATGGCGCGCATCCTGGCTGGCGGTGATTTGCAACTGAGTTTGCGTGCGGTTAAACGGTTGGCTGTTGAGGCTGATGGCAGCGGCGCGCCATTGTGCGGTGGTCATCAGGCCGGCGGTAAAGATATTGCGCGCGTTCAGTTCCCAACCGCGCGACAGTGTTGCCACCCACGGCGAACCCGCGCCGCCCGCCAGCTGCGTCATTTTACCCACGCCAATCGACAGACCCGGCGCGCTACCGCTGCTCATCGGCAGCGACGCGGCCGGCACTACAAACTCCTGCTTATTGCCCTGAGTATCGGTGAGCGTTACCTGTAAATCATTCCGGGTATTAAGCAGGGAGAACCCCTGTAGTTTGAATGGGCCAGCCGGTACGCTGGTGCTGTACACCAGCACGCCCGCCTGGCGTACTTCGACCACTGACGCGCTGTTCGCGATGCCTTCCACCAGCCCGGCGCCGCCGCGCTTCTCCAGTCCGAGCTCAGGAAAAAGCTGCACCCCCAGCACCTGGCCGGTGCCGAACAGCGAGTTTTGCAGATTGATCTGGCCGACCTGCAGCACTTGTTTGCTCTGGGTAAAGCTGCGCTGGGCGTAGGCACCCTGATGGTTGAGCGAGACTTCGCCGTTGAAGCGCGATACCGTCTGACGGCTGCGCACAATCCAGTCGCTGACGTTAAAGCCGCCTTCCAGCCCGACCTGCATAAAGTTGAGGCCGGCATTTTTCCCTATTGAATCGAGGTATTGCGCGTCGTAGCTCAGCATGCCGGCGGCACCACCGTGCTGCCAGCTATCATGCTGATCCGGCGCGGCCAGTGCCTGCTGCGGCACCAGCAGCGACAGTCGTTCTTCGCCGGGATCGGCGTTGATCTCGGCCTGCTGCCAGGCGCTTTTCAGATCGAAACAGCCATCGTCGCTGACGCCGCGCGGCACCAGCAGGCCAGCGGCTTTCAGGAAGGTGCGATCGATACAGGGATCGCCCTGCTCATCGAAGGTGACGCGCACCCGGCCACGCTCGGCGCCGTTGACGCGCAGCGCCACCGTGGTCGCGCCAGGCAGGAAGCGCGGCGCATTTTTAAACAGCGCCGCAAGTTTCGGATCGATGCCGCGTGCGGCCAGTGCGGCGCTGTCAAACTCCAGCTCCTCAGCACCGTAGGCGGATAAACAGCAGAGCGCCGGGAACAGTACCGCGCACAGCAGGCGCGGGCGCGGCAGCAGACGTCGTGTCGTGTTGATTCCTGGCACGGCTCACCTCATTAGCGCGCAAGCGGCGCGTCGTAGGTGTCGACGCTGTAACCCCAGGTGGTGGCCGGAGAAATGCGTACCTGTTGTGCATTACCGGCTTTTTTGCCGTCCTGCGCCGTCAGGGTAAATGTCTGACCTGGCAGCACGTAGCTGTTCGGCAGCATATAGACGTTGCGGTTGGGTAGCGTCTGCACCGCCTGGTTCAGGCGCACCACGTACGGCGAGTCATTGCTGACGGTGAGCTGGTCGCCCTGCATTTTCCAGTTCAGGCGTTTCCACGGCGCCATCTCTTTGGCCAGACCGGCCGGACGAATGATCACCGGCAGGTTCTGACGCACCGTCATGCGCACTTCGCTGGAGTCTTTTTTCTGTGGCGGCACGCCTTCCACCACCACGCGCTTCAGGCGTTCGGTTTTCAGCGGCTCTTTGGTAGTAAGAATAAAACGTACGCGCTGCGATTTGCCTGGCTCGACGCGCGCCGCCGGTGGCGTAACGGTCAGCAATGGCTCTTTATCATCCGGCGTATCCTGCAGCGTGGTTAGCAATAATACCGGCGTCGGATCGGTATTTTGAATATTCAGCGCGCCTTCACCGTCGGCCTGCTCGACAATCACCACCGAGGTTTCCGGTACCATACCGGTGGCATAAGCCTGAGAGGCAGATAATAACAGGGCGGCCGCGCATGCCGTGCGGCGGGTAAATAAATTCAGCATAATGTGTTTCCCGGCTAGATTGTTTTTTAATTCAATATAAGAATCATTAAGTGGGTGAATAAGGCCGGGATTTATTCCGGCCTGGATTATTACAGTAATTATTACAGGTAAACCATTTCGATATTGGTCAGGCCATCGAGTTTGATTGGCTTGGAAATATCGAGTTCTGAGGCTTTATTGATATAGCCTTTGATAATCAATGGGAAGGTAGCAGTAGTGAAAGCGCCTGGTGTATTAGTAGTGCCTTCGCTCACAGTAAAATACTGATCAGCACCATTGTCAGTATATAAGGTATAGGCGTCATAGATGGACCAGTTTAGTTTAGTTGATGATCTCAGTCCTGTGGCGATCTTGCCATCCTTTAAAACATCTCCGATGGTAACAATATATGCCCCAATTTTTTTCTCACCATCCAAACCCAAACCAACCGCTCCTGCATAACCTATGCGATTATTTGGGTCTTCAAATGTAACCATGGGCTTTCCGGCACCAGTCTTGCCCTCAGTATTTGATACCAGAGCACTACCTTTGCGTCCGCTAGAAGCGGTTAAAGCGACCTTAGCAGGTGAGTCGCAGTTAATGTTTAGTATAATTTCTTTTTGATCCAGAAGGGTGTAATCGTCTTTACTTAATGACTCTGTTTTGATAACGCCATAATCTACTGTGCCGCCGTTATCAATCGATGGACTACATGCTGAGGGTTTAAAAGTTCCCGTAATGCCAAGCTGAAAACTTTCAGCGGTTGCCTGATTCGCTGCTGCCATAATAGCAATGGCACAAAACGTTTTAATGAATTTTTTCATGATTTTTTTCCTGGTTAATAGTTAAAACTTAAATTTTATTTAAGTTTCAACCGTTAACTTAAATTTTTAAAAGTTTAAATGCGGTCAGATTAAAGATAGAACATTTCAAAATTCGTCTGTCCATCGAGCTTGATTGGCTTGGTCAAATCCAGCTCGGATGCTTTATTTATATAGCCAACAACCTCGATTTCTGCCGTAAGGTTTTTAAATGCAGATGGCGCCATTTCACTACCAGCTTTGCGCCAAGATACATATTTATAGACACCAAAGTCACTGAAGAAAGTATTAGCATACCAATCGTTCCAACTTTTTTTGTCAGAAGATTTTACCCCCGATCCAGTTACACCATCCATCACCATATTCCAAATATTCAAACCATAAGCGCCAATTTTTTTATCGCCATCCATACCTAACCCTGCAACACCTCCGCCATTTCTTAGTCCGGGGTTGATTATAGGCTTGGTGGCACCAGTTGGACCTTCATCTGCTGCGCCAAGTGTGGTTCCCGGGCGTGCACTGGTTGCCAGCAAAGAAATTTTTGCCGGTGCAGTACAATCAATGGTCAAATTGATTCGCTTAGGCTGAAAGATGGTTACTTCATCTTTTTTAAGCATATTAGTATTTAATTCACCTAAATCCACCACGCCGTTATCAGACAGCATTGGTTTGCAGGCAATCGGTGTTACAGCACCGGTCACGCGCATATCCACACTTTCCGCCATCACATTGCAGGAGGCGGCCAGCACGGCCAGCGCACAAGTTGTTTTCATCATTTTTTTCATCATTTAAATCCCTCTATTGGGTTAATTTCCTTGCGGCGTATGGCGCAGGGAAATGAATACTTAGCTATGAACGGTGAGCCAGATTAAAACCAGGCTGCATTAATGCATTCAGTTAACAAGTAATTACAGGTACACCAGCTCAATGGTGGTCAGGCCGTCCAGCTGTACCGGCTTGGACAGATCCAGATCTGACGTTTTATTCAGATAGGTTTTCACCGTCAGCTTGGCATTCATATTTTCAAAGGCGGCGGGCGCGACTTCACCGGCCTGGCTCCAGCTCAGGTAGCTGGTGCTGCCGTCGGCTTTATACAGCGAGCTGGCGTTACTGTCGTTCCAGCTCTGCTTGTCATCAGACTGGATAGCTTTCGCTGCTGTACTGTCAAGGGTAACGTCACTGATCGCCACGCCGTACGCGCCGACTTTGGTCTCACCGACCATGCCCAGACCAACCACGCCAAAACCGGCTGGCAGGCCCACTTCGCTTACCGGTGCGGCAGCACCGCTTGCACCTTCGGCACCATCAGATACCGTCGAGTCTTTGCGACCGCTTACTGCCTGAATGGCTACTTTGGCTGGCGCATCACATACGATGCTCAGTTGGGTCTCTTTGTCCGCCAGCTTGGTATAGCCGGTTGGGTCCAGCGAGTCGGAGAGGATGCTGCCGTAGTCAATACCACCGCTGCCACTCAGGGTTGGCTTACAGGAGGGTGGCGAAATGGTGCCAATCACTTTCAGCTCTACGCTTTCAGCCATTACGTTGGCCGAGGCCGCCAGCACAGCGAGGGCGCAGGCGGTTTTCATCATTTTGTTCATCATGGTTTATTTCCTTCGTTGTGTTTAATAACCTTCTTCCCTGATAAATAAAACGGAGAAGGCGATGGTCATTACCCCGGAGTTGCGCTGGGTTAATGTCCTTTTAAATAGTCTTGCTCACTTCTCTTACAGGCTATTAATAATAACAGCGCAGGTAATCAGATTATTGCTTTAATATCATTTAGCAGTGCTGCTGCTAAGCGATGAAGTCATAATAGGGCGAAAGTTCCTGTATCACCATGCGAATGTTCATCGGTGTTCTGTAGTCCCTGTCTTAACAATTAAATTAAATAATTTCTGAGGATTCCGGTTAATAGTTTAATGATTGCGTGTCAATTAAGACCGGTCTGTAATTTTTATTTCCGGGTTAGTTAATGCTTGGGTAATTATTTCTTCGCTCTGTCTGGTACGCGGTGTTACCGCTGCGCAATTTGTAAATGGTACGTGTTGTAGCGGCGTGATTTATCGCGCGAATCCGTCAGCCGCAATGCGGTAGATTGCGCAAGAAATTGCGCCGCTACGGTTTGTGCTCGCTGTTTCTGCTGTGCTGTTCAGGTGCTCAAACCGGGCGTCGGCCGGTACAGGCCAGCATCGCGTTCAGCGAGGGAAAGCCGCTGCGCGCCAGGCTGTTGACCTTGCTGCGGCTGATCTCACGCGGGTGCAGCCCCATTTCATGCGCAATGCGCGCTGGCTTCATACCGCGCAGCAGGGCACACATGACGCGTTTCTCACGTGCCAGCGCGTTGCGGCCGGGGGCGGCATAATCGTAACGCGCTGGATGACGTTGCAGCTGCTGACCAATGCTGCGCTGCACTACCTCAGCCCGATCGTTTTTGCTCATCACCGCAGAGAAACCGGCGGCCACCAGCGTCTGGCGCATCGGTTCCGTCTCTTCATCCAGCAGAATCAGCGTGTGGCCTTTAAACCACTCGGGAATCAGCAGCAGCTCGGCGAGGCCGACGGCGTCACGCGGCAGTTCAGTGATCAGCAAATCGGCGTGGTTAAACATCAACTCTTCCGCCACCGCTTCCGGCGCAATCTGCAGGGTTTGCACATTGCAGATTGCCAGCGGCTGGCACAATTCCCGTAAACCGGTCAGTGCAAAATGGCAGCTGAGCGCAATAATGATTTTTTTCGGCTTATTATGGCTGCCTGTTTTCACTGGAGTCTCCTTTCCCACATTTACGCCCTTACTTAAACAGTAAAATATCGTTCACAGAATAATAAGTTCTCGATGATTAGATCTTACGATTAAATTACGCACAGGGATATGGGAATGTTCATCGGTGGTGTGTAGGACGCGGCCTACGTTTTGTTATTTGATTGTGGTTGATTAAAGGTTGCATTTATTAGTCTAATACTCAGGAAATTAAATTTTATCTTTAGGTCACGTCAGGAAATAAAAAATGGCGAAATTTATTGTCGTCGACGATCACCCTATGGCACGCATGGCTGTGAGCTTTCTTCTTGAAAAAGAAGGGCATAGCATGATTGCTGAAACTGATGATGGTTATGAAGCATTACAGCTTATTGACCAGCATTATCCGGAGATCGTGGTGATGGATATTGATATTCACTCGCTGAACGGTATCGAAGTGGTTAAAGCGCTGCGCGCTAAGAGTTTTCCGGGTATTATTATTATCGTCTCAGGTAAGAATCAGAACTTTTATGCGGTACAGAGTGTACGCTGCGGAGCGAATGGTTTTATCAGCAAAAAGGACAATTTGCCGGAAATCATTACCGCGATTCGCGCGGCGCAAAGCGGTTATGGTTACTTCCCGCTGGCGGGTATCAACGTGCCGGCGGAAGAGAATCACATCAACTCAGATAAACAGCTGCTGGAGTCGCTGTCACCGCAGGAGTTTCAGGTCTTCACTTACCTGTTGAAGGGGCTGGATAACATGCGCATCGCTAACCGCATGAATCTCAGTAATAAAACCATCTCGACTTACAAAGGCCGTCTGCTGGAGAAACTGCACTGCAAAAGCCTGCGCGATCTCTTTGCTTTCGCCAATCGTAACCACATGGAGTAGCGATGCTGCGCCTGGTCACCCTGCTTTTGCTGCTGTTGAGCCCGCTGCTGGCCGCTCAGCCTCAACCGGATATTTTGCAGCTGTACAGCCGAGAAAAGCTGGCACCGCAGCACGTTGAATTAGACGATGACGAGTGGCGCTGGCTGCGCACTAAACACGAACTGCGCGTGGCGGTATGGACACCGGAGCTGCCGCCTTATCTGATTTTTCAGGAGGCGGCTGGCAGTGGTGACAGCGCAGAAGGGATCTACGCCGATTATCTGCAACTGCTGGCGCGTAATCTTGGCGTGCAGGCAGTGCTGGTGCGTTATCCCAGCCAGGCGGCGGCACTGGCGGCGGTAAAAAGCGGTGCGGCCGATGCGTTGTTTACCTCGCCGGGGCGCGAATTGCGTGATACTGCCTTCTTCAGTAGCACAAACAGTTTTCTTATCAATCGTCCGGTAGTGATTACTGCGGAAAAGCAGGCGTCACAGCCGGTTCCGTATGACGCGCCGCTGCGCCTGGCGATGCGCGAAGGCTTTCTTTCCGATGCACAGATCAAGCAGCGTTTCCCGCAGGCGAGCGTGGTGCGTTATCCCTCCAGCCAGGCGGCGCTGGCGGCGGTGGCCAGCGGTGAAGCGGACTACGCGCTCGGCAGCCTGCAGGCAGCAGCGTTTTTGATTGAACGCAGCTACGTCAATCAGCTGGCGCTGGCGGCGATTTTACCGCAGGACGCCTTATATGGCAGCCGGCTGGTGGTGAAAGCTGACAATCAGCGGCTGTTAAAGGCGCTGAATGCTGCCATCGCCGCGATACCTGACGAACAGCACCGGCTGATTTCGCGCCAGTGGACGCAGCGCCCGGACATCTGGCGTCTGCAGGAACCGCTCAGTCTGACGACGCGCGAACAGCAGTGGCTGCAGCAGCATACGCAGGTCAGGGTCGGATTTAATCCATTCTCCGCGCCGCTGACGTTGCTGGACGAGCAGGGTGAATTCCAGGGTATCAGCGCTGATTTGCTGCATCTGATCCAGTTACGCACCGGGCTGTTTTTCACCCCGCTGCCGGCTTATTCGTGGCGTGAAGGTGTACAGCAGCTGGAACAACACCAGGTGGCGATGCTGGCGGCGGTGGCGCAGGACGACGATCATCCGGAGGCGGTGCGTTTTACCCGGCCATTCCTCAAAGTACAACTGGTGCTGCTGGTGCCGGACCAGCCCGATGCGCCGCAGACATTGTATCCCGGCATGAAGCTGAGCATGGTAACCGGCAATCCGGCGCGCCAGGCGCTGCTGGATCGCTTCCCCACGTTGCAGATCACCGAGGTGGATAATGCCAGTCTTGCGCTGCAGCTGTTGCAGGAGGGCAAAGTCGCCGGACTGATCGATAACCAGCTGAGCGTGAACGCGTTACTGGCGCGTTACCCGCAGCAGCCGCTGAAGATCGTGTCGCGTCTGGCGCTGCCGCCGGTGGAGCTGAGTTTTGCCGTCAGCCGCGATCAGCCCGAGCTGCTGAGCATTATTGATAAGGCGCTGGCTGACATCCAGCCGAGCGAAATCTCACTGATTGCCAGCCGCTGGCAGGGCACACCGCAGACCACGCGCACCACCTGGCAGCTGTACCGTTCGCAGTTTTACGCCATCATCCTGCTGACCGCGCTGCTGCTGATGGCCTGTCTGGCGTGGGTTTACTATCGCGGCAATGAGGTGAAGCATCGCCGTCGCGCTGAGGCCGACCTGCAGGCCGAACTGCGTTTTCGCGATGCGCTGCTGAACGGCGTGCCAACCCCGGTATATGTGCTGGATCGCAACTGGAACGTGGTCAGTTCTAACGGTGCGTTTCAGCGTTTTTTTGCCGGCGTCGACGCGCAGCGCCTCAGCTTTTCGCTTTACGATCAGCGCCATCCGCTATCGCCGCTCATCAGCAAACTCTATCCGCTGATGAGCCCGGAAGCAGTTAACGATCCGGAACTGGTGGCGCTGGCGCACAACAGCCTGTGGGGCGATACCGCGCAGGACCTGGAAATCGAGATCGAGAATGGCACTGAGGCGCGCATGGTGCATCACTGGGCGCAGGAGCAGCGTGACGCGCAGGGCAATATCACCGGACTGATATGCGGCTGGCAGGATGTTACTGCCTACGAGCTGCTGATGCTGGCGCTGCAGGCGGAGAAAAAGGTCGCGGATGAAGCCAACCGTGCCAAGAGTTCTTTCCTCGCCACCATGAGCCACGAGATCCGCACGCCGATCAGCGCCATTATCGGCCTGCTGGAGCTGGAAGGGCGCAAACAGCGCGACAACGAAGCCATCCAGATCGCTTATGAGTCGGCCAATACGCTGCTGGGGCTGATTGGCGATATCCTCGACATGGCCAAGATTGAGAGCGGCCAGCTGGAATTGATGCCGGAGTGGGTCAGCACCGATCAGCTGGTGCTGCCGGTGGTACGGCTGTTTGACGGCATGGCCAGCGGCAAAAATCTGACGCTGCACTACCACAGCGATACGCCGCCGGAACTGGAAGTGTTTATTGATGCCGCGCGCTTCCGCCAGGTGATCGCCAATTACATCAATAACGCCATCAAATTCACCCATGAAGGCGGCGTTGAAGTGCGGGTGATCGGCCACGCGTGGGAAGACGGCTCGCTGGAGCTGGAGATTGAGATCGAAGACAGCGGCGTGGGTATCAGCGCGGCCGATCAGGCCAAACTGTTTCAGCCGTTTGCCCAGACCGAAGAGGGCCGCAAGCAGACCGGCACCGGCCTTGGCCTGGTGATCAGCGCCCAGCTGCTGGAGAAGATGCAGGGCACCATGAACCTCAACAGCCAGCCGGGACGCGGCACGCTGATTCAGCTCAACGTGATGATGCCGGCGCGCCGGGCACGCAAGCTGCTGGAGAAAACCCGCGTGGCGCGTGACCGTGCGCTGCCGGTGCTGAATATTCTGGTGGTGGACGATCATCCGGCCAATCGCCTGCTGCTGCGTAACCAGCTCAGTGAGCTGGGCCAGCAGATTAGCGAAGCCAGCAGCGGTGAAGAGGCGCTGGGACTGCTGGCGCATCAGGCGTTCGATCTGATCATTACCGACTGCAATATGCCGGGCATGAGCGGCATCGAACTGACGCAAACCCTGCGCCGCAGCGGTAACGCGGTGAAAATTTTTGGCCTGACGGCGAATGCCCAGTCGGACGTGCGCGTGCGCTGTCTTGAAGCGGGCATGAACGCCTGCCTGTTTAAGCCGCTGAAAATCGACAAGCTGGCCGAGCTGCTGAGCAGTAATGAGCCGGCCGCTGAAATACCGCCGCTGGATTCGCTGCTGTCCCTCGAATCACTGCGCGCCATGGTGTATCACGACGATATCATGGTGGCGAAGATGCTGGAGAAGGTTGGTGAGGAGAGCCGCAACGATATGCAACAGTGCTGGCGCCACTTTGACGAGCAGGACTGGCCGGCGCTGGCCTCGTCGCTGCATCGGCTGGGTGGATCGGCGCAGATCATTTATGCCAGCGAGATCGATGATCTGTGCGGGCAGATCGAGCGCGCCTGCCAAAGCCCTGAAGATCTGGAGGCCATCCGTGAAGGGCTGCATCTGCTGGAAGAGAAGCTCGACACGCTGAACCAGTCGGTAATGCATTATTTACAGGCGTCGTGATGGCGCGGTGCTGTAATTGAAATTGCGCGATAAATCGCGCCGCTACGGTTTGTGCGACTGAATAATGCAGATTTCCCTTTCATGTGATGCCGCTGATAACCGCACGGGCGGTAGCGGCGCAAGTCATTGCGCATTCCGCCGCGGCACGGTCATTGAAATTGCGCGATAAATCGCGCCGCTACGGTTTGTGCGACTGGATAATGCAAATATCCCTTCCATGTGATGCCGCTGATCACCGCACGGGCGGTAGCGGCGCAATTCATTGCGCATTCCGCCGCGGCACGGTCATTGAAATTGCGCGATAAATCGCGCCGCTACAACAAGTTGCATCCTTTTTACTGATTTAAAACGCCACTTTCACGCCGCTCAGCACATTCCAGTCGCTGACGCCGGGGCGATCCAGCCGCTGCTGCGCCTGCAACTGCGTGCCGATCTCAACGTTTTCATGCAGCTGCCAGCTGATGTAACCGCTCAGCTGCGCGCTGTGACTGCCGCGCGCAATCGGCAGATTATGCGTCTTGCCGGCATCCAGCGTGCTCTGCCCGCCGCTGTGCCAGACATGGCGCGCTTCCACGCCGAGTTTCACCGACGACAGCGGCTGATAATCGTATTTAATCCCGCCCGCCAGCTGCAGCTGCGCTGGCAGGGTGTATTTCACCTGCGCGCCCTGCGCCTCAGTGAAGTCGTGAATATGCAGCCATTGCATATTCGTGGCCACCAGCGGCATCACGCTATGCGCATCATACTGCCAGCGCCAGCCGGCTTCGGCGCCGATACTGCCGCCAACAGCGTTGAACTTTGCGACCTCGCCCTGATTTTCATGGCGTAAAGTGCCACGATACTGCGCCAGTTGTAGCGGGAATTCCAGCTGCAGCCCTTCCGGCGGCTGCACGCTAACCAGCATATTGACGCCCTGCGTATTCATGCGGATCTGGCTGTTTTCCCTCTGGTTGTCCGGCAGCATTGAGACGGCGCCTTTATGCACGCCGACGCTGAGCGCCAGCGGGCTCGGTTCCGCGTCCGGCGTCCAGCGCGTGCCCAGCAGCCAGCCCTGATAGCGGCTGGTGGCGTCGTGATCGCCCAGCGGGCTGTCATAACGCTCGCCGCCGCGATAGCCATACACGAACAGATTGTGCTGGTCATCGTGGCGTATTTGCTGGGCAGCGAAGTGGAAGCGGGTTTGCATAGCGTCGTTGAGGGCATACAGCATGTTGGGTAAGGCAAGGTAAGCGGGAATTTGCGGTGCCGTCGGCAGCCGTGGCGGCTCCGGTGGCGGAGGCGGTGGCGGAACGATTACCTCTTCGCCACGACCAGGATCGGGCTCTGGCGTCACGTCACCGGGATTATGAATATTTGGCAGTCCTTCGTCTTTCTCCCCGGTCAGGACCATATTTTGTAACCGGTAATACCACAAATGATGACTGTTATTACCGGCCAGCACGCTGCTTCTCAGCAGGCCGGACGTGGCCGGATTGATCTCATCAAACCATGAGCCGCGGGCGACCATTTTCCCAAGATGTTTAATCCCTTCGCCGGTATGGCGGCTGGCTTGTTCCAGCAGCGGCAGATCAGGGATTTCCTGAGTTAATGGACTATGCAACGATTCAGGCGGGTGCGGAATATTCGCAGCGTTAACGTCATTATTTTTTGAGGCAGAAAATGCAGGGGTGCGTTCATCAGCGAGTGAAGGAAGGCTATAACAGAACGTACTGATCACCAGCGTCAGCGGGGTAAGTTTCATATTCTCTTCCATGGATGAAAATAGCGAGAATCGCAAACCTAAAGCGACCGACTAACGCGGCAATTAAGTTTTGTCTGGTTTTTTTTCAGAAAGGGATAAAAAAAGCCCGGTGAGAAATGTCCCGGGCTGATGCGTGGTGAGAGCCACTGTTAAAAACTGATTTTCACGCCTGCCTGCACATTCCAGTCGCTGAGGCCTTCGCGCGTCAGGCGCTGCTGACCCTGAACCTGAGTGTTGAGCTCCAGATTATCCAGCAGCTGCCAGCCAGCGTAACCGCTATATTGCAGGCTGTTGCCGCCGCGTCCGGTGGCGAAGTGCGCCGCCTGCTGACCGTCACCGACCGCCACCCGATCGCGCTGGCTGATGCGTTGCGCGTAGCGCGTTTCCGCGCCCAGTTTCAGTGTATCGTTCAGGCAGAAGTCGTATTTCACGCCAGCGGAGAGCTGCCACTGCAGCGGATTATCGTAGCTCACCTGTGCGCCATCGCTGTCGGTGAAGTCATCAATATCAAGCCACTGCGCATGCACGCCAGCCACCGGCGTCAGCGCATGCGCACCGGACTGCCAGCGCCAGCCGCCGTCAACGCCAAGGTTAGCGCCGCGCGCTTTCAACTGTGTGACCTCGCCGCGCAGATCCGTGCTGACGCTGCCGCGATACTGCATTACGCCAAACGGCATCGCCAGCTGCAGACCCTGCTGCGGCTGCCAGCTAAGCAGCGCGCTGGCGCCCAGCGTATCGAAGCGGCCATGGCTGTTGCCGTCGCGTGCTTCCGGCGTGATGCTCAGGTTACCTTTGTTGACGGCGACGCTCAGCGCCAGCTCCGGCTGCAGCGGGAAGCGGCTGCCAATCATCCAGCCCTGATAGCGGCTATGGAAATCGTAGCCGTAATCCATAAAACCGCCCGCGCTGTGATAGCGGTCATCGCCGGTATAGCCGGAGACGAACAGGTCAGGACGGCCCGCGACACCCGCCTGCTGCGCACTGCTGCTGAACAGCGATTGCAGATTGTGCGTCACGCTGTGGAAGGCAGCGGGCAGCGAGATGTAGGTTGGCACCTGCGGAATCACCGCTGCGCGCACGTTGCCCGGCGCCGGATTTGGCTCCGGCTGCGGTACCTGCGGGTTTTCCGGCTCCGGTTGTGGATCTGGCTCCGGCTGCGGTTCAGGTTCGGGCTGCGGTTCAGGCTCCGGCTCCGGCAGGTAAGGTTCGCGATTATCCCCTTCTGCCAGCAGGATGTTTTGCAGACGGTAATCCCAGAACTGATCCCCTTCGCCGGCCACCAGACGCTCATCGCCACTGGCGCGACCTGGCGCGAAGGCATACAGGCCGTAAGCCCAGGCACCGCGTGCCACATAGCTGCCGGCCAGCTGGACGCTGTCGGCGTGCGCCTGGCCGCCCACCTGCACCAGCGACACGCCTTCATCGTTATCTGCGGCACCGTTATGGTTGCGATCGCTGTCGATCCAGCTGGCCTGCGGTTTCACCGTCAGCCACAGCGGTGCGTCGTCTGGCTGTTGCAGATCGCCATCGATCAGCAGGCGATCGCTGGCATCCTGGCGGAAAGCGGAGTTCAGCACCAGCGCCGTGTCGCGCCCGTGGTGCAGATTGCCAAGGCGCATCGCTGACCAGCTGTCCGGCGCATTATTCCAGCCCGGTGCCAGCGTGACGTTATCGGCGAGGCTGGCGTTGTTGATGCTGCCACCGCCGGAGAGCAGCGTGCCGGCGGCCATGTTCAGCGGCGTATGCAGCCGGCCGCTCACTTCCAGCTCGCCCTGCTGCACCTCGATGCCCTGCTGGTTGCTGACGTCCCCGCTCAGCGTCAGCCGGCCGTCACCGGTTTTGACCACGCTGCCCTGGCCGCTGATATTGGCGCTAATGGTGGAGTCCAGCTCGCCCAGCGTACTGACGTATTGCGCGATATCGGCGATCAGGCTGGAGGCACTGCCGCTGAGGTTGATATTTCCGGCCAGCGTGGAACGCCCCAGCACGGCCAGCGTGGCATCGTCGGCCAGCGTAATGTCAGCGGTGACGTGCGCGTGCTCGCCGACAGTCAGCGCAGCGTCCTGCGCCACCTGCAGTTGGTTAATGTGAAAATCTTTGTCCTGCCAGTCGTGGGTGAAAAAAACTTTCCCCGCGTGCTCCACCTGCTCACCGCTCAGCGTCAGCGCGCCGTCGGCCACCGTCAGCTGGTTGAGCTGTGCGCCACCGGCCAGTTGCCAGCGCTGGTGCGTGGTGACGTCGAGTTTGTCGCGGGTATCTGCTTCGCCCAGCTCGCCGAGGAACAGGCGGTTATCACCGGTCAGATCAAGATGCGCCAGCGTCTGGCTGCGGTTAACGATGCGCGCGCCGCTGTCGTTGTGCAGGATATCGTCGAAGCGCAGATCGTGGCCGTTGACGTCCAGCGTGCCGCCGCGATAGCCAAAGCGGATGTTGTCAGTGCTCAGCTGATCGGCGCTATTGAGCACCACGGTCGGGCGGCCGCTGAACAGCGTGACGGTGGAGAAGGCCTGTTTGCGCCCCTGCGCGTCGGCCTGCTGGTCGAGGATTACCGTGCCGTCACCGACGTTGAGCGCGCCAGGATTGATGCCGGTGGCGTTGACGTGCAGTGCGCCCGCACCGATTTTATGCAGCGCATCATCCTGCAGACCGTTGACCTGCCACAGCACGGTTTTGTCTTTGTCGATCTCTACGCCGCCGCCACCCAGCTGAAGTGGCCGTCGGCGGCGGCGCGCAGGGTATAGTCATTGGAAAAACGCAGCAAACCTGCGCCCATGTTGACTGATTGCTCAAGCTCAATGATGCCGCCGTCGCCGTTAAAGCGCAGGTCTTTGGTGGCGTTGAGCTGTTCATTGCTGGCTTTGTCCGGAATCGTCTCCGCCAGGCTGTCATCAAGCCCGTACCACAGCCATTGTTTATCATCCTGCAAAATCATGTCATTGCGCCATTGAATGACGCTGTCGCCGGTATCTCCGACATCGGGGACTTTCAGCGAATCCAACGCGGATTGCACTGCCTCATTATCAACCAGAGTGGCAATGTAAGTTCGCTTATAAGGTATGGCGGACGATGTACCATCAGTATGAACAGCAAACAGTACCCAGCGCTTTTCAAGGTTATCCCAGACAAACATCGGACTACCGCTGTCTCCCGCTCGGGTACCAATGGCTAGCGGTGCGGATCGGGGATCGTCCGGCCAAAAAGTAGACCACCACATTCGGTTGACGGTGGAGTCATGCCACGCTTGTGATGAAATCATGCCGCCGGCGTTGTAGACATACGCTCCACTGAGGTGATCCAGTACCCCCGTAATGGGATTTTCCGCGTATTGCTGGCCCGCGCCCACGCGGGCAAAGGTCGTATAGCGGCTTAGATTACTGAGAAATTCTTCGCTACTGATAAACGGCGCAGGTGCACTTTCTACTATGACTTTTTTTACACGCTGAACATGGAAGTCGCGAACTTTGCTGACGTAATTACCAATTGACGCATAGACCGGCGCAAATTTTGCCTTGTTACCGAGAACCGTCAGACTAACACCCTTAGCATGCGCGGCACTGGCAACAAACGAGGGCGCAATAAAAGTGGTGAAGCCCTTATCATTGACCATACCAAAATCGGGCATGGGTACATCGCCGACGTAACCATCAAAACTGCCGTCTTTACGATATACCGGAATGTTGGTGGCGCCGACGGCGTATTTGCCGCGATTCTCGGCGAAATCGCGGTATTCCTGCATTGCCACGTCGTGGCGAATGATGCCGGCCTGCGGCGAACCGCTAAGGCAGGCGGCACCAATCAGCAGTGCCAGCCGGCTTTTTTTCATTTTTCTTTCCTGATAACGAGGCAAATTGAGCGGGCTACTTTATAAGCGCATCGCTCTGTCTCCCGTTAAGTCTCGTCTCAATCTGCCGGAGAAAAGCCTGAAACTGGTGCACGGCATAGCGCGGTGAATCTGTTAAGATCGGGGCGTTTTCTTTTCAATCGGTTAATAAACGCATGTTAAAAATCAAATTCCTGCTGCCGCTGCTGCTGATTATCTGCGCGCTGGTCTGGTGGCTGATGCCGCATTACAGCGATGAAGACAAGGCTTATTACATCGCCACCTTCTGTACGCTGACTCATGACGGGCGCGATAACAGCGCGCAGGGCATGCAGCAGATTATTGAGGGTGGAAATTCGGATTACGCGCTGCAGAAGATTCATTTCCAGTCTGGGCTGGCAGAGCATCTGCAAACGGTGTGGCAGGATTTATCGCCGCAACAGCAGCAGCAGGCGCGGCAGGATGCCTTTGTCTGCCGCCAGTTATTGTCAGATAAGTTGCTGCCGGGCTAGCCGGTGCGCTGAGAAATAAACGACTTTTACCGGCCGGGCAGGCATGGTATGTCGAACATCAGCGCGACAATGTGTGCGGTCGATATGTACCGAAATGACATTTCGCTCGTAGCGTAGCGGCGTAATGTATTGCGCCATGCCTGGATGGGCACGGTACCACTGAATCAGCGCGAAAAATTGCGCCGCTTCAACCGTGCGTTTAAAAATAGCGAGTCAGAAATATCAGGTGTGATCAACTTACCGCGCAGCTAATACGCGCCGGAAACTTCCCCTTATTTTCGCTCACCGGATTACCTGGTCGTTTCTCCTGCTCGCTGCTATTAAAGCCCGCCTTGCGGCACAGCGCACAGGGATCGTCACTGGTGCGCAGCAGCGCTTCGGCGGCATCGCTCAGCTGGCGTTTACGGCAATACAGCGGCGTGCAGCCCATTACCTGTTTAAAAGAACGGGTAAAGGATTGCTGACTTTCGAAATGGTATTTAACCGCCAGACTGATAATCGGAATGCGGCTGTATTTCAGCTCGCTCACACAACAAATCAGTTTCTTTTTACGAATATAGCGTGCCAGCGTTTCATGATGGTAACGGGCAAACAGTTTCTGTAAATACCATTTGGAATAGCCAGATTTCAGTGCAATATCATCAATGCTCAAACGTTGATCCAGGTTGGCCATAATCCATTCGGTCACCGAATCAATCACCCCTTGGTTGTATTTTTGCTGCATCATTATGGTCCTCCATTAACTCGACACAGTGTAATTAAATTAAACTTTTTAAGCACTGTCGTAACGTAAAGTTTTATAAGGAATTGGCTTTTTTATTATTTGTCATCAAGACTCGTCTTGTTTATCGTGAAATTAATCGCCGACATGTTGTGATGATGTTGAATAGTTACCGTAATCACGGCCGTTATTATTAACGCAAATAGTTTATCGCTTTGCGCGGCTTAACAGTTAAAGGTGCATCCGGCAGCGGCACGGTACATCAATACGCCCGGGCGATATTCGTGCCAGACTGCGGGTTTTCCCTGCTTATGAGAGGTCACATGACGTTGCGTTTCCGGTCAAAACAGTTACTTCGCGTGACGCTGGCATCCGCATTGCTGTGCGGCACGTTCAGCGCGGCGGCGGCTGAGGCAGTCTATGGCGAGCAGCTGGAGGGTTTTCGCTATCCGCATCCGCTGCAGCATTTTACCTTCTCCTCCCAGCAGCAGTCGCTCAGCATGGGCTACATGGACGTGAAGCCCGCGCAGCAGGCCAACGGCCAGACGGTGGTGCTGATGCACGGTAAAAACTTCTGCGGCGCGACCTGGGAAGACACCATCAACGCGCTGAGCCAGCAGGGCTATCGCGTGATTGCGCCGGATCAGATTGGGTTCTGCACCTCCAGCAAACCCGCCCGCTATCAGTACAGCTTTCAGCAGCTGGCGCAAAACACCCATCAGCTGTTAGCGCAGCTCGGCGTTGAGAAAGCGGTGATCGTTGGCCACTCCACCGGCGGCATGCTGGCGACGCGTTACGCGCTGATGTACCCGCAGCAAACGCAGCAGCTGGTGCTGGTCAATCCGATTGGTCTGGAGGACTGGAAAGCCAAAGGCGCGCCGTGGCGATCGGTCGATCAGTGGTATCAGCGCGAGCTGAAGCTTGACGCGGCGGGCATCAAAAAATATGAACAGCACACTTATTACAACGGCCAGTGGAAGCCGGAATATGACAAATGGGTGCAAATGCTGGCCGGGCTGAATAAAGGGCCGGGCCACGAAAAGGTGGCCTGGAACTCGGCGCTGATCTACGACATGATTTTTACCCAGCCGGTCTACTACGAGTTCAAAGACCTGAAGGTGCCGACTACGCTGATGATCGGCACCGCCGATACCACGGCGATTGGCAGTGATATCGCCCCGCCGGCGGTGAAGGCGCAGCTCGGCCATTACAACGTGCTGGGTAAACAGGTGGCGCAGCTGATTCCCGGCGCGCGGCTGATTGAGTTTCCCGGTATGGGGCACGCGCCGCAAATGGAAGCACCGCAGCAGTTTAATCAGACGTTAATTGATGACCTGGCGCGAGTGCGGTAATGCCGGCCCGCGCAGCGGCAGTTATCTGCGCTGCTGCTTTTTCAGGTGTTTGGCGGCGTACATGCGTGCGTCGCTGCTTTCCAGCAGCTGTTCCAGCGATTGCGGCTGCTGCGGATCAAACTCCACGATGCCCGATGAAAACTGCAGGGTGTAGCGACGCTCTAAATCCAGCATCTGTTTATGCAGGTAGCTGGCAAAGCGCGCCAGGGTAGCTTCCGCTTCGTCCTGACGGATGCCGTTTAGCAGCACCACAAACTCATCGCCGCCGAGACGGGCAAAGATATCGGCGTGGCGAAAACTCACCTTCATCGCATCAGCAAAATCCATCAGCGCGCGGTCGCCCTCACGGTGACCATGCCGGTCATTGATCGCCTTGAAGCCGTCGAGGTCGAGAAAGGTCAGGCTGGCGGGCAGCTGTTTCAGCTGGCACTCATTCAGCGCCATTTGCCCGAGCGTCATGAAGCCGCGGCGGTTGGTGATTTGCGTCAGCTCATCGGAGGTGGCGGTCTGAAATGCCACCAGCTCCGCTTCAGCCATCGCCGCCAGGTCGCGCAGCGTGTGCAGGTCGTCCGCGTTAAACTGGCGCGCCTGATTGTCGATGATGCACAGCGTGCCGACTTTGGCGCCAGACGGCGTGCGCAGCGGATAGCCCGCGTAGAAACGCACCGGATTGTCTGCATCGGTAACCAGCGGATTATCGCTGAAACGTGTGTCTGCCAGCGTGTCTTCCACCACCATCACCTCATCCTGCAGGATGGTGTGGCCGCAAAAAGAGATGTTGCGCGCGGTGGTGGGCCGATCAAAGCCGTCGCTGGATTTGAACCACTGATAGTCATTTTCCAGCAAACTGACCATCGCCACCGGGACATCAAACAGACGCCGGGCAAGACGGGTTAAACGGTCAAAACGCTCTTCTGTTGGCGTGTGCAGAATGTTGAGCGCACGTAACTGAGCCAGACGCTGTGACTCGTCTGCAGGCAGTGCAGGTGCTTTCATCGCGTAACTCTTATTAATATTTGATGCGTTACAGGAAACGGGATGTCGTGCCCGCGCAGGGGCAAAGAGCGCTGAACAACCGCAGTAATCCGCGATCGTTCAGCGTAACAGGAGGATCAGAGCACTTTTTGCTCGGCGAGATCAAGGGCGAAATAGCTGAAAATGAGATCTGCACCGGCACGCTTAATGGCACCTAAGCTTTCCAGCACCACATTGCGTTCATCGATGGCACCCGCTCGGGCGGCAAATTTGATCATCGCGTACTCACCGCTTACCTGGTAAGCCGCCAGCGGCAGCGTGGTGCGCTCGCGGATATCACGCAGAATATCGAGGTAGGCGCCCGCCGGTTTGACCATCAGCGAATCGGCACCTTCCGCTTCATCAATCAGCGACTCGCGAATCGCTTCACGGCGGTTCATCGGGTTCATCTGATAGGTTTTGCGGTCGCCTTTCAGCGCGGTACCGGCCGCTTCACGGAACGGGCCGTAGAACGACGAGGCGAACTTGGTCGAGTAGGACATGATGGCGGTATCGGTAAAGCCGGCTGCGTCCAGCGCCTGACGAATCGCTTTCACCTGGCCATCCATTGCCGCTGACGGGGCGATGAAGTCGGCACCGGCCTGAGCGGCAACCACCGCCTGTTTGCCGAGGTTGATCAGCGTCTGGTCGTTGTCGACGCCGTGATCGCACAGCACGCCGCAGTGGCCGTGGCTGGTGTATTCGCAGAAGCAGGTGTCGGACATAACGATCATTTCCGGCACCGTGTCTTTACAGATGCGCGACATGCGCGCCACCAGGCCGTTTTCGTTCCACGCATCGCTGCCGGTGGCATCGGTGTGATGCGAGATACCAAAGGTCATGACCGAACGGATACCGGCTTTGGCGATACGTTCGATTTCGTACGCCAGACGTTTTTCCGGAATGCGCATCACGCCCGGCATGGCGTTGATTGGCACGTAATCATCCACGCCTTCTTCCACGAAGATCGGCAGGGCCAAATCGTTCAGGCTGAGGTGGGATTCCTGGAACAGTTCGCGCATCGACGCGCTTTTGCGCAGTCTTCTTGGGCGCTGAATGAGATTGAAATCAGACATGCTCGGATAACTTATGCTGGTGAAAAAAGTGGCGACAGTTTACTCCTTTTCGCCGCGCAGCATGAAGGATTGTGTGCGGTACGGGCAACCACGCAGCAGGCAACCGCAGAAACAAAACTCCCGCCGGGTGGCGGGAGTGAAGGGCAGATTACTCGTTGATGTCCGGGTGCTGCTGCACCAGGTTTTTCCGCTTCGCCTCAAGGCGGGCGATCTCTTCATCAATATCTTCAATCTTCTGCTCGATGTTGTCGTGATGCTCCTGCAGAATCTCACGCGCTTCATCAAGGTCCGATGCCGCAGGCGTTGCGCCGCGCAGCGGTTTATTGGCGGTCTCTTTCATATACAGACCGGTTATCAGACCGACCACCGCCACCACCATCAGGTAGTAAGCCGGCATGTACAGATTGTTGCTGGCTTCCACCGCCCAGGCGGTCACGGTTGGCGTCAGGCCGGCAATCAGAATCGAGATGTTAAAGGCGCTGGCCAGCGCACTGTAGCGAATATGCGTCGGGAACATCGCCGGCAGTGACGAGGCCATCACGCCGGTGAAGGCGTTGAGGATCACCGCCAGCAGCAGCAGACCGGCAAAAATCAGCCCCAGTACGTTACTGTTGATCAGCATAAAGGCCGGAATCGAACAGAAGAACAGGGCGATACTGCCGACGATCACGAACGGACGACGGCCGAAGCGGTCGCTCAGCATGCCCATCACCGGCTGCACAAACAGCATCCCCATCATGATGGCGATGATAATCAGCACGCCGTGATCTTCCGAGTAGTGCAGGTTATGCGACAGATAGCTCGGCATGTAGGTCAGCAGCATGTAATAGGTCACGTTGGTAGCGAGCACCAGACCGATACAGGCCAGCAGGCTTTTCCAGTGTTTGCTGGCAATCTCTTTAAACGACACTTTCGGGCCGTCGCGCAGACCTTCGCGGTCGCCTTGCTCCAGCTTCTCAACATGCTGCTGGAACGCTGGGGTCTCTTCCAGTGCGTGACGCAGATACAGGCCGATAATGCCCAGCGGCAGCGCGAGGAAGAACGGAATACGCCAGCCCCAGTCGAGGAACTTCTGCTCACCAATCACCGTTGAGATCAGCACCACCACGCCCGCGCCCAGTACGAAGCCGGCAATCGAACCGAAGTCCAGCCAGCTTCCCATGAAGCCGCGCTTACGGTCCGGCGAATATTCGGCGACGAAGATTGACGCACCGGTATATTCCCCGCCTACCGAGAAGCCCTGCGCCATTTTCGCCAGCAGCAGCAGTATCGGTGCCCAGATGCCAATCGAGGCGTAAGACGGTATCAGGCCGATACAGAAGGTACTGATCGACATGATGACAATGGTAATCGACAGGATTTTCTGGCGACCGTATTTATCGCCAAGCATGCCGAAGAACAGGCCGCCCAGCGGACGGATCAGGAACGGCACCGAGAAGGTCCCGAGCGCGGCAATCATCTGTACGCCTGGCGAGGCGTCCGGGAAGAACACTTTACCCAGCGCGTAGGCCACAAAGCCATAAACACCGAAATCGAACCATTCCATCGCGTTACCGAGTGACGCGGCGGTAATGGCCTTACGTAAACGAGCGTCATCGATAATCGTGACGTCATCCAGCCCAATAGGTTTTACACGCTTCCTACGTAATTTCATGAGGTTACCCTGTATTGGAATTCAAAAAGTCCTCAACGCTGCGGACTCGGTGGAGCGTTCAGTCCGCGGCGTTGAGAAAATTAAAGCATAGCCGTGAAAGTGGTTTTTTCCCTGGCCTGCCAAAGCAATTATTACTCAGGTAATTATTGCATCCCGCGACAGAGTATACCGTTTAAATGTGATATTTGTCATGTTTCCGCCAATAACTGGCTATTTTTTGGCTAAAACTATGGCCGTTTTGGTCCGCAATCGCGGCAAAAAAATTGTCTGAATCGCGACGCAGGCCGCAGCGTAGATGCGCGGGCGAGCGAAAATATCTATACTTGCGCCAGTTTCTCTTCCGGGGATCGGGCGCCGCATGGCACGCTTTGTTTTATTTGCAAAAAGTCTCTGTTTTGATGTTGACCAGCAGGTCCTCTATCCGGTGCAGTCGCCCGCGCACCGTGTCGCGCTGACGCCGCTGCAAACGGCTATCCTGCGGCGCGTGATTGATGCGCAAGGCAAGCTGGTGCGCAACCAGACGCTGCATGCGCTGTTTCAGCGCGTCCCCGCTGACACACCTTTTGCCGAGCGCCTGACCGCCACCATTGCCGCCATCAATCAGCAGGCGCAGCTGGCCCACGCCCCAGGGCCGCTGGTGCATCAGGTGCCGCTGATTGGCTGCGTGCTGGCTGAACAGGTCGATGTGGCGCCGCTGAGCGATGAACCGGTCGACGTGCCAGCGGCAGCGGCGGTCAGCGTGGCGCCTGCGCCCGCCGAGATCCCGCCACGCGTGCAGAAAAAGCGGCCTGTGCTGCGCTGGGTCATCGTGGCGCTGCTGGTGCTCAATGTGGCGCTGGCGCTGCTGGCACGCCAGATGTTCGCGCCGGTGCAGCACGATGCGCTGGATTTCCGGCCGCTGCTGCGCATCCAGAACAGCCAGGTGTTTATTCCCAGCCACCTGAAAGCCGATTCGTGGGTGGTGCAGGATGCGCTGCGCCGCTATCGGCAGTGGCTACCGCGCCTGCCGGATGGCTCCATGCCGCCGCTGGTGTACATCAACCCGGTACGCACCCGACTTTTTTCCAGCACCTTCCTGTGCGCTAAACCGATTGCGCAGAAGGACAACGAATGTATTTCATGGATGGTGTCAGCGCAGGAGATCCCCGATGCGTAAAGCGATAATCACAGCGGTGGTGCTACTGGCTTTTGTCTTGCCGTGGGCGCTGGCGCTGCTGCTGCGACCGGTGGAACCGGTGCCGGAATGGTGCGAAGTGCCGTATCGCATTGAGCATGAAGGGATGCCGGCAGGTGCGATCGATGCCACCATTCGCACGCGCTTTAAAGCGGACGGCAGCGGCAGCTCAACGCTGGCGGGAACCGTGACGGTGCGCGATCGCCACTATCGCCTGCATCGCGTCTCCGATACCACATGGCGCCGCCAGGGGGATTTCATGCTCAGCACCACGCGCAACGTGCGGATTCTGGCGGACGACACCTTGCCGCCCGCGCTGGCGGCGCAGATCGTGTTTTCGCCGGCGCGCGAGGGCAATAACGATTACTACCAGATGTACCAGCTGCCGAACGGCGATCAAATGATCAATTACGCCGGGCTGCCGCGCCTGTACTGCCACAGCTAACCCTGGTGTGGTTGATGAGCGTCAAATGCTTAAAACAGCGAGCGCAGCGGCGCGCCGTGCAGCCAGCCGGCAATATCTTCCACCGCCTCGCTGAAGTAGGTGCGGTAATTGGTGTCGGCGACGTAGCCCAGATGCGGCGTTGCCAGCACGTTCGGTAACTGACGCAGCGGATGATCGGCCGGTAGCGGTTCCTGTTCAAAGACATCCAGCCCGGCGCCCGCCAGCTGTCCAGACTGCAGCGCGCTGATCATCGCCTGCTGATCGACAATGCCGGCGCGCGAGGTATTAATCAGCAGCGCGCCTGGCTTCATGTGCGCCAGCGCTGCGCCGTCCAGCAGATGGCGGGTGCGCTCGCTCAGCACCAGATGAATCGACACCACATCGCTCACCTCAAGCAGTGCCGGCAGCGAGGCCATCTTCTCTGCGCCGCACGCCGCAGCGCGTTCTGCGCTCAGATTCTGGCTCCAGGCACAAACGCGCATGCCAAAGGCGCGCGCCACGCTAGCCATCTCACCGCCGATTTTGCCCAGCCCGAGCAGGCCGAGGGTTTTGCCGTGCAGCGTCATGCCCAGCGTTTGCTGCCACGCAGCGTTGCTGCGCAGCGCCTGATTCTCGGTCGGGATATGGCGCGCCAGACCGAGCAGCAGACCCCAGCTCAGCTCCAGCGGCGCCGCGCTGCTGCTGGCCGTGCCGCACACCGCGATCAGCCGTTCGGCGCAGGCGTGCAGGTCGATAGCGGCATTGCGCATGCCGGAGGTCACGACCAGCTTCAGATTTGGCAGGCGGCCTATCAGCCGGGCGCTGAGCGGCGTGCGTTCGCGCATCACCACCAGGATATCGGCGTGGGCGATGTGGCGCACCAGCTCGTCCTCGTCGGCATAGTGGTGGTGCAGGGCCGTGGTGTGTACCTGCGGTTGCAGCGATGTCCAGTCGGCCAGCGACAGGGCAACGTGCTGATAGTCATCAAGAATGATGCAGTTCAGGCTCATGGTGGTCCTCAACGGGAAGCGGTCGGCGCCCCTGCTGATTAAGCCAGGCGCGCAGCTGGTTATTATCCATCGGACGGGCGTAATAATAGCCCTGAATAAACACCACGCCACGCTGCTGCAGATACTGAAATTGTAACGCGGTTTCTACGCCTTCACCCAGCACTTCCAGCTGCAGCTTGTGGCACAGGTTGATGATGGCATCCAGCACCGGCGTCTCGATCTCCAGGCCTTCAATGGCATTGATAAAGCCGCGATCGATCTTCAGGTAATCCAGCGGGAACGTCATCAGATAGGAGAGCGCACAGTGGCCGGTGCCGAAGTCGTCAATTGCCACCTTCATGCCGTGCGACTGCAGATAGCGCAGCTTGCGCGACACCGCGTCGCCGTCCTCGATCAGGCTGCGCTCGGTAAGCTCCAGCGTGATCAGCATCTGCTTGTCGCGGATGCTGCGGGCAAAACGCATCATGTCCTGCACAAAATCCGGGTGTTGCAGATGCTCTGCCGCAAGGTTAAAGCCAATGTGGAAGCCCGGTTCAACCTGCCAGCTTTGAATATCTTCCGTCATCATCTCCAGCAGATGCTGGGTCAGCGGGACAATCATGCCTTCGGCTTCGGCATGGCTGATGAAGATGTCGGGGCGGATCATTTCGCCGCTGGGTCGCTGCCAGCGCATCAGCGCTTCCGCACCGGTGCAGCGCTGAATGTCGGTGCTGTACACCGGCTGATAGTGCACCGCAAACTCACGATTGCGTATCGCCCGGCGAATTTCATCCGCCCATGACAGGCGACGGCGCAGCCAGTTGGCGGTCAGCACCATCAGCAGAATTGAGAAGATGGCGGCCATCGGCAGGAAAATAAACAGCGCCTGACGCCAGGCTTTGACCAGTTCGGTCGCCGGCACGGCCACGCTGACGCTGATGGGATAGCGGCTGGACTCTGCCTGATAGCGGGCGCTGCTGAGGAACAGCAGGCCGGGCAGGTTGTCAGGTCCGCTGGCGATAGGGCTGCCACCGTTAAAGCGCAGGCTCATCTGATAGTGGTTCGACTCACCGATGGCGCGCATGAAGTCCATCAGGTACTGGCCATCAATCACTGCCCAGAAGCCGCTGCTGTCCGGTAGCTGGCGCACAAAAATCACCGCCGGGCGATCGGGCACGCCAGAGGTGCCGCGAATCGACAGGCTCCACCACGCTTTGCCGGTCACCGGCGGTGGCTGCAGCATCATCTCTGCCAGCGTGTCATGCTTCAGGCCATAAGCCGACGAGCAGGTAATGTCGCTGCCCTGCAGGGTGCCGATCGAGCGGAAGTAGGCGTTGAGGGTGCCGGCGCGCTGCAAATCTTCATCGATTTCGTCACAGCGACGATGCTGGTACTGCCGCAGGCGGGTCACCATGTCCCAGGCGCTGTCGCTCATCTTTTCTGCCTGGGTCAGCAGCGCATTGGCCGTGGCGATCTGCTGCTGGCTGACCGTATGACGCGCCTCGATGGCCGTGCACAGTATGCCCAGCACCAGCGGTAATAATCCGGCACAGACAATCAACAGCCAGCCAAAATCGCGTTGTCGTTTTCGCAAAGGCACCAGACTTTCCTCGGTCGGTTTAAGCAGCATTCAGGGAGCGCGTCACGGCGTCAGCAGCATAACACTTTCCCGCGGCCGTGCATGTTAGCGTTTTGATTTTCCACCAATCTGATACAAGTCAATTATGGTTCGCGCTTTGCGTTTATTGACAATGTTTTGCCGTTACTGGCATTTCCCGCCAGGAAAACGCCTTGGGCATGAGGTGGGCGACGACGTGGCGCCCGCATAATCAGGCATGATGGGCGATGACGCCCTGCGGCGGCAGCCTCACTGCGAAAGGACGATGCCAGACGATCGGCGAAGGCGGTAAGTCTGGCATCGTGGTGTGGTACGATGTTAAGGACGCGGCGCGGGGCGGTTAGCTTTGACGCGCAGGCGCGGTTTGGGCCGGCCGTTACCCAGCATAATCGCCAGCCGGCTACCGCCTGGCGTGGTTTCCATCAGGATTTTGGTGACGCTGGTCAGCGGCACCGACAGTAGCATGCCGACCGGACCGAGCAGCCAGCCCCAGAAAATCAGCGACAAAAACACCACCAGCGTTGACAACCCCAGCCCGCGTCCCATCAGGCGCGGCTCCAGCATGTTG
Organism: Pantoea dispersa; assembly: GCF_035783935.1. GTDB lineage: Bacteria > Pseudomonadota > Gammaproteobacteria > Enterobacterales > Enterobacteriaceae > Pantoea > Pantoea dispersa_C. The sequence goes on along the minus strand of NZ_JALKOV010000010.1, from coordinate 115,635 downwards.
CCAAACACCATGTGAATAGCGCTGAACAGCGCCGCCACCAGCACGGCGTCATACACATCATTCAGCACCAGCGCCTGAATAAACGGCGGCACACCGGCGATAATCGGACCGATATTGGGGATAAAATTGAGGATAAAGGCGACAACGCCCCAGAACAGCGCAAACTTTACGTCCAGCAGCATCAGTACCAGCCACACCGCCAGCCCGGTAATCAGGCTCACCAGCGTTTTCAGCGCCAGATAGTGCGTGACGCCTTTCAGCGCCTTATGCAGCCCGGCAATGCGGATCTGCGGATTCACCATCGCATTGCGCATTTTGTACGGCAGGTGGTGCACTTCGAACAGCATGAACACCACGGTAAGAATCAGCAGCACCACGTTGGTCATGGCACCGGAGAACTGCGCCAGCAGCGTGGTGGCCATGTTCATGATGACGTTGGGATCGAGCCGGGCCGCCAGCGCGCTGGTGGAGATATTGATATGGAACTGCGCGGCGAAGTGCTGCAGCACCGCCAGCTTCTGCTCCAGCAGGCTGCGGATTTGCGGATAGGTATCGCTGAACTCGCTGACCGAACTGGCCAGCACCCTGACCAGCAGCAGCATCACGATGAAGATCACCGTGATCACCAGCGAGATCGCCACGCCGCGTCGCAGACCGCGCCGCATCAGCAGCGTCACCAGCGGATTAAGTACAATCGCCAGGAAGCTGGCGAGTAAGAAGGGCACCAGAATATCCGACGCGGCACGAATGCCCGCCAGAATAATCACTAACATCGCCAGCTTGACCAGGATGTTCTGGCCAATTTTCTCCTGTGGCTTTTCGTTCATTCCTGCTCCTGAATGAGGGTTGCTGAGGAAAGTGTAGTTGAACGCCAGTAAGTGATTGTTTGTTTAGGATTAAGCGAAGCGAGCCCGGAACACTGATCCTCTATGTCGCCTGTATCGTGCCGGTCATCGGCGATGCGTAATGTGAGAAAAGGCGTATAGTGAAGCTTCAGCTATAAAAATTCCGTCAAACACGAGCGCAATCACTCATGCCTGACCAGCCCGTCGCGGCCGAATACAGCCGTTTTCGCCTGAATTTACACATTCTCTCCATCGTGAAGTTCAACTTCGCCACCTATCTCACCATTGGCCTGCCGCTGGCGGTGCTGCCGGGCTTTGTCCACGACGGCCTGGGCTACAGCGCCTTCTGGGCCGGCGTGGTGATCAGCCTGCAATATGTCGCCACGCTGCTGAGCCGCCCGCATGCCGGTCGCTATGCCGATAGCTGGGGACCCAAAAAAGTGGTGGTGCTTGGGCTGTTTGGCAGCCTGATCAGCGGGTTGTGTATTTTGCTGTCGGCGCTGGCGGAAGGGCAGGAAGTGCTGAGCCTGGCGCTGTTGTGCCTCGGGCGCGTGCTTTTGGGCGTCGGGCAGAGTTTCTGCGGCACCGGCACCTCGCTGTGGGGCGTGGCGAAGGTCGGCTCGCTGCATATCGGCCGGGTGATTTCGTGGAATGGCATCGTTACCTATGGCGCAATGGCGATTGGCGCGCCGCTCGGCGTGATGATCTTTCGCAGCGGCGGCCTGCTGCTGCTCTCGGGCGTGATTATCGCCATCAGCGTGCTGGCGATCGTGCTGGCGCTGCCGCGTGCGCCGGTCAAAGGCAGCAAGGCCAAACCGCTGCCGTTCCGCGCGGTGCTCGGCAAGGTGTACGGTTTTGGCCTGCTGCTGGCGATGGGCTCGGCGGGCTTTGGCGTGATCGCCACCTTTATCACCCTGTTTTATCAGGAACAGGGCTGGGACGGCGCGGCCTTTGCGCTGACGCTGTTCAGCGCCGCGTTCGTCGGCATGCGCCTGCTGTTTCCCAATGCTATCAATAAGCTCGGCGGACTGCGCGTCGCCAGCCTGTGTTTTGCCGTTGAGGCAATTGGCCTGTTGCTGGTGGCGGGCGCGTTCGATCCGTGGATGGCGAAGTTCGGTGCCTTTCTCACCGGTGCCGGTTTCTCGCTGGTGTTCCCGGCAATTGGCGTGGTGGCGGTCAAAGTGGTGCCGCAGCAGAACCAGGGCAGCGCCCTGGCCACGTATACCGCGTTTATGGATCTGTCGCTCGGCATCACCGGTCCGATTGCCGGCTTTATCATGAGCTTCGCCGGTGTGCAGCTGGTCTACCTGCTCACTGCGCTGCTGGTGGGTTTCGCGCTGTTTTGTACCCTGCGGATGATCAAGCGTCAGGCTGAGTTGCCAGCCGAAGACGCTGCGTCCAGGTCGCCATAAATGGCGACCCTACAGCATGACAGAGCGCGCATTAATAGGCATCAGGCAGTGGACGGGGCCAACACCGCAGGGTGCGCATTGATGCGCACCGGGCAATCCGCTGCGGCAATCACGCATCGGATGGGGGAAACGGTGAAAAAAAGGCCTCCGACCGAGGCCAACACCAACAAAAGCGTGTCGCTAAGACACAGATAAGGGTTCGTTTTACATCGCATTGCCTGCAGATGTGGCAAAGAAAACATTTATTTCGTTTTAATTGAATTATGAAATAACAGATATTGGATCTGCCTCGCAAAAATTTCATATTTCGTTTCACTGGCGCCGCTGCATGCGCAGACCTCTCTGCCAGCCGGCAATTCCTGCTGACGCCCCGCCGCCGATTACTGCCGCGCGCAGCACAGGTATCGCCGCAACGCTTGCGCCTGCTGCCGCCGGTGGAAAAATGCGATCCAGACCGCTAAAAGTAAATTTTCCAAAAAGAACTATTTGAAAAATTTATTTCACTGTAATAGCTTCATAGCACGCTTTCCGTATTGCCCGATCGGGCGCGACTGAGACTCATCCGCGGCCTGCAGGGACCTTACACATCAATGAGGCAACGACATGACTATCGTAGGAAACTTTATCGGCGGCAAAATCACGCACAGCGCCAGCAATGAAACCATTCCGGTCTACGATCCGGCGACCGGCAAAGTGATCCGCGAGCTGACGCAGAGCACGGCGGCGGAAGTGGCGCAGGCGATCGAGGTCGCCCATGCGGCGTTCCCGGAATGGTCGAAAACCGCGCCGCTGCGTCGCGCCCGCGTCATGTTCAACTTCAAAGCGCTGATGGAAAAGCACCGCGATGAGCTGGCGGCGCTGATTGTTTCTGAGCACGGTAAAGTGTGGTCCGATGCGCTGGGTGAGCTGACGCGCGGCATTGAAGTGATTGAGTTTGCCTGCGGCATTCCGCACCTGATCAAAGGGGAAAACTCGCCAAACGTCGGTTCCGGCGTCGACAGCTACTCACTGATGCAGCCGGTGGGCGTGGTGGCGGGCATCACGCCGTTCAACTTCCCGGCGATGGTGCCGCTGTGGATGTTCCCGATCGCGCTGGCGTGCGGTAACACGTTTGTACTGAAACCGCCGGCGCTCGATCCTTCTGCTTCGGTACGCATGGCCGAACTGCTGAAAGAAGCGGGTCTGCCGGATGGCGTGTTTAACGTGGTTCATTCGTCAAACGAAGATGCCGAGCAGCTGTATAAAGATCCGCGCATCGCGGCGGTCAGCTTTGTCGGCTCCTCCGGCGTGGCTGAACACATCTACAAAACCGCCAGCGCCCACGGCAAACGCGTGCAGGCCTTTGGCGCGGCCAAAAACCACGCCATTGTGATGCCGGATGCCGATCTCGATGCCACGGTGAACGCCATCATGGGCGGTGCTTTTGGCTCTGCCGGGGAACGCTGCATGGCGCTGCCGGTGGTGGTCGCGGTTGGCGACGACACCGCTGACAAGCTGATCTCACGCCTGACGCCGCTGATCAAAGCGCTGCGCGTGGGACCGGGCATGCAGCAGGGCGCTGAAGAGAATGAAATGGGGCCGGTGGTCTCCGCTGCGCACCAGAAGAAAGTGCTGGGTTACATCGACAAAGGCGAGCAGGAAGGCGCGACGCTGGTGGTTGACGGGCGCGGCGTAAAAGTTGCCGGTCACGAAGAGGGTTACTACGTGGGCGGTACGCTGTTCGATAACGTCACGCCGGAGATGGTGATTTGGCGCGAAGAGATTTTTGGCCCGGTGCTGAGCATCATGCGCGCCAGCGACTTCGACAGCGCGCTGCAGCTGGTCAACAGCCACGAATTCGGTAACGGCAGCGCTATCTTCACCAGCAACGGCCACACCGCCCGTGAATTTGTGCACAACGTCGAAGCGGGCATGGTGGGCGTCAACGTGCCGGTGCCGGTGCCGATGGCGTTCCACAGCTTTGGCGGCTGGAAGCGTTCAGTGTTTGGTGCACTCAACGTGCACGGTCCGGACGGTGTGCGCTTCTACACCCGCATGAAAACGGCGACCGTGCGCTGGCCGAGCGGTCAGCAGACCGTCTCTGAGTTCAGCATGCCAACGCTGGGTTAATGTCGCGCAACAGGAGAAACAGGATGTCACTGATTTCAAAAGTGCAGCAGCCGGACAGCCAGGGCCGTATCCAGCACGTGACGCCGGAGAGCGCCGGCTGGGAATACGTCGGTTTTGATGCCTATCTGCTGCAAAAAGGCCAGACGCTGCGGTTAAGCAGCGGCGAGAAAGAGTTGTGCCTGGTGCTGGTGGCGGGTCTGGCGTCGGTGAAAACCCGCCATGCGGAATTCCCTGGCATCGGTAAGCGCCTGTCGCCGTTTGAGCGCACGCCGCCTTACTCGGTTTACGTGCCGCATCATGATGAGGTTGAAATCACCGCCGACAGCGATCTGGAGCTGGCGGTGTGCAGTGCACCGGGCAGCGGCCATCTGCCGGCGCGGCTGATTGCACCACAGGACGTGGGCGTGGAGCATCGCGGCAAAGGGCGCAATCAGCGCCTGGTGCACAATATCCTGCCGGATAATCAACCGGCCGACAGCCTGCTGGTGGTCGAGGTGTATACCGACGAGGGCGCGACCAGTTCGTATCCCAGCCACAAGCACGATGAGAAGGACAGCCCGGACGAAACCTATCTGGAAGAGACCTATTATCACCGTTTCGACCCTGAGCCCGGTTTTGCCATGCAGCGCGTCTACACCGACGACCGTTCGCTCGATGAGTGTATGGCCCCGTATAACCGCGATGTGGTGACGGTGCCGCGCGGTTATCACCCGGTGGCGACGCTTGCCGGTTACGATAACTACTATCTCAACGTGATGGCCGGGCCGGTACGGCTGTGGAAATTCACCTGGGAGAAGGATCACGCCTGGGTGAACAGCGAGCAGTATCCGCGTCGTTAATCGGGTTTCGCGCGGTTGCCGGATTAACCGTGCCCCCGCAAACCCCAGGGTGCGCATTGATGCGTACAGATAAAAAAAGCAGCCAGATGGCTGCTTTTTTATATTCGGTACCTGAGGTTTATTCGCTGCTGCTGTTATTCAGCGCCAGTGACACCGCCAGGGTTTGCGCCAGGCACAGCGAGGCCACCTGCGAGCGGAAGCCATCCACCTGCGCTTCGCGCACCACAAAACAGACGTCGCTGAACGCCGCCAGCGGGCTCACCTGGCTGTCGGTGATGGCGATCTGATGCGCACCGCGTTTAGCACCCAGCTCTACCAGCTCCACCGCTTCACGCGCATACGGCGAGTAGCTGATGGCGATGACCACGTCTTTCGGATTCACCATGCTGAGCTGCTCAGTGAACATGCCGCCCAGGCCATCAATCAGGAAGGCGCGACGCTCCAGATGGCGCAGCGCGTACACCAGATACGAGGCCACGCTAAAGGAGCGACGCAGCCCGATGATATAGATGTTCTCTGCTTCATTGAGCATTTTCACCGCTTTGTTCAGCTGGTCGGGATTGACCTGCATCGCCAGCTGCTGCAGCGCCTGGCTGTTGACCATGGTGAAGACGTTGAGGATCTCCACCGGGCTCTCGGGTGAGCTGGCGCTGTCATCGGTGGCCGTCTGACGGAACAGGCGCGCCCGTTCGGTGTAGTTGACGGTCTCTTCCATCAGGTGCTGACGGAAAACCTGTTTCATTTCGTTGAAACCGCTGAAGCCAAAAGCGTTGGCGAAGCGGATCAGCGTGGAAGGCGGGACATCCGCCTGCTGGGCGATGGAGGCGACGGTATCAAACGCGATGCTGTTGCTGTTATCAAGGATATAACGAGCCACCTGCTTCAGGCGTTTACTCAGCGTCTCGTAGCGACGACGGATATCGTCCTGTAACAAGGTTAATTGCGTTGGGTTATTGGTCATTACTTCGGCCCGTTAAAAAGAAAATATGGCTGGATAATGAGCGCTATAGTACCAGATGGATGGAAAATTTCATTTGTTTGACGCTATCGTGACGGCTATTTCATCGGTTTATGAATTGCCTCACAAAACTCAGGGATTGAGGGCTTTCCCTCACCCTAACCCTCTCCCGCAGGCGGGAGAGGGGACCGTCCGGAGCGGTTTATCAGGCAGGTCGCAAGGTTTTGCTTCTCCACCCAGCGAGAGAGGGGAGAGTCCGGAGCGGTCTGATCGGTCTGACAGGCCTGGTACAATGCTTAACCATCTGCCTGAACGGCTCCCTCTCCCGGTGGGAGAGGGCTGGGGTGAGGGCATCCGCGCGCAACACACTAAAAAGCGGCCCGCAAGGCCGCTTCTCAGTACATCCTCTGCAAATCCATCAGCCGCGCGCGGCGCGCCAGTAGCCAATCAGGCGCAGATAATTGCCCTTCACCGTCTCAACCAGCGTCTGATCGTCCAGCTCACCGTTCAGCCACTGACGTGACGGCTGACCAAAGATGGTGCGACCCACGGCGAAACCTTTCACCCACGTGGCCTGCGCGGCGGCGGCGAAGCCGGCTTTCAGCTTCTCTTCCGGCGCATCAAGACCGAGTAACAGAATGCCGCGACAGTGCGGATCCTGCTGTTCAATCAGCTCGCCGATCGCCTGCCAGCTCTCCGCCGCCAGCGGTGGCAGTTTCCACCAGTCCGGCTGCACGCCCAGGCTGTAGAAGTGGCTCAGCATATCGTAATAGTAGGACTCGTTACGGTCCGGGTTGCTCTCCGGCAGAATCACTTCCAGCAGCAACTCGTGCCCGCTCTTGTTACAGCTGCGCCACACGTCAAGAACCAGCTCGTCCTGTTCTTTACGCAGTTCGGCACTGTCGTGCGGATGGTAAAACACCAGGCACTTGACCACATGCTCAGCCGGCCAGTCCACCAGCTGAGAGCCAATGTTACCGTGCTCAAGACGCAGCGGACGTGAACTCGGCAGCTCGATGGGCCGGCCAATCCACCAGTGTTTACCGGTAATGGCGTTGAGCGCTTTCTGACCGTACGTGGTATCCGCCAGGATACCGCTTTTTTCATTGAGACCGGCTTCGTTAGCCGCTTCCTGTGCCGCCTGCAGCAGCAGCAGCTTCAGTTGCGGAATGCGCTCTTCGCTGACGCCCGCTTCGCGCGCCATATCGGCCAGCTGTTTACGGTGGTCGAAGGCGAACACGTTCAGCTCCGGCCACTGCTGTTTACGCGTGGTGACGCGATGCAGATGATTAAGGCGCGCGTCGAGATCCGGGCGTTTCACTGCGTTGTCGCGGCTGAGGAAATCGTCCAGCTCCTCCTTTGTTGGCATCGCCGGCGCACAGCCGTGACGTGACACCACCAGCGCGCCGCAGGCATTGGCGTAGCGGCACGCCTGCTCCCAGCTCTCATCACTGAGCCAGCCGCGCAGCAGACCCGACATAAACGCATCGCCGGCACCCAGTACGTTGAGCACCTCAACGCGCACGCCGCTGTGCAGGCGCGTCTGTTCCCAGCTAGCAGGAATATCGCCCTCAAATACCACGCAGCCGAGCGGCCCGCGCTTACACACCAGCGTGGCGTTGCTGGCCTGGCGCACGTTTTTCAGCGCAGTCAGGGTGTCGGTGCTGCCGCCGGCAATGTGAAACTCTTCTTCCGTTCCAACAATCAGATCGAAATAGTGCACCACTTCCTGCAGCTGCTGCGTCACCTGGCCGGACTCAATGAAACGCGTTTCACCGTCGCCCAGCGAGGTCAGCCCCCACAGCACCGGACGATAATCGATATCCAGTGCGGTACGCAGCCCGTTGCGCCGCGCGATATCCAGCGCTTTCAGTACCGCCGCCCGCGTGTCCGGATGCGACAGATGCGTGCCGGTTACCGCCACGGCGCGCGCTGAGGTAATGAACTCTTCCTTAATGTCCTCCGGCACCAGGCCCATATCGGCACAGTTATCGCGGTAGAAAATCAGCGGAAAGGTCTCTTCATCTTTAATGCCAAGAATCACCAGCCCGGTCAGGCGCTGCTTATCGGTAATCAGCCCGTCAGTATTGCAGCCCACGCGCTGAAGCTCCTCACGCAGAAAGCGGCCATTATGTTCGTCCCCGACGCGCGCCAGCATCGCCGATTTCAGGCCCTGAATCGCGGTGCCATAGGCCACGTTGCCGGAAGAGCCACCAAGGTATTTGTTGAAGCTGGTCATGTCTTCCAGACGTGAGCCAATTTGCTGGCCATAAAGGTCGACGGCGATGCGTCCAATACAAATCACATCAAGCCGCTTCGGTTGTGTACTCATACTGATGGTTTCCTTCTGTGATAAGCAGACACGGCGGGCGCTGCTGCCCGATCTCAGGCGCTGCGCTTCCGGGATCTCAGGTGCCTGGCTGGCTATAGAGGCAGTATGAGGAATAAAAATTCCATATACAATATGAAATGAAACATCTATCGCGATTTTGTGAGCCAGGTAAAACTCTGGCCTGGCCACCTTTAGCGCCCTCTGCTGCCTGGCTGTTTCGCGGATGCACTGGCTTGTGAGCCAGCTCGCAGGAAATCGTGACAGGATAGCGGAAGCTGCTGAGGTGAAATGAAATTTCATTCTGGCGACTAAAGCGCAGTGTACTGTTCCACTTTGCTGTTATCTGACCCCACCGCCGCCCCCGTTTCGACGCTGAATTTGATCTTCATCGCAAAATGAAATGTTTCTTCTGTAATCGAGTTTGATGGAAAAAATATTTGTTTATAATCGCCACACGTTTCACTTAGCGACGGGCGCCGTTCACCTCCGCCGACCCGAACCGCGTGTACCCCCTGAGCGGGTACTCCATGTAAAGGAAAGAGCATATGGGCACTATCAGATTGACTACCGCGCAGGCGCTGGTGAAATTTCTCGATAATCAGTACCTGAACGTTGACGGCGTTGAAACCAAATTCGTGCACGGCATCTTTGCGATTTTCGGTCACGGCAATGTGCTCGGTCTCGGCCAGGCGCTGGAGCAGGATAGCGGCGATCTGGTGGTGTATCAGGGCCGTAACGAGCAGGGCATGGCGCATGCTGCCACCGGCTTTGCCCGTCAGTCGCTGCGCCGTCAAATCATCGCCTGTACCTCTTCCGTCGGACCGGGTGCCGCCAACATGATCACGGCGGCGGCCACGGCGACGGCCAACCGTATCCCACTGCTGCTGCTGCCGGGCGATGTGTTCGCCACGCGCCAGCCGGATCCGGTGCTACAGCAGATCGAGCAGAGTCACGATCTCAGCATCAGCACCAATGATGCCTTCCGCGCAGTGAGCAAATACTGGGACCGCGTGAGCCGTCCGGAGCAGCTGATGACCGCCTGTATCAACGCGATGCGCGTACTGACCGACCCGGCGGAAACCGGCGCGGTGACGCTGGCGCTGCCGCAGGATGTGCAGGGCGAAGCCTGGGACTTCCCGGAATACTTCTTCCAGAAACGCGTGCATTTGCTCGACCGGCGTCTGCCGACCGCGGCCCAGCTGGATGCGGCGCTGACTTTAATTGCGCGTAAGCACAAGCCGCTGATTGTAGTGGGTGGCGGCGTGAAATATTCCGGCGCGGGTCAGGCGCTGCTGAGTTTTGCCGAACGTTTCAATATTCCGTTTGCCGAAACCCAGGCCGGCAAAGGCACGATTGTTTCCGACCATCCGCTCAACGTGGGCGGTGTAGGTGAGACCGGCTGTCTGGCGGCGAACCTGCTGGCCAAAGAGGCCGATCTGGTGATCGGTATTGGTACGCGCTATACCGATTTCACCACCGCATCAAAATGGATCTTCCAGCATCCGGACATCAGCTACCTCAACATCAACGTCAACAATTTCGACAGCTACAAGCTGGATGGCGTGCAGCTGCTGGCGGATGCGCGTGAAGCGTTAACCGCGCTGGAAGCCGGGCTGAACGGTTTTGATAATCACTGGGGCAGCCAGATTGAACAGGCGCAAATCAGGCTGCTGAAAGAGACGCAGCGCGTTTATGCCGCCACTTTCAACACCGACGACTTTATTCCGGAAATCGCCGACCACATCGATCGTGCCGCGCTGTTTGGCGAGTTTGAGCGCTTAACCAAATCAGTGCTGACACAGAGCAGCGTGCTGGGCACGTTAAACGAACAGCTGCCTGAAGATGCGGTGATTGTCGCCGCCGCTGGCAGTCTGCCGGGTGACCTGCAGCGCGTGTGGCGCACCAAAGATTACAACGCTTATCACGTCGAATACGGCTACTCATGCATGGGTTATGAAGTGAATGCCGCGCTGGGTGTGAAGCTGGCGCAGCCGCAGCGTGAAGTCTACGCCATGGTCGGCGACGGCTCGTTCATGATGCTGCACTCCGAATTGGTCACTTCGATTCAGGAAGGGGCGAAAATCAACGTCATCCTGCTGGATAACATGACCAACGGCTGCATCAACAACCTGCAGATGGAACACGGCATGGACAGTTTCAGCACCGAGTTCCGCTTCCGTAATCCGCAGGGCGGCAAGCTGGATGGCGGTTTTGTGCCGGTGGATTTCGCGGCGATCGCCAGCGGCTACGGCTGTAAAACCTACCGGGTGACCACGCTGGAGCAGCTGAAAGCGGCGCTGGAAGATGCGCAGCAGCAGACGGTATCCACGCTGATCGACATTAAAGTGCTGCCGAAAACCATGGTGCACAAATATTTCAGCTGGTGGCACGTCGGCGTGGCGCAGGCTTCCACCTCAGAACGTACGCAGCAGGTGGCCGACAAGCTCAATCAGCATATCGAACAGGCGCGTAAGTACTAACCCTTTTTCGGCCGGCGCTGCCCGGCCCGTTTTACCCTACTTATCCGACTCTACAGGTGTAATTATGACGCTCAAACTCGGTGTAATCGGTACCGGCGCAATTGGTCAGGAACATATTCGTCGCTGCAACAACGTGCTGCAGGGCGCAAAAGTGGTGGCGGTTTCGGACATTAATGTGGAAGGCGCGCGCGCGGCGCTGCAGCGACTGAATATCCAGGCCGAAGTGTATCAGGATGGCCATCAGGTGATTAACTCACCGGAAGTGGATGCGGTGCTGGTCACTTCATGGGATCCGACACACGAAGCGTTCACGCTGGCCGCGATTGCCGCCGGGAAACCGGTGTTCTGCGAGAAGCCGCTGGCGCTGAGCGCGGAGGGCTGCCGCCGTATCGTCGACGCCGAGATCGCGCACGGCAAACGTCTGGTGCAGGTGGGCTTTATGCGTCCGTATGATGCCGGCTATCGTGCGCTGAAAAAGGTGATCACCGACGGTGACATCGGCGAGCCGCTGATGCTGCACTGCGCGCACCGTAATCAGAGCGTCGGCGAGAATTACACCACCGATATGGCCATCACCAACACCCTGATTCACGAACTGGACGTGCTGCGCTGGCTGACCGAAGACGATTACAAGAGCGTGCAGGTGGTGTTTCCGCGCACGACTTCAAAGTCGCACGCGAAGCTGAAAGATCCGCAAATCGTGCTGTTCGAAACGCAGAAGGGCATCCGCATTGATGTGGAGATCTTTGTGAACTGCGCCTACGGCTACGACATTCAGTGTGAAGTGGTGGGCGAAGAGGGCATCGCCAGACTGCCGGAGCCGTCGGCCATTCAGATGCGCAAAGATGCCCGCCTCGGTAACGCGCTGCTGACCGACTGGAAAGATCGCTTCATCGACGCCTACGACGTGGAGCTGCAGGCGTTTATCAATGATGTCAAAGCGGGCCAGCTGAGCGGGCCTTCCGCGTGGGATGGCTTTGCCGCCTCGGTGGCCGCCGATGCCTGCCTGAAGGCGCAAAACAGCGGCGCGATTGAAGCAGTCGCGATGCCACCGCGTCCGGCGTTTTACCAGAAATAGTCTGAGCCTGCGCTAACCCATCCACGGCAGCGGATTAGCGCTGCCTCTCTGCATCAGGGAGCTGAAAATGAATCAAGATAACGTCAAACTGGCCATCGCGCCGATTGGCTGGACCAACGATGATATGCCGGATCTCGGCAGCGAAAATACCTTCCAGCAAACGGTCAGCGAAATGGCGCTGGCGGGCTTCACCGGCAGCGAAGTCGGCAGTAAATATCCGCGCGATCCGGCGGTGCTGAAACCGATGCTGGATATTCGCGGTATCCAGATTTGTAATGCCTGGTTTAGTACCTTTTTTGCCAATGGCGACAAGGCGAAAACCATTGATGAGTTCATCAATCACATGAATTTCCTGCACGCGATGGGCGCGCGCGTGATTGGTTGCTCAGAGCAGAGCAAAAGCATTCAGGGCACGTCGCTGCCTGTGCTGGAGCAGAAGCCGGTGTTCAGCGATGAAGAGTGGCGTTTGACGGCGGAAGGCTATAACGAGCTGGCGGAGATCGCGGCGCAGAAAGGGATGCGCGTGACGCTGCACCATCACATGGGCACCGGCATTCAGACGCCAGCCGAGATCGAGCGTTTTATGGCGCTGACCAACGATAACGTCGGTCTGCTGTATGACACCGGCCACATTTACTACTCCGAAGGCTCACAGCAGGTGATGCTGGATGTGCTGACCCGCTATCTGCCGCGTATTTTCCACGTGCACCTGAAAGATGTGCGCGACAGCGTGGTAGAAGAGGTGCGCGCCAATTCGCTGTCGTTCCTCGACGGGGTGAAAAAAGGCACCTTTACCGTACCGGGCGATGGCGTGATCGATTTCAAACCGGTATTCAAAATCCTTGATGATTACGGCTACAAAGGCTGGATGGTGGTTGAAGCAGAACAGGATCCGGCCATCGCTAATCCCTTCGAATATGCGGTGAAAGCCCGTAAATATATTCGTGACAATGCCGGGTTGTAAATTTGCGTGTTAATTAGCGCAATGAATTGCGCCGCTACGGTAAATTCGGTAGTGACTTTCGTCATTATCGACCGCACACACTGTAGCGGCGAGATTTATCGCGCTATGTATCAATTGCTCTTCTGCAATCGACTCATTTCATTGTCTTAATTCACTGTCTAAGGTTGAAGCGGAACAGGATCCGGCCATCGCTAATCCCTCCGAATATGCGGTGAAAGCCCGTAAATATATTCGTGACAATGCCGGGCTGTAAGATTGACGGTCAGTTAGCGCAATGAATTGCGCCGCTACGGTAAATGCAGCAGTGACTTTCGTCATTAACGACTGCACACACTGTAGCGGCGCGATTTATCGCGCTATGTATCAATTACGCTTCTGCAATTGACTTATTTCGTTGCCTTTGTTCACTGTGTAATTTCCTGAATCCAGTGAGAACATCACGCCCCCATCCTGCGCCCGCTGAATTTTCATCAGTAAATTTTTATCCAGGCAATTAGCAGGGGGTTGCATTTGCTTGAAACAAATACGGTCCTCTTTTTCCAATGGCTGGTATCCCTCGCCCAATGCATAAAAATAGTAGGTGATGGGGCCATTTTTATTAAAGGCTCTAAAAGAAAAAACAAAAACCCCGCGCGGTGGCGGGGTTGTGGACAATGCTTAAGGCGATTACGAAGCCAGCGACAGCGCCGGTTTCTGGCCGTTTTCTGCCAGCCAGTCACGGATGCGCGCCTGTTCGGCTTCGCTCAGCCACATGCCCTGTTTGGTGCGGCGCCAGATGGCGTCGTCCAGTTCACGTACCCATTCGTGTTTCACCAGGTAACGCAGTTCGGCTTCATAGAATTCGTGGCCAAAGTTTTCACCCAGATCTTCACGGCTCTTCGCGCCTTCCAGCAGCACTTCAGTACGGCTGCCGTAGGTACGGGCGAAGTGACGCGCCATGCCTTCGCTGATGAACGGATAGCGACGGCGCAGGCTGGCGGTGTAGTCTTCACGCGTGCCGGAGAAGTCACCGCCTGGCAGCACAGCGTTTTTGGTCCACGCCGGACCGGCATCAGGATAGTATTTCGCCAGTTTCTCCAGCGCATGCTCCGCCAGCTTGCGATAGGTGGTCAGCTTGCCGCCGAACACGGACAGCAGCGGTGCCTGACCGTTATCGTCATGCACGTCCAGCGTGTAATCACGGGTGATCGCCTGCGGTGAATCGGATTCATCATCGCACAGCGGACGCACACCGGAATAGGTCCAGACGATGTCGTCACTGGTCAGCTGCTTTTTGAAGTGCGCATTAAACACCTTCAGCAAATAGCTGATTTCGTTGTCATCAATTTTGACGTTCTTCGGATCGCCTTTGTATTCCACATCGGTGGTGCCAATGATGGAGAACTCATCCATCCACGGAATCACAAACACGATACGGTTATCTTCGTTCTGCAGAATGTAGGCCTGCTTCTCGGTGTGCACGCGCGGCACCACAATATGGCTACCTTTAATCAGGCGGATACCGTACGGCGATTTCAGCTTCAGGCCGTCGTCAAAGAACTGCTTCACCCAGGGACCGGCGGCGTTAACCAGCCCTTTGGCGCGCCAGGTATAGGTTTTGCCGGTATCGACGTCTTCCGCTTCCACCATCCACAGGCCGGCTTCACGCCAGGCGCGGGTCACGCGGGTGCGGGTGCGCACTTCACCGCCCTGTTTCACCACTTCCTGCGCGTTAAGCACCACCATGCGCGCATCGTCCACCCAGCAGTCGGAATATTCGAAACCGCGCGTGATTTCTGGCTTCAGGGCCGATTCCGCGCCAAAACGCAGACCTTTACTGCCCGGCAGCGTAGTGCGCTTACCCAGACGATCGTACATAAACAGGCCCATGCGGATCATCCACGCCGGGCGCAGATGCGGGCGGTGTGGCAGACGGAAACGCATTGGGAAGGCGATGTGCGGGGCCATTTTCAGCAGCACTTCACGTTCGGCCAGCGCTTCGCCTACCAGACGGAATTCGTAGTGTTCCAGATAGCGCAGGCCACCGTGAATCAGCTTGGAACTGGCAGAGGAGGTTGCACAGGCCAAATCCCGCGCCTCCAGCATCAGCACTGACAGGCCGCGTCCTGCAGCATCCACTGCAATGCCGGCACCGTTGATGCCGCCGCCGATCACGATCAGGTCTTTGGTTTCCACGTCATCTCCTCCGATGTTCGGAATAGTTCTAAAATGTTCGTTTTCGAGCGTAATAATAGTCGGAAACCAACATTGACGCCAGCGCTTAACTCAATAAAAACATTCTTGCGTGATATAGCTAACATTTCGGCAGGAAAAAAATCACATATCCACAGAATTTGTCAGGTTATCGCGGCGGCTTATCAGGGTAAACTAACGCCAATTGATGACGAGGTAATGAGAGACCCATGGAAACCTTCGAGTGTATTAACGTCCTGCAGGCTAATGAACATCTGGCACAGGGTGCCCAGCTGGTGGACATCCGCGATCCGCAAAGCTTCGCCATGGGCCACGCCACCGGCGCCCAGCATCTGACCAATGACAATCTGGCAACATTCATCGCCGGCGCGCAGCACGACCAGCCGGTGCTGGTGATGTGCTATCACGGCAACAGCAGTAAAGGCGCGGCGCAGTTCCTGTTAAGCCAGGGCTTTAGCGACGTCTACAGCATCGACGGCGGTTTTGATGCCTGGCGCGCCGCGTTTCCGACGCAGGTGGCGACCGGCAGCCTCTGATCGACCGACAAAAGGAAGGAGAGCACCGCATGATGCGCATTACCCAGTTTAACCAGCCGCGCATGGCACAGGCGTTTGTCGATTACATGGCGACGCGCGGCGTCACGCTGCGGATTGAGCGCGAAAGCCACTATGTCATTGTGCTGGATGACGACAGCAAGCTGGAGATGGTCGAAAACGAACTCGCGCAGTTCGTGCGCGATCCTAACCATCCGCGCTATCAGGCGGCGAGCTGGCACAGCGGCACCACCGCCAGCGGACTCCGTTATGAGCGCAGCAACATCTGGGCAAACATCCGTGAACGCGCGGGCCCGCTCACCCTGACCATCATGATGGCCTGCATCGCGGTGTTTATTCTGATGCAGATCGTCGGCGACGATGTGGTGCTCGGCTGGCTGGCCTGGCCGGCAGATTCATCACAATATTTTCAGGTGTGGCGCTGGTTCAGCCACGCGCTGCTGCACTTCTCGCTGCTGCACATTCTGTTCAACCTGATGTGGTGGTGGTATCTCGGCGGCGCGGTCGAGAAGCGCCTCGGCAGCGGTAAACTATTTGTGATTATGCTGATTTCGGCACTGCTGAGCGGCTGGATGCAGGCGAAGTTCAGCGGCGTGCTGTTTGGCGGTCTGTCCGGCGTGGTCTATGCGCTGATGGGCTACTGCTGGCTGCGCGGCGAGCGCGATCCCGAAAGTGGCATTTATCTCGAGCGCGGCCTGATTGGCTTCGCTATTGTATGGCTGGTGATTGGCTGGTACGGCGCCTTTGGCCTGTCGATCGCGAACGCTGCGCACGTCACCGGTTTGCTGGTGGGGCTGGCGATGGCGTTCGTTGATACGCGCAAACGCGCACGTCGCTAGCAGCAGGATAAAAAGAACACGGCCTTGAGCCGAGGAGAGAGATGTGAAGCAGACGCAACGTCATGACGCCATTATCGATCTGGTCCGGCGTCAGGGGTATGTCAGTACGGAAGAGCTGGTGGATCACTTTGAGGTCAGCCCGCAGACGATCCGGCGCGACCTGAACGATCTGGCCGATCAGAACAAAATTCAGCGCCATCACGGCGGCGCGGCACTGCCGTCCAGCTCGGAAAACACCGCGTGGCAGGATCGCAAAATGATGTGGTCGGCGGAGAAAGCGCGCATCGCCGAGCGCGTGGCGAGCCAAATCCCGGACGGCGCCACGCTGTTTATTGATATCGGCACCACGCCGGAAGCGGTGGCGCATGCGCTGCTCAACCACAACAATCTGCGTATCGTCACCAACAACCTCAACGTGGCGATTTTGCTGATGAGCAAGCCGGATTTCCGCGTGATTATCGCCGGCGGCGAAGTACGCACGCGCGACGGCGGCATCATGGGGGAAGCCACGCTCGACTTCATCTCACAGTTCCGGCTTGATTACGGCATTCTCGGCATCAGCGGTATTGATATGGACGGTTCGCTGCTGGAGTTCGACTATCACGAAGTACGCACCAAACGCGCCATTATCGAGAACTCGCGCTGCGTGATGCTGGTGGTGGATCACTCCAAGTTTGGCCGTAACGCCATGGTTAACCTTGGCAACATGAGCCTGATTGATTACCTGTACACCGATCAAACCCCGCCGTTAAGCGTGCTGAAAGTGATTGAACAGCACGAAGTGCATCTGGAACTGTGCTGATTTCCCAGGTGCGCATGAATTACCAGGTGCGCATCAATGCGCACCCTACGATGCACTTGCCATAGTTACCGAACCGCACCTGGGACATCGCGCTTGTTGTAGGGTCGCCATTGATGGCGACCAGGCCGCAGCGGCACGCCTTTTTTCACTGCATCTTCATTTCCCTGTCGCTTTTTTCAGCGTCCCCGGCTTAACTTACTCTTTCAGATTTGCGCTTGCCCGTGTTTACCGTTTCGGATGCAAAGGGATGCACTATGTCGCCGCTAAAATTCAATAAAACCCGCTTTGACGCCGCGCTGACCCGCCAGTGGCAGCAGCTCGGACTGACTTCCGCCCGGCAGATGACGCCGCATCAGTGGTGGCAGGCGCTCAGCCGGGCGCTGATGGAGCTGCTCGCCGCACAGCCGCCGGTGCCGCCGAAAAGCGCTCAGCGCCACGTTAATTATCTCTCAATGGAGTTTCTGCCCGGCCGGCTGACCGGCAATAACCTGCTCAATCTCGGCTGGTATAACGCGGTGGCCGCCGCGCTGGCAGAACATCAGGTTGAGCTGACTGAACTGCTGGAGGAGGAGGTCGATCCGGCGCTGGGCAACGGCGGTCTGGGACGGCTTGCGGCCTGCTACATGGATGCGATGGCCACCGTCGGTCAGCCGGCGATGGGGCACGGTCTCAACTATCAGTACGGCCTATTTCGCCAGACGTTTGTGGCCGGACAGCAGCAGGAAGCACCGGACGACTGGCAGCGCGATCGCTATCCGTGGTTCCGCCACAACTCCGCGCTGGATGTAGTGGTGGGGCTGGGTGGTAAGGTTAAAAAGCGCGACGACGGCAGCATTGAGTGGCGTCCGGCACAGCAGCTGATTGGCGAAGCCTGGGATCTGCCGGTAATCGGTTATCGCAACGGTATCACGCTGCCGCTGCGGCTGTGGCAAGCCAGCAGCGCGCAGCCGTTTGACCTGACGCTGTTTAACGCCGGCAAATTCCTGCAGGCGGAGCAGCCGGGCATTGAAGCCGACAAGCTGACCAAAGTGCTCTATCCCAACGACAACCATGCGCCCGGTAAACGCCTGCGGTTGATGCAGCAATATTTTCAGTGCGCCTGCGCGGTGAGCGACATATTGCGCCGGCACCGGCAGGCGGGGCGGGCGCTGGATACGCTGCCAGATTTCGAGGTGATTCAGCTCAACGATACTCATCCCACCATCGCCATTCCGGAGCTGCTGCGTCTGCTGCTGGATGAACACGGGCTGAGCTGGGATGACGCCTGGCACATCACCAGCCGCACCTTCGCGTATACCAATCACACGCTGATGCCGGAAGCGCTGGAACGCTGGCCTGAAAGCCTGCTGCGCGAACTGCTGCCGCGCCATCTGCAAATCATTAAGCAGATTAATCGCCAGCTGAAGCAGCAGGTCAAACAGCGCTGGCCGAACGACAGCGCCCTCTGGCACAAGCTGGCTGTGGTGAGCGACGGCGAAGTGCGCATGGCTAACCTGTGCGTTGTGAGCTGTTTCGCCGTCAACGGCGTGGCGGCGTTGCATTCGCAGCTGGTGGTGCACGATCTGTTCCCGGAATATCACCAGCTGTGGCCGCACAAATTCCATAACGTCACCAACGGCATCACGCCGCGCCGCTGGCTGAAGCAGTGCAACCCGCTGCTGTCCGCGCTGATTGATGACAGCCTGCAGGTCGAGTGGGCCAACGATCTCGACGCGCTGGAATGGCTGGCGCCGCTGGCGCAGAAGAAAAGCTTTCGCCAGCAGTTCCGCACCATCAAGCAGCAAAACAAACTGCGGCTGACGGTATACATCAAACGCGTGACCGGCATCGATATCAATCCTGACGCGCTGTTTGATGTGCAGATCAAGCGCCTGCATGAATACAAACGCCAGCATCTCAGTCTGCTGCACATCCTGCACTGCTATCGCCAGCTGCGCGATAACCCGGACAATCCCGACTTCGTGCCGCGCGTCTTTTTGTTTGGTGCCAAGGCGGCGCCCGGCTATTTCCTGGCAAAAAACATTATCTGTGCCATCAATAAAGTCGCGGAGGTGATCAATAACGACCCGCTGGTGGGCGATCGCCTCAGGGTGGTTTTTGTGCCGGATTACCGGATTACCGCCGCCGAACTGATGATTCCGGCGGCCGATCTCTCTGAGCAGATCTCCACGGCCGGCTATGAAGCCTCCGGTACCGGCAACATGAAGCTGGCGCTCAACGGCGCGCTGACGATCGGAACGCTGGACGGGGCTAACGTGGAGATTGCCGAGGCGGTCGGAGAGAAAAATATCTTTATCTTCGGCAACACGATGGATGAAGTAAAAGCGCTGAAGGCCGGCGGTTACAGTCCGAAGAAGCTGCGTAAGCACGATCGCTATCTCGACGGTTTGCTGAAGGAGCTGGAGAAGGGCAAATTCAGCAACGGCGACCGGCAGGCGTTTGCGCCGCTGCTGGAAAGCCTGACTAAACAGGGCGATCCGTGGCTGGTGCTGGCCGATTTCGCTGCCTATATCGCGGCGCAGCAGCGTGTCGAAGCGCTGTGGCGCAATCCGGAAGCGTGGACCAAAGCGGCGATTCTCAACACCGCGCATACCGGCCGCTTCAGTGCCGATCGTTCGATTCGGGATTACCAACAGCGTATCTGGCAGGCGGCGCGCTGAAGCTGAGCCGCCGGAAAATGACGCTGAATGCGTGATGTGCGCACGGCAAAGAAGGAGACGACATGGCCATGAAGAAACTGGATCAGGCTGCACGGGATGCCGGTATCGCACTGAGTTTTATCAATAATCAAGGCGAGTCACAGACCATCAGCGATGACACCAAACGCGCGTTGCTGGCGCTGATGGACACGCCGGCGGACAACGCGTCGCCGCTGCCGCCGGTGCTGGTGTTCACGCCGCCCGGGCTGCCTGAACTGACGCCGCAGGGCAGCGACGACTACCGCTGGCAGCTGGTCAGCGAGCAGGGGCAGCACTATGACGGCACGCTGAGCGCGGGAGAAAGCCTGGTGCTGCCGGCAGAGCTGCCCGAAGGCTACCATCAGCTCACGCTGAGCACCTCAGGCCAGCAGTGGCAGACGCGCATTATCATTGCACCGGCGCGCTGTTATCTGCCGCCGGCGCTGGCGCAGGGGGAAAAGCGCTGGGGCGCGCTGGTGCAGCTCTATACGCTGCGCTCGGCGCATAACTGGGGCATCGGCGATTTCGGCGACCTGATGCAGATGCTGGAGCAGGTCGCCGCTCACGGCGGCGATTTCATCGGGCTTAACCCGCTGCACGCGCTCTACCCGGCGCAGCCGGATCACATCAGTCCGTACAGCCCGAGCTCGCGCCGCTGGCTCAACGTGCTGTACATCGACATCAACCAGATCGACGCCTTCACTCACAGTGAAGCCGCCCAGCGCTGGTGGCACAGTGCGCCAACGCGCAAGGCGCTGCAACAGGCGCGCAGCGCAAGGTTTGTCGATTACCGCGCAGTGACGACGCTCAAGCTGACCGCGCTGCGCTTTGCCTGGCAGCACGCGCAGCCGCAGCTGGCACAGCAGCCGGCGTTTCAGCAATTTCTTGCGGAAGGCGGCGATGCGCTGCGCTACCAGGCGGCATTTGATGCCATCGTGGCAGCGCGCAGTCAGCAGCATCCCGACGAGTGGGGCTGGGAAAAGTGGCCGTCAGGCTGGCAGCAGGCGCAGCAGCCGGAGGTGCAGCAGTGGTGCGCACAGCATGAGGACGACATCCTGTTCTGGAGCTGGCTGCAGTGGCTGGCCCAGCAGCAGTTCGCCGCCTGCTGGCAGCGCAGCCAGCAGCTGGGGATGGCGGTCGGGTTATACCGTGATTTGGCGGTTGGCGTGGCGCAGCACAGTGCGGAAACCTGGCAGGACCCGCAACTGTATAAGCTGGGCGCGTCGGTGGGCGCACCGCCGGATCCGCTTGGCCCGCTCGGACAGAACTGGGCGCTGCCGCCGCTCGATCCACACGTACTGCGCGCGCGTGGCTATCAGCCTTTTATCGATCTGCTGCGCGCCAATATGCGCGACTGCGGGGCGCTGCGTATCGACCACGTCATGGCACTGCTGCGTTTGTGGTGGATTCCCTACGGTGAAAGCGCGGACAAAGGCGCCTACGTCGCTTATCCGGTGCACGATCTGCTGGCGATCCTCGCCCTTGAGAGTCAGCGCCAGCGCTGCATGGTGATCGGTGAAGATCTCGGTACCGTGCCGCAGGAGATCGTCAGCCTGCTGCGCGATCGCGGCATTTTTTCGTGGAAGGTGCTGATGTTCGAGTGCGGGGAGGACGGACAGTTCCGCCCACCGGCAGCCTATCCGCGCCAGTCGATTGCCAGCGCCAGTACCCATGATTTGCCGACGCTGAGCGGATTCTGGCATGCCGCCGATCTGCAGTTGCGCCAGCAGCTGGGGCTGTTTGCTAAACGCAGCATGCTTAAGGCGGCCATCGCGGACCGCGATCGGCAGAGAACCGCGTTGCTGAACGCCCTGAGCGAGGCACGAGCCATTGATGCGCGCAGCAAAAACCGTGCCGGCCAGCGTCTGACGCCTGCGCTGAATCAGGGCGTGCACCGCTTTCTGGCGTACACCGACAGCGCCCTGCTCGGGCTGCAGCCGGAGGACTGGCTGGGAATGGAGACGCCGGTCAACGTGCCGGGCACGGTAGCTGAATACCCGAACTGGCGGCGCAAACTGCGCGTACCGCTGGAGAAGCTGTTTAGTTACGGCAACGTGCAGCGGCTGCTGGCGATAGTCAACGAAGGGCGTAAGAAGCAGTAAAAAACACGGCAGCCTGAGTGGCTGCCGCGTGATCAATCAGTAGTAAGAGTGCTCGCCGCGCTGGTGCTCGGTGAGGTCGCGCACGCCTTTCAGCTCAGGGAAGGCGGCCAGCAGCTCTTTCTCGATGCCGTCTTTCAGCGTCACGTCAATCATTGAGCAACCGTTACAGCCGCCGCCAAACTGCAGAATGGCATAGCCTTCGTCGGTGATCTCCATCAGCGAGACGCGACCGCCGTGGCTGGCCAGCTGCGGGTTGATCTGCGCCTGCAGCAGATACTCCACGCGCTCAACCATCGGCGCATCGTCCGACACTTTACGCATCTTGGCGTTTGGCGCCTTCAGCGTCAGCTGTGAGCCGAGATTATCGGTCACGAAGTCGATTTCCGCATCTTCGAGGTACGGCGCGCTCAGCTCATCAACATAGGCAGACAGCTTGTCGAACTTCAGTTCGGTATCGGTGGCTTCGACCGCATCCGGCGGGCAGTAGGAGACGCCGCACTCGGCGGTTGGCGTACCCGGGTTAATAACGAATACGCGAATCTGGGTGCCATCTTCCTGTTTTGACAGCAGTTTTGCGAAGTGCTCTTGCGCAGTATCAGTAATACGGATCATGGCGATTGCTCAATAGTTGACTAAAATACCTGGTTATAATACGCCCAACGCCGACGCTCTACAAGGTACGGCACAGGCATCCTATGTGTACGCTGGCCGCGCCCTGCGCCAGTAATAAGCGGCTGATTTCCCCCACCGTGCTGCCGGTGGTCACCACATCATCGATAAGCAGGATGTGGCGTCCGCGCACCGCCATTTCAAGGCGAAACGCGCCACGCAGATTGTTTTTCCGTGCGCGGGCGCTGAGCACATGCTGCACCGCACCGTGCCGCACCCGGCGCAGACCTTCGCGGTACTCACAACCGAGCCAGCGCGCCAGCGGTTTAGCCAGCAGGGCGGCCTGATTATACCCGCGCTGCCAGGCGCGGCGGCGATGCAGCGGCACGCTCAGCACCAGATCGATACGTGGCAACGGCTGCTCGCGGCGCTTTGTTAATAATTTTAACAAAAGCAGCCGTGCCAGCATCACCCTGAGTGCGGTTGCGCGCGAGAATTTGAGCTGCTGCACCCAGTCGCTCAGCGGCGGCACATAATCACTCACGCAAGTGAGCGCCTGCCACGGCGGCGGCCGGCGCATGCAGCGTCCGCACGGGTGATCGCCGCTGGCTGGCAGCCCGCAGCAGGGACAGAGCGCCGGCAGCGCCGGTAACTGATGCTGACACACGCTGCACAGGCCGTGTCGGGCGATCCGCAGCGGCAGACGGCATAGCCAACACAGGGCCGGGATTGCTAGCATAGCGACCTCCTTTTCACTTTTCGGGAGTGTAACCGATGAGTTCGCTTTACTGGCACACCACAGGCACAGGCGATCGCGATCTTGTGCTGCTGCACGGCTGGGGACTGAACGCCGAAGTGTGGCAACACATTGTTCCGCGACTCAGCCCGCATTTTCGTCTGCATCTGGTGGATCTGCCGGGATTTGGCCGCAGCCAGGGATTTGGGCCGCTGAGCCTGGCGCAGATGGCGCAGCAGCTATTACCGCAATTGCCAGCGCGTGCGGTGCTGCTCGGCTGGTCGCTGGGCGGCTTAGTGGCCAGCCAGCTGGCGCTGAGTCAGCCCGATCGCGTGGCGGCATTGATCAGCGTGGCGTCGTCGCCGTGCTTCACCGCCCGGGATGAATGGCCCGGCATTCAGCCTGAGACGCTGGCGACGTTCCAGCAGCAGCTGAGCAGTGATTTTCAGCGCACCGTGGAGCGCTTTCTCGCGCTGCAGACCATGGGGACGGAGAATGCACGTCAGGATGCGCGCCAGCTGAAAGAGGTGGTGCTGTCGCAGCCGATGCCGTCGGTAGCGGTGCTGGAAGGAGGATTAAACATTCTGCGCCACGATGATTTGCGCAGCGCGCTGGATGGGCTGACCCTGCCGTTCCTGCGTATTTATGGCGCGCTGGATGGCCTGGTGCCGCGCCGTATTGCGCCGCAGCTGGATGCGCGCTGGCCGCATTCGCAGTCGGTTGTCATCGCGAAGGCCGCACACGCGCCGTTTATTTCGCACCCGGAGGCGTTCTGCCAGCAGGTACAGCAGTTTATCCACGCAGCCACATAAACTGCCAGGCGGCCAGCACCAGCGGCTGGCTGCCATCCACGCGCTGCCCGCTGATCACATCCTGAAAATGACGCGCCTGCGGCAGCGTGGTGCTGATCTCGCGGCTGCTGAGGTTGAATACGCACAGTAATCCCTCATCGCTGTCCGCCGCGTGGCGGCGCAGCAGCAGCACCGCGTTGTCGCTTTCCAGCAGCGTCATCGGATTATCCGGATGAAACGCCGGCTGACGCGTGCGCAGCTGAATCAGCGCGCTAAGCCGCTCAAACACCTGCTGACGCAGCGGGTTGCCGCCGCTGATTTGCTGTTCGATGTCGCGCAGGCTGTACTTTTCCCGGTTGATGGCGCGGTTGTGCCCGGCGGCGCGCACGCCCTCGTTATCATTGCGCGAGCCGAGGATGCTTTGAATATAGATGGCGGGCACGCCGGGAAACGCCAGCAGAATCGCGTGCGCCAGCAGGAAGCGGCGCAGGCGCGTGTCGTCATCGTCGGTCTGGTGATTAAGCGCATCGAGATAGGTGACGTTGATTTCATACGGGCTGGTGCTGCCGTCCGGATTGTTTTTATAAGATACCAGCGCGCCCTCCAGCGCCAGTTCACGCACCAGCGCCACAATCTCGACTTCCGACAAAATTCCGCGTGCCGGATTGAGGCCAATGCCGTCGTGCGAGGCGAGAAAATTGAAGAAGGTGGTGCCGCCATCACCGGGCTCAAGCGTGCTGGCCCACTGGCGCAGCGCGCGCGCCGAGCCGGAGTGAATGGCGTGCAGCACCAGCGGTGGCAGCGAAAACTGGTAAACCATCTGCGCTTCGTCGTGGCCGTTGCCGAAATAGCTGATGTTATCCTGATGCGGCACGTTGGTTTCGGTCACGATCACCGTACCTGGCGCGACTTCGTTGGCGATGGCGCGAAACAGCTTCACCAGCTGATGGGTTTTGGTCAGATGGATACAGCGTGTGCCCGGCGTTTTCCACATGTAGCCCACCGCGTCCAGCCGCACGTAATCCGCGCCTTTGTTGAGATAATCCAGCAGTACGCCCACCATGCGGATCAGCACCTGCGGATTGGCGAAGTTGAGATCGATTTGGTCGGCGCTGAAGGTGGTCCAGATAAAGCGCGTGTCGCCGTTAGCGAGGGTAAACGGCGTCAGCAGCGGTGAGGTGCGCGGGCGCGTCACGGCACTGAGATCGGTGGCGGGCGGCATGCTGATAAAGAAGTCGTCCCAGCCGGCATCCTGCGCCAGAAAGTGGCGAAACCATGCGCTGTGCGCCGACATGTGGTTACAGACGAAATCGAACATCAGCCGGGTTTCGCTGTGCAGCGCCGTGATGTGCCGCCAGTCACCGCAAATCGGGTTCACTTTGTGGTAATCGATAACCGAGAAGCCATCGTCGGACGAGTAGGGGAAAAATGGCAGCAGATGCACCAGGCTGAAGGTGGACTGCAGATGCTGCTGATAAAAGCGCGTAAAGCTGGCGAGCGTGGGCTGCTCGGGTTCGCGGAACTGGTCGGCGTAACTGATCAGCACCACGTCTTTTTCATCCCAGTGCGCTTTACGCGGCAGCTTTACCGTGTCGCGCGCCGCGCGGATGTGCGAAAGCAGGCGCTCGCGCGCCGCGACGGGGAAGCTACCTTCATAAATCTCATCGAGCAGGAAGTTGATAATGTCCATCGGATCGCCGGGTTACGCGGAAGGTCATTTTTTCACACGGTTTTTTCAGCGTAGTCCGCCAGGACAATTTATCAACCTCCTGTACTCGCGCGCTGCTTAGCGTTTCTTCCCAAAGGCCGCCGCCAGCGCATCGCCCATCGCACTGTTACCGACGCTGGCGCTGGCAGGTTTGCCGCGGCCTTTGGCACCGGCGGCCGGCCGCGCGGCCTCTTTGCCTGCGCCACGGTTGCCGCCGCTGCGCGCGTTGCTTTCACCCGGCTGCTCATCCAGACGCATGGTCAGCGCGATACGCTTACGCTGCAGATCGACTTCCATCACCTTCACTTTGACGATATCGCCGGCTTTCACCACCTGATGCGGATCGTCTACGAATTTGTCCGACAGCGAAGAGATGTGCACCAGGCCGTCCTGATGCACGCCGATATCGACGAACGCGCCGAAGTTGGTCACGTTGGTCACCGCACCTTCCAGCACCATGCCCGGCAGCAGGTCGTTGAGCGTCTCCACGCCTTCGGCAAACTGCGCGGTTTTGAACTCCGGACGCGGATCGCGGCCCGGTTTCTCCAGCTCTTTGATGATATCGGTGACGGTCGGCAGCCCGAAACGCTCATCGGTGAAGTCGCGCGCATTCAGGTCGCGCAGGCTACCCGGATTGCCCATCAGTTCATTCAGCGCCTGTTCCGTGGCGGCGAGAATGCGCTCCACCAGCGGATAGGCTTCCGGATGCACCGTTGACGCATCCAGCGGGTTATCGCCGTGGTTAATGCGCAGGAAGCCGGCGCACTGTTCAAAGGCTTTCGGGCCGAGGCGGCTCACCTTGAGCAGCTGCTGCCGGTTCTGGAAACGGCCGTTTTCGTCACGCCAGCTGACAATATTCTGCGCCATCATGCGCGTCAGGCCGGCGACGCGCGTCAGCAGCGCCACCGAGGCGGTATTCAGGTCAACGCCCACGGCGTTCACGCAGTCTTCCACCACCGCATCAAGTTTTTTCGCCAGCTGGCTCTGGCTGACATCATGCTGATACTGGCCAACGCCAATCGATTTCGGGTCGATTTTAACCAGCTCCGCCAGCGGATCCTGCAGACGACGGGCGATAGACACCGCACCGCGCAGCGAAACGTCGAGATCGGGGAACTCCTGCGCCGCCAGTTCGGACGCGGAATAGACCGATGCACCGGCCTCGCTGACGATCACTTTCTGCGCTTTGATTTGCGGGAACTGCTTCTGCACATCAAGGAAGAAGCGTTCGGTTTCGCGTGATGCGGTGCCGTTACCGATGGCCACCAGTTCAACCTGATGCTTCGCGCACAGCGCCGCCACCGAGGTCGCGGCTTTGGCCGCCTGGCCGGTATGCGGATAGATGGTGTCGGTCGCGACCAGCTTGCCGGTGGCATCGACCACCGCCACTTTTACCCCGGTGCGCAGGCCTGGATCGAGGCCCATGGTGGCACGCATGCCGGCCGGTGCCGCCATCAGCAGATCGTGCAGATTACGGGCAAACACATTGATCGCTTCGTCTTCCGCCCGCTCGCGGATGGTGCCCATCAGTTCGGTTTCGAGGTGCAGCAGGACTTTGATGCGCCAGGTCCAGCTCACCACCGCCTTGCGCCAGCTGTCGGCCGGTGCGTTGTTCAGGCGCAGGCCAAGGTGGTCGGCGATCAGCGTTTCACCGTAGCTTTCGCGCGGTGCTTCGTCGAACTGCGGATCGGCATTGAGCGACAGCTGTAAAATGCCTTCGTTACGGCCACGGAACATGGCCAGCGCGCGGTGCGACGGCACGCTGCTCAGCGCTTCGTGATGGTCGAAGTAGTCGCGGAACTTGGCGCCTTCTTCTTCTTTACCTTCCACTACGCGGGCAACCAGATGGGCGTTCTTCCACAGATATTCACGCACTTTCGCCAGCAGCGTAGCGTCTTCGGCAAAGCGCTCCATCAGGATATAGCGTGCGCCATCCAGCGCAGCACGCACATCGGCGACACCTTTGTCCGCGTCGACATAACGGGCTGCCAGCTGCTCGGGATCCTGAGATGCGTCGTTCCACAGCGTCTCTGCCAGCGGTTCCAGCCCGGCTTCGATGGCGATCTGCCCGCGCGTGCGGCGCTTCTGTTTGTAGGGCAGATAGAGATCTTCCAGCTCGGTTTTATTCAGCGTGCCGTTGATGGCAGTGGCTAATTCCGGCGTCAGTTTGCCCTGGTCATCAATGGATTTCAGAATCGACTGGCGGCGTTCCTCCAGCTCACGCAGATAGCCGAGACGGCTCTCCAGCGTACGCAGCTGGGTGTCATCCAGCCCGCCGGTCACTTCCTTACGGTAACGTGCGATAAACGGCACGGTGTTCCCTTCGTCCAGCAAGCGAATGGCGGCGTCAACCTGGTCGGCGCGTGCCTTCAGCTCACCTGCGATAATCTGGCTCAGCGAATCTTTCATCATCAGTAACGGTCTTGCTTACACAGGGTTAGAAATAGGGGACAGTTATACGGACTGAGGCCGCAAATTGCCAGCCGCTGGCCGGTGAATCCGTCTTTTTCTGAATGCAGCGCGCAATACAGAAAACTTAGCCACCTATGCGTTAAACCCCAGCGCAATGACACGGCGGTTTCTGCCTGATGCGCAGCGGCTGTGCTTTATAATCCGCGCCATACCACGGAAGGAGGCGAAGGAATGCTCAAATTACTGCTGCTGCTGGCCGGACGCGAGCTGCTGGTACGTTATCGTCTGCTGATTTATGGCCTGGCGCTGTGCGGCGTGCTGCTGGCTGCGATGATCGTGACGGATGTGCTGGTCGATGGGCATATCAATCTGTCGCTGCAGGTGCTGGCGTTGCTGCTGTTGGTGATGCTGCTGTTCAACCTGCTGAGCGGTGAAGTGTCGCTGCAACGCTGGCTCAATCTGCTGTTTTCCCTGATTTTTGTTAGTACGCTACTGGCCGGCGCGCTGTGGCACGGTGACGAAAGGCAGCTGAAGAAACTGCTGCTGGCGGTGATGGAGATCTGCCTGCTGTTTAACGGCCTGTTTCGCTGCCTGAGTGCGGCGCTGATTCAGCGCCAGCGCTGGGTGCGACATTTTATGCTGGGCTGCGGCGAGATGGTGCTGAGCGTGGTGCTGTTTGTTGACGACCACATTCATACCTGCCTGCTGCTGGGCGGCTGGCTGGTGCTGCTGCTGCTGTCGTTCAGCCTGACGGTGTGGCGCGTCTGGCTGCAGTGGCAGCGCCTGCCGGTGGGCCAGTCCGTCACGCTGCTGCCGTGGTTTTGTCGCGGCCATCGCAACATCGCGCGGCTCAGGCCGTGGCATCGGGCCAGCTTTCCGCCGGTCGCCGCGGCATTGCCGCTGTATGTCCACGTCTGGCAGGCACAGGCTGAAGCGGATAAACAGCCGAAGCGCTACGTGATCGATCGTTATATCGGCGTGATCAACGGTGAAGGGCACTTTTGTACCGGCCACGCGGCACTGAGCTTTGGCGAGCGCGGCTACATCAGCCTTTATCCGCAGCAGGAGATCGATCCGCAGCCGCATGAGCTGCCGCGTCTGCTGCTGGCCGGGCAGATTAACGATCGCCCCGGCCGTTTTCTTCCCTCGCTGGCGGCAGAGGTCGCCGACTGGCGCAGCCCGGATTTAACCTTCAGCTTTCAGTATTACAACCGGCAGGCGCTTGCCAGCTACTGGCAGGCCAACCGCGGCGACAGCCTGTATAACCTGACGGCAAAAAATTGCTCAACGACGGTGGTGGATGCGCTGGATGTGGCGTTCGAAGGCTATTATGGCCGGCGTTTGCCGCAGGTGTTTGCCCTGCTGCTGCAGCCGGCATTCTGGGGCGCCTGCGTGCTGCGCGAGCGGGCCGAAATCATGACCTGGACGCCCGGTCTGGTCGCCGATTACGTGCGCCTGATGAAAAAGACGCTGGGTGCCTGTCCGGGCAAGTGACGCTTTGTGATAGCCTCTGTGCAGTAACGAGGCTGTAACCACGAGTGAAGCGATGAAAACCCAACTGATTACCCGCGAAGGCTATAACAAGCTGCGTGCTGAGCACGACCATCTGTGGAATGAGAAGCGGCCGGAAATCACCCGCATTGTCTCCTGGGCCGCCAGCCTGGGCGATCGCTCCGAAAACGCCGATTACACCTACAACAAGCGTCTGCTGCGCCA
Organism: Pantoea dispersa; assembly: GCF_035783935.1. GTDB lineage: Bacteria > Pseudomonadota > Gammaproteobacteria > Enterobacterales > Enterobacteriaceae > Pantoea > Pantoea dispersa_C. The sequence continues at coordinate 85,478 of NZ_JALKOV010000010.1, read as the reverse complement.
GATCGATCGCCGCGTGCGCTATCTGCGTAAGTGCCTCGCCGAGCTGAAAATTGTCGATTATGCGCCGCAGCAGGAGGGCAAAGTGTTCTTCGGTGCCTGGGTGGAAGTGGAGAATGAGCAGGGCGACGTGAAGCGTTTTCGCATCGTCGGACCGGACGAGATCTATGGCGATACGGTGAAAGATTACATCTCCATCGACTCGCCGATGGCGCGCGCGCTGATCAAAAAAGAGGTGGATGACGAGGTGACGGTAAACACGCCGGAAGGACAGAAGGTGTGGTTTGTGAACCGCATTGAGTACGTCACGGAAAGTGAGGAAAAAAGAGGCGGAGAGTAATGGCCTGGTGAAACAAGCCGGGGCGCAACTTATTCTCCGCTGGCGAAAGGGCTGGCAGTATAAGAGGGGGAAGCGCCGCAGCCTTGCCGCGCCAGATAAGCGTTATTTGCCCGGCGTGGTCGCCGTGGTCGTTGAGGTGCTGCTGCCGCCGTGATCGCCGCCGCCCATGGTGGCCAGCGCCACACCGAGCAGGGCACCCACGGCACCGATGCCGATGGCATCTGAATTACCTTTGGCCGTGGTCGACGCCTGTGCGCCGGCGGCTTCGCCCGCTGGCGTAGCGGCCTGAACCTGTGTGAGGCTGGTGAGTACCAGAGCGCTCAGCAGAACAACGGTTTTTTTCATCTTTCTTCTCCACATGAACTCAGTAAGCAGGTACCGATGCAGTGTCGGAGATCATTTGCGCAGAGGAAAGGGGAGTTTACTGACTGATTTAAATGGCTTTATTTAATGGTGGCCTTATTTTGCGCGCGCACTGGCACTGTTCCGAGCGCGGATGCGCAGTCAGTGGCGAAAACGCGCTATTTTATGCTGCTGAGCGCCGCCAGCGGCCTATTCTGCCCGCGAAACTTAAGCCAAATGGCGCGCCCCGCCTGACGGCGCAAGCGGGACGGCCCGGCTGGACCAGTCGCCGGCAGAAAACGGCGCTGATTTTCAGACAAGCGCTAAACGGCGTCAAAATCAGTCAGAAAAGCGCGAGCGAAGCCGCAGTTCGCGGTCAAAATTAAAGATAAGCTGCTGTTTAATATGCTTTGTAACAATTTCGGCTAGAATATAAACCATTAATGACTGTCACAGACGGGCATCTTTTTTACACAATATCGGCTCAGGCAATGGCGCCTTTGGGAGTTGAACATGCAAGAGAACTACAAAATTCTGGTCGTCGATGATGATATGCGTCTGCGCGCACTGCTCGAACGCTATCTCACCGAACAGGGCTTTCAGGTGCGCAGTGTCGCCAACGCCGAGCAGATGGATCGTCTGCTGACCCGCGAATCATTCCATTTGATGGTGCTCGATTTGATGCTGCCGGGCGAAGATGGCCTGTCAATTTGCCGTCGTCTGCGGAGCCAGAGTAACCCGATGCCGATCATCATGGTCACCGCGAAAGGTGAAGAGGTCGATCGTATCGTGGGGCTGGAAATCGGCGCCGATGACTACATTCCAAAACCGTTCAACCCGCGTGAGCTGCTGGCGCGTATTCGTGCCGTGCTGCGTCGTCAGGCCAATGAGCTGCCGGGCGCGCCATCGCAGGAAGAAGCCGTCATCGCCTTCGGTAAGTTCAAACTGAACCTCGGCACGCGCGAAATGTTCCGTGAAGATGAGCCGATGCCGCTGACCAGCGGAGAGTTCGCGGTGCTGAAAGCGCTGGTGAGCCATCCGCGTGAGCCGCTGTCGCGCGATAAGCTGATGAACCTGGCGCGCGGACGTGAGTACAGTGCGATGGAGCGTTCTATCGACGTGCAGATCTCTCGTCTGCGCCGCATGGTCGAAGAAGATCCGGCGCATCCGCGCTACATCCAGACCGTCTGGGGCCTTGGCTACGTGTTCGTTCCGGACGGCAGCAAAGCATGAGGCGATTGCGCTTCTCACCCCGCAGTTCGTTTGCCCGCACCCTGTTGTTGATCGTTACCTTGCTGTTCGTCAGCCTGGTAACGACCTACCTGGTGGTGCTCAATTTTGCCATTCTTCCCAGCCTGCAGCAGTTCAACAAAGTCCTCGCCTACGAAGTGCGTATGCTGATGACCGACCGGCTGCAGCTGGAGGATGGCACGCAGCTGGAAGTGCCGCCGGCCTTCCGGCGCGAGATTTATCGTGAGCTGGGCATTTCGTTGTACACCAACGCGGCGGCGGAAGAGAGCGGGCTGCGCTGGGCGCAGCATTACGAATTCCTCAGTGAACAGATGGCGCAGCAGCTGGGCGGGCCGACCGACGTGCGGGTTGAGGTTAACAAAAACTCGCCGGTGGTCTGGCTGAAAACCTGGCTGTCGCCGGATATCTGGGTGCGCGTGCCGCTGACCGAAATCCATCAGGGCGACTTCTCACCGCTGTTCCGCTATACCCTGGCAATAATGCTGCTGGCGATTGGCGGTGCCTGGCTTTTTATCCGTATCCAAAACCGACCCTTAGTCGATCTCGAACACGCTGCGTTGCAGGTCGGGAAAGGCATTATTCCGCCACCGCTGCGCGAATACGGTGCCTCGGAAGTGCGTTCGGTGACGCGCGCCTTCAACCAGATGGCGGCGGGCGTGAAGCAGCTGGCCGACGATCGTACGCTGCTGATGGCCGGCGTCAGCCATGATTTACGCACGCCGCTGACGCGCATCCGTCTCGCCACCGAGATGATGGGCGAAGAAGATGGTTACCTGGCCGAGTCGATCAATAAAGACATTGAAGAGTGCAACGCCATCATTGAGCAGTTCATTGATTATCTGCGCACCGGGCAGGAGATGCAGACCGAGCGCGCCGATCTGAATAGCGTGCTGGGCGAAGTGGTGGCGGCGGAGAGCGGCTACGAGCGCGAAATTGAGAATGCGGTGATGGACGCCGAGCTGATGCTGGACATTAACCCGCTGTCGATTAAACGCGCGGTGGCGAATCTGGTGGTCAACGCGGCACGTTACGGCAATGGCTGGATTAAAGTCAGCAGCGGTCAGGAATTGAATCGCGCATGGTTCCAGGTGGAGGATGATGGCCCGGGTATCAAGCCGGATCAGCTACAGCATCTGTTCCAGCCGTTTGTGCGTGGCGACAGCGCGCGCAGCACCAGCGGCACCGGCCTGGGTCTGGCGATTGTGCAGCGTATTATCGATGCGCATGACGGATCGCTGGAGATTGGCGACAGTGAACGCGGCGGATTACGTATCCGTGCGTGGTTACCGATCCCGGAAAACAGCGCCACGACGACAGTAAGCAGTAACGTTAGTTAAATTTCCGCACCAACCGTCTCGGCGCAATCTATTGCGCATCCATCAGCGATATTGCCGCTGCAGGCATGTGCGATGGATCGCGCCGCGACGAAAGGTGCCATACCTAAGCCGCCGTTGTGGCGGCCAGATTACCTCACAGCTGCGGGCCGGCCTGCACCAGCGCCTTACCGGCGTCGTTATCGGTGTACTTCTCGAAATTGGTGATAAAGCGCTGCGCCAGCGCTTCAGCCGCCTGCTGCCAGGCTGCGTCGTCCGGCCAGCTGCGGCGCGGATCGAGAATGGCATCGTCCACCTGTACCAGCGTGGTGGGCACCTGCAGATTAAACACCGGCAGCGTCACGGTCTCCGCTTCATCCAGCTCACCGGCCAGAATTGCGTTGATAATCGCACGCGTGTCTTTCAGCGAGATGCGCTTGCCGCTGCCGTTCCAGCCGGTATTCACCAGATAGGCCTGCGCGCCGGACGCCTGCATACGTTTCACCAGCACATCCGAGTACTGCGTTGGATGCAGCGTCAGGAACGCCGCGCCAAAACAGGCGGAGAAGGTTGGGGTGGGCTGCGTCACGCCGCGCTCGGTGCCAGCCAGCTTGGCGGTAAAGCCGGACAGGAAGTGGTACTGGGTTTGCTCCGGCGTCAGGCGGGAAACCGGCGGCAGAACGCCAAACGCATCGGCGGTCAGGAAGATCACCTTCTTCGCATGGCCTGCTTTCGACACCGGCTGCACGATGTTTTCAATGTGCTCGATCGGATAAGACACGCGGGTGTTTTCCGTCTTGCTGGCGTCGGCGTAATCGACCGTGCCGTCGGCGCGCACCACCACGTTCTCCAGCAGCGCATCGCGACGAATGGCGCGATAAATCTCCGGCTCGGCCTGCTCGGACAGATTGATGGTTTTGGCGTAGCAGCCGCCTTCGAAGTTAAAGACGCCGTCGTCATCCCAGCCGTGCTCATCGTCGCCGATCAGCTGACGATCCGGATCGGTAGAGAGCGTGGTTTTACCGGTACCGGACAGACCAAAGAACACCGCCACGTCGCCCGCTTTGCCGACGTTCGCCGAGCAGTGCATCGAGGCGATACCCTTCAGCGGCAGCAGATAGTTCATGATGGCGAACAGGCCTTTTTTCATCTCGCCGCCGTACCAGGTGCCGCCGATCAGCTGCATGCGTTCGGTCAGATTAAAGGCGACAAAATTCTCTGAATGCAGACCCTGCGCCTGCCAGTCCGGATTGATGCACTGCGCCGCGTTCATCACCACGAAATCCGGCGTGAAGTCAGCCAGCTCGGCCTCTGTCGGGCGGATAAACATGTTTTTAACGAAATGCGCCTGCCATGCCACTTCCATCACGAAGCGCACGCTGAGACGGGTATCCGGATTGGCGCCGCAGAAGGCGTCAATGACAAACAGACGCTTGCCGGAAAGCTGCTGCGTGCAGCGATCTTTCAGCGCCTGCCAGGTTTCCTGCGACAGCGGCTGGTTGTCGTTCTTGCCGTTGCCGACATCGTTCCACCATAGCGTGTCACGCGTGGTGTCATCGCGCACGATGTATTTATCTTTGGGCGAGCGCCCGGTGAAAATGCCGGTATCCACGGCGATAGCGCCGCTCTGCGTCAGGGTGCCGCGCGCATAACCTTCCAGCTCCGGGCGGGTCTCTTCCTGAAATAACGTGGCGTAATCGGGGTTGTACACCACTTCGGTAGTGCCGCTGATACCGAGCGTTTCGAGGTCTTGCGATGTCAGGCCGTTAACGCGCATGTGACTGCTCCTTAAATCGGTACTTCATTGCATTTTTTATGAGGGTTTCTGCGTCCTGTTGCGCATAGCCGCACAGGGCAGATCGCGCGCAGTGTACACGTCTGAGCGAGGTGGAAAAGTGAAGAGAGTTAAAAATGCGAGCTGGAACGTGACAAGTAGAGAAATCTGCCACTTATGAAACTAAAGTTAGCAATAATTAGTTAATTTCCGTGAAAAATCATAGCGCTACGCCGGAGGGAAATACGGGCGGCGTAACCGCCCGTTTGCTGATTAATGCAGTTGATCGCTGTTACCGGATGGCGCGTTACGAATGGCCGCAATGTCCACGGCATCGTACACATAGTGCGTGCCGCAGTAATCGCAGTGCATGTCGATTTTGCCGTCTTCGACCAGAATCTCATCCACTTCTTCTGGCGGTAGCGTTTTCAGCACTTCACCGCAGCGCTCGCGTGAGCAGGTGCATTTGAAGCTGACCGGCGCGGGATCGTAAACGGTGGCTTCTTCCTGATGGTAGAGACGCCACAGGATGTCGGTAGCGGGCAGTTCAATCAGCTCTTCGCTCTTCACGGTTTCCGTCAGCGTGGCCAGATGATTGAAGTCATCCAGGTTAGGCTCCTGCGCGGGCAGCACCTGCAGCAGAATACCGGCTGCGCCTTTCTCACTGGTGCGAATGAACAGGCGGGTTGGCAGCTGCTCGGAACGCATGAAGTAATCTTCCAGGCAGCCTGCCAGCGTCTCCGCTTCCAGACCGACCACGCCCTGATAGCGCTCGCCTTTCTCTGGCGAAATGGTGATCACCAGATAGCCGTTACCGACCATCTGCTTCAGGCTGCTGCCGGCGGCGATCTCCGCGTCTTCCTTCACCCGCGCCACGCCGCGCAGTTCCTGGCGGTTATTACCGTTGATTACCGCCATGCTCAGCGGGCCATCGCCCTGCAGCTGCACGGTAATGTCGCCGTCAAACTTGAGCGTGGCGGTGAGCAGGCTGGTCGCGACCAGCAGTTCGCCCAGCAGGGTTTTGACCGGCTCGGCATAGTCGTGATTCTGCACGATGTCGCGCCAGGTTTGAGATGCGTTGACCAGCTCGCCGCGCACGGCGACGTTTTCAAACAGGTAACGGTGCAGTTGATCTTGAACAGACATAAGGTTTCTCTCGTGGGGGCGCGAGTTATTCATCGCCCGACAATTTAAATTTCAGCAGATCGCGGCGCTCTTTCTTGTCCGGGCGGCGATCGGGATGCGGCATGCTCAGGGCATTCATTTTGCGCGCCAGCGCGTTCTTTTCGCGCTTTTCGATGCTGGCGTCCGTCTCCGCGTACATCTGCTGCGCTTCGCTGGCCGGACGCCGCTGGTCGCCGATGGCGGTGATAATCACCGTGCGCTCATCGTTGCCCTGACGCAGCGTCAGCTCGGCCTGCAGTTCGACCACTTTGCCTGGTTTGCTGCGCTGGCCGTTGTAATGCACTTTGCCGCCTTCAATCATTTCGCGAGCCAGCGCGCGGGTTTTATAGAAGCGCGCGGCCCACAGCCATTTATCAAGGCGAACGCCTTCACTGGTTTTCTCTTTCATTGCGGCTCCTGCTGTTAGGCTGCGTCACGCCGCGTCGCGATGGTCGCACGCGGCCGCATGACGCCGGAAAGATGGACCGGGCCGGTGCCGGATACCCAAAGGTATGGGTACAACGGGAGAAATCAAGGGCGAGATACCGTTGCGGGCTGTCGATCCATCGCCAATCCCTTAAGCGTAATCGGCATTTTGTTTTCCGCCCTGAAAAACAGGGCGACAGGGTAGCACAGAAGGTGGAGGGTCAGAACAGCGAGCGCACGCTCTGCATAGTGCTGAGGTTGTGGTTGAAGCACTTGTCGTAATACTGCTGAATCTGCGCCATACGCAGGCGGTTGCGGTGGATACGGCGCAGCGCCAGCAGGCCGTTGCTGACCACGCTGACAATCAGCACCAGCATCAGCAGCGCGGTGCCCAGATAGCGCCACTGCGCCATGGCGTCCGGTTCGTTGTGCAGGGCGATATGGCGCGTGCCGTTGGCATCAGTAGTCATGCTGGTAATGATGCCGCTGGCGGCGAACGGCGTGTGCAGCAGCATGCCGGACAGGCGCTGCAGCTCGTGCCACTGTGAAGGCGCGTCGAGATCGAACAGCGCCACCGACGGCTGCGGCTGGTTCACCATCTGCCGGCCTTCATCGCTGATGATCAGAAATCCACCCGGCGGCGGGCTGTTGAGGGTTTCTGCCGCGCGACGCGTCTCACGCGAGAAGAAGGTTGAAGTGGCGGTGTTGACCAGATTCTCCAGCGCTTCGGCGCTAACCGGGCGCAGCAGCACGTTCATGCCGTTGAGCTTGCCGGAATCGGCGCGGTGAATCAGCGTGTCCCAGTCTTTGGCGTTGCCGAGATTGACCAGCGCGTTCTTCAGCCGCACGCAATCCTGCTGCTGGCTGCACAGCTGCTGGGTTTTCAGCACCAGATCGGAGAAATCATCCAGCAGGATCATGCCTGACTTCTGAATCGCCGACGCCAGCTGCGGGTTCAGTTTTGGGTCGGTGTTGGTTTCCGGATGCAGCTGCTGCGTGGTGGTTTCCAGCAGCGCGGCGGCCTTATCGATGATGTCGGACTGCGGCAGCGGCAGCGGCGCGGCGTTGTTCCAGTAAATCGCCGAGCAGTCGAACGGCATCCAGGCGTAGCTGCGGTTGCTCTGATAGTTGCCCGGCACCGAACACATGCCGGTGCCGCTTACTTTCAGGCTATCGCCGATGTGCAGCGGCAGGGCAGCGAGTTTATCGACGCTGTTCACTTCCACGCTTTCGGTGCCTTTCAGCCAGGCGAGGCTGAGTTTGATCGGCATGCCGAGCGGAATCCAGCTCACCAGCATCACCAGCACCAGCAGCGAACCGCACGCCAGCACCAGGTTTTTGCGCCAGCGCTGCACCGGGAAGTTGCGGACTTCATCCTGCAGCGACAGGAAGCGGCCCTGACGCACCACCTGGCGATTCAGGTAGATGTCCACATCCGTCACCTGACCCAGATCGTGCGCCACATAAGGCTGCCAGTGTGCCGGATAGATCAAATCGATAATGCCGAGCGAGATGTTGCTCTGTTCCTGATTGGATTCGCCAAACAGGCCCCAGCGCTTCGGTGCACCGCGCAGGCAGTGCACATCGCGCAGCCCTTTCTCGCCGGGGAATCGGTACATAAACCACAGGCTGACGGCGACGATCGCGCCGGCGGGCAGCGCAATCCACAGCATCAGGCTGCCGGGCAGCACCAGGCTGAGGAAAAACAGCAGGAAGGCGCAGCAAATGGCGGTTGCTTCGCGCGTGCCGTCGGCGCGCGACAGCTGATACTCTTCCGGCGACTCTTTGCGCACCTGCAGCAGCTCGACGTTTTCGCTCTCCTCTTTACGAATCGAGGCGTTGGTCGACATCGGCCGTACCAGCGGCGGCAGCGCCGGTTGTTCCACCGCATAGTTCACCAGCGAATGGCCGTTGAGCGAGATCACCAGCGGCAAAGTCTGGGTGCGGATCAGCTCGACGTAGTTCTCCTCAGCGATGTATTGCTCCCACAGCGGCGGCAGATGCACCTCGACTTCATCCAGGTAGTAGCGCCATTTGTGGGGATCGTCAGTGGAGAGGCCGTAACGGGTAATGGAGCGGGTGACGGGATAAACATTATTGCTCTGGGCAGTCAGCGCCAGCGCTTCGGGTTCCCGTGACGAACGGGTCGATCGCCCGCTGCCGCGCTGACGCGGTTTGCCCAGCGACGCGATGTACTTCTCAACGGCCGCGCGTTCTTCATCGGTGAGTTTACGGCAGGGTGGACCGATAAACGGCAGCGGTTTCGCCAACGGCGGACGATGCCGCATAGCGTACCAGTAGCCAATTCCGGCCACTAACGAACAGGCCAGCATGATAGCCAGAATGACGATAAGAGTGCTCATGCTTTGCTCAATCCAGCCAAAAATCTGCCGTCACGTTTACGATGTGCTCCCGGTAAAACCTGCAATACGAGTCAATTTTGGCGAGCAGAAGTCATTCTGACAAGAGGCAAATGAAACAAAATACCGCGCAAAATCATTGAATTATAAATTTGTTAGATTATTCCTTAACGGGATGGTACTCACATGGGCCTCAATTAAACATCGGTATTATCCGAATTTGCTGCTACCCCGTTGACTTATTGTGAAATTCTTACTGTGCAACCAACAACAGATTGTTAGCGGCGGGCGTCAATCTCTGCCACTATGATTGACTTGCGCTGTGTGTCGCACAATGCTGCGGGCTTCGGTATGCTGACGTCATCGCGTTTCACAAGGCTGTGCTAAGTTTGAGGCTGATATGACCACACCCCTGAAAAAACCTGACATCCTCAACGTGGAAGCGGTGGCCCGCTCCCGCCTGTTTACCATCGAAGCGGTTGATCTCGCCTTCAGCAACGGTGCGCGTCGCGTCTATGAGCGCATGAAGCCCTCCGACCGTGAAGCCGTGATGATAGTGCCGATCATCGGCGATGACGTGATCCTGATTCAGGAATACGCGGTCGGGCTGGAAACCTACGAGCTCGGCTTCCCGAAAGGCTTGATCGATCCGGGTGAAAGTGCTTTTGAAGCCGCCAACCGTGAGCTGAAAGAGGAAGTCGGTTTTGGCGCGCACCAGCTGGAAGCGCTGGGCAAACTCACTATGGCGCCATCCTATTTCTCCAGCAAGATGAATATCGTGGTGGCAGAAGGGCTGTACGAAGAGAAGCTGGAAGGGGATGAGCCGGAGCCGCTGATTGTACGCCGCTGGCCGCTCAGCAATCTGCTGGCGCTGCTGGAAGAGCCGGATTTTCGCGAGGCGCGTAACGTCAGCGCGCTGTTCATGGTGCGTGAATGGCTGGTGAAGCAGGGGCGGTTGAGTTATTCAGGACACCTGGCGGCGCAATAAAAGGCGCGGAAAGTCGCACGGGGTAAAAACAAAAAGCCGGGGATTTCCCCCGGCTTTTTTGATCAAAACAGTTCGTGGCTTTCACCGTTGTCCATGATGGTGGTGCCCACATCATGCACCGAATACTCGGTCGGCTGGGTGCCGTTAATGAAGTACTCCTGACGGGTATTGCCGCCACCGTTGGCCAGCTTACCGGTGCTGCGGTCAATGGTCACCGTTACCACGCCGTCCGGCGGCGTCAGCGGTTGCACCGGTACGCCATCCAGCGCCGTTTTCATGTAATCATCCCATGCCGGCTGCGCACTCTTCGCGCCGCCTTCATAGCCGGAGATCTGATCCGGAATTGCACCCGATACCGTGGTGCGCCCCAGCGCGCGCGAATCATCGAAGCCAATCCACACCGACGTCACCACGCCCGGACCATAACCGGAGAACCAGGCGTCTTTGGAGCTGTTGGTGGTACCGGTTTTGCCGCCGATATCGTTACGCTTCAGATCGCGGCCGGCACGCCAGCCGGTTCCCATCCAGCCCGGTTCACCGAAGATGTTGGAGTTCAGCGCGCTCTTAATCAGGAACGCCAGCGGCGTGTTGATCACGTGCGGTGCATACTGCTGATCGCCGGCCGGCTGTGGCTGCGCCGGTACCTGCTCCAGCTCGGGCTGCGGCACGGTCTGATTCTGCTGCTGATTCGAGGTGGCGACGTTCTCCACGCTCTCTTCATTCAGCGCCACCGACTTTTTGGTGTCGCCATAGATCACCGGCAGATTGCACTGCGGGCAGGCGATCTTCGGCTGCGCCTGGAAAATCACGCCGCCCTGTTCGTTTTCAATCTTCGCGATGAAGTAAGGATCGACCAGGAAGCCGCCGTTAGCCATCACCGCATAGCCGCGCGCCACCTGCATTGGTGTGAAGGATGCGGCGCCCAGTGCCAGCGACTCGGTATGGATAATGTTCTGCGCCGGGAAGCCAAAACGCTGCAGATACTCAGCGGCATAATCGACGCCCATGGCACGCATCGCGCGCACCATCACCACGTTTTTCGACTCACCCAGGCCCTGACGTAAACGAATCGGACCGGCATAGGTTGGCGGCGAGTTCTTCGGACGCCAGTCTGCGCCGGCACCGGCATCCCAGCGTGAAATCGGCACGTCGTTGAGAATGGAGGCCAGCGTCAGGCCACGGTCCATGGCGGCGGTATACAGGAATGGCTTGATGTTCGAGCCGACCTGGCGCAGCGCCTGGGTAGCACGGTTGAACATGCTCTGGTTGAAGTCGAAGCCACCCACCAGCGCGCGTACCGCACCGTCTTCCGGGTTAAGCGACACCAGCGCCGAGTTCACCAGCGGCACCTGTCCCAGCCACCACGCATCGCCGACTTTACGTACCCAAATCTGCTGGCCAGCCTGCAGCACCTGAGTAACGCTGCGCGGCGTCGGGCCCTGCAGGGTGTCAGATTTATACGGACGCGCCCAGCGCACGCCAGCTAACGTCAGCGAAACGCTGCTGCCATCTTTCAGCATGGCGGTGGCTTCGTCGGCGCTGGCGCTGGTGACCACGGCGGCATTCAGCGGACCGTACACCGGCAGATTTTTCAGCGTATTGACGATGCGGGTGTGATCCCAGCTGGCTTCCCCCACTTTCCACAGCACGTTGGTCGGGCCGCGGTAGCCGTGACGCATATCGTAGGCCATCACGTTGTTGCGCACCGCCTGCTGTGCGGCTTCCTGCAGGTGGCGCGTCACGGTGGTATACACCTTGTAACCGTCGTCATAGGCGCTGTCGCCGTAACGCTTCACCATCTCCTGACGCACCAACTCGGTAAGATATGGAGCAGAGAAGGCGATTTCCGGGCCGTGATAGCTGGCGGTCAGCGGCGTGTTGCGCGCGTCGTTGTACTGCTGCTGGGTGATGTAGTTCTGATCCAGCATGCGTGCCAGCACCACGTTGCGGCGCGCCAGCGCACGGGCGTGCGAGTAGAGCGGGTTAAAGGTCGATGGCGCTTTCGGCAGGCCGGCAATCATCGCCATCTCACTCAGCGACAGCTGATCGACAGGTTTACCGAAGTAAACCTGTGCTGCGGCACCGACGCCATAAGCGCGATAGCCGAGATAAATTTTATTCAGATACAGCTCAAGGATTTCATCCTTACTCAGCAGCTGCTCGATGCGAATCGCCAGGAAGGCTTCCTTGATTTTACGCATCAGCGTGCGTTCAGGGCTGAGGAAGAAGTTACGCGCCAGCTGCTGCGTAATGGTACTGGCGCCCTGCGAGGCGTGGCCGGAGACCAGCGCAATGCTGGCGGCGCGGAAAATCCCCACCGGATCGACGCCGTGATGCTCATAGAAGCGGCTGTCTTCCGTGGCAATAAACGCTTTGATTAACTCAGGCGGCATCTGTTGCAGGGTGAGCGGGATACGGCGCTTTTCACCGTACTGGGCGATCAGCTCGCCATCCGCGCTGTAAACCTGCATCGGGGTTTGCAGGCGCACATCTTTTAATGTGTTCACATCAGGCAGCTGCGGCTCTATGTATTTGTACAAACCATAAACCGTGCCGGCTCCCAGCAAAATGCAACACACTGCAAGGATCAATAAATACTTTACGAACTTCACCTGAGAATTCCCATCTGTTGTCGTTTGGGCAGTTTATAAACAATCGCGCGGTAGTATAAAGGCAAGCCTGACGCTTTGATATACCCGTCATTCTTGATGCGATGCGGGTAATCATCCTTTTTTCTGCAACGATAAGGAGATCGCGCGCATGGCTTTTCAGCGCTGGCAAATTGGACTGGACATCCAGAACGGGCAACTCTGCGCCCTTGGCATTGAACGACGCCGTCATGGATGGCAGCTGCGACACTGGTGGCAGCAGCCGCTGCCGCACGATACGTTACGCAACGGCGTGTTGCAAACCTCGCCAGTGTTACAGGAGATGTTGGTGCGCTGGCAGCGCCATTTACCCAGGCGCTACTCGCTGCGCGTTGGCCTGCCGCCGCAGCTGGTGCTGCAGCGCACGCTGCCGTTGCCAGAGACCTCGTTACGCGAGCCGGCGCTCAGCCGCTACGTTAACGCGTCTGCATCACGATTGTTTCCGGTCGAAGCCGCCTCGCTGTCGCTGGATTACCGGCTGGCCGATAGCGCTGGCCAGCTGTACGTTACCGCCGCGCGCCGCGAAGTCATCGCTCAGTGGCTGGCGCCGCTGCAGCAGGCCGGACTGCGCCCCGACGTGTTTGAGCTGAGCAGTCTGGCGCTGACGCAGATCGCCATGCGTATCCCGCTGCGCCCGCATCAGCTGCTGATCCATCCGCTCAGCGATCACTGGCTGTGGACGCTGGCCGGCGAAAATAACGCCTGCGGTGCCGCAACCGAACCGCTGACGCTCGCCCATCTGCGCGACACCTTTCCCCAGGCGCAAACGGTGTTCTGCACCGCGCCCGAACGGCTGCCGGAAGCGGAAGTGCAGCGCTGCAGGCCGCTGACGCTGCTGCATTATCTGCAACCGCCGCTGCCGGCGCAGGCGGGCGCGCTGGCGGTGGCGCTTGGTCTGGCGCTGCGGCCGGAGGATTGCTGATGCTGGCGGTCAACCTGCTGCCATGGCGCGCGCAGCAGCGGCAGCAGCGGCGTCAGCACAGTGCGGTGCTGCTGGCGGGTTTGCTGCTGTGCACGTTATCGCTCGCGCTGCTGTTGTGGTGGCGCGGTGAACAGCGCTACCAGCATGCAGCACAACAGCAGGCCAGCATGGCGATACAGCTGCAGCAGATACAGCAGCAGCTGGCGCATCAGCACGCACTGCTGCAGCAGCGCGATGCGCTGTTGCTGAAGCGGCAGGCGCAGCAACAGCGGTTGCAGCAGCATCAGCGCTGGCAGCAGTTCTGGCAGCTGCTGCCCACGCTGATGCCCGATACGCTGTGGCTGAGCCGCGTGGAGCGACGTCAGGGACAGCTGGTGCTGGATGGCCTGGCGCAGAGCCTGGCTGACGTCAGCGCGTTCCGCCAGCAGCTGCAGACGCAGCCGCTGTTTGCGGCGGTAAAGCAGGGCAGCGTGCAGCGTCAGGCACAGGGGGATTATCGCTTCGCGCTGCGCGCCCGGCTGCAGGAGGTGGCCGATGAATGAACTCATCCAGCGCTGGCTGCAGCTATCGCTGACGTGGCGGATGCTCAGTCTGCTGCTGCTGGCACTGCTGTTACTGGCGCTGGCGTGGCTACTGCTGCTGCGGCCGCAACAGCAGCGGTCCAGCGCGCTGCAACAGCAGTTGTCACAGCTGGCGCAGCAGTACCAGCAACGGCAGCAGCAGCTGGACGCGCGGCCGACCATCGAACGGCTACAGGCAGAGATCGCGGCGTTGCAGCCACTGGCCGCAGCCGCCTCCGTATCATTAGAACAACTGGTTGCAGCGCGCGGCAGCCAGCTGGAGGCCTGGCATCCGGACAGCCAGCCGCAGCAGCTGGCGCTGCGCCTGAGCTGGCCGCAATTTCTGCCGCTGTTCAGCGGGCTGGCCGCGACGGCGTTAGCGGTGCCGCAGCGTTTTCAGCTGCAGGCGGAGCAGGGCGTGTTACGCACTGAGCTTTGGCTGGAGAGTGACGATGCGGAGTAGCGCACTGGTGTTCCTGCTGTGCAGCAGCTGGGCGCTGGCGCGCGATCCGTTTCAGCCGCTGGCCGCCAGCCAGTGTCAGGCGCCCGCTGCCGTACCGCAGGGCTGGCGCTTACAGGGCATCGTTGGCCGCGCGCCGCACTTTATCGCCTGGCTGGTCTCACCGCAGGGCCAGAGCCAGCGGCTGAGCGCGCCGGGTGCCTTTCCGGTGGCACCGTGGCAGATAACACAGCTGAACGCTCGCTCGCTGGTGCTAAGCGCCACGCAAAGCTGTCCGCCGCAGCAGATCACATGGGTAATAAAAGGAGGATTTTATGAAAAGGATGCTGCTGCTGTGGCTGGCGCTGAGCAGTCCGCTGCACGCCACTGAACAGCCCCTGAGCCTGGTGTTTGATGATGCGCCAGTCGAGCGCATTCTGCAGGCGCTGGCTGACTATCAGCAAACCAACCTGCTGATCGCGCCGGGCGTGGAGGGGCGGCTGTCGCTGCGACTCGATAACGTCGGCTGGGAGCGCGCACTGGCGCTGGTCACGCGGCTGGCGAAACTCACGGTGATCCAGGAGGAGGGCGTGCTGCTGGTCTATCCGGAAAGCTGGCAGCAGCTGCAGGTGCAACAGGCGCAGGCCGAGCGTGAAGCGCAGCAGCAGCAAACGCCGCTTGAGCAGCGCACCGTGACGCTGCATTACGCCAGCGCCAGTGATGTCTACCGCAGCCTGCAGACGGAACGCTCGCTGATGACGTCGCGCGGCAGCGTCACGGTGGACAGCCGCACTAACAGCCTGCTGCTGCGGGACAGCGCGCAGGCACTGCGCGACACCGAGCGCTGGCTGCAGGCACTGGATCTGCCGCTGGAACAGGTTGAGCTGGCGGCCCACATTGTCACCATCAATGAAGAGCATCTGCGCGAGCTGGGCGTCAGCTGGAGCACCGCACCCGGCGATGTTGTCACCGGGGCGCTGCGCAATCCGCAGCTGCAGATGCCGCTGGCGGTGAGCAACCCGGCGATACGCACCGGCGTTACGCTCGGACAGATGAGCGGCGAACTGCTTAACTTGGAGCTGAGCGCACTGGAACAGGAGAACCAGATCGAAATCATCGCCAGCCCGCGGCTGTTTACCTCGCACCAGCAGACCGCCACCATCAAACAGGGCACCGAAATCCCGTACGAGGTGAAATCCGGCAGCAGCGGCGCGACGGCGATTGAGTTTAAAGAGGCGGTGCTCGGCATGGAGGTCACGCCGGTGGTACTGGGCAACGGGCGCATTCAGCTCACGCTGCGGCTGAGCCAGAATATGCCGGGTCGCAGCCTGACGATGGGGGAAAGTCAGGTACTGAGCATTGATAAGCAGGAAATCGCCACCCAGGTGACGCTGCGCGATGGGGAAACGCTGGCGCTGGGCGGTATTTTCCAGCAGCAGCGCACCCAGGGCGAAAAGCGTGTGCCGTGGCTCGGCGAGATACCGTTGCTCGGCGGTCTGTTTCGTCAGCAGACCGACGAACGCAAAAAACGTGAGCTGGTGATCTTCATCACGCCGCGACTGGTCAGGGAAGCAGCGCTTACCGCCGGATAAAGCGGAAAATTCGCTCCATATGACCAACTGCGTTGACGCAGGGCAGGAATTAGCATACAAGGTTTAGCGATTTTAAAACGGTGTAACGGAACGCGGCAGGATAACCTTCCGGCGGATGTCAGTGACAAGCGATACTGGCATCGAAAGAAATATGCCCGAATTTTGGGTGGTACAGGACGTCAGTCACGGCACGCATTCCCCGGTTTACGCAGGTAAGCTATCGGGAGCGACAGGCCCGGCCAGCGCACCTGTAGCGCGCACAAGGATGGCAAAAAAGGAAGAGCGTTACCGTCTCGCGAACCACAGACCGGTCCTGTTTGAAGGTCGCCGGGGGCAATTTATTCGGTTGCCAAACGGCCATGAGTGTTGAGATAATTTTCAATCTGACTCTTGCTAACGCTCATGAGGTCTCAGTTCCTGTCCCGCCAGCATTATGCTGAACGCGGGGTATCATCAACGAATTCTTAGTAATACCGACAAAATGGCAGAGAAACGCAATATCTTTCTGGTTGGGCCGATGGGTGCCGGCAAAAGCACTATTGGTCGTCAGTTAGCTCAGCAACTCAATATGGAATTTTTCGATTCCGATCAGGAAATTGAGCGACGTACCGGAGCGGATGTAGGCTGGGTATTTGATGTGGAAGGCGAAGCCGGTTTTCGCGATCGTGAAGAGAAAATCATCAACGAGCTGACCGAGAAACAGGGCATTGTCCTGGCGACCGGTGGCGGCTCCGTCAAATCCCGTGAAACCCGCAATCGTCTCTCCGCCCGCGGCGTGGTCGTCTACCTCGAAACCACCATCGAAAAGCAACTTGCCCGCACTCAGCGTGATAAAAAGCGTCCACTGCTGCAGGTTGATGAACCGCCGCGCGAGGTACTGGAAGCGCTGGCTGGCGAACGTAATCCGCTTTACGAAGAGATCGCTGACGTCACCATTCGCACTGACGATCAAAGTGCAAAAGTTGTCGCCAATCAGATCATCAACATGCTGGAAAAAAACTAATCCAGCACCCTGAGGGCTCAGCAATAGGTATCGGTCATCATGGAGAAGATCACTGTCTCACTGGGGGATCGCAGTTACCCCATCACCATCGCTGCCGGACTGTTTAACGATCCGGCTTCTTTTTGGCCGCTGCAAGCCGGCGACAATGCCATGCTGGTGACGAATCAGACGCTGGCACCGATCTATCTGGACAGACTCGCGACGTTGCTGAGCGACGCCGGGGTGAAAGTCGATCAGGTGATTCTGCCCGACGGTGAGCAGTACAAGACGCTGGCAGTGATGGACGAGGTGTTCACCGCGCTACTGCAGAAGCCGCACGGCCGTGACACCACGCTGATTGCGCTGGGCGGTGGCGTGATTGGCGATCTGACCGGCTTTGCGGCCGCCAGCTACCAGCGCGGCGTGCGCTTTATTCAGGTGCCGACCACTTTGCTGTCGCAGGTTGACTCCTCGGTCGGGGGGAAAACCGCGGTAAACCATCCTCTCGGCAAAAACATGATCGGTGCCTTTTACCAGCCGGCTTCGGTGGTGATCGATACTGACTGCCTTGCCACGCTGCCGCCGCGCGAACTGGCCTCTGGCCTGGCGGAAGTGATCAAGTACGGCATTATTCTCGACGGTGAATTTTTCCAGTGGCTGGAGCAGAATCTCGATGCGCTGCTGGCGCTGGATAAAACCGCCATGGCTTACTGCATTCGCCGCTGCTGCGAGCTGAAAGCCGACGTGGTGGCGGCCGATGAGCGTGAAACCGGCCTGCGTGCGTTGCTCAATCTGGGTCATACCTTTGGTCACGCGATTGAAGCGCATATGGGGTACGGCAACTGGCTGCACGGTGAAGCGGTTGCGGCGGGCATGGTGATGGCCGCGCGCACTGCTGAGCGACTGGGTCAGTTCAGCGCGGCCGATACTGACCGTATTATTGCGCTGCTGCAGCGTGCCGGCCTGCCGGTTAACGGCCCGGCGAGCATGACGGCAGAAGCCTATCTGCCGCACATGATGCGCGATAAAAAAGTGCTCGGCGGCGAGCTGCGTCTGGTGCTGCCTCTCGCTATTGGCCGCTCCGAAGTGCGTGGCGGCGTGGCGCATGATATGGTGCTGGCTGCGATTAACGATTGCAAAGTATCTTGATTATCCCCGGACTACGTCGGGCTGCTGTCCGGCAGGGGAACAGTGAGCAGTGATGCGGCACGTGGGAAGCGTGCCGTTTTACGGAGGAGGCTAAATGGATGAGTTCAAACCGGAAGACGAGTTAAAACCTGACGCCAGTGACCGCCGTCCCACGCGGCCTCGCAAATCGTCTTCTGCGCCGAAAGCGAAAGTACCGGTTTCCCGTCAGCATATGATGATGGGCATCGGCATTCTGGTGCTGCTGATTTTGGTGCTGGGTATTGGTTCTGCACTGACCGGTCCGGATGAGAAGAAACCGGCCAGCAACAGCGCCAGCACCGGCAGCGCGGCACCGGCAACCGGCGGTAGCGAAAAGAATATCGACCTGTCGGGTTCAACCTCTATGAGCGGCCAGCAGAATGCCACGCCGTCGGCTGAGGGCAGCGCGCCGCAAAATACCGCCGGCAACGCCGCACCGGCGGGCAGCGACGGTCAGTCGATCTCGATGCCGTCCGTCTCCTCTACGCCGACTCAGGCCGCGCCGGTTGACACGCCAGCTAACCAGCAGCGCGTGACGCTGCCGGGCGATCTCAACACCGCACTGAATAATCAGCAGGGTTCCGTTGATGCTGCTGCGCAGGGCGCACAGGGCAACAGCTCGCTGCCAACGGCACCGGCCACGGTCAGCGGCAGCGCCGGTAAAGCGGTCACGCCACCGGCAGTGCGTGCGGAGACGCCAGCGCGCAGCGCTACCGCCAGCAGCCATAAAGCACCGACCACCAGCAAACCGGCGGCGGTGAAAGAGAACAAAACGCACAGCACCACGGCGCACAACAGCGCACCGGCCAGCAGTGGCGGTGCCAGCAAGTCGCTGCCATCCGGCGGCAACTATACGCTGCAGCTGAGCGGTGCCTCGAAAGAAGCGAGCCTGAACGCCTGGGCGAAGAAACAGAATCTGAGCGGTTATCACGTGTATAAAACCACGCGTAACGGCGAACCGTGGTATGTGCTGGTGAGCGGTGCGTATGCCACGCCTGCCGAAGCCAAACGCGCGGTTGCTTCACTGCCGGCGGAAGTGCGCGCGGCGAATCCGTGGGTTAAGCCGCTGAGTCAGGTGAAGAAAGAGAGCCAGTAATTGATGTGGGGCCGCGCTGCTGCGGCCCCGTTCTAAGCGCAGATCTGCTGTCGGTTTCACCACAGCCAATAATTAAGATGTAATAGCCACGACAGCATGAAGAAAAATCGCGCTTTCCTGAAATGGGCCGGAGGGAAATACCCGCTGCTTGACGATATCCGTCGTCATCTGCCACAAGGTGATTGTTTAATCGAACCTTTTGTCGGCGCCGGTTCCGTATTCCTCAACACCGATTATGACCGTTATCACCTGGCGGACATCAACGGTGATCTGATCAATCTCTACAACATCGTCAAAACGCGCACCGCCTCGTTTATAGAAGACGCGCGCCAGCTGTTCAGCGCCAGCGGCAATACGGCGGAAACCTATTACGCCCAGCGTACGGCATTCAACGCCAGCACGGATACCTATCAGCGCGCCGTGCTGTTTCTTTACCTTAACCGCCACGGTTACAACGGCCTGTGCCGCTACAATCTGCGCGGTGAATTTAACGTGCCGTTTGGTCGCTATCGTAAGCCGTACTTCCCGGAAGCCGAACTGCTGTGGTTCGCCGAGCGTGCGCAAAAAGCCACCTTTGTCTGTGAATCGTACGATGTTACTCTGGGCAACGCCCCTGCAGGCTCAGTGGTTTATTGCGATCCGCCGTATGCGCCGTTGTCGGCGACGGCCAATTTCACCGCTTACCACACCAACAGCTTTAGCCTGCGCGAGCAGCAGCATCTGGCAGAACTGGCCAGTAAGCTGGCGCAGGAGAGCCGCATCCCGGTACTGATTTCCAACCATGATACCCTGCTGACGCGCGAGTGGTATCAGCATGCGGATTTACATGTAGTTAAAGCCCGGCGTTCCATCAGCCGAAGCATAAGTGGTCGCACTCAGGTTGACGAACTGCTGGCGCTTTTCCGCTAGTCTGTTTCGTCCGCGACCAACGCATCACGCCAGCTCCGGCTGGCGCACAAATTGGGAGATTCGGATGAAACAATTTTTACTGGCCCCATCAATTCTTGCTGCTGACTTTGCTCGTCTGGGTGAAGATACCGCGAAAGCGCTGGAAGCCGGTGGCGACGTGGTGCATTTCGATGTGATGGATAACCACTATGTTCCCAATCTGACCATGGGGCCGATGGTGCTGAAAGCGCTGCGCGATTACGGCATCACCGCCCCTATCGATGTGCATCTGATGGTCAAACCGGTCGATGCGCTGATCCCGGAGTTCGCTAAAGCCGGTGCCAGCTTCATCACTTTCCATCCGGAAGCCAGCGAGCACGTCGATCGTACGCTGCAGCTGATTAAAGAGCACGGCTGTAAAGCCGGTCTGGTGTTCAATCCGGCAACGCCGCTCAGCTATCTTGATTACGTCATGGATAAGCTCGACATCATTCTGCTGATGTCGGTGAACCCGGGCTTCGGCGGCCAGTCCTTCATTCCCGGTACGCTGGATAAACTGCGCGAAGCGCGTCGCCGTATCGATCAGAGCGGTTACGATATTCGTCTGGAAGTGGATGGCGGTGTGAAGATCGATAACATCGGTCAAATCGCGGCAGCCGGCGCGGACATGTTCGTGGCCGGCTCGGCGATCTTCGGTCATCCGGATTACAGGAAGGTGATCGATGAGATGCGCAGCGAACTGGAGAAAGTTAATGGCTCATTTCACTGATATCCGCGCGCTGGCGTTCGATCTCGACGGCACGCTGGTGCACAGTGCGCCGGGCCTGGCGCAGGCGATCGATCTGGCGCTGGCCGATTTGCAGCTGCCGCCCGCGGGCGTTGAGCGCGTCTCAACCTGGATTGGCAACGGCGCGGACATTATGATGGCGCGGGCGCTCACCTGGGCGCTGGGCCGTGAGCCGCAGGCCGATGAACAGCGCGACGCGCGTGCGCTGTTCGACAAACATTACGCCGCCACGGTGGAAGCCGGCAGTACGCTGTTTCCACAGGTGCAGGAGACGCTGGCCGCGCTGCACGCCCGCGGTCTGCCAATGGCCATCGTCACCAATAAGCCCACACCGTTTGTTGCTCCGCTGCTGCAGTCGCTCGGCATTGCCGACTACTTTTCTCTGATCATCGGCGGCGACGATGTGGTGGTGAAAAAGCCGCATCCGGCGGCGATTTTCCTCGTTCTCGGCCGTTTTGGCGTGCTTCCAGGACAATTGCTGTTTGTCGGCGATTCGCGCAATGATATTCTCGCTGCCCAGGCGGCGGGCGTGCCAAATGTCGCGATGACCTTCGGCTACAACTACGGTGAGCCGATTGCCACCAGCCAGCCCGATTTAACTCTCGATACTTTTAGCGAACTTTTGCCCGTTGTCGGGCTGTGATTATCAGGACATAACATGAGCAAACCCATCGTTTTCAGCGGCGCCCAGCCTTCCGGTGAACTGACCATTGGCAACTACATGGGTGCGCTGCGTCAGTGGGTGCAGATGCAGGATGATTTCCACTGCATTTACTGCATCGTCGATCTGCACGCCATCACCGTTCGTCAGGACCCGGCCGCGCTGCGCAAAGCCACGCTGGATACGCTGGCGCTGTACCTTGCCTGCGGTATCGATCCGGAAAAAAGCACCATCTTCGTGCAGTCGCACGTGCCGGAACACGCGCAGCTGAGCTGGGTGCTGAACTGCTACGCCTACTTCGGCGAACTGAGCCGCATGACCCAGTTCAAGGACAAATCGGCGCGTTATGAAGAGAACATCAACGCCGGCCTGTTCGATTATCCGGTGCTGATGGCGGCCGATATTCTGTTGTATCAGACCAACCAGGTGCCGGTCGGCGAAGATCAGAAGCAGCATCTTGAGCTGAGCCGTGACATCGCCGCGCGCTTCAATGCGCTGTACGGCGACGTGTTCAAAATCCCTGAGCCGTTTATTCCGAAGTCCGGCGCACGCGTGATGTCGCTGCTGGAGCCGACGAAGAAGATGTCAAAGTCTGATGACAACCGCAACAACGTGATTGGTCTGCTGGAAGACACCAAATCGGTGGTGAAGAAGATCAAACGCGCAGTGACTGACTCGGAAGAGCCGCCGGTTGTGCGTTACGACATCAAAGAGAAAGCGGGCGTGTCTAACCTGCTGGACATTCTGTCCGGCGTGACCGGTAAGTCGATTGCGCAGCTGGAGCAGGAGTTCGAAGGCAAAATGTATGGTCACCTGAAAGGCGCAGTGGCCGATGCTGTGTCTGAGATGCTGACTGAGCTGCAGGAGCGTTATCACCGCTTCCGCAATGACGAAGCGTTCCTCAACCAGGTGATGCGTGATGGCGCAGCGAAAGCCCGTGCGCATGCCCAGGAAACGCTGAAGAAAGTGTATGACGCGGTGGGCTTCGTTGCGCAGCCATAAGCCGGTTTGCCGGGGCGCAGCACAACGCGCCCCGCAGGCTTTACTTCACCCGATGCAGCGTCAGCTCGGCGCCATCCCAGAATAGCCGCGCATTGCCGTCGGCCAGCACGCTCAGTACCGCGCCCGGTGCCGGTCCCCACGCCTGATTGCCACAGTGCACGTTGAAGCCATAGCGAAAGCTGAAATCACGATCCTGTCCGGTGCCGTTGGCGGCGCTCAGGCGCGGTTTGCCCTGGCAATTATCGGTCGCCGGATTGATGGCGCGTTCGGCAGTGCCGCGCGTCCAGCTGATCGCATTGGGTTTGAACGCCACGCGCGCGCCCATGAACTGCGGATCGTTTTTGATGTAAATCTGGCCGTTCTCCTTTTTCGGCGTCACGGCAACCACCTGCCATTCGCCCACGACCGTTGACCAGGTCACCGGGGCGGCACTCACCGCCGCGCTCAGCGGCATCAGCAGCGCCGCGGCCAGAGAAATATTGCGCATGGAAACTCCTTGTGATTGATTTGGCTGCTCAGTCTGGCGGCAAAGCGCAGCGCTGTACAGTATTTTACCGCATCAGAACCAGCGCAGCTGCGTGCGCAGGCTGACCACGCGGCCAACAATAATCAGTGCCGGACTGGCAAACTGCCGCGCCAGCGTTGCCAGCTCCTGCAGCGTGGCGCAGGCCACGCGCTGCTGCGGCGTGGTGCCGTGCTGCACGATAGCCACCGGCATCGCAGCGTCCATCCCGTGCTGTAACAGCTGCTGCTGGATCTCGGCCGCCTGGCTGAGGCCCATGTAAAACACCAGCGTCTGCTGTTCCGCCGCCAGTTTGCCCCAGTCGATTTCACCGTGCTGCTGCAGATGGCCGGTGACGAAGCGCACGCTCTGCGCATGATCGCGGTGGGTGAGGGGAATGCCGCTGTAGGCGGCACAGCCGGACGCGGCGGTGATGCCCGGCACCACGCTGAACGGAATGTTATGCTGCGCCAGCACCTCCAGCTCTTCGCCGCCGCGACCAAAAATAAAGGGATCGCCGCCCTTGAGCCGCACCACGCGCTTGCCGCGCTGCGCCTGCTCCAGCAGCAGCTGGTTGATTTGCTCCTGCGGCACGCAGTGATGGCCAGCCTGTTTCCCGACGAAGATGCGTTCGGCATCGCGCCGCACCAGATTGAGAATCGGCTCCGACACCAGCCGGTCATACACCACCACATCGGCCTGCTGGATCGCCTGCAACCCTTTCAGCGTCAGCAGACCGGCATCGCCCGGCCCGGCACCCACCAGCACCACCTCGCCCTGCTGCCCCAGCGGTGCCGCAAACAAGGCATCGACCTGCGCAGCCGCGCGCGCGTCATCGCCGTTGGCCAGCGTTTGGGCCAGCCGATCGCTGGCAAAGAAGCGCTCCCAAAAGGCGCGACGTTGCGCCATGGCGCTAAAATGCTGCTTCACGCGCTCGCGCAGTGAGCCGGCCAGCGCAGCCAGTTCGCCGAGATGCTGCGGCAGCATCGCCTCCAGCTTTTCGCGCAGCAGACGCGCCAGCACCGGCGCGCGGCCACCGGAAGAGACGGCGATCATCAGCGGTGAACGGTCGACGATCGACGGCATAATCGCGCTGGCCTGCTGCGGGGCATCCACCAGGTTACAGAAGATGCGGCGCTGTTCGGCGGCGTCAGCCACCTGCTGATTGACCGCATCATCGTTGGTGGCGGCAACCGCCAGCCAGCACGCATCCAGCCACTCATCGGCAAAGGCGCCGTGCAGTAATGTCACCTTTCCCTGTTGTGCCCACTGCTGAAACGCCGGGGAAAAATCCCGCGCGCCGACGTACAGCGCCGCACCGGCCTCCAGCAGCAAACGCGCCTTGCGTTCAGCCACGTCGCCTGCGCCAACCAGTAAACAACGTTTGCCTTGCAGCCGGCAAAACAGCGGAAAGTAGTCCATAGCGAATCCTGAAAAAAAGCCCGCACGGTGCGGGCTGTGGAAGGGATTATACCGATTTCAGCGGCGAAGCCTGGGCCTGTGTCTGCGGGCGCTGCGCCTGCGGCGTGGCATACCAGTAGCCGAGACCCATCAGCACCATGCCAGAGAACATGTTGCCGAGCGTCACCCACAGCAGGTTGTGGCCAATGCCGCTCAGCGTCAGGTCGGCGCTGTGCTGACCAAACCACGACAGCGCAAACACCGTCATGTTGGCGATGGAGTGCTCATAGCCGGAAGCGATAAACGCCAGCAGGCACCACCAGATGGCGATGAACTTCGCCGCGCCTTCGCTGCGCACCGCCATCCAGATCGCCAGACACACCAGCCAGTTGCACAGCGCGCCTTTAAAGAACAGCGCCATTGCCGTCTGGCTGGTTTTCGCCAGCGCTACGCTGTGGATCAGCGAGCCGGCGTTCGGCAGCAGCGCGCCAGCGGCGTAGTAGTAGAGCAGGGCGACAAACACCGAACCGATGAGGTTGCCCAGCCAGGTTTGCGGCAGCACGCACCACATCTGGCCGTGGCTGATGGTGCCGGCTTTGACGCCCACGGTGAGGAACATGGTATGGCCGGTAAACAGCTCGGAACCGGCGATGATCACCAGCGTCAGGGCAATACCGAAGGTCGCGCCCATCAGCAGCGGACGATACGCCGGATCCGCCAGGTTACCGAGGGTGAAGATCAGGATGATCGCCAGGCCGACGTAAGCGCCGGCCATCGCCGAACCGATCCAGAAGGCCAGCGGACTGTGTTGTGCGGTACGCACGATGCGCGCCGCGTTGGCGGCGCAGGTGTTCAGGGTGTCAGAAAACATAGTGACGTCTCATAAAGTGAAGGAATTCTGTCAGGCGCAGACTTCGACCCGGCCGTTGCTGACGCGCACCGCATAGCTCGCCACCGAGCGGCTTGCATCTTCCAGGCAAACGCCATCGCTCAGGCGAAAACGCTGTTTTTTTAGCGGGCTGGCGACCCACAGCGTGTGCTGGTGTTCGGCGATCAGGCCGCGCGATAACACGCTGGCTTCGGCAAACGGATCGATGTTGCTCAGGGCGTACAGCTGCGCATCGTCGCGCGGGCGAAAGATGGCGATCTGCTGGCCGTTAACCAGCGCGCACACGCCGGTAGCGGGCAGGATTTGTGTGAGTTCACACACGGTGTACCACTGGCTCATGCGTCAGCCTCCTCGATCAGGGTAATAGCGATGCGCTCCGCCGGCCGCGCCGGGCGATGCTGCTCGCGCTCACTGACGTGCTGCACCAGCGGGTCGCGCTGCGGGCTGTTAATAAACGTGGCGAAGTGCGCCTGCTGCTGCGGGTCGTTAACCGTGGTGGTCCATTCACAGCGGACGTCAGCGCGCAGGCGCGCCAGCTCCTGCTCCAGCTGCGCATTCAGGCCGAGCCGGTCGTCGATAATCACGCTGCGCAGATAATCGATGCCGCCGTCCATGCTCTCCAGCCACAGCGAGGTGCGCTGCAGCCGGTCGCCGGTGCGGATGTAGAACATCATGAAGCGGTCGAGATACTGCAGCAGCGTGTCGCGGTCGAGGTCGGCCGCCAGCAGATCGGCGTGTCGCGGTTTCATGCCGCCGTTGCCGCACACGTACAGGTTCCAGCCTTTTTCGGTAGCGATGACGCCAACATCTTTACCCTGCGCTTCGGCGCATTCACGGGTACAGCCGGAGACGCCAAACTTCATCTTGTGCGGCGTACGGATGCCTTTGTAGCGATTTTCCAGTTCGATGCCGAAGCCGAGACTGTCGCCGACGCCATAGCGGCACCAGCTGCTGCCAACGCAGGTTTTCGCCATGCGCAGCGCTTTGGCGTAAGCCTGTCCGGTTTCAAAGCCGGCGGCAATCAGCTGTGACCAGATGGCCGGCAGATCGTCGCGCTGCGCCCCAAACAGACCGATGCGCTGTGAACCGGTGATTTTGGTGTAAAGGTTGTACTGCCGCGCCACTTCGCCCAGCGTCATCAGCCCCTGCGGCGTGATTTCGCCGCCGGCGGTGCGCGGAATCACCGAGTAAGTGCCATCTTTCTGGATGTTGCCGAGATAGAGATCGTTGCTGTCCTGCAGCGGCGTATGCTGCGGCTTGAGGATGTATTCGTTCCAGCAGGAGGCCAGCAGCGATCCGACGGTCGGTTTACACACTTCGCAGCCGTAGCCCTGGCCATATTTCGCCAGCAGCGCGTCAAACGACGTAATCTCCTCCACGCGGATCAGGTGATACAGCTCCTGGCGCGAATAGGCGAAATGCTCGCACAGGTGATGATTGACCTCGATGCCCTGACGGCTCAGCTCGGCGTTCAGCACCTGGGTGATCAATGGGAGGCAGCCGCCGCAGCCGGTGCCGGCGCGGGTTTCGGCTTTCAGCGCCGCCACGGTATGGCAGCCGGCCTGTACCGCGTTGATGATATCGCCTTTGCTGACGTCAAAGCAGGAGCAGATTTGCGCGCTGTCCGGCAGCGAATCAACGCCCAGTGCTGGTTTTTCGCCGCTGCCTGCCGGCAGAATCAGCAGCGCCGGGTTTTGCGGTAAAGCGATGTGATTGAGCGCCAGCTGCAGCAGGTTACCGTAGTCGCTGGTGTCGCCCACCAGCACCGCGCCGAGCAGGGTTTTGTTATCTTCGCTGACGATCAGGCGCTTATAGATGTGCTGCTGTTCGTCGAGCCAGATGTAGCTGCGGGCGCCCGGCGTGCGGCCGTGCGCATCGCCAATACCGCCGACGTCCACGCCCAGCAGCTTGAGTTTGGCGCTCATATCGGCACCGGCAAAGACGCTGTCGCGCCCGACCAGCGCATCGCTGGCGACCTGCGCCATTTTGTAGCCCGGTGCCACCAGACCGTAAATCCGATCCTGCCAGGCGGCACATTCCCCAATCGCGTAGATCGCCGCATCGCTGGTCTGACAGCGATCGTTGATGGCAACGCCACCGCGTTGACCGAGCGCCAGGCCGCACTGTTTCGCCAGCTTGTCCTGCGGACGAATGCCGGTAGAGAAGACGATGAAGTCGACGTCGAGCGCGCTGCCGTCGGCAAACTCCAGCGTTTTGCCGCCTTTGCCATGATGCACAATCTGCCGGGTATTTTTGCCGATATGGACCTGCACGCCCATCTGTTCGATCTTACGCCGCAGCTGTTCGCCGCCCTGTGTATCCAGCTGTTCCGCCATCAGCACCGGTGCAAACTCAACCACGTGCGTTTCAATGCCGAGATTTTTCAGCGCGCCCGCCGCTTCCAGCCCGAGCAGGCCGCCGCCGATCACCGCACCGCGTTTGCTGCGCCGCGCGCAGGCTTCTATCGCGTTGAGATCTTCAATGGTGCGATAAACAAAGCAGTCGCTGCCTTCCGCGCCGTTGATCGGCGGAATCCACGGGTAAGAACCGGTGGCAAAAATCAGCGTGTCGTAATGCACCGCGCGGCCGGTATTGGAGTGGATCAGTTTTTCTTCGCGGTTAATAGTGATGGCGCGCTCACCCAGCAGCAGGTTGACCTGATGCTTCTCGTAATAGTCTTCGCGCACCAGCGAGAGTTCTTCCGCGGTGTGATGGGAAAAATAGGCGGAAAGGTGGACGCGGTCATAGGCGACGCGGGGCTCTTCACAGAAAACGGTGATTGCGAACTGCTCAGGGGCAGCTTTGTCGATCAGTTCTTCTATAAAGCGGTGGCCAACCATGCCGTTGCCAATAATAACGACATTGTGCTTGCTCATGCTTGCCTCAAAATTTGCGGGATCTGCGCCTACCTTAGCGCGCTGTTTCTGGCGCTTATTGATGTATATCAACGGCGGCTTTATATACCCATTTAGAGGTATGTTGCTGATTTTACGTGTTTTTATCTAAGTCCTTTATTTGGCTGAAAATTACCCCATGAAGGCCAGAAAAGTTGCCAGCGGCGTAGCCGTTTTTCGTGCTAGCTTAAGATGTTGCGTTTTCAGCGGAGAAGGATATGACCCAGCAAGCGTTTAAGTGGATTAATAACCTGCGTCTGGCAGGCCAACCGGGCTTATGGCAGATCGAAATTGCGCACGGTAACATCCGCGCCATTACGCCGCAGCCGCCGCAGGCGCCCGCCCAGCCGGATGCGCTGGATGCCGGCGGTGGGCTGGCGAGCGCGCCGTTTATCGAGCCGCATATTCATCTCGACACCACGCAAACCGCCGGCGAACCGGCGTGGAATCAGTCCGGTACGCTGTTTGAAGGCATTGAGCGCTGGGCTGAGCGCAAGGCGCTGCTCAGCCATGAGGATGTGAAGCAGCGCGCACGGCAGACGCTGAAGTGGCAGATTGCCAACGGTATTCAGCACGTGCGCACCCACGTGGATGTGTCCGATCCCACGCTCACCGCGCTCACCGCGATGCTGGAAGTGAAGGCCGAGATGGCGCCGTGGATCGATATCCAGATCGTGGCCTTTCCGCAGGAGGGCATTCTCTCCTATCCCAACGGCGAAGCGCTGCTGGAAGAGGCGCTGCGCCTCGGTGCCGACGTGGTGGGGGCGATCCCGCATTATGAGTTTACCCGCGAATATGGCGTCGAATCGCTGCACAAGGCGTTTGCGCTGGCGCAGCGCTATGACCGTCTGATAGACGTGCACTGTGATGAGATCGATGACGAGCAGTCACGCTTTGTCGAGACCGTGGCCGCGCTGGCACACCGCGAGGGCATGGGCGCGCGCGTTACCGCCAGCCACACCACGGCGATGCACTCCTACAATAACGCCTATACCTCGCGGCTGTTCCGCCTGCTGAAGCTGTCGCAGATTAATTTTGTCGCCAATCCGCTGGTGAATATTCATCTGCAGGGGCGCTTTGACAGCTACCCAAAACGGCGCGGTGTGACGCGGGTGAAAGAGTTGCTGGAGGCGGGCATCAATGTCTGCTTCGGCCATGACGATGTGTTCGATCCCTGGTATCCGCTCGGCACTGCCAGCATGCTGCAGGTGCTGCACATGGGGCTGCACGTCTGTCAGCTGATGGGCTATGAGCAGATCGACAGCGGGCTGCAACTCATCACCCACAACAGTGCCAAAACCATGCAGCTGGCGGAGTATGGCGTGCAGGTGGGCAACGCGGCCAGCCTGATTATTCTGCCTGCCGATAGCGGTTTCGATGCGCTGCGCCGTCAGGTGCCGGTGCGCTATTCGCTGCGCAAAGGCGTGCTGGTGGCGGCGACACAGCCGGCAAGCAGTGAAATTTATCTGGGTGATAGCGAAGCGGTAACGTTTCGGCGTTGAGGAAGCGGGAAGGGGAATAGCGGCGCGAGACGTCGCGCCGCTTGGGGATCAGGCAGTCTGGTGACCGTGCTGGCGATGCTTAGTGACAAAGCCGAGCAGCACACACATCACAAACACCACCGCGTACAGGGCGTTCGCGGTGGACAGCGCCGCGTGCGCACCGCCTTTGGCCACGATCGGGCCGGTGACCACAAAGGTCAGCATGGTCCCAACGGTGCCGCAGGTGAGGATGAAGTTCACCAGCTTCGGCGATGATGCTTTGGTCTGCAGCGAGCCCAGCGTGATGATGGTGGTGTAAATCGCACTGGAGAAGAAGCCAAGCGCCATAATGATCCAGTGCAGCATGCTGGCATCGGTGGTTTTCACGAACCAGTACATCAGGCCGGTAGCCAGCAGCGCCAGTGCCACCAGAATGCGTTGCAGGTCGAAGAAGCGCAGCAGGAAGCTGAACGCCCACATGCCGACCATATAGGCGGTCCAGAAGTTACCGACCAGCTGGCCAGCCGCTGCGATATCCATGCCCATCGATTTGGTGGCGTATTCCGGTACCCAGGAGATGAAGCCGAGCTGGCCGAGGATGTAGCACAGTGCGGCAATCGACAGGAACAGTACGCCGATGCCCCATTTCTCTTTTTCGCCGCCCTGCACCGCAGCTTCGCTCTTCAGCACCGGGAACTCGACCATCAGCGTCAGGATGAAGATCGCCACGTAGATCACGCCAATGCAGGCGTAAACCCAGTACCACGGCAGCGCGCGCGCCAGCAAAATACCCGCGATAATCGGGAAGATGGTGCCGGCCATGCTGAAGAATGAGTCGGTAAACAGCAGACGGGAACCGCGCTGGCGGCCATCGTACAGATGGGTAATCAGGAAGGTGCCGATCGACATGGTGATACCGCTGACCACGCCGAGCACGAACATGCACAGCGAGAACACGGTCAGGTCATGGCTGGTCATCAGCCCGGCCACGGCAAGGATCATCAGCACAAAGCCAAAGATCAGCTGGCGCTTGAGTGGCACAATCACCATCAACCAGGCGTTCAGGAACACCGCCGCCAGGATACCGGCGTTAAGGAAAGTGAAGGTGTTGCTCATCTCGGAGATAGGCAGCTGGAAATACTGGGCAATGTTGTCCAGCACCATACCGGTAACGATCACCAGTGCGCCAGTGAGCGCATAGGAGAAAAAGCTGATCCAGGTAAGGCCAATGCGATTACGGTTTGTCATGTTCTGAACCTGTGATGCGCCGACGTGGCAAAAAGTGTCATGAATTGTAAATCGAACTGTGATCGTAATAAACAAGCAGTGAAACGTGCGAGAAATATTTCATTAATAGTGTGATTTTCGTCACGCAAATGATTGCGTGACGGGAAAAGTATGACGATAGCAACATCAGCGTAAATATAGGTAAAACGCTGGCTCTTGTATTACATGCTCTTTACAATCAATCTCGTTTTTGAGCTTGCTCTCCAAGGTAAGGAATCTTTCATGCTTAAACGTACTTTGACAGCGGCGGTTGCCCTGTTAGCGCTCTCTTCAGTATCTGCTTCGGCTCTGGCTGCGAAAGGGGATACGCACGTGCTGCTCACCACCTCTGCGGGCAATATCGAACTCGAACTGGATAATCAGAAAGCCCCGGTTTCAGTAAAAAACTTCGTGGATTACGTGAATAACGGCTTCTACAACAACACCATCTTCCACCGCGTGATCCCTGGCTTCATGATTCAGGGCGGCGGTTTCACGGCAGATATGCAGCAGAAGCAGACCAACGCACCGATCAAAAACGAAGCGGATAACGGCCTGCGCAACCTGCGTGGCACCATTTCTATGGCGCGTACCGCCGAGAAGGACAGCGCGACCAGCCAGTTCTTCCTGAATGTGGCCGACAATGCGTTCCTCGACCACGGCCAGCGCGACTTCGGCTATGCGGTATTTGGTAAAGTTGTGAAAGGCATGGATGTGATCGACAAGATCGCCCAGGTGCCGACCAAAGATGTCGGGCCGTACCAGAATGTGCCATCAAAACCGGTTGTTATCACTTCTGCGAAAGTCCTGCCGTAATCCCCCTGCGCGCCACTCCCGCGTGGCGCTGTCTGTCGCGCTCCGGCAAAGCTGAAATTTGCTCTTATACTTAGGGCACATCCAGCTTGCCGGAGGCGCTATGAGCAGCAAACTCACCGAAAAACAGAAAGCCACGTTATGGCAGCAAACCCGTGCGGCCAACTATCAGGCCAGCTGCAAACTGGCCGGATATACGCTGAATGAACCTGCCGTCGAGAGCGCACAGGCGGAAGACCGTCTGGCGTCGCTGAGGAGGCAATATGGCGGATAATAGCCTGGCGGTGCGCGATCCCTACTTGTGGCACAACGATGACGTACTGAAAAACCTGCTGGAAATTCACGATGTGGCCCAGCTGCGCAAGGCCGAGCTGGCATTCAGCGCGGCGCGGCTGGCCACGCTGGCGCTCGGACCGGCCACGCCGGGCCTGCCGCACCTGCGCCATATTCACCGCACGCTGTTTCAGGATATCTACAGCTGGGCTGGCGAACTGCGTACCATCGACATCTGGCGCGACGACACGCCCTATTGCCACTGCGAGTACATCGAGAACGAAGGCAATGCGCTGATGAGCGCGCTGGAGGAGAAAGACGGCCTGTGCGACCTCGACCCGCAGACCTTCGTGGCACGCATCGCGCATTACTACTGTGAAATCTACGTCCTGCATCCGTTCCGTGCCGGTAACGGCCGTGCACAGCGCATCTTTTTCGAACAGCTGGCGCTGCACGCGGGCTATCTGCTGAACTGGGATACGCTGGAGCCTGAAAGCTGGCACAAGGCCATCGTCGCCGGCGTCGGCGGCGATCTCGCGCCGCTCAACGCGCAGTTTGCGAAAGTGGTAAGCCCGGCCACACCGCTAAAGTAAGATTTCCAGCCCGTGCTTTTGCACGATGTGGAGCAATTTGAGTGAAATGCCGCCCGGGCGTTTTACTCCGCTCTCCCATTTCTGCACCGTGGAAACGCTGGTGTTGAGGTAGCGGGCAAAAACGGGCTGACTCACATTAAGGTTTTCGCGTAGCGCTTTGATATCTCCGGCCTCCAGCGCTTTAACCTCTTCCAGACAGCGTTGGTCAAAATCCCGCATGCTCTGTTTATTCAGGGCCCCGGCTTCAAACAGGCCTGTTGCTGCACTGTGAATTGCTTCCAGGGCTGAGCTTTTAAATTTTCGCGTTGTGGTCATGGCATATCTCCACCAGTTCTTTTCCTGCAATCAGACGATTAAGAGATTCATTCGAGAGCAGCGAATAGTGCTTTGCTAACTCACGAAAGCCAGTAAGCTCGCTTTCGCTCAGACTGGACTGATCCTGCTTGGCAAACAGAAAGGTATAAATCCAGTTTCGCCCACCTTTCGCCAGAATGATTGCGCGTTCGCGATTCTGCTGCAGGCGTTTTTTAAAAACGCCTCCACCCAGGTTGTCAGCCTGACCTTTCTGTACTGCGACAATGGCCTGGCAAAGCTCACTGTCTGCGATTACGTGGCGCTGAGCCTGTTTACTGAACCATTTCGTTTTAAATACGCGGCTTGTTACTGACATCGTTGCTCTCCAGAATATAGCACCTGGTGCGAGAGTAATCAGATTCTTTTTTGACAGCTAGCGGGGATTGAGGTCGAAGGTGGTAACATTGCTTTTTTGCGACCTTTCTTGCTTGTCGCCAACCGACAGCACCCACTCAATTCATCTGTAATTTATGCTGCTGCTAATTGATAACTACGACTCCTTTACCTGGAATCTCTACCAGTACTTCTGTGAACTGGGCGCGCAGGTGCGTGTGGTGCGCAACGATGCGATGACGCTGGAAGAGATGGCGGCGCTGCCGCTGAGCCATCTGGTGATCTCGCCGGGCCCCTGCACGCCGGATCAGTCCGGCATCTCGCTGGCAGCGATCCGCTACTTTGCCGGACGGCTGCCGATTCTCGGTGTCTGTCTTGGCCATCAGGCGATTGCGCAGGCCTACGGTGCGCAGGTGGTGCGCGCGCGCCAGGTGATGCACGGCAAAACCTCTGCGGTGCAGCACACCGGCCAGGGCGTGTTCCGCAACCTGAATAATCCGCTGACCGTCACGCGCTATCACTCGCTGATTGTGGCGCGCGACACGCTGCCGCCGGAGTTTGACGTCACCGCCTGGAGCCTGCGCGACGGCGTTGCCGATGAGATCATGGGCTTCCGCCATCGTACGCTGCCGCTCGAGGGCGTGCAGTTCCATCCGGAGAGCATTCTCAGCGAGCAGGGGCATCAGCTGCTGGCGAATTTCCTCAATACGTAACTTCCGTTTGCCATTGCATGATTTTTTATGCATATTTTGTGATTATAATTTCACATCAGCTCAACAAATAACCCGATGAGGTCATCAATGGCAGCGGAAAATCTAGCGGTAAGCCGGGAAACGTTCGATAACGTTATTTTGCCTGTTTATGCACCTGCGCAGTTTGTGCCGGTTAAAGGCAAAGGCAGCCGCGTGTGGGATCAGCAGGGCAAAGAGTATATCGACTTCTCCGGTGGTATCGCGGTCACCGCGCTGGGCCATTGTCATCCGGCACTGGTGGAAACGCTGAAAAGCCAGGGCGAAACCCTGTGGCACACCAGCAACGTGTTCACCAATGAGCCGGCGCTGCGCCTCGCCAGTAAGCTGATCGCCGCCACCTTCGCCGAGCGGGTGTTCTTTGGCAACTCCGGCGCCGAGGCGAACGAAGCGGCGTTTAAGCTGGCGCGCTATTACGCCTGCAAAAAGCACAGTCCGTTCAAAAGCAAAATTATCGCCTTCCACAACGCCTTCCACGGCCGCACGCTGTTCACCGTTTCGGTGGGCGGCCAGCCGAAATACTCCGATGGCTTCGGCCCGAAACCGGCGGATATCGTCCATGTGCCGTTTAACGATCTGGCAGCAGTGAAAGCGGTGATTGATGACCACACCTGTGCGATTGTGGTGGAGCCGATTCAGGGTGAAGGCGGCGTGATGCCGGCAACGCCGGAATTCATGCAGGGATTGCGTGAACTGTGCGATCAGCACAACGCGCTGCTGGTGCTGGATGAAGTGCAGAGCGGCATGGGGCGCAGCGGTAAGCTGTTTGCTTACGAACACTATGGTATTAAGCCGGATATCATCACCAGCGCCAAAGCACTGGGCGGCGGTTTCCCGGTGAGCGCGATGCTGACCACCCATGAAATCGCCTCGGTGATGGCGCCGGGCGTGCACGGCACCACGTATGGCGGCAACCCGCTGGCCTGCGCCATCGCTGAAACCGCGCTGGATATCATCAACACGCCTGAAGTGCTGAACGGCGTGGACGCGCGCCGTGAGCAGTTTGTCTCGGCGCTGCAGAAGATCAACGAGCAATTCGACATCTTTAGCGAAATCCGTGGCAAAGGGCTGCTGCTGGGCGCCGTACTCAACGCGCAGCACGCCAGCAAAGCACGCGATATCCTCAACGCTTCCGCCGCCGAAGGCCTGATGGTGCTGACCGCCGGCAGCGACGTGATTCGTTTCGTGCCGTCGCTGGTGATTGAGCCGACCGATATCGCAGAAGGCATGGCGCGCTTCGCCCGGGCGATTGGGAAAGTCCTCAACTAACCTTTCGGCTTCAGCACGCTGAGCCAGCGGCCGTGATGCGGGCGCTGGCTCCATGCCAGCGAAGAAATGGTGTGCATTACATTGAGGTGCTGCAGAATGCGCTTCACGTGCTGCTCGACAATCGTCACCGGCCCCTCATTCAGATTCTCCGGCGCTTCCAGAATATTGCTGTCGTTGCCCGGCCCGTCGTAAGCCAGCCGCTGCTGACAGCGCTGCAGCGCGATTTCACAGGATTGCAAATAGCGCTCCGCCAGCTTTGGCGTCAGCATGGTGTGCTCGCGCGCCAGAATGGTCATGGCGTTGATATGCTCGACAATAAACTGGCTGTGGGTCACCCACAGGCGCATATCTTTCAGGTACTGGAAGTTAAAGCCCGGTTCGGTGGAGGCCTGGTTGAGCGAGTTGAACAGCGCGTTATGCGCCTGGTTAACCTTCACGCGCTGATACGCCAACTTCTCCGGCGCCTGTTCCGGACCGAGCAGCAGGCGCAGCGCCTCCTGATACGCCTCCAGCGCGTCGTGCGCGTTATTACGCAGCAGCCCGCTCTGCCACTGCGGCCACAGCCAGATCATGCCGGCGAAGGCGATCAGGCAGCCCATTAGCGTATCCATCATGCGCGGCAGCAGGAACTGCGCGCCGTTCAGCGACAGCAGCTGCAGCGAATACACCGCCGTTACCGTAAAGCCAATCATCGACCAGCCATAATATTTACGCGTGATCAGATAGCTGGCGAGCGTGATGACCAGCATGGTCAGCAGGGCAATCGACTCCGGAACGGCAAAGCGCAGCGACGCCGCAGCGATCAGCAATCCGGCGAAGGTGCCGAGCGCCCGGTGCTGAATGCGCACGCGCGTGGCGCTGTAGCCGTTCTGGCTGACAAACATGATGGTCATCAGAATCCAGTAGGGCTTGGGGATATTGAAGAACAGCGCCAGCGCGCTGCCGAACATCAGCATCACCGCAAAGCGCGCCGCGGTGCGCAGCGCGGCAGATTTCAGCGACAGGTAGCTGCGCAGCGCCGGCAGCAGCGGCAGGCGGCGCTGGCGATCGGCCATCAGGTCGCGGGTATACAGCGGCTTCTGCGTGCGCAGCACGCGCGCGATGCGGCTGAAATGGTAGAGGCAGAAATTACCGACCGGATTATCCGGATGCTGGCGGGCAATCTTCTCCAGCGCGCCGAGCTGCTTCTCCATGTAAAAGCGTTCCGGCAGCTGGTGGTAGAGAATGGCGTCGGCCAGCACCCGCAGCCGTGCCGAAATGGTTTTCGCGTTCCAGCGGATCACCGCTTCGGCGTGGCTCTGCTCCACCAGCTTTTGCACTTCTTCCGGCTGATGCAGGCTGACGGAGATGTGCTCCTGCAGATCGAGCGCAACCTGGAAAGCGCGCGTCAGGCGTTTGTGGCTGTTATCACGGCTGGCCGACAGCATATGCATCTGCTGATAACAGGTGGTGATCAGATCGACCGCTTTCTGCTGGCGCGCCAGTAAGGGCGGCAGCGCTTTTTCCGGGTCGGTCAGCTGCGTCAGCAGGGTGTATTTGGCGTCGCAGTAATCGGCCAGCTCGCGGTACAGCAGGCTGAGGGTCTCGCGCATCGGCTGCTCTTTCCACAGCCAGAACCAGAACCAGTTAAACAGCCCGTACCACAGCGTCCCGCCGATATACAGCAGCGGCGGCACCCACATCGGCATGCGCCCCACGAGGCTTAAGGTAAAGATGGCGGCGATCAGCGTGCCGGGCAGCAATCGGCCATGCAGCGGGCTGATTTCACCGGTCACGCCCACCAGCAGCGGCAGCACCAGCAGGATCAGCGGCAGCGGAACCGGGTAAGCGGTGAGATACTGAATCAGAAAACTGCCGCTGGCGAACAGCGCGCCGCCGACAATCAGCCGTTTGAAGAACCGCTTGTGTGGCGTATCGAGACCGGCGATGTTGCAGCAGGCTGGCACCAGGGAGAACAGCAGCCCTTTTTGCAGATCGCCAAACAGCCAGCCGAGCGCCACAGGCAGGCACAGCACCAGCGTTTGCCGCAGCGCATAGTTAACTTCCGGATGATAGATGATTCGACGCCACATCAGCTCATCGTAAACAGAAACGGCGCGATGTTGCCATCACGCCGTGGGTGAGAAGAAATCAGCGGGTGCCGTAAACGACGATGGTTTTGCCGTGAGCGGAGATCAGGTTCTGATCTTCCAGCATTTTCAGGATACGCCCCACGGTTTCGCGTGAGCAGCCCACGATCTGACCAATTTCCTGACGGGTGATTTTGATCTGCATGCCGTCCGGGTGGGTCATGGCATCCGGCTGTTTTGCCAGGTTAAGCAGCGTTTGCGCGATACGGCCGGTCACATCAAGGAAGGCAAGGTTGCCGACTTTCTCTGAGGTGACTTGCAGGCGACGCGCCATCTGCGCCGACAGGCGCATTAAAATATCCGGATTGACCTGAATCAGCTGACGGAATTTTTTGTAGGAAATTTCAGCCACTTCGCAGGCGGTTTTCGCACGTACCCAGGCGCTACGCTCCTGACCTTCTTCAAACAGGCCGAGCTCACCGATGAAATCTCCCTGATTGAGGTAGGAGAGGATCATCTCTTTGCCTTCTTCATCTTTAATCAGTACCGCGACGGAACCTTTCACGATGTAGTACAGCGTTTCCGCTTTCTCACCCTGGTGGATGAGGGTGCTTTTGGATGGATATTTGTGAATATGGCAATGGGACAGGAACCATTCGAGTGTAGGGTCTGTTTGCGGTTTGCCGAGAACCATTCGCTATTATCCTCTGTTGTAATCGTGCCCAAAACACAGGGGGCAGTTTTCCCTGTCAGGCGGTGAAATCGTCCAGCGTTTCCCGTGAGGGACAGTTATTCGGGGTGGATTCGTAAGCGACGCTTTTGATTCGTCCCGCTTTCGTCTGTCGTGACGAAAATATTTTCAGCACTGTTTGTA
Source organism: Pantoea dispersa (assembly GCF_035783935.1). Lineage (GTDB taxonomy): Bacteria > Pseudomonadota > Gammaproteobacteria > Enterobacterales > Enterobacteriaceae > Pantoea > Pantoea dispersa_C. The sequence goes on along the minus strand of NZ_JALKOV010000010.1, from coordinate 47,019 downwards.
GCATAGCTTTTGCAACCTGTCTCCTGTTGTCTCGCTTCAGCAAGAGGGGGATGCATCTGCATTGCTGTTTGTCAGGTGAAAGCGTACTCTGGCGGCAAAACCGCCGCTTCAGGAGAAAGAATAATGCAGGCACGAGTGAAATGGGTGGAAGGGCTGACCTTTCTCGGAGAATCCTCATCCGGTCATCAGGTATTAATGGATGGCAATTCGGGCGATAAAGCGCCCAGCCCGATGGAGATGGTACTGATGGCTGCGGGCGGCTGCAGCGCAATTGACGTGGTGTCGATCCTGCAAAAAGGACGCAACGATGTCGCCGATTGTGAAGTCAAACTGACCTCTGAACGCCGCGAAGAAGCGCCACGTATTTTTACGCATATCAATCTGCATTTTATTGTCAGCGGCAAAGCGCTGAGCGATAAAGCGGTGGCGCGCGCGGTGGATCTGTCTGCGGAGAAGTACTGCTCGGTGGCGATCATGCTGGGCAAAGGTGTCGAGATCACCCACAGCTACGAAGTGGTGGAACAATAATTCAGCCGGGAGCGCTGCCCTGCGCTCCCGATCTCAGCTCCTCCCGGCGAAACTGGCGCGTTAGCCTGCGCTATTCAATACGTTTTCCTTCAATCAACCGCTGCACCAGCGGCGTCATGATCAACTCCATCGCCAGGCCCATCTTGCCGCCCGGCACCACCAGCGTATTCATGTGGGAAATAAACGAGCCCTGGATCATCGCCAGCAGGTAAGGGAAAGCAATGCCTTCCAGGCCGCGAAAGTGGATCACCACAAAGCTTTCGTCCAGCGACGGGATCTCGCGGGCGGCGAACGGGTTTGAGGTATCGACCGTCGGCACGCGCTGGAAGTTGAGGTGGGTACGGGAAAACTGCGGCGTGATGTAGTTGATGTAGTCTTCCATCGAGCGCACCACTGAATCCATCACCGCTTCGCGCGAATGGCCGCGCTCGCTGGTGTCGCGCACCAGTTTCTGAATCCACTCCAGATTGACAATCGGCACCACGCCAACCAGCAGATCGACATGCTCAGCGACGTTATGTTGCTGCGTCACCACGCCGCCGTGCAGCCCTTCATAGAACAGCACATCGGTGTTTTCCGGCAGCGGCTGCCACGGTGTGAACGTGCCCGGCACCTGATTCCACGGCACCGCTTCATCGTAGGTGTGCAGATATTTGCGTGACTGGCCGAGCCCGCTCTGGCCATAGTCGCGGAAAGTCTGCTCCAGCAGGCCGAAGTCGTTGGCTTCCGGGCCAAAATAGCTGATGTGACGCCCGAGATCGCGCGCCTTACGAATCGCCATGTCCATTTCCGGACGGGTGTAGCGATGGAAACTGTCGCCTTCCACTTCCGCCGCATGCAGATTCAACTGCTGGAAAATTTTACGGAAGGCGAGACTGGTGGTGGTGGTTCCGGCGCCGCTGGAACCGGTAACGGCTATGACTGGATGCCTGGCTGACATAACAGCGCTCCCTGTGAAGTCCGGCGATGAGCATTGTTACCACGAATTCCCGCGCGGCGCATCAGCCGCGAAATTCCCGCCGCGGCATAATATTGACCGACTCATGCAGTTCTGACCACACCAGCACCACCTCGCCCTGCTGCAGCTGGCGGCGCACGTCGGCCACTTTCTGCGTCAGGCTGCGCTCCTGTTCGCCGTAATCGGTGCCTTCGCGCAGCACAAAACTTTCAATCAGGTTTTCCAGCGTCGTCGGGTCAAGTTCTTGCCAGGGAATAATCACGATTCATACATCCAGATAAGTTGAGAGCCAGTCCGGCACGCGCTGCTCCAGCCACATTTTCGGGCGCAGCAGGCTGCCGCCCACGAAGCCGACGTGACCACCTTGCTGCGTCAGCTGATACTCAATTGTGGCAGACAACTGCTGCGGCTGCGGGATCACCGCATCGGTCATAAAGGGATCGTCTTTGGCATGGATGATCAGCAGCGGCTTGCGCACGCCGGTCAGCAGCGGCAGGGCGCTGGCACGCTGATAATAGTCGCGTGCATCAATAAAACCGTGGGCGCGGGCGGTAATCGCATCATCAAATTCCCGCAGCCGGCGGAAAGCGCGCAGCTGCGTCAGATCGACCGGCAGCGTACCCGGCCAGGCACGCAGTTTGCGCGTGGCGTTTTTCTTCAGCTGGGTCAGCAGATAGTGTTGATAAAAGCGTGAGAAGCCGACGTCCAGCTTCTGGCTGCACGGCTCCAGCGCCAGCGGCGCGGAGATAGCGACCGCCGCATCCAGCGGCGCTGCCGTACCCTGCAGCCCCAGCAGACAGGCCAGCATGTTACCGCCGAGCGAAACGCCGACCGCCGCAGTCGGCACCGTGCCCCATTCGCGCTGCAGCCAGTGCAGAAAATAGGTCGCATCTTCGGTTTCACCGGAGTGATAGATGCGCTGCAGACGGTTAGGCTCGCCGCTGCAGCCGCGGAAGTGCATGATCACCGCCAGCCAGCCGCGCGCCTGACACGCCTGCATCAGCCCATGGGCATACGGGCTGCGGAAACTGCCTTCCAGCCCGTGGAACAGCACCATGCGCGGCTTGTGGCGCGCCTGTGCCGGATCTTCGCTCCACGCCAGATCGACGAAGTCGCCGTCCGGCAGATCGAGGCGCTGCCAGTGCGGGCGCAGCGTGACGCGTCGGCGCAGCAGGCGCGGCAGCAGCGTTTGCAGATGCGCATTGCTGAAGCCGCGCAGCGGGGTAAAGCGCTCGCCGCTCGGGCGATCAAAATAGCCTGGGATTGTACTTGTCTGATGCATAACTCGCTGATAGCTTCGATGGGTTGTTCGCTTTTCTGGGTGAGGAGCACCCGAATATACATGGAACTGAGTCTCTTTTTATCAATGCTGGGCTTTCTCTGGGTCGCGGCCATTACGCCTGGGCCCAATAATATGTTACTTACCGCCTCAGGTGCTAATTTTGGCTTCCTGCGCACCTTTCCCCTGCTGATTGGTATCATGATTGGCATGCAGGTGATGTTGCTGATGGTGGCGTTTGGCATCGGCGGCCTGATCCTGCTCTATCCCTCACTGCATCTGGTGCTGAAGATTGCCGGCAGCCTGTACCTGCTGTGGCTGGCATGGAAAATTGCCAGCGCCGAGTACGAAACGCTGGAGACCGACGATGCCAGCGTGAAGCAGATGCCTTTCTGGCAGGGCGGGTTACTGCAGCTGATTAATCCGAAAGCCTGGCTGATGGCGCTGGGCGCGGTCGCCAGCTTCAGCCTTGCCGGCAGCGCCTATCTGCATTCGGTGGTAGCGATCAGCATCGGCATGGCGCTGGTGAACGTGGTTTCCGGCGTGATCTGGATGGGTTTCGGCTCGCTGATTGGCCGCCTGCTGCGCAGCCCGCGCGCGTGGAAAATTTTCAACCTCGCCATGGGGGCGCTGACCGCGGCCTGCGTGCTGTTGATCTGGCACTGAGTCAGCTGGAGGCGCGCTCAATGCGCGTCCACGGCAGCACTTCGTGCACCACTTCTGACTGGCGCTGACGGATGCGTGCCAGCAGCAGCTGCACGCTGCGGGCGCCCATCTGGTTCATCGGCTGGGCAATGGTGGTCAGCGGCGGGTTGATGCTGCTGGTAAACGGAATGCCGTCGAAGCCGACCACCGCCAGATCCTCCGGCACGCGCAGCCCGGCCTCAAGGGCAGCGTGAATCACGCCAACCGCCAGCACATCCGATACCGCAAACACCGCATCCGGTCGTTCCGGCTGCGTTAACAGTTCGCGCAGCGCCGCGCTGCCGGCTTCGCAGGAGATGTCGCTGGCGTAAGCGACGCCGTGCCAGTCGAGCCCCAGCTGTGCGATGGCCTCGCGATAGCCGCTTTCGCGCTGGTGCGAATAGAGATAGCGCATATCGCAGTTGACCAGCGCAATGCGCTGACGCCCTTTGCCGGCCAGATAATGCACCGTGTCATAGGCCGCCTGACGGTTATCGATGGTGACGCTGGAGGCATTGACCGAGGGATCGTACTCCGCACACTGCACCCACGGCGCATCACCAATCAACTCTTTCAGTCCCTGCAGACAGGCCGCGGCGTCCATGGTGATCACGCCATCCACCACTTTGCCGGCCAGCAGCGCCAGATAGGCGGTTTCCCGCCGCAGCTGTGACGCGGAATTACATAACAGGATGTGATAGCCGTGCGCTTCGGCCTCCGCCTCAATGCCCTGCACCACCCGGGAACAGAACGGATTGGTGATATCGGAAATCAGCACCAGCAACATGTTGCTCTGCGCGGTGCGCAGCTGACGCGCCAGCAGATTGGGCTGGTATTCGCACACATTAATGGCGGCCAGCACCCGTTTACGCGTATCCGGCCGGACGCCAGGATGCTGGTTTAACACCCGTGAAACCGTGGCTTTGGACACGCCCGCGAGGCGCGCAACTTTCTCAATCGACATGAAGGCCAGTACCGCTATAAAAGGGGGAAAAAAGCAAAACGAGATCAATACCACAGTCGGCATGTGAGCGCCTGACATATTTCTTCCGCATCAGCGGTTTTGTATTTGCACTTTTTGCATAGCGTTACCTGATGTTGATCTAAGAACGGTTTTTCATTAGGGATAATTTTTAATTCCTTTATGAAATCATTACGGCTGGCGACACTGCCGTCACGACTCAACATTGGGGTGAATGACGATGGCAGTAACCAAAACAATAAGCGCGATAGCCGCAGCGCTAGCGCTGATGACCTTTCAGGCGCAGGCGGTCAACGTGACCGTGGCTTATCAGACGTCGGCGGAACCGGCCAAAGTGGCGCAGGCTGACAATACCTTTGCTAAAGAGAGCGGTGCCACGGTTGACTGGCGCAAATTCGACAGCGGCGCCAGCGTTCTGCGCGCGTTAGCCTCGGGCGATGTGCAAATTGGCAACATCGGTTCCAGCCCGCTGGCGGTGGCCGCCACGCAGCAGCTGCCGATTGAAGCCTTCCTGCTGGCTTCACAGCTGGGCAATTCTGAAGCGCTGGTGGTGAAAAAAGGCATCAGCTCGCCCAAAGATTTGATCGGCAAACGCATTGCCGTTCCCTTCATCTCCACCACCCATTACAGCCTGCTGGCCGCGCTGAAACACTGGGGCATCAAACCCAACCAGGTGCAGCTGGTTAATCTGCAGCCGCCGGCGATCATTGCCGCCTGGCAGCGCGGTGATATCGACGGCGCTTACGTCTGGGCACCCGCCGTCAATGAACTGGAGAAAGACGGCAAGGTGCTGACCGACTCGTCGCAGGTCGGGCAGTGGGGCTCACCGACCCTCGACGTCTGGGTGGTGCGCAAGGATTTTGCCCGGCAGCATCCTGAGGTGGTCACCGCGTTCGCCCGTAGCGCGATTGCCGCGCAGCAGGCTTATATCGCCAATCCGCAGCAGTGGCTGCAGCAGCCGGATAACCTCAGCAAGCTGTCGCGCCTGAGCGGCGTGCCGGAAAGTGACGTTCCCGGGCTGGTGAAAGGCAATACCTACCTGACGGCGCAGCAGCAGGTGGAACAGCTGGGCAAACCGGTCAACAAGGCGATTGTTGATACCGCACAGTTTCTGAAAGAGCAGGGCAAAGTGCCGGATGCCGCCAGTGACTACAGCAGCTTTGTCACCACGCGCTTTGTTGCCCCCTTAGCCAAATAACGGAGGCCATATGCTCAGCATCACCCATCTCAACGCGCGTTACGCCGGGCAACCGGCGCTGCAGGATATCAATCTGCAGCTGGCCAGCCGTGAACTGCTGGTGGTGCTGGGGCCGTCCGGCTGTGGCAAAACCACGCTGCTGAACTTGATCGCCGGCTTTCTGCCGCTGGAGTCCGGCAGTATCACGCTGGATGGCAAGCCGGTACGCGGACCGGGCGCCGAGCGCGGCGTGGTCTTTCAGAACGAAGGGCTACTGCCGTGGCGTAACGTTATCAATAACGTGGCGTTTGGCCTGCAGCTGGCGGGCATGGCGAAAGCGGAACGGCACGCGATTGCCCGCCGTCTGATCCGTAAAGTCGGGCTGGAGGGCGCAGAAAAGCGTTTTATCTGGCAGCTCTCTGGGGGGCAGCGTCAGCGCGTGGGGATTGCCCGTGCGCTGGCTGCTGACCCTCAGCTGCTGCTGTTAGATGAGCCGTTCGGCGCGCTGGATGCCTTCACGCGCGAGCAGATGCAGACGCTGCTGCTGACGTTGTGGCGCGACACCGGCAAGCAGATTCTGCTGATCACCCATGACATCGAAGAAGCGGTGTTTCTCGCCAGCGAGCTGGTGCTGCTGTCGCCGGGGCCCGGTCGCGTGGTGGAGCGGCTGAAGCTCGACTTTGGCCAGCGCTTCGCCGCGGGCGAGGCGTGCCGCAGCATCAAATCCGATCCGGCGTTTATCGAACGACGTGAATATGTCCTGAATCAGGTGTTTGCGCAGCGCGAGGCGTTTGTATGAGTGCGGTTATCGATGAAAAACGCCGGACGCCGCGCGTTCGTCGCCTGCGCTGGCCGTTCTCCCGCCAGCTGTCGCTGAGCCTGCTGAGCGTGGCCGTTCTGCTGCTGCTGTGGTGGAGCGTCACCGCGCTGGGACTGATTGCACCGCTGTTTCTGCCACCGCCGCAGCAGGTGCTGCACAAGCTGCTGGTGATTGCCGGTCCGCAGGGTTTTATGGATGCCACGCTATGGCAGCACCTCGGTGCCAGCCTGACGCGCATGCTGATGGCGCTGTTTTTTGCCGCGCTGATCGGCATTCCGGTGGGCATTGCCATGGGCCTTAGCCCGGCGGTGCGCGGGCTGCTCGATCCGCTGATTGAACTCTACCGGCCGGTGCCGCCGCTGGCCTATTTGCCGCTGATGGTGATTTGGTTTGGCATTGGCGAAACCTCAAAAATATTACTGATTTATATGGCCATTTTCGCGCCGGTCACCTTGTCCACGCTTGCTGGCGTGAAGAATACGCAGCAGGTGCGGATTCGCGCGGCACAGGCGCTGGGCGCGACGCGCGGGCAGCTGCTGCGTTTTGTCATCCTGCCCGGTGCGCTGCCGGAGATTCTCACCGGCCTGCGTATTGGTCTTGGCGTGGGCTGGTCCACGCTGGTGGCGGCCGAACTGATTGCCGCAACGCGCGGACTGGGCTTTATGGTGCAGTCGGCCGGGGAGTTTCTTGCCACCGATGTGGTGCTGGCGGGCATCGCGGTGATTGCCCTGATTGCCTTTAGTTTAGAACTGGGTTTACGTGCGCTTCAGCGCCGACTGACGCCCTGGAATGGAGAACAGCAATGAACGAACGAGTGAATTTTACCGCGCTGGGTCCGTATATCGGGGCGCAGGTTAGCGATGTCGATCTCAGCCGTCCGCTGAGTGACGCGCAGTTTGAGCAGCTTTACCACGGTCTGCTGCGTCATCAGGTGCTGTTCCTGCGCGATCAGCGCATTACGCCGGCGCAGCAGCGCGCGCTGGCGATCCGCTTCGGCGATCTGCACATTCATCCGGTTTATCCGCATGCCGAAGGCGTGGAAGAGATTATCGTGCTGGATACGCATCAGGATAATCCGCCGGACAATGATAACTGGCACACCGACGTGACCTTTATTCAGACGCCGCCGGCGATCGCCATTCTGGCCTCAAAGCTGCTGCCGGAGAGCGGCGGCGATACGCTGTGGACCAGCGGGATTGCCGCTTACGAGGCGCTGTCAGAGCCGTTTAAACAGTTGCTGAGTGGCCTGCAGGCGGAGCACGACTTTAAGAAATCGTTCCAGGAGTATAAGTACCGTAAGACGGAAGAGGAGCATCAGCGCTGGCAGCAGGCCGTAGCGAAGCATCCGCCGGTGCAGCATCCGGTGATCCGCACCCATCCGGTGAGCGGACGCAAGGCGCTGTTTGTGAATGAAGGTTTTACCACCAGGCTGCTGGGCGTAAGCGAGAAGGAGAGCGAGGCGCTGCTGGGCTATCTGTTTGCGCACGCCACCAAACCGGAGTTTCAGGTGCGCTGGCGCTGGCAGCCGAACGATGTGGCGATCTGGGATAATCGCGTGACGCAGCATTATGCCAACGCAGATTATTATCCGGCGCGGCGCGTGATGCACCGCGCGACGGTGTTAGGGGATGTGCCGGTGTGATTTCGGCGCGTTGATTGCCCTCACCCCAACCCTCTCCCGCCAGCGGGAGAGGGGGCCGACCGTGCGTAGCAGGTAAGGCGGAGTAAGGTTTGTTCCCTCTCTCGTGGGAGAGGGCCAGGGTGAGGGCATCATCGCGCACCTTTAACCCGCGAGCATCTGCTCCAGCTGCTCCTGCGCCTCCAGCCACGCCATCTCGACTTCTTCCAGCGCCGCTTTGCTTTCCGCCTGGCGCTGCAGGGCGGCGGTCAAATCGGCTTTGCGGCTCTGCTCGTAAATCGCGCTGTCGGCCAGCTGTGTTTCGGCTTCACTGAGCTGCGTCTGCCATTTGACCATCTGCTTCTCCAGCTTTTCGATCTCTTTGCGCAGCGGCTGCGTCTGCGCACGCAACTCGGCATCGCGGCGCTTCTGATCTTTGCGGGACTGCGCGCTGTTGGCGTTGTCCTGCTTCGGTGCGGCATCCTGCTGCGTCTCCTGCTTCTGCAGGTCGCTCAGCCACTGCTGGTAATCGTCCAGATCGCCCTCGAACACGTCGACTTTGCGGTCGTGCACCAGGTAAAGATCGTCGGTAGTCGAACGCAGAAGGTGACGGTCGTGCGACACCACCACCAGTGCGCCTTCAAAGTCGATCAGCGCTTCGGTCAGCGCCTGGCGCATATCCAGATCGAGGTGGTTGGTCGGTTCGTCGAGCAGCAGCAGATTTGGCCGCTGCCAGACGATCAGCGCCAGCACCAGCCGCGCTTTCTCGCCACCGGAGAAACGCTCGGTGGCTTCGCTGACTTTATCGCCCTGGAAACCAAAGCCGCCAAGGTAATCACGCAGCTGCTGCTCCAGCGTTTTCGGGGCGATGCGCGCCAGATGCTGCAGCGGCGACTCATCGGCACGCAGATATTCGAGCTGATGCTGCGCGAAGTAACCCAGCTTGATGCCTTTTGCCAGGCCAACTTTGCCCGCCAGCGGCTCCAGCTCGCCGGCCAGCAGTTTGATCAGCGTGGATTTACCGGCGCCGTTGCGCCCCAGCAGGCCGATGCGCGAACCCGGCACCAGGTTGAGTTTGATGGCATCCAGAATCACGCGCTCACCGTAACCCGCCGAAACCTGCTCCATCTTCAGTAACGGGTTCGGCAGACTCTCCGGCGCGCGGAAGCTGAAGCTGAACGGATTGTCGACGTGCGCTGGCGCAATCAGCTCCATGCGCTCCAGCATTTTGATGCGGCTCTGCGCCTGTTTGGCTTTGGTGGCCTGTGCGCGGAAGCGATCAATGTACTTTTGCAGGTGCGTGACTTTTTCCTGCTGGCTCTGATACAGCGCCTGCTGCTGCGCCAGTTTGGCGACGCGCTGACGCTCGAACGAGCTGTAGTTGCCGGTGTATTCGAACATTGTCTGCTGTTCGATATGGATGATTTTATCCACCACCGGATCGAGGAAGTCGCGGTCGTGCGAAATCAGGATCAGCGTGCCGCTGTAGCTCTTCAGCCAGCGCTCCAGCCAAATCACCGCGTCGAGATCGAGATGGTTAGTCGGTTCATCCAGCAGCAGCAGGTCGGAACGGCACACCAGCGCCTGGGCAAGGTTGAGACGCATCCGCCAGCCGCCGGAGAAATCGCTCACCGACCGCATCAATTGTTCCTGGCTGAAGCCCAATCCGTGCAGCAGACTGGCGGCGCGCGCGTGTATGCTCCACGCCTGAATAGCGTCCAGCTTACCGTGCAGCAGCGCGATAGCGTTGCCATCGTCGCGTGCATTGGCCGCCGCTAATTCGGATTCGAGCTGACGATATTCGCGGTCGCCGTCGATAACATATTCCAGCGCGGCTTTACTCAGCGCCGGGGTTTCCTGGTTGACCCATGCCAGCGCCCAGTTGCCGGGAAAAGTCACGGTGCCGGCATCGCTGCTGATTTCACCCTTCAGCAGGGACAGCAGCGTGGATTTACCGCAGCCGTTTTTACCCACCAGGCCGACTTTTTGCCCCGGGTTAATGGTGGCCGTTGCGTTATCCAGCAGCACATTAGTGCCGCGACGGATTTGTAATGCGGAAAAGACAATCATAAGCGCCGTATCGTCAGAATATGTTAATTTATCGGCAACATAATTCGATAATGTTTGTTGCGTCGAGCATGGTAGCGGAATTCCGCCGCGGTGACGACGCTTTGGAGGGGAACGATGTCGCAGCCGCCCAAAATATTGCTGCTTTACGCCCATCCGGAATCACAGGATTCGATTGCCAATCGGGTTTTGCTGCAGTCGGCTATGGAACTGGACCACGTCACGGTGCACGATTTATACGCCCACTATCCGGATTTCTTTATTGATATTCACTATGAGCAGCAGCTGCTGCGCGACCATCAAATCGTGGTGTTTCAGCATCCGCTTTATACCTACAGCTGTCCGGCACTGCTGAAAGAGTGGCTGGATCGCGTGCTGTCGCGCGGCTTTGCCAGCGGCCAGGACGGCAATGCGCTGGAAGGCAAATACTGGCGCAGCGTCGTCACCACCGGTGAGCCGGAAACCGCCTATCACCACAGCGGTCTCAATCGTTATCCGATGAGCGACATCATGCGGCCCTTCGAGCTGACGGCGCAGATGTGCCGCATGCACTGGCTGACGCCGATGGTGATTTACTGGGCGCGTCGTCAGACGCCGGAAGTGATGCGCAACTTTGCGCGTGCCTATGGCGACTGGCTGGCGTCACCGCTGCCGAACGGAGGAGTGTGATGGAAGGCCAAACGTTACTCACCGCCGGGGTGATCTATCTGGTGGCGGCGGTGCTGGTGGTGCCGATTGCCGCCCGGCTCGGCATCGGTGCGGTGCTCGGCTATCTGCTGGCCGGTATCGCCATCGGCCCGTGGGGGCTGGGCTTCATCAGCGACGTGGACGAGATTCTGCACTTCTCGGAGCTTGGCGTGGTGTTCCTGATGTTCATCATCGGACTGGAACTGAACCCGGCCAAACTGTGGGCGCTGCGGCGATCTATTTTTGGTGTCGGTGCCGCGCAGGTGCTGGTATCGGCGGCGATTCTCGGCGTGCTGCTGTGGCTGACCGACTTCAGCTGGCAGGCGGCGGTGATTGGCGGTATCGGCCTGGCGATGTCCTCGACCGCGATGGCGCTGCAGCTGATGCGCGACAAAGGCATGAACCGCAGCGAATCCGGTCAGCTGGGCTTCTCGGTGCTGCTGTTCCAGGATCTGGCAGTGATTCCGGCGCTGGCGCTGGTGCCGCTGCTGGCCGGTAGCGACAGTGGCCACGTCGACTGGCTCAAGGTCGGCATGAAGGTGCTGGCTTTCGCCGGCATGCTGGTGGGCGGACGCTATTTGCTGCGGCCGATTTTCCGTTTCATCGCCGCGTCCGGCGTGCGTGAAGTGTTTACCGCTGCCTCGCTGCTGCTGGTGCTCGGATCGGCGCTGTTTATGGATGCGCTGGGCCTGTCGATGGCGCTGGGGACCTTTATCGCGGGTATCCTGCTGGCAGAGAGTGAATATCGCCACGAACTGGAAGTCGCTATTGAGCCGTTTAAAGGGCTGCTGCTTGGGCTGTTCTTTATCTCTGTCGGCATGGCGCTTAACCTCGGCGTGCTCTATACCCACATCCTCGAAATTCTCCTTGGCGTGGTGGTGCTGGTGGCGGTGAAAACGCTGGTGCTCTATGTGCTGGCGCGCATTTATGGTCTGCGCAGTTCGGAGCGTCTGCAGTTTGCCGGCGTGCTGAGTCAGGGCGGTGAATTCGCCTTCGTGCTGTTTTCGGCGGCGTCGTCGGCGAAACTGTTCAGCGGCGATCAGCTGCCGCTGCTGCTGGTGACGGTGACGCTGTCGATGATGACCACGCCGCTGCTGATGCAGGGCGTGGATAAGATTCTGGCGCGGCGCTTTAACGAACCGGAAGAAGAGGGCGAAAAGCCGTTCGTCGAAGACGATCAGCCGCAGGTGATTGTGGTGGGCTTTGGCCGTTTTGGTCAGGTGGTCGGGCGTTTGCTGATGGCCAACAACAAGCGCATTACCGTGCTGGAGCGCGATATCTCGGCGGTCAGCCTGATGCGCAAATATGGCTACAAGGTTTACTATGGCGATGCCACCGAGCTGGAGCTGTTACGCGCCGCCGGGGCAGAGAATGCGCAGTCGATCGTCATCACCTGTAACGATCCGGAAGATTCGATGACCATCGTGCATTTGTGCCAGCAGCACTTCCCGCAGCTGGAGATTCTGGCGCGGGCGCGTGGCCGCGTTGAGGCGCATGAGCTGCTGCAGGCCGGCGTGACGCTGTTCTCGCGTGAAACCTTCTCCAGCGCACTGGAGTTAGGCCGCAAGGCGCTGATATCGCTGGGCATGCATCCGCATCAGGCGCAGCGCGCCCAGCAGCACTTCCGCCGGCTGGACATGCGCATGCTGCGCGAACTGGTGCCGAGCCACGACGACAGCGTGCAGGTTTCACGCGTGCGCGAGGCGCGACGCGAGCTGGAGGACATTTTCCAGCGTGAAATGCAGCATGAAAAACGGCAGTTTGACGGCTGGGATGATGAGTAAGGCTACACTTAACGTATCCGTTCTGATGACGGGCAGGAAAGACTATGCGTAAACGTTTTATTGCCGGTGCGGTTTGTCCGCACTGTCAGGAGAAAGACACGCTGGCAATGTGGCGTGAAAACAATGTCGATGTGGTGGAGTGCGTGAAGTGCGGCCACCAGATGCGTGAGGCGGATAAGCAGGCGCGCGATCAGGTTCGCAGCACTGAGCAAGTGATTGGCATTTTTCATCCTGAGTAGCGGGATGGCGCAGCTTTTTTTATGCTTAGCCTTACAGCGGTATTGAATTCCGCTACAATCGGCGCCATTAACGCTGAGCAGTATGGCCCAACAGCCCTGTTGGCCTCCTCAGTACTGAACCTTTCTGGTTGGTTATTGCACGCGAGAATAGACCAATGAGACGGGATTCTTTGTTCTCAACGGTTAGGAGATATCATGAAAGTAGCAAAAGACCTGGTGGTGAGCCTGGCGTATCAGGTTCGTACCGAAGACGGTGTGTTGGTTGACGAGTCACCGGTGAGTGCGCCGTTGGACTATCTGCACGGTCATGGTTCCCTGATTTCTGGTCTGGAAAAAGCGCTGGAAAATCACGCGGTCGGCGACAAGTTTGACGTGCATATCCCGGCAAACGATGCATACGGCCAGTACGATGACAACCTGGTGCAGCGTGTACCGAAAGACGTGTTCATGGGCGTTGACGAGCTGCAGGTTGGCATGCGCTTCCTGGCGGAAACCGATCAGGGCCCGGTGCCGGTCGAGATCACGGAAGTCGAAGACGAGCACGTAGTGGTTGATGGTAACCACATGCTGGCGGGTCAGAACCTGAACTTCAACGTGGAAGTCGTGGCTATCCGTGAAGCTACGGAAGAAGAGATCGCCCACGGCCACGTTCATGGCGCTGACGGCCATCATCACGATCATGACCACGACCATGGTCACGATCACGGTCAGGGCGGCTGCGGCGGCCACGGTGGTTGCGGCTGCAACCACTAAGCGTAAAAAGGCCACCTGCGGGTGGCCTTTTTATTGGGCTGTCCTGCGCGCAAGATTAATAGTGCGGCGGCGGGGTCTCTTCCGACTGCGAAGCAATCATTGACGGGGCGGCGGCCTTCACTTTGTCCACCAGCAGGCGCACCTGCTCACGCAGTTTACTCATTTCCAGTTCGTGCTGAACCACCGTCTGATTGAGCTGCTCAATGGTATGTTCCTGGAAAGCCAGCTTGCTCTCCAGCGCCTCAAGGCGTTGATCCCATTCTGGTTGTTGCATCATCACTCCTCCTGTCACGGTGCTGCGCGTTGATCTAATCGGGCGTGATTCTACGGTCTTTCGTGTCAGAATCACCTGATATTTCACCTTCGGCCGGGCGTATGCATTGAATTCCCGCGTTACGCCTATATCTCTGATGAAACTTCCTGAAGCAAAAAAGGTCGGAGGTTGACCGGGTAATTACACTGTGGGAGTGTTCGCCACTGCCACGTAAAGTTATAGTGTGGGCCACTGTCCGCAATGATTCCCGAGGTTTTGAGGCTTCGGTTTTGGAGAAAGGATGAAATCACTGTTTAAAGTCACATTGTTAGCTACCACCATGGCCGTCGCGCTGAATGCACCGCTGGCAATGGCAGCAGAAACTACTGCGGCTCCGGCTGACGCAGCGCAGGCTGCGCCACAGGCGCCGAAAAATGCTGCCTTCAAAAACGAAGACCAGCAGTCCGCTTATGCGCTGGGCGCTTCTCTCGGTCGCTACATGGACAACTCTCTGAAGGAGCAGGAAAAACTGGGTATCAAACTGGACAAAGACCAGCTGATTGCCGGTGTTCAGGATGCGTTTGGTGGCAAGAGCAAGCTGTCAGACGAAGAGATCGAACAGACGCTGCAGGCGTTTGAAGGCCGCGTGAAAGGTGCGGCTCAGGCGAAGATGGAAAAAGACGCGAAAGAGAACGCTGACAAAGGCACGGCTTACGCGGACAAATTCGCCAAAGAGAAGGGCGTGAAGAAAACCGAATCTGGCCTGCTGTATCAGGTAGAGAAAGAGGGCAGCGGTGAAACGCCGAAAGACAGCGATACCGTGGTCGTGAACTATAAAGGTACGCTGATTGATGGCACCGAGTTCGACAACTCGTACACCCGCGGCGAGCCGCTGTCGTTCCGTCTGGACGGCGTGATTCCGGGCTGGACCGAAGGTCTGAAGCACGTGAAGAAAGGCGGTAAGATCAAGCTGGTGATCCCACCGAACCTCGCCTACGGTAAAAACGGCGTGCCGGGCATCCCGGCTAACTCAACGCTGGTGTTTGATGTTGAGCTGCTCGACATCAAGCCGGCGCCAAAAGCGGATGAGAAAGCGCAGGCGCCAGCCGCCGCTGACAAGAAAGCGCAGTAAGCTGCCTTGTACCGCCGCCTTCGGGCGGCGGTTTTGTATCGTTTACCCTGAATTAGGGTGCGTGATGAGTAAAGCTCTGGCTAAAAACGGTGACATTTGCCAGACTAGCGCCTGCACAATGATCATAAGATGAGTCTGCCCCAATGCTGTCGAGACAGGCTCCAGCCATTTAGGGTAATGTCTTCGATGTCTAATCCATTCAATCCCGGCGAACTGACTGACTTCGATTTACTGGAGCAGCGCCCGTTCGAGCAAGCAGACTACGATATTCTTAAATCCTACGAAGCGGTGGTCGACGGCCTGGCGATGCTGATTGGCTCGCACTGCGAAATCGTGCTGCATTCACTGGAAGATCTTAAATGTTCCGCCGTGCGCATCGCCAATGGCGAACATACCGGCCGCAAAGTGGGCTCCCCGATTACCGATCTGGCGCTGCGCATGCTGCATGATATGCACGGCGCAGAGAGCAACGTGTCGCGCGCCTACTTCACGCGGGCCAAAAGCGGCGTACTGATGAAGTCGGTAACCATTGCTATCCGCAACCGGCAGCAGCGGGTAATTGGTCTGCTGTGTATCAACATGAACCTGGACGTGCCGTTTTCGCAGATTATGTCGACCTTCATGCCGCCAGAGACGCAGCAGGTGGATTCTAACGTCAACTTTGCCAGCTCGGTGGAAGATCTGGTCACCCAGACGCTGGAGTTCACCATTGAAGAGGTGAGCGCCGACCGCAACGTGTCGAATAACGCCAAGAATCGCCAGATTGTCCTCAATCTGTATGAGAAAGGCATTTTCGATATTAAGGACGCCATTAACCAGGTGGCCGATCGCCTCAATATCTCCAAACACACCGTGTATCTGTATATCCGCCAGTTTAAAAGTGGCGATCTGCAGGGGCAGGATCGCTGATGCGCTACACGCTGCTGGTGACCGGACCGGCTTACGGCACGCAGCACGCCAGCAGCGCGCTGCTGTTTGCCCGTGCGCTGCTGGCGCAGGGACATCAGCTGGAGAGCGTGTTCTTTTACCGCGAGGGCGTGCTGAATGCTAACCAGCTTAGCGCACCGGCCAGCGATGAAGTGGACATGGTGCGCGCGTGGCAGCAGCTGCGCGACGACAGCGGCGCAGCGCTGAATATCTGCGTAGCGGCGGCGCTGCGGCGTGGCGTGACCGATGCGCAGGAAGCAGCACGCCTGCAGCTGGCCGGCAGCAATCTGCAGCCGGGATTTACCCTGAGCGGTCTGGGGGCACTGGCGGAAGCCGCGCTCAGCTGCGATCGCCTGGTGCAGTTCTGATGAACCGCGTGGCGTTTTTGTTTACCCAGGCACCGCACGGCAGCAGCGCCGGCCGGGAAGGGCTGGATGCGGTTCTGGCAACCGGCGCGCTGAGCGAGGAGATCGGCCTGTTCTTTATTGGCGACGGCGTGCTGCAGCTCAACCGCGATCAGCAGCCGGCGCAGATTCTGGCGCGTGACTATATTGCCACCTTTGGCGTGCTGGCGTTGTACGACATCGATCACTGCTACATCTGCCAGGCATCGCTGCTGGCACGCGGTCAGAGCCTGACGGCCGCGCGCGTGCTGGATGCGCAACTGCTGGAACCCGCCGCGCTGCGCCAGACGCTGGCGACCTATGACCGTATCCTCCGTTTCTGAGAACTGATCATGCTCTACACCCTGCTGCACTCTCCCTGGCAATGCGATTTCGACAGCCTGCTGTTGCTGTTGCAGGAGGGCGATGACCTGCTGCTGTTACAGGATGGCGTGACGGCCGCGCTGACAGGCAGCCAGAAGCTGGAGCAGCTACTGGCATCGCCCGCCACGCTGTGGGTATTAGAAGAAGACGTGATGGCGCGCGGACTGACTGCGCAAATTTCGACCAATGTCTTGCGTCTGAACTATACTGGTTTCGTTACGCTGACGACGAAGCACTCACAACAAGTGGCCTGGTGAAGGGTAAAACCTGGTTATTTCTTGACACCCTATTGGCACAGCCCTAAAATTCTGCCTCCTCGTAGTAATACGAGGCGATTTATTACGTGTTTACGAAGCAAAAGCTAAATCCAGGAGCTATTTAATGGCAACAGTTAACCAGCTGGTTCGCAAACCACGCGTTCGTCAGGTTGCTAAAAGCAACGTGCCGGCGCTGGAAGCTTGCCCGCAAAAACGTGGTGTTTGTACTCGTGTTTACACCACTACCCCGAAAAAACCAAACTCCGCACTGCGTAAAGTCTGCCGTGTGCGTTTGACTAACGGTTTTGAAGTCACCTCCTACATCGGCGGTGAAGGTCATAACCTGCAGGAGCACTCCGTGATCCTGATCCGTGGCGGTCGTGTAAAAGACCTGCCAGGTGTGCGTTACCACACCGTTCGTGGCGCGCTGGACTGCTCAGGTGTTAAAGACCGTAAGCAGGCTCGCTCCAAGTACGGCGTGAAGAAGCCAAAGGCTTAATGGTTCTCCGTTAAGTAAGGCCAAACGTTTTAACTTTAATGTCAAAATAAACTCGTAGAGTTTTGGACAATCCTGAATTAACAACGGAGTATTTCCATGCCACGTCGTCGCGTCATTGGTCAGCGTAAAATTCTGCCGGATCCTAAGTTCGGATCAGAGCTGCTGGCTAAATTTGTAAATATCCTGATGGTAGATGGTAAAAAATCCACTGCTGAATCAATCGTCTATACCGCACTTGATACCCTGGCTCAACGTGCTGGTAAAGATGGTCTGGAAGCTTTCGAAGTTGCACTCGAAAACGTACGTCCGACTGTCGAAGTTAAGTCACGTCGCGTTGGTGGTTCAACCTACCAGGTTCCAGTTGAAGTCCGTCCGGTTCGTCGTAATGCCCTGGCAATGCGCTGGATCGTAGAAGCTGCTCGTAAACGCGGTGATAAATCGATGGCTCTCCGCCTGGCGAACGAACTTTCTGACGCTGCAGAAAACAAAGGTACTGCAGTGAAGAAACGTGAAGACGTTCACCGTATGGCTGAAGCCAACAAGGCGTTCGCACACTACCGCTGGTAATCGCCACGTAGTTGTTGTTAAACCAGCGGGCGCTCATTCAGCCAACCCGCTGGGGTCGACTTACATTGAACGTCCGAGAATCAGAGGAATCAAATGGCTCGTACAACACCCATTGCGCGCTACCGTAACATTGGTATCAGCGCACACATTGACGCCGGTAAAACCACTACCACCGAGCGTATCCTGTTCTACACCGGTGTTAACCACAAAATCGGTGAAGTGCACGATGGCGCTGCAACCATGGACTGGATGGCTCAGGAGCAGGAACGTGGTATTACCATCACGTCTGCAGCGACCACTGCGTTCTGGTCAGGTATGGCGAAGCAGTTTGAGCCGCACCGCATTAACATCATCGACACCCCGGGACACGTTGACTTCACCATCGAAGTAGAACGTTCCATGCGTGTGCTCGACGGCGCAGTAATGGTTTACTGTGCAGTAGGTGGCGTGCAGCCACAGTCTGAAACCGTATGGCGCCAGGCAAACAAATATAAAGTTCCACGTATCGCGTTCGTTAACAAAATGGACCGTATGGGTGCGAACTTCCTGAAAGTTGTTGGTCAGATCGAATCACGTCTGGGCGCGACTCCGGTTCCACTGCAGCTGGCTATCGGCGCAGAAGAGAACTTCACCGGTGTTGTTGACCTGATCAAGATGAAAGAGATCAACTGGAACGACGCCGATCAGGGTACTACCTTCGTATACGAAGATATCCGTGCTGAGTTGCAGGAACTGGCTGAAGAGTGGCGCGGCAAGCTGATTGAAGCAGCGGCTGAAGCTTCTGAAGAGCTGATGGAGAAATTCTTTAGCGGTGAAGAACTGTCTGAAGAAGAGATCAAATCTGCTCTGCGTAAGCGCGTACTGAACAACGAGATCATCCTCGTGACCTGTGGTTCTGCATTTAAGAACAAAGGTGTTCAGGCGATGCTGGATGCGGTAGTTGAATATCTGCCAGCACCAACTGACGTTCCGGCGATCAACGGTATTCTGGACGACGGTAAAGATACTCCGGCTGAGCGTCACGCAACTGACGACGAGCCGTTCTCTGCACTGGCGTTCAAAATTGCCAACGACCCGTTCGTAGGTAACCTGACCTTCTTCCGCGTTTACTCGGGTGTGGTTAACTCGGGCGATACCGTACTGAACTCCGTGAAATCTGCACGTGAGCGTTTCGGTCGTATCGTTCAGATGCACGCTAACAAACGTGAAGAGATCAGCGAAGTTCGCGCAGGCGACATCGCTGCAGCAATCGGTCTGAAAGACGTGATCACCGGTGATACCCTGTGTGATCCTTCTAACCCGATCATTCTGGAGCGTATGGAATTCCCTGAGCCGGTAATTTCTATCGCCGTTGAGCCGAAAACCAAAGCTGACCAGGAAAAAATGGGTCTGGCTCTGGGTCGTCTGGCGAAAGAAGACCCGTCATTCCGCGTATGGACTGACGAAGAGTCTAACCAGACCATCATCGCTGGTATGGGTGAGCTGCACCTCGACATCATCGTTGACCGCATGAAGCGTGAATTCAACGTTGAAGCGAACGTCGGTAAACCTCAGGTTGCTTACCGCGAAGCGATTCGCTCTAAAGTTACCGATATCGAAGGTAAACACGCCAAGCAGTCTGGTGGTCGTGGTCAGTACGGTCATGTTGTTATCGACATGTACCCACTGGAGCCGGGTTCAAACCCGAAAGGCTACGAATTTGTCAACGATATCAAAGGTGGTGTGATTCCTGGTGAATACATCCCTGCGGTTGATAAAGGTATCCAGGAGCAGCTGAAGTCTGGTCCACTGGCCGGTTATCCGGTAGTTGATCTGGGCGTGCGCCTGCACTTCGGTTCTTACCATGACGTTGACTCCTCTGAGCTGGCGTTTAAACTGGCCGCTTCTATCGCCTTCAAAGATGGCTTTAAGAAAGCACAGCCGGTTCTGCTTGAACCAATCATGAAGGTTGAAGTAGAAACCCCAGAAGAGAACACCGGTGACGTTATCGGTGACCTGAGCCGCCGTCGTGGTATGCTGAAAGGTCAGGAATCTAACGCGACTGGCGTTCAGATTCACGCTGAAGTTCCGCTGTCTGAAATGTTCGGATACGCGACTCAGTTGCGTTCTCTGACTAAAGGCCGTGCTTCTTACTCCATGGAGTTCCTGAAGTACGATGATGCGCCGAACAACGTCGCTCAGGCCGTTATTGAAGCTCGTAGCAAATAAGGCTACGGTTTAAAAATTGTGAACTGATGCCTTCATCACTGATGAAGGCATAACGTAAGGATTATCGCCATGGCGAAAGAGCAATTTCAACGTAACAAACTGCACGTAAACGTGGGCACCATCGGTCACGTTGACCACGGTAAAACCACCCTGACTGCAGCGATCACCACCGTTCTGGCTAAAACCTACGGCGGCCAGGCTCGTGCATTCGATCAGATCGATAACGCGCCAGAAGAGAAGGCTCGTGGTATCACCATCAACACCTCTCACGTTGAATATGAAACCCCGACCCGTCACTACGCACACGTTGACTGCCCAGGCCACGCCGACTATGTGAAAAACATGATCACCGGTGCTGCGCAGATGGACGGCGCGATCCTGGTTGTTGCTGCGACTGATGGCCCAATGCCACAGACCCGTGAGCACATCCTGCTGGGCCGTCAGGTTGGCGTTCCTTACATCATCGTGTTCCTGAACAAGTGCGACATGGTTGATGACGAAGAGCTGCTGGAACTGGTTGAGATGGAAGTTCGCGATCTGCTGTCTCAGTACGACTTCCCAGGCGACGATACCCCAATCGTACGTGGTTCTGCGCTGAAAGCGCTGGAAGGCGACGCTGAGTGGGAAGCGAAAGTCGTTGAGCTGGCTGGTCACCTGGATACTTACATTCCAGATCCAGTACGTGCTATCGATCTGCCGTTCCTGCTGCCAATCGAAGACGTATTCTCAATCTCTGGCCGTGGTACCGTTGTTACCGGTCGTGTTGAGCGCGGCATCGTTAAAGTGGGCGACGAAGTAGAAATCGTTGGTATCAAAGCGACTGCTAAATCTACCTGTACCGGTGTTGAAATGTTCCGCAAACTGCTGGACCAGGGTCAGGCAGGCGAGAACTGTGGTGTTCTGCTGCGCGGTATCAAGCGTGAAGAGATCCAGCGTGGTCAGGTTCTGGCTAAGCCAGGCACCATCAAGCCACACACCAAGTTCGTATCAGAAGTGTACGTACTGTCTAAAGACGAAGGCGGCCGTCATACTCCGTTCTTCAAAGGCTACCGTCCACAGTTCTACTTCCGTACTACTGATGTGACCGGCAACATCGAACTGCCAGAAGGCGTTGAGATGGTAATGCCAGGCGACAACATCAAAATGACCGTTGAGCTGATCCACCCAATCGCGATGGACCAGGGTCTGCGTTTCGCAATCCGTGAAGGCGGTCGTACCGTTGGCGCGGGCGTTGTTGCTGAAGTTCTCGCTTAATTGCGTTAATAACGGTGGTAACTCCGGTTGCCACCGCAGCATCAAAAAGAGCACTTCGGTGCTCTTTTTTTTGCTCTGCATTGACCGGCGCCACGAATCCCACACAAAAGCTACGTTGAAATAAAAACCATTCTCATTTACACTTTGATCATAAATTGTACTGGAGTGGGCTGTAAATGTACGTCTGTCTGTGTAATGCCGTAAGCGATCGAACTCTGCGTGAAGTGGTCCGCCGTTATCAACCCAAATCGATTCAGCAACTGCGCCAGCTGGTGCCTGTTGGCAAGCAGTGCGGCAAGTGTATTCGCGCTGCGCGCGAGATTATGGATGATGAAATGCAAAATGTGCCGCTATACAAAGAGATAGCGTAACAGCACATGCGCCTCGCTTAAATAACCCCAAAAACTGTCGAGTTTTTTTGACTTCTTTTTATCCGCATCTACGCTCTATTTAACGGCAAGCGGAGGAAGCGAAATGAAGGGCGACGGCAAAATCATTACTCATCTCAATAAATTGCTGGGAAATGAGCTGGTTGCAATCAACCAGTACTTTCTACATGCGCGCATGTTCAAAAACTGGGGCTTAATCCGCCTCAACGATGTCGAATACCATGAATCCATTGATGAAATGAAACATGCGGACAAATACATTGAACGCATTTTGTTTCTCGAAGGTATTCCTAATCTGCAGGATCTCGGCCGGCTGCGCATCGGTGAAGACGTGCCGGAAATGCTGCAGTCGGACCTGACGCTCGAACTGGAAGGGGCGAAGGACTTGCGCGAGGCGATTGCGTACGCCGATAAAGTTCATGATTACGTCAGTCGTGACATGATGATCGAGATTCTGGCCGATGAAGAGCACCATATCGACTGGCTGGAAACGGAGCTCGACCTGATTCAGAAAATTGGTCTGCAAAACTATCTGCAGGCCCAGCTGAAAGAAGAGGGCGATAAGTAGCGTTTGCCATGCCGTTCCACTGACGGATACCAGCCCGCCCGGTGCGGGCTTTTTTGTTCGCGCACGCTTTTGCGGTTAAAAACGCAGCATGGGTTGCTTCCTGAACAGATTTACGTATAATGCGCGGGCCTGCCGATATTGGTGTGGCGCGATTCGAGCAGAATCGCAGGCGATAGCGATTAGTGTATCGCCTGACAATACTCCCGATTGGGGAGTTATATGCTGAACGATTACACTCCCCCATCAATCGTAATGGGTGTGGGTAGTAATTTTTTTCGTTTATAAAATGTTTGGAGCCTTGGTCTCATGTCGAACCAAAGAATCCGTATCCGTCTTAAAGCGTTTGATCATCGCCTGATCGATCAATCAACCGCGGAAATCGTCGAGACTGCCAAGCGCACTGGTGCGCAGGTACGTGGTCCGATCCCGCTGCCGACTCGCAAAGAGCGCTTCACCGTTCTGATCTCTCCGCACGTTAACAAAGATGCGCGTGATCAGTACGAAATCCGCACTCACAAGCGTCTGGTAGACATCGTTGAGCCAACTGAAAAAACCGTTGATGCTCTGATGCGTCTGGATCTGGCTGCCGGTGTTGACGTGCAGATCAGCCTGGGTTAATCAGGTCATCGAGCGATTGAGAGGTTGATACAATGATTGGTTTAGTCGGTAAAAAAGTGGGCATGACGCGCATCTTCACTGAAGAAGGCGTTTCAATCCCAGTAACCGTAATCGAAGTTGAAGCAAACCGCGTTACCCAGGTCAAAGGTCTGGAAAACGATGGTTACCAGGCGATCCAGGTTACCACCGGTGCTAAAAAAGCAAACCGTGTTGGTAAGCCGGAAGCAGGTCATTTTGCTAAAGCTGGCGTTGAAGCTGGCCGTGGTCTGTGGGAATTCCGCACCGAAGGTGAAGAATACTCTGTTGGCCAGAGCATCAGTGTTGAAATTTTCGCTGACGTTAAAAAAGTAGACGTTACCGGTACCTCTAAAGGTAAAGGTTTCGCAGGTACCGTTAAGCGCTGGAACTTCCGTACCCAGGACGCTACACACGGTAACTCCTTGTCACACCGCGTTCCGGGTTCTATCGGTCAGAACCAGACTCCGGGCAAAGTGTTCAAAGGCAAGAAAATGGCTGGTCAGCTGGGTAATGAGCGCGTAACCGTTCAGAGCCTGGAAGTAGTACGTGTTGACGCTGAGCGCAACCTGCTGCTGGTCAAAGGTGCTGTCCCGGGTGCAACCGGCAGCGACCTGATTGTTAAACCAGCTGTGAAGGCGTAAGGGGATAGCAATGGAATTAGTACTGAAAGACGCGCAGAGCGCGCTGACTGTTTCCGAAACTACCTTCGGTCGTGATTTCAACGAAGCGCTGGTTCACCAGGTTGTTGTTGCTTACGCTGCAGGTGCTCGT
The DNA here is from genome assembly GCF_035783935.1 of Pantoea dispersa. GTDB lineage: Bacteria > Pseudomonadota > Gammaproteobacteria > Enterobacterales > Enterobacteriaceae > Pantoea > Pantoea dispersa_C. Next base: position 23,215 of record NZ_JALKOV010000010.1, on the reverse strand, counting down.
CAGGGTACTCGCGCGCAGAAAACTCGTGCTGAAGTAACTGGTTCAGGCAAAAAGCCATGGCGTCAGAAAGGCACCGGCCGTGCGCGTTCAGGTTCTATCAAGAGCCCGATCTGGCGTTCAGGTGGCGTGACCTTCGCTGCGCGTCCACAGGACCACAGTCAAAAAGTTAACAAAAAGATGTACCGCGGCGCGCTGAAAAGCATCCTGTCCGAGCTGGTACGTCAGGACCGTCTGATCGTTGTCGAGTCGTTCTCTGTAGAAGCGCCTAAAACTAAGCTGCTGGTACAGAAACTGAAAGACATGGCGCTGGAAGACGTGCTGATCATCACCGGTGAACTGGATGAGAATCTGTTCCTGGCTGCGCGTAACCTGTACAAGGTTGACGTGCGTGATGCAGCGGGTATCGACCCAGTTAGCCTGATCGCCTTCGACAAAGTCGTTATGACTGCAGAAGCAGTTAAGCAAGTTGAGGAGATGCTGGCATGATCCGTGAAGAACGTCTGCTGAAAGTACTGCGCGCGCCGCACGTATCTGAAAAAGCATCAACCGCGATGGAAAAAACCAATACCATCGTTCTCAAAGTTGCCAAAGACGCGACCAAAGCAGAGATCGTTGCTGCTGTTGAGAAACTGTTCGAAGTAGAAGTGAAAGACGTAAACACCCTGGTTGTTAAGGGTAAAGTTAAGCGTCACGGACAGCGTATCGGTCGTCGTAGCGACTGGAAAAAAGCTTACGTCACCCTGAAAGAAGGCCAGAACCTGGACTTCGTCGGCGGCGCTGAGTAAGTCGGAGGAGAAAGACAATGGCAGTTGTTAAATGTAAACCGACATCTCCGGGTCGTCGTCACGTAGTTAAAGTGGTGAACCCTGAGCTGCACAAAGGCAAGCCTTTTGCCGCGCTGGTTGAAAAAAACAGCAAATCCGGTGGTCGTAACAACAATGGTCGTATCACTACCCGTCATATCGGTGGTGGTCACAAGCAGGCTTACCGTATTGTTGACTTCAAACGCAACAAAGATGGTATCCCGGCAGTTGTTGAGCGTCTTGAGTACGATCCGAACCGTTCTGCGAACATCGCACTGGTTCTGTACAAAGATGGCGAGCGCCGTTACATCCTGGCCCCTAAAGGCCTGAAAGCTGGCGACCAGATTCAGTCTGGCGTTGATGCTGCGATCAAAGCAGGTAACACCCTGCCGATGCGTAACATCCCGGTTGGTTCAACCGTGCACAACGTAGAAATGAAACCAGGTAAAGGCGGTCAGATTGCCCGTTCTGCTGGTGCTTACGTGCAGATCGTTGCGCGTGAAGGTTCCTACGTTACCCTGCGTCTGCGTTCAGGCGAAATGCGTAAAGTCGAAGCTGACTGCCGCGCAACCCTGGGCGAAGTCGGTAACGCTGAGCACATGCTGCGCGTTCTGGGTAAAGCCGGTGCAACCCGTTGGCGTGGTGTTCGTCCTACCGTTCGCGGTACTGCGATGAACCCAGTCGATCACCCGCACGGTGGTGGTGAAGGTCGTAACTTTGGTAAGCACCCGGTAACTCCGTGGGGCGTTCAGACCAAAGGTAAGAAGACCCGTAGCAACAAGCGTACTGATAAATTTATCGTACGTCGCCGTAGCAAATAATTTTAGAGGATAAGCCATGCCACGTTCTCTCAAGAAAGGTCCTTTTATTGACCTGCACTTGCTGAAGAAGGTAGAGAAAGCGGTGGAAAGCGGTGACAAGAAGCCCCTGCGCACTTGGTCCCGTCGTTCAACGATCTTCCCTAACATGATCGGTTTGACCATCGCTGTCCATAATGGTCGTCAGCACGTTCCTGTCTTTGTTTCCGACGAAATGGTCGGCCACAAGCTGGGTGAATTTGCACCGACACGTACTTATCGCGGCCACGCTGCTGATAAGAAAGCCAAGAAGAAATAAGTAGGAGGAAGAGATGGAAACTATTGCTCAACATCGCCATGCTCGTTCTTCTGCTCAGAAGGTTCGCCTTGTTGCTGACCTGATTCGCGGTAAGAAAGTGTCGCAGGCTCTGGATATTCTGACTTACACCAACAAGAAAGCGGCTGTACTGGTTAAGAAAGTCCTGGAATCTGCCATTGCTAACGCCGAACACAACGATGGCGCTGATATCGACGATCTGAAAGTTGCGAAAATTTTCGTAGATGAAGGCCCTAGCATGAAGCGCATTATGCCGCGTGCTAAAGGTCGTGCAGATCGCATCCTGAAGCGCACCAGCCACATTACTGTGGTTGTGTCCGATCGCTGAGACTCTGGAGACTAGCAATGGGTCAGAAAGTACATCCTAATGGTATTCGCCTGGGTATTGTAAAACCATGGAACTCTACCTGGTTTGCGAACACCAAAGAATTCGCTGACAACCTGGACAGCGACTTTAAAGTACGTCAGTTCCTGAACAAAGAACTGGCAAAAGCGTCTGTATCTCGCATCGTTATCGAGCGTCCGGCTAAGAGCATCCGTGTGACCATTCACACCGCTCGCCCGGGTATCGTTATCGGTAAAAAAGGTGAAGACGTAGAAAAACTGCGCACGGTCGTAGCGAACATCGCTGGCGTTCCTGCACAGATCAATATCGCCGAAGTCCGTAAACCGGAACTGGACGCAAAACTGGTTGCTGACAGCATCACTTCACAGCTGGAGCGTCGTGTGATGTTCCGTCGTGCGATGAAGCGTGCTGTACAGAACGCAATGCGTCTGGGCGCTAAAGGTATCAAAGTTGAAGTTAGCGGCCGTCTGGGCGGTGCTGAGATCGCACGTACCGAATGGTACCGTGAAGGTCGTGTACCGCTGCACACGCTGCGTGCTGACATTGACTACAACACCTCTGAAGCGCACACCACTTATGGTGTAATCGGCGTTAAGGTATGGATCTTCAAAGGTGAGATCCTGGGTGGTATGGCTGCTGTTGAACAACCGGAACCGGCTGCTCAACCTAAAAAGCAGCAGCGTAAAGGCCGTAAGTAAGGAGAGTCGCTGATGTTACAACCAAAGCGTACGAAATTCCGTAAAGTGCACAAAGGCCGTAACCGCGGTCTGGCGCAGGGTACGGATGTTAGCTTCGGTACTTTCGGTCTGAAAGCTGTTGGCCGTGGTCGTCTGACTGCTCGTCAGATCGAAGCAGCACGTCGTGCTATGACCCGTGCAGTTAAGCGTCAAGGTAAGATTTGGATCCGTGTATTCCCGGACAAACCAATCACCGAGAAGCCGCTGGAAGTGCGTATGGGTAAAGGTAAGGGTAACGTGGAGTATTGGGTTGCCCTGATCCAGCCTGGTAAAGTCCTGTATGAAATGGACGGTGTACCGGAAGAGCTGGCCCGTGAAGCATTCAAGCTGGCAGCAGCAAAACTGCCTATCAAAACCACCTTTGTAACTAAGACGGTGATGTAATGAAAGCAACTGAGCTGCGTGAAAAAAGCGTTGAAGAGCTGAACACTGAGCTGCTTAACCTCCTGCGCGAGCAGTTTAACCTGCGCATGCAGGCAGCATCTGGCCAGCTGCAGCAGACCCATCTGCTGAAGCAAGTTCGCCGTGATGTTGCACGCGTTAAGACTTTACTGACTGAGAAGGCGGCGTAATGACCGATAAAATCCGTACTCTGCAGGGTCGTGTTGTTAGTGACAAAATGCAGAAATCTGCTGTTGTTGCTATCGAGCGTTTCGTGAAGCACCCGATCTACGGTAAATTCATTAAGCGTACGACTAAGCTGCACATCCATGACGAGAACAACGAGTGTGGTATTGGTGACGTGGTTGAAATCCGCGAAACCCGTCCACTGTCCAAGACTAAGTCCTGGACTCTGGTTCGCGTTGTAGAGAAAGCGATTCTGTAATAGAATCCGCTTCCTCTAAAAACAAAATGAACGGCTCTATGGAGCCGTTCATTTTTTCTACCCATCTGCGAGAACCGGTGTTATAATGCCGCGCCCTCAATTATGGGGCTTTTTAACGACCTGAGGTTTGGGTCCCGAAGTAGTAGTTGACATTAGCGGAGCACTAAAATGATCCAAGAACAGACTATGCTGAACGTCGCCGACAACTCCGGTGCACGTCGCGTAATGTGTATCAAGGTTCTGGGTGGCTCGCACCGTCGCTACGCAGGCGTCGGCGATATCATCAAAGTGACCATCAAGGAAGCAATTCCGCGTGGCAAGGTGAAAAAAGGTGATGTCCTGAAAGCGGTAGTGGTGCGCACCAGGAAGGGTGTTCGTCGCCCGGACGGTTCTGTCATTCGCTTCGATGGTAATGCATGCGTTATTCTGAACAATAACAGCGAGCAGCCTATCGGAACGCGTATTTTTGGGCCGGTAACTCGTGAACTTCGTACTGAAAAGTTCATGAAAATTATCTCTCTGGCACCAGAAGTACTCTAAGGAGCGAACAATGGCAGCGAAAATCCGTCGTAACGACGAAGTTATCGTGCTTACCGGTAAAGACAAAGGTAAACGCGGTAAAGTAAAGAATGTCCTGACTTCTGGTAAGGTCATCGTTGAAGGTATCAACCTGGTTAAGAAACACCAGAAGCCGGTTCCGGCTCTGAACCAACCAGGCGGCATCGTTGAAAAAGAAGCTGCTATTCAGGTTTCTAACGTTGCAATCTTCAATGCGGCAACCGGCAAGGCTGACCGTGTAGGCTTTAGATTCGAAGACGGTAAAAAAGTCCGTTTCTTCAAGTCTAACAGCGAAACTATCAAGTAATTTGGAGTAGTACGATGGCGAAACTGCATGATTACTACAAAGACGAAGTAGTCCAGAAACTCATGACAGAGTTTGGCTACAATTCTGTCATGCAAGTCCCTCGGGTCGAGAAGATCACCCTGAACATGGGTGTTGGTGAAGCGATCGCTGACAAGAAACTGCTGGATAACGCAGCAGCTGACCTGGCAGCAATCTCCGGTCAAAAACCGCTGATCACCAAAGCACGCAAATCAGTTGCAGGCTTCAAAATCCGTCAGGGCTATCCGATCGGCTGTAAAGTAACTCTGCGTGGCGAGCGCATGTGGGAGTTCTTTGAGCGTCTGATCACTATTGCTGTACCGCGTATCCGTGACTTCCGTGGTCTGTCCGCGAAGTCTTTCGACGGTCGTGGTAACTACAGCATGGGCGTTCGTGAGCAGATCATCTTCCCAGAAATCGACTACGACAAAGTCGATCGCGTTCGTGGTTTGGATATCACCATTACCACTACTGCGAAATCTGATGATGAAGGCCGTGCTCTGCTGGCTGCCTTTGACTTCCCGTTCCGCAAGTAAGGTAGGGTTACTTAATGGCTAAGCAATCTATGAAAGCACGCGAAGTTAAGCGTGTGAAATTAGCAGACAAGTTCTTCGCAAAACGCGCTGAACTGAAAGCGATCATTTCTGATGTGAACGCATCCGACGAAGACCGTTGGAACGCCGTTCTCAAGCTGCAGAGTCTGCCGCGTGATTCCAGCCCTTCACGTCAGCGTAACCGCTGCCGTCAGACAGGTCGTCCGCACGGTTTCCTGCGGAAGTTTGGGTTGAGCCGTATCAAGGTCCGTGAAGCCGCAATGCGCGGTGAAATCCCGGGTCTGAAAAAGGCTAGCTGGTAATTGTCACCATTTGAATCACGGGAGTAACACAGATGAGCATGCAAGATCCGATCGCGGATATGCTGACCCGTATCCGTAACGGTCAGGCCGCGAACAAAGTTGCGGTCTCTATGCCTTCCTCCAAGCTGAAAGTGGCAATTGCCAACGTGCTGAAGGAAGAAGGCTATATTCAAGATTTTAAAATCGAAGGCGACATCAAGCCGGAACTGGAACTGACTCTTAAGTACTTCCAGGGTAAAGCTGTTGTAGAAAGCATTCAGCGTGTTAGCCGTCCAGGTCTGCGCATCTATAAGAAAAAAGATGAGCTGCCAAAAGTTATGGCCGGTCTGGGCATTGCTGTAATTTCTACCTCTAAAGGTGTCATGACTGATCGTGCAGCGCGCCAGGCTGGTCTTGGTGGCGAAATTATCTGCTACGTAGCGTAATCGGAGGATAAAATGTCTCGTGTTGCAAAAGCACCTGTCGTTGTTCCTGCCGGCGTAGAGGTAAAACTCAACGGTCAGGAAATTTCGATCAAAGGCAAAAACGGCGAGCTGACTCGTACTATCAACAGTGCTGTAGAAGTTAAGCATGCAGACAACGCCCTGACTTTCGCTCCGCGCGAAGGTTATGCGGATGGTTGGGCACAGGCAGGTACTGCCCGTGCGCTGCTGAACGGCATGGTTATCGGTGTTACCGAAGGCTTCACCAAGAAGCTGCAACTGGTTGGTGTTGGTTATCGTGCAGCTGTTAAAGGCAACTCTGTGAGTCTGGCCCTGGGCTTCTCTCACCCGGTTGACCATGCACTGCCGGCCGGCATCACTGCTGAATGCCCAACTCAGACTGAGATCGTGCTGAAAGGCGCTGATAAACAGCTGATTGGTCAGGTTGCAGCTGATCTGCGCGCCTACCGTCGTCCTGAGCCTTACAAAGGCAAGGGTGTTCGTTACGCCGACGAAGTCGTGCGTACCAAAGAGGCTAAGAAGAAGTAAGGTAACACTATGGATAAGAAATCTGCTCGTATCCGTCGTGCGACCCGTGCACGTCGCAAGCTCAAAGAGCTGGGTGCTACTCGCCTGGTGGTACATCGTACCCCGCGTCACATTTACGCACAGGTAATCGCCCCGAACGGTTCCGAAGTTCTGGTTGCTGCTTCTACTGTAGAAAAAGCTATCGCTGAACAACTGAAGTATACCGGTAACAAAGACGCCGCTGCAGCTGTAGGTAAAGCTCTGGCTGAGCGCGCTATCGAAAAAGGCATCAAAGATGTTTCTTTCGACCGTTCCGGTTTCCAATATCATGGTCGCGTCCAGGCACTTGCAGATGCTGCTCGTGAAGCTGGCCTTCAGTTCTAAGGTAGAGGTCTAAGATGGCACACATCGAGAAACAAGCTGGCGACCTGCAGGAAAAACTGATCGCGGTAAACCGTGTCTCTAAAACTGTGAAAGGTGGTCGTATTTTCTCCTTCACCGCTCTGACTGTAGTGGGTGATGGTAACGGCCGCGTTGGTTTTGGTTACGGTAAAGCGCGTGAAGTTCCAGCAGCGATCCAGAAAGCGATGGAAAAAGCTCGTCGCAATATGGTTAATGTCGCGCTGACTCACGGCACCCTGCAGCACCCGGTTAAAGGTGCGCACACGGGTTCTCGTGTGTTCATGCAGCCGGCTTCTGAAGGTACCGGTATCATCGCCGGCGGTGCAATGCGCGCCGTTCTGGAAGTCGCTGGAGTTCATAACGTTCTGGCTAAAGCCTATGGTTCCACCAACCCGATCAACGTGGTTCGTGCAACTATCGACGGCCTGGGCAATATGAAGTCTCCGGATATGGTTGCTGCCAAGCGTGGTAAATCCGTTGAAGAAATTCTGGGGTAATCACGATGGCTAAGACAATCAAAATTACACAAACCCGTAGCTCAATCGGCCGCCTGCCTAAGCACAAAGCCACTCTGGTTGGTCTGGGTCTGCGTCGTATTGGTCACACCGTTGAGCGTGAAGACACGCCAGCTGTACGCGGTATGATCAACGCGATTTCTTACATGCTGAAAGTGGAGGAGTAAGAGATGCGTTTAAACACTCTGTCTCCGGCCGAAGGGTCTAAACACGCTTCCAAGCGTCTGGGCCGTGGTATCGGTTCTGGCCTCGGTAAAACCGGCGGTCGTGGTCACAAAGGTCAGAAGTCTCGTTCTGGCGGTGGCGTACGTCGTGGTTTCGAGGGTGGTCAGATGCCTCTGTACCGTCGTCTGCCGAAGTTCGGCTTCACCTCGCGCAAATCATTCGTGACTGCAGAAGTGCGTCTGTCTGATCTGGCGAAAGTGGAAGGCGGTATCGTCGACCTGAACACGCTGAAAGCAGCTAACATCATCGGTGTACAGATTGAGTTCGCGAAAGTGATCCTGTCTGGTGAAGTTTCTGCACCTGTTACGATTCGTGGTCTGCGTGTCACCAAAGGTGCTCGTGCTGCAATCGAAGCTGCTGGCGGTAAAATCGAGGAATAAGTAGCAGATGGCAAAGCAACCGGGATTAGATTTTCAAAGTGCCAAAGGTGGCTTTGGTGAACTGAAGCGCAGACTGTTGTTTGTAATCGGTGCACTGATTGTCTTCCGTATTGGCTCTTTTATTCCAATCCCCGGTATCGATGCCACTGTACTTGCCAAACTGCTTGAGCAACAGCGTGGCACCATCATTGAAATGTTCAACATGTTCTCTGGTGGTGCTCTCAGTCGTGCCTCAATCTTCGCGCTGGGTATTATGCCGTATATTTCGGCCTCTATTATTATCCAGCTGCTGACGGTGGTTCATCCCGCGTTGGCCGAGATTAAGAAAGAGGGTGAAGCTGGTCGTCGTAAGATCAGCCAGTACACTCGCTACGGCACACTGGTTCTGGCTATATTCCAGTCGATCGGTATTGCTACCGGTTTGCCGAATATGCCTGGAATGCAGGGCCTGGTATTAAATCCAGGTTTTGCTTTCTACTTTACCGCTGTTGTAAGTCTGGTTACCGGAACCATGTTCCTGATGTGGCTGGGCGAACAGATTACTGAACGAGGTATCGGTAACGGTATTTCGATCATTATCTTCGCGGGTATTGTTGCGGGTTTACCGCCGGCCATTGGCCATACCATCGAGCAAGCGCGGCAAGGCGACCTGCACTTCCTTCTGTTGCTGTTGGTTGCAGTTCTTGTATTTGCAGTGACGTTCTTTGTTATTTTCGTTGAGCGTGGCCAGCGCCGCATTGTGGTCAACTACGCTAAACGTCAGCAAGGTCGTCGTGTATATGCTGCACAGAGCACACATTTACCGTTGAAAGTGAACATGGCGGGCGTAATCCCAGCCATCTTTGCTTCCAGCATTATCCTGTTCCCGGCGACGATAGCATCCTGGTTCGGGGGCGGTACCGGTTGGAACTGGCTGACAACAATTTCGCTGTATTTGCAGCCAGGACAGCCGCTTTATGTGCTACTCTATGCGACTGCAATCATCTTCTTCTGTTTCTTCTACACGGCGTTGGTTTTCAACCCGCGTGAAACAGCAGATAACCTGAAGAAGTCTGGTGCATTCGTACCGGGAATTCGTCCGGGAGAGCAAACGGCGAAGTACATCGATAAAGTAATGACACGTCTGACCTTAATCGGCGCACTGTATATTACTTTTATCTGCCTGATCCCGGAGTTCATGCGTGATGCCATGAAGGTTCCCTTCTACTTTGGCGGCACCTCGCTGCTGATTGTAGTGGTTGTCATCATGGACTTTATGGCTCAAGTGCAAACTCTGATGATGTCCAGTCAGTACGAGTCTGCATTGAAGAAAGCTAACCTGAAAGGCTATGGCCGTTAATTCAGTAGCTTGAGAAGTTACGGAGAGTAAAAATGAAAGTTCGTGCTTCCGTCAAGAAATTATGTCGTAACTGCAAAATCATTCGTCGCGACGGTGTCGTCCGTGTGATCTGCAGCTCCGAGCCTAAGCATAAACAGCGCCAGGGCTGATTAAGTCACATATTTTTCTTGCAAAGTCGGGTTGAGCTGGCTAGATTAGCCAGCCAATCTTTTGTATGTCGATGCGTTTCCATTTGAGTATCCTGAAAACGGGCTTTTCAGCATGGTACGCATTTATTTAATTATAGGAGTGCATAGTGGCCCGTATAGCAGGCATTAACATTCCTGATCAAAAACATACCGTTATCGCATTAACTTCGATCTTCGGTATCGGCAAAACCCGTTCTAAAGCCATCTGTGCTGAAACGGGCATCGCTGAAAATGTTAAGATCAGTGAGCTGTCTGAAGAACAAATTGATCAGCTGCGTGAAGCAGTTGGTAAATTCGTTGTTGAAGGTGATCTGCGCCGTGAAATCACCCTGAGCATCAAGCGTCTGATGGACCTTGGTTGCTACCGTGGTTTACGCCATCGTCGTGGTCTGCCGGTGCGCGGTCAGCGTACTAAGACCAACGCACGTACCCGTAAGGGTCCGCGTAAACCGATCAAGAAATAATCGGGGTGAGTAAATAATGGCAAAGGCACCAGTTCGTGCACGTAAGCGTGTAAGAAAACAAGTCTCAGATGGCGTGGCTCATGTCCATGCGTCTTTTAACAACACCATCGTTACTATTACTGATCGTCAGGGTAACGCACTGGGTTGGGCAACCGCCGGTGGTTCCGGTTTCCGCGGTTCACGTAAATCTACTCCGTTTGCTGCTCAGGTCGCTGCAGAGCGCTGTGCAGAAGCCGTGAAAGATTACGGTATTAAGAACCTGGAAGTTATGGTTAAGGGTCCGGGTCCAGGCCGCGAATCTACTATTCGTGCTCTGAACGCCGCTGGTTTCCGCATCACTAATATTACTGATGTGACTCCGATCCCTCACAACGGTTGTCGTCCGCCGAAAAAACGTCGCGTTTAACGTTCCGTTTTTTAGGTTAGTTGGAGAAAGAAAATGGCAAGATATTTGGGTCCTAAGCTCAAGCTGAGCCGTCGTGAGGGCACCGACTTATTCCTTAAGTCTGGCGTTCGCGCGATTGATTCCAAGTGCAAAATTGAACAAGCCCCTGGTCAGCATGGTGCGCGTAAACCGCGTCTGTCTGATTACGGCGGCCAGTTACGTGAAAAGCAAAAAGTTCGTCGTATCTACGGCGTGCTGGAGCGTCAGTTCCGTAACTACTATAAAGAAGCAGCGCGTCTGAAAGGCAACACCGGTGAAAACCTGTTAGCTCTGCTGGAAGGTCGTCTGGATAACGTAGTTTACCGTATGGGCTTTGGTGCCACTCGTGCAGAAGCACGTCAGCTGGTTAGCCACAAATCTGTAATGGTAAACGGTCGCGTTGTTAACATCGCTTCTTATCAGGTATCTCCGAATGATGTCGTAAGCATCCGTGAGAAAGCCAAAAAGCAATCTCGCGTGAAGGCCGCTCTGGAGCTGGCTGAGCAGCGTGAAAAGCCAACCTGGCTGGAAGTTGATGCGACTAAGATGGAAGGTGTGTTCAAGCGTATTCCTGAGCGTGCCGATCTGTCTGCGGACATTAACGAACACCTGATCGTCGAGCTTTACTCCAAGTAAAGCTTAGTACCAAAGAGAGGACACAATGCAGGGTTCTGTGACAGAGTTTCTAAAACCGCGCCTGGTAGATATCGAGCAAGTGAGTTCGACGCACGCCAAGGTGACCCTTGAGCCGTTAGAGCGTGGCTTTGGCCATACTCTTGGTAACGCACTGCGCCGTATTCTGCTTTCTTCCATGCCGGGTTGCGCGGTGACCGAGGTTGAGATTGATGGCGTGCTGCACGAGTACTCCACCAAAGAGGGCGTACAGGAAGATATCCTGGAAATCCTGCTCAATCTGAAAGGGCTGGCGGTAAGAGTTCAGGGTAAAGATGAAGTCATCCTCACTCTGAATAAATCTGGCATTGGCCCTGTGACTGCAGCCGACATTACCCACGACGGTGATGTCGAAATCGTCAAGCCGCAGCATGTGATCTGCCATCTGACCGATGAAAACGCATCTATTAGCATGCGTATCAAAGTTCAGCGTGGTCGTGGTTATGTGCCGGCTTCTGCCCGAATTCATTCGGAAGAAGATGAGCGCCCAATCGGCCGTCTGTTGGTTGACGCTTGCTACAGCCCTGTAGACCGTATCGCCTACAATGTTGAAGCAGCGCGTGTAGAACAGCGCACCGACCTGGACAAGCTGGTCATCGAAATGGAAACCAACGGCACAATCGATCCTGAAGAGGCGATTCGTCGTGCGGCAACCATCCTGGCAGAACAACTGGAAGCTTTCGTTGACTTACGTGATGTACGTCAGCCGGAAGTCAAAGAAGAGAAACCAGAATTCGATCCGATCCTGCTGCGCCCTGTTGACGATCTGGAATTGACTGTCCGCTCTGCTAACTGCCTTAAGGCAGAAGCTATCCACTACATCGGTGATCTGGTACAGCGTACCGAGGTTGAGCTGCTTAAAACGCCTAACCTGGGTAAAAAATCTCTTACCGAGATTAAAGACGTGCTCGCATCACGTGGTCTGTCTCTGGGCATGCGCCTGGAAAACTGGCCACCGGCAAGCATTGCTGATGAATAACCGGATCGCAGGTTAAGGTTTCACTGAGAAGGATAAGGTCATGCGCCATCGTAAGAGTGGTCGTCAACTGAACCGCAACAGCAGCCATCGTCAGGCTATGTTCCGCAACATGGCTGGTTCTCTGGTTCGTCATGAGATCATTAAGACGACTCTGCCGAAAGCCAAAGAGCTGCGTCGCGTAGTTGAGCCGCTGATTACTCTTGCCAAGACCGACAGCGTAGCTAATCGTCGTCTGGCATTCGCCCGTACTCGTGATAACGAGATCGTGGCAAAACTGTTTAACGAGCTGGGCCCGCGTTTCGCGAGCCGTGCCGGTGGTTACACTCGTATTCTGAAGTGTGGCTTCCGTGCTGGTGACAACGCTCCGATGGCATACATCGAGCTGGTTGATCGTCCAGAAGCTCAAGCAGAAGCTGCTGCAGAGTAATTTGCAGTATCGTAAAAAACCCGCTTCGGCGGGTTTTTTATTGCCCGTCATTTCTTCCCATTTCCCACTCATTCGCTATTCTGTTGGCAGACATGCCTGCAGGAGGTTTCTATGTGGCTTATCGATCAGCTGGCTGAACAGCACATCCGCGCGGCCCAGGAGAAGGGCGAACTTAGCAATTTGCCCGGTGAAGGTGCACCGATCACGCTGGACGATGATAGTGGCGTGCCGGCAGAATTGCGCAGCGCCTGGCGATTGCTGAAAAACGCCGGTTATTTACCCCCGGAACTGGAGATGCGCCGCGACGCGCTGGCGCTAAGCGATTTACTGCGTGAACTCGATCCAGATGATAGCGAGGCGCGCGAGCTGGCCAAACGTTTGACGCTGCTGGAAATGAAGCTGCAGCAGGCCGGCATGAGCACCGATTTTCTGCGCGGTGAATACCGACCGGCGATCGGCCAACGGTTACAGCAGGAGAAATAGTATGTATCGCATTGGTCAGCTGGCGAAACTGGCGGACGTGACGCCGGACACCATCCGCTTTTATGAAAAACAGCAGATGATGGATCATGAAGTCCGCACGGAGGGCGGCTTTCGCCTGTACAGTGATAATGATCTGCAGCGCCTGCGTTTTATCCGTTACGGCCGGCAGCTTGGTTTCAGCCTGGAATCGATCCGCGACCTGCTGTCGATCCGCATCGATCCAGCGCATCACACCTGTGAAGAGTCGAAAGCGATCGTGGCGAAACGACTGGATGAGGTGAACAATATGATCGGCGAACTGCAAACCATGCAGCGCTCGCTGCAACGGCTGGCCGAGACCTGCTGTGGCGATCAACACAGCAGCGCCTGTTGTTCGATCCTCGAAGCGCTGGAAACCGGTGAGGATCCGCATCCCGAAATTTGTTGTAGCAAGGATTGAATTCTGGCGTGCAAGGACTATAGTTGCGCCATCACTAACCGGAGGATGATATGAGTCACTATCAGCATCGAAAAGGCAAAATTAACGATAACGCCCTGGAAGCCCTGTTACACGATCCGCTGTATCGCCAGCGAGTTGAGCGCAATCAGAAGGGGAAAGGCAGCTACCGGCGTAAAGATAAACACACAAAGGGAGCGAATCAGGAGGCCAGCGGTAAGCAACAGTGTTTACCTCTGGCCTTCTGCTTTAGTGACAAAAAAGCCGCCTGAACAGGCGGCTTTTATTCATCACACTTTATTATTTTGTTGCTTAAGCAGGTCGCGAATCTCGGTCAGCAGCACTTCTTCATTAGTCGGTTTAGGCGCTGGTTTTTCCACTTCTTTCTTTTTATACAGTTTATTCATTACTTTGATGGCAATGAAGATAGCAAACGCCACGATGATGAAATCAAATACCGTCTGAATAAAGTTACCGTATTCCATCACCACCGCTGGGATATCGCCTTCTGCTGGCTTGAGTACCCATTTAAACTGCTTAAAGTCGACGCCGCCAATCAGTAAACCGAGCGGTGGCATAATGATGTTCGCAACCAGTGACGATACGATCTTACCGAACGCAGCACCGATGATCACACCGACCGCCAGGTCCACTACGTTGCCGCGCATCGCAAAATCACGAAACTCTTTGAATAAACTCATTGTTATCTCCTTGCCTTGGCCAATGGCTAAAGTCTAACAAACCTTCGTGTAATTGCCATTATAACAATGGATTAAACACCACTCTCACGTCAGCCCAATCACAACCCGTTACAGGAAGAACGGGCTCGGCTGGAACAGACGCTCAACGTCCGGCACAAACTTTTTGTCGGTGAGGAACATGATCACGTGGTCGCCTTGCTCAATACGCACATTATCATTGGCGATGATCACCTCATCACCACGCACCACCGCGCCGATAATTGTGCCCGGCGGCAGTTTGATATCTTCAATCAGGCGCCCGACCACGCGCGAAGTGGTTTCGTCACCGTGAGCGATGGCTTCAATGGCTTCCGCAATACCGCGGCGCAGCGAAGAGACGCCGACGATATCCGCTTTGCGCACGTGTCCAAGCAGCGCCGAAATGGTGGCCTGCTGCGGCGAGATGGCAATGTCGATCACGCTGCCCTGCACCAGATCGACATAGGCGCGGCGCTGGATCAGCACCATCACCTTTTTCGCGCCCATCTTTTTGGCCAGCATCGCTGACATGATATTGGCTTCGTCGTCGTTGGTGACGGCGATAAACAGATCGACCTGATCGACATGCTCTTCGGCCAGCAGCTCCTGATCCGACGCATCGCCATAAAATACAATCGTGTCCTGCAGATGTTCGGCCAGTTCAGCTGCGCGCTGCGGATTCCGCTCGATCAGCTTGACGCTGTACTGCTTCTCCAGCCGCTGCGCCAGGCCAAAACCAATGTTACCGCCGCCGACCAGCATGATGCGCTTATAGGGCTTTTCGAGGCGCTGCATCTCGCTCATCACCGCACGAATGTGCTGACTGGCGGCGATAAAAAACACTTCATCGCCGGCTTCAACGATGGTCGATCCCTGCGGGCGGATCGGACGATCCTGGCGGAAAATCGCAGCCACGCGCGTATCGATGTGCGGCATATGTTCACGCAGGATCGACAGCGGATTGCCCACCAGCGGTCCGCCATAATAGGCTTTGACCACTGCCAGGCTGACTTTGCCCTCGGCAAAATTCACTACCTGCAGTGCGCCTGGATACTGAATCAGACGATAGATGTTGTCGATCACCAGCTGCTCGGGCGAGATCAGATGGTCGATGGGTACGGCTTCCGGCACGAACAGTTTTTCCGCATCGCGCAGATAATCGGCGGCGCGAATACGCGCAATGCGGTTTGGCGTGTTAAACAGCGAGTAGGCAATCTGACAGGCAATCATGTTGGTTTCGTCAGAGCTGGTCACCGCCACCAGCATATCCGCATCTTCGGCGCCGGCTTCACGTAACACGCGCGGATGTGAACCATGGCCCTGCACCACGCGCAGGTCGAACTTATCCTGCAGCACGCGTAAGCGTGAGGGATCGCTATCAACCACGGTGATGTCATTGTTTTCGCCCACCAGGTTTTCGGCGAGCGTGCCGCCCACCTGGCCGGCGCCGAGGATAATAATTTTCATGGATACGTTGCTCTTGTCACTGTGCGCTGCACTATTTTTTCATCAGCTTAGCGTAGAAGAACCCGTCGCCGCCATCGATGGCAGGGAAAACCTGCCAGCCGTTAAGTTGCCCCTGTGGCAGCGCCTGCGGCACCGCATCAGCATGCGTGGCGAGGAAAGCGTCGATCTGCTGCTGGTTCTCCTGTGGCAACACTGAGCAGGTGGCATAAATCAGCGTGCCGCCGGATTTCAGGCGCGGCCAGATGGCGTCCAGGATTTCACGCTGTAGCGCGGCGAGTTCATCGATATCGCGATCGCGGCGCAACCATTTAATATCCGGATGGCGCCGGATAACACCGGTGGCCGAGCAGGGCGCATCCAGCAGGATACGGTCGAACTGCCGGTCGTCGCACCAGGCCGCTGGCGTACGGCCATCGCCCTGACGCACCTCGGCCTGCATACCGAGCCGCTGCAGGTTTTCCGTCACGCGTGACAGACGCTGTGCGTCGATATCCACCGCCAGCACATTAGCCTGCGGCGCGATTTCGAGAATATGGGTAGTTTTACCGCCGGGCGCAGCGCACAGGTCGAGAATGGTTTCGCCGTTTTCCGGTGCCAGCAGCAGAGCGCAACGCTGAGCAGAGAGATCCTGCACTGTCACCCAGCCCTGTTCAAAGCCTGGCAGCTGATTGACCGGCGCTGGCGCTTCCAGACGCAGCGCATCCGGCGCGTCGGCGCTAAACGCGTTTTTGTCCTGCTGGGTCAACAACGCCAGCCAGGCGTCACGGCTGTGATGCTGACGATTCACACGCAGCCACATGGGCGGCCGCTGGTTGTTGGCTTCCACAATCTGCTGCCACTGCTCCGGCCACGCAGTTTGCAGCCGTTTCAGCAGCCAGCCCGGGTGCCAGTAACGCTGCGGTCCCTGATTCACTTCCGTCAGTAGCGCATCCTGCTGACGCTGGAACTGACGCAGTACGCCGTTGAGCAATCCTTTCAGGTTTGCCCGCTTTAAGGCTTCAGCGCCGGCTACGGTTTCTGCCAGCGCGGCGTGCGGCGGAACGCGGGTATACAGCAGCTGGTACAGACCCACCATGATCAGATAGTGCAGCACGCGCTGTTTACCGGTTAACGGGCGCGCCATCAGCTTGTTAATCAGCGCTTCCAGCTGCGGCAGCGTCCGCGTGACGCCAAAACACAGCTCCTGCAGCAGCGCGCCATCGTTGTTTGCCAGCGTTTTTTGCGCAGCGGGCAGAATCGCACTCAGCGATTCTCCTTTATCCACCACGCGTTCAATCAGTTGCGCGGCAAGGCTGCGCAGGTTGGTCGCTTTTTTCATATTCATTCATCAGACAAAAAGCCCGGCGGAGACCGGGCTGGAGAATCAGGCCAGAACGGTACCGGGTGTGAACCATTCACGGCGTGAATTGAGCAGGTCCTGCGCCGTCATGGCTTTTTTGCCGGCAGGCTGCAGTGACAGCAGTTTCAGCACGCCGTCAGCGGTCGCGATCTGGATGCCGTGCTTGTCAGCCTGCAAAATTGTCCCCGGCTGGGCGCTGTGGTGCGGTAACACGCTGGCCTGCCAGACTTTAACCGGCTGATCGTCGATGAGGAAATAACTCACCGGCCACGGATTAAAAGCACGGATGCAGCGTTCCAGCTGGGCGGCAGAGAGCGACCAGTCGAGACGCGCCTCTTCTTTACTGAGCTTTTCGGCATAGGAAACCAGCGCCTCATCCTGCACTTCGGGCTGCGCGCGGCCGGCGGCCAGCAGACTGAGCGTGGTCAGCATACCCTGCGGGCCGAGCTGCGCCAGCTTGTCGTACAGCGAAGCGCTGGTGTCGTCGGCATTAATCGGGCAGGTTATTTTGTGCAGCATATCGCCAGTATCAAGACCCACATCCATCTGCATGATGGTGACACCGGTTTCACTATCGCCGGCCCACAGTGAGCGCTGAATCGGCGCCGCACCGCGCCAGCGCGGCAGCAGGGAGCCGTGCACGTTGATGCAGCCAAGGCGCGGCATCGTCAGCACCGCCTGGGGCAGAATCAGGCCATAAGCGACGACTACCATCACATCGGCCTGCAGCCCGGCGACCAGCTGCTGGTTCTCTTCCGGCTTCAGGGATTTGGGCTGAAACACCGGGATGTCATGCGCCTGCGCCAGCACTTTAACCGGGCCCGGCGTGAGTTTGTTACCACGGCCGGCAGGGCGGTCGGGCTGAGTAAAGACGCCAACCACCTGATGCTCAGAAGCAAGCAGCGCGTCGAGATGACGCGCTGCGAAGTCAGGTGTACCGGCAAAGATGATTTTTAACGGTGCAGACACAGTTTAACCTTCTGTTCGCTCTCAGGATGCGCGTGCATTCTGGCGGGCCAGTTTTTCCAGTTTCTGTTTAATACGCTGACGCTTCAGCGGCGACAGATAATCAATAAACAGCTTACCGTCGAGATGGTCGATCTCATGCTGAATGCAGATCGCCAGCAGACCGTCTGTTTCCAGCTCGAAGCTATTACCGTCGCGATCCAGCGCGCGCACTTTGACCCGCTCGGCGCGCGGTACAAACGCCCGCTGTTCCGGGATCGACAGGCAGCCCTCTTCAATACCGGTTTCGCCACTTTTTTCCAGCAGCTCCGGGTTAATCAGCACCAGGCGCTCTTCGCGGCTTTCAGAAACATCAATCACGATGATGCGCTGGTGAATATCCACCTGCGTCGCCGCCAGACCAATGCCTTCTTCGGCGTACATGGTCTCAAACATATCGTCGACAATACGCTGAACGTCAGCATTCACAGCCGCAACCGGTGCGGCAATTTTGCGAAGGCGATCGTCAGGGAAATGTAATACCTGCAAAACTGACATAAATATCCAGATCTGTATGCGTTAAAGAAAAGATTACTGCCTCATATTGTAGACTTTTTGGGGCCTGATTGACAGCATTGTGCCGCATCAGAGCACGGCTGACAGGGAGCGCAGCATGGAACGCAGTGAAGGGATTATCCGGCTAACCAACGTCTGGGGCTTAAGCGGTGAGCGCGCCCGCCAGTTCATCATGGCGCTTGAGCACGCCAGCCATGTTGATGAGGCGTGGCTGGAGCAGCAAGGGCTGAACGACACGCAGCGACAACAGTTTCTCACCCTCTGCCCACGGCAGCTGGAAAAGACGCAGCGCTGGCTGCAGCAGGCGCAGCATCACCTGATCGCCTGCACCGATGCACATTATCCTGCCCGTTTACGGGAAATCAGCCGCTATCCGGCGGCGCTTTATGTGGCGGGCGACGTCACTGCGCTTGCTGCGCCGCAGCTGGCGGTAGTCGGCAGCCGTCACTGTTCGCCCTATGGCAGAGAGTGGGGCAGCTGGTTTAGCCAGCAGCTGGCGCTGAGCGGGTTGACCATCACCAGCGGGCTGGCGCGCGGCATAGATGGCGTGGCGCATCGTGCCGCGCTGGAAGTGCAGGGCAAAACCCTGGCCGTGCTGGGCAGTGGGCTGAATCATCTTTACCCGAAAAGCCATCAGCCGCTGGCACAGGAGATTATCGCCCGCGGCGGCGCGCTGGTTTCCGAACTGCCGCTGTCGATGGCGCCCCATGCAGTAAATTTCCCGCGGCGTAATCGTATTATCAGCGGCCTGAGTCATGGCGTGCTGGTGGTTGAAGCTTCACTGAAGAGTGGCTCACTGGTGACAGCGCGGTATGCGCTGGAACAAAACCGTAACGTGTATGCGTTGCCGGGCGCGTTGGGTAATCCTGGCTGTGAAGGCACGCACTGGCTGATTCAGCAGGGTGCGCTGCTGGTGGCCCATCCCAACAATATCCTTGAAGATTTGCATTCTGCGCTGCAATGGTTGCCAGCCAGTATCTCAGAAACAATATATTCACAACTCAGTGATGATGTGCCATTGCCATTTCCCAGCGTGTTGGCTAACGTAGGTGATGAGGTTACACCTGTTGACGTCGTCGCTGAACGTGCCGGCCAACCTGTGCCAGTTATCGCAGCGCAATTGCTGGAGCTGGAGTTAGCAGGATGGATCGCAGCTGTACCCGGCGGCTATGTCCGATTGAGGAGGGCATGCCATGTTCGACGTACTTATGTACTTGTTTGAGACGTATATCCACAACGAGGCTGAAATGCGCGTTGATCAGGATAAATTGACCGATGACTTAACCGATGCCGGTTTTCATCGCGAAGATATCTACAATGCGTTGAATTGGCTTGAGCGGTTAGCGGATTATCAGGATGGTCTGGTCGCGCCAGTACTGCTGGCTAACGATCCGCTCTCCATGCGAATCTACACCGAAGAAGAGAGCCAGCGTTTAGATGCCGAGTGTCGTGGTTTTATTCTGTTCCTGGAGCAAATTCAGGTGCTGAATATGGAAACGCGCGAAATGGTCATTGAACGGGTTATGGCGCTTGATACGCTGGAATTCGATCTGGAAGATCTCAAATGGGTGGTGCTGATGGTGCTGTTTAACATCCCCGGGTGTGAAAATGCTTATCAGCAGATGGAAGAACTGTTATTCGACGTCAATGAAGGTATGCTGCATTAATTTGCGATTAATGCATTCGGTAATATGAGTAAACCAGCACTATTTACCGTGCGTAAACACGATCCCTGCCCCGCCTGCGGGGCAGAATTAGTGATACGCGCCGGCAAACACGGGCCTTTTCTCGGCTGTGTGAATTATCCAACCTGCGACTATATTCGCCCGCTGAAAAGCCAGGGTGATGGCCACATCGTCAAAGTGCTGGAAGGCCATGCCTGCCCGCAGTGTGGCGCGGACAAAGTGCTGCGCCAGGGGCGATTCGGCATGTTTGTCGGCTGTAGCCATTACCCGGAATGTGATTACACGGAAACCATCGATAAGCCGGACGAAACCGCGATTGCCTGTCCGCAGTGCGCCAGCGGCAAGCTGGTGCAGCGCCGTTCACGCTATGGCAAAACCTTCCACGCCTGCGATCGTTATCCCGAGTGTCAGTTCGCGATCAATGCCACGCCGCTGGAAGGTATCTGTCCCCATTGCCAGTTCCCATTGTTAATAGAAAAGAAAACCGCACAGGGCATGAAGCGCTTCTGCGCCAGCAAACGCTGCGGCAAGCCCATCGCCCAGGACGAAGAGTGATCATGAACCAGAGCCAGCATGCACCCGGAAGCCTCGACTTCTGCATTGAACAACTTCAGCAACAGCACGTGATTGCTTACCCTACCGAAGCGGTATTTGGCCTTGGCTGCGATCCGGACAGCGAAAGCGCGGTGATGGCCCTGCTGGCACTGAAACAGCGCCCGGTAGAAAAAGGACTGATCCTGATCGCCGCTGATTATGCACAGCTCGAGCCTTATATTGCCGATCGAGAACTAACCGTACTGCAGCGCGAGCGGATGTTTGCCAGCTGGCCGGGTCCGGTCACCTATGTGGTACCTGCTTCGCCGCATACGCCGCGCTGGTTAACCGGCCGCTTCGATTCGCTGGCGATTCGCGTCAGCGATCACCCGCAGGTACAGGCGCTGTGTCGCGGATTTGGCAAGCCGCTGGTCTCAACCAGCGCGAATTTAACCGGTCAGCCGCCGTGCCGCAGCGCCGCCGAAGTGGCAGAGCAGTTTGGCACGTCGTTCCCGGTGTTGCAGGCGGCCACCGGCGGCCGTCTGAATCCTTCTGAAATCCGCGATGCCATCAGCGGTGAACTCATTCGTCAGGGCTAATCATGGAACATTTTGCCGTTTTCGGTCATCCCATCGCCCACAGCAAATCTCCGTTTATCCACGCTGCCTTTGCTGAACAAACCGGTATCGCACATCCCTACGGACGCATCTGCGCACCGCTGGAAGGATTCCCGCAGGCGATCGGGGCGTTTTTTTCGGCCGGTGGCAAAGGCGCCAACGTCACGCTGCCGTTTAAACAGCAGGCATGGGAATTCGCGGATGAGCTCAGCGAACGCGCGGCGTTGTCCGGCGCGGTAAATACCTTAAAGAAGAGAGCGGATGGTTCGATTCTGGGTGATAACACGGACGGCATCGGCCTGCTGAGCGATCTGCTACGGTTGCAGATGATCCGGCCGGGCGATCGTATTCTGCTGGTGGGCGCGGGCGGCGCGGCGCGTGGGGTGATCCTGCCGCTGCTCTCGACGGGCTGCGCGCTGGTGGTGGTAAACCGCACGGCAGAACGGGCGCAACAGCTGGCCGATCTGTTTCAGCACAGTGGGGCGATCCAGGCGATGAACTTTGATCAGCTGGCCGGCGAACATTTTGATCTGATCATCAATGCCACCTCCAGCGGCGTGGCGGGCGACATACCGCCGCTGCCGGCCTCGCTGATTAATGCCCAGATGCGCTGCTACGACATGTTTTACCAGCAGGGGCTGACGCCATTTCTGGCGTGGTGCCAGCAGCACGGCACCCAGCAGCTGGCGGATGGACTTGGTATGCTGGTGGGCCAGGCTGCGCATGCGTTTCAGCTGTGGCATGGTGTCATGCCGGAGATCGCGCCGGTCATCGATCGACTTAAACAGGCGATGCAGGCATGAATCAGGCCATCCAGTTTCCCGATCGGGAAAGCTGGGACGAAGCCCGTCAGGCGGTGCTGTTCCCGGTGTTAGTTAATGGCATGGGACTGACCTGCGCGATTTCGCTGCCCGCGCTGCAGCAGCGCTTTGGTGCCGGAGAGGCGATGGCGCTATTCAGCGCGCATCGCTGGGATCTGGAAGAAGAGGCAGAGCAGCTGCTCCGGGCGGAACAGGACGACGATCAGGGCTGGCTGTGGCTGCCCTGAGCCAGGTATTCATCTTTCCAGCCGACATAATTGCTGGCGGAGTAAAGCAGTCCGCCAATTTCCGCCTCGCTTAGCGGCCGGATCTGCTTCACCGGGCTGCCTAAATAGAGATAGCCGCTTTGCAGGCGTTTACCGGGCGGCACCAGGCTGCCGGCACCAATCATCACATCATCTTCGACTATCACGCCATCCAGCAGGATCGAGCCCATACCCACCAGCACGCGGTTGCCAATGGTACAGCCGTGCAGCATTGCTTTGTGTCCTACCGTTACGTCTTCACCGATAATTAATGGAAAGCCGTCTGGGTTACTGCTGGATTTATGCGTGACGTGCAGCACGCTGCCGTCCTGGATATTGCTGCGTTTACCAATTACCACCTTATTCACGTCACCGCGGATCGCTACCAGCGGCCAGATGCTGACATCATCCGCCAGTGCCACTTCACCAACCACCACGCTGCTGCTGTCTACCATCACGCGCTCGCCGGTGAGGGGAACATGTTGTTTATAAGGGCGCAGGGCTACAGACATGCTATTTCTCCTTTCATTATGTTTTCCGTTAGCCTGCGACTAAGCGCGCGGGTAAACAAGCTGATTTTTGCGCGGATCGCTCGCGATCGCAGCGAAAAGAGTGAAAACTCGCCAGTCGATAAAAAAGATCGAAAAAAGGGGTTGTGCAAAAAATCCGGATCCCTATAATGCGCCACCACTGAGACGGCAAAGCGGCAACGCAGGCGGCTCAGCAGGGCGTGAAGCGATTCACCCCGCCGGAGAAAAACGCTGAAAAAAGTGTTTGACTCTGAAGGAGGAAAGCGTA
>NZ_JALKOV010000009.1:0-240977 GCF_035783935.1 Pantoea dispersa | reverse complement strand
TTGCCTGGCGGCAACAGCGCGGTGGTCCCACCTGACCCCATGCCGAACTCAGAAGTGAAACGCCGTAGCGCCGATGGTAGTGTGGGGTCTCCCCATGCGAGAGTAGGGAACTGCCAGGCATCAAACAAGTGAAGAAGCCCCGAACGAGAGTCCGGGGCTTTTTTACGTCTGGCGATCGCCAAAAGCCAAACCACCGATCAACGGTTTTTCAGCCACTGAACAATAAATGCAGCGATCTGACCGGGCTGATTGATGTCGAGCACCGGTATTTGAAGCGCTAATGCTTCATCTGTCGCGATGGCAATCACCCGCTCGTCCAGCAATTCATCAATTTCACCCTTAACGCCGCGTCGCCATAACGCGATTTTTGGCACGGGTTCCTGTTTAAATCCCTCGACCAGCACCAGATCCAGCGCGTCAGCGTCCATACGGTCTGCCAGCTCCATCAAACTTAGCGGCTGCTGTGGCGTTTCACACATCAACGCCCAGCGAGAATCGCTGGCGACGATCACCTGATCGGCTCCCGCTTTGCGCAGCAGATAGCTGTCCTTTCCTGGCGTATCGATATCCATCTGATGATGGGTATGCTTAATCAGACCGGGTCGAATCCCCTGCGATCTCAGTAACGGAATCACCTGTTGTAATAAGGTGGTTTTGCCAGTGCCACTCCAGCCCACCACCGCCAGTAACGGCACACTCATCACGCTTTTTCCTCATTGATCAGGTCGTCAGGCGTATTGATATTGCGGAATGCCGCTTCATCATCATGAAACAGCACGCCGTGCCCACCGTGTTCGCGCATAAACTGCATCAGACGGCGTTCTCCGCGCAGTAGCCACGCTTCCAGCTCATCGGCCAGCGTTCGGTTAACCAGCGCCAGTGCCGGATGGTCACGCTGAGCTGATGTCACCCAGACGGCCGCCGCCGCGCCGCGCTGCTGCCACAGCCGTGCGACAAAATCCTGCGGTAGCCACGGCGTATCGCAGGCGCAAAATGCGACCCATTCGGTCTGGCTGTGCCGCAGGCCGCTAAGCATTCCGGCCAGCGGGCCGGGATAATCAGGCAGCGAATCACGAATCACCTGACAACCACTTGCCTGATAACGATCAATGTGACGGTTGGCGCTAATCAACACAATATTGACCTGCGGCTGTAAGCGCTGCAGAACGTGCTGATAAAGCGGTTTGCCCTGCAATGGCAGCAAGCCCTTATCCTGACCTCCCATACGGCTGCCTTGCCCGCCTGCGAGGATCACACCGGTAATTGTGTTCATCTTCGTCTCCCTGCTTAATCTGGACGATACTTAACAAACGGCAGCGAACCACCTGCATAAAGGAATCCATGATGAAATATCACCGACTCAATGAACTGCTCGAACTGCTGCAGCCTGCCTGGCAGCAAGAGCCCGATCTCAACCTGCTGGCATTTTTACAAAAACTGGCGCAGGAATCAGGTTTCAGTGGCCCATTAAGTGAATTAAGCGATGACGTATTGATTTACCATCTCAAAATGCGTGATGCCGGTAGCCAGGCCGTGATTCCAGGCCTGAAGAAAGATTATGAGGTGGACTTCAAAAGCGCGCTATTACGCGCACGTGGTGTGATCAAGGATGATGAGTAGTGTTATCCTTGCGCGTTCAACGCACAGGTAACCTACACAGGCACAAAGATGAGCGAAGCCGCTTTTAATTTTCAGACGCTAAATCCGGACGTCATTCTCGATGCGCTCTGGGATACCGGTCTGCGGGTCGAGTCCGGCTTAACCGCCCTGAACAGCTACGAAAACCGCGTCTATCAGTTTAGCGACGAAGATAAGCGGCGCTACGTGGCCAAGTTCTATCGTCCACAGCGCTGGAGTGCCGCGCAGATTGCTGAAGAGCACCAGTTTGCGCAGGATCTGCTGGACGATGAAGTGCCGGTTGCTGCGCCGCTATCGCTGCAGGGCAACACGCTCAATCAGCATGCAGGTTTCATGTTCGCGGTGTTCCCCAGTCTCGGCGGACGCCAGTATGAAACCGACAACGAAGAGCAGATGGAGTGGGTCGGGCGTTTCCTTGGCCGTATCCATCAAACCGGACGCCACAGTCCGTTCCGCCAGCGTCCGACGTTTGGCCTGCAGGAGTATGTGATCGAGCCGCGCCTGCAGCTGGAACAAAGCTCTCTGGTGCCTGCCGCGCAGAAGGATGCCCTGCTTAACGCGGTCGACAAACTCAGCGCGACGCTGCAGCACAGCTGGCACAGCCAGTGGCAACCGCTCCGGCTGCACGGTGACTGCCATCCCGGCAATATTCTGTGGCGCGATGGGCCGATGTTTGTCGATCTTGATGACGCGCGCACCGGTCCGGCAGTGCAGGATCTATGGATGCTGGTGAACGGTAGCCGTCAGGAGCAGCTGATCCAGTGGGATATTTTGCTGGAAGCGTACAACGAATTTGGTGATTTCGATTTACACGAATTGACACTGATTGAGTCTTTACGCGCCATGCGCATGGTTTATTATCTGGCCTGGGTAGTACGCCGCTGGCAGGATCCCGCTTTTCCGCGCGCCTTTCCCTGGATGACCGATGAGGACTTCTGGCGCCGGCAGATTGCACTATTTATCGAGCAGGAAAGGCTGTTACACGAACCGCCGTTGCAGCTTAGCCCGCAATTTTAATGAAGTACTCAGGAGATGTTCTCACGATGAAAAAGATTTGGTTTGCGCTGGTAGGTTTGATGCTGGCATTTAGCGCCTCAGCGGCACAGTTCAACGATGGCAAACAGTACGTTACGCTGTCAAAACCGGTTGCTGGTGAGCCGCAGGTAATGGAGTTTTTCTCCTTCTTCTGCCCGCACTGCTATCAGTTTGAACGCATTTACCACGTCAGCGATGCGGTGAGAAAGAACCTGCCGGCAGATACCAAAGTGACCAAATATCACGTTGATTTCCTTGGCGGCGACTTCGGTCCGGTAGTGACGCACGCATGGGCGGTAGCGATGGCGCTGGGCGTGGAAGACAAAGTGACCGCACCGATTTTCGACGGCATTCAGAAGACCCAGACCATTACCGACGCAGCCAGTCTGAAAGAGACCTTCATCAAAGCTGCAGGCATCACCTCTGAAGATTACGATGCGGCGTGGAACAGCTTCGCCGTGAAGGCGCTGGTTGCACAGCAGCAGAAAGCCGCGTCGGACGTGAATCTGCAGGGCGTACCGGCCATTTTCGTTAACGGCAAATACATGGTTAATAACGGCGGTCTGGATACCAGCTCAATGGACAACTTCGTTGCGGATTACGCCAACGTCGTGAAATTCCTGGTTGAGAAAAAGTAATCAGGCGCTGAAAATGCGATAGCTCAGGCTGTAGCGGCGCGGTTATCTTCCCGCCGCTACAGTGAAACCCACCCAAAAACATGCCTGATCAATAGCGTCGTACATCGCTCATCGCCAACGTTTCAATTAGCCTTTCGCTTAATATCCACATAGACGATCGCCTTTTTAAAAAGGTGTTTCGTATCACAGTAAGATTATAACCTACTGAATAAAAACATCTTTTAATTATAAATTAATTGCATTTAGCGTAAATAACAATACGTTATGAATTTTACGCACAAACTTATCCACAAGATGATCGTTGCGATCCGCGCCGCGTAACCGCGAAAAAGATCCTCACTTTCCGCTGTTACTTCAACATTGTTCGCTGGTTGTGGCATCCTTATAACCCTGATTATCGCAACGAAGAAAATACAAACCTATGGCGCAAATTGCAGAAAATCCCCTGATTCTGGTAGATGGCTCTTCCTACCTCTACCGTGCATATCATGCCTTTCCGCCCCTGACCAACAGTGCGGGTGAGCCAACCGGCGCCATGTATGGTGTGCTCAACATGCTGAAAAGCCTGCTGATGCAGTATCAACCCAGCCATGTGGCTGTGGTCTTCGATGCCAAAGGCAAAACGTTCCGCGATGAGCTGTTTGAAAATTACAAATCGCACCGTCCACCGATGCCGGACGACTTACGCGCGCAAATCGCACCGCTACACGAGATGGTAAAAGCCATGGGGCTGCCGCTGCTGGCGGTGTCCGGCGTGGAAGCGGACGACGTGATCGGCACGCTGGCGCTGGAAGCGGAAAAGCAGGGCCGGGCAGTGCTAATCAGCACCGGTGATAAAGATATGGCGCAGCTGGTGACGCCGGGCATTACCCTGATCAACACCATGACCAACACCGTGCTCGGTCCGGAAGAGGTTGAGCAGAAATACGGAGTGCCGCCTTCACTGATCATCGATTTCCTCGCCATGATGGGCGACAGCTCGGACAACATTCCGGGTGTGCCGGGCGTGGGCGAGAAAACCGCACAGGCGCTGTTGCAGGGGCTGGGCGGCATGCGATCCATCTATGACAATCTGGATAAAGTGGCCGATCTCGCCTTCCGTGGGGCAAAAACCATGGCGGCGAAGCTGGAGCAGAACCGCGATGTGGCGTTTCTCTCCTACCAGCTGGCGACCATCAAAACCGACGTGGAGCTGGAGCTGGGCTGCGAGCAGCTGACGGTTAACGAGCCTGACGTTGAAGCATTGCAGACGCTGTTTAGCCGCTATGAATTCAAACGCTGGCTTAGCGATCTGCAGGAAGGAAAATGGCTGCAGGGTAAAAAGAGCAATAGCCAGGCGCAGAAATCGCTGCCGGATGAACCTGCCGTGGCTGCAGCGGAAACGGTCAGCGTGCTGTCATCCGACGGTTATGTCACCATCCTCGACGAAGCAACCTTTGCCGACTGGCTGAAAAAACTGCAACGCGCCGAGGTGTTTGCTTTTGACCTGGAAACCGATTCGCTGGATACCCTGAGCGCCAATATCGTCGGCATTGCCTTCGCTGTGGCACCGGGCGAAGCCGCTTACCTGCCGGTGGCGCATGACTATCTTGACGCACCACCGCAGCTGGATCGCGCCGCGGTTCTGGAGCAGCTGAAACCGCTGCTGGAGGACAGTAAAGCAGCGAAGGTCGGACAGAATCTGAAGTACGATCGTGGTGTACTGAAAAATTACGATATTGAGCTGAACGGCATCAAATTCGACACCATGCTGGAGTCTTACTGCCTGAACAGCGTCGGCGGCAAGCATGATATGGACAGCCTGGCGGCCCGCTGGCTTAACCACAAAACTGTTACCTTTGAAGAGATTGCCGGTAAGGGTAAAAACCAGCTTACCTTTAATCAGATCGCTCTGGAGCAGGCGGCGCACTATGCGGCAGAAGACGCTGACGTCACGCTGCAGCTGCACTTGCAGATGTGGCCGAAGCTGGAGCAGGAAGCCGGTCCGAAGCAGGTATTCGAGGCGATTGAAATGCCGCTGCTGAAGGTGATTTCGCGCATTGAGCGCAATGGCGTGCTGATCGATCAGAACATCCTTGCCAGACATTCGCAGGAGCTGACCACGCGTCTGGCCGAGCTGGAGCTGAAGGCGCACGAGCTGGCGGGCGAGCCGTTTAACCTCTCCTCCACTAAACAGCTGCAAACCATTCTGTTTGAGAAGCAGGGGATTAAGCCGACGAAGAAAACGCCGGGCGGCGCGCCATCGACCAGTGAAGAAGTGCTGGCGGAACTGGCGCTCGACTATCCGCTGCCGAAAGTGATTCTTGAGCACCGCGGGCTGTCGAAGCTGAAATCCACCTATACCGATAAGCTGCCGCAGATGATCAATCCGATCACCGGTCGGGTGCACACCTCCTATCATCAGGCAGTGACGGCCACCGGACGACTCTCCTCGACCGACCCGAACCTGCAAAACATTCCGGTACGAAATGAAGAGGGGCGGCGTATTCGTCAGGCGTTTATCGCTGGCAAGGACAAGCGCATCGTGGCCGCCGACTATTCGCAGATTGAGCTGCGTATTATGGCGCACCTGTCGCAGGACAAAGGCCTGCTGGATGCGTTTGCCCAGGGCGAAGATATCCACCGCGCCACCGCATCCGAAGTGTTTGGTGTGGCGCTCGGCAAGGTTTCCGGTGAGCAGCGCCGCAGTGCCAAAGCGATTAACTTCGGGCTGATCTATGGCATGAGTGCATTTGGCCTGTCGCGCCAGCTGAACATTGGCGCCGGCGAAGCGAAGAAGTACATGGATCTCTACTTTGAGCGCTATCCGGGCGTGCTGCGTTATATGGAAGCGACGCGCGCGCAGGCCGCGGATAAGGGGTACGTCGAGACGCTGGATGGTCGTCGTCTGTGGCTGCCGGACATCAACTCCAGCAATGCCATTCGCCGGAAAGCCGCCGAGCGTGCGGCGATCAACGCACCGATGCAGGGCACCGCAGCGGATATCATCAAACGTGCCATGATCGCCGTGGACGGCTGGCTGCTGCAGCAGAACAGTGACGAGGTGAAAATGATCATGCAGGTACACGATGAACTGGTATTCGAGATCCACAAAGATGCCGTCGCCAGCGCCAGCCAGACGATCCGTGAACTGATGGAGAACAGCATGAAGCTGGACGTGCCGCTGCAGGTGGAAGTGGGGACGGGCGATAACTGGGATCAGGCGCACTAAGGACAGGCGGCCGGCTGCGCATGCCGCGGCTGCGTCATAAGAAAAAAGTTTACTTAATCGGTTCAGCCGGTCATCAAAACTGCCGGTAAAATACAGGTTTAGTAACTGCTTATCGGCTAAGCATTTTTTTAGTAATTAAACTACATGCCCTGCACGAAAATGTGACGCATCTGGTAAAAAAGATGTCGAATTCTGAAACTTAACAACAAAAAACCCTTTGTTGGTCCGAAAAAATCGGGTAAAGTTCATCGCGTAGGGTACAGAGGTAAGATGTTCTATCTTTCAGACCTTTTACTTCACGTAATCGGATTTGGCTGAATATTAGCCGCCCCAGTCATTTATGACTGGGGCGTTTTTTATTGGGCTTTTTCTGAAAAAAAGCGGACGCTAAGGTCCGCCAGGCGCTACTCTGGCAACGCTTCGCCATCGCCTTCCTGCGCCGGCGTCAGCTCGCTGAACCAGGTATCAAGTTTCTGACGCAGCTTATCAACGCCCAGTTTCTTCAGCGATGAGAACATTTCAACCTGCACATCGCCCATGAATGCCAGCGATGCCTCACGCACCATGTTCAGCTGCGCTTTACGCGCACCGGAAGCCAGCTTGTCGGCTTTGGTCAGCAGCAGCATGACCGGAATACCGCTCTGCACCGCCCATTCAATCATCTGCTGATCGAGGTCTTTCAGCGGATGGCGGATATCCATCAGCACCACCAGCCCTTTCAGTGCCTGACGTTTCTGCAGATATTCACCCAGCGCGCGCTGCCATTTCCGCTTCATCTCTTCCGGGACTTCCGCATAGCCGTAACCGGGTAAATCCACCAGGCGTTTGCCTTCCACCACTTCAAACAGGTTAATCAGCTGTGTGCGGCCGGGCGTTTTACTGGTACGCGCCAGGCTTTTCTGGTTGGTCAGGGTATTCAGCGCGCTGGATTTGCCCGCATTTGAGCGCCCGGCAAAGGCAACTTCAATGCCCGTATCCGCCGGCAGATGACGAATATCCGGTGCGCTTAGGATGAAATGGGTGATGTGATAGTTCAAAGCAGACAAGGTAAAACTCCAGCAGAGTGATCGGGCAATGGCGCTGATTATACCTGTTATGGCGCAAAAGTGCCCGACAGGCGTCTTAACGCGGCATTTTGTAAGAGATCGGCGCTATTTGCTGCCAGTTATTACGGATTCACGCAAGTTTCACTCTCAACATTATTGTATTTTTTCAATAGCTTACGGGTAAACTGAAAAAGACCGTTCTAAATTAGAGACAAGTCTCACTTGTTCAATTTACTGTTTGGTCTACATTTGTTGTCAGTGCACGGCAGCACCCATCAGGATGATGAGCTCAGGAGCGTCGGGGATGACCACGAGCATGGCAGGAGAGCGATTCAGGCAGGAATCGGACAGGGACAGGGATTACTCGCAGGAGCGATGTGGCGATGGAGCAACCGGGATGTTGTGAGCCGTAAAGGATTAGACGCGTGTTTCCTTCGTACGAAGGTGCGAAATAAGGCGATAGCACAGGCTATCGCCTTTTTTCTTTGTCATCTTTCTGCTAGATTTCGCCGCAATTCTATACTGAACTCACCAGGCATCGCCGAGACCGAACACATGAAGCAACCTGCACCAGCCCAGCGTGGCAAACCTGCTGCTAAAGCCAAACGTAAATCGCGTGAAGAACTGAACCAGGAAGCACGCGATCGCAAGCGCGACAAAAAGCACAGCGGCCATAAGTCCGGCAGCCGCGCCAATCCGGAAACGCAGAGCGCCGGCAAAGGGCACAGTAATAAAAGCGCCGATCCGCGGATGGGCAGCAAAAAGCCAGTCGCCCTGGTGGCGGACGGAAAAACCCAGCTAGAGAAAAAAGTGGCGAAGCCGAAGCCTAAAGCAGAAAAAGTGCGCCTGACGCCGCAGGAAGAGCTGGCGAAGCTGGAAAACGATGAGCGTCTCGACACGCTGCTCGACCGCCTCGAGAGCGGTGATACGCTGAGCGCTGAAGATCAGGCGTGGCTGGACGAGACGCTGGATCGCATCGACGAGCTGATGGAGACGCTGGGCATCGCGCTGGATGACGACGTGGAAGACGAGCAGGCAGAAGAGGACATGATGCGCCTGCTCAAGGGCAACTAACCGCCCATTTTGATCGGCATGCGGGTTTGCGCATGCCGCGCTAAACAGGTATTCACCTATGTTTTGGCCTGGATCAATTTTAGCGCTGCTGCTGACATGTTATCTGCTGTGGTTATTGTTTAAACTACGCCGCCTGTCGCGGCTGAAATCGCGCTTACGGCGGCGTTCCGCCCAGCGCTTCGTCTCCTCTTCTGCCACGCGACCCTCCCTCAGACGACGTCACCGTAAGGAGTGAGCATGTCATCGCAGCAGATTGAGTGGGATCAGCGGCTCATCGAGAAATACAATTACGCCGGCCCGCGTTACACCTCTTATCCCACCGCACTGGAGTTTAGCGAAAGCTTTGGTGCGAGCGATTTCCAGCACGCGGTTGAGCGCTATCCCGAGCGCGCGCTGTCGCTGTACGTGCACATCCCATTCTGCCATCGTCTCTGCTACTTCTGCGGCTGCAATAAAATCGTGACGCGCCAGCTGCACAAGGCCGATCGCTATCTTGACGTGCTGGCGCAGGAGATTCGTCAGCGCGCGCCGCTGTTTGCTGGCCGTCGCGTTACGCAGCTGCACTGGGGCGGCGGCACACCCACCTTCCTCAATCAACAGCAGGTCAGCCGGCTGGTGGCGCTGCTGCGCAGCCATTTCGACATCGCAGACGATGTTGAGATGTCGATTGAAGTCGATCCGCGTGAAATTGAGCTGGAGATGATCGATCACCTGCGCGCAGAGGGCTTCAATCGCCTGAGCATGGGCGTGCAGGATTTCAACAAGGCGGTGCAGGAGCGGGTCAACCGCGTTCAGGATGAAGAGACCATTTTCGCTCTGGTGCAGCGTGCCCGCGCGCAGGGATTCCGCTCAGTCAGTCTGGATTTAATCTACGGCCTGCCGCTGCAGACGCCAGAGAGCTTTGCTTTTACGCTGCAGCGGGTGATTGCGCTCAACCCGGATCGCCTCAGCGTCTTCAACTATGCGCACATGCCTGCGCTGTTTGCCGCTCAGCGCAAAATCAAAGATGAGGAACTGCCCACGGCGGCGCAGAAGCTGCAGATCCTGCAGCAAACCATCGCGACGCTGACCGGTGCAGGTTACCAGTTTATTGGCATGGACCATTTTGCCAAACCGGATGATGAACTGGCGGTGGCACAGCGCGCCGGCGTGCTGCATCGCAATTTTCAGGGTTACACCACGCAGGGCGAAACCGAACTGCTCGGGCTGGGCGTTTCGGCCATCAGTATGCTGGGTGACAGCTATGCGCAGAATCAGAAAGAGTTAAAAGCCTGGTATGCCAGCGTTGAGCAGCAGGGCCATGCGCTGTGGCGCGGTTTAACCCTGAGCGAAGATGATTGTCTGCGGCGGGATGTGATCAAAGCGCTGATCTGTAACTTTGCGCTGGATTTTGCCGACATTGAAGCCCGGTGGCCGGTGGTGTTTGAACGCTACTTTGCGGAGGATTTAGCGCTGCTGGCGCCGCTGGTGGCGGACGGCTTGCTTGAGATGGGTGAGCGCCGCCTGCAGGTCACCGGCATTGGCCGTCTGCTGATTCGCAATATCTGCATGTGCTTTGACCGCTATCTGCGGCAGAAAGCGCGTATGCAGCAATTTTCGCGGGTGATTTAAGCATAAAGGGAGCAAACGCTCCCTTTATGTTAACTGAACAGACTGACGCTGAGGGCGCAGACCACGGCGGCCAGCGCGGTTTGCGGTGAGTGAGTCACAGCATTACCGATTGCCGCCACGTTGTGCGCGATCAGCTGGATGACAGATTGCAACATAATAGCCTCTCCCGATTGCCGTCCGTATGATACTGAACGGCACCAGTCTGTACAGATGCCACGTGCAGAAATTGTGCAATAAACAACCGTTTTACACTTTCCCGCACTATTCCATGCCCAGTTCTTTCAGCTTACGCGTGAGCGTATTACGGCCCCAGCCCAGTAAACGTGCCGCTTCCTGCTTGTGGCCCTGCGTATGGCGCAGGGCGGTGGTCAGCAGCGTACGCTCCATCTCCGGCTGAGCCTCTGACAGCAGGTTTTGATGACCGGAACGCAGTGCGCGGTCTGCCCACTGTGCCAGCAGCGTTGCCCAGCTGTCCGGCAGCGACTGCACCGGATTTTCCGGCGTGCTCGACTCAAAAAGCTCCGGCGGCAGATCCTGAATCAGCACTTCCTGGCCCGCAGCCATCACCGTCAGCCAGCGGCAGGTGTTCTCCAGCTGGCGCACGTTGCCCGACCAGTGCAGCCGCGTCAGCGCAGCTTCGGTCTCCGGATGCAGAATTTTCGCTTCCACGCCCAGCTCACGCGCTGCGACCTGCAGGAAGTAGCGCGCCAGACGCGGGATATCTTCGCGACGTTCACGCAGCGGCGGCAGATGCACGCGAATTACGTTAAGGCGATGGAACAGGTCCTCACGGAATTTGCCCTCCTGCACGCGCAGCTCCAGATTCTGGTGAGTTGCAGCGATGATACGTACATCCACCTTCACCGGTGCATAGCCGCCAACGCGATAGAACTGGCCATCGGCCAGCACGCGCAGCAGACGCGTCTGCACATCCAGCGGCATATCGCCGATCTCATCAAGGAACAGCGTGCCGCCATCGGCCTGCTCAAAGCGACCCTGACGGATCTGGTTCGCGCCGGTAAACGCGCCTTTCTCGTGGCCAAACAGTTCTGACTCGATCAAATCCTTCGGGATCGCCGCCATATTCAGCGCGATAAACGGCGATTTGGCACGCGGGCTGTGGCGATGCAGCGCATGCGCCACCAGCTCTTTACCGGTACCGGACTCGCCGTTGATCAGCACGCTAATCGACGAGCGCGACAGACGGCCGATGATGCGGAAAACATCCTGCATCGCCGGCGCTTCGCCGATGATGTCGGTGGTCGGGCCGCTTACCGGCTGATTGCGCGGCTGCTGCTGCTCCTGATAGTGGCTAATGGCGCGCTCCACCAGCGCGACCGCTTCATCAATATCAAACGGCTTAGGCAGGTAATCAAACGCGCCCTGCTGATAAGCGCTGACCGCTGCGTCGAGGTCCGAATGCGCGGTCATAATGATGACCGGCAGCATCGGATGACGCTGTTTGATCTGCTTCAGCAGCGCCAGACCATCCATGCCCGGCATACGAATATCCGACAATAATACGTCCGGGGTTTTGGTCGAGAGCGCATCCAGCACCTCGTTGCCGCTGTCAAAGGTGGCGCAGCTTAAACCGGCTCCAGTGAGCGCGCGTTCAAGCACCCAGCGGATGGAGCTATCGTCATCGACGATCCAGACTATCCCTCGTTGCATAGAAACCTCACTGGCGAATAGGCAGGTAAACCGAGAATTCGGTATGACCTGGCCAACTGTTAAATTCAATTTTTCCCGAATGCTGATCGATCAGACTGCGGGCGATAGAGAGACCTAAACCGGTGCCGCCTTCACGTCCGCTGACCATCGGATAGAACAGCGTATCCTGCAGCTGCGCCGGAATGCCCGGGCCATCATCTTCAATGTCGATACGCGCCACCAGGCGATAGCGCGTGCCGTGTAACGTCAGCTGAAACGCGGTACGGGTACGGATGACAATGGTGCCGCCCGCTTCGCCCAGCGCCTGCAGTGCGTTACGCACCACGTTGAGCAGCACCTGCTCAATCTGGTCCGGGTCGTGCGGCAGTTCCGGCAGGCTGGGGTCGTAATCACGCACCAGCGCGACGTTTTCCGGCAGCTCCATCGACACCAGGTTGACCACGCGTTCAGCCACCTGATGGATGCTCTGAGTCACGTGCAATCCGGGCTGTTGTGGGCCCAGCAGGCGGTCGACCAGGTTACGCAGCCGGTCGGCCTGCTCAATAATCACTTTGGTATATTCATTCAGCGCCGGATCGGGCAGGGCGCGCGATAACAGCTGCGCCGCGCCGCGCAATCCGCCGAGCGGGTTTTTAATTTCATGCGCCAGACCACGCACCAGATCGCGCGCAGCAACCTGCTGGGCGTGCTGAATCTGCTCCTGGCTGAGACGACGCTGATTATCCATCGGCGCCATTTCCAGCAGAATAAATCCGTCGGGTAAACGCTGTGCCGTCAGCGACATAATATGCGCGCGGCCATCAACCACTAATGTCACTTCGCTATCGGTAAAGCCCTGGCCCGCCCCTAAACTTTCGCTCATCACCTCAATGTTCAGCGAAAAATAGCCGGTAAGTTCCGGTAATGGCGTGCCAAACAATTTTCGTGAGCTTTGCGCCA
The DNA here is from genome assembly GCF_035783935.1 of Pantoea dispersa. GTDB lineage: Bacteria > Pseudomonadota > Gammaproteobacteria > Enterobacterales > Enterobacteriaceae > Pantoea > Pantoea dispersa_C. The sequence goes on along the minus strand of NZ_JALKOV010000009.1, from coordinate 228,114 downwards.
GTAATTGCTGTGCCGCCGGATTGGCGTAATGGATAACCAGATCGTTATCGACCAGCAAAATACTGTTGATCAGGGAGTTGAGAATCTGCCCCGCGTCGGGCAGCGTACCAGTTGCCATACAGCGTTCCTCTGCACCAAATGAGTGCATTATAGCCTTTGGGGACGCAAAACAATTCGTCGAACGATGAATTCGCGGTGAAAAAAGCCCATCCGAAGATGGGCTAAAGTTTCCACGGCAACAAAAAATCTTCGGCGCCAGGATTAGCACCGTTGCGGCGTTGGCGGCTACGGTGCATCTGCGCGAATCTTTTAAGGATTAAACGCTGTAGTACAGTTCGAACTCAACCGGGTGCGGCGTCATGCGAACGCGGTCGTTGTCGGCTTTACGCAGTTCGATGTAAGCATCGATTGCGTCGTCAGTGAACACGCCGCCACGGGTCAGGAACTCGCGGTCTTCGTTCAGTGCGTTCAGCGCTTCTTCCAGTGAACCGGCCACTTTTGGAATCTCAGCTTCTTCTTCCGGCGGCAGGTCGTACAGGTTTTTGTCCATCGCATCGCCAGGGTGGATCTTGTTGATCACGCCGTCGAGGCCGGCCATCAGCAGTGCGGTGAACGCCAGGTATGGGTTAGCCGCTGGATCCGGGAAGCGCGCTTCGATACGACGTGCTTTCGGGCTCGCAACAACCGGGATACGGATAGAAGCAGAACGGTTACGTGCTGAGTAAGCCAGCATTACCGGCGCTTCGTAGCCTGGAACCAGACGCTTGTAGGAGTTGGTGGTCGGGTTCGCCAGGGCGTTGATGGCTTTAGCGTGCTTGATGATACCGCCGATGTAGAACAGAGCAGTTTCAGACAGGCCGCCGTATTTGTCGCCAGAGAACAGGTTCACGCCGCCTTTAGACAGTGACATGTGGCAGTGCATACCGGAACCGTTGTCGCCAAACATCGGCTTCGGCATAAAGGTTGCCGTTTTGCCGTAGGCGTGCGCAACGTTGTGCACGACATATTTGTAGATCTGAATTTCGTCAGCTTTCTTGGTCATGGTGTTGAAGCGGGTCGCCACTTCGTTCTGACCCGCGGTTGCCACTTCGTGGTGATGCGCTTCAACCACCAGACCCATCTGCTCCATGGTCAGACACATGGCAGAACGGATGTCCTGTGATGAGTCAACCGGTGGCACCGGGAAGTAGCCGCCTTTCAGACCTGGACGGTGACCTTTGTTACCGCCTTCGTACTCTTTACCGGTGTTCCAGGCTGCTTCGATGTCGTCGATAGCCACGTGTGAGCCGGAAGTTGACGAGCCGAAACGGATGTCGTCAAACAGGAAGAACTCTGGCTCAGGTCCGAACAGTACGGTGTCGGCGATGCCGGAAGAACGCAGGAACTCTTCTGCGCGCTTGGCAATGGAGCGCGGGTCGCGATCGTAGCCCTGCAGCGTGCCTGGCTCGAGAATGTCACAGCGGATGATGAGCGTCGGATCTTCGAAGAACGGATCCATTACGGCAGTTGTTGCATCCGGCATCAGCACCATGTCTGATTCGTTAATGCCTTTCCAGCCGCCGATGGAAGAGCCATCGAACATTTTGCCTTCTTCGAAGAAGTCAGCGTTAACCTGGTGAGCAGGGATAGTAACGTGCTGTTCTTTACCTTTGGTATCGGTAAAACGCAGGTCAACAAACTTAACTTCGTGCTCGTTCATCATCGAGAGAACGTGTTCAGCGGACATACTCAACTCTCCTGGAAATGGTCATTTTGTCGTCGTGGTGAGAGAACTTCTGTTGCCGGGAATGTGTCACGACTACTGACCACCCCTGACCAAGATCTCGGCAAGCTCTTCAACCGTTGTGCAACTGTCGTTTTCGCTTAAAAGATATAAAGCGAATTCTGTGCCAACTTTATTACAATGGTGAAAATGGCGCTGCGATGCGCCCTGCGGTGAGACGACGGCTGCACCAGCGTGGATGGAATGCACCAAAATAGTGCCGTCAGTTTAGGGGTGAGCACTTAAATGGTGCAAAGCGCCATCAAAGTGCAGCTTAATGCACCGTTATTGGTGCTAAAAACGCGCACTGCGAGAATCTTTCGGCGAAAACTGTGATCATGTTCAGTCTTTCGCTTAATCCGTGTACAATACCGCGTTATTTCTATAATGCCTGAGGCAAAGCTGTGATCGAAAATTTGCGTAACATCGCCATCATCGCGCACGTTGACCATGGAAAGACCACCCTGGTTGACAAACTGCTGCAACAGTCCGGTACTTTTGATGCCCGTACCGAAGCGACTGAGCGTGTGATGGACTCCAACGATTTGGAGAAAGAGCGTGGGATTACCATCCTCGCGAAAAACACCGCCATCAAATGGAACGACTACCGTATCAACATCGTTGATACCCCGGGACACGCCGACTTCGGTGGTGAAGTTGAGCGCGTCATGTCCATGGTGGATTCGGTGCTGCTGGTTGTAGACGCGATGGATGGCCCTATGCCGCAAACCCGCTTCGTAACCAAGAAAGCCTTTGCCCACGGTTTGAAGCCGATTGTAGTGATCAACAAAGTTGACCGTCCTGGCGCGCGTCCGGACTGGGTTGTGGACCAGGTATTTGACCTGTTCGTCAACCTCGACGCGACTGACGAGCAGCTCGATTTCCCGATCATTTATGCGTCTGCGCTGAATGGTATCGCCGGTCTGGATCACACCGACATGGCTGACGACATGACCCCGCTGTATCAGGCGATCGTCGACCACGTTTCTCCACCGCAGGTTGAAGTTGAAGCCCCACTGCAGATGCAGATCTCGCAGCTGGACTACAACAACTACCTCGGCGTAATCGGTATCGGCCGCATCAAGCGCGGTAAAGTGAAGCCAAACCAGCAGGTTACTGTGATCGACAGCGAAGGGAAAACCCGTAACGCGAAAGTCGGTAAAGTGCTGGGCCATCTGGGTCTGGAGCGTATTGAATCCGATCTGGCTGAAGCGGGCGACATCATCGCTATCACCGGTCTGGGCGAGCTGAACATCTCCGACACCATCTGCGACACGCAGAACGTCGAAGCGCTGCCAGCGCTGAGCGTGGATGAGCCAACCGTAACCATGTTCTTCAACGTCAACACCTCACCGTTCTGTGGTAAAGAAGGTAAGTTTGTGACGTCGCGTCAGATCCTTGAGCGTCTGAACAAAGAGCTGGTGCACAACGTGGCGCTGCGCGTGGAAGAGACCGAAGATGCCGACGCGTTCCGCGTATCTGGTCGTGGTGAGCTGCACCTGTCCGTTCTGATCGAAAACATGCGTCGTGAAGGTTACGAGCTGGCGGTTTCCCGTCCGAAAGTTATCTTCCGCGAATTCGAAGGCCGCAAGCAGGAGCCATTCGAGAACGTTACCCTCGACATCGAAGAAACCCATCAGGGTTCGGTGATGCAGGCCATGGGTGAGCGTAAAGGCGATCTGAAAAACATGGATCCGGATGGTAAAGGCCGCGTACGTCTCGACTACGTGATCCCAAGCCGTGGTCTGATCGGCTTCCGTAACGAATTCATGACCATGACTTCCGGTACCGGTCTGCTGTACTCCACCTTCAGCCACTACGACGACGTGCGTCCGGGCGAAGTGGGCCAGCGTCAGAACGGCGTGCTCATCTCCAACGGTCAGGGTAAAGCGGTTGCTTTCGCCCTGTTCGGTCTGCAGGATCGCGGTAAGCTGTTCCTCGGTCACGGTGCGGAAGTGTATGAAGGCCAGATCATCGGTATTCACAGCCGCTCTAACGACCTGACCGTTAACTGCCTGACCGGTAAGAAACTGACCAACATGCGTGCGTCAGGTACTGACGAAGCCACCACCCTGGTACCACCGCAGAAAATGACGCTGGAACAGGCTATCGAGTTCATCGATGACGACGAACTGGTAGAAGTGACGCCACAGTCAGTGCGTATTCGTAAACGTCACCTGACCGAGAACGATCGCAAGCGCGCGTCTCGCGGCAGCAAAGAGTAAGCGAAACCGTCTGATAATGAGCCCCGCACCCGCGGGGCTTTTTTTTGTCTGTCGGTTGTGACGGCGCGGCCTGGGCGAAATCAGACCCCGCTTGCGGAATGCGGATTTCCCCTAAGCGTACCTGTTCAGGCTTCTCTTTTACCGCTAGAGTGAATGATCCAGGGAACGTAGAGGAGAGGTGTCATGCTGTACATCTTTGATTTAGGCAATGTGATTGTTGATATCGATTTCAATCGGGTACTCGGCGTCTGGAGCGATCTGGGACGCGTGCCGCTTGCCACGCTGCAAAGCCGTTTTCGCATGGACGAGACTTTTGAGCAGCACGAGCGGGGCGAAATCAGCGACCCGGAGTTTGCCGCGCGGCTGTGTGACCAGCTCGATATTGCGCTGAGCTATCCGCAGTTCACTGCCGGCTGGCAGGCGGTGTTTATTGGCGTGCGCCCGGAAACGCTGGCGATCATGAACCAGCTGCGCGCCAGCGGCGAACGCGTGGTGATTCTGTCCAACACTAACCAGCTGCATTTCGAGTTCTGGCCAACGCAGTATCCGGAAGTGCAGCAGGCTGCCGACCACATCTATATGTCGCAGGATATTGGCATGCGCAAACCGGAAGCGCGCATCTGGCACTACGTGCTGGAACACGAAGGCTTCACTGCCGATCAGGCCGTATTTTTCGATGATAACCAGGCGAACATTGATGCGGCGCGCGCGCTGGGCATTGAGAGCGTGCTGGTGGAAGACGCGAAAACCGTGCCTGACTGGTTCGCGATCCGTCGCTGAGTGACCATGCGAACTCATCTGCGCCACTCGGCGCATGCGTTTTTCCTGTGGATCAAGCTGCTGTGGCGCCGCATTGATGAAGACAACATGACCACGCAGGCCGGTAACCTGGCCTACGTGTCACTGCTGGCGCTGGTGCCGCTGATCGCCGTGGTGTTTGCACTGTTTGCCGCGTTCCCGGTGTTCTCTGACATCAGCGTGCAGCTGAAGAACTTCATCTTCACTAACTTCATGCCGGCCGCCGGTGACGTGATTCAGCGCTATCTCGATCAGTTTGTCGCCAACGTCAATAAAATGACGGCGGTGGGAGCGGTCGGGCTGATTGTCACGGCGCTGCTGCTGATGCATTCGGTCGACAGCGCGCTGAACGCCATCTGGCGCAGCGACAAGCCGCGCCCGATGGTTTACTCCTTTGCGGTGTACTGGATGATCCTGACGCTGGGACCGCTGCTGGCCGGTGCCAGTCTGGCCATCAGCTCCTATCTGCTGTCGCTGCGCTGGGTGAACGTCACCGGCGTCACCAGCCTGATCGAGCAGGCGCTGCGCATCTTCCCGCTGGTTCTGTCGATTCTCGCCTTCTGGCTGTTGTACAGCATTGTGCCGACACGGCGCGTGCCGGGGCGCGATGCGCTGATCGGCGCAGTGGTGGCAGGCCTGCTGTTCGAGCTGGGCAAAAAGGGCTTTGCGCTCTATGTTACGATGTTCCCTTCGTATCAGTTAATTTACGGCGTGCTGGCGGTGATCCCCATCCTGTTTCTGTGGGTTTACTGGACCTGGTGTATTGTGTTGTTAGGCGCGGAAGTGACCGTCACGCTGGATGACTATCGCCAGTTAAAACAGCAGGAACGCGATAAAGAACGAGAGGAAACATGATTGCTTTGATTCAGCGCGTGACGCGCGCCAGCGTCAGCGTGGACAACGCCACGGTGGGCGAAATTGGCGCCGGTCTGCTGGTGCTGCTGGGGGTGGAAAAGGGGGATGACGAGCAGAAATCACAGCGCCTGGCGGAGAAAGTCTTAGGCTATCGCATCTTTGGCGATGAGAACGACAAAATGAACCTCAGCGTACAGCAGACAGGCGGCAGCGTGCTGGTGGTTTCGCAATTCACCCTGGCGGCGGACACGCAAAAAGGCATGCGTCCCTCTTTCTCTGGCGGTGCGCATCCGGCGGAAGCCGAGCGCCTCTATCACGACTTTAGCGATCGCTGCCGGGCGCTGGGCGTCACCACTGCCAACGGGCGCTTTGCCGCCAACATGCAGGTTTCACTGATTAACGATGGTCCGGTGACCTTCTGGTTACAGGTGTGAGATTTTTAGCCGAGCGGCAAGGGATCAGCCACGCAAGCTCCGAACGAGAGAATCACTTTATGTATCATCTTCGCGTACCGCAAACGGCGGAAGAGCTGGATATGTATTACCAGTTCCGCTGGGAAATGTTACGAAAGCCGCTGCGCCAGCCGCAGGGCTCAGAACGTGATGCCTGGGATGCGCTGGCGCATCACCAGATGGTGGTGGATGAGCACGGCAAACCGGTAGCGGTCGGCCGGCTGTATATCAATGCGGAAAATGAAGCGGCGATCCGCTTTCTGGCGGTGCATCCGTCGGTGCAGGGCAAAGGGCTGGGCACGCTGGTGGCGATGACGCTGGAGTCGGTGGCGCGCCAGGAAGGAGCCAAACGCGTGACCTGTAGCGCGCGCGAGGATGCGGTGGAGTTCTTTGCCAAGCTGGGCTTTGTTAATCAGGGTGAAATTACCGCGCCGCAAACCACGCCGGTGCGCCACTTCCTGATGATTAAACCGGTGGTGACGCTGGATGATATTCTGCATCGCGCCGACTGGTGCGGACAGCTACAGCAGGCGTGGTACGAGCACATCCCGCTGAGCGAAAAAATGGGCGTGCGTATTCTGCAGTACACCGGGCAGAAGTTTGTCACCACCATGCCGGAAGCTGGCAACCAGAACCCGCACCACACGCTGTTTGCCGGCAGCCTGTTTTCACTTGCCACACTCACCGGCTGGGGATTGATCTGGCTGCTGCTGCGCGAACGCCATCTTGGCGGCACCATCATTCTGGCCGATGCACATATTCGCTATAGCAAACCGATCAGCGGACGGCCCGGTGCCATCGCCGATCTCGGCTCGCTGAGCGGCGATCTCGACCGACTGGCGCGCGGACGTAAAGCACGCGTACAGATGGAGGTGGAGCTGTTTGGTGATGATGAGCTGGGCGCGGTGTTTGAAGGTGTGTATATCGTCTTACCCGCCGATCCTGACGGACCGCTGGAAGAGGGCGGTTCAGGCGCGCGCATTAATTAACCACGCAGCGCGCAACAAAACCACAGAGTCACTCTGCATGGCGTAATGCTTGCCAGCTAAGATTCAAATGCATTCAACAACAGTTGCATTTTTGGTAGCGGCGCAATTTATTGCGCGATAAATCGCGCCGCTACAAGTATTGTGCGACTGGCGATGGCCTGACTCGTCCGCATCGCGCTTTTCAGCGCGATCGGTCAGGCAAATATCACTGCACCTGCCCGCCACGCATTGTCTGCTGCAGCGACTGCGTATCCGTGGTCACCGACAAACTGCCTTCTGCGCTAGCACGCAGCGGTGCGCCCGCGCTGAGCGAGCCCTTCAGCTGCAGCTGCAAATTACTGCTACCGCTTAGCGGCAACGCAGGCCAGCCCCAGTTTTGCAGCACGTTTGCCGGCACCGCCTGGCCTTTCAGGTTCAGCGTAAACGGACGCTGTGCTTCCTGTCCTGCGGTTGCCGTGCCTTCCAGTAAGCCACTGCCGTTAAAAGCGCTCATCTCGCTGACCTCAATCTGCCGATCGCTGGCGTTCAGGCTAATCGACGGATGGCGCAAATCGGTGCGGTTAAAGGTGGCTTCCGCCGCGTTAAAGCTGGCTTTGCCGGCCCAGATGCCCCATTGATGCTGGCGCGCCAGCAGCAGATTCTCTGCATTACCGTCAAGCGCGGTCATCTGGAACGGGAAGGCCGGATTGATATCAATCACCAGGTTACGGTTAGCGGTGGCACGCTTCACCAGCACGCTATCCAGCCAGCCCGGCAGTGTCTGCTGCCAGCGATCGCGCCAGTTTTGCGGCAGCGTGTATTCCAGGCCGGCAATGGCTAAATCGTCAAGCGTCAGGCGCTTGTCGCTGCGCGTCCAGCTGCCGCTGGCGCGAATCACGCCGTTGACCCAGCGTGAGCTGAACTGCGTCAGCTGAATGCCCTGCGGTGAGAATTCGGCGTTGACGATCGGATCGTTGAGTTCAAAGCTGCCGTTAATAAAGTTACCGGCGTTCATGGCCAGCGAACCGTCGTCGCTCTGCCAGTCATCGCCGCGCAGCGTGATGTTCTTCAGGGTCAGATCGAGATCGGTCACCGCCCAGTCCGGGCCCTGCAGGCGCGCATCGGTCATATCCAGCCGGTTGATGCTCACCGAAGGCACGTCGCGCAGCGGACTGAGGAAGTCGCTCAGGCTCTGCTGGGTTTGCAGGCGAATGTCGTTGAGGCGCAGCTGATTGATTTGCCAGTTACCCTGCGCGTCGCGCTCGGCGCTCCCGGTCATTGAGCCACGCGCCAGATCGGCCCCAATATTGGCCAGCACCAGCCGGCGTTTGGCGATATTGCCCTGCAGCAGCACGTTGTTACCGGCGACGCCGTCCAGCGTCATGGCCCCTGCGCTCATCTGGAACTGCGCATCGCTGCCCAGCATATCGTCAGGCGTGGGCTTCCACGGCACAATGCCGCCGTTTACCCGCTGCGCTGCCAGCGGCAGCGCGCTGTGCGGGCTTTCGATCTGCACATTATTGAGCTGCAGCCGGTTGGCCTGAATCGGCAGCGTGGTTTGTGGTGACTGGTTAGCGAGGTTGATGTCGCCGTCGCGCACCTCAATGCTGTCAAAATGCAGCGGATCGCTGAACTGCACCAGTGCCAGTCCGAGATCGACGCGCTTCGCCACCAGCACTGCCGGCTGGCCGTCGTGGCCGAAGCTGAAGTCATCCAGCATGATGTGGGAAGGCGAGGAGAAGTTGTGCTCAATTTTACTCAGCGACAGATGCCAGGCGGTTTTATCGCTTACCCAACGGCTAAACCAGCCTGCGCCCCACTGGGTTTGCAGCAGCACATAGAGAACCACCAGCGCCAGCAGAATCAGCAGTAACAAGGTAAGGAAAAACTTGCCTAAAAATTTCATCGCATCCATCCATCCCGATATTTATCCGGTGAGTGGTTGTTATGCCTGAATTACCGTTACAGCTCAACAGCCTGGATGAAAAAGCGGATAAATAACAGGCAGGCCGTAGCCTGCCAGCAGCATTACTTTTCCTGCGGAAAGACGAGGTTGAGCACGATAGCGGTGATACCACCGGCGGCAATGCCGGATGACAGCAGGGTTTTCAGCCAGTCCGGGGCAAACTGCAGAATCAGCGGCTGTTGCGACACGCCAAGGCCCACCGCCAGCGACAGCGCGATGATCATGATGGCACGCCGGTTAAGCGGCTCGCGCGACACAATGCGCACGCCGGAAGCGGCAATGGTGCCGAACATCACGATGGTGGCACCGCCCAGCACCGGTTCCGGAATATGCTGCACAAAGCCGCTCACCGCCGGGAACAGGCCGAGCACGATCAGCATCAGCGCCACCACAAAGCCCACGTAGCGGCTGGCTACGCCGGTCAGCTGAATCACACCGTTGTTCTGACCAAAGCAGGAGTTAGGGAAGGTATTGAACAGCGCCGACACACAGGAGTTAAGACCGTTGGCCAGCACGCCGCCTTTCAGGCGCTTCATATACAGCGGACCGCTGACCGGCTGTTCAGAGACATCGGAGGTGGCAGTGATATCGCCGATGGTCTCCAGCGAAGTCACCATGAACACCAGCATCAGCGGGATCAGCAGATTCCAGTCAAAACCCAGGCCGTAATAGAGCGGCGACGGCACGGCCAGCAGCGCCTGATTAGTCGGCGCGGAGGTGGCGGGCAGCATATCCAGCGCCCAGGCCAGCGCATAACCCACCGCCATGGCGATCACCAGCGATGCGACGCGCAGATAAGGGTTGCGCTGGCGATTAAGCAGGATGATCACCAGCAGCACGGCACCGGCCAGCAGCAGATTTTTCGGCGCACCAAAGCTGTGATCGTTCATGGCGGCGAAGCCACCGCCAATCGAGGTCAGGCCGACCTGAATCAGCGACAGACCGATAATCATCACCACAATGCCGGACACCAGCGGCGTGATGATGCGGCGCGCGAGGTGCAGCACGCGTGACAGCAACATCTCGGTACAGGAGGCCACCATCAGGGTACCAAACAGCGCCGCCATCATGGTCGGCACATCGGCACCGCCGTTTTTCAGCGCCATACCGCCCATGATCAGCGGCGTGACAAAGTTAAAGCTGGTGCCCTGAATCGACAGCAGGCCAGATCCCACCGGTCCCCAGGTTTTGATTTGCAGAATGGACGCCACGCCCGATGCAAACAGCGACATGCTGATGATGTGCTGCGTGTCCTGCGCCGGTAAGCCGAGTGCCTGGCAGATCAGCAGTGCCGGGGTAATCACCGCCACAAACATCGCCAGCAAATGCTGGCAGGCGGCAAACAGCGTTTGCGGCAGTGGCGGACGATCTTCAAGACGGTAAATCAGTTCACTTTTGCTCTCGCCTGCCTCGCTGGCAGTCTGGCGGGATTCAGCAGTATTGACGGACATGGTGGCTTCTCAATAACAACAAAGGGGCGATTTTAAACGGTTGCGTTGTGAAAGCAATCGTTTGCAATGCCCCTTTTAGTTGTGATTGATCTGGAGCGTAAACACCGTGCGGCAGCGGCTGTCATCCTGCTGCCACGCCTGCGCTACCTCACTCAGCGGACGCTGATTAAAGGCGATGGAGAAGTCACTTTCAGCGGCGGCGTGCAGCATCTCACCGATACAGGCGATCAGCTCGCTGTCAGAGACGCTGCCCAGCCCGCTGCCCATCAGCGTCAGCCCGGATGAGCGCAGCAGTTTACTGTGCAGCGTGATTTCCTGGCCGCTGAGCGAGCCAATTTGCACGAAGCGCACCGTTTTCTCACCGCCGGCCACGGCCGCGTGCATGATGTCGAGCGCACTCTGGCCCCACAGATAATCCAGCACCACATCAATGCCTTGCTGCATCAGCGCTGGCAGCGCGCCGGGCAGTTCATCCAGCGTCAGGATGATATCGGCGCCCTGCGTGCGCAGCTGTTCCAGCACCGCGCGGTTACGGCCGGTAGCGATGATTTTCCCGGCACCGAGGTGACGCGCTATGCGCACCGCCAGCCCGCCGGAGGTGCCGGTTGCGCCGTTAATCAGCACGGTTTCACCTGCCTGTAACCGGGCGCGGCGTGTCAGTGCGGCCCACGAGGACATGCCAGGATTGGCGATTGCCGCAGCCAGCAGCGGATCAAGCGTCGGCGGCAGCGCAACCACCGCCGCAGCCGGCACCCGGGTCTGCTGCGCCATACTGCCCCACGGCGCGCTAAACGCGAGAAAATAGACCGGATCGCCGTTGCTTAATGTGCCGGTGCCATCAATACCGGCGATAAACGGATAGTGGCTACCTGCGCTGTAATGGGTTCCGGCGGCACGGGCTTTCGCCAGCTGGCTAATCGCAGCGGCCTTCACCGTCACCACCACATGATGTTCATCGGCCTGCGGTGCCGGAAAATCGCCCCATACTGGTTTCTCGCCTGCGGCACTGACAATGGCTGCTTTCATGTTTTCACCTTCAGTTCATCGGATAATATGTGTAATATGCACACATTAGGCTTGCTCCGGGATGACGTCAATGAAAAGCGTGCAAAATACACATAATAAGGCTGACTTCGATGATCTGCACAACGCGCTGCTAATGATTGTCGGCACCTTTAATCGTCCGCAACGTGATGAATTACTGATAAAAGAGTCTGGTATCCAGCTGGACCGCGCCCTGTTTCCGCTGCTGATCCAGATTGGCCGCTTTGGTCCCCTCGGCGTGGTGGAGCTGGCGGATCGCGCCGGGCGCGATTACACCACCGTCAGCCGTCAGGTGGCGAAGCTGGAGGAGCTGGGACTGGCGCAGCGGCAGAAAAATGCCAGAGACAAGCGGGTGAATGAGGCGGTGATCACGGCGGCGGGAAAAGCAATGACGGACAAAATCGACGCGGCGCGCACGCAGATTTATCAGCAGCTGTTTGCTAACTGGCCCGCTGAAGAGCGCGCTGAGTTAACGCGCCTGTTGCAGCGCTTTGTCGGCGATTTCATGGCGGTGGATCGTCAGCCGCAGGCGGATTAAGCGTGGCTGTAGCGTTCGGTTTCCGGCAGCCAGCGCTCGATCAGTGCCTGAGCCTGTTCAGGATAATGCTGGTGAATATGGCGCGCCACGCGCTGAACTTCCGGAATCATGCTTTGATCGCGCAGTAAATCGGCAACTTTAAACTCGGCGTTACCGGTCTGGCGCGTGCCGAGCAGTTCACCGGGACCGCGAATCTCCAGATCGTGCTGGGCGATGACAAACCCGTCGTTGCTGTCGCGCAGCACCTGCAAACGTTTCTGCGCGGTCTTACTCAGCGGCGCTTTGTACAGCAGCACGCAGTGTGAGGCGACGGCACCGCGGCCAACGCGTCCGCGCAGCTGATGCAGCTGCGCCAGTCCGAGTCGTTCCGGGTTTTCAATGATCATCAGGCTGGCGTTGGGCACATCCACGCCGACCTCAATCACCGTAGTAGCCACCAGCAGCTGGATTTCGTTGGCCTTGAACGCCGCCATCACCGCCTGCTTCTCCGCCGGCTTCATGCGGCCGTGTACCAGACCGATCTGCAGATCCGGCAGCGCCACCTTCAGTTCCTGCCAGGTGGCTTCCGCCGCCTGCGCTTCCAGCACCTCGGATTCATCGATCAGCGTACACACCCAATAGGCCTGACGGCCTTCGTGGCAGGCGCTCTGCACCCGGGTAATGATGTCGCTGCGGCGAGTATCGGGAATCGCCACCGTGGTCACCGGCGTACGGCCCGGCGGCAGCTCGTCAATGGTTGAGGTATCCAGATCGGCGTAAGCGGTCATCGCCAGGGTGCGCGGAATTGGGGTGGCGGTCATGATCAGCTGATGCGGATGGAAACCCTGCTCTTCGCCTTTTTCCCACAGCGCCAGCCGCTGATGCACGCCGAAACGGTGCTGCTCATCAATGATCACCAGCGCCATGCCGTTAAACTTCACCTGTTCCTGGAACAGCGCATGCGTGCCGACCACCATCGCCACCTGACCGCGGGCAATCGCCTCCTGCTGCGCTTCGCGCGCTTTCCCTTTCTGCTTTCCGGCCAGCCAGCCAACCTCTACGCCAAGCGGCGCAAACCACTGGCGGAAATTACTGGCGTGCTGTTCTGCCAGCAGCTCGGTCGGCGCCATCAGCGCTACCTGCTTGCCGTGGGCGATCACGTTCAGCGCCGCCAGCGCGGCCACCAGCGTTTTACCGGAGCCGACATCGCCCTGCACCAGGCGCATCATCGGGAAGTCGTGCGCCAGATCGCGCTCAATCTCTGTGACCACGCGCCGCTGCGCCGCGGTGGGCGAGAAAGGCAGCGCGGCCAGCAGCTTATCCACCAGTTCGTGGCGTGCCGGCATGGGCAGGGCGTGATGGCGCTGTGCGCCAGCGCGTACCGCCAGCATGCTGAGATTGTGCGCCAGCAGCTCTTCAAGAATCAGGCGCTTCTGCGCCGGATGACGGCCGGTTTCCAGCTCGCTCAGGCGCAGGTCCGGCGGCGGCCGGTGCAGGGTGCGCAGCGCCTCCGGCAGGCTAATCAACCCGCCGCTCAGCTCCGGCGGCAGCAGTTCGGCAATCGGGCAGCTTTCCAGCAGCGTCAGCGCCTGATCGGTGAGATTGCGCAGCGTAGCCTGGCGAATACCTTCGGTGGTGGGATAGACCGGCGTCAGGGTTTCCTGCAGCTCAACGCCACCCAGCTCGCCCTGGACGCGATACTCCGGATGAATGATTTCGGCGCCGCGCTGGCCGCGTTTGATCTCGCCGTAAGCGGTGACGCGACGGCCCGGCGCCAGGCTGTTTTTCATGCCGGCGTTGAAATTGAAGAAGCGCATCGTCAGCACGCCGCTGCCGTCGCTGATCTGGCATACCAGCATGCGGCGTCGGCCAAAGGTGATTTCGCTGTGCAGCACTTCACCTTCCACCGTCGCCCAGATGCCGGGCAGCAGATCGTTAATTTTGTACAGCTGGGTGCGGTCTTCGTAGCGCAGCGGCAGGTGCAGCAGCAGATCCTGAATGGTAAACAGGCCGAGTTTCGCCAGTTTACCCGCCTGGCTGGCGCCGACGCCGGTCAGGGTACTGAGCGGGATGGCATCCAGCAGACGGCCTTTCATTTTTTACCCGTCGCTTGCATGGTGGCCCACCAGGCGGCATCGGCTTCGACATCGCCCTGCGCGTTGATGTGCGGATAGGGCAGGCCTTTCTGCTTCGCTACGCGCGCCAGCACCGGATAACCGCCCTCAAACAGCAGGCGCTGCTGCTCATCCTCGTCCAGCAGGCTGTGCTGGCGGCGATACATGCCGGCGTTTTGCCGCTGACGCTGGGCTTCATACAGAATCAGCGCGGAGGCCACCGAGACATTCAGCGACTGCACCATGCCGACCATCGGAATGATGATATCGCGATCGGCCAGTGCCAGCGCTTCGGCGGTGATGCCGGTTTTTTCCTGACCCATCAGAATACAGGTCGGTTTGGTGTAATCGATCTCGCGGAAGTCGACCGCTTTGTCTGACAGATGCGTCGCCAGCACCTGCATGCCGCGATCTTTCAGATGGCGCACCGCATCAGCGATGTGGCGATGGGTTTTCACCTTCACCCAACTGTTGCTGCCCGCTGACGCCGACACCATGGTGCGCATGCGCACGCTGGGCCATACCGCGTGGACTTCATGGATGCCGACGGCGTCAGCGGTGCGGATCACCGCAGAGACATTGTGCGGCTTATGCACCTGCTCCATGCAGACGGTGAGATCGTGCTGGCGCATGGCCAGCATCTCCTGGATACGAGCAAAACGTTGAGCGTTCATGCACTAATTACGGTTACGGTGAACTTTAATCACGTCCGGCATCACGCGGATTTTACGCATGATATTGGCCAGATGGACGCGATCGTTCGCGGTGAGGCGGATGAAGGCGCTGTAAACGCGGCCGTCACGCTCTTCGGTATTGAGGCTTTGAATATTCGAACCAGCGGTGTTGATCGCCGCAGTCAGGTTGGCCAGCGCGCCCTGGTGGTTAAACATATCCACCTTAATCTCGGCGACAAACTCCTGATCGGTCACTTTATCCCATTCCACCGGCATGAACTTTTCCGGTTCTTTCTGGTAGCCGCGAATGTTGCGGCAGGATTCGTGATGCACCACCAGCCCTTTACCGGGACTGACGTGCGCGACAATCGGGTCGCCAGGAATCGGACGGCAGCACTTGGCGAAGGTGATCAGTACGCCATCAGCGCCTTTGATCGGCAGCTTTTTGCTGCGCTTACTGCTGCCAGAAGCAGGTTCTTCGCTGCCGGATTGCAGCAGGTTCTTCGCCACTACCACGCTCATGGCGTTGCCGAGGCCAATTTCCGCCAGCAGATCGTCGATGCTGGTGAGCTTCATGCGCTCCAGCTCCTGCTGAATATTCTCTGCCGGAATCTCGGCCAGCTTTTTGCTGCCGCCGAGCGCGTGGCTCAGCAGACGTCGACCGAGGTTGACGGAATCTTCGCGTTTGAGGTTTTTCAGCAGCTGGCGAATTTTGGCGCGCGCTTTCGAGCTCACCACAAAGTTGAGCCACGCGGCATTTGGCCGGGCGCCAGGTGCGGTAATGATTTCAATCGTCTGGCCGCTGGTCAGCGCCTGCGACAGCGGATACGGCTGGCGATCGACGCGCGCACCGACGCAGGCGTGACCGATATCGGTGTGCACCGCATAGGCGAAATCCACCGGCGTGGCGCCAGCGGGCAGTTCGACGATGCGGCCTTCCGGCGTAAACACGTAGATCTCATCCGGGAACAGATCGGATTTTACGCTCTCGATAAACTCGAACGAGCTGCCGGCGCTCTGCTGCAGCTCCAGCAGGCTTTGCAGCCAGCGCTGGGCGCGAATTTGCGCGGTAGTGCCGCTTTCGCCGGCTTCTTTATAGGCCCAGTGGGCCGCCACCCCCATTTCCGCCATCTGATCCATATCTTCGGTACGGATTTGCACCTCAACCGGCACGCCGTGCGGGCCGATCATCGAGGTATGCAGTGACTGATAGCCGTTGGCTTTGGGAATGGCGATGTAATCTTTTACGCGTCCGGGACGCGGTTTGTACAGGCTGTGCATCTGACCGAGCACGCGATAGCAGGTATCAAGGTCTTTCACGATGACGCGGAAGGCATAGATATCCATGATCGAGTGAAATCGTTGCTCTTTCAGGTGCATTTTGCGGTAGATCGAATAGAGATGCTTCTCACGCCCGCTGACGCGGCAGGGAATGCCGGCTTCCTGCAGGCGCCCGTCGATTTCCGACAGGATCTTCTGAATCATCTCTTTACGGTTACCGCGCGCTGCTTTCACCACCTCTTTAATCACGCGGAAACGGTTCGGATAGAGCGCTTCAAAGCCGAGCTCTTCCAGTTCCGTTTTCAGGTGGTGAATACCGAGGCGGTGCGCCAGAGGACTGTAAATCTCCAGCGTTTCCAGCGCGATGCGCCGCTTTTTATCCGGACGCAGCGCGCCCAGCGTACGCATATTATGCGTGCGGTCAGCCAGTTTGATCAGGATGACGCGAATGTCCTGCACCATCGCCATGATCATTTTGCGGAAGTTTTCAGCCTGGGCTTCTTTCTTGTCGCGGAATTTCAGCTTATCGAGCTTGGAAACGCCTTCCACCAGCTCGGCCACGCTTTTCCCGAACAGCTGTTCCATGTCCTGGTAGGTGGCGGGCGTATCCTCAATCACATCATGCAGCAGCGCCGCCATCAGCGTTTCGTGGTCGAGTTTCATCTCGGCCAGAATGCAGGCAACCGCAACGGGATGGGTAATATAGGGTTCGCCGCTGGAGCGTGTCTGTCCCTCGTGGGCATCACGTGCGACAAGATAAGCTTGCTTGAGGCGCTTGATTTGCTCCTCAGGCAAGTATTTTTCAATCAGCTGATTGAGGCTTTCAAACAGATACAAGGTTGACCTGCAGAGTGCTGTTAACGACGACCTTCAGCGATAGCGGTAACGGCTTGTAACTCAGCGGCTTCCTGCTCTTGCTGTTCCTGACGATCACGCACATCCAGAATCTGGTTGGTGATCAGGCCTTCTTCGATTTCGCGCAGGGCGATAACGGTGGCTTTATCGTTCTCTTCCGGAACCAGCGGATCTTTGCCGCCTACCTGCATCTGACGTGCACGACGTGCAGCGACCAACACCAGGTCAAAACGGTTACCAACTTTCTCTACTGCGTCCTGAACGGTTACGCGTGCCATAGGTGTGCTACTCCACAGATGATGAAGAAATGACTGGGCATAATACTGAAAGTGACTTCAGACTGCCAATAGTTTGCTGATTAAAGCATCATGTCGCGCTTTCTGGCGACCCATACGCAGACGTTCTGCGCGAATAATGGTTTTCAGATCCGACAGCGCCAGATCGAAATCATCATTAACAATCAAATAATCATATTCGGCATAGTGGCTCATTTCTGCCACTGCCTGTGCCATGCGGCGGGCGATCACCTCTTCGCTGTCCTGACCGCGACCGCGCAGGCGGCGATCCAGCTCTTCGGTGGACGGCGGCAGAACAAAGATGCTGCGGGCGGCCGGCATTTTCTGGCGAATCTGCTGCGCGCCCTGCCAGTCAATGTCGAGAAACACGTCAACGCCGGTGGCCAGCACCTGCTCAATCGCCGCGCGGGAAGTGCCGTAATAGTTGCCAAACACTTCTGCGTGCTCAAGGAAAGCATCTTCGGCGATCATGCGCTCGAATTCAGGCTTTGAGACGAAAAAGTAGTGTTCACCATGCGCTTCGCCGGGGCGCACGCCGCGGGTGGTATGAGAAACAGACACCTGCGTATCGTACAGCGGTTGTGTCTTTAACAGCGCCTGAATCAGGCTGGATTTACCTGCGCCGCTGGGGGCGGAAACAATATAGAGCGTGCCTTGAGCCATGGTTATCTTGAATTGAGTAAAGAGCGGAGTCGATTTCCTGCACAGTATACACGGCTTAAGCGCAGCACGCAGCGTTTGCCGCCCGCAGGCGGCAATTCTTTTTCTGTGCGCGGCCTCTCGCGGCGGCGCAATTTCCTGCAATCCGGACGAAAACCCGTCAGCCTCGCTCCACACTTCGCTTTTTAGCGCTGGTATCGCTCGCTGCGGCACGCTGCAATCAGCAAAAAAGGAGGCGACGATGAAAGGATGGAGAGGGCTGTGCGCGATGTTGCTGGCGGGATGTGCGAACGTAATGGCGATATGTCCCAACTGGTCGCCGGTGCGCGCAGAGCAGGAGATGGCCGGGCTGCATAATCAGTTGCGCCACTGGGATGATGCTTACTACCGCCAGGGGCAAAGTCCGGTAAGCGATGCCGACTACGACAGCCTGCAGCAGCGCTTACAGCAGTGGCAGCGCTGCTTCACGCCGGCGCTGCCGGGCTATGCGTCGCGGCTCAGCACCGACGGCAGCACGCTGCATCCGGTGGCGCATACCGGCGTGCGCAAGCTGCGTGACAGGCTGGCGGTGGCCTACTGGATGCAGGATAAACCGGCGCTGTGGGTGCAGCCGAAAGTCGATGGTGTGGCGGTGACGCTGGTGTATCGTCACGGCGAACTGGCTGCCCTGATTAGCCGGGGCGATGGACTGCGCGGTGAACAGTGGCTGGCGAAAGCACCGCACATTGCGGCGATCCCGCAGCATATCGCCACTGACCGTGCGGAAGTGGTGCTGCAGGGGGAACTGTTTCTGACGATGACCGATCACCAGCAGGCACGCGATGGCGGTCAGAATGCGCGCGCTCAGGTGGCGGGCGCGATGATGCGGCGCGAGGCCAGTCCGCTGTTGTCGCGCATTGGCGTGTTTATCTGGGCCTGGCCGGATGGGCCGCCGATGATGCAGGCGCGGCTGGCGCAGCTCGCGCAGTGGGGCTTTGGTCTGACGCAGCAGTGGAGCCGGCAGGTCAGTAATGAAGAGGAGGTCGCAGCGTGGCGCGAGCGCTGGTATCGCCAGCCGCTCCCTTTTGTCACCGATGGCGTGGTGATTCACCAGTCACCGCAGCGTGTCGGGCGCGACTGGCAGCCCGGCCAGGGCAGCTGGTCGGCCGCATGGAAATATCAGCCCGCCGAAGTCAGTAGCGAGGTGCTGTCCGTGGATTTCAACGTGGGACGTACCGGCAAAATTGCCGTGGTGCTGAATCTGCAGCCGGTGCAGCTGGAGGATAAAACCGTCCGGCGGGTCAATCTGGGTTCGCTGCGCCGCTGGAAGCAGTGGGATGTCATCGCCGGCGATCAGGTCACGCTGTCGCTGGCCGGGCTGGGTATTCCGCGGCTGGAACGGGTGATCTGGCGCGTGGCGCAGCGCGACTATCCCCAGCCGCCGCAGGACGACGAATTTCATGCGCTGAGCTGTCTGCACTTCAGCGCGGGATGTCGCGCGCAGTTTCTCTCGCGCCTCAGCTGGCTGAGTCATAAGTCGGTGCTGGATATTGCTGGCGTGCAGCACAGCAGCTGGCAGCGCCTGCTGGACAGCGGCAGCATCAGCCACCTGTTCTCCTGGCTGACGCTCACGCCAGCGCAGATTGCGCAGGCGCAGGGCATCTCCAGCGTGCGCGCACAGCAAATCTGGCATCGTTTTAACCTGACGCGCCAGCAGCCGCTGCGCCGCTGGATCAGCGCGCTGGGCTTACCGCTGCCGCGCACGGCGCTACAGGCGTTGCCCGATACGCAGTGGTCGCAGCTGCTGGCGCGTTCAGCCGACAGCTGGCAGCAGCTGCCGGGCATCGGCAGTGTCCTGGCGCAGCGGCTGGTGGCGATGCTGCAGGATGCGCACCTGCAGTCGCTGATTCACTTTTTGCAGCAGCAGGATATTCCTGCGCAGCCCTCAGTGCTCGGGATGGGGATAGTTGAAAATCGGCAGGCCGAGGCGGAAGCGCAGCGCCAGCAGGCGGGCGAAGAAGCCGAACAGTAGCGTGATGATCACCACCACTTCATGCGCCAGCGGCGTTTTCAGCAGCAGGATATACATCCAGCCGGAGGCAAAAGCGATACCGGCATACAGCTCTTTCTGGAACACCAGCGGGATGCGGTTGCAGAACATATCGCGCAGCACGCCACCAAACACGCCGGTAATCACCGCGGCGATGGCCGCGATAATCGCCGCATGGCCAGAATCCAGCGCAACCTGTGCGCCGATAATCGAGAACACCACCAGCCCGAGCGCATCCAGCACCAGAAATACCTTGCGCAGATGGTTCATCAGCGGCGCGACAAAGGTGGTGACCACGGCTGCCGCGGCGACAATCATGATGTACTCCGGGTGTTTCACCCAGCCGAGCGGATAGTGGCCCAGCAGAATATCGCGTACCGAGCCGCCGCCAATCGCCGTGACCGACGCAATAATAATGACGCCAAACAGATCCATTTTGCGTCGGCCTGCCGCCAGCGCACCGGTCATCGCTTCGGCGGTAATACCAATAATGTACAGGACGGTTAATAACATAGAGCACTCCAGTAAACTGGCGGCAAGGCTAAAGATTTCCCAGAGTGTAGACCACTGAGATTTTCTAAAAAAATCTTTTCGGATTAGCCAGATTGATAATGTGCTGGCTTAGTGGTTTGTCAGAGAGGAATCACCGTCATCGGCCGGGATTTTCGCATCAATAAAAATGATGCGAAACGCCAGGGCTGGCCTGATTTAAGTTTCGCTGTGAATGTGTCGTACCTGATTAATGCCTGCTCACTCAGGCTCATCATTTACGGGCGCGACGTGCAGCAACTTTGGACAGGCATGAAAAAATTCAGCGAAGACATCCTCTATTACTCCTCCGATAAGCTGGCCGCGCTTGGGCTGGAAAGCCTGCTATCAGCGTTACCGGTGGGTTGCCGGGTGCATGAACTCTGGTCGCTCAGTACCGTCATCTCTCAGTGTGAAAGAGTGCGGCCGCGGTTGCTGGTGTTTATTTTTCACGAGAATATGCCGCTGGCGGGCACCTTCAAAGTGCTGTATGCGCTGCAGCAGCAGTTTCCGGCCATGCAGATGCTGGTACTGACCCGACGTCTGTTGCCGATGATGCGGGCGCTTGGTCGCTACCTGCCGGGACTTAGCGTGCTTGACTTAAAGTCTTCGCACGCCGCGCTGTGCGACTGGCTGCTCACCTGTATTGCCGGTGGATCGCCACAGCAGCAGGAGGGCGCCGACATTCTGCTGCCGGATCGGCAACTGCGGGTGCTGCTGATGATGGCGTGGGGCTACAACACCGAACAGATTGGTAACCGGCTCGGCATCAGCCATAAAACGGTGAATGCGCACAAGCTTAATGCGCTAACCCGCCTGCAGGTGAAAAGCAAAAATGATATGGCTGACTTATATATGGTGATTGATGAACTGCGCATGCTGGTGGGATGGCTGCGCCTGCACCGCAATGGCAAGCTGAGCGAACTGGCTTATCACTCGCTGGAAGAATTACTGGAAGCGTAAAAAGAAAAAAGCGTGCTGGTAACCAGCACGCGAACGCATCTTGCAGATGCCCAGAGCCCACCATACAGACTTGTTGTTATTATCCGTTTCTTGCTCGCACTGCGGCGAAAGCTTTCAGGCTAAAACGGTATTCCGGTTGAAACCAGGAGCGCCCGTAGTAGCAGTAGACCAGCATTCTGATGGAAACCATCGCCAGGTAACCCCAGATAGCGCACAGCACTGACGGCGTCAGCCACACGGTAAACAGCGTGACCGCCAGCCCGGCCAGCACGGAAGAGGTTTCCGTAAAGGCAATGCGCGTAAATTGTTTTTCCCGCTGCAGAATGGCGCGATAGTGCTGCCCCTGCGGAATAATAATAAAGATGACGGATATCATCTCCAGCATAATTGCCAGTTCCGGCTGGCCCATCAGACGGCTGTAAATATCACTGCCGATGAACAGCACGGCAAAAATAAATAAGCCGCTTAATACATTGCCCCAGTAAAGCGTGGACAGTTCGCTGTTATTTAAGTTTTGATTGCGAATAAGGCTATTACCGAAGCCGCGATCGGCCAGCGTATCAATCACTAATAGCATGACTATGGCAATGGCGAGCAAATTGATTTCATTCGCCTGCAGTATTTGCGCCAGCAGTGAAAGCTGTAATACCCCAATACCCACGATTTTAATTGAAGACAAAACGGACCATTTGGCGCTGGCCAGATTTCTTTCGCGTATCGCCATGCTCTGCTCATTATGGTACATGTACCAGTGCAATTAAGGTTTCACCCGGGCGGCGGCCCAGAGTCCAGGTCACATCAATGCAGCGCTTCCTGCCGCAGCCCTGAGATACCTTTCAGCGCCGGCCACGTCGCGATGCTGTTAATTAAGTGATGTTCTGATGATAAAGTAATGCCCCTGGCGCGTAATATTTTTTTTGTCTGCACGGTATCTCCTCCGGTAAGGAGGAAATCCGCGAGATCGTTATAAAATCCCTTTGCATTATTATATTCCCCGGCCAGCATCCTTCTGGCAATCTCAACAAATTCTTTTTCAGATAACAAAGGATAGGTTGAGCGATCCATGTTGTTCCCTGCTGTTGTTATTATTAAGTACTGCTGTGTGTGAGGGAGTTATACCGTGTTTTAATTAAATTAACACCATAAGAAAACTCCTATAAATCGACTGCAGGAATAAATGGTTTCAGAATATAGATGTGAATATATAAGTAATGGCTGATGCGATTTATTAGTCATTTTCTATCATTCATCGTGTGGCAAAGTTGCGCCAGCCTATGCGACGGAAAAAACAGTGATAAATCAGAAGCACTCAGCCATCGTCAGGCCGACGCCACCAGGAATTTTCCCGGTAGCGACGCTTTAGCCAGACTGGTGAATGATGAGAAAATGCGCGCTGTCGTGGGTGAAACAGTTAAACACTGCTGCGCGAAAAAAATGCCGTTTTTTTATCGATTACTTCCAGCGGAGGATAAAGTGCAGCTGGATGGATAATGCATTGATTCTAATGGGTTAACAGATGCAGGAGGCGCTCGAGGTCGCGCTTAACCCAGGCAACATCCTGCGCAAACTTCTCATCAGACATCAGCGGCTGGCGATAAATGACCATCACCACTTCTGCGCCCTGCTGATTGGCTATCACCCGCATCGGCATATAAATCTCTTTACCACTGCCGGTATCGATCCAGTGATCCATCACGCCAAACGGGTTATAGGGGGTAAAACGAATCTTCACCGTACCTTCCGGCCCTTTCGCTTTCCAGTACTGGCCTTCCTGCGTCAATGTGCTGCTGCTCAGGCCGCTGGCCCACTTCGCGAAACATTCAGGTTTCCAGATGGTTTCATAGAGATCTAACCAGTTGCGGGGAATGGTGAGCGTCACTGTCTGAGATGGCAGCATGGAACCTCCAGGGTGCAGGTAAACGGCAAATTAAACCTGAAACATCGCCTCACCTTAACTGAAGGTCACCGGGCTGCAAACGGCCCGGTGACGGAAGTGTGCGGCAACAGCGCTTTCTGTCAGATAAAGCGGCCGCGCCCTTCAATGTCATGCAGTTCGGCGCTGCCATCAGCCTGGCGCAGTACGAAGCGTTCGGATTGTGCCACTACCGCGCAGCTGTGGTTGGGGAAGATGCGCAGCAGGGCACCCACCGCAGGCGCACGTTCACCATAGGTTACAAAGCCGTGCTCTTCCGACAGCTTCTGCACTTCATACTGATGGCCATGCTCGTCAACCGCGATGCCGAAACCGCTGGCATTGGTGCCGTGCGGGCCTTTGTCCGAGCTCAGCATTTTGGATCCGGCATCAATGATGGCGTAATGCGGATTGACTGCCACCACGCGCGTCACGACCGTCAATGCCAGCGCATCCGCATCACATAAGCCCAGACGCCAGGCGGTGAGATCCAGCAGGGCATAATTACCGGGACGGATTTCATCGCTGCCGGCGGCTACCGGTGCCGCCAGCGCCGTGGGCGTGGAACCCACCGAGATCGGGCAGGGGACAAAGCCGGCATCCAGTAATCGCCGCTGTAAATCACGCATCAGCACCATTTCCTGCTGCGCCACTTCGGCTATCGCGGCGGCATGACCCGCAGCGTAGGCGTGACCGGCGTGCGAGATCAGTCCGGCGAAGGGCAAGCCGCTGGCAACAATCTGCTGCGCCAGCGTTAGCGCCATGTCGCTGTGCGGATCGACGCCAACGCGCTGCAGACCCACATCCACCTTGATGGCAATTGCCAGCGCGCAGTCAGGCTGGCGCTGATGGGCGTCAGCAATGGCAGCGACCCCAGCCGCGCAGTCCGCGATGCAGGTAATACGCGCCTGACGCTGTGCCGCCAGCTGCAGCAGTTCGGTCAGTGCGGCGGCGTGCACCACCGGATAAGCCAGCAGTACATCGCGTGCCCCGCCGTGCACAAACGCCACGCCTTCACTGGGTTTTGATACGGTGATACCGTGCGCGCCCAGCTGGCGCTGCTGCTCAGCGATCCAGACGCTTTTATGGGTTTTGATGTGGGGACGCAGCGCGACGCCGGCGGCATCGGCTTTCTGTTGCATCCGCTGCAGGTTACGCTGCAGGCGCGCAGCATCAATTTCAAGGTAGGGCGTAAGGCGGTCGGCGAGCAACGGTCGCTGCCAGCCTGCTGTAAGAGAGTGTTCCATCATGATAGTCCGCAGGTTTGTCTTGGTGCGGACTATCATCGACCAGCGGCGATCAGACGTAAAGTGACGCTTCGCCTGGCGGACGGGTTTTGAAGCGGCGATGCAGCCACAGGTATTGCTCAGGCGCGCGCAGAATTTCTTTTTCAATCACCCGGTTCATGTAGGCTGCAGCGGCCGCTTCGTCATCATGCGGATAGCCTTCCAGCTGCGGCTGAATGATCAGCTGATAGCCATCTTTGCGGGCATTGCGAATCAGCACGATGGTCAGCATTGCCGGTTTAGCCAGCCGCGACAGCACAAAGGTGCCGTTGGTGGTGGCGGCTTTCTCAACCGCGAACAGCGGCGCAAACACGCTGCCTTTCGGGCCGTAATCCTGATCCGGTGCGAACCAGACGGCTTCGCCCTGTTTCAGGGCCTGCACCATACCGCGCAGATCGCGTCGATCAATCATCGCTTTATTGGATCGCATGCGGCCTTTGGTCTGCGCCCATTCCATCGCCTGATTGTTGTGCGGACGATACATCGCCATCATCGGCTGACACAGCCCGGTAATGCGACCGCCCAGCTCCAGCGACATAAAGTGCACGCCAATCACCATTACGCCGCGCTGCTGGCTCTGCGCATGCTGAAGATTGGCGATGCCCTGCACCTGAAACAGCTGACGCACACGCGCATCGGACCAGAACCAGGCGATGCCGGTTTCCGCCAGCGCCATGCCCAGCGATTCAAAGTTGCCGGCAATCATCATCTCTTTCTCGCGTTCATTAATATGCGGGAAGCAGAGTTCGATGTTGCGTCGGGTGATGCGTTCGCGCCGCTTCAGGAAATGACGTGATAACCGACCCGCCGTGGCACCCAGCCGGATCAACATGGGATAGGGAAGCTGCACCAGCAGCCAGAGCACTGCCAGCCCGAACCAGGTAAACCAGTAGCGGGGATGCAAAAGTTTGGAACAGAACTGCCCGGTTTTCTTCATAGCGCCTTCATGTCTGGAGTGAATGTAACGCGCGAAGAAGTCGGTCCATGGTTCCCGGTGCGGTACAACTGTAGTTATTACGACCGGCACTTTAGCAAATAGTGCCGTATAAGTGATGTAAACTCTGCAATCTTCAGGATTCAGATGATTGATGGATCGTGCACTAAACAGTGCAGGAGTGAAATCGGATTGGGTTTAAACTGCAGAAAAACAATGGGTTGGTAACTTGCCTGGTCAGATTTATATGTCATTTTCGGTCAGTAACAGACACAGTTGTTCATCATTCAGGCAATAATCCTTACATTGCGAAAATTAAATATTGGTCTACTGCATCGACTGGCAGCCCGCTGCAAATGAATTTTAGATACAGTGATGTCCTTTTTGCGCTAAAAAAACTATAATGAGACACTATTGTATCTATATGGAGGCACTATGGCGCAGTTAAGCTTACTCTCGGGATACAGTGTGCAGCAAAATCTTGCTGAATACCTGCGGCAGCGCCGTAAAGCCGGCAAAATGTCACGCGATGACCTGGCCCAGCGCAGCACGGTTCCAGCCTCCACCATCAAAAAGTTTGAAACCACCGGTCAGATTTCTCTGCGTCAGTTGTTATTACTGTGGCAAAGCCTGGACGATTTATCGCGTATTCAGACCCTGCTTGAACCCCAAAGGCGGCTCACGCATTTACCTGCCACTATCGATGAGGTGCTGAAAGGATGAGTTTCTCCCCGGTTAACAGGCTGGAAGCATGGCGCACACTGAGTGATGGCCAGCAAATTCAGGTGGGTGTATTAGCGCAAAACCGGGCAGGGATTTTTTTCCAGTACCACACCGATTATCTCAGCACGTACGCCAATCTTTCCCCCTTCAAACTGGAATGGAACGCGTCCGTCCAGCCGGCTCCTCCTGAACCCCATGACGGCCTGCCTGGCACGTTTGCGGACTCATTGCCTGATGGCTGGGGGTTATTGCTAATGGATCGTGTGTTTCGTCAGCATGGCCTTTTTCCCGGGCAAATTACGGCACTTGACCGTTTGGCTTTTGTGGGTGACAGAGCGATGGGAGCGCTCAGTTATTTGCCTCACTCCAGCTATAAAGAGACGTACCACGAGGGCGAGCTTGAGCTGCACGAATTAGGCTTACAGGCGCAGGCGATATTTGATGGTCAAACGGATGATGTGCTCGGTGCATTGGTAGCAGCGGGCAGTTCAGGTGGTGCCAGACCCAAAGCGCAACTCTATTTTTCTGACGACGATTTTCTACATTGTCGGGCCATTGCCAGGCCCGGTGATGAAGCCTGGCTGGTGAAATTTACCTCCGGGCATCTCGCTCTGGGTCATGAAGAAGGCCTTTGTGAAGCGGCGTACCTGACGATGGCCGCCCGGGCAGGCCTAGCTGTGCCTGACTGGCAACTCTTGCCAGCCCCTGCCGCATCAGGGGCTCGCTATTGGCTGGGGCTTAAACGGTTTGATTGGGTTAGCGGGTCTGAATGGAATGGCAGGTTACATATGCACAGCGCATGCGGATTGCTGGGCGCAGATTTCCGACAGCCTTCTCTGGATTATGCCGATCTCATTCGGGCAAGTAGCGTGCTTTGCCAAAGTCCTTCCGCCGGGCAAATACAATTTCGTCGTGCGTTGTTTAATCTGTTTTCACTTAATCAGGATGATCACAGTAAAAACTGGTCATTCCTGCAGGACGATCAGGGTAATTGGTCTCTGGCCCCGTTTTACGATGTGACTTTCAGCCTGCATCCGTTTGGGGAACACGCCACCGCGTTTAACGGTTATGGCAAAAATCCCCCGTTAAAGGCGATACAGAAACTGGCTGCAGAAGCGAGTTTCGCTTCGTGGCACGAGGCGCGGCAGTGCATTGAAGAAATAGTCGATGCCATTGCCCATTTCCCGCAAGTGGCGAAACAGCTGGAGATAAAAGCCCCAACGATAAAATTAATTGAGCAGCAACTTAAAACCATGCGATCCAGCAACCAGGCGCTATACAAACCGGCGTAATGGCTGCTGTTAGCAAGGAAAGATAAAGCCCTGAGCAGGGCTGTACAGAGATAAGTGTTACTCGATGTTGAATCTGAATGTTGAAGTTTTAATTAACTAATTGATTTTTATGCTTTTTTATTTTAAGTTAAAAATATGTACACTCATAAGTACACGATACTTTGAAATTAGATTGTTGTTTTTAGATAGATTGTTAATTAGGTTAGTTAACAAGTCTGTTTTCTGCTGACTTTTCATATCTTGTTTGACAAATATGGATAAGTGCAAGTTTATAAGGGTGTACTTCACAATATAAGCGGTCCCCATCCTTAAAATAGAGGCCCATTAAGTATGAAATAACCATGGGAATTGAATCCATCTCTCACCTCGGATCGGCTCAAACGTCTCGCTTCCCTTATAAGAGATGTAAGGGATGACGTAATAAATCGGCATGATGAAGATCTTGGTGATCCAGCTCGTTCTACAAGGATGAGGGCATATGAATGTTCTCGTACAAGGATCATTTGTGCAGCTATGCGTCAGAGGGATTGGCCGTGGCTTGGTATTGTAAAAAAGGATGGGAAGTTCACTTTTTCAATTGAGTCAGTCCCTATACGTTTTATACGTTTGTATCGAGGAAAGCCTAGTAGCCCGGAGGAGCGGCGATTAATCCCTTCTATCGAAGCCTTGAGTCAAATGTCTTTGCTTGAACCAGAGATCGGTAATGTAGCAAGTGACCTTTGGTTTTTTGCTATCGAAGTTGATGAATTCAGGTATGTGGAGCGTGTTACATTCTCTGGATTCCTTGATGGGACGCAGGTTTCTTGTTGGGAGATACCACTTGATGAGCGTGTTGCTGCTATTAGTTTATTTGAAGCAGATCTTCCGGAACCTATTAAAATTGAGAAAGCATCTGTCTTTCTTAAAAAGAAAGTCAAAAAAGCAGAGAACGATGGATAAAATAGTTTATAAATTATGGCACTAAAATTTTATGGGGAAAGACTTCGTCTAGCCCGCCTAATAAAGGGTGTTACGCTTCAAAAGATTGGAGATGCTGTCGCTGTAACTCGTCAGAGCATACATCAATATGAAAGTGACGTTCGGGCTCCAGCTACGGACGTTCTTAATGCGCTAGCAGAGTATCTTGAAGTTTCTCCTGGCTTCTTTAGCGTGCCTCTTTCAGGAGAGGTTAAGCCGGAACAATGTCATTTTCGTAAAAGACTCACGACTCCAGCAGGAGTGAAGGACAGAGTACAGGCGTATAGTACAATACTTGAGCAGTAGGTGGTGGAGTTACATGAACATTTGGATTTACCGGGGAATAAATTTGATTCAAGAAATAACAGCGAGATTCCAGAGTTAACTCCGCCCATTATTGAGAAAATTGCCGAAGTTGCTCGTCTTCGTTGGGGCTTAACGTCGGATGCTCCAATAGATAACATGATAAATGTCTTGGAAAATCAGGGAGCGATAGTCACTTGTTTTGATGGTGTATTTGATAAAGTAGATGCATTATCAGTTAGTAGAAAATTTCCTATTATGATACGTAATAAAGCCAGGGAAAGTGCTTGCCGAATGCGATTTGATCTGGTGCATGAGTGTGGTCATCTCATTATGCATGACGGTATCGAAACTGGGTGTACAAAAACAGTGAGAGAGGCTGATATATTTGCTAGCGCTTTCTTGTTTCCACGAGAATCTTTCGCGAAAGAATTTCCGACCTGTTTAAGCAAAGTAGGGAGCATTGATTGGAAAAAAATTTATGAATTAATGTTACGTTGGAAGGTAAGTGCTAAAGCGATAATTTTTAGAGTAAACTTTCTAGGATTCATAAATGCTCAACAATACAGGAATGCAAATGTTTAGTTTAGCCAAATCAGACAAAGTAGACAAGAGCGACTTGATGAAATAATATCTCTTGAAGAACCGCATATTCTTGAAGAGGGAATATATGTTCTCAAGGAAAAATTAGGAGTATCATTTGATGATGTTAGCTGACTAAATAAAAATTAGCCCCGAATTATTATCTAAGATTTCAGGTTTAACTTATTCATACAGAGAGAATAAGAATCTGGATGATGTGATAGTGCCATTCAGATTTTGAAAAAATTAACTAGAATTTTTAAATGCCAACAGTAACTTAAATTGTTGCTCTAAGTTACTGTTTTTTAATGCTTTTAAATATGGTGGTTCTTCTTCATTGAGTTTCGTCATAACCTCTGCTTCTATTTAGTATAACTAGTTCAGAATCTTTTTCTGCGGCAGATATTGTAGGTCTAACGTTACCGAAGTATTTACGTTGTTCCTCTTGATCAAGATAATTACCCTCACCTTCATTACGAAATATTCTGATTTGACAGATTCTTGAGCCAACTATAAGTTCTAATGGAGTATTACCATGATTAAACAACTCAAGTGAAATACAACCTCTGTATCCAGGTTGGATCATTGTATTTAATGAAAGTCCAAGACGGGTATAGCTGCTTCTGGACAAAACATCTGCATAGCAATCTGGAGGGAAACTTACATATTCAAGTGTGGTCGCTAAAACTACTTGATTAGGATAGACAATGAATCTGTCTCCAATGTCTCTTCGAGTCTCTTGAAAAAACGTTCTAATAGGCTGATGCACTTCATGGCTTTTCGAGGGAAACAATTCTATAGATGGTTTTCTTGTCATGATTGAAACCAAAAAATCATAGCCAAGGCGTAGATCAATTGTAAAATTACCTATTTGGTTTCGGTTTAATAACGGATTGATATATAGTGATTTTGGATCATCAGATTCGTAAGACTCGAGTAATTCAGTTTTATTTAGCAGATGCATATATGTCCCACTTTTCAATCACCATCACATTTCTAATCGACTTTTCTACTAAATCATTTATAGTCTTTTCAATTGTCTCTTTACTCAATCCTGCCCAAACTCCGGTTGGGTTATCCCAAATATTACATAGGTAATGCCAACTAGTATCTATAAAGGAATGCATTTCTTTTTTGTCAGAAATTTCGAAAGGTCTGACATTATCAAATGCGATACTTACGTCTTTTTGGGTTAAGGGCAATGACAAATTTGAACATAACAACTTATTATCTTTATGTAGTGCTTCAATTACCGCATTAAACATATCAACAACTGGATTTTTAGTCTGAGATAAAAAATCCTCGACTATTTTTATTCTATTTTGTGTTGATGGATGGGTAAAACTTGAAGACGCACCACCTGCTAATTTTTTAAGCAAGTCGATGCCGCTGCTTCCTACAAATTGCGAACTAAAGAGATCAGCAAAATATTCTCGGCAATGATTTAACCAAGTATCACTGTCGCTATCATTCCATTTTGCCTTTCCATCTGGAATAGGTAATATACCGTTATTTGTTTGTCTAAAATAGAATGAAGATATTTCAGAAATCCCTCTGCTTATATCAACGTAATGTCCTAGTTCATGATATAGAGGAGTCGAAAATAATGGCCTGCGACGATAAATTTCTGGTAAGGAAATTTGAATTAATTCAGCATCAAAAGAGATATTTAAGGTTTTTTCAAAGAATTCATAAAACTCTTTATTTATAGGTTTGAAGTAAAAACCCATAATGTCTGGCGAAAGAGCTGTAGTGATCAGGGTCTTATCGCTAATCCACTGCTGACATGCCTCATTGAGGCAATAAACTATCTCATATGGTATTTTTTTTGTGGTGCTGCTATTAAAGAAATTAACCGCATTTGTAATGAATTGAGTACACATTACAATTGTTTGTTCATCTATTGATGCATGATCATCACATAATTTATCTGCAACACTGTTTAATTGAACCAGATATTTATGTAAATCTTGTGAAAAATAGGGAGATTCAGAAATCTCCCTCAACTTGTTACGCACTAGCGTTAACTGAGTGTAAGCCAGCATTAGATATGCTCTAAAACATGTTTAGCAAGGTTGGGCTCAAGCATATCTTCACTCGTTACAACAGTCAGCACTTCTGCAAGGGCGTGAGTATGCTGCATTTCAACAGCTAGCGAGATTGATTCCCTGAAAGTAGGAATATGTAAAGATTGCTCACGAGCGCTGTTTAAAGACGATGCTTCTCTAATTACTTGGTAAACCCTTGATTTTAAAGCGCTTGATACTTCTTGGTTTGATGCAATCAATTGAAGAACCATTCTCATCAATTTGAGTGAATCAGTTGCATGTTGAGGAATTGCATAAAGCATATGGCCCCCTTATCATCTCTTTGAAGCATCCTTCTCATACGCTCGTTTATGCTCAAACAGAGAAAGTGCTGTTCGTTTAACAAACACAATATGTAGTGTCAAAGCATCAATGAATCACTACATATGGTAAAATATCGCTAGATAAAGACACAAAAGCTCTGTTTTTCAGAGCTTTTGTGTCTTTATCCTTTTACTCCCTTAAGGGCAAGTGTATGTCAAGCTGAACTTTCATTCAAGCGACCATTGCCGAAATATAAAACTGCTTGATGGTAATCAAAAACAACTAGTACGGTATAACCTGTTTTTCGCAAAAATCTATGGTCCTTGCAAATTTGCAGATAAACAGCGATGTATGGATATCGACTTAGTTTTTGAACGAGTGTAAAAAATTATATCTAAGAGTATTACCTAATTGTAACACGCACTGATGCCATTCACGCCATATTGCATTTATTGAATAGATTAACAATATAATTTTTAATTATGCGGTTATATTTCCTGGGTAATGTATTGGTGCCTGTTCCTTTTAATATTTTATTTTTTATCGTAGCTATGCTACTCTCGCTTTTTTCTAATTTTATTGACCTGCTCCCCGTTGATTAACACACCGCGATGTTAGTAATGTCTTCATAAGCCACATGAGGACATCTCCATGAAGAAGCGTTTTTCCGACGAACAGATCATCAGTATCCTCCGTGAAGCTGAAGCCGGGATTTCTGCCCGTGAGCTCTGCCGTAAGCACGCCATTTCCAACGCACCTTTTATACCTGGCGTAAAAAGTATGGTGGTATGGAGGTGTCCGAGGTTAAGCGCCTGAAGTCGCTTGAGGAAGAGAACGCCAGACTCAGGAAGCTGCTTGCCGAAGCCATGCTGGACAGGGAGGCACTTCAGGTGGCTCTGGTGCGAAAGTACTGACGACAGACCAGAAGCGGGAAGCCGTTGAGTTTATGTGTGATGCGACCGGTCTGTCGCAACGTCGTGCCTGCAGGCTAACAGGTTTGTCCCTGTCGACCTGCCGCTATGAGGCTCAGCGTCCGGCGGCTGATGCGCATTTATCAAGGCGCATAACAGAACTGGCGCTCGAACGAAGGCGTTTTGGGTACCGGCGCATCTGGCAGTTATTGCGTCGGGAGGGTCTTCACGTCAACCACAAGCGGGTATACCGCATTTACCACCTTAACGGCCTGAGCGTGAAGCGCAGGCGACGTCGTAAGGGGCTGGCGACTGAGCGGCTTCCGCTTCTTCGCCCAGATGCGCCGAACCTGACATGGTCGATGGATTTTGTCATGGATGCACTTGCCAGCGGTCGTCGAATTAAGTGCCTGACTTGTGTGGATGATTTCACGAAGGAGTGTCTGACGATCACCGTTGCTTTCGGTATTTCAGGGGTTCAGGTCACGCGTATTCTGGACAGCATCGCGCTCTTTCGAGGCTATCCGGCGACAATAAGAACTGATCATGGCCCGGAGTTTACCTGCCGCGCACTCGATCAATGGGCCTTTAAGCATGGTGTGGAGTTGCGACTTATTCTGCCAGGTAAGCCAACGCAGAACGGATTTGTTGAGAGTTTCAACGGTCGCTTTCGGGATGAATGCCTGAGTGAACACTGGTTCAGCGATATTTTTCATGCCCGGAAAATCATTAATGGCTGGCGGCAGGACTATAACGAGTCCAGACCTCATTCATCGCTGAAATACCAGACGCCGGCTGAATTTGCAGCAAGCTGGAGAAATGGAAAATTAGAAGGTAAACAAACCGACATTACTAACTAAGAGTTGTATCTAATACTGGGGTAGGTCATCAGCTCTAATCCATGCCTTGATTTGTATGTCTATCATTTTTGTCATGTATGACTCTGCTTATGTGCTGTGTGTACATAATTATGATGCCATAAAAGTCATTATGTACATAGATAAGTACACGCTAAACATGCGCTGTAGTGATACCTGATGAGACAATGTGATAAAAAATAGCCCGGTAATTCGGGCTATTAGAGGTGAGGTTAGCTTAGATGAGACAAAGTGAGATCGCCTGAGATATTACTCAATGTTCTGGATCTGCTCGCGCATCTGCTCGATCAACACCTTAAGCTCAATCGCTGAGGCGGTGATGTCCGCATTGATCGATTTCGATGCCAGCGTGTTCGACTCACGGTTGAACTCCTGCATCATAAAGTCGAGGCGGCGGCCGACGGCTTCTTTCTTCTTCAGAATGTTGTAAGTCTCTTTCACGTGCGCATCGAGGCGATCCAGCTCTTCGGCTACATCAATACGCTGGGCCATCATCACCAGTTCCTGCTCAAGGCGATTGTTCTCCAGCTGAACCTCGGCTTCTTCCAGCTTGCTCACCAGACGCTCGCGCTGCCATTTCAGCACTTCCGGCATCTGTGCACGTACTTTGCTGACCTGCTCGGTCACGCCCTGCAGCCGTTGTTCGATGAGCGCTTTCAGCGCGTTGCCTTCACTTTCACGCGCAATGATGAAATCGTCCAGCGCGCCATCCAGCGCCGCCAGCAGTTCAGCATTAATGGCGTCCAGATCCTGCTCCTGCGCAGTCATCACACCGGGCCAGCGCAGGATATCCAGTGGATTAATCGCGCCTTCATCACTCTGCATCTTCACCCAGTTTGCCGCCTGCACCAGCTGTTTGGCCAGTGACTCATTCAGCTGCAGCTCGCCCTGGGCGCTGGCATCGGCGTCGAATCGCAGGTTGCACTCGATTTTGCCGCGCGTCAGACGGTTGCGGATGCGTTCGCGGACCACCGGCTCCAGGCTGCGAAACTGCTCCGGCAGACGGATATAGGTTTCGAGATAACGCTGGTTCACGGAACGCAGTTCCCAGGCGGCGCTGCCCCAGCTGCCTTTGGCGTCACGGCGGGCGTATGCGGTCATACTGCGGATCATAAGCTTGTACTCATTCAGGAAATGTTCTTCGAATTATAGCGAGGGTGGTCCTGGCATGATAGGCGTAAGCGCACAGCATGACGCAAAGACGGTGGATTACCTTTTTTATTGTTATTTACCGATGCTGGCAGGCAATAAAAATATCAATGTTGTGAATGCAGAGATAAATAATGTTTTAATCTGGCGAAAAAATAGCTACTGCGTGAAATGAGCTGCGGTAATTATCGCCAGCTTGTGAATGAACCTTCTTTTTCCCTTGATTAAAATCATCAAAACGCCACCATAAAACTGTGAATTTTGTTAATACATTGTTTTTATTGATTTTAATAACCATTAAAACACAAAGGATTTGTGAGTATTGTTTTTGATCATATATAACGAAAATACCGTTGCGCAGGTCGAAATTGATCTCTATCGTTGGCCCCACTTGAGGACGACAACCACAAAAATGATGTGGGCGGCCATCAGGAAAAATATAAGTAATTAAATTTTTCTATACACAGCAAATTGAATAAGACCGACGCAGAACGCGCTACTTGTTTTATTCACCTAAATGGAAATCAGCAAATGAACATGAACAAAATCGTTGTGGCTTTAGGTCTGTCTATGTCTCTGGTAGCGGGTTCTGCGATGGCAGCAGGTGAAGGTAACGGTACTGTGACGTTTAAAGGTGCGATTGTTGATGCGCCATGCTCCATCGAGCCGGGTTCAATCGACCAGACGGTTGAGCTGGGTCAGATTTCCAACGTGGCGCTGAAAGATGGTGGCCGTTCTACGCCGCGTCCATTCCAGATCAAGCTGGAGAACTGCGATGCCGCAACTAAAAAAGAAGTGACGGTAACTTTCTCTGGTACTGGTTCTCAGGCTGTTCCAGGCAAGCTCGCAATTAGCGGGACCGCATCAGGCGCGGCAATTGGTATCAATTTCGGCGACAGCGAAATTGAACTGGGTACCGCTACGCCAGCACAACAACTGATGGATGGTAACAACCAGCTCTCCTTCGCAGCCTTCCTGCAGGGTGGCGGTGCCTCGAGCACCATCGTCCCGGGCGAATTCCAGAGCGTGGCTGACTTCGCACTGAACTATCAGTAATGGTCAGAGACTGGCGGGCTTCGTGGTCCGCCACTCTATCTTTTCGCTTAAGGAACTGCGGCGATGTGTCGTTTATGCCTGCGGCGATAGTTTCGGCATCGGTGCTTTTCATCAATGACTGCCGCGCCGAGCAGCTGATCGACCGCGGCCGCGTTGCATTACGCGGCGCCATTCACCAGGGTGCCTGCGCCATTAAGGTCGATGATGCTGAACAAACCATTGCGATGGGGGTGTTGCCGCTGGCGCGCCTGCAGCGTGACGGTAAAGGGCCAGGTTTTCCCTTCTCTATCCAGCTGGTGAATTGTCCAGTGGAGTACAGCGCATCGGGAGGCGTGGCACGCACCTTTTCTATCACCTTTGACCATGATGGT
The DNA here is from genome assembly GCF_035783935.1 of Pantoea dispersa. Taxonomy (GTDB): domain Bacteria; phylum Pseudomonadota; class Gammaproteobacteria; order Enterobacterales; family Enterobacteriaceae; genus Pantoea; species Pantoea dispersa_C. The sequence continues at coordinate 191,971 of NZ_JALKOV010000009.1, read as the reverse complement.
CCGCCGGGTCAGCAGCGTTTTGCTGTGTATGGCGATGCCAAAGGGGTAGAGCTGATGATCACGGATACGCAGGGCAACACCATTGCTCCCGGTGAGGCGCAGCCGATCGATCAACATCTGACGCAGCAGCATGATCTGCGTTATCGGCTCACGCTGGTCAGTAACCAGCAGCAACTGCATAGCGGGAGTTACGCCGCCGCGATTCGTTTTCATATTAATTACAACTGATCTTTCACGGTTTACGGACACCGCTTGCCATGAAAAAGGCTTCATTAACTGCGTCAGCCTCATGCGCACGCAGGCAGCGTACCAGGCTGACGCCGCTCAGCGTGGCGTTAATGTTAGCCCTCGGCTACAGTGATCCGCTCTTCGCCGCCGGTGCGGTGTCATTCAACACCGACATTCTTGATCTCAACGATCGGCAAAACATCGATCTGTCACAGTTTGCCCAGGCGGGTTACATCATGCCGGGCGAATACATGATGGAGTTGCGCGTCAACCAGACGCAGATTCCGGAAATGCTGGTGCGCTACTACGCGCCCGAAAATGCACCCAATGAAAGCCTGCCCTGCCTGACTCCGGAAATGGTGGATAAACTGGCGCTGAAACCGGAAGTCCTGAAAAACGTGTCGTGGCTGCAGGATGGCCAGTGTCTGGCGGTGGATTCCATCTCCGGCATGCAGGTACGCGGCAATCTGGGTGAATCACGGCTCAACATCACCATTCCACAGGCATGGCTGGAGTACAGCGCCGCCAACTGGGAACCGCCGTCGCGCTGGGATAACGGCGTTCCTGGCCTGTTAATGGATTACAACCTGTTTGCTTCCACCACGCGCGCGCAATACGGCGCTAACAGCCAGAGTGTGAGCGGCAACGGCACCGGTGGTGTTAACGCTGGTGCCTGGCGCCTGCGTGCGGACTGGCAAATGCAGCAAAATCGCGGTGATGGCAGCCACCGTCAGGAATTCACCTGGACACGTTTTTACGCCTATCGGCCGCTGCCCGCTATTCAGGCTAAAGCCACGCTGGGAGAGAACTATCTCGACTCCGGCATGTTTGACAGCTTTCGCTATCTTGGCGCAGCGATCACCAGCGATGACAACATGCTGCCGCCTAATCTGCGTGGCTATGCCCCGGAAGTGACCGGCATCGCCAAAACCAACGCGAAAGTCACTATCAGCCAGCAGGGGCGGGTGATTTATGAGTCGCAGGTGGCAGCAGGTCCCTTTCGTATTCAGGATCTTAACGATGCTGTCTCCGGCCAGCTTGACGTGCGCGTCGAGGAGCAGGACGGCAGCGTACAGACCTTCAGCGTCGATACCGCCACCATCCCTTATCTGACCCGTCCGGGACGCGTGCGTTATAAATTCGCCAGCGGCAAACCCGGCAGAGAAGAGCACAAAACGCAGGGGCCCACGTTTGCTACCGGCGAGTTCTCCTGGGGGATCAGCAACGGCTGGTCGATGTACGGCGGCGGGCTGGCCGCTGGCAATTACAAAGCGTTATCGATGGGGCTGGGACGCGATCTGCTGTTGCTGGGCGCCATTTCGTTTGATGCCACTCAGTCACAGGCCGGCTTGCCGCAGCAGGGCAGCAAAAGCGGCGGCTCTTATCGCCTGAGCTATTCCAAACGCTTTGAAGAACTTGATGGTCAGGTAACGTTTGCCGGTTACCGTTTTTCGCAGCGCAACTTCATGAGTCTGCCGCAGTATCTCGACGCGCGTTATCGCAACCAGCAGGTTTCCAACAGTAAAGAGCTCTACACCATTACGCTCAACAAGCACTTTCGCAGCCTGAACCTGAGTAGCTACCTCAGCTACAGCCATCAGACCTATTGGGATCGCGACCCGCTGGATCGCTGGAGCTTTTCCACCTCGCGCTACTTTGATGTCGGTCGGTTTAAGAATCTGAGTTTAAGTCTGTCGCTAAACCGGACGCAATATAACGGCAAAAATGATGACAGCGTTTACCTCAATTTCAGTATGCCGATTGGCGGTGACAGCAGCCTGAGTTACAGCCAGCAAACCAGCGGTAAGCAGACCACTCATTCGGCCAGTTTTTATGACCGGCTGGACAATAACAGCAGTTACAGCCTGAGCGCGGGCCTCAACAGCGATCGTCGTCAGTCGTTCAGTGGGTTTTACAGTCATCAGGGCAGCCTGACCAGCATGACGGCCAGCGCCAGCGCGCAGCAGGGACAGTACCGCAGCGCCAGTCTGTCACTGCAGGGCGGTTTAACGCTCACGCCGCAGGGCGCGGCGCTGCACCGGCTGGGTATGCCTGGCAGCACGCGCCTGATGGTCGATACCGACGGCGTGTCCGGCGTGCCGGTCAACGGTGGTGGCAGTAATACGTACACTAATTTCTTTGGCAAAGCGGTGATTTCGGATGTGAACAGCTACTACCGCAACACCGCCAGTATTGATGTCACCGGACTGGCTGACAACGTGGAAGCTTCACGCCCGGTGACCCAGATCACCCTGACCGAAGGCGCCATCGGTTACCGGCGTTTTGGTGTGATTAAAGGGATCAAAGCGATGGCCGCCATCCGGCTGGAAGATGGCAGCTGGCCGCCCTTCGGTACCAGCGTCCAGAGTAACGGGCGTGAAGTCGGCATCCTGGATGATGACGGCCTGGTGTGGCTGAGCGGCATTGAGGCCGGTGCCAGCATGGATGTGCGCTGGAACGGCGAAACCCAGTGTCAGCTGGCATTGCCCGATCCTTTGCCGCAGCAGTTGCTCGATGAAGGTCAGAACTTGTTATTACTTTGCACGCGCCGCGCCGCGCCTGCTTCTTCAACGTAAGGAAAGAGTTAATCATGCTGGTAAAAACGCTGAGCGGCGCTTTGCTGCTCTCCACGCTGACGCTATCGCTGCAGGCTCACGCGGCGATTGCGCTTGATCGCACCCGGGTCATTTTTAACGGTAACGAAAAAAATGTCTCACTGAATATCAGTAATGAAAACAAGCAGCTGCCTTATCTGGCGCAGGGCTGGATTGAAGACAGCAGCGGTAAAAAAATTACGTCACCGCTGGTGCTGCTGCCGCCGGTGCAGCGCGTCGAGCCGGGCGAGCGCAGCGTGGTGAAAGTGCAGTCGCTGCCAGCCATCAAGTCTCTGCCACAGGATCGTGAATCGGTGTTCTATTTCAGCATGCGTGAAATTCCGCCGCGCAGTGATAAGAGCAACGTGCTGCAAATCGCGCTGCAGACGCGTATCAAGCTGTTCTATCGTCCGGAAGCGATCGTAGTGAGCAATCCATCGGTGGTGACACCGTGGCAGGAAAAACTGACGCTGACCCGTCAGGGCGCACGCTACCAGCTCAATAATCCCACGCCTTATTTCATTACGCTGGTGGATGCACAGCCGGCAAAAGGTCAGTCGCTGAAGAAAAACTTTGAACCGGTCATGGTCGCGCCAAAATCCAGTATCGATCTGGGCGTGAACGCAGCAGAACTGGGCAGCGCGCCGCTGTTAACTTACATCAACGACTACGGTGGCCGGCCAACGCTGGCGCTGAAGTGTGCCGGCGACAGCTGCAGCGTGGTCAGTAACAAGGTGGAGCAGTAAGCGATGCGTGTCATGTTGCTGGTGCTGGCGCTGTTGAGCCTGACTCTGCAGGCAGCAACTAACGGTGTGGTGCATGTGTACGGTGCGCTGCAGGAGAGTCCATGCTGGCTTGACGTCGCTAACAATGATCAGGCGGCTGGCCTCGATACCACCTCAACCTCTGCGCTGCAACAGGTCGGCGAGCAGGTAATGAAGCAGGCGCTAACGCTGCATTTGCAGGACTGTCCGTACAGTATCCGCGATGTCGCCGATCCGCTATGGCTGCAACATGTGCCTTCCATCAGCATCGACTTTTTGGCGCAGCCCAGTCTGGCCGATCCGCAGCTGATTCGCGTACAGGGCTCTGACGGCGTGGGCCTGCAATTGTTTGATGAGAACCATCAGCCGCTGCCGCCCACCTTTCGCAATCTGCGCGTGCCGCTCAGCGCCGGTAGCAATGTGCTGAGCTGGCTGACGGTAGAGGAACGCACCGCGCTGCCGCTGCAGCCCGGTGCCTGGTCAGCCAGCGGTCAGTTACAGGTGAACTATGACTGAGCATCGACTTGTTTCATTAATGAAACATTACAGCAGGCTGCTGACCAGTAGCCTGCTGCTGTGCATCTGCTGGCCGCTCCATGCGGTGGAGCTGCGCCTGCACGGCACGCTGATCGAGAATCCACCCTGCACGCTGAATGACAACCAGAGCCTGATGATTGAGTTCGGTGATGCGCTGAGCGTAAAAAAGATCGATGGCGTCAACTATTTGCAGCGTAAAGCGATACCGGTTAAGTGCACCGAGGATCCGGGTGCGGCACTGCAGGTGCGTCTGACCGGTACCGCTTCGGGTTTCGACAGCAGCGCGCTACTCAGCAGCGTGAGTGCGCTGGGTATTCGCTTTTATCTGGCGAGTAAACCGCTGGCGGTAAACAGCACCTTGCCGATTGTTTTCCCCGGCACGCTCGATCTCGGCGCAGTGCCGGTACAGCAGCCGGGCGTGACGCTGGAGGGTGGAGACTTCACCGCCAGTGCGGCGCTGCTGCTGGAATATCAGTAAGGAGAGGCGATGAGAGCGGGCGTAATGCTGGTACTGGGATGGCTGCTGGTGTCACCGGCACAGGCGATAGAGATGCAGCTGCACGGCACGCTGGTGGCGGAACCCTGTTCGCTGGAACCGGATCAGCAGCAGCTGGAGCTCAACTTTGGCGACATCGTTGCGAAATCGCTGTATCAGAATCCGCGCACGCCGGCGCGTCCGCTGGTGATGCGCCTGAGCGGCTGTGATACCGAACTGGGTAAAGACGTCGAGTTGGTGTTCAACGGCATTGCTGACGCCGAGCAGCCCGATCTGCTGGCGCTGGCCGGCGATGCCGGTGCCAAAGGCGTGGCCATTGGACTGAGTGATGCGAACGGAAAGCTGGTGCCTATCAACCGGGGCGTGATGCATTTTCCACTGCAGCAGGGCGAGAACCAGCTGCAGTTTAGTGCCTGGCTGCAGGCTTCGGCGCAGGCAATTGCCGAACGCACTATTGAGCCCGGCAACGTGTCAGCGATTGCCACTTTTTATCTGAATTATCCCTGAGTGCCTGTTATGTGGTTGATAAATCAACATATCACGTTTGACCCGGATCGGCGCCTGTTGCGCGATCGGCATGATAACGAGCTGCTGCTCAACCAGAGCAGCGCGCGCTGCCTGGCGCTTTTTTTGCAAAAGCCGGGTGAGGTCATTAGCCACGAGACGCTGCTGGATGAAGGCTGGCGCAGTCAGGGCGTGCACGTGACGGAAAATTCGCTGCGCCAGATGCTGTCCATGCTGCGCAAACAGTTTTTACAGTTGCGGGTTGAGGGTGAAACCTTTGTCACCGTGCATCGTCAGGGCTACCGACTGCATGAGTCAGTGCGGGTGGAAGCCTGTTTACCGCTGGCGGAAGCCGTTGAGGAAGCGCGCATCACGCAGGAAGCACGTATTCAGCCGCTGGTGACGACCCATGTGCACACTGCGCCGCTGCCGGTTATGGCGCCGCCGCCGGCCGTAATCCCGGGGGAGGAGGCACCCGCTGCGGCGCCGCGCAGCCGTTACGGGCTAATACTGATCGGCATGTTGGTTAGCGCGGTGCTGCTGCTGGTGCTGGCCCTGCTGGGCATCAAGGTGCTGGAGATTCGTGATGTAGTGACCGTGACGTACATACCCTACAGTCATGCACAGGGACGACAGTGGTATATCCAGGACGACTTCAGTGCGACCGAGCGTGAAGAAATCGATCATAACCTGCAGCTGATGAGTGACAACCTGGCGCGCTTTGTCCAGCTGGCGGAAGACGAACGCCACATTTATATCAATCGCACCAAGCTGGCCGACCGCTACAGCTGGTTTATCTGTCAAAACCCTATCGAACAGAAGGATGCGTCATGTCGGTCAGCCATATATTTCGTCGCCGGGTAACCTGGGTGTTACAGGGAGGATTATTAATGCTGGCGCTGGTGCTGGCGGCCATCCTGATTTATCAGCTGTCGCGCCGCATACCGCATTGTGAAGCGGACTCGATTCTGATTTCCCAGGAGGCGGAACAGCTGGTGGTATCACACGGGCAGTGGAAAGTGCAAAACAGCCTGTTTCAGGCCACCGGCAACTATAGCGGTATGATCAGTTATTACTCCGCTCAGCAGCAACTGCGGCGCCGCGAACCGGTCGACGTCTCTTTTGAACTGCGCCACAGCTTTTCCGGCGCCGCGCTGCGCAGCGAAACCACCGCCATTTCCTACAACCTCGCCAATCGCGCCTCACCGCAAAGTATCGAGCGTTATATCTCCGCCGGACTGGCACCCGGCCATGTCAATTATGGCTGGATTTATCGCCTGCAGAATGTGCGTTATGTGATTGGCAATAATGCGAATCCGTCGGTGATTTGCAGGAAATAATTAACCAGGAGGGAACATGAGATTATTATTTTATATTTCCTTTGATTATTTTTTATTATTATGAATTTTAATCTTAATGCGAAAGTTTTTAACGGGTTTTCGACCATGTATTGTTTGGTCCAGGTCTATCAGCTATACCAAAATTTTTTATTTTCCTCAGGGTTTACCCTCCGCACGATCTTCTCGGTTTTCTGGCAGTCACCCAAATTTATCAGCTATCACATCGTATTAAATATAGTGAGGTGAAGTCATTTTTTATATCTCAGAAGGCAGATAACTGATGGTATTGTGCGAGCAGGGAGAATGTAATTTTTTTTGGCGATGGGATGGTTGTGTGTTACTTAAATTACTTTATCGGGATTTAATTATGAAGGTATTTTTAACTCATGGGGAAGTTATAATTATTTGCTTGTTGTTACTGGGAGCTATTCCATCTAAGGCGAACGCCAGTCTCAAAGAGGCCTGCTGGAGTGATCCGTTGCAGAATGCAGTTTTAACATCCGCTCAGTTAATCGGCATTGGTCAGCCCAGTAAAGGTTTAAAGGGGTGCTCAGCTTTACAACTTCGCCAGCGTATTTTACCGCAAATGTAATAATTCTGATAAGTATGAAAGGCACGGTATATTTATCGAAGGTGAGCTTGGTGCTTATTTTATTCCATCAGTATTAAACAGCGGTTATTATCGACTTACTGATGAGATTGATGTTATGGTGCAAGCACATGCGGGTGAGAGCTGGATTCCTTATCCCTTGAAAATGGCGGATAGAAAAACTGCGTCTCCTGGACCTTACTGGCTTCAACCGGGCCAGGAAGTCGTTTACGATAACTTCATGACTAGAAATTATGCGCGCATGAATTTTATTGTGACAAAAGATATTGTTGGTGGAGCAATCTTTATTCCTCCCAATATAGAGATAACGACTATTTATGCTATCATTTTCAGGAGCCGTGAAATACCTCTCCCGCCCAAACCTGATAAGCCATTGTTACGCATTTTCATTGGGCCTCACGGGATTATTATTCCCGTCCCCATTGTCTGTAATATTAATAATGGCACGGATATAAATGTTGAATTTAACCGTATTGCCGTGAGCTCCGTTTCCGAATCAGGCTCAAATACCACCAACGGCATAGATGTTCCGTTGGAGGTTAAATGCAGTTCCTCATTAAATCAGGAGGTCAATCTACGCTTAGTAGCCGGAACCCCCTCTTTCTCGGATGAACTCATCGCCACAAACTATCCGGATCTGGGCATTGCGGTTAAGCACAAAGGGCAGCTCCTGAAACCCATGGGCACCTCTGCGGTTCGGCTCATCAACGGCATGGCTTCAGAAGTCATCACCGTGTTCCCGGTGAAAAAGGAAGGACAACAGCTGAGTGGTGGCGAATTCAATGCCTCCGCAACGCTACTGATCAGCCTGCCATGACGATGCTGTAAACCGCGTTATTGATATTAATGTTAATTAATTTTTTGATGATGGTTACGATTAAACATTTATTTAGCAGTAACCTGCTTATTCTGAGCATCAGCACACGTCTGCTGGTTGAAAATCTTTTTCATCATCACAGGTCTGTGAATCACCATGATTCACGGGCGTTTTCACACCATTCACAGCTTTTTGGTCGTACATTTTCTGTAGCCAAAGTCTATCAACCATTTTTCAACGAGACAGTTTTTGGCCTGTTTCGGCAATTGGGTTTGCTATGCTCTTTCTCTGTTTTATGTCGTGGTATCTGTCCGGACGAGACCCGCGCGTCACGCCGCCTCTGTTGATGCAGCAATTCCTGCAGCGGCGGCGTCGTGGACAGTGCGGTGAGAAAGTCGCCTCTTTCCCTTTCGCTTCGCTGGGCTGTCTTATCTGTTTTCTCCCCACGCTTATTTATCTGCCCAACAGCGGGGGTAATGGTCTTAATTTACCGCTGAATTTACTCACTGCGGGTTGCCTCGCGCTGCTGGCGGCCACGCTACTGCTCAAAAACTGGCGCCAGCCGCGCGATTTGATCGATGACAATGTCATGACACATGCGCTGTTGCTGCTGCTGTTTTGCTTTGCGCTGGCGGTGATCCTGCAGGAGAACGATGCCGGGCTGCTAACCGGTGTCACCCGCCTGCTGGGGCTGAGCGCCGTGCTGATTCTGTGGCTACTGCTGGGGTTGATGCCACAGCTCTGGCAGCAGCGTCAGCGAGTGATTGCCGGCATCGTATTGCTCAGCACTTTACAGGCTCTGCTGGCAATCGCCCAAACCTGTTTTCCAGCCCAGCTGCACGCGCTGATGGAGTTTCGCTATTATGCCGGTCAGATTCGTCCATACGGCATTTTTCAGCAGTTCAATTTGCTGGCCAGCTTTGTGGCGACCGGCCTGGCAGCCGCGGTGTGGCTCAGCCTGCAATCCGATAATAAACACCGATTCTTACTCCTGTCTGCGGTCCTCATTAACAGTCTGGCACTGTTACTGACGCAGTCGCGTACTGGCGCCTTTGGGTTTGCGCTGGCTCTGCTGGTGATGCTGCTGGTGTGCGATCGCCGCCAGCGTGCGGTAATCATCAGGATTATTATCGTGATGGCGCTTGCTGTGCTGTGCGCCCTGTTGCTACGCAGCGAGTTAGCTCCCGGTATACGTGAATTCGCCGGATCGGATCTGGCACGCCAGCAACTGCTTGAGTACACGCTGCGCATGATCCTGGAGAAACCCTTCAGCGGCTGGGGCTTTGGGCAGTTTGAGTATCATTTTTCGCGATTTCGTATGGCGGACGCGACTTACCTGAAAGATTTTAACGCAACCCATCCGCATAACGAGTGGCTGTATAGCTGGGTAGAAGGCGGGGTGTTGCCCATGGTGGGCTACAGCGCTGTGCTGCTGGCGTGGCTTACGCCGCTGTGGCGCTGGCGTAGCCAGCCGCAGCGCCTGATGCTATGGAGCCTGACGCTGCCGGTCATGCTGCACACCATGGTGGAGTTTCCACTATATCAATCACTACCGCATCTGTGGCTGCTAATGCTGCTCACCCACCTGGCGTTACGCCAGCCAGAAGACCGGTCGATAATCGAACCGGCTGCACCGGGTATGCCGACAAGGATGCTGCGCCTGAACATGGCCGGCGGCGCAATTGCGCTGATGCTGTTCTTCTTCAGCGGCCTGCAAACCAACGCGTTGCTCACCCAGGCAGAGCGCGGCCAGTTCCACACCTTTCCCTCCCGTGATCAATTGTGGAATCCGTGGATCCAGGGTGAGCGCTATGAGTTTGGCGAAATGGTGCACTGCCTGATGCGCTATAACCAGACGCGGGATGAGCGCCTGCTGGCGCGCTTTGTTCAGCAGTCTTCGCTGTGGCTTGAGCGCCATAACGATCGCAACGTATTCCGTAATGCGGTGATGATTGAATGGCATCTGCGTCACTATCAGCGCTCGCGTAGACTGCTGCGAGAGGCGCTGAGCCTCTATCCGACAGATGAAAGCCTGCTGCAGCTGAAAGCAAAAATGATGACGGAATGGTCCTCAGCGGCCTATGCTGTGACAGATGAGACAGGCAACTTCTGAGGCTAAGATGTTGAATAAATGGATGAGGCCGCTGGGCTTCGCCATGGTTTTAAGTGGATGTCACACTTCCCCGCTCAATCCGCAGGTTATCCCACCGCACACCGCGCCCGTGGCCGTGTGCGGGGCTGGCGAGATGATGATGCAAACCACGTTATGGTTTGATCCGCCCACTGCAGGCGCTGCGGCCTGGTCGCAATTTGCGGAGCGCGAAATCACGCCGCGCTTTGCTTCGCCGCTGACGATCTACGATGGCCGCGGCCCGCAGGGCAGTCGCAAGGTGCTGGTGCTGCTGCATCCGGCGGATCGGGCGAGCTCCGATAGCATCAACGCGCTGCGCGACGACTATCAGCGCCGCTTTGCGTCAAAAGCGGTAACGCGTATCGATTCGCTGGTGTGCGCATCGCTGTGAGATGCCCTGGCTGCACGCGGGCAGGACAGCCGCCCGCGAAGTCCGTATAATGCGCAGCCAAACCCAAGCAAGCCGGAGAGAAACCATGCGTCCAGCAGGCCGTAGCACTTCTGAAGTGCGTCCCGTCACCCTCACTCGTCACTACACCAAACATGCGGAAGGCTCGGTACTCGTCGAGTTCGGCGAAACCAAAGTGCTGTGCACCGCGACCGTTGAAGAGGGCGTGCCGCGTTTTCTCAAAGGCAAAGGTCAGGGCTGGATTACCGCAGAATACGGCATGCTGCCGCGTTCGACGCACAGCCGCATGGCGCGTGAAGCGGCCAAAGGCAAGCAGGGCGGGCGCACGCTGGAGATTCAGCGTCTGATCGCCCGCTCGCTGCGTGCCGCGGTCGATCTGCAGGCGCTGGGCGAGTTTACCATCACGCTCGACTGCGACGTGATTCAGGCCGATGGCGGCACCCGCACCGCATCGATCACCGGTGCCTGCGTGGCGCTGGCCGATGCGCTTAACGCGCTGGTGGCGGCAGGTAAACTGAAAGCCAGCCCGCTGAAAGGCATGGTGGCGGCGATCTCGGTCGGCATCGTGGCCGGTGAAGCTCTGTGCGATCTGGAGTACGTCGAAGACTCCGCCGCCGAAACGGACATGAACGTGGTGATGACCGAAGATGGCCGCATGATTGAGGTACAGGGCACCGCGGAAGGTGAACCGTTCAGCCATGACGAATTGTTGCAGCTGCTGGCGCTGGCGCGCGGCGGCATTGAGCAGCTTATTCAGGCGCAGAAAGCGGCGCTATCTGATTGATGTAACAGGCGACCACAGAGTCGCCTTTTCTTTATTTGAGGAGTGAGAAATGAAAGCCTGGCAGCGTCAGTTTATTGAGTTCGCCCTGAACAAAGGGGTGCTGAAGTTTGGTGAGTTCACCCTGAAGTCCGGCCGTAAAAGCCCCTATTTCTTTAATGCCGGCCTGTTCAACACCGGGCGCGATTTAGCGCTGTTAGGCCGTTTCTATGCGCAGGCGCTGGTGGATGGCGGCGTCGATTTCGACCTGCTGTTTGGCCCGGCCTATAAAGGTATTCCCATTGCTACCACTACCGCCGTGGCGCTGGCCGATCATCATGACCGCGACGTGCCGTACTGCTTTAACCGTAAAGAGGCCAAAGATCACGGCGAAGGCGGTTTACTGGTGGGCAGCCCGCTGCAGGGCAAAGTGATGCTGGTCGATGATGTGATCACCGCCGGTACGGCAATTCGTGAATCGATGGACATTATCAACGCCCATAATGCCACGCTGGCCGGTGTACTGATTTCGCTCGACCGCCAGGAACGTGGCCGTGGCGAGATTTCTGCGATTCAGGAAGTGGAGCGCGATTATCAGTGCAAGGTCACGGCGATCATCACGCTGAGCGAGCTGATTGATTACCTGGCGGAGAAGCCAGAGATGGCCGATCATCTGGCGAAGGTAAAAGCGTATCGTAAAGAGTACGGTATTTAAGGTTTACCGCGGTCGCCATGAATGGCGACCCTACAGTAGCAGGATGCCTGGGCGTAGGGTGCGCATTGATGCGCACCTGGTGGCGGAGGTCGGGGCGTATCGCAAAGAGTACAGTATTTAAGGTTTACCGCGGTAGTCAGCGCCGCACGCTAGCGTAGCGGCGCAACTTATTGCGCGATGGATCGCGCCGCGACAAATCCGCTGTGCGTATTAAACCAGCTGTGCCGCAATCAACGGCCAGCGGCTGTCGAAATCGGCAGTCGGGCGATAGCGGAACTCCGAGCGCACATAGCGTGACAGCAAACCTTCGCAGAACGCCAGCAGCTGGCTGGCGAGCAACGTCTCATCGGTCTGGAACCCTTCGCCGTCGCGCATCTTCTTCTCTTTCATCACCTGGCGCAGCTGGACTTCGATGCGCTCAAACAGCTGATTAATGCGCCCCTGCAGGCGATCCTGTTCGAACATCAGCGCGTGGCCGGTGAGGATGCGTGTCAGTCCCGGATTACGCTCACCAAATCCCAGCAACAATTGCACGATCAGGCGCAGACGCGCCATCGTCTCTTTTTCATCTTTCAGGATCAGATTGATGCGGGTAATCAGACTGTCTTCTATAAACTCAATCAGGCTATCAAACATGCGCGTTTTGCTGGGAAAGTGGCGATATAACGCCGCTTCCGAAACGCCGACATTGGCGGCCAGCTTGGCGGTGGTGATACGCTGACTGCCATCGCCCGACTCCAGCATTTGCGCCAGCGCCTGCAAAATCTCTTCGCGACGATTCCGTTTCGCGACTTTTTTTTCTGCCATGACCTTCAACACCCCTGAAATTCACCAAAAACAGGCAATACTGCCTTATCTGCCACAGATAAAGCGGCCTGTGGCGACAAGAAATAAAAAGATGGCTATGCGAAAAGTGAGCGTATTACTGACGGCCAGAGTGACCGAAACCGCCTGCGCCGCGATCGCTGGCGTCAAAATCTTCCACCAGATTAAATTCGGCCTGCACCACCGGTACAAACACCAGCTGAGCCAGACGGTCGCCAGGCTGCAGCGTAAAGCTATCCTGGCCACGGTTCCACACCGAAACCATCAGTTGACCCTGATAGTCGGAGTCAATCAGCCCCACCAGGTTACCCAGCACGATGCCGTGTTTATGCCCAAGACCGGAGCGCGGCAGAATGACGGCGGCCAGCGACGGATCGGCAATGTGAATGGCCAGGCCGGTCGGCACCAGCGTGGTCATGCCCGGTGCGATTTCCAGCGCGTCGTCAAGGCAGGCGCGCAGATCGAGGCCCGCGGAGCCAGAGGTTGCATAGGTGGGTAATGGGAATGCCTTGCCTACGCGCGCATCAAGAATTTTTACGTCGATTTTTTTCATCATAACGGCTGACAATCTCGTCTATTAATTGTTGGCCAAGGAGCGTCTTATCACTGAGCGGTAAGACTTTCTCTCCCTCCTGCCAAAAAAGGTGAAGAGCATTGGTGTCGCTATTGAAGCCCTGTCCGGCCTGCGCCACATCATTGGCGCAAATCAGATCCAGGTTTTTCCGCACCCGTTTTTGCCGCGCGTATTCTTCCACATTCTGGGTTTCGGCAGCAAATCCCACCACGAAAGGGCGCTGTACTTTGAGCGCCGCGACGCCTGCGACAATATCCGGGTTCTTCACCAGCTGCAGCGTGACGTTATCATCGCCACCCTGTTTTTTAATTTTCTCTGCGGCAATGTTTGCCGCCCGGTAGTCTGCCACGGCTGCGCTGGCAATGAAAATATCTTGTTGGCTGATTTGCGCCATCACCGCCGCTTCCATCTCCAGTGCGCTGTTGACATCAATGCGCGTCACGCCGGCGGGCGTGGCTAAGTTCACCGGACCGGAAATCAGCGTCACGTTGGCGCCGCGCTTTGCCGCCGCCGAAGCCACCGCGTAGCCCATCTTGCCGGAGCTGTGATTGCTGATATAGCGCACCGGGTCCAGCGCTTCACGGGTCGGACCGGCGGTGATCATAATGTTGAGATGTTGCAGATCGTTGACGGGCGCTGCCCACTCCAGCGCATGCGCAACGATGGCCAGCGGGTCCAGCATGCGGCCCGGTCCGATATCACCGCACGCCTGGCTGCCGCTGTCTGGTCCCCAGATCAGCACGCCGCGCTGTGCCAGACGTTGCAGATTCTCCTGCGTTACTGCCGCACGGTACATCTGCTGGTTCATGGCCGGCACGATGGCGACTGGCGCCGCGCTGGCCAGGCAGGCGGTGGTGACCAGGTCGTTTGCCATTCCGGCGGTAATGCGTGCAATCAGATCGGCGGTTGCGGGCGCGAGTACGATCAGGTCGGCCCATTTTGCCAGCTCGATATGGCCCATCGCCGCTTCGGCCGCCGGGTCGAGCAGGTCATCAAACACCGGATAGCCGGAAACCGCCTGCAGGCTGAGCGGCGTAATAAAGGCTTTGGCCGCATCGGTCATCATCACGCGGACATCCGCACCACGGTCACGCAGACGGCGCACCAGTTCCGGTGCTTTATAGGCCGCGATGCCGCCGCTGACGCCCAGCAGAATTTTCTTTCCGGCTAATCCCATCATGTTGTTTGCCTCACTTCAACGCAGAGTGCCGCGCCTGGCGCGACAGATGCAGGCAACTTTATCACAAAATCGGCGACCCGCCTTTTCACTGCCTGCGCCCTTTGCGAGCCGGCTCTGGAATTTGTCACGCGCCGCTGGTGGCCTGCAATGCACCAGCGCACAATGGCGGCATTGCAGGGAGGGCGGAACGATGACGGAACTGGCACCACGGGAAAAACTGACGCTGCTGGGCGCCGAGGCGCTAAGCGATGCCGAGCTGCTGGCGATCTTTTTACGCACCGGCACGCGCGGCAACAGCGTCATGGGGCTGGCGCGGCTGATGCTGAACGAGTTCGGTTCGCTGTATCGCATCATGACCGCCAGTAAAGAGGAGCTGGGGCAGATAAAGGGCGTTGGCAGCGCCAAAATGACGCAACTGCACGCCATTGCGGAGCTGGGCCGGCGCTTTTTTGCCAGCCAGCTGGCGCGCGAAAATGTTATGGAGAATCCGCAGGTCACGCGCCACTACCTGCAAAGCGTGCTGGCACATCAGGAGCGTGAAATCTTTATGGCGTTGTTTCTGGATAATCAGCACCGCGTTTTGCAGGCGCAGAAGATGTTTTCCGGCTCCATTGCCAGCGTGGAAGTGCATCCGCGCGAAATTGTGCGGGAGGCGCTTAAGCTCAACGCGGCGGCGGTGATACTGGCGCACAATCATCCGTCTGGCATGGCGGAACCGAGTCGCGCCGACCGCGAGATTACCAGCAAAGTGGCGCAGGCCTGCGCGCTGCTGAATATCCGCTTATTAGATCATCTGGTGATTGGTCACGGTGAGTTTACCTCTTTCGCTGAGCGCGGCTGGCTGTAATTCGCGGCGTCAACTGGGCAGAAATCCGGCGTTTTTGCGCGATCCGGAGGGATCTTTATCTGTTCGGGACTTGAGCACTTCGGCTTAGCGGCGTATACTACGCCACCTTTGAGAATCTCGGGTTTGGCGTTTGGGCCAGCTTAGCGGGTTCACATGGAACTCGCCTGGGCGGGCTAAGGCCTGACGAGGCGGCCAAAACCTAGTTTTTAAAGCTCGAGCTGATTTGATTTTTGGAGAATAGAAATGTCACGAGTCTGCCAGGTAACTGGAAAGCGTCCGGTGACCGGTAACAACCGTTCCCACGCAATGAACGCGACGAAACGCCGTTTCCTGCCGAACCTGCACTCTCACCGTTTCTGGGTTGAGAGCGAGAAGCGCTTCGTTACTCTGCGTGTATCTGCTAAAGGTATGCGTGTTATTGATAAAAAGGGCATCGATACGGTTCTGGCCGAAATCCGCGCCCGTGGTGAGAAGTACTAAGGAACTGAATCATGGCTAAAGGTATTCGTGAGAAGATCAAGCTGGTTTCCTCTGCTGGTACAGGTCACTTCTATACCACCACGAAGAACAAACGTACTAAACCTGAGAAACTGGAACTGAAAAAGTTCGATCCGGTTGTACGTCAGCACGTGATCTACAAAGAAGCCAAAATTAAGTAATTTTGGTGTTCTTGCGAAAAACCCGGCTCCGGCCGGGTTTTTTGTTTCTGCGCTACGTTGAGGAGATGAGATGCCTGAATTACCTGAGGTAGAAACCAGCCGACGCGGTATAGAACCTCACCTGGTGGGGGAAACCATTCTGCATGCCATTGTGCGCAATCCGCGTCTGCGCTGGCCGGTTTCCCATGAAATCCACGTGCTGAGCGACCAGCCGGTGCTCAGCGTACAGCGCCGCGCCAAGTATCTGCTGCTGGAACTGCCGCACGGCTGGATCATCATTCATCTTGGCATGTCCGGCAGCCTGCGCGTCCTGCCTGGCGAGCTGCCGGCCGCGAAGCACGACCACATTGATTTAGTGATGAGCAACGGCAAAGTGCTGCGCTATACCGATCCGCGCCGTTTTGGCGCCTGGCTGTGGACTACCGACCCGGAAGGCAGCAGCGTGCTGGCGCACCTCGGTCCGGAACCGCTGAGCGATGCCTTCAGCGGCGGATATCTGTACGAAAAGTCGCGTGGCAAACGCACGGTGATTAAGCAGTGGCTGATGGATAACAAAGTGGTGGTAGGCGTGGGTAACATCTATGCCAGCGAATCGCTGTTTACCGCCGGGATCTTACCCGATCGTCCGGCGATGAGCCTGAGTGAAGCGGAAGCGGAGCTGCTGGCGAACACCATCAAAGCCGTGCTGCTGCGTTCGATTGAGCAGGGCGGCACCACGCTGCGTGATTTCCTGCAGACCGACGGTAAGCCAGGCTATTTTGCGCAGCAGCTGCAGGTGTATGGCCGCACCGGTGAGCCCTGTCGCGCCTGCGGGACGCCGATCCTCAGCGGCAAACACGGTCAGCGCAGCACCTTCTGGTGTCCACGCTGCCAGCACTGATTACGGCTGCGCCAGCTTAGCCAGCAGCGCCTGATGCACCACGGCAGGCAGAAATGCCTGCACATCACCCTGATGGCGCGCCACTTCCTTCACCAGCGACGACGAAACAAACGAGAAGCCTTCAGACGGCATCAGAAACACGCTCTCCAGCGTGGGCAGCAGATGACGGTTCATGTGCGCCAGCTGCAGCTCGTACTCAAAGTCGGATACCGCACGCAAACCGCGCACCAGCACGTTCGCGTTCTGCGCCTGGGCAAAGTTCGCCATCAAATCACTGAAGCCAACCACTTCTACGTTCGGCAGATGGGCCGTAACCTGGCGCGCCAGATCGACACGTTCATCAAGGCTAAACAGCGGCTTCTTGCCCGGGCTGGCGGCAATCGCCAGCACGATGCGATCGAACATCTGCGCCGCGCGCGTGACGATATCCAGATGGCCCAGCGTCATCGGGTCGAATGTGCCGGGATAAATCGCTTTTGTGCTCATACGCGGCCCTGTGTTGAGGTGTGATGCAGCGCCCAGAGCGCCGAGTATTTGTTGAAGGTGTATTGTGCGTTGACCACCGCCAGAATCCAGCCCTGTTTACCATCGAGAAAACCGGCGCGCAGCAGCAGCGTTTTGAGAAACGCGCCCGCGGTGTGGCCGAAAACAGACAAGACACCGCAGCGCTTGCCGCGCTGAAAGCGCTCCTGCGCCCAGGCTTCGGCATAGTTCATTTGCTTGCGCTGAAACGCGATCAGGTCACGACAGGTCAGGTGCTGCAAATCACCCGGCAGCGCCACCACCGGCGAGCCCTGTGTTTCCAGCGATTCGTGCACCAGATTGTCGTTATAGCCCAGATGGCGCGGATAAAGGCGCAGTACGCGATCGGGATACCAGCCGCTGTGGCGCATAAAGCGGCCAAGAAACAGATTACTGCGGCCGAGGCTGTAAACCTTATCGCTGGGCGGCTGGGTCAGCACCTGTTCAATGGCGCGGCGCAGTTCTGGCGTAACCCGCTCATCGGCATCCAGCATCAGGACCATATCACCGCTGGCAAAGGCCTGGGCGCGCTGACGCTGCTTGCCAAAGCCGGCCCAGTCGTCTGCCTGATAGACCTGCGCACCGTGCGCGCGTGCAACCTCGATGGTCGCATCGCTGCTGCCGGAATCCAGCAAAATGATTTCATCTGCCCAGCTTACGGAGGCCAGCGCCTCCGGAAGGAGTTCAGCTTCGTTTTTGGCGATCATCACCACGGAGAGGCGTTGGCGTTGCGACATGCGTTAATGAGCTCGTGGAGGCAGATGCGGTTCGAGTAACTGTAGCAGACGCTGCAGAGCGCCCTGATTCTGGTGCAGCACGTCCACCGCGTGGCGGCCATAGTAGCGGCGATAGTCGTCATCCTGCAGCAGGTTCGCCACTTCTTTCTCCAGCGACACCACGTCAGTGACGGTAATCAGCCCTTCTGCCTGCTGCAGGCGGGCGCAGATATCTTTGAAGTTCCAGATGTGCGGGCCCATCAGCACCGGAATGGCGTGCGCAGCGGGCTCGAGCGGATTATGACCGCCGCGCTCCACCAGGCTGCCACCGACAAAGGCCAGGTCGGCGATGCCGTACAGCAGCATCAGTTCGCCCATGGTATCGCCAATCACCACCTGCGTGGCGCTGGAAGGAATTTCACCGCTGCTGCGCAGGGTAAAGCTGAAGCCGCGTTTTTGCGTCAGGTTGCAGGCATCTTTAAAGCGTTCCGGATGGCGCGGCACCAGAATCAGCAACAGGTCGGGGAACTGTTGCAGCAGGCGACGATGGGCGTCGAGCACGATCGCCTCCTCACCTTCGTGCGTGCTGGTGGCGATCCACACCGGCCGGCGCGACGCCCACTGGCGGCGCAGCGTCACCGCGCGTGCTGCCAGCTCCGGCGTAACGGAGATATCAAACTTCAGACTGCCGGTCACCGCCAGGTGCGAGCGCTTCAGGCCGAGGCTGAGAAAACGATCGCCGTCCTCAACGTTCTGCGCGGCGATCAGCGTAATACGCTGCAGCAGGTCACGCATGAAACCGCCGAGCTTTTTATAACCTTTGGCGGAGCGTTCAGACAGGCGCGCGTTGGCAATCACCAGTGGAATCTGGCGCTGATGCAGAATGCGAATGATGTTCGGCCACAGCTCGGTTTCCATGATAATCACCAGTCGCGGGTCGACGGTATCAAGGAAACGGTTGATCGAACCGGGCAGATCGTATGGCAGATAGACGTGATGCACGTCTTTGCCAAACGCCGACTGCGCGCGCTCCGAGCCGGTTGGCGTCATGGTGGTCACGGTAATGGGCAGCGTCGGGTAGCGATGGCGTAGCGCGCGCACCAGCGGCACGGCGGCGAGGGTTTCACCAACCGAAACCGAGTGCAGCACGATGCCGTGCGGCGCCACTTTACCGCTGCAGTAGCCGTAGCGTTCTGCCCAGCGTTTACGATAGGCCGGTGCTTTTCGACCGCGCAGCCACAGGCGCAGCCAGATCAGTGGCTGAATCAGATAAAGCAGGGCTGTATAGAGAGTCGTCATAGTTAAGGTTACGACCAGTTCGCGTCAAAAAACACAGGAAAGGCGGCATGTTAACAGAAACTGACCGCCTGCTCATACCACTTCGTCAACGGCTTTGCAGGACGCGCTGATACAGCGAAGTCAGCGACTGCGCCAGTCTTTGCGGACCATAAGGTTCGATTTTGCGACGCGCGGCTGCGCCCAGCGCTGAATTGTGCGAAAGCGCGGGCGTCGCCATTACCGCTTCGTTTAACGCCTTGATATCCAACGCATCGCAGACAAAACCCTCTTCACCGTTGGTGATAAATTCCGCACCGCCACAGCCGGTACTGGTGATGATTGCCAGCCCGCAGGCCATCGCTTCCAGCACCACATTGGGAAACGGATCGTACAGCGTTGGCAGCAGCAGCGCATCGGCGGCATGGTAAAACGGCTGAACGTCCTGCTGCACGCCCGCGAAGCGCAGGCGATCGAGGCAGTTAAGCTGGTTGGCCAGCTGCTGATAGCGCGCCAGATGTTTGTCCTGACCGACGACAACGAGGTAGCGATCGCTATTAGCGACCGCTTCGATGGCAGCCTTTAGCCCTTTGCGTTCGAAGCCGGAGCCGACGTAGATCATCACCGTGGCATCCTGCGGCAGATTGAGTCGCTGACGCGCGGCGTGGCGCAGCCCTTCGCTGGCGGGCTGAAAACGCTGGCTATCAATGGCGTTATGGATGACGTGAATGTTATCGGCATCCAGCGTGAAGTGACGCAAAATGTCCTGCTTCACCATGTGCGAATTACAAATCACCGCTTTGAGCGAGGGCGCATTGAACATCTCCGCTTCCGCCTGCAGCACATAACGATGGTACGGACTCAGACTGGCGCTCAGTCGCTGCCACGGCGAAACAATGCGTGCGCGCTGCTCCAGCCATACGCGGTGCACACCGTCGCCGGCGCGGAAAATATCGCAGCCGGCAATGCGCTCGTGGCTCTGCACAATATCAAACTGTTCCCGCTCCCAGCAGGCGCGCGCCGCACGAGCAAAGCCGCGTTCACGCGAGATACGGCCGAACTTTGCCGGATTGCAGATGTGCAGGTGCCAGGCCGGATTGGGCGTGCCCTGCCAGCTGCGGGTAATGATGTTGAGGTCGAGCTGCTCGCCGTCCAGCGCTTCCAGCGCGCGTGAGATAAAGCGCTCGGCACCGCCGTCCGGCCGGTATTTCTGCCGGACAATCGCCAGCCGTAACTTAGTCATGCAAAAGGCTCCTGGCGGCGGCAAGCACATCCTCAACCGGGATGGCAGACAGATAGCGCTGCTCGGTATTGGTATTGATCGAATCCGGTGACGGCAGCGGCGCATAGTCGCCCGCCCAGATAACGCGGTTATTGTCGCCCCACGGGCGCCAGTGCTGCAGCTTGGTCGGGCCAAACAGTGCGAGGCACGGCGTTTGCAGCGCGGCGGCCATGTGCATCGGTGCGGAATCCACGCCAATAAACAGCTGTGCAGCGTCGATCAGCGCCGCCAGCTGTGGCAGTGACAGCTGGCCCGCCAGCGATACTACATTCGGCGTGCGGCACAGCGACTGGATATGGGCGATCATCGCCAGCTCTTTCTGATCGGGCGCGGCGGTCAGGACCACGCGGCGGCCATCGGCGGCCAGCGCATCAATCAGCTGCGCCACTTTTTCATCATCCCAGCATTTAAACACCCAGCGCGAGGTGGGCTGCACCACCACAAACGGGCCGCTGACTTGCTGCTGAGCAAGGACATCCTGCACTTTTTGCTGGTCGGCGGCGCTGAAATGCATGGAGGCGGTTGCCCCGGCGGTGGGGATGCCGAGCGGCTGTAGCGCCGTCATGTTTTGTTCTACGGTATGCAGCTGATGGTGACGGTCGGTGGAAACCAGCTGGTTATGGCACCAGCGCCAGAAGGCGTTGTCGCGCTTGCGGTACGCAAAGCCAATGCGCACCGGCGCGCCGGACAGGCCGGTAATAATGGCGCTGCGCCACTGATCGGCCAGATTGATCACCACATCGTAATGGTAGTCGCGCACCGCGCGTACCAGCGCCACCTCATGGCGAAACTTCTGCCAGCCGCCTTCCTTTTTCCAGTTGCGATCGATGATATGCAGCTGACGGATCGCCGGATGCGCTTCCAGCATCGGGCGCGTCTCTTTATACAGCAGCACATCAATGTTGGCCTGCGGATAGCGCTGGCGCAACGCATTGATGGCGGGCGTGGTCAGCAGCATATCGCCATGATGACGCAGCTTAATCAGCAATATATTTTGCGGTGCAAAGTGGGCTGGAATCGGGCTTGCCATACTCAAATCATCTCAAAATTCAGTGAGCTGATTGTAGGGCAAACCCTGTAGGGGTTAAAGCCGCGGTGGGCGCTTATTTATTGCGCCAGCGATAAATGCGGCTTAGCCACAGCAGCAGCTGATACCACTGACGCGCGCCACGCGCATTGCGCAGCATGCGTTTGTGCGTCTGGCTGCTAAACAGATCGGCGATCATTGCCTGGCGCGCCTCAGCATCCGGTTCGCGCCGGATAGCGTGGCACACGCTCAGCGCTTCGCGGGTGATCTGCGCGTGGAAGCTCGGGTAAATCTTCACCTTGTGACGATAGCGCGTATTAATCTCTTCCAGCATGCGCGCGATTTTCAGGTAGTGGCGCTGATAGTCAACGTTGTGCTGGCCGGTACGCTTGCGGTTGCTGATCGACGCATCATGCATGTAATAGCGATACAGCACCTGATCGGTATAGCGCACGCGCTTCACGTTCAGCATGAATTCGGTGGTCCACGGAATGTCCTGATGGTGCAGGCCGGGTTCAAACTGCAAATTGAGCTGCGCGATCAGTTCGCGACGGTAGATGCCCAGCCACACCACATGCAGGTAGCGCCGGGTTTTCAGCGCCATGTTGAGCCACTCCGGGCCGCTTAATACCCCGGTGCTGGTGAGGCGATCCAGCGGAATCATCGGCTTAATTGTCTGGCTGGCTTTAAAAAACCACTCGGCGTTGCACTGCGCGGCGTCCAGCTCATCGCGCTCCGCCATGTCGACCAGCGTCTGGTACATCGCCGGGTCCATGGTGTCGTCGGCGTCGGGGAAGCTGACGTATTTCCCGCGCGCCACCGCCAGTCCGGCATTGCGCGCGCGCGACACGCCACCGTTTGGCTGATGAATCACCTGAATGTGGGGATGTTGCTGCGCCAGCGCATCAGCGCGCTCGCCGGAACCGTCGGTGGATCCGTCATCCACAATGATGATCTCCAGCGACGTCAGGGTCTGTGCCAGCAGCGCAGTAATACAGCCGGTAAGATCGTCACCGGCATTAAACATCGGGATAATAAGGCTGAGTAGCGGGGAGGAGCTATCGGGCTGCGCTGTCATGTTCTTCGTTGTTCCGTCGCGCCAGGCGCTGCTGCTGCCGGGTGCGGATAAAGTCATGGATATCATTTAGCTTGCGTTCATCCAGTTCGAACAGCTGTTCAACCGGATGGGCAAATTTATACTGCGCAGCGAACACAAACGAGGAGGGTGCGATGTGGTTCGGGCCAATCAACAGCACGTCACCCAGCGGCCTTTGCTCCTCTACGCAGCAGGGACCGTAAATTAAAATCACCGGTACCTGTTGTGCATCGGCAATATACACATTGCCGGAATCCGAGGCGATATAGAAATCCATCTCACTAATGGCGGCAGGCAGCGCCTCGAGCGGAATTTTACCGACCAGACTCACCAGATTGTTTCGCTGACCGGCAACTTTAAACAACTCCTGAACGCGTGATTGTTCATTCGGTGCGCCGAAAGCAAAAAAAGTGCAGGGAAGATCGCTCAGGTGGTCGAAAAGCCGTCGCCAGATTAACGGCGGAATGGTTTTGGCCTGATTTCCTGCCGTTACGCTAATACCAATACGGATCCCCTGCGTCTGGGTAATTTCTGCTGGCAGCGTTGCCGGTTGCCACAGTGGCAGCGTGGCGTGTTTGGGATAACTCTCTTTGGTGAAAGAGCGATCGGCCAGTTTCAGGTAGTTTTCCAGCGTTAATGTATTCTTCTCGTGGTATACCACGCCGCTGGCCGTTAAATAAAACAGGCCCTGATAGCCTTTTCGGCGATAGCTGGATAGAAATTGTTTATTGCTGGCATTGCAGCAGGCGGCGATAAATAAATTGAGATTGGTGGGATGCAGCAAATAAATATTGTCGTAGCGGTTGAGCAGTTGCCACACCAGTTTTATTTTTTTCATCAGGCCCGAGCGATGATCTTCAATATACCAGATGTGCTCCAGCGTGGCGTCACGTTCAGCCAGTGGCGCCACGCTATAGCTCAGCAGGGCGTCACTCTTTCCGAGGTGGGATAATAACGGCGTGATATTAATATAGTCGCCGATTTTAGCAGTCTGTATTACCAGGTTTTTTCCGGTCCGGCCATGGACAAACTTCATCACCCATTTGACCGGGGAGAAAAGAATAAACAGTAGTACGTAGCTCAAGTCGTCATCCCCATGATTCGGTCACACCGTCATGGGGGACCGGTTAACTCGAAACGTGCTGCGTGGTTGAAAATGACGTTTCCGCCACCTGGATTAGCTGCAAATATTGCTGACAAACAACGCTCAAACTATAAATGCTTAAGTCCAGATGTTGCAACCTGGGGGGAGTTGTATAAATTTCTCGCATCTTTTCGGCCAGAGATGTTGCATTCATCTCAGCCAGACCGCGTGACAGCTCGCCGGTGAGGATCGACGTCGGGCCGCCCGGACAGCGGGTGCTGACCACGGCGGTGCCGCAGCTCAGGGCTTCGACCAGCACATTACCAAAACCTTCACTGTCGGAACTGACCACTAGCAGGCGTGCATGCCGTATCCAGGGATAAGGGTTGCGCTGAAAACCCTCAAAGCGCACGCGCTCCGCAATCCCTAAATTTTGCGCCTGCTCACGCAATCTTTGCGTTATTTTTTCGCTTCCCTGACCCAGTAAAACCAGCGGTGCGGTAATGCCACTCAGGGCATAGGCCTCCAGCAGGCGGTCATGGCGTTTGGTTTCGTGGAAGCGCCCGACGTGGACCAGAAAATCGGTGCCGGCTAACGGGCAGGGTTCGGCCGCCAGCCGGGCAAGGCACTCAAAATCGAAAGGATTGGCAATCACTTTTGCCTGGCCCGGCTGTACGCCAATGTTTTGCACCATATCGTCAATAACGTACTGTGACACCCCCACGATCTGGTGGTTCTGATAAACGTGCCGGATTTTGAGTCGCTTCAGCCACAACGAGAAGCCGGTTTTACGTGCCAGATACGAGGCGGAAAACACGCCGTGCAGGCAGAACCAGGTTCTGCTCTTGTCCAGAGCATGGGTCTGCCGGACGATACGGTCAGTTTTATGCAGATGAGAGAGAATCAGGTCGAATTTGCCGTGCTGCGCTTCATTCTGGCGCACCGCATTATCCAGCAGGCGAGCGCGGCGCGATGTTTCTGTCAGCTTGCGCCACGGCCGGGTGCAGCGATCGAGGATGACCTGGTAATCCACGCCGGCCGGAATAGGGTAATCACATACCTTCCGCAATGAGAAGATCGAAACCTGGTGCCCCTGACGAAGGAAGCCCTCCGCCAGAGTCAATACGACTTTTTCAGCCCCGCCGCCCGGCAGGCCGTCAATCACCATTAAAATACGTTTCGACAAAATTTTTACCCCTACATGCCAGTCTGCTGTAAAGACATAGCTGCTATCATTCCCGGTGCTATCAGGACTTAATATAAGAAAATTCAATTAATTATTTTTTATGGCCGGGTAATTTTACACGAACGTGCGTTCGGTTAATTGCTAAAATTCAGGCCAGTGATGAGTTTAAATTATTTTAGTTTAACTAACCTTATACCGCTATCGACTTCCCTTTGAACCCGAACGGGAAAAGTTTGCGCCCGCCAGGGGCGTTGCGTACCATAGCGTTTATAACACTGCAATTTACCGGATAAGTTATGGAAAAGCCTGCGTTTTTAATTACCCTCGACACCGAAGGGGATAACCTGTGGCGCAATCGCAGCGGCAAGGTCACCACGCATAACGTCCGGTTTTTGCCGCGCTTTCAGGCGCTGTGCGAAAAGTATGGTTTTAAACCCACCTGGCTGACCAACTATGAGATGGTGAGCGATCCGGCTTATGTCGAGTTCGGGCGCGACCTGCTGGCACGCGGTCAGGGCGAAATCGGTATGCATCTGCACGCCTGGTACAGTCCACCCGAATATGCGCTGACCGACGATGAGTGGCGTTACCAGCCTTACCTGATTGAATATCCGGAAAACGTCCTGCGCGATAAAGTCGCCTTCATGACCGATCTGCTGGAGAACGCCTTTCAGCGTAAAATGACCAGCCATCGCGCTGGCCGCTGGGCGTTTAATGAAGTGTATGCCCGCGCCTTAATTGATCAGGGATATCTGGTTGACTGCTCGGTCACGCCGCGCGTGAACTGGCGTAATGCGCAGGGCGCTCCGCAGGGACACGGCGGAACGGATTACAGCCATTTCCCCGATCGCGCTTATTTCATGGATGAACACGATATTTCCAAACCGGGCAACGGTCCGCTGCTGGAACTGCCGATGAGCATTCAGTATCGCTATGGCACGTTCACCAATCAGCTCAAAAAAGTGTGGAATGGCATCCGCGGCAGGCAGCGTGGACCGTCAGTGAACTGGCTGCGGCCGGTGGGCGGCAATCTGGCCCAGATGAAGCAGGTGGCAGAACAGACGCTCGGTCAGGGTAATGACTACGTCGAGTTTATGCTGCATTCATCCGAATTCATGCCAGACGGCAGCCCCACGTTTAAAACGGAGGCTGATATTGAACGTCTTTATGACGATCTGGAAGGTTTATTCAGCTGGCTGGCGACCCGGACGCAGGGCATGACGCTCACTGAATTTGCGCAGCTGAAGCACCAGCAGCGCTAACGCCGCAAAAGCGTTACAGCGCAATCTCAGCCAGCATCGTCATCACATCGTCGGGATGAATGTCCGCCATGCTGCTGCCCTGAGCGGGCCGCAGCGCATGCTGATTTTTCCCATAGCCGCCAATCAGCCCCGGATCGGTCGGGCCGAACAGCGTGATGTTGGGGCGATCCAGCGCGGCGGTCAGATGGCTCAGACCGGTATCCACCGAGACCACCGCCCGGGCGCCCGCCAGCTGCTGCGCCACCTGCTCCAGCGTCAGCTTCGGCAACACTTCAACGTGATCAAACCCTTCTGCCAGTCGCTGGGCGCGCTGATGTTCATGTTCGGCACCCCACGGCA
This sequence comes from Pantoea dispersa, assembly GCF_035783935.1. Taxonomy (GTDB): domain Bacteria; phylum Pseudomonadota; class Gammaproteobacteria; order Enterobacterales; family Enterobacteriaceae; genus Pantoea; species Pantoea dispersa_C. The sequence goes on along the minus strand of NZ_JALKOV010000009.1, from coordinate 165,312 downwards.
GCCTGACACGCAGGCCAGTGGGCTGAACCTGCGCGATAAGCTGGCGCCAGTGATCTTCCGGCCAGTGTTTGTTGTCACGCGTTGTGGCATGCAGAAACACCAGATACGGTTGAGCATCCTGCGCTTGCGCCGCGAGGAAATGGCCGGCGATGGCGTAGTCGCCCTGCGTGGCCGGTTTTTCATAGCCCAGGCTTTTAGCGAACAGTTCGCGCGTGCGTTCGACGGCGTGCTGCTGCTTGTCGATCTCATGACGTTTGTCATACCACCAGCTGGCGAACGGTTCACGTGCGCTGCGGCTGTCCTGGCCATGTTTGATGCCTCTGGCCAGACGTGTCACCAGCGCCGCGCTTTTAATCAGCCCCTGGGCATCAATCACCACATCGTACTGGCGAGATTGCAGCTCGCGCTTAAAGCGCACGCGCTCTTCACGCTGCTGGCTGCCAAACCAGTGTTTGCGCCAGCGACGAATCGCCACCGGCAGGACGTTGTCAACGGCCGGATGCCAGCCGGGGATTTGCGCAAAATTCTCTTCCACCACCCAGTCGAAGCGAATGCCGGGAATCGCCTGCATCGCGTCGGTCAGCGCCGGCAAGGTGTGCAGCACATCGCCCATCGACGAGGTTTTAACAATCAAAACGTGCATGGTTACTCCTGCACCGGGTGCAGCAACTCGTTGAGTTCCTGATGCACGCGTGCCGGTTGAATATCAATCAGGCTCTGATGGTAGCCCTCAGCGGCATCGCCTTTGCGCACTTTGTGGTAGCCGGTAATGAGGCGAATGATGCGCGCCTGAGGGGACAGCGGCGGCGTGAAGTCCGGGCTGCTCGGACCATACAGCGCCACCAGCGGCCGGTTGAGCGCGGCGGCAATGTGCATCAGTCCGGAATCATTGCTGACGACCGCAGCACAGTGGGCAAGCAGAATCACCGCCTGCTCCAGCTGCGTTTCACCCGCCAGATTGCGGCAGTGTGCGCGTGCCGTGTCCGGTAGCGCCTGCAGAATCGCCTCGCCGGTTTCCCGATCTTTAGCCGAGCCGAACAGCAGCACCTGATAGCCTTCAGCGATCAGCTGGTCCGCCAGCGCGGCGTAGTGATAGTGCGGCCAGCGCTTCGCGGGACCAAACTCGGCACCGGGGCAGAAGCCGATGGCCGGGCGATCGGCCGACAGCGCAAACTGCGCTGACGTCATGCGCTTTTCATCGTCGTCGACGCGCAGCTGCGGCCACATCAGCGGCTGCGGCAACTGTGCTGCCGCCGCAACCGGCTGGTCATAGCCCAGCGCCACATAGCGTTCCACCATTAAGGGAAACGCGGCTTTGTCCAGCACCCGCACGTCATTCAGCACGCCATAGCGCATTTCGCCGCGCCAGCCGATACGGTGTTTGATGCCGGCAAAAAACGGCACCAGCGCCGATTTAAACGAGTTTGGCAGCACATAGGCGCGATCGTAACCGCTGGCCCGCAGCGCTTTGCCCAGCCGACGACGCTCGCCCAGCGCCAGCGCGCCGTGGCCAAGCGGCATCGCCAGCGCCTGATTCACTTCCGGCATGCGTGACAGCAGCGGCCGGCACCAGGCCGGCGCCATCACATCAATTACCGCCTCGGGATGCGCCTGTTTCAGCGTGCGATAGAGACTTTGCGACATCATCATATCGCCGACCCAGGAGGGGCCAATAACCAGAATTTTCATGGCCGGTGCCGGTTTCCTTATGCGTTTCGGTTCAGCCAGGCCATGTATTCGCCCACGCCCTGCGCAACGGTTTTGAACGGCTTGTCATAACCGGCGGCGCGCAGTTTGCTGAGATCCGCCTGCGTAAAGGCCTGGTAGCGTCCTTTCAGTTTGTCCGGGAACGGGATGTATTCGATCTGGCCTTGCTGGTGGAACTTCAGCACCGCATCCGCCACTTCCTGGAAAGATTCGGCGCGGCCGGTACCACAGTTATAGATGCCGGATACGCCGTTTTCCCAGCACCACAGATTGACCGCCACCACATCATCGACGTGGATGAAGTCACGACGGAAGCTGTCGCTGCCCTCGAACAGCTTAGGATTTTCACCGTTGCTGATCTGCGTATTGAGGTGGAACGCGACGCTCGCCATGCTGCCTTTATGGCCTTCACGCGGCCCGTACACGTTGAAATAGCGGAAGCCGCACACCGGCGAATCCGCTTCCGGCAGAATCTGGCGGACATAGTGGTCGAACAGCATTTTTGAGTAGCCGTACACGTTGAGCGGCTGCTCGTACTGGCGCTCTTCAATGAAGTTTTCGTTACGCCCGCCGTAGGTGGCGGCCGAGGAGGCATACAGGAACGGAATCTCACGTTCGAGGCAGAAGTGCAGCAGATCTTTTGAGTACTGATAGTTGTTGTCCATCATGTACTTACCGTCCCACTCGGTGGTGGCCGAACAGGCACCTTCGTGGAATACCGCTTCGATCGGGCCCAGATCTTCACCTGACATGATGTAGGTGAGGAACTCCTCTTTATCCATGTAATCCGCGATGTCCAGATCCGCCAGGTTCACGAACTTGGTGCCATCTTTCAGATTATCCACCACCAGGATGTCGGTGTGACCGCGATCGTTGAGCGCTTTCACAATGTTGCTGCCAATCATGCCCGCGCCGCCGGTTACGATAATCATATGCTTTGCCTTTAAACAGTTGGGGTGAAACAGGAGGTTTCACGCACGAATACCTAACATCATAACATTTCAGCCCGATGCGGACAGCCAGATGACGCCGATCGCGCTGCACAAATCCTGCGCGCTGCGTGAACTATGCTGCAAAACGGAGATTTCCCTGGCTGAATTGTCGTCCATTTGCTTTTCGATCAGTAATATGTGCCAAAATTTTGCTATCTGAGGAGCAGAATCATGTCCGATCAGTTCTATTCACAACTCCGTCAACAGCTTGAGACAACGCGGCAGGACGGATTGTTCAAACAGGAGCGCACGCTCACCTCGGCGCAGCAGGCGGAAATCAACGTCGCCAACAGCCCGCCGGTGATCAACTTCTGCGCCAATAACTATCTCGGCCTTGCGAACCATCCGGCACTGATTCAGGCCGCCAAAGACGGCATGGACACGCATGGCTTCGGCATGGCATCAGTGCGTTTTATCTGCGGCACGCAGGACAGCCATCAGCTGCTGGAGCGCCGCCTGGCGGAGTTCCTCGGCATGGAAGAGGCCATTCTGTTCTCCTCCTGCTTCGACGCCAACGGCGGGCTGTTTGAGACCCTGCTGGGCGCGGAAGACGCGATTATCTCCGATGCGCTCAATCATGCGTCGATCATTGACGGCATCCGTCTGTGCAAAGCCCAGCGCTATCGTTACGCCAACAATGATATGGCTGAGCTGCGCGCGCGCCTGCAGGAAGCCCGCGACAAGGGCGCGCGGCACCTGCTGATTGCCACCGACGGCGTGTTCTCCATGGATGGCGTGATCGCTAACCTGCAGGGCATTTGCGACCTGGCCGATGAGTTTAATGCGCTGGTGATGGTGGATGACTCACATGCGGTGGGCTTTGTCGGCGCGAGCGGGCGCGGCACGCATGAATACTGCGGCGTGATGGATCGCGTGGATATCCTGACCGGCACGCTGGGTAAAGCGCTGGGCGGCGCGTCCGGCGGCTATGTGGCGGCGAAACGCGAGGTGGTTGAATGGCTGCGTCAGCGCTCGCGCCCTTATCTGTTCTCCAACTCGCTGGCACCGGCGATTGTGGCCGCGTCGCTGCGCGTGCTGGATCTGCTGAACGAAGGCGATGGCCTGCGGCAGCGGCTGTGGGAGAACGCCCGCTTCTTCCGGGAAAAAATGACCGCCGCGGGCTTTACGCTGGCCGGTGCCGATCACGCCATCATTCCGGTGATGCTGGGCGATGCCAAAGTGGCACAGCAGTTCGCCAGCCTGCTCCAGCAGGAGGGCATCTACGTCACCGGCTTCTTCTATCCGGTGGTGCCGCAGGGCCAGGCGCGCATTCGCACGCAGATTTCTGCCGGCCATACGCAGGCGCAGCTGGAGCACGCGGTGGCGGCCTTCACGCGCATCGGGCAACAGTTAGGGGTTATCACTGCAGGAGCCAACGGATGAAAGCACTGGCTAAACTGAAAGCGGAAGAGGGGATCTGGATGGTGCACGACGCACCGGTGCCGGAGCCCGGTCATAACGATCTGCTGATTAAAATCCGCAAAACTGCCATTTGCGGCACCGATGTGCACATTTACAACTGGGATGACTGGTCGCGCAAAACCATTCCGGTGCCGATGATCACCGGTCACGAATACGTGGGCGAAGTGGTTGCCATCGGTCAGGAAGTGAAGGGTTTCGCCATTGGCGATCGCGTATCGGGCGAAGGTCACATCACCTGCGGCCACTGCCGCAACTGTCGCGCCGGGCGCACCCATTTATGCCGCAACACGGTGGGTGTCGGCGTCAACCGGCAGGGCTGCTTCGCCGAGTATCTGGTGATCCCGGCGTTTAACGCGTTCAAAATCCCCGACAACATTTCCGACGAGCTGGCGGCGATTTTCGATCCGTTCGGTAACGCGGTGCACACCGCGCTCTCGTTTGATTTGGTGGGAGAAGATGTGCTGATCTCCGGTGCCGGACCGATTGGCATTATGGCGGCAGCGGTGTGTAAGCACGTCGGCGCGCGAAATGTGGTGATCACTGACATCAATGAGTATCGCCTCGGGCTGGCGCGTGAAATGGGCGTGACGCGTGCGGTCAACGTGGCGCAGCAAAATCTGCGCGAGGTGATGACGGAACTGGGCATGACCGAAGGCTTTGACGTCGGACTGGAGATGTCCGGCGCGCCGCCAGCGTTTCGTACCATGCTGGAGACCATGAATCACGGCGGACGCATTGCGCTGCTGGGCATTCCGCCGGGAGAGATGTCGATAGACTGGAATCAGGTCATTTTCAAAGGGCTATTTATCAAGGGGATTTACGGCCGTGAGATGTTTGAAACCTGGTACAAAATGGCTGCGCTGATTCAGTCCGGCCTCGACCTGACGCCGATCATCACCCATCGCTATCACATCGACGACTTCCAACAGGGCTTCGACGAGATGCGCTCCGGACGTTCAGGCAAAGTGGTGCTGAGCTGGGATTAAACGGCACACCGGCCTGCGGGCCGGTAACGTTCAGGATTGCTGTTTTTCCGCATCGGTCAGGTAACGCACTTTACGCGTGTAGTCCTGGCCTTTGAAGCTCAGCGGCTGGTGCGGATCCTGCAAATATTTTTGCCATTCGCTTAAGGGGAAGCCGCCATGCGCGCCAATCACCTGCGGTGGAATCACGGCCGACTGACCGCCAATGCGTTTCGACACCGGCCAGTTAGCCCATTCACCCAGATTGACCGTGCGGACATCCAGCAGGTCGAGCAGGGCAGCGAGCGGTAGCTGATCGGTTGGCGGCTGGTCGTCGTTCATCAATTCCCAGGTATCATTAAATAACGTCAGCCACAGCGGGCAAATACGCTGCCACGTGCGACGGGAGGCTGCCAGATAGGCGCCATTCACGTGATCCTGCAAATAAGGGCGCACGGCGTGATGATAATAGGCCGGAATATGGTCTTTCGGCGCGCCGGCCAGTTTGGCAATCATCTTGCCCTGACGGAAACTGCTGTACAGATGATGCTCACGCATCGCGATATCCGGCGTTTTTAATAAATTGAGATCGGAGTCGATCATCAATATACCTTCGCCGGTTGCCTGCAACGGCGCCTGAAGTTTAATCAGGCGGCTGCGGTAAATCTGTTTATAGCGGTAGTTTTCTTCACGAAACGGCACCTCCAGCGTCACCACGCGCACTCTTTCCGGCAGTGGCGGAAAAGCGCTGGAAGGCTGATCGCTGACGATGACAATTTCGCTGATGGTCTCAGCGCAGCGGCTGGCAAAATAAGCGCTCAGCACTGCTTCTTCAATATAATCGGCGCCGGTACAGGGAATGACCACGGAGCTGACGGCAATCGAGCCCTGCGCATCCGCCTGCGTGGCGGGAATGTTGTGGCGCGAGAGAATATAGCGACGGTGTTTATTTAAAAAATCAAACATGCTTCTTTCTCTCCATGACGTTTTCCAGAATGTTTTCCACGCCCGATACGTAATGTTCAATGCTATAGCGCTCACGCACCCGCGTCGCAGCGGCGGCGATTAAACGCTGGCGCAGCGCAGTATCCTGCCACAGCGCGCTAAGATGCTGGCTAAGCTGTTGCGTGTTGCCATAGTCAAACAGTAAACCGGTCTTGCCGTGTTGAATTAATTCCGACGTTCCCACAACATTCGAACCTATCACCGCCGTATTCACCAGCATCGCTTCCAGTACCACGCGCGGCAGTCCTTCACTGGCTGAGGCGAGAATAAACGTATCGAATGCCGCCAGATAATCCAGCGCGTTATTTTGAAAGCCGGTGAAAATAACCTGCGCGGCAATCCCCTCTTTTTGCGCCAGCTGCTGCAGAGACTGTTGCTCCGGGCCGGCACCGACGATCACCATCTTCCATTTAGCGGCAGGATGCGCGCGGCTGAATTCACCTAATGCCTGCAAAATATGATGGTTGGATTTACGCGCAATCAGGGAACCGATGGAGCCGAAAATAAAGGTGTCCGCGGCATAAGCAAAGCGCTGACGCACCGCCTCGCGCACCGGCAGCGGCTGATGAATATCGATAGCATTGGATACGGTAAAGCAGCGCTGCGCATCAACACCGCTTTCGCTCAGGGTGCGGTGTACACCCTGTGACACGGCAATCACCGCATCACAGTGCCGATTAATCATGCTGACCAGCGCGCTATTGAGTAACGGGTCAATGCGGCAGTGCTGAATTAACGCCACGGGAGTCTGTTCAGCGGCGAGATAGCCCTCAACGTTGGTGCTGGGCTGATTATTCATGTACAGCGCATCATAACTGCCGTCGCGTAAAATAGCCGCTATCTGGCGGGCATTTGGCTGCATGCGCCACTGGCGATCGATGCGGTCGATGGCGTTTTTTTTCACCGCGCGGTTAAAAAACAGCAGGGTGCGCAGCAACTCTTTACTGATTTTTGCCCAAAGCGGCTGGCGGCGCTGGGCAATAAACATCACCGGAATGCCGATCGCGTCTAATACCGAGGCAATGGTTTCCTGATTGCCGCGCGCATAATTCTGATAAAAGCAGCAGGTGATAGCGAAACGCTGGCGATCGATGCGCTTAAGCAATTCCAGCATGCTGTTAGTGCCGCCGCCCCATTCGCGCCCGGTATCCAGCAGCAGAATTTTCTTTCTGGTTGACGTCATCTGTTCCGATATCCTTGCGCGGAAAAGGTGTGGCGTTAAATAGGGCGCAGCCCGCTGCGCCCGATAATCAGAATAGCTGTTTAAGCAACTGCACGAGTGGACTGCCGGTAATACTCTCTGTCACCACCTCCACTGCGCGACTCTGCGGTACGGCAGGTAGCGGCTGGCCCGGTTTACACACGCCAGGCGCGCGGAACGTCGGGGTACGCGGTTGCACCGGCGTGCTGGCCGGCGGCGTGGTGCCGTGGCGCAGCGGCTCATTAAGCAGCTGGCTGGGGCGAACCAGGGTGATATCGCCCGGCAGCGTCGGCAGCATCTGCTGCAACACCCGTACCGTGGTGGGATGCGGATGGCCAATGGCGATGGCGTAGCCATCACGCTGCGCCAGCTTCACCGCGCGGGTGAACTGGGTGCGAATTGCCGCTTCGTTCTGGCTGTCGTCGAGGAATACGCGCCGCTTCAGCACCTTAACCTGCGTGCCCTGCGCGGCCGGAACCGACTGGCTGTTGCCAATGGTCATGCTGTCGAGGAAGTAATAATTGTAGTGATTGAGCACCTGCATCACTTTCTGCATGCCGGGCAGGCTGGAGGTCATTTTGCTGCCCATATGGTTGTTCAGGCCAACCGCATACGGCACTTTGTTGCTGGCGTCACGCATGATGCGCGCGATCTCTTCGCTGCTCATCTCCGGCGTCAGCGTGTCCTTCTCCAGCGGCTGTTTGCTCAGCGGCGCCATCGGCAGGTGAATCAGCACCTCATGACCGCCCTGATGCGCTTTGGTCGCCATATCACGTGCGTGGGGCGCATTCGGCAGCACCGCTACAGAAATCGCGGCGGGCATTTGCAGCACTTTATTCTCTTCAACCGGGCGGTAGCCGAAGTCGTCAATGACGATAGCCAGTTTTCCCGCATGGGCGGCAAAGGTGAAAAACAGTCCGCACAGGGCGGCACTAAGCTTGTGAGGCTGAAATAACACTTATCTTCCTAACCACGGCAGTGGATTGACGGCCTGTCCCTGACGACGGATTTCAAAGTAGAGCGAGGGCGTGCCGCGGCCGCCGCTGGTGCCCACGAGGGCGATAGGCTGTCCTGCCTTCACCTGCGCACCGACGCTCACCAGCGCACTCTGGTTATAGCCGTAAAGGCTCATATCGCCTTTACCGTGTTCGACCACCACAACCAGGCCATAGCCTTGCAGCCAGTCGGCCATCAGTACGCGACCATCGGCAATGGCTTTCACTTCAGTGCCTTCCGGTGCATCAATCACCAGACCTTTCCAGCGCAGTTCGCCCTGCATTGCTTCACCAAAACGATGTTCAATGCGACCGCGCACCGGCCAGATGGCCTGCCCGCCGGGCCGGCCGAGACCACCGGTGCGCGCCATTAGCTCGCGCTCGCTCTGTGTGGGTGAATAGCTGGAGCCTTTGGCTTTTGCCTGGGCCTGCCGCTGGCGCACTTTTTCCGCCTCGCGCGCTTCGCGTTGCGCCCGTTCGCGCGCCTCACGTTCAGCTTTGGCGATTTTGTCCTGCAGGCGGCTTTCGTTCTGGCGCATTTCGACCAGATCGGCCTGATCTTTCTCCAGCGCACTCTCCAGCGCAGACAGCGTTTTCTTACGCGCGGCGCTGGCGGTTTCCAGCTTGTTCTGTTGCGTCTGCTGCTGAGCTAACAGCGACTTTTGCTGCTCCTGCTTGCCCTGCAGCGCCTGACGCTGCTGCGCCAGCTCCTGCTGAGTCTGCTTGAGCTCGTCGATGTTTTTTTGCCGGGCGGCATTGAGGTAGCCAAAATAGGCCAGAATACGTTCGCTGCGCTGCGCTTCTTCACCGCCAAGCAGCAGCTGTACGCCGTTATGCTGGCCCTGACGAAACGCGGCATCCAGCTGCTGCGCCAGCAATTTTTCCTGCTGCGCCTGCTGCTTTTCCAGCCGGGTAATGGAGGCGGTAGTTTGGGCGATTTCACCGTTTAGCGCGCTCAGGCTGTTGCGGGTTTCACGCAGCTGGCGGCTGGCCTGGGCAATCACTTTTTCCTGACTCTGCAGCTGATCGAGCAGTTTACTGCGCTGCAGCTTCTGTGCTTTAACGCTTTTTTCTTTTTCGGCGATGTCCTGCTGAATGGACTTTAGCTGCGTCTTGCTGTCATCAGCGCTATGCGCGACGACGGGCAACAGCAACGCACCCGCACAAAGCAGGCTGAGGGAGATATCGGACCAGCGAAATGACAACGGAGATGCCGGGTCGTTGTCACGGGTCCTTGTGTGTGTAACGGTCGCTTTTCCCTTCATAGTCGATAATTATTCCACGATGAACAGCCGCTTACCAGTTATCCCGGCCGGGTTTTGCTTTACGAAAGATGTCGGCCACAGCTTAGCGGGATAAAGATTGTCTCAATTTTGCGATTAGAACACTTTTTTTGGAAAATGACGCACAAATCGTAACTCTGCCCGCTTCGCGACTGTACATGCGAAGTGGCGCAGGTATACTCAGAACCCTTGTTTTAGCTTATTAGCCCCGGTCTGGAGTCGTTACCCCTCATGCAAGAAATTATGCAGTTTGCAAGCAATCACCCCATCCTTAGTCTGGCATGGGTCGCTTTACTTATTCTGGTGATTGTAACCACCGTTAAAGGAATGTTCTCTAAGGTAAAAACCATCAGCCGTGGTGAAGCAACCCACCTGATCAACAAAGAGGACGCGGTGGTGGTAGACGTTCGTTCACGCGACGACTATCGCAAGGGACACATTTCAGGGGCAATTAACATCGCCGCAGCCGATATCAAAAAAGGCAGCTTCGGCGAGCTGGAAAAGCACAAGTCGCAGCCCATAATTGTGGTATGCGCCACCGGCCAGAGCGCCGCGGAACCGGCGGCCAAACTCAGCGCCGCCGGTTTTGACAAAGTGTCCGTGCTGAAAGATGGTGTGAGCGGCTGGAGTGGCGAAAACCTGCCGCTGGTTCGCGGTAAATAACTTCCTGAGGTATCACCGCATGGCTAATGTTGAGATTTACACCAAAGTGACCTGTCCTTACTGCCACCGGGCGAAGGCGTTGCTGGATCAAAAAGGCGTGTCATACCAGGAGATTCCCATTGATGGGGACGCGGTGAAGCGCGAAGAGATGATTAAACGCAGCGGTCGCACCACGGTGCCACAGATCTTTATTGACGCGCAGCACATTGGCGGCTGTGACGATCTCTACGCGCTGGACGGGCGTCAGGGACTCGATCCCTTGCTCCGCGCATAACATTTTCGACCGACAATTTTCACTTAAAGGATTCAGTAACATGTCAGATCATAGCAGCAACGAAATGCAGTTCCAGATTCAACGCGTTTACACTAAAGACGTTTCGTTTGAAGCGCCAAACGCGCCACAGGTTTTCCAGAAAGAGTGGGAACCGGAAGTGAAGCTGGATCTGGACACCGCTTCTTCTCAGCTGGCGGATGAAGTGTATGAAGTCGTGCTGCGCGTTACTGTCACCGCTACCGTGGGCGAAGACACCGCGTTCCTGTGCGAAGTGCAGCAGGCCGGTATCTTCACCATCAGCGGTATCGAAGGCACGCAGATGGCGCATTGCCTCGGTGCATACTGCCCGAACATTCTGTTCCCGTATGCGCGCGAGTGCGTCACCAGCCTGGTATCGCGCGGTACTTTCCCGCAGCTTAACCTGGCACCGGTCAACTTTGATGCGCTGTTCATGAACTATCTGCAGCAGCAGGGTGAAGGCGAAGCGCCACGTCAGGATGCCTGATGACTACACTCAACGCTTCGATTAGCGTCATCGGTGCCGGATCGTACGGCACCGCTCTGGCCATTACGCTGGCCCGTAATGGCCATCCGGTTCTGCTGTGGGGCCACAATCCACAAAGCGTGGCGCAGCTACAGGCTGACCGATGCAATACCGCTTTCCTGCCCGATGTTCCTTTCCCTGATAATCTCGTTCCTGAAGCCGATTTAGCGCAAGTCGTCAGCGCCAGCCGCGATCTGCTGGTGGTGGTGCCGAGCCATGTATTTGGCGATGTGCTGATGCAGCTGAAACCGCTGCTGCGCGCGGATTCGCGCATTGTCTGGGCCACTAAAGGGCTGGAGAAAGAGACCGGGCGGCTGCTGCAGGATGTCGCGCGCGAGATTCTCGGCGACACTATCCCGCTGGCGGTGATTTCCGGCCCGACCTTTGCGAAAGAGCTGGCGGCCGGTTTGCCGACGGCCATCGCGCTGGCCGCCACCGACGCGCAGTTTGCCGACGACCTGCAGCAAAAGCTGCACTGCGGCAAAAGCTTCCGCGTTTACAACAATCCGGACTTTATCGGCGTGCAGCTGGGCGGGGCGGTGAAAAACGTCATTGCCATTGGGGCCGGTATCTCCGACGGCATTGGCTTTGGTGCCAACGCGCGTACGGCGCTGATCACCCGCGGTCTGGCAGAAATGAGCCGTCTCGGTGCTGCGCTGGGTGCCGATCCTACTACCTTTATGGGGATGGCAGGCCTTGGCGACCTGGTGCTGACCTGTACCGATAATCAGTCGCGCAACCGCCGTTTCGGCATGATGCTGGGGCAGGGTGAGAGCGTTGATGAGGCGCAACGCATTATCGGACAAGTTGTAGAAGGCTACCGAAACACGAAAGAAGTCAAAGCGTTAGCGGCGCGCGTCGGCGTGGAAATGCCAATAACCGAGCAAATTTATCAGGTATTATATTGCGAAAAATCGGCGCGAGAGGCAGCATTGAGCCTGCTTGGTCGTACAAGGAAGGACGAAAACAGCCAAAGCTAAAGCAGGACGCTTAAGCATTATCACCTGTAGCGCCTCATCGGGCGCTTTTTTATCGGGAGCACACAGCAATGTCGTCTGAAGAGTTAGAACTGGTCTGGAACCATATCAAAGCCGAAGCCAGAGCGCTGGCCGATTGTGAACCGATGCTGGCCAGTTTTTACCATGCGACCTTGCTCAAACACGAAAATCTCGGTAGTGCGCTCAGCTACATGCTGGCAAACAAGCTCGCCAACCCGATCATGCCCGCCATTGCCGTGCGCGAAATTGTAGAAGAAGCTTATCGTCAGGATCGCGAGATGATTGTCTCGGCCGCGTACGATATTCAGGCGGTGCGCCAGCGCGATCCGGCCGTCGATAAATATTCAACGCCGCTGCTCTATCTGAAAGGCTTCCACGCGCTGCAGGCTTATCGCATTGGCCACTGGCTGTGGAAAGAGGGACGGCGCGCGCTGGCGGTGTATCTGCAAAACGAAATCTCCGTTTCCTTTGCCGTGGATATCCATCCGGCGGCACGCATCGGGCGCGGCATCATGCTGGACCACGCGACCGGTATCGTGATTGGCGAAACGGCGATCGTGGAAAATGACGTCTCTATTCTGCAGTCGGTAACGCTGGGCGGTACCGGCAAAACCAGCGGCGATCGCCATCCGAAAATTCGTGAAGGGGTGATGATAGGCGCGGGGGCCAAAATTCTCGGCAATATTGAAGTCGGACGCGGTGCGAAAATCGGCGCCGGTTCGGTGGTGCTGCAACCGGTGCCGCCGCACACCACGGCGGCCGGCGTGCCGGCGCGCATTGTCGGCAAGCCAGCCAGCGACAAGCCGTCAATGGATATGGATCAGCACTTCACCGGCGCCGGTTTTGAGTACGGCGACGGTATCTAGCCTTTAATCAGCGCGCCAGCATAATCCAGCTGGCGCCACGCCTCATACACCACGACTGACACTGCATTCGACAGGTTCATGCTGCGGCTCTCTGCGCGCATCGGAATGCGGATCTTCTGCTCTGCCGGCAACGCATTGAGAATTTCTGGCGGCAGGCCACGGCTCTCCGGACCAAATATCAGGTAGTCGCCCGGCTGATAGCTGACGGCGCTGTGCGCGGGCATGCCTTTGGTGGTCAGCGCGAACAACCGTTGCGGCGCTTCCGACGCCAGAAAGTCGGCGTAGCTGGCGTGTTTTTTCAGCGAGGTATATTCATGGTAATCCAGTCCGGCGCGGCGCAGGCGTTTGTCATCCCAGGCGAAGCCTAACGGCTCAATCAGGTGCAGCTGAAAGCCGGTATTGGCGCACAGGCGGATAATGTTGCCTGTATTTGGCGGGATTTCTGGTTCAAATAAAACGATGTTTAGCATAAGGCCCCCGGAAACGAGGGCCGCAGCATAGCAAATTATTGCCGGGCGGAGTACAGCGGCAGCCACAGCGTCAGGCGCAGACCGCCTAACGGGCTGTCATCGGCTTTCACCCAGCCGCGGTGCTGTTGCACGGCGGTTTCGACAATCGCCAGCCCGAGCCCGGTGCCGCCGGATTCACGGTCGCGCGCTTCGTCGGTGCGGTAGAACGGACGGAAAATCTGCTCGCGGTCTTCCGGGCTGACGCCGGGACCGTCGTCGTCGACGTGCACGGTGATGCCCTGAATATCCACGGCAAAGCTAACGCTGATGTGCGTGTGCGAGTAGCGCAGTGCGTTGCGCACAATGTTCTCCAGCGCACTTTCCAGCGCGTGTGGGTTACCGTACAGCGGCCACGGACCGGGCGGATACGGCACGTCCATGGTTTTACCCATCTGCTCCGCTTCGAATTTGGCATCTTCCAGCACGCCGTTCCACAGCTGGTTGGCCTTCATCGCTTCGCTCACCAGCGCGTTTTTGTGCTGAGTGCGCGACAGCACCAGCAAGTCGTTGATCATGCCGTCGAGTCGCTGTGCTTCGGTCTCAATGCGCTCCAGCTCTTTGCCTTCGCCATGACGCCGGCGCAGTAGCGCAGTGGCCAGCTGCAGGCGCGTCAGCGGCGTGCGTAATTCATGGCTGATATCTGACAGCAGACGCTGCTGCGCCGTCATCATGCGTTCGAGCGCGCTCACCATCTGGTTGAAACTGGAGCCGGCAGCGAGAAATTCCTGCGGGCCCGATTCCAGTTCCGGGTGCTGACGCAAATTTCCGCTCGCCACTTCATCCGCCGCATGTTTTAGTTTGCGTGCCGGACGCGCCAGGCTCCACGCCAGCCACAGCAGCAGCGGCGAGCTGATCAACATGGTGACGATCAGCAGTAGCAGAGGACGGTCAAACAGCAGGTTGACGAAATCGAGCTGGGAACTGGTGGCGGGACGAATCAGATAGAGCTGGTAGTTGTCTTCGCCGTCGCGAACCGCAAAGGGGCCGACCATCTCAACGCGGCCATATTTTTTCTTCTGCGGGTGATCGGCATTATCGGACTGGCCGATAAAGTTGCGGATCACCTGCATTTCGTTGTGCTGTGCGCCGATTACCCGGCCTTCGCTGGTGACCAGCAGCAGGCGCTGACCGGGCGGCGCCCATTTATCAATGGCGCGGAACAGACGGCGCCACCACATCAGGTCGTTAGGCGGATCCTGTGACAGCTCCGCCTCTACGTGCTGCTCAATCATGGTGCCCTGGCGCTGTTCGCTCTCCATCAGCGAAGTCATCTGGCGCGAATCGAGTTTGGGCACCATCAGTACCAGCATCAACACCAGCGCCAGGGTGAGCCAGAAGATGGCGAAGATGCGGGTGGTCAAACTTCCAATCATGATGCCGAAACCATCAGATAGCCGCGTCCGCGCAGCGTTTTAAACCACGGGTGACCATCACGACGTTCCGGCAGCTTACGACGCAGGTTAGAGATGTGCATATCAATGGCGCGGTCAAACGGCGTCAGGCGCTTGCCCAGTACTTCCTGGCTGAGATGTTCGCGCGATACCACCTGGCCAAGATGCTGTGCCAGCAAATAGAGCAGGGTAAACTCGGTACCGGTCAGATCCAGCGTTTCGCTGTCGAAGCTGGCTTCCTGACGGCCCGGATTCAGGCGCAGGCAATCCACTTCCAGCGTCGGTGAGCTGTTATCGTGCTGTTGCTGCTGTTCGCTCCAGTTGGAACGGCGCAGAATTGCACGGATACGCGCCACCAGTTCGCGATCGTTAAACGGCTTCGGCAGATAGTCATCCGCACCCAGCTCAAGGCCGAGGACACGGTCCAGTTCGCTGCCGCGTGCGGTCAGCATAATGACGGGCGTTTGATGTTGCTGGCGCAGCTCTTTTAACGTGTCGATACCGTTCTTCTTCGGCATCATGACATCGAGCAAAAGCAGGTCGACGGTGTTGTCCAGCAGATTGAGCGCCTGCTCGCCATCGCTGGCGACAATCACCTCAAAACCTTCCATTTCAAGCAGTTCTTTAAGCAGCGAAGTTAATTCGCGGTCGTCATCAACCAACAGGATTTTATTCATTTTTTGTTGCCCTCCGCAGGCAAAATACCGTGTTCCTATAGTGGCAATCCAACGCTTTACGTAGTTTTACACCCCCTGACGGATGTTTGCAGCTGTCGCCGTACACTAGCTCTCGTTGAATCGCAAAACGGAACGAACCGGGAGTAAACGATGCGCTACTTAACCGCCGTCGTCTTTGCCTCAGCGATGGTTCTCAGTCACGCCAGCGCAGAAGCAGCAGACACGACGACGATTGACGAGATGCATCATAACGGCGGATTGACGACAGGCAGTATGACGCAAAATCCGCAAAGCTACATGTTCGATGGTATTGAGCTGACTGAACAACAGCGGCAACAGATGCGCGATCTGATGCAGCAAGCGCGCCATGAACGCCCGGTGTTAAGCGTTCAGGACATAGAAACTATGCATGACCTTGTCATTGCAGACAAATTTAACGAATCGGCTATCCGCCAGCAGGCAGAGAAACAGGCCCGCGAGCAGGTAGAACTGCAAATCGAGATGGCCCGGGTTCGTAATCAGATGTATCACCTGCTAACGCCTGCGCAGCAAGCGATATTGCAGAAGAATTTTGAGCGGCGCCTGAACGAAGCGCGTCGGCTCTCCGGATTGCAGCCCTCATCACCGCTGCAAGCAGTGAGTAGTACCAGCAGTAACCAGTAACATAGTATCCCTGTTTTCCTTGCCATAGACACCATCCCTGTCTTCCCCGCCATGATGGCGGGGTTTTTTTTATCAATAACTTAATAAAATTAAGCTAAACCAGTTAGTTATTTTGATTTATCAACCTACAGAAACCAGTTATAAGCAACTGGAAAAGGGTCACATTGTGGTCAGCAGTGGACACAAGGTGGACACGCTTTCCTGGCTAGCCTCATCCATCAGTTATGGCTGGCTCTCCGCCACCCTCGCTGCTTTTTTTCTATCCCGACAGCTTCCAGCCCTCTCCTTAATGGATTGAGCGTTACAGCGTGTAGGAGGAACTCTGGCGCGAAGTGGGCGTAAATCATTGTCTGCTCAATTTTCGCATGCCCGAGAATGTCACGCAGGGTGATGATGTTTCCGCCGTTCGTCATAAAATGACTCGCGAAGGTGTGCCTGAGAACGTATGTCGCCTGCCCGCGCGGCAACGCTGGTACTGCGGTTCGCAGCTTTTCTTTGAAGCTCTCATAAGCGACTTTGAATAACTTCCCGCTTTTGCGAGAGCTGATCAGCTTCTCCAGCTCTGACGAAATCGGGATCACCCTGCTTTTACCGTTCCTGGTAGCGAAAAAGTGGATGCGTCCCATACGTACCCGCATTGAATCACGTTCCGTCTGTTTTAAGGGCGGCAGCTCCTTTACCGGATTTGGCTGGCGATACTCACCGAGCTTAATCAACGTCGAGAACATGCCAGAAAGGCGATAAACATCACGGTTAATCGTGGCTAGTGATATTCCCGCTGCAAGTCTGGGCGTTCGCAGCTGGAGCAGATTTCTTATTGCTAAAGGCGTTTGCCGGCATATCACCAATCTGCGAGATGGTTTACGCAGGTGCATCCGCTCAATTTTCCCGTTCTTCAGCGTGACGCTATGAACTTTCCACCAATTACCCTGGCACGCGGCAGGGCTGATTTATTTCCTGAGCTGCATGCTAACGTGTCAGGCTTCAAGCCAACCATTGATGCTGCGGACTGGGTGATCAGGCGGGTGAATAACACAATTAATTGAAATGGATTCATCACCGTGCTGGAACTGGAAGTGAGCATCATGGACTGGGATGCGGAAGAAAATAGTGATGATGAATAGATTATAAATCAGACATCTCTTAAACTGCTCGGCGAGTTACATCAGAAGCGGTGAGGTCTTATGTTCACCTGCCCAAAGTGTAACGCCGCCGCAAGAACCCGTACTTGCCTGATGCTCAGCAGAGAAACTCGTCGCAGCTATCACCAGTGCTCGAACATGCTGTGCGGGCAGTCATTCACTACTCTGGAGACTGTAGAAAATTACCTGAACAATTTGACGCCTTCCGCGAGGGCTCATGGGATTCCGGCGGGTGCTTTTCCTCGGTCTAACTACGGTGAAAACCAGTTGAGTTTGACTCTTTGAAGTAAACCCAGCCCCTTACAAGGGGCGTTTTTGTGAGTAAAGGTTTGGCGTAGGCCTGCCGATGTTCGAATGACTTAAAACAAATTAATTATGGAGTGATTATGTCTGGAATGGTTTTTTGCCGTGGTTGCGGTAAGGAAATTCACGAGTCCGCAAAGGCTTGCCCACACTGCGGTGCAACTCAACCAACTCAGGCACAGGGAAATAAGAGCCGTATTGCAGCAGCGCTGCTGGCATTTTTCCTTGGAGGGTTTGGGGTTCATAAATTTTATTTAGGTCGGGTTGGGCAGGGGCTACTTTATCTCATTTTCTGCTGGACGTTTATTCCAGCATTTATTGCCTTTGTCGAATTCATTCTGTACCTGTGCTCTTCTGACGAAGATTTCGCCAGAAAGTATGGCTAACTAGTTAAAGTAAACCCCGCCAGATAAGCGGGGCTTTTTATAATGTGGTCAATAGATGGATGTGCCATGAAATAAATCATTTTATTTCAAGAGAATAGATTAAATAAATGGACGCCATCCCTGTCTTCCCCGCCATGATGGCGGGTTTTTTTTTGCCCTGAATTTGCCGGCAAAGGGCTTCCGTTTCGCCATCCTGTCACGCAGTCGGCACCAGAGAGTGATAAACTTGAGCCATTTTCCACCGCATGGCGTGCTGCAGCGCCTGACGAGGCAAGGCATGGATCCGTCTTATGCAAAACTGGTAAACCGCGCGGCGCTGGCGGCGACCACGCTGGCAACGCTGTTGCTGATCGTGAAAATTTTCGCCTGGTGGTACACCGGTTCGGTCAGCGTGCTGGCGGCGCTGGTGGATTCGCTGGTCGATATCGCCGCGTCACTGACCAATCTGCTGGTGGTGCGTTATTCGCTGCAGCCTGCCGATGACGATCACACCTTTGGTCACGGTAAAGCGGAATCACTGGCAGCACTGGCGCAAAGCATGTTTATCTCCGGATCGGCGCTGTTTTTGTTTCTTACCGGCCTGCAGCACCTCGCCTCGCCGGAAACGCTGCGTGCACCGCTGGTTGGTGTGGTGGTGACGCTGATTGCGCTCTGCTCGACGCTGGTGCTGGTCGCTTTTCAGCGCTGGGTGGTACGACGCACCCGCAGCCAGGCGATCCGTGCAGATATGCTGCATTATCAGTCCGATGTGGTGATGAACGGCGCGATCCTGGTGGCGCTGGGCTTAAGCAGTTATGGTTTTAAGCGTGCGGATGCGCTGTTTGCGCTCGGCATCGGCGTGTATATCCTCTACAACGCGCTGCGCATGGGGTATGAAGCGGTACAGTCGCTGCTCGATCGCGCGTTGCCGGAGCAGGAAAAACAGGCGATTATCGCGCTGGTAAGCCACTGGCCCGGCGTGCGCGGAGCGCATGCGTTACGTACGCGCCAGTCCGGCCCGACGCGGTTCATCCAGCTTCACCTGGAGATGGACGATCATCTCCCGCTGGTGCAGGCGCACCAGGTGGCTGATCAGATTGAGCAGGCGTTACGGCAAAAATTTCCCGGCTCGGATGTGATCATTCATCAGGACCCCTGTTCTGTTGTGCCGCAAAATCAGCAGGGTTTTTTCCAGTTTTAGCAGTTAAAAATCATAGCGTTACGTAATAAAAATGACGTAACGCTAACAACTTTGTAAAAAATTAGCGAAAACTTGTCTGACCTGAATCAATTCAGCATCAAGCCTTTGATATACTATCTGCAACTATTAAGCCGTGCGATCGCGAGCTGGTCCACACCGGTCGACAGGCAGGAATAATCCTTAGTTTTGAACAATCCAGAGGTTGTCATGATCAAAAAAATCGGAGTACTGACCAGCGGCGGCGACGCCCCAGGCATGAACGCAGCCATTCGCGGAGTTGTCCGTTCCGCGCTGAGTGAAGGCCTTGAAGTTTTTGGTATCTATGACGGCTATCTGGGTTTGTACGAAGACCGAATGATCAACCTCGACCGCTACAGCGTGTCGGACATGATTAACCGCGGCGGCACCTTCCTCGGCTCAGCGCGTTTCCCGGAATTCCGCAACGAAGAAGTGCGTCAGGTCGCGATCGAAAACATGAAAAAGCGCGGCATTGATGCGCTGGTGGTGATCGGCGGTGACGGTTCCTACATGGGTGCTAAACGCCTGACTGAAATGGGCTTCCCGTGCATCGGTCTGCCAGGCACCATCGACAACGACGTAGCCGGTACCGATTACACCATCGGTTATTTCACCGCGCTGGAAACCGTGGTGGAAGCGATTGACCGCCTGCGCGACACCTCTTCTTCACATCAGCGTATCTCCATCGTTGAAGTGATGGGCCGCTACTGTGGTGACCTGACCTTAGCGGCGGCCATTGCCGGTGGCTGTGAGTTTATCGTACTGCCTGAAATCCCTTACACGCGCGAAGAGCTGGTGGCAGAGATTCAGGCCGGTATCGCGAAAGGTAAGAAGCACGCCATCGTAGCCATCACCGAACACATCTGTGACATCGACGATCTGGCGCACTTCATTGAGGCGGAAACCAAGCGTGAAACCCGTGCCACCGTGCTCGGCCACATCCAGCGCGGCGGTGCGCCATGCGCTTACGACCGTATCCTGGCATCGCGTATGGGCGCTTATTCGATTGAGCTGCTGCTGCAGGGCTACGGCGGTCGCTGCGTGGGTATTCAGAACGAGAAGATGGTGCACCACGACATCATCGACGCGATTGAAAACATGAAGCGTCCGTTCAAGCGTGACTGGCTGGATACCGCGAAAAAACTTTACTAATCAATGACTCATCGGGCGCGATCGCTTTCGCGCCCTTTTTTATGCCCCTCTATATTCCCCATAGTTATAACGGCTTATTTTTAATTCTTTAATCCGTAGAATGCTTTGTGTCAGTCTTATTCTATAACGACCTCGGGAGAGCAAGCAATGAACAAGTGGAGTATTGGTGTCACCCTGTTACTGGCTTCAACCAGTGTTCTGGCTAAGGATATTCAGCTGTTAAACGTCTCTTACGATCCAACCCGTGAGCTGTACGAGCAGTACAACAAAGCATTTAGCGCGCACTATAAGCAGGAAACCGGCGATAACGTGGTGATTCGCCAGTCGCACGGCGGTTCCGGTAAGCAGGCGACTTCCGTGATCAATGGCATTCGCGCGGATGTGGTTACGCTGGCGCTGCAGTCCGACGTCGATGCTATTGCTGACCGCGGTCGTATTGATAAAAACTGGATCAAACGTCTGCCAGACAACTCGGCACCTTATACTTCCACCATCGTGTTCCTGGTGCGCAAAGGCAATCCTAAAGGCATTCATGACTGGCCGGATCTGATTAAGCCAGGCGTTTCCGTGATCACGCCAAACCCGAAAACCTCCGGCGGTGCACGCTGGAACTATCTGGCGGCCTGGGGCTGGGCGCTGGATCAAAACCACGGCGACCAGGCGAAAGCGCTGGCCTACGTCAAAGCGCTGTTTAAAAACGTTGAAGTGCAGGATTCCGGCGCACGCGGCGCGACCAATACCTTCGTTGAGCGCGGTATCGGTGATGTGCTGATTGCATGGGAAAACGAAGCTTATCTGGCGGTCGATAAGCTGGGCAAAGATAAGTTTGAAATCGTTACGCCGAGCGAATCAATCCTTGCCGAACCGACAGTCTCGGTAGTCGATAAAGTGGTGGATGAGCAGGGCACGCGTAAAGTGGCAGAAGAGTATCTGAAATATCTCTACTCACCGGAAGGCCAGACCATCGCGGCACAAAACTATTATCGTCCGCGCGATCCTGAGGTGGCGAAGAAGTTTGCCAGCAGCTTCGCGCCGGTCAAACTGTTCACCATTGATGACAAGTTTGGTGGCTGGAGCAAAGCGCAGAAAGCGCACTTTGCCGACGGCGGCAGCTACGATCAGGTCATGAAACCGTAACCGCGTTTTCATCGTAACGAAACGGTCAGCTCTATGCTGGCCGTTTTGCTTTGCAGCGCGGAAAAAGCCGTGACTTTCCGCCGGCTACAGGTGAGGATGCAGGCAGCTTATCACTGAGGATCTGGCCATGCAGGGGCGCCGCCGTACTGTTAAGTTGCTGCTTGTCGCATTCATCATATTGATTGCCGGACTGATCGCCGGCGCGCTGCATTTCCATAAAAACGCTGATGCGCTGTGGCAGATCGTCAGCGAAAAGTGCGTGCCGGATATGACACAACACGGTAAGCCGGCACCCTGTCAGCAGGTCAATCTGGCGCAGGGTTATGTGACGCTCAAAGATTTGAACGGCCCGCTGCAATATCTGCTGATGCCGATAGCGAAAATCACCGGCATGGAAAGCCCGATCCTTCTCGATCCCACCACGCCCAATCTGTTTGCCGCAGCCTGGCAGCAGCGCAGCCTGCTGGCGCAGAAACGCGGTGCGCCTGTCGACGACCGTGTGCTGTCGCTGGCCATCAACGCACAGTATGGCCGGACCCAGAATCAGCTGCACATCCATATCTCCTGCCTGCGACCGGAGGTGCGTCAGCAGCTGGATACGCTGGCACCGAAGCTGAACGCACAGTGGCAGACGGCAACGCTGCTGCGGCATCGCTGGCTGATTCGCACGCTAAGCACCGCCGAACTGGCGCAGCAGAGCGTGTTTATCCGGCTGGCAGAAGAGGTGCCGCATGCGCGCGGTGAGATGGGCAAATACGGGCTGGCGCTGGCCCAGCTGCCGGATGGCCGTCTGGCCCTGATGGCGCTGGAGCGCAACTGGCTGAAGCTGAATCGCGGTTCGGCGGAAGAACTGCAGGATCACCAGTGCCGATTGCTGGAGTAAGTCGCGTCGCGACCAATCAGGCAATAAAAAAGGCGGCTCATCAGCCGCCTTTCTCTGCGTGAGAAACTTACGCGTTTTTCGCTGCTGCAGCGGCTTTGACGATCACGGCGAAAGCGTCGGCTTTCAGAGATGCACCGCCCACCAGCGCGCCGTCGATGTCTGGCTGGGTGAACAGTTCAGCGGCATTTTTGTCGTTAACCGAACCGCCGTACTGAATAATTACCTGCTCAGCGATTGCGGCATCTTTCTTCGCGATGTGGTCACGAATGAATTTGTGTACTGCCTGCGCCTGCGCTGGGGTGGCTGATTTGCCGGTACCTATGGCCCAGACTGGCTCATAGGCGATAACCACGCCTTCAAAGGCGGCAGCGCCCTGGGTTTCCAGCACGGCGTCGATCTGACGTGCGCACACTTCTTCGGTTTTGCCCGCTTCGTTTTCCGCTTCGGTCTCACCGATGCACAGTACCGGCACCAGGCCTGCGGCCTTCAGCACGGCGAATTTCTTCGCGATGAACTCGTCGCTCTCTTTGTGGTAGGTGCGGCGCTCAGAGTGGCCGATGATGATGTATTTCGCGCCGATGTCTTTCAGCATCTCGGCAGAGGTTTCACCGGTGAAAGCGCCAGACAGGTTCACGTCAACGTTCTGCGCACCCAGCGCAATGTGGCTGCCGGAAATCGCGTGTTTAGCCTGATCCAGATAGATCGCCGGCGGAGCAATCGCCACACCGCAGCCTTCCACTCCTGACAGCTCTTTGCGCAGACCTTCAATCAGCTCGCCCGCCATGTGCTTGCTGCCATTCAGTTTCCAGTTACCCATAACCAGTGGATGTCGCATTCTTTCCTCCGCATAACGCGATTCATGAAATAGCGCTGCCATCGGGGCAGCGATGTCTGCCAGACAGTATAGAGATCAAATGGGTCGCTGGCTTTGCTTTTCGTCATTTTTGCCGGGGAGATCAGGGGGTAGCGAGCGCCAGTTTGATGGGCTCGACGGCGAAGGTCAGCCCTTTGTCACCGTTGTCGGCAACCACAAAGCGCAGTGCACCTTCGGTACGGGCAAAATAGCGTGCGCCCTTGCCGGCGCTGAGCAACGCATCGAGCTTTTTGTGTCCCTCTTCCGGCGATAAACCGGGCACAAAAAAGCGCACTAGCGCAGTCATGTAATCCATGGCGCGCGTCTGTGCCGCTTTCATATCCGGGCCGGGCACCGGCAGCCAGGTAATCTGCAGCGTTTTAATCTTGCCGGTGCCCTGTTCCAGCGCGGTAGAGGCATACAGCGTTTCGCTGATTTTGCTGGCGGCGCGCGTCAGGTGGCTCTTGTCATCGCGGTTATCAATGGCGCGATACTCCTGCAGCGGCAGGTCTGGGTTAGCGGCGTTGTACTTTTCGCGGAACTGGGCGATGGTCATATCAAAGGTGGGCGCACCCGCCAGCAGATACGGTGCCGCAGGCAGGTGATCGTTGCGATCCTGCGCGGGCGCGTCCTCCGCCCAGGCGGGAAATGTCAGTGCGACGCTGAGCAGCAGCGCGACTGGCAGATTCTTCATTGCTTCGGCCCTAAATCATTCACTTAGCCCACGATTAGAACGGTTTTTACCGCTGAAAGTCAAAACCCGCGCCGGGAAAAATCTGACATTTTACGGCTGGCGTGATTACCAGTAATGCTCGCTGGTCATGTGGCCCGGTTTACGCTTGAAATGCTTGCGCATGTCGCGGCTATCTTTTAGCAATTGCTGAGTATCGCGCACCATCTGCGGATTACCGCACAGCATCACGTGGCTGGTGTCGGCGTGCATCGGCAGGCCGACGGCGTTTTCCAGTTCCCCGCTCTCGATCAGCTGCGGCACGCGGCCATGCAGTGAACCGGGCATTTGCTCGCGGCTGACCACGGTCTGAATGTGCAGCTTGCCCTGATAGCGCTGCTGCAGCTGCTGCATCAATGGCAGAAAACTGAGGTCGGCGGCATAGCGCGCAGCGTGTACCAGCACAATGTTGTCGAAGCGCTCCAGCCCTTCGCCCTGTTGCAGAATCGACAGGTACGGACCGATTGCCGTGCCGGTCGCCAGCATCCACAGCGTCTGGCAGTCGGGGATCTCATCCAGCACAAAGAAACCGGCCGCCTCTTTGGTCACCATCACCTGATCGCCGGGCTGCAGCGCCTGCAGGCGCGGGCTGAGCTTTCCTTCCGGCACCGTCACCAGATAGAACTCCAGCAGCGGATCGTGCGGCGCGTTAACGTAGGAGTAGGCGCGCTGCACGCGTTCACCATCGACTTCCAGCGCCAGCTTGGCAAACTGTCCGGCGGTAAAAGGGTCGATGGGCGCAGTAACGCGCAGACTGAACAGTGCATCGGTCCAGTTTTTCACTTCTTTTACTTCTGCATTGATCCACTCAGCCATGTTTGCTCCTGATGATGACTTATTCCTCTCTTACTATCTTCGTCAGCCCAGCGCCAGATTTCCAGCCCCGCAGCGGGCAAAGGGCTCTCTGCGACAAATCATTAGCACGGAACAGCAACTGTAGCGGCCACGTTACAGCCTGGTGCAGAAGCTTGACGGTGCCCGTTCTCCCGCTTTACGTCTGCCTCTCGCTTTGTCAGCAATTCCTGATATTTTTGCCGCCATAACTCTCTGACAGCCCTGTTTAGTGCTGTCTTTACTTTGTTTCTCAGGCAGACATTTTGTTCCATGATGATGAGTAATACGCAAAACCGCTTCCTGCTGTTCATGCTGATTGTGCTGGTGGCGGTCGGACAGATGGCCCAGACCATCTATGTGCCCGCGATGGCGAACATGGCAGAGGCGCTTAACGTGCGCAGCGGCGCCATGCAGCAGGTGATGGCGGCCTATCTGATGACCTACGGCGGATCGCAGCTGATCTACGGTCCGCTGTCGGACAGCATTGGCCGGCGTCCGGTGATCCTCGCGGGCATGACGATCTTCGCGGCGGGCGCGCTGATCGCCCTGTTTGCGCCGTCGCTGAGTGTGCTGGTGCTGGGCAGTGCGGTACAGGGATTGGGCACCGGCGTGGCTGGCGTGATGGCGCGCACCATGCCGCGCGATCTCTATTCTGGCATTGCGCTGCGCCAGGCCAACAGCCTGCTCAACATGGGCATTCTGGTCAGCCCGCTGCTGGCGCCGGTAATCGGCGCGCTGCTGACCCATCTGTTTGGCTGGCACGCCTGCTTTGCTTTCCTGCTGCTGCTGTGTGTTGGCGTAACGGCCGCGATGGCGCGCTGGCTACCGGAAACCCGTCCGGCGGATGCGCCCGCGACACCGTTTCTGCGCCGCTACATCACGCTGCTCAGCGACGGCAACTTTGTGCGTTATCTGTTGCTGTTGATCGGCGCGCTGGCGGGCATTGCGGTATTTGAGGCCAGCTGTGGCGTGCTGATGGCGGGCGTGCTGGGGCTGGACGGGCTGACGGTAAGCATCCTGTTTATTCTGCCGATTCCGGCGGCGTTTTTTGGTGCCTGGTTTGCCGGCCGCGAACAAAAGTCCTGGCATACGCTGATGTGGTATGGCGTGAACAGCTGCCTGCTGGCGGGCCTGCTGATGTGGCTGCCGGCGTGGTTTGGCGTGATGAATATCTGGACGCTACTGGTGCCGGCTGCGCTGTTCTTCTTTGGTGCCGGCATGCTGTTTCCGCTGGCGACCTCTGGCGCGATGGAGCCCTACGCGTGGCTGGCCGGCAGCGCCGGTGCGCTGATTGGCGGTCTGCAGAATCTCGGTTCTGGCGTGGTGGCGTGGCTCTCAGCGCTGCTGCCGCAGCACGATCAGTCGAGCCTCGGCATGCTGATGTTTGTGACGTCGCTGGTGATGCTGCTGTGCTGGTGGCCGCTCTCGCGTCATCCGGAGAGCGGCAAACAGACGGTTACAGGATAAAAGGATGCAGCGCCGCGTCTTTGCGGTCCAGATAGTGGATCGACTGAATGCGGCGAATGGTGCGCGATTTGCCGCGCACCAGCAGCGTTTCGCTGGTGGCGATGTTGCCCTGGCGCGTGATGCCCTTTAGCAGATCGCCCGTGGTGATGCCGGTCGCCGCGAAAATCACATTATCGTTACGCGCCATCTGTTGCAGCGTCAGCACTTCCCCGGCGTTGATGCCCATTTCGGCACAGCGCTGCAGCTCCTGCTCACCCAGACGGCGGTTTTCGGCCGAATCCCCTTTGACCTGATGACGAGCCAGCAGGCGCGCCTGCATGTCGCCATCCATGGCGCGGATCACCGCCGCTGACACCACGCCTTCCGGCGCGCCGCCGATGCCATACAGCACGTCCACTTCGCTGTCCGGCATGCAGGTGAGAATCGAGGCCGCGACGTCACCGTCCGGGAACGCAAACACGCGCACGCCCAGCTGCTGCAGCTGTGCGATGACCGCATCGTGACGCGGTTTGGCGAGAATCGACACCGTCAGCTGGCTGAGCGGTTTATTAAGCGCCTGCGCAATCGCCTGCAGATTGGTGGCGAGCGGCAGGTTGAGATCGATAGCGCCGCGCGCGCCCGGACCGACAATCAGCTTTTCCATATACATATCAGGTGCGTGCAGGAAGCTGCCTTTATCGCCCACCGCCAGCACCGCCAGTGCGTTGGCCTGGCCCATCGCAGTCATGCGCGTGCCTTCGATAGGATCGACTGCAATGTCCACTGCATCGCCGTGGCCGGTACCGACTTTCTCACCAATGTACAGCATCGGCGCTTCGTCGATTTCGCCTTCGCCAATCACGATCTGGCCGTCGATGTTGATGGTGTTGAGCATAATGCGCATGGCGTTGACGGCAGCGCCGTCGGCGGCATTCTTGTCGCCGCGTCCTAACCAGTGATAGCCCGCTAACGCAGCGGCTTCGGTCACACGGGAAAATTCAATCGCGAGTTCTCGTTTCATGGTCTGCACCTGACAAAAAACAGGCGGGCAGTGTAGCACAGCGGGGCAGGGGGACGGGAAAAACCCGCGGCAGGGCGCCGCGGGTCAGCACAGTTTTACTCTTCTTCTTCCCACGCTTTGGCACGCGCCACGGCTTTTTTCCAGCCGGCATAGCGCACGTTGCGTTCGGTGGTTTCGATGCTTGGGCGGAATTCACGCTCCACCACCGCTTTAGCACGGACTTCTTCCAGATCGTTCCAGAAACCGACTGCCAGACCGGCGAGGTACGCCGCACCCAGCGCAGTCACTTCGCGTACTTCCGGACGCTCTACGCGCGTGCCGAGAATATCCGACTGGAACTGCATCAGGAAGTTGTTAGCC
Source organism: Pantoea dispersa (assembly GCF_035783935.1). GTDB lineage: Bacteria > Pseudomonadota > Gammaproteobacteria > Enterobacterales > Enterobacteriaceae > Pantoea > Pantoea dispersa_C. The sequence continues at coordinate 137,715 of NZ_JALKOV010000009.1, read as the reverse complement.
ACCGCACCGCCATCCACGCGCAGCGACTGCAGGCGGGTATCGGCATCGTTCTGCATCGCTTCCAGCACATCACGCGTCTGGTAAGCGATGGACTCCAGCGTGGCACGAATGATGTGGTTGGCGTTGGCACCACGCGTCAGACCGAAGATTGCGCCGCGCGCATACGGGTCCCAGTACGGTGCGCCAAGGCCGGTAAAGGCTGGCACCATGTACACGCCGTTGGTGTCTTTGACTTTCATCGCGAAGTATTCGGAGTCGCCCGCATCGCTGATCAGCTTCATCTCATCGCGCAGCCACTGAATGGACGCACCACCGATGAATACGGCACCTTCCAGCGCGTAGTTCACCTCGCCGCGTGGACCGCAGGCGATGGTGGTCAGCAGACCGTGAGTGGAGGTCACCGCTTCGGTACCGGTGTTCATCAGCATAAAGCAGCCGGTGCCATAGGTGTTTTTCGCCATGCCAGGCTGCACACACAGCTGGCCATACAGCGCAGCCTGCTGGTCACCGGCAATACCGGCGATAGGAATACGCGTACCGCCTTTACCACCAATGTTGGTCTGACCGTAGATTTCGGACGATCCTTTCACTTCCGGCAGCATTTCACGCGGAATATCCAGAATCTCCAGCATTCGCGCATCCCACTCCAGCTTGTGGATGTTGTACATCATGGTACGCGATGCGTTGGTGTGATCGGTGATGTGCACGCGGCCCTGCGTCATTTTCCACACCAGCCAGGTGTCAACGGTACCAAACAGCAGCTCACCGCGTTTCGCCCGCTCACGTGCGCCTTCAACGTGGTCGAGAATCCACTTCACCTTGGTGCCGGAGAAGTAGGGGTTAATCACCAGGCCGGTGGTGTGCTGGATGTACTCTTCCAGACCCTCTTTCTTCAGCTTGTTACAGTAGTCGGCGGTACGCGGATCCTGCCAGACGATAGCGTTGTAAATCGGTTTGCCGGTCTCTTTGTCCCAGACAATCGCGGTTTCACGCTGGTTGGTGATGCCGATGGCGGCGATCTGGTCAGAACGGATATCGGCATGCGCCAGCACTTCCACCAGCGTCGAGCTCTGTGACGCCCAGATATCCATCGGGTCATGCTCAACCCAGCCGGCTTTCGGGTAGATCTGGGTGAATTCGCGCTGTGAGACGGCGACGATGTTGGCGTCATGATCGAGCACCACGGCACGTGAGCTGGTTGTGCCCTGATCGAGCGCGACAATATATTTTTTATCAGTCGTAGTCATTATGGTTTCCTGATGATTAACGATGAAACTTACGCTTTACGCTGCTCAGCGCGCGCGACCGGTTTTTCTGTTTTAGTGGTTTCGGCAAGGTTGCCCGGCAGGTGACGGCCAATCAGCGCACGATAACCAAAGGCACCGAGGCAGGCACCGACCAGCGGGCCAAAAATCGGCACCAGGAAGTAAGGAATATCTTTACCACCGGTGAATGCCACGTTACCCCAGCCAGCGAAGAAGGCGAACAGCTTCGGACCGAAGTCACGCGCCGGGTTGAGGGCGAAGCCGGTCAGTGGACCCATGGAACCACCAATCACCGCCACCAGCAGGCCAATCAGCAGCGGCGCCAGCGGGCCACGCGGTACGCCGTTGCCGTCGTCGGTCAGCGCCATGATCACCGCCATCAGCACGGCGGTAATCACCATTTCCACCAGGAAAGCCTGACCTACAGTGATGTGCGGGTTCGGATAGGTGGAGAAGATACCGGCCAGATCGAGGCTCTGCACGCTGCCACGCACCATCTGGTGGCTGGCTTCGTAATCAAAGAACAGATTGTAGTAAAGACCGTAGACCAGCGCCGCCGCACAGAACGCGCCAGCGATTTGCGACACAATATAAGGTAAAACTTTGCGGCCTTCGAAGTTGGCGAACAGGCACAGCGCAACCGTGACAGCCGGATTGAGGTGCGCGCCGGATACGCCTGCGCTCAGATAGACCGCCATGGAGACAGCAAGACCCCAGATAATACAAATTTCCCACTGGCCGAATGCGGCACCGGCCAGCTTCAGCGCCGCCACACAGCCGGCACCAAAAAAGATGATCAACCCGGTACCGAGAAACTCGGCGATGCACTGACCTTTTAGTGTGTTCGTTGTCTGACTCATAATGGAATTCCTGAAGCGAGGTTAAATTTTATCAGTTTTTGTTCTCAATCCTTGAGTCGCCCAGCTCTAATGTAGGGGTGATGTGAATTTATCGTTAACGAGCATAAACGAGAAATAGCGAAATCGAATTTTGTGTGCCGTGTCATAAAAATGCGCGTTTTCGCGTCTTTTGCCTGTGTTTAGGGCCAAAAACCCCCGCTGCGCTGCACCCGGCGCGTGTGACCGCGCGCAAAAATGCGCGAAGATGCGCGTTTTTCCAGGTATAAACTGAAAAGTGTTACAGACTTCCCTCGCAGGCCTTGTGCTGCTGGACTTGCCGGGTGTGGCTACATACAATCGGGACATCGTGGCTGGACGCACTATTTTAAAGCACGCCCGGTCTATCAACGCCTTGCAAGATTTAGGAGAGGTCAGAAAGATGTCATTTGAAGTATTCGAGAAACTGGAAGCGAAAGTACAGCAGGCGATTGATACCATCACCCTGCTGCAGATGGAAATTGAAGAGCTGAAAGAGCAGAACAATAACCTGAAAAACGAAATGAGCCAGGCATCCGGCAATCACGAAGCGCTGGCGCGTGAAAATCAGCACCTGAAAGAAGAGCAGCATGTATGGCAGGAGCGCCTGCGTGCACTGCTGGGAAAAATGGAAGAAGTTTAAGCCACAGCGCTTAAACCAACGGGTGCCGCGGCACCCGTTTTTGTTTGTCGATTACTCGATGTCGAGCGCGTCTTCAGACAGGATCATGCCGGTGTTGTCGGCGTAAAGATGATCGCCGGAGAAGAAGGTGACGCCGCCGAAGTTAACCCGCACGTCGCTCTCGCCGATGCCTTCGCCCGCGGCGCCGGCCGGAATCGCCGCAATCGCCTGAATGCCGATCTCCAGCTCTTCCAGCTCATCAACCTGGCGAACCGAGCCGTAGACCACAATGCCTTCCCACTCGTTTTGCGCCGCCAGTCTTGCTAACTGTGCGTCAACCAGCGCGCGTCGCACCGAGCCGCCGCCATCGACCAGCAGCACGCGACCGCGACCGTTCTCTTCGAGCAGGTCATACAGCAGGCCGTTGTCTTCGAAACATTTCACTGTGGTAATTTGACCACCGAATGAGGTGCGCCCACCAAAGTTCGAAAAAAGCGGTTCAACAACGTTCACTTCTTCATGGTAGATGTCGCAGAGTTCAGATGTATCGTATTTCATAGGGATGTCGTCTGTTTGCCACAGGAGCGGTAAGTATATCGCTATCTGACGATTGTTGGCAAAATCATCAACCGCCAAAAAAAGCGCTGCATCAATATCCTGCGTAATATTTTGTCTGCGGCGGGGAGAACAGTAGCGCGTGATGAGAACGCCGTAAGCGCATGGCTACACGGCGGGCTTCTTGAAAGCCTGTTTGTGCGAGATACGGGAAATCAGCTCGGTCAGCGACAGCACCATGGTGGAGCGCACCATCTGCAGATAGCGCTGCTGCTGCATGGCGCGCAGCGCGGCATCGTCGCGGGTAAAATCGGGTTGTGGCGGCCAGGCCAGCACGCAGTGCAGTTCGCCGAACGGACCCAGCACTTCATCGTCGGTAAAGCGGTAGTCGCTGGTGTCGTGATTCAGCTCCTCACGCAGCGCCAGCAGCAGTTCGCAGTCTTCGTATTCGTGGCGATTAATCACCCCAAGGCCGTAGATGAGCTTCAGACGCACCGACAGCTCGCCCAGCGGGCCATCGCCCAGCAGCAGCGGTTCCACCGCGTATTTCACCGCGTAGTCATCTTTGCGAAAGACCTGCAGCACCAGCAGATTGACTGCTTCCGCCAGCAGTTCGACAGCGGCGATCAGGAAGCTTCTCACCGAACGACCGGCGTTCAGCCGCTCAAGCACCCGGTTTTCAAAAGCCTGCTTCTCTTCCATTATTGCCTGCATCATTCAGCTACCGTCGACGGGCACGCTGCTGCCGTGCCCGATTTGACCACTAAAGGGCGCGCATTATGCCATAGCGTGGTAAGCGCTCACCACTGAGCTCACCACTTCGCTGTCGGCATCAAGGCCAGAAATCTCCGCCAGTGCCGCCTGCGGGCCTTTCTGCGCGATCAGCGTTGCCAGCTCCTGCGCCTGCGGATCGGCTTCGCTGCGATAGTGCATCGCGGCGGCAATGCCCTGCACCAGGCTGGCGTGTGGCAGCTGGTACTCCAGCGTGCCCAGCGTCGGCTTGATCAGGCGATCGCCGGCACTCAGCTTGCGCAGCGGCTGACGGCCGACGCGCTCAACGTCATCTTTCAGGTACGGGTTTTCGAAACGCGTCAGGATTTTCTGGATATACGCGGCATGTTTCTCTGCATCAAAACCATAGCGCTGGATCAGCACCGCGCCGCTCTCCTGCATCGCGCCCTGCACCACGGCACGCACTTTCTGGTCGAGAATGGCTTCGCGGATGGTGGCGTGACCGGCCAGCTTACCGAGATAAGCGGTGATGGCGTGACCGGTGTTGAGGGTAAACAGCTTGCGCTCGACGAACGCCATCAGGTTATCGGTTAGCTCCATGCCAGGAATGTCCGGCAGCGCGCCTTTAAACTGGGTTTTGTCGACAATCCACTCGCTGAAGGTTTCTACGGTCACTTCCAGCGGATCGGTGCTGCCGGCTTCGGACGGTGGCACGATACGGTCCACCGCGGAATCGACAAAGCCAACGTGCTCTTCAACCCACGCATGATACTGCTGCGGTAGCGCTTTCAGTACGTGCTGCTTCAGCTGGCTGGTGCCGCGCACCATGTTTTCACAGGCGATAATATTCAGCGGACGGACATTACCGTTGTCACTGCGTTTGGCCAGACCCTGCGCCACGCTGCCCGCGATGCGCTCGAGGATCTGCGGACCAACCGCCGTGGTAACGATATCAACCTCAGCGATCAGCGTGACGATGTCGTCGCTGGTGCTGTTCACCGCGCTGACGCCGGTAACGATTTCAACCTGCGCCTGCTCGCCCACCACGTGAACCGGATACTCATGACGGGCGTTAAGGGCATCAAGTACCACCTGATTCACATCGGCAAACACCAGTTCGATACCGGCATCCGCCAGCAGCTTACCGATAAATCCACGGCCGATGTTACCTGCTCCAAAATGTAACGCTTTCATAAATTTGACCCATATCAAATGACGAAAGGGCGGGCATGTCCGCCCCGGAAAGTGGGGACGGGCTTGCCCGCCCCAGGGAAGTTAAAACCGCTGATTACGCGTGGGCAGTGTTGCCAGACAACAGATCCAGCACGTCCTGCACGCTGGTGGTGTTCGCCAGCTTCTCAATCACGCTGTCGTCGTCGAGCGCGTTGGTCAGGCTGGTGATCACCTGAATGTGTTCGTTATTGCGTGCGGCAATACCGATCACCAGTCGCGCGACTTCGTCCGGCTCATCACCAAACTGCACGCCGGCCGGATACTGGCAGAATACCACGCCGGTTTTCAGCACGCGGTCTTTGGCTTCAACGGTGCCGTGCGGCACGGCGATGGATTCGCCGAGATAGGTTGGCGTCAGCTGCTCGCGCGCCAGCATCGCTTCAACATATTCCGGCTGCACGTAGCCGCCTTTCACCAGCTGCTCGCCGGCGAAGCGAATCGCCTGCTCTTTATTGCTGGCGCTCAGGCCGAGGAACACGTTATCCGCGCCCAGTCTGAACAGGTGTGCGCTGCCGTCGTCATAGCTGTCTGCCAGCGCGGTCTGTACCGTTTCACGGTGGGCTTCGCTGCGGTTCGCTGCCACCAGACGATCGGTAAGATTGGTGTACAGCGCGCTGTCGAGGAAGTTGTTCAGCGAGATGTGCTGCGCCTGCGGCGCCTGACGCATCGCACGCTCGGTCAGATCGCGGTGGGTAATCACCAGATCAACATCGCCCGGCAGCGAGTTAATCGCGCTGTTGGTCACCGAGATATTGCTCAGGCCCGCATCCTGCACTTTCTTGCGCAGCACGCCTGCGCCCATGGCGCTGGAGCCCATACCGGCATCACAGGCGACGATGATTTTGCGCACGTGGCTGACGTCAACGCTGCTGGCATCGGCAACCACCGGTGAACCGGCAACCGCCTGGCCTTTGGACTGCGCTTTCATGTCTTTCATGCGCTGGGTTGCCGCTTCGATATCGTCTTCTTCTTTCACTTTGCTGGTTTTCAGCAGGATAGAAGAAACCACGAAGGAGACAGCGAAAGCCGCAACGATCGCCGCGATGTTAGCGAAGTAAGCGCCTTTTGGCGTCATCGCCAGCACGGCCAGAATCGAACCTGGTGAGGCCGGTGATACCAGACCGCCGTTCAGCAGCGTCAGGGTGAACACGCCGGTCATACCGCCGAGGATCACTGCCAGCAGCAGGCGCGGCGCCATCAGCACGTACGGGAAGTAGATTTCGTGGATACCGCCGAGGAAGTGGATGATCGCTGCACCGCCCGCCGACTGCTTGGCGCTACCGCGGCCGAAGATCATATAAGCAACCAGCACGCCCATGCCCGGACCCGGGTTCGCTTCAATCAGGAAGAAGATTGATTTGCCCGCTTCGCTGGCCTGCTGGATACCCAGCGGCGAGAAGATACCGTGGTTGATGGCGTTATTGAGGAACAGGATTTTCGCCGGTTCAACAAAGATCGAGGTCAGCGGCAGCAGGTTGTTCTGCACCATCAGGTTTACGCCGGCGGCGAGAATGTGCGACAGACCTTCTACCAGTGGACCGATAGCGAGGAACGCCAGCAGCGCCAGCAGCATACCGATGATACCGGCCGAGAAGTTGTTAACCAGCATCTCGAAGCCGCTTTTGATTTTGCCGTCAACCGCGCGGTCAAACGACTTGATCGCCCAGCCGCCCAGCGGACCAGCAATCATCGAGCCAAGGAACATTGGCATATCGGCACCGACGATCACGCCCATGGTGGTGATGGCACCGACCACGCCGCCGCGATCGCCACCCACCAGACGACCCCCGGTGAAGCCGATCAGCAACGGCAGCAGGTAGGTGATCATCGGGCCAACCAGTTTGGCCAGCGTTTCGTTAGGAATCCATCCGGTTGGAATGAACAGTGCTGTGATGATACCCCAGGCGATAAACGCACCGATGTTTGGCATCACCATATTACTCAGAAAGCGACCAAAGCTCTGAACCTTGACCTTGACTGATGAGGACATAAACCCACCCCTTATTGAGACGCGCTGCAATAAGAGAGCGCGTTTGTTTTTGTTAAGACGTTACGGCGGGGGCCGTGGCATTACTGTATGCACGCGGACTCTAGCACTAGTTGATTACGCTGCGTAGCGTCGGGAAAAAGTGTGACGCATATCACGCTGGATTGGGGTGGACAGGGGGCTTAAAGGTGACATTGATCACATAAATACCCTGTAAGAAAGCAACGCTGGCGAAAAAATGCGCGCAATAGCGATAAAAATGTGACAGAAGTCACTTTCATGATGGTGTGGTTTGTTTCACAAATGTGATTGAGATCACAAACTATTTTTGGTTGAAAATGCGCCAGATCACACTCTGGGCTGACAGAAAAGAGCGATGTAAGGAAGTGACGAAAATCTGAAAAAGCGGGCAGGGGGATACTGCCCGCTGAGCGGCTTACTGCAAACCGCCCTGTACGGCGTTTTGTGCCTGGGTCAGCGCCTGCGTGTTGCTGGCGAGATTGCTCATCAGCGTATTGTACTGCGTGGCCTGCTCCTGCGTCGGGAACTGAACACCGCCGTCGTTGAAGCTGACGCGCGTGCCCTGCGACTGCAGGAAATCGCCGGCCTGAACTGCCGACTGGCTCAGCGCCTGCAGCTGCGGCAGCAGCGGGATCAGCGTGCTGGCTGGCTGAGTCACCACTTTGGCGTACACGCTGTCGTACACTTTCTTCAGATCGTCCGGCTGCTTCAGCGTGGCTTTGCTGCTGTCGGCCTGCATCTTGGCGCTCTGAATCTGCTGCGTCAGCACGCTCAGATTGCCGCTGGCCTGGCGCAGGCTGTCGCGGCGCGTCAGATAATCCTGCGGCACGCGGATGGCCGCCAGCTCATCCACCACCGGGCGCATGCCCTGATCCACCGCCTGATTCACCTGCTGCGAGAAGCCATACAGAATGGCGTAATCCCCGGCGTAATTACCGAAGGTTTGCTTCTGGTTTTCACTCAGGCTGGGCAGATGTTCACCGCTGCGCATCACGGTGTTCTGCAGAAAATCACTAAAGGCTTTGCGCTGATCGCCCTCTTTATCGCCGCAGGCGGTGAGCTGCAGCACAAGCAGCGCGCCGGTCAGCAGCATGCCGCTACGCATCCAGATGCGGGAAATTCCTGACGCCATAATTCAACTCCTGTTGTGACGATGGCTAAATTCGATTCGCTGGGAAAGGTCCTAAAGAATAGTGCAATGGCCTCTGCTGTACAACGGCTGGTCTGCAGTGCTTCACGCTGGTGCGTGGCTGCTGCACCATTGTGCAGCGCACGGTGTCTGCGCCAGCCGCCCTGCTCAATAAGTGATGTATTTCAGGCTGATAGCAACCTGGCACCGATATTGCCTGTTTTCTGACAGATGCAGGAGCGATAGCGGGCAACCGACGTCGCCACACAATTTGCAATGGGTCACTAGGGTTCCGATCGCGAGATGCTGGTCCGAGAGTGACCGACCGTCCTCTGACGGTTACACGGCGGGAAAAAAGCCCGGGAGGAAAGCGAGAACGTTGCTCGCCGCCTCCTGCCTGATTTTCGTCCGTTAACGCCAGAGGAATCATCATGATTAAAGCCTGTCTGCGCCTGCTGCTGATTTGCAGCGTCGCCCTGTTCAGCGTTCCGTCGCTGGCCGCCGCTAAACCTTCCTTTAAGCTTTGCTGGTCCATTTACGCCGGCTGGATGCCGTGGGATTACGCCCAGCAAAGCGGCATCGTAAAAAAGTGGGCCGATAAGTACGGCATCGATATTCAGTTCGTGCAGGTTAACGATTATATCGAGTCGGTCAATCAGTACACCGCAGGCGGCTTTGACGGCTGCACCATGACCAATATGGATGCGCTGACCATTCCCGCCACTGGCGGCGTCGACAGCACCGCGCTGATTGTCGGCGACTACTCCAACGGTAACGACGGCATTCTGCTCAAAGGCGCGGACAGCGTCAGCGCGCTGAAAGGCAAACCCATCAATCTCGTCGAACTCTCGGTCTCGCACTATCTGCTGGCGCGCGCGCTGGAGAAATCCGGCATGAGCGAGAAGGACGTCAGGGTAGTGAACACCGCCGATGCCGATCTGGTGGCGGCATTTGGTACCGCTGATGTTAACGCCATCGTCACGTGGAATCCGCTGCTGGCGGAAGCAGAGAAGCAGCCGGACAGCCATCTGGTGTTCTCCTCGGCGCAGATCCCGGGCGAAATCCTCGACCTGCTGGTGGTCAACACCGCCACGCTCAACAAATATCCTCAGCTCGGCAAAGCGCTTACCGGCGCCTGGTACGAGGCGCTGCACAGCATGGCCGGTCAGAGCGACAGTGCCAAAGCGGCGCGCACGCAGATGGCGCAGGCATCCGGTACCGATCTGGCCGGCTTTGATCAACAGCTTGCCGCCACGCACCTGTTCAGCGATGCCAAAACCACGCTGGATTTTATCGACAGCCCGCAGCTGAAAGCCACCATGCAGCTGGTGGCCGAGTTCTCCTTTAAGCACGGCCTGCTGGGCGAAGGTGCGCCGGGCGCTGATGCGGTAGGCGTCGCCACGCCGGCCGGTAACTGGGGCGATGCCAGCAACATCAAACTGCGCTTCACTGACACCTTTACCAAACTGGCCGCTGCCGGTCAGCTGTAAGCGAGGCGCTGCCGATGCGTAAATTGATCAACTACCAACCGCTGCCGCTCGGCCGCCTGCTGCTTGGCATTCTGCCGCTGCTGGCGGTGCTGCTGGTCTATCTGTTCGCGTCGGATGCGCGCCTCAGCCTGAACGCGGCAGACAAACTGCTGCCGGGATTCAACGCCATGGGCGAGGCCATCAGCCGGATGGCGTTTCAGCCCAGCCCGCGCACCGGCGAGTATCTGCTGTGGAGCGATACCGCCGCCAGCCTGCTGCGTTTGCTGAGCGGCGTTGCTATCAGCGCGCTGCTGGCGCTGGCAATCGGCCTGTTCACCGGCGCGCTGCCGGTGGTGCGCGCGGTGCTGGCACCGCTGGTGACGCTGTTTGCGCTGGTGCCGCCGCTGGCGATTCTGCCGATTCTGTTTATCTGCTTTGGCCTCGGGGAAGTCTCCAAAGTGGTGCTGATTGTCATCGGCATCACGCCGCTGATCGCGCGCGATCTGCAGCTGCAGGTGCAGAAAATCCCGCAGGAGCAACTGGTCAAAGCGCAGACGCTAGGTGCACATAGCGCGCAGATTCTGTGGCGGGTGATTCTGCCGCAGCTGATGCCGCGCCTGTGCGATGCGGTGCGGCTGTCGCTCTGTTCGGCGTGGCTGTTCCTGATTGCTGCCGAAGCGATTGCGGCCACGGAAGGCCTCGGTTACCGCATCTTCCTGATGCGCCGCTATCTGGCCATGGATGTGATTCTGCCGTACGTGGCGTGGATCACCCTGCTGGCCTTTGCCCTCGACCTGCTGCTGCGGCTCGTCAGCCGACGCTGCTGGCCGTGGTATCACGCCAAATAAGGAGCGCGCGATGCCCTTACTGCAACTGAAAAATCTGGAAAAGCACTACGGCGATCAGGTGGTGCTGGAGCGGCTGAATATAGAGGTCGAGCGCGGCGAGTTCGTGGCGATTGTCGGTGCCTCCGGCTGCGGCAAAACCACGTTTCTGAATATGCTGCTCGGCACCGAAGCGCCGACCAAAGGCGAGCTGCTGCTGGATGGCGCACCGATTCCCGACGAGCCGGATGCCCATCGCGGCGTGGTGTTTCAGCGCTACTCGGTGTTTCCACATCTGACGGTGCTCGGCAACGTGATGCTGGCCGACGAGTTCAGCAGCGCGCGCTGGCTGGGACGCGTCTGGGGACGCAAACGTCAGGCGATTCGCCAGCGCGCGCAGGCAATGCTGGCGCAGGTCGGACTGGAGCAGGCGCAGAGCAAATATCCGCATCAGCTGTCGGGCGGCATGCAGCAGCGTCTGGCACTGGCGCAGGCGCTGATGAAACAGCCGCGCATTCTGCTGCTGGATGAACCCTTTGGCGCACTCGATCCGGGCATTCGCGGCGAGATGCATCAGCTGATCACCCAGCTGTGGCAGCAGCATCAGCTGACCATTTTCATGATCACCCACGATCTGAAAGAGGGCTTCAGCCTCGCGTCGCGTCTGCTGGTGTTCGACAAACTGCGCCACGATCCACACGCGCCGCAAGCCTGGGGCGCCACCATCACTTACGACCTGCCGCTGGATCGCACACAGCCCGCCGCTGCTGTGCTGTCCGCGACGCAGGTGGCTTAAAGGAGAGCACGATGCAGCCATACCAAACCCTGCTGCCCGCCGGGGCGCACTGGTCTTTTGTCATGCGCAGCGGCAGCGCGCTGACGCTGACCGACGTGGAGGGCGGCGCCAGCGCCAGCCTGCTGTTTTATAACCCGGAAAACCTGCTGGAGCGCTACAACGCGCCGGACACGCTCAAGTGCCAGCATACTTTTCGGCTCACCGCCGGCCACTGTCTCTACTCGGACATGGGGCGCATTTTCTGCGGCATTGAACTGGACAGTTTCGGCTGGCACGAGAGCGTGTGCGGCACGCTGAACGCGGCACAGACTGCCGCGCGCTATGGGGTCAGCGACTATCAGCAGGCGCGCAACCTGCGCCATCAAAACGGCTACGACAGCTTTCTGGTGGAGCTGGCGAAATATGGCCTCGGCCAGCGCGACATGGCGGCCTGCCTCAACCTGTTTGCCCAGGTGCGCGCCGATGACAGCGGGCGCTTGACGCTGGAACGCCAGGGCGAAGCCGGCGCGCAGGTCCGGCTGCGTTTCGCCATGGACACGCTGGTGCTGCTGCACACCTGTCCGCACCCGCTCAGCCCGGCGACCGCTTATCCGCGCCAGCCGCTGCAGCTGACGCTGGATGCGCAGCGCGCGCCGCTGCCGGAAATCTGTCTGCAGCGCGCGGAAAACCAGCGCGGCCTGCGCAATAACGCCCTCTATCAACTGCAGGGAGAAGTGTGATGATCAAAGAGAGTGAACAAAATCCGGCGCAGGCGCGTCTGCAACAGCAGATCGACGCTGGTGATTACTGGCTGCAGCGCATTGCTGCCGGCGAGACGCTGCGCATTACCGATCTGGAAGGCAATCAGGCGGCGGATACGCTGTTTTTCAACGCCGACGATACCGCCGAGCGCTACAGCATGAGCGAGACGCTGCGCGGTCAGCACAACGTGTTTCTCACGGCCGGCAGCGTGCTGCGTTCTAATCTTGACCGGCCGATGTTGACCATCACTGCCGATACCTGTGGCCGTCACGATACGCTCGGCGGTGCCTGCTCGTGCGAGAGCAATACGGTGCGTTATGACCTCGAAAAGCGCCACATGCACTCCTGCCGTGACAGCTGGATGCTGGCGGTGGCGGCGCACCCGGAGTCTGGCCTGACACGCCGCGATATCACGCACAACATTAACTTCTTTATGAATGTGCCGGTGACCCACGACGGCGGCCTGACGTTTGCCGATGGCATCTCCGCGCCGGGTAAATATGTTGAGATGGTGGCGCAGATGAACATTCTGGTGCTGATCTCCAACTGTCCGCAGCTCAACAATCCCTGTAACGGTTACAACCCGACGCCGATTGCCGTCAGCGTGTGGTGATTCTCTGACGCAACGGGACGACCCGTTTTACGCCGTCACAGCTGGTGCAGGACGACCTGCCGCAATAAGAGTATTCAGTCATGATTGATCGCGTATTGATTGCCAACCGTGGCGCGATTGCCGTGCGCATTATCCGAACCCTGCAGGCCATGAATATCCGGGCGATTGCCGTCTATGCCGAAGCCGATCGCCACGCGCGCCACGTGCGGCTGGCCGACGAAGCCTGGTCGCTGGGCGAGGGCCAGGTGCGTGACACCTACCTCAACCAGGACAAGCTGCTGGCGATTGCCGCGCAGAGCGGCGCACAGGCGCTGCATCCGGGCTATGGCTTTCTCAGTGAAAAACCGGAGTTCGTCACGCGCTGCGAAGCGACGGGCCTGCATTTTCTCGGACCGGACGCGGCGCAGATGCTGGCGTTTGGCCTGAAACATCGCGCGCGTGAACTGGCTGAGCAGAACGCGGTGCCGCTGCTGCCGGGCAGCGGCCTGCTGACCTCATTGCAGCAGGCTCAGGCTGCCGCGCAACAGATTGGCTATCCGGTGATGCTGAAAAGCACCGCCGGCGGGGGCGGCATCGGGATGCAGCGCTGCAACAGCGCGGACGAGCTGGAAGACGCCTTTACCCGCGTGAAGCGGCTGGCAGGCAATAATTTCGCCGACGATGGCGTGTTTTTAGAGAAATTTATCGCCCGGGCGCGCCATATCGAAGTACAGATTTTTGGCGATGGCCAGGGCAACGTGATTGCGCTGGGCGAACGCGACTGCTCGGCGCAGCGCCGCAATCAGAAGGTGCTGGAGGAGACGCCCGCGCCGCGACTCAGCGATGCGGTGCGCGCGCAGTTGCAGGCCACCGCCGTACGGCTGGCGCGCGCCGTCAACTATCGCAGCGCCGGCACGGTGGAGTATGTTTACGATGAGGTCAGCCAGCAGTTCTGGTTCCTCGAGGTAAATACCCGCCTGCAGGTTGAGCATGGCGTCACTGAACTGGTATACGGCGTGGATCTGGTGCGCTGGATGGTGGAGCTGGCGCAGCAGCGTCTGCCGCCGCTGGCGACGCTGCAACCGGTGGCACAGGGCCATGCGATTCAGGTGCGGCTGTATGCTGAAGATCCGGCCAAACAGTTTCAGCCAAGCGCCGGGCTGCTCAGCCACGTACAGTTCCCGACGGCGCTCGATCACGCCACGCTGCGCATCGATAGCAGCGTTGAGAGTGGCATGGAGGTTTCACCGTTTTACGATCCGATGCTGGCGAAGATCATCGTGCATGCGGCCGATCGTCAGCGGGCGCTCGACGGCATGATCGAAGCGCTGGCGCAGAGTGAGCTGTACGGTATCGAAACCAACCTGCGCTGGCTGCGTCAGCTGTGTACGCTGCCGGACGTGCAGCAGGGGCGCATCATTACTGCCACGCTCGGCAGCGTGACGTGGCAGCCGCCGACGCTGGATATCCTCAGCGGCGGCACCCTCACCACGGTGCAGGATGCGCCGGGCCGCGTCGGCTACTGGCACGTTGGCGTACCGCCTTCCGGGCCGTTCGACAGCCGCGCCTTCCAGCTCGGCAACCGCCTGCTGGGTAACGAGGCCCAGGCGGCCGGGCTGGAAATCACGCTGCGCGGCCCGACGCTGCGCTTTAATCAGGCGTGCAGCTTTGTGCTGAGCGGCGCGCCGCTGACGGCTACCCTCGACAGCCAGCCGCTGGCGATGCATCAGGTGCTGCATGCGCAGGCCGGACAAACCCTGACGCTGGGCGACGTGCGCGACGGCTGCCGCAGCTATCTGCTGCTGGCCGGCGGGCTGGACACGCCGCGCTATCTGGGCAGCCGCAGTACCTTTACGCTGGGTAAGTTTGGCGGCCATGCCGGACGGGCGCTGCGTGCCGGCGACGTGCTGCAGCTGGCCGCGCCGCGTCAGGCTGAGGCGGCGAGCCTGCCCGGGACGCTGCTGCCGCCGCTCAACGGTGAATGGCAGCTGCGCGTTATTTATGGTCCGCACGGCGCGCCCGCCTTCTTTACTGATGATGATATCGACGAATTTTTCGCCGCTGAGTGGCAGGTGCACTATAACTCCAGCCGCACCGGGATTCGGCTGATCGGCCCGAAACCTGACTGGGCGCGCAGCGATGGCGGCGAGGCGGGCATGCATCCGTCCAATATTCACGACAACGCCTATGCCTTTGGTACGGTGGATTTTACCGGCGATATGCCGGTGATCCTCGGTCCGGACGGCCCTTCGCTGGGCGGCTTTGTCTGTCCGGCGACGGTGATCGACGCCGATCTATGGAAGCTGGGTCAACTCAAAGCGGGCGATCGACTGCGCTTTGTGCCGATCGCCCTGGCTGATGCCGATCGTCTGGCGCAGGCGCAGCGCAGCGAGATCGCGAATCTGCAGGCGGAAGCGGTGCGCGTGGCGCCCGCACGGCCGCTGATCGATCCGATCTTGCACCAGCATGCAGCAACCGCAGGGCGGCCTGCACTGTGCGTGCGCGCTGCGGGCGACCGTTTTCTGCTGGTGGAGTACGGCGCGCTGACGCTGGACATTGCGCTGCGCTTTCGCGTTCACGCGCTGATGCAGTGGCTGGAGGCGCATCCGCTGGCGGGCCAGCTGGAGCTGACGCCGGGTATCCGCTCGCTGCAGGTGCACTACGACGCGCAGCGGTGCACAAGAAGTGAGCTGTTGGCGCAAATTTTGCACGCTGATAATCTGCTGGGCGATCTTGCCGACGCGGCTGTGCCATCGCGCACCGTGTGGCTGCCGCTCAGCTGGGACGATGCCGCCTGTCGTGAAGCGATTACCCGCTACAGCCAGTCGGTACGCCCGAACGCGCCCTGGTGCCCGAGTAACATTGAGTTTATCCGGCGCATCAACGGGCTCGACAGCGTGGAGGCGGTGAAACAGATTGTGTTCAGCGCCTCGTATCTGGTGATGGGGCTGGGCGATGTCTATCTCGGTGCACCGGTGGCGACGCCGCTCGATCCGCGTCACCGGCTGGTGACCACCAAATACAATCCGGCGCGCACCTGGACGGCGGAAAACTCGGTAGGCATCGGCGGCGCGTACCTGTGCGTTTATGGTATGGAAGGGCCGGGCGGCTATCAGTTTGTCGGACGCACGCTACAGATGTGGAATCGCGATCGCCGCACCAGCGCCTTTAGCCAGCCGTGGCTGCTGCGCTTCTTCGACCAAATCCGTTTTTATCCGGTGAGTGCCGACGAACTGCTGCAAATCCGCGAACGTTTCCCGTGGGGCGATTATCCGCTGCGCGTGGAAGCCGGGGAATTTCGCCTCGCCGACTATCAGGCGCTGCTGGCTGAACAGGCAACGGAGATCGACGCGTTCCAGCAGCAGCGGCAGCAGGCGTTTGACGCCGAACTGGCACGCTGGCGCGCCGATGGCCAGTTTACCTTCGACAGCCAGCTACAGGCGCAGAGCAGCGAGGAAGTGGTGGTGCCGGCGGGCTGCCATAGCGTTGAGAGCCAGGTGGCGGGCAGCGTGTGGCAGTGGCTGGTGGCAGAAGGCGGTGAGGTTACCGCGGGTGCCACGGTCGGCATTCTTGAATCGATGAAGATGGAAATCCCGATCGTGGCGCCGGTCAGTGGCAAAATCCACAGCCTGCAACGCCAGGCTGGGCAGCAAGTGCAGGCGGGTCAGCTACTTATGGTGATCGATCCGTTTGCGGTATAAGAAAGAAGAAAAAATAATCAGGAAACAGGCAGCAAAGCCGGGGATCTGACCCATACTTAGAGACCCGGTTAAATGTTGCATTGCCCTGACATCTTTTAGCAGTGTGCAACAGGCTGTGTCCCGCAATGGTTTCATTAAAACATTATCTTTCCCCGATGAGGGAGGACTGTTGCGGGATACAGCCTGATATGGCCGGTTTCAGCGCCTGGTGGCGCTTACCTCTCTACTTTCACGTGCTTCATAGTGAGTTTTAAGGAGTTCTCTATGGAAATAAAAGATCCAATGGTCGAATTACTCAGCAGTCTTGAGCAAATTGTTTTGACACGTGATGCAAAGACTCCCGTATCAGAAATTGCACTCAATACCGTTTCCGTTCCCGAACCGCAGCGTTTACGCGAGATGACCGGCATGCAGGTGGATGAATTTGCCCGCGTGATGGGGGTGAGCGTCTCGTCAGTAAAAAGCTGGGAAGCGCAACGCACGCGCCCATCCGCCACGGCTCGCAAACTAATGAAACTGCTGCAGGCCAACCCGTATCTGGGCCGGCAGCTGCTGGAATAACGCCGACTATCGGTTCTCTGTGACCCGCCTGCACGGCGGGTTTTTTTCAGCTTAAGCCACCGTATTTCGCCGCCTGTTTGACAAACCAGCTCTCCGGCACGCTGTGCGGCGGTTTCGCCAGCTGCGCAATGCCCTGTTCAATGATGTGATTCGCCTGCTGCCATAAACGCCGGTCGCCTTGCTGTAACAGCTGAATCTGAATCTGTTTCTCGACCAGATAAACCCGGGCAAAGTTGGGATCAAACTGCACGATGGCGCGCGTGTTATCGATGATATCGGCGAGCTTGATGGTTTGCGCCTCGGGCGAGGCTTCGGCGGTGTGGCGAAAGTGCGCCAGCTTACGGGCGGTACGATTCTTTGCCTGCGGCTGGGCGCTGTCGGTGAGCATATCGACCAGCTGGGCGACGCGCGTCCCGAAGTGATTTTCAATATCCAGTAAGGTACTGGCGGTATCTTCGACCGTATCGTGCAGCCAGGCGGCAGCGATCATCGCTTCGTCATCGCTGACGCTGCGCACCAGCTCCGCGACGGCGGCCGGATGCACAATATAGGGTTCGTCGGTATATTTGCGACGCTGGCCCGCATCGGCATGTGCCTGCGTGGCATAACGGCGCGCCTGCTCTTCCAGTGAATCACGCATCTTCACACTCCAGGAAAAAGTTGCTTGCAATTATCTAGCGCGCTATCTATATTGAGTCGCATGAACAGTAATCAAGATGACAAAAAAGTGAAGCCTGCGCCACTCCAGCTTGATCAGCATCTGTGTTTCGCGCTCTATTCGGCGAACCTGGCGATGCATAAAGTCTATCGCCAGCTGCTGGCGGCGCTGGAGATCACCTATCCGCAATATCTGGTGATGCTGGTGCTGTGGCATCAGGATGATCTGACGGTGTCGGAAATTGGTGAAAAGCTGTTTCTCGATTCGGCCACGCTGACGCCGCTGCTGAAACGGCTGGAGAGCGCCGGTCTGCTGCGCCGCCAGCGTTCGCGTCAGGATGAGCGGCAGGTGGTGGTCACGCTGACCGATCAGGGACGCGCGCTGCAGGAAAAAGCCGCCAGCATTCCGGAAGCGGTACAGTGCGCGACCGCCTGCGACACCGACACCATGGCGGCGCTGAAACAGCAGCTGGACGATTTGCGCGGTAACCTGAATCGCGCCACCTGAGCATCCGGGATGTCGCTGCGGCGGCATCCAGATAGTGAAGTTTCCCTTGTGCCTTATAAATAGCACGCGATTATATAGCGAATAGTGAGGTTATGATGTCTTTAGAAAAAGTGATTTACACCGCCAAAGCCAAAGCAACCGGTGGCCGTGATGGCCGCGCCACCTCGTCTGATAATGTGCTGGACGTGAAGCTGGGCGTACCAAAAGAGATGGGCGGCGCGGGCGGCGAGGTGACGAATCCGGAGCAGCTGTTTGCTGCCGGTTACTCTGCCTGCTTCCTCGGCGCGATGAAATTTGTCGCCGGCCGCGACAAAATCGCCATGCCAAAAGACGCCTGGATTGAAGGCGAAGTCGGTATCGGCCCGATCCCAACCGGTTTTGGCATTGAAGCAAAACTGAATATCCATCTGCCAGAGATGGACGCGGCGGAAGCGCAGAAGCTGGTTGATGCGGCACACATCGTTTGCCCGTACTCAAACGCCACGCGCGGCAACATCGACGTGACGCTGAATATCATCAACTAAGGTGATACGTGCGTAACAGGCTCCTGCGGGAGCCTGTTTTATTGTGAACTCCCTCCCGCATCCCGGCGAACTAAAGAATTTTCTGGTCTTACCATTGGTTAAATGTTCTACTGCTGCGCTCCGTGCATCATCGTGATTATTTAGGTTCAGATTCGTCCCGATCCTACTCGCCAGGTCACGCTTTTCTGCTACGCAAGCGAACCTTACGGTCTTTGCACAGTCACATTTACGGTTGAAGCATCGACACCAGGTCGGGAACAGAAATTTATATGAATTACATTAAAAGTTTAACGCAGCAAAAGTTATCGCTTTTGCTGGCGCTCTATCTTGGCATCTTATTGAATTTGCCAATCTTTTATCGCCGTTTTGACGGCTTCTTAACCAAATCCACCGTCACCAACTGGTTATCTGCCGCGGCAGAAGTGACCGCCGCCGTGCTGCTGACCTTCTTCCTGATGCGATTGCTGTCGCTGGGCGGCAAGTGGTTTTATCGCGTCATCGCCAGCCTGCTGGTGGTGATTTCGGTGGCCGCCGCCTATTACATGGCGTTCTTTAACGTGGTGATCGGCTACGGCATTGTGGCGTCGGTCATGACCACCGATGTCGATCTCTCTAAAGAGGTCATCGGCATGCACTTTGTGCTGTGGATGGTGCTGGTGAGCGCACTGCCGCTGCTGCTGATCTGGCGCAACAACCTGAGCCTGACGCTGATTGAACAGCTAAAGACGCCGGGTCAGCGCCTGAAACCTACGCTAATTATGCTGCTGAGCGTGGCGCTGGTGTGGCTGCCGATTCGCTATTTCGACAAGCTGCAAAAAGCCAATGAAGAGATCACTAACATCGATCTGCCAAGCTATGGCGGCGTGGTGGCGCACTCTTATCTGCCTTCTAACTGGATCGCGGCGCTGGGCCTGTTCGCCTGGACCAAGGTGGACGAGAAGCTGGACAGCCAGGAGTTGCTCGATCCGGCGAAGAAGTTTACCTACGTGGCGCCGGCCGGCATCGACGATACCTATGTAGTGTTTGTGATTGGCGAGACCACGCGCTGGGATCACATGGGCATGCTGGGCTACAACCGCGATACCACGCCGAAGCTGTCGAAAGAGAAGAACCTGGTGGCATTCCGCGGTGAATCCTGTGATACCGCCACCAAGCTGTCGTTGCGCTGTATGTTTGTACGCGAGGGCGGCACCATGGATAACCCTGGCCGTACGCTGAAAGAGCAGAACATTTTTGCCGTGATGAAAGAGCTGGGCTTTACCTCCGAGCTGTTCGCCATGCAGAGCGAAGTGTGGTTCTACGACAACGCTGATGTGAATAACTTTTCGTTCCGCGAGCAGATTGGTTCGGAGAAGCGTAACCAGGGCAAAGCGGTGGACGATATGCTGCTGGTGCCGGAGCTGCAGGCTTCGCTGCAGCGCTTCCCGAAAGGCAAGCATCTGGTAATTCTGCACACCAAAGGTTCGCACTATCTCTATTCGCAGCGCTATCCGCGTGAGTTTGCCCGTTATCAGCCCGAGTGTATTGGCGTGGACGATAAGTGCAGCAAAGCCCAGCTGATTAATGCCTACGACAACTCGATTCTGTATGTCGATACCATGCTGGACAGCGTGCTGGATCAGCTGCGTGATAAGAAGGCGATTGTGTTCTATGCCGCCGACCACGGCGAGTCGATCAGCGACAACATGCACCTGCACGGTACGCCGCGCGAGATGGCACCGCCGGAGCAGTTCCGTGTGCCGATGATTGTCTGGGCGTCGGATAAGTATTTGCAGGACCCGACCAACCGCAGCAACTTTGAGCGCTTGCAGGCGCAGCAGCGCGTCGGCAAAACCCATCGTCACGTTGAGCTGTTCGACACCATTTTAGGTTGTCTGGGTTACAGCTCGCCGGATGGCGGTATTAAAGCGGCGAATAACTGGTGTCAGGCACCTGCCTCGACCAGCAGTGCAAAAGCGTTGTAATTCGTGCCTGGATCTTATTGAGCAGGCAGGTGTTTGAGGCACTGCTTGCTTTCCAGGCAATCAGGCGGATTTTCGGGAAAAGGGATTGACGCTCTAAAGTCACGGCAGTAATATTCGCCCCCATCGGCGAGTAGCGCAGCTTGGTAGCGCAACTGGTTTGGGACCAGTGGGTCGGAGGTTCGAATCCTCTCTCGCCGACCATCATTTAAGAAACCTGCTTTGCAAAAAGCAGGTTTTTTTTCGTCTGTCGTTTTTGCACTCTCAGGGTGAAATACGGGACCGCTCCGTAAAGACGCTGTCTCGTCCCTGATCGCTCGGCACACGCCATCCATGGCGTGTGACGCTTTACTCCACGGCCCCGCATTTCACCCTTTGTCCGGCTTCGGTGATGGCTGAGGATTTACTGGCTGCCGTGCATACCCTCCTGGTGCGTATAAATACGCACCCTAGAAAAGTGCATAATCCTATAGGAGCGCCATTCATGGCGACCGGATGGTCACGCCGGAATCCACGTCCATCATTCATGGCGATCTGATGACCTTCCCTGAACCAGACACAAATCCCGGCAGCAATTAAGCAAAGTCATCAATTTACGCGTTCTATTAATCATCACCGGGATAAACCGTATTATTCTTCAACACCGCTCTTCATCCCTCGCTGCATCAAAGCACCTCTCTTAATTCGCGACACATTCTGCTTATGACCGGCTTTTGCTTTTTGCTGATTTCTTATGCCATTACGCCAGCATATTTCGCTGCCTGAACGTCATAACGCACGGGGAATCGTTCAGATATTCAACATTTACCGACAACTTTCAGACGTTTTTTAGCGGTGATAATCACTGTCATCAGGCGCTATTGCCAGATAATCACGCGGCACCGCACGCTTTATCACCTTTTTTAATTTTGGTTTAGCGCGCAAACACTGTTTTTTATCGTTGCTTGCACTTACTCACACTCTGTGTAAATAACCCCACGTTGTATTGACGTTCATTGCAACTGTTGACAAATTGATGCGTCAATAAGATGCAGAGACGGCCAGCGCTGGCAGGTTCCACGGGGTCAGTGCTAAAACAATAACCGCTCGCATTTTGGTCATTACATAACTGACCTGCCCGAACCGCATAAAAAAATCAGAGGTCGGGCGACGCACACAACATCACATCACAATGGAGCAAAACATGATCAACTCCCTGGCCAAATCCAGGATGCTGAAGGTCGGTCTTAGCCTGATTGCTATGACTGTGGCCGCGGGCGTTCAGGCAAAAACCCTCGTTTACTGTTCAGAAGGTTCGCCGGAAGGCTTCAACCCGCAGCTGTTCACATCCGGCACCACTTACGATGCCAGCTCAGTGCCGATCTACAACCGTCTGGTTGAGTTCAAAACCGGTACCACCGAGCTGCAGCCGGGCCTGGCAGAAAAATGGGACGTCAGCGAAGATGGTAAAACCTATACCTTCCATCTGCGTCAGGGCGTGAAGTGGCAAACCACCAAAGACTTCAAGCCGACCCGCACCTTCAACGCTGATGACGTCGTGTTCTCCTTCGAGCGCCAGCTCGACAAAAACAACAAGTACCACGGTGTCTCCGGCGGCAGCTACGAATACTTCGAAGGCATGGACATGCCGAAGCTGATCGCCAAAATCGAAAAAGTGGATGACTACACCGTACGCTTCACGCTGACCCGTCCGGAAGCGCCATTCCTCGCCGACCTCGGCATGGACTTCGCGTCAATCCTGTCGAAAGAGTATGCCGACAACATGCTGAAAGCCGGCACGCCAGAAAAACTGGACCTCAACCCGGTGGGCACCGGTCCGTTCGTGCTGCAGCAGTATCAGAAAGATTCACGCATTCTGTACAAAGCCAACCCGGACTTCTGGGGCACCAAGCCAAAAATCGATCGCCTGGTGTTCTCCATTACGCCAGACGCCTCGGTGCGCTACGCCAAGCTGCAGAAAGGTGAGTGTCAGGTGATGCCGTATCCAAACCCGGCTGACATCGCCAGCATGAAGAAAGACACCAAAATCAACCTGATGGAACAGCCAGGACTGAACGTCGGTTACCTGTCTTTCAACACCGAGAAAAAACCGCTGGATAACGTCAAAGTGCGTCAGGCGCTGACCATGGCGGTGAACAAACAAGCCATCATTGATGCGGTCTATCAGGGCGCCGGTCAGGCAGCGAAAAACCTGATCCCACCAACCATGTGGGGCTACAACAATGACGTCAAAGACTACGCTTACGATCCGGCCAAAGCCAAAGAGCTGCTGAAAGAAGCTGGCATGCCGGATGGCTTCAGCATCGATCTGTGGGCGATGCCGGTACAGCGTCCGTACAACCCGAACGCCCGTCGCATGGCGGAAATGGTTCAGGCTGACTGGGCGAAAATCGGTGTGAAAGCCAAAATCGTTACCTACGAGTGGGGCGAGTACCTGAAGCGCGCCAAAGCCGGTGAACACCAGACTGTGATGATGGGCTGGACCGGTGATAACGGGGATCCGGATAACTTCTTCGCCACCCTGTTCAGCTGCGCGGCAGCGAAAGACGGTTCCAACTACTCACGCTGGTGCTACAAGCCGTTTGAAGATCTGATTCAGCCAGCGCGTGCTGAAGCCGATCACAACAAACGTATTGAGCTCTACAAACAGGCGCAGGTGGTCATGCATGACCAGGCGCCAGCACTGATCATCGCGCACTCAACCGTGTACGAACCAGTGAGCAAGAAAGTGAGTGGCTACGTGGTTGATCCATTAGGTAAACATCACTTCGAAAACGTCGACATCCAGGAATAACCTTTCGGATTATCGCGGTCAGGGCCAGCCATGCTGGCCCTCGGGCGGCACCTTCGCCGCCCGTACTCCGCACTTTATTTCCGGCTAATTTCTTATAAACCCTTACAGCCTTACGCTGCTGCAGCGTGAAGTATGACGGGGATTTTGAAGCGCTTCTTGCGTCGCGTCCGGCTGTGCCGGCTGCGGATTGTGAGCAATGTAGTCCATGGCGTTAGCGCCACGGAAAATGACAGAGAATCCGGCTTATGCTGCAATTCATACTCCGACGTCTGGGCCTTGTCATCCCGACGTTCATCGGTATTACACTATTGACCTTTGCCTTCGTTCACCTGATCCCCGGCGACCCGGTGCTGATCATGGCCGGTGAACGCGGCATCTCTCCCGAACGTCACGCGCAGCTGATGGCCCAGTTTGGTCTCGATCAGCCGATGTGGAAACAGTACATCACCTATATCAACGGCGTGCTGCATGGTGACCTCGGCATCTCGCTGAAAAGCCGCATCCCGGTGTGGGATGAGTTCGTGCCGCGCTTTAAAGCCACGCTGGAGCTGGGCATCTGCGCCATGATCTTTGCCGTCGCCGTGGGGATTCCGGTCGGCGTGCTGGCAGCCGTGAAACGCGGCTCAATTTTCGATCATACCGCGGTGGGCATCTCGCTGACCGGCTACTCGATGCCGATCTTCTGGTGGGGCATCATGCTGATCATGCTGGTGTCGGTGCAGCTCAACCTGACGCCGGTCTCCGGACGCGTCAGTGACACCATCTTCCTTGACGACACGCATCCGCTCACCGGCTTTATGCTGATTGATACGCTGCTGTGGGGCGAAGAGGGCGATTTCAAAGATGCGGTCATGCACATGATCCTGCCAGCCATCGTGCTGGGCACCATTCCGCTGGCGGTGATTGTGCGTATGACGCGCTCCTCGATGCTGGAAGTGTTGGGTGAAGATTACATCCGTACCGCGCGCGCCAAGGGTCTGACGCGCATGCGCGTGATCGTGGTGCATGCGCTGCGTAACGCCATGCTGCCGGTGGTCACGGTGATCGGCCTGCAGGTGGGCACGCTGCTGGCGGGCGCCATCCTCACCGAAACCATCTTCTCCTGGCCGGGACTCGGTCGCTGGCTGATCGAAGCACTGCAGCGCCGTGATTATCCGGTGGTGCAGGGCGGCGTGCTGCTGGTGGCCATCCTGATCATTCTGGTCAACCTGCTGGTTGATCTGTTGTACGGCGTGGTGAATCCGCGCATCCGTCATAAGAAATAAGGGGGAATCATGTCTGCTGTTGATCCCGCAAGCGTCACCGCTGCACCGAAGCCGATGACCCCGATTCAGGAATTCTGGCACTATTTTAAACGTAACAAAGGCGCGGTCATCGGCCTGGTTTACATCATTCTGATGCTGCTGATCGCCCTTTTCGCCGATGTGCTGGCACCGCATGCTCCGGCGGAGCAGTTCCGCGATGCGCTGCTGCACCCGCCGGTGTGGCAGGAAGGCGGCAGCTGGAAATTTATTCTGGGCACTGATGACGTCGGCCGTGACATCCTGTCGCGCCTGATGTTTGGTGCGCGCCTGTCGCTGCTGGTCGGCTGCATGGTGGTGGTGCTGTCGCTGATCCTGGGCGTGATTTTCGGCCTGATGGCCGGTTATCTCGGCGGCGTGGTGGATGCGGTAATTATGCGCCTCGTCGACATCATGCTGGCGCTGCCAAGCCTGCTGCTGGCGCTGGTGCTGGTGGCCATCTTTGGCCCGTCGATTGTCAACGCCTCGCTGGCGATCACCTTCGTCGCGCTACCGCACTACATTCGTCTGACGCGCGCCGCCGTGCTGGTGGAAGTCAATCGCGACTACGTAACCGCCTCAAGCGTGGCCGGTGCCGGTACGCTGCGCCAGATGTTCGTCAATATTCTGCCTAACTGCCTGGCACCGCTGATCGTGCAGGCGTCGTTAGGTTTCTCCAACGCCATTCTGGATATGGCCGCGTTGGGCTTTCTCGGTATGGGGGCGCAGCCGCCGACGCCGGAGTGGGGCACCATGCTCTCCGACGTATTGCAGTATGCGCAGAGTGCCTGGTGGGTGGTGACCTTCCCTGGAGTGATCATCCTGCTGACGGTTCTGGCATTCAACCTCATGGGCGATGGTTTGCGTGATGCACTCGACCCGAAACTCAAGCAGTAAAGAGGCACCGAGATGGCGTTATTAAATGTAGAAAAACTGTCGGTGCATTTCGGCGACGAAAAGACACCGTTCCGTGCGGTTGACCGCATCAGCTACCAGGTAGAACAGGGCCAGGTCGTCGGCATTGTCGGCGAGTCCGGCTCCGGTAAATCGGTCAGCTCGCTGGCAATCATGGGGCTGATTGACTATCCCGGCCGCGTGAAAGCGGAGAAGCTGGAGTTCAATCAGCGCGACCTGCAGCGCATCTCCGAAAAAGAGCGCCGCCAGCTGGTGGGCGCTGAAGTGGCGATGATCTTCCAGGACCCGATGACCAGCCTCAACCCGTGTTACACCGTGGGCTACCAGATCATGGAAGCGCTGAAGGTGCATCAGGGCGGCAGCAAGCGCACACGCCGTCAGCGTGCCATCGACCTGCTGGAGCAGGTCGGCATTCCCGATCCGGCGTCGCGACTGGATGTCTATCCGCATCAGCTGTCCGGCGGTATGAGCCAGCGCGTGATGATCGCCATGGCCATTGCCTGTAAGCCGAAGCTGCTGATTGCCGATGAGCCGACCACGGCGCTCGACGTGACCATTCAGGCGCAAATCATCGAACTGCTGCTGGAGTTACAGAAGCAGGAGAACATGGCGCTGATCCTGATTACCCACGATCTGGCGCTGGTGGCCGAAGCGGCACAGCACATCATCGTGATGTACGCCGGTCAGGTGGTGGAGAGCGGCAAAGCGGTGGATATCTTCAAGGCGCCGCGTCACCCGTACACCCAGGCGCTGCTGCGTGCGCTGCCGGAGTTTGCCGCGGACAAAGCGCGGCTGGCATCGCTGCCGGGCGTGGTACCGGGCAAATATGACCGTCCCAACGGCTGCCTGCTCAATCCGCGCTGTCCGTACGTGACCGATCGCTGCCGTACTGAAGAACCTGAGCTGCGCGATATTCCGGGCCGCCAGTCCAAATGTCACTTCCCACTGGATGATGCCGGGAGACCGACTTATGAGTCTTGATAACACGAAGCAGGATTACCTGCTGCAGGCGATTGACCTGAAAAAACACTATCCGGTGAAAAAGGGGCTGTTCGGCCAGGAGCGTCTGGTGAAGGCGCTGGATGGCGTCTCCTTTAACCTCGAGCGTGGCAAAACGCTGGCGGTGGTGGGCGAATCCGGCTGCGGTAAATCCACGCTGGGTCGCCTGCTGACCATGATTGAAACGCCGACCGCCGGCGAGTTGTACTGGCACGGGCAGGATCTGCTGAAACACGATCCGCAGGCGCAAAAACTGCGCCGGCAGAAAATCCAGATTGTGTTCCAGAACCCGTATGGCTCGCTCAATCCGCGTAAGAAAATCAGCCAGATTCTGGAAGAGCCGCTGGTGATCAATACCGCGCTGAGCAAAGCGGAGCGGCGGGAAAAAACGCTGGAGATGATGGCCAAAGTGGGCCTGAAAACCGAGCACTACGATCGCTATCCGCACATGTTCTCCGGCGGTCAGCGCCAGCGTATCGCTATTGCGCGCGGCCTGATGCTCGATCCCGACGTGCTGATTGCCGATGAGCCGGTGTCGGCGCTCGACGTGTCGGTACGTGCACAGGTGCTCAACCTGATGATGGATTTACAGCAGGATCTCGGCCTGTCCTATGTGTTCATCTCGCATGACCTGTCGGTAGTGGAACACATCGCTGACGAAGTGATGGTGATGTATCTCGGGCGCTGTGTGGAAAAGGGCAGTAAAGAGGCGATCTTCAGCAATCCGCGCCATCCGTACACTCAGGCGCTGCTGTCGGCCACGCCGCGCCTCAATCCGGACGAACGCCGTGAGCGCATCAAGCTGACCGGTGAACTGCCGAGCCCGCTCAATCCACCGCCGGGCTGTGCGTTTAACGCGCGCTGCCGCCGTCGCTTCGGAACCTGCGTGCAGCTGCAGCCGAAACTGAAGCAGTATGGTGAACAGCAAATCGCCTGTTTTGCCGTTGATCAGGACGAGAATCAGCCGGTGGCGACGCCGTAATTACGGCCAGCCGATGTGAAAGGCTCCTGCGGGAGCCTTTGTTATGGATGGCGGGATACATCAGTAAAATTAACCTTTCGTGTCTTAATTGCCTGCAACGGAAGAAATGTATAACCTGACTGAATCTTTACCTCGCTGGTCCTGAACATTGGCCAAAAGGTTAAGGCAAATTCTGAATCCATGCCGCATTGTGTGAGCGCCATCACGGCCAGATAGAACTGTATATTTAGATGATAAGTTATTATTTATCATGCAGTTAAATCATCATCTCTCCAGTTACTATTTCCGTTAATCGTTTTTTATTAATCCTGCTCAATTAATCAGTGCATGCTTTTTGCATCTGTATATTTTCAATCTTTGAGATAAAACTCTTTTGTCGAATCTGCGGTTTTAATAATCAGAATTCTCTCACCGTGTCTTAATGCGTGTGTTATATTCGCGGAAATTACCCCTCCGCTTTAACAGGCTCTGATCATGAAGAACTACGACGATCTGCAGCGTTTCCAGGAAAAGACGCAGACGCTGGACATTGCTTTTAAGGATATGTCCGGTCAATCGCAGGAAGCCGATCACAGCCAGTGGGCGATCATCCGCCAGCTGGCAACGGATGAAGAGCCTGAGCTGGGCAGCGGCCAGCGTGTCGATCTGCCGCAGCCGCAGCCGATTCGTGGCGATGAGTTTGTCGCGCCGCTGGACGCCGCGCCGCTGAATCCGGCACCCGTTGCCGGCAGTGGCAGGGGATCGCTGCTCGGGAGCCTTGCCGCCAGCACGCCCGCGCCCGCCGCAGAACCGCCGCACAGCGGGTTGTTCCCACCGGCGCCCGCTGCCGCGTCCGTGATGCCGCTGACACCCAAAGTGACCCACGTCGCGCGTCAGGCCGCGACCTCACTGTTTCCACCGCCGCCGGTCAGCGCGCCGGTTGCTGAAGAACCTGTCGCGCCTGCCGACCGGGTGAGCGCCGCTGCACCGCCCATCGCGCCTGCCGTGACGTCGCCGGATCCTGCTGCGCCCTCGCGCTTCGGTGCGCTGTTCCGCTCACGTCCGGCAGAGCCGGTACATTTATCCAAAGATACACCGCTCAAACCGTTACTGGAGAAGATCGCGCTATGCCATTAGTTTGTGTGTGCTCGCCAAAAGGGGGAGTAGGAAAAACCACCATGGCGGCCAACCTGGCCTGGAGTCTGGCGCGCGCCGGCAGCAAAGTGCTGGCGATCGATTTTGACGTGCAGAATGCGCTGCGCCTGCATTTTGGCGTGCCGCTGCACGACGGGCGCGGTTTTGTGGCGCGCTCGGAAGAGCAGGCTGACTGGAGCCAGTCGATCCTCACCACCGGCAGCAACATCTTTGTCATGCCGTACGGCGAGGTCACTGAAGCGCAGCGTGAGCGCTTTGAACACAACCTGGCGCACGACGCCCACTTTCTGAAACGCGGACTGGATACCGTCCTGCATTATCCTGGCCTGGTGATTATCGCCGATTTTCCACCGGGACCCGGTCCGGCGCTGAAAGCCATGCAGGCGCTGGCCGATATGCATTTAGTGGTGATGCTGGCGGATACCGCTTCGGTGGCGCTGCTGCCGCAAATTGAAAACCATCGCATGATTGGCCAGCCATTAAATAATCAGCACGGTCATTATTTCGTGCTCAACCAAAGTGATAATCGCCGCAATATCAGCCGTGAAGTCACCGCATTTATGCAACAGCGGCTGGGCGATAATTTACTCGGCGTGGTACACCGCGATGAAAGTGTGGCCGAGGCCAATGCCTCGCAGCAGTCAATCTATGATTTCAGTCCGGCTTCGGCAGCGGCGTTTGATATTGAACTGGTGGCAAAACGGGTGGCGAATATCCTGAATATCAACGTTGGCAACGGCGAAGTTCAGGCACCGATCCGCAGTCATTATTAACAAGCCCGGCCGGTAGCGGCCCGGCTCAAATAATAACAACACAGCTTCTTCAGGGTGAATCATGAGTAAACTCGGGTTTTACCTGCTGCTGCTGGTGCTCGCACCGGTCGCTGCGGTAATCGTCATCACGCCTATGGATAGCCAGAAACAATATATTTTTGGCTTAATCAGTATTGGCATGATGTTTTTACTGGGCTTCAGCAAAAGCCGTAAAATAACCATTGTGATGGTTTTTCTTTCCGCGCTGATGTCGACCCGATATATCTGGTGGCGCACCACGGAGACGCTGCAGTTTAATTCCGAGATTGAAGCGATTCTCGGTATCGGCTTATATCTGGCCGAGCTGTACGTCTGGCTGATCTTAATTCTCGGCTTCCTGCAAACCAGCTGGCCATTAAAACGCACCATTGAACCGCTGCCGGATGATACCCGCTTGTGGCCGACGGTCGATGTCTACGTGCCGACCTACAACGAAAGCCTCGACGTGGTTCGCGATACCGTGCTGGCGGCGCAGTGTATCGACTACCCGCGCGATAAAATCAAAGTTTACCTGCTGGATGATGGCAAGCGCAGCGAGTTTGCCGTATTTGCTGCCGACGTCGGCGTCGGCTATATCACCCGCGACGATAACCGCCATGCCAAAGCCGGTAACCTCAATCACGCCATGAAAATCACCAAAGGCGAGCTGATTTGCGTGTTCGACTGCGACCACGTGGCGACGCGCACGTTCCTGCAGGCCACCGTCGGTCCGTTCCTGAAAGATCCGAAGCTGGCGCTGCTGCAGACGCCACACTACTTCTATTCGCCGGACCCGTTTGAGCGTAACCTGCGCGCGGCGCGCAGCATTCCGAATGAGGGCTCGCTGTTTTACGGCCCGGTGCAGCAGGGTAACGACAACTGGAACGCCACCTTCTTCTGCGGCTCCTGTGCGGTGATCCGCCGCAGCGCGCTGGAACAGATTGGCGGCTTCGCGGTGGAAACCGTCACCGAAGATGCGCACACCGCGCTGAAAATGCAGCGCCTCGGCTGGGGCTCGGCGTTCCTGGCAATTCCGCTGGCGGCGGGACTGGCGACCGAACGTCTGGGGCTGCACGTGATTCAGCGTACCCGCTGGGCGCGCGGCATGACGCAGATTTTCCGCGTCGACAATCCGCTGCTGGGCCGTGGCCTCAAGTGGCAGCAGCGTCTGTGCTACCTCAACGCCATGCTGCACTTCCAGTTCGGCCTGCCGCGCGTGGCGTTCCTCACTGCGCCGCTGGCTTACCTGCTGTTTAACCTGAACATTATTCACTCGTCGGCGTCACTCATCTTCGCTTACGTGCTGCCGCATCTGGTGATGTCGCTGTACGTCAACTCACGCATGAACGGCAAATTCCGCTACACCTTCTGGGGTGAAATCTACGAAACCGTAATGTGCTTCCATCTGGTGATCCCGACGCTGCTGACCCTGCTGTCGCCAAAGCACGGCAAATTTAACGTGACGGATAAAGGCGGCCTGCTGGATCAGGGCTTCTTCGACTTCCACATCGTACGGCCGCACGTCATCGTTGCCGCGCTACTGTCGATTGGCATCGTGGCCGGTGTGGTGCGCGCGGTGGCGCATGATTACTTCGGCGTCGATCCTTACGTGATTGCGCTCAACGTCGGCTGGGCGGTGTTCAGCCTGATCATCCTGATGGCAGCGATTGCCGTGGCGCGTGAAACCAAACAGGTGCGTAAAACCATTCGTATCGAGGTGCAGATCCCGGCGGTGATTCACTACGCCAGCGGCATCTCTTCGCGCACGCAAACCAGCGATCTGTCGATGGGCGGCGCGCAGCTGGATGCGCCAGACAACCGGCATGAGCACGATGAAATCGAAGAGATCGATCTGCTGCTGAAATCGGGTGCCATCACCATTCCGGTGAGCAAAATCTCCGGTGATGAAGAGACGATTCGCCTGCGCTTTGGCGCGATGCCGCTGGCGCGTCGCCGTGAACTGGTGCGCGTGGTGCTGGCGCGGGCCGATGCGTGGATCCAGCCGGAGTACAAGCAGGACAACCCGCTGGTGTCGCTCGGCACCATCATCCGCACCGTTTTTGAGCTGTTCTGGCTGAGCTGGAAGGATCGCCGTGCGGCGCGCAGGCGTGACGACCAGCCTGCGGTCAAAGAGGACAGCGCAGCATGAAAACATTGACGTACACGCTGCTGGCAGGTTCGCTGGCCACCACGCTGCTGCTCGCCCCGGCCTGGGCCGAGACGCCGGCGGTAACCCAGGATAGCACCGCGCTGTCCGAGGTACCGCCGCCGCAGGGGCTGGATGCCAGTGCCGACCCGCAGCTGAAGCAGGCCGCGGGCGACGCGCCTTACACACCGGGCGCTGCCGCGCCGCAGCAGGAAAACACTGCGCCAGCACAGCCAGCAGCATCGGCTGCGCCTGTACAGTCAGCAGAGCCAGCACCGCCAGCAGAGTCAGCACAGCCAGCAGAATCAGCGCCTGTGCAGTCAGCGCCTGACATCGTCATACCGCAGGTGGCTGCTGAGCCGCCCGTCGCTGAGTCCGCTGGCGCGCTGCTGAACCAGCCAGTCAGCAGCACCATTTCGGTGGCGCAGATGGGCCAGCCGCGCGGCATCACCCTGACCGGCGGCCAGCTGCAGTCCGGCATTCTGTTCACCCTGCCGGGCGATGAGGTGATCACCAATGCGCGGCTCAATCTGTCGCTGCGCGTCTCAGCCGCACTGGCGGCGCGCAATACCTCGCTACAGCTGATGCTCAACGGCCAGCCGCTCGGCACCCTGCCGCTGGGCGCCAGCGATAGCGATGTCAGCGATTATCAGCTGGATATTCCGGCGGCGATGGTGGTTTCCAGTAATAACCTCAGCTTTAAAATTAACGATGCCGACAAGCTGCTGTGCGAAAAAGAGAGCGCGCAGCAGTATCAGGTCACCATTCTGCCGAAAACCACGCTGAGCCTCGAAGGTCAGCAGCTCAACATTGGCACCAGCCTGCGCAACTTCCCGCGGCCGTTTATTGATGTGCAGCGCATGACGCCGGCCAGCGTGACCTTTGGTTTTGCTGCTAACGTATCACCGGACAGCGTCAGCGCCGCCGCGCTGGTGGCTTCCTGGCTGGGTATTCAGTCGGATTATCGTGGCATCCGTTTCCCGGTGGTACGCGGCGATCTGCCCGATCACAACGGCATTCTGATCGGCCATCCGGGTGACAAAATCGGCAGCGTGACGCTGCCTGCGACGCAGGGTCCGCTGCTGCAGGTAATTGATAACCCCAACAATCCGGTCTACAAACTGCTGCTGGTGGTCGGTGCAGATGATGCCCAACTGCGCCAGGCGGCGAACCGCCTGACCACGCAGCCGCTGGCCACCGATGCCAGCAGCCTGAATGTGCCGCCGCAGCCGATTGCCACGCGCAAACCGTACGACGCGCCGCGCTGGATCAACACCAGCCGCCCGGTGCGCCTCAGCGAGCTGCTGCGTAAAGATCAGAGTCTGACCACCACCGGTATCTGGCATGATGCGCTGCGGGTTAACTTCCGCGCGGCGCCGGACCTGTTCCTGTGGGACGGCGACGCGATTCCGGTCAATCTGCACTACCGTTTCCCGTCGGAAAGCTGGATCGATGAAAACAATTCGTTCCTCAACGTCACGCTGAACGGCACCTTCCTGCGCAACCTGACGGTGAACAAAGTCGGGCTACTGGAGAGCGCCTGGCACCGGCTGGGCGGGGATGCACGCCAGGAGCAGTACACGCTGAAGCTGGAGCCATACCTGATTTACGGCGACAACCAGCTGGCGCTCTACTTCAACATCAAGCCAAAGGCGGATGCGCCGTGCGGCGTGCTGCTCAACAACAACATCAAGAGCCGTATCGAAGAGGATTCGTGGATCGATCTGAGCCACACGCGCCACTTCACCATGCTGCCGAACCTGTCGTACTTCGTCGGTGCTTCGTTCCCGTTCTCGCGGCTGGCGGATTTTTCGCAGACCACGCTGCTGCTGCCGGAGGCGCCGGGTGATGCCGAGATCGCGACGCTGCTGGACATGGCCGCGCGCGCCGGTAACGCCACCGGCGTGCCGCTGGTGCAGAACCAGGTGTTGTTTGGTCTGCCGAACGGCGGCACCAATCTGACGCGCCTGCAGCACAGCGATGTGCTGGCAGTGAGCACCATGCAGCACAGCGCCTTCACGCAGCAGATGCTGGCCGGCACCGCTTACCAGACCAGCGGCAACACGCTGGGCGTCAAAGAGCCGACCACCATCGATAAGCTGCGCGGCTGGCTGACCGGCGACTGGTCTCGCCAGCAGCTGGATGCCGATCGCTACTTCTCTTCGAATGAAGCGTGGCGCGGCTTTGTCAGCTATCGCTCGCCGTGGAGCGCCGATCGTCTGGTGGTAATGACGGTCGCCACCAGCGATCAGCAGCTGCTGCGTCTGCATGACGATCTCAACTCGGCGCGCATCAATGCCGGCATTCGCGGCGATACCGCCATCATCACTGACGAGAACGGTATCCGCAGCTTCCGCGTCGGGCCGCAGTTCCCGAGCGGTGAAATGCCGTGGTACATGATGGTGGTGTGGTATGCGAACCAGCACTCGGTGCTGATGGCGCTCGCGGCGCTGCTGCTGTCGGCGCTGGTCGGCAGTGCAGCCTGGGTGATGCTGAAGCGCCATGCGTGGCGCCGTCTCCACCCGAAAGACGATAGCCACTCCGGCCGCAAGTAAGGATAAAAATAATGAAAAAACAGCTGATAAGTGCCGGTATTCGTCAGGCGTTGCTGCTGGGCGGCGCGCTGGCCTTCTCACAGCCGCTACTGGCGGCGGAGAGCACCAATCCCGCGTTACAGGCGCTGTTCGACCAGGCGGCCTACTGGCATCAGAAAGCGCATGACGATCTGGCGAAAGCCTCGCTGCAAAAAATCCTGATGGTGGAGCCGAACAATACCCAGGCGCTGTATCTGCTGGCGCTCTATTCACAGCAAAGCGGTAGCGCGGCCGATGCGGCACAGTGGCGCGCCCGCCTGAGTGCGGTATCGCCCAACGATCCGCATCTGACGGAGCTGGACAACGCCCGGCAGCTGCAAAGCATTCCGCAGGCGCAGCTGTCACTGGCGCGTCAGCAGGCGCGCAGCGGTAACATCGCCGCCGCGCTGCAAACCTGGCGCAACACCTTCAGCGGCAACGAGCCGCCACCCAGCGTGGCAGCAGAATATTATCTGACCATGGCCGGCGACCGCACGCTGCTGCCGCAGGCGGTGGAAGCGCTGCGGCAGTTTGCCGCTGACCATCCGCAGGATACCGGCGCTCAGCTGGCGCTCGGTAAAGCGCTGACTTATCAGGAAGCGACGCGCCGCCAGGGTATTGATGTGCTGGCCAGCCTGGCGGACGGTAACAAAGAGGCCGACCGCTCGCTGCGTCAGGCGCTGCTGTGGCTGGCGCCGCAGGCGTCGGATGCCGCGCTGTACCAGACCTGGCAGCAGCGCCATCCGCAGGATAGCGCGGTGATCGATTACTACCGTAAAAACGTCGGCGGCGCGGAGAAGGGCGCGGGCTTTACCGCGCTGAACAGTGGTGACGTCAGCGGCGCGCAGAATAATTTTGAAAAAGTGCTGCAGGCCAACCCGCAGGACGCCGATGCGCTGGCCGGTATGGGCTACGTGGCGCAGCGCGCCGGACGCTATGCTGAGGCCGCCGATTATCTGACGCGCGCCGCACAGCTGGGCGGCGATCAAAGCCAGCAGCGTCAGCAGCAGGCGGCCGATGCCCGCTTTTACGCGCAGCTGGCGAATGCCCAGCAGGCGCTGAAAAACGGTGACAGCGCGCAGGCGCTGGCGCTGAGTGAGCCGCTGACGCAGGCCGAGGGCGAGAAAGGCGTGTCGGCGAAGCTGTTCCGTGCCGATGTGCTGCGCCGCAGCAATCAGCTGCAGCAGGCGGAGCAGACCTACCGTGCCATTCTGCAGAGCGATGCCGATAACCGCAGCGCCAAAGAGGGCCTGTTCTATGTGCTGCGCCAGCAAAACCGCAGCGCCGAAGCCAATACCCTGCTGGCATCATTGCCAGACAGCGTGCGCCAGAGCGTGGCACCGCGCGGCAACAGCAGCGATCCGCTGCGTGCGCAGGCAAAGCGTGAGCTGGCGGCAGGCAACCGCAGCGCGGCCATCGCCACGCTGAACAGCGCCATTCAGCGCTATCCCAGCGACGGCTGGCTGCGGCTCGATCTGGCGCGTATCTATCGTGCGCAGGGCGATAGCCTGCTGGCCGCTAACGTCATGCAGCCGACCCTGCGCAGCGGCGCCAGCACCAGCGAACTGTACGCCGGTGCGCTCAACGCCAGCGAGAGCGGTGCCTGGCAGCAGGCCAGCCAGCTGCTGGCGCGCATTCCCAACGGCAGCAAGAACAGTGAGATGCGCGAACTGGCGCAGCGCGTGAATTTCAATCTGCAAATGGCCACCGCCGACCGCTATCTGGCGCAGGGTTCTGACGCGGCGGCGGCCAATACGCTGCGTGCGCTGGCCGCCACGCCGCCGGCCAATCCGGTGGATGCCGGTAATCTGGCGCAGAAACTGGCCAAAGCCGGCGATCTCACCACCGCAGTGACGGTGGTACGCGGCAACATGCAGCGCGGTGTGCAGGGCAATGCCGGTGATTACGCTGCGCAGGTGGCGGTGCTGAATCAGGCCGGTCTTACCACGGAAGCGCAGAGCTTCCTCAGCAGCCCGGAGCTGCAGGCGCGCAGTACCCCCACGCAGCTGGCCGGCATCCGTAACGGCTACCTGATCAATGAAGTTGATCGCCTGCGCCAGCAGAAGCAGTACGCCGCCGCTTATGACAAGCTGGTGGGCGCATTGCAGCACGATCCGCAGAACCGCGATCTGATGTTTGCCATGGCGCGCCTGTATCAGTCCGGTAAGATGAACAAAGAAGCGGGCGTGGTGTATGACTATCTGATGACGCAGGATACGCCGACTCAGGATGCGCGCACCGGCGCTATTGACGTAGCGCTGGCGCAAAACGATGTCGACAAAGCCAATACCTTAACCCGCGGCCTGCGCAACGAGCAGACGCCGGATCGCCTGTTACTGCTGGCACGCGTGGCGGAAGCCAACGGCGAGCACAGCCAGGCGATGAGCTACCTGCGCAGCGCGCGCGGCCAGCTGATTGGTCTGCAGGGCGCGCAAAGCGGCAGCGTGCCAACCGTTGGCGGTCTGGCGCTGGCGGACAATCCGTTTATCAACCGCAGCACTTCGCCGGTATCCGGTTCGCCTTCCAGCTATGGCACAGTGATGCCGTGGCAAACCGCACCGGCCACCAGCAGCAGCGCGCAGGACGTCACGCTGGCAAGCAACACGCCGGCGATCCAGCAGAGCCAGACGCTGCGCCAGATTGACGAGATGATGGACAACCTGCAGGAGAAAACCGGCACCTGGGTGCAGGGACAGATGCAGGTGCGCGGGCGCGACGGCGAATCGGGGCTCAGCAAGCTGACTGAAGCCAAAGCGCCGCTGACCTTCTCGACCGTGCCGTTCGGCGAATCGCGCTTCGACTTTACCATGACGCCGGTGTCGCTCACCGCCGGCAGTGCAGCCGGTGATGCGTGGCGTCGCTTCGGCAGCAACGCGCTGGTGCAGGGCAATGTGGTGGCATCCGGCGCGGCGAAAATAGACGATACGCCGTCTTCGTCGACCGACTCGCAAAAGGCCACCGGCGTAGAACTGAATATGGCGCTGAAGGGCGACAGCTACAAAATCGACCTCGGCAGCACGCCGCTCGGTCAGGATCTCAGCACGCTGGTGGGTGGCGTACAGTGGTCGCCGAAACTGACCGATTTCCTGACGCTGATCCTCACCGGTGAACGCCGCGCCATGACCGACAGTCTGCTGTCATACGTTGGCGTGGAAGACAAAACCAGCGGTAAGCGCTGGGGCCGCGTCACCAAAAACGGCGGCAACGCCATGCTGAGCTTCGATAACGGCGACGCGGGCTTCTACGTTGGCGGCGGCGCCTACAGCTATCTGGGCGAAAATGTGGCAAGCAACAACAGCGTGCAGGCCACGGCGGGCGCTTACGTGCGGCCTTACCACTACGACGACCGCGAGCTGAAGGTCGGCATGAGCCTGTCGTGGATGGATTTCTCCAAAAACCTGAGTTACTTCAGCTACGGTCAGGGCGGCTATTTCAGCCCGCAGAATTATGCCGCGGTGTCATTCCCTGTCGATTTCAGCCGCAAGTTTGATGACCTGAAAGTCAACGTTGGCGGCTCGGTTGGCTATCAGTCGTACAGCCAGGACAAGAGCGCGTATTTCCCCAACGATCCGTCAATGCAGTCCCAGTTGCAAAGCCTTGCCGATCAGGGCTTTGTGAAAAGCGCCTATTACAGCGGCGAGAGCAAAAACGGCATTGGCTATAACCTGCACGCCGGTGCCGATTACAAGATTAATAAAGATGTCACCATCGGCGGCCAGCTCGGCTATGACACCTTTGGCGATTACAACGAAAGCACAGCCAATCTGTACTTCCGTTATCTGTTTGGAGAGAACTAATGAGTGAGCAACCGGGCGCACGCATCAGCCATCCGCATCAGCCGGGCTGGTTTGATCTGGTCAGCGTGATGATTGAGAGCATGCTGGATAACGCTGGCGAGGAAGCGGAAGCCTTTCTCAACGGCGTGGGCGAAATGCTGGCGACGCGCTATCCTTTGCCGGAGGCGCGCACCGTGCAGGATTTGGAGCGCGAAATTAACCTTCAGCTGGCGCGGTTTAACTGGGGCTTTGTTCAGCTGCAGCCGCAGCAGAACGCCATTATGCTTGAGCACCATGCCCTGCCGCAGGGCGACAGTCAGGTTGATGCGGAACGCTGGCAGCTGGCGCTGAGCGCAGTGCTGGCCGGCGTGTACGCGCAGTGGCTGCGCGCGCAGGGTGGCAGTGCGGCGGTGCCGCTGACGCTGGAAAAAATCGACGGCGGCACGCTGCATTATCGATACCAATAGGAAGCTGTGATGAGAGTGATGCGGTTCTGGCGTCAGTGGATGCTGTGTTTCATGGTGATATTTTTCAGTGCTCAGGCGGCCGCCGATGGCTGGAGCAGTTACAAAAGCCGCTTTATGAGCAGCGACGGCCGCATCAGCGATACGGCCAACAATAACGTCAGCCACACCGAAGGTCAGGGTTACGGCATGCTGCTGGCGGTGGCGTATAACGACCGCGCCACTTTTGATTTGCTGTGGCAGTGGACGCGCACCCATCTGCGCAATCCGCATAACGATCTGTTCTACTGGCGCTACACGCCGGGCGCGGCCGATCCTATCGCCGATAAAAATGATGCCTCGGACGGCGATGTGCTGATCGCCTGGGCGCTGCAACGCGCGGCGCAAAAGTGGGGCGGTGATTATCAGCAGGCGTCGGATCGCATTCAGCGCGCGGTCATCAAGCTGACGGTGATCGACTATGCCGGTCGCAAGGTGATGTTACCGGGCGCGCAGGGCTTCAATAAAACCAGCTATGTGGTACTCAATCCGTCCTATTTCCTGTTTGCCGCA
Organism: Pantoea dispersa; assembly: GCF_035783935.1. Lineage (GTDB taxonomy): Bacteria > Pseudomonadota > Gammaproteobacteria > Enterobacterales > Enterobacteriaceae > Pantoea > Pantoea dispersa_C. The sequence goes on along the minus strand of NZ_JALKOV010000009.1, from coordinate 98,556 downwards.
TGGCAGGAGTTTGCGCAGCACAGCCATCTGCGCGTGTGGAACACGCTGATTGACGATGGTCTGGCGCTGCTGGGCAACATGCAGTTTGGCAAAACCGGCCTGCCGCTCGACTGGGTGGCGCTGAACGCTGATGGCTCCGTCGCGCCGGCGGTCGGCTATTCCAACCGCTTCAGCTATGACGCGATCCGTATTCCGCTGAATATCTGGTGGTACGATCCGCAAAGCCTGCGGCTGGTGCCGTTCCAGCGCGTCTGGCAGGGCTACGCGCGCGATACCACGCCAGCGTGGTTTGACGTGCTGGCCAACACCCCGGCGCCTTACAATATGGAAGGTGGCCTGACCGCAGTGCGCGATCTGACGCTCAATGAAACCCGCTACCTCAGCGACCGCTTAGCGCCGGAGCAAAACTATTTCTCCGCCAGCCTGCAACTGCTGACCTGGCTGGCTTATCAGGAGAAGCGATAGCCTCTCTGTGCCGGGCGGGATTCACCTTCCGTCCGGCCGATCACCATCAGGCCCGCTCGCCTGGCTTCAAACCGCTGTTCCAGCGCCTCACTAGATTCCAGACCTGTCTGTATTTCATTTCATTCCTGTACTGAACGTGCAGCTATTGCGCCGGATCAACACCATCAGCGCGTACTGCACGCAATTTGTCATGCTAAAATGTATAGACAAAAGTGTATGATAAATGCAAACGGAACCGGAGTTTGAGTGGGATACCACCAAGGCGGAAACAAATTTCCGCAAGCATGGTATCCGCTTTGAAGTTGCAGCCCGCGTGTTTGAGGATCCTTTCCACCTGTCGGTACAGGATCGTTATGAAAATGGGGAATATCGCTGGCAAACCATTGGTAATGTCATGGGGCATGTGGTCATTCTGGTGGCCCATACGGTGCGCTTCGAAACAGATGTTGAGCGAATAAGGATTATCAGCGCACGCCATGCAACGCGTATTGAGAGGAGGCGCTATGAGCAAAGTCAGGTTTAAACGCAGTGAATTACCGCCGCTCACCGACAAGCAACAGGCGGAGCTGGATGCTTTGAGCCGGAAACAGGACAGTGACATCCAGTGTGATGATATTGCGCCGTTAGACGACACTTTCTGGCAGGCAGCCGAACGGGGGCGTTTTTACCGCCCGGTAAAAACCCAGGCTTCGATCAGAATCGATGCGGATATTCTTGAGTGGTTAAAGGCGCCTGGCAAAGGTTACCAGACGCGCCTCAACGCGATCCTGCGGGCTGCGATGCTGAGAGAACTGCAGGGTAAATAGTGTGCTTATTTAAAATCCGCATACGGTTCCAGTGGCTGTGGCGGCATATCCATGTCGCCGTTCCAGCCGGCCATGGAGTAGCGCACATACAGCAGCCCGTGGCTTGGGGTGTAATCTTTCGCCTGCTGAATGTCCATGGCTAAACCCAGCGACCAGTGCGGCGTGATGCGCCGCTCTACCAGCGCCTGCAGCGTATAACCGAAACCGCGCCCTGAACTGCTGTCCGATGGCGGATTGCTGGCTAGCGTAAAGCCCGGATTCACCGGGTAACGCGCCTGCGCGTTGGTGGTTGACTGTGACCACGACACCGAACCGCCGAGTTCATACGACCAGTTTTCCGTGCGCTGACGCCAGGTCAGCGGTACCGCCAGTGAGAAGTAGCGCTGCGGACTGTAATAGCCGCCCTGACCAAAGGTGTAGTCGCTCAAATCGTTTTGATAGTGCCACAGCATACTGTTCAAACCGATGGTGGCGCGCTGGTTGTCGCTATTGATCAGCTTGTAGTAATAGCCCGCCATCAGCCGTTCGCGGCTATTATCCGCCACGTTTTCACCGCTGATCTGATGGGCGCTGAGATCGGCCCACACGCCGTGCGCGCCGCCCCGATCGTAACTCAGGCCGATGCCGCCGCCGGTCGCAACGACGCCGCCCCAGTTTTTGCCGCCGTTGGTGGCCGGATCGCGCGCGCCGGCGTAAGCCAGCAGCGAACTGGAGATTGGTCGACGTGAAGCCGTAAAGGTCATCCCGAGATCGTCGAGGTCGGTTTTCCAGCTTACGCCACCGACCCAGTTGGTCACGGTGAAACCGAGCGGCGTGGTGCCGATATCGGCTGACCAGCGATCGTTGTGCCAGCCGACGCCCAGCGCGGTACCTTCGTCCCGCTGGGTGAAGTCGCGCCGGCAGCCCCCGGCGTTGGCGTCGTTACAGCTGCCGAACAGTTCACTGTGGCTGCCATCCGTGGTGGAAAACGTCCCGGCAGACACCTGTACGTGATCGACGCGCACAAAGCTGCGGCCATCGGCCAGCGGGGTTTCCGCCTGCAGCATGGTGGTATGAGCGGTGAAATCGGAGGTGCCACCGTTGCCTTTGTCGCGCGAGTAGTCCTGTTCCAGCGTCACGGTGGTGTCCTGCTGGCGATACAGGTCAGCGGCGTCGCTGCGAATGCTGCGTTTTAACCAGTCGTCCTGTGCCTGCGTGCGCGTCAGCCGGGTATAGCGGGCGTTATCGTCTGGCAGCGCAGGCGTGATGCCACTGGCGACCATCGCCGCGCGGTAATCCTGCTGTGCCAGCGCGGGCTGGCGCTGCTGTCTCTCCAGCCGCGCGGCGTCACGCAGCACCAGCGCTTTTTCCTGTGACGGCGCGACAGCGGCGGCGCGGGTTTTCAGCGCGCTAAACAGCTGCTGCGCTTTGCTGGTATCGCCGCTGTTTTGCCAGGCGAGCGCCACGCGCCGGCCGCTGTTCAGGCTCTGCTGTTGCACGCTTTCCGGCAGGCTGTGCAGCGCTGCGCGGGCCTCGGTGGTGCGCTGTAGCGCCAGCAGCGCTTCGATGCGGCCGAGCGCGGCATCGTTGTTGCTGGCGTCCTGCTGCAGCACCTGCTGATAACCGGCCAGCGCTGTTGTGGCATCGCCCCGCTCCAGCGCCCAGTCGGCCAGCGTAATGTCGCGGCGCGACGAGGCCGGCTGCTGTTGCAGCAAGCGGATGGCGGCGGCTTCATCGCCGCGTGCGCGTAATTCTGCGGCGCGCCCGAATGCCTGGTTTTGCGTCAGGCGGTCCGCCAGTTCGCGCATGTTGCTGTCCCAGCGGGCGGTGGGTAAACGGTGCAGGGTGGCCAGCGCGGCGGCATCGTCGTCGCCGGATGACTGCCACAGTGCCGCCGCATACAGCGCTGCGGGCTGCTGCGGCTGCTGGCGTACCATCGCGGCCATTACTGCCGCGCCTGCCTGGTTGTCACCACTGCTGCGTAGCGCATTGGCCAGCCGCCAGGCCAGCCAGACATCACCCGGGCGCGCCTGAGCCGCCTCACGGTAGTTCGCGACCGCCTGCGGCCATTGCCCCTGCTGCGCCAGCGCGTCAGCGTCGGCCAGCAGGCTCTCAATACGTAAATTGCTCAGGCGCTGCTGCGCCGTGCCGTTATTGCGATCAAGACGCAGCGCCTGCTGCCAGTACTGCCGGGCTAAGGCACTGTTTTTGCGCGCCTGCGCCACATCGCCGAGGCCGATGAGCGCCCAGCTGTCATTGCTGTCGATGGCCTGCGCGCTGCGGTACTGCTGTTCAGCGCCGGACAAATCACCCTGCTTCAGCGCCGCGTCGCCGCTGTCGATAGCCAGCCAGTAACGATTGGTCTGTAACAGGGACTGCCACTTGCCGATTTGCGTGCTGGCCTGGCCCGCCTGAATCGCTTTCTGTAGCCAGCTGATGGCGGCGGCGCGGTGACCGGCACGCGCCTGCGCCTGGCCCATGGCGCCGAGCAGTTCGGCGTCGTCCGGACTGGCCTTCAGCGCCGCCTGTAATGCGCCGATTGCCGTCGCACCGCCGCCGGCCTCGACCAGCGCCAGGCCGCGCATGCGCTGGCGGAAGGCAGGATCGGCTAGCATTTTCTGCTGGCGCGCCAGCTCATCCGCTCCGCGCTGTTGCGCATCGCCGCTGGTGAACACCTGCAGATACTGCTGCAGGCGGGCAACGCTGCGATCGCTGACCGGCTGATTTTGAATCTGCTGCAGCCACAGTTCGGCAGCGGCATCGCGTCCACCGTCGCGGTTGGCCAGCAGGCGCAGCTGAGTCACTGCCTGATCCGGCTGGTTATTCTCAAACGCCATGCGCGCCAGCTGCAGCTCGACGCCGATGTTGCCCGGATAGCGCTGCTCCAGCGCCTGCAACTGCCGCCAGGCGAGCGGCTGCTGGCCCGGCAGGCGCGCAACCAGCCGCCAGTACTCCAGTTCGGTATTCACATCGGGAAAGACGCCGTGAAACAGCGCATCCCACGCAGTTTTGGCTTCCGGCAGCCGTCCGGCGGTGGCCAGCAGCCGCGCCTGTTGCAGCTGCTGACGTCCTTCGGGGCTCATCAGGCGCAAACCTGCCGCGGATTCGCGCGTGGCGGCGTCATCCGGCGCAGCCTTTTGCAGCGTATCGAAAAGCTGCTGCGCCTTGGCCTGATCGCCCTGACGCAGCGCCATGCGAATGCGCGCCGCCAGCACCTGCGGATTGTCCGGATCAATTTTTTCCAGCCGGTACAGCGACTGCTGCACCAAATCGTACTTATTGGTCGATTCGCCGGTACGAATCTGCATCAGCAGCCACGCCACCGGCGCCACCTGCGGGCCGGGTGCGGCCTCCACGCTACCCGCCAGCGCACTGGCGATCAGCAGCGCAAGCGGTAACTTATTCATCGTCATCCAGCTCAGCCAGGCGACGACGGCTCACCATGCGCATCAGGCGCCAGGCCATCAGGGCGAACAGGATCACCACCAGCACGGCACATATCGCCAGCCATACCGGATGGGTGGCCAGCAGATTCCACAGCCGCTCCCACCACGGCAGATGTCCGACAAAGTAGGTGTCGCCGACGCGCACGCTGTTGACGCCGGACTCCCGGACGATGCTGACGGAACCGAACATCGCCGCGCGCTTACCGCTGTCGCGCAGCGCTGCATTCAGCAAATCCCAGCCGCGCGGGCTGTCAGCCAGCAGCGCCACCACGCTGCGCTGATCGTGGAACGGCGACTGGAAGCCGACGATGGCGCCGAGCGGACCGCGCGAGCTGATGCCGGTCTGGCTTTCAGCCGCGCGCTCGCTGGCTGATAAAGGCACGCTGGGCGCGCTGACCGGGCGCGACGGCATGCTGAGGGTGCTGCGTGTGCGATCGACCAGCAGATTGATCGCCTTATCCGCCTGCAGATCCGGCGGAATACTGCCGATCAACAGCAGATCGGCATCGTGATCTTTGGCCTGGCCCCAGTCATCACTCACCTGTACGCGCAGCGCCGGATAGCCGGTCTGGGCACCGATCGCGCCCAGTGCATCCAGCAGGGTACTGACTTCGCCGCGCTGCGGTTTCGCCGGCACCAGCACCAGCGTTTGTGCCAGATCGGCGTAGCGGCTGAACGGGAAGCCGGCGCTGGCATAAGCACCCAGCGACGGCATTTCAATGTAGTGACGATAGCCGGAGAAATCGATGCTGGAGCGATCGTCTATCACCACGTGATGCGCGACGGGGGTGACGGTTTCACAGCGGCCATCGGCGGTGCCGCCAATAAAGGTATTGGCGTAGTCAAAATCAAAGCGCAGCTGATTGACCACGCCGAGGCGCAGCGCCGGAATGGTCAGCTGACGGCTGTTGTCCTGCAGGCCCTGCATCAGCGGAATGCGCATCAGCTGCTGGCCCGCGCCCGCTTTGCTGGTCAGCGGGTAATCCTGCATGAACTGGTTGTTGAGATTTACCGCCAGCCGCGAGCCGTCCTGCTGCACCGGTGAGGTGTAACGGTAGATCAGATCCATATCAATGCCGCGTGCGCGCACCAGGAACAGGTCCGGCGGCAGGTTGAGCGTCAGGCTGATCGGATTGGGCTGCAGGCCATCGGCCTGTAGCTGATTCTGATACTGCGTCAGTTCACCGAAGGTGGTGCGGCGATCGGTGCGCACCCAGTTTGGCGCATCGTACGGCTGGCGCGGCGCCAGCAGTTTGACGCTGTCGATGGTGGCGCGCTCGCCGCGCAGCAGCAGTTCACCCTGTGCAATGCCCTCGACCGCAGTGATCAGATCGTTATCGTCACGGCCGAGAATCAGCAGCATCTTTTGATAGGGATTGTCCGGCTGGCTGACCATTTCCACGGTGGGTTTGTCCACCGGCGGCAGCGTCTGCAGGAAGTCAGGCCGGCGATCGTTGGTGGCGAACACCACCGCATGCTGCCCCGCAGGCAGCTGGTTATACAGCACCGGGAAGGACTGGCCGCGCCACTGCGCCTGGCTACCGAACCAGGAAGCCAGCAGGCCCGCCGCGCGCTGCTGCTGCACATCCGGCTGGTCGCTGAACACCATCGGCAGCTGCAGCGGACGGTTATCACGCGCATCAAAGAACGGCTCCGGGAAATGGGACAGATCGTTTTTCAGCGGCAGCTTCTGCAGTGTCAGGTCCAGCGTGCTGGCTTTACCGATATCCAGCCAGATGGTGCTGTTGGCCGGGTTTTCACACACGTTGGCATAGTGACCGACCAGTTCAAAGCGGATGCGGTTGAAGTCGCTAATGTAGCGCGGGTCGATCGCCAGCTGCGTCTGGTTCTCTTTGCCGGCCTGATCGGCGGTGACGGTGACCAGCCCCACCAGTTCATCGTTGAGGTAGACCTTGAGCTGCGACTGCACGGGCAGCAGCGCCGGCGATGGCCGGTAGTTGAGCGTCAGCAGTGCGCGCGTGACCACTTCGTCGCTGCGCACGCCAAACTCAATCTGGCTGGTGGGCTCGGTACCGCGCAGCGTCATGCTGCCCGGCGGCGGTGCCACCTGGGTAAACGCCAGCTGGCTGTCGCGCAGCGGTGCGCTGGCATCGGGCGGTTGGTTCACGTCAGGCTGCGGCGCAGAGGCTGCCGCAGGCGGTGCTGCAGGGAGCGCTGACGGAAGCGCCGCCTGCGCCAGAGACGCCGTGCCCAGCAGCAGGGCGGTGAACCAACTCAGTTTTCTCGTCATGGTCATATCATCAGCTTAGGTAAAATCAGTGTTGAGCGTCGCCGTTCGTGGACGAACGCTGTGGGGCAACAGCGTTGCCAGCCAGTGCAGTCCGGCCGTCAGGCCACGGAACAGACGGCGCAGCGGTGCCGGACCATACTCCGCCAGTCGCAAATAGCCTTTGAAACCCAGCAGCATAATGTCCGCCAGGCTCTGCACCGGTTTGTCTTCCGGAAAACCGTCCTGCCACAGCGCCCAGGTATCGGCGCGCGCGAAGGTGCACTGAATAAATTCGATGTGCTGGCGGGTCGAGAGCTGGTGCAGGCGAATACCGGCGCGGCGGCCAAATACGCGCTGTACCTGGCACGGGAAGCTGAACTCCTGCTGGCCGCGCCGCAGCAGCAGCGACACGCTTTCGTTCTCGCGCAGCGCATCCGGCTCGCGCAGCTCAACGCCCACGCCGCCGTCAGAGTAGTCACGCAGCGTGCACGGCAGCATGTGCCCATCGGTGCGTGCCAGCGCCGCCGGCATGGCGATTTCGACGCGGTGCGCCTCACGAATTTGACGCGCTTCCACCGACACCGCCACCGCGCCGCCGAGGATAATCATGTTGTAAACCACCCACACCAGACTAACCCAGATGGTGAGCAGCTCATTGGCCGGGCCGTGGGCCATGCGCCAGAACGCCATGCCAATCCCGGCGAGATTCAGCAGCACCAGCAGCATGTAAGGTTTGGTGATCACCCAGTCGAGATGCCGTTCTTCCACCAGGCCGCCTTTGGCGGTGACGTTGAACTTACCTTTGTGCGGATTAAACAGCGCTATCGTGGTCGGGCGGGCGATATACCAGGCGAGCACGGTTTCATACACTTCGCTCCAGAAGGAGTGACGCCAGCGGCCCTGAATGCGCGAGTTGGTCAGGCTGGTGTGCACCATGTGTGGCAGCACGTAGATGGCAATCGCCAGCGCCGGCGCATAGATGATGTAGGCGTGGCACAGCAGAAACGCCAGCGGTGCCAGCAGGAAGATCAGCCGGGGGATCCCGGCGAGAAAGTGCAGCATGGCGTTGGCATAACACAGCCGCTGTACCAGCTTCAGCCCTTTGCCAAACAGCGGGTTATCGAGACGGAAGATCTGCACCATGCCGCGCGCCCAGCGGATGCGCTGGCCAATGTGCGCGGACAGGCTCTCGGTCGCCAGCCCGGCGGCCTGCGGAATGCGGATGTAGGCTGAAGTGTAACCGCGGCGGTGCAGCCGCAGCGAGGTGTGCGCATCTTCGGTTACCGTCTCTACCGCGATACCGCCAATCTCATCCAGCGCGCTGCGACGCAGCACCGCACAGGAGCCGCAGAAAAAGGCCGCATCCCAGGTGTCGTTACCATCCTGCACCAGGCCATAGAACAGCGAGCCCTCATTCGGCGTCTGGCGGAAACGGCCGAGGTTGCGCTCAAACGGATCCGGCGAGAAGAAGTGGTGCGGCGTCTGCAGCATGCCCAGCCGGTGATCTTTCAGGAACCAGCCCATGGTGAGCTGCAGGAACGAGCGCGTCGGCACGTGGTCGCAGTCAAAAATCGCCACGTATTCGCTGCGGCAGGTGGTTTTCAGCGCATGGTTGATGTTACCGGCTTTGGCATGTTCGTGGCTGGGGCGCACCACGTAATTCACGCCGACGCTGGCGGCAAACTCGCGGAATTCGTCACGTGTGCCGTCATCAAGAATGTAGATATTGAGTTTATCCTGCGGCCAGTCGATGCCCAGCGCGGCATAAATGGTGGGTTTTACCACGCTGAGCGGCTCGTTGTAGGTCGGCACCAGAATATCGACGCTGGGCCAGCTGGCGATCTCCGGCGGCATGGAGACCGGCTGGCGGTTGAGCGGCCACAGCGTCTGGAAATAGCCCAGCACCAGGACCGTCCACGCGTAGGTTTCCGCGCCAATCAGCAGCAGGCCAAACGTCAGGCTGAGCGGATCGTCCCAGTTGAGGGTTTCCGTGTAGCGCCACCACAGGTAGCGGCAGGAGATGGTGAGCGACAGCACAATCAGCATGATGGTGACCAGCCGGCCCGGCATGCGGCGCACCAGCATGGCCAGCACCCACAGCAGCAGCACAAACACGAACTGCGTGGTGATATCAAACGGCTGCGAGATGCACAGCAGCGCCAGCAGGCTGGCAGCGATCGCCACCACCATGAACAGCAGCTGGCGCACGCGCCGTGGCAGCCGCTGCAGCCAGCGTTCGCTGCGCTGCGGCACGCCGCTGCGCTCCAGCCGCGCCGGCAGTTGCGCCAGCCACTGATAAAGCTGCTGACGCCAGCGGAACAGCGGGCCAAAGGCGTTGAAGCGTTTACGCTCGCTGCGCGCACTGGAGTCCAGCGGCAGCACCAGCAGCAGCCACAGGCTTTGCAGCGCGTAGCGCACCACATCAAGTGGACGCGGACGCAGCGGAGAGATGTGCGGGAAGTAGCGCTGGCGCTGCTGCAGTACGCGCTGCCATGCCGGCGTTTCCAGCCGCAGCAGCGACCAGGCGAGTATGCACCACAGCAGATGCAGCGCCACCGTCAGCCGGCCAGCGCCGTGCTGACGCGCCAGCGTCGCGCGCTGTTGCAGCGCCTGCCAGGCCTGCGGCACCAGCAGCCAGCGCAGCGGATTCATGCGTCACCGCCGGCAACGTGCAGCAGCAGCCAGTTAGCCAGCGTGTTGATCTCTTCGCTGGCCAGCGCATGCGGACGGTATTCGCCCACCGGCTGTTTCATCATCAGTGCTTCCGCCAGCGCTTCGTCACGGTGAATTACCTGCGGAATCAGGTTCTTAAGCGAGCGCAGCCACAGCTGATGCAGATCCTGCTGCAGCTGGCTGTTGGCGTTGAACTGGTTAACCAGAAACAGCGTCTGCGGCGTAAAGTGCGCGCGATGCAGGCGCAGCTGGCAGTTGGCATCCAGCGTTAGCAGCTGCAACAGCCGATCGGCGGCCGCTGTAAACGTCTGCTGCCACGGCAGCAGGTCCGCCGGAAGGTCGAAAATAATCCACTGATAGCGCTGTTTCAGGACCGGCAGAGCCTTAAGCAGTGGTTGTGCAATTTCCGCTGCCGCTGCGTTTAAGGATAAGGTTTGCTGATGCGTGAGCGTGCCAAATGGCAGGAAATCCAGCCCCGGCTGATAGCGCTGTGCGCAGTGCTGCCACGGCTGCCGATCCAGCTGCGCGCGCAGCCAGCCGTGCGGGGCGTCGAGCGGCAGATTAAAATGGGCCGCCAGCTGATTCGCGGGCGACAGATCGATGAGCAGCACTGACTGCTGCAGCGCGTTAAGCGCCCAGCCGAGCGCGGCACTCAGCGCCGTGGCACCGCAGCCGCCGCGCAGTCCCTGTAAGGCGATGACCGGCATTAGCGTTCAGACTCCGGTACCATCGCGCATTCATTCAGCAGCGGCCAGCGCGACAGCACCTGCTGCAATCGCGCTTCACGGGCAATATCAATATAGCGAAACGCTTTTAGCGAAAAGGCGTCACTCAGGGCATTAATATCATCCTGATCGTCGCCGCCGACCGCGATCGGTGAAAAGGCATTTTCAGTTTTCATTACTATTTGTCACCAAAAAAACGACAACGGATAAAGAGTGGTGATATTTTTTTCGTCGCGTATAAAGCCACAGCCCGCGATTTCTGGCCTGGCGAAGTACTTTCAGTCTGGCGCTTGCGCACCTTTTTTTATTTCAGCAGTTCCAATCGTTGCCGTCTATATTAAACTAGCCTGGATTGTACAGATCGCGACGCTAATATGAAAAATCTTTATACGCTTGGCCTGCAACAGGTACAACAGGAATTAACCACCCTGCAGTCGCCCGGTTTTTACTGGATAACCTGCCAGCGGCCGGAAGATGCACGAACGCTGTTACGTCAGGTGGTTAGCCAGCAACAGGCGCTCACCCTGATCGGCGCGGGCGCATCGCCGCAGGCGTTGTTAATCCCCGATCCACCCGGCGGGCCGGCGCGTATTCCTTTATTTTCACTGCCCGCTAATAAAGCCAGTCTGCAACATCTGGCAAGCGATTTGGCGCGCGTAATGAATAAACGCAACGGTTTGATTATGTTTTATAGCCAGGCGGCGCTGTGGAGTAAATTATCCCCGGATGAACTGACGGTGTGGATAAAAGAGGTGCGGCGCGTGTTGATAAAAAAACAAATGACGTTGCTAATGATCACCTGCGGAACTGCAATTATTCACCTGCGAAATCATCTGCAGCGTTATTTTCGTCAGCTTGATGGTGTCGCACATTTAGAATTTCAGCAGGATAGCTGGCAATACCGAATTAACTGGTGGTATTCCGCTGATAAATTGCTGGCCGACCGCGCTATCCGACTGAATTGTATTGATAACCAGTTTATTGCGCAGGCTGAAGCCGCCGCGTCACAGCCGCTGAGCCTCAACGATGAAAATCAGTTTCTGGCGCAGCAGGATGTGCTGGAAGGGGCGCCGCCGCTTTCCGCGCAGTGGCAACTGTTCAGCGATAACGAGAGCGTGTATGCGCGCGCGCAGCAGGCCAACGCCGCTACCGTCATCTTTAGCCTGGCCCATAATCAGGACGTCCCGACTCTGGCCAGCATGGTCCATGGTTTGCGCCGCTCGCGCGGCAATGCGCTGAAAATGGTGGTGCGCGAACTTGGCACCAGCCTGCGCTACAGCGATGAACGTTTGCTGCTGGCGTGCGGCGTTAACAGCATTGTGCCGACCGCCGCGCCATTGTCGCGCCTGCTGACCGCGCTGGAAGGGGTGCAGGGCCAGCAGTTTACCCGTCACGTGCCGGCTGATTTGCCGGCGCTGGTGCAGGCGCTGCAGCCGCTGCAGAAAAAGGGCTATCTGCCGCTGGAGAATTTCTGCGCGGCGGTGCAGCAGTTAATGAACAATACGCTGCTGCCGGAAAACGACAAAGGGCTGATGGTGGCGCTGCGCCCGGTGCCGCAGCTCTCGCCGCAGCAGATGCTGACGCTGTGCAAACCGCGTCGATTTGGCGATTTGGTAACGCTGGTCGACGATCGCCTCTATTTGTTTCTCTCTTCCTGCCGCTTCAACGACCTGGATATCGCCCTGAAGTCGATTTTTTCCCTGCCGCACGACGAACTGTTCAGTAACCGCATGGTGTGGTTTGCCGACAATCAAATTTTGTCCGAGGTGAATAAGGTGCGGCAGCTGACGCCACTGGCGCAGCTCCAGCCGCTTACGGCGCCGGCCGCTGCGCCACCCACCGCCGCAGCGGCCGCGCCGCGCGGTGCGCAAACGCCGCAACCCATCGCGCTTGATCTTGAGGAGCCGCACGCATGACGCTGATGGATGGAGTGCAGATCGCGATCCTGCTGTTACTGATTTTGCTGTTTCTGAAATCGCTGTGGCGGCGCTGGCTGCCACGGCGCAGCACCAGCCTGCTGATGCGCCTGTTACCTGCCCGCGCCCTCAAATCAGAAGGGCTGTGGCAACGCCAATCGACCAAAACGGATAAACATGGATAACACACCTTCGACGCTGCACGCGGCGCGCTGGCGCGGCCTCGGCGGCTGGAATTTTTACTTTCTGATCAAATTTGGTCTGTTGTGGTACGGCTATCTCAACTTCCATGCGCTGAGTAATCTGGTGTTTCTGGCGTGGCTGCTGTTTCCGCTGCCGTCAGCGCGGCTGCATCGCCTGCGCCAGTGGCTTTCGCTGCCAATTGGCTTCGCGCTGTTCTGGCACGACACCTGGCTGCCGGGTCTGAACTCGCTGCTGAGTCAGGGCAGCCAGGTCGCCGGGTTCTCACCAGCTTATCTGCTGGATTTGCTGGAGCGCTTTATTAACTGGGAGATGATCGGCGCGGCATTCGTGCTGCTGGTGATCTACCTGTTCGTGGCGCAGTGGATTCGCGTGACCGTGCTGGTGTCACTGGCGCTGATCTGGCTGAACGTGCTGACGCTCGCCGGCCCGGTGGTCAGCCTGCTGCCCAGCAAAGCCGCCGCACCGCCGGTAGCGCTGAATGACAAACCGGCGGCGAGCCCGGCTCCGACGGGACTCGATCAGAGCGCGCCGCCCACCAGTGCCAACCTCACCGCGTGGCTGAATCGCTTTTACGACAGCGAGCGTCAGCGCGTTACGCACTTCCCGGATGCGTTGCCCGCCGATTCGCAGCCGTTTGATATTCTGGTGATCAACATCTGCTCGCTGGCGTGGTCGGACATCGATGTGGCGCAGCTGCGCGATCATCCGCTGTGGAAGCACTTCGATATCGTGCTGAACAATTATAACTCCGCCACCGGCTACAGCGGTCCGGCCGGTATCCGCCTGCTGCGCGCCAGCTGCGGCCAGACCTCACACAGTAACCTGTATAAAGCCACCGATCAGCGCTGCTATCTGTTTGATAATCTGGCGAAGCTTGGCTTCAAGCAGCAGCTGATGATGGACCATACCGGCGTGTTCGGTAACTACCTGAAAGAGCTGCGCGAGGATGGCAACATGCAGGCGCCGCTGATGTCGCAGGCCGGAATTGCGCCGGAACTGACCTCGTTTGATGGTTCGCCGGTGTACAACGACGGGCAGCTGATGCAGCGCTGGCTTGATGAGCGCAGCAAAAGCAGCGATGCGCGCAGCGCCACCTTCTACAACCTGATTCCGCTGCACGATGGTACGCGCGAGCTGGGCAGCACCCGCACCGCCGAGTGGCAGCCGCGCGCGCGGGTACTGTTCGACCAGCTCGATACCTTCCTGACCAATCTGGAGAAGTCGGGACGCCGGGTGATGGTGCTGGTGGTACCGGAACACGGTGCGGCGCTGCAGGGGGATAAAATGCAGATGTCCGGACTGCGCGATATTCCCAGCCCGGGGATCACCCACGTGCCGGTTGGCATCAAATTCGTCGGCATGAAAGCCCCGCATCAGGGACAGCCGCTGACCATTGATACGCCGCTCAGCCTGCTGGCTATCTCGGAACTGGTGTCGCGGGTGGTGGATGGTCAGGTCTTCAACGCACCGAACGTCAATATGTCGGTGCTGACGGATAACCTGCCGCAGACGCCGGTCGTCTCTGAAAATGATAATGCCGTCGTGATGATGTATCAGGGCAAACCGTGGATTCGCCTTAACGGCGGCGACTGGGTGGCCTATCCGCAGTAAACCCGGCGCGGCAAACGGTGCGATCTCGCGCGCACCGTTTTGTCTCTGCGCCAGTAACGACTGACAAAACGCGGTAACCGCGCGCAAAGCGGGGCAGTTGCGTGATTTTCGCCTTTATCCCGGCGCAAAAAAATGCTGACCTGGGATATACTTGCTGCGCATTCCGGCAACTGTCACGGCTCATTGCAGCCAGGAGAGGTTTTGTTGCGCGTCAGTCGTTCGTTAACGATAAAGCAGATGGCCACCGTATCCGCCGTAGCGCTGGTCACCATCTCAATTTTTATCGTCATCCAGTTATTCCATTTTGTGCAGCAGCGCAGGGTGGACTACGCCCAACAGATGGAGAACGTCGCGCATACCGTGCGTCAGCCGCTGTCCGAAGCGGTGCTGAAAGCTGATATCCCGCAGGCCGAACGCATTCTGAATACCCTCAAGCCGGCGGGCATTCTGTCGCGCGCCGACGTGGTGCTGCCGAACGCCTTCCAGGCGTTGCACGCCGACTTCGCACCGGAGAAACCGGTGCCGCGCTTTGTCGCCCGGCTGTTTGAGCTGCCGGTGCAGATTACGCTGCCGCTCTATTCGGTGGAACACCGCGGGCTGCCGAAGCCGATTGCCTATCTGGTGCTGCAGGCCGATTCATCGCGCGTCTATCAGTTCCTGCTCAGCACGCTGTCCACCATGATCACCACCTATCTGCTGCTGGCGCTGATTCTGTCCGTGGCGATCAGCTGGTGTATCAACCGGCTAATTGTGCATCCGCTGCGTAATATTTCGCGCGAGCTGCAGGAGCTGCCGCCGCCGGCGATTCTTACCCATAAGCTGGCGCTGCCGCATAATCATCGCGACGATGAGATCGGTATGCTGATTCGCAGTTACAACCGCAACCAGCAGGTGCTGGAGTCGATTCACGATGAAATGAGCCGGCTGACCACCCATTTCGCGGTGACCGATTTGCCTAATCGCGCGCTGTTTCTGGCACTGCTTGACCAGCACATTCGCCATCGCCACAGCCAGCAGCCGTGGGGGCTGATGGTGATCCGCATCGAAACCCTGCAGGAAGCGAATGGCGTCCTCAGCGATGAGCAGCGCGATACCCTGATGCTGACGCTGGTGGAAAAAATTCGCAGCACCATCGATGACCACACGCTGCTGGCGCAGACCGGGCCGAGCGACTTTGCGCTGCTGATGAAGCGGGCGCACAATCCGTTTCGCGCCATGCGGCTGGCGCGCAACCTGATGCTGCGTGTGAACCAGCCGGTGAACCTGTATCAGCTGCAGCTGCGTCCCAACGCCAGCATTGGCCTGGCGCTGCATGACGACGACACGGTGTCGGCCAGCGAACAGCTGGCGCGCGCCACTTCGGCGATGATGTCGGCGCGCCATCAGGGTAAAAACCAGATTCTGTTCTTTGACCCGGCGCTGACCGAGCGAGCGCAAAAGCGCCTGACCCAGGAGCACGATATTCTGCAGGGGCTGCAGGATGGCCAGTTTGCGCTGTATCTGCAGCCGCAGATCAATATGGCCACTGGCGAACTGGCCGGCGCAGAAGCGCTGCTGCGCATGCGCATGCCGGACGGCAGCTATGGGTTATCCGAAGAGTTTATTGCCAGCGCCGAAGAGATTGGCGTGATTTCCGCGCTCGGCCGCTGGGTATTTGAAGAGGCGTGCCGCATCATCGCCGGCTGGCAGCGGCGCGGTATCAACCTGCCGCTCAGCGTCAATATTTCGGCGGTACAGCTGCGCGATGCCAGCGTGGTGACGCACCTGCAGGGGTTGCTGGAGCGCCACCGCATCGCGCCGGGTAACTTTGTGCTGGAAATCACCGAAACCGCGCAGATTGGCGATGCTGAACAGGCGATGGCGCTGCTGCGTTCGCTGCAGCAAACCGGCGTTGCGGTGGCGCTGGACGATTTCGGCATGGGCTACTCCAACCTCAACTATCTGCACCAGTTCAAAGCGCTGCCGGTCAATAAGCTGAAAATGGACCGCAGCTTTGTCGCCGCGCTGCCGGATGATGACACCATGGTGCGCATCGTGGCGGCCATTGCCGACATCATTCACCTCGACGTGATCGCTGAAGGGGTCGAAACCGCCGAACAGCGCGACTGGCTGCTGGCGCGCGGAATTACCATAGGGCAGGGCTACTTATATGCTGAAGCCCTGCCTTTAACCGTGTTCAATGACCGCTGGCTGGCCAGCTTGTCACCGTCTGAATAATCACCTTATTTATTGATTTTCCTTGCAGAATTGCACCGTTATGGGGTGCTGAAGCGTTTCAGTTCATAGTTAGAGTTTTGTAACTTTTGTAAGGAATGTAAGGGTATACTAATCCTGTTAACAGAGTGTTATTTTCCTCGCCATCGGTAAGGTCATACGCTTCCAGGCGGCTTGCCGCATGCGTTTCTCCATAACAATGGCGGTGAATGCCGTCTATACCTGGACACCTGTTATGAAACTGTTCAAAAGCCTCTACTTTCAGGTGCTGGTTGCCATCGGCATCGGCGTCCTGTTAGGCCACTACTACCCTGAGTTAGGCGCGCAAATGAAGCCGCTTGGCGATGGCTTCGTTAAGCTGATCAAGATGATCATCGCCCCCGTGATTTTCTGTACGGTGGTGACCGGTATTGCCGGCATGGAGAGCATGAAAGCAGTTGGACGGACCGGCGCAGTGGCGCTGCTCTATTTCGAAATTGTCAGTACCATCGCGCTGATTATCGGTCTGGTGGTGGTCAACGTGATTCAGCCGGGCGCCGGCATGAACGTCGACCCGGCAACGCTGGATGCCAAAGCGGTCGCGGTCTACGCGCAGCAGGCTGAGCAGCAGGGCGTGATTGCCTTCCTGCTGGACGTGATCCCGAACAGCGTGGTCGGTGCCTTCGCCAGCGGTAACATCCTGCAGGTGCTGCTGTTCGCTATCCTGTTCGGCTTTGCCCTGCATCGTCTCGGCAACGCGGGCACCGTGATGTTCAACGTCATTGAGAGCTTCTCGAAGGTGATTTTCGGCGTGATCAACATGATCATGCGTCTGGCGCCGATCGGTGCCTTCGGTGCCATGGCGTTCACCATCGGTAAATACGGTGTCGGCTCTCTGGTGCAGCTGGGGCAGCTGATTATCTGCTTCTACATCACCTGCGTGCTGTTCGTGGTGATTGTGCTGGGCATTATTGCCCGCTGGGCCGGCTTCAACATCTTTAAGTTTGTTGCCTACATCAAAGAAGAGCTGCTGATTGTACTGGGTACCTCTTCGTCCGAGTCGGCGCTGCCGCGCATGCTGGATAAGATGGAGAAGCTGGGCTGTAAGAAGTCGGTGGTCGGGCTGGTGATTCCAACCGGCTACTCGTTCAACCTTGATGGCACCTCGATATACCTGACCATGGCGGCAGTGTTTATCGCTCAGGCGACTAACGCGCACATGGATGTCTTCCACCAGATCACGCTGTTAGTGGTGCTGCTGCTCTCCTCCAAGGGCGCGGCAGGCGTTACCGGCAGTGGCTTCATCGTGCTGGCGGCCACGCTGTCGGCGGTGGGACATCTGCCGGTGGCCGGTCTGGCGCTGATTCTCGGTATCGACCGCTTTATGTCAGAAGCGCGTGCGCTGACCAACCTGGTCGGTAACGGTGTCGCGACCGTGGTGGTGGCGAAGTGGGTCGGTCAGCTGGATGAAGCGCAAATGAAAGCGACGCTTTCTTCAGCGAAAAAGGTCAATAACGCTTCACAGACCAGCGCGTAATCCTCTATTTGCGTTAATTTGTCGTGAAATGCCCGCTGTCGCTTGCCCTGACAGCGGGCATTTGCATAATAACCCCATTGATTTTTTTCCCGATTTTTTTCCTCGTCGCGCGACATCCTGACCTTCCTGTGGTCAAAGAGTCTGTCGTTGTATAAACGTGGCGGCAGCCTGCCGCCGTGGTTCGCTGAAAAGCGGCCGCCCATGGCGCGCGCACGAGCGTTTATCTGTTTGAGTAGGGGTTCACATGCAGGGCACCAGAATTCGGCTTTTGGTTGGCGGATGGCTGCTTGCGGCATCTGGCTTCGGCGTTCACGCCGAAACACTTCAGCCTGATCCCGCCTGGCAGGAAGGCAAACTGGACAACGGTTTCAGCTGGCAGCTGCTGACCACGCCACAACGTCCGAGCGATCGCATCGAGCTGCGTCTGATTGTTAATACCGGTTCGCTGGTGGAAAGCGCCCAGCAGACCGGCTTCAGCCATCTGTTACCGCGTCTGGCGATGGTGCATAACACCGCGCTGGATACCAATCAGCAACGCGCACTGTGGCAACAGGCGATGGATCCGCAGCGACCGCTGCCGCCGGCCATCTCGTCGTATGATTTCACCCAATACAATCTCAGCCTGCCGAACAACCGGCCGGAGCTGCTGAAAGAAGCGCTCAACTGGCTGGCGGCCACCGCTGGCAAAATGACCATCAATGAGCAAGTGGTTTCGACCGCCCTGACCGCCACCGATCCCATCGCGACCTGGCCGCCCAACACCCAGGATGTGTGGTGGCGCTATCGCCT
The DNA here is from genome assembly GCF_035783935.1 of Pantoea dispersa. GTDB lineage: Bacteria > Pseudomonadota > Gammaproteobacteria > Enterobacterales > Enterobacteriaceae > Pantoea > Pantoea dispersa_C. The sequence goes on along the minus strand of NZ_JALKOV010000009.1, from coordinate 79,982 downwards.
GAAAGGGTCGACCATGCTGGCGCACGATCCGGGCGAGCAGCCGCGTGCGCCGGTGGATATCGCGCAGCTCAATGCGTTTTATCAGCAGTGGTACACGCCGGACGGCATGACGCTGTATGTGGTCGGCAACGTGGATAGCCGCAGCATGGCGGAGCAGATCAACAAAGCGTTCTCGCCGCTGCAGGGCAAACGCGTGGCACCGGCCGCGCTGCCTACGCTGTCGCCGCTGCCGCATCAGCCGGTTAACCTTGTTAACGGCAGCATGATGCAGGATCGCCTGTCGCTGGTGTGGGATACACCGTGGCAGCCGATTCGTGACTCGCAGAATCTGCAGCGCTACTGGCAGAGCGATCTGGCGCGTGAAGCGCTGTTCTGGCACGTGCAGCGCGCGCTGGCCGACAGCAAAGCGCAAAATGTGCAGGTCGGCTTCGACTGCCGCGTGCTGTATCAGCGTGCCCAGTGCTCCATCAACATGGATTCGCCTAACGCGTCGCTGGCGCAGAACATGAATCAGGTCGCGCGTGAGCTGGCGGTGGTTCGTGACAAAGGGCTGCCGCAGGACGAGTTCGATGCGCTGATGGCGCAGAAGCTGCTGGAGCTGAACAAGCTGTTTGCCACCTATGCGCGCACCGATACCGATATTCTGATGGGACAGCGCCTGCGCTCGCAGCAGAATTCCGTGGTGGACATCGCGCCGGAGCAGTATCAGAAACTGCGTCAGGCGTTTCTCAGTGAGTTAACGCGTGACCAGCTCAATCAGGAGCTGCGCCAGCAGTTAACCCAGGAGCTGACCATGGTGCTGATTCAGCCGCAGGGTGAGCCGGAAACCAACGTGAAAATGCTGCAGGACAGCTGGGATAAAGTGATGAAGCTGCCTGATGCGCCTGCCGCACCCGCTGCAGCGGATGAGGCAAAACCAGAAAATAATGGCAGTGCGAGCGCGATCGATCCGGCTCATCCCTCGTCATGACATCGGGCGCATGAGATCCCCGACATAGCGTGCGCGGCAGCAAGGCGGCAGGTGCGTTCATCCCCAGGCGCTGACTTCAGCAGGTGACTGGGGTGAACGCCCGCCGCTGCGGTGCAAAGCGCGAAGGGAATCAGGTCTTCGCGCGCAGCCATTCGGTTACCAGCATCGGCCAGCTGGCCAGCGGCAGGTCCGCGACGCCACGAATCCCAAAGCCGTGACCGCCTTTCTGATAAAAATGAATCTCCGCCGGGACTTTGTGCTCACGCAGGGCGCTGAAGAACGCCATGCTGTTATTGACGGAAACCGTCTCATCATCAGCGGCGTGGATCAGCAGCGTTGGCGGCGTCTGGCCGTGCACGCGTGTCTCGAGCGAGTAAGCATCAATGGTTTTCTGATCCGGCCACGCGCCCAGCAGACGGGTGCGTGAACTCTCATGCGCCAGACCGTCGCGCATGCTGATGACCGGATACAGCAGCACCATTGCGTCAGGCCGCGGTGACAGGCTGTCGGCCTGATCCTGCAGCGGATAGAGTTTTTCGCCAAAGCGGGTACCGAGGCTGGCGGCTACGTGTCCGCCGGCCGAAAAACCCATCATCACGATGTACTTACCGTTGAGGCCGCGCTGTGAGCGTTCGCGCAGCACGCGCACCGCACGCTGGGCGTCAGCCAGCGGCGCATCCGGGCCTTCGTGGTGGCCGTCGTACGGCAGGCGATAAGTCATCACCGCCAGCGTATATCCCATCGAGGTGAAAAAAGTGGCGAGGGCGCTGCCTTCACGGTCGATCAGTACGCGCTGATAACCGCCGCCTGGCGCCACCAGCAGCGTGATGCCGTTTGAAGTTTCCGGATGCCAGATCGCCATTTCCGGGCAGCGCACGCCGGTGGCGGCGCGGTCGTAAGGTTCGTACTCTTTGGCCAGATCGACGATCTGCGGCTGAGCGCGCGAATCACTCGCGCCTGGCGCATCACCGTGCGGCCAGATATTGATAATTTCTGTGTGCATAAATCTGTCCTGAGCGAGTCATGTTGTCATTATTGTGTTCGCGGTCGACCTGACAGCGTCCTGCTGTGGTTGATTAAAACATGGTCTTTTTTCGCGCAATCGTCCAGCCGAAAACCCTCGCCGTCGCCAGTTTCGGACTATGCCTGGCGGGCTGGTTTGTTGCCGTAATGCATTGAATTTAAATCGATATGATTAGCGAAACTAAAGTGGTGGGCGACAGCGGAACGGGACGCTGAACAGCGTGCGCTAATGGTTAAAATTATCCGGATAATCTGCCTGATTAAGCCAAACTGACGTGCGGATATTTGTCATCACGATAATCATTCTGCCGTCAGTGCAGAGAGGAAAGTCGCGACGCGCATCAGGCCGCGCGGCGCGACGAGCGCGCGTGGTTTACTCCGTCTGCGGCATCGCGCTGCGGGGAATAATCGCGCCGCGATGCTGAATCACCGTGCTGGCGGTAAGATGACCGCGCGCGCCAGCCTGCTCCACGCTGCCGCCCGCAAGACGCACCGCCAGATAACCGGCGCTGAAGGAGTCGCCAGCGGCAGTGGTATCAACGACCTGCTCTGGTGCCAGTTTGATGGCGGCGATCTCCCGCAGCGGTTCGTCATTCAGCGCTACCAGGCAGGAATCGGCACCGCGCTTGATCACCACTTCCTGCACGCCGGCGGCGCGCGTGCGCGCAATCACCTCCGCCAGTGGCTGTCCGCCCCATAGCAGGTGCTCATCATCCAGCGTCAGGAAGGCGATATCGGTGTGGCGCAGCATCGCCGCATACGCCTGCTGCGCACTGGCGCTATCCGCCCACAGACGCGGCCGGTAGTTGTTGTCAAAAATCACGGTGCCACCGTTTTGCCGGCAGGCGCTGAGCAGCGCCATCAGCTTCTCGCGGCTGGCGTCTGGCAGAATCGCCAGGCTGATGCCGCTCAGGTAGAGATAATCATAGTGCGCCAGCTGCTGGCAGACGGCGTCAGCCTGCGGGCTGTCCAGCCAGAAGCGCGCAGCGGCATCGCTGCGCCAGTACCAGAAGGTGCGCTCGCCGTGGGCATCGGTTTCGATGAAGTAGAGCCCGGGCATTTTGTTTGCCAGGCGCTGCACCAGCTGCGTTTGCACCTGCTCCTGCTGCCAGGCGGCGATCATCTGGTCGCTGAAGCTGTCGCTGCCCAGTGCGGTGACATACTCCACGCGCAGCTGGCTGGGATCGCTCTGACGCGCCAGATAGACCGCGGTATTCAGCGTATCGCCGCCAAAGCCGCGTTTGATGTTCTCACCTTTTTCGGACAGCTCAATCATGCATTCGCCAATGATGGCGATGGTTTTCTGCGTCATGGTGTTTGGCCTGTAGTGAATGCTGCGCTCTAGTCTCGCGTCTGGTATGGCAGTCGTCAATGGTTTTTAAAACGCTGTTTTAATTTGCCTTAAGGCGCAAAACCGCGTTTCCGCACCGATTTAGCGGCCAAACCGGGGGTTGTTTTGCCGATTAAGCCTCCGGCGCGCTGCTAGACTCAACAGCTCGTGTGGCTGCGCAGACCAACAAAGTCATCCAGCGGATAGCCGATACTTGCCGCTGAGATGCTATTTGCAGTCACTCAATACCAACCAGGAAAAAACCATGGTGATGAAGAATTTGAGTCATCGGCTGCCTTTTTCTCATGAACTTGAGCAACAACAGGAAACCAGTCTCTACTGGCAGCAGTGCCAGCGATGCTACACTTTCCAGCCGATTTACCAGGTTTCCGGCCGCTTGCTGGCCATTGAACTGCTCACGGCCGTGGTGCATCCCGCCGCACCGAACCAAAACCTATCCCCCGAAGACTATTTCGAGGCGCTGACGATCGCCCAGCGTCTCGACATCGTCCAGGAGCAGCTGGAGCTGCTGGTGCAGTGGGCTCCTTTCTTCAGCCAGCGTCAGCTGGTGGCCTCGGTCAATATTGATGGCCCGACGCTGCTGGCCATTCAGCAGCATGCGCCGGTGCGCGTCCTGATCGCCCGGCTGCCGTGGGTGCGCTTCGAGCTGACCGAGCATCACGCGCTGCCGCAGGAGGAGATGGTGGCGCAAATGCCGGAGCTTGGCCCGCTGTGGCTGGATGACTTTGGTTCCGGCATGGCCAACTTCTCGGCGCTGACCGAACTGCGCTACGACTACATTAAACTGTCGCGCGAACTGTTTATGCTGCTGCGCGCCAGTGACGAAGGCCGCTCGCTGTTCTCGATGCTGCTGGCCTTGATCAACCGTTACTGCAACGGCGTGATCGTCGAAGGGGTGGAAAACGCCGAAGAGTGGCAGCAGGTACGCAACTCGCCCGCGATGGCCGCACAGGGCTATTTTTTTTCGCGTCCGCAGCCGTTTAGCCAGCTGGAAAACCTGCTACTTGAGCTTCCGTAATTCCGTTCTGCCGCGTCTCGACTATCTTTAAGGAGACGTGAAAGGGCAAGGAGGAGGCGAAATGTCGCGCACAGGAAAAATTATCAGTTGGGTGGTCGGGATTTTATTGTTGCTGGTTGTGGTGGTCGTGGTGATTATCGCCACCTTTGACTGGAACCGCCTGAAGCCAACCATCAACCAGAAAGTCTCGGCAGAACTCAATCGACCGTTCGCGATTCGCGGCGATCTCGGCGTCGCCTGGGTACGCAATCGCGAAGAGCCAGGCTGGCGCAGCTGGGTGCCGTGGCCGCAGGTGCACGCTGACGATGTCATGCTCGGGAATCCGCCCAGCGTGCCGGAAGTGACGATGGTGCATTTGCAGCGGGTGGAAGCCACGCTGGCACCGCTGGCGCTGCTGCACAAAGAGATTTACCTGCCGTGGATTAAGATGCAACAGCCGGATGCGCGCCTGGTGCAGACCGCCGATAAGAAAAATAACTGGACCTTCAACCTCGCCAGCAGCGAAAACAGCGATCCCAACGCGCCGCCATCGGCGTGGTCATTCCGTCTGGATAACATCCTGTTCGATCAGGGACAGCTGCGCTATCGCGATGCCATCAACAAAGCCGATGTGACGGTGAAAATCAATCCGCTGGGTAAACCGGTACCGTATGCGCAGGTCGCGGGCGGCAACGACCAGCAGAAAGGCGCCGGCGATTTTGTGTTTGGCTGGCAGGCGAGCGGTACTTATAACAACCAGAAACTCGACGGTGATGGCAGGATTGGCGGCATGCTGTCGCTGCGCAGTAAAACCACACCGTTTCCGCTGCAGCTCGACGTGCGTAACGGCACCACGCGGGTCCGCGTGGATGGCACGCTGCAGGATCCGCTCAATCTCGGCGGGCTGGATGTGCGGCTGCGCTTCGCCGGCGACACGCTGGCAAATCTCTACGGCTTAACCGGCGTGCTGCTGCCGGACACCCCACCGTACGAAACCGACGGCCATCTGATCGCGCGCTTTAACGAAGAGAAAGGGCCGCTGTTCCGCTACGAGAAATTCAACGGCCATATTGGCGACAGCGATATTCACGGCTCGCTCAGCTATCGTCAGGGCAAACCGCGTCCGACGCTGAGCGGCGAACTGACGTCGAACCAGCTGCGCATGGCGGACCTCGGACCGCTGATTGGTGTTAATTCCGGTAAAGGCAGCGAGAAAACGGCGCAGGCCAAAGCGCAGCGCGGCGAGGCCAGCACCCAGCCGGCGGATCGCGTGCTGCCGCATGACAAGTTCGATACCAAAAACTGGGATGTGATGGACGCTGACGTGAAGTTCAGCGGTAAGCGCATCGAGCACAGCAGCAAGCTGCCGCTCAGCGATCTCTATACCCACCTGCAGCTGAAAAATGGCGACCTGCTGCTCGATCCGCTGCGCTTCGGCATGGCCGGCGGTAACATCAATTCGACCATCCATCTGGAGGGCGATCGCTCGCCGATGCGCGGCCGCGCCGACCTGCACGCGCGCAAGCTGCAGCTGCGTCAGCTGTTCCCGGATGTCACCGCCATGCAGCGCAGCCTCGGCCAGCTCAACGGTGACGCCAGTTTAACCGGCACCGGCAATTCGGTGGCCGACCTGCTGGGCACCAGCAACGGTGAGCTGAAACTGTTGATGAACGATGGTCTGATCAGCCGCAGCCTGATGGAAATCGCCGGGCTGAACGTCGGTAACTATGTGGTGGGCAAACTGTTTGGTGACGATGAGGTGCGCATCAACTGTGCTGCGACCGACCTGAACATCCGCCAGGGGCTGGCGACGCCGCGGCTGTTCGTGTTCGATACCGAGAACGCGGTGATTAACGTCACCGGCAACGCCAACTTTGCTAATGAGCGACTCGATCTGTCGATCAATCCGGAGAGCAAGGGCATTCGCATCATTACGCTGCGCTCGCCGCTGTATGTACGCGGCACCTTCAAAAATCCGGATGCCGGGGTCAAAGCCGGTCCGCTGCTGGCGCGCGGTGCGGCAGCCGTCGCGCTGGGTGCAGTGGTCGCCCCGGCGGCCGCATTGCTGGCGCTGATTTCACCGAGCGACACCGATGACAATCAGTGCAGCAACGTGCTGCAGCAGATGAAAAGTAAGAAGTGATCAGTTACGCCACAGCACTTTGATGATGTGGTAGCCGAAAGCGGTTTTCACCGGTCCGTAAGGTTGCAGCAGCGGGCAGGTGAACACCGCTTTATCAAACGCCGGCACCATCTGCCCTTTACGAAACTCCCCCAGATCGCCGCCGTTGCGCCCGGACGGGCAGGTCGAGTGTTTTTTTGCCAGCTGCTGGAAGTTCGCGCCTTTCTCCAGCTGCGCCAGCAGCGCTTTCGCCTGCGCTTCCTGTTTCACCAGGATATGTAAAGCCGCCGCGGTTTTCGCCATGATGCTGTTCCCGTTATGTATAATGTGCGACGCATTATAGCGTAGTGCGCGTCAGTTGTAGGGTCGCCATTGATGGCGACCTTTGCGCTCAGGTGCGCATCAATGCGCACCCTACGGCGCGATATAAATCTTCCTGTCTGATCCAATTGAGTGATGTTTTTCTATGCGTCTAAATCCCGGCCAACAACGTGCTGTCGAATTTGTCACCGGTCCCTGTCTGGTGCTGGCCGGTGCGGGCTCCGGTAAAACCCGCGTGATCACCAACAAAATCGCCCATCTGATCCGCGAATGCGGCTATCAGGCGCGCCATATCGCGGCGGTGACCTTCACCAACAAAGCGTCGCGTGAGATGAAAGAGCGCGTGGCGCAAACGCTGGGCCGCAAAGAGGCGCGTGGTCTGATGATCTCAACCTTCCATACGCTGGGGCTGGAGATCATCAAGCGCGAATACAAGGCGCTGGGCATGAAGTCGACCTTCTCGCTGTTCGACGATCAGGATCAGCTGGCGCTGCTGAAAGACCTGACTAAACAGTGGCTGGAAGAAGATAAAACCCTGTTGCAGCAGCTGATTTCTACCATCTCCAACTGGAAAAACGACCTGGTCGATCCGCAGGGCGCGGCCGGTCTCGCCAAATCACAGCGCGACCAGATTTTCGCCCACTGCTACGCGCTGTACGATCAGCATCTGAAAGCCTGCAACGTGCTGGATTTCGACGATCTGATTCTGCTGCCAACCCTGCTGCTGCAGCGGAATCAGGAAGTGCGCGAACGCTGGCAACAGCGCATTCGCTATCTGCTGGTGGATGAGTATCAGGACACCAACACCAGCCAGTATGAGCTGGTGAAGTTGCTGGTCGGTGCCCGGGCGCGCTTTACCGTGGTCGGCGATGACGATCAGTCTATCTACTCGTGGCGCGGCGCGCGGCCGCAGAACCTGGTGCTGCTGAAAGAGGATTTCCCGGCACTGGAAGTGGTCAAGCTGGAGCAGAACTACCGCTCGACGCAGCGCATTCTTAAATGCGCCAATATCCTCATCGCCAACAATCCACACGTGTTTGAGAAGCGACTGTTCTCAGAGCTGGGGCAGGGCAGCGAGCTGAAAGTGCTGAGCGCCAACAATGAAGATCACGAAGCCGAGCGCGTGGCGGGCGAGCTGATTGCCCATCACTTTGTTAACAAAACCCAGTACAAAGATTACGCCATTCTCTATCGCGGCAACCATCAGTCGCGCGTGTTCGAAAAGCTGCTGATGCAGAACCGTATTCCCTATCGCATCTCCGGCGGCACCTCGTTTTTCTCGCGGCCGGAAATTAAGGACTTGCTGGCCTATCTGCGCGTGCTGACCAATCCGGAAGACGACAGCGCGTTTCTGCGCATCGTGAACACGCCGCGCCGCGAGATCGGCCCGGCGACGCTGCAGAAGCTGGGGGAGTGGGCCAATCTGCGCAACAAAAGCCTGTTTAACGCCAGCTTTGATATGGGGCTGGAACAGACGCTTTCCGGGCGCGGGCTGGAGCATCTGCAGCGCTTTACCCACTGGCTGAACGAGATTGTCCAGCTCACCGAGCGCGAGCCGGTAAATGCGGTGCGCGACCTGATTCGCGGCATCGACTACGAAAGCTGGCTGTTCGAAACGTCCCCCAGCCCGAAAGCGGCGGAAATGCGTATGAAGAACGTCAATACGCTGTTTCAGTGGATGACCGAAATGCTGGAAGGCGACGAGCTTAACGAGCCGATGACGCTGGCGCAGGTGGTTACGCGCTTTACCCTGCGCGACATGATGGAGCGCGGCGAGAGCGACGAAGAGCTCGATCAGGTTCAGCTGATGACGCTGCACGCCTCAAAAGGGCTGGAGTTTCCCTATGTCTATCTGGTGGGCATGGAAGAGGGGCTGCTGCCGCATCAGAGCAGTATCGATGAGAACAACATCGAGGAGGAGCGTCGCCTGGCCTACGTGGGCATCACCCGCGCACAGAAGGAGCTGACCTTTACGCTGTGCCGCGAGCGCCGTCAGTACGGCGAGCTGGTACGGCCGGAACCGAGTCGTTTCCTGCTGGAACTGCCGCAGGACGATGTGGCATGGGAGCGTGAGAAAAAGGTGATCAGCGCCGAAGAGCGGGTGAAAACCGGGCAAACCCGCGTCGCCGGCTTGCGCGCGATGCTGGAGAATGCGAAGAAAGGGTAATTATTTCGTCAGATCTACCCGCCTGGCCTGTGGCGCGAATCGTTGCGCGTGCTGCGGAGGGAAGGCGAAGTGTACTCCCGTAACTGCGCATATAACGGGAGCTTTTCAACGCGGTTTCAGCAGGTTCGATCAGGAAATCGTCAGCAGCCAGTGCACATATGACTGGTAATGGCTCTCCTGCTCCAGCAGCTCGGCGCGCAGCGGATGTGCCGCCAGCCAGCCAGCCGGCAGCGTCAGATGCAGCGCATCATCATCCGCCTGCAGACGCACCGCCGGCAGCGTGTCATCACGTCGCCGGCTGGAGAAGATAATCGCCAGTCGCAGCAGACGGCTCAGCCGCTCCGCCATGCGCGGCGGCACGGCGTTTTGCTGCGTCAGCAGCGCCAGATCAATGCTGCCGCTCTGGTTCTGCAGCAGGCAGGCCAGCATTTTTTTCTGCGCGGGGGTGAAACCAGGAAGATCGAGATGGCGAATCAGGTACGCGGCGTGATGCGGTGCCTGGCGGAAATCGACGCTCAGGCCAATTTCGTGAATCGAACAGGCGCTGAGCAGCAAATCGCGACATCGCTGATCCAGCTTCCAGCTGCTGCTCACCTGACGGAAAAAGCTCTCTGCCAGCTGGCGCACGCGGCCCGCCTGCTCAATATCAATGGCGAAACGGCGCTGTACGTTCTGCAGCGTGCGGCTGCGAATATCGCGATCAATCGGCAGATGCAGCATACCGTACACCAGCCCTTCGCGCAGTGCGCCGCCGGCCAGCGTCATGCTCTCAATGCTCAGTTCGTGGAAGATGGCGATCAGAATCGACAGGCCGCTGGGAAACACCAGCGCACGCTCCAGCGTCAGGCCTTCGATTTCCAGCTCTTCCAGCTTGCCGCACTGGATGGCACGTTGCTTAAGCTGCTGCAGTTTGCTCAGGGTGATGCGCTCATCCATGCCCTGTGCCACCATGATCTCCTGCAACGCCTGAACCGTGCCGGAGGCACCCACGCAAATCTGCCAGCCTTTTTCACGCAGCACCGGCGCGATGGGGCGGATCATTTCACGTGCGGCCTGTTCGGCCTGGGCGAAGTTCTCTTTAGCCAGATGACGATCGCTGAAGAAGCGCTCCAGCCAGGTGACGCAGCCCATCGACAGGCTGAACAGCGTGGTGGCGTGCGCGCCTTCGCCGGTCACCAGCTCGGTGCTGCCGCCGCCAATATCCACTACCAGCCGCTGATCGGAGCCGCCGGTGGTGTGCGCAACGCCCTGATAGATCAGGCGCGCTTCTTCCTCGCCGCTGATGACGTTCACCGCGCAGCCAAGAATCTGTTCCGCCTGAGTCAGAAACTCCTGCGCGTTACTGGCAATGCGCAGCGTGGCGGTTGCCACCACGCGGATTTGTTCCGGGGGAATGTCCTGCAACTGCTCGGAGAACAGACGCAGGCACTGCCAGCCGCGCTGCATCGCCTCAATTGAGAGATGGCTGGCCGCATCAAGACCGGCCGCCAGACGCACCTTGCGTTTAATTCGCGCGACGGTCTGAATACTGCCGGACACTTCGCGCACCACCAACATATGAAAGCTGTTAGAACCTAAATCAATCGCAGCATAAAGTGACGATGCGCTTAGCATGTGTGCTTAACCCGAACGTTTACGGTTGTTGTTGCGCGGGGCACCTCCGCGACGGTTGCTGTTGTTACCACCGCGACGTGGACCGTTGCCCGAGCGGTTACGCTGCAGACGTTTCGGTGGCGGCAGATCGCTCAGCAGGGCGTCGCTGTTGTACTTGCTCACCGGGATACCGTGACCGATGTACTCTTCAATCGCCGGCAGGTTAAGCGCGTACTCTTCACAGGCCAGGCTAATGGAGTGACCGCTGGCGCCAGCACGACCGGTACGGCCAATGCGGTGCACGTAATCTTCGCGATCGTCCGGCAGGTCGTAGTTGAAGACGTGCGTCACTGCCGGAATGTGCAGGCCGCGTGCGGCGACATCCGTAGCGACGAGAATGTCGACATCGCCCTTGGTGAAGTCGTCGAGAATGCGCAGGCGTTTTTTCTGCGCCACGTCGCCGGTCAGCAGGCCCACGCGGTGACCATCAGCGGCCAGGTGGCCCCAGATATCTTCACAGCGGTGCTTGGTGTTAGCGAAGACGATGGCGCGATCCGGCCACTCTTCTTCCAGCAGGGTCTGCAGCAGACGCATCTTCTCTTCGTTAGAAGGGTAGAACAACTCTTCTTTGATGCGATGACCGGTTTTCTGCTCAGGCTCAACTTCAACGTATTCGGCGTTGTTCATGTGCTCGAACGCCAGCTCGCGAACGCGATAGGAGAGCGTGGCCGAGAACAGCATACTCAGGCGCTGGGTGGCCGGCGGCATGCGGCGGAACAGCCAGCGAATGTCTTTAATAAAGCCGAGATCGAACATGCGATCGGCTTCATCCAGTACCACGACCTGAATGGCGCCGAGGTTGATGTGATTTTGTTTGGCGTAGTCGATCAGGCGTCCGGTGGTGCCCACCAGAATATCCACGCCGTCTGCCAGTACTTTCAGCTGCTTGTCGTAGCCGTCGCCACCATAGGCAAGGCCCAGCTTCAGACCGGTTACCTGCGCCAGCGGCTCAGCATCGGCGTGAATCTGCACCGCGAGCTCACGCGTCGGTGCCATGATCAGCGCGCGTGGCTGATTAACCTGGCGGCCTTCGGCAGCGGGATGAGAAAGAAGATAATGAAACGTTGACGTCAGGAACGCCATCGTTTTGCCGGTACCGGTTTGCGCCTGACCCGCGACATCACGCCCTGAAAGCGCAAAAGGCAACGCGAGCGCCTGAATCGGCGTGCAGTTATAAAAGCCTTTTTTATCAAGGGCTTCCACTACATGTGGGTGCAGGGCGAAGTCGGAAAACTTCTGTTCTGTTAAGTGTGTTTTGCTCATAGTGTGGTAGAATATCAGCTTACTATCGCTTTACGAAAGCGTATCCGATGAAATAAAGTCAACCTACGTTGGTATATTTTACGCCAATTCGCCAGGCATAATCTTTGGAGTTAAACATGAGCAGCGATAAAATCGTTCACCTGACCGATGACAGTTTCGACACTGACGTGCTGAAAGCCGACGGTGTGACGCTGGTAGATTTCTGGGCTGAATGGTGTGGTCCTTGCAAAATGATCGCCCCGATTCTCGACGAAGTCGCAGAAGAGTACGACGGTAAGCTTACCATCGCCAAGCTGAACATTGATGAAAACCCAGGTACTGCACCAAAATATGGTATCCGCGGTATCCCGACCCTGCTGCTGTTCAAGAACGGCGAAGTGGCGGCAACCAAAGTGGGCGCGCTGTCTAAAGGTCAGTTGAAAGAGTTCCTGAACGCTAACCTGGCGTAAGCCCGGCACGGTGTTTGTTCGGCAGTGGTGAATTTTTTCGCCACTGCTGGACGTCTCCCTTCAGGCATGTTAAGTTGACCACACTGCATTACGCACTTACCTTGTAGTTTGCATCTAAAGATTTCCCTTGTCAGACCCTGCTCGCATTGAACGTTTTCGTGGTTTGGCAATCTGACGACTAGCACATTCGGCAACACCTTTCGATCGTCTCCTCGCTTCCTATCGCCACATCTGACGATAACCGTCGAGCAGCGTTGAAAAAGAGCCAATAACAGGCATGGAATTTTTGCCATACCATTCACGACAAACATTTCGAGAATTACCCCGAGTTTAAGAACCCATCACTATGAATCTTACCGAATTAAAGAATACGCCGGTTTCTGAGCTGATTACTCTCGGCGAAAATATGGGGCTGGAAAACCTGGCGCGTATGCGCAAACAGGACATTATTTTCGCCATCCTGAAACAACATGCGAAGAGCGGCGAAGACATCTTCGGTGATGGTGTGCTGGAGATACTGCAGGATGGATTTGGTTTCCTCCGCTCCGGAGACAGCTCCTACCTCGCCGGTCCCGATGATATCTACGTTTCTCCCAGCCAAATCCGCCGCTTCAACCTCCGCACTGGTGACACCATTTCTGGCAAAATCCGCCCACCGAAAGAAGGTGAACGCTATTTTGCGCTGCTGAAAGTTAACGAAGTTAACTATGACAAGCCAGAAAACGCCCGTAACAAGATTCTGTTTGAAAACCTGACGCCACTGCACGCGAATAATCGTCTGCGCATGGAGCGCGGTAACGGTTCGACCGAAGACCTGACGGCGCGCGTGCTGGATCTGGCATCGCCAATTGGTCGCGGCCAGCGTGGTCTGATTGTTGCACCGCCGAAAGCCGGTAAAACCATGCTGCTGCAGAACATCGCGCAGAGCATCGCTTACAACTACCCTGATTGCGTGCTGATGGTGCTGCTGATTGACGAGCGTCCGGAAGAAGTGACCGAGATGCAGCGTCTGGTGAAAGGCGAAGTGATCGCGTCTACCTTTGACGAACCGGCCTCACGTCACGTGCAGGTTGCGGAGATGGTGATCGAGAAGGCCAAGCGCCTGGTCGAGCACAAAAAAGACGTCATCATCCTGCTGGACTCCATTACCCGTCTGGCGCGCGCCTACAACACCGTGGTGCCAGCGTCAGGTAAAGTTCTGACCGGTGGTGTGGACGCCAACGCCCTGCATCGTCCGAAGCGTTTCTTCGGTGCGGCACGTAACGTGGAAGAGGGCGGCAGCCTGACCATCATCGCTACCGCACTGGTTGACACCGGTTCGAAGATGGATGAAGTGATTTACGAAGAGTTTAAAGGTACAGGTAACATGGAACTGCACCTGTCGCGTAAAATCGCTGAGAAGCGCGTGTTCCCGGCAATCGATTACAACCGTTCCGGTACGCGTAAAGAAGAGCTGCTGACTTCCCAGGAAGAGCTGCAGAAGATGTGGATCCTGCGCAAAATCATTCATCCAATGGGTGAAATTGATGCGATGGAATTCCTCATCAATAAACTGGCAATGACCAAAACCAACGACGAATTCTTCGATATGATGAAACGCTCGTAAGCGTTGCCGTCGGTAATGGCCTAAGCCAGCCGGCAAACGGCACAAATTGCCAGGTTTTATGACTAACGCCACGTCTTAACGTGGCGTTTTTCATTTGTGGGCATTAGGATTATGCCTGTCAGGAAGCACACATATTGACTGAGGCAGCAAAGCGGCGGTTTTTTCAGCAAACGCACGCGCTGCGACAGAATTCAGACCAGGGATATACAGCAATGGCGGGAAAATTGCTTATTGTTGTCCATGATTTTAGCTGAGAGCGTTAACGTGAATTTACTCACTATGAGTACTGAGCTTGGTTTAGTTTTTCTTTTTTCTTTAGCGTTCCTGTTTTTTGCTCGTAAAGCGGCTAAAAAAATTGGGCTTGTGGACACGCCGAATTCCAGAAAACGACACCATGGCGCCATTCCGTTAGTAGGCGGCATCTCCGTGTATGCGGGGATTTGCTTCGCCTTTGCTATCTCAAATTATTATCTGCCCCATGCCATGCTGTACCTAATCTGCGCCGGGGTGCTGGTGCTGGTCGGCGCGCTCGATGACCGTTTCGATATCAGCGTCAAAATTCGTGCGGTGGTGCAGGCGGCGATCGCCATCGTGATGATGGTCGGGGCGAAACTCTACTTGCTCAGCCTGGGATTTATCATTGGCCCGGTCGAACTGATTGTCGGGCCCTTTGGCTACGTGCTGACGCTGTTTGCCGTGTGGGCGGCGATCAATGCTTTCAACATGGTGGATGGCATCGACGGCCTGCTGGGAGGATTATCCTGCGTCACCTTTGCGGCCATAGGCATCATTCTCTATTTCGACGGCCAGACCAGCCTGGCGATGTGGTGTTTTGCGATGATCGCCGCCACCATTCCCTACATTCTGCTTAATCTCGGCTTCCTGGGTCGGCGTTATAAAGTGTTTATGGGTGACGCCGGCAGCACCATGATCGGCTTCACCATCATCTGGATTCTGCTGGAAACCACGCAGGGCCTCAGCCATCCCATCACGCCGGTGACCGCGCTGTGGCTGATTGCCATTCCGCTGATGGACATGGTAGCGATCATGTATCGCCGTCTGCGTAAGGGCATGAGTCCGTTCTCGGCTGACCGTCAGCATATTCATCACCTGATCATGCGGGCCGGTTTTACCTCTCGCCAGGCCTTTCTGTTGATTACCGTGGCCGCCGCGCTGCTGGCCGGCATTGGCGTGCTGGGCGAATATCTGGCCTTTATTCCCGAGTGGGTGATGCTGGTGCTGTTCCTCGCCGCTTTCCTTCTTTACGGTTATTGCCTGAAACATGCATGGCGCGTCGCGCGCAAAATCCGTCGTATCAAACGTCGCTGGCAAAGCAGCGGCGAAGAGAAAAAATAATTACCCAGATAAGTACCCGGATAAGGACACTTTTGTTATGACCTCTGTCGTTGTGGAGAACGAACTGGACGTGCGCGGCCTCGGCTGCACGCTGTGGCGCGGCAAACGCTGGATTATTGGCCTGGCGCTGCTGTTTGCACTGCTGGCGTGGCTGGCGTCCATGTTGATGAAGCAGTCCTGGAGCGCCACTGCGGTGACCGATCGGCCGACGGTGAATATGCTGGGCGCATTCTTTGTGCAGCAGCAGTTCCTCAATAATCTGGATGTGCGCAACGAAACCGTCAGCCTGAACACGCCAGCGCCGACGGTAATGGATGAGGTGTATCAGGAGTTCACCATGCAGCTGGCATCGTGGGATACGCGCCGCGATTTCTGGCTGCAGACCGATTATTTTAAGAGCCGCAAAAGCGGCAACGCGCATAACGATGCGGCGCTGCTCGACGATCTGATCACCAACATTCAGTTCACCCCGGCCGACGCCACCCACAATACGCTGGATAACATCAAGCTGATTGCGGAGACCGCCGGCGACGCCAACAATCTGCTGCGTCAGTACATTGCCTACGCCAGCGAGCGCGCCGCGCGTCATCTCAACGATGAGCTGAAAGGGGCGTGGCAGGCGCGCAGCGTGCAGCTGCAGGCGCAGGTGAGTCGTCAGCAGGAAGTGGCACAGTCGGTGTTTGATCGCCGGCGTCAGCGCATTGAACAGGCGCTGAAAGTCGCCAGCCAGCAGGGTATTACCGAGAACCGCGCGCCGGTCAGCGCTGAGGCACTGCCGGACAGCGATCGCTTCCTGCTGGGCCAGCAGATGCTGCAGGCGCAGCTGGATACGCTGCAGGCCAGCGGACCTGCTTACGATTTAAGCTATGATCAAAACAGGGCGATGCTGAACACGCTGCAGGCCGGGCCGCGTCTGGATAAATCGTTCCAGACTTACCGTTACCTGCGTACGCCGGAAGAGCCGGTCAGCCGCGATAGCCCACGCCGTCTGTTTATGATGGTGATGTGGGGCGCAATCGGTGCGCTGGTGGGCGCCGGTGTGGCGCTGGTGCGTCGTCCGCGTGCAACCTCCGCTAACCGTCACTAAGAGAATCCGCGTGAAAGTTCTGACCGTATTTGGCACGCGCCCTGAAGCGATCAAAATGGCTCCGCTGGTGCAGGCACTGGCGCAGGATGCTGCCTTCGAATCGCGCCTGTGCGTGACGGCACAGCATCGTGAAATGCTCGATCAGGTGCTGCGCCTGTTCCGGCTGCAGCCCGATTATGATCTCAACATCATGCGACCCGAACAGGGGCTGACCGAGATCACCAGCCGCATTTTGCAGGGCATGAAAACCGTGCTGGCTGACTTCCAGCCAGACGTCGTGCTGGTGCACGGCGATACCACCACCACTTTTGCCGCCAGTCTGGCTGCGTTTTACCATCAGATTCCGGTAGGGCACGTTGAGGCCGGTCTGCGGACCGGCAATCTGATGTCGCCGTGGCCGGAAGAGGCTAACCGCACCCTGACCGGCCACCTCGCCAGCTATCACTTCACGCCGACGGAAAATTCGCGGCAGAACCTGCTGCGCGAAAATCTGCCCGACGCGCGTATTTTCGTCACCGGCAATACGGTGATTGATGCGCTGCTGTGGGTGCGCGATCGCGTGCTGGATGATGCCGATCTCAACGCCCGTCTGGCGGCGCGATATCCGTTCCTTGAGGCCGGTAAAAAGCTGATTCTGGTTACCGGCCATCGGCGCGAAAGTTTTGGCGAAGGGTTTGAACGCATCTGCAGCGCGCTGGCGCAGCTGGCGCGTCAGCATCCGCAGCTGCAAATCGTCTATCCGGTGCACCTCAATCCTAACGTCAGCGAGCCGGTGAACCGTATCCTGAGCGGTATTAACAACATCATTCTGATTGAGCCGCAGGAGTACCTGCCGTTTGTCTGGCTGATGAACCGCGCCTGGCTGATTCTCACCGATTCCGGGGGGATTCAGGAAGAGGCGCCGTCGCTGGGTAAACCGGTGCTGGTGATGCGTGAAACCACCGAGCGACCGGAAGCGGTGGCGGCCGGTACGGTGAAGCTGGTCGGCACTGACGTGAATAAAATTGTTGCTGAAGTCAGCCTGCTGCTGCAGGACGACGAGGCGTGGCAGGCAATGAGCCGCGCGCACAATCCGTATGGCGACGGCCATGCCTGCGCGCGCATCCTGCAGGCACTTAAACAACACAGAGTTTAACTATGCGTTTTTCAACCATTTCCGTTATCGGACTGGGCTACATTGGGCTGCCGACGGCAGCGGTTTTTGCGTCGCACGGGAAACAGGTCATCGGCGTGGATATTAATGCGCGCGCGGTGGAAACCATTAATCGCGGCGAAATTCATATCGTCGAGCCTGAGCTGGGCGACGTGGTGCGCGCAGCGGTGCACAACGGCAACCTGCGCGCCACCACCCAGCCTGAAGCTGCCGACGCCTTTCTGATTGCCGTGCCGACGCCGTTTGTCGGCGATCATCAGCCGGATCTCAGCTACGTGCAGGCGGCCGCGCTGTCGATTGCGCCGGTGCTGAAGGCCGGCGATCTGGTGATCCTCGAATCAACTTCGCCGGTGGGCGCCACGGAACAGATGGCGCAGTGGCTGGCGGCGGCGCGCCCGGATCTGCGCTTCCCGCAGCACGGTGAGCAGCCTGACGTGTTTATTGCTTACTGCCCGGAGCGCGTGCTGCCGGGGAAAGTGATGGTCGAGCTGCTGGAAAATGACCGCGTGATTGGCGGCATGACGCCGGCCTGTTCGGCGCGCGCCAGCGAGCTGTATCGCATTTTCCTGCGCGGCGAGTGCGTGGAAACCAACGCGCGCACCGCGGAGATGTGCAAGCTGACGGAAAACAGTTTCCGCGATGTGAATATCGCCTTTGCCAACGAACTGTCGCTGATCTGCGCCGAACAGGGGATCAACGTGTGGGAACTGATCGCGCTGGCGAATCGCCATCCGCGCGTCAACATCCTGCAGCCGGGGCCGGGCGTCGGCGGCCACTGTATTGCGGTCGATCCGTGGTTTATCGTGGCGCAAAACCCGCAGCAGGCCAGGCTGATCCGCACGGCACGTGAGGTCAACGATGCCAAACCGGGCTGGGTGCTGGAGCAGGTCAAACAGGCGCTGGCCGAGTGCCTGACCGCCAGCGGCAAGCGTGCCGCCGACGTGACCATCGCCTGCTTTGGTCTGGCCTTTAAGCCCAATATTGACGACCTGCGCGAAAGCCCGGCGATGGCGGTGGCGCAGCGCATTGCGGGCTGGCACAGCGGCCGTAACTGGGTGGTCGAGCCGCATGTGGCAGACATTCCGCCGCAGCTCGCCGATCGCGCTACGCTGGTGTCGATGGCTGAGGCGCTGCAGCAGGCTGATATCCTGGTGATGCTGGTCGATCACGCGCAGTTCCGCGCCGTGGCCGCAGAGCAGGTGACGCAGCCGTGGATTGTCGATACCAAAGGAGTCTGGCGATGAAACAGTTTTTAGTCACCGGCGGCGCCGGTTTTATTGGCTCCGCGCTGGTGCGCTTCCTGATTGCCAGCACCGACCATCGTGTGGTGGTGGTGGATAAGCTGAGCTATGCCGGCAATCTGGCGTCGCTGGCGCCGGTTGAGCAGGATGCGCGCTTTGCCTTTGAGCAGGTTGATATCTGCGACCGCGCCGCGCTGGATCGCGTGCTGGCGCAGTATCAGCCAGACTGCATTATGCATCTGGCGGCGGAAAGTCACGTGGACCGCTCGATTGACGGGCCGATCGCCTTTGTCGAAACCAACATTGTCGGCACTTACCAGCTGCTGGAGGCGGCGCGCCACTACTGGAACGGCATGGCGGATGAGCGCAAGAAGGGCTTCATTCTGCACCACATCTCGACCGACGAGGTGTTTGGCGATCTGCACGGCACGGAGGATTTCTTTACCGAAACCACGCCGTACGCCCCGAGCAGCCCTTATTCGGCGACCAAAGCCAGCAGCGATCATCTGGTGCGCGCCTGGATGCGCACCTACGGGCTGCCTGTGGTGGTCACCAACTGTTCCAACAACTACGGGCCTTACCATTTCCCGGAAAAACTGATTCCCCTCACCATCATCAATGCGCTGGCCGGTAAGCCGCTACCGGTGTACGGCAACGGCAGCCAGATTCGTGACTGGCTGTTTGTGGAAGATCATGCGCGCGCGCTGTACACCGTGGTCAGCAGCGGCAAAGTGGGGGAAACCTACAACATTGGCGGCCATAACGAGCGGCGCAATATTGAGGTGGTGGAGACGCTGTGTGATTTACTGGATGAGCTGGCGCCGCAGCAGCGCACTGCCGGGCTGAATAGCTACCGTGAACTGATCACCTTTGTTCACGATCGTCCCGGCCACGACCTGCGCTATGCCATCGATGCCAGTAAAATCGCCCGGGAACTGGGCTGGACGCCACAGGAAACGTTCGAAAGCGGTATCCGCAAAACCGTGCAGTGGTATCTGGCCAATCCGCAGTGGTGGCAGGCGATTCTCAACGGCAGTTATCGCGGCGAGCGTCTGGGCTTAGCCACGCCGCGTTAACCGCGCACGCAGAAGGAGCAACGATGAAAGGTATCATCTTAGCCGGCGGCTCGGGCACGCGCCTGCACCCGATTACCCGGGCGATATCCAAGCAGCTGCTGCCGGTGTATGACAAACCGATGATCTACTATCCGCTGTCGGTGCTGATGCTGGCGGGGATTCGCGACATCCTGATTATTACCACGCCGGACGATCGCGCCCATTTTGAGCGCCTGCTGGGTGACGGCAGTGAATTTGGCCTGCAGCTGCAGTTTGCCGAGCAGCCGAGCCCGGATGGCCTGGCGCAGGCGTTCATCATCGGTGAATCCTTCATTGGCGACGACAGCTGCTGCCTGGTGCTGGGCGACAATCTCTACTTCGGTCAGGGCTTCAGTCCGAAACTGAAAAAGGTGGCCGCGCGCAGCCACGGTGCCACAGTCTTTGCCTATCAGGTCATGGATCCGGAACGTTTTGGCGTGGTGGAGTTTGACGACGACCTCAACGCGCTGTCGATTGAGGAGAAGCCGCAGCAGCCGAAATCGCGCTGGGCGGTCACCGGCCTCTACTTTTACGATAACCGCGTGGTGGAGTTTGCGAAGCAGGTGCAGCCTTCGGCGCGCGGCGAGCTGGAAATCACCGCCATCAACCAGATGTATCTGGCGCAGGGCGAGTTGTCGGTCGAGCTGCTGGGGCGCGGCTTTGCCTGGCTGGACACCGGCACCCACGACAGCCTGATTGAGGCCAGCGTGTTCGTGCAAACGGTGGAGAAACGTCAGGGCTTTAAAATTGCCTGCCTCGAAGAGATTGCCTGGCGCAACGGCTGGCTGAGCGATGAGCAGCTGCTGGCGGCGGCGCAGGCGTTGACCAAAACCGGCTACGGCCAGTATCTGCTGGATATTCTGCATGCCCGTCCGCGTCAGTATTGATCCCCTCGCGTGGGAGAGTGAATTCTTCCATTGCGCCACGGCGCGGCTGACGCT
The DNA here is from genome assembly GCF_035783935.1 of Pantoea dispersa. Taxonomy (GTDB): domain Bacteria; phylum Pseudomonadota; class Gammaproteobacteria; order Enterobacterales; family Enterobacteriaceae; genus Pantoea; species Pantoea dispersa_C. The sequence continues at coordinate 59,188 of NZ_JALKOV010000009.1, read as the reverse complement.
GGACGGCGATGTGCCGCTGGCCGAGGCGCTGCAGCAGCCTTACACGTTGTGGCAGGTTAAGGTGCCGGCGCAGGACAGCGCGGCGATTGATGCGCTGAGCCAGCACGGTTTTCAGCTGGTGGAAGGCGAAGCGGATCTGGCAATCAATATCAAACGCACCGAACGGCAGACCGGCGTGCGCATCGCGCGCGAAGCGCAGATCCCGCAGCTGCGCGCGGTGGCGGCCCAGGCGTTTAGCCAGAGCCGTTTTCGTGCCCCCTGGTTTGCCGCTGAAGACAGCGGCCGCTTTTACGCGCAGTGGATTGAGAACGCGGTGCGCGGCACGTTTGATCACCAGTGTCTGATCGCCTGCGACGAGCAGGGCGCGCTGCAGGGCTTTGTTTCAATGCGCGAAGTCGCTGGTGACGCGCGCATCGGTCTGCTGGCGGTGCTGCCGGCGGCGCAGGGCAACGGCGTCGGTCAGCGTTTGCTGCTGGCGGCAGCCGACTGGGGCCGGGTGCGCCAGCTTGAGCGCCTGCGGGTGGCAACCCAGCTCAGCAATCTTACGGCGATGCGCCTCTATTTACGCAGCGGTGCCCGGCTGGAGAGCACCGCCTACTGGTTTTACAGGAAAGCCTGATGATCCCATTTAACGCGCCCCCGGTTGTGGGCACTGAAGTTGACTATATGCAGTCGGCGATGGCCAGCGGCAAGCTATGCGGCGACGGCGGCTTTACCCGGCGCTGTCAGCAGTGGATGGAGCAGCATTTTGGCAGCAAAAAAGTGCTGCTGACGCCCTCGTGCACCGCTTCGCTGGAGATGGCCGCGCTGCTGATTGATATCCAGCCCGGCGATGAAGTGATCATGCCGAGTTATACCTTTGTGTCCACCGCCAACGCCTTCGTGCTGCGCGGTGCCACCATTGTGTTCGTTGACGTGCGCCCGGATACGCTGAATATCGACGAAACGCAGATCGAAGCGGCGATCACGCCGAAAACCCGCGCCATCGTGCCGGTGCATTACGCGGGCGTGGCGTGCGAGATGGACACCATTATGGCGCTGGCGGCGAAACATCAGCTGTATGTGATTGAAGATGCGGCGCAGGGCGTGATGTCACAGTACAAAGGACGCGCACTGGGCACCATCGGCCATATTGGCTGCTTTAGCTTCCATGAGACGAAAAACTACACCGCCGGCGGTGAAGGCGGTGCCACGCTGATTAATGAAGCGAACCTGGTTGAACGCGCAGAGATCATCCGGGAGAAAGGCACCAACCGCAGCCAGTTCTTTCGCGGCCAGGTGGATAAATATACCTGGCGCGATATTGGCTCCAGCTATCTGATGGCGGATTTACAGGCGGCTTATCTGTGGGCACAGCTGGAAGCAGCGGAACGCATCAACCAGCAGCGTTTGCGCCTGTGGCAAAACTATTACGACGCGCTGCAGCCGCTGGCGGCCAGCGGGCGCATTGCGTTACCGGCGGTGCCGGCCAGCTGCCGTCACAATGCCCACATGTTCTATCTCAAGCTACGCGACAGCGAGGATCGTCAGGCGCTGATTAACTGGATGAAGGAAGCGGAGATCCTCACCGTGTTCCACTATATCCCGCTGCACTCCTCGCCGGCCGGCACGCGCTTTGGTCGCTTCCATGGCACAGATGCGTTCACTACGCGCGAGAGCGAGCGGCTGCTGCGGCTGCCGCTGTTCTACAACCTGTCGGACAACAACCAGCGTACGGTAATCAGTTCGCTGCTGAGCTTCTTTGCCTGATGTCGTTAGCCAGAGCCTCAGTGTGGACCGCCTCGTCCACGCTGGTAAAAATTGTCGCTGGACTGCTGGTGGTGAAACTACTGGCCGTGAGCTTCGGTCCCGAGGGCGTCGGCCAGGCGGGGAACTTCCGTCAGCTGATCACCGTGCTCGGCGTGCTGGCCGGCGCGGGCATTTTCAATGGCGTTACCACTTATGTCGCACAGTCTCGCCAGCAGCCAGCGCAGCTGCGCGCCGTAGTCGGTACTGCGTCGGCGATGGTGCTGGGTTTTTCCACGCTGCTGGCGCTGGTGTTTCTGCTGGCGGCGGAGCCCATCAGCCGGGCGCTGTTTGGCCATGGCGGCTGGCAAAACGTGGTGCGCATCGTCGCCTTTTTGCAGCTGGGCATTGCCTGGGCCAACCTGACGCTGGCGCTGCTGAAAGGTTTTCGCGATGCGCGCGGTAACGCGCTGGCGCTGATTGCTGGCAGCCTGATCGGCGTCGCCGGTTATGTGCTGTGCTGGTGGCTGGGTGGCTACGCCGGTGCGCTGGTCGGGCTGGCGCTGGTGCCGGCGCTGCTGGTGCTGCCGGCGCTGTGGATGCTGCGTCGTCACCGTGAAGAACTGCCGCTGCGCTGGCTGAAGCCGCAGTGGCAGCCAGCGCTGGCGCGCAATCTGGGCAAATTTACCCTGATGGCGCTGATCACCGCTGTGACCTTGCCGGTGGCCTGGGTGATGATGCGTAATCTGCTGGCACAGCAGCAGGGCTGGGCGCAGGTCGGGCTGTGGCAGGGCGTCACCAGCATCTCTGATGCGTATCTGCAATTTATCACCGCCACGTTCAGCGTCTGGCTACTGCCGACGCTGGCGCGGCTGGAGCACAAAGCCGACATTGCGCGGGAAATTGGCCGCGCGCTGCGCTTTGTGCTGCCGGCGGTAGCGGCGGCCAGCTTTTGCGTCTGGCTGTTGCGCGATGTCGCCATCTGGCTGCTGTTTTCCCCGCAGTTCAGCGCCATGCGCGATCTTTTTGTCTGGCAGTTGTGCGGTGACGTCTTTAAAGTAGGCGCCTATGTTTTCGGATACCTGGTGATCGCCAAAGCCTCACTGCGCTTTTATATTCTCACGGAAATCAGCCAGTTTGTGCTGCTGACCGCCTTTGCGCACTGGCTGATCCCACTGCACGGTACCGCGGGCGCGGCGCAGGCCTATATGGCGACCTACGTGCTCTACTTTGCCCTTTGCTGTGGCGCTTTCTTGATTTATTGCCGGAAAAAATGACGCTATTTCACGTGCTGGGCTCCGATATCCCGCATCACAATCACACGCTGCTGCGCTTTTTTAACGATGTCATGAGCGTCGAAGCGCCGACGGACGTGCCACGTCAGTTTATGGTGGTATCGGCCGCGCCGGAGACCCTGCTGGTCTATCCACAGCTGCAGATCGACGTGTATCCCAGCAAGCGTGCGCTTGCGCAGGCAGTGATCGCACGCGCCGCCGATCGCCGTCAGCGCTTCTTCTTTCACGGCCAGTTCAATCCGCGCCTGTGGCTGGCGCTGCTCAGCGGCAAACTGCGGCGACAGCAGGCGTTCTGGCACGTCTGGGGCGCCGATCTCTACGAAGAGGGTGCCGGGCTGAAGTACCGCCTGTTCTATCTGCTGCGGCGTATTGCACAGGGGCGCATGGCGCAGGTATTTGCCACGCGCGGCGATCTGCACTTTTTCCAGCAGCGCCATCCGCGCGTGCCCACTTCGCTGCTCTATTTTCCAACGCGTATGCCGGAGGCCGCGATTCCCGCCCCTGCCGCCAGCGACAGCTTCACCATTCTGCTCGGCAACTCGGGCGATCGCAGCAACCGGCACATTGAGGGATTGCAGGCGATTCGCCGCCAGTTTGGTGAGCAGGTTAACGTGGTGATCCCGCTCGGTTATCCGGCCAGCAACTATGAGTACATCGATGAGATTGATGCTGCCGCGCAGCGCCTGTTTCCGCGCGGTCAGGTGACGCTGCTGCGCGACAAAATCGACTTCACTGCCTATCTGCAATTGCTGAGTCGCTGTCAGCTCGGCTATTTTATGTTCGAACGTCAGCAGGGCATCGGTACGCTGTGCCTGCTGATTCAGGCCGGCATTCCGTTTGTGGTTAACCGCAAGAATCCGTTCTGGCGTGACCTGAGCGAGCAGGGGCTACCGGTATTGTTCAGCGCGGATGCACTGGATCGCGATCGCGTGGCGGAGGCGCAGCGTCAGCTGGCGCAGTGCGACCGCTCAGCCATCGCCTTTTTTGCCCCGGGCTATCTGGCGGGATGGCGCCACGCGCTGGCGGAGAGTGAAAGGGAGTCAACATGAGCCTGCTGCAGTTTAGTGGTCTGCTGGTGGTGTATCTGTTTTCGCTGGGCTTCATTCTGACGCTGACCTGGCGCGAATTTAAACGGGTGCGTTTTAATTTCCACCTGTTCTTTACTCTGCTGTTTTTGCTGACCTTTTACTTTGGCTTCCCGCTGACCAGCGTGCTGGTGTTCCGCTTTAACGTCAGCGTGGTGCCGGCGGAGTATCTGCTGCAGGCGCTGCTGGCCGCCACCAGCTTCTATGCCATCTATTACGTCAGCTACAAAGTGCGGCTGCGGCCCGCGCAGGCCGAACCGCGCAAGCCCTGGCTGACGATGAACCGGGTGGAAACCCATCTGACCTGCCTGCTGCTGGCGCTGGTGGCCGTGGGAACCGTCACGGTGTTCTTTATGCATAACGGCCTGCTGCTGTTCCGGCTGTCGGCCTACAACCAGATCTTTTCCAGCGAAGTGTCCGGCGTGGCGCTCAAGCGCTTCTTCTACTTCTTCATTCCGGCGATGCTGATCCGCTATTTCCTTCATCCTACCCAGCGCCAGTGGCTGCTGTTTTTGCTGGTAACGGTGGCGTTTGGTCTGCTGACCTATGCGCTGGTGGGGGGGACGCGCGCCAATATCATCATCGCCTTTGCGCTGTTCCTGTTCATCGGCATTACGCGCGGCTGGATTACGCTGTGGATGCTGGTGGGTGCCGGCGTGATGGCGATTGGCGGCATGTTCTGGCTGGCGCTGCGTCGTTACAATCTCGACGTGGTGGGCGATGAAGCGTTCTACACGTTTCTTTATCTGACGCGCGACACCTTTTCGCCGTGGGAGAACCTCGCGCTGCTGCTGCAGAATTACGACAAAATCGATTTTCAGGGGCTGGCACCCATCTGGCGTGACTTCTACGTGTTTATCCCTGGCTGGCTGTGGCCGGATCGGCCATCGATGGTGCTCAACAGCGCCAACTATTTCACCTGGGAAGTGCTGAATAACCACTCCGGGCTGGCGATTTCGCCCACGCTGCTCGGTTCGCTGCTGATCATGGGCGGCGCAGCCTTTATTCCGCTCGGTGCGATAGCGGTCGGGCTGTTGATGAAAGGGTTTGATTCTCTTTACCAGCAGGGGCGCGATGCCGGTAACCGCTACAGCGGTGCCATTTTGCAGAGCTTCTGCTTTGGCGCGGTGTTCAATATGATCGTGCTGGCGCGCGAAGGGCTGGATGCATTTGGCTCGCGCGTGGTGTTCTTTTGCCTGATTTTTGCCGCCTGCGTTGGGCTGGCGAAGTTACTTTTCTGGCTGTTAGCGCGTGCCGGGCTGATTCGCCCGCGCGCGGAGCCAGGTTTACCGCGTTCTGCTTAACCTCCGGGCCTGACGGGAAATACCGACCATGGAAACCGATCATCCGCGTTATACCCTGCGCGGCATCGATTTACACGCTTTCGCTGATATGGCGAGCTTTCTTCATTTTCTGCTGCCGGACGGCCAGCCGCGCAGCGGCACGCTGGTGGCGATCAACGCTGAAAAGATGCTGACGCTGGAAGAGGATGCCCAGCTGCGCGCGCTGATTACCGCCGCCGAGATCAAATATCCGGATGGCATCAGTATTGTGCGTTCGCTGCGCAAAAAATACCCGCAGCTGAAGGTGAACCGCATCGCCGGTGCTGACCTGTGGGAAGCGCTGATGGAACAGGCGGGCCGCAGCGGTATTCCGGTGTTTTTAATCGGCGGGCGTGAGCAGGTGCTGCAGGAAACCTGTGACAAATTACGCCGTCAGTGGAACGTCAACATCGTGGGCAGCCAGAACGGCTACTTCGCCCCTGCCGAACGCGAGGCGCTGTTTGCACGCATTGCCGCCAGCGGGGCACAGATTGTCACCGTGGCGCAGGGATCGCCGCGCCAGGAGCTGCTGATGCGCGACTGTCGCGAGCTCTGGCCGCAGGCGCTGTATATGGGCGTCGGTGGCACCTACGATGTCTTTACCGGCCACGTCACGCGTGCGCCGCGCATCTGGCAACAGTTAGGGCTGGAGTGGCTGTATCGCCTGATTCGCCAGCCATCACGCTGGCGTCGTCAGTTAAAACTGCTGAAATATTTGCGCTATCACTGGCGTGGCGATCTGTAACGCAGCAGGAATAGTGCTGTAATTCCGGCAGGTTAAGCAGGCAAATTGCGTTATTTATCGACGGAATGCACAAAGCGTAAGCAAACGCGATTTTTTTATGAAAAAGCACTGGACAGCCTGGAGTCAAATACGTAGTATGCCCATCCGCAACGGCGCTACGCGCCCGTAGCTCAGCTGGATAGAGCGCTGCCCTCCGGAGGCAGAGGTCTCAGGTTCGAATCCTGTCGGGCGCGCCATTTAGTTTGTGCGCAAGAGCTTCGGTGGTTGGTTTAACCGCGTTATGCAGTGCATTGAGTAAGCGGTTACGCTTACGCACCAGAATTATGGTGGCTATAGCTCAGTTGGTAGAGCCCTGGATTGTGATTCCAGTTGTCGTGGGTTCGAGTCCCATTAGCCACCCCAGATTTTGCTGGGATATGCGAAGGTGGCGGAATTGGTAGACGCGCTAGCTTCAGGTGTTAGTGTTCTTACGGACGTGAGGGTTCAAGTCCCTCTCTTCGCACCAGGCAAAACAAGTAAGCAGTAACAGGCAGTACAAAATCGGCGAGTAGCGCAGCTTGGTAGCGCAACTGGTTTGGGACCAGTGGGTCGGAGGTTCGAATCCTCTCTCGCCGACCATATTCGAAAAGCCCGCTTTGCAAAAAGCGGGCTTTTTTCGTCTGTAGCAAAAGAGGATGAGAACCTCCGAAGGAGGTTTGAGCCGAGCGCAGCGAGACAACGTTGCGTCAGCAACGGCCCGCAGGGCGCTTCTCGCAGAGAAGCGTAATCCTCTCTCGCCGACCATCATTTAAGAAACCTGCTTTGTAAAAAGCAGGTTTTTTTTCGTCTGTAGCAAAAGAGGATGAGAACCTCCGAAGGAGGTTTGAGCCGGGCGCAGCGAAGATAGCGTCAGAGGTAGTTGTCGCTATTACGCGACACGTAACTTACTGATTATAAACAACCTTACCTTTCCTTGCACAGCTTGTCGCTCTGCGGAGACAGCTTTGAACCGGTCTGTCGCGTTTTTGCGACATCGCAACCGCCGTCAGCGGGCAGAGATTATCTAACTGACTGATATAAAATAAGTTACAGCGATTCATGCCATTCTGGCACGCTTTATGCAATAATCCCTGCGTAGATGCTCATTCCACCTCTTATGTTTGCTGATGCAACATAAACCTGGGAATGATGCAGAGCCCCTTACGGTATCCGTTGTCCAGCTGGCAGTAACGTGCACGCGCTACTGCAGTAAGAAGGACATTACGTTGAGTCGGATACCATCAGTTGTCTTACCGACCTGATCTTACACCTGCTTCTGGCAGGTGTTTTTTTATCTGCCCTTCGCGGATTGATGCCGCCTTTCCGGCCAGTTATTTCAGGCAAAAAAAAGCCGGGACTCGCCCGGCGTGCACAAAAATAACAACAGTAAAATCAGGCGCCAGGATTGTTCTTCAGCGTCAGTAACAGACCCTCGCGACGCATTTTAGCCGCGTCTTCCGGGCGATGCAGCCGATCGTAAACATCCGCCAGCCAGGCATAGTCAAAGCCATCCGGACGCTGTGCCAGCGCCTGCTGGAAGGCTTCTGCTGCCTGCTGCCACTCACCGTGGCGCATCAGCAGCTGGCCGAGCGTGCTGTGCAACAGCGGCGTGGCACCGTGCTGCTTAATCTGCTGACGCAGCGCTTTCTCCAGCGCCTGCGGATCGCCGCTTTTGATGCGCGGCATCAGCAGCACCAGCCGATCGTCATACTGACGCTTCAGCCCTTCCAGCACGATGCTTTGCGCGGTATCCGGATCGTCGCACTCAATCAGATGCTCAGCCATCGCCACCTGCAGCGCGGTCTCCTGACGGGTTTTGCGGCTCTGGTTCTGCCACCATTTCTTCAGGCCTTCGCTGCCCTGATCGGCCATAGCCTGATTCATCAGACCCAGCCACGCCTGTTGCTGCAGCGCATTGCGCTGGGCATCATCGTTAATCTGTGCCTTCTGCATGGAGGGCAGAATATCCAGCAGTGCACCCCAGGCGCCAGTGCGGATATAAGCCTGCTCGGCCAGACGCAGCACTTCCGGATGGCGCGGCGCCACTTCCAGCAGGCGATCGATACCGTGACGTGCGGCGTGATCTTCGTTACGCGCCAGCTGCAGGCGCACGCGGGTGATCTCAACCGGAATGGTATCGTTCTCGGAGAGCTCAGAGGCGCGCTCCAGATGCTGGTTAGCGCGGATTTCATCGCCGCGCTGCTGCGCCGCTTCGGCCGCCAGCAGATAGTTGGCTACCGGCTGATCGGCGTGATCGGCATTCTTCGACAGCAGCTTCTCCACCTGACGGTAATCGCCTTCCGCCAGCTTCATCAGCGCGCTCTGCGTGTGACGCTGGGCGCTGCGACGTTTACGTCCGGTGAACCAGCCGCGAGTGCGGGCACCGGTGCGGAACAGGCGGCGCAGAATCCACTCGACCAGCAGAATCACCAGCAGGCTGAGAATCAGGATGATGGCCAGACCGGTGACGCTGGTCTCAATGTTCCAGTTATCGGTCTGAATCAGCACGTAGCCCTGATGGCCGGCAACCATCGGCCCCAGCACAATGCCGGCAATCAGCAGCAGGAAAAGCACCAATACTTTCAGCATGCTTAGCCTCCCTGTTGATCAGCCGCAGCCGATGGCTGCGCCAGCAGATTGCGCACGCGGGTTTGCATCAGTTTTTCCAGCAGCGCCTGGCTCTCCAGCGTGTCCGGCACGTCCATTGAAATACTCTGCTGACTCAGCTCGTCGAGCTGGGCGAGGAAGGCTTTGGTCGCCGCATCGTTGGTGTCGTACCAGGCGCGCACCCACGTAGATACCGCATCAATGGACTGTTTGTAGATCTCATCCTGATGGCGCGGCACCGCCTGCGCGGCAATCAGCAGACGCGAACGGATGTTTTCGCGCAGATAAACATCCTGATTCGGTGCCAGCAGCGGCTGCGCGGTGTTATCGCGGCGGCGGATGGTGATGAAATCATCCATAAAATTGTGCCAGCTCTTCACCAGATTCTGACGCCACTCATGCAGCGAGCTGGAGAGCTCACCGCTGTCGGCATCCATCGGTGAATCATCGCTGTCGTTATCGGCCAGGCGCAGATTATCCACGCCGTTCGACAACTGGTTAAGTTTCAGGATGATGCCGTCGTAATCCACCTGGCTGACCGACGCCAGTGAACTGATATCCTGTGTCAGCGCACGGCGCACGTTCATGATGCTGGGATCGTTCATCTCCGCCAGGCTGGTGTCCGCGCTTTTCAGCAGCGCTGCTGCGGTGGTGACGTCCTGATCGCTCCACAGTTTGCGGCCCGCCAGTTTGACCAGATAATCGGCCTGTGCCAGCAGCCAGGTGCGGGTGTCGTTGCCGGAAATGGTGGCGACTTTTTCACGCAGCGTCTCCAGCTCTTTGGCGCTGTTGTCCTGCTGGCTGCGCGCTTCCTGCAGCGCGGTGTTGGCGTCTGCCAGCTGCTGCGAGAGCTGCTGTTTATCGCTGCCCAGTTGCTGCTGCAGGGCGCTCAGCTGCTCACTCAGGTTCTGGTTAGTCTGAGCCTGTAAGTCGGCCTGGTGTTTCCCATTCAGGTAAAGTCCCGCGCCAATCGCCAGTGCAATGACAATTGCCACCGCGCTCAGCACCTTGCCGTCGCTCTTTTTCGCACGAGGCGGCTGGCTGGCTGGCGTCGGGGAAGTGTCCGCAGGGGTGGTTTCTTCAACCATGGCGGAGGAGTCTTTTTGTTCCGTCATTGTGGCTCATCCCAATGTTAAGTTCAGCGTAACGCACGCAGCAGCGCATCGTTATCCGCACCATCGGCTACCTCAATCTCCTGCCAGCCTAATTCGGCGGCCTGGGTAGCCAAACGTTCACTGACGACCAGCAGTCGACAGTGCAGCAGCCATTCCCGCCGATCGATTGGCGGAAACAGCGCAAACAGTTGTTGTAACATTTCACCGCTGGTCACCACCAGCGTGGTGATACCGCGATCGCGCCAGCGACGGCCCTCAATTGCACCGTCGTACTGCTTTTCACAGCGCTGGTAGCACTCACAGTATTGCACGTCAGCACCGCGGGCGATCAGCGTCTCCGCCAGCAGCTCGCGGCCCGGGCTGCCGCGCAGAATCAGCGCGCGCTTGCCGCTCACCTGCTGCAGGCGATTCAGGCGCACCAGCTCTTCACTGGTTTCCCGCGCATGCGGATAGTCGACTTTCAGATTACTGACGGTGTGCAGCGCCAGCGCGGTACTGCGACCAATGGCATAATAGTCTAGAAATGCCGGCCACGCGCTGCGCTGCTGTTGTAAAGCCGGCTGGGCAAAGTGCACCACCTGCTGCGACAGCAGAAAAACCAGGTCGCCAGACTGCAGCGAGGCCAGCTGTTGCGGCAGTTGAGGGAGATCGCGACCCGGCGTGAATTCAATCAGTGGAAACGACCACGCCAGTTTGCCCTGGCTGCGCAGGCGCGCGACCAGTTCGCTGGCGGCGGGTTCCGGGCGGGTCACGAGGATAGTCATGCGGGCGGCTGTCCCTGATAAACTTCACGCAGAATGTCGCGCGCGCCGCCGTCCAGCAGCTCTTCGGCCAGGGAGATGCCCATCTGTTCAGCCTGTTCACGCGGGCCACGGCGTTCGCCCACCACCATCTGGCTGCCATCCGGCGCACCGACCAGACCGCGCAGCCATAGCTGATCGTCTTCCAGTACGGCAAAACTGCCGATCGGCACCTGACAGCCGCCTTCGAGACGGGTGTTCATCGCGCGCTCGGCGCGCACGCAGACGGCGGTGTCGCTGTGATTCAGCGCCTGCAGCAGCGTAATTAACGGCTGGTCGTCGAGACGGCACTCAATGCCGACCGCGCCCTGGCCCACCGCCGGCAGGGAAAACTCTGCCGGCAGCGCCTGGCGAATGCGATCGTCCAGTCCAAGGCGTTTCAGCCCGGCGGCAGCAAGAATGATGGCGTCATACTCGCCGGCGTCCAGTTTGCTGAGACGCGTGCCGACGTTACCGCGCAGCGAGCGAATCACCAGATCCGGGCGCCGTGCGCTGATCTGGCACTGGCGACGCAGGCTGGACGTGCCGACCACCGCGCCCTGTGGCAGCGCATCGATCGAGGAATAATGATTCGAGACGAAAGCATCACGGGGATCTTCGCGCTCGCAGATGGTCATCAGACCCAAGCCCTCTGGAAAATCGACGGGCACATCCTTCATGGAATGCACCGCCATATCGGCACGGTTTTCCAGCATCGCCAGCTCAAGTTCTTTGACAAACAGCCCTTTGCCACCCACTTTCGCCAGCGGCGTATCGAGGATGACGTCGCCTTTAGTGACCATCGGCACCAGCTCAACCTGCAGGCCGGGGTGCGCAGCCATCAGGCGCTGTTGGACATATTGTGCCTGCCACAAGGCAAGTGGACTTTGCCTGGTAGCAATTCTGAAAATTTTGTTTAACATGCTGTTAACCATTTTGATCGTTCACCGATTATCCTATCATTGATAGGGGAATGCTGTCAGTTTCAACGGATTGACCAGGCTGCAAACTCAGCGCGGAGCCCGACAGTTATCGCTCCCTGGCCTGAGGCTGGAGTCCGAAAATGCAGGGCTACGTTTGGAACGTGCTAAACTGTCAGGTAGCGCAACTTTCTTTACGGTCAATCTTCCAGGTGTTAGATTGATCACGTTTCCAGCAATAATTTGCCCGACATCTTTATTATTAAGCGGCAGATTTTGGAAACAGGGTGCTTAACACTGGGACAATCAGGCGAAACGTCTTGTACCTCTACATTGAGACACTGAAACAGAGACTGGATGCGATAAACCAGCTGCGTGTAGATCGCGCACTGGCTGCCATGGGACCTGCTTTCCAGCACGTCTACAGTCTGCTGCCAACATTACTGCATTATCATCATCCGCTGATGCCGGGTTACCTTGAAGGTAGCGTTCCCCACGGCGTCAGCTTCTTTGCGCCTGACGAAAACCAGCAGCAGCTGCTGCAACAGTTAGCGGGCGACCATCCGCTCGATCTCAGTGGCGCGGTGAAAGGCGAACTGCCGATCACTGGCATCTACTCCATGGGCAGCACCTCGTCCGTCGGCCAGAACAGTGTCTCCGATCTGGACATCTGGGTGTGCCATCAGTCGTGGCTCGATAATGAAGAGCGCCTCAATCTGCAGCGCAAGTGTACGCTCCTGCAAAAATGGTGTGTGTCGCTGGGTGTGGAAGTCAGCTTTTTCCTGATCGACGAAAACCGCTTCCGCCACAACGAGAGCGGCAGCCTCGGCGGTGAGGACTGCGGTTCTACCCAACATATTTTACTGCTGGATGAGTTCTACCGTACCGCCGTGCGCATGGCGGGCAAACGCATTCTGTGGAACATGGTGCCTGGCGAAGAAGAACATCACTACGACGATTACGTGATGTCGCTCTATTCACAGGGCGTGCTGACGCCGAATGAGTGGCTGGATCTCGGCGGTCTCGGCACGCTGTCGGCGGAAGAGTATTTCGGTGCCAGCCTGTGGCAGCTGTATAAAAGTATCGATTCGCCGTACAAAGCGGTGCTGAAAACCCTGCTGCTGGAAGCCTACAGCTGGGAATATCCCAACACGCAGCTGCTGGCAATGGATATCAAACAGCGGCTGCACGACGGCGAAATTGTCTGTTTTGGTCTCGATCCCTACTGCATGATGCTGGAGCGCGTGACGCGCTACCTGACCAGCGTCGATGACACCGCGCGCCTTGATTTGGTGCGCCGCTGTTTCTACCTCAAAGTGTGCGAAAAACTCTCCAGCGAGGAGCAGCATCCGCGCGCGGGCTGGCGGCGTGAAATCCTGTCGCAGCTGGTCAAAGAGTGGGGCTGGGACGATGAGAAGCTGGCGGTGCTGGATAATCGCGCGCAGTGGAAGATCGAACGGGTGCGTGAGGCGCACAATGAGCTGCTGGATGCGATGATGCAGAGCTATCGCAACCTGATCCGCTTTGCCCGTCGCAACAATTTAAGCGTCAGCGCCAGCCCGCAGGATATCGGCGTGCTGACGCGTAAATTGTACGCCGCGTTTGAAGCGCTGCCGGGCAAAGTCACGCTGGTGAACCCGCAAATCTCGCCCGATCTGTCGGAAGAGAACCTGACCTTTATTCACGTGCCAGCCGGGCGCGCCAACCGCGCCGGCTGGTATCTGTATAACCAGTCGCCGGACATGAGCTCAATCATCAGCCATCAGCCGCTGGAATATAATCGCTATCTCAATAAGTTAGTGGCATGGGCGTGGTTCAACGGACTGCTGACGCGCAAAACGCGTCTGCACATCAAGGGCAACGAGTTCTGCGATCTGCCGCGTCTGCAGGAGCTGGTGAACGATGTCTCCAGCCACTTTCCGCTGCGTCTGCCTGCGCCGACGCCGAAAGCGCTCTACAGCCCGTGCGAAATCCGGCATCTGGCAATTATCGTTAACCTCGAACACGATCCCACCTCGGCATTCCGCAATCAGGTAGTGCACTTCGACTTCCGTAAGCTGGATGTGTTCAGCTTCGGTCAGCAGCAGCAGTGCCTGATCGGCAGCATCGATCTGCTGTACCGTAACTCGTGGAACGAAGTGCGCACGCTGCACTTCAGCGGCGAACAGGCGATGATCGAAGCGCTGAAAACCATTCTGGGCAAAATGCATCAGGATGCTGCACCGCCGGACACGGTTGAAGTGTTCTGCTACAGCCAGCATCTGCGCGGTCTGATTCGTACCCGCGTCCAGCAGCTGGTGTCGGAATGCATTGAGCTGCGCCTGTCGAGCACGCGCCAGGAGCCGGGCCGCTTCAAGGCGCTGCGTATGGCCGGTCAGACGTGGGGGCTGTTCTTCGAGCGCATGAGCGTCTCGGTGCAGAAGCTGGAAAACGCGGTCGAATTTTACGGCGCGATCTCCAACAACAAGCTGCACGGTTTGTCGATCAAAGTGGAAACGAACCAGACGCCGCTGCCGCCGGTGGTTAACGGCTATGCCAGCGAAGGCATCATCCAGTTCTTCTTTGAAGACACCAGTGACGATCGCGGCTTCAACATCTACATCCTCGACGAAAGCAACCGGGTTGAGGTGTATCACCATTGCGAAGGCAGCAAAGAGGAGCTGGTGCGCGACGTCAGCCGCTTCTATTCGTCGTCGCACGATCGCTTTACTTACGGCTCCAGCTTTATCAATTTCAACCTGCCGCAGTTCTACCAGATTGTGCACGCCGGCGATCGCTTCCAGGTGATTCCGTTCCGCAGCCAGACGCTGACGCAGCTGTGTGCCACGCAGCCGGACAACGACAACGGCGACTTCCAGCCGCGCTACCAGATGCACTGAAGCCGCTGCGTTTTATGCCGCGGCCTGCGCCCGTCTCTGAACCTTCTGCCACATATTTCCTGTTGCTTTTACAACGTCAACTGCGATGATAAGCAGCTGGGATTTGGATAAAAAGAGCAGACAGAATGATACGAGTGATGAGCCAGCTGGGTATGGCGCTGGCACTGGTCAGCCTGGTAGGCTGTGGCCTGAAAGGACCGCTGTATTTCCCGCCCAACGATCGGCCGCAACAGAAGAATCAGCCGGTAACGGAGCAGCAGCAGAAAGCGGCGCAGGATGCGGATACCAGCGGCCTGGTCACCAGCAAACCGGCTGGCGTGCAGGCGAATTAAACCCGATGAGTCATCCGGCGGAGCAGAAAATGCAGTTCTCGAAAATGCACGGTCTCGGTAACGACTTTATGGTCGTCGATGCCGTGACGCAAAACGTCTTTTTTTCGCCGGAACTGATTCGCCGCCTGGCGGATCGGCACCTGGGGATCGGCTTCGATCAACTGCTGATCGTCGAGCCACCTTACGATCCGGATCTCGATTTTCACTACCGCATCTTCAATGCTGACGGCAGCGAAGTGGCGCAGTGCGGCAACGGCGCGCGCTGCTTTGCCCGCTTTGTCCGCCTCAAAGGCCTGACCAATAAAAGCGACATTCGCGTCAGCACCCAGACCGGTCGCATGGTACTGAGCGTCACCAGTGATGAGCTGGTGCGCGTTAATATGGGCGAACCCAATTTTGACCCGCAGCAGGTTCCGCTGCGCGCCAATAAGGCCGAAAACCTCTATCTGCAGCGCGTGGCCGAGCAGACGGTGATGTTCGGCGCGGTGTCGATGGGCAATCCACACTGCGTGATTCAGGTCGAAAGCGTGAAAACCGCCGCGGTGGAAACGCTCGGCCCGGCGCTGGAGAGCCATGAACGCTTTCCTGAGCGCGTTAACGTCGGCTTTATGGAAGTGGTCAATCCGGAACACATTCGTCTGCGCGTGTATGAACGCGGCGCGGGCGAAACCCGGGCGTGCGGCAGCGGTGCCTGCGCGGCAGTGGCCTGCGGCATCCAGCAGGGCATTCTTGCAGAAAAAGTGCGCGTCGATCTGCCCGGCGGCACGCTGCATATCGCCTGGAAAGGGGCCGGTCAGCCGCTGTTTATGACCGGACCAGCCACACACGTCTACGATGGGTTTATTCATCTATGAAAAATATCGACGAGCAGGCCGACAGCGCGGTTTTGCTGGACGATCAGGCGGTGAGCGCCTTTCTGCGTCACAACCCCGATTTCTTTATTCGCAACGCGCGCCAGGTCGAGCAGATGATGGTGCCGCATCCGGTACGCGGTAGCGTATCGCTGGTGGAGTGGCATATGGCGCGTCAGCGCAACCACATCCAGCAGTTAGAGGAGGAGATCACGCTGCTGATGGAGCAGGCCACCGCCAACCATCAGCTGTTCGATCGCCTGCTGGCGCTGCAGAGCCACCTCGCGGCCGCCGATAGCCTGCAGGAGATGCTGACGCGCCTGCACCGCTGGGCCCGTGAGCTTGGCCTCGCGGGCGCCTACGTGCGGCTGTTCAGCGATCGCTGGCGCATCGGCGCTCCTTCTGACTTCACCCAGCTTGGTCTGTCACGTCAGGCGTTTGAGCCGCTGCGCATTCAGCGCTTCGGTCAGCAGCATCACTATCTCGGCAGCCTGAACGGGCCGGAGCTGCTGTTGCTGTTGCCGCAGGCGAAAGCCGTGGGATCGGTGGCGATGTCGCTGATGGGCGAGCAGGGCGATCTCGGCGTGCTGATCTTCAGCAGCCGCGACAACCAGCACTATCAGGCGGGCATGGGCACGCTGCTGCTGCAGCACCTGGCACAAATGCTGCCCGACCTGCTGTCTCGCTGGGTTGAGCGCGCATGAGCAGCGCCAGCCCGCTGCTGCCGGCCGTTGAGGGCTTTCTGCGCTATCTGAAAGTCGAACGCCAGCTCAGTCCGCTGACGCAAAAAAATTACCAGCGCCAGCTGCAGGCGCTGGTCGCCATGGCCGATGACATGCACATTACCGCGTGGCCGCAGCTTGAACCGGCACAGGTGCGCAGTCTGGCGGCGCGCAGCCGGCGCGGCGGCCTCGGGGCCAGCAGCCTGGCGCTGCGCATGTCGGCGCTGCGCAGTTTTCTCGACTGGCAGGTCAGTCAGGGCATGCTGACGGCCAATCCGGCCAAAGGCATCGCCACGCCGCGCAACGCCCGGCATCTGCCGAAAAATATGGATGTCGACGAAGTCAGCCAGCTGCTGGAGATCGACCTCGACGATCCGCTGGCGGTGCGCGACCGCGCCATGCTGGAAACCATGTACGGCGGCGGTTTACGTCTCGCTGAACTGGTGGGCATCGACTGCCGTCATCTCGATCTGGAGAGCGGTGAAGTCTGGGTGCGCGGTAAAGGCAGCAAAGAGCGCCGCGTGCCGATTGGCGGCACGGCCGTCACCTGGCTGCAGCACTGGCTGCCGCTTCGCAACAGCTTCGCGCCGCAGGATGATGCGGTTTTCGTGTCGACGCGCGGCAGCCGTATTTCGGCGCGTAACGTACAAAAGCGCTTCGCCGAATGGGGCATTAAGCAGGGCGTTGCCAGCCATATCCATCCGCATAAGCTGCGCCACTCTTTTGCCACCCATCTGCTGGAATCGAGCGGCGACCTGCGCGCGGTGCAGGAGCTGCTGGGCCACGCCAATCTCTCGACTACGCAAATCTATACCCATCTGGATTTCCAGCATCTGGCGTCGGTGTACGATGCGGCTCACCCGCGAGCCAAACGAGGAAAGTCTGAATGAAGTTTTATCGTCCGCTGGGCCCGATCAAAGCCATCACCTTCGATCTCGACGATACGCTGTATGACAACTATCCGGTGATCCGCAAAACCACGGCAGAATCCCACGCTGCGCTGCAGGCCTATCATCCGGCACTGCGCGAGTTTACGCCGGAAGATTATCAGGCGCTGCGCGATGAACTGCTGCTGCGCGAACCGGAGATCTATCACGACGTCTCTGAGTGGCGTCGCCGCTCGGTAGAGCTGGCGCTGATCAATGCCGGGCTGCCGGCCGCGCAAGCCAGCGCAGGTGCCAGCGACGTGATGCGCGTGTTTCATCAGTGGCGCAGCGCGGTGGAAATGCCGGAGGAGACGCATCAGACGCTGGCCTGGCTCGGCGAGCGCGTGCCGCTGGTGGCGATCACCAACGGCAACGCCGACCCGCAAAAGCTCGGCATCGATCACTACTTCCGGTTCGCACTGCGCGCCGGTCCGCACGGCCGCGCCAAGCCGTGGCAGGATATGTACCACCTGGCCGCCGAACGGTTAGGCATTGCGCCGCAGCATATTCTGCACGTCGGCGATGATCTCACCACCGACGTCGCCGGTGCGCTGCGCGCCGGGCTGCAGGCCTGCTGGATCAACCTGCGGGACGGCAATCTGATGAAGATCGGCGACGCGCGCCTGCTGCCCCACGTGGAAATTCATCAGTTGGCATCGCTGACCTCGCTGCTATAATGGCTGTAAATTTATCCAGTCGTATTCTGTATTCTGCAACGCGCGGCCACGCTGGCTGTGTGCTGTCATCCCGCTGACTTAGCCAGTTACGCCAGCGGGAACTGACGCGGTTGCCGCCCGGCGGTAACGCGAACGAGGCAGGATACGCATCCTACTTGCTTAAAACGGTGCTTATGGACGTTTCCGATCTGCTTAACGGCTTGAATGACAAACAGCGCGAAGCGGTCGCCGCGCCGCGCAGCAATCTGCTGGTGCTGGCCGGAGCGGGCAGCGGTAAAACCCGCGTGCTGGTGCACCGCATCGCCTGGCTGCTGTCGGTGGAGAACTGCTCGCCGTACTCGATTATGGCGGTGACCTTCACCAACAAGGCGGCGGCAGAGATGCGCCACCGTATCGACCAGCTGATTGGCACCAGCCAGGGCGGCATGTGGATCGGCACCTTCCACGGCCTGGCGCACCGTTTGCTGCGCGCACATCATCTGGATGCCGGGCTGCCGCAGGATTTCCAGATTCTCGACAGCGAAGATCAGCTGCGCCTGCTGAAACGCCTGATCAAAGCCATGAACCTCGACGAGAAACAGTGGCCGGCGCGTCAAGGCATGTGGTACATCAACGGCAAAAAGGATGAAGGGCTGCGGCCGAAGCACATCGAAAGCTACGGCAATCCGGTGGAGCAGACGTGGCTGCGTATCTATCAGGCGTATCAGGAAGCCTGCGATCGCGCCGGGCTGGTGGACTTCGCTGAGCTGCTGCTGCGTGCGCACGAGCTGTGGCTCAACAAACCGCAGATTCTCAATCACTACCGTGAGCGCTTCAACAACATTCTGGTGGACGAATTCCAGGACACCAACAACATTCAGTACGCGTGGATTCGCATGCTGGCTGGCGACAGCGGCCGGGTCATCATCGTTGGCGATGACGATCAGTCGATTTACGGCTGGCGCGGCGCGCAGGTAGAGAACATTCAGCGTTTCCTGCAGGATTTCCCCGGTGCGGAGACCATCCGTCTTGAGCAGAACTACCGCTCAACCAATAACATTCTGAAAGCAGCTAACGCCCTGATTGCCAACAACAATGGCCGTCTGGGTAAAGAGCTGTGGACCGACGGCAGCGACGGTGAAAAGATTTCGCTGTATTGCGCCTTCAACGAGCTGGATGAAGCGCGCTTTGTCGTCAACCGCATCAAAACCTGGCACGAAAACGGCAACGCGCTGCAGGATTGCGCCATTCTCTATCGCAGCAACGCCCAGTCGCGCGTGCTGGAAGAGGCGCTGCTGCAGGGCAGCATGCCGTACCGTATTTACGGCGGTATGCGCTTCTTCGAGCGTCAGGAGATCAAAGACGCACTGGCCTATCTGCGGCTGCTGGCCAACCGCAATGACGATGCGGCATTCGAGCGCGTGGTCAACACGCCGGTGCGCGGCGTCGGCGATCGCACGCTTGATGTGGTGCGCCAGACCGCGCGTGAGCAGCAGCTGACGCTATGGCAGGCCACGCGCGAACTGCTGCAATCCAAAGCGCTGGCTGGCCGCGCTGCCTCGGCGCTGCAGCGCTTCTGTGAGCTGGTAGATTCACTGGCGACGGAAACCGCTGAAATGCCGCTGCACGTGCAGACCGATCGGGTGATCAAAGATTCCGGTTTGTGGCTGATGTACGAGCAGGAGAAGGGTGAAAAAGGCCAGGCGCGTATCGAAAACTTAGAAGAACTGGTCACCGCCACGCGTCAGTTCAGCTATCAGGATGAAGACGAAGATTTGATGCCGCTGCAGGCGTTTCTGTCGCATGCGGCGCTGGAAGCCGGTGAAGGCCAGGCGGACAAATGGCAGGATGCGGTGCAGCTGATGACGCTACATTCGGCGAAAGGGCTGGAGTTCAGTCAGGTGTTTGTGGTCGGCATGGAAGAAGGCATGTTCCCGAGCCAGATGTCGCTGGACGAAGGTGGCCGTCTCGAGGAGGAGCGTCGCCTGGCCTATGTTGGCGTGACGCGTGCGATGGAAAAGCTGACGCTGACCTACGCCGAAACCCGCCGGCTTTATGGTAAGGAAGTGTATCACCGGCCGTCGCGTTTCATTGGTGAATTGCCGGAAGAGTGCGTGGAAGAAGTGCGGCTGCGCGCCAGCGTGAGCCGGCCGGTGAGCCATCAGCGCATGGGCACGCCGGTGGCGAAGAGCGACAGCGGCTTCGCGCTCGGCCAGCGCGTGCGCCATGCCAAATTCGGCGAAGGCACCATCATCAATCTGGAAGGCAGCGGCGAGCACAGCCGTCTGCAGGTGGCCTTCCAGGGCCAGGGCATCAAGTGGCTGGTGGCGGCTTACGCCCGGCTGGAAACCGTGTAGCGCGGTTTCGCTACCTTGACGACTTTTTCGTCTCAGCGTAACATGCGCGCACTATTATCATGAGAGGACAATGCCTTGGACGCGCCCAGTCGATGCTGGCTCTATACCCTGGTTAACAGGGACAATTTCTAAGGCTACCTCTTTAACGCGGGTAGCCTTAGCGGTTATCAGCGACCTCCCTTTTTGATCCCGTCGCACGAGTCAGCACTGATTTACCCTTGAAGCGAAAGTTTCCGCGTTCAGGCTTTGCCGTGCCCGTGGTGCCAGCAGCACTGCGGTTCACCGCCTTGTCCCATGTCGTCTGCAATGGGGAGTATTGCTATGCTGAGCGCATTTAAACTGGAGCGCGATCGCCTGACGCGCATCGAGCTGGAAGACAACAACGACAAACTCAACACCTCGGTGTGGGTCGATCTGATCGAACCGGACGACAGCGAGCGTGAGCGCGTGCAGTCGGAGTTGGGGCAGAGCCTGGCAACGCGCCCCGAGCTGGAGGACATTGAGGCCTCGGCGCGTTTCTTCGAGGACGAAGACGGCCTGCACATCCACTCCTTCTTCTTTTTTGAAGATGCCGAAGATCACGCCGGTAACTCCACCGTGGCGTTTACTATCCGCGAAGATCGTCTGTACACGCTGCGCGAGCGCGAACTGCCGGCGTTCCGCCTGTACCGTATGCGCGCGCGCAATCAGCAGCTGACCGACGGCAACGCCTACGAGCTGCTGCTTGACCTGTTCGAAACCAAAATCGAGCAGCTGGCGGATGAGATCGAGAACATCTACAGCGCGCTGGAAAAACTCAGCCGCGTGATCATGGAAGGGCAGCAGGGCGAAGAGTACGACGACGCGCTGTCGCGCCTGGCGGAGCTGGAAGATATCGGCTGGAAGGTGCGGTTGTGTCTGATGGATACCCAGCGCGCCCTGAACTTCCTGGTGCGTAAAGCGCGGCTGCCGGGCAATCAGCTGGAGCAGGCGCGTGAGATCCTGCGCGATATCGAATCGCTGCTGCCACACAACGAATCGCTGTTCCAGAAGGTTAACTTCCTGATGCAGGCAGCGATGGGCTTTATCAACATCGAGCAGAACCGCATTATCAAAATCTTCTCGGTGGTGTCAGTGGTGTTCCTGCCGCCGACGCTGGTGGCCTCCAGCTACGGTATGAACTTTGAGTTTATGCCAGAGCTGAAGTGGAGCTTTGGTTATCCTGGTGCGATTGGTCTGATGATCCTCGCCGGGCTGGCGCCGTATCTCTATTTCAAACGGAAGAACTGGCTGTAATCGCACAGTATTGCATCATCGCACAGAACCGTAGCGGCGCGATTCATCGCGCTTTGTCTAACGGATGCTCAGCATATTGCGCCGTGGCATTCGCGTCATTAATACGCAATCCTGAGCGCAATAAATTGCGCCGCTACAACAGCGTGCGGTCCTTTGCTGGCGCCTTACCCCTGACGCGCCAGCGCTAATCTGCTAACCTGTTGCCTCAATTCACTTTCTGATTTCCACCCTATGGCGCGTTTCTCTTTGCGGCAGCAGTGGGCGCTGCTGCTGACGGCTTCGCTGGTGCTGGGCTGCCTGCTGCAGCTATTGCACCTGCCGGCTGCACTGTTACTCGGTCCGATGATTGTCGGTACCATTATGGGTCTGAGCGGCGCAACCGTGCGCATCGACAAACGGCTGTTCGTGCTGGCGCAGGCGGTGCTGGGCTGCATGATTGGCCAGAGCCTGTCACCGGCGATCCTCGCGCCGTTACTCAATGACTGGCCGGTGGTGCTGGCGGTACTGCTGCTGACGTTGGCGGCTAGCGGACTGTCTGGTTTTCTGCTGGTGCGCTTTAGCTCACTGCCGGGACCCACCGGCGCGTGGGGTTCGTCGCCGGGTGGCGCGTCCGCAATGGTGGCGATGGCGGGCGATTTTGGCGCCGACGTGCGGCTGGTGGCGTTCATGCAATATCTGCGCGTACTGTTTGTTGCCACCGCTGCGGCCGTGGTAGCCCGTATCGGCCTCGGCAGCAGCGGGGCGGCGGCCCACATCGTCTGGCTGCCGCCGCTGCACAGTGGCTTCGCGCTGACACTGCTGGTGATGGTGGCGGGCGCGTGGCTGGGACAGAAACTGCGTATCCCGTCCGGCGCGCTGCTGCTGCCGGCGCTGATGGGGGCCACGCTGCACGGCACTGAGGTTGCGACGCTGCAGGTGCCGGAGTGGCTGCTGGCGCTGGCCTATGGGCTGATCGGCTGGAGCGTTGGCCTGCGCTTTACCCGGCCGATCTTTTTGCTGGCGCTGCGCACGCTACCACAAATGATCGCCTCGATTATCGGGCTGATGCTGCTGTGCGGCGGGCTGGCATGGATGCTGACGCGCGTGCTGCACGTCGATCTGATGACCGCTTATCTGGCAACCAGCCCAGGCGGGCTGGATACGGTGGCGATTATTGCTGCTGGCAGCCGGGTCGATATTGCGTTTGTCATGGCGCTGCAGACGCTGCGTCTGTTTACCATTCTGCTCACTGGCCCGGCAATGGCGCGTTTTATCTCACGCTACGCGCACGCGCGTGCGGGCTGAAAACAGCAGCGCGTCCAGAATGAAGATCGCCAGCGCCAGCCAGATGAAGCCGAAGGTCACCAGTTTATCCGGCGTCAGGCTCTCACCGTAAAACAGCACTGCCAGCAGGAACATCAGCGTCGGCCCGAGATACTGAAAGAATCCGACCGTCGACAGGCGCAGGCGCGCGCAGGCGGCGGCGAACAGCATCAGCGGAATGGTGGTAATGATGCCGGCGGCGATCAGCTTGAGGTTCAGGCTTAGCGGATTGGCGCTGAGGTGGCTGGTGGCGCTGTCAGCAAAGCCAAACAGATAGATAGCCGCCAGCGGGAACAGCCACGCGGTTTCAATCAGCATACCGCTCTGTGCATCAACCTGAATCTTCTTGCGCACCAGTCCGTACAGCGCGAAGCTCAGCGCCAGGCCGAGGCCGATGATCGGCAGCGAACCGAATTGCCACAGCTGCACCAGCACGCCGGTGGCCGCCAGCAGCACCGCCAGCCACTGCAGACGGCGGAAGCGCTCACGCAGAAACAGCATGCCAAACACCACGTTAATCAGCGGGTTGATGAAGTAGCCGAGGCTGGCTTCCAGCATATGCTGATTATTCACCGCCCAGATAAACAGCAGCCAGTTGCCGCCGATGGTCAGTGCGGTCAGCGCCAGCAGCAGCACTTTTTTCGGCTGGGCCAGCACGCTGCGCACCTGGCGCCAGCTGCGGCTCAGGGTAATCAGCCCCAGCATAAACAGGGCCGACCAAATTACGCGGTGGGTCATAATTTCTGTGGGTGGCACCTCTTTGACCAGCTTGAAGTAGGCCGGCGCGATGCCCCAGATAAAGTAAGCGCCCAGCGCATAAAAAATGCCCTGACGCGTTTGTTGCGTATCCATCATCTATTCCAGAAAAGCGGCGAGTGTGGCAGGCCGCGTGAAATTAACCAATAAGATAGGTCGCAGTCGCGGTGGCGATGTAATCGCCCTGCTGATTGTGCAATTCGACGCGCGCCACCGCGACTTTATTCCCGGCGCGCAGCAGACTGCTGGTGGCGACAAAGCGCTCGCCACGGCCCGGACGCAGGTAGTCAACGCGCATGTCGATGGTGCCCATGCGCGACAGGCGCTGACGCAGCTCCTCTTCGCTGATGCTCTGCTGGCGCGACAGCGCATGGCTGACGCACACCAGCCCGGCGGCAACATCCAGCACTGAGGCGATGACGCCACCGTGCAGAATCTGCTGCGCCGCGTTACCCACCAGCATGGTTTTATTGGCAAAGCCGAGTTCGGCGTAATCGGCTTCGAGGCGATCCAGCTCAAGGCCTAGCGCCTGATTAAACGGCATGTGATAGACAAAGATTTCGCCAATCAGCCGGCGCGCTTCCTGCTGTGTCAGCATCGGGGATGACATTTTTCCTGCCTTAAGATGTTAAAGAATTGTGTATATTATGCCGCGTTCGCGCCGCTTTCCAGTTTCAGAAATCCGCACTGATCAACCACCGGGTTTGCGTGTAGAATGGCGTGCTTTTTGAACCGTCGCCCGACGATAACTTTTGCAGCGCTCTGGAGAATTCTATGCGTAAGCAGTACGCCTTGCTGGCCGCGGCATTTATGGTTCCTGCGCTGGCGCAGGCCGATGAAGCCACCGTGAAAGAGGTTCATGACGCACCGGCGGTGAAGGGCAGTATTATCGCTAACCTGCTGGAAAAACACGATAACCCATTCGTGCTTTATCCCTATGAAAATAACTATCTGCTTTACACCTACACCAGCGACATCAATAAAGAAGCGATTTCGTCTTACAACTGGGCAGACAAAGCGAAAAAGGATGAAGTAAAATTCCAGCTCAGCCTGGCGTTTCCGCTGTGGCGCGGCATTTTGGGTGACAACTCGGTGCTGGCCGCGTCGTATACTCAGCGCTCCTGGTGGCAGCTGTCGAACCGGGGAGCTTCATCACCGTTTCGTGAAACCAACTATGAGCCGCAGATTTTTCTCGGCTGGGCCACCGACTATTCGCTGGGCGGCTGGACATTACGCGACGTCGAGCTGGGGCTGAATCACCAGTCAAACGGCCGCAGCGAACCGACTTCACGCAGCTGGAACCGCGTTTACGCCCGTCTGATGGCGGAAAACGGTAACTTCCTGGCGGAAATCAAACCCTGGTATCGTCTGCCGGAAAGCGCCAGCAACGACGATAACCCGGACATCACCAAATACATGGGCTACTACCGCGCGAAGCTGGGCTATATGCTCGGTGACAGCATTTTCAGCGTGGAAGGCAACTACAACTGGAATAGCGGCTACGGCGGTGCAACCTTCGCGTGGAGCTATCCGATTACTGAACACGTGCGCTTTTACACGCAGCTGTTCAGCGGTTATGGTGAATCCCTTATTGACTATAACCATCGCCAGACGCGTCTTGGCGTCGGCGTAACGCTTAACGATCTGTTCTAACCAGTCAAAACAGGATTACCGTGGCAACATCGGCAGTGCTTAATCAGGAAATGCTGGCGCAGCAGGTATTACAGGATACCTTCGGCTATCAGCAGTTCCGTCCGGGTCAGCAAACCATCATTGAAACCGCGCTGTCAGGGCGCGACTGCCTGGTGGTGATGCCGACCGGCGGCGGCAAATCGCTGTGCTATCAAATCCCGGCGCTGGTGCGCGAAGGGCTGACGCTGGTGGTTTCGCCGCTGATTTCACTGATGAAAGATCAGGTCGATCAGCTGCTGGCGAACGGC
The DNA here is from genome assembly GCF_035783935.1 of Pantoea dispersa. Classification (GTDB taxonomy): domain Bacteria; phylum Pseudomonadota; class Gammaproteobacteria; order Enterobacterales; family Enterobacteriaceae; genus Pantoea; species Pantoea dispersa_C. Next base: position 33,581 of record NZ_JALKOV010000009.1, on the reverse strand, counting down.
GTGGCGGCGGCGTGCCTCAACTCGACGCAGACGCGTGAGCAGCAGCAGCAGGTGTTTGCGGACTGCCGCAGCGGCAAACTGCGGCTGCTATACATCGCGCCGGAACGTCTGATGATGGATAACTTCCTCGACACCCTGCAGCACTGGAATCCGGTGATGCTGGCCGTCGATGAAGCGCACTGTATTTCGCAGTGGGGCCACGATTTCCGTCCGGAATATGGCGCGCTCGGGCAGCTGCGCCAGCGCATTCCGCAGCTGCCGGTGATGGCGCTGACCGCCACCGCCGATGAAGCCACGCGTAACGACATCGTGCATCTGCTGCAGATGCACGATCCGCTGATTCAGATCAGCAGTTTTGACCGTCCCAACATTCGCTACACGCTGGTGGAGAAGTTCAAGCCCACCGAGCAGCTGCTGCGCTACGTGCAGGATCAGCGCGGCAAAAGCGGTATCATCTACTGTAACAGCCGCGCCAAAGTGGAAGACACCGCCGCACGTCTGCAGAGCCGCGGCATCAGCGTCGGCGCTTATCATGCCGGCATCGACAGCGAGCAGCGCGCACGCGTGCAGGAAGCGTTTCAGCGTGACGATTTGCAAATCGTGGTCGCGACCGTGGCGTTCGGCATGGGCATTAACAAGCCCAACGTGCGTTTTGTGGTGCACTTCGACATTCCGCGCAATATCGAATCCTACTATCAGGAGACCGGCCGCGCCGGGCGTGATGGCCTGCCGGCAGAAGCGATGATGCTGTACGACCCGGCTGACATGGCGTGGCTGCGTAAGTGTCTGGAAGAGAAAGCGCCGGGGCCGCTGCAGGATATTGAGCGTCATAAGCTTAACGCCATGGGCGCGTTTGCTGAGGCGCAGACCTGCCGTCGTCTGGTGCTGCTGAACTACTTTGGTGAAGGTCGCCAGCAGCCGTGCGGTAACTGCGATATCTGTCTCGATCCGCCGCGGCGCTATGACGGCCTGGTTGAAGCGCAGAAAGCGCTGTCGGGCATTTATCGTACCGGGCAGCGCTTTGGGATGAGCTATATTGTTGAAGTTTTGCGCGGTTCAACCAACCAGCGTATCCGCGATAACGGCCACGACAAACTGCCGGTGTACGGCCTGGGACGCGAACAGACTCAGGAGCACTGGGTCAGCGTGCTGCGCCAGCTGATCCATCTGGGCATGGTGACGCAAAACATCGCCATGCACTCGGCGCTGCAGCTCACCGAGGCCGCGCGCCCGGTGCTGCGCGCTGAAGTGCCGCTGATGCTGGCGGTACCGCGTACCGTGACGGTGAAAAGCCGCAGCAGCGCGCCAAAAGTCTACGGCGGCAATTACGATCGCAAGCTGTTCGCCAAGCTGCGTAAGCTGCGTAAAGCCATCGCCGACGAAGAGAATATTCCGCCCTACGTGGTGTTTAACGACGCCACGCTGATTGAAATGGCAGAGCAAATGCCGGTCAGCGCTTCAGAAATGCTGAGCGTGAACGGGGTCGGTCATCGCAAACTGGAGCGCTTCGGTAAGCCATTCCTGCTGATGATCAAAGAACATCTTGATGAAGAATAAGGGAAATAAACCATGCTGATGTTATTCGCCACCGTGGCGCTGGTGCATCTGGTTGCGCTGATGAGTCCGGGACCGGACTTCTTTTTTGTCTCACAGACCGCTGCCAGCCGCTCGCGCAAAGAGGCGATGATGGGCGTGCTCGGCATCACGCTGGGAATTGTGATCTGGGCGGGCGTTGCGCTGATGGGCCTGCATCTGATTCTGGAGAAAATGGCGTGGCTGCATGAAATCATCATGGTCGGCGGCGGGCTGTATCTGCTGTGGATGGGCTGGCAGCTGCTGCGCTCGGCGCGTCAGCGTCACAAGCAGCCGCACACGGAAGCGCCGGTGGTGGAGCTGCCAAAGCGTGGCATGAGCTTCCTCAAAGGGTTTCTCACCAACCTGTCTAACCCGAAAGCCATCATCTACTTCGGCAGTGTGTTTTCGCTGTTTGTCGGCAACGATGTAGGCGCGATTGAGCGCTGGGGGCTGTTCCTGCTGATCGTCGGTGAAACCTTCGCCTGGTTCACCCTGGTGGCGGCGATTTTTGCCCTGCCGTGGATGCGCGATAAGTATCAGCGGATGGCGAAGTGGGTGGACGGTATGGCGGGCGTGCTGTTTGCCGGGTTCGGTATTCACCTCATCATCTCCCGATAAGATCCCGAACCGTAGCGGCGCAACTTATTGCGCGTTTTTCAACGGTGCGCGATAAAGCGCGCCGCTACGATAGGTGCAAATCCTTACGCCATTTTACGTGCGCTGGCCAGCAGTGCGCCGACCGCCATAAACAAGCCACCAAATACCCGGTTCAGCAGCTTCATCTGCTTCGGTCCTTTAATCCAGCCAGCAATGCGCGTCGCCAGCGTGGCGTAGCCAATCATCACAATGATATCGACCACGATGGTGGTCACGCCGAGCACCAGATACTGCATCAGCTGCGGCTGGTGCGGCACGATAAACTGCGGAAACAGCGCGGCGAGAAACACAATGCTCTTCGGATTGGTGAGATTCACCAGCAGCGCGCGCTGAAACAGACGACGACGCGGCATCGCTTTGGCTACCGCATTGAGATCGATGCCACCCGCTGAGCGCCACTGCTGAATGCCAAGCCACACCAGATAGGCCGCGCCCGCCCATTTCAGCACCTCAAACGCCAGCACCGACTGCGAAAACAGCGCGCCCAGACCGGCGCCCACCAGCACGATATGCACCGCGAGACCGAGCTGTAATCCGGTAATTGAGGCTGCCGCACCGCGATAGCCGTGGCTGATGCCGGTACTCATGGTGTTAATCGCGCCGGAGCCGGGCGAGAGGCTGAGGATGGTCGTGGTTAACAGGTAGGTTAACCACCATTCAATGGTCATGGGTGACATTCCCTGAAGAGAGTGAAGTGTGACACAATACGCCAGAAAATCGCGCTGCGCTATTAAGTGCAGAGCCGCGTTTGACGTTTTTTCAGGGGGACGGATGCAGCAGCATAAACAGAGTTGGCTCGGACGTGAGCACGCTTTTTCGGCCTTTGCGACCGGTCCGCTGCTCGACTTCTGGCGTCAGCGTGAAGAGTGTGAATTCAGCGGCGTGGGCAATCTGACCATTCGCTATGTGCGCTTCACTTCACCGCACCACCGCCGTGTCATCCTGATTGTGCCCGGACGCATCGAAAGCTACATCAAATATCCCGAGCTGGCCTATGACCTGTTCCACTGCGGCTACGATGTGGTGATTATCGACCATCGCGGCCAGGGGCGTTCAGACCGGCTGCTGGCCGATTCGCACCGCGGTCATGTGGTGGAGTTCAGCGATTATGTCGACGATCTGGAAACGCTGTATCTGAAAGAGATCGTCAGCCATCACTATCAGCAGCGCTACGTGCTGGCGCACTCGATGGGCGGCGCAATTGTGGCGCTGTTTCTGGCGCGTCAGCCGCAGGCCTTTCACGCGGCGGTGTTTTGTGCGCCGATGTTTGGTATCGTGCTGCCGCTGCCGCCGTTTCTGGCGCACCGCATTCTCGACTGGGCGGAAAAGCTGCCCGCGCTGCGCGACGGCTACGCGCTGGGCACCGGACGCTGGCGCGCCAGCCCGTTTGGCATTAACCGGTTAACACACAGTCGTGAACGTTATCGCCGTAATCTGCGCTTTTACGCTGACGATCCGGCGATTCGCGTCGGCGGCCCCACTTATCACTGGGTGCGGGAAGGGATTCAGGCCGGACGCCATATCCTCAGCCAGGTGGCGCAGATGACCACACCGATTCTGCTGCTGCAGGCCAGTGAAGACGACGTGGTGGATAACCGTGCGCAGGACCTGTTCTGTGAGGCCATGGCGGCAGCAGGACACGCGGTGGAAGGCACCACGCCTTACATCATTCAGGGCGCGCGTCATGAGATCCTGTTTGAAACAGACGCTATGCGCGCCGAAGCGCTCAATGCGGTGGTCGATTTTTATCAGCGCCACCGTGACTAACTTATTTTCAGACATCAATACCAGAGGCTTACATGTACCACATCGTTGCATCCGACCTGGATGGCACGCTGCTTTCTCCGCAACATCGTCTGACGCCGTTCGCCCGCACCACGCTGCAGGAACTGGTGGTGCGCGATGTGCATTTTATCTTTGCCACCGGACGCCACTACATCGACGTCGGTCAGATGCGCGATAAGCTCGGCATTCCGGCGTATATGATCACCTCAAACGGCGCGCGCGTACACAACGCCGACGGCGAGCTGGTGTTCAGCCACAATCTGGACAGCGATATCGCCAGCGAACTGTATGGCCTGAAATATCACGATGAGAAAATCCTGACGCACGTTTACCGCGACGATGAGTGGCATATCAGCCGCCATAATCCGCAGGAAGCGGAGTTTTTCCAGGAGTCGGTGTTTACCTATCAGGTGTATCAGCCGGGCATGCTGGCGACCGACGGCATCAGCAAAGTGTTCTTCACCTGCGACGATCCGGAGCATCTGGTTCCGCTGGAACAGGCGATTGAAGCGCGCTGGGGCGATCGGGTTAACGTCAGCTTCTCGCTGCCCACCTGTCTGGAAGTGATGGCCGGTGGCGTTTCGAAAGGGCACGCGCTGGAAGCGGTGGCAAAACAGCTCGGCTATTCGCTGAAAGAGTGCATCGCGTTTGGCGACGGCATGAACGATGTCGAGATGCTGAGTATGGCGGGCAAAGGCTGCATTATGCACAACGCCCATCAGCGGCTGAAAGATACGCTGCCAACGCTGGAAGTGATTGGCAGCAACGCCGATGACGCGGTGCCGCAGACGCTGCGTAAGTTGTTTCTGGCCTGAATAAAACGGGCCGCGATTAAGCGGCCCGCTCTGATTACGCCTGCTGCTGCTTGTGGCGATGCTCACTGACCATGGTCAGCAGCAGTAACACCACCGCCAGCACCGATCCGACAATCATCACTAAGAAACCGCCGTCCCAGCCGAAGAAATCCACGGTGTAACCGACAATCGCACTGGCTGCTACCGATCCGCCCAGATAGCCGAACAGACCGGTAAAGCCTGCCGCAGTGCCGGCCGCTTTTTTCGGTGCCAGCTCCAGCGCGTGCAGACCAATCAGCATCACCGGACCGTAAATCAGGAAGCCAATCACAATCATGCAGAGCATATCCACGCCCGGATTGCCCGGCGGGTTGAGCCAGTACACGATGGTGGCGATGGTCACCAGCGTCATGAAGAAGACGCCGGTGGCACCGCGATTGCCGCGGAATACCTTGTCCGACATCCAGCCGCACAGCAGCGTGCCCGGAATCCCGGCGTACTCGTAGAGGAAATAGGCCCACGAGGATTTATCCAGCGTGAAGTGCTTCACCTCTTTCAGATAGGTCGGTGACCAGTCGAGGATGCCGTAGCGCAGCAGATAAACGAACACGTTGGCCAGCGCGATGTACCACAGCAGCTTATTGGGCAGCACGTACTGCATGAAAATCTGCTTCGCCGTCAGCTCCTGTTCGTGGTTTTCGCTGTAATCTGGCGGATAGTCATTCTTCCACGCCTCAATCGGCGGCAGCCCGCATGACTGCGGCGTATCGCGCATCAGCGCAAAGGCGATGATCGCCACAATAATGGCACCAAACGCCGGCATATAGAGCGCGGCTTTCCAGTCGTTAAACCACGCCATGCCGAGCAGGAACAGCAGTGGCGGAATGCCGCCACCCACGTTGTGCGCGCAGTTCCATACCGACACAATGCCGCCGCGTTCTTTCTGCGACCACCAGTGCACCATGGTGCGTCCGCACGGCGGCCAGCCCATGCCCTGGAACCAGCCACACAGAAACAGCAGCACGAACATCACCATGATGCTCGAGGTTGCCCACGGCACGAAGCCCATCACCAGCATCACGGCGGCGGCGAGAATCAGACCCGCAGGCAAAAACACCCGTGGGTTGGAGCGATCCGAGACCGATCCCATAATGAATTTGGAAAAACCGTAGGCGATGGAGATGCCGGAGAGGGCAAAACCGAGATCGCCGCGTGAGAAACCCTGTTCGACCAGATAAGGCATCGCCAGCGCAAAGTTTTTGCGCACCAGGTAATAGGCGGCGTAGCCAAAGAAAATGCCGAAGAAGATCTGCCAGCGCAGACGACGATAGAGCGGATCGACGCGATCGTCCGCCACCTGGGGCTGGTGTGGTGCAGGTTTAAAAATACTCAACATCAGAATGGCCCTCCGGGGCGCAATATAGTTATGAATTCCCAGCAGGTTGGGGCAAATGCAAAGTACGACAGCGAACAGAAAGCAACCTTTCCATTTCGCGCACAGAATAGTGATGGTTACGCGCAGTTACTGTGACGCGTGACACATATGTTACAGTTTTATGACAATAAAGAGCGATAAAAACCAGGAAATGTTGTATTTCGCGCATTTGTGCCAGCGAAAACGGCGCGCTGCATCATAAAAATCGCTGAGCTCAGTAAATCCGCCAGCCGGCTGCTGGCTTGCTGGCCGGGCAGAGAAGATGCGATCGTGTTTAATTCCACCACATGTCAACCAGATTGTCCGGTCAGCCGGCGTAAGTTTGTTTACACTAGCGCCAGGGTTGATTTTTAGGATGCATAACCGTGCTGTTGCTGATCGTTACCACCATTCTGTGGGCATTTTCTTTTAGTTTAATTGGCGAGTATCTGGCGGGGCAGGTGGATACCTGGTTCTCGGTGCTGATGCGTTTAGGGCTGGCCGCGCTGGTGTTCCTGCCGTTCCTGCGCTGGCGCGGTTATCGCGCTTCAACGTTACTGCTGTACATGCTGGTGGGCATGCTGCAGCTGGGCATCATGTATTTGCTCAGCTTTGAGGCTTATCTCTATCTCAGCGTGCCGGAATTCCTGCTGTTTACGGTGATGACGCCGCTGTATGTCACGCTGATTTATGACCTGCTCAGCAAGCGCCCGCTGCGCATTGGCTATGCCTTCAGCGCGCTGCTGGCGGTGCTCGGCGCGGCCATTATCCGCTACGACAAAGTCAGCGATGATTTCTGGTTCGGGCTACTGCTGGTGCAGGCGGCAAACATCTGTTTTGCCATCGGCATGGTGGGTTATAAGCGGCTGCAGGAGGTGCGGCCGATGCCGCAGCACACCGCGTTCTCGTGGTTCTATCTTGGCGCAGTGCTGATCGCGGTGATCGCCTGGTGCATCTGGGGCAATCCGCACAAGCTGCCGACCACCTCGCTGCAGTGGGGCGTGCTGCTGTGGCTGGGCGTGGCCGCGTCCGGGCTGGGGTACTTTATGTGGAACTACGGCGCCACCCAGGTCGATGCCGGAACGCTGGGCATTATGAACAACATGCACGTGCCGGCAGGGTTACTGGTGAATCTGGCAATCTGGCAGGAGAAGCCGCACTGGCCGAGCTTTATCGCCGGGGCGCTGGTGATTTTTGCCTCTCTGTACGTGCACAAACGCTGGGTACTGGGACACACAGCCAAAAGCGGCGGTTCAGGCGCTTAGCTTTTTTTCGCGGGTGTCGATGGCCGCTGAATCAGCGTTAAGCCTTTCAGGAAGTTACGCAGAATCTGGTCACCGCATTCGCGATAATTTTTATGGTCGGGATTACGGAAAATCGCGCCGATCTCGGCCTGTGACACCTTGAAGTTGGCCTTCAGCAGGATATCCGGGATATCGGTGGTTTTTAGCGCGAAGGCGATGCGTAACTTCTTGAGAAAAATATTGTTGTTCATGCGGCGCTCAATCGACGGTGCCGGCGCATCTTCACTTTTGCCGCGACGATAGAAAATCAGGCCGTTGAGGAAATAGCCCATCAGCACATCCGGCAATTTACGAAACGCGGCGTCATCCTCTTTCTTCAGCCACGCCTGCACATCTTCAGGCGGTACTTCACTGCCCGCCAGCGCAAAAATCTCCACCACTTTGCTGTCGCTCAAGTCCAGCATATAGCGCACGCTGCGCAGCACATCGTTATTGGTCATGGTGAAACTCTCCGGTAGCGGTTAAGGCGGCGCATTATAGAGCAGGCAGGGCGGGGATAACAGCACGGGCGACATTGGCCGCCCGCCGCATCAGGACGAGACCGGCTGCAGTGAACTGGGGCGCGAGGCATCGCGCACGTAAGGCAGGTGCTCGCAGGCGTGCTGACGGGCAAAGCGCACAAAGGCTTCCAGCACCGGCTGACGCTGCTCGCCGTCGCGCATCGCCGCGTATAAACGGCTCCACAACCCGTCACCCAGCGTGCGCGTCACCACCAGACCCTGATGCTCAAAGCTCTCCACCACCCAATGCGGCAGCGCGGCAATGCCCATGCCGGCCGACACCATCTGGATCAGCAGCAGCGTATTATCCACGCTCTTCAGCGCCGGGCTGACGCCGGCTGGCTGTAAGAAGTTACGCCACACGTCCAGCCGCTGACGCTGTACCGGATAGATCATCAGCACCTCATCGGCCAACTCTTCCGGCGTGATGTGGGCCAGCTGCGCCAGACGGTGATCCGGCGCCAGCACCAGCCGCACCTCAAAATCAAACATCGGCGCATAGAACAAACCGCTGCGCGGCAGAATATCGGACGTCAGCACCACGTCCAGTTCACCCTGCTGCAGCGCCGGCTGCGGATCAAAGGTCACGCCGGATTTGAAGTCCATCACCACCTGCGGCCAGCTCTGACGGAAATTGTTCAGGGCCGGCGTCAGCCACTGGATGCAGCTGTGGCATTCGATAGCGATGCGCAACGTGGTCTGATGCGGCTCATGACAGGCCTGCAGCGCCTGCTGGATCTGCGGCAGAATCTGCTCCGCCAGCTGCAACAGAATCTCTCCCTGCGGCGTAAAACGGAGCGGCTGGCTCTTACGCACGAACAGCCGGAAGCCCAGCCGCTGTTCCAGGTCGCTGAACTGGTGAGACAACGCCGATTGCGTCTGATGAAGCTGGGCGGCGGCGGCAGCCAGCGAGCCGGTGTGCCGTAACGCCTGCAGCGTCCGCAGGTGTTTGAGTTCGATCATGAGAGTCCTTCACATCGAGATTGAACAAATTGCGCTTGAGACACATACAGTACCCGCAGATTATAGCGGTGTAAACATCTGGACGGCTAAACATCTCAGTCAGACGCGACGGCCACTTTACCTTTGTCCAGCTAACACGCTCAGCGCACGGCAGGATTGCCCGCTGGATGAACGTAAATCGGTTGCTGCGACTGTCGCACAGCGAACAACTTCTGGAGAATCTCACATGACCATTCTGAACCATACTCTCGGTTTCCCTCGCGTTGGACTGCGCCGCGAACTGAAAAAAGCGCAGGAAAGCTACTGGGCCGGGAACAGCTCACAGGATGAACTGCTGGCGGTGGGGCGTGAACTGCGCGCCCGTCACTGGCAACAGCAGAAAGACGCTGGTGTCGATCTGCTGCCGGTCGGTGATTTTGCCTGGTACGATCACGTGCTGACCACCAGCCTGCTGCTGGGTAATGTGCCGGCACGGCATCAGAATAAAGACGGTTCGATCGACCTCGACACGCTGTTCCGCATCGGCCGCGGTCGGGCACCCAGCGGCGAGCCTGCCGCGGCGGCGGAGATGACCAAATGGTTTAACACCAACTATCACTACATCGTGCCGGAATTTACTCAGGGTCAGCAGTTCCGTCTCAGCTGGACGCAACTGCTGGACGAGGTCGATGAGGCGCTGGCGCTCGGCCACGCCATCAAACCGGTGCTGCTGGGGCCGGTGACCTATTTGTGGCTGGGTAAGGTGAAAGGTGACGCGTTCGACCGCCTGTCGCTGCTGCAGGCCATTCTGCCGGTTTACCGTCAGGTGCTGGCAGAACTGCATCAGCGCGGCATCGAATGGGTACAGATCGATGAGCCGGCGCTGGCGCTGGAACTGCCGCAGGCGTGGCGCGAGGCGTTTAAACCGGCGTACGACGCGCTGCAGGGCGAAGTGAAACTGCTGCTTACCACCTACTTTGACAGCATCGGTCAGAATCTGGATGTGATCAACACGCTGCCGGTGCAGGGACTGCACGTGGACCTGGTGCACGGCAAAGACGACCTCCAGCAGCTCAACCAGCAGATCCCGGCGGACTGGCTGCTGTCGCTGGGGGTGATCAATGGCCGTAACGTCTGGCGTGCCGATCTCACCGACTGGTTTGAGCGCCTGCAGCCGCTGATCGGCCAGCGTCAGCAGCTGTGGATTGGATCTTCCTGCTCACTGCTGCACAGCCCCATTGACCTGAGCGTGGAAACCCGCCTCGACGATGAGGTAAAGAGCTGGTTCGCCTTTGCGTTACAGAAGTGTGCCGAACTGGCGCTGCTGAGCAAGGCGCTGAACCAGCACGATACCGCATCGCTGCACGCCTGGAGCGCGCCGATTCGCGCCCGGGCAAGCTCAGCTCGTGTGCACAACGCCGCCGTGGCGCAGCGTCTGGCACAAATTCAGGCCAGAGACACCGAGCGTAACAGCAGCTACACCGTGCGGGCTCAGGCGCAGCGTCAGCGCTTTGACCTGCCGGCGTGGCCAACCACCACCATCGGTTCCTTCCCGCAGACCACCGAAATTCGCGGCCTGCGTCTCGACTTCAAAAAAGGCAACATTGACGGCGGCCATTACCGCACCGGTATCGCGGAACACATCCGGCAGGCGATCGCGGAACAGGAGCGTCTGGGGCTTGATGTGCTGGTGCACGGCGAAGCCGAGCGTAACGACATGGTGGAGTACTTCGGCGAAAACCTCGACGGCTTTGTCTTCACGCAGAACGGCTGGGTACAGAGCTACGGTTCGCGCTGTGTTAAGCCGCCAGTCATCATCGGTGACGTCAGCCGCCCGCAGCCGATCACCGTCGAGTGGGCAAAGTATGCGCAATCGCTGACCGATAAACCGGTGAAGGGCATGCTGACCGGGCCGGTCACCATTCTGTGCTGGTCGTTCCCGCGGGAAGACGTGACGCGCGAAACCATCGCGAAGCAGATTGCGCTGGCGCTGCGCGACGAAGTGCAGGACCTTGAGCAAGCCGGTATTGGCATCATCCAGATCGACGAACCGGCGCTGCGTGAAGGGTTGCCGCTGCATCAGTCTGACTGGGCAGCCTACCTGCGCTGGGCAGTGGACGCCTTCCGCCTCAACGCCGCGGTGGCGCAGGACGACACGCAGATTCACACCCACATGTGTTACTGCGAATTTAACGACATCATGGATTCGATTGCTGCGCTGGATGCCGACGTCATCACTATCGAAACCTCACGTTCAGACATGGATCTGCTGGATGCGTTTAAAGCGTTTGAGTATCCGAACGAAATCGGCCCGGGCGTATATGACATTCACTCGCCAAACGTACCGAGCGTGGAATGGATGGAAGAACTGCTGCGCAAAGCGGCGCAGAGTATTCCGCAGCAGCGCCTGTGGGTGAACCCGGATTGCGGTCTGAAAACGCGTGGCTGGAGCGAAACGCGTCAGGCGCTGGCCAACATGGTGAAAGCGGCGCAGAAGCTGCGCACCGAAGCGGTTTGATGACAGAATAATACGTTGTGTTGTTGGGTTGGGGCGCGCTGGCGCCCCCTTTTTTTATTCTGCGTTTGGCGCGACACCATACTGCTTAAACCACGCCAGCATGCGCTGCCAGCCATCCTGCGCGGATTCGGCGTGATAGCTGGGACGGTAGTCGGCGTTAAAGGCGTGGCCGGCTTCCGGATACACCACAATCTCCGCTTTGGCGTTGGCTGCGTGCAGCGCCTGGCGCATTTTATCCACGCTCTCCAGCGGAATGCTTTCATCCTGACCGCCATACAGGCCCAGCACCGGCGCGTTCAAATCCACCGCGATATCAATCGGGTGTTTTTGCTGTTTCAGCGTCTTTTCGCCCTCCAGGCGACCGTACCAGGCGGCGGCGGCGCGCACCTGCGGATTATGGGCGGCAAATAGCCAGCTGATGCGACCGCCCCAGCAGAAACCGGTGACCGCCAGACGACGGATATCGCCGCCGTGGCGCGCCGCCCAGTTGGCCACGTGGTCGAGGTCCGACAGCACCTGCGAATCCGGCACTTTACTCACCAGCTCTTTGAACAGGGTCGGAATGTCGTGGTAATCGTTGGGATCGCCTTCGCGGAAGTAGAGTTCCGGCGCCACGGCGAGATAACCTTCCAGCGCCAGACGGCGGCACAGATCGCGGATGTGCTCGTGCACGCCGAAAATTTCCTGCACCACCAGCACGACCGGCAGCGTACCGCTAAACTGTTGCGGACGAGCGTAGTAAGCTGGCAGGTTCTCACCCTGGCTTGGCACGGACGTTTCGCCGGCGTGGATGGTGTCGCTGGCGGTCATAATCGTACTGGCTGCGGTAGGCTGCACCGCCGGCGCGAAGCCGTCGGTGGCGGATTTTTGTGCCATAGTGTCTTCGGTTTTCATGGTTCTCTCCGTGCTAGCAAGTGCGCAATCACGTAACTATAGCCTGGCCTTACAGCAAGGCTGACGTAGGGTATAACCTGATCTGCTTCTCTATTAACACTGCCTTCTACTGTTACACAGCACCGCTTGTAGCAATTCAGCGCAGCAGACGGCTAATATGTGATTAGAGTCACACAATATTTTTAGTTCAATGTAACTTTCATTATTGATAGTGAATTCAGTCACATATTTATCCGGGCCGCTGACGTAAAGTGGCGCGCTTATCCCCTTATCTTCCAGGAGTCTGTTATGGCCCAGTCTGACGTTTTCCACCTTGGCATCACCAAAGCCGACCTGAAAGGAGCCACGCTGGCGATTGTTCCTGGCGATCCGGAGCGCGTGAAGAAAATCGCGGCGCTGATGGAGAATCCGCAACACCTCGCGTCGCACCGCGAGTTCACCACCTGGCTGGCGGAAATCGACGGCAAACCGGTGGTCGTCTGTTCCACCGGTATCGGCGGTCCATCCACCTCCATCGCCGTTGAAGAGCTGGCACAGCTGGGCGTGCGCACCTTCCTGCGCGTCGGCACCACTGGGGCGATACAGCCACACATCAACGTGGGTGATGTGCTGGTCACTACCGCATCAGTCCGTCTGGACGGTGCCAGCCTGCACTTTGCGCCGATGGAATTCCCGGCGGTGGCTGATTTCGCCTGCACCACCGCGCTGGCGGCGGCGGCGGAAGCCTGCGGTGCGACCACGCACATCGGCGTCACCGCCTCGTCAGACACCTTCTATCCTGGCCAGGAGCGCTACGACACCTTCTCCGGACGCGTGGTGAGCCGCTTCCAGGGCTCGATGAAAGAGTGGCAGCAAATGGGCGTGCTTAACTATGAGATGGAATCCGCTACACTGTTAACCATGTGCGCCAGTCAGGGACTGCGTGCCGGCATGGTGGCTGGCGTCATCGTGAATCGCACGCAAAAAGAGATCCCGGATGCGGCCACCATGAAGCAGACTGAAAGCGATGCGGTGAAGATTGTGGTGGATGCCGCGCGTCGCTTACTTTAGCGCGTCAGTCAGGGAGTGATTTCGAGACCAGGCTTATAGGGCGCTCAGCAATTGCCTGATTAGAATGCGCGCAATTTCAGCCGATTCTGAGAAATTTCCTATGCGCAAAACGATCTCTGTCCCACGTCCAGGTTTTGGCCACTCTCCTGCGGCAATGCAGGCCCGCGTTGAGAGTGCCGCCGCGCGGTTTCGTCAGGCAATGGCCGCGTCAGATTATCCTCTGGCGCGCCAGTGCTGCGAAGAAGTACTGCGCGTGATGCCCAATCAGATGCAGGTGCTGAGCGACTACGCACTGACGCTGATGCGCGTCGGCGAATATAAAAAATCCTACAAGGTTTATCAGAAAATCTATCAGGCACCGGCGGCGCAGCGCGCGCAGGCGTCAGAAACCTGGCTGGATGGCTTAACCGAAGTGTGTGGCTGGCTGGATAAACCAGACGAAGTGGCGCGCTACGGTCTGGAATCGCTTACCCAATCCGACGTGCGTTTCAGTCAGGGCGCGAAGGCGACGTTTCCTGCCCCCGCGCCTGCACCGATTAACCGCAGCAATCCGGCGGAAAACATCATCTCCTTCAGTCTATACGGCGGCCAGCCGCGTTACTGTGAAACCCTGATTAAAAATGTTGAGGTGGCGCGCGAGCTCTATCCGGACTGGATGTGCCGCATCTATCTTGACGATAGCGTGCCGCAGCACGTGTGGCAGCGCCTGACCCAGCCAAACACCCAACTGGTGGACATGTCGCAGGAGAAAACCATTTTCCCTACGCTGTGGCGTTTTCTGGTGATGGACGATGCCAGCGTAAAACGCTACATCGTGCGGGATGCCGACTCGCTGCTGTCAGAGCGCGAAGTGGCGGCCGTCGACGCCTGGCTGGCTTCACCGTTCTGGTTTCATCATATGCGCGATTACTACTCGCACACTGAGCTGTTGCTGGCCGGGATGTGGGGCGGCTGTCACGGCGTGTTTCACAACGTGGAGCAGCAGATGCGCGACTTTATCGCGCAGTATGACGGCAGCGAGCGCTTTACCGACCAGTACTTCCTCAAAGTGGCGCTGTGGCCGACGGTGCGCGACAGTATCCTCAATCACGACGATATCTTTCACTTCCACCACGCGCAGCCGTGGCCGGCGCATGCGCCGATTCGCTGGCAGACCGACAGCTTCCACGTCGGCAGCAACGCCGGTTTCGCCAGCATGGCCGGCAAAGTGGCTAATGCGGAAAATGGCCAGCAGCAGGTGGAGCTGACTTACGGCGGCAACAGCTGGTGCTATCCGGCGAAGGTGAAAAGCGCCACCGAATGGGTGCTGCCGATGCCGTTTTTCCTGATCGACGCCTGGAAAGCCGGCGACCTGACCGTACGCGCCCTGTAGTTGCCCGGACGGTGCCCCTCGCGCCCGCGATAAAATCCGCGGGTTGCCATGAATGTTCTGGACATTCATACAGTGGCGCTCTACCTTCTCCTCAGCGAGACGATCCGCGGGGGGATTATGGATCAGCAACTTATCATCAGCGGCGCGCTGGCGCTGGCCGGTTTGGGCATTGGCTGGATTATTGCCCAGCTGCGCGCCGGCCATCAGCACGCCAGCTTCACCACCGAACGCCGCCTGCTGGAACAGGCGCAGCAGCGACAGCAGCAGCAGCTGGAACAGCTGCAACAGCAACTGCAGCAGCGCGAGCAGGAGCTGCGCCAGCTGCACGGTACGCTAAGCGGCGCGCAGGAGCGTCTGCAGCAGCTGGATTACTGGCGCGCCGAGAGCGAACAGCTCAGCCGCGAGCTGCGTAATCAGCTGGAAGTTAACAGTGCGCAGGAAGCCGAACTGCGAGAAGTCACCATTCGGTTAGAAGAGACGCGTTTCGCCGCTGAGGAGAAGCAGCGTCTGCTGACCAACAGCGAACAGCGCCTGAGCGCCCAGTTTGAAAACCTCGCCAACCGAATCTTTGAAAACAGCGGAAAACGCGTCGACGAACAGAACCGGCAGAGCCTCAACAGCCTGATCGGCCCGCTGCGCGAGCAGCTGGACGGTTTTCGTCGCCAGGTCAACGACAGCTTCGGCCAGGAAGCGCGTGAACGTCATACGCTGGCACACGAAATTCGTCAGCTGCAGCAGCTCAACGCACAGATGGCGCAGGAAGCGATTAACCTCACCAAAGCGCTCAAGGGCGACAATAAAATTCAGGGCAACTGGGGCGAGGTGGTGCTGAGTCGGGTGCTGGAAGCCTCGGGCCTGCGCGAAGGCTACGAGTACCAGACCCAGGTCAGCGTGCAGCTGGAGCAGCAGGGCCGAATGCAACCGGATGTAATTGTGCGTCTGCCGCAGGGCAAAGATGTGGTGATTGACGCCAAAATGACGCTGATTGCCTATGAGCGCTACTTCAACGCCGACGACGAGCTGACGCGCGAACAGGCAATTCAGGAGCACATCAACGCGGTGCGCGGCCATATCCGGCTGCTGGGGCGTAAAGATTATCAACAATTGCCCGGTTTACGCTCGCTGGATTATGTGCTGATGTTTATTCCGGTCGAACCGGCGTTTCTGCTGGCGATCGATCGCCAGCCGGAGCTGATCAGCGAAGCGCTGCAGCAAAACATTATGCTGGTCAGCCCGACCACGCTGCTGGTGGCGCTGCGCACCATCAACAACCTGTGGCGCTATGAGCATCAGAGCCGCAACGCGCAGCGCATCGCCGACCGCGCCGCACGGCTGTACGACAAGATGCGGCTGTTTGTCGATGACATGAGCGGCATTGGCCACAGTCTCGATAAAGCGCAGCAGAGCTATCAGCTGGCGATGAAAAAGCTGGCGCAGGGGCGCGGCAACCTGATTGCGCAGAGCGAGTCGTTTCGTGCGCTCGGCGTGGAGATCAAACGGCCGATTAACCCGCAGCTGGCGGAGCAGGCGCAGCCCGACACGGCGGATGATGCATGGGCCGATGACAGCGAGCCCGCTGAAAATGCGGCAGATTCTTCCGCCGCTTCCCTGCGCCGCATCAACGAATAACACGCCGGTGGCGTGCTCGGATCGCCCGACTCTGATACACTTCGGGAAGTATTGTTTGTGGAACAGGTAAAACCGATGGCAGATGAATCACAGCAGGAAACTACCCATTTTGGCTTTCAGACCGTCGCCAAAAGTGAAAAGGCCGATAAAGTCGCGGACGTGTTTCACTCCGTCGCGGCGAAATATGACCTGATGAACGATCTGATGTCGTTCGGCATCCATCGCGTCTGGAAGCGTTTTACCATCGACAGCAGCGGCGTGCGCCGCGGTCAGCGCGTGCTGGATCTGGCCGGCGGTACCGGCGATCTGACGGCAAAATTCTCGCGCCTGGTCGGTGAAACCGGTCAGGTGGTACTGGCGGACATCAACAGCTCGATGCTGAAGATGGGACGCGAAAAGCTGCGCAATCTCGGCGTCACCGGCAACGTCAGCTACGTGCAGGCCAACGCAGAAGCGCTGCCGTTCCCGGATAACTACTTCGACTGCATCACTATCTCCTTCGGCCTGCGTAACGTGACCGAAAAAGAGAAAGCGCTGGCGTCGATGTTCCGCGTGCTGAAGCCGGGCGGCCGTCTGCTGGTGCTGGAGTTCTCTAAACCGGTATTCGATCCGCTGAGCAAAGCCTACGACACTTACTCTTTCCACATTCTGCCGCGTATCGGCCAGCTGGTGGCAAAAGACGCCGAAAGTTATCGCTATCTGGCGGAGTCGATTCGTATGCATCCGGATCAGGAAACCCTGAAGGCGATGATGAACGACGCCGGCTTTGAAAATACCAGCTACTACAACATGACCGGCGGTATTGTGGCGCTACATCGTGGCTTTAAGTTCTGATTAATCATGACTTTTACTCCTCTCATCACCGGCGGTCTTGAGACCGCCCTGAACCGTGTACTGTATCGCGATCGCAGCCTGAAAACCGCGCGCCAGCGCCTGGCCGGCAAAGTGTTAATGCTGCGCCTGCAGGAGCTGAATTTTCCGCTGGTGCTGGTGTTCAGTGAAAACCAGCTGGATGTGCTGAGTGACTGGCAGGACAGCAGCGACTGCAGCGTCAGCCTGCGTTTCAGCACCCTGCCTAAGCTGCGCGATCGTCAGCAGTTGACCAGCCTGATTCGCAGCGGTGAGCTGGACGTGGAAGGCGATCTGCAGGTGGTGCAGCAGTTCTCCGCGCTGATGGATCTGGCTGAACTCGATCCGGCTGAATATCTCGCGCCGTGGGTGGGCGACATTGCGGCGCAGGGCATCAGTCAGGCCGCCCAGCGTGCGCTGACTCAGGTCAAGCAGCAGCTGTCGCGCCGTCAGGATTATCTGGGGCAGGTACTGACCGAAGAGTGGCGCGTGGCGCCGGGCGCGCTGGAACAGGCGTGGTTTTGCGAGGAAGTAGAAGCGATGGAACGTGCGCTTAATGCGTTTGAAACGCGTTTGGCACAGCTGGAGGCGAAATGACGCTGGGAGAAATTCGGCGCTTATACTTCATTATCAAAGTTTTTCTGACCTACGGGCTGGATGAACTGATTCCTCACATGCGCATTACGCTGCCGCTGCGGCTGTGGCGGCGCTGTGTTTTCTGGATCCCCAACCGGCACAAAGAAGCTGAAATGGGGATTCGTCTGCGTCTGGCGATGGAGCAGCTCGGTCCGGTTTGGATCAAGTTCGGTCAGATGCTGTCGACGCGCCGCGACCTGTTCCCGCCGAAAATTGCCGATGAGCTGGCGATTCTGCAGGACCGTGTAGCACCGTTCGACGGCGTGAAAGCCAAAGCGCAGATTGAGCGTTCGATTGGCGGCCCGGTGGAAACCTGGTTCGACGACTTCGATATCAAACCGCTGGCATCCGCTTCGATCGCTCAGGTGCATACCGCGACGCTGAAATCCAACGGCCGCGAAGTGGTGATCAAAGTGATTCGCCCGGATATCCTGCCGGTAATTAAAGCTGACATGAAGCTGATTTACCGCCTGGCGCGCTGGGTGCCACGTCTGCTGCCGGACGGTCGCCGTCTGCGTCCGATGGAAGTGGTGCGCGACTACGAAAAAACGCTGATTGATGAACTCAATCTGCTGCGTGAAGCCGCCAATGCGATTCAGCTGCGCCGCAATTTCGACCAGAGCCGTATGCTGTACGTACCGGAAGTGTTCTCCGACTACTGCAGCGAGACCATGCTGGTGATGGAGCGCATTTACGGCATTCCTATTTCTGACGTTGCCACGCTGGAGCAGCACGGCGTCAATATGAAGCTGCTGGCCGAGCGCGGTGTGCAGGTGTTCTTCACTCAGGTGTTCCGCGACAGTTTCTTCCACGCCGATATGCATCCCGGCAACATCTTTGTCAGCTACGAGCATCCGGAAGATCCGCAGTACATCGGTATTGACTGCGGCATCGTTGGCTCGCTGAACAAAGAAGATAAGCGCTATCTGGCGGAAAACTTCATCGCCTTCTTCAACCGCGACTACCGCAAAGTGGCCGAGCTGCACGTCGACTCGGGCTGGGTACCGCCGGATACCAACGTGGAAGATTTTGAGTTCGCGATTCGCACCGTGTGCGAGCCGATTTTCGAAAAGCCGCTGGCGGAAATCTCCTTCGGTCACGTGCTGCTCAATCTGTTCAACACCGCGCGCCGTTTCAATATGGAAGTGCAGCCGCAGCTGGTGCTGCTGCAGAAAACCCTGCTGTACATCGAGGGCATCGGCCGTCAGCTCTATCCGCAGCTCGATCTGTGGAAAACTGCCAAGCCGTTCCTTGAGGACTGGATTAAGGATCAGATCGGCATTCCGGCCATCCTGCGGGCGGTGAAAGAGAAGGCGCCGTTCTGGGCGGAGAAACTGCCGGAGCTGCCGGAGCTTTTTTACGACAGTATGCGCCAGCACAAATTATTGCAGCACAGTGTCGATAAACTCGTCACCGATTTGAACGCGCAGCGCACCCGTCATCATCAGGCACGCTATCTGTTTGGCGTCGGGGCTACACTGTTATTAAGTGGCACCGCAGTGCTGCTGAGCCGACCTGACTGGGACTTCTTTCCGGCGCTGTTAATGGCCGCCGGCATCGTCACCTGGCTCATCGGCTGGCGCAAGACAAACTGATTGTCTGCCTGGTGCAATTCGCGTAATGTCGCAGGCTTAAGTCCGGGTAAAAACGGACTTTCTGTGCGTTACAGTTAACCGTTTTTCACAGAATATTAGAGGCATATCTCATGGGCGGTATCAGTATTTGGCAATTGTTAATCATTGCCGTCATTGTTGTACTTCTGTTCGGTACCAATAAGCTTCGTAACCTGGGTTCGGATTTAGGTTCTTCGATTCGTGGCTTCAAAAAAGCCATGGGCGATGAAGACGAGAAAAAGGATCAACCGAAAGAGCAGGACGCTGACTTCAACGCCAAACTGGCAGACAAACAGCACACCTCGGCGAGCAAAGACGACGCCCGGGACAAGTAAGGTAAAACTGTGTTCGATATTGGTTTTAGTGAACTGGTATTGGTGTTCGTGATCGGGCTGATTGTACTGGGCCCGCAGCGCTTACCGGTTGCGGTGAAAACCGTCGTTGGCTGGATCCGGGCCATTCGCTCGCTGGCTGCTAATGTGCAGAACGAACTGGCCCAGGAGCTGAAACTGCAGGAGCTGCAGGACAGCCTGAAAAAGGTCGAAGAAGCGGGACGCGGCACGCTGTCGCCGGAGCTGAAGCAATCCATGGAAGAGCTGCGTAAAACCGCAGACTCCATGAAGCGATCCGTGCAGCAGAGCATCGATATCGAAAAAGCGGAAGATGAAGCCAACACCATTCATCAGCCGCCCGCCGCCGCGCCACAGCCTGCTGAGCCGCACAGCGTCGTGACCCCGGCCAGCGCAGCGCATCAGGCCAGCGCACCGGCGCAGGCGCCGCAATCGCAGCCCGCGCCAGCTAATGCGTCAGCCGCTAACCACAGCGATTCCGTCGCGCCTGCGACCACTCCTCCCGTTAAAGATGAACGATAAACATGGCCGTTGAAGATACCCAACCGCTCATCAGCCACCTGATTGAGCTGCGCAAGCGTCTGCTGAACTGCATCATCGCAGTGTTTGTTATCTTCCTGTGTCTGGTTTACTTCGCCAACGACATCTATCACGCGGTGGCAGCGCCGCTGATTAGCCAGATGCCCGTCGGGGCCAGCATGATCGCCACGGACGTGGCCTCACCGTTCTTTACGCCGATCAAACTGACCATCATCGTGTCGGTGTTTCTTGCGGTGCCGGTGATTCTTTATCAGGTCTGGGCGTTTGTCGCACCCGCGCTGTATCGCCACGAGCGCCGTCTGGTGATGCCGCTGCTGTTCTCCAGTACGCTGCTGTTTTATGTCGGCGTGGCCTTCGCCTACTTCATTGTGTTCCCGCTGGCGTTTGGCTTCTTCGCCAAAACCGCGCCGCAGGGCGTCACCATCGCCACGGACATCACTAACTACCTCGACTTTGTCATGACGCTGTTCATGGCGTTTGGTGTGGCGTTTGAGGTGCCGATTGCCATCGTGCTGCTGTGCTGGACCGGCATCACCAGCCCGGACGATCTGAAAAAGAAACGTCCCTATATTCTGGTCGGCGCGTTTGTGGTTGGGATGTTGCTCACACCGCCGGACGTTTTCTCGCAAACTTTGCTCGCTATTCCGATGTACTGCCTGTTTGAAGTCGGCGTATTCTTCTCCCGCTACTACGTGGGTAAAGGACGTCAGGCGGCAGACGATGAGGAACAGAACCCCGACGCCTGATGTCTGTTATGCAGGGCATCCCGCCAGTGGGGTGATGATGAATCTTAACCGCCCGCTTTCGGGCGGTTTTTCTATCCGTCGCTTGAAGACGGAATGGGGAGCAAACATGTTTGATATCGGTGTAAACCTGACCAGCACGCAATTCGCAAAAGATCGCGATCAGGTGGTAAAACGCGCGCGCGAAGCAGGCGTCACCGGCCTGTTAATCACCGGCACCAATGCGCTGGAGAGCCAGCAGGCGCGTCAGCTGGCCACTCAGCATGCGGGTTACTGCTGGTCGACCGCCGGCGTGCATCCGCATCATGCCAGCGAGTGGTCGGCAGAAACCGCCAGTACGCTGCGCCGCCTGGCCGAGAGCGAGCAGGTGGTGGCGATTGGCGAATGCGGTCTCGACTTTAACCGTAATCTTTCCGCGCACCAGCAGCAGGAGTATGCGTTTGATGCGCAGCTCCAGCTGGCGGCTGAACTGCAGCTGCCGGTGTTTTTACACTGTCGTGAGGCGCACGAACGTTTTCTGGCGGTGCTGCAGCCGTGGCTGCCAAAACTGGTGGGCGCGGTGGTGCACTGTTTTACCGGCACGCGTGACGAGCTGGAAGCCTGCCTGGCGCTGGGCTTGTCGGTGGGGATTACCGGCTGGGTGTGCGATGAACGGCGCGGGTTGGAACTGCGTGACATGCTGCCGCTGATTCCGGCAGATCGCCTGCTGCTGGAGACTGACGCGCCTTATCTGCTGCCGCGCGATATGCGTCCGCGTCCGACCTCGCGCCGCAACGAACCCTGTTTTCTGCCGCACATCGTGCAGCAGGTGGCGCACTGGCGTGGTGAACAGCCGGATGCACTGGCAGCCCGCGTCGACCACAACGCACGTCAGCTGTTCAGGCTGGCTTAAACCTTACGGAACTGCTTGTTGTCCACGCTGCGCATCACCTGTTTGTTCAGCAGGTTAAGCAGCAGGATTGAGCGGGTTTCACCATCGGGCTCGGCAAAAATAGCGCGCAGCCCTTCAAAGGTGCCGTCGGTGATCAGCACTTCATCACCGACCTGCGGCGTTTCCGGATCCAGCAGGATTTGCGGCGCATCGGTTTGCAGCGCTTCAATCACTTCATACGGCACCGTAGCGGGCATGGCACCAAAGCGCACAAAGTGGCTGACGCCGCGCGTGCTGCTGATGGTGGTGGTGTGAATCGCTTCCGGATCAAATTCGATGAACAGATAGTTGGGAAACAGCGGCTCACTCACCGTGGTGCGTTTGCCGCGCACAATCTTCTCCAGAGCGATCATCGGGCTGAGGCAATTCACCTCCTGCCGCTCAAGATGCTCCTTCGCGCGCAACAGCTGTCCACGTTTGCAATAGAGTAAGTACCAGGATTCCATAACTGCTCCCAAAGAATGGACGCTAAGAATAACAAACCTGTTGTCAGAGTTATAGCGCATCGGCGGTCGGAATCCCGGTCACACCAGAAAAATCTCTACGAATTTTCCGATAGGTGCGGCGATTTAACGCTTTTCAGCAAGAAAATTGACGTCTGGCGATCATCTGTATCAGACTGCCAACCCATTACGCGAAGAAAAAAGGACGGGCTGATGGAACTGTTTTTACTGAGTAATGGCAAAGTGGCCGACGATGCGCCGCTGCTGGGCTATGCACATCCGCAGCTGCACGCGATGATTGCCCAGCGCGGCATCACCTCGGCGGTGCTGGTGCCCTATGCCATTATTCGTGACGATCACGCCCAGCGTGCGCAGGCGCTGTCCCAGTCGCTCGGCATTCCGGTGCGCACGGTACACGAGTTCGACACACCGGTGGCGGCCATTGAGCAGGCGGAGCTGATTCTGGTGAGCGGCGGCAATACCTGGCTGCTGAACCAGATGCTGCACGAGCACGGACTGATCGTGGCGATTCAGCGCGCAGTGCGCGAGCGCGACGTGCCGTATGTTGGCTGGAGCGCGGGCTGCAACGTGGCGACGCCGTCGATTCGCACCACTAACGATATGCCGGTGCGCAGCAGCGTGGTGCTGCCCGCGCTCGGCCTGTTCCCGGTGCAAATCAATCCACACTATCTGGATGCCCACGTCAGCGGCCACATGGGCGAAACCCGTGATGAGCGCCTCGCCGAATTCTGCGCGGTGAATCCGCAGGAGTCGGTGATTGCGCTGCGTGAAGCCAGCTTCCTGCACGTCAGCGAAAACCGCCTGCGCTACTACAGCGCGCGCGGCGAAGATTTTAAAGTGTTCCGCCACGGTGAGGCGATTGCCGCTTATCACGATGTGCTGGCCCTGCAGTCGCTGGTGCCGTTTTCCTGTCAGCCCGCCTGACGCAGAAACTCAAACACGCTGGCGTGAACAAACTTATAATGACGCTTCACTCTGGCCGGAAGACTAACGCCGCATGAAATATCAGGATTTACGAGACTTTCTCGCGCTGCTGGAGCAGCGCGGCGAGTTAAAGCGCATCACTCAGGAGATCGATCCTGACCTGGAAATGACCGAAATTGCCGACCGCACGCTGCGTGCCGGCGGCCCGGCACTGCTGTTCGAAAACCCGAAGGGCTACAATATGCCGGTGCTGTGCAACCTGTTCGGTACGCCGAAGCGCGTGGCGATGGGCATGGGCCAGGAAGAGGTCAGCGCGCTGCGCGACGTAGGCAAGCTGCTGGCGTTTCTGAAAGAGCCGGAGCCGCCGAAGGGCTTCCGCGATCTGTTCGATAAGATGCCGCAGTTCAAACAGGTGCTGAACATGCCGACTAAACGGCTGCGTAACGCGCCGTGTCAGGAGGAGATCTTCAGTGGTGACGAGGTCGACCTGTCGCGCATCCCGGTGATGAAGTGCTGGCCGGGCGATGCGGCGCCGCTGATCACCTGGGGATTGACCGTGTCGCGCGGGCCGCATAAAGAGCGGCAGAATCTCGGTATTTATCGTCAGCAGGTGATCGGTAAAAACCGGGTGATCATGCGCTGGCTGTCGCATCGCGGTGGCGCGCTGGATTTCCAGGAGTGGTGCAAAGCACATCCGGGCGAACGTTTCCCGGTGGCGGTGGCGCTGGGCGCCGATCCGGCCACCATTCTCGGTGCGGTGACGCCGGTGCCGGATACGCTGTCGGAATATGCGTTTGCCGGTCTGCTGCGTGGCAACAAAACCGAGGTGGTGAAGTGCGTTTCGAACGATCTGGAAGTGCCGGCCAGCGCTGAAATCGTGCTGGAAGGCTACATCGAGCCGGGCGACATGGCACCGGAAGGGCCGTACGGCGATCACACCGGCTACTACAATGAAGTAGACAGCTTCCCGGTATTTACCGTGACGCACGTGACCCAGCGGCGCAATCCGATTTATCACTCCACCTACACCGGCCGTCCGCCGGATGAGCCTGCGGTGCTGGGTGTGGCGCTGAACGAAGTGCTGGTGCCGATTCTGATCAAGCAGTTCCCGGAGATTGTGGATTTCTATCTGCCGCCGGAAGGCTGTTCTTACCGCCTCGCGGTGGTGACGATCAAAAAACAGTACGCCGGCCACGCCAAGCGCGTGATGTTCGGTGTGTGGTCGTTCCTGCGCCAGTTTATGTACACCAAGTTTGTGATTGTGTGTGACGACGACGTCAACGCACGTGACTGGAACGACGTGATTTGGGCCATCACCACGCGAATGGATCCGGCACGCGACACGGTACTGGTCGAAAACACGCCGATTGACTATCTCGACTTCGCTTCGCCGGTTTCCGGCCTTGGCTCGAAGATGGGACTGGACGCCACCAACAAGTGGCCGGGCGAAACCCAGCGTGAATGGGGTACGCCGATTGTAAAAGATCCTGCGGTCACGGCACGTATTGATGCAATCTGGGATGAGTTAGCGATCTTTGCCGAGCCGCCGCAGCGCTGACGGCGGCTGAGAACCATAAAAAAGGGCACCTATGACGACGTTAAGCTGCAAAGTGACTTCGGTTGAAGCAATTACGGACACGGTTTACCGCGTGCGGTTAATTCCGGCGGCGGATTTTAGCTTTCGCGCCGGGCAGTATCTGATGGTGGTGATGGACGAGCGCGATAAGCGCCCGTTCTCGCTGGCATCGACGCCAATGGAAAAGGACATCATTGAGCTGCATATTGGTGCCTCGGATCTGAACCTGTACGCCATGGCGGTGATGGATCGCATCAAAAACGATCGCCAGATCACCGTGGATATGCCGCACGGCGACGCCTGGCTGCGTGAAGACAGCGATCGCCCGATTGTGCTGATTGCCGGTGGCACCGGCTTCTCCTATGCGCGTTCGATTCTGCTGACCGCGCTGGCGCAGCAGCCGGATCGCGACATTGCTATTTACTGGGGCGGCCGCGAGCTGAGACATCTGTACGATCTGGACGAGCTCAATGCGCTGGCGGTGAAGCATCCGAACCTGAAAGTGATTCCGGTGGTGGAGCAGCCAGCGCAGGACTGGCAGGGGCGCAGCGGTACGGTGCTGACCGCGGTAATGCAGGATTATGCCAGCCTGAGCGGGCACGATATCTACATTGCCGGCCGGTTTGAAATGGCAAAAATTGCCAGTGAGCGTTTCTGTGCGGAACGTGGCGCGCTGGAAGCGCAGATGTTTGGCGATGCGTTTGCCTTTATCTGACGCGGTGCGCGTGCATGCGCCGCTGCAAAAAAAAGCCCGCCCGGTTGGGCGGGAACACGTGCAAGTGTCGTGGTCAACGTATTAAACCCGTTCGAACACCGTCGCGATGCCCTGGCCTAAGCCAATGCACATGGTTGCCAGACCAAACTGTGCATCGCGACGCTCCATCAGATTCAGCAACGTCGTGCTGATGCGTGCGCCGGAACAGCCCAGCGGATGTCCGAGGGCGATCGCGCCGCCGTTAAGATTCACTTTCTCATCCAGTTGCTCGAGCAGCCCAAGGTCTTTCAGGCACGGCAGCGTCTGTGCGGCGAAGGCTTCGTTGAGCTCGAACAGGTCGATATCCTGCACGCTGAGCCCGGCGCGCTTCAGCGCCAGCTTGCTGGCCGGCACCGGACCGTAACCCATAATCGACGGATCGCAGCCGACCACCGCCATGCTGCGGATGCGCGCGCGCGGTGACAGCCCCAGTTCGCGCGCCCGGCTTTCGCTCATGATCAGCATGGCGGCCGCACCGTCGGACAGCGCCGACGAACTGCCGGCGGTGACCGTGCCGTTGACCGGATCGAAGGCCGGACGCAGCGCGGCTAAGCCTTCAAGGCTGGTGTCTTCGCGAATCACTTCGTCGCTGTCATAGCGTTTCAGCACACCATCGGCATCGTGGCCGTAGGTCGGCACGATTTCGCGTTTGAAATCACCGCGCTGAGTGGCGGCCGCAGCGCGCTGGTGTGAACGCAGCGCGAAGGCATCCTGCTGTTCACGGCTGATGTGGTGCATGCGCGCCAGCATCTCGGCGGTCAGCCCCATCATGCCGGCCGCTTTTGCCACGGTGCGCCCCAGGCCAGGATGAAAATCCACGCCGTGGTTCATCGGTACGTGGCCCATATGTTCCACGCCGCCAATCAGACAGCTGTGGGCATCGCCGACCATGATCGCGCGTGCCGCATCGTGCAGCGCCTGCATGGACGAGCCGCACAGGCGGTTAACGGTGCTGGCCGGCACGCGATGCGGGATCTCGGCCAGCAGCGCGGCGTTGCGCGCGATATTAAAGCCCTGTTCCAGCGTCTGCTGCACGCAGCCCCAGATGATGTCATCCAGCGCGGCGGCATCGACAGCCGGATTGCGGCTGAGGAGTTCGCGCATCAGATGGGCGGAGAGATCCTCGGCGCGTACCTGGCGAAACGCGCCGCCTTTGGAACGGCCCATCGGCGTGCGCACGGCATCAACAATCACTACGTTTTCCATGTTCATTACCTCAGGCAGTTTGCAGCGCCGCTGCGTCAATCGGTTGAGCGACGGGATACCAGCTCTGATGCTGGTGGGCTTTCTGGACCAGCAGCTCAGGCAGCGCGTACAGCGGGCCGAGCGCGAGGTAGCGTTTGGCCTGATCGACGACATTGCTGATGCCCAGCGTATCCATATAGCGGAACGCGCCACCGCGGAACGGCGGGAAGCCCAGCCCGTACACCAGCGCCATATCGGCCTCGGCGGGGGAAGCGATGATGTTCTCTTCGAGGCAGCGCACCACTTCGTTGAGCATCGGCAGCATCATGCGGTTGGCGATCTCTTCATCGCTGAATACCCGCTTCGGTTCACATACCGGCTCCAGCAGCGCATCGACCTCTACATCGGCGCGCTTCTGCGCTTTACCTTTTTTATCCTGCTCCCAGCGGTAAAAGCCCTGGCCATTTTTCTGGCCGTAGCGTTTGGCTTCAAACAGCACATCAATGGCATCGCGGTAATCTTTCTGCATCCGCGACGGGAAGCCCTGCGCCATCACCTGTTGTGCATGATGCGCGGTATCAATGCCCACCACGTCCAGCAGCCACGCCGGCCCCATCGGCCAGCCAAACTGCTTCTCCATCACTTTATCGATCTGGCGGAAATCCGCGCCGTCGCGCAGCAGCAGGCTGAAGGCGGCAAAGTAGGGGAACAGCACGCGGTTCACAAAGAAACCGGGGCAGTCATTGACCACAATCGGCGTTTTGCCCATCTTGCTGGCCCACGCCACCACTTTGCTGATGGTGGCTTCAGAGGTCTGCGCACCGCGAATCACTTCGACCAGCGGCATACGCGGCACCGGATTGAAGAAGTGCATGCCGCAGAAATTTTGTGGACGCTGCAGCGCCTGCGCCAGCTGGCTGATCGGAATGGTGGAGGTATTTGAGGCCAGCACGGCATCATCCCGCAGCTGCTGCTCGGTTTCAGCCAGCACTTTGGCCTTGATTTGCGGGTTCTCGACCACCGCTTCCACTACCACATCGGCGCGGTCAAAGCCGCTGTAATCCAGCGTCGGCTGAATGCTCGCCAGCACGCTGGCCAGCTTCGTGCCGTCAATTTTGCCGCGCTCCAGCTGCTTGTTAAGCAGCTTGCTGGCTTCATTCATGCCCAGCGTCAGCGCCTGCGGATTAATGTCTTTCATCTTCACCGGCACGCCTTTCCAGGCCGACTGCCAGGCGATCCCGCCGCCCATGATGCCCGCGCCCAGTACCGCCGCCTGCTCTGGCGTGCCGGCCGCGCTGCTGTGTTTCTTCGCCAGTCCTTTCACGTACTGGTCATTGAGGAAGATGCCAACCAGCGCGCGTGCCACATCGCTCTGCGCCAGCGGCACAAAGGCGGCGGTTTCCAGCTTCAGCGCGTCATCACGGCCTAAGCCCGCTGCCGCTTCGATGGTTCGCACTGCGGCGATCGGTGCCGGATAGTGTTTACCGGCAGTTTGCTGCACCATGCTTTTGGCGATCGTAAAACTCATCGCGGCTTCAATCGGACTGAGCTTAAGCGGTGCCAGCTTCGGCGCACGGCGTGCCTGCCAGCTGCCCTGAGCTATGGCATCCTGCAGCATGGTCAGCGCTGCGCTGCGCAGCTTCTCGCTGCTGACTACCGCATCCACCAGACCGAGCTTCAGCGCGCTCGGGCCATCAATATCTTTACCGGCGGCGATGATCTCCAGCGCGCTGTCGGCTCCGAGCAGGCGCGGCAGACGCACGCTGCCGCCGAAGCCCGGCATGATGCCGAGTTTGGTTTCCGGCAGGCCAATGCGCGCGGTGGGCGTGGCCACGCGGAAGTCGGTCGCCAGCACGCACTCGCAGCCACCGCCCAGCGCGTAGCCGTCAATGGCGGCGATGGTTGGCACCGGCAAATCTTCCAGACGATTAAAGATGCTGTTGGCAAACGTCAGCCACTGGCTGAGCTGTTCAGCGGGCGCATCAAACAGCGACAGAAATTCGGTGATATCCGCCCCGACTATAAACGCCGGTTTGGCGGAAGAGAGCAGCAGGCCGCGCAGCGTGCTTTGCTGCTCCAGTACGCTCAGCGCCTCGCCTAAGGCGGCGACGGTTTTGGTATCGAGTTTATTCACCGAACCGGGCGCATCAAAAACCAGCTCGGCGATGCCGTCGTCAAGCCAGTGCACTGAAAGGGTATCGCCTTGGTAGAGCATGTCCGTCTCCTGAAACGCGAAAGGTGATCTGGTCATACCAGATGATCAGGAGTGTGGGTGTCATGTTAATTTTTTGCAAACGAGAGTTTGCTTATTTGATACAGCGATCACAGCGCGCGCAGCACGGCATCAGCCGCGCGGCTGTGCTACACTGCCGCCACTTTCGCGACATCGGAGACAAGTCCATGGATTCACTGAAAACCCTGTATCACGCGCATATTTCAACGCTGCAGCAGCGTGCGCAACAGGTGCTGGCGCGCTTTAAGCTCGACGCCATGCTGATTCATTCAGGCGAGTTGCTGACCGTTTTTCTTGACGATCATACCTATCCGTTCAAGGTGAATCCGCAGTTTAAAGCCTGGGTGCCGGTGACGCAGGTGCCCAACTGTTGGCTATGGATCGATGGCGTGAATAAACCCAAACTGTGGTTCTACTCGCCGGTCGATTACTGGCACAACGTCGAGCCACTGCCGGACAGCTTCTGGACCCAGGATGTTGACGTGATCGGCCTGAAAAACGCTGACGATATCGCTCAGCTGTTGCCGGCACAGCGCGACAATGTGGCTTATATCGGCCCGGTGCCGTCCCGCGCCACCCAGCTGGGCATCAGCAGTGAAGGAATCAATCCTCAGGGTGTCATCGACTTCCTGCATTATCATCGCAGCATCAAAACGGATTATGAACTGGCCTGTATGCGCGAAGCGCAGAAGCTGGCGGTCGCAGGCCACCGCGCAGCGAAAGAGGCGTTCTTCTCCGGCATGAGCGAGTTTGATATCAATCTCGCTTATCTGACCGCCACCGGCCACCGTGACATTGATGTACCGTATGGCAACATCATCGCGCTGAATGAGCATGCTGCGGTACTGCACTACACCCGGCTTGATCACCAGCCGCCGGCGAAACGTCACAGCTTCCTGATTGATGCCGGCGCAGAGTATCTTGGCTATGCGGCCGATTTGACGCGCAGCTACGCGGCGCAGAGCAAAACGCGCTACGCGGAAATGGTTGCGGCGATGAATAAAGAGGAGCTGGCGCTGATCGCCACCCTGAAACCTGGCGTACGCTATACCGATTACCATCTGCAAATGCATCAGCGCATCGCGCGTATGTTGCTGAAGTTTGAACTGGTGCAGGGGCTGAGTGAAGAGACGCTGGTGGCGGAAAACCTTACCGGGCCGTTTATGCCGCACGGTCTCGGCCATCCGCTGGGCCTGCAGGTGCACGACGTCGCCGGTTTCATGCAGGACGACAGCGGTACGCATCTGGCGGCGCCATCGCAGTATCCTTACCTGCGCTGTACGCGCGTGCTGCAGCCGGGCATGGTGCTGACCATTGAACCCGGTTTCTATATTATTGATTCGCTGCTGGCACCGCTGCGCAGCGGTAAGTTCAGTCAGCACTTTGACTGGCAGGCGATTGATGCGCTGAAGCCCTATGGCGGCATTCGTATCGAGGATAATGTGGTGATTCACGCCAGTCGCATCGAAAACATGACGCGTGACTTGCATCTGGCCTGATGGACGCTTACGACATTCCCGCTGAGGCCATCAGCCTCAGCGAGGAGACCATCAAAAAGAGTCGCTTTATTACCCTGCTGGCGCATACCGATGGGGTGGCCGCTGCGCGCGCCTTTGTGCAGCAGGTAAAGCATGAACACCCCACCGCGCGGCATCACTGCTGGGCATGGGTGGCAGGCGCGCCAGATGATTCCCAGCAGCTGGGCTTTTCCGATGATGGCGAACCTTCCGGCACGGCCGGTAAGCCGATGCTGGCACAGCTGATGGGCAGCGGCGTAGGCGAGATCACGGCGGTGGTGGTGCGCTATTATGGCGGTATCATGCTGGGCACCGGCGGACTGGTGAAAGCCTACGGCGGCGGCGTGCAGCAGGGGCTGAAGCTGCTGGCGCGCCAGCGTAAAGTGCCAATGCAGCGTTTTACCCTGCAGTGTGATTATGCGCAGCTGAGCGACATTGAGCGTCTGCTGCAGCGTTTTGACGGCAGCATTGAACAGAGCCATTATCAGGATCGCATTACGCTATGTCTGGCGTTGCCCCATCCGCAGATTGATGGCTTCAGGCAAAACCTCTCTGATTACAGCCGGGGCGCTTTGGCGCTGAGCCCGCTGGACAACTAACCGCATCTGTTTAAAGGAAACGGCTGAATGCATTTTCGCGCCATTACCCGCATCGTGGGCCTGCTGGTGATTCTGTTCTCGGTAACCATGATCCTGCCAGGCTTAGTGGCCCTGATTTATCGCGACGGTGCCGGGCGCGCGTTCAGCCAGACGTTTATGATGGCGATCATCATCGGTTCGCTGCTGTGGTGGCCTAACCGTAAACAGAAAACGGAGCTGAAGCCGCGTGAGGGCTTTCTGATTGTCGTGCTGTTCTGGACCGTGCTGGGCAGCGTGGGGGCGATGCCGTTTATCTTCGCCGAGCAGCCACATCTGTCGGTAACCGATGCCTTTTTTGAATCGTTTTCCGGCTTAACCACTACCGGTGCCACCACGCTGGTGGGGCTCGACTCACTGCCGAAAGCGATTCTGTTCTATCGCCAGATGCTGCAGTGGCTCGGCGGTATGGGGATCATCGTGCTGGCGGTCGCTATTCTGCCGATTCTTGGCGTCGGCGGTATGCAGCTGTATCGCGCCGAAATGCCGGGGCCGCTGAAAGATAACAAAATGCGCCCGCGCATTGCCGAAACCGCGAAAACCCTGTGGCTGATTTATGTGCTGCTGACGGTGGCCTGCGCGCTGGCGCTGTGGCTGGCGGGCATGCCAATGTTCGATGCCATCGGCCACAGCTTCTCGACCATCGCCATCGGCGGCTTTTCTACTCATGATGCCAGTATCGGCTACTTTAATAGCCCGACCATTAATACCATCGTGGCGGTTTTCCTGCTGATTTCCGGCTGTAACTACGGTCTGCACTTCTCGTTGCTCAGCGGACGTAACCTGAAGGTGTACTGGCGCGATCCGGAATTTCGCATGTTCATTGGCGTGCAGCTGACGCTGGTGCTGATCTGCACGCTGGTGCTGTGGTTCCACAATGTCTATTCCAGCGGCTGGCAAACCCTCAATCAGGCGTTTTTCCAGGTGGTCTCGATGGCGACGACCGCGGGCTTTACCACTGACAGTATCGCGCGCTGGCCGCTGTTCCTGCCGGTGCTGCTGCTGTGTTCGGCGTTTATCGGCGGCATGGCGGGGTCGACCGGCGGTGGCCTGAAGGTGATCCGCATTCTGCTACTGTGCAAACAGGGGTCGCGCGAGCTGAAACGCCTGGTGCATCCCAATGCGGTCTATACCATCAAGCTGGGCAACCGTGCGCTGCCGGAACGTATCCTCGAAGCGGTGTGGGGCTTTTTCTCCGCCTACGCGCTGGTGTTTCTGGTCAGCATGCTGGCGATTATTGCCACCGGCGTGGATGATTTCTCGGCCTTTGCCGCGGTGGCGGCGACGCTGAACAACCTTGGCCCGGGGCTGGGCGTGGTGGCGGATAACTTCACCTCAATGAATGATGTCGCCAAGTGGATTTTAATCTCCACCATGCTGTTTGGACGCCTTGAGGTGTTTACGCTGCTGGTGCTGTTCACGCCCACCTTCTGGCGCGAATAACAAAACAGGACTGAGTGATGAAAGCGTTGATTCTTTATTCCAGCCGCGACGGGCAAACCCGTGAAATCGCGGCGCGTATGGCCCGCACGCTGGCACCGCAGCAGCTGTGTGATGTGCTGGATCTGGCGCAGGCACCGCAGGTGGCGTGGGCGCAGTACGATCGCGTGCTGATCGGCGCCTCCATCCGCTATGGTCACTTCCAGCCCGCGCTGATGCAATTCGTCACGCAGCATAAGGCGGAACTGCAACAGCGCTTCAGTGGCTTTTTCAGCGTCAATCTTACGGCGCGCAAAGCCGATAAGTGCACGCCGGAAACCAATGCCTATACGCGTAAGTTCCTGGCGCAGTCGCCGTGGCAGCCGGATTGCTGTGCGGTGTTTGCCGGTGCGCTGCGTTATCCGCGCTATCGCTGGTTCGATCGCATCATGATTCAGTTCATTATGCGTATGACCGGCGGCGAAACGGATACATCGAAGGAAGTTGAATACACTGACTGGGAGAAAGTCACGCGTTTTGCCCAGGATTTCGCACAGTTACCAGGTAAATTGCCGCAAAATAACGCGTAGTGGTGAAATTTAGGCCGAACGATCATTTTTTTGCAATAAACCCTTGTCAGCCAGAATTAACTCCCTATAATGCGCCACCACTGAGACGGCAAAGCGGCAACGCAGGCGGCTCAGCAGGGCGTGAAGCGATTCACCCCGCCGGAGAAAAACGCTGAAAAAAGTGTTTGACTCTGAAGGAGGAAAGCGTA
>NZ_JALKOV010000008.1:0-267416 GCF_035783935.1 Pantoea dispersa | reverse complement strand
AATTTGCCTGGCGGCAACAGCGCGGTGGTCCCACCTGACCCCATGCCGAACTCAGAAGTGAAACGCCGTAGCGCCGATGGTAGTGTGGGGTCTCCCCATGCGAGAGTAGGGAACTGCCAGGCATCAATTTAAGACCCGTAATCGGGTCGTGACCTTCCCGGTGACGCGGAAAGGGCGAAACACCTGAAATCAGCGACAGTCTGATATCAGTACAGAATCGGTGGAGCGGTAGTTCAGTTGGTTAGAATACCTGCCTGTCACGCAGGGGGTCGCGGGTTCGAGCCCCGTCCGTTCCGCCACTTAAATTGAGAAGCCCTGACTGTGAAGTCAGGGCTTTTTCATGCCTGCTAAAAATCCGCTATTATTGAGTAAAACGCAAAATTCCTCTGCTTATCAGCGGATTTTTCAGCAACAATAATCCTGCCACAATACCCCTCATCGCAGCATTCAACGATATGATGAGGAAAACATGACAATCCCCGCTTTTGGCTTAGGTACTTTTCGTCTGCAGGACGACGTCGTTATTCATTCAGTGAAAACCGCACTGGAGCTTGGCTACCGCACGATTGATACCGCACAAATTTATGAAAACGAAGCTGCCGTAGGGCAGGCCATTGCCGAAAGCGGCGTGGCGCGTGATGCGCTGTTTATCACCACTAAAATCTGGATTGAGAATCTTGCCGCCGACAAACTGATTCCCAGCCTGCAGCAGAGCCTGGCGAAACTGCGTACCGACTATGTCGATTTGACGCTGATCCACTGGCCATCGCCGGGTGCAGCAGTATCGGTCGAAGAGAGCATGCAGGCATTGATGGCGGCGAAAGAGGCGGGTCTGACGCGTCAGATTGGTATCTCCAACTTCCCGATTGCCCTGATGAAAGAGGCGATTGCCACAGTGGGCGCAGAGAACATTGCGACCAACCAGATTGAACTGCACCCGTTCCTGCAGAATCGCCAGGTCGTGGAATTCGCGAAACAGCAGGGCATTCACATCACTTCATACATGACGCTGGCGTATGGCGAAGCGTTAAAAGAACATGCGATAAAGCAGATTGCGCAGAAACATCAGGCCACACCAGCGCAGGTCGTTCTGGCGTGGGCACTGGCACTGGGTTATGCCGTGATCCCATCCTCAACCAAACGTGAGAACCTGGCCAGCAATATGGCAGCGCAGGATCTGAAACTGGATGCGGACGATATGGCGCAGATCGCCGCGCTGGATCGCCAGCAGCGTCTGGTCAGCCCGGAAGGCCTGGCACCAGACTGGGATTAATTCTCCCGTGCATCAGCCCTGCACCCGCCAGGGCTGATCTCTGACCCACTCGCTGAGAAAATCGATAAACGCCCGCACGCGCTGGCTTACGCCTAAATCGCTGTAATACACCGCATTAAAAGGCATCTCAACCGCTACCGACTGGTGCGCCAGCACCTCAACAAACGTGCCCGCTGCAATTTCCGCATTCACCATAAAGTCCGACAGGCAGGCGATACCCTGATCGTTCAGGCACAGCTGCTTGATCGTCTCACCGCTGTTTGATGACATAGCCGCTTCGATTTCATACAGATCGCTGCCATTGGCCGAAACGGGCCAGCGATTAAGCCGGGGCGTCTCGACAAAACCAAGACACTGATGCTGCGCCAGCGCGTCGACGGAATCCGGCAGACCATATTTCGCCAGATAAGCCGGCGTCGCGACCATTTTACGGTAGCTGGTGAACAGCAATCGGGCGCGCAGCGTGGAGTCGGTTAAATCCCCCGCGCGGATAGCGACGTCCACTTTACGATCGATCAGGTTAATAAAGCTTTCGGAGGAGATCAGCGATAGCGTAACCGCCGGATAGCGCTCGCGAAACGGTTTAATCATTGGCATCAGCAAATTAAGGATCACCGGCGTTGCCGCGTCGATGCGCAGCACGCCCTGTGGCGCCTGCTGGCGTTCAATCAGTTCATTCTCTGCCGTTGCCATCTCAAGGATCAGCTTCTGCACGCGCCGGAAATAGAGCTCGCCTTCATAAGTGAGCGCCAGCTGACGGGTGGTGCGCGTCAGTAGCGACACGCCAAGCTTGTTCTCCAGCTTTTTCACCGTACGGCTCACCGCCGAATTGGCCATCTGTAACTGCTCTGCTGCACGGCTAAAACTGCCGCTTTCTACCACAGCGATGAACACTTTCAACTCTTCTGAAGATGCCTTCATTATGCCTCCCCAGGCAAAAGTTTATTGTTACTTTGCTTCTTTTTGTTATTAAAGCACGAGTCGATAATGGCACCCAACAAAACATTATTGGGAGTCAACCATGCCACTTGCACTCTGGGCGCTGACCATCAGCGCCTTCGCCATCGGAACCACCGAGTTTGTTATCGTCGGGCTGATTCCGACCATCGCTGAACAGCTCAGCATTACGTTACCTTCTGCCGGGATGCTGGTGTCCATCTATGCGCTTGGCGTAGCCGTCGGCGCGCCAGTGCTGACCGCCTTAACCGGCAAGCTGCCGCGCAAGCAGTTGCTGATGGGGCTGATGGCGCTGTTTACCGTCGGTAATCTGGTAGCCTGGCTGGCACCAAACTATGAAACGCTGGTGATAGCGCGTCTGCTGACCGGACTGGCGCACGGCGTATTCTTCTCGGTGGGTTCAACCATTGCCACCAGCCTGGTGAGCAAAGAGAAGGCCGCCAGTGCGATAGCCATCATGTTTGGCGGCTTAACCGTGGCGCTGGTTACCGGGGTACCGCTTGGCACGCTGATTGGCCAGCACTTTGGCTGGCGTGAAAGCTTTCTGGCGGTCTCTCTGCTGGGCGTGGTTGCGCTGGTCAGCAGCATGATATTGGTACCGCGTAACATCGCA
The DNA here is from genome assembly GCF_035783935.1 of Pantoea dispersa. Lineage (GTDB taxonomy): Bacteria > Pseudomonadota > Gammaproteobacteria > Enterobacterales > Enterobacteriaceae > Pantoea > Pantoea dispersa_C. The sequence continues at coordinate 264,573 of NZ_JALKOV010000008.1, read as the reverse complement.
CAGCCGCCTGCCACCTCCCTGGCACAGCAGGCGGCGGTGATGGTCAATCCGCGACTGTTGCTGATCTATGCAATTACGGCGCTTGGCTACGGTGGCATCTTCACCACTTTCACCTTCCTGGCCCCGATGATGCAATCGCTGGCCGGTTTCTCGCCGACTGCCGTGAGCGGCGTACTGCTGGGGTACGGTATTGCAGTGGCAATTGGCAATATCTGGGGCGGCAGGCTGGCCGATCGCCGCGGAGCGGTGCCGGCGCTGACGCTGATTTTCATCGCGCTGGCCATTCTGTTACTGGTATTCCAGTTCACCGCCAGCATGCATTACCTCGCACTGCTCACCGTACTGGTGATGGGCATCTTTGCCTTTGCCAACGTGCCGGGCCTGCAGGTTTACGTGGTGCAGAAGGCGGAACACTATGCGCCAGGCGCAGTTGACGTGGCATCCGGGCTGAATATCGCGGCATTTAATATCGGCATCGCGCTGGGTTCAACCATCGGCGGCCATATCGTGCAACATTACGGTCTGGCGCAAACGCCATGGGTGGGGGCCGTCATCGTGTTTGCGGCTCTGCTGCTGGTCCGTCTCAGCGGCCAGCTGGATAAGCCGCGCGCGGCAGCCATCATTGAATAAGCCGCACAACAGCCTGCCGTATGGCGGGCTGTTGCCGTTGCTGGCTGTGAGGCGAATTCCGACAATCAACAACAGCAATTGAAACCCCGCGCTAAAATCCCTATAACAGTCAGGTGAAGTTGTAGTCGTAAATCAGCCAGGCGGGACAGTGCGAAAAAAAACTTATGCAATGCGGTATGTAGCAGGTCAGCCTGCTGAGCGGATTTTTCCGCCAGGGGCGATGCTGCATCTTGGGCAGGCGTTACCGCCCGGTGCACCGCTGCCAGCCGACCCAACCCTGCGCGTGCTGGTGTGGAATATCTTCAAACAGCAGCGGGCAGACTGGATGTCAGTACTGCAGGGCTTCGGCAAAGATGCCCATCTGGTGTTACTGCAGGAAGCGCAGACCACGCCGGAACTGGTGCAGTTCGCCACCAGTAACTACCTGGCCGCCGATCAGGTGCCGGCCTTTGTGCTGCCTCAGCACCCTTCTGGCGTCATGACGCTGGCCTCTGCCCATCCGGTCTATTGTTGCCCGCTGCGTGAGCGTGAGCCGCTGCTCCGGCTGTCTAAATCCGCTCTGGTTACCGCCTATCCGCTTCCCACCGGTGAAATGCTGATGGTGGTGAACATTCACGCAGTTAATTTCAGTCTCGGCGTTGACGTGTACAGCAAACAGCTGGGACCGATCGGTGAGCAGATCCAGCATCATCGTGGCCCGGTGATCATGGCCGGCGACTTCAATGCCTGGAGCCGCCAGCGCATGAACGCGCTTTACCGTTTTGCCCGTGAGATGGCGCTGCGCGAGGTAAACTTCACGGACGATCATCGACGCAAAGCCTTTGGCCGCCCGCTGGATTTTGTCTTTTACCGCGATATGAAAGTCAGCGAGGCATCGGTGCTGGTGACGCGAGCCTCTGACCACAACCCGTTGCTGGTCGAATTCAGTCCCGGCGCAGCCAAACGCTAAACGCTGCCGCCAGGCCGCGTATGCACGCTACGAATGCCGCACTCAGCTCAACACGCTCACATTAATTTTATCAGGAACCGGACGGCGGCAGCGGAGCTGGATTCGGCGCGTCAGTTCGTCGGGAAGGGGAAGAGCTGCGGTAAAAATGAAAAAGGCCAACAAAAGTCGGCCTTTTCGGTGCATCAGGTATCGGGTGTTGCGCTATTCTTCACAAACAGCGTCAGCTTGTCGCCGGGCTGAATGTCTTTAGCGTCACTGTTCCAGCGCATCACGTCTTTGGTGTTAACACCATGACGTTTGGCGATACTGGCAAAAGAATCACCCTTACGTACACGATAGGTGATGCTGTTGCCGTTATCCGCCAGCTGCGACGCGCCAGCTTTGCCGCCAACGGTCAGCGTCTGACCGATGCGTACTGACGCACTGCGCAGGTTGTTCTGCTGTTTCAGTGCGCTGACGCTCACACCAAGCTTGCTGGCAATGCCGGATAAGGTGTCGCCTTTGCGGACCTTATAGCTGTTGCCTGCAGCGCTGACTTTCGCCAACTCGCTGGGCTGAACCGCAGCAATATCACCGGAAGCCAGTGAGTTGCGCAGCTGAGCCACGTTGGACTTAGGCACCATAATATAGTGCGGTCCGTTTGGCGCGGTGGTGCCGTTTTTATACCCGGCATTGAATGTCTTCAGCTTGCTGAGCGACATACCGGCCATATCTGCGGCCTGCGTCAGTTCCATCTGCTGTCCGACTTCAACGCGCGCCAGTGCACGGCTCTCGTTGGCGGTCGGCAGCTTGATACCGTAACGCTTGCTGTTCTTGAGAATATCACTCAGGGCCAGCATTTTAGGTACGTAAACCGTGGTCTCGCGTGGCAGCGATAAATGCCAGAAGTCGGTCGGCTTACCGCGCGCCTTGTTCTGCTTCATCGCTTTCAGCACACGTCCTTCACCGCTGTTATAGGCGGCGACGGTCAGTAACCAGTCGCCGTCAAACATACCGTTCAGACGCTGCATCATATCCAGCGCAACTTTGGTTGAGGCCACCACATCGCGGCGTCCGTCGTACCATTGGTTCTGTTTCAAACCATAGTTTTTGCCCGTTTGCGCAACGATCTGCCAGATGCCAGCGGCATTCGCAGAAGAGGTTGCGTGTGGGTCAAAAGCGCTCTCCACTATGGGTAGCAGTACCAGTTCCATCGGCATTTTACGTTTCTGTATCTGCTCGACAATCCAGTACATGTACGGCTCTGCCCGTAATGTTACATCGTGGAGATAGCTCTTATTTTTTAAATACTTACTTTTTTGTTCGCGGATTCTCGGGTTTTCCGGAATCCCCATCTTCAACTCGTCACTAATGTGATTCCAGAGATCAGTGTCTTCTGCGAGGCTGGTTCCATCATCTTGCCAGCGCGGCGACAACAAGCGATCTCCGTACTTTCCATTTTCACCTTGACCAGCTGAAGACAGACTCTGTGCATGCTGTACCGGGATACTGGCGTCATTCCTTGATGCCTGACATCCAACCAGCAAGACTGAGGCGAGTAATATCGCTTTAGCCTTCATGTGTGTGTCAATAGTTCGCTTAAAAGACGAGCAACTATACGTTAGCGACTGCCACAACACAACCAGAAATATCAGAAGCGGTCTTTCTTCTCGCGTAGATCGGCAAAAGTCTGCCATAACGGAGCCGACGACACATTAGTGCCTAAAGCCTTTTGCAAATCAGCGTCTTGCGTACGCAGGAATAAATTTATTTCTCGCTCCAGCGCCAGTTTTGTGGGCAAAGTAATGCGATTTTCTGCGCGTAAGTCCTTAATTTGCTGATACCTTGCCAAAATTTTCGGGTCCTGAGGCAGAATAGCCGCAGCAAACTTCATGTTGGATAAAGTGTATTCATGCGCACAGCAAATAAGCGTATCGGCAGGCAGCTGATTAAGCGCCTGAAACGATTCATACATTTGCTGCGCAGTACCTTCGAACAGACGTCCGCAGCCACCCGAAAACAGGGTATCGCCACAAAAAAGATAAGGTGAGCTGAAATATGAGATATGTCCTAAAGTGTGTCCGGGCGTGGCGATGACACGGAAATTTAGCCCGAGCAGGGTAAATTCATCACCGTCACCGAGAAGGGTGCGCGCACCTTTATCAGCGGTTTCCTGCGGACCATAGACCTCAAGTTGCGGATAGTGCTCCAGCAGTTCGGAGACGCCGCCCACGTGATCGTGATGATGATGGGTCAGCAAAATGGCCACTGGCTGCCAGCGATTGGCGCGAATTTTTTCCAGCACCGGCCGGGCTTCACCCGGATCGACAATCAGACAGCGTCCCTGTTCATCGTTCAGTGTCCAGATGTAGTTATCCTGCAATGCGGGAATACTGGTAAGATTCATAACCACCTCTCAGGTCGTAGAAAAAGGAAAATGGTAGAGCATGAAGCCAGCGAAAACACGCCAAATCCTGACTGCGCCGCGCTCCTGGCAGGACATGCCCTGGGGCGACTATTTTCGCGACGCGTTAACACAGCAACTGCAACCGTATCTCGGCAAGCTGTACGGCTTCCATATGCTTAAAATTGGCAGCCTCAGCGCAGAAATCAATACCCGCCAGTGTGCCATATCGCATCAGGTCAATGTGGGCGAGGAGGGCGATGGACTGCAGGTGATTGCCAGCGCGACGCAGTTGCCGTTTGAAGCCAAATCAATTGATGCCTGCTTGCTGGCGCACACGCTGGCCTGGAGTCAGGATCCGCACCGCGTATTGCGCGAAGTGGATCGCGTACTGATTGACGACGGCTGGATGATTATCAGCGGCTTCAATCCCTTCAGCCTGCTGGGCATCAGTAAAGGCCTGCCCGGATTGCAGCGCCGTGCGCCGTGGAGTGGACGGATGTTCAGCCAGGTGCGCCTGCTCGACTGGCTGAGCTTACTCAACTACGAAGTGGTTTATCGCACGCGCTTTCAGGTGGTGCCGTGGCACCGGCAGGGCGGCAAAATGATCAGCACCCATCTGCCGGCGCTCGGCTGTCTGAATATCGTGGTAGCCCGGAAGCGCACCTTCCCGCTGACGCCGGGCAAAGTAAAAATGATGCCCGGCAAAACCCAGTTACGGCCGGCAGTCAATGCCACGCGCCAGTTTCGTGAGGCCAGCGATCAGGACGCAACCTGATAGCCAATATCGTCCAGTGAGGGATTGCTGGCAGCGCTGCGGGCCAGTTCATCGCAGCGTTCATTCTCAGGATGACCGGCGTGGCCTTTTACCCACTCCCACTGAATCTGATGGGTACTGAGCGCCGCGTCCAGCCGCTGCCACAGATCAACGTTTTTCACCGGCTTCTTTTCTGCGGTTTTCCAGCCGCGCTTTTTCCAGTTGTGAATCCAGCTGGTGATACCCTGGCGCACATACTGGCTGTCGGTGCTGATCACCACTTCACACGGCTGAGTCAGCGCTTCCAGTGCCACAATGGCCGCCATCAGCTCCATGCGATTGTTGGTGGTCAGGTGATAACCGGCGCTGAATAATTTTTCGTGCTGACGATAGCGAAGAATGGCGCCATAGCCGCCGGGGCCGGGATTGCCGAGGCAGGATCCATCGGTGAATATTTCTACCTGTTTGCGCATCTCTGGTAGACTTCCTTCTGACAAAACGCCAAGTCTGACATAAAACGAGTCCTATGAGCACTGCAAATAACCGCCAGATCGTCCTCGATACCGAAACCACCGGCATGAACATGATCGGGGTGCATTACGAAGGACATCGCATCATTGAAATCGGTGCGGTTGAGGTGATCAACCGTCGCCTGACCGGCAACAACTTCCACATGTATCTCAAGCCCGATCGGTTGGTGGATCCGGAAGCGTTCGGCGTTCATGGTATTGCCGATGAGTTTCTCGCTGATAAGCCGACCTTCGCGCAAATTGCCGACGAATTCCTCGATTACATTCGCGGCGCGGAGCTGGTGATCCATAACGCATCGTTTGATATCGGCTTCATGGATTACGAATTTGCTATGCTGCAGCGCGACATCGGCAAGACAGAAACCTTCTGTCAGATCACCGATAGCCTGGCAATGGCGCGTAAAATGTTCCCGGGCAAGCGCAACAGTCTGGATGCACTGTGCAACCGTTTCGAGATCGACAACAGTAAGCGTACGCTGCACGGCGCATTGCTCGATGCCGAGATTCTGGCCGAAGTGTTCCTCACCATGACCGGCGGCCAGACCTCGCTGGCGTTCTCGATGGAAGGCGAGCAGAGCAATCAGGCGGAAGGCGAGAACATTCAGCGCATCGTCCGCCGGGGCTCTGGCCTGCGCGTTGTCAGCGCCAGCGATGAGGAAATCATGGCGCATGAGAGCCGACTCGATCTGGTGCAGAAGAAGGGCGGCAGCTGCCTGTGGCGCGCCTGAAGCCGCTGATTTTGCGTGGAAAAGCGTCTTTAAGCTGAAAAAAGCGGCAAACGAAACATTCGCCCGCAAAAAGCGTTGACGAGGGATGAGGCTGCCATTAATATGCGCCTCGTTCCCGACGGGGAACAAAGCGCGGAGCGGTAGTTCAGTTGGTTAGAATACCTGCCTGTCACGCAGGGGGTCGCGGGTTCGAGCCCCGTCCGTTCCGCCAATCTCTTTAAAGAAGCCGATGCAGCAATGCATCGGCTTTTTGCTTTTCTAAATCATCCCGATCCGGCGTAAGGTCGCCATTCATGGCGACCCTCACCGCATTAATCCTTCTGTACCGCCACTTCCGCACGATAGGTGGCTTGCGGCACCTCACGTTCGGCGCGCGCCAGCCAGCGATAGCAGCCAGCGCCCAGCGCCACGCCGATGAACCAGCTGAAGTTTGCCACTGCGTGCAGGGAAGGAATAAAGCTAATCACCAGGCAAATACCCACGGAAGGCAGCAGCGCAGCAATGGCTTTCGGATTGAAACCGCCGCGATACCAGTAGCGGCCCTTCGGCGTGTCGTTGAACAGATCGTCTACGTACACTTTGCTGCGTTTGATCAGGTAGAAATCGGCGATCAGGATGCCAAACAGCGGCCCGATAAACGATCCCAGCACATCCAGCGTGTAGTGAATCAGCTCCGGCGACTGGAACAGATTCCACGGCGTCAGCAGCACTGAACCCACGGCGGCAATCATGCCACCGGCGCGGAAGCTGATCTTCTGCGGTGAGCAGTTAGAGAAATCAAATGCCGGTGAAACGAAGTTCGCCACGATATTGATGCCGATGGTGGCAGTAATCATCGTCAGCAGACCGATAGCGACCGCCACATCGTTGCCTACCATGCTCACGGTTTCGATCGGGTCGGTGATCATTTTGCCAAACAGCGACTGAGTACCCGAAACAATCACCACGGTCACAATCGAAAACAGCAGGAAGTTGAACGGCAGGCCCCAGCGGTTGCCGCGGCGAATCTCACCCATGCTTTTGCCGTAACGCGAGAAGTCACCAAAGTTGAGCAGCGGACCGGAGAAGTAGGAGACCACCAGCGCAGTCGCGGTAATCATCTGCCAGGTTTGCTCACCCGCGCTCAGAGACTTACTGGCGAGGGTGAAGGAGATGCCGTCAAAACCGGTTTTGTATACAATCCAGCCCGCCAGCGCCACCATCACCACGTACACCGCCGGACCGGCGATATCAATAAAGCGTTTGATCGCGCTCATGCCGTGCCAGAACACCATTGCCTGCAGCAGCCACATCACACCAAAACAGCACCAGCCAAGCTGCGACAGGCCGAGCCAGCTGCTCTGCGTCATGCTGCTTAACGACGGGTAGAATTTCAGCAGCACCAGCATCAGGGCATTCGCCGCCAGGTAGGTCTGAATACCGTACCAGGCGAAGGCGATCAGCCCGCGAATCACCGCCGGAATGTTAGCACCGAACACGCCAAACGCCTGGCGTGAAATCACCGCATAAGGCACGCCGGCCATCTGGCTCGGCTTCGCCACCAGGTTAGCGCACAGCTGCACTATGCAGATCCCCACCAGCAGACACAGCAGCACCTGCCAGCTGGCCAGACCGAGGGTGAAGAAGCTGGCCGCCACCACATAGCCCCCCATACTGTGCACGTCTGACATCCAGAAAGAAAAAATGTTGTACCACGACCAGCTCTGGTTGCGGGTCGGCGCCAGGTCGTCGTTACACAGACGCGGGCTGTAATGGGCGTTGGCTTCAGAGGCCACCGCAGAGGTCACTTCAGAATGATTTGGCATGAAACCTGCTCCTCATAACTTCATGGAAAAATAATGACAGTGTGAAACGGTATTGCAGGATCCAGGCCAGAATTGATTTCTTGTATACAAAAAATGAATTTCACGTATACGATGTCTGCATACAGTCACTTGCCGGAGCGGGTAATGAAGAGTGAAACAGGCCTGAAAACGGCTGCCGATCTGAATGACAGAGACGAACCTATCTATCAGGCGTTGCTGAACGCCATCGTGGAGCACCAGCTGCCGCCGGGCAGCAAATTGCCGGAAGAGGCGCTATCGGAGGTATTTGGCGTCAGCCGCACCGGCATTCGTAAGGTGCTGCAGCGCCTCGCGGCGGTGCAAATGATCACCCTGTCGCCCAGACGTGGTGCACAGGTGGCGACGCCGGGCGTGGAGGAAGCGCGCGACATCTTCGCCACGCGCAGCCTGCTGGAGTGCGCCAACCTGCCGGCGGTGCTGACGCATCTGCAGCCGCCGCATCTCGCCGCGCTCAGTGGCTTAATTGCCGACGAGCAGCAGGCGCACCAGCAGCACGATGGGGCGGCCGCCATCCGCCTGTCCGCGGCTTTTCATATTCAGCTGCAGGCGATTTCCGGCAACCTGGTGCTGACTGACATGGTGACGCGGCTGACGCAGCGCTCCTCGCTGGTGATCGCCGCCTACGGTGCACCGTGGCAGCGCGGCTGTCGTTGCGATCATCACGATCGGCTGGTGGATCTGCTGCGGCAAAAGGATCTGCCGGCGCTGACTACGGCGCTGCAGCATCACTTTGAACACATTGTCGCCAGCCTGCACTTTGAGCGCAGCGGCGAAACCCTGCCCGATTTCACCCGGTTATTTGCCGGTCATAAAGGAACTGCATCATGAGTCTGATCCAGGTGATCAACCCCAATACCAGCGCCGCCATGACGGCCACCATCGGTGCTGCAGCGCGTGCCGTGGCCGCGCCAGGCACGGAGATCGTGGCGGTGTGCCCGAGTGAGGGCGTGCCATCGATTGAAGGGCACTTTGACGAAGCCATTGCCGCCATAGGTGTGCTGGAACAGGTAAAACGCGGCAAAGAGCAGGGCGTCAGCGGCCACATCATTGCCTGTTTTGGCGATCCGGGTCTGCTGGCGGCGCGCGAACTGGCGAGCGGACCGGTGATCGGCATTGCCGAGGCGGCGATGCACACCGCAACGCTGGTGGCGACGCGTTTTTCGATTGTCACCACGCTGCCGCGCACGCTGGTGATCGCCCGTCATCTGCTGCAGCAGTACGGATTCAGCCATCACTGTGCCGCGCTGCACGCCATCGACCTGCCGGTGCTGGCGCTTGAGGATGGCAGTGGCATCGCGCAGGAGAAAGTGCGCGAGCGCTGCCTGCAGGCGAAACGTGAAGATGGCAGCGGAGCGATTGTGCTGGGCTGTGGCGGCATGGCGTCGCTGGCGCAGGATCTGACCAAAGAGCTGGGCCTGCCGGTGATCGACGGCGTCAGCGCGGCGGTGAAAATGGTCGAGTCATTACTGGCGCTGGGCTTTGGCACCAGCAAACACGGCGATCTGGCCTACCCGATTAAAAAACCGCTCAGCGCGGCATTTCAGCACCTAAACTAAGGGCTGGTTGAGGACTGATGACAGGAACTTGCAGAATGAGTGATGTATCTGAAAAGAAAGAGTACAGCTTCAACAAAAATTATCCGCGTGACCTGATTGGCTACGCCGGTCAGCCGCCGCACGCGCAGTGGCCGGGCGAGGCGCGGGTCGCGGTGCAGTTTGTGCTGAACTACGAAGAGGGCGCTGAAAACAACGTGCTGCACGGTGACGCGGGCTCTGAGCAGTTTCTCTCCGACATCATCGGCGCCGCCAGCTATGCCGATCGGCACATGTCGATGGATTCGCTGTATGAATATGGCTCGCGTGCCGGTTTCTGGCGCATCCATCAGGAGTTTCAGCAGCGCGGCCTGCCGCTGACCATCTTTGGCGTGGCAATGGCGCTGGCGCGTCATCCGCAGATTGTCGAGGCGATCAAAGCCGCCGATTACGATGTGGTCAGCCACGGCTGGCGCTGGATCCACTATCAGGGAATGGATGCCAAAACCGAGCGTCAGCACATGCAGCAGGCAGTGGACGTGCTCACCGAGTTATTCGGTAAAGCGCCCACCGGCTGGTATACCGGGCGCGACAGCCCCAATACGCGCCGGCTGGTGGTCGAGCAGGGCGGCTTCAGCTACGACAGCGATTACTACGGCGACGATCTGCCGTTCTGGACGCAGGTCACCTGTCAGGACGGCACGGTGAAGCCGCATCTGATCATTCCCTACACGCTGGAGTGCAACGACATGCGCTTCGCCACGCCGCAGGGATTCAACACCGCCGAGCAGTTCTATACCTATCTGCGCGATACCTTTGACGTGCTGTATGAAGAGGGCGCGACTGCGCCGAAGATGATGTCGATTGGCATGCACTGCCGTCTGCTGGGGCGTCCGGGGAAATTCCGCGCGCTGCAGCGTTTCCTCGACCATATCCAGCAGCACGACAAAGTATGGGTGTGCACGCGTCAGCAGATTGCCGATCACTGGATGAAGACGCATCCGGCGGCGTAAGCGGCCTTACCTTTCACGGATGTCAGGTCGTTTTTGCCCTCTCTTGCCAGAGAGGGCAACACTCGTGCCTGCGTCAGCTCATTAAACTCACCTGCGCCGCCACGATGCGCCAGCCGCACGGCAGCCGCACCCAGGTCTGCTGCTGACGGCCTATCTTCTCCACGCCCTCGCGGGTGAACTCGGTGCTGCATACCGCATAGTCATCGCCAAAGGTGGTGATCACCGTATTGCGCAGCGTGCGATCGAGCCCCTTTGACGGACGCGCCGCGCGAAAGGCACGAATCTCCTCAATCCCGTACAGATTCTCTCCGGCACCGAGTCGCACCGTGCGCGCATCGTGCCAGAACAGCTCATCCAGCACCGCGACATCATTGCTCACCAGCGCCTGCTCGTAGCGGTAAAACGCGGCGGTGACTTCAGCCAGTATCGCCGGACGATCGATATGTTCAGGTGTCATGTTCAGGCATCCATCAGAGTGGTTTGTGGTAGCGTCAGCCCCTGCTGCTGCAGCGCCCAGGCGGCGCGCAGCGCCAGGTGTTCGTTAAACGGCGCAGCAATCAGCTGCAGGCCAATCGGTAAGCCGCTGGCGGTGAGCAGCGGTACGCTACACACCGGCAGGCCGAGGAACGAAATCGGCTGCGTCAGCATGCCCATGCTGGCGCGTGTCGGCAAATCCTGACCGTTAATATGAATGGTTTCCTGGCCGATGAGGGTGGCGGTACAGGGCGTCGCCGGGGCGATCAGCACGTCATAACGGTCGAACAGCGGCAGCACCTGCTGCTGGAAGTGACGGCGAAAACGCTGGGCCTGCACATACCACGCGGCGGGCAGCATCGCGCCAGCCAGCAGGCGTTCGCGCGAATTCGGCTCAAAGCGTTCTGGCTGGGTGCGCAGAGCCGGCAAATAGTGATTGCCGCCTTCCGCTGCGGTCATGATAAACGCGGCCGATCGTGCCAGTTCGGCCTGCGGCAGCGTCACTTCCTCTGCCGCGCCCAGTGCCGTTGCCGCTACGGCCACCGCCGCGCGCGCATCATCGCTGCACCAGTCGGCAAAAAAGCCGCCCAGTACCGCGCTGCGCAGCGTTGCGCTGCCTGCAGATAACTTGTCACTGACCGGTTCCGCAGGCCGCGCCGCCTGAAACGCATCGGTGGCGTCACCGCCCTGCAGCGCGTCATAAACCAGGCTTAAATCCTCCACCGAGCGGGCAAACGGACCGATGTGATCGAGGCTGGCGACAAACGGATGGCTGCCGCTACGCGACAGGCGACCAAAAGTGGGTTTCAGGCCGAAAATGCCGCACAGCGAAGCAGGCACGCGAATCGAGCCGTTGGTGTCGGTGCCGAGTGAAAAGTGCACCAGTCCGGCGGCGACGGCCGCTGCGGAACCGCCGGACGAGCCGCCGGCCACGCGCGACAGATCGCGCGGGTTGCGCGTCGCGCCATAGTGGGTGTTCTCGGTGGTAAAGCCGTAGGCGTAAGCGTCCATATTCAGCATGCCGGAGAGCAGCGCGCCGCTCTGCTGCAGCTTCGTGACCGCCCATGCATCCTGCTGCGCTACCGGCCGTTCGCTGAACAGGCTGGCCCCGGCAAGCGTGCTGTGTCCGGCGACGTCAAACAGGTTTTTAACCGCATAGGGAATGCCAGCCAGCGGCGGCAGTGCCTCACCGCGCTGACGCTGCTGATCCAGCCGGTCGGCCTCACGCAGCATGCGCTGTGCGGTCACGGCCGTCCAGGCGTTGATCGCCGGGTTATACTGTTCAATGGCGGCCAGCGTCTGTTGCGCGATGTCGCGCGCGCTGAGATCGCCCTGCGCCAGCGCCTGCTGCAGCTGGCTAATCGATAAGGCTGCCAGCGTCATGGATGAAACACTCCCGCCACTTCCAGGCGATCGTCGAGCGGCAGCGCCATCAGCGGCTGCGCCATTGCGGCGATACGGTTAAACTGCGTCCGCAGTTCAGCGCGGCGCGTGTCGTCCAGCTCCAGCGCCAGAATCTGTTCCATTTGGGCGATATAGGCTGCCCAGTCCGGTTGTGCACTCATGATGATCTCCGTTAAAAGCCGGCAGCACTGCCGTTGCTACGCGGATCAAACGCGCCTTCCAGCATGCCATTGTTGTGTCTGACGATGGCGCCCGCGTGACCCACCACTTCACTGTATTCAGGCAGCAGCTCAACCTCATGACCCAGCGCGCGCAGCTGCTGCACGGTTTCAGGTGCGATGCGCGCCTCCAGCTTGAGGGAGTCTGAGGATTGGCCCCAGGTACGGCCGAGCAGCCAGCGCGGTGCGCTGACCGCCTGCTGCAGCGGCTGGCCCTGAATCACATGGCGGGTAAAGATCGCCGCCTGGGTTTGCGGCTGGCCGTCACCGCCCATCGAGCCGTACACCATCGTGCGGCCATCCTTCAGGCGCGCCGCTGCCGGATTGAGCGTATGGAACGGCTGTTTACCCGGTGCCAGCGTCAGCAGGTGATCCGGCTGCAGGCTGAACGCCGCACCGCGGTTTTGCCAGGTAATGCCGGTGCCGGGCAGCACGACGCCGCTGCCAAATTCGTGGTAAATGCTCTGGATAAAGGAGACGGCCAGGCCGCTGCTGTCCATCACCCCCATCCACACGGTATCGCCCGGTCCGCGTCCGGTGCCCCAGGGCGCGGCGCGATCGTCCCGCACCTGCGCGGCCAGCGTGCCGAGATGATCCGCATCCAGCAGCGACTGCACATCAATCGCCATGTGACGCGGATCGGTGATGTGCTGGTCGCGCAGTGCAAAGGCCTGTTTGGTGGCTTCGACGATGCGGTGCACCGTCTGTGCTTCGTTCGCGTCGGGCATCGCCAGACGATCGGTGATACCGAGGATCGCCAGCGACACCAGCCCCTGCGTCGGCGGCGTCATGTTCCAGATATCGCCTTCGCTGTGCGCGAGGTGCAGCGGCGTACAGCGTCGGGCGCGCTGCCGGTGTAAATCGTCCAGCGTGACTGGCATGCCGAGGGCGCCCATTTCGCGCGCCAGATGCTGCGCCAGTTCGCCGCGATAGAAACTCTCCAGCCCCTGTTCGCTCAGCACGCTCAGCGTCTGCGCCAGCGCCGGCTGGGTAAAACGACTGCCGGCGGCAGGCGGTGCGCCGTCTGGCAAAAAGGTGGCAGCAAAACCGGGCTGATGCTGCAGCTCATGCTGTTTTGCCGCGGTCGCCGCCGCCTGGGAGGCGGTGACCGGAATGCCATCAGCCGCATAGCGAATCGCGTCGCGCAGCAAACGGCTCAGCGGCAGCGGCGTCGCGCCCAGCTCCTGCGCCAGCGTCAGCGCTTCCTGCCAGCCGCTGACGGTGCCGGCGACCGTCAGTGCCGCTTTGGGGCCGCGATGCGGGATATGGCTTTCGCCGTGGTAGAAGTCGGGGTGCGCCAGCGAGCCGGCAGCACCGCTGGCATCGATGGCAATCGGATCGCCGCTGGGCGGCACCACCAGCCAGAAGCCGTCGCCGCCAAGGCCATTCATGTGCGGATAGACCACCGCAATGGTCGCCGCGGCCGCCACCATCGCTTCCAGCGCGTTGCCGCCTTCACGCAGAACCGCCAATGCGCTTTCGCTGGCAAGGTGATGCGGCGTCACCGCCATGCCCATCGGGGCCATATTGCTCTGAATCATAGTGAACTGTTCCCGGATTATTCTTTTGTAGCGGCGCGGTTTATCGCGCTGGATAGGGAAAACAAGCGCAATAAATTGTGCCGCTACCTGTCTGTACCATTGGTAAAGCAAGAGCCGTTCCAGTTTTGGTGTTACGCCAGCCTGGATCGATTTATGCTAGCTTGTGATGAAACGAAAGTTACAGGACCGATGATGAAACAGCTCGATGAACGCCTTCGCAGTCACTATCCGCAACTGTCGCCGCAGGAGCAGCGCATTGCCGATTTCGTGTTTGACCATTTTGATGACCTGATTAGCTATAACAGCGCCGAGCTGGCGCGGCTCAGCGGTGTATCAAAGGCCACGGTGAGCCGGCTGTTCAAACGCCTCGGCTATGAAAAATACAAAGACATGCGTGACGAACTGCGCACCCTGCGCCAGAGCGGAATGCCGCTCACCGATAACCGCGATGCGGTGCAGGGCAACACGCTGCTGTCGCGTCATTACAAGCAGGAGATGGCGAACCTGACGCAGTGGGTCAACAGCATTGACGCCCGGCAGTTTAGCGAGGTAATTGCCGCGCTGGGTGCGGCACGGCGGGTATTTATCATTGGGATGCGCAACGCGTATCCGGTGGCGCTGCACCTGCGTCAGCAGCTGCTGCAGGCGCGCGCTCAGGTGCAGGTGTTACCGCAGCCAGGCCAGACGCTGGGCGAAGAGCTGGTGGACATGACGCCAGAAGATGTGGTGGTGGTGATGGCGTTTCGTCGCCGGCCGCGCATCATTCGTCCGCTGATGCAGCAGCTGCAGCAGAGCGGTATCCCGGTGCTGGCGCTGTGTGAACCGCAGGCGCAGGGCATCCTCAATCTGGCGCGCTGGCAGCTGTGCGCACCGCTCGACAGCGTTTCCGCCTTTGACAGCTACGCCTCGGCAATGAGCCTGATCAACCTGCTGGCTAACGCGCTGCTGCACGAAATGCTGTCGCAGGGGCGGCAGCGCATCCATCAGATTGCCGATCTTTACCAGCAGCTCGACGAGCTGGAACACCGCTAAAGGGCACCGTTTTGGTGCTTTGCACCTTTTTTGATCGCAACCGCTAACGGGGTGAACGCCGTTATGGTGCGCCATTATCCGCAGTAAATCCTCTATTTAGCCGCTGCGTTTGTTGCCCGCCGTGATTGGCACATTAGTTGCAAATCGATTTATCAAGAATCTTTTGTTTCACCATTAACTCACCGGGGTGCATAATGAACAAAGTTTTACTGGCAGTAGCAGGTGCAGCATTACTGATAGCGCAGGCTGGCAGCGCGATGGCCGATCAGCTGCAGGATATCCAGAAGCGCGGCGTGATTCGCGTCGCGGTACCGCAGGACTTCCCGCCGTTTGGTTCAGTCGGCACCGATTTACAGCCGCAGGGTTATGACATCGACATGGCGAAATACCTCGCGAAGCAGATGAAACTGAAGTTGCAGCTGGTGCCGGTGACCAGCGCTAACCGCGTACCGTATCTGCAGACCGATAAAGTCGATCTGGTGATCTCCAGCATGGGCAAAAACGCCGAGCGCGAAAAAGTGATCGACTTCAGTCGCGCCTATGCGCCGTTCTTCCTCGGCGTGTTTGGCCCGAAAGGCGAGACGCTGAAAGATGCGGCAGCCCTGAGCGGGAAATCGATTGGCGTGACGCGCGGTGCGGTAGAAGACATGGTGCTGAGCGATGTTGCCCCGAAAGATGCTCAGGTGAAGCGCTACGAAGATAACAACACCACGCTGTCCGCCTATCTCTCCGGTCAGGTGCAGTACGTCGCTACCGGTAACCTGGTGGTCGCGGCGATTGCGCGGCAGAACGCGGAAAAAGCGCCGGTGCCGCAGTTTATGCTGAAAGATTCACCGTGCTTTATCGGCCTGAAAAAGAATGAGCCGGCGCTGAAAGAGAAAGTGAACGCGCTGATTGAGCAGGGCATCAAAGACGGCACGCTGAACAAGCTGTCGGAAGAGTGGCTGAAAGCGCCGCTGCCTGCCAACCTCGGCGCATAACAGGAACGGCCAATGATTGGGCAACTTAACTTTGCAGATCTCTGGCCGCACTGGCCAGAGCTGCTGGCCGGGCTGTGGGTCACGGTGCAGCTTACGGTACTGGCGACAGTGGGCGGCGTCGGGCTGGGCATTCTCGGCGCGGCGCTGCGCAGCGGCAAACCGGGCTGGGCCAGCCGCCTGTGGGGCATCTACGTCGAGCTGATTCGCAATACGCCGTTCGTGGTGCAGCTGTTTTTTATCGTGTTTGGTCTGCCCAATCTCGGTCTGAAACTGACGGCGGGTGAAGCGGCATTGCTGGCGATGCTGATTAACCTTGGCGCCTACAGCACTGAAATCATCCGTGCCGGCATCCAGGTGACGCCGCGCGGGCAGTGGGAAGCCGGGCGCGTGCTCGGACTCAGCCGCACGCAAACCTTTATCCGCGTGGTGCTGCCGCCCTCGCTGCAGCGTATTTATCCGGCGCTGGTCAGCCAGTGCATCATTGTGATGCTCGGCTCGTCGGTGGTGTCGCAGGTCTCGTATGAAGAGCTGACGTTTGCCGCCAACCTGATTCAGTCGCGCACCTTTTTGAGTTTTGAAGTCTATCTGGTGACCACGCTGATTTATCTGGCGTTGTCGATTGCCATGCGTCAGCTGCTGCTGGCGCTGGGTCGCAAATGGTTTGGAGCGCAGCCGGCATGACAACGTTTACTGACTGGGACATCCTGCGCAACCTGCTGCTGGCGGCGCGCTGGACGATTTTGCTGTCGCTGGTGGCCTTTTTCGGCGGCACGCTGGTGACGCTGCCGCTGCTGTTTCTGCGTCTGCTGCAGCGGCGCTGGCTCACCCGCCTGATTCGCTGCTACACCGAGCTGTTTCAGGGCACGCCGCTGCTGATGCAGCTGTTTCTCGCCTTCTTCGGCGTCGGCCTGTTCGGCATCGACGTTGCGCCCTGGACGGCGGCGTCGCTGGCGCTGACGCTGTATACCAGCGCGTTTTTGCTGGATATCTGGTACGGCAGTATTCGCGCGCTGCCAAAAGGGCAGTGGGAAGCGTCGCGCTGCCTCGGCCTGAACTTTGGCCAGACGCTGTATCGCGTGGTGGCACCGCAGGCAATCCGCATCGCCATTGCGCCAACCGTTGGCTTTGCCGTGCAGGTGATCAAGGGCACCGCGCTGGCGTCGATTATCGGTTTTGTCGAGCTGACCAAAGCCGGCACCATTCTTAACAATGTGACGTATCAGCCCTTCAAGGTGTTTGGCCTGGTGGCGCTCGGTTACTTCCTGATGTGTTATCCGCTGTCGCGTTACAGCCAGTACCTGGAGAAAAAATTCAATGCCGCTCATCACCATTAATCAGGTCCAGAAGTACTACGGTGATAACCACGTACTGAAAGGGGTCGATCTGGATATCGACAACGGCGAAGTGATCTCCATCATCGGCCGCAGCGGCTCCGGCAAAAGTACCCTGCTGCGCTGCATGAACGGGCTGGAAGGCTATCAGGAAGGCAGCATCAAACTGGGCGGCATGACGATTACCGATCGTGAATCGCAGGCGCGTGAAATCAGCCGCTCGGTGGGCATGGTGTTCCAGAACTTCAACCTGTTCCCGCACATGACGGCGCTGGAAAACGTGATGCTGGCACCGCGCCGCGTACTGAAAAAGAGCGAGGCGGAGTGCCGCACGCTGGCGACGCAGATGCTGGAAAAAGTCGGGCTCGGCGAGCGCCTCAATTATTACCCGGCCAACCTGTCGGGCGGTCAGCAGCAGCGCGTGGCGATTGCCCGCGCGCTGGCGATGCAGCCAAAAGTTTTACTCTGTGACGAAATCACCTCGGCGCTCGATCCGGAACTGGTGGGTGAAGTGCTGAAAGTGCTGGAGCAGCTGGCTGCCGAAGGCATGACGCTGATCCTCGTCACCCATGAAATGAACTTCGCCCGTGACGTGGGCGATCGCGTGGTGTTTATGCATCAGGGGCGCGTGTGGGAGCAGGGCGACAGCAAAACGCTGTTTGCTAACCCACAAACCGCCGAGCTGAGGCAGTTTATTTCGACCGTGCGTCTGTAACCGAACAATAAGGAAACCCTCATGGATATCAGCCAGTTTTCACAAATCAATCCGCCGCAGCGTCTGCTGATGGGACCGGGCCCGATCAACGCCGATCCGCGCGTGCTGCGCGCCATGTCGAGCCAGCTGCTGGGGCAGTACGATCCGGCGATGACGCACTACATGAATGAAGTGATGGCGCTGTACCGTGGCGTATTCCGCACCGAAAACCGCTGGACCCTGCTGATTGATGGCACCTCACGCGCCGGGATCGAAGCCATCCTGCTGTCGGCGATTCGCCCGGGCGATAAAGTGCTGGTACCGGTGTTCGGCCGCTTCGGCCATCTGCTGTGCGAAATCGCCCGTCGCTGCCGCGCGGACGTGCACACCATTGAGGTACCGTGGGGCGAGGTGTTTACGCCGGACCAGATCGAAGATGCGATCAAAAAAGTCAAACCGCGCCTGCTGCTGACGGTGCAGGGCGATACTTCAACCACCATGCTGCAGCCGCTGGAGCAGCTCGGCGCGATTTGCCGCCAGTACGGTGTGCTGTTATACACCGATGCCACCGCGTCACTGGGCGGCAATCCGCTGGAAACCGATGCCTGGGGGCTGGATGCGGTCTCTGCCGGCATGCAGAAATGCCTCGGCGGTCCGTCCGGCACCTCGCCGATCACCCTGAGTCCGCAGATGGAAGCGGTGATCCGCCAGCGTAAGTGCGTGGAGCAGGGCATCCGCACCGATGCGCATCAGGATGGCGACGACGAGATGATCTATTCCAATTACTTCGATCTCGGCATGATCATGGATTACTGGGGACCGGAGCGGCTCAACCACCATACCGAAGCCACCTCGGCGCTATTTGGCGCACGTGAATGTGCCCGCCTGATCCTGCAGGAAGGACTGGATAACGGCATCGCACGCCACAAACTGCACGGTGATGCGCTGCTGAAAGGCATTCAGGGCATGGGGCTGCAAACCTTTGGCGATCTCAAACATAAGATGAACAACGTGCTTGGCGTGGTGATCCCGCAGGGCATCAACGGCGACCAGGTACGCAAATTGATGCTGGACGATTTCGGCATTGAGATTGGCACCTCGTTCGGTCCGCTGCACGGCAAAGTGTGGCGCATCGGCACCATGGGCTATAACGCGCGCAAAGATTGCGTGATGCTGACGCTGAGCGCGCTGGAGTCCGTGCTGAATCACGTCGGTTTCCGCACCACTCAGGGCGCGGCGCTGCAGGCCGCCTGGGACCACTACGGGAGCCACGCATGAGTCATAGCCTGATGAGCGCCGGTGAGGCGCAGTCAGCGGCGGCGCGGGTGATGGCGCGCTGTGACGCGCTGGCAGCAATCAGTGAGAGCGAAGAGGGACTGACCCGCGTCTATCTGTCGCCGGAGCAGGTGCGCGCCAACGCGCGCGTGGCTGAGTGGATGCAGGCGGCAGGCATGCACACGTGGCAGGATGCGGTCGGCAATATCTGCGGTCGCTATGAAGCGGCAGAGCCGGGCGCACCGGCGCTGCTGCTCGGCTCACACCTCGATACCGTGCGCAACGCCGGACGTTACGACGGCATGCTGGGCGTGCTGAGCGCCATCGAAACCGTACAGTGGCTGCACGATCATCAGCAGCGCCTGCCGCTGGCGATTGAAATCGTCGGCTTCGGCGACGAAGAGGGCACGCGCTTTGGCATCACGCTGCTCGGCAGCCGTGGCCTCACCGGCAGCTGGCCGGAAAGCTGGGTGTCGCATCCGGACGGCAACGGCATTACGGTGGCGCAGGCGATGCAGGACCTCGGCCTGGACGCGGCGCTGATCCCGCAGGCGGCACGTGAGGTGAGCGACATTGTGGCTTATCTCGAACTGCACATTGAGCAGGGACCATGCCTCGAACAGGAAAATCTGGCGCTCGGTGTGGTGACGGCAATTAATGGCGCGCGCCGTCTCAACTGCCGCTTCACGGGTGAGGCGGGTCATGCCGGCACGGTACCGATGACCCACCGCAAAGACGCGCTGGCAGCGGCAGCCGAGTGGATGGTGTTTGTTGAACAGGCCACGCAGGATCAGGATGCGCAGCTGGTGGCCACAGTGGGCACGCTGAGCTGCCTGCCGGGGGCCGTCAACGTTATTCCTGGCGAAGTGCAGCTGTCGCTGGACGTGCGCGGACCGCAGGATGAGCCGCTGGAGCGTCTGCTCTCCAGCCTGCTGACCCAGGCGGAGGCGATCGCGCTGCGGCGCGGTCTCAGCTTCAGCGCTAACGAATACTATCGCATCGCGGCCACCGCCTGCGATGCGCGGCTGCAGCAGGCGCTGAGCCATGCGGTAGAAACCGTGCAGGGGCGCAGTCTGGCGCTGCCGAGCGGTGCCGGTCATGACGCGATTGCTATCGCTGAGCGCTGGCCGGTGGGCATGCTGTTTGTGCGCAACCATCGCGGCATCAGCCATCATCCGGCGGAATCGGTGCAGGCTGACGATGTGGCGCTCGGCGTGCAAGCCTATCTGCAGGCGGTGTGCGATCTGGCGCGCAGCTAAAGGAGCGGCGAAATGGATCTGAACGATTTTAATCAGGCGAGCACTGCCCAGGCGCAGGCGGCGATTGCCCACTGTGTGGCGATTCCCGCCTGGCAGCAGGCGCTGGTGGCGGCGCGGCCGTTCGCCAGCCTGACGGCGCTGTACACCACGGCGCAACAGCTGGCGCTGGCGTGGCAGGGCGACGCCTTGCAACAGGCGCTGAGCGCCCATCCGCGCATCGGCGAAAAAGCGCAGGGCGCGAATAAAGAAGCCGCGCTGTCGCGGCAGGAGCAGGCGGCGATGCAGCAGGCCAACGGTGCGCTGCAGCTGGCGATGCTGGCCGGTAACGAACGTTACGAGCAGCGCTTTGGCCGGGTGTTTCTGATTCGCGCCAAAGGGCGCAGCGGCGAGCAGATGCTGGCGGAATTACAGCGCAGGCTCAACAATGATGAAGAGACTGAGCAGCAGGAAGCGCTGGCGCAGCTGCGGGAAATTACCCTGTTACGGCTTAAGGAGAGCATCACATGAGCACCATTACCACCCATATTCTCGACACCGCGCTGGGCAAACCAGCGATTGGCGTCGCGATGTCGCTGGAGCAGAACAGCCCGGAAGGCTGGCTGCCGGTGGCTGAGGGCGAAACCGACAGCGACGGGCGCATTAAAGATCTCACGCCTGAGCCGCTGGCGCCGGGCCACTATCGCTTAACCGCGGAGATCGGTGACTATTTTGCTGCCGACGGGCGTGATGCGCTGTATGTCAGCGCGCAGATTGATTTCGTAATTGGCGCCGCCGGCAGCCATTATCACCTGCCGTTCCTCATTTCACCGTGGTCGTGGTCGACCTACCGCGGGAGTTAATCCTGGTCGCCATCAATGGCGCAATGCCTGTCAGTTAAATTGTAAATCCGCTTAACAACGGTTGTGTTTTGGTAGCGGCGCAATTTATTGCGCGATAAATCGCGCCGCTACGAATAGTGTGCGACTTGCAGTGCCGGTTTCACACCCTCCCCGGCCCGCTGAAATGCGTGCTCTCTATCACAAACCTCGCGCTTGAAAGCCAGTAACTATCAAAACCTTCGGTCCATCCAAATATATTCTGCAACACGGTGCGGTTATCTTAACCGGACAACGTGAAGCCAATGGAGCCGAGAAATGAGCACGCCCGAAAATAATGATAATGCAGCCGCCTCAGGAAAATGCCCCTTTCATCATGGAGCATCGGAAGAGAAAAGCGTTTTAGCGCGTGGCGCCGGTAGCGGGACCACTAACCGCGACTGGTGGCCAAACATGCTGCGCGTCGATCTGTTAAACCAGCATTCCAGCCGTTCTAACCCCCTCAGTGACAATTTCAACTACCGTGAAGAGTTCAGCAAGCTGGATTACGCCGCGCTGAAAGCCGATATTCGTGCACTGCTGACCGATTCACAATCCTGGTGGCCTGCCGACTGGGGCAGCTACATTGGGCTGTTCATTCGTATGGCGTGGCACAGCGCCGGTACCTATCGCACCATCGACGGGCGCGGCGGTTCCGGGCGTGGTCAGCAGCGCTTTGCGCCGCTTAACTCCTGGCCGGATAACGTCAGCCTCGACAAAGCGCGTCGTCTGCTGTGGCCGGTAAAACAGAAGTACGGCCAGAAAATTTCCTGGGCCGATCTCTACATTCTTGCCGGTAACGTGTCGCTGGAAAACGCCGGCTTCCGTACCTTCGGCTTTGGTGCCGGTCGTGAAGACGTCTGGGAACCGGACATGGACGTGGACTGGGGACATGAGACCGAATGGCTGGCGCACCGCCATCCGGAAAGCCTGGCAAACGCGCCGCTCGGCGCAACAGAAATGGGTCTGATTTATGTCAACCCGGAAGGTCCGGAAGCCAGCGGCGATCCGCGCTCGGCGGCACCGGCGATTCGTGCCACCTTTGGCAACATGGGCATGAACGATGAAGAGATCGTCGCGCTGATTGCCGGCGGCCACACGCTGGGTAAAACCCACGGTGCAGCGGCAGCCAGCCACGTGGGCGTCGATCCGGAAGCCTCACCGCTGGAAGCGCAGGGCCTGGGCTGGCACAGCAGCTACGGCAGCGGTGCCGGTGCGGATGCCATCACTTCTGGTCTGGAAGTGGTATGGACGCAAACGCCAACGCAGTGGAGCAACTACTTCTTCGAGAACCTGTTCAAATATGAGTGGGTGCAGACGCACAGCCCGGCGGGCGCGATTCAGTTCGAAGCGGTTGATGCCGAAGCGATTATCCCCGATCCGTTCGATCCAGAGAAAAAACGCAAGCCGACCATGCTGGTCACCGACCTGACGCTGCGTTTCGATCCGGAATTCGAGAAGATTTCGCGTCGTTTCCTCAACGATCCGCAGGCGTTTAACGAAGCCTTCGCCCGTGCCTGGTTCAAACTGACGCACCGCGATATGGGGCCAAAAGCGCGTTACATCGGTCCGGAAGTGCCGAAGGAAGATCTGCTGTGGCAGGATCCGTTACCGCAGGCCACGCATCAGCCAACGCCGGATGACATCACCGATCTGAAAGCGAAAATTGCCGCTTCGGGTCTGAGCGTCAGCCAGCTGGTCTCTGCGGCCTGGGCATCCGCTTCCACCTTCCGTGGCGGCGATAAACGCGGCGGCGCGAACGGTGCCCGTCTGGCGCTGGCGCCACAGAACGGCTGGGCGGTCAACGCCAGCGTCACCCGTGATGTGCTGCCGGTGCTGCAAAAGATTCAGCAGGAGTCAGGTAAAGCATCGCTGGCGGATGTGATTGTGCTGGCGGGCAGCGTCGGGATTGAGCAGGCGGCAGCAGCGGCAGGCGTCGCGGTGCAGGTGCCGTTCACGCCAGGCCGCGTGGATGCGCGTCAGGACCAGACGGATGTCGAGTCATTCAACGTATTGCAGCCGCTGGCCGATGGTTTCCGTAACTATCGCCGCGTGCAGGGCGGTTCTTCCACCGAAACCCTGCTGCTGGACAAAGCGCAACAGCTGACGCTGAGCGCGCCAGAGCTGACGGTACTGCTGGGTGGTCTGCGCGTGCTGGGCACCAACTTCGACGGCAGCGCGCACGGCGTGTTTACCGATCGCGTGGGCGTGCTGAGCAACGACTTTTTCATCAATCTGCTGGACATGCGCACCGCGTGGCGCGCCACCGATGAGAGCGCCGAGCTGTTCGAAGGCCGCGATCGTCAGAGCGGAGAAGTGAAGTACAGCGGCACCCGCGCCGATCTGGTGTTTGGTTCTAACGCCATCCTGCGCGCGCTGGCGGAAGTTTACGCCAGCAGCGATGCGAAGCAGAAGTTCGTTAACGACTTCGTGGCCGCCTGGACCAAAGTGATGAACCTCGACCGGTTCGATCTGTAAGCAACTGACGTGAATATCGCGAACCCCGGCCTGGCCGGGGTTTTTTATTGGTTCAGCGTATATTCATCGGCGTCGCGCCAGGCCGGGAAGCGTTCGCGATAGTCTTGCAGCGCTTCCAGCGACAGCTCGGCGTCAAGGCGCGCGCGGGCAAAGGGCTCCGCGGCCGCGAGGATCTCACCCTGCGGCGAGATAATCCGGCTGTCGCCGCTGTATTGATGCTGATTGCCGTCACTGCCGACGCGGTTGCAACCGGCTACATAGGCCTGATTTTCGATGGCGCGCGCCAGCAGCAGCGCCTGCCAGTGCAGCGCGCGCGGAGCCGGCCAGTTGGCGACGTACAGTGCCAGATCGTAATCATTCTGGTTGCGTGAAAACACCGGGAAGCGCAGGTCGTAGCAAATCTGCGGCAGAATACGCCAGCCGCGCCAGTGAAATACCTCGCGCGTTTCACCGGGCACATAGTGCTGATGCTCACTGGCCATGCGGAACAGATGGCGCTTGTCGTACTGATGCAGCGTGCCGTCCGGCTCCACCAGCAGGAAGCGGTTTACCGCGCCCTGGTCGCTCTGAATCGCCGCACTGCCGCCGATCAGGGCATTGAGGGCTTTGGCATGGCCGTGCAGCCACGCCACCACCTGATCCTGCGGCAGCGAACTGGCCGCCGCCTCCATGGCGAAGCCGGTGGTAAACATTTCCGGCAGCAGGATGACATCGCGGCCCGTCAAGCCCTGCAGCACGGCATCAAAATGGCGCAGGTTGGCCGCGCCATCCATCCAGCTCAGGGTTTCCTGTAATACGGTAAGTTTTAAAGCTGACATAAACGCTCCGCAGCGGCGTCGAGCGTCGCTTCCTGTTTAGCAAAGCACAGGCGAATCAGCCTGTGCGGGAAAGGGTCTGCGCAGAATACCGACAGCGGAATCGCCGCCACGCCGACTTCGCGGGTTAACCACTGGCAGAAACTGACATCATCCAAATCGGAAATCGCGCTGTAATCCACCAGCAGGAAATAGGTGCCGGCACAGGGCAGCACCTTAAACCGGCTGGCGGCCAGCGCCTGCGTCAGGCGGTCACGCCGGGCGCGGTAGAAGGCCGGCAGCTCATCAATATGTTCCGGCTGCTGGCGCAGCATATCGGCAATCGCCAGCTGCGCCGGGGTATTCACTGAAAAAGTGAGATACTGATGCACTTTGCGGATTTCGGCGCTGATCGCCGCCGGAGCGATGCAGTAACCCACTTTCCAGCCGGTCATATGAAAGGTTTTGCCGAAGGAGGAGACCGCAATGGCGCGCTGACGCAGGTCGGCATGCGCCAGCACGCTGGCATGGCCCTGCTCATCAAAACAGATGTGCTCATAGACTTCATCGCTGAGCACATAAATTTCCTGTCCGGCGATTGCCTGCCACAGCGCGGCGTAGTCGCTGGCGTGCCATACGGTGGCGGAGGGATTATGCGGCGTGTTGACGATCACCAGCCGGGTGCGCGCGCTCAGCAGACTGCTGAAGGCCTGCCAGTCGACCTGAAAAGCGGGCGGCTGCAGCGCGATGCGTTTCAGCACGCCGCCAGCCAGCTGAACCGCTGGCGCATAGCTGTCGTAGCTGGGATCGAAGCAGATCACTTCATCGCCCGGCCGCACCAGCGCGGTGATCGCGGCGTACAGCGCTTCGGTCGCACCCGCCGTCACGGTGATGTCGCTGTTGATATCCGGCCGATGACCGTAGATGTCTGCGGTTTTATCGGCGATCGCCTCGCGCAGTGGCAGGGTGCCAATCATCGGCGCGTACTGGTTGGCGCCTTCACTGACGTGATGTGCCAGGCGCTGCTGCAAATAGCGCGGGCCGTCGAAATCGGGAAAGCCCTGCGACAGGTTGATGGCGTTGTGCTGCGCGGCGAGGGCGCTCATTTGGGTGAAAATGGTGGTGCCGAGCGCCGGTAGTTTGCTCTCGGGGATCAGGTTGGGCTGCGTCATTATCGGGTGCCTTAAGCGCGAATGTCGTTGCGGAGTAACCTTGTGCTGCAGCCACTATAAACAGGATGTTAACACTTGGCAATCGAGACGCTTAGACGTCTAAACGCGTCTGGCACAGGCGCTGAGTGCGCTTAGCCCGCGCCGCAGGGCATAAAAAAAGCCTCCGGCTGGAGGCTTTTCAGGGTTACGCCGCTTCGCTGGGGCGGGCGTTCGGTTTGGGTTTGCTGTCCGGTTTCGCCACCGCCAGCGCTTCGGGCGCAAAATCGTCCACGTTGATGGCTTTCAGCCGGCTGGTTTCGGCACGTGTCAGCACCTTCGCCTCGCTCTCGTCAATCCAGCCCTCTTTCAGCGCGCGCTGGGCCAGCGCATCCAGCCGGGTGAAGGAGAAGTGTTTTTTCTGCTGCTGACACAGACGATCGTGAATCACTTCCGCCGCCATCACATCCTGCAGCGCCTGTTCCAGCTGACCGGCCGGATTATGCTCGCCCGGCGTCAGATACTGGCCGCGGCCCAGACGGGTGCGGGTGGCGGACGGCAACTGCAGCATTTTGGCCAGCTTGTGATCGAGCTTATCGGACGGTGCCGGGCAGTGTTTGCCGCCGGCGAAAATCACCAGCCGCAGTGCACCCGCAACCAGGCGGTTCGGGAAGTTGCGCAGCAGATCGTCCATCGCCACTTCCGCCTGATGCAGCGCATCCTGCACGCCCCAGTGCACCAGCGGCAGATCCGCTTCGTTACGGCCTTCATCGTCATAGCGTTTCAGCGTGGCTGACGCCAGATACATCTGGCTCAGCACATCGCCGAGGCGTGCCGAAATACGTTCGCGACGTTTCAGGCTGCCGCCCAGCACTGCCATCGACACATCCGACAGCAGCGCAAGGTTGGCGCTCAGGCGATTCAGCTGCTGATAGTAGCGGCGGGTGACGTCACGGGTTGGCGTGGCGCTGGTGCGACCGCCGGTCAGGCCAAGCCACAGGCTGCGCACTTTGTTGCTGCCGACGTGGCCGATATGGCTGAACAGCGCGCGGTCAAAGGCGACCAGATCGTTCTTCGCGGCGGCATTCATCTCCTCCAGCACCCACGGATGGCAGCGGATCGCCCCCTGGCCAAAGATAATCATGCTGCGCGTCAGGATGTTCGCGCCCTCAACGGTAATGGCAATCGGGGCGCCCTGATAGGCACGCGCCAGGAAGTTGTTCTCACCGAGCATAATGCCTTTACCGCCGGCGATATCCATCGCATCAATAATCGCGCGCTGGCCGCGATGGGTGCAGTGGTATTTAACAATCGCTGACAGCACCGCCGGTTTTTCGCCCAGCATGATGCCGCTGGTGATCAGCGTCGCCGCCGCGTCCATCACGTAAGCGTTACCGGCGATGCGCGCCAGCGGCTCCTCAATGCCTTCCATTTTCCCGATAGAGACTTTGAACTGGCGGCGAATGTGCGCGTAGGCACCGGTCGCCAGCGCCAGGCTTTTCAGGCTGCCGGTCGCGTTAGACGGCAGAGTAATGCCGCGTCCTACCGACAGGCACTCAACCAGCATGCGCCAGCCCTGACCGGCCATCGCCGGACCGCCGATGATGTAATCGATCGGCACAAAGATATCTTTACCGCGCGTCGGACCGTTCTGGAACGGCACGTTGAGCGGGAAGTGGCGACGGCCAATCTCAACGCCTGGCGTGTGGGTCGGGATCAGCGCACAGGTAATGCCCAGCTCTTCGGTTTCGCCCAGCAGATGATCCGGGTCGGAGAGCTTGAAGGCGAGGCCGAGCACGGTGGCAATCGGTGCCAGGGTGATGTAGCGCTTGTTCCAGGTCAGGCGCATGCCCAGCACCTGCTGGCCCTGCCAGTCGCCCATGCACACCACACCGGTATCGGGGATGGCACCGGCGTCGGAACCCGCTTCCGGGCTGGTCAGCGCAAAGCAGGGGATCTCATCGCCGCGCGCCAGACGTGGCAAATAGTGATCTTTCTGCTCATCGGTACCGTAATGCTGCAGCAGTTCACCCGGGCCCAGCGAGTTCGGCACGCCGACGGTAATCGCCAGAATCCCGGACACGCCCGCCAGCTTCTGCAGCACGCGAGCCTGCGCATAAGCGGAAAACTCCAGACCGCCGTACTCTTTTTTGATGATCATGGCAAAGAAGCGGTGCTGCTTGAGATATGCCCACAGCTCCGGTGGCAGATCGGCCAGTTCGTGGGTGATCTCGAAGTCGTTAGCCATGCGGCAGGCTTCTTCCACCGGGCCATCCAGAAACGCCTGCTCCTCTTCGGTCAGGCGCGGCTGCGGATAGTTGTGCAGTTTCTGCCAGTCCGGCTTACCGCGAAACAGATCGCCTTCCCACCAGGTGGTACCGGCGTCGATCGCTTCTTTTTCGGTGCGCGACATCGGCGGCATCACCTTCTGGAAGCTGTGCAGCGCCGGTTTAGAGAACATGCTGCGGCGCATCGCCGGCAGGTTGAAAGGCAGCAGAATAATCGCCAGTGGCAGTAGCAGCCACGGCGTCCACAGGCCGGTGGCGGCCAGTGCCGCGGTCCACAGCAGCACAATCGCACTGCTGAGCCGCAGTGAAACCTGATGGTAGAAGAGGGCGCTAATTAACACCAGCGTCGCGATGATCGAGGCAAGCAACATAATGAACCGCTCCGTAAGTTGTAAGAGGTCTGACCTGTTAGTAATCAGGTTTAGAGCAGCGGACGAAATTTATCAATCTGTTTACATCGCAATTACAACCGAACTCACAAAATCACGCCGGCAAGCGGACGTCGATGCGGCGTCGCGCTTTTCCCTGCTGCGGGCGCTTTGCGGCTCTGGCCCATTCCGTTAAACTTGCTGGGTCAATTTTCCTCTAAAGGACATCCCTATGTATCAGGACATTATTCGCTCAGAACTCAATGAAGCCGCCGATACGCTCAATAAGTTCCTGAGTGATGAAGCCAACATTCACGCCATTCAGCGCGCAGCCGTGCTGCTGGCCGATAGCTTCAAAGCCGGTGGCAAAGTGCTCTCCTGCGGCAACGGCGGCTCGCACTGCGATGCCATGCACTTCGCTGAAGAGCTGACCGGGCGCTACCGCGAAAATCGTCCTGGCTATCCGGCCATCGCTATTTCGGATGTCAGCCATCTCTCCTGCGTCAGCAACGATTTTGGCTACGACTATGTGTTCTCCCGCTACATCGAGGCGGTCGGGCGCGAGGGCGATGTGCTGCTGGGGCTGTCCACTTCGGGTAACTCGGCGAATATCATCAAAGCCGTAGAAGCCGCGCGCGCCAAAGGCATGAAAGTGATTACCCTGACCGGCAAAGACGGTGGCAAAATGGCCGGTACGGCCGATATCGAAATTCGCGTGCCGCACTTTGGATATGCCGATCGCATTCAGGAGATTCACATCAAAGTGATCCACATCCTGATGCTGTTAATCGAAAAAGAGATGGTTAAGTGATGACGTGCTCCTCCCGCGCCCGCGGGAGGTTCTGATAAGGCGGTTGCTATGTGCGAATTGCTCGGGATGAGCGCCAATGTCCCCACGGATATCTGTTTCAGTTTTACCGGTCTGGTGCAGCGTGGCGGTGGAACCGGGCCGCACAAAGATGGCTGGGGCATCACCTTTTACGAAGATAAAGGCTGCCGCACCTTTAAAGATCCGCTGCCGAGCTACAACTCACCGATTGCCCGCCTGGTGCAGGAGTATCCGATCAAGTCGCACTCGGTGGTGGCGCATATTCGTCAGGCCAATCGCGGCCAGGTGTCACTGGAAAATACCCATCCGTTTACCCGCGAACTATGGGGCCGCAACTGGACTTACGCGCATAACGGCCAGCTAAAGGGCTATCGCCAGCTGGAGACCGGACATTTCCGTCCAGTGGGCGAAACCGACAGCGAGAAGGCGTTTTGCTGGATTCTGCATAAGCTGGCTGAGCGCTATCCGCGCACGCCGGGCAACTGGCCGGCGGTGTTTCGCTATGTGGCGGAGCTGGCGACGGAACTGCGTGAGAAGGGCGTGTTCAATATGCTGCTGTCTGACGGACGCTATCTGATGGCCTTCTGCTCAACCAATCTGTACTGGATTACGCGCCGGGCGCCGTTTGGCAAAGCGAAGCTGCTCGATCAGGATGTGGAGATTGATTTTCTGCAACAGACCACGCCGCAAGACGTGGTGACGGTGATTGCGACGCAGCCGCTGACCGGTAATGAAACCTGGCACCGCATCGTGCCAGGTGAGTGGGCATTATTTTACATGGGTGAGCGCCAGGAATGATTTCGACGCCGCTTCCGGCGTGTTCATGACCGGCGTGTTGTTCACCGCATACTGACCGGTTGCCGTCACGTTGACCGTTGGCGGCACGTGGTATTTGGCGAAGTATGCATAGCCCGGCTGCAGTTCACGCCAGAAGCTGATGTAGGTCGAGTAACGATGACGCTGCATGTTGCTGTCGGTCATGCGGAACGGGAAGATGTTGACCTGCACATCCTGCTGACCGTTGCGCAGCGCGGCGTTCACGTAAGTGAAGATCTCATCCATCGACGCGTTGGTCATGGCATAGCAGCCCACCGACACGCAATCGCCGTGAATCATCAGATAGTTACCGTTATAGCCCTTGGCGCGATCGTACTGATTCGGGAATCCGGTATTGATGGCGCGATAAAAACGGCTGTCCGGCTTGAGCTGATTCATCTTCACGTTATAAAAGCCTTCTGGACTTTTAAAATCGCCCTGACGACGTTTTGGCCCGAGGCCGCCGGAGAAGTTACAGATGCGATAGCTGTCCAGCAGACGATATTCATTACCGATTTTGCCGTACAGTTCCAGCGTACGCTCTTCCTTGAAGATCTGAATAAATACCGGTGTACCCAGTAATTGTTTCTTTAACTCTTTGCTCACCGGAGCCAGCGGCTGCATTGGCTCAGGCGTTATTGCCCAGCTCAGGAGCGGCATAAGAATCATCGCAAACAATAATGCGATTCTGCCCATTCTGTGTGTACCTTGAAGTGAAGAGGAACGCTGACGCAGCGCGTCACTGTATTGCATTATCGGAAATATCCGCTACCGCAGCGCAACATTATCATTGTCTGGCGTTTAATCAAGCCGATGTCCGAGAAAATGGTGCAATCTTAAAGGGAATACGACCATAAATTTGTAAACTTTAATCGCACGCGCCACAAATATTGCCGTTGTTTTTCTCTGCTGTATACTTATCCAGTATCCGGAGGGCGTATGCGCAAAATCATTCATGTCGATATGGACTGCTTTTTCGCGGCAGTGGAAATGCGCGACGATCCTTCATTACGTGATATCCCGATTGCCATCGGCGGCAGCCGCGTGCAGCGCGGGGTAATCAGCACCGCCAACTATCCGGCGCGGAAATACGGCGTGCGCAGCGCGATGCCGACCGCCACGGCGCTGCGTCTCTGTCCCCATCTGAAACTGTTGCCCGGCCGCTTTGATGCTTATAAAGAAGCCTCGCAGCAGATTCGCGCCATCTTTACCCGCTACACGCCGCTGATTGAACCATTGTCGCTGGATGAAGCCTATCTGGACGTTACTGATAGCGACCACTGTCAGGGATCGGCCACGCTGATGGCGCAGGCGATTCGCGCCGATATCCTGCGTGAAACCGGCCTGACCGCGTCCGCCGGCATTGCGCCGATCAAGTTTCTCGCCAAAATCGCCTCAGACATGAACAAGCCCGACGGCCAGTATGTGATCACGCCGCAGGTGATGCCGGATTTCCTGCTGACGCTGCCGCTGAGCAAGATTCCCGGCGTCGGTAAAGTGGCCACCAAAAAGCTTGAAGAGATGGGACTGCGCACCTGCGCCGACGTGCAGCAGGCCGATCTGGCGCAGCTGCTGAAGCGCTTTGGTAAATTTGGCCGCGTGCTGTGGGAGCGCAGCAACGGCATTGACGATCGCGATGTGGTGGTGGAGCGCGAGCGCAAATCGCTCGGCGTCGAGCGCACGCTGGGCGAGGATATTCATCACTGGGAGCAGTGCCTGGAGATTATTGATTTTCTCTACGCCGAGCTCGATCGCCGTCTCAGTGCGATCCGCCCGGATAAGCAGATTGCACGTCAAGGCGTAAAGCTGAAGTTCAACGATTTCCAGCTCACCACTCAGGAGCATGTCTGGCCGGTGCTGAATAAAGACGACATGATTGCCGTAGCGCGTCAGGCCTGGGACGAGCGCCGCGCCGGACGCGGTGTGCGGCTGGTGGGCCTGCACGTCACACTGGTGAACCCGCAGCTGGAGCGCCAGCTGGTGCTGGGGTTGTAACGGCTGAGCTGCCCTGGAAGAGCGCTACAGCGCGGTCGCCTGATGCAGCCGCGGTGCCGTAAATAAAAAATCCTGCCGGGGGCAGGATTTTTTTATCGCAACAGCCTTACGCTTTTTCTGGTACCACGTTTAGCAGCGCGGTCAGCAGCTTCCAGTACAGACCTACGCTGTCGATGTGCACCTGCTCGTCCGGCGAATGCGGACCGGTGATGGTTGGCCCAATCGATACCATATCCATATTCGGATACGGTTTTTTGAACAGACCGCACTCCAGACCGGCGTGAATTACCTGAATGTTTGGCGTCTTGCCAAACAGCGCTTCATAGGTCTTACGCGTCAGCGCCATGATGGGCGAGTCGGCATCCGGCTGCCAGCCCGGGTAGCCGCCTTTCGGCGCAGTTTTCGCGCCGGCCAGCGCACCCAGCGAGGTCAGGGTTTCGACCACCCAGTCTTTACCGGTGTCGATCAGCGAGCGAATCAGGCAGATGATCTCGGCGCTGTCCTGCTCCATGGTGACCACACCGACGTTGAGCGAGGTTTCGACCACGCCTTTCGCCACGTCCGAGTTGCGAATCACGCCGTTTGGCGTGCTGTTCAGCAGGTTAATGAAGCGATCGCGGCTGTCTGCGGTCAGCGCCTGGCCCTGATGCGCCAGCGGCTCGCTCAGTACGGCGACGTTCTTCTCTTTAATGCCCAGCTCATTCTGCAGCGTGGCCTGGAAGTGAGCAGCAGCAGACTTCAGCGCATCCACTTTATGGCTGTCGATGGCCAGCGTGGCGAACGCTTCGCGCGGAATCGCATTGCGCAGCGTACCGCCGGTAAACTCAATCAGGCGGATATCCAGCTCGGCAGCGTGCACGGCGAGGAAGCGCGCCAGCAGCTTGTTGGCATTGCCGAGACCGAGGTGAATATCCGCGCCGGAGTGGCCGCCTTTCAGGCCTTTCAGCGTCAGCTTCAGGGTTTCGAAACCGGCAGGCACGGCTTCGCGGCTCAGCGGCAGGGTAGTGATAAAGTCGATGCCCCCGGCGCAGCCCATGTAGATCTCACCTTCCTCTTCCGAGTCGGTGTTGATCAGGATGTCCGCCTGTAGCCAGTTCGGTTGCAGACCAAAAGCGCCGTCCATGCCGGACTCTTCGGTCATGGTCAGCAGCACTTCCAGCGGACCGTGGGTCAGGCTGTTGTCAGCCAGCACCGCCAGCGCGGAAGCCATACCGATACCGTTATCCGCACCCAGCGTGGTGCCGCGCGCTTTCACCCATTCGCCATCAACGTACGGCTGAATCGGATCTTTGGTGAAGTCGTGTACCGTGTCATTGTTCTTCTGCGGCACCATATCGAGGTGCGCCTGCAGCGCCACCGGGGTACGGTTTTCCATACCTGCGGTAGCAGGTTTACGAATCAGGATATTACCGACCTGATCGCGTTCAACCCAGAAACCTTGCTCTTTAGCCCAGCCAACAACGTATTCGGCCAGCGCTTCTTCATGATAAGAAGGGTGCGGAATCGAGCAGATTTTTGCGAAGATATCCCACAGCGGCTGCGGGGAAAGTTGAGACAATTCAGACACAACGCGTCTCCTGTGTCAGCGCGGCGGACATACCGCTCGCACGCGGGTTTCCAGTGAAAGATCGCCGTCAGCACATCTGACGTGATGGGCCAGAGAATATCACTGTTTCCTGCCGGGTGCGCCATCAGGCGCGCTAAAAACCTGCAACCGATGTGACGGGTGCTGGTTTTTAACGCGTCAGATCCTTATAATCTCGCGCAACCTTTTCCCCCTTGCATATTTTTAAGCCAATTTCATTGGCCGGGATTCCTTTTATGAGCGAAAAATACGTCGTTACCTGGGACATGCTGCAGATTCATGCCCGTAAACTGGCCCAGCGCCTGCTTCCTGTGGAACAGTGGAAAGGCATCATCGCGGTCAGCCGCGGTGGTCTGGTTCCGGCATCGCTGCTGGCGCGTGAACTGGGGATTCGCTACGTCGATACCGTGTGCATCTCCAGCTACGATCACGATCACCAGCGTGAAATGAAAGTGCTGAAGCGCGCGGAAGGCGACGGTGAAGGTTTCGTGGTGATCGACGACCTGGTGGATACCGGCGGTACCGCGCAGGCGATTCGTGACATGTACCCGAAAGCGCGTTTCTGCACCATCTTTGCTAAGCCGGCCGGCCGTGCGCTGGTGGACGACTACATTGTCGATATTCCGCAGGACACCTGGATCGAGCAGCCGTGGGACATGGGCGTGGTGTACATTCCGCCGATTGTGAAAAGCTGATTGATGCAACGCAAACAACGCCCGGTTATGCCGGGCGTTGTGCTTTCTGCGCCTCGCGCGCGCGCGGCGGGTGCAGTACACTCTTAGCCATCTATGCGACTGCCGCAGGAGAAGCTTACGATGGCCGAGAAAAACCTCAGCGAAGAACTGTTCAAACCCCGCTTCAAACACCCGGAAACCTCCTCGCTGGTGCATCGCCAGCACCACCCGACGGCGCAGGTGCACAACGCCCTGGAAGGCGATACTCAGCGCGGCTGGTATCGCATGCTGAATAAGCTGCTGTGGACGTGGCGCGGGCTGGCACCGCAGGAGATCAGTGAAGTGCTGGCGCGCATTGCCGTCAGCAAGCTTGAGCACACTGACGAAACGCTGCTGGACACGGTGATTGGCTATCGCGGCGGCAACTGGAACTATGAGTGGTCGAAGCAGGCGGCGCTGTGGCAGCAGCGCGCGATGCAGAACGCCGAGCATGATGAGGCCGGCCAGCAGTGGCTACATGCCGCCAGTCTCTACAGCCTGGCCGCGTATCCCTACATTAAAGGTGACGAGCTGGCCGATCAGGCGCAGGTGCTGGCGAATCGCGCATATGAAGAGGCCACCCAGCGCCTGCCTGGCGAGCTGAAATCACTGACGTTTCCCATCAGCGGCGGCAGCCCGGTCACCGGCTTCCTGCATATGCCGGCTCAGGCCAGCGCGCCGTATCCCACGGTACTGCTGTGCGGCGGCCTCGACTCGCTGCAGAGCGATCACTACCGGCTGTTTCACGATTATCTGGCACCGCGCGGCATCGCCATGCTGACGCTGGATATGCCGTCGGTGGGTTTCAGCAGCAAATGGACGCTCAATCAGGACACCAGCCAGCTGCATCAACAGGTGCTGCGCGAGCTGAGCAACGTGCCGTGGATTGACCACACGCGTGTGGCGCTGTTCGGCTATCGCTTTGGCGCTAACGTGGCGACGCGGCTGGCTTACCTTGAAGTGCCGCGCCTGCGAGCGGTGGCATCGCTCGGGCCAATGGTGCATAACGTGTTTGTCGATGCGCAGCGCCAGCAGCAGCTGCCGGATATGTATATGGATATGCTGGCCAGCCGGCTGGGCATGTCGTCGACCTCGGACAGCAATCTGCGCACCGAGCTCAACCGCTATTCGCTCAAAGTGCAGGGCCTGCTGGGACGCCGGACGCCGGTGCCGATGCTGGCCGCTTACTGGCCCGGCGATCTGTTCAGCCCGGAAGAGGAGGCGCAGCTGATCGTCAACTCCTCGGCACAGGGCAAAGCGCTGGCAATTCCGGCCACGCCGGTGTTCGCCAGCTTCGATAAGGCGCTCAATCAAATTTGCGACTGGCTGGCAAAACAGTTGCAGCGCTAACTGGCGAAATGCGCAGACTCTGCTACAACTTATCTTCGGGAAAATACGTGCGGTGGCGTTTTGCCGCCGCGCTGCGTTTTATACGGTTTATTTGAGGGAGAGAATTAGCATGACGTTACCGAGTGGTCACCCCCGTAGTCGCCTGCTTAAGCGCTTCACCGAATTGGGGCCGTACATCCGCGAAGGAAAATGTGAAGAGACGCGTTTCTTCTTTGATTGCCTGGCGGCGTGCGTCAACGTCAAGCCGGCACCAGAAAGCCGCGAGTTCTGGGGCTGGTGGATGACGCTGAACGCGCACGAAGATCACTTCACTTACGAATACCACTTCGGTCTGTTCGATAAAGACGGCGACTGGAGCGTGGCAACGATCAAAGGCAAAGAGAACAATGAGAAAGTGGAAAGCACGCTGCGCAACTTCCACGAGCGCCTGAAAGCCACGCTGCACGAGCAGAAGCTCGATCTCCGGCCCGCAGCGGGATTCAAAGAAGAGCCGGTTAAACTCAGCGCCTGAACCTGAGTGAGACTGAAAACAGGAAAGAGCCGGTGATGAGCCGGCTCTTTTTTTACAGACACAATAAGGGTAATGCTGAAGCTTAGAACTGGTAGGTCAGACCAACTGCCACCACGTCATCGCTGTTGATGCCCAGTGGGTTGTTGTCATCCAGCTGGTTGATTTTGTAGTCAACCATGGCTGACATGTTTTTGTTGAAGTAGTACGTCATTGCCACGTCAACGTATTTCACGATGTCCGCATCGCCAATGCCTTCAATGTCCTTGCCTTTGCTTTGCACGTAGCCCAGGGATGGACGCAGACCGAAGTCAAACTGATACTGCGCTACCACTTCGAAGTTCTGGGCTTTGTTCGCCACGCCGCCGGTGATTGGCGTCATGTTGCGGGTTTCTGAGTAGGTCGATGCCAGGTAGATGCTGTTGGCGTCATATTTAATACCCGCGCCCCAGGCTTCCGCTTTGTCACCACGACCCAGACGCGTCGCCACGTCCTGTGAGTTGGTGCGGTCAGCAGAGGAGATGGCACTCATCAGGCTGACGCCGCTATCGCCAAGGGTGTAACCCAGTGACGCACCGTAACCGTCGCCGTTCTGCTTAGGAATCTCTGAACGGCCGTTGGCGCTGGTGGAATCGTTCTTGCCCTGATACTGCACCGCGAAACGCAGGCCATCAACCAGACCAAAGAAATTGCTGTTGCGATAAGTGGCGACGCCAGACGTACGGCCCAGCATGTAGGTGTCGGTGTAGGCGCTGTCGCCACCGAATTCTGGCAGCACGTCGGTCCATGCCAGCACATCGTAAACCACGCCGTAGTTACGGCCGTAATCAACAGAGCCGTAGTTACCGAACTTCAGACCGGCAAAGCCCAGACGGGTTTTGTTACCGATGTTCGCGTCGGTGTTGGTTTCCGCACGGTTACCCTGGAACTGATATTCCCACTGACCGTAGCCGGTCATCAGGTCATTAATCTGCGTCTGCCCTTTGAAGCCCAGACGGATGTAAGTTTTGTCGCCGTCAGCGGCTGCGTTGTCGCTGAAGTAGTGCATGCCTTTCACACGACCGTACAGATCCAGTTTGTTACCGTCTTTGTTATACACTTCTGCGGCTTGTGCGGTGGAGGCCAGAGCCAGCGCGGAAACGACGAGTGCCAGTGTGCTTTTCTTCATTTTGCTATCAATCCCAATGAGTAAAATTTGTTGTACCCGTGAAAGGGTTTGTAAAACACGGGACGTTTTACCGACTGGCGATGAACGTTTTATGACATTTTTTCTGATTTCTTGTTAATCGCGAACTTTTGGTCTACCCGCTTGTCAGGCGTTTTTTGTGCTTTTCCCCTTGCTGCTGTTGGCTTCCTTGCTGACTCCTGTTAAAACGTCCCTTCGCAGATTTTTTTCTTACATGGCAGGAAAAACATGAGTGGCAGTCAGACCCTGGTGGTCAAATTGGGTACCAGCGTCCTCACCGGCGGATCGCGCCGGCTGAACCGGGCGCACATGGTGGAGCTGGTTCGACAGTGTGCACAACTGCACGCTGCCGGTCATCGCATTATCATCGTCACCTCAGGCGCAATTGCCGCCGGTCGCGAACACCTTGGTTACCCGGAACTGCCACCGACCATCGCCTCAAAGCAGCTGCTGGCTGCGGTGGGGCAGAGCCGTTTAATCCAGCTGTGGGAGCAGCTGTTCTCCATCTACGGTATCCATATCGGACAGATGCTGCTGACGCGCGCCGACATGGAAGACCGTGAACGCTTCCTCTACGCGCGCGATATGCTGCGTGCGCTGCTCGACAACCATATCGTGCCGGTGATTAACGAGAACGACGCGGTGGCAACTGCGGAAATCAAGGTTGGCGACAATGACAACCTGTCCGCGCTGGCGGCGATGCTCGGCGGTGCCGATAAACTGCTGCTGCTGACCGATCAGCCGGGCCTATTTACCGCCGATCCGCGCACCAATCCCGAAGCAGAACTGATCAGCGATGTGCATCAGATTGACGACGCGCTGCGCACGCTGGCTGGCGGCAGCGTCTCCGGTCTCGGCACCGGCGGCATGGCCACCAAACTGCAGGCGGCGGATGTCGCCTGCCGCGCCGGCATTGACGTCATCATTGCGGCGGGCAGCCGCCCTGATGTGATCGGCGATGTGCTGCACGGCAAACCGGTCGGGACGCGCTTCCACGCGCAGCAGTCACCGCTGGAAAACCGCAAGCGCTGGATCTTTGGCGCGCCACCGGCGGGCGAGATCACCATCGACGACGGCGCGCTGGCGGCGGTGCTGGAGCGCGGCAGCTCGCTGCTGCCGAAAGGCGTCCGCGAGGTGCAGGGCAATTTCTCACGCGGCGAAGTGATCCGCATTCGTAACCTGCAGGGGCGCGATATCGCCCACGGCGTCACGCGCTATAACAGCGATGCGATGCGCATGATCGCCGGTCATCACAGTCAGGAGATTGGTGAGATCCTCGGTTACGAATATGGCCCGGTTGCGGTGCACCGCGACGATATGATCGTCAGTTAAGGAGCGGATGATGTTAGAACAGATGGGTAAAGCGGCGCGTGAGGCGTCGTACAAACTGGCGGAGCTCTCCACCGAACAAAAAAATCAGGTACTGCTGACCATCGCCGATCGGCTGGAAGCGGAAAGTGCCGACATTCTGGCGGCCAACCAGCAGGATCTGGCCGATGCGCGCGATAACGGCATGAGCGCGGCGCTGCTCGATCGTCTGACACTCAACCCGCAGCGTCTGAAAGGCATTGCGGACGACGTGCGCCAGGTGTGCCGTCTGGCCGATCCGGTTGGCCAGCTGATTGACGGCGGACAGCTCGACAGCGGTCTGCGCATTGAGCGACGCCGCGTGCCGCTCGGCGTGATCGGCGTGATCTACGAAGCGCGCCCTAACGTCACGGTCGATGTGGCGTCACTGTGCCTGAAAACCGGCAACGCGGCGATTCTGCGCGGCGGCAAAGAGACTTACCGCACCAACGCTGCCACGGTGCGGGTGATCCAGAACGCGCTCGTCCAGCACGATTTGCCGGCGGCGGCGGTGCAGGCGATTGAGAACCCGGATCGCGAACTGGTCAATCAGCTGCTGAAGCTGGATCGCTACGTTGACATGCTGATCCCGCGCGGCGGTGCCGGGCTGCACAAGCTGTGCCGCGAAAATTCCACCATTCCGGTGATCACCGGCGGCATCGGCGTGTGCCATCTCTATCTCGACGAAACCATGGAGACGGACGCGGCGCTGGAGGTGATCGTCAACGCCAAGAAGCAGCGTCCCAGCGCCTGTAACTCCCTGGAAACTCTGCTTATTCATCGCGATCAGGCCGAACGCTTCATTCCGGCGTTTCTGCAGCGTATGGCGCAGGAGAACATTGCGCTGCACGCCGATGAAAACGTGCTGGCGCGGCTGCAGCAGGGCCCGGCCAGCGTGGTGGCGGTGCAGATGCACCATTACGACGATGAGTGGCTGTCGAACGATCTGAACGTCAAACTGGTAGCGGACATCGATGAGGCCATCGCTCACATTCGTCAGCACGGCACGCAGCACTCCGACGGCATTCTGACGCGCAGCATTAGCAACGCCAACCGCTTTGTGAACCAAGTCGATTCGTCGGCGGTGTACGTGAACGCCAGCACCCGCTTTACCGACGGCGGCCAGTTTGGTCTCGGCGCTGAAGTGGCGGTCAGCACGCAGAAACTGCATGCGCGCGGTCCGATGGGGCTGGAAGCGCTCACCACCTACAAATGG
The DNA here is from genome assembly GCF_035783935.1 of Pantoea dispersa. Lineage (GTDB taxonomy): Bacteria > Pseudomonadota > Gammaproteobacteria > Enterobacterales > Enterobacteriaceae > Pantoea > Pantoea dispersa_C. Next base: position 224,524 of record NZ_JALKOV010000008.1, on the reverse strand, counting down.
ATTGGCTGGGGCGACGATACGCTGCGCCGTTAGTTTTTCTCTCCGGCATCAAAACAGGCACCTGATACGGTGCCTTTTTTTGTCGCTTTCGATCCAGTTATTTCCAGAGCTTTTCGTTTTATTCCTGTCATCTGTGGCGCGCGCGCGGCTTTTCGCCCATTTTTTGCTGTGGGTGCTGGTCTCAGCGTTACAGAACAATCCTGAAAACCCCTGTCAGAACAAGCTGTCAGACATTCATTACTGGTTTCCACCAGGGCGAAGAGGATAATGATCGTCCAGCTTTATTGATAAAAGCGGTTGGGTAGTAAACTAGCGGTAATATAAAATGAACTGGTAGCAAAAATGAAAATAACATTCAGTCTTTTACTGATGGCAGACTATTAACTGATGGTTAAAAAAGAGAGTACCAGACAAGCTTTTACTGCCAGGCTGATTGCCGCGTGCGATAGCGCGGGAATTGTCGGACATGGACGGAACAAACAGGTTGCACAAGCACTGCAGCAACGGGGATGCAGGATCTCTACACCGGGGGTCTGGAAATGGTTTAACGCCCAATCCATACCGGATGACAGTAACCTGCTGGCGCTCAGCCAGCTGTTAGGCGTGCGCGTGGAGTGGCTGCAGTTCGGCATGGAAAAACCGGATGCGGCGCTGGCGCGCCATCGCCTGATCGATGCACAGCACATGTTCCGCGTCGAAAGCCTGGATATCGGGCAACGCAGCGCACAGGGCATCATGGCGCGTGACGAACTGGTCGAGACCATTCAGGCGATTGAATACGGTCTGGATGAGGCGCGCGTGCTGTTTAACGGCCGCCCGGCAGAAAACATCCGGCTGATTGCCCTGAACAGTGACTCCATGGCCGGCACCTTTGCGCCGCGCGACCAGCTGTTTGTCGACATCAGCGTGCACCGCTTCGACGGCGACGGTATCTACCTGTTCAACCTCGACAACCAGCTCTACCTCAAGCGGCTGCAGCTACAGCACAAGAAGGTAGCGGTGATCTCCGACAACAAGCGCTACGAAACCTGGTATCTGACGCTCGACGAAGCGGCGTCGTTGCAGGTGATTGCGCGGGTGATCATGAGTCAGGCGCGCGATTATCAGATTCTGGGCTGAACGCCAGTACGCAAAACGGCGAAAAAAATAATCCGGCTGAAATCAAAAATTTAACTGGCGGTAAATAAAAAATTAACCGTCAGTGTTTGCCAATGCATTAGAATCTGTTAATAATTTGACCATAGATGGACGACATCACTGCTCCCGGATGAGCCCGCTCTTAAACAATTGAGGCGCTGCACAAGCGCGAGACAACCCACCCAAAGTCAGTGAATTTTGGGATGGGGTGGATACGCACTTAGCAGCGTCGTCAGTTGTCCTCTGCTTTCACTCTCCTCTGCTTACGCCTGGCCGCTTTTTACGGCCGGGCCAGCCAGTTGCGGGTGATTTCAGTGGTGCCACGGACGTCCCGGTCTGTGCCGAATCGCCGTGCTCACCACCCCATCGCCAAAGACTCATTCACAGGAGGAGTTATGGCGATTATTCAATATGGCAAATCAGTCTTCAGCGGTAACGCGCGCACCCGTCGCCACCGGCGGCGTCAGCCGCTCAGCCGCCTGAAGCGCAGCATCGACAGTGCCCTGGGCCTGGAGTGTGAAGAGATCACCCTGCGCACCGCCGAGCGCATCTGCCAGCGTGAAACCCGTTCGCGGGTGGACCGCGCGGTACTGGCGCCCACGCGGTCCTGCAACGACAACCCCAGCTTTGACAACTGCTGTTTGCCCCACGTTCATCTGTACGCCGTGCGTTAATTCTCTGCTGTTTTTCCAGTTCTGAACGGAACGTTTCACCTTTCCTGACTGTTTAGTTGCGCTTGAGCGTTGCGCTTAACGGCTGCCTGCCGTCCGGCGCAACCGATCAGCGAGGTTTATGTGTTGTGGCTATTTGCGCAGCTTTTCATGCCGTTGCGCCCGTCAAAGAGGAACCGTTATGAGCCAGATTATTGCCATTTTGAATTTCGAAGAGGGATACCGCGAGGCGCCTTACCTCGACACGCAGGGGTTTCCCACCGTTGCGGGCGGTATTCGCATCGGGCCGAAGGGCGCGTCGCTCAGTCACTATATTTTCCGCGTGCCGCGCCGCGTCGGCGACGTGTGGAAGCAGTGCATCGTTGAGGGCAAGGTGCAGGAGATGCAGCAGCGCGCGCTGGTGCAGCAGGCGCTGAGTCAATGCAATGAGGCGCGCAGCGACGTGCTGATCAGCATGGCCTACCAGATGGGCGTCGACGGTCTGGCACTGTTTCGCGGCATGCTCACCGCCATGACGCAACGCGATTTCGACGCGGCGGCGAACGCCATGCTCGACAGCCTGTGGGCGCGGCAAACCGCCGGTCGTGCGCGGCGGCATGCCGAAGTGATGCGCAGCGGCACCTACGACATCTACCGGGGGCTGCTATGAACATGCGCTGGCTGTTATTCATCATCGCCGTGCTGGCGGCCATCATCCTGATGCTGCTGCTGCAGCGTTTCACCACGCTGGAGTTTGTTAAGCACGCGCGCCTGCTGTTTAAAACCTGGTCAGTGTGGCTGGCCTCGCTGGGGTCGATGCTCAGCGCCTGGGTGCAGTCGTTTCCCTCTTCGGCGCTCGATGCGTGGAACGCGTTACCGCCGGATATCAAAGAGATTCTGCCGCACAACTATCTCGGCCTGATCGGCGCCTTCATGGTGGCGATGGGCGTGCTGGCGCAGTTCATCCGGCAGAAGAATCTGGTGGAGCAGAAAAAAACGCTGGAGGACAAACCATGAGCTTTCTTCTTTCTCAGCTTGCGGGCAGCTGGCACTGGCTGGCAGCGATTGGCGGCGTGATTGCCGCGCTGATCGCCAGCTACGCCGGCGGCAAGAAAATCGGCAAGGTGCAGCAGCAGGCGAAAGCCGATGTCGCCCACGCCGAAAAGACCGCCGCGCAGGCGGTTGAAATCAATCAGCAGCAGCAACAGCTGCGCGAGGAGGCCAAACGTGTGGAAACCCGCAACGGTAATCTTGATGACGCTGCTGCTCGTGACAAGCTGCAGCAGTCGAAATATCACCAGCCCTGAGGCGCCCGTCGTGATCGACTCCGCCTGTTCACTCTTTTCCCCGATTTACACCCACGGCAATGACGCCGAACGCATGGACATTCGCACCGTGCGCGCCATCAACAACCACAACGATCTCTGGGATCAGCACTGCCGTCCAGCGGCGCACTGACGCTGTTCTCACGCTTTGTATTGCAAACCTGAAATGCCGAGGAGGCTAAGATGATCGAAGTTAACTCTTTTGCTGAACTGCGTACCACTGCGCCGGCCAAAAACGGCGATCTGGCGTTCCTGCGCCGCTACAACCCGGACTCTACCTTCCGTGGCGGCGGGGATTTCACCGGCTTTATCGGCACCACCACGGCCGCCGATGACGGCGGTACGCTGGCGGTCGGCAATGGCTTTTACTGGAAACGCGTGATCAACGATCCGGCTGACGTCAACGTCTACCACTTTGGCGCGAAAGGGGACGGTTACGCCAACGACACCGATGCCTTTAACCGCATGCTGGCATGGACGCAGGGCTACAGCGGTAATATCCGTGACCTGCCGGTGCGTTTCCCCGGCGGTAAATTCCTGATCAACCCGATCGACATCAGCGCCACCGAGATCGCCTTTTTTGGCCTGCAGGGGGATGACGTGGAGCTGGGTTCGCTGCCGCGCACCACCATTATCTCCGACAAAAGTGCCAACACGGTGTTCAAAGTGAAGGCGCGGCGAACCGCGATCAAAGGCATTACCTGGCACGGTCAGGCATCGGCCGACGTCACCACCAACAAAGGCACCATTACCGCCGAGATGTGCACCAACGTGCAGCCGTTCTTCGAAAACACCTGTATCGAAGGCACCACGTTAAATATTTACTGTTTCCGTGCGCAAAACAGCGGCGGCACGGTGATTAAAGCGCTGGATACGCTCGACAGTAAATTTGACCAGATCTACTCGCTGTGGACCTATGGTCGGGTGTTTGATATTGGCTGGTCGAACTCGCCAAACGGCAAGTGGGACCACTCAACCGCTATCGAAGTTTGCAACTGTAATTTCCAGACCGGCTACGGCGACGCCACGCTGTACATGCCGCGCGTGACGCAGGGCATCATGCGCAACGTGTGGATCGAGCACACGCGTAATCCGGGTGATCTCTCGGACGGTGCCTGGAGCATTGATACGCTGAACATTGAGGATTGCGGCACGCCGTTCAATCTCAATAATGCGCGCGTCATCATGCGCCAGATTGGCCTGCAGTCCGGTGCGAAGATCTCGAACGATCTGGCCGGCACACGCTGGCTGTCGACCTTTGACTATGGCTATCGCCGCGAAGAGCACCACGGCACGCTGATCACCGGCTCATTCCGCGCGGGCTATTACAGCGGCCACAAAGTTACCAACAATACCGACACCGATAACTGGTATCGCCTCGGCCAGCTGTTCTTCCCGACGGCGAATCAGCAGTGGGTGATGGAGCTGATTGGTAAAGCCGACGCTACCCAGCCAACCGGAACGGCCGCTTCGCCGGTCAATCTGGCGGGCACCGGGAAAACGTGGATTAACCTGCAGCGGCTAGAAACGGTATGGGCTGACGCCTGCCACATGGGGCAGCCGGCGGTGCTGGATATTCGCTACAGCCGCGTCGGCACCACGTATGCCGTGGTGTGGGTGAAGCTGCGGGCTAACAGTGGCGACACGCTGATTAACCTGAAGACCACCGGTCCGACGCGTTTTGAAGCCGGCTCCTGTTCGCTGTTCCAGCCAGACTTCTCGGTGGTCACGGATACCACCAAAATGGGCACCCTCAAACCGGCGGCGCGCTTTGGCCTGCACAATGGCGTCGCGGGCATTGGGGCGAACGAGAAAGGCGTGCTTACTGTCGCGACGGCAGCAGGTACGCCGACCAATAAAACCACGCCGACGGGCTTTGTGCTGGTCAATATCAACGGTGTCGATCGTAAGCTTCCTTATTACGATTGAAGCCAGCACGTTTTGGCGAGGCTGCGGCCTCGCCTTTTTTTGTGCCTGGCGCGAGAGGGCGCTAATCCGCCTTCACATCTTAAAGCCAGCGTGGGTGATGCTGAAAAACGCAGCACTTAACCGGCACCATCTTGACTCATCCCCCCGATTTTTCTATGTTTACTCCCCGTAGTTCCCGCCTCAATGCCGGTATAGCTCAGTTGGTATAGCAGCGCATTCGTAATGCGAAGGTCGCAGGTTCGACTCCTGTTTCCGGCACCAGTTAAATCAATCCCTTAGCTAATATTCTTACCGTCCCGATTCAGCCTGTGTGACAGATTTGGGACCGAAGCATCCATAAGCTTGTCGCTTTTTTGCGTGCGCAGAAAGGTGATGGGCGTCAGGATCGTCACAATCTAGAAAGAGGCATATTGCTCCGACACGACTACTGCACCGCAGTGCGATCAACTGCGGCGCTCACATCCTCCTTAACCAGCAATCAGCGCCCGCGGTTCCAGAAACGCGCTGATACCCGCCTGACCCATCTCCCGGCCTATGCCGGAGTGGCGGAAACCGCCGAACGGCGCGCGCGGTTCGTGTGCCAGCGTGTTGATCATTACGCGGCCGGCGATCAGCTGTTCGCCTACGTTGCGCGCATGCTGTTCATCCGCTCCGATCACCAGGGCCGACAGGCCGTAATCGCTGTCGTTGGCCATGGCGATGGCTTCGGCTTCATCGCGGTAGGTCAGGATGCTCAGCACCGGGCCAAAAATCTCTTCGCGTGCCAGCGGCATTTCATTGGTGACATCGCTGAACAGCGTCGGGCGGATATACCAGCCGTGGTGCAGCCCGTCCGGGCGACCGCTGCCGCCGGTCAGCAGGCGCGCGCCCTGTTGTTCGCCAAGTGCAATATAGTGCTGTACGCGCTGCCACTGTTTCTCGTTGACCATCGGCCCGATGGTGGTGCGCGCATCAGCCGGATCACCGGAGATCTCCGCAGCGACCGCCGCCGTCAGCGCCTGTTCGAACTCGGCCTTGCGCTGCTCCGGCACCAGAATACGCGTGCCGGCAATGCAGGCCTGGCCGCTGTTGATAAAGCCGGCCTGAACCGCCAGCCCGGCCGCCTGCGCGGCATCGGCATCCGGCAAAATCAGTGTCGGTGATTTACCGCCCAGTTCCAGCGTGACGCGTTTAAAGGTGTCAGCGGCGCTGCGCAGAATCGCTTTGCCGGTGGCGGTCGAGCCGGTAAAGGAAATTTTCGCCACCTGCGGACTGCGGCTCAGGGCTTCGCCGACGCTGGCACCGCGTCCGGTGACGATGTTAAACACGCCCGCAGGCAAACCGGCTTTGTGCAGCGCCTGAGTAATCACCTGGGTCTGCAGCAGGCTGAACTCGCTGGGTTTGATCACGGCGGTACAGCCTGCGGCAATCGCGGTCGCCAGTTTGTGGCAGATAAAGCCCGCGTTGCTGTTCCACGGCGTGATCAGGCCAGCAACGCCGAGCGGCAGCATCTGTACCTGCGCGCGGCCTGCCTGTTGTACAAACGGGTAGCGCTTCAGCTCTTCTATTACCTGCAGAATCACGTCAGCCGGATAGCGGCTCATCCACTCGGAACGTGCGGTGGGCGCGCCGTACTCTTCCAGAATCGCCGCGCGCAGCTCGCTTTCGACGCTGTGTACCGCATGATACATCTGCTCCAGCAGGGCGATGCGCTGTGCCACCGTGGTCGCTGCGAAGGCGGGAAACGCCGCCGCTGCCGCTGCAATCGCGCGTTCAGCATCCTGCGCATTCGCCAGACGCGCTTTACCGATTACGCTGCCGTCGGCAGGTTTGATAATATCCAGCCATTCATCGCCGGCAGGCGTGACAAACTGGCCGTTGATATAGATATGTTCAATCATGTGCATGGCAATGCTCCTTTGCATGTTGTGTGGCGGCAAAGTAGCACGCACCACCGGCGGCGATAATCCGCCTCCGCCTGCAAAGGGTATTGCGCAAAACGGAATAATTGATGAACCGGACAGGTCTGACTGAACTGGAAATTGTGCTGGCGGTGGCGCGGCGCGGCACCTTTAAAGCGGCGGCCAGCGAGCTGGAAATGTCGCCCTCGGCGGTGACCAATGCCATCGCCGCGCTGGAGAAACGGCTGGGCGTGCGGCTCTTCAACCGCACCACGCGCAGCGTTGCGCTGACCGATGCCGGACGGCGTTTCAGCGAGAAAATTGCCCCGGCGCTGGCGATGATCCGCAGCGCGGCCGAGGAAGTGCGCAGCGACGCGGACGATCCGGGCGGCATGCTGCGTCTCAACGTGCCGCCGGAAAGCAGTGCGCTGTGGTATGCATCAATTCTGCTGCCATTCCTGCAGCGCTATCCGCGCATTCGCGTCGACATCTACAGCCAGAAAGAGAAGGTCGATATCGTCGCCGACGGCTTCGATGCTGGCGTGCGGCTGCTGGAGGATGTGCCGGGCGATATGGTTGCCGTAAAGCTGACGCCGGAAATGCGCATGATTGTGGTGGCCGCGCCAGCTTACCTCGCACACGCGGGCACACCGCAGACGCCGCAGGCGCTCGATCAGCATCAAACCCTGTGCATGCGCATGTCAGACGGCAGCGTTTACCGCTGGGAGCTGAGCCAGCAGCAGCAGCGTTATCGTCTGCAGGGTGAGCCGCGCATGGCGGTCAGCGACATCAGCGCTATCCATCAGGCGGCGCTGGCGGGCCTGGGTATCGCCTGCATTACGGAACAGCATGTTACGGCGGATGTGCAGGCTGGCCGGCTGGTGCACCTGTTGCCCGGCTGGCAGGTGCCACTCGGTACGCTGTGCCTCTACTATCCGGGACACCGGCTGGTGCCGCCGGCGCTGCGGGCGCTCACCGAATTTGTGCGCGAACAGCGTGAGAGTTCGCTTTCACCCTGAGGCGGATGATTCTCTTTATTGTGCGTTGAGTAATTTCAGCACCTGCTGCGGTAGCTGATTAGCCTGCGCCAGCAGGGCGCTGCTGGCCTGCTGCAGAATCTGCTGGCGCGACAGGCTGGAAACTTCCGTGGCGTAATCCGCGTCTTCAATACGCGAACGCGATGCCGCAATTGCGGCGGTCGCGTTGCCCTGCAGCGTTTGCGCCGAGATCAGCCGGTTGGCAACGGCGCCGAGACGGGTGCGCTGACTGTCGATTTGCCCGATGGCGCGATCCAGCGTGGCCAGCGGATCGTCCGGATGCTTCAGGCGGATCTCTGAGCCGGTCTCGGCCACGCGTAGCGTGGTGAAATTGGTGGAGGCATCGGTAACCGACGACACAGCTGCCTGGAAATAGATCTGCACATCACCGACGCCCTGCAGGGTTTTCAGCATCAGGTTGCCGCTGCTGTCACTGCGGACGAAGGTGGCGGTTTTATCCAGATTGCCGTTCGGCACATCCATGTAGTAATTGCCGTCGGCGTCGAGTTTCAGCACATCGTTACTGCTATTGCCATCGACATCGGTATAGCGCACATCGACATTGGCCGGATCGAGCGTGATGTAAGAGGTGCCGGTCACGCTGTTCACCGCACTGAAGCTGTTAATGCTGCTGGCGCTGGTCGCGGTGATGCTCAGGGCATTACTGGTGCCGTCTGAAGTCGCGCTGACAGCCGCGTTGTAATACTGGTAGCTACCGCCGCCGTTATCCACTTCCATCACATACTGCCCGCCGCTGGTACGCAGCAGACGGCCATTGCTCACCGCGTTGCCGCTGGCATCGCTGAAGCTGAGGCTGGCGGTGCTGGTGTCGATCGCCGGCGTGTCGGTCACCGTGGTCGGCAGGGTCGCGAAATCGCTGTCGGTTTTGGCGGCACCGCCGGTCATGCGTGCCGTTACCGCGCCGCTGCTGCCAAAGCTGAGTGTGGCCGGATACCAGCTGTTGTTCTGCTCAATATAATACTGGCCATTGTCCTGCGTCAGCGTGGCTGCGGGCGTGGTGCCCAGCGCGCTGCCGCTGCTGTCCTGAAAATTAACCGCCGGGATGGTGCGCGACGCAATGCTGCTGACGTTGCTGTACAGCGGCGCCGGATTGCTGCGGCTAATCGAGACGTTACCGGCCGCCGTGGGGGTGTCCCAGCGCGCACTGACGGCGGCCAGATAATAGACCGGCTTGCCGTCGGCATCGCTGCTCTGCACGTACTGGCGGTTATCGCCACTGCTGCGCACCAACTGCGGTGCGCCGCTGGCGGGCACATAGTTCACGGTAATCGCCGGGTTGCTGAACGCCATATTGGTGGCAAGGCCGGTGAGGGTAGTGACATTGGTTACTTTGCCGCTGATGCCGCTGATCACCAAATCCTTGAGTCCCAGCGCTTCTACACTGAAGCCGGGCGCTGACAGGTCGAGACTGATTTTCTCGTTGTCATTAGCGCCAACCTGGAATCCCAGCTTACCGGCGCTGCCATCCAGCAGCCGGATGCCGTTAAAGCTGCTGCTGCTGTTGAGCCGGTCAATCTCTTTCAGGTTGAGGTTAATCTCTGCCTGAATGGCGTCCGAGTCGCTCTGCGAGTTGGTGCTGTTCAACCCCTGAACCGCCAGCTGGCGAATCCGCTGCAGACGGTTATTTATCTCATCCAGCGCGCTTTCGGCGGTTTCGACCAGTGACAGGCCGTCACCGGTATTACGCTGCGCCACCGCCAGGCCGTTCTGCTGGCTGCTAAAACGGTTACCTATTGCCTGACCGGCCGCATCGTCACGCGCGCTGTTGATGCGCATGCCCGACGATAAATGTCGGATCGCGTCGCCCAGCGCCGCGCCACTTCTGGCGGATTGCTTGCTGGCGTTGAGGGCGGACAGATTGGTTTGCAGGCTGATCATTTCCAGGCTCACTGATAAATACACTGATAGTGTTATCGGCATTTACCGGCTTTCTTTAAAAAAATATTTGGCCTAAGTCACGTCAGCGAAGCGCTGATTGTTAAAATCAGCAGCATGAAATAGCGTTAAGTTGCGTTTGTAATGCGATAACGATCTGTATTTTTTCACCGCGCGCGCATTTATACAGCCCGCACTTGACGACTACTAAAAATAGCAGGTCGGCGGCATGAATTAAGATTATTACTGCTTAAGCGGAGCGGAGAAAGGCGCAACCCGCTGCGATAACAAACGCTTAGGACATCGCTGGACTTATCCGCCGCTTTCCCTGCTCTTATTCCTGGCCAGCAACGCGCGCCGTTCTTATCAATTGTGACTATTGCGCTTTATCAATGCTAATCAGTCATCGCGAAATAATGGGGCAGGCTGAGTGAGTAAATTCCGTTTTGGTCTGGAAGGCATTGACCTTATAACCGCACCTGGTAAGAATGCGGTAAAAGTTTTGAATCAGATCGCAATTTTTGGCTTTGTGCCACTTGCAGTCTGGCTGCGATAGCCGGACTGAATTAACGCCACTTGCACCTCACGCCGCGCAACAGACGTCGCGACGTAATAAAAGTGCAGGGCATACAGCAAATATCGTTAATGTCGTGACGCTCGTTGCGAAGGCCCGTCGAAAGATGCACCTTTTCAACCGCGGTCGGCATTTCCCGTTCTTCTGATGCGGCACAAAAATAGCTGGAGAGTTATCGCTGCTGAGGAAAACGATTAAAAATATCCCTGATAATGGTTTTACCCGGCAGTAACAAAATAACGGCGCTGTCAGGATAAGGTTTAAGGCTAACTGGCTGATAAATCACTGAACTCTGCGGAGTGCAGCGCACCCTTTTTATGCCTGAAAAACCACCCGGACATTTTTTCAGTACGCTGGTAGCTGTAAGCCAGGGGCGGTAGCCTGCAATGTTAACGTTTAAATCGCCAGATAAAGCTGTCCTGAATATATGGCGAAATTCTTATCTTGCGCCCGCGCTAAATACTGTTTTTCCGCCAGCGCTCTTTTGCTGAGGAAACTCTGAAAACAGCGGCGTATTAATGTTAAGCCGGACGAAAGCCAGCCCTGGTAAACGTTAAATATTAACGTTGCCGCAGCGATTTTTTTTCGTCACGGCGGTTTTAACTCCCGATAAATTATGTTTTGAGGTCATATGCAAACTCCCGTTAACGACGTGCTGATCAGCGTCATTGTGCCGGTGTTTAACGCCGCAGCTTATCTGGAAAGGTGCATCGACAGCCTGCTGCAGCAGGATGAAGCGCGTTTTGAGGCCATATTTATTAATGACGGTTCCAGCGACAGCTCGCTGGCGATCCTGCAGCGCTACGCCGGGTATCCGCAGTTTCACATTATTAACCAGGCGAATGCGGGTGTGTCGGCGGCGCGCAACCGTGGCATTCGCGCGTCGCGCGGCCGGCTGCTGTGTTTTTTAGATGCCGATGATTTCCTGCCGCCGCAGGCGTTCTCGACTTACGCGCGGCTGATGCGTGACGAAACGGCGATGGTGGTGGGGGAGTCACAACACTTCAATCCGGACGGCGCGCCGCTGGATTTTCCGCCCGACCGCGAGCAGGCACAACACCTGACGGTGTCGGCGGCGATTAACGATCTGCTCTATTTTCACCCGCGCCACGGCATCTGCGACAAAGCGTTTCGCGGCGATGTCATTCGTCAGCATCAGCTGCTGTTCAACGAAGAGATCGCCAATTTCGAAGATCTGCTGTTCGTCATGAATTACCTGCATCTGCAGCAGGATCGCCAGGTAGTGATGACGCAGCGGGTGGTTTATCACTATGTTAAATCCCCGCATTCCGCCACGCGCTCGGCGCTGCGCGAAAAACATTTCTCGTTTGCCCGCTCGTTCAGCGGCATGAAGGCGTTTTTATCAACCCAGCACTATCGCTGTTATTACCACCTCTATTTAAAAGTCACGGCGTCTTACATCCACAAAGGGCTGCACAGCAACAGCCTGAGCCGCGCCTTCATTGATGAATACATCACGCTGTATCGCCGCAGTTTCCGCAGCTGGTGCTCCGCCGGACCGCTATTGAATCCGTGGAGCCTGTACTTTGCGCTGTTTTTCATTAGCCCGCGCCTGGTCTCACGGCTGCGCCGGCTGGCAGAGAAATAATCGCACCGGAGGCGTTGTGAAAGACAAATTAAAAAACTCCATGTGGATGATTGCCGAAAAGCTGATTGCGGTATTCGGTCTGATCTTTGTCACCTCCTATGTGGCGAAATATGTCGGGCCCACCACCTTCGGCATTATCTCCATCGCCATGCTGGTATTTCAGTTCATCCAAACCATCTCGCTGATGGGCAGCGATGTGATTCTGCTGAAACGCATTGCGCAAAATCATCACTCCGGGCTGCGGCTGATGATGGCGACGTTTCTGCTGGTGCTGGTGCTGTATTGCGTGCTGTCGGTCGTCGGCATGGTGATTATGGAAGAGGAGTGGAGCGCCGACGCGCTGGTCTTTATCTGCGCGGCAGCCATTGCCTGCCTGTTTTCGTCCATTGACCTGGTCAATATTTATAACGAAGCGAGGCTTAACGCGCGCCTCAATGTCATCGCCAACGTCATTGGCCTGGCAATCAGCCTGACGGTGCGTTTTCTGATTTCGTATTACCAGCTGGCACCGGCTTATCTGGCGATCCCGATTGTGCTCGCCACCTTTATTCCTTTCACCATCAAGCTGACGTTGTTTCTGCTGTATGAGCGACGTGCACCCTTGCCGGCGCTGCGCCAGGTGAAAAAGTATTCGCGCTACATGCTGGTTTCCGGCATGTCGCTGATCTTTTCTGCCATTGCCGTTGCGCTGTATACCCGCGTGAATCAAATCAGCGTCTCTTATTTTCTCGGCGTGAAAGAGGCGGGCATTTTTTCCGTGGCGCTGACGCTGTCCACCGCCTGGGTGTTTTTACCCAGCGCGCTGCTGGCGTCATTTTATCCGGCGTTTTTTGCCGAACGTAATGACCAGCAGGCAATCGTCAAAGCGCAGAAGCTGCATCTGCTGGTGATCGGCGTTTCCGCCACGGTAATTGTGGCGATCTGGCTGCTGTCGGGCTGGTTTATTCGTGACTTTTACGGTGAGCAATATCTTGATGCGGTCGCACCAACGTTATTACTCAGCCTCGGCGCAATGTGCGCGGTGCTGAGCAGCGTAATGGATCGCTTCATCATTAAATATAACGGCTACCGCTATCTGGTGAAGAAAACTTTCGCCGTGCTGGTTATTTGCCTGCTGTCGTCGCTGATGCTGGTGCCGCATTTTGGTTTAACCGGTGCTGCCATGAGCGTGGTCATCACCGAGTTTTTATCGTTTTCCCTGCTGAATTACTTTTTCCCGGCGCAGCCGGTCATGCGTATTCATCTGATCTTTTTCAACCCCAGGAAACTATGGCAGCTCTTTAGCACTATCAAAACCTCAGACAGTAAAGAGAGTTTATCATGAATGAAAAACCGCTATTTAGTATTATCATTCCGGTCTATAACGCGGAAAATACCATCCGGCGTACGCTGCAAAGCGTATTAAATCAAACCTTCAGCAGCTATGAAGTCATTGTGGTGAATGATGGCAGTCGTGATAATAGTGCACAAATACTGCAGGCGTTTGCGCACTATCCGCAGGTTGCGGTGCTTAACCAGATTAACGCGGGCGTCAGTGCGGCACGTAATAGCGGGCTGCAGCAGGCGAAGGGAGAATATGTTCTGTTTCTCGATGCCGACGACTGGGTCGACGATAATTTCCTGATGAGTTTCAAGCTGAATCTCAATGCCTGGCCGGCCGAGTCGGTGGACTTAATGGTGGGAAATCTCAACGACAACCGCATCGGTAAGATTTCGCAGGCGGGATTCTTCAGCCAGCAGGACATTCCTTACGTGCTGGGTGAACTGGAAATGAGCGATAACATCGGTTATCTGCACAACAAATGTTATCGCCGCCAGATTATTGACGATCTCAATCTGCGCTTCATGGAAGGCGTCTCGATGAGTGAGGACCTGCTGTTTAATCTGAAGTATTTCAGCTGCGTCAGCAATTTCCTGATTACGCCCGGCGCGGCTTATCATTACGAAGATGTGGCGGGATCGCTGTCGAAACGCAAAGTGCAGTACAGCGAACTGAAGGTGCGCAAACAGTCGCTTACCGATTTGTACGACTCGATTGTGGAGAAATACGCGTCCGGTAATCTCGAGCATTTTTTAAAAGCGATTTCAAAACGCGTGCTGGCACTGGATATGCAGATTGTCACCGCCATGTATCACGCCTCGTTTTCACCTGCCGATATTGCGCAGGAAATTAATCAAATCAAGCGCGGGAAGTATTCTAAAGGTATTTTTACGCTGCTGAATAAAAATGAAAAACTGAAGTACATGATTATGAATTTGAATACTATCACAGCGTACTATTTCCTTTATGCCCTCTACAGAATGCGGGCGTTCTGATTTTCAATTCTCCCGGCGTTATCCTCTGGTGACCTGCTGCGTCACCCGAGGCTAGCTGCCGGGGGAGTTTCCTCCTCCGCGCTCTGCTGCTGGCAACAATCCGCACGTCCTTCTCCCGCTAACGTTCACTTCGCTCTGTGTCTTGCACTCCTGACGCTTCTCAGGTCAAATAGCGCCCCATGCAATCGATTGCGTGCGTGTTTTGTGCGTTATTGTTGCTTTTATCGCCATCTCGCGCATTTTTTCCGCCTTTGTGATGCATGTCTTGCGTTGCGGCAATCCACGCTGGCCAAAAACCGGTAGCATAGGCGCGTTTTGTGAAGCGACCGAACGCTGCAGGCCGCCGCGAATTTTTTAGCCGTCGTTCCGGCTGTATTTGAAACCATTTTGGAGAGACAGATGGATAACTCACAAACCGGTACCCTTGGTACGGTGGAGGCGTCAGCGACCGGCTGGCGCAAGAGTGACACGGTGTGGATGCTGGGCCTGTACGGCACCGCGATTGGCGCAGGGGTGCTGTTTCTGCCGATTAATGCCGGCGCGGGCGGGCTGCTGCCGTTAATCATCATGGCGATCCTCGCCTTCCCGATGACCTTCTTTGCGCACCGTGCGCTGACGCGCTTTGTGCTGTCCGGTAAAAATCCCGGAGCGGATATCACCGATGTGGTGGAAGAGCACTTTGGTGTGGGCGCCGGTAAGATCATCACGCTGCTCTACTTCTTTGCTATTTACCCGATCCTGCTGATGTACAGCGTGGCGATCACTAACACCGTAGACAGTTTTATCGTGCACCAGCTTGGGCTGGTGGCGCCGCCGCGTGCGCTGCTGTCGTTGCTTTTGATCGTCGGCATGATGACGGTGGTGCGCTTCGGTGAGCAGATGATTGTTAAAGCGATGAGCGTGCTGGTGTTCCCGTTTGTGGCGGTGCTGATGCTGCTGGCTGCGTATCTGGTGCCGCACTGGCACGGCGCGGCGCTGGAGACCCTGTCGTTCTCGCAGAGCGGCAGCGACAGCAGTATCTGGATGACGCTGTGGCTGGCGATTCCGGTGATGGTGTTCTCCTTCAACCATTCGCCGATTATCTCGTCTTTTGCCGTGGCGAAACGCGCCGAGTACGGCGCCGGTGCAGATAAGAAGTGTTCACGCATTCTGGCCAGCGCCCATCTGATGATGGTGGTGACCGTCATGTTCTTTGTGTTCAGCTGCGTGCTGAGCCTGTCGCCCGCCGATTTACAGGCAGCAAAAGCACAGAACATCACCATTCTGTCCTATCTGGCTAACCACTTTAACGTGCCGATGATTGCCTGGTTAGGGCCGATTGTCGCCATCGTGGCGATTACCAAATCGTTCCTCGGCCACTATCTGGGCGCGCGGGAAGGCTTCGACGGCATGGTGGTGAAGTCGCTGCGCAGCCGCGGCAAAACCATCACGCCGCAGAAGATGAATCGCCTGACCACGCTGTTTATGCTGCTGACCACCTGGCTGGTTGCCACGCTCAACCCGAGTATTCTCGGCATGATTGAGACGCTGGGCGGACCGGTGATCGCCATGATTCTGTTCCTGATGCCGATGTATGCCATTCAGAAAGTCCCGGCGATGCGCCAGTACAGCGGCAAAATCAGCAACCTGTTTGTGGTGCTGGTGGGGATTCTGGCGATTTCGTCTATCGCTTATTCGCTGATGAGTTAAGGGAAGGCTGCGGTGCGCCGAATACTCTGCGCACCGCCCTGACAACCATCGCGACGCTGAACGGCCCCGTCTGACGGATGCAGAACGGGGCTGGTTGCTTTACACGGCAGCGGTTTTAAACACGCTCATCGACTGCGCCAGACGATCGGCCTGTTCCTGCAGCGCCTGAGAGGCGGCAGAGGCTTCCTGCACCAGCGCGGCGTTCTGCTGCGTCACCGCTTCCATCTGGGTAATTGCCTGATTGATCTCACTGATGCCGCTGCTCTGTTCGCTGCTGGCGATGGTGATTTCGCTCATGATCTCTGCCACGCTAGTCACGCTGTTAACCACTTCACCAATGGTTGAACCGGCGTGCGTCACCAGACGGCTGCCTTCATCCACCTTCGCCACCGAATCTTCAATCAGCACTTTGATCTCTTTCGCCGCCGAGGCAGAACGCTGCGCCAGGTTACGCACTTCGGTGGCGACGACGGCAAAACCGCGTCCCTGTTCGCCGGCGCGCGCCGCTTCGACCGCCGCATTAAGCGACAGAATGTTGGTCTGGAAGGCGATGGAATCAATCACGCTGATGATATCGACAATCTTCTTCGAAGAGTGGGCAATTGCCTCCATCTTCACAATCACCTGTTCCATCACTTCGCCGCCTTCTTTAGCAACGCCGGAGGTTTTCGCCACCAGCGAGTTGGCTTCGCGCGCGTTGTCGGCATTGTGCTTGACGGTAGCGGTCATCTGCTCCATCGCGGACGCTGTCTCTTCCAGCGAGCTGGCCTGCTGTTCGGTGCGTGAGGAGAGATCGATGTTGCCGCTGGAGATCTGGTTAGACGCCACGGCGATGGTGTCGGAACCGGCGCGCACGTCAGAAACAATGGTCAGCAGATTATCGTTCATCGCCTGCAGCGCCTGCATCAGCGCGCCGGTTTCATCTTTGCTGCGGATTTCAATGCGCGAGCTGAGATCGCCGGCGGCTACCTTGCTGGCGATGGTCACCGCTTCATTCAGCGGATGCACAATCGAACGGGTCAGCAGCCAGCCCATCACCACGGCGGCGACAATGGCGAGCGCAGAGAACACCAGCGTGACTTCAATCGCCGTAGTGCCATCGTCGATAATGCCGGCGCCTTCCTGCTGCAGCTGCGAGGACTGGGAATCAGCAAACGCCACCGCCAGGTCGAGGTAGGCATTCTGCACGGCGGTAATTTTTTTCAGCACGTAGTAACTGGCGTCATCGGCTTTACCGGCGCGCACCAGATCCAGCACCTCATTTTTCTGCTGTTCAAACTGCTGACTGGCAGCCAGCAGGCTGGCAATTTTCTTCTTGCCCACGGCGGTAATCTGAATCGCTTCGATCTTCTTCATCGCCGAGTTGGTGCGGGCGGTGGCGTCCGCCAGCTGCTGAAAGCGCTGCACGTTGAACTGCGGCCGGGTGGTATCGATGACGATGCCGCGCAGGTATTTGATCTGATCGTTGACGCCATCGCGCACGTCAAAGCCGAGGCGCACTTTCACATAGCGATCTTCCACGATTGAGGTAATGCCGCTCTTAATGTTGTTGATCTTCATGATCGAAGTGATGCCGATCACCACCAGCAGTGCCACCACTAAACCAAAGGCGATGCCCAGGCGGACGCCCACCTTCATATTCTTTAAGCTCAACATTGGATCTCCCCGCAATGCCAGAATGCTGTTGTATTAAAATGGAAACGCAGACCATGGATCTGCAATAGGTGGATGATGTGTAAAGGAAAGATTTTTTGCCGTTGCGGCGAGACGGGTCTGGCGCCACCAGCGCAGGCGCTAAAGTTATCGGTTGCTAATGTTTTAACTTTAATTTTTTAGGGATTTGTCACAAAACGGTTAAGAGGGCTTAAGGTTGATTAATCACTGGTCGTAATTAGCTGGCGTCACGGCACATGCCGGTGCGCAAAATTGCGTACCCTACAAAAACGCGCAGAGACTTTGTAGGGTCACCATTCATGATGACCTGAGACGCGCAACTGCAAGGCATCGCGTAATAAATTACACCCCTGAAAAAACGCGCATAGAACCTGTAGGGTCACCATTCATGGTGACCTGAGAAGCGCAACTATAAGGTATCGCGCAATTAATTGCGCCGCTACCGCTCGTGCGGTTATCAGCGGCATCCTGTGAAAGGATTTCTGCGCGATACGTCGCGCCATCATGATGCATTGCGCATGGGATATCGGCATTATCCCGTCGCACAAACCGTAGCGGCGCGATTCATCGCGCATTTCAATTCCCGCACCGCGGCGGAACGCGCAATAAATTGCGCCGCTACCACCCGTGCGGTTATCAGCGCCATCACATGGAAGGAATATCAGTCACCCGTGCGATTATCAGCGGTATCACATGAAAGGAATATCTGCGCGATACGTCGCGTCATCATGATGCATTGCGGATGGGATATCGGCATTATCCCGTCGCACAAATCGTAGCGGCGCGATTCATCGCGCATTTCATTTTCCGCACCGTGGCGGAACGCGCAATAAATTACCCCCCTGAAAAAACGCAGAGAACCTGTAGGGTCACCATTCATGGTGACCTGGAACGATTAACTGACCAGCCATACATAATAAATACGCCGTTACGCTAATGCAGCGGTTGGCAGGTGAGCGGGCACAAAAAAGGCGCGAACATCGCGCCTGAGGGGATTATCGGGGCAAGCGCTTAGCGCTTCTTCTCCAGCACGCGATAAATCACGCTGGACAGCTCGTTGATTTCAAACTTGGCAACGTAGCCGTCAGCGCCCACTTTGCGCACGTGATCTTCGTTGGCGCTGCCGGACAGCGACGAGTGGATCACCACCGGAATGTGGCGCAGCACGTCATCGCGCTTAATGTTACGCGTCAGGGTAAAGCCGTCCATCTCCGGCATTTCGAGGTCGGTCAGCACCAGCGCGATTTTGTCGTGAATCGACTCACCGTTAGCCTGTGCTTCTTTCTGCATCTCGCTGATTTTAATCCACGCTTCAAGCCCGGTATTGTGCATGATGGCCGGAATGCCCATGCTTTTCAGCCCCTGTTCCAGCAGCTGGCGCGCCACTTTGGAATCTTCGGCGACAATCGCTACCTGACCCGGCTTGAGGTTGAAATTCTTCGCCGTCTCTTCGCTCGGCTCAACGCCGCGCACCGACGGAATGATGTCATACAGAATCTGCTCGACGTCGAGCACCAGCGCCAGATTATTGCTCTGACCGTCGGTATCCAGACAGGCGATGCTGGTGATGTTGCGGCTGCCGATACCCGCTTCCGCCGTGTGCACCTGGTTCCAGTCGAGACGCACAATGTTCTCTACCGATTCCACGGCAAATGCCTGAGTGCTGCGCGCGTATTCGGTGACCAGCAGCAGGTTGAGGCCGGTTTCCGGTTTACAGCCGGTTACTGCCGGCAGATCGATCACCGGAATAAACTGGCCGCGGATGCTGGCCATGCCGAGCAGCGGGGAATTCATGCCGGCCGCGCGGGTAATGGTCGGCATCGGCACAATTTCACGCAGTTTAAATACGTTGATGCCGTACAGCTCAGACTTGCCTTTCAGCCGATCGGAACCCAACCGGAACAGCAGCAGCTCGAATTTATTAGAAAGCGCAAGGTTGGCGCGTTCATCGATCTCTTTCTGAAAATTATCCATTGTGGCCTCGGGGCAGAATCTGGGCGGAGTAAAGGGCAGGGCAATAGCGCCATGATTAACTTATCGGCAGCGGAGGAAAAAAATGAAGGGAAGGGTGATGAAAATTTAGCGTAAGGGCGATCGCCCTCACGCTCACGACCGTTACTTCAGCAGAATGGCGCGCACGCTTTTGCCTTTTATCTTGCCCTCTTTCAGCTTGATCAGCGCTTTCTTCGCCTGCGCGGCGTCAATGGCGACATATGCATGGGTCGGCGTCAGATCGATTTTACCGATCTGATCGCCGCTGAAGCCGGCTTCACCGGTCAGGGCACCCAGAATATCGCCGGGACGCATCTTGGCTTTGCGCCCGCCGTCGATGCACAGCGTCATCATCGTTGCCGGCAGCGGCTGTGCGCCTTTGCCTTTCAGCGTGCTGGCTGGCTGCCAGTTGAGTTTCTGCTGCAGGTAATCTTCCAGCGCATGGGCGCGCACCATTTCATCGGCCGCCACAAAGCTGACCGCCAGCCCCTGTTCGCCGGCACGGCCGGTACGGCCAATGCGGTGAATGTGCACTTCCGGATCCCACGCCAGCTGGAAGTTCACCACCAGCGCCAGCGATTTAATGTCCAGACCGCGCGCGGCGACGTCGGTGGCGATCAGCACGCGGATGCTGCCGTTGGCAAAGCGAATCAGCACGCGTTCGCGATCGCGCTGTTCCAGATCGCCGTGCAGCGCCAGCGCGCTGATCTGGCGATCGTTGAGCGCGGCCGCAATCTCATCGCATTCCCGTTTGGTGTTACAGAACACCACGCAGGAAGCCGGTTGCTGCTGGCTGAGCAGGGCGCTGAGCAGGTTGATACGCTCGCTGGCGCTGGCTTCAATAAACTGCTGCTCAATCGCCGGCAGCTCCGACTTTGCTTCGGTCGCCACCGCCAGCGCATCGCGCTGAAAGCGCTGACTCAGGCTGGCAATGGTATCCGGCCAGGTGGCGGAGAACAGCAGCGTCTGACGCGAATCCGGCGTAAAGCCAATGATGGCTTCCATGTCGTCGCGAAAGCCCATCTCCAGCATGCGATCGGCTTCGTCCAGCACCAGGCTCTGCAGCTGGCTGAGATCGAGATTGTCACGCTTGAGATGATCGAGAATGCGCCCCGGCGTGCCGACCACGATATGCGGCGCGTGCACCAGCGAGTCGCGCTGCGCACTCATTGGCTGGCCGCCGCACAGCGTCAGGATCTTAATATTGCGGGTGAAGCGCGCCAGCTGACGCAGCACGTTGCTGACCTGATCGGCCAGTTCGCGCGTCGGGCACAGCACCAGCGCCTGGGTATGAAAACGGCCGCTGTCGATGCGGTTCAGCACGCCAATACCAAAGGCGGCGGTTTTGCCGCTACCGGTTTGCGCCTGCGCCCGCACATCGCGTCCATTAAGGATGGCCGGCAGGGAAGCGGCCTGAATCGGCGTCATGGCGTCGAAGCCCATCTCGCGCAGGTTGTCGAGCTGGCTGGCAGGCAGTTGCGTCAGGGTAGAAAAAGCAGTCACAGGAGCATCTCAGGTAGTGGCAGGAATAGCGGCGGTCAGTCTGGCAGAAAGGGCGGCCCTCGGCAACGGCAATCGCGGCAATAATCACGCAGTGAAACCAGTCAGCCGTTGCGCTTTGTCAGGGCAATTATGGCTGGCAACTATCGCAAAGTTTTAATGAATGTTCCGAATTTCACACCGGGCAGCACGAACGGCGAAAACGCTTTTTCGAGGGAAAAAATGATATTAGCCGTAGCGATACGGCATTATCGCGGCACGTTGCGGTGATTTTCAGTGAGATTTCGCTTATATGTTACGCGTTATGCGTAAAATCTGAGTAATAATCCTAACCGCTTTGCTTTATATTTAGCGCGCCATTTGGCAATTAATGATTACTTCAGAGGTCACCTCATTGAGTCACTATGTCCAGGGACAAAACGAAGACGTTCTGAAAATCGTCGGCCGCGCCGTATTAACGCTGCATCTGCATGGAGAGACGTTATCTTCCGATAAAGTCAGCTCCATGATTGCCTGTTATGCGGAAGAAGAGCCTGTCAATGACGATGAGCACCAGCGCCTGTATGCGCTGGCGATTCAGATGTTGTCTTAAATCCAGCATTTTCACCGGACGCGCCGCGCCGGTGTCACTTTCCAAAGCCTCCTGCGGGAGGCTTTTTTGTGCCCGGGTTTTGCCGGCTACGATGCGCACTCAGACGCTGAACACCGGCGTGCCGTTCTGGAACGTGGCGCGCACCGGCGCAATGCGCGCCACCGCTTCCGCCGAGCAGCTGGCGTCGACCAGCATCATACTGGCTTCATCCTGCAGCTGCGGCCACTGGCGCGCACCGCTGTTGGCGAGCGGCAGAATGCCGCCGGTGGCGATATGCAGCGCGCGGCTCAGGCCAAACTCATCCGAACCGCGATACAGCTGGGCATACAGGTTGGCTTTCTCCAGCATGCTGCCGGTGCCAAACGGCGACCAGTGATCGATCACGCTGTCGGTGCCGGTCATCACCGTCACGCCCGCCGCCTGCAACTGCGGCAGTGGCATCGTCAGTTTGCCGATCGGAATCGTCGACGCCACGCTCATCTGCTGTTCGGCCATGCCGGCGATAATTTCATCCAGCGCCTTACCTTCCAGCGTGGCGAGCGCGAAACCGTGGCTCAGCGTCACTTTGCCTTTCAGCTGCGGGTTACGGGCGATGGTGGCGATCATGTACTGAATGGCTGCCACGCCGGCGGCGCTGGTCTCATGCAGGTGAATATCCACGCCGCGATCGTAATCCAGCGCGATGCGGAACATCGCATCAAGTGAAGCCTGCATGGCGCCGTCCACGTTAGTGGGATCCAGTCCGCCGACATACTGCACGCCGAGCTGCATCGCCTCGCGCATCAGGCCATCGACCTGTGAATGCAGCAAACCATGCTGCGGAAAAGCAACGATCTCGCAGCGAAACGCCGGCTGGTTGGCCAGCGCCAGCTGCAGGTGTTCGAGACTTTTCAGCCCGCTGACCGGATCGATGTTGCAATGGCTGCGCGCTTCGGTGCTGCCTTTGCTCTGAAGCAGACCAATCAGCGCTTCGGCGCGCGCCTGCGAGGTCGGCAGCAGCTGGGGAATCAGCACCTGCTCGCGCGCAATCATATCCATGATGGTTTTGCCCTGGCGCGGGCGCGGCGCCTGCCACGGTCCACCATAGAAGGTTTTATCCAGATGGATGTGCATGTCCCGCGTGCGCGGCAGCAGCAGCGCGCCCCCGGCATCCCACTGCGGCAGGGTCGGCTGGCGCGCCTGGCCGGCGATGCTGATGGCGCTGAATTTACCTTCTTTGATGGTGATGTCGTACAGCGCGGTGCGGGTGGCGACGATCTCTGCGCCGTCGCGCTCAAATCCCTCTTCGAGACGCACATTCAGCAACTGATAGTGCGCCACCGCAGGCGGCGGCGAGGATGAAACAGCTTGCGTATCGGGGCGGGCGGCGCTGCTCATGCCAGCCATCATCAGGCTGCCTGCGGCAAAAAGGCGCACGCCGTGGCTGAGAAAATCACGTCGGCTGGAAGCGGTCAGAGGCATCGGAAACTCCTGGCAAAAGGAAAAAACCTAATCTGGCAAAACCGACGCCGCCGCGCTGCGATATTTCCCACTGCCTGGCAGTGGAAAAATCACTGCCACTGTAGCTGGCAGAATTGCACCAGCGCGGCGGCCAGCGCCTGCTGCAGCGCATCCTGCGGTTTACGGCAGAACAGCGCCAACTCGAAATGGCTGATCACCGGTAAGCCTTCGGCGCTGCCCAGCACGCGATGACCGGGCAGGCGGCAGCTGGCGGGCAGCAGCGTCAGGCCGAGACCGGCGGCGCTGGCGCTGGCGAGGGCCACCAGGCTGGCACTGCTGTAGCTGATACGCCAGCCGCGACCGAGCGCGTCCAGCGTCTGACACATCTCTTCCCGATACAGCCCCTGCTGCGGAAACACCACCAGCGGCAGCGGCGTCTGGTCAAAGCAGGGATGTTCGGCACTGTCCAGCCACAGCAGCGGCTCGGGTCGGGCGGCCAGCGGGCGATCGCCGCCCGGCTGCTTGATCAGCATCAGATCCAGCTCTTCGCGCTGCCACGCGCGGTGCAGATCGACATACATGCCGCTCATCACGTCAAGACGCAGCTGCGGATGCTGTCGGCTGAATCCGGCCAGCAGGCTGGCGGTCGGGGCAGCAAAATCCTCCGGCACGCCAATGCGTACAATGCCGTCGCGCCATTTATCGCTCAGTACATCGTGCGCTTCGCCGTTGAGGGCGATGATGCGCCGCGCATAGCCCAGCAGCTTTTCTCCCTCTTCGGTCAGCGCCACCTGATGCGAGGTGCGCTGTAACAGCGCTTTACCCACCATCTCTTCCAGCCGGCGTACCTGCTGACTGACCGTTGACTGCGACAGGTGCACACGCTCGGCGGCGCGGGTAAAGCTGGCGGTTTCGCACACCGCCACAAAGCTCAATAGCTGCTGCGGCGTAAACATTGGCTGACGATTCATTTATCCACTGCCCATCATGGTGTTATTTCATTTCCAAATAGTACCGGCTGCTGCGATGCTGACAACCTTTTCACTGCAGGATGGGTTATGAACCGACATGCCACTACGTTAACGCTGGCCGCGCTGGTGCTGGCCGGGCTGAACATGCGCCCGTTACTGACTTCCGTCAGTCCGTTGCTGGGGCAACTGCGCCACAGCCTGCATCTGTCAGCGCTGGCGGCGTCGCTGCTGCCGGCGGTGCCGATGGTGATGATGGGTGCGGTGGCGCTGTTCAGCGCCAGGCTGATGCAGCGCGTGGCCCTCAGGCAGTTGCTGCTGGTCGGGTTGACGCTGTTGCTGCTGGCACTGGCGGCGCGCGCCGTGATCGACAGCGGCAGCGGGCTGGTGCTCAGCGCACTGTTTGCCGGCATCGGCGTCGGCGTGGTGCAGATGGCGATGCCGGGCCTGATTCGCCAGCGGTTTAGCCGGCGCAGTGCAGCGGTCACCGGGCTGTGGGCGGGCGCGCTGATGGGCGGGGGCGGGCTGGGTGCGGCGCTGTCGCCGTGGCTCAGCGCGCAGCTGGGCGTACCGCTGGCGCTCAGCGGCTGGGCACTACCGGTGCTGCTGGCCATCCTGCTGTGGCTACTGGTGCGCGTGCCCGCCGCGCCGGATGCCGCGCCGGTAACGCTGCCGCCGCTGTGGCGTAAGCCGCGCGCCTGGTCGCTGGCGCTGAGCTTTGGCCTGGTCAACGGCGGCTATGCCACCTGCGTTGCCTGGCTGCCGGATGCGTATCGCCGGCTGAGCTGGTCGGCACAGGCCGGCGGCTCGCTACTGGGTGTGATGATTCTGTGCCAGGTTGCCGGCGCGCTGCTGATGCCGTTGCTGGCGCGCGGTGCCGATCGCCGTCCGCAGCTGGTGGTCAGTCTGCTGTGTCAGCTGGCTGGGATGAGCGGGTTTCTGTTTGCGCCGCTGCTGGCACCGTGGCTGTGGGCCGCCATCGCCGGCTTTGGTCTCGGTGCCGCGTTCCCGCTGGCGATGGTGCTGGCGCTCGATCATCTGCCGCAGCCGCAGGCTGGCGCGCGGCTGGTCGCGTTTATGCAGGGCGCAGGCTTTATCATCGCCGGCTGCATGCCGTTTATTGCCGGCCAGTTGCAGGTGTTGACCCACAGCTTTGCCAGCGTCTGGCTGATGCAGGGCGCGGTAACGCTGGGGCTGATCGGGCTCAATCTGCGCTTTCACCCGCGCAGCTATGCGCGCGCTTTTGGTTCAGCTGCGCGTTAATTGGTCCTACCAACGTTATCGAAATGTAGCCGTATGGTCACATAACAGGAAAAATCGCCCCTGCTGCGTTGCTTTGAGTTAACAATGCGTTAACTATCTGGAACCAGAAAGCCCGCCAGCCGTAATGTGGTCCTACCAATTGCGAGCCGGAACCGGGCGACAACCTGCGGCGTAGACCTGTTGTGCTGCTGCGCCGCATCCCTCTGGTGACCTCTGGAGAAACGGCATGCAGGTGTGGCAACAAAACTACGATCCGCTGAATAATTTGTGGCTTTCCAGCCTGGTGGCGGTGATTCCCATCGTGTTTTTCTTCTTCGCGCTGATTAAGCTCAAGCTGAAGGGCTATCAGGCCGGTACGATCACCGTGGTGCTGGCACTGCTGGTGGCGCTGCTGCTGTACGGCATGCCGGTGCCGCAAGCGCTGGCGTCGGTGGCCTACGGCTTTTTATACGGCCTGTGGCCGATTGCCTGGATCATTGTGGCGGCGGTATTTGTCTACAGGATCTCGGTCAAAACCGGCCAGTTCGATATCATTCGCGCCTCGATTCTCTCCATCACGCCAGACCAGCGTTTGCAGATGCTGATCGTCGGCTTCTCGTTTGGCGCGTTTTTAGAGGGTGCGGCGGGTTTTGGTGCGCCGGTGGCGATCACCGCCGCGCTGCTGGTCGGGCTGGGCTTTAATCCGCTCTACGCCGCCGGCCTGTGCCTGATCGTCAACACCGCGCCGGTGGCGTTCGGCGCGATGGGCATTCCGATCATCGTCGCCGGCCAGGTCACCGGGCTGGACAGCTTCCAGATTGGCCAGATGGCGGGGCGTCAGCTGCCGTTTCTCACCCTCATCGTGCTGTTCTGGATCATGGCGATCATGGATGGCTGGCGCGGCATCAAAGAGACCTGGCCGGCGGTGATGGTGGCGGGCGGTTCGTTTGCCATCGCCCAGTACCTCAGCTCCAATTTCCTTGGCCCGGAGCTGCCGGACATCATTTCGTCGCTGGCTTCGCTGATCTGCCTGACGCTGTTTCTGCGCCGCTGGCAGCCGGTGCGCATCTTCCGCTTTGAACAGCCGGCCGCGGAAACTGCCTCCGCTGACGCACCGCGCTACACGCTGCCCCAGATTGTGCGTGCCTGGATGCCGTTCCTGTTCCTTACCGCGACCGTTACGCTGTGGAGTATTCCGCCGTTTAAAGCGCTGTTCGCTAAAGGCGGCGCGCTGTATGACTGGGTGTTTAGCGTGCCGGTGCCGCTGCTGCACGAGCTGGTGGCACGCATGCCGCCGGTAGTGAGCGCAGCAACGCCGTATGCGGCGCTGTTCAAATTTGACGTGGTCTCCGCCACCGGCACTGCGATTCTGCTGGCAGCGGTGATTTCGGTGATTTTCCTGCGTATGAAGCCGGCGGCGGCGCTGCGCACCTTTGGCGAAACCCTGAAGGAGCTGGCGCTGCCGATCTACTCCATCGGCATGGTGCTGGCCTTTGCGTTCATCTCAAACTACTCCGGGCTATCGGCCACGCTGGCCCTGGCGCTGGCGCACACCGGCCAGGCCTTCACCTTCTTCTCGCCGTTCCTCGGCTGGCTGGGCGTCTTTCTGACCGGCTCCGATACCTCTTCCAACGCGCTGTTCGCCGCGCTGCAGGCCACCACCGCGCAGCAGATTGGTGTGTCGGATGTGCTGCTGGTGGCCGCCAATACCACCGGTGGCGTCACCGGTAAAATGATTTCGCCGCAGTCGATCGCCATCGCCTGCGCCGCCGTGGGGCTGGTGGGGCGCGAGTCCGATCTGTTCCGGTTTACCGTTAAACACAGCCTGATTTTTACCTGTATGGTCGGCGTGATCACCACGCTGCAGGCGTATGTCTTCACCTGGATGATTCCATGACTGAACCCACACCGCGGCTGGCGGATACGCTGCGCGCGCGTCTTAGCGCCTGGATTGAAGAGCATCAGCTGAAACCCGGCATGCGTTTACCGTCGGAGCGTGCGCTGGCCGCCCGCTTCGGCGCGTCGCGCTCGTCGGTGCGTGAGGCCATCCAGCAGCTGATCAGCAGTGGCGTGCTGATCAGTAAACGCGGCGGTGGCACCTGGCTGTGCGAGCCGCAGGAGCCGTGGTCAGAACAGCGCATCGTCGAGCCGATTCGTCAGCTGCTGGCCGCCGATCCTGACTACCGCTGGGATATTCTTGAGGCGCGCCACGCGATTGAGGCCAGCACCGCCTGGCACGCCGCGCAGCGCGCCACCGAGGCGGATAAAGAGCGGCTGCGCTACGCCTTTGACGCGCTGATGCAACTGAACGACTGCGACGATCCCGAACTGGCCGCGCAGGCGGATCTGCGCTTCCACCTCGCCATTGCCGAAGCCTCGCATAATCTGGTGCTGCTGCAGACCATGCGCGGATTTTTCGATCTGCTGCAATCCTCCGTGCTGCACAGCCGCCAGCGTATGTACACCCAGCCGGTGATTTTCAACCAGCTCAACGCCCAGCATCAGGCGATGTTCGATGCGGTGATGGCGGGCGACGCCGACGCGGCGCGCCAGGCGGCGATGGATCACCTCGGCTTTGTTCACACCACCATGAAAACGCTGCATGAAGACGAAGCGCGCCAGGCCCGCATCACGCGGTTACCGGGCGCCACGCAGGCTACCCGTAAGGAAGACAACTGATGATTATTTCTGCTGCCAGTGACTATCGCGCCGCGGCGCAACGTATCCTGCCGCCATTCCTGTTTCACTATCTGGACGGCGGGGCCTACGCAGAACATACCCTAAAGCGCAACGTGGCCGATCTCTCTGACGTGGCGCTGCGTCAGCGCGTGCTGAAAAACATGGCTGAGCTGAGTCTGGAAACGCGGCTGTTCAATGAAACGCTGTCGATGCCGGTGGCGCTGGCGCCGGTCGGCCTGTGCGGCATGTACGCGCGACGCGGTGAAGTGCAGGCGGCACGTGCGGCAGCCAATCGCGGTATTCCATTTACCCTGTCGACGGTGTCGCTGTGCCCGATAGAAGAGGTGGCACCGGCGATTAACCGCCCGATGTGGTTTCAGCTGTATGTGCTGCGCGATCGCGGCTTTATGCGCAACGCTCTGGAGCGGGCCAAAGCGGCAGGCTGTTCGACGCTGGTGTTCACCGTCGATATGCCGACACCGGGCGCGCGCTACCGCGATGCGCACTCCGGCATGAGCGGCCCGCATGCCGCGCTGCGCCGTTACTGGCAGGCGGTCACCCATCCGCAGTGGGCGTGGGACGTCGGGCTGCACGGGCGTCCGCACGATCTCGGCAATATCTCCACGTACCTTGGTAACCCTACCGGACTGGAAGATTATATCGGCTGGCTGGCGAACAATTTCGACCCGTCGATCTCGTGGCAGGATCTGGAGTGGATTCGCGAATTCTGGGAAGGGCCGATGGTGATCAAAGGCATTCTCGACCCGGAAGATGCGCGCGATGCGGTGCGGTTTGGCGCCGATGGCATCGTGGTCTCCAACCACGGCGGACGGCAGCTGGACGGCGTGCTGTCGTCGGCGCGCGCGCTGCCGGCCATCGCCGACGCGGTAAAGGGCGACATCACCATTCTGGCCGACAGCGGCATTCGTAACGGGCTGGATGTGGTGCGCATGATTGCGCTGGGGGCTGACAGCGTGCTGCTGGGACGCGCGTTTATCTATGCGCTGGCGACGCACGGCCAGCGCGGCGTGGAGAATCTGCTGAGTCTGGTTGAGAAAGAGATGAGGGTGGCGATGACGCTGACCGGCGCGAAAACCATTGCGGACATCACCCAGGATTCGCTGGTGCAGGCGAATGCGCTGCTGAGTGAAGCCCCGGACTCAGCCCGGCGCGCCCGCACGCGGTGCGCTGAGCCAGGCAAAGCGCCGGGTGTTGTCTATACTGAATAGCTGTCTGACTAACAGGAGGAATGACATGACCATTCATAAGAAAGGATCGGCCCATTGGGAAGGCGACATCAAAGGCAAAGGCACGGTAAGCACCGAGAGCGGCGTGCTG
Source organism: Pantoea dispersa (assembly GCF_035783935.1). Taxonomy (GTDB): domain Bacteria; phylum Pseudomonadota; class Gammaproteobacteria; order Enterobacterales; family Enterobacteriaceae; genus Pantoea; species Pantoea dispersa_C. The sequence continues at coordinate 195,057 of NZ_JALKOV010000008.1, read as the reverse complement.
AGCAACCAGCCATACGGTTTTAACACCCGTTTTGAAGGCGAGAAGGGCACCAATCCGGAAGAGCTGATTGGCGCGGCGCACGCTGCCTGCTTCTCCATGGCGCTGTCGCTGATGCTGGGCCAGGCCGGTCATCCACCGAAAAGCATCGACACCACCGCCGATGTTTCGCTGGACAAAAAAGGCGACGGTTTCGCCATCACCAAAATCGCGCTTAACAGCACCATTGCGCTGCCGGGCATCGACAACACCAAATTTGATGAAATCATTCAGAAAGCCAAAGCCGGCTGCCCGGTTTCACAGGTGCTGAATGCCGAAATCACCCTCGACTATACGCTGAATAATTAATCGCCCTGACGGGTGACCAGCGGTAGACTATGCGATGCGCCTGCGGGCGCATCGTTGCTTTCTGCTGTCTGGAGGAGACGTGGCAAAAAAACTGGCTGCGACAAAACACTGGAAGATGATTGTGGTGCTGCTGTGCATCTGCGGCGCGCTGATGCTGATTCGCTGGGCGGCGATGATATGGGGCTAAAGGATTGGGTGTGCCGCCACAAGCTCGGCGTGCTGGTGATGATTATTCTGGTGCTGGAACTGGTGCACTACCTGCTGACGGCCTCATGGCTGCCGTGGCAGTTCTGATCTGACGCCTCAGGCATATTCGCCGTCGTGCTCATGCTGACGCAGATTGCGCACGCTGCTGCGCGCAATGCGATAGGCCTTGCGCGGGTCGCCCGCGATAAACTCAAAGGTCGGCGAATAGTAATACGGCAGCCAGCCGCCGAAGCCGCTCTCCCACTCCCAGCGTACCGGGCAGGGCCAGAGAATGCCGTCATACAAAATGTAATAAACCCAGCGTCCGTTGGGACGACGGGTGCGAGTTTTTTTCATGGGATTCACAACTGTAATAGTGTAAAGCAGCTTATATTTTGAACGCTGCGGGCCCAGGTTGCAATGCCGTCTGGCTATTTTTTGTGCAGTTGATCGCTCGCTGGCCCCAAATTAACGGTGCACTTCACCACAAAGCAGCACCACGTTCGGCCGGACTTTATGGATGCGATCGGCCATCTGTTCACACGCCACTTTGGTGGGATAAATCCGCTCCGACACCGGCAGGGCATCACAGGCATCGTGGCCGCAGGCGCTCACTAACAAGACAAAACCAATCAACATAACCGACTCCTTCTGCACCATTCCCGTGGTACGGAATGCGTGGCGGTGTGTTCCTTTTTTTGATCCATTATAGCTAAACGCCTCAGGCGTCAATGAACAGCCTGAGCGGCTTTTTTGTCCGGACAGCATGATGATAACCAGCGCCGTGCCCATTAGCAGCACAATCTGGGCTAAACTGTGCGGCACTGACAACAAGAAGGAGTGAGTAACCGATGTCTCATGAAATTGCCCATCCGGCCAGCAGCCCGAAACAAGCCGCCCTGCAACTGGTCATCGAACTGGTGCGCGCCGGTAAACTGAGCCCGCTGCACGGCGATGCCTCCAACATGATCTCCATCTACGAGCAGTTCAAGGCGCACTTCGAAGCCGATAAGCAAAAAGATTCTGCCATTTCCTGATGTTCTGCCCCGGTGGCGCGCCGTGCCAGGCTGCGCCACTGTCCCCGCGATTTTTACATAATCCCTTCCATTTATTATTGCATCCCGATTAAATTTGCAGCGCGCTTTTTGATATTTCTCACAGATCCGTAACGCAAATCTGAAACCGGTTGCAGAAAATCTTTAGCACGAGTATTCGTTAATTAAACCCCACACTGAGGATTTAATGATGCCAAAGATTTTACTCTGCTGTGCCGCCGGGATGTCCACCAGCATGGTGGTGCAAAAAATGGAGAAGGCCGCCAAAGAGAAGGGCGTCGAGGTTGAGATAAAAGCCGTTGGCATTGAAGAGTTTACCGATCAGATCGCCCACTATGACTGTTGCCTGCTCGGCCCGCAGATTAAATACAAACTGGCCGACTTCCAGCCGCTGGCGCAGCAGCTAAATAAACCTATCTCAGTGATAAATAGCATGGATTACGGCATGATGAATGGCGCGAAAATATTAGACGATTCGCTAAAGCTGATTCACGCCTGACGATTTATCTGAAAACAAAATAATTGTTTGCGCCTGTGCGCTGTAGCACAGGCTTATTCTGTTGTTGCCTGATGCAAGGAGCTCGCCGATGAGCAGCATAAGCGAATCGTTATTTGGTGTGATTGAAAACCGCATCAGTCCGCTGGCCGGACGTCTCTCCAGCCAGCGTCACGTGATTGCTATCCGCGATGGGTTTATCGCCTCGATGCCGTTTCTGATTGTCGGCTCGTTTATGCTGCTGTTCGCCCATCCGCCGTTCTCGGCCGACAGCTCGTGGGCGTTTGCGCAGTGGTGGCTCGGCATGGTGCGGGCGCATGAAGCGCAAATCATGATGCCGTATAACATGACCATGGGCATCATGGCGCTGTATATCGCCAGCGCTATCGCCTATAACCTGGCGAACAGCTACAAAATGAACGGCTTCATGGCGGCCAGCCTGGCGCTGATGGCGTTTCTGGTGGTGGCCGCGCCACAGAGCAACGGCACGCTGCCGGTCGGTTCACTCGGAGGCGAGGGCATTTTTACCGCGATTCTGGTGGCGCTGTTCACCACCGAGCTGATGCACTTTCTGCAAAAGCACAACATCGGTTTCAAGCTGCCGGAACAGGTACCGCCCAAAATCCGTCAGTCGTTCGATTTGCTGATTCCCATCATCGCTATTTTCATCACGCTGTTTCCGCTCAGCCTGTGGGTGCAGGCGCAGTTTGGTCTGCTGCTGCCACAGGCGATCATGGCGCTGTTTGCACCGATTATCTCTGCCTCGGATTCCCTGCCAGCGGTGCTGGTGGCGGTGCTGCTGTGCCATATGTTGTGGTTCGCCGGTATTCACGGTGCGGTGATTGTTGGTGGCATTCTGCAGGCGTTCTGGCTGACAAACCTTGGCCTCAACCAGCAGGCCCTCAACGCCGGAGAGCCGATCACGCACGTGTTTATCGAGCCGTTCTGGCAGTTCTTCATCGTTATCGGCGGCTCCGGTTCCACCATGGGGCTGGTGCTGCTCTACCTGCGCAGCCAGTCGGCGCATCTGCGCTCCATTGGCAAGCTGAGCATTGTGCCCAGCATGTTCAATATCAACGAACCGGTGATCTTCGGCTCGCCGGTGGTAATGAACCCGACTCTGTTCATTCCGTTTATCTGCGCGCCGTTAGTCAACGCCACGCTCGCCTGGACAGCCACCAAAACCCACCTGATTAACCACGTGGTGTCGCTGGCCCCCTGGACCACGCCGGCACCCATCGGGGCGGCCTGGTCAACCGGCTGGGACTGGCGCGTCATCGTGCTGATTGCCGTGCTGGTGACCATCGCCACGCTGATTTACTACCCGTTTTTCAAAATTTACGAACGGCAGCTGCTGCAGCAGGAGCTGGAGCAGGCCGCCGCAGCGCAACCGCTTAAGGAGGCATGATGGAAATTGATGAGAGCACGGTCATGGAGCTGATTATTCAGGCGGGGGAGGCGCGCTCCTGTGCGATGGAGGCACTGCGCGCGGCACGCCGCAAAGAGTGGCCGCGCGCCGATGCGCTGCTGACCGAAGCCAGCGCGGCTGCCAAAGCCGCACACCGAATCCAGACTGAATTGATTGGTGCCGACGAAGGCTGCGGCAAAATTCCGGTCAATCTGATCATGGTCCACGCGCAGGATCACCTGATGAACGCCATGCTGTGCCGTGAACTGGCGGAAGAGATTATCCAGCTGCGGCGCGAGCTGGCTGCAGACTAACAAGGAGGCAGTATGCAACATCACAATCCCGGTGCGTTTCCGCAGGGCTTTCTGTGGGGCGCTTCAACCTCGGCGTATCAGGTGGAGGGCGCCTGGAACGAGGACGGCAAAGGGCCGTCGGTGATCGATAAAAGCCACTTTCCTGAGGGCATGACGGACTTTACCGTCACCAGCGATCACTATCATCGCTTCCGGGAAGATATCGCGCTGCTGGCGGAGCTTGGGTTAAAAACCTACCGATTCTCCATCGCCTGGAGCCGCATCTATCCGCAGGGTGACGGCGAGCTTAATCCGGCGGGCGTTGCATTTTATCAGCAGCTGATTGATGAGATTTGCCGTCACGGCATTGAGCCGCTGGTCACGCTCTATCACTTCGACCTGCCGTGGGCGCTGCAGCAGGATGGCGGCTGGTCGAACCGGCGCACCGTGGCCGCTTTTGAGCGCTTCGCCATCACCTGTTTTGAGCACTTCGGCGACCAGGTGAAATACTGGCTGACCATCAATGAACAGAACATGATGATCCTCAAAGGCGAAGTGATTGGCACGCTGCCGGCGGGCACCGGGGATGCGCAGAAGACGCTCTATCAGCAGAACCACCATATGATGCTGGCGCAGGCCAAAGCGATGATCGCCTGTCATCAGCTTTTGCCGCAGGCCAAAATTGGCCCGGCACCGAACATCTCCTGTATCTATGCCGCCAGCGCCAGACCGGAAGATGTACTGGCCGCCGATAACTTTTCGGCGATCCGCAACTGGTTGTATCTCGACCTGGCGGTGCATGGCCATTACAACAATGTGGTGTGGGCGTTTCTGCAGCAGCGCGGCTGGCTGCCGCACATTGAGGCGGAGGATATGGCGACCATCGCCGCTGGCCAGCCGGACTTTATCGCCTTCAACTACTATGCGTCGGCCACCGTCAGTGCCGACATGCCTGAGGTCGCGCGCGGCGAGCTCAACAGCAAGCAGCAGGCTGACCAGCAGATGGCCGGCATCGACAAGTCGGTGTACGTCGGCTGCAACAATCCGCATCTGCAGCAGAATCAGTTTGGCTGGTATATCGATCCGGTCGGTTTCCGCATCACCGCGCGCGAGATCTACGCACGCTATCGCCTGCCGCTGATTGTGACGGAAAACGGTCTGGGTGCGTTCGACACGCTGGAGGCGGGCAACAAAGTGTACGACGATTACCGCATAGCCTATCTGCGCGAGCATATCGTTCAGCTGCGGCTGGCGATTGCCGATGGCGTGGAGCTGTTTGGCTACTGTCCGTGGTCGGCGATCGATCTGGTCAGCACCCATCAGGGCATCAGCAAGCGCTACGGCTTTATCTACGTTAACCGTGATGAGCACGATCTGCGCGATCTGGCGCGCTATCGCAAGAAGAGCTTTTTCTGGTATCAGCAGTTGATCCGCAACAACGGCGCACAGCCGGATGCGGAGGTGGAATACTAACGCGCGGCGCGGCGGCACCTCACTGGAGGCATCGCCGCGCTGCAGGCTGATTAACGGTGCTGTCCCGCCATCAGCACATATTTCACCTGGACATATTCTTCGATACCGTAATGGCCACCTTCGCGACCGTAGCCGGATTGCTTGATGCCGCCAAACGGCACCGATGCCGTCCCGACCGAGCCGGAGTTGAGGATCACCATGCCGGCTTCCAGTTTTTTCGCCAGGCGGAAAGCGCGGCCAACGTCACGCGTCCACGCATAAGCCACCAGGCCGTATTCGGTGTCGTTAGCGCAGCGAATCACCTGCTCTTCATCGCTGAAGCGGTAAACAGCAAACACCGGCCCGAAAATCTCGGTGTTGTGCACGGCAAACGAAGCGTCCAGATCGCACAGGATGGTGGGCTCATAGAACAGCCCGCCCTTCGCGTGTGGCTTGCCACCGAGGCGCAGCGTCGCCCCCTGCGCTAGCGCATCGTCCACCAGCGCGGTGACTTTATCGAGCGCCATGCGGTTAATCAGCGGGCCAACCACAAATTCCTGCTGCATGCCCTGATCAACGCGGATCTCGCTGACCGCGTTCACCAGTTGCTCCACAAAGGCATGGTAAATCGCGTCATGCACAAAGATGCGGTTAGGTGAAATACACACCTGGCCGGAGTTGCGCAGTTTGGCGCTGACCAGCCCGGCCACGCTCTCCTCCAGCGGACTGTCGGCGAAGACGATAAACGGTGCGTTGCCGCCCAGCTCCATGGTCATCTTTTTCAGCGTGGCGCCGCACTGCTGTGCCAGCAGTTTGCCGACGCGGGTGGAACCGGTGAAAGAAATTTTGTGGATGCGCGTATCGCTGGTAAAAGCTTCACCGATGGCTTGCGGGTCGCCGGTCACCATCTCAAACACGCCAGCGGGAATGCCGGCCTGACGCGCATACTCCAGCAGCTTATACGCGGTGAGCGGCGTCTCTTCTGCCGGTTTGATGATCATGGTGCAGCCCGCCGCCAGCGCGGTGGCGATTTTGCGGGTGATCATCATGAACGGGAAGTTCCACGGCGTGATGGCGGCGGTCGGGCCGACCGGCTCCTTCACCACCAGCACGGAGGCGCTGGCATCGTGCGACGGCAAAGTATCACCGTTGACGCGTTTGGCCTCTTCCGCATACCACTCAATGAAGCCGAGGCCGTATTCGATTTCGCCCAGCGCTTCGCTCAGGCATTTGCCGTTCTCCCTGACCATCAGTTCAGCAAACAGGTGCTTATCGGCGCGTACCAGATCGTACCAGCCGCGCAGCAGGTCGCTGCGCTGTTTCGCGCTTTTTGCCGCCCATGCCGGAAACGCGGCACAGGTGCGATCGATGGCGGCCGCGACCTCGTCGTGGTGCATGAACGGCGCTTCGCCGACGAGGCTGCCGTCGGCAGGATTGGTGACTTTAATCATTGGGTATGCTCCGGTGTCAGAATTGATGCTTAGCAGCCAGCGTTGTCGGGCCGACTGCCCATGTGCAGAAATGATGCGCGTCTGGCCTTTTCGCCACAATCGATTAAAATTGCTCCACCATTGAGAAAAACTGAACGGTTAACTGATGCGTGATTTGCCACCCCTGAATGCCTTGCTGGCGTTTGAATATGTCGCCCGCAGCGGCAGCGTGCGGGCGGCGGCTGATGGCCTGTCGGTGACGCCAGGCGCGGTGAGTCGTCAGATTCGCCTGCTGGAAGAGTACTTTGGCACGGCGCTGTTTCAGCGTCAGGGACGCGGGCTGGTATTAACGCTGCCCGGCAACGCCTATTTTCTGCAAATCAGCCAGCACCTCGACGGTATTCGCCTGGCAAGCAGCACGCTGCAGCGTAATGCTGGCCGGGCAGTGATTCGGCTGCACTCGTTCACCACGTTTGCTACCCGCTGGCTGATTCCGCGGCTGGCACAGTTTCAGCTGGCGCATCCGGCGATTGACGTGCGCCTGACGACCGCGTCTGACTGGGACGATACGGTGGATTGCGATGCGGCGATCCGGCTTGGTGACGGCAACTGGCCGCAGCAGCACGCCACGCCGCTGGTGAAAAACGTGCTGGTGCCGGTGTGCCGTCCGACGGCTGACCGGCGCGCCAGCATGCACCTGGCCGGGCTGGCGCAGCATACGCTGCTGCTGGTGCGCGGACGGCCCGATGACTGGCAGCGCTGGTGCGAAGCGTTCGGCGTGGAAATGGACGCGCTGCCGCACCGGCGGCAGATGGAGAGTTCGGCGCTGGCCTATCAGGCCGCCATTGAAGGGCAGGGAATTGCGCTGGCGCAGCGCGTGCTGGTGGAAGCGGAGCTGAAGGCCGGCACGCTGATCGCCATGGAGGATTATCAGCTGGACTGTGGCGGGCACACCTATTATCTGGTGCGCCCGCAGGAGAGCGTTAAGGCTGCCACGCTGCAGCGGCTGGAGCAGTGGCTGGTCAAACATGATGACGGCGATCAGGCGTTATGAGCGGCGAAATGGCCCATCGGCCACGGAGGCGCGCTCAATCAGCCGTCCGCTGAACGGCGGCAGCGGCGCAATGGCTTCGCCCTCCAGCATCGCCACCAGCTGCGCCAGCGTGTGCTGAATCATCTCCGCCACCGGCACGTGAACCGTGGTGAGCGGCGGCAGGAAAAATTCGGCCATGCGAATATCGTCAAAGCCCATCAGCGACACATCCTGCGGCAGCCGTTTGCCCGCCGCACTCAGCGCCAGCGCGGCCCCAATCGCCATATCGTCATTGCTGGCCATCAGCGCGCTGAACGGCACGCCGGCGCTCAGCAGCTGGCGCGCCGCTGCCTGACCGCTCTCCGGCGTCCACGCGCCCGGCAATATCCGCGCCGCTTCATACGGTAGCTGATGGTCGGCCAGCGCCTGACGATAGCCAGCCAGACGCGCGTCGGCGGTCGGCGATCCCGACAGGCCGGTAATAAAGGCGATGTCATGGTGACCGCGCGCAATCAGGTAGTTCACCGCATCGCGGGTATTTTGCTGGTGCGAGGCCCAGACGCAGTTTGCCGCGTGCTGCGTCAGACGGCGGTTCACCACCATGATCGGGATGTCGTGCTGGTCGATAATCGCTTCCAGCGCGGCGGTATCGAGGAAACGCGGGTAAATGATGATGGCGTCGCAGCGTAAATCGAGCAGAAACTCAATCGCCGCGCGCTCATCGTCCGCGCAGGTTTTGCCATCGGCCAGAATCAGCTGGCGGCCATAGTTATTGGTCAGCGTGGCGGTCTGATACAGCAGCTCGCTGAAATAGGGGCCGTTAAACAGTGAATGGGTGACGATCAGGCCGATATTCTGCGATTTCTGCGTCGCCAGACTGCGCGCCAGCAGATTCGGGCGGTAGCCGGTTTCCTCTATCGCCTGAAACACTTTCTGCTGCGTGGATTTGCTGACGTAGCGGTTGCCCGCCAGCACGCGCGACACGGTGGCTTTAGAAACACCCGCTTTGCGGGCCACATCCAGCATGGTAATCATTAGCGCTTCCGACCATCATTTCTGCGGGCTAAAAGGCGATAGTACCTGAAAACGCAGGGAAATTGATGGCATCGTTAACAAACAGTGAAGGGGATCAGGCGTAGAACCAGGCGGGCAGGATGGCGATCAGGTTATTCAGCGTATGCAGGAAAATCGGCAGCGCCAGACTGTTGCTGCGCAGACGTGCATAGCAAAGCAGCAGCGAGAACAGCGTCAGCGCAACGATGGTTTCCCAGTGCACGTACTGCGTGTGTAACGCGGCGAACAGCAGCGAAGTGAGCAGCATACAGGCAAAGCGGCTTCTGGGGGCCCACAGCAGAAACGCCTGCAGCAGGAAGCCGCGAAACAGCACTTCTTCAAACACCGGCGCCAGCAGCACGGCGGTAAGCAGCAGGATCAGCATCGAGCTGCGCCCCTGCTGGCTCTGTTCAATCAGCCAGCCTTCCGGCTGCAGGAATTGCGTCTGCGCAACCATCAGCACAAACAGCGCAGTGATAAACAGCAGCGTCTGGCCGGGGCGCAGAAAGCCCAGCGGAATGTCGTTGCGGCGCTGGCAGTAGAAACGGTACAGCGGATAGATCACCGCAAACTCGAACAGACACAATACGGGCACCAGCAAGCCGTTATTGCGCAGCGCCCCGTAATTGGGAAACAGCGTAATCAGCATGGTCACGAGGTAATAAACCACAAAGCTACCCACGTAAAACAGCGTTAACGTAACTTTGTCGGATTGGGTGTCCATAGGCGACTCAGCGGGCAGAGGAAGACGCATAGTAGCAATGGCTATCGGTGCTGTCGAGGTGCGTGTGCGGACATTTTCGCCTGGTCAAATATTCCACCATTAAGACTAAATCTGCTGCCAGCTGCGCCGATAACCCAACACATAACAACAGGCGATGCGGCAACATGATGGCTCCCGCTTTCACCTCTTTTATGGCCTCTGTTTCGCGAGCATGACGCATGAATTCTGAGTATCACCGGCACGCCACGCTGCCTGCCAGCGCCAACATGGAAGCACATACCGTGCGCGCAACGCGCCGCAGCCTGCGCACGCTGACGTCACTGCTGTTTGGCGTGATGCTGCTCTCGATGCTGATGGTGCTGCTGATTGCGCACCGGCAGAACGGCGATGCCATGCGTCAGGACGAAAATCTGCTGCGGCAGGCGTGGCGGACCGGGCAGCATGAAATATTGATTAACCTGCGCGATTACGCCAGCTGGGGCGAAGCGTGGAAAAACCTGCATCTCAGGGTTAATAAACACTGGGCGTGGGATGAGGGAAATTTTGGCGCTGCGCTGTTTCGCGAATATCACTATGACGGCGTGTTCGTGATTGATGGGACAGGGAAGACGCGCTATGCGCTGGTAAAGGGAGCACTGAGTGAGACCACGCTCGACAACTGGCTGGGCATGCCGGGCACGCCGCTGATCGCCGCCGCGCGCAGCCAGCCGCTGGACGGCGTGACGCGCAACGTGCTGATTAACCAGCAGCCGGCAATGGTGGCGGCGATGCCGATTAGCGTCGGTAAAGTGCCGCATCTGCCAACGCTTTCCGGTCCGGCGTCGGTCATGGTGTTCGTTAACGTCGTGACGCCGGACAAGCTGCAGGCGCTGGGACAGCAGCTCAATATCCTGGCGCCGCGTGTCGCCCGCAACCCGCAGGATGCGCAGGCGGAACCGCGGATGATGGAAGCGGCGATGCAGGGAGAATCGGTGGTGCTTCGCTGGCAGGCGCGGCAGCCGGGCAACGGCCTGGTTTGGCTGCTGCTACCGCTGCTGCTGTTCACTGCGCTGACCATCGCGCTGGTGACGCGTCGCGTGGTTCGCCATGCGCTGCGCAACGCCGCCATCTCCGATCGCCGCTTTGAAATGCTGACGCTGAGTCAGCGCGAACTGGCTAACAGCGAAGAGCGCTTTCGCGATCTGGCGGAAGCCGCCTCGGACTGGATCTGGGAAACGGACGATCGGGGACGGCTGTGCTATTTATCGTCGCGCTTTACCCATGTCACCGGCCACGACGTGAAGCGCTGGCTCGGCCGTCCTCTCGACCAGCTGCTCAGCCATCCCAGCCATTCGCTGGTGGCGTGGCTGCAGCGGCACGGCGAGGAGGGACAGTCGCTGCCGCTGCGCTGTCAGTTTTTGTCCGCCAGCGGCGAGCGGCGCATTGGCCAGCTGGCGGCGCGGGTGATCCGGCGTAACGGCCTGCGCGCCGGATTTCGCGGCACGGTATCGGACGTGACGCAGGAAGTCGATGCCGAAGCGCGCATCCAGTTCCTGTCGCGCCACGATTTGCTGACCGGCCTCGCCAACCGTATGCAGTTGCAGGAGTTCCTGACGCTGCATCTGGAGAGCGCCAGCGAGCAGCAACCGCTGTTTGTCATCAACCTCAATCTCGATCAGTTCAAACCGATCAATGACACCTGGGGCCACGCGGTCGGTGATGCGGTGCTGAACGAGATTTCGCAGCGGCTGCAGAATCTGATCGGCCCGGACGAGCTGGCGGCACGGCTGGGGGGCGATGAATTTATCCTGATCCTGCGCGAAGCCAGCCGGGCGGCGCTGGAGTCGCGCTGCCGCTCCCTGCAACATGCGTTACATCAGCCAATTGTCTGCCAGCTGCACCAGCTGAACCTCAGCGCCAGCATGGGGATTGTGTGTGCGCCGCAGGATGCCAGCCAGCCGGAAGCACTGCTGCGGCTGGCGGATATTGCGCTCGACCAGGCACGCAGCGCCGGGCGCGATCGCTGGGAGTGGTACTCCACGGATATGGCCAGCCATTTACAGTCAAAGCGCGACATGGTGCAGGCGATCGAGGCGGCGCTGCGCAGTGACGCTTTTACCCTGCATTATCAGCCGCGCTATCAGCTGCAGCGCGGTCAGCTGGTGGGCGCCGAAGCGCTGATTCGCTGGCAGGTGGAAGAAGATGTGTGGATCACGCCGGATCGCTTTATCCCGCTGGCCGAGGAGAACGGGCTGATTGCCGCCATTAGTGACTGGGTGCTGATGCGCGCCTGTCTGGATGCGCGCGACTGGGGCGAGCAGCGCTATGTGTCGGTGAATATCTCGCCAGTGGAGTTTCGTCATGTCGATCTGGTGGCACGCGTCGCCCATGCGCTGGCAGCCAGCGGCCTGCCGGCCACGCGGCTGGAACTGGAGATCACGGAAAACGTAACCTTTGAGAATCCCGAGCGCGCGCTGGAAATTATGCAGGGGCTGCGCGCGTTGGGCGTACGGCTAACGGTTGATGATTTTGGCACCGGCTATGCCGCGCTGGGTTATCTGAAAACCTTCCCGTTTAACGGACTGAAGATTGATCGCTCATGGATGAAAGAGTTCCCGGAATCGACGCAGGCGCAGTCGGTGGTGGCAGGCATTGTCGGGCTGGCGCGCGCTTTTGCCCTCACCATCACGGCGGAAGGGGTGGAAACAGCTGCGCAACTGGACGCGCTGAAGGCGCTCTCCTGCGAAGAAGGGCAGGGCTACTTTCTGGGACGACCCATGCCGCTTGCGGCGTTCATTGCGCAACTGCAGAACGCAAAAATCAGCGAGGCTTAACGCACCCGGACGGCCACGAAGGTCATCACGATGGCAAAGCCGATAAAAATAGCCAGTTCCATCATTATATCCTCAGAAAAATCTTAGATAATTGTAGCGTCTGAGAGGGTGATTTTTAGACAGAGCGTGCGATTAATCCGAAAAAGTGAGCGGAAGATCGCGCTTTTTGTCACGCAATGCGACCAGTCTGCTGGAAAAATTTTCGCATCGGCGGCACGCTTTGTTACTCTCAGGAACCCGCTTGTTCATTATCCAGGAGGAGAAAATTGTGAACCATTATGGAAAAGCGCTGCTGCTGACAGCGATGCTCGCCTTAACGGCCTGTCAGTCGGCCAGTAAAACGGACAGCAGTCACGCCGCCAGCCACGATCCGGAAGCCGACCAGTGCGGCGCCTCGCAGTACCAGAACACCCTCGGCCAGCCGCTGAGCTCGCTCGATACCCAGCGTTTTGCGGTACCGGTGCGCGCCATTCCATGGAACGGTGCTGCCACCATGGACTTTAATCTGCGTCGTCTGAATTTCCTCGGCGATCAGAGCGGGAAAATTTCCCGGGTCTACTGCGGATAACAGCAAACAGACACGGCATTGTCATCGGGCTGTCATGACGGCGGGCGAGGATAGCTGCGCATTACGAAGATTTCCTCGTCACTCTCGAATATGCAATGCTCGTCTTGTTTCTTCCCGCTGCGGCGGGAATTTTTTTCGCTGTCGTTTGCCCGCCACGCTTGTATCACCGTCATGTATTGAGCGTCGCGACTCAACGGCTGGCAAATCAACAGATTGAACATTAATCAGGAGTGACGATGAAATACCTGACCCGAACACTGTGTTTAACCGTGCTGCTCAGCCCGCTGGCACAGGCCTCAAGCGAAGCAGCATGGCAGCAGCACGACAAAAACCTGCAGCAGGCCTGCCTGCAGGCCAGCGGTCTTAAAGCGGTAAAAGTGGTGGGCAAGCCGATCATGTATGACGACAGCATCGGTTATGACGCGCTGCTGCTGGAAGGCCGTTATCCGCAGAAGCACATGAAAAATCAGCTGGGGCGTGAACTGTGCCTGTATCAGCGTCAGAGCGGTAAAGCGGTGGTCAGCGAAGCCGACCAGTTGCGCGCGGTAAAATAAGCGCGGTGGCCGCTACGTTTGCGGCCCCGCTTCCAGCAGCTGCGCCAGCAGGTTGCGATAACTCTGCAAGCGCTGCTCGTCACCCTCAACCTCCAGCCGGGTAATCACGCGCGCAATCACCGCCTTATTGGTCGCGGGCTGGCCGTCATCCATCAACTCGCGCATGATGGCCGCCAGCAAATCGCTCTCGTGCGGCGCGTGCCAGGCGGGACTGTTGAAGTAGTCGGTAATCGCCCGACTGGCGCTGTCATGGTGCGTTCTCATAGCCGACCTCCGCAGAGACAACGAAGCCTGCCACCCGCGACGGGTAGCCACTGAAAACCTGAGTTAAGCATGCGGACTGTCCAGGACGGGCAGCGCGTCGCCAGGGATAACTGGTGATTTTTTAAACATAGATGCGGTGTGGAATATTGTCAGTAACGAATCGTCATATTTTTTCACGTTTCCTCCCTCCCGCGATGCGCTTATTGAGCCGTGTTGTGGTTAACCGCACATAAAGACACTACAAAAGCGCCGCATTTCCCTATTTGCTGTGAGCAGAATCACGCCCGGCAGCGTAAAACTGCGTTTTTAGCCCGATGCCATGTTTTGCCGTCCGGTAATGTTACGAGATTGTTAGACTGAAACCTCATTTCATTTTCTGACTTCAGCGCCCATGTTACGCTCCATCGAATCCTGGAAGATCAACCTGATATCCGTCTGGTTTGGCTGCTTTTTTACCGGCCTGGCCATCAGCCAAATCATTCCTTTCCTGCCGCTTTACGTCGAAGAGCTGGGGATTCGTGGCGGCAACGCGTTGAGTATCTGGTCAGGCCTGACCTTCAGCGTCACCTTTATTGTCTCCGCCGCCGTGGCCCCTCTATGGGGCAGTCTCGCCGATCGCAAAGGCCGCAAGCTGATGCTGCTGCGCGCCTCGTTTGGCATGGGCGCGGTGATTCTGCTGCAGGCGTTTGTCACCCAGGCGTGGCAGCTGTTGCTGTTGCGCGCGCTGATGGGACTGACGTCCGGTTATATACCTAACGCCATGGCGCTGGTGGCGGCTCAGGTACCGCGTGAGCGCAGCGGCTGGGCGCTGAGCTGCGTGTCGACCGGACAAATTGGCGGCGTGATCCTCGGGCCGATGATTGGCGGTCTGCTGGCCGACTGGCTGGGCCTGCGCATGGTGTTTATCGTTACCGCGGTGCTGCTGATGGTCAGCTTTCTGGTAACGCTGTTTCTGATTAAGGAGACCGGCTACACGCCGGTGAGCAAGCAGGACAAACTCAGCGGCCGCGAAGTGTTTCGCAGCCTCGATAATCCACGCCTGATGTTCTGCCTGTTCGTCACCACCATGGTGATTCAGATGTGTAACGGCTCGGTGAATCCTATCCTGACGCTGTTCGTGCGTGAGCTGGCACCGGATGCGCAGAACATCGCCTTTCTTAGCGGCGTGATTGCTGCGCTGCCCGGCGTGTCGGCGCTGATTGCCGCACCGCGCCTCGGCAAGCTCGGCGATCGCATCGGTACCCAGCGTATTTTGCTGGCGACGATGATCGCCTCGCTGCTGCTGCTGATTGCCATGTCGTTTGTCACCAGCGCCACGCAGCTCGGCGTGCTGCGTTTCCTGCTTGGTTTTGCCGATGGCGCGATGATGCCGGCGGTGCAAACCCTGCTGGTGCGCCATTCGCGCGATAACGTTACCGGGCGCATCTTCGGCTACAACCAGTCGTTTATGTACCTGGGTAACGTTGCCGGACCGCTGCTGGGCGCCGCGGTTTCTGCCGTCAGCGGTTACCGCTGGGTATTTTTCGCCACCGCGATTGTCGTGCTGCTCAACGTGCTGCTGCTGCAGCGCTTCTATCGCCGGCCGAAAACGGAGCTAAAGCCGCTCAGCCCGGCCGCCACTAAACCGGCTGACGCAGCGTCAGCGCATAGTGCCAGCGCCGCTGAGAAAGCAAAAACTCCGGGCTGACGCTCGGACTCCACGAATCGTCGCCGCCAACGCCCATGTGGAAGCCGTCAAGATGCAGCCAGCAGCCGGGTTCGTCCTGCAGCAGATGGCGGTGCGAGGCGGCGCGCAGCTGCTCAAGGCTATGACGGCTGATCGAGAAGGCAAAGTTGCCGCTCACCTGCCAGCTGCCGCTGTCCAGCTGGTGCGTGCCGCAGCGCAGGCCATTCTCGCCGGGAAAGACATAGCCGGTGCTGAGCGCCGCGAGCGGCAGCTGCCAGCGTGAAAACTGCGCCGCCAGCTGACGATCCGGATAGTTTTCATGGGGCCCCAGTCCCAGCCAGCTCACCTGCTGCGGGACGTGAGCCAGCTGGCAGCGCAGGCCAATGCGCGCCGGCGGCGGCAAACCGGCGGCCTGCTGAACATCAACGCTGAGGGTCAGTTCGCCGCTGCCGCTGATCAGGTAGCGCTTGTGGCTGGTAAACAGGTGCTGGCCGTCACCCAGTACGCGATGCCAGGTTTCAATCTGCACGCCGTGCTGCAGGCTGTCGACCTGCATCGCCAGCAACTCTGTTTGCAGCCGATCGTAGCCTGCGCGTTTCCAGCGCTCGACCCAGGCGTTAGGGTCGATACTGGCGGCTTCACTGGTGCCGATATCGTTATCGATCGGCGCGCGAACAAAACACTCCTCCAGCGGCGTCAGCATGGTTTCACGATCGTTCACCCACCACTGCAGCAGCACGCCGCTGCGGCGACAGAAGTGCCAGCGCTGGGTCGGCAGCACTACCGCCACCAGATTGTGATTGGTTTCCAGCAGCGGGGCGCTGGCGCTGAGCTGCGGCAGCGGCGCGGGCAGGGCTGCGGGCAGCGCCCACTGATCCCACGCCACGCAATGATCCGCCGCTGACCAGGACGTGGCAGCAATCTGGTGCACCGCGAGATTAAGCCACGCTTCACCCTGCAACGCATCCGGCGCGGGCACCGTGAAGGTGTGGCTGCCCTCTGCATCGAGATCCAGTACGAATTCACCGTGGCAGAGCGTGACGCCGTCCTGCTCAATCCACCAGCGCAGCCGTTCGTTATCGCTGCGGCGGAACAGGTATTCGCTGGTAACGGTCACGCGATACGCATCGTCGGGATGGCGTGCAAACTGGAAAAACTGCTGGGCACGCTGCGCTTCGAACAGCGCCGGATGCGGCGTGCGATCGGCGAATACCAGCCCGTTCATGCAGAACTGACGATCGTTGGGCGTGTCCCCAAAATCGCCGCCGTACGCCTGCCACGGCTGGCCATGTTCGTCATAGCGCGTCAGACTTTGATCGACCCAGTCCCAGACAAAGCCGCCCTGCAGACGCGGGAACTGACGAAACGCCTGCCAGTATTTGGCAAAGCCGCCAAAGCTGTTTCCCATCGCATGAGCGTATTCGCACAAAATCAGTGGACGCGCTTCATCCGGCAGGCCGATCCACTTTTTCAGCGACCACTTCGGCACCGCCGGGAAGGGCTGGTCCTGATCGACGCGCGCATACATCGGGCACAAAATGTCGGTGGCCGCCGTGTTGGCACCGCCGCCCTCATACTGCACCGGGCGCGTGCTGTCGCTGCTTTTCACCCAGCGGTAGAGCGCATCGTGCGTGCTGCCGTGGCCGGACTCATTGCCCAGCGACCAGATAATGATGCAGGTATGATTGCGATCGCGCTGCACCATGCGCGTTACGCGTTCGCTATAGGCGGCAAACCAGCGCGGGTCGTCGGAGAGGCGGTTCATCGGCTGCATGCCGTGCGTTTCGATATTGGCTTCGTCCACCACGTACAGGCCGTACTCATCACACAGCCGATACCACAGCGGATGGTTAGGATAGTGGGCGCAGCGCACCGCGTTAAAGTTGTGGCGCTTCATCAGCTCAATGTCCTGACGCATGCTGGCTTCATCCACCACCTGACCGCGCTCGGGATGGTGCTCATGGCGGTTGACGCCGCGTATCAGCAGCGGCTTGCCATTGAGGCACAGCTGGCCATGTTCAATGCTGACGCGACGGAAACCCACGTCGTAAGCTTCGGCTTCGATCACCTCGCCAGCGCTGTCGAGCAACGACACCACCGCGCGGTAGAGATGCGGCGTTTCAGCGCTCCACAACAGCGGTTGCGTGACCGGTAGCACCAGCAGCGCACGTTCCGGATAGTGCCCCCGTTCATCAATGATGGCGCTGCCCGGCGGTTGTTCGTGTTGTGCGATACAGTCACCGTTGCGCCATAGCGTGACGCGCACCCGACACGCACTGAGCGGGCGCGCGCCGGCATGGATTTTGACGCTTACCCGCAGATCGCCGCGCAGATATTCCGGGCTGAGTGCGGTTTCGATCTGCACATCGCTCAGGCGGGTGTCCGGTTTGTGCAGCAGCGTCACGTCGCGGAAAATGCCGCTCATGCGCCACATGTCCTGATCTTCCAGATAGCTGCCGTCGCTCCAGCGCAGCACCATCACCGCCAGACGATTGATCCCCGGCTGCAGCACGTGGCTGAGGTCAAATTCCGCCGGTAAGCGGCTATCCTGTGAATAGCCAATCCACTGTCCGTTACACCACAAGTAAAAGGCCGAGCTTACGCCATCAAAGATGATGCGCGTCTGTCCGTGGCGTAACCAGCTGTCATTAACTTTAAATGTGAGCGAGTAACATCCGGTGGGGTTCTCGCGCGGCACCAAAGGGGGATTGACCGGAATCGGGTACTGCACGTTGGTGTAAATCGGCGCGTCGTAGCCGTGCAACTGCCAGTTGGCGGGCACCGGCAGCGTCGCGGCATCTGGCAGGTCCTGCAACAGCCAGCTGTGCGGCACGGCTTCCGGCGCAGTGAAATAGCTGAAGGCCCACTGGCCGTTCAGTAACTGCTGCGCAGGTGAGAGATGGCCATCGCGCGCGCTGGCTTCATCACGCCAGCTGGCAAACGGTGGATGGGCATCAAGACGATGCAGGCTGGTGATCACCGGGTTTTCCCAGTCACGGCGCGCCAGCACTTCACTCAGAGAAACAGCCGCTAAGGTCATAGTGAGATCTCATTAATTGTATTGCGCTCACATTGCGTGAAATGGCCTTAGCTGTAAAGACGCAGCGCGCAATTTTGTTACTGCGCGCACAGCGAGCAGCACTGACGTTTGCGGCATAGCGTTCGCTGTAACTTAAGCTGGTGTATTGCGCGGTCTGTGAGGCTTTTTTAGCGGTTTCTTGCCACTAAAACGTTAAGCGTGGTGAGCAGGCATGAATAGCGCCGGGTTGCGGAGCATTCTGTATTGTCGTGTTAACCGCCGCTTCATACACTCAGCGCAATTTCAGCAACCTGAGGTCAATATGATCCGTATCGTTAAGCTCGCTGCCGTTGTGGCGCTGGTGTCCGCGTTAAGCGGTTGTCTTTTTCCGCCGCCGGGCGGCGGCGGAGGAGGTTGGGGTGGCCCTGGCGGTGGCGGTCCCGGCCATGGGTATCAGGGGCCGCGTTAATTTAGCGCCAGTGCATAATTAATGCAGCGATGCGAAACGTTTTATCTGCGGCGTATTTTGTCAGTGAAACGTTTCGCCGTTATATATTGAATTTCAGCCACTTTTTTTACGCTTCGGCTAACCATTATTTTTCCTCTGGCCGGCAAAAATTCTTGTTGTTTTAATCCTGCCAATGCTAATTTTTGTTTTCCCATTCTGACTGAGTCCATCGCATGAAAAACCTGATTGCGGAACTCCTGCTTAAGCTGGCAGAAAAAGAAGAAGAGTCTAAAGAATTAGTGGTCCAGGTTGAGGCGCTGGAAATCGTGCTCACCGCCATGCTGCGCAGACTGGATGCCGCCCAGGTTAGCGACATCGCGGCGGGTATTGATCGCGCAATGCCGCCCGCTGCTTCCGTGCAGGAAAATCCGGACGCGCTGATGCTGCGCAATTACGTCGAAAAGTTGCTCAACCACCCGCGTGAATAATCCCGCCGTACACGCATAGATTTTTTTCCGCTTTGCTTATTCCGTGCCATGCTTAACAGGCAATAATCACACGGAGAAACCGGCAATGAAATCGTGTCTTGTGGCAATAATGGCAGCAGGCCTGCTGCTGGCTGGCGGTGCGGGCGCGGCGGAGAAAACCGCGCAGCAGGAAAAAATGACGCTGTGTAATCAGCATGCAGGCGCGCAAAATCTGAAAGGCGATGCGCGTAAAAGCTTTATGAGCGAATGCCTGAAGAAAGACAGCAAAATGGGCAATATGACGCCGCAGCAGATGAAAATGAAAAGCTGTAATAGCGAAGCAGGAGAGAAAAAACTCAGCGGCGATGCGCGTAAAACCTTTATGAGCAGCTGTCTGAAGAAGAGTGCTTAAACCTCTGGCGGCCTGCGGGCCGCTTTTTTGTGTCCGCACTCGCAGGGTTAATGCGCGACGTATTTTTTCTGTCATAAACGGCACGCGTTGCCAAAACTTTACAAAATCCTTACATAAAATTCCATTTCTCCCCATCCAGTCTCTCTGACGCTTAACCGTGGCCAGAGCGGCTTTACGTGCAACATAAGGAACCTGTTGTATGGTCGCTGCGATCATTATTGGTGTATTTATTGTTAGTGTGCTTTACGCCCACTCACGCGGCGTGGAAAAGCAAAAGTTTTCCCGTCAGTTATTTGATCACTCCACTTTTATGGCGCCGATCAATATGTTTATGACCGGGCTGTCGCGACTGCCGGCTAAACAGCCCTATTTTCCGGTTGAGGATTTTCCTGAGCTGCGTCAGTTGACCGATAACTGGCAGGTGATTCGCGATGAAGCCATTCGCCTGCAGGATCACATTAAAGCGGCGCAGACGCATAACGATGCCGGGTTTAATACCTTCTTCAAGCGTGGCTGGAAGCGTTTCTATTTAAAATGGTATAGCGATGCACATCCGTCAGCGCGCGAACTCTGTCCGGTAACCACCGAACTGGTGAGCAACATTCCCGGCGTTAAAGCGGCCATGTTTGCTGAACTGCCGCCGGGCAGCCATCTGGGCAAACACCGCGATCCTTATGCCGGTTCGGTGCGCTATCACCTCGGGCTGCAAACGCCCAACGACGATCGCTGCTTTATTGAAGTGGATCGTCAGCGCCACAGCTGGCGCGACGGTCAGGCGGTGATCTTCGACGAAACTTACGTGCACTGGGCGCAGAATGAAAGCGAGCAGACGCGTATTATCCTGTTTTGCGATATCGAGCGGCCAATGAAATGGCGCTGGGCGCAGGCGGTCAATCACTGCGTGGGCTCGACGTTAATGTCAGCAGCGGCATCGCCCAACGACGAAAACGATCGTACCGGCTTCCTCAACCGCATCTTCAAATACGTTTATGCGCTGCGCGATGCCGGTCAGAACCTGAAGAAACGTAATCGCCGGTTGTATTACTGGGTCAAACATGGACTGATTGTGGCGATTTTCGCGCTGATCATCGTGCCCAGCGTCTTCTTCTGATCCTTTCGTGCCGCTTAAAACGGCGGTTTAACAGTCAGTTAACCGCCGTTTCGCTTTGTTTCTCCTGCTAAATCCTCACGCTTTGCCACACTTACTCTTTGTAAGGAATTGTCGTATCAGACGAATAACCCCGAAGGAGGCGAACCGTGAGCTATCAATCTGTCGTGGAACTCAAGGCGCTGGCGCAGCGTAAACCCACTAAAGTGACCGTCGGCGAAACGGAGATGGTGCTGATTCGCGACGGCGACCGCGTGCAGGCGCTGCAGGCGAAATGTCCGCACGCGGGCGCGCCGCTGGAGCAGGGCGCGGTGTGCGGCGACAAACTGGTGTGTCCGTGGCATAAGGCGGTGTTTGAGCTGCGCGATGGCAAAATGTGCGAACCGCTGGCGCTGGCCAATCTGAAGCGCTATCCGGTGCGCATTGAACAGGGGCAGGTGCTGATCAATCCGCAGGCGATGTCGCAGGCCAGCGCGCCGGTGACCCAGGGAGAAACGCCGGTGTGCGTGATTCTCGGCTCCGGCGCAGCAGGCAGCGCCGCCATCTGGACGCTGCGCGATGAGGGCTTTAACGGTCGCATCGTGCGCATTGAGCGCGAAAGCGCTGCGCCTTACGATCGCACCACGCTGAGTAAATTTGTGCCCTCCGGAAAAATGGCCATCGACGAGGTGCCAAAGCTGCTGAAACAGGATGTGCTGGGACCGGTGGAGTGGCTGCAGGGTGAAGTGGTGCAGCTCAAGGCGCAGGCGCAGGCGCAGATGCTGGTGCTGAAAGACGGGCAGCAGGTGAAGTTTGACCAGCTGCTGATCGCGACCGGTGGCGTGCCGCAGCCGCTGGATATCCCGGGCAAGGATCTGAACGGCGTGCATCTGCTGCGCTCGCTGCGCCAGGCCGATGCGCTGATCTCTCAGGTGGATGAGGCGCAGCAGCTGGTGATTATCGGCAACAGCTTTATCGGTATGGAAGTGGCGGGTGCGCTGCGCAATCGCGACATTGACGTCACGGTGGTGGCGCGTCATCCGCTGCCGTTTGCCAGTCAGTTCGGCGAAGAGATTGGCCGTTATTTTTATGAGCTGCACCGCAGCAACGGCGTGAAATTCGTCGAGGGTGAACCGGAAGCGCTGACCGGCGAAGGGGCAGTGAGTGGCGTGCGACTCAAAGATGGCAAAACCGTACCCGCCAGCCAGGTGCTGTTTGCCACCGGCATTGTACCGGCCACCGACTTCATTCACGACCTGCCATTACAGAAGGATGGCAGCCTGCTGGCCGACGGCCAGTTGCGGGTCAGTGAAAACATCTGGGTGGCGGGGGATATCGCCAGCTATCTCACGCCGCGCGGCGTGCAGCGCATTGAGCACTATCGCGTGGCGCATCAGCAGGGGCGCATTGCCGCGCTGAATATGCTGGGCAAACGCATCATGTACGATCGCGTGCCGTTCTTCTGGACTGCGCATTACGGCACCCGCTATGAGTATCTGGGGCATGCAGAGGAGTGGGATGATTATCGCCTGTTGGGATCGCTGCAGGACAAGCGCTTTATCGCCTTTTACTGCCAGCAGGGCATGATCGCTGCCGTGTGCTCAGCCGGCATGTACACGCTGACCGCCGCGCTGGTGCACGAGATGCAGCAGCCAATGACGCTGGAGCAAGGCCTGGCGCTGTTTGAAGCGTATCAGGGTTAAGGTTCAAGTCCGCACCCAACAGTCCCCTCTCCCGCCTGCGGGAGAGGGTTAGGGTGAGGGAAAACCCGCACCATCACTGCTTACTCAGCGCCTCGGACTTCGCCATGCACTGCTGCATCGCGCCCATCACCGCGGCGCGGAAGCCTTTCTCTTCCAGCACCTTCACCGCTTCAATGGTGGTACCGCCCGGTGAGCACACCATATCTTTCAGTTCGCCAGGATGTTTGCCGGTCTCCAGCACCATCTGGGCGGAACCTTTTACTGCCTGCGCCGCAAACTGATAAGCCTGCGCCCGCGGCATGCCGCCCAGCACGGCGGCGTCGGCCATCGCTTCGATAAACATAAACACATAAGCCGGTGCTGAGCCGCTAACGCCGACCACGGCATGAATCAGATATTCATTCACCACCGCCGCTTTGCCAAAGCTCTCAAAAATGGTCACCACCTCGTCCACTTCCTGCGGCTCCACCAGTACGTTCGGCGTAATGGAGGTCATGCCTTCATTGACCAGCGACGGCGTATTCGGCATCACGCGGACGATTTTACGGTCGTGACCCAGCACCGCCGCCAGCGAATCGAGCGTCACGCCGGCGGCAATCGATACCACCAGCGCATCTTTCTTCAGCTGGCCAGCCAGATCCTTCAGCACTTTGAGAATCACATTGGGTTTTACCGCGCCGAACAGAATATCCACTTCACGCGCCAGGCTCTCGACACTCTCTGCCGCCGTCACGCCGTACTGCTGCGCCATGGCCTGATTGGTATCAGGTTTATGATCGTGCACCCAGATATTGGCCGGGGCGATCTGCCCGCTGTTGACCAGGCCGCTGATGATGGCTTTCGCCATATTGCCGCAGCCGACAAACCCGATTTTCTTCTCCAGCATCGCTTTATCCTTAACGTGGTTCGCTTTTCTCAGTGGATTAGCTTACGTCAGCGGCAGTGAATAACAAGTCGCGCACAAATAACATTTGCCATTCGCGGTCAGCGCGGCAAGATCGCTGGCATTGCCCGTTAATAAGGATTAAACATGTCGATTTGGGTGGATGCCGATGCGTGTCCCAATGTCATCAAAGAGGTGCTGTATCGCGCGGCTGAGCGCACCAGCGTCACCGTGACCTTCGTTGCCAACCAGCCGCTGCGCGTGCCGCCGTCACCGTTTCTGAAAACGCTGCAGGTGCCCGCCGGCTTTGACGTGGCCGATAACGAGATTGTGAAGCGCGTGCAGCCCGGCGAGCTGGTGATTACCGGCGATATTCCGCTGGCAGCTGAAGTGCTGGAGAAAGGGGCGGCGGCGCTGAATCCGCGCGGGGAGCGCTACAGCAGCGATACCATTCGCCAGCGCCTGACCATGCGTGATTTCATGGAAACGATGCGCGCCAGCGGCATTCAGAGCGGCGGCCCGTCAGCATTAAGCCCACGTGACCGCCAGCAGTTTGCTAACGAACTGGATAAGTGGTTACGTCAGCGCTAATCAGACGAAGCTGTCGTCGTCGTCAAAATCGCCACCGCTGCCGAAGTCATTGAAATCATTGTTATCGGCGAAGCTGTTGTTGTCCCAGCCAGCATTGTTGTCAAGGAAAGCGTTATTGCTGTCGTTGCCGTTGAAGGTGTTCAGATTGTCATCCACCTGCGGCAGCGCCGGTTCGTTGATAATGTTGACGATCTCTTCCGGCTGCGAGTGGTGGAACAGGCTGGTGAGCATGTCCGCCATTACCACACCACCGGCTACGCCAACGGCCGTCTGCAGTGCGCCGCCCAGGAAACCGGTGCCGCGCGCCGGGGCAGCATACTGCTGCTGAGGCGGTGCCGCATATTGTGGCTGCTGCGGTGCGCTGTTCCATGCCGGCTGCTGCTGCGGCTGGGACGGGCGCGAACCGCCGCCAAACAGGCTCGAGAGAAAACCGCCGCTGCTTTGCTGCGGTGCCTGTTGCTGCTGCGCCTGCGCCAGACGGCTTTCCAGCTCAGACACCTGCGCGTTGAGCTTTTTCATCGCCGCTTCCTGAATCAGAATCGCCTGCGCCATGTAATAAGGCGCACCCGGCTGGCTCTGTAAATGCTGGCTGATTAACTGTTCGGCACCGGCATCACGCGGGCCGCTCTGGCTTTCTGCCTGTTTCAGACGGCTGAACAGGCTTTCAATAAGTTGTTGTTCCTGGCTCTGCATGGTGAACCTCCGGTTAGACTTAGCGTGTTGTTCTTCAGGCGACCAACAGGACGTCCGTTGCCTGAACTATAAAGCGTATATGCGGGCTGCGTGACAGAAAGTAAATCAATGGCCTGGTAAGCAAATGTTGCCCGCGCTTACAAATTGTCTGATGCACGAAATGCGCATGCTTTTTCCGTGTTAAATCAACTGACTGGCTCTGGCTATCGCTGAAATACGCGTAATTCGTGCTTCGCGGCTGGCTGATAAAATAAAATCCAGGTATCATGCGACGCATTATTGACCTGATGACGTTGCCCGCGCGGCAGACTACGGCGGAGGATGAGCCCGGATGTCATTACCCATCTATCTGATCGGCGCACGCGGTTGCGGTAAAACCACCATTGGCCAGGCGCTGTCGCAAGCGCTGGGCTATGCCTTTCGTGACACCGACCACCACCTGCAGCTCACCACACAGCGCAGCGTGGCAGAAATTGTGGCAGCGGAAGGCTGGGACAGCTTTCGTGCGCGTGAAAGTGAATCGCTGCGTGCGGTTACCGCACCCGGCAGCGTGATCGCCACCGGCGGCGGCATGGTGCTGGCCGACGTCAATCGCCACTTTATGCGTGAGCATGGCCAGGTCATCTGGCTCAACGCGCCCTCTGGCGTGCTGGCCGATCGGCTGGAGCGCCAGCCGGAAGCGGCACAGCGCCCGACCTTAACCGGCCGGCCGATCGCGGAAGAGATGGAAGATATCCTGCGCGAGCGCGCGCAGCTCTACCGTCAGGCCGCGCACCATGAAGTCAACGCCATGCAGGCGCCGGAGCAGGTTGTCGATCTTATTCTGCAATCGCTGTCTCTGGCCCGCGCCAGCTAACTGCTTAAGAATTCTCCCTCTTTTTTACAGCGATCCTCGATTGTCTATACTGAATGACAGGCAGAGGATCACCGCTGTCTGTGTGGAAACCTGACATAAGAGGGAATACGATGCCAACCAGACCACCCTATCCGCGAGAAGCGCGCATTGTTGCCGTAGAAAAAGGGCAGGCGGGCAATACCGTCACCTGGTATGAATTACGGGCTGACCATCCACGTCCGGATACCTTAATTAGCGAACATAAATCGGAAGCGGAAGCGCAGGATGCCAAAGACCGCTATGAAGATGTGGAAAAAGAATAATCCAGGCGGGCACGGATGCCCGCTTTCGCTTAATTACGTCCGGTCGCTAAATAGATTTTTTTATTTTCCCTGATGCGCTAATTACGGTGATAAAAGTTGCCGTCTTTTCTGAACAATCGCACTCCTGCCTGATAACGTCTTTTTATTTTGCCTTTAGCCCTTATTTTCTGCTGCCTTAAATTTCCTGCGGCTTGTCCGGTGCAAAATTTGCGCTTGACCAATAAACCGTCGCGTTTTACTTTCGGGTTAACGATAAAGGAACTAAGTTCCATATAGTGAAACCCACGCCATGACCACACTCGAAAATGCCGCCGCCGTGCTTAAGCTGTTTCAGCGCTTTGGCGTGACGCAGGGCCATCCCGGCCTGACCTTTACCGAGGTGGTGGAGGCGCTGGGGCTGCCGAAAAGTACCGTGTCGCGCCTGCTGGCGACCATGGAAAGCGAAGGGTTGCTGGAGCGCGATCCCGACAGCCGCTGTTTTCAGATTGGCCGCGTGCTGCTGTCCGTCGCCGGGCATTATCTCTCGACACCGCTGATTGACAGCGCATCGGCGCCGATGGCGCGCCTGGCCGCCAGCAGCGGCTGCATGGGCTACATCTCGGTGCTGGACGGCGACGATGTGCTGGTGATGCGCATGTATCACGGACGCTTTTTTACGCAGCTGGTGACGCCGCCCGGTACGCGCGTGTCGGTTACCGGCACCTCGACCGGCCGCGTGCTGTTGGCGCAGCTGAGCGATGACGAGGTACGTGCGCGCTTTAGCGCTAACTGGCACACCGCGTCGATCAATTCACCGCTGAATATCGATGCGCTGTGCAAAGAGCTGGCGTTGATTCGTCAGCAGGGCTGGGCTCTGGCACGCAATGAAACGCTGCCGGGTATCAGTTCACTAGCGGTCGCGGTTACCAATAAGCATCGCGGCGAAAGTGCCGCGCTGTGTCTCTCATTCCTTTCGCAGGAAGCGGCCCCGGGCTATCCGGAAGCGCTGCTCAGCGAATTGCGCGCAACGGCTGCACTGATGGCCGAAAAATACGGCGCAGCGTCCTGAATAAACCAGGACAACCCTAATTTGATTTCAAGGCGTAATACTTCGCGCCACACCGGGGAAATAGCAGGTCTTCGGACCTGCTTATTTCAATAATCAGGGAACGATGAATTAAACGTTGAGGTTCCGCGTGTCGGGCTTAACGTCATTGCGCGTTTTCTACAGGGTGAAAATACGGGGATAATATGCGTCTGGATAATCCAATAAAGAATATTGGCGTCGGCCTGATGCTGGTTCTGCTGTCGGTTGCAGGGGCCATCATTGGGGTACAGCTGATCACAACTATTGGGGTAACGCCCAATACCTCTATTATCGGCGCGCTATTTGCCATGCTGCTGGCGCGCATTCCGCTACAGTGGTTTCGCCGCTACCGTTCGGTTGAAGTGCAAAACCTGGCACAGACCGCCATCTCTTCCGCTACCTTTGGTGCCGCTAACAGCCTGCTGATGCCGATCGCCGTACCGTGGGCGCTGGGCGAGCCGCAGCTGGTGCTGCCGCTGTTTATCGGCGTCAGCGCGGCGATGCTGCTGGATGCGTGGCTGCTGTATCGTCTGTTTGATACGCGCGTGTTCCCGGCCAGCAACGCCTGGCCACCGGGCGTGGCGGCGGCAGAAGCGATCAAAGCCGGTGATAAGGGCGGTCGCCAGGCGTGGCTGCTGGTGGCTGGAATCGTGGGTGGCGTCGCGGGCGCGATGCTGAAAATCCCGATGTCCGCTTTTGGTACCGCATTCATTGGCAATATCTGGGCGCTGACCATGCTCGGCATCGGTTTCCTGCTGCGTGCCTATGCGCAACCGGTTGCCGGTATCGATATCAACGCGCTGTACATTCCGCACGGCGTGATGGTCGGAGCCGGGTTAGTGGCGCTGATTCAGGTGGTGCAGGTGATTCGCAGCCGCCGCCACGACAACCTCAACGTCAGCCGCAGCGACAGCGAAGTCAGGCGCGCGCTCGGCCTGGGGAGCGTCGGCTACATCGTCATCTCGGCGCTGCTGGCGCTGGGCGGCGGCCTGTGGAGCGAGATGGGCCTGCCGATGCTGCTGCTATTTATTCTCTACGCGGCCTTTGCCGCCTTCGTACATGAGCTGATTGTCGGTATCGCCGCCATGCACTCGGGCTGGTTCCCGGCCTTCGCGGTGGCACTGATCACCCTGATCCTCGGCATCCTGCTCGGCTTCCCGCCGCTGGCGCTGTGCCTGCTGTGCGGCTTCACCGCGGCCACCGGTCCGGCCTTCGCCGATATGGGTTACGACCTGAAGGCCGGCTTTATTCTGCGCGGCAACGGCGCCGATGTGCAGCAGGAGCTGTGGGGCCGCCGCATCCAGCTGATCGCCGCGATGATTGCTTTTGTTATCTCAATCCCGGTGGTGTGGTATGCGCACAACCTGTTCTTTGTCGACAACCTGCTGCCGCCGGTGGCGCGCGTCTACGCCAAAACCATTCAGGCCGGCGCGGAGCCGGGCATTGCCGGCAGCCTGCTGATGTGGGCGATTCCGGGAGCGATTATTCAGCTGATCGGCGGACCTAAGCGCCAGCTCGGCGTGCTGTTAGCCACCGGTCTGTTAATCAACAACGCCGCCGCCGGCTGGGCGGTGCTGGTCGGGATTGCGTTACGTGTCCTGATCCTGCGCGTGTGGGGCGAGCGTGGACGTTCACCGATGGAGGTGATGGCCGCGGGTTTCATTGCGGGCGACGCGCTGTACAGCTTCTTCCACTCACTTTTTGCCAGCAGCAGTAAAAAATAATCCAGGGATTCAGCGATGAGTTTACAGCAGACACTTCAGGTTTTTGAATTACTCGACAGCGCCTATGTGGATGGCCAGCAGGTGGTCGACCTGTTCGCCGCTTATCCCGGCGTCAGCGCCAGCTTTAAGCGCGTCAGTGGACCAAAAGGGCGTACCGATTTCGTGCGCATCGACATTCCCGGTGCTCAGGGCAAAAGCCGTGGCGGCAGCGCGCCGACGCTGGGGATCATTGGCCGTCTCGGCGGCATCGGTGCGCGTCCGACGCGCATCGGCATGGTGTCCGACGCCGACGGCGCGGTGGCCGCGGTGAGCAGCGCGCTGAAGCTGGCACAGATGCAGACCAAAGGCGACGTGCTGGCCGGTGACGTGATCGTGACCACGCATATTTGTCCGGATGCGCCGACCCGTCCGCATGAGCCGGTGGACTTCATGGATTCGCCCTGCGACGACATCACCATGAACGACAACGAAGTGGTCGACGGCGTGGACGCGATTCTCTCCATTGATACCACCAAAGGAAACCGCATCCTCAACCATAAGGGCTATGCGCTGTCACCGACGGTGAAAGAGGGCTACATCCTGCGCGTGTCGGAAGATCTGCTGCGCATCATGGAGATGACCAGCGGCCAGCCTGCGGTCACGTTCCCGATCACCACGCAGGACATCACCCCTTACGGCAACGGCGTCTATCACCTCAACAGCATTCTGCAGCCGTCTACCGCCACCGATGTGCCGGTGGTCGGCGTGGCGATTTGTGCGCAATCCGTAGTGCCTGGCTGCGGTACCGGCGCCAGCCATGAAGTGGATATCGCGGCGACGGTGCGCTTTGCAGTGGAAGTGGCCAAGGAGTTTGGCCGTGAGACCTGTTCGTTTTATGACCCGCAGGAGTACGCGCTGCTGCTATCTTTGTATGGTAGCCTCAGCCATCTGCGCAGCCGGAAAGCCTGATCATGAAACCGTCCCTTGTCACTTTAACCATTGGGCAGTCGCCGCGGAGCGATATTCTGCCGCTGCTGGAGGCGTATTTGCCGGCCGGGGCCGTGACGCATGCCGGTCTGCTGGACGGCCTGACGCTGGCCGAAGTGGAGCAGTTATACGCGCCCGCGCCAGGCGATAAAGTGCTGGTGTCGCGCATGAGCAGCGGCGAGCAGGTGCGGCTGGCCGCAGCGAAAGTGGAGCAGGGGCTGCAGGGTAAAATTACCGCGCTGGAGCAGCAGGGGTACGACATCATTCTGCTGCTGTGCACCGGTGAGTTCGGCACGCTGAACACCGCGTCGGCGCTGTTGCTGGAGCCGGAACGCATCATTCCGCCGCTGGTCAGCGCCATCGTGCAGCAGCATAAAATCGGCATCGTGGTGCCGGTTGAGGAGCAGATCGCCGAGCAGGCCAGCAAATGGCGCAACCTGCACAGCGCGCCCTGTTTCGCCGTTGCCAGCCCTTATCTGGCGCAGCAGAGTGAACTGATTGAAGCCGGATTGACCCTGCAGGAGCAGGGCGCTGATGTGGTGGTGCTCGACTGTATTGGATATCACCAGAAACACCGTGATTTTCTGCAGAATATGCTGGGCATTCCGGTGCTGCTGTCGAATGTGCTGGTAGCGAAACTGGCGGCTGAACTGATCGTCTGATCGAGGCCGATCACAACTTGCGATCGGCGGCGCTAATTCACGTGACAGATCAGCGAGTTCCCTTGTAATCTGCCGGTAACCCTAATGTGCTGTGAGGAAGTAACATGCTCAACGTAAGTGAGTATTTCGACGGAAAAGTGAAATCCATTGGTTTCGACAGCGTGACCATTGGCCGGGCCAGCGTTGGCGTGATGGCAGAAGGCGAATACACCTTTGGTACTGGCCAGCCGGAAGAGATGACGGTAGTGAGCGGCGCGCTGAAAGTGCTGCTGCCGGGCGAAGCCGAGTGGAAATGGTACGAAGCCGGATCGGTATTTAACGTGCCGGGCCACAGCGAATTCCACCTGCAGGTGGCGGAGCCAACGTCTTACCTGTGCCGCTATCTTTAAGCGTTATAGCAGCATCCATTATCAACCGGTAAAGCCTGTGCGGCGTTACCGGTTTTTTTAATGGCCGGCATAGGTGGTGTGTTCTGTTCGCAGGGGCGCCATTCATGGTTAAACACACCTGTACTATCCTTCCAGCCTGCGATAGCCGCTTAACGCTGCGCTTCGCCGCCTAACGCTTCCACCAGGTTGCTGATCAATGCCGCCAGCTCGCTGGTCATCAGAATAAAATCGGCATCAAAACGCTGGGCGAAATCATCGCGATCGATATCGTCATTCTGCTCGCGCAGCGTGTCGCTGAACTTCAGACGCTTCACCGAAGCATCATCAGCGATCACCAGCTGAATACGCTCCTGCCAGTCGAGCGCCAGTTTGGTGACCACTTTACCGGCTTCGATATGGGTGGCGATCTCGTCGGAAACCAGATCCTGCTTTTTACAGCGGATCACGCCACCATCTTCCAGTATCGCCTTCAGCTCGGCTTCGTCCATCAGGGTAAAGCCGGCAGGCAGCTCACCGGAGCGCACCCATTCGGTCAGCGTCAGCTCGATCGGATTTTCCAGCGTCAGCGGCACCACCGGCAGCGAGCCGAGGCTCTTACGCAGCAGCGCCAGCGTATCTTCCGCTTTTTTCGCGCTGGCGCAGTCGACGATGATCAGGTTATTGACGGTGTCGATCCACATAAAGGTCTGACTGAAACGGCTGAAGGCGCGCGGCAGCAGGCTGTGCAGCACTTCATCTTTCAGCGAATCCTTTTCGGTCTTTTTCAGCTTGCGGCTCTGTTCCGCTTCCAGCTTCTCAATTTTGGCTTCCAGCGCCTGCTTCACCACTGGCGATGGCAGAATTTTCTGCTCGGTGC
The DNA here is from genome assembly GCF_035783935.1 of Pantoea dispersa. Lineage (GTDB taxonomy): Bacteria > Pseudomonadota > Gammaproteobacteria > Enterobacterales > Enterobacteriaceae > Pantoea > Pantoea dispersa_C. Next base: position 163,593 of record NZ_JALKOV010000008.1, on the reverse strand, counting down.
GGGCGCAGATCACTATCTGGCCGTTAATCATATGCGTCAGCGCTTCGCTGCGGTTGCCCATCGGCGAGACCCAGCCGGTTTTAGCCATGTCCTGGCTGCCGCACGGCGTGAAGGTAAAGGCGTCGAGCTGTTTTTCCAGATCGTCTGCGGACAGCGGGATGTCCCGATTCAGACGATAAACCATCATATTTTTAAACCACAACATCAGGATTCCTTACCGTGGGTGCGATCGGGCGCACAAGTCTAAAACAGTCAGCGCGCATGATAGCGAAACATCGGAGCGGTTTCATTGCCTTTCCCGATTCCGCCTTCTACTGTATCTGTCACCTGAACGAATAATGAGGAATAAATCGTGCGTATTGGTATTGATTTAGGCGGCACCAAGATTGAAGTGATTGCGCTGTCTGACCAGGGCGAAGAGCTGTTCCGCCATCGCGTGAATACCCCGCGTGACGACTACGCCGCCACGGTGCAGGCGATTGTCGATCTGGTGCTGCTGGCGGAAGCGCAGACCGGGCAGCAGGGAACGGTCGGCGTGGGCATTCCCGGCACGATTTCTCCTTACACCCAGCGAGTAAAAAATGCTAACTCGACGTGGCTCAACGGACAGCCGCTGGATAAAGATTTGGCGCAGGCGCTGAATCGTGACGTGCGCATCGCCAACGACGCGAATTGCCTGGCGGTTTCCGAAGCGGTGGATGGCGCAGGTGCAGGCCAGCCGCTGGTATTTGCGGTGATCATTGGTACCGGTTCCGGCGCGGGCGTGGCCATCAACGGTGAATCACGCATTGGCGGTAACGGTAACGCAGGTGAGTGGGGACACAATCCGCTGCCGTGGATGGACGAAGACGAGCTGCGTTATCGCGCGGAAGTGCCGTGCTACTGCGGGCTGCAGGGCTGCATCGAAACCTTTGTCTCCGGCACCGGCTTCGCCATTGATTATCAGCGTCTCAGCGGACAGGCGCTGAAGGGCGCGGAGATCATCCGGCTGATCGAACAGCAGGATCCGGTGGCCGAGCTGGCGATGAGCCGCTATGAAATGCGGCTGGCCAAATCGCTGGCGCAGGTGGTCAACCTGCTCGATCCGGATGTGATCGTGCTCGGCGGCGGCATGAGCAACAACGATCGGCTGTACCAGACGGTGCCGACGCTGATGAAACAGTGGGTGTTCGGCCGCGAGTGCGAGACACCGGTGCTGAAAGCGGTGCACGGTGACTCCAGCGGCGTGCGCGGCGCCGCCTGGCTATGGCCGGTGAAAGCGTAGCGTCACGGCGCTTTATGCGTGCTTAACCCCCTCTTCCGGCGGAAGAGGGGTCAGTTTTGGCTTAACTGAACGGCGTGACACACGATATCGTGCGCATGCAGTACGGCTGGCCGGTTTTCATTCAGTCGGATGGCTGCATAAATATCGATATGCAGATGTTGCGCTGCATCGTCAGTCAGTGCGCGGTAACACAACCCTTCCTGATGAAAGGTACATTTCGACTGCGGCATCAGGGCAAAGCCTTTGCCTCGGGCAATGTGCGTCAGCATAACCAGTGAATCATCTGGCTCTTTGACTCGCCTGAGCGGGGTGCGCAGCTGGGAAAACAGCTGTTCACACTTATCGTAGAATGACGGATTTGCGCTTCTGGCAAACCAGAACAGCGGTAAATCGCCGATCGCGTCCAGCGAAACGTTTTCCTTCAGGCTGGCCGGATGTCTGGCCGGCATTGCTACCAGCAACGGCTCACGCCCGATCCACTGGTACTGCACGGTATCTTCGTGGCCGGTTGCTTTTTCGCCCGTCAGCACCAGGTCGAGGCGGTTTTTTGCCAGACACTGCAGCAACTGCGCCGACGTCAGTTCGGGCGTTTCCACATCGTCGGCGGCGTCCAGTTTTAGCAGTTGCTGGTGAATGGGCGCAATCCGTGCAAAATTCAGCGTGCGCGTCAGGCCGATGCGCACGCGCTTTTCTGATGACAGCGAGCCGGTTTTCAGGTCATTCAGTTCCTGAAGGATCTTTTCCGCTTTTGTTACCAGCGCCCGGCCAGCTTCCGTCAGGCTGACGTCATGGGTGCTGCGGCTAAATAAAGGCTGCTCCAGCACGGCTTCAAGGCGCTTAATCTGCCGGGTTAACGGAGGCTGAGTCATGCTGAGCCGTTCGGCGGCCCGGCGAAAGTTGAGCTCGTGCGCAACCGCGAGAAAGCATTGCAGCTGTTTCACGCTCGGGAGATGGTTGCTGATAAGGTGCTCTGCCGTCGCCATAGAGTCCATCCGGATAATCAAAAACGCTATTCTACGCAGCAAAATGACAGCAGGACAGGAGGTTAACCGCTCTGGCTGGCGCCACGTCAGATGCCCCGACCGGGCGTTACCCGGCCAGGGCTTCAGGCATTAATGCTTTTCATCCCTTCCTGAGAATAGCGCTCGCCCCTGATCTCAATATGCTGGGGGATAGCGTTCAGTAAGGCGATATCTGCCTGCTCCAGCACGATATCGGCGGCCTGCGCATTTTCCGCCAGATAACGGGTCTGTTTCGTCCCCGGAATGGGGATCAGCTTGTCGTACTGCGCCAGCAGCCAGGCCAGCGCAATCTGCCCTGGCGTGCAGCTGTACTTTTCAGCGAGCGGGTGCACCGCGTCAAGAAGCTGGGCGTTGTGATCGAGACTGGACTGGCTGAAGCGTTGATTATTTTTGCGGAAATCACCCTCAGCGAAGTCGCTGTTATGACGATACTTTCCGGTCAGAAAACCTCTGCCCAGCGGAGAGTAGGGAACTAAACCTATACCCAGCTCTTTCACCGCCGGCAGAATCTCAGCTTCGATATCGCGCGTCCACAGTGAATATTCGGTTTGCAGGGCAGTGAGCGGGTGGATGGCATGGGCCCGACGCAGGGTTGACGCAGAAACCTCACACAGTCCAATGTGGTTGATCTTACCCGCTTTAACGAGGCCGCTCAGGCATTCCATGCTCTCTTCAATCGGCGTTGTCTGGCTCACGCGGTGCAGATAGAACAGATCGATGCGCTCAACGCCAAGCCTTTGAAGCGATTCATTACAGCTGCGGGTGATGTAGTCGGGCTGGTTGTTAATCGTCCGGGCATAAGCCTGGTCAGCAGGGCGATCGATTCCGCACTTGGTGGCAATGTTAAACTGCTTGCGCGTGGCGTTATCCAGTCCGGCAAGAAAGTGGCCGATCAGCCGCTCATTATGGCCCCGGCCGTACATATCCGCGGTGTCGATAAAGGTGATGTTCAGGTCGATAAGCGCGTGCAACAGCTGCAGTGAAGCGGTGTCGTCGGTCTGCCCATAAAATTCACTCAGTCCCATGGCACCATAGCCGATCGAACTGACAGCGAGGGTTTGCGATAAATGTCGGGTGTGCATAGTGGCTCCTTTGTCTGGTTTTTTGATTGTTGCACCCCGATTACGCGTAATGAATTGTCTTTTTCGTCATGCAAAAAAGGTATCACAGCAGCAAGGCCTGAGCGGTGCTGTGGTGGGAGGGAGTTATCGCGAGTGGCAGAAAAGCGCGGGTACACAGAGGGCTCTGTGTACCCGCATCCGTTGCCTGAAGGACAGGGGCAATGCGTTTGTTACTCGCCGACCAGCATGGAATCCTGCGGTGCGCGTGCGCGCTGGGCTTTGGTGGCGAGGAAGTAAACGTAGCCGAGCGCCATAATCGCTATAAACAGTCCGCCGATTACCGGATTGAACCACAGCATCGCCACCAGGCACACCAGCGACAGCACCAGCGCAATGCCCGGCACCAGCGGGTAGCCTGGCGCGCGGAAGCTGCGCTCCAGATCCGGTGCGCTGCGACGTAGCTTAAACAGGCTCAGCATACTCATCAGGTACATCACAATCGCGCCGAACACCGCCATGGTGATCATCGCCGCCGTCAGCGTCATGCCCTGCAGATTAATCAGCCCGTCGCTGTAAATGGCGGCGATACCGATGGCACCCCCGGCGATAATCGCCCGGTGCGGCGTCTGGAAGCGTGACAGTTTCGCCAGGCTGGGCGGCAGATAGCCGGCGCGGGCGAGGGCAAAGAACTGGCGCGAATAGCCAAGGATGATGCCGTGGAAGCTGGCAACCAGGCCAAACAGGCCGATCCACACCAGCATATGCATCCAGTTAGAGTGCTCGCCGACAATCATCTTCATCGCCTGCGGCAGCGGATCGTTGATGTCCGACAGCTTGCGCCAGTCGCCCGCGCCGCCAGCCAGCAGCATCACGCCAATCGCCAGCACCACCAGGGTGAGAATGCCGCTGATGTAGGCTTTCGGGATGGTGCGTTTGGGATCTTTGGCCTCTTCGGCCGCCATCGCCGCGCCTTCAATGGCGAGGAAGAACCAGATAGCGAACGGAATGGCGGCAAAGATGCCGGACAGCGCAGGCATGCCAAAATGATCGCTGCCGGCCCAGCCGTTGGCGGCAAAGTTCGCGACGCTGAAACCTGGCGACACCACACCCATGAACACCAGCAGTTCCAGCACCGCCAGCACCGTCACCACCAGTTCGAACATCGCGGCCAGCTTCACACCGAGAATATTCAGCCCCATAAACAGCAGATACGCGCCGACCGCCGCGGTTTTCGGGTTGAGATTGGGATACTGCACGTTGAGGTAGGCGCCAATCGCCATAGCGATGGCCGGCGGCGCGAACACGAACTCAATCAGCGTCGCCAGACCGGCAATCAGGCCACCAGTCTCGCCAAACGCCCGGCGGCTGTAGGCGAACGGACCGCCGGCGTGCGGAATTGCCGTGGTCAGTTCGGTAAAGCTAAAAATAAAGCAGGTATAGAGCGTGGCGATCAGTGCGGTGGTTATCAGGAATCCCAGCGTCCCGGCGACGCCCCAGCCATAACTCCAGCCGAAATACTCGCCGGAAATCACCAGACCAACCGCAATCCCCCATAAATGCAGGGTGCCCAGCGTGGGTTTAAGTTTGCCTGTCATCTTCATCTCCCCGTCATGCTTGTTGTGCGGCGTTGGCACCGCGCTATTGTGGGTTTGCGCTACAGTGAAGGGATAATGCCGCTGCCCGAGACGGGAAAACTTGACGCAGGCGCAGTGAGTTTTGTCCTCCACGGTCAACTCGCCAGCAAAAAAAGCGGCGGCTGCACGCTGCGGTCAACTTTTGCTGTTCTGCGGTCAGGCAGTCAGGACGACCTCATCCCATGCTGATAACACTTGCTTAACGAGACTGATGCTGGAGAGTGATGAATGAGCGCCAAACAAGCCGAAACCCTGACCGATGCCGAGATCACCCTGCTGGCGCAGCGCGCGCTGGCCTGCTATCCCGCTGCGCTGCACGGTGAACTGCAGCTGCTGTGCCGTTCGGAGAACGCCACCTTTCTGCTGCGTGCCGGCGGCAAACGCTATGCGCTGCGCCTGCACCGTCCGGATTACCACAGCAAAGCGGACATTCTCAGTGAGCTGATGTGGCTCGATGCGCTGCGTGAAACCGGCATCATGGTGCCAGAGGCCATTCCGGCGCGCGACGGCGAAAGCGTGCTGACGCTGACGCTGGCGGACGGCAGCACGCGTCACGCGGTGCTGTTCCACTGGATTGACGGCGAGATGCCGACCACCGACGTCGATCCCAAAGCCTTTCAGCAGCTCGGTACCATCACTGCGCGCCTGCATCAGCACAGTCGCAGCTGGCAGAAACCCGCGGGTTTTCAGCGCATTATCTGGGATCACCACACCATGGTCAGCGAGCACAGCCACTGGGGCCGCTGGCAGGATGCGCCCCATCTCGATCCGGCCGATCACGGCATTATCGCAGCGGCGGTGGATCGCGCCGGGCTGGCGCTGGCGGAGTTTGGCAAACAGAGCGATCGCTACGGCCTGATCCACGCCGATCTGCGCCTGACTAACCTGCTGCTGCACAAAGGCGAAACCCGGGTGATCGACTTCGATGACTGCGGCATGGGCTGGTATCTGCACGATCTGGCGGCCGCGATCAGTTTCGTCGAGCACCATCCACGGGCGGCGGAATGGGTGGATAACTGGATCCTCGGCTATGAGCGTGTGGCACACATCAGCGATGCCGAGATGGCGCTGGTGCCGACGCTGCTGATTCAGCGTCGTATTCAGATGACGGCGTGGATGGGCACGCACGCTGATACCGAGATGGCGCTCAGCCTCGGGCCACACTGGGCCAGCCACTCGGTGCGCCTGTGCCGTCGCTATCTTGAGAGCAGCCAGCTGCCGGTTGGCGCGTGAGCTGCACCAGCACAGGGCAGCGGCGCGCGCTGATGTGCTGATTGGGTGCCTGCAGATAGCGCGCGCCGGCGGTTACAGGCGCTTACGCGGGCGCGGTGACGCTGGTATGAAAATTGCTGGATCCCTTCATTCTGTTATCCGCGCGATCCCTGAGAGGTTCCCATGCAATCACTCATCTCTGCTGCTGATGCCTTCAGCGCGCTGGCCACGCCGGCCAGCAACCGTGGCGTTCTGGCCGCGGCGGCGACCGGTCTGAGCGCCTTCATTACTGACAAAGGCGGCGATGTCGATCGCATCTTTGGCATCAGTGGCATCGATTCCGAACTGCTGGCCAGCCCGACGCTCAGTCTCGGGCTGGTCAACTATTGCCGCGTGATGGAAGAAGCGGCGCGCCACTCCGGCTTTGATAACTTCGGTTTGCATTACGGCAGGCAGTTCAAACCGCAGTCATTAGGGTTAATTGGCTACATCGGGCTGTGCTCACCGACGCTGGAGCAGGCGCTGCACAATGTGGTGAACGCGTTTCCGTGGCACCAGCACGATACGCTGACGCGGCTGGTCGACAAGGGCGACTGCTGGCGGCTTGATTATCAGGTGCGCCACGGAGCGATCCTGGCGCGGCGTCAGGATGCGGAGCTGACGCTCGGCATGTTCCTCAACCTGATTCGCCACGTGGCGGGGAAAAACTGGGCACCGCGCGAGGTGCACTTTGAACATCCGCGTCCGGAGCAGTGGCACGAGCACTGCAAAGTGTTTGATGCGCCGGTCTGGTTCGATCAGCCGTTTAACTCGCTGCTGATCGCCAAACGCGACCTGCAGCGCGCCATGCCGGAGCAGGATGCGATGCTGCTGATGGTGATGCAGGATGCGATTCGTCGCCTTAACAGCTGCGCCAGCATGCAAAGCGTGGTCGAACTGGCGCGTTCGCAGGTCAGTCTGACGCTGATTCAGGGCGAACCGGTGCTGGAAGAGGTTGCCGGCAAAATGGGGCTGTCGAGCTGGTCGCTGCAGCGGCGTCTGCGTGAAGAGGGCATCAGTTTTAGTGCGCTGGTGGACAAGGTGCGCTGCGAAATGGCCACCCATTACCTGCAGCAGAAGCAGCTGCCCATCTCGGAGATGGCGCTGCTGCTCGGCTATTCTGAGGTCAGCGCCTTTTCCCGCGCTTTCCGCCGCTGGTTCGGCATCAGCCCGCGCCAGTGGCGCCAGGATGGGCTGGCAAGCCAGGCCGGGTAGGCGCAAAGCCAAACCACGCCGGCTGGTCGCGCTGCGGCGGTGGCGGTAAGCCGCGTGACTGACCAATCAACTGCCAGGCGCGCAAACACAGTGCTTCGTCGCCCTGCGTCTGCGTCACCGCGAAGCGTCCGCTGTTCTGCCACTCCAGCCGCACCCAGCAGTGTTGGCCGGCATAGCGCGCCGCATCCTGAAACTGCTTATTAAGCTTCTGCTGCAGCGCTTCGCTCCACTGACAGGCGGCACTGTGTGCATCGCCCTGCGGCTGGCACTGGTTAGCCAGATGGGGGGCCGGTGCAGGGGTTTGCTGACAGGCGCTGAGCACCACCGTTAACGCTAACCCACCTGATAGTCTCGCCAATCGATTAATTAAATTCATTAATAAGCCTGCATTTTTGCTAAAGGTTCCCGGCACTGCTGCCGACAGTCTACAGACCGCAGCAGGGAATGCTATGGCATTACTCTGACTGTCGGCATAACCAGAATTTGCCGCCCGGTGGCGGTGTTATCCCTTCCTTTATTCATGGACCAGAAATGCAGAAGAAATATGCCTTTGCGGCACTCTCCCTGTTAAGCGCCGCGCTGCTCAGTGGCTGTGCCACTGAATCGTCGCGCGCTATCGACGCCCCCCAGGTTCGCGCCGCGAGCCAGCCGGCTTATCAGGGTGTACGCAGCCCTATCGCGGTCGGTCAGTTTGATAACCGTTCGTCATACATGAATGGGATTTTCTCCGACGGTGTTGATCGTCTGGGTAACCAATCCAAAACCATTCTGATTACGCACCTGCAGCAGACCAATCGCTTCAACGTGCTGGATCGCAGCAACCTGAAAGAGCTGCAGCAGGAAGCCGACTTCAAACACAGCCAGCAGAACATCAAGGGCGCTAACTACATCATCACCGGTGACATCACCGAGTTCGGTCGCAAAGAAGTGGGCGATCAGCAGCTGTGGGGCATCCTCGGGCGCGGTAAAAGCCAGATCGCTTACGCCAAAGTGAACCTGAATGTAGTGGATGTGACCACTTCCGAAGTGGTGTACAGCGTGCAGGGCGCGGGTGAATACCAGCTGTCAGCGCGCGAAGTGATCGGCTTTGGCGGCACCGCCAGCTACGACTCCACCCTGAACGGCAAAGTGATGGAGCTGGCGATCCGTGAAGCGGTCGACCACCTGGTGGATGGCATCAATAACGGCGCATGGCGCCCGGTAAAATAAGGATATTGACGATGAAATTACTGCCACTGAGCGCCGCGCTGATCGCGGCAGGCGTGCTGGCCGGCTGTGCGCCAAAAGGACCGGAGCCGATCTACTACTGGGGTGATTACCAGCAGCAGGTGTACAGCTATTACCAGAAAGACAGCGATCCGCAGAAGCAGATTGATGCGCTGAACCTGGACATCGAAAAAGCCAAAGCGGTGAACAAGCCGGTGGCACCCGGTGTGCACGCCCAGCTGGGCCTGCTGTACGCCAAAAATGGCAACACCGATAAAGCCTTCAGCCAGTTCGCCCTTGAAAAGCAGCTGTTTCCGGAATCGGCCCCGTACATGGACTTTCTGATGAAGAAAAAAGGAGTGAACCAATGAAAAAACTGATTGCCGTGTGCGGCGTATTCGCGGCGCTGCTGCTGACCGGCTGTGCCCAGAATAAGAAACCGTATGACTACAGCGCCTTCCGCGCCAGTAAGCCGGCGTCAATTCTGGTGCTGCCTGCCGATAACCGTGCGCCGGATATCAACGCATCGCACAGCTTCACCTCGCTGGTGACACAGCCGCTGGCGGAAGCGGGCTACTACGTGTTCCCGGTGGCGGTGGTGGAAGAGACCTTCCAGCAAAACGGCCTGAGCAACGGCCACGAAATTCAGGCGGTGAGCACGAAGCGCTTGCATGACATCTTCAACGCAGATAGCGCACTGTACATTTCGATTACCGATTACGGCAGCAGCTATCTGGTGGTTGATTCGGTGACCACGGTCTCGGCCACTGCCCGTCTGGTCGATCTGCGTAGCGGTAAAGAGCTGTGGCAGGGCATGGCCACCGCCAATGATTCTGAGAACAGCAACAATAACAACGGCGGCATTATCGGCATGCTGGTGTCGGCGGCGATCAAACAGATCGCCAGCAACGTGGGCGACAAAGCGCACACCATTGCCGGTGTCACCAGCGCACGTCTGTTAGCGCAGAACGAGCAGGGTGGTCTGCTGGCCGGTCCGCGCTACAAAGCGCCGGTTACGCGTTAAGTTCGCTGGCGCGGCGATCGGCCGATCGCCGCGCCACTTCACTTATTACTCGCCCGGCAGCTCCAGTTTGCTGTAGCCGAGCCCGTTCATTTTACGCACCCGGATCTGCACCGGGATGCGCTCTTTCATCGCTTCCACGTGGCTGATCACGCCGATGGTTTTCCCGCTGGCGTTGAGCGCATCCAGCGCGTCCAGCGCGGTATCCAGCGTTTCGGCATCCAGCGTGCCGAAGCCTTCGTCGAGAAACAGCGATTCGATGCGCGTTTTGTGGCTGACCAAATCGGACAGCGCCAGCGCCAGCGCGAGGCTGACGAGGAAGCTCTCGCCGCCGGATAGCGTGCGCGTGTCGCGCGTGGCGTCAGCCTGCCAGGTATCCACCACTTCCAGCTCCAGCTCATCGCTGACGCGGCGCTGCAACAGATAGCGACCGTGCAGGCGATCGAGCTGGCGGTTAGCCAGCCACACCAGATGATCGAGGGTTAAGCCCTGAGCAAAGCGGCGGAACTTGTCGCCTTTGGCTGACCCGATCAGATCGTTGAGGCGGCTCAGCTGCGCCAGCTCAGCGTCGTCAGCGGCGATCTGCGCCAGCAGCGTTTGCTGCTGCTGACGCTGCTGCGCATCGCTGTGCAACTGCTGCTGCGCTTCGCCCTGCTGACGGGCGTTGTCTCGCAGCGCCACGCGCAGTTGCTCCAGCCGGGCAGCAATGGAGTCTGCATCGGCATCGCTGAGCGCGGCCGGGCGCTGCTGCTGGTGATCGCTCAGCCGCTGCGTCAGGCGGGCGTGCAGGGCGATGTGCTGCTGATGCTGCTGCTCCAGCGTGTGCAGCTGCTGGCGCAGCGTCTGCACCTCCGCTTCCGCCAGCAGCGCGGCGCGCAGGGCGCTTTCGTCAGCAAAGTCACTGTGCAGCAGCGCCTGCCGGAAGGCGCTTTCGGCGTCGGCCGCGCGCTGCGCCAGCGTCTGCTGCTGACTGACAATCTGTTCATACTGCCCCTGCAGGCCGTGCAGCTGGCTTTGCGCCTGCTGCCAGCGCTGCAGTTGCTGCGCCAGCGTCTGTTCATGCTGTTGCAGCGCGGCGTGCTGCTGCTGACGCGCCTCTGCCACGCGGCGGTCGCCAAACAGCTGCTGGCGCTGCTGCTGCTGGTCCTGCTGCTGCTGCTGCAGGTGGTTAAGGGCCTGCTGCAAACTGGCGACCAGCTGCTGTTCACGCGCCAGGTTGTGCTGCAGGCTGCTGCCTTCGCTTTCCATTTTCGCCAGCTGCGGCTGCAGTTCCGCAAGTAACCGCTCACTTTCCTGCCACTGCTGCCAGCGCTGCTGCAGCGTTTGCAGCCAGCCGGCGCGCTCGGGCGCGGCGGGCAGGCTAAGCTGATGAGCAGCCAGCTGCTGTTCCAGCTGCTGCAATTGCTGCTGACACGCCTGACGTTCACCGCTGATGCGCTGGTCGAGCTCATCGCGCTGCTGTCGGGCGCTGGTGAGCTGCTGCTGCGCCAGCTGTTGCTGCTGCAGATGCTGCTGCCAGCGCTGCTGCTGCAGCAGGTGCGCGTCTTTGGCCTGCTGCAGGGCTGCGGCCGCCTGCTCGCGCGCCTGCAACTGCTGCTGCTGGCGGGCTTCGAGCGCGTCCTGCTGCTGCAGCCAGGCGCTGAATTCTGCGTGCTGTTCAGCGCGGAAGGTAAGCGCCAGCTCACCGCACAGCGCCTGCCAGCGCTCGCTGGCGGCGGCGATCTGCTGGTCAAGATCGGCGATTTCCTGTTGCAGCGCCAGCTGTTGCTGCTGCGCCAGTTTATGCAGTTCGCCCCGGGCGGTGCCGGCCTCCCTGAGCTGCGCCACGTGCGTTTCCAGCGCCGCCAGCCGCTGCTGGTTTTCATCCGGCTGCAACTGCTGATAGCGGTCGATGGCCGGATGCTGGCAGGAGCCGCACAGCGGACAGGGCTGTTCCGGCTGCAGCTTCGCCCGTTCATCGGCCAGCTGAATGATGGTGCGCTCCAGTTCACACAGGCGACGCACGTCCAGCAGCGTCTGATGCTCGCGTTTGTACTCCTCGCGCAGCTGCTGCAACGCCAGCGCTTCCTGCGCAGCATGCTGCTGTAACTGCTGCAATTTAAGCTGGCGCTGCTGGCGCTGCGGCTGGAGCGTTTGCCACTGAGCCGCCAGCAGGCTGAGCTGCTGGCGTATGCCGCGCTGATGCTGATGCTGTGCCAGCGCCGTACGCAGCGCCGGGCTGGCGATCTCCGCTTCAAGCGAAGTCAGCACCTGCTCTGCCTGCTGACGCTGCTGCTGCGCCGCGGTTTCTGCCTGTTGCAGCGGCTGTGCCGCCTGCTCGCGCGCCTGCAGCGCCTGCTGCTGCTGTTCCAGCTGGTTTTGTTGCTGTTGCCGCTGCGCACTGAGCTGCGTCAGCGTCTGCTCGCGCTCTTCAATGCGGGCGAGTTCAGCCTGCCAGCGCGCCAGCTCGCCGCCCCAGTGAGCAACGGCGGCTTCACTTTCACGCAACGCCTGCTGCTGCGCCAGCTGCTGTTGTAAGCGTTCACTCTCCTGCTGATGCTGGTCCAGCGCCTGCTGACTGAGCTGCAGCGCTTTTTGCTGCGCGCTCAGCTGTGCCTGCTGCTGCTCAAGCTGCTGTGCACGGCTGGCGATCTGCTGGTCGAGCGGAATCACCTGCTCGACCATCAGCGTTTCCAGCTGCTGCTGGTCGGCCAGCGCGCGTTCACGCGCCTGCTGTGCGGCCTGATAATGGCTTTCGCCCTGCTGCAGCGCGACTTGCGCCTGCTGCTGTTGCTGCTGTAACTGCTGTGCCTGCTGCGCCAGTGCCTGCTGGTCGCGCTGCAGCTGCTCGCGCTGCTGCAGTTTGTCACGCAGTTTCTCCGCCGGTTCGGCACGCGCCAGCCGCTGGCGGTCGCCTTCCGCCTGCTGCCAGGCGCTGGCGGCAGTCTGCAACGCCTGCTGCGCCTGCTGCTGCTCCGCGTGGAGCTGCTGCTGCTGCGTCAGCCACTGCTGCTGCTGCTGGGCCTGTGCCAGCTGCTCGCTCAGATCCTGTTCGGTGCGGGTGAGCTGGTCCAGCTGCTGCGCCAGTTCGGCACGGCGTGCGTCATCAAGCAGCAGCACTGCGCCCGCGCGGGCGCGCAGCGTGTCGAGTGCCGCACGCGCCGTGCGCCAGCGCTCGTAGATCTGCATGGAGATGTGACCGTAGATTTCGGTGCCGGTTAGCTCCTCCAGCAGTTCGGCGCGCTCGCCGGGCTTCGCGTTGAGGAAGGCGGCAAACTGCCCCTGCGACAGCATCATGGAACGGGTAAAGCGGGCAAAATCGAGCCCCGACAGGGTTTCAATGGTTTTCAGCTTATCGCCCACTTTATCGGCGACAATCTGGTTGTCCGCCACGCGCGCCAGTTCGACGCGCGGTGCCTGCAGTTTGCCTTCCGCCAGGCCGCGTGCGCGGTTCTGGCTCCAGAAGGCGCGCCAGGCTTCCCCTTTGATTTCGAACTCCACTTCGGCGAGGCACTCAGCGGTGTCGCGCGTCATCAGCTGGTTTTCGCTCTGCGACAGCCCGCCAAGGCGCGGCGTCTGGTGATAGAGCGCCAGGCAGATGGCATCGAGCAGCGTGGTTTTGCCCGCGCCGGTGGCACCGGTAATAGCAAACAGTCCGTTGCTGGCAAACGGCTCGCGGCGGAAATCGATAAACCACTCGCCGCGCAGCGCATTGAGGTTTTTGAAACGCAGCGTCAGAATTTTCATGCGCCCGGATCCTCCAGCGTCGCCAGCGTGCTGCGAAACAGCTGGGTTAACTGCGCACACTGTACGCTATCCAGCTGTTCCTCCAGTGCCAGCCGGCGCGCAAATACCTCTTCGACTTTCAGTTCGCTCAGGGTTTCGTTCTCCAGCTGCGCCAGGCTGCGCTGGCGCTGATCGCGACTGCGGCGCACCAGCAGCACTTCAACCGGCAGCGCATCGGTCAGCTGTTCGATGCGGCGCTGCAGGTCGCTCAGGTACTCCTGGGTGGTGATTTCGATGTCCAGCCACACCGGCTGTTCCCCCTGATAATCGTGAAACGCGGCCAGCTGCTGTTCGATCTCCGCCATAGCGCCTTTCAGCATCTGCATCGGCTGGAATGACGGAATAACCAGCGGTGTGACGGACTCCAGCCGGGTGCTGAACTCCAGCAGAAACACGCTTTTCTCGCGCCCCAGCTCATCAAAACTGAGCGCAATCGGCGAGCCGCTGTAGCGGATGTGATCGCTGTCGGCGATACGCTGGGCGCGATGGATATGACCCAGCGCGATGTAGTCGGCTGGCGGGAAGGCCTGCGCCGGAAAGGCATCCAGCGTGCCGATATAGATATCGCGCACCGAATCACTCTTGCTGACGCCTACGGTGGTGAGATGCCCGGTGGCGATGATCGGCAGCGCGCTGCCCATGGCTTCGCGCTGCGCCACGGCGGCGGCATAGCAGTGCTGATAGTGCTGCTCAATCGCCTGCAGCAACGACAGCTGCTTCTCGCGGCCGGACTGACCCGCCTGGCTGCGCAGAATATCGCGCGGACGCAAATAGGGAATGGCGCACAGCAGCGCACCCGGCGTGCCGTCGCGCTGCTGCAGCGTCAGCACCTGCTGCTCGCCGTCGGGCGTGGCGCTGGTGATCACGCGGGTATTGAGGCAGGCCAGCAGTTCGCGCGATTCATTCAGCGTGGCGACCGAATCATGGTTGCCGGCCAGCACAATCAGCTGGCAGCCGCTGGGCTGCAGCGCCACCACGAAACGGTTAAACAGTTCGCGCGCGTAGCTGGGCGGCGAACCGGTATCAAACAGGTCGCCGGCGACGATCAGCGCATCCACCTGATGCTGCACAATCGCGGCCAGCAGCCAGTCGAGGAATTGCTGGTGCTCGGCGGCGCGGCTTTTGCTGTAAAAGAACTGACCGAGATGCCAGTCAGCGGTGTGAATAATGCGCATGAATGCTCCGTGCCTGCTATCGCAAAGCGGCAGTATAACCGCTTAACAAGGCAATGAAAAAAAAGCGAAACCGGTTGTCACAATTGCGCTTTTTATCTGATTATCATGAGGCGGGTTTTTCATAAAAGTGTCACAAAACTGACGCATAATGGCGCCGCAAACCCCCGTGACATGCCGTCACAATCGCAGGAGTAATAATGGCTAAGCGCATTTTGGTTGTGGAAGACGAAGCTCCCATCCGTGAAATGTTATGTTTCGTGCTGGAACAAAACGACTATCAGCCGATTGAGGCTGAAGACTATGACAGCGCGATTGGCAAGCTGATCGAACCCTGGCCCGACCTGATTCTGCTGGACTGGATGTTACCCGGCGGCAGCGGCATCCAGTTCATTAAACATTTGAAGCGTGAAGCCATGACGCGCGATATTCCGGTGATGATGCTGACGGCGCGCGGCGAAGAGGAAGATCGCGTGCGCGGGCTGGAAGTGGGCGCGGATGATTACATCACCAAGCCGTTCTCACCCAAAGAGCTGATGGCGCGCATCAAAGCCGTAATGCGCCGCATCTCGCCGATGGCGGTGGAAGAAGTGATTGAGATGCAGGGGCTGAGCCTCGATCCCTCCTCACATCGCGTGATGTCTGAAACCACGCCGCTGGAAATGGGGCCAACCGAGTACAAACTGCTGCACTTCTTTATGACGCATCCGGAGCGCGTTTACAGCCGTGAACAGCTGCTGAATCACGTGTGGGGCACCAACGTGTATGTGGAAGACCGCACCGTGGATGTGCATATCCGTCGTTTACGTAAAGCACTGGAAGTTTCCGGTCACGATCGCATGGTACAAACCGTTCGCGGAACAGGGTATCGTTTCTCTGCCCGCTACTAAACGGAGTCTTTTACCGTGCTGGAACGCCTCTCCTGGAAGAGATTACTGACCGAGCTGGTGCTGGTGTGTCTGCCTGCACTGGTGCTGGGTCTGCTGGTTGGCTATCTGCCGTGGTGGCTGTTACTGGCCGTGTGCGGCGTGCTGTTCTGGCACTTCAAAAATCTGATGCGCCTGTCGCACTGGCTGTGGGTCGACCGTTCGATGACGCCGCCCACCGGGCGCGGTAGCTGGGAACCGCTGTTTTATGGCCTGTATCAGATGCAGTTGCGCAATCGCCGCCGCCGGCGCGAGCTGGGCAATCTGATCAAACGCTTTCGCAGCGGGGCTGAGTCGCTGCCGGATGCGGTGGTGCTGACCACTGAAGAGGGCACCATTTTCTGGTGTAACGGCCTGGCCCAGCAGCATCTCGGGCTGCGCTGGCCGGAAGACAACGGCCAGAACATCCTTAATCTGCTGCGCTACCCTGAGTTCTCCCGCTATATCCGCCAGCGCGACTTCGATAAGCCGCTGACGCTGGTGCTCAATAATCAGCATCAAATGGAGTTCCGCGTCATGCCTTACAGCGAAGGGCAGTGGCTGATGGTGGCGCGTGACGTTACCCAGATGCATCAGCTGGAAGGGGCGCGACGCAACTTCTTTGCCAATGTCAGCCATGAGCTGCGCACGCCGCTGACGGTACTGCAGGGCTATCTGGAGATGATGGACGACGCCGGGATGAATGAGCGCACCCGCAGCAAGGCGCTCAGCACCATGCAGGAGCAGACGCGGCGCATGGACAGCCTGGTGAAACAGCTGCTGACGCTGTCGCGCATCGAAGCGGCACCGGCCATCGATCTGAAAGAGACGGTGGACGTGCCGACTATGCTGCTGCTGTTACAGCGCGAGGCGGAAACCCTCAGCCAGGGCCGTCACAGCATCCATTTTCACACCGACCCGCACCTCAAAGTGTTCGGCAATGATGAACAGCTGCGCAGCGCGATTTCCAACCTGGTGTATAACGCGGTGAATCACACGCCGGACGGCACGCGCATCGACATCAGCTGGCTGCGCACGAAGCAGGGCGCCGAATTTAAAGTGTGTGACAACGGACCCGGCATCAGCGAAGAGCATCTGCCGCGCCTCACCGAACGCTTCTACCGCGTGGATAAAGCGCGCTCGCGCGCCACCGGCGGCAGCGGGCTGGGGCTGGCAATCGTGAAGCACGCGCTCGGCCATCACACCACGCGGCTGGAGATCAGCAGCACGCCCCATCAGGAAACCTGCTTCCGCTTCGTGCTGCCGCCGCGCTTGATTGTGGCGAACGGAATCCGCGAGAATGTGGCGCAGTAAACGCCACCGGACCCTGTGATGAAATCGCTGCTGCTCTCTCTGTTATTACTGTGCCCGGCGCTGGCGGCGGCACAGCAAACCATGCTGACCGGCAACCTGAGCAGCGTGGGCTCGGACACGCTCGGCTATCTGATGACGCTGTGGGGCGAAGACTTCAGCCGTCAGTCACCGGGCGTGAACGTGCAGGTGCAGGCGGCGGGATCGTCGACCGCGCCGACCGCGCTGGCCGCCGGCGCCGCTCAGCTTGGCGCCATGAGCCGTCCGATGCAGGCGGATGAGCGTCAGCTGTTCATCGCGCGCTATGGCTATCCGCCGCTGGCGGTGCCGGTGGCGATGGATGCGCTGGTAGTGGTGGTCAATCAGGACAATCCGCTGCCGCACATCAGCCAGCCGCAGCTGGACGCGCTGTTCTCCGTGACCCGGCTGTGCGGTGCGCAGCAGGTGCCGCAGCGCTGGGGCGATCTCGGCGTGCAGGCGGCGAGCTGGGCAACGCGCAGTATTCAGCGCTTTGGCCGTAACTCCGCGTCCGGCACCTGGGGCTTCTTCAAGCAGCAGGCACTGTGTCGCGGTGACTTCCGCGCTGACGTGGCGGAGTTTCCCGGCTCAGCAGCGGTGGTGCAGGCAGTCGCCAGCACGCCAAACAGCATCGGCTATGCCAGCTTCGGCTTTCATCTGAGTGGCGTGAAAACCCTGCCGATTGTCACCGCCAGCGGCGACAGCGTGCTGCCGGATGCCGAATCGATCCGCAGCGGCCGCTATCCGTGGTCGCGCCCGCTTTACATCTACGTCAATAAGGCGCCCGGCAAGCCGCTGCCGCCGCTGGTCGCGGCCTTTCTGCACCAGGTGCTTTCCGCGCAGGGCCAGCGCCGCGTCACGGAGGCCGGCTATCTGCCGCTGTCCGACAGCCAGATGGCGCAGGCACGCGCCGCCATTGAGCAGAATTAAGGTCTGCCGCGCGATCATGAATTTTTTTCACGTCCCCTGAATTTTCTTCCATTGCCGCAGGTGGGGCGGCATGTCACTCTTATGGACATATAGCCATCCAGATGGCCAAAGATAACCGTACGCAATTATACCCTGACGCAATTATGTGTCAGTGCAGGAGTGAATATGCAACGCAACACCGCCCCGTTCCGCGCCGATACCGTCGGCAGCTTTCTGCGTCCCGCCGCCATTAAACAGGCTCGTGAACAGTTCGCCAGTGGTGCCATCAGCGCCGACCAGCTGCGTCAGGTTGAAGACGACGCCATTCGTCAGGTGGTGGAGCAGCAGCGCGCCAACGGTCTGCAGGTGGTGACCGACGGTGAATTCCGCCGCGCCTGGTGGCACTTCGATTTCTTCGGCGATTTGCACGGCGTCGAGCTGTTCGAAGCCGATCAGGGCATTCAGTTCAACGGCGTGCAGACCAAAGCGCATGGCGTGAAGGTCACCGGTAAAGTCGCCTTTAACCCGCAGCATCCGATGCTGGACCATTTCCGCTTCCTGCAAAGCGTGGCCGGCGATGCGGTGGCGAAAATGACCATTCCCAGCCCTAGCGTGCTGCACTTCCGCGGCGGGCGCAAAGTGATTGATGCCACGGTGTATCCGGATCTGGAACAGTACTTCGCCGATCTGGCGCAGACCTATAAAGATGCAATTCAGGCGTTCTATGACGCTGGCTGCCGCTATCTGCAGCTGGATGACACCGTGTGGGCGTATCTGTGTTCCGGCGAGCAGCAGCAGCAAATCCGCGATCGCGGTGAAGATCCGCAGCAGCTGGCGCGCATTTATGCGCAGGTGCTGAATCGCGCGCTGGAAGGTAAACCGGCCGATCTCACCGTCGGCCTGCACGTGTGCCGCGGTAACTTCCGCTCAACCTGGATCTCGGAAGGCGGCTACGAGCCGGTGGCGGAAATTCTGTTTGGCAGCGTAAACATCGACGCTTTCTTCCTGGAGTACGATAACGCGCGCTCCGGTGGCTTTGAGCCGCTGCGTTTCATCAAACCGGGCCATCAGCAGGTGGTGTTAGGGCTGATCACCACCAAAACCGGCGAGCTGGAAGACATTGCACAGGTGAAGGCGCGCCTGCAGGAAGCGGCGCAGTTTGTCAGCCTCGACCAGATTTGCCTCAGCCCGCAGTGCGGCTTTGCGTCAACGGAAGAGGGCAACAGCCTGACCGAAGCGCA
Source organism: Pantoea dispersa (assembly GCF_035783935.1). Classification (GTDB taxonomy): domain Bacteria; phylum Pseudomonadota; class Gammaproteobacteria; order Enterobacterales; family Enterobacteriaceae; genus Pantoea; species Pantoea dispersa_C. The sequence goes on along the minus strand of NZ_JALKOV010000008.1, from coordinate 144,598 downwards.
GCAGTGGCAGAAGATTCGTCTGGTTGTCGACATCGCACAACAGGTGTGGTGATGCTGTAAAGTTGTGCAAACAGGCGCGTAAATCGCGCCTTTTGTGCATTTGTCTGGCACTTTGTGCAAGGAGAACGCCCGCTTTGCGGAAACTTTAAGCAAATCATCTCAGGTGTTTTCCGACTATTTCCTGCTTATCCACTGCATTCTGACGTTTTCCTGTTATATCCTTCTGGTTTTCCGATCCCGTATTGCCTTTCTTCGCTATAAACGTTTTAATTTGCGCCGTTGTCAATTCATCCCTCTGTGAACAGAAGAAAAGCAGTTTAAATCACCTGCGCTGTACCGATTCGGCCCGCATAACGCACTGGTCTTGCCAGTTAAGCCATTGTTTTCGCGCATTCAGGGGACAACACAAACCCAACTTCCACCGCAACATCAGCTACAGGCAGTACAGAAGTTTATGACACATCGTTTAACCTCCAGGGATATCCTGGCGCTGGGCTTCATGACCTTTGCCCTGTTCGTTGGCGCAGGAAACATCATTTTCCCGCCTATGGTCGGTATTCAGTCTGGTGAACATGTCTGGATTGCCGCCTTCGGCTTCCTGATCACCGCGGTTGGTTTGCCGGTGATGACCGTGATCGCGCTGGCGCGCGTCGGCGGCGGTATTGACGCGCTCAGCTCACCGATTGGTAAAGCGGCCGGTCTGCTGCTCGCCACCGTGTGCTATCTCGCCGTCGGCCCGCTGTTTGCGACGCCGCGCACCGCCACCGTTTCTTTTGAAGTCGGGATTGCGCCCCTGACCGGCGACGGCCCGCTGCCGCTGTTCATCTATAGCCTGGTGTACTTCGCGCTGGTGATTGGCATTTCGCTCTATCCGGGCAAGCTGCTGGACACCGTCGGCCATTTCCTTGCACCGCTGAAAATTGTCGCGCTGACCATTCTGGGCGTGGCTGCGCTGCTGTGGCCGGCAGGCGGCATTTCGCCGGCCACCGCGGACTACCAGCGTGCGGCCTTCTCCAGCGGTTTCGTGAACGGCTATCTGACCATGGATACGCTGGGCGCGCTGGTGTTCGGTATCGTTATCGTCAATGCGGCGCGTTCACGCGGCGTTGAGGACAGCAAACTGCTGACCCGCTATACCATGCTGGCTGGCGTGATCGCCGGTGTTGGCCTGACGCTGGTGTACCTCAGCCTGTTCAAGCTGGGCTCCGGCAGCGGCGCGATTGTCGATCAGAACGCCAACGGCGCGGCGATTCTGCACGCTTACGTGCAGCAGACCTTCGGCGGCATGGGCAGCGTCTTCCTCGCGGCACTGATTTTTGTCGCCTGTATGGTGACGGCGGTCGGCCTGACCTGCGCCTGCGCAGAATTCTTTGCGCAATACCTGCCGTTGTCGTATAAAGCGCTGGTGTTTATTCTCGGCCTGTTCGCCATGCTGGTGTCGAACCTCGGTCTTAGCCACCTGATTCAGATTTCGATTCCGGTGCTGACGGCGATTTATCCGCCGTGCATCGTGCTGGTGGTACTGAGCTTTACCCTGAGCTGGTGGAATCGCAGCACGCGCATCATTGCGCCAACCATGCTGATCAGCCTGCTGTTTGGTATTGTTGATGCCATCAAAACCACCAGCTTCAAAGATGCGCTGCCGCTGTTTAGCCAGCATCTGCCGCTGGCCGATCAGGGACTCTCCTGGCTGCCGCCGTCGCTGGCGATGCTGGTGATTGCTGCGGTGGTTGACCGGGTGAAAGGGCGTGAGCAGGTTGCCGTTCACCAGTAAGCGACATCGCTGTTAATTCCGACCACGGGCTTGCCCGTGGTTTTTTCATTTCCACAGGTACTGTTTGTTATGCAAGAAACCAATAAGCTCAAACGCGGACTGAGCACGCGCCACATCCGTTTTATGGCGCTGGGATCGGCGATTGGCACCGGGCTGTTTTACGGTTCAGCGGATGCCATCAAAATGGCAGGCCCCAGCGTACTGCTGGCCTATATCATCGGCGGCGCCGTGGCGTACATCATCATGCGCGCGCTGGGCGAGATGTCGGTGAACAATCCGCAGGCCAGTTCGTTCTCACGCTACGCGCAGGATTATCTTGGGCCGCTGGCGGGCTATATCACCGGCTGGACGTACTGCTTTGAAATCCTGATTGTGGCGATTGCCGACGTCACGGCTTTTGGTATCTACATGGGCGTGTGGTTCCCGGACGTGCCGCACTGGATCTGGGTGCTGTCGGTGGTGTTGATCATCGGCGCCATCAACCTGATGAGCGTGAAGGTGTTTGGCGAAGTGGAGTTCTGGTTCTCCTTCTTCAAAGTCGCCACCATCATCATCATGATCCTGGCCGGTTTCGGTATGATTTTCTGGGGCATCGGCAATGGCGGCCAGCCAACCGGCATCCACAACCTGTGGACCAACGGCGGCTTCTTTGCCCACGGTATCGTCGGCATGCTGCTGTCGCTGCAGATGGTGATGTTTGCCTACGGCGGTATTGAGATTATCGGTATCACCGCCGGTGAAGCCAAAGACCCGGCGAAATCGATCCCGCGCGCCATCAACTCTGTGCCGCTGCGCATTCTGGTGTTCTACGTCGGCACGCTGTTTGTGATCATGTCGATTTACCCGTGGAACCAGGTCGGCACCGCTGGCAGCCCGTTCGTGCTGACTTTCCAGCACCTCGGTATCGCCGCCGCCGCCTCGATTCTGAACTTTGTGGTGCTGACTGCCTCGCTGTCGGCGATTAACAGCGATGTGTTTGGCGTCGGTCGCATGCTGCACGGCATGGCGCAGCAGGGCCATGCGCCGAAGATGTTCCAGAAGGTGTCCGATCGCGGCATTCCGTGGGTCACGGTGCTGGTGATGATGCTCGCCATGCTGGCGGCGGTGTACCTCAACTATCTGATGCCGGAAAAAGTGTTCCTGGTGATTGCCTCGCTGGCCACGTTCGCCACCGTGTGGGTGTGGATTATGATTCTGCTGTCGCAGATCGCGTTCCGCCACAAAATCGGCAAAGAGCAGGCCGGTAAGCTGCAGTTTGCCCTGCCGGGCGGCAGCGCTACCGCGTGGGTCGGCGTGCTGTTCCTCGCCTTTATCATCGCGCTGATTGGCTATTTCCCGGATACGCGCATCTCGCTGTACGTCGGTTTTGCGTGGATTGCGCTGCTGCTGCTGGCGTGGCCGCTGGCGAAGAAACGTAAAGCCTAAGCAACATGACAGCGGGCGAAGACCGGCTTCGCCCGCTGTGCATTACCAGTTTTTCCCCAGCGCCATCTCCCCGCCGTACGGATTCAGGTGATTGTTGTCGTAATAAAGCGGCATGCCCTGATGAGTAACCAGACAGCCCTGCGCATTACACAACTTCTCCTGCAGTGACATCACGCGCACGCCGTTTTGCTGATAATCCTGCAATAACGCGGCTACCGCGACGTGCGGCATCTGCAACTGCTGCGTGCGTTCCGCCGCCAGCTGTTCAGCATCCTGCGCGCTGAGCCAGCTGTTCAGCGTGCGGCGCAGCGGCATATTGCGGTTATGGCTGTAGCGCAGCGGATCGAGCGTGATGGTCGGCACGTCGTCAATCAGGGTGATGGTTTTCCCCGCCGCCAGCAACTGCGCCACCACGGCATCCAGACCGGTTTTCAGCGCCTGCAAATTGTCCTGCGTCGGATCGTTCAGGCTGCGGAAGCCCGTACCCGGCTGCTCGCTGAGGCCGGCGGCCCAGAACGCGCTGATCACCACTTCGTCGATGCGATCGCTCAGGACAATCGGCAGCACCTGCTGATTAAAATCGAGGCACTGCTGCGCATGCTGCGGTTTCTGCGGCATCACGCGCGTCGCGTCAAGCAGGAAAGGGCAGGAGGCTTTGGTCAGCTGAAACAGCGGTTTCTGCTGCCGGCGGGCGTAATCGGCGACGTTAGCCGCCAGCGCGGCGGCATGGCTGTCGCCAATCAGCGCTATCGCCGGCGTGTCGCTCTGTGGCTGGCACTGCGCATGCCGTGCGGGCCGGGTGGCACCGTAATCCAGCAGGCAGGGATCGCGCTGGGCGGCGACTTTCCATGCGTCGCCCAGCATCACTGCTTCACTGACGCGCGATTTCAGGCCACCGCTCTGCCACAGCAGCACCATGGCACCGGCCGCCAGCAGCGACGAGGCGCAGTAGCCCGGGATCAGCCAGCGCGTACCGCTGCGCGCCTGACGGAATGGCTGTTCGACGTAGCGCCAGGAGAGCCAGGCGATGACCAGCGCAACGGCGCTGATGCTCAACGCCTGCCAGACGCTAAGCGGCCGATCGCTGCAGATGCGCGCCAGGCTGAGCAGCGGCCAGTGCCACAGATACCACGAGTAAGAAACTTTGCCGATAAAGCGCATCGGCGCATTTTCCAGCAGCCACTGATTGAGCGTACTGCGCGCACCAATCATCAGACAGGCCGCCAGCACCGGCAGCAAAGCCAGCCAGCCGGGAAAGCGATCGCTATGGCTGAGTAACAGCGTGGCGCTGATGATCAGCAGCCAGCCAGCAAGATGACAGACGCTGGCCAGCCGGCCGGTGATCGGCCGCAGTTGCCACAGCGCCAGCAGCACGCCGGCCCCCAGTTCCCAGGCGCGGGTTGGCAGCAGGTAAAACGCCTGAGTGCTGGCGACTGGCGTCAGCCACAGGCAGGCGAGCAGCGACAGCAGGCTCAGCACCAGCACCACGCCCGTCATTGCGCGCCGCAGTCGCACCGCCAGCAGCAGAATAAACGGCAGCACGATATAGAACTGCTCTTCAATGCCCAGTGACCAGGTCATCAGCAGCGGATTCAGATCGGCATCGGCACTGAAATAGTCACCGCTCTTGAGGAGCAGCATATTGGGCACCGAGAGAAACACTGCCATGCTGTATTTAGCCAGCTGGCTTAATTCCAGCGGTGATAACAGCAGATAACCGAGCAGCAGCAACACCATCAGCATGAAAAAGAGGGCGGGCGCAATACGCCGGATGCGGCGTAAATAAAACTGATAAAACGAGAAGGTGCCGGCGGTAATTTCTTTACTGATAATACCGCCAATTAAAAAGCCGGAAATAACGAAAAAAATATCGACGCCAATAAAGCCGCCCGGCACGGCGCTGACGCCGCAGTGGAACAGCACAACCAATATAATGGCGACAGCGCGCAGACCATCGATATCCGGACGATAGCGCAGCGAGACAGGTGCAGACATAACAGGATCCCAGTGATTCAGCGTTAATTTAAAGGTGTATTACTGCGGGTAAAAATAGCTCGGCGCATCCTGGCGCCGAAAAAAACTAAAAATAGAGAAAGGTTTTACTAAGGTATTACTAAGGGATGATTGACCCGGGCAGCATATCGCACTTTTTTCGGTGTTAACGCGTTTAAGGCAAAAAAAAGAATAGTCTCAGATAACCACTCGCATCAGCGTGCAATTTATTACTGCAATCTGGCGGCAGGAATAAGCCAGCGTAATCTGTCTGGCTTAACCCGGCGGCTGGCGTCAGGGATAGTGCACGGGGATTATGGCGCGCTGATCAAGGGCTGCGCGCCAGCGATCGAGCACGGATTGATAAGGACACAGCGTGCCCACCGCGGTCTGGCGACAGTTTTGCTGATGCCACTCCTGGCGCAGCAGCGGATGTTGCTCATCAATCGGCGTCAACTGGCGCAGGGCATCGAGACTTTGCGCCTGAAAATAGACGCGCAGCAGCAGCGTTTGCGTCTGGTTATCGCGCCAGCGTTCAAACACCAGGCTGCTGCCGGGCGGAATATTACCGCGCGCATAACCGGGCAGCTGCCAGCTAAAGCCGATCAGCGTGCGTAACATGGCGATATTGGTGTCGTGAGCCACCAGCAGCAGCCAGCGGGCAGGCGGCGTTGCCGCATCGTCCTGCAGGCCGTTGATCACCGCATCCAGCAGAATCGACGCACGTTTTTGCGCGATGTACGGCACATCGTTACTGAGATCGTAGTTGGCGGTCAGCAGCGGCAGCAGCGCCGTGATTTGCTGCGCATGCGTGATATTGCCCCACGCCAGCTGGCTGAACGGCAGATTCTCACTCCAGCCGAGCCGTAAGGTTTCCACCATGCTGGCCAGCACGCTGAGTCCCTGCACGTAGGTATGGCCGCTTTTGTTCTGCTTCAGCTGCCAGGGACGATCAAAGAACGGGCAATCTGCCGCGCACACTGCCTGCCTGAGCTGCTGCACCGCGGGCTGCAAACGCTGCTGCAGTGCGGCGAGATCGCCGGCGCGCGCCGCGACCGCTGCCCGCTCGGTGGCGGCATCGGTGTGGCCGAACGGCAGTTTTTCGCTTTGAAACAGCGGATCGACCGCACCCGCGACGTGATGAATCACCACATCGCAGCCGGGAAAGGCGCCCTGCATCAGCGCCTGCGCCGTAGCACGGGTACGCTGCAGCGGGCTGGCGCGCACGTAGATTTGCCCGGCAGCGGAACAGCCGGCGTGCAGCAGGCCGAGCTGACGATAGTGTTCCGCCTGCCAGCGACCTTTATTCACGACCGCCGCATAACCGTGTGCGGTGAGGTCGCCATCGGCACTGCGCCAGCGCGGCCAGGCGCGCAGCGTGGCGGCTTCGATTTCCGCGCGGTTACCTGCGGTGGGAGGACGTACGCCGTGACGGCTGATCTCTACCACTTTTTCCAGCTGATAGCGCGGCTGGGCCTGCGCGGTGAGCGCCAGCAGCATCAGCAGCGACAGCAGCAGACGTGTCATAGCGTCTGCTGTGCCGGCAGCAGCGCTTTAAGCTGCGGATAGAGCACCGCATTGGCCAGCAGCACCGGATTGCCCTGTTGCAGGCCGTGGTGGCTGAGATAATCGTTGGTCACGCCGCCCGCTTCGCGCATCAGCACAATGCCGGGCAGGCCATCCCACGGATTCATGTGCGCTTCGTAATAGCCAATCAACCGGCCAGCCGCCGCCCAGGCGCTCATCAGCGCGCCGGAACCGTTGCGGATAAACATGCCGCCCTGCGCCAGCAGCTGGCTGATGAAGGTGACCAGCGGTTCAATCGGCTGGCTGTTGGAACTGCTGAGCCCGAGCAGCCCCTGATCGAGCCGCTGCGCGCTGTGTGCCTGAATGCGCTTGTCATTCACCCAGGCGCCTTTGCTGCGGCAGGCATGAAAGGTTTCATGGTGGTTAGGATCGCTGACCACGCCAATCACCGGTTCATTGTCACAGACCACCGCCAGCGACACGCACCAGTTGTGCAGGCCGTTAAGGAAACTGCTGGTGCCGTCGATCGGATCGATGACCCAGATAAAGCGCGCGCCGCTGACCTCACCGCCGCTCTCTTCACCCAGCACCGCATCGTCGGGGAAACGCTCGTGAATCAGATGTTTGACCAGCTGCTCTACGTTGCGATCTGCCTCGCTGACTACGTCCTGCAAATCCTTCTTGTGCTCTACCACCAGCTGGTGGCGCTGCTGATACCACGCCAGCGCGCGGCTGGCGGCAGCTTTTGCCACTTCACAGGCATAGTGATAACGGGCTTCTAATTCGGTTAGCGTAGCTGATGACATTTTTCCCTCTTATCATTCACTGGCAATCGACGTGGCAAATAACGCCGGATAAGGCGCTACGACGATGTGATCGGCTTAACAAAAGTTAAGAAAGGCTTCATTAAGCCGCAGATGGCTGCGGCTGGCAAGGGTGGACCGTGCGGTTGGTGCTAAATGCGGACAATCCGCACGGCAGGCGCGCTTAGCAGCGTCAGGCGCGCGCCGGCGCACCGATCTGGCGCATATCATAACCGGTAGGAGACTGGTGCACGCGCAGGCCAAAGGCAGGCAGAACGGCGTAAACATGATCAAAGATATCGGCCTGAATATTCTCATATTCCTGCCACACCGTGGTGTTGGTGAACACGTAAATTTCCAGCGGCAGCCCATGCTCGCCTGGCGACAGCTGGCGCACCATCAGCGTCATGTCCTGATGAATAAAAGGATGCTGCTCCAGCCAGTTCTGCAGCCAGGCGCGGAAGGTCCCGAGGTTGGTCAGACGACGACCGTTCAGGGGCGAACTCAGATCGCAATCGAGCTGAGCATTCCATGACGCCACCTCACGGGTTTTCACAGCGAGATACGGCGCTAACAGATGCGCTTTATTGAGCTGCTCCAGCTGCTGCGCATCCAGAAAGTGGATGCTGCTGGTATCAATATGAAGGCTGCGCTTGACACGGCGTCCGCCGGACTCAGACATGCCGCGCCAGTTCTTAAACGAGTCGGAGATCAGCGCATAGGCCGGAATGGTGACAATGGTGTTATCCCAGTTGCGCACTTTCACGGTGGTGAGCGAAATATCAATCACGGCGCCATCGGCACCGTATTTGGGCATCTCCAGCCAGTCGTTCATTTTCAGCATGTTGTTGGCCGAAAGCTGTATACCGGCTACCAGGCCGAGAATCGGATCTTTGAATACCAGCATCAGGACGGCCGTCATGGCGCCCAGTCCGGTGATCAGCACGCCGGGCGATTTCCCCAACAGCAGCGAGATGACCATGATTACCATCAGGATCGCGGCAATCAGCTTCAGGCTCTGGAAAATACCGCGCAGCGGCAGTTGCTGTGCCAGCTGGCTGTTGGCGCTGAGCTGCTGCAGCATATCCAGCAGCGAGAAGAACATCAGCAGCGCAAAGATCATCATCCACAGCTGCGCAAAAATCACCAGCACGAGGTAGAACTGGCTGCTGTCGTGCAGGAACAGTTCGGTCTGCAGTTTGAATAACAGGCCCTGCATGAGCCAGACGCTGCGGCTGAACAGGCGATTATGGAACAGCGCCTTAGGCCACTGGCGGCTGCTTTTTTCGGCCTGGCGTCGCAGCAGGGGGAGCAGCGCGCGGTGCAGCAGTACGTGAGTGAGCAGTGAGATGATGATGATGATCGCCAGCACTGCCAGCAGCGCAAGGATTGGCGTGTAGTGAAGGCCCGCTTGTGCGAGCCAGTGAGCAATCTGTTGTTGCATAACGTTTCCTGGGGTTGACGTGATGTAAAGCGCCGCAGGGTAGAGAGAGAGGAGGCGACCTGTCCAGGAGACAGGTCTGGAAAAGGATTACAGCTGTTGCGCGCGCGCGCTGGCCATCAGACGGGGATAGAACTGGAAAAACAGCGGTTCGAGCTGCGCGTAGTTGTCGACGAAGTCCTGATAAGAGTCGCGCAGCGCCGCCAGCCGTGGCCGGCGATGCGCCATGCCACTCAGCACGCGCGCCAGCCGCGCCGGCTCAGCGTAGTGTTCAAACCAGCGTTCGCGCCACATGACCGCGTTCAGCTCGATAAAATCGGTTGGCGTGCCGGGCAGCTGCGGCACAATGGTGCGTTCGGCGGCGGCGCTAAAGGCGGACAGCGACTGCGCCGGGTGCAGCTGATCCCAGTGGCGCGCAAGGAAGTGGTCCCAGATCACGTCGAGGGTGATTGGCGCGACGCGGCGCGTTTCGGCGCGGAATAGCTGACGCGCGCTGCGCACTTCCGGCAGGTTGTCGGTCAGCACATCAATGCGGCGGTGCAGGGCAATACCGGCCACCACCGGCTGCGGCCACTGCGTCTCAACGTTGCCGCGCACGAAGTCGGCCAGCAGATTCCCCAGCAGTGAGCTGTCAGCCAGGGTTGCGAGATGAAGGTGAGCAAGAAAGTTCATGGCGCATTATAGGCAGAATCACCACGGCGCAGCCAGTTGTTCAGAATTGCCCACTTTTCCGCTAAACTATGCCGCCTGTTTTTTGAGTTCTGAAGAAGTGATGCATGCGTGTAGCCGATTTTGCCTTTGAATTACCGGAATCTTTGATCGCCCACTATCCGCAGGCGCAGCGCAGCGGTTGTCGCCTGCTGTCGCTGGATGGCCCGAGCGGGGCGCTGAACCATGGCGTGTTTACTGATGTGCTGGATAAGCTCAATCCGGGCGACCTGCTGGTGTTCAATAATACCCGGGTGATTCCGGCGCGCGTCTATGGCCGTAAAGCCAGCGGCGGCAAAATTGAGGTGCTGGTTGAGCGCATGCTGGATGACAAACGCGTGCTGGCGCACGTGCGCGCCTCCAAAGCACCGAAGCCGGGCACTGAATTACTGCTGGGCGACGACGAAAGCGTCAAAGCCACCATGGTGGCGCGCCACGATGCGCTGTTCGAAATCGAGTTTGCGGACGATCGCGCCGTGCTGGATATCCTCAACAGCGTCGGCCATATGCCGCTGCCGCCGTACATCGATCGTCCGGATGAAGAAGCCGACCGCGAGCTGTACCAGACGGTCTACAGCGCGCGCCCCGGTGCAGTAGCCGCACCGACCGCCGGTCTGCACTTCGACGAGCCGCTGCTGGCGGCGCTGAAGGCGAAAGGCGTGGAAATGGCGTTTGTCACGCTGCACGTCGGCGCCGGCACTTTCCAGCCGGTGCGTGTTGAGAACATCAACGATCACATCATGCACTCGGAGTATGCCGAAGTGCCGCAGGACGTGGTGGATGCGGTGCTGGCGTGCAAAGCGCGCGGCAACAAAGTGGTGGCGGTGGGCACCACCTCGGTGCGTTCGCTGGAGAGCGCAGCGCAGGCCTGTCAGGATGGACTGATCGCGCCGTTTTTCGATGACACGCAGATCTTTATCTATCCGGGCTATCACTATCAGGTGATCGATGCGCTGATCACCAACTTCCACCTGCCGGAATCGACGCTGATTATGCTGGTCTCGGCGTTTGCCGGTTATCAACACACCATGGCGGCTTATCAGAGCGCGGTGGCGGAGCAGTACCGTTTCTTTAGCTACGGGGATGCCATGTACATCACCCGTAATCCACAGGCTCCCGACGAAGTGGTTGGTGGCTGAGTAATCAGACTGTTTCTCTGATTATCGAATGAGGTTAATGTGAAATTTGAATTAGATACCACCGACGGGCGCGCGCGCCGTGGCCGTCTGGTCTTTGATCGCGGCGTTGTGGAAACCCCGGCGTTCATGCCGGTCGGTACCTACGGCACGGTCAAAGGCATGACGCCGGAAGAAGTGAAAGAGACCGGCGCGCAGATCCTGCTGGGTAACACTTTCCACCTGTGGCTGCGTCCGGGGCAGGAGATCATGAAGCTGCACGGCGATCTGCACGACTTCATGCACTGGCAGGGACCGATCCTGACTGACTCCGGCGGCTTCCAGGTGTTCAGCCTTGGCGATATCCGCAAGATCACCGAAGCCGGCGTGCATTTCCGCAACCCGATCAACGGCGATCCGATTTTCCTCGATCCGGAAAAATCGATGGAAATTCAGTACGATCTCGGCTCCGATATTGTGATGATCTTCGACGAATGTACGCCGTATCCGGCGGACTGGGATTACGCTAAACGCTCGATGGAGATGTCACTACGCTGGGCGCAGCGCAGCCGCGACCGCTTTGACGCGCTCGGTAACAAAAATTCGCTGTTTGGCATTATCCAGGGCGGGGTTTACGAAGATTTACGTGATGTCTCGGTTAAAGGTCTGGTAGAGATTGGCTTTGATGGGTACGCTGTGGGCGGCCTGGCGGTGGGTGAACCGAAAGAGGACATGCACCGCATCCTGGAACACGTCTGTCCGCAAATTCCGCAAGACAAACCGCGTTATTTGATGGGCGTCGGCAAACCGGAAGATCTGGTGGAAGGCGTTCGCCGCGGTATCGATATGTTTGACTGCGTCATGCCAACGCGTAACGCGCGCAACGGCCATCTGTTCGTCACTGACGGCGTGGTGAAAATCCGTAATGCGAAATACAAAGATGACACCGCACCGCTGGATGCGGAGTGTGATTGTTACACCTGTCGCAATTATACGCGCGCCTACTTGCATCATCTTGATCGCTGTAACGAAATACTGGGCGCACGTCTGAACACCATCCACAATCTGCGCTATTACCAGCGTCTGATGGCGGGTTTACGCCAGGCCATCGAAGAGGGTAAATTAGAGCACTTTGTTAGCGAGTTCTACCAACGGACGGGTAAAGCGGTTCCACCGTTAAACGTCTGATAATTCTATCAATGAGGGAAATTTAATGAGCTTTTTCATTTCTGACGCCGTGGCCGCAGCGGGCGCTCCGTCTCAGGGAAGTCCGTATTCTCTGGTGATCATGCTGGTGGTTTTTGGTCTGATTTTCTACTTCATGATCCTGCGTCCACAGCAGAAGCGCTCTAAAGATCACAAAAAGCTGATGGATTCCATCTCTAAAGGTGATGAAGTGCTGACCAACGGTGGCCTGGTCGGCCGCGTGACGAAAGTGGCTGAAACTGGCTACATCGCTATCGCCCTGAACGACACCACTGAAGTAGTGATTAAACGTGATTTCGTGGCCGCCGTTCTGCCGAAAGGTACAATGAAGGCGCTGTAATTTATTCTTCCCGAAGGGAACTGCCGTGTTAAACCGTTATCCTTTGTGGAAGTACATCATGCTGGTCGTCGTGATTCTCGTCGGCCTGCTGTATGCGCTTCCTAACCTTTATGGTGAGGATCCGGCCGTTCAGATCACTGGTGCGCGCGGTGGCGCCGCCAGTGAGCAAACGTTGGATCAGATCCAGACCGTATTAAAACAAGACAATATCCAGAGCAAATCCCTCGCGCTGGAAAATGGTGCCATTCTGGCCCGTTTCGCTAACACGGATATTCAGCTGCGCGCACGTGAAGCCATCACCAATGCGCTGGGCGAAGATTACGTTGTGGCCCTGAACCTGGCCCCTGCCACACCGCGCTGGCTGACCATGCTGGCCGCAGAACCGATGAAACTCGGCCTCGATCTGCGCGGCGGCGTGCACTTCCTGATGGAAGTCGACATGGATACTGCCCTCGGCAAGCTGCAGGAGCAGAATGCTGACGGCCTGCGCAGCGATCTGCGCGAAAAAAATATCCCTTACACCAACGTTAGCAAAATCGCTAACTACGGCACCGAAATACGCTTCCGTGACGGCGCCAGCCGCGATGCAGCCATCAGCTATCTGACGCCACGCCATCGCGATCTGGTGATCACCAGCACCGGCAGCGATGCGCTGCGTGCGGTGATGACCGATGCCCGTCTGAGCGAAGCGCGCGAATATGCGGTGCAGCAGAACATCAATATCCTGCGTAACCGTGTGAACCAGCTGGGCGTGGCTGAGCCACTGGTGCAGCGTCAGGGTGCTGACCGCATCGTGGTTGAGCTGCCGGGTATTCAGGATACCGCGCGTGCCAAAGAGATTCTGGGCGCGACTGCGACGCTGGAGTTCCGCCTGGTCAACACCTCGGTGGATCCGAGCGCTGCCGCCAGCGGCCGCGTGCCGGGTGACTCGGAAGTGAAAAAGACGCGTGAAGGTCAGCCAGTGGTGCTGTACAAGCGCGTGATTCTCACCGGTGACCACATCACCGACTCGACGTCGAGCATGGATGAGTACAACCAGCCGCAGGTGAATATTTCGCTGGACGGCGCGGGCGGTAACATCATGTCCAACTTTACCAAGGACAACATCGGCAAGCCGATGGCGACCCTGTTTGTAGAGTACAAGGACAGCGGTAAGAAAGATGCCAACGGTCGTGCGATCCTGGTGAAGCAGGAAGAAGTGATTAACGTGGCGAACATTCAGTCGCGCCTGGGTAACAGCTTCCGTATCACCGGTATCAGCAACCCGAACGAAGCGCGTCAGCTGTCGCTGCTGCTGCGTGCCGGTGCGCTGATTGCGCCTATCCAGATTGTGGAAGAGCGGACCATCGGTCCAACCATGGGTCAGCAGAACATCACGCAGGGTCTCGAAGCCTGTCTGTGGGGTCTGATCGCCTCCATCATCTTTATGGTGGTGTTCTACAAGAAGTTTGGTCTGATCGCCACCAGCGCACTGCTGTGCAACCTGGTGCTGATTGTCGGCATCATGTCACTGTTACCGGGCGCGACGCTCACCATGCCGGGCATTGCCGGTATCGTGCTGACACTGGCGGTGGCGGTGGATGCTAACGTGTTGATTAACGAACGTATTAAAGAAGAACTGCGTAACGGACGCTCGGTACAGCAGGCGATTCATGAAGGCTATAAAGGCGCCTTCTCCAGTATCGTCGACGCCAACGTCACCACGCTGATTAAAGTTATCATTCTTTATGCGGTCGGTACCGGCTCGATCAAAGGGTTTGCGATTACCACGGCTATCGGTATCGCGACCTCCATGTTCACCGCTATCGTCGGCACCCGTGCCATCGTTAACCTGGTGTACGGCGGCAAACGCATCAATAAGCTGTCTATCTGAGGAGTGCGTTGTGGCACAGGAATATAGTATTGAACAGCTGAACCATGGGCGTAAAGTCGTCGACTTTATGCGCTGGGACACGCTGGCCTTTATCATCTCCGGCCTGCTGATTGTGGCGTCCATCGCCATTATCGGCGTGCGCGGCTTTAACTGGGGCCTCGATTTCACCGGTGGTACGGTGATTGAGATCAACCTTGAGAAGCCGGCGGATCTGGATGCGCTGCGTGACGGGCTGGTGAAGGCAGGCTTTGAGGAGCCGCTGGTACAGAACTTTGGCAGCAGCCGTGATGTGATGGTGCGTATGCCACCGACCACCGGCAATGCGGGCCAGGAGCTGGGCAACAAAGTGGTCGCTTCGATCAACCAGACGACGCAGCAGAACGCGACCGTGAAGCGGATTGAGTTCGTGGGCCCGAGCGTGGGCAGCGATCTGGCGCAGGCCGGCGCGATGGCGCTGCTGTCGGCGCTGATTGCGATTCTGATCTACATCGGCTTCCGCTTTGAGTGGCGTCTGGCGCTTGGCACCGTGCTGGCACTGGCGCACGACGTGATCATCACCTGCGGCATCCTGTCGCTGTTCCACATCGAGATCGATCTGACGATCGTGGCGTCGCTGATGTCGGTGATTGGTTACTCGCTCAACGATAAGATCGTGGTGTCCGACCGTATTCGTGAGAACTTCCGCAAAATCCGTCGCGGTTCTTCTTACGATATCACTAACGTGTCGCTGACCCAGACGCTGAGCCGTACGCTGATTACCTCGATCACCACGCTGGCGATGATCCTGATCCTGTTCATCTTTGGTGGCGCGCTGCTGAAAGGCTTCTCGCTGACCATGCTGATCGGTGTCACCATCGGTACCATTTCGTCGATCTACGTGTCGTCCGCGCTGGCGCTGAAGCTGGGCATGAAGCGTGAACACATGCTGGTGCAGAAAGTGGAGAAAGAGGGCGCCGATCAGCCTTCGATTCTGCCGTAATTGTGCCGGAGAAATGAAACGGGCTGCCTGAGTGCAGCCCGTTTTTTTATGCCTGACGCCAGAATTACTGGCCTGAAACGGCCGCACCGCTGGGGTCCGGCACCGCCTGCACATCGTGCACGCGCACGTAGCCGGGCTGGCCCGGTGCCAGCCCGCTGAGGCGCAGCGGCACGCTGACCGAACTGCGCGGCATCAGGCTGGCAGGCACCGTGATGGTCTGGCTCAGACTGTCGGCGTTCAGTGGCTTGCCACTGGCGGGATCCAGCGCCCCCCATACCACGCGGGCGCTGAGCGCCGGCACCGGCTTATCATCGGTTGAACGGATATTCAGGTTAGCACGGCTGCCGCTGGCTTCCCCCTCAACGTGCGACAGCGACAGGCGCAGTTTACCCAGCTGCGTTTGCAGCTCTACCGGCGTATTCGCCTGCGGGAGTAACCATGCACCCTGCGTCGACTGGCTGTTGAGCTGGCCCTGAATCTCCAGCGCGCTGGCCTGACTGGTCAGTTTGCGCATCTGCTGGTTGAGCTGGCTCACTTCCTGATGCAGCGCTTTGACCTGAGGTGAAGCGGGGGTGGAGCTGCAACCACTGAGCACCAGCGCAGCGAGCGCTGCCGGTACCCAAATCATCCTGAACGTCATGCAATGTCCTTCCGGTTATTTAGGGATACGTAAAACCTGGCCGGGATAGATCTTATCAGGATGCGTCAGCATTGGCTTGTTCGCTTCAAAGATCTTGTTGTATTCATTCGGCGTACCGTACACCTGTTTCGAAATGGCGCTCAGGGTATCGCCTTTTTTCACCGTGTAGAATTCGGCCTGCGCAGCACTGTCGCTAGTGGTCACGTTATCTTCTACTTTGGTAATGCCCGCCACGTTACCGGCCGCCACCAAAATCTTCTCTTTCAGCTCCTGCGAGATGCCATCCCCGCTGACCTTCACGGTATCGCCCTGCACATCGACTTTCACTTTGTCGCTGTCGGGCAGGCCGAGTTGATTGATGTGCTCCTGCAGCTTTTTGCTCTGGTCATCGCCGCCTGACACCGCATCCCACAGTTTTTCACCCGCTTCTTTGACGAAATTGAACAAACCCATACATCCTCCTGTCATTAAGCCGGATTGGCTCTCTAAGCTTAGTAACTTTTTACGGTTTGCTGTAAACGGCAGGCGTCGCTGTGAGCCAGGTGGCGATTCTGCGCCCTGTATTTTGTTGCAACCGGGAACGCGCTACACTATCTGCCCCCAATTCTCGCGACAGGAAACGTCATGCATTGCCCATTCTGCTCCGCTGTGGACACCAAAGTGATTGATTCACGTCTGGTTAGTGAGGGCTCCTCGGTGCGTCGTCGCCGCCAGTGTCTGGTGTGCCATGAGCGTTTTACCACCTTTGAAGTGGCCGAGCTGGTAATGCCGCGCGTGGTGAAAAGCAACGACGTGCGCGAACCCTTTAACGAAGATAAGCTGGCCAGCGGCATGATGAAGGCGCTGGAGAAACGGCCAGTGAGCGCGGATGCCGTCGACAACGCGGTCAATCACATCAAAACTCAGCTGCGCGCCACCGGCGAGCGTGAAATTCCCAGCAAGCTGATCGGTAATCTGGTGATGGAAGAGCTGAAGAAGCTGGATAAAGTTGCCTATATTCGCTTCGCATCGGTGTACCGCAGTTTTGAAGATATTCGTGATTTTGGCGAAGAGATCGCCCGCTTACAGGATTAATCCATGACCGATGCGCATTACATGGCGCGCGCGCTGGAACTGGCGCGGCGCGGACAATATACCACCACCCCAAATCCTAACGTCGGCTGCGTTATCGTGCGCGACGGCGCGATCGTGGGCGAAGGCTGGCATCAGCGCGCCGGTGAACCGCACGCGGAAGTGCACGCGCTGCGCATGGCGGGCGACCACGCACGCGGTGCGACCGCGTATGTCACGCTGGAACCCTGCAGCCATCACGGTCGTACGCCGCCGTGCTGCGATGCGCTGATTGCCGCCGGCGTCAGCCGGGTGGTCGCGGCGATGCAGGATCCCAATCCGCAGGTGGCCGGGCGCGGCTTGTATCGTTTACAGCAGGCCGGCATCGACGTGAGTCACGGCCTGATGATCAACGACGCGGAAGCACTGAATCGCGGTTTTCTCAAACGCATGCGCACCGGTTTTCCGTGGATTCAGCTCAAACTTGGCGCCTCGCTGGATGGTCGTACCGCCATGGCCAGCGGCGAAAGCCAGTGGATCACTTCGGCAGCGGCAAGGCGCGATGTGCAACGTTTACGTGCCCACAGTTCAGCTATCCTTACCACCAGCGCCACCGTGCTGGCGGACAACCCGTCGCTGACGGTGCGCTGGGATGAACTGAGTGAGACGGTGCGCCAGCAGCTGGATGAGAGCCAGCTGCGTCAGCCGGTGCGGGTGGTGATTGACAGCCAGCAGCGCGTGACGCCACAGCATCGTTTGATCGCCCAGCCCGGCGAAACCTGGCTGATGCGCACCGAGGCTGATGCACAACGCTGGCCACCGGGCGTGAGCCAGATTGAAGTGCCGCCGCGCGGTGAGCAGCTGGATCTGGTGGCGATGATGATGCTGCTCGGTCAGCGTCAAATCAACAGCGTGTGGGTCGAGGCCGGTGCCGGTCTGGCCGGTGCGCTGCTGCAGGCCGGGCTGGTGGATGAACTGATTGTTTATCTGGCGCCGAAACTGCTGGGTAATGCCGCGCGCGGCCTGTGTGCGCTGCCGGGACTGGAAACGCTGGCCGATGCGCCTGCACTGAATTTTAGCGACGTGCGTCAGGTTGGCGAGGATTTACGGCTGACCCTGACACCACGCTGAGCATGCACGGAAAAGCCTGAGCGCGTTGCCGAAGAGTATGATAGAATCCGCCCCCTTCTGCGGGGCCATAAAACAAACACCCAAAGGATATGTATGAAAGTTATCGAAGCTGCTGTTGCCACGCCTGATGCCAACATTGCCATCGTTATTGCGCGTTTTAACAATTTCATCAATGACAGCCTGCTGGACGGTGCGGTTGACGCGCTGAAGCGTATTGGCCAGGTCAAAGCGGAAAACATCACCGTGGTCTGGGTACCGGGCGCTTACGAGCTGCCGCTGGCGGCACGCGCCCTGGCGAAAACCGGCAAGCACGACGCGATCGTTGCACTGGGCACGGTGATCCGTGGCGGTACCGCGCACTTCGAATACGTGGCGGGTGAAGCCAGCTCCGGCATTGCTCACGTGGCGATGAACAGCGAGATTCCGGTGACTTTCGGCGTCCTGACCACCGAGAACATCGAGCAGGCGATTGAACGCGCCGGCACCAAAGCGGGTAACAAAGGCGCCGAAGCGGCCCTGACCGCACTAGAAATGATTAACGTATTGAAAGCCATCAAAGCCTGATTTTTGTAAGGGGAATTTTGTGAAACCTGCTGCTCGTCGTCGCGCCCGTGAGTGCGCTGTCCAGGCGCTTTACTCCTGGCAGTTGTCCAACAACGACATTGCCGATGTGGAATACCAGTTTCTGGCGGAACAAGACGTCAAAGACGTCGATATTAGCTATTTCCGCGAACTGCTGGCCGGTGTGGCGACCAACAGCGCGTTCCTGGACGGCCTGATGAAGCCTTACCTGTCGCGCCAGCTGGAAGAGCTGGGCCAGGTAGAAAAAGCCATCCTGCGCATTTCGCTCTATGAACTGAGCAAGCGTGACGATGTGCCGTACAAAGTGGCGATCAACGAAGGTATCGAACTGGCTAAAGTGTTTGGTGCTGAAGACAGCCACAAATTTGTTAACGGCGTGCTGGATAAAGCCGCTCCGCAAATTCGACCGAACAGAAAATAAGTGCAAAAGGCCGGCTCACCGGCCTTTTTTCATTGAGACCTGATTTATGTCCTGTGGTGAATTCGAACTGATTGCACGTTATTTTAACCGCGTCACCAGCTCCCGCCGCGATGTGGAGAAGGGAATTGGTGACGACTGCGCGTTACTTAACGTGCCGGAAAAACAGACGCTGGCCATTAGCACCGATACGCTGGTGGCGGGCGTGCATTTCTTACGTGATATCCATCCGGCCGATCTCGGCTACAAAGCGCTGGCGGTTAACCTGAGCGACCTGGCTGCCATGGGCGCCGATCCGGCATGGTTAACGCTGGCTTTGACGTTGCCTGAGGTGGATGAACCCTGGCTGGCGGCGTTCAGCGACAGCCTGTTTGAGCTGCTGGATTACTACGATATGCAGCTGATTGGCGGCGATACCACGCGCGGGCCGCTCAGCCTGACGCTGGGCATTCACGGCCTAGTGCCGGCGGGCCGTGCGCTGAAGCGTTCCGGAGCCAAACCGGGTGACTGGATTTTCGTCACTGGCACGCTGGGCGACAGCGCTGCCGGCCTGTCGCTGCTGCAACATCACCATCGCCTCAACGATCCGGCCGTGCACGAAGTGCTGATTAAGCGCCATCTGCGCCCGATGCCGCGCGTGCTGCAGGGTCAGGCGCTGCGTAATCTGGCGACGTCGGCCATCGATCTGTCCGATGGGCTGATCTCCGATCTCGGCCACATTCTGACCGCCAGCCGCGTCGGTGCCCGCATCAATCTGGATGCGCTGCCGCTGTCGGCGGCGCTGCGTGACCACTTCGAGCCTGAGCAGGTGCTGCGCTGGGCGCTGAGCGGCGGTGAAGATTATGAGCTGTGCTTCACGGTACCGGAGGTCAATCGCGGTGCGCTGGACGTGGCGCTGGGCCATTTTGGCGTGGCGTATACCTGCATCGGCCAGATTGCGCCGGAGTCAGAAGGGCTGACGCTGCTGGAGCACGGCAAGCCGCGCAGTTTCCATCACAAGGGATTTGATCATTTTGACGCTAAATAAAGATGTGGCCAAAAGCCGCCTGCGCATGGCCAACCCGTGGCACCTGCTGGCGACCGGCTTTGGCAGCGGCCTGAGCCCGATTATGCCGGGCACCGCCGGTTCGATCGCGGCGATTCCTTTCTGGTGGCTGATGACGCAGCTGCCGCTGCAGATCTATTCGCTGCTGGTGCTGATTGGCATTAGCGTCGGCGTTTATCTGTGTCACCGCACCGCGCGTGACATGGGCGTGCATGACCACGGCAGTATCGTGTGGGATGAGTTCATCGGCATGTGGATTACGCTGATGGCGATACCGGCGATGAGCTGGCAATGGGTGCTGGCCGGTTTTGTGATTTTCCGCATTTTTGACATGTGGAAGCCGTGGCCAATCCGCTGGTTCGACCGTAACGTGCACGGTGGCATGGGCATTATGGTCGATGACATTATCGCCGGGGTGATTTCAGCGGCGATTTTGTATGGGCTGGGGCTGGTGCTTTAATGCCCACCCAGTGACATCAGGTCGCCCTGAAGGCGACCTGGTTAAACAGTTATTCGAATCCTACCACCGGATGCGGCTGATACACTGTTTCCAGCTCGGCAATATCAGTTGAACTCAGCTCCACGTCGACGGCTTTCACCAGTTCGGCAAACTGTTGTTCGCGCGAGGCGCCGATAATCGGTGCGGTGACGGCCGGTTTGTGCAGCAGCCACGCCAGCGCCACCTGTGCGCGCGTCACGCCTTTGTCTGCGGCCACCGTTGCCAGCCGTTCCGCAATCGCCGCGTCGTTCTCCTCGGTGCCGGTATAGAGTTTTTCCATCACGTTATCGGACACCGAACGCGCGGTGGTTTCTCCCCACGGCCGCGTCAGCTTACCGCGCGCCAGCGGACTCCACGGCAGCACCGCGATACCTTCGCGCTGACACAGCGGATGCATCTCCTTCTCTTCTTCGCGCTGAATCAGGTTGTACTGATCCTGCATGCTGACAAAACGCGCCCAGCCATTCTGCTGCTGTAACTGCAGCGCCTGCGCAAACTGTGTGGCATGCATCGAGGAAGCGCCGATGTAACGCGCTTTGCCTGACCGCACTACCTGATCGAGCGCTTCCAGCGTCTCTTCGATCGGCGTGGCGTAATCCCAGCGGTGAATCTGCAGCAGATCGACATAGTCCATGCCGAGCCGCGTCAGGCTGTCATCAATCGACTGCAAAATATTGTTGCGTGACAGCCCCTGCGACAGGTTGCTCAGCGGAAAGTAGACTTTGGTCGCCACCACCACCCGATCGCGCTGCGCATAATCTTTGAGCGCGCGACCGAGGATCTCCTCACTGCTGCCGTCGGAGTAGCTGTTAGCGGTGTCGAAGAAGTTGATGCCCGCGTCCAGCGCCTGCTTAATCAGCGGTCGGCTGCTCTCTTCCGGCAGCGTCCAGGCGTGATTACCGCGCAGCGGATCGCCATAGGTCATACAGCCTAAACAGAGACGTGAAACCTGCAGATCGGTCTGGCCTAAACGAACGGTTTTCATGAAGGGCTCCTGCTCTTATGCGTGGGGTTTTACCCTCAAGCATAGCAGCAGGAGCGGGGGACGGGCGGTTACTGCGCCAGCCAGGCGGCGATTTGCTGCTGGATGCCGGCGGCGTCGAGCTGATAATCCTGACGCACTTCTTCCTGCGTCCCCTGCGGAATGAACTCATCCGGCAGGCCGAGGTTCAGCACCGGCACGCGCAGGCGTTTTGCCATCACGTATTCGTTGACGCCGCTGCCGGCACCGCCTTTGATCGCGCCTTCTTCCAGCGTAATCAGCGCGTCGTGGCTGGCCGCCAGCTCGCTAATCAGCGCTTCATCCAGCGGCTTAACAAAGCGCATGTCAACCAGCGTGGCGTTGAGCGCGTCGGCAGCAGCCTGTGCTTCCGGCAGCAGGGTGCCGAAATTGAGGATCGCCAGCTGCTCGCCGCGGCGCTTAATTACCCCTTTGCCAAGCGGCAGGCTGGCCAGCGGTTCCAGCGTGGCACCGGTGCCGGTACCGCGCGGATAGCGCACCGCGCTTGGGCCGTCCTGATAGTGATAGCCGGTGTAAAGCATCAGGCGGCATTCGTTTTCATCGCTTGGCGTCATGATCACCATGCCTGGCACGCAGCGCAGATAAGCGATATCAAATGCGCCCTGGTGCGTCTGGCCATCAGCACCGACAATACCGCCGCGATCGATAGCAAACAGGACCGGCAATTGCTGAATCGCCACGTCGTGAATCACCTGATCGTAGGCGCGCTGCAGGAAGGTCGAGTAGATCGCCACTACCGGCTTGTAACCGCCGATGGCCATGCCCGCGGCGAACGTCACCGCATGCTGCTCGGCGATCGCCACGTCAAAATACTGCTGCGGATAATCACGCGAGTAGCTCACCATGCCAGAGCCTTCGCGCATGGCCGGCGTCACCGCCATCAGCCGCGCATCGTCGGCGGCCATCTCGCTCAGCCAGTTACCAAAAATCTTTGAGTAGCTCGGCAGGCCCGGCGCGCTTTTTGGCAGCGAGCCGCTGGCCGGATCGAATTTCGGTACCGCGTGCCAGGTGATCGGATCTTCTTCCGCCGGTGCGTAGCCTTTGCCCTTTTTGGTCATGATGTGCAGGAACTGCGGCCCTTTCAGATCGCGCATATTCTTCAGCGTGCTGACCAGCGTCAGTACATCGTGACCGTCGACCGGACCGATATAGTTAAAGCCCAGCTCCTCAAACAGCGTGCCCGGCACCACCATGCCTTTCAGGTGCTCTTCGGTGCGCTTTACCAGCTCTTTGATCGGCGGCAGCCCGCCCAGCACGCGCTTGCCGCCTTCGCGCAGGCGTGAATAGGTTTTCCCCGACAGAATCTGCGCCAGGCGATTGTTGAGCGCGCCCACGTTCTCGGAGATCGACATTTCGTTGTCGTTGAGGATCACCAGCATATCCGGCTTGATATCACCGGCGTGGTTCATCGCTTCAAACGCCATGCCGGCGGTAATCGCGCCGTCACCAATGATACAGGCGGTGCGCCGGCCTTTCCCTTCACGTTCGGCGGCCACGGCCATGCCGAGACCGGCGCTGATGGAGGTCGACGAGTGGCCCACGCTCAATACGTCGTACTCGCTTTCACCGCGCCACGGGAACGGATGCAGGCCATTTTTCTGCCGGATAGTGCCGATGCGATCGCGGCGGCCGGTGAGAATCTTATGTGGATAGGCCTGATGGCCAACGTCCCACACCAGATGATCAAACGGGGTGTTGTACACATAATGCAACGCGACGGTCAGCTCGACGACGCCCAGACCCGAAGCAAAGTGGCCAGACGAGCGGCTTACGCTGTCCAGCAGATACTGACGCAGCTCATCGCACAGGTCCGGAAGTTGCTCTTTTGGCAGTAAACGTAATTCCTGAACCGTGCCTGCTAATGCCAGTGTCGGGTATTTTGCAATATCAAAACTCATCAGAGACTCATTATATAAGTTATTTATCGCGTTCAATTATAAAGCTGGCCAGAGCCTGCAGCGCGGTGGTGTCATATGACTGTGCCGCCAGCACCTCCAGCGCGCCCAGTGCTTCGCGATAGAGATCCTGCGCTTTGGCCCGCGCGTTATCCAGTCCCAGCAGCGCCGGATAAGTGCTTTTCCCCAGCGCCTGATCGGCTCCCTGGGTTTTGCCCAGTACGGCGGTATCACCGACCACGTCGAGGATGTCATCCTGCACCTGAAACGCCAGTCCGATGGCGTTGGCGTAGATATCCAGCTGCGGCAGCGCATCGCGGCCCGCAGCCCCAGCAGTCAGTGCGCCGAGACGCACAGCGGCGCGGATCAGCGCACCGGTTTTGTGGCGATGAATCTGCTCCAGCTGGTGCAGATCGACGGATTTGCCTTCGGCGGCGAGATCCAGCGCCTGGCCACCGCACATGCCGGCCACGCCGCTGGCCTGCGCCAGTTCGGAAATCATGGCAATGCGATCCTGCGGGCTGACGCCGGGCATCGGCTGGTCCGCGAGGATGGTAAACGCCAGGGTTTGCAGGGCATCGCCGGCCAGAATCGCCGTGTCTTCGCCATATTTGATATGGCAGGTTGGCTGCCCGCGACGTAACGCATCGTCGTCCATCGCCGGCAGATCATCGTGAATCAAAGAATACGCGTGAATGCACTCCACCGCTGCGGCCGGTGCATCCAGGCTGGACGCCTCGGCCCGCAGCATTTCGCCGGTGGCATACACCAGAAACGGGCGCAGGCGCTTACCGCCTAATAGTGCCCCATATTGCATGGCGTTCACCAGAGGAGAACTCTGAAAAGGAAGTGGATCTATTAAGCGCGTCAACGCCTGGTTCACGCGCTCATGGTAGGCGCGCTGCAGTTGCACGAAATCCATCACTCATTTTCCGGCGTGAAAGGGGTGAGCGGGGCGTCTTTGTCGTCGCTCAGCAGAATCTGCACGCGCTGTTCTGCCGCCTGCAGGGTTTGCTGGCCGCTGCGTGCCAGCTGTACGCCGCGTTCGAATTCATTCAGCGCCTCTTCCAGCGGCAGTTCGCCACTCTCCAGACGGCTGACAATCTGTTCCAGCTGCTGCAGTGCGTTTTCAAAACTCACAGGCGCTTCGGCTTTTTTCGGCATAATCAGTGTCGACTCACAGGTTGGGACATTATGTTGCAATCGGTCATGGTAGCCGACGGGCATTGATTAGCAAAATAATCAATGCGGCGAAGGTTGCTTACAGCAGTCACCCGACAAAGGTGATATACTTGCGCGCCTCGGATGCGGTGGCTGAAGCCAACCCGCAATTATATGATTTTACCAGCTAAGTGCTGATGATTTTAGCACTTATTTGCCCAACGAAGCTGTGTCGCCATGAAGTTTATCATCAAGCTCTTCCCTGAAATCACCATCAAAAGTCAGTCGGTGCGCCTGCGCTTTATCAAAATTCTGACCGGTAACATCCGTAATACCCTGCGTACCCTTGACGACGAGATCGCCGTGGTGCGCCACTGGGATCACATCGAAGTGCGCGCGAAGAAGGAAGCCCTGCGCGCCACCGTCACGGAAGAGCTGACGCGTATTCCCGGTATTCATCACGTGCTGGCAGTTGAAGACCGTGCCTACACCGACATGCACGATATCTTCGAGCAGACGCTGGCGCTTAACCGTGAGCGGCTGGAAGGCAAGAGCTTCTGCGTGCGCGTGAAGCGTCGCGGTAAGCACAGCTTTAGCTCGCAGGATGTGGAGCGCTACGTCGGTGGCGGCCTCAACCAGCACATTGAAAGCGCGCGCGTGCAACTGAATCACCCGGATGTGACGGTGAATCTGGAGATTGAAGACGATCGCCTGCTGCTGATCACCGGCCGTTATGAAGGGCTGGGCGGCTTCCCGATCGGTACCCAGGAAGATGTGCTGTCGCTGATTTCCGGCGGCTTTGACTCCGGCGTTTCCAGCTACATGCTGATGCGCCGCGGCTGTCGCGTGCACTACTGCTTCTTTAACCTCGGCGGTGCGGCGCATGAAATTGGCGTGCGCCAGGTAGCACACTATCTATGGCAGCGTTTCGGCCGTTCGCATCGCGTGCGCTTTGTCGCCATCAACTTTGAACCGGTGGTGGGCGAGATTCTGGAAAAAGTCGACGACGGTCAGATGGGCGTGGTGCTGAAGCGCATGATGGTGCGTGCGGCGTCGATGGTGGCTGAGCGCTATGGCGTGCAGGCGCTGGTGACCGGTGAGGCGCTGGGCCAGGTCTCCAGCCAGACGCTGACTAATCTGCGTTTAATTGATAACGCGTCCGACACGCTGATTCTGCGCCCGCTGATCTCGCACGATAAAGAGCACATCATCAATATTGCGCGTCAGATCGGCACCGAAGACTTTGCTCGCACCATGCCGGAATATTGCGGCGTGATTTCGAAAAGCCCGACGGTGAAAGCGGTGAAGGCGAAGATTGAAGCCGAAGAGCAGAACTTCGATTTCGATATTCTGCAGCGCGTGGTGCAGGAAGCCACTAACGTCGATATCCGCGAAATCGCTGAGCAGACCGAAGAAGAGGTGGTGGAAGTAGAAACCGTCGCGTCGTTCAGCGGCAACGATGTGGTGCTGGATATCCGTGCGATTGATGAGCAGGACGACAAGCCGCTGGCGCTGTCAGGCGTTGAGGTGAAATCGCTGCCGTTCTATAAGCTGAGCACCCAGTTCGGCGATCTCGATCAGAGCAGAACCTGGCTGCTGTACTGCGATCGCGGCGTGATGAGCCGGTTGCAGGCGTTGTATCTGCATGAGCAGGGCTTTAAGAACGTGAAGGTTTACCGTCCATAACCGCGGCGTGCGTTAAGCCTGGTGCAGATAAAATCGGGTGCACGCCAAACCGGGTGCGCACCCAACACTTAACGCGCAATCGTCCTGCAGGGTCGCCATTGATGGCGACCTTTTCTTATTCGCGCTCTTCAAATTCCTGATAATTATAAATCCCTGCCGCCAGCACCAGCTGTGACGCCACGTCGCGCGCCGTCTCTTTATCCACCAGCAAATCAATCAGCTTCAGGGCAAAATCGATCGCCGTGCCCGGTCCCTGACTGGTCAGCAGATTAACGCGCGGATCCCACACCACACGGCGCTCCATCCATTTTCCTTCCGGAATGGTGTGCTTCAGACCCGGAAAACCGGTCATGTTACCCACCGGAAACAGATCATGTGGCACCAGCACCGTGCCCGGCGCGGCACAAATCGCCGCGACGATATTGCCTGCCAGATGGCACTGACGCACCGTCTCCACCAGCAGCGGGCTGTCGCGGAAGGTTTCAGCACCTTTAATACCGCCCGGCAGGACGATGGCGGCAAAATCGTTATCCGCCACCTCAACCAGCGGCGCATCAGCCAGCAGACGCACGCCGCGCGAGCAGACGATTTCGCGCGTGCCGTCGCTCTCCACGCTGGCGGTGGTGACCTTCAGGCCGGCGCGGACCAGCAGGTCAATGGTGGTGACCGCTTCGGTCTCTTCACTGCCATGGGCCAGGCAAACCAGCACTGATGCGTTCGCGCTCATATTGGGACTCCTTGCGTTTAATCAGGTCGTACAAACGGGTATTTTCCGGCAGTGCGATGCCCTGCGCGCGGGCGCGGCGCAGCAGGTAGCCGGTAATGTAATCAATCTCAGTCTGACGCTGCGCGCGCACATCCTGCAGCATTGAGGAGACATTCGCGGCGGTACTGTCGATAACGTCGTAAATGATGTCACGCAGGTTATCCAGCGCGATATGCTGGCCCTCGCGCTCCATCACCCAGACCAGCTCTTCACACAGCCGGTTGATCTGTTCCGGCCAGGCGCGCAGCGCGCCGTTCTGGCAGTCGTGCTCAACCGTTACCGGATTAATCACACAGTTGACCGCCAGCTTACGCCAGCTGGCCGACGCGATGTTGTCGTGCCACGCCACATCCGGCAATGCCTGGTGCAGGATATCGGCGATATCGCTCAGCGCCGCGCTTTCGCGTCCGGTCGGCCCGATGTGAGTCACACCCTGCGCCACGTGTTTGATCACCGTGCCGTCGCGCATCGCCGCATGCGTCGTAATACCGCGCAGCAGCGGCTGCTGTATCTCTTTTAGCTCTTCAACCGTGCCCATGCCGTTGTGCAGCAGCAGGATTGGCGCGTGACGCGGCAGCACGCTTTGCAGATTTTTCACTGCCGGGGATACCTGCGGTGCTTTCAGGGTAACCAGCAGCAACTGGCTGTCGGCCAGAAACAGCGGATCGTTGGCGATGAAGGTGTGATTGCTGACGTGGCCCTGCGGGTCGACCACGTTGACCGAGCAGTACGGCTGCGGTACGCGCAGCCAGCCCTGAACCTCATGTCCCTGGCGTGCAAGGGCCGCGAGCCAGACCTGACCCAGGGCACCGCAACCCAACACGGTAATTTTCATTGTGCCTCCCGCTGGCGGGTGGGTGAATGGATGTCACACCCTTAATTATAGCTTTCCGCGTCGCGTGTTTTCTTAGTGCGACAAGACGCGTATTATGCATGTCACTTTAGTATCAGGAGAAGAAAAGATGCCATCTTTCGATATCGTTTCCGAAGTCGAACTGCCGGAAGTGCGTAATGCGGTGGAGAATGCCAACCGCGAGATCTCAACCCGTTTCGATTTCCGCAACGTGAGCGCCAGCATTGAGCTCAACGAAAAGAATGAGACCATCAAAGTCACCAGCGAATCTGATTTTCAGGTGAAGCAGCTGGTGGATATTCTGCGTGAAAAGCTGCTGAAGCGCGGCATTGAAGGCGCGGCGATTGAAGTGCCGGAAGAGATTGTGCACAGCGGTAAAAGCTGGAGCGTGGAAGCGAAGCTGAAAAAGGGCATCGAGAGCGATGTCGCGAAAAAGATCGTTAAGCTGATCAAAGACAGCAAGCTGAAGGTACAGACGCAGATTCAGGGTGAAGAGCTGCGCGTCACCGGTAAATCACGCGACGATCTGCAGGGTGCGATGGCGCTGGTGCGCGGTGGCAACCTTGGCCAGCCGTTCCAGTTCAAAAACTTCCGCGACTAATCCCCTTTGTCGCGTGCCGCACGACGATACAGCGTGCTGCGCGCGACGCCCAGCGCCTGCGCTGCTTTACTGATATTGCCTTCATAGCGCTGTAGCGTGTCACTGATCAGCTGTTCATCGTGACGTTCACGCAGCGGCAATGCCGGCGCACGGCGATACTCCGCCGGCAAATGGCTTTCCGTCAGCACTTCGCCTTCATCGGCCAGCGCCAGCAGCACGCGCAGCAGACTGCGGAGCTGACGCACATTGCCCGGCCATGGCTGCTGTGCCAGCGCCGTCAGCAGCGCCGGAGACAGCGCAACACCACGCTGATCGGCTCCCAGCTCCTGCCATAAATTGCGGATGAAGCCAGCAACATCCGGCCAGTCGCGCAGCGGCGGAATGGTCAGCGCAAACTCCTGCAGACGATAGAGCAAATCTTCACGAAACTCGCCGGCGGCGACGCGCTGGGCCAGATCGCGATGCGTGGCGCAAATCACGGCAAAATTCACCGGCCAGCTGCGGCTGGAGCCGAGCGGTGCCACCTCTTTTTCCTGCAGCACACGCAGCAAACGGGTTTGCAGCGCCAGCGGCATATCCCCAATTTCATCCAGAAACAGCACGCCGCCGTCCGCTTCACGAATTTTGCCAATGTAGCCATTTTTACTGGCACCGGTAAACGCGCCAGGCTGGTAGCCAAACAGTTCGGATTCAATCAGCGCTTCCGGGATGGCTGCACAGTTAATGGCGACAAACTTGCCGGCGCGCCAGCGGCTCTGCTGATGCAGCGCGCGGCTGACATATTCTTTGCCGCTGCCGGTTTCGCCATAAATGCACAGCGAAACGCCGGCATCCAGAAGCCGCACCATTTTTGCACCGTCGCCCCGCAGCGCGCAGGGCAGGTCCTGCGCGCGGCTGTCCGACACGCTGACGTGGCTGCGCTGCGGCGCACGCAGCCGGAACCAGTAACGCTGCGTGCCAATATCGACTGCAGCGGGAACGCTGTTGGCCTGCTGCGGCAGTTGCGGAAACAGCTGCTGAAACGTCAGGCTGGCAAAGCGGTCGGCGCTGAGCGCCAGCTCACGCATCGCCAGCCGGTTGGCCGCTGTCAGCACGTTATCCGAGAACACCAGCAGCAGTTCATCACTGGTATCGATGCCCTGCGGTTGTGGATGCAGACTGAGCAGCCACTGCTGCGGATGCAGGCTCTGCTTCACCCACAGATACTCGATCTGTTTGGCCGCCGCTTTCACCCGGTTCAGCGTATGCGGATGGGAAAAGTGCGCCGGGCCGGAGATATCCAGCACGCCGGCAATCTGGCCGTTGGGCATCTGCAGCGGCATCGCGGCGCAGTACAGGCCCTGATTGCGCGTCAGGAAATGCTGCTGGCCGTCAATTTCGCAGCCATCATCAATCGCCAGCGCGGTGCCGATCGCGTTGGTGCCGCGTCCGCATTCGCTCCATAAATTCCCCGGCGCGAGGGCAAAGCGCTGCGCTTTCTCCAGTGCCTGCATATCGCCAAAGGTGTTCAGCACCAGTCCGCTGGCATCGGACAGGATCACCACCGACTGCGTGTCGGCCATCTGCTGCGCCAGCTGCCGAATCACCGGTTGCGCAAACTGCTGCAGGCCGGCGTTGCTGGCCAGTACATCGGCCAGCTCGCCCTGGCGCACGCGCGGGAAATCGTCGGCGCTGCGCTCCAGCCCATACAGCTGACTGCGGAACCAGGAGTCGCTTAACAGCGGGTTGGCGTGCACGGCAGACGCGGCAGAATTTCCCTGCATGAGTGACCTCAGAACGGCGTGAAAGTGTTGCAACATTGTAGCGCTCGGGTTTCTGCACTGTTGCGATACGCAACACAGATACGGCGTTTGTCCTGGGCGATGGGCGATTTTTGTGGCGAGGTAAAATCATAGCTTATTGAAAAATATTGCTTTTATAGCAGAGTCGATGAGTGAGAAAAAACTGGCACGCGTGCTGCAATAACCGATGCAGGCAGTTGCGCTGCCTGTTCAGACCCTCTGACCTGATAATAAGGAGTTTGCGATGCGTTATGCACATCCCGGTACGCCCGGCGCGCTGGTCTCTTTCCCGGCGACCTACGGCAACTATATCGCCGGCAACTTCACCGAGCCGCTGAGCGGCCAGTACTTTATGAACACCTCGCCGGTTGACGGCAGCGATATCGCTCAGTTCCCGCGCTCCGACGCGCGTGACATCGATCTGGCGCTGGATGCGGCGCATCAGGCGGCGGATGCCTGGGGCAAAACCAGCGTGCAGCAGCGCGCCAACCTGCTGCTGCAGGTGGCCGATCGCATGGAAGCCAATCTCGAAAGGCTGGCGGTAGCGGAGAGCTGGGATAACGGTAAACCGATTCGCGAGACGCTCAACGCCGACCTGCCGCTGGCGGTTGACCATTTCCGCTACTTTGCCGGCTGCCTGCGCGCGCAGGAGGGCAGCACCGCCGAGATCGACGAAACCACGGTGGCCTATCACTTCCACGAGCCGCTCGGCGTGGTCGGGCAGATCATCCCGTGGAATTTCCCGCTGCTCATGGCGGCGTGGAAGCTGGCACCGGCGCTGGCCGCCGGTAACTGCGTGGTGCTGAAACCAGCCGAACAGACGCCGCTCGGTATTACGCTGCTGATGGAGCTGATTGGCGATCTGTTCCCGCCGGGCGTGCTGAATGTGGTGCAGGGTTTTGGGCGCGAAGCCGGGGAAGCGCTGGCCACCAGTAAGCGCATCGCCAAAATTGCCTTTACCGGCTCCACGCCGGTCGGGCGCCACATCATGGCCTGCGCGGCGGAGAACATCATTCCCTGCACCGTCGAGCTGGGCGGCAAATCGCCCAATATCTATTTCGCGGATGTGATGTCGGGCGAAGAGGAATTCATCGAGAAAGCGGTTGAGGGGCTGGTGCTCGGCTTCTTCAATCAGGGCGAAGTCTGTACCTGTCCTTCGCGTGCGCTGATTCATGAATCAATTTATCAACCCTTTATGGAGCGGGTGCTGGCGAAGGTTGCCACCATTCGCCGCGGCGATCCGCTCGATACCGACACCATGATCGGCGCTCAGGCTTCGCGCCAGCAACTCGACAAAATCCTGTCCTATATCAACATCGCCCGTGAAGAAGGCGGTCAGATTCTGACTGGGGGCGAGCGTGCACACATCGCCGCAGAGCTGGATAACGGATTCTACATCCAGCCCACCCTGATTAAGGGCAGCAACCAAATGCGCTGTTTCCAGGAGGAGATTTTTGGGCCAGTGATTGGCGTCACCACGTTCCACGATGAGGCAGAGGCGCTCGCGATCGCCAATGAAACCCAGTTTGGTCTGGGCGCGGGCGTGTGGACGCGCGATACCAATCTGGCGTATCGCATGGGCCGCGGCATTAAAGCCGGTCGCGTCTGGACCAACTGCTATCACATCTATCCCGCCCATGCGGCATTCGGTGGCTACAAGCAGTCGGGCGTCGGGCGTGAGACCCACAAAATGGCGCTCAGCGCCTATCAACAAACCAAAAATCTGCTGGTCAGCTATGGCACAGCGCCACTGGGGCTGTTCTGAGTCCGCATCCGATCAAATGGAGAGTGAAAGATGAATATGCAAATCAAAACCACCATGAAAGCCGCCGTTGTAAAGGCGTTTGGCGAACCGCTGGTGATCGAGCAGGTGCCGGTGCCGTCCGTCGGGCCGGGGCAGATTCTGGTGAAAATCGCCGCCACCGGCGTGTGTCACACCGACCTGCACGCCGCCGAAGGCGACTGGCCGATCAAGCCTAATCCGCCGTTCATTCCCGGCCATGAAGGCGTCGGGCAGGTGGTAGCCATTGGCGAGGGCGTGAAACATCTCAAACTGGGCGATCGCGTCGGTGTGCCGTGGCTCTATTCGGCCTGCGGTCACTGCGAGCACTGCCTCGACAGCTGGGAGACGCTGTGTCTGTCGCAGCAGAATGCCGGCTATTCGGTCAACGGCAGTTTTGCCGAGTACTGCCTGGCGGATGCGAACTACGTCGGCATCATTCCGGACAACGTTGAGTTCAACGAGGTCGCGCCGATTCTGTGTGCCGGCGTGACGGTCTACAAAGGCCTGAAGATGACCGATACCAAACCGGGTGACTGGGTGGTGGTTTCCGGCATCGGCGGCCTGGGGCACATGGCTATTCAGTATGCGGTGGCGATGGGGCTCAACGTGGCGGCGGTCGACATCGACGACGACAAGCTGGCGTTTGCCAAACGGCTCGGGGCCAGCGTGGTTGCCAATGCGAAGCAGGTTGACCCGGCGAAAGTGTTTCAGGAGAGCTTTGGCGGTGCGCACGGCGTGCTGGTGACGGCGGTATCGCCAAAAGCGTTTGAACAGGCGATCGGCACGCTGCGTCGCGGCGGCACCATGGTGCTTAATGGCCTGCCGCCGGGTAAATTCGATCTGTCGATTTTCGACATGGTGCTGGATGGCATTACGGTGCGCGGTTCGATTGTCGGCACGCGTAAAGATCTGCAGGAAGCGCTGGATTTTGCCGGTCGCCATAAGGTGAAAGCGAATGTCGCGGTTGAGCCGCTGACTAACATCAACGATATCTTTGCGCGCATGCACGCCGGCAAAATTGAAGGGCGTATTGTGGTGGATATGTCGCTGTAGTGACACTGAGCGGACCGCGTGGAGCCAGAGCATCGCGGTCCGCTATGGCTAAAGCATTAACTGCTGGCGAGCAGCGCCTCCAGCTCCACGCGGCTCGTCACTTTGCTGTCAATTTTAATGTAGGCACTTTTCTCTTCCGGCACGATAAACACCGATGCCACACCGGGCTGCGCGCGCAGCCGCTTCTCCAGATTCGGTACTGCCAGCACCGCATCGCTCAGCACCAGGCGCAGGCTGCTGACATACGGCGGTTCCTGCATTGACATGGCGAC
The DNA here is from genome assembly GCF_035783935.1 of Pantoea dispersa. Classification (GTDB taxonomy): domain Bacteria; phylum Pseudomonadota; class Gammaproteobacteria; order Enterobacterales; family Enterobacteriaceae; genus Pantoea; species Pantoea dispersa_C. The sequence continues at coordinate 111,178 of NZ_JALKOV010000008.1, read as the reverse complement.
AAACAGCCATGCCGCTGCCACTATCGCGCCGACCAGAAACACCGTTTGCGCATCGACGTGGCCGAAGATCCAGCCGCCCAGGCTGCCGCCAATCGCGACGCCAATAAACTGGCTGGTGGAATAAATCCCCATCGCCGTGCCCTTGTAGCCCGCCGGCGACTCTTTGCTGATCAGCGACGGCAGAATGGCTTCCATCAGGTTAAAGGCGAGGAAAAACAGCTGGACGCCAATCACCAGCGTCCAGAAGTGACCTGCGGCGCCCCACAGCACGATTTCGGCGATGATGATCAGCGCCACACAGCCGACAAACACGCGCTTCATGCGGCGTTTCACTTCGGCATAGATAATAAACGGCACCACGGCGACAAACGCCACCAGCATGGTCACCAGATACACTTTCCAGTGTTCAGCCGCCGGGAAGCCGGCCTGTTCAAACTGGCCCGGCAGCGCGACGAAGCTCGACATCAGCAAAATGTGCAGGCAGAGAATGCCGATATTTAGCTTCAGCAATTTGGGATTGGCCAGTACCGCGCGAATGCTGCCTTTGACCATGCCGGATTCGCGGTTCAGCACGTGGCCCGGCGCATTCGGCACCACCAGCAGGGTGATGACAATGCCCAGGCTGGCAAGCAGGGCGATCATCCAGAACAGCGCGTGCAGACCGAGCGCGTGGGTGACAATCGGGCCGACCACCATGGCGATCGCAAAGGTGACGCCGAAGCTGATGCCGATAAACGCCATCGCTTTGGTGCGGTTCTGTTCACGGGTCAGGTCTGACAGCAGCGCCATCACCGCCGCGGCAATCGCCCCGGAGCCCTGCAGCGCCCGGCCGAGGATAATGCCCCAGATGGAGCTGGTGGTGGCGGCAATGATGCTGCCAAGCACAAACAGCAGCAGGCCACCGACAATCAGCGGCTTGCGGCCAATACGGTCGGACAGCAGACCAAAGGGGATCTGAAACACCGCCTGCGCCAGACCATAAATACCAATTGCCAGACCGATTAACGTTTCGCTGGCGCCCTGCAAAGCCATGCCGTAGGTGGTCAGCACCGGCAGGACCATAAACATTCCCAGCATGCGCAGGGAAAAAACTGTGCCTAAACCCCATGTTGCCCGAAGCTCAACTGGTGTCATTCTATTATCGTTCATTCCAACCTCTGTAAGTTTATGCCCCTGGCACTTCAGGTTGCAGAGGCGCAGGCTGCGCGCCCTTATCTGCCACCCGAATCACCGGAACATGCAGCGCTTATTTTAGGAAGCGGGGCAGGGCGGGTAAAACAATTGTTTTTAAGCAGTGGTAACAAAAAGAAAGGGCGCGAAATTCGCGCCCTTGTCCGGAGTGACGGTCTGACTTACCAGACGTAAGTCAGCAGGTCTTTGGAGGCCGGGGCCATAAAGTCCACCGACATCATCACGCTCAGTGCAGTGATGGCGACAATCGAGAACACAAACAGCTTACGTGCCCAAACTTTATCGTTTGAGGTTTTGTAACCTGACAGTGCCATGCCGAGCCACCACACGCTTACCGCGGCAGCGACCACCAGATATTTGTAGCCAGCATAGCCGCCCAGCGTAAGCATCAGGGTGGCAATCATGAACGCCAGGATATACAGCGTAATATGATTTTTCGCCACCGAGATGCCTTTCACCACCGGCAGAACCGGAATGTTGGCGGCCTGATAATCTTTGAAGCGGAAGATGGCAATCGCGTACGAGTGCGGCATCTGCCACAGGCTAAAGATAGCCAGTAAGATTAACGCGCCGGCATCAAACTGGTTGGTCACCGCGCAGTAGCCAATTACCGGCGGCGCTGCGCCGGAGAGGCTGCCAATCAGCGTGCCATAGACCGAATGACGCTTCATGTAGAGGCTGTAAATGCCGACATAGACGACGAAGCCCATCACCGCCAGCCACATGGCCAGCGGGTTAGCGCCAAAATACAGCAACGCAAAGCCAGCAATACCCAATGCGGTTGCATAAACCAGGCTTACTTTCGCCGAGATCAGGCCTTTGACCAGAACACGGTTCCGCGTTCTCTCCATTTTGATGTCGATGTCGCGGTCAATCACATTGTTGAATACACAACCGGATGCGACCACCAGCGAAACGCCCACCAAAGCGACGAGAAACAGGGGGTAATCAATGCTGCCTTTTGAAGCCAGCAGGAATCCACCGATCACAGAAATTAAATTGCCGAAAATAATTCCTGGTTTTGTTACTTGCAGGTATTGCTTAATCATTACGCGTGACTCTTTAGTGGGCCATCATGTTGTAGTTGAGGTTCCACATAATCCACAGTGAGCCGATCACCACAATCAGGATAATGACTGCGGAGAAGACAATGGCCACCATGTTCCAGCCACCCTCGGATTTGCTGTCCAGATGCAGGAAGTAGACCAGGTGCACCAGCACCTGAACCACTGCGCACACCAGAACCACACCCAGAATGGTGCCGTGAGAAGCACTGCCATCCATCACCATCCAGAACGGGATCGCCGTCAGGATGATTGAAAGGATGAAGCCGATCATGTACGACTTCACGCTACCGTGAGATGCACCATGTTCGTTTACAGAATGACTCATTACATGGCCCCCATCAGATAGACAACGGTGAATACGCAGATCCACACCACATCCAGGAAGTGCCAGAATAGGCTCAGACACATGATACGGGTGCGGTTGGTGGCGCTCAGACCGCGTTTAGCGATCTGGAACATCAGCACGGCCATCCAGATCAGACCAGAGGTCACGTGCAGACCGTGCGTACCGACCAGCGTAAAGAAGCCAGACAGGAAGCCGCTGCGGTCAGGACCGAAACCTTCCTTTATCAGGTGATGGAATTCATAGATTTCCATCCCGATAAATCCGGCACCGAACAGGAAGGTCAACGCCAGCCAGCTGATGACCGAACCTTTGTTCTGGTTGTTCATCGCGATCACTGCCATGCCATAAGTAATGGAGCTCAGCAGCAGCAGCGCGGTTTCAACCAGCACGAACGGCAGTTCGAAGATATCTTTACCTGCCGGGCCACCGGCAGTGTTGTTAACCATGACCGCATAGGTCGCAAACAGGGTTGCGAAGATAATGCAGTCACTCATCAGGTAGATCCAGAAGCCAAAGACTTTATTGGCTCCCGCATCGTGATGCCCATGCTCCGCATGGGCGTCGTGGTGGTGTTTCACGGTTTCAGTTGACATTATTTCAGACCTGCTTTGCTGATGTCATCAAAGTGCTTCTTCTCGATCTTCTCGATTTCAGCAACCGGTACGTAGTAATCCACGTCTTCATCGAAGCTCTTCACAATCCAGGTCACGATGGTGCCAAGGAAAGTAAGACCTGCCAGCCACCAGATGTGCCAGATCAGGGCAAAACCGAAGACTGTCATGAAGGCTGCGATAACAATGGCCGCGCCGCTGTTTTTCGGCATATGAATTTCTTCATATTTTTCTGGCTGCTTGTACGCTTCGCCTTTCTCTTTCATTTCCCAGAACGCATCACGCTCGTGGATATGCGGGATCACAGCAAAGTTGTAGAACGGCGGAGGTGAAGAGGTTGCCCACTCCAGCGTACGGCCGCCCCACGGGTCACCGGTCAGATCGCGGTTCTGCTCACGGTCACGCACCGATACCCAGAACTGGATAAGCTGGCACAGAATACCGCAGGCGATCAGCGCCGCACCGCCTGCTGCAACCACCAGCAGAGAGTGGAACTGCGGATCGATGTCCTGGCTCAGACGACGGGTCATCCCCATGAAGCCCAGCGCGTATAGCGGCATAAAGGCAACGAAGAAGCCAATGATCCAGAACCAGAATGCGCGTTTGCCCCAGGTTTCGTTCAGGGTGAAACCGAACGCTTTCGGGAACCAGTAGGTCACGCCAGCCATACAACCGAACACCACACCACCGATGATAACGTTGTGGAAGTGTGCAATCAGGAACAGGCTGTTGTGCAGCACGAAGTCTGCGCCTGGCACCGCCAGTAGTACGCCGGTCATCCCGCCAACGGAGAAGGTAACCAGGAAGCCGATGGTCCACAGCATCGCCGAGTTGAACTCGATACGACCCTGATACATGGTGAACAGCCAGTTGAAGATTTTCACCCCGGTCGGAATCGCGATGATCATCGTCATGATACCGAAGAAGGCGTTTACGTTCGCGCCGGCACCCATGGTGAAGAAGTGGTGCAGCCAAACGATGAACGACAGAACGGTAATAGCGATGGTCGCCCACACCAGCGAGGTGTAACCGAACAGACGCTTTTTCGAGAAGGTAGCCGTGACTTCAGAGAAGACACCGAACACCGGCAGAACAAGGATGTACACTTCCGGGTGACCCCAGACCCAGATCAGGTTGACGTACATCATCATGTTACCGCCCATATCATTGGTAAAGAAATGGAAGTCGAGGTAACGATCAAGCGTCAACAGAGCCAGCGTCACGGTCAGAACCGGGAACGCAGCGATAATCAGGACGTTAGTACACAGTGCTGCCCAGGTGAACACCGGCATCTTGAACAGGTCCATGCCCGGTGCACGCATCTTCAGGATGGTCACGAAGAAGTTGATACCGGTCAGCGTAGTACCAATACCGGAGAGCTGGAGACTCCAGATCCAGTAATCGACCCCGACGCCAGGACTGTATTCTGCCCCCGAAAGCGGTGGGTAAGCCAGCCAGCCGGTCTGCGCGAATTCGCCCACACCCAGTGACAGGTTAACCAGGATTACACCGATAGCGGTGAACCAGAAGCTCAGGTTGTTCAGGAACGGGAAGGCAACGTCACGGGCACCGATTTGCAGCGGAACCGCGATGTTCATCAGACCCACCACGAAAGGCATCGCCACGAAGAAGATCATGATCACGCCGTGGGCGGTGAAGATCTGGTCGTAGTGGTGCGGTGGCAGTATGCCTGCTTCCCCGGCGGAAGCCATAACCTGTTGGGTACGCATCATTACCGCATCGGCAAAGCCGCGCAGCAGCATGACGAAGGCCATGATAATGTACATGATACCCAGTTTTTTGTGGTCGATGGAGGTTAACCATTCAGACCACAGATACTGCCACTTACCGAAATAGGTAATAGCAGCGATCAGCGCCAGACCACCAATGATGATACCGGCGACCGTAACCATGATAATGGGTTCATGGTAGGGCACTGCATCCAGTGTTAATTTTCCGAACATCGTATTATTCCTCGGCTCCCGCAGCTGCGGCGTGATTCATGTCCATGCCTTCGTGCGACATGTCCATTTTCCCGTGGCTCATCATGAACTTATCAATAACCTGCTTGAACAGTTCCGGATTCGCAGTTGAGAAATATTCCACCGGGTGATTTTCGCTTGGCGCAGCCAGTTTTTCGAAATCATCCATGGTGGTCAGCGTGTTAGGTGCCGCTTTAACTTTGGCAACCCACTGCTGGAATTCCGCATCGTCTTTGGTGGCAATGGCTTTGAACTTCATGCCAGAGAAACCGCGACCGCTGAAGTTAGCAGAGATACCGTCGAACGTACCTGGCTCATTGGCGATCAGGTGCAGTTTGGTCTGCATACCCGCCATGGCGTAGATCTGGCTGCCGAGCGTAGGAATAAAGAAGGAGTTCATGACGGAGTTCGAGGTGATCTTGAAGTTCACCGGAGTATTTGCCGGGAAGGCAATCTGGTTGACGGTTGCAATACCCTGTTCCGGGTAGATGAACAGCCATTTCCAGTCCAGTGCCACTACGTCGATCTCAACCGGTTTCACGTCAGAGGCCAGCGGTTTGCTCGGCTCCAGCGCGTGGGTTGATTTCCAGGTCAGCACGCCGAGGAAGAGAATGATCAGGATCGGAATGGTCCAGACCACGGCTTCCACTTTGTTAGAGTGTGACCAGTTAGGGCTATACTTCGCGTTGGTATTGGTTGCCCGATATTTCCAGGCGAACACAACAGCCATTAAGACTGCCGGAATAACGACGATCATCATCAAGCCGAAAGCTGTCAGAATCAGTGAACGTTGCTCCAGTGCAATCTGTCCCTTGGGATTTAACAACGCACTATCGCAGCCGCTGAGTAATACAGCGCCTGCAATTAATGACAAAATCCCCAAACTTTTATTGTATTTCCTGAGTCTCATTTAACGACCTCAATGACAAAGGGCTCTATTGTCGTTTAAGTGTGCGCGCATTTTACGGGAAGGTTTATGCAGTGTAAACCAGCTTAAGGATGTGTCAGAAGCCTGTTGACACCTTTTGCTAAGGGTGTCACAGATGTTGCGCAGGGTGACAAATTATTAACTGTGACAAGCAGTTGGCGGCAATATAACAAAAACCAATGACATTAACCGCAGAGAAATCAGGGAAAGCATAAACCGGAGTTTTAATACTCATTTATTTAACAATTCTGCATCATTTTGGCGATGAAATTTCTACAAATTAATTGCTCACCGGATTTAAATATTGCGCAGGATTGTTAATTTAATGTTTCTATTTCGCGTTAAAAAAAATGCTATCGCTTAAAATTCGCCGGGAGCTATTTTTAAGCGATTTATCCCCGTCTGGCAAATAGCGCAGCGTTAATGTGCACGATTTGACGCTGTTTTTCTTAATGCCAGCCAGTCCAGCATCACGCCGAGCAGCACCGCCAGCAGCGCCAGTGTCATGCCGGCCTCAAACAGATGCGTCGGCAGCATCGCGCTGTGCCAGACATCCGCCGCACTCAGCGCCAGCGCCAGCAGCCACAGCGCCAGCAGCGCACAGCCCGCCGCAAACAGGCGTACCGTCCAGCGATAGCCCTGCGGCCACAGGCTGCGCTTGATGAACTCACCGCTGTGCTGCATTGCCTGCAGCGTGCCGCGACACGCCCACAGCAGCAACAGGCCTGGCACGGCGGCCACCACGGTGAAGGCATAAAACACCGGCCAGCCCCACAGTTCGACCAGCCAGCCAGCCGCCGGACCGACATACACGCGTCCGACCGCCGACAGCGCTGACAGCAGCGCAAACTGCGTGGCCGAGAACGATTTGTTGCACAGCGTCATCAGCAACGCGACAAAGGCGGCGGTGCCCATGCCGCCGCACAGGTTTTCGATAAACACCGCGCTGGCCATGCTCCACAGATGCGGTGGCGTCACCGCCAGCAGCCAGTAGGCAAAATTAGACACCGCCTGCAGCACGCCGAAGATCATCAGCGCGCGGAACAGGCTCAGGCGCTGCATCAGCACGCCGCCGTACAGCGCACCGATAATGGTCGCCAGCAGGCCGAGCGTCTTGTTCACCAGCCCGACATCCCCGGCGCTGAAGCCCACGCCGCGAATCAGGAAGGTGGTGGTGAGCGAAGCGGCGAACGCGTCGCCCAGCTTATAAAGGATGATCAAGGTGATCAGCAGCCAGGCGTTGTTGCGCTGAAAGAAATCCTTCAGCGGAAACGCCACGGCCTGACGCAGCGAGTGCGGTTCGCGCGCCGGCATCTCCGGTTCACGCGCCAGCAGCGTGGCAATCAGTCCGGGCACCATCAGCAGCGCCATCAGCCAGTAGGTGGCCTGCCAGCCGAGATAGCGATCCGCCAGCCACAGCGCCAGGCCGCCGGAAATCAGCATCGCCAGCCGGTAGCCGAGCACGGTAATCGCCGCGCCGCTGCCGCGCTCTTCTGGCGGCAGCACATCGGTTTTCCACGCATCGAACACAATATCCTGTGAAGCAGAGCAGAAGGCCACCAGCACCGCCAGTGCCGCCAGCAGGGTAAGATCGCGTGACGGCTGCATAAAGCCCATCGCCACAATGCCGGCAATCAGGGCGAATTGCGTGATCAACAGCCAGCCGCGCCGCCGGCCAAGAAAAGGAGGCGTGTAGCGATCCATCATCGGCGACCACAGGAACTTAAACACGTAAGCCTGACCGACAAGGGAGAAGAAGCCAATGGTTTTCAGGTCGACATTCTCTACCGTCATCCACGCCTGGAGCGTACCGGCGGTGAGCGCCAGCGGCAGACCGGAAGCGAAACCGAGCAGCAGCAGGACCGCAGCGTTACGTTGGGTAAAAATACGCAGATAGTGAAATGTCATAGCCAGCCTGAGATGAAGCCCGGTCAGCGCTGACCGGGCAGATTACTGCGGAAGATTAACGCGCGTTTTGCTTGATGAAGTTGTTGACGCTGGTGTCCTGCGCCATATCGGCAATCACGTCGCTCAGGGTCGAGTTAACCGCGTTGGTGATCTTATCGTTAGTGGCGCTGAAGGCACCTTCTACGCTGTAAGTCTGACGGTAGTTTTTCACCTGCTTGTTGCCGTTCTTCGCCGTCGCGATGATGGAAATGTCCGCTTTGGTGGTGATGCTGTAACGCACGTTGCCCTGCGTGACATCGGCGTACAGGCCATTAACCACGATCTGCAGATCCACCGCGCCGTTCGGGCCAATCATGTAGCCGCGCGAGGTCATCTGCTTCTCCAGCACTTCCTGCAGCAGGAAACGCAGGTCGCGTGACGGGGTCAGGGTGATCAGCTGGCCGTCGCGGTTCACTTTGGCCAGAGCCTGATCGCTGCGCTGATCGGCACCGTTAACGCTGACGGTAACGCCCATCAGGCTCGGATCCTGCTGTGGCAGCTGGATTTTTGGCTGGATGTTCAGCGTGGTGTTATTGCTGGCGCAGCCGGCCAAAATAAAGGCAGCCAGCAGAGGGAATAACAGTTTTTTCAACATACTCATTCTCGTTAGCATATGGGTTGGTTTGCAAAACTGCGGCCATCATAGCATTGCGGCACGGCGAAAAAAGCCCCGGACCAGGGGAAATTGATTGTAAAGGATTTTTTCGGACCGCCGGATGCGCTAACCGATTGACCGCCAGCCTGAGCAGGCTAAGATGCGCAGCGCAGCAGGATTTTTTTGCTGCCCGAGTGCGGGAAAGGTAAAAAACCTACTAATATTTAAACAGATGGGGCACAGCGCTCGCCGTAGAGGAGTGTTAACAATGATTCGCGAACAAATAGAAGAAAAGCTGCGTAACGCTTTTGAGCCTGCACATCTCGAAGTGCATGACGAAAGCTATCGTCATAACGTGCCTGCCGGGTCTGAAAGTCACTTCAAAGTGGTGATCGTCAGCGACCTTTTCACCGGACAGCGCTTCCTGCAGCGTCACCGCGCCATTTATGGCGAGCTGGCGACCGAGCTGGCAGGCAGCGTTCATGCGCTGGCACTGCATACCTACACCCGCAAAGAGTGGGATGGACTGCAGGATACCGTGCTCGCTTCACCAAACTGTCGCGGTGCCGGTACGCTGGCCTGAGTGCTTCGTTCCGCTTTCTCCAAAACGGCCTGCGGGCCGTTTTTTCTTACCTCAATGATGCACAAACGCGATCTGCGGCGCAAAAAAGCAGCAAAACCGTTAAAAAGTGGTGAGTTTGCAGCCTCGACTCATTCCGGGGATGCCGCTATAATGCGGCGTCTATTTTTCCGGAATGTCTTCGGGACGCTTCTGGTGACAGGGATTAGGTTCTGCCTGCAGAGGCCGTCCCGGTTGTTGGATACGGCGCATTAATTGTGTGGTGTCTGAAGTTGACCGAGCACGTGATTTTTTGAGGTAACAAGATGACAGTTTCAGTAGAAACCACTCAGGGTCTGGGCCGTCGCATTTCGATTACTGTTCCTAAGGACAGCATCGAAAGCGCAGTGAAGAAAGAACTGGTGGAAGTGGCTAAGAAAGTCCGTATCGACGGTTTCCGTAAAGGCAAAGTGCCGGCTACCATCATTAATCAGCGCTACGGTGCCTCTGTTCGTCAGGACGTTCTGAGCGAGCTGATGACGCGTAACTTCGTTGACGCCATCATCAAAGAGAAGATCAACCCAGCTGGCGCACCGAACTACGTGCCAGGTGAGTATAAAGAAGGCGAAGACTTCACCTACGCGGTCGAGTTCGAAGTGTATCCGGAAGTTGAGCTGAAAGGCCTGGATGCGATCGAAGTTGAGAAGCCAGTGGTTGAAGTGACCGATGCTGACGTCGACACCATGCTGGAAACCCTGCAGAAGCAGCAGGCCACCTGGAAAGAGACTGATGCCGCTGCGGCTGCAGAAGATCGCGCGACCATCGACTTTACCGGCTCGGTAGACGGCGAAGAGTTCGAAGGCGGCAAAGCGTCTGACTTCGTGCTGGCGATGGGCCAGGGTCGTATGATCCCAGGCTTCGAAGAGGGCATCGTGGGCAAGAAAGCCGGCGACACCTTCACCATCGACGTGAAATTCCCGGATGACTACCACGCGGAAAACCTGAAAGGGAAAGACGCGAAGTTCGACATCGTGCTGAAGAAAGTGGAAACCCGCGAACTGCCGGAGCTGACCGCTGAATTCATTAAGCGTTTTGGCGTGGAAGATGGCTCTATCGACGGTCTGCGCGCTGAAGTGCGTAAGAACATGGAGCGCGAGCTGAAAGGCGCTATCCGTAACCGCGTGAAGACTCAGGCGATTGACGGCCTGGTTGAGGCTAACGAAATCGACGTGCCAGTGGCACTGATCGACAGCGAAATCGACGTACTGCGTCGTCAGGCGGCACAGCGTTTCGGCGGCAACGAGAAGCAGGCGCTGGAACTGCCACGTGAACTGTTCGAAGAGCAGGCAAAACGTCGCGTTGTGGTCGGTCTGCTGCTGGGCGAAGTGATTCGCATCAACGAGCTGAAAGCAGACGAAGATCGCGTTAAAGCGCTGATCGAAGAGATGGCTTCTGCGTACGAAGATCCGCAGGAAGTGATCGAGTTCTACAGCAAAAACAGCGAGCTGATGAACAACATGCGCAACGTTGCGCTGGAAGAGCAGGCGGTTGAAGCGGTACTGGCGAAAGCTAAAGTCACCGACAAAGCCACCAATTTCCAGGAACTGATGAACCAGACCTCTGCGGCCTGATTCGTTAGTTAACCCTGAGTGCTAAAGCCCGCGACCGCAAAGTCGCGGGCTTTTTCGTTTCTGACAGAAACCAACCACATTTGTGCGCTATTTGACTAATTAATCGGCAAATTCTTCGTTAAGCTGTTTTTCCGTGTTAGCGAATGGGGAAAAGGTTGTTATGCTTGAAACAACTGGGCTGCATCCCCAGATACAGGGAGAATGCGTGAAAACAGTAAGACTGGCTGATTAACCGTCCTGTAATGTCGGAACGAGACCGCTGCGCATAGTTTTCGCCGCGCGCCTCGCGTAAAATCGGTACAGAATGTTGCCAATGAAATTTATCAGGAGACGGTAATGTCATACAGTGGCGATCGTGAATTTACTGCACCAACCAATGCGCTGGTGCCAATGGTGGTCGAACAAACCTCGCGCGGCGAGCGTTCTTACGACATCTACTCCCGCCTGCTTAAAGAGCGTGTGATCTTCCTGACCGGTCAGGTTGAAGATCATATGGCGAACCTGATTGTGGCGCAGATGCTGTTTCTGGAAGCTGAGAATCCTGAAAAAGACATTTACCTCTACATTAACTCGCCGGGTGGTGTGATTACCGCCGGTATGTCGATCTATGACACAATGAAGTTCATCAAGCCGGACGTGAGCACCATTTGTATGGGCCAGGCCTGTTCAATGGGCGCCTTCCTGCTGACGGCAGGCACCAAAGGCAAACGCTTCTGCCTGCCGAACTCCCGCGTGATGATCCACCAGCCGCTGGGCGGTTATCAGGGCCAGGCGACGGACATTGAAATCCACGCGCGTGAAATCCTGAAAGTGAAGCAGCGCATGAATGAGCTGATGGCTGAACATACCGGCAAATCGCTGGAGCAGATTGAACGCGACACCGAGCGCGATCGTTTCCTCTCTGCCAGCGAAGCGGTAGAGTATGGCTTGGTCGACTCCATCCTGACGCATCGCCAATAAGACACATCTGTCTGCCCCTTACGCTATAGTTAACGGGTGCAGACAGGTGAGTTGCATGCATATCGGCCGTTGCTGTACGGCCATTGCCGTACACCAATTAGGTCTGAGAACGAAAAGAGGTTAGCTGATGACAGATAAGCGCAAAGACGGTTCAGGTAAGTTGCTGTACTGCTCTTTCTGCGGCAAAAGCCAGCATGAAGTCCGTAAGCTGATTGCCGGGCCGTCAGTGTATATTTGCGACGAGTGTGTCGATCTGTGTAATGACATCATTCGCGAAGAGATTAAAGAAGTGGCCCCGCATCGCGAGCGTAGTGCACTGCCGACGCCGCACGAGATCCGCCATCACCTTGACGACTATGTGATTGGTCAGGAGCGGGCGAAAAAGGTGCTTGCGGTGGCCGTTTACAACCACTACAAGCGTCTGCGTAACGGCGACACCAGCAATGGTATCGAGCTGGGCAAAAGTAACATCCTGCTGATTGGTCCAACCGGTAGCGGTAAAACCCTGCTGGCGGAAACGCTGGCGCGCCTGCTGGATGTGCCATTTACCATGGCGGATGCCACCACGCTGACCGAAGCCGGTTACGTGGGCGAAGATGTGGAAAACATCATCCAGAAACTGCTGCAGAAGTGCGACTACGACGTACAGAAAGCGCAGCGCGGCATTGTCTACATCGATGAGATCGACAAGATTTCCCGTAAATCAGACAACCCTTCTATCACCCGTGATGTGTCGGGCGAGGGTGTGCAGCAGGCGCTGCTCAAGCTGATTGAAGGTACCGTGGCTGCCGTGCCGCCGCAGGGTGGACGTAAACACCCGCAGCAGGAATTCCTGCAGGTCGACACCTCGAAGATCCTGTTTATCTGTGGCGGTGCGTTTGCCGGCCTCGATAAAGTGATCTCGCAGCGTGTTGAAACCGGCTCCGGTATTGGCTTTGGCGCGACCGTGAAAGGCAAATCGCAGAAAGCCAGCGAAGGCGAGTTGCTGTCGCAGGTTGAGCCGGAAGATCTGATCAAATTTGGTCTGATTCCGGAGTTCATTGGTCGTCTGCCGGTGGTGGCAACGCTCAACGAGCTGAGCGAAGAAGCGCTGATTCAGATCCTGCGCGAGCCGAAAAACGCCCTGACTAAGCAGTATCAGGCGCTGTTTAACCTCGAAGGCGTGGAGCTGGAATTCCGTGATGAAGCGCTGACGGCGATCGCGAAAAAAGCCAACTCGCGTAAAACCGGTGCACGTGGCCTGCGTTCTATCGTAGAAGCGGCGCTGCTCGAAACCATGTATGACCTGCCTTCGATGGAAGGTGTGGAAAAAGTGGTGATCGATGAGTCGGTGATTGAGGGGCAATCTGAACCCATGCTGATCTACGGTAAGCATGAAGCCCAGGCTTCTGGCGAATAAATAATCAATCACACCACGTTGTTATCTTAAAAAAGGGGAAAATGTTTTCCCCTTTTATTTTTCTCACCTCTGTGACATTGAATGTCGTGCAAGCATCCCCATATACTCATAATCCTGTGGGTCTAACTGCATACAGCCTGTATCACGCGGTTCCCATCACCTGGCGGACATTAAACTAAGAGAGAGCTCTATGAATCCTGAGCGTTCTGAACGCATTGAAATCCCCGTGTTGCCGTTGCGCGACGTGGTGGTTTATCCGCACATGGTAATTCCGTTGTTTGTTGGTCGGGAAAAATCGATTCGTTGCCTCGAAGCGGCGATGGATCATGACAAGAAGATCATGCTGGTTGCCCAGAAAGAGGCTTCAACGGATGAACCTGGTATTAACGATCTCTTCGCGGTAGGGACCGTTGCTTCCGTACTGCAGATGCTGAAACTGCCAGACGGCACCGTTAAGGTGCTGGTGGAAGGTCTTCAGCGCGCACACATCACCACTTTAGCGGACAATGGCGACCACTTTGTTGCCCAGGCCGAATACCTGATCTCGCCGGAAATTGAAGAGCGCGAGCAGGAAGTGCTGGTGCGTACCGCCATCAATCAGTTTGAAGGCTACATCAAGCTGAACAAAAAAATCCCGCCGGAGGTGCTGACTTCACTCAACAGCATCGACGACGCGGCGCGTCTCGCCGATACCGTGGCGGCGCACATGCCGCTGAAGCTGGCTGACAAACAGTCCGTGCTGGAGATGTCCGACATCAATGAGCGTCTGGAATATCTCATGGCGATGATGGAATCGGAAATCGATCTGCTGCAGGTTGAGAAGCGTATTCGCAACCGCGTCAAAAAGCAGATGGAGAAAAGTCAGCGCGAGTACTATCTGAATGAGCAAATGAAAGCGATTCAGAAAGAGCTGGGTGAGATGGACGATGCGCCGGATGAATACGAAGCGCTGAAACGTAAAATCGACGCAGCGAAAATGCCGGCCGAGGCACGCGAGAAAGCGGAAGCCGAGCTGCAGAAGCTGAAGATGATGTCACCGATGTCAGCGGAAGCCACCGTAGTGCGTGGCTATATCGACTGGATGGTACAGGTGCCATGGAACGCGCGCAGCAAGGTGAAAAAAGATCTGCGTAAAGCGCAGGAAACGCTGGATACCGACCATTATGGTCTGGAGCGCGTGAAAGATCGCATCCTTGAGTATCTTGCGGTGCAGAGTCGCGTCAGCAAAATAAAAGGGCCGATTCTGTGCCTCGTCGGACCGCCAGGCGTGGGTAAAACCTCGCTGGGTCAGTCCATCGCCAAAGCCACCGGCCGTAAATACGTGCGTATGGCGCTGGGCGGCGTGCGTGACGAAGCGGAAATCCGCGGTCACCGTCGTACCTACATCGGGTCGATGCCGGGCAAGCTGATCCAGAAAATGGCGAAAGTGGGCGTGAAAAACCCGCTGTTCCTGCTGGATGAGATCGACAAAATGTCATCCGACATGCGTGGCGATCCGGCTTCAGCGCTGCTGGAGGTATTGGATCCGGAGCAGAACATTGCGTTCAACGATCACTATCTCGAAGTGGATTACGATCTCTCCGACGTGATGTTTGTCGCGACGTCCAACTCCATGAACATTCCGGCACCGCTGCTGGATCGTATGGAAGTGATTCGTCTTTCTGGCTACACCGAAGATGAAAAGCTCAACATCGCTAAACAGCACCTGCTGCCGAAGCAGATTGAGCGTAACGCGTTGAAAGAGAAAGAGATCAGCGTCGACGATAGCGCCATCATCGGCATCATCCGCTATTACACCCGTGAAGCGGGCGTGCGTAGCCTGGAGCGTGAACTCTCCAAGCTGTGCCGTAAAGCGGTGAAAGCGCTGCTGATGGACAAAGCGAAGAAGAGCATCAAAATCAACGGCGAAAACCTCAAGGATTTCCTTGGGGTGCAGCGCTTTGATTATGGCCGCGCCGACAGCGAAAACCGTGTCGGTCAGGTTACCGGCCTGGCGTGGACCGAAGTGGGCGGCGATCTGCTCACCATCGAAACCGCCTGCGTGCCGGGCAAAGGCAAGCTGACTTACACCGGTTCACTCGGTGAGGTGATGCAGGAGTCAATCCAGGCGGCGCTGACTGTCGTGCGCGCCCGCGCGGAGAAACTCGGCATCAACGGTGATTTCTACGAGAAGCGCGACATCCACGTGCACGTGCCGGAAGGCGCGACGCCGAAGGATGGTCCGAGTGCCGGTATCGCCATGTGTACCGCGCTGGTCTCCTGTCTGACCGGTAACCCGGTGCGTTCGGACGTGGCGATGACCGGTGAGATCACGCTGCGCGGCCAGGTGCTGCCCATCGGTGGCCTGAAAGAGAAGCTGCTGGCGGCGCATCGCGGCGGTATCAAAACCGTGCTGATCCCGGACGAAAACAAGCGCGATCTGGAAGAGATTCCGCAGAACGTGATTGCCGATCTGTCGATCCATCCGGTGAAGCGTATTGAAGAAGTGCTGAGCCTGGCGCTGGAAAATGCCCCGTACGGGATGCAGGTTGCCACGGCAAAATAGTGATTAGCGGCAAAAAGCGCTAAAAAGCGAAGCTGGCAGGCCAAATCGGGCTTGCCAGCTTTTTTTTGTGCCGCTAATTTAGGGGGCTGCTGGATCAACGAATAAGATGAATACCGTTGTTTCAGCTCCACAGGCTTGATATAACTGGCTGCGCGTTCGCACCGGGCGGGAAGCGCGGGTGCGAGTGAATAATAAAAGAGGGGATGAAGAGAGTGAATAAGTCACAGTTGATCGACAAAATTGCTGCAGACGCTGACATTTCTAAAGCGGCAGCGGGACGTGTATTAGATGCATTCATGGGCTCCGTTTCTGACGCGCTGAAAGGCGGCGACGAAGTGGCACTGGTCGGTTTCGGTACATTCTCAGTACGCGAACGTGCTGCCCGCTCCGGTCGGAACCCACAAACCGGTAAAGAAATCACCATCCCGGCTGGTAAAGTACCGGGCTTCCGTGCGGGTAAAGCACTGAAAGACGCCGTCAATTAATGACCGCGAATCTGTCCATCGAAGCATTTTCTTCCGTGGATTGAGGACGAAAAAGACGTTCTCATGTAACATACGGGCACATCATTTTTGATGTGCCTTTTTTTATCTTGATGCGCGACTTTAGCCGCTGGCTTCAGTCTCCGCATGGTTGCCAGCTGCCAGCCTGAACCGCAGCTGCACGATGATGACATCGTGTCAGAGCTTTACATTCACACTACAGCGGAGTGTTGTCATACCATGATGGACAATTTACGCGCGGCGTCGAACCATGTCGTGCTCAAGATTATTCTGGGATTGATCATCCTGTCATTCGTTCTGACCGGGGTGGGCAACTACCTGATTGGCGGTAACAGCGATTACGCTGCCAAAGTGAACGGCCATGAAATTAGCCGCGGTGAGCTGGAGCAGGCGTTTAACAACGAGCGCAACCGTCAGCAGCAGATGCTGGGCGATCAGTTCTCACAGCTGGCCAGCAACGATGGCTACATGCAGCAGATGCGCCAGCAGGCGCTGTCGCAGCTGATCGATCAAACGCTGCTCGATCAGTACATCAAAGATCTGCACATTGGCATCAGCGACGATCAGGTGAAGCAGGCGATCTTCAATCAGCAGGCTTTCCAGACCAACGGTAAGTTCGACAACGCGAAATACAACGGCCTGATCGCCAGCATGGGCTTCAGTGCCGATCAGTATGCTGAAGCGCTGCGCAAGCAGCTGGCGAACCAGCAGTTGATCAACGCTATCGCCAATACTGACTTCATGCTGAAAGGAGAAACCAGCAAGCTGGTGGATCTGGTTTCGCAGCAGCGCGAAATCCGTCAGGCGGTGATTGACGTCAATGCGCTGGCCGCGAAGCAAACGGTCAGCGATGATGAAATTAATCAATACTACCAGCAGCATCAGAGCAGCTTTATGGCACCTGAGCAGTTCCGCGTCAGCTACCTGAAAATGGATGCGGCCAGCCTGCAGGAGAACGCCAGCGAAGCCGATATTCAGAGCTGGTACGATCAGCATAAAGCCGACTATTCTCAGCCGCAGCGTAACCGCTACAGCATCATTCAGACCAAAACCGAAGCCGATGCCAACGCGGTGCTGGATGCGCTGAAAAAAGGCGAAGATTTCGCCACGCTGGCGAAGAGCAAATCAATCGACCCGATTTCCGCGCGTAAAGGCGGCGACATGGGCTGGCTGGAGCCGAACACCACGCCGGATGAGCTCAAAAACGCCGGCCTGACGCAAAAAGGCCAGCTGTCTGGCGTGATCAAATCGTCAGTGGGTTTCCTGGTGGTGCGTCTGGATGATATCCAGCCAGAGCAGGTGAAACCGCTGGCGGAAGTGCACGCGGCAGTGGCGGATAAAGTGAAGCAGGAAAAAGCCGTTGATGCCTTCTATAAGATGCAGCAGAAGGTGAGCGAAGCCGCCAGCAATGACAACGAATCCCTCGCTGGCGCTGCGCAGGCCTCTGGTCTGAAAGTGGTGGAAACCGGCTGGATTACGCGCGACAACGTGCCGGCCGATCTCGATTTCGATGCGGTTAAACAGGCAATCTTTAATGGTGGTCTGACCGGCCAGAACGGCGCGCCGGGCAACAACTCTGACATCATCAGCGTTGATGGCGATCGGGCGTTTGTGCTGCGCATCAGCGAGCATAAGCCGGAAGCGGTTAAGCCGCTGGATCAGGTTAAGGCGCAGATCACCGACAGCCTGAAGCATGACAAAGCCACGCAGCAGGCCAAGGCGCAGGCAGACAAACTGCTGACCGAGCTGAAAGCGGGCAAACAGGACGCGCTGCAGGCGGCTGGCCTGACGCTGAGCGCCAGCAAAACCGTTGATCGCAACGCGCAGGATCCGGTGGCGCAGGCGGCATTCAATCTGCCGCAGCCAGCGGATAACAAGCCGTCGTGGGGCGTCAGCGAAGATATGCAGGGTAACGTCGTGCTGGTCGCGCTGGATAAAGTGAGCGCGGGCAACATGCCGCAGGCGCAGATCGACGAAATGGTGAAAGGCGTGACGCAAAACAACGCGCAGATTGCCTTCGAAGCGCTGCTGGAAAACCTGCGCAAAGCGGCGAAGATTAAGTACGGTGCCGCCGCACAAAACCAGTAAGCCTCACAAAAAAAGTTAAATGACTGCAACACCTAAAGGCCGCTTCTGCGGCCTTTTCCATTTCTGATCATCGCCTTTTGAGTGCTTTTCTCGCTTGTGCCACCCTGCAGTGGCTGTCAAACACAAGGAGAAACACAGCATGGTTAACTCAACATTTCGTGCCTTTTGCATCACGCTGGCGCTGGGCGGCGCGCTCTGGACCAGCGGACTGGCGGCGGCGCAAAGCCCCAGTGAAACCCAGGCGACGCAGGTGTCCACGCCGCAGCAGGAACAGGTCAGCATCAATCAGGCCACGGCCGAGCAGCTGGCCGCCGCCATGAACGGTATTGGGCTGAAAAAAGCGCAGGCGATTGTCAGCTATCGTGAGCAGTACGGGCCCTTCAGCGCCATCGAGCAGCTGAAAGAAGTACCGGGTATTGGCAGTGCGCTGGTGGAGCGCAACAGCGCGCGGCTGAAATTGTGAAGCGGCTCGCGACTCTGAAGGATTGCTAAAGCGGCCCATCAGGCTGTGCTATGCTCAACAGGTCCAACCAGTTGTCATTCACAGCCTGAACAGGAGCAATCATGCAAACCACCATCAAAGTGCGCGGCTATCATCTTGACGTCTATCAGCATGTGAACAACGCGCGCTACCTTGAGTTTCTGGAAGAGGCGCGCTGGCAGTGGCTGGAGGATGCCGATGCCTTCCACTGGCTGCAGCAGCAGCAACTGGCGTTTGTGGTGGTGAACATCAATATCAACTATCGTCGTCCGGCGGTGCTGGGCGACGTGCTGCACGTTGAGAGCGAAGTCTCGCAGCTCAACGGCAAAAGTGGCGTGATATTACAACGGGTGATGCTGGCAGGAGACAACACGCTGGTGGCGGATGCGGCGCTCACCTTCGTCTGCATCGATTTACGCACGCAAAAAGCTGTGCCGCTGGAAGGGGAATTACGTGCGCGCCTGGCGGCATTAATGACCGAAACTTCCTGAGCTGGCATGCCGTGACAGCACGCCAGTCCACAGCACGGCCAGGATCAGCGCAGGCCGCTTTTTTGCTTCATTGCCGCCATCACGCTGGCGGCATTGGCCTGGTAATCTGCCAGGCCGCGCGCGCGCAGATGGCAGGCCGCACACTCACCACAGCCGTCGCCTTTGACGCCGTTGTAGCAGGTTAGCGTCTCGGCACGCACCAGCGGCAGCTGCTGCCAGTAATCTGCCAGCGCCCAGGTTTCCGCTTTGTTCAGCCACATCAGCGGCGTTTCGAAACGCACTTCGCGCGCCATGCCGAGGCTGACAGCGTTGTTCAGCGCTTTGACAAACTCATCGCGGCAATCCGGATAACCGGAAAAATCGGTTTCGCACACGCCGGTAATCACCGCTTCGGCTTCCACCTGATAAGCATAAATCGACGCCAGCGTCAGAAACAGGATATTGCGCCCCGGCACGAAGGTGCTGGGCAGGCCGCTGGCCTGCGGATTGTACGCCGGCACCGGAATGTTATCGCGCGTCAGGCTGCTGACCGCCAGTTCATTGAGCAGCGTCACGTCCAGCACTTTATGCGCCCGCGCGCCCAGCTTGTGCGCCAGCTCTGCAGCGACGCTGATCTCTTCGCGGTGGCGCTGACCGTAATCAAAGGTCACGCAGTGCACTTCATCATACTGCTGCAGCGCCTGAATCAGACAGGTGGTGGAATCTTGTCCACCACTGAATACGACAACGGCTCGTTTCATGTTTTCTTCCCCATAAATCAGTGCGCCTATGGTACTGGCTCCGGCGCGGGCTGAACAGCACCGCCTGCGGCAGGCGGTGGGATCCAGGCGCGGGTAAAGTCGAACCAGCCCATGCTGTTAAGCTGAATACCCTCAACGCCGGGCGGGGCAAACACCTGATAGCGATAATTAAACAGCGGCAGCAGATGGCCGTCGCGCATCAGCTGCTGAAACAGCTGATGAATCGCAGCGCTGCGTAGCGCCGGGCTGGCCTGGCGGGCGATAGCCTGCAGCGGTGCCTGCAGGACCGTTGGACGCAGCGGTTGCCAGGCTGCATCATTTTCCAGCCAGTTCACCAGGGTAAACTGCGGCGCATCACCAATCAGACGGTCGCCCATCACGATATCGGCGTCACTCAGATCGCTATCGTCGCGCCAGTTTTTGACGTCATGAAATACGCAGGTGAGGGTACAGCCGTGCGCCGCCAGCAGCGGCACCAGCGCCTGCGCCATCACGTGCAGTTCAGTGGGCAGATGATAATGCAGCGTCAGCGTGGTGGGCAGCGTGGCATCAGGTTGATGCGGAGCGGGCAGCGGCCAGCCGGGTAGCAGCTCCTCGCTGGGCGTAATTAAGCCTTCATCCAGCGGCAGCTGCTGGATGACGCCGCTGTGCTGGATCAGCGCGAGCAGCGTTTTGACCTGCGCCTGACTGAAGCGGGCCGAAATGCGCGGCGCCAGGTAGCAAAAACCGAGGCTGATGCTGCGATCCACCGGACGCAGCGTGTCGAGTTCGTCGGGGTCGCCAATAGCGATCTGCACCGGATGGCGGCAGCTGGTGCCGAGCCCGCGATCGAACAGCTGTGGGGTAATCCAGTATTCCACCACCTGAATCAGCGGATGCTGATGGTGCCAGCGCGCATGGCTCTCCAGCCGTACCAGCTCGCGGGTAAAGTGCGTCAGGCGCCACGGTCCGCTGCCGGTATCAGCATGCTCCGGGTGCGGCAGCAGGCAAAACTGATGCGCCAGCCGCTGCGGCAGCCAGTAATCGCTGGTGCGCAGCCGGATGCGCAGCGCCAGCGGATGAGGCGCATCGATGTGTTCCACCGCCGCCAGCAGGCGGCCGCCCTGCGGCGTCTGCATGATGCGCTGCAGCTGCTGGACCAGCTGCGCCGCCTGCACCGGTTCATCGTTGTGCCAGCTGAGCAGCGGCCGCAGCCAGAAATACCATTCGCGGCCCTGCGCATCGTGTTGCCAGTGATGCGCCAGGTCGCCCTCGACATCATCGGCGTTAAAGCGCGTCAGGCCGGAAAAAATCTGCCGCACCAGGTGCTGCTCCGCGCGTCCGGTCAGCTGCAGCGGATTCAGCGACGCCAGCGCGCGATAATAGGGAATGCGCAGCACCGGGGCTTGGTTCTGCCACTGACCGCCCATCAGCGGGCGCAGCATCTTTACCAGCCGCTCAGGCGGGACATCCAGCACCTGCAGCGCCTGCACCGCTTCACCGGCTGCCAGCTGCTGGCTGAGCAATTGCTGACGCAGCTGCTCGGGAGAGAGCAGAAAGCGCAGTTCGCCCTGTTTGCCGCGTCCCGCTTCGCCTTGCCACTGCAGCCAGCCCGCCTGCTGCCACTGGCGCAGCAGGGTGCGCACATGGCGCTCACTGCAAAAACAGTGCTGCGCCATGGCCGCAACGCTGGTGCGCTGTGCTTCGCCCTGGCTTAGCTGCCACAGGCGCTGAAACTGATTAACCCGATGTAGCTGTCGCATGATTAAACCCGGAACAGTTTTTAGAAAAGTATTCACTATTAGTTCCGTAATTACCAGGCGATAGTAGGCACCTCATTCAGACAGGAGAGTTGCCATGGCCCGCCTCGCGGCATTTGATATGGACGGTACGCTGCTGCTGCCCACCCACCGCTTAGGTGCGGAAACGCTGCACAGCCTTAATGCGCTACACCAGCGCGGCGTTACGCTGACGTTTGCCACTGGCCGCCATCTGCTGGATATGCAGGCGGTGCGTCAGCAGATCACCTTGCCCGCCTGGCTGATCACCGGCAACGGCACGCGCATTCACGATGTCGAGGGCAGGCAGCTGTACGGCTGTGATTTAGCGCCGTCGGTGGCGGAAGAGGTACTGCACAGCCACTGGCAAACGCCCGCGTCGATCCATATCTTCAACGATGAAGGCTGGTTTACCGATAAACCGCTACCGGGTTTACTGGAAGCGCATGCGATGAGCGGGTTTCACTATCAGCTGCGTGATTTGCGCCGCATGCCAGCGCATGAAGTCACTAAGATCTGTTTTATTGCACCGCATGAGATGTTGCTGGCGCTGAAGATTGAACTGCAACAGGCGCTCGGCGATCGCGCCAGCCTGTGCTTCTCCGCCAGAGAGTGTCTGGAAGTATTGCCGGTTGATTGTCACAAAGGCGCCGCGCTGGCGCGCTTGTGCCAGCACCTGTCGCTGTCGCTGGCGGATTGCATGGCGTTTGGCGATGCGATGAACGATCGCGAGATGCTGGAGCGCGTCGGGCGCGGCTTCATCATGGGCAACGCCATGCACCAGCTGAAAACCTCGCTGCCCCATTTACCGATTATTGGCCATTGCGAGACACAGGCAGTGTCTCACTACTTAAATCACTGGATGACCACACCACACCTCGATTATTCCCCCGAATGCTGAGGCTTACAGTGAACCGGACAGGATGTCCGGTTTTTTATTGCAGCTCGCGCTGCCACGCCTGAATATCACCGACCTGCTCAGCGACCCACTGCGGATTGTAATAGGTATCCGGATAGCGCTCGCCGCTGTCGCACAGCAGCGTCACCAGCGAGGCGGCTTGCCCCTGCGCGCGCAGGCGTTTCGCCACCTGCAGCATGCCCCAGAAATTGGTGCCGGTAGAAGCGCCCGGACGCCGGCCGAGAATCTGCTCCAGCCTTAGCATGGCTGCCACGGTGGCACCGTCCGGCACTTTCATCATTTCGTCAATCACGTCGGGTAAAAACGACGGTTCAACGCGCGGGCGGCCAATGCCTTCGATCAGGCTGCCGCGCTCGCTGCGCAGGGTGCGATCGCGGCTGTGCCAGTAATCGAAAAACACCGAATGCTGCGGATCGACCACTAGCAGGCGCGTGTCGTGGCCCTGATAGCGGATATAGCGCCCCAGCGTGGCCGAGGTGCCGCCGGTGCCGGCGCTCATGATCAGGGTATGCGGCACCGGAAACGGTTCATGCGCCATCTGGCGGAAAATACTCTCAGCGATGTTGTTGTTGCCGCGCCAGTCGGTGGCGCGCTCGGCGTAAGTAAACTGGTCCATAAAATGGCCGTTGAGTTCACGTGCCAGGCGCTCGGATTCGCTGTAAAGCTGGCAGGGATCGGCGACGAAATGGCACTCGCCGCCGTAAAAGCGGATCAGCTCGATTTTGCGCCGTGCGGTGCTGGCCGGCATCACGGCGATAAACGGCAGGCCAAGCAGGCGGGCAAAATAGGCTTCAGAGACCGCGGTGCTGCCGGATGAGGCTTCAATGATCGGCGTGTTTTCGCCAATCCAGCCGTTAGCCAGACCATAGAGAAACAGCGAGCGCGCCAGGCGATGTTTCAGGCTGCCGCTTGGATGGGTGCTTTCATCCTTTAAATAGAAGCGAATGCCGGGAAAATCGTCCAGCGTAAAGCGGATCAGATGCGTGTCAGCAGAGCGCTGAAAATCGGCGTTGATTTCATTAATAGCGTGGCGAACCCAGGGCGTTTGCATGATGCGATTCCGGCAGCGAGAATGCGCTCAGTGTAAGGCACTGGCAGGAAAAAGGGGTTGCTAAAATTTGGTTATAATGGGCCAATAAGAGAAAAATTTTCTCCTGAGGTGGCGAATGTTAGATAAAACTGACCGCACCCTGCTGGCGCTGCTGCAAAAAGACTGCACGCTGTCGCTGCAGGCGCTGGCCGATGCGGTGAACCTCACTACCACGCCGTGCTGGAAACGCCTGAAAAAGCTGGAAGATGATGGCATTATTCGGGCGCGCGTCGCGTTGCTGGATGGTGAAAAGCTCGGCCTGTCGCTCACCGCCTTTATGCTGATCAAAACCCAGCAGCACAGCAGCGACTGGTTTCAGCAGTTTGTCGCGGTCGTGCAGCAGATGCCGGAGGTGATGGCTTTTTACCGCATGGCGGGCGAATACGATTACCTGCTGCGCATCCAGGTGGCCGATATGAAGAGCTACGATGCGTTTTACAAGCGTCTGGTTAACGGCGTACCGGGGCTGATTGACGTCACCTCCAGCTTCGCTATGGAAGAGATTAAATACACCACCGCCTTGCCGGTAGCGCCCTGAGCGGGCATCACAAGAGATTGTTTTGTGCGATTATTCAGCCAGTTAAGTTGGTATTTTCTGCGCGAGTGGCGGCGCTATCTGGGCGCCATCAGCTTGCTGATCATCATTGCGTTGCTGCAGCTGCTGCCACCGCATCTGGTCGGCGTGATTGTCGACGGCGTCACCCAGCACACGCTGACGCGCGGCGAGATTTTCCTGTGGATCGGCGTGATGCTGGTGACCGCTGTCATCGTCTATCTGCTGCGCTACGTGTGGCGCGTGCTGCTGTTTGGTGCCTCTTACCAGCTGGCGGTGGAACTGCGCGAAGATTTTTACCGCCAGCTTAGTCGCCAGCATCCGGCATTTTACCTGCGCCACCGCACCGGCGATCTGATTGCCCGCGCCACCAACGATGTCGACCGTGTGGTGTTTGCCGCCGGTGAAGGCGTGCTAACGCTGGTGGATTCGCTGGTGATGGGGCTGGTGGTACTGGCGGTAATGAGCGTGCAGATCAGCTGGGAGCTGACGCTGCTGGCCCTGATCCCGATGCCGCTGATGGCGCTGGCGATCCAGAAAGATGGTGCACGTCTGCATCAGCGCTTCAAAGTGGCGCAGGCAGCGTTCTCCAGCCTGAACGACCAAACGCAGGAGAGCCTGACCAGCATCCGCATGATCAAAGCCTTTGGCCTGGAAGATCATCAGTCCAATCAGTTTGCCGGGATCGCCAGCGACACCGGCCGCAAGAATCTGCACGTGGCGCGCGTCGATGCGCGTTTCGATCCGATCATTTACATCGCCGTCGGCTTCTCTAACCTGCTGGCGATTGCCGGTGGCGGCTGGATGGTGTGGCATGGCTCTCTGACGCTCGGGCAGCTCACCAGTTTCGTCATGTACTTAGGGCTGATGATTTGGCCGATGCTGGCGCTGGCGTGGATGATTAACATCGTTGAGCGCGGCAGCGCGGCGTGGAGCCGCATTCGCGCGCTGCTGGCGGAAGCGCCGGCGGTAGAGGACGGCAATCAGCTACTGCCAGCGGAAGCGGGCGTCCTGCAGGTGGCGATCCGCGAATTTCACTATCCGGCGAGCGCCGCGCCGGTGCTGAGCCAGGTGAATTTTCAGCTGCAACCGGGGCAGATGCTCGGGCTGTGCGGCCCCACCGGCTGCGGCAAAAGTACGCTGCTGAGCCTGATTCAGCGCCACTTCGATATCGATCAGGGCGACATCCGCTATCACGATATTCCGCTGCCGCAGCTGCGGCTGGATAGCTGGCGCAGCCGGCTGGCCGTGGTCAGCCAGACGCCGTTCCTGTTTTCCGATACCGTTGCGAATAACCTGGCGCTGGGCCGGCCGGAGGCGACGCAGCAAGAGATTGAGCGCGCGGCGCAGATGGCCTGCGTGCACGATGACATTCTGCGCCTGCCGCAGGGTTACCAGACGGAAGTGGGCGAGCGCGGCGTGATGCTCTCTGGCGGGCAGAAACAGCGCATCGCCATTGCGCGCGCGCTGCTGCTCAACGCGGAGATTCTGATCCTCGACGATGCGCTGTCGGCGGTCGATGGCCGTACCGAGCATGAAATCCTGCACAACCTGCGCATCTGGGGAAAAGGGCGCACGCTGATTATCAGCGCGCACCGTCTGTCAGCGCTGACCGAGGCCAGCGAAATTCTGGTGCTGCAGCAGGGCGCGGTGGCGCAGCGTGGCGACCACGATACGCTGGCGGCGCAGCCGGGCTGGTACCGCGATATGTATCGCTATCAGCAGCTGGAAGCCGCGCTGGATGAGGACGAAGCAGCAGAAGGAGCCGACCATGGCTAAATCACAACGCTTATGGCCAACGCTGAAACGCCTGCTGGCGTATGGCAAACCGTGGCGTAAGTCGCTGTGGCTGGCCGTTGGCATGCTCTGGATTGCCGCCGCCGCCGAAGTCACCGGCCCGGTGCTGGTGAGCTATTTTATCGATAACCTGGTGGCGAAGCACCAGATGCCGTGGGGCATCGTGGCCGGGCTGTTGGTGGGCTTTGTGCTGCTGCAGCTGCTGGCGGCCGGCCTGCACTATTTGCAGGCGCTGCTGTTTAACCGCGCGGCGATTGGTGTGGTGCAGCAACTGCGCGTCGACGTGATGAATGCAGCGCTGCGTCAGCCGCTCAGCGCCTTTGATACGCAGCCGGTAGGGCAGATCATTTCGCGCGTCACCAATGATACCGAAGTGATCAAAGATCTCTATGTGACGGTGGTGGCCACCGTGCTGCGCAGCGCAGCGCTGATTGGTGCGATGCTGGTGGCGATGTTTGCGCTCGACTGGCGCATGGCGCTGGTGGCGCTGGTGATTTTCCCGCAGGTATTGACGGTGATGCTGATTTATCAGCGCTACAGCACGCCGATTGCGCGCCGCGTGCGCAGCTATCTGGCCGACATTAACAATGGCTTCAACGAAGTGATCAACGGCATGAGCGTGATCCAGCAGTTTCGCCAGCAGGCGCGCTTTGGCGAGCGCATAGGCGAAGCCAGCCGTTCGCACTATCTGGCGCGCATGCAGACGCTGCGGCTGGACGGCTTTCTGCTGCGTCCGCTGCTCAGCCTGTTTTCTGCACTGATTTTGTGCGGTCTGCTGATGCTGTTCAGCTTTGCCACGCCGGGCGTGTTTGAGGTTGGTGTGCTCTATGCCTTTATCACTTATCTTGGCCGTCTTAACGAGCCACTGATCGAGCTCACCACGCAGCAATCAATGCTGCAGCAGGCGGTGGTGTCAGGCGAGCGTATTTTTGAACTGATGGATGCGGCGCAACAGGGCTACGGCAGTGATAACCAGCCGCTGGCTTCCGGGCGTATCTGCCTGCGTGACGTCAGCTTTGCCTATCGCGACGATCGTGACGTGCTCAGCCATATCGATCTCGACGTGCCGGCGCGTGGCTTTGTCGCGCTGGTCGGTCATACCGGCAGCGGCAAAAGCACTTTAGCCAATCTGCTGATGGGCTACTATCCGGTGACGCGCGGCAGCATTGAACTGGACGGTCGTCCGCTGCGTCAGCTGACGCATGATGCGCTGCGCGGCAGCGTGGCGATGGTGCAGCAGGATCCGGTAGTGCTGGCTGATACGCTGCTGGCCAACGTGCGCCTCGGGCGTGATATTGCCGAAGCTGATGTGTGGCGCGCGCTGGAAACCGTGCAGCTGGCCGCGCTGGCGCGCGCCATGCCGGACGGTATTCATACCCGGCTCGGCGAGCAGGGCAACACGCTGTCAGTCGGACAGAAGCAGTTGCTGGCGCTGGCGCGCGTGCTGGTATCGCTGCCGCAGATTCTGATCCTCGATGAGGCTACCGCCAATATCGACTCGGGCACGGAACAGGCGATTCAGCAGGCGCTGCGCACGTTGCGTCAGCACAGTACGCTGGTGGTGATCGCCCATCGCCTTTCCACTATCATCGAAGCCGATCAGATTCTGGTGCTGCATCGTGGCCAGGTCGTGGAGCGCGGCACGCACGCGCAGTTGCTGGCCCAGCAGGGCCGTTACTGGCAGATGTATCAGCTGCAGCAGGCCGGCGATGAACTTGCGGCGGGCATACCCGCAGCAGCAGAAGGGTAATTTGCACCTTTTTTGCGCAGATTTATCGGAATGTTCTGTATTGATGCACTCCTTTGAGGCCGTAAGCACCAAAGGAGTGCAGTAAAGTCCCACCTTTCTGTTTTCTCAGATGAAAACCGTCCCTGTTACCCCATACCGGAGCGCGACAATCTGCGCCCGGCAGCCTTAACGCCTGCTTTTGCCATTTGTGGCACAGCCTTTGCTTAACTCTCTGCGTGTCCGCGAAGACTCACCTATTTTTATATCCGGAGGGGAACGTATGAAGCTGGTTACCGTGGTAATCAAACCATTTAAGCTGGAGGACGTGCGTGAAGCTTTATCCTCCATTGGCATTCAGGGCCTGACCGTGACGGAAGTGAAAGGCTTCGGTCGTCAGAAAGGCCATGCAGAACTGTACCGCGGTGCCGAGTACAGCGTGAACTTCCTGCCAAAAGTAAAAATCGATATTGCGATTGCGGACGATCAGCTGGATGAAGTGGTGGATGTGATCAGCAAAGCCGCGTACACCGGCAAAATTGGCGACGGCAAAATTTTCGTCGCGGAACTGCAGCGCGTGATTCGTATTCGTACCGGCGAGACCGACGAAGCAGCACTGTAACTGGGGCTCTGAATTGTGATGGGATGGAAAGAAATGAATAAAGTAATGACGAAGTTGGGCCTCACCAGCCTGGCGCTGTTACCGTCTCTCGCGATGGCAGCTGCGCCTGCCGTAGCGGATAAAGCCGATAACGCGTTTATGATGATTTGTACCGCGCTGGTACTGTTCATGACAATTCCCGGCATCGCCCTGTTTTACGGCGGCCTGATTCGCGGTAAGAACGTGCTGTCCATGCTGACCCAGGTCGCGGTGACGTTCGCTCTGGTCTGCGTACTGTGGATCGTTTACGGCTACTCGCTGGCGTTCAGTGAAGGCAATGCCTTCTTCGGTAACTTCCAGTGGGCGATGCTGAAAAATATCGAGCTGAAAGCCGTGATGGGCAGCTTCTATCAGTACATTCACGTGGCGTTCCAGGCTTCCTTCGCCTGTATCACCGTGGGGCTGATTGTTGGCTCGCTGGCTGAGCGTATTCGCTTCTCAGCGGTGCTGATTTTCGTGCTGGTATGGCTGACGCTGGCCTATCTGCCGATTGCACATATGGTGTGGGCAGGCGGCTTCCTGGCACAGGATGGCGCGCTGGACTTCGCTGGCGGTACCGTGGTGCACATCAACGCCGCTGTTGCCGGTCTGGTTGGTGCTTACCTGGTGGGCAAACGTGCTGGCTTCGGTAAAGAAGCGTTTAAACCGCACAACCTGCCAATGGTCTTCACCGGTACAGCGATTCTGTACGTGGGCTGGTTCGGCTTTAACGCCGGTTCCGCTTCGTCCGCTAACGAAATCGCGGCGCTGGCCTTCCTGAATACCGTGGTAGCTACCGCCGGTGCGGTGCTGTCGTGGGTGTTTGGTGAGTGGGCGCTGCGCGGCAAGCCTTCGCTGCTGGGTGCGTCTTCTGGCTTCATCGCGGGTCTGGTCGCCATCACGCCAGCCTGTGGTTATGTCGGCGTCGGCGGTGCACTGATTATCGGTCTGGCAGGTGGCCTGGCAGGGATCTGGGGCGTGACCACGCTGAAGAAATGGCTGCGTGTTGATGACCCGTGTGATGTGTTTGGTGTGCACGGCGTGTGCGGTATCCTTGGCTGTATCCTGACCGGCGTGTTCGCCTCCTCTTCACTGGGCGGCGTGGGCTACGCGGAAGGCGTGACCATGGGCCATCAGGTTTGGGTACAGCTGTTCAGCTGTGGCCTGACCATCGTCTGGTCTGGCGTGGTAGCCTTCGTGGGCTTCAAGCTGGCAGATATGATTGTTGGCCTGCGCGTACCGGAAGAACAGGAACGTGAAGGTCTGGATGTGAACAGCCACGGCGAGAATGCTTACAACCAGTAAGTGAGTGCCGGCTGACAGAAGAGCAGTGCGCTATAACTATAATGATGAAAAAGGGGCGAGATAATCGCCCCTTTTTTTATGCTTCGCGCTGGCGCATCACGCCTTCCTGCACCGTGGTCGCCACCAGCGTGCCGTCCTGGCTGAAGAATTCTCCGCGCACAAAACCGCGAGCACCGGACGCCGAAGTGCTCACCACGCTGTACAGCAGCCACTCGGAGAGA
This sequence comes from Pantoea dispersa, assembly GCF_035783935.1. Taxonomy (GTDB): domain Bacteria; phylum Pseudomonadota; class Gammaproteobacteria; order Enterobacterales; family Enterobacteriaceae; genus Pantoea; species Pantoea dispersa_C. The sequence goes on along the minus strand of NZ_JALKOV010000008.1, from coordinate 81,106 downwards.
TCGAATGGACGGTGGAACCACATCGAGTGGTCAATCGTCGCCACCTGCATATCCGGCTCAAGAAAGCCCTTACCGTGCGGCTGCAGCGCAACCGGCAGGAAATTGAGATCGGAGGCGTAGCCAAGCAGATATTGATGAATGCGGCGATCGTCCGGCAGCTGACCGTTAGCGCGCACCCAGACCTGGCGCAGCGGCTCATCAACGTGACCTTTGAGCGGGTTGTGAATCTGCACCGGGCGGATATCCAGCGGGCGCTCGGCGAGGAATTTTTCTTTCAGCTTGAGCGGCAGGTGTGCAGCCAGCCGGTGGGCGAGATCCTGCTCGGACGGCAGATTGTACGGTCCCGGCACCGGCGGCATGCTGTTCTGGTGCTCAAAGCCGTCTTCCGGTGCCTGAAAAGAGGCGGTCATATAGAAGATCGGCTGACCATTCTGCACGGCGCTGACGCGGCGGGCGCTGAAGCTTTTGCCGTCGCGCAGGGTTTCCACATCGTAAATAATCGCTTTCTGACTGTCGCCCGGGCGCAGGAAGTAGCTGTGAAACGAGTGAATAATGCGGGCTTCCGGCACGGTTTGTTTCGCCGCGTACAGCGCCTGGCCAACCACCTGACCGCCGAACACCTGACGCAGACCGAGATCTTCGCTCTGGCCGCGAAACAGACCCTCTTCCAGTTTTTCCAGATTCAATAAATTAAGCAGGTTGTGCAGTGCCTGGCTCATAACGGATTCCTCAGTGTTGCCGATAGCGCCAGTGTGAAAGATCAGACCAGTTTGCGCAACGCTTTTACTCTGATTTCAGTGGCATGGCGCGGCTTCAGGCGCAATGCGGATTTTTGTGCCAGAATTAACAACAATCGGCGGTTGAAAATCCAGCCAGTCAATTTACCGCCGACAATCATAGTGTTCATAAGGAGACGACATCGATGAAACTCTGGCATGTAATTAGCGGTATGACTCTGGCGGTGGCAATCACCGGCTGTGCCGATCACAGTAAACCCGTGCCGACGCCAACCTTAGGCGCCAGCGTGGCCGGGCAGCCGTCGGCGATAGCCCAGCCCAACGTAAGCGGTTCCGTTTACATTCGCCAGCGTATTGCGCTGCCGCCGGATGCCGTGCTGACCGTGACGCTGGCCGATGCGTCACTGGCAGATGCGCCATCTAAAGTGCTGTCACAGCGTGTGGTACGCACCGAGGGCAAGCAGGCACCATTCCAGTTCGTGCTGCCATTTAACCCGGCCGATATTCAGCCGAATGCGCGCATCCTGCTGAGCGCGGCAATCACCATCGACGGCAAGCTGGCGTTTATCACTGATACGGTGAAACCGGTGATTAACCAGGGGGGTACTAAAGCGGAACTGCTGCTGGTGCCGGTGACCAACATGGCGATGCCAACCCAGCCGGGCGCTGCCACCACCGTGCCTTCGACGTCGCCAACGCAGGTGACGCCGTCAGCATCCGTGCCGGCTCCGACCAGTCTGTAAGGCTTAACGCACCCATCGCAGCAGACGGGCTCACGGGCCCGCTGCCGTGAAGTAAAGCGTCACACGCCAGGGATGGCGTGTGCCGAGCGATCAGGGACGAGACAGCGGCTTTACGTAACGGCTGCGGGCGCGGGGGTCGCATTTTGCACCGCTTGCATCAATACGCCCAGCGATACTTCGCCAGCTCAATTTCTCCTGCATCGCTCACTTCAATGCCTTCGGCTTCCAGCGCATCGCGCTGGCGGAAAAGATCGTCGCCCTGCAGCGAAATACGACCCTGTCGATTAATCACGCGGAACCACGGCAGCTTACTGCCCGGCGGCAGGCGCCGCAGCACGCCGCCCACCTGGCGCGCCGCGCGCGGTGAACCGGCCAGCAGGGCGACATCGCCATAGGTGGTCACTTTACCGGCCGGGATTGCGGCGACAATTTGCCAGACGCGCTCGGAAAAATTGCTCTGTTCGCCCATCGACATCACCTTGTCAGTCGGAAAAGCGTCACTCTAACATGCGGTTGCAGTGCTCAGCAGGGTTTTGGCGCTGACCTGTTCAAGAAACCAACGGTTGCCCGGCCTGCGCTTGCAATTGCCAGGGGCTTCCCCGATAATGCCAGCGCTCTCAACATGAGAGCTCGTCAATGGGGGCCCTGTTGGTTCTCCCGCAACGCTAACTTGTGAACTCGGTCAGGTCCGGAAGGAAGCAGCCGCAGCAGGCGACGCGTGTGCCGGGATGTAGCTGGCAGGGCCTCCACCATTTCCGCACCGCCAAAATCCCAGCGCGCCACGCCGCACAGCACCGTATCGGCACTCCTTTGCCAGCGTATCATCCATGTAAAAGGGGAGAGTTACGAAACGACTGCGGAGTAAAAATTAGCGGACGAACTTCCAGACAGATCCCGGCACTTTATCGTAGAGCTTGTTCATGGTGAGCTCGGCCAGACGGTGATCGGCTGCGGAGTAGAATACCGCTAACTCGTCATCAGATAATTCATACTTGTTCTTTTCAATCACCCGTTCGAGGGTGTCTATTGAGCGACAACGACGCAGTCGCATCAAATAGTCTGTTTTAGTTAAGGTTGGGTTGTTCATAAATAAACCGGTCTCACTCTGATGCTAAAAGGAATGGCTGGGTTGCTGGAGATAAGCGCACTCTTCGGCGAACAGATTAAATAAGCGTTTAGCTGAACGTTGCCACCGTTGAAGATCCTGAGTGTTGATTCCATAACTGCTAAACAGCATAAAGGTATCGTCAAGATATTCATCGATTTGCGTAATCAGCGCTTCATCTTCAACATGCTTAATTTTGTAATTCATTGTGAAAGAGGCGATATGCTCAATCAAATCGTTGAGCTGTAAATTGCCTGGCGAAGTGGGATCATTAACCCAGCCGTGATGGCTGTCGGTCAGCGTCGCCATACTTTCGTCAAACAGGTTCTCACACAGAAATTTAAGCTGGGCAATATCATGCCGTTTCGGTGAGTATTCGTCCATCTTTTTCCCCTCCATAGCGAGCACAGTTACCGCGAGGCGGCGAGATTTGGAAAAGCTACCAGGGAGCGATCACGAATAAAGAAGAATTCAGCGACCTGTTAAATATAATCCACAATCATTAGTTTTGCTCACCCAATTACTAAATATTACAATTCATCGCTCGGTGACGGGCGGGTATTGTCGATCACCTCGAACACCAGCGCACCGGGCGTTATCGCAAACACAACTTCTTCACGTTGGGTAAAGGTTTCATTTAGATCAAGGCAGGGATTAAATAAATCCCACCTGAAATCGTAAAGCATTTTAAATCGTTTGTTGCCGACGGGTTGAATGGAAATAAGAGTAAAGCTGTCCGGAACTAATTGCGCGTTTTGCGAATACCACTGTAAATCGCCGGCCAGGTCTTTGGCTATTTTGAGAATATTCCCCTGGATAAGATTGCGTAGCTTGTCGCAATCCTCTTCATCCACGTCAATATCACTATGAATAATAGACTGCATTCGGCTTCCCGTAAAAAAGCGAGGAGAGTTCCATCATTGAGCTTCCGGCGCGACATTGCAAGTCATCGGTAAACAGAATGGGCGATTGCTGTGATGGGCGCTAACGTCACCGCACTAAAAACCACAGCTCGTTCCGCGGATGGTTAACTTTTGAAACACTTTCGGCCGCGCATCCCGGTCCGGCAATCGGCTAGTATATTGTTATGTTATAACATTTTGGTTGCATATTATGAATCACAGTGGATTACTGCTTTCGCTCGGCGGACGCCTGCTGGTCGCGCTGCTGCTGGGTAGCCTGCTGGCCTGCGCCATCTTATGGGGTCTGCAAAAATGATGCGATTTCATCGTTTGCAGGGCGGCTATCAGGGCAGGGCGGTTACGCCGGTGGTCAACGGAGAACTGGCTGCCGGCAGCATGACGGCGCTGGTGGGCGCTAACGGCACCGGAAAATCGACCCTGCTCAAAACCATTGCCGGATTGTTGCCGCCGGTGGCTGGCCGCTGTGAACTGCAGCTTCCGCGCAACGCCGTGGGCTGGCTGCCGCAGCGCAGCGAACTCGATACGCGTTTTCCTCTCACGGTCTATGAATTAGTTGCCATGGGCTGCTGGCCGCGCTGCGGCTGGTTCGGCGGCATCACGCGCGCGCTGCGTCGGGAAATTGACGCGGCGCTGGAAGCCGTGCAGATGCGCGACTTCGCCACTGCGCAGCCTTCCATGCTCTCCGGCGGGCAGCTGCAGCGCGTGCTGTTTGCGCGCCTGATGCTGCAGCGCAGCCGGCTGTGGCTGCTGGATGAACCCTTCAACGGCATTGATACACCGACGATAACCCTGCTGATGTCGATTCTCGAACAGCAGCAGCGAGCAGGCACCACGCTGCTGGTGGTGCTGCACGATAAACCGCTGGTGACACGTTATTTTCGCGACGTGCTGTCGCTGGATGCGCGCGACAGCGCGCAGCCGCCGCTGTGCCGGGTGGCATCGTGACGTTACTTTATCCCTTTATTGAATTCGGCTTTATGCGCCGTGCGCTGGTGGCCTGTATGGCGCTGGCGATCAGTGCTACGCCGCTCGGCGTTTTTCTCTCGCTGCGCCGGATGAGTCTGGTCGGCGATGCGCTGTCGCATGCAGTGCTGCCGGGCGCCGCCATCGGCTATCTGGTCTCGGGCTTATCGCTGGTGGCGATGGGCATCGGCGGACTGATTGCCGGACTGGCGGTGGCACTGCTGTCCGGTGCCGTCAGCCGTTATACCCACCTGAAAGAGGATGCCAGCTTCTCCGGCTTCTATCTCGGTTCGCTGGCGCTTGGCGTCACGCTGGTATCGCTGCGCGGTTCCAGCGTCGATCTGCTGCACGTGCTGTTCGGTTCGCTGCTGGCGGTGGATAACGGCGCGATTGTGCTGGTGGGCGGCATTGCCGCGTTTACGCTGCTGATGCTGGCGATGATCTTCCGGCCGCTGGTGATCGATGCCTTTGATCCCGATTTCTTGCGTGCTCAGGGCAAATGGAGTGCGCCGCTGGTGCACGGCATTTTTCTCACGCTGGTGGTACTGAATCTGGTGGCCGGTTTTCAGGTGCTCGGCACGCTGATGTCGGTCGGGCTGATGATGCTGCCCGCCACCAGTGCCCGCTTCTGGAGCCGTCACCTTGCCAGCATGCTGGCGATTGCCATGCTGCTGGCGCTGATTGCTGCTTTTACCGGCCTGATGCTCTCCTGGCACTATTCGCTGCCCGCCGGACCGGCCGTGGTGCTGAGCGCCGCCGTACTGTTTTTGCTGTCTGTTTTGACAGGACCATGTGGCGGCCTGCTGCGCCGTCGATAACAAGATGAAAAGGGGATAGTGATGAAGAAATTACCGCTGAGTCTGGCGATCGGCGCGATGCTGATCAGCCCGCTGACGCTGGCAAAAACCGTGGATGCCGTAGCCAGTTTTACCGTGCTGGCTGACATTGTGAAGCAGGTTGGGGGCGATCACGTTAAGGTGAAGTCGCTGGTGGGACCGGACGGCGATCCGCACACCTTTGAACCGACGCCGCAGGATAGCCAGGCGCTGGCGCAGGCCGATGTGGTATTCGTTAGCGGGCTGGGCATGGAAGGCTGGATGGACCGGCTGATTAGCGCGTCCGGCTACAAAGGCACGGTGGTGGTGGCGTCGAACGGCGTCAACACGCGCAAAATGGAGGAGGATGGCAAAACCATCACCGATCCGCACGCGTGGAACAGTATGCATAACGGCGTGATCTACGCCACCAATGTGATGAACGCGCTGATTAAGGCCGATCCGGACGATGCCGCCGATATCCGTCACAGCGGTGAACGCTACATTCAACAGTTGCAGAAGCTGGACAGCTGGGCCAAAACCGAATTCGCCGGCGTGGCGCCCGCTAAGCGCAAGGTGCTGACCAGCCATGATGCCTTTGGCTACTTTGGCCAGCGCTATGGCGTGACTTTCCTCGCGCCGGTTGGCTTCTCGACTGAAGCAGAAGCCAGCGCCAGCGATGTCGCCGCCATCATCAAACAGCTGCGGACGCAGCACATCACCACTTATTTCATGGAGAATCAGACCGATCCACGTCTGGTGAAACAGATCGCCAGCGAGACCGGCGCGCAACCGGGTGGCGAGCTTTACCCGGAAGCGCTGTCAGCGGCGAACGGGCCGGCACCTACCTATGAGGCGGCGTTCAAGCACAACGTCGAAACCCTGCTGCACAGCATGAAGTAAAAAAAAGGCCGGGGAGCATCCCGGCCAATTATCACGACACTTTCCTAACGTTTTTTCTTTCTTCCCTGAACCGCCTTAAAGCGCGGGTTGGTTTTGCAAATCACATAAATACGACCTTTACGCCGCACGACTTTGCAATCTTTGTGACGGGTCTTTGCTGACCGTAATGAACTGACGACCTGCATGGTGATGAACTCCGCTTACTTGCTGCGCGTCAGGAAGCTGCCAAAGCGCTTGTTGAAGCGTGCGGCGCTGCCTTCTTTGGCGAACTCTTTCTGTTTACCGGTGTAGTAAACGTGTGATTTTGACGACACGTCGAGCGTGACGTACGGCAGCTCTTCGCCCTCAAACTGGATGGTGCGGTCGGTCTGAATTGTCGAGCCGACTTTGAAGTATTCGTCAACGGTGGTGTCGTGGAACACCACAGGACGGTAGTGCGGATGAATGTTCGGTTTCATAATAGTGCCCTCATGTAATGTTATAATATAACAATATTATGAACCCGCGGCAGGAGGATTGCAACCACGCTGGCGCTGAGGATTTGTCAGGCAACCCGCGGGCAGGAGAGTGCGCAATAAAAAAGGCCGCTTGCGCGGCCTTTTAGCAGAGAGAAAATATCAGTGAGTGTGATCGGCCGGATGGCCCTGTTCCAGCTCAGACTTGTTCTTGCTGAAACGGCGGCGCACCACCACAAAGAACACCGGCACGAAGAAGATCGCCAGCGCGGTCGCGGTCACCATACCGCCCATCACGCCGGTACCCACGGCGTTCTGTGCGCCGGAGCCGGCACCGCTGCTGATTGCCAGCGGCAGTACGCCGAGGATAAACGCCAGCGAGGTCATCAGAATCGGACGCAGACGCATACGTGAAGCTTCCAGCGTCGCCTCGACCAGTCCTTTGCCTTCCTTCTCCATCAAATCCTTGGCGAATTCAACGATCAGGATGGCGTTCTTCGCCGACAACCCGATGGTGGTCAACAGACCTACCACAAAGTAGACGTCGTTACTCAGACCGCGCAGCGTGGTGAAGAGCAGGGCGCCAATCACACCCAGCGGGACCACCAGCATGACGGAGAACGGAATCGACCAGCTCTCATACAGTGCAGCCAGACACAGGAACACCACAATCAGTGAAATGGCGTACAGCGCTGGTGCCTGGTTACCGGACAGGCGCTCCTGATAGGACATGCCGGTCCAGTCGTAGCCGATACCCGCAGGCAGTTTCGACGCCAGGCTTTCCATCAGGTTCATGGCATCACCCGAACTCTTGCCCGGTGCCGCCTGACCGAGAATCTCCATGGATGGCAGACCGTTGTAACGCTCCAGACGCGGTGAACCATACTGCCATTTCGCCGATGAGAAGGCGGAGAATGGCACCATGGTGCCGACGCTGTTGCGCACGTACCATTTGCTGATGTCGTCCGGCAGCATGCGCGAGTCGGCCTGACCCATCACGTACACTTTCTTCACGCGACCGCGGTCGATGAAGTCGTTGACGTAAGAACCACCCCAGGCTGCACCCAGCGTGGTGTTGATGTCAGACAGCGACACACCAAGCGCCTGCGCTTTTTCCTGATCGATAATCAGTTTGTACTGCGGTGTATCTTCCAGACCGTTCGGACGCACGCCCACCAGCGTATCTGAATGCTGGGCGATCATGCCAAACAGCTGGTTACGCGCTTCGGTCAGCTTCTCATGGCCAAGGTTACCCTGGTCGATCAGCTGGAAGTCGAAGCCGGTGGCGTTACCCAGTTCGATAATGGCCGGCAGGTTGAACGGGAACACCATGGCGTCTTTGATCTGACCCAGCGCCTGCATGGCGCGTCCGGCAATTGCCGGCACCTTCAGGCTGGCATCGCCACGTTCATCCCATGGCTTCAGGCTGACGAAGGCGATACCGGTGTTCTGTCCACGACCGGCAAAGCCGAAGCCGTTAACGGTAAACACCGAGTTCACGCTGTCTTTCTCTTTGGTCAGGAAGTAGTCGGTAACCTGATCCAGCACCTTCTGCGTACGTTCCTGCGTCGCACCGGCAGGCAGCTGCGCCTGCGCCAGTAACAGACCCTGATCCTCTTCCGGCAGGAACGAGGTAGGCAGTTTCAGGAACAGGTAAGCCATGCCGACCACAATCAGCAGATAAATCAGCAGATAACGGCCGGTGCTGCGCACAATGTGGCCGACGCTGTCGACGTAGTGGTTGGTGCTCTTATCAAACAGGCGGTTAAACCAGCCAAAAAAGCCGGTGGTTTTACCATGATCGCCTTTTTTGATCGGCTTCAGCATGGTGGCACACAGCGCTGGCGTCAGAATCAACGCCACCAGCACCGACAGCGCCATCGCCGACACGATGGTGATCGAGAACTGACGATAAATCACCCCGGTTGAGCCGCCGAAGAATGCCATCGGGATAAATACCGCCGACAGCACCAGCGCGATGCCCACCAGTGCGCCCTGAATCTGTTCCATCGAGCGTTTGGTGGCTTCTTTCGGCGGTAAACCTTCTTCCGCCATCACGCGCTCAACGTTCTCGACCACGACGATGGCGTCATCCACCAGCAGGCCGATGGCGAGCACCATGCCGAACATCGTCAGGGTGTTTATCGAATAGCCGAAGGCACTGATGATGGCAAAGGTTCCCAGCAGCACGACCGGTACGGCGATGGTCGGAATCAGCGTTGCGCGGAAGTTCTGCAGGAACAGATACATCACCAGGAACACCAGCACGATGGCTTCGAACAGCGTTTTCACCACTTCGAAAATAGAGATCTTAACGAATGGCGTGGTGTCGTACGGATAAACGGTTTTCATGCCGGCCGGGAAGAACGGCTCCAGCTTGGCCAGCTCCGCTTTCACCGCGTCGGCGGTATCCAGTGCGTTGGCGCCGGTTGCCAGTTTAACGCCGATACCGGAAGCCGGTTTGCCGTTATAGCGGGCAATGATCTCGTAGTTTTCACCGCCGAGTTCAATCTTCGCGACATCGCGCAGGCGCACCTGTGAGCCGTCCTGATTGACCTTCAGCATGATGTTGCCGAACTCTTTGGTCGAGGTCAGACGCGTCTGAGCGATGATCGAAGCATTCAGCTGCTGACCGGGCACCGGCGGCGTTCCGCCCAGCTGACCCGCGGCCACCTGGGTGTTCTGCGTTTGCAGCGCGCTGATTACATCGACCGGCGTCAGCTGGAAGTTGTTGAGCTTGTGCGGGTCGAGCCAGATACGCATCGCATACTGCGCACCAAACACCTGGGTATCGCCGACGCCAGGCGTACGGCTGATCGGATCTTTGATATTCGACGCGACGTAGTCCGAGATGTCGTTCTGCGTCATGCTGCCGTCTTCGCTCACGAAACCGGCGACCATCAGGAAGCTGCTGGAGGATTTTTTCACCTGAATCCCCTGCTGCTGTACTTCCTGCGGTAACAGCGGCATTGCCAGCTGCAGCTTGTTCTGCACCTGCACCTGAGCAATGTCGGCGTCAGTACCGGACTGGAAAGTCAGCGTCAGCGTCAGCGTACCGGATGAATCACTGCTCGAGGACATATACATCAGCCCGTCGATGCCGTTCATGTTCTGTTCGATAACCTGGGTTACCGAATCCTGTAGCGTTTTCGCATCTGCACCCGGATAAGATGCCTGGATTTCAACAGCCGGCGGCGCAACATTGGGGTATTGCTCAATCGGCAGATTGATAATCGATAGCGCACCCGCCAGCATAATAATGATGGCAAGCACCCAGGCAAAAATGGGGCGATCGATAAAGAACTTAGCCATGTATCAACGGCTCCTGTTTATGACGATGATTTAGCAGACTGAGATTCCGGTGCGGCTTTGGCATCATCTTTGACTTCCTGCGGCGTCACCTGAGCACCCGGTTTAGCACGCTGAATACCGACGGTAATCACGCGATCGCCCTCTTTCAGGCCCTCGGTGACCAGCCATTTGTCGCCAAACGCCTGATTCGCGGTAATCTTACGCACTTCGACTTTATTATCTGCGCCCACCACCATCGCCGAGGCTTCTCCGGTTGGCGTACGGGTTACACCGGTCTGTGGTACCAGCAGCGCCGTAGGATTGGTGCCTTCATCCAGACGCGCCCGCACGAACATGCCCGGCAGCAAACGGTGATCCGGGTTCGGGAAAATCGCGCGCAGGGTAATCGAACCCGTCGTCTCGTCGACCGTGACATCAGAGAATTCCAATGTGCCCGGCTGGCTGTATGCGCTACCGTTCTCCATCAGCAGGGTCACGTTGGCTTTGCCATCGACCTGTTTCAGCTGACCGGATTCCAGCTCGCCGCGCAGGCGCAGGAAATCGTCGCTGGATTGGGTCACATCGACGTACATCGGGTCGAGCTGCTGTACGGTCGCCAGGGCAGTGGTCTGACCGTTAGACACCAGCGCTCCTTCGGTCACGGAGGATTTACCAATGCGGCCGCTAATCGGCGAGGTCACTTTGGTGTACGCCAGGTTAATGCGGGCGCTTTCCACATTGGCCTGCGCCGCCTGCACGGCAGCCGCGGTCTGCGCCGCGGTTGCGGCAGCGTTATCGTAGTCCTGCTGGCTGATATATTTGGTCCCCAGCAGCGGCTTATAACGGTTCACCGTCAGCTGAGCGACGCGCGCGTTGGCCTGAGCCTGAGCTAAATCGCCTTTGGCGCTGTCGTATGCCGCCTGATAGGTTGCGGGATCGATCTGGTACAGCGACTCGCCGGCTTTAATATCACTGCCTTCAACAAAATTACGCTTCAGAATGATACCTGACACCTGCGGACGCACTTCAGCCACGCGGAATGCCGACGTACGGCCTGGCAGTTCGGTGGTAATTTTCAGGGGCTCGTTTTTTAACGTGACAACACCCACTTCCGGGGGCTGCTGCTGGGCGGCTTGCTGGGATTTATTATCATCACATCCTGTTAACAAAAAGCTGCCTGTAAGCATCACGGCGGCCGCCAGAGGCGCTAATCCTCTGTTTTTATTCATAAATAAACCTCTAGTGTCCGATATCAAATGATCAATGGATCACAAACCGTTAAACCCATTGCTGCGTTAAAACACGGGTCGTGCTATGGTACATACATTCACAAATGTATGTAAACTTGCCAGTTTGTAAAAACAGTCCTCTATGGCACGAAAAACCAAAGCGCAAGCACTTGAAACGCGACACCAAATTCTGGATGCCGCTTTAGCTCACTTTTCAGAACACGGTGTGGCTGCCACCTCACTGGCGGATATTGCCACGGCCGCTGGCGTCACGCGTGGCGCAATCTACTGGCATTTTAAAAATAAAGCCGATCTGCTACAGGAGATCTGGCTGCGATGTGACGCCGGGCTTGATGATGTGGAACTTGAGTATCAGACAAAATACCCCGGCGATCCACTTTCTGTAATGCGTTCGATGCTGATCTATATCCTTGAAGCCACAGCAAAGGATCCACAAAGACGCGCATTAATGGAGATTATCTTCCATAAGTGTGAGTTCGTTGGCGAAATGTCGACGTTGATGGCGATGCAGCAGGGGCTGTTGCAGGCGTGCTATGACCGCATTGAAGAAGTGCTGCGCAGCTGTATTGAGGCCGGGCAGCTACCGGCCAGCCTCAACACCCGCCAGGCAGCGCTGCTGATGCGTGGCTACATCAGCGGCATGATGGAAAGCTGGTTATTCAATCCGCAAAGTTTTGATCTGGTGAGTGAAGCGCCACAGCTGGTTGAAGCCTTCATTGATATGTTGCGCCTCAGCCCGACGCTGGCCGGCACGCGCTAAGCGCTGCGTTCCGCCGCCAGTTTCTGTTCATAATCGCGCTGGACTATCGCCAGCGCTGCCAGCACCGTGGCCGCGGGCACCTGATTCTCCTCCAGCAGCTGAATTAAATCGACCGCCAGTTTGATGTCGTCCGGCGCGGTGTCCAGCGTCATAATGTCTCCTAAATGCGTAGTTTAGCGGCGACCAGCAGCATCAGCAGAGCGCCAGCCAGCGCCACAGCAAAACCCGCCGGGTGCAGCGTACCGAGGTCGCCCGTGGTAAAGTAAGTGGCAATGTAGCCGCCAATCAGCGCGCCGATCACCGCCAGCACCAGCGTTGGCACTAATCCCCCAGGACGACCGGGAAATATCATCCTTTTAAGCCAGCCAGCGGCCAGTCCAATCGCAATCCAGATGATTAAGGTCATGCGGCTTCTCCCGTCAATGCTGTGTCCAGTATAGAGGAAAGTGAACGGTCTACGGCTGCGCCGCGATCTCCAGCTTGTGCAGCGCGGCGCGGCAGCGCGCCAGGCGCTCTCGCAGAATCTCCACCTCGCGCATCAGCTGCTGCTGCACGCTCAGCGTTTCGGCGCGAGCCAGATGCTGTTCACGCTGCTGCAGCATCGCCAGCAGTCGCGTTTCATAGCCGCGGTACTCATCGCGCTTTGGCTGCAGCGGATCGCGGCGCGGCCGTTCACGTGCCACGCGCAGCTGCTGGCTGTGGCACTCACGCTGCAGCGCGGCAATCTGATCCAGCACCTTGTGCGCCAGCCACTGGCGACGCGATGTGTCGGTGTCGGCCGCCGCCAGCTGCGCCACGTTGTGCTGCAGCTCATGCAGATAGTCAGCCAGCCGCGTGCCTTTGCAGCGAAACAGCTGCGCGTCAAAGCGTGGCTGGCGGCAGTCGCCGTCCGGCTGCTGCGCAATCTGCTGGCGCAGCGTGTCGATTATCGCCTGCAGGCGCTGGTGGGCGGGCAGTTGAGGCATCACTTCGATTCCGTCTGTGTTAACGTAGCGCTGTTGTGAGATTATTCAGGCATCCGGCATGCAGCGCATTTTACTGTTAAGCCTTGGCTGGCTGGCGATTGTGCTGGGCACGCTGGGCATTGTATTACCTTTACTACCGACCACGCCATTTGTGTTGCTGGCCGCCTGGTGTTTTGCCCGCTCGTCGCCGCGCTTCCACCACTGGCTGCTGTGGCGCTCGCCGTTTGGCCGCTATCTGCGCCACTGGCAGCAGCATCGCGCCATGCCACCCGGCGCTAAAGGGCGCGCCATGTTGCTGATTGTCATCACCTTTGCGATCTCCATCTGGCTGGTAAAACTGCTGTGGCTGCGCATCCTGCTCGGCGGGATGCTGGCGCTGTTGCTGCTCATGCTGTGGCGCATTCCGGTTGTGGCAGAAAGTGCGAACCCGCACGAACCGTAGCGTCAGGGTTGCATTTAGCCGGCTGTTTGCTTAGATTTGGGCATCTTCGTGCGTGGCTTCCCTTTGAGAAACGACTTCGCTTAACCCGGTTTCCGGGTATTGGCGCTGTTGAAGCTGCGCGTTTTAGATTTTTTTCCAGGCGTAACCTTTATGACCGCAACTGCGCAGCAGCTTGAACTGATCAAAAACAGCATCAAAAGCATTCCTGACTATCCGAAGCCGGGCATCCTGTTCCGTGACGTCACCAGTCTGATGGAAGATCCGCAGGCGTATGCCGCGGCGATCGCCATTCTGGTGGAGCGTTATCGTAACAAAGGCATCACCAAAGTGGTGGGCACCGAAGCGCGTGGCTTCCTGTTCGGAGCGCCCGTTGCGCTGGGTCTGGGCGTGGGATTTGTGCCGGTGCGCAAGCCGGGCAAACTGCCGCGTGAAACCTTCAGCGAAAGCTATGAACTGGAGTACGGTTCAGATGCGCTGGAACTGCACAAAGATGCCATCAAGCCGGGTGATGTGGTGCTGGTGGTGGACGATCTGCTGGCCACCGGCGGCACAATTGAAGCCACGGTGAAACTGATTCGTCGTGCGGGCGGTGAAGTAAAAGACGCAGCGTTCGTCATTAACCTGTTCGATCTGAGCGGCGAAGCGCGCCTGACCGCGCTGGGTATCGACTGCTACAGCCTGGTCAACTTCCCCGGCCACTAAGGCAACCGCGCCGCCGACCTCCGCGTCGGGCGGCGCACCTCTTCGCACGCCCGGACAGCCAAACGACGCCCTTAAGCGCAGCGCGCAACGTATCACGGGTATAGGCATATCCGGCTACGGCTGTTACACTCCTGTCAAAATAAACAGGGTTTGCGTCACCGCATTTTTCCCCTAAGTCTCACGGCAGAATCGGCGCAACTGCGCGCGCTGCTGTGCCAGGTTAATCAACTCCAGTGATTTAATCCACATGAGCTATCAGGTACTTGCGCGAAAATGGCGTCCCCAGGCTTTCGCCGACGTAGTCGGTCAGGAACATGTGCTGACGGCGCTGGCCAACGGACTGTCGCTGGGACGAATCCACCATGCCTATCTGTTTTCCGGCACGCGCGGCGTGGGGAAAACCTCGATTGCGCGCCTGCTGGCCAAAGGCCTCAACTGCGAAACCGGCATTACCGCCACGCCCTGCGGACAGTGCGATAACTGTCGCGAGATCGAACAGGGACGCTTCGTCGATCTGATCGAGATCGATGCTGCCTCGCGCACCAAAGTGGAAGACACGCGCGACCTGCTGGATAACGTGCAGTACGCGCCAGCACGCGGGCGCTTCAAGGTCTATCTGATCGACGAAGTGCATATGCTGTCGCGTCACAGCTTCAATGCGCTGCTGAAAACGCTGGAAGAGCCGCCGTCGCACGTGAAATTCCTGCTGGCGACTACCGATCCGCAGAAGCTGCCGGTGACCATCCTGTCGCGCTGCCTGCAGTTTCACCTTAAAGCGCTGGATGTCGAACAGATTCAGCAGCAGCTGGCGCACGTGCTGCAGCAGGAACAGATTGATGCCGAGCCGCGTGCGCTGCATTTGCTGGCGCGCGCCGCCGACGGCAGTATGCGCGACGCGCTCAGCCTCACCGATCAGGCGATCGCCATGGGGCAGGGCAGCGTCACGCGCGACTGCGTGGCGCAGATGCTGGGCACGCTGGATGACGAACAGCCGCTGGCGCTGATTGAAGCGCTGGTGGAAGGCAACGGCGAGCAGGTGATGGCGCTGCTGAACCAGGCCGCATCGCGCGGTGTGGAGTGGGAAGCGCTGCTGGTGGAGATGCTGCGTTTACTGCACCGCATCGCCATGGTGCAGCTGCTGCCGGGCTCGCTGGGTGAAGACGATGCCAGCCAGGCGCAGCGCCTGCGCGAACTGGCGCGCGTGCTGCCGCCTGCTGATGTTCAGCTTTACTATCAGACGCTGCTGATGGGGCGCAAAGATTTGCCGCTGGCACCGGATCGCCGGCTGGGCGTGGAGATGACGCTGCTGCGCGCGCTGGCGTTCCATCCACAGGCCACCATTGCTGAGCCGGTGGCGCGTCCGTCACTGACGCCACAAGCCGCACCGGCGGTGACCGCGCCCGCTCCGGCTGCACCGGCGCCGGGTGCCAAAGCCGCACCCGCTGCTGCCGCGCAGCCGCAGATGGCACCGCCGATGGGCGAGTCGCCGCCACCGGCTGATGATTATCCCGATATGGCACCGGCATCCGATCATTTGCCCGATGCCACCAGTCAGCTGTTACAGGCGCGGACGCAGCTGCTGCGTCAGGGAGCCGGCAAAGCAAAAAAGAGTGAGCCGGCAGCGCGTTCCGCGCGGCCGGCAAACCCGGCGCTGGAACGTCTGGCTAGCGTCACCGATCGCGTGCAGCAGCGCGCGTCTGAGCCGGCGGTAAAAGCGCCGGCGAAACCGGAAGCCTATCGCTGGAAAGCGCAGCAGCAGGAAGTGGTGAAGCCGGAGCCAGTGGCGACGCCAAAAGCCTTGCGTTCTGCGCTGGAGCATGAGAAAACGCCAGAGCTGGCGCTCAGGCTGGCGGAAGAAGCGCTGCAACGCGATGCCTGGGCGGCGGAAATCGCCACGCTGACGCTGCCAAAGCTGGTCCAGCAGGTCGCGCTGAACGCGTGGAAAGAGGTGAACGCGCAGGGCGTGACGCTGCATTTGCGCAGCAGCCAGCGTCATCTCAACTCCGCTTCGGCACGTCAGACCCTGCAGGATGCGCTGAGCCAGGCGGCCGGCGAGACGGTTGAACTGACCATCGTGGAAGACGATAATCCGGCGGTATTGACGCCGCTGGAGTGGCGTCAGGCCATTTATGAAGAGAAGCTGGCGCAGGCGCGTCAGTCGATCGAAAGTGATACCCACATTCAGACGCTGCGTCGCTTCTTTGATGCGGACCTGGATGAAGAGAGTATCCGACCCGTATGATCATGCTGTCGCGCAGAGGTTGCGCGCAGCCCCAGCAGAGAGAGAAAACTATGTTTGGTAAAGGCGGATTGGGCAACCTGATGAAACAGGCCCAGCAGATGCAGGACAAAATGGCTAAGGTTCAGGAAGAGATCGCTGCGCTGGAAGTCACCGGCGAATCAGGGGCTGGCCTGGTCAAAGTCACCATTAACGGTGCGCACAACTGCCGTCGCGTGGAAGTCGATCCCAGCCTGCTGGAAGATGACAAAGAGATGCTGGAAGATCTGATCGCTGCAGCGTTCAACGATGCGGCGCGCCGTATTGATGAAACGCAGAAAGAGAAGATGGCGTCCGTCTCTGCCGGTATGCAGCTGCCGCCTGGCTTCAAGATGCCGTTCTGATGCAAACCAGTCCACTGCTTGAAGCTTTGATGGAATCGCTGCGCTGTCTGCCGGGCGTTGGCCCGAAATCGGCGCAGCGTATGGCATTTCATCTGTTGCAACGCGACCGCAGCGGTGGCATGCGTCTGGCGCAGGCGCTGACTCGCGCCATGGCGGAGATCGGCCATTGCGCCGATTGCCGTACTTTCACCGAGCAGGAGATCTGCACCATTTGCGCCAATCCGCGCCGTCAGCAAAACGGCCAGATTTGCGTAGTGGAGAGCCCGGCGGATATCCATGCCATTGAGCAGACCGGCCAGTTTGGCGGCCGCTACTTTGTGCTGATGGGCCATCTTTCGCCGCTCGACGGCATCGGCCCGCAGGATATTGGTCTGGATCGGCTGGAGCAGCGCCTCGAACGGGAGACGCTGCAGGAAGTGATTCTCGCCACCAATCCCACGGTGGAAGGTGAAGCCACCGCTAACTATATCGCCGAGCTGTGCGGCCAGTATGGCGTTGACGCCAGCCGCATCGCGCACGGGGTACCGGTCGGCGGTGAGCTGGAAATGGTCGACGGCACAACGCTGTCGCACTCGCTCGCCGGACGCCACAAGATTAAATTCTGACCACTTGCCGGTATCCTGCTGCGATACCGGCTTGAAATTTTTCCCGCCATCCCCATTTCTCTCTCAACAATTGATCAACCCCGATTCTGTTGAGGTAGCAATGACCATGAAAGGACAAGAGACGCGTGGCTTCCAGTCAGAGGTAAAACAACTTCTGCACCTGATGATCCATTCCCTCTATTCAAACAAAGAGATTTTCCTGCGTGAGCTGATTTCCAACGCCTCCGATGCCGCTGACAAGCTGCGCTTCCGCGCGCTGTCGACGCCGGATCTGTACGAAGGCGACGGCGATCTGCGCGTGCGTATCTCGGTCGACAAGGAAAAACGCACGCTGACGCTGAGCGACAACGGTATCGGTATGCGCCGTGATGAGGTGATTGAGAACCTCGGCACCATCGCGAAATCCGGTACCAAAGCGTTTCTGGAATCGATGGGTTCCGATCAGGCGAAAGACAGCCAGCTGATCGGTCAGTTCGGTGTCGGCTTCTACTCGGCGTTTATCGTGGCCGATAAAGTGACCGTGCGCACCCGTGCTGCCGGCGCCAAAGCCGACGAAGGGGTGTTCTGGGAATCCGCTGGCGAAGGCGAGTACACGCTGGCGGAAATTGAGAAAGCGGATCGCGGCACCGAAATCACGCTGCACTTCCGCGAAGGCGAAGATGACTTCCTCGACGCGTGGCGCGTGCGTAACGTGATCAGCAAATATTCCGATCACATCGCGCTGCCGGTGGAGATCGAGAGCAAAGACGAAGAGAACGACACCGTCACCTGGGAGAAGATCAACAAAGCCCAGGCGCTGTGGACGCGCAACAAAGGCGAAATCAGCGACGAAGAGTACAACGAATTCTACAAACACATCGCTCATGATTTCAGCGATCCGGCCATCTGGAGCCACAACCGCGTGGAAGGCAAGCAGGAGTACACCAGCCTGCTCTACATTCCGTCGCGTGCGCCGTTCGATATGTGGAACCGCGACAGCAAGCACGGCCTGAAGCTGTACGTGCAGCGCGTGTTCATCATGGATGACGCGGAACAGTTCATGCCGAACTATCTGCGCTTTGTGCGCGGCCTGATTGACTCCAGCGATCTGCCACTCAACGTGTCACGCGAGATTCTGCAAGACAGCCGCGTTACGCAGAGCCTGCGCGCCGCGCTGACCAAACGCAGCCTGCAGATGCTGGAAAAACTGGCGAAAGACGACGCAGAAAAATATCAGCAGTTCTGGAAAGAGTTCGGTCTGGTGCTGAAAGAGGGCCCGGCGGAAGATCATGCGAATCAGGAGGCGATCGCCAAGCTGCTGCGTTTTGCGACCACCCAGAGCGAAGGCGCGGCGCAGACCATTTCGCTGGAAGACTACGTCAGCCGCATGGTTGAAGGGCAGGAGAAGATTTACTACATCACTGCCGACAGCTACGCCGCAGCGAAAAGCAGCCCGCATCTGGAGCTGTTCCGTAAGAAAGGCATCGAGGTCCTGCTGCTGTCCGATCGTATCGACGAGTGGATGATGAGCTATCTGACCGAGTTTGATGGCAAAGCCTTCCAGTCGGTGAGCAAAGCCGATGAGTCGCTGAGCAAGCTGGCGGACGAAGAGACGGAAGAGCAGAAAGAAGCGGAAAAAGCGCTGGAGCCGTTCGTCGATCGTGTGAAAACCCTGCTGGGCGAGCGCGTCAAAGAGGTGCGTCTGACTCATCGCCTCACCGACACGCCGGCGATTGTCACCACCGACGCCAACGAAATGACCACGCAGATGGCGAAGCTGTTCGCTGCGGCCGGTCAGGACGTGCCGGAAGTGAAGTATATCTTTGAGATCAACCCGGATCATACGCTGGTGAAACGCGTGGCTGACACGCAGGACGAAGCACGCTTTGCGGAATGGGTCGAGCTGCTGCTGGATCAGGCGCTGCTGGCCGAGCGCGGCACGCTGGACGATCCTAACCAGTTCATCCGCCGCATGAATCAGCTGCTGACGGCGTAACGCGGAGCGGTAATCTGACCGGTCGGTATGAATGCCGGCCTTGCAGGTTACCCTCTCACCGTCATCCATAAGGTCGTCATTGATGACGACCTTATTGGTCATCTATCCGTAGGGTCGTCATTAATGACGACCTTTTTTATTTATACCGCCCTTGCTTACTTCAGCGCTTCATCCCGCAACCAATCGCGAAACAACGTAATCTCGGCATCGTGCTGGCGCGAACGCTTGGTCATCATCCAGGTGGCACGATCGACGCGCACGAACCCCAGCGGCGCGATCAGCGTGCCGTCATTCAGCTCCTGGCGTACCAGCAGACGCGGCGCCACAATTACGCCCAGACCGTTTCTCGCCGCCTGAATACCCAGCGTCAGATTATCGAAATGTTTGCCCACCCAATAATTACCGCGCGCGCCGCTGATCTTCGCCCATTCGGCCCAGGCCTGCAGACGGGTATCGGCGTGCAGCAACGGCAGCGCAGCCAGATCCTGTTCGCTGTGAAAACGCGCCGCATACTGCGGGGCGCACAGCGGGCCAATGTAATCATCGCTGATGAGCGTGGCATCAATGTCGTCGTCGGGCGGTTGTTCGTAGCTGAGGATTAGCACATCACTGTGCTCGCTGCGCAGCTGAGCGATATCGCCCTGTGGCTGAAACTGCACTTCAATATCGGGATAGCGCTGGTAAAAACTGCTGATGCGTGGAATCAGCCACTGGGACAAAAAACTCGGCGCGCAGGCAACGCTGAGATGGTTGCGCATACCGGTGCGGATGCTTTCACAGGTGGTGGAGAGTTCACTGAAGGCTTTCTGGCAGCTCACCAGCAGGCGTTCGCCGTGTGAGGTTAAGCGCACGCGCCCGTTGGTGCGGATAAACAGCGGCTTGCCCATCCAGCTCTCCAGCTGGCGAATCTGATGGCTGATGGCGCTGTGGGTGACATGGAGACCTTCGGCCGCGACGCTAAAGCTGCAGTGCAGCGCCGCCTGATGAAAATAGTGCAGTGCACGTAACGACGGAAGCGCGGTCATACTCATCCCCTGTGTAAAAACCTAACAGGGATTGTCAGTTTATATCATTTTAATGTCCAGCCGCATTAACCTAACCTTTCCTGCTTAATCTGGCGGGTTGACGGACAGGCCTCGCTGTGTACAGCAACGGCGATGTCCGCCGCGATCGCCACCTTCACACAGCACAATAATACAGAGAAATGTCACGTGATGACTTCACAACAGGCTACTGCCAGGGCGGCGGCGCGCGATCGGCTGCGCGGCTTGCTGTCCCGTCACTATCGGCTGGAAAACTACGATCTGTTTTTTGCCCCTTCACTGCACATCGCGCGGGTGCTGCTTTCACAACTGTTTCTGCGCCAGGAGCAGGCGCGTAATCAAACGCGCTACGCCGCGCAATATCCGGTCAGCGAACTCAGCGTGCTGCCTGCGCTGCCGATGATGGCGGGCAATATCGCGCTGGTCGATCACATCGATATGCAGCAGGGCCGGGTGCGCAGCCTGAGTGCCTGCCAGAGTCAGGGCGTGACGCACGCCTCCGCCTCCTTCGCCAGCGTGTTGCATAAACGCCTGATCAGCGAGGCGCGACTGTTTGTCACCCAACTGAATCAGCATGCGATGCTGAGCGACGATCTGGTGCTGATCGCACTGCGTACGCACGATTTCAGTACGCTGGTGCGTAGCGAACTGCGGCTGTTTGAGCAGGGCCTGGCGCTGGGCGATGCGCCGGAACGCGCGCTGGATTGCATGGCGCAGGATGACTGGCTGCCGTTTAACGTCGCCAGCGTCGATAGCCTGGCGCTCGATGCCCCGCTGACGCTGCAGTCCATCCAGCAGCCTGGTCTGCCGTTTGCTGTGTTGCCATTGCCCGCCGGTAGTGCGCTGCCGCCGCTGCCGGCGGATATGCAGCTGCTGGCGGCACCGCACCGCCTGTATCTGCCCGTTAACGTACGCGGTAACGGTAACAAGCAGCAGAACGTCACCGCCACGCTGAAAAAGCGCCTGCGCGAGGTGTTGAAAGGCAGTCGAAATTCTTAAAAACGCGTGCGCTACTGGCGCCCGACGTCAAAGCAGGTCAAAGTAGACCTTTCAGCGCCGGGGTGCCCGTTGCCTTGTGGTGTGCGGGTCATAATGGTATGTTCTTGGCCTTCTCAGATTGATCAATGCGATTCGCAAGGGGAATTACGCAATGCGTATTATTCTGCTCGGGGCACCGGGCGCAGGTAAGGGCACTCAGGCTCAATTCATCATGGAGAAATACGGTATTCCGCAGATCTCCACGGGCGATATGTTGCGTGCGGCAGTGAAAGCCGGCACCGAATTGGGTCAGCAGGCGAAAGCCATCATGGATGCCGGTAAACTGGTAACGGACGAACTGGTGATTGCGCTGGTTAAAGAGCGTATCGCGCAGGAAGACTGCAAAAACGGCTTCCTGCTCGATGGTTTCCCACGCACCATTCCGCAGGCCGACGCCATGAAAGAGGCGGGCATCAAGGTGGATTACGTGCTCGAGTTCGCCGTACCGGACGAACTGATCGTCGATCGCATTGTCGGCCGCCGCGTGCATGCGCCATCAGGCCGCGTTTACCACATCAAATACAATCCACCAAAAGTGGAAGGTCAGGATGACGTGACCGGCGAAGAGCTGACCACGCGCAAAGATGATCAGGAAGAGACCGTGCGTAAGCGTCTGGTGGAGTACCATCAGCTGACCGCGCCGCTGATTGCTTACTACAGCAAAGAAGCCGAAGCCGGTAACACCGAATACCACAAAATCGACGGCACCCGCCAGGTTGCTGAAGTGAGTGCGCAGCTGGCCGAAATCCTCGGCTAAGTGATTCAGAGGGTCGGTTGTCCGGCCCTTTTGCAGCAATTGCTTTCCCCCTCCGCTTTTTCCGCTACAATTTCCCCCGATTCAGAACCATTGTTTGCGACATCAAGGAAATACAATGAGGCAAGATAAGCCCGGGGTTTTACTGGTTAACTTAGGTACACCAGACGCACCGACCACTGCTGCGGTGAAACGCTATCTGAAACAATTCCTCGGCGATCCGCGCGTGGTAGATACGCCGCGCTGGCTGTGGTGGCCGATCCTCAATTTCATCATTCTGCCGTTCCGCTCGCCGCGCGTTTCAAAGCTGTACGCATCGGTATGGATGGAAGAAGGCTCGCCGCTGATGGTGTTCAGCAAACGGCAGTGTGCCGCGCTGGCGCAGCGGCTGGATATGCCGGTAGAGCTGGGCATGAGCTACGGCCAGCCGAGCCTCAATGGCGCGGTGGAGCGTCTGCTGGCGCAGGGCGTCACCAAATTCATCGTGCTGCCGCTCTATCCGCAGTTCTCCTGCTCCACGGTGGCGGCGGTGTGGGATGGCCTGGCGGCCAGCTTTAAACCGCTGCGTTCGCTGCCGGAAGTGGCGTTTATCCGCGATTACGCCGAACATCCGGCCTATATCGCTGCGCTGAAGGCCTCTGTGGAGCGCTCGTTTGCCCGGCATGGTGAGCCGGATCTGCTGGTGCTTTCATACCACGGCATTCCGCAGCGCTTCGCCAATGAAGGCGACGACTATCCGCTGCGCTGCAAAGACACCACCGACGCCCTGGCTGCCGCGCTGGGCATCGCGCCGCACAAAATCATGATGACCTTCCAGTCGCGCTTTGGTCGCGAGCCATGGCTGATGCCGTACACGGATGAGACCATGAAAAGCCTGCCGGCCAAAGGCATTAAACATGTGCAGGTGATGAGCCCGGGCTTTGCGGCGGACTGTCTGGAAACGCTGGAGGAGATCAGTGGTGAAAACTGCGAAATTTTCCTGCACGCCGGTGGCGAGAAATTTGAGTATATTCCGGCGCTTAACGCGGATGATGAGCACATCGAGATGATGGTGCAACTGGTGCAAGCGCGCCGTTAAGGGTGTGGCAGAGAATGTGATATCATTCTCTGCCTGATTTTCCCTGACGGCAGCTTTCATGAAATTTCCCGGCAAACGCAAATCCAAACACTATTTCCCCGTCAACGCGCGCGATCCGCTGCTGCAGGCTTCCCAGCAGGAGCAGGAAGAGGGCAGCTGGGTGGTGGGTATCGACCAGACGCTGGTGGATATCGAAGCCAAAGTCGATGATGACTTCCTGCAGCGCTATGGCCTGAGTGCCGGCCACTCGCTGGTGATCGACGATGCGGTCGCCGAAGCGCTGTATGACGAGCTGATGCGCGAGCAGCTGATCAGCCACCAGTTTGCCGGCGGTACCATCGGTAATACCCTGCACAACTACTCGGTGCTGGCCGATGACCGTTCGGTACTGCTCGGCGTGATGTGCAACAACATCCAGATTGGCGGTTACGCCTATCGCTACCTGTGCAACACCTCCAGCCGCATGGATCTTAACTTCCTGCAGGGCGTCGACGGCGCGATTGGCCGCTGCTTTACGCTGATTGGCGAGCAGGGCGAGCGCACCTTTGCCATCAGCCCCGGCCTGATGAATCAGCTGCAGGCCGTCAGTATTCCGGAAGAGGTGATTGCCGGTGCCTCCGCGCTGGTGCTGACGTCCTATCTGGTGCGCTGCCAGCCAGGCGAACCGATGCCGGACGCGACGCTGCGTGCCATTGCGTTCGCCAAAAAGCACAACGTGCCGGTGGTACTGACGCTCGGCACTAAATACGTGATTCAGGATAACCCGCAGTTCTGGCGCGATTTCCTGCGCGATCACGTATCAATTGTGGCGATGAATGAAGAGGAAGCGTTCGCGCTGACCGGCGAAGCGGATCCGCTGCTGGCATCCAACATGGCGCTGGACTGGGTCGATCTGGTGCTGTGCACCGCCGGACCGACCGGGCTCTATATGGCCGGTTTCACCGAAGAGGCGTTTAAGCGCAAAACCAACCATCCGCTATTGCCGGGGGCGATCGCCGAGTTCAACCAGTACGAATTCAGCCGCGCCATGCGTCAGCAGGATTGCCAGCAGCCGCTGCGCATCTTCTCGCACATCGCGCCGTACATGGGCGGTCCGGAAAAGATCATGAACACCAACGGTGCCGGCGATGGTGCGCTGGCGGCGCTGCTGCATGACATCACCGCCAACAATTTCCACCGTCAGAAAGTGCCGAACTCCAGCAAGCACGCGCGCGAATATCTGACCTATTCCTCGCTGGCGCAGGTGTGTAAATATGCCAACCGCGTCAGTTATCAGGTGCTGAACCAGCACTCACCGCGCCTGACGCGCGGCCTGCCGGAGCGGGAAGACAGTTTAGAAGAGTCTTACTGGGACAGGTAATAACGAACCCGTAGCGGCGCAATTTATTGCGCATTCTTCAGCCGTGATATGGCTTTAGTATGCGCAATAAATTGCGCCGCTACGGTGTAATAATGTCTTTAAATCGGGCACTCGCGCACAATCGGGTTTTGCGCGATCTCTTCCTGCAACACATGCAACATACTGTTGGCAATCTCACGCTCGCCCATCACCACGCGATTGGCGCCGCGCTCCATGATATACGTCACTTCGTCGTCATAATGCGCCCGGGCGATGATCTCAATATCAGCGCGCTTTTCGCGCGCGGCAGTGACAATTTCCCCGGATTCGTAACCGTTGGGAATGGTCAGCAGCAGCCAGCGCGCGCAGTCAAGACGGGCTAAATCCATGGTATCGACACGCGCCGCATTGCCCAGCACCGCTTTGATGCCCTGCTCGCGCAGTGCTTCGACGCGTGGGCGCGAGTTTTCCACTACCACCAGCGGCACATCGGCTTCCATTAATTTTTGCCCCAGCAGGCTGCCGACACGGCCGTAGCCGACAATCACCGCGTGATTACAGATATCGACCGGAATCTGTTTCTCTTCTTCGATCGCTTCTTCCAGCGTCTGCTCTTCCATGGTCTCGGTTTTATCGAGGTAACGCTCCAGCACGGTAAACAGAATCGGGTTGAGCATGATGGAGAGAATCGCCGCCGCCAGCACCAGGTTACGGCCTTCTTCGCTCAGCATGCCGAGCGAGATTCCCAGACCGGCAAGGATAAAGGCAAATTCGCCGATCTGCGCCAGGCTGACCGAAATGGTCAGCGCGGTGCGACGCGAATGGCCGAGCAGCGTGACCAGCAGCCAGGCGGCAATCGATTTGCCCAGCACGATAATCGCCAGCGCACCCAGCACCGCCAGCGGCTGCTCCAGCAGAATCATCGGGTCGAACAGCATGCCGACCGAGACAAAAAACAGCACCGCAAATGCATCGCGCAGCGGCAGCGTATCGTGCGCCGCACGGTGGCTGAGTTCTGATTCATTCAGCACCATGCCGGCAAAGAAGGCGCCAAGGGCAAAGGAGACATCAAAGAATTCGACGGCGCCGAACGCGATACCCAGCGCCAGCGCAAGTACCGACAAGGTAAACAGCTCGCGTGAACCGGTGGCGGCGCTTTTGGCCAGAATCCATGGCACCACGCGGCGGCCGACCACCATCATCAGCACCATAAAGGCTGCGACCTTGCCGATGGTCAGCAGCAGATCCCACGCCAGCAGCGTCGGGCTGGCGTTGCCCTGTTCCAGCATACCGGCGATGGCTGGCAGCAGCACCAGCGTCAGCACCATCACTAAGTCTTCGACGATCAGCCAGCCGATAGCGATTTGCCCGCGCTGGCTGTCAATCAGCTGACGTTCCTCCAGCGCGCGCAGCAGCACCACGGTACTGGCGGTGGAGAGACACAGGCCAAACACCAGACCGGTCATCCATGACCAGCCCATCGCCCAGGAGAGTCCCATTCCCAGCAGCGTGGCGACCGCAATCTGCGCGACGGCACCGGGAATGGCGATCGACTTTACCGACATCAGATCCTTGAGCGAGAAGTGCAGACCGACGCCAAACATCAGCAGGATCACACCGAGTTCCGCCAGTTCCGGCGCCAGATTGGTATCCGCGACGAAGCCCGGTGTAAACGGCCCTGCCAGCACGCCGGCCAGCAGATAGCCGACCAGCGGCGAGATGCGCAGGCGATTCGCCAGCATACCAAGGAGAAACGCGAGGACCAGACCTCCGACAATGGTGGTGATCAACGGGGTAGTGTGATGCATGCCAGTCTCCTTGTGTGCAAATGTATCCGCTTGTAACAACCTAGTGTAATGCACAAAGCTTCGCCGCGTTTAAACATTTGAGCGGTGAAAGGGGAAAAAATTGAAAAAATGAGACAAAAACGCAGCCGAAGCGCTATTTTCCTCAGTTATCTCAGTATATCGGCAGGATTTATGCAGAATAGAGGGGGGCCAGGAAAAACCGTTGCCCCCCGAAAGGACTCAGCGCTGCTGTTGATCAGGTAAGAAAGCGGTCAACAGGCCAATAAGTGGTAGCCAGGCGCAGATTTGATACACCCATTCGATACTGGTGTGATCGGCGACCACGCCCAGCACCGCCGCGCCGAGGCCGCCCATGCCAAAGGCGAAACCGAAAAACAGTCCGGAAACCATACCGATACGTCCCGGCAACAGCTCCTGGGCATAAACCAGAATGGCAGAGAATGCCGAGGCAAGGATCAGGCCGATAATCACGCTCAGCACACTGGTCCACATCAGGCTGGCGTGCGGTAATAGCAGGGTAAAAGGCGCCACGCCGAGAATCGATCCCCAGATGACATATTTCCGCCCGATTTTATCGCCTATCGGTCCGCCGATAATGGTGCCGGCGGCCACCGCGCCAAGAAAGGCAAACAGATGGAACTGCGAGGCCTGCACGGACAGCCCGAACTTATGCATTAAATAGAAGGTGTAATAGCTGCTCAGGCTGGTGAGATAGAAATACTTAGAGAAAATCAGCAGCAGCAGAATGCTGATGGCCAGCACCACTTTGTTACGGGGCAGCGTATTACGCGGCGTGCTGGCCGCGCCGGCTGGCGTGGCGCGCTGCTGGTGGCTGTACCAGCGGCTCACCTGCAGCAGCACAATGATGCCGAGCAGTGCCGCCAGCACGAACCAGCTGAGATGGCCTTTGCCATAGGGCGCAACGATGATCGCCGCCAGCAGCGGCCCGAGCGCGCTGCCGAAGTTGCCACCGACCTGAAACAGCGACTGGGCGAGGCCGTGACGGCCGCCGGACGCCATGCGCGCCACGCGCGACGATTCCGGATGAAACACCGACGAACCGCAGCCGACCAGCGCTGCGGCCAGCAGCACCTGCGGATAGCTGCTGGCGAAAGTCAGCAGTACCAGCCCGATGAGGGTAAAGCCCATCCCGACCGGCAGCGACCAGGGTTTCGGATATTTGTCGGTGTAATAGCCAATCAGCGGCTGTAATAATGAAGCCGTTACCTGATAGGTCAGGGTAATCAGACCGATTTGCACAAAGCTGAGGCTGAAATCTTTCTGCAGCAGCGGATAGATCGCCAGTAGCAGCGATTGCAGCATATCGTTCAGCAGATGCGCGAGACTGATGGCGCCAAGCACGCCAAAAGCAGTACGCCCGACGCGACGCGGCGGGGTTAACGTCTGTTCACTTGCCATAAAGATCCTGAAGGAGCGGGAATATCGTTATCAGATTGTTACGTCATGCATGACTCTATTCGCCTTTGGCCTTGAGTTAAAGGGCGAACTGTGCGACACAGAAGGGCGAAAAAGCACATCAGGCGCACCGCCCGGTAAAAAATGCAGAATAAGGAGATCGGCTTTGTTGTTATCACCGCACAGAGGGCGCTGGCTGGCGCTGATTATGTTACTGCTGCCGCTACTGGCGCAGGCGTGGCAGCCGGACCGCAGCTACCGCTTCAGCATTTTGCACACCAACGATCATCACGGCCATTTCTGGGTCAACGCGCAGGGTGAATATGGTCTGGCCGCGCAAAAAACGCTCATGGATCAGCAGCGTTATGATGTGCAGGCTAAAGGCGGCGGCGCGCTGATTCTGTCGGCGGGCGACGTCAATACCGGCGTGCCGGAATCGGATGTGCTGAACGCCGAGCCGGACATTCGCGGCATGAACCTCATCGGCTATGACGCGATGGCGCTCGGTAACCACGAATTCGACAAACCGCTCAGCGTGCTGCAAAAGCAGCAGAAATGGGCGAAGTTTCCGTTTCTGGCCGCCAACATTTATGCCAAAGGCAGCGATAAACGCCTATTTAAGCCGTGGGCGATATTCAATCGCATGGGGCTGAAAATTGCGGTGATCGGCCTGACCACCACCGACACGCTGCGCATCGCCAATCCGCAAAACGTGGCGCAGATAGAGATTCGCGATCCGGTGAAAGAGACGGAAAAAGCGGTGGCGGAACTGCGTGCCAGCGACAAGCCAGATGTGATTATCGCGCTGACGCACATGGGACATTACGACGACGGCCAGCACGGCAGCAACGCGCCGGGCGACGTTGAACTGGCGCGCAGCCTGCCGCCGGGCACGGTTAACGTGATCGTCGGCGGGCATTCGCACGATGCGGTGTGTATGGCAAAAGACAATGTCAGCGTGGCGGATTATCAGCCCGGACAGCCGTGCCAGCCGGATCGCCAGAACGGCGTGTGGATCATGCAGGCGAAGGAGTGGGGCAAATTTGTCGGTCGCGGCGATTTCACCTTCCGCAACGGCGAGCTGACGCTGGATAACTATCAGCTGATTCCGGTTAACCTTAAGCACAAGGTGAAGAACCTCGATGGTAGCGAAACCTGGCTGCCATATCAGGAAGCGATTGCGCAGAACGGCGCGATGATGAAGCTGCTGACGCCTTATCAGCTGCGCGCCGGCAAACAGCTGGCGGTCAAGGTGGGCAGCAGCGACAGCGTGTTTGAGGGCGACCGCAGCAAGGTGCGCTTTGAACAAATGCCGCTGGCTCAGCTGATCCTGCGCGCGCAGATGGCGGCTACTCAGGCCGACTTTGCCGTTATCAGCGGCGGCGGTATTCGTACCTCGCTGGCGCAGGGCGAGATCAGCTGGCGCGATCTGTTGCAGATCCAGCCGTTTGGCAATCAGGTGGTGTCCGTGACGCTGACGGGCAAAGAGCTGCTGAACTACCTCGCCACGGTGGCGAATATCAAAGCCGATTCCGGCGGTTTCGCGCAGTTCAGCAACATCAGCCTGGTGGCCGATGGTAAAAGCGTTAGTGCAGTGAAAATCAATGGCGAGCCGCTGCAGCAGGATAAAACCTATCGCATGGCCACCAACAGCTTCAACGCCAGCGGCGGCGACGGCTACCCGGTGATTGACGGCCATGCCGGTTTCCGCAACAGCGGTAAGCGCGATGCGGATGTGCTGCGCGATTACGTCAGCCAGCACTCACCGCTGCGCGTTGCCGATTATGCGCCACCGCAGATTGTGCACCTGACACCGCAGCAGGTTGAGGAGCGCGACAAAGCGCTGGAGAAGCAAAAGAAGCGCAGCTATCCGCAGATGATTCTGGCGTGGATTTGGCCGCGCGCGGCACACGAGTGACGATACGGGCGGCTGATCAGCCGCCCGTTCTTTTTCAGGCGCGGCAGGATTTCTGGCTCACCCAGCGCTGGCGCAGTTTATCCCACGCCCAGTTGTAAGCCATGGTGTAAGGCAGAAAGAACAGAAAGAACGCCACTTCCAGCAGGAAAGCCTCCAGCAGCGAAATGTGCAGCATCCAGGCGGCAATCGGCAGGCCGATAAGGATAAAACCGCCCTCAAAGCCGAGCGCATGCAGCGCACGCAGGCCGAAACCGCGCTTGCGCTGCGGCGGGCAGAGGCGGTCAAAACCGCTGTTATAGATGATGTTCCACAGCATGGCGACGGTCGACAGCATAATCGCCAGCGCGCCCATCTGAAACAGCGGTTTATCCATGACCCAGGCGGCCAGCGGCGCAACCGTGACGATCGCTAACCCTTCAAAGCCTGCGGCATGACAAAAACGTTCTTTCAGCGAACGGGTACGCATATAAACCTCCTTTTGAGCAATGCCGCGCATTTTCTCACTGCGCAGTGCTAAGATAAAATGATCACCTATCGATAAAAGCGATGGTTCAGCATGAAGTACTCACCAGAATCCCTTGAGGCATTTGTCCAGACCGTCGCCAGCGGCTCGTTTTCTGCCGCAGCGCGGGCGCTGGCAAAAAGTCAGTCCACCATCAGCAGCGCAGTCGCGAATCTGGAAGATGACCTGGGCTTTGCGCTGTTTGATCGCAGCGGTCGCCAGCCGGTGCTGACCGCTCAGGGCCAGCGCGCGCTGGCGCAGGTGCAGCAAATTCTTGCTGCCAGCCAGCGGCTCGATGAGCTGGCAGTTCGACTGTCGCTGGGCGTTGAGCCGCGCCTCAGTCTGGCCATATCCGACTTCTGGCAGGCCGATCACCATGAAAATCTGCTGACGCGCTTTGAGGCGCGCTATCCGGATATCGAATTCGAATGCATGATTGCGGAAGATCAAGATGTGCTGGATTTACTGCAGGCCGGGCGGGTGCATCTCGGCGTGGTGCGCGCCCAGCCGCGTTTGCCGCCGGATCTGGCGGTGGCGCGACTGCAGGTTGAAGCGCAAATGGCGATTTTCCTGCATCAGGATCATCCGCTGGCTGCCCGATCGCAGGTGAGTGAGGCACAGCTTGGCGAATTGCGGCAGCTGCGGCTCAATACCTGGGTGGAAACGCGCCAGCCGCTGCCCGCCGGACGTACCTGGTCGGCACCGACCTATTTGTTATTGCTGGAGATGGCGGAGCAGGGATTTGGCTGGAGCGTCTTGCCGCGCTGGCTGGTGCAGCAGTTTGGTCATCAGGTCTTGCGGGAGTTGCCGGTGCCCGGCTGGCCGCAGCATATCGCGGTGGATGTTATCTGGTCGCGGCGCAATCCGCCGGGCCCGGCTGGCCGCTGGATGATCGACCAGCTGTGCGCGCAGCAGCCTGATTAATCGCGGCGCGCCACGTCAGCCAGCGTGGCATCCAGCAGCCGTGCCAGATCCTGCGCGGCCAGTTCGATATCCAGCCCGCGCTTACCGCCGGAGATAAAAATGGTCGGAAACTCGCTGGCCTGCTGATCGATCACCGTCGGCAGACGCTTTTTCTGCCCCAGCGGACTGATGCCACCGACCAGATAGCCGGTGACGCGCTGCGCCAGTTGCGGATCGGCCATGTCGGCTTTTTTTGCTCCCAGCGCTTTGGCCACTTTTTTCAAATCCAGCTGCGAGGAGACCGGCGTCACCGCCACTGCCAGCGCTTTGGCATCGCCGTTAAGCGCCACCAGCAGGGTTTTGAAGACCTGACGCGCATCCAGATTGAGCTTACGCACCGCTTCGTCACCGAAGTGGGTTTCATGGCTGTCATGCTCGTAAGGATGCAGGGTAAAAGCGACCTGTTGTTTTTCCAGCAGTTTTACGGCGGGTGTCATATTCGATCCTTGCTACGAAAATTCTTATTTCGGTTTTGGTGAATAGTACTGGCGAAATTCTGAACTTTGCGCGAAAATTGGCCGGCGCCAGTCACCCTGGCGATAACCAAAATCATAAACAAATTCCTCTTTGACGGGCCGATAGCAATATTGGCCTTCTTTTTTATGCCTTCAGCAGCTGCGGCAAATTGTCTTCGCCATACAGATGCAGCGCACCGACCGCCACCACATAGCGCCCGCGCGGCAAACCCAGCAGCAGATCGCGCCAGTGCAGGTTTCGGTTGCGCATCAGGGTATCGTTCAGTTCACTACTGAACGTGGTCGGCAGCGCAACCGGCTGGCTGGCGGGCGGCGCATCCAGCCACCAGCTGATCATGGTTTGCAGCAGCCGCGCGTTGGTGTGCCAGTGTTCCAGCGTATCCAGCAGCAGTGCCAGGCCATCCTGCGGCAGTGATTTCAACAGCGCGATCTGCGTATCCGGCCCTTCCAGCTCAATAATGCGCTTTCCTGCCGCCTGCGCTGCCTGCAGCAGCTGATAATCGATGCCGTACTGCGGTCGCAGCCCCAGTCGCTGTGCCTGCTGGGCCTGCAGCATCAGCGCGATCTGCCAGAACGGCAGGCTATCAAACAGCGCGATGTTCAGAGACAGTTCGTCGCACAGCGCCGTCAGCTGCTGTAGCGTCTCGGGCGTCAGCCGCGTTGTCAGCGGCGGATATGCTTCGCCCTGGCTGAACGGTGAACCTCCGCGGGTAATATCCGCTTCCACCACCAGCGCATCGGCTTTCTGCAACTGGCGCAGCAAGCCGGCCGGCAGCGGTTGCATATCACGCGTGCCCATATGAATACTGCCGGCCAGGTGCAAGCGGCGATCTCCCAGCCTGATGTCCATGGCAGGCCAGCTGTAGCTGGCGGGAAAAAGGCTGCTGGCCAGCTGTTGCAGGCGGTGCCACACACTGCGTCTCATGCCCTGTCCTTATGAAGTTAAAAATCCATGCTAGCGATTTCGCTCCATGAAAAACAGGGCAGAGGCTGCTATTGCCGCTGCGCCGGTTTAAAGCGCAGCAGCCGGTTAGCATTACTTACCACGGTGATCGACGACAGCGCCATGGCGGCACCGGCGACAATCGGGCTGAGCAGCAGACCGGTAAACGGATAGAGCACGCCAGCAGCAATTGGTATACCCAGGCTATTGTAAACAAAGGCACCCAGCAGATTCTGCCGCATGTTGCGCAGCGTGGCGCTGGCGATAGCCAGCGCGTCGGCCACACAGTGCAGATCGTTGCGCATCAGCGCCATCGACGCCGTTTCTACCGCCACATCGCTGCCGCCGCCCATGGCGATACCCACGTCCGCCTGCGCCAGCGCCGGGGCGTCGTTGATGCCGTCGCCCACCATCACCACTTTGCGCCCCTGCTGTTGCAGCTGCGCAATCGCCTGCGCTTTACCGTCCGGCAGCACGCCAGCGATCACCTCATCAATGCCCGCTTCGGCAGCGATGGCTTCGGCGGTGCTCTGATGGTCACCGGTCAGCATCACCAGACGATAGCCCAGCTGATGTAGCCGCTGCAGCGCTGCGCGGCTCTCCGGGCGCAGCTGGTCACGCAAAGCAATCAGACCCAGCAGCTGCTGCCGATCCGCCAGCAGCACCGGCGTGGCGCCCTGTGCGGCGAGACGCGCGATATCCTGCTGTGCGGCGCGCAGGTCGATGTGCTGCTCTTCCAGCAGCGCGGTGTTGCCCAGCAGCAGCGTTCTGTCTGCCACTGTAGCGCTTACGCCTTTGCCACGTATTGTACGAAATTGCGCAACGCCGGCATCGCCGACGGCAGGCGCGGCCGCCACGATCGCTTTCGCCAGCGGATGCCCGGAGCCCTGTTCCAGCTGAGCGGCGGCCTGCAGTACCTGCTGACGATCCCAGTCGCTGTACAGCAGCACTTCGCTGACCTGTGGCGTGCCCAGCGTCAGGGTGCCGGTTTTATCAAACACAAGGGTGTCGACTTCGCTGGCGCGCTGCAGCGCATCGGCATCGCGCACCAGCACGCCCAGCTCGGCAGCGCGGCCGACGCCCGCGATCACCGACATCGGCGTGGCTAAGCCCAGCGCACACGGACAGGCGATAATCAACACCGTGGTGACAATCACCAGCGTATAGGCCAGCTGCGGCTGCGGTCCGACAACATACCAGACCGCTCCGCTGAGCAGGGCAATCGCCACCACCACCGGCACAAACACCGCAGAGATGCGATCGGCCAGCCGACCTATTTCCGGTTTGCTGCTCTGAGCCTGACGCACCAGATTGATGATGCGCGCCAGTGTGGTGTGGCTGCCGGTGGCGCGGGCGGTAAACTGCAGCGATCCGTCCTGCACCAGCGTACCGGCATAAATCTTATCGCCGGGCTGGCGCGACTGTGGCAGCGCTTCGCCAGTGAGCATCGCTTCGTCAAACCAGGCTTCGCCGCGGCTAACTTCGCCGTCCACCGGTACGCGATCGCCGGTGACCAGCTTCAGCGTCATGCCGGGCTGCACTTCGCTCAGCGGCAGCTGTTTTTCCCCTTCGGCGGTGATCACGCAGGCCTGCGCTGGGGTCAGATCCAGCAGCCGCTCCAGCGCCTGCGACGCGCGCTGGCGGGCGCGCTGCTCCAGCGCATGACCGAGGTTAATCAGGCCGATGATCATCACGCTGGCTTCAAAATAAAGATGGCGCGCCTGCGGCGGGAAAAACGCCGGCCACAACGCGACGCTCATCGAGTAAATCCAGGCCGCACCGGTACCGAGCGCCACCAGCGTGTCCATGGTGGCCGTAGCATGCCGCAGGCTGCGCCACGCGCTGCGATAGAAGTGGCCGCCGGCGAGGGCCATCACCAGCAGCGTGACGGCACCGAGCCCGCGCCACAGCGTCTGATTGGCATCGTTCAGCATCATGTTGTCGCCGACCATGCCCCAGACCATCATCGGGACACCGACGATTAATGCCAGCGCGGCCTGCCAGCTGAAGCGGCGCATCGCCTGCTGTGCGCTGACCTGCTGGCGCTCGCGCCGGGTTTGTTCATCTTCGATCACTTCCGCTGAATAGCCGGCCTGATCCACGGCGCTGACCAGCGCTGACGGTACGGCATCGCCCAGCACCAGCGCGCTGCGCTCGCCAAGGTTAACGCGCGCCTGGCTCACACCGGGCACTTTCTGTAACGCCTGCTCGACGCGGCTGACACAGCTGGCGCAGCTCATGCCGCCAATCAGCAGGTGGTGCACCGCAAGATTCTCTTCTGCCGGCTGCGACTCCGTTGTCAGCGCCTCCGGCTGCGGCTCCTCTGCTGGCAACGGATCAGGCTTTGGGCTGGACGCCTCATTTTTCAGCGTTGCGTGATAACCAGCCTGCTCAA
This sequence comes from Pantoea dispersa, assembly GCF_035783935.1. Taxonomy (GTDB): domain Bacteria; phylum Pseudomonadota; class Gammaproteobacteria; order Enterobacterales; family Enterobacteriaceae; genus Pantoea; species Pantoea dispersa_C. Next base: position 46,177 of record NZ_JALKOV010000008.1, on the reverse strand, counting down.
CGGTGGCAATCAGATCGCTGGCGCTGGCTGCGCCGGTGACGCGCGCTTCCTGCTGCGTTACCTCGGCCTGTTCCACATCGCTGCGCTGCTCCAGCGCCTCTTTGACGCGTTTAACACAGTGGCCACAGGACAAGCCGTCCAGAGCCAGTAATTGTGTGTGTGACATCATCAACTCCTCGTTTATCAGGTTTGACTCGCTGCAAGGTTTGCATTAGTTATAGAGCCTAAACCTTCCATTCAGGGGAAGGTCAAGGGGCAGAGATGAACATTAGCGATGTAGCAAAAAAAACCGGGCTGACCAGCAAAGCGATTCGTTTTTATGAAGAGAAAGGGGTAGTCACGCCGCCGTTACGCAGTGATAACGGCTATCGCAGTTACGCTGCACACCATCTGGATGAGCTTAACCTGCTGCGCCAGGCGCGGCAGGTGGGCTTCACACTCGAGGAGTGCCGCGAACTGGTGGCATTGTTTAATAACCCGGCGCGCCACAGTGCCGATGTTAAAGCGCGCACCCTGCAGAAGGCGGATGAGATCGCGGCGCACATTGAAGAGCTGCACGCGATGCGCGCGCGCCTGCTGGAACTGGCGGCGGCCTGCCCGGGCGATGACGGCGCTGAATGTCCTATCATCAATCACCTGGCGGGCTGCTGTCATCAGGATGGCGGCAAACGCGGCTGAATCAGCAAGGTGATGCCGACTACGCCGGTCACGATCACCGGGGTGCCCGCTGGCAAGTCCTCTTGTGCCTGCACGCGCCAGCTGCTGTCACCAATGCGTACATGGCCAAGCCCCTCTTTCAGCGCGCTGTCTAACGTCAGGTGCTGGCCAATCAGTTGGTTGCCGCGCTGATTGAGCGTATTGGGCTGCTGCGTTCGTTCGCGGAAGCGCATCCAGCGGTACCAGAAAAACACGCACAGCAGCGTCAGGGCGGCAAAGAGCATGCCCTGGCTGGTCCACGAGAACGGAAACAGCCACTCAATGATCCCGACCAGCACCGCCGCCAGCCCGCTCCATAGCAGGTAACCGCTGGTGCCGAGCATCTCCGCCGCCAGCAGTAAACCGCCCAGCGTGAACCAGAACCAGTGCGGATGCGCAATCAGCTCCATCAGGATCACGGTTTGCGCTCCTGACGGCTCTCTTTCAGCAACTCGCTGATGCCCGCTACCGAGCCGAGCAGGCTGCTGGCGTCGAGTGGCATCATCACCACTTTGCTGTTATTCGCTTCGCCAATTTTTTGCAGCGCGTCGGTGTATTTCTGCGCGACGAAGTAGTTCACCGCCTGAATATCCCCGGCGGCGATGGCTTCTGAGACCATACGCGTGGCGTTGGCTTCCGCTTCGGCCTGACGCTCACGCGCTTCCGCCTGCAGAAACGCGGAGGTTCGTTCACCTTCTGCCTTGAGGATTTGCGACTGCTTGTCACCCTCGGCGCGCAGGATAGCTGCCTGACGCACACCTTCAGCCGCGAGAATATCGGCGCGTTTGGTGCGCTCGGCCTTCATCTGCGCGTTCATCGCCGCAATCAGCTCCTGCGGCGGGCGCACGTCGCGGATTTCGATACGGGTGATTTTTATGCCCCACGGATTGGTGGCTTCATCGACGATGTGCAGCAGGCGGGTATTGATGTTATCGCGCTGCGACAGCATCTCGTCCAGTTCCATGCCGCCGAGCACGGTACGGATATTGGTCATGGTGAGGTTGATGATCGCCAGCTCAAGATTGCTGACCTCGTAGGCGGCACGCGCTGAATCCACTACCTGGATAAAGCACACTGCGTCAATGGTGACGTTGGCGTTATCTTTGGAAATGATCTCCTGCGACGGGATGTCGAGGACCTGCTCCATCATATTGATTTTGCGACCAATACGATCCATGAACGGCACGACTAAATTCAGGCCGGGCGGCAGCGTTTTGGTGTAGCGGCCAAAGCGTTCCACCGTCCACTGGTAACCCTGTGGCACAATTTTGACACCGGCCCACACGGTAACCAGCGCGAGCACGATGATGACGGGAATCACTGTTAACATATAACCTCCTGGCTGTCAGATTGTCGGGCCGAGTCGCTTCGGCCCGTTTACCGCGCGGTACCGGTCAGTACAGCAGCGAGTAGAGCTGGCGGCGATAGCGCGAGGCGAGGGCATCGCCGGTGCCGAGGGCCGCCAGAATCTCCTGGAACATTTTGCGCACTTCGCCGTCACCGGCGCTGAGATCGCGCTTCAGAAAACCGAACAACAGCTCCAGCGCTTCTTCATTGCGGCCCACCTGATGCAGCTGTAACGCAAGTTTAGCAGCCAGCCCGGCGTTGTCCGGTTCGCTGGCCATCTGAGCCTGCAGCTGCTGGATCTCCGGCGTATCGGCGGCCTGTTTCAGCAGGTCGATTTGCGAAATCAGGCTCTGATAGCGCGTATCCTGATCCTGTAGCGGCACCACCGCCAGCACCGCTTCGGCTTCATCGCTGCGGTTCAGGGTGATCAGAACCTCTGCCAGCAGAAAACCGATTTCACTGTTCTGATTGCTCAACTGCCAGGCGTCTTTCAGCAGCGGCAGCGCGTCCAGCGGCTTGCCTTCCTGCATCAGCTGCATCGCCTGCTGCGCTTTCAGCTCCTCTTCACGCGGCAGCACTTTTTCCAGCAGGGCGCGAATCGCCTCTTCCGGCTGCGGACCCTGGAAGCCATCAACCGGCTGCCCGTCCTGGAACAGATAGACGGTGGGCAGGGAGCGCAGACCAAACTGCGATGCCACCAGCTGTTCTTTATCGCAATCCAGCTTCGCCAGAATGAACTGGCCGGCGTACTCCTGCGCCAGACGCTCCAGCACCGGCGTCAGCTGCTGGCAGTGCTGGCTGCGCTCCGACCAGAAGTAGAACAGCACCGGCAGCTGCATCGATTGCTCCAGCGTCTGCTGCAGGTTGGATTCGTTGATGTCGATAATCAAAGCGTGTGACATGAATACGTCTCTTGGCAGAAAGTGTGTTGAGGATATGGGGGCAAACGCCCCGGCTTCAAGTTCAATTCAGGCTTGCAGCTTAGTTGCTGCGCAAAATGCGATCCAGCATCCAGCCCGGCAGCAGTCGCTTGAGCAGACTCATGGTCCAGGCAACCAGCGTCACCGGATAGCGCAGGCGCGGATGTTTACTCTCCAGGGCATGCCGAAGTTTAGGCAGAATCGCCTCCGGCGGCAGGGTGAAACGCGCAGCGATGCCGGGATTGCGCACGGGCTTGTCGCGCTCGCCCTGCTGCACGTTATCAGTAAAACGGGTGGTAATCGGACCCGGCTCAATCAGGCTGACGCGCACGCCGCTGTTACGCACTTCCATGCGCAGCGCATCGCTCCACGCCTCCAGCGCCCATTTGCTGGCGGCGTAAGCGCCGCGGCCCGGCGTGGAAATCAGTCCGAGCACCGAGCTGGTATTAATAATCCGCCCGTTACCGCTGTTTTGCAGCGCCGGCAACAGGCGCAGCGTCAGCTGATGGGTGCCAAAAAAGTTGGTGGAGAATTGCTGCTCCAGCTGCTGACGCGACACGCTGGTCAGCGGTCCGTACTGGCCGAAGCCGCCGTTATTGAACAACCCGTGCAGACAGCAGTCGGTCAGTTCCAGCACGCGATCGGCGGCGGCATCCACGCTGGCGGGATCGTCCAGATCCAGCTGAATGCCGGTGAAGCCCAGCTCATTCATGCGCGCCACATCCTCAGCGCGACGACAGGCGGCCAGCACGCGGTAGCCGCGCGCCAGCAGATCGTTGGCCGCCACCAGACCGATGCCGCTGGAGCAGCCGGTAATTAAAATCGATTTTTGCATTTCTTTACCTGTCATTGGGCACGCACCGGCATTAATCATGCTTAACTAGCGGAGCCAGTTGTTCCGCCATCAGGTTAGCGATGAACGGCTGCGCATCCGGATTGGGGTGAATACCGTCCTGCTGCATCCACTCCGGCTTCAGATAAACCTGCTCCATAAAGAACGGTACCAGCGGAATGTGATACTGCTGCGCGAGGCGCGGGTAGAGCGCGCTGAATGCCTCCGTGTAGCGTCGGCCATAATTAGCCGGCAGGCGAATCTGCATCAGCAGCGGCTGGGCGTTAGCGGCTTTGACCTGCTCGATGATTTTACTCAGATCCTGGGCGATGTTTTGCGGCGGGAAGCCGCGCAGCCCATCGTTACCGCCCAATTCGATTAACACCCATTGCGGCTGATGCTGTTTTAATAGGCCCGGCAACCGCGCCAGCCCCTGACCCGCGGTATCACCGCTGATGCTGGCGTTAATCACTTCAGGCTGCTGCTGCCAGGTTTTGCCAAGCAGGCTCGGCCAGGCGGCGGTGGCGGACATGCGATAGCCGGCACTCAGGCTATCACCAAGAATCAACAGGGTATCGGCGGCGGCGATGCGCGACACCAGCAGCAATAACAACAACAGGAAGGAATAATGCCAGCGGAAAACATTGTTGCAGTTCATCATCTTACTAAGTCCGTCGGTCAGGGAGAGCATCAGCTGACCATCCTTACCGGAGTTGAGCTGGTTGTCAAACCAGCCGAGACGCTGGCGCTAATTGGCGAGTCGGGATCCGGCAAATCGACCCTGCTGGGGATTCTCGCCGGGCTGGATGATGGCAGCAGCGGCGAAGTGCATCTGCTGGGCCAGCCGCTGCACCAGATGAATGAGGAGCAGCGCGCCGCCCTGCGCGCGCGTGAAGTGGGCTTTGTTTTTCAGTCATTTATGCTGGTGCCCACGCTCAACGCGCTGGAAAACGTGCAGCTCCCGGCGCTGCTGCGCGGTGACAGCGATCGCGACAGCCGCGTGCAGGCCACGGAACTGCTGACCCAGCTCGGCCTCAAAGATCGTCTGCATCATCTGCCGGCCCAGCTTTCCGGCGGCGAGCAGCAGCGCGTGGCGCTGGCGCGCGCCTTCAGTGGTCGTCCCGGCCTGCTGTTTGCCGATGAGCCAACCGGTAACCTCGATCGCAAAACCGGCGATCGCATCGCCGACCTGCTGTTTTCGCTCAACCGCGATTTCGCCACCACGCTGATTCTGGTCACGCACGATGAGCAGCTGGCGGCACGCTGCGATCGTCGCCTGCGGCTGCGCGACGGCAAGCTGTGGGAGGAAGCATGATCTGGCGCTGGTTCTGGCGCGAGTGGCGTTCGCCCTCGCTGCTAATTGTCTGGCTGGCGCTGACGCTGGCGGTGGCCTGCGTGCTGGCTCTGGGCTCAATCAGCGATCGCATGGAGAAAGGGCTGAGCCAGCAGAGCCGTGACTTTATGGCTGGTGACCGCACGCTGCGCAGCAGTAAACCGGCACCGGAAGCGTGGCTGGACAACGCGCGCGAAGAGGGGCTGGCGGTCAGCCGGCAGCTCAGCTTCATGACCATGACCTTTGCGCAGGAGACGCCACAGCTGGCCGATGTCAAAGCGGTCGATGATGCGTATCCGATGTTTGGCACCCTGCAGACGGATCCGCCCGGCCTGCGTCCGGTGGCCGGAACGGTGCTGGCCGCGCCGCGTCTGCTGGCGCTGCTTAACCTGAAGGTCGGTGACCGCATTGACGTGGGCGATACCACGCTGCGCATTGCCGGCGAAGTGATTCAGGAACCGGACGGTGGATTTAACCCGTTCCAGACGGCGCCGCGTCTGTTAATGAATCTTGCCGACGTAGAGAAAACCGGCGCCATCCAGCCGGGGAGCCGTCTGAGCTGGCGCTACAAATTCTCCGGCGAGTCGGCAGCGCTGGCGCGCTATGACCGCTGGATTCAGCCGCAATTGCAGGCCGGCGAGCGCTGGATCAGCGTGGAAAATTCCGAGGATGCACTGGGCCGCTCAATGCAGCGGGCGCAGCAGTTCCTGCTGCTGTCGGCGCTGCTGACCCTGCTGCTGGCGATTGCCGCAGTGGCGGTCGCCATGAGTCATTACTGCCGCAGCCGTTACGATCTGGTAGCGGTGCTGAAAACGCTGGGCGCTACACGAAAATCGCTGCAGCGGCTGATTATCGGTCAGTGGCTGGCCGTGCTGCTGCTGGCGGCCATCGCCGGCAGTGCGCTGGGGCAGGGCATTGAAATCGCGCTGCTGATGATGCTGAAACCGGTGCTGCCTGCCAGCTTACCGGCCGCCAGCGTCTGGCCGTGGCTGTGGGCGATTGGCGCGCTGGTGGTGATCTCGCTGCTGGTTGGGTTGCGTCCGTACCGTCTGCTGATGGCCACACAGCCGCTGCGCGTGCTGCGTCGTGACGCGATAGCCACGCTGTGGCCGCTGCGCATCTATCTGCCGGTGATGGCGCTGGTGGTGGTGGCATTGCTGGCACTGCTGATGGGCGGCAGCAAAATGCTGTGGGCGCTGCTGGCTGGCGTGGTGATGCTGGCACTGCTGCTGGCGCTGCTCGGTTGGGGCACGCTACTTCTGCTGCGTAAGCTGGTGGTGCGTAATCTGGCGCTGCGCCTGGCGATCAATCGTCTGCTGCGGCAGCCGGTGATGACTCTGAGCCAGCTTGCGGCGTTTTCGCTCTCCTTTATGCTGCTGGCGTTGCTGCTGGTGATGCGCGGCGATCTGCTCGATCGCTGGCAGCAGCAGTTACCGGCGGATGCGCCTAACTATTTTCTGCTCAATCTGACCCAGCAGCAGGTGCCGCAGGTGCGCGATTTCCTGCATCAGCATCAGGTCAACGCTGGCACGTTCTATCCGATCGTACGGGCGCGACTCACGGAACTGAACGGCAAGCCGGCCGATCCCAACCTGGATAATGCGCTGAACCGTGAGCTGAATCTGACGTGGCAGGCTGAGCGTCCGGATCACAATCCGCTGGTGGCCGGCAGCTGGCCGCCGAAAGCCGGTGAAGTCTCGATGGAGGTCGAGTTGGCCGATCGTCTGGGCGTAAAACTGGGCGACAGGCTGACCTTTAGCGGCGATACACAGCAGTTCAGCGCGACCATCACCAGTCTGCGCAAAGTCGACTGGGAGAGTCTGCGGCCAAACTTCTTCTTTATCTTCCCGCCGGGCGCGCTCGATCAGCAGCCGCAAACCTGGCTGACCAGCTTCCGTATGGCGAACGATCCGGCGCTGCTGGCGCAGCTTAACCGCGCGTTCCCGACGCTGAGCCTGCTGGATGTCGGCAGCATGCTGAAGCAGATTGGTCAGGTGCTGGCGCAGGTGAGCCAGGCGCTGGAGATCATGGTGATCCTGGTGACGGTCTGCGGCGTACTGCTGCTGCTGGCGCAGATCCAGGTCGGCATGCGCCAGCGCCGGCAGGAGCTGGTGGTGTATCGCACGCTGGGTGCCAGCCAGCGCCTGTTACGCGGCACGCTATGGTGTGAGTTTGCGCTGCTTGGCGTGGTCGCGGGAATCGCGGCGGCGCTGGGGGCGGAAGCGGCACTGTGGGGACTTCAGCGCCGGATTTTTGATTTCCCGTGGCAGCCGGACTGGACGCTGTGGCTGGCGCTGCCGCTGTGTGGCGCGGCGCTGCTGTCGCTGTGCGGCGGCTGGCTGGGTGTCCGCTTGCTGAAGGGGAAAGCGCTGTTCAGGCGCTTTGACGCGGCATGATGCCCTCACCCCAGCCCTCTCCCACGGGAGAGGGAGCCGATCGAGCCCGTATGAGTGATTCTGCACTTCAGAACGTTCCGGTGAGCGTCAAACGGAAAAATCGCAGTGCATAACTCCCTCTCCCACGAGAGAGGGAGTCGATCGAGCCCGTAAATTCAGGACGTTCAGGTGAGCGTCAAACGGAAAAATCGCAGCGCATAATTCCCTCTCCCATGGGAGAGGGAGTCGATCGAGCCCGTAACTTCAGGATGTTAAGGTGGGCGTCAAACGGAAAATCGCACCGCATAATCCCCTCTCCCTGTGAAAGAGGGCAAGGGTGAGGGGAACACCGCAGAACTACAGCTTTGCCACTGCCCACGCAATACCGCTCGCGTAGGCGTCAGGCAGTAGCGGCACCAGCGCATTGAGTGCGTTGGTGAGGCGTGCCGGATCGCTGTCGGTCAGGTTCAGGTGTCCGACCTTACGCCCGGCACGCACTTCTTTGTCGTACCAGTGCAGATGCACCAGCGGCTGCTGCAGCCAGTCGGTGTTGAGGTCGGTGCCAATCAGGTTGACCATCACCGATGGTGCAAACACCACCGGCTGCGGCAGTGGCAGATCGAGCACTGCACGCAGGTGCAGTTCAAACTGGCTGATTGAGGCGCCGTTCTGCGTCCAGTGGCCGCTGTTGTGCACGCGCGGTGCCAGCTCATTGATCAGCAAGCCCTGCGGCGTGACAAAACACTCCATCGCCATCACACCCACGTACTTCAGCTCATGCATGATCGCGCTCAGCATCGTTTCCGCCTGCTGCTGTTGCGCGGCATCAGCCTGCGGGAAGGCAACGCTGGTCCGCAGAATGCCGTCCTGATGCAGATTGTGCGTCAGCGGATAGAACACCGTGCGGCCATCGTGTCCGCGCGCGCCCACCAGCGAGACTTCACCGCTAAAGTTAATGCCCTGCTCAACGATGCACTCGCCGTAGCACTCAGCTGGCAGCGTTGCGGTTTCATCGGCGCGCAGGCGCCACTGACCGCGGCCGTCGTAGCCGCCGGTGCGACGCTTGACGATTGCCAGTTCACCCAGCCTGTTAAATACTGCCGGCCACTCGCTTTTGTCGGCCAGCAACTGCCACGGCGCGGTTGCCAGGTTAAGCTGGTCGAGCAGCTGTTTTTGCGTCAGGCGATCGGCGAGGCGCGGAAAAATATCGCGGTTAACGAACGCCGGATGGTTAGCCAGCTCGCGCGTCAGCGCGGTTTCCGGCCAGCGCTCGATTTCCGCAGTGATCACGCTTTGCGCGATCGGCAGTGCCGACGGCTCCGCGTCCAGTCCGACCGGATACACCGCGATGCCCAGCGGCTCGCCCGCCTGGCGCAGCATGCGGCCCAACTGACCGTTGCCGAGTACGCAAACTGGCTTCATGCGTCCTCCCGCGGATCCGGATTATTCAGCACTTCATCGGTCTGGCTCTGACGCCAGGCGGCCAGGCGTGCAGCCAGTTCGCGATCCTGAATCGCCAGGATCTGCGCGGCCAGCAGCGCGGCGTTGGCGGCACCGGCTTTGCCGATGGCCAGCGTACCAACCGGAATACCGCGCGGCATCTGCACGATGGAGTAGAGGCTGTCCACGCCGCTCAGCGCTGCGCTCTGTACCGGTACGCCCAGCACCGGCAGCAGGGTTTTCGCCGCCAGCATGCCTGGCAGGTGCGCCGCGCCGCCGGCACCGGCGATAATCACCTGATAACCGTTGTCAGCCGCGCGCTCTGCGAAGCTGAACAGCTTATCTGGCGTACGGTGCGCAGAGACCACTTCAACGTGGAACGGGACATCCAGGCTGTTAAGGATTTCCTCGGCGAACTGCATGGTAGCCCAGTCACTTTTGGAACCCATGACGATGGCGATACGGGCCGGGGCGGCGTTGGATGACATGCGGTCAACTCCTGTGAATAATCAAACGAACCTGGCCGGGCGGGCAGGTAAAGAAGGGCACAGAGAATAGCACGAGACAACGGCAAGGAAAACGGTTGCGTCGGCGGAAAACCGGCATTTCCGCCGCAAATAATCAGAAAGGAAATTCGATCAACTGCACGCCCTGTGCATCCAGCTGAATCATCGAACCACGTTCATGCCACGCACCCAGCACCGCGCGTTGCGCTGGCGTGCCGGCGAGGTCGAACGAATGGATCGCCGGGCGATGGGTGTGGCCGTGAATCAGGATCGGCACCTGCTGGCGTGTCATTGCCGCGGCTACCGCCTGCGGGTTGACGTCCATGATGCTCAGTGACTTGTGCTGGTTGGCCTGCTGACTGTCAGCCCGCATCCGCGCGGCAATGCGCATGCGCAGACGCAGCGGCAGCGCGAGAAACAGCCGCTGCAGCCAGCGCTGATGCACTTTGGCGCGAAAACGCTGATAGCCGTGATCGTCAGTGCACAGCGTGTCGCCGTGCATCATCAGCACGCGCTGACCGTAGCGCTCCAGCACCTGCTCTTCGGGCAGCAGCGTCATGCCGCTGGCCCGGGCGAATCGTTGACCTAACAGGAAGTCGCGATTGCCGTGAATGAAGAATTTTGGCACCGGCAGGGCACGCAGGGCGTCAGCGATCTGCTGATGCAGCGGATTGGGATCGTCATCGCCAATCCACGCTTCGAACAGATCGCCGAGGATGTACAGCGCATCACACTGCTGTGCTTCCCGCTGCAAAAAATGCAGAAAACCGGCAGTGATTGCCGGTTCTTCCTGACACAGATGCAAATCTGCGATAAACAGCGTGCGCGACATTACTCGCTGACGGTCACTTTCTGGATGATCACGTCATCAACCGGCACGTCCTGGTGCATGCCGCTGCGGCCGGTTTTCACTGCTTTGATTTTTTCGACCACGTCCATGCCTTCAACCACTTCAGCAAACACGCAGTAACCCCAGCCCTGCAGGCTTTCGTCACGGAAGTTCAGGAAGTCGTTATCGGCAACGTTGATGAAGAACTGTGCGGTGGCCGAGTGAGGGGCCTGGGTGCGCGCCATCGCCAGCGTGCCTTTGGTGTTTTTCAGGCCGTTGTTGGCTTCGTTGCGGATGTCAGCTTTGGTGGCTTTCTGCTTCATGCCCGGCTCGAAGCCGCCGCCCTGAATCATGAAACCGTTGATCACGCGGTGAAAAATGGTGTTGTCGTAGAAACCTTCACGGCAGTAGTCCAGGAAGTTCTGCACGGTAGCCGGCGCTTTGTCATCGAAGGTTTTGATTACGATATCGCCATGGTTCGTCTGGAAAGTGACCATTATATTCGTCCTGTGGAGGTTGTCGTCAGTATCAACTGCCGCACCGGCAAGGCGGCGGGGCATTTTTGTAGACGCCTCTTATATCACAATTTCCAATAACGCGTCAGTAAGGCAACGGCAGTTGCGAAGCGAGCGATGCACAAGTCGGAAAAATACGGCACAATAACCGGCTACATCAAGAAGGCGTATCCCGCACACGTAAACAACGGAATCGTTCAATGCTAAAGATCTATAACACCCTGAGTCGCCAGAAAGAGGAATTTAAACCCATTCATGCCGGTGAAATCGGTATGTACGTGTGTGGAATCACGGTTTACGACCTCTGTCATATCGGCCATGGGCGTACCTTTGTGGCATTCGACGTGGTCGCGCGTTACCTGCGTTACGTGGGCTATACGCTGAAGTACGTGCGTAATATCACCGACATCGATGACAAAATCATCAAACGTGCCAACGAAAACGGGGAAAGCATCGAAACGCTGACCAACCGGATGATCGCTGAAATGCACAAAGATTTTGCCGCGCTGGGCATTCTGCCGCCGGATCTTGAGCCGCGCGCCACGCGCCACATTACGGAGATCATCGAACTGGTCGGCAAGCTGATCGATCGCGGCCACGCCTACGTGGCGGACAACGGCGACGTGATGTTTGATGTGCTGAGCGATAAAGATTACGGCGCGCTGTCGCGCCAGGATCTCGAACAGCTGCAGGCCGGCGCACGTGTGGAAGTGGCCGAAGTGAAGCGCAACCCGATGGATTTCGTGCTGTGGAAGATGTCCAAAGCCGATGAGCCGGCATGGAACTCACCGTGGGGCAACGGCCGTCCGGGCTGGCACATTGAGTGCTCGGCGATGAACTGCAAACAGCTTGGCACTCATTTCGACATCCACGGCGGCGGTTCAGACCTGATGTTCCCGCACCATGAGAACGAAGTGGCGCAGTCGACCTGTGCACACGATGGCCCGTACGTAAACTACTGGATGCACTCCGGCATGGTGATGGTCGATCGCGAAAAGATGTCTAAATCGCTCGGCAACTTCTTCACCGTGCGCGATGTGCTGCAGCACTACGATGCGGAAACCGTGCGCTACTTCCTGATGTCCGGCCACTATCGCAGCCAGCTCAACTATGGCGAAGATAACCTGAATCAGGCACGCGCGGCGCTGGAGCGCCTGTACACCGCGCTGCGCCATACCGATGCCAGCGCGACGCCGGCTGGCGGTGAGGCGTTTGAAGCCCGCTTCCGTACCGCTATGGACGATGATTTTAATACGCCGGAAGCTTACTCGGTGTTGTTTGATATGGCGCGTGAAGTCAATCGCCTGAAGGGTGAAGATAAAGCCGCCGCCGATGCGCTGGCCGCGAAACTGCGCCAGCTGGCCGATGTGCTGGGCATTCTGCAGCAGGATCCGGAGCAATTCCTGCAGAGTGGCGCACAGGTCAATGCCGATGAAGTGGCAGAGATTGAACACTGGGTGAAAACCCGCGCCGATGCACGCGCCGCGAAAGACTGGGCGCAGGCGGACATCGCGCGTGACAAGCTGAACGAGCTGGGCGTCATCGTGGAAGATGGCCCGCAGGGCTCAAGCTGGCGCCGTAAATAACAAAAAGGGCGAACCGCGGTTCGCCCTTTTTATTCGGTTAAATATAACCCGTTGTTTATGGGTAATTAACCTGATGCACTTATCGTAGCGGCGCAATTCATTGCGCAATAAATTGCGCCGCTACAGGTCCGGATTTGCCTGGTAAAAATCAGGCCACAACCGTTACGCGCTGACCGGCAAACTCAACCGTCTGACCAGCAATAATCTTGCAGCGCTTACGCGTCTCGATGGCACCATCGACGCGTACTTCGCCTTCGTCGATCACCGCTTTGGCCTGCGCGCCGCTCTCGACCCAGCCTTCCAGCTTCAGCAGATCGCACAGATCAACGTGCGCATGTTTACCCAGTGAAAAACTCGCCATTATGCCTGCTCCACATCGTGATATTGCTCGCACGCCAGCAGCGTGTTCTGAATCAGCGTGGCGACCGTCATCGGGCCAACGCCGCCTGGTACAGGCGTGATGTAAGCTGCGCGCTCAGAGGCTGACGCAAAATCCACATCGCCGACCACTTTGCCGCTTTCCAGACGGTTAATGCCGACATCAATCACAATCGCACCCGGCTTGATCCAGTCGCCCGGGATAAAGCCCGGCTTACCGACCGCCACCACCAGCAGATCGGCATGCTCAACGTGATGGCGCAGATCTTTAGTGAAACGGTGAGTGACGGTGGTGGTGCAGCCGGCCAGCAGAAGCTCCATGCTCATCGGACGACCGACGATATTCGATGCGCCAACCACCACGGCGTTCAGGCCGTAGGTATCGATGTTATAGCGCTCCAGCAGCGTGACGATGCCGCGCGGCGTACACGGACGCAGCTTAGGGGCGCGCTGGCACAGACGACCGACGTTATAAGGATGGAAGCCATCGACGTCTTTGTCCGGCGTAATGCGCTCCAGCACTTTGACGTTGTCGATCCCGGCCGGCAGCGGCAGCTGCACCAGAATGCCGTCGATGGCGTCGTCATTGTTCAGCTGATCGATCACCTCCAGCAGTTCAGCTTCACTGGTGCTGGCAGGCAGGTTATAAGCGCGCGACACAAAACCGACCTCTTCGCAGGCGCGGCGTTTGTTGGCGACATAGATTTGCGACGCCGGGTTTTCACCGACCAGCACCACGGCCAGGCCAGGGGCGCGTTTACCGGCTGCGAGACGCTGCTGCACTTTTTCGGCAACCTCAAGGCGCACCTGCTGCGCAATCGTTTTACCGTCAATAATTTTTGCTGCCATCAGAGAGGAAATCCATCTGTAGAGAGTTGAATCGGGGATGGCGCCTATTCTGTCAGAAGCGCGTGCGGCTGTCAGTCACAGATTCGTTTACGCCATCGGTTTCCCGATTTTTCGCCGTGGCGCGCGCCAGGCTTAGCGCGTATTATGCCCGCCAGGCAACGATGTGGAACACGTGATGATTTGGTTGATGCTCGCCACGCTGGCGATAGTGTTTGTTGTGGGATTTCAGCTGCTGACCGCCGGTTCGCGCCACGCCGCGCAGGCGCTCAGCAAGCGGCTGCAGCTGCCGCCGGTGCATGTCGAATCGCTGCTTGCGCAGATGGGCAAAGAGGCGGCAAACGAATTCACCGATTACATTCGCGGCGACAATGAAGTGCACCTGAATAACGGTGCAGCGGTGTTGCTAATCTGGCAGGTGCTGATTGTCGATGGCAGCGATGAGAACGCCCAGCGCTGGCACCACATCCTTACGAAAGCCGGCTTCTCCGCCCTGATTTCACGTCAGCAGCTGTTGCTGGCGCTGGGCTTTTTGCGCCAGCTGGAGCCGGACAGCCAGGAGCTGAATGCGTTACGCGAGCAGTATAATGCGCGCTTTACGCCGCAGGGGATTGAACTGGAAGGGGAATCCGCGGAGGTGAGTAATCTGGTCTCGCTGAGCGAGTGGCGTCAGCGTCATTAAGGCGAATTGTTCATTCCCTCGACACTCTGCCGCCCGTTGGCGGCAAAAACGTTGACGCGCCAGCGTGCCGACGTATAATCCGACGCATCTTCTATGCGCCCTTAGCTCAGCTGGATAGAGCACCGGCCTTCTAAGCCGTAGGTCACAGGTTCGAATCCTGTAGGGCGTGCCATTCTATCTTCTTTTAACCTCTCCTGAAGTCTACAAAATCCCTTAAAAACAAGCATCTTATCTAAATCAGCGTCTGCTGAGGCATAGCCTTATCTGCTGGAATCTACATCATTCTGGGGGTACATTTGGGGGTATCTCCCGTTCAATGAAATGAGATACCCCCAAAATGAAGCTAAACGCCCGTCAGGTCAGCGCTGCCAGACCCAAAGATAAACCCTACAAACTGTCCGATGGCGGTGGGTTATATTTGCTCGTTCATCCCGGCGGCTCACGTTACTGGCGACTGAAGTACCGATTCTCAGGCAAAGAAAAACTGTTATCACTGGGGGTATATCCTGAGGTCTCTCTTGCTGATGCCCGGGCAAAACGTGACGAGGCGAAGCGCCTGCTCGCTGCAGGACAGGATCCGGGTGAGGTAAAGCAGGCTGAAAAGCAGGCACAGCGTGTAGCTGTCACCAACAGTTTCGAAGAGCTGGCTCTGGAGTGGCATGCGCACAAGCGTGAGGGCTGGTCTCAGGGCTATGCGGACGACATTCTCGAATATCTGCGCAAAGATGTTTTCCCCTGGATTGGCAGGCGTGCCATTACTGAAATCAAAACGACCGACATGCTTTCCGTACTGCGTAAGATGGAACAGCGTGGCGTTCTGGATAAGCTGAAGAAAACCCGGCAGGCATGCCGACAGATTTTCACCTATGCAGTGATTACCGGCAGGGCAGAACAGAATCCGGTTACCGATCTCGCCGGCGCACTGAAAGCGCCAAAGCAAAAGCATTTCCCTCATCTCACCGCTGACCAGTTAGGTGACTTCCTGCGCGCGCTCAGCGGCTATACAGGCAGCAGAGTGACGCAGTATGCCACAAGGCTGCTGATGCTGACCGGCACGCGCACGATTGAATTACGGGCGGCTGAATGGGCTGAATTCGATCCGGATAAAGCCCTGTGGCAGATTCCGGCGGCGCGAATGAAGATGCGTCGCCCGCATATCGTTCCGCTGTCCAGTCAGGCGCTGGCTTTGCTTGAAGAGCTAAAACAGCTGACCGGGCGCGGTCGCTTTGTTTTTCCCGGGCGTAATGACGCAGGAAAAACAATGAGCGAAGCCAGTATCAATCAGGTGATCAAGCGCATCGGTTATCACGGAAAAGCCACCGGGCACGGCTTCCGTCACACCATGAGCACGATTCTTCATGAGCGGGGCTACAACACGGCGTGGATTGAAACGCAGTTGGCTCATGCTGATAAAAATACTATCCGGGGGGTCTATAACCATGCCCAGTATCTGGAGGGGCGCCGGGCAATGCTTCAGTGGTATGCCGACTTTCTCGAATCGCAGGAAAAGGCAACAGCTCGAATTCCGGCAGGCATGCCTCAGAGTACGGATGGCTGGCTCTGAACGAACCCGTAGACCCATTGAGTAGACGATAGTAGACTTTATAAGAACAAAAAACAGCCAGACAGTGTGGTGGCTGAAATCAGAAAACGTTTGAACATCTGCCCCCTCATCTACTCACTATCGCTGACGAATGCTGTGCGTCATATGCAAAAGATTAACTTCGAAGAACTGGATAAAGAACACGCTGAAGCCGTGCATTTCACGGATGCCATTGAGGTTATTGCTGAAGCCAGCAAACGCACAATGTGTGAGGGTGCACTGTTAATGGTGCGGGCTATGCGAGCCTTTAAAGGTGATTATCCTCATAACCTGTGTGAGTTTCGCTTTTACCGCTATTCGCGTGACCAGGGCTTTACATCCGATAAAGACCTGGAAAATAAAAGTTTAAAATTTCTCAGCAAAATTGCGAGCGGGTGTAAGTTTCCTCAGGCATCCGCTGGGTTTGGTCCCGATATTTATCTGGTGGACGGGTTCCAGATATACGAAGGGTTCTATTTCAAAAAAACAGAGCTGATCCTTTTTCTGCTCCATAATGACATGGCTGTTCCCGTCGAATTCTCCGACGGTCTCTCTGCTGCGATTAAGCTCTACGAGCAATATAAGAAACTGAGTCGTAAAGGGGCGGATAATACATCAGCCGATCCCCTGTCGGCTGACGAAGCTATAACTGCTCTGGCCGCTGAGCCTGTGAAATGGGGGCGTTTCGCTGGTAAGGAAACGGCGTTGATGATGATTGCTGGTCTGGCTGTAGCCCTTGAACAATCCGGCGGTCGTTATTTGAGAGGGGCCAGACTGAACAAGAGTGCAGTCGTTGAAGCCGCGAGAAAGGCGATCAATGACTATGGAAAAGGGACAGAGATAACCAGTAAAGCGATGACAGATTTACTCAGAGCGGCGCTGGAAAGCCATATTGTTAAAACAGAACCCTGAACACTTCCAGTTTCGACTCATCAAGCCGGAGAGACTTCCAAAACTGTTTATGCAGACTTCCAAATCGGCTTTCACTTCGGGAATACCAGCAGAACACTTCCAGTTTGCTTGTTTCCATTTCCAGTTATTTCACCTCTGCTTCCACATCTCCCTCTCTTTTCTTGCTGAAATAGTCCTGTAAACCACACGAGGAATCAGGAAGTCACTATGTCTGAATCACTTATCCGCCTGTCAGAAGTTCAGCGTCGCACGGGCTACAGCAAAGCCTGGCTGTATCGCCTGATGAGTGAAAAACGTTTCCCTTTGCCAGTCAAAATTGGCGCCCGCGCGATTGCGTTTATCGAAAGCGAGATCGATGCGTGGATTGAAGAGCGCATCAATGCGTCACGCTCAGCTACACCATCTTTAAACGCCGATAAAACCCAACACAACGGGAGCGCAAATGCATGCAAAGCCTCTTCTAAATCAGAATGAAAATAACTTGCGCGCTCTTGCGATGAATTAATTGCACTATCACCCTCGCTGTCGCGGCGGCTCTGATTAAAGACTGATTTGGAGCAAAAGAAATGATTGGTAAAAAAATGACTGCCTTGACTGGCAGTGCCCAGACTCACCCTTCATCCAGCCATAAGGCGGCTCCGGAGGACACAACAGAGAACATTGCAGTTATCAAGGCAGCTGCCAGAACTGGTCAGCCTTTGGTTTCTATACCTCTGGACTGGAGCTCTTTGCGAATGATGCGCTTCATCCAGGCTGCTAAAGATTCGTCGCCGTCCTGTTTTTGTGCTTTTTCCATTGCTGAGCGTAAATCACTATCGAGCCTTAACTGGA
Organism: Pantoea dispersa; assembly: GCF_035783935.1. Classification (GTDB taxonomy): domain Bacteria; phylum Pseudomonadota; class Gammaproteobacteria; order Enterobacterales; family Enterobacteriaceae; genus Pantoea; species Pantoea dispersa_C. The sequence goes on along the minus strand of NZ_JALKOV010000008.1, from coordinate 28,567 downwards.
AAGGCTGGCTGCCCCTACGCGTGTCCTTCTGTGTTGACATGATAATTACACCTAACTACTATAATTTATGTGTCATTACATGTTATATCGAAAGTAATGTCATTACAACGAAGCCCGGCAGTGGTGGATCACTAACCGGGCTTCTCACCAAACCGTTAGTTGGAGTAACAGTTATGGCTATTAACAAGCATACCCAAACTCGCCCTAAATATCAGTATCGCTTCCTGACCGTTTCGCGTCAGGACCGGTCTGTACCCCCGTCCCGTCTCTGCACCGGCGCCGGCTCAGAGCAGGCTGTCCGCTGCCTTACCCTCTCCCCCGCGGACCCGCTGCCCGTTCAGGAGGTCCAAAATGCGTGAGCCCATGGATTTAGATCAGGCTGAATTCCAGGCCGAGATGGCCACCTCGCTGTTTGAGGTGATTATGGACAAGGCCTGTCAGGAGTGCTCGCCCCAGCTGCGTCACCTTATCAGCCTGGCCTGTGACATCAACTTTGAGATCTACCGCGCGCTCAGGGCTGACGGAGTAAAGCACCATGATCAGTAACGTGAAGTTTAACGAGCTGGCTGGCCGGGTTGAGGCGCTCACTGCGCGCGTCGGGGAGCTGGAGGCCAGCCTGAACGCGCTGGTGGATTCACAGGGCGGTACCATTCCGCCCGGCATGGCGCCGGTCAGCACGCTGGCGGCGGAGTTTGGCATCTCGACCAAAAAGGCGGAGGAGCTGGCAAAAAACGCCGGCGTGATGCTGGTGCGGCACAGGGCCGGAGGCTACATGGTGCCGGACGAGAAATTCCGTGAAGCGGCCCGTCTGGTGCTGCGTGCGGCCAAAAGGAAGTACGGCTCGGCGTACTGGTACCACCCGCTGATTGGCAGGTTCCAGATGAGCGGAGGGATACCGAAATGAGCGTGACGGAAACGGAAACCCTGTCTGACGCGCTGTTCACCTGCATCTACCTGTGGGTGAACGGTCATCCCGTTGATAAAAAAGCGGCCCGTGAGGCCGCTTCACGGCACCGCGATAAACATTCCTGCTACGGCCGGCTGGCGCAGAAAATGAAAGACTTTGTGCCGGGCAGCGGCATGAGCTATGAAGCCCTGTGTGAGGCAGGCTTCTGCCAGACAGACGCAAAGAAGCAGCGTCAGACGCGGATGAACCTGATTGCCGGTTACACGGGCGGGGAGGCCGTTAAGGCGCTGCTGTGTGATTCAGAACGTATCAACCGCCTTTTTCCCGCCGGTAAAGAGCAGCCGGCAGCTCCCCGCCAGGCGGGGCTGTCCCTTTCCCAGATGGGGCCCAGCCAGCGCGGCGGGGTGCTTCTTGAGCATTACAGCGGGCAGCTGGCGCTGGATGCTGATTCAGACGTGGTGCATCACTATAACGGCATCGTCTGGCAGCCGCTGAGCGACCGGGCGCTGGCGCGCCAGATGGCGGCCATTTTTATTGACAGCGAAACGGCCTACTCCATGCCGGCCATGAAGAATGCCGTCGACGCCATGAAGCTGAGCCTGCCGGTGATGGGCGTGACGTCCCGCCATCTTATCGGTTTCCGTAACGGGGTGTTTGACACCCGGCAGGGGATTTTCCGTCCGCACGACCCCGGTGACTGGCTGCTTATCGCCAGCGACGTCACCTTCACGGCGGCGGTGCAGAACGAGACGCTGGCCGGGCACGCGCCTGTTTTTCACCAGTGGCTGAACGGGTGCGCCGGGCATCATCCGCGCAAGGCCGACCGGATACTGGCCGCCCTCTATATGGTGATGGCCAACCGCTACGACTGGCAGCTGTTCCTTGAGGTCACGGGGGCGGGGGGAAGCGGGAAAAGCGTGATGGCCGAAATCTGCACCATGCTGGCGGGTAAGGGCAACACCGTCTCAGCCAGCATGGCCGCGCTGGAGAACCCGCGTGAGCGCGCGCTCATCGTGGGGTACTCGCTCATCATCATGCCGGACATGACCCGCTATGCCGGTGACGGTGCCGGCATCAAGGCCATTACGGGCGGGGACAAGGTGGCGATCGACCCCAAGCATAAGCCACCGTACTCCACGCGCATCCCGGCCGTCATTCTGGCCGTCAACAATAACGCCATGACCTTCAGCGATCGCAGCGGGGGCATATCGCGGCGCCGGGTCATTTTTAACTTTTCACGGGTCATCCCGGAAGACGAACGCGATCCGCTGATGACGGCAAAGATAGAGGCTGAGCTGCCGGTCATCATCCGCCACCTTCTTACCCGCTTTACGGACCAGCAGGAGGCGCGTCAGCTGCTGTCTGAACAGCAGACGTCTGAGGAGGCCCTGACCATCAAGCGCGAGTGCGATTCGCTGGTGGATTTCTGCGGTTACCTGACGGCTTCATCGCAGTGTGACGGCATGTTTATCGGCAACGCAGAAATTGTTCCGTTCAGCCCGCGTCGCTATCTCTATCACGCCTACATGGCTTACATGCGGGCGAACGCGCTGAGCAAGCCGGTATCGCTCATGCGGTTTGGCACAGACATGCCTGGCGCCCTTGCCGAACATGGAAAACTGTATGAGAAGAAAAGGACAAAGCAGGGCATGCGGTCAAACCTGCTGCTTACACCCGAGGCTGAAGAATGGTTGCCTTGTTGCATTGATAAAACAGGAGAAAAATTAAGTTAATTAAAAAAGTGTTCATCAGTGTTCACCTTGCAAAAAAATGACTATTTATCATAAGTATAAGGGGTGAATACTTTTTCTTTAAGTATTCACCAGGTGTTCACCTGTTCACCTTTAAGCCTCCCAGGGTGACCACCAGGGTGAACACCTGGTGAATACTATTACTCAAAGTCGTCACCATTTAATTTATTGATAAATAATATAAAAACAGCAAAGGTGAACAGGTGAACACTTAAACCACTATTCTTTTTTTTCGTGCGTTTGAAAAACGTTGCTGCTCTGAATTTTACGAATATCAGAGGCCTTAGGTGTCAGCCCGCTTAGAGACTGATGTGAACGGCAACGTCTAAAGTTTCAGGTGCCATTTCTCACCTTAAGCGTTTTAGTAAACTCAATCCTTATGACTGTCGCGTTAAAAGAGCTGCTGACCCACTGATGCCCCGCCATCGACATATAGGGTCTGGCCGGTTATAAAGCCGGCATCCTTTGACATCAGAAAAGCAACAGTAGCCGCAATTTCGTCTGGCTTGCCAAATCGCCTCATTGGCACTCCCCTGAGATAGCGCTCTTCACCTGCGCTGCCTGGCGGGTTATTCGCCCGAAAAAGCTCCGTTTCAGTCGGCCCCGGCGCCACCGCATTCACCGTAATACCTGTCTGAGCGAGTTCCAGTGCCCAGTTACGGGTGAAGCTGATCAGAGACGCTTTTGCAGCGGCATAAGCTGTCCGTTCAACACTGCCAAGCACCGTCAGGCTGGAAATATTAATGATTCGCCCCCAGCCCCGGTCTTTCATGCCGGCGAGAATGGCCTGTGTTCCCTGTACAGCGGGATAGAGATTGACGCGTATAACGTCTTCGAAAGTCGCTAAATCTATGTCGCCGAGACGCTGAGGTTTAACCAGACCCACATTGTTGACGATCCCGTCAAATGCGAATCGCTGACTTAACTCTTCGAAAGTCTGTTGTGTCTGTCTGGCGTTGGAAAGATCTGCGCTGATTAAGGTGCCAGGGAAATCGTCCCGGGAACCTCGTGCTATACCGACCACCTCATGACCTGCCCTGGCGAGACGGCGGGCAAGCGCCAGCCCGATGCCTTTGCTGGCGCCTGTGATTAAAAATGTTCTCTTCATTTTTGACTCCTGTTAATTCGCTCCGGCATTTTTTTGCAAGAGGTCACGATGATTTCACATGCTGCGCATGCGACGCAGTGAGGGCAGCATCTCTTCCGGCTCCGGCCGGCGCGTATAGTCGGGATTCACTTCAGCATAAATAATCGTGCCTTTCTGATCGATGACATAGCGGGCAGGCATAGGAAGCGTCCAGCTCTCATCTCCGTTGAAAAGAGGCAGGTCGTTCTTCAGTCCTTTGTACAGTTCAATCAGATAATCCGGCAGGTTAAAACGCAGCCCAAAGGCATCCGCCACGCTGTTGTGTGGGTCAGACAGAATCGGAAAGCTGAGGTTATTGTGACGCATGGATTTACGGCTGTTAGCCGTCGTCTGGGGGGAGACGGCGACAAGCGCTGCGCCCAGCGCCTGAAATGCGGGAAGCGCTTCATTAAGCGCCTGCAGTTCCATATTGCAATAAGGGCACCAGACTCCACGGTAAAAACTCAACACAAGTGGACCTTTTGACAGCAATCCTGCAGAGGAAACGGCATGGCCCTGCGGATCGTTTAACGTAAACAGAGGCGCCTTATCTCCCGCCTTCAGCGCATGCGCAGCTGCGCCGGACTGAATCAGTTCATCCGTCGCGCGGCGCATAATTTCCGCCACCGGTTGAGGGATATTATAGGGGGGCTTACCTGCTTCAAAATCCGCCTTAAAAGCGTCAAGCTTTGCCTGCAGCATCATGATATTTCTCTGAAAAGTTATTTAGGGTGATCTCTTTATTTTCGGGCGGCTTTACAACAGTCAGTTACCGGGGGACAAGCGCGTTAATACGTTCTGTGGCGCGCTGTACGGCGGGCCGGTTAATCATTTCATCAAACCAGCGAGCCACATTGGGTGTGTTTTCAAAACTCACCCCGGCAAACTCCCGACGCCACAGCCAGCCGAAGTGCGCAATATCAGCAATGCTGTATTCCTTTCCGGCAACAAACTGGCGGTCAGCCAGAAGGGTATCCAGCACCTTGAGGGTGCGGTCTGCTTCAGTAGTGAAACGCTGAATTGCCAGCGGCTGTGGTTCGGATGCCTGACGCTGGAAAAAACCTGCCTGACCGAATGCCGGTCCCAGCCCTGAAGCATGAAAGAACAGCTGCTCAAACACCCGAGACCTGGCCGGGCCTGAAGCCGGTAAAAGCTTCCCCGTTTTTTCAGCAAGATAGATAAGGATGGCGGCCGACTCCGTCAATACCAGCGGCTCAGATAAGGCGTCAGTATCAACAAGCACAGGGACTTTGCCGTTGGGGTTTAAGGCCAGAAATTCAGCTGACTTCTGTTCCCCTTTACGAACGTTCACCGGGTGTAAAACATATTCAAGACCGAGTTCTTCGAGCGCGACAGGCACCTTGATGCTGTTAGGCGTGGCGAAAGCATAAATATCAATCATGGTCATTTCCTGCTGAGATGTTTGCCGGGCCAGCCCCGGCAAGCTGAAAATGATAATGGCTGGCATGAGACAGGAATGGTAGATATGCTATACGGATAACATCTATTCTTCAGAGGAATAAAATGGATCGCTTTCAGGCAATGGCCACTTTCGTTCGGGTTGTGGATACGGGCTCCTTCTCTGCAGCTGCCAGACAGCTAAACGTGGGCCAGCCTGCGGTCTCCAAAATTGTTGCTCAGCTGGAGTCGCGATTACAGACCCGTTTGCTGACCCGATCAACCCACGGCCTGACGCCCACTGAGGCCGGGCAGCGCTATTATGAACGTGCGCGGGCCGCCCTGCAGGAAGCCGAAGAGGCTGAACTGGCCGCCCGGGGAGCAGGAAAAGGCCTGTCCGGAAAGCTGCGGATTTCAGCCGCAACCACTTTTGCACGGCTGCATATCATTCCCCGCCTCCCGGCGTTCCTTGATGAGCATCCGGAGCTGGATGTGGACGTGATCCTGGATGACCGAGTGATCGACCTGATTGCTGAAGGTATTGATATCTCACTGCGCATGGGAAATCTGCCCGACTCAGGTGTCGTCGCCAGAAAGCTGGCAACAGGACCCCGCTCAGTGATTGCCACGCCGGAATATCTCTCAGAAAGGGGAGAGCCGAAAACGCCGGCTGAACTCGCAGAACATCAGGCAATTCTCTATAACCCACAGCCCAGCCTCTGGTCATTCACCCGGCAGGGTGCCGTTGTGTCCACCGCCGTGAGCGGTCGCATCCGCGTCAGCGCCGCTGAAGGTCAGCGAGCTGCCGTGCTGAGCCATATGGGGTTGTGTATTGCCTCCGACTGGATGTTTGCCGAGGAATTAAGAAACGGAACCGTTCAGAAGGTGCTGACGTCATGGCAACTGCCTGACATCGACCTGTGGGCCGTATTCCCTAACGGACGTCTGGCGAGTGCCAAAGCCCGGCAGTTTGCTGGTTTTGTTGAAACCATTATGGGAGGAGGGTAGACCATGATATTCCATTCAGGAATAGCTGTTATCTGATTTATAAGCGATCCCAATGTTACTGGAATGGAATATGGTTGTTTCATGGCCAGCCACTCCGGACTGGTAACAACAAGGATCGCCACCATGTCTACGTTTGAAACTTATCGAAATGCTTTTCCTAATGCCCGCCTGATCCGTAAACCCAATGGCGTACTGGAGGTAACATTCCATACTGCCGGTGAAAAACTGGTTTTCGATGGCCATACCCACGAGCAGTTCGTCGAGCTCTTCCATGCCATCGGCGAAGACCGTGAAAACCGCGCAGTGATCCTGACCGGTTCGGGTGATGCCTTTATGGACGCGATCAGTCCGGAAGGATTTGATTTCTTCACCCCGGCAGGTTTCGACAAAATTCTGCGCGAAGGCAGAAAGGTGCTGAACAACATTCTGGATATCGAAGTTCCGATGATTACCGCGCTAAACGGCCCGGTGCTGCTTCACAGCGAATATGCCCTGCTGACGGATACCATTCTGGCCACCCCGGAAACCGTTTTTCAGGATAAACCGCATTTCGAATTCGGGATCGTCCCCGGTGACGGCGTGCACATTCTGTGGCCAGAAGTCATCGGCTCGCTCCGGGGCCGCCACTTTTTGCTGACCCGCCAGGTGCTTGATGCGGAAACGGCGAAAGACTGGGGCGTAGTAAATGAAATTGTGCCCGCTGATAAGCTGCTGGCCCGCGCTCACGAAATTGCCGACGGGATTGCTGCACTTCCGTCACTGACCTCGCGCTACACCCGGATTGCACTGACTCAGCGTCTTAAGCGTCTGGTAGATGAGGGGCTGGGTTATGGCCTGGCGCTGGAAGGTATCAGTGCCGCGCAGGTTGCCCACACACTGGCCCGGCAGTAAGCCTGTCGGATATTGACTCAGATTTGGCATTACTGAATTCATTTGATATTGCGCCAGGGCCCCCATGTGTGCTCTGGCTCAACGTGAGGTAGATTTAATGAACCCTTTATTCTCACCTGTGACTGCAGGAAAACTGCATCTGAACCATCGCGTCGTTATGGCGCCCACCACGCGCATGAGGACCGAACCGGGCGGTGTTCCCGGCAAGTTGATGAAAGAATATTACCGCCAGCGAGCGAGTCTCGGAGGGCTCCTTATCGCTGAGGCCACGGCGGTTTCGCCCTATGCGAATGCCTACGAAGATGCACCGGGTATCTTTACTGACGAGCAACAGGCTGGATGGCAGCGTCTGGTGGAAGCCGTGCATGCCAGAGGCGCTCAGATTGTACTGCAGTTGTGGCACCCGGGTCGCCAGTCCCTGCCTGAACTGTCAGCGGGACGTCAGCCCGTCGCGCCTTCAGCGCTCATCGCCAGAGATACTTATGGCGTGGTGAAAAATGAATTGGGATCCTATGAGGGTAAGCTTTTTCCCGTTCCTCGCGCTCTGGAACTGGATGAAATTCATGATCTCATGGTGGAGTTGCGGCAGGCAGCCATTCGGGCCAGAACCGCAGGATTCGATGGCGTTGAGCTCCATGCCGCCAACGGTTACTTACCTGAACAGTTTCTGCTGGATGGCAGCAATCAGCGCAATGACAGTTATGGCGGCTCCCTTGAAAACCGTGCGCGTTTTCTGCTTGAGTCCGTTAGCGTCCTGACTGATGTCTGGGGGCCGGGGCGCGTTGCTGTGCGCATTTCTCCCAGCGGGATATACGGTGATATGCATGACAGCGATCCGACAGCTACTTTCCGTTATCTGGTCGGGCAGCTGAACGTGTTTGACCTGGCCTATCTGCATGTTATCGAACCCCGCATCGTGGGGCCGGAAGACAGGGAGGCGGGCTATTATGCAGAGCCGGTAGCCAGCCGCGATTTGCGCGCATTTTATCAGGGGAAAATTATTGCGGCGGGCGGCTTTAAACCAGAGGATGCCGGAATTACGCTGCAAAAAGGTGAGGCCGACCTGATTGCTTTTGGTCGTCTCTTTACCTCCAATCCGGACCTGCCAGAGCGTATAAGAAACGCTTTTCCTCTCGCTGCGTACAACCGTGATGCTTTCTTTGGCGGTGACGGTCAGGGGTATACTGATTTTCCTGCCTACTCACCGGCAGACTTCAATAAACAGTGGGTCTGACTGGACTGCCTACAGGATAGACACAGACCATCTCATATCCGGGAGGGGGCATGACTTCACAACTTCTCTGGCAGGGGCTTACGATTTACGTCGCGCTCACAACCCGGATGTGACACTGAGGTATTGATCTCTTGCAGATTAGTGCGGTTGTGAGAATAGGGTGTACGGTAACGACCTCAGAGACCTGAGCAATCATGCGTCAGGTTATAGCCAAACAATTACTGTCCCGTACCGCGCGGAACCCGTTGCAATATTTTTGTATGGCTTCCACCATCTGGTGCTGTGCGCTTGCAAATGTGATGACCCGGCATAAGGCACCTCAGGGAAGAGTTATGCGATGTTGACCTGGGCTGAACGTAACTGACGGTACTCAGCATGACAAAGTGAACGTCTAATCGCATTTTTTTACCGCTTACGCTTGTCAAAATAAACAACGCAGCAAATATTAACGGTGAAAGCAAAAATATGTTTCACCCCACTTCGGCCCCTGGCGGGCCTTTTTTGCCTCCAGTCCCCCTCACTGCAAGGCGTAATACACGTTGCCAGATTCAGGAGCATACCGGCCATAAAGCCTTTGTCCCGGAAGGTTAGTGCCGTTTGCCTGCGATCAGTTCATGAAAGTAAAAACTGAAAGCTAGAGAAAATTTGATTTCTGACCGTCATCCCATTTACCCCAATGTGCCCTGAATCTGCGTTTAATCCTTCAGTGGCTGATGCGTCTGGAGAGCAAAATCCGGCGTGTACTACGGCAGGCAGATTATTAAAACGGAGGAGAGGAATCATCATAGCTGAGAGGGATATGAACATAAATGATGTCGTCGCGATGGACAGATAACGGACAAACGACCGGTCCAGCATACAGCGAATGTCTAAACCTGAGTTACCGTTTAAAACGCAGCATTTATTTGAGTGTTTTGCCCCAGAGAGAAAAGCGGGACGTATGAAAAATCGTAAATAATGGAGAGTCCCTGGCAATCTCCGGCATGGCGGTATTCGGGGATAGAGCTGGACAGTTTTCATGCCTGAACTATTATTCAGATACCATGCCGCAGTGATAAGCATGATGGACCTTCAGTACTCTCTTTACAGCCCGCTCAGCGCGGGTTTTTTTTGCGCTGCCTGTTTTTACGCTGAAGATTTTCACTCCCACCTGTCACATTAAACGCCTACTATCCGCCCCAGCCCGGACAGGGGAGTCGGATGATTATGGCAACATTCACCCGTTATGCAGTTCATCCAGTCAGACGTTTCCCCATATCAACGTGATGCTGTGATAATTACGGGCCAGCCATGGCAGGTCCGGCTGGTGGGTTATCCTGGTTCTGTCTGTGCATTTAAGCGTGTGTTAACCACCATCGTTAAGACAGGAGGCGGGAGGTCACCGTGACCCCCCGTAGTTAAATCAACGCGTTTTCTCGCCGTCTTATTGCCTGTACGTTGCGAAAGGGCTCTTCTGCAGAGGAGCTGAGTGGCAGGTACGAATAAGGGATGTCAGTCTGACTTCTGCACATTCGTAATCTGTGGCGCAGCATCAAAAAACTGATAAGACCCATCACGACGTGCTTTCGCCTGGTACATCGCGACATCGGCGTTATCCAGTAACGTTTTTGCTGATGCCGTGCCGAATTGCGCAAGACTGATACCAATTGCGGCTCCCACGCGCACTTCCATTTTATTGATAGTGAAAGGTTCTGCCAGGCTCTCAATAATACGCTGGGCAATGGAGGATGCCGCCTTGCGGTTAGTGCACCTCGCGGCTATGACAAACTCATCGCCTCCCAGGCGCGCCACAGCGTCGCCCGGGCGCATGCATTGCTTTAGTCGCTTACTGACCTGCTGCAATAACGTATCGCCCGCGGCGTGCCCCATCGTATCATTGACTGCCTTGAACCCATTGAGATCAAGAAAAAGGACGGTTGTGTAGTCTGCATCTTCGGGTTGTGCGAGCATCTGCTCAATTCGGGCATTGATCCACGCACGATTGGGTAACCCGGTCAGCATGTCGCGGGTTGCCATTTTCTCCAGCCTTTCCATCCGCTCTTTATCGCGAGTGATATCACGTGAGACCAGCACTGCGCCGATGTTCTTGCCCGTCGACGGATTACTGACACCGCAGGCTTTGGTGCCAAGGGTAAGATAGTAACCGTCCCGATGCCGTTTTCTGACCTCCACCACGTCTGGCAGGATACCTCCACTGAAGATGTGTTCCAGTGCTTCTGTCGCGGGGCCCCGATCGTCAGGATGCAGAAAATCAATTACCCGCTGCCCGTTCATTTCATCTGCTGACCAGCCCATCATTGCGCTGTATGACGGTGAGACAGATACGTACCTGCCGCTGGCATCGCAATGGGCAATAAGGTCAGTACTGTTTTCAATTAACAGGCGGTATTCTGCTGCCGTGCGCAGTGCGTCCTCAAGCGCTTTGCGCTGACCGGTTATATCCAGAATAAACCCCTGATAATGAGAGTAATCAGGCGAAGGCTGACAATGTGGAAGGCCAGAAAAAATCACCCGTCGCATTTTTCCGTCGAGACAACGGATCGGTACTTCAATATGAAACGGGGCAATGCCTTCAAGCGCAGCCGTTAATTGCTGTGCAATTTTTGCATCATCGTCTGCCTGCGCAAACTTCAGCCATGCGCTGAGCGTGACACCTTTCAATGCGGGTATCAGACCTTCAGGGTATTCCTGGCTGGTAATGCAAACGCCCTGGTCGTCCGTGGTCCAAACAGCGGAAAAAGTTGATGTGATAACAGTGTCCAGGATGATCGTCTCCGATGTTTGTTGACGAAACTAAACGCGCTCAATTTCCGTCAGTGCCGCCGTCGGTAACCCGCATTGCTGCCCCAAAACCAGATGGGAAGAGCGGGAGGATTTTTCTTTATGTGACGCTCCGGCAGGAGCAATGACGTATTCTGCATTCTGTTTGCTCACTCTTGCAGCCGTAAATTCTACCCGCAGTGATGAGTGAGAGTGAGTTGTAGCACGCTATACGTTCAGGTGATCTGACTTACATTATCGGCGCAAGTGGAAACAACCTTTAACGGCACGACCGTAGACTATAACCGGACTCTCAGGAGATAGATATTCACCCCCATGGTTAATTATCATTAGGGTGATCGTCGTACAATATCTGGCTAATTCGTGAATGACTGGCTGGCTGCACCATTAAGGCACTGTTCTTGAGCCCCGTTAATAAGCGGGAGCCCATCAACGGGGTGCCCGCGGGAAGGGACGGATCCCTATGACATAACTGTTGGAAAGACCTTTTACATTCATTAGGGCCTGTGCGATACCGTCATTATTATCACGCATGTGCTAACGCCTGTGTTAGCAATGCTGTGGAAATCCGCATCGATTTGCACCCGGTGTCATCATCAGACAGCAGTGCTTCAGTCCTGTTCGAATCAGCAATGTGCGTCTGATTTTTGACTTTCGCGGGAGGGGGGATGGGGTGATTTTATTCCAGGGAGTCGATACCATAAACCCAGTACATGTGATTCAAAACAGTGACGCTTGCAGGTATGGCCATCGCCATCAGGCCAATTGTCCGACCGTCAACCGGAGCAACCGTTGTGGTTATGAACAAACCTATCCAGACGCGCCCTAAGTACCAGTATCGCTTTCTGGCTGTCTCACGCGAGGACCGGTCCGCTCTCCCGTTCCGTCTTTGTATTGATGCGGATTCAGAACAGGAAGCCCGCCGCATTCTGGCCCCATACTTTATCCTTTCTTTGTTGGGGCAGCAGCCTGCAGATGAAGGGGAAATGTGTAAGTCCATGAATTCCTGATTTGTCATCCATTTTCTGCGCGACCTTATGGTTGTACGTTAGGTGTCCATAATTATTTCAGTTATGACCGGATATCGAAAAGGGAAAAATCAGCTGCTGCAAAAGAACGGCAGTGGCGCGAGGCGCTTTTGTGTTAATTCAATTTATTCAAATTCGTCGGTTTACTGATGACGCTTGCGGGAACTTGTCAACGGGCACCCGCACGTCTGTTTTACCATGATACTGACGGCGTACCAACGCGGGCAGAGAAGGCCTGCGGGTTGCCCTCATCGTCCAGTGCCGTGTAATCCAGAAGGATATGACTCGCCGGCAGAGGCGATTTTCCAATAAGGGGATAATCTTTACTGGAAAACGGGGCGAGCGTCTTATCACCATCCAGATAAACGGGGTAACGTTTTCCTCCCACTGCTATAGTCATTTCGCCTGGGGTGAAAAAATAGCGGCTGCCATTAGTGGCATGAATGAACGCCTGCCCCTGCTTTTCTCTGATCAAAAAGGTCACCGCGTTGACACGTGCCGCAAATGGCATCACTTCCCTGAACGGTCGGTTAATTACCTTGAGTTGGGTATTCAGCGCCATGCTGATCTTATCGTTGCCCTGCTGTACCGTTCTTTTTTTTACGGCGCTGATTTCGTAAAGATTGAGCCAGTAAAGAGATTCACGATCGTTTGGCAGGTGTGCGGCCAGTTCGGTACGTAGCACCGCAATCTGTTTTTTTTCGTTTTTGTTCAGCGTAAAAACGCCAGGAAGTGCAACAAAGGGAAAAGCTTTACTGCCGGGCGATTTTTCCGGTGAACCTCCATCAACCCAGGTCTGTATGAGAACGGGTGCATCGCCGCTGTTGATCAGCAGTAACGGAATTTTCACCTCGCCCGGGTAGAAGAACAGTCGGCTTTGCTGCGGAATCACCGCAGCCTGGGCGTTAATCGAAAGGCACACAAATAACCCAAAGAGCGTTTTCATATTATTGCAGCCGAATCAGGATGGATGCTGTTGCATCAACCTGGCCAGCCGTAACGGTCTGACCGGGAAGCTTTGTAAGACGGGCACTGAACCTGCGCTGATAGAGCTTTTCGTCACTCTGCTGGCTGCCGCTGATAGCCTGCGCATCCTCCAGCACCGGTCGCCAGCCCGCATTACCGCTAAAGCTGCTCCAGCTTAAAAAGGACACTGGCTGACCACTCGATGTTTGTAATTGAATACCGACGCCTTTCGCCAGCGAAGGTTGGCTGTCATAGTGATCGGACACCAGGTAGCGCGAAAGTCCGTCTCCTGACGTCAACCCCAACTGCTGGACCTGCAGCCACGCGGCGTAGCTTGGCTGAAAGCCCAGAGAGAGCTGGCCTGAGTTGATACCAGACAAATTTTCGGTTTCACTCGCACAGGCCAGAGTAATGGTAAGCGGTGCCGTCACAGCATGACCTTCATTGAGAGCATTGATGCTGATGCCAGGAAAAATGACGTTTGCGGTATAATTTTCTACCCGGCAGCCCTGCGTCATGTTTTGTGTCAGGGTTGCGACCGGCGCGGTATTCATTCCAAAGGCCATGTAGCGACCTGTTCCCCATGTATCGTAATGATTCCAGCTGTCCTGGCCTGCTTCGGGGACATTCATGCCTGGCCCCATAAACACTACATAGCCATTCGGCTGGTTACAATTATACGCGCCAGTGTAGTTATCTGCGGCAGCACTGGAACATCCAAAGGTGTTATAACCGGGCGAGCGGTTATTTTTATCTGTACGAATGAGTTCCGCACTGATGGGGCTGAAGTCGCGTCCCCTGATCTCGATTTTATTGCCCTTTATTTCATACTGTGTGAGCGGCACCTTTTGCCAGATACGGGTAAAAGGCTTACCGCTGCGCACGTGAACCAGTTTTAATGCGGTATAAGGAAAGTAGGTCTGGAAATAGCCGTTGCCCATGTCCCAGGCACCGCCAACGTTACTGTCACCATTGGTGGCGAAGACCTCAAACAGCTGATCTTTATCCGCCAGATCACACTCGTACAAAACGCGATCCGGATCGGCATTTTTGACAGCCGGTACCACCTGAAAGACTGAGCGGGCCAGCACCGTACCTGCAGGCTGATAACGCAGATTCATCAATCCGATATTCCCGAGGTTTAGTGGCGCACCGCAGGCATCGCAGCCATGATCCACCGGCTTTATCCGAGTGCATGTCGCAAAAGCCGGGAATCCTGCCGCCAGAAAAAATAATATGATTGCTGCTAAATAGCGCTTCATTGATAACATCTCTGAGTTTAAAAACGACAAACGGCATCCGCATACGTCATCACCGCATCGGGTTTCGGTTGAGGTATGCTGTAATTCATCAAGCAGGACGATTCCGCATTGTCACCCCAGACGGCTTTCAGCCGACCGTGCGTTTTCACCACACGTAAATAGGCATTGCCACCCTGACCAAACGTACCCACGCGATTGCCCGCTTCGTCCAGCAGATCCGCACCAACCGGCACTGTGTCATTACGATTAGTACGGGTCTTTAGCATCACGGGATAACCGCGCAATGTCCGGAAGGTCACTTTCACCATTGCGCCGGCATAGGGCGCGATACTTTTTTCGCTATCCTGAACCTCAACATTGCCGTCGCTGCTGCTGGCACTTAGCGTAATGGTGTTGTAGTGGTACGGGTTGAGCGAAGGGACCAGCGCATAACCAAAGCGATCGATTTCACTTCTCTGGTTGTTCAGGATGCGTGTCCCCCTGGCTCCTTTCGCCTCGACGAGGGCGAATGTATCGCCCAGATAATTGCCTAACGTCACGCCACCGCTATGGATCACCGCCGCGCCCATCGCATTGACGGACATTTGATTAAACCGTGAAGAGGTCGACGCTGTGCCAGTCACGCTGGCTTCTGAGAAAGTTTTGCCCAGGCTGCCACTGAGGGTCGTATCACGTTGCTGCTGATCGCGATTTATATTCACGCTGTAGCTGGTGCCACTCTCACCGCTCAGCCCGCTGAGCGAGGCCGTGTAGTTACTGCCGTTCTGGCTTCCCCGAATCCCGCTAAGTGCCAGATAGGGTGAGGTGGCATCCGAGCCCAACGGTACAGAGACACTGACCTGCAGTTGGGTATCTTTATAAAAAGTCTCGTCTGCATAGTGGGTCATGACGGCCCTCCGCGGCTCACGGGGGGACGATCTGCGCGAATACTGGCGAGACAGGGAAACATTCAGTGCAATGTTATTGGGCAATACCGTGCCATAGCCGACCTGAAACTGGGTCGTGTGCGAGCGGCTGTCATAATAATTTTGTTTCGAGCCAGAGACATAGATATTGCCCGCCTTTCCCAGCGTCTGATTAAGCGTCATCTGCACTCGGTTACGCTGCATATACTCGCTGGTGATACTGTTGAGACCCGGTGTTTTTGCATTATTCAACGCAATTACGTCATTCAGATCCCGGTATCCCTGTGTGGAATACTGGTAGCCGGCAAACGTCAATGTCGTATTCGTGGGCTGGAAGGTTCGACTGTAACTCAGAGCATAGCGCCATCCCTGAGTCGACTCGCCGCCATTCAGAATGGCGTCAGAGTATGCGCTGTTAAATCCCACCGCGCCCAGGTCTGAGGCCCAGACGCCACCAGCCAGAATGGCATGATAGCGTTCACCCAACCTGACGCCGCCATTAAGCGTGATGGCGTTCGTCAGGCCGTGCTTCATGGTCAGCTCGGTAAATGCGTTGTCTTTGCTGTAATCCCTGACTTTACCGACCGCAAAGTTGTAATCTGTCCGGCCTGGACGCAGTGACTGCGGTAAGACCGCATACGGCACGCTAAAGCGATGCAGACTACCATCAGACTCCTGGACCTCCACGCTCAGATCGCCGCCATAGCTAACCGGGCTCAGGTCATTAATCGTAAACGGCCCCGGCGGCACGGTTGTCTCATATAGCCGCTGTTTGTCCTGCCAGACCGTCACGCGGGCATTGCTGTTCGCCACACCGCGCACCAGCGGCGCATAACCGCGAACAGAATCCGGCAGCATACGTTCATCAGAGTCCAGACTGACACCGTTGAAACTCACAGCAGTAAACAGGTCGCCGTTACTGAAAAGCTCGCCTATGCCCGCCTCACTTCGTAATGACGGCAACGCACGTTGAACCCATGCCCGGGCGCTTTGCCAGCGATTGCCGGTATCATCATGACTAAAGTTTCCCTGTTGACGAAAACGCCACATGCCCGCATTGATGCCACTGTTGATGCCCAGATAGGTGGATTCAAAACGCTGCGCGTTTTTATAATCGGAGTAAAACTGGTTCAGATTGTAATTTGCGAACGCCATGGTCGTGCCCGCTGTCAGGTTTTCGGGCGCGATATAGCCGACGGGCCGGTGAATCAGCATCGCCTGTGGGATGGTAACGTCTACACGCAGGCTACCCGTATTCACACTAACTGACGCGCCCATTAAAAGTGTATCGGGCCTGGCACAGCCTTTCTCGCTGAGCGCAGTCAGATAGTGCGCCTTAACGCCAAACGCGTGATAAAAGGACAGGGGAAGACAAACGGATAGCTGCCCGTCGGCACGTATGATTTCAACTGGCGTGGACTGCTGAAATTTACCATTCAGGTAAAGCTCAATATCATAACGGCCGGCTTGAAACCAGGCATCCTGCGCATTGTCAGGCATCGCAATCTGTCCAGGCATCACTTCGCGCACCAAAGCAGGATCAAAGACATAGTCATCCTGACCCGCATCCGCCTGACTCTCCCGTGAGGGAATGAGACTCAAAGCGAACAATAAGAATAAGGAGGCTTTATTCATTTCTACGATTTTTCGTTCACGTTTATTTTTTCATCGGCGCCAAAATCATTTATCAGGACGGCGTCAAGCGCGTATCCGGAGAGTGATGAGCGGCTTTGCAACGTGATGCGCTGCTCACTAAATGGTGCCAGCGTGACAGCATCGTTCCAGGGAAGGGTGCTATTCCCTTTAAACAACGTAAACGCGCGAATATTGGCGTAAAAAGGTGAGGCATTTCTGAAGACAATTTCCCGTCCCTGAAAGTGGTATGACAGCGCGTTTTTCAGTTTATCCATGGAGAAGTTGAGGCCCGTTGGGCGAACGATAACCTTTACTCTGTTTTTAATTATCAAATAGAGTTTGTTCTTATCTTCCAGCCCTTTTTTTAACGACGGGATCTCGGTGTAGTCCATATAAAAGAGTGACTCTCGATCCTGAGGGAGATTATTATTGGTCACGTTGAGTTTCACGGTTTGACCCGCTTCAGGGGCGATCCTGAAAATTTGCGGCAACGCCACAAATGGAGGGATAGAGTGATTATTGAAATCGATCGCCTGAATCTGAACCAGTGTTGGATGGTCTCCAGCATTAGTAAATTGAAGTGTTTTCTCGTTTTTCGTGCCGTCTACAATGACGCGCGTGCCATTCAACACGACGCTTGCCTGACAAAACGTGGCAGAACACGTCACGAATAGAAAAAAAAGAGGCTTAAACACAGGTTTCTCCTGCCCCCCTAAAATAAGGGGGGCTGAAAATTATGGATAGCTGACAGAATATTGAACGCTGCTTAAAACCGTACCGGCGCCCGCGTTTCCTGAGTCGCTGTAATATTCAACGGAGAAATCCTGCGATGCGCTGGTGCTTCCGCTGGCCAGTTTCATACCTGTTACTGTCGCAGAGCCGCCTGATAAACTGATCGCTTTGTCACCGCTGTCCAGCAAACGTAGTGTGACATTTTTGGCGGTCCCGGTATTCAGTAAATCGCCAGTTGAAGAGATGTTGTTACCAACCAGATTGATATTAATTGCCTGCGTTGATCCGGATGTCGGTGCGACACAACCGGTTAAATTAATCGTAAAAGGGGTTTTTCCGGCAGTTGATTTCGCCGTACTCAGCGCCGCCGTTGAAACCGTAGGCAGAAGGATGATCGGACTGCCTGTTGCATCATTAACATTTACGTTACAGGTTTGCGCATTCACTTCGCCCTGAAAGCGAATTGTATTTTGTGATGCTGCAAACGTATTAAAAGTAATGACGCTCGCACTGCACAAAGCAAGTGTCATAAAAAGTGATAAAGAACTGGCTTTCATTGATTCCCTCTTATGAATCTGGTTAATAAACATGCTCATTGGCGGCGGGAATTATAGGGGTAAGAGGAAGGAACCATGTGTGAAGTGTTCTGACCTTATCTGAATAAGGGGCTTTCAAGTAAAAAATTATTTTATTTCAATGGGATGAGGTTTTCCCTTTTTTGCAGCGAAAGAGCATTCCTGAGATAACGGCAGGTCAGGAGTGCCATGCTATGGCGGCATTTGTTGCTTTTGAATAATTATTTTTCACAAAGATAGAGGGGGACCGGGCCTGAATAAAAAACCCACGTACTAATGCCGGTTTTTTTAATAATAAATGGAAGTGTTGCCCCTACATCAATGAAAAAGTCGGGCAACCACTTTTTTTGTACGTACTGAGACATTTGATTATCCGGTGAGGACTCTATAAATATTGATTTTGCTAAATATAAATCCCCCTCACGATGGTAAGTAAAGCGGATAATTTTACTCAGGCTAATCATATTATGCTCGGAATCAACCAGACGTCCTGTCAGGGAGATTACACCCTGACCATCATGCATATCGTGAGAGGCGATTGCTGAAAAAGTATCGCTGCTTCTGATGTAATTAATATTCGCAATGCAATGGATCGAATCCTGTCGGAAAATAAACTCACCAATGCATGTTGCTGTCATTATCATTACTGCTAGTAAAAACATTAACCTCACCACTTTCTCCTTATGTAATAATACGAAATGCAGTCCGGGGAACCTAAAAGAGAGAGGGGGGTCTTACACTGTAAGACTGAAATGCGCTCACCATTAGTAAAAGCTGTGATGAAAACATTTCGCCGCTCACTACATTCCGTATGAATACCTTTAGCAACACGCACGATCAGGCTGTTGTCCGCTTTTTTACTACCATATATTTCGCATCCATTCATATCAAATCGTTTAACAAAATCCATTTTTTGGCGATAAAGTGAAAAGGTCATAATAGAAAAGCCGCAAACCAGAACTGTCATCATTGCCAATCCTGTGTTAAAAAAATGGCGCAGAGAAATCGTATGGCGCTTAACACCTTTTTTGAGAGTCAATACAGGAGGCTCAAGATTACCGCTGGTGATTTTAGATTCTTTTTCAGAATGCTGCTTGTTACTAATCAGGGTGTCTGTAATCTCATCAGTGTTATGAGTTTCTGGATCCTTATTCTTTTTTGAAAGCACGTTTTTATTGGCGGGATCTATGGCGAAACTGCATTTTTCGTTTTTCTGTTCGCCTTCTCCAGTCGCTCTTTCTTCATCCGTAATCAAATCTTCAGGTGTAATTGCAGACTCTTCAATGAGAATGGCATTGGAAAGCATAAAACCGCGGCGTGGAATTGTCCTGATTACATCCTGACAAATGTCGCATGCCAGCAGAGCTTTTCTGATTAGAGAAATACTTTGATATAACGCATTGGCGCTGACCTCCATCCCAAACCGACGCCAGGCGTACTGATAAAACGCTTCATGATCGACAATTTCACCCTGCCGCGCGATCAATAATTCAAAACAATATGAGGCTGAAGAGTGCAGCTTTAGATTTGTGTTGTGACTTTTAATTTCCCTTTTCCCAGGATAAAAAACCACACCATTACCAATAATAATTTTTTTCATCTTGTCGCATCCGGTTGTATCGATGTTTTTATTTTATAAGAACCTTCTTAAGGTGGACCATTAAATATTGTTGAACTTACACTGAGCATAAACATAAAGAAGAAATGAGATAATTTCAGTTCTTAAATGACTTTTTAATAATGTGAACTTTTCCGTATTCTGTTTCAGAACATCATACTCCTGAACATTTCGGGATATGACGTAGCAAACTAAGTTCAAATTCCCACGTCTGAAAGGACAGGTCAGTGAAGAGACGTAGGCACGCTGGATTAAAGAGGAGAATCCGGGGCCGGCTTCCAAAGCCCGCCCGTATCCGTCTTTTCGGCTGGTCATAACTTATAGCGCGTTATGATCCCCTATAACGCCTGCGGGTTAGTATGCGTGGCCTGAGCCAGGCCATTTTTTTGCCATCTCCTCCATCTCGTGTTCCAGCTCTGTAAGCCAGTCATTATCCTGTTCAACGTGCTGCATGTCTGTTCTGTTACTGTTATGGGTGCGTGCGGGTTTTCCAGGTAATTCACCGTCTTTCTCATCACACTTCATCTGTGCTCCCCTCTCTTTAAAAGGATTTTCGGCAGAGAAAGAAATGTGTGCAGTGAATATACAAATCTTTTCGCATAACCCGACATTACGGCTGGCGGAACCTTACCTGTTCAGTCAGGTTTAGATGCAATTCTGACGTCTGCACGCCTTACTCAGACCGCGTGAATGTATCTGAGCTGTCTCAGCTAACGTTGAGATGATCCGGGATAAGTTTGTTATGGCTTCGGGATATACGCACTTGCTGGTGTTTTCTGTCAGGGTCAGCCTTTGGGCTCAATGCCCTGTCGCTTCAATTCTTTCCTTGCCAGTTCTTTAAACCAGTTCCCCAGGCTTGTTCCATCTTTTGCAGCGGCAGCCTCAAGCTGTTCTTTTAGTTCCGGATTAATTCGCATATGGAATGGAGGTGACTTTCCGTTACCTCTGGACTGGCTATCTCGTGTTGACATGTGCACACCTATGAATGTAGGTTCTCTTTTAGGTGTACACACTAACATGTGTGCACCTATTGAGACAACGCCCCGGACTGTTGGAGCAGTACCGAGGCGTCTGACCAAACCGTTAATAGGAGTAACAGTTATGGCTGTGAACAAGCATACCCAAACTCGTCCCAGATATCAGCACCGCTTCCTGGCCGTTTCGCGTCAGGACCGGTCTGTGCCCCCGTTCCGTCTCTGCACCGGTGCCGGCTCAGAGCAGAATATCCGCTGCCTTACCCTCTCCCCCGCGGACCCGCTGCCCGTTCAGGAGGCCCGAAATGCGTGAGCCCATGGATTTAGATCAGGCTGAATTCCAGGCCGAGATGGCCACCTCGCTGTTTGAGGTGATTATGGACAAGGCCTGTCAGGAGTGCTCGCCCCAGCTGCGTCACCTTATCAGCCTGGCCTGTGACATCAACTTTGAGATCTACCGCGCGCTCAGGGCTGACGGAGGAAAGCACCATGATCAGTAACGTGAAGTTTAACGAGCTGGCCAGCCGGGTGGAGGCGCTCACTGCGCGCGTCGGGGACCTGGAGGCCAGCCTGAACGCGCTGGTGGATTCACAGGGCGGCACCATTCCGCCCGGCATGGCGCCGGTCAGCACGCTGGCGGCGGAGTTTGGCATCTCGACCAAAAAGGCGGAGGAGCTGGCAAAAAACGCCGGCGTGATGCTGGTGCGGCACAGGGCCGGAGGTTACCTGGTGCCGGACGAGAAATTCCGTGAAGCGGCCCGTCTGGTGCTGCGTGCGGCCAAACGGAAGTACGGCTCGGCGTACTGGTACCACCCGCTGATTGGCAAATTCCAGATGAGCGGAGGCCTGCCGAAATGAGCCATCCCCTGCGGCTCACTGAGCCGCTTTCCGACGCGCTCTTTGCCTGCGTCTATCTGTGGGCGCACGGACGCCCCTGCTGCCGCTCTGAGCTGGAAAAGGCCGCCCGCCAGCATCACGACCCGGCAACCCGCTGCGGCAGGCTGGTGGTGCGCCTGATGCAGCTGCACGGCATGACCTACGAAGACCTGTGCGACGCCGGTTACCTGGGCACGGACGCTGAGCAGGTGAAGGCGCTCCGCCGCTCGGTCGTGGCGGAAATCCTCGGCACGGAGGCGCTGAATGCCTGCCTGCGCGACACCGGGCGCATTCAGCGCGTCTTTCCTGCGGCAGACGCGACGAGGACCCGGCTGCCGCTGTCGCGCGGCTCTGAGGGCTTCGACGCCCGGCAGGACTATGTGATGAAGCACGTCCTGCCCGCGCAGGCGCTGTGCAGCATCTACGGCCCCAGCGGCTCGTTCAAAAGCTTTCTCGCCGTCTCCTGGGCCTGCCATATTTCGGCGGGCCTCCCCTGGGCAGGCCACAGGGTTAACCGCGGCGCGGTGCTGTATATCGTGGGTGAGGGGGGCATCGGCGTGCCGCGCCGCATCCGCGCCTGGGAGCAGGTTTATCAGCAGCGCGTGGAAAACGTCTGGCTGGTAAACCGCCCCGTCTTTCCGGTGCGTCAGTCAGAGGTGCAGGAGGTCATCCTGGCGGCGGGGCAGATTGCGTCAGAGGGCGGTCTGCCGGTGCGGCTGATTGTCATCGATACCCTGGCGCGCTGCTTTGGCGGCAACGATGAGAACGACGCCCGCGATATGGGGGCGTTCATTGAGGGCTGTGACGATATCAAGCGGAAGACCGGCGCCACGGTGCTGGTGGTTCACCACTCAGGGAAAGACGAGGCCAGAGGGGCGCGGGGCTCCAGCGCGTTCCGCGCGGCGCTGGACGCTGAGTTTCAGGTGAAGCGCGAGGATGAGAACATCGCCCTGATACTTTCCTGTACCAAAATGAAGGACGCGGAGGAGCCGAAGCGCCGGGCGTACGACCTGCAGCCGGTCAGGCTGTTCACGGACGAAGAGGGAGAGGAAATCCATTCGCTGGCCGTGCAGGATGTTGCCCGTGAGGCTGATGAGCGCGAACCAGAACTGGCCGGCGTGCCGAATATTACGGGAAATCATATGGCACTCTGGCAGGCTATTCGCAGTCGTATTGCCAGCAAGGAGGCATGTACAAAAATGATTGTACGCGACGACCTTAAAGCAATGGGGATTAATACCAAACACTTTACCCGCTGGCTGCAGAAGCTGACTGATGATGATCTGATTATCCAGAACGGTGATCACCTTACGCTCCATTCACATCATAAAAGTGGGTAAAAAAATGGGGAGGCGGTGGGGAAGGTGGGGAGCGTGCCCCCGGATTCCCCACTTTTTCCCTGTATATATGCGGAAAGTGGGGAGAACCCCTGAAACCCGCATCAATACTGGGCTGAGCAGGTTTTTGAAAAAAACAGGTGGGGAGCAAGTGGGGAACTGAAAAAGTGGGTAGCAAGTGGGGAGAGGCAAGAGAGGTTTAAATGGTCGTGCTTATACACTGCTGACCTGACATTAAGGCTCACTAAGGAAAGCTCGGGCAGAATATCCGCTTTGTGCCAGAAGTGGACGTTGCCAATACTCAGGTACGTTAGCGTCACCTACGTTATGACAAGCCGTAGCCATTTTTCGTGAGTTCGCAGCAGGATTAAAGAAGGTCAGTGCGATCCCCTCGTGTCGTGGGATGAGAAATCACAATAAATTCCACGGGAGACTCCGTGTCGTTTCTGGCTTGATGTTTTGCCCCCGGGGGAATCTCTAATCCTTGCAGGGGCTTAATATCGTGCATTTCACCCTCTAACTCCATAGATAAAACACCATTGAGGACAAAGATAAACTGTCTTGAGATGGCGTGCCAGTGTCGGTTTTCAGCAGTACCCGACGGCATTTTTTCATGAATGACCAACATGTCTTGTCGGTTTACCAGATACCAACCGTCGCAATCCTCGCCCCAGACATAATGCTCTGCATTTTCTTTTGAAATCTTCATACCTCTCCTGTTTATGCGACTTTTCCAATAATTTAATAAAGTTTTACTCGGGTATCACATTGATTGTAAATATCTTTTTTATGATTTAGTGCATTAGTACGCTGAGTTGCCTGTTTCAATATACAGGATAGCCATGGATTAATGGGCTCAGGAGTTTATAGACAGGATCGTGAGGTCCGCTCCTCGCTCAAAGCAGACACTGGCCCATATCATTCCTTTTATTAATATAATGCCATTCAATTTTTTCGCAGCGGTTAAGCACCAGGCCGGCATTAAGTTATCCCGTTTGGGGTAATTCGACTGTAGATAGCAAGCGTTGACTCATGACTAATGGAATATGCAGCGGCTGAAACCACCTCGCCATCGACTTGACTGACATGTTAGAAACCCGTTTATAAATGTCGACGACCGCCTTCGTGAACCAGCTTTGTTTAAGCCGTGCAAGAGAGAGAAGTCCCGTCCTCGCCTGCAAGGCCATCCTTAACGATAAAAACGCCAGACTATTAAAACTGATGATGTGCCTGCCTTCACATAACCTGAGCGACACAAGTGTCATGCTGTCACGATATGAAGGAGATCATCATGATAAAGAAGCCATAGCTTATGTGAGATTTTCAAATGCTTCCCAGCAGTACGGTGACTCCCTGCGGCGTCAGAACGCACTCATTTCTGAGTGGTTGTCCCAGCATCCGGATTATGAGCTCGATGACACAACCTACCAGGATCTGGGGCTCAGTGCTTACAGCGGTATGAACGCCACCCGCGGCGCGCTTTACGACTTTCTGGACGCTGTAGAGCACGGCTACATTGCTGCAGGAACCGTTCTTCTGGTAGAGAGCCTGGACAGGCTTTCACGTGAAAAAATCAGCGATGCCACCGAGCGGCTGAAGAGCATCCTGCGGTCCGGCGTCGAAGTAGTCACGCTGTGCGATCATACCCACTACAGCATCGACTCGCTTGATGACCCCTATGTCCTTATTAAAGCTATCCTCATCGCACAACGTGCGAATGAAGAGAGCGAGACGAAGTCACGACGCATGCGTGCCGCCTGGCAGAAAAAACGGGAAGATGCGGCGGCAACCGGAAAGCTCATTACGCGCAGCTGCCCGCGCTGGCTGACTGTTTCGCCTGACGGTGAGAAGTTTGAGGTGATTGAAGAACATGCCAGAACCATTAATGTGATATTCAGGCTCAGGCTTAAAGGCTCCTCACTCAATGGCATCACGAAAACGCTCAATGAACGCGGCGTTCCAACCTTGACGGGGGAAATCGGGCGATGGAATCCCAGCACCATTGAAAGTCTGCTTGGCAATAAGGCCCTGACAGGCACGTTTACTCCGTCTTATCAGACGATGGCAAAAGGAGTAAGCGAAATCAGCGGGTATTTTCCTCAGGTGGTTCCGGACAAACTCTTCCACGACGTGCAGGGCGTCCGTCTCGCCCGATTCGGTAACCCTGGCGTCAGCGACAATCCTTACCTCATTAATATTTTCAGATCGCTGATGTACTGCGGAACGTGCGGGCACTCCATCATTTTGACCAGCGTCGACAAAAAGGGCCGGGGCTATTACGCCTGTCCAATGAGGCGCCTGAAACGCTGCAACGAACCGGCCATACGCCGTGATCACGTTGATGCTGCCCTAGTGGACGTCCTGCTGTGCAGCATGGATATGCTGCAGGCAAACGGAACCGTCGTGGGCACCGCCAGTCGGCTAGAAAACCGTCTGGTCGAACTCAACTTTAGCATCAACCGGCTTATCGCCGCGCTCCAGATTGCTCCGGACGTTCCGGAGCTGGCAATGAAAGTGCGGGAACTGAGCAAAGAGCTACGGGCGGGTGAACTGAAGTTGCGCGCCCTCAGAAGCAGAGGTGTAGCAGGTTCCAAAGATTGGATCGCCGCATTGAACCTCGCCGACAGGCGCAACCGTGAACGATGCCGTGACTACGCCGCCCGACACATAGATAAGCTGTTTCTGCATACAGCAGAAGGGCGTTGCGACGTGCACCTTCTTAATGGGATCAAGCTAATCAACTTCCCGCTAAAGAAAAAACTTCCCGTTTCATCCTTCATCAGCAGTCTTGCCTACATGTGCGGAGACACGCTGATATTCTGATCCGCCCCCCTCTACGGACTGGCAAGTATCGGTCCGCTTTGTGCCAAAAGCAGACATTCAAGCAGCTATCAGCTGTGCCAATCTTTGCGTGATGAAACTGATGACAAATCATGTTTTATTTACGTAAGGTAAATGCAGGTTTCACCACCAGAGAAAGGGAGTGAGCGTGGGCAGATTTAAGGGCAAGCGGATACTAATTACTGGAGGCACGAGTGGCATGGGGCTGGCAGGCGCTCAGCGTATTGTCGCGGAAGGTGGCCATGTAGCCCTTACCGGTCTTAATGAAGAAAGACTGGAGCGTGCACGCAGTCTGCTTCCTGCAGCTTCGCTTATTCTGAAAAGCGATGCTGCAAGCGAAGCTGATATACACGGGCTTGGTGAGGCTATTAACGACTGGGGTTCACTTGATGGATTATGGCTAAATGGCGGTTATGCTGAAGTAGGCTCCCCGGAATCTGTAACGGCAGATTCTTTCAATCGTATGATGAACGTTAATGTGCGAGGCCCAATGCTACAGCTGGCAGCCCTGTCCGAATCGCTCAATTCAGGCGCGTCCATTTTGGTAACTTCTTCCTCCTCTGTCTATGAAGGTGCGGCGATGACAAGTCTGTATGCAGCGACTAAAGGTGCCATTATCGCTATGGTCAAAAGCTGGGCATCAGCGCTGGCTGAACGCGGTATCCGCGCTAACACATTGGTGCCGGGTCCGATTGAAACCAACTTCAGGCACTTTATGCCAGAAGAGTCACGTCAGCAGTTTGAAGATTTTGTGGTAAGCCAGGTTCCTTTAGGCCGAACCGGAACAGCAGAAGAGGCCGCTGCAGTTGCACTTTTCCTGCTGTCCGATGACGCATCCTATGTTACCGGCAGCCAGTATGCTGTAGATGGCGGGCTGGCTCATTACTGAAGTTTTTTAAGGAGAGTAAATTCATATGCGTATTCCGGATTACCCTTCACAAGATTCCGATAAATGGGCCCAGGTAGATGCATGGTTTTCTGAAAAGCTAGCCCCTGAAGATTCAGATTTAAAATACGCTCTCGCTAATAACTCAGCTCAAGGTTTGCCGACACATGACGTATCCTCTTTGCAGGGAAAAATGCTGGCTATTTTCATGCAAATGTCACGTGCCGTTCGTGTTCTTGAAATAGGCACGCTTGGGGGGTATAGCACCATATGGATGGCCAAAGCTCTTCCACCCCATGGAAGCATAACGACAATTGAATTCAACGAGCATCATGCAGAAGTGGCCAGCCAGAACATCAATAAAGCGGGGCTGGCTGAACGCGTCACGTTGCACAGGGGAGTTGCGCTTGAGGTCTTACCCACGCTTGATGCGCCTTTTGACCTGATTTTTATCGATGCCGATAAAGTGAATAACCCCCACTACCTTGAATGGGCTATCAGATTGTCGAAACCAGGCACTGTTATCGTAGGAGATAACACCGTGCGCGGTGGCAATGTCATCGAATCTGGTAGTGAAGATCCGAACGTTATAGGCCTGCGAAAATTTGTCGAAATGCTTTCTGAGGATGAGCGCCTTGAAGCGACGGCAGTTCAGACTGTGGGGGAAAAGGGATGGGATGGTTTCGTTCTGGCTATCGTTAAAACCCAATGATGCTATTTATCATTCAGTAAAACGCACTTATCTCCAGTGTTTATTCACAATTTATGAATGAAAGACACAAAACATTCATTTCCTCACAAAGCGAACATTGTTTATTGCACATGTCCGCTTTGTGCCAGGAGCGGAAATTATCTACGCTCAATGCATCCTTCGTGAGACAGGCCATTCCGGTTTGCATTCAGCTAAACTTTTTCCTGTTTTTCGTCCGGAACATAAAGCATTCCGCTGCAGCTGGCTGGTATGTTTGAATCGGGACATTTAAATCAAAAACATGCATGGTCCACTAACAATGAAAGTGATTCTTGTTCGGCACGCAGAAACAGAGTGGAATGAGAGCGGTTTTATTCAGGGGCATAGCGATAGTGCGTTGACCCTCCGGGGGGAGCGCCAAACCTCAGCCTTAGTGGCAGCATTTGACGCGAATAATTACCAGGTTGAACGTGTTTACGCTTCTCCACTTGGTCGTACCTGGCAAATGGGACAGAGCCTGTCTGAGTGCTTTAGTTGCTCACTGGTAGCTGAAACAGCCCTTAAAGAACAAGCATTTGGTCAGTTTGAAGGCATGTCAACGGCACAACTCCTTCAACACCATCCGAAAGATGCAAATGCGTTATTCAAATTTGATGCAGAGTATTGTCCGCCAGAGGGAGAGTCACTGGCACAGGCAACTCAACGAGTAATAAGTTTCTTACAAAATCTCCAAGGCACCAAAGAACATCAGTGCGTATGTATCGTGTCGCATGGGCATGTAAGTCAGGGAGTGCTGGCAATACTTAAAGAAGGGACTATCGATAACTTTACCCGGTACGCTCATCCCAATGCGAGTTACTCCGTTTTCGATTTTTTGGATGGAAAATGCACTGCGCTCAGATGGGGAATTGCCACACATCTACTTGAGCGTTAGGTTCTGGTGGTCGTTTGAGACAGGCGATATTATCTTAAACACAATATCCGCTTCTCGCTCATAGCGGACAGTGTATCAGTCCGCTTTGTGCCAGAGGCGGACATTAGTAACTGGTAAACGCTGTTGTTAGACTTTCCCGGTCAGAGTAGATAGGACCCGTCTGATTTAGATTTCGAATAAAATTTATCTGTTTTAATTTTTTGCAAAACTG
>NZ_JALKOV010000007.1:0-283231 GCF_035783935.1 Pantoea dispersa | reverse complement strand
GAGCCGAAGTTTCGGCCTTGTGCTGCACGAGCAGAGAGAGTCATCGTCACGTTTGTGACACGACTTAATGGCAAACCTTTCGCCATGATTATTCTCCGGTTGAGATGCTGACGTTGCCGTCGAGGATAGATTTAACGTTGTATGTGCGGGTGTTCTTGCGTGACAAAGTCACTGTCAGGTCATAACGGCGCACCCACTGGTTATTGATGAGTTCCGGAAGATTCCAGATAGTGCCGAATTCAATCAGCGATAAACCGGCTTCCCTTTTCAGCGCATCGGCGTTCTGGTCAACAGAAATGCCATCGCGAAAATTCGTGGCCGTTTTTGCACCTTGCGGACCGTAAAAGCAGCAGATGACCGTGACCTGCTCCCATGTCCATTGTTCACTCTGGTCATCGTCAACCTGGACATTGGCTGGCGTACCACCACGCGGAAGCGTAGTAACTCCGAAGGCGCACCACGTTGTGCCATTTTGGGGTATTTGCGGTTGCGGGTCAGTCCAGCGAGGGAATACCAGCTTTGCATCCAGACCGGTTACGCCCCGTATCCACCGGCTTATCTTTCGTTCCAGCTCTTCATCGTAATCAGGTGAATCACTGACAGCCGTCAGATAACCGGGCGTCGTGCTGTCATTACTCAACAGGTGTCCCTCCGTCAAAGTCCACCAGCTCGCAATGTGCCTGCACAAATCCGGCGCCATAACTGGTGTAAGGGTCAACGAAGGTGACGCGGTAATTGCGCCCGTTGTAAGTCACGATGTCAGCATCAAGGCGCGGCGAGCTATCCGTTGAGGCCTGCCCCTGAGTGAGACGGAACTGAGTCACGATGAGGATCGCACCATTGATGTTCTGGCCAGCAGCCATGCGCTTGGCTTCCAGAGATCGGTCAACGGTCACCACGCCCGAAAATGGAATATCCTGCGAGGTGTTGGTAGGGAAATTGTCAGCATCTGCCGTTTGAAGCTGCCGATGGCAGACAAGTGACATATCCACAAAATCCGGGTCTAACAGCACGTCACTTACATCGAGAAGAGGCATTATTTTTTCCTCACAACGTAGGTGATGGAGTTAAGCAGGAAGCCATGGGCATATAGCGGTTTCTCGCCACCGATGCCCTGCTGCCTGCGCCGCTCAATTGTTTTTTCGGAAAGAGGATGAAGCCGATCGCCAGAGCCAATCACTGCCTTAGCCCCATCCCTTGCAATCTGCCCCGCACTCTCCAGCTCAATCATTGCCGCACTACTGTCACCGTCCAGAACAGCTCGCGCCGCTGCCTTCAGGTGCGCCGTGGTGCGCGGTTTGGTGTCTTCTAAGCCCATATCCAGAAACGGGCGCGGCGGGAGAGTAACGGTAACGCCATCGATCTCGATGGTTGCCCCAGTGGATTGCAGGTAGCCGATTTCCGCATTATTCAGCGGTGAATCTTCACGCGCTGCGTTTGATGCCGGAATGCCCACCAGCACGTCCATGCTGGTTAGCTCTTTCAGCGCCTCCAGCACGCTGGCGGCATTATCAGACCGAATACTCAGCCCGCTTTTCATAGAAGCTGCACCCCGCCCATGCCGTACATCGACCACCACCAGAAGAACTCACGCCCGTAAGCTGTGTTATTCCAGAAACCGGCATCAGGATTGATAATTCCCGATACGTCATAACTGGCGCTGACCTTGTCCACTGACTTTGATGTCAGAACGCCACCGCCGGCAGAATTAACACCCCCACCAGCATTAACGGATGCCAGCGTTCTTCCGCGAAGCTCCGTGTAATGGGCAGTGAACAACTCCGCCAGGTAGATAAACTGATCGCCCATGATGTCCTGACTCAGCAGGCTGTCAGCCTGGCCAAGGTAGAAATTCACGGCAGCATCGGGATATCGTGTTTTATCGGCGAATTCTGGGAAGTCAGTGCGGAACTGGTCGTTAGTCGGGAGGTTACTGTTTTTTGGCATTTTTCGAGCCTTCTGCAGAATCTGCATTGTCGGCTTCGGAATTAGCAGCAAGCGCAGGGGCTTTTGCCGCTTCCAGCTCAGCTTTCAGGCTGGTGACCTCACCCTCAAGAGCGGCGATGGACTTCTCGCGATCAGCGATAGTCGCATCACGGATACCAATCTGCTCATTCAGGCTGGTGACCTCACCCTCAAGCTGGGATACGCGCGCCGTCAGGTCTTCGGCAAGCGTTTCGCTGACCAGATCCGCTTTATCAATCGGCTTAACATAGGACTCAAAAGCCCAGTGCTTTTTAACGTGATCAGGAAAATCCTTGCTGTCGTGAATGCCCTTTTCCAGCACGAATTTAGAGCCATCCGCAAAACTAAGCGTTGCGCCATCGTTTACGATGTATTTCATGTCAATTCTCCATGGGGAAGGCGGGTTTCCCCGCCAGGCATCAGGCCGCTGGTACGTCGAGGTAAGCGATCGTATTTGAATACGGCGTTTCGACCTGCCCCAGCTTGCCGTAGTAGACGGTCAGCTGTTGCATGCCACGGTATTCCAGCGGGGTGTTCAGCAGTGGAACCATCGGGAAACGAACGTATTTCTCGTCCTGGGTGTAAGCAACGATGCGATGCGCACCACCAACGCCAATTTTTGACGCCCACTTCATGGAGACGATCTCCAGTGGCTCACCGTTTTCCTGGAATGCGATGGTGTTGATCTTCACGTATTCCAGAACGGAGATGTTGCCAGCGCTAGAAACCTTTTTGCTGGCCAGCAGCCCAAACAGTTCTGGCGCCAGACCAATTTTTGCAGGGCACACAGCGTAACCTGAAGCCACCCACGCATCGGTCAGCACCAGGTTAATGTCCTGCACGATCACGTCAGGGTCAGTTGTGGCAGTCCATGCACCAGCAGCTGCAATCGGCGTCACGCTTGGCAGATTCAGCAGGCCGGCCACACCCAGCTCGGTATCACCTACGTAAACCTGTTCGTCGGTGTCCATGGCGAATTTAAGCTTCATGCCTTCGTATTTCTGGGTGTCAATCGGACGCCCAAGCTTCTGCGCCGATGCCAGCTCGAGCACTGTCCAGCCTACTTCCTGCGCCCATGGGGTCAGGTTGTTACGCGTTGGCTGAATGTCCAGCTCAATGCCGGGGATAGCGGTTGCCTTTTTACCCAGCCAGTTTTTGCCATTCGGGTTTGGTCCACCCACGCTGGCAAAGTCGGTGTTGGTGAAGGATGACACTTCATCAGCGATGGAAATGTCGCTGCGCAGTGGCATGTCACGCGTCCATTTTACGGACGTCAGAGGCATGTTCAGCGTCTGATCCATGCGCTCCAGCTCACCGACAAGGAACGCGCCGGTTGAGTCGATAGTCGCTCTGTCTACTGTAAACATTCAGTTATCCTCAGATGTTATATGCAATTTCGATGCGGCCGTCTGACTGGCCTGGCCCCATTACCTCTGCATTTGTCAGCCGAGGTGTATTTGCCGCAGTGGAGTCTGGCGCGAGCACAAACGTACCCACCGGGCTTGCAGTAGTTCCGCCAGCAACACGGACATAAACGGGGTCGCCTTTTTTCGCTGTAGCGGCGCTGCCAGAGGTTGCAACTACGCAGATATATCCACGCTTCAGGTTGTCGCCCACCTGGTTGACATTCACGCCCAGATAAGCGAGGTCAGCAGCTGAAGTGATTGGGAATGGACGAACCAGAATCCCCTTCACTTTGTCGATGGTGTCGCCTGACTCCAGCGGCACGAACTGATCGTTAACGTACTTGCCGGGCAAGCCGTAGGAGGCAAATTGCTTCTGGTAATTCAGAGCAACCGGCTCGATGGTGAGATCGCGTGGGCGAGTGACGCCCCCAGCAATGCCGATAGGCATGCGCTTCAGATAAGCATTTCCAGCCATGTCAGTTACCTTATTTACGTTTTTTCCAGAAATCCTGATTCAGCTGGTTCAGCTGCGCCGGAGTAAGGTGTTTCGAGTGCAGCTGGCTGTCGCCGGTGCGCACGGAAGGGTTGAGTGGTTGCAGGTTATTCCTGGCCTTATTCAGCGCCACAGCGGCAGTAAATACTGCGTCTACGGTTGCCTTTGGCGCTTTTGAATAATCCTGAATGCCCACTGACTTCAGATAGGTGCTGTCACCCGTACGCATCGCGTGGGTTAACACCTGGCGCTTCAGGCCTTTATCGCCTGATGGCTGGAAGCCAGGGCAGATAATCTCAGCATCAGCGATGATGTTGCGCTTGAAAGCTGCGTCACCTGTGACCTTGCGATCTTCTTCTTCGTCCTCATCATCGGTCTTGACTTCAGGATCTTCGTCAGTGGTTTTGCCTTCCAGCTTGTCCAGGCGGGAAAGAATCGCCTGCAGCACAACCGAGATATCCTCGTTGTCGCCGGTTGGCTCTTTCTTCTGTTCTTCAGGCATGTCGTCGGTGGTGGTGCGTTCTTCCACCGGAAGCGCTGTCGCCTGTGATGGGAGGTTAATGTTAATGGTCGAACCGGGAATTGAAGCCAAGCCATCAGATGGCATATCCGGCGCTTCTTCGATGAGTTTGTTCAGCGCATCCTCATCTTTGGTCTTAATGGCCTGAGCCAGTTTTTTCAGCCATGACATTGCAGGCTTCTCCTTCGTGGTTGATGGGATCGAATCCCCGATTGCACAACGGTTACCCGCCCGGCCTCTGTCGATGCCGACAGCCAGGTGATTACCGGTGATTTGGTATTGCTTGCCCTTCCCGGGCGCCAGCTGCTTGTATTGGGCGTCATAGCCGCAGCTGACATCGGTCAGGCCAGAATTGACCGCGTCGATTGCCTCCTGCCGCTTAATCAGCACATCAGCAATGAGCAGATCTGATTTATCGCCGGTGCCTCGCCGGACGTTCTGAATATGCCCGTGCGCCAGCTCTGCGAAGTTCGTAGGGCTAACGAAAACGATGTTGCCCAGACCATCCTCTGGATGACCCAGCGTGACGGCGACACCTTCAAAGCTGGCCATCGTTTCCGGCGAAAACACCTCGTCTTCTGTTCGCCAGACCGTTACCGTGCCGGTGCCGTCCGGTTCGAGGTCGATTTCCTCGGGCAAATAGACCTGCGTCCCTGTGCGTGCGATCGGCACGTCTTTACACAGCAGCGAGCCGTCTGCCTGCAGATACCGCGTCTCACCCAGGCGTGTAGTGAAGAAATATTTCATTGGTTACCTGCTCGATTACGGGCAACAAAAAAGCCGCACAGTGGCGGCCTCTTGAGATAGGGAAAATGTTCTGAATAACGGGCTATTTAACATAAGGGTTCTTAAGCGCCCTCCGGAATTGGCACTCGTTCAAAATGTCACTCCAACTGCCCAAAAGGAGGTGTGAAAACGCAATTTCAGGCCGCTTTTCGGCAACAACATTTTTGCAACATTTAACCACTTTTTACTTTCACTGCATTTGCCCGTCGAAAGGCCCATTTATCACTTTCTTGGCTCTGGTATTTGCACTTCCTGCCAGCACTGGCAGTTAGGCAGGCACCCAGCATGTCCGGTCATGCCATCAAGCGTTGGGGGGTCTTCCCAGCGGACAAACTTATCTTTCATTTTTTTGTGGGAAGGCCGTGTGCTGCTTCCGCGTATGCGCCACCAGTAACCTTCAGAGCCAACAGCTAACGCTCTGGCTTGCGTCAGCGCGCCGGTAGCCCTTCCGATCTCCGTGCGAGCAATCATCCGCGCCCGACTGGCGGCCACCTCACCAGACTGCATTATCATCTTGTACAGATCATCAGGCCGCTCACCGTTAATAACTGCCTCAATTGCCCGGGATTGAATCTCCCGCACCCTGTCAGCAGCCTCAATCGGCAAAGACTTCATGAGCTGAATTTGGCGATAGACAATGTCCTGCGCAACGTGTCCAACCGGCGTGTTGCCCACCACATCACGCAAGCCAGCAGATATCTCTTCGGAAACGCTGCGCCACTGGCGCCACTCTTCCTCTTCAACCTGGCTGAACATCCGGCGACCAACCATCTCAGCCCATTCATCAATGATGTGGGAATAGTCGGTCAGATGGGTAATTACCGTGTCGGCGCTATGTTGAGAACCATCGTACGAGCCAGTTACGATCTCGTTTATTCGGGAGGCCATCGCCAACAGGCTTTCGCTGTAGACTTTCTCCGAACGACGGCGGAGCGCCGTTTTCAAGTTCAGACTCCTCCAGCTCTTTCTTCGCATCCGCAATGTCCTGATCGGTAATAGAACCGCCGATGCCAATCACTTCCGAGATATTGCGGAGGTCGTTCATGGCTGCATGGCGCGGCATGATTTCACGGTCAACCAGTGTGCTGAGAGCGGTGGCAATATTGTTTGCCATAGTCGCCCTGTCGGTGTCGGACATCTCCCACAGCTTGTTGAACTCGAAAGTGAAGTCATCCGGCAGAGGTTCACCAAACTCAGATCGCCAGGTGATATCCATCAGCCAGCGAATGCGCCGGCGTAACCTGCGCTCCTGCTGCGAGTTTATGCGGCTGTAGTAGTTTTCGAGGTCACCATCGCCGGTGCTGAATCCTGCTGGAGACTGACCGAACAAACGCACCAGAGGAATGCCGGTGGCGCCTGAAACCTGCTCAGCAAAGCGAAGGATCACATCAGCCACGCCTGCAAATGAGTAGCTGTGCGTCTGGAATTCATCGCTTTTATCCATCAGGGTCATCCCCTCGATGGTTTGAAACTCACGGATCATGTCCATATGCTTCATCAGGCTAGCCTTTGCCGGGTTGCCTTCCGGCATTGCCAGGATCTTTCTCAGCTCGTTAATGCTGTAGGTTCGAAGATGAGCCTTGTGGATCAGCTGGGTGGTACCAACAGTCGCGGTATCGAAGGCCTGAATGCGCTCGAAAATGCGCTCTACAACTGACATTCCCCAGCCGTTTTCTGTCTTTGCCTGCTGGAAAGGAAGCGTTTCACCATCCATTCGGATGAGGCGGCTGTGATGGATGTTCCAGGGCGGGATGCCCTGCTGGTTCACAACCACCTTGTAGTATTTCGGCTTGCCGAACTCAGGCCCATACTCGGTGATGAGGTCAGAATAGGATGGGGTCACCATCCAGCGGTCGAGCGCCATCACTCCTTTAAACTGACCTTTGCTGATGCGGTCCAGTTTCAACGGAGACGACATATCCTGACCGTCGATCATCACCACCAGCACTGCGCCACCGAAAAGGCGGGACCATTTGATGGTGTCGTTCAGACCGTCCCAGATGGCTGCCTCATCCCAAAATGTGTCTACCTTTCCTTTGTGCCCTGGTTCCAGCCTCGATGTGATATTAATGCCCTTGCGGGTCATATCATCCGCGACTGAATCGACAGCAGCGCCAACCAGAAACGATGACCGGTATGCAAATTCCAACATCACTCGATTTCGAGTGATGTAACCCGGAACGTACTCGCCGCCGCTCTGGATGTTCTGTGTTGCCGTGCCTAACTTTGCAGAAAAATTGTTGTACCCGTCAGCGGTCGCAGCGGGCTGTTTTGCGCCGTTACGGCGATTCTTACGGGACATGTCACGCTCCAGCCAGTCTGGCCCAAGTATCGAGAGAGGAATCCATTGGGGCGTAATTGATCATTACGGAGTCAGCAAGGTTGGGCGATTTAGTCCCTTCAGGTTGTTTATCTACCAGAATTTTGCCAACGGTATTTTTTGACCATGTTGGCTGCGATAACTCCAGCAACAGGCGGTCTTTGTTTTCGATTTCGCTGCTTATTGAAATAATTTCGTCGGGGTTATATTCCATTCCCTGCAGCGCGCGAAAGGTGTTGCGAAATAGTTTCCGAAGGTGCCACCAGCCCTGTGACTTTGCATTCTGGAAGAAATCTTTATTCAGGCGAGCAGGTTTACCGTTGTCACCTGGCACAGCCTCATCTTCAGGATCAAAAACACTGCCGCTGCCCCGGAACGGTGTGGCAATGATGTAGCGTAATTGCTCTGCATGACGGAGCTCATTGATGACGCGAGCATCACCGCGTACTCCAGCGCCAAGCCCATCTTCGTCGAAGCGGAATTCATCCAGCCCCATGTCGTCACAGTAGCCAAAAACTTTCACGACAGACGAGTAGATATCGCTGCCCTTGCCGCTCCATTCTTTGACGTCCTGCAAAAGGAAACCATGGCGTGAAGAGAAACCGTTTTTATCACGCCCTTCATCAGCCACGTCCATTGCTCCCAGGCGCTGACCAGATGGCTCAATACCTAGTTTGATATGTGCATCAACAGCGGCCTGCACCCATTCTGATGGAATGAGGATGCCTTCAGACGATGCCTGATAGTTCAGGTCAAGCTCCTGCGCCACCACGACAGGATCGTCAATTTTCTCACATTCCTTTTTGTACCAAGCGTCGTCCTTTCGCGGATCGCTTCGCCAGTGGAAAGTGAATACCGGAATGCGGCCACCGTGGCGCTTTTGCGCAAACGGATTAGACATCCCGTTAACCGATGATAAATCGATGCGGCAACGCGTTGTCTGAGAGAGCGCTGCGTCAATCAACTGTGGGCGCTGAAGGAAAGCAGCTTCATCAACGAAATAGAGAGTTGTGCGGTCACCACGCCCGATGTTGTCGCCTGCCTCCCCTTTAAGGACCGCTCCGGTTTCCGGGAATTCAACGCGCATATAAGGGGCATGCTTCTTTTCGTTCCAACTACCACGAAATTCAACGGGCAGCGTTTCGACAAATTTACGCGCTTTCCAAAAGAGCGCCTTCGGGTCACCGGTGCTGTCAACGTACTCTTCTTTACGGGAGCCGAAGCCGATCACCATTTCTTTATTGAAGAGGCAAAGCGAACAAGCGAAGCCGATTGATGTCCAGCTCAGCCCCATTTCTCGGCTTTTCTCTGTAATGCCGTTCTGCATGCTGCGCCGGCGATCCATTATCCATTCAATCCACTCTTCCTGTTTAGGGAACAGCAGAAACGGGATGGTCACTGGAAGCCCGTAATCGATGTTACGCGGATCGGTTGTCATACCCCAGTCGATGATGAACTGCGCAGGGTTATCACGGTAAAACGCTTTAAGCGCTGGCAGAGCGCCGGGGTTTTGGCGAATGCGTTGAAGCCTCTCCATCCGCCATTCGAATACCTGTTGATAGTCAGGATTTTTAAAATCGAAGGGGAAAGGAATCGGCATGAAATTTTCTCGAAATAGACGCCATTTAACATAATGGACGTTACCCGCCCCGCACGATCAGCACTCATTGAAATATCACCTCGGAAGGGTTATTTCCTCATGATTTCATAGCGGAATAGCTGAAAGCGGACTGCATAAACGATGCATAAATTGGGGTTAAAAATGCATAGAAGAAAAAGGTAATCTAAGGTCAATTTTCACCAGTTAACCCATCATCTTGCGGTACGCCTCTGCTGCTTCATCCGCCGTTATTGTTACCTGTTCTGTTTTGATAGGGCCGCCATTTGGCCCGGTATGTTCGGTGCGTTTTGGCGCTTCCCAGCCCTGCATTTCACCAAGCTGCTTAATGGCTGCTTTCGGGTCGTGCATCTTAAGCTTGATGCCGTCCTTGCCTGTCGTTAGTTCCGATACGGCGCTCATCGCTTCGGGGTCTTGCAGCGCGGAATCCTTAAAGCTCCAAGACGCCTGAAGCACAGGCCTCCCCTCTTCGTCCTCACCAACCTGACAGTTGCGGAATTCAGCAATGTCCATCAGTGAGGCCCGCCCCATCTTTGAAAGGCGCTCCAGAGCTTCTGTGCGCGTCATAATGGCATCGCTCACCACCTCCTGTTGAACTGAGCGAAGGAAGGCTTCCACGTCGCAATTTGTCGCAATGACATGAGCAGCTTTGCGCAGGTTGTCGCCCTTTGCTTTTCCGCCTGCTTTGCGGTACGCATCAGTGTGGTTCTTGCCTTTAAGCACCCAAGTGACGAACCGTTTCTGTAGAGCAGTCAGCGCATCGAAAAGGTGCTGCTGCTCAGCCGTGAGCTTTTTTTTCGATGCCATGGGAAATCTCGCTATTTATTTGCTCTATCGGTGGTTTGTTTCATAAACAGGAATCACATGAATGGATTCTGTTTGTGCAACCGTTACGTGGGTGACGTTTAGATCGTCCTCTTCCTGATACAGGCAAATTGTCGGCAATCTTACTCCGGAGACTCCACCAAATAAGGCGTTGCACTTACCTGAAACGGTTCGGCCGCTGGGGAAAGTAGCAGTCACAAAAAAATGCTTCACCACACGGTTGTTGATTTTCATCTTGAATCCTCGGTATGCAATATCGGGCGCACTCGAAAATACGCCCTGCATTGCTTACAGATACTTTTTAGCCAGAGTAATCAGGTCTGCTTTGGCGGTTTCGCCCAGCTTTTCCATACCGTCGCGAACGAAATCAAACGCTGCATCGAAGTCGCGCACCATATTGCCTGCCAGCACATTTTCAACTGCTTTGGCTACTGCTGATTGCGGCGCCTGCTCAGCGGCAGGTTCAGCCGGTGCTGCCGGTGGCTGCTGGAGGGTGACCGGCAGTGCGGTTTCCGTCTGCTGTACGGTGGTTCCTGTGCCGGTGCTGGCGTCAGTTAATGGCTCAGACATTTGGTTGCTCTCTTCTCTGGGATGGATAAACAGGCTCTTCAGTCATGTCAGGAATTTGGTCATTTTTGCCGTTCCAGTTCGATTTGCCTGATTGCGGCTAACTTGCCGTTTGCGCTCTCTATAGTGGTCAGCAACGGGTCGATCCAGAGAACCGCCTGACAGTAAGTCAGCGCGCCGGCGGCAGTGGTGGTATCACTGGGCTGGTTAACGTCTCTGGTATCTTTACGCATTGCGCTGGCACGTAAACGGTTCGCGTAGTCGAGCAGCCGGCCAGCGACAGCAGCAGGAACAGGCAGATCACAGGTTTTTTCAGTGACAAGGATTTGTCGATATTCAATTTCCCTCTCCTCTGAATCGGCCTGGCTGCGTGTTGCGCTTTGCTGTGCTGCTGAGGCAATAGTGTTAAACCTATTGAACTGGAATGACTGGGTGGCGATTACTGCACTTTGTGTGGCGCCTTCCTGCGTAAGCTGGGCATTTTTCTGCAGCAAAAGCGCCTTCGAAGATGACTGCAGCTTTACCGTGACGCAGAGCGCTATGACCACCAGCAGAAGAACGGCGATGGCAACTGCATCCCATTTGATGCGGCTTAATATCATTCATCCAATCCCCAGCAGGTCAGCTCTGATTCCTGATCGCGTCGCTCAACCTGCCCAAAGCAGTCATTCGAACGGATGCGGCAATCTCTGCCACCGTCGAATATCCATCGCTTTATCTCAGCACACGCGTCTATGCGGTCACCGGCGTTAAGCTTTCGATAAAACGTAGATGGGAAGCATTTGCCAGGCCCAATATTGTAAGGGCAAAAGGAAGCGATACCGGCAATCTGCGGCTGCGTAAGCGGGACACGGACATTGCTTTTAACCCACGCAATGGCCTTTTCCTGCTCTATCCGATTAACCCTGTCGCACTGCTCAGCGGTCATTTTCATGCCAGGCACAACGCGAACACCATTCACCGACGTTACGCCGCGACAGATGGTCCATATTCCCGATCCATCCTGATAAGCCTGAAGTCTGTTACCTTCCTTTTCATCCAGGAACTGATCGAGAATTGTCGATGCCCCGGCACCTGATAGGATGAGAGCAATTACGGCTTTACTGAGACGGCTCTTTGTCTGCGGTGATAACGCCATGGCTATTCTCCGCGAACAACAGTCCTGCCTTCACCAGCCGCCTTCTCAATAGCTCTGGTCTGCCGGCGCTGGAAGTAGACGTTTGTGAAGAATGTAGCGATACCGATTACGATACCGCTGATTACTGCAATCTTGTTCCAGTCAAGGTCATGTATCCATTGCGACACACTGCCTCCGCAAACAAGTGTTCCAGACACGCAGTAGCTCACTGCGGAAGCAATTTTGTCAGGCATAATTTTCACTATTCACCCCCTATAGGGGCTCGGCTGAATTCGGAATTATCCACATCCGGGAATAAGCGAGCCCGTGTAAACTTTTCTGTGTGATGAGAAAAGTTCGTGACTTGCTGCCCCCAGATGCAGAAAACCCGCGAAATTCGCGGGTTCTTTATGTGATTCGTTTAAAGGCGTAAGTGCCGATTCCCTTCCTGCCCAGTTCACACTCTTTCCGGTTGTGTTCCACGCATTCAAAACCCTGCTGCTTAAACCAGCGTCTGAGGCCATCATCAGTGAAGTACCAGATGTGCTCATCTTTCCGGAAATGATGTGATGCGGTGATGTCCGCGCTATCCCTGAATATTGGGATCGAGACAAAGACATAATCTCCGGCGCGGGAAACGGCTTCTTCAGGGTCGTCGATATGCTCCAGCACATCCCACATGGTCAGTGCCGGAAATGTTGTTTGATAGAGATCGACAAACAGCCCCTTTGCGCGCAGCCACTCCACTCCTGCCGGATTGACGTCATAGCCGTAGGTTAGCGGTCGCATTGAGACAAACTGCCCCGCACCGATGCCAACATCAAGAACTGGTCCGCTGTAATGCCGGCTAACCAGTTCCATACGGGCTATCGTAAGCTGGCGACCAACTTCAGTGTCAGCCATTTTTAAATAGCGCTGGAAGT
This sequence comes from Pantoea dispersa, assembly GCF_035783935.1. Classification (GTDB taxonomy): domain Bacteria; phylum Pseudomonadota; class Gammaproteobacteria; order Enterobacterales; family Enterobacteriaceae; genus Pantoea; species Pantoea dispersa_C. The sequence continues at coordinate 270,691 of NZ_JALKOV010000007.1, read as the reverse complement.
AGTCTTCGTTATAAGGGCGCTCTTTCGGCACCGGGTAACGTCCGATGCCCAGCTCAGGGAAGAAAACCAGCTCGCTATCTACTTTTTCATAAAACTGTTTCATTCAGCCATTTCTCGAATTGGTTGCTGAAGCCAGAGATGCGCTTGTGGCACTGGTGATCCCACTGATGGCACCTGCAATAGTTATCGGGTATCGCCCAGCCAACGCGGCTTAAATTCATGTCAGGATCGGTGACGATTTCTGGCGCGTTATGCGCCCCTCGCCCACCAGCAACGACATAAACCGGCGTCTGATAGCTGATGGATGCAGGTAGAGCCCATCCAACCGGCGTCACCACCACTGCAGCGTTCTCAACGAGTGACATCAGGCCCCGTAAATCGAGCTCTCCAAAATGAAGCTGTAAATCAGCCTCTGGCGCCTGACCCACCAGCCACTCTTTTCCGGGCTCCAGGTCAGCAACGCTGATGACGAAAAAGTGCCGGCGCAGAATGCGCGAAGCCTGCATATGATAATCTGGATCAGGGTTTCGTGAATCACTGCGCCATTCACTGCGAACTGTAGCCGGGCGAATGACTGCGACTGGCTTATTGCTATACCGATGCGCTGGCTGAAGCGTTGGAAGATCGAAGCTTCCAGGCTCAATACCAAAATTTTTGCGCATCGCATCAATGATGGAGCCGCGCTCTAATTCAGCCGGACCATACCCGATGCGCTGGCGCACGAACTGCGCAGGGAGATCGTAATACTGCGCAGTGGTACTGGATTCGTTTTTTCGCTGCGTCCTGAGTGCCGTATTGCTACGGACAGGTTTAATCTGCAGGTCTTCGTAAATTTCCGGCCACGCGGTCTGGATGTAACTTCCGGCAGGCAAGCGCTTTACAAAGGCACGCTGATAAATGGAATCACCCAGGCCTTGCATCCCATCGATAAATATCGGTTTCAATTTTTGCTCAACTCCAACAGAGTTTCTTCCAACGGCGCCTTGCGGAAGCAGTTGAGGCTAGTCCGCCGGCTGCAGTTCACGATATGCACCTTTCCAGCAAGATCGTCAGCAGTGCGCCGGAACTCTCCTTTCCATCTTTCCACGCAGTCAGTTGTTGGGTTGTCCATGGCCACATGTGGCCCATGCCAGTGGAGGCCGTTAGCAATCGAACAGTCATAGCCAATCAGAATGATATTTTTGACACCCAGACTGGCCGCAAAGAGAATCGCCCGCTGCCCGGAATTGAATGTGCCAGAGGTATCAGTTTCGAAAAGATTCAGGCCATGACGCCGCGCTGCCTGTGTGTTGCAGCTCCATTTCTCTGCGTCAACGCTGATGCTCGAAATGCTCTTGTCCCACCAGCTGAGATCACCTGCGTAGATAAACCGGCACTTCATAGCAGCACGCCAGCTTGAATTCACTGCAATCAGTGGAATCCCTGCGGCACTGATTAGATCGCAGTCGGAAACGGCCAACGAAGGTCCCGATGCGCATATCGCAACATGCTGCATGAAGCCTCCTGAAATGGAGCATCCTACCGGATTCGAACCGGTGTCATCTGGTTGGAAGCCAGAGATACTTGGCCGCTGTACGAAGGATGCAAAAACGAAAAAACCCCGCCATCTGGCGAGGTCTTAGAAGATATAAGCGGCGTTGCGTTGTTACGACTCTTAGCACAATAGCGCCTAAAATTCGTAACGAAAAGCAGATTATGCAGATTTCTTGAAATTATTTTTGCGTGTCCAGTCATCCATTTCCAGTCGCGCACCAGTCATGATGATACAGGCGTCGATAAATGTTTCAGCTATCATCAGTTGCTGTCTGACTTTGCCTTCGGAGCATTTCAACCAGCGGGCTATTGTGGACTTGGATACGTTGTAGCGGTAATGGACCATGATGAGATCCAGCTCATCCTTTCTTCCTGCCTTGAGCAGCATACCTACAGCAGTGTCAATTATCATCCCATCATTATCGCAGCATGATGGACGTGATGATGACTCATGAGGAATGAGGCTTTTGAACATTGGACTGGTAGGTGACCAGCTGAACTGATTCCCTTCCGCCGCCGCCCAAACTCCCCAGCGTTCCAGTACCAGTTGAATATCACGCATTATGCCGCTCTCCCCTTTGAATAACGTTTGTTACTGGCTTTCGATTCTGGTTGTTCAATGCTCCGCTTTCTTGCTTCCACCTGGTCGATATGGTGGAAATGACCATTCCAGAACCGGCGATAGACGGTACCCAATGGCCCATTTCGGTTTTTAGTGATGTTGATTTCTGCGATGCCCACCGCTGGCGACTCGGGGTTATAAACCTCGTCGCGATAAAGCATCATGATGATGTCGGCATCAGCTTCGATTTCACCGGAGTCTTTCAGATCAGCGTTAACCGGGCGCTTGTTGATGCGGCTTTCAACGCTGCGTGACAGCTGGCTGAGAGCGACGACAGGCCGGCGGTTGTTTTTAGCCAGTGACTTCAGCCCTTTCGACACTTCGCCAACGGCAAGATCGTGACGGCTGGCGCTCTGCAGTTTAATCAGGCGCAGGTAGTCAATGGCCACCAGCGCCGTCTCCGGATACTGCTGAACGTGGCGCGTAGCGATGCTCTGAATCTGGTCAACCGTTAGGTTGTTGGAGTCCACCACCCAGATTTTACGCCCGGTCATTCGGGAAATGCCGTTACCGATGCGCGCCCAGTCTTCATCTTCGAGCTTTTCCGGCGATTTGAGACGGGAAGCGGACAGACCACCAGCGGCGGCAACATGGCGCTCTGCGATCTGGATGTCGCTCATTTCCATGCTGAAGAACAGCACGCCGGCACCGCCGGCGGTAAGGTTTTCCATGATGTCGAGAATCAGCTCGGTTTTGCCCATTGAAGGCCGTGCCGCCAGCAAAATGAGGTCTGTCTGATCAAAGCCGCCCGTGACTTCATCCAGTTCTTCGATACCCGTCATCACGGTTCGACCGGCGCTCTCAGACTCCATGCGATCGTTGATGCGGTTAATGATGACAGGCAGCAGTTCATCAAGCGCCACCGGACGGATAGCATCAGACTCCGTCTGTATGGAGCTTACAGCAGCTTTCACTTCCTCAAGCACACGAATGCCCGCCTCGCTGTTAGGTGCCTCCGAAAGGCTGCTGAGAGCGTCAGAGAGGGCATGAAAAGCATCACGTAATGCGGCATTACGGATCAGCTGCTGCGAATACGACTTCAGAGACGACTTGGCCCACGCGAGGCGGCCGGTCTGATCGATAATCGCCTGGTGCTCTGGCAACTGCTCGCCAATCAGAATGGGGTCAAGGACACCTTTACCTCGCGCCTGAATCGTAATGGCGCGGTAGATATCCCGGTACTGGTGAAAATTGAATGCTGACTCAGGCAGCGTGGTAATGACATCCATCACCTCACTGTCAAGACCGCGCAGGAACATAGCGCCAATTACAGCGCCTTCAATGCTTTCATCTCGCCACAGGGTGTTGCTCATACTGCCGGCGCTCCTTTGGTGCTGCGATAGCTGGCCCAGTCAAATACCAGCGTTGCGCCACCACCTTCCACCATGCGGTCAGTCAGGCGGTCGCTGATAACCTGCGAGATTTCTGCTGGCGTCAGATTGCTGATAAGCACCGTAGGCAGCATTCGCTCATATCGGGTGTTCATGATGTCGAACAGGATGATCATTTCCGACTCTGAGCCGTATTGAATGCCCACTTCGTCGATAATCAACAGGTCCATGCCTGTGTACAGCGCGATCACATCTTCCTCGCTGTGTTCGCTACCCTTTTCCCAGGTGCGGCGAACGGCACGAATGATGCGCATCACAGATGTCAGCAGCACGGATGCCTGATGTTGCTCGATAATGCTTTTCGCCAGCGCTACCGCCAGGTGATTTTTACCGGTGCCGGGCTTACCGCACAGAACCAGGCTGGTGCCGGCATCAAACATTTTCGGCCATGCGCTGGCGTACTCACGCAGGATGCCGAGATTTTGCTGTGCGGATTTGTTCACCGGCTCATAGTTTGCAAAGCTGCAGCCTGCGAACCGTTCCGGGATATTGGCCTTGTCGATCAGGTTTGCCACCTGCAGCGAGCGCAGTTGTGATTTCACCGCTTCCAGTTCTTCGGTGACACAGTGCGGGCACCGGGAAAACTTCTCAGCCACGCGGCCACCGTATTCGGTCCAGATACGCAGTTGCTGGTATTCGCCGTGTTTGTCACAGGTGGCGGTCAGGGTCTCGCGCCTGTCAAAGCAGCGGTCCAGCGCCGGCACGGTACCGTTCGCGAAATCGAGTTCTTCCTGCAGCGTGGTGATGCTGGTTCTGAGCGCCATAATCTGGCTGCTGCGTCCGTTATTGATATGGCTCATTGTGCCCCCTTAGACCATGAAGGTGTTTGCGTGGTGCCGTAATCGCGTTCTGAGAAACCGCTGTGTCTGCTCTGTACTGGCGTGATGCGCTGCTGGCTGGGTGGTGCCGTCCAGCTTTCTGCAAAGTGGTGATCCGGACCGAAGAACGTAGCGGCCTGCTTCACGTACTCAGACCCGGCTTTCCCGGTGGCGGTGATGTAGCCTGCATAGCGCTGTACGCCTGCCAGCATGTCAGCGGGATTAACGCCCTCACGGATACGGGCCGACCATGCTTTCCAGGCTGAAGGCTTAGGATTGCCACCAGAACGCTTTGGATATGCCTGCCAGGCAATTTCAAATTCTGGTGAATAATCCTGCTTACCAGTGCGAGACGGCTCAGCGGCTTTAGCCGATGTGCCAATAGAATTAGGTTCAATGACAGGTTCTTTGACTGGTTCAAAAAAATGACAGATTCTGGTGCCGCGTGGCGGCATAGGGGGTGTGCTTTCTGGCGGCACAGGTGTGCCGTGAGACGGCATAGGGGTGTCACCATATGGCATAGGGGGTGTGCTTTCTGGCGGCACAGGGTTATCAAGATTCAGGCGATATACGTTAGATTTGTTCCCCTTACCTGCATTACCGCCAAGACGGTTCTCTTTCGAAACCAGCCCAAGCTCAATCAGCGCAGCAATATGCTCACGAACAGCGCTTTTGCTACACTCGCACTGATTGGCAATGTAGCCGTAGGAAGGCCAGCATTCGCCCTGATCACTCGCATTGTCTGCCAGCTTAATCAATACAAGCTTACGCAGATGATTACCCACGCGAATGTCGAAAGCCTTTGTCATCAATTTCAGGCTCATGCTGAAACCCTCGTGAAAACTGTTGGAACTGCCAGACCGGGCGCATGCATTCATGCTCATAGTTCTGACGCCGGAAAATAACCTGCTGTTGCTCGCGGTCGTACCCTGTAACCTGAACAGGCACACCGCGCGGATCAAGATAGGCGCGATCCAGCTGCTGAATGTGGTTACTGGGCAGCACGGTCATTACCTGCAGGGCGAGGAAAAAGCTTAGGCTTATCAGGACGAAGTTCATAAGCAGGAATTCCTGTAAGGTCAGATACATCAAGGACATAATCTACGCCTACCACTCCTACTTTTTTCCAGCGAGATACCGAAGGCTGTTTTACTCCTACGGCCTTGGCGAGAGCATTGACACCGCCAGCGATATCAATAGCCTTTTCAATTGCTGATTTTGCGTTCATTGGTCACCCCATTCAAAATTGATAACCAAACAATAGCATATGCTATTGATAGCAGCAATAGACTCCCTTATCATCTTGCTGTTGAATGGTAATAGCGGAGGCTATATATTGTGAGTATGAAAACTGAAACTACATTTGCAGATCGTTTAAACCTAGCCATGAAAGAGGCTGGGCTCAGTCAGGGTGCCTTAGCTAAGGCATCAGGCCTTGCGCAACCTACCATTTGGCGCTTAGCCAATGGGAAAGGTAATGGTTCAACTAAGGTCATCGATATAGCCATGGCTCTCAACGTAAGCCCTGAGTGGCTAGCCAGTGGCAAGGGCCAGATGCGCATAGATTTAAAGGACTATCATGACCCGCGCTCAGAAACGCCCCCGTTACCGGAATGGCAGCCCGTAACAGCCTGGGATAATAGCACTGCACTGGAAGATGATGAGGTTGAAGTACCTTTTCTGAAGGATATCGAATTCGCCTGCGGGGACGGCAGCGTGTCAGAAGATGACTATAACGGATACAAAATAAGATTCTCTAAATCTGTTCTAAGACGCATAGGGGCCCGCACTGACGGTACCGGCGTTTTATGCTTCCCAGCCAGAGGGGATAGCATGGAGCCACGTATATTCGATGGCGCAACGGTTGCAGTTAACATCGACGATAAGAAAATTTCTGATGGAAAAATCTACGCCATCAACGAGAACGGATGGAAAAGAATCAAAATGCTCTATCAGGTCGGCCCTGACACAGTCAGTATACGCAGCTACAACAAAGCAGATTATCCAGATGAAATCAGGAAGATGAGCGAAGTTGAGGTCATCGGTAGGGTGTTCTGGACATCCGAGATTTTGTGATACTTAGTCTATTCAAAAAGCTATAGGAGCCACCTGCAAAGGTGGCTTTTTTTTGCCCGCCATTTAATAAAGTGAAAATAAATAATAATCAATATCAATGGTTTATGGTGTTTTTTATTAAAATATAGAATATGCTATTGCATGAATTGATAGCATTCTCTATTATCAACTCATCGGCAAACAATGGAGCCAATGAGATGAGCCAACCATCGAACGAATTAATAAAATGTGATTCAGCTTCAGTCAGACTTAGCAATGGAGAAGTTTTTGAATTTCCAATTGTTGATAACAAAGATTTATTTCCCAATCTTTTTCGCGCGGAATCAGATTTCAACATTCAGGTTCAGTGCTATTTGATAGATAGTGAAATTTACGCGATGTACAAGCGTAAGGAAAATATCGCCTATCTGGTTTGCGCTTGGGAAAACAACTCAGAAATTAATGAAGAAGCTATGCTGGAAATCACAACTAACCCTGAGCTAGCTTATCTCTTAAATTAAATAAAACAAATATAAATTACAGCGCCCGCGCTGGGAATAAACACATCCATGCGGGCCCAGAGGTGAATTATGAGTGAATTAATCAGTGCACCATCGACTGTAGTTAAAGATGTTGAGTGTGGGAAGGTCGAACGTGATTCCATTTACATGGGACGTGGTTTAGATACCGCAAGAGCGGCAGCGCAGTATGCCAGCCAGCTCAGTAATGAGTACCACAACCTACTTCACCGCCATCTAGCAAGGGTTGATCCAAAGTTGGCTGGTCGTTTTAGCGGCCTGATCACCGAGCTAACGACCATGACTGATGTCACCTTTGAAAACATTAAGCATGGCAAATTATAAAAATTATCAATCCTAAAAATTATCGCAGCGCTGTGATGCTGCACAAGTCAGGCCATGACGTTCTGGCAAACATTTTCCTCCGCGCCGCGTATGGGGTAAAGCAATGAACAATTCAGGTTTAATTATTTGCGAGGCGTCAGAAATGGCTGCCAAATTAACCTCGCTTCTGGAGCTTTTATTTGAGCGAGGCACCGGAACAGGATTGCCAGCAAACGACAACGTAATAGCTATTGCTTACGACATGGCTTCAAAAGTCAGCGCCTTCTTAATAGAAGAGGAAAAGGAACAGGATGAAAAGGAGGCCGGCAATGCAAAGCATCGTTGAGCGTAACCGCACCCGATTAGTTAATTGTTACCTTGCTGAGCTGGTATCAAAAAGAGGCGCAATGGTTGCCGCACTTAAATTGCCTGACGGCACCATGACAACTGTGCGGGTTGATTCCGAAATACTGACTAAGGCTCTCATTAAATTATTTGAGCGTGCCGTTTACAAAATGACACCGGGGCCAGCTGGCGACCGTGAAATAGCAGCCACCTATAGCGACTGCGTGCGGATTAAAGCGGGAACGTTAACTGATATAGGTGCGAGCTTCATGGGCGAACTTCTCTCCAACCTGGTCGAGTTAGCAGAAGCAGAGAGGCGCGGCAAATGACTATGACAGCATTTCGCGCCCCCGAGTGGGTGATCAGCCAGGCGAGCCGGAAACTGGCGCAGTACCGCAAGCGCCGCATATTCCCGTGCCGCATGCACAAAACCGGCTACCTCAGCCTGAAGGTTAACCCACGCTGGCGGCTGCTTTCGCAGAACGGCGGCAAAGACTGGCAGTTAATGACTCACGAGCGGTACAACGCCGCAAAGGATGCAAAATGAACGATATCGAAAAGGCACTCGTTGCCCGGATGGTTTCTCGTCTTGAAGACCTTAAAGCGCGCTCAGGTGGCACATTTAATCCACCAGCGTGGATGCTCGACAAAAACCGGTATGGCAAAAGCGCCCTGACCGTAAAAGAGCAGCAGGAATGGGCTGAAGCAGTCTGTCAGTCGATGCGCTCTACCGTGGCGCTGAGCTACCTGATTGAGTGCGAAAATCGCTGGGGTTTACGTGATGGTGAGAACGTATTCAAAACCGGCACAACAGTGCTGGGCCTGACCAGGGAGCTGATCGAAAACATCCTAATCACCCGGGTTGAGAGCGCAATTCTTGCCGAAGAGCCAGACCAGAAGTATCTCGCTGTTTACCTGTTTTATGCGCGCAACGATGCAGCAACGGATCGCCGGGGATATTCGTGGTTTTCCGACTTCCTGGACGACCTGTTAATCGATGTAGCTGCTCAGCTTAACGTTAAAAAACATTTCGCCTCTAAACCTCAGATTCATTAAGGAGAAATCATGTCAGCACAAAAAGCAATTGCTCCGGTAGAGGCAAGTAAGCTGCAGGTGATCGAGTATCGCGGTATGCGCGTGGTAACCAGTGAGCAGATGGCTGCCGGATACGGTGCGACAGTGAAGATGATTAACAATAACTTCTCTCGCAATGAATCACGTTTCGTAGAAGGTAAGCATTTCTTCAAGGTAGAGGGAGCAGACTTGCAGGCGCTGAAAAGCCTCCCCTCTTTAAGAGGGTTGGTTAGTAAATATGCAAGCCAACTTATCTTGTGGACCGAACGCGGCGCGGCCAATCACGCGAAGATGCTCGAAACAGATCATGCGTGGGGCTATCACGACGAGCTGGTTGAGTTCTACTTCACACGCCGTACTGCCATTGCTGCTCCTGCCAATCAGCAGGCCATTAGCCGTAAAGAGCTGGCGCTGATGGTCATTGAGGCAGAAGAACGCGCCGAGGCAGTAGCGCTGGAAAACCAAACGCTCAGCGCCACGGTTGAGAGCCTGGAGAAGCATTTCACAAAAGGCATGACGATCCCGGCCTTCTGCAAAGGCCTGAACGGCGTCAACGTCAGCAAAATGATGTGGTGGGCATCGGACCGCGACTGGCTTTACAACGAGCAGCGCGATCCGGGGAAGGACCCGCGCTGGCGCGTGGCCAGCTATGCCCGTGACAAATACCTGACCGAAGACCAGACTCAGGTCACACCGCATGGAATGGACACATTTACACGCTTCTCTCCTGTTCTGCTGGAGAAAGGTTGTCACCGACTTTTCCAGCTGTACATGAAAGGTGAATTGCCAATGAAGAAGTCATGGAATGGTGAGTTTTCCCACGATAAAGCCATGTACTCGCCGGAGGAAAAATAATGACTCCGACTAAACATAGCGGGCTTATCCAGACTGTTGAGCAGGGTCACCAGCGGGCGCTTGAGATAATTTCAGACGCTTATCTGTTCCACCTAGTAAGCATGCATCGTCGCCCGGTCTATCGCCACCAGCACGGCGATATCCATCTTAGCCAGCACGCCGTTCAGGGGTTTCTCGACAGCCATCTTGAAGAGAAAGGATGGAGCCTTGAACGCCGCTGGGAATGGTTTCAACGCTGCCTGGATTTGGATGCGTACATGCGACGGGATAAATCGCAATTCATCGACTGGGGGACCGTTCCCCAACTTAAGCCTCGCGGCATTAGATGGATCAATGCGTGCTTCAACCGTCTGGGCGAAATGGTTGAAGATTTGGGCGGCTGGGAGAAGTCAGAGGCATATTTCAACAGGAAGCATGGGAATGAAGATTGAATTTGTGGATCACGGTGCCACAGCCACGCTCACTATCACCAGTAGCTTGCTGGAGTTCCGCCGGCACAACCGGGTAGTTGACGCTGCCCTTCTCTCTGCAGATGTGATCGCCAGAACGTCAGGTGTATTCATCAGAAAAACAGTTATCAGCGGACCGGTTAAGCGTGGGCTGCGTGCATACCGGGCTGCAACAAAGGTGGTAACCGATGACGCAGCATGAAATGACAGACCTCAACGACACGCTGGTGAAGGCCAGCGTCAAAATCGATGACGGGTGCGATCACTCACAGCGAATCGTCTGGCAGATGAACCAGAAGCGCTATATGCGTAACGGCCACTGCCCTCCCCGGCCACCAGCGCCACAGGTTGCGCCGGTGAGGATTGAGGCAAAGAAGAAGCCACGCAAACGCGGTTACAAAGTGGTCCAGAAAGCGATAGGAGCGGTGTGATGAGTTCATTAACAGGCAAGCAGCAGCAAACGCTCGATTTCATCAAGGGCTACATTCGTGCAAACGGGATGGCACCCACTATGCAGGAGATTGCCGAAGGCATGGGATGGCGATCGCCAAACGCTGCGCAGGTTCACGTTGATGCATTGAAGCGCAAAGGGCTGGTAACCATTCGGCGGGGTGTAAGTAGGGGACTGTCAGTGGTTGGTGGTGTTGGTATCGACATCCCTGCAGGCTGGATGCTGGTTCCAATCGAGCCGACAGAGGAAATGATGTTGAACAAATCAGGCTGCCAGCACCACGCCTGGGATGATGATAAATGCCCGATGCGCGAGTCACGCCGCATTATCTGGAAACATATGATTGAAGCAGCGCCGGAGGTAGGCAAATGAATACTATGTTTTTATTGATGGCTGAGTATGAAACCGCGACTGTACCACTCAGCCAAGTATGTGAGAAGTATTTCGGGTTGAAGGCAGCAACCGCAGAGCGAAAGGCAGCCGAGAACAAGCTGCCAATCCCTACTTTCAGGACTGCTGAAAGTCAAAAGGCACCACGTATGGTGCACATTTCAGACTTGGCAGAATTTATTGACCGCCAGAGAGAACATAGCAAGGCTCTTCACCAAGTAACTGGCAGCTAACTTCAATCTAACAGCAACTTAGCCTCGCCACAAAAACCATGAATAGCCCGATCATTCCAAAATCTTCGGGCCTGTTCACTCATAGCTATGTTGACATCGACATCTTCTATTTCCTTCGAGCGATACCATTTCTTTGCCTCTTTCAGAATGACATCGGCATATCCATTTCCGCGATGCTGCTCCAGAACGTAGATCTCTTTAAATTCCGCAGCGTTGTATAGCGCATAACCAATTACGGTGCCCTCATCAGTCAACACTGTAACCCTGGCACCCACCGCTTCATCATCCGCCTGGCCAAACATAACGTAGCTGTCCTGGCTACAAATACCATCAGCCGAAATGGATTCGCTGACCTCAAAAAAAATCTGATTTGCAAACTCGTCATCGACCAAATTAGGCCATTCATAAGAGTGAAGGGGCACGTCTATTCCTGTTGATTATCGTATATTGTCCGGTTATTTTAACACGACCCAGGTTCCCCTGAGGACCCCTTTATCATGTAAGTTCATGATTTAGAAAAAAAGAACCCCAGCAAGGAACTGGGGTTTGGTACTTGCAAACATCACGTCAGGTTTTCGGCGTGCTGCGCGGCAAAAAAGGTTCGGGTCAGGCGACCCGGTCAACGCTGATCTGCATCATGCTTTTCATGGCTTCCACCACATCGCCATCAACGCAGGAGCGGCTGAATTCATCGGTTTCCGCTTCAGAACACATCGAGACACCGGCTTTGCGATAACGCATCGGCGACGCGACGGCGCGGCTGGCGGAGCTGTGCACTTCCTGCAATCCGCTATCCAGAAACTTTTGCAGATTGCTCAGGCGTACGCCTGCGCCGGCCATAATGATTGGACCCGTGCTGTGTTCATTTAGTTCCCGCAATAATGCAATTCCTGTTTCGGCACTCTGCTGCTGGCCGGAGGTCAGAATACGTGCGATACCTAAATCAGCCAGCACTTCCAGCGAACGTTTCGGGCTGTGACACAAATCGAAAGCGCGGTGGAAGGTCACCGCCATGCCGTCACACAGCGCCATAATCTGCTGCATACGCACCGCATCGACGTGCGCATCTTCGTCCAGCATACCAATCACCAGCCCCGGAAAGCCCAGCTCACGGATACGCGCCACGTCGGACTTCATCACCTCAAATTCGCGCGCGGTGTAGCAAAAATCGCCGCCGCGCGGCCGGACAATCGGGTGTACCGGAATGGTCAGTTCATGCTTTGCCGCTTCCAGCATGCCAGCGGAAGGCGTTAGCCCGCCTTCACGTGGGGCGCTGCACAGTTCCACGCGATCGGCACCGGACAGCTGCGCAGTCATTGCGCAATCAATGCCATAGCAACAAATTTCCAGTTTCGTCATACCTTGCTCCTTTTCATGACTGCTGGCTCGGGAGGAGTGCATCAGTTAGTCTGCTCATTCAGACAGTTTACGTGGAAAGCGCACTATGGCATTCGATTTTGATCAAGGGATAGACCGTCGTCACAGCGATAGTTTGAAATGGCACAAATATGGTGATCGCGATGTGCTGCCACTGTGGGTCGCCGATACCGATTTTCGCTCACCAGCGTGCATTATTGAGGCCATTAAACAGCGTGCCGACCACGGTGTTTTCGGTTACGGTGCCACGCCACACGGCTTGATTGATATCACCATTTCACGATTAGCGCAGCGCTATGGCTGGCAGATTGAAGCGGAGTGGATCGTGTTGCTGCCCGGCGTGGTCAGCGGACTGAATTTGTCGGTCCGGGCATTTACTGAGCCGTCACAGGGCACGGTGGCCCCGACGCCGATCTATCCGCCGTTTCGCGCGGCGGCGCGGCTGGCGCAGCGCGCTCAGGTGAATCTGCCATTGCAGTTGCAGCAGGATCGCTGGGTTATGCAGCTGGATGACAGCCAGATGCAGGGCAACGAGCGGCTGCTGATGCTGTGCAATCCGCAGAATCCGGGCGGCACCGTGTATCGCCGCGCCGAGCTGGAGGCGCAGCTGGCCTTTGCCCAGCGCCACGACCTGCTGGTGTGCTCCGATGAAATCCATTGTGACCTGCTGCTGCAGCCTGGCGTACAGCACATTCCGTTTGCCTCGCTCAGCGACGATGCCGCCCAGCGCAGCATTACCCTGATCTCACCGTCCAAAACCTTCAACATTGCCGGGCTTGGCGCGTCGATGGCGATTATCTCTAATCCGGAGCTGCGGAAACGCTTTAAGCAGGTGCGCGAAGGCATCGTGCCGGGCGTGGATATTCTGGCACTGGTGGCGGCAGAAGCCGCGTGGCGCGGCGGTGATGCGTGGCTGGAGGCGCAGCTGGATTATCTGCGCGCTAACCGTGACTGGCTGGTGCAGCAGGTCAACGCGCTACCGGAACTCAGCATGGCCGCGCCGGAAGCAAGCTATCTCGGCTGGATTGACGCCAGTCAGCTGGACGTAGCCAGCCCGGCGCTGTATTTCGAAAAACACGGCCTCGGTTTTTCACCCGGTCGTGATTTCGGCGACGATCGCTTCGTGCGCTTCAACTTTGGCTGCACGCGCGCCACGCTGCAGCAGGCGGTTTTACGCCTGCAACAGGCCGTCGCGGCACGTCGTTAGGCGTGTTCGCTGGCGACAATCTCCTCCAGCCGCCACGGGTGAAACTTGATGGTGGTTTGCCCGTCCGTCACCGCCAGCGTCGGATTAGGCAGCCGTTCTTTTTCGCCCTGCGGCGCGCTGGTCTTGAAGGCGATACCTGGCTGCGTCAGCGCCTCGTCCGCCAGCAACGCCATTGCGCGCACGCCCAGCGTTTCCGGCTCACCGCGCAATACGATCTCAACGTGCTCCCAGCCTTCATGCCGATACAGCTTTTCACCGGGCCACGGCAGCTCAATCACCGCGATTTGCCAGCCTGCGATATGCAGCGGCTGATGCAGCCTGAACAGGCAAATGGGCCGTCCGTTGATCATCGCTTCGGAAAACTGATGACCGATCTGCAACAACCCGGCTTTCCAGCGCTCCGCCGTGGCGAACTGATGGCAGCGTACCGCCACATGGTCCGCTTCGTGCTGCGCCAGATCGAGTCCAAGGCGTGCCGCAAATTTTTGCAAAGCCTGTTCAAATCGAGACAGGTCCTGTTTTAAGTCGCTCAGTTCTGAAGGAAAATCCAGATTCATACGTTCAATACCTCAAACTCAGTTCAGATCTTTTAATCAATAAAAAAACAGTGCTGCCGCAGGTTTCGCTTGACAAAACGCTCGGATTCATCCGATTTCACGTCAGAAACGCGTAAAAACCGCATAAATCGCCCCTCTCTTTCGGATTAATCGCGTAATCAGGTCCACAAGTTACTTTATAAAAGTAGCTTAACTTACTGTTAGAATTAACAATAGTTAATACAATGAGATAACTCTTATTTGATCGCCAATCAATTGCAGTGGCTGACCCTTTCTTATAAATTTGGGTTTCACAACTACAAGGAATGGCCCTATGTCTATGCTCATTGTTGTCGCGGTCCTGATAGCCTTGATGGGATTTGCAATTTCCCGCCACTGGAAGGTACGTGAAGACAAAAGCGTTAAAAATCCCCGTCGCCACCCGCGCCGCCGTTAACCGGCGCGCGGGCCAGCGTCATCCGGTAGCCACAACCGATTGCTGACGCACCTTAACATTTCACGTATACTTCCCCTCTTATTTTTTCCGTCCCGACACGCACGCGGGATGACGACATCGGCTCGCCCTTAGCTGGCGGGCCTTTTCAGCATATGAAGGTAACGCGGTGAATATTCAGGCTCTTCTTTCCGATAAAGTCAGTCAGGCGATGGTCGCGGCAGGTGCACCGGCCGATTGCGAACCGCAGGTTCGTCAGTCTGCAAAAGTGCAGTTCGGCGATTACCAGGCGAACGGTATCATGGCCGTGGCGAAAAAGCTCGGTCAGGTGCCACGCCAGCTGGCTGAACAGGTGCTTCAGCATCTGGATCTGGCCGGCATCGCCAGCAAAGTCGAGATTGCCGGTCCCGGCTTTATCAATATTTTCCTCGACCGCCAGTGGCTGGCACAGCAGGCGGCCCAGGCGCTGCAGCTGCCGCGCCTGGGCGTCAGTGACGTGACTCCGCAGACCATCGTGATTGACTACTCTGCGCCCAACGTGGCGAAAGAGATGCACGTCGGTCACGTGCGCTCGACCATCATCGGTGATGCCGCGGTACGTACTCAGGAATTCCTCGGTCACAACGTCATCCGCGCTAACCACGTTGGCGACTGGGGTACGCAGTTCGGCATGCTGATTGCCTATCTGGAAAAGCAGCAGAACGAGCACCATGAAGATATCGCACTGGCGGATCTGGAAGCGTTCTACCGCGAAGCCAAACGGACTTACGACGAAGACGAAGCCTTTGCCGAGCGCGCACGCGGCTACGTGGTCAAACTGCAGGGCGGCGACGAATATTGCCGCAGCATGTGGAAGAAGCTGGTGGATATCACCATGAGTCAGAACCAGCTGGTGTATGACCGCCTTAACGTCACCCTGACACGCAAGGATGTGATGGGTGAAAGCCTGTATAACGACATGCTGCCGGGCATCGTCGCTGACCTGCGTCAAAAAGGCCTGGCGGTCACCAGCGAAGGCGCCACCGTGGTCTTCCTTGATGAGTTCAAAAACAAGGAAGGCGAACCGATGGGCGTGATCATCCAGAAGAAGGATGGCGGCTATCTCTACACCACCACCGATATCGCCTGCGCCAAATACCGCTATGAAACGCTGCATGCCGATCGCGTGCTGTATTACATCGACTCCCGTCAGCATCAGCATCTGCAGCAGGCGTGGACCATCGTGCGTAAAGCCGGCTACGTACCGGAATCCGTACCGCTTGAGCACCACGCATTCGGCATGATGCTGGGCAAAGATGGCCGTCCGTTCAAAACGCGCAGCGGCGGCACCATCAAACTCTCCGACCTGCTGGATGAAGCGGTTGAGCGTGCTCATGCGCTGGTGAGCGAAAAGAATCCAGAGATGAGCGCCGACGAGCTGAAAGAGCTGGCGGAAGTGGTCGGCATTGGTGCGGTGAAATACGCCGACCTGTCAAAAAGCCGCACCACCGATTACATCTTTGACTGGGACAACATGCTGGCGTTTGAAGGCAACACCGCGCCGTACATGCAGTATGCTTATACGCGCGTGCTGTCGGTGTTCCGTAAAGCCGGCATTGAGGCAGACAGCCTGCGCGGTGATATCATCCTGACCGACGAGCGCGAAGCGCTGCTGGCGACCCGTCTGCTGCAGTTTGAAGAGACCATCACTCAGGTCGCGCGCGACGGCACGCCGCACGTGATGTGTGCTTATCTCTACGATCTGGCCGGTCTGTTCTCGGGCTTCTACGAGCATTGCCCGATTCTCTCTGCCGAAGAGGAAAGCGTGCGCAACAGCCGCCTGCAGCTGGCCGCGCTGACGGCAAAAACGCTGAAACAGGGCCTGGATACGCTGGGCATTAAAACTGTCGAGCGGATGTAAATGTAAAAAAACCCGCTGCGGCGGGTTTTTTATTGGCTACTGATAATTGACCATCACTTCACTGCTGACTACCCGTAACCCGGGCGGTAACGCGCCCTGCCCCTGAAACCCGAAAGCCAGATGCAGTGTTTCGTCGGCCGGCACGTTGGCCAGCCCGCGCGTGCTGCCGCTGGCACCGTCCAGCTCCACGCAGCGCTGACTGGCGCACAGCCGCACGATCAGACCTGATGGCGCCGGACGGCTCAGCGTGTAGCGCCAGTTCACCAGCGAAATGGTACCCGGTGCCGCCGAAGGCGCTTTGAGCGCCGGCGACAGCAGCCAGTTGCCGCGCACGCCCAGGCTCGGACCGCTGGCGCTGGCCTGCCACGCACCGCTCGCAGCCTGGGTTGCCAGCGGCAGCGCCAGCAGCGCCGTCAACAGCCATGCTGCCGTCACCGCGCGCATTATTTGCCGCCTATGGTGGCAGTCATGCGGATCTGCCGGTTGTCGGTCAGCTCCATGTTAGACAGCACCACCAGCTGCGGCAGGTTACGGCGCAGGAAGCGCGCCAGCAGCGCACGCAGCGGATGGTTAACCAGCAGCACCGGCGGCGCACCGGTCATCTCCTGCTGCTGCAGCGCGGCCTGCGCCTGCATCAGCAGCCGATCGGCCAGCCCCGGCTCCAGACCGCCACCGCCCTGCAGCGCCTGCAGCAGCAGACGCTCCAGCGTGGCGTCCAGCCCAATCACCTGCACTTCGCCGTTGCCCGGGAACCACTGCTGAGTGATCGCGCGGCCCAGCGCCACGCGCACCACGCTGGTCAGCTCCTGCGGATCGTTCTGCACCGGCGCGTGTTCGGCCAGCGTTTCGATAATGGTGCGCATGTCGCGAATCGAGACGCGCTCGGTCAGCAGATTTTGCAGCACTTTGTGCAGCGTGGTCAGGGTAATCACGCCCGGCACCAGATCTTCCGTCAGCTTCGGCATCTCCTGGGTAACACGGTCCAGCAGCTGCTGCGCTTCCTGACGTCCAAACAGCTCGCTGGCATACTGGCCAATCAGGTGATTGAGGTGAGTAGCCACCACGGTGCTGGCTTCCACCACGGTATAGCCCTGAATCTGCGCCTGCTCTTTCAGCGCGCTGTCAATCCAGATCGCCGCCAGGCCAAACGCCGGATCGATGGTCGGTTCACCCGGTAGCGTACCGGCAGCCGTGCCCGGATTGATCGCCATCCAGCGCCCCGGATAAGCATCGCCGCTGCCAATCTCTACACCCTTCATCAGAATGCGATAGCGCGCCGGCGGCAGCTCCATGTTGTCACGAATGTGCACCACCGGCGGCAGAAAGCCGACTTCCTGCGCCACCTTTTTGCGGATACTGCGGATACGCCCGAGCAGCTCGCCGTTTTGCAGATGATCGACCATCGGAATCAGGCGGTAGCCGACTTCCATGCCAAGCGAGTCTTCCAGCTGGACGTCGGTCCACGAGGCTTCGACTGTTGCCGGCGTCTCCTGGGTTTTCACTACGCTGGAGGCTTCCGTCTGCTTCTTCGGCTGCATTTCGCGACCGCGCAGCCACCAGGCCAGGCCGAGCAGCGCCGCGGTAAACAGCAGAAAGACAAAGTTCGGCATGCCGGGTACCAGTCCCAGCAGGCCAATCACGCCGGCGCTGAGCATCAGCACGCGCGGATTGTTAAACAGCTGGCCCACCATCTGCTCGCCAACGTCCTGATCGGTGCTGACGCGGGTGACGATCACACCGGCTGCGGTGGAGATCACCAGCGCCGGAATCTGTGCCACCAGACCGTCACCGATGGTCAGCAGCGTATAGGTTTCTCCGGCGTGGCCGAGATCCATGCCGTGCTGTACCACGCCGACCAGCAGGCCGCCGATGACGTTGATCACCATAATCAGGATGCCGGCGATGGCGTCACCGCGCACAAATTTACTGGCACCGTCCATTGAGCCGTAGAAGTCCGCTTCCTGCGTGACCTCGGTACGGCGGCGTTTGGCTTCGTCTTCACCAATCAGACCGGCGTTCAAATCGGCATCAATGGCCATCTGCTTGCCGGGCATGCCGTCCAGCACAAAGCGCGCGCCCACTTCGGCGATACGTCCGGCACCTTTGGTGATGACCATGAAGTTGATGATCACGAGGATGATGAACACCACGATACCGATGGCAAAGTTACCGCCCACCAGGAAGTGGCCGAAGGCTTCCACCACGCGTCCGGCGGCATCGGCACCGGTGTGCCCTTCCAGCAGGATGATACGCGTCGAGGCGACGTTCAGCGCCAGGCGCAGCAGCGTCGAGAACAGCAGGATGGTCGGGAAGGCAGCGAATTCCAGCGTGCGCTGAGTGAACATCGCCACCAGCAGCACCATAATGGACAGCGCAATGTTGAAGGTAAACAGCAGGTCGAGGATAAACGCCGGTAGCGGCAATACCATCATCGACAGGATCAGCATGATCAGTACCGGCCCCGCCAGCACCTGCCATTGCGTGTCTTTAAAATTGCCCGGTAAACGCAGCTTTTCGGCCAGATTAGCCATGGTTGGTGTTCTCTCCTGCAAAGTCCATTTCTGCCGGCACCGGCAGATGTTTAGGTTTGTTTGGAATCAGGCCGCCTTCGCGCTTCCAGCGCCGCAGCTGCCAGACCCACGCCAGCACTTCCGCCACGGCGGCGTAGAGCGCGCCGGGAATAAACTGGCCGATTTCGGTATGACGATAGAGCGCACGCGCCAGCGGCGGCGCTTCCAGAATCGGGACGCGATGCTCTTTGGCAATTTCCCGGATGCGCAGCGCAATATCGCCGGCGCCTTTGGCAATCACTTTGGGCGCGCTCATCTTGCCTTCCTGATACTGCAGCGCCACCGAGTAGTGCGTCGGGTTGGTGACGATGACGTCCGCCTTCGGCACATCGGCCATCATGCGACGCCGGGCAGCGGCACGCATCGCCTGACGAATGCGTCCTTTAACGTGCGGGTCGCCTTCGTTCTGTTTGTGTTCGTCACGGATTTCCTGGCGCGTCATGCGTAGCTTTTTGAAGTAGCTGTAGAGCTGCCAGAACACGTCAAAGCCAACCATCGGGATCAAGCCCAGCATCACCAGCGCACAGCTGATGGCGGTCATCGACAGGCCATGCTGCAGCGCATTGACCGGCGATTCGCTCATCAGGCGCAGCATCTCCTGCCAGTGACTCCACAGATACCAGCCGGCCACCAGCGCCACCAGCACCGCTTTAAGAATGGCTTTCACCAGTTCCGCCCACGTCTGGCCGGAGAACATGCGCGCGATGCCGGGCAGCGGGTTGAGCTTTTTAAAATCGAACTTAATAGATTTGCCGCTGATATTGATGCCGCCGAGGATCATCGGCGCGGCGATGGCGACGATCACCAGACCGGCCATCAGCGGCAGCAACGCGATCACCGCCTGCATCACCAGATTGCCGATGTGCGAGACGATGATCTTGTCGTCATTAACCATACCGTGATCAAAGCGGAAGCCGGTGGCTACCATGCTGGCCAGCCGTTGCGCCATATTGTTGCCGCCCAGCCAGATGATCAGCAGTCCGGCCAGCAGCATCAGCACCGAGGTCAGCTCGCGCGAACGCGGAATCTGCCCCTCTTCCCGCGCTTTTTCAAGTCGGTGGGGGGTGGGCGATTCTGTTTTGTCCTCGTTGCTCTCTTCAGCCACGACATACCTCAGCTGGCAGGAATTCTGAGCATAGAATGCCAAAACCGTCCGGGTCTAAAGCGCGGATTAAGCGAGGAAAACAGGGGTTTATTCAGCCATAAGTAAAATCAGACCGCGCAGCCTGACTATTTAACGGCTATCGCTGGCCCGAAGAGGATGCCAGCCCCGCCATGCGATCAGCGCCGCAACGAAGCAAAAGCCGTGCCGGACTGCGTATACCGCTGGCGCAATAACGCCCGGAAATTCCGAAAGTCGCAAAATTGTTTCGCAGCGCAATCTTTTTAAAGCCAAAAAGATAGATTAATCTTATTTACCATTCTCGCCAGGGGCGATTAGCGGGCAAATGTCGCAGCGCACACTTGCTGTGCTTGCTTACGCAAATAAATTAATGCAGCTTATCTATCGTCCCAGCCAGAACTGAGTCAGCCCGCCAGCACGCTGCTTTTTCGCCCGTTAGCACGGGATTTCCGCGGGTGCAATGGTTTGAATTCTCAAAAGTCTTAGGTAGACTGAAGTCAGCACTATCTTTCTGTAATTTGACTGTTTTTTAGTGGCCTTGTCACTGCATAATCTGCCCGCCCTCCAGGTGTGCGCCGGATATTACTCTGCAGCGATACTGATGAAATTTGAGGATCATGGTGAATAAGAGTCTCGTGCTAACGCTGCTGGCCGCTTTGACGCTGGCGGGATGTAAAGCGCCTCCACCGCCTGTGACGGATGACACCCTGGTCACCAGCGAAGTGAACGGCGTAAAACTGGTTCATCGTCATGCGGTGGCAGCACCCGGTGAATTTACCCCGGTGAATGAGAGCTTTCGCGCGCTGTATGCCGCCTCCGTGATGACCCTGCCGGATTACGGCGGCAAGGTGGTGCGTTATCTGGATAACGCCCAAACCTTTGAGGTGCTCGGTCGCGTCGAGCATAACTGGCTGGCGATTGCGGAAGAGCCCAGCGGTCAGCTGATTGGCTATGTGCCGCCGAAGGCCGGCGTTGAGACCAGCCGCTATGATGCCACGCTGCGCAGCGATCGACCGCGTCCCCGCCGCACTAAACAGGTCTGTGTGGCCGTGGGCGGCGCCAGCAAAGCGTGCCGCACCAATGACACCGCGACCTGGATCTTAGACTGATGATGCAATCCGGCGCATATTGCCCGCAGCACACCGCTGCTTTGCGGGCTAACCGTTCCGTTATTGCCAGGATAATCGAGATTTAATGACTCAGGATTCCCTTGTCCGCGATGGCATTGTCGCGGGCAATGATAACCTTTTGCTGAATGCCGCAGCCCCGATTCTGAATGCCGTCGTACGCATACGGCAGGCGGCGACACATGACGATCCCGCTGGCCTGCGTCAGCTGCTGATTGAAGAGATCCGCCAGTTTGAACAGCGCTGTAAACAGGCCGGTTTGCCGTTTGAGATGATCATCGGCGCACGCTATTGCCTGTGCAGCGTGCTGGACGAAGCCGCAGCGCAAACCCCGTGGGGCACGCGAGGCGTCTGGTCCGGCAACGGCATGCTGGTGACCTTCCACAACGAAAGCTGGGGTGGCGAAAAAGTCTTTCAGCTGCTGTCGCGTGTGTCGCAAAGCCCGCAACAGCATCTGTGGCTGCTGGAAGTGATTCACTACTGTCTGCTGTTAGGGTATGAAGGCCGCTATCGCGGCAGCGACAGCGGGCGCGCCCAGTGCGAAGGCATCCGTAAACGGCTGGCACAGCTGATTGCTGAAACCCGCCCGGCTGCGCCACCGCGTGCGCCGCTGGTGGAAGTGCATCCGCTGGTCAGCACGCTGACGCGGCCGATGGTGCCACTGTGGGCCTGCGTCACGCTGGCCACGCTGATTGCCTGCCTGATTTACAGCGGGCTCAACTGGCGGCTGGGCAACGCGGCCGAACCGCTGCTGCGCGCCATCTATCAAACCCCGCTGCCACAAATCATGCCCGGCCGCCGGCCAACCTCACCGCAGGCGCTGCTCGATCTGCATCAGCGTCTTAACGACGTAATTGCCGCAGGCCAGCTGGAAGTGAGCGATGGCGCCTTCGGCAGCAAGGTGATCATCCCTGCGGATAAGCTGTTTGCGCCGGACGGTACGGTGGTGAACCAGGTTGGCCGCGCGCTGCTGGCCCACGTTGCCAGCGCGATGAAAACGGTGAAAGGCACGGTGCTGGTATCGGTGTATACCGATAATCGCCCGGTGGATGGCCGCTTTGCCTCCAGCTACGAATTCTCCTTTGCCCGCGCCCGCGCGGTGACCCAGCTGCTGAATGCGCAGCTGGCGGACGGCCACAGCGTGAAAGCTGAAGGTCGCGGCGACAGCAATCCGCTGTTGCCTAATGACAGCAACGAAAACCGCGCCCGCAATCGCCGGGTGGAAATCACCCTGTTTGCGGCACCGGAAACCCTTGGCAATCATCAGGGAGGCCAGTGATGCGCGCATCACTCCAACATTTGTTAACCCATCGCCTGCTGTGGAGCCTGATTGGCGTCACCGCGCTGAGCTGCGTGGTGTGGATGCTCGGTCCGCTGTGGAGCTGGGGCGATACCCGCCCGCTTGAACCGGTCTTCCCGCGCCAGCTGGCGGTCGGTCTGTTCTATTTCTGCTGGGTACTGTTCCAGTTTATTCCGGCGATCTGGCGCGGCTGGTTTAACAGCAAACTGCTCAATCGCCTGCAGGAGATGAGCCACGAAGAAGCGTCCGATCGCCAGGCGACCGAGACGCTGCTAACTCAGCGCTTCAGCGAAGCGGCGCTGCGGCTGAAGCGCACCCAGTTTGGTCGCCGCCATCAGAAAAACTGGCTGGCGCGTTTTCAGAGTCACTATCTGTATCAGCTGCCGTGGTACGTGATGATCGGCGCGCCCGGTGCCGGTAAAACTACCGCGCTGCTGAATGCCGGTCTGGAGTTTCCGTTAACCGACAGTCTCGGTAAAGAGGCAGTGCGCGGCGTCGGCGGCACGCGTCACTGCGACTGGTGGTTTACCGACAGCGCAGTATTGATCGACACCGCGGGCCGTTATGCGCTGCAGGAGAGCCAGCGCGCGCGCGACGGCGCCGAGTGGCATAACTTCATCAAACTGCTTAAACGCTACCGCACGCGCCAGCCGATCAACGGCGTGATCATGACCATCAGCGTGGCCGATCTGCTGACTGACTCGGCCGAAGCGCGTCACGCCCAGGCCAGTGCGCTGCGCAGCCGCATGGTTGAGCTGCATCAGCAAACCGGCATTCATTTCCCGGTGTATGTGATGGTCACCAAAACCGATCTGCTGAAAGGGTTTATGAGCTTTTACGGCAACCTGAGTAAACCGCAGCGCGATGCCATCTGGGGCTTCACCTTCCCCTGGGAACCGGGCAAGCCGCACAAAGATGACTGGCACCGCAGCTTTAGCGATCGCTTCCAGCAGCTGGAGCAGCGTCTGCAGCAGCAACTGGCCGACGTGATGGCCAGCGAGCGCGATCTCACTCAGCGCGCCGACAGCTTCCTGTTCCCGCAGGAGTTCAGTTCGCTGCGTCCGTTGCTCAACGAGTATCTCGACGTGGTGTTTTCCCGCCATCAGGACGAGATTGCCTGGTCAGCGCGCGGGCTGTTTTTCACCAGCGGCACACAGGAAGGTTTACCGTTTGACCGCATTATGGGCGAACTCAACCGCAAGCTGCAGCTGCCGCACAGTGGCGAATCGAGCCTGGCGGCGTGGGACAGCGTCAACCGCAGCAATCCGATTCCGGGCACCAAAGGCCAGAGCTTTTTCATTCGCGATCTGTTGAGCGACCTGGTGTTCCGTGAGAGCGGCCTCGCCGGCAGCAACCGTCACTGGGAATACCGCAACCGGCTGCTGCACTGGATCGGCTACGGCGCGCTCACCGGCGCGCTGGTGCTGCTCTCTGGCCTGTGGCTCACCAGCTATGTGCAGAACCAGCGCTATCTCGATCAGGTCGCGGCCCGCATCGGACCGATCACTGCGCAAAGTCAGCAGGTTATTCATCAGCCGGCCGATAATATTTTTGATCTGCTACCCTTCTTAAATAACCTGGTGAAGCTGCCGCTGTCGGCGCGTTTTTCCCTCGACAATCCACCGCTTACCATGCGCGCCGGACTGTATCGCGGTAACCAGGTGAGCGATGCCGCATGGGTGCTTTATCAAAATGCGCTTAAGTCTTTACTGCTGCCGCGCGTGGCGCAGCAAATCACCAACCTGCTGCGTGACGATCCCGGCACCGACAATGAATACAGTCGCAATGCGCTGCGCGCCTATCAGATGCTGTATCAGCCGCGCAATTACGACGGCGAGTTTCTGCGCGGCTGGCTGATGCAGAATCTGCAACGCTCGCTGCCGGACAACGTCAGCGCGCGCGATCTGCAGCAGCTCGACTGGCATCTCAGTCAACTGCTCGATCAGCAGATCCAGTCTTCGCCTTATGCGCGTGACAATGCGCTGATGATGCGTAAGCTTGCGGAAAATCTGAAAAATGCCGGTCAGAATGACAGTATGCTGGCGGTTGCGCCACATACCGTGTCGCAGCGATTGACCGGACACAGTGAGTAATGGTGAGGTAACCATGGCGAGTTACACCGCGCCGGGCTGGTATGGCAAATTACCGGCCACCGGTGATTTTCTGCGCCAGCGGCTCAGTGAGGCCACGGTGACGCCGTGGAGCCACTGGTTTCAGCAGGGGTTAATCCACTGGCATCAACAGGAAGAGGCCAGCACGCAACAGTTTTTGCGCGCGCCGGTGTGGAATTTTGTCCTGCCGCTGTCGCCGCTGCGCCAGCAGGTCCAGATGGGTTGTCTGCTGCCCTCGTGCGATCGCGTTGGCCGCGCCTGGCCGCTGCTGGCGCTGCACAGCATCCCGCTTAACGCGTGGCACGCGGCACAGCTGGCGATCTCCGGCGACTGGTATCAGGAACTGGGCGCGCTGCTGTGGCAGGCGGTGCGCGATCGCCACAGCCCGGACGCGCTGGAGGCGCAGATTCAGCAGCTGGCGCCGCTGCTGGTGCCGGATAAGCGGCGCAGCGACATCATGGACGTGATTGGTTTTGACGATCTGCCCTGCACCCTGAGCTGGCGTGAAGTGGCCGATCGCTTTGATCCCCAACAGCACATTAGCTACTGGTGGAGTAATCGCAGTGACGGCTTTGCCCACGCCACGCATAAACACAGTGGCCCGCTCACCGCGCAACTTTTTTCGTTATTGTTTAACCCGGCGGCGGGTGCCCAGCCGGGACGTAATGGCCTCTATCCACCGATGTTTGAATAGGCCAGTGCGCTTGCCTTGTTAACGGGATGACTCATGCAATTTACCATTGTGCAGTGCAATACGGATGTGCCCGCCAAAACCGTCGCGTTTAGCCCGCCGGGCGGCACCATCGGCCGCAGCCAGGATAATGATCTGGTGCTGCCCGACGAATCGCGCGCCATCTCCCGCCTGCAGGCGCTGGTGCACCTGTCGCCGGACGGTGAATGCCGCCTGACCAATCAGGGCAGCGTGACCTCCGTGGTGCTGAACGGCGTGGCGCTGCAGCGTGGCTCGCAGGTCAGGCTGCATCACGGCGATACGCTCCAGATTGGCGAATATGGCCTTGAAGTGCACGATCCGGCGTGTCAGAACGCACGCCAGGACGATCCGCTGGCGTTTTTTGCCGACAGCGATGCCGATCCGCTCGGCATGCAGCAGGCGACAAGCGTGCCGGAACCGGAAGTTCTGCCGCAAAGCGAGAGTCCGCGCTATGAGCGTCGTCCGGATGCGCGGCTGGCGATCGATCCGCAGAGCGATGCACCGGTGATGCCGACCGTGCGGCCGGGTGCCGATCAGGACAAACTGATCGCCGCGCTGCTGGAAGGCATGGGCCTGAATAATGGCCACCAGACGCCGATCACCGAAGAGCAGATGCGCGTCACCGGCCGCATGCTGAGCCTGTTCTCTCAGGGCACCGTCGCCCTGCTCTCTTCGCGCTCTATCCTTAAGCGCGGCGTGAAAGCCGACATGACGATGATCCTCAACGAAGCCAATAACCCGTTCAAAATCCTGCCCTCCGGTAAAACCGTGCTGATGCAGATGTACCAAAGCCAGATGCCCGGCTTTATGCCGCCGGAAGCAGCGGTACGCGATGCGCTGGTGGATTTACAGGCGCACCAGCTGGGAATGATTGCCGGTATTCGCGCCATCATCGCCGCCATGCTGCAGTCGTTTAATCCGCAGCGGCTGGAAGAGGAAGCGCGCAAAGACGGCGTGCTGCCGAAGCTGCCGTTCAGCGGTGGGCGCAAAGCAGCGCTGTGGGATTACTTCACCCGCCACTACCAGCGCACCGCCGGCGAGATTGAAGACGACTTCCACACGCTGTTTGGTGAAGCCTTCCTGCATGCCTACGACATGGAAGTCAATCAGTATAAAGATTCACAGACGCGGACCGAAGACGCATGAAGATGATGTTTGCCAGTCGTTGCCAGCAGGGTATGCGCGACGAGAATCAGGATCGCACCGGCGCCGAAGTCGATGATCACAAAGCCTGTTTTCTGGTATGCGACGGCGTGGCCGGACTGCCCGGCGGCGATTACGCGGCCCAGCTGGTGCGCGACACTCTGCTGACGCAGCTGCACCACAGCGACGCGTTCACGCCGGAGAGCACGCGTGCGGCCATTGAGCAGTGTCAGCAAACACTGGTCAGCGCGCAGGGGAACAATCCGAATTTTTCGCGCATGAGCACCACGCTGGCGGCCCTGTTTATCGACCGTCAGTTGCAGCGTGCCTGGTGGGCGCACGCCGGTGACAGCCGGGTTTATCACTTCCGCCACGGGGTGCTGCATCAGGTGACACGTGACCACAGTCTGGCGCAGCAGCTGCGGGAAGCCGGCTATGAAAATACCGGCATTAACAGTAATTTACTTTATAATGCGCTGGGCATTGAGCCGGCGCGTCCTGCCACCTTCAGCGAGGTGATCGAACTGACCGATGGTGACGCATTTCTGGTCTGTACCGACGGCTTCTGGCTCAATCTCACCACCGACGAAATGGAACAAGCACTGCGCATGGTGAACGCCTGCGAAGAGTGGCTGGCGTTGATGGAACAGGCCGTAAACCGCAGTGTTAAAAGCGACAATCTCAGCGCTCTGGCAATCTGGATTGGCGAACCGCAGGACGCGACGCTGCTTTATTCCCAGGCTGATGCGGCACGTTTTCTGCCGTCACGTTATTGATTGCAAGGATCATTATGAAACTGTGGTTGCCGGGCGTTGCCGCCCTGTTACTGGCCCTGAATGCGCAGGCGGAAGATTATCGGGTGGTTTACTCGCCCAGCCTGTCGCTGGAAGTCTATATCGATAACGTTGCCAGTAACGCGCCTGACGACTGGTGTAAAGAGTCGCTGCCGCTGCGCATCGTGTCCGGCAAAAGCAGCGACACCAGCATTCTCACCAGCTTCCTGCCGCGCGTCGGCACCCTGCTGGCTAACCAGTGCGGCCTGCTGGATGAAATTCCCTGGCAGATGACCAGTAAAGAGGGCAGCGTGCTGGCCAACGGCAGCGCGGCAAAACTGCAGAACTGGCGTCCCATCGTCCTCAACGATGCGACCGCCAGCGCCAGCACAAATACCGCGGCACCGCTGGATTTGTCGCGTCCGGCCGACAGCACGCCGCTGCAGCACTTCGCCCTGCCCGGCGGCTGCCATTTCCGCACCTGGTGGGATGAAAACGGCGGTTCGCTGTTTATCCCCGAGAACCCGCAGCAGCACTGTTCGACCGAAGGCTGGCTGGAAGGACCGGCGGCGATGACGCTGCTGCGTGATGGCAAAACGCACAGCCAGACGGTCAGCTTCCTGCAGGGTTATCCGATTGCCGACCTCACGCTGTCCGGCACGCCGCTGGACGTCGTGGCGGTGAATAAGCAGCGCATGATCGTGACACGGCCCGACGCCAGTGACAGCTGGCTGGTGCTGCCGTTTGATGCACAGCAGCACCTCTGGCGCTTCAGCGGCACGCTGCTGATTAAATTGGACAAGAACGCCGGCAAGGATAGCGAAGCGGTAAAATCGCGGGTTGATAGCTTACGCGGCATCTGGTCGCCGCAGTTTATGCCACAGCAAAAAGTGACAGTGTTACTGATTGACACCCTGCACGCCGATCTGGCCGATCCGGCAATTGGTGCCTGGCGTAACATTAATTAATTAGCGGTTGTTGCCCGCCGTCACCGGCGTGACGGGGCGCTACAGGACGTGTTCAGAGAGCTCACTATGTCGGCAAACGAAAATCATACCCCCAATGCCCTGCCTGCGGGCTACCGGTTTAACGAGTTTGAAATCAAGGAAGTGATCGGCGGCGGCGGCTTTGGCATTGTCTACCGCGCCTGGGATCATCAGCTGGAACGCACCATCGCCATCAAAGAGTACATGCCGGTGTCGCTGGCGGTGCGCGGCGCGGACCTGGCGCTGGAGCTGCGCGGCGAGCGCTTCCAGAAACTGTTCAATGCTGGCCGCAACAGCTTTATTCAGGAGGCACGGCTGCTGGCGCGCTTTAATCATCCCGGCCTGCTGCACGTGCTGCGTTTCTGGGAAGAGAACGGCACGGCCTACATGGGCACGCTCTATTACAGCGGCATGACGCTGAAAGAGTGGCAGCTCACCAGCCCGGACAGCATTGACGAGGCGTGGATTCGTCGCCTGCTGCCGCCGCTGTTTGGTGCCATCAACACCATTCACACCGCCGGTTACCTGCATCGTGATATCTCGCTCGATAACATTCAGATTCAGGAAAACCAGCTGCCGGTGCTGCTCGATTTTGGCTCGGCGCGCAAAGAGATCGGTAACCTGTCAGATGAAACCGAGATCATGCTCAAGCCGGGCTTCGCGCCAATTGAACAGTACAGCGAAGAGGGCGAAGTCGAACAGGGGCCGTGGACTGATATCTACGCACTGGGCGCGGTGCTGCATACGCTGATCACCGGCCACGCGCCGCCGGTCAGCGTGGTGCGCTGCATCGAAGATAACTACCAGCCGCTGGTCGAGCGCAAGCCTGAAGGCTATTCGCTGCCGCTGCTGCATGCGATTGATTGCGCGCTGGCGATGAAGCCGGAAGACCGTCCACAGGGGATTGATGCCTTTGCCCGGCTGATCGACTTACCGGTGAGTGATGTCGAAGCGCTGGTGACTACGTTCCCGGTGGAGAGCCAGTCTGCGCCAGAGCCAGTTGCTGCCGTTGCGGAACCGCAGGTGATGGCGATTAATCATGCCGCCGCCGCGATTGAACCGGTAACGCCGCGCAATGTGCGCCGGCTGTCGCCTGGCCTGCTCGCTGCGGCTGCTGTGGCGTTGCTTGCCGTGGTGGTCGTGGTGTGGAAAGCCAATCGCTCAGGCGACGCGCCGCCGGTCGCCGCCAGCGGTGCCCCCGCAGCGACACCCGCCGCTGGCGGCAGCCCGGCCAGCAGCGCGCCAACCATGGCGACCGTGTATCTGCAGTTGCAGGCAGGTGAAAATATCGTGCTGAACGGTGAAGCGAAGGATGTGAAGCCCGCCAGCAGCGGTTTTGCCTCGCTGAATCTGGCGGCTGGCAGCTATCGTATTGAAGTGCATCACGGCAGCCAGGTGCGTAGCCAGATGCTGACGATTAACCAGCCGGGCACCTGGCTGATTAATCCGGGTAATTGAGGTTAGCCGCGCGCGGCGCTCTGCTGCAGCGCGCGCACTTCTGCCGCCAGACGCGTTAGCGCATCTTCCTGCATGCCGCGTTTGCCCAGCTCCTGCTCCAGCGAGAACAGATACTGCGCGTTGCTGCCGAGCGGACCGCTGGCCTGGGCAATCAGCGGCGCGATGGTGCTGCGGCAGGAGTCGGCTTCATACAGCGGATGACGCGGATCCATGATAAACACCAGCGCCGTGACGATGCGGCCATCTTCCAGCGTCAGCTCACACCAGGTGGGCAGATAGCAGCCGGTGATCATCTCGCGTTTCCACAGCAGCTCCAGCTCTTCATGCAGCCGCGCTTCCGGCAGGCGAAACGCCAGACCACTGGTTGAACCGCCCTCTTTCAGCGCCAGCATGCGTCCCGGTGCGGCGACGGTGCCGCGTCCGGCGGTCAACCGCAGGCAAAAAGCGCGGTGCCAGCCCTCAAGCCGTCCGGTAGCCACCTCTTCCGCTTCAAAGACCGGGTTCCACATCAGGGAACCGTAGCCGAAGATCCACACCGGGCTTTGATCGGGACGACAGGCCAGCGTGGCACAGAGTGAAGCCGCACGTTTTTCACAGCTCCACAGCAGCGCTTCGTCAATATCGCCAAATGATGTTTTGCAATCCGCTTTTAATAAGAATTCCCGGGTTAACACTGCGACCTCCTCTACTGCGCTGACAATCCTGTCGGTTTGGCTCCTCGAATCTGCGGTTTTACAGGCGGCGCCTGCGGCGTCGACTTAAGACAAGACAGTAATGCATTTGCCATAAACGTTTCAAGATTGACCCCGATCACAAAGGGGAAATTATCTGTAAATAGCATCGGCTGCCTGGCAGGATTCTTGAACGAAGGGCAGAGAAGTGTGAAGCGGGCCGCAATGGCCCGCGCGGGAGCTAGTGTTTAGGATGCCACTTATCGTCCTCGCCTTTGGTGTACTCTTTCTTGACCGCCGCCCAGGCGACCTTGTGCGCCACCTGTTCGCGCGATTCATCACCGCGCCGATCGTCTTCATCTTTATACTGATCCCAGGCGCTGTTGAACGCCTTTTGATAGATGGTTTGCGCATGGCTCGGCAGCACGTGGCGCACGCTATCGGGCAGTTCCCGGTTTGATGAATAAGGCATAGTTCCTCCTGTTTCAGGTTCCCTGTATAAGCCTGGAAGAGAACGGCAAAAACGCAAACCTGCTGTTTTGCTATTTAGTCAGATAAAAACCCCTCCAGGCCGGATAAAATTACGTTTTTAACCCACCCTATCCGGGTTTTTCTGCAGGATAGATGTTTAGTCATATCCCTTAACCTGCTGAGGAAATGCAGTAATTATCTGTTTAGCGCCCCTTTCGCTTCGTTCAGGTAAAAAAGACAAAAAGTAAAAACGCGTAAAAAATCTGCGTAAGCAGTGGTGAAAAGTTACACTGCGCTTCGTCAGATGAGTCACTATATTTATCAGGCAGCAATTGCCTGTTTTTTTGTTCTTTTTGCCGAAGAGGATGGCGCATGGCTGGACATGAGAAGACCCGACACAGCGAGTATTCGCTGATTTTCCCGATTCTGGCGCTGGCGGTGCTGAGCTTTTTTGGCGGCCAGACAGCGCTTCTGCCGGTAATCGGCATCAATCTGCTGGCGCTGGTGGCGATCCTTAGCAGCGCCTTCAGCGTCGTGCGCCACGCCGATGTACTGGCGCACCGCTTAGGTGAACCCTACGGCTCGCTGATCCTCAGCCTGTCGGTAGTGATTCTGGAAGTGAGTTTGATTTCTGCGCTGATGGCGACCGGCGACGCGGCACCCGCGCTGATGCGCGATACGCTCTACTCCATCATCATGATTGTTACCGCCGGACTGGTGGGCTGTGCCCTGCTGCTTGGCGGGCGTAAATTCGCGACCCAGTACGTTAACCTGGCC
The DNA here is from genome assembly GCF_035783935.1 of Pantoea dispersa. Taxonomy (GTDB): domain Bacteria; phylum Pseudomonadota; class Gammaproteobacteria; order Enterobacterales; family Enterobacteriaceae; genus Pantoea; species Pantoea dispersa_C. The sequence continues at coordinate 238,937 of NZ_JALKOV010000007.1, read as the reverse complement.
GGCGTGAAGCAGTACATGATCGCCATTTTCCCGCTGGCGATTCTGGTGCTGGTGTTTCCAAATGCCCTGCCCGGCGGCAATTTCACCACGGCGCAGGCGCTGATCATTGCCGCGATCTCTGCGGCCATGTACGGCGTGTTCCTGCTGATTCAGACCAAAACCCACCAGAGCCTGTTTGTTTATGAGCATGAAGACGAGAGCGATGATGGCGACCCGCATCACGGCAAGCCCTCCGCGCACAGCTCGCTGTGGCACACCGCATGGCTGATTGTGCACCTGATTGCGGTGATTAGCGTGACCAAGATGAACGCCAACACGCTGGAGTTGCTGCTCACCGAGATGAACGCGCCGGAGCAGTTCACCGGCTTCCTCGTGGCGCTATTGATTCTGTCGCCGGAAGGTCTGGGCGCGATTAAGGCGGTGCTAATGAATCAGGTGCAGCGCGCGATGAACCTGTTTTTCGGTTCGGTGCTGGCTACCATTTCATTGACGGTACCGACAGTGACCATCATCGCCACCCTGACTGGTCAGCAATTGATTTTCGGCCTTGAGCCGCCGCATATGGTGATCATGAGTGCGGTGCTGATTCTGTGCCACATCTCGTTCTCCACCGGACGTACCAACGTGCTCAACGGCGCGGCGCATCTGGCGCTGTTTGCCGGTTATCTGCTGACGATTATGCTGTGACGCTGGAATGAAGTGGTCGCCATAAATGGCGACCCTACAGCGCAGGGTGCGCTTTCATGCTCATCAGGTGAAACGGTCGCCATGAGCGGCGACCGTACAATGTAGGGCGCGCATTTATGCGCATCAGGTGAATCGGTCGCCATGAGCGGCGACCTTACAATGTAGGGTGCGCATTTATGCGCACCTGGATAGAGATATCTTAACGGCGCAATGACGGGGATGGTTTCTACGTCATTTGATTGATAACAATCAGTTACTGGTATCCAGCGCCGGGAAGCTTTTAACCAGATCGTCAATCGCTTTCATCTGCGCCAGGAACGGTTCCAGCTTATCGAGCGGCAGCGCGGATGGGCCGTCGCATTTGGCGCTGTTCGGCTCCGGGTGCGCTTCGATGAACAGACCGGCGATGCCTACCGCCATGCCCGCACGCGCCAGTTCGGCAACCTGCGCACGACGACCACCGGAAGCCGCGCCAAACGGATCGCGCGTCTGCAGCGCATGGGTGACGTCAAAAATCACCGGGCTGTTGTTAGTGACTTTCTTCATCACGTTGAAACCGAGCATATCAACCACCAGGTTGTCATACCCGAAGTTGCTGCCGCGATCGCACAGAATCACCTTGTCGTTGCCACCTTCGGCAAACTTATCGACGATATTGCCCATCTGGCCCGGGCTGACGAACTGCGGCTTCTTCACGTTGATCACGGCACCGGTTTTCGCCATCGCTTCCACCAGGTCGGTCTGACGCGCCAGGAAGGCCGGCAGCTGAATCACATCCACCACGTCGGCCACCGGCTGCGCCTGCCAGCTTTCGTGCACGTCAGTGATAATTTTCACGCCGAACGCCTGCTTCAGCGCCTGGAAAATTTTCATGCCTTCGTCGAGGCCCGGTCCACGGTAAGACTTGATAGAAGAGCGGTTGGCTTTGTCAAAAGAGGCTTTGAACACATACGGAATGCCGAGCTTGTCGGTTACCTTCACGTAATGTTCGCAGATGCGCATGGCGAGATCCTGGGATTCCAGCACGTTCATGCCGCCGAAGAGAACAAATGGCAGATCGTTTGCGACCTTGATATCGCCGATACTCACTACTTTCTGTGTCATGCCCTTTCCTTAAATGTCGGGGGACGCTTAGTGTAGCGTCACCTGTTTCTGTTCAATTGCGTGAATCTGCACTTTAATCATCTCGCTGACCGGGTCTTCAGGACACTGTTCAACGAAATAGGTCAAATCGGTCAGTGCGATATGCTCGCACTCCAGCTGGGCGTAAATCAAACCGCGGTCGCGAATCTCATAGGGATCGTCCGGGTCGATTTGCAATAGCACCTGGCTGACGTTGAGCGCCAGCTCCATCTGCTTCTCATCCATCAGCGCCGCTTTCAGCGTGTCGAGCATTTTGCGCATCACGCTGACGGTTTTCGCTTCATCGAGGTCGTCAGAGTAGAGCTTCGCCGTCGGGCTGATGTTGCCCTTCAGCCACACTTCCAGCGTATGGGTGTCGAGCGTCTCACCGTTAAACGGATTGATCAGCCACATTTCGCCGTCGAGCCAGTCGGCCCGCAGGATCAGCTGTGTCGGGAAGATCACCGGCATCAGCGGCAGCTCAAGCTCTTCGGCAATGTGCAGCAGAATCACGCCGAGCGACACCGCCGTGCCCTGCCGGCTCTTCAGCACTTTGTCGATCCACAGCGCGTCTGACAGATTGTAGACGCCGCTGGCGCCACCAAAACCCCACTGCTGGTAAAACAGATCGAGCAGCTTCTCCAGCTGCAGATCTGCATCCTGTTCGCTGCTGACATAACGCCGCGCCTCTTCAACCAGCTCAGCCAGCTGCTGCTGGACCGAGGGCGCGGAAAAATCGTTGCGTATGGCGCAGGTTGCGCCAATCACCGCTTCACTTAACGGTGTTTCACTGTAATCAAGTTGTACTGGCGAGGTCATACTATCCCCAATAACGGCATTTTGGTCATCGCCAGTTTAATCACGAACAATAACGCGACGATGGCGACTAAACAGGCGACCCAGCGGGTCGCCATGCTGCGCGGGCGACGACTCAATGCCACGGAACCTAAGGCGATGTAGATGATAACCGCTAACAGCTTCTCCGTCAGCCAGCTTCCTTGTGGGGTAAACGGATAAAAATGGGTGATCATCACCAGCGCTGCACCGCTAAGCAGCAGAAAAGTATCGTTGATATGCGGTGCAATGCGCACCCAGCGGCGCTGCAGCAGCGCAGAGCCGGTGGTCAGCCAGTAAAAACGCAGCAGAAACAGCGCGATGGTGATCGCGACTGTCAGCAGGTGAAAATTTTTAATCAGCGGATACCAGCTGGCCATAGTGCTTCCTTAAGTAAGTTGTCCAAGCGTGACGCGCGGATTGCCGCCATAATCCTTGACGGTATTGACCGCCTGAAAGCCATGACGGGTTAGCAGCGCGCGAACAGCCTCGCCCTGCTGCCAGCCGTGTTCCAGCAGCAGCCAGCCCTGCGGCTGCAACCAGTGCGGCGCGCGCTCTATGATTAATCGTAAATCGGCCAGCCCGGCTTCCTCCGCCACCAGCGCGCTGAGCGGCTCAAAGCGCACGTCGCCCTGCTGCAGATGTTCATCGGCGGCATCAATGTAAGGCGGATTGCTGACAATCAGATCGAAACGTTGGGCGGGGAGATCGTCGAACCAGTGGCTGAGCACAAATGCGGCGTTGGTGAGGTGCAGACGCTGGGCGTTGTCCTGCGCCAGGGCAACCGCGGCGGCGATGCGGTCGCAGCCGGTGATCAGACAATCGGGCCGCTCGCTGGCCAGCGCCAGCGCAATGGCACCGGTGCCGGTGCCGAGATCGAGCACGGCAGATGGCGTCGCGGGCAGCCGCAGCAGCGCCTGCTCCACCAGCACTTCGGTATCCGGACGCGGAATCAGCGTGGCATCACTGACGCGCAGCGGCAGCGACCAGAACTCGCGTTCGCCCACCAGATGGGCAATCGGCTCACCGCGCACCCGGCGTGCCAGTAATGTCTCCAGCTGTGCCTGTTGCGCCTCATCCAGCGGGCTGTCGTCAAATGCCACCAGCCAGCTGCGCGATTTACCGGTGACAAACCCCAGCAGAATCTCCGCGTCGCGCTTCGGGCTATCGCCTCCACACAGCGCGGCCTGCGCCTGCTGCAGCCAGCGCCGAACGTTCATCACTCCTGCCCGGCCAGTGCGGCCAGCTGATCAGCCTGATACTCCTGCACAATCGGCTCAATCAGCGTGTCCAGCTTGCCTTCCATGGTTTCGTCCAGGCGATACAGCGTCAGGTTGATGCGGTGATCGGTGACGCGCCCCTGCGGGAAGTTATAGGTACGGATACGGTCGGAGCGATCGCCGCTGCCCAGCAGGTTACGCCGCGTTGAGGCTTCCGCCGCCTGGCGCTTCGCCATTTCCGCCGCATGAATACGCGCACCCAGCACCGCCAGCGCTTTAGCTTTGTTTTTGTGCTGCGAGCGCTCATCCTGGCACTCCACCACGATGCCGGTTGGCAGGTGGGTAATACGGATCGCCGAATCGGTGGTGTTAACGTGCTGACCGCCGGCACCGGAAGAGCGGAAGGTATCGATTTTCAGGTCACCCGGATTGATGTCCGGCAGTTCGGCTTCCGGCAGTTCTGGCATCACCGCCACGGTACAGGCGGAAGTGTGAATGCGCCCCTGCGATTCGGTTTCCGGTACGCGCTGCACGCGATGGCCGCCAGATTCAAACTTCATGCGACCGTAGGCGCCGTCACCGGTGATACGTGCGATGACTTCTTTGTAGCCGCCATGCTCGCCGTCGTTGGCGCTCATGATTTCTACCTGCCAGCGACGCGCTTCGGCATAGCGGCTGTACATACGGAACAGATCGCCGGCGAAAATCGCCGCTTCATCGCCGCCGGTGCCGGCGCGCACTTCGATAAAGCACGGACGTTCATCGTCAGGATCTTTCGGCAGCAGCAGCACCTGAAGCTGCTGTTCCAGCACCTCGCGCTTGTCGCGCGACAGCTTTAACTCTTCCTGCGCCATGTCGCGCATTTCGGCATCATCGAGCAGCATTTCTGCCGTTTCGACATCTTCCTGCACCTGCTGCCATTCACGGAAACAACGAGTTACGTCGCTCAGCTGGGCATATTCACGTGATAACGCGCGGAAACGGTCCTGATCGCCAATCACGCCGGCATCGCCCAGTAACGCTTCAACTTCTTCATGGCGTTCCTGTAGCGCTTCCAGCTTGGCAACAATCGAGCTCTTCATCTAATAGAGGGTATCCCAGTGATAGGTCGTGACGGACCAGATTACTCTAAACCGAGGCTGTCACGTAAGATCTGCAGGCGTTCGCTGTCGCCATCGCGCGCGGCCTGCTGCAGTGATTTGGTTGGTGCATGAATTAAACGGTTGGTGAGCTTGTGCGCCAGTTCCTGCAGCACTTTCTCGGCATCGGCTCCCTGACGCAATGCCGCCAGCGCACGATCCTGCAGCTCGGCGCGCACGTCGTCAGCCTGCGCACGGTATTCGCGGATGCTCTCACCGGCGCTTTGCGCACGCAGCCAGGCCATGAATTCGCCGCTCTCCTGCACCACGATGCTTTCCGCCTGCACCGCCGCCGCTTTACGCTGCGCCATGTTCTGCTCGATGATCGCCTGCAGGTCATCCACGCTGTACAGATAGGCGTTGGCGAGCTTGCCCACTTCCGGCTCAACATCGCGCGGCACGGCGATATCCACCAGCAGCATAGGCTGGTTGCGACGCGCCTTCAGCGCACGCTCCACCATGCCTTTGCCGATGATCGGCAGCGGACTGGCGGTTGAGGAGATAATGATGTCGGCATCGGCCAGACGGGTTTCGATATCGGCAAGGCCGATCACTTCGGCACCCACTTCGTCTGCCAGCAGCTGCGCGCGTTCGCGCGTGCGGTTGGCAATCATCAGTTTGCGCACGCTGTGCTCGCGCAGATGGCGCGCCACCAGTTCGATGGTTTCGCCGGCACCGACCAGCAGCACATTCACGCTGCTGAGTGATTCGAAGATCTGACGGGCTAAGGAGCAGGCAGCGAAGGCGACCGAGACGGCGCTGGCGCCGATTTCGGTTTCGGTGCGCACGCGCTTGGCCACCGAGAAGGTTTTCTGAAACATGCGTTCCAGCTCGCTGGTCAGCGCATGGTCGCGGGAGGAATCCGCGTGGGCTTTTTTAACCTGACCGAGAATCTGAGGCTCGCCGAGCACCAGCGAATCCAGCCCGCTGGCCACGCGCATCAGGTGGCTGACCGCCGCATTATCCTGATGCCAGTACAGGCTGTTGCGCACGTCCTCTTCACGCAGGTCGTGATACTCGCACAACCAGCGCACCAGTCGCTCCTGCAGATCGGCCTGCTGCTCTACGCTAAGGTAGAGTTCCGTCCGGTTACAGGTAGAAAGCACCACCCCGCTCTGCACCATCGGCTGGGACAGCAGGCTGTTCAGCGCCTGGTCCAGCGTGTCTGGCGTGAACGAAACGCGTTCGCGCAGCGCAACAGGAGCGGTTTTGTGGTTGATTCCGAGAGCAAGCAGCGTCATGGTGATTCGGGTTGGGAAGTCCCAATAATTGTCAGGTTTTGTGTTGCGCATTCTACAAGATGCAACAGATCAAGAAAAGCCATACAAAGCCTATGACTGTAATAAGATTAAACTGATCGTGCGCAATTATCCTGATATCGCCATTGACGGCACAGAGACGGATGGTTAGCGTTACCGGTTACGACGTAAAAACGTGTCTGAGGAGACGACCACGTGATGCATTTGCCCCCGCGCCAGCTGTTGCGCCTTTTGCCCCTTGCCAGCGTGTTGCTGGCTGCCTGTAGCATCAATAAACCGCAGCAAGGTCCCGGTCCCAGCACGACATCGCCGCAGTGGCAGCAACACCAGCAGGCGGTAGCGAAAATCACCCAGTACCAGACGCGCGGCGCGTTTGCCTATCTGTCGGATAAGCAAAAGGTTTATGCCCGCTTTAACTGGCAGCAAACTGCTGCAGACCGCTACCGTCTGCTGCTGACTAACCCGCTCGGCAGCACCGAACTGCAGCTCGACGCGCAGGGTTCGGTGGTGCAGATTGTCGATAACAAAGGCAAACGCTACGTCAGCAACGACGCGGAAAAGATGATTTCGCAGCTTACCGGCATGGATATCCCGCTGGCGAACCTGCGTCAATGGATGATGGGTCTGCCGGGCGATGCCAGCGATTACCAGCTGAACAACAACTATCAGCTGCAAAGCCTGACCTACAGTCGCAACGGCCAGCAGTGGAAAGTGAATATCAGCGATTACGACAGCAAGGTGAACCCGCCACTGCCAGCCAACCTCGAACTGACCGAAGGCGGTCAGCGCATCAAACTGCGTATGGATAGCTGGACCACACAATGATCACCACCTGGCCTGCGCCGGCAAAGCTCAACCTGTTTCTCTACATCACCGGCCGTCGCGCTGACGGCTACCACAATCTGCAGACGCTGTTCCAGTTTCTCGACTTTGGCGACACGCTGGAGATCACGCCGGATAATAGCGGCCACATTACCCTGCTGACGCCGCTGGACGGCGTGGCTGACGCTGACAACCTGATTGTGCGGGCGGCGCTGGCGCTGCGCGCTGCGGCGCAGGACAAAGGTACGCTGCCGGCGCAGGCCGGAGCGCGCATCGCACTGGAGAAACGCCTGCCGATGGGCGGCGGTCTGGGCGGTGGCTCGTCTGATGCGGCGACGGTGCTGGTGGCGCTGAACCATCTGTGGCGCACCCGGCTGAGCGTCGACGAGCTGGCATCGCTTGGCGTGCGGCTCGGTGCCGATGTGCCGGTATTCGTGCGCGGTCACGCGGCGTTTGCCGAAGGCGTCGGCGAACAGCTGCAACCTGCAAATCCTGCGGAAAAATGGTATCTGGTGGCCCATCCAGGCGTCAGCATTGCCACCCCGGATCTGTTCCGCGATCCTGAACTGACGCGCGATTCACCAATACGCACATTAGATGAACTGTTGCAGCGCCCATTTCACAATGATTGTGAAGCGGTAGCAAGAAAACGTTTTCGTGAGGTTGATGCGCTGCTTTCCTGGCTGCTAGAATACGCGCCGTCGCGCCTGACAGGGACCGGCGCTTGTGTGTTTGCTGAATTTGACACCGAGTCCGCTGCCCGTCAGGTGCTGGAGCTTGCCCCGAAATGGATGTGCGGATTTGTGGCGCGCGGGCTTAATCTCTCGCCGTTGCAGCGCACCCTTTCCGGGCTCTAAGCGTATGCGTGACAGTGTCACCCTGTTCCAGACACTGCACGCGACGCATTAACACACCCGTATGAACAGGCTCAAACGTATTCGCCGGTTATTTTTGAGCGGTTCATTCTCTGGACGCCAAGCCTGAGGTTCTTCTCGTGCCTGATATGAAGCTATTTGCTGGTAACGCCACCCCGGAACTAGCACAACGTATTGCCAACCGCCTTTACACCAGCCTCGGAGACGCCGCTGTCGGTCGTTTCAGCGATGGTGAGGTAAGTGTACAGATTAACGAAAATGTACGCGGTGGTGATATTTTCATCATCCAGTCCACCTGTGCCCCCACCAACGATAACTTGATGGAGCTGGTTGTGATGGTCGACGCGCTGCGTCGGGCTTCTGCTGGTCGTATTACTGCTGTCATCCCTTACTTTGGCTATGCCCGCCAGGACCGCCGCGTGCGTTCTGCCCGTGTGCCAATTACCGCCAAAGTTGTGGCTGATTTCCTCTCCAGCGTCGGCGTGGACCGTGTACTGACGGTTGACCTGCACGCTGAACAGATCCAGGGCTTCTTTGATGTCCCGGTAGATAACGTGTTCGGCAGCCCGATTCTGCTGGAAGATATGCTGCAGATTGGTCTGGAAAATCCGATTGTGGTTTCCCCGGACATCGGTGGCGTGGTGCGCGCGCGTGCTATCGCCAAACTGCTCAACGACACCGACATGGCCATCATCGACAAACGTCGCCCGCGTGCGAACGTGTCGCAGGTGATGCACATCATCGGTGACGTTGCCGGTCGTGACTGCGTACTGGTCGACGATATGATCGACACCGGCGGTACGCTGTGCAAAGCGGCTGAAGCGCTGAAAGAGCGCGGTGCAAAACGGGTGTTCGCGTACGCTACTCACCCGATCTTCTCTGGCAACGCGGTAGAAAACCTGCGCAAATCCGTGATTGACCAGGTCATTGTGTGCGACACCATTCCGCTGTCGGAAGAGATGAAGTCGCTGCCAAACGTGCGTACCCTGACGCTGTCTGGCATGCTGGCCGAAGCGATTCGTCGTATCAGCAACGAAGAATCGATTTCTGCGATGTTCGAACATTAATTGTTCAGGAAAACCGGGCGGTCAGCCCGGTTTTTTTATGACCTCGCCGCTGCCTGAAATCCGGATAAAGCCGCTTTCTCCGCCGATATTTGCGCGATAAATGGCCTCAAATCCCGCTAATATCCTCGCCTTCCACTCTTTTCACCTGACAGATGCATCCGTGCTTTAGCGGTCCAGTGATTAGTGGTATTTTTCACCACACTTTTGCTGAGAACTCCGACCACTATGCCACTCGACATCTATACGTTGTTTGTTTGCGAGCTCTACGTGCTGGGGTTTCTGAGCATTATTCTGGTTTTTGCCTGGGTCGGCGCGCAGTACGATCGGGTACTCGGTTTCACTACGCTGGCGCTGGTCCTGACGCTCGCCGCCGTGCTGCTCAGCAGCCTGCGCAGTGGCGGTTTGCACTTTCTGCCGGTGGCGGTCGGGAATGTCATCATGCTGTTGGCTTACGGCAACCTGCTCAACGCCTTTCGCACCTTTTGCCATCAACCGTTGGGTTTCAGCTGGATCGCCGCTGCGCTGTTGTGGGCGCTGCTCTGTACCTTTCCGCAGTTCTATTACAGCCAGCCGAAACGCGTGCTGATGATGTGCCTGCTGTGCATTATCTTCACCGCCGCGCTGATTCGTCTGCTGTGGCAGGCACGCGCGACGCTGACCGTGACCTTCTGGCCCGCGCAGATATTGCTGTGGATCCACATGTTGTTTCACGTGGCGCGGATTTTCCTTGATGATGCGGTGGCCACGCCGGTACACGGCGCCATTGGCGGTTCCACTTTTTCGGTGTACGTGATTCTGGAATCGATTTTGTTTGTTATCGGCCTGACCTTCACCATCCTGGCGATGGTGAATGAGCGCACGCAGATTGCCCACAAGCTGGCGTCGCTGCACGATCCGCTCACCAGCGTATGGAACCGTCGCGCGCTGTTTGATGCCGCGGAGAAACTGCTGCTGCGTCACAGACGATTGCCGCAGCCTTATATCTACAGTGCGGTGTTATTTGACCTCGACCATTTCAAAAGTATCAACGATCGCTACGGTCATCAGCAGGGCGACCGGGTACTGATCGATTTTTGTCAGGTGGTAAAAGCGTTAATACCGGTTGAAGGTCAGTTTGCCCGGCTGGGCGGCGAGGAGTTTGCCGCGTTGCTACCTGGCGACAGTGACCAGGCACAGCGGCTTTGCGAGCGTATCCGGCTGGCGACACAGCTGTCGCAACCTAACGACATTTGTTACACGGTGAGTATTGGCTTCGCCACTGCCAGCCAGCAGCACCAGACCTTTCCCGCACTGCTGGCGCTGGCGGACGAAGCGCTGTATCGCGCGAAAGCCGGCGGACGTAATCGCGTTGAATGCTATCTGACGCCGCAACCGGCCATCGCCGAAGCCGGTTAATGAGATGAGCGGTGATCGCGGCGGCAGCGTTTGTCGCCGTAGTGACGCAGCCAGAAATAGCGGTCTTCCACCCTCTCCCGCCCGCTGACGCGCGCGCCGACCAGCCACAGCAGCGCACCGACGAAAATACTGAACATCGCTCCATGCGCGAGAAACTGCGGCAGGTTAACCGACGGCAACTGGTTAATGATGGAATAGCCCACCCCCAGTACCATGGTCAGCAAGCCGAGACACATCAAACCGTTACCGACGGTGCGGCAGTGTTGACGTTTCATGATTCACCTCCATCCTTTTGAGCAAAGCAGAAAACAGCACGTTTGGTTAACTGGTCATAAGTTTAGGCAATGGCTGGCGGTTAAGATGCGTACAGGATCACACATCCTTCACAATGTCTGACAAATCTTTACCGCCAGCACTTTGATTTCGATAGAAATTGATTAGTCACCTTCGGTCATTAATCTGCGGTTGCGCCCTTTGTCATCCCTCGCCACAGGCAGTAAACTATCGCCCTTTCGCAGCGAGACAGGATAAACATCGTGAGCAGCATTAAACTGATTGTGGGGCTGGCCAATCCCGGCGCTGAATACGCGGCAACGCGCCATAATGCCGGCGCCTGGTATGTCGATTTACTTTGCTCGCGCCATAATCAGTCCCTCAAAGAGGAGCCGAAGTTTTTCGGCTACACCGCGCGCTTGTCGCTGGCCGGTGAGGATGTGCGCCTGCTGGTGCCCACTACCTTCATGAACCTGAGCGGCAAAGCGGTGGCGGCGATGGCGACCTTCTATCGCATTACGCCGGAAGAGATTCTGGTGGCACACGATGAAATGGATCTGCCACCGGGCGTGGCGAAATTCAAACAGGGCGGCGGCCACGGCGGCCATAACGGCCTGAAAGACATCATCAGCAAGCTCGGTAATAACAACAATTTCCATCGCCTGCGCGTCGGCATCGGCCATCCGGGCGATCGTAACAAGGTCACCGGATTTGTGCTCGGCAAGGCACCGGCCAGTGAGCAGAAGCTGATTGACGATGCCATCGATGAAGCGGTGCGCTGCACCGAGCTGTGGCTGAAAGAGGACAAGATTAAGGCGATGAACCGCCTGCACGCCTTCAAAGCCAGCTAAGCCAATTCCCGCGCCGCCGCAGGGAATTCTGTGTATAATGCGCGAAAATTTTTGAATCAGTCGGCGCTGCCTGCCAGCGCTGCACACTCAGTGAGAAAGGTAAGATCATGGGATTTAAATGCGGTATTGTGGGCCTGCCGAACGTCGGTAAATCCACCCTGTTCAACGCGCTGACCAAAGCGGGTATCGAAGCAGCCAACTTTCCGTTCTGCACCATCGAACCCAACACCGGCGTGGTGCCGATGCCTGACCTGCGCCTCGATCAGCTGAGCGAGATTGTTAAGCCACAGCGCGTGGTGCCAACCACCATGGAATTCGTGGACATCGCCGGTCTGGTAAAAGGCGCGTCTAAAGGCGAAGGCCTGGGCAACCAGTTCCTGACCAACATCCGTGAAACCGAAGCCATCGGCCACGTGGTGCGCTGCTTTGAAAACGACAACATCATTCACGTCTCCGGTAAAGTAAACCCGGCGGAAGATATTGATGTGATCAACACCGAGCTGGCGCTGTCGGATCTCGACACCTGCGAACGTGCCATTCAGCGCTGCCAGAAGAAAGCCAAAGGCGGCGACAAAGATGCCAAAGCTGAACTGGCCGCGCTGGAGAAGTGCCTGCCGCATCTGGAAAACGCCGGTATGCTGCGCTCGCTGGCGCTGGACGCCGATGAGAAAGCGGCCATCCGCTACCTCAGCTTCCTGACCCTGAAGCCGACCATGTACATCGCCAATGTCAACGAAGACGGTTTCGAGAACAACCCGTATCTCGACCAGGTGCGCGCGATTGCTGAAGCTGAAGGTTCCGTGGTGGTGCCGGTGTGTGCGGCAGTGGAATCGGACATCGCTGAACTGGAAGATGAAGAGCGCGACGAATTCATGGCCGAACTGGGCCTGGAAGAGCCGGGCTTGAACCGCGTGATCCGCGCTGGTTACGCCCTGCTCAACCTGCAGACCTACTTCACCGCAGGCGTGAAGGAAGTGCGTGCCTGGACCATCCCGGTTGGCGCCACCGCACCGCAGGCAGCCGGTAAAATCCACACCGACTTCGAGAAGGGCTTTATCCGCGCTCAGACCATCGCGTTCGAAGATTTCATCACATACAAAGGTGAACAGGGCGCGAAAGAAGCCGGCAAAATGCGTTCTGAAGGTAAAGAGTACATCGTGAAAGATGGCGATGTAATGAACTTCCTGTTCAACGTCTGATTGGCTTTCAGGATGTCATGAGGTTCCACTCATCTCATGAACCTGGAAATAAAAAATCCACGCAATGGCGTGGATTTTTTTATGGCTGAAGCCCTGTCGCCAGGCTAATTATCCGGTCCGTTAGTGGCATACAGCGGCCATGACTCAAACAAATAGCCGTCGAAATCAATGTCGTCCACATCGGAGAACTCCAGCAGCAGCTGCTTGACGTTCTCCAGATGCTGCCACATCGCCTGTTTCGCGGCGCGCGCGTCTTTCTTGATTAAGGCGGCGAGGATCTTTTTATGATCGTCGAGCCATTTTTTGCGGTAGTTGGTGTTGATCAGATGCCGGTGCAGCTGGCTCCACATCACGTTGTCTTCGCGCCACTGCCAGGATTGCTTAAACAGCTCCACCAGCATGCTGTTGTGCGTGGCTTCGGCAATCGCCAGGTGGAAATTGCGGTCGCCGTTTTCGCTGTCGTTTACCGCGCCTGACGCCAGCTCGCGCTCTTCCAGCGCCAGCGCCTGACGCATTTTGATGATGTCCTCGCGCGTCGCCTGTAACGCAGCGAATTCGGCGATATTACTTTCCAGCAGCTGGCGGGCCTGCAGCATCTCAAACGGACCGGCCGCATTGCAGGCAGTTTGCGCAGCGGCACGCGGTGCCGGCGTGTCGTTGATCACATAAATGCCTGCGCCACGCCGCACTTCAATCAGCCCTTCCAGCTCCAGCATAATCAGCGCCTCGCGCACCAGCGTGCGCGTGACGTTCAGCAGCATCGCCAGTTCGCGTTCCGGCGGCAAGCGCTCGCCAATCGCGTACTGTTTCTGCGTAATCATGTTGCGAAGCATCTCGCCCACTTCCTGATAGGGTCGCTGTGCTGAAGCTTGTGGTTTCATAACGCTCTTTTCTGCTGGTTCAGACATTAGGCCGCCAAATTTTCTACCCTGCACTATAACACAGGGCGTGATTTTCACCGTGGATTAAGGGTGAAGTAGCGTCGGGCGTTATGGAAGCAGATATCCTGCAACATCGCGCCCAGCGCGGCTTCATCATGCGGCACGATGCCGTCACGCACCCACTCGCCAAACAGATTGCACAGAATACGGCGGAAGTATTCGTGCCGCGTGTAAGAGAGAAAACTGCGCGAATCAGTCAGCATGCCAACGAACTGACTGAGCAGCCCCATCTGCGCCAGCTGCTCCAGTTGCCGCAGCATCCCGTCACGCTGATCGTTAAACCACCAGCCAGAGCCGAACTGCATCTTGCCCGCCATGCCCGCGCCCTGAAAATTACCCGCCATGGTAGCCAGCACTTCGTTGTCACGCGGATTAAGGCAGTAAAGAATGGTTTTTGGCAGCTGGTCATTGGTGTCCATCGCATCCAGCAGGCGCGCCAGCGGCCAGGCAACAGGATGATCGCCGATGGAGTCGAAACCGCTGTCCGGGCCGAGCTGGCGGAACATGCGCGTGCTGTTGTTGCGAATCGCACCAATGTGCAGCTGCATCGCCCAGCCGCGGCGGGCATATTCTGCGCCCAGCCACACCAGCACGGCGGTGCTGAACTGTGCAATATCTTCCTCGCTCAGCGCCGCACCGCTGCGGCGTCTGGCCAGAATGCCATCCAGCACGCTATCAGCGGGTACCGGCGCATAGCGCAGCGTTTCAATGCCGTGATCGGCGGCGCGACAGCCATGGGCGGAAAAGTGATTCAGGCGGCGCAACAGCGCCATACGCAGCGCATCAAAACTGTCGATACTGACATCCGCGGCGGCTTCCAGCCGGGTCAGGTAGTCGGTAAATCCTTCCAGTTCAATCTTGAATACCCGGTCCGGACGCCAGCTCGGTGCGACTTCAATATCAAAGCTGTCGTCTTCGGCTATCTGGCGATGATACTGCAGGGAGTCGATCGGATCGTCCGTGGTCCCCACCATGCGTACGTTCATCTGACGCATGATGCCGCGCGCGGAAAATTCCGGCGTGGCCAGCTTCTCCGCGCATTCATGCCAGATGCGCGGCGCGGTTTCAGGTCCGAACAGCGTGTCAGTGATGCCAAACGGCCGGCGCAGCTCCAGATGCGTCCAGTGATACAGCGGATTGCCGAGCGTTTTCGGCACGGTCTGCGCCCAGGCGAGATATTTATCGTAATCGCTGGTGGTGTTACCGGTGATCAGTGATTCCTCCACGCCCGCCGCACGCAGCGCGCGCCATTTGTAGTGATCGCCCTCCAGCCAGATTTGCCCGAGGTTGGCAAACTGCCGATCCTGCGCAATCTCCTGCGGATTGAGGTGGCAATGGTAATCGTAGATCGGCATCTCCGCCGCCACGTCGTGATACAGGCGACGCGCCACCTCGCTGTGCAGCAGAAAATCATCATCCATAAAGCGCTTCATCTGGCCTCCGGGTTGAGGGATGCCACCGCGGCTCGGGCACCGTGCTGGCACAGGTGGTCATAGGTGTGTTGCAGGTCGGCGACAAAGACCGGATTGGCGGGTAAGTCGTCGCCGAAGATCGCTTTGATGCCCAGCAGGGCTTGTACGCGGGCGGGACCTGAAGGGAACTGCTGATTAATCTGCTCAAACTGAGCAACCAGCGGGTCAGCCACCGGGTAACGCTCACCCTTTTCGTCTTCACCCAGGATGTAACGCATCCATCCCGCAATGCCGAGCAGCAGATGGCGGCAGTCACTGCCGTGGCGCAGATGATAGCGCAGCGAATCCAGCATGCGCTGTGGCAATTTCTGACTGCCATCGCTGGCAATTTGCGCCGTGCGATGGCGCAGTGACGGATTACTGAAGCGCGCAAGCAGTTGATGTGCATAGTCATTCAGATCGCTGCCTGCAGGCATCGTCAGCGTGGCACGCTGTTCATCCAGCATCAGCGACAGCGCGGCCTGGCGGTAAGCGGGCAGTTGCATGGTATCGGCGATAGTTTCACAACCGCCGAGATAGCCAAGGTAGGCCAGGAATGAGTGCGTGCCATTCAGCAGACGCAGCTTCATCAACTCGTAGGGGGCAACATCCGGAACAAATTGCGCACCCACGCGCTGCCAGTCGGGACGTCCCGCCACGAAGTTATCTTCTATCACCCACTGACGAAACGGTTCGCAGGCGACACCGCAGGGATCGGCGGTGCCCAGCAGCTGGGCGATCTCGCGCTGCGTCTCTTCCGTTACGGCCGGCACGATGCGGTCAACCATGGTGCAGGGAAATGTAACCTGTTGGTCAATCCATGCCGCCAGTGCCGCATCCTGCCGTTGTGCCAGACCGATTACCGCAGCCCGCGCGACGTGGCCGTTATCCCGCAGATTGTCGCATGACAGCACGGTAAACGGCGCTAAACCGGCTGCACGCCGCAAGCGCAGCGCTTCAACGATAAAGCCAATGGCGGATTTCGGCTGCTGCGGATGCGCCAGATCGTGCACGATTAGCGGGTTGCTGCTGTCCAGCTCGCCCGTAGCGCCCTGCGTGCAGTAGCCTTTCTCGGTCACCGTCAGCGAGACGATGGCGGTTTCGGGTCGGGCAAGGGCATGAAGAATACCGTCACATCCATCCAGAGCCGGATGCAGCGCAGCCTGTACTGAACCGATAACTTTCACTTCATGGCCGCCAGCGCCCTGCTCAGTGACGCTGTAAAGCAAATCCTGCGCGCGCAGTTGTTCCACCAGCTCTCTGCCGCTGGCCGACATCAGGTTGACCTCGCAAATGCCCCAGTCGCTGTCACTTATCTCCAGCAGATGGTGCTGATAAAGCGCCTGGTGCGCACGATGAAACGCGCCGCAGCCGATGTGCACGATGCGCGGCACCAGCCGCTGGTGCTGCCACGCGGGCCGCGCCACCTTAATACTGGCGTCAGCAAGATTGTGTTGCATGTTAACTCCTCAGTGTCCGGCGCAATGTCGCGCACGCCGGGCAAGCGGTACAGGGCGATCGGCGTCAGAAAAAGGCGCGGTGTATCGCCAGCTCAACGCCACGAATCTCAGCCAGCCCTTTCAGCCGGCCAATGGCGGAATAGCCTGGATTGGTTTTCTTGTGCAGATCGTCCAGCATCTGATGACCGTGGTCGGGCCGCATCGGGATCAGGTCTTCCTGGCCCGCATTACGACGCCGCTGCTCCTCTTCGGCAATCGCTTTGATCACCGCAAACATATCGACATCGCCAGCGAGGTGCGCGGCTTCGTGAAAGGTTTTGGGATTGGCTTCACGCCGGGTTGAGCGCAGATGGGCAAAATAAATACGCGGCCCAAAACGTTTCACCATGCCGGCTAAATCATTTTCCGCCAGCACGCCGTAGGAGCCGGTACACATCGTAAAGCCGTTGGCCGGGCTGTCGATGGTGTCGATCATCCACTGCAAATCGTCGGCATTTGACACAATGCGCGGCAGGCCGAGGATCGGACGCGGCGGATCGTCCGGGTGCACCGCCATGCGAATGCCGACCTCTTCCGCGACCGGAATAATACCGCGCAGAAACGTGGCAAAGTGCTCGCGCAGACGGGCTTTATCGATGCCGTCATAGCGCGCCAGCTGAGCGCGGAACTGCGCCAGCGTATAGCCCTCTTCCGCGCCAGGTAAACCGGCGATGATGTTACGCGTCAGCCGCAGCTTGTGCTCGTCACTCATGCTGGCGAAACGCGCAGCGGCCTCGTCTCTCTCTTCAGCGCTGTAATCGTGTTCTGCGCCCTGACGCTGCAGGATATGCAGCTCAAATACCGCGAATTCGATCTGATCGAAACGCAGCGCTTTTGCGCCATCCGGCAGCTCAAACGCCAGATCGGTGCGCGTCCAGTCAAGGATCGGCATGAAGTTGTAACACACGGTGTGGATGCCGCACTGTGCCAGATTGCGCAGCGACTGCTGATAGTTGCTGATCCACTGCTGGCACTGACCGCTGCCGGTTTTGATCTCCTCATGGATCGGCACGCTCTCCACCACCGACCACACCAGTCCGGCCGCCTCAATCATCGCTTTGCGCTGCATGATTTCCTCCACCGGCCACACCTCGCCGTTCGGAATGTGGTGCAGGGCAGTCACAATGCCGGTAGCGCCCGCCTGTCGGGCATCAGCGAGCGAAACGGGATCGTCAGGGCCATACCAGCGCCAGGTTTGCTTCATGTCGTTATCTCCTGCGGGCCTGAACATCAGGTTCAGCTCCGTTATTTTGGTTGACCAATTTATCAGGTAACGCGATTTATCATCAATCAAAAGCGCCCTCTGCCGCTGAAAATCGGCTTTTCATCGCCTGATGTCAACCTGATGAATGATTTTGGTTAACCAGATCACAAATACCACACCAGGCTGGCGACCACTTGCTCTAACTGTGGTTCACTCCCGGCGGATGGTTAAAACAGGACGCATCGCGCCGCCTCCCCGCAATGACGGACAAAACGCGATGCGCTGGCCGGGTTGGACTCCACCACCGGCCAGGCAGTCACAGACGTTGCTCATACATGTTGTTAATAATGATTGGAGAATCCGATGAACCGCAGTTTGAATCCAGGGATTGCCGCAACCGGCACGAAGCGCGTCATCCGTCATCTGCGCTGGTGGGTGCTGGTGCTGTTTCTGGCGGGCGTCACCGTCAACTACATCACTCGTAACTCGTTAGGCATTCTGGCACCCGAGCTAAAAACCAGTCTTGGCATTACCACCGAACAATATTCATGGATCGTTGGCGCGTTTCAGCTGGCGTACACCTTCTTTCAACCAATCTGCGGCTGGCTGATCGACGTGATTGGCCTCAAGCTCGGCTTCTTTATCTGCGCCACCATCTGGGCGCTGGCGTGTCTGTTCCATGCAGGCGCCGCCAGCTGGTTGCACCTGGCTATCTTGCGCTTTGTCATGGGCGGAGCTGAAGCGGCCGCCACGCCGGCTAACGCCAAAGTGATTGGTGAGTGGTTCCCGAGAAAAGAACGTCCGATCGCCGCCGGCTGGGCTGGCGTCGGCTTTTCAATCGGCGCCATGCTGGCACCGCCGATTATCTATTTTGCCCACGCCTCGTTTGGCTGGCAGGGCGCATTTCTCTTTACTGGCTGCCTGGCGCTGGGCTGGGTGGTGCTGTGGTGGCTGTTATACCGCGATCCGGAACGTAACCCGAATCTCAGCAGCGATGAGCTGGCCTTTATTCGTCAGGATAATGAGCCGCCAGCGGTCAAACTGCCGTTCTTTAAAGCCCTGAAAACCGTCTCCGGAAACAAGCGTTTTTACGGCATCGCCATTCCCGCGTTTATGGCCGAACCGGCCTGGGGCGTGCTGAGTTTCTGGGTACCGCTTTATCTGGCAAAAGATCTGGGAATGGATTTAAAGCAGATTGCCATGTTCGCCTGGCTGCCGTTCCTCGCGGCGGATCTCGGCAGCGCGGCCAGCGGTTACCTGACGCGTCTCTACACCCGGCTGTTTGGCTTCAGGCAGGTGAATTCCGTTGTCGCCAGCTCGGTCACCGGCGCCTTTCTGATGCTGTCGCTGGCGCTGGTGGCAATGACCAAAGATCCCTATGTCGCGATTGCCCTGATCTCCATTGGCGGCTTTGGTCATCAGATCATCTCCTGCATGTTAAGTGCGCTGGTAGTGGAAAAATTTGATAAGGGGCAGATGGCGACGGTGAATGGCATGCGCGGCTCGTTCGCCTGGATCTCCAGCTTCCTGTTTTCGCTGGTGATTGGCGTGACGGCCGACAAAATTGGCTTCAACCCGCTGTTTGTCGCCATGGGGTTCTTTGACCTGATCGGTGCAGTCTTCCTGATTGCGTTTATTGCTGAGCGTCGTTCAGCGACCCAATGAAGTAGGTAACGATGAAAACGTTAAAAAACTGGTCCGTAGTCCATTCAGATCGTCACCATGTGGTGCTCAGCGTCGATGGTAAACACCAATTATGCCTGTACGTGCTGGAAAAAGGCCTGTTCCGCGTGGTAATCAAGCGCCACGGCAACTACAGTCTGGACCGCACCTGGAGCATTGCACCCGAACAGGACGTTCCCTGGGAAGGGCGTCCGCGCGACAGCCTGGCCGGGTTCAGCCTGCCCGGTTTTACGCTGAAAGAGGAAGGCCATTGTCTGACCATTTGCACCGACACGCTGCGCGTGATCGTGCGTCAGCCGCTGGCACTGGAGTGGCAGTACTGTGATGCCGCCGGTCACTGGCAACTGCTGACCAGCGATCGCCCCACCAGTGCCTATCAGATCAACGCGCACGGCGACGGCGTGGCACACTATCAGCGCCGCATGGCGGATGACCGTTACTACGGCCTGGGTGAAAAAACCGGCGATCTGCAGCGCAACGGCAAACGCTATGAGATGCGCAATCTGGATGCCATGGGCTATAACGCCTCCTCCACCGATCCGCTCTACAAACATGTGCCCTTCACCCTCACGCGGCGTAACGGCGTCAGCTTCGGTCTGTTTTACGATAACCTCAGCACCAGCTGGTTCGATCTGGGTAATGAGCTGGACAACTATCACCAGCCCTACCGTCGCTGGCAGGCGGAAAGCGGTGACATTGATTATTACCTGTTTGTCGGCGAACGGGTGCTGGATATTACTAAAACCTTCGTGCGCCTGACCGGCAAAACGCTGTTCGGACCCAAATGGAGTCTGGGTTACAGCGGCTCGACCATGCATTACACCGATGCGCCGGATGCGCAAAACCAACTGATGAACTTCATCCGCCTGTGTGAAGAGCACGCTATTCCGTGTGACTCCTTCCAGCTCTCCTCGGGCTATACCTCCATCAATAACAAGCGGTATGTGTTCAACTGGAACTATGACAAGGTGCCGCAGCCGGAAGCGATGAGTCAGGCGTTTCACGACGCCGGGCTGCGCCTGGCGGCCAACATCAAACCCTGCCTGCTGCAGGATCATCCGCGCTACGACGAAGTGGCGGCTCAGGGGCTGTTTATCCGCGATTCGGAAGAGGATGTGCCAGAGCGCTCGGTGTTCTGGGACGATGAAGGATCGCACCTCGATTTCACCCATCCGCAGACCGTGGCCTGGTGGCAGGAGAACGTCACCCGTCAGCTGCTGGAAAAAGGCATCGACGCCACCTGGAATGATAACAACGAGTATGAAGTGTGGGATGGCGAAGCGCGCTGTCACGGCTTCGGCACGCCGATTGCCATCAAGCATATTCGCCCGGTGATGCCGCTGCTGATGATGCGCGCCTCGATGGAAGCGCAACAGCGCTTTGCGCCTGAACAGCGACCGTTTCTGATTTCACGCTCCGGCTGCGCCGGCATGCAGCGCTACGTGCAGACCTGGAGCGGCGATAATCGCACCAACTGGACCTCGCTGCGCTACAACATCCGCATGGGCCTCGGTATGAGTCTGTCTGGCTTGTATAACGTCGGCCACGACGTCGGCGGCTTCTCCGGCGATAAACCCGATGCGGAGCTGTTTGTACGCTGGGTGCAGAATGGCGTCATGCATCCGCGCTTCACCATTCACTCGTGGAATGACGATCACACCGTGAATGAGCCGTGGATGTATCCTTCGGTCACGCCCGCGATTCGTGCAGCCATCGCGTTGCGCTATCGCCTGATGCCGTATCTCTACCAGCTGCTGTGGCAGGCGCATGCCGATGATGAACCGATGCTGCGTCCGACCTTCCTCGATCATGAACACGACGCCCAGACGTTTGCGGAGTGCGATGAGTTCCTGCTGGGTCGCGACCTGCTGGTTGCCAGCGTGGTGGAACCCGGCCAGCGTGAGCGCAGCTTGTGGCTGCCCGACAACCAGACAGGCTGGTACGATTTCGCCACGCAGCAGTGGTACAGCGGTGGTCAGTGGATCACCCTGCCTGCGCCGCTGGAAACGCAGCCGCTGCTGGTGCGCGCAGGTGCGGCACTGCCACTCAGCGAGCGTATTGCTCACGTCGACGCCGCGGCAGACGATCGTCGCACGCTGCAGCTCTATCCGTTGCAGGGCAAAGGCGTGAGCCGCGGCGAACTGTTCGAAGATGATGGCGAATCCTGGGGTTATCAGCAGGGCAATGCGCTGTGGCTGCAGTGGGAAATGCGCTGCGAAGCCTCAGCCATTCACCTCACGCTGGGGCGCAAAGGTGACTATCAGCCGGCATGGCAAACGTTGCAGATTACCCTGCCCGCCGGTGAACAGCGTGCGCTGTATATCGACGGTGTCGCCGCAGACGCTGCGTCAGCCGACGTGACGCTGGCTCAGATTTCCCGCAGCTGATAAAAAATAAGAGCGCACCGATGTCAGGTGCGCCTGATTAGCTTCATCACAGCCCGCTTGACGCATTTCTCCCTCACCGGCTTACACCCTCACCCTCTCTGCCCTTTTTCTGTCCTGACGTGATACCGATAATAAATCTATCCGGTTTAATACGCTTATTTCACCGCCCTGCTCACCCGATTAATCCTGGTTGCTTACTAATATAATAGCTGCGCTTAATGCGGGCATAACCGTTTTCTGCTGAGGCGATTGCGTAAAACATGACGATGCACTGGCTAAGTCACCGCAATAATATGCCTGAACACGGAAACGCCGCGGTTTAAGCAATATTCAGCTGTGGCGCGCTATTAGTCAGTATGACGCCATTAACCGGGTAATTCCCGACTTCTCAAAGGGCCTCTGTGATGAAAAGATTGCTGTTACCGCTGATCGTTTTACTGACCAGCCATGCCACCCTTGCCGCCGACGGTCAAATCACTTTCATCGGTGCCATCGTTGAACCCTCCTGTGAGTATGCCGTGACGCGCAGCGTCTCGCTGAACTGCACGCGCGAAGGGATTAAAAAGAGCGAAACGCTGCAGGTTAATGGTGCCGCGCGTGAATTACCTTACGCGCTGGGCACCGCGCACATTACCCGGGAGCGTGGTTTGACTTTTCTGCAGGTAGAATATAATTGATGTTTTAAGCCTGATTTACTTAGCTGCTCATTATCGTAGCCACTATCACTCCCTGGCAAAGGAATGCTTTATAAAACAGAGTTTCTCTCAACCCATCCTGGCATTTCACTTCCAAAATAACAGACACCTGATTAATCTGGCCACCAACGCTTCATTCTGCGGATATTTTTAACTGCACGATGATGGATATATGCATCATTTGCGACATCATGATTTTATGTTAATTCAGCACCTCAACCAGCAGGCCGGTGCCGATCAGCGCCTGTACGGTGCCGCCGGCAGTGCCCCGCCGGAAGGCCGTGGCCGGGTGTTCAGCTCGCGCGCCTGATCGACCCTTCGCTCATTGACTTCTTTCGTGGCACAGGTACATTTTACGCCATGAAAACCTTTCTGATCATTGTCCCGGACGGCGGCATGCTGTTCGAAGCGGCGGGTATCGCCGACATCCTGATGCACGCCAACCTGCATTTGCCGGTGGGCGTTGCTGGCGCACGCTATCGCATCAGCATTGCTACCACCCAGCCGCATCAGGTGATCCACGGCCAGTCCGGCCTCAATCTGCTCGCCGACCTCAAGCTGGCCGAACTCGATCCGCGCGAGCACTGGGACACCATCATGATTACCGGGCGCGGGGATAATCCTGAAGAGCGCAGCATGGTGGTGGACTGGATTAAGCTGGCTGCGCCACAGGCACGGCGCGTGGTGTCGATTTGCGGTGCGGCGATGCTGCTGGCCGAGGCCGGCTTACTGGATGGCCGCCGCGCCACCAGCCACTGGCGCCTGCTGGAGACGCTGCAGGCCAGTTATCCGCGCGTCCAGGTGGAAGGCGGTCCGCTGTATATTCAGGACGGGCCAGTCTGGACCTCCGGCGGCGTCAGCTCCGGCTTCGACCTGACGCTGGCGCTGGTAGAGGAAGATTTTGGTTTCAGCGCGGCGCGCGACATCGCGCAGGATATGGTGATGTATCTGCGTCGTCCCGGCGGCCAGATGCAGTTCAGTCGCTTTCACCTGCAGTCCGTTAGCGAGTCGGGGCCGATGGGACAGCTGCAGAACTGGATCGCCGCTCATCTGGCGGAAGACCTGTCGGTGGAGAAACTGGCGGCCCAGGTGGCGATGAGCCCGCGTAACTTTACCCGCGTGTTCAGCCGCGAAACCGGCGTTTCACCGGCGCGCTATGTGGCAGAAGCGCGGCTGGCGGCGGCGCGCGAACGGCTGGAGCAGACGCGCGAGACGCTGGAACGCATTGCCATCGCCACCGGCTTTGGCAGCAGTATCAACCTGCGGCGCAGCTTCGAGCGCCAGCTGCATCTCACGCCCAACGAATATCGCCAGCGCTTTCACAGCCGCAAAATGGCGTAAAGTGATCCTTTTTTGGCGTTTACGCCAGCGCGCCTCCGGCCTACAGTGACTGCAGTTACTTCACTAAGGAGTCAGTCATGATCAAGGTAGGCATTAACGGTTTTGGCCGTATCGGACGTAACGTATTCCGCGCCGCGCTGGGCAGCAGCGACATCGACATTGTGGCGATCAACGATCTCACCGACAGCAAAACGCTGGCGCATCTGCTGAAGCACGACTCCCTGCTTGGCCGGCTGCCGGCCGAAGTCAGTGCTGGCGACGGCGAGCTGCGCATCAATGACAAAGCGGTGCGCGTGTTCAGCGAACGCGATCCGGCCAATATTCGCTGGCGTGAAGTAGGCGTGGATATCGTCATTGAAGCTACCGGCTTCTTCACCGAACGGGATAAAGCCGCGGTGCATATCACCCACGGCGGCGCCAAACGCGTCATTATCTCTGCGCCGGGCAAAAATGATGATTTGACGATTGTGATGGGCGTCAACGACCAGCGCTACGATCCGCAACAGCACTTTGTGGTGAGCAACGGCAGCTGTACCACTAACGGCCTGGCGCCCGCCGCGCAGGTGCTGCATCAGGCGTTTGGTATTGAACACGGTCTGATGAATACCACCCATGCTTATACCAATAGTCAGGCGCTACACGACCAGCCGGAAAAAGATCTGCGCGGCGCGCGTGCGGCGGCGCTGTCAATTGTGCCGTACTCCAGCGGCGCGGCCAAAGCGCTCGGCCGGGTGATTCCGGAACTGGATGGCCGCTTAACCGGCTACTCGCTGCGCGTGCCGGTGCCGGTGGTGTCGGTAGTGGATCTGACGGTGACGCTGAAACGCGACGTGACGGCCGAAGAGGTGAATGACGCGTTTAAAGCCGCGGCCGCCGCCGGTCCGCTACAGGGGATTCTTGGCTACAGCGATGAGCCGCTGGTCTCCAGCGATTATCAGGGCGATGCGCGCTCATCTATCATCGACGGCTTATCGACGCTGGTGATTGGCGGCAACCTGGTGAAAATCCTTGCCTGGTACGATAACGAGTGGGGCTTCTCCAACCGTCTGGTTGACCTCGCACGCCTGATGGCACAGCGCGGCCTGTAATCTCTCCGGCGGCGTGCGCCCGATGCGCGCACGCCGCGTTAGTGCGCCAGATAGAAAATCAGATGCATACCCGGAGCCTGCTCAATTTGCAGTGAGGTAAAGGTATATGTCTGCATCCGCCCTTCGACATCAATCAGGGTTTTATTGCCCGCGCCGATTTTCCCCACATCATGGTCATTCCACAGCGTGCGAAACCCGGCGCTGCGCGCCAGCAAATCCTCGATCACCACTTCGAATTCCTGCGCCTGATTGCTGGCGGCATAACTGGCGCGAAACGCCGACAGCGTATGGCGCGCCGCCTCTTCCCAGCCATGAATGCGCTGCTGGTAGGCTTCACTGATGAACATCAGCTTGAGCGAGTTGCGATCCGCCGGCGGCAGTGCCGCCCAGTCGACAATCAGCGACTGCGCCGCCGGATTCCAGTAGACAATATCCATGTTGGCGCGGCGCACAAACGCCGGATGCGGGTCCAGCGCATCCACCATCGTCCTTACCTCAGGCGGCAATTCATGGCTGAAGGGTTGCGAATGTGCGTTACCAAACACCAGCGCTTCGAGATACTCCTGCTCGGTGACCGAGAGCTGCAGCACTTTGCCGATGCGCTGCAGCGCGGCGGGCGAGATACTGATGTCGCGCCCCTGCTCAAGCCAGGTATACCAGCTAACGCTGACCGCCGCCAGCTGTGCCACTTCTTCGCGCCGCAGTCCGCTAACGCGCCGGTTTTGCCGGCTGAAGCCATAGATCTGCGGATCAACACGCGCGCACTGGCGTGCTGGCGGCGATGAATTACATCGGCTATCTGCTGGGCGCGCTGCACGTAAGCCGGATGACCGCCCATCACGCGCGCTACCTCAAGGCCGGTTTGCTGGCCACCGCGCTGGTGACTCTGCTCTCCGGCTTTAGTCATGCCTGGGCGCTGCAGTGCCTGTTCCGTTTGGTGGCGGGTGTCGGTGGTGCCTGGGCTTTGATTATCGTCACCTCCTGGACGCAGATGGTGCTGGCACAGCAGGCGCCGCGCATGTCCGCCGCAGTGTTTGCCGGCCCGGGAGCCGGCATCACCCTGAGCGGCGTGCTGGCGTGGCTGATCACCCGGTTACAGCTGAATGACGATCGCGCCTGGCAACTCTACGGCGTGGTGGCACTGGCTGGCGCGCTGCTGGTGTGGCGCGCGCTGCCCACATCGCTGCCTGCACGGCAGCGGGAAAGTACCTCGACGGCACCGGGTCGCGCGGTGAAACGGCTATGGCTGGCCTATACGCTGGCCGGTTTCGGCTACATTTTGCCCGCGACGTTTCTGTCACAAATGGCGCACAGCCTGTTTGCCCGGGGGCAGCTGGCAGCACTTTTCTGGCCGCTGTTTGGACTTTGCGCAGTGGCTGGCGTGGTACTGATCATGCTGTTTTCAGCGCGTCTGAATACGCGCCTCAGCCTGGCCTGGGTTATGGTCCTGCAGGGGCTGGGCGTGGCCAGCGGCGTGCTCATCCCGGGTGTGAGCGGGCTGCTGATCTCAACGGTGATGGTCGGGCTGGGATTTCTTTCGATTATGCAACTGACGATGCAGCTGGCGCGCGCCGTCTCCAATATCAGCGTGGCTAAAACCGTGGCGATATTCACGTCAGGCTATGCCACTGGCCAGCTGATCGGGCCGCTGATCTCCGCGGCCAGCGTGCAGATTTTTGCTTCCCTGCACCCTGCGCTGCTGCTGGCCGCAGGCGGACTGGTGCTGGGCGGATTGCTGGTGCTGCGCATCCGCCCGCACTGACGCGCTTATTTCAGCGCCATCGCCTGCTTCAGGGTGAAGAACAGGTCGGTCTGGTCGGTCAGGCCGACCACATTCGCCGCGTGCGGACCGTAGGCCGCGATGCGCAGCTGGCTGCCGGTGTGCTCCTGCGAATCCTCTTCCGAGTTGCCGTAGCTGATGGTCATCACCGCGCCGTCTTTGGTGTTGAGCGCCTGAGCCAGGCCCGGTGCTTTGGTGCCGTTCTCAACGATCTGGCTGCTGTGCGCGTGGTCGGCGGTTACCACCACTAGCGTATCGCCTTGCTCACGCGCGTAGGCCAGCGCCACCTGCACCGCTTCATCTAAATCGACGGTTTCACCAATCTGACCGCACGGGTTGGCGGCGTGATCCTGCTTATCAATTGATGCGCCCTCCACCTGCAGGAAGAAGCCGTTGTCGTTGTGGCTCAGCAGGTCGATGGCCTTTTGCGTCATCTGCGCCAGCGTTGGCATTGATGCCGGGCGGTCTTTGTTGACCTCACAGGTCACGACCGGTTTATCCAGGTTGCCGTGATAGCTGGCTTTCGGTCCCAGCCAGCGCACCGGCATATTGCCGTCGGAGAACAGGCCCAGCAGCGGTTGTTGCTGATTCGCCTGCTGTACCGCGTTCAGTGCGGCGAGATTATCGACCAGCTGGAATCCCCGCACTTCGGCCTGCTCGCGCAGGGTTTTGCCCTGATAGTCGCCCGCTTTAGCGTGTTCAGCGAAAGATTTGGCCCCGCCGCCCAGCGTGACGTCCGGACGGGTCTGCAGCAGCTGCTCGCTGATTGATCCTTTACCGCCCTGCTCCAG
Source organism: Pantoea dispersa (assembly GCF_035783935.1). Lineage (GTDB taxonomy): Bacteria > Pseudomonadota > Gammaproteobacteria > Enterobacterales > Enterobacteriaceae > Pantoea > Pantoea dispersa_C. The sequence goes on along the minus strand of NZ_JALKOV010000007.1, from coordinate 211,334 downwards.
CGCGTTGCCCGGACACAGCTGGCTGGTTTTCTCCGGGCCGTAGCATTTACGCGAGGTCACGTGCGCCATCAGCGCGGCCGGCGTGGCATCCTGCAGTTCTGCGGTGGAGACGTTGCCGGTGGCTTTACCTGCTGCTTTGGCCAGCTCAAGCAGCGTGACCTGATCTGTGCCGTTGACATCGACGCCAATCGCGCCGTTATAGGTTTTCGTGCCGGTGGCCCAGGCGGTGGCCGACGCGGCAGAATCCGTTACGTAGTTGGGCTTGTGCGTTTGCTTGTCCAGCGAGTAATGGGTGTACTGACCGGTGAGCGGCAGCGCATCAATACCGGGAAAAAAGCCGCCGGCGCCCATCGCCTGATTGCGCGCCGCGGTGATTTCGGCATCGCCCATGCCATCGCCAATCAGCAGGATGACATTCTTCGCCGTGCTATTGCTCAATGAGGCTTTCAGCGCTTCGGTCTGGTCGCCGCTCAGGCGACGCGCGCCGCCGTGCTGGGTAATATCGCCAGTGGCTGCGCGTTGATAGCTGGTGCTCTCTGCCAGCGCGGACGTGGTGGTGAGTGAAGCCAGCAGAGAGAGCGTGAAAAGAGGCAAGCGTTTCATTTATCAGCATCCTTATCCGTAGATATAACCAAATGTTTCCGCCGACAAGTCTGCGACAGTGCGGTGACACTTTTGTGTCAGTTAAGGAATAGTTTGATGACAAAACCGGCAAAGTGGAGAGGCTTAAGACAATCTGCGCAGAGGTTAAGCGAATAGAAAAAAAGGAGAAAATAGCCCTTGACCCTTCTCGCTGAACTCCCTATAGTAGCGCCCCGTTGACCCAGTGCGGTTAACAAAAAAATGTGGTGAGGTGTCCGAGTGGCTGAAGGAGCACGCCTGGAAAGTGTGTATACGGCAACGTATCGGGGGTTCGAATCCCCCCCTCACCGCCATCATTTATATAAAAGTGCCCAGTTAACAGCTGGGCATTTTTATTTGTATATTCTCCCGACCTGGGGGGGATGAGAATCCCCTATACGGATGTGCCGGGTGATATCAATCCCCCTCTCACCGCCATCATTCAGAAAAAAGCCCATACGCAGTTGTAGCGGCGCAATGTATTGCGCAAAGCATAGATGGGCACGGTGCTGCCATTCGTATGCGCGATGAATCGCGCCGCTACGAAATGTGCGGTAATTGAATTTGGTACTTAACTGAACGGTATTACATCACTTATTGTGACCGTAACCTCACATCTCCCTCAATCTGCCAAAACCTGTTCAATCAGTTCCACGATGCGTCTGACTCGCAAGGGTATAAAGCGAGCATCAGGGAAAACGGCATAAAGAAATCGGTCAGGCAGGCGATATTCAGGCAGAATCCGCACCAGCGTCCCCGCTTTTATGGCTTCTGAGACCAACGGTAATTGCATGCCGCCAACGCCAATATTGGCTTGCAGAGCCTGTAATAATCCTTCGCTGTTATTAGCGCGAAACACCGTGTTCACCTTAATTGCTAGCGTTGAATCTTCGCCAATCAGCTTTAACGGCGCATCGTGAGCGATGGCGCTGAAACGCACATGCGGAGTAAAAGCCAGCTCTTCTGGTGAGGTAATCGGCTGCTGGTGCAAACGCTCCGGTGCCGCAAACAGTGGTGTTTCAATACGCGCCAGTAAACGCGCCGGAAAAAGTTCTGGCGGTGTTTCACTCAGGCGTAGGGCGATATCCACCCTTTCACTCACCAGCTCAGCAATGCGATCGTCGAGCGAGATATTCAGATGCAGTTCTGGATTGTGCTGCTGCAACCGCAACAAATGCGGCAGGAATAGTTGGCCTAAACCGCTCGGCAACTGGATATGTACATTGCCCTGCAACGCTAGCTGCGTGGGACGCAGCTGGCTTTCAGATTCCACCATCGCGGCAAGCAGTGGCCGCATCTGCTGCAAATAACGCTCGCCCTGCTCGGTTAGTGCCATGGCTCGCGTGGTGCGATGCAGCAACACCACACCCAGATCTTCCTCCAGCGCGGCAATCTGATGGCTAACCGCAGATTGCTTCATTCCGCTTTGGCGTGCGGCGGCAGAAAAAGATCCGGCTTCTGCCACGCGGATAAACGTGTTGATGGCGTTGAGTTTATTATTCATTTAATGATTTTTCTGATAAGTGACATCTGATTAGAGGGATATCAGCAATAAAGTTAATAGATAACACTGAGCATGTCTTGTTCTCAGGAGAAAAATCATGTCTCAACAACAACGCGTTGCTTTAGTGGCCGGCGCAACCGGCATCGTTGGCAGCCAGCTGGTAAACACTTTGCAGCAACATCAATGGCAGGTGATTGGACTTTCACGCCAGACTACTTCACGGAATGAGTTTCCAATGATCAGTGTGGATTTACTGGATGCGCAACACAGCGCACAGGCGTTAGCACCGCTCCATCAGGTCACACATATTTTCTACAGCGCATGGCTTAATGCGGCTAACTGGCAGGAGATGGTGGAACCTAATGTGACGATGCTGCGCAACCTGGTCACTCATATTGAAAACGTCGCGCCGTTACGCACTGTCAGTTTGATGCAAGGATACAAAGTGTATGGCGCGCATTTAGGACCGTTCAAAACGCCGGCGCGAGAAAGCGATCCAGGCGTGCCCGGTGCTGAATTCAATGCTGAGCAGTTACGCTGGCTAAGTGAATATCAGCGCGGGAAACGCTGGCATTGGCACGCATTGCGCCCCGGCGTGGTGGGCAGCGCAGTGCCCGGCAATGCCATGAATCTGGCGCTGACCATCGCGCTTTATGCTTCATTATGCAAAGCACAAGGCTTGCCGTTGCGCTTTCCCGGTTCATGGCGGACGTGGAACAGTATTGTTGACCATACAGATGCGACGCTACTGGCACGGGCAACGTTATGGGCCGCAGAGGCGCCCGGCGCTCAAAACCAGGCGTTTAATGTGAATAACGGCGATGTCTGGCGCTGGAGCGAACTGTGGCCCGCCATTGCACATTGGTTTGAACTGGAAACGGCACCCGCAGTGAAGCTGACATTTCAGCAATTGTTCCAGGATTACCGCAGCGTCTGGCGTGCACTGGCCGAACAACATACGCTCATTGAATCCGATATTTTGCAGCTTAATGATGGTCAGTTTGCGGATTTTGTTTTTGGCTGGGACTACGACATGTTTGGTGATGGCAGCAAAATACGCCGGGCGGGTTTCAACGGCCATCAGGCCACCGACGAAATGTTCTTTGCGCTGTTTGCCCAACTTCGCGCTGCGCGGATCATTCCTTAGCGAGGGTGATAATTTTCGGGCGCACCGGTATGCGCCATTTAAAGCCTGATTATTTTTAACGATCGTTGTTTATACCAGCAACAGCATACTTAACTGACAAGCATTCGCCTGTCATGCCAGCCAGTTGCTTAACTGGCTGGCAGTAATACGCCCGTACGGTCTTTTTCTTTTATACTTTGAAACATCAGCTGTGTGATTACCTGTGGTTATCTTTAAGCGCTGCTGAATTCCCTGGTGCCGGACTCCGTTATTGATGTGGATAAGGCCACGCATGATCGAGGCCGGTTGATGAACTGCCAGCCAGGCAATCACCAGCGCGAAGATTACAATGGCTGAAATTTCAATGGATTTAATCAAGTGACGCTTTGCCATACATACCCCTTCTTCGTTTAGGTGTTTAAACGCACCTCTTTGAAGATAAGATGTTACCGGTAAAGCACAAGCGTAAATCACATCATGAAACATAAAGCGCAGCTTATTAATTATTCGCGCCGCGAAAATTCGGCGTTGCTGAGTTATTGCGTCGTGGCACCTGTGAAGCGTTCAGCGGATTACGCTTGCTCTGACGCGGGATCCTTCGGGCTAAGGCCGTCCGTGTCCGCCAGACCGTTTTTGTGACGCACGATATCCGCCATGATTGCCAGCGCGATCTCTGCCGGGGTTTTGCTGCCGATATCCAGTCCAACTGGTGCGTGGATGCGCTGCAGCTGTGCCGGCGTCAGCTCAGCAATCTCAGCCAGCCGCGCTTTGCGCTTCAGGCTGTTGCGCTGCGACCCCATCGCGCCAAGATAAAATGCTGGCAGGTTGACCGCTTCCATCATGGTGAGATCGTCGATGCGCGCATCGTGCGTCAGCGAGAGGATCGCCGTGGCAGCATGACAGCCCTCGCGTTCCAGATACACGGCCGGAAACTGCTGCACCAGTTTGACGTCCGGTGCAAGCTCAGCCGCCATTGTGTCCAGTACGTCCTGGCGATGCTCACAGACGATGGTCTCAAATCCCAGCGCCAGCGCGAAATTAGCACAGTAGAGCGCCACGCTGGAGAGCCCGGCAATCACCAATCGCGGCGCAGCGCTGAGGGTCAGAATGATTTCACCGTCAGTGATCTGTGTCCGGGTGCGGCGGGTATACGGCGCCGGTTCGAGTGCATGGCACGGCTGCGGCAGCGTCAGCCGTTTGGTGATGGCATACGCGCCGGTCAGCGCATCTTCCAGCTGCTGCAGATAGCGTAACGTCGCTGCGCCTGCCGGCAGCCGCTCAACCAGAATATCCAGCACGCCGCCGCACGGTAGTGCGCGATCGGGCGTATCACCACCCTCACCGTAACGCACCCGCTGGCTGGCGGCGCTGAATGCCTGCTGCTGAACGCGGGCGATGAAATTCTCCTCCACGCAGCCGCCGGAAAGTGAACCACTGAAGCGCCCATCCGCGCGAATCACCATCATCGCGCCTGGCGGTCGCGGCGACGAGCCGAAGGTGCTGAGCACGGTACACAGCCATACCGGCTGCGCTTCCGCCCAGTGCTGCGCCGTTCTTATCACCTGCACATCAAGAGAGTGCATGACTTTCTCCGCTCATTGTTTACGCCTTACTGGCGCGGTGTCAGGCTTTAGCCGTTAGCGGGTTAATGCCACGCATCATGTCATTGTGTTATCGCCCGTCTGCTGAATCAACGCCGGTGGTTAACCTTGTCACCCTGGCGGATAAAACCCATCCGGCCAGGATAATGTCTTGACGCCTGCGTTGTCAGCTGTCATCAGGCTTGCTATGCCGATCAGCATATAATTTTAATAGCTCGGAATCAGAACTGACGCCCAGTTTTTTTTTGGCAGACTGCTTATGACCGCTGATGGTTTTACCGCTGCGCTGTAATTTTGCCGCAATTTCTGTCGCTGTCATTCGCTGGATAAAACAACCAATCACCTCTGCCTCACAGGGCGTCAACCGGGCGCTCAGGTGCTGATGCCATGACAGCACTGAGCCGGGTTTATCCGGACGGAAGTCCCGACCTTGTGTGGCTGCCGGCTGCGGCAAGTGGAAATCAGCATGGGCAGGGTAATAGTGTTCGCCCGCCGCCACGGTGTAAATTGCTTCAAAATAGCGCGCACTCTCTTCGCATTTATTGATATAGCCCTTAATGCCCGCCTGAAAAGCCGCATAAACAATCGCCCTGGTTACCACCGAAGACATCAGCAGAATCCGCACATCAGGATGAGAAGTCAGAATATGATTTATTAATGCCAACCCATCTAACTCACCGTCATCAAGCCGGTAATCGAGCACCACAACATCGGGGCGCGCACGCAGTAAATACGCCATTAACTCATGGCTACGGGAAAAACAGCCTGAGACGTGAATGGACGGATATCGCAGGGCGATGTGCTGAAAGGAATAACGCACCAAAGGATGATCATCAAGCAGAGCAACCGAGATTTTATTCGCCTGATCATTATATTTCATTAGCTGGCTCCATGATGAACAAGCTCACAATAATAACGATGGCATTGTTTATGTCGGCTCATCGAATGCTTATCTGGCTGTAGGTAATGTCTTACATTAATAGGTAAACGGTAAAGTATCGTCACCCTCAATGATTTATTAAAAATGTCATGGCATAATTTTTCCTCTGCTGACCAGCGTGCTCATTTATCATTACATCCGTTCAGGCTCACTATGAAAATAATTATCTATGATGCTCATCCCATCATGCGCGATGGACTTGAACATCTTGTCACAACCCGGGGCGATAGCCTCATCACTTCAACGTCTAATGCCGACCAGTTAGTCGCTGCGGTGAATACCGGTCAGGCCGACCTGTTAATTATCGATCCATTATCGCTGCCCGCCTTAGCCCTGGACGATTTACAGCGGGTCGCGCTCAATGGAAAACCCCTGCGCTGCCTCGTTTTTACCGCATCAGAAAGTGCAGCCTAGCTTCTGCGCGGCACCAGCCTTTCCCTGCAGGGTTGCCTGCACAAAAGTGAGGGAATTGACGCCATCAACGAGGCGCTCACTTTTCTTGCCGGGAGAAGAGATAAGGCATTACCTGAGCCGCGCTTTTTACAGCATCAGGGTAAGCATATACTAGCCGCGCACTGTTCACTGGCCGCACTGACAAGACGGGAACTGCAGATTTTGCGCCAGTTAGGTTTGGGTTTAACGAATAAAATGATTGCTGATGAAATGGGGTTGAGCCATAAAACCATCAGTACGTATAAAAGAAATATGATGAAAAAATTGAGAACGCGTAATGTTAGCGAACTCCTCGGCTTTGCGCAGCAACGCGGCTTTGGCTAGGGTGCGATATGTCCGCTTTTGCCTGCCTGGTTAATCGTTCTCTTCTATCACATCCGCCAGCTTGCTGACCTGGCGCAGACGCAATAAATAGTTTTCAAGCTGCTGATACAAATTCTTGTACATGGCATCAAGAACAGAGCCCGGGATTATGCCAGCACGGCATTGCGCTTCAAGGTGCATGCAGGCCTGCGCCAGACGACTTTGCCGGGCAATGCGCAAACTCCCCGTAATGCGATGAACCACATCGGCGACCTGAATAGCGTCAACTGGCAGACTGAGTCGTGCCATTCTGGCCAGATCATCGTTGAGCGTCGTCACCATTAATTTCATCATTGCGTCTTCAATCTGACGATCCATTATCAGCCTTGTCACCGGTGATTACGGTTTGTAGCGTCATATTCATCAGGCTGGCAGCCTGTTAAAGCAGTTGATTACGTCTGGCGAAATCTATTAATTCGATCACGGTTTGAGCATTAAGTTTGTGCTTCAGGCGATGTTTATAGGTACTGATCGTCTTTTCACTTAATAATAACCGGTCGCCAATCTGTTTATTGCCCAGTCCCTTCGCAATATGGATAAGCACGCTCAACTCGCGGTCGGAAAGGTGATTAAGCAGCGTGCTGTCATTGATCTCACCCGTTGGCGGCAGCGGTGCAGGTTGATCATACCGGGGAAAATAACTGTATCCGCGCATCACCACGCGGATAGCATCGGTCAGTTCGCCCAGACCATCCATTTTAGTGATGAAGCCATCAGCGCCTGCCTGCTGGCATCGTTGTGCAAAATGGGCGCTTTCCTGTGAAGTCAGAACCAGAATTTTTAGTGGCAGTTCCAGTGCACGCAGTCGCTCTAAAACCTGTAATCCATCGATTTTAGGTAAACCAATATCCAGCAGCACTAAATCAGGTAACAGATCGCGGGTTTGCTGTACTGCATCAACCCCATTGTCGGTTTCTGCCACCACCAGCATCTCCGCCCTTTCAAGCAGTGTTTTGACGGCAAATCGAACAACAGGATGATCTTCCACGATGATCACTTTTTTCATTTTGATCTGATGTCCTGGCATAGAATAAGACAAATAGCACAAATTACGTGTCGCACTAAGTCAGGCTACGATAGCGACACAACCCGGAATAATCTGTAGGAGAACGCTTATTATACGTTGCGTCCGGCATCGGCCAGCCTTTTTTAACGCACTGATATCGCTGTATTTGAGACAAAGCAGGATGTTTTATCCCGCCAGTATACCAGTCGGATGATGAATACTTACAGAATAGCCGGAGAAAAGGGAATTATTGACGAAATATGTCATTGACAGGAAAAACATGCGTTTTTTCGCATGAAGATTGATGACGAACAACTTACATTTGCGCAAGCCCTGAAACGGAAGTCAGGGCAGCATGCCGATAAGCTAATCGGTTATTGTGATTAATGAGTAAAATAAACCTTAATAACCGTCACGGCAGCGAGATAAAACAACCCGTAACAACCAGGGATTTGTAGCTGACGCGCATCGGAAAAGGGGTAGCGCGTCGCGCTGTTTACTCCCGACCTCAGGATAATTGCAGACTAATGCTCTCGGTTTCGATCTCATACCGTGCACCGAGACTCAGATCAAAGGGATGTGGCGACCAGTTTACCAGCGCATGAATAGTGAAGCTGATAATGCCCTGTTTAACCGGAGAGCGACGCTCACCATTCAGGCTCACAATAATGCTATCCGCAAGCAGACGGGGTTCAAAGCGAATCAGTGCTTCACGGATAAGATGTTCAAGTCTGTTCCAGTTGTGCGTATTTGAGTAACTGCCAACCTGAGAAGAAACGCCGTAATTAAGCACCGAACTTACCACTTCGCGATGAATGCACGCATCCAGCTGTGGCTCAATGTTGGCGTTATTCAGGATCTCGCTGATATTTTCCATAATTAACGACTTCATTTTTCGCTGATCAAAATGAAATTTATCCCAGGTTTCTTCCCTCTTTCTCGGCTCATCATCCAGTAAACGTTCAAGCAAGCATGGTAAATATGGTTTTTTTTCTTTCATCTCATCCTTTCCGTTCAGCGATGAATCTCGCCTGCTGCAAATAATGCGTATTCTCCGTTGCTGGTGATCCACATTTTGCGCCCGTTCCCGGTAAAACGACCCTGTGGATTCTCCTGCCACTCCGTGAGTGTTCCCAGTAAAAAACGTGTATCGCTATCGCAGGTCAGCGGGTAACGCGATGGAATATAGCCTTTGTAGTGACGCCCTTTCACTGTGAGCGTGGCCGGTGCCCAGATGAGATCGGTCAGCGCGGCAGGTTGTTCCACACTAAGCCGCTCGATGTCAGCCAATGGCACCCAGCGATAACCGCCGGCGGAGATAAATTCGCATACCGGGCCCAGCCGATCGTCACCGTCAGCAATCCACGCAAAATGCCCCATTTCATCGCTGTATCCCGCCAGTGCACTGGCTGCTTCCAGTGCGCTCTGTCGCAACTGCTCACCTTCCTCTTCCTGTCCGGCATGGCAGAGCGCATTCGCTTTACTCAGCAAGTCACACCACTCAGGAAGCGCGTCACCCAGATTGCCTGCCTCACGCTCTCCCGCCAGCACCAGGCTACGTAACCGCTCACTCAGGATTAAATTTTTATACAGTTCGCACTGGCGTAGCGACTCCGGGTCGGTTTTCGCGACAATCTCCAGCTGGCGGAGCGCCCGGTCCCAGTCAGCGTGCAGGCAATAGTATTTACAAAGCTGCATACGCAAATCACTGCGGGTGGGTTGCGCTTTTACTGCCGCCACCGCCTGTGCCAGAGTTTGCTGGCCCGTTAATCCTTTAATATTCATGACGATATCCTTCCTGTTTTATAAGTGGCTATCCAGCCCCAGTTTATACAGCTCGCGATAAACCAATTCCGATACCGCGCGCTTTTCGATCGGTTTCAGGTGCTCTGGTGCTAATTCGCGTAATAGCTCGACGGAGACTTCTTCATCTTCTGGTAAATCCTGAGCATCAATCATCAGGTCTTTGAAGATGCGCGCCATCATGACGCTATTTTCTACCACGCACTCTGTGACGGTCTTATTTTTTATTCCATCCTGTATATTCATATTGTCACTGAAACTCTCGCGCAGCGGCTCGTTGTGCTGCTGCTCATTACCCCGGGAGATATTTTGCTGTTCGCCCCACAGCAGATAGTGCTTATATTCCTGTGCCAGTGATTTCAGGGGATCATTATCGTTAACGCTGTGGCTGGTGTACCGGGCTGCGTCACGATAAGGGATATAATGCCCACCGTGATTAATTAACGATGTCAGTTCTGGAATATCCCCTTCAACCGGCAGCAAGGGCGTTAACCGGGCTGCACTGACATCGTCAAACACCTGCAGCAAATATGGTCCAGCCTGTATCCGGGAACCGTTTCGCAGCGTCTGCGTCTCACCCTGCTCCAGCGACTGCCCATCCACCAGGCAAACATAATCCCTCGCTTCGGCAGCCACGATCAGCCGCTGATGACGTAGCCAGAATAAGGTCTGGCTGGCATCGGTTAGCCGTTGCGCGCTAAATTGGCCGGTAATTACATCAAAGCACAGCGGCTGCTGCTGACAATGGTGCGACAGCAGCGAAACCCGGCCAGCCCGTTCAGGCCAGACAATCTGAATTTGCATGTTATCCGCCAATCAGCACATTGCCGGAGCCCGAAACAATCGTGGCGCCGCATGTTGTTGAATCTGACAGACGTCCGGCGGGCTGATTATTGATCAGCACCGTACCTGAACCGGACGCCACCACGGTTGAGCCATCGATACTGCAAACAGCATTGCTGATTCCCACCGGCGCCGCAGGCAGGCTGTTAATCATCACATCGCCTGAACCACTCACAATGTTGCCACCATGGCTAATTGAGTCACTGACCCGGGCAGCTGGTTTCATTTTTTTGTTCCTTTGCATTGGGGAGATAAATGGGAGGAAGGTCCTCCCATGTTGCGGCAGATGCGCCGTGGTGATTACGGTTCTGGTGTTGCCGACCCCGTTGGTGTCGGTGTTGGTGTTTCTGTCGGCGTCGGCGTTGGTGTTTCTGTCGGCGTCGGGGTTTCTGTCGGCGTTGGAGTCGGTTCCGGTGTTTCTGTCGGCGTCGGCGTTAGCGTCGGTTCTGGCGTCAGGGTTGGCTCCGGCGTCTGAATCGGCGGCCATACCGGCAAGACCGGAAGCGGCAACGGTAAAGCCATGCAGCCCAGCACCGGGCGGGCTTTCATCAGTCCGCCGAGTCCGGCCAGTCCTGCCAGACTGGCCAGTCCCAAACCGCCTCCTGCGACCGCAGCGCAATCGCCCGGGTTGATTTCCACAATACCGCCCTGAATCACAACACGTGATTTGCCGATAATCTTGACCGTATTGGCCGTAAGAATGGCTTCCCCACCCGCACCGATGCTGATCACGCCGCCGACCGCCAGCGTGGCCGCCCCGCCCACGCTAATCATGTGTGCGCCACCGACGTTAGTCAGCATGGCGCCGCCGACATTAACCATCTTGGCGCCCCCCACGTTGGTGGAATGCGCTGCGGCAACCGACATACTGTAGGTACATCCGATCTGAACGCTGGCACTACTGCCAATCATTTTGGTGTACGCACTGGCTACCGTTTTAGAGTAATTCGAGCCGACAACAATGTCGCTGTTGGATCCAATCTGCAGGCTGGAATTAGAACCGATTGCGTAAGTCGCGTTAGCCCCGACGTTTTTGGTGTAATCGGTTCCGACCACCAATTTACGGTTTGACCCAACGCTAATATCAGAATCCACGCCAATAGATTGCGTCTCATTGCGCTTGGTCAGTCGGTCCATATCGCGCTCTGCCTGCTCCCAGTAAAACTCCTGACCGGGTTTGTCTTCAAAACGCACACCGTTATAGTTGGCTTTTCCGCCGCCAATAGTGCGGCTGATCAGTCCACTTTGCGTGGCGTTGACCGGTAACTCCCAGGGGGGCATCGTGACGTTGTTGTATAAATTTCCCGTGATCAGCGGACGGTCAGGATCGCCGTTAATAAAATCCACGATCACCTCATGACCGATACGGGGAATACAAATACCGCCGAAATTGTTTCCTGCCCAGGCCTGGCTGACACGCAGCCAGCAGGAGTCTGATTCGCGGTTGACGCCATAACGATCCCAGGTAAAACGGACTTTTACCCGGCCATATTCATCCGTCCAGACTTCTTCCCCCTCCGGCCCGACGACGATCGCATTTTGCGGTCCATAGGTGCGGGGCTTTCTTACCTTCTGCGGATGGCGATAAATTTTGGTGGTTGGCTGTACCGTAAACTGGCAGTCAACGCTGTAGGTCTCTTCATTCGTGACCTGATTGATTTCCTGTATTTGCAAAGCGCTGGAGATCACCATGTATTCACGGTTGATCTTTTCGACCGGATAACCTGCCAGGGTGAAATACGTCCCGCAAACCATCCCCCTCAATTGCCCACTGCCCGAGGAACGCGAACCGCGGCAGCCTCGCTCTTCGGCGCGAATGCGCGCCAGCTGCTCACCTATCGCCGGTTGCTCGTAATCGCCAGGCCAGTGAAATACCTCCATGTCGTTAAAGCTGGTTTTTCGTGCTTTTACATCAATAGAGAGAATATCGGCGCGCGATTTGGTGAAGTCATAGTCATTCGTGACCCAGCGGCCGCTGGTCAGCATCTCCTGATGTTCAAACACCGCGATATATTCTGCGTCAGCCTTGGGTTCATCGGGCAGATAATCAATGACATGGTAGGCCGCACTGTTGGTTGCTTTGTGCGCCCCCACATGATCAACGAGAATGAGCTTGTGTTTCTGATCCTGATGTTCATAGAACCAGTAAATTCCCCACTCTTCCATCAGACGTTCGATAAAATCAAAGTCCGTCTCGCCATATTGCACCTGATAATCCAGCTTCGGGTAATGGGCAGTGAGATGTTTTTCGAAAGAAAAATGATAGTCAGCCAGCACCTCCCCGATAATTTCGACCACATTTTTCTGCTGAAAAATTTTAAAATCGGTGGTCAGCGTGGTGAGCCATAACCACGGCCGGATGACAATTTCAAACAGTGCCTGATTGGCATCACGTCCTTTATAGCGTGCTTTTTCCACCAGTCCGGAAATTTCCCGCTGGCCACGGCCAACGCCGGTGAGTTTTTCCAGTCCGTTGCCGTCAAGTTCGATGAATACCGTCATCTCTTTGCCGATCAGCGCTTTAATATCCACATTCGAAGCGGACTGCCACGGGATCAATGGATTTGCCGGTGTTTTCACCAGCAGCGTATAGCGATAAAGGGTGGAAAAAGCTTCCTCGCCCTCAACGCGGTTTAAAATCAGCGCCGGTTCACCCAATAACATGGGCATCGCCGGGCTGCTAAGTGTTATCGTCCTCGACATAGTCATTCCTGATATACGATGGGTAGTGCAAGCGCCTGCGCGCTCATGTCATGGGTTTACCAAGCGATTTCCGCTGCGATTCAATGATTTGTCCCTGGCGATTTTGCCGCCAGAGCCAGAGATACCCGGTGTGTAGCACGCAGTCAGGCCAGTGCCGCCATGGCATGACATCGACAGCCCGCTTCCCTTCCAGCACGAAATCCGCCTCACAATGCATCTGACTGAGGCGATGCAGGAGCTGAGCATGGCGCGTGACCGGCCGGAGGTGTTGCTGCCAGCGTGGCAGGGTCATTCGCGCCACCAGCGGCTGACAGTCGGCCGCAATCTGTTCACGCAATGCACCCGGATCGGCCTGCTGACCCCCTCCGGCCAGCGCGCGCATCATCCAGAACGGCAGGCTGCTGTCCTGTTTCAGCAGGCGCCCCAGATCGGTGCCACGCAGCAGAACGGCAACCCCCGCTATCGTGCAGGGTTCTTCCGCCACCACGAACGCGCCGGTCAGATACAATCCGCTGGACACATGTGGTGCTGGCAGTACGAAGCACCAGGGATAATGATCCAGCGCCGGCTGCGGCAGCAGTGATGGCGTTGCCAGACTCAGCGACGATCGGAGTGAGGCGATCAGTGCCTTGCGTTTACCGCACTGTTTTTTCTCATCAGCCATCCCGGGCAGAAAAGCCAGCAGGCGATTAACGGGAATGCCGCGATTCATCCACATGCAGCGCGCTCCTTACCCGGGACAACGCATGTCACGCAGGATGTTCTGCAGGGTTTGATGACCCCTGCCGAGGCCGGCAATATCCAGCTGCACCGGCTTGCCACCCAGCGACCATTGATAGATTTGCCCTTCCCCGTTATCGCTGCTGCCCACGCGCTTCGCGCTGTCCAGCCAGCGCAGAACGGACCATGCTCCGGGGAAAGTGAGATCGGGCATCGCGGACGAGGGCAGCCGCTGTCCCGTCATCCTGACGGGAGACATCAGCCGACTCGCTGGCCAGTGCAGCACCTGCGGGATCACCGGGCCATGGGAGTAACGCAGCGTTTCTCCGCCCATGTTCAGCGTCAGTTGAGAGATATCGGGTGACAGGTAATGCACATGCGCCGTCAGGTTAAGTGACACTCTGCGGCCGTCAGCATCGAAGAAGGCGTCACGAATCGCCGCTGCCTGCTCAAAGAAAGCCAGCCCCTGTCCGCCTTCGCTGCCTTTGTAGCGCCACGGCGAGGTGGACGTATCGACTTTGTCAGCGAGATGCTGTTTGAACCAGCCATCCACCACCCCGTCAGCCGCAAAGAAACGCTCAAACTCCGTCAGTGAGACTTCCTGCTGGCCAGGGGAAAACGGATAGCGTCCCTGCAGGGTGTTACGACAAATCTGGCCAATGCCATTGTCGATAGCCGTCACGCTCTGTTTGACAATGCTTTTTTTGATGGTGTCATTCGACCGCCCCAGCAGCGGCATCAGGATGCCTTTGACAGGCTCCGGCCAGGTACGCGACTCCGCCGCCAGCCTGGCATTGTCCGGTCCCATCACCGGAACATCGCCATCATCTAGCGCGCTGTTATACACCACATAACGGGTGTATTGATCGGTCAGCAAATTCATCAACCGGCTCAGTCCCAGCGTCTGGTTTGGGTTGAAGCCACCACTGCTTTGCTCCCCGCCGACAAAGCGGCGCAGCGAGCTGAACGGAAAATCCACATACTGATTCACCAGACGCTGCTCACGAAAATCAATGCCCTGTTTGAGACGCGTTGCCTGCTGCACCAGGCGGCCGGTTCTGATTTCCTGCTGCAGGGCATCCTGCAACGCTTTATCGCGACTTTCCGCCAGCGTCGTCTCCATCACTGCGCGTTCCAGCAGACTGCGCAGCGGTGAATTATCCGCCACCAGCGTTCTCAGCAGTGCCACATCCAGCGTGAGATTTTGCTGGCCACCCATGGGAATGAGCCGGATGCGCGACAGAAAACGCTGCCATTGCCGGGCGTACTCCTGCAGATAGAGCGTCAGGATCTCATCACGCAGTGTTAACGGGTTGACGACCATCGCCGGTTTTCCCAGTACCCAGCTATCCTCACGCTGTAAGCCGACCAGCGACGTGGCCAGCTGCTTTTTTACCAGGTTTCGCCAGCCTTCACGGGTAAAGATCCCCGGCACGCCATCCTGTTCATCCTCCGGAGAAACCAGCTTAAAAATCATGGGTGCCTGTGGGTCGACCATCGCCTGCAGAGTGACATCAGGCGGGGCTTCCGCCATCATCCTCTGCTGGAAATGTTGCCAGATGCGGGTGGTTTGCGGGCTCTGTGCCAGCAGATCTCTGGCACGTTTCACCAGCACCGGATCGATCTGCCGGGCCTTCTCCTGCCAGCCGCGTGAAGAGAACAGCGCATTCAGGTGGCTGTCAAACGTGGATTGCTCGCCATAGGCATCGATTCTTTCTGACGCTTTCCACTGCCGGTTGATCTGCGCGAGCAGAAAATGGCGGTCGGTATCGCCCTCGCCCTTAAGCATCAGGTAAAGCTTTAAGGCGTTCCAGGTGGCGCTGGCATCATTTTCATCAACAGCGTTGCTTAAAGTGGTGGCCGCCTGCTCCTGCAGTTTGGGCAGTAAGGCATGCTGCAAAAAGAAGGTGTAGAGCTTGTCTGCACGGCGCTCAACCGCAGCGGGGGTATACAAACCGTAGCGCCAGCGCAGTGGCGGTTCATCAATATCCAGACCCGGATACTGGCTCAGCACCTGCGTACTGTACAACACGCCGGGTAACAGCTGCTGCTGGGGATGAGTGACATAATCAGCCACTTTTTCCGTTAATTGCGTCGTGCGGAGATCAAGGGTGGCCAGATAGTCGCGATTCAACTGAAAACTGGTGACGATGCTCCCTGTAAGCCAGACCGTGAGCAGCACGGCGGCGAGGTGCCCGGCGAAGTTTCGCAGGCGATCCCGCGTGCGCATCCGCAAACTGGAACGGACTAAATCGCGGTCGGCACTGATGACCTCGGTAAAAAGCTGACGCAGGAAGTAATGTTTACCCCAGGCGGCCGCATTGATGACCCCCTCTTCTGCCCGCCTGATACTGTAAGACGTCGCGGTGTCGGGAGCATGGTTATTAACCACATTACGCCAGCGCTGAATCACCGTATTGTTATTGAGTAGCCCGTTATCATCCGGCTGACAGCTGCTGGTGAAATAGATGCCGCGCAGCGTGGTATTGAACTGCGTTTCATCGTAACGCGAGGATAAAAACAGGTGCTGCAACATTTCTGTCACGCTTTTTGCCAGCAAACGGAAGTCCTGCGGTAATGCATACATCAGCTTGCGATCGGCCACATCATACTCTTCCAGCTGGCGCTGGCACAGCGCACTGCTCAGACGCTCTTCCAGTTTGCTCAATGCCTGCGCGATGTCGCTACCCAACTCAGCCGCGCTCATCGCTGACTGGCGCGCAAAAGGCAGAGTGACGCCGAGAACCTGTTCACGCTCTGCTGCGGTCAAATCGCGAAAATAGGCGCTGAACCCCGTCAGCATATCCATGCGCGTGATGTTGACGTACACCGGAAAACGCAGCCCCAGTTTCTCGCGGGTTTCGCTCAGACGTGAACGCAATGCCGCCGCAATCGCGAGGCGGTCCGCCTGATTTTTATGCAAAACATCGTCCACTGACAGTGCGATCACCACGCCATTGATGCTGCGCTTCGGGCGATACTTTTTTAATGCATCCAGCACGCCATGCCACTCCTGCCGGGCTTGCGGTATGTCCAGCAGATATTTACCTGAGGTATCCAGAAACAGCGCCTCATTGGTATACAGGCACTCGATATTTTCTGTCGGTGGGTTTTCCCGCCCCTGCCGGTTGAGCTGATCCGGCAGCGGAAAATCCAGCCCGGAAGCGAACAACATGGTGGTTTTGCCCGCACGCCCGTTGCCGAGCACCATAAACCACGGCAGGCTGTTTTTGCTGTCGGTGAAGCTGAAAAAACGACGCCACAACGGCAGCGCACGGTGAATTCGCTGAGTATATTTGACGCCGGCACGAATGGTCTGATTGATGGCGCGCAGGTCTGGCTTAGTCCCGGACGTCACCTTCTGGCTTCGCAGCCTGTTTAACAGATCAGGATTGACAGCCAGTGCCTGTAAAAAACGCCAGAAGCCCCACAGTGCAGTCACTATCAGCAGCAGAGCGATCACCACCCAACGATTGATCTGGCTGTTCAGCGGGTAATGCTCGCCAGTCATGATGTGCGGGCCAATGATCCACACCAGCGCCATGACGAGCAGTGCGACGTCCAGAAACAGCGGCAAGCGGTTCCAGCGCAGGAGCAACATTACCAGCAAAAGAACCAGCAAAAGAACCAGCATAATAATGCGGCTCTCAACACTGGCCCAGGGCGTAACCTCACCCAATCCAAACCAGGGTCCAAGAAACCAGACTGCCGCCGCCAGCACCGCAAAAAACGCGATAAGGGCGAAGCGTCTTAAGCCTGTTCCTGAAAAAACTCGATTAAACACTGACATGTTTTGTCCATTAATAATTGACTAATATTTCGACGCGGCGGTTCTGTGCTCGCCCTTCCGGGGTGGCATTACTGGCAACGGGATCGCTGTCTCCCTTGCCTTCGACCTGAATACGTTCAGCAGCGATACCGGCTTTCTCCAGCCATTGCGCCACACTGGCTGCGCGTTTTTCAGCCAGCACCTGGTTATTGGGGATCCCTGGCTTGTTGATGGGTTGTGAGTCGGTGTAACCGACGATGCGCGCGTTACCCTGAACGCGATGGATCTCCTGCGCCACGCGACGCAGCACATCCTGGGTATTTTCCAGCACCTCGAACGTCCCGGTTCTGAACATGCCGTCTCCGCGGAAAATCACCAGGCTGCGTTCCGGCGTTTCGTCCACGCTAACTTGTTTGCGTGCAATCTCCGCCTGCAACAGGGTTGCCAGCCGCAGGCGGGCAACCGGTTGAGGCGGAATGACTTCTGGCAAACGCGCGGCGGCATCAATGCGCGTGATGACCCGGCTTTCAGGGATCAGGAGGTGATATTTTGCATAAATGAAACTGCCGGCGATGATGACGCCCGCTAATAACGCAGAGACACGAACCGGAATGGTATAGCCGAAGCGCTGCTGTCTGGTGCGCAAAGGAATGGCGTCGGGTGCCAGCAGTGTGCCGCGATCTTCACGGGCGCTTTGCAGTAACGTCAGCAACCGCTGGCGAATACGGTTGAGCTGGCGTTCACCGTTTTCCACAATGCTGTAGCGACCCTCGAAGCCCAGCCCCAGAATCAGCAGCTGGATTTCCAGCACGTCGGTATATTCCTGTGGCGACATTGAAAGCCGCCCGACCAGCAGGAAGAACTTCACGCCGCCGTCGTTATCACCTTCGAAATGGTTTAGCAGGTTGCTCTGCGACCATTTCACCTCCTGGCTCCACGGCAAGGCCAGAATGGCTTCATCCAGGGCGGTACACAGGCAATAGCGCACGATAGCCATCTTTTTCCACGAGATATCGGCCTCATCACACACCACGCTAAACAGGGTAATCTCTCTTTTCAGCGTCTCTTTCAGCAGGCTGGCTTCCTGAACTCCTTTAACCTGCTCGGGGATTTCACTCAGCGCACGCAATAAGGGCAGTGCGGCTTCCAGCAACGGTGACAGCGCGCTTTTAACGCGGTCCACGCGCTCATGAATACTGTCGCTGCGAAGCCGGCTGCTGTCATAGCGCTCGCCCGTCGCCTCTGGCTGATGAATCACACCAGGCGTGAAGTCAGTAAAAGCGCCAGAATCATCGAGTAAGAAGCGCCCCAGCTCCTGACTGCTGCCCTCCTCGTCAGACGGTCCATCAAATAAGCGCTTGTTGAGGCTGAAATCGTTATGCTCGCTCATCAGTCACGAATTCCCCAAAGTTCCATTTTCAGGCCGGGGAAATCACCTGCCACGTGCAGGGCTATCGCGCCACTGCTGGCAATACGCTCCCAGAACGGCCCGCTCTTGATCAGTTCAAAGTAGACATAGCCGGCACTGTAAGGAATCTGGCGCGGAGGTACCGGAAGCGGTTGAATGTCCAGGCCCGGTAAGTGAGAACGGACCAGCTCATGCAGCTGCTGTGGGGCACTGAATTTGGCCTGAGAAAGATACTGATGCTGCAACACATCCATTGGCAGCTGGGCGGATACTGCCACCACCAGATTACTGAAGCCGCGCAGTTCATTCGGCAGGACATTCGCTGACCAGACCCCGTTACCACGCGCTTCCAGCGCGATCATCTGACCAGCGCGCACCAGTATCTGGTTGAGCTGCTCATGGATATCATCCACCAGCGGGCGGATTGAGGTGTACAGACTGGCGTGCTGATAGCCGGGTGCCGGCTGCGGACGGCGTGTTTTCACCCTGATGAACGTTGACAGTTCCCCGGCAAACTTCGCCAGCTCCTGATAGAGCATAATGGGCGGTAATTCCGGGATATTACGCAGATGGTCGAGAAGCGGCTCGTATTTATTGAAAATCTGCAGCAACAGGTAATCGACAATTTCTGCACTGGCACTGGCCTTGCCATCGCTGTTCGACAGACGTGTCGCCAGCATGCCTGCGCGAATTTTGATTAATCCATTCAGGTGCGTCAGCCACTCACTCAGTAATGGATTAGCGCCGTACCCTGTCACCGGGGGAATATAATCCTCGGCATGCAGTAAAACGCTGCCATCCGGCTGGATGGCGCGGACCCGCGTGAGCGGCAAGCCAATCCATGACTCGGTCATTTCGTTTTCAGAAACCAGCCGCAACCGCAACTGCGCCAGCTGTAACGGTTTCGGCCCCTGATGAATCGCATTGGTGTCGCTGACTTCCGCTTCATGGCCGCAAAAACGCGCCAGTGAACTGTTGTCGTACTCGTCAAAGATGGTTTCGTTGCTATTATCGAGACGCAGCGGCACGGCCAGATAAATCATTTTTCCCAGGTGTTCGGGTGCGATAGTCAGCGGCAGGGTTAAATCTGCATGGCCTGGCATATCAAACGGCGTGCCGTCCGGCAACACGCCACTGGCGGCGCGCAGCACCAGCTTGCCGTATGACAGTGCTTCACGGTCAATTTCATAAGCGGAAAAACCCCAGAAAAACGGCGTAATGGTCATTGCGCGTTTGTGGGCATAATATTCCAGATAACGTTCCTGCTGTTGAAAAAGCTGCGGACGCAGAAATAAGCCTTCACTCCAGACAACTTTATTTGTTCTCATGATTTAATTTACCGATTCAACTGAAGTTGTCAGATTCTGCATCCTGACAATAATATGCGGCAGCCAGGCTTTTTCATGGATAAAGAGGCGCAATGTCGGCTGATACCAGCGACGTTCAGGTTTGACCGGCAGGATATAATTCACCTTCCAGAGTGCGTCTGAAATATCCCGATACGCAGTAATGATGCCCAGTTGCTCAACCTTGTCGGGCAGGTCAAAAATCTGGTTTTTCTTTTCACCGGGTAAAATGATGGTGTCATAAATCAGCTGTGACTGGCGTGACAGTTCGGGATCGCTATTCTCCGTCAGCGTAATAAAATCGCTGGACATAAAAGCCTGCGGCTGGGTGAGCTGATACACCATAATGCGCAAAGGATTCGCCTCTCCTTCGCTGTTCCTGTTGATATTGCCGGCGGCAGAAAAAGTGACCTCTACCGATTTTGCGCGCTCACGCTTTTCCGTGTTATCGGCACGTTGACAGGCCGACAATACGCCGGTGACAGAAATGACGAAGAGCACCAGTAGCCAATGCCGGAGGGAGGCAGAAATATGCTGCGTCTGGTTATTTATCATGTTGTCCTCCTTGATTTCGTATAAACCATCTTTAACCATGAGCGTGGTGAACCCTGCCACAGGCTCTGTGGCAGGGCCGCAGCAGCGCTTAATTACGCGTGCTGGTTTGCCTTAACATCGTAAGAGGCGGAAATAACGCCAGACTTATGACCTTCAGCATTCTGCGTAACGTAATCTTCAGTGACTTTAGTGAAAGAGAAGCGCACTTCTTCACGCGGACGCGTTTCATCCTGGTGAGAACCGCCCATCGCGACGGACGTGATGATGACATCAGTGAATTTCAGGATCAGGTATTCCAGCGGATCTCCACCGGCTTTACGTACGGTGAATACGATATTTTTAATATGCTTACCGGTTAAACAGTAGCTCACCAGATTTGGACTGGCTTTGTCGGTATAATGCTGGAAAACAAAGTCCGCCACCGTTGCACGGCCCGAACCGCCCCCTGAACCACTGTGCATATTAGAAGGCTGACGCACATCCCAGTTCCATTCCAGAACCTGGATCTCATCCTTATGCGCGGCATCCATGGATTCGCCATCGATGCCATCAATTTTAATAAACATGTCTTGTGCCATAATTTCCTCTCAAGCACTGGTAGTGTATGAATAATTCAATGCCCGGCATTGAATGATAAAAGAGTGCCGCGCCAGATAAACCGGCGAGCGATCTCATTTAATTCAAAGTAATGTTTTACTTTGACGGTTAAATATCCGGCTCAGACATTGTCCTTAATGTCCATTGTCAAACCGAATAGTTAATTCAGGCGCCACTTTTAACCGACGGCAGTTTGGCAACCATGCGCAGAGATACCGTCAAACCTTCCAGCTGGAAATGCGGACGCAGGAAGAATTTTGCGCTGTAATAACCCGGGTTACCCTCAACGTCTTCAACCACGACTTCGGCAGCGGCCAGTGGACGGCGGGCTTTGATATCCACCGAAGAGTTGGCCGGATCGCCATCCACATAGTTCATAACCCAGTCATTCAGCCAGCGCTGCATATCGTCACGCTCTTTGAACGAACCAATTTTGTCGCGCACGATGCACTTCAGATAGTGGGCAAAACGCGAGCAGGCAAACAGGTAAGGCAGACGCGCAGACAGCATCGCGTTGGCCGTTGCATCGGCGTCAGGGTACTCGGCCGGTTTTTGCAGTGACTGTGCGCCAATAAACGCCGCAAAATCGGTGTTTTTACGGTGTACCAGCGGAATAAAACCGTTTTTGGCCAGCTCCGATTCACGACGATCGGAAATCGCGATCTCGGTGGGGCATTTCATGTCCACACCACCATCATCAGTCGGGAAAGTATGACAAGGCAGGCCTTCAACCACGCCGCCACTCTCTACACCACGAATCATGGTGCACCAGCCGTTTTCTTTAAAGGAACGGTTAACGTTCACCGCCATCGCATAGGCTGCGTTAGACCAGACGTATTTGCTGTGATTTTCACCGTCGGTATTCTCTTCAAAGTGAAACGCATCAACCGGATTGGTGCGCGTGCCATAAGGCAGGCGAGACAGGAAACGTGGCATGGCCAGACCGATGTAGCGGGAATCTTCAGACTGGCGCAGGCTGTTCCAGGCGGCATATTCCAGATTCTGGGTAAAGATTTTCGTTAGATCGCGCGGATTTGACAGCTCCTGCCATGAGTCCATCTGCAACACATTCGGCGAGGCACCGGCAATGAATGGCATATGCGCTGACGCCGCCACTTTGCCAATTGAGGAAAGCAGGTCGACATCGGCGGCGGAGTGATCAAAGTAGTAGTCCGCTACCAGACAACCATAGGGTTCGCCACCCAGCTGGCCATACTCTTCTTCATAGATTTTTTTGAACAGCGGACTCTGATCCCACGAAGTGCCTTTATAGCGCTTCATGCTGCGGCGCAGCTCATCTTTCGACACATCCATAAAGCGCAGTTTCAGCTTTTCATCCGTCTCCGTGTTATAGACAAGATGATGCAGACCACGCCAGGCGCTCTCCAGCGATTGAAACTCTTCGTGGTGCAGAACCAGGTTAATCTGATCGGATAATTTGCGGTCAATTTCCGCGATAATGGACGCAATGCTTTTATAAGCGTCATCAGAAACAGTCACGGTATTTGCCAGCGCCTGCTCCGCCAGGGTTTTCACCGCGCCCTCAACGGCCGCTTTAGTCTGGTCAGATTTCGCTTTAAATTCTTTGTTCAGCAGCGACGTGAAAGCGCTCGCCTGGGCAGTAGCATCGACGGCTGCACTGTTTTTTTCCATGGTTTGTGAAGCTGACATCATGTCTCCTTAGTTATATCGCCGCTGGGTTGGCATCCGTGCTGTCACTGTTCTTTTTTGGCGCAGAAGCCAGCGAATTCAACAACGCTTTATCTTTCAGAAGTGTCATCACTAACTCTTCTGCGCCCGCTTTGCCGTCCATATACGTCTGCAGGTTGGCAAGCTGTGTGCGCGCCTCCAGCAGTTGAGAAAGTGAATCCACTTTTCTGGCGATAGCATCCGGTTCGAAGTCACTCATGCTTCCAAAAGTCACATCGATCATTAACTGCCCTTCACCGGTCAGGGTATTAGGTACTGCAAAAGCCACGCGGGGGCGCATCGCTTTCATGCGCTCATCGAAGTTATCAATATCGATGTCAAGGAACTGACGATCGGCCACAGATGGTAACGGCTCAAGCGGTTTACCAGAGAGATCAGCCAGCACGCCCATCACAAATGGCAATTCCACTTTCTTTTCAGAACCATAAATTTCAACGTCATATTCAATCTGAACACGCGGTGCTCGATCGCGCGCAATAAATTTTTGCGAACTATTTTTATTAACCATAATAACCTTTCTGCATTTTTAATTGAGGTATACCCGGAGAAGCCCCGGAACGATCATGTGCTCATTTTATTGCTGTTACTTATAAGTCAGGTCAATGGTGGAGCGTGTTTGCACTCGCCCAGCATTCACTGCCCCATTACTTTTCGCGTAATAACTGGCAATAAAGTACTGAGTCACTTCATTACCGTTAGCAGGAATGACATACTCCTGATAACTGGTATTATCATCGATGCGCATTTGTGTGCCGGCAATATTACGCACCCGCACCTGAACATCCCGACTAAAATCATTCCCGATGCTATTAATTAAGTTTTTTGTTACTGGGTCAGACGTTTCTCCGCCGCGGGTAGTAAAGCGCATTTCAATTATCCGGTTTACCGGGCAGTTCTTTAATGCGATGGGAAACGAAGTACTGCCGACTTCGCTACCACTTTTTTGCAGTGATTTTGCAGACACCGCAGGCAGGTTAACCGTACCGGCTGCGCCACCGTGATTGACATCCACTTCACAAGTGCGCGCCAGAAACGTTCCGGTAAATGTCACCGGAATCTTACAGCTGCCTGATACGGCACAATCCTCAGCAGTCACTGAAAACGACGCCGTCAGCAGAGCGCCAAGCATCAGCACCAGACGCTGGCCTAAGCCATTTCGGCCGTTCAGTTTTTCAGACATACCACCTCCATGGTTGTGATAGCCAGTGTCGTGGCGGTTTCCCTGACCGCTGGCGCCGTGTTCTGCGCCATACATTTCAGTGTTTCGCTCCCGACTTGCGCCAGCAGAGGAGCCTGAGCCGGATTCCAGCCACGGATAAAGGCCTGGCCTCCCTGACCCACCACACTCTGGTTTAGCCCGTTGCTGTCATTCAGCTCAGTGCCAATCGGCAGATAGTTATGCGCACCATCCCGCACCGTCAGGATGAGGGGAACACCTGAAATAGTGCTCATTTGCACCGCGATCGCCGCACCCTGACGTGGATAAATTCGCGCTTCGTTCTCAAGTACATCAACCGTTTGCGGTAATCCCTGCGCATCCAGCTGTACCGCATTTTCACGGTAAGGGTAGAGCGATGGCTTGATGGCATAACCGAACCGGTCAACCTTCGCACCCTGACCATTTAACAATCCGGCACCGGTCGCGCCATCGGCATGAACGATGGCAAATGCAGCGTCATTAATTGCCGGCCCCAGAGTGACACCCCCCGCATGGGCAACCAGGCTGCCGCGCATAAAGCCTGCCAGCTGCGTATTGTCACGCTCGACCGTCGCACTCACGCCAGACTGACCGTAAGAAGACTGATATTGCAGATTACCGCTGGCCGCTTTTCCGCGGCCGTTGGTGCCCGCGGTGACCCCCATTCCGTAAGTCAGCTCATTCTGGGCACCCTGATAACCTGATGCATTCGCCTGAAACTGCGTACCGTTCAAATTACTGTTACTGACTGAGCTATAGAGTGAACTGAAGAGCGGCTTATTAATCGAGCTAAACCCAAGCGGTACACTTACCGATAGCTGAATGATATTTTCATCTCTGCCATTTCCTGCCCGGCTGCGCGATCCGGTGATGGCATAACTGAATTTTTCCAGTGCATGATTAAAACTTACCGAATACTGACGGGAGTTGGCCTGCTGATTCCAGTAACTGGCGAGGCTGCCAATAAACCACAATGACTTATTCTCATCCAGACGCTGATTGACGCTGGCGGTGAAGCGGTTTTGTGTGCGGTAGTCAATATAAGTGTCACTAAAGCCGTTCGTTTCCCCCCCGACGAAACCCTGACGTGCTAAAGCCGTTTCCCGGAAGGTGTAATAACCTTTGGAGGAATAGCGATAGGCAGCCAGGGTAATATTGGTATCCGTCGGACCAAGGTATTTACTGTAGTTTAGCTGGTAACTATGCCCTAATCGTTGAATATTATCTTTCAGCACGCTACGGGCATTAATGACGTCAAAAGAGATGCCGCCCAGCGGCGTATTAAAGGCCTGGCCGATACCAAAGGCTTTATAATATTCACCAATTAGTGCTCCCCCATACAGCGTCCAGAAATTCATCACTCCCCGGTGGTACGTCGCCTGGAACACATCCAGATGTGCTTTTATATCGGTTTCATCTAATTGCCCCAGCGATACCGAGAAACGCGATGCACCTTCACGTAAAAGCATCGGCGGTGCCGAAAAGGGAATAACCTGTTGCCTGATGCGACCATCTGCTTCGGTTATTTTCAGCAACAGTTCACCGCCGTAACCCATGGCCCCCAGATCGGTAATGGCGAAAGGACCCGGCGGGACAAGGGTTTCGTAAAGTATTTGCCCGCGCTGCGTTACGGTTATCTTCGCATTGGTCTCTGCGACACCGCGGATGATCGGCGAGTAGTTACGCATTTCCGTCGGCAGCATGCGCTCATCCGTTTGCAGCATCACACCACGCAGGTTGTAACTATCAAACAGGTTACCGTTGCTGCTGGTCTGGCCCAGGGTCAGCGCGGCTTTTAACGGCGTAATGTCCCGCTGCACATAGGTGTAAAGATTCTGCACAGACGACGGAGCCCTGTTACTCCAGTTAACGTTTGTACGTTTACGCAAGCGCCATTCGCCAAGGTTCACGCCTCCGGTAACCGCCAGATTACCGCTATTGCTTGCCCCGCCTTTGACTAATCCCCAGTTGTTGCGCCAGACATTGGCAGCATAGTCGAGATAACCCACGCTCTCACCGGTCTGCCACAGACTGGGATCGACATAATCATCGCTGCGATGGCGAACATATAATTGCGGCACGGTTAAATTCAGCTCAAAATCACCGCCGTTATAATAACTTTTTGTTCCCGGCACCCAGCGCTCAAGAATAAAACATCGCTCGTTACCCTCTGGCGCGAGACGCTTTAACTGCTGCAGCTGTTTTTCATCGGGAATAATCCCCAGCTGGCTCAACTGGCCTGCACTAAAACAAGCCTGTACCTGCTCATTTGCATTGCGCTGGACAAACTGGAGTTTCAATCTTCCGCGGACATTGTCATTTACATGAACGATGACGTCATACACACCGGGTAAAGTGGCATTTTTCTGCGAGAAACGCGTAATATCAATATTTGATCCGTGCAGAAAGTCACTGTTAAAATCCATTGTGGCTGGCTCTGAAGAACCCGGGGTTGAGGGGGGCACAGCCTGTGCCAACACCTGGCCTTTGGTTATGATGGCCATCAGTAAACTAAACTTGATCAGTGCGCTTAGCCTGGTTAAGCGACTGACAACATTTATCCCTGAATATATGCCCGGTTCCACAGTCTAAACTCCTTTTTAGCTCAGCTTTATTATCCTGAACAACCCTTCGCCATAAAAAACGGATACTTATTTTTTATTTTATTTCTTTGATAAATTGACTGCCGTTTAGCTTAAGTCGGATTAACACGGCACCGCCATAATCATTCATGTACTGGAAATCCATTGCGGTGATACCCGTTACTGATTTCTTATTCTGTGGAAAATAGGTTTTCTCAGACTGAGGCTCGACCATGTCGGCGTTCAGCTCCGTTTTTTTTCCACCGGATAGCGCATTGACCGAATTAAACGAGAAATAGTAAGGCGTAGGATTTCTTACTTTGATGCCCTCACCTTTGCTGCTATCGCGCACCAGACTCCATTCAAGTTTTTCCACTTCCGTTGCGGGTGATCCTCTGAGCAGCGCTTTAGGACGGTAAAAAATCTTGATGCGCGTGCGGAAAGCAATCTCAAGCTTTTGTCCCTGTTGCTCACCCGTGGCTTTTGGCGGTATTTCAAGCAGGTTAAACCAAAATAAAGACTCCTTATCCTGCGGTAACGCCATGCCGTTATAGAACATGCGAATGCTCTGGCCTTTATTGGCCTCAACGCGAAAAACGGGGGGCGTCAGGATAAACGGGACTTTACTTTTTTGTACGTCAACCTGTGCATCACCCTCATCCACCCACACTTGTGCCAGTGCAGGATTGGTATTCATATTTATCGTACGCACATTCACTTCATTCTGATCGCCGGGAAAAATAATCCGCGTCCCGCTTATCACAATGGATGAAAATGCCGGAGTTACCGCACTGAATAATAGTGATGCCAGCAGGATTTTTTTAAACATAACGATTATCCAGATACGTTGCTTAATAAACAGTTTGCAGGAATAAACTGTGGTTAATACAGTGGCGCCCTTACCGGGCAGCCACATGAGTGAGGCTTATTTATAGGCCAGGGTGTACAGCACTTTCGCATAGACCGGACCGACGGTTGATGCGCCCGTTGCGTAGTAACCACCGGCGTAAGTGGTGGTGGCTTTACCATCATCACTGATGTTGAAGTATTTACCGGTGCTGCCAACAGGCAGGAAGCCCGTGCTGACGCCGTAGTCATACAAACGAACTTCAACATTCTGTGCTTTATTAGCATCCGGTGAGGCGTTGATCAGGTTCTGCGTTTCCGGGTTTGCACCCGAGCTGCCGTTTGCTTCAAAGTGCACCGCAACCTGAGTTGGGCGGTCAGGCGTGCCACTTACCGGACAATTTTCAACACGGATATTAAATGACGTTGAACCCGTCTGATCGCCAGCTTTAGCCAGCGCAGAGCGGTTAACCGTTGGCAGCGTAACCTGCAGCGCTTCATCACCGCTCACGATGCTACAGGTGTTATCAGTGACTTTACCGTTGAATTCGACGTAACCATTATCCACAGCGGCTGCATTACCCGCAGCGAGCAGAGCCAGAACTGCTATTGAAGTTTTCAGCTTGCGCATCTTAACTTTCCTTAAATGACTTTCCGTTAAAAATAACTACGTTTGACATTCCATCTCAGGTCTCACCTGAACAATGAAATTTTTTGCCGCTGTGCCGCTTATTTTTTTAGCGTCACCACATATTTATCGTTCTGTCTGTCCAGCGTAATGACGTTATTTTTCAGTTCCGCATGGTGTGCAAGAATGTGTTTACCGAGTAAGGTAGTGATCGTCTGCTCAATAATACGAATCAGCAGCCGAGCACCGGTTTCAGCCACATGGCATTGCGCAACAACATGTTCAACCACAGCATCGGTATATTGCAGCTCACACTGATATTGCCTCATCACGCGATCCTGAATACGCGCCAGATGTAACCGCACGATTTTACCCAGCGAACGTTGCTGCAAAGGTAAATAAGGAACGACAGTCACTCTGCCAAGAAAGGCGGCGGGGAATACTTTTAATAACTCAGGTTGCAGTGCGGCCAGCAGCCCTTCATGTTCGGGCGCGGTTTCTTCATCGCTATACAGCTGGCTTATTAATTCACTGCCTGTATTACTGGTGAGTAACAGCACCGTATTTTTAAAATCGATGCTGCGCCCTTCCCCATCTTCCATGTGACCTTTATCGAACACCTGATAAAAGAGTTCATGGACATCCGGATGCGCTTTTTCAATTTCATCCAGCAGTACCACACTGTAGGGACGACGACGCACGGCCTCGGTCAGCACTCCCCCTTCGCCATATCCGACATAGCCCGGCGGCGATCCTTTCAGCGATGAGAGGGTGTGTGATTCCTGATACTCGCTCATGTTGACCGTAATCAGATTTTGATCGCCACCGTAGATGCTTTCGGCAAGTGCCAGTGCGGTTTCGGTCTTGCCGACACCGGATGGACCAACCAGCATGAAGACGCCCAGTGGTTTACGTGGATCGGCCAGACCAGCCCTTGCAGTCGTAATGCAGTCGCTGAGTTGATCAAGAGCAGCAGACTGACCAATCACACGCGCATTGAGGCGCGCCGGCAGCTCCATGACTTTTTTCAGCTCGTCTTTCAGCATCTGGCCAACGGGAATGCCGGTCCAGTCGCCCACTATGCGCGCAACCACATCTTCATTAACCTCGGCCTGCACTAACTGCTCACCGGTGACTAACTGTGCCAGTTGCTGCTCTTCCTTCTGCAACCGTTCCCGTAATGGGGTTAGCAGGTCACTATCGCCCTCCGGCTGCGACATCGCGCCGGCAATCTCATGCCGCAGAGTGACAATCTGGCCGACGCGCTCGCGTTCGGCCTGCCAGCGCTTTTCTAATGCCTGACCTGCTTCCGACCACGCTGTGAGTGAGACATCCAGTTCGGCCATACGCGCAGTCGCATCACGCCCATACTGATGGGCTTTCGCCAGCGATTGCCGTTCAGTACGCGCGGTTTCCTGCTGCCAGATCAGCTTTTGCAAATCGGCTGGGGCAGTGAATTGTGCCACGGCAATGCGTGCGCAGGCCGTGTCTAACAGGCTGATCGCCTTATCCGGCAGTTGTCTTGCCGGGATATAACGATGCGATAAGGTGACAGCAGCCTGGACGGCGGCATCCGTGATCCATACCCCGTGATGCTTCTCCAGGGCTGGTACCAGGCCGCGCAGCATCGCCACGGCGACATCTTCGAGCGGTTCAGCGACCTGCAATACCTGAAAACGGCGCGTCAACGCCGGATCTTTCTCGATATGGCGCTTGTATTCACTCCAGGTGGTGGCACCGATGGTGCGCAACTGGCCGCGCGCCAGTGCCGGTTTTAACAGGTTGGCAGCATCGCCCGTGCCGGCATTGCCACCCGCACCGACCAGCGTGTGAATTTCATCAATAAAAAGAACCACTGGCTGAGGCGAAGCTATCGCTTCCTCAAGTACGCCTTTCAGGCGCGCCTCAAACTCCCCTTTCATGCTGGCCCCTGCCGCCAGGGCAACCACATCCAGTGTGAGCAGGCGAACCTTTTCTAACGCTGGCGGCACCGCGCCGGAGACAATCGCCTGTGCCAATCCTTCCACCACAGCGGTTTTGCCTACGCCTGCGTCCCCCGTCAGCAGGGGATTATTCTGGCGCCGGCGCAGCAGGATATCGATCATGGTGGCGATTTCCTGGTTTCGTCCCAGCACAGGATCGGTCTTGCCTTCCCTTGCCAGTGCGGTCAGGTCCGTGGTGTATTGCGCCAGTGAAGCAGAAGGCGCCTGACCCATTGCCTGGCTGGCTTCACCCGGCATGGACCCCTCATAGAAGGCCGTGCCATCGCTGGCATCTTCTGTCGCTTCCGGTGAATCCGCGGTAATGTATTTAAACTCGCTGGTCATCACGTCCAGCGCCACTTTTTCCAGCGCAGGTGCCATACCCAACAGTGCACGGCGCAGCTCCATGTTGCTGAGCATGGCAATCAGCAAATGAGCACTGCGGATGCGGTTGTCCAGACACTCAAGGCTCGCACACACCCATGCGCGCTCAATGGCCAGTTCGATATGGTATGAGAAGTCAGAAATAGCGCTGGCACCGGTTGGTAAACGCCCCAGAGCCTGAGTGAAGCCGCGCTCAAGCTGTTCCCCGTCAATGTCAAAGTAACGAACAATATGTCTGAGATCGCTGTCTCCATGCTGCCAGAGCTGATTCATCCAGTGAACTAACTCGACATAAGGATTACCGCGCAATTTACAGAAGGTGGTTGCACTCTCAATCGTAGCGAAAAGTGTTTTATCCAGCTTGCCAAATAAATTCTTCCTGATTATAGCCACGCTCTTCACCTTTAAAATTTTGCATGTGCAGACGGGATAAATCACCCTGCTATCGGGTTATCGTGCAGTGAACATGTCCTGCGCACTCAATGGCGATGAAATTTAACGGGTCATCCGATTATTGTGAACCCCCTGAATTCACATTAGGAATAAAATTAACAAAACTCCTGGCTAAACGTTTTTTTAAATGCACTCGGGATTTGCCACCTTAAAAAAACCTGAGAGATGGACAGGAGAAATTAGATAAAATAAATATAAATCAATCATATAAATGAAAAAATCATTCAGAAACCTTCAGTGGCCTTTCCATTTAATAAGTAAATTCCTACACCGGCGTAATCAATAGACTATTTATTACCTGAACATAAAATTTAAAATAACCCTTTTTAAAATCGCAGGCTAAAAAAATTAAAAACCTGCTAATACTGGTGCACAGCACAGCATTTAAATTAAGTGGAAGTTTAAACAAATAAAAATTACTGACTGTCCTGTATCAGGCATAAGACAGAAAATCAGAGAACGATCATGGACCCTAAATTTCTTGATTATTACAATAAAGAACTGACGTTCATGCGTGAAATGTCGCGTGACTTTGCCGCACAGCATCCCAAAATTGCCAAACGGCTGGGTATGCATGGCATCGAAGTTGCCGACCCTTTTGTTGAACGACTGATTGAAGCTTTCTGCTTTATGTCCGCCCGTACCCAGGTCAAACTGGATGCCGAATTTCCTCTCTTTACCCGCCGGTTACTGGACATTATCTACCCCAATTACACTGCACCTACCCCGTCAATGGGCGTGGTTCAGTTGCAGCCCAGCCTGAAAGAGGGAGATCTGACCCGGGGCTATTGTGTCCCTCGCAATAGCGCCTTTCTGACCCCTATTGCCCCCGGTGAGGTGACGCGCTGTGAATTTCGCAGCGGCCAGGCAGTGCAATTGTGGCCGTTTATCGTGTCCGAAGCGCGTCTGACCAGTTTACCGCCGGATATGCCCTCGCTGGAACGACATCGTATCCCGGTGCATCGCCTGAAAGAGGCTTTGCGGATTAAATTAAAGTTACCCACCGGCATGACCTTTGCACAGCTGGAAGGGCTTGACCGCTTACCTTTTTACATCGACGGTGATGAGCGTATCGTCTCGCACATCTTCGAAATGCTCTATGGCAGTCACGTGGCCACCATCGTCCGGGGTTCCCGCGACGGTCAGGTGATCGACACGGTCATCAGTAAAGCAGCATTAAGCTTCGATAGCCTGTCGCCAGAACAGAGTTTACTGCCGGTGTCGTGGAATATTTTCCATGGTCACAATCTGGTGCATGAGTATTTTTCCTGTCGTCAGCGCTTTTACTTTTTCACCGTGACCCAACTCGCCACCGCAGCAAAGCAGAACAACGCGGACGAAATGGAGATCATTATTCTGCTGGATCGGCAGTCACAGGCGCTGGCCAGCCATGTCACCGCCTCGCGCTTCCTGCTGCACTGTACCCCGGTGATTAATTTGCTTCCGCGGCGGATGGATAAGCTGGAGATCAACCGTAAGCTGAATGAATTCCATGTTCTTCCGGACCGCAGCAGACCGCTGGATTTCGAGATTTATGCCATTGAAAAAGTGTTTGGCCAAAAAGCGGAAAGCAGCGAAGAGGTCAACTTCAACCCCCTGTTTCAAACGCGCCATAGCGACAAGGGCAACTATGGCCGCTACTTTTCTACCGTCAGAAAAAACCACACCGGGAAGCGTAATACGCGCAAGTACGATACGCGTACGGCGTATGCCGGTACGGAAGTTTTTTTGTCACTGGTGGATCAACAGAACGCCCCTTACAGCGATGACATCCGTTATCTCTCGATCGAGGCGCTGGTAACCAACCGCGATCTTCCCCGCTTAATCCGGGTCGATGGTAGCTTCTCGCTGACCATCACGGATTCAGCGCCGGTCAGCGGTGCCCGTTTCCTGTTTCAGCCCAGTGCCCCACGCTCCCCCTTTGCGCAGGGCGAATCGGCATGGCGATTGATTCGCCAGCTCAGTTACAACTATCTGCCCTTATCAGATATGCCGCACAGTGAAGGTGGTGAGGCGCTACGTAATATGCTGCGTCTGTTTGTTAACAACGCCGATCGCGAGGCTAACACGCAGATAGATGCCTTAGTCGGCTGTAAAAGCGAGCCGGTGATTCGCCGTTTACCGGGCAATGGGCTGCTGGTTTATGGACGTGGTATCCGCTGTTCAATCACGCTTGATGAAGAAGGATTCTCCGGCATCAGCCCGTATTTGTTCGGCATGATTATGGAGAACTACCTGGCACGACACGCAGCGATCAATGTCTTCACCGAGACTGAGTTACTGACCATGCAGCGCGGGCGAATTGGCTTATGGCAACCCCGTCATGGACGCAGAGGAGTGTTGTAATGGCTGATCGGCCGGCAATCTCCCCCGTACATGGCCTTGAGCACTGGTTTGATGAAGCTGCCCCCTGGGACAGCGGCTTCATTAGCCTGATGCGCATGCTGGCGGCACGTTCACCTGACCAACCCGAACCCGGCACCGCCGCGCTGCCCTCCTGTGAAAACTTTACTCTTGGTCAGACGCCGCACATGGGGTTTGCGCCACGCGAAATTGAACACGTCAGTCAGCTCAGGGGGAAAACACACATTCAGCTGTTCGGTCTGGGCGTCTGGGGTTCACAGGGCGCAATGCCGCTACACCAAACCGAGCTCGCCTACAGCCGGAATGAGCAGCACGATCAGACGCTAACCCATTTTGTGGATCTGTTTCATCATCGCGCGCTGGCGAATTTCTATCGTGCATGGGCGGTCTCGCAGGACACTGCATCACTGGATCGTCAGCAGGAAGAACGCTTTTCCTTTTACACCGGCAGCCTGATGGGCATTGATCCTCAGGCGCTGACGGAAAATGTTCTGCCGCGCCACCCCCGTCTCGCTGCGGTCTCACATTTGGTTCGCGAAGCGCGTAATCCCGAAGGCTTGCTTGGCGCGCTGCATTACTACTTTGCCCTGCCGGTAAAAGTGCGCGAGTACGTCGGGCAATGGCTCACCCTGCAAACCGATGACCAGACGCAACTCGGTATGGGCAACGCCTCGGCGCTGCTGGGTGACGGTGCGCTTCTGGGTCAAACCGTTCTGGATCGGCAGCACAAATTTCAGCTGATTTTCGGACCGTTAACCCTGAAGCAATATGTACGTTTCAGCCCATGGGGCCAGGATCTGCCGGTGTTATGTGAATGGGTTCGCCAGTTTGTTGGCTTTGAGTACGCCTGGGAAGTCAGTCTGGTACTGGAAGCCAGCGAGGTTCCCTGCGCCACCCTGGGGGAAAGTCATCAGCTGGGTTATACCAGCTGGCTGGAGCGAGATGATCAGGATACACCGCTGGCGGGCATGAGCTTTGAACCGGAGATTTACCATAATGCTTCCTGAGTAAGGCTACTTAACTCTCCCCTCTACACTCGCTTATTAAGGATGAAATGTGCGTGATTATGCGATCCCGGCGTGCCCGGTGTGGTACCAGCCATTACTGATACCGGTTAGCGAAGATTCGCCATGCGGTGCGAACCTGGAAGATGACGCCGCTTTTCTTCTGCTTGAAAGTCGCTTAACGCCCAAAATGGGGGCGGAGTACGGCCACTTCGTGGAAGCCGTTGATCCGGTTAACTGGGCAGAGATTGAACGTGACGTCAAAACCCTGCTAACCCGCAGTCTGGATTTACGCCTGGTCGTGATCCTGATCCGCTGCCGTTTGCGCCGGATTGGCGTGGCTGCGCTGGATGAAGGGTTATGCGCGATCATCTGGATGTTAAACCAGTGGCCAGAGCAGGTTCATCCTCAGTGCTATGACGAAGGGATGTTTGAACCGATTATGCGCGCAAACGCCCTGGCCGAGCTGAGTTCACATGAAGGTATTCTGGCTGATTTAAGACAGCAGCCGCTGCCAAAAGTGACCGGTTTACAGCTCAGCGTACGCGATGTGGAACGCACGAAGCTCACGCCGCATGCCGAACAGGCGCTGGACGAGACCGCCTTATCACTGGCGATGCTGGGCTGGCAGGAGCAACAATCGGACGCCATCATTTCATTGCGCAACGCCGATTACCATCTTGGTCAGTTACACCGGCTGTTAACCGACTCACTGCGGGAGGACGCGCCTGGTTTTGACGATCTCGTCAGGCTGCTGGCGCTGTTTCGCTGGGGCGATGTCAGTAAAGTGCGGGTCACCCAGGCAACTGAACCGACTGAGGCGACGCCCGACTCCACGGCAGACGCACTGCCGGATATTAGCCAGACGGAACCGGAGGCTGAGCCGCTGGCTGTCGCGCTCACCGCGGCGAATATTGCGGGTTCCGCGCCCGGCGTACCGGCACTTCCGCTGCGCGGTATCCAGGATCGTAGCGATGCGTTGATGCGTCTGCGTGAAATCCAGCAATGGTTTTTACGCTATGAGCCCAGCAGCCCGGTAGGTGACATGCTGGCCATCACCGAACAAATGGTGGGTAAACGTTTTGCCGAACTGTTGCAGATTTTGCCGCAGGAACTGATTGTCAGACTGAGCCAGGGACAGGAGAGCTGAGAATGAAACGACGGAATAGCCTGATACTGGTAGTGAGTACGTTACTGAGCCTGCCAGCCATGGCGGCCTGCCAGTGGGATCCCGATCCTGCATTTGGCGGTGAAAAACCCACGACGCTCAACATTAGCGGCACTACCCTTTATGTTGATGCCAATGCGACCACCGACGCCATCATTGCAACGCTGAATTCCAGCATGCAGGCGCGTCAAATCAGTTACATCAACTGTGTTCCCGGAGAGAGCTACGGCAAAACAGCGCTGCCGCCCTTACAGCCCACCGGCACGGCGCGCTACTTTACCACCAATATTGCCGGGCTAAGCGTCAGGCCAGCCTGGACTAACGCCACCGGCAACTTTGGTTACTACCCTTCTTTCCAGACGATGCCGGAGAAGCGTTTCAATTACCCGGTCAATTCCTATTTCAGGCTGGAATTCATCAAAACCGCACCGCGGCTGAAACTAAAAGATCCCAAGGGAGATATCGCGCTGAATGCCGGGGTTATCCTGCGTAACTGGATCACCGTCGATACCGCGTCTACCTATGCCCAGCTGCTGCAGATTGGCGATATTCGTATTGTCAGCATCCCCAGTTGCAGTCTGGATGGCCCGCGCACGGTGGATTTCGGCGACGTCGCGGCCAGTGACCTTAAACGCGGAGTGGTGCGCGATTTGAATTTCAGCCTGACATGCGCCACCGACTACGGGTCTTACAGTGCAACCGCGTCATTATCTGCGGCATCACCCAATAGCGATGGCACCATCCCGGCGGCAGACAGCGCCGGAAACAGCGACCGCATGAAAATCCAGGTCACTGACAGCAGCAATGGCAAGATGCCGGCTGACGGCTCGCTCGGCGAAACGCGCCTCAACGTGGCCGACAGCGTACCGGTGAATTACCGCTGGAAAGCGACCCTGCTGGAAGGCAACGGCACGCTCCCTGAGGATGGCAAACTCACGGCGCGCGCTGAAATCCTGCTGGTGGTGAACTGATGTTCTCACACTATCCAGACTGCTGATATGAATACGATTTTTATCGGAATTGCCAGCTACCGGGACACAGAGCTTATCCCTACGCTGCTGGATATGCTGGCACAGGCGAGTCAGCCCGACAGGCTGCATATTGCGGTGTGCTGGCAGGATGACGGCGATGTCTCACCTTTTACTGCGCACGGTTTCAGCTGTCAGCAGGCTGGCACGCATGGGGGGCATCTGCGCTATCGGCTGGTCAAAGATGGCGCAATCATTGATCTGATCGCGGTTGATTACATGAAAAGTCAGGGAGCCTGCTGGGCCCGGCATCTGAGCAACACGCTGTTCGCCGGGCAGCGGTATCACCTGCAGATTGATTCTCACAGCCGTTTCATTCCGCATTGGGATGATGAAATGATTGCAATGCTGGAGCGTCTGCGCCCTCAGAGCACCCGACCGGTTCTGAGCCATTATCCCCCGCCCTATACGCCCGATCAGCAAGCCAGCGAACGGAGCACCCGGATCAGCCGTCTGGTCTTTAGCCAGTTTAATGACAAGGGTATTGTTACGCTGAAATCCGCCGCCATGCAGGATGACACTCCGCGTTACAGCGGCTATCTGGCTGCCGGTTTTATCTTTGCCGATGGCCATTTTGTGGAAAACGTGCCTTACGATCCGCAGCTATTTTTTAGCGGTGAAGAAATTTCATTAGCGGCAAGGGCGTACACTCACGGCTACGATCTGTACACGCCGGATAAAGCAGTGCTTTGGCATTACTACGGCAGGAATGACGCGCCCAAATTCTGGAGCGATCACACTAATGAGGCAAAAGAGCGCAGCCTGATTGATGCTGCGTGGTGGGAACGGGACGCTATTTCCTGCCAGCGAATCCGCTGTTTGCTTGGCATCAGCCAGGAACCGGTGGATCTCGGCCCGTGGGGGCTGGGTCTGCAACGGACGTTGCAGGCGTTTGAGCAGCGTATTGGCGTCAATTTCCGGCAGCAGGTCTTTATCCGGCATCACCTGGTAAAGCTGAAACGGGCCGATATCGATCTGCCAGGCGCTGAGGTGCTGTGGTGGCACCTCAGCGTACATAAAGCTGACAACACGCCGCTGATGCAGCAGCAGCTTTCCCCCGACGAGATCAACAGCCTGCACAGGCGTGATAACGGAGAGACGTTTGAGCTCCGGGTGGCATTGAACGCAGATTCAGCCAGCCATGCACATTGCATCCGCTTGTGCCCTTACATAAACGGTGTCGGCTGGGGCGAGATTCGGGAGGCGGCATGGTAAACACCCATCCTGCACTGGCCGAGCTGATCGCCAGCTGCACGCTGCTCAATATGCGCGGCATTATTCCCTCACAGCTGGATCTCCAGCAGCAGTTGCAGCAAAAAATCACCTGCTACAGTCGCTACCTGGCAGATAAAGGCTATCCAGTGGCAGAGGTGAACGCTTTACATCGCCTGATGTGTCGGGTGATTGACCGGGCGGCAACCGGTTGTCTCGCCGCACAGGGACTCAGCTGGAACAGCTATCAGCTGGCACCCGGCTTTTATGGTCATTACGAAACCGATATTTACCGCTACGCGCACAGCCAGCTATTGCTGGGATCGGCTAATGAAGAGATCAACGGTGCCGCGTTGACGCTGTATACCCTGTCACCACAGCCTTTGCCGGGCAGCGCGCAGCTACCTGTTTGCGCTCGGCAGGTTGCCCCAGTGGAAGCGGATGCGGAGGAGATGGCCGCTATTGATGAACCCGTATCGGTGCAGGCTGCGGACACAAATGCGGTGTGGCGCTGGAGAAGACCGCTATTCCAGTTACTGATATCAGGCTTACTGCTGGGATTACTCTGGTATGGATGTCGCACGCTGCTAAGCGGGGGGCTTTGATGCGCACGCAAAAACTGCCTGTGCTCGTGGTCGCCAGTGCGCTGATCATTATCTCCGCCCTTACGTGGCTCGAACCCGATCCGCTTAGCGGTAACCTGCTGATGATCGGGTTCGTGATCCTGGCCGTGATGCTGATCGTGCAGCAATGGCGGCGGGAAACGCGCGCGCTCCCCTCATCCCCGCCCACTCTCGAAGCCGAGCCTGAAATCCCGGCGCCGGTCGTGCTAATCCTCGGACCGTATGCGAAAAAATGGTTCACCGAATCCAACTACACTGACAGTGCCCGCTTCAGCCGCACAGCGGCCTGGTCACTGATTACTACGCCCGCAGAGCTAAGCCACCGTCTTGATTATATTCAGCAGCACGCGCCTTCTACCGACGTGGTGACATTTTTCCCCTTTTTGCCTGATGGCCACGACAGCGTGGACATCATCACTGACCAGCTGATGCGCTGGAAGCGGGATTTTGCCGGTGTGATGTCAGCAACCAGCCTGCCCTGTTTCCTGGGAATCTATGCGCAGTTAAGTAGCGAGTTACGTCAGCATTCGCTAACCAATGCGACCTGGTGCGGCGAGCTGGATATCAACCAGCGGGAGGCGCGTACGCTGGCCGGGGAGATGAGCCGCGTAAAGCAGCAGCTTATAATGCAGGATCACGCTATCGCCAGCCACGTTCAACGCGCCGCACTGGGCAGTGAATTACTGGACTGGATGGAGCAGCAGCAGATTGTTACCACGCTGCAGCACATTGTGACGCAGTATCCGCTGCAACTCAGCGCGGTGCTGCTGTGTGACTATGGCTATGGCTTTACCCGGCATGGCGCATGGTCCAGCTGGCTGGCGGAGCGCTACGCCATTCTGCCACCGCTAGGCAGACGGATATCAATGTTACCCCTGCCTGCGGTGCGGCAGCGTCGCCCTGTCACCGTACCGCATGTAGCGCCACCGGCGGTGTATGGCAAACAGCCGGCCTGGCTGTGGAGTCTGGGTCTGATTGCGCTGCTGCTGGCTGTGCAAGTAACCGCAGCGGGCTGGCGCGCAGAACAGCAGCAGCAAGCCTACGCTCAGTCCATCGCCTCGTTACCGACGCCGGAACAACTCTCGGTGGCATCACTGCAGCACAACCTCGCGACGCTTCAGCAGCTGTATGGGCAACAGGCACAGTGTGCGGCGCAGCTGTCGATGCTGAGCTGGGGCCTGAACCGGTGTGCCGTCCTCGCCCAACATGCTGAACTTCAGATTCACGGGTTGCGGTCGATCAAGGTCATGACGACGGCGACTACCGTGCCGCTGTTTGAGCCCGGTAAAGCGCGCATTTCACCGCAGGCACTGACACACCTTGAGGCGATGGCGCAACAAATCGCGCTGTCGCCGCACACGCAGCTGATGATTGTCGGGCACGCTGACAGCAGCGGCGGTGACACCCTGAACGCTTCACTCTCGCTGGAGCGAGCCACTGCCGTGCGCAACTGGCTGATGAATAACCATGTGGACGCCGCACGCATCCGGGTGCGTGGCGCTGGGGCAGCAGAACCTGTCACCAGCAATAGCTCAGCCCTGGGTCGTCAGGCGAACCGGCGCGTTGAAATTCTGCTTATCCCTGCTCATCTCTCAACAATGGAGCCTGTTTCTTATGAGTAATAAAAGCATTATGTATTCCATGACCGAAGGCGTATTTATGACAACGCCGCCGGTACTGGACCGTTCAATCCAGATTCTGCTGTTCCGCGATCCGGATGACAAAGAGTACCGCATTGTC
The DNA here is from genome assembly GCF_035783935.1 of Pantoea dispersa. Lineage (GTDB taxonomy): Bacteria > Pseudomonadota > Gammaproteobacteria > Enterobacterales > Enterobacteriaceae > Pantoea > Pantoea dispersa_C. The sequence continues at coordinate 171,054 of NZ_JALKOV010000007.1, read as the reverse complement.
ATCACGCGCGCGGCGCTGGCGGAAGAGCAGACGCAGGAGCAATGGGTAGAAAAGGAAATGGAGAACCTGCGCTTTCGTCTGCCTGGCTTCCAGACGGAAGGTAAACTGTTAAAACACCAGATTGGTCCGGCTAAGCTTGACGTCATTCAGGTAGCCAACCGTTATCTGGATGAGGGGGAGGTCGTCCGGCAGGTGCAATCCGTAATCAAAATACCTCAGCATCCTACCTATAATCCCGCAGACCTTGACGTGCTGGTTTTTACCCTGCAAACCACTATTAATGAGTTTACCGATTATCAGCGTAAACATTATGTCCAGATTATTAACAGCTACGCGCCAGCCCTGTAAACCGGCAGACGCGCAGGTCCTGACAGATATAAAGGAATCGCCATTATACAAGGAGTTGTATTATGTTGAGCGTCGCCGTTGAGTCAAATAATGTTTATTACCGTCTCGGCCTCATCAGGCTGATTGAACACATCAGTCAGGTTAAACCGCTTGATGAGTATCAGATTCTGCAGCAGAACGTCTCCAGGCTGAGTGAAACGGCGCATCTCATTTTTACTGAAAACGCGGCAATCATTAATAGCGGCCTGCAATATAAAAGCAATGAAAAGCCGCTGGGTAAGCATGAGCACAGTTCTGCCATACATATTACCTTCAACGCATCCGGCTTGTTCATTGAAGATGCCGGTAATTTTATCAGCCGCATTTTTAACGCAACCGCTTTACTGCTGGCCGGCATGGATCAGCGAGAGTTTTTCCGCTCGCTGAAAGTACGTAAACAAGCGCAACTTTCTGATGCAGAGAAACGGCTGGTGATATTGAGTGGTTACGGGCACGATATCGTGAATATTTCCCGCATCATGCACTGCTCCCCCAACAGCTCTTATACTTACCGCCGCAATGCAATGAAGAAACTGGGCATGGATAACCGGCTGCAATTTTATAAATATGTGCAGGTGCTGGTGCATTTCAAACAGCACAATAATATTTTTATTTGTCTGTAAGGACCCGATATCCCTGGTGCTGAATTCACGTTATGACGAGCTGTGCCGCCCTGAACAGATGCCGCGCGACGTGCCAACCGCATCCGGGCTAACAGACATAAAAAACCCGGCTTGCGCCGGGTTTAACGTCATCCTGATAGTCGTCGTGCTCGATTAACTGTAAGCATGCAGCGTGCGCTGGCACAGTGCCGAGCGAACGCAGTCGTCTTTGCCGAACCGCACCACGCCAATCATCTCATCCTCTTCGAAGCGCGCCAGCGCATCGGCAAGGCCAGATTTGACGCTGGCGGGCAGGTCGCACTGGGTGACATCACCGTTGACAATCACGGTGACGTTTTCGCCCAAGCGGGTCAGGAACATCTTCATCTGCGCAGCGGTGACGTTTTGCGCCTCATCCAGAATCACCACCGCATTCTCAAAGGTACGTCCGCGCATATAAGCGAAGGGCGCGATCTCTACCTTGGCGATTTCGGGTCGCAGGCAGTACTGCATAAAGGAAGCGCCGAGACGTTTAACCAGAACGTCGTATACCGGTCGGAAATAAGGGGCGAATTTCTCGGAGATGTCTCCTGGCAGGAAACCGAGATCTTCATCCGCCTGTAAAACCGGGCGCGTCACAATGATCCTTTCGATGTCCTTATTGATCAGGGCCTCGGCTGCTTTCGCAGCGCTGATCCAGGTTTTACCGCAGCCGGCTTCACCGGTCGCGAATATCAGCTGTTTCGTTTCTATGGCGTTAAGATAGTGCGCCTGAGCATCGTTTCTGGCCTCAATTGGTGACCGGTCACGCACATCGCGCGCCATGCCAATTGCATCCAGCCCACCCATCTGCACCAGCGAAGTGACCGATTCTTCTTCACGCTGACGATGACTGCGAGAGTCACTGCGAAGCACTCGGCGGGCTTCACGACGCGCTTTGATCACTGCTTTCTGTCTTCCCATAGTGGCACCTTACAGTTGGTTTCATTTATCGCGGCGGATCACCCGCGGCGATGATTTGAACGCTTTAGAGGTTTTGTTGGCTTCCTTGTAAGCCGTATCGAGCCAGTGAGAAAAGTGTGCAACAACGCCGAAACGCTGCCGCGCACCGGTAAACAACGGAAATGAATTCGAAGGCGATAAAAGAAAAGTGAAGAGAATTCTCAGGCGGGAGACGCTCCCCCGCGGCGAACTGCGCTAGCTGACGTGTATTTAACTGTCCGTATGAGGACCGGGCCATGCGCGAACTCCAGTGGACTTAGCCACACAACTGACGACGCTATGACTAAAGTTCATCATATTTCCGCCGATTTGCAACACTATTTTTACTTTATGGCAAAGAAATCCCGATAAGCGGAGCATCACTACGGTGTGCTTAAATTAAATTAGTGATGGTATTCAATGGGATGGATAATTCAGGGCTTAACAAACTGTTTCAGAAAATTCGGATGTGGCAGCGTAACAGGGGAAATTTAAGACGGGCTTAACGGCAGCGCCTGCCGCGCCCTGTGGCGGACAAGCGCTGTACATTAATTAATCAGGCCTGCAACAACGGCTGTCCCAGATAATGATTTTTGTCCGCCACGCCGGGCAAAACAAAAAAGTATCCGCCGCCGATGGGACGAATATATTCCTCCAGCGCTTCACCGTTCAGTCGTTTCTGCACGGTAATAAAGCCTTTGCTTAAATCATGCTGATAACAGACGAACAGCAGCCCCATATCCAGCTGCCCTGCCCCGGTAATGCCCGAGGAGTAGCTGTAGCCGCGCCGCAGCATCAGGCTGCTGTCGGTTTGCGGCGTGCGCGGATTGGCGAGCCGGATATGCGCATCCAGCGCGATGATCTGGCCGTCCGGATCGCGGGCATAATCCGGCACGTCGTGCTCGTGCTGCATCCCCAGCGGTGCGCCGGACAGCTTCTCACGACCAAAAATGGTTTGCTGCTCGCCCAGCGGCGTGCGATCCCACATCTCGACGTGAAAACGAATGATGCGCACCGCCTGATAGCTGCCGCCGTGCGTCCACGCCGGTTCCTGCTGGTCGGGCGTTACCCACAGCAGCTGGTCCATTAACTGCGCATTGTGGGTATCCGGATTGGCGGTGCCATCTTTGAAACCCAGCAGGTTGATCGGCGTTTCGCGCCCTTTGCTGCGCGCGGCATGGTCAGCAATAAAGCCGTCGCGCCGCCAGCGCACCGCCAGCAGATCCGGCGTGTGCTTGATAATGTCGCGCAGCGCGTGGATCACCGTATCCTGCGTATTGGCACAGATCTGAATCAGCAGGTCACCGTGGCACTGCGCGGCGTCGAGCGAATCGTTCGGGAAGCGTGTCATCGTCTGCAGCTGGCTGGGCTTATGCGCCGCCAGCCCGAAACGTTCATCAAACAGCGAACTGCCGACCGACAGCGTCAGCGTCAGGTTATCGGGCGCAATCTTTGCGCCAAGGATGCCGGAGTCCAGCGGCGGCAGCTGCGGATTGGGCACCGCCGGCGCCGGTCCGCCCTGGGTGAGGAAGGCGAAGCGCTGCGTCAGCAGCCGCAGCAGGCGTTCCAGTTCGGCTTTATCACTGGCCAGCACATCAAACGCCACCAGCATCATAGATGCCTGCTGCGGCGTCAGGATGCCGGCCTGATGAGCGCCGTAAAACGGTTGCGCCTGCTGGCGCGCGTCGGGTGCAACCGTGCCGGGTGAAAAACTCTCTGCCGCGCTGGCGGCATGAAACGGACAGCCGCCGCCCAGTGCCGCCGCGCCACCCAGCATGCCCAATCCCTGTAACAGACGACGACGCGACGGTTGCGCCGCGTCATTTTTTTTACTCATGATTAATCAAGACCTAAAGTGCCGCGCAGCAGAGAGAGATCTTCCGCCAGCGTGGTGATGGGCCCTTTCAGCGCATTACGGTCGCTGGTGGTGAGCTTTTCATAGGAGGCAAAACCGTCTTTGGTGCGGTACTTGCTGAGGATGCCATCCACTTTCTTAAAGTTCGCGTCCACTTTCGCCAGCAGCTGCGGATTGGCTTTTTGCAGCAGAGGACGCAGCAGATTAACGATTTTCTGTGCGCCGTCGATGTTGGCCTGAAAATCGGACAGATCGGTACGGCTGTAGCGATCTTCCTCACCGGAGATTTTGCTGGACGCCACTTCTTCGATCAGGCCTGCCGCGCCACCCACCACTTTCGCCGGCGGGAAGGCCAGCTCGCTGACGCGGGTTTGCAGATCCTGCACATCTTTATACAGCTGGTCAGCAAAGGCGTCCGCGCCTTTAGTGGTGTTATCCGCGAACAGCAGTTTTTCCAGCCGGTGGAAACCGGTGAATTTTGGATCTTCGGCTTTTTTCTCGAAGTCATCTTCACGCGCATCGATGCTGCCGTCGAGGTCAGAGAACAGTTCGGCAATCGGCTCGATGCGCTCGTAGTGCACGCGCGTCGGCGCATACAGCGCTTTGGCTTTTTCCACGTCACCGGCTTTGACCGCGTCGGTAAAGGCTTTGGTGCCTGCCACCAGCGCGCTCACCTCGCCCATCACGTAGACTTTATAGTCGGCAATCGGCCCGACCAGCTGCAGCACGTCCGGCTTGCCGCTGCTGGCGGTTTGGCTGTCACCGCTGACCACCAGTTTGCCTTTCGGATTGGTGAGCAGGCCGCAGGTCATGTCATATTCGCCCGCTTCCAGGTTAGCGGTGAGCTTCTGGCTGAAGCCCGGCGCGATGTTTTCGCGCTCTTCCACCACCATCACCCCTTTGAGGATTTCCCACTCCAGCGCTTTCTGGCTGTTGTTTTTGATGATGAACTGGGTTTTACCGGCCTGCACGTTGAGCGACATCGGCTCGCACTGTTTATCAGTGACGGTTACCGTGACCTGCGGTACGGCAGCGGCAGAAGCGGCACCGGACAGCGCCAGCATAGAGAGCAACAGCGCCTTGCGGCGGAAGCGAATCGTCATAATCATATCCCTGTTACATGAAGGTACAGGCGCGCGGGCGCCTGCGAAAATTTAGCGCACCGACCGTGCGGCGCTGGGTGCCGGACGCGCCGGAAAGAAAAACAGCAGCAGCGCCGGGATCAGGTAAATCAGCCATACCGCCACTTCGCTGACGCTTGGCGCTTCCTGGTATCCCAGAATGCCTTCCAGCAGCGTACCGAAGATCGAATGGGTGGAGAGCGTGTTGCTGAAGTCAAACGCGGTTGCCTGGAAGTGGTTCCACAGTCCCGCTTCGTGGAAGGCGCGGATAGCACCGGCTGCCAGACCGGCCGCCACCAGCAGGATGAACAGGCTGGTCCAGCGGAAGAAGTGCGCCATGTTAAGACGCACACCGCCGTAGTAAATCAGCATGCCGAGGACGATGGCGGTCGCCAGGCCCAGCACCGCGCCAATCGGCGGCGCATAGCCGACATCCTGGGTAAACGCGGCCAGCAGAAAGAACACCGACTCCAGCCCTTCTCGCGCCACGGCGAGAAACACCATCAGCACCAGCGGCAAGCCGCTGCCGCCCGGCTTCTGCAGTGCCTGATCGACCGATTTTTCCAGCGTAGCTTTGATGTTGCGCGACACCTTGCGCATCCAGAACACCATTGACGTGAGGATCACCACGGCAATCACCGCCACGATACCCTCGAACAGCTCCTGCTGTTTCTGCGGGAACTCACCGGTGGTTTCATTGATAAAGATGCCGAGCGCCAGGCACAGTGCCGCGGCGATAAACACGCCGGCCCACATCGCGGGGAACCACTGGCTGCGCTGGGTGCGTTTCAGGTAGCTGGCAATCAGGCTGACGATGAGCGCTGCCTCGAGACCTTCGCGCAGCATGATGAGAAACGGAACGAACATCACCAACCTCTTGAATGTTAAGGAGGGTAAACCTTAGGTAAAAATACGTAAAGTGCGAACGATATCGATTATCATTATCGTGGATAAAAATACAAGTCACTGCGCGAAATTAATTTTGCTTTTGCGGGCCAGGTAGCGATGCGGGAAAGTCAGGGCGGGGTGACAGATTGCGCGATACATCGCGCGCAGAGGACGTGACACGAAAACTGCGGGGAACACGGCAAGCGCGTCCCCCGCTTTACTCAGACCATCACCGTTATTTGGTGTTGTATTCCGCTTCGGCGGCATCGAAACGCTGCTGCGCTTCAGCCGACGGTTCGCGACCGGCCAGGCTCACCACCACAATCGCGATGCTGGCAAACAGGAAGCCCGGGATGATTTCATACAGGTTGAGCCAGGCGTACTGCTTCCAGATCAGCACCGTGGCGGCACCGATAATCATGCCGGCCAGCGCACCGTTGCGCGTCATGCGCTTCCAGCACACGCCGAACAGCACCACCGGACCGAATGCGGCACCAAAACCTGCCCAGGCGTAGCTCACCAGCCCCAGTACGCGGTTATCCGGGTTAGAAGCCAGCGCAATTGCCACCAGCGCAATCAGCAGCACCATCAGACGCCCGACCCACACCAGCTCTTTCTGACTGGCATTTTTACGCAGAAAACCTTTATACAGATCTTCGGTCAGCGCGCTGGAGCACACCAGCAGCTGACAGCTCAGGGTCGACATCACCGCTGCCAGAATAGCCGACAGCAGAATACCGGCGATCCACGGGTTGAACAGAATGCGTGCCAGCTCGATAAACACACGCTCGCCGTTTTCGCTCACACCTGCTGCCTGCTCCGGATGGTTCTGGAAATAGGCGATACCAAAGAAGCCCACCGCAACGGCACCGGCCAGGCACAGGATCATCCAGGCCATGCCGATGCGGCGCGCGGTGCGGATTGAACGGTGCGAATCTGCTGCCATGAAGCGCGCCAGAATATGCGGCTGACCGAAGTAGCCCAGACCCCAGCCGAGCAGCGAAATCACCGCCACGAAGTTCAGGCCCTTCAGCATGTCGAGGTTTTCCAGGCTTTTGGCTTCAATCACCGCCAGCGAATCATCCAGTCCGCCGACGGCGATAATCACAATCACCGGCGTCAGGATCAGCGCAAAAATCATCAGGCTGGCCTGCACGGTATCGGTCCAGCTCACCGCCAGGAAACCGCCCACCAGCGTATAAAGAATGGTTGCCGCCGCGCCAGCCCACAGCGCAGTTTCATAACTCATGCCGAAGGTGCTTTCAAACAGGCGCGCGCCGGCAACCACGCCAGATGCGCAGTAAATGGTGAAGAAAATCAGGATGACCAGTGCGGAGATGACGCGCAGAATTTTGCTGTGGTCTTCGAAGCGGCTGGTAAAAAAGTCCGGCAGGGTTAAGGCGTTATTGTGATGCTCGGTCTGCACGCGCAGGCGACCCGCGACAATTTTCCAGTTCAGCCAGGCGCCAATCGTCAGGCCGATAGCAATCCAGCTTTCAGAAATCCCGGAGAGAAAAATCGCGCCCGGCAGTCCCATCAGCAGCCAGCCGCTCATGTCCGACGCACCGGCTGACAGCGCGGTCACCACGCTGCCGAGGCTGCGGCCGCCCAGAATATAATCGTCGAAGTTTTTGGTTGAGCGGTAAGCGATAAAACCAATCAACACCATCCCGAGGATGTAAATGATAAATGTCACCAGCATCGGTGTACTTACTGTCATCTGTCTCTCCACTTATTATTTGATCTCTTAAGAGAAATCTTTTTCCTGCGTTACCGGAACGGGATAACGTCAGGGCTTTACCGCATCCAGAGAAAGCGATTTCTCATAAGGCGCGGTATCCTGCCGCAAAGGTGCGACGCGCACAATGCATTTAACACAGCTGTTACCTGGGTTTCACCTGACTTTGCATTTTTCATGCTCACAGGTTGCGCCTGTTCACACTTTAAGTTGCACCTCATGCAAGCCAGGACGCGTCCTGTTGCGGTGGGTTGCAACGTTGGCGAGTTTCTTGCAGCAAGTTCTGTGCCGCTTTTGCTGCGTTAACATGAAAGCCGGTTAAAAACGTGCAACCCGGGTCACATTTAACACGGTTGCACAAAGTTGCAACATGGGTGATAGTGCAGCCCACGCTGAAGTTGATTCACATTCTGAGGACGAGGACATCATGGGAACCACCACCATGGGGGTGAAGCTGGATGAAGCCACCCGCGATCGCATTAAACTGGCGGCGCAGAAGATTGACCGCACGCCGCACTGGCTGATTAAACAGGCAATTTTTAACTATCTCGGTCAGCTGGAAGCGGGAGAAACGCTGGCGGAGATTCCGCTGCAGCTGAATGATGCCGCGGACGATGAGCGCGCGCCGGAAGAGAGCTTCCAGCCTTTCCTCGACTTCGCAGAACACATTTTGCCGCAGTCGGTCAGCCGCTCGGCTATCACCGCCGCGTGGCGTCGTCCCGAGACCGATGCGGTGCCAATGCTGCTGGAGCAGGCGCGTCTCCCTGCCCCGCTGGCGGAGAAAACCCACCAGCTGGCATACAGCCTGGCGGACAAGCTAAGGCACCAAAAAGGGGCAACCGGGCGCGCCGGCATGGTGCAAAGCCTGCTGCAGGAGTTCTCGCTTTCGTCTCAGGAAGGCGTAGCGCTGATGTGTCTGGCGGAAGCGCTGCTGCGTATTCCTGACAAGCCCACCCGCGATGCGCTGATCCGCGACAAAATCAGCAACGGCAACTGGCAGTCGCACCTCGGCCGCAGCCCGTCGATGTTCGTTAACGCCGCCACCTGGGGCCTGCTGTTTACCGGTCGTCTGGTCTCTACGCACAACGAAGCTAACCTGTCGAAGTCGCTGAACCGCATCATCGGCAAGAGCGGTGAACCGCTGGTGCGCAAAGGCGTTGATATGGCGATGCGCCTGATGGGCGAGCAGTTCGTCACCGGCGAAACCATCGCTGAAGCGCTGGCTAACGCACGCAAACTCGAAGAGAAAGGCTTCCGCTACTCTTACGACATGCTGGGTGAAGCGGCACTCACCGCCAGCGATGCCAAAGCCTATCTGGTCTCCTATCAGCAGGCGATTCACGCGATTGGTAAAGCCTCCAACGGGCGCGGCATTTATGAAGGTCCGGGCATCTCCATCAAGCTGTCGGCGCTGCATCCGCGCTACAGCCGCGCGCAGTATGAGCGGGTGATGGAAGAGCTCTACCCAATCCTGAAATCGCTGACGCTGCTGGCGCGCTCGTATGACATCGGCATCAACATCGATGCCGAAGAAGCGGATCGCCTGGAGCTGTCGCTCGATCTGCTGGAGAAACTGTGCTTTGAGCCGGAGCTGGAAGGCTGGAACGGCATTGGTTTCGTGATTCAGGCGTACCAGAAGCGCTGCCCGTTTGTGATCGATGCGCTGGTGGATCTGGCGCAGCGCAGCCGCCGTCGTTTGATGATCCGTCTGGTGAAAGGCGCTTACTGGGATAGCGAAATCAAACGTGCGCAGATGGAAGGCCTCGAAGGCTATCCGGTTTATACGCGCAAGGTGTACACCGACATCTCCTACCTCGCCTGCGCGCGCAAGCTGCTGGCGGTGCCTAACCTGATTTATCCGCAGTTTGCCACCCACAACGCCCACACGCTGGCGGCGATCTACCAGCTGGCGGGCAACAACTACTATCCTGGCCAGTACGAATTCCAGTGCCTGCACGGCATGGGCGAACCGCTGTACGAGCAGGTGGTAGGAAAAGTGGCGGACGGCAAGCTGAACCGACCGTGCCGGATTTATGCGCCGGTCGGTACCCACGAAACCCTGCTGGCTTATCTGGTACGTCGCCTGCTGGAAAACGGTGCCAACACCTCGTTCGTTAACCGCATCGCTGACAATACGCTGCCGATTGACGAACTGGTGGCCGACCCGGTGGCTGCGGTGGAGAAAATGGGGGCGGTGGAAGGCGCAATTGGCCTGCCGCATCCGAAGATTCCACTACCGCGCGATCTGTATGGCGACAAGCGTGTCAACTCCGCCGGTCTGGATCTGGCCAACGAACACCGCCTGGCGTCGCTGTCCAGCGCCCTGCTCTCCAGCGCCAGCCAGTCGTGGCAGGCTCAGCCGATGATCGATGGCGAACTGAGTGCCGGCAGCAGCCGTCCGGTGATTAACCCGGCCACGCCAGCGGATATCGTCGGCAGCGTGCGTGAAGCCAGCGCTGAAGAGGTCTCCTGTGCGCTGGATGCCGCAGTGAATGCCGGGCCAATCTGGTTCGCCACGCCGCCGCAGGAGCGTGCCGCGATCCTTGAGCGTGCCGCTCAGGCAATGGAAGACCAGATGCAGCAACTGATCGGTTTGCTGGTGCGCGAAGCAGGTAAAACCTACAACAACGCCATCGCCGAAGTGCGTGAAGCGGTCGACTTCCTCTACTACTACGCCGGCATGGTGCGCGACGATTTCGATAACGAAACCCATCGCCCGCTGGGTCCGGTAGTGTGCATCAGCCCGTGGAACTTCCCGCTGGCGATCTTCACCGGCCAGATAGCTGCCGCGCTGGCCGCCGGCAACAGCGTGCTGGCGAAACCGGCCGAGCAGACGCCGCTGATTGCCGCGCAGGCGGTGCAGATCATGCTGGATGCCGGCGTACCGGCTGGCGTGCTGCAGCTGCTGCCAGGCCAGGGCGAAACGGTCGGTGCCCAGCTGACCGGCGACGAGCGCGTGCGCGGCGTGATGTTCACCGGCTCAACGGCGGTCGCGACCCTGCTGCAGCGCAACCTCGCCGGCCGCCTCGATCCGCAGGGTCGTCCGACGCCGCTGATCGCCGAAACCGGCGGCATGAACGCCATGATCGTCGACTCTTCGGCGCTGACCGAACAGGTGGTGGTGGATATCGTCGCCTCGGCGTTTGACAGCGCCGGTCAGCGCTGCTCGGCGCTGCGTCTGCTGTGCGTGCAGGAAGATGTGGCCGACCACACGCTGAAGATGCTGCGTGGTGCCATGGCCGAATGCCGCATGGGCAATCCGGAGCGCCTGTCAACCGACGTCGGTCCGGTGATCGACGCTGAAGCCAAAGCCAATATCGAGCGCCATATCCAGGCGATGCGTAATAAAGGCTTCAAAGTGTATCAGGCGGTGCAGGAGCATGCGCAGGACAGCAAAGAGTGGCACAGCGGCACCTTTATCAAACCGACGCTGATTGAGCTCGATCAGGTGAGCGATCTGGATAAAGAGGTGTTCGGTCCGGTGCTGCACGTGGTGCGCTTTGCACGCAACAACCTGCCGCAGCTGATTGAGCAGATTAACGCTTCGGGCTATGGCCTGACGCTTGGCGTGCATACCCGTATCGACGAAACCATTGCGCAGGTGACGGCCGGAGCCAAAGTCGGCAACCTGTACGTGAACCGCAACATGGTGGGCGCGGTGGTCGGCGTGCAGCCGTTCGGCGGTGAAGGTCTGTCCGGCACCGGTCCGAAAGCCGGCGGTCCGCTCTATCTTTACCGCCTGCTGGCCAATCGTCCGGACGGTGCGCTGCGCATCACCTTTGATCGTCAGGATGCGGAGCGTCCGGTGGACAGCAGCGTGCGCGCCACGCTGATGAGCGCGCACCAGGCATTGCAGAGCTGGGCACAGGATAAGCCGGCGCTGCTGGCGCTGTGTCAGCGCTACGACGCACTGGCGCAGGCCGGAACCGTGCGTCTGCTGCCGGGCCCGACCGGTGAGCGCAACACCTTCTCATTGCTGCCGCGCGATCGCGTCCTGTGTATCGCCGATAATCAGCAGGATGCGCTGGTTCAGCTGGCGGCGGTAACCAGCGTTGGTAGCCAGGCGCTGTGGCAGGATGACGAGCTGCACCGCACGCTGCGCCAGTCGCTGCCGGCGGCCGTGCAGGCGCGCATCACGCTGGCGAAAGATGTGCTGGCGGCGGAGTTTGATGCGGTGATTTACCACGGCGATGCCGATCAGCTGCGCAGCCTGTGCGAACAGATTGCTGCCCGCGAAGGCGCGATTGTGTCAGTGCAGGGCTTTGCCCGCGGCGAGACCAATCTGCTGCTGGAGCGTTTGCTGATTGAGCGCTCGCTGAGCGTGAATACCGCCGCCGCCGGCGGTAACGCCAGCCTGATGACCATTGGTTAAGTAAAGCCCGGGCGCCATGGATGGCGTAATGGGGATCGGTGCAGGACACCGCAAATTGCAACAAGGCCGTAGCGGCGCAATTTATTGCGCGATGAATCGCGCCGCTACGAAACGTGCCCTCGTTTTTGTACCTATTTAACGCTTACCAGCGAACATCACGCCACCGACTTACTGCGTTTCAGGCCAATCAGCGTCGGGAACACAAACAGCGACTGCCCCAGACCACGATTGGTCAGCGACCAAACCGCCACCGAACACAGCGAACAGATACCGACAATCGCCAGCGGGTAGAAGCACGCCCACAGCAGCGAAAACCACGCCTGCTCAAACAGATGATGGCGCTGCGCAAACAGAATCGCCGACATGCCGAAGAACTCAATGAAGATGCGGTGAATAACGTAGATCTGCAGCGTGTTGCGGCCAATCCAGTTGAAATAACGCATGCTAAAGTGCGCATTGAGCCAGCGGCACGCCGCCACGCTTACCAGCACCGCGATGATGCACAGGAACAGGCTCTTATCGAGGCCAAAAATCACGTGAATCCCTGACAGCGCCGCCAGTGCGGCCCACGGCAGGATATTCTCGGGGCGCAGCTGACTGAGGCGCAGCATCAGCGGGCTCCAGAACGCGCCCAGCAGGAAGAACAGGAAATACTGCGCCACACTCTGCGGTCCCCAGTACGGAATGATTTTCTCTACCGCCAGGTAATTCAGCACCACCGCCGCCACCAGCAGCGCCACCGGATGCTGACGGAAAACTTTGGCGCACAGGAAATAGATCGCCAGACCGTACAGGTACCATGAGGTGCTCATTGCCAGGAAGGTCAGCTTGAGGAACTCCAGCAGCGAACCGGCGTAGGCTGCATTAAGGTTCTGCGAAATGCGCTGACCGGTGATCTCGGTCGAGATGCCGACAATCGACCACCACTGAATAAAGCCCCACAGAATATAGAGATAAAACAGGTTCGTGATGCGGCTGGTAAATACCTGCTTCCACGGTCGGTTAAGAATACCGTTGGTGGCCAGCAGGCCGGAGACGAAGAAAAACGCGGGCATGCGCAACGGTGACAGCACCGTGTTGAACTGCACCCATATTTCCGCCGGGATCCAGCCGGCGCTGAGATATTTTACCGTACCTTCAAAGCCCGGCAATACGGTGTGATACAGTACCACCAGTAATATGCACACTCCTTTCAGAGTATTGACCCATGCAATATCTTCTTTGCTGGCGCTATTCATATTGTGACTCCTGCTGCGGTGTAGGTCTTAAAGGAGAAGAATGAGGAAATAAGCGGTGAAGCCTTTATGGTTATTCAACGATTATTCAACAAGCAGCAGGGGCTGACTCTAGCGAAACTCCTAAAACTTTTCCGCTGGTCCTGATATAACAATACTTTACAGTACCAGAGATAAATTGACCGCTCGGGTATTCCCCCGTGAATGACTGTTATTTAAGCATTCATGGCATAATTTTCCGGTGTGATGCGCGCGGATTGTCACGCCGAAATTAAGAACATTCCGCAGCGGAGTAAACCAGCATTAATTTTATCGCCGGAAAATAAATTTAATAATGCGTCAAAAAGATAAGCGCTGAATAAATCATTTTGCTAAGGGGGAGAAATAAATCGGGCCAGCGAACCGGCCCGGAGAGATTATTGATTAAGAAACTTGTCGAGAAATTGCCGGGTGCGCGCCTGCTGCGGATTGCTGAACAGCGCTTTGGCCGGGCCCTGTTCCACAATGCGCCCCTGATCCATAAAAATGGCGCGATCGGCCACGTCACGCGCGAAGCTCATTTCATGCGTAACGATCACCATGGTGCGTTTCTCCTGCGCCAGCGCGCGGATGGTGTTGAGCACCTCGCCCACCAGTTCAGGATCCAGCGCCGAGGTCGGCTCATCGAACAGAATCACCTGCGGACGCATCGCCAGCGCGCGGGCAATGGCGACGCGCTGCTGCTGACCGCCGGAAAGCCGGCGCGGAAAACTCTCTTCTTTGCCGTGCAGACCGACCTTCTCCAGCAGCGTGCGTGCGCGCGCAATGGCTTCCGCCTTCGCTTCGCCTTTGACGATGACCGGCCCTTCAATGATGTTCTCCAGCACCGAACGATGCGGGAACAGGTTGAAGTTCTGGAACACAAAGCCGACCTGCTGACGCAGCTGGCGCACTTTATCCTTCTGCTTGTTCAGCCCGAGGCTGGCATCGATGCTGATATCACCCACTTTGACCCGGCCGCTTTCCGGCACTTCCAGCAGATTGATACTGCGCAGCAGCGTAGTTTTGCCCGAGCCGCTTGGCCCGATGATCGCCACCACTTCACCAGGTGCGACATCGAGGTCGATACCGTGCAGCACCGTCTGGCCGTGAAACTGCTTCACCAGCTGACGCACTTCAATTGCACTCATCTTGCCTCCCGATCCTGACGATTGACGTGCGCTTCCAGCCGGTTTTGCAGCGCCGACAACAGCGTCGCCATCACCCAGTAAATCAGCGAGGCCGCCAGATACATGGTGAACACTTCCAGCGTGCGCGAGGTGATCAGCTGCGCCTGACGGAACAGCTCCGGCACCTGGATGGTGGCCGCCAGCGAGGTATCTTTCACCAGGCTGATAAAGCTGTTACCGAGCGGCGGCAGCGCGGTGCGCGCGGCCTGTGGCAGAATGACGCGACGCAGCGTCTGCCACGGCGTCATCCCAATGCTGGCTGCCGCTTCCCACTGACCGCGCTCAATCGCCGCGATCGCGCCGCGCAGCGATTCTGACGCATACGCGGCGGTGTTGAGTGACAGACCAATCATCGCCGACGGAATCGGGTCAAGCTCGATGCCAAACTGCGGCAGACCGTAGTAGATCATAAACAGCTGGGCAATCAACGGCGTACCGCGAAAGATCGACACATAAAAACGCGCCAGCCAGTTAACCGGCCAGAAACGTGACAGGCGCATCAGCGCCAGCACGAAGCCGAGTATCAGGCCGAAGAACATCCCGCCGATACTCAGCTGCAGCGTAAACAGCGCGCCCTTCAGCAGAAAAGGTGCTGAATCCAGCACCAGCTGTAAACTTTCCTGCATTATTTCGTCACGTCCGCGCCGAACCACTTCTCAGACAGCTTGCTCAGCGAGCCATCTTTTTGCATGTCGGCGATGGCACCATCAATCGCTTTCAGCAGCGATTCGTTGCCTTTACGCAGCGCCACGCCCGCTTCCAGACGGGAGAATGCCGGGCCAGCAACCGCCATGGTATTGCCGGTTTTCTTCACCAGATCCAGCGCCGCTAAGCGGTCCACCAGAATGGCATCGAGGCGGCCGGAACGCAGATCCTGATATTTGGTTGGGTCATCATCATAGGTGCGGACATCCACGCCTTTAACGTTGTCACGCAGCCACTGCTCATAGTTAGAGCCGAGACCCACGCCGACTTTCTTGCCGGACAGATCGTCCGGTTTGGTGATGGAGCCCGCGTTCTTCTTCAGCGTCAGCGCCTGCACGCCAGAGATGGTGTACGGCGTGGAGAAGTCATACTTCTTCTTGCGCTCGTCGGAGATGGTCACCTGGTTGATCACCACGTCGATACGTTTGGAATCCAGTGAGGCCAGCATACCGTCCCATTTGGTCGGTTTGAGTTCCGCTTTCACGCCGAGGTGTTTGGCCAGCTCCTGAGCAAACTCGACTTCAAAACCGGTCAGCTTGCCGTTTTCATCCTGAAAGCTGAACGGCGGATAGGTGCCTTCCAGCCCGACGCGCAGCTCACCTTTGCTCTTAACCTGCGCCAGCAAATCTTCTGCCGCAACGCTTTTTACGTTCACGCCCGCCACCAGTGCGACCGCCATCATTCCCATCACCAGCTGGCGACGAATCGGAGAGAAAGCCATGTTTACCCCATTATTGTGATGTGTTGTGTGCTTATGGTTAATTAACGCTCATTTTGGGCGCGGCGCGCTTTATCTCGCAATAAAGGGTGCCGCTCCGGCATGTGCTCTTTGTAATAACCGCTGGATTATAAACCTTTTTTTGCTGCTGTCTCATACCGAAGGATGATAAGCAAATAACGCCGGTGCGCCGCCGGTATGCACAAACAGCAGCGGCCCTTCCCGGCGGAAACGGTTCTGGCTGATGCCATCGATCAGACCGGCCATCGCTTTGCCGGTATAAACCGGGTCAAGCATGATGCCCTCCAGCCGCGCCAGCAGGCGCACCGCGTCCATGCCTTCGTCATTGGGTTCGCCGTAGCGCGGGGCAAAATAGTCATCCCACAGGGTTAGCGGCGCACGCGTTTCCAGCTCTAGCTGCTGCGCCAGCGCGCTGCGGATGCGTTCCACCACCGGCAGCTGCGCCTCGACCTTGCGCGATACCGTCACGCCGACCAGCTCGCTATTCGGCAGCAGCTGTTCCAGTCCGACCGCCAGCCCGGCATGCGTGCCGGCACTGCCCGACGCCACCACTACCGCGGCGAAATCCACCACGCCTTCACTTTGATGGGCGATCTCCTGCGCGCATTCGACGTAGCCCAGCGCGCCAAGCGCATTTGAGCCGCCCACCGGCACAACGTAAGGCCGGAAGCCCTGCGCTTCCAGCCGTTCGGCCTGCTCTGCCAGCTGCTGCGGCGGATTGTGCAGCGCATCAACCATCACGACCTCGACATCCATCAGATCCAGCAGCAGGCGGTTGCCGTTGCTCAGGTAGTTGGCGGCGTCGGTGCCAATCGGGTTCTCCAGCAGCGCCACGCACTTCAGGCCGAGACGCGCCGCCACGGCTGCCGTCTGGCGCACGTGGTTGGACTGGATCGCGCCGGCAGTCAGCAGCACATCGGCGCCTTCACGCAACGCATCGGCGGCGAGAAACTCCAGCTTACGCAGCTTGTTGCCGCCCAGCGCCACCGGCGTAACGTCATCACGTTTGATAAAGATATCGCGCCCAAGGTAATCGGACAGCCGGGGCAGATGCTCTAGCGGCGTTGGTGCACCGAGTAATTCAAGACGGGGAAACTGGTGCAGAAGTTGTAAGGACAATGCAGCCTCCATTCGGGCAATGTGCAGTTATCCCTACAGTGTTGCAGAAGATGAGAAAAGTCGCATCCGGAATTGATCGCGGTGCGCCCCGGTTGCTGGCATGCTCACCAGTCACCGGGGCAGAAACCCCTTCAGCTGCGCTGCCAGCCTAAGAACTGGTCATATTTGCGCAGGGCAATACGGTAGTTGTTGTTGCCCGCATCGGGCAGATCGTTTTGCAGACACTCATGCCAGCTGTTGCCCCGTAATCTTTCTGCCGGGAAATTTTTCGCTTTCAGCATGTCATCGAGACGACGCAGACGCACCACATATTCGCGAATGGTACTGTGACTCATCTCGGTCTGCTCAAACAGATATTGTTTGAACGCCATGATGTCGAAGTAATTCGGATGGGTATTACAAAAAATATCGCTGCAGAAACGGCACAGCGCCGTCAGTTCCGGCTGGAGTTTCATCCATACCTGATCGTCAATCATCTGGTCCATACGTGCGATGGCCTCTTTATTGATGATCTGGCCGCGGAACACTAACGCCATACGGTCTAAAACTTTACCACAGTGTGAACAGTTGCTTTGGCTGTGTTTATAGTCTTTAAGGTAGCGACTTAACGGTCTGGCTTTGACTTTGGCTCCCATTGCTGAGTCCCCGGTTTTTTTATTTTTGGTTCCCCAGGAACTGAGTCTGTCAGCGCGCTCCCGTCAAACGGGCCCGCAGGCGTTTAATCGCCTGACTGTGCAACTGGCTGACGCGGGATTCCCCCACTTCCAGCACCGCGCCAATCTCTTTCAGGTTCAGTTCTTCCTGGTAGTACAGTGTGAGCACCAATTTTTCGCGTTCAGGCAACGCCTCAATCGCTTCAATCACGCGTTCACGCAGGTTTCCTTCCATTAACTGATGCAACGGGTTGGCTTCCTCATGCCCCTCCGTGACCAGTTCCGCACTGTCGCCGTGTTCTTCCCGATACTCGTCGTACGAGAAAAGCTGGCTGTTATTGGTATCCAGCAAAATCTGCCGGTACTCTTCCAGCGAAACATTCAACCGCTCAGCCACTTCCTGCTCGGTAGCCGCGCGCCCCAACGCTTGCTCTACCTGATGCATAGCGCCGGCCACCTCGCGCGCATTACGACGTACGCTGCGTGGTGCCCAGTCGCGGCTGCGCAGTTCATCCAGCATTGCGCCCCGGATACGCTGCACGGCGTAGGTGGTAAAGGCCGTGCCCTGCAGCGCGTCATAGCGCTCCACGGCATTCAGTAAGCCAATCCCCCCGGCCTGCAGCAGATCGTCAAGCTCAACGCTGGCTGGCAAACGCACCTGCAGGCGCAGCGCTTCATGCCGCACCAGAGGAACGTAGCGCTGCCAGAGCGAATGTTTATCCATCACGCCATCGGCGGTATAGAGATCGTTCACGTTGACTACCCTGCGTTAATAAAGTTATCGGCATGATTATCCAATTCTGTAGCGGTTTCGATTGGCAGAATAGGCAGGCAAAAGCGAGGTTATTTCAAATTTGTTATGGATGGCGGTGGATCGCACCGCCATAACCGGCAGAATCAGCGCAGGTTGCGCAGCCGCTGCCTTGTGCCAGGCGGAACGGCATCCCACAGCGCACAGGTTTTGCCCTCAAGCGCCTGATAAAAAGGGCTAATGGACTCGTCGCTTTCCAGCGCAGAATTAAACAGCACCTGACCGGTTTCAGCGTCGATGCTAATCATTTTGTTGATGAACAGCCGCTGCAGGTCGCTGCGCAGGAACAGGCCATTGTCGACGCTGTTGTCCGCCAGAAAGCCCTCTTCATTCTCCTGAGTGTCGATATGACAGGCTTCCACCCACGGCCAGCTGTGGCGCTCGGTCAGGCGCGTGCCGGTAATAATGCAGGCGCCATAGCGCGCTTTCACCGCCGAGCTGAACTCCGCCTGGCTGGCGCGCTGGAATACCTTCGCCTTGACGCGCCGCCCCACTTCCGTGCCCGGCATCACCGCGCTGGGCATTTTCTGCTGCGGCGTGCTGAGCACCACTAAAAACTGGATCTTGCGCGACAGCGGGAAACACGGGTGCGCCTGCGGATCAAACAGCTGCCAGTACTCTTCCTCTTCGGTCTGGCGCATCAGCACCAGCTTAAAGCCGCGGCTGTTGAGCAGGTTTTGCGCCTCCGCCGAGCGCGGATCGAGCATCGCGTACACCCGGGTTTCGCCGATCACTTTCCAGCGTCCGCTTTTACGCGCTTCATCGTTACGACGAAAATAGAGAAACGCCTGCTGGTTCTTAAGGTAATGCTCGAAGCGGCGCAGGTAGTTTTTGCGCTCGTTATCGTCGGAGACGAACAGCAGATCCTCCAGCGGACTGTTCAGCTCCTCCTGCGCAAACAGCGCGCGGATCACCAGGTTGCGGTAGCTGGTCGACGGGCTGAGCAACCCGCGGGCGGTGAGCTCCTTCTCCTCCGGATGCTGCTGCGCATAGCGCAGCGCGATCTCATCGAAGGTCAGTTGCTCACCCGGTAACAAGTCATAATTGAAGCGCATAGACACCCCAGAAACAGGAAAAATAGAGCTTAAAAATTGGAATGATTCTGTGAATAGTTATCGGCAAATGTGCGGAAGGCTGTAACGAGTTGGTGATTATTTATAATTTTTGACGCCAAATAAAAAAAGCGCCCGAAGGCGCTTTAAGCACTTTATTCTTTGCCGGGTGATTAACGCAGCAGAGACAGCATGGTCTGTGGAACCTGGTTAGCCTGTGCCAGCACAGAAGAACCGGCCTGCTGCAGAATCTGTGCACGAGACATGTTAGACACTTCCGTCGCGTAGTCAGAGTCCTGGATACGGCTGCGCGCAGCTGACAGGTTGTTGGTGGTGTTGTTCAGGTTAGTGATGGTTGATTCAAAACGGTTCTGAGAAGCACCCAGCAGGCTACGCTGGTTGTCAACAGCTTTAATTGCTGCATCAATATCAGCTAATGGTTTTGTAGTACCGGTAATGACACCTGTAGTAGCGTCAACTGTAGCTCCAGCTGCGTTCGAGCCATCATCATTGATTTTTCCTAATTGAACATCAAAGCCTTCAGCAGCGACAGTACGGTTTTCTCCGTTGACTTTGATATTTGCAGTATCGGTAGATTTAGTATTAAGAGTAGAAGTACCACTGGCGGTTGTAGTACTAGCTAAATCCCAACCACTGCTGGCATTCATAGTAATGCCAATTTTTTCACCATCTTTAGAACCGACCTGGAAATTAAAATCTTTTGCAGTTGCGTTGCTAAGTACTTTAATACCGTTAAAGTCAGTTTCCTTGGTTACACGGCTGATTTCTTCCATACGCTGGTTAACTTCAGACTGGATCGAATCAAGGTCAGAAGCTGAGTTAGAGCTATTTTGTGCCTGTACGGTCAAGTCACGCACACGCTGCAGGTTGTTGTTGATCTCTGAAAGCGCGCCTTCCGCAGTCTGCGCCAGAGAGATGCCGTCGTTGGCGTTACGGGCAGCAACGGTCAGGCCGTTGATGTTAGAGGTGAAGCGGTTGGCAATCGCCTGACCGGCAGCATCATCTTTCGCGCTGTTGATACGCAGACCAGATGACAGACGCTCGATCGCAGAACCCAGCGAAGACTGAGATTTAGTCAGGTTGTTCTGCGTCACCAGGGACAGGGTGTTAGTGTTGATAACAGCCATGATATTTATCCTTCAAATTAAATGGGTTAGGTTTCGGCATTTGGCCTGCGGCTTCATCACCGTCAACCTGATTATCGTCAGCCCCTAACCAACCTTTAGAAAAAATTCAGCGAAAATTTAAAAAAGCGCAAAAGGCCGAAGTGCAATAAAGAAGGGGTTTTTATCTGGCTATTGTTTTTTTGCTGAGGGATTAAGATTTTTACATCGCTGCCGATACTGCTTCCAGTGATTGTCCATCAACTAAGGATTGAACCATGGCAAGTGTAAGTAACCTGAACGCAGGAACGAACCTCGGCTTAAGCGATTTATATGACCAGCTGCAAACGGCAGAGCAGGCTAACCTGACGCCGATTACAACACAACAGACTTCTTATAAAGCCAAGCTTTCAGCATGGGGCATCGTGCAGACTGCACTGCAAAAAGTGCAGACTGCGGCGGCGGCATTAAAAGACACTTCCGCTATCGCCTCGACCAAAGTTAGCAGCACTAATAGTGCTTTCACGGCAACACTGGCTAACGATGCAACATCTGGTACTTATTCAATTGAAGTTACCCAACTGGCTAAAGCGCAGTCGTTGCTGTCCAAAAGTGCCACGAGCAAAGATGCCGACTTAGGCGATAGCAGCCAGGCTTCACGGACTATCACCATTACGCAGCCGGGCCAGAAAACCCCAATGACCATCACGCTGAGCAAAGATCAAACCAGCCTGACGGACATTAAAGATGCCATTAACAAACAGCAGGGCAGCGTTACCGCCAGTATCATCAAATCCGATGACAATACCTATTATCTGGCGCTGACCTCGCGTGATACCGGCACCACCAACGAAATGACGGTGTCTACCGATGACAGCGCCCTGGCGCAGTACATTGGTTTTACCAAAGGTGGCGGTAGTAATGGTATGACGGAGCAGGTGGAAGCCGCCGATGCCAAACTGAGCATCAATGGTGTCGCCATTACCCGCAGCAGCAACACCATTACTGACGCGCCGGAAGGCGTCACGCTGAGCCTGACCAAAACCAATACCGGCAGCCCGGAGACCTTATCTGTTACCAAGGATAACGCACCGATGATCGCCGCAGTGCAGGCTTACGTTGACGCGTATAACTCGCTGCAAACCACAATCAGTAATCAGACCAAGTACACCGCTGTGGATCAGGGCAGTACCTCGCAGGACTCCAGCAATGGCGATCTGATAGGCGATGGCACGCTGCGCAATATCCAGACCAGCCTGCGCTCCAAGCTATCTAGCAGTGCACAGAGCGGTGGCAGCATTTCCTTACTTTCCCAGATTGGTGTGACCCAGGATATTAACGGCAAGCTGACCGTCGACAGCACCAAACTGAACAAAGCGCTGGATGAAAAGTCTGCTGATGTGGTGACGTTCCTGTCAGGTGACGGCAAAACCACCGGCTTTGCAACCCAGACCAGCAATTACCTCGATCAGATTCTGGGCACTAACGGTTCCGTACAGAACGCTACCGATGGTATTAACAAGACGCTGAAAAAACTGTCTGACGATTACGATCGGGTAAACGCGCAAATCACGACTACTATGGCGCGCTATAAGACCCAGTTTACCAATCTGAACACACTGGTCTCATCCATGACCCAGACGCAGAATTATCTGACGCAGCAGTTCGCGAACATGAGCAGTTAACAGGAGTTAAATATGTACGCCAAATCGGGCATTCAGGCCTACGCACAGGTCGGTTTAGAGAGTGCCGTGTTGAGTGCCAGCCCACATCAGCTGGTGGTAATGCTGTTTGATGGCGCACTGAGCGCCATGAAAAAAGCCACCATTCTGATGGATCAGGGTGATATTCCCGGTAAGGGCCAGGCGCTGACGAAAGCGATAAACATCATTACTAACGGACTGCGAGCTGGCCTGAACCATGAAATTGGCGGCGAGTTGTCTGCCAATCTTGACGATCTGTATGAATACATGACGCGCCGTCTGCTGGAGGCCAATCTGCGTAACGATCCGCAAGCGATTGCAGAAGTCGAAGCGCTGTTGAGCAACATTGCAGAGGCGTGGAAGCAAATCGGCCCTAACCAACAGCAGGACTCGTATTAATGTCGACACACGTTGATTTACTTCAGGGCTATCAGCAACTGCTGCAGCTCAGTAACGCGATGCTCGCGCAGGCCAGAGGTGGCCAGTGGGATGACTTGATCGCTTGTGAGATGACTTATCTGCGAAATGTAGAGAGCGTGACGCGCGATCAGGGTACCAGTGCTTTGTCTTCCGGATTACGCTTACAGATTCGTCCGATGCTGAAACAGGTACTGGATAATGAAAGCGAGATTAAAACCTTACTGACACAGCGTATGGATGAACTGCGATCGCTGGTGCAAACCACCACGCAACAACAAAAAGTGACGTCAGCCTATGGCCGATTCTCTAACAAGGTGCTCTACCCGGGGAACCTTTAATTCACAGATTGCGCGGGTAATAGCACCGTTGCCTTACCCGCGTAATGGGGTTATTTCTCTGCCGCCACCGGCTTCAGAATCTGCGGCTCAATATCCTGAATCACCGCGTCGCCAGGACGCTTTGCCACTTCGTCCAGCGCCTGCTGGCACTCGACGGTTGGGCGATCCACTTTACGCAGCGTCAGACCATCGTAGTGCAGCTCACCGTTTTCCAGCGTGAGTGGCATCACGCGCGCCTGGCGGTTAACGTTGACCCAGTCATCATCCAGACGCGTCAGCTTGCCCGGTTTGGCAATCACCCGCTGCCACTGGCGGCAGTCAAGGGTCGCGCCGTCAGCGCTGACGATCAGGCTGGCCATGGCCTCGTTGCTGATCAGCTTGCTCTGCGGCCCCACCGTTTGCCAGTTGCCCTGCAGTTCCAGTGGTGCCGGGGTTTTTACCGCTTCGTCATAACTGTTGATTTGCGCACAGCCACTCAGCGCCAGCGCGGCCAGTACCATCCACTTTTTCATCTTCGGTCCCTACACTCGCATCAATGGCGGCTACGTTATAATGTTTTCCCGGCGTGACGCAAGGTATCTGCGGTGTTATCCCCCTTCTCTTTCTCCGCTGCCCTCAAGCTGGTCAACTCTTCGCCGATAACCTGATGTGAAGTCTTAAGCACCTGCACTCATAACAATATTGACGACTTACTCACCCTGGTTTCGGAGAACGCTGTTATGCGATTGACCCTTCGCGCACGTCTGGCTGCGATTGTCGGCCTGCTGTGCCTGTTACTGATTATTGCCGCCATCTGGGGAATTATTGGCCTGCGCGCCGCCGATCAGCGCGCGCAAAATGCTTATCAGAATGAGCTGCTGCCTCTGCAATACTCTTCGCGCCTGTACCGCATGGTGCAGGCGCAATCCGCGACCCTGTTCGATGCGCTGCGCTACTGGACCGACAGCAGTGAAGTGGAAAAACGCCTGGCGCGCATTGCGCAGTATGGCCAGCAGATCAACGCCGATCGCCATACCTGGCAGCAGCTGGCGTTCGATGCGCAGACTAAACCGCTCAGCCAGCGCTTCCTGACGCATCTCGACGGCTGGCAGGGCGCGCTGCACGAAGCCGGTGAACTGCTGAAAGGCGGTAACCCCTCCGCCGCGCTGGTGGTGATCGAAACCCGCCTGCGCAGCGGCAGCGAACTGCTGCAGCAGGATATCGATCAGCTGGATGGCCTGATGCGCCAGCATGCGCAAACGGCCTGGCAGCAGGGCAACCGTGACTACCTGTTGGCGCGCAATAGCCTGATCGCCATCCTGCTGTTGGGTCTAAGTCTGGCGCTGGTCTCCGGCTGGCTGCTGATCCGCTCAATTAACCGTTCTATTGCTCAGGCGCGCGAGCTGGCGGATGCCATCGCCGGCGGCGAGCTCAATCACCACATCGGCACGGTAACGCGCGATGAGATGGGAGAACTGATGCAGGCGCTGCTGCGCATGGATGTGCGGCTGGCGGAGATCGTGCGCGAGGTGGGCGAAAGTGCCCATGCGCTGAGCGATGCGGCGCGTCAAATGGCGGATGGCAACGACGATCTGTCGGAACGTACCCATGCGCAGGCCAGCTCGCTGGAGCAGACTGCGGCCAGCATGGAGCAGATGACCGCCACGGTAAAACATAACGCGGACAATGCCGCGCAGGCCAACGAGCTGGCAAGCGATGTGCGCCATCAGGCCGAGCGCGGCAGCGGCGTACTGCGCGACGCGGTGAGTGCGATGGAGGAGATTGAATCTTCCAGCAAGCGCATCGCGGATATCAACCGCGTGATTGATGAGATCGCCTTCCAGACTAACCTGCTGGCACTGAATGCGGCGGTGGAAGCAGCGCGCGCCGGGGAACAGGGGCGCGGCTTCGCGGTGGTGGCGTCAGAAGTGCGTCAGCTGGCGCAGCGTTCGGCCGGTGCCGCCCAGGAGATCAAAGCCCTGATCGATGCCAGCGTCGGCAAAGTCGAAGCCGGCAGCGCGCTGGTGCAGCGATCGGGCGAGATGCTCAATGACATCAATCACGGCGTGGCGCGCATGGTGGATATTGTCGGCGAGATCGCCGTGGCCAGCCGCCAGCAATCGAGCGGTATTGAGCAGGTAAACACGGCGGTGATCCAGATGGATGGCGCTACCCAGCAGAATGCGTCGCTGGTGCAGCAGGCCAGCGCCGCAAGCCAGACGGTGAGCCAGCATGCCGGCCTGCTGGTGGAAAAAATGGCGTTCTTCCGCCTGCAGCAGCCATAAGGAGCCGCCATGAAACGTACCATAATCGCGCTGCTGGCCGCGCTGCCGCTGCTCAGCCACGCCGTCACCACGCTGAATATCGCCACCATTGCCAACGGTGACATGACCATCATGCAGCAGCTGTCGGGCCGTTACGAACAGCAGCATCCGGACGTGAAACTGCAGTGGCACGTGATGGATGATGGCGCCCTGCGTCAGGCGGTGCTGGCAGCCATGAACAGCGGTGAGGCAAAATTCGATGTGATTACCGTGGGCACCTATGAAGCGCCGCTGTGGGGTAAAAAAGGCTGGCTGGCACCGCTCAATAATCTGCCGCCAGACTACGACAGCGACGATCTGCTGGCGCCGGTGCGCAAAGCGCTGTCGTGGCAGCAAACGCTGTACGCGCTGCCGTTTTACGGTGAAAGCAGCATGACCTATTACCGCAAAGATCTGTTTGCGGCGAAAGGGCTGACCATGCCGGACGATCCCGACTGGACCGACATCAAACATTTCGCGGCGAAACTCACCGATGCGCAGCACGGTATTTATGGCCTGTGCCTGCGCGGCCAACCCGGCTGGGGCGATAACGTGGCCCTGCTCACCACCATGGCCAACGCCTATGGGGCGCAGTGGTTTGACGATCGCTGGCAGCCGACGCTGAATTCGCCAGAGTGGCGTGAGGTGCTGACCGATTATCTCGCCATGGTGAAACAGGACGGCCCGCCGGATACCGCCAGCAACAGTTTTGGCCAGATCCTGCGTCTTACCGCACAGGGGAAATGCGCGATGTGGATCGACAGCACCGTCGCCGCCGGGCTGCTGATCAACCCGCAGATTTCGCTGGTGGCCGACAAGCTGGCGTTTGCGCCGGCGCCGGGTGGCATTACGCGCAACGGCTCGCACTGGCTGTGGTCGTGGGCGCTGGCGGTGCCGGCTAATTCGCCGCAGCGCGCCGCCGCCGTTGACTTCATCAGCTGGGCGACCTCACGCCAGTATATTCAGCAGGTAGCAGATACCGTCGGCTGGGGTGCGGTGCCGCCCGGCAGCCGTAATTCTACCTACCAGCAGCCCAGCTACCAGCGTCTGGCGCCGTATGCCGCTCAGGTGCGCAGCGCAATTGAATCCGCCACCGTCGATCAACCGACCCTGAACACGGTGCCTTACACCGGTGTGCAGTACGTCAGTATCGCTGGCTTTGATCAGATGGGTAATGCCGTCGGGCAAAATCTGGCGGCGCTGCTACAGGGCAAGCTGACGGTAGATCAAACGCTGGAGAAAAATCAGCAGGACGTGGCGCGCCTGCAAGCCGCACAGCAGTAAACGTTCGGGATTCCTGACAAGTCACCGTGTGCAGGTTACACTAACGCGCAATTTGACCGGCAGGAATCCCCGAATGAAAACCCCCGAAGAGTATTACGCCCAGGCCCGCAGCCTGTTTTTCACCGCCCACCCTGATTTTCAGGCCGCGCTGGATGAACTGAGTGAAAGTGATGCGCGCGCGGCCAACATGTCGCTACGTGAGCTGCGCGCGTGGCACGCTGAACGAATCTATGCCGCTTTTCTGCGTCAGAAGAAGCTCGACGGTATCCTGTTCTCTATTCAGCTGGCTGAACCAGATAAAGCGGTCGCAGCGCAGGCGATTGAAACCTATCTGAAATCCCACGCGGAAGCGCTGGGTATGACGTGGGAAGAGTTTTGCATTAAAAACGAATTATGATCGGTACGTTCAGATAGGATGAATCGGGAAGAAATTTCTCAGGAAAAGTTGTACAAGTTAGAAAAAATTGTATAACTTAATACCTATGACGTCTGTCATGGATTGTCCTTGAACGAATGGTGCGCTTGCACCGCCTCTGGAGGTGTTGCTGGATTTCTACCTCCAGAGGTTCAATTTTTTGCTACCCTGCTCTGCTTTCCTCCTTTCTTTCCTCTTACTGTTGCAACGGCAACGTGCGCCGTCTGGTGAGGGTGAAAATAATTGCCGTCCTGCCGCTTGTCACTGGTTTTATTTACAGTAATATGACGCTCCCACTTTGATAACTGGAATGCCCTGATGTTTGTGGAGCTGATTTACGACAAGCGCAACGTCGCCGGTTTACCGGGCGCGCGTGAGATGATTTTGCAGGAACTGGAAAAACGCGTGCAGCGCGTGTTTCCGGACCTGGAAGTGCGGGTTAAGCCGATGGAGCGCAACGCTATCGAAACCGATATGAGTAAAAACGATAAGGCGACGATTGCGCGCATTATTGAAGAGATGTTTGATGAAGCAGATATGTGGCTGGTGGCCGATTAGGCCACCCGCTTGCGTGCTTAGCTTTCCTGCTCGCTGTGATTGATGGCGATTTCCAGATCCTGAATCGCCTGATCGATATCATCCAGCAGCTGTCCCTGCTTATTGATTAGCGCATCAAATCGCGTGGCGTACTCTTTATCCTTGTACTCCCCGGCATCAAAAGCCAGCCAGTGGCTGGAAAGCGTCTCGGTATTGGTCTGCGCGTAGTGACGCATCTCTTTTAGCTGTGAGGTGACATCACGCAGGTAGTCAGTTTTGGTTTTGATTGCCTCTGTATCACTCATGCTATTTTCCTTTTTGCTGATAAAGCCAGTTAAAATAACGCTCGAGCAATTAAAGTTAGCAGATAATAGCGAAGCCGCCTGCAGAATTATCTTAACTTGCTCGCTGTTTCTTCCGCCAGGTTTTATTTCGCTGAATTGGCGCCTGATTTACCGCTTTTCTGCCGTAACAGACTGATGACTTCAAACGTATGATGGCGCAACCGCCCAGATGATCCGGAGAATGCATTGTGTCGACTGAACCTTTTAATCCTGGCTATTACACCGAACATGAGCTGAAAACGTTTGGTTTTAAACAGGTAGGCAGGCAGGTCATGGTGGCCAAAAACTGCACCATAATTGGCTTGCACAATATCACCTTGGGCGATCACGTACGTATCGACGGCTTCTCGACCCTCGTGGCTGCCGGCGAGGGCTATCTGAAGCTGGGATCCTATATTCATATTGGCGGTTACTGCGCGGTACTGGCGGGTGCCGGAGTCGAAATGCAGGATTTCTCGGGGCTGTCGCAGGGTGTAAAAATCTACTCAAAAAGTGATGACTACAGTGGGGAATTCATGACTAACCCTACCGTGCCTGCACACCTGACCGGCGTGACCTCTGGGAAAGTGGTGCTGGGCCGTCATGTCATCGTCGGTTCACAATCCATTATCATGCCGGGTCTCACGCTGGCAGAGGGAACCGCAGTCGGCGCCAACTCACTGATAACGCGCGATACCGATGCATGGTCGATTTACTTCGGCTCGCCAGCAAAAAGGATTAATAGCAGGCAACAGAATCCGCTGGAACTGGAAAAGCAGATCACCTCGCCAGATAGATGATCAGGGCATCCCTGCCCGTCTGACTTACAGGTACTTTTTCGCCAGCGCAATCAGCTCGTCCTTAGCGGCGGTGCCCAGCCTGATGACGCCCTGCTCAACAAAGCTGAAGGCCTGGACAAAGTCTTTCACGCCAGCGCTGATGTCCTGCGACACCGCATCGCTGACGTCTGCAGCAGCAACCGGGCTGGCCGCGGGCGCGTTAGCCTGATCGTTACGTATGCCAGGCGTGGAGGCCGCAGAGGCGCCAGCGCTGGCCGAGCCGTTCGCCAGCGTATCCTGTGTGGCCAGTTGCTGATCGAGATCGACTGGTGCGTCCGCATGAAAGGGCGGCGCAGCACTGGCGGGCGCGGCGGGTTCCTGCTGCGCTACCGGTGTGGCAGCGGCCTGTTGTGTCGCCGGCGACGCGGCGCTATCGGCAGCGCTGCCTGCGACAGCCGGTGTCGCACTAGCCGTTTCGTTAGCAAAACTCTCCAGTGGAGAGATATCCTGCTGCGCCGTGGCGCTGGTTGGGTTGATGACAGTTTGATCGCTCATAATATTCTCCTTATTGCTAAATAAAGACCGCAGTTGCTGCAAACGTACTGCGATCCGCTCGGTAATAAGCATCGGGACCTCCTTAGCGCCGCGGTTCTGGCGCGGTTGGCTGTGCGCCCGGAGGCGCGGAGGGTTTCGCCGTTTGCGTGGCGCGGGGTGGCGTCCGGGCATCCAGCTTTTGCTGCAGCGCAATCAGCTGGTTGGTCAACTCAGCCACCTTTTCTTCGCGCCGGTCTGAAATCGCGCGATACTGCTGGCGAATATCCTCCACGCGCTGGTTGGCGCTGTTATTGACGTAAAGAAACAGAATGGTCATCGCCACGCACAGCAGCGATAACAGCATCAGCAGGCCACCCAGCATCAAATGACGCCGGTGGCTTCTCACCATCATTTCACTGTTTATCTGCACCATCGCGGTTCTCCTCCAGAGTGGTAATCAGTTGATTTATCTGGCTGCGAAACTTATCGCTGTGCTCGGCTTCGGTGGTCGCCAGCAGGATACCGAGTGCGTTTTTGATCAAGCGCAGATCGGTCTCCAGCGATGAGATACGCCGCAGGTTTTTATCGTGACGGATACGCAGTTCATCGTTTTCCTGACGCATCAGCGCATGGCTCTCCTTGAGAAGCAGCACCTGCTCTTTGTAGCTGGTGATGATCTCGCCGCCCGCGCGATTGCTGGTGACGATTGACGCGATCCCCGCCATCAGGGGTTTCCAGAACACCGCTGCCGCGCCACCGCCGAGCAGCAGTGCGCCTACGCTGGTGACCAAACTACTCTCCATGCCTTACCTCTCTCATCTGGCGAGGGTGAGCCGGACAGCCTGCTGACCTCCCTCGCCAGTGACATGGCCAGCGGCAAATTTAAGTTTACTTTAATTAATGATTTTAAGTATACTTAAGTCAAGCCTGAAGGAGTTGTCAAGATGATGAAAAAAGAATCTGTTGGTGAGCGCATTCGTCAGCGGCGCAAAGCGTTGAAATTCACCCAGCAAACGCTGGCAACGGGCATTGGCGTCTCGCACGTTGCGGTTTCGCAGTGGGAAAAAGATGAGACGGTGCCGCGTGGCGAAAATCTGCTGCGGCTGGCGGAGCTGCTGCAGTGCAGCGCGGCGTGGATTATTGATGGTGAGGGCCAGCCGTTCGCCAGCGCCCAGCCCGGCCCTGCGCTCACGGCGGTGCCACTGGTCACGCTGGCGCAGGCCGCAGACTGGCTGGATGAGCAGCGGCTGCAGTGGCAGCAGCAAGCCAGCCAGTTCCTCTACAGTGATGAACTGCTGAGCGACAGCGCGCTGGCAGTCACGCTGGAAGATGGCGCCATGCTGCCCGACTACCGTGCTGGCGATCGGCTGCTGTTTGACCCGCAACGCGCACCGCAGCCGGGCGATGTGGTGCTGGCGCGGGCTGAACAGGTGGCCGTGGTGCGGATTTTCCGCCTGCACGACGAGCAGATTTTCTCGTTGCGGCCGTTAAACGAAGACTTTCCGGTTCAGCAGAGTCATAAAAATGCGCTGCAACTGATTGGCACGCTGGTGGAAATGCGGCGGCGCGGCAGCCGCTGAGGCAGGCAAAAAACCCGCCAGCGGCGGGTCAAATCAGACAAGAGAACTACGGCAAAAATTACAAATTATCGGTCAGGTGATCGACCACCACCCTTCCCTGTAAGTCGGTTTGCGTAATGCGGTAACTGACGCGCCAGGAACGTCGGGTGCTTAACTTATCGAACAGCCTGACGCTGCCCTTATGCTCGCCGCTGGCACCGACAATGTGCCACTCGGTGACATCTTCCTGTCCCCGGTTTTGCTGCCGTAACAAACCCTGCTCGACTAAGCGATCGCTTTCATCAATCTTCAAATAATCACGCAACATCTTTATCACCTCCGGTTAACCCGGCCAACGATACGCTTTTCATTTATCCTTTCAATCGAATTTTTTTATCGAAGGCGATTTTTACCGCCGGTTTATTAATATTTTGACTTGACGCCCTCTCCTGCCGCTTCGGTTAAGCAAAATTTTGAAAAATAGTTAACCTTCTGGCAGTCCGGCGCTGGACAGACCCAGCCGTCTGGCTGTTAATGTAAGGGTAAATAACGATATCTCCGGACAATTCATGCTGACTACCATCATTTACCGCAGCCACCTCTACGATCATGTTCCCATCAAAACGCTGGAAGACATGGTTGGCAAAGCCAATAAGAAAAACGAACTGTCCGATATCACCGGAATTCTGCTTTTTGATGGCCGCCATTTTTTTCAGTTACTTGAAGGACCCGACCACGCGGTCCAGGGCATTTATGACCGCATCTGCCAGGATGGGCGCCATCACAACCTGGTGGAATTAATGCATGACTTCGCGCCGGCCCGCCGTTTTGGCAACGTCGGTATGGAGCTGTTTGACCTGCGCGAGCACGATAAATCCAGCGTGCTGCAGGCGGTGCTGGATAAAGGCACGTCGCGTTATCAGCTGACCTATGATGACCGCGCGCTACAGTTCCTGCGTACCTTTGTTGAAGCGCGGGAAAAGGAGAACTATTTCGAGATCCCGCCAGCGAATACCTGGGAATTCATTACTGACGCGGAGAGCCAGCGCCAGCTGGAAAGTTTCCAGCACTATGTGCAGGATTGCCGGTTTGCGTTTCAGCCTATCGTAGACCCCTTCTCACGGCGCATTACGGCGTATGAGGCGTTGATTCGTACCCCAAATGGCGGTTCGCCGCAGGAGTATTTCTCTGCCTTTGGCGGCGATGCGATTTATCACGCTGATATTCAGTCCAAAAGTCTGGCGTTCAACCTGGCCAACACGCTGGGACTTGGCGAGCAAACGCTGACCATCAACCTGCTGCCGATGTCGCTGGTTACCGTCCCGAATGCGGTGGAATTCCTGCTGCAGGAGATTGCGGCCAACGGCCTGGTGCCGGAACAGATCGTGGTCGAAGTGACGGAAAACGAAATCATCTCGCGCGCGGAAGAATTTGCTGCAGAAGTAAGAAAACTTAAGGCGGCCGGCATTAGCCTGGCGCTGGATGACTTTGGTGCCGGCTTCGCGGGCTTGTCGCTGCTGTCAAAATTTCAGCCGGACAAGATTAAAATTGACCGTGAGATTATCAGCGATGTGCACAAAAGCGGCCCGAAACAGGCGATTGTGCATGCCATCATCAAGTGCTGTGCCTCACTGGAGATTGCGGTGGTTGCCGAAGGCGTGGAAAAAGCCGAAGAGTGGATGTGGCTGGAAGCGGTAGGCATCAGTCAGTTCCAGGGCTATCTGTTCGCCCGTCCGCAGTTCAATGGTTTCCCGGCGGTGGCCTGGCCAGAGATCAAATAAGCGGCAAAACTGACCGCCGTAACGGCGGTCACACGCTCAGAACTCAGCCTCGCGCGCGGGTTCCTCCAGCCGTTCACTCAGCACCACATACTTCATCATCTCAAAGGTACGCTGTGTCATTGGCACCGCGCTGCAGGGACGAAACCAGCCAAACTGCTTCTGGTACAGCCAGACTTCAGGATAGCGTTCGCCATCTTTAACCCAGTAATAACCATCATTCATATGTGTATCCAGCGGCACTGGCCGCGAATCAGACATTCATGCGTGCCCGATGAGGTGATACGCGCTCTGGCGTAGAAAGTAACCCTGCTTGCATGAAAGCTTACTCCAGCTAGTTACTTTAGCAGAGAATGGCGGCAACTGTGCACTTCACGCTGGGCTTATTCAGGCAGAAAACGAGGCGGGAAAAGAATAAAGGCCCCTACGCTAAGGGGCGAAACAAACAGGCAACTAAACGTCCGTGTTTCGGCAATGGAGTTGAGTATGACAGACACAGGTTTCAGGACGCGATATCGTCCGGGGTTTTCTGAACAATAAGTTCCAGCGCCTGGCGATAAATATCCAGCTGGACCACATCATGTTCCGATTCTAATCTTTCCAGCAGTGCCAGAATAATATCCTTATTGCTCACGCGCAGTTTAACCGCCGCCAGTTGTTTGTAAATTTGCGCAATGATCTCTTTCTCACTGGCATATTGTGAACCCGCGCGCTGAAAATATTCTGACAATTGAGACTCTGATGACGCCAATGCATTCTGTTCCATAACAAGCCTCATTTCGTTGGGCCGCAGTGAGCACTGCAGCGGTGAAAAGGTTACTCAGGTAAATTTTTGAATCAGCACAGGTAAAAAAACAGCCTCTGAAAGTGGAAATCCACAACACCTTCAGAGGCGATGCAAAGCATCATTCGTTACGTGTGACTGACTGCCACAACTAAGAAGTTATACAAAGATGGAAAACTTGTACAACAATTTCGTTAACATTTTGTGTGGTCAGAGGAGATTCACACAACAATTTCGCGCTTTTTACCACAATAAATTCGCCATTTTAACAGTAAAAATCATGCAGTTATCTTGAATAAATTATCGTGCACCGCGCTAACCCTCTCTTTCTACACAACAAAATTATTTCTCTCTTTGCGACACCCGTACAGTTCTATACAGCCCCGTCAAACTTGTACAACTTTGCATAACTGTACAATTTAGCTGTTCTGCGTGTAGAGTGTGAAAACGATTACGGCCGCCTGAAACGGCCGCTGATCACGCGAAATTCATCACAACGAAACCCTGCTGGAGAGAGAGATGAAGCAACACGAAACGAATAAGGAGCGTAAAAACGAGGGCGAGGTGCACAAAGGTTTACCGGAAGCGGCACCCAACGCAGGTAATGCGTATGAAGAAGACGATCATCCGGCGCAGGATGATGCGCGCGAACACGGTGAAATTCCGCGTACGCGTGATGACAGTCAGGATGATAAAAAAGATCCTTTCCAGGATCGGTAAATAAGCCTTCGATGATATCTGGACCGACCCACCGGATGTTATTTTCGCAGCCGCTCATCTCTGGCGCTAATAAGCGAAGCGGCAAGCGAGATTGATCATTGAGTTTAATTAAGACATTATTTTGCGGAAATTAGAGAAGGCGTGCCTTCATTCATTTCTGGAGAGCACTGATGGATACGGGTTTTTACTGGGTAGGCAGCAGCACAACTGAGCCTGAGGTATGGTACTGGGATGCTGGACGCGGTTTTTATCGCCCGATGGAGCCAATACCGCTTTCTCTGCCTCGTTTTAAATCTGCCGGTTTTAAACTTCTCAGTGGCAAACTGACGCCACCGGAAGAGGCGCAATCTGCTTAGTTTTCGTCTGCAGGTGAGAATATTGTCAGTTACGCTGTTAAGCGCAGCGTAGCTGAACTATATTCCTGTGAGGAGGACATGATAATGCAGGAAGGATTTTATTGGGTGCAGCGCGGCGCAGAACAGCCAGAAGTCTGGTTTTTCTCAACCAGTGGGGAAGGTGCCTGGTTTGAACCCACCAAAAACGACGCCATCAGCAAGCAACGCTTCGCTGAACAGGGCTACCGGGCGATCAGCGAGAAACTGTCACTGCCCTGACCCTGACGAAACCGCCTCTCTCAGGCGGTTTTTTATTGCCCGTGCGACTACACCTGCATGCTCATGATCTCGCTGTACGCATTGACCAGCTTATTCCGCACCTGAATCCCCATCTGCATCGAAATCGACGATTTCTGCAGGTCGACCATCACATCATTTAACTGGATGCCCGGTTTACCCAGCTCAAAATCCTGCGCCTGACTGCGCGCAGCGGTCTGGGTGGCGCTGATTTTATCCAGCGCGGCTTTCATGGTGGCACCAAAATCGAGCTGACTGGCGGATTCGTTCGCTTTGCCACTGGCCTGCAGAGACGTGAGCTGGAGCTGTTGCAGTACGCCATCAATTGCCTGAATCGACATTGCCTGTACCTCATAGATGAAGGGTTCATTTTTTCACGGAGGAAAAGTTAACACACTGTCAATAGGACAAAGGCGCTAAATGACTGCAAAAAACCCGGCTTATCCAGCCATCGAAGTGACACGATTCATCAAATAATGCCAGGCATTAGATTGGAATTTCATTTTTCCCCTTCACCGTTGCGCCAGCAACACGGCAAACACGGGCGGGGATGCGTATCAGGGAGTCAGTTTTGTCACCTACATACACCCGGTCAATTATGTCAGGCAGGAATTGGTCATGAATGCGAGTGCAGCCGCCACACAGGATACAGCAAAGAAAGGCTTCAGTGACCTTCTCGCCCGCCTGCGCGCAAATCCGCGTATTCCCTTAATCGTCGCTGCCGCGGCGGCTATCGCCGTGGTTCTGGCGCTGGTGCTGTGGGCGAAAGCCCCCGACTATCGCGTGCTGTATAACAACCTGTCCGATGAGGATGGCGGCGCGATCGTGACCCAGCTGACGCAGATGAACATCCCCTACCAGTTCGCTGAAAACGGCGGTGCCCTGATGGTTCCCGCCGATAAAGTGCATGAGCTGCGTCTGCGCCTTGCCCAGCAGGGACTGCCGAAAGGTGGCTCCGTCGGCTTTGAGCTGATGGATAAAGAGAAGTTCGGCATCAGCCAGTTCAGTGAGCAGATCAACTACCAGCGCGCGCTGGAAGGTGAACTGGCGCGCACCATCGAGACGCTCGGTCCGGTGAAAAGCGCGCGCGTGCATCTGGCGATGCCAAAACCGACGCTGTTCGTGCGCGAGCAGAAATCGCCGTCTGCCTCGGTAACGCTCAACCTGCAGCCGGGCCGTGCGCTGGATGAAGGCCAGATTCAGGCGATTCAGCACATGGTCTCCAGCAGCGTGGCCGGTCTGCCGCCGGGCAACGTCACCGTGGTCGATCAGGCCGGTCGCCTGCTGACCCGTTCAGACAGCGAAGGTCGCGATCTTAACGATGCCCAGCTGAAATATGCGTCAGAAGTCGAAGCCCGCTACCAGCAGCGCATTGAAGCCATTCTTAACCCGATCCTCGGTCAGGGTAACGTGCATGCGCAGGTCACCGCACAGATTAACTTCGACCGCAGCGAGCAGACTGACGAGAAGTATCAGCCAAACGCTAACCCGAATAACTCGGCGATTCGCTCGCGCCAGACCAGCACCAGCGATCAGAACGGCAGCCCGTATCCGGGCGGCGTGCCGGGTGCGCTGTCGAATCAGCCTGCGCCAGCCAATACCGCGCCGGTCACCAATCCGCAGCAGCAGAACAACAATAACGCCAACGGCCAGCAGAACAACACCAACGCGCAGAATGCCGGCACCTCGACCAGCACCGCGCAGAGCAGCGGCCCGAGCAGCTCCAGCCGTAACGACACGGTGAACTACGAGCTGGATCGCACCATTCGTCACACCAAACTCAACGTGGGTGACGTGCAGCGCCTGTCGGTCGCCGTGGTGGTGAACTACCGCGATGACGGCAAAGGCAAAGCGGTGGCGCTGAACGATCAGCAGATCAAGCAGATTGAAGACCTGACCCGTGAAGCGATGGGCTATTCGCAAACGCGTGGCGACAGCGTCAACGTGGTCAACTCGCAGTTCAACACCACCGAGCCAACCGGCGGCGACCTGCCCTTCTGGCAGCAGCAGTCGTTCTTTGATCAGCTGATGACCGCCGGTCGCTGGCTGCTGGTGGCACTGGTTGCCTTCATCCTCTACCGCAAGATGGTGCGTCCGCAGCTGTTGCGTAAACGCGAAGCCGAGAAAGCCGCCGCTGAAGCCGCTGCTGCCCGCGCCGCCGCCCGTGAGGAAGAAGCCGCCTACAGCGTCCAGATCAATAAAGACGAGCTGGACCAGGAGCGCAAATCTAACAACCGCATGAGCGCCGAGGTGATGAGCCAGCGCATCCGCGACATGTCTGAAAACGATCCGCGCGTTGTGGCGCTGGTTATCCGCGAATGGATGAGTAACGAACTATGAGTCTGACCGGTACTGAAAAGAGCGCCATTCTGATGATGACCATTGGCGAAGAGCGTGCGGCGGAGGTGTTTAAACACCTCAACCAGCGTGAGGTGCAGCATCTCAGCGCCGCGATGGCCAGCATGAAGCAGATCTCGCACAAGCAGCTGACCGAAGTGCTGCGCGAGTTCGAAACCGATGCCGAGCAGTTTGCCGCGCTGAGCCTCAACTCCAACGATTACCTGCGTTCGGTGTTGATCAAGGCGCTGGGCGAAGAGCGCGCCTCCAGCCTGCTGGAGGACATCCTCGAAACACGTGAAACCACCAGCGGCATGGAAACCCTCAACTTTATGGAACCGCAGGCGGCAGCCGATCTGATCCGCGACGAACACCCGCAGATCATCGCTACCATTCTGGTGCACCTGAAGCGCGGCCAGGCGGCGGATATTCTGGCGCTGTTCGACGAACGTCTGCGCCACGATGTGATGCTGCGTATCGCCACCTTCGGCGGCGTACAGCCGGCAGCGCTGGCGGAGCTGACCGAAGTGCTCAACGGCCTGCTGGACGGTACCAACCTCAAGCGCGCGAAGATGGGCGGCGTGAGAACCGCAGCGGAAATCATCAACCTGATGAAAACCCAGCAGGAAGAAGCGGTTATCGAAGCGGTTCGCGACTTCGATGGCGAGCTGGCGCAGAAGATTATCGACGAGATGTTCCTGTTCGAAAACCTGGTGGAAGTGGACGACCGCAGCATCCAGCGCCTGCTGCAGGAAGTGGAGTCCGAGCAGTTGCTGATTGCCCTGAAAGGTGCCGAGCAGCCGCTGCGCGAGAAATTCCTCAAAAACATGTCAGCGCGCGCCGCCGACATCCTGCGCGACGACCTCGCCAACCGCGGCCCGGTCCGTATGTCCGCGGTGGAGAACGAACAGAAAGCAATCCTGCTTATCGTGCGCCGTCTGGCGGAAGCAGGCGAGATGGTAATTGGTGGTGGCGAGGAAACCTATGTCTGATGCCTTTTCCGCCCGTGCATGGCAGCGCTGGCAGCCTGATGATTTAGGCGCACCGCTGCAGCCTGAGCCTGAACTGCTGCTGGCGGACGAGCCGGACAGCGACCTCGTGCTGAGCGAGGAAGATGAACAGCAGCAGCAGCTGGAACGGCTGCAGCAGCAGATGCGCAAAGATGCGCAGACGCAGGGCTACAGCGAAGGCTATCAGAAAGGCTTCGCCGAAGCGCAGCAAAACGGCTATGACGCCGGCTTCCAGCAGGGCCTGGCCGATGCCCAGCAGCAGCAGGCGCCGCTGCAGGCGCGTATGCAGCAGCTGGTCACCGAGTTTCATCACACGCTGGAAGCGCTGGACAGCGTGATTGCGTCGCGCCTGATGCAGCTGGCGCTGGAAGCCGCGCGCACGGTGATTGGCCAGGCGACGCAGGTGGATGGCAGCGCCCTGCTGCGCCAGATTCAGCAGCTGATTCAGCAGGAGCCGATGTTCAGCGGCAAACCGCAGCTGCGCGTGCACCCGGACGATCTGCAGCGCGTTGAGCAGACGCTCGGCCCGACGCTCGATCTGCACGGCTGGCGGTTGCTGGCCGACAGTTCGCTGCATCCCGGCGGCTGTAAACTCAGCGCCGAAGACGGCGATCTCGATGCCAGCGTCGCCACGCGCTGGCAGGAGCTGTGCCGTCTGGCGGCACCGGGAGCCTTCTGATGACCTCACGCCTCTCGCGCTGGCTCGGCGCGCTCGACAGTTTTGAAGACCGCATCAGTCAGGTGCAGACGGTGCGCCGCTATGGTCGCCTGACGCGCGCCACCGGCCTGGTGCTGGAAGCCACCGGCCTGCAGCTGCCGCTTGGCGCCACCTGCATTATTGAGCGTCACGACAACGGCAACATCACAGAAGTAGAAAGCGAAGTGGTCGGTTTCAACGGCCAGAAACTGTTTCTGATGCCGCTGGAAGAAGTTGACGGCATCCTGCCTGGCGCGCGCGTTTATGCCCGCGTACACGGTGACCACAGCGGTAAACAGCTGCTGCTGGGGCCGGAGCTACTCGGCCGCGTGCTGGACGGCAGCGGCAAACCGCTGGATGGCCTGCCTGCGCCGGAAACCGGCTACCGCGCGCCGCTGATCACCGCGCCTTTTAACCCGCTGCAGCGTACGCCGATCCACGATGTGCTGGATACCGGCGTGCGGGCGATCAACGCGCTGCTCACCGTCGGACGCGGCCAGCGCATGGGGCTGTTCGCCGGCTCTGGCGTGGGCAAATCGGTACTGCTCGGCATGATGGCGCGTTATACCAAAGCCGACGTCATTGTAGTTGGGCTGATTGGTGAACGTGGCCGCGAAGTCAAAGAGTTTATTGAGAACATTCTTGGCGCTGAAGGGCGCGCGCGCTCGGTGGTGATCGCCGCGCCGGCCGACGTGTCGCCGCTGCTGCGCATGCAGGGCGCCGCTTATGCCACGCGCATCGCCGAAGATTTCCGCGATCGCGGCCAGCACGTGCTGCTGATCATGGACTCCCTCACCCGCTACGCCATGGCGCAGCGTGAGATCGCGCTGGCGATCGGCGAACCGCCGGCCACCAAAGGCTATCCGCCTTCCGTCTTCGCTAAGCTGCCGGCACTGGTAGAACGCGCCGGCAACGGCATTCACGGCGGCGGCTCAATCACCGCCTTCTATACCGTATTAACCGAAGGCGACGATCAGCAGGACCCGATTGCCGACTCGGCGCGCGCCATTCTCGACGGCCACATTGTGCTGTCGCGCCGGCTGGCAGAGGCCGGTCACTATCCGGCGATTGATATCGAAGCCTCGATCAGCCGCGCCATGACCGCGCTGATTGATGAAACCCACTATGCGCGCGTGCGCCAGTTCAAACAGCTGCTCTCCAGCTTTCAGCGTAACCGCGATCTGGTCAGCGTCGGCGCGTATGCCGCCGGGAGCGACCCGATGCTGGATCGCGCCATTAAGCTCTATCCGCAGATGGAAGCATTCCTGCAGCAGGGCATTTTTGAACGTAGCGATTATGACGATGCCTGTCTGCATCTGCAGGCGATGTTCGGCTAACGCCGTCCGATGGGAGGTAACGCGATGAAAACAGCCAATGCAATTGACACGCTGCGCGACCTGGCGGAGCAGGATCTGGAACAGGCGGTGATTCACCTCGGCGACATGCGCCGCGGCCAGCAGCAGGCCGACGAGCAGCTGAGCATGCTGCTCGATTATCAGGATGAGTACCGTAACAAGCTCAATCAGGATATGTCCGGCGGCATCGCCAGCACGCGCTGGAGCAACTATCACCAGTTTATTCAGACGCTGGAAAAAGCCATCGAACAGCATCGCCAGCAGCTTAATCAGTGGAACCAGCGGCTGGAGCAGGCGCTGAGCAACTGGCGGGAAAAGCATAAGAAGCTGAATGCCTATCAGACGCTGATTACCCGTGCGGAAGAGAACGCATTACGACAGGAAAGCCGTCTCGATCAGAAACGGATGGATGAATTTGCCCAACGGGCCGCATTGAGGAAAGGCGAATGAATACGCTGCCAACACTGCTGACACAGCTGGCTAAAACCGGCAAAGCGCAACCTTCAGCCAGCGTGGACAATTCGTCTGCAGCTGACACCCTGCCGCAGGGATTTATCACCGAGCTGGGCAATCGCCTGCTGACGCTGGTAAAGCAGCAGGGAAATGGCGCGCAATCCGCTGATCTGGCGGCAGAAATTGACGCTAAGCATGTCACGAAAGCGTCATTAAGCGCGCTGTTGCAGGCACTGGACAAACCAGACGCGTTAAACGCACTTTTACAGCCGGAAAACACTAAAGCCGGGCTGAAATCAGCCGATGATAATGACAAGCGCGCGGCAAGTTCGTTAACTGCCAGCGACTTACAGAATGTGCAGGCGCTGTTTGCCATGTTGCCGGCGGTGATCGAAAACCGCAGCGGCCAGCCAACAGCAAACAGCACACCGCTGGAGACCCAGGGTGAGGCACGTACCGGTTTACCTGCGGCGTTACTTAACAGTGCGCTGCAGAGCGCGGTGAAAGAAGATCAGGCGAAGCCGGCTGCGCCGCAGTCAAAAGACAGCGATTCGCTGGCCAGCCTGACCGGTGTCAGTCACAGCCCGGTGCAGAGCAGTGTCAGCAATGCCGCGCCGGCCAGCAATAACGGTATGACGCTGGATGAACGTTTTCAGCAGGTGCTGAGCACGCTGAGCAAACCGGAAGAGCGGCGCGAGATGGCCAGCGGCCATGACAGCAGCGCGCCGGCCATCAGCAGCCCGCTGAGCAGTACCAGCCCGCTGGTCAGCACCACCGCCAGCACCAGCAGCGCGCCTTCAACGCCGATGCTGAATGCGCAGCTGGGCAGCAATGAGTGGCAGCAGGCGCTGAGCCAGCAAATTGTAATGTTCAGCCGTAATGGCCAGCAGAACGCTGAGTTACGCCTGCACCCGGAAGATCTGGGTGCGATACAGATTAGCCTGACGCTGGATAAAGATCAGGCACAGTTGAATATGGTTTCCAGCCACAGCCATGTGAGGGCCGCGCTGGAAGCGGCGCTCCCACAGCTGCGTACGGCGCTGGCGGAGAGCGGCATCAACCTGGGACAGAGTAATGTCAGCAGCGACGCTTTCGCACAGGGCCAGAGTTATCAGGGCCAGCAGGAAGGACGTCGCGACGGCCAGCACGGCAGCTTTACCCTCTCCCAGGACAGTGACAACGAGATAACGCCTATTGCCGTCCCGGCAGCCCTCCAGGCGCGCGCGACCGGCAACGGCGCTGTCGATATCTTTGCCTGACAGCGACTAAACGCTGAAGGTAAGCGTAAAACCCGCGTCTTTTCTTCCCATTGTTTGACTTAAGACGCGGGATAATCTGTCCAGGTAAGCCGAGAGGCTTGCCCATAATTCACAGGAAGTAACTGCAAACATGTCTGATAACGCGAAAGCTAAAGGCCGCAAACGTTCACTACTAATTCCGGTGTTACTGATTGTAACGCTGGCCGCTTGCAGCGTGGCAGGCTATGCAGTCTGGCGAATGATGAATAAACACGAGGGTGACAAACCGGAGGCTGCCAAAGTGGAGCCGCCGCCCGCCCCGGTATTTTTTGCAATGGATACGTTTACGGTTAACCTGGTCAATCCCGACAACGATCCCGATCGCGTGCTGTACGTAGGTTTTACCCTGCGTCTGCCGGATGAGGACACCCGTCGTCGGCTGAATGACTACCTGCCTGAGGTACGCAGCCGTTTGCTGCTGCTGCTTTCGCGTCAGAGCGCGAGCGCGCTGGCAACGGAGCAAGGCAAGCAGGCCCTGGTTGAGCAGATCAAACAGGTGCTGACGCCACCGCTGGTAAAAGGTCAACCTGCGCAGGTAGTCAGTGACGTGCTGTTTACCGCCTTCATTTTGAGGTGACTTAATGGGCGATAGCATTCTCTCCCAGGCTGAGATTGACGCGCTGCTCAATGGCGACAGTGACAGCGCGGAAGTAGA
Organism: Pantoea dispersa; assembly: GCF_035783935.1. Classification (GTDB taxonomy): domain Bacteria; phylum Pseudomonadota; class Gammaproteobacteria; order Enterobacterales; family Enterobacteriaceae; genus Pantoea; species Pantoea dispersa_C. The sequence goes on along the minus strand of NZ_JALKOV010000007.1, from coordinate 128,571 downwards.
GAACAGTTCCACAGGGGCCGATGGCGATATCCGCCCCTATGATCCCAATACCCAGCGTCGCGTGGTGCGCGAGCGTCTGCAGGCGCTGGAGATCATCAATGAGCGTTTTGCCCGTCATTTCCGTATGGCGCTGTTCAACCTGCTGCGCCGCAGCCCGGATATCAGCGTAGGGGCAATCAAGATTCAGCCGTACCATGAGTTTGCCCGCAACCTGCCGGTGCCAACCAACCTGAACCTGATTCACCTGCAGCCGCTGCGCGGAACCGCGCTGGTGGTGTTCTCGCCGAGCCTGGTGTTTATCGCCGTGGATAACCTGTTTGGCGGCGACGGTCGTTTCCCGACCAAAGTGGAAGGCCGTGAGTTTACCCACACCGAGCAGCGCGTGATCCGCCGCATGCTCAAGCTGGCGCTGGAAGGCTACAGCGACGCATGGAAGGCGATTTATCCGCTGGAAGTGGAGTATGTGCGTTCAGAAATGCAGGTGAAGTTCACCAACATTACCACCTCACCGAACGATATCGTGGTTAACACGCCGTTCCAGGTGGAGATTGGTAACCTGGTAGGTGAGTTCAATATCTGTATTCCGTTTTCGATGATTGAGCCGCTGCGTGAGCTGCTGGTCAATCCACCGCTGGAGAACTCGCGTCAGGAAGATAATCACTGGCGCGACAATCTGGTGAAACAGGTGCAGCACTCGGAGCTGGAGCTGATTGCCCACTTCGCCGAAACGTCGCTGCGTCTGTCACGCATTTTGCAACTGAAACCTGGTGACGTCCTGCCCATTGAGAAGCCGGACCGCATCATTGCTCACGTCGACGGCGTACCGGTACTGACGAGCCAGTATGGCACGCTCAACGGCCAGTATGCGCTGCGTGTAGAACACCTGATTAACCCGATTTTGAATTCGCTGAATGAGGAACAGCCCAATGAGTGACAGCAAAAAACCGTCCGATGATATCTCTGCGGACGATCTGTGGGCTGAAGCGATGAACGAGCAGGCAACCACCAGCAGTGCAGCGGAGCCGGCCGACAACGTATTTAAGTCGTTCGAAACCAGCGCCGCCGGCGGCTCGTTGCAGGACATCGATCTGATTATGGATATCCCGGTCAAGCTGACCGTGGAGCTGGGTCGCACCAAGATGACCATCAAAGAGCTGCTGCGCCTGACGCAGGGTTCGGTGGTGGCGCTGGACGGTCTGGCCGGCGAGCCGCTGGACATCCTGATCAACGGCTATTTAATCGCGCAGGGTGAAGTGGTGGTGGTGAATGACAAATATGGCGTGCGCATCACCGACATTATTACGCCGTCCGAACGTATGCGTCGCCTGAGCCGCTAATCATGTTAAAAAACGCGCAAACCGTGCAGCCCGCCCACGCCCAGCCGGTGGTGTCCACCAGTTCGGTCGTCGGGCAAGTCAGCAGCGTGTTGGCGGTGATCGTGCTGCTGATTCTGGCCTGCGGCTGGCTGGCGAAACGCCTCGGCTTTGCGCCGAAAGCGGTGAGCGGCCAGGCGCTGAAAGTCAGCGCCAGCGTGCAGGTTGGGCGTCAGGAGCGGGTGGTGATTGTTGATACCGCCGATGCGCGTTTAGTGCTGGGCGTCACCGCTCAGCAGATTACTCATCTGCACTCGCTGCCGCCGCTGCCACCGGAAGCGTCGCTGCCGGCCACTGCGGCGCCGCAGGATTTTCGTCAACTGTTTCAGACTCTGGTTAAACGTCCCGGAAAACCCCAATGATGCGTCGATTGCTCCCTCTTCTGCCGCTGCTGATGCTGCTGGCACCGGCTGCCCATGCGCAGCTGCCGGGTTTGATCAGCCAGCCGCTGGCCAATGGTGGTCAGAGCTGGTCGCTGCCGGTGCAAACGCTGGTGTTCATCACCTCGCTGACCTTTATTCCGGCGGTGCTGCTGATGATGACCAGCTTCACGCGCATCATTATTGTGTTTGGTCTGCTGCGTAACGCACTGGGCACGCCATCCGCGCCGCCGAATCAGGTGATGCTGGGTCTCGCGCTGTTTCTGACCTTCTTTATCATGGCGCCAACCTTCGACAAGATTTACACCGATGCCTATCTGCCGTTCAGCCAGGACAAAATCAGCATGGACGTGGCGATCGACAAAGGTGCCCAGCCGCTGCGCGAGTTCATGCTGCGCCAGACGCGCGAAGCTGACCTGGCGCTGTTTGCCCGTCTGGCCAACACCGCACCGATTCAGGGGCCGGAAGCGGTACCGATGCGCATCCTGCTGCCCGCTTACGTGACCAGCGAGCTGAAAACCGCATTTCAGATTGGCTTCACCGTGTTCATCCCGTTTCTGATCATCGACCTGGTCGTCGCCAGCGTGCTGATGGCGCTGGGGATGATGATGGTGCCGCCCGCCACCATTTCGTTGCCGTTTAAGCTGATGCTGTTCGTGCTGGTAGATGGCTGGCAGCTGCTGGTGGGATCGCTGGCGCAAAGTTTTTACTCCTGAGTGGCTTACCGCCCTCACCTTTCTCTCGACAGGAGCGCAACATGACACCGGAATCGGTAATGGTAATGGGCCAGGAAGCGATGCGTATCGCCCTGATGATGGCCGCTCCGCTGCTGCTGGTGGCGATGGTGAGTGGTTTGCTGATCAGTATTCTGCAGGCGGCAACACAGATTAACGAACAGACGCTGTCGTTTATCCCGAAAATCCTCGCCGTTGCGGCCACTGCGGTGGTTGCCGGTCCGTGGATGCTCAACCTGATGCTGGACTACATCCGTACTCTGTTCAGCAACCTGCCTTATATCATCGGCTAATGGTCACGCTCGACAGCAGCCAGCTGGTGCACTGGGTGGCGCAATTCTTCTGGCCGATGGTGCGTTTACTGGCGCTGTTTGCCAGCGCACCGTTGCTCAATGAACGTTCGATTCCAAAACGGGTCAAAATAGGACTGGCGGTGGTGATCACCTGGATTGTGATGCCGCTGCTGCCTCCGGTCGAAGTGACGCTGTTTACCCCGGCCGGTTTCTGGATGCTTGTACAGCAACTGCTGATTGGTATCGGTATTGGTCTGACGATGCAGCTGGCCTTTTCAGCCGTGCGGCTGGCGGGTGAGATGATCGGTCTGCAAATGGGCCTGTCGTTCGCCACCCTGCTCGACCCGAACAGCCGGATCAACATGCCGCTGCTGGCCCGTTTTCTCGACATGCTGGCGATGCTGCTGTTCCTGACCTTCAACGGTCACCTGTGGTTGATCTCGTTACTGGTGGACAGTTTTCACACGTTGCCGATTAACGATCAGCCACTCAACGCCAACGCCTTCATGGCGCTGACCAAAGCCGCCAGCTTAATTTTCCTTAATGGCATGATGTTAGCGCTACCCTTAATAATTCTGCTCCTCACGCTAAACCTGGCACTAGGTTTGTTAAACCGCGTTTCACCTCAGCTGTCAGTTTTCGCTATCGGCTTCCCAATCACCTTAACGGTAGGGATCCTGAGTCTGGGTATGATGATGCCGTTGCTTGCACCTTTCTGTGAACATCTGTTCGGCGAAGTCTTTGATTTGCTCGCGCAGTTTGTATCAGAACTTTCCCCTGCCCGTTGATTAACGATACTGTTAACCTTCTTATACGATAGTTAAGTAAACAAAAACATTCTGTGCATTTTTCGAACCATTTTTTTCAGAAATCAACTGAGGATATTCTGATAAATGCGCATTTATGGTGAAAATTATTCTTATTAAACGGCGCTTCGCGTATTTTAGTCAGACGATTCCTAAGCTGGTTAAGCTTGTGAATCGGTTGATAAAATGCTCAAAGGGCTGTTTTTAAACAAAAAAAATATTACAGCGATTTTTCTTGTCTAAATCCCTTTTTTCCGGCATTGTCAACACTCGCTGAAACGTCACACTTTCGCGATTCAAATGTTTTTAAGAATTGTCCTATCAGATTTGTCTGTGACTTGCGCGATAGTGACAGGGCTCTCAAAACAGAGCGAAAGAAACACATAAACCAAATTCCCGGCGATTCCCACTATCGCGGGGACAAGAGTGACGTGGAAGTAACACAATAAACTTCGCAGAACGGGTCAGGGACGAATCAAGATGGCGCAGGGGTACATTACGCCAGTCTGCCGAGCAGAATAAAAAAGTGTCTTTGGAAATCTCTCTCGTACCGCAAACGCGTATTCATCGTTGATTTAAACGGATAACAAATTGGTGAGGGTCGCTATAATGCCAACGATTATTATGGATTCATGTAACTACACACGCCTGGGTTTGTCAGACTATATGTCGGCAAAAGGAGTCAAAAAGAAAAATATTACTTCCGTGTCTGACATCGAACAATTGCAACAAAGATGTGAGCAATTAAAACCGGGCGTAGTATTTATCAATGAAGAATGCTTTATTCATGAATCCGATTCCAGCGATCGCATTCGTTCTATTATCATGCAGCATCCGGATACGCTATTCTTTATTTTCATGGCGATCTCGAATATCCATTTTGAGGAATACCTCTACGTTCGTAAGAACCTGATTATTACATCAAAATCGGTAAAAACCTCGACACTGGACTCGCTGCTGGGCACCTATCTGCAAAAGAAACTCAATGCATCGCCGCGCATTTCTGCCGGTATGGATATTCATCCACTGACGCTGAGTCAGACGGAATCTAATATGCTGAAAATGTGGATGTCAGGTCATGACACCATTCAGATTTCGGACAAGATGCAAATTAAAGCGAAGACGGTTTCGTCACACAAAGGCAATATTAAACGTAAAATTAAGACGCATAATAAACAGGTTATTTATCATGTGGTGCGTCTGACGGATAATGTTACCTCTGGTATTTATGTCAACGTGCGATAGTTTCACCCATCGATGATACGTTTTGTGGTTAAGGCCAGTCACCGCGACTGGCCTTAATTGTTTTTGTGCGTTTTGCGAGCGCGATCCCACTTCCCCGCTAAGCCTTTATTCCGCGCTGCCGATGCTTGCTTTCAGAACCCCTACCACTATGAGAGCAAGGAAATGAAAACAGCATCGATAGATGGGCAACATAAGCTCAGCATCTGGCAGAACCTGCGGCTGATGCCTCTGTTCAGTATGATTTTTGGCGGCATCCTGCTGCTATTTGCCCTGTGCATTGGGCTCGCCAGCTACTTTCTGATTCAGAGCAATAACTCCCTGAATGACGCCACCGATGAAATTCAGGTGCGCATGGGCATTTCCAACAGCTCAAACCATCTGCGCACCGCGCGCCTGAACGTGCTGCAGTCGGGCGCTGCGGCGCGCATCGGTGAAATGGATGGCTATCGCGCCGATCTGGCGCGTACCGAAACGCGCATTAAGCAGGCGCGCGAAGGCTTCAAAATTTATATGGATCGCAAAATGAAGACGCCGGCAGACCTGGCGCTCGACGGTCCGCTCACCACCAGTTTTAACGCCTACATTGATAAAGGCCTGAAGCCGATGATTGAATCGGCGAAACAGGGCAGCTTCGAGGGGATTGTCGCGCAGGAAACCGATGTCACCCGCAAGCTGGATGATGCCTATAACGCGGTGCTGCTGAAGGCGATTAAGATCCGCACCGAGCGTGCCGAAGCGATTAACGCCGAAGCGGCGCATCAGTCGCGCGTTGGCTTTATCGCCATGGCAGTGGCGTTTGCCGCCGCGCTGCTGCTGGTGCTGCTCACCTTTGTGTTCCTGCGCCGTGTGGTGATCAATCCGCTGCGCCTGTCGGTTGGCCGCATTGAACGCATCGCGCAGGGCGATCTCACCGCCCCCGAGCAGGCCTGTGGCCACAACGAAATTGGCAGTCTGCTGCATAACCTGCAGCTGATGCAGGCGTCCCTGGTGCGCACCGTCGGCACAGTACGTGAAGGCGCGGTGGCGATTTATCAGGGCTCCAGTGAAATCTCCGCCGGCAACACCGATCTGTCATCCCGTACCGAGCAGCAGGCTTCTGCGCTGGAGCAAACCGCCGCCAGCATGGAGCAGCTCACCGCCACCGTGAAGCAGAACGCCGAAAACGCCCATCACGCCAGCCAGCTGGCGGCTGATGCATCCGGTAAGGCGCGCAGCGGCGGCGAACTGGTGAGCGGCGTGGTGAAAACCATGAATAACATCTCCGGCAGCTCGAAGAAGATCGCGGAAATTACCAACGTCATTAACAGTATCGCGTTCCAGACCAATATCCTGGCGCTCAACGCCGCGGTAGAAGCCGCGCGCGCCGGGGAACAGGGCCGTGGCTTTGCCGTGGTGGCCAGTGAAGTGCGTAATCTGGCGCAGCGCAGTGCGCAGGCGGCGAAAGAGATTGAGTCGCTGATTGCTGAGTCAGTGGATTTGATCAGCAACGGGTCGCATCAGGTCGGCGAAGCCGGCACCACCATGGGCGAGATTGTTGAGGCGGTGCGCCGCGTTACCGATATCATGGCAGAGATTGCGGCGGCGTCTGATGAGCAGAGCCGTGGCATTCAGCAGGTCAGCCTGGCGGTCACCGAGATGGATAACGTGACGCAGCAGAACGCCTCGCTGGTCGAGGAGGCCTCTTCGGCGGCGGCCTCGCTGGAAGATCAGGCCGGTAAACTGACGCAGGCGGTGGCGGTGTTCCGCCTGAATGATACGCCGCGCACGCTCGTTGCCGCTGCACCGCAGCCGGCGCTGAAAGCCCCTGCGCTGGCTGCGCGTCCGGCATTAGCCGCGCCAGGCAATGATAACTGGGAAACGTTTTAAGAGGAGTGAGGTGGGGTGCGGTATTTTCCCTCACCCCATCCCTCTCCCGCTTGCGGGAGAGGGGGCTGACCGTGCGGCTGTTGTGTAGGGTTTTCACCCAACGCTTCAGGAACAACGTATTACTAAGCATCGGCGCTGAACGGTTCCCTCTCCCGCGTGCGGGAGAGGGTTAGGGTGAGGGCAATCTAATCGCAAAACCAGACTACCCTTCCCCCGCATACGGCTCAACAAACACCCCTTCGGCGTGATCGCTTTCATTAAAGAACCAGATGCCCAGCGGATAATCCTCCAGCGCCACCAGATACATGGTGCCTTCGTTGAATCCTTCCACAGCCAGCACCGTGCCGACGCGACGTGGGCCGCCGTCGGTTTTTACCGTTACGCGGTCATTGACCTTCATTGATTTCTCTCCAGAAACAGTCCTGCGCATAGTGTAACGGAAGATAGTCAGCGCTGCCTGATCGCGATCAGCGTCGGGCGATTACCCACACCGCATGCACAATACCCGGAATGTAACCGCACAGCGTCAGCAGAATGTTGAGCCAGAAGGCGCCGCCGAAGCCGACCTGCAAAAATACGCCCAGCGGTGGCAGCAGAATCGCAATAATAATCCGAAATAAATCCATACTAACTCCCTGATAACCATCATAATCAACCAGCTGTAAGCATAGCTGCTTTAGGCAAAAGTGGGTTATCCGGCGGGTAAAGAAGTGTCAAAACCCGGCTTTTCACTTTCTTAACGTTTCGCGGAGAGACTTCTGACAACGCCTGCCCGTACACTTACCGGCACTGCACCAACCCCAAAGGGGCAGTCAACCTAAAAGTAACAAGGATTTTTGCCCGCGCAGCGCGGGCTTTTTTTTTACCTGCCCACCGTGCACGCGCCAGCCCGCCCTCACCGTCTATACTTGTCAGGTGTCCGTTTGCCTCCGGGAGGCTGTTATGACGACTGCAAAAGAGTACAGCGATAACGTGCAGCGCGAAGTCAACATCGACGTGGACGCGCTGCTGGAAGCGATTCAGAAAAAAACCTCAGGTGAAGTGCAGGAGTTTATGCAGGCTGAAGATGCGCACCGTGTCAAAGTGAACGGTGAAGCGTACGACTCTTACACCGAACTGGCCGACGCGTTTGAACTCGACATCCGTGATTTCACCATCACTGAAGTGAACCGCTGAAATCGATTTCAAAAAAAGACCCGGCGCGAAGGCCGGGTTGAAAAAAGAATAAATTCGTTACACCAGGAAAATCTTTACACCGCTTCAGATTACGCTTTAGCTGAAGTAAGACAAGTCTCATTTCTGCACGCAATTCGAACAAATCTGCATAATCATGCACTGCTGTTACCGAAAACATCGCGATACGGCTGGCATTCTGCATGCACAAAATGTGCAGCCGCTCCGTTACTTGGCCGGTGTTTTAAGATTTTTCCTGGTTATTCGCCGCGATGACCGCCGAAAAAAGTGTGATCGCGATTGGCTATTATACTGATTACACGTCGCTTTACGGATGCCCCCGGGCATAAGGAGTGCATTGATGATCCCGTTAGATTCCTCCCTGCTGATTGTGACCGATCTGGATGGTTCGCTGCTCGATCATCACGATTATAACTGGCAGGCCGCCAGCGAATGGCTGGCGCGGCTGAAGCAGCAGCAGGTTCCGCTGGTGATCTGCTCCAGCAAAACCGCTGCCGAGATCATCCCGCTGCAGAAGCGGCTGGGCATTGCCGGCGCCCCGTTTATCGCTGAAAACGGCGCGCGCGTGGCCTTTGGTGCAGAACCGCGCGTCGCGGAAGAGCCGGGCGCGGAATATCTTGCGCTGTGCGCCACGCTCAGTAGGCTGCAGGCGGACTTTCGCTTCACCGGTTTTCACGACTTTAGCGATGCAGAAGTTGCCCGCTTTACCGGTCTGACGCTGGCGGAAGCCAGTCAGAGTCGCCTGCGCGATGCGTCTGAAGTGGTGCTGTGGCGTGATGATGAATCGCGGCTGGATGCGTTCCGCGCGGCGCTGGCGCAGCATCAGCTGGCACTGACGCAGGGTGGCCGTTTCTGGCACGTCATGCCCGCAGGCAGCGGTAAAGGCGCGGCGCTGGAACAGTTATTGCAGCATTTGCAGCAGCAGGAAGGCACCAGACGCACCACCATTGGGCTGGGCGACGGCCCCAACGATGCGCCGATGCTGGAGCGCGTCGATTATGCCGTGGTGATTAAGGGCTTCAGCAAAAATCCGGTGGTGCTGCAGCGCAGCGATCACCACAACGTTTACCACACCGCACACGTCGGCCCAGAGGGCTGGCGCGAAGGTCTGGATTACTTTCTTGCCCAACCTGAATAACGGCAGCTGACCAGAAGGATGAGACGATGAGTGATTTTTACCAGAACGGCGTAATTACCAACTTTCATAATCTCACCCACCGCAGCGTGGAATCGCTGGAAAAAGAGATGGTGCGCTTTGCGCGCAAGCGCAAAATGGGGCTGATTCTGCCCTCGCTGTTTTCTGAGCTGGAAGGCCCGGCGCTGGATAACATCGTCAACGAACTGGCGAAGGTGCCCTATCTGGAGGAGATTGTGATTGGCCTCGATCGCGCCGACCGCGATCAGTTCCTCTACGCGCGGGAGTTCTTTTCGCGCCTGCCGCAGCGCCACCGCATTTTGTGGAATGACGGTCCGCGTCTGAAAGCGCTGGACGCCGAGCTGGATAAAGAGGGCCTGTCGCCCAGCCAGCCGGGCAAAGGGCGTAACGTGTGGTTCTGTACCGGTTACACGCTGGCCTCCGATCGCTCGCAGTGCGTGGCGCTGCATGACTGCGATATTGTCACCTATGAACGCGGTATGCTGGCGCGCCTGCTCTATCCGCTGGCCAACCCGGCGTTTCAGTATGAGTTCTGCAAAGGCTTCTATGCGCGCGTCGCCGACGGCAAACTGAACGGCCGCGTCGGGCGCCTGCTGGTCGGTCCGCTGCTGCGCTCGCTGCAGAAAGTCTACGGCCACTCTGAATACCTCGACTACCTCACCAGCTTCCGCTACCCGCTCTCCGGCGAATTCGCCATGCGCACCCATGTGCTGAACGGCATCAAAATTCCCGGTGACTGGGGGCTGGAGATTGGCGTGTTGTCTGAGATCTATCGCAACTACACCACGCGCCAGACCTGCCAGGTGGAAATTGCTGACAACTACGACCATAAGCATCAGCCGCTGGCGGAAGAAGACGGCACCGGTGGCCTGAAGCGCATGAGTAACGATATCGTGCAGTCGCTGCTGCGTAAGCTGGCGACTATGGGCGTGCCGCTGACCAGTGACTCCTTCCGCGTGCTGAAGGCCACCTACTACCGCAACGCGCTGGACATGATGGAGATCTACAACCACGAAGCCACCATGAACGGCCTGAAGTTTGATCAGCACATTGAAGAAGCGGCGGTCGAGATGTTCACCCAGGCGATTCTGGATGCCGGTCAGTCGTTCATTGAGCGGCCGAACGAGAAACCCTTCATCCCCAGCTGGAGCCGCGTGCAGTCTGCCTTTCCCGACATTCTGCAGCGCATCTACCAGGCGGTGGAAGAGGATAACGAAGGCAAGGTTTAACCCGCCGCACACACCTGGTTGCGACCGCCGCTTTTCGCCAGATACAGGCGGCGGTCCGCTGTCGCCTGCAGGCTTTCTGCATGGTAACTGCCCTGCTCGGTGCTGCAGCTGATGCCCGCCGACAGCGTCACGCTGAATGTTGTGCTGGCATTCACCAGAATGGTTTTGGCCGCCAGCCGGCTGCGGATACGCTCCGCCACGCCCTGCGCGTCCGCCAGCGTGGTGTGCGGTAGCACGATACAAAACTCCTCGCCGCCGATGCGTCCGGCGACGTCGTAAGGGCGCAGCGTATGCTTAATAACGCCCGCCACGTGCATCTGCGCCTGATCGCCGGCGTGGTGGCCCCAGCTATCGTTCACCTTTTTAAAATGATCGATATCGAGCTGAATCACCGCCAGCGGCTGTTGCTCGCAGTGCCGCGCCAGCGCCTTAAACTGCTCGAAAAAGGCGCTGCGGTTCAGCAGCCGCGTCAGACCGTCGTAGTTAGCACGCCACGCCAGCCGCGCCGAGAGATCGTCGAGCCGGCGCACCAGTCGGAAAATCACCTGATGCGCTATCGCCAGCAGCAGCACGAACAGCAGCCACATGCCAAACAGAAACAGCGCCACGCGGCCCAGCTCCTGCGACAAGCCCTGGCGCAAACTCTGCACGTTGATCAGCCACGCATCGACGTTTTTCAGCTTCACCCAGCTGGCCAGCTGGCTGCCCAGCCACAGCGTCCCCGATGGCTGCTGGTGAATCGCCAGCATTAGTCGTTCACGCTGCGCGGCAGTTAATGCCCGGTCATTCGGTGCCGGCAGCCGGGTGATTTCGTGCAGCGCGCGATCTTCCAGCACCAGCTTGCCCTGCAGCACGCTGTGACGCGACTGTTGCAGCAACGCATTAATGCGCTGTTGGGTGAAATCCATCGACAGCACACCGTACCAGTACTGATTGGCGATCACCGGCGCGCTTACCGTCAGCATCAATCCTTCGTTAAATTCGCCCTGATAGGCTTCGGTCCAGTGCCACCGCGCCTGCGGTGCCCGGCCCGGTTGCTGGTCGCGAAAATAGGGACGCTGCGTCATGGTGGCATAGCTCTGCGCCAGTTCCTGTGCGCTGCGTGGCGGACGGGAACTGATGAAATAGCCAGCGCGCGAGATGTACCAGAAGCGTGAATGAAAATCCTGCGCCTCATCGCTGAACTGCATGATAAAGCTGAATTCCAGCGCGGCGCGCAGTTCAGGCAGCAGATAAGCGTCATCGCGCTGCAGCAGTGCATCGCGCTGCAGCCATTCATCGCTGACGCCGTTAATCGGCATGCTGCGCAGGTTGGCAATTTGCAACTGCCACACCGGCTGATGGCGCAACTGCTGAAAACGCTGCAGGGCGTGCTGACCGTAATCGGCATCCAGCGGATGGGTCAGCGCGTAGCTGAGCATTTTCTGATAGTAATTAAGCTCGTCCAGACTCTCCTGAAAACGGCTATCGAGGCTGCGCTGGATCTCGGACAGCTGGGCGCGCTGCCGCTGCTGATAGTTATTCTTCAGTTCCAGCGCTTCATGGACAGTAAGAAACAGTGAAAAGAGAAAGACCGCCAGAAAACAGAGATGCACGCGCAGCGCAGGATTAATGCGGCGTGTCGACAGTGGCGAGGTTGGCATCAGTTGCCAGGCTCCGAAAAACAACGAATGGGAAAAGTGTAGTCAGGCGGCAAAACGGCGTACAGGCAGAGATCAGGAAAAGCGTGAAAAGAGATAACGACAGCGGGACGGCGCAATGACCGTCCCGGGAGACTCAGCTGGCCAGCTGGCGCGCGGCCGACAGATGCGTCAATTCATCACTGCGGAACGCTTCACGGCGTACGCTGTAGCCATCATACCAACGACACTCTACCATTCCGCTGGCATAGCCGGTCACCACCATGGTGGGTCCGCCCTGTTTGTGCTGAACTTCGTCACTGATTGCAAAGGTCATACCGCGCCCTCCCTTCTCTCACCGTTGATTGAACGGATTAAGGTATAGCAGCTGTGCGCGTTTTATGCCTATAGGATATTGCTATTACTGTGACAAATTCGGAATAAGCAGTGAAAAATGCCGAAAATAAACAAAGCCGATAAAAATTATTATCGGCTTTGAGGGGTGATTTTGCGGGGGGAAATCAGATTTTGCAGCCTTCGCAGTCGGCTTCATCGCTGATATCCGCTGGCACTTCGCTGGCTTTTTCGGCCGCTTTGGCTTCCGCCTGCTCCAGCTGTGCATCGATATCAAATTCAAACATATCGTCGTTCATCATCGTTCTCCTGACCCGTGATTAGAAATTTCCTGCGCTTTATACCGATTTACCGCGCAGCTTCGCAACCAGATTTACCACTAACAGCACAATCGACCCAACGATAAAGCCCAGCACCAGGTTCGCGCCGTTGCTCAGTAGCGTGGACACCACGCCCGGGAAGCCGCTGCTGTATTCCTCAATGGCATGATGCAGCGGCGCAAGACCGTGCACGATAATGCCACCGCCCACCAGGAACATGGCGATGGTGCCGACCACCGACAGAATTTTCATCAGCCACGGTGCCAGCGCCAGCAGCGCGCCGCCGGTGGCCTGCGCCAGCGTGGAAGATTTCTCGCGCAGCCAGTAACCGAGATCGTCAATTTTCACGATCATCGCCACAATACCGTACACGCCGATGGTCACCAGAATGGCAATCCCGGCCAGGATGAGCACCTGATTAAGCAGCGGCGCATCCGAGACGATGCCCAGGGTGATCGCCACGATTTCAGCCGACAGAATAAAGTCGGTACGCACCGCGCCTTTGACTTTATCTTTCTCGAACTGGCGCGGATCCTGCTGCGCCAGATTATCCAGGCGCTTTTGCCGCGCTTCAGGACTCTTTTCCGCCTTGTCGTGGTGCAGGCTGTGCAGCACCTTTTCCACCCCTTCAAAGCACAGGTAGGCACCGCCAATCATCAGCAGCGGCGTAATCAGCCAGGGGGCAAATGCCGAAATCAGCAGCGCCAGCGGCACCAGAATCAGCTTGTTGATGAAAGAGCCTTTCGCCACGCCCCACACCACCGGGAGTTCACGATTGGCTTTTACCCCGGTCACCTGTTGCGCATTCAGCGACAGATCGTCGCCCAGCACGCCGGCGGTCTTTTTTGCCGCCACTTTGCCCATGACGGAAATATCGTCGAGCAGCGTGGCAATATCATCCAGAAGAGTCAGTAAGCTGGTTCCTGCCAAAATGTTATTCCTTATTCGGGTTCGTGATCCTGACAACAGGGGCACCGCTCAATCGCCGTTACCGTCATATCGGCGATGCCCGCACAGTCCCATTCGACGCGTAACGTTTTTCCGTGCAGATCGCCGGCGTGCAGATACTTGCTCACCGGACTTTCGGTCATGCCGCTTATCTCTTCGGTCGCCACCAGCGTATCGTCCAGATAAATGCGTGCCGTGGCATGTGCATTGACCATGCGCTCATCGCGCAGTTGATACAGGCGTCTGACCGTCAGTTTGATGCTGCTCATGGTGGTGTTCCGCGTCCCAGAGAAAACGCTGATCTAAACTGTTATGGCGGGCAAAAGCAATCACCGGGCCTTAATCCGCCCGATAGTGATGCAATCCCTGATGATCGATTTCGCTGCTGTGCGCGGCGGCCAGCAGCCACTCCTCCAGCCGTTCCACCAGCGCGTCATCCTCCAGCCGCAGTTTGCCCCGCAGCGCGCATTCCCAGACAATCAGCACCTTCCAGCCGCTTTGCTGCAGCTGCTGCACATAGCGCCGGTCCCGCTCCACGTTACTGTTAATTTTGCCGCTCCAGAATTCGGTGCGCGTGGCCGGCATTTTGAACAGATAACAGTGATGACGATGCCAGAAACAGCCGTGCACAAAGATAATGGCTTTCTGCTGCGGCAGCACAAAATCCGGCCGGCCCGGCAGCGCTTTATCCTGCACGCGAAAGCTGAAGCCGCGATCTTTCAGCAGTAGCGCAATGCGCTGCTCAATCGCCGTATCCTGATTGCGAATGGCGCGCATATTTTTGCTGCGAATATCGTGCGAGTGGACGTCCGCCATGGCGTCTCCTTTTTTCTGGGCTTCTTCAACTTTAGCGGGTTGAGGCGAAAGCGAAAGTTTGCGCGTAGCAGATTGCGAGACGCTGCGCAGCCAAGGTTAATTTCCACGCCGCGCCAGGAGTGGTAGCATAGCCGCTTCACTGTTAAGGAAAAACGCATGCTTGCACTCGACCCCGCCGCGACGGCTTCGCCTTCCCCGCTCTCCGCCCATGATGACGCCACCGCGCTACTGCTGCAGGCACTGGATATCTATGCGGTGCGCGATCTGGTGGTCAACCTGAGCGAGGCCGGCGGCCGCGACTGGAGCATCACGCAGCTTAACCGGATTCGCAGCGGGAAAAGCGCCGCGCCCGCGCTGTCAGCCGCGGAAGTTGCCCGGCTGCAGGCGCTGCTGCCGTCACGACCGGCACATTATGATGACGCCCGATTTCAGTTTATCGATCTGTTTGCCGGCATCGGCGGTATCCGCCGCGGCTTTGAGCAAATTGGCGGCCAGTGCGTCTTCACCAGCGAGTGGAACAAAGAAGCGGTGCGCACTTACAAAGCCAATCACTACAGCGATCCTGAGCATCATCAGTTCAACAGTGATATCCGGCTGGTGACGCAGCCGGCCGGCTTACAGGATGAGCAGGCGATATATCAGCATATCGATGAAACCATTCCCGACCATCAGGTGCTGCTGGCTGGCTTCCCCTGTCAGCCCTTTTCGCTGGCTGGCGTCAGTAAGAAGAATGCGCTGGGGCGCGCGCACGGCTTTGAGTGTGAAGCCCAGGGCACGCTGTTTTTCGATGTGGCGCGCATTCTCGCCGCGAAGAAACCGCCGTTTTTCGTGCTGGAGAATGTGAAGAACCTCAAGAGCCACGATAAAGGCCGTACCTTTGCCATTATTATGGCCACGCTGGATGAGCTGGGTTATGACGTCGCCGATGCGGCGGATGACAAGCTGCCGGATGCGAAAGTCGTCGATGCGCGTCACTTCCTGCCCCAGCACCGCGAGCGTATCGTGCTGGTGGGCATCCGGCGCGACACCGGCCTGAGTGAAGGTTTTTCGCTGCGCGCGCTGGCAGCGCTCTATCCGCCTCAGGTGCCGGCGCTGCACAGCCTGCTGGAGCCACAGCCGGCGGCAAAATATACCCTGTCGCCCACGCTGTGGCATTATCTCTACCAGTACGCGAAGAAGCATAAAGCCAAAGGCAACGGGTTTGGCTTTGGCCTCAACGATCCGCGCAATCCGCACTGCTGCGTGCGCACTCTGTCAGCGCGCTACTACAAAGACGGTTCGGAAATCCTCATCGATCGCGGCTGGGATCACGCGCTGGGCGAGCAGGATTTTCAGCAGGCAGAGAACATGGCGCGCCGCCCGCGCCGCCTGACGCCGCGCGAATGTGCCCGTTTGATGGGCTTTGAAGCGCCGGGCGAAGCGCGCTTCCGCATTCCGGTCTCCGACACACAAGCCTATAAGCAGTTTGGCAACTCAGTGGTGGTGCCGGTGTTCACCGCGGTGGCAAAGCTGCTGCTGCCACTGATTGAGCAGCACGCGCGTCGCCGGTAAACCGGCGGCCAGCGTTTTTCCGCACCCCAATTTGCTTTAGTAACGCGCGTTGTGCTGTTTTGCCGTACATCGCGCGCACTGTCACCGAACTGTCACGCATCAAACGAATACTGCGTTTTATTTTTGCGGAGCTGTTCGATGTCTCTCCTGTCTGTAATCGCCCTGCCGCTGCGGCTGCGGTCCCGTTTTACCCTGCGTTTGCCCGACTGGCTCACCAGCCTGCGCGCTCAGTTTATGCTGTTTATTGTGCTGTTTGGCCTGCTGCAGTTTGCCGGTGTGCTGCTGCTCAATCAGCATGTCAATCAGACGCAACTCTCTTTGCAGCAGGCCAGCCAGCTACGGCAACGGCTGGCGCTGCTGGATAAAGCGCGCATTGAACTGCTGACCGCCAGCGACAACAGCCATCGTGCCGGAATTTACCTGATGCAGGACCAGCAGAGCGGTTCTGTCGACAGCTGGAAAAGTCTCGCTGCAGCCGCCAGCACCTCGCTGCAACAGGCGCAGCAGCTGTTTGCTGCTTATCAGGCGAAGAGCGACAGCCCCTTGGCTCAGGGATTCGTGTTGCTGGCCGGCGGGCTGCAGGAGCAGCTGAAGGGACTGGCGGCCAACGATATCAACGCCTTTTTCATGGTGCCAATGCAGGCTTTTCAGCAGCAGTTCAACGATGCGTGGTTCAGCGAAATCGAACAGGCCAATCAGCAGCTGGGCAGCGTCAACCAGCATTCGCTCAGCACGTTAAAGCAGAGCCGTAATCTGTCGCTGGCGATCGCTGCGTTATTAATGGCGCTGCTGCTGCTGGCCGCTGCTCTGCTGATGCGCGGCGTGCTGTTGCCGCTGCGCCGTGCCAATACCGAGCTGGCACAGATTGCCACCGGCGATTTGACCGTCAAACAGCCACCGCTGCGCCGCCAGTCGCTGGAGACGCGCCAGCTGCTGCTCGCCATTGATACCATGCGCCAGGGTTTACAGCAGATCGTCAGCGACATCAATAATGTGGCGGTCAGCGTAGCGGCCGGCGCTGGCGAGATGCAGCAGCATAATCAGCAGGTGATGCAGCAGCACCAGGCGCAGAACGCCAGCTTCCACCATTTGTCGCAGCGCCTGCATCGCGTGTCGGAAGAGGTGGAAAAAGGCGCACAGTTTTCTCAGCTGGCGACGCAGGAAGCGCAGTCCGCCGACGCGCTGATGCGTCACTGCGCCCGTGAAGTCGACAATATGGATCATCAGATGCAGCAGATTGTGGCGGCCGCCGGGGATATTGCCGGTATTGTCGGCATGCTGGATAGCCTGTCGATGCAGACGCGCCTGCTGTCGCTCAACGCGGCCATCGAATCGGCGCACGCTGGCGCTTACGGCCGCAGTTTTTCTGTGGTCGCTAAAGAGATGGGTTTGCTGTCACAGCAGAGCGGCGCATCCACGCGGCAGATTGACGGGTTGATTCAGCACACGCAGCAGCACGTCCAGGATGGGTTTGACAAGGTGCAGGCGCTGGAAGTGCTGTTTGCGCAGATTGGTCAGGCGGTATCCGGCGTGGTCAGCCAGCTGAATGAATTGCAGGATAACAGCACGGCGCAGAGCCATCGCGTGAGTAAAATTGCCCGGGAAGTGGTGGAAATGAGCCATCAGCTGCAGCAAAACGACGCGTTAAATGCCCGCCAGGTGCAGGCAGCGGCGGCGCTGAGTGAACTTTCGGCGCGGCTGGCGCAGCGCGCGCAGCAGTTCCGCGTGAGCTAAGAAGCCGCTAAAAAAAACCCGTCAGCGACGGGTTTTCGGTTTATTTCTTTTTCCTGCTCTTCTTCAGCAGTGCGCGCACCTGTTTCAGCTCGGTGGCGCTCAGCTGATCGCCAGCCGCTTCTTCAGTATGCAAGTTGTCGACGGCCGGTTGCTCAACCGCATGTAAACTGGCCTGCAGGCGGTTAACAATCTCCTGACTCATGGAGATTTGATTATCAGCGGCTAACTGTTTGATCTGCTCTTTCAGCGCCGGGTCAATTTTAATGGTTAAGTTAACAGTCTCGGTCATCTTCATGCTCCCTCTTGATTTACAACAACGTAGCGGAAGCCGATGAAAGTTAACAGACTGTCATAAAAATTTAATATTGCGCCGACAAAGGACTGAAATCGCGTAATACGGACTCATCAATCGCCGTCAGATTGCCCTGCAGTTCCGCACACAGTTTCGCCATGTAGCGCACCAGAAAATCGGCGTTATGCTCCGCCAGCAGGCGGCCGGTTTCCGTCTGCATGGTCTGCGGCAGGCTCAGCAATTTCTTCTGAAAGTGATCCAGCGTCCACTTCACGTCATCCAGTTCGCGATCTTTACCGAGCGGATCGTCACTGTCGAACAAGGGTCGTCCGAGCGCGCCGGCGGTATAGAAAACGCGCGCAAGGCCAATCGCGCCTAATGATTCGAGCCGATCGGCGTCCTGTACAATCTTCGCTTCTAAGGTTTGCGGTGCGATACGCGCGCTGAAACTGTGGGCCTGCACCGCATGCGCCACGCTGTCCAGCAGCGCTGTCGGGAAGTCCGGAAAATCCTGTTGCAGAATGCGGCGCGTCTCTTCGGCCGCGTAAGTTGACGCCAGATGGCGCTCCGGATGGTTCTTGGGCAGGTTGACCACATCGTGGAAATAGCAGGCGGTCAGCACCACCATGGGATCGGCTTGCGTGTTTTGCATAATGCGGGCCGCGCTCATCCAGACGCGGCGCAGGTGCGCGATATCATGGGCTTTATCATCGTGCAGCCAGTTCAGCTGCAGCCAGCTTTCATAACGTTGTTGCCAATGGGTCAGTGACATCGTGCTTCTCCTGTTATTGCTATTATTTCGCACCGGCTAAGGCTGGCGCCTCATCATAACGGCCCGGTGATGACACTTTCTTTACACCCTTCCCGGATGTCCAGCGCAAAAAATTGCGATCCCGATCATGTTATAGCGCTGTTAAAGCCGCTTGCCCAGCAGCGCGGCGGTTTTCAGCATTTCCTTAACCCGTTTTAGTTAAGCCACTCTGTTTAATCACGGTGATATATTTCCCTGCGGACAAATTTTCGTCACCGCAAAAGGTCCAGTTTAGCCTGCCGCAACCCCAGCATTAAAAACTGCGGCTGCATAGCGACATAATCTGAAAAGATTCCCATTGTGACCGTTATAACGTACTGTATAGGGGAAATTTACGGCTCTAACCTGTACCCGGAGCCCTCGTCAGCAAAGCGTTTGCTTATGAGCCATTCTTAATACCGGAAGCGGCAGTTATTGCCCGATAATAAGGCGACAAATTATTAAGCAAATTGATTCAAAGCCATTATGCTAATGCTCTCATCCGAGGATACGGATGTTTCGTCGAAGTTCTCCGGGTACGTGATACAACATGAGGTACATAATGAAAGAACGGCCGATTCTTTTTTCCGAACAGCGGGTTCGCGCCCTGCTGGTTGGCCAGCAAACTCAGACCCGGCGCATTATGAAAACTCAGGCGTTTGGCCCGGGGCAGGATCATCATGAAGGCGTGCACGCGTTTGACGTCAGCGCTAACCATCTGCACGGCTACAAGCTGATGTCGATGGCGGACATTGGCGCCCAGTGCCCGTTTGGCCAGGTCGGAGACCGCCTGTGGGTGCGTGAAACCTGGCGCGGCCCGATTGTGCCTGAAGCGCAGCTGGCGGAGTACGAGCGCGATCCGCTGCCGTTCCGCAATCCGGCATTTTGTCAGTATCGCGCCGACAGCCATGAGCTGGGCCAGCTGGAGGAAAACCAGCAGGTGGCCGAGCAGTTTGGCTGGCAGACCGCGATTCATATGCCGCGCTGGGCCAGCCGCATCGATCTGGAAATTACCGCGGTGCGCGCAGAGAAGATTCAGGACATCAGCGAAGATGACATCATGGCGGAGGGCGTGCAGACCGATTCGCACTTCCTCAACAATTTCTTCACCATGAATATGAATTCGGAATCACCGAAAGAAGCCTACCGCAATGCGTGGCAGAAGCAGTACGGTGCCACCAGCTGGGAAGTGAATCCGTGGGTATGGGTCATCGCATTCCAGCGCGTGGAGCGTGAAGGCTAACCCTTTGCCCTCTTCCGCACGGAAGAGGGAGCCGTCCTGGTGCACGATTCCGTTAATCACCCGCGCTCGCCGCCTGCGGCACAGCGCGCACGCTTTTCCACCTTGCCAGTTTGCAATCCCTGTCACAGACAAATCCGCCGCTAACAGGTTGAATAAGCGGCTTTGATTCCGCGCTGGCAATTTATCGTCTGCCGCGTCAGGATATGATTTCCGCCCTGCAGAGTGAGTGACGCAATGATCAAATGGCCGTGGCGTGCACAAATGGATGCTGCCGTGACTGCGCTGCCCTGGCAACAGGCGCTGGGGCAGCCGATCTTTTCGCTGCTAAACAGCGAAGAGCAGCAGGCGCTGGTGGCGCTGGCGCAACGTTTCCTGCAGCAGAAGAAAATCACGCCGCTTCAGGGGCTGGAGCTTAACGAGTTGCGCCTCGCGCGCCTGTCGTTATTGTTTTGCCTGCCGGTACTCAAGCTGGGTCTGGAATGGCTCGACGGCTTCCATGAAGTGCTGATCTACCCTGAACCGTTCAGCGTGGACGATCGCTGGGAAGATGACAGCGGCCTGGTGCATCACGCACCGGCCGTGCATGCCGGCCAGAGCTGGACGCAGGGTCCGGTGGTGCTCAACGCGCTCGACATTCAGGACTCTTACGATCTCTCCGGCTACAACCTGGTGATCCATGAACTGGCGCACAAGCTTGACGCCCGCGGCAGCGGATATACCAGCGGCATTCCGGCCATCGCGCTGCGCGATGTGGCCAGCTGGGAAAAAGATTTGCTGCAGGCGATGGCCGAAATTGAAGCGGAAGTCGAGTTAGTGGGCGAACAGGCAGCCACTATCGATCCCTACGCCGCCAGCGATCCTGCGGAATGCTTCGCCGTGCTGTCCGAATACTTCTTCAGCGCGCCCGACCTGCTCGCCGGCCGCTTTCCAGCCATGTATCGTCACCTGCAGCAGTTTTATAGCCAGGATCCGCTGGCACGACTCACCCTGCTGGCACCGGAATCTGCTTAAATCACGATCGCTTTGCCGCTTTGCTAGCCAGTTGAATACAAATGTGTTTTTAGCGGTTGACACCCACCGGGGCTGCCATTAATATTCGCCTCGTTCCAACGATTCCTCTGTAGTTCAGTCGGTAGAACGGCGGACTGTTAATCCGTATGTCACTGGTTCGAGTCCAGTCAGAGGAGCCAGATTTAAAGAAGCCCGCTCAGGGAAACCTGAGCGGGCTTTTTGTTGTTGCGTGACGGCTAAACTTCCGTCCAGCCGCGCAGCAGGTTGTGGTACATGTTCAGCAGCGACAGCAGTTCTTCGCTGTCACCGTGGCGCGCTTTCAGGCTCTGAATGTTGCGGTCCAGTTCAAACAGCATCGCGCGCTGCTTATCATCGCGCACCATCGACTGAATCCATAAAAACGAAGCAACCCGCGCGCCGCGCGTGACCGGTGTGACGCAGTGCAGGCTGCTGGAGGGATAAAGCACCAGATCGCCCGCCGGCAGTTTTACGCGGTGCTGACCGTAAGTATCTTCGATCACCAGTTCGCCGCCGTCGTAGCTGTCGGGTTCACACAGAAACAGCGTGGCGGAGAGATCGGTACGCATCCAGCCGGCCGCGCCATTGTGGCGTACCGCACCGTCCACGTGAAAACCGTAGGTTTCTCCCTGCTGATAGCGATTGAACAGCGGTGCGGAAAGCGTGCGCGGCAGCGCGGCGGCAAAGAATAACGGATGGCTATTCAGTGCCTGCAGTACCGCGGCCTGCAGCCGATCGTAAAGTGGCGTGCTGGTGTCAATTTGCTGGTTATTTTTTACCGTCGCACCCTGGCTGCCGACTGTCGCCCGTCCGTCAACCCAGTCAGCATGCTGCAGCTGGGCGGTAAAGTGCGCCAGCTGTTCAGCGTTAAGCACGGCAGGAATGTGATACATCATCGCGGAGTTCTCGCCATTAAGCGTGGAGCGCGAACGCCCCACGGTTGACCATCAGAAATGCACGTTAGCCGTCAACAGGAAGGTACGCGGCTCGCCCGGATGATAGCGGTAGCCACTCTTGTTGATCGACGCCACATAGTTGGTATC
Source organism: Pantoea dispersa (assembly GCF_035783935.1). Classification (GTDB taxonomy): domain Bacteria; phylum Pseudomonadota; class Gammaproteobacteria; order Enterobacterales; family Enterobacteriaceae; genus Pantoea; species Pantoea dispersa_C. The sequence goes on along the minus strand of NZ_JALKOV010000007.1, from coordinate 106,556 downwards.
AAACAGGTTATACACGTTGAGCTGCAGGTCGAGGTTATTGTTCACCTTATAACCGAGCTTCGCGTCGGCCACCCAGTAACCTTCGGTGTGATCCGGCGTGCCCACGGCCCCATCGCTGCCGCGACGCAGGCTGCCTACGTAACGTGCGCCCGCGCCCACCGACAACGCATCCGTAGCCTGATAGTTGGTCCACAGCGTAAAGGCGTGCTTCGGCGTGTAGGCCAGCGCGGATGAGCCATCCTGCGCCACGCTGGCGCCTTCACGCACCGACGCGTGCTGCATGGTGTAACCGGCAATGATTTCCCAGTCCGGCGTGATATTGCCGGTTGCTGAGAGTTCATAGCCTTCCACGCGCTTTTTGCCGGTTTGCGAGTAAGTGCCATCGTCGTTGGCATCGACTTCATTTTCGATGTCGGTGCGGAACAGCGCAGCGTTCAGCAGCAGTCGCTTGTCCAGCACCTGCCACTTGGTGCCCACTTCGCTGGATTTGGCCTTCTGCGGTTTGAAGTCAGTGCGGTTGGCGCTGTTGCCGCTGCCACCCGCCGCCAGCGCGAAGCTGCTGCCACCCGGCGGCTGCTGGGAGATGGCGTAGTTCACATACAGGTTGCCCTGTTCGGTCAGACGATAGAGCGCCCCCGCTTTCCAGTTCACCAGATTGCCGGATTTTGCCGTGTCCACCGTGGTCACTGGCGTATTGCGCGCCACGCCCGCCGGACAGGCCAGCGCACCGCGGCCGGTGCCGCCACAGGCCGTCGCGCTGTCGTACTCGGTATGGTAGTTGTCGAGACGAATGCCGCCGTTCAGCTCAAAGTCATGGGTAATCGCCAGGGTATCAAACGCATAAATGCCAAACGTGTCAGTCTGACCGTTGGCGTTCGCGCCGTTGCGATCCAGACCGCCAATCGAGATGCTGCTGATAGGATGATAAATATTCACCGCAGGCGGCGTCAGCGCGTTGACGCCATAAGTGGTCTGGTTTTCACGCGTGAACTCAACCCCGGCACTCACATCATGCCCGACGGAACCGGTGGCAAATTTCGAGGTGATATTGGTCTGGTTGGTCAGAATACGGTTGCTGATATCTTTGGTGTTCGCCAGCCGCGACCAGCGCCAGCTGCCAACATCGTTTGGATTGGGCGCAGTGATGTTGCTGGCTCCGCCCATCACCGCCGTCAGCAGATACTCCTGCTTCACCCGCGACCAGCGCGTGGTGTTACGCAGCGTGGTGTTATCGCTCAAATCGTGTTCGAAGCGCAGCGTAGCGCTGTCGGTGGTCGATTTGTCGAAATCAGAATCAGTGCCGTAATAGTTGCTGGTCGCCACCTTGCCGGAATTGTTCAGCGCAGCGTACGCGGCAGACGGCGCCGAATAGCCTGGCAGGCCAACCGTCGGAATGCCACCGTCCGGCGTGTTGTTCTGGTGCACGTGCAGATAGTTGACGTACAGCCGCGTTGCGGTGTCCAGCCCCAGCGCCAGCGATGGCGCGACGCCATAACGCTCGTTCTGAATGTTATCACGCGCCGCGTCATGGGTTTTCTCACCCATCAGGTTAAGACGAAACGCCGCATTGTCGTTGATCGCCTGGTTGTAATCGAGCGTGCCGCGGCGCATCCACGCGCTGCCGGCGCTGACTGACGCGTCAAGGCCGGTGTCCAGACGCGGCTGTTTGCTGATCATATTGACCGAGCCGGAGGGCGCGCTGCGACCATAGTCGGTGCCGGAAGGCCCTTTGATCACTTCTACCTGCTGCGTGTTGAAGGTATCGCGCGTGACGCTGGCAATGTCGCGAATGCCGTCGACGTAAATGCTGTTGGAGGTATCGACACCGCGCATATACACCGCATCGCCGGTGGTTGAGCTGCCGTTTTCGCCGGCATAAAACGCCCCGACGCCCGGCACATTTTTCAGCGCGTCGGTCAGGTTGGTGACGCCCTGATCTTTAATGACCTGATCCGGAATTACCGTCATGGTGCGGGTGATATCCACCAGCGGACGGGTAAATTTCGGATCGGCCGAGGCATTCGGCGCGTACAGCGAAGGCGTGCGCGCTTCAACCACTAACGTATCATCAGATTTTTTGCCGGAGTTATCGGCACCCAGCGCCGCAGCCGGCGAAATACCAATACAAAGCCCGGTGAACAGGGTCAGCGAGTTGAAGCTACCAAACGGCAGCTGGCGATTTTTATCCATGTTAAAAGGTGAGTTTCTTATCGTTATTAACGCGCTCGTTGTCTTAACCGCCACGTCTGCTCAGGCATAGCACTGAATCACAACGGTTTTACCAGACAACACCTAAATGATAACGCCAATGGTTATCATTTACCTTTATATTCTTACACGCACACTGCCGCTTGGGAATACTTTTCTTTACGTTAAAATTACGAAATCAATACAATTGAACAAACCGGTGGCAAGTCAGGGCAATTTTTTCATCAGGCGGGAAAACAGCATAAAAAAACCCGCTCGGCGTGAGCGGGTTTTTAGTCTGGCGTGCACAGTTCATTCCAGTAGCAATAGCGCATGCGCTGGTGGCGGCGGTTATCGCTCATAGTAGCGATACACGGAAGGATGAAACTCCACACCGTACAGCTGGCTGATCGGAATCAGCAAGTCGATATGCTCACCGGGGTCGAATTCGCGGCCGTCAGGGCTGGCGGCTTGGCTGGCGGCCAGGCGCGCCAGCCACTGCTGCAGGATCTTCTTCATTGTCAGCTTCTCCACATAAGGTTAACGCTGACAGTAAACCGCAGCCCGGACGCGGAACCAAACGACAAGTTATGCGTTGGATTACTGCATTTTGCATATCGGGGTGGCAACCGTTGCTGCGCGGTCCGGAATTAGGGTTAAGGTCGCCCTGAAGGGTGACCCTACGGGCTGGGAGGTCCCTGACAATGCCGCACGCTGTTTGCCTGATAGTCCCTGTGTCACCCGGCTTTCAAAGTCATACCCCGCGAACCACAACATAAATGAGAAGCAGCGGCGTCCCGGGCGGGCCGCAAGACCTGTCATGTACGCGCCTCTTTCAGCAACTGCTGAATCACCCTCTCACAGGCGATGCCCTCGCGCACCAGACGGCTCATGTTATCGAGATCGCTCAGCAGTTTGCCGCGCAGCTCAGGCTGCTCCGCCATCTCCAACCGTGGCTTCATGCGCGTGATCGGGGTTTGCAGATCGTGGGAGATGGCCGCGAGGATTTGCGCACGCGCTTTGAGGTGATCCTGAATCCGCAGCTGCATAGCGTTAAACGCACGCGCCGCCTGCTGCACTTCACCCGGACCGTTCTCTGCCATCAACTGTGCGTGGCTGGCGGCCGGTTTGAGAGTATTTGCCAGCAGCAGCCCGCCCAACACGATAATCAGCAGGCGTGACAGCAGCGATCGCGGCCATAGCCTCATTGATGCGCCTCTTTAATCACCACCGTGCTCGCCAGTACGTAACCTTCGCTGCGTACCGTTTTGATATAGGCCGTTAACATCACGGTATCTCCATGCATTCGGTTGATGCATACAGAAGAGCACGGCGATGTATAGCGGATATGTACAGAATGGCGGGTTATGCAACGGCGCGTGTGCTGTGTGGCGGGAGATACAGTGTGATACAAATTGGTGTTTACCCCGCCCGGGGGAAATCAAAGAAAGATTTTCACAGGCCCGGGCGGGAAAATGAATGAGATAAGCGGCCCTTCGTCGTTGAAATAATTCGTCCGCCTTAATCATGCAGGCGGCGAAATGATATGGCGCGCAAAGCGGCGCGCGCGAGAGCTTCGCTCGAATCAATTAATGTCATTTCCTGCCAGATCGCGCTGTGTTTTAACAAACTCAACTCTGTGCAAGCCAGAATAATGTGCGTAGCGCCCTGTTGCTTCCAGCTACATACGGCGTCCGCTAACTGCCGCTTTGATAGTTCAGACACGCTTTTTGTGGCTTTTATCTCGTTAATGCAGCGTGTCACTAGCTGTTGGGTGGATGCAGCTACATTGACGATCTCGGCGTGCTGTTGCGTAAGCGCATCCTGATACAGCCTGCTCTGGTACAACATTTGCGAACCGAGCACAACGACCCGCTTGCCCTGAGGCGCAATATGCTCAAGTGTGGCATCAATAATATTAATAACCGGAATAGCGGCGTCCTTGCTCCAGCGCGACCAAAGGAGGTGAGCGGTATTACAAGGCACAACGGCAACCGTCGCACCCGCAGCAGCGAGTTCTGTAATTGTTGCGTGAATCCAGGGAGAAGGATCACGCTCACCCAGTTGCAAATGACGCCCACGGCTGGGGATTTTACTATTATTATCAATAATAAGCCGCGGATATTGCCACTCTTTATCTGCCTGAACCAGGCCATACAGCTGCTGGCAAAAATCCAGTGTTGCCCAGGGGGCTACGCCCACGACGCCTAAAACACCTTCATCAGCCGGCCAGCTAACATCGTCATAGAGAGGTGAGATATTAACCATTTTTTTGCTCAAAGTGATAAAGACGTAATCGGGTTTCAGGATACTTATTAAGCATATGACCTTCAGGGAACATATTTTCACTCCTGGTTAAGCTGAAACCATGCCGCGCAAATATGTCTTCGTATTGCTCAGCAGTTCGATATGTAGCCGAATACTCTGCTTGCAGATTCGCAGAATAGCGGTTATTGATTTCGAATCTTTCACCAACACCCGTACCATCACGCAATAATATAGTGCTTTCTGGTTTACTGTAAGCATGCAAATTACTTAACAATTTTTCAGCTTGCTCATCATTAAGGTAGATCATCAGGCCAGATATGAAAATGACATCGTAATGCTCTGAGCTACAATAATTCTCGGCAGATGAAAGAATGAAATCGACATTATTAATATTGCGTTTGCTGGCTTCAAGCTTACCCACTTCAATCATTGCAGCTGAAAACTCTACAGCGGTGATTTTTTTTGCGCCCTCATGCTGAAAATGAAAAGCCCACTGCCCGACCCCGGCGCCGAGATCAAGTACCGTTTTCCCTGTCAGGTCAGGCAACCAGGCAAAAACTTTTTGCATCTCTGTGCGAATTTTTATATCGAGAAGTTCAGGGTCGTTTTCCAGGTTTGCTAAACTTTCAAACGATAATTTATTGTAATTATTCGGTCGGCGATCCCAAAAATCCTTCACTTTTTTTGCATCTAACATTTCATTAAGCCTGATTTTAGCGATACGTCCAGCGTTCATTATCAGCAGAAAAATCGACATCACTTTTCGCAATATTCATAATGCGACTATTGCAGAGGAAGTCATAATTAAAGCGTGTAAATTCATTTACCTCTCCGCCAGGAATAGGTAATAAACGTACACCGAGCGGTTTCGTTAACCGCACCGCGAGTGCAGCCGTATCAAGAATAATCGCGGCAATATCTTCAGGCAGTGTCGAACCTGGCACCGGAAGCATATCTAATCCACAACCACAAACAGTTGACCATGCATTAAGCGTATCAATGCTTAATGCACGACGATTATTGGTACTCGCCAGGGCATCATCTTCCAGTACTGAGAACATGACGCCATTAAAACCCGTTGCGCGAGCACCACTGATTGCGACTGCGCTTTTAATCGCATTCGTCAGAATACTGGTTATAAAGAGTGATCCCTGAACGCCACCCGGACGCGCACCAAGATTTTCAACTAACCTGCCGACAGAAATACTGCCATCCGGAAAAGGCGCCAGCGAGGCATCCAGACCGGCATAGTCAAGCCCTGAATCAGACGCCAGCTCATGACCGAATGCATCGATTTCGCGTAAGCGTGCGCAGAGTCGAAGAATAAACTGGTCAGCAAAGTCCGCCAGCAGCATGTTGCCTTCCCGTACCTGCTCACTCAATTCCAAAGCAATATCGGTAGTTTCGAGGGCAAAACTAAATTTCAGTGTCTCACCTTCATGCCGGGAAAACGGAAAAAACGGGGCATTTGGCGGACAACGCAATGAGGCACCGAGGCGGAAATTATCAAAGCCATTATTACTGCGATGTGCTACCTGCAACATGAAACGGGCAACGTCATGGCTGGCTCGAATATTTATACCCTGCTCATCGGCTACCATCAGATTCAGAAACATACGCGGTTGCCTGAAGAGTAAAGCAAACGCGGCATCTAACCGTCCGCGGTAATTATCGCCATGCGTCAAGTCCAGCGGTAAGCAAAACCAACGAATATCAAGTCTTTCAGCCAACGCATTGATTGAATTTATTCGTGCTGGCAGGGTATAAATCTCATCTTCATCACGATCATTCAATGGTGGCAGGGTTAAACGTAATGTTCGCAGTGGCCAACGACGAGACTGGAGTTTATCAATCACTAACGTGCGAAAGTGATGTAAACGTGACTCAGAATGCCCGTCGGAAATAGCGGAGTAAGGTAAGCCCAGCGTAATAGCGCGTATCATTAACCGTGATCCTCCTGCATCAGACGCCAGTAGTCTGCCAGCGTATTAATTTCATTGAATGCATGCTCCCCCAGGTCGTGAGCGTAGAGTGCTGTCGTTTTCTGACACGGTAACGTTTGGGCGGCATACAAATTACCATAACGCAGGCATTGCTTATGCCACTGACTCAGGAGTGCCATATCACTGACTTTAAACAGACCCATAGCCTCAGGGTGCTCTGCGGCGCGTATCGGTCCCAGATACGTCTCCTCCACGATGCCCTGACGATTAACGTCACAATGAATGGAGGTCAGCATGCGATTATGCCGCTGGTGAGTCAAAACAAGATTTCCCTCAGCGTGATCCATTTCATTGATAAGTTGAGGAGAAAAAAACATATCTCCCGAGACAACATACGTGGGGCTATTAATCTGATTCAGGGCCAATCCCAGACTCATTGCATTATTAGTCGTTGCCCAGTTGTCATTGATAACGTAATTCAGATCAGGGTAGGATTCCATAATCTGTAACGCACCAAAGCCAATCACTACGGTAATTTTTTTCCCATGAAAGGCATCAATAGCATAGTCGAGTATCGTTTTCCGCGTTTTGGGATGGCGAATTAAAACTTTATTTTTACCATCCAGTTGCAAGCTTCTGCCGGCGGCCAGAATGATGGCATTTTCAACCATGATAGCCTAACTCCTGCAGCGAAAATTGACATACCGGCATTGGTATAACGAAATCATGCTTTACCGTTTTATAAGGGTAGATGTCATTGATTAATGCACGTCTCGCCACTTCCTGCCAGTCAAATTGATGATTTTCGCGCAACGATCTTAAAGGCACCGAGGCGTAATCAAATCGTACGACCGGCACTCTTTTTAGTCCCAGACTAAGCGCGACTTCCATACGGTGCTGGCCGTCCAGTACCAGATTATGGTGTAAATCAAGCGCCAGAGGTTTTACCCATACGCCTTCCTGAAGAATTTTATCACGCAACCATTCAACGCGACGTGAACTGAATCTTTCAATATGGCGCAATTTTTGTGGTTCAAAAAACTCAACATTCATTTTAGTGCCTCAAAATTTTCTAATAATAAATGATAATCCGCAACCGCCTGCCGGTAATCGACTTCTTCGTTGAAAGATCTTGCAAACAAATCCGTAATATCTACAGCACGGCAGGGTAAGCAAGAGCGGTGTATAATCCAGGGTGCCATGTAATATTGCTGGGTGCTTGTCTGTAAAAACGTCTGCCGCAGGCGTCGATCGTTTTCCACCTGTTCCGGAGAGACACTTAGCAAGCCGACCATTTTCATCCAGCCATCAAACGCGGAGTCGTAATGGGGCACATAGGCAATTTTCTTTATAGCAGTTTCAGCTTTACTGGCTTCGACAATACCGCCAGTAAGGCAAGAGTTGTAATAACCATGGGTGAGCCAAAAACTGTCACTGCCCATTTCAGCTTGCATTAACCGCGGCCATACACGTGGATCCAGCAGAACATCCGTTTCGATAATTGTATAGCCATATTCAGGATGATTAAGCGCGCTGACACCTTTTTCAACGGATAATATGTTGACATCATTTTTATAGTTATCATTGTGCGCTAACTTAATATTAGCATCAGCATAATTATCTTTAATCCAGCGTTCTACAACTGATGACTGGTGACCTGTGACCTGTGACCAGTACAATTTCACGCTCGTCGCATTTTACCAGCTCAGTCAGCAACGTATCCAGTACGGTGATTTCACCGACCGGCAGCAAGCATTTAGGATAATTCAGGGTCAGAGGCCCCATTCTCGTTCCCTGACCAGCAACCAGTAATATTGCGGCGCGTTTAGAAGACATTATTATGAACTCCTGCGGGCATGAGGGTTTTTTCAATGATTGTTACAATCTCACTGCCTGCTCCCTGCTCTGGCATATGAAGTTCATCGCGTAAAACTTGCAGTCGCTTATCACGCATGGGATCCTTGCCTGATACAAGATTATCAACGAAAGTTTTAATTTCTGCGGATTCATTCGCAACGTCATAAGCGTCATAAATAAATTCAGCGCTACTATTAATACCGAGGCAGTTTTTATGAGTCAGGAAAAGGATTGGCTTACGCGACGGTAAATACTCCAGCAAAAACGATCCTGCATCTGCCATCAGCGCATCTGATTGTGAAAAGGCGTAGCGATAATCAGCAGAAAAATCCCACTCCACATGTGATTTGAGATGAGAGTATTCGCGAAGCATTTGCCAGTTCTGAGCAGTTTCGCTGTCTGTTCCGCGCTCTTTACGAATATCCAGAAATTGTTTAAAAAGCGGATGTGGCCGAATAATCAAATTAACATCATCACGTTTGATGATATCGAGCATTGCCTGTGTATATAAATTAAATGTAGACCACATCTTTTCATCATCAGGCATGACGAAATGCGGCGCCCATAATAGCGTTGGCTTGTCTTTATTAACTTTGCCATCCGCCTGGACGCCAAAGCGTGATGTATAGTTATCAAGCTTTGGATGTCCGCTAACATAGACGTGTTGATTGCCATTTCCGCAATATTTAGCAAACTCTTCTTTATGCCGCTGAGAGCGAACGAATACCCACCTGGCAACATTTTGACAGGGAAGATTGTACTGATAAACACGGTTTCTCTCGCCATCCCCCATATCTAACCCATAAGGAATATAGGCGATAGAAATATTGCGTCGATTAAGCGTCAAACTTTGCAGTTCATTGGGGCGTGCATCATCATAAGGATTTTGTAAAAAAACCACATGGGGTTTACGCGCAGTTATTTCATACTCATGATACTCGGTATACCGGATACCCTTATCATTTAATAAATCACGCTGTGCAGTGTAATCCGGTGCTTTTGCGCCCCGACTGAAATAGGGTGCCAGGATAATCTGGCAATCAAAATGCGGCTTGGCCTGCATAGCGCGATATACCGACTCAAAGTTGGTCCAGCCTGGCGCCCACTGGAAAAAGAAATCCACTTTTATTTTTTCTTCACCAGGTTGATAGACTGGCCAGACTATTTCTTCTAATTTCTTAGCGAAATGAGCTCGATAATCAACAGATTGGTTTTCAATATCACTTTTATCAGCGGCCTGATATCCCGCGTTGGGAAAGATTCCCAACCAGCGGTCACGTTTTATCAAACTATTCCAGCGTACATCTAAAGCCCAGCACTGAGGAACGCCACCCGCCAGTAACCCCTGCAAGCTTTCTGCATAATTATCAATGAGAGTGGCGTAGTAATCACCGTTCACAATGTAAGCGCAAGCGCACCATGCATATTGCGGCTTAACCATAAAGTCCACACTTTTTAACGGTACGACGTTATCATAGTGGGCAGCGAGCAGCGCGACATGCCAGTTGATCTGCTGTAAAGAGGAGAGAAATAGATCAATTCGCTTTTTGGTCTGAATATCATTATGGAAAACCATATCGTCTTCCAGAATCAATACATTTTTCCAGCCGTTTTGCTGAGCCATTTGCAGCACGAGAATATGTGATTTAATACAGCCGATATAGCCTGGCGCTTCTTCAATAGCCTCAAAACGGACAATCTTTTCACGTGGTACGCCAATTGCTTTTAATTGACGAGCGATACGCACCCTGCGATCCTTGCGTTTGTTCAGGTTGATGTATACAACCTTATCTATCGTCTGCCAGTTGACTGCCATCATCTCTACACCTATCGCACTAAGAAAGCTCTCATTTTCAGGACGGCGCAATAAAGACAATTCTTAAGGAAAATAAAAAAATTTTTTAGGTTTACTGGCGAGGGATCAGCAGGGTGACGATCCGGTTCCGGCACCTTGTTCGGGCTGCGCCAGCCTTACAGCCATCGATCATTTCACTCGCGCTGAATCATCGCAGATGGATGTATAACCGCCACGACGAAGGCAAGCTTTGTGTACAGTACTGCCCCGTGCTGCAAGCTTTATGATTTGTGTAAACGCTGAAGCGGCCCGCCTTCATATGCGTGGCAAGGCGCACAGTTGTCGCATCACGTTCGAATTCTCGAAAGCGCTGAGCGTATCTGCAGCTGCGCTGAGTAGGGTTGCCAGCGGAAAGTCAGCGGTCAGCCCGAAAATAGCCGTGCGGCTTGAGGCGGGGCCAGGTATGGCAGGCATAGGGTGCGATCTGTTTTTGCTGGCGCAATAACCCGATCATTAAACCCTGTGCCTGTCTTTTTTTATGGAGATTCCTCAGGCCTATGGGCCACTGCTCTTCGCCAGCATTTTGCGGTAATTGTTCAGCCATTTGCCGCTGGTTAAACGCCACCAGAAACAGATACCGCGCACCGTCCAGTCGAGGAACATGCCGAGCCAGACGCCGATCACGCCCATGCCCAGCACAATGCCCAGCAGATAACCGGCCACCACGCGCGCCCCCCACATACTGAACATCGATACATACATGGTGTAGCGCGCGTCGCGCGCCCCTTTTAGCCCGGCCGGCAGCACCCAGGAAGCGGTCCAGATAGGCATAAAGGCGGCATTCAGCCAGATCAGGTGTTTGGTTACCTCAATCACCTGCGGATCGCGGGTATAGAACCGCGCCAGCGTGCCCGCCAGCGGTACGGTGATCAACGCCAGCGTACAGAGCCCAATCATCGCCAGCCAGAACACGTGCTTGATCTGCCGCTCCGCCTGCATCACCTGATTTTTCCCTAAGCGCCTGCCGGTAATAATGGTCGACGCCGACCCCAGCGCGTTGCCCGGCAGGTTAATCAGCGTGGCGATGGAGAAGGCAATGAAGTTACCGGCGATCTCATTGGTGCCCATGCCAGCGACAAAAATCTGCGTCAGCAGTTTTCCGCCGTTGAACAACACCGATTCGATACTGGCCGGTACGCCAATCCCCAGCACTTCCATCAGGATATTGCGATCCCAGCGGCGGAAATAGCTGGCCAGCGTGATTTTCAGCGCCGGGCTGATGCCGCGATACAGCACGTAAATGGCCGCCGCAGCACCGATATAGCGTGAAATGGTTAATCCCAGTCCGGCCCCGACAAACCCCATCCCTTCCCAGCCGAGCGCACCGTAAATCAGCACGCTACTGATGATGATGTTCAGGATATTCATGCCGCCGTTGATCAGCATCGGAATTTTGGTGTTGCCAGCACCGCGCAACGCGCCGCTGCCTATCAGCGCAATCGCCGCCGCCGGATAGCTCCACGCCGAGGTTTGCAGATAGCTGAGCGCCAGTTCTTTTACCTGCGGCTCGGCGTTACCGGCGATCACGTCGACGATCAGATGCCCCCAGAACTCGATGGCGATCACCAGCACAAACGCCAGCACCGTCATCAGGCCCAGCGACTGCCGTGTCGCCGCACGCGCCCGTTTACCGTTGCGTTTAGCCAGACTGAACGCCACCACCACCGTGGTACCGAGATCGATAGCGGCAAAAAAGGAGATGATCACCATGTTGAAGCTGTCGGCCAGCCCGACGCCTGCCATCGCCTCTTTGCCCAGCCAGCTCACCAGAAAGGTACTGAGAACCCCCATCAGCATCACGCACAGGTTCTCAATAAAGATGGGCACCGCCAGTGGGGTGATTTCACGCCACAACAGCGTGCGATACGCACGGCGTTTGGGATACCACGCCGTGTTTCTGATCGCCCGCATTACTGCTACGCCAGGATTTTGCAAGGGAGTACCAAATCACTTTGGTTAAGAAGAAGAGTAATAATGATGATAGGCTGCTAACGATTATGCAAAGTGTTTCCCGTCACCATTTAATCATTATTACAAACTTTTTGCTGCCTCCCTGTCCGCGCTGACGCTGCCGCCCAGATAGGCGCTGCGCACCTCCTCATTGTGCAGCAGTTCGCTGCCGCTGCCGCTCAGACGAATTTCGCCGTTGACCATCACGTAACCGCGATCCGCCAGCTGCAGCGCGTGGCGCGCGTTCTGCTCCACCAGGAACAGCGTCATGCCCTGTTGCGTCAGCTCACGCAGGATGCTGAAAATCTGTTTCACCACCAGCGGTGCCAGCCCGAGGCTGGGTTCATCCAGCAGCAGCAGACGCGGCCGGCTCATCAGCGCGCGGGCGATCGCCAGCATCTGCTGCTCGCCGCCGGAGAGCGTCATTGCCCGCTGTTTCCGCCGCTCCAGCAGGCGCGGAAACAGTGTGTACATACGTTCTTTGTCCTGCTTCATATAGCGATCGCCAATGGCGATGGTGCCCATCAGCAGGTTCTCTTCGACCGTCATATCCGGAAAGATGCGCCGTCCTTCCGGCGCCTGGGCGATACCGCTGGCGGCGATAAAATGGGTTGAGCGCTGGCTGATGGGCTCACCGCGCAGACGGATTTCGCCGCTGGCAATGCGCGGCTGACCAAAAATCGACATCAGCAGCGTGGATTTACCCGCGCCGTTGGCCCCAATCAGCGCCACGGTTTCCCCTTCCGCCACGGTCAGCGACACCTGTTTCAGCGCCTGTACCGGGCCGTAAAACACATCCACCTGTTCAAACGCCAGCATTGTTTCAGCCATGTTCGCTCTCCTCTTCTGCGCCGAGATAGGCGGCGATGACCTTCGGATCGTGACGAATCTGCTGCGGCGTGCCCTGGGCAATGACGTCGCCGTGATCGAGCACCACGATGTGATCGGAAATGCGCATCACCATCGGCATGTCGTGTTCAATCAACAGCACGCTGATCCGGTGGTCGGCGCGCAGCTGGTGCAGAATCTGGCTTAACGCATCGGTTTCGACCGGATTGAGACCGGCCGCTGGCTCATCAAGGCAGATCAGCTCAGGCCGGGTACACATGGCGCGCGCAATCTCCAGCCGCCGCTGCTGACCGTACGAAAGCGTACCGGCCAGCCGGTTAGCGCTGGCAACCAGATCAACCCGCTCCAGCCAGTAGAAGGCGCGATCGAGAGCGCGACTCTCTGCCGCGCGGTAACCGCGGGTATTGAGAACGCCAGCCAGCAGTTGACGGTTAACCTGCATATGCTGCGCCACCAGCAGGTTCTCCACCACCGACATCTCGCGAAACAGGCGAATGTTCTGGAAGGTACGCGCCAGGCCGGCGCGGTTGACCAGATGTGCGCCGCCGAACATCTTGTACCAGATGCGCGACCCCAGCCGCGCCGGCCGCAGCCAGTCGCCCGGCTGTATTTTCTGACCCAGCACCTGAATCACATCGGTGCTGCGCTGATGCGCGTTGAGCACAATGCGCCCGCCGCTGGCGCGATAAAATCCCGTCAGACAATTAAAGACGGTGGTTTTGCCCGCGCCGTTCGGGCCAATCAGCGCGGTGACCGAGCCGCGCTCCACGCGCAGGCTGACATCGTTTAAAGCTTTGATACCGCCAAAGCGCATCATCAGGTTATCGACCTGCAGAATGGCATCACTCATGGCGCACTCCTTTTCTCAGCGGCACGCCGACGCGCGCGGTGCGCACCAGGCCGCGCGGACGCCAGATCATCATCAGTACCATCAGCATGCCAAACAGCAGCACGCGGTACTCGGCAAAGCTGCGCAGTAGCTCGGGCGCCACCGTCAGCACAAACGCGGCCAGCACCACGCCAAGCGTTGAGCCCATCCCGCCCAGCACCACGATGGCCAGAATCAGCGCGGACTCAAAAAAGGTAAACGAGGTGGGATTCACGAACCCCTGATAGCTGGCAAAAAATACCCCGGCGATACCGGCGGTCGAGGCGCCGAGCATAAAGGCCGACAGCTTCACCAGTACGTGGTTCAGTCCCATGGCGCGGCAGGCGATCTCATCTTCACGCAACGCCTCCCACGCCCGGCCAATCGGCATGCGCGTCAGCCGGTGCTTGATAAACAGCACCAGCAGCACCACCAGTACCAGCACCACGTAGATAAAGATGAACTTCATGTTGGGGTTGTAATCAACATGCAGGAACTGGTGATACGGCACGCCGCCCTCCTTTGCCCGACGGGCAAATTCGAGGCCGAGAAAGGTCGGTGACGGCACCGAGACACCATTCGGGCCACCGGTAAACGACAGCCAGTTGTTCAGCACCAGGCGGATGATTTCACCAAAGCCGAGCGTGACGATGGCCAGATAGTCACCGTGCATGCGCAGTACCGGGAAACCCAGCAGCGCACCGGCCAGCGCCGCCAGCAGCGCAGCGATCGGGATCATGCTCCAGAATCCCAGCCCGAGATACTGATAGCCCAGCGCCAGCCCGTAAGCGCCAATGGCGTAAAACGCCACGTAGCCCAGATCGAGCAGCCCGGCGAGGCCCACCACAATGTTTAATCCCAGTCCCAGCAGCACATAGATCAGCCCAAGAATTGCCACCGTTAGCAGATACTTGCTGGAGAGAAACGGAAACGCCAGGGCCACGAGCAGCAGCAGCGGGATGATCCAGCGCAGGCGCGAGCGGTAACCGGGCTCACGCACATATACGCCGTCATCGTTGCCCTCAAACTTGCGCAGAAAGCGCCGTCCGGCAGTGCTGTGCAGAAACAGCCCCAGCAGCAAGCGTCCCGCCATTACGATAGCCACCAGCAGCGCCACGCGCCGCGGCGACAGCGTAAAGCTATAGCCGCTGAGCACCACACCGACCACCGGACCAAACACCACCAGCGCAATCGCGCCGGCCAGCAGCGTATCAAGCAGCACCTGACGGATGCCGCTGGTTTGCGTCATTGCCTTCATTCTGGCTTCCTCACACTTTGGCGACCAGCGGTCGGCCCAGCAATCCCTGCGGACGGAAAATCAAAATCACCACCAGCAGCGAAAACGAGAACACATCTTTGTAATCGGAGTTCACCAGCCCGGCAAACTGCGCCTCGGCCACGCCCAGCAGCAAACCGCCGAGCATCGCGCCGGGCAGCGAACCGATGCCACCCAGCACCGCTGCGGTAAAGGCTTTGATGCCGATAATGAAGCCAGCGTAGAAGTCGAACGTGCCGTAGTTCATGGTGACCAGCACGCCCGCCAGCCCGGCCATCGCCGCGCCGATGACAAACACCAGCGAAATCACCCGGTCGGTATTGATGCCCAGAATCGACGCCATGCGCCGGTCCTGCTGGACCGCACGGCAGATACGGCCCAGTCTGGTGTACTGGATAATCCAGGTCAGTAATGCCATGCCGCACAGCGCCGCCACCAGGATAAACACTTTGGTCCAGGTGATTTGCACCACGCCGCCGTCGATCTCCATGCGCAGTACGCCGCTGAGTAAAGTCGGAATGCCCTGCTGATTCGGTCCCTGACTGAGTTGCACATAGTTTTGCAGGATCAGCGACATGCCAATGGCAGAAATCAGCGGTGCCAGCCGGGTGGAATTGCGCAACGGGCGGTAGGCAATGCGTTCGATGGCCCAGCCGTACGCGGCGGTAACCACGATGGTGAACAACAGCGTGCCAAAGATCAGCAGTGGAAAAGAGTGAATGCCAAAGTAGCTGAGCAGCGCCAGCCCGATCGCACACAGATAGGCGGAGATCATGTACACCTCGCCGTGGGCGAAGTTGATCATGCCGATAATGCCGTAAACCATGGTATAGCCGATGGCGATCAGCCCGTAAACCGCGCCCAGCGTCAGGCCGTTGATCAGCTGCTGTATGAAAAAGGCGTCCATATTGTCTCTCGCAGGTAGAAGGCGCGTACGTGTCGCGTCCAGGTGCGAACGGCCCCGCCGCGCGCGGGGCCACACGTCGAATTACAGCTGGTGATATTTGCCTTTGTCATCCCACTGATAGACCACGTAATCCGAGACTTTCAGGTCACCTTTTTCGTCCCACGCCTTTTTGCCCATCACGGTGTCAACGCTGTTGGCCTTCAGCCAGTCGCTGGCTTTTTCATTGTCTTTGCCTGCCGCTTTATAGGCGGCGGCCAGAGCCTGAATGGAGGCGTAGGCGTAGAGCGTATACCCTTCTGGCTCGAAACCGCTGGCGCGGAATTTTTCAATCACCGCTTTGCCATCGGCAATCGTGCGCGGATCATTGCCGAAGGTCATATACACACCTTTGGTGTACTGCGGACCGCCGGCAGCAGTCACCAGTTCCTGCGTCACAATGCAGTCGCCGGAGAAGAAGGCCGCATTGACGCCCTGCTCACGCATCTGCCGCACCAGCGGACCGGCCTCCGGATGGCAGCCGCCGAAATAGACCACGTCCGGTTTCACCGCGCCGATTTTGGTGACCAGCGCGTTGAAGTCTTTTTCACCGCGCGACAGCCCTTCATACAGCACTTCTTTCACGCCGCGCTTCTCCAGCGCCGCTTTGGTGGCGTCGGCCAGTCCCTGACCGTAGGTGTCTTTGTCATGGATCACCGCTACTTTTTTCGCTTTCAGCGTATCGAGAATATAGTTAGCGGCAATTGTCCCCTGCTGGTCGTCACGTCCACACATGCGGAACAGGGTTTTCATGCCGCGTTCCGTGATTTGCGGATTGGTTGAGCCGGGTGTAATTGACAGTACGCCCGCCTCGTCATACACCTCGGAGGCAGGCATGGTCGATGACGAACAGAAATGGCCGACCACCGCCATCACTTTGTCCTGATCCACCAGCCGGTTAGCGACCGCCACCGCCTGCTTGGGTTCGCAGGCGTCATCGCCCTGCACCAGCACAATTTTTTCACCGTTTATGCCGCCCGCCGCATTGATGTCTGCAGCGGCCTGGCTGGCGCCCTTCCAGTATTGCGTACCGTAGGTGGCATTCGGTCCGGTAAACGGACCGGCCACCCCGATCTTAATGTCAGCCTGCGCGTAAAACGCCATGCTTAAACAACCTGCCATCACCACCTTCACTGGGTGTTTTATGAATTTCAAAGACATGCTTTCAATCCTCAACGGGTCAGGAACGGAGCCATACCACGGCCTGGGAGAAATCAACTTGAAACATCGAGAGCAGTGTGGCCGCTACGACCACGGTTGAAACTTAAGCAAAAAGCTCGCCAGAGAAGACGGTCGGTGACAATTTTTTTGCAGCGGCATCGCATTCGGGCGGATAACGCGCGATGTGGCCTCCCTGCACCAGATAAACATAGCCAGCCTTACGCCGCATACCAGCACCGTGATGGTGCAGAATGCGGTCGATCACAGATTCTTCATCGTGATGAGTCGTTTATCCGCTATGCTCTGGTCAAATCGGTCCATTTTGCTGAAGGAGAATCTATGAATACGCAACGGAACGGATTGACCACCGAACAGGCGCTGGATCAGCTGGAGCGCCTGTACGACGCCGCAGTGGCAGCGCTGCGTGACGCCATTCGCGACTTCACCGCCAGCGGCACATTGCCGGACGCAGACCAGCGCCAGCAGGGGCTGTTTGTCTATCCGGAGCTGCGCATCACCTGGCAGGGTGAAGGTCCGCAGCAGAACCGCACCCGCGCCTGGGGACGCTTTACCCATACCGGCCGCTACAGCACCACCATCACGCGCCCGGCGCTGCTGCGCCACTATCTCAGCGAACAGCTGCAGATGATCGAAAAAGAGTACGACGTGCTGATTGAGGTGGGCCCGTCACAGCAGGAAATCCCTTATCCCTACGTGATTGACGGCTCTGACCTGTCGCTTGACCGCTCCATGAGCGCCAGTATTGCGCGCCATTTCCCGACCACCGAACTGTCGCAGATCGGCGATGAAACCGCTGACGGCCTGTTCAACGCCGACGCGCTGTTCCCGCTGTCGCATTTCGATGCGCTGCGCACCGATTTCTCCCTCGCGCGTCTGCGTCACTACACCGGCACCGCCGTTGAACACTTTCAGCCGTTTGTGCTGTTTACCAATTACACGCGCTACGTCGATGAGTTCGTGCGCTGGGCGATTGAGCAGGTGCAGGATCCCAGCACACCGTATGACAGCCTTGCCTGCGCCGGCGATGTGGTGATCACGGCGGAGACCCAGGACCCAACGGCGATGATGTCGGATCTGGCGTGGAAGAAGCACCAGATGCCTGCATGGCATTTAACCTCACCCAACCGTCGCGGCATCACGCTGGTGAATATTGGCGTCGGCCCGTCGAACGCCAAAACCATCTGCGACCATCTCGCAGTGGTGCGCCCGCATGCGTGGCTGATGATTGGCCACTGCGGTGGCCTGCGAGAAAGCCAGAGCATTGGTGATTACGTGCTGGCACACGCCTACCTGCGTGACGACCACGTGCTGGACAGCGTGCTACCGCCGGATATCCCAATCCCGAGCATTGCTGAAGTGCAACGTGCCCTGTACGACGCCACCAAAGCGGTCAGCGGTATGCCAGGCGAAGCGGTGAAGGAGCGCCTGCGCACCGGCACGGTCGTCACCACGGATGACCGCAACTGGGAGCTGCGCTACTCCGCGTCGGCGTTACGCTTCAACCTGAGCCGCGCGGTGGCGGTGGATATGGAGAGCGCCACCATCGCCGCGCAGGGCTATCGTTTCCGCGTGCCGTACGGCACCCTGCTGTGCGTCTCGGATAAACCGCTGCACGGTGAAATCAAGCTGCCCGGCCAGGCCAACCGGTTCTATGAGGGCGCGATCTCGGAACATCTGCAGATTGGCATCTGCGCCGTTGAGCTGCTGCGCGCCGAGGGGGACAAACTGCACTCCCGGAAATTACGCACCTTCAACGAACCGCCTTTCCGCTAAATTCCGCTGTTCCGGCCCATGGACGGGCCGGATGTCTGCTGCCCGCCTTAAATTTTCAGCACCGCCACTTTTACAAACCATGCCAGCACAGCGAGGATAGCCGGCAACATGAGGGTCCAGATCAGCCTGTCATTTAACTGTGCAAACTTTATATCGATACGCTTCTCCACCAGACCGATGTGATTCATCAGTTGATTGCACATCAGCCCCTGTTCGGTACGCACGCGTTCCACGTCCGCTCTGGTGGCCACGTTTTCAGAACGCGCGGTCAGGACCGCGACATCCTGCTGTAACAGCTGGGTGGTTTTCTCCAGTTGATCCACGCGTTGGGTTGATCGTTGCATTAGCGGCGCTCCCTGATTTCTTACTGTCAGAATGCGAGACGGCAGCGTATTCACGGGATAATCCATTATCTTGTCCTTCTCCAGTCACCGTCTGTCATCGCCTCACTCCACCGCTATTTAAGCAGAGCGGCAGCGATTAAACATTCCACGATCCCGCCACTGCACGCAAAAAATTGGCATAGGGCAGAATTTACGCAGAGACAATAAGCAAGAGGCCTGCAAGAGAAAAGTGGGAACAGGCAGGAATTGCGAGACATCACGCAAACAATCACTGTGCGGATGTAATAACCAACACGGAAGCCCGGGCGGGCTTCCGTAATACAGCATCAGGCACTCAGCCAGCCGAGTTTGATCACAAACAGAATTGACAGAATCACCAGCGCCGCATTGACTTCTTTAGTGCGGCCGCTCAGCAGTTTCACCACCGTCCAGGTAATGAAACCAAAGGCGATACCGTTGGCGATCGAGTAGGTCAGCGGCATAGTCAGCGCGGTCACGGTGACCGGTGCCGCCG
This sequence comes from Pantoea dispersa, assembly GCF_035783935.1. Lineage (GTDB taxonomy): Bacteria > Pseudomonadota > Gammaproteobacteria > Enterobacterales > Enterobacteriaceae > Pantoea > Pantoea dispersa_C. The sequence continues at coordinate 86,747 of NZ_JALKOV010000007.1, read as the reverse complement.
TGGTGACATCTTTCCAGTCAATTTCCGCCAGACCGGACGCCATCAGTACCGCGACGAACAGCAGCGCTGGCGCCGTAGCATAGACCGGCACGCTACCCGCAAGTGGCGAGAAGAACAGGCTGAGCAGGAACAGAATGGCGACCACAATCGCCGTCAGACCGGTACGGCCACCGGCGCTGACGCCCGCAGCGGACTCTACATAGCTGGTGGTGGTAGAGGTGCCGAGCAGTGAACCGAACAGGGCAGCGGCGCTGTCGGCGATCAGCGCACGGCCCATTTTCGGCACGTTGCCCTGCTCATCGGCCAGACCGGCGCGTTTCGTTACGCCCAGCAGCGTGCCGGTGTTATCAAACACGTCAACAAACAGGAACGCGAAGATCACGCTCACCAGGCCAACGTTGAACGCGCCGGCGATATCCAGTTGCATAAAGGTCGGCGCAATCGACGGCGGCGCAGAGAACACGCCCGCGAACGGCGTCAGGCCAATGCCCATTGAGATAAAGGTGACGATCAGGATGCCGATCAGCACGGCCCCGGTCACGCGACGCGCTTCCAGCACCACAATGATAAAGAAGCCCAGCAGCGCCAGCAGCGGGCCCGGTTTGGTTAAATCGCCCAGACCGACCAGCGTAGCCGGATTATCCACCACGATGCCCGCGCCTTCCAGCGCTATCAGCGCAAGGAACAGGCCAATGCCTGCCGCAATACCAGCGCGCAGCGGCAGCGGAATGCTGGCGATAATCCATTCGCGGATTTTAAAAATCGACAGCGCAAAGAAGATCACCGCCGAGAGGAACACCGCACCCAGCGCGATCTGCCAGGTGTAGCCCATATGCAGCACCACGGTGTAGGTGAAAAACGCATTCAGGCCCATGCCCGGTGCCAGCGCGATTGGGTAGTTGGCAATCAGCCCCATCAGAATCGAACCGATGGCCGCGGCCAGACAGGTGGCGACGAACACCGATCCTTTGTCCATACCGGTCGCGCCGAGGATGCTGGGGTTAACAAACAGGATGTAGGCCATTGCCAGGAAGGTCGTGATACCGGCAATGATCTCGGTGCGCACCGTGGTGTGGTGTGCTTTTAACTTGAAGAGTTTTTCTAACATCATCATCTCTCATCAGCGGAGACGGCCCGCAGGCCTGTTCTCTCTTGCCAAGGCGTTTCCCCGCTTTTGCGCACGCGCTGGCTTAGCAGGCGCGGAAAAAGTGAGGAAAATTATTTTTTTATGCTGACGTTCAACTGCGCGCGGGCAAAAGAACGCCTTGTGCTATCCCCTGTCTCATAGCAATTGCTATGCCACTCCCTGACGCAATCGTTTCCGTTTCAGCGTGCCGTTGCGGCTAAGAAAATTCTGAACCAGAACGAGGCGCGATTATGGTGCATTGCACCACCCGTGCGCAAACGTTTTCCCGTGATGCGCAGTCCGCCGTGAAATATTGCGGTAACGCACGCTTTCACACTCTGCCAGGCGATGGCGCTCACGTTTCTGCTGCGCATTTCAGCAGCTAAAAAACGCCGGGTTACACTGCGTTTAACCCTTTCGCAACAAAAGAGGCAGTGCAATGAAGCCCGCGATTCTGGTCGTTGATGATGATCGTGCCATCTGCGAATTGCTGCACGATGTGCTGAGCGAACATGTGTTTACCGTGTACAGCTGTCATCAGGGACGCGATGCCCTGGCGCTGCTGGCGCAGCATCCGGAAATCTCCCTGGTGATGCTCGATATGATGTTGCCCGATACCAATGGTTTGCTGGTGTTACAGCAGATGCAGCGTCAGCGCCCTGACCTGCTGGTGATCATGCTGACCGGCATGGGATCGGAAGCCGATATGGTGGTTGGGCTGGAGATGGGTGCCGACGACTATATCGCCAAGCCGTTCAACCCGCGTGTGGTGGTGGCGCGGGCCCGTGCGGCGCTGCGCCGCTGCGGACGACTGGCGCAGCCGGAAGCAGCAGCCGATGCGGGCTGGCAGTTCAACGGCTGGCGGCTGGATGATGCACGTTGTCAGCTGTTCAATCCGCAACGTGAAAGCGTACCGCTCACCCAGGGCGAATACAGCCTGCTGCGCGCGCTGGTCGGCCATGCGCGCAAAGTGTTGACGCGCGACCAGTTGCTGGAGCTGACCCACAGCGAAAGCCTCGACGTGTTCGATCGCACCATTGATGTGCTGATTATGCGCCTCAGACGCAAAATCGAAGCCAATCCGCATCAGCCCATCCTGATCCGTACCATTCGCGGACTGGGCTACGTTTTTTCCGCCGATGTGATGCGCCCGTCCGCCGCGGCGCGCGAAACGCAAATCGCCTGATCCATCCAGCGCTGCATCTCGCTCAACGGGCGGATGCCATCCAGCGCGTTGGCGGCATGCAGATTAAAGCTGGCGCAGGTGTGCGCCAGCTTCAGCGTCTCCTGCAAGCTGTAGCCCTGATGGCTGGCGAACAGCGCGCCGGCGCAGAAGGCATCGCCCGCCCCGACGCTGCCAACAATCTCTTCCGCCGCTAAGCACCAGGCTGGCTGCCACAGGCCATCGCCGTCAGGCTGCTGCCCCCATGCCCCTTCCGGTGCATGAATCACCACCCGCTGACGCACGCCCTGCGCCAGCAGCCAGCGCGCCGCCGCCGCAAACGCTGGCTGCGGAGCCAGCGTACCGCCGCTGCGCAGCGCAATGCCGGTCAGCGCCTGCGCTTCCAGTTCGTTGATCACCAGATAGTCGAGCCAGCGCAGCGCCGGCTTCACCAGCGCCTGATACTCGCCAGCGCGCGAGACCAGATCGAGCGACGTGAGATAGCCGCGCTGCTGCATCTGCGCCAGCAGCCGCGCGCTGCGCGTACCGAATTGCGCATCGGGTACATCGAGCTTATCCAGCAATAGCAGATAGCCAAGGTGGAAGATGCGGTGTGCGGTGGTGACATCGGCAAAGTGCGCCAGGTCAAGCTGTGCATTGGCGCCGCGCGCATGAAAAAAAGTGCGCTGTCCGTCCGGCGCGGTCATCACCTGCGTCATCGCCGTCGCTACCGCACCGGTGCGCTGCACGTGCTGACGATCAACATGATGTTCATCCAGCCGCTGCAGCAGGTAATCGCCGTCACTGTCCTCGCCCAGTATCCCCACGGCGGCCAGCGGGAGATTGACCTGCATGCGCGCCAGAGTAAACAGCACGTTGAGCGCCGCGCCGCCGCTGCATTTCTCGCTGTGGCTAATCTCGGCCAGCCAGCCCTGTTCCGGCCAGTGGCTGATGCGCTGCACGTGATCCACCAGCATGTTACCCGCCGCCAGAATGCCGTTGCGTGCCGCCATGTCAGGCCCTCCCGGCGCTGCCAAACACCTGCATCTGCTGGGCCACGACGCTGGCGATGTCGCGTTCGACTGCCATTAACAGTTCGGCGAACGAATCATAACGCGCGTCGCGCTGCGTGATTTGCGTTTCAATCGCCCCGAGCGCCGCCTGCGACATCCCGGTGTAGAAGTTGATTTTGTGGATGCCGAGGCTGATGGCGCGGCGGAAATCGGCGTCGCTGATGCCGGAACCACCGTGCAGCACCAGCGGAATGCCGGCCGCCGCGCGGATCGCCGCCAGCCGGTCAAAATCAAGCTTCGGCTCGCCTTTGTATTTGCCGTGCGCGTTGCCGATGGCCACCGCCAGGCAGTCGATGCCGGTTGCCTGAACAAATTCCGCCGCCAGCGCCGGGTCGGTGAATTTATTGCTGTCCGCTTCGCCAAACAGTGCGCCGCCCTCATCGCCGCCCACTGCGCCCAGCTCGGCCTCGACCGAAATCCCCAGCGCGTGACACATCTTCACCACTTCCCGCGTCTGGCGAATGTTCTCGTCATAGCTCAGGGTCGAGCCATCGAACATCACCGAGGTGAAGCCGAGACGAATGGCCTGCATCACCGCGTCAAAATGCAGGCCGTGATCGAGGTTGAGCACTACCGGGATGGCGTGCAGCGCTGCTTCGGCGCGGATGGCGGCGAGCAGCGGTTCCAGGCTGACATATTTAAAATGCACTTCGGCAATGTTGATGATAAACGGCGAGCGCTGCTGCTCAGCGGCGTGGTACAGCGCGCGCAGAAAATGGGTGTCGAGAACGTTGAACGCGCCAAGCGCGTAACCGTGCTGCTGCGCATGGGCGAGGCCCTGCGCCAGAGAGATCAGTGCCATGGAACACTCCTGTTATGCCAGCCAGCGATGATATTCGTTACACAGCAGCCAGCGCGGCGCTTCATCCTCATCAATCGGATTAAAGCGCGCCAGCGGGGTGAGAAAGACGTTGTCGTGCTCATCGTCATTGGGCATCGAGACTTCGCCCACCAGCACATCGCCATAGCCGCTTTCGCCCCAGAAGCTGTGCCAGATCCCGGGCAGTAACGTGACGCTCTCGCCCGGTGACAGACGTAACTGCGATCCGGCGGCGTGGGTCTGGCGAATGCCGTCCAGCGTGACCTGTACCGGCGAATCCGCCAGCTGGTCGCCGTCGCGATTGTGCAGCGTGACAATCAGGTTGCCGCCGCCGCGATTAATGATGTCTTCCATTTTTTGCGGGTGATAATGCATCGGCGTGACCTGCCCTTCGCGCACGTGCATGATCTTCTCCGCGTACGGTTTGCCCCACGGCTGTCCGCCGCGTGAACCGTTGCGCAGGGTAAACAGCGTCAGGCCGGTCTGGCTGAAATCCCTGGCACCGAAACTGGTAACATCCCAGCCGAGGTGCAGCGCCAGCAGTTCGGCAGCGGCTGAGGGATCCAGCGCGCGCCACTGGCTGAGACCGTAATCGGCCCACGGCGGCAGATGCACATCCTGCCGCATAAAGAATTCACGGGTCTGTTGCAAAATAGCGTTAACTTCGGAACGTTGCATGGCTGCGTCTCCGGCGGACGGCGCGGCGCGCAAGGTGCACCGCGACGTCCGAATGGCTTATTTCACCGTCCAGCCTTTGTAGCTGCTGACATTGTTACGATCGATCAGCGTCACCGGAATCAGCACCGGCTTATCCGGTGCCGGTTTGCCCTGCAGGATGTCGTAACCAATCTCCACCGCTTTGGCCGCCATCACCTGCGGATCCTGGGCAGGTGTCGCGACAAACAGCGAGCCTTTGCGCTTCAGCGCCTCTTCGCCGTCTGGCGATCCATCGACGCCGACGATAAAGAATTCGCTACGCTGCGCCTGCTTCGCCGCCAGATCGGCACCGATAGCGGTAGGATCGTTGATGGCGAACACCGCATCAATCTTCGGATTGGCTGACAGCAGGCCGGTCATCACTTCCAGCCCGCCTTCGCGACTGCCTTTGGCGTTCTGGTTGTAAGAGAGCAGTTTGATGTCCGGGTGGGTTTTCAGCTCATTCATACAGCCTTCCACGCGGTTCTGCACCGCTGACACCGGTGGTCCGTTGATGATGACCACGTTACCTTTGGCTTTCAGACGATCGGAGATGTATTTACAGGCCATGGCCCCGGCCTGGGTGTTATCGGAAGTGATGGTGGCATTGGCACCGTCGGCGGCCACGTCGACCGCCACCACCACGATGCCGGCATCACGCGCACGCTTCACCGCCGGCGCGATGCCTTTGGAGTCAGCGGCGTTGAGGATGATCATGTCCACTTTAGCGGCAATGAAGTTGTCAATCTGCGCCACCTGCTGGCCAAGATCATAGCCGCTGGAGACCAGCGTGACATTGACCTTATCGCCCGCCAGCTGGCGCGCCTTCAGCTCCGCCCCTTTGGTGATCTGGACGAAGAACGGGTTAGCCAGATCGCCCACCGTTACGCCGATGGATTTCAGTTCTTTGGCCTGCACAAATGGCGCACTAAACAGCGTCGCGGCCAGCAGTCCGGTGATAATCGGATTAAAACGCATAGTCGATGTTCTCCTGCTTTTTTGGTTTTATGCCCTGATTGCCTTTGCCTTTGCCTTTGCCCTCACCCTAACCCTCTCCCGCGTGCGGGAGAGGGAACCGTTCTGCATAGTTTTCAGGTGAAGCACTTGTTTTCTAAATCTTCTCACCGGGCAGCCCCCTCTCCCGCAAGCGGGAGCAAGAACCGTTCTGCGTGGTGTTCAGGTGAAGCACGTTAGTTACCCCTTCTCACCGGGCTGCCCCCTGTCCCGCGTGCGGGAGAGGGAACCGTTCTGCATAGTTTTCAGGTGAAGCTCTTGTTTTCCAGATCTTCGCTCCGGGCAGCCCCCTCTCCCGCGTGCGGGAGAGGGTTGGGGTGAGGGCCAATGCCCATCCTTTACCCCACGTGATGCCGCGTACGGTACTTATCGATCAGCACCGCAATAATGATCACCCCGCCCTTAATCACCAGCTGCCAGAAGTACGACACGCCCATCAGCGTCATGCCGTTGTTCAGCGTGGCGATGATCAGCGCGCCAATCAGCGTGCCGGTAATGGTGCCAATGCCGCCGACAAAGCTGGTACCGCCCAGAATCACCGCGGCGATGGCGTCCAGCTCGTAGCCAACGCCGAGATTGCCGTTGGCGCTGTACAACCGTGAGGCGCTCATCAGGCCACCCAGCCCGGACAGCAGGCCGCTCATGGCGTACACGAATACCAGAACCGCACCCACTTTGATACCGGTCAGGCGCGCTGCCTGCATGTTGCCGCCCACCGCGTAGATGTGCACGCCGAGCGTGGTGCGCCGCAGGATGAACCAGCACAGCGCAATCACCGCGAAGGCGATGATGATCAGCCAGGGAATCGGCCCGAGATAGCCGTTGCCTATCCACTCAAAGTTGATATCCGAATTGATTACCGTGGTGCCGTTAGCCAGCAGGTAGGCCGCCCCGCGCAGCGCGGTATAGGTGCCCAGCGTGACGATAAATGGCGGCAGACCGGCCCAGGCGACCAGAATGCCGTTGAACAGCCCCATGATCAGCCCGGCACCGAGCGCCGCCGGGATGGTCAGCCCGGCAAATGCCGGATCGAGCGACACCACCATCGCCACCACCGCCGTGGTGCCCAGCATGGAGCCAACCGACAGGTCAATGCCGCCGGTGAGAATGACAAACGTCATGCCCGCCGCCAGCACAATGTTGATCGAGGCCTGGCGTGTGATATTCAGCAGGTTAGCCTCGGTGAAAAAGTTCGGGGCGACAAAGCCAAATACTGCCACGATCAGGATCAGAATCGGCAAGATACCCACGGTTTGCAGCAGGTCACTCATCAACGCACGTTTTAGCGTTGGACTTTTTACGCGTGCGGTTTCACTGGTCATTCCCGTCTCCTCAGGCCTGGACCGGCTGCGCGCCGGTGGCCAGTGTCATTATGTTTTCCTGGCTAATCTGCTCGCCGCTCAGCTCGCCGGCGATGGTGCCTTCGCGCATCACGTACACCCGGTCGCTCATGCCCACCACTTCCGGCAGCTCGCTGGAGATCATCAAAATCGCCACGCCCTGCTGCGCCATCTGGTTCATCATGCGGTAGATTTCACTCTTAGCGCCGACATCCACGCCGCGCGTCGGCTCATCAAGAATCAGGATGCGCGGCGCTATCGATACCCAGCGCGAAATCAGCAGCTTCTGCTGATTGCCGCCGGATAAGCCGCCGGCGCGCACCTGGGCGTGCGGCACGCGGATATTCAGTGACTGAATTGCCTCGCTGGCGATCTTCTGCCCTTTGCGCCGGTTGAGCAGGCCGTAGCTGGCATCGCGCTCAAGCGTGGCCATCACGATGTTTTCCTGCGCTGCCAGCTCGAGAAACAGCCCCTGCTCTTTGCGGTTTTCAGTCAGGAAGCCGATGCCGCGCGCAATGGCGTCACGCGGAGAACGAATCTGCACTTTTTCACCGTCGATCCAGATTTCCCCGCCGGCTGGCTGATGCACACCAAAAATCAGCTGCGCCAGTTCGCTGCGGCCGGCACCGACCAGCCCGGCCAGTCCGACGATCTCCCCGGCGCGCACCGCGAGGCTGCTGGGATGCACCTTACGGTTGTCGGTGAGATGATTCACCGCCAGCCGGATCTCGCCGAAGTGAATGGCGCGATCTTTGTTGAACAGATCACTAAGCGGACGGCCAACCATCATGCGCACCAGTTCGCTGGCGTTTAACTGGTCGCGCGTCAGGCTGTCGACGTACTGGCCGTCGCGTAGCACACTGACGCGATCGGAGAGCTCATACACTTCCGCCATGCGGTGGCTGATATAGATGATCGCCATGCCTTCGCTGCGCAGGCGTTTGATCAGCGCAAACAGCTGTTCGGTTTCGCGATTCGAGAGCGCCGCGGTCGGTTCGTCCATCACCAGAATGCGGCTGTTACGATGCAGCGCGCGGGCAATTTCCACCTGCTGCTGCTCGGCGATGCTCAGGCGGCTCACCAGATCGGTGGCGCGGAACTGCGCGCCGAGGCGATTAATCACCTGCTGCGCTTCTTCCGCCATCTGGCGACGCTTCACCAGCCCGCCGCGGGAAATTTCACTGCCGAGAAAGATGTTCTCTGCCACCGTGAGATTCGGCGCCAGGTTGATTTCCTGATAAATCAGGGTGATCCCTGCCGCCAGCGCCTCTTTCGGGCCCCTGATCGCGTAGGGTTGACCATCGATAAGAATTTCCCCGCTGCTGGCGGTATACGCGCCGGCCAGAATCTTCATTAAGGTACTTTTACCGGCACCGTTTTCGCCCATCAGCGCGTGCACTTCACCCGGCCAGACCGTCAGGTCGACGCCTTTCAGCGCATAGAAGCTGCCGAAGCGCCGGGTAATTGCCCGCATTTCTAATATCGGTGTCGCCGCCATCTTCAGGCTCCTGCTGCCAGTGGATAGCCGCGAGTTAAGCAACGCCAGATAAATGGAAAATGTCAGACGCCGTTCATATTTGTCATATTGCGCCCCGGCCGCGCTTCTATACTCGCCGGAGTTGAGCGGTAAGGAGCGGCAGCAAATGAGTCACAGTCTGCACTGGCACGCCGGCGCGCGCGGGCGCCTGCTGATGTTTAACCTGCTGGTGGTGAGCGTTACGCTGGCGGTGAGCCTGGTGGCTATTTTTGGATTTCGCCACGCCGGTCACATTCAGGAGCAGGCGCAGGCGCAAACGCTGGCCGACATGAACGGCAGCCTGGCGCTGGCGCGGGATACCGCTAACGTCGCTATCGCCGCAGTGCGGCTGGCGCAGGTGGTGGGGGCACTTGAATACCAGAGCGAGTCGGCGCGCCTGCAGCAAACCCAGCAGGCGCTGCAGCAGTCGCTGAGCCAGCTGGCCAGCGCGCCGCTGGCGGCCCAACAACCGGCGCTGCTGGCACGCATCCGCGATCGCAGCCAGATGCTGGAGCAAAGCATCAGCCAGCTGCTGCGGGAGGGCCATCAGCGCCATTTACAGCGTAACGTGATGCTCAGCGGTCTGTGGCAGGCGCAGCTGCTACTGAACCGTATCGACCTGCTGGCCAGCGACGGCGCGTTTCTGCCGCTGCGTCAGCAGACCGCCGCGCTGTTGACGGTGGCGATTCAGTCCGCCACGCCGCAGGCCGCGGTGCAACAGCTCAACAGCGTGCTGCCGATCTGGTCTGCGCTGCCGCTGCAGGGCGTGCTGGCGATGCAGCGCGCGCGGCTGGTCAGCACCAGCCAGCAGCTGCTGCCGGTGGCCGGTCAGCTGGAGCAGAGCGATATCGCCATCGCCTACGCCACGTATCGCATCAAGGCGCTGGTGGCGATGCTCAACGAAGACATCACGCATTACGTTCAGCTGGTGGCGCAGCAGAGCGATGCGCGCAGCGCCACCGCTCATCAGGAACTGGATTCAATCATCGGTTTTATCGCGCTGTTCATGCTGCTGGCGCTGCTGATCACCGGTTACGCCGGCTACTACATCTACCGCAATCTCGGTTCCAGCCTTACCGCCATCGCCCACGCCATGACGCGACTGGCGCAGGGAGAGAAAAGCGTCAACGTGCCCGGCCTGGCGCGGCGCGATGAGCTGGGCGATCTGGCGCGCGCCTTCAACGTGTTCGCGCGCAACACCGCTTCGCTGGCGCACACCTCTCAGCTGCTGAAAGAGAAAAGCAACCAGCTGGAATCGACCTTCCTCGCCATGCGCGACGGCTTCGCGCTGTTCGATAACAGCGGCCAGCTGGTGGTGTGGAACGCGCAGTACGCCGAACTACTGGGCTTCGCGCCGTGCGAGTTGCATCGCGGCATGCACTATCAGCGTTTGCTCGATCGCGTCGACGTGCAGCTCAGCAGTCTGCACGACGCGCAGGAAGTGAGGTTACCGGATGGCCGCACGCTGGAACTGCGCTTCAGCCCGGTACCGCGGCGCGGCATGGTTAACACCGTGCTGGAACGCACCTCGCGCAAGGCGCTGGAAGCGGCGCTGCTGCACAGTCAGAAGATGAAAGCGGTCGGTCAGCTGACCGGCGGGCTGGCGCACGATTTTAATAATTTGCTGGCGGTGATCATCGGCAGCCTGGCGCTGACCGTCGATCAGCTGCCGCCCGGCACGCTGGCCAGCCGCATAGAGCGCGCGCGGCTGGCCGCCGATCGTGCCGCGCAGCTGACGCAGCGTCTGCTGGCCTTCTCGCGCAAACAGGCACTCTACCCGCGTGCCGTTTCGGTGGTGGAACTGGTGGAAAACCTGCAGTCGCTGCTGCAACACTCGCTGCTGCCCGGCCAGCATCTGGTAGTGGATGCGCAGCGCCCCGGCTGGCCGGCGTGGATTGATGCCGGCCAGCTGGAGAACGCCTTAATGAATCTGGTGGTGAACGCGCGCGATGCCATGGAGCGCCAGAGTGGCGAGATCCGCCTGCGCATCTGGAATCAGCGAATTCAGGAGGCCGATGGCAAGCGCGACCGCGTCACCATTGAAGTGATCGACCACGGCTGCGGCATGTCCGCCGAAGTGCGGGAACAGGTGTTTGAACCCTTCTTTACCACCAAAGCCACCGGCAGCGGCAGCGGACTGGGGCTGTCGATGGTGTACGGTTTTGTGCGCCAGTCCGGCGGACAGATCGAGCTGGAGACCGCGCCAGGCCAGGGCACCACGGTGCGCCTGCTGCTGCCGCGCGCGCCGGAAGCCGCGCAGCCACTGGTGAGCGCGCCGGTGCTGACACCGCGTGCCAGCCGCGATCGGCTGATCCTGGTGCTGGATGACGAGCCGGCGGTGCGCCAGACGCTGTGCGAACATCTGCATCAGCTGGGTTATCTTACGCTGGAGTGTGCGGACGGCGAGAGCGCGCTGACGCTGCTGCGCCAGACGCCGGATATTGAGCTGCTGATCAGCGACCTGATGCTGCCGGGCGCCCTGAACGGGGCGGATGTGATCCGTCAGGCGCAGCAGCAGTGGCCGCAGCTGGCCACTCTGCTGATCAGCGGTCAGGATCTGCGTCAGACGCCGGTGACGCTGCCGCTGTGTGAACGGCTGGCGAAACCCTGGCAGCAGGCGCAGCTGGTGCAGGCGCTGGAGCGCGCCTGGCAGCGCAGCGAACGGCTCAGTCGCGCACGGCAGGCTGCCACAGCGGCACCCCTTTCCCGGTGATGTAGCGTTTACGCAGCCGGCTGGAGATGGCATCCATAACCATCACCACGACCACCAGAATAAGGGTGAGGAACATCACTACATCCCAGTTCCACAGGCGCATGTTTTCGGCATAGACCAATCCGACGCCACCGGCGCCGACAAAGCCGAGCACCGCTGCCGAGCGGGTGTTGGATTCGATCTGATACAGGCTGAGCGCGAGGAAAGTGGGAAACGATTGGGTAAAGATGCCGTAACGGTGTTTCTGCAGGCTGTTGGCCCCTACCGCGCTCAGGCCACGACTGGGTGAGCGCTCGACCGCTTCATGCCCTTCGGCATACAGCTTGCCCAGCAGGCCAACGTCCTGCATCACAATCGCCAGCACCCCGGCCAGCGGACCCATGCCCACCGCCCGCACGAAGATCAATCCCCAGATGGCCATGTCGATGCCGCGCAGCACATCCAGCAGCCGGCGCACCAGCAGCGATAGCGGCCGCGTCAGCGGATCGTGCATGACGTTGCGCGCCGCCAGAAACGAGATCGGCAGCGCGATGACCGTTGCGGTGAGCGTACCGGCAAATACGATCGCCAGCGTGATACCAACCTGCGAAAAATAGTAGCCAAACGGCCAGTTGACGAAATCCTGCCAGACAAACATGCGCAGGAAGTAGCGGCCGAGCTGCTGACAGCCAAGGATAAAGCGCTGCCATTCAATGCCAAACACGCTGAAGAAGAACAGATAGTAGAGTACCAGCGCCAGCGCCAGCAGCGCGATGCGGCGCAGATAGCGGTTTTGCGCGGCAAACAGTGCGGCGTGCTGCTGTTTCAGTTTCGCCACGTCGGGCGCTAAGGCGATCATTTCGCGTCTCCTTCTACCACACGGCGGCGCAGCCAGCCCGATAGCGTATCCAGCAGCGACACCACCACGATGATCAGCAGCAGCGTCATGCTGACCTGATCGTAGCGGTCCAGTTTAATGTTGGTCATCAGCTCCTGACCGATACCGCCCGCGCCCACCAGCCCAAGGATGGTGGAGGAGCGAAAGTTCACTTCCAGTCGCATAAAGCTGTAGGAGAGAAAGGTCGGTTTGACCTGCGGCCAGAAGGCGAAGCGCATGCGCTGCAGCTTGCTGGCGCCACAGGCGGCGAGACCGCGCACCGGTTTATCCGAGGCGCTCTCAATTGATTCGTAGAACAGTTTGGTCAGGCTGCCAATGGTGTGCAGCGCCAGCGCCAGGAAGCCGGGGATAGCACCGATGCCGAACGCCATCACAAACATTACCGCCCACGCCAGCTCCGGCATGGTGCGCAGAAAGGCAACAAAGGCGCGAATCGCCATGCGCAGGCTGCGCGGCGTCTGGGTGTTATCGGCGGCGAAAAACGCCAGCACGGCGGCGATCAGCACTGCAATCAGGGTGGAGGATAGCGCCAGCTGCAGGGTTTCCCAGATTAGCGGCAGCTGAAAGTGCAGGCGGTAGCCCCAGTAAGCCAGCGAGCCTTCGGTTTTGCCATCGGCCAACAGCAGCGGCAGATGCAACACCGGCAGCGTCTCGCCGATGTAGTCAAAAAAGTGTGGCAGCGATTGCCAGACCGTGACCAGGTTGAATTCCGCCACGTTGCCGGCCGCGAGATAAAGGGCCACCAGCAGCAGCGACCACAGCAGCGTGTCGCGCTTTTGCTGGCGGCGGATACGTTGGTAGTAGTGTTCGAAATCGGTCAAGGGAGAGATCCTTTGTTGATGGCGAGGGATTGCCCTCACCCTAACCCTCTCCCGCCAGCGGGAGAGGGAATTGTCCGGCAGTATGATGCAGGCCCGTACCCCATCCTCTCCCGCCAGTGGCGAGGGAATTGTCCGGTAGCTCGTGCGGCCCCCTCTCCCGCCAGCGGCGAGGGAACTGTCCGGTAACTCGTGCGGCTCCCTCTCCCGCCAGCGGCGAGGGAATTGTCCGGTAGCTCGTGCGGCCCCCTCTCCCCCCGGGAGAGGGCTGGGGTGAGGGAAATACCGCACGGAACCACCAGCTCGTTACCCGCGTGCACCCTTCATCAGGTCGCGCTTCATATCGATGATATTCTGGTAATCGGCGACGCTGGCGGCACCGATGTGCTGGGCACCGCCCACCGCTTTAACAAAGCAGCTGTGATCTTCTTTATCCAGCTTTTTGATCGCGGCCACCACTTTCGCTTTGAAGTCAGCGGGCAGGTTATTACTCACCAGAATCGGGCCGTTAGGAATCAGCGGCGACTGCCAGATGATGCGGATCTGCTTCATCAGATCCGGGTGATCCATACGAATCAGACGACCAAAGGCCCCCGAGGTATAGCCGCTGTTGTAATCGCCGATCAGCGACGTCCAGGTCACCGCGCCGTCGAACTGGCCGTTTAACACGCCGAGGATGTCCTGCTCGTGGCCACCGGAAAACGTCACGCTGGAGAAGGTGTTGTTGTACTTATCATCCACAGTGCCGCCAAACTCTTTTTTGAATGCCTGATTGGGCATCAGGAAGCCCGAGGTTGAATCCGGATCGGCCATGCCAAACGATTTGCCTTTCAGATCTTCCAGCTTCTTGTACGGGCTGTCGGCTTTAACGATCACCACCGAGTGGTAACCTTTCGAGCCATCTTTGTCATCGACCACAATCCCGACGATATCCACCGCCTTCGGGTTTTGCAGGTAGACCGAGGCGTAAGACGCCGGCGACATGCTCAGCACCATATCGATCTTGTTGCCCAGCAGCCCCTGAATCACGCCGGCGTAGTCAGACGAGTTGCGCAGTTGTGTATCCACGCCCAGCTCTTTGTCGAAGAAGGTCTTCACGCACTGGTTATCGCCAATCTGCTGGGTGGCGTTCTGCCCGCCCAGAATTCCCAGGTTCAGCTGTTTCGGTGCATCCGCTGCGTTAACGCCAAAAGCCATCAGAGCGCCTGTCAGTAAAGCTAAAGCTGTCAGTTTCATTGTGAGATTTTCTCTTGCCGTGGGAGTTAGTGGAGCTGGTTAATTTCGTCGCCGTACAGCGCATGCAGCAGGCTGTCGGTCAACTTAGCGGGATGACCATCAAACAGCACCTTGCCGCGCTGGATGCCGATCACCCGGGTGCAATACTGCTGCACCAGTTCAATGGAGTGCAGGTTGACCATCACGCTGATGCCCTGCTCGCTCACCTGGCGCAGCACATCCATGATGCGTTTGGTATTTTTTGGATCGAGCGACGCCACCGGCTCGTCGGCCAGCAGGATTTTCGGGCGCTGCATCAGCGCACGGCAGATGGCGACGCGCTGCATCTGGCCACCGGACAGATTCTCCGCGCGCTGCAGCGCCTGCGGCAGCATGTTCATCCACTGCAGTAGTTCAATGGCCTGCACACGGTCGGAGTCGGAGAAGATTTTGAAAAAGGATTTCAGCGTTGAGGTCTGGCTGAGGCGGCCGAGCAGCACGTTGGTCAGCACGTCGAGGCGCGGCACCAGGCAGAAGTCCTGAAAGATCATGCCGCACTCGCTGCGCCACTCGCGCATCTGCCGGCTGTTGAGCGTCGCCACATCGCGGTCCGCTTCACCGTGACGCATGCTGAGAATCGCGCCTTCGCTGCTGGCAATGGTGCCGTTCAGCATGTGCAGCAGAGTCGATTTACCAGCGCCCGAGCGGCCGATCACCGCCACCAGCTCGCCGGCATGCAGATCGAAGCTGACATCATCCAGCACGCGATTGTCACCGAAGGCTTTGCACAGTCCCTGCACCGACAGCACTTTGTCGCCATGGCGCTGGGCAGGATGTGCATTGTCGACCACGGTTTTAAGTAATGCCTGGGCCATGTTGCGCTCCATCTCTTCTGAGGAATTGATTGCCCGCTATTACGGACACTGGCGATGAAGGTCTGATGACAGAACCATGATTAAACCGTGACAGCGTCGCGCGATCCGACCGCAATCTGCTGGCCGTCGAGCGGTACGCTGACGTTTTCCGGTAAACGGTTGTTCAGCAACCAGTTATCCATCTCATGGGACAGGTGCACCAGCCACGCCTGGCGCGGTGCCAGTTGCGCCACAATCTGCAGCGCGCGGGTGACGTCGTTGTGATTGCGCACCGTGGCGCGCGGCGCGTCGTTGCAGTCAATCACCAGTTGATCGAGCGGCTGGCCCTGCAGGAAATCCGCGGTGTCCGGCGGCAGGCCGCAGGTGTCGCACAGCCACGCCAGCCGCGTGCCGTGCCAGTCGAACAGGTAGCCGTAAGTCAGGCGCGAATGCTGCAGCGGCAGCGCCGTCACCTGCAAAGCGCCAAAGCTGTGCGGCACAAAAGGCGTCAGCGCCGGGCGAAACGCCAGCAGGCCGGGATGCTTAAACAGATCGTCGCAGCCCTTCTCATCCGGCGGTGCCCATACCGGAATCGGCGCGCCCCGGCCCCAGCGCAGGCTGAACAGGCCAGCCACGTGATCCATGTGGAAATGCGTCAGCAGGATGCGGCTCAGCTCGCCGGGCTGGAAGCGCCGATGCAGATCGGGCAGGCCGGCATCAAGCAGGATGCGCTCGCGGCCGGTGTCGATCAGCGCGCTGGTGGCGTGACGCGCATAGCGCGGTTGCTGCCGCGCCCGTTCACAGGCGTGGCAGTCGCAGCCAAACAGCGGCGCGGCCTGCACGCCGCCGGTGCCGAGGAAGGTCAGATTCATGGCGGATGCTCCAGCAGCTGGCGCAGCTGACTGAGGGTGTCGATCAGCGCCCCATCGTTATTAAGCGCATGGCAGTCGGCGGGCAACGGTTCTGCCGCGCGGGCCAGCCGTTGCTGAATGTCGGCAGCACTTTCGCGTCCGCGCTGGCGCAGCCGTGCCGCCAGCACTTCCGGCGAGACCTGCAGCACCAGCGGCAGCAGCTGCTCACCGTAGTGCTGGCGCACAATCGGCAGATGCAGACGGGAACCGTTGACCAGCACGTTGAGACCGCGCGCCAGCCAGTGATCGATCTCCTCGCCGAGCGCGTAGCACAGGCCGTGCGCCCGCCAGCTGATGGCAAACAGGCCCAGCGCTTCGCGCCGGCGAAACTCGGCTTCGCTCAGCGCCACGTGGTTTTCACCGCCGGCATCGGCCGGCCGCGTGATGTAGCGATGGGCGATCACCAGTTTGTCCGGCGGTGCTTCCCGCAGCGCATTCAGCAGGCTGTCTTTGCCCGAGCCCGACGGTCCGGTCAGCCAGATGAGGCGCGCCATCAGAACACCTGCCTGCCCTGCGACCAGACGTGACGAATATGCACATGGCCGTGATCGGTGTGCGCCAGCACCAGATCGGCGCGCAGCCCTTCGGCAATTGTGCCGCGATCGTGCAGGCCAATCGCCTGTGCCGGATTGCGCGTGACCAGTGCCGCGGCCTGCGGTAGCGTCAGCGTATTACGCTCGTCGGCCACCAGGCGGAACACCGCATCCAGCAGGCTGGCCGGATAGTAATCCGACGAGAGAATATCCAGCAGGCCGTGGCTGGCCAGCTGCCACGCCGCGACATTGCCAGAGTGCGATCCGCCGCGCACGATGTTGGGCGCACCCATCAGCACCCGCATACCGCATTCGCGCGAGGCGCGGGCCGCTTCCAGCGTGGTGGGAAACTCGGCAATGGCGCTGCCAACAGCGTGTGACTCCGCCACGTGCGCCGCCGTGGCATCATCGTGGCTGGCAACCGGAATACCGCGCGCCTGACACAGGCCAGCAATGGCGTTACGGTTCGGCGTGGAGAATTCAGCAGCCAGCGCCAGCTGTTCGCGCTCAAACTGATCCATCTGCTCGTCGTTGAGCTGATATTTGCCCTGATAGTAAGTGCGGTACATCTCCAGTGACGCATACTGGCGCTGGCCCGGCGAATGATCCATCAGCGACACCAGCGACAGCTCCGGCGTGCTCATCAGCGCTTCAAACAGCGGCAGCGTGGTGTGGTGCGGCAGCTCACAGCGCAGGTGCAGCTGGTGGTCAGCGCGGTTGATGCCCTTGCGGTTGCTGTCCTGAATCGCCGTAATCATTTTGCTCAGGTTTTCGAGGCGGTGCCCGCCGTCGCGCACGTCACCGACGCCGATGGCATCCAGCACCGTGGTGATGCCGCTGGCGACCATCAGCGCATCGTGGCTGCTCATCGCCGAGTGCGCCGGCCAGTCGACTTTGGGCCGTGGCGTGAAGAATTTATCGAGGTTGTCGGTGTGCAGCTCAACCAGCCCCGGCAGCAAAAACGCGTTCCCGCCGTCCAGTGCGCCCGGCTGCTGACTGCGGCTGTCGCTGAAGCTGGCGATCCGGCCGTCGCGCATCTCCAGCGACCCGCTGACTACCTCATTTTCCAGCACCAGCCGGACATTATTCACGATCATGCCTGTTCTCCTGTGTGCAGCGGTTGCATGACGTGCAGGCGGCTGGCTACGCGTGCGCGCACCGCTTCGTCATGGAAAATACCTACGATGGCGGCTCCACGGGCGCGCGCCTGTTCAATCAGTTCCACTACCGCCGCGCTGTTGGCGCTGTCGAGTGACGCCGTGGGTTCATCCAGCAGCAGCACCGGATAATCAGCGATAAAGCCGCGCGCGATGTTGACGCGCTGCTGTTCCCCGCCGGAGAAGGTCGAGGGTGCCAGTGACCACAGGCGCTGCGGCACATTCAGGCGCGTCAGCAGTTCGCGGGCGCGCTGTTCGCAGCAGGCGCGTTCGACGCCGCGCTCCAGCAGTGGCTGCATGACGATCTCCAGCGTCGGTACGCGCGGAATCACGCGCAGAAACTGGCTGACCCAGCCGACGGTGTCACGGCGGATCGCCAGCATCTGGCGCGCCGGTGCCTGCGCCAGATCGACCCACTGGTCGTGATGCTGCAGCCAGATGTGGCCGCTGTTGGCCTGATAGTTACCGTACAGCGCCCGCAGCAGCGTGGATTTCCCGCTGCCGGAGCGCCCGTGCAGCACCACGCATTCGCCGGCGGCCACCTCAAGGCTGGCGTGCTGCAGCACCGGCAGCTCGGCGCTGTTCTGGTTGTGCAGCACAAAGGTTTTACTGAGATTCTCTACGCGCAAAATGGGTTGCATGTTGATGTCCTGATAATGATTCGTACAGCCGCACGTAACCGTAGCGGCGCGATTTATCGCGCATTCAACAGCAACGGTCGGTGTTCAACTGAGCGCAATAAATTGCGCCGCTACGATTGGTGCACACCTCGTGAGCGGTGCGCATTAATGCGCACCGCCAGCGTGTTCTATGCCAGCACCGATGAAACCAGCAGCTGGGTGTACGGATGGTGCGGATCGTCGAGCACCCGGTCGGTAAGTCCGCTTTCCACCACTTTGCCCTGCTTCATCACCAGCAGGCGGTGCGCCAGCAGACGCGCCACGCCGAGATCGTGGGTGACGATAATCACCGCCAGATTCAGCTCGCGTACCAGCGTGCGCAGCAAATCCAGCAGACGCGCCTGCACCGAAACATCCAGCCCGCCGGTCGGCTCATCCATGAACACCAGCGTCGGCTGCGTCACCAGATTGCGCGCAATCTGCAAACGCTGCTGCATGCCGCCAGAAAAAGTGGTGGGCAAATCGTCGATGCGGTTAGCCGGGATCTCAACGTCCTGAAGCCAGCGCAGCGCCTCGTTGCGGATGTCGCCATAATGCCGCTGTCCAATCGCCATCAGACGCTCACCAATATTGCCGCCCGCCGTCACCTGCGGACGCAGCCCGTCCAGCGGATGCTGATGCACCACGCCCCACTCGGTGCGCAGCAGCCGGCGACGATCGCTCTCGCTCAGCTGATACAAATCGCGGTCGCGGTAGAGAATGTTGCCCTGCTGCGGCGCCAGACGCGCCGACAGACTGCGCAGCAGCGTGGTTTTCCCCGAGCCGGATTCACCGACAATCCCCAGCACCTCACCGGGATAGAGCGCAAAACTGACGTCTTCAAAGCCTTTGCCTGGCGCATAAAGGTGCGTCAGGTTGTTGACCGCGAGCAGCGGCTGTTCACTGTGCATGCTGTTGTTCCTGCTGCTGGTGGCAAAAATCGGTATCGGAGCAGACAAACATGCGCGTACCGGCATCATCCATCACCACTTCATCGAGATAGCTGTGGCGCGAGCCGCACAGCGCACAGGGTTGTGCCCAGCTCTGCACGCTGAACGGGTGATCGTCGAAATCAAGACTTTCCACTTTGGTGTAGGGCGGCAGCGCATAAATGCGTTTTTCACGTCCGGCACCAAACAGCTGCAGCGCCGGCATCATGTGCATCTTCGGGTTGTCGAATTTGGGGATTGGCGACGGATCCATCACGTAGCGATCGTTGACCTTCACCGGATAGGCATAGGTGGTGGCGATATGGCCGTAGCGGGCTATATCTTCATACAGCTTGACCTGCATGATGCCGTACTCCTCCAGCGCGTGCATGGTGCGGGTTTCGGTCTCGCGCGGTTCGATAAAGCGCAACGGCTCCGGAATCGGCACCTGGAAAATCAGCACCTGATCCTCTTCAAGCGGCGTCTCCGGAATGCGGTGCCGCGTCTGGATCAGCGTGGCGTCTCGGGTGGCTTCGGTGGTTGCCGCCCCGCTGACGCGCTGGAAGAAGCGCCGGATGGAAACCGCATTGGTGGTGTCATCCGCGCCCTGATCGATCACTTTCAGCACGTCGCTGTCGCCAATGATGCTGGCGGTGATCTGAATGCCGCCGGTGCCCCAGCCATACGGCATCGGCATTTCGCGGCCGGCAAACGGCACCTGATAGCCTGGGATCGCTACCGCTTTCAGAATGGCGCGGCGGATGGTGCGCTTGGTCTGCTCATCGAGGTAGCCGTTGTTGTAGCCGGTTAACTCACTCATTATTCTGCTCCTGATGCTGTTGGCGCAGCCGCTGCAGCAGCTCCAGCTCCGCCTGGAAATCCACGTAGTGCGGCAGTTTCAGGTGCGAGACAAAGCCGGCGGCTTCGACGTTATCGGCGTGCGACAGCACGAACTCCTCGTCCTGCGCCGGGCCGGCAATGCGCTCCTGATACTCGGGTGCCTGCAGCGCACGGTCCACCAGCGCCATTGCCATCGCCTTGCGCTCTGCGCGCCCGAACACCAGGCCGTAGCCGCGGGTAAAATGCGGCGGGCTGTCGCCCTGGGTGGTGAAGCCGTTAACCATTTCGCACTCGGTCAGCAGGATCTCGCCGATTTCAATCTCCAAACCCAGCTCTTCAGGGCAGATCGACACGCTGAGATAGCCGGTGCGGATTTCACCGGCAAACGGATGGTTGCGGCCATAGCCGCGCTGGGTCGAATAGCCGAGCGCCAGCAGAAAACCCTCGTCGCCGCGCACCAGTTGCTGTAAGCGTGCGGCGCGGGACGCCGGATAACCGGGCGGCTGGCGCGTGATGTCGCACGGCTCGCTGCCGTCATCCTCTTCACGCGCCGCCAGCCCTTCGCGCGTCATCATGCTGAACACGTGCGGACAGCGTTGCGCCAGCGCCTGGTCGTCACGCGCGGCGGCCGGCGTTTCGCCGTTGGCCAGCAGGGTAAAATCCAGCAGGCGATGGCTGTAGTCATAGGTCGGGCCCAGCACCTGGCCGCCGGGCAGATCTTTATAAACCGCAGAGATACGGCGCTCGATGCGCATGTCGGCGGTTTCCAGCGCCAGGCTGTCCGCGAGGCGCGGCAGCGTGGTGCGGTAGGCGCGCAGCAGGAAGATCGCTTCGACCAAATCGCCACTGGCCTGTTTGATGGCCAGGGCCGCCAGCTGCGTGTCAAAGATGCCGCCTTCGGTCATTACGCGATCCACCGCCAGCCCCAGCTGTTGCGCCACCTGATCGCACCCCAGCTCCGCGACGCTGCGATCGCCACGGCGCAGATCGGCCTGCAGCTGATGGGCGCTGGCAATCGCCTTTTCGCCCCCTTTCACGGCTACGTACATCAGCACACCTCCACGTCGGTGGTGCGTGGCAGCGCCATCATCGCTTCACCGCAGGTGAAAATCAGATCCACCCCCTGCGGAAACGGATGCGGGCGCTCACGCAGATAGGTCAGAATGGCGGCCGGCAGCTGCGGCGCAATGGCACGCGATTCACGCAGGCCGGGTCCGGAGAGGCGCAGCGTCAGCCCACCGTTGAGCGCCGGCACTTCGACAATCAGCGTGGTGCTTTTTTCCGGTGACAGATTGTCGCCGGCGGCGAAACTGGCCGGGTCCGGATTGGCCGCTGCATGGGTCAGCGCAAACGGGGCGTCGCGCTCATCGACGATCGGCACGCCGGTGTGAAAGCGCAGGTTGCTGCGCACGATATCGCTGTCCACGCGGCGATCCAGCCACAGCGCGCTATCCTGATCGACCAGCGTCAGCAGCACCGCCGTTGCCGCCGGGGAGAGATCGCCCCAGCCCTGCGCCAGCGGCAGCGACACCATCACGCCCGGCTCGCTCATCGCTTTGAGAATGCGGCGGAAGGCGCGCTGAGCATCGGCGACCGGATGGTTGAAACTTGCCAGTAATGTCATTCGTTATCTCCGCGAACCAGCGTAAAGAAATCCACTTTGGAGCTGGCGATTTCACGCGCGCGCAGCTGACGCTGCTCTTCACGCAGTGCCGCCAGCGGGTTAATAATCTTTTCCTGCAGCAGCGCCTGGGTTTCCGGCTGTTGCAGCAGCGCATCAATCAGCGCGCAGCGTTCGGCATGCGCCTTATCGCGGCCCAGCACGTAGCTGAAGCCGAGCGTGCCGTCGTTCAGTCTGATCACCGCACGGGTGACGGTGGCATCGCCCATGACGAAGCGTTTGCCGCTGCCGCCCATGCGCGCCTGCAGACGGGTTAAGCCGGTCTCCGCCGGACGCACGCGCTCAAAGGCGGGAGTAAGCTTTAGCGACTGCCAGTGGGCGGCCAGCGTGCTGGCTTCACTGTGCGCCAGCACCGAAAGCCAGTGCTGACGGGCGGTTTGCTGTTTCATTGGTGCTCCAGGGTGAGTTCAATCATGTCGCCACGCGTCAGGCTGACGGAATACTCCGCCACCTGACCGTCCGGCTGGGTGTTCAGGGTGCGCACGCACAGCAGCGGCGCGTGCAGCGTAATCTCCAGCTGTTTGCACTCTTTGGCCTGTGCGCGGCGGGTGCTGATGCGGGTCTGGCTGCGGCTCAGCTGCAGGCCGAGCTGCTGCTGCATGAAGTCGTGCAGCGAACCGTGCTGGAATGTCTGCAGCGCAGGCCACCAGCGCAGGTCGGCGAGATAGTGGTTAATTACGCACACCGGCACCCCGTTGACGCGGCGCAGGGTGCGTAAATGGATGACGTTAACGCCCTCCTCCGTACCCAGCGCCGCCGCCACGTCGCTGCTGGCCGGCCGCAGCACCGCCAGCAGCCGTTCACTGGTGGGGTGACTGCCCTGCTCCAGCAGGTTCTGGCTGAAGCGTGCCTGGGCATGCAGTGGATAATCGTACGGACGCATCAGCACCAGGATGCCGACGCCGTGACGCCGCTGCAGCAAACCTTTATTTACCAGCTCATCCACTGCGCGGCGCAGCGTATGGCGATTGACGGCGTAGTGATCGGCCAGCTGCTGCTCTGACGGCAGATAATCACCGCAGCGATAGCGCTCCTGCAGCGCCTGCTCCAGCTGGGCGGCAACCGCCTGATAGACAGTGGTCGGATGTCTGGATATCTCCATCACGCTCAATACCTCATTCGCTTCAGGTTGAGGGACGCAGCGGAAGTGGCTGCGGAATGGCGACTACAGTGCGGGAGGCAGATGACAGTGCCGTGACGGCTCAATGACGTGCGGATGAATTTGCTTTAGGGCAGCAGGATGGCAACCAGACGGCGGCGGATTCAATAAAATATTCTTAATTGTCACCTTTGTGACTACGTTCAACAAAATCGCGCGCGATTTCTTGCCGTTAGCGCTTCCCTTATCCGATGCAGGCTGAGCAGATTCTGCTAATTTATTCAGTAAGTCCTGCCCGGAGCGCCAAATCGTAAAATGATAAATACCTTCAAACTGTCGCACGGCTTTCGCCGCAATTTCCTGCGGGAAGTGATCCTGCCGCTGGTGGCGATCCTGCTGCTGACCTTCACCGGTGCCGGCTTCGGCCTGTTCTGGAGCACCTCGGTCACCAATCATGAGGCGCGCGAGCAGCAGCAGCGCATGATTGCGGTCTCATTCAATCAGAGCCTGAGCGAACATCTGCGCCAGCTGCGCAGCCTGACGCGCTGGTCTCCGCTGGCCGATCAGCTGGCGCAGCCGCAGCCGGACAGTGACTGGCTGAATCAAAACGTCGGCAGCTGGCTGCATGATATGTTCGACCACCAGCTGATTGTGCTGCTTGACCGCACCAATCAGCCCATCGCGGTGTGGCGCAACGGCCAGCCGGTGCCGGATCAACGTCTGGGTCCTTATCTGCGCGATCTGCTGCAAACTTCGCTGGTCAGGAGCAGCGATGAGGTGCCCGGCCCGGCCGACCGTGCGGATTTTGTGCGCATCGGCCAGCGTGCGGCCGCGCTGGCGGTGGGCGACATCAGCAGTACGCGCGAGGCCGGGCGCTACCGGCTGGTGAGCATTAAATTTCTCGACGATGGCTACCTGCGCAACCTGTCCGAACGCAGCCAGCTGCGGCAGCTCTACTTCAGCGATAGCGCGCCTGAGCGCGATCGCAAAGCTTACTATCCGCTGACCTCGCGCCAGGGCGATATCGTCGGCTATCTCAGCTGGGAACCGGCTAAGCCGGGTGCGCAGATGCTGCGCACTCTTGGCCCTTCCACGCTGATTTCGGTGCTGCTGATCACTCTGCTGTGTCTGTTTATGGTGCGGCGCATCTGGACTTCCTCGCTGGATTTATCGCAGTCGCTGCTGAAGCTGGGGGCCAGCGAGGCGCAGGCGCAGCATCTGGCGTTCCACGATGTGCTGACCGGGCTGCCGAACCGGGCGCTGGTCGAAGATCGGCTGACCCAGGCGCTGGCGGCCGCAACACGTCACGACCAGCGCGTGGCGTTGCTGCTGCTGGATCTGGATCGCTTCAAAATCATTAACGATACCTGGGGCCATCACGCCGGCGATGACCTGATTATTGAGGTGGCGCGCCGCTTGAGTCACATCGTGCGCGCCAGCGATACCGTCGGGCGCATCGGCGGGGATGAATTTATCATCGTGATGCCGGAAGTTGAGAATATCGGTCAGGTACAGGCGCTGGCGCAGCGCATCATCGCCGCGCTGAGCGAGCCGTATCAGCTGGTGGGCAATGAGCTGTGGGTCAGCGTCAGCATTGGCCTGGCGCTGGCACCGAAGGATGGCATCGACCGGCTGGAGCTGATGCGCAAGGCCGACATTGCGCTGTATGAAGCAAAAAATGGCGGACGCGGCCAGTATCGCCAGTTTGAAAAGGTGATGGATGAATCACTGCGCACGCGGCAACAGATAGCGGCGGATCTGCGTCAGGCGCTGGTTAATTACGACGGTCTGGCGGTGTGGTATCAGCCGCTGATGGAGATCAGCGGCCAGCAGATTGTCGGGCTGGAGGCGCTGCTGCGCTGGCATCATCCGCAGCGCGGCGATGTTTCGCCCGCCGACTTTATCGCCATCGCCGAAGAGACCGGCATGATTATTCCGCTGGGCGAATGGGTGTTGCGCGAGGCCTGCAAAACCGCGCTGAAGTTGCCGCAGGTGATTGTGGCGGTGAACGTTTCGCCGGTGCAGTTTCGCGCCAGCGGGTTTGTCGAGCGCATGATTGAGATTGTGCAGTCGGAAGGTGCCGATCCCCAGCGGCTGGAGCTGGAAATCACCGAAGGCGTGCTGATTGAGGATGAACACGAAGCGCGCAACAGCATCATCGCACTGCGCGACGCCGGGTTCCGTATCGCGCTGGATGATTTCGGCACCGGCTATTCGAGCCTCAATTATCTCAGCACCTTTCCGGTCGACAAGATCAAAATCGATCGCTCGTTTACCCAGTCGCTGGGCGTGGCGGAGAACTCCACCGCGATTGTCGAGTCCGTGGTGCGGCTGGGCCACGCCATGGGCCTGACCGTCACCGCCGAAGGCGTCGAAACCGAGGGCCAGAAAAACGCGCTGGCCGATGCCGGGTGCAATCAGCTGCAGGGATATTTGTTCAGCCGGGCGGTGCCGTTGAGCGAGATTGAGCGGATGGTGTGAGGGGAGCACGGCATTTATTTCGTTTTGTCCTGGTGCGCATCAATGCGCACCCTACAAAACCTTGTACCGTCCGGTGGGTTTGCCATTTACGGCGACCAAATAAAACCCTGCGCCGTTCGATGGGGTCGCCATTTATGACGACCAAACACAACCCCAAACCGTCCCGTGGGTCGCCATTCATCGCGATCAAACACAACCCCGCCCCGTCCTGTGGTTTTGCCATTTACTGCGACCAAACACAATCCCTACCCTGTAGGGTCGCCATTTATGGCGACCTGGTAAAACCCCGCACTCATCTAAAAATAACCCATTCATCGCGCTCTGAATATCTGGAATGCAACTCCCAACGCTCCCCTCTTCTAGTGGCTTTCCGCAAATAACAGGAGCACATTCTTCTCGCACAAGGAGGTCACAATGAAAAACCGCAAATATCCACGCCTTAAATATTATGATTATCGTGCGGCAGGTGCCTATTTTCTAACGCTGGTATGTCATCAGCGTCGCTTCTTATTTGGCGATATACATGATGGCATAATGATAGCCTCGCCTTTAGGGAGCATCGTTATCGCCGCCTGGAACGAGGTTCCGCATCGGACGCGTTTCTCCACGCTTGATACATTTGCGCTGATGCCCAACCATTTCCATGCCATCCTGTGGTTACAGGAACGTAATGAACGATCCATCAATCAGATAATTAATCTGTTTAAAGGCGGCGTCACACGCCAGGCAGGATATAAAATCTGGCAACGCAGCTTCTACGATCGCGTTATCCGCAATGAAAACGAATTACTGTATATACGACAATATATTATGGATAATGCAAAACGGTTGGAATCAGATCGATTGTATATTCCAGGTGCGCATTAATGCGCACCCTACAGTGAAACAGTAAATATTTAGCCCGGCGTCATCCCGGGCATAAACAGGACGGCGCGCTAACTCTTGCCGTGCAGCAACTGGCTGGCGGTGTCGCTAATCACCTGCGCCATGCCGCGGTCGCCCTTCGCCATTGACGACATAAAGGCTTTGGCCTGCTTGAGCGTGATATGCGGCGGCAGCGGGGCCACTTCCGGATCGGTTTTCACCTCCAGCAACACCGGTCGGGTGGCGCTGAGCGCCTGCTGCCACGCCGCCGCCAGGTCTTCGGGCCGGTCGACATAGATGCCCTGCAAACCGAGGCTGTCGGCAAAGTGTGCATACTGCACGTCCGGCAGCTGCTGCGAAGCGTCGAAGCGTGGATTGCCTTCCATCACCCGCTGTTCCCAGGTGACCTGATTCAGATCCTGATTATTGAACACGCAGACAATCAGGCGCGGATCGGCCCACTGCTGCCAGTATTTCTGGATGGTGATCAGCTCCGCCAGATTATTCATCTGCATCGCCCCGTCGCCCACCAGCGCCACTACTGGCTGAGTGGGAAAGGCAAATTTTGCGGCAATGGCAAAAGGTACCGCTGCGCCCATGCAGGCCAGGCCACCCGACAGCGTGGCGCGCTGGCCCTGCTTCACCCGATAATCGCGCGCGAACCAGTTGGCGCAGGAGCCCGAGTCCGAGGTGACAATCGCGTCTTCCGGCAACTGCGGGGACATCTCCCACACCACACGCTGCGGATTGACCGGGTTGGCGGGCGCCATGGCGCGCTGTTCCATCAGCTGCCACCAGTCGCGCACCTGCACAGCAATCTCCTCCTGCCAGCGGCGATCCGCTTTATGGGTCAGCAGCGGCAGCAGCGCGCGCAGGGTTTCTGCCGCGTCGCCGTGCAGGTTGACCTCACACGGATAGCGCAGCCCCAGCATCGCCGGATCGATATCAATTTGCACCGCACGCACTTTGCCTTCCGGCGGCAAAAACTCGGTCCACGGAAAACCACTACCAATCATCAGTAAGGTGTCGCAGTTCTGCATCAGTTCCCACGACGGTTTGGTGCCGAGCAGGCCGATTGAGCCGGTGACGAAAGGCGCATCGTCCGGCAGTACGTCTTTGCCCAGCAGCGCCTTGGCCACGCCCGCGCCCAGCACATTGGCGATCTGCACCACTTCCACTGCGGCACCGCGCGCACCGGCACCGATCAGCAGCGCGACTTTTTTGCCGGCGTTAAGCACTTCTGCGGCGCGGCGCAAATCCTCGTCGTAGGGCACAATCTTCGGCCGCTGATAGCCCGGGCCGGAATGGGTAAATCCGTGTGCATGCTGCGGCGGCTGCCAGTTCTCATCCTGCAGATCTTTTGGCAGGATGATCACCGCGACGCCGTTTTGCGCTTTGGCAATGCGCACGCCGCGATCGACCAGATGCTGGACCTGCGCCGGCGCTGCCGCTTCCTGCACAAAGTTCGCCACATCGGCAAAGACACGGTCTAAGTTCATCTCCTGCTGGTAGCTGGCACCGCGCGCGGTGGTTTCCGCCTGGCCGGCAATCGCCAGCACCGGCGCATGATCCATTTTGGCATCGTACAGGCCGGTCAGCAGATGGGTGGCGCCAGGTCCGCCGGTCGACAGACAGACGCCGAGCTCACCGGTGAATTTGGCATGGCCGGCAGCCATAAAAGCCGCCATCTCTTCATGTCGCACCTGAATAAATTCGATGCCTGCGCCGGCTTTATTGGCCCGCTGGATAGCGCCCAGCACGCCGTTGATACCATCGCCCGGATAGCCATAAATGCGCGTGACGCCCCATGCCTGCAGGCGTTCAACAAAGAAATCGCTGGTTTTCTTGCTCATGACGGGCTCTCCCTCAGACGTTTGTAATCAACGTTAAGGGTAGCCGACGAAATGCAATGTGACAGATAACGCCTGTTCGGCGACGTTCGCCGCGTTTGGCTTAGCAATCGCCGCCGTTACGCTTAGTTATCCCAGGGCGGGCGAGACCAGCGCGAAGGTCTGCGGCCCGTTCGCGGCAGCCCGCCACGGCGTGCCGTGCACCATCGCGAAAGGCGCATCGACCTGTGCCAGCCCAAGGTTGAGCAGCCACGCGCTGAGCTGCGCATCGGGCGTGTCCAGCCGGACAAACTGCTGCGCCAAATCCTGCATCAGCTGCGACACCAGCGCCTGCGCCGCCGCAACATCGCCAGCAATGACCGGGCCGATGGTCCAGCCGTGCCCAAAGCGGCGGCGGCTGGCAAAGCCCTGCAGTTTGCCCTGCGTATCCTGCAGCACCACGCTTTGTGCCCGCAGCTGCTGGTGCAGGCGCGTACGACGCAGCCCGTTCGCCTGATAATCCAGTGCGTCGATGGCGGCGGCATCCGCTTCAACGGCCGGCCGCAGCGTCAGGCCATCCGGTACGATCACCGCCGGCTGCTGCGCCAGCGCGCGCGTCTGGTGCTGCGGCACGCGATTGCAGGCCCGGAAGCCGAGCTTCTCATACAGCACCTGCCCCATATCGGTGGCGTGCAGCCGCACGTTGCAGCCGGAAAACTTCTCCAGCATTGCCTGCATCACCTGACGGCCAATACCGCGTCCGCGCGCCTGTTCGCTCACAATCACCAGGCCGATCGTGGCGGCGTCCGCTCCCCAGCGCCAGCCAATCGCCCCGCCGAGATAGTCGCCCTGCGCCTCAACCACCACGCCTTCACCCAGGGCAATCAGCTGCTGCCAGTCTTCACGGCGGTGCGCCCAGCCCAGCTGCTGAGTCAGGCGATAACCC
This sequence comes from Pantoea dispersa, assembly GCF_035783935.1. Lineage (GTDB taxonomy): Bacteria > Pseudomonadota > Gammaproteobacteria > Enterobacterales > Enterobacteriaceae > Pantoea > Pantoea dispersa_C. The sequence goes on along the minus strand of NZ_JALKOV010000007.1, from coordinate 57,594 downwards.
GCCTCAGCGTCAGCGGGGGTCATGGCGCGCAATATCGTATTCATGCGGTTCTCCCTGAAAAACATTCTGCCCGCCAGCTTGCCACGTCAGTGTGGGGAAGCAAATAAAAAAGGCCCACACGGGGCCAGAGAGGAAACTCAGATTTGGAAGTCGATGGCAGGTTCGTCGTCGGTTTCGTAAGAGAGCGCCTGGCGCTTGATCTCTTCCAGTGACAGGTTGGCGTTACACAACTCAAGGAACTGCCAGACATAGTTGCGCTGCAGCTGGCCGCGCTTCAGTCCGAGCCACACGGTGTTGGCCTCAAACAGATGGTGAGCATCGATCTTCACCAGGTCTTCGCCATCGTAAATATCGCACGCCTGGTCAGCGAGGATTCCGACGCCCAGCCCGAGTTCGACATAGGTTTTCACCACGTCGGAATCCTGCGCGCTGAGCACGATATCCGGACGGAGGCCAGCAGCCTGGAAAGCACGGTCCACGCGTGAGCGACCGGTAATCCCCTGACGATAGGTAATCAGCGGATGGCGGCTGAGGCTGGCGAGCGTGACCGGCTGATGCGCCAGCAGCTCGTGATCGTGCGGCACCAGCAGCGAGTGGTGCCAGCTGAACCATGGAAAGGCCGCCAGGCTGGTGTTATTCACCAGCTGCTCCGAGGCGATGCCGACATCGGCCTCACCGGCCAGCAGCATGGCGACAATCTCCTGCGGTGATCCCTGATTGAGCTCCAGCCGCACGTTAGGATAGAGCTGGCGAAACGCCTTAATGATGCGCGGCAGACTGTAGCGCGCCTGGGTATGGGTGGTGGCGATGGTCAGCACGCCGCTGGTTTCATTGGTAAACACATCCGCCAGGCGGCGCACTTTGCCGGCCTCATCAAGGATGCGTTCAGCAATGGTCAGCAGCGCCTTGCCCGGTTCGGTCATGCCTAACAGCCGCTTGCCACGACGAATGAAGATTTCCACGCCCAGCTCATCTTCCAGATCGCGAATATGCCGGCTGACCCCAGACTGAGAGGTAAACAGCGTATTGGCGACTTCGGTCAGGTTGAATTCGCAACGGGCCGCTTCGCGTATAATTTTAAGTTGCTGGAAATTCACACCCTTTTCTCCTGTTTCCTGCCCCTGTTTCGTCCATGTTATGAAGTTGGTGTGATTGCAACAAATAATAAAAAATGGTGTGTTATGCGGAATAGTAATAAGCGTGGGATTGGAGATGGGTGCGCTTTGCCGCCCTCACCCCGGCCCTCTCCCATGGAGAGAGGCAGTGCATCGCGCGAGATTGAGATGGCGTACCGGGATGGATGGCCGCGCCAGACGGTTCCCTCTCCCGCAGGCGGGAGAGGGTTAGGGTGAGGGAAAAAACCTCTCTATCACCCCACTAACATCAGCTCGCGCTCTTCCACCATCGGCTTATTCAGCAGCGACAGCAGAATATTTTTCACCGCCTGCGCCGATGGCGACAGCGGCAGGCGCGCTGAAATGTTCAACGACAGCGGCAGATTAAGCGACGGACTGTTAATGCGCGCCATCCATGCGTGCGTTGAACTCACCAGCGCGCGTGCGGCCGATTCCGGCAGTACGGTCACGCCCATGCCGCTCGACACCGCCGCGGTTAAAGTGGAGATCGACTCAATTTCACCAATGATTTTTGCGCTCAGACGGCGCAGCGAGAACGCTTCATCGACGCGTTTACGCACCGCGCTGTAATCACGCGGCAGGAACAGGTTCATCTGCGCCACGTCCGCCAGATCCACCGTTGCACCCGGACAGGCCGTTGCGCCCACCAGATACAACTCCTCTTTCATCAGCGGAATGCTGTTGATGCCGGCAGTCGGCGCGCGATCGTACAGCACCGCCATATCCAGCTGACCATTCATCACTTTCTCATTGAGCGAAGTGCCGCTGTTCTCGTGCAGATACACCAGCACGTCAGGATACTGCTCGCGTACCGTTTGCAGCAGCGGCATGGTCAGCGATGAAGCTGCGGTGCCCGGTGCGAGGCCAATCGAGACCTGACCATTTAACGCCTGACCAGCGTTAATCACCGCCGTTTGCGCCTGTTCGCACTGGCGCAGGATGGTGCGTGCGTGAGCATAAAGAATTTTACCGGCTTCGGTTGGCGTTACGCCGCGCTTGGTGCGGATCAGCAACTGCTGGTCGAGTTCGTTCTCCAGCGTCGCCACCTGTTGGCTGAGTGCAGGTTGTGCGATATGCAGGACTTCTGCTGCCTGCGTCAGGCTGCCGATATCGACGATTTTTACAAAGTATTTCAGTCGTCTTAAGTTCATATTGCCTCCGTCACGGATCCCCGAATGCCCAAATGATGAGTTCTCAGCCTGCTGGCTTGTGACAAAGAAATTGCAATATGCAGGCCAGGTTTGTGGGTAATGCTGCCGGCACCAGCCAGATTTTTCCTAACGACCGGGAAAATAAGCGTTTCTGATTACCCCGAATGGGTTAATAAGCGCTGCACATGACGCATAAAATTTGTGCGCTGATGATGACGCACCCTGATGGTGCAGCCGCTGCGAGGCAGATGTGCAAAAAAGTGATGACCGCGCGTGCTGGCATGGTGCAGAACGGACAGAAAATGCGCGGATTGTGGGGTAAAAAGTGCAACGAAGAGATAAAGCGCGGCGGGTGTCAGTGGGAAAACTTATTGTGCCGTAATGCCTGCTGCCGGGCAGCGTGGCATTACGGCCTGTACTTTGCTCCTCTCCCGGAAGAGAGGAGAAGAACGGGTTAGCGTTTTTTACGGTTGCGGTGCATATCGATTGAAACCGCCGCGACGATGATCATCCCTTTAATGATGTCCTGCACGTAGGCATCAACGCCAACAAAGGTGAAGCCACTTTTAATCAAGCCGAGGATCACCGCGCCAATCAGCGTGCCGGTAATTCGCCCGACGCCGCCCATCAGGCTGCTGCCACCGATTACCGCGGCGGCGATGGCATCGAGCTCATACGCCATGCCCATGCTCGACTGGCCGCTGCTGACGCGGGCCGCCAGCACCACGCCCGCCAGACCAGAAAGCGCACCGGCGATGGTATACACGATGATCAGGTATTTATTAACGTTAATCCCGGACACTTTGGCGGAGGTCATGTTGCCGCCAATCGCGTAAACATATTTGCCGTAGCGGGTGTGTTTGAGCGCAATGTGGAACAGGAAGGCGACCACCAGGAAGATAATCACCGGCATCGCGCCCTGGCCGATGGAGGTAAACCCATCCGACAGGAAACTGATCGGGTTGCCCTGGGTGTAATACTGAGCCAGACCGCGCGCCGACACCATCATACCGAGCGTGGCGATAAACGGCGGAATACCGGTTTTGGTGATTAGCACGCCGTTGACCACGCCGCACAGCAGGCCGACGCCGATGCCGGCAACGATCGGGATGGCAGCGGGCAGATTAACCAGCGACGGATACATCGGCGACAGGCTGTCGGAGGTCTGCGCCAGGCTGGCCGCGACCACTGCCGTCAGGGCGATGACCGAACCGGACGACAGGTCGATACCGGTCGTAATAATGACCTGGGTGACGCCGACAGCGATGATACCGATGATCGCCACCTGCAGCACAATCAGCACTAAACGGTTGGTGTTGAGCAGAAATGACTGGTCGCGCACGTACCAACCGGCAATTTCAAAAATCAGCGCGATGCCTAGCATCACCACAAAGATGCCGGTGTCTTTCGGCAGCTTATGCCGCAGATTGCCGAAGAAAGAACTCTGTTCGGTGGCCTGAGGGGCCGTTACTTTTACGTTACTCATAGGGGTCTCGTGCCTCACTCGGATGCCAACGACAAAATGGTTTCCTGGTCGGCCTCTTCTTTATCGAGGATGCCGGTTATACGTCCGCCGTGCATCACCATCACCCGGTCGCTCATGCCGAGAATCTCCGGCAGCTCAGAGGAGACCATGATGATGGCCACGCCACGGTTAGCCAGTTCACTGATCAGGCGGTAGATTTCGGCTTTGGCGCCAACATCGATACCGCGGGTTGGTTCATCGAGGATCAGGATCTTCGGTTGCGCCAGCAGCCAGCGCGCAATCAGCACCTTCTGCTGGTTACCGCCGCTGAGGTTGTTGATGATCTGATCCATGGTCGGCGTTTTAATATTCAGTTTGCGGATCTGCTCCATGCAGTCCTGCGCCATCTTCATGTGGCTGACGAAACCGCTTTTGCCGATGTAATCCGGCATGTTGACGATGCTCATGTTCTCCATCACCGACAACACCAGAAACAGCCCGGACTTTTTGCGGTCTTCGGTGAGAAACGCCATGCCTTTCTCAATCGCCATCGACGGCGAATCGATGCTGACCGGCACACCATCAATCAGCACTTCACCGCTGTCGAAGCTCTCCATGCCGAACAGGCTTTCCATCACTTCGCTGCGTCCCGCGCCTACCAGCCCGGCCACGCCAAGGATTTCGCCTTTGCGCACGCTAAAGCTGACATCGGTAAAGCGGTCTTTGCAGGTCAGGTTGCGCACCGTCAGCACTTCTTCGCCGATGGCGCTGTTGAATTTAGGGAACAGCTGCGTCAGTTCGCGCCCCACCATCTGGGTAATCAGCGACTGACGGGTAAAGGCGGTGGTGCTGTTGCTGCCGACCCAGGTGCCGTCGCGGAAGATGCTGATCTCATCGGTGATGGCGAAAATTTCATCCATTTTATGGCTGATATAGATGATGGCTTTGCCCTGGGCACGCAGGTCGCGGATGATGGTGAACAGATGCGCCACTTCGGTTTCCGTCAGCGCCGAGGTCGGTTCATCCATAATCACGATGTCGGAGTTCCACGACACCGCTTTGGCAATTTCCACCATCTGCTGGGACGCAATGCTGAGCTCGCCGACCAGCCGATCGGCTTTCAGACGGATATTCAGTTTGTTAAGCAGCTCCTGCGTCTGCTGGTTAAGCTTGCCGTGATCGACAAAGCCGTATTTCATCGGTTCACGACCGAGCCAGATGTTCTCGGCCACGGTCATGTAAGGCACCAGATTCAGCTCCTGGTGAATCATGGAGATGCCGGAACGCAGCGCGTCCATGGTGTCCTGAAACTGCACTGGCTCCCCTTTAATGCGGATGGTGCCCTTATCGGGACGATACATCCCGATAAGGCATTTCATTAAAGTGGATTTGCCCGCGCCATTTTCACCCATCAGGGCATGTACCGACCCCGGCTTAATACGCAGTGAGACATTGTCGAGTGCCTTCACTCCGGGGAAGAACTTGCTGATGCCTTCGGCTTCAAGCGCAAAAGCGGTCATACATCACCTCCGTACGGCTAAGTCGGTTACGGTTTATTTCTGATTCTGACTGGCGAATTTCTCGTAGTTATCTTTGGTGATCAGCTGGAACGGGATATCGACCACTTTCTGCACTTTTTCACCGTTAATCAGCTTGACCGCCGTTTGTACCGCGCCCTCACCCTGACCTTTTGCATCCTGGAACACCGTGGCGACCATTTTGTCGTTCTTGATCATCTGCAGTGCATCCGGGGTACCATCCACACCCGCGACCAGAATGTGATTCGGGTTTTTACCCAGCGCCTGCAGCGCACCGATCGCCATTTCATCGTTGTTAGAGGCAATGGCCTGAATGTCATCGCCTGCTGTCAGCCAGTTACTCACCACGTCCACCGCATCATTACGGGTGAATTTGGCGGTCTGTTTCTGAACTACTTTGATGCCCGGATATTTGGCGACCACCGCTTCCACGCCTTTGGTGCGTTCACGGGTTGATTCGTTAGCCAGATCACCCAGCAGAATCGCCACGTTGCCTTTGCCGTTCATCTTTTTAGCCAGCGCTTCCATCTGCAGACGGCCGGCCAGTTCAGAATCCGAACCGACAAACGCCATTTTGTCTTTCAATTCGCCCGCGGGTTTGCGGTTGACGAACACCAGCGGCACGCCGGCCTTAGCGGCGGCATCCACCAGCGGTTTCACCGCGTTGGTATCGACCGGGTTCACGATGATGGCGTCAACACCCTGACCAATGAAGTTCTGCACCTGCTGCAGCTGCTGCGACACATCGCCTTTGGCGTCTTCCACCTGGCCTTTGATATTGTCTTTTTGCATCTCTTTCTGCATGGCTGTGCGCAGGATGGTGAGGAAGTTGTCATCAAACAGCGCCATAGAAACGCCCAGCTGGATATCTTTTGCCATCACAGCGGCAGGTAACATGCAAGCTAACAGGGAAGTCACTAACGCTTTTTTGAATTTCATAGGTAACCCTTCTTATTTGTTAACGTGCTCAGGTTGGCTGAGTGCGCGAATGAAAAATATCTTTTACATTCACTCAACGTCGCTGGCGTTTTTTTTCTGTTCGTAGAGGTAAGGCTTCTGGTCTGACGCTATCGGTACCGTGCTGCTCCTTTTTTCAACATCTTCCTTATCAATACGTTACTTTCGCCGGAACCCGGCAGAGATCAAAACTCGTTTCGTGCGTGATGATAAGCAGTTCATTTGTTTCATCTCATGTTCATTTGAAATTTTCATCATAAAAGCACTGAAATGATTGTTTTAAAATCGGCAAATAACAAAACTTTGACACGCATCTAACATCTCAAAGGAAATGCGTTTAAAGTGAGATCTTGCTGGCAGTTTGAAATCTGTCCATTCAAGGCAGAAAAGCAGCATTCCGCTGCTTTTACGCGCACTTAAACCAGAAGTGTGCGATCGGGCTTTGACAACGGGGATCGGCATCGCTAATATTCGCCTCGTTCCAACGATTCCTCTGTAGTTCAGTCGGTAGAACGGCGGACTGTTAATCCGTATGTCACTGGTTCGAGTCCAGTCAGAGGAGCCATATTTAGAGAAGCCCGCTTAAGGAAACTTAAGCGGGCTTTTTGTTTTTTTGCGAATCTTTATGTTATTTAGATTCAAAAGATTAGCGTGAAAAGTCTTCCCGATGCATTTTCAGTTTACCCTCCACATCGGGAGAATTTGGTGGTCATATTCGGGGTCAGGAGTTTACTAATACGGGAAAAGAAACAAAATAATTCTAAACTTTTCCTATTTCTTGTGTTAGTGCTATTCGATAACCCATGACTCTGCATCCGCGCAGCCTTTTATCCCACATTCGAAGCAAGGTTCGATGCCCGAGATTATGAGCACTGTCGCGGGCAAGCGACCAACTGTCCGGAAATTCCTGAATGCTGGCCACCAGCGGAACGAAACCATGCCCATTACGGCCCCGCCTTCTTCGCAGCAGAAAGCCGCTCGTAGACTTGATTACCAAGCCATTTCGATACCAACTCCTGCATCTCCGGCTTGCCCATGTAGTCGGTGAACAACTCCTCGTTCAATTCAATGCGCTCGATGAAGAGGGACTCTAGCACCTGCCTGAAAACCAGTTGGAACTTATCGAGGGAGTTAACCTCGGCCGCCTTCTGCAGAGCTTCGCTTCGGCTGGCCGCCTCGGCGATCTGATCGAAGAACAGTTGATCTGCTTCGTTTAGTTCGCCCCCAAAACGATGATTGATGATATCGATGAGGCGCGACAGCGAAACATGTTCCTCGCGCACCATTCCAGACCCAACCTCACGCGGGCCATCCAGCGGTTTAGCATAACCCTCATTGAGGCTGATCGAGCCTTCGCTGATCTTCTGCAATCGATAATAGTCGAGCTCGATCTCCTCATCAAATTGATATCCCGGTCCACTCTTGCGCTTAGGCAGCTTCAACGCGAGGTGCCGTAGGTACGTAAAGAGCTTTTCCAAATCGCTGTCTTGATAGGGGATCACCTGACTCAAAAAACTGTAGAGATTACGAAAGGCTTGTAGTTTGCCGCGCCACAGCTCAGCTTCCGCCTCCTCCGTGTTCTGAAACTGCACGAAGCGCGCGACTGCCTGATCGAGAATCGCGTTCATCGCCTTGTGGTCGCCGGGGCTTTGGCGGCGCTTTGGCGCGAAGAACACGCGCGTGAACTCGGCCACCTCGGTCTGCAGATACACGCCTGACGCATCTAGCTCGGCTTTCACCTCGTAGAGCTTGTCGGGATCGACTTGCTCACCCATCACTGAGCCATCGTAGTACTGGCGGAAAGCCTCCTGGATCTCGCCGGGCTCATTGACGAAGTCGAGCACGAATGTGTCGTCCTTAAGCGGATGAGTACGGTTCAAGCGTGACAAAGTCTGCACCGCCTGAATGCCTGCCAAGCGCTTGTCCACATACATAGTGTGCAGCAACGGCTGATCGAAGCCGGTCTGGTATTTCTCGGCCACCAGCAGAACGCGGAAATCCGGCTTGGCGAAGGTGTCGGGCAGCTCTTTCTCTTTTAGGCCGCCATTCATCTCGACCTCTGTGTAAGACTTCTCCGAAGTCTTGTCGTCCTCCACTGCGCCTGAGAATGCTACCAGGCTTTTGATCGGATAGCCCTTCTCCCGGATGTGGCGGTCGAACTCCTGCTTATAGCGCACGGCCTCCAGCCTTGACCCAGTCACCACCATCGCCTTGGCATGCCCGCCTATCTTGTGTCGAGTGAAATGCTGAAAGTGTTCAACCATCACCTCAGTTTTCTGGCCGATGTTGTGCGGATGCAGGCGCATAAAGCGCGCTAGCGCCTTGGCGGCTTTCTTGCGTTCGACGTTGGGGTCTTCCTCAGCCTTCTTGATCAGCTTGTAGTAGGTCTTGTAGGTAACGTAGCTCTTGAGCACGTCCTCGATGAAACCCTCCTCAATTGCTTGGCGCATGGTGTAAGAGTGGAAGGGCTCTCCGTTGCGGCCGAAGATCGCCAGCGTCTTGTGCTTGGGCGTGGCGGTGAAGGCGAAGAAACTCATGTTCGGTTGATGGCCCCTCTTGGCCATGGAGCGAAACAGTCGCTCCAGTTCGACTTCGCCTTCCTCCTCGGCCATCTCTTGCGCCTTGCAGCGCAGCTCGGCACCGCCCAGCACGCCCTTAAGTTCGGTTGCTGTCTCGCCTGACTGTGAGCTGTGCGCCTCGTCGATAATCACCGCGTACTTGCGCGTTGGTAGATGACTATTGCCGCCTTCACCGCGCTCCTCGCTCAACTTCGCAAGTTGGACCGACACAAACGGGAACTTCTGCAGCGTGGTGATAATGATCGGCACGCCATCTTCAAGCGCCTCTGCGAGCTGGCGCGAATCTTCGTCGATTTTCTGCACCACACCTTGGCGGTGGTCAAACTGGTAGATGGTGTTCTGCAATTGTCGATCCAGCACCACGCGGTCGGTGATGACGACCACAGTGTCGAACAGCCGCTCGTCGCGTGCATTGTGCAAGCTGGAAAGGCGATGCGCCAGCCAGGCAATGGTGTTGCTCTTACCGCTGCCGGCCGAGTGCTCGACTAGGTAGTTATGTCCAATCCCCTCGGTAGCTGCAGCCGAAACCATCTCACGCACCGCTTGCAACTGGTGATAGCGTGGAAAGATCAGGTTTTCCTTACGTACCTTTTTTCCATCGTTTGTAGTTTTTTCTTCAATGTTCAGGTGCAAAAAGCGGGCAAGTAGATCAAGCAAACTGTCGCGCTGTAGAACCTCTTCCCACAAATACGCTGTTTTGTAGTTGCGATCGTCCCGGTCGGGCGGGTTGCCCACACCGCCATTAAAACCCCGATTGAACGGCAGGAAATAGGTGGAGGTCCCGGCCAAGCGAGTGGTCATGTGCGCTTCTTCCGTATCCACTGCAAAATGCACCAAGGTACGCTTGGTGAACTCGAAGATGGGTTCACGCGGATCGCGGTCGTGGCGGTACTGGTGGAGGGCGTTCGCCACCGTCTGGCCGGTCAAAGGGTTCTTGAGCTCCAGCGTAACCACCGGAATACCGTTGACCGACAACACCACATCCAGCGACTTTCCCGACTTCGGGCTGAAATGCAATTGGCGGGTCAGCCCCAGCCGATTGGCCTGGTAGCGCGCCTCCAGCTCAGGATTCAGGCCGTGGGCCGGGCGGAAAAAGGCAATTCGCAGCGTCTTGCCGAAACACTTGAAGCCGTGGCGCAACGTGGCCAGCGCACCATGAGTATCGAGCCATTTGCACAGAGACTCCAGAACGCGCGTACCGGTTTGCTCACCGTGCAGGACTTCCAGCTTTTCCCACACCTTGGTTTGGGTAACACGGATGAAGGCCAGCGCCTCATCGGGGAAGATCGCGCGCTCGCGGTTAAAGCCTTTGGTGTCGAGCCGGGAGTAACCCTCGCCCAGCAAGACCGCCTCTATGGCGGTTTCAAATGCGGCTTCACTCGTGGATTTCATGCGCCCCCCCTAGAGATTCTCTTTTGCAACCAGAACACCATCACCTGCGCGAATTCAGGAAGATCCCCAGCTTGAGTGCCATCCCATTTCTTGAGTTCTTGTACAGCGTTAAGAGTCCCTTTTCCTAGCCGCAGCTTAAACGCATCAAGTACAGCTTTACGGTTATTTACGAGACGGTACCAGTTTAGGTTTAGCACGTCATTCAAGGCATCGTTCATTGCTACGTCGTCAGACTCGATTCGCCCATCCCCCAAGAACTTGATCTTTCGCTCAATGGGATGCGCCGGGTCGCATACGCTGAAGCACAGCCCGTTATTGCCCTTTCGCGTGTCACAATGTTGCTCGCGCGCAGGGCGGCCCTGCCCGCCGAGACAAGCGCCTAGCAGGTTGCTGTAGTCTAATTGACGTGCGGGAAAGCCAGTCTGGCTCTGCCAGTGCTCAATTTTCATCTCATCTTCGTTAGCGCGGATTCTGGACTGGCAGTAACAACACAGCCCCCGCTGTTCCGTCACCAACGCCTGTCGCAATGCGTCTTTGCCTGTATTCAGTACTTTCGCGCCCGTATTGGCATCTACACTGTTGGTGTAATTGTCATAGTTCGCGTGTGGTTGTTGCCGATGTCTTGTCAAACAGGGCGGCTCTGATCCTTTGTAAATGGTCCGCATCTAATCTGAACCTTCCAGAAAGTGGATCAGCGAACTGGCCCGGGTTAACTCGGGTTCATCCTCGCCGAGCTTTTGTTCAAGAGCCGCAATAGCGGCACGGGCTTCGTCGAAACGCTCCTGGTCGATCAGCTCGAAGAGGGCATTCAACTTCCCCTCCACCTCACGGTTGCGCACCGGTGCGCCCATGAGCTCTTGCAGGATACGATTGGCATCCATGCCATAGGCCTCAGTGGGAACGGTAACACTCACTTTGCCATCCACAATTTCGAGGAAGCGTACACAGCCTGCAGGCACCTCCCCCAACACTAGTGGCGAATGAGTGGTCACAACAAACTGGCAAGCCTTGAAGGTGTCGCGAAGACGTTGCAGCACCTCGCGTTGCCACCTCGGATGCAGGTGCAGCTCGATCTCGTCGATCAGCACCAACGCCTCACCTTCTGCTATTGGGTTTGAGAGATTAGGATTGGCGACAGCAAGACGGCGGGTTAGGTCAAAAACCAAAGCAATCAATCCACGTTCGCCGTCGGATAATTGCTCCAAAAATAACTGCTTTCTCGCTTTTTTACCGCGGGCCTGTTCATCTATCGTCGCATCTTTCACGACGGAGTAACGAGGTGGGTTTTCTTCATGAAACCAGAATTCCTTGATCTGGGGCATGAGGCTAGAAATAGCTTCCTGAAGCAGCTTCAAAATCCGTTCCCCATACTGCACAGCTTCTTTTCGAAGCACGCGGGTCGAGAATATGGCACGTTGCCACTTGGCAAATTCGTTCAGCGATATCTCAAGTTGCGTCAGCGATTTTGAGAATGCCGCCCCCTGCTTAAAAGGCAATGTGCCTTGAAGTTTTGGCGGAAGCCTTGAAAGCAAGCGGTGTGTTGAGTAATAGATAACCAGTGGTTGTGTCGGGCTGCTTTTTAAGTAGCGTTTCAGCCTTGCTTCTGTTTCATGAGTGTCGGTAAACAACCAGTTCAGACGCTTCTCAAAATTTCCTTCTAGTCGCTTGTCTATCCAAGTGATCTCGTTTTTTAGGTTTTTGTAATCAGGCGTCCCCTTTTCCAGAAGAGCCAGATCCTTCTTCATCTGGGCTTGCTTATGCTCAAGAGTCAGCTTTTCACTCTTATCAAGGCTTTCCTTGGACAGGAAGGTGATCAAGTATGCAGCTCCTAAGTCACTGCTTCCTATTTCAATGATGCAGGTGGACTTTCCTTGCTGGATATCGGCATCAAGTACCGGAAGTGCTTTCTCTCGCGAAACTGTAAAATCTGGTAAGGAGTGGGAATATGCTATCGCAATGGCCTGTAAAATAGTTGATTTGCCAACACCATTGACACCGGCAATTACGGTCAACCGCTCGTCAAAATCAATGTCAAGCCGATCAAAACCTCGGAAGCTGGTCAACCCTAAGCTATGTAGTTTCATGATGTTATTTCCTCCGGCGGAATCTGCCCAGTAACGGCGGCAGTAATCAGCGCGGTGCGACGCTCCAAGAGTAAAGATAAAGAAGAAGAGACCTCCCTCGTGATTGACTGAAATCGCTCTTCGGCGCGCTCAAGGCACTCCACGATCTCAACTTGTTCGTTGAGTGGAGGAAGAGGTGTAAGCCAATCCAAAACGTGGCCTTGCGATACCTTGACCATTGTTCCACTTGAACCTCTTGCGTCGCGACGAATCTGAACGCGCGCTGCTGCTGTCGTTAGGAACGATGTCAGGTACTCAGGAAGAATTTTCTTCTCGTGAACCCGGAGCCTGTAGATAAGGTCTGGGAGCAACAGGTTTGGCTCGGCATAGGGGACGCATGCGACGTCAGCCACGAGCTCCGGTGTGTTGCCCCGTGTTATGAGTACATCTCCTTTGCGTAGCGAAAGTAGTTGCTCTTCTTCATCGGTTCCGCGCAGCGCCTTGTTCTCCTCCCGCTTGAATCGACCTTTTGAAACGGCGCTTAGCTTCAACACTCCCAACTCGTCTGGCCCTGCCGGCGTGTTGGCTGCAATTGGCGAACTGCCTTGATCTATTGAGATAATGACATATTTAATGCGCTGTAGTCCCCAATGCGCCGGAATCTCGCCCAGCCATTCCTGACCGGATGGATTGAGCGGGACATTGGGCTCGAGGCCACGAGTGACAACACGGCTGATGAGGGCGGCGCGCTTTTCTTCTAGCAGCGCCAGCATGCGTTCTTTTTCAGCGATCAGCCCGTCGATGCGGACTATTTCTCGGTCTAGGTAGATAGCGATTCGACTTTGCTCATCAGGATTAGTTGGACATGGCAATTTCAAGTTTTTTAGGAATTCGCCATCAACATGTGGTATTCCCATGCCATTTGTAAATGTCTTCAGAACAGGCTCAACGGCTTTACAAATCCAAAAAAGAAACTGCCGATCAAACTGCAGAGGTGTGACGAGTGAGGTAGTGGAGGAAACAGCACCATGTTTAGCTTTCAGAAACTCTCCCGCATTTGAACCATCCCATAGTAATAAAACATCGTTATCCTCTGCAGTAAGCATTCCCTGTGCAGGCACATATTGGGAAGCTTCCGTATCACCACGTAAATACTCCATTGACAGATAAGGGAGAACATCGACAGTAACATCCTCCTCTTCCTTTGCAGGTAATCGCCCCTTGGATGTAGCTGCAATGTATCTAAATCTTACTTCACGCCAGTGGCTTGGCAGAGAGGTTGCAATGCTGATTGGATTCACTCCGTCACCTCACCCAGTAAACCCAAGATCCGCTTTTCCACCTCCGCCAGCTCGGCATCAATATCGCGCAGGGGGCGTGGCCGCAGATACTGAAAGAACACATGGTTGAAATTGATCTCGTAGCCGACTTTGCCAATGCCACCGTCCTGCTCATCCAGCGCCTCGCGGTCGATCCAAGCATCGGCCACGTAGGGGCGCACCTCGCGCAGCACGTAGCTGATGATGTCCTCCTTCAGTGGAATGTTCTCCGTATCCTTGAGTGCCGGGTCGGGTTCGTATTCCACTAGGGCTTTGCCCTCGGTGTGCAGCCCGAGCAGCGCATACAGCTCGCCGGAACTCATCGTCGGAAGCGACTGGCGCGGGAACAAATCCGTACCGATGGTAACATCGCCCTTTTTGTGGCGCTTGGCAATCACCGGCGCGGCTTCGGGATCCGCCACGGTGAAGCAGTCGCGAAAGATTTTCTTTTGTGCCGAACCCTTAGCCCCCTTGGCCCAGCCTTCGACGTCGTTGGGCAGGTCTTTGAAAACCCGCTGCACGGTGTCCCAAGTGTCGTTCCAGTCCAATAGTGGTTCGCTGCCGAGTGTGTCCTGCACGGCCTGCAGGGCGTCGTACAGTTCGGGGCAGGTATTGAGGAAGCGCTCGCGAGCCTCATCGGTGATCTTAAAGCGCAGTCGCAGTGGACGCAGCACGGTGATGCGGCGGTAGCCGAAGTCGGAGTTGTCGAACACGCGGCTGGTCTTGCTGTTCTCCATGGCGCCGTGTTCGCGCGTGACGTCATCAAGCGCCGCTTGGTCGACGTAGCGGCGCTTGTCGCCCAGGCTGCGCTTCATCGGCGTGTAGCGCTCGCGGGCGTCGATGAGCTGGATCTTGCCTCTGCGGTGTTCGACCTTGCGGTTGCTGACCACCCAAATGAAGGTGCCGATGCCGGTGTTGTAGAACATCTGTTCGGGCAGGGCGACGATGGCTTCGAGCATGTCATGCTCAATGATCCAACGACGGATCTCGCTCTCGCCGCTGCCAGCGCCGCCGGTGAACAGCGGCGAGCCGTTGAACACGACGGCGGCGCGCGAGCCGGGCTTGTTGCGGTCACCGGCCTTGTAGTCCTGGAACTTGCTCATCATGTAGAGCAGGAACAGCAGGGCGCCGTCGTTGATGCGAGGCAGCTTGCCGCTGTAGCCACGGAAATTGGGCCAGCGGTCGATGATCTTCTTCTCGGCTTTCCAGTCCACGCCGAAGGGCGGGTTGGCTAACAGGTAGTCGAAGCGATGGTCGGGAAACGGGTCGTCGATGAGGGTGTTACCCAGTACTACTTGGCCATCCTTGTGGCCCTTGATCAAGAGGTCGGAAGCGGCCACTGCGTAAGAGCGTGGGTTGTAGTCCTGTCCAAAGACCTTAACCGTGGCTTGATCGTTGTGGGCGCGAATCCAGTTCTGCGCCTCGGCCAGCATACCGCCGGTGCCGCAAGCAGGGTCGCAGATGGTAACGATGACACCTGCCTGGGTGAGCACGCTGGTGTCGGGCTCCAGCAACAGGTTGACCATCAGTTGGATGACTTCGCGCGGGGTGAAGTGATCACCAGCCGTTTCATTGGCGGCTTCGTTAAAGCGCCGGATCAGATCCTCAAACACCAAACCCATGGTGATATTGTCGACGTTACGCGGGTGCAGGTCGATCTCCGCGAACTGAGAGACCACCTGATACAGGCGGTTGGACTCTTCGAGCTTCTCGATTTCTTTGTCGAATTCGAAGCGCTCGAAAATCTTTCGGATATTTTCGGAAAAGCCCGCGATGTAGTCGGCCAGGTGCCGACCGATGTTGTCCGGGTCGCCCTTGAGCTTGTAGAAGTCGAGCTGACTGTGGTTGTGGAAGCCCAGCGGCGTGCCATCTTCATCTTTGGCCAAGTTGTTGAGGATGGCGTCGATGTTGGCAATGCCCTTGCTGCTCAGTTCGGTATAGCGCTTGAGCACGGCATCCTTGCTAGGAGCCAGAACAGCATCAAAGCGGCGCAATACGGTGAGCGGTAGCATCACGCGCTCGTATTGTGGTGGGCGGTAAGGGCCGCGCAGCAGATCGGCGACAGACCAAATGAAGTTGGCAAGTTGTTGGAAGTTGGTACTCATGGATGCGTCCTGGAGTTCGATGGATTCTGTTTTGCCTCTATCGACCGACCAGTACTGGAGGTGGTCGATATAAGACTTTGATTTATTTGGCCTGCGTAGGCGTATCGCACAGATACTATCGCTCGGCTATCACCGATGATGACATCCACGTCACTGCGCGGGATATGCAAAATAGTCTGTGTTTCCCAAGGCAATGTGCCACGCTCACTGGCCAGCCGCATCACGTCATCACCGGTGACTGGCTTGCTTTGGTCTGCAACGCGAGGGAAGCACCGGACATCGGTGGTGGACGCTACTGCCATGGCGCTCGGAATGCGTAATTCGATGTACCGGCCGCCATTCGGGGCGGTAACAACATCAGGCAAAACGGATACGTTAACGGTACGCTCGGCCAATTTTCGTCGCACTGTATCTAGCCAGCCTGACGAGATATGTTGGTCGGTCGGTGGTGTGCTTTGACCATTCTCCATGCCAAGAAGCAGAAGACCGCCGGTTGCATTCGTAAAAGCAATGCAATCCTTAGCTATTTCATTCCAGTCTGTCGTCATGCTGGTCAGTACCCGCAAGTGCTTCTGGTCTAGGAGCTGTCCTTGTAGGCTCACGCGAGAGCTTCCCATGCTGAATTCATTTTTGTTCGCTCCTGTATTCTGTGTTTTCATCGGCGCCGCCAGCACGCACCCACTCGTCCACCTCGGAGAGCTGGAATTTCCACAACCGCCCAATCTTGTGCGCAGGCAAACCTTTGCGCTCTCGCCAGCGATACACGGTGTCTTTCACCACGCCCAGATGCCGAGCGACATCAATTGCAGTGACCCACGGTTCAGAGTTCATGGCATTAGCGCTCACAGAGGGATTAAAGTCGTTTTAAATCGCCATCAGTCTACCAGACAGTCGGAGTAGCGGCCATCCTGAAATGGCCAAGGTTAGCGGAATGGCTATTCAAGGTAATAGTCTTTAATTTGGGGAAAGGTCAAATCGCACCTAAAAAGTCTGTTCGATTCAACTGGGGGCAATTTGTAGTTTTAAAAAGCCAAATTAGCTCACTATGCATTGGACAAACCTCAACGCCCAGCTTTCAATAGACTCTAATGGAATATTCCCAGCCTCAGCCCCCTGATGCTTCGGATGGTTGATGCCAATGTGGTTAAGCTCACCAAACAGGCAATCTAATAACTCATTTGGCCAGCTAATTGATTTTGCGACAACGCCCTTGCGGATCTGCAGGAACTGGTCAATCCAATCCTGCAGTTCAGAGCCAAATAGCACTTTGGTTGAAAGCATCTTAATTCCATCAGAAGTATCGACTTCCAGTAGTACAGCCTCCGTTGCTTTATAACGGATCCTGACGGCTTTAATAGCCCGAGGCGATTCACATCTATCTTTGGAAACAATCTCGCATAGATCAGACTTTTTTATGCTCGTTCAAGCGACCCTTCCTTTGCAGAGAACGTCGTAGAACGTTCAACCCATGAAGCGAAGTATTTAAACCGGCTTTTAGTAACCAGCAACTGTTGGTGGTCATTCTGGTGGTCTTGACAGGAAAGCGATCCTGATTTAGCTTATTTATTAGCCAGTTACTGGCAAAGGCGATCCCAGTCAGAGGAGCCAGATTTAAAGAAGCCCGCTCAGGGAAACCTGAGCGGGCTTTTTGTCTTCTGCGTGCTCCCTTCTCCAGACCACCATCCTGCCATGGCTTACTGGCTAACCAGCGCTGCATTCACCCTGTCTTCAGTCGCGGGCATGCGCTCCCCGGGATTGCTCCGCAAACATTCTGTACCGCTTACGGGATTTAATGACCTTTTTTTGTTCTGGCACCAGGCAGTGAGGCGGTAAAACCCGCAGCATGAGCAAATCTGCGCATTCATGTGTGTTTTCAACAGGGACAGACACCAGCAAGGGAGCACTTTTTATGAGTAATGCTGTATTTCCAGCGACGGTTTTCACCACCCAGCGGCGTTTTAACGATTACTCTTCTGACGATATGCGTTATGGGGATATCCCGGAAGAGAGGATGAAAAGAGAGTTTGGACTGGTCAACGTATCAAACGTGGTGGATCCTTACACCCTGACCCGATTGACTGCCTTTGATACTCCGCAATCGAGGTTCGCAGGGGCATACAATGGCATACACCGTGGTGGTAAACTCAGCGTTGAGCAATGTGCGCAACTGCTGTTTGAAGAAATGCAGGTAACCTCTCTGCCTTACTCTTTCATCGGTCCGCACAGATATCTTATCAATCAAATGCTGAGGCATTTTCAGCTTTCACGCGGTTCAGCATTCTATAACGCTCAACTTAATTTAGCGTATCGCGATAAGTTACATTCTGACTATGATGCCAGAAAAACAACGTCGATCATGCGTGAGACCATTGGGTTATTTATTGACTATAACAGCATGGGATTTCCTCAGGAGAAATTAGAGCAATTAACTTCAGCCATTAAACTCTCAATTCTACCGAAATTTGACTCGATGCTACTTGATAAAATCAATGGTATGGGGATTACTGTGCATGATGTCCATGCAACGAAAATAGAAATTATCCGTCTCGATGTTAACGATGCTGGATGGCGTGCGAGTATCAAATTTTCCGGGCAGGACCATTTTGGGCTTGACGCCCGTGATATAGGTAAGCAAAAATTCAGCCAGTTCCAGTTTTTCAAAATCTGGTTTGTGTTGCAACATTTTGACAGATTCGGCTTCCGTCCATTTCTGACTAACATGGAAGCGGTGATCGATATCGAGGGAAAGCGATGATGCGTAAGTTAATTATTCCAGCCATGGTGATAGCTTTATGCAGCCTCATTTATCTTTTTATCGGGAATGATAAAGTTTCTGTTATTGATGCTCATTATGATGGCAATACAGCAAAAATTATTGTTGATAATTTACCTTTTGCTGAGTCCAGGAAAATTGACTGGTGGAAAAATAATCGTGAAAAAATACTGGATAAATATAATATTCCATCTGGAAATAACACGCCATTCCTGATCGCTATTTATGCTTTTGGAAAAGGCTATCAAGCGCAAGGTAAAGAAGACAGGCTTTGCTTCTCTGATATGAAACCGCCAAAGAACTGTATTGACAAAAATATTCTTATGATGATTTGGCGTACCCGCGAAGGCGGCGTTAAATATCAATTTTAATATCCTGCCAGATTTAAAGAAGCCCGCTCAGGGAAACCTGAGCGGGCTTTTTGTTTGTCGAGGGTCGACGGGAAAATGAGGGTGATATGCGCCTTGAAGAAAAACCCGCCAGACTGATGGCAGCTAATCGCGCAGTTAAAGTGTCTTACCCAGGCAAATGGCCTCTTCCCGGCCGCGGTAAGGTCCGTAATTTTCAATCTGCCGGTAACCCTGCTTGAGATAAAAATCCACGGCACGCTGATTAACATGCCGCGTTTCCAGCCACAGTTCACGATATCCCAGAGTTTTTGCCGCAGCTTCCAGAAACGCCAGCAAAGCGCGTCCGATGCCCGGCAAGCTGCGGTCGGAGAACATTCTTTTCAGTTCGGCGATCCCGGGTGCTAAGGGCCGTAATGCGCCGCAGCCGACGGCACTGCCCTGCGCATCTCTGGCAATCACCCACAATGCGCCTTCACCCTGAAGGGTCTCCACGCTGGCGCGGCTGTTCCCGCCATCGCCAGTGATAGCCGCAAGCTCGGCGGAGAGTTTTTCAATCAGCCACTGTGACTCCGCCGAGCGCGGGTCTGCATGTTCAATCTTTACCATCGTGATACCTTTATAAAGGGATGCTGATGCGCCGTTAGTGGGTTGACATATCTTCTACTGCGGGCAAGTCAGGCCATCGAGGCTTTTATCCGCGGTGCTTTTCTTCCTTGCCGGCCTGCGCCTCCTCGCTCTCTATCATGGCAAAAAATAACTCCAGTTGACCCAGCATCATTGACGCGGCGACGGATAACTGGCGTTGGGGTGCCACACACAGCGACAGGGTAAAGGGTTTTAATACCGTGTCGATCAACGGAATGAATTTCAGTTCACCGCGACGATATTCGTCCACGATATCCAGCCAGCACATCAGGCTGATCCCGACATCATCACGCACTAACGATCGCAGCATATGAATGTTATTGGTGCGTCCCACTTCCTTCAGGCGTATGCCGGAACTGTTTACCAGCGCGTCCAGCGGATCGGCCAGCATTAACGGCGCAGCGGGCACAATAAACGGCCACGGCTCGCAATGGCTGAAGCGAATAGATTCCAGCGCTGCCAGCGGATGGTGACGGCTTACCACAATTCCCAGACGAAGATCGGCGAAGGATTTCACCAGCAGTTCACGCGAGCTTTGCGGATTCAGCATGATGCCAAAATCCGCATCGCCGGCGGTCAGCGCATTGGCGATATGGATGTTACTCATGGTGGTGAGGGTAAACGAAATGCCAGGGTAGTCTTCACGTATGCGCTGCAGGATGGATGAGAAGAAGCCACGATTAATGGCATCAATGGTGGCGATATGCACATGACCATGTCGCAAACCACGCAGATCCTCTAATTGCGTACAAACCCGGCCAAAATCACGTTGCCAGTTTTTAGCCGCATTAAACAGGATCTCCCCCGCTGCCGTCATACATAAACCTGATGGATGACGTTCAAACAACGGCATATCCAGCTGTTCTTCCACACGTAAAATCTGCCGGTCAATTGAAGAGGCTGAGACGTGTAACACCTCGGAAGCCTTACGTAGCGAACCCTGACGGGCCACTTCGGTGAAATAAATCAGAAAACGGGAGAAGGCAAACATAGTGGGTGCTCTCTTTTTTGCAACGCATCATGCGAATTAAACAGATGGACGCTTACACAACGGCAAAATAATAATCGCCTCCATGATAAAGACAAGGGCATGCGCGGCATTAACGCTGATGACAGCCCTGTAAAGACAGGCTGATTATGAAATCATCACACCTGGCCGCCACCGTCATCGCAAAGCAGTCCAACGGTGCTGGCAATCTGTTACTGACGCTGGAAAGTGCCAGCGGCCAACCGCTCCCGGCCTTTACACCGGGCGCGCACATTGATGTCCATCTGCCAGCCGGCGGGGTGCGCCAGTACTCCCTGTGTTCGCCAGCCAGTGCGGCTGGCTATGAAATCTGCGTGCGTCTTGATCCCGCCTCGACGGGCGGTTCCCGCTGGTTGCATCAACAGCTGAATGTCGGCGATACCTTAACCCTGTCGGCACCGCGCAACCATTTTCCCCTGCCGGATGCACCGCGCACCTTACTCTTTGCGGCCGGTATTGGCCTTACGCCGCTGCTGGTGATGGCGGAAGCCCTGGCCGCGCGGCAGGCGGCGTTCACGCTGCATCTCTACCTCAAACGTCATGATGAACTGGCGTTTGCGCCGCGGCTGGCGCAACTCGGTGAACGTGTCGTTATTCACTACAGCAGCGAAGGTGACAGCCTGCGCACCCGGATACCTGACGATCTGGAAACATCAGCCAATAGCGCGCTGGTGGCCTGCGGCCCGGCTGGCTTTATGCAGCATCTGCAGCAGCGGGCGCTGGAACAGGGCTGGCAGCCGGAACAATGGCACAGTGAACGTTTCCATGCTGATGCGGCAATCCCCCCTGCAGGCGACAGCTTCGAGGTGGAGATTGCTTCTTCCGGCGCGCGTTTTCACGTCGGGCAAACACAAAGCATTGCCGGGGTGCTGGCAGCGGCAGGCATCGACATCGAACTCTCCTGCGAACAGGGCATGTGCGGTGCCTGCATTACCGGGGTGTTAGCGGGTGAACCCGATCACCGTGACGAGGTGTTAAGCCAGAAAGAGCGTGCCGCGAATGACTGCATCGTGCTGTGCTGCTCACGTGCGCGCTCTCCGCTGCTGGTGCTGGATTTATGAAAATCTATCCGGGCGCGACCGGCGCACGCTTACCCCGCTGGCTGCTGCCAGACAGCTGGCCGATGCAGGGCAATCAGCCGCAGCTGGCGACGTTACATTTTCACCCTGACGGGCTGCAATTCGCGCCCTGTGAAGGAACCTATGCCGATTATCTGCCGCTCAATGGCGCGCTGGTGCTTCCCGCACTGATCGAACCGCATGCGCATCTGGATAAAACGTTCACCTTTGAGCGTAGCCCGGCACGCCAGCCCGGTTTACTGGCTGCGATTACCGCGATGCATCAGGATCGCGTGCACTGGAGCCGTGAGGATCTGCAGCAGCGCGCTGAGCAGGCGTTGCGCTGGGCGGTGGAGAGTGGCGTAGGTTTACTGCGCACCCACGTCGACTGGTTTAGCCCTGAAGCGCCGCTGGCGTGGCAGGTGATCGGTGAGTTACAGCATCCGCTGTGCCGTATTGAACGCGTGGCGCTCGCCCCGCTGAGCTTTTTTGCCCGCCAGGATGATGCGCAACATATTGCCGCCCAGGTGGCCGTCAGCGGTCCGGGCGCGCTTCTCGGCGGTTTCATCCACAGCAGCAACTGGGATGCAGTCGCCTTCGCCAATCTGATGCACGCGGCCGAACAGTGGCAGCTGGATATCGACCTGCACATAGATGAAGAGTTGAATGCCGATGCGCAGGGCATGCGCTGGCTGGCGAACTACCTGGAACAACATCCGTTCAGTGGCCAGATTACCTGCAGCCACAGCTGTGCGCTGTCTCAACAGGAAGATGCCTTGCAGATTCTTGATCGGCTGGCCCTGCACCGGGTGACGCTGATCGCCCTGCCCCTGACCAACCTGCTGCTGCAGGACGCGGTGCCTGATCGCACACCGCGTCAGCGCGGATTGACGCTGGTAAAAGAAGCGCAGGCGCGGGGGCTTTCACTGCTGCTGGGCGCTGATAACGTGCAGGACGCTTTCTGCCCCCTCGGCAGTTATGACCCGCTCGATACCCTGTTCAGCGGCGTATTGAGCCTGCAGCTGGGTTCCGCCTTTGATGAAGCCTCTCAGCTCATCTGCCAGCCCGATGCTTTCCGTCACAACGATGTGGTGATTTTTCCGTCTGCCGATGCGGCAAGCTGGCCGCTGCGCCAGCGCCAGCGCTATCGGCTCAAACAGGGTGTTCGTTATGGAGACGAAACAGATGACGCTTGATGATGGCGCGGGTAAACCGCTGGCGAAATATGCGGCGTGGCGACGCGTCGGCGACTTTATTTTTCTCTCCGGCATTATTCCGGTGAACCCGCAGACCGCCACCATCGTGCGCGGTTACAGCGATATTCCTGACGCGGCGCAACGGCTGCTGGGACGCAGCGGTGAATTCTCTACCGATTTCAAAGAGGGGCCGATTCTGGCACAGAGCTGGTATGTGCTGGAGAGCATCCGCACCACCGTTGAACGCGCCGGTGGGCAGATGAGCGATGTGTTCAAACTGGTGCAGTATTTCCGCAATCTGGACCATTTCCCGCACTACAGCCGGGTGCGCAGGCAGTTCTTCCCGGATGAACCGCCGGTGTCAACGGTGGTGCAGGTCAGTGAAATGCTGCCCAGCCCGGACGTACTAATCGAAGTTGAAGCCACGGCGTGGTTGCCGCAATAACGCGAGGAAACAGTATGTTGCATGGTTATATCCCGGCAAACCGCTTTTTGCCGTATCTGAGCTGGACCGACATTGCCACGCTGGATAATAAAGCCAACACGGTGATCATTTTGCCGACCGGAGCGATTGAACAGCACGGCCCTCATCTGCCGTGCGCGGTGGACAGCGTGATTTCAGCGGGCGTGGTCGGGCATGCGCTGGCACGTTTGCCCGCTGACATCCCCGCGTACGCCATTCCGCCGATCACCTACGGTAAATCCGATGAGCACCTGCATTTTCCCGGCACGCTGACGCTGACCGGCGAAACCTTGTTACATACCATTCTGGAGATTGGTGAATCGCTGTATCGCGCCGGTTTTCGCAAGTTTCTCATGGTGAATGGCCATGGTGGCCAGCCGCAGCCGCTGCAAATGGCGGCACGCGAACTGCGTCTGCGCCACGGTGACATGATCATCATCATGCAGGACACCTTCAAAGTGCCCAACTGCGCCGAAAGCTTTATGGACGATAAAGAGCGCCAAATGGCGATGCACGCCGGTCACGCGGAAACCGCGCTGATGCTGGCGCTCGCCCCCGATACCGTGCAGATGAGCCAGGCCGTGGCGAATTATCCGCCTGAATTTCCCTGCCCGACACTCTCCACCAGTAAACCGATGGCGGCATGGGCTTCCTATGATTTCGGCCCCAGCGGCGTGATTGGCGATCCACGGCCTTCCACACCCGAACAAGGCGCGGCGATTCTGGATTCGCTGGCGGAAAGTTGGGCACAGGTTATCACCGAAGTGCATCAAATGAGCTGGGTGACGCGCGCTGAACCGGCATGGGGCACCGGTCACTGGCAGGGCAAAGTGTTAGACCACAACGACGCAGCATCACTCTTACCACCGCGCTAAACGGGGATCGACGATGAATAAAAAATTAAACATGATTGCGGCACTGTCGCTGGCGCTGTCGGCCCAGAGCATGGCGGCGGAGAAATTCACCTTCATGACCAACTGGTATGCGCAAGCCGAGCATGGCGGTTTTTATCAGGCTCTGGCGCAGAATCTGTATAAAGATGCCGGGCTGGACGTCACCCTGAAAATGGGTGGCCCACAGGTTCACACCATGCAACTGATGGCGGCAGGTCAGGCGGACTGCATCATCAGCGACAACATGCAGGCACTGGAATCCTGGCAGCAAGGCGTGGAAGCCATGCCCGTTGCCACCACGTTCCAGCACTCGGCGATTGCTTTTCTCACCCATCCTGATGTGAAAGATAAAGCCGATCTGCAAGGCAAAACCTTCCTGCTGGCGGCGGAAGCTTACACCTCCTACTGGCCGTGGGCCCAAAGTGCGCTCGGCCTGAAAAATGCGCGCGTGCGCCCTTACACCTTCAGCATCCAGCCATTCCTGGCAGATAAAACGCTGGTGCAGCAGGGCTATATCACCTCGGAACCTTTTGCGGTGCAGAAAGCCCATGCGCAAGCCAATGTCTACCCGATCAGCGAATGGGGCTATCCGCCTTACGGCAACAGTATTGTGTGTATGAAATCAACCATTGAAAAACGTCCGCAAGCGGTAGCCGCATTCGTTAAAGCCTCAATGCAGGGCTGGAAAAACTATCTGCAGGACCCGCGCGCTGGCAATACGCTGATCCGCAAAGAGAATCCGCAGATGAGCGAGGAGCAGATCGCCTTCGGCATTGCCCAGATGAAGAAATATCAGATGCTGACGGGCGGTGATGCGCAAACGGCGGGTATCGGTATCATTACCGAGCCACGTCTCAAACAGACATGGCAACTGCTGGTGGATAACAAGCTGATCGATCCGGCCAAAGTGCCGTTTGCAGGTAGCTACACGCTGCAGTTCATCAAAGACGTTAAGGTCATGCCATGAACACCGCCAGCAACATAACGCCGATCAATCCGGATAGCCAGCCGCGGCCTGCAGCGCCGCCGGCGATTGAGGTGCTGTCCGCGGAGAAAATCTATCCCAACGGGACGCGTGCGCTGCTGCCGGTCGAACTGACGGTGCGTCAGGGCGAGTTTGTCTCACTGCTCGGTCCCTCCGGCTGTGGCAAAAGTACGCTGCTGAAAATGATTGCCGGCTTAATTGAACCCAGCGATGGCAAACTGATGTTGTTCCGCCGCGATCGCCGGGAGAATCAACGTGACCTGCCGCTTTCCTTTGTGTTTCAGGAAGCCACCCTGATGCCGTGGAGCAGCGTGCACAAGAATGTCCGCCTGCCGCTGGATCTGGCGGGCGTTCCGCGCGCCGAAGCCGATACCCGCGTGCGCGAGATTCTGGAACTGGTTGGCCTGGGCCAGTTTGGTCACGTATTACCGCGCGAGCTTTCCGGTGGCATGCAGATGCGGGTGTCGATTGCTCGCGGTTTAGTGACGCGCCCCAGGGTGCTGTTGATGGATGAACCGTTCGGCGCCCTGGACGAAATCACCCGCAACAAACTGGACAGCGACCTGCTGGAGTTGTGGCAGGAACAGAAGCTGACGGTCGTGTTTGTTACCCACTCCATTCAGGAAGCCGTATTCCTGTCGCAGCGGGTGATCATGATGGCCGCACGACCGGGCCGCGTGGTGGATGATATCCGCATTGACACCAGCCAGCCGCGTGATGATGCGTTTCGTGTCAGCCAGCCGTTTACCCATTATGCGCAGTTGCTGCAGCGCGGCTTGCTGGCAGCCAGTCAGGAGAGCCAGTAATGAAACCGCTCGCAGCAAACCGTAGATTTCAACAGTGGCTGTTTCCAGCGGTGGTGGCCGTCGCCATGCTGCTGCTATGGCAGTTTCTGGTTACCGCGTTTAAGGTCCCGGCGTTTCTGGTGCCTTCGCCGGTGGTAGTGGCGCAAAGCCTGGCGCAAAACTTTCCTGCATTGTTTATGTCGCTGCTTTACACCCTGAAAATCACGCTGATCTCGTTTGCACTGGCAACGGTGATCGGTTGCCTGATTGCCTTTTTGCTGGTGCAAAATCGGTTTATCGAGACGGCGCTATTTCCTTATATCGTCTTTCTGCAAGTCACGCCGATCGTGGCCATTGCACCGCTGATCATTATTTGGGTGAAAGACACCACCGCATCGCTGGTGGTGTGCGCCACCCTGATGGCGGTGTTCCCGATCATCTCCAGCACCACCCAGGGTTTACGCAGCGTGTCGCCGGGTCTGCTGAGCTACTTCAGGCTGAACCATGCCTCGCGGCTGCAAATTTTACTCCGCCTGCGCATTCCATCTGCATTGCCTTACTTCTTTGGCGCGCTGCGTATTTCCAGCGGTTTGTCACTGATTGGTGCCGTGGTGGCGGAGTTTGTGGCGGGCACCGGCGGCACGGATACCGGGCTGGCCTACCAGATTTTACAGGCTGGCTATCAACTCAATATCCCGCTGATGTTTGCCGCATTGTTACTGATTTCTCTGGCCGGCTTTCTGCTGTTTGCCCTGATGTCGTGGCTGACGCGCCGCGTATTAGCCGCCTGGCACGAGAGTGAGTTAAGCCCGAATTAATGCCAAACGGGCGGAAAACCTCCGCCCTGCGCCCCCCTACGAACAGGAGCATTACATGTCTGAACCCGATCGCCAGTCTGCCCTGGCGGCGCTGGTCGCGGCGTTGCCGGAACTGGAGTGGATTAAAGAAGCGCCGAAAGTGAAACGTCTGTCACGCGACTTTCACTGGTTCAGCCCGGTGCTGAAATCCCAGCTGGAAGAGAAATTTGCCGAGCTGGCCGTGCGTCCTCGCGATGAAAACGAGCTGCTGGCTGTGGTGGCCGCCTGTGCAAAAGCCCGTATGCCACTGAACCTTCGCGGTGGCGGCACCGGCAACTACGGCCAGCTGATTCCGCTCAATGGCGGTGTGATAGTCGACATGACACGCCTGAACAGCGTCACCGCGCTGGGCACCGGTACGGTGCGCGCGCAGGCGGGTATCCGATTAGGCGATCTCGAAGCCCATACGCGCCCGCACGGCTGGGAGTTGCGTTGCATGCCCTCAACCTGGAAACTTGCCACACTTGGCGGGCTGTTTGGCGGCGGTTTTGGCGGGGTGGGATCGATTAACTACGGTCCACTGGCCGCGCCTGGCAACGTGCTGTCGATTCGGATGATGACCATGGAAGAGACGCCGCGCATCATCACCTTGCAGGCACCGGATGCGCTGCTGTTGCATCACGCCTACGGCAGCAATGGCATCGTGCTGGAGATCGAACTGGCGCTGGCGCCCTGCCATGACTGGATCGAACGTCTGGATACCTTTGCCGATTTTCCTTCCGCGATGGCTTATGCCGATGCGCTGGCGCGGTCGCCGGGCATCGTTAAACGCCAGATTGCCGTGTTTGCCGCACCGGTACTGGATTATTTCAGCGATTTAGCGGATGCGCAGGTTAAGGGGCAACACGGTGTCATTTCGGTAACAGGAAGCGAGAGTGATGGTCTGCTGCCCGCCCTTGTGGCGCAACACCATGGCCGCAATGCATTGCACTTTGCCGAAGGTGAAAATAGCGGCCACTCCCTGATTGAATATTGCTGGAACCACACGACCTTACAGGCATTGAAGATCGACAAGACCCTGACCTATCTGCAAACCGCATATTCCCCGGATAATTATTATCAACAGGCACTGGCGATGGAAGCCGAATTATCGGATGAAGTGATGTCGCATATTGAGTTTCTGCGCGATATGAACGGCACGCTCACCTGCAGCGGTCTGCCATTGATCCGTTACCGCAGCGAGGAGCGACTCAATGAAATTATGGAGATCTATCGCAGTAATAACGTGAAAATAAATAACCCCCACGTGATTCATATTGAGGATGGTAAACAAGGCATGGTACGGGCCGATGTCGTGGCCATAAAACGCGCCTGCGATCCTCACAACTTATTAAACCCCGGCAAGCTGCGCGGCTGGGATGTGCGTGAGACCTTACCGGCGGTGCATATTCCAGGCGTTAATTAATCACTATTTCTCCGTTACGGCATCGCGAACTGCCGGGTGAGCACCTCACCCGGCAGGCATCGTGACGCTTTCTTTAACCAGGTGTGTTTATTCAGGGATCATGCAATGAGAGCACTAAAACGTGTCGGTTTACTTGCGCTGTTTTTCCCGTTCGCGCCAGCAGCACTGGCGGCGACACAGAGTAATATCAGCGACTGTCATTACGATGCCAGCGGCGTTGACAGCTTTAGCGATATATTCACCTGCGGTACCGTTAGCGGCAGTTTACGCACGCTCTACTACTCCACGCACAATGCGTACTTCTCTAAAGGGTTTAATCAGGACACCACCAGTTACGGCGGCAGTGTGAAATATGAAACGGCCCCCGCCTATGGTTTTCGCGCCGGCGTCAGCGCCATCTTTTTGCGCGGGATTGATCATCCTGATGAAGCGCATACCATCAGCGACATTGGCGATAATCAGACCAATATCGGTGAGGCTTATTTAAGCTGGCAGCAGGATACGTTTAAAATCACCGCCGGCGATCAACGCATTAATATTCCCTTTGTTGGTGACTATGACTGGCGTATTACACCGATACTCTTCAGGGGCGTTGATGCCAATTATGGCGATAGCACGCAATTTTTGCATGCGACCAAAGTCTGGCGCTATAAGCCGTGGGGCGACGATCAGTTCCTGAATACCACGGCCTATACGGATATTGATGAGCGCACCAACGGCATGTGGGCAATTGGCGGCGGACAAGGCACGCAGTGGGATAATAAAAAACTCACCGGACAATTGTGGTATCAGGAATATGCTGATTATTCCCGCGTGGTGTATGGCGAGAGCCATCTGCAGTGGCAGGATACGTTGTTGCAGCCTGATGTCGCCCTGCAGTTTATTCGCGGTACCAGCCTGGGTAAAGCGCTGGCCGGTGAGGTCAATAGCACCTCTTACGGTGCTCAACTCGCGCTGAGTTTCACCCCGGCATTGAACTGGAAATTAGGCTACGACCACATTGCTGCCAGTCCCAACAGCTGGGGTAACGGTTCCCTGGTGGTGCCTTATGCGCACAACAGTTCATCAGGGCCCTATTTCGCCCAGCCGTTTTTCACCAGTACTCAGGATCTGGGCAGCGGCAATGCCTATATGACCAACCTGAATTACGCTCTTAATGAGAATCTCTCTCTGGGGACACAATATTCGTTTATGGATTTAAAACCCTCGGCGCAGTCGGCCAGCATTAACCAGTCGGAATATCTGGTCTATTTCACCTGGGCATTCAGCGGCGTATTAAAAGGGTTGAGCGTGACCGATTTTGCTGGCGTGCAGACATCACCTTTGTACGATTCACATTTCTGGCAAAATCGTTTGAGCTTGCAATACGATTTTTAACCCTGAATAAACGCAGCATGACCTGTCTTAAACGTCAGCAGGGATTCACCCTGCCGTTACAGGCTCCTTGTAACAGGAGCCTGTAACGCTTCTTAAGGCTATTCGCCGCCACCAGCAGGCGTGATTACCCGCGCAGACGCGTGCCTCAGTGGCGTTTATCAATGCGCTGCACCAGCCGATCGCCGAGCCACTGGATACCGCACACCAGCACGATCAGTACGGCGATTACGGCCACCATTACCGCGGTGTCAAAACGCTGATAACCGTAGCGAATCGCCAGATCGCCCAGACCGCCCGCTCCGATGGCACCCGCCATTGCCGAAGCGCCAATCAGCGCCACCAGCGTGACGACAAAACCGGAAAGAATGCCCGGCAGCGCTTCCGGAATCAGCACCTCCCAGACAATGCGTAATTTGCTGGCTCCCATGGCACGCACCGCATCAATCAGCCCGCGATCGACATCGCGCAGTGAAACTTCCGCCACCCGGGCAAAATACGGCGTGGCGGTGATCGATAACGGCACAATCGCCGCCCAGGTGCCGAGAGAGGTGCCGACCAGCAGACGGGTAAAGGGAATCAGCGCCACCAGCAGAATAATGAATGGCAGCGAGCGAAAACCGTTGATTACCAGCCCCAGCAGGCGGTTGATCGTACGGTGTTCAGCAATGCCGCCGGGACTGGTGGTCACCAGAATCAGCCCCAGCGGCAAGCCGGCCAGCAGCGAAAACAGGCCGGCCACCGCCGTCATCAGCAGCGTTTCACCCAACGCATTGAGCAGTAAATCAATCATCACTGGCGACATAACCGACCCACTCCACCTGTGCCTGCTGCGCGCGCAGCCAGCTGAGAACCTGATACTCATCGGCCGCGTTGGCAGCCGGGAGCGCAATAAAGAAACGCTCGACCGCGTAGTGCTGAATGTGGTCGATGCCGCCCTGCAGCAGGCGGAATTTCCCCGGCAGAGCGCGGGCAAACGGCGTCAGCAAATCCCCCTGCGCGGCCACGCCGGCAAAGTGAACGCTGTAGATCGCCTCCCCCTGACGCTGTTCGCTGAGCCGCGCAGCGAGATGCTCCGGCAACTGCGGCAGCAGACCGCGCAGCAGCTTGCGCGTCAGCGCGGATTGCGGATGAGCGAACACCTGCCATACCGGCCCCTGCTCGACAATTTCTCCGGCGTCGATAACCGCCACGCGCTGTGCTACCGACTTGATCACCTCCATCTCGTGGGTGATCAGCAGGATGGTGATTCCGAGCTGCTGATTGAGTGATTTCAGCAGCGCAAGAATCGAGCGGGTGGTTTCCGGATCGAGCGCCGATGTGGCTTCGTCACACAGCAGCAGCGCCGGGCTGGCGGCCAGCGCGCGGGCAATCCCCACGCGCTGTTTTTGCCCGCCGGAGAGCGCTGCCGGATAGTGTCCGGCCTTATCACTCAACCCCACCAGCGCCAGCAGTTCCGTGACGCGCCGGTTGCGCTGCGCCTTGTCCATGCCAGCTATTTTCAGCGGCAGCGCCACGTTCTGCGCCACGGTTTTCGCCGACAGCAGATTGAAGTGCTGAAACACCATGCCGACGCGACTGCGCACCGCCTGCAGCTGCTGTTCCGACAGGCCGCTGATACGCCGCCCT
The DNA here is from genome assembly GCF_035783935.1 of Pantoea dispersa. Taxonomy (GTDB): domain Bacteria; phylum Pseudomonadota; class Gammaproteobacteria; order Enterobacterales; family Enterobacteriaceae; genus Pantoea; species Pantoea dispersa_C. Next base: position 26,449 of record NZ_JALKOV010000007.1, on the reverse strand, counting down.
TCAATCTCGATTACCCCTTCGTCCGGCTGCTCCAGCCCGTTAAGGCAGCGGATCAGCGTGGATTTCCCGGCGCCGCTGCGCCCAATCAGGCCAAGGATTTCGCCTTTTTGCAGCGTCAGTGAGACATTACGCAGCGCCTGCGTCTGGCCGAAACGGCGTGACACGCCCTGCAAACGCACCACGTTGTTGTGCTGCGCCACGCGTTCGCGTGTTTGTCCCTCCTCGATCACGCCGCGCGCCACGGCAGTCAGGGGCACGGTGGCTTCGGAAAAGAGCGTCATGGATCTGTTCCTTACCAGGCGGTTTCGCCGGTGCCTTTGTAGACCTTGTTAAACACCGTTCTGACGGCATCGTTCTGGTACGAAGCCACCAGCGTTTTCACCCAGGGTGCATTGACGTTCTCTTTTTTCACCGCGATAAAGTTGTTGTACGGGTTATCTTTTACCGGCTCCTGCGCGATGCGATCTGCCGCGGTCAGGCCGCTTTTCAGCGCCCAGTCGGTGTTGACCACGGCCGCATCGAGATCCGGCACCGAACGACCAATGATGCCGGAATCCAGCTCTTTGATTTTCAGGTGATGGGGATTATCAATGATGTCGGCGGTGGTCGCGGCAATACCGGCACCGGGTTTGAGTTTGATCAGCCCCTGCTGCTGCAACAGCACCAGACCGCGCGCCTCGTTCGACGGATCGTTCGGCACGCCGATTACCGCTCCCTCTTTCAGACCGGCGGCGCTTTTCACTTTCTTCGAATAGAGACCGATCGGCCAGACGGCGGTATCGCCGACGCGCACGATATCGTAATGGTTGACCTTGATTTGGTTATTCAGGAACGGCTGATGCTGGAAGGCGTTGGCATCTACTTCACCGTTCTGCAACGCTTCATTGGGCTGGTTGTAATCATTGAAAATCACCGTTTTTACCGTCAGGCCTTTCGCCGCCGCCTGCTTGATCACTTCGCGCCAGACGTCTTCGTCCTCGCCGCTCATGATGCCGACCCTGACCGCAGTTTTATCCGCCGCCTGCGCCACCGAAAACGGCGCGACCACGCTGCCGGCGAGCAGTAACGCCGCGGCAGTTAACAACAATTTATTTTTGGCTGATGCAAGGCGTGTGTGCATAAATTATGTCCTGAGTGTTATTATTACGCGTGTCAAAATAAGCTGCCGTGATCGACAGATACGCGCAGTATACGCAGTTGCTTATTCCCGTATTATGATTTATCCGGAAATGCTATTCCTGAAATGAATAAAGCCACGCCGTCGCTCGTCGCGCCAAAAGGCTGCGGACGGCTGTGATACCATGCCTGTTTGAATGAACCTGTTGAGCGCTATGTCGGATACCACACCCAAACGTAAAAACGACCCGGAAGGGCTGAAAAAACGCATCCTCGCCGGTGCGCTGCAAACCTTCGCCGAGTACGGTATGCAGGGCGCGCGGATGGAGCAGATTGCCGAGCTGGCGCAGACCACCAAACGCATGGTGGTGTACCACTTCATCAACAAAGAGAAGCTGTATATCGAGGTGCTGGAGCAGGTGTATCAGGCGATTCGCCAGCACGAAACCGGCCTGAATCTGGCGACGCTGGAGCCGGAAGAGGCGATGGTTAAACTGGTGGAAGCCAGCTTTGACTATCACGTGACGCACCCCGATTTTATGCGCCTGGTGTGTACCGAAAACCTGCTGCGCGGGCGCTACATCGTGCAGTCTGAGCGCATCAAAGCGATGAACAAAAGTACCCTCGATTTGCTGGATGACATCCTGTCGCGCGGCCAGCGCCAGGGCATTTTCATCGACACTCTGGATACCGTGGACGTGCACCGCCTGCTGAGCAGTATTTGTGTGCACCACGTCTCGAATCGCTACACCTTCCACACGCTGTTTACCCCCAACGACAGTGAAGAGGACAGCATCCGCCGAAACCGTCAGCTGGCGGTCACGGCCACGCTGCGCTATATCCGCAAAGCCCCGTAATCTGCGGGTTCGCTGTGATGGTCTACGCTTGATCAAATAAACGGTACCGTCACAGACCTCAGATTAAGGAACGCAGTAGTGAAGAAAGATGCTCTCCTCTATCCGTTACGCAACACGCAAAATACCGATCGCGCCCCTGCGCTGTGGAACTGGGCGCAAAACTCGGTCGTCGGCCAGCGTCAGCAGCTGCACCAGCCGCGCAGTGAAGCTGAACTGCAGCAGCTGCTGCGCGACTCGCACGGCAAAGTGCGTGTGCTCGGCAGCCGCCTGTCGCCCGGTCGCATGCTGTGCGTACAGCCGCAGGACGTGCTGCTGGATCTCAGCGCCCTGCGCGGCATTCTCGCCCAGGATGATGAGAGCGTAACGTTTGCCGCCGGCACGCCGCTGCAGCAGGTTTATGACAGCCTGACGGCAATAGATCGCATGCTGGCCTCTTCGCCCGGCGTGATTGCGGTGCAAACGCTGGCTGGCGCGCTGGCAACCGGCACGCACGGTCAGGGACTGGCGCAAAGTTCGCTGGCGGACGAAGCGCTGCACATCCGCATGGTGCTGGCCGACGGCAGCGTGCGCGAGTTTCAGCGTGGCGATGCCGATTTCCCGGCGGCGATGGTCTCGCTGGGCGCGCTCGGCATCGTTACCGCCATTACGCTGCGCACGCAGCCGTTTCACCTGTTTACCTGCCATAAATTTGCTGCCTCCGCTGATACGCTGGAGCAGGACCTGCTGACGTGGAATGAGCAGCACGCACTGAGCAAAGCCTGGTGGTTTGTCGATGACAACCTGATGCACGTGTGGAACGCCGATGTGGCCAGTGCGGAAGACAGTAAGGCATGGTATGACAACCAGCGCGAGGTGATTGAGCACGGCGATCAGGCTGACAGCAGCCTGAACGACACCATCGATCAGACGCTGGAGCACATGCATCGCGACACGCAGATTCACGGTAAAGGCGGTAAGCAGTTCCGCACCGTCACCCGCTTCCGTGATTTCACCGACATCAGCGGCGATATCTACCAGCTGTTCTGTCGCGGTATCGCCGTACCGCAGATCAACGTTGAGATCGGCGTGCCGCTGGCCAAAACGCCGCAGATTATCAGCAAGATCAAAGCCTGGTATGCGCAGAACCGTCCGCATATGCACTATCCCATCATCCTGCGCTGCACCGGCGCTTCGCAGGCGTGGATGAGCCCGGCACATCAGCAGCCGACCTGCTTTTTTGGCTTCGTGGTGTATTACGCGGATGACGGCTCACTGTCGCAGGACGGACTGCACTTCCTGACCGAAGTGGAAAAACTGCTGGCGGCGGAAGGGGGACGTCCACACTGGGGCAAATATTACGATCCCCAACGCTATCAGTGGCGCGCCATCTATCCGCAGTGGGATGCGTTTCGTGCGGTGCGTGAACAACTGGATCCGACGCACCGCTTTAGCAATGACTACGTCACGGCTTTGTTTGATTGATTGAGTTTGATGGGGAGAATCTATGTACGCCTGGGTAACGCTGCTGACGCAGCCGGACTATTTTGTCGGGGTTAAAGCCCTGCACCGCTCATTAAAACGCAGCGAAACGCGCTGGCCGCTGATTGTGATGGTCACTGATGCCATCGATCTGACCATGCGCGAAACATTACAGGCGCTGGGCTGTGTGATCCATCCGGTCCAGCCGCTGATGCCGGACGCCGCGCTGGAGCAGCATTATGCCTCGGCACAGTTTGGCGAAGTGTGGAGCAAACTGCGCGCCTGGGAACTGACCGGCTGCGAACGCGTGGTGTTTCTTGATGCTGATATGCTGGTGCTGCGCAACATGGATGAGCTGTTTACGCTCGACCTCGGCAAGCATGCGCTGGCGGCCTGTCACGCCTGCCGCTGCAACCCGAATCACATCGCCAGCTATCCTGACAGCTGGCAGCCGGAGCACTGTCACTACACCTGGCAGGCGCGCGGTGAAACTCCCCCGGCCGACCTTGATCACTATCTCAACGGCGGCTTTCTGGTGCTGCAGCCGGATCAGGCGGTATTCGACTGGCTGCAGCAGAAAGTGGCAGAGATCAACGACCTGCGGCGCTATCCGTTCTCCGAACAGGATTTGCTTAACGAAGTGTTTACCGGACGCTGGTTGCCGCTACCGTACATTTATAACGCGCTGAAAACCCTGCCATTCCAGCATGCCGGCTTATGGCATGACGACGAGGTGAAGAATCTGCACTACATTCTCGCCAAACCGTGGAAGCGCGACCTGAATCAGCCGGAAGCACAGCGCGACCGCTATTATGCGCTGGATAAGCTGTGGTGGGAGCTGGGCGCGGATTAGTGGCTGATAACGGCGCGATTTATCGCGCAATAGTTGGTCGCCATCAATGGCGACCCTACAGAATCTAAAACGGGTCAAAGCCTTTGCTGAATTTCGTAGGGTGCGCATTGATGCGCACCTGGTCGCGGCGCGATTTATCGCGCAATGGTTGTGCGCTTCCCTGCGCACTGTCGCTTAACGCCAGCCGAGTTCTGGCGCGACGTGGGTGAGAATGCTGTCGATCACATGCGCACAGTAATCCACGCCAAGCTGATTAGGGATAGTCAGCAACAGCGTATCGGCTTCTGCAATCGCTTCATCCTGCGCCAGCTGTTTGATCAGCTGCTCCGGCTCTGCGGCATAGCTACGACCAAAGATGGCGCGGGTTTTCTCGTCGAGGAACCCGACGGAATCCTGCTCCTGTCCGCCGCGACCGAAGTAGGCGCGGTCGGTGTCGTTCATCAGGGCAAAAATGCTGCGGCTGACCGACACGCGCGGCGCACGCTGATGCCCTGCCGCCTGCCAGGCTTCTTTGTAGGCACGAATCTGCTTCGCCTGCTGCACATGGAACGGCTCGCCGGTTTCATCATCTTTCAGCGTTGAGCTTTGCAGATTCATCCCCAGCTGGGCCGCCCAGATCGACGTGGCGTTGGAGCCGGAACCCCACCAGATGCGCTCGCGCAGCCCTTCGGAATAGGGCTCCAGGCGCAGCAGCCCCGGTGGATTCGGGAACATCGGCTGCGGATTCGGTTTAGCAAACCCTTCGCCGCGCAGCACTTCCAGCAGCTCTTCGGTGTGACGACGTCCCATATCTGCGTCGGTTTCCCCTTCGCGCGGATCAAAGCCAAAGTAGCGGTAGCCTTCAATCACCTGCTCCGGCGAACCACGGCTCAGGCCGAGCTGCAAACGGCCGTTGGCGATCAGGTCCGCGGCACCGGCGTCTTCCGCCATGTACAGCGGATTTTCATAGCGCATGTCGATCACACCGGTACCGATCTCGATGCGGCTGGTTTTGGCACCGACGGCCGCCAGCAGCGGAAACGGTGAGCTCAGCTGGCGGGCAAAATGGTGTACGCGGAAATAGGCACCGTCAGCGCCCAGTTCTTCAGCGGCGACCGCCAGGTCAATCGACTGCAGCAGCACATCCTGCGCGGAACGGGTGGCCGAGTGCGGTGACGGGGTCCAGTGACCGAAAGATAAAAAGCCAATTTTTTTCATGCTAAATGCTCCTCGCGGGCCAGAACGGCACCGGCGTCATCAATCAGAATTCGATGAGATTAGGTTACGCCTGTGCGAAGAGGACTGATAGCCAATAGTTTTCGCGCGCTTCTTCAACTTTTTTGCACAATCCAATCCTGCATCGCCGTGCCGGAATCTCAATGATCATGCTGTACATCACGATCTGCCCGGTTTACCCTGGTACGGTCTGCGTAAAGTCTGTTTGTTCTGGCGCGGCGGCGACTCTCCGCGTCAGCAGGATTTTTACGTTGCCGGTTACGATGAAGGGAGCAGGTGCGGCTGGCGCCTGCCGATCGAGGTTAACGCCCATCCGGGACACCACAAGGACGCACAGCATGCACATCATCTCTTTTCCGATGTACGACATCGACCACCCGAGCACACTGGCCATGACTTCAGTGCTGACGCGGCTGCTGGCGAAGCGCGGCGTGCAGGCTGAGGTGCAATGGCACGACGACCTGCTGCCGCACTGGCGTGATGACAACCTGCTGCTGAGCCAGACCTGCGGTTATCCGCTGGTGGCGCTGCTGCCTGATGTGCAGCTGGTCGGCACCTTTCAGTCCAATGCGGCAGGCTGTCATGACCTGCGCTATCGCAGCTGGCTGGTGGCGCGCCTTGAGGATGAGAACCTGAGCCTCGCCGATTTCCGCGGCCGCCGCGCAGTATGTAACAGCGATGACTCGCACTCCGGATACAATGCGCTGCGCTACGTAGTCGCGCCGCTGGCGCAGAACGGCAAATTCTTTGCCAGTACCCGGTTCAGCGGCAGCCACCGCCAGTCGCTGGCCGCGCTGCGCGCCGGACAGGCCGACCTCGCCGCCATTGATTGCATCACCTGGGCGCTGCTGCGCACATACCGGCCGCAGGAGCTGCAGGGCTTAGCCATTATCGGTGAAACCCCGCTGTGTGCCGCGCTGCCGCTGATTACCTCGGCGAAAACCGACAGCCTGCTGCTGGAAAAACTGCGCAGCGCACTGTTTGAACTGGCCAATGTGGACGACTACAAGGATGTGATGCAGGCCAATCTGCTGGCGGGCTTTTCGGTGCCGCAGCGCGACTGGTTTGATGAGGTTAAACGCTGGGAGGATGACGCCGCCGCGCTGGGCGTGACGGCGCTGTAATAAAGCACGAACCGGCGGCGTCCCTGCCGCCAGCGGACTTACTGCGCGCGTGCCGCAATAATCGTCTCCGCGACATTACGCGGTGCTTCGGCGTAGTGGGCAAACTCCATGCTGTACGTGGCGCGGCCCTGAGACATCGAACGTAGCGTGGTGGCGTAGCCAAACATTTCGGCCAGCGGCACTTCAGCACGGATAATGCGCGCGCCGAAACGCTCGTCCATGCCCTGCAGCGTGCCGCGACGGGACGACAAATCGCCCATCACGCCGCCGGCATACTCTTCCGGCGTCTCCACTTCCACCTGCATCACCGGCTCCAGTATCACCGGATCGGCCTGCTTAGCAGCCGCTTTGAAGCCAAAGATCGCCGCCATGCGGAACGCCATCTCCGACGAGTCGACGTCATGATATGAGCCAAACGTCAGCGTGGCTTTGATGTCGACCACCGGATAACCGGCCAGCACGCCGCTGTTGAGCGCTTCGCGAATGCCCTTCTCCACCGAAGGAATGAATTCGCGCGGCACCACGCCGCCTTTGGTTGCGTCTTCAAAGGCGAAACCGCTTCCGGCCGCCTGCGGCTCCAGCGTCAGCACCACGTGACCATACTGGCCCTTACCGCCCGACTGCCGCACAAATTTCCCTTCCACCTCGCGCACCGTTTTGCGGATGGTTTCGCGGTAGGTTACCTGCGGCCGGCCAATATTGGCTTCCACGCCGAACTCGCGTTTCAGACGGTCGACGATGATCTCCAGATGCAGTTCGCCCATGCCGGAGATAATGGTCTGGCCGGACTCCTCATCGGTGTGCAGCCGGAACGACGGATCCTCTGCCGCCAGCCGCTGCAGCGCCAGTCCCATTTTTTCCTGATCGCCTTTGGTCTTTGGCTCAATCGACAGCGAAATCACCGGATCGGGAAACTCCATGCGCTCCAGCGTGATCACCGCATTAGGATCGCACAGCGTTTCGCCGGTGGTGACCTCTTTCAGCCCGACGCAGGCGGCAATATCGCCGGCGCGGATCTCATCAATCTCGATGCGATCGTTAGCCTGCATCTGCACGATGCGGCCGATGCGCTCTTTACGCCCTTTCACCGCGTTCCACACGCTGTCACCCTTGCGCAGCACGCCAGAATAGACGCGCACAAAGGTCAGCTGACCGACGTAAGGATCGCTCATCAGCTTGAACGCCAGCGCCGAGAAAGGTTCCTCATCGTCAGCATGGCGTTCGTCGTGTTCGCCGCGCTCGTTGATGCCGGCGACCGGCGGCACGTCGAGCGGTGAAGGCATCAGTTCGATGACCGCATCAAGCATGCGCTGCACCCCTTTGTTTTTGAACGCGCTGCCGCACAGCATCGGCTGGATTTCGCCCGCCAGCGTGCGCTGCCGCAGTCCGGCAATCACCTCGTCTTCACTGAGATCGCCCTGCTCCAGATAGCGATCCATCAGCGCTTCGCTGGCTTCTGCCGCTGCTGCCACCATGTTTTCCCGCCACTCCGCCGCCTGCGCCTGTAGTGCGTCCGGAATCGGCGCATAGCTAAAGCTCATGCCCTGGCTGGCATCGTCCCAGTAGATGGCGCGCATTTTGTTGAGGTCGATGACACCGCTGAACTGCTCTTCAGCGCCAACAGGAATGACAATCGGCACCGGATGCGCCTGCAGGCGATCTTTCATCATCTGCACCACGCGGAAAAAGTCCGCGCCCTGACGGTCCATCTTGTTGACGAACGCAATGCGCGGCACGTGGTATTTATTCGCCTGCCGCCACACGGTTTCTGACTGCGGCTGAACGCCACCGACCGCGTCGTACACCATCACAGCGCCATCCAGCACGCGCATTGAGCGCTCCACTTCAATGGTGAAGTCAACGTGTCCGGGAGTATCAATGATGTTGATACGGTGCGGCGTAAAACTGCCGTCCATGCCCGGCCAGTAGCAGCTGACCGCCGCCGAGGTGATGGTAATGCCGCGCTCCTGCTCCTGCGCCATCCAGTCGGTGGTTGCCGCGCCATCGTGCACTTCACCCAGCTTGTGGCTCATTCCGGTGTAAAACAGGATGCGCTCAGTGGTGGTGGTTTTACCGGCATCGATGTGCGCGGAGATGCCGATGTTGCGATAACGTTCGATGGGGAGGGGTCGGGGCATGATGCGTCCTTAGTCTGTTGACCTGAAAAACCGGCAGGCACCATTGCCCGCCGCTGTGCCCCAGCATAGACCCATTGTACGAATGAATACGAACAGTTTGAGCTTTTTTTGCTCATCATGCAGATTGTCGCTGTTTTCCGCATTTGCGGAGTGGCGCACTGGCACGCCGCGCTTTAAGGTAAGGCTTTCATGCTCAACGGGAAAACAGTCTATGCGCATTCTGATTGTGGGAGCCGGCGCCACCGGCGGCTATTTCGGCGCACGCCTGGCGCAGGCCGGACGTGATGTGACCTTTCTGGTGCGAGAGCGCCGCCAGCAGCAGCTGCAGCAAACCGGCCTGGTGCTGAAAACACCGGAAGGCAGTACGGTGCTGCAGCCGCAGCTGGCGCTGGCCACGACGCTGAGCGGTCATTACGATTTGATTATGATGACGGTGAAAAGCTTCGCGCTGGAACAGGCGATCGAGGACATCGCCCCGGCAGTCGGGCCGCAGACGCTGATCATGCCGATCCTCAATGGCATGCGCCATATTGATACGCTGCGCGCACGCTTCGGTGACAAGGTGATCGGCGGGCTGTGTAAGATTCACGCCACGCTGGGCGAGCACGGCGAAGTGATGCAGCTGTCGCCGCTGCACGTGCTTTACTACGGCGCGCTGGACGGCAACAACGATGCCCGCCTGCAGCGCGTGGATGCCGCGCTGCGTGACGCGCAGTTTGACAGCGTGTTTGCCGATAACATTATCAGTGAGCTGTGGGAGAAGTGGCTGCTGCTCAGCACGCTGGGTGCGGTGTGTTGTCTGGCGCGCGGCAACACGCAGCACATCCTGCGTTCGGCCGGTGGTGAAGCGCTGCTGCAGGGCATTTTCGCCGAAGTGCTGGCGGTGATCACCGCTGACGGTTACCAGCCGCGCCCGGCAGTGACGGCGAAGATTTATGAGACGCTGAACAATCCTGAGGCCGCGATGACTTCATCCATGTACCGCGATTTAACTCAGGGCTACGATATCGAAGCCGATCAGATCATCGGCGATTTGCTGGTGCGCGGCGCACGCCATGCGGTGGCCACGCCGCTGCTGAACGCGGTGTATGTGAATTTGCAGGTGTATTTGCAGACGCGGTGATAAGTCCGGTGCCTGGCGCCAGGTGCGCATGAATGCGCCCCCTGTGATTTGTGCGCCATGTTATTGCGGCACCAGCCAGTCGCACAAACCGTAGCGGCGCGATTTATCGCGCAATTTGCCGGATCGCATCGCGGCCGGTTGCGCAATAAATTGCGCCGCTACGGGTCGTGCAATATCTGCTTTACCCAATCACATGTGCTTCTGGTGACGACTTAACCCAGCCGCGACTGCACGCCGGGCAGCTGCATCAGGCGCTGCCAGCCGGCTTCGACCGCGTCGGGTACATCAACGTGGCCGAAGAACCCCTTGCCGTTCGGGCCGTAGCCGCTGGCGTCGTCACGCAGGCGCTGCACTTCGCCCATCAGCAGCGACAGAAAACGCTCCACTGACCACAAACCCTGCGGCGGCGCGCCGACGATGCGCAGCATGCCCGCATCCATCATCACCTGCGGCACAAACACCGGCCAGCTAATGAACTCCGGCGCGTTTTCGCGATCGCGCCACTGCCAGCGGAAGGTTTCCCAGCTGCGACGCTGCATCAACGGATCCTGCACCAGCAGCACGCGCTGCGGCTGCCACTGCTGCTCATCCAGCAGGCGCTGGCTCAGGGCGGCGTTTTCGCCACAGTTGCGTGAGGCGGTTTCCAGCAGCAGCTGATCGTCAGGCAGCTCCGCGAACACGCGCGCCATCTCGCCCAGCAGCTGCGCTTCGCCCTTGCCGGCGGTGTCGATCTGACGATACAGAGGATGGCTGGCAATCATCGCGGCCAGCAGCCGGGTGGAGTGACCAATGCCGCCGCTGATCAGCAAGGGCAGCTGGTATTTTTTTGCCAGCGCAATCGCCGCTTCGACGTTCGGCAGTACCGCATGCCCGGCAAGAATGACTAAATCGACCTCCAGCGTGCCGTCCTTTGGCAGGTGATCAAGCGCCAGCCAGGCAGCGATAGTGTTGATATCCTGAATTTGATGGTCATTGAGCTGCATCACTTTCTCCTTGCGTTATCACTGGCAGTGTAACGCCTTAATACCGCGACGGCAGGGAAAAATTTGCTACACTCGCCGCATTCTCATCAGGAGGGATCAATGACAGCGCGTTCCGTAACGCTTGACGATGTCGCCCGGCTGGCTGGCGTCTCCTATCAAACGGTTTCCCGGGTGCTCAACCATTCGGCGCAGGTGTCACCGCGCACCCGCGCGCGGGTGGAAGCGGCGATGCAGCAGCTCAGCTACGTGCCAAACCGGGTCGCACAGCAGCTGGCCGGCAAGGCCACGCGCACGCTCGGTCTGGCGACCAGCGATCTGGCGCTGATGGCACCCGCGCAGATCGCCTCGGCGATTCAGCAGCGCGCGGCGGCGCAGGGCTATCATCTGGTGATCGCCATGGCCAATGCCACCAGCCACGCGCAGGATACGGTGCATGAACTGCTGGCGCAGCGCGTCGATGCCCTGCTGATCAACCTGCCGCTGGATGCCGCGCAGGCAGCGCAGATTCAGCAGCAGTGCGGCAGCAAACCGACGCTGTTTCTGGATGTGGAGCGTAGCGCGGCCGTGGCGCAGTGTCAGTATCAGAGCGCCAGCGGTGCGCAGCAGGCAGTGGATCATCTGGTGGCACTCGGCCATCGGCAGATCGGCGTGCTGAACGGCCCTGCCAGCTCTGCATCGGCGCGGGCGCGTTTTACTGCCTGGCAGCAGGCGCTGGCGCGCCATCATCTTGCGCCGGTCTGTGTGCTGAGCGGTGACTGGAGCGCGGCGTCCGGCTATCAGGCGCTGCTGACCCGGCTGCCCGACCAGCTGCCGCAGGCGCTGCTGGTAGCTAACGACCAGATGGCGCTGGGCGCGATGCGCGCGCTGCATCAGCATGGCGTACGGATTCCGGCGGAGATATCGATCATCGGTTACGACGACACGGCCGAGAGCGCGTGGTATCAGCCACCGCTGACCACGGTACGGCAGGATTTACAGCAGTTGGGCACAGTGAGCGTCGATCGTCTGCTGGCGCAGCTGGAGGGTGACACGCCGGAGAGTCAGCCGCTGGAGACCGAGCTGGTGTTGCGCGCCACCACGGCAGCGCCGTTGCAGCAGCAAATGGATGTGGCGGAGATTGCGCAGCAGTTACAGCAGCTGGCGCGGGCATTAAAAAGGTCGCCATAAATGGCGACCCTGAAGCAAAACGCGGGTATCAGGCCGGTGAGGCTTACTGCCCTTTTGGTTCGCCCATCGCTTTGAGCTTTTTCGACAGTTCGCGACGCTCTTTCGACAGATCGGCGTTTTTGATGATGTACTCATCCACGCGATCTTCATAATCCACGCGCATGCTGGCGATGATTTCCTGAATCGCTTCCACGCTCATACCAGGTTTGATGTACTCGCTCAGGTTGTCCAGCAGCAACACACGTTTCTGGTTATCACGGATTTTCTTTTCGTTGTCCGTAATTTCGCGCTGCAGTTTGTTTTTACGACGAAACATACGCACAAACTCCAGTACGTCCTGAAATGATTGCTTGGCATTTTCCATGTTGGCACCTTTCTTGTGGCCTGCCGCGGCAGGCGAAATAGTCATAAACCGGGAAGACATTTAGCTTAGCGGCTTATAAGCCGGGTTCGCAATTTTCACCGCTAAATTCGGACTGGCACTTATCTTAGCGCAAAGAAAGGGCAATTCGCACTAAGTCATTGCCTGAGAAAACTATTTGCGCAGCGCCAGACGCACCAGGTCAGTCATGCGCTCCAGCTGGCGCGCCTGCTCCAGACTCAGCCAGACGTAACCGTAAATCGCCGTGGTCTCCAGCCGCGCGCTGCCGTTGGCGATCAGCGCTTCCAGCTCCTGAGTGATGGCTTCCAGCTCGTGGCTGTTGGCAATCACCTGTTCGGTCTCGCCTTTCACCATCAGCGCCGCCAGCGCGTTCAGGGTGTTCTCGGTCATCTGCTGCGTGCGGCGCAGCGTCGGCGCATTGAGCAGGATCAGATGGCTTTCGCGCGACGCCCACCAGGCTTCAATCTGCATCTGCATGGTGTTAACCATATTACGGTTAATGGTCTGAATGGCTTCAAACACCGATTTGGGAATGCGCGTCTCCTTGCTCGCCGGCTCCAGCAGCGCGCGCATTTTGATCACGCTGGTAAGCAGTTTCTGGAAGCGGGGATTGAGGCGTGGCTTCTCCACCAGATTGGCAGAAAAGCCGGCGTGATGAATCTTCGCCATGTTGATAAAGGCGTCCGACAGCTGAATGCGCCAGTGGGTATAGGCGCGCTGCGCCCAGATGGCGCTGAACAGCAAGGCCATCAGCGAACCAAGAATCACATCGCCGCCGCGCCACAGCGCCACGGTGAAGTCGCCGGCCGGCGCGCCGACTACCACGCCGAGCGTGATGCCGATCAGCAGCGCCATGTAGGGGTGTTTGCCCAGCGTCAGGTAGCCGCAGACGATCATCACGATAAAGCACCACACCAGCATCAGCGGCAGTGACAGCAGCTCCAGCTTCAGCGCAATCAGCCCCGATAACAGCCCGGCAAAAGTACCGCTGATGCGCTGCACCACGCGCGGTAACACGTTGCCCCAGGTGGAGATCGGTCCCATCACCACCACCAGCGTAATCAGCGGCCAGGTGCCTTCCGGAATATCGGTCAGACGGACAAACAGAAAGCACAGCACAAAGGCGATAGCGATACGTACGCCGTGCACGGCGCGGTAGTGGCGGTAAAACCAGAACTCAATCGGAGAGATGGGCTTGTCAGCGCGTAACATGGTGGTCCGGGTGCGATAAAAATTTGCGCGCTATGTTACCCTGGCGCGGCACGAACATTGAGGGTCTGGCGCAACTTTTTGCGCAATAATACAACTGCGCTACATCCTGTTTTCTCAGTGCACACAAGGATGTAACGCAGCGGTTGCTTATTGTCCGACGGATTACAGTTTCTGTTTCACGTAATCGCTGATGCGCGTGATGATGCCTGCTTCATCGACCGACTGCAGCGCGTACAGCGGATAGCTGGCCAGCTGCTTGTCTTTATCCAGCACCTGAATTTCACCCACCTGCTCACCGGCTTTGAGTGGCGCTTCAAGGTCTTTACGATCGATGACGTACTTCGCCATCACGTTCGACACTTCGCTGCGCGGCAGTGACAGGAAGATATCCTGAGTGGTGCCGACGTCCACTTTATGCGGGTTGCCGTACCAGACGTTTTCGCTGCCGATCTTTTTCCCGGCGTGGAACAGCTGCACGGTGTCGAAGTTGTTCTGTCCCCACACCAGCAGTTTACGCGCCTGCTCTTCACGTCCCTTCGAACTTTTCCCGCCCATGATCACCGCAATCAGACGATGGCGGCCGACGATGTTCGAGGCGACGATGTTAAACCCGGCGCTCTCGGTGTGGCCGGTTTTCATGCCGTCGACGTGCAGATTCTGATCCCACAGCAGGCCGTTGCGGTTGTTCTGGGTAATGCCGTTGAAGCTGAGGGTTTTCTCGCTGTACATGGCGTAGAAATCCTGCTCACCGTTGATGATGGCGCGCGACAGCACCGCCAGATCGCGCGCGGTGGTGTGCTGCCCCGGCGCATCGAGACCGTGCACGGTTTCGAAGTGGGTGTGCGTCAGGCCGAGCTTCTGCACGTAGCTGTTCATCATGTTGACGAAGCTCTCCTGGCTGCCCGCCACATAATCGGCCAGTGCCACGCAGGCGTCGTTGCCGGAATCGATGATCACGCCGCGCATCAGGTCGCGCACGGTGACTTTATCGCCCGGCTTGAGGAACATCAGCGACGAGCCTTTAAACACCGGATTGCCGGCGGCCCACGCATCTTTACCCACCGTCACCACATTGTCGCGGGTGATTTTTTTCTGATCGACCGCGCGGTCGACGACATAACCGGTCATCAGTTTGGTCAGGCTGGCCGGGTTGCGCTCCGCGTCCGGATTGCCCGCGGTGAGGATCTGCCCGGTGGTGGCGTCCATCAGCACCCACGATGCGGCATCCACGGCCGGCGGCGTCAGGGGAAACGGCATGCTGTCATCCGCGTGCGCCAGCGATGCCCAAACAATCATTCCAGATACAGTTACCAACAGACGCCTTTTCAACACTTCTTCCTCAACATCAAATAAATGAATTTACCGCCGCACGTTTTACGGCAAATAGCGCTTTGATATCTGAATAAATTGAAAAAAAGTATGAACCGCGGACAAATGCTGCGCGCCCGCTCGCAGCGATGGCGATCGAGGTTGTGCTGTACCGGGCTGACGACTATTCTGTGCGTTGATTTTCCATAGCCAGGATAACGCCGTGCCCGCCTCTGAGTTCACTTTTCTGTTCCACGATTACGAGAATGGGTGGGCTAACAACTGATTTAATTCACTATTTTACTTGATCCGTTTTTTTTGGTACTCATTTTGGTACGCAGTGACAGTTTTAACATCTGCTTTAGATCGTTGTACGCCACTTCTCACCTAGGGTCATTACCGCTGAGACACGAAAAGATTTTTATGCCCCTTTAAAATTAATCGACGCTGCTCATCCCTTAACAATCGCAATACCGGTATCAGTTGCACCCGAATAACCCTAGCTAACTCCCGGTCAATTGCTGGCGCTCTGCTCATCAGAACCTCATCCATGTAAAGGATGTATGAGCGCGTCAGGTGAATGTATCGATTGAGTTCGGACAGGTTGGAAGACATGCAGCATTCCTTTGCTTTTGGTTAGCAGGCCATGATGAGGAATCACGATCGCACTGTCTGTCATCATTGTCTGGCTATCGGGTAATGAAAAGATGAATCACCGCTTCGCTAGCGTTTCCCCGGTGCCAGCCTAATATTTAATTGTCACTTCAATTCCCTGTGATGTTGACCATCAGTTCATTGGAAATGTTAGGCATAGGATTGTGCCAGCCCGGCCTGCCACCAGTACCGGGCTTTTATTTTTATATGGTCGGCCGCCAATTTTCATCCAGTGTCAGCACTTCCACTGTCACCGCACCCAGCACAATCACATCCTCCAGTTGCTCACTCTCAATCAAGCCGTCTTCCGTCATCAGGTGCTTCGGGTACCACTTCCCGAGCATGGGATTGCCTTCCATCTGGAATGCAACCAAATCGCCTGGCCTAACCTTTGCTGCGCCATCAACCAGCATGAAGCCGGTGGCGGTTTCGATGCGGAATGTTTTGCCCGGATTCGGTACGAATATCCGGTTGAGATTAATGCGCTCTTCGATGTAGTCAGTTGCTGGAGATACGAAGCCCATTAGCGAATCGTCCCCATGTTGCGGGGCGTGTAATTCCGATCTGCACCGTCACCCTCAGTGATGTCCATGAAGCCGCCCTGATTGCGGACTATCCACTCATTGCATCGTTCAATTGACCAGTCGTGATGCGCCTGGTACAGCGCGGTGCGGAAGGCTGATGTGGTGATCACCTTGCGTCCAGCAGCATCGAGCCTGATGGCGCGGATGAAGGCTGGTTTGATTTCGTAATCGCGGGGCATGGCGCACAGCCCTAGTCATACTGTATATATGAACAGCATTATTTGTAAGGAGAAGCTGATCAAGTGGAATGTGCAGATAGGTTGGGAAGGGATTGGCGGAAAGGGAATTTAGTTGGTTGAGATTGTTCTTAACGCCAATAGGTCATGATGTTATCTTTGTAAGATAAACGTAAGGATATCGTCAGGCGCTCTTTAAATGACAGTTTTCATTAGGATTTTTTGGATTATTACTTTTAGCTAACATATTGGTTTTTAAGTCATATCAATGGGACAACCGCGTGTATTTCTGGTTGGATGTTGCGGGTGTGACCATAAGGTTATTGAATGAGTTCAGTATTAGAAAGAAGATTAGCAAAGGAAAAGATAACACATAGTTATTAGCTACCTATAGCGATGCACAGACCTCATCATGAGAATTTTCTTACACAATTAAGCAACGAACCTCTTCCACCAAATCGTAAAGAGATCAACAATAAATCCATAATATTTTGGAAGCACCTTGTGATTCACGGCGGCTTCAAGCATGGGTTTGCGCTTCTTTTAGGATGAAAAATTGAAATCACTCAACATTAGTTATATGGATCGGATAGACCATCTAAGGTTTTTTGCTGCCGTAATGCTCATGATTCATCACTTCAGAGGTAATATAAATTGGGATGGAACTTATTCCGCCAATGCATTTGCCCGACTGTGGATGGAAAACGGCTCAAGCGGGGTGTCATTTTTCCTGGTTCTTACTGGATTTCTTTTCTGCCTGATATCTAATTGTGGAGAAAAGCAAATACGTTACAGTGGATACCTGTATAACCGTATCTTGCGCATTTTTCCACTAATGATATTCCTGGTGTTTATTGTTATATGCTGTAGCCGCCAGCAATCATCACCAATGGATATATTTAGAATAATTACCCTTCAGCTAAACACCGGCAACTCCTACACTGGTTGGGGGCATGAATTTTTCCCATCAGGCCCAATATGGACAATCGCTGTTGAATTCCAGTTCTATCTGATATTCCCATTCCTTGCGATGTTTTTGAATAAATACGGTCCGAAATATTTAATCGGTATCGTTATCCTGATGCTTGCGACACGTTTCAATGTTGCAACAATTAAAGGTGGCGATATTTATTACAATATGTACCACACAATGGTTGGGCGCTTGGATCAGTTTGCGATCGGTATGGCATTCGGATGTGCATATCAAAGTGGATATTTCAAAAAGCTTTCCAACTGGGCAATCCTAATTCCTGTTTTCGTCTTGTCATTAGCTGCTCTCACCTACCTGTTTACCTTCAACAAAACCACTGTTGGATACAGCACATGGTCATTTACTGTAGAGGCTATTTGCTGGGGATTGGTTGCAGTGTGTTACCTGAATGCTTCTTTACCAGATATAAAGCCTATAAATACTGCGCTTTCATACCTGGGGATGACCAGCTTCTCTATGTACCTGCTTCACCTTCCACTAGGTCGCATGGTTAACAGCGTTATTGGATTTAGTAATGCAACAACGGTCAGCGGCTCACTCGCTGAATCAGCGGTAAGGATACCTATAATCGTAGCCATCTCATTCTTCACTTTTTATATGATTGAGAAGCCATTCATGGGGATGCGAGTAAAATATACAAAATAAGCAATGGGCCAAGAAGGCCCATTCATATTTAACAAATATTAATTAACTGGCTTGTCCGGCCATGTGATATCAGGAACTGTAGATGTATCAACCGCCTGAACCTGCTGGTAGTACTTCATCCATGTAGTCAATAATTCCTTATCAGTTTCCGTGATAATCCCCAGCATCAACTGAGTTTGCCATGGCTGGGTGTATGTATTCGCCTCGGAAAGCAAAACGCTTTTCTGCTGATTGGCTTGGTTTACCAGTTCTTCTTTTGGGATGACTGGTATTGGTGGAGAAATAAATTCACCGTTCTTATAGGTCCAGCCAATACCAGCACCACTATCACCTGCAGCTATTACAGTGGTTCCCTCTGGTGGCACCCAGTCATTTTCGCCATCCCATACTACCGTATTGATGACGTTTCCATTTTGGTCAACAATTGCGTACGCAGCCATTATGCATATTCCTCAACAATAACTAATCCATCTGCTCCATCAGCGCCGGCGACTGCAGAGCCATTCTGCCCCAGCGCAGCACCACCACCACCAGAGCCATAATTCATTGCGGGTGAGGGAGATGACGATGTTACGCTCTGCCCACCTGCGCCACCGATTCCAAAGAACGATGCACCACCATCTCCACCTTTGATCAGCCCGGTTGAAAAGCCTGTAACACTTGCCGCCGGAGCTCCGCGGGAATAAAACAATACACTTCCGGAAGGTGCATTTGTGGGGCTTCCTATCTGAGCAACAATGTTGCTATAAGCTGATGCAGCACCACCTACTCCCCCACCTCCGCCTGGCGCACTGATTATGCTTCCAACAGATGTTGCCCCGCCGGCTGTTCCAGTATTAGCGCCTGTAGCACCGCCTTTGCCTTTGGCCCCGACTGTAATAGCCGTGTTGTCAGCAGGAGGGTCAATAAGCGGCGTCTCAGCATAAGAACCAGCAAGCCCACCCCCCCCCTGCGGAAAACTGGCCTGATCCGGTTGCAGCTGCTCCACCACCGCCACCGCCAGCACCAATTACACGCCATCTGGTTTTTCTTGTGCCTGGAGTTTTTATGTAAGGGGTTGATGCTGAGAAAACCCTAACATTAAGTAATCGGCCCGGAGTCAGCGCAGTCATACTTCCTTTGAGGTTTGCCAAAATGGTTGCCGGGTTTCCATTATCCAACACATCAACGCTGGCTGAATCTGAGATGAATTGTGCAAGGACATACGCCATCACCGTACTTTGCCGCAATGCTTTGTTGATCTGTGCAGATGATGCCTTGCCCGACTGAAATCCGGTCAGCAACGCGGCCAGCGCCTCATAATCAGCCTGGCTGGTCACGTTAGCGCCTGCACCAATGCCAAAGGCCTTGAAGTTATTAGTAGCCATTACAGTGTTTTCTCCCAAGCGCCATCATCAAATCCGGCGATGTATTCGTTGTCCATGTCGAAGCCAAAAAAACGGTTACCGACAGATGGGGTTTCAATTGAAGGTGTCTGAATGTCGCCAGCCCAGACGCCGGCAGCTTTAACGGTGAGATATCCCTGCCGAATGGCAGCGATGAGTTCCAGCGAGACCTGGCTGATGTCTTCTTCCGGAAACACCCACACAGAGATGGTCATGTCCAGGTTATCGACGATCTGCATTTTCAGGCCTGAACCTTCCAGTGCGGCCTCAAGGATTGGCGGCAGCGTATCGTTTTGCCCGTTCCAGTTGTTGATCGCTATTTTCGCCTTCAGCACGATGCGGTAGGTGTCATCGCTAAGGCTGGTATAACCAGCATCAGGGTCATACGGCCCTTGCCATATGCCCTGATCCCATCCGAGGCCGTCCGTATCAAACGAGAAGTAGACGCCGCTGATAGGCTGTCTGACGATGCGCGTTCGCCCGATCCACTCTCCGAGAATATCCAGTTGCGCACCAACGGCGCTGTCGATGTCAAAGGCAGTAACCAGCCCCTGAAGCGCAGTTGAAGCATCTGTAAGTGGCCGAGTTGAGAGGTCAACATGTGCGACGAACCGGGATTTACCAGCGTGATAGTTGGTGATCAGTTCGGTGTATTTGCTCATGAGGTCACCGTCAGCATTATGTTGGCGGTACTGCAGGATGCTGATTCGTTGAAAGCAATATCGACGTTGGCCGCCGCCACAGCACCCGAGCTTTTGCCAATCTGCAGCGACGAAATGTCGTAATACTTCGCATTACCTCCGCTGACAACACCGAGGTTGGCCGGTGAGTAAACACGACTCAGAAGCACGTCATCACCAATCAGTAGGCTGTTGATGTAGTCAGCGATCGCCTGCTTGATCTGCTCGCCAATCTGCGTTGTGTAGCCAGTGAAAACATTCAGCGACAACGCGATATAAATCGGCACGTCAGTGGAGCGGTAAAAGCTTATGACGTGTGGATTACCGTAAGTGTCGGCTACCGTCACTGAGGTGGTGCCGTAGGTGGAGACGCCCTGCCCCTTCTTACCGCGTATTGTCTGTGCAATGACCGTCGCATCACCGCCGTCGACGACCGCAGAGATGGAGTGTGCCGGCAGACCATTTGAATCAACCGCGCCGGTATCGTTCTCATACAGCTTGTGCCGCGTCACGCCATCAACGTTCGCCAGCGCGCCATCCAATGCATCGAAGGGTGTCAGTGATGGCAGCGCCACGCTCTGACCCTGACGGATGCGCAGATCTGAATCCTTTTCAACAGCGGTACCAACAGTGGCCGCGCTGGAGTTAGTGACTGATGCCCATCCCCGCGTTGGCGTGTTAATTTGGTTCACCGAGCCAATCACCGCCGCTACAGCGCCAGAAGTAGCACAGGTAGCCGTAGCAATGACTGAGCTACCTGTATCAATTGTGACGCTTGGTGGAAGGTTCCAGATAATGCCGTTGGCGTCTTTAACCGAACCATTTGTGATGGTGGTTCCTGCTGTTCCGGTTAGCGTCAGGTCAACAGTAGAGTTGGTGGCCTCTTTGCGCGAGATGCCGTTAATTTTCACGTTGCGCGTCAGGGCATCAGACATTGCCGTTGAGGGAGAAAACGAGTTGTAAACCTGAACTGCAGTATTGTTGGCATCGTTGATAGCCAGCGCCACCAGGGCTACCATCTGTCCGTCTTTGCTGTCCGGATCGAGGTAGGAGTCGGTACCGTAAATCTGCTGAAAGTAACTGGTGATGGTGGAAAGTATCGTCTGGTAATCAGGCGCACTAATCCCTGAGGCGGTCACCGTAGCGGAGAGCCCCAGCGTGTCGAGATCAAGAGCCATTATGCCTCGCTTGTAACGGTCGTCGTTCCGTAGATGGTGTCGATCGTCGCAGTAAAAATTACGCGGCGAGTGGTGGTATTCAGGTCGGTATTGAAAGCCAGGATGGAATTGACGCCCTGCGTCTCAAGGATGCGCTGGCGAATGGCGAGGTTATAGGCCTCAGGTTTTTGCTTGCCAAGCACCGACTGAATCCACGGTGTGCCAGCAGTGGTATCGAGAAACCATTGCCCATACCAGAGCAGAAATCGTGTTTTAACCGCCTGCGCCACTGCTTCAGGCGAGTTAATCAGCCAGGTATCATCACCCTGCCCGAAGGTGTAATCACCGTCGTCATCTTCGCGTCTG
The DNA here is from genome assembly GCF_035783935.1 of Pantoea dispersa. Taxonomy (GTDB): domain Bacteria; phylum Pseudomonadota; class Gammaproteobacteria; order Enterobacterales; family Enterobacteriaceae; genus Pantoea; species Pantoea dispersa_C. Next base: position 4,875 of record NZ_JALKOV010000007.1, on the reverse strand, counting down.
TATCGCATCAGTTCACCCCGCCTGTATTATCATTCCCTTTCTGCACACCCTTATGCGTGTGGCCATCGCTGATGTCTTTGCCATTGGAAGTGAGCGTGCCGATGAACTGGATAGCGCCGGTAATCTTCGCCGCAGTTCCGGTTGCCAGACTGCCTACCATGCCGCCCAGCCACGTAAACAGGCCATTCACTTTGACCGCGTTACTAAACTCTGACAGCGGCGCTTTCACGTCTAATCCGCCCGGCGCTACAATGTTTATGGCGTGGCTATTCGGGTCCAGCTCGATATAAGCAAAGCCGTCATCGGTACGCATCTGCAGCGTGGTGGTGCTGATGTTGCTGATGACGTTAGCCTGAGATTGCGGCCCAACTATTGCGAAGGCGTCTGATAAATCGTGCTGGCGCGGATCAACAGTCTCCTGCACGCCGCCGCTTTGCCACCAGAAGTCGATGCAGCGATCGGAGAAAACTACCAGACATTCATCTCCCGCTTTCACGGGGAACGTGATGGTGCAGCCACCGCCACGTGGGAAAACCACTGGCACATCCACCAGCAGCGGAAGCGGCGCTGATTTCATGTTGCCCAGTTCGTCGGCGTTCTGGCCCTTCAGCGCCGGCTGAACGGTACAGGTGCATGCGATGGGGTCAAAGGATTCGATTATGCCAGGCAGCGAAACGCGCAGCATGGAGAAGATGGTGTCTGACAGCACCTTCATGGCTTGCTGTTCGCCACCGGCCAGCGATTGTGGTGATACCGACATGTTTTCTCCAGGCAATAAAAAACCCGCCGAAGCGGGTTTAATTTTTGATTAGGGCTTTAGGGAGCGAATGATCGCTCGCCTTCAGAGTACTGTGCGTCAGTTATTTCCATTGAACGGTAATATTGAAGAGCCGCTGGGTCAGCCACATAATCGACTTTTCCATGGTTTTCCTCAACGCATTTAATGATTTTATTAATATCGGTTCTAAAAAATTCCTTGCGCAGATTTACTTTATTGATGCGGTCACCGCCAAGTAAATTATGTAGTTTAGCTTCTAAGGCTGGAGCGTCATCACAGCTAATCATTGCATGCACATCAAACTCAAATGGAACGCTTGCACCACTTAACTCGCTGACGCGGTCATGCGGTTCTAAACGGCGAGTCATGCCAATTTTAAATACATTTTCACCAAAAGATCCAATGTTAGAAATAACATAAACGTGACCTTGCTTTGTCATTTGGGCCATAGACTTGGCGCGCTCATATTGTTTATGCACTTCCTCAATCTCCTGCTCAAGCTTGCGGCGCGTTTCTTCAAGTTCAAGGCGATGATCTTCGTCAGCAGCCAATAAGGCTTCCTCTACTGCCTTCCTGCGTGCTTCTAACTCCATCTCTTTTTCTTCAGCCTCTAACTGCTGACGCTCTAGCTCTTCAGCCCTTTGGCGCTCTTCACGCATCTGGCGTTTTATCTCATTTTGAGCTTCGCGTTCATCCTGCGCCGCCTGCAGGTCTAAAACCTTATCGCGAAATTCATTTTCTACCGAATCCCAATCGGAGTTATCAATAAGTTCGAAATAATCATACTTAGCAATTAATGATTGATAGATAAAAGTCTCTTTCTTAATATCTTCCAGCTTTCGCTCAAAATTCTTTAAAGATATAGAACTAAGCAACACTTTCTTTTTGAAACGATAGGTGTCATCAAGTACTCGCTGAATTTCAGCTTGAGCGTTTTGGTGCTGGTCTTTAAATATCTTTTCGAAATCGAATGCGAAATCCACAGCCTTATTCAGAATTGACTTGCTTCTGTCCTTGTGGAACTCAATCGTTTTATTAAGTTCAGCCAAAAGCTTTCCATGCTCAGCATCTCGAAGAACATCGCGATTTTTATATCGTTCAATGGCTTCATCTTTCTCATCGATGGTTTCGTTGATTATCTTTTTAGCTTCAAGTTCAAGCTTTCTTAACTTTTCATCATTCTTTTTGCTTAAAAATTTGTATGTAGCAAATGAAGCGCATAAAGCCCCAGCGCCAAATATGATAAGTATCAGGTAGATTCCGTCCATTTAATGCCCCAAAGTTGTTGTTTATTCGCTCAGAAATATAACATGGTCTTCTCCAAGGTAGCCACGAAATGTTAACGAAAGCTGATGATATGAGTTTGAGACTATTTAATTTTCACACAGTCATAAGATCCAAACACTCGAGGCTGATCCATGTTGCTGCGAATCGCTTCAACATTCAGGATGGCCTTTCCGTTGCGCTTAACATAGTCAATGCCGAACCAGCCGGGGGCGTCGCTGCGCTGTACCATCCACTGATAGCTAAGGTTGTTATAGTCGTCCTTAGCACCAAGGAACCTGAATTTCTGACTTTGTGGTCGAACATTATTGATATGCATAAACCCATCGTAACTGGATGACAGAGTGAAGGGACCGCACTTCATTAATGGCTTAGCCTGATCATCAGAAACTGCAACTGCCGATATCATTAACATTGAAAATGCGAATAAGGCTTTTCCTTTCACACTCCAGCACTCCTGTTCAACACACTAGTCGATTGAAGATCAGCAGAACCTCGAGCGATACACATTAAATCCATGTACCACGGCTGACCTCTGGTATCGCCAGTATAATCTATAGCCGATACGATATACACGCCGTCAGCCGCAATACTTGCGGGCTGTTGCAGTGTTCCGTTCACCGAGAAATTGCCGTTTGTATTGGTTTCGCTGGCCCGGCTGGGAAGGGACTTCACCTCATCGGCTGAAAGGCTGGCGCGGTAAACCGACGCCTGGTCGATTTGCACCAGCCCTTTGAGCTGAATATTCGGGTTTATCAGACAGCGCACATTTACACCGCCGCCCATTGTTTGCTGCGGCATGCCGATCAGGCCGGTGTCGCTGTTAAGTACAATGGCGCTCTGCACATACTTTTCAGTTGGGACCATCTGCGCCTGTCCGGCGACCAGCTGCCATGTTGCGCCGCACTGCGCCGCCACATTATCCATGATGTCGCGGGATGACTGATAAATGACGCGCCCGCGCGGGAATATTGTGGCCGGCATATCGCCGGTGATCCCCTGCGTTACTCCGTATGGGTTGAAACTGTCCATTGCAGCCGCGTGCACGTCAGCAACCGTGTAACCAGCGGACAGGGTTTTGGTCACGCTGGCATTCATAAACGCCTGGTGCCCATCAATGGCCTGGATCAGCACCCACGTATCAGTGGGGTTATCGCGCCCGGTAATCGTGAAGCGAATGTCGCCGCTGAATATCTCACCGAAATTTGTGCCGTTTGACTGGCCAACTTCGGCGGCATTGATGTTTTTTACAACGCCAACCTGACTGGCATCCACTGGCTGCGCGATGCCATCGTACCCCGCGATGATTTTTATCTTCGCGAACTCCTGCCCCAGAATGCGTGAAGCCGTATCCTTCGACAGATTATAGATCCGCACCATCGCCACACGCGGCCAACGCGTATCTGTCCGGGCGATGTTAAACACCACCTTGAAGTCACTCAGGCTGATGCCCTTCCCGTTTTCTGAAAGGATCTGCAGCTCAAAGTGGCGCATCCAGTTCTGTGACATGCTTACTCCGTTACCGCCAGCAGGTGGCTGCGGATCCCGTTATCAGTTTTTGTCGGGTAATCCAGCGCCGGGTCATCGCATACCACCGCCAGGCCAAAACCGAGATTGAGGTAGGCGAACTGCGCCAGCAGATTCGCGCCGGTCACCAGCGGGATGCCCGTTACGATGGCTTTTCCGCTGCTGTCCATCAAGTCGATAATCCAGCCAGCGTCATCCCGCCATAGCGTCAGAATGGAGTAATTAACGCCGTTAATCGCGGTGGTGAATTGCTGATTATCCGGCGACAGAGGTATCTCGTTAGCCTGCATTATTCCCCCTAAAACAGGTTCGATACCCTGGAAAGGATTGATTCGCTTTGCGGTACCGTGGATTTAACGCCGGCGTTCTGCACGGCTGAGGTACTGACGCCCTGCGACATATCTGCCTTGTCAGCCACAGCAATGCTCTGGGTTGAGGTGATCAACACCTCACGCAGCGTGAGCGTGGCCGCAAGCACGTTCTCAGTGGCTTTGTCGGTAGTTACATCGAGCACGCGGATCAGCATATTGCTGTAAATGCGCTTGCCGGTCGTGACGCTGAACGGCACACGGCTGCGCTGCAGGTCGATAAGCTCCTGATACACCTCTTTCGGACTCAGCCCAAGACTAACCCCGATTGATGATGTATCCAGTAAATCGAGCAGCGAGCCGCCGCCAGCAAAACCAACTTCCATCACTAAATCCGAAGGGCGCCGGAAAGCGTGGTCAGCGACCGGCGCTTTGTCTTCCACCGGATGTTCTGTGATTTCCAGCGTGTCGCTGTGCTTTTCGGTGATCACCACGTCAGGCACTATCATCCCTATCCTGCGGCTTTGCAGGGAAAATAGCGTAGAGAGAATATCCATTATCGGGGCCCTGTAGACATCACCTGACTGAAGCGTGAATTGACTGAGGTTTGCTGGTCCGCAACTGCCTTGCCAGCCTGGCCAGGGTCGCTTACGCCGTAAATGTTGATGTTGGTTTCCTGGCTGATCTGCGCGCCACCAGCTGAAGGCATGTTGCTCAGAACACGCGGGATGTAATTGCGCGTTTCCTCGGGCATTAATGCCATGCCGTGCTTCTGGACATTGCCTATGCCCCAGTTGTAAGAGGCAAGGGCTTTGCTCAGGTCACCGCCGTTAGCTTTCAGAAGCTGACTAAGATATTTGGCTGCAGCGCCGGCGGACTTCACCGGGTCGAACGATTCATTGCCACGCAGCCCCAGATCTTTAGCCGTTCCCGGCATCAGCTGAAACAGCCCCTGAGCGCCAGCGCCTGACATTGCAT
>NZ_JALKOV010000006.1:0-305002 GCF_035783935.1 Pantoea dispersa | reverse complement strand
AGACATTACTCACCCGTCCGCCACTCGCCACCCAAAGAGCAAGCTCTTCTGTGCTGCCGTTCGACTTGCATGTGTTAGGCCTGCCGCCAGCGTTCAATCTGAGCCATGATCAAACTCTTCAATTTAAAGTTTGATTTGCTGCAACGAGTGCAGCGATGCTCTGTGAATTAAACTTCGTAATGAATTACGTGTTCACTCAGCAAAGACTTGATATTTTTTAAAGCCCGTAGGCTTGTGATATCAATCCTGCGAGTGCCCACACAGATTGTCTGATAAATTGTTAAAGAGCAGTGCGACGCGGCGTTCTGCCTGCTGTCGCGAGGTGGCGTATATTACGCTTTCCTCCTTCAGAGTCAAACACTTTTTTCAGCGTTTTTCTCCGGCGGGGTGAATCGCTTCACGCCCTGCTGAGCCGCCTGCGTTGCCGCTTTGCCGTCTCAGTGGTGGCGCATTATAGGGACTTCGTTTCGCCTGACAAGCGCTAATTTGCAGTTTTTGCGCGACCGCTCACTTTCCAGGCAACACGTTGCAAAAACCAGCTGATTCTTGCGAAACAGCATAAAAAAACGGGCCCTGAGGCCCGTTTTTGTCACGTTGCGTTATTGGTGCGCGACGATGACATCGTCCTGCACATCCATTTCGATGGTTTTTCCCGGAACCAGCACGCCAGACAAAATCTTCTGCGCCAGCGGGTTTTCAATCTGCTGCTGAATAGCCCGTTTCAATGGCCGCGCGCCGTAAACCGGATCGTAGCCATTTTCACCCAGCAGTTTCAGCGCCGCATCGGAGATGTGCAGCTGATAACCGCGCTCTTCCAGACGCTGATACAGCCGCTGCAGCTGAATCTGCGCAATCGACGCGATATGTTTTTCACCCAGCGGATGGAATACCACCACCTCATCAATGCGGTTGATAAACTCCGGACGGAAATGGTGTCCGACGACCGTCATCACCACATCTTTCATTTCCGCGTAATCAAGCGCGCCGAAACGTTCCTGAATCAGATCCGAACCGAGGTTAGATGTCATGATCACCACGGTATTGCGGAAGTCCACGGTGCGCCCCTGACCATCGGTCAGACGCCCATCGTCCAGCACCTGCAGCAGAATGTTGAACACATCCGGATGCGCTTTTTCCACCTCATCCAGCAAAATCACCGAGTAAGGGCGACGACGCACCGCCTCTGTCAGGTAACCGCCCTCTTCATAACCGACGTAGCCCGGAGGTGCCCCGACCAGGCGCGACACCGAATGTTTCTCCATGAATTCCGACATGTCGATACGCACCATCGCGTCGTCGCTGTCGAACAGGAAATTCGCCAGTGCCTTACACAGCTCAGTTTTACCGACACCGGTCGGTCCAAGGAACAGGAACGATCCGATTGGCCGGTTCGGGTCAGACAAACCGGCGCGGCTACGGCGAATCGCGTTCGATACCGCTTCAACCGCTTCGTCCTGGCCGATCACCCGGGCATGCAGCTCCTGCTCCATCCGCAACAGCTTATCGCGTTCGCCTTCCATCATGCGGGCTACCGGAATACCGGTCCAGCGCGCCAGCACATCAGCGATCTCCACATCCGTTACGCGGTTGCGTAACAGCTTCATGGTTTTACCTTCCGCCTGCGTGGCGCTTGCCAGCTGTTTTTCCAGCTCGGGAATCTTGCCGTACTGCAGTTCCGACATCTGGCCAAGATCGCCCACGCGCCGCGCCTGCTCCATCGCCAGACGCGCCTGCTCCAGCTCAGCTTTAATGTTTTGCGTGCCGGTCAGCGAGGCTTTTTCCGCTTTCCACTCTTCTTCCAGCTCAGCGTACTCGCGCTCTTTCTGATCCAGCTCGCTTTCCAGCATCTCCAGACGCTTGACGCTGGCGTCATCCGATTCTTTCTTCAGCGCCTGCTGCTCCAGTTTGAGCTGGATAATGCGACGTTCAAGACGATCAAGCGGCTCCGGCTTGGAGTCAATCTGCAGACGAATACTCGACGCCGCCTCATCAATCAGGTCGATGGCTTTGTCCGGCAACTGGCGATCGGCAATATAGCGGTGCGACAACGTCGCCGCAGCCACAATCGCCGGGTCGGTAATCTGCACATGGTGATGCAGCTCGTAACGCTCTTTCAGGCCACGCAGAATAGCGATGGTGTCTTCGACGCTCGGTTCGGCGACGAACACTTTCTGGAAACGGCGTTCCAGCGCGGCATCTTTCTCAATGTACTGGCGATATTCATCCAGCGTAGTGGCACCCACGCAGTGCAGTTCACCGCGTGCCAGCGCCGGCTTCAGCATGTTGCCGGCATCCATCGCGCCGTCGGCTTTACCAGCGCCAACCATGGTATGCAGCTCATCGATAAACAGAATGACGTTGCCTTCCTGTTTAGCGAGGTCGTTCAGCACGCCTTTCAGGCGCTCTTCAAACTCGCCGCGATATTTCGCACCGGCCACCAGCGCGCCCATATCCAGCGCCAGTACGCGCCGGCCTTTCAGCCCTTCCGGCACTTCGCCATTAATGATGCGCTGCGCCAGCCCTTCAACGATGGCGGTTTTACCGACGCCCGGTTCACCGATCAGCACCGGGTTGTTTTTGGTACGACGCTGCAGGACCTGAATGGTGCGGCGAATCTCTTCGTCACGCCCGATAACCGGATCTAACTTGCCAAGCTCAGCGCGCTCCGTCAGATCGATGGTGTATTTTTTCAAAGCCTGGCGCTGATCTTCAGCCCCCTGATCGTTCACGTTCTCTCCTCCCCGCAGTTGCTCGATGGCCTTTGCGAGTTTGTCCGCCGTGGCACCGGCAGACTTCAGCAAGTCCGCCAGCGAGCCGCGCGATTCGAGGGCCGCCAGAACAAATAATTCAGATGAAATAAAGTTGTCGCCGCGCTTTTGCGCCAGCTTGTCACACAGATTCAGTACCCGGACCAAATCGGCTGATGGTTGAACGTCGCCGTCGGTCCCTTCGACCTGTGGCAGACGATTGATGGCTTGTTCGATGCTGGTACGCAGGCTGGCGACATCCGCTCCCGCCGCGCTGAGCAGCGGACGCACCGATCCACCTTCCTGGTTGAGCAGCGCGCTCATCAGGTGCAGGGGTTCGATGAATTGATTATCGTGTCCCAGAGCAAGGGACTGTGCATCGGCAAGGGCCAACTGGAATTTGTTGGTAAGACGATCCAGACGCATGATTCCTCCCATTACAGGTCAAAATGCTACTGGAGATTAAATGAGGTCATCCCTCAAATTTTCAAGGTTAATGACCTGAGTTGTGAGCAAAAAATACGCTTACTGGATCGTCTTGCGGCGTAAGGTTATCTCAGCCAAATCAAAGTTGCCATACGCCCGGTGATTCCGTCGCGTCGGAAGGAGAAAAAATCGGCGCTTTCCTGATAGGTACAGCGCGCGTCAGCCGTGACAGATCGCACGCCAGCGGCCTGCAGGCGCTGTCTCGCCAGCAGCCAGATATCGGCAAAATATTTCTCCCCGGCCGGGCGAAAAGCAATATCAGCGGCGGCATCCTGCGCCAGAAACGCACTGCGTACCTCAGCACCAACTTCAAATGCCTGCGGCCCAATCGCCGGACCGAGCCAGGCGTGAATCTCGCTCGCCGGACAGTGAAACTGCGCCAGCGTCTGCTCCAGCACGCCATGACACAACCCGCGCCAGCCGGCATGTGCCGCGGCAACTTCACTGCCATCCTGGCTGCAAAACAGCACCGGCAGGCAGTCGGCGGTCATCACTGCACAGACCACGCCGCTTTCCCGCGTTATCGCCGCATCGGCACGCGGCAGCGAGGCGGCCGCCGGCAGACGCGCCACCGTCTGGCCGTGCACCTGCTCCAGCCACTGCGGCATCGCCGGTAACGCCAACTGCTCAACCACGCGCTGGCGATTGTGCATCACGCGATCCGCCTCATCCCCGACGTGCGCGCCGAGGTTGAGAGAATCCCAGGGCGCAACGCTGATGCCACCGTGCCGCGTGGTCGAGCATGCCTGAACGCGCGCTGGCGCCGGCCACTGCGGCACGATCCAGTCACTCATAGCCAGTCCATCTGATCGCGGAACTCGTCGGTATCGGCTTTCAGCGCATCAATCAGATCAACCATGTCTTGCGGCAGCGGCGCGTGCCACTCCATCTCAATGCCGGTAATCGGGTGATAGAGACGCAGCATGGTGGCGTGCAGCGCCTGGCGGTCAAAACCACGCAGCGTATTGATGAAGGCCTCAGAAGCGCCCTTCGGCGGACGCGGACGACCACCGTACAGCGGATCGCCCACCAGCGGATGGTTAATGTGCGCCATGTGCACGCGAATCTGATGAGTACGGCCGGTTTCCAGGCGCAGGCGTAACCGCGTATGCGCACGGAAATGCTCCATGATGCGATAGTGGGTGGTCGCCGGCTTGCCCATTGGATGGACCGCCATGTGAGTGCGCTTGGTAGAGTGACGCGCCATCGGCTCGTTCACCGTTCCGCCAGCGGTCATGGTGCCAATCGCCACCGCTTCGTATTCGCGGGTGATCTCACGCAGCTGCAGCGTTTCAACCAGATGCGTCTGCGCCGGTACCGTTTTCGCCACTACCATCAGGCCGGTGGTGTCTTTATCGAGGCGATGCACGATGCCGGCACGCGGCACGTCGGCAATCGCCGGAAAGTGATAAAGCAGCGCATTCAGTACCGTACCGTCCGGATTACCGGCGCCAGGATGAACGACCAGGTCGCGCGGTTTGTTGATCACCAGAATGTGGTCATCTTCGTACACGATATCCAGCGGAATATTTTGCGCTTCCCAGCGCTGCTCTTCTTCGATCTCGGCATCAATCGCCACCCGCTCACCGCCGAGGACTTTCTCTTTCGGTTTATCGATGATGGTGCCGTTGACGCTGACCCGACGCTCAAGGATCCACTCTTTTATGCGGGAACGTGAATAATCAGGGAACAATTCCGCCAAAGTCTGATCTAAGCGTTGTCCAAGCTGTGCTTCGGACACCGTTGCGGTGAGTTGAACTTGTTGTGCCATATACAGCTTCTTCGTTAACGTTGGGTTTTCACGGCGATGCCGTTTAATATAATGTGCTATCGTACTGGTCATTACCGGGAGCTATACGGACAGCTTCCGCCATAACACTTTGAGGATAATCATTTCGTCATGACGCGTATGAAACATCTGGTGGCTGCTGCCACACTGAGCCTGAGCCTGGCACTGGTGGGCTGTTCCGGCTCATCGGACCCGGTCCCGGACAGCCCGCCGTCTGAAATTTACGCCACAGCGCAGCAAAAGCTGCAGGACGGTAACTTTAAAGCGGCGATTAAGCAACTGGAAGCGCTGGATAACCGTTATCCGTTTGGTCCTTACTCGCAGCAAGTGCAGCTGGATTTGATCTACGCGTACTACAAAAATGCCGATCTGCCACTGGCGCAAGCCGCCATTTCCCGCTTTATGCGTCTGAATCCGACGCACCCTAATATCGATTACGTTATCTATATGAAGGGCCTGACGGACATGGCGCTGGATGATTCTGCGCTGCAGGGCTTCTTCGGTATCGATCGTTCCGACCGCGATCCTACCCATGCGCGTGACGCATTCCGTGACTTCTCTCAGCTACTGCGCGGCTATCCAAACAGCCAGTACGCAGCGGATGCGCAGAAACGTCTGGCATTCCTGAAAGATCGTCTGGCGAAGTATGAACTCTCCGTGGCGCAATTCTATACCAAGCGTGGTGCCTATGTCGCCGTTGTTAACCGGGTTGAAGGCATGATGCGTGATTATCCGGACACTCAGGCCACGCGTGACGCGCTGCCGCTGATGGAAAATGCTTATCGCCAGCTGCAGCTGACGGCGGAAGCCGACAAAGTCGCGAAAATCATTGCGGCGAATACCGCGTCCTGATTTTCCGTGCCAATAAAAAAGCAGCCAACATGGCTGCTTTTTTTGGCGAAAAAACCGTCTGGTGTGGGTTTTTCCGCTACGGTTAACTCATCAATCTTGCCCCTATCCCCGCTGTGCTTCAAGCTTTTTTCGCCCTTTTCCCGGCCTTTCTCACAATTCGCTGGCGTTGACAAAAAGTGACATTCCAATGTGATCCAGATCACACATTTTCCTGATTTGCGCGGTATGCTGGACCTACCCAGACGGAAATGACAGAGAGGTTTAACTATGATTCTGAACATTACCAGCAAACAAATGGAAATCACTGCGGCTATCCGCAACCATGTCGAAGACCGTCTCGCCAAGCTGGAAAAATGGCAAACCCACCTGATAAATCCGCACATTGTGTTATCGAAAGAGCCGAAAGAATTTGTGGCTGATGCCACCATTAACACGCCAAACGGCACGCTGGTCGCCAGCGCGAAACACGATGATATGTACACGGCCATCAATGACCTGATCGCCAAGCTGGAGCGCCAGTTAAATAAAGCGCAGCACAAGCCTGAAGCACGGCGCGCCACCAGCAGCGTAAAAGATTTCACCCCAGCCGGGTAATTTACCCCTTTTCAGCAACGCGCCTGCGGGCGCGTTTTTTATTGACAGCTTTTAAGCTGTGCGGTTACTCTCAGTTCACTTTAGTGCCGGAATTGATCATGAAACTGCTGCCGTTCTTCTTCGCATTCTTTTTTACCTTCCCCTGATTGGGAGGCGATTCGTCGTGTGAAAATGAATGCGAAGACGAACAACAAAGCCTCCCAACCGGGAGGCTTTTTTATTGGACATTTTACAGGTGAGCCCTATGAATCCCGAGAATCCGCTGCTGGCGTTACGCGATAAGATCAGCGCCGTCGATGCCAGGCTGTTAACGCTGCTGGCCGAACGGCGTGCGCTGGCCGTTGAGGTGGCGCAGGCCAAGCTGGCAACCCATCGCCCGATCCGTGATGTCGAGCGCGAGCGTGCCCTGCTGGAAAATCTGATTGCGCTGGGTAAAAAGCATCAGCTGGATGCGCACTACATCACGCGCCTGTTTCAGCTGGTGATTGAGGACTCAGTGCTAACCCAGCAGGCGCTGTTGCAGAAAAACCTTAATCATCCGCATGCCCTCGCGCCACGCATCGCCTTCCTTGGTCCGAAAGGCTCCTACTCACACCTTGCCGCGCGTAAATACGCCACGCGCCATTTCGATTCGATGGTGGAGATTGGCTGCCTGAAATTCCACGACATCATTCAGCAGGTTGAAAGCGGTCAGGCGGATTACGCGGTGATGCCGATTGAAAACACCAGTTCCGGCTCGATCAATGACGTGTACGATCTGCTGCAGCAAACGTCGCTGTCGATTGTTGGCGAGCTGACGATTCCTATCGAGCACTGTGTGCTGGTCAGTGGCAACACCGATTTGCAGCAGATTGAAACCGTGTATAGCCATCCGCAGCCGTTCCAGCAGTGCAGCCAGTTCATCAACCGCTTCCCGCAGTGGAAAATCGAGTACACCGAAAGTACCGCGGCGGCGATGGAGAAAGTGGCTGCGATGAACTCGCCGCACGTGGCCGCGCTGGGCAGCGAAGCCGGCGGTGAGCTGTATGGTCTGCAGGTGCTGGAGCGCAACCTGGCGAACCAGCAGCAGAACCATACCCGTTTCATTGTACTCGCGCGCAAACCGATTGAAGTCTCCAGCCAGGTGCCGGCTAAAACCACACTGATTATGGCCACCGGCCAGCAGGCCGGCGCGCTGGTTGAAGCGCTGCTGGTGTTGCGTAATCATAATCTGATCATGAGCAAGCTGGAAAACCGTCCGATTAACGGCAATCCCTGGGAAGAGATGTTTTACATTGATGTGCAGGGCAATCTGCAGTCGGAGAACATGCAGCAGGCGCTGGACGAACTGCGCACGCTCACGCGTTCACTGAAGGTGCTGGGCTGTTATCCGGGCGAGAATGTGGTACCGGTAGAGCCGCGTCTGTAAAACAAAAAGGCATCCTCGCGGATGCCTTCATCATTACTGGCGGCTGTCGTTGGCGGAGCGCAGCATGCTGCGGCTCTCAACGAGGAAGCGTTTCGCGTAGTCGCCAAACCAGTGTTCCACGCGCTCAAAGCTGTTGATGAACGCCTGTTTATCGCCCTGCTCCAGCAGCGTGATCGCTTCACCAAAACGCTGATAGTAGCGTTTAATCAGCGCCAGATTACTTTCCGACGACATAATGATGTCCGCATACAGCTGCGGATCCTGCGCAAACAGCCGCCCTACCATCGCCAGTTCAAGACGATAGATAGGCGAGGACAGCGCCAGCAGCTGATCCAGATTGACGTTCTCTTCCGCCAGATGCAAACCGTAAGCAAACGTGGCGAAGTGGCGCAGCGCCTGAATGAACGCCATGTTCTGATCGTGCTCAACCGCACTGATGCGGTGTAAGCGCGCGCCCCACACCTGAATCTGCTCCAGGAACCACTGATAGGCTTCCGGCTGACGGCCATCGCACCATACCACCACCTGCTTCGCCAGGCTGCCGCTGTCCGGACCGAACATCGGATGCAGTCCCAGTACCGGGCCGCTGTGCGCCGCCAGCATCGCCTGCAGCGGACGGTTCTTCACCGACGCCAGATCCACCAGAATGCAGTCATCAGGCAGCGCGGGCAGATCGGCAATGATCTGTTCGGTCAGGTGGATCGGCACGCTGATGATCACCATGCCCGCATCGTGCAGCAGTTCGTCCGCGCGCGGCCAGTCATCTTTATCGAGAATACGCACCTGATAACCGGACAGCGTCAGCATCTTCTCGAACAGACGGCCCATCTGACCGCCGCCGCCGACAATCACCACCGGGCGCAATTCAGGGCACAGCGTTTTGAAGCCTTTGTCATTTTCATGCGCATAGGATTCACGCATCAGACGGCGCAGCACATCTTCGATCAGATCCGGCGACACGCCGAGCGCCTCCGCTTCCTGACGACGCGAAGCCAGCATACTGGCCTCGCGCTCCGGTACATAAATCGGTAAACCGTAGCGGCTTTTGACTTCGCCGACTTCGGCCACCAGCGCCAGTCGTTTCGCCAGCAGCCCCAGCAGGGCTTTATCTACTTCATCAATTTGATCGCGCAGCGCGGTCAGTTCAGCCACCATGACTCATTACACCTCGTGTGACAGACGCGCCGACAGCACTCCCTGCAGATCCCGATGGATTTCGCGCAGCAAGGTTTCGGTGGTTTCCCAGTTGATGCAGGCATCAGTGACTGAAACCCCGTACTTCATCTCACTACGCGGTTGCTCAGAAGACTGGTTGCCTTCATGAATATTACTTTCCAGCATCAGGCCAATGATAGAGCGGTTTCCATCTTTAATCTGCGCGATAGCCGATTCGGCTACGCCAGGCTGACGGCGATAGTCTTTGTTAGAATTGCCATGGCTGCAATCTATCATTAAGGCCGGACGCAGTCCCGCTTTCAGCATCTCTTTTTCACACTGCGCGACATCTTCCGGGCCGTAGTTTGGCGCTTTACCACCGCGCAGAATCACGTGACCGTCCGGGTTCCCCTGAGTTTGCAGCAGGCACACCTGACCGGCCTGGTTGATGCCGACAAAGCGGTGCGGCATCGCAGCGGCGCGCATGGCGTTGATCGCGGTGCCGAGGCTGCCATCGGTGCCGTTTTTAAAGCCTACCGGCATCGACAGGCCAGACGCCATCTCACGGTGCGTCTGCGATTCGGTGGTACGCGCGCCAATCGCCGACCAGCTAAACAGATCGCCGAGGTATTGCGGACTATTGGGATCGAGCGCTTCGGTGGCCAGCGGCAGGCCCATCTCCACCAGATTCACCAGCAGCTGACGCGCAATGTGCAGGCCGGCTTCCATATCAAACGAGTTGTTCATGTAAGGATCATTGATTAACCCTTTCCAGCCGACGGTGGTACGGGGTTTTTCAAAATAGACGCGCATAACGATATACAGCTGATCCTTCAACTGTGCAGAGAGTGTTTGCAACTGACGAGCGTAATCCAGTGCGGCTTCGGTATCGTGGATCGAGCAGGGACCGCACACCACCAGCAGCCGCGGATCGCGACCGGCGATGATATCCGCGATGGTCTGACGGGAAGCGGCAATTTGCGCTTCCTGCGTCGCGGTCAGCGGGAACTTCGCTTTCAGCTCTTGCGGGGTAATTAAAATCTGTTCGTCGGCGATATGCACATTGTTCAGCGCGTCTTTTTGCATGATGGCGATCCTTTTTCACTCGTTATGCGGTTTTACGATCCTCACTGAGGATGACGCTTACTCTACCACAGCATGTAAATCATGCAATCCATAGATGTACACTTTTATTACCACCACATTAAAATCACCGGGTAACTTAAAATTAAATTCATATTAATCAATACACTGAATCACAATCATCACGCAAAACAAATCAACCAAAAATGTAAACTTAATATTACACTGGATATAGCACGCCAGATGTCTTTCTGTTTACTATATGGCTAACATGCTGTTATCCATTTGCTTATTACAGGATCGCTTATGCCCATCCCTGTCGTCGCGCTCCGCCCTTTCATTCTGCAGGATGCCGAAGCGTTTACGCGTGCCGTTAATCAGTCTCTGAACAGCCTGCTGCCGTGGATGGTATGGGCACATGCGGATTACAGCGTTGATGAAGCCGTCAGCTGGATCAACTTCACCCACCTACAGCGTCAAAAGGGGGAAGCCGAAGAGTTCGCGATTGTCGATGGCAACGATCGGTTGCTGGGCGGTGCCGGCTTACGATATGCGCGTCAGCCCGGTGAGTTCAGTGCGCTGGGCTACTGGGTTCGCAGCGAGGCACAGCAACAGGGTGTTGCCCGCCGGGCGGTGGCACAGCTGGTGAATCTGGCGTTCAGCCAGCCGCACATCAAGTTACTGGAGATTCTGGCTGCAGAAGAGAATCACGCCAGCCGCGCCGTGGCCCTGCGCAGCGGCTTCTCGTTTGTGGATTACCGCTACGGACTGATTGTGCTGGAGAGCGGCCCGGTTAACACGGCGATTTATCACCTCAGGCGCCCATAAAAAAAGGGGCTGGCCAAATGGCCAACCCCTTGTTGCTATTAACTTTGGGATGTCGCTTACGCGCCAAGACGCTCTTTGATACGAGCTGACTTACCGGTGCGCTCACGCAGGTAGTACAGTTTGGCTTTACGCACAGCACCACGACGTTTGACAGTAATGCTGTCAATTACCGGAGAGTGAGTCTGGAAGACACGCTCAACGCCTTCGCCGTTAGAAATCTTGCGAACAGTGAATGCAGAGTGCAGACCGCGGTTACGAATAGCGATAACCACGCCCTCGAATGCCTGCAGACGTTTCTTAGAACCTTCAACGACCCATACTTTCACTTCCACGGAATCACCCGGACGGAAGGAAGGTACGTCCTGTTTCATCTGCTCTTGTTCAAGTTGCTTGATAATGTTGCTCATAATTAAATCTCTTATCCTGGGTAAACTGATAGTCAGGGAAGATTACTCTTCCGCCTCATCGTTTTGTTGCTGCTGATGTTCCCGCTGGAACTCACTTAGCAACCTTGCTTGCTCTTCAGTCAGAGCCAGGTTTTCCAGAAGTTCAGGTCTTCTCAGCCAGGTACGGCCCAGCGACTGTTTCAGGCGCCAGCGGCGAATATCGGCATGGTTGCCCGACAGCAGAACTGGCGGAACCTCCATCCCTTCTAACACTTCAGGGCGGGTATAGTGCGGGCAATCCAGCAACCCCTCCGAGAACGAATCCTCATCGGCTGACGCCTGTTTTCCCAGCACGCCAGGAATAAACCGGGCGACCGAGTCAATTAACGTCATCGCTGGCAGCTCACCGCCACTAAGCACGTAATCACCGATTGACCATTCTTCATCAATCTCAGTGTGAATTACACGCTCATCTATCCCTTCATAACGACCGCAAACCAGAATTAACTTCTGGCTGGTCGCCAGTTCGCAAACGCCTTGCTGGTCAAGTTTGCGACCCTGAGGTGAAAGATAAATCACCTTAGCGCCTTCTCCCGCCGCCGCTTTCGCTGCGTGGATGGCATCCCGTAAGGGTTGCACCATCATCAACATACCCGGTCCGCCGCCGTAAGGACGATCGTCCACGGTACGGTGCCGGTCGTGCGTGAAGTCACGTGGACTCCAGCTCTCTATGTTGAGCAGGCCATTTTTTACTGCCCGGCCAGTTACCCCGTACTCGGTAATAGCGCGAAACATCTCTGGAAACAGGCTAATAACACCAATCCACATCGCGTTCGCCGTTACGTTACCGGATTGTCCGGAGATCAAAAACCAGGATCCCAGTCTACTTCAATGGTGCCAGTAGCGAGATCGACTTTCTTGATAACCTGTTCATCAAGAAACGGTATTAACCGCTCCTGTACACCGAATGCATCTTTCAGGTTTGCCTTCACGACGAGAACGTCGTTCGAGCCGGTCTCCATCAAATCAATGACTTTGCCCATCTCGTAGCCGTCGAGGTTTACCACTTTGCAACCCATCAGGTCTTTCCAGTAGTAATCGCCCTCTTCCAGCGCCGGCAGCTGCGTGGAATCAACCGTAATTTCGCAATTGGTCAACTGTGCCGCAGCGTCCCGATCGTCAATGCCTTTGACTTTGATGATCAGGTCCTGATTGTGGTGCTTCCAACCCTCAAGCTCTACCTGCTGCCATTGACCGGCGCGCTGGATAAACCAGGGTTGATAGTCGAAGATGCTTTCAGCGTCTTCAGTGGAGGAAAACACTTTGAGCCAACCCCGAATTCCGTAAGCGGCACCCATTTTGCCCAGAATGATTGGGTTAACGGGAGGCTGTGCGGCAGGTTTACTGCTCATGCTCACCACCGTGACAGATTAAGCTGCTTTTTTTGCTTCTTTGATCAGCGCGTTAACGCGATCAGAAAGCGTTGCGCCCTGGCCAACCCAGTGCTCAATACGGTCCAGATCCAGACGCAGACCTTCAGCCTGACCAGAAGCGATCGGGTTGAAGAAACCTACGCGCTCGATGAAACGACCGTTGCGAGCATTGCGGCTGTCAGTAACGACGACCTGATAGAACGGACGCTTTTTAGCGCCGTGACGTGCCAAACGAATGGTTACCATAACATCCTCTTTAGTTAATAAAACAACCGGGCCCCATCGAGGAACGGGGCCCGGGTGCAATATAAAAAGCCCGAAAATTTTACTCATTTTGGCGCAAAAAGCAACCTGAGTGACTCAATTTTCTGGTTCGGGCTGTGTCGCCTTAGCGTCCGGGGAATCCTGGCGGCATCATGCCTTTCATGCCACGCATCATTTTGGCCATGCCGCCCTTCTTCATTTTCTTCATCATGCGCTGCATATCATCGAACTGCTTCAGCAGCCGGTTGACGTCCTGCACCTGCATACCGGAACCGGTAGCGATACGGCGCTTACGCGAACCTTTGATGATCTCGGGTTTCTCACGCTCTTTGCGCGTCATCGAATTGATGATGGCTTCCATGCGCACCAGCACTTTGTCATCCATCTGCGACTTAACGTTATCCGGCAGCTGGCCCATGCCCGGCAGTTTGCCCATCAGGCTGGCCATACCGCCCATGTTGCGCATTTGCTTGAGCTGCTCCAGGAAGTCGTTGAGATCAAAGCCATCGCCGGTTTTCAGCTTCTTCGCCAGCTTTTCCGCCTGCTCGCGGTCAACTTTGCTCTCGATATCTTCAATCAGCGACAGCACATCGCCCATACCGAGAATGCGCGACGCGATACGGTCCGGATAGAACGCTTCCAGCGCGTCGGTCTTCTCGCCCATCCCCATGAATTTGATTGGCTTGCCGGTGATGTGACGAATCGACAGCGCCGCACCGCCGCGCGCATCACCGTCCACTTTGGTCAGGATCACACCGGTGAGCGGCAGCGCTTCGTTGAACGCTTTCGCGGTGTTGGCGGCATCCTGACCGGTCATGGCATCGACGACAAACAGCGTTTCGACCGGATTGATCGCGGCGTGCACCTGCTTGATCTCATCCATCATCGCTTCGTCAACGTGCAGACGACCGGCGGTATCCACCAGCAGCACGTCATAGAACTGCAGACGGGCTTCTTTCAGCGCGTTGTTAACGATATCCACTGGCTTCTGGCTGAGGTCGGACGGACAGAAATCCACGCCAACCTGCTGCGCCAGGGTTTCCAGCTGTTTGATCGCCGCCGGGCGATAAACGTCCGCAGACACGACCAGCACCTTTTTCTTGTGCTTCTCGCGCAGGAACTTACCGAGCTTACCGACGCTGGTGGTTTTACCGGCACCCTGCAGGCCCGCCATCAGTACCACGGCTGGCGGCTGAGCATTGAGATTCAGCGCGTTGTTTTCGGCACCCATCGCCGCAACCAGTTCGTTGCGCACGATTTTGATGAACTCCTGACCCGGCGTCAGGCTTTTATTCACATCCTGCCCCACCGCGGCTTCTTTCACGCGGTTGATGAAATCGCGCACCACCGGCAGCGCAACGTCGGCCTCCAGCAGCGCCATACGCACTTCGCGCAGCGTATCTTTGATGTTGTCTTCGGTCAGCCTTCCGCGGCCACTGATATTGCGCAGGGTTTGCGACAAACGATCGGTTAAATTATCAAACATGCTCTCTCACTTAATAGCGTAGCGAGGCCGCCAGGGGCGACACAATGCGGCGGATTATAACACGAAGCCAGGCCGATCTCTGCAATTGACCGTGAGATCGTTTGGAGCCTGCTGCCGCTGGCGCTATACTGCTTTTTTCCTTATCTGACCGACACCTGAAAGGATCTATGTTCGTTTTCGCGATCGTGGCGCTGTTCGCCTACTCCCTCAGTCTTGCAGTGATCATTCCCAGTCTGCTGAAACGCAACAGCGGCTGGCGGCGTTTTGCCGTGCTTTCGGCCTGCGTGGCGCTGATTGCCCATGCGATAGCGCTGCAGCAACGCATATTTGCCGTCGATAATGGACAAAACCTCAGCCTGCTAAATATCGGTTCGCTGGTCAGTTTGCTGATCTGTGCCATCATGACGATTGTCGCGTCGCGCAATCGCGGCTGGCTGCTGCTGCCGATTGTTTACGGCTTCGCGCTGATCAACCTGGCCTTTGCCACCTTTGTGCCGAACGCGTTTATTACCCATCTGGAAACCACGCCAGGCATGATGGTGCATATCGGCCTGTCGCTGTTTGCCTATGCTACGCTGATCATCGCGGCGCTGTATGCATTGCAGCTGGCGTGGATCGACTATCAGTTGAAGAATAAAAAGCTGACGTTCACCCAGGATATGCCGCCGCTGCTGAGCATTGAGCGCAAGATGTTTCACATCACCCAGATTGGCGTCGTACTGCTGACGCTGGTGCTGTGTACCGGCCTGTTCTTTATGAATAATCTGTTCAGCCCGGAAAACATTGATAAAGCGGTTCTGTCGATCATCGCCTGGTTTGTCTACATCGTGCTGCTGTGGGGCCACTATCATGAAGGCTGGCGCGGCCGCCGCGTGGTGTGGTTTAACTGCGGCGGTGCGCTGCTGCTGACCATGGCCTATTTCGGCAGTCGCATCCTGCAGCACCTGCTCACCTCTCACTAAAGGAATTTTTGCGTTGGAACATGTTTCAACCACCACGCTCATTATCACGCTGATCGTCATGGTGCTGGTCTCGGCCTACTTCTCGGGTTCCGAGACCGGCATGATGACGCTCAACCGCTACAAACTGCGCCACAAAGCCAAAAGCGGCAACCGCAGCGCGCGTCGCGTTGAGAAACTGCTGCGTCGCCCCGACCGTCTGATTAGCCTGGTGCTGATCGGCAACAACCTCGTGAATATTCTCGCCTCGGCGCTCGGCACCATTGTCGGTATGCGCCTGTACGGCGATGCCGGGGTGGCCATCGCCACCGGCGTGCTGACCTTCGTGGTGCTGGTGTTTGCCGAAGTGCTGCCCAAAACCGTTGCGGCGCTCTATCCGGAAAAAGTCGCCTATCCCAGCAGCTTTTTGCTGACGCCGCTGCAGTACGTGATGCTGCCGCTGGTGTGGCTGCTCAATACCATTACCCGCATTCTGATGCGCATGGTGGGCATTAAGACCGAAGGGTCGATTAACTCCGCCCTGAGCAAAGAAGAGCTGCGCACCATCGTGTATGAATCACGTTCGCTGATGTCGCGCCGCAATCAGGACATGCTGCTGTCGGTGCTGGATCTGGAAAAGGTCAACGTCGATGACATCATGGTGCCGCGCAATGAGATCGTCGGCATCAATATCAACGATGAGTGGAAGTCGATCGAGCGTCAGCTCAGCAACTCACCGCACGGCCGTATTGTGCTGTTCCGCGACTCACTGGACGATAGCGTCGGGATGCTGCGCGTGCGCGAAGCCTGGCGCATGATGACCGAGAAAAAAGAGTTCAATAAAGAGCGCCTGCTGCGCGCGGCCGATGAGATCTACTACGTGCCGGAAGGTACGCCTCTTAACGTGCAGCTGGTTAAATTTCAGCGCAATAAGAAGAAAGTGGGGCTGGTGATCGATGAGTACGGCGATATCAAAGGACTGGTTACTATCGAAGATATTCTGGAAGAGATCGTCGGCGACTTTACCACCTCCATGTCACCGTCGCTGGCCGAAGAAGTGATGCCACAAAACGACGGCTCGGTGCTGATTGAAGGCAGCGCCAACGTGCGGGAAATCAATAAGGCGTTCAACTGGACGCTGCCGGAAGAGGCAGCCCGTACCATCAACGGTATGCTGCTGGAAGCGCTGGAAGAGATCCCGCAAATGGACACGCGCGTGCAGGTTGGCCATTACGACATTGATATTCTTGATGTGCAGGACAACATGGTGAAGCAGGTGCGCATCACGCCACATCAGCCGCTGAAAGCGTCCATCGGTTCCTGAGACGATAAAAACAAAACGCCGCGATAATCGCGGCGTTTTTTATGGCTCAAGCGGCAACTAGAGTTGCAGCTCTTTCAGCTTTTCAGCCGGCAGCTTCAGATCTTCGTTACGGTTGACGCCAATGTCGTGCGCCAGCACGTTGCGCGCAATCTGCTGCGCTTCATCCAGCGAGTGCAGCTTGTAGCTGCCGCACTGGTATTCGTTCAGTTCCGGAATCTGGTTCTGATCTTTGACCTTCAGCACATCTTCCATCGCGCCTTTCCACGCTTTTGCCACGCGCTGCTCGTCTGGCGTACCAATCAGGCTCATGTAGAAGCCGGTGCGGCAACCCATCGGTGAGATATCGACGATTTCTACGCCGTCACCGTTGAGGTGGTTACGCATGAAGCCCGCAAACAGGTGCTCCAGCGTATGGATGCCGCGCTCGGTCAGGATGTCGATGTTCGGACGGCAGAAACGCAGATCGAAAACGGTGATGGTATCGCCATGCGGAGTGTTCATGGTCTTCGCCACGCGTACCGCTGGCGCGCCCATGATGGTGTGATCAACAGTAAAACTATCCAGTAGTGGCATACGTCACCTCCTGTTTTGAGAATTTTTTTAAAACGATGAAACTTTTCTGTTCGCCCAACGTCTGAATATATGAAAGACGCGCATTTGTTATCATCATCCCTGACAACAGAGATGTTAATTTAGGCCACAGTGATGTGGCCATTTTCTTTTCTAGCCTTCGCGACCCGCCAGATAGCTGGCAAAATCCAGTGTATCACTCTGCTCCAGCTGCTGCTGTTTCAGCACCGACTCCTGCGCCTGACGGCTGAAGTCTGCTTCCGTGAGAATTTCCAGCGGCTCTTCGCACAGCAGATGACGATATTGCTCCGCCAGCGCTACGCCCGCACCGGTCAAACCCTGTTCTTTGATAGCATGCAGGATGCGCGCCGAATAGGTTAGCTCAGGATCGTCAAACGACGCCACCAGTTGATCGCAAACCTGTTGATATTGCGTGCTGCCGTCGTTGCTATCCAGCACTTCCGCCACCCGGCGCAGATCGGCAAACAGCGCTTTGCCGACATCAACCAGCAGATGTTCCGTATCACTGCAGCCTACGCCAATTACCTGACCCGGCTTGCGCCCTTCCAGCACCACGCGGTTCCAGTTCTTACGACTGCACAGCAGCTCATCGGCGTTCATTTCCGGCGCATCGGCCAGCGTACACCAGATCAGGAACAGATCGAGGAAGCGCGCCTGATCGGCATCCACACCGATGGCGGAGAACGGGTTGATGTCCAGCGAACGCACTTCAATATACTCAATGCCGCCGCGCAGCAGCGCATCAGACGGCGCCTCACCAGAACGGGTAACGCGTTTCGGACGAATCGGCGCGTACAGTTCGTTCTCAATCTGCAGCACGTTGGTATTGAGCTGCAGCCAGTTACCTTCGGCATCTTTGACGCCCATCGCCGCATATTCGGCAGACGGCGTTTTGATCGCCGCTTTCAGCGCAGCGACATACCCTTCCAGCGAGTTGAAAGTAATACCCAACCCGCTCTGGGACTTATTGGTGTAGCCCAGGTCGCTCAGGCGCAGCGACGTGGCGTACGGCAGCCACAGGGTGCCATCACCGTTGGTTTCGAACGGCAGCTTGCTTTCCCGCCCTTGCAGGAACGAGGAGCAGATCGCCGGCGAGGCGCCAAACAGGTAAGGAATCACCCAGCCGTAGCGATAGTAGTTGCGAATCAGGCGCAGATAGCCCGCCGAAATGGTCTCTTTGCCGCTTTCAGCATCTTTAACATCAGCCCACTCCTGCCAGAACGACAGCGGCAGCGAGAAGTTGTAGTGCACGCCGGAAATAATCTGCATCAGCGCGCTGTAGCGATTCTTCAGCCCCTGACGATACAGGGTTTTCATTTTGCCGATGTTGGAGCTGCCGTACTGCGCCAGCTCAATGTTGTCCACATCCTCAACATAGCCCGGCATACTGAACGGCCACATGCGCTCGTCGCCCAGTTCGCGCGCCACGTGACGATGAATGTCGCGCAGAAACGCCAGAGAACGATCGATGTTTTGGTCGACCGGGGTGATAAATTCCAGCAGCGTTTCAGCAAAATCGGTGGTAATCCAATCGTGCTTCAGCGCTGAACCCAGCGACTCAGGGTGGCCAGTGGTAGCCAGATGACCATTGGGCTGGACGCGTAATGTTTCACGTTCAATGCCACGGCCGATACCCTTTAACGCGTCGGGATGCGCTTCCAGCCAGGAGAGCGCTTTTGATACGTCCGGGATCACATTAACCTCCCGCTGTGTGAATAATTTATTTTTGTTCAGCATAATGTTAACCGTAGCCTCGAATCTGTGCGAATCAATGCCACCATTGCATACCTTGCAATGTGGCGATCGCGATAACGATATAACGCAGCGTTTTACCCACAGCGAGAAACAGCACGCAGGGCAGCCAGGAGAAACGCAACCACCCTGCTAGCACGCAGAGTAAATCGCCCACTACTGGCAGCCAGCTAAACAGCAGCGCTGCGGGTCCCCATCGTTGTAGCCACGTCATTGCTGTGTCGTGCCATCGCCCCTGCCGGGTTTCTGGCATCAGGCGACCAAGAAGAATGTTGGTCAGACCGCCCAGCGTGTTTCCCACTGATGCAGCCAGTAACAATCCATAGACCGACCCTTTCTGGGCGATCAATAACGCAATCAGCAGCGCTTCTGAACTGCCCGGAAGCAGCGTTGCACTCAGGAAGCTGCTGCCGAATAACGATCCATACGTCAGAAATTCATTCACAGTAAACGGACATCAACCACGTCCATGCCCGCCGCTTTAGCCGCCTGCACGCCAAAGTCAGCATCCTCGAATACCACGCAGCGCGCAGGCGCAACGCCCATCAGCTCTGCACAGCGTAAGAAGGTATCAGGCTGCGGCTTATGACGCTGAACATCGTCCGCGCCCACCACCGCATCAAACAGATGGTAAACGTTGAGCGCTTCCAGCAGCGCTTTGGCTAAGCTGTGTTCGCTGCCGGTGCCAACCGCCATCGGACGGCGGCCGTGATAGGCTTTGACCACCTGCATCAGCGGCAGCGGACGCACGTCTTCCAGCAGCATCGCTTTCAATGCCGCTGTTTTCTCTGCCGCTAGCTGATGCGGATCGTGCTGCGCCTGATTCTGTTCCAGAATATAACGGGCCAGTTGCCAGGTAGGTGCCCCGTTAAATGCCACCATCTTTTCCTCGTCCATGGTGAAACCATAGCGGCTCAGCACCTGTTGCCAGGCTTTTCGATGTGTCGGCTCGGTATCAAGAATGGTGCCGTCCATATCGAAAATCAGGGCGTCATAGTGGTCGTACATTGTGACTCCATTAACACCACAAAATGAGCCATTACTTTAGCGTAATGCGCTCAGGTTGTCGCCAGGCAGGCTTAACCGCAAATGCTTTGAAAGCATTAGCAATTTTCGTTTTCAGAATAAGGTCAGAGCGCGCGACCGGCGATAAATGGCGGTTAATGCAGTGATTTTTTGATGAGGAGGGCGCGCGAGAAAATCTTTCGGAATGCAGATGTTGAATCGGATCAGGAATGAAGCGGAACAGCGCACAAAGGCAGTTTGCTTGTTTATTTGATGGTGCATCCAGGAGGATTATTCGGCTGGCGCCTCACCCTGCGGGCCGTTGCTGAAGCAACGTTATCCTCCTTAGTACGTCCTGAACGTTTATCGCATCATGACACACTGAGGCACTTTCTATCGCGGAGAAGATGGTGCATCCAGGAGGATTCGAACCTCCGACCGCTCGGTTCGTAGCCGAGTACTCTATCCAGCTGAGCTATGGATGCATTGAGGGATTTTCTTACAATGGACTAACTGAACAGACTTGAGAATAACATAGAGAATGGTGCATCTAGGAGGATTATTCGGCTTGCGCCTCACCCTACGGGCCGTTGCTGAAGCAACGTTATCCTCCTTAGTACGTCCTGAACGTTTATCGCATCATGACACACTGAGGCACTTTCCATCTTGCAGAAGATGGTGCATCCAGGAGGATTCGAACCTCCGACCGCTCGGTTCGTAGCCGAGTACTCTATCCAGCTGAGCTATGGATGCATTGAGAGATTTTCTTACGATGGACTAACTGAAATCAACCTGGGAATGATACAAAGAATGGTGCATCCAGGAGGATTCGAACCTCCGACCGCTCGGTTCGTAGCCGAGTACTCTATCCAGCTGAGCTATGGATGCATTAAATGATTCTTGTACAACGCAGGGTGCTAACAACTCACCATGGAAGGAACTGCTCGTTCACTCTTACTACTCTGAAGTCAATACCATATCCGAAAATGGTGCATCCAGGAGGATTCGAACCTCCGACCGCTCGGTTCGTAGCCGAGTACTCTATCCAGCTGAGCTATGGATGCATCGGAAAATGGCGGTGAGGCGGGGATTCGAACCCCGGATGCAGCTTTTGACCGCATACTCCCTTAGCAGGGGAGCGCCTTCAGCCTCTCGGCCACCTCACCTTACGCGTTCTTGCGAACCGTGCTTTTGAACTTTGTTTCCGCTCATCGGCACTGCGTGGCGCACATATTACTTTCCCGGACTTATAAGTCAAACAATTTTTCCCGACTTTTTACCGATTCAGGTTTGATTGCGCAAATGACGTGCAATCCGCGTATTTTGCCGACAAAAAGAGTGATTTATCAACAGTAAAAGCGTGCGACAGCCAACATAATGAATGGAAAAAACAGGAAAGCGTGAACGGATAAAAACAACCACAGGAGGGAGAGAAGCGGTAGCGCCTCGCCACATAGCGAGGCACTGAAGACGTTATTGAGATGATGTAGGCTGTGTTTTTTCAGCCTGAATACGCTGATAGATCTCTTCACGGTGCACCGACACTTCTTTTGGCGCGTTGACGCCTATGCGGACCTGGTTACCCTTAACACCCAGCACCGTTACAGTTACCTCATCACCAATCATGAGGGTTTCACCAACTCGACGAGTTAGAATAAGCATTCTTTGCTCCTTGAAAGATTAAAAGAGTCGGGCCTGTTCGGTCTCCCGGCCATATCCATCATATAACGCTGAACAATGCCTATGACAAATACACCATTGTGTTCTGCCATGCCAATACATTCTGCTGATAGTTAGTTTAGCCGAAATACACTACATCAACCGGACTTTGTCATTACCTGGTGCACACCGCGTTAAAAAGCGCCGGAACAGATGTTCCTGGCGCTCCTCACGATGCTTAATTTTATTTCGTTACAGCCGGTTACTCACCCACTCAGGTACGCCAGCCAGCGCGCCAGAAAGTGCCTGGGTGTCGGTTCCGCCAGCCTGCGCCAGATCTGGGCGCCCGCCGCCTTTACCCCCCACCTGCGCGGCCAGTTCGCCAATCAGCTCGCCGGCCTTCACACGATCGGTCAGATCTTTGGTCACACCAGCAATCAGCGACACCTTACCGTCGGCAACGGTTGCCAGTACGATGATGGCTGAACCAAGCTGATTTTTCAGATCGTCCACCATGGTACGCAGCATTTTAGGATCGACATTGCTGAGTTCGCTCACCAGCAGTTTCGCGCCCTTCACCTCAACCGCCTTGCTACTCAGTGAGGCGCTCTCCTGCGCCGCTTGCTGATCGCGCAGCTGTTGAAGTTCTTTCTCCAGCGCACGCACATTTTCCACCAGCCCGCGCACTTTCTCATTCAGATTGCTGTGGTTGGCTTTTACCACCTGAGCAATGTCGCTCAGCTGATCGCTCTGCGCATGCAACTGCGCAATTGCCGCTTCACCGGTCACCGCTTCGATACGGCGAATGCCCGCCGCCGTACCGGATTCGCCCTGGATACGGAACAGGCCGATATCACCGGTGCGGGCCGCGTGCGTACCGCCGCACAGCTCAATGGAGTACTCGCCCATGCTGACCACGCGCACTCGCTGATCGTACTTCTCACCGAACAGCGCCGTGGCACCGAGCGCTTTTGCCTCTTCCAGGTCCATCACGTTAGTAGTGATGGCCAGGTTACGGCGAATCTGGGCGTTAACGATATCCTCAACCGCACGAATTTGCTGCGGCTTCATGGCTTCGCCGTGTGAGAAGTCAAAACGCAGATACTTATCGTTGTTAAGCGAACCTTTCTGGCCAACATGATCGCCCAGCACCTCACGCAGCGCCTCGTGCATCAGATGCGTCGCAGAGTGGTTAAGAATGATGCGCGAACGACGCACTTCATCAACCTGCGCCTGCAGACGATCGCCAACGCGCAGCTGACCGTGGCTTAGCTTACCGATATGACCGAAGGCTTTGCCATATTTTTGCGTATCCTGCACGCTAAATTCAGCATTTTGCCCGGTCAGAGTGCCGGTATCGCCCACCTGCCCGCCGGACTCACCGTAGAACGGCGTCTGATCCAGAATGACCACCGCATCCTGACCGGCAGCAACCTGCTCAACCTGCTGGCCATCCACGAACAGCGCCTGCACCGTGGCCTCCAGCGCGAGGTGGTCGTAACCTTTAAAGTTAGTTGGCGTATCAAAGCGGATAACCGTGTTGTAATCGGTGCCGAAGCCGCTGGCCTCGCGCGCGCGCTGACGCTGCTGCTCCATCGCCGCTTCAAAGCCGGCTTCGTCAATCTTCAGGTTGCGCTCACGGCACACGTCAGCAGTCAGGTCCGCCGGGAAGCCGAAGGTGTCATACAGACGGAAGACCGTTTCGCCGTCGAGGGTATCGCCTTTCAGCTTCGCCAGCTCGTCATCCAGCAGCGCCAGACCACGCTCCAGCGTTTTGGCAAACTGCTCTTCTTCGTTTTTCAGCGCGTTCTCAACGTGCTTCTGCTGACGCTTGAGGTCTTCACCTGCCGCGCCCATCACCTCGATCAGCGGTGCCACCAGTTTGTAGAAGAATGCTTCTTTGGCGCCCAGCATGTTGCCGTGACGCACCGCGCGGCGAATGATGCGACGCAGCACATAGCCACGGTTTTCATTCGACGGGATGACACCATCGGCAATCAGGAAGGCACATGAACGGATGTGGTCGGCGATCACGCGCAGTGATTTGTTATTCAGATCGCTGGCACCGGTCACCTGCGCTACTGCGTTAATCAGCTTCGCGAACAGATCGATTTCATAGTTGGAGTTCACATGCTGCAGCACCGCGGCAATACGCTCAAGGCCCATGCCGGTATCCACCGACGGTTTCGGCAGCGGCTGCATGGTGCCGTCGGCCTGACGGTTGAACTGCATGAACACGATATTCCAGATTTCGATATAGCGATCGCCATCTTCTTCCGGGCTGCCCGGAGGACCGCCCCAGATGTGGTCGCCGTGATCGTAGAAGATTTCGGTGCACGGACCACATGGGCCGGTATCACCCATCTGCCAGAAGTTATCGGAGGCGTATGCACCGCCTTTATTGTCGCCAATGCGGATAATACGTTCGCGCGGTACGCCAATGTCATTAGCCCAGATTTCAAAGGCTTCGTCGTCGGTTTCGTATACGGTGACCCACAGACGCTCTTTCGGCAGCTTAAACCACTGCTCACCCGTCAGCAGTTCCCAGGCGTAAGCGATGGCTTCTTTCTTGAAGTAGTCGCCAAAGCTGAAGTTACCCAGCATTTCAAAGAAGGTGTGGTGACGCGCGGTGTAGCCGACGTTTTCCAGGTCATTGTGCTTACCACCGGCACGCACGCAGCGCTGCGACGTGGTGGCACGCGAATAGTCTCGCTTGTCCTGACCGAGGAAAACGTCTTTAAATTGCACCATGCCGGCGTTGGTAAACAGTAACGTCGGATCGTTGTTTGGTACGAGGGAGCTGCTGGCTACAACCTGATGTCCCTTGCTATGAAAAAAGTCGAGAAACGCTTGACGGATCTCAGCAGTGCTCTTGCTCATAAAATTCCTGGAATCACGCTAACGAACGTTCCCTTTCGCTGGCAAACCGCATGCGCCCGGCCCGCCACTGACTGAGGAACAAAAAGTGGGAATAAGATAAATTTTCTTCAATGGGAAGTAAAATCCCATCGCCTTTCAGTCGTCAATATTTCTGAAAATCGCCTGAATGTCTTCCATCATAAAGCCTTTCGACATGAGAAAACGCTGAACTTTGCTCTTTTCGGCCCAGCTCTGCGGCAGCGGTTCGCCAAATTTGCGTTTAGCGACCTCGGCTGCGCACTGGCTCCAGTCAACCTCGCTGTCAAACAACGCCTGATTGATCTCATCGCGGTCGATGCCTTTCTGCTGCAGCTCCATGCGCACCCGCTGCGGACCATAACCCTTGCGCGCCCGGCTTTGAATAAAGCGTTCGGTAAAACGCTGGTCGTTGAGCCAGCCATTCTCCTGACACCAGTCGAGCACTTTCTCCAGCAGCGCTTCCGGTATCGGCTGGCTCTCCTGTTGCTGTAGCCAGGCTGCACGCTGGTTGTTTAGCTGCAGTTTGCGTTTCAGCTCGTCGCGGCTATGGTCGCGCTGCGACAAGATACGCATGGCTCGATCGAGCACACGGGAAAAGGTTGGCTCCGGAGCCTGAGGTGACGTTGATGACATAGGATTACCTTGTTGAGACTGTTGCGCAGGGTAAAGCAAGAAGGCAGAGAGGAAAAGCTCGGGCGGGAAATAGCAAAACGGGAGCATCGCTGCTCCCGTGGGTATTTTAGAAATCTTCGTTGGTTTCGCTGGCTTCTTCGTATTTGTCAGCCGCGCTATCCGCTGTCGCAGCTTCCGCCGTTGCACCGGTCAGCAACATGTCACGCAGCTTAACGTCGAGCTCATTGGCAATCGCCGGGTTCTCTTTAAGGAAGTTGGTGGCGTTCGCTTTACCCTGGCCGATTTTATCGCCGTTGTAGCTGTACCACGCACCGGCTTTTTCCACCAGCTTGTGTTTCACGCCGAGGTCAACCAGCTCACCGAAGGTATTGATGCCTTCACCGTACATGATCTGGAATTCAGCCTGCTTAAACGGTGCCGCCACTTTGTTCTTCACCACTTTAACGCGGGTTTCGCTCCCCACCACTTCGTCGCCCTCTTTGATGGCACCGATACGGCGAATATCGAGACGTACGGAAGCGTAGAATTTCAGCGCGTTACCACCGGTGGTGGTTTCCGGGTTACCGAACATCACACCAATCTTCATACGAATCTGGTTGATGAAAATCAGCAGCGTATTGGACTGCTTGAGGTTACCGGCCAGCTTACGCATCGCCTGGCTCATCATACGCGCAGCCAGACCCATGTGCGAATCACCGATTTCACCTTCGATTTCCGCTTTCGGCGTCAGCGCCGCCACGGAGTCAACGATGATCACGTCTACCGCACCAGAACGGGCCAGCGCATCACAGATCTCCAGCGCCTGCTCACCGGTATCCGGCTGCGAACACAGCAGATTATCAATGTCGACGCCCAGTTTCTTGGCGTATACCGGATCCAGCGCGTGCTCGGCATCGATAAAGGCACAGGTTTTGCCTTTACGCTGCGCGGCAGCAATGACCTGCAGGGTCAGCGTGGTT
Organism: Pantoea dispersa; assembly: GCF_035783935.1. Classification (GTDB taxonomy): domain Bacteria; phylum Pseudomonadota; class Gammaproteobacteria; order Enterobacterales; family Enterobacteriaceae; genus Pantoea; species Pantoea dispersa_C. Next base: position 278,732 of record NZ_JALKOV010000006.1, on the reverse strand, counting down.
TTACCGGAGGACTCAGGTCCGTAGATCTCAACGATACGGCCCATTGGCAGGCCACCCGCGCCCAGCGCGATGTCCAGCGACAGGGAGCCGGTAGAGATGGTTTCAACATCCATCGAGCGGTCTTCACCCAGGCGCATGATGGAGCCTTTACCAAATTGTTTCTCAATCTGGCCCAGCGCGGCAGCTAAAGCCTTCTGTTTGTTCTCGTCAATCGCCATTTCCACTCCTAATCATGCCGGGTGAGCGGGCACCGTGTATGCCTGCTCGTTCTGTTGCCGCTAATTATACTGTATAGTCATACAGTATCAAGTTTAATTTGTCAGAAATTCATCCAGCAGCGCCTGCAGCGCCCAGCTGACCGACTGACGCCGGACGGCATCGCGATCGCCGGCAAATTGCTGCCGCTGCGCCAGCACGCGGCCCTCCGGACCCGCCAGCGCAAACCAGACGGTGCCGACCGGCTTCTCTGCCGTGCCGCCATCCGGTCCGGCGATGCCGCTCACCGCAATACCGTAGCCAGCGCCGGCCGCCGCACAGGCGCCGGTCACCATTTCGCGTACCGTTTGCTCGCTGACGGCACCGTGCTGCGCCAGCGTCGCCGCCTGCACGCCGACCATCTGCTGCTTGGCCTCATTGCTGTAGGTGACGAAGCCGCGTTCAAACCAGGCCGAACTGCCGCTGATATCAGTAAACACTTTGGCAATCCAGCCGCCGGTGCAGGACTCCGCCGCCGTTACCGTCGCCTGACGACGCCTGAGCTGTTCGCCAATACGACGACTAAGCTGCTGAAGTTGTTCGTCGTTCATCGCCTTCTCCTGTTGTGGCGCTTCACGTTAGCAGTAAATGGTGCGGCGACAAGCCCTTTTCAACCGCCGCCGTCGCATTTTGCGTGCTGCGTTCCGGTAGGGTCAGCGCGTTTTCACCGCCACCATAAATAAACGCGGGAAGGCCAGCAAAACCTGCCCGTTGCTGCGCGTCGGGTAGGCGGTCAGCAACGCCTGATGGTAATCGTGTAAAAAGTCAGCCTGCTGCGCCTCATCCAGCGCGGCAAGGAACGGACGCAACCCGGTGGCACGCAGCCAGGTGATGATCGCCTGCGCATCCGCCATCGGATGATAGTAAGTGGTGCGCCAGATATCGACCTGACAGCCCGCATCGCATAATAAATCATAGTAGCGATCGCTGCTCAGCAGGCGTTTACGTTCTGCCGCCTGAGGCGAAATATGCGCCTGCCAGCGCGTACTGGCGGCCACCTCTCGCATCAGACGATGCGACGGCTCCTGCAGGTTATCCGGCATTTGCACCGCCAGCGCCCCGCCCGGAGCCAGCTGGTTTACCAGATGCGGCAACAAGGTTTCGTGATCGGTTAACCATTGCAGCGATGCATTGGCATAAATGACCTGCTGTGGCTGCTCAGGCTGCCAGCTGCGGATATCGGCCTGACAAAAATCGCAGTCCGGCAGACGTTGCTGCGCCTGTTCCAGCATCGCCTCAGAGCTGTCGATGCCGGTGATGTGCGCCTGCGGCCACGCCTGCGCCAGTAGTTCCGTGCTGTTGCCCGGGCCACATCCCAGGTCGGTAGCAAAGTGCACCTCGTGGACGGGAATACGCGCCAGCAGCTCCTGTGCCGGACGCGTACGCTCAGATTCAAACTGACGATACAGCTGGGGATTCCAGTCTTGCATAGCAACGCTCCTGTCGGTGTGGAAGAGTCACACACTACCTGTTTTGCTGCGCGAGGCGCGAAGAGAAAAGTGCGGTTGCCGGAAAAGTGTGAGTGGCACAGCGGAATCAGAACAGCAGGTTCGGGCGCGGCGATATCGCGCTGGCGAGGCTGTGGTTACCAGCCCAACCAGAAGGGGGAAAGCAACAGGACGGCACATGGCCGTCCTGCAATTAGTTCTTTTTCACAAACTCAGATTTGAGTTTCATCGGACCAAAGCCGTCAATTTTGCAATCGATATTGTGGTCACCTTCGACCAGACGAATGCTTTTTACTTTGGTGCCGATTTTCAGGGTGGAAGAGCTGCCTTTCACCTTGAGATCTTTCACTACCGTTACGCTATCGCCATCTGCCAGCAGGTTACCGTTGGCATCGCGCACCACCAGCCCTTCGCTGCTGTCGTCCGCGCTGGCGGACCAGATATGGCCGCAGGAAGGGCAGTTCAGGTTTTCACCATCCTGCCAGGTGTAATCTGCCTGGCATGCCGGGCAGGCAGGTAAAGTCGTCATACAGGTTCCTCAGAGATCGGTATGCGGTAAAGAAGGCACCGCAAAACGGGCGCCATCTTATACCCTCATACTTTATAAGGACAGCATTAAAGCATATTGCCCTGACGCGCCTGAGCGACCGCCTGCCCCAACTGCCACACCGCCATGGCATAGTGCGTGCTGTGGTTGTAGCGCGTAATTACGTAGAAATTGGGCAGACCGTACCAGTATTGATAGCTGGTACCGAGGTCCAGCCGCAGCAGGCTGACCTGGCTATTGCCGTCCAGCGAACCCTGCGGTGCCAGGCCGCTGGCCGCCAGTGTGCTGACCGGATAAGAGGTTTTGAAACCGTTATCCAGCGCCGGCGCCTGACCGCTGGCGGGCACCGCGACATTTTCACCGCTACGCCAGCCGTGAGCTTTGAAATAGTTGGCAACGCTGCCGATGGCATCGACCGGATCCCACAGGTTGATATGGCCGTCGCCGTTAAAATCGACCGCATACTGCTTATAGGAGGACGGCATAAACTGGCCGTAACCCATGGCACCGGCGAAAGAGCCGCGCAGATCCAGCGGATCGTCCTGTTCGGTGCGCGCCATCAGCAGGAAGGTTTCCAGCTCGCTGCTGAAATAAGCGGCACGACGTGGATAGCTAAACGACAGCGTGGCCAGCGCATCGAGCAGACGGGTTTTACCCATCACCCGGCCCCAGCGCGTTTCCACCCCGATAATTCCGACGATGATCTCCGGCGGTACGCCATATACCTGCTGGGCGCGCTGCAGCGCATCCTGATACTGATTCCAGAAGGCGACGCCGTTCTGCACGTTATCCGGGGTGATGAATTTATTGCGATAGCGAATCCACGCACCGTTCGGCCCGCTCGGCGGCGTATAGCTCGGCGCCTGCTGATCCATCAGGCGCAGCACGTAATCCAGTCGCTTCGCCTGGCCAATGACCGCATGCAGCTGATCGCGGTTGAAACCGTGCTTCGCCACCATCTGATCGATAAATTGTTCCGCCGCCGGATTACCGGCAAAGTCGCCAAACATCGGCTGAATGGCGTGAGAAGGCTCCAGTAAAAAGCCGCCTTTTGGTGCAGGCACAACGGCGGATTGCTGCTGGGGTGCAGGCTTACTGCTGCAGGCAGCAAGCAAACAAATAAGCGGAAGAAGAGCAACCTTAAAACGCATCGGATATCCATAAGCCAGATGAAACACGAGTGCTCATGGTAATCGTTCAACGAAGCGACTTACAGAGCAATGTCGTAAATTTACGCCCCCATACACCGGGTTCAATTTTTGATCATTTTGTAGTCCGCAACTTACAAGTCGAAACATCCCGTCTGATTTTTCTCATCTTCACGCTGACTGAATATATCCCCGTGCCGGAGATACCGGACGCGCCAGTGTCGGTGCCTTAGGTACCTTCAGCAAAGAAAGGACGCTTCGTCCCGGAGTGCTCACCTGCACGCAGGCATTCCGCTCCCCTCATAACACGCATATGGATAGTAAAAATGAAAAAATTAACGCTTCTTTCCGCTCTGGTCGCGATGGCTGCCGTATCAGGTGCACAGGCCGCCTCTTCGGGCACCATTACCTTCAACGGTGAACTGACCGCGTCTACCTGCGACGTCTCCGTCGACGGCAAAGGCCCAAGCTCGACTGTCGTGCTGCCAACGCTGAGCACCAGCGCTTTCCAGAAAGCGGGTGAAACCGGTGGTACGACGAAGTTCCTCATGACGCTGACTAACTGTAAGGGCACGCTGCAGACCGCGTCCGCCTTTTTTGAAGCCGGTCCGAGCGTCGACATGACCAGCGGCCGTCTGAAAAACACCACCGGCAGCGCCACCAACGTACAGCTGCAGCTGCTGGATGGCTCAAGCACCACTCAGGCACCGATTGATGTAGGTAACAGCAACCAGATGACCAACACCCAGTACGTGGATATCTCCAGCGGTAAAAACACCCTGCCCTACGCCGTACGTTACTACGCGACTAACGCCGCGACGGCCGGCACCGTGGTGAGCAACGTCACCTACTCCATTCAGTACAAATAATTTTTCGGGGGCTGATGCTGCCCCCTTTCTTTCTGGAGCTTCCATGCGTTGCAACACCGGGCGCGCGGCCGTGTCCGCGCTTTTATTGACTCTGCTTGCCCTGCTGTCCGGCGGTGCGCAGGCAGGAATTGTAATTAACGGTACGCGGGTTATTTATCCGCAAAAAGAGAAGAGCGTCACCGTTCAGCTGAGTAATGAAGGAACCGCGCCAGTGCTGGTGCAGAGCTGGCTGGACAAGGGCGATATGAATGCCAACCCGCAAACGCTGCAGGTGCCCTTTGTTTTGACGCCGCCGATTAACCGCATCGAGCCGAAACAGGGGCAAACGCTGCGCATCAGCTATACCGGCCAGCCGCTACCGGCGGATCGTGAAAGCGTGTTCTGGCTAAACGTGCTGGAAATACCATCGAAACCAGCAGATGCCAGCAATAACAACTTTTTGCAGATGGCCTTCCGCACGCGCATCAAGCTGTTTTTCCGGCCGACCGGACTGCCAGGCACGCCAGCGGAAGCCGCCAAATCCCTGCGCTGGACGCTGCATAACGGCGAAGTCACGGCCACCAACGCCTCACCCTGGCACGTTTCGCTGGTCTCGGTGCGCGTAAAAGCGAGCAATGCACCCGCAGTCAGTGCAGAGATGGTCGCGCCGCAGAGTCATGCCAGCTTCAGGCTGGCGGGCGCGGCGAGCGGCAAAACCCTTGTGGCTGATTGGGTGAATGATTACGGCGCCATCGTCTCCAGCGAAGCCGTTATTGACTGACGATCGGTCTGAACCTGCATAAACAAGTCTGTTATGGCCACTAAAAATCAATTATTAAAAGCAGCGCGGCCCTCCGCCGCCGTCAAAAGATTGTTGTTATGCACAGGCTTTCTGCTTCCCGCCGTGGCGGGCGCGGAAGCGGAAAGAGACGTCGCCACCCACGTACAATTTGATCCGGCCTTTCTGAATAGCTTTGGCGGTCAGCACTATGATCTGTCGCGTTTTGCCGACGGGGCCAGCGCGACGCCAGGACGCTATCCGGCAACCGTTTATCTCAATGACAGCTTCATTGCCAGCGAAGACGTGGAGCTGCAGCAGCAAGGCCAGCGCGTCACGCCCTGTTTATCGCCGGACCTGCTGGCGCTGATCACCTTCCGCGAGTCGCAGCTCTCTGCCGCTATGCGTCAGGCGCTGGCTCAGCCCGCCGCCTGTACCGACCTGGCGGCGCTGATGCCGGATGCGCGCGTGCGTTTTAACAGCAGTGAGCAACGTCTGGATATCTCCGTACCGCAGCGTTATCTGGATAATCATGCCTTTGGTGAAGTCAGTCCGTCGCGCTGGGATCGCGGTATTAACGGCGGCCTGCTCGGCTATAGCCTCAATGCCTGGCAAAACACCACGCGCTACGGCAACGAAAACTCGCTGTATGCACAGGTTAACGCCGGCTTTAACGTCGCCGGCTGGTACTTTCGCCACAACGGCGTGTTTAATCAGGGCAGCGCGACGGGTGCGCGCTATAGCGCGCTGAACAGCTATATGCAGCGCGACATTACGCCGCTGCGCGCGCGTCTGCTGGCCGGTGAATCGGCTACCTCCGGCGTAGTGTTTGATACCCTGCCGTTTACCGGCGTTGAGCTGGCCACCGATGAACGCATGCTGCCCGCTTCACAGCGTGGCTATGCGCCCGATATTCGCGGCATCGCACGCACCAACGCCCGCGTCACCGTGCGTCAGGCCGGCCAGGTCATTTATGAAACCACGGTTTCACCCGGTGAATTTCTAATTAACGATCTCTATCCCACCGGCTATGGCGGCGATCTGGAGGTGACCGTAACCGAAGCGGACGGCAGCGTGCAGCGCTTCAGCGTGCCTTATGCTTCAGTCGCGCAGCTGCTGCGTCCCGGTACGTCGCGCTACTCGCTGACCGGAGGGCGGCTGCGCAGTGATTTTGTCGCCGGACGTCCCGCGCTGTATCAGGGCACTATCCAGCATGGTCTGACCAACGCCCTCACCGTCTATAGCGGCATGCAGCTTAGCCAGAATTACTATGCGCTGCTGTTCGGCGGTGCGGTATCCACACCGATTGGCGCTGTCGCGGCCGACGTAACGCAGGCGCGTGCCCATCTGAGCAAGGATGGCGACAGCATGAGTGGGCAAAGCTACCGCCTGAGCTGGAACAAAACCATTACCGACACCGGCAGCAATATTTCGCTGGCCACCTACCGCTTTTCCACCAGCGGCTTTATGGATTTCATGACCGCCATCCAGTCACGCGAAGCGGTCCTGCAGGGTGCCGATGCCAGTGGCTTTAGCCGGGTAAAAAATCGCGCCACGCTCACCGCTTCACAGACATTACCACCCGCGTGGGGGCAGTTTTATGTCAGCGGTTCGGTGCAAAACTACTGGAACAATCACGGTAGCGATGTGCAGTATCAGCTGGGTTACAGCAACCGCTATCGCTCAGTTACCTGGGGCATCAGCGCTGGCCGCTCGCGCAATCGTCAGGGCATGCAGCAGGATACGTGGCTGTTTTCGCTGAGCTTCCCGCTGGGAAGCGACGACAGCGCGCATCAGCCTTACATGCGCCTCGACTGGAACCGTGATAGTCAGGGCGGCAATAGCCAGCAGGCGTCGGTTTCCGGCAATCTGGGTGCCGACAATCAGTTTGGCTATAGCGTTACCGGCAGCCACGACGTGCGTAACGGCGACAGCGGCTCGCTCAACGGTCAGTACCGTGCACCGTGGAGCAGCCTGAATGCCAGCGCGGCCCAGGGCAACGGTTACCGGAGCCTGTCAGCGGGTGCCAGCGGCACGCTACTGGTACACAGCGGCGGCGTGACGCCGTCGCCTTACAGCGGTGAAACCTTCGCATTGGTCGAGGCGAAAGGTGCGCACGGTGCGAACGTGTCCGGCTATCCGGGGGTGGAAATCGATAGATTTGGCTATGCGGCCGTGCCGTACCTCAATCCGTATCAGCTCAACGATATCGCCATCGACACTAAAAATGCGCCGGAAGATCTGGAGCTGAACAACACGCAGCAGCGCGTCGCTCCCTGGGCCGGTGCCATGGTAAAAGTGAGCTTCAACGCTCAGCGCGGCCTGCCGCTGCTGATTAACGGCAGCATAGCCGGCAAGCCGCTGCCGTTTGGTGCCGACGTACTGGATGCCAGCGGCGCCAGCGTCGGCAGTACCGGCCAGGGCGGCCAGCTCTACGCACGCGTGCATCAGCCACAGGGGATTCTGACGGTGCGCTGGGGCAGCAACCGTGATGAACGATGCCAGCTGCCTTATCGCCTGCCCGACGTGCGGGAAGGCGAGAAAGTGACGCTGACCGAACTGACGCTAACCTGCACCGTGGCGGCAAGCCCGTCGGCCCGTGGTTAAGGCGCGTAATTTGCGCGCTGGCTCCACAGTTTTCCCTGCCACGTAAAATTTGTTTTTTCCCGCCTGACGCAATTTGTTATGGTCGCCAGCCAGAAACATCGGCTGGCGGATGAAGCGAGCTGCGCAAAAATGCTAACATCTGCCCTTTCGTTATCCGCCAGCGTGATAACCATCCATCCCGGCTGTCACTGTCCAGCCAGCGGTAATTAAAAGAGTGAATCCTGAGTGAGAATGAGATGAAAGGAGCAGAGCAAATGGACTTCAGTGGCCATACCCCCATGATGCAGCAATACCTGCGCCTGAAGGCCGATCATCCTGACATCCTGCTGTTTTATCGCATGGGCGATTTCTACGAGCTGTTTTATGACGATGCTAAACGCGCCTCGCAGCTGCTGGAAATCTCGCTGACCAAACGCGGCGCGTCCGCCGGGGAACCGATCCCGATGGCCGGTGTGCCCTATCATGCCGTTGAAGGCTACCTGGCGAAGCTGGTTCAGCTGGGCGAATCGGTGGCGATCTGCGAGCAGATTGGCGATCCGGCGCTGAGCAAAGGGCCGGTTGAGCGTAAAGTGGTGCGCATTGTGACGCCCGGCACCATCAGCGATGAAGCGTTGCTGCAGGAGCGCCAGGATAATCTGCTGGCGGCCATTTTCCAGAGCCAGCGCGGTTTTGGCTATGCCACGCTGGATATCAGTTCCGGTCGTTTCCGCCTCTGCGAACCGGACGATGTCGAAACCATGGCGGCCGAACTGCAGCGCACCAATCCGGCAGAATTGCTCTATCCGGAGGATTTACAGGCCATGACGCTGATCGATCAGCGCCGTGGCCTGCGTCGCCGTCCGCTGTGGGAATTTGAAATCGACACCGCGCGCCAGCAGCTCAACCTGCAGTTTGGCACGCGCGATCTCAGCGGCTTTGGCGTCGAGCAGGCGCATCTGGCGCTGCGCGCGGCGGGCTGCCTGCTGCAATATGTCAAAGATACCCAGCGCACTTCGTTGCCGCATATCCGTTCGCTAAGCATGGAGCGCCAGCAGGACAGCGTCATCATGGATGCGGCTACCCGGCGCAATCTGGAGATCACCCAGAATCTGGCAGGCGGCAGCGAAAATACGCTCGCGGCGGTGCTGGATAAAACCGTCACGCCGATGGGCAGCCGCATGCTGAAGCGCTGGCTGCATATGCCGCTGCGCGACGTGGCGACCATCACGCGCCGCCAGGAATCGATTGCCGAATTGCAGTCGCTCAGTGAGGATCTGCAGCCGGTGCTGCGTCAGGTGGGCGATCTGGAGCGTATTCTGGCTCGTCTGGCACTGCGCACTGCGCGTCCGCGCGATCTGGCGCGCATGCGTCATGCCTTCCAGCAGTTGCCAGCGCTCAATGCTCTGTTAGAGAGCGTCGCCGCGCCCCATCTCAATGCGCTGCGCGATCGGATGGGTGATTTCAGCGAATTGCGCGAACTGCTTGAGAACGCCATCATTGAATCGCCGCCGGTGCTGGTGCGCGACGGCGGCGTTATCGCGCCCGGCTATAACGCCGAGCTGGATGAGTGGCGCGCGCTGGCTGACGGTGCCAGTGACTATCTCGATCGCCTGGAGATCCGCGAACGCGAGAAACTGGGGCTGGATACGCTTAAGGTCGGCTTCAACGCCGTACACGGCTATTACATACAGGTCAGCCGCGGACAGAGCCATCTGGTGCCCATCCATTACGTGCGCCGTCAGACGCTGAAAAACGCTGAGCGCTACATCATTCCCGAGCTGAAAGAGTACGAAGACAAAGTACTGACTTCAAAAGGTAAAGCGCTGGCGCTGGAGAAGGGCCTGTATGACGAGCTGTTCGATCGCCTGTTACCGCACCTTGAAGCGCTGCAGCTGAGCGCCGCGGCGCTGGCTGAGCTGGATGTGCTGTCGAACCTCGCCGAGCGCGCCTGGACGCTCAACTACTGCCGCCCGGTGCTGCAGGAGAAAGCCGGCATTCGCATCACCGCCGGTCGCCATCCGGTGGTGGAGCAGGTGCTAAAAGAGCCGTTCATTGCCAACCCGCTGTCGCTCTCGATGCAGCGTCGCATGCTGATCATTACCGGCCCCAACATGGGCGGTAAAAGTACCTACATGCGGCAGACGGCCCTGATTGCGCTGATGGCGTGGATCGGCAGCTATGTGCCGGCGGAAGAGACGGTGATCGGCCCGATCGATCGCATCTTTACCCGCGTCGGTGCCGCCGACGATCTCGCCTCCGGCCGCTCTACCTTTATGGTGGAGATGACCGAGACCGCCAACATTCTGCATAACGCCACCGAAAACAGCCTGGTGCTGATGGACGAGATCGGCCGCGGAACGTCAACCTATGACGGCCTGTCACTTGCCTGGGCCTGTGCCGAAAGCCTGGCGAATCGCATCAAAGCCATGACGCTGTTTGCTACCCACTACTTCGAGCTCACTACCCTGCCGGAGAAAATGGAAGGCGTGGTGAATGTGCATCTGGATGCGGTGGAACACGGTGACACCATTGCCTTCATGCACAGCGTGCAGGATGGCGCAGCCAGTAAAAGCTACGGTCTGGCCGTGGCGGCGCTGGCCGGTGTGCCGAAAGAGGTAATTAAACGTGCGCGCCACAAGCTGAAAGAGCTGGAAGCGCTGTCGGGCAGTTCTGCCGGCTCAACGGTGGAAGGCGCACAACTGCCGCTGCTGGTGGCGGAAACCTCACCGGCGGTGGATGCGCTGGAAGCACTTGATCCGGACAGCCTGACGCCCAAACAGGCGCTGGAGTGGATTTACCGTCTCAAAACTCTGGTATAACGTGTCGCCGGAGCGTGCACCGCGCGCGCCGGCCTGAACGACAGGCATAAAAAAACGGTGACCTTGTGGTCACCGTTTTTATTGCCAGCTACGGCTTATTCGCGAAACAGTGCTTCGATATTCAGACCCTGCGTCTGCAGAATTTCACGCAGACGACGCAGACCTTCAACCTGAATCTGACGGACACGCTCACGGGTCAAACCGATTTCGCGGCCCACATCTTCCAGCGTTGCCGCTTCATAGCCTAACAGGCCGAAACGACGCGCCAGCACTTCACGCTGCTTGGCATTCAGTTCAAACAACCACTTAACGATGCTCTGCTTCATGTCATCGTCCTGCGTGGTGTCTTCCGGACCGTTGTCTTTCTCGTCGGCCAGGATGTCCAGCAGCGCTTTCTCGGAATCACCGCCTAACGGCGTGTCAACCGACGTAATGCGCTCGTTGAGACGCAACATACGGCTTACGTCATCAACTGGCTTGTCCAGCTGCTCGGCGATCTCTTCCGCACTCGGCTCATGGTCCAGCTTGTGCGACAGTTCACGCGCGGTGCGCAGGTAAACGTTCAGTTCTTTAACAATGTGAATCGGCAGACGAATCGTACGGGTTTGGTTCATGATAGCCCGTTCAATGGTCTGACGAATCCACCAGGTGGCATAGGTCGAGAAGCGGAACCCGCGTTCCGGGTCAAACTTCTCTACGGCACGAATCAGGCCGAGATTACCCTCTTCAATCAGATCCAGCAGCGCCAGACCACGATTGCTATAACGGCGGGCAATTTTTACCACCAGGCGTAAGTTACTTTCGATCATGCGACGACGAGATGGAATATCACCGCGTAATGCGCGACGGGCAAAGAATACCTCTTCTTCCGCCGTTAACAGTGGTGAATAACCAATCTCGCCGAGGTAAAGCTGCGTCGCATCCAACACGCGCTGCGTCGCACCCTGTGACAGCAACTCTTCTTCAGCTACTTCATTATCACCAGGTTCGTTCTCAACGAGAGCCTTCTCATCAAAAACCTCAGCTCCGTTCTCCTCGAATTCCGCATCATCGTGTAACTCATTAACTTTCAGCGTATTCTGGCTCATAAGCGGCTCCTACCCGTGATCCAAGGGCAGAACACCAAGGTTCTGCCGGATTATCGCTGCGGTAAATAACGCAACGGGTTTACGGATTTCCCCTTGTAACGAATTTCAAAGTGCAATCTTACAGAACTGGTTCCGGTGCTACCCATGGTAGCGATTTTTTGCCCCGCCTTAACTTCCTGTTGTTCCCGGACCAGCATGGTATCGTTGTGGGCGTAGGCACTCAGGTAATCATCGTTGTGTTTGATGATGATTAAATTACCGTACCCGCGGAGCGCGTTGCCTGCGTATACCACCCTTCCCGATGCAGTGGCGACGACAGGTTGTCCACGCGACCCGGCGATATCGATTCCTTTGTTTCCGCCTTCCGCAGCGGAGAAGTTATCGATGATCTTCCCATCAGTCGGCCAACGCCAGCTTCCCACCGGCGTTGTGCTGTTCGTCGTGCTGCTGACTGTGGGCGGTGCGGTAACCGGAGCTGTGGTCGTTGCCACATTATTTGCCCCTTTCGACGGCAGCATTTTCTCGCCTGTCGAACCCGAATCATCAGAATACGTAATAACAGGTTGCTGTGCAACAGGGGTGGATTTAATTTGCGTCTGGTTGGATGCCACCGGAACGCCGCCCTGCGTGGCGTCCGCTGCGGTTATCGCGTTGCCGCCGGTGATGGTTTGGCCGTTGCCGTTACCCACCTGCAACGTCTGCCCGGCGCTCAGGCCGTAAGGTGCCGGGATGTTATTGCGCTGGGCCAGATCGCGGAAATCGTTGCCGGTAATCCAGGCAATGTAGAACAGCGTATCGCCGCGCTTAACGGTATAGGTTTCACCGCCATAACTGCCTTTAGGAATATTCCCATAATTGCGATTGTACACAATGCGACCGTTTTCGGTGGTCACGTTATTATTGCCACTAACCATTCCGCCTGCTGGCGCGGCAGATGGTGTACCACCGCTTAACATTCCACCATGCGGCATCGCCGGCACGGTGCTGTTCTGCGCGGCGATCATGCCGCCGCCCGCGGCGGGAACGGAAGTCATGCCGCTGTCGCCGCTGTTGCTGCCAATCTGGCTGATGGGGGCTTGTGTGTTGTCGCCAGAGCTACAGCCTGCCAGCCAAAAACCGACCAGTGAAAGTGCCGCCAGACGGCGTAATTGAAATACTGTGCTTCCCGTGCTCATTGATCCCCCGTGATGGCAATCCTGGATAAAACTGTGTGTCGACGTTGACGGCATGATTCACTGCCTGTGCCGTCAAAAACGCGCTTTCGCATTGATTAACAAGGATAGTAACAATATCAACTGTGCCGTGCCATGTAACGATTGTGAAGAAATACGTAAGAAGGCTTTACGCCAGATCGCCCTGCACCAGCGGCACAAAGCGCACAGGCTCGATGATTTCTTCAATAATTTCACCGTTTTGCCGGCGCAGGCGTTTAAGAACCTGTTGATCCTCGCCAACCGGCAGCACCATTTTGCCGCCTTCTCCCAGTTGCGCTATCAGCGCAGTCGGAATTTCTGGCGGTGCGGCAGTGACAATAATGGCATCGAAGGGACCACGCGCGGCCCAGCCCTGCCAGCCATCGCCGTGACGGGTGAAAATGTTATGCAGATCGAGCTGCTTCAGGCGGCGCTTTGCCTGCCACTGCAGCCCTTTGATGCGCTCAACCGAATAAACGTGATTGACCAGATGCGCGAGAATGGCGGTCTGATAGCCCGAACCGGTTCCGATTTCCAGCACGCGCGAGGTCGGGTTCAGCTCCAGCAGCGCCGTCATGCGCGCTACCATGTAAGGCTGAGAAATGGTCTGGCCGTTGCCAATCGGCAGCGCCACATTCTCCCAGGCTTTATGTTCAAAAGCCTCATCGATAAAGCGTTCACGCGGCACATCGGCGATGGCCTTCAGCAAATGCTCATCGTGAATGCCCTGCGCGCGCAGCTGGGTCAGAAGCGTTTCGATGCGCCGGTTTACCATGCCCGATTCACCTCAGCCTGGTGCCGCCCGTGGTTTGTTCCCCCCCGCGCCGCGCAGGCGGTGAGATCGGCATGCCGCAATGTCTTCACGCCAGGGAACACGCCAATGCCGGGAGTCTGAATTCCATCATCGTTGCTGAGCAATATCCGCATCTGATTCTGACCTTTTTCATTAACCGGTCCACGGCCCGCCGCGCCCGTTTTACCGCTTTCGCGGCGTAACCGGACCTGCGCTGGCGGCACAAGGATGTTTGCATTCTAGCGGTGAGGCGCGGGAAGTGGTAGGCGTAAATCACGCAACCGTAGGCAGTTGTCGCAACAATAAGCAGTCCAACCGGGCGGCAGGCAGTAAAAAGCCCGGCGTAAAGCCGGGCAGATTCAGGACATCAGTGACGATCCGGTAAGCTTACCGCATACAGATACCAGGCCGAGTGCGGCAGCCAGCCTTCTGCCCAGCGCCAGTCATCATCCTTGCGGGTAATCGCGTAGCCTTCATCAAAGGCAATACCGTCCGCCACCTGATTTGACGCACCGGTAATCCCGTTGACGATGCCACCTGGCAGCGTGGTGTATTTCCACGAGTTGAAGAACAGATAGCTGATGTGGCGATAGCCGCTGCCGGTCAGCATGCTGACATCGTACGGGTTGTGGCCGAGGATCCAGTTGAGCTGATCCCAGGCATAGCTCTGCAGCTGCTGCGTAAAGGCTTTATCGTCGGCAAACAGCGGCATCGCCTGGCGGGCGGCAGCGGCCAGCGAGGCGATACGCGCGTTTTCGCCCTGCCACCACGGCGCGGCTTCACTGTCGTGCGGGAAGAAGAAGCTGGTGCGCTTCACGCCGTCTTTCAGCTGGATCAGCTGGCGTGCATAGCCAAACGGGTTATTGCTCTCTTTGGTGACCGCCAGCTCAAAGCCCAGCGAGCGTTTTACCGTCTGGCGGATGTTCGCCTGCTGCGCCTGCGGTGCGATGCGCGCATATTCCAGCAGCGCGATCACCGGCAGACCGGCATCGGACGGATGGAAGAACGGACGTTTTTCGCCGTCGGCACGCCAGTAGTCGTGCCAGTTATCCAGCGACGTCAGTCGCGCCATCAGGCTCTCTGCACGCTGCTGCGCCGCAGCCAGATAGACCGCTTTTTGCGAGGCACGATACAGCTCGGTAGCCGCCAGCAGCGCAGTGTAATCATCCACGATGTTCTCTTTGCCGTCGTTCACCATGCGCAGATTATTTTTCTGCAGGAAGGCAAAGGCATCTTCTGCGGTTTGCAGATACTGCTGCCGCGTGAAGTTGCCATCATTCTCCATGGTGCTGGCCAGCGCCAGCGCGGCAATTGACATGCCGGCACCCGAGCGGAAGCTGGCCTGCCACGCCAGCGGGCCGACCGCCTCTTCTTCGACAATGGTGGAATCCGACTCCTTCTCTTTGATCTGCGTGCGCCAGTTTGGATTGGCGATCACCCGGTCCTGTGCCAGCTTCTCTTTGCCCGGCGATGAAATGGCCTGGAAGAAGGATTCCCCCGGCCGCTTCATGCGCACCAGGAAATCGGCACCGTACAGCCCTTCGTCGAGCATACGGCGGCGATACTCATCAAAGTTCGGGTTGTCACGCGCACCGAGATTTTGATAACCGCGCAGTAAACTCCACGCCACCAGCGGCGCCTGCTGCGGATTGAAATAAGAGGTCAGATTCTGGTGCGACAGGTGCACGCCGTAATCGCCGGTGGCGTCATACCAGCCGCCGTGAACGTCAACCGTGCCACTGCCGGTGCCCGGAGGCAGCGGCAGTTTGCGGTCCGCTTTGTCGAACAGGCCGGTGACGCGCTGGCTTTTGAAGTAGGCAATCACATCGGACAGCGTATAGCGCTCCAGCAGATCGGCACCAATAATGAACGGCCCGGAGCGCACGTCGCCGTCGCTGCTGGTGGTTTGCAGCACGTAACGGCCCGGCGTTTGCCAGCCAGAAAAATCAGCGCGATAGAAGGCGCGATCGCCCCAGCCCGCTACGTCACCCTGCGGCTGCAGCGTGCCGCTCAGCACCGCTTTATTAGTTTCATTATCCAGCAGGGTAAATTTCACCGGCGGTTTAGCGCGCGAGTCGCCGGTCAGCTGCACGATGGCGTTTTTCGGCGCGGCAACATCGTAGCCGACCTGATTGATTAAAACGTGGGTTTCGGCATGCGCCAGCCCGGCCAGTAACAGCGCTGCGGTCAGCGCGGAGAAGCGAATCCTCATGGTCATCATCCTTAGTGTCGTGAGTGATTGAACAGGCTAAAAGGGGCAATCATCATGAATTTGACGTCCTTTTCATCCTGGAAAACGTTGCCATAGCCGCCGCCCCAGCTGGGGTTATCGCTATGGTTGTTGTACGCGGTGAGATGCAGCTTAAATACCGTGTCTTTGGCCCAGCCGGACTGCACCTGCCACACCAGATCGCCGTTGATGGCGGTTTCCGTCAGGCGCTGCTGCTGCGACCAGTCACCGCCGCGCGCCGGTTTGCCGTCCCAGCCCCAGGCAAACGAGCCGCCAATGCTGACGCCCGGCCAGACGATGTCGCTGAGATCGATCATCAGGCCCGCGAACAGCGCTTTTTCGCCGTCGGCGTTGAAGTCCGATCGCGAATCCCACCACATATCGATGCGGCCCGCAGAGTTGGGATAAATCGGCGTCATCGCCACGGTGTAGTACCCCTGTTTCCCCGGTGCGTGGACCACGCTGCCCTCCAGGCGGAACTGATAGCGATCCAGCTGATACGCCAGCGTCAGGCCCTGCTGCCAGGCAAACTCATCGTAAACATCATGGCGACCGGTACGATCCTGCGAGCCGTAGAACTGCCAGCTGACGCTGAACGGGTTGTCCCACAGCGTGGTCTGGCGTGCCGCTTTGGCGAAATATTTGTCGAGATAATGTGGTGATTCGCCCCACGCCAGTTCGAGCGTGTTGCCGTTTTTGAAGTCATACTTCGCGCCCAGCGAGTGCAGATAAGGAATGCGCGTCTGCCGGTCGATTTCGCGAAACTCGTACATTTTGCGATACCACGGCGCTTTGTACTTGTTCGCCGCCATCCACGACAGCGACAGCGCGCCGGCGTCGCCGTAGTCATAGACCGCTCCGACTTCCACGCCCTGATAGGTGCCGGGCAGAAATCCCCACTGGGTGCCAAGCAGCGTCTGGCCGCTCGGCTGGATATAACCGGCCCGCAGCCAGTAGTCGCCGGCTTTAAGTTTCAGCGCGGCACGGTAGAGATCCAGCCCGTTACGTTCGCCAACGCCACGGTCTTCCCACATCGAAGGGCCGCGACTGAAGCTGATCTCATTGGGATGTGCCGGGCTGCCTTCAAACAGATCCCAGGTGGCGAAGGCCGCCACATCAACGCCCACGATATCGGCCAGATAGCCGGACTGATAATCGAGCGCGCCGGTCAGCGTGCTGTGATGCAGGTTGGTCTGATACTGCTGATAGTGCGCGCTGTCTGGATTGAGATCTTTGCGCTCGCGGTGGCGCTGCCAGTAATAAACGGTGCCCTCCAGCGTGCTGTCTTCAATAAATCCTTCCGCCAGCGCCACCGGCGGTGCCGCGCCCAGCATCAGGGTGGCCAGCGGCAGCAGCGCTGCCTTTTTTCTCCTGGTGAATGTGTTCATGACCTTTCCTTAAGGTGCACGCTGCCCTGCGAAGTGGCCGCATGCGATTTCCCTGTTTTGGTGTTAACGAATCAGCGCATCAGGCGCCGGTTTTATTCACGCTGCGCAGCGTCCAGCGGCCGTAAATCAGCGTCAGAATGAATGGGGTGAGGAAAGCCACGGCAATTGCCGCCACTTCGTAGATCATCTTCGACTCGGGGCCTTCAAACAGGCCGAGTTCAAACACGTTCAGCACCGGCAGGAAACTGTAGGTTTTCACCTGCAGCAGCCCGGTGATGCCACCGCCGAGCGCCGCACCGATGCAGCCGAAGATAAACAGCATGCGGTACTTGAGATTGACGCCGTACAGCGCCGGTTCGGTGATGCCAAAAAAGGCGGACAGCGACGCCGAGATAGCGATTTGCCGGTCGCGCAGGCTGCGGGCGATAAAGATCGCACCGGTTACCGCGCCAAACTGCCCCATCACCGCCGACATAAACATCGCCATGATGGTGTCATAGCCCTGCACCTGAATATTGATCAGCGCCAGCGGGATAATGCCCCAGTGCACGCCAAACACCACGAACAGCTGACCAATGCCCGCCAGCAGCGCGCCGGAGATCATCGGGCTGAGCTGATAGAGCCAGCTGTAGCCGCTGGCGATGCCGACACCAACGTAATCCGCCAGCGGGCCAATCACCGTGAACACCACAAAGCCGCAAATCAGCAGCGACAGGCACGGCACGAACACCAGCGCTGCCACCTCGGGGATCCACTGTTTCAGCCGGCGCTCTACCTTGCTCAGCAGCAGCACCGCCAGAATCGCCGGAATCACCGCGCCGCCGTATATCTTCAGGCTGATGCTCAGGCCGAACAGCGCGAAGTGCGCCGGCAGATCCGGCTGGGTGAGCGGAAACACCATCGCCGCCGTCAGCGCCAGCGCGGTGAAACGACTGGCACCGAAACGGTCTGCTGCGGTGACGGCAATAAACAGCGGCAGGAAGACAAACACGCCGCTCGCCAGCGCGTTGAACATGGCGAACAGCAGATCGTCGTCCGCCACCCAGCCCTGCGTCTGCAGCAGCACCATCAGGCCTTTAATCACCCCGATGCCCGCCAGCACGCCAATGTAAGGCGTAAAGATTGCGCCCAGCGTGGCCAGCATTTTGCCCGCCACGCCGCGCTCGTCTTTGCCGGGCTTCACTGGTTCGGCCACCGGCGCAGCGCCCTGCTGCATCGCCTGATACAGCTGTTCAACCTGCGGCCCGACCACAATCTGCAGCTGTCCGGACGCGTTTACCACGCGGATGACACCCGGCAGGCTGCCGATGGCCGCCATATCAACGTTTGCCAGATCGTGTATCGTCAGCCGCAGCCGCGTGGCGCAGTGAGAAATATGGCTGATGTTGTCGTCGCCGCCGACCTGCTCCCTGATGGCCTGCGCCAGCTTCACGTAATCGATTTTCATTGTGGTTATCCTTATGGCTCGCGCCCGGCGTTAGTCGTAATCACCCGGTTTGGTTTTGCTCTTCATCGCCACGCCAAAGTCGGTGAATATGCGCTGCGGCAGATTGTTGCCTTTGGCTTCCGCGATGTGATGCGCAAGGATCTGGAACGGTATGACCATCAGCAGCGGCGCAATCCATTCGCTGACCTCAACGCCAAGCGCCAGCGTGCGCGCATCATCACGTTCCCCGAGACACAGGCTCCAGACGTGCGGCGTTACGCGCTGCTCGTACTGGCGCAGCAGCTGCAGGCGTTCGCGCACCGGCGCCTCAACGTCGATGAAGAACAGCCGGTGCTGCGGATTGATTTCGAAATAAGGGCCGTGCATGAACGCTTCCAGCTCGATGCCCTGCGACGGCACGCGCACCGTTTCGCTGAATTTGGTCTCCATCTCTTTGATCACGCCAATCGCCGGTCCAAAGCCAATTGAGATAAAGCGCGGCGCGGCACTGAGATCGTCCTGCCAGCGCTGCCAGAAGCGTTCGGTGCGGGCGATGATGTCCGGAATCGCGTCGACGCCGTGCTGCAGTTGCGCCAGCGCCTGCTGCTCCTGCTCTGCGCTGAGGCGACCGCTGTGGCGCGCGCTGTGCACGCCAATCAGCATCAGCGTCAGAATCGTGGCGACATAGCCTTTAGTGACATAGCCGACGCGCTCCTCACCGTTCATGATGTCTACCGCGTGATCCACCGCCTGCGCCAGCGGACTGGTGATTTTGCTGGTGATGCCCCAGGTTGCCACGCCGTGCTGTTTTTTCAGCGCGTCGATCGCTGTCAGCGTCGAAGTGCTCTCGCCGCTTTGTGAAATCGCGATCACCAGATCGGTCGCCGGATCCCACTGCTCGTAGTGCTGAAAATGAAACGGCTCCTGCACGCTGATGCGTACGCCAGTCAGTTGCTCAACGTAATATTTGGCGCTGAGCGCGGCGTTGATGCTGGAGCCGGTGGCCAGAATCAGCACTGTTTTCGCCTTGCCCAGCACCGGTAATCCCTGCGGATAGCACGCCAGCAGATGGCTCAGCACCTCGGGTTGCTGGTGGATGTAGGTCATCATGGTGGGTTTCATTACCGCTCCTTAAACTGTTTTCCCGCCAACCTGAAAACGTTTTCAGGTTGTGAGCAACTTATTTAATGGCGCATATTAAGTCAACGTGAGGATCGTGAAATTGCGATCGCGCTAACAAAGCGCAACGAAAGCTGGCGGAACGTTTAAGGGGAGAAGATCAGGCGGATTCGCCGGAGATCAATACCGGCTTTAGCGGTGCGCTGCAGCGCGCGTGCGGGCTTAAGCTGCCGTCCAGCTGCGCCATCATCATGGTGATAATGTTTTGCCCCAGCTGCGGATTCTGGTGATCGACGCTGGTCAGGCGCGGGATAAAATATTCGCTGCCGGGAAAGCGCTCGCAGCTGATCACCGCCACCTGCGCAGGCACCTCAATGCCGCGATCGCGTAGCGCACGGATCGCGCCCATCGCCACGCGATCGTTGATCGCCACCAGCGCCTGCGGCAATTCTGCCTGCTGCCACAGCGTCTCCACGGCCTGATAGCCGTGTTCGGGATAGAAGTTATTCAGGCAGATCCAGCTGTCGCGCGGCGTGATGCCAGCCTGCTGCAGCGTGGTGTGAAAATGGCTGACGCGCTCGCGCGTCACCCACACTTTGCGCGAACCGCCAATGAACGCGATATCACGCAGGCCGCGCGCCAGCAGATGATTCACCGCCAGCTCAACGCAGTGCTGCTGGTCGCGCATTACACACGGCCAGCGGCCAGCAGGATGCGGCTGCCCCACCACCACTACCGCCATTTTGTCCATCAGCGATTCCAGCAGTGTCAGGTAGCCGGATGGAATCGGCGCGTAGTCGCTGTGACCGCCGAGCACGATCACCCCATCGATCTGGCTGTCGATAATCGACTGAAAAATCGCGCTTTCGTCATCGGCGTTTTGCGCATTGCGGTTAGCGGACTGGGTATCGTACAGGGTGATTTTATAGCCGATGGCCAGGCAGGCCTGCTGAATCTGCGCCACCAGCGTGACGAAGTACGGATTGGTAATGTCAGAGACGATTACCGCGAGCGTATAGCTCTGGCGCGATATCATGCCGCGCGCCATCAGGTTGGGGCTGAACTGATGCTCGGCGATCACCTGTTCCACCCGCGTGCGGGTTTTTTCCGACACCCATGCATGCTTGTTCAGCACGCGCGAGACGGTGGTGATCGACACGCCGGCGAGCACGGCAATATCCTTGATGGTGAGGTTTTTGCTCATGGTCGCCGGATTCGCTTATTCGTCGCCGAGCGGGGCCGCCGCGCCGTTGCTCAGCAGCTCACGCACCACGCTGGTGGCAAAACTGCCGGCCGGCAGCCAGAACTGCAGCTCAAGCGTGACGTCATCCCACCAGCTCCACTGCAGATCTTTCGGCACCACCAGCATGGCACGCCGCGCCGCATCAACGCGTTCACGCTCCAGCAGGCCCAGCAGATCGGCCGCGCCCGCCAGCTGCTGCTGTTCGAACGCCAGCGTTTCCCCCTGGGTGCCCGGCTCGCCACGTCCGGCCAGCGGCGCGGTGATGCGCAGTTCGTGGTTATCCACGCGCTGCTGCAGCGCGGGTAATTCGTCCGCCAGGGCGACAAACCAGCTGCCGCGCCCGGTGAGCTGCAGCGCATCGCCAGGCTGCACGCGGTTCAGCGCGCCGTCACGCTGCAGACGCGCGCTGGTGAGCTGATTGAACAGCTGGCTGCGCGCCGCCGACAGCAGAATACCTTTCATGCTGCGGTCACGCGGACGGAATTTCTCTTCGGCCCACAGCCGCGCCTGCGTCAGGTTATTGCCGCCGCGGCCAAAGCGCTGTTCGCCAAAGTAGTTCGGTACGCCCTGCTGCTGAATCCGCTGCAGCCGCGATTCCACCTGGGCGCGATCGGACACCTGACGTACCACCAGGCGAAACGCATTGCCCGCCAGCGCGCCGGTGCGCAGTTTGCGCTTGTGACGAATCACCTGCAGGATCTCCACGCCTTCCAGCTGGAAGCCGGCAAGGTTGGGCATTGCCGTGCCCGGCACGCGGAAGCACAGCGTCTGCTCGGTGACCGCATGGCGATCTTTCATGCCGGCATAGCTGAGATCGCGCTGATGCACGCCGAGGAATTTGGCGATTGCCTCGGCGACAAAACGCGTGTTGCAGCCAATTTTACGGATGCGCACCAGCAACTGCTCGCCTTCGCCATCATAGGGATAGCCGAGATCTTCAATCACCACGAAATCTTCCGGACTGGCTTTGATCACGCCGGTGGCCGCAGGCACGCCGTGCAGGTAATGCAGCTCACTCATGCCCGATCGGCCTTCATCAGCAGCGCTACCGCTTCGCAGGCGATGCCTTCACCGCGACCGGTGAAGCCCAGCTTTTCAGTGGTGGTGGCTTTGACGTTGACGTCATCCATGTGGCAACCGAGATCTTCGGCGATGTTAACGCGCATCTGCGGCACGTGCGGCAGCATTTTCGGAGCCTGAGCGATGATGGTGACATCAACGTTGCCGATGCGGTAGCCCTTCTGCTGGATGCGGCGCCAGGCTTCGCGCAGCAAACCGCGGCTGTCGGCGCCTTTGAATGCCGGATCGGTATCCGGGAATAGTTTGCCGATGTCGCCCATCGCCACCGCGCCGAGCAGCGCGTCGGTCAGCGCATGCAGCGCCACGTCACCGTCTGAGTGCGCAATAAAGCCCTGTTCGAAGGGAATACGCACCCCGCCAATCACCAGCGGACCTTCGCCGCCAAACGCGTGCACGTCAAAACCGTGACCGATACGCATCATGCGCGCTCCTTAAACTGAATCTGAGTGAGATAGAAGGCCGCCAGCGCCAGATCTTCCGGCCGCGTTACCTTGATATTGTCGCTGCGTCCGCTGACCAGCTCAGGATGATAGCCGCAATACTCCAGCGCCGAGGCTTCATCGGTGATGGTCGCGCCTTCATTGAGCGCGCGCGTCAGGCAGGCGGTCAGCAGCGTATGTGGGAAAAACTGCGGCGTCAGCGCATGCCACAGATCGTCGCGTTCGACGGTGTGCGCAATGGCGCTTTTGCCCGGTTCTGCGCGCTTCATGGTATCGCGCACCGGTGCCGCCAGAATGGCGCCCACTTTGCTGTGCTCACGCACTGCCAGCAGACGCGCTAAATCATCGGGGTGCAGACACGGCCGCGCCGCGTCGTGCACCAGCACCCAGGCGCTGTGGCGGATGGCCTGCAAACCGGCCAGCACCGACTCCGCGCGGGTTTCGCCGCCGGTGACGCGCAGCACGCGTGCGTCCTGCGCCAGCGGCAGGCTATCGAACCAGCCGTCATCCGGGCTGATCGGCACCACCACCTGCTTCACCGCCGGGTGCGCCAGCAGACGCGCCACGCTGTGTTCCAGCAGGGTTAACGAACCGATGGTGAGGTACTGCTTCGGACAGGCGGCCTGCATGCGGCTGCCGACACCGGCAGCCGGCACCACGGCAATCACATCCGCAGAGGAAGAGAGCTGATTCATGGTTTATCGTTGTTGATTCTGCGCAGCCTGTTGCGCATTACGTTTGTTCTGGTCTGGCACCAGGCGATAGAAAGTCTCGCCAGGCCTGATCATGCCCAGCTCGCTGCGTGCGCGCTCCTCGATCGCCTCTGAACCGCCATTGAGATCGTCAATTTCGGCAAACAGCTGATCGTTGCGTGCTTTGAGTTTGGCGTTATTCGCCTGTTGTGACACCACGTCTTCGCTGACGCGCGTGTAATCATGGATACCGTTCTTGCCCAGCCACAGAGAGTATTGCAACCATCCCAGCAGCACGAGCAGCAGTAACGTCAGTTTTCCCATCCCCGCCCCCTGAAAAACGGCTCAATCATCCCATAACTTGACGCCGGACTCCACTGCGGCAGCGAAAATGGCGCGCAAGCAGATTTGTCTGGACAAATAATGACGGGAAAGTGCCGGACGGCAGGTAAAGTTTTGTAACCTGCCGATGCGTTTGCACATCAGCGCCGGCTTACCAGCCGGAGAGAAAGGAGAACAGCAGCCAGAACAGGCATACCACCACCAGCGCGGTGATCAGCCCGCTCCACCACAGTCGGCCACGCAGCATCAGGCTGAGCACGATGCCAATCAGCACCGAAACCGGCAGCAGCGCAAGGAAAAAGGGCCAGGTGTAGAGGAAGAAGAACAGCGTGTTAGAGCCGTACAGCAGAAACGGGATGCCCAGCGCGCACCAGTACGAGAGAAAGCCGATCACGCCGCCCGGCAGCGATGAGCGTGGCTCATCCGGGGTGCGTTCATCTTTGCGTGCCAGCATGGGGGTAACGTTCTGCATAGAGATCCTGTTGACGCTAAAGCGCGGCAAACCGTGAGATTTGCCGCTGTCGGTTCAGGATCTGATGATATCGTGGTGGCGCAGCAGGTCTAACAATTGGCCGGTCAGTTTTGTAACCAATTGTTCACCCTCCAGCTGGATTTCCGGCGCGTCCGGCGCCTCGTAAACGCTGTCGATACCGGTGAAGTTACGCAGCTCGCCGGCGCGGGCTTTTTTATACAAGCCTTTCGGATCGCGCGCTTCGCACACCGCCAGCGGCGTATCGACGAACACCTCGATAAACTGCCCGTCAGCCAGCAGATTGCGCACCATCTGGCGCTCGGCGCGGTGCGGCGAGATGAACGCCGTCAGCACCACCAGTCCGGCATCCACCATCAGCTTTGCCACTTCGCCCACGCGCCGGATGTTCTCTTTGCGGTCGTCATCGCTGAAACCGAGATCGCGGCACAGGCCGTGACGCACATTGTCGCCATCCAGCAGATAGGTGCTGACGCCCAGCCGGTGCAGCGCCTGCTCCAGCGCCCCGGCTACGGTCGATTTACCCGAGCCTGACAGCCCGGTAAACCACAGCACCACGCCACGATGGCCGTGCTGCTGTTCGCGTTCCGCGCGCGTGACCGGATGGTCATGCCACACCACGTTTTCGTCGTGCTGCGCCATTACTGACCGCCCAGCAGGTCGCGTGCGTTCCAGTGCGGGAAGTGACGGCGCACCAGCGCGTTCAGCTCCAGCTCGAAATCACTGTACTGGCCGGCCTGGCTACGTGCGGCGCTCAGCGGCTGATGGATCATGCCGGCGCCGACGGTCACGTTGCTCAGGCGATCGATAAAGATCATGCCGCCGGTCACCGGATTCTGCTGGTAAGCATCCAGCACCATCGGTTCGTCGAACGTCACTTCCACCAGACCGATACCGTTGAGCGGCAGGCTGTCGACCGCGCGTTTTTCCAGCGTATTGATCTCCACCTGATGGAGGATCTTCTCAATGCGGCCACGCGCTTTCTTACCGGCGATTTTTACTTCATAGCTTTGCCCCGGCTGCAGCGGCTGCTCCGCCATCCACACCACGTCGACGGTGGCGGACTGCACCGCCTGCAAATCGGCCGCGGCATCCACCAGCAGATCGCCACGGCTGATGTCGATCTCATCGTTCAGCACCAGGGTAATCGCCTCACCGGCGGCGGCCTGCTGCAGATCGCCGTCAAAGGTGACGATACGCGCAATGCTGGATTCCACGCCGGATGGCAGCACTTTCACCCGCTGGCCGACGCTGACCGTACCTGACGCCAGCGTACCGGCATAGCCACGGAAGTCGAGGTTCGGCCGGTTGACATACTGCACCGGGAAGCGCATTGGCTGCGTGTCGACCACGCGCTTCAGCTCTACCGTCTCCAGCACGTCGAGCAGCGTCGGGCCGCTGTACCACGGCATGGTTACGCTCGGAGTGGCGACGTTATCGCCTTCCAGCGCCGACATCGGCACAAAGCGGATATCGAGATCGTCCGGCAGCTGCGCGGCAAAATCGAGGTAATCCTGTTTGATCTGCTCGAAGGTCTCCTGGCTATACGCCACCAGATCCATCTTGTTGATCGCCACCACCAGGTGTTTGATGCCCAGCAGCGTGGCAATAAAGCTGTGGCGACGGGTCTGATCCAGCACGCCTTTGCGCGCATCGATCAGCAGGATCGCCAGATCGCAGGTCGAGGCACCGGTCGCCATGTTACGCGTGTACTGCTCGTGCCCCGGCGTGTCGGCGATGATGAACTTGCGCTTCTCGGTGGAGAAATAGCGATAGGCCACATCGATGGTGATGCCCTGCTCGCGCTCGGCCTGCAGGCCATCAACCAGCAGCGCCAGATCGAGTTTCTCGCCCTGGGTGCCGTGACGTTTGCTGTCATTGTGCAGCGACGACAGCTGATCTTCATAAATCTGGCGCGTGTCGTGCAGCAGACGGCCAATCAGCGTGCTTTTGCCGTCGTCGACGCTGCCGCAGGTGAGGAAACGCAGCAGGCTTTTGTGTTGTTGCGCGGTCAGCCAGGCTTCAACGCCGCCCTGCTCGGCAATCTGTTGGGCAATAACGGTATTCATCGGCGTCTCCTTAGAAATAACCCTGACGTTTTTTCAGTTCCATCGAACCGGCCTGGTCGCGGTCAATCACGCGCCCCTGACGTTCACTGGTGGTGGAGACCAGCATCTCTTCAATGATTTCCGGCAGCGTCTGCGCGTCGGATTCCACCGCGCCGGTCAGCGGCCAGCAGCCGAGGGTACGGAAACGCACCATGCGCTGCTTAATCACTTCACCCGGCTGCAGGTTGATACGATCGTCATCAACCATCATCAGCATGCCGTCGCGCTCCAGCACCGGACGCGGTGCCGCCAGATACAGCGGCACGATCTCAATGTTTTCCAGGAAGATGTACTGCCAGATATCCAGTTCGGTCCAGTTGGAGAGCGGGAACACGCGGATGCTTTCGCCTTTGTTGATCTGGCCGTTGTAGTTGTGCCACAGCTCCGGACGCTGGTTTTTCGGGTCCCAGCGGTGGAAACGATCGCGGAACGAATAAATACGCTCTTTGGCGCGCGACTTCTCTTCGTCACGGCGTGCGCCACCGAACGCCGCATCAAAACCGTATTTGTTCAGCGCCTGTTTCAGGCCCTCGGTTTTCATGATGTCAGTGTGTTTAGCGCTGCCGTGTACGAACGGGTTGATGCCCATCGCCACGCCTTCCGGGTTGCGGTGCACCAGCAGCTCCGCGCCCATCGCTTTCACAGTGCGGTCGCGGAACTCATACATTTCGCGGAATTTCCAGCCGGTATCAACGTGCAGCAGCGGAAACGGCAGCGTGCCCGGATAGAAGGCTTTGCGCGCCAGATGCAGCATCACCGAGGAGTCTTTACCGATGGAGTACATCATCACCGGATTGCTGAACTCGGCCGCCACCTCGCGGATGATATGGATACTCTCTGCCTCCAGCTGGCGCAGATGAGTGAGACGATTTTGGTCCATAATTTTTCCTCAAGCCAAATTGACAACGGCGGACTCGCGAGCCCCCTGCTGTGCCGAATGTTGGAACCAGGCAAGTTGCCCGTGCAGATTCACCACTTCGCCGATCACTAACAGCGCTGGCGTCGGCGCGGCAGCTGCCAGCGCCTCGAGTTGTGCTAAGGTGCCGGTCAGCACCTGCTGATCCTGGCGCGTGCCGCGACCAATCACCGCCACCGGCGTTGACGGCGCACGACCGTGTTCGACCAGCCCGGCAGCAATTTCCGCCGCTTTTACCGTGCCCATGTAAATCGCCAGCGTCTGCCGCGCACGCGCCAGCGACGGCCAGTCGATGCCATCGCCATCGGCGCGGCAGTGACCGGTGATAAACATCACGCTCTGGGCATGATCGCGGTGGGTTAACGGAATACCGGCATAGGCGGTTGCGCCTGCAGCAGCAGTGATGCCCGGCACCACCTGGAACGGAATGCCCGCCGCCTGCGCTGCCTGCAGCTCTTCGCCGCCGCGGCCAAAAATAAACGGATCGCCGCCCTTCAGGCGCACCACGCGCTTGCCCTGCTGCGCCAGCGTTACCAGCATCTGATTGGTCTCTTCCTGCGGCACCGAATGGGCACCGGCGCGTTTGCCGACGCAGATACGATCGGCATCACGTCTCACCAGCTCCAGCACCTCGTCGCTGACCAGATGGTCATACAGCACCACGTCGGCCAGCTGCATCACCTGCAGCCCGCGTAGCGTCAGCAAACCGCTGTCGCCCGGACCGGCACCGACCAGCGTGATTTCACCCTGGTTATCGGAGGTATTCTCCAGCTCGCGATCGAGCGTGCGGCGCGCTTCGTTGACGTTGCCCGCCGCCATCTGGCTGGCAAACAGACCATTGAAGGCGCGCTCCCAGAAACGGCGACGGTCAGACATTTTGTGGTAGCGCTGTTTGACTTTGTCGCGCCACTGACCGGCCACTTCCGCCATCTGCCCGAGATTCGCGGGCAGCAACGCTTCGATTTTTTCACGCAGCAGTCGTGCCAGCACCGGCGCGGTGCCGCTGGAGGAGATCGCCACCACCAGCGGTGAGCGATCGACAATCGACGGGAAGATAAAGCTGCATTTCGGCTGATCGTCGACCACGTTAACCAGCTTGTGGCGCGCATTGGCAGCATCAAACACCTGCGCGTTGAGGGCATTGTCGTCGGTGGCGGCAATCACGAGGAAAACATCATCCAGCTGCGCCGGGTCGAAGTGCTGAGCAATCCACTCGACGGCGTTAATGTCGCGCAGCGCCTGCAGTTCATGGCCGAGCTCGCGCGCGGCCACCCGCACGTGCGCACCGGCTCGCCGCAGCAGCTCAATTTTACGCGCAGCGATTTCGCCACCGCCGACCACCAGCACCGGACGGTTTTTGAGATCGGCAAAAAGAGGCAAGTAATCCACGTTAACCTTGTTAGTTTTACAATAAGTTAACGCGACTATACGTCCCTGCCTTCTGGCAGATGAAATTACGAATTAGCATGAGTAGTTACCAAATGGAATAACGCACCAGGATTGCTGATAACAATTTGTGCTTAACAAATGATATTGCTGGTGTTTCGGAGCGATTCAAATTGTGCAGGCGACGTCACAGTTTCATACTAACTCAGAATTTTTTTACCCTGACGGGATGTCAGAAAAGGACAACCACTATGTTTGCCACTCTCCGCCGCAGCGTGCTGGCAGCACTGATTGCTGGCGGTTTGCCTCTGCTGGCGCAGGCTGCAACGATCGCACCTGGCCACTTTGCCGAACAGCAGCTGCGCCACATTGCCACCTATTTCCCCGGCCGCATGAGCGGCAGCCCGGCCGAGCTGATGACGGCAGATTATCTGCAGCAGCAGTTCACCCAGCTTGGTTATCAGAGCAATACCCGACAGTTCAATACCAGCTACAACTGGCTGGAGAAACAGGGCAACACGCGGCGCCATAAAGTGACCGCCACCTCGGTGATCGCGGCTCGCGCCGGCAGCGTGCCGCAGGAGATTCTCATCGTCACCCATCTGGATACCTGGACGCCGCTCAGCCAGCACGAGGCAGATAATAATCTCGGCGGACTGCGTTTACAGGGCGTGGATGATAACGCCTCCGGGCTGGGCGTGATGCTGGAGCTGGCCAGCGCGCTGAGCCAGACGCCGCTGCACTATGGCGTGCGCTTCGTGGCGCTGAGCGCGGGCGAAGCCGGTCTGCACGGCATGGATGATTATCTGGCGCGCATGAGCACGCAGGAGAAGAAAGATACGCTGCTGGTGATCGATCTGAACAGCCTGATCGTTGGCGATCGCCTCTACTTTAATAACGGCATGAACACGCCAGCGGCGGTGCGTAAGCAGACCAGCGCACGTGCGCTGCAGATTGCGCACCGTTACGGCATCGCGGCCGCCAGCCATGTGCTGACCGCGCGCGATTACCCGGGCGTGAATCCGTTTGATAAAGCGGGGATTCCGCTGCTGGACGTGACGGCCGCTAACTGGGCACTGGGCAATAAAGCGGGTGAGCAACAGCGCGCGCGCTCACCGCATTTTCCGGATGGCACGGTGCGGCATCAGACCGGGCGCGATAATCTGACCTATATCGACCACTGGCTGCCAGGGCGCATTAATCAGCGTACGCGCGACAGCGTACGCATTTTGCAGCCGCTGCTGACGGAACTGACCAATCCCACGTTATAAGACGTGAACAGGCCGGTTTCATATGGGTGCGCATCAATACGCACCCTGTTACCACTGAGCCAGTCAGCCTTCGTGTAACCCGCACTCGCGTTTGAGGCCGAAAAAGCGCGTCTCTTCCTCTGCCATCCCCGGCTCCCACTTGCGCGTGGTATGCGTGTCGCCCACGGAGAGATAACCTTCGTCCCACAGCGGATGGTACTTCAGCCCATGCTGCTTCAGATACTGGTGCACCTGACGGTTATCCCAGTCGATGATCGGCAGGATTTTAAACACGCCACGCTGCACGGCCAATACCGGCAGGCTGGCGCGGCTGCCAGACTGATCGCGGCGCAGGCCGGCAAACCAGGTCTGCGCACCCAGCGTTTGCAGCGCGCGGTTCATCGGTTCAACTTTGTTAAGCTGATTGTACTGCTCGATCCCTTCAACGCCCTGCTCCCACAGTTTGCCGTAACGCGCTTCCTGCCACGCCGGTGACGTGTCGGCGCGGAAGATCTGCAGATTCAGGTTCAGCTGCTGCGTCAGTTCATCGATGAAGCGGTAGGTCTCAGGGAACAGATAACCGGTATCGGTGAGGATCACCGGAATATCCGGGCGCTGCTGCGTGACCATGTGCAGCAGCACCGCCGCCTGAATACCGAAACTCGACGACAGCACAAAGGCGCCCGGCAGCTGCTCCAGCGCCCAGCTGACGCGCTGTTCGGCAGAGAGCTTTTCCAGCTGGACGTTGCTTTCCGCCAGCGCCATGATGCGATCGACTTTGCTGCCGCTGTTCAGGCTGGCGAGATCGGGTAGTGTCATACTGCCTCCGGGTCCCAGAAATCACGGGCGGGATCGACCACCGGCTTCACAATGCCCGCGCGAATCACGAAGTCACCAAACCCTTCATCCGCCGTGCGCTCGCTGGCCCAGCGTGCCACCAGTTCGTCGATGCTGGCGAGGATTTCGTTTTCCGTGATGTTTTCGCGGTACATGCGCGGAATGCGCGTGCCGATGCGATTACCACCAATATGCAGGTTGTAACGGCCCGGCGCTTTGCCCACCAGGCCCAGTTCGGCCAGCATGGCACGGCCACAGCCGTTCGGACAACCGGTAACGCGTAACACTATGTGCTCTTCGCCAACGCCGTGGCGGTGCATGATCTCTTCCACTTTGCTGACGAAGGATGGCAGGAAGCGTTCGGCTTCAGCCATCGCCAGCGGACAGGTCGGAAACGCCACGCAGGCCATCGAGTTCTCGCGCTGCGGCGTGACCGCTTCCATCAGGCCGTGCTCACGCGCAATGGCTTCGATCTGCGCTTTCTGCGCCTCCGGCACGCCGGCCACAATCAGGTTCTGATTGGCGGTCAGGCGGAAGTCGCCCTGATGCACTTTGGCGATCTCGGCGATACCGCGCTTCAGCGGACGGCCCGGATAATCCAGCAGGCGACCGTTTTCGATAAACAGCGTCAGGTGCCATTTGTGGTCGATGCCCTTCACCCAGCCGATGCGATCGCCGCGGGTGGTAAATTCGTACGGGCGAATCGGCTCGAACGTCAGGCCAGCGCGCTTCTCGACTTCGGCTTTAAAGGTCTCGACGCCGACGCGCTCCAGCGTGTATTTGGTTTTGGCATTTTTACGATCGGTACGGTTACCCCAGTCGCGCTGCGTGGTGACCACCGCCGCCGCCACATCAAGGATCTTCTCCACCGGCAGGTAACCAAACTCGCTGGCGGTGCGCGCGTAGGTGGCTTTGTTGCCGTGCTCAATCGACAAGCCGCCGCCGACCAGCAGGTTAAAGCCAATCAGCTTGCCGTTCTCCGCAATGGCGATGAAGTTCAGATCGTTCGCATGCAGATCGACATCGTTGTGCGGCGGCACCACCACGGTAGTTTTAAACTTACGTGGCAGATAGGTCTCACCGAGGATCGGCTCCTGATCGGTGGTGGCGACCTTCTCCTTATCCCACCAGATCTCGGCATAAGCGCGCGTCTGCGGCAGCAGATGTTCAGAGAGTTTTTTCGCCCACTCGTACGCTTCCTGATGCAGCTCAGACTCCACCGGGTTCGAGGTGCACAGCACGTTACGGTTGACGTCGTTGGCGGTGGCCAGCGCGTCCAGTCCGACTTCGTGCAGCATCTGGTGAGTTGGCTTAACGTTCTTCTTCAGAATGCCGTGAAACTGGAACGTCTGGCGGTTGGTCAGGCGAATGCTGCCGTACAGCGTTTTGTCGGTGGCAAATTTATCAATCGCCAGCCACTGCGTTGGCGTGATGATGCCGCCCGGCAGACGGCAGCGCAGCATCATGGCATGACGCGGCTCCAGCTTCTGCGCGGCGCGCTCGGCGCGGATGTCGCGGTCATCCTGCTGGTACATACCGTGAAAACGGATCAGCAGGAAGTTGTCGCCGGTAAAGCCGCCGGTCAGGCCATTGTCGAGATCTTCTAAAATGGTGCCGCGCAGGTAGTTGCTCTGCTTTTTCAGACGCTCAGCGTCGGAAAGTTTGCCTTCAACCACCAGCGGTCCAGGATGTTTTTCGCTCATTAGTAAACGTCTCGCTGATAACGGCGCTCAATGCGCAGCTCACTCAAAAATTCGTCAGCGGTTTCACGATCCATGCCGCCGTGTTCGACCACCACATCCAGTAATGCCTGCTCAACGTCTTTCGCCATGCGATTGGCGTCGCCGCAGACGTACAGGTGCGCGCCCTCTTCAATCCAGCGCCACACTTCCGCTCCTCTGGCGCGGATTTTATCCTGTACGTAAATCTTTTCGGCCTGATCGCGCGACCACGCCAGATCGATATGGGTCAGCAGACCGTCTTTGACATATTTCTGCCACTCTACCTGATAGAGGAAATCTTCGGTGAAGTGCGGATTACCAAAGAACAGCCAGTTTTTACCGCTGGCACCGTCGTTCTCACGCTGCTGCATGAAGGCGCGGAACGGGGCAATACCGGTGCCCGGGCCGATCATGATCACCGGCGCATCCGGATTGGCCGGCAGGCGGAAATTATCGTTGTGTTCGATAAACACGCGGATCTCGCCGTCTTCTTCCAGGCGATCGGCCAGCCAGGTAGAGGCACCGCCGCCGCGCTGACGACCGTCAATCTCATAACGCACCGCACCGACGGTGATATGCACTTCGGTTTCACTCTCCGCCTGCGACGAGGCGATGGAGTAAAGGCGCGGCGTCAGCGGACGCAGCAGGCCCGTCAGTTGTCCGGCGTTGAGTTCGGTCGGTGCCTGACGCACCATGTCAACAATCGGGAAGCTCTGCGCGAAGCTTTGCAGCTTCGGCTTGTCGCCCGCCAGCGCCAGCAGCGCCTCGTTGCGCGACAGGGCCGCATACTGTTCGACGATCTGCGGCGTGTTCACCGTCAGCTCAAAATGTTTCTGCAGCGCCTCGGCCAGCGGCAGGGTTTCTCCGCGCACCTCGACCTGCTCATCGCCTTTCAGCCATACCAGCTGCAGCAGCTCCTGCACCAGTTCCGCATCGTTTTCATACCAAACGCCGAGCGCATCGCCCGGCTGGTAACGCAGACCAGAATCTCCCAGATCGATTTCGATATGGCGCACGTCTTTATCGGAGTTGCGACCGGTAATCTTCTGGTTCAGGGCAAAGCTGGCGGTGAGCGGCGCTTCTTTGGTGTAAGGACTGCTGTCCACCAGATTGACGCTGCCAGCCGCGCTGGCTGCCAGCTGTGCTGCCGGTTCCGCCGGCACGCGTGCTTTCAGGAGATCGGTGAGCTGCAGACGCCAGGCGCTGGCCAGCTCGCTGTATTCAACATCGGCATCCACGCGATCCAGCAGGCGCTCGCCGCCCAGTTCGGCCAGACGCTGATCGAAATCTTTCCCGGCCTGGCTGAAAAATTCGTAGGAGGTATCGCCGAGACCAAACACCGCAAAGGCAGTGTCGCTCAGCTTCGGCGCTTTCTTCGACAGCAGGAATTTATGCAGCGCCACCGCCTCTTCCGGCGGCTCGCCCTCGCCCTGCGTTGAAGTCACGATGACCAGCAGTTTTTCCTGCGCGATCTGTTTGAATTTGTAGTCGCCGGCGTTCACCAGGTTAACGCTCAGTTTCGCCGCCAGCAGATCGTCACGCAGCTGCTCGGCCAGCCGGCGCGCATTGCCGGTTTGTGAGGCGGAGATCAGCGTAATGCCCGGCACCTCAGCGGCGACCGGCGCGGGCGCGGCAACGGTGCCCGGCGCCTGATTAACCATGCCCCAGAAATAGCCCGAGAGCCATGCCAGCTGCGTTGGATTGAAATCGGTGGTCGCGGCCTGTAAGCGCGCAATTTGCTCCGGGGATAGCGGAAGCATCGCTGGGGGTGCCTGAGTCGTCATCGCGTTAAAAATTCCAGTGTCAGAAATCCGTACCGGGAAGCGGCGGAAGAGTGGGTAGGTTACCGGCCTGTATATTAACGATTAAATAAGGCTTCGACATAATAAATAACCAAAATGACTAAGTGGTTTTTCGGGTCATCTTAACCACTAAAAGTGGTAAATAAACTTGTCGTAATTCAATCAGTTAATTTGTGCAGTCAGTTGCCGATTATCAGAAATGCCCTTTTCGGCGCAGGCGGGTGCGAAAAATCTGCTTTTCAGGTAGACTTCAGCGGTTTTTACGTCTGAGAGCCATTATGTCTACCACGCTGTTTAAAGAGTTCCAGTTTGAAGCGGCCCACCGCTTACCTCACGTGCCGGAAGGGCATAAATGCGGTCGTCTGCACGGCCATTCATTTCTGGTACGACTGGAAATTACCGGTGAAGTGGATGCGCATACCGGTTGGGTAATGGATTTTGCCGAACTGAAGGCGGCGTTCATGCCGATCTACGATCGTCTCGACCATCATTACCTCAACGATATCCCTGGCCTGGAGAACCCGACCAGCGAAGTGATGGCGAAATGGATCTGGGATGAGATGAAGCCGATTCTGCCTGAGCTGAGTGCGGTGATGATCAAAGAGACCTGCACCGCTGGCTGCGTCTATCGCGGCTGACAGCCGCGGTAAAGGTCAGAAGGTCGCCATCAATGGCGACCCTACGGTGTAATGAGTTTTGTAGGGTGCGCATTGATGCGCACCAGCCACAATTGCGTTGATTTTGCCGGGTGCGCACCCGCTGAATCAGGCGATATTCAGGTATTTGTGCGTCTGCATCGAAAGCCGCCAGTTGCGGGCAATGCAGGTTTCTATACACAGTCTGGTCGCCGCATCGCCACGGCTGATGGGCTGCAGCGCCACAATGCGTTTTTTCTCGTCCTGCAGGCCGGCCAGCAGTGCATCCAGCGCTTCGACATCCCGCTCGCGCGCCACCGGATGTTTGATCTCATCTGCCCGCTGCAGCGCCTGCGGCAGCACATCGTAGCCACCCCGCATATTAACTTTCGGCGACACCGTTACCCAGGTAGCGGCGGAACAGTGCACTTCGTGGGTGCCGCTGGTTTCAATCTGACACTGAAAACCGGCCGCTTCGAGCGCTTCCGTCAGCGGACGTAAATCAAAAATTGCCGGTTCACCGCCGGTGATCACCACATGGCGGGCGGTCCAGCCCTGACGCTGAATACTCGCGATCAGCGTGGCCGCATCGGCGCTGCCCCAGGCATCGCTCTCCACGGTTTTAACCAGAATGTCTCCCAGCGACGTCTCCCGATCCGCCCGCGTTTCCCAGGTATGTTTGGTATCACACCAGCTACAGCCCACCGGACATCCTTGTAAGCGGATAAAGATGGCCGGCACGCCGGTGTAAAAACCTTCGCCCTGCAGCGTCTGGAACATTTCGTTAATCGGGTAGAACATTTTTTACTCACGTCAGCAATTCGAGGCGCAGATTATGGCAGATTTTGTGCGTCGCTTCACAGCTGCTTCGTGCCATAAAAAGCAAAAGCCCCGCACAGGGCGGGGCTTGATGTCAGGCAATGTGGCCGTTAAGCCACATCCGCAGGCGATTACGCCTGGCCTTTAACTTCTTTCAGACCGTTGAACGGCGCTTTGTCACCCAGCGCTTCTTCGATACGAATCAGCTGGTTGTACTTAGCTACGCGGTCAGAACGGCTCATCGAACCGGTTTTGATCTGGCCAGCGGCAGTACCAACTGCCAGGTCAGCGATGGTGGCATCTTCAGTTTCGCCAGAGCGGTGTGAAATTACCGCGGTGTAGCCAGCGTCTTTCGCCATCTTGATCGCCGCCAGAGTTTCGGTCAGAGAACCGATCTGGTTGAATTTGATCAGGATGGAGTTAGCGATACCTTTATCGATACCTTCTTTCAGGATTTTGGTGTTGGTTACGAACAGGTCGTCGCCCACCAGCTGAATTTTGTCGCCCAGCACTTTGGTCTGGTAAGCGAAGCCGTTCCAGTCAGACTCATCCAGACCATCTTCGATAGAGACGATTGGGTACTGTTTGGTCAGGTCTTCCAGGAAGTGGGTGAACTCTTCAGAGGTGAACGCTTTGTTGCCTTCGCCTGCCAGCACATATTTGCCGTCTTTGTAGAATTCAGATGCTGCGCAGTCCATCGCCAGGGTGATGTCTTTGCCCAGCTCGTAGCCTGCTGCTTTTACTGCTTCCGCGATAACAGCCAGCGCTTCGGCGTTAGAACCCAGGTTTGGCGCGTAGCCACCTTCGTCACCCACCGCCGTGCTCATGCCTTTGGCTTTCAGAACTTTTGCCAGGTTGTGGAAAACTTCGGAACCCATACGGATGGCTTCTTTCACGTTTTTCGCGCCAACTGGCTGAATCATGAATTCCTGGATATCAACGTTGTTATCCGCGTGCTCACCACCGTTGATGATGTTCATCATTGGCAGTGGCATAGAGTATTTGCCTGGGGTGCCGTTCAGTTCAGCAATGTGTGCGTACAGTGGCAGGCCTTTAGAGGCTGCTGCTGCTTTCGCTGCTGCCAGAGAAACCGCCAGAATGGCGTTTGCACCGAAGTTGGATTTGTTGTCAGTACCGTCCAGCTCGATCATGATCTTATCGATGTTCGCCTGGTCTTTGGCATCTTTGCCTTTTACCGCGTCAGCGATTGGGCCGTTAACCGCAGCCACGGCTTTGGTTACGCCTTTGCCCAGGAAGCGAGACTTATCACCGTCACGCAGCTCCAGTGCTTCGCGGGAACCGGTTGATGCACCTGATGGCGCAGCTGCCAGACCAACGAAACCGCCTTCCAGATGCACTTCTGCTTCTACAGTCGGGTTGCCACGGGAGTCGATGATTTCGCGACCGATGACTTTAACGATTTTGGACATTCGATTTTCCTCAGTACAAGTTAGTCAATCCTAAGACAAACAACGCGCGAAAAGTTCGCGCGCTGTTCGTTAAACTCTTACTTCGCTAAACGCTTCTGGTGCTCCTGCGCGGCTTTCACAAAGCCAGCGAACAGCGGATGACCATCACGCGGGGTCGACGTGAATTCCGGGTGGAACTGGCAGGCTACAAACCATGGATGATTCGGGATCTCGATGATCTCTACCAGTTGATCGTCGCCGGAACGGCCTGCGATGTGCAGACCCGCCGCTTCAATCGGCTTCAGCAGCAGATTGTTTACTTCGTAACGGTGGCGATGACGCTCAGTAATCACGTCAGAACCATACAGCTGGCGCACTTTGCTTTCCGGCGTCAGCTGGCACTGCTGGCTTCCCAGACGCATGGTGCCGCCCAGATCGCTCTGCTCGGTACGCTGTTCAACGTTACCGTTTTCATCGCGCCATTCGGTGATTAACGCAACCACCGGGTACTTACAGTCTGGCACAAATTCAGTGGAGTTGGCGCCTTCCATCCCGGCCACGTTGCGCGCGAATTCCATCAGCGCAATCTGCATGCCCAGGCAAATGCCGAGGTACGGAATGTTGTTTTCACGCGCGTATTGCGCGGTCAGCAACTTACCTTCCACACCGCGGTAACCGAAGCCGCCTGGAATCAGGATAGCATCGAGATCTTTCAGAATTTCGACGCCGCGCGTTTCCACATCCTGCGAGTCAATCAGCTTGATGTTAACGGTGACGCGATTTTTCAGGCCGCCGTGCTTCAGCGCTTCAATCACGGATTTGTAAGCATCCGGCAGCTCAACATATTTGCCGACCATACCGATGGTCACTTCGCCGCCCGGATTGGCTTCTTCGTAAATCACCTGCTCCCACTCGGCCAGATTGGCTTCCGGTGCGTTCAGGTTGAAACGCTTGCAGATGTAATCATCCAGACCCTGCGATTTCAGCAGGCCCGGGATCTTGTAGATCGAATCGACGTCTTTCAGCGAGATAACCGCTTTTTCCGGCACGTTACAGAACAGCGCAATCTTCGCCCGCTCGTTAGCCGGCACCGCGCGGTCTGAACGGCAAATCAGCACGTCAGGCTGAATACCAATCGACAGCAGTTCTTTGACCGAGTGCTGGGTTGGCTTGGTTTTCACCTCGCCGGCCGCCGCCATATAAGGCACCAGCGTCAGGTGCATATACATGGTGTGTTCACGGCCCACATCAACCGCCATCTGGCGAATCGCTTCCAGGAACGGCAGTGATTCGATATCGCCCACGGTTCCGCCGATTTCCACCAGCACGACGTCATGACCTTCGCCACCTTCAATGATGCGCTCTTTGATGGCGTTGGTGATGTGTGGGATGACCTGAATCGTCGCGCCCAGATAGTCGCCGCGACGCTCTTTGCGCAGCACTTCTGAGTAGATACGACCGGTAGTAAAGTTGTTGCGGCGCGACATTCTGGTACGAATGAAACGCTCGTAGTGACCTAAATCCAGATCGGTCTCGGCCCCGTCATCGGTGACGAATACTTCACCGTGCTGCGTCGGGCTCATGGTACCCGGATCGACGTTGATGTACGGATCGAGTTTCATGATGGTCACATTCAGACCACGTGCTTCAAGGATGGCTGCGAGGGAGGCTGCGGCAATGCCTTTGCCCAGAGAGGAAACGACCCCGCCGGTCACAAAAATATAATTCGTTGTCATGCTGAACCTGAGAGTTTAGGTTTAAAGACGGTGGAATAACCAGGACGGGAAAACAGTATACCCGAAGTCGTCCGCAGCCACAATTGATGAATCACACCATCCTCCTCGCATTACAGCCTGTAACATAGCGGAGAGCGTCGGGTGAAATGTTGACGTACGTCACAAAGTTGCCGACTGGCTGAATCGAGTAAGCTCAGGCGGTGATTTTATGCTCAGCGCTGGAATAATCATCAGCGCTGCGCTGTCGGGCGGCGTGGCGCTATTCGCCGGCTTTGACCTGCTGCCACGCAGCTTCCATCTGCGCCAGCGTGGCCTGTTCCATGCTCAGCCCCTGCGCCTGAATAATATTCTCTACCTGACGGAAGCGGCGCTCGAACTTGTCGTTGGCCTTCTGCAGCGCGGTCTCCGCTTTGCTGCCGAGATGGCGCGACAGATTGACGGTCGCGAACAGCAGATCGCCGATCTCCTCTTCCAGCTTGTCGCTGTCGATCACCGCCTGCTGCGCTTCATGCATCACTTCGTCGATCTCTTCATGCACTTTGTCCAGCACCGGGCCGAGGCTGTCCCAGTCGAAGCCTACGCTGTGACAGCGCTTCTGAATTTTATAAGCGCGCATCAGCGCCGGCAGCGCTTTGGGGATATCGTCGAGCACCGAGTGCTGCGACTTCTCCGCACGCTCGCGCTGCTTGATCGCCTCCCAGTTTTTCAGCACTTCTGCGGTGGAATCGACCTGCACTTCACCGAAGATGTGCGGATGGCGACGCTCCAGTTTGTCACTGATGGCATTGCAGATGTCATCGAAGTTAAAGCGCTGCTGTTCGTCGGCCATCTGGGCGTAAAACACCACCTGAAACAGCAGATCGCCCAGTTCGCCGCGCAGATCGTCAAAGTCTTCGCGCTGGATGGCATCAATGACTTCATAGGTCTCTTCCAGCGTGTACGGCGCGATAGAGGCAAAGGTCTGCTGGCGATCCCACGGGCAGCCGTGCACCGGATCGCGCAGGGTTTGCATGATGGTGAGCAGGCGGTTTAAAGCAGTCATGAAAGTCCCCGGAACAACAAGATAAAAAAGCCATAAATGGTGAGGTGCTTTGCAGCATCGGTCGCCATCAATGGCGACCCTGCAGGGTAATGACGCGGTATTGCCCGGGTGCGCATGGCTGCGCCCCGGTCGAATCACGGCTTAATGCAAACGGCGCGCATCGATAATATCCGGCACCTGATTAAGGCGCGCCAGCACGCGACCCAGCACCTGCTGGTTATAAATCTCGATATCCATATCGATGGTGGCGAGCTGCTTTTTGGTGTCGCTGCGGCTGGACACGCCCAGTACGTTGACCTTCTCATTCGCCAGAATGGTGGTGATGTCGCGCAGCAGGCCGCTGCGATCGTTGGCCGTGACGCGCACCACCAGCGAATAGCCGCTGGAGTAACTTTCGCCCCACACCGCATCGACAATGCGTTCCGGCGCATGCGAAATCAGTTCGCTGAGCTGATCGCAGTCGGCGCGGTGAATCGAAATGCCGCGTCCCTGGGTAATAAACCCGACAATGTCGTCGCCCGGAATCGGCTGGCAGCAGCGCGCAATGTGGTGCAGCAGATTGCCCACGCCCTCTACTACCACGCGGCCACTCTCTTTGCGTGCCGACGACGGCTGATGCGATTTCTGCGTCAGCTGACGCAGCGCTTCGCGATCTTCCTCTTCGGCGCTCGGCTTGTTGAGCTTCGCCTGCAGGAAGTTAACCATCTGATTGAGACGAATGTCCCCGCCGCCAATCATCGCCAGCAGCTCATCCTGCGAGCTGACGTTATAACGCGGCAGCAGCAGCTTCTCGGCTTCGCGCATGCTGATATCCAGCTGGCCCAGCTCGCTATCGAGAATCTGCCGGCCGGCCGCGATATTTTTGTCGCGATCCTGTTTACGGAACCACGCGTGAATCTTCGAGCGCCCGCGGCTGGTGGTGATGTAGCCGAGGTTAGGGTTCAGCCAGTCGCGGCTCGGGTTCGGCTGCTTCTGGGTGATCACCTCAATCTGGTCGCCCATCTGCAGCTGATAGGTAAAGGGCACGATGCGGCCGCCGATTTTGGCGCCAATGCAGCGGTGGCCGATATCACTGTGAATGTGATAGGCAAAGTCGAGCGGCGTGGAACCGGCCGGCAAATCGACCACGTCGCCTTTCGGCGTAAACACGTACACGCGATCATCAAACACCTGGCTGCGCACCTCTTCCAGCATCTCGCCGGAATCCGCCATCTCTTCCTGCCAGGTAATCAGCTTACGCAGCCAGGCGATACGCTCTTCGTGCCCTGCGGCACCGCGCGCGTTGCTGGCGGTTGGCCCTTCTTTGTACTTCCAGTGAGCCGCGACGCCGAGTTCAGCGTCCTCGTGCATCTGGCGGGTACGGATCTGAATTTCGACCGTTTTGCCCTGCGGTCCCAGCACCACGGTATGGATCGACTGGTAGCCGTTCGGCTTGGGATTGGCGACGTAATCGTCGAACTCACTCGGCAGATGACGGTACAGCGTGTGAACGGTGCCGAGCGCGCCGTAGCAGTCCTGCAGGCGTTCAGCGACGATGCGCACCGCGCGCACGTCGAACAGCTCATCAAACGCCAGCGACTTCTTCTGCATCTTGCGCCAGATGCTGTAGATATGCTTGGGACGGCCGTAAACTTCCGCGCGCACACCCTCTTTCTGCATCTCTTTACGCAGGTTATCGACGAAGTTATCAATATATTGCTCACGGTCGATGCGGCGTTCGTGCAGCAGTTTGGCGATGCGCTTGTATTCATCAGGATGCAGGTAGCGGAAGCAATAATCTTCCAGTTCCCATTTGAGCTGGCCGATCCCGAGACGGTTGGCCAGCGGCGCATAGATGTTGGTGCTCTCTTTGGCCGCCAGCACGCGCTCATCTTCCGGCGCATCTTTCATCTCGCGCAGATGGGCGATACGTTCTGCCAGTTTGATCACCACGCAGCGGA
Source organism: Pantoea dispersa (assembly GCF_035783935.1). Taxonomy (GTDB): domain Bacteria; phylum Pseudomonadota; class Gammaproteobacteria; order Enterobacterales; family Enterobacteriaceae; genus Pantoea; species Pantoea dispersa_C. The sequence goes on along the minus strand of NZ_JALKOV010000006.1, from coordinate 237,178 downwards.
AATCTTCCACCATCGCCAGCAGCATGCGGCGCACGTTATCCACCTGCTCCGAGGCCATTGAGTCGTTGTGAATGGCTTTCAGCTGGCGGATGGCATCCATATCACGCACGCCGTGCACCAGCGAGACGATGCTTTTGCCAAAGGCCTGCTCCAGATCCTCTTCGCTCACCACGCCTGCGTTGGCCAGCGGAAACACCAGCGCAGCGCGCAGGCTATCGATGTCCATACTGAGCATGGTGAGAATTTCCACCATCTCGATACCGCGCCACAGCAGCAGAGCCTGATCTGGATGGTCGTGCGTTTCGGCTTCACAGTAGCGCCATGCTGCCGCCAGTCGCTCACAGGACTGCGGATTACTGATACTCAAGCTGGCGATCCACTGGTCAAGGGCAAATTCCCCGGCCGTATTTAAATGCGCACTTCTAACCGCAACCATATCCTCTCCTGCCGCAGCGACTTAAACATCGCTTATGTTTTGCTAAACAGCACCATGGATTCGAGATGGCTGGTATGAGGGAACATATCCAGCATCGCGACCCTTTCCAGATGGTAGCCCGCCGACAGTAATGTCTGGCTGTCGCGGGCAAGTGTTGTTGGGTTACAGGACACATAGACCACGCGTTGCGGCGCAAGTTTAACGATATGCGACATCACGCCCGCGGCCCCGGCTCGTGCCGGATCCAGTAACACCTTATTAAATCCCTGCGCCGCCCAGGGCTGGCGCGAGACATCTTCCTCTAAATTGTGCTGGAAGAAGCAGACATTTCTGAGATTGTTAAGCTGAGCATTATACTCTGCCTGGCGCACTAATGCTGCAACGCCCTCCACACCCACCGCATTTTGTACGAACTTTCCTAGCGGCAATGTGAAGTTGCCCATGCCACAGAACAGATCCAGCACCCGATCGTCCGGCTGCAGATCCAGCCAGGCAATGGCCTGTGCCACCATCTGCTGATTCACGCCATCGTTGACCTGAATGAAATCCTGCGGGCTAAAGGTTAGCTGTAAATCAAACGAACGGTAGTAAGGCCGCTCGGCGTTGAGCGCTTCCAGCGCGTCGCTGCCGTCCGCCAGCCAAATCATCAGCCGGTGCTCATGCGAAAAACGTTCCAGTTTTGTCCGGTCCGCCGCAGAGAGCGCATCAAGATGGCGCAGCACCATCAGCGGGCCGTTGTCCGCCAGCACCAGTTCCACATGCCCCAGCCGTTTCACCGCGTTCAGGCTGCTGAGACAGTGGTGCAGCGGCTGCAGCAGCGCTTCAAGCTCGGGCACCAAAACGGGGCACTGCGTCAGCTCAATCAGATCGTTGCTTGCGGCCTGGCGAAAGCCCATCTGCAGGCGCTGCTGCTTCGGCTGCCACTGCAAACCCAGCCGCGCACGCCGGCGATATCCCCAGGGTGCGCCGCTGATGATCTCATCCACCTGCACCGGCTGCGCCGCTTCGTGACTCAGCATACGTCCCAGCGCCCGCGCTTTGCTCTCCTGCTGCAGCGCCACCGACACGTGCTGCTGCTGGCAGCCGCCGCACACGCCGAAGTGCACGCAGCGCGGTTGCTGGCGCTGCGGGCTCGGTTGTGTAATCTTTTTGGCTTTGCCGCGCGCAAACTGACGCTTATCTTCGGTCAGGATCACCTCAGCCTGTTCGCCGGGCAGCGCGCCGCTGACAAACAGCGTTTTACCATTGTAACGCGCCACGCCCTGACCAAAGGGATCGAGCTCGTCAATGGTGACGCTGAGACGTTGCTTCGTCGTCACACGCTGTTTTGCGGAGTAAAATTGCGCCATAGTATTGTCAATTCTCAGTATTAATAAGGTGTGCAGCCGTACGCGGTTTTGCACAGGGATAAAATGCCAGGAGTCGCCAGGCCACAATTATGACCAAATACAGCCTGCGGGCGCGAATGATGATTCTGATACTGGCGCCGACGCTGATGATTGGCCTGCTGCTCAGTACCTTCTTCGTGGTGCACCGCTATAACGAACTGCAGCATCAGGTGCGCGATGCCGGTGCCAACATTATCGAACCGCTGGCGGTGTCGAGCGAGTACGGCATGACGTGGCATAATCGTGATGCGATTCGCGAGCTGGTCAGCCTGCTGCATCGCCGTCATTCCGATATTGTCCGTGCCATTACGGTTTTCGACAACAACAATCACATCTACGTCACGTCCAACAACAACCAGAACCTCGCGCTGCTGCAAAAAGCCGATATTTCAACGCTGGCCGATGGCGTGTCAGTGGAGCGGCACGGCAACCTGATGGTGCTGCGCACGCCGATCATCTCTGAACGCTATTCGGTGGACGAGTTGCCGGGTGAAGATGCCAAACCGGCGGGTAATCCGCTGGGTTATGTGGCGATCGAGCTGGATCTGCAGTCGGTGCGGCTGGAGCAATACAAAGAGGTGTTTGTCGCCACCCTGCTGCTGCTGTTTTGCCTGTGCATCGCCATGCTGTTTGCCTATCGACTGATGCGCGACGTCACCGGCCCGATCCGCAATATGGTTACCACCGTGGACCGCATCCGGCGCGGCCAGCTCGACAGCCGCGTGGATGGCTACATGCTGGGCGAGCTGAGCATCCTGAAAAACGGCATCAACGCCATGGCGATGTCGCTTACCGCCTACCATGAAGAGATGCAGCAGAACATCGATCAGGCAACCTACGATCTGCGCGAAACGCTGGAGCAGCTGGAGATTCAGAACGTCGAGCTGGACCTGGCGAAAAAGCGCGCCCAGGAAGCGGCCCGCATCAAGTCAGAATTCCTCGCCAATATGTCGCACGAGCTGCGCACGCCGCTCAATGGTGTCATCGGCTTTACCCGGCAGATGCTGAAAACCGGGCTGAGCACTAACCAGCGTGATTACATGAGCACCATCGAGCGCTCGGCCAACAATCTGCTCAGCATCATTAACGACGTGCTCGATTTCTCCAAACTGGAAGCCGGCAAGCTGGTGCTGGAGTCGATCCCGTTCCCTCTGCGCGCTACGCTGGATGAAACGCTGGTGCTGCTGGCGCCGTCCGCGCACGAGAAAGGGCTGGAGATCACCGTGTGCCTCGAGAAGCAGGTACCGGATAACGTGATTGGCGATCCGCTGCGTCTGCAGCAGATTCTGATCAACCTGATCGGCAACGCCATCAAATTCACCGAGCGCGGCCACATTGATTTGCGCGTCGAGCTGCGCCATCTCAGCATCACGCGGGCTGAACTGGAGATTCAGGTGCACGATACCGGCATCGGCATCTCCGATCAGCAGCAGTCGCAGCTGTTCCAGGCGTTTCGTCAGGCGGACGCCAGCATTTCGCGTCGCCACGGCGGCACCGGTCTCGGCCTGGTGATTACGCAGAAGCTGGTGCACGAAATGGGCGGGGAGATCGCCTTCCACAGCCGGCAGAATCAGGGTTCCACCTTCTGGGTGCAGGTGCAGCTGGATCTCAATCCAAACGCGCCAGCGATTCCGCGCGTGCTGGACGACCTGCAAGCAACGCCGCTGGCCTATATCGAACCGCATCCGGCGGTGGCAAAAGCGGTGCAGGAGATGCTGAGTATTACGCCTCTGCAGGTGCAGCACTTTGCCAGCCTTGACGACCTGCCCGATGCCCGCTTCCCGCTGCTGCTAATGGGGCTGCCGGTCAGCGATCCGCATCCGGCGAACCTGTCCGACGCGCTGATTGCCCGTCTGCGCACCCACGCCGATTCCGTGCTGCTGGCGCTGCCGAGTGAAATGATGCTGTTCGCCGACGATCTGCGCGCGCGCGGCATTGCTGGCTGCATTGCCAAACCGGTGTCGCTGACGCGGCTGCTGCCGATGCTGCTGGATCTCAACATGCGTCACAGCGATGCCCGGCCGCGTGGCGCACGCCAGCCGCTGACGGTAATGGCGGTGGATGATAATCCGGCCAACCTGAAGCTGATTGGCGCGCTGTTAGAGGAGCAGGTGCAGCACATTATTTTGTGCGACAACGCCAGCCAGGCGATTTGTGAGGCGCGGCAGCACCGGCTCGACGTCATCCTGATGGATATTCAGATGCCGGAGATCGACGGCATTCGCGCCAGCGAAATCATTCGCAGTTTGCCGCAGCACGCCAGTACGCCGATTGTGGCGGTTACGGCGCATGCGCTGGATGGCGAACGCGAGCAGCTGATTGCCGCCGGCATGAATGATTATCTCGCCAAGCCGATTGATGAGGACAAGCTGAGCCAGCTGCTGCAGCGCTACGCGCCCAGCGGCATGCCGGCCGCGTTGCGGCAACCGGCCATTGCACCGTCACTCGACTGGGCGCTGGCGCTGCGCCAGGCGGCGAACAAGGCCGATCTGGCGCGCGATCTGCTGCAGATGCTGCTGGATTTTCTGCCGGAAGTGGAGCTGCGCGTGGCGCAGAGTATGGCGCAGAATGATGTCGACGGGCTGCGCGAGATTATTCACAAGCTGCACGGCAGCGCCAGCTACAGCGGCGTACCGCGGCTGAAACAGCTGTGTCAGCAGCTGGAGAAGAGTCTGCATCAGGAGAGCGACATCGCGGCGCTGGAGCCAGAGCTGCTGGAGCTGAGCGACGAGATGGCCAACGTGGCGCGCGAGGCACGCCAGGTGCTGGGCGTAGCGTCGTGAGGGATGTGCGCTGTGCGTTGTGCGTTGTGCCCTCACCCCAGCCCTCTCCCGCACGCGGGAGAGGGGGCTGATGGTGCAAGGATTTGGATTTCGCGCTGTTCCTCTGGATCGCGCCGGACGGTTCCCTCTCCCGCCGGGAGAGGGGGCTGATGGCGCAAGGATTTGGATTTCGCGCTGTTCCTCTGGATCTCGCCGGACGGTTCCCTCTCCCGCCGGGAGAGGGGGCTGATGGTGCAAGGTTTGGATTTCGCGCTGTTCTTCTGGATCGCGCCGGACGGTTCCCTCTCCCGCCGGGAGAGGGTTAGGGTGAGGGGGAAAACCGCACCACCTCTCCTATAATCCCTGCCCCACCTTGATCGTGGCGGCGACATTTCTTGCCGTCAGCCGCACATTCTGCGCGGCATGCTCCAGCGCCTCTTCCAGCGAGCAGATACCCGACAGCACGCTGTACACCGCGTCGATCCCGTGCTGATGCACCACGCCGACGTCCGGCGTCAGGCTGCCGGCAATGCCGATCACCGGCTTGTTAAACCGCTTCGCTACCTGCGCCACGCCAACCGGCACTTTGCCGTTGACTGACTGACTGTCGATGCGCCCTTCGCCGGTGATCACCAGATCGGCATCCTGCACCTGCTGCGCCAGGCCCAGCGCTTCGGTGACGATCTCAATACCGCGCCGCAGTTCCGCGTGGCAAAACGCATGCAGCGCCGCGCCCATGCCGCCGGCTGCACCGCCGCCGGCGATGTGCAGCACATCAATATCCAGATCGCGCTGAATAATCGCGGCGTAATGGCCGAGCGCCGCATCCAGCTGCTGCACCAGCTGCGGCGTGGCACCTTTCTGCGGACCAAAGATCGCCGACGCGCCTTTTTCACCAATCAGCGGATTGGTCACGTCGCACGCCACTTCAATACGGCACTGCAGCAGGCGCGGATCCAGATCGGCGATCTCAATCTTCGCCAGCTGCGGCAGCGCACCGCCGCCGTAGCCAATCTCCGTGCCGTTCCCGTCCAGCAGCCGGGCACCAAGCGCCTGCACCATGCCCGCACCGCCGTCGTTGGTGGCGCTGCCGCCAATGCCGATGATGATGTGGTCGACGCCGCGATCCAGCGCGTTTCTGATCAGTTCACCGGTACCGTAGGAAGTGGTGATCAGCGGATCGCGCTGCGCCGCAGGCACCAGCTCTAGCCCGCTGGCCGCCGCCATCTCAATAAAGGCGGTGCGCGCATCACCGGATAATCCGTAAAACGCGTCGACCGGCTTGCCGAGCGGTCCGGTTACCGTCAGCCTGACGATATTCCCCTGAGTTGCCGCCACCATTGCCTCAACCGTACCTTCTCCGCCGTCGGCGACCGGTATTTTGACATAGTCAGCGGCGGGGAAAATTTCGCGAAATCCCGCTTCTATCGCGGTAGCCACTTCCAGGGCAGACAAACTCTCTTTGTATGAATCCGGTGCGATGACAATTTTCATAGGCAATCCGAGCGCGGTAGGTGACGGAAATCCGTCCGGCTAAGGCAGTGCACCGTCCGGCATCCGCAGACACCGGACGCGGGCACTACCGGGTGATCTCAACGTGGGCTAATTTTTCATAATAGCAAGCCAGCGCGCCATGATCTGACGCCCCCTGCCCGTCGACTTTCAGCGCCTGCATCATCTCCATGACCGCAGCGGTCAGCGGCAGGTGCGCGCCAATGCCGTGCGAAGTGTCGAGCGCGTTAGCCAAATCCTTGATATGTAAATCAATGCGGAAGCCTGGCTTGAAGTTGCGATCCAGCACCATGGGCGCTTTGGCATCCAGTACCGTGCTGCCCGCCAGGCCGCCGCGAATCGCCTGATAAACCAGCTCCGGATTAACGCCGGCTTTGGTGGCCAGCGACAGCGCTTCTGACATCGCCGCGATGTTGAGCGCCACAATCACCTGATTGGCCAGCTTGGTGACGTTGCCCGCGCCGATATCGCCGGTGTGCACCACCGAACCGGCCATCGCCTTAAGAACATCGTAGCACTGATCAAACAGCGCTTTATCGCCGCCGACCATCACCGACAGCGTGCCTTCAATCGCTTTGGGCTCACCGCCGCTCACCGGCGCATCCAGCATCCTGATACCTTTTTCTGCCAGCGCATCATGCACTTCGCGGCTGGCCAGCGGCGCGATAGAACTCATGTCGATCACCACCAGCCCAGCCTTCGCCCCTTCGATGATGCCGTTCTCGCCCAGACACACCTCTTTCACCTGCGGTGAGTTCGGCACCATGGTGATCACCACGTCAACCTGTGCGGCCAGCTCTTTTGGCGTTTTCGCCACGGTCGCGCCCAGCTCCACCAGTTCGGCTTCGTTGCTGGCGTTGTGATCGCGCACTACCAGCGAATAGCCGGCTTTCACCAGGTTTTTACTCATCGGTTTGCCCATGATGCCGAGGCCGATAAATCCAATTTTCATTGCCTTTCCCCTTCGTTAGTTACTGCTTAAATTTGTCGCACAGCGCCTGCGTGGCGTGGCGGAAAACACCCAAATCGCTGCCGACGGCAACAAAGCTGGCGCCCCATTCGAGATAACGGCGTGCATCAGCCTCGACCGGTGCCAGAATGCCGCTCGGCTTACCGGCCGCTTTGGCGCGCTCAAGGATGTAACGAATCACTTTCAGCACTTCCGGATGCGCCGGCTGGCCGAGATAGCCCAGTGACGCCGAGAGATCGCCCGGGCCGACAAAGATGCCGTCTACGCCATCCACCGCCGCGATGGCGTCAATGTTATCCACCGCCTGCTGGGTTTCGATTTGCACCAGCACGGTGATGTTGTCATTGATGGTGGCGTTGTAGTCCGCCAGCGTGCCGTACATGTTGCTGCGATGCGAAACCGACACGCCGCGAATCCCGGCTGGCGGATAGCGGGTCGATGCCACCGCGCGCGCCGCCTCTTCTGCAGTTTCCACAAACGGAATCAGGAAGTTATAGAAGCCAATATCCAGCAGACGCTTGATGATGATCGGCTCGTTGCACGGCGGTCGCACCACCGGCGCGCTCGGGCTGCCTTTCAGCGCCATCAGCTGCGGAATAAAGGTGGTGATGTCGTTCGGCGCGTGTTCGCCGTCCAGCACCAGCCAGTCAAAGCCCGCCAGCCCCAGCACTTCCGTGGTGAGAGGATTGGCAAGGGCGCACCAGCTGCCAATCAGGGTTTCCCCTGCCAGCAGGCGACGACGAAAAGGGTTGGGCCAGGCATTGCTCATGGTCTCTACTCCTGTCATTAACTTGCGACGCCCGTGACGGGCGGCGGAAAAATCAGCGCACCAGGCACGGACGCTTGTTATCAAATGTCCAGTTCGGCACGAGGAACTGCATCGCCTGCGCATCGTCGCGCGCGCCCAGTCCATGTTGCTGATACAGCGCATGCGCCTGCATCACCTGATCCATGTCCAGTTCGACGCCAAGGCCCGGCTTCTGCGGCACCTGCACCATGCCGCCCTTGATCTGCAACGGCTCTTTGGTCAGGCGCTGGTTGCCCTCCTGCCAGATCCAGTGAGTATCAATAGCGGTAATCGCGCCCGGTGCGGCGGCGGCGACATGGGTGAACATCGCCAGCGAAACATCGAAGTGGTTGTTGGAGTGCGAACCCCAGGTCAGGCCGAAGTCGTGACACATCTGCGCCACGCGCACCGAGCCCTGCATGGTCCAGAAGTGCGGATCGGCCAGCGGGATATCGACCGACTGCAGCGACAGCGTGTGGCCCATCTGACGCCAGTCGGTGGCGATCATGTTGGTGGCGGTGGGCAGACCGGTGGCGCGCCGGAACTCGGCCATCACTTCACGTCCGGAGTAACCCTGTTCAGCACCGCACGGATCTTCCGCATAGGCCAGCACGCCTTTCAGCTGTTTGCCGAGCAGGATGGCCTCATTCAGCGACCAGGCACCGTTGGGATCGAGCGTTATGCGCGCCTGCGGGAAGCGCTTCGCCAGCGCGGTCACCGCTTCTGCCTCTTCACCGCCGCGCAGCACGCCGCCTTTCAGTTTGAAATCGTTGAAGCCATATTTTTCATAGGCGGCTTCCGCCAGGCGCACCACCGCGTCCGGCGTCAGCGCCTCCTCATGGCGCAGGCGATACCAGTCGCACGGGTCATCCTGCTGGTTCTGATACGGCAGCGCGGTTTTTTTGCGATCGCCGACATAGAACAGATAGCCGAGCATTTCGACGCGATCGCGCTGCTGACCTTCGCCCAGCAGCGACGCCACATTGACGCCCAGATGCTGGCCAAGCAGATCCAGCAGCGCCGCTTCGATGCCGGTCACCACGTGAATGGTGGTGCGCAGGTCAAAGGTCTGATTGCCGCGCCCGCTGGCATCGCGATCGGCAAAGGTGCTGCGCACCAGGTTGAGGACGTTTTTGTACTCGCCGACGGTTTTTCCGATCACCAGCGCCGCCGCGTCTTCCAGCGTCTGGCGAATTTTCTCGCCGCCGGGGATTTCGCCTACGCCCGTGTGGCCGGCGTTATCTTTGACGATCACGATATTGCGGGTAAAAAACGGCGCGTGGGCACCACTCAGATTCAGCAGCATGCTGTCATAACCGGCCACCGGAATGACCTGCATCGCTGTAATTTTCGGGGTCTGACTCATTTCCTGCTCCTTATGCATGGCGGCGTCCGAAGGCCGGACGCTTGCGGTCGAACGACCATCCGGGAACCAGATATTGCATTGCCGTGGCGTCATTACGCGCGCCCGCCGGCAGCGATTGATACAGAGCGTTAGCCTGGCGCAGGCGATCCCAGTCCAGCTCAACGCCGAGGCCGGGCTTATCCGGCACGGCAATTTTACCGTTGCGGATCTGCAGCGGTTCTTTGGTCAGGCGCTGATCGCCCTCCTGCCAAATCCAGTGGGTATCAATGGCGGTCGGTTTGCCCGGAGCCGCCGCGCCAACGTGGGTGAACATCGCCAGCGATATGTCGAAATGATTATTGGAGTGGCAACCCCAGGTGAGTCCCCACTCATCGCACAGCTGCGCCACGCGCACCGCGCCGCTCAGCGTCCAGAAGTGTGGATCGGCCAGCGGAATATCCACCGCGTTGAGCATCACCGCGTGGTTCATCTCCCGCCAGTTGGTGGCGATCATATTGGTGGCGACCGGCAGACCGGTGGCGCGGCGGAACTCCGCCATCACTTCGCGACCGGAATACCCCTGCTCGGCACCGCACGGATCTTCGGCATAGGTCAGCACCTTATCCATGCCTTTGCACAGCGCGATGGCTTCATCCAGATGCCAGGCGCCGTTGGGATCGACGGTGATGCGCGCATCGGGGAAACGCTGCTTCAGCGCTACTGCAGAAGCGATCTCCTGCTCGCCCGGCAGCACGCCGCCTTTGAGTTTGAAATCTTTGAACCCATACTTGTCCTGCGCGGCTTCGGCTAAGCGCATCACCGCGTCCGGCGTCAGCGCCTCCTGATGGCGCAGGTGATACCAGTCGTGACCGGCCGCCTCGCCGCTCAGATACGGCAAATCGGTTTTACGCCGATCGCCGATGTAAAACAGGTAGCCCAGCACCGTGACCTCATCGCGCTGCTGCCCCGGCCCCAGCAGCTCAGCTACCGGCACGCCGAGGCACTGGCCGAGCAGGTCAAGCAGCGCGGCTTCCAGCGCCGCTACCGCGTTGACGCGCAGCTCAAACGTCCAGGCACCGTTGCCGAAGGTGTCGAAATCCGCCGACTGATTGCCTTTGTGCACCTGCTGCACCAGCCGGTTCATGCGCGCTACCTGCTGCCCTTTTACCTGCGGGATGGCATCAATCAGCGTCTGGCAGATGGTTTCACCGCCCGGCGCTTCGCCGACGCCGGTGTGGCCGGCGCTGTCGGTCAGCACCACGATATTGCGCGTGAAACAGGCGCTGTGCGCGCCGCCGATGTTCAGCAGCATGCTGTCGTAACCCGCCACCGGAATCACCTGCATATCGGTAATCACCGGGGAACTTTGCGTATTCATGTTCCGCCCCTTATGGCCGTGGTTTGAGTTCGACACGTTTGATATCGCCGGTAATGATCAGGAAGCTGAACGCCGCCACAAAGGCGTGGATGCCGACATAAATCAGCGCGCCTTCAAACGATCCGCTGGAGGCGATGATGTAGCCAATGGCAATCGGCGTGACGATGCCAGAGAAGTTACCGAACATATTGAACAGACCGCCGCTCAGGCCGCTGATCTCTTTCGGCGCGGTATCTGCCATCACCGCCCAGCCCAGCGCGCCGATGCCTTTACCAAAGAACGCCAGCGCCATAAACAGCACCACCACCCATTCGGTTTCGGTGTAGTTACACATCACCATGCTGATGGAGAGCAGCATGCCGATGACGATTGGCGTTTTACGCGCGATGTTCAGCGAGCCGGTTTTACGCATCAGGTAATCTGAAATCACGCCGCCCAGCACGCCGCCGAGGAAGCCGCAGATAGCGGGAATTGAGGCGATCATGCCGGCTTTAAGAATCGACATACCGCGCGCCTGCACCAGATACACCGGGAACCAGGTAATGAAGAAGTAGGTGAGCGCGTTAACGCAGTACTGGCCCAGGTAAATGCCCCACATCATGCGGGTGGAAAGCAGCTGCTTGATTTGAAACCACTTCTCATCCCAGCTCACTTTGCGATCGGCTTTCTTCGCATCCATGTTGATCAGCGCACCGCCCTGCTCCATGTACTCCAGCTCGGCTTTGTTCACGCCAGGGTGATCGTTCGGATCGTGAATCACCTTCAGCCAGATAAAGCTCAGAATGATGCCCAGCCCGCCCATGAACCAGAACACATGCGCCCAGCCCACTTCGGCCACCAGCCAGCCCATGATCGGTGCGAAAATTACCGTGGCGAAGTACTGGGCGGAGTTAAAGATGGCGACGGCAGTGCCGCGCTCCTGCGCCGGGAACCAGGCGGCGACAATGCGGCTGTTGCCCGGGAAGGACGGCGCTTCCGCCAGCCCCACCATGAAGCGCAGCAGGAACAGCGACACCACAATGCCGAAGCCGCTAAAGATATCGACAAAGCCCTGCAGCAGGGTAAACAGCGACCACAGGAAGATGCTCCAGAAATAGACGCGTTTGGAGCCAAAACGGTCCAGCAGCCAGCCGCCCGGGATCTGACCGATAACATACGCCCACGAAAAAGCGGAGAAGATGTAGCCAAGGCCGACGGAATCGAGACCGATCTCCTTCGACATTGCCGAACCGGCAATCGAGATGGTGGCCCGGTCACCGTAGTTGAACGAGGTGACGATAAATAACATCACCACAATCCAGTAACGGGCGTTGGTGCGCTTCTGCACCGCTGCCGCTGTCTGGCTGTAACTATTCATGATGCACTCCTGAAATATAGCGAACGCTACATTCACTCTGACTGCATACACATCGCGTTGGGTATCAGAATGATGTTGGGTTAAACACGGCGATTGTTGTTATGGCAAAACGATGATGCGTCGTGACGAATAACCAAACGTCGAAGAACGGCAATCAGTATAGAAACAGCCCTGCCGCGAAACACTGGAAGAACGCCCGAGGATATTCCCCGCTGCGGTCTGATTTTGTGGCATTTGCCCATAACGCTGCGGCGTGGCTCACGGAACCATCAATCCAGCTGCGATATTGCTGCAAAAGTGAACAGCGCTGATGCGCTTTGTGAGGATCTTCACTTGCGTTTGGTAAAACGAACCAAACTGCGCGCCGATCGCGGCGTAAAGCCGGTCAGTTGCACAATGCGCACGCCTTTACCCCTGCTTATACTGAGGCTGGCAAATAACGATGATGTGACGGACACCATTTCAACCGCGCCGCCATGTACGGTGCGACCAACCGGAAGGTGAGCAATGAACCGACCTCTGACAGATAAACCGCTCTACATTAAAGTGCACGACGCCGATAACGTGGCGATTGTGGTCAACGATCAGGGACTGCCCGCCGGCACCTGCTTTGATGACGGTCTGCAGCTGACCGAACATGTGCCGCAGGGGCACAAAGTGGCGCTAAGCGATATCGCCCTGCATGGCGACATCGTGCGTTACGGTGAAGTGATTGGCACGGCGCTGCGTCCGATTGCGCGCGGCAGCTGGATTGAGGAGTCGCTGGTGGCGCTGCCCGCCGCACCGCCGCTGGCCAGCCTGCCATTAGCGAATAATGTTCCGCCGCCCTTGCCGCCGCTGGACGGCTACACCTTTGACGGCTATCGCAACGCCGACGGCAGCGTCGGCACGCGCAATCTGCTCGGCATCACCACCAGCGTGCACTGCGTGGCGGGCGTGGTGGATTATGTGGTGCAGCTGATTGAGCGCGATCTGCTGCCGCGTTATAGCAATGTCGATGGCGTGGTGGCGCTCAACCATTTATATGGCTGCGGCGTGGCAATCAATGCACCGGCCGCGGTCGTGCCGATTCGCACCATCCATAACCTGGCGCTGAACCCTAATTTTGGCGGCGAAGTGATGGTGGTGAGCCTCGGCTGCGAGAAATTACAGCCGGAGCGCCTGCTGACCGGAACGCCGGACGTGCAGGCCATCTCGCTGGATGAGCGCGATATCGTGCGCCTGCAGGATGAGCGTCACGTGGGTTTTGGCGCGATGGTCGATGAAATTCTGCAGGTGGCCGAGCGCCATCTGAAAAAGCTCAACCAGCGCCAGCGCGAAACCTGCCCGGCGTCGGCGCTGGTGGTCGGCACCCAGTGCGGCGGCAGCGATGCGTTTTCCGGCGTGACCGCCAATCCGGCGGTTGGCTTTGCCTCGGATCTGCTGGTGCGCTGCGGCGCGACGGTGATGTTTTCGGAAGTGACCGAGGTGCGCGATGCGATCCATCTGCTGACGCCGCGCGTGGTAAACGAAGCGGTGGGTAAACGGCTGCTGGAGGAGATGGCGTGGTACGACGACTACCTGAGTCAGGGGCAAACCGACCGCAGCGCCAATCCATCGCCGGGCAATAAAAAAGGCGGTCTGGCCAATGTGGTAGAAAAAGCGCTGGGCTCGATTGCCAAATCCGGCCGCAGCCCGATAGTCGAAGTGCTGTCACCCGGACAACGCCCGACGCAGCGCGGACTGATTTACGCCGCCACGCCGGCCAGCGATTTTGTCTGCGGCACCCAGCAGATGGCTTCCGGCATTACGCTGCAGGTGTTCACCACCGGGCGCGGCACGCCCTACGGTCTGGCGGCAATTCCGGTAATCAAAATGGCGACGCGCAGCGCGCTGGCAAACCGCTGGCACGATTTAATGGATATCAATGCCGGCACCATCGCGACGGGCGAAGAGAGTATTGAACAGGTCGGCTGGCGGTTGTTCGAGCTGATTCTGGATATCGCCAGCGGCCGCAAACAGACGTGGTCCGATCGCTGGGGAATCCGTAATCAGCTGGCAGTATTCAATCCGGCACCGGTCACGTGAGGTGGAAATTAACTTTCGGTGCGATCGGTTCCCTCTCCCGCCTGCGGGAGAGGGTTAGGGTGAGGGCCTGATTTACAACAACTTACCCCAGCTCTCAACCCACGGCGTGGTCACTGACTCGGGCTCCGGATTTTCCGTTGCATCCACCAGCAGCACCTCACCAACACGCTGCGCCTGCTGCTCCTGCAGCGTGGCATCGAAGGTTTTACCAGCCCCGCAGAAGTGGTCGTAACTGCTGTCGCCTAAAGCGATCACGCCATAGCGCAGCTCAGGCTGATAGCCCAGCTCATCGCGCACCTGCACATACAGCCGCGCGATATTGTCCGGAAAATCGCCCTGCCCGGTGGTCGAGGTAATAATTAACGCGACCTCTTTACTGTAAACCTGCCAGTCGGCGAGTGACGGATCTTCAAACACCTTCACCTCATGCCCCTGCGCTTCCAGCACCGGCTGCGCCTCTTCGGCAACCAGCAGCGCGTTGCCGTACACCGTACCTGTAAAAATGCCAATCTTTGCCATCTTGCCGCTCCTTTATTCTGTCGGCTTATCCTGGACTGCCTCAGCGGCAAACTCAACCCTCGGCACATCAGGCAATTGCTGCTGCCAGCCAAACGGGTGCAGCATCTGCTGCCAGACGCGATCCAGCCCGGCGCGAATTACCAGCGGTTCGCCGGTCACCGGGTGCGTCAGCGTCAGCGCACTGGCGTGCAGCATCAGGCGATCCATACCAAAATGGGCCGCGGCACCGCGGTTCTGCCGCAGATCGCCGTGCGAGCTGTCACCAATAATCGGATGGCGCAGGTGCGCCATATGGCGCCGCAGCTGATGCTTGCGCCCGGTGTGCGGCGACAGCTCAACCAGCGTATAACGGGCGCTGGAATACTTGCCGATAGCCACCGGCAGTTCCGCCTGCGCCAGCGCGCGGTAATCGGTGACCGCCGGCTGCGGCGCACGCGGTTCCGTGACAAACTTGTCCGCAATTTTATCCAGCTCTTCCAGCAGCGGATAATCCAGCGTTGCGCTCCCGTCCAGCCAGCCGCGCACCACTGCGTGATAGGTTTTCTGAATCTGATGCTGCTCAAACTGCTGCGCCAGCAGTCGCCCGACTTCGCTGGAGAGCCCCATCAGCAGCACGCCAGACGTGGGACGATCGAGGCGATGCGCGGTAAAGACGTGCTGGCCAATCTGGTCGCGCACCGTCTGCATCACCACCACTTTCTCTTTGCGATCGAGCCAGCTGCGATGCACCAGCCAGCCCGCCGGTTTATTCACCGCCACCAGCCATGCATCCTGATAAATGATCTCCAGCATCAGGCGGCCGGCGGCGCAAACAGCGCATCAAGCTGGCTGAGCGTCAGCAGCAGCGCTGCATGGCCCGGCGTGGTGGGTGGCAGGGCCATCTCATAATACGGCGTAACGGTGACGTTTTGCGGCAGCGCGGCGTCGGCGTCGATCAGCGCCTGCATGCGCGGCAGCAATACCCATTGCAGCCACTCGAGCGGTTGCAGAGTATCGAGACAGAAAGGTTGCGTGCTATTGAAGGCTTCCGCCACCGGGGGCTGCGCCTGCCAGTGGCCGTGTTCGCGCATTACCGCTTCGACCTGCTGCAGCCGCTGAATAATCAGGTGCGTCGACATACGCTACCTCCGCGTCAAAAAGGGGCGGCAAGCATATCATTAGTGGGTGCGCGTGCAAAAACGGCATAAAAAAAGGGAGCACTGTGATTACAGTGCTCCCGGTTCGTTTGCAGCATTCCCGCCACCGCTGTGCTCCCTGCTCATCCATGACAACTGTTCCTGCGCTTTCCGTCGCCTGTCGTCGTGACATTGGTCCTTAGCATCCTGGCCCGCCACATCCCGCGTGGCTCTCATTCTCCATCCTGGAGGTGTCCTTTACTCACTCCGGAGTGTCCTGCTTCATCCTGAAGCCTTCCCTGTGACGTAAACTCCGTTACGTTCCTGCCGCCTGGCTGACATTCTCCTGAACGTCTCTCAATCCGTGGCTTCCTGCCAGTGGTGACTATTCTGGCAGAAACCATCGCAATAACAAGTCAGTAAGCGCCGTTAAAGGATTAAGCCATGTCTTAATTTTCAGATTGATGCCATAACTGCATGATTCACAATCTTTTTACATTTAGTCCTTCCGGAAGTCTGCGCAACGATCTGGCGATCTCGCACAGCAGATGTGAGAGATCTCTCACAGTGGCTGCGAGAAAAATCTGCAACTCAAAGACTAACCGGTTGTAAAGCATTAAGAAATGTCTGAATACCTGAGGCCAGTACCTGCCGTTTTTTCGTGCCGGGCTGCTCGAGGATCACTTCGCCGCTCAGATTACACACCGCGATAACATCCTGCTCAGAATCTGTCGTGGCGATAAACAGTGTCGGGCTCTGTTTCAGGCGGCGCTTCATCACCAGGTGACCAATCAGGTTCTCCTGCAGACGCGTGAAATCGGCCTCGCTCCACACCTGCAGCAGCGTCAGCGGCTGCTGCGCAAACTGCGCGTGCATGTCACCGGCAAACTGCGTGGTGTAAAACGCGGTGATGTCCGGCTGCAGCTGAATATCCAGTGCGCGCTCAACGGCTGCCAGAGAAGCTGGCAAAGTAAAATCCTGCGGCTGCCACAGGACGCGCTGATCCAGCTCACTGATGATGCAGGGCGACGGCACGCCATACAGCTCTTCGCTGGCAGGAAAGTGGCCGTGCTGCTGCTGCCAGTGCGTTACATAACGGGCGGTAAAATCGCGCAGGGCCTCTGCGGTTTGCTGCATCATTCATCTTCTCGCTGGTGATCGGTTACACTGACTTTCTTTGATAGATTTTAGTGGTAACCGTTATGTCTTCTGAAAACCGGGATGCGGCGCTAAGCGGCCTGACTTTGGGTAAGCCCACCGCGTATGTTGATCGCTACGATAACACGCTGCTGCAGGCGGTGCCGCGCAGCCTGAACCGCGAGCCGCTCGGGCTCTATCCCGACAACCTGCCGTTCCACGGCGCAGATATCTGGACGCTGTATGAACTCTCCTGGCTGAACAGCAAAGGCGTGCCGCAGGTGGCGGTCGGCGAAGTGGTGCTAAGCGCCGACAGCGCGAATCTGATCGAGTCCAAAAGCTTCAAACTCTATCTTAACAGCTTTAACCAGACGATTTTCGCCGACTGGGGCGACGTGCGGCAAACGCTGGAGCGCGATCTCAGTGCCTGCGCCAATGGCGAGGTCAGCGTGGCGCTGTTTCGCCTGAGCGAAGTGGAAGGTCAGCCGATTGGGCATTTCGCCGGCGACGTCATCGACGAGCAGGATATCACCATCAGCGATTACGGTTTCAACGCTGACTACCTCGCCAGCGCCACCGGCAGCGAAGTGGTTGAAGAGACGCTGGTCAGCCATCTGCTTAAATCGAACTGCCTGATCACCAACCAGCCGGACTGGGGCTCGGTAATGATTCGCTATCAGGGGCCGCGTATCGATCGCGAAGCGCTGCTGCGTTACCTGATTTCGTTCCGCCAGCACAATGAGTTTCACGAGCAGTGCGTCGAGCGTATCTTCAACGACATTCAGCGTTTTTGTCAGCCGACGGCGTTGACCGTTTATGCGCGCTACACGCGGCGCGGCGGGCTGGATATCAATCCGTGGCGCAGCAATGTCCCCTTCACGCCGGGCTATTCCCGCCTGGTGCGCCAGTAACAGATTGCGAGATGTCTCGCAGGCCGCCGCACGGATGCGCGGTTCCACTTGAGCATTCGCGGCCGACAACGTTACTCTGGTGCAGGCGCGAGGGCGACAGCGTGCTTACCGAAGGATTTTCGTCACTGCGCTCAACGGGTTAAGCGCAGCGTCATCAGTCACGCATTTGCGTGTAAAGGAGTTCTCTTGATTACACATATCAGCCCGCTTGGCTCGATGGATCTGCTCTCCCAGCTGGAAGTCGACATGCTGAAGCGTACCGCCAGCAGCGATCTCTACCAGCTGTTTCGTAACTGCTCGCTGGCGGTGCTCAACTCCGGCAGCCAGACCGACAGTAGCCATGAACTGCTTTCCCGCTTTGAAAACTTTGACATCAACGTGCTGCGCCGCGAGCGCGGTGTGAAACTGGAGCTGATCAACCCGCCGGAAGAGGCGTTCGTCGATGGCCGGATTATCCGTTCACTGCAGGCGAACCTGTTTGCCGTGCTGCGCGACATTCTGTTTGTTAACGGTCAGCTCTCGGCAGCGGATCGTCTGCAGAATCAGGATGTCACCGACTCCGCGCACATCACCAACCAGGTGTTCTCCATTCTGCGCAATGCGCGCGCGCTGCACGTGGGTGAATATCCCAACACCGTGGTGTGCTGGGGCGGCCACTCCATCAACGCGGTCGAATATCAATATTGCCGCAATGTCGGGACGCAGATGGGCCTGCGCGAACTGAACATCTGTACCGGCTGTGGCCCGGGCGTGATGGAAGCGCCGATGAAAGGTGCTGCAGTAGGTCATGCGCAGCAGCGCTATCACGACAGCCGTTTTATCGGCCTGACCGAACCGTCGATCATCGCTGCAGAACCGCCTAACCCGCTGGTGAATGAACTGATCATCATGCCGGACATTGAAAAGCGTCTGGAAGCCTTTGTGCGCATCGCGCACGGCATTGTGATCTTCCCGGGCGGCGTCGGTACGGCAGAAGAGCTGTTGTATCTGCTGGGTATTCTGATGAATCCGCAGAACAGCGATCAGGTGCTGCCGCTGATCCTCACCGGGCCGAAAGAGAGCGCCGACTATTTCCGCGTGCTGGATGATTTTATCGTTAATACGCTGGGTGAAGCCGCGCGCCGGCATTACAAAATCATCATTGATGATGCTGCGGAAGTGGCGCGTCTGATGAAGAAAGCCATGCCGCAGGTGAAAGAGTACCGCCGTGAAACCGGCGATGCTTACAGCTTTAACTGGTCGATTCGTATTGCGCCGGATCTGCAGGTGCCGTTCCTGCCAACCCACGAAAATATGGCCAACCTGAAGCTGTTCCCGAATCAGCCAGCGGAAAAACTGGCGGCGGACCTGCGGCGTGCCTTCTCGGGCATTGTGGCCGGTAACGTTAAAGAGATGGGAATCCGCGAAATCCGGGAAAAAGGTCCATACAGACTGCACGGCGACGCCGATCTGATGCACCGTATGGACGAACTGCTGCAGGGCTTCGTCGCGCAGCAGCGCATGAAGCTGCCGGGCAGCGCTTACATTCCCTGCTACGAAATCATCAAATAACCCATCAGGAAGGCAGCCTGCGGGCTGCCGGTATCACTATGTCGCTTCATCTGCTTATTATCGACGCGCTCAATTTAATCCGCCGTCTGCATGCGGTGCAGGGATCGCCCTGTCGCGAGGCCTGCGTGGCGGCGCTGCATCAGCTGCTGGGCCACACGCGCCCGACGCACGTGGTGGCAGTGTTTGACAGCCATGAGCGACAGCCCGGCTGGCGTCATCAGTTATTGCCGGACTACAAAGCGGGTCGCCCGCCGATGCCGGACGATCTACAACAGGAGATGGCGTCGCTGCAGGCGGCCTTCGAGGCCAGCGGTGTCAGCTGCTGGGTTGCCGATCGTGATGAAGCGGACGATCTGGCCGCGACGCTGGCGGTGAAGATGGCCGACGCCGGTCATCAGGCCACCATCGTTTCCACCGATAAAGGTTACTGCCAGCTGCTGGCTCCAAATATCCGCATCCGCGATTATTTTCAGAAGCGCTGGCTGGACGTGCCGTTTATCGAACAGGAGTTCGGCGTCGCGCCGGCGCAGCTGGCGGATTACTGGGGATTATGCGGAATCAGCAGCAGTAAAATTCCTGGCGTACCCGGCATCGGGCCGAAAAGCGCGCGGGAACTGCTGCTGCAGTTTGGTTCGCTGGAAGCCCTGTATCAGCAGCTGGATCAGGTACCTGACAAATGGCAGAAGAAGTTACGCGATCACCGCGCCATTGCGGAGGTGTGCCGACAGGTGTCAACGCTGAAGCGGGATTTGGTGTTGCAGGGGAATTTAAATACGCTGCGGTATCAGGGTTCGGTGCGTCATTGAGGTCGCCATAAATGGCGCCCCTACAGCAGGATGGCGAGCCTGAGCTGCTCCGGGAAGTTTCACCCCTACTCATTGCGCGATGAATCGCGCCGCTACGGATGAGTGCAACTAAGTTCTGCGAAATAATTTGTGCTAGCGCAAGGCGGCAAGCCTGGGAGTCCCCGGGAGCATACATCAGTATGTGACCGGGGCGAGCAGGCGCAGCCAACGCCGCGATAGTGCAAAGTATGAAGCAGAACTAGCGTTCGTCGCGCCGTCCGCCGACGGCCGCCCAGATCCGGCGCACATGCACGGTCACTTCTTCGCGGTCGTGATACAGCTGGCGCGCCTGAATCTGCGCGTTTACGCCCTTCTCCTTCAGCGCCGCGTCCATCATTGCCAGGTTCTGCGTAACTTCTTCATAGCGCTTTTTCATCGGCAGCTTGAGGTTGAAGATCGCCTCACGACACCAGCCGTTGACCAGCCACTCGGTCATCAGGCTGGCGACGCGCACCGGTTTTTCCACCATGTCGCACACCAGCCAGCTGATGTTGCTGCGCGGCGGGCGGAATTTGAAACCGTCTTCGCGGCAGTGTGTAACCTGGCCGGTATCCATAAGGCTCGGCGCCATCGGACCGTTATCCACCGCGTAAACCCACATGCTGCGCTTCACCAGCTGATAGGTCCAGCCGCCTGGGCAGGCACCGAGATCGACCGCATACATGCCGCTGCCCAGCCGTTCATCCCACTCATCGGCCGGCACGAACACGTGGAATGCTTCTTCCAGTTTCAGCGTGGAGCGGCTGGGCGCATCGGCCGGGAACTTCAGGCGCGGAATGCCCATATAGAACGGCGAGTTGTTGTGCGGCAGCGAATAACCGACATAACAGGTGCCCGGTGCGATAAAGAACACATGCACTACCGGACGTTTGTTGCTCTCATAATTCAGCAGAATTTTGCTGTCGCGCAGGCTGGCGCGCAGCGGTACCGTCAGCTTGCGGCAAAATTTGGTCAGCTCTTTGGCTTCATTGGTGTCGGGCACTTCAACGCGCAGCTCGCCGCCCTTCTCCACCACGCCGCTCAGCATGCCGACGATCGGGGTAATACGATCTTCCGGCGGAAGATCGCGCAGCAGCTCGCCCACCACCAGCATTTGCCGGGCAAAAATCAGCTCCGCGAACGGCAGCGTGGCGATCAGTTTTTCCGCCTCTTCCGGCTGATAGCACTCAAACAGCACGTAACCGGCGTCATCTTTAACGCGCGGAAAACCGTAGATTTCGCGCTCCGCTGCTTTGGCACTGATTTCTGCCGCGCACTCTTTCTCAAATCCCGGACGGCAATAGAGTAAAACTTTATTCATGGCGATCTGCCTTTCGTTTCAGACGCAGCGCGCCAATCAACATCAAAAACCAGCCAATCAGGAAGCACAGGCCTCCAACCGGCGTAACAAACACCCAGAACTTCAGGTGCGACAGCGCCAGACAATACAGACTGCCGCTGAACAGGACGGTACCGAGCGCCATCGCGGCGCTGCTCCAGTAAAACCAGATATTGGCGCGACGCAGCATCGCTGCGCCAATACCGATAATCGCCAGCGTATGATACGCCTGATATTCAAGGCCGGTATGGATCCACGCCATCTCGGCCGCGCCAAGCGCTTTGCTCAGCACGTGCGCCCCAAAAGCACCAAACGCCACCAGCAGAAAGCCGCTGATGGCGGCAAATATAAACATGGCTCGACTGGACATTCATTTATCCTCAAGGTGAAACCGCACATCACTGTGCGGCAGGCAACGCGTTAGTGATCGTAGCGGAAGCGGAATTTTTCTTGTTCAGTTGCGGCTTTTTCCAGAATCCACTGCCGAAAGGCGGCTATTTTACCCAGTTCTGCCTGGCTGTCATGACAAACCAGATAAAAAGCATTTTTACTCACCAGCACATCGTTGAAGGGACAGACCAGACGCCCGGCCTCAATTTCACTCTGCGCCATCACGTTATTCGCCAGCGCCACGCCCTGGCCGTGAATCGCCGCCTGCAGCACCATGGCGCTGTGGCTGAAGATCGGCCCCTGCTGGACATTAATGTGCTGCAAGCCCAACTGACGAATATAGGATTGCCAGTCACGGCGCGAGGCGTCATGCAGCAGCGTGAAATGCGCCAGATCGGCCGGCGATTTGAGCGGATTGTCGCCGGTCAGCAGCAGCGGCGAGCACACCGGCAGCAGATATTCGGCATACAATTTTTCGACCCGCAGACCGGGCCAGTTGCCGCGGCCGTAAAAAATCGCCACGTCGACATCGTCGGCCAGCTTCTCCTCATCCCGGTCCACCGCCTGGATACGTACATCGATGCCCGGATAAGCCAGATTAAAGCTGGAGAGACGCGGAACCAGCCACTGAATGGCGAAACTCGGCAGCAGGCTGACGGTCAGCGCGCCTTTGGCACTGCGCGCCTGCAGCTTACGCGTGGCATCGTTCAGTGCCGAAAAAATTTCTTTGATATCGAGATAGTAGCTTTGACCCTCTTCGGTGAGTAACAGCGAACGATTGCGCCGGCGAAACAGCTTGAGACCGAGAAAATCTTCCAGCGATTTGATCTGATGGCTGACAGCCGCCTGGGTAACAAACAGCTCCTCAGCGGCTTTGGTGAAGCTCAAATGACGGGCCGCAGCGTCGAAGACGCGAAGAGCATTAAGCGGCGGAAGGCGTTTTGACATGGTTTTCCGTACCCGGATTGACAGCGTAACACTGCAACTTATACAAAGTCGTTACGTATTAGATTTTTTAATCCGAGACATTATAATTTGTCCGTTGAGGAAGCTCCAGCAAATACCTATAGTTGCCGCACTTCCTGAGCCGGAACGAAAAGATTTCTGGAAACGTGCGAGAGATCGCAGACTTTTGGAGAGCTTTTGGCTTGTGGTCGTGATGTTGTGTTTGCATTTTGATCTGACGATTGCAGATCAAACTTTTAATTCCTGTAGATTTACCCTGTCTGTCCATAGTGATTTTAAATAGCACCGCAAATTGCGGTGCTTTTTTTTACCTGCTTGCCGGGCTTACTGGCCCATTTCCACCATCTCTTTCACATCTGAGCGGTTAATCTGCTGCTCGTTGCCATTGGCATCTTTATAGCTGATCATACCGGTTTCATCGTCAACTTTTGGTTTGCCATCCGCAACAATGGTGCGACCATCATTGGTATGCATGACGTAGTTGCTGGAACAGGCGGCCAGGGTAAAGGCCATGGTGCACACGGCCAGCACTGCGGCGAGTTTATTCATCTTCTATCTCCTTGCAGATTGATTGCATTAAACCACCCGCGTGCGCTGACCAGTGGCAGCAAACAGAGCGATCGACTGGAACAGACCGATTCGTTATGCGGGTTTCGGTTCAAACCTTGCAATAATTAGCATAACGCGCTTTTCCAGCTTTGCCAGGCCACGGCGTGGCTTTCAGCCTGGTCCTAACATCCAAGTAAGTGAGCTGAGTATGACCCATTTCTCTCCTGGCGAGTTTCGTCAGCAGTTTCCCGCGCTGAGCGATGCGGGCGTCTATCTCGACAGCGCCGCCACCGCGCTGAAGCCGCAGGCAGTGATTGATGCGACCGCGCAGTTCTATGCGCTGAGCGGCGGTACCGTCCACCGCAGCCAGTTCGCCGCTGCCCGGGCGCTGACGGCACAGTATGAACAGGCGCGCGCACGCGTGGCGCACTGGCTGCATGCGGCGGACGATCGGCAAATTGTCTGGACGCGCGGTACCACGGAGGCGATTAACCTGGTGGCGCACAGCTGGCTGGCACCGCACCTGCAGCCGGGCGACGAGATTGTGGTCAGCGAAGCCGAGCACCACGCCAATCTGGTGCCGTGGCTGATGGTGGCGCAGGCCAGCGGCGCGAAAGTGGTGAAATGGCCGATTGGCGCAGACCGGCTGCCGGATATCGCGCTGCTGCCGCAGTTACTCAATGTGCGCACCCGGCTGCTGGCAATTGGCCAGATGTCCAACGTGACCGGTGGCTGTCCCGATCTGGCGCAGGCCATTTCGCTGGCGCACGGCGTTGGCGCGAAAGTGATGGTTGATGGCGCTCAGGGCGTGGTGCACTGCCCGCCGGATGTGCAGGCGCTGGACATCGACTTCTACGCCTTTTCCGCGCACAAGCTGTACGGTCCGATGGGCACCGGCGTGCTGTACGGCAAAGCGGAGCTGCTGGACGCGATGCCACCGTGGCAGGGCGGCGGCAAAATGCTGACGCAGGTGGATTTCAGCGGCTTCACGCCGCAGCCGGTGCCGTGGCGCTTTGAAGCAGGCACGCCGAACGTAGCGGGCGTGGTCGGGCTGAGCGCAGCGCTGGAGTGGCTGACACAGTATGATGCTGAGAAAGCCGAACGCTGGAGCCAGCAGCTGGCCTGCCTTGCCGAAGAGCAACTCAGCGCCATTCCCGGCTTTCGCAGTTTCCGCTGCGGCAGCGCCAGCCTGCTGGCGTTTGATATCGCCGGCATTCACCACAGCGATATCGTGACGCTGCTGGCGGAACAGGGCATCGCGCTGCGCGCCGGTCAGCACTGCGCCCAGCCGCTGATGGCGGCGCTTGGCGTCAGCGGCACGCTGCGCGTCTCTTTTGCCCCCTATAATAATCTGCAGGACGTGGACGCGCTGGTGCGCGCCATGCACCATGCCGTGGATTTACTGAGTGAGTAACGTAATGACATCAGCCCTGCTTGCCCCCCATCCGTTTGGCGACCTGATTACCGAAGCCAGCCTGACGGAGAAGTTTGCCCATTTTCATCAGTGGGAGGATCGCTATCGCCAGCTGATTCAGCTCAGCCGCCAGCTGCCGGCGCTGCCGGAAGCGCTGAAAACGGCGGAAATTGAGCTGTCCGGCTGTGAAAACCGCGTCTGGCTCAGCAGCCAGCAGCGGGGCGACGGCACGCTGCATTTTTACGGCGACAGTGAGGGACGCATCGTGCGTGGCTTGCTGGCGGTGCTGCTGACAGCGGTGGAAGGAAAAACGCCCGCCGCGCTGTTAGCCACGGACCCGCTGGCGCTGTTTGATACCTTAGGGCTGCGCGCGCAGCTGAGTGCCTCGCGCAGCAGTGGTTTACAGGCGCTGGCTGAGGCAGTACAGCGTGCCGCGCGCGCGCATCAGGCAGACTGACGCGCCGCACGCGCGAGGAATTTTTTCAGCGCGTGCGACACCGCAACAAAGCCAAAAGTGGCGGTCACCATGGTGGCCGCACCGAAGCCGGCGGCACAGTCCATGCGCTTTGGCCCTTCCGCCGTGCTGCGCGAAGCGCACACCGTGCCGTCCGGCTGCGGATACACCAGCGCCTCGGTAGAGAACACGCAGTCGATCCCCAGTTTGCCCTTGCTGTTTTTCACCACGCCAAAATCACTTTTCAGCCGCTCGCGCAGTTTGGCAGCCAGCGGATCCTGAATGGTTTTAGCTAAATCACTGACCTGAATCTGCGTCGGATCGATCTGCCCGCCCGCGCCACCGGTGGTGATCAGCGGGATCTTATTGCGCCGGCACCAGGCGATCAGCGCAGCCTTGGGGCGCACGCTGTCAATTGCGTCGATCACATAGTCGAATCCTGCCGCCATCAGCTCAGCGGTATTGTCCGGCGTGATGAAGTCATCGATGCAGATCACCTCACACTCCGGATTGATGGCGTGAATACGCTGCGCCATCACTTCAGTTTTGGCCTGGCCGACATTGCCCTGCAGCGCATGAATCTGGCGGTTGGTATTGGTAATGCACACATCATCCATGTCGATCAGGGTGATTTTACCGATGCCGGTGCGCGCCAGCGCTTCGGCCGCCCAGGAACCGACGCCGCCGATGCCGATGACGCAGAAATGCGCATCGGCAAAACGCTGCAGTGCTTCCTGCCCGTAGAGACGCGCCGTGCCGCCAAACCGCTGGCGCCAGGCGTCGCTGACAACTTTCATAGCTTACCTTTTAATACGATGCGCAGATGCGCACCCGTCAAAACCCAGGGTGCGCAGCCTATCAATTCGCACCGATAATCAATGAACCATTATTGCCGTTTTGCGGATTACTGAACAGCGGCTGACCGGTTCCCGGCGCAGCTTTCAGCACCCAGACGCGGCCATAATGGTTGTAGAAGCCCGCCAGATGCGCCGCATCCGGGCCGACGCCCTGATAGATATCGAAGTGCTGGCCTTTAATCGCGCCGCCCACGTCGAGCGCCACCATCAGGCGCATCTCGTATTTGCCGTTGAATTTGCCCTTCTCATTCAGCTGCGGCACTTCTGCCAGCAGCGCTGTGCCGGCGGGAATCAGTGAACGATCGGACGCCACCGAGGCTTTGGCGATCAGCGGTACCGCGCTGGCACCGCGCACCGGCACATACTCTTCCGGCTTGAAGAACACGAACGACTGGTTGGTTTCCAGTACGTTGCGCACTTCCTGCGGCGAGTGCTCCTGCGCCCACTGGCGAATCGCCTGCATCGACATGTCTTCGCGCTTCACTTCGCCGCGATCGATCAGCTCTTTACCAATGCTGTGGTAAGCCCAGCCGTTCTTGCCGCCGTAACCGAAGAAGCGCAGCGGACGGCCATCGCCGAAATCGACATAGCCGCTGCCCTGCACGTCCATCATAAAGTTGTCGATCAGCGAGTTGCTCCAGGCAATCACGTAGCGCTCATCCAGTGCGCCATTATAAATAGAAGCGCGACTTGGCAACTTCTGACCGCGCGGACGCGGCGGCATACGATAAATCGGATACTGGAATTCGCCCTGACGGGTATAACGCGCTTCCACTACCGGCGTGTAGTAACCGGTAAACTGCACGTTGCCGTAGCTGTCGGTGCCTTCCATCTGATAAGCATTCAGGCCGAACTGGCGCAGCTGGCGCGTATCGGCGCCGGAGAGCAGCCAGTTCTGAATCGCACTGTAGGTGCCGAGGTTGCGGCCATACAGACCGGATGACGCCGACTGAATCTGCTGCACCTGCACGCCGAAATCACGGCCATTGACCGGACGCCCTTTGGCGTTCGGCTCATTCACCAGCCCGAGCGGTTGCTCCAGCTTGCCATCAATATATTGCTGACCGCGATCGGTCGGCTTCGAGCTACAACCGGCTAACAGCGCCAGAAATGCGCCAGTAAGTGCATACTTCGCCCAATGTCCTTTCATTACCTTCTCTTTATACGCTGGTTGTTGGCACGGCGACGATAGCAAAGGGGCAGACAGAATGAAATCTGCCGCAGGCTACCGCGCTCACATCTGTATAATAAATCGCCCAATGGCCAAATAATTCAGCAACTGTTTGTCTATTTAAGGCTTTAACGCAAAAAGGGGTTGCATCATCATACGCCCGGTGTATAGTGCGCATCCACGGACGCGGGGTGGAGCAGCCTGGTAGCTCGTCGGGCTCATAACCCGAAGGTCGTCGGTTCAAATCCGGCCCCCGCAACCAATTCTTCGTGATGAAGAGACAATATGGCAGGTCGCTTAGCGCGACAGACGGACGCGGGGTGGAGCAGCCTGGTAGCTCGTCGGGCTCATAACCCGAAGGTCGTCGGTTCGAATCCGGCCCCCGCAACCAATTGTCTTAACGAAGAATACAATGTGCAAGGTCGCTCAGTGCGACAGACGGACGCGGGGTGGAGCAGCCTGGTAGCTCGTCGGGCTCATAACCCGAAGGTCGTCGGTTCGAATCCGGCCCCCGCAACCACTTCTTCTGCGGAAGAACATCACAACACCCTGACGGGTGTTTTTTTGTTTCTGCGCCCGGTAAAAAAGCGGCATCGCTGCCGCCCTGCCCTAACGTCGTGCCAGCACGCCGCCTTTGTCAAAATACGCCTTGATCCCGTGCAGAATGGCTTCCGCCACCTGATGCTGGTAGCGCGACGTGCGCAGCTTTCGCTCTTCTTCCACATTACTGATAAACGCCGTTTCCACCAGAATCGACGGAATATCCGGCGCTTTCAGCACCGCAAAACCCGCCTGATCCACCGTGCGTTTATGCAGATGGTTGATATGCCCCATGCGCGCCAGCACCTCTTTGCCAAACTTCAGGCTGTCGCTGATGGTCTGCCGCTGCACCATATCGAACATGGTGTGGTCGAGATAGCGATCGCCGCTCATGCTAACCCCACCGATCAAATCCGCCTCGTTTTGCGTCTGGGCGAGAAAGCGCGCGGCGGCTGAGGTCGCACCGCTGGTGGAGAGCGCGAACACCGAAGAGCCGCGCGCCGCCCGGCTGGTAAAGGCGTCGGCGTGAATAGAGACAAACAGATCGGCGCGCTGCTTACGCGCTTTCGCGACTCGCACGCGCAACGGTATAAACACATCTTCGTTACGCGTCATGTAAGCCTTCATATTACGTTCTTTGTCGATCAGCGCCTTCAGATAGCGCCCGATCTTCAGCACGATATCTTTCTCGCGCGTTTTGTACTTGCCGTGCGCACCGGGATCTTCGCCGCCGTGACCGGGATCGATCATGATAATAATCGGTCGATCGCGCCCGGCTTTACCCGGCAGCGGCGCCTGCGCCGGTTGATCGCGCTCCAGTTCGCCCTGGTTGTAATCCTTCAGTAACGCCAGCAGCGGATCCTCTTCCGGTGACGACTGGCTGGGATAGAGATCAACCACCAGCCGGTGGCGAATGCCGGCGACCGGATCGAGGGTGAAGGTTTTCGGTGCCACGCTGCGCTTCAGCTCCAGCACCACGCGCACCGTGGTGGGATCGAACTGACCGACACGCGCGGTTTTGATGTAAGGATCGTCCACCCGCACCAGCTTATCGATGCCTTTCAGCGCGCTGTTGATGTGCAGGTTCTGGATATCAATCACCAGCCGATCGGGATTGCTCAGCGTGAACTGCTTATAGTGCAGCGCCGCGTTGGATTCCAGCGTCACACGCGAGTAAGTCGAGGATGGCCAGATGCGCACGGCCACAATGTGCTGACTGGCCGCAAAACCGCTGCGCGTCACACTCAGTAACCACAGCGCACCTGCGCCCTGTAAAAGTCGTCTTCGGGTAAAAGCTTCGGACATGCCGCTCCAGCTACTGTGTTATGTCTAAAAAATCGTCAGTTGACGAGCAGAAGGCGAAAACTTTATTCAATCAGGAATGTCTTGTCTTGCCGGAAAAACCAGATAATGCAGTCTGTTAGCGTGGCATGCATCAGGAAAATCGTAAAGTAACGTCAGGTCCGATGCTTGCAATAAGCGGCGAAAGAGCATAAAAATACATAAATTCCGAATAACCATTCACAGAGGGTTTGCCGTGAAGGAACGCAGTACCGAACTGGTTCAGGGTTTTCGCCATACCGTTCCCTATATTAATGCCCACCGTGACAAGACGTTCGTCATCATGCTGGGTGGCGAGGCCATCGAGCACGAGAACTTCTCCAGCATCGTTAACGATATCGGCCTGTTGCATAGCCTCGGCATTCGCCTGGTGGTGGTTTATGGTGCACGGCCGCAGATTGATGCCAGCCTGGCCCAGCAGCAGCTGGAGCCGATTTACCATAAACACACGCGCGTAACCGATGCGCAGTCGCTGGAGCTTGTGAAGCAGGCGGCCGGGCGTTTACAGCTCGATATCACGGCGCGTCTGTCGATGAGCCTGAATAATACGCCGCTGCAGGGCGCGCATATCAACGTGGTGAGCGGTAACTTCATCATCGCCCAGCCGCTCGGCGTCGATGACGGCGTTGATTACTGCCACAGCGGTCGCATCCGCCGCATTGATGAAGAGGCGATTCATCGCCAGCTGGATAACAATGCGATTGTCCTGCTGGGTCCGGTGGCGGTCTCGGTGACCGGCGAGAGCTTCAACCTGACCTCGGAAGAGGTGGCGACGCAGCTGGCGATTAAGCTGAAAGCCGAGAAGATGATCGGTTTCTGTTCCGAACAGGGCGTGACCGATCGCGAAGGCACCATCATTTCAGAACTGTTTCCAAATGATGCGCAGACGCGTATCGATGAAATGGAGAGTGACGGCGATTTCCTCTCCGGCACCGTGCGTTTCCTGCGTGGTGCGGTCAAAGCCTGCCGCAGCGGCGTGCGCCGCAGCCATCTGATCAGCTATCAGGAAGATGGCGCGCTGCTGCAGGAGCTGTTCTCACGTGACGGGATTGGTACGCAGATTGTTATGGAGTCGGCCGAGCAGATTCGCCGCGCCAACATCAATGACATCGGCGGGATTCTCGAACTGATTCGTCCGCTGGAACAGCAGGGCATTCTGGTGCGCCGCTCGCGTGAGCAGCTGGAGATGGAGATCGACAAATTCACCATTATTCAGCGCGATAACATGACCATTGCCTGCGCGGCGCTCTATCCGTTCCCGGACGAGCAGATTGGCGAGATGGCCTGCGTGGCGGTGCATCCGGACTATCGCAGCTCTTCACGCGGCGAGCTGCTGCTGGATCGCGTGGCGCTACAGGCGCGGCAGATGGGGCTGAAGAAGCTGTTCGTGCTGACCACCCGCAGTATTCACTGGTTCCAGGAGCGCGGCTTCACGCCGGTGGATATCGAATCGCTGCCCGAGAGCAAAAAGCAGATGTACAACTATCAGCGCCGTTCCAAAGTGCTGATGGCAGACTTACGCTAAGCGCTACTGCTGATCAAAGCGCCGCTGAGGGAAAGGCCCCACAGCGGCGCACTCATCTGCCCTCTTCTCCCCCTAAGCGATCCAGCAGCCCGCTGCGCCGCTGCGTGCGCAGCTGCACCGCGCGGCGGAACACCGTTTCGTCACTGAACAGCGTCAGCTGGCTGCGCGCCCGGGTGATGGCAGTGTAAATCAGCTCGCGCGTCAGCACCGGCAGGAACTGGGCCGGCATCACCAGCGCGGTGTGATCAAACTCCGAGCCCTGTGATTTGTGCACCGTCATCGCCCAGGCCGTGTCATGGGCCGGCAGGCGACTCGGCTGCACCGCTTTGATGCTGCCATCGGGCAGCGGGAAGAACACTTTGAGCAGCCCTTCCTCATCGTACAACGTAATGCCGATGTCGCCATTGAACAGGCCCA
This sequence comes from Pantoea dispersa, assembly GCF_035783935.1. Taxonomy (GTDB): domain Bacteria; phylum Pseudomonadota; class Gammaproteobacteria; order Enterobacterales; family Enterobacteriaceae; genus Pantoea; species Pantoea dispersa_C. The sequence goes on along the minus strand of NZ_JALKOV010000006.1, from coordinate 206,156 downwards.
GCGCGCTGTCGTTGCGCGTCACCATCACCGGACGTCCCTGATACCAGCGGCTGCCGCCCGGCGGACGGCGAATCAGCTGCAGCTGCATCAGCTTGTGCTCGATACGCTGATTGAGCCCCTGCACGCCAAACGGCCCTTCACGCAAGGCGCACAGCAGCTGGTAACGACCAAACGCAGCAATCACCTCAGCCGCTGCGGCGCGCTGGTTAATCAGCTGCAGAAACGGCCGGTAGCCTTCGGCAATCTGCGTCAGCATCGCCTGATAGGCTTCCGCATCGTTGAGCGGCTGGCGCACGATATCGCTGAAGCCCGCCTGGAAGGCCGCCTCGACCGCCTGCGCTTCGCCGGCGTTGACCGCTGCCGCCAGCTGCCCGATGCCGGAGTGCGCCGCAAAACGGTAGCTCTTGCGCAGCAGGCAGATGGCATCGCGCACCGCCGGGGCCACGGCGTCTTCGGTGCCGGCCACCTCGCAGCCGGTCAGCGTGGTGAGCTGCAGCGCGCGCACCGGGCTGTAGCCCGCCTCGGCGCAGCGACAGATGTCACCCAGTACCGCACCGGCTTCAACCGAGGCCAGCTGGTCACGATCGCCGAGAAAAATCACCCGCGCGTGGGCGGGCAGCGCGGCAATCAGGTTCGCCATCATGCCGAGGTCAACCATCGAGGCTTCATCGACCACCAGCACGTCGAGATGCAGCGGATTACCGGCATGGTAGCGCAGGCGCTGCGTCTCCGGCTGGGCGCCGAGTAAACGGTGCAAAGTGGTGGCTTCTGCCGGAAAACGCTGGCGCTCCGCGTCGCTGACGTCGAGACTGCGCAGCGCTTTACCCAGCGATTCGGTGAGCCGCGCCGCCGCCTTGCCGGTCGGCGCGGCCAGCTGAATCCGCAGGGCACCTTCGCTGAGGCGAATCAGCGCCGCCAGCAGCTTCGCTACCGTAGTGGTTTTGCCGGTGCCAGGGCCGCCGGAGATCACCGCAGTCTTTTGCGTGAGCGCTACCGCGGCGGCAATTTTCTGCCAGTCATCGGGCTCACAACCGAAAAAGGTATCCAGCACGCTGCGCACCTGTTCTGGCGCAAACAGCTGCGGCGCCACCTGCGGCTGGAAGAAGCGCGCCACTTCCCCTTCGTGATGCCAGAGCCGGTGCAGATAGAGCCGGTTATCACGCAGCACCACCGGCGCCGGACGATCGCTGGCGCTCAGCGCCGCCCAGTCCGCCAGCAGTGTCTGCCAGTCCTGCGGCTCGCCGGCGGCCTGCCAGATGGCGTGCGCCAGCTCCGGATGACGCCCGCTGAACAACCCTTCACGGGTGAGCTGAGACAGCGGCAGGCAGACGTGACCGTCACCGGCTTCCGCGCTGAGACAGGCTGCGGCCAGCAGGTGCGCGGGGCGATCGTCGTCGGCCAGCAGCCGGGCAAACTGAATATCCAGCGCCCGCAGCAGGCGCAGTTCTGCCGCCTGTGCCAATAGCGTACTCATGCTACTCATGCTGCTGCTCCCGGCCCGCGAAACAGGCTATCCAGTTGTAAAACGAAGTCTGAGGTTGGTCGGGTGTGGAACACCCCGTTATCCGGCGAACTGCCATCCATACCGCGTAAAAACAGGTAAAAGACGCCGCCAAAGTGCTGTTCATAATCGTAATCCGTCAGACGGTGCTGCAAATAGCGATGCAGTGCTAGCGTATACAGCTGATACTGCAAATCGTAACGGTGGTCGATCATCGCCTGCGCCATCGCCTGCGGCGTGTAAGCCTGATGGTTCTCGCCCAGCCAGTTAGATTTATAATCCAGCAGATAGTATTTGCCCTGCCAGCGAAACACCAGGTCGATAAAGCCTTTCAGCATGCCCTGCACCTGGCGGAAGTCGAGCGGCGGTGCCTGACGTGACAGCGGATCCTGGCGCATTAACGCGTCCAGCGCCGGTGCCGTCAGCAGCCCGTCGATCGGCAGATAAAACTCCATCTCGATTAAGCGATCGCCGGGCGTAACACCACTCAGCCGGATTCCGCCGGCGTTGAGCGGCGTGTTCACCACGCGCGTGATCCAGTCGCTCAGCATCGGCTGCCAGTGCAGTGGATAACCGCTCTGCTGCAGTTGTTGTTCCAGCTGCAGCGCTGACGGCGGCTGGGTGAAGTCGATCGATTCAAACAGCGTGTGCAGGAAGGTACCGGGCGCGGCGCCGCGCGGGAAATGGTGCGGCGTCAGCGCCGCTTCCAGCCCGTCCGCCTGACGATCTTCGCCAACTGCTTCCGCGTCGAAGCCCGGCATCACATCCAGCAGACGGTGACTGCCGTGCTGCTGCAGCCCGGAATAGCTGGTGACCCGCCACGGATCGGCCAGCGCACGCGTGATACTGCGCGCATCCAGCGTATCGTCAATCTCGTCCGGCGTCTGCCAGCGTTCGTGGCCCTGCGGCTGCGCCAGCACCACTTCGGTGCCCGTCACGTCGATGTCGTGCAGCAGGGTCGCCAGCTGTTCTGCCGTAGCCGGCTCACCGCGCTGCAGCAGAAAACCCAGCGCGCTTTTGTGCACATCGCTTTCGCCCTCTTTCTTACGCGTACCGCGAAACAGCGGGGCGACACCAACGCTGCAGTGATACACCGAACGCGTCAGCGCCACGTACAGCAGACGCAAATCCTCTGCCAGCCGCTCCTGTTCCGCCAGCGCCAGGCTCTGCTCATCATTCTGCAAATCCAGCACCGCGTTGTAATGCTCGCGGTCGTGATAGAGCGCGATATCGGCCTCGCGGAAACCGGCGGCAAACGGCAGCCACACCAGCGGATACTGTAACCCCTTGGATTTATGGATGGTGACAATCTGCACCAGATGGCGGTCGCTCTCCAGCCGCAGCTGCTGGCTCGCCGACTGGCTGTCCGGTCGGGCAATTTGCTGCGCCAGATAGCGCACCAGCGCGTGCGGACTGTCGAGCTGGGCCGCCGCCTCCTGCAGCAGTTCGCCGAGGTGCAGCAGATCGGTCAGGCGACGCTCACCGTTCTCTGAGGCCAGCAGGTTTTCTGCCAGCTGGCGTTCCAGCATCAGCTGACGCAGCATCGGCAGCACGCCACGCTGGTGCCACAATTGCTGCCAGCGGGCAAAGGTATCCACCAGCGCATCCCAGCCGCGCGCATCCTGATCCAGCGCGTCCAGCTGCGCGGCATCAAAGGCAAACAGCGAGGTGGCCAGCGCGGTGCGCAGCATACGCTCCTGCTCGGGCGCGAGGATCGCCTGCAGCAGCCACAGCAGCTCGCGCGCCTCGGGCGTGGTGTAGACGCTGTCGCGGTTGGAGAGATACACCGACGGGATGCCGAGCTGATTGAGCGCGGCACGAATCAGGTTGGCCTCGTTCCGACTGCGCACCAGCACGGTGATGTCCGAGGCCTGCACCGGCCGCTGCTCAGGCATTTTGCCCAGCAGCGCGCGCTGTTGCTGACCGGCCTGCAGCCAGCGGCTGATATCGGCGGCACACTGCTGCGCCATCAGCTGCTGGTATTCGCTGACGCTGCAGCCTGCGCCCGGCTGCAGCCAGAAGCGCAGCGCAGCCTGCTCGTCACCGTCGATGCTCAGCGACAAACGCTGATTGGGCGGCGCGGCATTGACCGGCAGAAACGGGATGTCCGCAAACAGAAACGGTGCGGGCTGGCGCATAAACAGCTGATTGACGCTCTCCACCATCGCCGGTGACGAACGCCAGTTGGTATCCAGCGTGTAGTGCGCGTGCACTTCACTGCGCGCGCGGATGTAGGTAAAGATGTCGGCGCCGCGGAAGGCGTAAATGGCCTGTTTCGGGTCGCCAATCAGCAGCAGCGCGTGCTGCGGCTGCTGTAAATAGAGCGTGCGGAAAATGCGGTACTGCAGCGGGTCGGTATCCTGGAACTCGTCAATCAGCGCCACTGGAAAGCGCTGACGAATCGCCTGCGCCAACTGCTCGCCGCCGGACTGCTGCAGGGCTTCATCCAGCCGGCTCAGCAGATCGTCGAAGCCCAGCAGCGCCTGCAGGCGTTTCTCTTTGCGCACCGCGTGACGCACCTCCACCAGCGCACGCGCAATCACCAGATCGCGTAGCGACAGCGGCTGCGCCAGAAACGTATCAATGGCGGTAAACAGCGGGTGCTGCGGTGGCGCGCCCTTTTTGGTTTTTTCATTCAGCACCTGCTGACCGAAACGCGCCAGCTCGGCGGGAATCTGATAATCCGCGGTCTCACTCTGCGCCCAGGCGCTGACTTTGCTGACCCACAGCGGCAGGTTTTTGCTGCTGTAGCTGCGCTTGTCGACGTCCGACTGCCCGACCAGCGTTAGCACCTCTTCGCCCAGCGCTCGCCACTGCGCTTTCATATCGGCAATGCGCGCCAGGTTACTGTGGTGGCGCGACGTCAGGGTTTCACTGTCGTGCGGCGCCAGGCGCAGGCTGGGCGATTCGCCCTGCAGCCACGGGCGCAGCGTCGACAACAGCTGTTCCGGCCCGTTCCATTCGGTCACGATGACGCGCGCAATATCCAGCGTCAGCGGATAGCAGTGGCGCCGCCAGAAATCGGCCGTCGCCTGACGCAGCAGCTGCTGTTCATCTTCAATCAGCTGCTGCTCGAACAGCATGCCGGACTCAAACGCGTTGAGGTTCAGCATGCGCTGGCAGAAGCCGTGAATAGTAAAAATCGCCGCCTCGTCCATCTGACGTTCAGCGGCCAGCAACAGCGAGGCCGCCTCAGCGGGCTGGGGAATGTCGGCCAGCAGCTGCATCAGCATCGGATTTGCGCTGACGCCGCGCAGGCAGGCCAGCCGCAGCTCGTGAATATTTTCCCGGATACGCCCGCGCAGCTCGGCGGTGGCGGCTTCGGTAAAGGTCACCACCAGAATCTCTTCCACCGACAGCGGGCGCGCATAGGCATTCTGCCCGCCAAGTCCCAGCAGCAGACGCAGGTACAGCAGACCAATGGTAAAGGTCTTACCGGTGCCGGCGGAGGCCTCAATCAGTCGCTCACCCTGCAGCGGTAGCGTCAGAGGATTGAGCGATTCAGGGCGCTGACTCATGGCGCATCACTCTGCACGGAGAGCGACTGCTGCAGCCGGGCGACTTCATCCCAGGTGGTAAAGCCCGGCAGCGGCGCGTAATCAGCATCGTGAGTACCATCGTGACTGCCGCCAATCTGCGAGATCATCGCCATACCCTGCTGCCCCAGCACCGCCTGATGGAAAAAGTCAGCCAGGCTGGCTGGCGTCAGCTGCTGAATTTGCGCAATGGCTTTTTCGCGCGTATCAAAGGCGAAGTTCTGGCGATTGAAATCGCGGCTGTAGCGGTTGGCTTCTTCATCCAGCGTTTGCGGACGCTGTTTCAGGTCATTGATCAGTGCCTGCTGATACTGGGCAAAATCCTCCGCTTTCATGCTGCGCAGACGCTGTTCCGCCTGCGGATAGAACGCCTGAAAGCGCTGCAGCAGATAAGCCGGTGGTTTACTGTTGCTTTGCAGCAGGAAGCCAATGCCCCACTGGCGGCCAATCGGCATCTGATAAGCGAACACCGCATAGCCCAGCTGCTCCTCGGTGCGCAGCTGATTGTAGAACCACGGCTGCACAATCTGGCTCAGCATGGTGCTGTTAGCCATACTTTGATACTCGCTGTAGCCGAGCGGTACATACAGCGTCGCCAGCGCCGAGTCGGTACTACTGCCGGCCTTCTGCAGGTTGGCTTTGGTCGGCTTGTCTACCACCACATAATCACTGTGCCAGTAACCGTTCCCAGTAGTGTGCAGCTGCTGTTTAAGCTCTTCGCCCAGCTGCTTTACGCGATCGGCCGACAGATTGCCGACCACCATCATTTCCGGCGTGGCGTGCTGGATCAGTGCATCGCGGTAATCGGTCACCTCCTGCAGCGTGATCTGTTTCACCAGCTGGCGTCGCGCCTCACGCTGGGTGTAGGGCAGCTGGGACAGCATTTGCATCGGCTGAATCGCCTGTTCAAACGCTTTGCCCTTTTCCGCTGCTTCCAGCCGATCCAGATACCAGGATTTCGCCTGCTCGAGCTGCTGCGCATCCGGCTGGAAGCTGGCGTAGCCTTCAACCAGCTTTTTCAGCAGCTCCGGCAGGCGCTGGGTGAAGCCGCTGGCATTGAACACCAGCCCGTCGTCCTCACCGGTAGAGAAGCTGATGCCGCCCACCGAAGCCTGCGAATTCAGCTCATCCAGCGCCAGGCTGGAGAGGTAGTCGTTGAGTCCAAACAACACCTGCTGGCGCGCATCGCTGATCGCGGATTTGTTTCGCAGTGCGAGCGTAATAGCGGCCTTCGGCTCGCTGGCGTAGAACTGGCTCGGCATCCAGTAGATGCGCATGCTGTCGCCATTGGTCAGCGCCACCGGATGATCGTAGTGCTTACCGTCAGAGGGGATGAGGGAGAAATCCGACGGAATGTAGGGATTCAGGGTCGGCAGCGACAGCGGGATCTGCTGCGCCTGCTGCTGCCAGGCGCTGAACTGCGCGGCGGTGATTTTATCCACCTGATAAGGCGCATTCACAAAGTAAGCCTGTTTGTTGTGCGGCTCAGCGGGACTGATGTACCAGATGCGGGCGTTCTGCGGCGTCATCTCAGCCAGACGGGCGTTGATCGCGGCCGCATCATAGCGGTCGGCCAGATAAGGCGCATCCAGCGTGTGCGTCACCGGCACGCGCAGCATGGTATCCACCAGCCACTCAATGTAATCCATATCGCGGGTAATTGACGGATAGCGGAAATCCAGCGCCAGCACATGCGCGACTTCATCGAAATAACGCTTGTCGATGCCTTGCTGGCACAGCATATCGAGGTAGCTGAATACCGCAGCCACCACGCGATCGCGCTGCGCCAGACCTTTATCGGTCAGCGAAACCGAGATGGCAAACACGCCGCTGTTGCGCTCGGTCATCGGATCCGCGCCGGCATTGACGCCATCAGCCAGTCCCTGCTGCTGCAGCCAGTCGTTCAGGGTATTTTTGCTGCGGTTGCCCAGCAGATAGCTGATTAAGGTGTCGGTTTTGCTGCGAAACTGGTCGCTGTCGTTGGCGATGCGAAACTCAATTTTCAGCTGCTTGCGCGGCTGCGCTGGCACGTAATGAATGATGATGCCTTTCTGCGCATCGGTAACCACCGGTACGCTAATCTCCGGCACGCTGGCCTGGTGATTGGCCACGCGACCAAAGGTCTGGGCAGCAATCGTCGCCATCTCCGGCAGCGGTTTATTACTGTAAATCACCGCTTTCATCAGATTAGCCGAGTAGTGACGGTGATAGAAATCCAGTAGCGCCTGATGCAGGTTGCTGTCGGGTTTGTCGCTCAGGGTATCAAGGTTACCGCCCGAATAACGCGAGCCGGGGTGCGCCGGATTGAGGGTTTCCGCGCCAACCTGCGCCATACGCAGCCCATCACGCGAGCGCGCCATCGTCAGCTCGGCGTTAACCGCATGCCGCTCGCGGTCGGCGTTGGTCGGGTCGAGTAAGGGTTGCGCGATCGCATCCGCCAGCCGATCCACCGCCGGTTGCAGCGCATCGTTTTCGACTTCCAGGTAAAACGCGGTGCGGTAAGAAGCTGTGCTGGCATTGTGGCTGCCGCCGTGCTTCTTGAGAAACTCCGCCAGGTTATCCGGCTGCGGATAATTTTTTGACCCCATCAGCACCATGTGTTCCAGATAGTGCGCCAGGCCCAGCTGACTGTCGGGATCGTCCAGCGAGCCGATCGGCAATGTCAGCGCCGCCAGCGATTTCGGCGCGGCGGCATCCGACACCAGCAGCACCGTCATGCCGTTGCTCAGGGTGATGGCCTGATAACTGCGCGGATCGTGATCGCTCTTGCGGATGGTTTCATCAATTGGCTGCCAGCCGCGACCGTCGTCGGCAAAGGCATTCAGCGCCAGCATGCTCAGCAGCAGCGCTCCTATCCAGCGTGCGTAAATCCGCATTTCAACCCCTTAACATTACCCTTATCCGCCGGCGTTGCGCCGGTCGGGCTACTCAAACACTTTCTTATAAGACGGCGGCAGCCGCTGTCCAGGCCGCACGTCCGTTGCTATTCATCATCCTGATGCGCGAGGCGCACCGGCAAGTACCACTGACGCGCCGCAGCGATAATCTGCTGCTGCGTCGGCTCGTCCAGCGTGCGGCACAGCCGCTGCAGATAAGGATCGCTGCCCTCACCTTCAACCTGATAGCCGCCCTGCCATGCCTGCAGCAGCTTGTTGAGCGCCTTTTTCTGCGTGGCGTCGTCTTCCTGTAGCTGGCCGGATTTGCTGTCAAAGCTGGCGTCCAGCCAGGCACCACCGGATTTATTCAGCAGCAGCAGCGGCTGGGCCAGCCCCGCTTCGCAGGCAGCCACATACTCTGTCAGCTGCGCCAGCGCCTGTTCAGGCGCCACGGCCGCAAAGCGCCAGCGGCTCTGTTTACGACCGTACATGCGGCTGGTGCCGCTGCCGCCCAGCGCACAATACACCAGATGCTCCAGCCACAGCAGCAGGCCATCGTTGATGTTGAGCACGCCCGGCCGCCAGCGCAGCAGCCCATCAGCTTGCACCTGAGTCAGCCAGCCGGTCAACTGCGTTGCACCCAGCGTCAGATTGACTTCCCAACTCTCTGCCGGCAGCCGTTGCGCGCTGACTTCTGCCGCCACCTCCTGCATCTCTTCGGTCTGGCTTTGCCAGAAAAGTTCCCCGAAGGCACCGTAAGGCAGATTACCGGCGGCGCGGTGGTGCGCATACAGCTGGGCCGGATCGTCACCGTTGACCAGCGTATTAAGCAGTTCGGCATTAATCTGGTAGCGCTCCAGGCTGTCCGGGGCAAACGGCTCGCTGTCCGGCAGCTCGCTCTCCTCCATCCAGAAGGCCACGCCAAGGCGCTGCTGAAACCACGCCCGTACCGGATGACGCCAGAAGCGCAGCAGCTGCTCCAGCGACAGCGTGGTCAGCGGCTGGACCGGCAACGGCTGGATAAATTCGGGCTGCGCCACGCCGCTGCCGGTCGCCGCCGGCAGCCATTCTGCCGCGAAGCTTTGCACGGGGCTTCCCGGCTGGAAATTTTCCGCCGCAAACGGCATGCGGCTATGCAGCCGTTGCAGATGCGCCCGCACGCGCTGCTCGCTGACGTCCGGCTCACAGGCTTCGTCCCCCGGTAAACAGAAACTCTGCGCCAGATAATCCACCAGCTCAGTCACCAGCACCGAGGGATAGCGCTCGGTGTTGTCCTGAATCGCCCGGCCAATGTAGCTGATGTACAGCTGCTGCTGCGCCGAAATCAGCGCCTCAAGGAACAGATAGCGGTCATCATCGCGCCGGCTGCGATCGCCTTTGCGCGACTGCTGCTGCATCAGATCAAAACCGAGCGGCGCTAAGGTGCGTGGATACACGCCGTCATTCATCCCCAGCAGACACACCACTTTAAAGGGGATTGAGCGCATCGGCATCAGCGTGCAGAAGTTGATCGGCCCGGCCAGGAAGCGCTGGCTGATGCGCTGCTGATCGAGGCGCGCACGCAGCTCATCACGCAGCAGCGTGACCGGAATCGGCTGCTGATAAGCGGCCTGCATGCCCTGCTCAATGATCTCCTGCCACTGGGTTTCCACCAGCAGCAGCGCCGCCTCGCTGTCGGCATCGCCGCTGAAGAAGCTGTCGATCAGCTCGCGGCACAGCGGCAGCCATTCGGCCAGGGTGCGTGTCTGCGCAAGGCGCGTGCGCCAGCTGTCGAGCCGTGCCAGCAGCTCGGCCAGATGGCCCGCCAGCTCGGCGATCAGGCCGCTGGATTCGTCATACGGCATAATGCCCTGCCAGTCACCGTTGCGGCTTTCCAGCGCGTAGCCCAGCAGCATACGCTGCAGGCCGAAGCGCCAGGTGTGCTGGCCGGTTACCGGCAGCGCCAGCGCTTCCACGCTGGCGTCATCCAGTCCCCAGCGGATGCCGGATTCCATCACCCAGCGGCGCAGCAGGCGCAGCCCGCTCTCCTCCACCGAGAAGCGCTGTGCCAGCGCCGGCACCTCCAGCAGCGCCAGCACCTCTTCCGAGGCAAAGCGGCTGTCCGGCAGCGCCAGCAGGCTGAGCAGCGCGAGGATTGCCGGATGCGCCTGACTGGCGCGCCGGTCAGAGATGGCGAACGGCAGGTAACGCTCAGGCGGTGCGCTGGCAAAAGCCGCCTGGATAAAAGGCGCGTAGCTGTCAATGTCTGCCACCATGACGATAATATCGCGCGGCTTCAGTTCCGGGTCGGCTTCCATCAGTGCCAGCAGGTGATCCTGCAGCACTTCCACTTCACGCTGGGCGCTGTGACACACCTGGAGCGTGATGGAACGATCGTGCGGATCGAGCCGGCGCTTGTCCGTGCTGTCTGCCAGTTCGCCAGCGCTGAGCCCGATCACCGCGCGATCCTCAAGATTGAGCAGATCGGCCTGCAGGCAGTGCAGCAGGTTGTCCGGTGACATCTCCACAAACGCATCAATGTCGTTGGCGGCGGACTCCATCTGGCTCAGCAGAAACAGGTTGTCGCGGCCCAGCTTGCCCCACGAGGCCAGCAGTGGATTGGTCAGTTGCTGCTCGCCCAGTTCGTTAAACAACGCCGGTGCGGCATCGGGATCGCGGAACAGCGGCTGTGTCTCCTGCGAATGCAGCCGCAACCGCTGGCGGCTCTGCAGCCTGGCGAGAAACGCATAATCCTGAATGTCGCCCCAGTAATCGCGACACGGATTGGTGAACAACAGGTGAATATCAATATGACGGCCGAGCGCTTCCAGCGCCTGCAGATACACCGGCGGCAGCGCAGAAATACCGCAGATGAAGACGCGTTGCGGCAGCCCCGGCGGCGGCGTTGACGCCTGCTCCAGCGCCTGGATAAACCGGGCGTAAAGATTGGCACGGTGCCACATCGGCTGACCGAGGCTGCGGGTGAATTCAACCAGATCGCGCCACAGCGCCGCCTGCCACTGCTGAGCATCGCTCAGGCCGTCCACCTTTTCACCGCGCTCCCAGCGGTTCAGCCAGTCGGAGCGGTAGACCAGATACTGGTCGAACAGATCCGCCACGCGTGCGCTCAGCTGGTAGAGTTTACGCTGATCGTCGTCATCATGCAGATAGCCGCGCAGCGGCTGGAATGCCTCCTGTTCCAGCAGCACCGGCAGGCGGTGCATCAGCTTCCAGCTCATGCTGGCTTTGGTGAAAGCACTCTCTTCCGGGATATCCGGCAGCACTTTGACGAACATGCTCCAGATGAAGCTGGCGGGCAGCGGAAAATCGATGTTGGCAGCAATATTGAAGCGGTTAGCCAGCTCCATTTGCAGCCACTGCGCCATGCCCGGGCTCTGTACCAGCACCTGCTCAGCCGCGAGCGGATCGGCCAGCGGCTGGAGTTTTATCAGCTCTACCGCTAAGTCTTTCAATAAATCTAACCGATTGGAGTGGTAAACCCGGAACATAAAACTCCTTAAACGAGGGAAAGCGCAGCCCGGTCACTCTACCCTTAATCGTCTGGCCTGCCTACCCGCCGGCATCACCTTAGCGGCAATTGAGCCGCGCCAGCGAAGCCGTGCGCTGATGAGGTCCGGTGACGGTAACGCGATCCAGCACGCAGCCGCCAGGTAAGCTCTGCGGCTGGTGCACAATCTGCCAGCCGGTGGTGTCGCGCCCGAGCAGCGCCTGCCCGGCCACCTGCCAGGCCTGGCGCTGCTGCCACTGCTGGCTGAACCCCAGCGCCAGCGCGCGATGATACTGCAGCAGCGCGCTGATGGTCATCGCCAGCAGCAGCATGGCAACCAGCGTTTCCGCCAGGCTAAAACCCTGCTGTTGCCTCGGGCTGCGGACACTGTTGCGCCTTCGCCAGCGGGCAGTAGTCGATCCAGCCATGCGGCTGTGGCTGCAGCTGACCGTTGCGCAGTGAAACCCATTGATAAAGCACGAGCGAGCGCCCGGTGCCAAGCGCCGATAATAAGCCATGATTCTCCTCCTGCCGCAGCAGACAGCTGTGCCACGCGTCGCCCAGACCGCTCTGACACTGCCAGCCCGCGGCCTGCGGCCAGTTTTGCTGCAGGCCCCACTGTAACGCGGCCCGCGCCAGCCAGAAATCCTGCTGATGCTGCTGCTCGTCGGCCACCAGCGCCATGCCCTGTGCCAGCTGCGTACGTGTGGCGTGCAGCGTAAGGCCGCCCATCAGCAGTAACATCACCACCATGCCGAGCGTGCTGTTGCCCTGCTGCTTCACAGGTTGAGTCCCTCAATCATCATCGTCAGCCCGGCCTGCTGGCTGCCCGCCGTGGCGGCCAGCTGCAACAGCAGCCGCGCGTCCTGACGCTCAACCCGGAAGGTGCTGAGGGTGAGGAATGCCGGATCGGTGATGCGCTCCCAGCCGTTGCTGCTGCACTCGTCCACGCCGCGCTGCATCTCCAGCTGTCCGCTGCGCAGGCGATAGCCGTAAAAATCGCTTTCACTGTGGCCGACGCCTTCCCAGCGTCCATTGCTGTTTTCATCCCAGCGCAGCAGTACACAGCTGCCGCCGCTCACCAGCGTGAGCGCCGCACCGCTGCACTGCCCATGACAGTAACCGGCACGGCGCAACGCTTTGGCCAGTGAGCCGGCAATCTGCTGCAGCTCCTGTTGCAGCTGGACCCGCTGCTGCAGGCGCAGGTTCTGCTCCAGCAGCAGCGGCAGAAAGCGGCCAATGCTCACCATCAGTACCGCACCAATTGCCATGGCGATCAGCATCTCCAGCAGACTGAAGCCCTGCTGCGCTATTCGCATCCCTTTTCTCCCGGCTGGCAGACGCGGATGCGCGCCCGGGCGGAAAGGATGACGCGCCAGCGGCCGGCCACGCTTTCCAGTTCGATACTGCCAGGCCGGGCAACATCGCGTCTGCCGTAAAAGCCCGGCTCACCGACCAGCGCGGTGATACGCACCTCGCGATAAGGCGGCCGGTACAGCCAGCGCGACGGCAGCTGACACCCTTCTGCGGGCTGCGGCCCGGTACCCAGGCAGCCGTTTTCGCCCGGCTGCAGCCACAGGCTGAGGTCGCGATTGTGCCAGCTGGCGTGCGCGCGCAGCCGCAGCAAAAAGCTCTGGAGCTGCAGTACGCTGTCGCGCAGTTGCTGATACTGCTGCCAGCGCTGCCAGCCCTGTAAGGCTGCGACGCTGAGGATGCCGGCGATCACCATCACCAGCAGCAGTTCCGGCAGCGTAAAGCCGGCGTTTGCGTTTCTGTTCATAGCCAGCACTCTGCGCCAGCCGGATGCAAAGCAACAGCAGCAAATGGAGAAGATGGAAAGTGTGCCGCAGGAGAATGATGTGCGTTGCAGACCCATACCGTTTTTTGCGCGGCGGATTCAGAAAACTTCCGGAGAAGCGAACGGAGAGCAGGCAAAAAAAAGCCCTGCGCGATGGCAGGGCCTGATGCGGAACAGCGGCAGATTACACGGCCACTGGCGCTTTGATCGCCGGATGCGGATCGTAGCCTTCTATCTCAAAATCATCGAACTGGTAATCGAAGATTGACGCGGGCTTACGCTTAATCACCAGCTTCGGCAGCGGTCGCGGTTCACGCGTCAGCTGCAGGCGCGCCTGTTCGAGATGGTTGCTGTACAGGTGCGTATCGCCGCCGGTCCAGACGAAATCGCCCACCTCAAGATCGCACTGCTGCGCCACCATGTGCACCAGCAGCGCATAGCTGGCGATGTTGAACGGCAGGCCGAGGAAGATATCGCATGAACGCTGGTACAGCTGGCAGGACAGCTTGCCGTTCGCCACGTAGAACTGGAAGAAGGCGTGGCAGGGCGCCAGCGCCATCTGATCCAGCTCGCCAACGTTCCACGCCGAGACGATAATGCGGCGCGAATCCGGATCGCGTTTCAGCTGCTCAATCACCTTGCTGATTTGATCGATCTCTTCGCCAGAAGCCGTGCCCCAGCTGCGCCACTGCTTGCCGTAGACCGGGCCCAGATCGCCGTTTTCATCCGCCCATTCATCCCAGATGGTGACCTTGTTCTCTTTCAGGTAACCGATGTTGGTGTCGCCTTTGAGGAACCACAGCAGCTCATGAATGATCGAGCGCAGATGCACCTTCTTGGTGGTGACCAGCGGAAAGCCGTCCTGCAAGTTGAAACGCATCTGGTGGCCAAAGATGGAGAGCGTGCCGGTGCCGGTACGGTCGGCCTTTTCTGCGCCTTCATTCAGCACATGTTGCATCAAATCCAGATACTGTTTCATTTTACCTCACGCGTTTGTTGCTGCGGGCGACGACGATACGCCCAGACCATCATAATTACGCCGGCCAGAATCATCGGGATCGACAGAATCTGGCCCATACTGATACCGCCTTCGAACAGGCCAAGCTGGGCATCCGGCTGGCGGAAAAATTCCACGATGATGCGGAATGCGCCGTAGCCAATCAGGAACAGGCCGGAGACGCTGCCCATCGGGCGCGGCTTGCGAATAAACAGGTTGAGAATGATAAACAGCACGATGCCTTCCAGGCACAGCTCATACAGCTGTGACGGATGGCGCGGCAGCACGCCGTACGTATTCAGCAGTTGCTGATACTGCGGGTTATTGGCCGCCAGCGCGAGGTCTTCACTGCGCGAACCCGGGAACAGCATGGCGAATTTAAAGTCAGGCGCCACGCGGCCCCACAGTTCGCCGTTGATGAAGTTGCCGAGACGGCCGGCACCGAGGCCAAACGGGATCAGCGGCGCAATGAAATCAGAGACCTGGAAGAAGGTGCGTTTGGTGCGACGGGCGAAGATCAGCATCACCACGATCACCCCAATCAGACCGCCGTGGAACGACATGCCGCCGTCCCACACTTTGAACAGATAAAGCGGGTTGTCGAGGAACAGCGGCAGGTTGTAGAACAGTACGTAGCCGATGCGGCCGCCGAGGAACACGCCGAGGAAGCCCGCGTACAGCAGGTTTTCAACCTCTTCTTTTTTCCAGCCGCTGCCGGGTTTGTTGGCGCGGCGCACCGCCAGCCACATAGCAAACACAAAGCCTACCAGATACATCAGGCCGTACCAGTGCAGCGAAACCGGTCCGATGGAGAAGATCACCGGATCGAATTGGGGAAATGAAATGTAGCCGTTAGTCATCTTTCACCATGTTTTTTCTGCCCGCAAAAGGGCGTGGCTAAAGGGCCATACAATAAAAGGCTGCGCATCATAGCACAGCCGCTTTTCACAATTTCCGCAGAAATGTAAACAGTTAACGTCCGCCGCGAATCAGTCCGCCCAGGCCGCGCCGCTCCATGAACGCCGATACCAGATGGCGCACCTCAGACGCGGTATGCGCCATTACGCCCTGCTGGCTCAGCTTGTGCGCCTCTTCATAATCGAGGTGGCGCAGCAGGTATTTGACGCGCGGAATGTTCTTGCCGTTCATGCTGAGATGGTGATAACCCAGCCCCACCAGCAGCGCGACGCACATCGGATCGCCCGCCATTTCACCACACAGACACAGCTCCAGTTTGGCCTGGCGGGCTTCGCTGGCGATGGTTTGCAGCGCACGCAGCATCGCCGGATGCAGCGAGTCGTAGAGGTTGGCGACGCGGGTGTTGTTGCGATCGACCGCCAGCAGATACTGGGTGAGATCGTTGGTGCCGACGGAGATAAAGTCCACGCGATCCGCCAGATGCGGGATCAGGAACAGCATCGACGGCACTTCAATCATCACGCCAATGCGCGGTTTCGGAATGGCATAACCGAGCATCTCCTCCACTTCGCGACCGGCGCGATCGATCAGGCGCCGCGCCTCTTCGATCTCGTCGATATGACTGATCATCGGCAGCAGAATGCTCAGGTTGCCGGAGGCGACGTTGGCGCGCAGCATGGCGCGCACCTGCACCAGGAAGATCTCCGGCTGATCGAGCGTCAGACGAATACCGCGCCAGCCGAGACACGGGTTCTCTTCGCTGATCGGCATATAGGGCAGCTGTTTGTCGGCACCGACATCCAGCGTACGCAGCGTCACCGGCTTGTCGTAAAACAGTTGCAGCATGCCCTGGTATTGCGCCACCTGCTCCTCTTCCGACGGGAAGCCGCTTTGCAGCATGAACGGAATTTCGGTGCGGTACAGGCCGATGCCATCGACCCAGCTGTCGAGCGCCTGTTCATGTTCCGGGCTGAGACCGGCGTTGAGCATCACCTGCACGCGTTCGCCGCTTTTCAGCTCGCCGGGCTGCTCCACCACGTCTTCGGCCATTTTGCTCAGCGCGTTCTCTTCGCTGATCAGCCGCTGGTACTCCTGCACCAGCACCGGTTCAGGATCGATCAGCACTTCGCCGCGATAGCCGTCAACGATCAGCAGTCGCTTATTGAGCTGCGACGGCAGAATGTCTGCGCCCATCACGGTCGGAATGCCCATGGCACGCGTCAGGATCGCCGCGTGCGAGTTGGCTGCGCCATCGCGCACCACCACGCCCGCCAGCCGCTCCTGCGGCAACTCTGCCAGCGTGGTGGCGGTGAGTTCATCGGCCACCAGCACAAAGCGTTCCGGCCAGGCATTGGTGCCCACCAGCGTGTCGTCAAGGTGGAACAGCAGGCGCTGGCCGAGCACGCGCAGATCCCCGGCGCGCTCGCGTAAATAGTGATCCTGCAGGCTGGCAAACTGAGCGGCGAACTTCTCGATCACCGTTTTCACCGCCCACTCAGCCACCGATCCCCGTTCGATCTCGGCAAACAGATCTTTTTTCAGCCGCGCATCGGTGAGCAGGTGTGAATAGAGATCGAAGATCGCCGCGCTCTCTTTCTGCACGCTGGCCGCGAAACGTTTGCTGAAGCGACGAAATTCGTTGCCCGCCTCGCCCATCGCAACGACCAGACGCTCGCGTTCACGCTGCGTATCAAGCGTGGAGGCGGCGGAAACCTGGTCGAGCAGCGGCTGCGTTTCATCAACCCAGCCCGGCGCGACGGCCACGCCCGGCGCGGCAGCAATCGCTTTAACGCGCGTCTGGCGGAACTGACCGAACAGCTGACCAAGCTGCGACTGCGACAGCAGCACGGCCATCTGCGTCGCCAGCGTCACCAGGAACGACTCTTCACTCTCGTCGAACTGGCGATGTTCGCGCTGTTGCACCACCAGTACGCCCAGTAGCTGACGACGGCTGATAATCGGCACACCGAGGAATGAGCGGTAGCGCTCTTCTTTTACGGAGGGAATGTATTTAAAACTGGGATGGCTTTGCGCATCGGCAAGGTTGATCGGTTCGGCCAGGCGGCCCACCAGCCCGACGATACCTTCGTCGAACGCCAGCGTAACGGTGCGGCCGCGCGGCTTTTTCAGGCCGCGCGTCGCCATCAGGTAGTAGCAACGTCGATCGTGATCGGCGAGGTAAACCGAGCAGACCTCGGTCTCCATCGCCAGGCATATTTCGTTGACCAAAATGTCGAGTGCTTCATTCAGACGCGGTGCACTCGCCACTTTCTCTACAATTTCGCGCAACTGAGTGAGCATAAAGGGCGTGGCCTATCCTCTTTTACGTCGATGGGCGGCGTTGTTATTGCGCTGCCCCGCACTCTCCTGCATAGACATCACCACGCCAGCGAATTCCTTCATCACGCGGCGATACACATCGCGCTTGAAAGAGACAACCTGACGTACCGGATACCAGAAGCTGACCCAGCGCCAGCCGTCGAACTCCGGCGTGCTGCTGTGTTGCACATTGATATCCGCGTCACTACACATCAACTGCAGAAGAAACCACTTTTGTTTCTGGCCGATACACACCGGCTTTGTGTCCCAACGCACCAAACGTTTTGGCAACTTGTAACGTAACCAGTTACGGGTTGAAGCAAGTATTCGAACATCTTTGCGGTGTAAACCCACTTCTTCGAACAGTTCGCGATACATCGCCTGTTCAGCGGTTTCACCCGGATTGATGCCTCCCTGAGGAAACTGCCAGGAGTGCTGTCCGAAGCGCCTGGCCCATAACACTTGTCCCTGCCTGTTACAGATTACGATACCAACATTCGGGCGGTAGCCATCATCATCGATCACTGGACTACCTCAAAGCTAAATTTGAATAGCCTGATTGTTTCACACTCCTTACAGGCGGTAAACCACTGGATATTCGTGTCGCCAACCGAATAACAATGGGATAACTCACAGATAATAGCCATGTTATAAACAGAAAGGGGCAATTAACGGCGATCTTATTCACCTTTTCTGTGGATAGCTTTGTGCAGAACACGGGAATTAGCTGAATAACCGCTTCAGAAAACTCTTATGGTCACCGTAAGCGATAGCATTTAAAAATATAAAAATCATAAAGATAAATAGCATCCGCGTTCAAATGCATCCCGCGATCGTCAGTTATTAAGCGCCTGACTTTTGCCGCTGCTCAAAGATCCATCACCGTTGATTTTATCCACAGAGAATGTCCTAAACCTGGGCAAAGAACGAAAAAAAAGCGTGCAAAACGCTAAAGTCAAGGCTGTAAATGGAAACAGGGGTGGGCAAAACACACGGTTATCCCACTTTTCTGTGGATAACTGGGTTTAAGATCCTGTTCATTGTCGATAACAAACCGGGATAACCGCATGTTACTTCTGCAGGCAGCAGGCCAGTCGCGTTAAAAAAGCATGCTGAATCATGCTATTATCACGGTTACTCAGTCCGGCATGATGTGAACAACCTGCACTGAGATTTACTGCTTACCTTTTAACCAATGCGAGCGTTATGATGAATTCCCCTGCCGCCTTGCCCGCTGCGCCCCTCAACGAAACCGAACTGCTGCAGCGTGCCCAACAGCTCGCTGGTCAGCGCTTTGAAGCGCTGGCGGCGCAGCTCGGTCTGGCGATGCCGGCTGATTTACGCCGCGACAAAGGTTGGGTTGGCATGCTGCTGGAGCTGCATCTGGGTGCCAGCGCCGGCAGTAAAGCCGAACAGGATTTTGCCCATCTGGGCATTGAACTCAAAACCATTCCGGTCGATGCGCAGGGCAAGCCGCTGGAAACCACCTTTGTCTGCGTGGCACCGCTCACCGGCAACAGCGGCGTTACCTGGCAAACCAGCCACGTGCGCCACAAACTGGCGCGTGTGCTGTGGATCCCGGTGGAGGGCGATCGCGCCATTCCGCTGGCCGAGCGCCGCGTCGGCACGCCATTGCTGTGGCAGCCGAACGCAGAGGAAGAGCAGCAGCTGCGCGAAGACTGGGAAGAGCTGATGGACATGATCGTGCTCGGCCAGGTGGAGCGCATCACCGCCCGCCACGGCGCGTGGCTGCAAATCCGGCCGAAAGCCGCCAACAGCAAAGCGCTGACCGAAGCCATCGGCGAACACGGCGAGCCGATCATGACGCTGCCGCGCGGTTTTTATCTCAAGAAGAGCTTTACCGGACCACTGCTGGCACGCCATTTTTTACTGTAATCCCCTCTCCAGCGTGGCTCTTGCAGGATCGCTTTAGGCACCACCGCCCGGGCCGTGTATAATTCCCGTTTACTTTTCGTTTAGGAATGAAGGATTCATGTTTGACTGGATTGCTGATCCCAACGCCTGGCTGGCGCTGGGAACATTAACCATTCTGGAAGTGGTGCTGGGTATTGATAACATTATTTTCCTGTCACTGGTGGTCGCGAAACTGCCGCAACACCAGCAAAACCGGGCGCGCCGGCTGGGGCTGATGGGAGCGATGTTGATGCGCCTCGGGCTGCTGGCCTCCATCGCCTGGGTGGTGCGGCTGACGCAGCCGTTGTTCTCTATCATGGATCACGCCTTCTCCGCGCGCGATTTGATCCTGCTGTTCGGCGGCCTGTTCCTGCTGTGGAAATCGAGCATGGAGATCCACGAAACCATCGAAGGCGGCGAAGAGGAGCACAAAACCAATGTGCACTCCTTCTTCGGCGCGATCGTGCAGATCATGCTGCTGGACATTATCTTCAGCCTCGATTCGGTGATTACCGCTGTCGGCCTGTCCGATCACCTGTTCATCATGATGGCAGCGGTGGTCATCGCGGTGCTAATGATGATGGTGGCCGCGCGCGCGATCGGCGAGTTTGTTGAACGGCATCCGTCGGTCAAAATGCTGGCGCTGGCGTTTCTGATTCTGGTCGGCTTTACCCTGATCCTCGAGAGTTTTGGTATGCATGTACCAAAAGGTTACATTTATTTTGCGATGTTCTTCTCCATGGCAGTAGAGTGTCTGAACCTGATGCGCAGCAGGAAAAACAAAGCGTAACCTGTCAAGGGCGAGCGCATCTCGCCCTGTTATTTTAGGAATGATGCGATTACTCCAGCTGGCAAAAGCATTTATTACTACACTTTTGCTGTTGAAGTGGCTTGAGGGAGCTGAGAATGAAAGGGTTGGTAAGTGCAGTGGGCCTGCTGCTGGCGGCGCTGGCATTAAGCGGTTGCAGCAGTGATTACGTTATGGCCACCAAAGATGGCCGCATGATTATGACCGAAGGTAAGCCGTCGATTGATAAAGAAACCGGTCTGGTGCAGTACACCGACGAACAGGGGCACGTTATGCAAATTAATGGTGACGAGGTGTCCACCATCATTGAGCGTTAAGTGCCAAATTGCCTCGCCTGTACGCGTTTTCCCCCTGTGCAGGCGATTTCCCGAACTTTCCCCCCTTCCTTCTCCGCCACTTCACAGGCTATAGTCCCAGAGAACACAACATTCCGTTTCATAATGAAAAAAGGAAGCCGGCAATGCATTATCACCGTATCCCCCATAGCACGCTGGAAGTCAGTCAGCTGGGGTTAGGCACGATGACGTTTGGTGAGCAGAATAGCGAAGCCGACGCCCACCAGCAGCTTGATTACGCCGTTAGCCAGGGTATTAACCTGATTGATACCGCCGAGATGTATCCGGTGCCACCGCGTCCGGAAACGCAGGGCCTGACCGAAAAATACATTGGCAGCTGGCTGCAAAAGCGCGGCAGCCGCGACAAAATCATTCTGGCGAGTAAAGTCGCCGGCCCGGTACGCGGCAGCGATGCGCTGATCCGTCCCAACCAGGCGCTGGACCGCAAAAACATCCGCGAAGCGCTGGATGCCAGCCTGAAGCGCCTCAACACCGATTACCTCGACCTCTACCAGCTGCACTGGCCGCAGCGCCAGACCAACTTCTTTGGCAAGCTGGGTTATCAGTACAGCGACAACACCGCCACCGTTACGCTGCTGGAGACGCTGGAGGCGCTGACCGAACAGGTGCGCGCGGGCAAGATTCGCTACATCGGCGTGTCTAACGAAACCGCGTGGGGCGTGATGCGCTACCTGCAGCTGGCAGAGAAACACGAGCTGCCGCGTATCGTCACCATTCAGAATCCGTACAGCCTGCTGAACCGCAGTTTTGAAGTGGGCCTGGCGGAAATCAGCCAGCACGAAGGCGTGGAGCTGCTGGCTTATTCCAGCCTGGCGTTTGGCACGCTGAGCGGCAAATACCTTAATGGGGCGAAACCGGCCGGCGCGCGCAATACGCTGTTCAGCCGCTTTACCCGCTACAGCGGTGAGCAGTCAGAACAGGCGATTGCTGCCTACGTGGCGCTGGCGAAACAGCACAACCTTGATCCGTCGCAGATGGCGCTGGCCTATGTGCGGCAGCAGCCGTTTGTGGCCAGCACCCTGCTCGGTGCCACCACCATGGAACAGCTGAAGGTTAACGTGGAGAGTTTTAATCTGACGCTGAGCGGCGAGGTGTTAGAGGCGCTGGAAGCGATTCACCGTCAGTACACGTATCCGGCACCGTAATCCCCCTGGTGCGCGTTAACGCGCACCCTACAGGCTTTGTGCTGCGGTTGTGGTGCGCGTAAACGCGCACCCTACAGGGTTTGTTACCCCTGGCGTACCTGCTGTGGTTTCGGTGCGCGTTAACGCGCACCCTACAGGGTTTGTGACCTTCGCATACCAGCTGTGGTTTTAGCGTACGCGCCAGTCCAGGGTAGGGTCGCCATTCATGGCGACCTGGTCCCTTTCTGCGCCGCTCAGCGACGCGCTTTCCACCACAGCACGGCAATCGCCATGGCGAACAGCGCGCCGAAGCCCACCCCCGTCGCGACCGCTGGCGCACCCAGCTTAATCGCCACGGTATACAGCCCCAGCATCATCAGCATCGCGCTGTTCTCACCGAGATTTTGCACCGCAATGGCATTACCTGAACCCACGGTATCTTTGCCGCGCTCCTGCAGCAGCGCGTTGAGCGGCACCACAAAGAAGCCGCCGAGCGCACCAATCAGCATCAGCAGCAGATACGCATTCAGCAGGCTGTGCTGCAGCGAGAACAGCACCACCATCACGCCAATCAGCACGCCGGCCGGCATGCAGCGCCGCACCGTTTGCAGCGTGACCAGCTTTGCCGCCGCGGCCGCGCCGATCACGATACCGATCGCCACCATGGCATTTAGCGTGGTCGGCGTTTTGTTGTCTGTAATGCCGAGCGCCACCGGCACCCACAGCACCAGCAGGAAGCGCAGCGTGACGCCGGCGCCCCAGAACAGGCTGGTGCCGAGCAGCGAGAAGCGCGTTTCACCGTTACGCCACAGCAGCTGTGCCGAGGCGATAAAGCTGCGCAGCATCACGCCAGCGTGCCAGCTCTGGCCGGGGCGCGCTGGCTGCAGACGTGGAATGAACAGGTTCGCCACCACCGCCAGTGCGTAAGTGAGCGCACACACCACCAGTGCCGCCAGCAGATGCCAGTCGGCGAGCACGCCACCCGCCACCGAGCCGAGCAGAATCGCCGCAATGGTTGACGACTCCATCAGTCCGTTGGCTTTCACCAGCCGTGCGCCGCTGGTGATCTCCGTCAGGATGCCGTATTTGGCGGGCGAATACGCCGCCGCGCCGACGCCCACCAGCGTATAGCCGAGGAACGGGTTGAAGCCGAAGCAGATCGTCAGCGCCCCAAGCAGCTTGAGGCTGTTGGCGAACATCATCACCCGCCCTTTGGCAAAGCTGTCGGCCATCTGCCCGACAAACGGCGCGAGCAGAATGTAAGTGGCCACAAACAGCATCTGCAGTATCGGCTGGCTCCAGTCCGGGTAGAACTGGTTTTTCAGCAGCGCCAGCGTGGCGAACAACAGCGCGTTGTCGCCAAAGGCAGAGAAAAACTGTGCCACGATCACCGCCAGCATACTGCGCGACAGCAAAGGGGCGTCCGGATTCACCGTCTGGCTCATGCCCGTTCCTCTTCTGCCAGCTGTTTCAGGCTGACGTAGTCTGGTTTACCACTGCCCAGCATCGGCAGTTGCTTCATGTAGCGAATGTCGCGTGGCACCGCCAGCTCTGGCGCACCGATCTCACGCGCGGCCTGCTGCAGCCGGTCGCGGCTGAGCTCGCTGTCGGTGGTAAACAACACCAGCGCTTCACCGCGCTGGCCATCGGGCCGCAGCGACGCCGCGTGCTGTTTCTCCGCCGAGGCTTTCAGGGCGATCTGCTCCACGCTCTCCAGCGACACCATCTCACCGGCGATTTTGGCGAAGCGTTTGGCGCGCCCCTGAATCTGACAGAAACCGCCCTCGTCAAAGCTGACAATGTCACCGGTATCGTACCAGCCGGCTTCCTGTTCGCCTTCGCCGTTATCCGCCACCGGCGGCTCCAGCACGCCGGGGTTTTCCACCCGCAGATAGCCGTTCATCACGTTCGGACCGCGCAGCTGCAGGCGTCCGCCCTGTTCAATACCCGGTACCGCAATCAGACGTGAATCCATGCCCGGCAGAATACGCCCGACGGTATGCGATTTGGCGGCCATCGGCACGTTAATGGCCACCACCGGTGCACACTCGGTCACGCCGTACCCTTCGAGGATGCGGATGCCGTATTTCTCCATGTAGATCTGGCGCGTGCCTTCCTGCAGCTTCTCAGCACCGGCCACCACGTAGCGCAGCCGGGCGAAATCGTACGGGCTGGCAAAGCGCGCATAGTTGCCAAGGAAGGTGGAGGTGCCAAACAGCACGGTGCAGTTACGGTCGTATACCAGTTCCGGCACGATGCGATAGTGCAGCGGGCTGGGATAGAGAAACACCTGCGCGCCGGTCAGCAGCGGCGTGAACAGCCCGACGGTGAGGCCGAAGGCGTGGAACAGCGGCAGCGCCGACATAAAGCGGTCGCGCGGGGTGAAATCCGCCACGGTGCGAATCTGCTCCACATTCGCCAGCAGGCTTTTATGCGAGTGCACCACGCCTTTGGGATTGCCTTCCGAGCCGGAGGTAAACAGCACCATTGCCGCGTCTTCTGGCTGCTGGGCAACCTGTGCCCGGCGTGGCAGCAGCAGGTGCGCGAGGATCCACAGTTTGTCCTGCAGCGTGACGGTATCTTTCAGATCCTCCAGATAGATCCACTGCACCTCCGTCAGCCCCTGCGGCAGGTGCCACAGGTTGCCCTTCTCCAGGAACTGGCGCGAGGTAAACACGGTTTTTACCTGCGAGGCGGTCAGCGCCGCGCGCATGCCGTTGATGCCGGCGGTATAGTTGAGCATGGCCGGCACGCGGCCGCGCAGTGAAGCGCCGAGAATCGCCGCCGCGGTCACCGTGGCGTTCGGCAGTAGCAGGCCAACGTATTCGCCCTGCTGGCTGTAGCGCTCCAGAATGCGTCCGACGCCGAGCGCTTTTTTCAGCAGCCCGGTGTAGCTGTCCGGCTTAAAGTTAATGTCTTCGATGCAGGATTTGGTCAGCCCGTAGCGAGTGCGCGCGTTGAGAAAGGCCTCAAACAGCGTTTCGCGCGGGCGCACCGCCATGCGCGCTTCCATCATCACGTGGTGTAAGTGCTCACCGGCCAGCACGCGACGGTCGCGCGCGCGTTTTGCCTCTGGCATCGGAATCACCGTGGCCGGCAGCACCGTCAGGGTGATGCGCGGGAACAGGCGGCGTTTAAACACCCCGGCCAGGCGGCCAAACGGCGTGTACTCTGCGCCTTCAATGCGCATCGGCACCACGGTGGCGGCAGATTTCGCAGCGACGAAGCCAGCACCGCTGTAGATTTTCATCAATGAGCCGGTGACGGTAATGCGCCCTTCCGGAAAGATCACCACCGGGCGCCCTTCGTTGATCATGCGCACCAGATGTTTGATCGACATCGGTTTGGTGGGGTCGAGCGGCACGAAGTCGATGACCGGCCTGAGCAGGCGCATATACCACTGTTCGCTGATCGAAGAATAGACGGCGAACACCGGTTTGATGGGCAGAAACAGTGCCAGCAGCACGCCATCGAGAAACGACATGTGGTTTGGCGTGATCAGCACTTTTTCTTTGTGCAGGGCAGTCAGATCGCCACGCAGCTCAACGCGCCATAACAGGCGACAGAGGAAACGCAGAACGGTAAATAGCATGCCAGCTCCTTAGCAGCGGTAAAAAATGGTTCTTACCTTGCAGGATCCGGGGATGTTCGACAAGTAGCGCAGTGATTTATCGTGATGCATTCAGGGTGATTCGCCCTGCCAGCCGCCGCCCAGCGCGGCGATCAGCGCCACGCTGCTCACCCACTGGCTACTCTGCAGCGACAGCAGGCTCTGCTGTTCGCTCAGGCTGCTGTTTTCCGTGGTAGCGACATCAAGGTAATCGATCATGCCGGCGTCATACTGGTTACGCGTCACGCGTGCTGAATCCTGTGCCGCCACGGCGGCGCGCTGCTGCGCGGCGATTTCCCCCTGCAGGGTGTTCAGTTCCACCAGGTTATCTTCTACTTCTCCCAGCGCCGTCAGCACCGTCTGGCGATAGGTGGCCACGCTGGCGTCATAGTCGGCACGCGCCTGCGCCACTTTCGCCGAGGTCGCGCCAAAATCGAGCAGCGTACCGCTAAGCTCCGGCCCCAGCGACCAGACGCGATTCGGCAGCGACAATAAGCTGTGGAGGGCTGAGGCGGTCACGCCACCGCTGGCGCTGAGCGTCAGGTCGGGATAGTAACCGGCAATCGCCACCCCGACCGCTGCGTTGGCGGCCGCCACGTTACGTTCGGCATAGGCGATGTCCGGCCGGCGCTGCAGCAGTGCCGAAGGCAGGCTCTGCGGAATGGACGGCAGCGTGACATCCAGCTTCGCCACCGGCAGCGTAAAGTCGGCTGGCGCACGCCCCAGCAGCAGCGCCACCGCGTGCTCCAGCTGCGCGCGCTGCCACTGATAATCCTGCGCCGAAGCGCGGGCGCTCTCCAGCTGCATCTGCGCCTGCGCCAGGGTGGCGCGGGATTCGCTACCGGCGCGGTACTTGTTGTCGATCACGCTGAGATAGCGCTGATAAGCTTCAATGCTGCGCTGATAGAGCGCGATCTTTTCGTCGATGATGCGCAGCTGAAAATAGTCCTGCGCCAGTTCTGACTGGGCACTCAGCGTGACATTGGCCAGTTCAGCCTGGCTGGCCTGCGCGCTGGCCTTATCCTCTTCCTGGGTGCGGCGCAGTTTGCCCCACAGATCCAGCTCCCAGCTGGCACTCAGCGTGGCACTGTGGCTGTTGCTGACGCTGCGCTGACCGCTGGTGCTGGCGCGGCTGCCGCTGCGCGTGCTGCTGGCATCGTAGTCGAGTGACGGGAACAGCGCGGCGCGGGACTGCGCGCTCAGCGCCTGGGCTTCACGATACTGCGCCGCATAACTGGCGACGTTCTGGTTGGAGATGCTCACCTGGCGCAGCAGGCTGGACAAGGTGGCATCGTGATACACCGTCCACCATGCCCCTTTGCGGCTGGCGTCCTGCGGCGTGGCCGGCGTCCAGCCTTTGGCCTCTTTATAATGCGTAGGCAGCGCCATCGCCGGACGCTGATAATCGGGGCCAACGCTACAGCCAGTAACCAGCAGCGCCGCCGTCAGCGCGCCAATGTTCATCATTTTCATCAATCAGGATTCCCCATGACGCACGCGCCGCCACTGACGCTGGGTGGCGCGGCTGAGACGATCCAGCCAGAGATAGACCACTGGCGTGGTAAACAGGGTCAGCAGCTGGCTCAGGGCCAGACCGCCGGCAATGGCAATCCCCAGCGGACTGCGTAAATCAGCGTCGCCACCGCTGCCCAGCGCCAGCGGCAGAGCACCGAAGAAGGCGGCCAGCGTGGTCATCATGATCGGCCGAAAGCGCATCAGGCACGCCTGCGTAATCGCCTGCTGCGGCGACAGCCCCTGGCTGCGCTCGGCGTGCAGGGCAAAATCGATCATCATGATGGCGTTCTTCTTGACGATACCGATCAGCAAAATGATGCCGATCAGCGCAATCACCGTCAGCTGCGTGTTGGTCAGCAGCAGCAGCAGCAGCGCCCCGACGCCCGCCGACGGCAGCGTGGAGAGAATGGTCAGCGGGTGAACGTAACTCTCATACAGCACGCCCAGCACGATATACACCGCCGCCAGCGCCGCGATGATCAGCCACGGCATGGTGGCGCTGAGCTGAGAGAACGCCGCGGCGGTGCCGGCAAAGCCCGCCTGAATGCCGGACGGCAACCCCAGCTGTGCCATCGCCTGTTTGATCAGCGTCTGCGCCTGCTCCAGCGACACACCGTCGTTGAGGTTGAAGGCGATGGTGCTGGTCGCTGACTGGCCCTGATGCGCGACCGACAGCGGCGCGTTGCCGCCGCTGAAGCGGGCAAAGGCCGCCAGCGGCACGCGATCGCCGCTGTCGTTAATCACATACAGTTGCTGCAGCATCGCCGGATCGCGCGTGTCGCTATCCTGCAGAGCCATCACCACATGGTATTGATTGAGCGTGTGATACAGCGTGGCAATCTGGCGCTGGCTAAAGGCATTGTTCAGCAGGGTGTCCAGCATCTTCACGTTAACGCCCAGCCGCGTGGCACGGTCGCGATCGATGTTGATCACCACCTCCTGTCCGCCGGTTTGCGCATCGGAATCCACGCTGTTGAGTTGCGGTATCGCGGCCAGCGCCGCCTGGACTTTTGGCGTCCAGCGGCGCAGCAGGTCGAGATCGTCCGCCTGCAGGCTGTACTGATAAGTGGCGTTGGCGCTGCGCCCGCCGATGTGCAGATCCTGCGCGGCCATCAGGAACAGCTGCGCCCCGGCAATATGGCGGGTTTTCAGGCTCAGCCGGTTAGCCACTTCGGTGGCACTGGCGCTGCGCTGGTCAAAATCTTTCAGCCGGACAAAAAAGTTGGCGCTGTTGCGCGCGCCAAACATGCCGCTGCCCATTGACGACATCACGCTGTCTACCGCCGGATCGGCCTCAATGATTTTGGTGAACGCCAGCATCTTTGGCTTCATCGCCTGGAAGGAGATGTTCTGGTCCGCACGCAGGGCGCCCATCAGCAGGCCAGTATCCTGGTTGGGGAAAAAGCCCTTTTGCACCACGCTAAACAAAAACAGATTGAGCAGCACGGTGAGCAGCAAACTCAGCAGGGTGATCTTCTGGTGCGCCATTACCCACGTCAGGCCACGCGCGTAGGCGGCCAGTAGCGCGTTGAGCGCCTTTTCGATCAGCTGATAGAGCGGATGCGGCCGCCGGGTGACCGATGGCTTCGGCCGCAGCAGCCGGGCGCACAGCATCGGGGTCAGACTGAGCGAGACAAACATGGAGATCAGCAGCGCGACCGTCAGCGTCACCGCAAATTCCCGGAACAGGCGGCCAACAATACTGCCCATCAGCAGAATCGGGATAAACACCGCCACCAGCGACACCGTCATCGACAGCACCGTAAAGCTCACCTCATGGGCACCGCGCAGGGCGGCGCGCAGCGGACTCAGGCCGGCTTCGATGTGCCGGGTGATATTTTCCAGCACCACAATGGCGTCATCGACGACAAAGCCGGTGGCGATGATCAGCGCCATCAGCGACAGGTTATCGAGACTGTAGCCGAGCAGATACATCACCGCGCAGGTGCCGATCAGCGACACCGGCAGCGCCAGCGCCGGAATCACCACCGCCGGCAGATTACGCAGGAAGACAAATACCACGGCGATCACCAGCAGCATCGCCACCAGCAGCGTCTCTTCGGTGTCATACAGGGAGGCGCGCACCGTTGGCGAGCGGTCGATTACCACTTTCAGCTGGGTATCGGCAGGCAGATCGTTCTCCAGCTGTGGCAGCTGCGCTTTGATGGCGTCAATGGTGTCGAGCATGTTAGCCCCGGCCTGACGCTTGATGGCGATCATCACCGACGGCTGTGAATTGAGAAAGCCGGCCTGATACTGATCTTCCACCGCGTCATACACCGTGGCGACGTCATGCAGTCGCACCGCTTTGCCCGCGTGGTAGCTGACTATCAGATCGCGGTACTGTGCCGCTTTGTCCAGCTGGCCGTTGCTGTCTACCATCCACGACTGGCTGCGGCCCTGCAGCATGCCTTTCGGCAGATTGGTGGTACTGCTGGCGACGGCGCTGCGCACCGTATCCAGCGCAATGCCATAGTGCGTCAGCTGTTGCGGCTGCAGATCGATGCGGACCGCCGGCAGCGCGCTGCCCATCAGCGACACCTCGCCCACGCCCCTGACCTGCCCCATCGCCTGCTCAATTTTACTTTCGGCGAGGTCGTACAGTTCACCCGGCGTGCGCGTGGCGGAGGTGAGCGCCAGCATTACAATCGGCGCGTCCGAGGGATTCGCTTTGCGATAGGTCGGCAGCGACTCCATGGCGCTCGGTAACAGGCTGCGCGCCGCGTTGATCGCCGCCTGTACGTCGCGCGCCGCGCCATTGATATCGCGGTCAAGTTCAAACTGCAGGATCACGCTGGTCGAGCCCTGCGAGCTGGTCGACGTCATCTCCGTCACACCGGCAATCTGGCCGAGCGAACGCTCCAGCGGCGTCGCCACCGTGGCCGCCATGGTTTCCGGGCTGGCACCGGCCAGGCTGGCGCTGACCATGATGGTAGGAAAATCCACCTGCGGCAGCGGCGCGACCGGCAGCAGGCGGTAGCCCAGTGCTCCGAGCAGCAGGATCGCCAGCGTCAGCAGCAGCGTCGCCACCGGGCGAAAGATAAACAGCCGGGTGAGGTTCATGACTCGCCCCGCGCCTGCTGCTGCCTGCGCTGCACGTAGCGCTTACCGCGCTGCGCCAGCCCATCAAACCACAGATAGATCACCGGGGTGGAGAACAGCGTCAGCACCTGGCTCACCAGCAGGCCACCGACAATCACCAGCCCGAGCGGCTGACGCAGTTCAGCACCGGAGCCGGAGGCCAGCATCAGCGGCAGCGCCCCGAGCAGCGCCGCCATGGTGGTCATCAGAATCGGCCGGAAGCGCAGCAGGCAGGCCTGATGGATCGCTGCGCGCGGCGTCATATGCTGCTTGTGCTGCGCCTCCAGCGCGAAGTCGATCATCATAATGGCGTTCTTTTTGACGATGCCAATCAGCAGAATGACGCCAATCAGCGCGATCAGGCTGAATTCGCTGCCCGCCAGCATCAGCGTCAGCAGCGCCCCGACCGCCGCCGACGGCAGCGTGGAGAGAATGGTCACCGGATGGATAAAGCTCTCATACAAAATGCCCAGCACCACGTACATGGTGATCAGCGCCGCCAGAATCAGCCACAGCGTGTTGCCGGTGGCGCTCTGGAACGCCGCGCTTTCACCCTGATAGCGCAGCGTTATGCTGGCGGGCAGTTTAAGCTGCTGCGTAACCTGCGCAATCGCCCGCTGCCCGTCCTCCAGCGAGTAACCGGGGTTAAGATTGAACGACACCATTACCGCCGGGAACTGATTCAGGCGCATGTGCATCAGCGCCCCGGTGCGGGAGTGAACGGTGGCGATCGCGGTGAGTTTCACCATGCCGTCGGTGGTGGTTTCGCTGTCGCTGCTGGTCGATGCGCTGCTGCTCACCGGCAGATACACGTCATCAAATGACGCCGGCGACTGCTGATACTGCGGCGCCACTTCCAGCACCACGCGATACTGATTCGCCTGGGTAAAAATGGTGGACACCAGCCGCTGACCAAAGCTGTTGTACAGCGCGGTATCGACGTCAGCCGCGGTAATGCCGAAGCGCGCCGCCTTGTCGCGATTCAGTTCCACATAGGCCACGCGTCCCTGATCCTGCAGATTACTGACCACGTTGTTAAATTCCGGCCGCTGCTGCAAAGCCGCAATCAGCTGCGGCGTCCAGCGCACCAGGTTTTCGCTGTCGGCATCATCGAGGGTGAACTGGTACTGGCTCGGCGTCACCTGATCGTTGACCGTCAGGTCCTGTGCGGGCTGCAGATAAAGCTGAATGCCGGGCACCTGACGCGCCGCCTGCTGCAGCTGCGCAATCACCTCATCGGCTTTGACGTCGCGCTGGTCAAACGCTTTCAGGTTGATCTGCAGACGCCCGCTGTTGAGGCTGGTGTTCGTGCCGTCAATACCAATGGTTGAGGACACACTCTCAACCGCCGGGTTTTGCAGCATCACCTTTGCCAGCGCCTGCTGACGCTGCGCCATCGCCGTGAAGGAGACATCCTGCGACGCCACGGTCACGCCCTGAATCAGCCCGGTGTCCTGGGTGGGAAAGAACCCTTTCGGGATGGCGAGATACAGCAGCGCGGTGAGCGCAAAGGTCGCCAGCGCCACCAGCAGCGTCAGCTTCTGATGGTTGAGCACCACGCTGAGCAGCCGGTCATAGCCGCGTACCAGGGTGTCAAACAGCGCGCCGCCTTTGCGCGCAAAGCGTGACTGCTGCGCCTCCGGAATATGCCTTAATAGCCAGGCACACAGCATCGGCGTCAGCGTGAGCGACACCACCATCGACACCAGAATCGACACGGCCAAAGTGATGGCGAATTCGCGGAACAGCCGGCCGACCACATCGCCCATAAACAGCAGCGGAATCAGGACCGCAATCAGGGAAAACGTGAGGGAAATGATGGTGAAGCCAATCTGCTGCGAGCCTTTCAGCGCCGCCTGCATGGGTGTCTCGCCCTGCTCCAGCCGGCGCGAAATGTTCTCCACCACCACAATGGCATCGTCGATGACGAACCCGGTGGCAATGGTCAGCGCCATCAGCGACAGGTTGTTGAGGCTGAAGTCGGCGAGATACATCACGCCAAAGGTGCCAATCAGCGACAGCGGTACCGCCACGCTGGGAATCAGCGTTGCCGCCACATTGCGCAGAAACAGGAAGGTCACCATTACCACCAGCGCGATCGACAGCATCAGTTCAAACTCGACGTCGCTGATCGAGGCACGGATGGTCTGGGTGCGATCGGCAAGCACGCGCATTTTCACGCCATCCGGCAGCGCCGCCTGCAGTGCCGGCAGCTGTTTTTTAATGCTATCCACCACCTGAATGACGTTGGCACCGGGCTGGCGCTGCACGCTGATGACAATCGCCGGACGGTCATTGGCCCACGCCGACTGAAAGCTATTCTCCGGCCCCTGTTCGATATGGGCGATATCCCTGAGCCGCAGCGCCGCGCCGTTCTGCCAGCTGAGAATCAGATTGCCGTATTCGGCCGCGGTGCGCAGCTGATCGTTGGCGTCGATGGTCACCGAGTGATATTTGCCATCGAAGCCGCCTTTCGAACCGTTAACGTTGCTGTTGGTAATCAGCGTATTGACGTCTTCCAGCGACAGCTTGTGCGCCGCCAGCGCTTGCGGGTCCATCTGCACGCGAATCGCTGGCTGATTGCCGCCCGCCAGCGTCACCATCCCCACGCCGTTGATTTGCGACAGCTTCAGCGCCACGCGCGTGTTCACCAGATCCTGCACCTCCGTCAGCGGCAGCGTGTCGGAACTGACCGCCAGCGTGATCACCGCACTGTCGGCCGGATTGACCTTTTTATAGGTCGGCGGATTGGGCAGATCGTCCGGTAACAGATTATTCGCCGCGTTGATCGCCGCCTGCACTTCCTGCTCGGCGACATCAAGCGACAGATCGAGGCTGAACTTCAGGGTGATAATCGATGACCCACCTGAGCTGGTTGAGGTCATCTGGCTGAGGCCGGCCATCTGCCCGAGCTGGCGCTCCAGCGGCGAGGTCACGGACGAAGCCATCACGTCCGGGCTGGCGCCAGGATAGAGCGTCGTGACCTGAATGGTCGGATAATCCACCTGCGGCAGCGCCGAGGTAGAGAGAAATTTCCAGGCGAACAGACCGGCGATCAGCACGCCGACCATCAGCAGAATCGTCGCCACCGGACGCTGGATAAACAGACGGGACGGATTCATGGCTGGGTACTTTTGCTGTCGTCAGCCAGCTGGACTTTGCTGCCGTTGGTCAGACGATCGATCCCCTCGGTCACCAGACGATCGCCCGGTGCCACGCCCTGCAGGATCGCCTGGCGATCGTCTCCCACGGCCGGACCGGTAGTGACCGCTTTGCGCGTTACACTATGGTCTTTGTTGATAATAAACACAAAGCTCCCATCGCTGCTCAGCTGCAGCGCCTGCGCCGGGATCACCGTGGCGTTTTTCAGCGTGGCAGTTTGCAGACGCAGATTAACAAACTGATTGGCAAACAGCGCTTCGTCTTCGTTGGGAAAGGTGGCTTTCAGTTCGATGGTGCCGGTGCTGGTATCGATCTGATTGCTGATGTACTTCACTTCACCCTGCGCCAGTACGCTGCTGTTGTCCTGATCGAAAGCGGTGGCGGGCAGGCTCTGGCCGCTGCGCAGGGCGCGCGTCAGCTGCGCGATGTTGCTCTGCGGCACGCTGAACGTCACGGCGGCAGGCTGCATTTGCGTCACCACCACAATGCCGGTGGTGTCGCTGGTTTGCACCATATTGCCGGGATCGACCAGCCGCAGACCGACGCGGCCGCTGACCGGCGAGGTGATGCGGGCATACTCAATATCCAGTTTCGCGCTGGCGATTTGCGCCTGATCCGCCGCCACCGCGCCCTGATACTGGCCGACGGTGGCAATCTGGGTATCCAGATCCTGGCGCGACAGCGAGTCCTGCGCCGCCAGCTTTTTGTAGCGTGCCAGCGTCAGTTGCGCACTGTGCAGCAGCGCCTGGTTCTGGCTGAGATCGCCCTGATACTGCGCCAGCGTCGCCTCATAGCTGCGCGGATCGATCTGCGCCAGCAGCTGACCGGCGCTGACTTTCTGCCCTTCCGTAAAGAACACCTGCTGCAGCTGCCCGGCCACGCGGCTGGTGACGGTGACGCTGGCGTTGGGGATCACCGTGCCGAGCGCGTTCAGATATACCGGCACATCGGCCGTGGTGGCAACGCCGCTGTGCACCAGCGTTGCCGGGCCGCCCTTCTGCGCCGCGCCCGCGCCGCCGCGCAGCGCGCCCGGCGGCAGGTCACCGGGTGCTCCACCTCGCTTGCCGCCTGCCACACGCCAGATCACGCCTGCCGCAATCAGCAGCACCAGCAACACAAGCAGCCATTTCAGCCAGCGGGAGAAACCAGAACGGGGAGCATGGATAGTCATCAGCGTCTTCAGATCAGCAAAAGTGTGGGTAAAACCCCGACAAACAGGGGATTATTGCAGCGAAAATCATCACGACGCGCATTATCAGCGGAACGCCAGCGCGTTTTCTATACGCAAAAAGTAAGCGTTTCGTTAAGAGATGCAGGATTTAAAACCCGCGCCCGGCAGCGGGCGGTGATGGCATGCGCAGGCGCGGCCAACGGGAGAGGAGGACAATTTACAGGCAAAAAAAACCCACGCATCCGCGTGGGTCGGTGCAACCGAACAGGGTGAATACCACAAGGGTATTGCTGCCGCAGCAGCCGATCTTCACACCAATCAATACCTCTGGGACCTTTATCGTCGCGCAATGGCGGCGCGGATAACAGCCGCAAATCGCAACGGAGTTCGGCGAAATGCAACGAGGTGTGAAAAGCTCGACTGCGCGTTTACATCCTGATTTCGTTAAGATTTATCTGAGGTTGGTTTGCTGTATATCGCGTCCGGTGCCACGTTCATGTGCTTCAGCACCGGCCCCATGATGTTGCCAAATACCGGCGCGGCCACCGAGCCGCCAAAGTGATCGCCAGCAGTCGGATGGTTAATCATCACCACCAGCGCCACCTCCGGATGGCTGGCCGGCGCGATGCCGGCGGTGTAGTTGACGTAGCCGCCGTCATATTTGCCGCTGCTGCCCATCTTCTCCGCAGTACCGGTTTTGGTTGCCAGCCGGTAGCCCGGCACTGCTGCTTTCACCCCGGTGCCGCCCGGCAGCACGTCGCTCTCCAGCATGTGCACCACGGTTTGCACAATCTGCGGATCGGCGACCTGTTTGCCCAGCACCGGCGGCGTC
The DNA here is from genome assembly GCF_035783935.1 of Pantoea dispersa. Classification (GTDB taxonomy): domain Bacteria; phylum Pseudomonadota; class Gammaproteobacteria; order Enterobacterales; family Enterobacteriaceae; genus Pantoea; species Pantoea dispersa_C. The sequence continues at coordinate 171,151 of NZ_JALKOV010000006.1, read as the reverse complement.
ACTTTGGTGATCGACAGCGGACGATAGACACCGTATGAGCCGAGTGTGGCGTATTCACGCGCAATCTGCAGCGGTGTTACGCGCAGTCCGTAGCCGAACGAAAAAGTGGCGCGCTCAATGTCTGCCCAGCGCTGGCGGTGCAGCGGGAAGTAGCCCACGCTCTCGCCGGTCAGCCCCAGCCCGGTCGGTTTACCGAGGCCAAACGCCTGATAGGTGTTCACCAGCGCTTCCGCCGGCATCGCCAGCGCGATGTGCGACACGCCGATGTCGCTGGATTTCTGCAAAATGCCGGTCATGGTCAGGCGCGGCCAGTGGCCGACATCGCGAATCAGGTGGCCGTTGACGCTGTAAGGCGTGGTGTCGATCACCGAATCGGGCCGGACCAGATGGCGCTGCAGCCCTTCCATCACCACCAGCGGCTTGACCGTCGAGCCGGGTTCGTAGCTGTCGTTGATGGCGGTATTGCGCATTTGCGCGGGCGTGGCGTTGTCATAATTGTTGGGGTTGAACGACGGATAGGACGCCATGGCAAGGATCTCGCCGGTGTCGATCTTTACCAGCACCGCTGCGCCCGAGTCGGCTTTGTTGAGCAGCACGCCGTCGCGCAGTTTGCTATACAGCGTAAACTGGTCAAACTTATCGATGCTGAGCTGCACCGTCGGCGGCTGCTTCGGCGGCTCGTAATCGATCATCGCAATGATGTTGCCGTCCCCGTCCTGGCGATACACCTCTTTACCCGGCTCGCCCTGCAGCACCCGGTCAAAGCCCTTCTCCAGCCCGTTGAGCCCGTTGTTGTCCGCCCCGACGATACCAATCAGCGGCGCAGCGGCTTCACTCATCGGGTAGAAGCGGCTGTCATCATACACCGAACTGATGCCTTTCAGATGCAGCTCAGCGATATCTTTGGCAATGCCCAGCTCGATTTTGCGCCCGAGATAGAGGAAGCGCTTTTTCGGATTGGCGGTGATCTGCGCGCGCAGCTCTTCCGGCCGCAGGTTCAGCGCCGCCGCCAGATAGCTCCATTTGGCGCTGGTGAAATCGGGATTGGCCTCCAGCACGCGCAGCGGATCGGCGATGATATCGCGCGATGGTACGCTGAGCGCCAGCGCCTGGCCGTCACGGTCGAGCAGCGTGCCGCGATTGGTTGGCAGCGTCACGGTGCGCAGCGAGCGCTGGTCCGCCTCGTGCTCCAGCATCGGATGGTTGATCAGCTGCAAATCGCCGACGCGCGCCAGCAGCAGGCCCATGCAGCCTAATACGCCCAGACAAATCAGACGAAAACGAAACGGGTTGAACGGGGCTTTAATCTGGTCTTTTCCCAGAAATTTTTTAATCGGGGGCATGGCGATCCGCTGCGATAAAAGATGAATCCAAGGGGTTAGCTGCAGTTATAAAGAAAGGTAAAGCGAGTTGACAGGAAAACAATGTATCAGTTCGTTTATGCCCGGTTGAGGCACCAGCGGCTGACCGCATCACCCGGCAGATCGCGGGCAAAAAAAACCTGCGCATCTGCGCAGGTCGGTGTAATCAAGAAAACTGTTGATGTTCACCCATCAATACCTCTGGGACCCTGACTGTAGCAAGTTGCTCAGCGCAGAAACTATCACTCAAACGCAACAGTTACCGGCAAAATGTAACCAGCGGTGAGATTGTTAGCCGATTGTGCAACTGGCGTGTTTTTTGATTTCCACCAAGCAGCTCATGGCGTTTGGTCCCTGGGTTAACGACGACGTTCCGATGTCGAGCGTCAGCACGTTAGGATTGCCGGCGCGGTCCCACGGCTGCCACGCTTTGCCAAAACCGGGATCGAACCAGGCACCAGTGGCGATGATCACCACGCCCGGCGTCAGACCGTCCGTCAGGCGAACGCCAGCCAGCATACGGCCACGCGCATTGCTCACTTCAATCTCATCGCCGTCGCTGATACCGCGCGCGGCGGCATCTTCAACGTGCATATACAGCGTTTCGTGACCGGCGGTTTTGCCGGCCTGCACCGTAGCAGTGGCATCCAGCTGACTGTGCAGGCGATCCGCAGGCTGCACCGAGATCATGTGCAGCGGGAACTGAGCGCTGAGCGCTGCGCCAAGCCACTCCTGCGGCGCGCGCCACTCCGGATGCCCGGCGAAATCCGCCAGTTGGTAATCGGCGATGGTCTGGCAGAACAGCTCAATTTTGCCGCTGGCGGTGTGGATCGGATGCGCCTGCGGATCGGCGCGGAAATCATCCATAAACACGTACGGCTTGCCGCCCTGCGGAATTTCAACAAAGCCGCGCTGCCAGAATGCCTCGAACTCCGGGAAGGCGATGTCCAGCTGCGCATGTGCCTGCGCGCACTGCTGATAGAGATGCTCAATCCACTGCATCTCATTGCGTCCCTCGGTAAAGCGATCGTGGTAGCCAAGGCGATCGGCCAGGTCGGCAAAGATATCAAAGTCGTTGCGCGCCTGATGCTGCGGTTTAATCGCCTGGTGCATCGCCAGCACGAAGCGGTCACGCGACGAGCCGCCAATGTCGTTGCGCTCCAGCGTGGTAGTGGCCGGCAACACGATGTCCGCCATCTGCGCCGCGGGCGTCCAGACGATATCCTGCACGATGACCGTATCCGGGCGCTGCCAGCCTTCGACCAGCCGGTTAAGCTGCTGGTGATGGTGGAACGGATTGCCGCCCGCCCAGTGCACCAGGTGAATGTCGGGATAGTGCAGCGTTTCGCCCTGAAACGCGTACGGCTGGCCGGGATTGAGCAGCATGTCGCTGATGCGCGCCACCGGGATCGACAGGTTCGCCGGATTCGGGCCGGTGCTCATCATCGGCGCCGGGCCTTCCTGGCGCGGATTGCCGACGCTGTTCATCGAGCCATGGCCAAAAGAGAAGCCGCCGCCCGGCAGTCCCGGCTGGCCCAGCATCGACGAGAGCGCAATCATCATCCAGTACGGCTGTTCGCCGCGATGGGCGCGCTGCACCGCATAAGCGCAGGTGATAAAGCTGCGTTTGCCCGCCAGCTGCTGCGCCAGCAGCGCGATACGCGCCGCCGGGATGCCGGTTATCGCACTGGCCCACGCGGGCGTTTTCGCCACGCCGTCGCTTTCGCCCAGCAGATAGGCACGCAGCTGCGGCCAGCCGGTACAGTGGCTGGCGAGGAAAGCCTCATCGATGGCGTTGTGACGGGTAATTTCATGGCCGAGCGCCAGCATCAGCGCCACGTCGGTGTTCGGGCGAATCGGAATCCACTCGGCGTTAACGAACGCCGGGCAGTCATCGCGCATCGGGCTGATGTTAATGATCGGCGTGCCTTTGGCGCTCAGCTGCTGCAGCGCCGGTTTCAGGCTGTGCTCGCCGGCACCGCCGGAGGCCACCTGCGCGTTCTTCAGCGCCAGGCCGCCAAAGGCGACGAAAATTTCTGCGTGCTCCACCACCTGCGGCCAGTCGGTGACGCGGCCGGTGAGCGGCATGTAGGTGCCAATCACGTACGGCAGAAAGAACTGTGCCGCGCCCCAGCTGTAGTTGCCTTGCTGATCAACGCCGCCGCCGCCCTGGAAATAGAAGCGACGAATCAACGTGCGCGCGTGGTTAACGCGGCCAGCTGATGACCAGCCGTACGAGCCGTTGAAAATGCCGGCAGCGCCGTAGCGATCGCGCACGCGGCGGTTCTCTTCCGCCACCAGATCGAGCGCGGTGTCCCAGTCCACGGCGACAAAATCTTCCCGGCCGCGCAGCGTGCGATCGCTGTTTTCACGCGACTTCAGCCACGAACGGCGCACCATCGGCTGACGGATGCGCTTGTCCGAGTAGACCAGCTCAGGAATGGTGTGGATCATCGGTGACGGATCGGCATCGGCGAAGAAAGGTTCGCAGGCAATCAGGCGTTGATTTTCGGTGACGGCGGTAAACGCGCCCCAGTGCGCAAGGTGCGGCACACGAGTTTTCATGGTTATGGGTCCGGCAGGCAGGTGTGATTCAGGCTGGCAGCATAGCACGGTGCCGTTAGCGGGCTAAAGCCTCGCCGTGAGCGTCTGATTTTCCGCACTTTTGCGACAGCGCTGACATTCTGGCGGGTTGCGGCTGCCGGGCTTTTCCGTAACACTGAGAGCATGTGTAAACGTTTTCCCGGATGTCGACCATTGCATGGCTACTATTAAGGATGTTGCCCGCATGGCGGGGGTGTCGGTCGCGACCGTGTCCCGCGTCATCAATAATTCGCCCAAAGCCAGCGAGAGTTCGCGCCTCGCCGTTACCCAGGCCATGGAACAGCTGCAGTATCACCCTAACGCCAACGCCCGCGCGCTGGCGCAGCAATCCACCGAAACCCTCGGACTGGTGGTGGGCGATGTGTCAGACCCATTTTTCGGCGCGATGGTGAAAGCGGTCGATGAAGTCGCCGGACAAACCGGTAACTTTCTGCTGATTGGTAACGGTTACCATAATGAGCAAAAAGAGCGTCAGGCGATTGAACAGCTGATGCGTCATCGCTGTGCCGCGCTGGTGGTGCACGCCAAGAAAATTCCCGATGATGATTTAGAGCTGCTGATGAAGCAGGTGCCAGGCATGGTGCTGCTGAACCGGCTGCTGCAGGGGTTTGAGTCGCGCTGCATCGCGCTCGATGACCGCTACGGCGCCTGGCTGGCCACGCGCCACCTGATTCAGCAGGGTCATACGCAGATCGCCTTTATCTGTTCGACGCACACCATTTCTGATGCCGAAGATCGGCTGCAGGGCTACTACGATGCGCTGAAGGAGCACGGCCTGCCGTGCAACGACCGGCTGGTGGCGTGGGGAGAACCGGACGAAGTCGGCGGCGAGCAGGCGATGACGGAACTGCTCGGACGCGGCAAGCAGGTGAGCGCGGTGGCGTGCTACAACGATTCCATGGCGGCCGGTGCGCTGGCGGTGCTGAGCGATAACGGCATTCGCGTGCCGGAAGAGATGTCGCTGATTGGCTTTGATGATGTGCTGGTGTCGCGCTATGTGCGCCCGCGCCTGACCACAGTGCGCTATCCGATTGTGACCATGGCGCAGCAGGCCGCGCAGCTGGCGCTGGCGCTGGCCAACGGCACCGCGCTGCCGGAGGTGACCAATATGTTTAGCCCGACGCTGGTCAGGCGGCATTCGGTGGGTGGACCGGGTTAAACGGGTGCGGGCTTTCCCTCACCCTAACCCTCTCCCTGAGGGAGAGGGAACGTTGCAGAGCGCGCGGTCAGCCCCCTCGCCCGCTTGCGGGAGAGGGTTGGGGTGAGGGCCAGCGCGCACCCAACCCACTATAAATCCTGCGAATACACCTTCACCTGCACCTCGGGAAACTCCAGCGCATCACACTGATACTGCCAGCCGAAGCGCTCGTAATAACCGCCAAACGTTGACCACAGCCACACCGTTGCATAGCCGCGCTGGCGGGCGTAATCCAGCACGTGCTGCTGCAGCGCGGCGCTCAGCCCCTGCCCGCGCGCCGCTTCATCCACATACAGCGCGGCAACCCACGGATAGAGATCCTGGCGGCTGATCAAATCGCAGCGCCAGAACCCTACCGTGCCGTGCGGCACGTCATCGTCGTCCAGCGCGACAAAGGTCACCGGAAACGCGGCCCCGTTCAGGCTGCTGCGCACAATGCTGTCGTAAAACGCGCGCGAAGTGCCGTCACCAAACGCCTGCCACAGCCAGTCGGTGATCTGGCTGGCGTGATGCGGCACGCTGCTGAGCGGCACGATGCGCATCAGTTCAGCTCCAGCGCCAGCAGTTCCTGAATGGTCTGCGCGCGGCGAATTTCACGCGGCACGCCCTGCTCAAACAGAACCTCCGGAATCAGCGGACGGCTGTTGTAGTTGGAGGACATCGATGCGCCGTAAGCGCCGGTATCATGGAATACCAGATAATCGCCGACCTGTGCCGCCGGCAGCGCGCGGGTTTCCACTTTGCCCCCTTCCAGCTGGGTAAACACATCCCCCGACTCACACAGCGGCCCGGCCACCACGCTTTCCACATTCGCCTCACCTGGCGTGCGGCCATCGGCGGGCAGCAGCGAAATATGGTGATAGCTGCCGTACATCGACGGACGCATCAGGTCGCTGAAACCGGCATCCACCAGCACAAAGTGACGGCTGCCCATCTGCTTCACCGCGCGCACCTGCGACACCAGCACGCCCGATTCCGCCACCAGGAAGCGGCCCGGCTCAATCTCCAGCTTCACCGCATGGCCGAGGTGCGCCGCGATACGCTCGCGCGCGCCGTTCCACAGCCCGTAATAGTGCTGCGTATCTATCGCCTCCTCACCAAAGCGGTAAGGAATCGACAGCCCGCCGCCCGCCGAAATGGCCTGCAGGTCCTGGCCAAAGGCCACTACCTGATCGACCATCGCGTCGCACACCTGCTGCAGATGGCCGTAATCGACGCCGGAGCCAATGTGCATATGTAGCCCCACCAGTTGCAGGCCGTGTTGCTGAATCGCCGCCAGCGCCAGCGGCAGATCGCTGTGCCAGATGCCGTGCTTACTGTTTTCGCCGCCGGTATTGGTTTTCTGGCTGTGACCGTGACCAAAGCCCGGATTAATGCGCAGCCAGACGCTGTGGCCCGGCGAAACCGCGCCGAGCTGATGCAGCATATCCACTGAGCCAGCATTCACCGGCACCTTCAGCTCGGCGATACGCGCCAGCGTCGGCTGATCCAGCACGTCAGCGGTGAACACAATATCCTCACCGCCCGGCTGAAAACCGGCGGCCAGCGCACGTTCGATCTCGCCGAGCGAGACCGAATCGACCTTAACGCCGGCAGCGCGCATCAGGCGCAGAATATGAATATTTGAGCAGGCCTTTTGCGCAAAGCGCACCACGTCAAACGCGCTGAGCTGCGCAATACGCTGCTGAATGATTTCGGCATCGTAAGCCCAGAACGGGCCGCTGTAGCGCTGCGCCAGCGGCAGCAGAGTTGTGGCGTTAAGCGCCGTCTGGGAATCGTTAAGTGGACGTGGCATGAACATTCTCCTGAGTCGTTGCTGTCATTTAGCCACAGCACAGCGATGCAGAAAAATATCTGTTTAAGCATTAGCTATGCAAATATGATATGGGTGACACGGAGGCGACGATGGCAAAAATTAACTGGCGGCATATCGAAATCTTTCATGCGGTGATGACCAGCGGCAATCTGACGCAGGCCGCCACGCTGCTGCACACCTCGCAGCCAACGGTGAGCCGCGAACTGGCGCGGCTGGAACAGCAGCTGGGTTTACAGCTGTTTGAGCGCGTGCGCGGCCGACTGCAGCCTACTGTGCAGGGGCTGCGGCTGTACGAAGAGGTGCAGCGCTCATGGTACGGACTGGATCGCATCATGGATGCCGCCGAAGGGCTGCGCCAGTTCCGCCAGGGCGAGCTGTCGATCGCCTGCCTGCCGGTCTTTTCCCAGTCGCTGCTGCCGCCGCTGCTGCAGCCGTTTTTACAGCGCTATCCGCAGGTGAGCCTGAATATTATTCCGCAGGAGTCGCCGCTGCTGGAGGAGTGGCTGTCGGCGCAGCGCTACGATCTCGGTCTGACCGAAACCCAGCATGCGCCCGCCGGTACCGAACGCCTGGCGCTGCTGACCTGCGACGAAGTGTGCGTGCTGCCGCCGCAGCATCCGCTGTGTCAGCGGGCGGTGCTGACACCACAGGATTTCCACGGTGAAAACTACGTCAGCCTGTCACGCAATGATAGCTATCGTCAGTTGCTGGATGCGCTGTTCCATGAGCAGCAGGTGGAGCGGCGGCTGGTGCTGGAGACGCACAGCGCCGCATCGGTGTGCGCGATGGTGCGCGCCGGGGTGGGTATTTCGATTGTTAATCCGCTGACGGCGCTGGATTACGCCGACAGCGGTGTGGTGATGCGCCGCTTCAGTATCGCCGTGCCGTTCACGGTGAGTCTGGTGCGGCCCCAGCATCGACCGGCATCGGCGCTGGTCGATCACTTCTGCGACCACCTGCAGCAGCAGGTGGCCACCTTTCCGCAGCGCATCGCCCGGCGGCTGGCTTAAGCGCGCACCGTCTCACGCTGGCCACCCGATTTACGGAAGGTCAGCAGACAAACCACCAATCCCGCTGCCGCCAGCGCCGCCGCCGCGACCGGTACCGCCGTCAGGCCATAGCCTTTGTCGATCACAGCGCCACCTACCCACGCACCGAGTGCGTTACCGACGTTAAAAGCCGAGATGTTGAGCGTTGACACCAGGTTCGGCGCGTCTTTGCCGTGGCGCACCACGTTGATTTGCAGACCCGGCACGGTGGCGAAGGTCGCCATCGCCCACAGGAACAGGGTGATCTCTGCCAGCCACAGCGCATGGCTGGTCCAGCTGAACAGCAGCGAGAACACGGCGATCAGCGAAAAGCTGAGGATCAGGCTGAACGACACTTTCCAGTCCGCCAGTTTGCCGCCAACAATGTTACCCACCGTCAGACCCGCGCCAATCAGGAACAGCGTCCAGCTGACGCCGCGATCGCTGATGCCGGTCACCTGCAGCAGCAGCGGCGCAATGTAGCTGAACAGCGCAAACATCGCGGCAGCAAAACACACCGTCATCAGCAGGGACAGCCACAGCTTGCCGTTGGCCAGCGCGCTGATTTCGCTCGCCAGATGCACCGGTTTTTCATCTTTGTTGGTCGGCAGGCTGACAATCAGCGCAATGAACGCAAGGATGCCGATAATCGCCACGCCCCAGAAGGTGGCGCGCCAGCCGAACAGCTGACCAAACCAGGTGCCAAGCGGCACGCCCAGTACGTTGGCCAGCGTCAGACCGGTGAACATCAGCGCTACCGCCGACGCCTGACGGCTCGGTGCCACCAGGCTGGCCGCCACCACTGAACCGATGCCGAAGAACGCACCGTGACACAGCGCGGTAATGACGCGCGCCAGCATCAGCAGGTTATAGGTATAAGCCAGCGCACAGAGTACGTTGCCGATGATGAAGATGATCATCAGCAGAATCAGGGTACGTTTGCGCGGCAGTTTCGCGGTCAGCAGCGCCATGATTGGCGCGCCGATGGCCACGCCCAGCGCATAGCCGCTGATCAGCCAGCCCGCAGATGGAATCGACACCTGCAGGTCACCTGCCACTTCCGGCAGTAACCCCATGATGACGAACTCCGTGGTGCCGATGGCGAACGCACTCAGCGCCAGCGCAAGCAATGCAACAGGCATAACACACTCTCCCAAAATAATTTTGCAGGCGGCCGCACGACGATCGCCGTACGGTTAAGACAGACGCGTATCCCTCCGACAGTGCGGGGATGTTTATTTTTGAACTGCGTCACAGTCTGCTATTAAAGCACAGCCTCTGACTCTCAACCACCCGGGCGGCAGCAAGGCTATTTTGCCTGCGCGGCAATAATCCCGGCGCTAAAAAGTGTCGCTTATACATCACTAAGACAGGACGGGGATAACAGGCTACGCTTGATAGCAGGTTGTGATCGCTGTCACGGCGACGCCGCTTTCTGGCGTGAAATCAGGCAGTAAAGGATAGTCGCGCATTGCCGATACCCCAATGGATTGCCCGGTGATGCGGCGTCAACACAACAGGGGGACAGAGTTATGCGATGGATCATCGCGCTGGCGATCGGCGGCTTAAGCGGCTGCTCGGTCGGGCACTATGAATACAGCTCAGAAGCGGCCAGGCGCGTCGACATGACCGTCACCGGCATTCCCACCGTGCTCGGCGTCGGCGCGCTGGGCACCACCATCCCCCTGACGCGCGAGTACAGTCTGACGGCGGCACATGTCGCCAAATATTCGCTGTATCGGGTGAAAGCGTGGCATCCGGAGTGCGATATCGCCGTGGTTTATCATCAAAATAACGAAGCCAACCTGCCCCCGCAGTTCCGCAATAGCCATATTGGCGACAACGTTAATCTGTACGGTTATAGCTTTATCTCCGCGCTGCCGGTGGCATCAAGCGGGACCAACCTGATCAATACCACGCTGAGCAATGACTGGAACAAGGCCAGCTGCGTGGTGGTGGCGGCCAATGCCGGCGTGGTGAAAGGCATGTCCGGCGGCGCGGTGTATAACGCCAGCGACGACACGCTGGCCGGGGTGATTGTCGGCTATAGCAGTCGGATTGATGATAACAAGAGCGGTAAAACGCTGTTTAAAGATGTGGCGCTGTATGTGCCTTATGCGCGGTTTCAGGCGTGGCTGGAGGGCGTGATGAAGTCTTAGGGTGGGTGCGCGCTGATGCCCTCACCCCGGCCCTCTCCCACAGGGAGAGGGGGAAAACCAGAGCGGCCCTCTGCCACAGAGAGAGGGAGAAAACCAGAGCGGCCCTCTGCCACAGAGAGAGGGAGAAAACCAGAGCGGCCTTCTGCCACGGGGAGAGGAAGAAAACCAGAGCGCTCTCTCCCACCGTGGAACAAGCAAGTCCCCTCTCCCAATGGGAGAGGGTTAGGGTGAGGGCAACCTGATTACTTACCGGTCGGGCGCAGTGCCGGGAACAGGATCACATCACGGATGGTGTGGCTGTTGGTGAACAGCATGACCAGACGGTCGATACCAATGCCCAGACCCGCGGTCGGTGGCAGACCGTGCTCCAGCGCGGTGACGTAGTCTTCGTCGTAGAACATCGCTTCGTCATCACCGGCGTCCTTCGCGTTAACCTGCTGCAGGAAACGCTCGGCCTGATCTTCCGCATCGTTCAGCTCGGAGAAGCCGTTACCGATTTCACGGCCGCCGATGAAGAACTCAAAGCGGTCGGTGATTTCCGGGTTCTCGTCATTACGACGCGCCAGCGGTGACACTTCTGCCGGATACTCGGTGATGAAGGTGGGCTGAATCAGGTGCGCTTCGGCGGTCTCTTCAAAGATCTCAGTTACCACGCGGCCCAGACCCCAGCTCTTTTCCACTTTGATGTGCAGCGCATTGGCAATCGCTACCGCTTTGTCAAAGTCATCCAGATCGGCGAGGTCCGTTTCCGGACGGTATTTTTTGATCGCTTCACGCATGGTGAGCTTCTCAAACGGCTTGCCGAAATCGAAGGTGTGGTCACCGTAAGGCACTTCCGTGGTGCCCAGCACGTCCTGCGCCAGGGTGCGGAACAGGCTCTCGGTCAGCTCGATCAGATCTTTGTAATCCGCATACGCCATATAGAGTTCCATCATGGTGAACTCTGGATTGTGGCGCGGCGAGATCCCTTCGTTACGGAAGTTACGGTTGATCTCGAACACGCGATCAAAACCGCCGACCACCAGACGCTTGAGGTACAGCTCCGGCGCGATACGCAGGTACATGTCGATGTCGAGCGCGTTGTGATGGGTGATAAACGGACGCGCAGAAGCGCCGCCAGGAATCACCTGCATCATCGGGGTTTCCACTTCCATAAAGTCGCGGTTAACCATGAACTGACGAATGCCGGCCATGATTTGTGAGCGAATTTTAAACGTCTTGCGCGAATCGTCGTTGGAGATCAGGTCAAGGTAACGCTGACGGTAACGGGTTTCCTGATCGGCGAGACCGTGGAATTTGTCCGGCAGCGGACGCAGCGCTTTGGTCAGCAGACGCAGCTCAGAGATGTGGATCGACAGCTCGCCGGTTTTGGTTTTGAACAGCTTACCGCGCGCGCCGAGGATATCGCCGAGATCCCATTTTTTGAACTGCTCGTTGTAGACGCCTTCCGGCAGATCGTCACGGGAAACGTAGATCTGGATCTGGCCGCCCACATCCTGCAAAGTGGCGAACGACGCTTTACCCATGATGCGGCGGGTCATCATACGCCCGGCTACGCTCACCTCAACGCCGAGCGCTTCCAGCTCTTCGTTCTCTTTGCTGTCATAGTCGGCATGCAGACGATCGGAGGTGGTGTCACGGCGGAAATCGTTAGGAAACGCCACGCCCTTTTCACGCAGCGCGCTGAGTTTTTCGCGACGCGCTTTCAGTTCGTTGTTTAACTCAAGGGCGGCATCAGCGCTCTGCGGTTGTTGTTCAGACATGTCGGTTCCTTATAGCCCTGCTTTTAAACTTGCTTCAATAAAACGGTCAAGATCGCCATCCAGCACGGCCTGGGTGTTGCGCGTTTCTACGCTGGTACGCAGATCCTTGATGCGCGAATCGTCAAGAACGTATGAACGGATCTGGCTGCCCCAGCCGATGTCCGATTTGTTCTCTTCCGCCGCCTGCTTGTCGGCATTCTTCTTCTGCATTTCGTATTCGTACAGCTTGGCGCGCAGCTGTTTGAAAGCCTGATCTTTGTTTTTATGCTGCGAACGATCGTTCTGGCACTGCACCACAATGTTGGTCGGCAGGTGGGTAATACGCACCGCAGACTCGGTTTTGTTGACGTGCTGACCACCGGCACCCGAGGCGCGATAAACGTCGATACGCAGGTCGGCCGGGTTGATTTCGATGTCGATGTTGTCATCCACTTCCGGATAGATAAACACCGAGCTGAATGAGGTATGACGACGACCGCCGGAATCGAACGGGCTCTTACGCACCAGACGATGGACGCCGGTTTCCGTGCGCAGCCAGCCGTAAGCGTAATCACCAATGATTTTGATGGTGGCTGATTTGGTACCGGCCACTTCGCCTTCGGACTCTTCGATGATCTCGGTTTTAAAGCCTTTGGCTTCTGCCCAGCGCAGATACATACGCAGCAGCATGCTGGCCCAGTCCTGCGCTTCGGTGCCGCCGGAACCCGCCTGGATATCCATGTAGCAGTCGGCGCTGTCGTATTCGCCCGAGAACATGCGGCGGAACTCCAGTTCACCCAGCTTCACCTCCAGCGCGTCCAGCTCGACCACGGCTTCGTTGAAGGTCTCTTCGTCGTCGGCTTCCACCGCCAGCTCCAGCAGACCCTGCACATCTTCCAGCCCCTGCTGCATCTGGTCGAGGGTTTCAACCACCGCTTCCAGCGAGGCGCGCTCTTTGCCCAGCGCCTGCGCGCGTTCAGGTTCGTTCCAGACGTCCGGCTGTTCCAGCTCGGCGTTTACTTCTTCAAGGCGTTCTTTCTTGGCATCGTAGTCAAAGATACCCCCTAAGAACGCTGCTGCGCTCGCTGAGGTCCTGGATACGATTTTTGACCGGATTAATTTCAAACATGGCTTTTCAGTCTTTTTTGACGATTCGGTGAGAGGAGATAAAAGTAACGCGCTAGTTTACCCGAAAGCGCGTCTGGTTTGTAGCTTTGCACATCAATGGCTATACCGCGTATGAACCGGCAGAAAATAATTGCGCCACTTCTGGAAACTGACTGGCGTCGCCATTACCAAAAACGCCGCCAGCGCCTGCAGCCCGAACCGGGCACCTTCAGAATTTTCCTACATAATCACGGCAATAAACGCCAGCTGGCGTCATTAAACACCATGATTTATCAGGCAAAATCGTTAAAACTCCACCATCAGAAATGTCTGGTTCGTAGCGTGATATAGCGCGATTAACCTGCGCAATGCTGCGCTGTCCTGGCCATCGACCGGCCAGCGCATACCTTACCATTTCTGCACCCTGGCGGAATCTCAGGGGTTCGTGCTTCATCTCTTGCGCTCTGTCTGTCAACCACGTTGCTCAGGATTATTCGTGACAGGGAAAGACTGCATTCAGGCCCGTTGACGTGAACGGGCGACAACATGCCCTGAGAGGCATGAGGAGTTGCCATGCATTATCCTGTTGTTACTTTTCGACCCTCACCGCGCCTGCTGGCGCTCCTCATCCCGTTCCTGCTCAGCGCCTGTGGTGGCGGAGGCGGCGGCGGTGGTGGTAGCGGCGGCGGCAGCACCTTAACCCCGGTCACGCCCGTTGTTGAACCCACAGTGCCGGCCATCGCTGCCAGCAGTAAAGTGGGCATCATTGACTCCGGTCTGGCACCCGGGCGCAGCGAAATTAACTATGCCAACGTGAATTTCTCCAGCTATGTCGACAGCAACACTGCGCTGAACGACAACATGGGGATCAACGGCCACGGCACGCTGGTGGCGATGACGCTGCTGGGGCTGTCGCCCGACAGCGCGCTGTATGTAGCGCAGGCGTCACAAAATAACATTTTCAGCTATGACAATACTGCGCGCGCGGTGCAGGGCTTAGTGGCGCAGGGCGTGCGCATTTTCAATATGTCTTACGGTTCGCAGGAGCGCTTTACCAGCCAGCAGGCGCTAACCGATGCGCGCCAGCGCTATCAGTCCCTGTATCAGGGGCTCCACGCCGTGGCTGCGGCAGATGGGCTGGCGGTGATGATCACCGGCAACAATAGCGGCGCCACGCCGGCACCGGACGTGCTGACGCCGCTGATGTATAACGACCCGCAGCTGGCCCGTAATCTGCTGGCGGTCACCGGCATCCTGAGTCATACCGGTTATGATTTGCCGGGCCGCTCAGCCGGTACCGGGCCGTTTGACGCCTGCGGCGCGGCCGCCGCGTGGTGCCTGACCGCGCCGGGCTATACCGATTACCTGTATCAAAACTCTGATGGCAGCTGGGTGCAGGCGCGCAGCTACGGCACCTCGTTTGCCGCACCGCGTGTGACGGCTGCGGCCTCGCAGCTGCTGCAGCGCTTTCCGTGGATGAGCGGCCACAACCTGCAACAAACCCTGCTGACCACCGCCACTTACCGCAGCGATGCGCACGATAACGTCGCCGACAGCGCCAACGGACAGCCTTATAATGAGACATTCGGCTGGGGCGATCTTAACGCCGCGAAAGCCTTAAACGGTCCGGGACAATTCTGGGCAGAGGACTTCCACGCGCGCCTCGACGGCGGCCAGTATGTGTTCAGCAACGACATCAGCGGCGATCGCGGGCTGGTGCTGGACGGCAGCGAGCGCAGCGGTACGCTGCAGCTGACCGGTAACAACAGTTATCAGGGTCTGACGCAGGTTTCCGCCAATAGCCTGCTGATTGACGGTGCGATTGCCGGCAACGCGCTGGTGAACGGCAGCGGCAAACTGGGCGGCAGCGGACGCATCGGCGGCAACCTGGTTAACCAGGGATCGGTTAACGGCGGCCTGCAGGTGGCGGGCAACTATCAGCAAAGCGCCGACGGTACGCTGAACGTCACGCTGAATAATCCGCTGCGCGTGGCCGGTAACGCGGCGCTCGACGGTACGCTAAACCTGGCGCCGCCCTCCTCCAGCTACGTGGTGAAACAGCAGGAAACGCTGCTGACCAGCGCCGGTGGCGTAAGCGGTCAGTTTAGCCAGGTCAATACCGGCGTGTTTCTTGAGGGTTCCGTCAACTATGACGCCCATAACGTCACCGGCCAGCTGACGCGTAAAAACACCGCCGCCGCGGCACAGGCGATGGGAATGGATAGCACCAGCGCACAGCAGACCAGCCGCAATCTGGAGCAGGCGTTTGAGCTGGCGGACCGCTGGCAGGGTCAGGCGACGCTGAGCAGTGCGCAGCAGTCAGCGCTGGCGGCCGCTGGTGCCTTCCAGACGCTGGCGGACACCCGCAGCGCGCAGGCGGCGATCAACTCCCTGTCCGGTCAGGCGCATGCCTCCGGTAATGCGGTGCTGTTTAACGCGCTGGATTATCAGACGCGCCTGCTCAACAACCGCATCGATGATGCCAGCGAACAGGGGCGCTTTGGCTTCTGGCTGGAGAGCGGCCAGCTGCGCGGCTCGCTCGATCAGGACGGCTATCTCGGCAACCGCTATCGCAATACCCTGACGGCGCTGGGTGCCGACAGCGACTTTGGCCTGCCCGGCCTGCGCCTCGGCGTCGCCTGGACGCACACTCAGCTTGATGCCACCTATGACGACACCGGCGGCAACAGCCAGAACAGCCTGCAGGGCGTAATGCTGTATGGGCGTTATGCGGTGACGCCAGCCTGGTACTGGCAGGGCAACCTCAGCTATCAGCATGGACGCGATAAGCTGCAGCGCCTGGTGCTGCTGGACGAGGCCGCGCCGGTCTCCTCTTCCGCCCGCACTGACAGCTGGCAGGCTGCGCTGCAGAGCGGCTATCGCTGGACGCTGCAGGAGGATTATCGCATTGAGCCCTATCTCGGCTGGCGTGAAACCGGCCTGCAAACCGGCAGCTTCAGCGACAGCGGCAGCGCGTTTGGTCTGCAGGGCGACGGCGACAGCTATCGCCGCAGCGTCGGTTACGGTGGCCTGAATCTCAGCGCGCGCCAGGACTGGTCGGCGGGCTGGTGGAGCATGCTGAGCCTGTACGGCGAATACCAGTACGCGTTCAGCAATCCGTCGATGGACGTCAGCGCGCGCTGGAGCGGCTTCGGCAGCGGTCAGCAGAGCTTTACCATCCCGGGTATGCAGCTCGATCGTCGCTCGCAGTGGTTTGGTGCGCGCGTTGATCTGGTGCAGTCGGCACGCGCGCGGTTGTTCCTGCGTGCCGACCGCCACGTGGCCGATCGCGGCGATGAGAAGGTGCTGCGCGGCGGTGTCGATGTGACGTTCTAAGCGTTACGACTGCGGCCAGATATGGTCGATGATCAGCTGTACCGAGCGATTGCCGCGGTATTCGTTGATATCCAGCTTGTAGGCCAGCTGCACCTGACGCACGCTGCTGTCTGGCCACAGGCTGGTGTCCACGTTAAAGGCAATGCCATCCAGTAACGGGCCGCCGCCCAACGGCTCGACCATCACTTTAAGGTGACGCTCGCCGACCAACCGCTGCTGCAACAGCTTGAACTGACCGTCAAATACCGGCTCCGGGAACGCCTGGCCCCAGGGGCCGGCTTCACGCAGCATTTCCGCGGTGTGCAGGGTGAACTCCTGCGCATGCAGTTCGCCATCGGACCACATCACACCCTGCAGCGCCTCGCCTTCCAGCCATTCGTCGATCAGTGCGGCAAAGCGCTGGCGGAACTCATCATACTTCGCCTCTTCCAGCGACAGCCCCGCCGCCATGGCGTGCCCGCCAAATTTGATGATCAGGCCAGGATAGAGCGTGTCGATGCGTTCCAGCGCGTCGCGCAGGTGCAGCCCGGCAATCGAACGGCCGGAGCCCTTCAGCGTGCCGTCACCGGCGGGCGCGAAGGCGATCACCGGGCGGTGGAAACGCTCTTTCAGGCGTGACGCGAGAATGCCAACCACGCCCTGATGCCACTCCGGGTGATAAAACGCCAGCCCGAGCGGCAAATCGCGATGCTGGCGCTCCAGCTCATCGCACAGTGCCAGCGCTTCGCTCTTCATGCCCTGCTCAATCTCTTTACGCGTCTGATTGAGCGCATCAAGTTCGCTGGCCAGCATGCGCGCCTGGGCAATATCCTCGGTCAGCAGCAGCGCAACGCCAACCGACATGTCGTCCAGACGGCCGGCAGCATTGAGGCGTGGCCCGACGGCAAAGCCGAGATCGCTGGCCGCCAGCTGACGCGCATCACGGTTGGCAATCTCCAGCAGCGCGCGGATGCCGGCGCGGCATTTGCCGGCGCGGATGCGGCTTAGCCCCTGCCACACCAGAATGCGGTTGTTGGCATCCAGCGGCACCACGTCGGCCACGGTGCCGAGCGCCACCAGATCCAGCAGTTCGGCCAGATTGGGCTCACTGCGCCCGTCACTGAACCAGTTCTGCTGACGCAGATGGGCTCGCAGCGCCAGCATCAGATAAAACGCCACGCCGACACCCGCCAGCGAACGCGACGGGAATGCGCTGTCGCTCAGGTTAGGGTTAACGATGGCCTCGGCCGCCGGCAGCGTTTCGCCCGGCAGGTGGTGATCGGTGATCAGCACCGGAATCCCGTGCTGGTGCGCCGTGTCCACGCCCGCGTGCGACGAAATACCGTTATCCACGGTGAGGATCAGCTCCGCGCCGCGCGCGCGCGCCTGCTCCACCACTTCCGGGCTCAGGCCATAGCCGTCCTCAAAGCGGTTCGGCACCAGATAATCGACGTTACCGCCCATGCTGCGCAGCGCCAGCACGGTGAGCGCGGTGCTGGTAGCGCCATCGGCATCGAAATCGCCCACCACCACGATACGGCGTTGCTGCTGCAGCATTTCATGCAGCAGCGTCACGGCGCGCTCAATGCCGCCAAGACTTTGCCACGGCAGCAGGAATTTCGCGCCGCGTTCCAGTTCGGCGGCGTCTTTAACGCCGCGCTGCAGGTAGAGACGACGCAGCAGCGGCGGTAAATCATCGGGTAACTGCGCATCGGCCTGGGCTTCACGCCGACGCAATTCTACAGAGTGCATCACTGTGTCTTAACCACCACGCTTCTGGCCGTCCAGCACCTGCTTCAGCTCCTGCGGTCCCTGGTAGCCAGGAATCATCATGCCGCTGTCGGTGAGGATGGCGGGCGTGCCCTGAATACCAAACAGAATGCCCAGCTTGTAGTGCTGGTCGAGATTGATTTTGCAGCTCGCCGGCGCATCCATTTGCGGTGCGTCGCCCTTCATCGCGGCATCAAACGCCTTGTTGCGGTCAGCGCTGCACCAGATAGCCTTCATGGCTTTCTCCACCTGGCCGTGCAGGCCTTCACGCGGGAACGCCAGGTAACGCACGGTGATGCCCAGCGCGTTGTAGTCAGCCATCTGCTCGTGCAGCTTGCGGCAGTAGCCGCAGGTGATGTCGGTGAACACGGTGATCACGTGCTGCTCTTTCGGCGCTTTGTAGACAATCATTTCCGGGGCCAGCGCGGCGACTTTTTTATCCAGCAGCTGATTGGTGACGTTCACCGGCTGCGCGCCGCTGACATCGTACAGCGGGCCCTGAATCATGTGCTTGCCGTCCTCGGTGACGTACAGCACGCCGCTTTCGGTCATTACCGTTTTGATACCCGGCAGCGGCGACGGCTGAATTTCCGCCTGCTGCATACCCAGTTTTTTCAGGGATTGCTGAATCGCGCTGTCATCGGCATGGGCCAGCGCAGAAAAGGCGCTGACCAGCAGAGCCAGCGTCGTAACGGTTTTTTTCATCTCAAATCCTTGTTGCCGCTGCTCAGGCGCGCGGATGATGCTGTTGATGTAACTGACGCAGGCGCTCAGTCGCCACGTGCGTGTAAATCTGGGTGGTCGACAGGTCGCTGTGCCCCAGCAACATCTGTACGACGCGTAAATCGGCACCATGGTTCAGTAAATGTGTGGCAAATGCGTGGCGCAGCACGTGCGGTGACAGCTTTTCGCTGTCGATGCCGGCAAGGGTGGCATAGTGTTTGATGCGATGCCAGAAGGTCTGGCGCGTCATCTGCTGCGCGCGATTGCTGGGGAACAGCACATCAATAGTCTGTCCGTTCAGCAGCCACGGCCGCCCGTGTTCCATATAGTGCTCCAGCCAGTAAATCGCTTCTTCACCTAATGGCACCAGCCGCTCTTTATTGCCTTTACCAATCACGCGCACCACACCCTGACGCAGGCTGACATCGCTCAGCGTCAGACCGACCAGCTCGGACACGCGCAGCCCGGTGGCGTACAGCAGCTCCAGCATCGCTTTGTCACGCAGTTCGAGCGGTATGTCCGTCGCCGGTGCCTGCAGCAGGCGCTCGACCTGATTTTCTGACAGATCTTTCGGCAGGCGCTGCGGCAGCTTAGGCGCTGAAAGCAGCGCGCTGGGATCGTCACTGCGCAGCTTTTCGCGATACAGATACTGGAACAGACGGCGCATGGCGCTCAGGGTGCGCGCCGAGCTGGTGGCTTTGTAACCGCCCTCAATCCGCTCGGCGAGAAACTGCTGTAAATCGGCGGCTTCCAGCGTCAGCAGCGTGCGCTCATGGTGGTGCAGCCAGGCAGTGAGCGTCTGCAAATCCTGACGATAGGACGCCAGCGTGTTCTGCGCCAGGTTGCGCTCAATCCAGAGCGCGTCGAGAAACTGTTCTATCAGATCGCTGTCCTGCACTGTTGCCCCTCGCCGTGTGAAATCGTGCTCATTATGCCTGAAACTGGCCTGCTTCTGGTACAATTGCGCCAGAGTGAGTTTCAGTCAGAGCATTAATTGCATGAATATCGGTCTGTTTTACGGTTCCAGTACCTGTTACACCGAGATGACGGCGGAGAAAATCCGCGACTTTATCGGTGAAGAATTAGTCACACTGCATAACCTGAAAGATGACGACCCGTCGCTGATGGAGCAGTACGATCTACTGATTCTCGGTATTCCGACCTGGGATTTCGGCGAACTGCAGGAGGACTGGGAAGCGGTGTGGCAACAGCTGCCGGCGCTCAACCTGCAGGGCAAAATTGTGGCGCTGTACGGCATGGGCGACCAGGTCGAGTACAGCGAATGGTTCCTCGATGCGCTGGGCATGCTGCACGAACTGCTGCTGCCGATGGGCGTGCAGTTTGTCGGTTACTGGCCGCTCGACGGCTACCAGTTTACCAGTAAGAAACCGCTGACCGCCGATGGTCAGCAGTTTGTCGGTCTGGCGCTCGACGACGTTAATCAGTTTGAGCTGAGCGAAGAGCGCGTCGAGCAGTGGTGCGAACAGATCCTGACCGAGACCGCCGCGCTGCTTTAACGCGCCGCTGCCGCCTCACGCAAAAAACAGCAGGCGCGTAACGTGCGCCACGCGCCGGGCGGCATGCTGTCGTGCAGCAGCCACAGCCGCCAGCGCTGCCCGCGACGGTTACGCAGCACCAGCCTCACGCCCCACGGCAGCCAGTCCGGCTGGCGTTGCAGCTGCCAGCGCTCACCGCGCCAGTGCCAGTCACCTTTGTCATCCAGCATGAGCGCGCCGCAGCGCTGCTGCAGGCGACGCGCATTGCGCCAGCACTGCAGCAACAGCAGGATGAGCAGCGTGGCCTGAAGCCAGGCCCAGCCCGCCGGCCAGCGACAGGTCAGCAACAGCGCGCCACACAGCCCGAACAGCGTCACATTCAGCGCCCGCGCGCTGCGTGACGCGCGCAGATCACATTGCCACCGGCCCGCGTTCACAGTTGCGCTGCTGAATCAGTTTTACCATGCGTTTGAACTCGGGATCGGCCGGTTCGCCGTGGTTCATCATCCAGTTAAACAGGTCTGGATCGTCGCTCTTCAGCAGCGCGACAAATACCTGCTTGTCGATGTCGCTCAGCGAATCATACTCATATTTAAAGAACGGCATGATCGAGACATCCAGCTCCAGCATGCCGCGACGGCATGCCCACTGGACGCGCGCTTTGTCATGAATATCCATGTGTCTTCTTCCACAGCTGATAACAGTGGCGCTCAGTGTACCTGCTTTTTCGCCGCGCTGCAGGCGTGCAACCAGACGCTGCGCGCCGTGACGCACAGCAACGCCACCGGTTACAGGGTTATCACGCGATTTGTGCGCCAGATTCCGCAAACAGGTTGCAATGGCGCACTGCTCTTTTAACATTGGTAAGCATATTACTGGATAAACCTTATTGATCAGGACGGACTCATGCCGATTTTCACCCTTCCGCCTCGCCAGCCCGCTGCGGCGTCGCGCCTGCCTTTAACACTGATGTCGCTCGACGAGTGGGCGCTGGTGTCGGTGCAGGGCAAAGACAGCACTTCTTATCTGCAGGGTCAGCTGACGCTGGACGTGGCAGCGCTGGACGCGGCTCAGCATCGTCCGGCGGCGCACTGTGATGCCAAAGGTAAGATGTGGAGCAATCTGCGCCTGTTTCATCGCGGAGAAGGTTATGCCTACCTGGTGCGCCGCAATCTGTGCGAGCAGCAGGTCACCGAGCTGAAAAAGTATGCGGTGTTCGCCAAAGTGACCATCGCGGCGGACGATGATGCGGTGCTGCTTGGTGTTGCCGGTTTTCAGGCGCGCGCCGCGCTGGCTAACGTTTTCGCCACGCTGCCGGATGCGTCTACACCGGTGGTGCAGCAGGATGACAGCACACTGCTGTGGTTCGCCGAACCGGCCGAGCGTTTTCTGCTGGTTACCACGCCGGCGCAGGCCGAAGCGCTGCAGCAGAAGCTGGCCGGGGAAGCGCAGCTGAATGACAGCACGCAGTGGCTGGCGCTGGATATTGCGGCGGGCGTGCCGGTGATCGACAGCGCCACCACGGCGCAGCTGATTCCGCAGGCCACTAACCTGCAGGCGCTGGATGCCATCAGCTTTAAAAAAGGCTGTTATACCGGCCAGGAGATGGTGGCGCGCGCCAAATTCCGCGGCGCCAATAAACGTGCGCTCTACTGGCTGGCGGGCAGCGCCAGCAAAGTGCCGGACGCGGCCAGTTCGCTGGAGCTGCAGATGGGCGACAAATGGCGTCGCACCGGTACGGTGCTGAGCGGCGTGCAGCTGGATGATGGCAGCGTGTGGGTGCAGGCGGTGCTGAACAACGATCTGGAGCCGGATAGCGTGCTGCGCGTTGAAGGCGATGAAAGCGGTAAACTGACCATCCAGCCGCTGCCCTATTCGCTGGAAGAGTAACGGTTACGGCTGGTATGCCGCAGGGTCGCCATCAGTGGCGACCCTTGCCTTGTTACATCACGTAAAAATAGATGGCGCAAAAGTGCAGCACGCTGCCGCCCAGCACGAAACCGTGCCAGATGGCATGATTGTACGGGATACGGCGCGACACATAGAAAATCACCCCAAGCGAATAGACAATCCCGCCCGCCGCCAGCAGCCAGACGCCGCCGGCCGACAGTTTGGTTGCCAGCTGATAAATCACCACCAGCGACAGCCAGCCCATGCTGAGATAGGTCACCAGCGACAGCACTTTAAAACGATGCGCAATGGTCAGCTTAAAGATGATGCCCGCCAGCGCCAGACTCCAGATCACCACCATCAATCCCTGCGCCAGCGGCGATTTCAGCCCGACCAGCAGAAACGGCGTGTAAGTCCCGGCGATCAGCAAATAGATGGCGCAATGGTCAAATTTCTTCAGCCAGTACTTAGCGCGCTGATGCGGAATCGCGTGGTACAGCGTCGAGGCGAGGAACAGCAAAATCATGCTGCCACCGTACAGGCTGTAGCTGGTGATGGCGGTGATATTTGCCTGCATTTCAACCGCCTGCGTTAGCAGCAACACCAGCCCGACGATGCCAAACACACAGCCCAGACCGTGGCTGATGCTGTTGGCGATCTCTTCTGCCAGTGAATAGCCCTGGGCGATAAGTCGGTTCTGTACCATGGCGGCGAATTCCTGAGGGTGATAACAAAAATTGTGCTTTTTCTGTGCACCAGAGTAGCGAAGAACATTTTCAGAGTACACATGTACGCTAAAATAATTCTGTGAAGAGGTGTGACAACCCAGCGGCAAACCAATCTGTTACACTGAGGCTTCATTTTCTCCGCGAGCGCCGTCCGAATGTTTTCACACAGCGACCTGTCCCGTTTGAATGACCTTGAGATGCAGATATATCACTTCATCATCAAACACCGGGAAAGTGTCAGTTATATGACCATCCGCGAACTGGCGGCGCAGGCTGGCGTCTCGACCACCACGGTGCTGCGCTTCTGCCGCAAAATGCACTGTGACGGCTGGTCAGAATTCCGCATCCGTTTTCGCCTGGCGCAGGAGCAAAGCGCGCCGGTGCTGCTGCCCTCCGGCGTCGGGGAAATGCTGAGCTTTTTTAAAAGCATCAATAACGCCGAATTTGATCAGCAGATTGCCACTGCGGCGCAAATGATCATTGAGGCTGAGCACATTTTCTTTATTGGTGCCGGCACTTCAGGCAGCCTTGGCAAATATGGCGCGCGCTACTTTTCCAATATTGGTAAATTCAGCCATCACATCGACGATCCTTATTATCCGGTGAGTAAAAGCGCCTGGGAAAATGCGCTGGCGATTATTTTATCCGTCTCTGGCGAGACCGAAGAGATTCTGCGCTTTGCCAGCCAGTTCAGCCTGCATCACTGTAAAATCATCTCCATCACCAACCACGACAACTGCTCGCTGGCGAAAATGGCGGATTTCAATCTCTCCTATCATGTGCCGCAGGAGAAACTGCCTGACCGCTACGATATTACCACCCAGGTACCGGTCATTTATATTCTGGAGACGCTAGGCCGATATATTGCCCGCCTCACGCAGGTGTAAAACAACCTGTTTTTCGGCGGTAACAAGTCACATTTCCGCGCCGGTGTTATAGCGTGACTTTGCTATTTCAGTTGTTACACTGCGGGCAGTATTATTTTCGCCAACAGCGTGACGAGGTAATGAAATGAGTGAAGGATTGCAGTTACCCAGCGGATTTCTCTGGGGCGGCGCAGTGGCAGCCCATCAGGTTGAGGGCGGCTGGGATCAGGGTGGCAAAGGCGTCAGCATCGCCGATGTTCTCACCGGCGGCGCACACGGCGTTGATCGTGTTATCACGCCCGGTGTCCAGCCCGGCCAGCACTATCCCAACCATCAGGCGGTGGAATTCTATTCGCACTATAAACAGGATGTGGCGCTGTTTGCTGAGATGGGGTTCAAATGCTTCCGCACCTCGATTGCCTGGACGCGCATTTTCCCCAACGGCGATGAGCTGCAGCCCAATGAAGCCGGCCTGCAATTTTACGATGACCTGTTTGATGAGCTGCTGAAATACGGCATCGAACCGGTGATCACCCTGTCGCACTTTGAGATGCCTTATCATCTGGTTAAAGAGTACGGCGGCTGGGCTAATCGCAAAGTGGTCGATTTCTTTGTGCGCTTCAGTGACGTGGTGATGACGCGCTATAGCCACAAGGTGAAGTACTGGATGACCTTCAATGAAATCAATAATCAGCGCAACTGGCAGTATCCGCTGTTCGGCTACTGCTGCTCCGGCGTCGTGTTCACTGAGCATGAAAAGCCCGAGCAGACGATGTATCAGGTGATGCATCACCAGTTCATCGCCAGTGCCAAAGTGGTGAAGCGTGGCCACGAAATCAACCCGGATTTCCAGATTGGCTGCATGATCGCCATGGTGCCGGTCTATCCGTTCTCCTGCCATCCGGACGACGTAATGCGCGCACAGGAGTCAATGCATCAGCGCTACGTGTTCAGCGATGTGCAGATGCGTGGTGCGTATCCGGCTTATACGCTGAAAGAGTGGGCGCGCAAAGGCTATCACATTGAGATGGAAGCCGGTGACGCCGAGACGCTGCGTCAGGGCTGCTGCGACTACATCGGGTTCAGCTACTACATGAGCAACGCGGTGGACACCAAAGCCAGCGGCGTTGACGACCCGATCACCGGTTTCGACGGCGTGGTGCCTAATCCGCACGTCAAAGCGTCCGACTGGGGCTGGCAGATTGATCCGGTCGGCCTGCGCTATGTGCTGAACGCGCTGTATGAGCGCTATCAGAAGCCGCTGTTTATTGTTGAAAACGGCTTTGGTGCCATTGATAAAGCTAACGCGCAGGGCGTGATCGAAGATGATTACCGCATCGATTATCTGCGCGCGCACATCGAAGAGATGAAAAAAGCGGTGGCGCTGGATGGCGTCGATCTGCTGGGCTATACGCCGTGGGGCTGCATCGACTGCGTTTCCTTCACCACCGGCCAGTACAGCAAGCGTTACGGCTTTATCCACGTCGATAAAAACGATGACGGCAGCGGCAGCTTTGCCCGTTCGAAGAAGAAAAGCTTCGCCTGGTATCAGCAGGTGATCGCCAGCAATGGTGAAGTGCTGTAACGCTAATGGCGCGCGACGTGTTGATGTGCGCCGCGCGCTCACAGGCTATTTATGACGGGCCGCTCAACGCCCGCCTGACGCATCAATGAAGCTGCCGGTGACGTAGGAAGCGGCGTCACTGGCCAGCCAGGCGATGGCGGCAGCAATTTCTTCCGCCTGACCGCCACGCTGCATCGGCAGTGAAGCCGCCAGGCGATCAACGCGCCCCGGCTCGCCGCCGTCGGCATGCATATCGGTGTAGATCAGCCCTGGCCGCACGCTGTTGACGCGAATACCCTGCGCCGCCACTTCCAGTGACAATCCTCTGGTCAGCGTGTCCATCGCGCCTTTCGACGCCGCATAATCGACATACTCATTGGGCGAGCCGGTACGCGCGGCCGCCGATGAGACATTAACAATGGCGCCGCCCTGGCCGCCGTGCGCGGTGCTCATGCGCTTCACCGCTTCGCGGCAGCAGATAAACGTGCCGGTGACGTTGGTTGCCAGCACGCGCTGAATGCGCGCAGCATCCAGATCCTCAACCCGGCACTGGGAGAAGAGAATACCGGCGTTATTCACCAGCACGCGCAGCGCGCCCGGCTGCTGATCCAGCTGCTGAAACATGCGCACCACCTGCGCTTCGTCGGCAATATCCGCCTGTAAGGCAAACGCACTGCCGCCCTGCGCTTCGATATCTGCTACCACCTGCAACGCTTCTGCTTCGCGCTGCCGGAAATTGACCGCCACGCGATAGCCCGCCTGCGCCAGCAGCAGCGATGTTGCCCGTCCAATTCCGCGGCTACCGCCGGTCACCAGTGCCAGATCCATATGCTTCTCCCATAAAAAAAGGCCGACAAATCGGCCTTGAGTATTACTGAAGGGTTTGGCTTGTGCCTGGAAATTACTGGTATTCACTCATCGGAACGCATGAACAGAATACATTGCGATCGCCAAACACATCGTCCAGACGCTTAACGGTCGGCCAATATTTATTGACGCTGCCAGCCGGGAAGACCGCCAGTTCACGGCTGTACGGATGAGTCCAGTCGCCGACGATTTCCATCTGGGTGTGCGGTGCATTCACCAGCGGGTTGTCGTTTGCTGGCCATTCACCGTCGGCCACGCGGTCGATTTCCATGCGAATTGCCAGCATCGCGTCGATAAAGCGGTCCAGCTCGATTTTGCTTTCGGACTCGGTCGGCTCGACCATCAGCGTACCGGCGACCGGGAACGACATGGTCGGCGCATGGAAACCATAGTCGATCAGGCGTTTCGCGATATCCAGCTCGCTGATGCCGGTCTGCTCTTTCAGCGGACGAATGTCGAGAATGCACTCATGCGCCACGCGGCCGTCACGACCGGTGTAGAGAATCGGGTACGCCGACTGCAACCGGCTGGCGATGTAGTTGGCGTTGAGAATCGCCACCGAACTGGCCTGCTTCAGCCCTTCGGCGCCCATCATACGAATATACATCCAGCTGATGGGCAGAATAGACGCGCTGCCGAACGGCGCGGCAGAAACCGCGCCCTGCTGGGTCAGCACGCCGTCAATTTGCACCACACTGTGGCCGGGTACGAACGGCGCCAGGTGGGCTTTCACCCCGATAGGCCCCATGCCCGGACCGCCACCGCCGTGCGGAATGCAGAAGGTTTTGTGCAGGTTGAGATGCGACACGTCAGCGCCGATATAGCCCGGCGTGGTGATCCCTACCTGCGCGTTCATGTTTGCGCCGTCGAGGTACACCTGGCCGCCGTACTGATGCACGATCTGGCACACTTCGCGAATGGTCTCTTCGTAAACGCCGTGCGTCGACGGATAGGTCACCATGATGCACGACAGCGCATCACCAGCCTGCGCCGCCTTTTCACGCAGATCGCCGAGATCGATGTTGCCCTGCTTATCACAGGCCACCACCACGACCGCCATGCCCGCCATCTGCGCGGACGCCGGGTTGGTGCCGTGCGCCGAGCTCGGGATCAGACAGATAGTACGGTCACCTTCATTACGGCTCTCATGATAGCGACGGATCGCCAGCAGGCCGGCGTATTCGCCCTGCGCACCAGAGTTTGGCTGCATGCACAGCGCATCGTAACCGGTGAGCTGGACCAGCCACTGTGACAGCTGGCCGATCATCTGCAGGTAGCCAGTCGCCTGCTCTGCCGGACAGAACGGGTGCAGTTCAGCGAATTCCGGCCAGGTGATCGGGATCATTTCGGCAGCGGCATTCAGTTTCATGGTGCATGAGCCGAGCGGGATCATCGCCTGATTCAGCGCCAGATCCTTTTTCTCCAGGCTGTGCATGTAACGCATCATCTCGGTTTCGCTGTGATGACGGTTGAACACCGGATGGGTGAGGAAGTCGCTGGTGCGTAACTGGCCAGCCGGAATGGCGCTGTTTTCCGCCGCCACCGCCGCATCCAGCGCCTCGATGTCCTGTCCGTGCGCGTCGCCCAGCAGAATGGCAAACAGCGCCAGCACGTCTTCACGCGTGGTGGTTTCATCCAGCGTGATACCGACGGCGTTGAGAATGTCGCTACGCAGGTTGACGCCGAAGCTTAGCGCCCGGTTCAGCACCGCCGCCTTGTCCGCGACTTCAACGGTCAGCGTATCGAACCAGCTGTGATGGCGCAGCTTCAGGCCGCCGTTTTGCAGGCCTGCCGCCAGAATCGAGGTGAGACGGTGAATACGCGAAGCGATACGCTTCAGACCTGCCGGACCGTGATAAACCGCGTACAGGCCGGCGATATTCGCCAGCAGCACCTGTGAGGTACAGATGTTGGAGTTGGCTTTCTCACGGCGGATGTGCTGTTCACGCGTCTGCATCGCCATGCGCAGCGCGGTGTTACCGGCGGCATCGCGTGACACGCCGATGATGCGGCCCGGCATGGAACGCTTGTGCTCATCACGGCTGGCAAAGAAGGCCGCGTGCGGACCGCCGTAGCCCATCGGTACGCCAAAGCGCTGGGCGGAGCCGAAGACAATGTCAGCGCCCTGCTTGCCCGGCGCTTCCAGCTGCACCAGCGCCATGAAATCCGCCGCTACGCTCACTACCACTTTACGGCTTTTCAGCTCAGCAATCAGTTCACGGTAGTCATGCACTTCACCGCCGGTACCCACCTGCTGCAGCAGCGCGCCGAACAGATCGTCGTGCTCACGCGCTTTTTCGGCGCGATCGATAATCAGCTCAAAGCCAAAGGTTTCGGCGCGGGTGCGCACCACATCCAGCGTTTGCGGATGGATGTCATCAGCAATAAAGAATTTCGTCGCGTTCTTCAGCTTGCTGACGCGTTTGGACATTGCCATGGCTTCGGCCGCCGCGGTGGCTTCATCCAGCAGCGAAGCAGAAGCAATATCCAGCCCGGTGAGATCGAGTGTCAGGGTCTGGAAATTGAGCAGCGCTTCCAGACGGCCCTGCGACACTTCCGGCTGATACGGCGTATACGCCGTGTACCAGCCCGGATTTTCCAGCATGTTGCGCAAAATCACCGGTGGGGTGATCACGGCGCTGTAACCCATGCCGATCCAGGATTTGTAACGCTGATTCTGGCTGGCAATGGCTTTCAGCTCTGCCAGCGCCTGCTGTTCAGTCGCGGCATCGCCTACCGCCGGCGGACCCGGCAGCTGGATATCGGCAGGCACAATCGAAGCGATCAGCGAAGCCAGCGAGCTGGCACCAATCGCTTCCAGCATGGTGGCCTGCTGAGCGGCATCAGGACCGATATGGCGCTCAATAAAAGCACCGTTATGTTCGAGCTGGCTGAGAGTCTGGGTCATTTGCAGTACATCCTGAATCGGGCTGGGTGACAAAAATGGCATTAAATCAGGCAGATAAAAAAGAAGGCGCCGCAGTGCGGCACCTTCAGAGACTACCGGTTACTCGTCGATAGACGCTTTGTAGGCGGCGGCATCGAGCATCGCGTCGAGCTCGGACTCGTCGCTGGCTTTAATGCGGAACAGCCAGCCGGCGGCGTACGGTTCGCTGTTAACCAGCTCCGGGGCATCGCCCAGCGCGTCGTTAACCGCCACGATTTCACCGCTCAGCGGCGCGTAGATGTCCGACGCCGCTTTCACGGATTCGGCCACCGCGCAGTCGTCACCGGCGGCGAAGCTGGCACCCACGTCCGGCAGGTCGACAAACACCATGTCGCCCAGCAGTTCCTGTGCGTGCTCGGTGATGCCCACGGTAAACGTACCGTCAGCTTCTTTACGCACCCACTCGTGGCTATCACGGTACTTCAATTCATTTGGCACATTGCTCATCGCCATTTCTCCTGAAAAAAATTACTGAGCGACCGGCTTGCCGGCGCGAACAAAAATAGGTTTAGTCACTTTCACCGGCATTTCACGATTGCGGATTTCAACAATCGCCTGCTCACCGATACTGGCCGGCACGCGCGCCAGCGCAATGCTGTAGCCGAGCGTTGGCGAGAAGGAGCCGCTGGTAATGATGCCCTGCTGCGGTTGTCCCTGCGCGTCGGTAAAGCGCACCGTAAGACCGTTACGCAGCACGCCTTTTTCGGTCATCACCAGCCCGACCAGTTTTTCCGTGCCGTTCTCGCGCTGTGCTTCCAGCGCTTCACGGCCAATGAAATCACGCTCGGCGGGCTCCCAGCTGATGGTCCAGCCCATGTTGGCGGCCAGCGGCGAAACGCCTTCATCCATCTCCTGACCGTACAGGTTCATGCCCGCTTCCAGACGCAGCGTATCGCGTGCGCCCAGCCCGGCAGGTTTTACGCCAGCGGCCAGCAGTTGCTGCCAGAAATCGGCGGCTTCCGCGGCTGGCAGAGCGATTTCATAACCGGCCTCACCGGTATAACCGGTGGTGGCGATAAACAGATCGCCGGCCTGTACGCCAAAGAACGGCTTCATGCCTGCCACCGCGTCACGCTGTGCCGCGCTAAACAGGCTTTGTGCTTTTTGCTGTGCCTTCGGTCCCTGTACGGCGATCAGTGCCAGATCGTCACGCTCGGTCAGTTCAACACCAAACGGCTGCGCATGCTCAGCGATCCACGCCAGATCCTTCTCGCGCGTGGCGGAGTTGACCACCAGACGGAAGAAATCTTCGCTCATAAAGTAAACAATTAAATCATCGATGACGCCAGCTGACGCATTCAGCATGCCGGTATACAGGGCTTTGCCGGGCTGAGTCAGTTTGGCGACGTCGTTGGCCAGCAGGTAACGCAGAAATTCGCGGGTGCGCGCGCCGTGCAGATCGACGATGGTCATGTGGGAAACGTCAAACATTCCGGCATCGTTGCGCACCGCATGATGCTCATCCATTTGCGAGCCATAGTGCAGCGGCATCATCCAGCCGTGGAAGTCCACCATGCGGGCACCGCAGGCCTGATGCTGTTCGAATAGAGGCGTTTGCTGAGTCATAACCATCCTGTGAAGACAAGTGAGTGTGACGCGCCTGCGCCGTCAGTTTTGAGCGACGCAAACGTTCTCTTTCTACTGACGTTACCACCGAATGTGGCAATTAACCATAAGGAAAACGAGGGTGAAACCTTATCATCCTTTGTCCCTGCCCGGCAGCCATACCAGCATATTTCACTGCATTTATGTGATTTACCGCGCATACAATTCACCTGTTGCGCAGTAATTCAGCCGAATAATGGAAGCTGTGCCGCAGGAAGGAGAAATGGTTCGGTGGTAAAAACCACTTTAGATTAGTTTAAGTAATGCGAATTGAGACCTGAAATTAGAATAAATCAAATGAAGGGCAATTCGGGTGCAGCGATGCACAATAATGGTGCTGATGGGGTTTTGCAGTGCGTTTGCCGGGTGCGCACAAGGTCGCCATGGAGAGCGACAGCGCTGTGCAGTTTGGTAATTCATGAGCAGCAGCCGGCCGCTGGCCCACCCTTTAGGGCAATCGCGTAACGTCGGTGCAGAAAAAACGGCACCTGAAACGGTGCCGTGATGAGGAGAGTTAGCGGATCCAGCCGGGTAGATCACTGAGCCCCATAGCCTGCTTCAGCAGTAATGGCTTCACGCCGGGCAGCGTGTCGGCCAGCTTCAGCCCGACGTCGCGCAGCAGTTTTTTCGCCGGATGCTGCCCGGCAAACAGCTCACGGAAACCCTGCATACCGGCCAGCATCAGCGCTGCGCTGTGCTTGCGGCTGCGCTCATAGCGACGCAGATAAAGGTGCTGGCCAATATCTTTGCCCTGCTGATGCAGGCGGCGGATTTCGCCAATCAGCTCGGCGGCATCCATAAAGCCGAGGTTTACCCCCTGCCCGGCCAGCGGATGGATGGTGTGCGCCGCATCGCCCACCAGCGCCAGCCGGTGCGCAGCAAAGTTGCGGGCGTAACGCGCCATCAGCGGGAAGGTTTTGCGTTCGCTTTCCACCTGACACAGGCCGAGGCGCATATCGAATGCCACTGACAGCTGCTGGTTAAACAGCGCTTCCGGCATGGACTGCAGCCGCGCCGCTTCCTGCGGTGACAGCGACCAGACGATGGAACACAGGTGCGGATCCTGCATCGGCAGGAAGGCCAGAATGCCGTCGCCGTGGAACACCTGACGCGCAATGGCATCGTGCGGCATATCGGTGCGTATGTTGGCAACCAGCGCGTGATGTTCGTAATCCCAGAAGGTAATCGGAATGTCCGCTTTGTCACGCAGCCACGAGTTGGCCCCGTCCGCAGCAATCAGCAGGCGCGCGCTCATCATGCTGCCGTCCTGCAGAGTAATAAAGGCTTCGTTATCGCCAAACGCGACCTGCTGCAGCTGAGCCGGCGCGATCAGCGTTACGTCGCTACACTGGCTGGCGCGCTGCCACAGCGCGCTGTGGATCACCTCGTTTTCAATGATATGTCCGAGGTGCGACAGCCCCTGCTGCTCGTCATCAAAGCTGATCGAGCCAAAGCTGTCCTGATCCCACACTTCCATGCCGTGATACGCGCTGGCGCGCAGCGCGAGAATGGTGGACCAGACATCCAGTTTTTGCAGCAGACGCTCGCTGGCGGCGTTGATGGCCGAGACGCGAATCGACGCGGGCGCCGCCGCATCAAATTGTGGCTCTGGTGCTTTCTCCAGCACGGCAACGCGCAGGCCGCTGCCCTGTAAGCCACAGGCCACCGCCAGACCGACCATGCCGCCACCGGCAATCGCCACATCAAATGTTTGCATTGCTGCCCCTTAATTCATGCTTAACGCTTAACCCAGCCGAGCGTGCGCACGGCAAGTGGGTTTCGCAGCCATGGCAGGTGGTCCATTGCCACCAGCCCAAGATTTCGTCCTGCCACCAGCGGGGCATAACGGTTGGCGAACAGCCGCACCAGACCGTCGGTGACGCCAATGGTCGCCGCGCGATCTGGCTGGCGGCGCGCAGCAAAATGGTGCAATACCGCGTGGCTGCCGGGATCCTGCTGGTGACGATGCGCCGCCGCCAGGGTTTCCGCCAGCGACATCACATCGCGCAGACCGAGGTTAAAGCCCTGTCCGGCGATCGGATGCAGCGTCTGCGCCGCATTGCCGACCAGCGCCAGCCGGTGTGTCACCTGACGCTCTGCGGTCTGCAGCGCCAGCGGATAGATTTCGCGCTGGCCGGCATGGGTAAAGCGCCCCAGCCGCCAGCCAAAAGCACGCTGTAATTCATGCAGGAAGGTAGCGTCGTCCCACTGCTTAACCGTGGCTTCGGCGGCCGCCGGATGACACCACACCAGCGACAAACGGTTGCCGGACATCGGCAGCAGCGCCAGCGGACCATGCTGTGTGAAGCGCTCAAACGCGCGGCCCTGATGCGGCAGCTGCGTCGCGACGTTTGCAATCACCGCCAGCTGCTGATAGTCCTCGCGCTGCCAGCGCATGCCGCACGATGCTGCCAGCGGCGAGCGTGCGCCGTCGGCGGCCACCAGCAGCGCGCCCTGCAACGTGTCGCCGCTGCTGAGCGTCACCTGCACGCTATCGGCGCTGCGGGTTACTGAGGTGACGTGATCCGGACAGCGCAGCGTTACGCCGGGTGCCGCACGCAGACGTGTAAACAGGCGCTGGCCGACATCATACAGCTCGACCACGTTGCCCAACGCCGCCAGCTGGTAATCCTCCGCCTGCAGCTGGACAAACCCGCTGTGGCCGCGATCGGAAACGTGGATGTCGGTAATGGGCGTGGCGCAATCCGCCAGCGACTGCCAAAGGTCAATATCCGCCAGCTGCTGACAGGTACCCGCCGCCAGCGCGATGGCGCGCCCGTCAAAGCCCGGGTGCGCGCGGCTGTCCGGCTGATGACGTTCAATCAGCGTCACCGGCAACTGGCCCTGCGTCAGGTGCGAAATCGCCAGTGCCAGCGTGGCGCCGGTCATGCCGCCGCCTGCAATCAGGATACTCATACGCCGCGCGCCGCCGCCATTAGCGCTTCGATTGCCTCAGGGTCTTTCACCACGCTGTCGGTCAGGTTTTCATTACCGTCGGCGGTAATGACGATGTCGTCTTCGATGCGGATGCCGATGCCGCGATATTGCGCCGGCACTTTGGCATCCGGCGCGATATACAGGCCCGGTTCAACGGTGAGAACCATGCCCGGCTCAAGCAGACGGTCACGGCTGGGCGTGCCGTAATGGCCGACGTCATGCACGTCCAGCCCCAGCCAGTGGCTAAGGCCGTGCATGAAGAACGGCCGGTGCGCCTGCTCTTCAAACAGCGTATCGATATTGCCTTCCAGAATGCCGAGATCGACCAGGCCGGTGATCATGATGCGCACCACTTCGTCATTGACTTCATGGATGCTGATGCCCGGGCGGAACATCGACAGCGCCTTATACAGCGAGGCGAGCACGATGTCGTAGATCTCGCGCTGTGGCTGGCTGAATTTACCGTTGACCGGGAAGGTGCGGGTGATATCGCCGGCGTAGCCATGGAATTCGCAACCGGCATCAATCAGCACCAGATCGCCGTCGCGCATTTCGCTTTCGTTTTCGGTGTAGTGCAGAATGCAGCCGTTCTCACCGGAGCCCACAATGGTGTTGTAAGACGGAAAGCGCGCGCCGTGGCGGGTGAATTCGTGATGGATTTCGCCTTCCAGCTGATATTCAAACATGCCGGGACGGCACGCCTGCATGGCGCGGGTATGCGCCAGCGCGCTGATTTTGCCTGCGCGGCGCAGAATGGCGATCTCGTCTTCGCTTTTGAACAAGCGCATCTCATGCACCCAGGGACGCCAGTCGGTCAGCGTCGCCGGCGCGCTGAGGTTTTGCCGGAAACCGCGGCGCAGTTTCTCCAGCGCACTGAACACCCGCGTATCCGCTTCCGCGTATTCACCCTGTGCGTGATAGACCACGTCGAGCCCGTTGAGCAGTTGATGCAGCTGCTCGTCAATCGCGTCCCACGGCAGCGCGCGGTCAACGCCCAGCTTCGCCGGTGCGGCTTCCTGACCGAGACGCCGCCCGAACCAGATCTCCGCCGTCAGATCGCGCACGCGGTTGAACAGCACGCTGTGGTTATGAGTGTCATCGCTCTTGATTAATACCAGCAGCGCCTGCGGCTCGTTGAAACCGGTGAAATACCAGAAGTCGCTGTTCTGGCGAAAAGGGTATTCGCTATCGTTGCTGCGCGTCACTTCAGGTGCAGCAAAAATCAAAGCCGCGCTGCCGGGTGCCATGCGGGCGATCAGCGCCTGACGACGTTGCCGGAAGGTTTCCAGTGTAATCATATTTGCACTCCCTGTAGAAAACGGGCAGCGACCTGCCCACGATGACGCGCTTAGTGTAGCGTAGGTTTTTGCACTTCCGGTGCGATCGGCGTGCGTGGCCGGGTGAAGGTGTCATGGCACAGCAGCGCGGCAACACGCACGTACTCAATCACCTCTTCCAGCGACTGTTCGAGCTCTTCCTGATCTTCATCTTCATCGTAACCAAGTTGCGCAATGGTGCGCAGATCGTCAATCGCTTCGCCGGTCTCACCGGTCACTTTGTCCAGCTTCGGCTGCGTCACGCCCAGGCCCAGCAGGAAGTGATTGACCCAGCCGGCCAGCGCATCGGCGCGGTCGAAGACCGTGATGTCATCCTCGTCCGGCAGCATCAGCTGGAACAGGAAACCCTCTTCATCCAGCGTGTTGCTCAGGTGTTCATGCAGCGCCTGCAGCGGCTGTGACAGGCTCTGCGAGAACGCCATGCCCTCGTTTGTCAGGTCGTGCACCAGCGTTTTCCAGCTGCTGTCCTGGTTGCCGCCGCACAGAATGCCACACAGCAGTCCGTGCATCTCGGCGGGCGTCATGCCCACGCCCTGCTGAGAGAGTGCCGCGGCCAGCGCGTTGTAAGTGGGTGTTGCGTTCTGTAAAGACATAAGCTTTGGTCGTCGTTGGCAGAATAAGTTCGTGTTATGCTACCACCAGGTGCCTCAGGGTTTCCAGAAAAGGGGTTGTAACTTATCACGCGGGTCTATATAGTTGCGCACCTCCCAACCCATTGACAGGTAAGGGAGATGCGAACGAAGTAATCAGTCAGGATGGTGGCATGTCTGCACAACCGGTAGATATTCAGATTTTTGGTCGTTCATTGAGAGTGAATTGTCCGCCTGAACAGCAAGATGCGCTGAATCTGGCCGCAGAGGATCTCAATCAACGGTTGCAAGATTTAAAAGTTCGCACTAGAGTCACAAATACAGAGCAGCTGGTGTTCATCGCCGCGTTAAACATCTGCCACGAGCTGGCACAAGAGAAAGGTAAAACGCGCGATTACGCAGCCAATATGGAACAACGTATCCGTATGCTGCAGCAGACCATTGAGCAGGCATTAGTTGAGCAAGGTCGCATAACTGAACGTCAGGGCCCTAAATTCGAATAACACTTCATGGTTCTCGTGTTAGAGTGACGGTGAAGTCAATTTTCTCTGAGATGTTTGCAAGCGGGCCAGTCCCCTGAGCCGATATTTCATACCAACAGAGTGTGACGCTCTGTAACCTGTGAGCATGCTCGGTCCGTCCGAGAAGCCTGATGGTTGCGACGGCATACTCACCTTGAACCAAGGGTTCAAGGGTTACAGCCTGCGGCGGCATCTCGGAGATCTCCTCTTAGTTCCACCCTGTTATTCCCGGTGTGATAATGTGGCTAGCAACAGCCTTATCAGCCGGGGACATCATGACAGCACTCTCTCTTCTCGACCGTCAGGATATTCGTCAGCATGTGCGCCATCTGCGCCGCAATCTTACGTCTGAACAACAGGCCGAAGCCGCCGATCTGCTGGCTGAGCACGCCATTAACTTTGCCCCGCTGGCCAGTGCGCAACGCATCGCGCTGTTTCTTTCCGTCGATGGCGAAATCAATACCCGACCGCTGATTGCCAAACTGTGGCAGCAAAAGAAGCAGGTCTTTCTGCCGGTGCTGCACCCGTTTGCACCCGGTCATTTGCTGTTTATCCGCTACACGCCAGAAACGCCGCTGCAGCCCAACAAGCTGCGCATTCCTGAACCGCCGCTGGATATCACCCAGCTGGCAACGCTCGATCAGCTGGATGTGATGCTGGTACCGCTGGTGGCGTTTGACGCACAGGGGCAGCGCCTGGGCATGGGCGGGGGTTTTTACGATCGCACGCTGCAGCACTGGCAACGACATGGCTTTTTACCACTGGGTATTGCGCACGACTGCCAGCGCGTGGATGCGCTGCCGGTAGCAGCCTGGGATGTGCCGTTGCCGGCGATTCTGACGCCGTCAAAGCTGTGGCAGTGGGAGACGCTTGCGGGATAAAGCCAGGGCGCCCAGCGGCGCCCTGCATCATCAGTACAGCAGACGGGCGCGCATGGTGCCCGGGATGGCCTTCATCAGCTGCAGCGCTTTCTCCGCCACATCCTCTTCGGCATCAATGTCGATGACCACATAACCCATCACTGGCGAGGTTTGCAGATACTGGGCGGCAATGTTGATGCCCTGCTCGGCAAAAATCTGGTTGATGGCAGTCAGCACGCCCGGACGGTTTTCATGGATGTGCAGCAGACGGCTGGCGCTGGCGGCGTGCATTGGCAGCGACACTTCCGGGAAGTTAACCGCAGAGAGCGTCGAGCCGTTGTCAGAGTACTTGGCCAGCTTGCCAGACACTTCCAGACCGATGTTCTCCTGCGCTTCCTGGGTGGATCCGCCGATGTGCGGCGTCAGGATCACGTTGTCGAATTCGCACAGCGGCGAATTGAACGGATCGCTGTTGGTCGCCGGTTCAACCGGGAAGACGTCGATAGCGGCACCGGCAAGGTGCTTGCTGGCCAGCGCATTGCACAGTGCCGGGATGTCAATCACCGTACCGCGTGCGGCGTTGATCAGCAGCGCACCTGGCTTCATCAGCGCCAGCTCTTCGCTGCCGATCATATTCTGCGTGGACGGCGTTTCCGGTACGTGCAGGCTGACCACGTCGCTCATATTGAGCAGGTCAGAGAGGTGGCGCACTTGGGTGGCATTGCCCAGCGGCAGCTTGTTTTCGATATCGTAAAAGAACACGTGCATGCCAAGGCTTTCTGCCAGCACGCCAAGCTGCATACCAATATGACCGTAGCCAATGATGCCGAGCTTTTTCCCGCGCGCTTCGTACGAACCGGTGGCGATTTTATTCCAGATGCCACGGTGTGCTTTGGCGTTGGCTTCCGGAATACCGCGCAGCATCAGCAGCATTTCGCCGATCACCAGTTCGGCAACCGAACGGGTGTTAGAGAACGGGGCGTTGAATACCGGCACGCCGCGCTTTGCTGCTGCGCTGAGATCAACCTGGTTAGTACCAATACAGAAGCAACCAACCGCCACCAGCTTTTCAGCCGCCGCGAAGATCTCTTCGGTCAGTTGGGTACGGGAACGGATACCAATGAAGTGGGCATCGCGGATGGAGGACTTCAGCGTCTCAGCATCCAGTGCGCCTTTGTGGAACTCGATGTTGGTGTAACCTGCGGCGCGCAGATTATCCAGCGCGCTCTGGTGAACGCCTTCCACCAGCAGGAACTTAATCTTGTCTTTTTCCAGTGATACCTTTGCCATTTCCCGACCCTATTCAGAATTCAACGAGGACTACCATAAGGTAGCCTTCTGTCAAAATATCAAAATTTTCCGGCGCGGCAATACAAACGATTGCCTGCACGCCAGCACGCGCCCACGTGCAGACAACACAAATCCACACAAAATCGTGAGATGGCGTGAGCGCAAAGTACGAACCTGCTGTTGATGAATCATTTGTGACATAAGTCACCAAATTTCACTGCAGCAAGAAAAGATGTTTTGCGCATGGAAATAACCGGCGCTGGCGGCGCGCCGGTGAGATCAATTGGTGATGGTTTTCACGCCGTCCGGCGTGCCAATCAGCGCGATATCCGCCCCGCGTGTGGCAAACAGCCCCACGGTGACGACACCCGGCAGCGCATTAATGGTTTTTTCCAGCGCAATCGGGTCAAGGATGCGCAGATTATGTACGTCGAGAATAATGTTGCCGTTGTCGGTGACCACGTGCTGGCGATACTCCGGCAGGCCACCGAGCTTGACCAGCTCCCGCGCCACATAGGCGCGCGCCATCGGAATCACTTCCACCGGTAACGGGAAATTGCCCAGCACGTCGACCTGCTTGGACGCATCAGCGATGCAGATAAATTTCTGCGCCACCGCCGCGACAATTTTCTCACGCGTCAGCGCCGCGCCGCCGCCTTTGATCATCTGCATCTGCGGGTTGATCTCATCGGCACCGTCGACATACACCGACAGCGCATCCACGTTGTTGAGATCGAACACCGGAATGCCCAGCGATTTGAGCTTTTCGGTGGAGGCTTCCGAACTGGAGACCGCGCCCTCGATCTGATTCCTGATCGTGCCGAGCGCGTCAATGAAGTGCGCCGCCGTAGAACCGGTGCCTACGCCAACAATGGTGCCTGGCTGCACGTACTGCAGCGCTGCCCAACCTACCGCTTTTTTCAGTTCATCCTGGGTCATGGTATGTTTAAAACCTGTGCGACATCGAAGTGCGCGTAGTATAAAACAAGGCGCTGTCAAAAAGCGCGGCTGACCGGCGTTGAATGTAAGCCTTTGGAAGCCAGCCCGCAAAAACGCGGCGACCGCACAGATTTGCCATTTTATGGCATAGTAGTTTCCACCCTGAACGAGAGAGAAAAACAATGAAACGCCCGGATTATCGAACGCTTCAGGCGCTGGATGCTGTGATTCGCGAACGCGGCTTTGAGCGCGCTGCCCAGAAACTCTGCATCACGCAGTCTGCAGTGTCGCAGCGCATTAAACAGCTGGAAAATTTATTTGGTCAGCCGCTGCTGGTGCGCACCGTGCCGCCGCGCCCGACCGAACAGGGACAAAAATTGCTGGCGCTGCTGCATCAGGTTGAGCTGCTGGAAGAAGAGTGGCTGGGTGATGATAACGGCGGCACTACGCCGCTGCTGCTGTCGCTGGCAGTGAACGCCGACAGTCTCGCCACCTGGCTGCTGCCGGCGCTGAAAGATGTGCTGGCCGACTCGCCGGTGCGCCTGAATCTGCAGGTGGAAGATGAAACCCGCACGCAGGAGCGTTTGCGGCGTGGCGAAGTGGTGGGCGCAGTGAGTATCCAGCCGCAGCCGCTGCCCAGCTGTCTGGTGGATCAGCTGGGTGCGCTGGACTATCTGTTCTGCGCCTCGCCAGAGTTCGCCGCGCGCTATTTCCCCAATGGCGTGACGCGTTCGGCGCTGCTCAAAGCCCCGGCGGTGGCGTTCGATCACCTCGACGATATGCATCAGGCCTTTTTGCAGCAGAACTTTGATTTATCGCCAGGCAGCGTGCCGTGCCACATCGTGAACTCGTCAGAGGCCTTTGTGCAGCTGGCGCGTCAGGGGTCGGTGTGCTGTATGATTCCGCATCTGCAGATTGAGCGCGAGCTGGCGCAGGGAGAGCTGGTTGATTTGACGCCGGGTCTGTATCAGCGCCGGATGCTGTACTGGCACCGCTTCGCGCCGGAGAGCCGTCTGATGCGCAGCGTGACCGATGCGCTGATTGCCCACGGCCACCGCGTACTGCGCCAGGATGAGGTTGCGGCCTGATCCACATCTTCAGGCTGTATGTTCATCATTTTTCCTGGTGCGCATAAATACGCACCCTACAGTAAACAATTGTGGTTCACGTAGGGTCGCCATTTATGGCGACCAGCAAACGCTAACAGCTTGTGATTACTGCGCCGTATTCGGTTTGATTTCGAAGACCACATCCACCTGATCGTCAAAATGGATGCTCTGCTGCTCGTAGGTCTGCTGCGCGGTGGTGTCCGCCGCGGCACCAGCCGCTTTGTACATGCGCGCCATTGGCATCGGCTGGTAGTTAGCTACGTGGTAGCGAATGCTGTATACCGGGCCCAGTTTGGCGTTGAAGCCTTCGGCCAGGGCGTTCGCCTGCTGCGTAGCATTGGCAATTGCTGCTTTGCGCGCCTGATCTTTATAGCTGTCCGCATTAGCCACGCCCAGCTCAACCGAACGGATCTCATTCAGGCCCGATTTCAGCGCACCGTCCAGCAGCTCATTCAGCTTGTCCAGCTGGCGCAGCGTGACTTCTACCTGACGCACCGCACGGTAGCCTTTCAGCACCGATTTACCCTCTTTGGTGTAATCATACTCCGGCTGAGTGCTGAGGTTAGCCGCATCAATATCTTTCTTCTCGATGCCGTTCTTTTGCAGAAAATCAAAATATTGCGCCACGCGGTCGTCAGCCTGTTTCTTTGCATCCGCCGCGTCTTTCGACGAAACATTCACCACGATGGAGAGTGTAGCCATATCCGGACGGGCATCCACGCTGGCCTGTCCTGATGTCACCACGTGCGGTCCGTTTGGCACTTCTCCCGCCTGGACCAGACCGGACAGTGCGCCCGTGCTCATTACGGCGGCCAGCGCCAGTGCTTTCAGTTTCACGAAAGTCCTCCTTGAAGGGTTCAATTTGCAGGTCGCCACTATGGCGAAACCCAAAACACATTACTATGCGTGATGGTCTGAGTTTGAAATTAGCAAAAAGTTCGGCTTCGCTCAGGTTTAACGTATCCGCGATCGCAAATTTATCTGCACAGATTCGCTGAAAAGCCCTGCTCGTGTTTCTATTAAAGAAACACTTCTGACCTTCGGGAGAGTTGCAGTATGACAGAACAACCACTTAGCCAAAGCGCCGTCAGCGTGCGGGCCGGACGCACGCGCTTTATGATGCTGGCACTGGTGTTTATTAACATCATCATTAACTACATGGATCGCACCAACCTGTCGGTGGCCGCCACGCAGATGGCCGGTGAACTGCGCTTCACGCCGCTGGAAATGGGGCTGATTTTCTCGGCGTTTGGCTGGATCTATGCGGCGCTGCAGATTCCTGGCGGATTCCTGATCGATCGTCTTGGCGCGCGGCTGGTGTATGGCGCTGGCCTGTTCGCCTGGTCGCTGATCACCGCGCTGCACGCCCTGGCCAGCAGCTTCGGCGCGCTGTTCGGTCTGCGCCTCGGCGTGGGCGCTTTCGAAGCGCCGGTGATGCCGGCTAACAATCGGGTGATCTCCAGCTGGTTCCCGGAGCAGGAACGGGCCAGCGCGATTGGCATCTACTCATCTGCGCAGTTTGTTGGCCTCGCCTGTATGACGCCGCTGCTGTTTCACGTGCAGGCTGCATTTGGCTGGCGCGGGCTGTTTCTGATTACCGGCGTGGCGGGCATGATATGGGCGCTGGTGTGGTATCTGCTGTATCGCGAGCCGAACCAGCACAAAGGCGTCTCTCAGGCTGAACTGAACTATCTGCGTGATAACGGTGCACTGCTGGAAAATCGTCACGGCAGCCAGCCGCCGCGCGCGCGCTGGGCCGATCTGGCGCAAATGTTTCGCAGCCGCAAGCTGGTCGGCATCTATATCGGCCAGTTCACCATCTCGGCGACCTTCTGGTTTTTCCTTACCTGGTTTCCCACCTATCTGGTGGAATATCGCCACATGGACTTCATTAAGAGCGGCTACGTGGCGTCGCTGCCCTACTTCGCGGCGTTTTGTGGCGTGCTGCTGGCCGGCTTTGCCTCGGACCGGATGATCCGGCGCGGCGTGTCAGCCAGCGTGGCGCGCAAGCTGCCGGTGATCCTTGGCCTGTTTCTCACGCTGTTCATTCTTGGCGCCAACTACACCGAAGATTCGCGGCTGATCATCCTGTTCATGTCGCTGGCGTTTTTTGGCAATGGCCTGGCGACCATCACCTGGGTGTTTGTTACCGCGCTGGCGCCACGCCATCTGATTGGTCTGGCCGGCGGCGTATTTAACTTTACCGGCGCGCTGTCATCCATCGTGGTGCCCATCGCCATCGGGGCTCTGATTGATGGCAGCAACTTCGCGCCGGCGCTGGCCTTTATCGCCGTGCTGGCCGCCATCGGTATCTGCAGCTATCTGTTTATTGTCGGTAAGATCGATCATGTCAGCGCGCGCTGATAAGCCGTTTCGCCAGCGCGCGCAGCTGTTGCA
Organism: Pantoea dispersa; assembly: GCF_035783935.1. GTDB lineage: Bacteria > Pseudomonadota > Gammaproteobacteria > Enterobacterales > Enterobacteriaceae > Pantoea > Pantoea dispersa_C. The sequence continues at coordinate 128,385 of NZ_JALKOV010000006.1, read as the reverse complement.
GACGCTGCGCCAGCTGGTCCTCATCGGCCTGCCAGATTTTGGCGAAAGCCAGCGCCGCGCGATTGTTATTGATCGGCTGCGCCATGCTGATTTCACCGTCCTCGCGATGCCACATCAGATAATCCTGCGCCCGCTTCTGCGCCAGCAGCGGGGCAATCTGCGTCCACTGTTCGTCAGTGAAACGCGGCCGCAGCACCTCATCACTTTCCGCCGCCAGCAGCGCGACGCCAATCACCGACTGCCACGCCGGCAGCATGCGGAAACCGGCCAGCGCCTGGCTGGTACTGGTGCGCTCACCGGGCTCCGAGTGCCAGATGTAGATCACCTGGTCTTCCCACAGCACACCGAGCGCCACCACGATGTCGCGTGGCGCATGCGCTTCCAGCTGCGGCAGTGCCGAAGCAAACAGCGACGAACCGCGGATCGCCTGTGCCGCCAGCGCATGAATGCCCGGGCCCGGCAAATAGCGCCGGTGCTCATCCTGAATCGTCAGGCCGATGGACGCCATGGTCATCAGCAGGCGGTTTACCCGCGTGCTGTTCATCCCCATCTGGCGCGCCAGTTCGCGGCCGCCGACCGCTTTATCACTGGATACCAGATATTGCAGGCAGCGAATTCCGTCAATCAGGCTCTGGTTGGGTTGCGAAGACATAAATCACCTTGTGACGGTAAAAACTCAATCTTAGCAGCCTTCAGGCAGGAGTAACCTCATGATGCAAACTTTCTCTTCTCAGGCCGCGCGCAGCTTTCCGCTGCAGTCACTGCACGCCGATGTGCTGGTCGCCGGTGGCGGTCTGGCTGGCGTGTGCGCCGCGCTGGCGGCGGCGCGTGAAGGCCAGCAGGTGGTGCTGATTCAGGATCGTCCGGTGCTCGGCGGTAACGCCTCCAGCGAAGTACGGCTGTGGGCCAACGGCGCGACGTCGCACATGGGCAATAATAACCGCTGGGCGCGTGAAGGCGGCATCATGGGCGAGATCATGGAGGAGAATCTGTGGCGCAATAAAGAGGGCAATCCGGTGCTGTTCGACATGGTGCTGCTGGACATCGTGCAGGCGCAGCCGCGTCTGACGCTGCTGCTCAACACCGTGGTCAGCGACATTGAAAAATCCGCGCAGCGCCTGCAGGCAGTTCAGGCCTTCAACGCCATCAATCAGACGCATTATCGCGTGACGGCCGACCAGTTCATTGATGCCAGCGGCGATGGCGTGCTCGGCTATCTGGCCGGCGCAGCGCACCGCGTGGGCGCAGAATCACCGCAGGAGTTCGGTGAAAAAATGGCGCCGGGCGAGCAGTTTGGTCACAAGCTCGGCCACTCAATCTACTTCTATACCAAACGCAGCGCGCAGCCGGTGCGCTTTGTGCCGCCCTCCTTCGCGCTGAAAGAGATCACCGCGATCCCGCGTTATAAACGCCTGAGTTCCGATCTCAACGGCTGCGATCTGTGGTGGCTCGAATGGGGCGGACGGCTGGACACCGTGCACGAAAGCGAAACCATCAAGTGGGAGCTGTGGAAGATTGTCTGGGGCGTGTGGGATTACATCAAAAATTCCGGCGAATTCGACGATGCCGACACGCTGACCATTGAATGGGTTGGGCTGATTCCCGGCAAACGCGAGAGCCGCCGCTTTCTCGGCGACACCCTGCTGTGTCAGCAGGATATCATCGCGCAGCGCGATCACTATGATGCGGTGGCCTACGGCGGCTGGTCAATTGATCTGCATCCGGCCGACGGCGTCTACAGCGCTCACGATGGCTGTCGCCAGTTCCACAGCAAAGGCACTTACACCATTCCATTCCGCGCGCTGTACAGCCAGTCGCTGGATAATCTGCTGCTGACCGGTCGGCTCATCTCCGCCACGCATGTTGCCTTTGGCAGCGCGCGCGTAATGTGTACCTGTGGCGTGCTGGGCGAAGTGGTGGGCCGCGCGGCAGCGCTGTGCCAGCAGCATAACCAGACTCCGCGTCAGCTGGCGCAGCCGGAGCATATTGGTCAGCTGCAGCAACAGCTGCTGCGCCACGGCGCGTTCATTCCGCGTCAGCCGCTGGCGCATCCGGCCGGTGCCGCTCAGGTCAGCGCCAGCAGCACCTTCGCGCTGCGCGCTCTGCCTGCAGATGGCGGCTGGCACGCCCTCACCTCACGCTGCGCCCTGCTGCTGCCACTCAAAGCCGGAGAACAGCTGCCAGCGCTGACGGTGCGGCTGCGGGCAGCCTCAGCCCAGACGCTGCAGGTGTCACTGCTGACCAGCGAAAATCCGGCCAACACCTGCGGCGATCGGCTGCTGGCCACGCACAGTTTGCAGATTGGCGGGGAAGAGGCGTATTCGCTGCCGTTTGACTACCGTGCGGAGTGCGATCGCTACCTGTTTATCGCCTTTGAAGAAAATCCGGCGATTGAAGTAGCGCTCACCCGCCAGCGCCTGCCAGGCATCATGATGGTGTTCAACAGCCTCAATCCGCGCGTCGCGAAACGCACCCGGCAAATAAACGACGGCGATTACGGCGTGGATGAGTTTGATTTCTGGCTACCGCGCCGCGCGCCTCATCAGATCCTGATCGCGTTTAGTCTGGCGACGCCGCTGCGGCTGTGGCATTGCGACTATTTGCTCAACGGTAAATTGCGACCGGAAAGCCACACCAACGGCTGGCTGCCAGCGGCGGACGATCGCCAGCCGTGGGTGTGCTGGCAGTGGCCGGACGCGCAGCGCGCCAGCCAGATTACGTTGCTGTTCGATAACGATTTCGATCATGCGATGGAAACGGTGCAGATGGGCCATGCGCAGGCGGTGACGCCGCACTGTACCACCCATTATCGCCTGTGGCTGGATGACACGCTGCTGGCCGACGTCAGCGATAATCATCACTCGCTGTGCCATCATGCGCTGCCCCCGGATAACACGTTCCGCCAGATTCGGCTGGAGCTGCTGGCCAGCGCAGGCGCCCTGCCCGCGCTGTATGGACTGCATGTGCATCACCAGCCGGCGATGCCCTGACGCGCCAGCTGCAGGGCGATAAACCACATCACGCCGCCCACCAGCAGATTAATGATGCGCTGTGCGCGCACGGTGCGGAGGCGCGGCGACAGCCAGGCGGCCAGCAGCGCGAGGCCAAAAAACCACAGCAGCGAGGCGCTGGCGGTGCCGAAAGCGAACCAGCGGCGCGCCTCCGCCGACGGCAGCTGGCTGCCGAGACTGCCGAGCACCACAAAAGTGTCGAGATAGACATGCGGATTGAGCCAGGTCACCGCCAGCATAGTGGCGACAATGCGCCAGCGCCCCTGCTTCAGCGCCGCCTCTGACGCCAGCGTGACATCGCCCTGCCAGGCACTGCGCAGCGCGCCCCAGCCGTACCACAGCAGAAACGCCACGCCAGCCCAGGTGATCAGCATCAGCAAAACCGGCGACTGCTGCAGTAGCGCGCTGCCGCCAAATATTCCGCCGCAGATCAGCGCAATGTCGCTCAGTGTGCACAGCGACGCGGTCATCAAATGGTAGTGGCGCTTAATGCCCTGGTTCAGGACGAAGGCGTTCTGCGGGCCTAACGGCAGGATCAGCGCAGCGCCAAGAGCAAGCCCTTGTAAGTAAACAGATAACACAAAAGAGTTCCTGAGAAAGTGGTGTTGCTGTGCAGTATAGTGAGGCGCGGATATTAGCGGAAATGGAAAGAATTAATCGGTCATTAGCAGAACTGATAAAATAAGGGCACCCGCAGGTGCCCTGATAACTTACTCGCTGCGCGCAGGCTGCTGCGCTTCGCTCTGCACCTGGTGCAGGTGCACGTCCATCTGCGGATAAGGAATGCCGATACCGTGCGCATCCAGCGTGCGCTTAAAGTTCTTCATCAGATCCCAGTAGACGTTCTGCAGGTCACCGCTTTTGCTCCAGCAGCGCACCACAAAGTTCAGCGACGAGGCCGCCAGTTCGTTAAGGCCAATCTGGATACCCATGTCTTTCAGCACGCGCTCGTCCGCTTCCACCACGTCACGCAGCAGTGCGATCACCTGATCGACATCCGCATCATAGGCGACACCAATGATGAACTCGTTGCGGCGCATCGGCTCGCGCGAGAAGTTGACGATGTTGCCGGCGATGATTTTGCCGTTTGGCACCACGACGATTTTGCCGTCAGCGGTTTTCAGCGTGGTCGAGAAGATCTGCACATTCTGTACCGTGCCCATCACGCCGCCGAGATCGACGAACTCACCGGTGCGGAATGGACGGAAGGTCACCAGCAGCACGCCTGCCGCGAGGTTGGAGAGCGATCCCTGCAGCGCCAGACCGACGGCCAGACCGGCAGCACCGAGCACCGCAATCACCGAGGCAGTCTGCACGCCGACGCGACCCAGCGCGGCAATAATGGTGAAAGCAATGATACCGTAGCGCACCAGCGCCGAGAGGAAATCAGCTACGGTGGCGTCAATGTGACGCGCCACCAGCAGGCGATTGACGCCGTTTGATACCACGCGCGCGATAATCATGCCGACGATAATGATGGCGATGGCCGCCACGATGTTCACCGCATAGCTGAGGATCAGCGCCTGGTTGCGCACCAGCCAGCCACCTGCAGTGTTAATGCCGTCAACGACGTTTAAATCTTCCATTTGTTAGCCCTGTTGTTGAGTTTCCCGCAGGAAAGTACAAAAACTGCCAGATTCAATCCGACACTCCCGAGTACAAGGGTAAACAATAATGGGGCGAAGCGCCAAAAATGTGCTGGATAAACCGGGATTTCCAGACGGGACGCATAAAAAAAGGCCCTTTCGGGCCTTTTTTGTACGGTAAGCAAAAATTACAGTACGTCGACAGCGTTCAGCTCTTTGAAAGCCTGCTCTAAGCGCACAACCATGGAAGACTGTGCCGCACGCAGCCAGACGCGTGGGTCGTAGTATTTTTTGTTCGGGCTGTCAGCACCGTTCGGGTTGCCAAGCTGACCCTGCAGGTACGCTTCGTTGGTTTTGTAGTACTGCAGGATGCCGTCCCAGGTTGCCCACTGGGTATCGGTATCGATGTTCATCTTGATCACGCCGTAGCTGATAGACTCTTCGATTTCTGCAGCAGAAGAACCGGAGCCGCCGTGGAACACGAAGTCCAGCGCGTTGTGCGGCAGACCGTGTTTCTCGGCAACGTATTTCTGCGAATCACGCAGAATGGTTGGGGTCAGTTTCACGTTACCTGGCTTGTACACGCCGTGCACGTTACCGAAAGATGCGGCGATGGTGAAACGCGGGCTGATTTTGCTCAGCTCGGTGTAAGCGTAATCCACGTCTTCTGGCTGAGTGTACAGTGCAGAAGCGTCCATGTGGCTGTTGTCCACGCCATCTTCTTCACCACCGGTGCAACCCAGTTCGATTTCCAGCGTCATATCCAGTTTCGCCATGCGCGCCAGATATTTAGAAGAAATCTCGATGTTCTCTTCCAGTGACTCTTCAGACAGGTCGATCATGTGAGAAGAGAACAGTGGCTTACCGGTTTTCTTGAAGTGCTCTTCGCCAGCATCCAGCAGGCCGTCGATCCACGGCAACAGCTTCTTCGCACAGTGGTCAGTGTGCAGGATTACTGGCACGCCGTACTGTTCAGCCATCAGATGCACATGGTGTGCACCAGCGATTGCGCCGAAAATCGCAGCGCCCTGTGGTTTGTCGGTTTTAAAACCTTTACCGGCGATGAAGGCAGCACCACCGTTGGAGAACTGAACGATGACCGGCGCTTTAACTTTAGCCGCAGCTTCCAGTACCGCGTTGATGGAATCCGTGCCGACGCAGTTAACGGCTGGCAGAGCGAATTTGTTTTCTTTCGCTACTTTGAAGATTTTCTGAACGTCATCACCAGTGACAACGCCGGGTTTTACGAAATCAAAAATTTTAGACATGGTTGTGTCCTGTTTCGTTTATCGTCCACTCCCCAATGGGAATGCGATCTGTTCGCCCACAGCGGGCAAGCCTTCAGGCAGCGCCTAAGCGCCGCCCCCAAAAATTACTGCTTCGCGCGCTCTTCCAGCATGGCAACTGCTGGCAGTTTTTTGCCTTCCACGAACTCGAGGAACGCACCGCCACCGGTAGAGATATAGGAAATTTTGTCTTCGATACCGAACAGGTCGATAGCCGCCAGGGTATCACCGCCGCCAGCGACAGAGAACGCGTCGCTGTCTGCGATCGCATTCGCCACGATTTCGGTGCCCTTACGGAAGTTCGGGAACTCAAACACGCCAACCGGACCGTTCCACAGAATGGTTTTTGCGTCTTTCAGCAGCTTCGCCATGTTCTGTGCGGTTTCGTCACCGAAGTCCATAATTTCTTCGTTATCCGCTACCTCGGAAACCTTTTTCACGGTTGCCGGGGCAGTTTCGGAGAATTCCGTGCCGACCCGTGAATCGGTAGGTACCGGAATGCCGTACTGGTCGCGCAGGCCTTTAGCGGCTTCCACGAAGTCTGGCTCGTACAGGGATTTGCCGACGTTGTTGTCGATCGCCACGAAGGTGTTAGCGATACCGCCACCAACAATCACGGTGTCAGCAATTTTCACCAGCGACTGCAGCACGTCGAATTTGGTCGACACTTTAGAGCCACCGACCACGGCGACCAGCGGACGCTGTGGGTTGCTCATTACTTTGCCCAGCGCTTCCAGCTCGGCTGACAGCAGCGGACCGGCACAGGCGATAGGGGCGAATTTGCCCACGCCGTGGGTTGAAGCCTGTGCGCGGTGCGCGGTGCCGAAGGCATCCATGACGAACACGTCACACAGCGCGGCATATTTCTTCGACAGGGTTTCGTCGTCTTTTTTCTCGCCTTTGTTAAAGCGAACGTTTTCCAGCACCACCAGTTCGCCCGCGCCCACTTCAACGCCGTCGAGGTAGTCTTTCGCCAGGGTCACGTTAGTGCCGTTCAGTTTTTCTTTCAGGTAGTTAACAACCGGCAGGAGGGAGAACTCTTCGTTGTATTCACCTTCGGTCGGGCGACCCAGGTGAGAGGTAACCATCACTTTCGCGCCCTGTTTCAACGCCGCTTCGATGGTAGGCAGAGAAGCACGAATACGTGCATCTGACGTCACTTTCCCTTCTTTCACTGGTACGTTGAGATCGGCACGGATCAGAACGCGTTTACCAGCAAGATCCAGATCGGTCATCTTAATTACAGACATGGTGAACCCTCTCGTTGATTCTCATAAGTTTTGCCAGACGCAGTCCGCGTCTTACCTGAAACCGCTTGCGGCCATTGCTAACGTGGTGTCGATCATGCGGTTAGCAAAGCCCCATTCGTTGTCACACCAGACCAGGGTTTTGATCAGGTGATGACCGCTGACCCGCGTTTGCGTGCCGTCCACTATGGCACTGTGCGGATCGTGGTTAAAATCTACTGAGACTAACGGTAATTCCGTATAGTCAACTATACCACGAAATGCCCCCTCTGACGCGTTTTGCAGCAACGCGTTGACCTCACACGCCTTCACCGCCTGGCGCACCGAAACGCTCAGATCAATGGCGGTCACGTTGATCGTCGGCACGCGCACCGCGATAGCCTCGAAGCGATCGTTAAATTTCGGAAAAATACGGGTAATGCCAGCGGCAAGACGCGTATCGACCGGAATGATCGACTGGCTGGCGGCACGGGTACGGCGCAGGTCGCTGTGATAGGCGTCAATCACCTGCTGATCGTGCATCGCCGAGTGGATGGTGGTCACGGTACCCGACTCAATGCCAAAGGCGTCATCCAGCAGCTTGATCACCGGAATAATGCAGTTGGTGGTGCAGGATGCGTTGGAGACAATGCGGTCAGTTTGTTTAAGAGCCTGTTCGTTAACGCCGAACACTACGGTGGCATCCAAATCGTTGCCGCCGGGATGCGAGAACAACACTTTCTTTGCGCCAGCCTGCAGATGTGCTTCACCATCGTCGCGGCTGCCGTACACGCCGGTGCAGTCCAGCACGATATCCACATTAAGCTCGCGCCACGGCAGCGCGGCAATCTCAGCCTGATGCAGGATACGGATGGTATCGTCGCCGACCCACAACTGATCGCGCTCCTGGCGTACGTCAAAGGCAAAGCGGCCGTGGCTGGTATCGTACTTCAGCAGATGCGCCATGCCGGTCGCTTCCGCCAGTTCGTTGATCGCCACTACGGTGATTTCCGCCCGGCGACCGGTTTCATACAGCGCACGCAACACGTTACGTCCGATACGACCAAAACCATTTATTGCGATACGAATGGTCATCTCACTTCCTGCAGCCACACCTGAAAAAACGTGCCAAATACCTTGAGCGTTTCGCTGCGTTTTGTACAGGGAATTCTTGCCCGGTTACGGTTGCTGACGGAGAGCACACGGCTGCAACTGAAACGGTTCAGCGAGAATAAAGCATGGAAGGAATAACAGGAATGATTGCGATCAACTGTGCTGCTGATTATTGGATCTGTGTCACAAATTCAGGCAATGAAAATTATTACTGCAGGAATAATTGAACCGTTTCAGGTTCAGGTGATAACAGGTCCGCCAATCTGCACATGGGTGTCGCGGCGCAATTTATTGCGCTTAGTTAAGCCTGAAGATGGCAGCAGAACTGCGCGATGAATCGCGCCGCTACAACACGCAGCGGCGCGATGGGTTACGCGAAATTACAGAATCGATTTCGCGGTTTTCACTACGTTGGCCACGGTGAAGCCGAACTCTTCGAACAGCTGCTCAGCCGGTGCTGACTCACCGAAGGTGGTCATGCCTACCACGGCACCGTGCAGGCCGGTGTACTTGAACCAGTAATCCGCGATGCCGGCTTCGATGGCTACGCGCGCGCCAACCGCTTTCGGCAGTACAGCTTCGCGGTAAGCCGCGTCCTGCTTGTCGAACGCATCGGTAGACGGCATAGACACTACGCGCACCTTACGGCCTTCCGCGCTCAGCTGCTCGTAAGCGCCGACCGCCAGTTCAACTTCGGAACCGGTCGCGATCAGGATCAGCTCCGGCGTGCCGTCGCAATCTTTCAGCACGTAACCACCGCGCGCCACGTTAGCCAGCTGCTCAGCGCTACGATCCTGCTGCGCCAGGTTCTGACGCGAGAAGATCAGGGCTGATGGGCCGTCAACGCGCTCAATAGCGTATTTCCACGCCACCGCAGACTCGACCTGGTCACACGGACGCCACAGGCTCATATTCGGGGTGGTGCGCAGGCTGGCCATCTGCTCAACCGGCTGGTGCGTCGGGCCATCTTCACCCAGACCGATAGAGTCGTGGGTATAAACCATTACCTGACGGATTTTCATCAGCGCCGCCATGCGCGCCGCGTTACGGGCGTACTCGACGAACATCAGGAAGGTCGCGGTATATGGCAGGAAGCCACCGTGCAGCGCGATACCGTTGGCGATAGCGGTCATACCAAACTCACGCACGCCGTAATGAATGTAGTTGCCAGCGGCATCTTCATTGATTGGCTTCGAGCCGGACCACATGGTCAGGTTGCTTGGTGCCAGGTCAGCCGATCCGCCCAGATATTCCGGCAGCAGCTTACCGAAAGCTTCGATGGCATTCTGCGACGCTTTACGGCTGGCGATTTTCGCCGGATTAGCCTGCAGTTGCTCGATGAACTTCTGCGATTCCGCCTGCCAGTTGGCTGGCAGCTCATTGTTCACGCGGCGTTTGAACTCGGCGGCCAGTTCCGGATGTGCAGCGGCGTAAGCGGCGAACTTCTCGTCCCAGGCTTTCTCTTTCGCCTGGCCGGCTTCTTTGGCATCCCACTGTGCGTAGATGTCAGAAGGGATTTCGAATGGCGCGTGGTTCCAGCCCAGCTGTTTGCGGGTCAGCGCGATTTCGTCGTCGCCCAGCGGCGCGCCGTGCGAGTCGTGCGTACCGGCTTTGTTCGGCGAACCGAAACCGATGATGGTTTTGCACATCAGCAGTGATGGCTTGTCGGTAACGGCTTTGGCTTCTTCCACCGCTTTTTTGATCGCGTCCGCATCGTGACCGTCGACGCCACGCACCACGTGCCAGCCGTACGCTTCGAAGCGTTTGGCGGTGTCGTCGGTGAACCAGCCATCCACGTGACCGTCGATTGAGATGCCGTTGTCGTCATAGAACGCCACCAGCTTGCCGAGCTTCAGGGTACCGGCGATGGAGCACACTTCGTGCGAGATGCCTTCCATCATGCAGCCGTCGCCCATGAACACGTAAGTGTGATGGTCTACGATGTCGTGGCCCGCACGGTTAAACTGCGCCGCCAGCGTGCGCTCAGCAATGGCGAAGCCTACGGCGTTCGCGATGCCCTGACCCAGCGGGCCGGTGGTGGTTTCCACGCCTGGGGTGTAGCCGTATTCCGGGTGGCCTGGGGTTTTAGAGTGCAGCTGACGGAAGTTCTGCAGCTCGCTCATCGGCAGGTCATAGCCGGTGAGGTGTAGCAGGCTGTAAATCAGCATCGAGCCGTGGCCGTTGGACAGCACGAAACGGTCGCGATCTGCCCACAGCGGGTTAGTTGGATTGTGGTTCAGGAAATCACGCCACAGCACTTCAGCGATATCGGCCATGCCCATTGGGGCACCCGGATGTCCCGATTTCGCTTTCTGTACTGCATCCATACTTAACGCGCGAATGGCGTTGGCAAGCTCTTTACGAGAGGGCATCTTCTACTCCAGGTCGGATTAATGCTCCGCCACGCTTAACTGATTGTAATTAATGAGTTATAAGGCGAAGCGAGAAAAAAGTCGCACATCAATGTACATGAAAATCGGGGCAAAAGTACATGTATCAGGATGCTAAATCTGCGGTTCCGGGTTGCAATTCGGGGCCTGTCTGCTAGCCAATCCGCCACGGGCACGCTATAACCAAAGCGTTTGAACACCTGCGTGGTTTTTCAGGTGTTTGTTTTCTCTACTTGTTACTCAAAGGATGCTGATATGAAAATCCGGGCCATGGTTGTAGCTCTGGGAATGGTTTCGCTGCTGAGCGGCTGCGAAGGAATGGATAACAACGCACTGTTGCAGTCTGGCGCGCAGGCGTTTCAGGCTTACTCACTGAACGATGCCCAGGTTAAAGAGCTGAGCGATCAGTCGTGTGCACAAATGGATAAAGATAACCAGCTGGCGCCGGCGAACAGCAGCTATCAGCAGCGCCTGAACAAAATCGCTGCCGCGCTGGGCGATAACATCAACGGCGTGCCGGCCAACTACAAGGTTTACCTGACCAAAGACGTTAACGCCTGGGCGATGGCCAACGGCTGCATCCGCGTTTATAGCGGTCTGATGGATATGATGACCGACAACGAAGTCGAAGGCGTGCTCGGCCATGAGATGGGCCACGTGGCGCTCGGCCATACGCGCAAAGCAATGCAGGTGGCTTTCGCCACCACGGCGGCACGCAACGCTGCGGCGTCGGTGGGCGGCGTAATTGGTTCGCTGTCGCAGTCACAGCTGGGCGAAATGGGCGAGAAACTGGTTAACGCGCAGTTCTCACAGACCCAGGAGTCGCAGGCGGATGACTATTCGTACGATCTGCTGAAGAAGCGCGGCATTAATCCGCTCGGTCTGGCGACCAGCTTCGAGAAGCTGGCGAAGCTGGATCAGGGCCGCCAGAGCTCGATGTTTGACTCGCATCCGGACTCTGAGTCACGCGCGCAGCATATTCGCGACCGCATTGCGGCGGATGGTAAGCAGTAGCCGATCTTCCCCTCACCCCAGCCCTCTCCCGCACGCGGGAGAGGGAGCAGTCCGTGCGAAGTTGCACTTCAGTACTGTCCTCACCGCCCGCTCGATCGGTTCCCTCTCCTGGGGGAGAGGGTCAGGGTGAGGGCCACCATCCGCATCGCGGCGTATGGTAAGTCGTCGCCGATCTTCCCCTCACCCCAGCCCTCTCCCGCACGCGGGAGAGGGAGCAGTCCGTGCAGCGGTTTTCACTCCTGCACGCGAGAGAGGCAGCAGTCCGTGCGAAGCTGCACTTCAGTACTGCTCTCACCGCTCGCTCGATCGGTTCCCTCTCCTGGGGGAGAGGGTTAGGGTGAGGGCAGCCGCCCGCTCCGCCGCTTACCCTTTATTCGCCGCCTGCACGTGCAGCATATCCAGCGCCAGCGTCGCAGCGGCCAGTGAGGTCAGGTCGGCGTGATCGTAACCCGGCGCCACTTCCACCAGATCCATCCCCACAATGTTCATGCCCTGCAGGCCGCGGATCAGCTTAGTGGCTTTATCGCTGGTCAGGCCACCAATCACGGGCGTACCGGTGCCTGGCGCGTGAGCCGGATCGAGGCAGTCGATATCAAACGTCAGGTACACCGGCAGATCGCCCACGGTGCGCTTCACTTCGGCCAGGATGTCATCCACGCTGCGGTCATTAACCTGCGCGGCGTCCAGCACGTTAAAGCCCAGGCTCTTATCGAACTCGGTACGGATACCAATCTGCACCGAATGCTGCGGATCGATCAGCCCTTCCTGCGGCGCGGTGTAGAACATGGTGCCGTGGTCAAAAGTCGGGCCGTTGGAGTAGGTATCGGTGTGCGCATCAAAGTGCACCAGCGCCATCTTGCCGAAGTGTTTGGCGTGCGCGCGCAGCAGCGGCAGCGTGACGTAGTGATCACCGCCAAAAGTCAGCATGCGCTTGCCGTTCGCCAGCAGCTTTTCCGCGTGCGCCTGCAGCTTGTCGGATAGATCCTGTGAATCGCCGAAGGCGTACACCAGATCGCCGCAGTCCACCACATTGAGGCGCTGACGCAGATCGAAATCCCACGGCCAGCGGCAGCCTTCCCACGCCAGGTTGGTAGAGATCTGACGGATCGCACCCGGCCCTAAACGGCTGCCCGGCCGGCCTGACGTCGCGGCATCAAACGGCACACCGGTAATCACCCACTCGGCGTCGCTGTCGTAAGGCTGGAAGTTCAGCGGAAAACGCATGAAACCGAAGGCGTTTGAAACCAGGGAGTTGTCGTACTGATTGCCCAGCGTGTTGTACATAACGAGTCCTCTTAAATCCTTAAATCGGTTAGCCAGTTAAGGTATAGATGAAAAAAATCCCCTCCGCGTCGTTAGGCCCGACGAGGAAGGGATTGATGGGCGTGATTATCGCCGAGATTGCCGCGCACCGCAATTAGCGCTCGCGCATCGCCTCTTTGGCCTTGTTAAACGGTTTGACCAGATAATCCATGATGCTCTTCTCGCCGGTTTTGATATCCACGGTAGATACCATGCCCGGGCTGATGGCAAAGCGCCGGCCGGCCTTGTTCTGCACATAGTCGTTGTCAGTACGAATAAATACGCGGTAGTAGTAAATCTCCGGTTTGACCTCGTCCTGAATGGTATCCGGCGAAATGCTTTCCACCACGCCGTTGAGGCCGCCGTAAATGGCGTAATCGTAAGCGGAGATCTTTACCACCGCGCGCTGACCGGGATGGATGAAGGCAATATCGCGCGGCGACAGACGCGCTTCTATCAGCAGCCGATCGTTCATCGGTACGATGTTCATCAGCTCACCGTTGGGCGGAATCACCCCGCCCACCGTCGAGACTTTGATGTTTTTCACGATGCCACGCATCGGTGCGCGAATGGTCAGACGCGTGACGGTATCTTCGCGTCCTTTAATCACCTGCGCCAGGCTGTCGGCTTCGGCGCTGGCCTTCGCCAGCTCTTCGCGCGCCTGCACGTAATACTGCGAGCGCATATCGGTGAGCTTCAGCTCGAGGTCGGACTTATCGCGCTGTAAGCGCAGCACTTCGACGCTGCTGGCGGCACCGGTTTTCGCCAGCCGCTGGGTGATCGCCAGTTCGCGATTAGCCAGCGCCAGCGACTCCTTAAACTGCCGGGTGGCATCATTGAGCTGGGCGCGTTTGGTGTTATACAGGCGGGTTTCCGCCGCGATAAGATCCGGATAGCCCTTCAGCTCGGCGGGAAACGTGAGCGGATCATCGTTCACTTCCGCGCGCAAACGCGAGGCCGCCGCCAGCGCGGCCCGGTAGCGCGCCGCGCTTTCGCCGACGCTGGACTGCGAGCGCGTGGCATCCAGTTTCGCCACGATCTGCCCGGCCTGCACGCGATCGCCCTCATGCACGTACAGCTCCGTGAGAATGCCGCCCTCCAGCGATTGCAGCACCTGTTCGCGCGAACTGGGGATCACCTTCCCGGTGCCGGTTGAGACCTCATCCAGCATGCCAAACCACGCCCACACCAGCGCCACCACGATCAGCGCAGTGCTGATGACGATCAGCCGCACTGCACCGGTGTAGTGGCTTTCCGATTTCAGTTCGCCGAGCAGATCGTCGGACGAATCCACTTCCGCAGCGGTGACCAGCCGCAGTTTTGCCGGCAATTGTTTCATCATGCCTGTCCCTCCCCCGCCGCTCCGCTGGCGCGCGGTGCCGGCAGCGCGTTCTCTTTCGGGCTGTCCATCACCAGCTGCCCCTCTTTCAGCACCAGAATGCGATCCACCAGCGACAGAATCGCCGCGCGGTGCGTTGCCACGATCAGCGTGCGGCCATTCAGCCAGGCGCCGAGCCGCTCAATAAAATCCTTCTCGGTATGATCGTCGAGCGAAGCGGTGGGCTCATCCAGCAGCACGATATTGGGATCGCGCAGCAGCATGCGCGCCAGCAGCAGCGACTGGCGCTGACCGCCGGACAGCCCGACGCCGCCCTCCATTACCGGATGATCGAGCCCGAGCGGCAGGCGGCGAATAAAATCGGCCCCGCCACTCACCGTCAGCGCGGCAAAAATCGCTTCGTCGGTGGCGTGCGCCGCGCCCATGGTGAGGTTTTCCCGCAGCGTACCGTGGAACAGCCGCGCGTTTTGCGTCAGCAGCCCGACGTTGCGCCGCACGTCCGCGACATCAATATGCGGCAGGCTGAGGTTGTCCAGCCGCAGCTCGCCGCCCACCAGATCCATGCCGCCGGCCATCGCCTGCAGCAGCGTGGATTTACCGGAGCCGTTACGCCCCAGCACGGCGATGCGCTCGCCCGGCTTGATGGTCAGCGTCTTAATGCGCAGCGCCACGGTCAGCGAATCGCTGTAGTAGCGGAACATGGCATCGGTGAACTGGTAGTGACCAAACAGCACCGGACAGTGAATGCGCGTTTCGTCTTTGCTGTTCTCCACCGGCAGATTCATCAGCGCATCAAGGCTGCTCTTTGCCGCTTTTACCTGCTGCCAGCGCGCCAGCACGCCACACAGCGTCGCCATCGGCGCAATCATGCGTGAGGACAGCAGCGAGGCGGCGACAATCGCCCCGGTGGTGATATCGCCGTTGATCACCATCGGCGCACCGACCACGATCACGCTGGCGTACACCAGCCCCTGAATGGTGACGCCCCAGCTGATCAGCGCATGCATCACTTTGCGCATCTCAACGCCCGACTGCGCGGTGATGCGGATATAGCTGTTCCACTGCTGCAGAAAGCGATCCTCCGCCTGCATCAGCTTGATATCTTCCAGCCCCTGCACGCTCTCTACCAGCACCGCGTTGCGCAGCGTCGACTCTTTCAGGTTTTGCTGCGCCAGCTTCGCCAGTTTTTTCTGGCTCAGCACGCCGGGCAGGATCATCAGCAGCACCGCCACCGGCGCGATCCACGCCAGCTGCGGCGCGATGATCGCCATCACCAGCATAAACAGCAGGAAGAACGGCATATCGACGATCGCCGTCACCGTGGTCGACGTCACCATTTCGCGCACCGCTTCCAGCTCGCGCAGCTGCGAAATAAAGGTGCCGGTCGATCGCGGCACCGCGCTGTTGCGCAGCCGCAGCGCATGGCCGAACACGCGATCGGAGACGCGCATATCGGCGCGCTTGCCGAGCAGATCGGTGACGTGATCGCGGCCAACGCGCAGAATATAGGTGAACACCACCGAGAGGATCACGCCGATATACAGCACGTAAAGCGTGGGATAGGACTGCGCCGGGATCACCCGGTCGTACACCTGCATGGAAAAGATGATGCCGACCAGCGCCAGCAGGTTGATGAGAAACGATCCCAGCATCACGTAGCCGTACGGGCGCATATCGTGCAGCACCAGGCGGCGCAGCCAGTCCGGCCGGACCGTGGCGAGATAGCGATCGACACGGCTATCTTTGGCGGCCGTCACCGGACGCAGCGCCGCGACGTAACCGATCTGCGGCAGCAACGTATTCAGCGCGATGGGCGCCGGTTGTTCATCGCCGGCGAAGTGCACCCGTACCGTATCATCGCCATCAAAGCTGGTGATGACGCCGACCTGGCCGTCGCGCAGTTCCACCGCCAGCGGCAAGCGCCAGCTGCTGATCTCCCACTGATGCTCTTCATACAGCTGCAGCGACAGCCCGGCCTGACGCGCCAGATGGCGCAGCGCTTTATCGCGTGACTGTTTGCCCTGCCATTCGCTGGCGGCCATGATCATGCCCGGCGAGCACGGCAGGCGATAATGGGTAGCGATGAGAATAATGGCGGTGGCCCAGCCGTGTAGCGGCACCTCGCCACCGGCGGCGCTGGCGGAATTGCCATTGGGTGCGTCCGGAATCTGTAATTGCGTCATGGCTGGATCTCCACGGACTGGATGCGCTGGTTATTCAGCGCAAACGCTGACCGCATCTGCCCGGTGCTGTATAAGCAGTCGAGCTGCAGTGAACGTAACTGGCTGATGGTTTGCTGCATGGCGAAGCGCGTCTGGAACACTTCCTGTTCGGCGTTGAGCACGTCCAGCAGCGGACGGGTGCCGAGCTGCAGATACTGATCCTGATATAGCTGCTGCGTCTTCTCGCCCAGCGTCTGCTGGCGCGACATGATCGCCAGGCTCTGCGACAGGCTCAGCGCTTCGGTTTGCGATTCACTCAGCTGCTGCTGCGCTTTGAGGCGCGCCGAGTTCACCGCCGCATTGGCCGCCTGCAGCGCGCTGGCCGCGGCATCGCGCGCCGCGGTAATGCCGCCGCCCTGATACAGCGGCATCTCAACTTTGACGAACGCGGAATACTGGGTACGGTCGAGCGTTTCGCTGCCGGAGTAGTGATTGTTGAGGTAATGCGTGACCTGCGGTTCCAGCGAGATGGTGGGTAAATTCTGCGCGTTAGCGTTATCCAGTTTGGCCTGCGCCTGCCGCGCCTGCGCCCACGCCGCCAGCACCGCCGGATTGGATTTGTCGTCGGCTTTGCCCACCGCGCAGGCGCGCGTCAGGCTGGGCGGAAACGCATCGCTGACCTTTTTCACCAGTGGCCAGCCGAGATAGCTGGCCAGCGTGGCCCGCCAGCGGTTGAGGCTGGCCTGATACTGGGTCAGCGTGGTGCGCGCGCCTTCGATACGCGCGTCGGTTTGCGTGGCGTCCGAGAGCGATGCCGCCCCCTCTTCATTGCGCTGACGCGCCAGATCGCCAATCTTACTCAGCGCCGTCAGCTGATCCTGGGCAATCTTCACCAGTTGCTGATAGCCCTGCACCTGCACCAGCGCGGCGGCGGTGTCGTGCGCGACGGTATCAATACTCACCAGCACGCTGGCCTGCTCCTGCGCCACCCCGGCTTCGGCGGAGCGCACCGAACTGCTAACTTTGCCAAAGTCATACAGCATCTGCGATACCGACAGCACAAATGACGGGCTGAAGCCTTTCTCGCTGTAGGCGTTGCTGTAGCCGTTGTTCATGCCGGCGCTGATTTGCGGATAGTATTTGGCCTGCGCCACATCGACCTGGCTGGCCTGCTCGAGCATTTTGCCAATCGCCTGCGCGATATCCGGATGCCACTGGATGGCGCGCTGTACCGCCTGATTAAGGGTTAAGGTATCCGGCACGTTAGCCAGCGCGGGTTCAGCCACCTGACCGGTTAATGAGGGAAGTTCCTGCTGCTGCGCCAGACCGGCTGAGGTTATGCGCCCCGCCTGCATCACGGCATCACTGGCAGCCATAAGATGAGAACTGTGAAAAAACACAATGCCAGCACACAGGGCGCTGAGCTTACAGGTACGGCGAGTTGTTGCGCCTGATTGCATCAGATCCATCGATTGTTCACCAGTCAAAGAGAGAAAGGGGCACCTCCGTGTGCCCGTTATGCGTCCCTGCGTAACACCCACTACGCCGTGTGGTTTTGATGCGGTTGCTGCAGCAGCTCCTCCAGTGAGACGTTTACGCCTTCCAGGGTAATCAGCTGCGTACTGCTGTACCCCGTCCCGCTGCCGTCACGGTCAATCGACAACACCGTATTGCCGTCCGCGGTATGATCCACTTTCACAAAGTCATTGATATTACTGGTGGCATCATTCCAGCCGATCAGCAGACTGCTGACGTCGATCTTGTCGCCCTGCGCGACGCTGAAGTCGGTCCAGCTGTCGTGACCGTTACCGCCGGTGGCATCTGCGCTGCTCAGCAGGTGGTAAACCAGCGTATCTGCGCCGGCACCGCTGGTAATGGTGTCGTCGTAGGCGCTGCTGGTAAGGCTGTCAGCCGCGGCGCTGCCCGTGATGGTCGGGTGAAGCTCAATGGTAAAGGTGTTGCTGGTGATGGTGCCGTCGGACGATGCCAGGGTGTAGGTAAACACCTCCTTATGCGTGATGTTCTGGATATTCACATCCGCGTTCAGGGTATAGGTGTAGCTACCGTTGGCGGCGATGGTCAGCACACCAAAGTCCCCGGCCACCGCCGTGCTGCCCACGCTGCTCACGGTGGTGAGATCGCCGTGCTCATTGAGGATGCTCAGCGTGCCGCTGTGGCTGGCGTTGCTGTCTCCCCAGATGCTGCCGCTGGCATCGTGCTCGCTGCTGCTGGTGGTTTCCGCCGCCAGACTGGTCGTCGCGAACAGCGCGGTGGCCGCACCGTTATGCAGCGTCACCGTCAGCGTCGCCGAGGTCACTGCACCGCTGGCATCCCGCACCGAGTAGGTGAAGGTGTCCGCCGATGGCAGGGTGTCGATATCCAGCCCGGCCTTCAGCGTGTAGGTGTAGTTACCCTTCGCATCAATGGTCAGCGTACCGTAGGTGGTGTTGATCACCGTATTGCCGCTGGAGGCCACCGCACTGCTGCCCACCGACGCCACCGCCGTGCCGGACGGAATCGTCCCGGCGATCGAGCTGGTATCGTTGGTCAGCAGATTGCCGGTAACCGTCGCGGCAGTAGTGACCGCCAGCGTGGTGAAATCCGACACCGTACTTACCGTGGTGGTTGGCAACACGCTAATGTTGGTGGTGGCTGCGACCACCACCGCATAGTTGCCGGTCCCCAGTCCGGTATAGGTGACGTTCGCCCCTTTCAGCGTACCGATCGTCAGCAGCGCGTTGATATAGTTGGTCTTGATGCTAATCAACTGCCACGAGCCGTTCGCCTGCTGTTCGTACAGGTTTAACGAGTAGTTAGCGGCCACGCCGAGGCTGGTCACCGACCCGTTGAGCGTCACGGTACGGCTATCATCGTTACCCACGCTGAACAGGTAAGCATTACCGTTGTTCAGTACGCTGGCATTGAGCACCGTACCCAGCCCCACGGTCAGCAGCGCGGTGTGTGACGAGTTGACCGTACCGTTGTTTACCGTGGCCTGCGTACTGGTGTAATCCACCTCGTTGCTGTCGTTGGTCGCCACGATGCGAATCGCACCGGTCAGCGAGGCCCCCGGCGAGACGTTACCGGCGCGATCCGTCTGGATCACCGAGAGCGGCGCCCCGGTGATCTGCGCGGTGGTGAGCGTCACCGACCAGTTGCCGCCGCTGCCGACCGTGGTGGTACCGAGCGCGTTGCCGCTGGCATCGCGCACCGTCACCGTGGCGCCCACTTCACCGCTACCGGTGACAAGGGTACCGGCGCTGTTGATCGCCAGCCCACTTACCGCCGCCGGCGGCAGGGTATCGACGTTCACCGTCGCCGTGATGTTACCGGTGCTGACGTTACCCGCCGTATCGGTCACCGTGGTGCTCAGCGTGTGCGCGCCGTTCGCCAGCGTGGCAGTGGTGAAACTCCAGCTGCCATCGCTACCGGCGGTCACCGAACCAATGGCGCTGGCACCGTCGTAGATGGTGACCACCGCACCCGCTTCCGTGGTGCCGCGCAGCGTTGGCGTGGTATCACGCGTGAAGGCACCGTTCGCCAGCGTCACCGGCGTACCGCTGATGTCATCAATGATGCTCAGCGTACTGGCAACCGGCACCACGGTGTCGACGATCAGCGTGGTCGACACCTGCGGGCTGACGTTGCCCGCCGGGTCGGTCTGCGTCACGTTCAGCGTGTGGCTGCCGTTGCTCAGCGCGTTGCCCACCACGAAACTCCAGCTGCCGTTGCTGCCCACCGTGGTGGTGCCCAGCAGTGTAGTGCCGTCGTACACCGTGATGCGCGCGCCCGCCTCACCGCTGCCGCTCAGCAACGGCGTGCTGTCGTTGGTGACGCCGTTGTTCGGGATGGTCACCGCCGTGCTGCCGTTGTTGTTGAGCGCCAGCAGATTGGTCACCGCCGCCGGGGCCGTGGTGTCGATAATCACCGTGGCCGCGGTGGTACCGCTGACGTTACCTGCCGCATCCGTCACCGTCACGGTGATCGGGTGCGGCCCGACGCTCAGCGCGGCCAGTGGCGTGAAGCTCCAGCTGCCGTCCGCCTGCACGATCGCCGTGCCCAGCGCCTGACCGTTGTCGAGGATAGTGATGCGCGCCCCCGCCTCGGCCGCGCTGACGCTACCGCGCAGCGTTGGCGTGGTGTCATTGGTCGCCCCGCCGTTGACGATAGTCGCACCGGTCGCATCATTAATAATGGTGAGACTGGTGTTCACAGGCGCCACGGTATCCACGGTGAGGTTAATCGCGTCAGAGCGCGCACTGACGTTGCCCGCGCTGTCGGTGACCGTCACGCTCAGCGCGTGAGCGGCGTTGCTCAGCGTCGGTGAAACGAAGCTCCAGCTGCCGCTGGCGTTGGCCTGCGCCGTACCGAGCAGCGTGTTGCCATCGTAAACCGTGACAATCGCGTTCGCTTCCGCCGTACCCTGCAGCGTCGGCGTGCTATCACTGGTGACGCCGTTATTGACGATCGCCACGCCGGTGACGTCGTTGGTCAGCGTCAGTCCGGTTGCCGCCAGCGGTGGCACGGTATCGACGGTTAGCGCGAGTGACGCGGCAGGACCGGTATTGCCTGCCGCATCGGTGGCCGTCACGCTGAAGGTGTGTAAACCGTCAGACAGGGTGCCGGTGACAAAGCTCCAGCTGCCGTTGCTGGCGGCGGTAACCGAACCCAGCACCGTATCGCCATCACGAATGGTCACGATGCTGTTGGCTTCCGCCGTGCCGCTCAGGCGTGGCGTGCTGTCATTGGTGACGCCACCTGCCGCAATCGCGACTGGCGTGCTGCCGTTGTTGTTCACCGCTGCCAGTCCGGTAATGGCCACCGGCGGCGTGGTGTCGATCACCAGCGTGGCGCTGGTGGTGGCACTGACGTTACCGGCCGCATCGGTGACCGTGACGTAGAGCGTATGGAGCGTTTCGCTCAGCGCCGTGGCTGGCGTCAGCGTCCAGCTGCCGTCACTGCCCACCTGCACGGAGCCGACCAGCGTGGTGCCATCCAGCACGGTGACGATGCTGCCCGCCTCCGCGCGGCCGCTCAGCACCGGCGTGGTATCGCTGGTGACGCCGCCATTCGGGATGACGCTGCCGCTGACGTCGTTGGTGACCACCAGCGTGGCTGCGCCCGGCGCAACGGTATCGACGGTGATCGTTACCGGCGTGGTGCGCGGGCCAACATTGCCTGCGGCATCGGTGACCGCCACGCTCAGCGCATGCGCGCCGTTACCCAGCGTCGGTGAAACAAAGCTCCACGCGCCGCTGCCGTTGACCTGCGTGGTGCCGAGCAGCGTGTTGCCGTCATAAACGCTGACCGTGGTGTTAGCCTCAGCGCTGCCGCTCAGCGTTGGCGAGGTATCACTGGTCGCGCCGCCAGCCGGTATGCTGACGCCGGTCACATCGTTAGTGATGGTCAGGTTGGTGGCCACCAGCGGTGGCGTCGCATCAACGATCAGCGTCACGCTGAGCGCCTCGCCGGTGTTACCCGCCGCGTCCGTTTCCGTGACGCTGAAGGTATGACTGCCGTCGCTCAGTGCCGCAGAGGTGTAACTCCAGTTACCGCTGCTGCCCACCGTCAGCGAGGCCACCACATCACCATCGAGGCTAATGGTCACCAAGCTGCCTGCCTCAGCCACACCGCGTAACAGCGGCGTGTTGTCGTTGGTGGTGCCGCCGTCGGCAATGGTCACCGGCGTGCTGCCGTTGTTGTTGCTGGCCGTCAGCGTCAGATCGTCTGGCGCCAGGGTATCGACGATCACCGTCGCGCTGGTGCTGGTGCTGACGTTGCCCGCCGCATCGGTCACCGAAACGCTCAGGGTGTGCGATCCTTCACTCAGCGCTGTCGCTGGCGTGTAGCTCCAGTTGCCGCCGGACGGCACGGTCAGCGTGGTCAGCACATCACCATTATTGAGGATGGTGACCGTGCTGCCCGCTTCCGCTACGCCGCTCAGGGTTGGTGTGGCATCGCTGCTGTAGCCGCCGCTGAGCACCGGCTGCGCGGTATCATCGTTGGTGATGACCAGCGTCGAAGCGTTCGGTGCGATGCTGTCCACCGTGAAGCTCAGCGCCGGGGTGCGGTCGCTACTGTTACCCGCCGCATCGCTGACGCCCACGCTCAGCGCGTGCGCCCCTTCGCTCAGGACAGGCGTAGTCAGCGTCCAGCTTCCACCCGCGCCCACCGTAACCGACGCGATGGCGGTGTTGCCATCGTACACCGTGACCAGGCTGCCCGCCTCGGCGCTGCCGCTGAGTACCGGCGTGTTGTCATTGATAACGCTGCCGTCGCTAATCGGCACCGCCGTGCCGCTGCGATCGTTGCTGATCACCACATCAGCGGCCACCGCCGGCGCGGTGGTATCCACGGTGAAGCCGAGGGTAGCCGATTTCGCCCCCTCATCACCGCCAGTGTTTTGCGCAGTGATGTAGTATGCGTAGCTGCCTTCAGCCAGCGTCGGCGTATAGCTCCACTGGCCGTTAGCATCCGCCGTAACGCTGGTGATTACCGCATCCGTATTAGCGTTATAAATACGAATCAGCTGACCGGGTTCGGCAGAGCCGCTGAGCGTTGGCGTGGTGTCGCGGGTTACCGCGCCGTCTGCCAGCGTCACCAGCGTCGTGCCCGTGTCGTCAGTGATTTGCAGCGTCGAGGTAGCTGGCGGCAGATCGGCCTGCACGTCGAGGCTGAACGCCGGCGTCGCCGTGCTGACGTTGCCCGCCGCATCGGTCACGGTCACGGTGAAGCTGTGAGGTCCGTTGTTGAGCGCTGCGGTCGTAAAGCTCCAGGCCCCGCCCGAGCCGGCCAGCGCAGTGCCCAGCAGCGTGGTGCCATCGTAGATGCTCACCGTGCTGCCGGCTTCTGCCGTGCCGCTCAGGGTTGGCGTGTTGTCATCGGTCGACGCGCCGTCATCCAGCGGGCCCGTCGTGCCACCGACGTTATCGGCGACCACCAGGTCAGGAACCGCGTCTGGCACCAGCGTATCGACGGTGATATTCACCGGACCCACCGGCTCGCTGACGTTGCCAGCGGCATCCACCACCTGCACCGAGAAGGCGTAGCTGCCATCCTGCAGCGCGCTGGTTTCAAAGCGCCATACGCCATTAGCATCGGCGACTACCGAGCCAATCACCGTATCGTCCTGCAGCAGATTGATGATGGCACCGGCCTGCGCCGTTCCGCTCAGCACCGGCGTGGTGTCGTTGGTAAAGCTGCCATCCACCAGCGGCAGTGCGGTTGGACCGTTATTGGCATTGACCTCAAACGACAGCACCGGATCCGGCCCGACGGTGTTGACCGTCACGCCAACACTCACCGGGTCGCTGACGTTACCCGCGTTGTCACGGACGACGACCGTCAGCGTGTAGCTGCCGTTATCCAGCGGCAAGGTATTCAGGCTCCAGTTGCCCTCGCTGTCCACCGTCGCCGACCCCACCAGCACGCTGCCGTTGTACACGTTGACGACGCCATCCGGCTCACCGCTGCCGCTCAGCAGCGGCGTGTTGTCGTTGGTGGCGCCACCGTTGGCGATGGTGACTGGATTATCCGGATCGTTATCATTCTGCAGCAGCACGGCGCTGACCGGCTGCGGCGGCGTGGCATCAACCTGAACGGTGAAGCTGGAAGACGGCGCGCTGACGTTGCCGAGGCTGTCCGTCACCGTGGCCGTCAGGGTGTGCTGACCATCGGTGAGCACGGGCGACAGGAACACCCATTCGCCGGCCGCATTGGCGGTGGTCGAACCCAGCACCACGTTGCCATCGTAAATGGTCACCAGGCTGTCAGCCTCCGCCGTACCGCTCAGGCGTGGCGTGTTGTCATTGGTAAAGGTGCCATCGGGCACCAGTACCAGATTGGTACCGTTGTCGTTATTCACTTCCAGCGTGGCCTGGGCCGGAGCCTGGCTATCCACGGTAACGTTAATCGGCGCCGACGCCGGCCCGGTGTTACCGGCCGCATCGGTGACGGTCACCGTCAGGCTGTGCGACGCATTGGTCAGCGTCGGCACGTTGAAACTCCACGCGCCGTCACTGCCCGCGATCGCCGTACCAATCGGCGCGCCGTTATCCAGAATGTTCACCGTGCTGCCCGGCTCGGCAACGCCCGCCAGCAGCGGCGTATTGTCGCTGGTGGTCGAGCCGGACGGGATAGCCACCAGCGCACTGCCGTTGTCATTGGAGAGACTGATTTCCGTCACCTGATCCGGTGCGGTGGCATCAATCACCAGCTGTGCCGTGACCGGCGCGCTGACGTTGCCTGCCGCGTCGCGCGCCACAACGGTTAAGGTGTAATTGCCGTCACTCAGCGCGCTGGCCGGCGTGAAGCTCCAGCTGCCGCTGCTGCCCACGGTAACGCTGCCCACCGGACCGTTCTGCGAGGTAATCACAATCAGGCTGCCCGGATCGCCGCTGCCGCTCAGCACCGGCGTGTTGTCACTGGTTAAGCCGCCGTTCGGGATGGTGACCGGATCGCCGCTACCATTGTCGCTGGCGACAATCAGCTGGGTGACCGCCGACGGTGCTACGGTATCGACGGTGATCGCCACGCTGGCGCTCGGTGCGCTGACATTGCCGGCGACGTCGGTGACCGTCACGCTGAGGCTGTGCGAGCCATCGGTCAGTTCAGGTGAGAAGCTCCATGCGCCGTCGTTATCTGCGGTCGCTGTGCCGATCGGCGTCTGTCCGTCATAGACGATGATGGTGCTGTTCGGCTCCGCCGTTCCGCTGAGCAGCGGCGTGCTGTCATTGGTGCTACTGCCTGAGGCGATCGGCGTGGCCGGATCGACATTGTTGTTCACCAGCAGCAGATCGACAACCGCGTCCGGCGCCGTGGTATCCACGGTAAAGCTAATTGGCGCGGAAGGATCGCTGACGTTACCCGCCGCATCAGTCACCGTTACCGTCAGGCTGTGATTGCCCTCGTTCAGCGTACCGGTAACAAACTGCCAGCTGCCATCGGCGCCCACGGTCACCGAACCGATCGGCGTCGTGCTGTCGCCGTCGTAGACGGTGATGATACTGCCCGCCGTGGCGCTGCCGGAGAGCTGCGGCGTGGTGTCGTTGGTGATGCCATTGGCGGCAATCGCCACCAGCGTGCTGCCATCGTTATTGCTCAGCACCACGTCCACGGGCGCTGCCGGTGGCGTGAGATCGACGGTAAAGGTGTACGGCGCAGACTCCGGTCCGACGTTGCCGGCCGGATCGGTGACGCTGGCCGTCAGGCTGTGACTGCCCGCTTCCAGGGCGGTATCTGGCGTGAAGCGCCAGCCACCGTCGCTGCCGGCGGTGGCCGAGCCGATGATCACGCCGTTGTCGCGCACGATCACCACGCTGTCAGGCTCGGCGATGCCGCTCAACACCGGCGTGGTGTCGTTGGTCGCGCCGCCCGATGCCACCGGTACAGCCGGATCGACCTCATCATTCTCCAGCTGCAGGCCGGTCGGCTCGGCCGGTGCCGTGGTATCGACGGTAAAATTAATCGCCGCGGACGGTGCGCTAACGTTGCCCGCCGCGCTGGTTACCGTGGTGGTCAGACTATGTTCGCCCTGGCTCAGCGCTGGTACCGCGAAGGTCCATGTCCCACCTTCACCCACCAGCACGCTGCCCAGCACCGTATTGCCATCAAGGATGGTGATGGTGCTGCCGGCGTCGGCGGTGCCGCTCAGCTGCGGCGTGGTGTCGTTGGTCGCGGTGCCGCTGTTAATCGGCTGCAGCGTCTCGCCATTATCGTTGTTCAGTACCACATCAACGGCGGCAGACGGCGTGGTGAGATCGATGGTGAAAGCAAACGCATCAGACGCCGGCCCGCTGTTGCCCGCCGTGTCGGTGACAATGGTGGTCAGGCTATGCGTGCCCGCCTCCAGTGCCGGATCCGGCGTGAAGCTCCAGTTGCCGTTTGCATCGGCCTGCGCCGAGCCAATCGCGCTGCCATTGTCGTAAATCGCCACCAGGCTGCCCGGTTCCGCGCTGCCGCTGAACAGCGGCGTAGTGTCATTGGTGACGCCATCCGCCGCGATCGGCAGCGGCGTTGCGCCGCGATCGTTAACCAGCAGCAAGTCAGCGGCGACCGCAGGATCGGTGAGATCGATATTCACCACCAGCGGCGCCGACGGCGCACTGGTGTTGCCAGCCGGACTGGTTTCGGTCGCCGTCAGGCTGTGCTGCCCCTCGCCCAGCGCGGTGGCTGGCGTGAAGCTCCAGCTGCCGTCGTCGTTGACGGTGGTGGTGCCCAGCACGGTATTGCCATCCGAGACGGTAATGGTGCTGCCGGCGGTACCGCTGCCGCTCAGGACCGGCGTGGTGTCGTTGGTGGCACCGCTGGTGATCAGCACCGGCGCGCCGCTCTGATCATCACTGAGCTGCACATTGCCCGGCGCGGCTGGCGTGGTGGTATCGATAGTAAAGCTGAGGGCGGTCGACGGTTCGCTGGTGTTGCCAGCGGTATCGGTGACCGTCGCCGTCAGGCTATGGTCGCCCGCCGCCAGCACCGGTGCGGTGAAGCTCCAGCTGCCGTCGTTGCCGACGGTGGCGGTGCCCAGAACCGTCTCGCCATCGGAAATGGTCACGGTGCTGCCCGGTTCCGCGCGGCCACTCAGCACCGGCGTGGTGTCATTGGTAAGGCCATTGCTGACCGGTACCGGTGTGCCGCTCTGGTCGTTGCTGAGCAGCAGCTCGCTGGCGACGGCGGGTGCGCTGGTATCGACGATGACAATCACCGCCGTACTGCCCGGACCGGTATTGCCCGCCGTATCGGTCACGGTCGACGTCAGGTTGTGCTGCCCTTCGCTCAGCGGATCGGTCGGGGTGAAGCTCCAGCTGCCGTCGCTGCCTGCCGTCGCCGTGCCCAGCACTGTATCGCCGTCGCTGACGGTCACGGTGCTGCCAGGTTCAGCGGTGCCGCTCAGGGTTGGCGTGGTGTCATTGGTGCTGCCGCCCGCGGCAACCGGCGTGCCGTCGCCATTGCTGAGCTGCAGATTGCCCGCCGCCGCCGGTGCCTGCGTATCAACCGTGACGGTTACCGGTGTTGACGCCGGTCCGGTGTTGCCGGCCGCATCGGTCACGGTGCTGGTCAGGCTGTGGCTGCCATCGCTGAGGGGCGGCGTGGTAAAGCTCCAGTTGCCATCGTTGCCCACCGTGGTGCTGCCAATCAACGTACCGCCATCGGAGATAATCACCACACCGCCGGCTTCGCCGCTGCCGCTCAGGGTTGGCGCAGAGACGTTGGTGCTGCCTGTGCCCAGCGGATCGCCGTCGTCGTTAGTCAGCTGGATGCCTGTCGGTGCTGCGGGCGCGACGGTGTCGATGGTGATGGTGATTACCGGCGAATCCGTCACCGTGCCGCTGCCGTTATCGGCGCTGGCGCGGAATGCGTAGGTGCCGTCGGCCAGCGCGGCTGGCGTGAAGCTCCACTGTCCATTGCTGCCCGCGACCACGCTGCCCAATACCGTGCTGCCGTTGTACAGGGTGACGAGATCGCCCGCGCCAGCCTGGCCGCTGAGAATTGGCGTGCTGTCGGTGGTGCTGTCGTTATTCGCCAGTTCGACCAGCGTGCTGCCGTTATCATCGGTGACAATCAGCAGGCTGCTGGTGGCCGGCACGCCAGCCTCGACGTTGACCGTGAACACCGGTGATGCCGGGCTGACATTGCCGGCCGCGTCGGTCACCGTGGTGGTCAGGCTGTGCTGACCGTTAGTGAGCGCATCTGGCGTGAAGCTCCAGCTGCCGTTGCTACCGGCGGTGACGCTGCCTAGCAGCGTGGTGCCGTCATAGATACGCACCACCGCGCCCGCCTCTGCCGAACCGCTCAGGGTTGGCGTGCGATCGTCGGTGGTCTGGCCGGACGCCAGCGCGCCAGTGGCGCTACCCACGTTATCCGTCACCTGCAGGCCGCTGACGGCGGCGGGCGCGGTGGTGTCAACGCTAAAGGTGACAGGTGCTGACGCCGGGCTGACGTTGCCGGCGGCATCGGTCACCGTGGTGCTCAGGCTGTGATTGCCCTCGCTCAGCGCTGGCGTGGTGAAGCTCCAGCTGCCGTTACTGCCGACGCTGACGCTGCCGAGGACGGTGTTGCCATCGCGAATGATGACAATCGTGCCGGCTTCTGCCGTGCCGCTCAGCAGCGGTGTCGCATCGTTAATCGCGCTGCCACTGGTCACCGGCTGTGCAGTACTGCCGGCATCGTTCGACAGGGCCAGATCGCTGGCCGCCGCCGGTGGCGTGGTATCCACCGTGATGTTCAGGGTGACGGTGTCAATCACATTGCCGTCAACGTCGGTAATGGTGGCGCTGAATGCGTGCCCGCCTTCACTCAGATCGCTCAGGGCAAAGCGCCACTGGCCATTGCCGTCGGCGGTGGTGCTGCCGACAAGATCGCCGCCGTCAAAGATCCTGACGAGGCTGCCGGCCCGGGTCAAACCGCTCAGCGTCGGACTGTCGTCATTGGTGACTGCGCCGTTTTGCAGTGACACCAGCGTATTGCCACTGTCGCCGACCAGCTCGATGCTACCGCTGGCTGGCGGCAGTGCGGCATCCACGTTGACCACAAATTCCGTGGTCGCGCTGCTGACGTTGCCCGCCGCATCGGTTTGCGTCACGGTCAGACTGTGGCTGCCGTTGCTGAGCGCTGGCGTGGTAAAGCTCCAGCTGCCGTTGGCCCCGACAAGAGTGTTGCCTAACAGCGTGCTGCCGTCGTAAATGCTGATCAGCGCACCGGCTTCGCCGCTGCCGCTCAGGGTAGGTGTGTTGTCATCGGTGGTAGCGCCCGAGGTCAGCGGGCCCTGGCTGGCACCGACGTTGTCGATTACCTGCAGATCGCCGATCGCCGCCGGTGCGGTGGTATCGACGGTGACCCCAATAGCCGCTGACGCCGGACCGGTATTGCCGGCGCTGTCGGTTACCGTGGTTGTCAGGCTGTGATTGCCCTCGCTGAGCGCTGGCGTGGTGAAGCTCCAGCTGCCGTTACTGCCGACGATGGCCGTGCCGAGCACCACGTTGCCATCACGTACCGTCACGGTACTGCCAGCTTCGGCTGTGCCGCTCAGCACCAGCGTGTTGTCATTGCTGCTGCCGCCGGCGGCAATCGGCGTTGCGGTGCCATTGCTGTCACCGGTCAGCAGCAGATCGCCTGCCGCGCCGGGTGCCACGGTATCAATGGTGACCGTCAGGGTGACTGAATTCGTTACGTTGCCAGCGCTATCAGTGGCGACGGCGCGGAACGCGTAGGTACCGTCCGCCAGCGCCGCTGGCGTAAAGCGCCACTGGCCGCTGCCGTCGGCGACAGTGCTGCCCAGCAACGTGGTGCCGTTGTACAGCGTAATCACGGCGTTAGCGCTGGCCAGACCGCTCAGCACCGGCGTGCTGTCGTTGGTGCTGGCCCCATCGCTCAGGATGCGCAGCGTGGCGGCGCTGTCATCGGTAATCTGCAGTGAGCTGCTGGTCGGCGGCAGGCTGGCCTGGATGGTCACGTCAAACGCAGACGATACCGCGCTCACGTTACCGGCTGCGTCAGTCAGCGTGACCGTCAGGCTGTGGCTGCCGGTGCTCAGCGCTGGCGTGGTGAAGCTCCAGCTGCCGTTGGCGCCCACTACCGCCGTGCCTAACAGCGTCTGTCCATCGTAAACGCTGACGATAGCGCCCGCTTCGCCGCGGCCGCTCAGGGTCGGCGTGTTGTCATCGGTGGCGGAACCGTTCGGTACCGGCGTAGTGCTGCCAGCGCTGTTGCCACTCAGCGACAAATCGCTGGCGGCCGCAGGCGGCTGGGTATCAACGGTAAAATCAACCGGGCTGGTGGCCGGACTGGTGTTGCCGGCAGCATCGGTGACGGTGACCGTCAGGCTGTGCTGACCCTCACCGAGCGCAGGCGTTGTGAAGCTCCAGCGGCCATCGGCACCGACGGTGACCGTGCCCAGCAGCGTGGTGCCGTCGTAAATGCTGACGATGGCACCGGCTTCGGCGGTGCCGCTTAACGTAGGCGTGTTGTCATCGGTGCTGGTGCCGCCCGTGATAGCGCCCTGCACGCTGCCCGCGTTATCGGTGATCAGCAGATCGCTGACTGCCGCCGGTGCCGTTGTGTCACCGCCGCCGCCATTGTCGCCGCCGCCGTTATCCCCGTCACCACCACCACCGCCGCCGTTGTTGCCGGCAATCAGCGCACCGATGCCAGCCAGCGCGGCGCCGGCAATACCGAAGGCGGTCAGCGTGCCGTCACCGGTGACGTTTTCTGCTAACAGCCCTTCCGTGCTGTCGATGGAGACAAACTGGAAGCCTTCGGTACCGGGATCTTCGACCCACCACAGCGCGCCTTTGTCGTCCTGCAACACCAGATCGCTGTCGCCGTTAGCATCGTAGAATTTATGAATAACAACGACTTCACCGGATTTAGTGGTGACCACTAAATCACTACCATTGCGTGTGAAAGATTTAATATCAGCCTGGTTAAGGTTGAGCTTAACCACACTGGGAGCAGTTAAATTAACCTGATTACCGCTCATTTCAGTAGCAATCGTTCCGCCCTTGGGCGTTACAGAGATATTGTTCATTTTATCGATATCCCGCGCAGTTATAAGCTTAATGGCATCCATAAAAACGCCCGGTATCGCCAGATACCGGTATTCTTCGCGAATAATTCAATGAATTACTCACATCCTCTCCAGGCCGGTTTCATCTGCCAGTGGCGCAATGAAAACGCGCTGAGTCGTTATTTGCCGCCCGTCCGAGAAATAGCTCTGTCGAACTCTTTTCAGACTTGCGCTAACAAATCAGTGAGATAGACGCTCTTCCAGTGGTAGCCTTGCATGCCGTAAATAGATTTTTGCGACAGCAAATCAACCTGACGTTGATGTTCAACACCCTCAACAATCACGCCGCGACATAATTGATTGAGGTGGTCGAGCAGAATGTCGAAAGTGCGATCTTCGCCAAATTGCCAAAAAAAATTTTTATCAATCTTGACGACGTCAAATATTCCGCTATCGAGCATGGTCAGGTTGGAATAACCCGGACCAAAGTCATCGAGCCATATCGGAGCCGGCGTAACTTTGGCTACGCCTTTGAGGATCAGCAGATCGGCACTATTAAAGCGCGCGGTAAAGAAAGCAGAGATTTCCAGCCGTAGTCGCGGTAGCGCGGCAAGTTTTCTTTGTGTTTCAGCATCTTTAAAAATGCTGGCAACAATATCTCTGTCTACGTTTACGCTAATGACCTGCTCAAACCCCGCATGGTACAGCTGAATAAGTTTTTCGACCTGGTGGAGGAATAACTGCCATTTTTCATCAGCAGAAAGCTGACTGAAGAACCCTGCATCCCTGTCAGGGTTACGCTTATTATTGGTATCTGCATCATCTGCGAAACGCGTTAACAATTCCCATGCCACAACCTCACCGGAAATCGCGTGAACCGGCTCCAGCATCAGGATGTAATCGGGTTTGCAGTTCATTTCACGATCCTTACACTGGCTAATAGCAGGGTAAACTGTCAGCTTTTCTCATGTGATTTGTAAGGGAAACATCGATAAAACTTAACACCTTAACTGAAGGTTAACTTACAACTTACATTTTGAAAAATAGATTTCAGTAAACGACAGTGCGAACTTTAATCGTTTAAACCAATCAATTAAGGTTCATTTTCGCCACATGTTTCATATAAAGATCAGATAATTCCTGGTTTTCAGTCACGTCGGTTTTGTGCCATCAACATCAAAATAAAATAAGACTATGATTTTTAAGAATTAAAAATCTAAAAACACACTTATTTTGAATTTTTAAGCTTATCATGGCATTTTTCATCCCGGGCACCGGGATTCCAGAAAGCGTCAAAAAAAACCAGCCAGACAGAAATGCCAGCCAACGCCTTATGCTTAAATTTTTATTATACATAGCAAGGAAATCATAAAAGAAATATTGGTCAATAGCGGGCACTTCCAGCACTAAGTCAAAGATTTGAAAAACGTTTTTTTTGCTGCCGATACGCTTTAATTGCAGAATTAAGCAGATAGCATTTGTTAATAAACGGTAGTGATTGCGCCGTGCCGGGCAGGATAATTTCAGAGTGACTGCGATCACGAATTGAATAAATGACAGAAAGGATTGTCAGGCGGGGTGATAATAACGGGCTCCACCAGGAGCCCGCTGTGGCAAATAGTAACTTACTCGTCTTCGAGATAGGTATAACCGTACAGACCGCTCTCAAACTCTTCAAGGAACTGCGCGCGCAGCTCTTCGTCGATATCCTGCTGCTGTTTTACCTGATCGCGGAATAACGTCATCAGATCGTTAGGATTGAGCTGCACGTATTGCAGCATATCCGCCACGGTATCCCCTTCATCAGACAGCTGCACTTCTACGCTGCCATCCGGGAAGGCGAAGACGTCCACCGCTTCGGTATCGCCAAACAGATTGTGCATGTTGCCAAGGATTTCCTGATACGCCCCGACCATGAAGAAGCCCAGCATCGGTGGATTATCCACATCGTACTCTGGCATTGGCATGGTGGT
Source organism: Pantoea dispersa (assembly GCF_035783935.1). Lineage (GTDB taxonomy): Bacteria > Pseudomonadota > Gammaproteobacteria > Enterobacterales > Enterobacteriaceae > Pantoea > Pantoea dispersa_C. The sequence goes on along the minus strand of NZ_JALKOV010000006.1, from coordinate 95,480 downwards.
GGCGATACCGTCACCGTCAACATAGTGATCGATGGTGCCATCCGAATCACAGGTGATATCCAGCAGTACCGCACGACGCTGCGGGGTTTTGTTCAATCCTTCCAGCGGCAGCACCGGGAACAGCTGATCGATACCCCACGCATCCGGCATCGACTGGAACAGCGAGAAGTTGACGTAGATCTTGTCCGCCATGCGCTCCTGCAGCTCATCAATAATCGGCCGATGGGCGCGGTTGCTCGGGTCGAGATGCTGCTGAATGTAATGACAGATGCTGAGATACAGCTGCTCAGCCCAGGCGCGCTGGCCAAGATCGTAGGTGCCGGACGAATAGCCGGTATGGATATCGAACAGATCCATCTGGCTGTCATGCAGCCATTCGCGTAGCGAGCGGCGTACGTTCGGTTCGTGCATCTCCTGCCAGGTATCCCACAGGCTCTGAATAGGGCGCGGTGAGTCGGCATCCGGTGCGACCGGCGTACTGAACTCGTTGCGCTCGACGCCAATGATGTTGGAGACCAGCACGGTGTGGTGCGCGGTCACCGCACGCCCTGACTCAGTGATCACGGTCGGATGTTCCAGACCGTGCTCTTCACAGGCGTCGCCGATGGCCCAGATCACGTTGTTGGCGTATTCGTTGAGGCCGTAGTTGACCGAGCAATCCGACTGCGAACGCGTGCCTTCGTAATCAACCCCGAGCCCGCCGCCGACGTCAAAGCACTTGATGTTAACGCCCAGCTTGGCCAGCTCTACATAGAAGCGCGCCGATTCACGCACGCCGGTGGCGATATCGCGAATATTGGACATTTGCGAGCCGAGATGGAAGTGCAGCAGCTGCAGGCTGTCGAGGCGGCCCGCTTTGCGCATGATGTCGACCAGTTGTAACACCTGCGACGCCGCCAGACCAAACTTAGATTTTTCGCCGCCGCTCGACTGCCATTTACCGGAGCCCTGCGACGCCAGACGAGCACGGATGCCGAGGCGCGGCACCACATTCAGCCGTTCCGCCTCTTCCAGCACCAGACGCACTTCAGTCATCTTCTCAATCACCAGATAAACTTTGTGGCCGAGCTTTTCACCAATCAGTGCCAGGCGGATATATTCGCGGTCTTTATAACCGTTGCAGACAATCACCGAGCGGGTTTTACCGGCGTGCGCCAGTACCGCCATCAGCTCGGCTTTGGAGCCCGCTTCCAGCCCCAGCGGCTCGCCGGAGTTGACCAGCGATTCAATCACGCGCTTATGCTGGTTAACCTTGATCGGATAAACCAGGAAGTAGTCGCCTTTATAACCGTAAGATTCGCGCGCACGTTTAAACGCGGCGTTAATCGAACGCAGACGGTGCTGCAGAATTTGCGGGAAGCAGAACAGCGCAGGCAGGCGCTGACCGTCGGCCTCGCGCTCTTTTACCAGCTTCGCCAGGTCAACGCGCACTTCCGGCTGATCCGGGTCCGGGCAGACGCTGATGTGGCCAAGTTCGTTGACGTCGTAATAGTTGTTTCCCCACCAGGCAATATTGTAGGTGCGCAGCATTTTGCTTGCGTCCTGATCGTTCATCGCCACCTCCTGCATTGAGCGGAGTACACCCTGTTCGCCAGCTGACGAACCCTTGATATTCTTCATGTCGTCAGACATCACGAACCTCAATTTTCCGTTGAAATATGAAAAAGTTGCCGGATTTTGCTGCTACTGCGCCGGATGGAAATATCCTCATTCTGCTTATCTCACTTCAGCAGGTTACCGAGCGTGTTGCTGAGATTAAGTGTAAAACACCGCGCCGGAACCGGTGAACAACCGGGCGAAATCGTCCCGCGTTGCCTCACCACAGGCGAGTGAAACACAGCAAATAACAGGAGGAATAGCTTAGCCGGCGCTCGTGTCGGGATAATTACCGCAGCGCAGAAAACTTCGACGAGAGAAAAGAGCAGAACTGGAAATGGAAAGGCGTGCCAGCGCGCCAGAACGGCGCCGTGAACCGAAGAGAGCGAAAATGTGGTTCATTGTTTTTATCACCTCCAGCGCCTGCTAACAGCATGCGGAAACGGAGTGGATGAAAATCAGAGCAACAGCCTCTGACAGCGCGACGCACGGGGGCGTCATCCATGGGACAACAGCGGCGTTTTATACAGTCTGACGCGGCAAAATGCAAAATCTTTGTCGGCGCGCTGCGGCAGGTGTCAGGAAAATATTCCAGTTGAACTGTAGCGATAAATGCTCATGGCGAAAAAGCACTGGAAAAACGCGCACTGAGTGACCTAAAATAGCCGTCCAGATGGTTTTCCATCTAAACTGATTAACATCCAGGCGGTGTGAGCCTGGTACGCTGACACTTCCTACTGCTTGCGGCTTTGCCTGAAGGGGCGTCGAGCTGGCATCATCCCGCTTACGCTATGCAGTCGAATTCAAACCATTTGTAAGGTAAAGAACAGAATGGCTAAACACCTTTTTACTTCCGAGTCCGTATCAGAAGGACATCCTGATAAAATCGCAGACCAGATTTCCGATGCCGTGCTGGACGCTATCCTCGAACAAGATCCTAAAGCGCGCGTTGCCTGCGAGACCTACGTAAAAACCGGTATGGTGCTGGTTGGCGGTGAGATCACCACCAGCGCATGGGTTGATATTGAAGAGATCACCCGTAATACCGTACGTGAAATCGGCTATGTTCATTCCGATATGGGCTTTGATGCCAACTCCTGTGCGGTGCTGAGCGCGATTGGTAAGCAGTCGCCGGACATCAACCAGGGCGTAGACCGCACCGATCCGCTGGAGCAGGGTGCGGGCGACCAGGGCCTGATGTTTGGTTACGCCACCAATGAAACCGACGTGCTGATGCCGGCACCGGTAACCTACGCGCACCGTCTGGTGCAGCGTCAGGCTGAAGTGCGTAAAAACGGTACGCTGCCCTGGCTGCGTCCGGATGCCAAAAGCCAGATTACCTTCCAGTACGACGGCGGCAAGATTGTCGGTATCGATGCAGTAGTGCTGTCAACTCAGCATTCAGAAGAGATTTCACAGGCCGATCTGCGTGAAGCGGTGATGGAAGAGATCATCAAGCCGGTACTGCCGACCGAGTGGATCAACGCCAGCACCAAATACCACATCAACCCAACCGGTCGTTTCGTGATCGGCGGCCCGATGGGCGACTGCGGCCTGACCGGTCGTAAGATTATCGTTGATACCTACGGTGGCATGGCTCGTCACGGCGGCGGTGCGTTCTCCGGTAAAGATCCGTCGAAAGTAGACCGTTCTGCCGCATACGCTGCGCGCTACGTGGCGAAGAACATCGTTGCTGCTGGCCTGGCCGATCGCTGCGAAATCCAGGTTTCTTACGCCATTGGCGTGGCAGAACCGACCTCAATCATGGTGGAAACCTTCGGTACTGAGAAAGTTTCAACCGAACAGCTGACGCTGCTGGTGCGTGAGTTCTTCGACCTGCGTCCATACGGTCTGATTCAGATGATGGATCTGCTGAAGCCCATCTACAAAGAAACCGCTGCCTACGGTCACTTTGGTCGTGAACACTTCCCGTGGGAACAGACCGATAAAGCCGCCCAGCTGCGCGAGGCCGCAGGCCTGTAATCACAGCGGGTGCGGGCATCGGCTCTCACCCCAACCTTTTCTTCGCGGAGAAGGTAAAATCGAGCCCGCGCAAGCGGGCTTTTTTACAGGCATAATCGCCGTGCTCGCGCTTCCGACCGCATCCCCTGTCCCGCCCCGGCACCATCACACTTTTTGTCTACAGCACCGCAGGCGCATTTTTCAGCGCTGTCTACACTGTTAGCACTGCGCTTACAACAAAGTGTTAACGATTACATTTTGAAATCCTTTTAATATCTTAAATTTAGAGATTTTTCAGCGTAGTCACGGTGATGAAAATGCGTTATTTTCAGCGTCGTCTGATAGCCGATATTTATAGTGATGTCAGAAACTTAAAGGGTGCTATACCTTACTGGTTATGTGGCTGATTCGGGCTAAAAATGCTGGATTACAGGGTTTCAGCGTGTGTAACCGATTACATCGATGTGATCGCACTCACTTTTTCCCGCAGGCAGCTTACTTAACATTGATAACAACAAAGATGGATAAACTTCGGAGGCAATATGCCTGGTAATACTCACAAAAGCAGAACCTCAAACAAGGCGATGACCCTGTTTGTCTGCTTTCTGGCCGCTCTGGCGGGCCTGCTGTTCGGTCTGGATATCGGCGTTATCGCCGGTGCCCTGCCCTTCATCGCGAAAGATTTCAACGTTACCGCACATCAGCAGGAGTGGATCGTCAGCTCAATGATGTTTGGTGCTGCGGTCGGTGCCGTGGGCAGCGGCTGGATGTCTTCGCGTCTCGGCCGTAAAAAGAGCCTGATGGCCGGTGCCATCCTGTTCGTCATCGGTTCACTGTGGTCGGCGATGGCGCCAAACCCGGAAATGCTGATTGCCGCGCGCGTGGTGCTCGGCCTTGCCGTCGGCGTTGCCTCTTATACCGCACCGCTGTATCTCTCGGAAATCGCACCGGAGAAGATCCGCGGCAGTATGATTTCGCTGTATCAGCTTATGATCACCATCGGTATTCTCGGCGCTTACCTGTCTGACACCGCGTTCAGTGCCTCGGGCGACTGGCGCTGGATGCTGGGCATCATCACTATTCCGGCGGTGTTGCTGCTGGTTGGCGTGGTGTTCCTGCCAAACAGCCCGCGCTGGCTGGCGGCCAAAGGCGACTTCCGCGATGCGCAGCGCGTGCTGGATCGCTTGCGTGACACCAGCGAGCAGGCGAAACGCGAGCTGGATGAAATCCGCGAAAGCCTGAAGATCAAACAGTCCGGCTGGCAGCTGTTCCAGAGCAACAGCAACTTCCGCCGCGCGGTGTTCCTCGGCGTGCTGTTGCAGGTGATGCAGCAGTTCACCGGTATGAACGTCATCATGTACTACGCACCGAAAATCTTCGAAATCGCCGGCTTCGCCAATACCACGCAGCAAATGTGGGGCACCGTGATCGTGGGTCTGGTGAACGTGCTGGCGACCTTTATTGCTATCGGCCTGGTCGATCGCTGGGGCCGTAAACCAACGCTGGTGCTGGGCTTCCTGGTGATGGCAGCCGGTATGGGCATCCTCGGCACCATGCTGCACATTGGCATTAACTCCGCCGGTGAGCAGTACTTTGCCATCGCCATGCTGCTGATGTTTATTGTTGGCTTCGCGATGTCGGCCGGTCCGCTGATTTGGGTACTGTGTTCGGAAATCCAGCCGCTGAAAGGACGTGATTTTGGTATCACCGTCTCTACCGCGACCAACTGGATTGCCAACATGATCGTCGGTGCCACCTTCCTGACCATGCTGAACTCGCTGGGCAACGCGCCGACCTTCTGGGTCTACGCCGCGCTGAACGTGTTCTTTATTCTGCTGACGGTAGTGCTGATTCCGGAGACCAAAAACGTCTCGCTGGAGCACATCGAACGCAACCTGATGTCGGGCAAAAAACTACGCGACATCGGCCACCAGTAAGGCCAGATGGATTAACCGGGGCTGCCGCAGGGCGGCCCTTTTTTTATCTGCCGCCTGTGCGCATGCAGTTGCGTCCCCTGCCACAACGCCTTATGCTGCCGCACATGAAAACGCCACGCCTGCCCATCGCCCTGCAACAAGCTGTCATGCGCTCGCTGCGCCATTTTTTGCAGCTGGCTCAGCAAAAACTCGAACGTCATTTCGATGAGCCGACGCTGGTTTATCAGCAGCGCGGCACGGCCGCGGGCACCGCCTGGCTGCAGCAGTGGGAGATTCGCCTCAACCCGGTGCTGCTGCTGGAAAACCAGCAGGCGTTTGTCGATGAAGTGGTACCGCACGAGCTGGCGCATCTGCTGGTGTGGAAAACCTTTGGCCGCGTGCCGCCGCACGGTAAAGAGTGGAAGTGGATGATGGAGGACGTGCTTGGCGTCCCCGCACGGCGCACCCACCAGTTCGAAATCGCCTCGGTGCGCAGCAATACCTTTCCCTATCGCTGTCGCTGTCAGCAGCATCAGCTGACGGTGCGCCGTCATAACCGCGTACAGCGCGGTGAGAGCGAATATCGCTGCGTGCATTGCGGCACGCTGCTGCAACCCGGTGAATACGCAGCGGATTAGTCCGCGATTCTCATTCCCCACGCCCGACCATTCTGATACCCTGCCGCCCTTTTTCGGTACCGGGTTATTTTTTGGAATATGTCTCGCAAAACGCTGTTATTACTCTCTCTGCTGGTCGCGCCGCTCAGCGCGTACAGCCTCAGTCTCACCCATTACAACCAGAACAATTTTCAGCAGGCGAAAGTGGTCGCGGCAAAGATTAACGCGGATGCGCCAGCGGACTTCTACTGCGGCTGCAAAATCAGCTGGCACGGTAAAAAAGGCGTGCCGGATCTCAGCAGCTGTGGCTACAGTGTGCGCAAAAACGCCAACCGCGCGGAACGCATAGAGTGGGAGCACGTCATGCCGGCGTGGGAGTTTGGTCATCAGCGCCAGTGCTGGCAAAACGGCGGACGCAAAAACTGCAGCAAAGACGCAGACTATCGCCGCATTGAGAGCGATCTGCACAACCTGCAGCCGGCGATTGGCGAAGTGAACGGCGACCGCAATAACTTCCAGTACAGCCAGTGGAACGGCGGCGAACAGCCCTACGGCCAGTGCAGCATGAAGGTCGATTTTAAGCAGAAACGCGCTGAGCCTCCCGAACGCGCGCGCGGGGCCATCGCCCGCACCTACTTCTATATGCGCGACCAGTATCATCTGCGCCTGTCACGCCAGCAAACCCAGTTGTTCACCGCGTGGAACAAGCAGTATCCGGTCACGCCGTGGGAGTGCGAACGCGACCAGCGCATCGCTGCAGTGCAGGGAAATCACAATTCCTGGGTACAGCAGGCTTGCCAGCGCTGAAAGCGCTACCCTACACTAGCTTTTTTCGATTGGGCCGCATCGCGCGATGCGGCATAACGCCGGCAGGAACCGCATGCGCATACCCCGCATTTATCACCCCGAAGCTCTAACCGTTAACAGTGAAATCCTGCTTGATGAGGATGCCGCCAATCATGTCGGCCGCGTGCTGCGCATGAGCGCCGGACAGCAGATTGAGCTGTTTGATGGCAGTAATCTGACTTTTAGCGCCGAAATCACCCAGGCCGACAAAAAGCGTGTAAAAGTAAAGGTCCTTGCCAGCCAGCCGGACGATCGTGAATCCCCGCTGCACTTGCACCTCGGACAGGTGATGTCGCGCGGTGAAAAAATGGAATTCACTATCCAGAAATCGATCGAACTGGGCGTGAATGTGATTACGCCCTTGTTTTCTGAACGCTGTGGCGTAAAGCTGGATGCCGAACGCCTGGCGAAAAAGATTCAGCAGTGGCAGAAAATTGCCATCGCCGCCTGCGAGCAGTGCGGCCGTAATCGCGTGCCGGAAATCCGCGCCGCGATGACGCTGGAAGCCTGGTGTGCCGAAGCGGATGACGGCCTGAAGCTGAATCTGCATCCGCGCGCCAGCCACAGCATCAATACGCTGCCGCAGCCGGTTGAACGCGTACGGCTGCTGATTGGCCCGGAAGGCGGCCTGTCGGCAGAGGAAATTGCCATGACGGCGCAGCACGGCTTTACCGATATCCTGCTCGGTCCGCGCGTTTTGCGCACCGAAACCACGGCGCTCACCGCCATCACGGCACTTCAGGTGAGGTTTGGTGACCTCGGTTAAGGGATACTTTCAGCCCGAAGACACACGCAGATAACTGACCAGCACAACGCTTTCGCACGGAACGGGGTGGCTGAATTCCCCTTTGAGGAGAGAATAATGATTAAGCTTGGCATCGTTATGGACCCGATTTCGTCCATCAACATTAAAAAAGACTCCAGCTTCGCCATGTTGCTGGAAGCACAGCGCCGCGGTTATGAAATTCACTACATGGAGATGGGCGATCTGTCGCTGCGCGGTGGCGTGACGTATGCGCGCACCCGGTTGCTGAGCGTCGAGCAGAACTACGATCAGTGGTACACGTTTGGCAGCGAGCAGACTATCCCGCTGGCCGATCTCAACGTGGTGCTGATGCGTAAAGATCCGCCGTTTGATACCGAATTCATTTACGCCACCTATCTGCTGGAGCGTGCGGAAGAGCAAGGCACGCTGATCGTTAACAAACCGCAGAGCCTGCGTGACTGCAACGAAAAACTCTACACCGCCTGGTTCGCCGACCTGACGCCAGACACGCTGGTGACGCGCAACAAAGAGCAGCTGCGCGCCTTCTGGCAGGAGCATGGCGATGTGATCTTCAAGCCGCTCGACGGCATGGGCGGCGCGTCGATTTTCCGCATCAAAAAAGATGATGCCAACTTCGGCGTGATCACCGAAACCCTGACCAACCACGGCCAGTTCTTCTGCATGGCGCAAAACTACCTGCCGGCGATTAAAGACGGTGACAAGCGCGTGCTGGTGGTCGATGGTGAACCGGTGCCATACTGCCTGGCGCGTATTCCGCAGGGCGGGGAAACCCGTGGCAACCTCGCCGCCGGTGGCCGCGGCGAAGCCCGTCCGCTGAGCGACAGCGACTGGGAAATTGCCCGCCGCGTAGGTCCGACGCTGAAAGCCAAAGGGCTGATTTTTGTCGGCCTCGATATTATCGGTGATAAACTGACAGAAGTTAACGTCACCAGCCCAACCTGCATCCGTGAAATCGAGGCGGCGTTCCCGGTCTCCATTACCGGCATGCTGATGGACGCGATTGAAAAACGTTTGGGCTGAGGATGCCGCAGGAGTGAGAACTCCGTGAACCACCCAAAGCCGGTGCTGGCGTTCAGCGCCGGCTATTTTTGGTAAACGAGTGAGAATGAATTTACAGCACCATTTCTTGATTGCGATGCCGTCGCTGCAGGACCCTTTCTTCAAACGCTCGGTGGTGTATATCTGCGAGCATAACGAAGATGGCGCCATGGGTTTGATCGTTAACAAGCCGATGGACAACCTGACGGTCGAAGGCATCCTGAAAAAACTTAAAATCAGCCCATCAGAACGCGATCCTGCCATCAAACTGGACAAGCCGGTGTTTGCCGGTGGCCCGCTGGCTGAAGATCGTGGCTTTATTCTGCACTCGGCGCAGCGCGTGTTCTCTTCCAGCATCCGCATTTCTGACAATACGGTGATCACCACTTCGCGCGATGTGCTGGAAGCAATCGGCACGCGTGAACAGCCAGAGAACGTGCTGGTGGCGCTGGGTTATTGCGCGTGGGAGAAGGATCAGCTGGAAAACGAGCTGCTGGAGAATGCCTGGCTGACCACGCCGGCCAATACGCAGATCCTGTTTCAGACGCCGATTGCCGAACGCTGGCGTGAAGCCGCGCGCAGCATGGGTGTGGACATCCACAACATGACCAGCGATGCAGGACACGCCTGATGACCAGTGAAACGCTGCTCGGCTTTGACTTCGGCACCAAAAGCATCGGCGTCGCCATCGGGCAACAGCTGACCGGCACTGCGCGACCGCTCACCGCGCTGAAAGCGCAGGACGGCACGCCGGACTGGGAGCTGATCGGTAAGCTGCTGAAAGAGTGGCAGCCGGATTATGTGGTGGTTGGCCTGCCACTGAACATGGACGGCAGCGAACAGCCGCTGACGGCGCGCGCGCGCAAGTTTGCTAACCGGCTGCACGGCCGCTTCGGCGTGCGTGTCGAGCTGCAGGACGAGCGCCTGAGCACCGTTGAAGCGCGTGCCGATCTGTTCGAACGCGGCGGCTATCGTGCGCTGCAGAAAGGCCACATCGATTCGCAGTCCGCGGTGATTATCCTGCAGGACTGGTTCGAGACGCATTAAATCAGCCCAAATGCGGCCGCGCGGTTTCGCGCCGCCGTGTCGCAGGTTCTCAGAGCACTTCTCCGCTCAAATCAATCCCGCCTCGCGCCGGGCCTGCTCGCTTTGGGCGAAAGTCTGCATTCCGGCCTGTGCGCCGGTCTGCAATACGCCGGGCAGCTGATGCATCTTGCCTTCGCGGATCAGGTTGGCGACCGCCGGCGTCGCCACCAGCACTTCAAACAGCCCAATGCGGCCGCCGGCTTTGGCGGCGACTAAACGCTGCGCCAGCACCGCTTTCAGGCTGCCGGCCAGCTGGGTGCGCACCAGGTTTTTCTCCTCGGCCGGAAACACATCCACCAGCCGGTCCACCGCCTGCGTCGCGCCGCGCGTATGCAGCGTGGCCAGCACCAGATGGCCGGTTTCGGCAGCGGTCAGCGCCAGCCTGATGGTTTCGCTGTCGCGCAGCTCACCCAGCAGGATGACATCCGGATCTTCACGCAGCGCCGCTTTTAATCCGAGCTGAAACGAGGCGCAGTGCGCGCCGATTTCACGCTGCTGAATCAGCGAACGCTGGCTGTGGTGGACGAACTCGATGGGATCTTCCAGCGTGATGATGTGGCGCGCCTGCTGACGATTGAGGCTATCCACCAGCGCCGCCAGCGTGGTAGATTTGCCGCTGCCGGTCGCGCCGGTGATAAGAATGAGCCCTTCCTCCAGCTGCAGTAGCGAGCGCACCACGTCCGGCAGCTGCAGGCGCGCTATATCCGGTGGCTGGCTGGCAATCAGCCGCAGCGCCAGCGCCAGTCCGTGCCGCTGGCGGAACAGGTTGGCGCGCAGCCGGATACCGCTGCCGAGCGTGATGGCAAAATCAACGTGACCGCTACCGGCTAATTCACTGTGCTGCGCGGCGGTGAGCCACTGTTCGCGAAAGGCCTGCAGCCAGCTCTCGGGTAAGGTGTGCTGTTGCGGTATCGGCTCCAGCACGCCCTGCCGCCGCCAGTGCGGTAAATGTCCGCTGCAAAGGTGCAGATCGGCCGCGTTATGCTTTACACTAAGCGCCACAACGTCATCCAAATCCATTTAACTTCTCCTGACTATGACTTCCATTGAGCACAACTTACAGCAAGTGCGCGAGCGTATCGCTGCTGCTGCCGCGCGTTGCGGCCGCGCACCAGAAGAAATTACGCTGCTTGCAGTGAGCAAAACCAAACCTGCGAGCGCCATCGCAGAAGCGATTGCCGCCGGACAGCACGCCTTCGGTGAAAATTACGTGCAGGAAGGGGTTGAAAAAGTTGCCGAACTGGCCGCACATCCTGATCTGCAATGGCACTTTATCGGGCCGTTACAATCCAATAAAAGCCGTCTGGTGGCGGAAAACTTTGCCTGGTGCCACACCGTTGACCGCCTGCGTATCGCGCAGCGGCTCAACGATCAGCGCCCGGCCGCGCTGCCGCCGCTTAACGTGTTAATTCAGGTAAATATCAGTGACGAGCACAGCAAATCTGGCATCATGCTGGAGGACGTCGCCGGGCTGGCGCAGCAGATTGCCGCGCTGCCACGTTTATGCCTGCGCGGGCTGATGGCGATTCCGGCGCCCGAGCAGGATTTCGCACGCCAGCTGGCGGTGTGCCAGCAGATGGCCAGCGCGTTCCGCGCCCTGCAGCAGGACTATCCAGGCGTCGATACGCTTTCTCTGGGAATGAGCGACGATATGGATGCGGCGATTGCCGCAGGCAGTACCATGGTGCGCATCGGCACCGCCGTATTTGGCGCGCGGGATTATGCGCGCCCTTCACAACAATAATTGAGGAACCTCATGTTAACACTGACGTTTTTAGTCAAAACGCTGATTGACCTGTACGTGATGGTGCTGCTGCTGCGCATCTGGATGCAGTGGTCACGCTGTGACTTTTATAATCCGCTGGCGCAGTTTGTCGTGAAGATCACCCAGCCGATTGTTAAACCGCTGCGCCGCATTTTGCCGGCGCTGGGACCGATTGACACCGCATCGCTGCTGCTGGCGTTTGTGCTGACCACGCTGAAATACCCGATTCTGCTGCTGATTCAGGTCGGGGTGTTCTCCGTCGATCCGACCAACCTGCTGGTGGGCCTGCTGTCGCTGGTGAAATCCGCCGGCTATCTGGTGTTCTGGGTGATCATCATTCGCTCGCTGATGAGCTGGATCAGTCAGGGACGCGGTGCGATGGACTATGTGCTGATCCAGCTGACCGAACCGCTGATGGCACCGATTCGCCGCATCCTGCCGGCGATGGGCGGCATCGATTTCTCGGCGATGATCGTGATTCTGGTGCTGTATGCGCTGAACTTCCTCGGTATGGACCTGTTCCCGGGTCTCTGGTACCTGCTGTAATTCGTTAATCTGGAACTGTTATGCAAAAAGTTGTGCTCGCCACCGGTAATCCGGGCAAAGTACGTGAACTGGCCGATCTGTTAGCGGCCTTCGGCCTGGATATCGTGGCGCAAACCGAGCTGGGCGTAGAGTCTGCCGAAGAGACCGGGCTGACCTTTATCGAAAACGCCATCCTGAAAGCGCGTCACGCGGCGCAGATCACCGGCCTGCCGGCGATTGCCGATGACTCCGGGCTGGCAGTCGATGCGCTGGGCGGCGCACCGGGCATTTACTCGGCGCGCTATGCCGGCGTTGATGCCAGCGACCAGCAGAATCTCGACAAACTGCTGCAGGCGCTGGAGCAGGTGCCGGACGGCGAGCGCCAGGCACAGTTCCACTGCGTGCTGGTGTACGTGCGTCACGCCACTGACCCGACGCCGCTGGTGTTTCACGGCAGCTGGGCCGGGGAGATTACCCGCGCGGCCGCCGGTGAAGGCGGTTTCGGTTATGATCCGATCTTTTACGTGCCGGCGCTGGGTAAAACTGCGGCCGAGCTGAGCAAGGATGAAAAGCGTGCCGTGTCGCACCGGGGTAAAGCATTGACGCTGCTGCTGGAAGCGATGCGCAATGCCTGAGTTACCACCGTTAAGCCTTTATATCCACATCCCGTGGTGCGTGCAGAAGTGTCCGTACTGCGATTTCAACTCGCACGCGCTCAAAGGCGAAGTGCCGCACAGCGAGTATGTGCAGCATCTGCTCAACGATCTTGACCAGGATCTGCCGCTGACCGCCGGGCGCGAAGTGCGCACCATTTTCATCGGCGGCGGCACGCCCAGCCTGCTGAGCAGCGAAGCGATGCAGCAGCTGATGGACGGCGTGCGTGCGCGCCTGCCGCTGGCGGCGGACGCCGAAATCACCATGGAAGCCAATCCGGGCACGGTGGAAGCCGATCGCTTCAGCGGCTACCAGCGGGCGGGCATTAACCGGATTTCGATTGGCGTGCAGAGTTTCAGTCCGCAAAAGCTGACGCGCCTGGGCCGCATCCACGGTCCGGACGAGGCGCGCCGCGCGGCACAGCTGGCGGCCGGTCTCGGCCTGCGCAGCTTTAACCTCGACCTGATGCACGGTCTGCCGGATCAGTCGCTGGAAGAGGCGCTGGACGATTTGCGCCAGGCGATTGCCCTCAACCCGCCGCATCTGTCGTGGTATCAGCTGACCATTGAGCCCAACACGCTGTTTGGTTCACGCCCGCCGGTATTGCCGGATGACGATGCGCTGTGGGATATCTTTGAGCAGGGTCATCAGCTGCTGAGCGCCGCAGGCTATCAGCAGTATGAAACCTCGGCCTACGCCAAACCGGGCTATCGCTGCGAGCATAACCTGAACTACTGGCGCTTCGGTGATTACCTCGGCATCGGCTGTGGCGCGCACGGCAAGCTGACGCAGCCGGACGGGCGCATCGTGCGCACGGTGAAAACCCGTCATCCGCGCGGTTTTATGAAGGGCAACTATCTGGATAAGCAGCAAGACGTGCCGGACGAGGACAAACCGTTCGAGTTCTTTATGAACCGTTTCCGCCTGCTGGAAGCCGCGCCGCGCGCCGACTTTCAGCGCTACACCGGGCTGGACGAGGCAGTGATTCGCCCGCAGATCGACGCGGCCATCGCCGCCGGTTATGTGCAGGAAGAGGCAGAACACTGGCAGATTACCGAAAAAGGCAAACTGTTCCTGAATTCGTTGCTGGAGCTGTTCATGTAAATTCAGCGGAGAAGGCGCGCGCCTTTTCCGCTGGCAGCCGTGCAGTGCGGCACGGCTGCATCCCTTACGCTCAGGCGACCGTCACCTCATTATTGATTAACAGCGTCGCGCTGTGATCGAGACTCTCAAACACCTGCCACACTTTGCCACCGCTCTGCTGCGTCCCCTGCTGCTGCCACTGCTGATAAAATTGCGTGCTATCGCTGAGCTGCACCACATCGCCGGCATCACCATCAATCAGCCAGCTGTGCGCGCGCTCTGGCAGCAGTAAATCCTGCTGCGCCTGCTGCAACAGCTGCTGCGCATCCAGCTGCAGCAGATTGTCTCCTGTGCCGCTAAGATCGATATGCCGCAGGCCGCTGATATGCTGCGTCAGCTGCTGATAATCAAGCTGCTGATGTTCTCCTTCCAGCACCAGCGCAGAGAAGCCCTGCAGCGGTTGTCCGCTGTGCGCCGCCAGCCACTGCTGTACATCATTCAGATGCAGCTGCGCGCCCTCCCGTTGCTGCGTTTCCGGCAGCGTATTGTGCTGTAACAGGCTCTCGTCTTTGCCCCAGCGCACAGTGTCAATAATCCAGCCGACATCGCGCTTCACCAGCACGTTCCAGCACAGCACTTTTTTATAGGTATCCGGATCTTCACCTGAATGGACGTCAATATAGCCAATCTGCTGGCCCGCCGGAGCCTGCCAGCTAAAGGTGTTCAGGCCCTGCTCAGACCGGCTGGCGCCGCCGGGCTGCAGGTATTCACGTCCCAGCAATTCACCGCCGGGGGAGAAGATATCCACGTAGGTATCGCAATTGTGGAGATAGCCATAATTGAACTCGACGTAATTGGTGGCACCACAATCAAACTGCACGATCGAATGATCCAGCATCTCAATCGCTTTGCTTTCATAACCATCCGGCCGGTTCATGATGCCAGTGTAGAAACTGCTGTTGCTGGTGCCGTGTTTCAGTTCGGTAACTTTCAATCCGCCGTACTGATACACCCGGCCGGTTTGCCAACTGATATTGGCGCGGCAGTTCCAGTTCTCTTCGCCAGAACTGTGCTTTACGCCGGAATCATAATTGATCGCCCAGTTGGGCGCATAGTCACTGACGTTACCTGCCAGATCGACCGCTTTTACCGTAAAGTTGTTGATGCCCTTCTGCATGTCGCGGTCCGGCGTAATCTGCCAGCGGCCGTCGGCACCCACCGTGGCGCTGCCGGCTGCCACGCCGTTCAGGTACAGCGTCACCTGACTGTAAGGCTCGGCCTGTCCGGAAAAATCGAGTCGCTTATCGTCGGTGGTCTGGCCCGGCAGCACCGGCTGGATGGTGCCGACGTCATCGATAGCCTGCAGGATGGTGGGCGTGTTGATGCGGGTGTCGATGGTTAGCGTCCAGCTGTCGCTCCACTGACTGAGGTTGCCGGCTTTATCGCTGCTGCGGCTGCGAAAACGCCAGTCGCCGTCCGGCAGCAGATCCTGCGGCGGCGTCCAGTGCCAGTGGCCGCTGCTGTCGACGGTGGCCGTACCGCCGACAATCCACTTACCGCCCGGTGCGGCATACTGAATGCGCACCACGCTGCCGGGCTCGGCTTCGCCGTGCAGTTCCGGCCGGACATCATCGGTGGGTTTGCCGCGGCCAAACTGGCCCTGATACAGCCCGCGATTGTCGTCGTAATAGCTGAACGCTGGCGTGTCCGGGGCAAGCGTATCGAGATGAAAGGTCCACTTCGGCGACGGCTGGCTGCGGTTGTCGGCGCGATCCTCGGCCTGCGCCGTCAGGTTATAGGTTCCGTCCTGCGGCAGATCGAGCTGCGCCTGCCAGTTGCCCTGCGCATCGGCACGGGCAGAGGCGAGAAGGTTGTTACCATCATAAAGATAGACCAGCGTGTTGGCTTCTGCCTGCCCGCGTACCACCGGCTGATCATCGTTGGTATAGCCGTTACGGCGGATGCTGTTACCGTCCTCCACACCGCCGGCAACGTGGTCTTCAATCGCTTCAATGATCGGTCTGGCGGGCGGATGGGTATCAATATTGTAATCCACGCGCGTGGGTGCGCTGTGATTGCCAGCGGCATCCACGGCGGTGAACGTGAGCTGGTATTCGCCATCGGCCATTGGCTGTAGCGGCATCCACTCGAAGTGGCCATTGATCACCGGCACGCGTAGCGGATTGCCACCGTTAACCGTCACGATGACTTCAACCGCATCCGGCGTTTGCACCGTTCCCTGCCAGCGTTTTTGCGGATCGTTGTACCAGCCGCGTTCGGCAAAGATAACCACAGGGGGAGATAAAACCGGATGTGAACTGGAAGCAGAGGTGTCAGAAAATAACATAAAATTTTCCTTAAAAATTAATAAGTTCAATAGGCTTAATGCCCGTTGATATAGTTATTAATGCGGAAATTTTGCCGTTATCAGATTCGTCCCGAATCTAGGACAACCCGTTAAATCACGGCTTAAAAGTCGCAGGGATAAAAAAGGCGCCACTGTTCAGAAGAACAATGACGCCGTGATGTTCCGTGCATGCAGCGGCAACGCGTCTGGCTTAGCCCTTTACGTTTTGCATCAGCGTTTTGCGCTGGCTTTCCAGTGCGGTCACCCGGTTACACACTTCATGACCAAAGTTCTGGAAATCCTGCTCCTGATTGTTCCATTCAGTCTGAATCGACTGCTGTAGCCCGCCGAGGTTGCCCATCAGCGCCTGCAGCGGATTGCTGCCGCTGGCGGCCTGTTTGGTGCCCATCTCGTTCAGGCTATCCTGCAACACTCCGCCCAGCGTGCTCTGCACCAGCTTCTCGCCGTCGGCGCGCACCTGCTCAATGGCCTGATGGTGGAAGGTCAGGCCATCCGGACGATGCTCGATGATGCGGTTCATCTGCTGCTTGAGCTGGCCGTTCAGCGTGGTCAGGCGATTGCGCACGTTGCTGTCCGCCCCGAGTTTTTCGACGATCACTTTATCCAGCGCCACGCGGCCGCGCTCCAGACGGGTGGTTGCGCCGCTGTCGACCCAAGGCAGATCGCGACGCAGCGCGTTCTGGTAGTCAATCGCCTGCTGGCGCGTGGCGTTATCGACGCTCACCGGCTTGCCGTTGAACTGCACATCGCCCTGTGGCGTGATTTCAAGGTTGCCGTTGCTGCCCACCACCTGCACGCTCTGGGGTTTGATGATCACATCATCCTTTGGATTGACGCTGCACTGATAGTCAGCATGCGCCTGAGCTGCCGTCAGCAGCAGCGCGGCGAGAAGAGCCTTACGAACCATGAAATCTCCTGCAGATGTGAATAGTCTGATAAGCGGTGGCATTGTGCTGCGTCTGGCGATGCGCAATAAATTGCGCCGCTACGAAAGGTGCATTTGACAAGCGAATCAACCAATACGCACTGAATGTGTAGCGGCGCGATTCATCGCGCGAAGTTATTGCGCCGCTACGAAAGGTGCATTGGACAAGCGAATCAACCAACACGCACTGAATGTGTAGCGGCGCGATTCATCGCGCGAAGTTATTGCGCCGCTACGAAAGGTGCATTGGACAAGCGAATCAACCAACACGCACTGAATGTGTAGCGGCGCGATTCATCGCGCGAAGCTATTGCGCCGCTACGAAAGGTGCGTTGGGCAAGCGAATCAACCAACACGCACTGAATGTGTAGCGGCGCGATTCATCGCGCGAAGTTATCGCCAGTGGTGATACTTAGTCCCACCAAACGTCGAAGAGTTCAGTGACCTGAATATCGGCGAGATTTTTCTTTTCCAGCCAGTTACGCACCAGCTCGCGGTGCGCGTCGGTGCACTTACCGGTCTGCTGCAGACACACCAGCCCTTCCCACACCAGATAGCCGCTGCCGTCATAGGCCAGACCATTCGGATCGATCACCTCATTGATGAACTGATCGAGCGTGGCATCCACCTCTTCCTCACTGGTGCCTTCGGCAAAACGCCAGGCAACAGAGAAGCCCAGCTCCTGGAACTCATCAACATGCAACTTTTTACGTAAACGGCGGCTACGTTTTACGGCCATTATTTCACCCTCTCAAACATCAGATCCCATACGCCATGGCCCAGTCGCTGCCCGCGCTGCTCAAATTTAGTTAACGGACGCGTTTCCGGACGCGGCACGTAATTCTGGCTCTCCGACTGATTGCTATAGCCATCGATGCTGCTCATCACTTCGAGCATGTGCGTGGCGTACTCTTCCCAGTCGGTCGCCATGTGGAACACACCGCCCAGCTTCAGCTTACGCAGCACCAGCTCGGCAAACGGTACCTGCACGATGCGGCGCTTGTTGTGACGCGCTTTATGCCACGGGTCCGGGAAAAACAGCTGCACCATGCGCAGCGAATTGTCCGGCACCATGTTCTCCAGCACTTCCACTGCGTCGTGACACATCACGCGCAGGTTCTCCACGCCAGCCTCTTTGGCCGACGCCAGGCAGGCACCGACACCCGGCGCGTGCACTTCAATGCCGAGGAAGTTCTGGTGCGGATTATTTTGCGCCATGGTCACCAGCGAGGCGCCCATGCCAAACCCGATCTCCAGCACCAGCGGCGCTTCGCGGCCAAACAGCGCGGCCATGTCGAGCGGCTGCGGCTGATACTCGACGCCCATCTCCGGCCAGTAATTGTCGAGCGCGAGCTGCTGTCCTTTCGTTAAGCGCCCCTGGCGGCGCACAAAACTGCGGATACGGCGTAAAGGCCGCCCGTTCTCATCAAATTCCGGGGTGATGACGTCATTAATCATGTTGAAACCTGCTGGTTAGCCTGTTCAGGGAAACGGGCATTATGCAAAGTTAAGTAACAGAAGCAAGCCTTTGCAATCTTCCGGTTTACACCCTGATGTCTCTGTGCTGGAATTCCTGCCTGATTGTAGAGTAAACACGGAAAATTTCCTTCTTATGATGCAGGCGCCGCAGTTCGCGCAACAGGTGCTGGAGTGGTATCAACGCTTTGGCCGTAAAACTCTGCCGTGGCAGCTGGAGAAAACACCTTATAAGGTGTGGCTCTCTGAAGTGATGCTGCAGCAGACGCAGGTTGCCACCGTTATTCCCTATTTCGAACGCTTTATGGCGCGCTTCCCCACGGTTGCCGACCTGGCCGCCGCACCGCTCGATGAAGTGCTGCATCTGTGGACCGGCCTCGGCTATTACGCACGGGCGCGTAACCTGCACAAGGCGGCTAAACAGGTGGTTGAGCTGCACGGCGGCGTATTCCCGCCCCATTTCGATGACGTCGCGGCGCTGCCGGGCGTCGGCCGCTCCACGGCGGGCGCGATTCTGTCGCTGTCGCTTGGCCTGCATTTCCCGATCCTCGACGGCAACGTAAAACGCGTGCTGGCGCGCTGCTATGCGGTGAGCGGCTGGCCGGGCAAAAAAGAGGTGGAGAAGCGGCTGTGGCAGATCAGCGAAGACGTCACGCCAGCGGAAGGCGTCAGCCAGTTCAATCAGGCAATGATGGATCTCGGCGCGTTAGTGTGTACTCGCTCCCGCCCGAAATGCGAAATCTGCCCGCTTAACAGCGGCTGCGAGGCCTATGCACAGGGCAACTGGGCTGATTATCCCGGCAAGAAGCCGAAAGTCACGCTGCCAGAGCGCAGCGGCTGGTTCCTGATGCTGCAGCACGGCGACGAGGTGTTTCTGGAACAGCGTCCGCCGGTGGGTTTGTGGGGCGGCCTGTTCTGCTTCCCGCAGTTCACCAGTGAGCAAGCGCTGACTGACTGGCTGGCGGCGCGCGGCATCACCGCGAAGCCGCAGCAGCTCACCGCGTTTCGTCACACCTTCAGCCATTTCCACTTAGACATTGTGCCTATGTGGCTGGCGTGGCCTTCCTCCGGGTCGCTGATGGATGAAGCCGGCGGTCTCTGGTATAACTTAGCGCAACCACCGTCAGTGGGGCTGGCCGCGCCGGTAGAGCGCCTGCTGCATGAGCTGCGCCATCCCCGGCAGCTTCAACTGCGAACCCGTTTGACCGAAGAGGAAGAGTAATGAGCCGCACCATTTTTTGTACCTATCTGCAACGCGACGCTGAAGGCCAGGACTTTCAGCTCTATCCTGGCGAACTGGGTAAGCGCATCTACAATGAGATTTCTAAAGAAGCCTGGCAGCAGTGGATGTCTAAGCAGACCATGTTGATCAACGAGAAGAAGCTCAACATGATGAACCCGGAAGATCGCAAAGTGCTGGAGAAGGAGATGGTGAATTTCCTGTTCGAAGGCAAAGATGTGCACATTGAAGGTTTTACCCCGCCAGAAAAATAAACGTTCAGGGCCTTCCTTTGAGGCCCTCTTTTTTCGAATCAGGCACGCATTCACAATGAATAAAAAACTGATAGCACTGCTGGTCATCGCACCCCTGTTAGTCTCCTGCTCCGGACAAAAAAAATCGCAGTACCATGAAGAGTGGGTTAAGGACACCAACGGTTTTGACATTCTGATGGGGCAATTTGCCGCCAACATCGAGAATATCTGGGGGATGAATGAGGTTCTGATCGCCGGACCGAAAGATTACGTCAAATACAGCGACAACTATTACACCCGCAGTCACATCAACTTCGACAGCGGTAGCATCACCATTGAGACCATTTCCGGTACCGATCCGATGGCCAGCCTGCGCCAGGCCATCATCACCACGCTGTTGATTGGTGACGATCCGGGCAACGTCGACCTTTACTCCGACGCCAATGATATTCAGATCAGTAAAGAGCCTTTGCTGTACGGTCAGGTGCTGGATAATACCGGTCAGCCGATCCGCTGGCAGGGGCGCGCTGGCAACTTTGCCGATTACCTGATTCAGAACAAACTGCAGAAACGCACCTCCGGGCTGCACGTCATCTGGTCGGTGACTATTCCGATGGTGCCAAACCACCTCGACAAACGTGCGCATAAATATCTGCCGCTGGTGCGCAAAGCCGCCGAACAGTATGGCGTTGATGCCTCGCTGATTCTGGCGATCATGCAGACCGAATCGAGCTTCAACCCTTATGCGGTAAGCAACGCCGATGCGCTGGGTCTGATGCAGGTGGTGCAGCATACTGCCGGGGTCGATGTGTTCCGCATGAAGGGCAAATGGGGTAAACCGAGCCGCAGCTACCTGCTCGATCCGGCCAACAACATTGATGCCGGTACTGCCTATCTGTCGCTGTTGCAGAAGAGCTATCTCGGCGGGATTCAGGATCCGCTGTCGCGCCGTTACGCGGTGATCACCGCCTATAACGGCGGTGCGGGCAGCGTGCTGCGCGTGTTCTCCAGCGATAAAGACCGCGCTTTCGCCACCATCAACGGCATGTCACCGAGCCAGGTGTATCAGACGCTGACCACCAACCATCCATCGGCCGAATCGCGCCGCTATCTGTACAAAGTGAGCCAGGCTCAGCGCAGCTACCATCGTTATTGATTAGCGCTCATCGCCACCTTCTCCCGCTCCTGCGGGAGAAGGTGCCGTGCGGTGTGGGAACAGCCCCTTCCTACAACATCATATTCGCCACTAACCGCTTATACCCGCTGTCATCTTCCTCGGTATAAACGCCCTGCAATTCCGGTGAAAAGCCCGGCAGCAGATTGATCCCCGCTTCCAGCGCGAGGAAATAGCGCTGCACCGCGCCGCCCCAGGTTTCGCCGGGCACCACGCACAGCACACCCGGCGGATACGGCAGCGCGCCCTCAGCGGCAATGCGCCCTTCCGCGCGGGCAATCGGCACCAGCTCAACGTCACCGCGAATATACGCCTGATGCGCATCCTGCGGATTGACCTCGACCTTCGGGAAACACGCATGACGGAACATGTCGCGCTGCAGATCCTTGACGTCGTAGCTGACGTACAAATCGTGCATCTCCTGACACAAACGACGCAGCGTGTAGCCCTGATAGCGCTCGACGTGCCTGCGATACACGCTCGGCAGCACTTCGGCCAGCAGCGCATCTTCACGCACGTGCTGTTCAAACTGCTCCAGCATCGCCACCAGATGCGCCATTTTTTCCGGCGTTTCCGCTGGCGTCAGCAGGAACAGGATCGAGTTAAGATCGCACTTCTCCGGCACGATCCCGTTCTCGCGCAGATAGTTGGCGAGAATGGTGGCCGGAATGCCAAAGCGGGTGTATTCGCCGCTGGCGGCATCAATGCCCGGTGTGGTGAGCAGCAGCTTGCACGGATCCACCAGGTACTGCCCGGCATCGTAACCGGCAAAACCGTGCCACTTCGCGCCCGGTTCGAAGCTGAAATACGCCGGATCGGCGGCGATGGTGGCGGTTTCCGCCGCCTGCCACGGCTTGCCGTGCACCTGCTCCGGCAGGAAGGGCTGAATCAGGCTGCAGCGCTCAAGGATCGCTTTACGCGCATCAATGCCCAGCGTAACGCAGTCGTGCCACATACTGCGCCCCGCTTCGCCCTGATGCATTCTGGCGTTGATATCCAGCGCGGCGAACAGCGGATAGAACGGGCTGGTCGAGGCGTGCAGCATAAACGCGTTGTTCAGCCGCTTGTGTGGGCAGAAGCGTTTCTGGCCGCGAATGTGGTTATCTTTCTTGTGAATCTGCGAAGTCTGCGAGAAGCCCGCCAGCTGCTTATGCACCGACTGGGTGACAAAGATGCCCGGATCGTTCTCGCTGAGCTCCAGCGTCAGCGGCGAGCAGCCGGCCATCAGCGGAATAAACTGCTCGTAACCCAGCCATGCCGAATCAAACAGGATGTAGTCACACAGATGCCCGATGCGGTCCACCACCTGGCGCGCGTTGTACACCGTGCCATCGTAGGTGCCAAGCTGAATGATCGCCAGCCGGAACGGACGCGGCTGATCCGCACGCTGTGGCGCGACCTGGCGCACCTGTTCGCGCAGATACGCCTCGTCGAAACAGTGCGCATCGATGCCGCCAATAAAGCCAAACGGGTTACGCGCCGCTTCCAGATAAACCGGCGTGGCGCCCGCCTGGATCAGCGCACCGTGATGGTTGGATTTATGGTTGTTGCGGTCAAACAGCACCAGATCGCCGCGCGTCAGCAGCGCGTTGGTCACCACTTTGTTGGCGCTGGAGGTGCCGTTCAGCACGAAGTAGGTTTTATCGGCGTTGAACACGCGCGCGGCATATTTCTGCGCATCCTTGGCCGAGCCTTCGTGGATCAGTAAATCGCCCAGCTTGACGTCCGCGTTACACATATCGGAGCGAAAAACGTTCTCGCCGTAGAACTCATAAAACTGGCGTCCGGCCGGATGACGACGGAAAAACGCCCCGCCCTGATGGCCCGGACAGGCAAAGGTGCTGTTTTGCATATCAACATAGCGCGTCAGGGTGTCGAAAAACGGCGGCAGCAGTTCTGCTTCATACGCCTGCGCCGCCTGCTCCAGCGCCTGCCACTCTTCCGCTGCGCCGTTAATCTCTCCGGTCACGCCCGGCAATGCCAGCACCGCGTCATCAAAGGCGTTCGCGACAAACACCGGCAGATTGAAGCCGGTCTGGCGCAGCAGCGTCAGCACGCCGCTGCGCGTGTCGGCCAGCGAGATCACCACCGCGGCAACATCGGTGAAATCGGTATTGTCCAGCGTCACCACGTCGCGCGCGGTGTTAAGACTCAGGCTTGGCGCTACCGCTACGCTGGCAGCAATTTTCAATGGGTTCATAACACAAATCCCCGTAATGAAGGATGAGTGGGTGCCAGTGGCACAGCAATGAGGAAATTTCCCCGGCGAATAACGTCCGGCGGCCGCAACCGATAGACATCAGTAAAGCCAGATCGCATCTGTCTTTACTCATATCCAACAGCAAACGGGGATGCGCCTCACCGCATGGTGAGCGGGAAATGCGAACAACAGATGACGGAGGCGCGCTTAGCATGAAGCGCACGGCGACAAGTGCAGATGTGCATTGTACCGGGCATGGCGGCGTCCTCAGCAATGAAGATGGGAAATAAATTCGGGCGACATGATGGCATCTTTTTTTCCCGCGAACAACCAATCAGGGCGGAATTTTGATGCAGTGCACCAGATGAGTAACCCGTTGTATTAAAATGATTATTTTTAATGGGCGCGTTTCTAACTGCCTGAATAGTCGAAGGTTATGCAAAGTTATGCAGAATGTAACGCCAGTCAGGTCTGGCACACCAGCCACGGCAACCCGCCTGGCAGTCGCGCGGGCAGAAGCGTAGTATGAGGCACACTTTCCCCAACCAGCCGGAGGCTGCATGTTCAAGGCACTGGTCATTGAAAATGATGAACAGGGATACCGCACATCCCTGCAGGATCTGTCAGAGCAACAATTGCCCGATCAGGATGTTACCCTCGAAGTAAGCTACTCCACCCTCAACTACAAAGACGCGCTGGCCATCTGCAATAAAGGGCCGATTGTGCGCCAGTTTCCCATGGTGCCGGGCATCGATTTTGTTGGCCGGGTGATCCACAGCCGCCATCCGGAGTGGCAGCAGGACGATATCGCGCTGCTCACCGGCTGGGGCGTGGGCGAGAAACACTGGGGCGGGCTGGCGCAGAAAGCCAGCGTCTCCGGCGACTGGCTGGTCAAGGTCCCCGCGGCGCTCAGCCCGCTGCAAACCATGGCGATTGGTACTGCCGGCTTTACCGCGATGCTGTGCGTGCTGGCGCTGGAAAAACAGGGCATCACACCGCAGCACGGTCCGGTGCTGGTTACCGGTGCCAGCGGCGGCGTGGGCAGTTTCAGCGTGAGCCTGCTGGCGCGTCTCGGCTATGAGGTGGTGGCATCCAGCGGCCGCGCCAGCGACAGCGCCTACCTGCTTGATACGCTCGGCGCCTCCGCGATTATTGACCGTAACGAACTGAGCACGCCTGGCAAACCGCTGGCGAAAGAGCGCTGGGCTGCGGCGATCGATAGCGTCGGCAGCCATACGCTGGCCAATGTGTTAGCCGGGATTCAGCGCGACGGCGTGGTCGCCGCCTGCGGCATGGCGCAGGGCCTCGATCTGCCCACCAGCGTCGCGCCGTTTATTCTGCGCGGCGTTACGCTGGCCGGCGTGGACAGCGTGATGTGCGCCAAACCGCTGCGTCAGCAGGCGTGGCAGCGTCTGGCAGAGCTGGTTGACGGCGCGCAGCTGGAGCAGATGACCAATGTGATTCCACTGAGCGAGGCGCGCACAGGCGCAGAACAGCTGCTGGCGGGCCAGGTGCGTGGGCGGCTGATTGTCGATTGCCGCCAGGCGCCCTGACCCGGTGCAGGGTGCAGTTATGGCCGCAGCTGTATCTGCGGCCGATCCTGCGCTGGCAGCGTAACCACCTGCAGGTCGGCCTGATACCAGCGCGTCAGGATCGGTTCGGTCATCACCGCGTGCGGTGCGCCCTGCGCCACCAGTTGCCCGTGGTGTAACAGCAACACCCGATCCGACCACAGTGAGGCGAGGTTCAAATCGTGTAGCACCGCGCAGACGCTGAAGCGGCCATTGCGCGTCAGCCGGTGCAGCAGGCGCAGAGTGGACTGCTGCCAGTAGAGATCGAGCGCGGAGGTGGGTTCATCCAGCAACAACCAGCCGCGCGGACCGTCGTCATGCCACAGCTGCGCCAGCACCCGGGCCAGCTGCACGCGCTGCTGCTCCCCGCCCGACAGCGAGCGATAGTCGCGCTGCGCCAGCGGCGCGCTGCCGGTTAACTGCATCACCTCCTGCACCACCGCCTGGCAGTTACCGGCCGGCCAGGGTGCGCGCCCCATCGCCACCACGTCGGCAGCCGGCAGCGGAAAGGTGACGCTGTTTTGCTGGCGCATCACCGCCCGGCGCTGCGCCAGCGGTTCGCGCGGCCAGGCCGCCAGTGGACGATCGCCCAGCCAGCATTCGCCGGCGTCCGCGTGCAGAAAGCCGGTCAGCAGCCGCAGCAGCGTCGACTTACCGGCACCGTTAGGACCGATCAGGGCAACCATTTCGCCCGGCGGCAGCGTCAGGGAAACATCATCGATTAAGGTACGCGTTCCCCGGCCAAACCGCAGTCCGCGCGCCTGCAACGGCTCACTCATTCAGCCCCCTTTGCTGGCGCAGAATCTGCGACAGGAACCACGGCCCGCCCAGCAGACTGGTTAGCAGCCCGACCGGCATTTCGGCCGGAATCACCACGGTGCGCGCTAGCGTATCCGCCAGCAACAGCAGAATCGCTCCTGCCAGCGCCGCGCCCGGCAGCAGCC
Source organism: Pantoea dispersa (assembly GCF_035783935.1). Taxonomy (GTDB): domain Bacteria; phylum Pseudomonadota; class Gammaproteobacteria; order Enterobacterales; family Enterobacteriaceae; genus Pantoea; species Pantoea dispersa_C. The sequence goes on along the minus strand of NZ_JALKOV010000006.1, from coordinate 69,474 downwards.
AGCGGTGGTCACTGCCGAGACAAAAACGCATCACGTGCGGCACCACCAGCCCGACAAAACCGATAATGCCGCTGACCGCCACCGCCGTGCCCACCAGCAGCGCACTCAGCACCAGCAGCTGGCGCTGCGTGCGTTTAACATCGACGCCCAGATAGTGCGCGTCCTCTTCGCCCAGCTGCAGCAGATTGAGGCGACGCGCGCGCGTCTGCACCAGCAGCAGCGCCGGCACCATCAGCAGCGCACACACCAGCAGGCTCGGCCACTGGGCACCCGTCAGGCTGCCCATGCCCCACAGCGACAGCTGACGCAGCTGCTGGTCGTTGCTCAGCCACGACAGCACGCCAACCGCCGCGCCGCACAGCGCATTAATCGCAATGCCCACCAGCAGCAGGCGCGCCAGCTGGCCCTGCGCCAGCCGGCTAAAGCTGAAGATCAGCAGCGTCACCACCAGGCTGCCGGCAAACGCTGCCAGCGAGGGCAGCCACAGCGCCAGCAGCGGCGGCAGGCTCACCGGTAACACCACCGAGAGCGCCACCGCCAGCCCGGCACCGCTGCTGATCCCCAGCAGTCCGGGATCGGCCAGCGGATTACGAAACAGCCCCTGCATCACCGCGCCGGACACCGCCAGCGCCATGCCAGTCAGCACCGCCAGCAAAACGCGCGGCAGGCGAATTGTGAGCCAGATTTGCCAGGCCAGATCGCTGAACGGCGCCTGCCACAGCGTGCGCAGCGACAGCGGCATCGCACCGAGGTTGGCCGCCAGCAGCATGCACCCCAGCATGCTGATACTCATTAACATCAGCCAGCGCATCATCAGGCGGTTAATCATGCTGCACGGCTTCCGCCGCCTGGCGCAGGCGCAAAATCGCGCCCGGCGTATCGAGGCCGAAACTCAGCAGCGCCATCTCATCAATCACCAGCAGCGCGTGATGCTGGCCGGCCGGCGTCAGCTTCAGGCCTGGCAGCGCCCACACCGCCTGTTCGCCTCCCAGCGTGCGCAGCCCCTCTTCGCCGACCACCACCAAATCCGGTGCTGCCGCCACGACGCCCTCCTGCGACAGCTGCTGATAGTGCGGTACCGCGCCCATGGCATTGACCAGGCCGGCAGCGCGAATTGCGCCGTCAGCGCCGGTCTGCGCACCAGCCGCCTGGGTGCGTAAACCACCGTGCGCCATGATAAACAGCACTTTCACCGGCAGCGGCTGCTGCGGTAGCTGCGCACGCTGTTTGTTGACCTTGTCGATCAACGCGCGGGCCGCCTGTTCACGCTGCAGCGCGTTGCCAATGGTGGCGATTTTGTCCGTGATGGCATCGAGGCGGTTATCCCCACTGACCTCCACCACCGTTACTCCGGCGTCCGCCACCTGCTGCAACACCAGCGATGGTTTAGCCAGCGCGCTGGCCAGTACCAGCGTCGGTTTCAGCGCCAGAATGCCCTCGGCGTTGAGCTGGCGCATGTAGCCAATATCCGGCAGTCTGGTGGCCTGCGCCGGATGCTGGCTGGTGCTGTCGCGCGCCACCAGCTGCGCCTGCGCATCCAGCGCATAGACGATCTGCGTTACATCGCCGCCGATAGTAATGATGCGCTGCGCCGCCCACGCCGGCAGCGTCAGCAGAGCAAGCAGTGTCAGGATCAGCGCTTTCATGCGGCGGCTCCTGTCGGCGTCAGCGCCATCACCTGCTCGCGCCAGCGTGCCTGTTCCGGCGTGCCCTCGCTGCGCTGGCCGTACAGCTGGGCAATCTGCGTGCCATCGGCAGCGAACAGCTCCAGACTGGTGACGAAACCATCACCGCCCGGCTTGCGTGTCACCCAGCTCTCGTGAATGCAGTCCGCCATCAGATGCAGCGTGAACGTGGGATTAAAAACATTAATCCAGTTATCCAGCGGCACAACTTTGTCGATAGCGCCGGTAAAGATCTGGGTACAGCCGCGATTGCCGACGAAAATCATGATTTCATTGCCATCCTGCTGCACCTGCGCCAGCAGCGTTGCCAGCGCGGTGTTGCTCACCTGACACGCTAAATCATCCGGCACCGCGCGAAATGCCTGCGGCCGCGCGAGATGGTGACGCTTCAGCAGGCCAAAGAACTGATGCACATCGGTCATGGCACGCCATTCCGCTTCGACAGTGCCGGCATCAACCTGGTCGCTGAACGGCGTGGCGCTGACCGGCTGCGGCTGCAGCTGAGGCGCGTGCGCCAGCCGGAAGCGCTCAATCAGCGCCTGCCACGCCAGCATCGCCGTTTGCGCGGTAGTGTAGATTTTCAGCACCGCATCGGCGTGACGATCGAAAATCTGGATGCTCTGCCGTTCGCCGTGCGCGGTCTGCTCATGCAGGAAGAAAGCACTGTGCCACTGCGCGGGAAACAGACGCTGGTCGAGCGCACGCGGATTAAGCACCAGCCCGCCGTGTTCACCGAGATGCAGATTGCTGTAGGTTCCCAGCTGTTCGTGCACCGCATAAGCATTGCGCGTAATACTTTTGGTCTCACCCACTGCCGCCAGCGCCGTCAGCAGCGCTGGAAAATCGGCGCGCAGCGGCAGCGCGTCGTGGCCCACGCGCGCTTCGCACAGCTGGGCTTCCCCTATGCCCATCAGCGCGGCTAAATCACGCGCGTACATTTTTGGATGCTGGCCTTTCAGCGCCAGATAGTGTTGATAGCGTTGATGCATTGCGCTTGCTCCCGTGAAAATGCCCTGCGCCACCGCAGGGCGAAAAGTGATTAGAAGTCGACGTTCACGCCCAGTTGCCAGGTGCGTCCCGGCATCACGGCCAGATTGATGTCGTTGCGCTCCTGCGCGCTGGCGCTGGTCAGCGTGCGGCTGCTGAGGTAATCCCAGTATTTGCGATCGGTAATGTTGTAGACACCGCCGCTCAGCCTGACGTTTTTCGTCAGCTGCCAGTACGCAGTGGCATCGATCAGGCCGTAGCCCGGCACGCGCATGTATTCGCTGCTGGCGTCGCTGATGGCCGCCCCGCTGTTGCTGTAGCTTTCACGGTTGGTGGCGCTGGCCTGTTTGCCTTTGACGAAGGTGGCGGTGAGCGCCGCGCCGTAACCGCGCGCTTTGTCGTCCCACGCGACGCCGACAATCGCTTTCAGCGGCGCGACGCTGTCGAGATCGATGTATTTGTCGCCCAGATAGCGGGATTTCGCTTTACCCTCGCTGTAGCCGAGCGCAAAGGTGCTGCTCAGGCCATCCACGGTCGGGAACCAGCTGCCGTAGTTGACGCGGGTGCTGATCTCCGCCCCATAAATGTAGGCTTTGTCGCGGTTCTCAGCCTGATAGCTGGTGTAGATGTTGGCCGGAACATTGACGAACATCGCCGGGTTGGTGGCACGACGATAGCGGGTGTAGGCAATAAAGTTTTTGTAGGTGTTGTAGAACACCGAGGTATTGAGGGTGATACCGTCGGTCGGCTGTCCTTTCAGACCCCACTCAAAATTGTTGCTGGTCTCGGTTTTCAGATCGGCATTACCAATCAGCGCATACTGCGCGCTGCCGGCGTAGCTTGAACCAAGGTTCCACGAGCCGTACAGCTGGCTGGTGGTCGGGAACTCCACGCCGCGCTTATATTGCAGCCAGGTGGTGAGCGCCGGATTGATATCGTACTGCAAGGTCAGTGACGGCAGCACTTCGGTGTCTGAATTGGTCTTGCCGTACAGTTTTTCCACCTGCTCTTCAGTCAGCACCGTGCTGCCGTTGGTCAGATCGCCGAGGTTCTTCGGTTTGGTGCTTTGATGAATGACGCGCACGCCGGGAATCAGCGCGAAAGTGTGGCTATCGAGATCGAAACTGATCTTATCCTGCAGATAACCGGCCACGGTCCAGGAACGGCTGTCCGACTGCGGCTGGGTGATGGTGCCGAAGGTGCCCGGGTTCGGCTCCTGGCGGAACGGACGCTCGCTGTTCTCCACACGCGCGTTGACGCCGCCGCTCAGTTCGTGGCGACCGAGTGTTTTGCTGGCGCGCGTGTCAAATCCTAAGGTATCGACGTTGTAGTCAGAGTAGACGAAGCCGTACTGACTGGCGCTGGTCGGCAGCCATGTGGTGTCGTGCGCCTCGGTTTGCTGCCAGTAAACCCGCGTGGTCAGTGTGTCGATCACCTCGTTATACGGCGTCCACTCATCGACAAGGTTAATGCCCCAGCGGCGCGAATCGCTCTGCTGTTGCGCCGTACCCCAGATAGTGTTGCCGGTGGTGCTGTCCCAGGTATCGTAGTGGGTGTGATTGGTTTTGTGGTAGTAGTCGAAGGTGGCGCTCAGCTTGTGCTGATCGTCTGGCTGCCAGATGCCTGACGTCATAAAGGCATCCGAGTGCCAGTTGGCCGGATAGGCGTCTTTTACGCCGCTGTTGTTGCGCGTCTGCTGGCCATCGCGGCGGCTGTAGACAAACAGGCCGCGCAGTTCATCATCCCCTGCCGCCGCAGTGATGCCGTTGTGCCAGCTGCGATCTTCCGAGCTGTAGTTGCTCTGATAACCGAAATAGTGGGTTGTATCGCTGCTGAGGTAGTCGTCCGGCGATTTGTTGTGAAACGACACGTTGCCGCCGATCGCGGTATTCGGTTGCTCCACCGACGTAGCGCCCTTTTCAATCTCGACGCTACCAAACATATAAGGATCGATGTAGTCGCGACCGATACCGAAGGTGTTGTTCCCGGCGCGGCTGACGTACGGACGCCCGGTGGCGTCCGGTACCGGAATGCCATCGATATCCAGTCCGACACGGTTACTTTCCAGCCCGCGAATGTTGTAGCCGGTATAGCCTGCACGGTCAAAGCCGCTTTTACCGGCTGACGAACCGCCCGCCGCACCAGTGGCGCTGACCAGCGGCTCATAACGCATGATCGAACCGAAGTCATTGGCGCCGCGTTTCTGCAGATCGCTGGCGGTGAGCGTGGTTTTATTGCCGGCCTGCGGCTTTGGTGCGGTGACGGTCATGACCGGTTCACTGCTACTGTTATGCTCTGCGGAACGCGCCAGCGTGATGCTGTCGCTGGCGGCATAGCTGCAGGCTGCGTGAATGGCTGAAGCAATGACAGCGACTTTACACAGACGCTGCTGAACAGTTCCCTGAAGGTTGAAAGACATGCGCGAAATACCTGGTTAATTGTTAGTATTCGCTCACTTGTTTGCTGCCAGAAAACCACGGCTTTATGCTAAAAACCGTGAAACAGCGCGTCACGCTGGCCAGATAATGTTATCGATCCCGGCACCTGTGGCACAGTGTCATGCACGCTTCAGTGCACAGCTGCCGGGTGTCACTGACAGCGGCGCCGCAGGGATGCCTGTGGGATTTATAGAGAGTAAAATGATGGCGAAAACAATTTAATGCAATTGGTAATCATTATCAATATCATTTGCATCAAGATGTATCTTTGTGCGCACAATTTGTTAACCCATGATTAATCAAGCACTAACAGGAGGGATAGGATGGCAGATAAACCGGCAGTAACCATTCACTACTGTACCCAATGTAACTGGCTGCTGCGTTCGGCGTGGATGGCGCAGGAGCTGCTGCATACTTTCGCCGGCGATCTCAGCGCGGTCACGCTCCAGCCCGGCAGCGGCGGCGTGTTCGAGATCAGCATTGATGGTCAGGTAATTTGGGAACGCAAACAGGAAGGCGGTTTTCCCGACGCGGCGGCGCTGAAACAGCGGGTGCGCGATGTCTGCTGGCCGGATCGCGAACTGGGGCACGTGGACAAGAAGAAACCGTAACGGTAAAGGGTGAGCGCTTAGCTGCTGGCGATCTTCTTCGCCGCGTCCTGCAGCGCCGCCACGACAATGTCTACCGTGGCGGGTGAAATCTGCTCCTGCGACAGCCGGTGATTGAGCGTGTAGCGAAGCGTGTGGATCGCCTGCTCTACCTGGGGAATGCTGCGGTTATTGACCAGAATCGCCAGCGAGGCGAGCCGCTCAATAATCACCGTCAGGTTATCGCGATTTTCCGCCAGCAGCGCGCGGCCTGCGTCGTTGAGCGCGTAGGCTTTGCGCGCGGCCTGGGCATCCACCACGCGGATGGCGTCCATCTCTTCCAGCAGCGTCAGGTTGGGATAAATAATGCCGGGGCTGGGGGAATATTCGCCCTTCGACAATTCTTCCACCGACTTGATCAGTTCATACCCGTGCGCCGCACCACTGGCCAGAAAGTGCAGGATCAGCAGCCGGACATCGCTGGCATCCAGCATCCGCTCACGCCGCTTTCTGCGCGCGCCGGCACAGCTGGCACGCTGCGCCGCATCGGCGTGCTCTGGAACATCCCGCTGCTGTTTCATCGCCTTCCCGGGGTCAGTTAAGGGACGTTGATAGTAGTCCGCTGCCTGGCAAAATTCAACACAGGCGGCCGCGGGCGGGCGACGGTTATTTCTGATGCCAGTAAGCGACGGCGCGCACCAGGTCGCTGTGTGCCGCGCGCTGCTGCGTAAAGTAATCGCTCAGCTGCTTCACCGCTGCGCCTTCGCCGGTCAGCCAGATGAAGTAATCTTCGGCGGGCAGCACTATCTGGTCGAGCACCGGCGTCAGCGCCTCAGCCTGCATGTTGCCGCTGCCGAGCCAGCTCACCGTGACGTCCGGCAGGTCGCCAAGATACGCGCGGCCGATTGGCTCATCGACACAGGCCAGCAGATGAATTTGCTGTGCCTGCATTTCCTGATAGCGACGCTTAAACGCCGGCAGACCGGTCTCATCACACACATAGATCTGGCAGGCATAATCCACTGGCGCGACGCACGAGCCGCGCGGGCCGCCCATGGCGATGCGATCGCCCGGCTGAGCGGCACTGGCCCAGCTGCTGGCGACGCCGCCATCGTGGATATAAAAATCCAGCGTCAGCGAATCGCTGCCGTTAAAGGCCAGCGGCGTATAGTCACGCGCCGCCGGACGCACACCCTCAGGCCAGACGATGCCTTCGTCAGTCATGTGCGGCAGCGCCAGCGCACTGCCTGGCGTATCCGGGAAAAACACCTTGATGTGGTCATCAAAAGAGGGCGAGTGGAAGCCCGCCAGATCGCTGCCGCTGAAGACGATGCGCCAGAAGGCATCGGCCACCCGCGTTTTGCTGGCGACGGTGATGTGACGGAAGCGTAATTCATTGCGCACGCGTTGCGGAGCGCGGTGGTGAGTCGGGTTTGGCAACGTTTCTCTCCCTGCAGCGGCGGTCCCGCGCTACTGCGCTGCCGCACACCGCTGATGGTGGATGTTATCGAAAATCATTCTCATTAAACGCCTTGCAAGATACCTATGATATATTTTCGACGCAATGCCGAAAAATGCTATTGATGAAAACGGAGCCGGTTTTTGCAAGATGAGGAGGCGTTTTTGGCGGGGGTTTTCGCGGCTTCAGGTCGCCATCAATGGCGCCCTGTTGAGGTAGTCGCAAGCCGCACGACATTTGTAGCGGCGCGATTTATCGCGCAATAAATGGCGCAGCTACCAAGATGCTGTCGTTTTGACAGGAGGTGAGCTGTTAAAGCGTTGAATGACAAAAAACAATGCCGTTGAATATCTGCATGGCAGCGCCGCGCATAAAAAAAGCGGAGAGTCACCTCTCCGCTTTTCCTGGTAACGCAGCCGATTAGCGCGTCAGATCGTCAAAGAACTTCTTCACACCGTCGAAGAAGCTTTTGGAGCGCGGGCTGTTTTTCTCGCCGGTTGGTCCGCCGAAGCTCTCTTCCAGCTCGCGCAGCAGCGCTTTTTGCTTGTCGTTGAGGCTGACCGGGGTTTCCACCACCACGCGACACAGCAGATCGCCAACCGCACCGCCGCGCACCGACTTCACGCCTTTGCCGCGCATGCGGAACAGCTTGCCGGTCTGGGTTTCTGCCGGCACTTTCAGCTTCACGCGACCGTCGAGCGTCGGCACTTCAATCTCGCCGCCCAGCGCTGCCATGGCAAAATTGATCGGCACTTCGCAGTACAGGTTGTTATCTTCACGCTCGAAGATTGGGTGTTTCTTCACCGAAACCTGCACGTACAGATCGCCAGCCGGTGCGCCGTGTTCGCCCGCTTCACCTTCTCCGCTAAGACGGATACGGTCGCCGGTGTCGACGCCTGCCGGGATTTTCACCGACAGCGTTTTCTGGCGCTCGACGCGGCCGTGGCCGTGACAGGCGTTGCACGGATCTTTAATCACCGAGCCGCGACCGTGACAGGTCGGACAGGCTTGCTGCACGGTAAAGAAGCCCTGACGCATCTGTACCTGGCCCGCACCGTGACAGGTCGGACAGGTCTGCGGCTGGGTGCCAGCTTTGGCGCCGCTGCCGTGGCAGACATCACACTCTTCCAGCGTAGGAATGCGGATCTCTTTGGTCACGCCGCGTACCGCTTCTTCCAGCGTCAGTTCCATGTTGTAGCGTAAATCGGCGCCGCGTGAGGCGCGCTGACGGCGACCACCACCAAAGATATCGCCGAACACGTCGCCAAAGATATCGCTGAAGTCGGCACCGCCGCCACCAAAGCCGCCGCCGAATCCGCCACCACCGCCCTGCTCAAACGCCGCATGACCGTACTGATCGTAAGCCGCACGCTTCTGCGCATCGGTGAGGATCTCGTAGGCTTCCTTGACCTCTTTGAATTTGGTTTCGGCCTCTTTATCGCCCGGATTACGGTCAGGGTGATACTTCATCGCCAGGCGCTTATAGGCCTTTTTGATTTCGCGCTCATCGGCGGATTTTGAGACGCCTAAGATCTCGTAAAAATCACTCTTAGCCATTTTATTCTGCCCTTAACATGATCGCACGGGCGTGGAGAGATCTCCGACGCCCGTGCTGGTTTCAACGGCTGTCAGGCCAGCCGTCGCGCCCGGTCAGGGGCAATTATTTTTTATCTTTCACTTCTTCGAATTCAGCGTCGACAACGTCGTCATCTTTCTTCGCCGAAGCGTCGCCGGCATCCGCTGCGCCAGCCTGAGACTGCTGCTGCGCCAGTTCCATCAGCTTGCTGGACACTTCCATCAGCGCCTGCATTTTGGCTTCGATTTCTGCTTTATCTTCGCCTTTAAGCGCGGTGTTCAGATCGTTCAGAGCAGACTCGATAGGTGCTTTGTCTTCCGCCGACAGTTTGTCACCGGCTTCGTCCAGCTGCTTACGCGTGCTGTGCGCAATCTGGTCACCCTGGTTACGCGTCTGCACCAGCTCTTCGAACTTACGGTCTGACTCGGCGTTAGCTTCCGCGTCACGAACCATTTTTTCGATCTCTTCCTCGTTCAGACCAGAAGACGCTTTGATGGTGATCTTCTGCTCTTTGCCGCTGTTTTTGTCTTTGGCAGACACATGCAGAATACCGTCAGCATCGATGTCGAAGGTCACTTCGATCTGTGGCATACCGCGCGGCGCAGGCTGAATTCCGTCGAGGTTGAACTGGCCCAGCGATTTGTTATCCGCGGAACGCTTACGCTCACCCTGCAGCACGTGAATGGTCACGGCAGACTGGTTGTCTTCAGCAGTCGAGAACACCTGGCTGTGCTTGGTTGGGATCGTGGTGTTCTTGCTGATCAGCGACGTCATCACGCCACCCATGGTTTCGATACCCAGCGACAGCGGGGTTACGTCCAGCAGCAGAACGTCTTTCACTTCACCAGCCAGCACGCCGCCCTGGACCGCAGCACCGACAGCGACCGCTTCGTCCGGGTTCACGTCTTTACGTGGCTCTTTACCGAAGAACTCGGCCACTTTCGCCTGCACCATTGGCATACGCGTCTGACCACCGACCAGGATCACGTCGTTGATGTCAGAGACTGACAGACCAGCATCGCTCAGTGCCACTTTCAGCGGCTCAATCGAGCGGCTAACCAGATCTTCCACCAGTGATTCCAGCTTCGCGCGGGTCACTTTGATGTTCAGGTGCTTAGGACCGGTGGCGTCCGCCGTGATGTACGGCAGGTTAACGTCGGTCTGCTGCGCAGAAGAGAGCTCGATTTTCGCTTTCTCTGCGGCTTCTTTCAGGCGCTGCATCGCCAGCGGATCGTTGTGCAGATCGATGCCCTGATCTTTCTTGAATTCTGCCACCAGGTAGTTGATCAGACGGCTGTCGAAGTCTTCACCACCCAGGTGAGTATCACCGTTGGTCGCCAGTACTTCGAAGGTTTTCTCGCCGTCAACTTCGTCGATCTCGATGATGGAGATGTCGAAGGTACCGCCACCCAGGTCGTATACCGCGATGGTGCGGTTGCCCTGACCTTTATCCAGGCCGTAAGCCAGTGCCGCTGCGGTCGGTTCGTTGATGATACGTTTTACGTCCAGACCCGCGATACGGCCGGCGTCTTTGGTCGCCTGACGCTGCGCATCGTTGAAGTAGGCTGGTACGGTGATAACTGCTTCGGTTACCGGCTCACCGAGGAAATCTTCCGCGGTTTTCTTCATTTTTTTCAGCACTTCTGCAGAGATCTGCGGCGGTGCCATTTTCTGGCCTTTCACGTCCAGCCATGCGTCACCGTTGTCAGAACCGATGATTTTGTACGGCATGATTTTGATATCACGCTGCACTTCTTCGTCCTGGAAACGACGGCCGATCAGGCGCTTGATTGCAAACAGGGTGTTCTGCGGGTTGGTCACCGCCTGACGTTTAGCCGGTTGACCGACCAGAGTTTCGCCATCCCCGGTATATGCAATGATTGACGGTGTGGTGCGATCGCCTTCGGCGTTTTCAAGCACGCGTGCTTTGCCACCGTCCATAATCGCCACACATGAGTTGGTTGTACCCAGGTCAATACCAATAATCTTACCCATCTAAACGTCTCCCACTTAAATTCTTTGCCAAATTGGGTTGTGAAGCAGAGATGCGGTCACGCTGACCACTTTCAACTGCTGCGGCAGATTTTTTTGCTGCCTCACAATGCTTGATGACAACTAAATGGGGCCGCTTCGAAGCGCATCAAGGGTTAAAACTAAAAAAAATTTAGATTCTCTTACCCCGTGAGATCAAAGTGCGGCAAAAGCCACCTGATTATGATGCAGCGCCCCGCGCCCCAGCGCTGCTGGCACGGGCGCTACACCAATAAACAATAACGCTGCTGCTGAGGAATTATGGGCAACACCACGCTGGCGAATCCCGCCCCACTGGGCCTGATGGGTTTTGGTATGACCACCATCCTGCTCAACTTACACAACACCGGTCTGTTTGAGATGGATGTCATTATCCTGGCAATGGGCCTTTTTTATGGCGGCATCGCGCAAATCCTTGCCGGGCTGCTGGAGTATAAAAAAGGCAACACCTTCGGCCTGACCGCCTTTACCTCCTACGGCAGCTTCTGGCTGACGCTGGTGGCGATTCTGCTGCTGCCAAAAATGGGGCTTGCCGCTGCCGCCGATGGCCACTTCCTCGGCGCTTATCTGGCACTGTGGGGCATCTTCACGCTGTTTCTGTTCTTTGGCACGCTGCGGGCCGCAAGAATGCTGCAGTTTGTGTTTGCCAGCCTGACGCTGCTGTTTGCGCTGCTGGCGATTGGTCATCTGCTCGATCACGCGGCGCTGCTGCGCATCGCCGGCTGGGTGGGTATCGTCTGTGGTGCCAGCGCTTTTTATCTGGCGATGGGCGAAGTGCTGAACGAGAAGTTTGGACGCAGCGTGTTGCCGATTGGCGAGTGATGAAACGCGCGCGGAGCCACTCCGCGCGTCGTCATTACGAGGAATGCAGCGAGACATCCAGCTGCGCATTAGCCTGGCGACTGTCATGCCATAACCACAGCGCCACCAGCATGCCGATCAGCGCCAGCGCCAGCACGTACCAGGCCGGTGCCATCGGCGTCAGCGACATCATCAGCGTGACGCTAATCGGCGTCAGGCCGCCAAAGATGGCATACGACACGTTGTAAGAGAACGAGATACCGGTGAAGCGCACCGCCGCCGGAAACGCCCGCACCATAACAAACGGCACCACGCCGACCACGCCCACGCTCAGTCCCGCCAGACCGTACCAGACGAACAGCATCTGCGGCGTGCCGCCAAGCTGCTGGAAAAAGCTCCAGCTGCACAGCGCCAGCAGCAGCGACCCGATCAGCAGGGTGCGCGCCGCACCGTAGCGATCGACAATCCAGCCCGCCAGCACGCAGCCGATCAGCAGCATCACGGTCGCGAAACTGTTGGCCTGCAGACTGAGCGCTGCCGGCACGCCATGCTGTTTCTGCATCAGCGTTGGCGCCATCAGAATCACCACCACAATACAGGCCGACAGCAGCCAGGTAAGCAGCATCGACACCGCAATGCCGCGCTTATGGCTGGCGAGAATGGTCTGCAGCGGCAGCTTTTCCGCCAGCGCTTTGCGCTGCTGCATCTGGCGGAACACCGGCGTTTCATGCAGCCAGCGGCGCAGATACATCGCCAGCAGGCCAAACAGGCCGCCGAGGAAGAAAGGAATGCGCCAGCCGTGATCGCGTATCGCCGCCGGGGAAAGCGAAGTATTCAGCACCGTCGCCACCAGCGAACCAAGCAGAATGCCGGCGGTCAAGCCTGCAGTCAGCGTGCCGCAGGCAAAGCCGATGCGTTTCTCCGGCACATGCTCCGCGACAAACACCCATGCGCCCGGCACCTCGCCGCCAATGGCCGCGCCCTGCAGCACGCGCATCAGCAGCATCAGTAACGGTGCGGCAATGCCAATGCTGGCGTAGGTGGGCAGCGCGCCCATCGCCAGCGTCGGCAGCGCCATCAGCAGAATACTCAGGCTGAACATCTTCTTACGCCCGACTTTGTCGCCAAAGTGCGCCATGATAATGCCGCCCAGCGGGCGCGCCAGATAACCGGCAGCGAAGATGGCAAACGTCTGCACCTGGCGCAGCCATTCCGGGATGTCTGGCGGAAAGAACAGCTCGCCAATCACCGCAGCGAAAAAGACGAAGATGATAAAATCGTAGAATTCCAGCGCCCCGCCAAGGGCAGCCAGCGACAGGGTTTTATAATCCTGTCGATTGAGTCGGGGAGATGTCAGCGAATCCATAAGCGTGCGGTATCCAGAGGCCGTGTCAGTATAGTTGTAAAGCTACAGTTACTATACCGTCAATATTTTGCCACACCAGCCGCACTGAATTTTATGCCTGAAAACGGCGATTTTCAGACGTTTGTCTCACGCCGTGCGCTTTTCGGGCGAAAAGCTGCTACCACTTCGCTGTGCGTCTCGACGTAAGGCCCTTCCAGCAGCTGTAAACAATAAGGTACAGCGGCAAAAATGCCCGGCACTTTTACCGTACCGTCCTCTGCTTTCAGCCCTTCCAGCGTCTCTTTAATCGATTTCGGTTGGCCTGGCAGATTAAGAATCAGCGACTGCTTGCGGATCACGCCCACCTGGCGTGACAGAATCGCGGTCGGCACAAACTGCAGGCTAATCTGCCGCATCTGCTCGCCAAAGCCGGGCATCTCGCGATCGGCTACCGCTAAGGTCGCATCCGGCGTGACGTCGCGCCGGGCCGGACCGGTGCCGCCGGTGGTCAGCACCAGGTGACAAAAGCGTTCGTCCACCAGTTCGCAGATCGCCTGCTCAATCATCGGCTGCTCATCCGGAACCAGGCGGGTTTCAATTTCAAACGGTGTCGCCAGCGCAGCGCTCAGCCAGCTCTCCAGCGCCGGAATGCCCTGATCCTGATAGATGCCGTTGGCGGCCCGATCGGACACGGAAATTAAGCCAATACGTAAAGTATCCATAGAGTTATCGCTATGTTGACCGCAGGGCGGTAAGAAAAAGGGGAATGACAGAAAGGATAATACAAAGCACCAGCGAGGGAAACGCGAAAACCGTGGCGACCGGCAGCCGCCACGGGACATCACCTTACAGCAGTTCGGCGATCATCTTCTCAAGTTTGCCCTGGTCGATGGCAAAGTTGCGGATACCTTCGGCCAGCTTGGTCACTGCCATTGGATCCTGGTTGTGCTGCCACAGGAATTCCGCTTCGGTCATTTTTGCCGGACGTGCTTTCACTTCGCCGCTGTAGCTCAGTTTACGCTCTACGCTGCCTTCGCTCTCGGCCAGCTCTTTCAGCAGGCCCGGAGAGATGGTCAGGCGGTCACAGCCGGCCAGTTCGATGATTTCGCCGACGTTACGGAAGCTGGCGCCCATCACCACGGTTTCATAGCCGTGCTGCTTGTAGTAATCGTAGATTTCAGACACAGACACCACGCCTGGATCTTCATGCGCCGCGTACTCTTTCTTGTCGGTGTTCTGCTTGTACCAGTCGAGAATACGGCCCACGAACGGAGAAATCAGGAACACGCCCGCTTCGGCACAGGCACGCGCCTGGGCGAAGGAGAACAGCAGCGTCAGGTTACAGTTGATGCCTTCTTTTTCCAGCTGCTCCGCCGCGCGGATACCCTGCCAGGTAGAAGCCAGTTTGATCAGGATACGATCGTTGCTGATGCCAGCATCGTTATACAGTTTGATCAGGCTACGCGCTTTCGCGATGCTCGCGTCGGTGTCGTATGAGAGGCGCGCATCCACTTCAGTAGAGATACGCCCCGGGATCAGTTTGAGAATTTCCAGACCAATGTTGACGGCCAGCTTGTCAGAAACCAGCGCCAGCTGCTCTTCTTTGTTGCTGCTCTGCTGACGTGCCCAGCTAATGGCTTCGTCAATCAGTTTGCGGTATTCAGGGATTTGCGCAGCGTTGAGGATCAAAGAAGGGTTAGTGGTGGCGTCCTGCGGTTGGTAGAGTTTCATTGCCGCGATATCACCGGTGTCGGCGACCACAGTAGTCAGCTGACGCAAGGAAGTAAGTTTGTCCGTCATGGTTCTCTTTTCTCTTAAGTTGACTGTCAGGGTGTAAAAGGCTGTTGCGATAATATCACGCAGGCTAAGCGGCGCAACATCGCCGCGTGCCCTTTACGATAGCGCTAACAAATGGGAGCGATTTGCCGATCCGTGCAGCTTTTTTGCTACACTCGTCGCGACATTTTTTCCCATCTATCCCCTGAAAACAGCGGGTCAACGAGGACAGACACAATGCTGATGGTTATCTCGCCAGCCAAAACACTGGATTATGAAAGCCCGCTGGCTACGTCACGGTTTACCCAACCGGCGCTGTTAGAAAAATCACAGCAGCTGATTGATGTCGCGCGCGACCTTTCCCCGGCGCAAATCGCTTCGCTGATGGGCATCAGCGACAAACTGGCGCACCTCAATGCCGACCGTTTCAGCCAGTGGCAGCCGCCCTTCTCACCCGATAACGCGCGGCAGGCGATCCTGGCGTTTAAAGGCGATGTCTATACCGGTTTGCAGGCTGAGACCTTCAGCGAGGCGGACTTTGATTTTGCTCAAAAACACCTGCGTATGCTTTCGGGCCTGTACGGCCTGCTGCGCCCGCTGGATTTGATGCAGCCGTACCGCTTAGAGATGGGCATCAAACTGGCGAATCCGGCGGGCAAAGATCTCTACAGCTTCTGGGGCGATCTGCTGACGCAAAAGCTCAACGATGCGCTGGCGGAACAGGGCGATGACGTGCTGATCAACCTGGCGTCGGATGAGTATTTCAAAGCCGTCAAGCCGAAGCAGCTGAATGCCGAACTGGTGAAGCCGGTATTCCTTGATGAGAAAAACGGTAAGTTCAAGGTGATCAGTTTCTACGCCAAGAAGGCGCGTGGCCTGATGAGCCGTTACGTGATTGAGAAGCGCCTGACGAAACCGGCACAGCTGAAGAAGTTTGATGTTGACGGCTATTTCTTTGATGCGGCGGAGAGCAAGGATAACGAGCTGGTGTTTAAGCGCCGCGAGCAGTAACGCCAGTTTCACCTGAATCGTCGCAGCGCAGTTCATTGCGCGTCTTTTAAAACCCGCGCTAAATCGCGCCGCGACAAAAATGCATAACGGGCCGATGTGACCGGCCCGTGTGATATTTACTTCAGCAAAAACGCCCGCAGCGCGGCGAAATCCGCCTTCATGGCATGCGACAGCAGCGGCAAATCGGCGCGCGCGGCCAGCGCTTCCGGCAGCGGCAGCGGCTGGCCGAGAATCTCTTCCACGCTCTCCTTAAACTTCGCCGGATGCGCAGTGCCGAGGAACAGGCCAAACTCCCCTTCCTGCAGCTGATCGCGCAGCAGACGATAGGCAATCGCCGCGTGCGGTTCGGACAGGTAACCCAACTCTGCCAGCTCGCGCATGGTGGCTTTGGTGGTCTCGTCCGATACCGCGCCGTAAGCCAGATCGGTCAGGCGCCAGGTTTTGCGGCGGAACAGCTCTTCCACGCGCGGCCAGTTGTTAGGCTGGCTGACATCCATCGCGTTCGACAGCGTTGCCACGGTCGCGTTCGGCTGCCACTGACCGTCGGCGAGGAAGCGCGGCACGGTATCGTTAGCATTGGTCGCGGCGATAAAGCGCTTGATCGGCAGACCGAGCGATTTCGCCAGCAGACCGGCCGTGAGATCGCCGAAGTTGCCGCTCGGCACCGACACCACCAGCTGATTGCGTTTCTCCTGCGGCAGCTGCGCCACCGCTTCGAAGTAATAGCAAATCTGTGCCAGCAGACGGCTGATGTTGATGGAGTTTGCGGAGTTCAGGCCGATGGCTTTTTTCAGCTCTTCATCATCAAACGCCTGCTTCACCAGCGCCTGACAGGCATCGAAGTCGCCGTCGATAGCGATGGTTTCGATGTTGCCGCCCAGCGTACAGAACAGCTTCTCCTGCAGCGGGCTGATTTTGCCCTGCGGATACAGGATCACCACGCGCACGTTTTCCATACCGTAGAACGCGTGCGCCACCGCGGCGCCGGTATCACCGGAGGTCGCAGTCAGAATGGTGATCTGCTCATCTGCGCCAGACACATACGACAGCATCTGCGCCATAAAGCGCCCGCCGAAATCTTTAAACGCCAGCGTCGGACCGTGGAACAGTTCGAGACAGGCCACATCGTCGCTCACCTGGCTCACCGGTGCCGGGAAGGCGAAGGCGTTCTTCACGCGCTCGGCCAGCTGGTGCGCGGCAATTTCATCGCCGATGTAAGCAGAGAGAATCTTGCTGCTGCGGCTGACGAAATCCATCTCCAGCATCGCATCAATGTCGGTCAGCTCAAATTCCGGCAGTTCCAGCGGGAAAAACAGCCCCTGCTGCGAGCCGAGGCCCTGTTTCACGGCCTGCGCGAAGCTAACCTGCTCGTTATGATCCTTAAGGTTGTAGAGTTTCATGCGTTATCCCAGTTTACGTGCGCCAGCCGTATCAAGACGGCAGATATGGACGAAGCCTTCATCATTCTGCAGATAGTGCTGGCTCAGCCAGTCCGCCATCCGCTGTGCCGTTGCCATCTCGTTGCAAACGGCGAAAAGTGTCGGGCCAGAGCCCGAAATACCGCAGGCCAGCGCGCCGATGTCGCTGGCCGCCTGCCGCGCCTCAGCGAAGCCCGGCAGCAGTTTGGTGCGATACGGCTCGGCGATCACATCCTGCATCAGTTTAGCCGCCAGCAGCGGCTGACGGCTGTGGCAGGCGTGAATAAAGCCGGCCAGCAGACGACCATGTTTGATGGCATCCTGCTTGCGATACTGCGCCGGCAGGATGGCGCGAGCTTCTGCCGTAGAGACTTTGATGCCCGGATAAGCCATCACCCACAGCCAGTCATCAAAGCACGGCACCTCCTGGCTGATGATCCCGTTCTCTTCAATCATCAGCTGTACGCCTCCGAGGAAGCACGGCGCGACGTTGTCATAATGCACGCTGCCGGAAATACGCCCTTCCAGCTCGCCCATCAGCGCCAGCAGTTCGGTGTCGTTAAGCGGCTTGCCGCAGAACTCATTCATCGCCATCAGGCCGGCCACCACCGAGCAGGCGCTGGAACCGAGGCCCGAGCCAATCGGCATGTTTTTCTCCAGCGTCATCGCCACCGGGACCTCTTTACCGATCGCCTGGCAGAAACGCTGCCAGCACTGATAAACGATGTTGTCCTGCGGTTCGGCGGGCAGTTTGCTGACAAAGCGCCCTTTGTTCTGCAGGCTAAACTGGTCAGCCGCTTCGACCGAGACACAGTCGCCGAGCAGGGTGCCATCCACCGGCGAAACCGCCGCGCCCAGCACATCAAAGCCGACGCTGACGTTACCTATCGAGGCCGGTGCATAAATTTTTACCATCATTAAACTCCCAACTTCCACGTCAGCGTGCGCAGCAAATCGGCAAACACACCTGCCGCGGTAACATCATTCCCCGCGCCATATCCGCGCAGAACCAGCGGGATCGGCTGATAATAGCGGCTGTAAAACGCCAGGGCGTTCTCGCCGTTCTTCACTTTGTACAGCGGATCGTTGCCGTCCACCGCATCGATTTTAACCTTGCAGGCGCCGCCCTCTTCAATCGCGCCGACGAAGCGTAACACTTTACCCTCATCACGCGCTTTGGCAACGCGCGCGGCAAAGGCGTTGTCCAGCTCCGGCAGCCGCGCCATAAACTGATCGACGTCGGCGATGTCCGTCAGGCTGGCGGGCAGCAGCGGCTCGATATCGATGTCGCTCAGCTCCAGCTGATGACCCGCCTCACGCGCCAGAATCAGCAGCTTACGCGCCACGTCAGTACCGGACAGGTCGTCACGCGGATCCGGCTCGGTAAAGCCCAGCTCGCGCGCCATGCGGGTAGCTTCGGACAGCGTCACGCCCTCATCCAGCTTGCCAAAGATAAACGACAGCGAGCCCGACAGGATGCCGGAGAATTTGATCAGCTCATCGCCGGCGTTCAGCAGGTTCTGCAGGTTTTCAATCACCGGCAGACCGGCACCGACGTTGGTGTCGTAAAGGAACTTACGGCGCGATTTCGCCGCCGCCGCACGCATTTGCTGGTAGTAATTCCACGACGAGGTATTGGCCTTTTTATTCGGCGTGACCACGTGGAAACCTTCGGCGAGGAAGTCTGCGTACTGATCGGCCACCGCCTGGCTGGACGTACAATCGACGATCACCGGGTTGAGCAGATGGTACTCTTTCACCAGACGAATCAGCCGGCCGAGGTTAAACGGCTCTTTGGCTTCCGCCAGCGCCGCCTTCCAGTTGCTGAGATCGATGCCGTGCACGTTGGTCAGCAGCGCATGTGAATTGGCGATGCCGCACACGCGCAGATCGATATGCTTGCCCTTCAGCCACGCCTGCTGGCGGTGCAGTTGGTCGAGCAGTGCGCCGCCAACGCCGCCGACGCCCACCACAAACACTTCGATCACCTGATCGGTGGCGAACAGCATCTGATGCACCACGCGCACGCCGGTGGTGACGTCATCGTTGCTGACCACGACGGAGATGGAACGTTCGGACGAGCCCTGCGCAATCGCCACGATATTGATGTTGGCACGTGCCAGCGCTGAGAAGAATTTGGCGGAGATGCCGCGCAGCGTGCGCATGCCGTCACCCACCACCGAAATCACCGCCAGCTGCTCCAGCACGTCGAGCGGATCGAGCAGGCCATCTTTCAGTTCGAGGTAGAATTCTTCTTCCAGCACGCGGCGCGCACGCGCCTGCTCGTTCTGCGGCACACAGAAGCTGATGCTGTATTCCGACGAGGATTGGGTGATCAGCACCACGGAAATGCCGGTGCGTGACATCGCGGCAAACACGCGCGCCGCCATCCCGACCATGCCTTTCATCCCCGGACCGGAGACGTTAAACATCGCCATGTTATTCAGGTTGGTGATGCCTTTTACCGGGTTCTCATCCACTTCGCCTTCGCCGCCAATCAGGGTGCCCGGCGCCTGAGGATTGGCGGTGTTTTTGATCAGGCAGGGAATCTGGAACTGGGCAATCGGCGCGATGGTGCGCGGGTGCAGCACTTTGGCGCCGAAGTAGGAGAGCTCCATCGCTTCCTGATAGGACATCGACTTCAGCAGGCGCGCATCCGGCACCTGACGCGGATCGCAGGTGTAAACGCCATCAACGTCGGTCCAGATTTCACAGCAGTCCGCGCGCAGACACGCCGCCAGCACCGCCGCCGAGTAGTCGGAGCCGTTGCGCCCCAGCACCACCAGCTCACCCTTCTCATTGCCGGCGGTAAAGCCTGCCATCAGGATCATGTGGTCAGTCGGGATCTGGCTGGCCGCGATGCGCCGGGTGGATTCAGCGATATCCACGGTCGATTCAAGATAGTGGCCCACCGCCAGCAGTTTCTCGACCGGATCGATCACCGTCACTTTGTGGCCGCGCGCCTGCAGTAGCGCTTCCATGATGGCAATCGACAGCTTCTCGCCGCGACAGATAATGGCGGCGTTGACGGCATCCGGGCACTGGCCCAGCAGGCTGATGCCGTGCAGCACCTGTTTCAGCTGGGCAAACTCCAGCTCAACGCGGGTTTTCAGGCCGTCATAATCGAAGCCCGGCTGAGTATCGGCCAGCCCCTGCAGCAGTTCGGCAAAAATGCGTTCGGCGTCGCTGATATTCGGCAGTGCATCCTGGCCGCTGATGGTTTTCTCAATCATCGCTACCAGATGATTGGTGATTTTCGCCGGCGCAGAGAGCACGGTGGCAACCTGTCCCTGTTGCGCATTGCTTTCCAGAATGTCTGCCACGCGGAGAAAACGTTCCGCATTGGCTACCGAGGTTCCGCCGAATTTCAGCACTCGCATGATTAAAGCTCTCCTGAATTTTTGCCGAAAAAAAAGCCCGCACTGTTGAGGTGCGGGCTTCTTTCTTTTGTTTTTCCTGTATGCGTCAGCCCGCACCGTTACCTGTGGTAATGGTGGTGGTAATAATAATGGTGGTGTTCAGGCTGTCGTTACGCATTGAGATTTTTTCTGTCTGTCTTTGTCTTGTCCGTCTGCCTTCCAGAAGTAAAGCAAAGCGCACGTTAAGTCAACGAATTTGTCTTTGCACTCCGATGGTGCTGCTGCGCAGTGCTGCGCCACAGATGCCGAAACGGATTGTGATCGTTCAGGCACCGCCACAGACGCCCGATCACTCACTATCAGAAGCCGGTTTTCCCGAGCAATTATCTATAAGTTTTTTTTCTACGTCGTGCAGCAAACGGTGCAGCATGGCGCTGTCGCGCTGCTCCAGCAGACCGATGCGCTGATCGATCCAGTCCGCCAGTTTGGCATCATCGCTCACTTCCAGCGTTACCAGCAGCTGATGAAAACGCTGGCGCAGCGCCTGCAGCTGCTGCGCATTAGCCGCCTCAACCGGTGCGGCGGCCACCTGATGCAGCGACGACAGCTGATAGCAAAACACCATGACCGCCTGACCAAGATTCAGCGAAGGATAGTCCTGCGCCATCGGGATGCCGGTCAGCAGATCCACCTGTTCCAGCTCCTCATTGGTCAGCCCGCTGTCTTCACGACCAAACACCAGCGCAATGCGGTTCAGCCACTGGCGCTTCTCCTGCAGGATGGTTTCGACCTGCGCCGGCGTAGCGTAATAGCGAAACTTCGCCCGGCTGCGGGCAGTAGTGGCCACGGAAAAGTCGACATCAGCCAGCGCGGCGCTCAGTGTGTCATAGGTTTTCACGTGGTCGAGAATCTCACCGGCGCCGTGTGCCACACGCCGTGCGGCCGGATCCTGCCAGGCATCACTGGCGACAATACGCAACTCGCTAAATCCCATGGTTTTCATGGCGCGGGCTGCCGCGCCGATATTCTCCGGGCGAGCGGGTGAGACAAGGATCAGGGGGAAATGCATGATTTTTCCATCGAACGGTTAATAACCCGACCTATGTTGGCACGCAGCCGGCAAAATACCAACTGCAGCGGCCTGAGAAAATAAGATGTTAAGGATGTTAAAACCGGGCAAAAATGCCGGGCAGGCGAAATTATGCGTAATAAGCAAAATTTATGTACTTATCGCCCATTAACATATTACTTTTCATACAATTGAAAAGTTATTGCCTGCAGGTTTTACTTTTGCGCTGATGCAGCTGAAATGTAGCGAAAATGCTGCTTTTTGTGAGCTAAGCTGGCATTCCAGTAGAAGTTTTTCATAAAAGTGTTAACGTGCTACACTTGCATTTGATATAAGTCAACGAAGCGTTGTTTTTATGCTTATCGGTTGTTGTTGGTGCTGTTAGGTTGCTGTTAATACGGTTAGGATAAGCGCCAGTCCGATACCCACGGGGCACGCAAATATTCATCCTGACTGGCTGAGCTAACACTGAAGTTGACGTAGATGGATGGTGTATTCCGAAGATCATTTCGTACACCGGTTGCGAACGGCCCACTGTTCAGTGGAACAGTTATGGCAACCGCCGTACGCCCTGTTTTCGATTTGTTGGCAAATTTTAGGTAGCGAAACATGCAGACCCCGCACATTCTTATCGTTGAAGACGAACTGGTCACGCGTAACACCCTTAAAAGTATTTTTGAGGCCGAAGGTTACGTGGTCTATGAAGCCACCGACGGCGCCGAGATGCATCAGGTTTTGACCGATAACGACGTCAATCTGGTGATCATGGACATCAACCTGCCAGGCAAAAACGGTTTACTGCTGGCGCGCGAACTGCGCGAACAGGCCAATGTCGCTTTGATGTTCCTCACCGGCCGTGATAACGAAGTGGATAAAATCCTCGGTCTGGAGATCGGTGCTGACGATTACATCACCAAGCCGTTTAACCCACGTGAGCTGACGATTCGTGCGCGCAACCTGCTGTCGCGTACCATGAATCTGGCGATGCCGAGTGAAGAGCGCCGTCAGGTCGAGAGCTATCGCTTCAACGGCTGGGAGCTGGATATCAACAGCCGCTCGCTGATCAGTCCGAACGGCGAGCAGTATAAGCTGCCGCGCAGTGAGTTCCGCGCCATGCTGCACTTCTGCGAAAACCCAGGCAAAATCCAGACGCGCGCCGACCTGCTGAAGAAGATGACCGGTCGCGAGCTGAAGCCGCATGACCGTACGGTGGATGTCACCATTCGCCGCATCCGCAAACACTTTGAGTCGACGCCGGATACGCCGGAAATCATCGCCACTATCCACGGCGAAGGCTACCGCTTCTGCGGTGAGCTGCAGGATTAAGCGTCCGTCGCGAAACAAAAAAACGCCCGTCAGGGCGTTTTTTTATCGGCTCAGTGCCACGGCATAATCGGCACCGCGCTCAGCGCATTTTTCGGTGAGCCATCGACCACTTTATCCGAATAGCTCAGGTACACCAGCGCATTACGTTTCTGGTCAAAGAAACGCACCACCTGCAGCTTCTTAAACACCAGCGAAGTGCGTTTGCGGAACACCACTTCACCCTGCGCCTTGCCTTGCGCGATTTTATCGCTAAGCTCTACCGGACCCACCTGCTGACAGGAGATGGCGGCGTCGGAAGTATCTTCCGCCAGACCCAGTCCGCCTTTGATACCCCCGGTCTTCGCCCGGCTGATATAACAGGTTACATTTTTTACGTCAGGATCGTCGAAGGCTTCCACCACGATCTTATGATCGGGGCCAAACATCTTGAACACGGTGTCAACGGAGCCGATCTCCTCGGCCAGCACGCTATGACTTAACATTAAAGTTGCCAGCGTGACTATAAGATTGCGAGCTATTGTCATTGAGTTACCATTGCAAACGGAATAGATGTGAATGTAATGTACTGTTAATCGAACCGAGAACCAAACCAAATGGGTTTCAACCCGCATTGATGTAGCACAGTTAACTGGCAAACCACCCCCGCGCCGTTGTGCAATTCGTGCTACTATTCGGTGACTTCATCGTTGCGCCACCAGAGAGTTATGAGGATGTTTTATGGACCAAGCCGGTATCATTCGCGATTTGCTTGTCTGGCTGGAAAGCCATCTGGATCAACCCCTTTCGCTCGATAACGTTGCGCTAAAAGCGGGCTATTCCAAGTGGCACCTGCAGCGAATGTTCAAGGAAGTTACTGGCCACGCCATCGGCGCATATATCCGCGCCCGCCGGCTGTCCAAGGCCGCCGTTGCGCTGCGTCTCACCAGCCGGCCGATCCTCGACATTGCGCTGCAGTATCGCTTCGATTCGCAGCAAACCTTTACCCGCGCGTTTAAAAAGCAGTTCAATCAGACACCTGCGTGGTATCGCCGCTCATCAGAGTGGAACTCGTACGGCATTCGCCCGCCGATTCGCCTCGATGATTACCCGATGCCGCAGGCGCAGTTTGTTACACTGCCGGAAACGGTGCTGGTGGGGCAAACGCAAAGCTATACCTGTACCCTGGAGCAGATCTCCAGCTACCGCGACGAGATGCGCATCCACTTCTGGAAGCAGTTCCTGCTGGAGACCGATACCGTGCCGCCGGTGCTGTATGGCCTGCATCAGGTACGCGCCAGCCATGAGAAGGATGATGAGCAGGAGATTCTGTACACCACGGCGGTGCCGGCCGATCAGCAGGCGCTGAGCATGCAGTCAAACCAGAGCGTGATTCTGGAAGCCGGGGATTATGTGCAGTTCAGCTATCAGGGACCGCGCACCGCGCTGCAGGAGTTTATTCTGCTGCTGTACGGCACCTGTATGCCGACCCTCGGCCTGGTGCGCCGTCAGGGCCAGGATATTGAGCGCTTCTACACGCACGGTGGCAAGAAGCGCAGCGAGCCGCCGATGGAGATTCGCTGCGAATATCTGATTCCGATTCGTCCGCAGCAGTAACGGGCGGTGCCGGTGGTCGCCATCAATGGCGACCCTACAGAAGCATCACCGTTTGTCGCCAATGCGCATAGCCTGTGCACCCCGTAGGGTGCGCATTCATGCGCACCGATTCAACCGCAGCAACAACCCTTACCGTTTGTCGCCAATGCGCATTGCCCATGCCCTCGTAGGGTGCGCATTCATGCGCACCGATACGCGATCATTCATGCGCACCGATACGCGGTCATTCTGCGCCATGCACTACCGCAATTAACGCTGCAACTCGTCCAGCGCCGGGGCATCCAGATGCGACACATCACCGGCCGTCTCGACTACCCAGCCGGCGGCGAGCCAGGCGCTTTGCTGATGATCGACGCGCGAAATCGAGCAGTTGCGCAGACGCAAACGGCGCTCCGCATGGGCCGGCAGCCCCAGAATGGTACTCACCAGCACACCCAGCGCCATGCCGTGGCTGACCAGCAGCGGACGGCTGCCTGCCGGCAGATCGAGACAGGCGTTGAGCGCGGCATGCATGCGCGTCGCCATCTCTTCCATCGACTCACCGCCCGGAATCCGGCCGCCTTCGGTACCATCCACCAGCGCTTTACGCCAGCTCTCCTCTTCCGCCGTCAGGCCGTCGAGCGGGCGCTGTTCCAGACAGCCCATATTGAGCTCGCGCAGGCGGGCATCGAGCGTCACCGTGCAACCGCAGGCATCGGCGATAATCTCTGCGGTGCGCCGGGTACGTCCTAAATCGCTGGCAATCACGTGAGTAATGCCCAGCGATTTCACGCGCTCGCCCACCTGATGCGCCTGCTGCTCACCTTTATCCGTCAGCGGACTGTCGGACTGCCCCTGAATGCGTCGGGCCGCATTCCAAACCGTTTCACCGTGACGAACAAGATAGACCTGTAACATGCTTAATTTCCGTTATACTGCGACAAATTTGTCTTGAGGGTTCAGGTAATTATGTACCATGTTGTCGCAGCCACCATCAATCCGGCAAAAATCCGCGCAATTGCTCAGGCGTTCAACGACGTTTTCGGCGAAGGATCCTGCCATATTGAAGGGGTCGAGGTCGAGAGCGGCGTCGCTGCGCAGCCCTTAAGCGATGCCGAAACGCGAACTGGCGCACGCCAGCGCGTGGCGAATGCGCGTCAGGTACGGCCGCAGGCAGATTACTGGGTGGCGATTGAAGCCGGCATCGAAGGCGACTGCGCCTTTGCCTGGATGGTGGTGGAGAATGCACAGCAGCGCGGCGAATCCCGCTCCGCCAGCTTTACGCTGCCGCCGGTGGTGATGACCGGCCTGGCCGCCGGACGCGAACTCGGTGACGAGATGGCGCGCTTAACCGGCGTGGAGAATATCAAACACAAAGGCGGGGCGATTGGCGCCTTTACCCACGGCCTGCTGAGCCGCTCCAGCGTCTATCATCAGGCCCTGATTCTGGCGCTCTGCCCGTTCACGCACCCGCTGTATCAGCAGTAATCAGCTGCGCCCGAGGCGCGCTTCCAGCCAGCGTTTCAGCTCGGGCGGTGCCTCTTTCAGGCTGTTGGATCCACGGGTGATGGTGGCAATCCCGACGCCCAGCTCATTTTTCAGCTCGCGCTGACTGATATCACCGTTGATCAACGCTTCGATAATGCGCAGGCGTGTGCCCAAGGCTTCGCGCTCGTCCGGCGTCATCATCAGCTGCAGCAAAGGCAGCGCCACGTCATCGGAAAACGCGTTGTGCATCAGGTCGATGAAACGTAGCCAGTTGTCTTCAACCGGCTGCGGGGAAAGGGATTGGCTCATGAAGGCTTCCGTACTCATTAACGAGTACGGAAGCATAACACAGTCAGTAACGGCGATTCCACTCGCCGTCGGCCAGAATCTTATCCGGCTTGCCCATGAAGTAGCGGTAATAGGCATCGTAGGCCAGCACGTTTTTCACGTAGCCGCGGGTTTCCGAGAAGGGAATGGTTTCGATAAACGCCACCGCATCCAGTTTGCCACCGCTGGTATTCAGCCAGCTGCGCACCCGCCCTGGACCGGCATTATAGGCGGCGGAGGAGAAGATGCGGTTCTGACCAAACTGCTGATACACATACTCCAGATACTGCGTACCGATCTGGATGTTAGTCTGCGGATCGAGCAACTGGCTGCTGTTAACGTAGCCCGGAATGTTGTACATCTTCACGGTATGGGTGGCAGTGCCCGGCATCACCTGCATCAGTCCGCTGGCACCGACCGGCGAGCGCGCTTTCGGATTCCACGCGCTCTCCTGGCGGGAAATCGCCATGGCGTAGCTTTGCGTGATACTTTTGTCGCTGGTGTATTGCTGATACAGATTGCGCCACGCCAGCGGGAAACGCTCTTTCAGGCTATCCCACATTTTCGCGGTGATGGTGGCCTGCACGCTGAGATCCCACCAGTCCTGTTCATTCGCGTAGCGCGCCAGCATCTGCTGCTGGGTGCGGGTTTTGCTGCTGATCAGGTTAGCCCACTCGCTGCGCGCCAGGTTATCCAGCCCCCAGTACATCAGCTCGCGCACGCGCGCCATCTCCGGCCCCTGCACCACGCTGTTGTCGGCCGACGGTGCCTGATCCACCTGCAGCGGATACTCCACGCCAAGGCGCTGCGCCGCCACCATCGGATAGAAGCCGCGCTGCTGCATCAGCTTACGCAGAATCTCTTCCGCTTCCTCTTTGCGCCCCTGCGTCATCAGCAAGTCAGCCTGCCAGTACTGCCACTCATCTTTCTCTTTGGCTTCCACCGGCAGACGGGCAATCCAGGTGTTCAGACCGCGACGATCGTTCTCGCTCAGCGCCAGCCGCACGCGCCGCTCAATCAGCGCGGTCGATTCGCTGTTCATCACCACCGCATCGCGCCAGCGCGCCTGCTCCGAGGTGAGATCCGCGCCCATCATGCGCCACACCACCGTCTCTTTCAGATCCTGCTCTTCCGCCGGGCTCATCTTCTGCGCCTGGACCAGCTGCGGGATCATCATGCGCGCATTGTCCATATCCTGACGCGCCACGCGGGCAAAAGCGTAGCTGGTGGCCATACGGGTAAAATCGGTCGGGCCGAGGGTGCTGGCAAAGGTGGTGACGGTCTGGGGATTCTGCTGCAGCGCAATCAGCGCGCTGGCGGTAGTTTGGTAATCCGCCGGCAGCATTTTCGCCAGGTAATTAACCAGGCTGTCGTTGCCGGCTTTCATCGCCAGCCGGATGCGTTCGAGGATGGTGATCGGCGACAGCTGCCCTGAAGCCTGCCACACCGAGAACAGTTTGTCGCAGTCGTTCGGCAACGCGGTCCCGCGCAGCCAGATGGCTTTGGCCCCGTCAAACGCCGCCTGCTGCTGACCGGTCGCCCATTTGGCGTAGTACCAGTTACAGCGCGCCTGCACCGGCTTTGGCTCATCCGGGCTGAAGCTGAGCACGCCCGGCCAGTCCTGCCGGTGCGCCAGCACGTTAACAAAGCGCGTCTGCAGTGAACGCGCCGGCGGCAGCGTCGGATACTGCTGAATAAAGTTTTTCACCGCCAGCCCGGTCTCCTGATCGAGATCCTGCGCCAGCAGGCGGTACTGCAGGTACGGATAGAGCGGATAATCCTGCAGCGTTGGCATCAGCTGCTCAACCTGGTCCATCTGTTTGTTGTCCCAGGCCTGTTTGATCTGCGCATAGCGCTGTCGTTGCTGATCCAGCGAATCGGCCCACACGCTGCCGGCCGTGCTGACCAGACAGATCCCTATCATCCAGTTACGCCACTTCTCCACTCCGCTCTCCTCATTGCTGCGCTCCAGCTTATGCCGGACTCCCTTCATGCTAACCAGGCCAACCGGCTCTTGCCACGTTCTTCACAAAATTTACCCAGGCGCACCGTGATTGTTCAGCGTCTGCGCCGCAATTGTGCAAATTATCATCATAAAAACTTATTACCCAGCAAATAGCTATGCGATTTCATTCAGTTATAAATCTGGCACGTGCTTTGCTCTGTTGAATGCCATCTTGTATACCAGCTGGAATTCACTCATGGCATCGACCTTCGGTTTTACGCTTCAGGACTGGCAACGTTGCGCACAGCAGGATGCACAGCAGATCCCTGCACTGCTGGCCGCACATCTCGACGCACTCGATAACCAGGATAATGCCTGGCTGTATCTCGCTTCCCCGGCAGAGCTGCTGGCGCAGATTGAACCGCTGCTGGCGGCATACCAGCGCAATCCGGCCGCGCTGCCGCTGTTTGGCGTGCCGTTTGCCGTTAAAGACAATATCGACGTGGCGGGCTGGCCTACCACCGCCGCCTGCCCGGCGTTGACCTATCAGGCCGCGGCCGATGCCTTCGTGGTGGCAAAGCTGAAAGCAGCAGGCGCTATCGTCATCGGTAAAACCAACCTCGACCAGTATGCAACCGGTCTGGTGGGCACGCGCTCGCCGTATGGTGCGGTGAGCAACACCTTTAATCCGGCCTACGTCAGCGGCGGCTCCAGCTCTGGCTCCGCGTCGGTGCTGGCGCGCGGACTGGTCGGCTTCTCGCTCGGCACCGATACCGCCGGATCCGGCCGCGTGCCGGCAGGTTTCAACAATATCGTCGGGCTGAAGCCGACCAAAGGCTGGTTCTCCGCCAGCGGCGTGGTACCGGCCTGCCGTCTCAATGACACCATCTCGGTGTTCGCCCTGACGGTTGCCGATGCCTTCAGCGTCGCCAGCATCGCGGGCGGCTACGACGCCGGCGACGCCTATGCGCGCCACTCTCCGCGCAGCGCACCGGCCAGTTTCCAGCCGCAGCCGTCGCTGGCGATCCCTGCCGCGCCGCAGTTTTACGGTGACCAGCAGGCGGAAGCGGCGTGGCTCAGCGCCCTGGAGCAGCTTACGGCAGGCGGTGCGACGCTGCACCCGATCGACTTCGCCCCTTTCCACCAGCTGGCGGAGCAGCTCTATTACGGCCCGTGGGTCGCCGAGCGCACCGTGGCGGTCGGTGAGATGATCGACCGCCCGGAAGAGATGGATCCGGTGGTGTACGGCATCGTCAGTAGCGGCCGCCAGTACAGCGCCGTCGAGGCGTATCAGGCCGAATACCTGCGCGCCGAACTGACGCGCCAGATCCAGCAGACGCTGGCCCAGTTCGATGCGCTGGTGGTACCGACCTCGCCCACCATCCATACGCTGGAAGAGATGCAGCAGGAGCCGGTGCACTACAACTCGCAGTTCGGCACCTATACCAACTTCACGAATCTGGCCGATCTCAGCGCGCTGGCGCTGCCCGGCCCGTTCCGCGCCGATGGACTGCCCGCGGGCATCACGCTGATCGCCCCGGCGTGGCACGACCGCGCGCTGGCGGCGTTTGGCCTGCGCTGGCAGCAGCAGCTGGCGCTGCCGCTCGGAGCCACCGGCAAAGCGCTGCCGCCGCAGCCCGCCGCGCTGCCGCCGTCACCTGACCACGTGCGCGTGGCGGTGGTTGGTGCCCATCTCACCGGCATGCCGCTGAATTTCCAGCTCACCACGCGCCAGGCGGTGTGGGTCGAAGAGACGCAAACCGCCAGCCACTATCGCCTGTTCGCCCTGCTCGATGGCCCGATCAAAAAGCCCGGCCTGCTGCGCGGCGACAGCGGCGCCGCCATCACCGTTGAACTGTGGGACATCCCGCTGGCGCGCTTTGGCGAATTCGTCGCGGAAATCCCGGCACCGCTCGGCATCGGCTCGCTGACGCTGGCGGATGGACGCATCGTGAAAGGCTTTATCTGCGAACCGGCAGCGCTGACGCAGGCGCTGGAAATCACTGAATTCGGCGGCTGGCGCAACTGGCTGACGTCACAGGGGAATCACTAATCATGTTCAGCACCGTTCTGATTGCTAACCGTGGCGAAATCGCCTGCCGCGCCATCCGCACCCTGAAGCGCCTCGGCGTGACCAGCGTGGCGGTCTATTCGGATGCCGACCGCAATGCGCGTCACGTTACCGAAGCCGACGTGGCGATTGCCCTCGGCGGTGACAAAGCCAGCGACAGCTATCTGCGCATCGACAAAATTCTGGCCGCTGCGCAGCAAAGCGGCGCGCAGGCCATCTGGCCCGGCTACGGTTTTCTCTCCGAGAGCCTGCCGTTCGCCGCCGCCTGTGAAGAGGCCGGCATCGCGTTTGTCGGCCCGACCGCGCAGCAGATTGGCGAATTTGGTCTCAAGCATCGCGCCCGTGAGCTGGCAGCCAGCGCCGGCGTGCCGATGACGCCGGGCACGCCGCTGCTCAGTTCGCTGCAGGACGCACTCAGCGCGGCGGAAGGTATCGGCTATCCGGTGATGCTGAAAAGCACCGCCGGCGGCGGCGGCATCGGTCTGACCCGCTGCGCCGACGCCACGGCACTGGAAAATGCATGGGAGAGCGTGCGTCGCCTGGGCGAACAGTTTTTCAGCGATGCCGGCGTGTTTCTCGAACGCTGCATCGACCGCGCGCGCCACGTGGAAGTACAGATTTTTGGCGACGGCAAGGGCAAGGTGATTGCGCTTGGCGAACGCGACTGTTCGCTGCAGCGCCGCAATCAGAAGGTGGTGGAAGAGACGCCGGCCCCTAATCTGCCGCAGGCCACGCGCGAAGCGCTGCTGGCCTCAGCGGTGCGGCTGGGCGAGCTAGTCAATTACCGCAGCGCCGGCACCGTGGAGTACATCTATGACGCCGCGCAGGACGCGTTTTATTTCCTTGAAGTGAACACCCGCCTGCAGGTCGAGCATCCGGTGACCGAGTGCGTCACCGGCCTCGACCTGGTGGAGTGCATGCTGCAGGTGGCGGCGGACGATGCCATCGACTGGGATCGTCTGCAGCAGGCTCCACATGGTGCATCGATTGAGGTGCGGCTGTACGCCGAAGATCCGCTGAAAAACTTCCAGCCGAGCCCAGGCGTATTAACCCACGTCAGCTTCCCGCCGGCGGTGCGCGTCGACGGCTGGATCGAGACCGGCAGCGAAGTGACGGCGTTTTACGATCCGATGGTGGCCAAACTGATCGTGCATGGCGAAACGCGCGACGCCGCGCTGGCGAAGCTGCAGCAGGCGCTCGACGCCACCCAACTGCACGGCATCGCCACCAATCTGGATTATCTGCGTCAGATCGTGGCGACCGACGCCTTCCGCAGCGGCAACGTCTGGACGCGCTTCCTTGATGGCTTTACGCCGGCGGCCAGCGTCATCGAAGTGCTGCAGCCCGGCACCTTCAGCAGCATTCAGGACTTTCCCGGCCGCCTGGGCTACTGGGACATCGGCGTGCCACCGTCCGGCCCGATGGATGACTTCGCCTTCCGCCTGGCCAACCGTATCGTCGGCAACCACGCCAGCGCCGCCGGACTGGAGTTCACCCTGCAGGGCCCGACGCTGCGTTTCCACAGCGATGCACTGATCGCGCTGACCGGTGCCGACTGTCCGGCCGATCTCGACGGTAGCGCGGTCGACTACTGGCAACCGGTGGCGGTGAAAGCCGGACAAACCCTGACGCTGGGTCGCGCGCAGAGCGGCTGTCGCACCTATTTAGCGGTGCGTAATGGTTTCGACGTGCCGGAATACCTCGGCAGCCGCGCCACCTTCTCGCTGGGCCAGTTTGGTGGCCACGCCGGCCGCACGCTGCGTGTCGCCGACATGCTGCCGATCTCTCAGCCAGCGCTCGCCGCCTGCACCACGCCGGCCCCGGTCAGCGAACCCGAAGCGCTGGATCGCGCGCTGGTGCCGCACTACGGCAGCGAATGGCGCATTGGCGTGCTGTACGGTCCGCACGGCGCACCGGATTTCTTCACCCAGGCCGCCATTGATGAGTTCTTTGCCAGCGACTGGCAGGTGCATTACAACTCCAACCGACTGGGCGTCCGTCTGGTCGGGCCTAAACCCAGCTGGACGCGCGCCAACGGCGGTGAAGCCGGGCTGCATCCGTCTAACGTACACGACTGCGAATACGCCATTGGCGCGGTGAACTTTACCGGTGACTTCCCGGTGATCCTGACGCACGACGGCCCGAGCCTGGGTGGCTTCGTCTGCCCGGTCACCATCGCCAAGGCCGAGCTGTGGAAAGTTGGCCAGGTCAAACCGGGCGATCGCATCCGCTTCCACCCGATCAGCGCCGACGAAGCGGTCGCGCTGGAGAAAGCCCAGGCGCACAGCGTAACCACGCTGCGCAGCCAGCACGCACCGGCCTTCGCGGTGCCGTCGCTGGCAGCGAGCGACATCGGTTCTGCCACTCTGTTAGCGGCGCTACCGGCAACCGCCACCACCCCTGCGGCGGTCTATCGTCAGGCGGGCGACAAATATGTGCTGATTGAGTACGGCGATAACGTGCTGGATCTGGCGCTGCGCCTGCGCGTACATCTGCTGATGCAGGCACTGCGCCAGCGTGCAGAGCCCGGCATCGAAGAGCTGTCGCCCGGCGTGCGCTCGCTGCAGGTGCGCTATGACAGCCTGGTGATCGGTCAGCAGCAGCTAATGACGCTGCTGCTGGAGCTGGAAGCCGGGCTGGGCGACGTCAGCGCGCTGAAAGTGCCGTCGCGCATCGTCTGGCTGCCGATGGCGTTTGAAGACAGCGCCACGCTCGGCGCGGTGGAGCGTTACAAAGAGACGGTTCGCGCCAGCGCGCCGTGGTTGCCGAACAACGTTGACTTCATTCAGCGCATCAATGGGCTGGCGAGCCGCGAAGCGGTGCGCGACACCCTGTTTGCCGCCAGCTATCTGATTCTCGGTCTCGGCGATGTCTATCTCGGCGCGCCGTGCGCGGTGCCGATCGATCCACGCCATCGCCTGCTGAGTTCCAAATACAGCCCGGCGCGCACCTTTACCGCCGAAGGCACGGTGGGCATTGGCGGCATGTACATGTGCATCTACGGCATGGACTCACCGGGCGGCTATCAGCTGGTGGGGCGCACGCTGCCTATCTGGAACAAGTTCCTGCAAAACGATCAGTTTGCCGCCGGCGAACCCTGGCTGCTGCGCTTCTTCGATCAGGTGCGTTTCTATCCGGTGAGTGAAGCGGAACTGACGCAGCTGCGCGACGATTTCCGCGCCGGTCGTGCCCGCATCCGCATCGAACAGAGCGAATTTGACTTCGCGGCCCATCAGCAATTCCTCACCGACAACGCGCCGGAAATCAGTGCCTTCCGTGAACGTCAGGCCGCGGCGTTTGAGCAGGAAGTGACGCTGTGGGCGCAGGAAGAGCAGGAAGCGCCGCTCATCAGTGAAGAGACGCTGGTGGTGGCCGACGCAGAGGACGATGCGCTGGCGGTGTGCGCAGACATGAACGGCAACATCTGGAAAGTGCTGGTTGCGCCGGGCGATACGGTGCAGGCCGGCCAGACGCTGATCATCGTGGAAGCGATGAAGATGGAGCTGGCGATTGTCGCGCCGCAGGCCGGCACGGTGAAACGCATTGCCTGCCAGGCGGGCCGACCGGTAAGTCCGGGCGACACCCTGCTGTGGCTGGCTTAAGGAGCAGGTATGAACAGTAGCGCACCCCGCAGCAAAGGCCGTCCCGAAGCGCTGGCCGAAAAGGTTTATCAGGCGCTGAAGCAGGACATTTTTGAATTCCGTCTGATGCCGGGCGACCGCTTCAGCGAAAACGAAATCGCCGAGCGGCTGGCGGTGAGCCGCACGCCGGTGCGTCAGGCGCTGTTCTGGCTGGAGCGCGAAGGCTATGTCGAGGTGTGGTTTCGCAGCGGCTGGCAGGTACGGCCGTTCGATTTCGCCTACTTCGAGGAGCTGTACGACTTCCGCACCGTGCTGGAACGCGAAGCGGTGCGCCGTCTGTGCGCGCTGCCGCCGCTGGCCTGCGCGGAAACCCTGACCGCGCTGAAAACCTTCTGGATCGACGATGCCCGGCTGGAAGACGGCAAAGCGGTATCGGCGCACGACGAAGCCTTTCACATGGCGCTGGTGGCGGCGGCAGGCAATCAGGAGATGGCGCGCATCCACGCCGAGCTGACAGAAAAAATCCGCATCATTCGCCGTCTCGACTTCACGCGGGACGATCGGGTCGATGCCACGTACCGCGAGCACGCTCAGATCTTACGGGCGATTTTTCAGCAACACACCGAGGAGGCACAGCGCATTTTAACCGACCACATTGCCGTCAGTAAGGCCGAGGTCAGGAAGATTACATTGCACATGTTACAGCAGGCTCGGCTTCAACCCATTGAATAACAACAGATAACACAGTTAGGGGTTTAAATGATGAAAAGACGTTCGTTGCTTAAAGCGTTCGCGCTCTCCGCTACCGTTGCCAGCATGGGCTTCGCCTTTACCGCGCAGGCGGCAGACACCATCAAAGTCGGCATCATGCATTCGCTGTCCGGCACCATGGCGATCTCCGAAACGCCGCTGAAAGATGTGGCGCTGATGACCATCGATGAGATCAACGCCAAAGGCGGCGTGCTGGGCAAGAAGCTGGAACCGGTGGTGGTCGATCCGGCCTCTAACTGGCCACTGTTCGCCGAAAAAGCGCGCCAGCTGCTGACTCAGGACAAAGTGGCGGTAGTGTTTGGCTGCTGGACGTCGGTGTCGCGTAAATCGGTGCTGCCGGTGTTTGAAGAGCTCAACGGCCTGCTGTTCTATCCGGTGCAGTACGAAGGCGAAGAGATGTCGCCGAACGTGTTCTACACCGGTGCCGCGCCGAACCAGCAGGCGATCCCGGCAGTGCAGTATCTGATGAGCGAAGATGGCGGCAGCGCAAAACGCTTCTTCCTGCTTGGCACCGACTACGTCTATCCGCGCACCACCAACAAGATTCTGCGTGCCTTCCTGCACAGCAAAGGCGTGCAGGATAAGGATATCGAAGAGGTATATACGCCGTTTGGTTACAGCGATTACCAGACCATCGTGTCCAATATCAAAAAATTCTCCGCCGGTGGCAAAACCGCGGTGATCTCCACCATCAACGGTGATTCCAACGTACCGTTCTACAAAGAGCTGGCGAACCAGGGCATTAAAGCAACCGACATTCCGGTGATCGCCTTCTCGGTGGGGGAAGAAGAGCTGCGCGGCATCGACACCAAACCGCTGGTCGGTCAGCTGGCGGCGTGGAACTACTTTGAGTCGGTGGATAACCCGACTAACGCGAAGTTCGTGGCCGACTACCGTGCTTACGCCAAAGCGCACAACCTGCCGAACGCCAGCACCGTGGTGACCAACGATCCGATGGAAGCCACCTACGTCGGCCTGCATATGTGGGCGCAGGCGGTCGAGAAAGCCGGCACCACCGATGTGGACAAAGTGCGCGCCGCAATGGCCGGACAGACGTTTAAAGCGCCGGACGGCTTCACGCTGACCATGGACAAAACCAACCACCATCTGCACAAGCCGGTAATGATTGGTGAAGTGGAGGAGAACGGCCAGTTCAACGTGGTGTGGCAGACCGAACAGCCGGTACGCGCCC
This sequence comes from Pantoea dispersa, assembly GCF_035783935.1. Taxonomy (GTDB): domain Bacteria; phylum Pseudomonadota; class Gammaproteobacteria; order Enterobacterales; family Enterobacteriaceae; genus Pantoea; species Pantoea dispersa_C. Next base: position 33,659 of record NZ_JALKOV010000006.1, on the reverse strand, counting down.
AGCCGTGGAGTCCGTACATCGCCGGGAATGATAAGAAGCCGGATTATCCGGTGAAGTCGGCGCAGTAAGGGGAGGCTGAGAGCCCTCGCCCTCTGGCCCGCTGGCCCTCACCCTAACCCTCTCCCGCTGGCGGGAGAGGGAACCGATCGAGCCAGCACGCCGCTACCGAACTCACCTGTAGCAGCGTCTCCCTCTCCCTGTGGGAGAGGGCCGGGGTGAGGGCCATGCACCGCACTGCCGCTTTTTCTCCCTCTCCCTCCGGGAGAGGGTTAGGGTGAGGGCCAGACAACGCCTTAACCCCGGTGAGGGCCACATCGCACCCAACGTAACCCATAACAGGATGATCACCATGACACTCCGCCGTATTCTCAGCTGCCTGCTATTACTGCTGCCGTGGCTGGCGCAGGCCGGTGATGGCGCTGACTTCGCCGCCGCCAGCCGCACGCAGCAGGCGACGCTGCTGCAGCAGTGGGCTGCGGCGCCACAGGCCAGCCGCTTGCCGCTGCTGCAGGCGCTGCGCAATGAAAGCGTGGTTATCGACCAGAACAAACAGCCGTTCAGCAAGCAGGCTGACCAGCTTCTGCCGCTCGACAGCGCCCGGCAGCCGGACGGCGAAACAAAAAAACTTTTCATGAACAACCGGCTGCGCGTGCTGATTGCCAGCGCCCTCGCCGCCCACCAGCTGGTGAGTGACGATGCGGCGACTCGCCTGCGCGCGGCACAACAGTTACAAAACGATGCCGCGCCTGACCAGCTGCCGCTGATTGAACAGCGCCTCGCCGCCGAGCAGGACAGCAAGGTGCACGCGGTGCTGGCGATGGCCGCCGCGAATCTGCAGCTCGCCAGCCCGGACGCCGCGCTGCGCCTGAAAGCGGTCACGCTGCTGGGTGAATCGGGCGATCCGGCAATGCAGGCCAGCCTGACGCGCTTAACCCAGGCCAGCAACGAACCCGATGCGCAGGTGCGCGCCGCTGCGGCCGCCAGCCTGCAGCACATCAGGCAGCGCCTGATGTGGGGCGATTGGCTCGGCCAGGCGTTTACCGGCCTGTCGCTCGGTTCCATTCTGCTGCTGGCCGCACTCGGCCTGGCAATCACCTACGGCCTGCTGGGGGTGATCAACATGGCGCACGGCGAGATGCTGATGCTCGGCGCCTACGCCACCTGGCTGGTGCAGAACCTGTTCCAGCAGTTTGCGCCGCAGTGGCTGGCGTGGTACCCACTGCTGGCGCTGCCGGTGGCCTTCGCCGTCACCGCCGCGATGGGCATGCTGCTGGAACGCACCATCATCCGCCATTTATACGGTCGCCCGCTGGAGACGCTGCTCGCTACCTGGGGCATCAGCCTGATGCTGATTCAGCTGGTGCGCATGCTGTTTGGCGCGCAGAACCTCGAAGTGGCCAATCCGGGCTGGCTGTCCGGCGGCTGGCAGCTGCTGCCGAATCTGGTGCTGCCGTATAACCGCATCGCGGTGATCCTGTTTGTCATCGCGGTATTGGCGCTCACCTGGCTGCTGCTGAATAAAACCCGGCTGGGGCTGAATGTGCGGGCGGTCACCCAGAACCGCGCTATGGCGGACTGCTGCGGCGTGCCGACCGGCCGCATCGATATGCTGGCGTTTGGCCTCGGTTCTGGCATTGCCGGGCTCGGTGGCGTTGCGCTGTCGCAGCTGGGCAACGTCGGGCCGGAACTGGGTCAGGGCTACATCATCGACTCGTTCCTCGTGGTGGTGCTTGGCGGCGTCGGTCAGCTGGCCGGCACCGTGGTGGCGGCTTTTGGTCTCGGCATCCTCAACAAAGTGCTGGAGCCGCAGATTGGCGCGGTGCTCGGCAAAATCCTGATCCTCGTGCTGATCGTGCTGTTCATTCAGAAGCGTCCACAGGGCCTGTTTGCCGTTAAAGGGAGGGTGATTGACTGATGAGCCAGCCACTGACCTTACGCGCGGTGCGCAAAGCGCCGCGCCTCAGCCTGATTCTCGGCGTCATCGTGACCGCGCTGCTGCTGGTGCTGCCGTTCTGCGCCCTGCTGCCCGCCAGCCATCCGCTGGCGATCTCCACCTACACGCTGACGCTGGTCGGCAAAATCCTCTGCTATGCGATTGTCGCAGTAGCGCTGGATCTGGTGTGGGGCTATGCCGGACTGCTGTCGCTTGGCCACGGGCTGTTTTTTGCCCTCGGCGGCTATGCCATGGGCATGTACCTGATGCGCCAGGCCGCAGGCAGCGGTTTGCCGGCGTTTATGTCGTTTCTGTCGTGGAATGAGCTGCCGTGGTTCTGGGCCGGCAGCCAGCACTTTCTCTGGGCGCTGTGCCTGATTGTGCTGGTGCCGGGCCTGCTGGCACTGCTGTTTGGCTTCTTCGCCTTTCGCTCCAGAATCAAAGGCGTCTACTTTTCTATCATGACACAGGCGCTGACTTACGCTGGCATGCTGCTGTTTTTCCGCAACGAAACCGGCTTTGGCGGCAACAACGGCTTCACCGGTTTCACCACCCTGCTCGGCTTCAGCGTCACCGCCACCGGCACGCGTATCGCGCTGTTTATCGCAACCGTGCTGTTGCTGCTGTTCAGCCTGGCACTGGGCTTTGCCCTGGCGCGCAGTAAGTTTGGCCGTGTGCTGACGGCGGTGCGCGATGCGGAAAACCGCCTGATGTTCGTCGGTTACGATCCGAAAGGCTTCAAGCTGTTCGTCTGGACGCTCTCCGCCGTCCTGTGCGGGCTGGCCGGCGCGCTGTACGTGCCGCAGGTCGGCATCATCAACCCGAGCGAAATGTCGCCGACCAACTCGATTGAAGCGGCGATTTGGGTGGCACTCGGTGGACGCGGCACGCTGATTGGTCCGCTGCTGGGTGCGGCCATCGTCAACGGTGCCAAAAGTTGGTTCACCGTCGCCTTCCCGGAATACTGGCTGTTTTTCCTGGGCCTGATGTTTATCCTGGTCACGCTGTTCCTGCCGCGTGGTGTGATTGGCCTGCTGCGCCGGAGGCGCCATGACTGAGCAACTGTTTACCCAACCGCACCCGGCGGATCGCCATCGTCAGCAAACCGATCCGGTGCTGCTGCTGGAGAAGATCAACGTCTCGTTTGACGGCTTTCGCGCGCTGACCGATCTGTCATTGCAGATCGGCGTCGGCGAGCTGCGCTGCGTGATCGGCCCGAACGGTGCGGGAAAAACCACGCTGATGGACGTGATCACCGGCAAAACCCGCCCGGACAGCGGCCAGGTGATCTACGACCAGGATACCGATCTGCGCCAGCTGTCGCCGGTGGAGATCGCCCGCGCCGGCATTGGCCGCAAGTTCCAGAAACCCACGGTGTTTGAAGCGCTGACGGTGTTTGAAAACCTCGAAATCGCGCTAAAAAACGATAAATCGGTGTGGGCCAGCCTGCGCGCCCGGCTAAACGGCGAGCAGCGCGATCGCATCGACGAGGTGCTGAAACTGCTGCGGCTCGGCGGTGAACGCCAGCGGCAGGCGGGTCTGCTGTCGCACGGGCAGAAGCAGTTTCTCGAAATCGGCATGCTGCTGGTGCAGGAGCCGCACCTGCTGCTGCTGGACGAACCGGCAGCCGGCATGACCGATGCCGAAACCGACTACACCGCCGAGCTGTTCCGTAGCCTGGCGGGCAAGCACTCACTGATGGTGGTGGAGCATGACATGGGCTTTGTGGAAACCATTGCCGACCACGTGACGGTGCTGCATCAGGGCCAGGTGCTGGCTGAGGGATCGCTGCGCGAGGTACAGGCGGACGATCGGGTTATCGACGTATATCTGGGGCGCTGAGATGTTACAGGTAGCAGAACTGCATCAATATTACGGCGGCAGCCATATCCTGCGCGGCCTGTCGTTTGAGGCCCGCCCGGGCGAGATCACCTGCCTGCTGGGGCGCAACGGCGTGGGCAAAACCACACTGCTGAAGTGTCTGATGGGGCTGATTCCGGCCAAATCCGGCGAGATTCGCTGGCAGAACCAGCTGATCAATACGCGCAAGCCACACCAGCGCGTGCGGGCCGGCATTGCTTATGTGCCGCAGGGACGCGAAATTTTTCCGCGTCTGACGGTGGAAGAGAACCTGCTGATGGGGCTGGCGCGCTTCTCCGGCGCGCAGGCCAGCCGCGTTCCGGAGGAGATCTACCAGCTGTTTCCGGTACTGCGCGAGATGAAAACGCGGCGCGGCGGCGATCTTTCGGGCGGGCAGCAGCAGCAGCTGGCGATCGGCCGGGCGCTGGCCTGTCGGCCGCAGCTGTTGATCCTCGATGAACCGACCGAAGGGATCCAGCCGTCAGTGATCAAAGAGATCGGTGCGGTGATCCGCCAGCTGGCGCAGCGCGGTGACATGGCGATCCTGCTGGTCGAGCAGTTTTACGATTTCGCCGCCGAACTGGCCGACAGCTACCTGGTGATGTCGCGCGGCGAAATTGTGCAGCGCGGCGCGGGGGCGAATATGGAAAGCGAGGGCGTGCGCGGGCTGGTGGCGATTTAGCCGTGCAGCGGGTGGCGAGGCAGAGGACAGGTTGTTAATCTGCAAGAAAAAACTTATGTTTACTCTCCACCCGGCCATCCTGGCCGTAGCTGAGGCTGAGCGAACTGTTACTGATGGAAACCCGCCGCGACGAACGAATCAACAAGCTGGCGCAGGCGCTGAAACACAGCGATACCCTGCACTTAAAACAGGCCGCGCAGCTGCTGGGCGTGTCGGAAATGACCATCCGCCGCGATTTAACCGGCGCCACCCAGGGCGTGGTGCTGCTGGGTGGCTATGTGATGCGCGACCCACGGCAGAACGTGGCGCACTATTTTGTCAGCGACCAGCAAAACCTCAACGTCAGCAAGAAACGTCTGCTGGCACAGCGGGCTGCCGCGCTGGTGCAGGCCAACGACACGGTATTTTTCGACTGCGGCACCACGTTACCGCTGGTGATCGAAGCGATCGATAACGACCTGCCCTTCACCGCCATCTGCAGCGCGATCAACACTTTTCTGGCGTTAAAGGAGAAGCCGCGCTGTCGGGTGATTCTGTGCGGCGGCGAATTCCACGCCGATAACGCCGTGTTTACCCCGCTCGAACAGGTCACGGTGCTGGATGCGCTCTGCCCCAATAAAGCCTTTATCTCTGCCGCCGGCATGGACGCCGCGCAGGGTGCCACCTGTTATAACCTCAATGAACTGCCCATCAAGCATCTGGCGCTGCAGCGGGCGCAGACCAAAATCGTGGTCGGCGACAGCAGCAAGTACGGCAAGGTGCTGCCGGCGCGCATTGGTGACTTCTCGCTGTTTGATAGGCTGGTCAGCGACAGCCCGCCTCCGCCCGCGCTGCTCGCGGTGCTGCAGGCGGCCGGGCTGACCCTGCATTGCGGCTAGCATTATTCAGCCCGCGCCAGCCGCTGCGGAAGATTGCGCGCAATGCGGCTGTGATTGGCGGGTGAAAACGGCTAAACTTCAGCATCTGACGTTCCACCCATTACAGACCAAGAGGCTCATCACAACGTGGCTCAATTCGTCTATAGCATGCATCGCGTCGGCAAAGTGGTTCCGCCGAAGCGTCACATTCTGAAGAATATCTCCCTTAGCTTTTTCCCTGGTGCCAAAATTGGCGTACTCGGCCTGAACGGCGCGGGTAAATCGACCCTGCTGCGCATCATGGCCGGCATCGATAAAGATATCGAAGGGGAAGCGCGCCCGCAGCCGGGCATCAAAGTCGGCTATCTGCCGCAGGAACCTCAGCTGAACCCGGAACACACCGTGCGTGAGTCGGTGGAAGAAGCGGTCGCGGAAGTGGTTGGCGCGCTGAAGCGTCTCGACGAAGTGTACGCGCTGTACGCCGATCCGGACGCCGACTTCGACAAGCTGGCCGCTGAGCAGGGCCGTCTGGAAGAAGTGATCCAGGCACACGACGGGCACAACCTGGAAACCCAGCTGAACCGCGCCGCCGATGCCATGCGTCTGCCGGAGTGGGATGCCAAAATCGCGAACCTGTCCGGTGGTGAACGCCGCCGCGTCGCGCTGTGCCGTCTGCTGCTGGAAAAGCCAGACATGCTGCTGCTCGACGAACCGACCAACCACCTGGATGCCGAATCCGTCGCGTGGCTGGAGCGTTTCCTGCACGACTTCGAAGGCACCGTGGTGGCTATCACCCACGACCGTTACTTCCTCGATAACGTTGCCGGCTGGATTCTGGAGCTGGACCGTGGCGAGGGCATTCCATGGGAAGGCAACTACTCCTCATGGCTGGAGCAGAAAGATCAGCGTCTGGCGCAGGAGGCTTCTCAGGAAGCGGCGCGTCGCAAATCGATCGAGAAAGAGCTGGAGTGGGTGCGTCAGGGCGCGAAAGGCCGTCAGTCCAAGGGCAAAGCCCGTCTGGCGCGCTTTGAAGAGCTCAACAACACCGATTATCAGAAACGTAACGAGACCAACGAACTGTTCATTCCACCTGGTGCGCGCCTCGGCGACAAAGTGCTGGAAGTGAAGAACCTGAGCAAAGCGTATGGCGATCGCGTGCTGATTGACGATCTGTCGTTCTCGCTGCCGAAAGGCGCCATTGTCGGCATCATCGGCCCTAACGGCGCCGGTAAATCGACGCTGTTCCGCATGATGTCAGGCCAGGAGCAGCCGGATTCCGGCAGCATCGAGCTGGGCGAAACCGTGAAGCTGGCGTCGGTCGATCAGTTCCGCGATGCGATGGATAATTCCAAAACCGTGTGGGAAGAAGTTTCCGGCGGTCAGGACATTATGCGCATCGGCAACACCGAAATGCCGAGCCGCGCTTATGTCGGTCGCTTCAACTTCAAGGGCACCGATCAGGGCAAACGCGTTGGCGAACTGTCCGGCGGTGAGCGTGGTCGTCTGCACCTGGCGAAACTGCTGCAGGTAGGCGGCAACCTGCTGCTGCTCGATGAGCCAACCAACGATCTGGACATCGAAACCCTGCGCGCACTGGAAAACGCCCTGCTGGAGTTTCCGGGCTGCGCGATGGTGATCTCGCACGACCGCTGGTTCCTCGACCGTATCGCCACCCACATCATCGATTATCAGGATGAAGGTAAGGTGGAGTTCTTCGAAGGTAACTTTACCGAGTACGAAGAGTACAAGAAACGCACCCTCGGCGCCGAAGCGCTGGAGCCGAAGCGTATCAAGTACAAGCGCATGGCGAAGTAATCGCTGTGATAACAAAAAGGCGCCGCGGCGCCTTTTTTGTTGTGCTGTGCTAGCTGCCCAGCATCTGCTTCACCAGCTCGACGCAGCGCAGGAAGCGTGTGTCGTAGTCATCCTCTTTGACGTGCACATATTCAATGTGATTTTCACGCAGCATGGTGACCAGCATCGACTGGAACTCGCGGCGATCCATCGAACTGCCGAGGCTGCGCAGGCCGTCGGCCACCCACGGCACATTATTTTCCAGCAGAATCACCAGGTCAAAGCGGTACTCATCGATCAGCGCCTGCACGAACGGGTGCTCGCGCCCTTCATACTTGAGGCAGAACGCCTGGGTAGTGATGAAGTCGGTATCGATAAACGCCACTTTGTTGGCATATTTGACGGCAAAATCGATGTACTGCGCCTGGCCGAGCGCGATTTTGTCGTAATCGGAGTATTGCAGCGCCATCTCATCGCCGCCGAGGTGCGAGAAGACGTAATCGCGGCCATACTCCCACGCGCTGGTGGTGTTGAAGATGTTGGCCAGTTTGTTAACCAGCGTCGATTTACCGCTCGATTCACCGCCAAGCACCGCCACGGTGCGCACGAAGAACGGCTTCACTTCAGTCGGGATGTACTCCCAGTAGCGGAACGGATCCTGACGAATCTGGCTGCCGCTGATGTTCATAAACGATCGATGCGGATCGATCACCACCGCCGGAATACCCAGATGCTGCTGATACATCGGCGCATCCGGTTCTTCGCTGGTGTAAACACAGTCTGGCTCAATGCCCTGCTCCGCCAGGAAGGTTTTCACGCCGGCGCTCCACACGTCCCAGCCGTGCGGATAGGGCTCAATGCCCTCTTCGTCGAACGAATGGATGCGGATATTTTTCTGGTATTTAAAGGTCTGCAGCAGCCAGCGCAGACGATCGCTGATGGTGGGCTGCTGCGACATGGCGCTGTTCTCAAACAGCTGGCGATCGCGCGGATCGTCATGCCCCATGATGATGTGCAGCTCATCGACCTGGCTACAGGCGCGCTGGATCAGGTAGATGTGGCCAGTGTGCAGCGGATAGAACTTCCCGAACACCACGCCCACGGTTTTGTCGCGACGCGGGAATTCCAGCCCGAGAAAGCGGTGCAGCGCTTCCAGCTTCTGCGCGCTCGGGCTTTTGATTTTGGCATTCAGCAACTGGCTCAGATAGCCTTTGGTCATCCCGCTGGCATCAGCCACCTGCTGCAATGTGTGTCCCTGCTGGCGAATCGCGGTTTTCAGATAGTCAAACGATGACATGTGGTGCCTCCTGCGTGGAATGAGTGGGATGGTGCGCGCGGGCCCTCACCCCGGCCCTCTCCCGCCCGCGGGAGAGGGGGAAAATCCTGGATAGAGCGATAAATGGCAGATCAACGCCGTACTTCCCGCCCCTGCGAACGGTCCCCTCTCCCGCAAGCGGGAGAGGGGGAAAATCCTGGATAGAGCGATAAATGACAGATCAACGCCGTACTTCCCGCCCCTGCGAACGGTTCCCTCTCCCGCCTGCGGGAGAGGTGGAAGGTCCTGAACAGAGCGATAAATGGCAGATCAACGCCGTACTTCCCGCCTCTACGATCGGTTCCCTCTCCCGCAAGCGGGAGAGGGTTAGGGTGAGGGCAAAGGTAAGGACAAAGATGGGGCACAAGCCACCCCTCTCCCAACACCCCGCCTTACAGCTCGTCCAGAATCGCCAGCGCATCCGCCAGCTTCTTCGCGCTATACACCTTCATACCGTCAATCGCCTTCTTCGGCGCATTTCCTGCCGGCACAATGGCGCGCTTGAAGCCGTGCTTGGCCGCTTCGGAAATGCGCTCCTGGCCGCTCGGCACCGGACGAATTTCCCCGGCCAGCCCGACTTCGCCAAAAATAACCAGATCCTGCGGCAGCGGGCGATCGCGCAGGCTCGATACCATCGCCAGCAGCAGCGCCAGGTCTGCACTGGTCTCGGTGACTTTGACGCCGCCGACCACGTTCACAAACACATCCTGATCGGCCATCTGCAGGCCGCCGTGACGGTGCAGCACCGCCAGCAGAATCGCCAGACGGTTCTGCTCCAGCCCAACCGCCACGCGGCGCGGATTGCCCATCATCGAATGGTCCACCAGCGCCTGAATCTCAACCAGCAGCGGGCGCGTGCCCTCCCAGACCACCATTACCGAACTGCCGGAGGTGATCTCATCGCCGCGTGACAAAAAGATAGCAGACGGGTTGCTGACTTCGCGCATGCCCTGCTCGGTCATGGCAAAGACGCCCAGCTCATTCACCGCACCAAAGCGGTTTTTGTGGCTGCGCAGCGTGCGGAAGCGCGAATCGGCATCGCCGTCCAGCAGCACCGAACAGTCGATGCAGTGCTCCAGCACCTTCGGCCCGGCCAGCGAGCCATCTTTGGTGACGTGACCGACCATGATGATCGCCACGCCGCGCGTCTTGGCGAAGCGCGTCAGGTAAGCGGCGGTTTCCCGTACCTGCGCCACGCTGCCCGGCGATGACTGGATCTCCGCCATGTGCATCACCTGGATCGAGTCGATCACCATCAGCTTCGGCTGCTCCTGCTCGGCGATCAGGCAGATCTGCTCAATGCTGGTTTCCGACAGCATATTGAGGTTTTCCGTCGGTAATCCCAGACGATGGGCGCGCATCGCCACCTGTTGCAGCGACTCTTCGCCGGTGACGTACAGGGTTTTCATCCCTTCCGCCAGCTTACACATCACCTGCAACAGCAGCGTAGATTTACCGGCGCCCGGGTTACCGCCAATCAGTATCGCGCTGCCCGGCACCACGCCGCCGCCCAGCACGCGGTCAAACTCTTTAAAGCTGGTCGAGAAACGCGGCAGCGCTTCCAGACTGATCTCCGACAGCTTCTGCACCCGGCTGGTGCCGGCGCTGCCGGCATAGCCGCTCAGGCGCTCATTGCGCGCAGCCGCAGGCGAGGCGGCAATGCGCACCTCGGTAATGGTATTCCAGGCGTGACAGGCGCTGCATTGCCCCTGCCAGCGCGGATAGTCAGCGCCGCATTCGTTACAGACGAAGGCGCGTTTTGCCGCTTTGGCCAAATCAAATCCTCAGTTAACGCTCTTCGTGAATCAGGCTGCCGGTGAGAATGCAGAACACTCCCATCAGGTCAGCGTGGCGGATAATCACTTCCGTCTGCTCATTCACTTTCGGTTTAGCATGATAGGCGATACCCAGCGCCGCGGTTTTAATCATCGGCAGATCGTTAGCACCATCGCCAATCGCCACGGTTTGTTCCGGTGCGATGTCAAAGCGCTGGGCCAGACTGTTCAGGGTATCGGCTTTAAATTGCGCGTCGACGATTTGCCCCAGCACTTCGCCGGTCAGCTTACCGTCACGCATTTCCAGTTCGTTGGCTACCGCAGCGGCCAGATGCAACGTCTGCCGCAGGTGATCGGCATAGAAGGTGAACCCGCCCGAGGCAATCGCCACCTGCCAGCCCAGCGCCTGCAACTTGTGCACCAGCGTGGTCAGGCCCGGCATCAGCGGCAGCGTGTCGCGCACCTGCTTCAGGATGTTGGCGTCAGCGCCAGCCAGCTTCGCCACGCGCTCGCGCAGGCTGGCTTTAAAATCCAGCTCGCCGCGCATCGCGCGTTCCGTCACTTCCGCCACCTGCTCGCCGCAGCCCGCCAGTTTGGCGATTTCATCGATGCACTCGATCTGGATGGCAGTGGAATCCATGTCCATTACCAGAAGCCCTGGCGTTTTCAGATGAGGGATTTTGCCAAGCGGCGCCACATCAAAGCCGGCCTCATGCGCCAGCTTGCTGGCACGCGGTGTCAGCGAGCCCGCCAGCCGGATTACCTGATACTCATCGACATTCCACGCGCTGACGATCACCATCGCCGCGCCCAGCTGATGCTGATAATCGGTCAGTTTTTGTTTATCGAGCCCGCGCCCATACAGTAACCAGCCAGTCCGACCGGCACGGTAATCCAGCGGCATCACTTCATCACCGCTCAGGGAAAGGGGTAAACCCGGCCAAAGAGAGACATCGGCGGGCAGATCGCACCAGGTAAGACGATTTGGCATTACAGCTCCTGTAGGGACAACAAAACCACGCAAGAGGCTACCTTGTCTGCGCGGGTTCTGGCAACATAATTGCCAGCCTTTCTGCTGTTACGTCACACGGGTTTCTGATGGTCAAAACCGCACTGAAATTTCGCCTGCATCGCACGGTGATCGTTCTTATCTCGCTGGCGCTGTTAGTGGTGCTGATGCAGGGCGCGTCATGGTTTAGTCTTGGCCATCAGATGGCCCGTTCCGAACAGGTCGAGGAGCTGGCGCACACGCTGACGCGCCAGGTGGCGTTCAGCCTGAAACCGCTGATGGACAACAGCGACGATAACCGCACCCAGATTGAAGCCATCCTGAATCAGATGACGGATAACAGCCGCGTGCTGGACGCTTCGGTCTATGCCGACGACGGCAGCCTGGTGGCCCACAGCGGCGAGAGTATTAACGTGCGCGACCGCCTGGCGCTCGACGGTAAACGTGCCGGTAGCTATTTCAATCATCAGATTGTCCAGCCGCTGGAAGGGAAAGAGGGTCCGCAGGGTTTTCTGCGTATCACGCTGGATACGCATGTGCTGGTGACGGAATCGCGACAGGTGGATAACACCACCAATATTCTGCGCCTGATGATGCTGCTGGCGCTGGCGATCGGCATTATCCTGACCCGTACCCTGCTACGCGACCGCCGCACCCGCTGGCAGCAATCGCCGTTCCTGCTGACAGCCAGCAGAACGGTGAAAGAGGATAAAGAGGAAGAGACAGCGGCGGAGAGTGTGGAGACGGAGAGGAAAGAGGGTTGAGTTCATTGGGGCGGTGCGGTCTGATCGCTTGCTGAAACGAGGTTTGGCACCGGTCGGGCGATGACAGTCAGGATAGAGGCGGCTGCATGATCCTGACGGCGGGCGGCTAAAACAAAAAAAACCGGAGGATCGTTAAGAGCGCTTTCGGCTTATTCTAATTTTTTCATACCGATAGGCAACATCGACTAATACCTTTATCAGTCCATCCTTATCTGGCCAATCAAAATGAACAATGGATAACCTGGCATATAAACCTTTGGCTCCTTTATCTTAATCATTTCTTCGCTCAATAGTGTTATTAGAAAAGGTCTATCTATAAAACACTGCATTCATCGTATTACCGTCATCATCTCTAATCAAGTTGTTCATTTCAAATGTTTAAAATAAATAATATTTTTGCACAAGCCAAAATTATCCGTTACATGATGAATGCTATGGTGATGAAATGATTTTTAGCCACCTTACTTCAGGAGCGAATGGATTAATTCCCCTTGATGTTATTCCATTCGCAATACTCAACCCATTTTTTATCTTCAAACCCTTTTCGATAATTACAGACAACCGTCCCTGTATGATTATGAGGATCATAAGCAGCATCTACGTGCCCCCATGCCCCTGACACTGGAAGCTCAGCCGTAAATTCATCACTAAACCATTTTCTTAACCCTCGGGTAACATTACCTTCAGGTTTTTTTGTTCACCCATCAAAAGCTTTTCAGGTGAGAATCGCCAACTACTAAGTTGAGAATTAATGTCATTAGGCTGCAAAAAATCAACTATAAGATAAATATCTCCAAACTTCCTGTCACCTTTAAGTATGGTTTTATACGATACGGTCTTATTTCCTTTTTTTTCAGGCCACCCCTCCCACTTTATATTGAACTCACCAAATAAATTACTTTTGGTTACCTCTGGAGCCAACGTCAATGAGTTTTTAAATGTAACAATTCCTTTCTCTAGGTCGAACATGATTTTACACTCCAATATCAAATGGTAAACCTAAGGTTTCCAGGGCTGTTTTACGATTAGATATGAAGAATTTCGTCCCACAACTGCTCCCAAACTACCAGTATCCTGGGATGGTTTAGCGGGGTAACGATTATGCTACTTGAGAATAACTAACCTAAAAGTAAATTTTCAGAACGGAACAGCGCAGTATTTTTCGCTATAGTATATAATACCGAGCAAGCCAGCTTCTGAAATATAAAAATTAATCATTAGAATAAATTACTCCGCCTATACTCACGCCATTTTTCCTGATCTTCGAATGCTGTTTTATAGTTACAAACAATCATTCCTACACTATTCCATGGATCATAGGAAGCATCAATATGCCCCCATTCTCCTCCTGTAGGTAATAAAACTTGCGTTTTTTTAAAAAACCAATCCCTTAAACGCTTTGTTACTTTCCCTGATGCTTTTTTTTGCTGACCTTCAATCAGTGCTTCTGGAGCAATAAACCATGTAGCAACGAGTGCATTTTCGTTAACTGGCGGTTTAAAAGTAACAATTAAATAAACAAAACCATCATGTTTATTACCTAATTTCAATCTATAGGATACAACTTCCCCATCATCGTTTCTTAACCAATCCTCCCATGGATGCAGATTGGTAATAATTTCTTTTTTCTTCTGGAAAAGAGATATTTTTATATTCTCATCAAAGATTATAACGTCAGCCTTACACGATATTTGCAAAATCATACTCCTAAACCAAATGGAGATCCTATTGACTCTAATACAATTTTATAATTAGAGATAAAGAATTGCGTTCCGCCACCTTTACCAAAACCAAGAGAAGGATCTTGTGATAACGCCTGGCCAGTACCTGCAACTGTAGTTTTTTTAACTCGGTAAGCCTGTACCATTTTTCTATAACCGTATGTTGGGTGGGGAAGAACCTGCAGACTCTGCCATAATTTTGTTCTGCTACCATCAGCAGCATCTAAAGTGGCTTTGTCGAAATAGAAACCAGATTGTCCGGGTGCTCCGCCATAGACAATATCCCCCTTCTTTTAAGAAAGTATTTGACCATTTATCGCGCCCCTTATAAATACCATGACCTTGCCATTGTCTGCCACGGGGATCGCTTCCGGCTTATTTAACTATATTTCTTTTTCTAAATAACTATCGACTGCTTTTTCCATTCTATCCAAAACATTAGTAATTGGATTAAGGTAGTCGTTATACATGTCTGCATAACGACGGGCAAAGCCTCTTAAGATATTACTCTTTACTTCATCATTAATAACTTCCACTTTTAAATTTTCAAGATCATTAATAAAAGCCCGCAAATCTTCTTTGCGCTCATTTTTTATAACAGTTTCAATATTATCAATTGCTATATATATTTCAGATAAGAGGGATTTTTTATACAAGATTAATATTCCTCATGAGGAAGATAACTCTTCACTACTTCTTCAGCATCAGACATTTGATAAAGAAGATGATTATCATAATCATTATATTTTTCTAAATAAGCTTTAACTGAGTTATGTATTTCGTTGTACGTCAAAACATCTATTTCAATATCATGAATTCTTTTCTTATATTTATCAATAATATTATTGAGTTCCACCTTATGAAAAACCAATCTTTCTTTTTCTAGATCCGAAAGAGTTTTCCTTAATATATTTAATGCTTCGGCTTTTGTTTTCATAACATCATTACATCACTCGTCTCCTTTCAGTAAAAAATAGAGATAACATTACTGCCATATGTCTAACAGTTTCCTCCATACATCTCTCATATTTTCACCTTGTACAGAGTAGTCATTGAACTCTTCTGTGTAATCAATAAAAGTTTGGTGAATAGACCTGATCGGGACATTCCTTTCATACCTTGAATCCTCAATTATTTTCTTAAGCTTATGCAGGTAATACGGATCCCTCACTCTCCCCGCAAAGTAATTATCAAGGAAATCAAGCACTTCACTGTAGGACTCATAGTTCATTCTTACTCCTCAGGAAGAATATTAACATCATCGAAATTTATAACTCGCTTGTCTGCGTATAATTGCTCGACACCACCTTTTCCATATCGCGGATATGCTTTAGTAAAAGGCTCTAATGGTTTACCCGATTCATTTCCAAACATTGTTGGGTGCCTAACCTGAGGAATGCCATTTTCAAATAATTGAAGAGTATCAAATTGCCCTCTCAACCTACCATCACTCCAGGACATATCTTCAGGATTGAGAGAATTAACTTTGTCAATACCTTTTATTTGAAAAGCATCTCTTGTTGCTTTTCCACTATTAAATTTATCGAAACCAAAATAGGTGAACAGAGCACTCTTATCAGAAGCAGCTTTTGTCCCCACTCATTTAAGCTGCCATCATCGTTCTTATATCGTACAAACCGATACGCTGTCGCTCGCATTGTTGCACTAGGCCCATCAGGACCAACATGAAAATCAGGCTTACTTTTATTTCCATTGTTGCTGCACTTTCTCAACCCCCACGGATCCACCCACCCTAGCGAAGTCGGCGCATACTGGTACAGGTTCAGCCCACCCGCCAGTCCTATCTGGTCATAGGGAGGACTCTAACATCGTCATACCTTTTAGTGGGATTAACATGCTGCTTTTATTATCTTTTCATGGGGGCCTTTCCCACTTTCAGCAGGCTGTCAACACGATGAACATGGACGCGTGCATTTGCCCTGCCCACGCGACCGCCCAGTCATGACCTTACTTGTCTGTACCCCTAAATACTACCAGCCACGCTTTGAACGGCAACCCGTGCACGGCAGCTTGCTGTTCGCCGGGCACGGCCGGCACAGAGCCCACTGGTGATGCCACTACCACTTGGATTTACCGGGGGTAGCGGCTGCATGTGGCCGGGTTCGGGGTCGTTAAGAAGTTAACCATGCAGGTTGAACAGGGCTGTATGATCCTGACGGCGGGCGACTAAAATAAAAAGCCGGAAGGATCATTCAGATCGCTTCCGGCTTATTATTTAACAAAAATTAAAATATATCTCTCTGATCAGTGCGCCATCTGCTTCTTCAATAGAGTCGACCGCAAGATCATTAAAGTCTGCTAAGATACTTTTTACTGGCACGTCATCTTTTAATAAACGAGACGAAAAAACACTTCTTTTTTCCGGGGGAACATATTTATCAATTAAATAATTTAAATAATTAACCAACTCATCACGACTCATAATTACTCCGGTAACACGCTAACTTTATTGAAAATCACAGGAGTTCCTTTCTCAATTGGCAGTAGCTGAACAGCACCACCTTTCCCATATTGAGGATAAGCACTTGTAAATAATTCATAACCAGGCCCATCCCCCCCATTAGCAAGCGGAACTTTAACCTGAGGAACACCATTCTTATAAAGCTGTAAAGTATCAAATTCTCCCAACAGGCGAGCATTACTCCATGATTTAATATTACCTTTTTCATAGAAAATTTGATAAGCATCCTTAGCCTCACTACCAGTTTTATATTTTGTTTAACCAAAATAACTTAATGGCACTGATTTAGATGCCATTGTTTTTGCAGCGTATGAATCTGAACTATTCATATAACGATAAGCAGTCGAGGGCATCGTCGCACTTGGTCCATCAGGCCCCACATAAAAATCAGGTTTATCTTTGCCGCCGCCGCTACAGTTACGACTTAACCCCCACGGATCCACCCCCCCCAGCGCATTCGGCGCTTACTGGTACAGGTTCAGCCCACCCGCCAGCCCTATCGGGTCCTACTGCGTAAACCGCGCACTTTTCGGATCGTAGTAACGAAACAGATTGTGGTGCAGTCCGGTTTAACGGTCCAGGAACTGGCCCTGCATACGCAGGTTCTGGTCGTAGCCGGGCAGTTGCTGATGAGTAAAGGTGGAAAGGGATTACTTGATCCTGACATTAGGCGGCTAAAGAGAAAAAAGCCGGAAAGACAGTTAATATTACTCCAGACTATTCTCAGCAATAATAGAAATATATATCACTTATTAAATCGCCATCAGCTTGTTCTACAGTTACTGCTTTAACTTTATTTAAGTCTGCCAGTATCCCTTTTACTGGGACATCATCTCTTGATAGATATACATAGAAATTTTCTCTTTCACTCTTAGGCACATATTTATTTATCAAATAAAGAAGGTTTTCTCTTAATTCTTTATCTTTCATAGTATTAACTCTTCAAGAACACTGACTTTATCGAAGTGTAATAGCATAGCCTTTTTACGTTGATAATAATTTAATGCACCGCCTCTATCACATTCTGGATGTGCGCTGGTATAAAATCGTATATCCGTGCCCTGTGTCACTTTTGGCAAAAAGGCGATGGTTCGCTTAACGTGAATACCAAACCCCGCTTTTAATTCATCATTGCCTGATCCAAATCATCTATAAAAAATTGATTTTATTTTCGTTGCATATCCAATGCAATTGACCATTTTCTTTATCGCAAATTAAGTCATCATTCATTTTCAACTCAATAACTATGGCTTACGCCGGGACTCGTCAATAACCTTCAAATAATCCTTCCGCTCTGCGTGAGGTACCGCCATTTCATCTAGTGAACCGCCCCAAGTAGATACACATTGTACCTCAATCTACTCGAGGGCTGTCATAGGATTGCGAAGCATTAAATAGTTCATTTGATATTTCATGTCTATAGGCTGCGGGAGGTCGGATTTGAGAGCGACCAGCCGGTTACCGTTCGGGTGGAGGTGGGTTGTCTGATCCTGACGGCGGGCGGCTAAAATAAAAAGCCGGAAGAATCTTCAGGATCGTTTCCGGCTTATTTATAAACATTCTCTAATAATAACTATGTTCGTAATTCATATAGATCTTTTGCTTCTTCATCCATATCCAGACTACCAAGTGCTCCGAGATCTAAGCTGTAGATTTTATCACTATTGTTATTTAAGCAGATAAAATATCCAAGATCACCGTCTTGGCCAATTAAAAAATAATCAGGCTCAGCATCCTGGATAGTATACGTTTCATTTCTCTCAACAACATCCATGTAATTAAATATATAAATTGGATCACCTTGTTTATTTTCTATCTCATAAGCATCTGCATCTTGTACTTCTTCAGATAGAAATTTCTTGTAACCATCTGGAAAGGTTATGTTTAACTTTTTTTCTATAGATTTTAACTCTTCTAGAACTTTATCTTTATCCACTGATTGTTACCTCTATTTGTACGAGATGGTATATTAAATATCAAAGAATGGATTTCCTATGTTACTTTCTCTGATTCCATCAAAGTATTTATATGCATCGCTAAGTGATTTCTTAGCCTGATTGGTAGGAACTCCAGAATCAAGCATCTCTTTATAGCTAATATTAAATTCCTGTTTCAACGTAGTATCCCACCCCCCCGTCGAAGCACGGCGTATTCGCTGAGCTGCACTGATACATGCATGAGGGCTACCGGAAGCAGACTTCAATAATGTAGCTGGCGCCGAATTTCTTTGATATCCATCGATTCTTTTCTTAGCCCATGCATCCTGAATAGGGTGGTGGCTTTGAACGAAACCATCAGTTTTACTATTTTTATGCCCCAGCGCGCGATTTACTCCAGGAGATAAATTTCCATGAGGGTCTACATCACCTGCTTTATATCCATTTGGAGCATTACACTTATTCAGCCCCAGCGGATCTATCCAGCTGAACGCATTCGGCGCATACGCATACAGGTTTATCCCACCCGCCAGCCCTATCGGGTCCTGCTGCGTAAACCGCGCACTGTCCGGGTCGTAGTAACGAAACAGATTGTAGTGCAGTCCGGTTTCACGGTCCAGGTACTGGCCCTGCATACGCAGGTTCTGGTCGTAGCCGGGCAGTTGCTGATGAGTTTCGCGCAGCAGCTTGCCCCATGCGTTATTGATGCCTTCCCAGCTGATGCGGCCTTCGCTGTCTGTCAGGCGTTCCGGCATGCCGTTAGCGGCATTGTGGAACCAGAAAATCTCCGCGCCCTCATTGCCGTCAATACGCGCCAGCGGTTCATAGCTGTTTGCGTCGCTGTATACGTAAGTCAGTGGCACTTCGTCGTGTATTTCCTGCAGCAGACGAAAACCGTCCCAGACGAAGCGGGTGAGGGTGGCTGCTCCGGCCGGCTTGCCGTGCAGCAAACGCTGCGCGCGCTTGCTGATGCGGCGCCCGAGTGGATCGTAGCGGAAACTCACCTGCACCTGAGGCTTGTTGCGATCGCGCGGTTCGCTGACGACTTCGATCAGGCGATGCTCGTCATCATAGCGGTAGCGCCAGCGCGTCTGACCGTCATCCTTTTCACTGGTGCGACCGTGCACGTCGTAGCGCCAGCGGATGCCGTTCAGCTGCGTAACACGGTTGTGGGTTACCGTTGCCGCGCTGCGGTCCAGCGGATTGCCCGCGCCATCCCAGCGCCACGTATCATTACCGGGCTGTGCACCTTCCTGCGCCAACAGACGGCCCGCGCTGTCGTAGTGCCAGAGCGTCTGGCTGAAAGGATTGTCGTCGCGCTGTTCGCGGATCAGGTTGTTGCCGTAGTCGAAATCACGCCGGCGTGACCAGCGGCGCGGTGCCGGGCGCTGTGCCTCACCGTCGAACACATCGCGACGCACCAGCCTACCCAGCCGATCGTAATCGCTGCGCGTGGTCAGTCCGCCCTGACTGCGGCTCAGCTCGCGGTGCAGTGTATCGCGCGTAAATTCGCTGACCGGCAGGTTATCCAGCGCGATGCTCAGCAGATGGCCGCTGCCGTAATACAACTGTTTCAGCTGGCGGCCATCCGGCAACGTCAGCGCAGTGCAGTTGCCCAGCGCGTCGTACTGCCACGCCAGGCTGCCCTGATCGCCCTGCTCCGCTATCACGCGACCAGCCTTGTCATACGCAAAGGTAATCGCCTGCTCGGCTTCACGGCTCCACTGGTTTTCCCCCAGCGGCAGATGCTGCGCCACGCTTGCCAGCTGGCCCGCCGCGGTATAGTCATAGCGCGTCTGGCCTTCCGGGGTGATGCGCGCCATGAGTTGCCCTGCCGGGCTGAAGGCGAAGCGGTGCGTAATGGCCTGCGGGTGACCGGCGGCGAAAGTGCGGGCAACTGCGCGTCCGGCGGCATCGTAGTCATAGCGTGTTGCCACACCGTCCAGCCCGACCTGCGCCAGCAGCAGCGAATCTGCGCCCCATTCGAAGTGGTAGCTTTCACCGTTCTGATTTTGCAGCGAGATTAAACGTCCACGGCTGTCCCAGCGGCGCTGCACCTCTTCGCCCTGCGCGTTTCGCGAGAGAGTCAGTCTGCCGGCCTGGTCGTAAGCGAATTCGCTGCGTTTGCCGTCTGCCGAAGCATACGCCACTGGCAAACCACCATCGCTCCACTCCAGGCGTTCTTCCCAGCCTTCAGCACGTTCCATCTGCCGGGGCCGTCCGGCGGCATCATAGTAATATCGCGTTTCTTCGCCATCGGCTGCTGTAACACAACTCAGCCAGCCCAGCGGATGATAACGGTAACGTGTAGTCTGGCCGGAGCAGTCCGTCTCGCGAATGACCTGCCCGGCATCGTTATACTCACGGCGATAGCGATTGCCTGCCGCATCAATCTCTTCTGTGATCAGCCCAAACTCATCGCGCAGATAACGCGTGCTGTGCCCGAGCGCATCGACCACCCGTTCCAGTCCGTGATGAATGTCGTAGTAATAACGGATGGCAGCGCCGCCAGGCTGGGTGATGACGCTGGGCAGGGCACGATGCGTTAACCACTCTGTGGTCTGCGCATTGCCATCAGCATCCTGCTCTTCAATGCGGTTGCCGAACTCGTCATAGGTAAAGTTCACCGCATGGCCGAGCGGGTCAATACGACGCGTCAGCAGTTCATTGTCATCCCACTCGTAGCGCCATTGCTCGCCGCGCTCGTCGATGTAGCAGGTAATCAATCCCTGTGCATTCCAGTGATGCTCGCGCTGCTGTCCATCGTAGGTAGAAACGCGGGTAATACCTGCCGTGAGATCGTACTGCATACGGCAGCCATCGCCGCTGCTGGTGCGGTTTTCTATCACCCGCCAGTGATCAAACAGCTGCCAGCGATACTCGCTCTCCAGCCCGCCCGGCAGGCGGTGCCACACCATCAGGCCATCCACGTTATAACGGAAACGGCGCGTCTCAATGCCTGCCGCATCGGTGACGCCGGCCAGCTGGCCGTTATCATCAAAGCTCCAGCGCATCAGCGGCCAGTGCTGTTCACCATCAAAGTGACTGGCAGCGGTAACGCGGTGCGGATGGCGTTCATCGTTGTAGTGCAGCGTCACGTCAATCGCCAGCGGTTCATCATGGATGCGCACCAGCCGGCTCTGCTCATCCCAGCCCATCTCCAGCGCGTTGCCGTACTCGTCGCTCAGCGAGGCGAGACGCAAGAGCTGCGGGTTTCTGGCGGTGGGTTTGTACAAGCGCCAGACCGCGCCGTCATCGTCAGCGATTGCCACGTCACCGTGCGCATTGCGTCGCACCATCAACCCTTCGCTGATGCTGTAAAGCACCTCTTTTTCACCGGGCAAAGCAAAACGCAGTTCGCGGCCGTTGTCATCAAACCAGGTGGCCTGATTGCCTTCCAGCATCAGATAGCTATCGAATACCGTCGACCAGCCACGGCCAAACAGGCCGGCGCGCTGCGTCAGGCTGTTATAGCTGCGCTGCCAGCGCAGGGGAAAACGTCCCGGCAGCGAGAAATCACGCTCGGCATCATCATTCAGCACTTTCACGCCGGTAGCGGCATGTACCGGGTGCAGCGCGGAGAATGTCGCGTTGATAGACATATCGGCCAGCATGCCGCCGCCCGCCATTGCCAGCGCACACGGCATATTTTTCAGGATCTGACCGGGACGACCGCGGATCAGCGACAGGCCGATCATCGCCAGCGCCAGACCGGGCTGTTTGCCGCTTTTGATATCCCGCACCGTTAGCGTTTCACCGCCAATGATGACGTTGGCAGAAACATCATCGCTGATGGTCGCGCCACAGGTGGTGCGATCTTTAGCACGTGCCGCCGGCTGGCCGTTGATGAATACGCTTTTAGATCCTTCAGCGAGATACTGTGGTCCGCTGTGTTTCTCGCACGCAACTTTATCCTGTTCCAGTGGAGAGGTACCTGCGGCAGCGGAGGCAATCGTCGGCTGCCACATCGCCCCGGCGAACTGGTCGGCAACCGCCAGCAGTTTGCCGGCATAGTCGGCAAAAAATCCGGCCGACTGCGCTTCCGGTGGCGGCGTATCGCCTGCCGTCAGTTCACCTGCCGCGCGAGCCGCCGCCAAGCCATTGATGATCACATTATCCGAACCGCTGGCAATGACACCCGCAGGCGACGGCGGGAACAGCATGTCGCCAATGCCATCCGCAGCCGCGCTGATGTCGTCCGTGATACCTGCCACATTCGCCACCGCACCCGCGATGATACCGCTCAGCAGACAGCTACTGCCTACCGCCGCCAGCGCCCCCACGCCAACCAGCGGGGCAGCTACGGTAGCCACACCGGCAACAATCGCGCCCATCGCGGCGTAGACCGCACCTTCAGCGACGATACTGGTGATATCAGCGAAAATACTGGAATGAATGATGTCATCGCCCTGGCGGGCCGCGTGCTTATCCATAATTATCCCTTCCGTGGGGCGTTCAGCGTCAGGCTCTGTTTGAAGGCATGCCAGCGTGCCCCGTCTTCTTCATCAAAAGGCCGCATGGCTGAAAAAGTAAATATCATCAACATATTGGTTTCAGGCACGTTTACTGCCAGCTGACGTTGCCAGAGTGCCTGACCATTGCGATCAAAAGCCGTTTCCACTTCGATGGCGCGCAACGTGTTGTCGGCTCCCGCCAGCACGCGTGCAAATTCGCTCTGCTCTACATGGCCCATCTGGCTGCGCAACGTATCCCACTGACGGTGAAACTCCTGCTCAAAATCGCTGCCTTCAGCGATTGGCCCACGGCTGACGATCAGCGCCAGCCCGGTGGCTTCATCGCGCAAAATATTCATGCTGGTGTCCTGCCAGCCAGCCGGAAACAGGGCGAACGCGCCCTCGTTGAATTGGTAGTGCATGTTGGATATCCGTTAGAGGAATAAATGAGGATGGATCTGGAACTATGCGAAATCACTTTAGCGAAGCGAACTTAATTAAACTGACCCATCGCCAGCAGATAATTTTATTTGCATATTAACCAGTAATTGACAGTGACACATTACGCATCATTAAAAACCATCATAATATGACTTATGCGATGATCTTCAATCTGAAATAAGAGACGCTTTCCATCACCCTCGTAATAAATCCAGTATTGATCATCACTGTCATCAACAGCGCCTTTGCCATAACGACGCTGCAGAGCGCTTTCGCTGTCACCAACTGAAACACCTCTGTACGTTTTGATCCCCGGCGAATTAAGCGTGATTTGCGCTATGATATAGCTATCACTGTCGCGATGCTCTTTTCCCCCGTTTAAATTGGAAGAGTAAATATCAAAACCTGGATAGTTATACTGATAATAATGATAATTTCCGTCGTCTGAAGGTCTGTCGCCAACATAGCTTTCAGCAATCGGCACTCCGGCGTGCTGCTTTGTCAGATTATCCCATTCCTCTCCAAGTGAGACACGAAAATGATTGATTTCCACACTGAAGTCGGAGGCTGAAAGAGGTTTACTGGTATAGTTTGCTTCTAAATTACCTGCAGAATCCCCCGCAGGGCCGCTATTGAAACGCTTTGCCCAGGCAGCAATATCAGGCTGCAAATTTATCTCAGTATTATCATTACATCGATAACTTATTTTGCCCATTTTAGCATCTATCCATGCAGCATAGGTCCTGCCATCAGGTTGTATTACAAAGGCTGAAGCCTGTTCCAGATAGAGATCTCTTAACCAGCCCTCCACAAACAATCCGCCTGCTGATGTCAGATGCGGTGCACCATACACATCAAAGTTTTGACTGAAGGTATCGTATTCAGGACCTAAAATGCTCTTTAGCTTCAGCAGTACATCTTTGTTGCTAAAAACGGATGAAACTTTCTCAAGGCTATTATAATCAGACATCACCACGTCTGCTCTGGCTGACATCATGCCGAAAGCCATAACTGCCACAACACTAAATAAAGATAACTTTATACGCATCAACTTACCCGATAATCTAACTGTTTAAAACTCAAATCGATCATCAATCCGGATAGGACGGCTGTATATAAAAACCTAAAAATCATTTATTAGCCTGGCAATATACATTTTACGCAACATACTCTTGGGAATTTATTCCCACTTTCCATCCTGTGATAACAATATCTTTTTGTCTCTTGATACCGTCAGCGTCAACGGCTCAAAATTAATTCCATACTCTATATTTCCATTATTGAAAATCATACCAACTGCTTTGGCTGCATCAGGAGAATTAATTGTGTGGCCGGTAAGAGAAATCTGGCTACCATCACTATTTCTCATGCCATAGTACTTTACATTTTTACAATTGGCATAAAACTCCCCACAGTTATTTACAAGAGTCACGGTGAATCCTGATGTAGAAAAAACCCTGGATTTTAACATTGCATTTCTATTTGGCTCTATCTTTTTAAGGGAAAAATCTTTGGGAGCATAAAACTCACCATGGCTAGGCAGTACAGTTAAATGCCAGAGCATGGCGTCATTATTTAATGTCAGCTCAGCCTCTCCATTTTCACCACCAAAGGCAGAGTCAAATTTCACATTAGCTTTATTATTCTTCACAACGCCCTGTAAGTTACTCTCATCACCATCAGGGCAATCAATACGATTACCACTATTCGTAATGTAGCAGTAACGCCCAACAACTTTTCCATCAATCTGTCTGAGCTTAATATTTAATGTGGAATAATCGGAACTATTTTCATTACCCGCAGCACCAGACCACTCACCGTTGAAATCCACCGCAGCCCACAGAAATGTAGATTTAACCAATAATACAATTGCAAAAATCGAAAATTTACTTCTCATTTTATTCAGCCTTTAAAATTCAAACAATCGTTTACTCTGTTAATCCATCCATTTAAATTAGGAAGGTTATTGGGATCTGAAATCGTTAAATTTTTATAGTATACCTTCCTAATCTCTGCGATATTTTCGGTTAACTCATTAGAATCAGCAACACTATTCATTGCGGCGATGGTATCTGGCCCGATAGCCCCATCCACCTTTAAGTTCTTACCATATTGGCTATTCAATAGCTTCTGAATTTGTTTGCCAGCCCCACCAGATGTAATAGTCCAGTCATATGACATTAATGCTAACTTAGGATCCTTAATATCATTAAATCCTTTGGCATCCCAATATCTTTTTTTGTAGATAACTTCTGCTTGCTCTGGAGTAAGTTTTTTAAGGTTATCTAGCGTGGGCTCAACGCCCACATCTTCCTGAGCATATCTCTGCCATGTTTTCCATGCAATACCGTGATTAGTTGGCCCACCTTTATCTGCCGCACGATTGGCATAACCACCTTCATGCCGCAGAATTATTGGCGATAACTTACTAAAGTTATCGCCATGCTTTTGGTCTGCGGCATTTTTTGGTTCAGCCTTGGCAGCTTTGGGCGCAGCCGGAGCCGCCTGTCCTTTCTGTTTCGGTGGGAACAGGTTCTCCACCGCTTTACTGATATTCTGTTTGTGATCAGCACCTGGCGCACCGGTGCCGGGCTTCGCACCGTCAGTATTCAGGTTCAGCTTGCCGCCGGACGTTGTAATATGGCCATCGCCCTGCACGAAAATATTGAAGCCTTTACCGACGATATTAATGTGACCGTTAGCGTTGAGTTCAATGGCGCTTTCACCGCACTCCAGACGCAGTTTGGTGCCGGATCCCAGAACATAAGTATCAACTGCCGCGTCCAGCTTGCCTTGTCCGGTCAACAGCTCCTCGCCGCCTTTGATACCGTGTACACGGTTGGTCTCAACGCGGTACAGCTCATTGCCGCCAGCATAATGGCTGTGGTTGTTGGCGACCGAGTGGCTGGCATCGTTTTTAACGTGCGTATCCATGTTTTTCTGCGCCTGGATCCAAAGATGCTCCTCGCCTGCCTTGTCCTCGAAGCGCAGCGCGTTTGCCGTGTCCGCCGTGCCGTCCTTCGAACGGCTCAAAAACCCCATCTGCGTCGCCGCCGCCGGCAGCGCCCACGGCGGCATGCTCGCCTCGTTGTACACGCGACCGATGATCAGCGGCCGGTCCGGGTCACCGTTGATGAAGTCAACCACCACTTCGTCGTTCACCCGCGGGATCTGCACCCCGCCGAACCCCTGGCCCGCCCACGCGCTCGACACCCGCACCCAGCACGAGCTCGTGTCGTCCCCCTTCGCCAGGCGGTCCCAGTGGAACTTCACCTTCACCCGGCCGTAGCGGTCCGTCCAGATCGACTCTCCCGCCGGGCCCACCACCTTCGCCGTCTGCGGCCCGTGCGTCTTCGGCCACGCCGTCGCCGGCTCCGCACGGTACGTCACCGACGACGGCAGCACCGTGAACGCGATGTTGTGCCGCGCTCCGCCGCCGCCGCTCGCGTACTCGTTCTCTTCGAAGTCGTACCGCGCCGACGTCACCAGGTACTCCCCGTTGTCGCTGAAGTGCGGCGCGTTCACGATGCCGAACCGGTATCCCGGCGCGATGCCCGTCGCCGTCCCCGTTCCGCTCACGCTGTGGTGCGCCACCTGCCACACTTCCTGGCGGATGCGCGTGTAAAACTCGCCGTGGCTGTGGTCGACAAAATGGCCCGGCCAGTCGTACACGTCCACCGCCCCCGGCACCGGCGACACCGGGTTCTGCCGCGCCTGCAGCATCCACGCGTTCGGCTTGCGGAAGTCGTAGTCGTCCGTGCTGTACATCCCCGGCGTCACGCTCTCGCACAGCGACCACTGGCTGATGCCCTCCTCCGTCACGCTCCCGCCCGACGCCGTCACGTGGTACGGTATCGTCTCGTAGCCCGCGAACGCCTCGTGCTGGTCCGCCCCGTCGCACAGCACCATCACGTGACGCTCCGCCTCGTGGCGGAACCAGTAGTAAATCCCCTCCAGCTCCATCAGCCGGCTGATGAAGTCGAAGCTGCTCTCCTGGTACTGCACGCAGTACTCCCACACCCGGTAGCTGCTGCCCAGCCGCGTCTCCACGTTCACCCCGTTCTCCTGCAGCAGCGTCTGCACTATCTGCGGCACCGTCTGACCCTGGAATATCCGCAGGTTGCGGTCGCGGCGCATCGGCCACAGGTCCGGCTCCACCCGCAGCTGGTACACCGCGTAGCGCGTCCCGCTCAGCTCCTCGCTGCGCACCGCCACCCGCGTGATTTTGCCGTTGAGGTAGCGCGGCGACAGCAGGCTCTGCGTCGGCAGCGTGAACGTGACCGGCTGCCCCAGCAGCGCGTGCCGGTCGATGCGCGCGTCCGTGGCCAGCAGCTCGGCGTTCAGCTCAAACGACTGCGACAGCGCCTCGGCGCCGGTGAGTTTCCAGAACAGCAGGCCGTCCATCGGCAGCTGCGCGGTGATGCGTGAGAACATAAGCAGATTCCGTAACTTATTTAAGTGATTGAGTCATCGGGGGAGGTTAAACGCCAGGGTGAGAAATGCAGCATATAAGCATTACGCTAAAAATTAACAAGCGGTCTTATAGTGCTTTTTTCTTATTTCATATTCGGGAAGTGTTCGATGACCCGGGTATTGACCGCGACCGGGCAATGTTCCGCTGGATTGAAGCTTTTTGGCAGCACAACCCAGTAATGCAGCATTTTTTCTCTGACCGAAGCATAAAGGCATTTTCAGAAGTGCTGCTCGACCTCTTCTTTAGAGAAACCCAGCGCAAGGGGAAAAGCAGACTCTATATCGATATTCATAACCGGTTTCCCTTCTTAATTCAGTTCGCCAGCCAAACACCGTAATAAATCACTATAGCGCCAAGAGAAAGAATGACCTTTGAAAAAATGAACAGCCCTGGTGCCAGTTTATTGATAGCCGGTGAAAACTTTCTGTAATTTTCAGTGTTATATTTCTTGTGAAAATCCATAATTGCGCCAAAAATATGGCACAACACAACAAGTATAAACCTCATCCCCCATATAAAAACCAATGACACACCTAACGCTTCCATTAAATCCCCTGCGGCGTCCCTGGTAAAACCTGGGATTATCGCTGCCAGTCCTTTAAGCACAAACCCGATAGCGATAATGGCGGTAAAGATCCCAATAAAAGCTTTCCCTATGCCAGCCAGTGTTTTTCCTCCATGGGAAACCTTACTACTCCAGATAAAATATATCGTCACCAATAAGAAAAATAAAAACGCTGCGATCCCCATGCTGTTGCCACCACTTTAAAAAAATCACCAACGAAAAGCGTTTTGCAGCCGCTAATGATAACGCCATCATCACCGCCTCCTTCCTCGGAATCATCTTGACTTCCTTGCCAATAATTAAATGACGTAGAGGCTTCATGACAACTTTCAAATCCACTTCGCAAGCTAATCTCAATAACAAAGCAAATCTGTCGTTGGCTTTAAGCGTGACTGAATATTTTTTATTAAAATAAGCAGCAGCGCCTATTGACACCCCTACCGCACCCAAATGCAGTTTAGCATTTTCTTATGCTCCAGCAGTTTCTATTGTTACATCGCCGGTTGCATTGGCATACCAGGTACCCTCACTCCCTGCCGCGCCTGTAACTTCACCAGTTAATATTTAAAATATCTCAACCAGTTCAGATAGCGCTGCCAAACAAGACACCATAAAACATAAGCACGCAACCCAACGAAATCACGTCCTTTATAGCCAAAAAAGGATTTTGATTGCATTCATTATACATTAATAATAATCGTGAAAATTTCCTTGGAATTATAGCAGTTATGAAAAGTATGATAAAATTAAAAATAACATTAAACATTACCAAAAAATAGATAGCAAGACACCAGCAATATTTAACATCAAAAAAATTCAATCTTTATCACCAAAAAAACCTCATTCCATATATAGTTAAACCACTGTCAAAAAAAACGGAATCGATGAAATTCACGATAAACTCATTCTATGAAAATCGATCAACCACTATCTAAAAGACAGGTACAACCAGTGGCGATACAAACATCAACACTATCAGCATTCTTGCTCGATGCGTTGTTAATTTCGTGGTTTTAAAATAAAAACCAATATAGTTAATCAACTTCATCCGGAGCCATAGAGTATAGAGCCTCAGCATGAGACAGAATTTTATCTTTAAAAGCTATCTTGTTTATCCAGTCATCAGGAATACCTGACAAGCCATATAAAGCACCAGCTAATTGTCCAGCAGTTGCGGCGACACTATCCGCATCATCAGCTAAGTTAGCAGCAAGTAATACTGCATCTTTGAAACTATTCGTATGCCAAACCGCCCACATCGCTGCTTCAAGAGTATCAATGACATAACCAGAAGATCGGATTTGGTCACGGTGCTTTAACTTATATTCACCAGCATTAATAATTAGCACACGAAGTGAAGTAGACATTACATGTGGGGAAAAGCTTTCATCTTTTCCGTAACCGTTCAACAAATAATGTAGAATTATATTAAAAAAACGGCAACTGTCTATTGATTCAGCAGCCCCATGTGTAGCCCGACTTTGAATAGCAGCATCTCTCCAACCATCAATAAAAGATTTCCTGCGGAAAATCGCTGTTGGAGCATGCCGGATCAGTGCTGCATTTCCCGCTGTATCAGGGGATGTATTTCCAAACCAACAAGAGCCATTAATCATTGTTTGTTCAAGAGCAAAGCGTGTTGTATTCCCTATATCAAAACATGTTCCATTGGAACTATTTGTGCCTTTTTTGTACCAGCTAATGAGTTTATCCCTGAATGTATCTGTGTCGCACTTCCTGCTTTCAAGATAAGTTTCAGCGAGGCACAAAGCCATTGAAGTATCGTCAGTCCATTCTCCGGGCTTGAGGTTAAAAGGACCCTTTCCAATCATATCATGTACACTAGCCCTGTCTCTTGGCATAAATTCCAGGGTAGTACCAATAGCATCGCCAACAGCCAGCCCCATTAAAGCACCTTTACACTTATCTAATACTTCGTGATCAGTAACTCTTTGAGGCAATGACATCATCCATTCCGGCTTGCTTTTGTCTTTAGAGTCCTCACATAAAACCTTAGGTTCGTACTCCATTCTATTTTTAAGCTGCCGGGATACCTTAGGGATTAAATGTGAATATCGCTCTGCGTAAACATAAAGCTCAAAATCATCTGCCTTCAGGTCAATCATTATAATTCCTTATAATCTAAAATTATCTTACTACCATCATCAACTCTATTAATAACCTTGAATTTAACACCTGGTGGATACAGAACTTCAGCTTCGTTAGGATATTCTGATAAGAAGGAAATATCTCTTCCTGATACCCCTTTAATTTTCATGTTTATGTTACCACCAAAAGGTTCCCCTGAAGAGGTGCTCATAAAAGCACCGTCAGAAACCACATTTCCTGGATGGTTATTAGCAAGAACCTCTTCAGGTAAGGAACTAACCCCCCTGAATGAAGTACCTTCATAAGCAGGAAGTCGAGACAAGCCACTTGTAGCATGGCCGGCAAATGCTTCAAGTTCTGGCGTTAAAACAGTTTGTCCTCTCAGCGCTGGATTCAATGCCATATAACCCTCATTTGTTGTATAACCATACAAGGCGCCTATTTGATCATCACTTAAAACTCTCGACATTTCAGGATCATTAATCGCAGCATTTTTACGTCCTGCCGAAGTCCATTCAGCAGCCTTTTCCTTACCAACTGCCTCTTCCAACGTCATTTTAGGTGATGGAGGTTCCACAACAACTTTAGGAGGCAACTCAACACCAATTTCCGTCTTTATCGAACGCCAGGCATCAAACTTCATCCCGCCTTTGCCGCCAGCAGCGCCGCCAATGAAGCTCCCTGCCAGCATAGACCATTTTTGCCCATCCGATCCTTCACCGAAGAGCCTGCCACCAATCCAGCTGCCGCCATAGCCACCGCCGATCCCGCCGGCTAATCCAAGTAATGCTATGGCTGGCGAAGCTAAAACTGCAACGGCAGCCGTTCCAACTCCCATCATGATCCAGTTAACCCAGCCAGGAATTTCCGGATTAATGTCATCGGTCTGGTACTTCCCTCCGCCGATAAAAACGTTGGCAGATCCGCTGGCTATCTCGGCGCTACAGGTTAGACGGTCACCGATGCGTGCGGCTGGGTAATTATTGATAAAGACCTTGTCTGAACCTTCTGCGACCAATTGCAGCGAACCACTGTGTTCATCACAGTTCCCTTTGGATAAATGGGCACGTATCGCTGCTCTGCTGTTGATAAAAACGTTAGGAGAGCCAGACATGAGCTTACCGGTGTTATGTCGTGGCGCCCAGGACATGCTACCCAGTACTTCGCCTATCCCACCTGCTGCACAAGCTCCTGCCGCCGCAGCGGATACCGCGATCAACGCCGCACCGCCAGTAACAACCACTGCCGCAGCTCCAAGTATCGCTCCGCCGATAAGACCGGCTATCATCCATCCTTCAGAAGCTGTATGCGCTACGTCGTCCTGCTCTCTGGCCGCATTGAATTCCGCCATAATTTATTCATCCCTGTGCCTCTGAAGAAAAGCAAGAATTTGCTTCTCACCACTTAATTCTTCTGGTCCCTCAATCGCTTTAGCGATCCCAATCATTTGAGTTAAAGATGAGAGATTTTTGCCTACGGATGTCCAGAGCGCATAACGGAGAGGTTCTTCATTATTTAACGCGGCGATATGGAGAGGATTTCCTGCTTTATCATAGAATAAATAACTACCATTCAATGCTCTCTTTAAATCAACGTGTTGATAAAGTGCATTGACGCCCTCATGTGCGGTGAGTATTTTCGTATCATTGTCGAGAGAAAAAAATATATCGGAAGAGTCAGAGGCAACGGGAGCGGACCCAGCCTCACTATTCTGTGAATTAAACTTAATGCTATCTATAATTGCCCGATACTGCTTTTGATAATATTCACTGAAATGTCCAGGGCAAGTCCCTATATAACAGACGATTTTCTTCCCGCCAGGCTCATCATCAAGCAGGAGAATGGTTTGCTTTTGCCATATCTGTACACCACCATTCTCAAAATGATAAAAAGCTTCAACCGCTGGTAAACCATCAACCACGATAAGTTGTGATGTAACGCTATTGAATGCCTGAACGGTAGTGCTCATCTCCTGAATTACCCGGGCAGCAACTTTCTGCACAGTATCATCATGCAAGGCGGATGCCCGAGATACTACAAATGTAAATTCGCTGGCGTTATTTTCACTCAGCGTAAACAGGTTCATGGTTCTATCTTTAAATACATCTGGTAATTCCAGGGATGCTTCCTGTAGAGTATAAATTGCCATACTTATCCCTTAATCACCCTCAGCTGAAGAAAAATATTGATCAATTTCGTTCTTAATGACGTCTTTATGTCCGCTGCCGGGTGCCACGATAGCTGCAGAACCACCCGTTGGATTTAAGTGTAATTCTCCGCTTTTAGTGTTAATTTGGCCTTTGCTATCTACAGTGAGATTGAAATTTTTACCAATGAAATTAATCTCACCCTCTTTGGTTAATTCAATTGCGCTAAGACCGCATTCAATTCGCACGCTGTCGCCAGCAGAAATAATATAAGAGGCCAGAGCCCTTTCTGTACGATTGCCCTTCGTCAGTGTTTTGCTATCCCCCTGCGTGCCGATGCTATGATCGCCTTGTACACGCGTGTCATGGTTAGCACCTACGGTGATAATCTGGTTATTCACGACGTTATGACTTTCATCATTCTTGACGTGTGTGTCCAGGTTACGCTGTGCCTGGATCCAAAGATGCTCCTCGCCCGCCTTGTCCTCGAAGCGCAGCGCGTTTGCCGTATCCGCCGTGCCGTCCTTCGAACGGCTTAAAAAGCCCATCTGCGTCGCCGCCGCCGGCAGCGCCCACGGCGGCATGCTCGCCTCGTTGTACACGCGACCGATGATCAGCGGCCGGTCCGGATCGCCGTTGATGAAGTCCACCACCACCTCGTCGTTCACCCGCGGGATCTGCACCCCGCCGAACCCCTGGCCCGCCCACGCGCTCGACACCCGCACCCAGCACGAGCTCGTGTCGTCGCCCTTCGCCAGGCGGTCCCAGTGGAACTTCACCTTCACCCGGCCGTAGCGGTCCGTCCAGATCGACTCTCCCGCCGGGCCCACCACCTTCGCCGTCTGCGGCCCGTGCGTCTTCGGCCACGCCGTCGCCGGCTCCGCACGGTACGTCACCGACGACGGCAGCACCGTGAACGCGATGTTGTGCCGCGCTCCGCCGCCGCCGCTCGCGTACTCGTTCTCTTCGAAGTCGTACCGCGCCGACGTCACCAGATACTCCCCGTTGTCGCTGAAGTGCGGCGCGTTCACGATGCCGAACCGGTACCCCGGCGCGATGCCCGTCGCCGTCCCCGTTCCGCTCACGCTGTGGTGCGCCACCTGCCACACCTCCTGGCGGATGCGTGTGTAAAACTCGCCGTGGCTGTGGTCGACAAAATGGCCCGGCCAGTCGTACACGTCCACCGCACCCGGCACCGGCGACACCGGGTTCTGCCGCGCCTGCAGCATCCACGCGTTCGGCTTGCGGAAGTCGTAGTCGTCCGTGCTGTACATCCCCGGCGTCACGCTCTCGCACAGCGACCACTGGCTGATGCCCTCCTCCGTCACGCTCCCGCCCGA
>NZ_JALKOV010000005.1:0-325295 GCF_035783935.1 Pantoea dispersa | reverse complement strand
ATGCGGGAATAGCTCAGTTGGTAGAGCACGACCTTGCCAAGGTCGGGGTCGCGAGTTCGAGTCTCGTTTCCCGCTCCAGATTTTCATATTCACTAATGTTATTTGCCTCCGGGCACAATCAGACATACCACTGCTGCAGTTTGTTTTACCTGTGCGGTTCCGTTTGTTATCTGGAAATTTTGCACGCCGCGTCAGTGGCCGTGATGTCTGTCTCTGTTGCAGTAATCTTACAGGTTATCCACAATGCGCCCGCAACGTGCTGGCGGCGTTTTACCCTATCTGCAAAACCGTTTTGAACAGAGTTATCCACAAGCTCTGGACAAGCCCGTGCGCGCGAAACGCTACGCAAATGTTTACAGTAATCATCTAACCTTTTGAATATATTCAGGTAAATGATATTTCAGACTGTGAATGGCCTCGCTGGACGAAATAACGATCCATGTCACTATTCGGTGAAATAATTTTATTCACAGCATGTGGAAAAGCATAATATCCTGCGCGATTGCTCAATCATGCATCACGCGGTAACCCTTTCTCGACGGCGCGCACCAGCCGCTGCTGCTGTGCTGATTGCACCTCAATCGCCTGCGCCGCGCGTTTTTGCTGCTGCTGCGCGATCGCCCAGTCAATGTGCTCATCCAGCAGCGGATGCTCACCACGGCGCTGCTGTAATGCCGTAAGATTCGCTTCCGCCCAGGGCGCATTGCCCAGCGCTACCGCCACATTACGCAGCCAGCGCAGATGGCCGATGCGGCGAATGGCGGAGCCTTCCGTGACGCGCAGAAAACGCGCTTCATCCCAGCCGAACAGGTCGACCAGCTGCGGCGCGTGCAGCACCGCGCGCGGCGAAAAATCCTCTTCATCGGTCAGCTGACCATAGCGGTTCCATGGGCAGATCAGCTGGCAGTCGTCACAGCCGTAAATGCGGTTGCCGATCAGCGGACGCAGCGCTTCGGGGATAGCGCCTTCCAGTTCAATGGTGAGATAGGAGATGCAGCGGCGCGCATCAACCACATAAGGTTCGACGATGGCGCCGGTCGGGCAGATGGTCATGCAGGCGACGCAGCGCCCGCACTGTTCCGGCTGTGGCTGATCAACCGGCAGGGGCAGATCAATCAGCAGTTCGCCGAGAAAAAACCACGAACCGGCTTCGCGATTCAGCACCAGCGAATGTTTGCCGGTCCAGCCGAGGCCGGCTTTGACGGCAATCGGCCGCTCCAGAATTGGCGCGGAGTCGACAAACGGACGAAAATTGAGTTCGCCGCAATGGGCCTGAATCTTTTCTCCGAGCTTTTTCAGTCGATTGCGCAATACTTTGTGGTAATCGCGGCCCAGCGCGTAGCGGCTGACATAACCCAGCTGCGGGTTTTTGAGCGTGCTGGCAAACGCGGCTTTGGCCGGAAGATAGTTCATGCGCACGCTGATCACGCGCAGCGTGCCGGGCAGCAGTTCATGCGGACGGGCGCGCATCATGCCGTGACGCGCCATCCAGTCCATCTCGCCGTGATACTGTTTCTCCAGCCACTGCTGCAGTTTGGGTTCTTCGGCGCTCAGGTCGGTATCGCAAATACCCACCTGCTGAAAGCCGAGGTCGCGCCCCCACTGTTTAATCTGTTGAGCGAGCTGTTGAAGATCGAGAGGGTATGACATGAGAGACCAGGCAATTGAAGCAAACGCGCGCAGTTTACCACACTCTGTCTGGCCTGCGCAGGCCATGCCGCAACTGGAGCGCGACGCCGCCGATAGCCTGGGACTGACGCTGTATGAACTGATGCAGCGCGCCGGGCAGGCCAGCTATGAACTGATTCGCCGGCAGTGGCCGCAGGCTCAGCACTGGCTGATCTTATGCGGCCACGGCAATAACGGCGGCGATGGCTATGTAGTGGCGCGGCTGGCGCAGGCCGCCGGGCTGAGCGTGACGCTGCTGGCCTGTGACAGCGAACGTCCGCTGCCGGGAGAAGCAGAGCAGGCGCGCGACGGCTGGCTGGCGGCGGGCGGCGTGATTCATGCCGCCGACGCTGCCTGGCCGGAACACATCGACGTGATTGTTGATGCGCTGCTTGGCACCGGGCTGAATCGCGCACCTGCCGCGCCTTATCAGTCGCTGATTGAACAGATCAACGCGCACGCTGCGCCGGTGCTGGCCGTCGACATCCCTTCCGGGCTGGTTGCGGCCAGCGGCACCACGCCAGGTGCCGCAGTGGTGGCGGACTGCACGCTGAGCATGATCGCGCTAAAGCCTGGCCTGCTCACTGGCAAAGCGCGCGACCATGTCGGCGTGCTGCATTGCGCGACGCTTGGTCTGGACGCGTTTCTGGCCGGCGAGCCGGCACCGATTCATCGCTACGCCGCCCAGGATTTGTCGCGCTGGCTGAAGCCGCGTAAAGCCACTTCGCACAAAGGCGATCACGGCCGATTGCTGGTGGTCGGCGGCGACAGCGGTACGGCCGGCGCGATTCGCATGACCGGCGAAGCGGCGTTGCGCAGCGGTGCCGGACTTGTGCGGGTATTAACGCATGAAGATAATATTGGCCCGATTCTCAGCGCGCGGCCGGAGCTGATGGTGGATGCCCTGAGCGATGCGCGGCTGGATGACGCGCTGGCGTGGGCCGATGTCATCGCCATCGGACCGGGGCTCGGCCAGCGTGAATGGGCTCAGAAGGCACTGAAAAAGGTGGCACTGAGTGAAAAGCCGATGCTTTGGGATGCTGATGCGCTTAACCTGCTGGCAATCAATGCAGATAACCGTCAGAATCGCATCATTACGCCGCATCCCGGCGAGGCGGCACGCCTGCTTGGGGTGAAAACCGCTGAGGTTGAGAGTGACCGCTTACATGCCGCGCAGACCCTGGTAAAACGCTACGGTGGCGTGGTGGTACTGAAAGGTGCCGGGACGGTAATCGCCAGCGCGGCCGGCGAAATGGCGATTGCGGATGTCGGCAACGCGGGCATGGCGTCCGGCGGCATGGGCGATGTGCTGAGCGGTATTATCGCCGCCCTGCTGGGCCAGCAGGCCACCCTGTTTGACGCCGCCTGTGCCGGCTGTGTTGCGCACGGTGCCGCGGCTGATGCGGTAGCGCGACAGCGCGGGACGCGCGGCATGTTAGCCACTGATTTGTTCGCACTGCTGTGGCAGTTTGTTAATCCAGAGATGATCCAACAATAAAGCATGAAGACCTGTGTTATTCCTTTGCCCGATGAGGCGGCAACCCTGAATCTGGGTGCGCAACTGGCCCGCGTTTGCAGCAGCGCGGTGGTGATCTATCTGTATGGCGATCTGGGTGCCGGTAAAACCACCTTCAGCCGCGGCTTTTTGCAGGCGCTTGGCCATCAGGGCAACGTCAAAAGCCCAACCTATACGCTGGTCGAGCCCTATCAACTGGGCGACCGCAGCCTGTACCACTTCGATCTCTATCGCCTTGCCGACCCGGAAGAGCTGGAGTTTATGGGCATCCGTGACTACTTCAGCGGCGACGCGCTGTGCCTGGTAGAGTGGCCGCAGCAGGGCGCGGGCGTGCTGCCGGAGCCCGATCTGGCGCTGACGCTGCGCTATGTCGCTAACGCACGCGAAGCGGAGATCAGCGCGCATTCGCCGCTGGGCAACACGCTGCTGCAGCAGTTTCAGCAGGGCAGGGAACCGGCATGATGGCACGCGTTACAGGGATTTTGCTGGCCCTGCTGTGTTGGTTCTCCACCCCGGCGCTGGCTGCGACGCTGTCAGACATTAAAGTGGATAACGGTGACAGCCAGGCGACGGTGACGCTGAGCTTCAACGGCCAGCCGGTGTATGGCTTCTTTCCGTTGCACAACCCGAACCGGGTGGTGCTGGATATTCGCCAGAGCGGCAGTATTCAGGGCCTGCCGCTCAACTTTAGCGGCGATAACATCGTCAAACGTATTCGCAACAGCCAGCCGAAGGATAAGCAGAGCATCCGGCTGGTGTTTGAGCTGACGCAGGCGGCGAAAACGCGCGCCAGTACGCAGCGTGACGGCAATCAGTACCGCGTGGTGTTCACCATCAGCGGAACGCAGCCCGCCAGACGCAGCACGGCGGCCGCACCGGTGACGCGTGCGCGCCAGAGCGACAGCGCCGCGACCACCAGCCAGGGCAATCCGTTCAACGCCAATCCGGTGACGGCGGTGACCAGCAGCAATACCACGGTGCGTCCGGGCGGTGCGGTCAGCCGTAACGATGCGGTGATCGTGGCGATTGATGCCGGACACGGCGGTCAGGATCCGGGCGCCTCGGGCCAGCATGGTTTGCATGAGAAGAATGTCACCATCGCTATTGCCCGTAAGCTTAAAGCGCTGATGGATCAGGACCCGATGTTCAAACCGGTGCTGACGCGTAACGGCGACTACTTTATTTCGGTGATGGGCCGTTCTGAGGTGGCGCGTAAAGAGAACGCGAACCTGCTGGTATCGATTCACGCCGACGCCGCGCCAAATCACTCTGCCACCGGCGCTTCGGTGTGGGTGCTGTCCAACCGCCGCGCCAACAGCGAAATGGCTAACTGGCTGGAGCAGAAAGAGAAACAGTCTGAACTGCTGGGCGGCGCGGGCGACCTGCTGGCAAACAGTCAGGCCGATCCCTACCTGAGCCAGGCGGTACTGGATCTGCAGTTTGGCCATTCACAGCGCGTCGGCTACGACGTGGCGGTCAAGGTGCTGCAGCAGCTGCGCGGTGTGACGCCGCTGCACAAACGTCTGCCGGAACATGCCAGCCTTGGCGTGCTGCGTTCGCCGGACATTCCTTCTTTACTGGTTGAAACCGGCTTTATCAGTAACGCCGGGGAGGAGCGGCTGCTCGGCAGCAGCGCGTATCAGGAAAAGATTGCCCAGTCGATTTACAAGGGACTGCGCAACTATTTCCTCGCGCATCCGCTGCAATCGGTCCCAAAGGAGGAAAACCGGCCGCTGGACAGCGCACCAGCGGTTAGCGTCGCCAGCAACCCGGCGACCGGTACCGTACAGTACACCGGCGCAACCCAGCGCCACACCGTGACGCGTGGCGAGACGCTGTCCGGCATTGCCGCCCGATACGGTGTCAGTATGGCGACATTGCGCGAGCTGAATAACCTGAAGCGTGACGTGGTGTGGGTCGGGCAGCGGCTGAAAGTGCCGGCCGGCTCCGGCGTCAGCAGCGCGGCCCGCCGTCCGGCGCGGCACAAAGTGGTGCGCGGGGATTCGCTGACGGCGATTGCCGCGAAGTACGGCGTCAGCCCGAAAGCCATCATGCAGGCGAATAACATGAAGTCGAGCAACGTGATGCTGGGGCAAAATTTAAAGATTCCACAATCCTGATGTGGGGCTGCGCGCAGCCCATACCTGATAAGGATCACCACCATGCCAATACAGATTTTACCGCCCCAGCTGGCGAACCAGATTGCCGCCGGCGAAGTGGTTGAGCGCCCGGCTTCGGTCGTAAAAGAGCTGGTGGAGAACAGCCTCGATGCCGGAGCGACGCGCATTGAGGTGGATATTGAAAAGGGCGGTGCAAAGCTGATTCGCATCCGCGACAACGGCTGCGGTATCGCCAGAGGTGAGCTGGCGATGGCGCTGGCCCGTCACGCCACCAGCAAGATCGCCTCGCTGGATGACCTGGAGGCGATTGTCAGCCTCGGCTTTCGCGGCGAAGCGCTGGCCAGTATCAGCTCGGTGTCGCGTCTGACGCTGACGTCGCGCACCGCCGATCAGCAGGAAGCCTGGCAGGCCTACGCCGAAGGGCGCGATATGGCGGTGACAGTCAAACCCGCCGCGCACCCGGTGGGCACCTCGCTGGAAGTGCTCGATCTGTTTTACAACACGCCTGCCCGCCGTAAATTCATGCGCACCGAAAAAACCGAATTCACCCATATTGATGAGGTGATTCGCCGCATTGCCCTGGCGCGTTTCGACGTGGCCATTTCGCTGACGCACAACGGCAAGCTGGTGCGCCAGTATCGCGGTGTGACGCAGGAGGCGCAGCGCGAGCGGCGTCTGGGCGCGATTTGCGGTACCCCTTTTATGCAGCATGCGCTGCGCATTGACTGGCAGCACGACGATCTGGCGCTGCGCGGCTGGGTAGCCGATCCGGCCGGTTCGCGTCAGGTTACCGACCTGCAGTACTGCTACGTTAACGGTCGCATGATGCGCGACAAGCTGATTAATCACGCCATCCGCCAGGCCTACCAAACCCAGCTCGGCGACGATCAGCAGCCAGCCTATGTGCTGTATCTGGAGATTGACCCGCACCAGGTGGATGTCAACGTGCATCCTGCGAAGCATGAGGTGCGTTTTCATCAGTCGCGGCTGGTACATGACTTTATCTGGCAGGGTGTGATGAGCGTGCTGCAGGCCAGTCGCAGCGCCGAATTGCCGCTGGCCCATGCCGAAGAGCCGCCACCACAGTGGCAGCCGGAAAACCGCCAGGCTGCCGGGGCAAATCATTTTGCTCAGCCGGCAACCGGCGCGCGCAGTAGCAGTAGCGGCACCGCATCCGGCGGCACGGGCGCTCAGTGGCAGTCGAAAGAGCCGGGCTATCGCGCGCGTGAAGGGGCGATTTATCAGCAGCTGATAAAAACGCCGGCGGCGGAAGCGCCACGCGCACCGGTCGCCGAGTCAGCAGCGGCGCCACGTCCGGCCGCAACGCGTGAAGCGCCGCTGGCGGCCCATACGCAAAGTTTTGGCCGGGTGCTCAGCGTGATACGCGATCGCTATGCGCTGCTGGAGCGCGGGGCGACATTGCAGCTGCTGTCATTAAGCGTGGCGGCGCGCTGGCTTAAACAGGCCCAGCTGCAACCTGGTGATGAAGGGCTAAAACCGCAGCCGCTGCTGATTCCGGTACGGCTGAAAATTGCGCACGAAGAATTAAGCGTAATTGATGCCCAGGCGGCGCTGTTAAGCCAGATGGGCATTGATTTACAACGGGAAGGACAGCATGTGACGCTGCGCGCCGTTCCTTTACCGTTACGAACACAAAATTTACAAATCTTGATTCCAGACCTGTTAGGCTATCTCGCCCGGCAGCAAGAGGTTTCTGCTTCCGCACTGGCCCAGTGGCTGGCGCGACGCGACGATGCAACAGAACCTCACTGGAATCACTCGCAGGCGATCACGCTGCTGGCAGAGCTCGAACGGCTCTGTCCGCATCTGCTGAAATCGCCGCCTTCAGGTCTGTTACAGACCCTTGAGATTGAGAGCGCGCTAAACGCGTTGAAGCATGAGTGAACTGAACCAGGCTAGCCGGCCAAAGGCAATTTTTTTGATGGGGCCGACCGCCTCCGGTAAGACGGCATTAGCCATTGCGCTGCGTCAGCAGCTTCCGGTGGAACTTATTAGCGTTGACTCTGCCTTAATCTATCGCGGGATGGATATTGGCACGGCGAAACCGTCGGCACAGGAGTTGGCGCAGGCACCCCATCGCTTGCTGGACATTCGCGACCCGGCGGAGAGCTATTCCGCTGCCGAGTTTCGTCGCGATGCGCTGGCAGAAATGGCGGAGATTACCCAAAAAGGTAAGATTCCGCTGCTTGTTGGTGGAACCATGCTTTACTTCAAAGCGTTGCTGGAAGGATTGTCGCCGTTGCCCTCGGCCGATCCGGAAGTGCGTCAGCGAATAGAGCAAATGGCGGCG
The DNA here is from genome assembly GCF_035783935.1 of Pantoea dispersa. Taxonomy (GTDB): domain Bacteria; phylum Pseudomonadota; class Gammaproteobacteria; order Enterobacterales; family Enterobacteriaceae; genus Pantoea; species Pantoea dispersa_C. The sequence continues at coordinate 317,680 of NZ_JALKOV010000005.1, read as the reverse complement.
GAAAAAGGCTGGGAAGCCCTGCACCGCCAGCTGTGTGAAATCGATCCGGTCGCCGGTAGTCGTATTCATCCGAATGATCCGCAGAGACTTTCGCGAGCACTGGAAGTTTTTTTTATTTCGGGTAAAACTTTAACGGAACTGACAAAAACGGCCGGTGAAGCGTTACCCTACGATGTGTACCAGTTTGCCATCGCTCCGGCGAGCCGCGAACTGTTACACCAGCGCATCGCGTTGCGTTACGACCAGATGTTAGCGTTAGGTTTTGAAGCGGAGGCTCGGGCACTGTTTGCACGAGGTGATTTGCATACGGACATGCCTTCCATTCGCTGTGTTGGTTACCGTCAGATGTGGTCTTATCTGTCTGGCGAAATCGATTACGACGAAATGGTTTATCGGGGAATTTGCGCCACCCGGCAGCTCGCTAAACGCCAGATGACCTGGTTACGTGGCTGGCCCGACGTCCACTGGTTAGACAGTGACGCACCAGAATTAGCGCGTAATGCGGTGCTTCAGGTTGTTAGTGCGTAGCAGGGATGATTGTGTACAATTGGTCCGTTATCGTGCGCAAATTTTTACGCAGTTTTTCTGAACCACGGTTCACAAAGTAACAAACAACAAGCATATAAGGAAAAGATAGAATGGCTAAGGGGCAATCATTACAAGACCCGTTTTTGAACGCATTGCGTCGTGAACGTGTACCGGTTTCGATCTATTTGGTGAATGGTATTAAGCTGCAGGGACAAATTGAATCCTTCGATCAGTTCGTCATTCTGTTGAAAAACACGGTAAGCCAGATGGTGTATAAGCACGCCATCTCGACAGTGGTTCCTTCTCGTCCGGTTTCGCACCATAGCAACAACGCGGGCGGCAGCGGTGGCAGTAACTACCACCACGGCGGAAGCAACCAGGGCGCTCAGTCGCAGCCACAACAAGACGGCGATAACGCAGAGTAATTCTGCACGGCCGTAAAGCCAGGGCTGGGGAGCGAGTCCGTTTTCCCGTCCTGGTTATTTTATTTTAGCGAGGTTATAGCTTGTTTGACCGTTATGATGCCGGTGAGCAGGCCGTACTGGTACACATCTGGTTCTCCCAAGACAAAGAGCTGGAAGATTTGCAGGAGTTTGAAACTCTTGTCTCTTCTGCGGGCGTCGATGCGCTGCAAGTGATTACCGGCAGCCGTAAAGCGCCACATCCCAAATATTTTGTCGGTGAAGGAAAGGCAGTTGAAATTGCCGATGCGGTGAAAGCGAGTGGAGCATCGGTCGTTTTATTCGATCATGCCTTATCCCCTGCTCAGGAACGTAATCTTGAGCGGCTGTGCGAATGTCGCGTAATCGATCGCACCGGCTTAATTCTCGATATTTTTGCCCAGCGCGCCCGCACCCATGAAGGGAAACTGCAGGTCGAGCTGGCACAGTTACGCCATCTTGCCACCCGTCTGGTGCGCGGATGGACTCACCTTGAGCGGCAGAAAGGCGGTATCGGCCTGCGTGGACCGGGTGAAACCCAGCTGGAAACCGACCGTCGCTTACTGCGCGGCCGCATCAGCCAGATTCTGTCCCGCCTTGAACGCGTGGAAAAACAGCGTGAGCAGGGACGTCAGGCGCGCGCCAAAGCCGATGTGCCGACCGTGTCGCTGGTGGGCTACACCAACGCCGGTAAATCCACCCTGTTCAACGCCATCACTTCAGCCAACGTGTATGCTGCAGACCAGCTGTTTGCCACGCTGGACCCGACGCTGCGCCGCCTGAACGTGGCCGATGTCGGCGAAGTGGTGCTGGCGGATACGGTAGGCTTTATCCGGCACCTGCCGCATGACTTAGTGGCGGCGTTTAAAGCCACCCTGCAGGAAACCCGTCAGGCGTCGCTGCTGCTGCACGTGATTGACGCTGCGGATTTGCGCGTCAATGACAACATCGACGCCGTGAACGAAGTGCTGGCAGAGATTGAAGCCGATGAGATCCCGGTGCTGCTGGTGATGAACAAGATCGATATGCTGGATGGCTTTGAGCCGCGTATCGATCGCGATGAAGAAAACCGGCCGACGCGCGTATGGCTGTCGGCGCAGAGCGGTGCCGGTTTGCCGCTGCTGTGGCAGGCGCTGTCCGAGCGCTTAGCCGGTGAAGTGGCGCAGTATGATTTACGTCTGCCGCCGGAAGCGGGGCGCCTGCGCAGCCGCTTCTATCAGCTGCAGGCGATTGAAAAAGAGTGGAATGAAGAAGATGGCTGCGTTGGTTTGCAGGTGCGAATGCCGATTGTTGACTGGCGCCGCTTGTGCAAGCAGGAACCGCAGCTCGCCAGTTATATTGTTTGACCGTTGCCCAACTCATTTACCCTAAGACGTGCCTGGCACGTGGCAGGGTAAACTTATATACAATAAATGGAGTAGAGACATGGCGTGGAATCAGCCCGGAAATAACGGACAGGACCGCGACCCGTGGGGAAGCAGCAATAACCAAGGCGGCAACTCTGGGGGAAATAAAGGAGGTCGCGATCAGGGACCTCCTGATCTGGATGATATCTTCCGTAAGCTGAGTAAAAAACTCGGCGGACTGGGCGGTGGCAAACAGAGCGATAACGGCCAGCGCAGCGGCGGCAGCGGTGGCAAACTGGTTGGCATTGTCGCCGTGGCGGCAGTGGTCATCTGGGCAGCCAGTGGTTTCTACACCATCAAAGAAGCGGAACGCGGGGTAGTGACGCGTTTCGGCAAATTCAGCCATCTGGTTGAGCCTGGCCTCAACTGGAAACCGACCTTTATCGATCAGGTGCGGGCCGTCAACGTCGAAGCGGTGCGTGAGCTGGCGGCGTCTGGCGTGATGCTGACTTCGGACGAAAACGTGGTGCGCGTGGAGATGAACGTGCAGTACCGCGTGACCGATCCGGAGCGCTACCTGTATGCGGTGACCAGTGCCGATGACAGCCTGCGTCAGGCCACGGACAGCGCGCTGCGCGGCGTGATTGGCCGCTCAACCATGGACCGTATCCTCACCGAAGGCCGTACCGTGGTGCGTAGCGATACCCAACGTGAAATCGACGAAACCATTCGTCCTTACAACATGGGTATTACGCTGCTTGACGTCAACTTCCAGGCGGCGCGTCCACCGGAAGAGGTCAAAGCCGCGTTTGACGATGCGATTGCCGCCCGCGAAAACCGCGAGCAGTACGTGCGTGAAGCCGAAGCGTACGCCAACGAAGTGCAGCCGCGTGCCAACGGTCAGGCGCAGCGTATCCTGGAAGAGGCGCGCGCCTACAAAGAGCGTACCGTGCTGGAAGCGCAGGGTGAAGTGGCGCGGTTCGCGCGTCTGCTGCCGGAGTACAAAGCCGCACCGCAGATCACCAAAGAACGTCTCTACATTGAAAGCATGGAGCGCGTGCTCAGCCATACCCGCAAAGTGCTGGTTAACGACCGTGGCAACAGCCTGATGGTGCTGCCGCTCGATCAGCTGATGCGTGGCGGCCAGGCAGGCGGCCAGAGCGGTCAGAACAATGCCAATCTGATGAAGTTACCGTCGTCGCCGGGCAGCAGTGCCGGCCGCAGCGATACTTCGTCCTACAGTCCGGACAGCATCATGGATCAGCGTCGCGCCAATGCGCTGCGTAACGATACCCAGCGCGAAGGGAGGGAGTAATCGATGCGTAAGCCAATCATCGCCGTAATTATTGTTGTACTGGTGGTGCTGTACGCCTCACTGTTCGTGGTGCAGGAAGGCCAGCGCGGTATCGTGCTGCGCTTTGGTAAAGTGCTGCGTGATGATGAGAACAAGCCGCAGGTGTACGCACCGGGCCTGCACTTCAAGATTCCATTTATCGAAACCGTGAAGTCGCTGGATGCGCGCATCCAGACCATGGATAACCAGGCGGATCGTTTCGTCACTAAAGAGAAGAAAGACCTGATTGTTGACTCTTACATCAAGTGGCGCATCAGTGATTTCAGCCGTTACTACCTCGCAACCGGTGGTGGTGACGTGTCTCAGGCGGAAGTGCTGCTGAAACGTAAGTTCAGCGACCGTTTGCGTTCAGAAATGGGCCGTCTTGATGTTAAAGACATCGTCACCGACTCGCGTGGCCGTCTGACCACCGACGTACGCGATGCGCTGAACACCGGCAGTGCCGGCAACGATGACGAAGTGCAGACGCCAGCCGCTGACGATGCGATTGCCAGCGCAGCTGCCCGCGTTGAGCGTGAGACTAACAGCAATGAGCCAGCGCCAAATCCGAACAGTATGGCGGCACTGGGCATTCAGGTTGTCGACGTGCGTATCAAGCAGATCAACCTGCCGACCGAAGTGTCTGATGCTATCTACAACCGTATGCGCGCCGAGCGTGAAGCGGTCGCACGTAGCCAGCGTTCACAGGGTCAGGAAGAGGCGGAAAAACTGCGCGCCCAGGCGGATTATCAGGTAACCCGTACGCTGGCCGAAGCGCAGCGTCAGGCGCTGATCAGCCGTGGTGAAGGGGATGGTGAAGCGGCCAAGCTGTTCGCCGACGCCTTCAGCCAGGATCCTGATTTCTACGCCTTTATCCGCAGCCTGCGTGCCTATGAGAATAGTTTCGCGGACAACCAGGACGTGATGGTGCTGAGCCCGGATAGCGATTTCTTCCGCTATATGAAGGCGCCAACTAACGTCTCGCGTTAATCACTGTTATAAGCTTGAGGCCGACACCGATGTCGGCCTTTTTTTTGGGAAAACAGAATGAACACAACCGTCTGGATGGCGCTGGCTTTGGTGCTGGTGCTGGAGGGCTTAGGACCAATGCTGCTGCCGCGCCTGTGGCGCCGCATGATTCTGGCGATGACGCAGCTACCGGACCGTATCCTGCATCGTTTCGGTGGCGGCCTGGTGGTGGCTGGCGTGGTGATTTACGCCATGCTGAGCACGCACGGGAATGGCTGAGCACAAATCTGCGCGCTGCCGCACAGCTAAATTGTGTCTGCCGCAGAGCATTGCCCCCAACATGTTGTAGTGATCAAAACTCAGGCAAAAAACAGCGCAATCGTATGCTAAAAGTGCTGAAAGAGTGAAAATCCGATGGTAGAATCCATTTTTAAGCAATCGGTGATTTTAGAAAATGGGTAAGAACGTCGTCGTACTGGGCACCCAATGGGGTGACGAAGGTAAAGGTAAGATCGTAGACCTTCTGACTGAACGCGCGAAATATGTTGTGCGTTACCAGGGTGGCCACAATGCAGGCCATACACTTGTCATCAACGGTGAGAAAACCGTCCTCCACTTAATTCCCTCTGGCATCCTGCGTGAAAACGTCACCAGCATCATTGGTAATGGTGTTGTGCTGTCGCCTGAAGCCCTGATGAAAGAGATGAACGGTCTGGAAGCGCGCGGTGTGCCGGTACGTGAACGTCTGCTGATCTCTGAAGCTTGTCCACTGATTCTGCAATACCATGTGGCGATGGACCTGGCGCGTGAAAAAGCGCGCGGTGCCAAAGCTATCGGTACCACCGGTCGTGGTATCGGCCCAGCCTACGAAGACAAAGTTGCCCGTCGCGGTCTGCGCGTCAGCGACCTGTTCAACAAAGAAACCTTCGCCGTGAAGCTGAAAGAGATCGTTGATTTCTACAACTTCCAGCTGGTGAACTACTACAAAGAAGATGCAGTAGACTACGATAAAGTGCTGAGCGATGTGCTGGCGGTGGCCGACATCCTGACCGGCATGGTCGTTGACGTGTCTGAACTGCTGGACGGCGCGCGCAAGCGTGGCGATCTGATCATGTTCGAAGGTGCACAGGGCACGCTGCTGGATATCGACCACGGTACCTATCCGTACGTGACCTCGTCCAACACCACTGCTGGTGGCGTGGCGACCGGTTCAGGTATCGGTCCACGCTACGTGGATTACGTGCTGGGCATCGTCAAAGCTTACTCGACCCGCGTCGGTGCCGGTCCATTCCCGACCGAACTGTTTGATGAAACCGGCGAGTTCCTGTGTAAGAAAGGTAACGAGTTCGGTGCCACCACCGGCCGTCGTCGTCGTACCGGCTGGCTGGATGCGGTAGCTGTGCGCCGCGCGGTGCAGATCAACTCCCTGTCCGGCTTCTGCATGACCAAACTGGACGTGCTGGATGGCCTGAAAGAGGTGAAAATCTGTGTTGGTTACCGCATGCCGGATGGCCGCGAGATGACCACCACGCCGCTGGCCGCTGAGGGCTGGGAAGGGATCGAGCCGATTTATGAAACCCTGCCGGGCTGGAGTGAAAACACCTTTGGTGTTAAAACACTGGAAGGCCTGCCGCAGGCAGCACGTGATTACATCAAACGTGTTGAAGAAGTGACTGGCGTGCCGATTGATATTATTTCAACCGGTCCCGACCGTAGTGAGACCATGATTCTGCGCGATCCGTTCGACGCATAATCACGTTCTGCAGGCCGGACACTGTCCGGCCTTTGTTTATCTGCTCTTTGACTCCGCTCACTTCATTTTTTCCTGCTGGTTTCGCGAGTTGCAGGAAAAAAGCGCTCCGGGTTTCCCACACTGGTTTATCATCAATGTTAATCGAAGCGCTTACGTGCGTAATAACAACAATATCGATGATTCACTGAGGTACATGTGCAGCTAACAAGTTTTACCGATTATGGACTGCGCGCCCTGATTTACATGGCGACATTGCCGCAAGGTCAGCAGACCAACATTACCGAAGTCACCGATACCTACGGGGTATCGCGTAACCACATGGTGAAAATCATCAATCAACTGAGCCGGGCCGGCTTTGTTGCCGCGACACGCGGTAAAAACGGCGGAATTCGTTTAGGCATGGACCCGGGTAAAATCGTCATTGGCGATGTCGTGAGAAAAATGGAGCCTTTGCAGCTGGTAAACTGTAAAGAGTGTGCGATAAATCCCGCCTGTCGCCTGCGTAGCGCGCTGAATGATGCGGTCCAGCTGTTCCTGCAGGAACTGGATAAGTACACGCTGGCCGATCTGGTGCAAAACAACGATTCGCTTTACCACATCTTATTGTCCGAACCGCCGGTGGCAATTCCACATAAATGACATCGGAGGAACCGTAATGTCAAAAGATCCCTTTCAGGATAGAGAAGCTGAAAAGTACGAAAATCCTATTCCCAGTCGGGAATTTATCCTGGCGCTATTAGAAAAGCGCGAAAAGCCGGCGAGTCGCGAAGAGATCGCCGAAGAATTAAAGATCACCAGCGAAGAGCAGCTGGAAGCGCTGCGCCGCCGCCTGCGCGCCATGGAGCGCGACGGCCAGCTGGTGTTCACCCGTCGCCAGTGCTATGCCCTGCCGGAGCGGCTGGATTTACTGCGCGGTAAAGTCATTGGCCATCGCGATGGCTACGGCTTCCTGCGCGTTGACGGCCAGAAAGATGACTTCTACCTCTCGGCGGAGCAGATGAAGTTCTGTCTGCACGGCGATGTGATTCTCGCCCAGCCGGGCGGCTCCGACCGCAAAGGGCGGCGTGAAGCGCGCGTGGTGCGCGTGCTGGAACCGCGCAACAGCCAGATCGTTGGCCGCTACTTCACCGATGCCGGCACCGGCTTCGTGGTACCGGACGACAGCCGACTCAGTTTTGACATTCTGATCCCGGCCGAAGAGACGCTGAACGCGCGCATGGGTTCTGTCGTGGTGGTGGAGATCGTGCAGCGTTCGACGCGCCGCAGCAAAGCCATCGGCAAAATTACCGAAATTCTCGGCGACAACATGGGCACCGGTCTGGCCGTGGATATGGCGCTGCGCACCCATGAAATTCCGCACTCATGGCCGGAAGAAGTTGAGCAAGAGATTTCCAGACTGAAAGAGCAGGTGCCGGAAGCCGCCAAAAAAGGCCGCGTCGATCTGCGTGAGCTACCGCTGGTGACCATTGACGGTGAAGACGCGCGCGACTTCGATGACGCCGTGTACTGCGAGAAAAAACGCGGCGGCGGCTGGCGCCTGTGGGTGGCCATTGCTGACGTCAGCTATTACGTGCGTCCCGGCACCGCGCTGGACAATGAAGCGCATCAGCGCGGCACCTCGGTCTACTTCCCGTCGCAGGTGGTGCCGATGCTGCCGGAGATCCTCTCCAATGGCCTGTGCTCGCTCAATCCGCAGGTGGATCGCCTGTGCATGGTGTGCGAGATGACCATCTCGGCCGCCGGTAAACTCACTGGCTTTAAACACTACGAAGCGGTGATGAACTCGCACGCGCGTCTGACCTACACCAAAGTGTGGAACATTCTGCAGGGCAATCCGGAGCTGCGTGAACAATATGCGGCACAGGTGAAGCACCTGGAAGAGCTGCACAATATGTATCAGGCACTGGAGACCGCACGCGAGCAGCGCGGTGGCATCTCGTTTGAAACCGATGAGGCCAAATTCATCTTCAACGCTGAGCGGCGCATTGAGCGTGTCGAGCGCACCGTGCGTAACGATGCGCACAAGCTGATCGAAGAGTGCATGATTCTGGCCAATATCGCTTCGGCGCGTTTCGTTGAGAAAAATGAGGAACCCTCTCTGTTCCGCGATCACGATCGTCCAAGCGAAGACAGCATCACCAGCTTCCGTACCGTGCTGGGCGAGCTGGGTCTCAGCCTGCCGGGCGGAGCGAAACCACAGCCGATCCATTATGCCGATCTGCTGAACCAGATCGCCGACCGTCCGGATGCCGAAATGCTGCAAACCATGCTGCTGCGTTCGATGAAGCAGGCGGTGTACGATCCGGAAAACCGCGGCCACTTTGGCCTGGCGCTGGCGTCCTACGCGCACTTTACCTCGCCGATCCGTCGTTATCCGGATCTGCTGCTGCACCGCGCCATCAAATATCTGCTGGCCAAAGAGCAGGGCACGGTAAAAGGCAACAGCACGCCAACCGGCGGCTATCACTACGACATGCAGCAGATGCTGCAGCTGGGTCAGCACTGTTCGATGACCGAACGCCGTGCCGATGAAGCGACGCGCGATGTGGCCGACTGGCTGAAGTGCGACTTTATGCAGGATCAGGTGGGGAACGTGTTCAACGGCGTGATCTCCAGCGTGACCGGTTTTGGCTTCTTTGTGCGCCTCAACGATCTGTTCATTGATGGCCTGGTGCACGTCTCCACATTGGACAACGATTACTACCGCTTCGATCCGGTGGGTCAGCGGCTGATTGGCGAGTCCGGCGGTCGCACTTATCGTCTGGGCGACGCGGTGGAAGTGCGCGTTGACGCGGTGCACATGGATGAGCGCAAGATCGATTTCGCGCTGATCTCCAGCAAACGCGTGCCGCGCGGCGAAGGTAAAACGGCGCGCGAGCGTGAGAAGCGCGGCGGCAAGCCGCCCGCGAAGCGTCGTCGCGACGCGGGGCGCAAGGGCACCTTTGAGCCAGATGCCGCTTTCCGCAGCGACAAGCAGCCTGCGGCGCAGAAAAGCGAGAAAAAAAGCAAAAAAGTCTCTGAAAAAACCCGTAAAATCGCCGCCACAACTAAGGCGAAGCGTGCAGCGAAGAAGAAGACCAGCGAAGCCTGATGGTCTCTGCGCCAGCCAGCGGCCAGGTGCGTCAACGCTGACGCACCACAGCCAGCCCCGTTTCGCAGGCTGCGCCCAACCGCGCAGCCTGCTTAATGTTATCTGTCTTCAACGATATACATCCAAACTTGAGCAAAGTAATGAGTGAAATAATTTTTGGCATTCACGCCGTGCAGGCGCTGCTGGAGCGCGATCCCCAGCGTTTTCAGGAAGTTTTTATCCTTAAAGGCCGCGACGATCGCCGCCTGCAGCCGCTGATCGCCGCACTGGAAGCTCAGGGAATTGTGATTCAGCTGGCGAACCGCCAGTGGCTCGACAGCCAGGTCGAAGGCGGCGTGCATCAGGGGATCCTGGCGCGCGTCAGGCCGGGCAAAAACTATCAGGAAAGCGATCTGCCGGATCTGCTGGCCTCGCTGGATCAGCCGTTCCTGCTGATTCTTGATGGTGTTACCGATCCGCATAATCTGGGTGCCTGCCTGCGCAGCGCCGATGCGGCCGGTGTGCATGCGGTAATCGTGCCGAAAGATCGCTCAGCACCGCTCAACGCCACGGCGAAAAAAGTCGCCAGCGGCGCGGCGGAAAACGTGCCGCTAATCCGCGTCACCAATCTGGCGCGCACCATGCGTCTGCTGCAGGAGTACAACGTGTGGATCGTCGGCACGGCGGGTGAAGCAGACCACAATCTGTACCAGAGCAAAATGACCGGCGCGATGGCGCTGGTGATGGGCGCGGAAGGGGAAGGCATGCGCCGCCTGACGCGCGAACACTGCGATGAGCTGATCAGCATCCCGATGGCCGGTAGCGTCTCTTCCCTCAACGTCTCGGTGGCCACCGGCGTTTGTCTGTTCGAAGCGGTGCGTCAGCGCCAGGCGTGATCGCCGCCGCAAAACCTCAGCTGTACCAGGCATAATGGCACTTCCTCTCCATACTTATAGCCAGATCACAATAGGTATCGGGAGAGGAGCGTGCCATGGCCTGGACCACTCACAGCGTATTCAATCAACCATCTCCGCTCAGCAACAGCAACCTCTTCACCGGCGACAGCGCGCTGTGTGAGGCGGTGGTGCGTGAAGGGGCCGGCTGGGACCGCGAATGGCTGGCGTCCGTCGGCCTGCAGCTCGGCAGCGCGGAGTCACTGGAATTAGGTCGTCTGGCCAATGCACAGCCGCCGGAGCTGCTGCGTTACGACGCGCGCGGTGAACGGCTTGACGAAGTGCGCTTTCATCCTGCCTGGCATCTGCTGATGCAGGGCGTGTGCGCCAGCCGGTTACACAACCTGAGCTGGCAGCCCGACGTGCAGGCCAGCGCCATGGTGGCGCGCGCCGCGCGTTTCATTCTGCATGCGCAGGTGGAAGCCGGTTCGCTCTGCCCGGTGACCATGACTCACGCCGCGATCCCGCTGCTGCAACGCCATCTGCCCGCGCCCTACGCCGACTGGCACGATCGGCTGCTCAGCGATCGGTACGATGCGCATCATCTGCCCGGCAGCCAGAAGCGCGGCCTGTTGATTGGCATGGGCATGACGGAGAAGCAGGGCGGCACCGATGTGCTGAGCAACACCACGCGTGCCGAACCGCTCGGCGCGCGCGGGCCGGGCGAACCCTGGCGCATCACCGGCCACAAATGGTTCTTCTCGGTGCCGCAAAGCGACGCGCACTTGGTCCTGGCGCAGACCGCGGCAGGGCTGAGCTGCTTCTTTCTGCCGCGCCTGCTGCCGGACGGCACGCGCAACGCCATTCGCCTTGAACGCCTGAAAGACAAGCTGGGCAACCGCGCCAATGCCAGTGCTGAAGTGGAGTTTCAGGACGCCATCGGCTGGTTAATGGGTGAGGAGGGCGAAGGTGTGCGGCTGATCCTGAAAATGGGCGGTATGACGCGTTTTGACTGCGCGCTCGGCAGCCATGGGCAGATGCGGCGAGCGCTGGCGATTGCGCTGCATCACGCCGCGCAGCGTCAGGTGATGGGCAAAAACCTCAGCGATCAGCCGCTGATGCGTGCGGTGCTGGCGCAGCAGGCGCTGCAGCTGGAGGGACAAACCGCGCTGCTGCTGCGGCTGGCGCGCGCCTGGTCCACGCCGGCCAGCGCGCACGAACGGCTGTACGCACGTCTGTTCACGCCGGCGGCCAAGTTCGCGATCTGTAAAGCCGGTATGCCGTTTGTGGCGGAAGCCATGGAGGTGCTGGGGGGCATCGGCTACTGCGAAGAGAGTGAGCTGCCGCGCCTGTATCGTGAGATGCCGGTTAACAGCATCTGGGAGGGGTCGGGCAACGTGATGTGCCTGGATGTGCTGCGCGTGCTGGCACGGCAGGCGGAGGTGCTCAGCATGCTGCAGGATGAGTTTGATGCGGTGAAGGGCAGCAATCGCCACTTCGACCGCCGCTGGCGCCAGCTGCGGCTGCAGCTCGGCAACCTGCGTGAAGATCAGGGGCGGGAAGTCAGCGAAACGCTGATCCGCCTGGCAAGCGCGGCCATTCTGCTGAAGAGTGCCGAGCCGCCGCTGGCGGACAGCTGGTGCGCGCATTATCTGTCATCGCGCCCGGTGCAGGCTCTGAGTGATGACCTGAGCGCCCGCTTACTGCGGCGTGCCAGCGCCGCCTGATGGCGCGCCGTACAGAATGGCGGTGGCGTACCAGTAGCCGGGCATGGTGGTTTCATCGACCATCAGGATTTGATAGTAGACCGCACCGCTCTGATTCGCGCGTGCGGCGATAGCGCGCTGCACATCATCCGGCGATCCGCGTGATTGGGCGCTGACGGTGCCCAGCTTCGGCAGGCCGTGGCTTTGCGCGCGGGTAATCTCCTGCGCCTGAGTGGTGGGCGCTGGCGGGGGTCGTGGCGTGGTGTGCAGTGCGGCACAGCCGCTCAGCAGCAGGCCCAGCAGCAGAATAAGCGTACGCATGGTGGCTCCGGAAAACAGGCAGATGACTCAAGTGTAAGCCATCTGCCCGGGCGCATCAGTCGTTGAGGCGGAAAATACTCACCAGCTGGGTCAGATGATGGCCTTTCTGACTCAGATGCTGCGCCGTGTGCTCGGACTGATTAATCATGTCGCTGCTCTGATGGGTCGCCTGGCTGATGTGGTTCATCGCCAGATTGACCTGACCAATGCCCGCTGCCTGCTCCTGAGCGGCGATGTTGATTTCACCCATCAGGGTTTTCACCTGCTCAATGTGACTGACGATATGGCTCATGGCGTCGCGCGTCTGTTCCGAGAGCGCATGGCCAGCGGCCACTTTGTCGATCGAGCTGGCGATCAGCCCGTCAATCTCCTTCGCCGCGTTGGCGCTGCGCTGCGCCAGTGCACGCACTTCGGCGGCGACAACCGCGAAGCCTTTGCCGTGTTCGCCGGCGCGCGCCGCTTCAACTGCGGCGTTGAGCGCCAGAATATTGGTCTGGAAGGCAATCGACTCGATCACGTGGGTAATGTCGGCGATGCTCTGCGAGGCAATGCGAATCTCCGCCATGGTCTCCACCGAGCGCGCCACGGTGCTGCCGCCCTGGCTCACGGTGCTGGCGGCTTCACCCACCAGCGCCATCGCCTGGCGCACGTTAGCGGCGGTTTGCGCCACGGTTGCGCCAAACTGCTCCATGCTGGCCGAAGTCTCTTCGACACTGCTCGCCTGGCGGCCAATCTGCTCGCTGATGCTGGAGCTGCTGGCCGCAATGGTGTCAGTGCCGTCGCTGATCTCACGCGCGGCGGCGCGCACCTGGCCCACCACTTTCTCCAGGCCGTCACCAATGCCGTTTATGGCCGTCACCAGCTGACCGATCTCGTCGCGGCGCGCTGAGTCGAGGTGCGCCTGCAGATTCCCCGCCGCATACTGCTCGGCCAGGTGGATCACCTGCTGCAGCGGTCGGGTAATGGCGCGCCGGCTGTAAAGCACAAAGCCAATGGCAAAGGCGAGCACCAGCGCCAGGCCAATCAGCATGAACAGATTGCGGCTGTGGGTGATCGGTGCCAGCAGACTGGCGCGGCTGACTTCACCGGCGATAATCCAGTTCCAGCCCGGCAGTTGCTGCCATGCCAGCAGCCGGGTTTCGCCCTGATGTGCGATCTCCAGCAGGCCGTGCGGCTGCGTCAGGAGCTGCTGCTGCACGCTGCGATCCCAGTCCGGCAGCTTGCCTTCCGACTGACGGGCAAACAGATACTGGCCCTGCGCGCTGCCCGGCGTGCCGTTCAGCACGAAAAAGCTGCCGCTGTCACCGAGACGCCGCGCCAGCACTTTATCCCGCATCAGCGCGTACTGTTTATCAATCTGCACGCCCACAAATAGAATGGCGATCACCGCGCCGCTGTCGTCCTGCACCGGCTGGTATTGAGTGATGTAGCGATGGCCGAACAGCGTCGCCAGGCCACGATACACTTCGCCGTTATTGACGCTGCGCCACGCCGCACTGCTGCGGTCAAGCTGGGTACCCACCGCGCGGCTGCCATCCTCTTTCTTCAGTGAGGTCGCGATGCGGATGTAATCCTCGCCGTCGCGCACAAAAATGGTGGAGACCGCACCGGTGCGATCGAGAAAATCGTCCACGGCGATCTGATCGAGGTTGAGGGTTTTCAGCCCGGCGCGCAGCGTTGGCGTGCTGAACGATCCCACCTGAATACGTGAGCTGTCGTCACGGCTGAAACGCTTGGGTAAAAAGCTCTGAAACAGCCGGGTATAGTTCGCCACTTCTTCCGAGAGAGTGGCATTGAACATGGTGGCCATTTCATTGATGCCGAGCACCTGGTTCTGCATATCGTCGACAGCCAGCTGCTCCAGCTGGCGCGCGGCGTTGTGGCTGAGCGTTAACGTCAGGGCAAACAGCACGATTGCCACACTGAAAGACGTCAATACAGACAGCTTAATTCCGAGACTCATGGCGCTGAGAGAGAGACGCTTCATAAAGTACCTTTGATGAATATTGGAGGGGTACAGGATCAACGGCAAAATGCGGCAAATGTTTAGGGCAGAAATTAATCGAATTAAATGTGATGTGACTCGCGTTTTTGCCGGCAGCACGTACACTGAGACCCGTGATCATCATTCTCAACGGAGACGGTATGATTGAGTTGGCAACGGAGAACCTGGCGGGCATCGAGTGTATTCACGCAGCACCGGCCGGACAGCGGCTGGCGCGCTTACCCACCATCTTGTTTTATCACGGCTTTACCTCATCGAAAGAGGTCTACAGCTACTTCGCCGTGGCGCTGGCACAGGCCGGTTTCCGCGTGGTGATGCCGGATGCAGAGATGCATGGCGCGCGCTACAACGGTGATACCGACGCGCGCATGACGCACTTCTGGGAGATCCTGCGCCAGAACATCGACGAAGTGCCGCTGCTGGAAGCGGCGCTGCGCGACAACGATTGGGTGGCGGACGAGCGTTTCGCGATTGCTGGTGCCTCAATGGGCGGCATGACCGCGCTGGGCGCGATGGCGCGCTATCCGCACCTGCACAGCGTTGCCTGCCTGATGGGCTCCGGCTACTTTATGCAGCTCAGCCAGACGCTGTTCCCGCCGCTGGTGGCGCACACGCCTGAGCAGAAAGCGGCGTTACAGGCGCGGCTGGCCCCGCTGGCGGCCTACGATCCCTGTCAGCAGCTGGCGCAGCTGGCTAACCGTCCGCTGCTGCTGTGGCACGGTGAAGCGGATGAAGTGGTGCCGTTCGCCGAAACCGTCCGGCTGGAAAAAGCACTGCGCGAGGCGCAGCTCGACAGCCGGCTCACCTTTCTGGCGGAAAAGCAGATTGGGCATAAAATCACGCCGCCGGCGCTCACCGCGCTGGTCAGTTTCTTTAAACATCATTTATAAACGGAACGGGCTGGCGGCGCGGAGCACGCCAGCCCGGGATATCAGGCCGGACTACAGTTGTGACGACAAACGGTCGGCGGCGCTGGTGTTCGCGCTGACCGGGTTACCGCCTGGCGCATCCAGCCGGTTAACGTAGACATAGCCTGAAGCCGCTTTGCTGCTGTTACTTCTCATCTGCAGCGCCTGGTCAGCGGAGCTGGCAAGAGCGGGGGTAGACAGGAAGAGACCCAGTAAAGTGGCGATAATGATAGCTTTCATAATCGACTCCTCACTCCAGGGATTTCACTCTCAGGCGCGCTGATTAAGCCAAACCGTTGCGCCTGTAAATAGTTTAGTGCTTCACCCGTGCGATGCCAGATCGTCGTGCTGAACGCCTCGTTCAGGGATTTTGAACAATCGCCGGCTAACCTGCTGAATCCCAATCCTTAGCACAAAAGGTGTCCCTGCCTGGCACGATGGCGGCAATTTGATGAATTGTGCGCTTGAGTTTCCCCGGCGAGGTCAGTATGATTACGCGTCAATTTTTCAGCTGCATTCAGAGGTGTGTTTCATCTTTTGGGTGATTCGCAACCTATAACGTTCCTTGCTTCCGTGGGCCGCAGCTGACCCTGACAGGAGGCTGAATAATCCGTAAGGAGCTATCGATGCGTCATTACGAAATCGTATTTATGGTCCATCCTGACCAGAGCGAGCAGGTTCCGGGCATGATCGAGCGTTACACTGGTGCTATCACTGGTGCACAGGGCACGATCCACCGTCTGGAAGACTGGGGTCGCCGTCAGCTGGCTTACCCGATCAACAAACTGCACAAAGCACACTACGTTCTGCTGAACGTAGAAGCACCGCAGGAAGTGATCGACGAGCTGGAAACTAACTTCCGCTTCAACGACGCCGTTATCCGCAGCATGGTTATGCGCGTTAAGCACGCGGTAACTGAAGCTTCTCCGATGGTTAAAGCGAAAGACGAGCGTCGTGAGCGCCGCGAAGACTTCGCTAACGAATCGGCAGAAGACTCAGATGCTGGGGATTCTGAAGAGTAATCCACGATGACGGCCAATCGGCTGCGCCTGTCCGGCACTGTGTGCAAGACGCCAGTTCGAAAAGTCAGTCCGTCAGGGATTCCTCACTGCCAGTTCGTGCTTGAGCATCGTTCTGTGCAGGAGGAAGCCGGGTTTCACCGGCAAGCCTGGTGTCAGATGCCGGTGATTATCAGCGGCAGCGCCCATCAGGCGATTACTCAACATATAACGGTCGGCACGCAACTCACGCTCGAAGGTTTTATTAGCTGCCATCAGGCACGCAATGGCCAGAGCAAACTTGTGTTACATGCCGAGCAGATTGAATTGATAGATTCTGGAGACTAGCCAAATGGCACGTTATTTCCGTCGTCGCAAGTTCTGCCGTTTCACCGCGGAAGGCGTTCAAGAGATCGATTATAAAGATATCGCAACGCTGAAAAACTACATCACTGAAAGCGGCAAGATTGTTCCAAGCCGTATCACCGGTACTCGTGCAAAATACCAGCGTCAGCTGGCTCGTGCTATCAAGCGCGCGCGTTACCTGTCTCTGCTGCCGTACACTGATCGTCATCAGTAATCGGCAACTGTCCATTAACGACTTTAAGAGGATAAGGTAATGCAAGTTATTCTGCTTGATAAAGTAGCAAACCTGGGCAGCCTGGGTGATCAGGTTAACGTTAAAGCGGGCTACGCTCGTAACTTCCTGGTTCCACAGGGTAAAGCTGTTCCTGCTACCAAGAAAAACGTTGAGTTCTTCGAAGCGCGTCGCGCTGAACTGGAAGCCAAACTGGCTGACGTTCTGGCTGCTGCTAACGCACGTGCAGAGAAAATCAATGCACTGGGCACCGTTACTCTCGCGTCTAAAGCAGGCGACGAAGGTAAACTGTTCGGTTCCATCGGTACCCGCGACATCGCTGATGCAGTTACTGCAGCTGGCGTTGAAGTGGCGAAGAGCGAAGTTCGTCTGCCAAACGGCGTGCTGCGCACCACCGGTGAGCACGAAGTTGACTTCCAGGTTCACAGCGAAGTATTCGCGAAACTGGTTGTGAATGTAGTAGCTGAGTAATTTTTTACTTAGTGTGAAAGCGCCGGCCTTGTGCCGGCGTTTTTGTTTCTGTTCCTTACTGCGCGCGGATAAAGCTGCCGTCCGGCTGGCGGGTAAACAGCACCGGGCCGTTACTGCTCTCGACCGTCAAGCCGGTCACCACGCCCTGCGCGTTCTGACGAATCTTCACCTGCTGACCACTCTGTAGCGCGCTCAGCGGCTGTCCATCACCTTCCACTCGCGCCATGGCGAACACATCATTCACCGGCAGATTATTGTCACGGAACAGCTGCGCCAGCGTCTGGCCCGACGCCACGGTATAGCTGCGCCATTCGCCCTGGGCATCACTCTTTGGCGTCGTATTCTGTGGCTGCTGTGCATTATTGTTGTCGTAGATCTCCGCCTGCATCGGCACCTCTTTGCCGCTGGTTTCTGCCGGACGTTCTACCGGATACTGCGGCGTGCTGGTGGGCCAGAGAAACGCCAGCAGCATCACCAGCAGGGCAATAACGATACCGCGTCGGTGCAGCGGGGGCAGCGGATCCATCCAGCGTACGTTATCCAGCAGATGCCAGATGCGCTGCAGCACAGCGGGTATCCGCGACGGGGTTTCAGAAGCCATTCGTACATCCTCTTCGCTGGCGGGGGTGACGCGCCTGTCAGGCAGCCAGCGTTGCAACCGGGAAAATAAGGTACGCGGTGCGCGCGTCCTGCGACGTCGTGGGGCGATTTGGCCCATGTATGCTCTCTTGTTCTATAGTATGGGCAATGCGGGCGCGAAGTGCCTGCCAGCATTGAAAAATTTGACCTGCGTATTGTTTCTCTTTCCCCGGGAAATGTCATCCGCGGCGCGCGAGATTTTACGCCAGCCGCCTGCGCTGTTATGCTGCCGGTTCTATTTTATCCGGGATAAAGGAAACAAGATGACGACCCCTTCATTTGACAGCGTCGAATCACAAGCAAGTTACGGTATCGGTTTACAGGTTGGTCAGCAGCTGCAAGAGTCTGGACTGCAGGGTCTGCAGCCAGAAGCGCTGCTTGCGGGCCTGCGCGACGCGCTGGAAGGGAACTCACCGGCAGTTCCGGTTGACGTGGTGCACCGTGCGCTGCGCGAAGTCCACGAGCGCGCCGAAGGCGTACGCCGTGAGCGCGTTGAAGCCATGGCGGCCGAAGGCCAGCAGTTCCTCGAGCAGAATGCACAGCGTGAAGGCGTGAGCAGCACCGAATCCGGTCTGCAGTTCAGCGTCATCACCCAGGGCGATGGCCCGATCCCATCCCGTCAGGATCGCGTACGCGTGCACTACACCGGCAAGCTGATTGACGGCACCGTGTTTGATAGCTCCGTTGCGCGTGGCGAACCGGCTGAATTCCCGGTCAGCGGCGTGATTGCCGGCTGGATTGAAGCGCTGACCCTGATGCCGGTTGGCTCGAAGTGGGAGCTGGCGATTCCGCACAATCTCGCTTACGGCGAGCGCGGCGCGGGTGCCTCCATCCCGCCATTCAGCACCCTGATTTTCGAAGTTGAGCTACTGGAAATCCTGTAATACAACGCGGGCGCCATATCTGGCGCCCGCAGTCACTCTTTCTTCTCTGCCTGCTGCTGTAAATCTACCCGCCAGATCGCAAAACCCGTTTCATCACTGCCGACGGCTTTCATCGGATAATCAGCATACTTCTCAATAAACTGCGTGGCTTTAGCGCCCGGCGCGGTCTCAAAGCGGATATCCAGCGGCGTCGCGCTGGCGATCGGTGCCAGCCGCCAGTTGTGATCGGCCTGTGGCTGCACCGCACCGTGCGCGCGGGTTTCGCTGCTGATATAGGCGGCCACCACCGAGCGGTTCTCGTCCGGCGAGGCAAAGGCGACATACTGCTCGCCGGTGCCGGCAAATTTGCCGCCCCAGGCACGGTAATTATTGGTGGCAACGAGGAAGGTCGCTTTGGGATCGATCGGTTTGCCCTGCCAGCGCAGATCCTGAATGCGTGAGGCCGCCGGGTTAATCAGCTGGCACTCCGCGTCGTAGCGCGCCGGTTGCGTCACATCGATCTGATACTGCACGCCGTCGATCACATCAAAATTGTAGGTGCGGAAATCCCAGTTGATCAGTGACTGCGGCTGACGACGATGCACATCGATCTGATTAAATTGCGCCGCCGAGCACTCCAGCCACTCCTTCACCTGTGCGCCGCTGATTTTCATCACCACCAGCGTGTTCGGATAGAGATAAAGATCGGCGGCGTTACGGAAGGTCAGATCGCCTTTTTCCACTTCAACGTAGCTGGCCGGATCGTTCTTACGGCCGCCGGCCTTGAACGGGGCCGCCGCGGAAAGCACCGGTAAGCGGGCCAGATCCGGATCGCCCTGAATGAAGCGTTCGACGTAAGCTCGCTGCGCATTGTTGACGATCTGCACCGTCGGATCGTCCTGCACCAGCGACAGGTAGCTGTACATCACATCCGCCGACTTACCGATCGGTTTTGCCACAAACTCACGCGTGGCGCGATGATCGTCGGCCAGCACCTTCACCAGATCGGCATCTTCCGCCGCCAGCGATTTTTTCGCCACCGCATCGTAAATCGGCCGCGCTTCGGCTTTACCCTGGCTCACCTGCCAGTTGCCGCCGTCATTTTTCAGCACCAGGTCAACCACACCGAGATGATCGCCCCACATGCCGGGCATTACCGCTGGTATGCCGTTGAGCGTGCCCTGAGCGATATCCGCGCCTTTAATCGCCGCAAACTCTTTGCCGGGGAACACCGCGTGCGCATGGCCAAACAGGATGGCATTGATACCCGGCACCTGGCTGAGGTAATACACCGAGTTTTCCGCCATGGCATGATACGGCTCGCTGCTCAAACCCGAATGCGGAATAGCGATGATTATTTCAGCACCTTTTGCGCGCATTTCCGGCACATAGCGCTTCGCTGTCTCGGTGATGTCATCAACGCGCACTTTACCCTGCAGATTGTTGCGATCCCACACCATAATCTGCGGGGGTACGAAGCCGATATAGCCGATTTTCAGCGTATGCGGCTTGCCGTCGCGGTCTTTTACCGTGGTTTCTTTAATTAAATAGGGGGTAAACAGCGGTTTACCCGTGGTTTCATCGATGACGTTGGCATTGATGTAGGGAAAACGTGCCCCGGCAATCGCCTGCTGCAGATAGGGCAGGCCGTAATTGAATTCGTGGTTGCCGAGATTGCCTACTGTGTAATCCAGCGTGTTGAGGGCTTTATATACCGGATGGACTTCACCGGGCTGCAAGCCTTTGGCCGCCATGTAATCGCCCAGCGGGCTGCCCTGAATGATGTCGCCGTTATCCACCAGTACGCTGTTTTGTACTTCGCCGCGCGCCTGCTGGATGAGCGTGGCGGTGCGCAACAGACCAAACTTTTCGGTCGGCGTGTCTTTGTAGTAATCGAAATCCATCATGTTGCTGTGCAGATCGGTGGTTTCCAGAATACGTAAATCCACCGTGGCAGCCTGCACCGTGGCGGCTGCAACGCACAGTGCCAGTAACGACATGCTCGCTTTGAACATGGCTTGCTCCTTGTTCGCTTTAATGGGCCTCTCAAAATAATGTAAAACCATGACGAATTATCATTTCAATTTGTGATGAGGCTCGTGATTTTGCCCCTTTTCTGCGCAAGCGGGCGGAGTGGCCGCCATTCAGCATTGCGCCATAGCCGTCACCGGCGAACTATGGTATTGATAATCAAAGCGATTACCCTGAGCAGTAAGCTGCTACAGCGCAACTGCTAAAATATCTGGAGACGGGCTGCCGATGTTTCGCCGGCAGCATCAGCCGAAATGAGGTGAACAATGTTAGAAAAAATTTGCCAGCTGGCGCGCAGCGCGGGCGATGCCATTATGCAGGTCTACGATGGCGCGCAACCGCTGGACGTGACGCGTAAATCCGATGATTCACCGGTCACGGCGGCCGATCTGGCGGCACATCAGGTTATCGTGCAGGGCTTAGCCGCGCTGACGCCTGACGTGCCGGTGCTGTCGGAAGAGGATCCGCCCGGCTGGGATGTGCGTCAGCACTGGCAGCAGTACTGGCTGGTCGATCCGCTCGACGGCACCAAAGAGTTCATCAAGCGTAACGGCGAGTTTACGGTCAATATCGCGTTGATTGAGCACGGCAAACCGGTGCTGGGCGTGGTGTACGCGCCGGCGCTGGGCGTGATGTATTCTGCGGCCGAAGGCAAAGCGTGGAAAGAAGAGGGCGGCCACACCACGCAGATCCACGTACGTGAAGCGCGGCCGCTGCTGGTGGTGGTGAGCCGTTCGCACGCCGATAAAGATGAAGAGCTGAAAGAGTATCTGACGCAGCTGGGCGAGCATCAAACCACCGCGATCGGATCCTCGCTCAAGTTCTGCCTGGTGGCAGAGGGCAAAGCGCAGCTCTATCCGCGCTTTGGGCCCACCAACATCTGGGATACCGGGGCCGGCCATGCGGTGGCGATTGCCGCCGGCGCACACGTGCATGACTGGCAGGGCAAAACCCTCGACTACGCGCCGCGCGAGTCGTTTCTGAATCCGGGCTTCCGCGTCTCACTGTTTTGATACGCTGTGCGCGCCACCCGCTGTGGCGCGATCACGACTGCAGCAGCTGATGGATCAGTTTCATCGCCTGCTGCACTTCATCCTGCGTCAGCGGACCATCTTTGGCGTAACGCACATGGCCGCTGTTATCCAGAATCACAATCGCCGAACCGCCTTTCTCCAGCTGCCACGCCTTGCGCGCGTTGCCGTTGCTGTCGACAATGAACTGTGACCACGGATACTGCTGTTTATTGCTTTCAATGCTGCTGCGCACAAACATCCCGGTGCCGGGAATGGCATCATCGGTATTAACCACCGTGGTGGTTTGATAGCGGTCGTGCGGCAGCTGCGCGGCTTTAATGGCTTCAATCAACGCGGCGTTCTGCTCTTTGGCCGACGAGCGTCCGGCAATGTGCAGAATGACCCGCACTTTACCGCTCAGCTGGGCGCTGTTCCATGGCTGATAGCGAAACTTCTCCTGCTGATACAGCAACTCACCTTTATCGTTAACGCCGACCGCCGGCACGCGCTCGCCAACCTTAAACGCGTGGGCTGAGGCAAGGCTGGGCAGCAGCAGCGCCAGGGCTATCACGGAATGTGCCAAACGCATGGTAATGCTCCTTAGTGATCCGACCAGTGATTCATGTTTTTGCAATATTAGGCGTGGATGATGCGCCTGTCGCGATGAGATAGCAGCTTTGTAACCCATGCCACAATTCCTTAACCAATGAAGGTTTATACTGGATTTTGTGATCGTTATGACAGAGTTCTCTGTAATGATGTGTCAATTCAGTAAAAAATCCATTTTTTCGGAACACCGGCAAGGAATCATGTTCTATAGTTATGCCTCATTTGCGCTTCAAGGGCTCGTACCGAATTTGGCAACGGCGAAGCGTATTACATCTGTTCAGGAGTTAAACAGCATGAAGATCTTCCAGCGCTATAATCCGCTGCAAATTGCGAAATATGTAAAGACGCTATTTAAAGGAAGGTTGTACATCAAGGATGTTGGCGCGTTTGAGTTCGACAAAGGCAAAGTCATGTTGCCGCGCGTCAAGGATAAACAGCACCTTAGCGTGATGTCCGAAATCAACCGCCAGGTGCTGCGGCTGCAAGCCGAGTACAACTAAGCAAAAGAAAGGGCGCCGTGGGCGCCCTGAATTTTTCTGTAACCGCACAATCGCCGTCAGGCAGCAGGCCCTTCAGACTCATCCAGCGAATTCTTCGACACATTCAGCACCGGCGGGCGATCGTCAATGCGCGTCACCAGCAGCTGATCGATGCGATAGCTGTCGATGTCCACCACCTCAAATTTGTAGCCGGAGAATTTAACGAAATCGGTGCGTTTGGGGATCTTACGCAGCATATACATCATAAAGCCGCCGATGGTCTCGTAGTTGCCGGACTGCGGGAACTCGTCGATATCCAGCACGCGCATCACGTCATCAATCGGCGTACCGCCTTCCACCAGCCAGGAGTTTTCGTCGCGCGCCACAATCTGCTCTTCCAGCCCCTGACCGACCAGATCGCCCATCAGCGTGGTCATCACGTCATTGAGCGTGATAATCCCGACCACCAGCGCATATTCGTTCATGATCACCGCGAAGTCTTCGCCGGCGGTTTTAAAGCTCTCCAGCGCTTCTGACAGCGTCAGCGTGTCCGGCACAATCAGCGCCGAGCGAATCTGCACGCCGCTGTTAAGCGTCATACTCTGGTTACCCAGCACGCGCAGCAGCAGCTCTTTGGAGTCGACGTAGCCCACGATATGGTCGATATCGCCGTCGCACACCAGAAACTTTGAGTGCGGATGTTCAGCGATTTTGGTTTTCAGGCTGGTTTCGTCTTCGTGCAGATCGAACCACACGATATTCTCGCGCGAGGTCATAGACGAAGGCACGGTACGTGATTCCAGCTCGAACACGTTCTCGATCAGCTCGTGCTCCTGTTTGCGCAGCACGCCAGCCAGCGCACCGGCTTCCACTACCGCGTAAATATCGTCGGAGGTGATGTCATCTTTACGTACCATCGGCAGCTTAAAGATGCGAAAGAACACGTTGGCCAGGCCATTGAACAGCCACACCAGCGGGCGGAAAACCAGCAGGCAGAAGCGCATCGGATTGATGATGCGCAACGCGATGGCTTCCGGCGCAATCATTCCGACGCGTTTTGGCGTCAGGTCAGCAAACAGAATGAACAGGCTGGTAACGATGGTGAAGGAGCAGATAAAGCTGAGCTGATCCGCCAGTTCCGGTTCCATAAAGCGGTTGAACAGGCTGCTGAAAGCGGGCGAGAACGCCGCATCGCCGACGATACCGCCAAGAATGGCCACGGCGTTGAGGCCAATCTGCACCACGGTGAAGAACATACCAGGCTGTTCCTGCATCTTCAGCACGCGCTGCGCGTTGATGTTGCCTTCATCGGCCAGCAGTTTCAGTTTGATCTTACGGGCGGCCGCCAGCGAGATCTCCGACAGAGAAAAAAATGAACTGATTACAATCAGTAAAAGAATGACAAGCAGGCTATCAAGCATAAAAGATCCGTTGGGTTAATCACTTGTCATTTTTGGCCTGGGCAGCGCGAAGAGGCGTACATCCGGTACTTACCCGTCAAACAGGGCTATCCGTGCCAAAAATGTCTGCGCCAGTTCGACAAGATAACGTTAACGTCGGGGCAGAAATGCGTGCAGGCGAGGCCTGCTGGTCGCTGATTATAGCAGCAGCGCTATTGCTGCCGCCAGCGGCGTGATTGACCGGCTCGGATTAATCCGAGTGGCGGCCGGCGGCGCGCAGAAGCGCGGCTTCGTTGTTGTATCGTTACGCACATTTGCCGACAATAGCCGTTGATTTGGCTTAGCGGCCGTTTTTACGCAGCCGCTCGCAAAAAAGAGCGGCTATGCTGATGGGTATGCAAGGTGTGGTGATACCCTTTCCACCAGAGTTAACGCCCCTGCGGAATAGGGGCAGGCATTATTAACAGGAGTACGCGTGCCGCGATTTCATGCTTATTGCTTGGCCAGCCTGTTGCTTGCCGCACCTGCCGTTGAGGCAGCAAAAGTGCGTCTGCAGCTGGAAGGCCTGACCGGGGAATTACAGAAAAACGTCAGGGCGCGCTTGTCCACGATCGGCAGTGACGAGGTGTCGAACGACGGCCGTTTCCAGGCGCGCGTAGCTGCCGCGATCAAAGAAGGCCTGCGCGCGCTCGGCTATTACGAGCCGCAGATCGACTTTGAATCACGCCCGGCACCGCCGCAGGGTGGCCGTCCGGTGCTGATTGCCCGCGTCACCGCCGGCGAGCCGGTGAAGATTGGCGGCAGCACCATTGTGGTGGAAGGTGCCGCGAAAGACGATCCTGATTATCAGGCGTGGGTGAAGCAGGGCAGGCCGAAAGTCGGCAGCCAGCTTAATCACGGCGACTACGATAAATTCAAAAACGGCTTCTCCAGCCTGGCGCTGCGTAATGGTTACTTCGACGGTGACTTTAAGCAGAGCCAGCTTGGCGTTTCGGTAGAACGGCGCTTAGCGTTCTGGGATATCGACTACGACAGCGGCCCGCGCTATCGCTTCGGCGATGTCAGCTTTGAAGGCTCGCAAATCAATGAAGCCTATCTGCGCAACCTGGTGCCGTTCAAAAAGGGCGATCCCTACAGCTCACGCGATCTGGCCGAACTCAATCGTCGCCTCTCCGCCACCGGCTGGTTTAATTCTGTCGTCGTGGCACCGGAGTTCGATAAAGGGCGTCAGACCAAGGTGCTGCCGCTCAGCGCCGCCGTGTCGCCACGCGTCGAGAACACCATCGAAGCCGGTGTCGGTTACTCAACGGACGTCGGACCGCGGCTGAAAGGCACGTGGAAAAAGCCGTGGATCAACGACAGCGGCCACAGCCTGACCTCCAGCGCCTATATCTCCGCGCCGGAGCAGCAACTCGATCTCAGCTACAAAGTGCCGCTGCTGAAAAGCCCGCTGGAGCAGTACTACACCTTCTCCGGTGGCCTGAAACGCACCGATCTCAACGACACCAAATCGGACACCACCACGCTGGCGATGTCGCGCAACTGGGACAGCAGCTCCGGCTGGCAGCGCGCGGTTAACCTGCGCTGGAGCCTCGACCACTTTACTCAGGGCAGCGTCACCAACACCACCATGCTGCTCTATCCGGGCGTCAGCCTGAACCGCACCCGTTCGCGCGGCGGCCTGATGCCGACGTGGGGCGATTCGCAGCGCTACTCGGTGGACGTGTCGGACACCACCTGGGGCTCGGACGTTGACTTCCTGATCCTGCAGGCGCAGAACGTGTGGATCCGCACGCTGGGCGAGAAGCATCGCTTTGTGGCGCGCGGCAACCTTGGCTGGATTGAAACCAACGACTTCGATAAAGTCCCGCCGGATCTGCGCTTCTTCGCCGGCGGTGACCGCAGTATTCGCGGCTACAAATACAAAGATATCTCGCCGCGCGATGACGAAGGCAAACTCACCGGTGCCTCCAAACTGGCCACCGGCTCGCTCGAGTATCAGTACAACGTCTCCGGCAAATGGTGGGGCGCGGTGTTTGTCGACTCCGGCGAAGCGGTCAACGACATCAAGCAGAGTAACGTTAAAACCGGCGCAGGCTTCGGCGTGCGCTGGTCTTCTCCGGTAGGGCCGATCAAGTTTGATATCGCGCGCCCGATTGGCGATGACAAGGAGCACGGATTGCAATTTTATGTCGGACTGGGGCCTGAACTATGAAGCTGTGGAAAAAGGTCCTGATCGGTATCGGTATTTTCCTGCTGGTGCTGCTGGCTAGCGTGGCGTTTCTGGTCGGCACCACGCCCGGTTTGCATCTGCTGTTTAAAGGTGCCGATCGCTGGGTGCCGGGCCTGTCGATCAACAAGGTGGAAGGCGGCTGGCGCGATCTGACGGTGAGCGGCGTGAAGTACCAGATGCCGGGTGTCAGCGTGGATGCCGGGCGCTTTCATCTGGCGCTCAACCTCAACTGCCTGCTGCACTCCTCCGTGTGCGTAAACGATATCGCGCTGCAGGATGTCAGCGTGGTGGTCGACAGCAAAAAAATGACGTCCGCCAGTGCGCCGCCACCGGAAGAAGAGAGCGGCAGCAGCAATCTCAGCACGCCTTACCCGATTACGCTGAGCCGGGTCAGCCTGCATAACATCAACGTCAAGGTTGATGACACCGCCATTTCGCTGCTCGACTTCACCAGCGGCCTGCAGTGGCAGGATCGCACGCTGACGCTCAATCCTACTCACATTCAAAGCCTGCTGATTGCGCTGCCAAAAGCGGCGAAAGTGGCGGACGAACAGGTAGTACAGCCAAAAGTGCAGCAGCCGCAGCCGGATGAGAAGCCGCTGGGCGAAACGCTGCAGGCGATGTTTGCCGAGCCGCTGTTGCCGACGCTGCCGGATTTCCAGCTGCCGCTGGACATCAACGTGCAGCAGCTGGTGGGTGAGCAGCTGCGCATCACCGGCGATACGGACGTGGCGATTACGCGTCTGCTGCTGAAAGCCAAAACCACCGATCGGCATGTGCAGCTGGAGACCTTTGACGTCGACTCGCCGCAGGGGCAGGTCAACGCCAGCGGCGATGCCCGGCTGGCCGATAACTGGCCGGTCAATTTTGTGCTCAACGGCGCGCTGAATCTCGATCCGATTAAAGGCGAGAAGATCAAACTGAACCTCGCCGGGGCGATGCGTGATGAGCTGAAGCTTGGCCTGAATCTCTCGGGCCCGGTGCGTGCGCAGCTGGACGCCGCCGCGCAGCCGGCGGTTGCCGGTCTGCCGCTGTCGCTCAAACTCACCAGCCCGCAGCTGCGCTGGCCGCTGACCGGTCCGGTGCAGTATCAGGCGGATAATCTCGACTACCAGTTCAGCGGCAAAGCCACCGACTATGTGATGTCGCTGCGCACCGCGGTGAAGGGCGAAGCGGTGCCGCCGGCCACCATCACGCTGGACGGGAAAGGCAACGTGCAGCAGTTCAGTCTGGATAAACTGCGCGTGGCGGCGCTGCAGGGCAACATTGACCTCAGCGCGCTGGTGGACTGGAGCAAAGCCATCAGCTGGCGCAGTGAACTGACGCTGGCGGGCATCAATACCGCGAAGCAATATCCTGACTGGCCGGCGAAGCTCGACGGTAAAATTACCACGCGCGGCAGCCTGTACGGCGGCAGCTGGCAGCTCAGCGTGCCGCAGCTGGCGCTGAAGGGCAATGTGAAGCAGAACGCGGTGAGCGCCGAAGGCTCGCTGACCGGCAACAGTTACAACCAGTGGAAAATTCCTGGCATTAACATCGCGCTGGGGCGCAACCATCTGGACGTGAAGGGCGAACTGGGCGATGCGCTGAATCTGGACGCCAATGTCGATGCACCGCATCTGGATAATGCGCTGCCGGGCCTGGGCGGCGTAGCCAAAGGCACCATCAAGGCGCGCGGCACGCTGCAGGCGCCACAGCTGCTGGCCGATCTCACCGCCAGCGGTCTGCGCTGGCAGCAGTTGCAGATCCGCCGCGTCACGCTGCAGAGCGACGTCAAATCCAGCGATCAGATCGCCGGTAAACTGCAGCTGCGCGTGGAGCAGCTGCAGCAGGACGCGCTTAAGGTCAGCCTGCTGACGCTCAACGCTGACGGTAACGAGAAGCAGCACCAGCTGAAACTCAACGTGCAGGGCGAGCCGGTCTCCGGCCAGCTGGCGCTCAACGGCAGCTTTGACCGCCAGACCCAGCGCTGGCAGGGCAATCTCAACAATACGCGTTTTGATACACCGGTGGGCGAATGGCGCCTGACGCGCGCCATGGCGATTGACTACCTGAACAGCAAGCAGAGCGCCACCATCGGGCCGCACTGCTGGCAAAACCCGAACGCGCAGCTGTGCGTGCCGGAGCCGATCGAGGCCGGTGCCAGCGGCCATGCGCACGTGGTGCTGAACCGCTTCGATCTGGCGATGATCAAGCCATTCCTTACCGATGCCACCCAGCTGAACGGTGTGTTCAGCGGTGACGCGCGCGTCAACTGGACCGCCGACGGCGCGCTGCCGACCGGCACGGTGTCGCTCAAAGGAAACGGCGTAAAAGTGGTGCAGGATGTGCAGGGCAATAGCCTGCCGATCGCCTTCGACACGCTTAACCTGAACGCGGCGCTGCGTAACGGACGCGCGCAGCTCGACTGGCTGATTCACATCGTCAATAACGGTCAGCTGAGCGGCAACGTGCAGATCGCCGATCCGGAAAATCGCCGCCAGCTGTCAGGCAACATCGGCATCAGCAACATTTCGCTGGCGATGCTTAACCCGGCGCTGATGCAGGGTGAGAAGATCAAAGGCAACCTCAACAGCAATCTGCGCCTCGGCGGCACGCTGCAGCAGCCGCAGATCTTTGGTCAGCTGGGGCTGAGCGATGTCGATGTGGACGGCAGCTTTATGCCGGTCGATCTCACTTCGGCCAATCTCAACCTGGTGTTTAACGGCATGAGCTCGACGCTCAACGGCCTGATCCAGACGCAGCAGGGCAATCTCAATCTGGGCGGCAACGCGGACTGGAGCCAGCTGGACAACTGGCGCGCGCGCGTTACCGCGCAGGGCAGCCGCATTCGCGTCACCGTACCGCCGATGGTGCGGATGGACGTTTCGCCAGACCTGGCGTTTGAAGCCACACCGGCGGCGTTCAACCTTGACGGCAAGGTTGATATTCCGTGGGCGCGCATCACGGTGCAGGAAGTGCCGGAAAGCGCTACCGGCGTGTCGTCGGACGAGGTGATGCTGGATGAGAACCTGAAGCCGATTCAGCCGAAAACTGCCGCAATCCCGATCAACAGCAATCTGGTGATCCACGTCGGCAACGATGTGCGTCTCTCGGCCTTTGGCCTGAAAGCGCGCCTCAACGGCGATCTCAAACTGGTGCAGGATAAAACCGGGCTGGGCTTAAACGGACAAATCAATATTCCTTCCGGGCGTTTTCACGCGTATGGTCAGGATCTGATTGTGCGTAAAGGCGAGCTGCAGTTTGCCGGTCCGCCGGATCAGCCGTACGTTAATCTGGAGGCGATTCGTAACCCGGAAGCCACCGAGGATGATGTGACCGCTGGTCTGCGCGTCACCGGGCTGGCCGACGAGCCGAAGGTGGAAGTGTTCTCCGACCCGGCGATGTCGCAGCAGGAGGCGCTGTCTTACCTGTTACGCGGTCAGGGACTCAGCAGCGATGGCGACAGCAACGCCTTAACCTCGGCGCTGGTTGGACTGGGGGTTGCACAAAGTGGTCAGGTTATGGGTAAAATCGGCGAGACCTTCGGCGTCAGTAACCTTGCGCTTGATACCACCGGTGTCGGCGACAGCCAGCAGGTGCAGGTGAGTGGTTATGTGCTGCCGGGTCTGCAGGTAAAATACGGTGTTGGCATATTTGATTCACTGGCGACGCTCACTTTGCGTTATCGCCTGATGCCCAAACTCTATTTGGAAGCCGTGTCGGGTCTCGATCAGGCACTGGATTTGCTCTATCAGTTTGAGTTTTAGCAATGCGAATAATTGTCTACGGCAGTTTACGGCGCAAACAGGGAAATAGTCATTGGATGACCAATGCGCAATGGCTCGGCGACCATCAGATTGAAGGGTTTGCGCTCTACAATCTCGGTCACTATCCGGGCGTGGTTGAGGGGGAAGGCACGGTGTTTTGCGAAGTGTATCGCATTGACGCCAGCACCCTCGGCGAACTGGATGCCTTGCGCAGCAAGAACGGCGAGTATAAGCGCCAGCTGATCCAGACGCCTTACGGCAGCGCCTGGCTGTACGTGTATCAGCGTTCGATTGCCGGTCGCACCCGCATCGCGAGTGGCGACTGGTTACGGCGCGATGACGCCGCAGAAGCGTAAATAAAAACACCGCCCAGTGGGCGGTGTTTTTTTATCTGCCGATCGCCATGCAAAGCGATGCGACAGCGCTGACAGAAAACTTATTTCTTCTGTGCGCGCTCGAAAGAGGAGATGATTTCAGCTTTGGCCGCTTCCGCGTTGTCCCAGCCGTCAACCTTCACCCATTTGCCTTTTTCCAGATCTTTGTAGTGCTCGAAGAAGTGGGTGATCTGCGCTTTCAGCAGTTCTGGCAGGTCGTTCACATCTTTAATGTGATCGTATTCTTTGCTCAGCTTGGTGTGCGGAACCGCAACCAGTTTGGCATCTTCACCTGATTCGTCGGTCATCTTCAGCACGCCCACCGGACGGCAGCGAATGACTGAACCTGGCTGCAGCGGATACGGGGTTGGCACCAGCACGTCAACCGGGTCACCATCCAGAGACAGCGTGTGGTTGATGTAACCGTAGTTGCACGGATAGAACATGGCGGTAGACATGAAACGGTCTACAAACAGGGCGCCAGACTCTTTGTCCACTTCATATTTGATCGGATCGGCGTTGGCCGGGATCTCGATGACGACATAGATATCTTCTGGCAGATCTTTACCTGCAGGCACCTGGTTCAAACTCATCTGGCTTTCCTTCATTAGTCGTAAGTTGAGTGACGGCTATTATAGCCAACTGACTCTGAAAGTATGCCCCCTTTTTGGCGTTTCGGAATGGTCCAGCAGGCTACTTCGTGGTGACAAACAGCGACACAATCCCCGCCGCGATCAGCGGCCCGACCGGCACGCCACGGAAGAACGCCACGCCAATCACCGTGCCAATCAGCAAACCGCCAATCACCGACGGCTGCACGCTCATCAGACTGACGCCGCGACCGCCCAGCCAGGCGACAAACACGCCGACAATAATCGCCACAATCGACTGCCAGTTCGCAAAAGACTTCAGCAGCGACGAGGCCGGCAGCGTGCCGCTCGCCAGCGGTGCCATGACGGCCACGGTGAGGATAATGATACCAATCTGGATGCCCTGCTTTTCGACATAGGGAAAGAACTGCGCCAGCGGCGTGAGTTTAATCACCAGCAGGATAAGAATCGAAATGGTAACGGCGCTGTTGTGAACGAAATAGCTGAGGATGGCGAGGCAGATAAGAATCAGGGTCGAGGCGTAGGCAGCCATGGTTTCTCCGTGAATAATGGGCGCGCTGACCTCGGCCAGCGCTGAGCGTGTTTAACGCCCCCATTTATCAACAATCATCAGGATTGGCGCAACTGCCTTTGTTGATTGATTGCAGCATCAGCGCCTGGTTGCGCACCAGACTGACACCCTGCGCGCCGACTGACAGCGCTGCCATGGAGCCCTGACTGCTGAGGAAATAGCTGCGGCTGGCCTCGGTCCAGCTATCGCGATACGCCAGCCAGGCGCGCTGCGCATTGCGCAGTTTGTCTTTGGGCTCACCGGTTAATTTCTTCATCAGCTGGCTATATTGCGCATTCATCTCTTTGTCCCACGCCTTATTGGCCGTGCTGTAGCACTGTGACATGCCGGCGGTGCTGGACTCTTTGTTCAGGCAGTTATCCAGCTGCTGGTCGAGAGGATTTTGCTGTGCCATTGCCACGCTGGACGCGAACAGGCAGGCAAGCGGAAGCCATTTTTTCATCGTTACATTCCTTGCTTTAAGCGCTACGGCCTTCAGTAAATCTGAAGCGTAGATGATCGTAATCAGGTTGACCATCAATCAGGGATAAAGTTTCCGCCGGTCACTGCCGATAATCTCTCCGTTTTAGGGCTACTGGATTCTCCCTTTTTTAAAGCGCACGGGAATTATCATGATCACACAGCTATCTATACGCACGGCTTTACTCTCTCTTCTGGCCTTTATGACGCTGCTGCTGCTGGCAGTGAGCGGTATGGGCATTTACGCCATCAATTCCGGCAACCAGTCACTTGACGCCATTAATCGTATTCAGGGCATTGAACTCAACAGCCTGTATCAGAGCAACGCCGATCTGATGCGCGCGCGCGCCAGCGCCGCGCTGGCGGTGCGCAAAATCGAAATCGGCCTGCTGGATGAGGGCGCCACCGTCACCAAACAGGCGCAGGCGGATGTCGCCAGCTCGCAACGTCATCTGACAGCATTTATTGATGCCGGTACCGTTACCGCGCAGGGCAAAAGCCTCGCCGATGCGGTGGCGGCCGCGTTCAGCGCGTATCAGAAAGGCGCCATGGTGCCGATGATGGATGCGCTGCAGAAGCAGTACACCGATGAGTATTACCAGGTGCTGGAAGGCAATCTGTCGCAGCTGGCAGCCAACTATTCGAAGGCGGTGAACGACTTTAGCCGCTATGCCGACGAGGTCTCCGCCGCGCGCCTGGCCGCAGCGGCGCACAATGAACTGCAGATGAAGATTATGATTGGCGTCGCCGTCGCGCTGACCTTGTTGCTGATTGCGCTGGCTTGGCTGCTGCTGCGCCGCGCGCTGCTGCGTCCGCTGGATGGGGCGATCCAGCATCTGGAGCAGATTGCAGCCGGCGATCTGTCGCAGCCGCTGCCGGCAGCGGCCAATAACGAAATCGGCCGTCTTAACCACGCGCTGGCGGGAATGCAGCTGGCGCTGCGCGAATCGGTCAGCCAGGTGCGTGAAGCCAGCCTGCAGATTGACGTCGGCAGCCGCGAGCTGTCCGCGGGCACGGTGCATTTGTCGCAGCGCACGGAAGAGTCGGCGGCCTCGCTGGAGCAGACTGCCGCCAGCATGGAGCAGCTCACGGCTACCGTCCGGCTTAACGCCAGTAACGCGCAGCAGGCCAATCAGCTGGCCAGTAGCGTGTCCGATACCGCCGACCGCGGCGCGGAAGTGGTGTGCTACGTGATGGAGAAGATGCGTGAGATCACCCACAGCTCCGATCGGATCGCCGATATTCTCAGCGTGATTGACGGCATTGCGTTCCAGACCAACATCCTGGCGCTCAACGCCTCGGTGGAAGCGGCGCGTGCCGGTGAGCAGGGGCGCGGTTTTGCCGTGGTCGCTAACGAAGTGCGCACCCTGGCCGGGCGCAGCGCCAGCGCCGCCAAAGAGATTCGCGAGTTGATCAGCGAATCACAGACGCGGGTCAAAGAGGGCAGCGACATGGCCACGCGCGCTGGCGAAACCATGGATGAGATCTCCAGCGAAGTGATGCGGGTGACCGCGCTGATGAAGGAGATCTCCATCGCGTCCGAAGAGCAGAGCCGCGGCATTGAGCAGGTTAACCAGGCGGTGACGCAGATGGATGAAGCCGCACAGCAAAACGCGGCGCTGGTGGAGCAGGCCAGCGCCGCTACGCAGTCGCTGGAAGCACAGTCACAGCAGTTGCAGGCGTCCATGGCACAGTTCCGCGTGCAGGCAGCATAGTTATGATGTGGTCAGGGATGACCCATCACGCTCCATGCGTTGAGCATCATTGCTGGCGAAGCGACTGGAGATAAGCGGTAATGTAAGCAGTGCGTGTTATTGTGCATCGCCGTTCAGCGCGGCGGGAAACGCCAGAATCATCGCGGCCAGTCGATCATCTTCCGCCAGAAAATACGCCGCCGGCACTTCAAGCACCTGCGCCAGTAATTGCAGCGTTAATAAATCCGGTTTATGCACGCCCAGTTCATAGCGATTAATGCGCGCGCTGGCAGAAAACTCTTCAATCCCTGCGGCAATACCTAATCCTTTCTGCGACAAACCTTTCGCCTGACGCGCTTGTTTCAGGCGTCGACAAAAAGTGTCTTGCAGCGAGGAGGTCGGTTTCATGACTACGAGAATCGTAGATTTAGCGCTTGTCAGATACTACGAGTAACGTAGTATCGTTACGGGAATGGATAAGCGAACTAAGGAGAGTTGCGTGAATAATGCGAAGTCAGACTGGCATCCGGCCGACATCATTGCGGCGCTGCGTAAAAAGGGAACTTCAATGGCGGCGTTATCCCGACAGGCGGGCTTATGTTCCACCACGTTAGCCAATGCGCTGGCGCGTCCGTGGCCGAAAGGGGAATTAATTATTGCCGAAGCAATTGGTATTTCGCCGGCAGAGATTTGGCCGAGTCGTTATTATGCAGAGAACGGAGAATTAATTAATCGTCAGGCAAGAATCAGAAATAAAAAATAATAAAGCCTGCGCGCGGGTGCAATGCCGTTTACGTTGAAATTAATCTCAGTATACCGGTGCGCATGAATGCGCACCCAACATAAACCGTATAATCAACCTGCAGGGTCGCCATTAATGGCGACCGAAAATCATTTACTGGCAGGCATCACACACGCAGGCATGTTAAATACCCGCCTACATTACGCCTGATGTTCGTCCGGGAACTCGCGCATGAAGCGTTCCACATCGTCGACCATCGCATCATTACCGCAGAAGAACGGGCAGCGCTGGTGCAGCGTTTCCGGCTGAATATCAAGGATACGGTTTTTACCGTCGCTGGCTTTACCGCCCGCCTGTTCGGCGAGGAAGGCCATCGGGTTGCACTCATACAGCAGGCGCAGCTTGCCTTTCGGGTGGCTGGCGGTGCTGGGATAGAGATAAATGCCGCCC
Source organism: Pantoea dispersa (assembly GCF_035783935.1). Taxonomy (GTDB): domain Bacteria; phylum Pseudomonadota; class Gammaproteobacteria; order Enterobacterales; family Enterobacteriaceae; genus Pantoea; species Pantoea dispersa_C. The sequence goes on along the minus strand of NZ_JALKOV010000005.1, from coordinate 282,424 downwards.
TTCAGCAGGTTGCGGTGGAAATCCGCCACCAGTGAACCGATGTAGCGCGAGGTGTAAGGGCGCTTCGTTGAGATATCTTCTTCCTGGCAGAACTTCAGGTACTTTTTCACGCCCTGCGGGAAGCGGATGTAGTTCCCTTCGTTGATCGAGTAGGTGTAGCCTTTCTCCGGGAAGGTCATGCGTTCGTGGCTCAGGCAGAACACGCCGAGCGACGGATCGTACGTAAAGGCGTGAACGCCCACGCCGGTGGTGTACACCATCATGGTTGAGGAACCGTACACCACGTAACCTGCGGCAACCTGTTTGTGGCCTGGTTGCATGAAATCGGCTTCAGTGATCGGCGTGCCTGGCTCGCTAATACGATGATAAATCGAGAAAATGGTGCCGACGGAAACGTTAACGTCGATGTTCGAAGAACCATCCAGCGGGTCCATCAATACTACGTACTTACCGTTCTCCGAACCTTCAAAGATGACAAACTCATCTTCTTCTTCGGAAGCAATCCCCGCGACCACACCGCGCGCCTTCAGTGCCGCTTTCAGCTTTTCGTTAGCGAACAGATCCAGCTTCATCTGCTGCTCACCCTGCACGTTCTCTACGCCGCTGGCACCGAGAATATCCACCAGACCCGCTTTGTTGATATCGCGGTGGATGATTTTTGCGCCCAGCTTGATGGAGGAAATCAGCGCCGTCAGTTCACCTGTGGCGTGAGGAAAGTCGTGTTGCTTCTCGACGATGAATTCGCCTAACGTTTTCATAACACATTCCCTGAATCTACGATGGAGTGGCAGCAGCTGTAACAAGCTACCAACGTATGCGTACGCAGTTTAGCCGATTGAACTTCAAAAACCATAGTCCTAATCCGTTTCTTCCCTCCGGACTCGGCGTTACACTGTGCGCCGAACTTTTGAGTAATGGATCTTTTTATGCGCATTCACATCCTCGGGATTTGTGGCACTTTTATGGGCGGACTGGCGATGCTGGCCCGCTCGCTCGGACATGAAGTGACCGGTTCAGATGCCAATGTCTATCCGCCGATGAGCACGCTGCTGCAACAGCAAGGCATTGAATTAACTGAAGGTTACGATGCCTCTCAGCTGGACCCGGCACCGGATCTGGTGATCATTGGCAACGCTATGACGCGCGGCAACCCGTGCGTGGAAGCGGTGCTGGAACGCAACATTCCTTACCTTTCCGGGCCGCAATGGCTGCATGATTTCGTGCTGCGCGATCGCTGGGTGCTGGCGGTGGCCGGTACGCATGGTAAAACCACCACCGCCGGCATGGCAGCGTGGATTCTCGAGGCCTGCGGCCTGGAACCGGGCTTCATTATTGGTGGTGTGCCGGGTAACTTCGACGTATCGGCAAAATTAGGAAAAAGTCCATTCTTCGTCATTGAGGCGGATGAGTACGACTGCGCGTTCTTCGACAAGCGTTCCAAGTTTGTACATTACTGCCCGCGCACCCTGATCCTCAACAACCTTGAGTTCGATCATGCTGACATCTTCGACGATCTGCGGGCGATCCAGAAGCAGTTCCACCATCTGGTGCGCATCGTGCCGGGGCAGGGCAAGATCCTGCTGCCGGAACACGATCACAACATTAAGCAGGTGATGGCGATGGGCTGCTGGAGCGAGCAGGAGAGCGTGGGCGACAACGGCCGCTGGCAGGCGAAGAAGCTGGTGGCGGATGCCTCGCGCTGGGAAGCGTGGCTCGACGGTGAGAAAGTGGCGGAAGTGAACTGGGCGCTGGTCGGCGAACACAACATGCACAACGGCCTGATGGCGATTGCCGCCGCACGTCACGTTGGCGTGAAACCGTGCGATGCCGGTGAGGCGCTGAACAGCTTTATTAACGCGCGTCGTCGCCTCGAGCTACGCGGCGAAGTGAACGCGATTAAGGTGTATGACGATTTCGCCCATCACCCGACGGCGATACTCGCTACGCTGGCGGCGCTGCGCAGTAAGGTCGGCGGCACTGCACGCATTCTGGCGGTGCTTGAACCGCGCTCTAATACTATGAAGATGGGCGTGAGCAAGAACGAACTGGCTCCTTCGTTAGGCCGCGCCGATGAGGTGTTCCTGTTCCAGCCGCACCACATTCCGTGGCAGGTCGCGGACGTTGCGGAAGCCTGCATTCAGCCGGCGCACTGGAGTGCGGACATTGATACGCTGGTGGAGATGGTGGCTAAAGCGGCGCAGCCGGGTGATTCGATTCTGGTGATGAGCAACGGCGGCTTTGGCGGGATTCATCAGAAACTGCTGGAGCGGTTAGGTAAGTAATGCGTGGCCGGTTCAGGCCGGCCTTGGGCAGATAAGGAGTCTACCCTCTAAGGGATCTACCCTCATCCCAGCCTTCTCCCGCAAGCGGGAGAAGGGGCTGCCCGGTGCGGACATCACGCTCAGCGCTCGTCCTCAGCTACCTCAGCGCTCTGCTTCAGCTCCCTCAGCACTCTGCTTCAGCTACCTCAGCACCCTGCTTCTAACCCGGCACTGTACTTTATATCCCCTCTCCCGCTTGCGGGAGAGGGTTAGGGTGAGGGCAAGGGCAACCGTCCGCAGCGGACTTATGCTTCAGCCAGCTCGCGCAGGTACTGGAAAATCTGGCGGGCGGCTTTTGGCGGCTTACTGGCGGCTTTCTCTTTCTGCGCGTTGCGGATCATACTGCGCAACTGCTGACGGTCGGCGTGCGGATAGAGATTCAGCACTTCCGCCACCGCGTCATCGCCCTGCTCGATCAGCCTGTCGCGCAGCTGCTCCAGCTTATGGAACAGCGCAACCTGCTGGTTGTGGCGGTTCTTCAGCTTATCCAGCGCCAGGCGGATTGGCTCTTCGTCGCGCTGACGCAGCATTTTACCAATCAGCTGCAGCTGGCGGCGGCGGCCTTCCTTCTTGATGCGCTGCGCCAGTTCAATGGCGTCACGCAGCTGTTCATCGAGTGGAATCTTGTCCAGGGAGTTTTTCCCCAGATCCACTAATTCGGCGCCCAGGCGTTTCAGCTCCTCGGCATCGCGTTTGATTTCGCTTTTACTGACCCAGATAATCTCTTCGTCTTCTTCTTCCTGATTATCCGGCACATCGTCGAGCCAGTCTTCGGGCTGCTTCGTCATCTGTTGGCTCCCTAAAAAAAGAGGCTAATCCTACCAGTTTATCGGGCGACTGCGAAATTGTTCTCTGAGTCTGATAGACTCAATAAATTCATACTTAAGATTAGACGGCAGGTCGATGAACGTATCTACTCAGGTTGCAGAACAACGTAAAGTGTTAGAACAGGCTGTCGCGCAGGCGCTGGAACTGGCGCAAGCCAGCACCGACGGAGCAGAAGTGGCGGTCACCAAAACCACCGGTATTGGTGTCAGCACCCGCTACGGCGAAGTGGAAAACGTCGAATTCAACAGCGATGGCGCGCTTGGCATCACCGTCTATCATCAAAACCGCAAAGGCAGTGCTTCCTCGACCGATCTCAGCCCGGACGCCATCAAACGCACCGTGCAGGCGGCGATCGACATCGCGCGCTACACCTCGCCGGATCCCTGTGCCGCACCGGCTGAGCGCGATCTGCTGGCGTTCGAGGCACCGGATCTCGATCTCTACCATCCGTGGGAGATCGACGCCGATCGCGCCATTGAGCTGGCTGCCCAGGCCGAGCAGGCTGCGCTGCAGGCTGACAAGCGCATCACCAATACCGAAGGCGGCAGCTTCAACAGCCACGTTGGTATCAAAGTGTTTGGTAACAGCCACGGCATGCTGCAGAGCTACTGCTCCAGCCGGCATTCGCTGTCGAGCTGCGTCATTGCTGAGCACAACGGTGACATGGAGCGCGACTACGCGTACACCATTGGCCGGGCGATGGGCGATCTGCAAAGCGCCGACTGGGTGGGCGCAGAATGCGCGCGCCGCGTACTGTCTCGCCTTTCGCCACGTAAGCTGCCGACCATGAAAGCGCCGGTGCTGTTTGCGCCGGAAGTGGCCACCGGCCTGTTTGGCCATCTGGTGGGCATGATCAGCGGCAGCAGCGTCTACCGCAAATCCACTTTCCTGCTCGACGCGCTGGGTCAGCAGATCCTGCCGTCATGGCTGACGATTGAAGAAAAACCGCATCTGCTGAAAGGGCTGGCCTCTACGCCGTTCGACAGCGAAGGCGTGCGCACCGAAGCGCGCGATATCGTGAAAGATGGCGTGCTGCAGAACTGGCTGCTGACCAGCTATTCAGCGCGTAAACTCGGCCTGCAAAGCACCGGCCATGCGGGCGGCATTCATAACTGGCGCATCGCCGGTCAGGGCCACAGCTTCGACGATCTGGTGAAGCAGATGGGGCGCGGCCTGATCGTCACCGAAATGATGGGATCCAGCGTCAGCGCCATGACCGGCGACTACTCGCGTGGTGCAGCGGGCTTCTGGGTTGAAAACGGTGAAATTCAATACCCTGTGAGCGAGATCACAATTGCGGGCAACCTCAAAGATATGTGGCTCAATATGGTAACGGTCGGTAACGACATTGAAACGCGCAGCAATATACAATGCGGATCGGTGCTGCTGCCGGAGATGAAAATCGCCGGACAATAAAGACATCGCTTGATGAAAGCAGCCCACAGCGGCTGCTTTTTTTTCGCCTGATAATAATTAAAGGAAAACGTTATGCGTAAGCATGTGATTGCAATGTTGTCTTTGTCGTTACTGTTCTCCTCGGCCAGCCTGTTCGCGGCTGACCTGGAGCAGGATATGGATACCCTGAAAGACGGGCTGAGCGTCGTGAAGAAAACCTCTGACGCGCAGGAAATGCACACTGCACTGGGCAAGATGCGGGCTGCGGCGCAGGATGCGAAAAAATCCACGCCGGAGAAACTGGAAGGTCAGGGCGCTGACAGCGCACAGATCAAGGATTACCACGCCGGTCTGGACTCACTGATTGCCCAGATTGATGTCGTCGACCAGCTGGCACAGGCCAATAAGCTGGACGAGGCGAAAACCGAAGCGAAGAAACTGGAAGATATTCGTAACGCCAACCATAAGAAATTCCGCTGATAAACCGGGCCAGCCTGCAGGCTGGCCTTATTCCTGCCGCGGCTTCGCGTCATTCTACTGTTTTCATCCCGCTTTTTACCTCATTTCATGCATTTCGTGAGCGATCTCGCATAGTTCGTGCATCGTGCGATCTGGCGCACAGTCGCCCGTGGGATTTCCACTTTGAGGTGGAAATGTTGCGTCTCCACACCGCCAGGCGGACAGCGTAATTTCTTCTCAACGCGAATTATCTGACATTGTCCGCTGTAAACAGGAGTAACAAGGTGAGGAGTGATGCTGTCCCGCTGAAACCGAGCACGCCGGAGGCAATCCAGGCGCTGGCGGATAAGGTGATGAATCAAATCGCGACGCTGTATGCCGCGCACCACATCGAAGCCAATGCGGTGCAACAGCAAATGCTGGCCTCACACGTCCGCGCGATGGCGGCACGCTCTCTGACCGGAGAGGCGCTGCCGGACGTCGAAGCCGAACTGTTTGAGGACATCTCGCCAGAGACCATGACGCTGGCGCAGCAGGTGGTGGATCTGTTTGGCAATCTGCCTGTCGAAGAAGCCTGGCTGCTGTCGGTGCATATCGAAGTGGCGAAATCGAACGAAGCATGAATTGAGAGAGGAATGAATATGGTAACGGTAGTGATTGGCGATCGTCTGGGTAAAGGACAGAAAGTGGCAGCTGGCGTAGAGAAAGCGGGCGGCCGTGCGGTGGTGGTGCCGGGCGTAGCGGCGGATATGAAGCTGGGCGACGTGATGAAAGCGGAAAACGCCGATTTTGGTATCTCCTTCTGTGGCAGCGGCGGCGCGGGAGCCATCACTGCACAGAACAAGTACGGCTACAAAGCCAAACACGGCATGCGTTCGGTTGACGAAGGGGTAACCGCCATCAACGAGGGCGCGACGGTACTCGGCTTTGGCTTCATGGATAAAGAAGAGCTGGGTGAGCGTCTGGTGCAGGCCTGGAACAAGAAACACGGCAGCTAAGCATGAAACAACAGTATGAGACGCAGGTAACGGTGCAGGGCAAAGGCGACAGCAAAGCAAAAGCCTTCGCCGATGCGCTCAGTAAGGTGCAGCAGCAGGTGCTGCGCACCAGCCAGAAAATTCTGTTGCGCATTGAACCGCTTGATGTGCGGGTGCTGCGCGCGCAGGAAAGCGTAAGGAAGGAGAAGTTTCTGTTCTTCTTCCTCGCGCGTGAACGGCGGAATTACAGCGTAGAGCTGGAGATTACCGTCAGCGTCACTGTGATCGACACCGAGAACGTGACCTTCACAGCAACGTAAGAATAACGACAACAAGGGTAACAATATGTTTTTAATCATTTTGTTTAAGTCGTTGATCATAGGTGGATTAGTCGGCGTGGGCGTTGGAGCGGGCGCGGCGCGCATGTTCCACGCGCCCGTCACGCAGGGGATGGGTGCCTTCCGTACGCTGGGCGAGCTCAACTCCTGCGAGGGCGATCCGGCATCACACTTCTCCTTTGGTCTCGGCTTCTTCTTTAACGCCTGGGCATCCTCCGTTGCCGCGGGCTCCTTCACGCAGGATGTGGATCACCGCATTCTGCCGAACTGGGGCGCGGCCGCACTGATGGTAAAGAACCGCAACGTCGCGGAAACGCTGCATAACCCGAAACGCATGGCGATTGCCTGCGGCATCATCGGCATGATCGTGGTGGCTTTCCTCAACAGTACCGCTTCCGCCGTCCCGGCAGCGCTGCAGGTGACCGCGGTGAAAGTGCTGGTACCGGCGGCGAATCTGCTGGTGAACACCGTCATGCCGGTGATCTTCTGGCTGGCCGCCATCGATGCCGGCAAGAAATCGGGCTTCTGGGCGACCATTTTTGGTGGTCTGGCGCAGCTGATCATGGGCAACGCCGTACCGGGTCTGGTGCTGGGCATTCTGATTGGTAAAGGCGTGGAAGAGAGCGGCTGGAACAAGGTCACCAAAGTGATGATGGCTGCGATTGTCCTGTTGTTTGTGCTGAGCGGCTTCTTCCGTGGCTTCGATCTGAAACTGCTGCAATCCTTCCAGCTCGGCATCCCTGGCTGGCTCGACATGATCCACAACAGCCTGAGCGGCAAATAAGGAGCCTTCAGCATGAACGAGAACGAAAACAAAGGGTTCTGGTACGCCGACTGGTCTTTCCCGCTGTTTGTCGGCCTGCTCTCCTCCGGCGTGTTCGCCGGAACGCACATGTACTACCTGTACGGCATCGGTGCCTTTAACGAAGTGGCGTTTGTTTCGATGCTGCGCTCCGGTATGGAAACCGGCGTGTACGGCGCGGTGGCGGCGTTTGGTGCCAGCTTCCTGTTTGCGCGCATTATTGAAGGCTCGCTGGTGGGGATTCTGGATATCGGCGGCGCGATTCAGACCGGCGTCGGCCTCGGCGTACCGGCGCTGCTGCTGGGAGCCGGTATCGTGTTTCCGGTGGCCAACTTTGCCGCTTCGCTGGCAACCGGGCTGGTGATTGGCGTGGCGATTGGCTACGTGATTATCCTCGCGCGCAAATTCACCATCAACCAGAGCGATTCTACCTACGGCGCGGACGTAATGATGGGGGCTGGTAATGCGTCCGGTCGCTTCCTTGGTCCGCTGATTATTCTGTCTGCCATGGCCGCGTCGATTCCTATTGGCCTCGGTTCGCTGGTTGGCGCGCTGCTGTTTTACCTGTGGAACAAGCCGATTACCGGCGGCGCGATTCTCGGTGCCATGGTGCTTGGCGCTATCTTCCCGGTTTCGCTTTGATGTGTGCGGTCGCCATGAATGGCGACCCTACAAAGGCCTGATACTACGCAAGCGTTTGAGTAAAGCATTGATTGTAGGGTGCGCATTCATGCGCACCATGAGGAGTAAGCATGTTTGATCTGATTCTGCGCCGCGCGCGTCTGTGTGACGAACAGCTGGTGGATATCGCGATTCGTGCCGGCAAAATCGCGGCGGTCGGTACGGTGGACGGCGCAGCGCAACAGGAACGCGATCTCGGCGGGCGCTACTACGTCAGCGCCGGCTGGATTGACAGCCACGTACACTGCTATCCCAAATCGCCGATTTACCACGACGAAGCCGACGCGATTGGCGTGGCGCAGGGCGTCACCACCGTGGTGGATGCGGGCAGCACCGGTGCCGATCACATCGACGACTTTTATCAGCTGACGCGCAGCGCGAAGACCGACGTGCGCGCGCTAATCAACGTCTCGCGCACCGGCATCGTCACGCAGAACGAGCTGGCCGACATGGCGCAGATCGACGGCGAAGCGGTGGTGCAGGCGGTACAGCGTCGTCCGGACTTTATCGTTGGCCTGAAGGCGCGCATGAGCAGCAGCGTGGTCGGCGACAACGGCATTCAGCCGCTGGTGCGCGCCAAAGCCATTCAGCAGGCGGCGGGCAACCTGCCGCTGATGGTGCACATCGGTAACAACCCGCCGGTGCTGGAAGAGATCGCCGCGCTGCTCACTACCGGCGACATCATCACCCACTGCTTTAACGGCAAGCCGAACCGCATTCTGTCGCCACAGGGCGAGCTGAAAGCGGCGGTAAAGCAGGCGATCGCGCGCGGCGTGAAGCTGGATATCGGCCACGGCAGCGCCAGCTTCAGTTTTGCGGTGGCGCGCGAGGCGATTGCCCAGGGCATTCTGCCGGACACCATCAGCTCCGATATCTACTGCCGCAACCGCATCAACGGCCCGGTGCACAGCCTGGCGCACGTGATGTCGAAATTCTTCTCTATCGGCATGACGCTGCCGCAGGTGATCGCCTGCGTCACCGTCAATGCCGCAGCAGGTCTGCGTCTGGCCGGCAAAGGGCATCTGACCGCCGGTTATGACGCCGATCTGACCATTTTTACCGTCAAAGAGGAAGCCCGCCCGTTCGTCGATGCTGAAGGCGAACGGGTCACGGGTGAGCAACATTTGCTGCCGCTGGCCGTGGTGATCGCGGGCCAGTGGCATCTGACTGAGGAAGGGAAAGCGCATCATGTCTTCGATTTATGAGAAATATGACCTGAAACAGGTGATCAACGCCTCCGGCCGCATGACCATTCTCGGCGTGTCGACGCCGTCCGCCGATGTGGTGGACACCGTCAGCTATGGCCTCAATCACTACTTTGAGATCAAAGATCTGGTCAATAAAACCGGTGCCTACATCGCGCGTCTGCTGGAAGTCGAAAACGCGGTGGTGGTGTCCTGCGCCTCGGCCGGTATTGCCCAGTGCGTGGCGGCGGTGATCGTCAAAGATAACGACTGGCTGCTGGATAACCTGCACGCCGCGCCGCTCAGCGTGCCACACGACATCGTGGTGCCGAAAGGCCATAACGTGAATTACGGTGCGCCGGTGGGCAGCATGGTGGCGCTGGGCGGTGGACGCCTGATTGAAGCCGGTTACAGCAATGAGTGCTCGCCGGAGCAGCTGGCGGCAGCCATCACGCCGACCACCGCGGCGCTGCTGTACGTCAAGTCGCATCACTGTGTGCAGAAAAGCCATCTCAGCGTCGAACAGGCGGCGGTGGTCGCGCGCAAACACGGCATTCCGCTGATTGTCGATGCGGCGGCCGAAGAGGATTTGCAGTGCTATTACCAGATGGGCGCAGACCTGGTGATCTACAGCGGTGCCAAAGCGATTGAAGGGCCAACCAGCGGCCTGGTGATCGGCCGCAGCCAGTACGTCGAATGGGTAAAACGCCAGAGCAACGGCATTGGCCGCGCGATGAAAGTCGGTAAAGAGGGCATTCTCGGTCTGACTCAGGCGATTGAAAACTATCTGCTGCAGAGCAAAACCAGCGGCGCCGACATGGTGGCGAAGATGACGCCGTTTATCGATAACCTCAACACGCTGCACGGCGTCAGCGCGCGCGTGGTGTGGGATGCCGCCGGTCGTGACATCGCCCGTGCTGAGATCAAATTTGATGAAGCGGTGACGGGCTGGCCGACCGGCGAGCTGGTACAGGCGCTGAAAAACGGCGACATCGCCATCTACTTCCGCGGCTATAAAGCCAACGAAGGCATTATCGAAGCGGATGTGCGCAGCGTCAGCGCGGAACAGCTGCACATCATCTTTAGCCGCATCCAGGCGCTGCTCAGCGGAGGAAAACGCGCATGAATCTTAACCCCAACTTCTATCAGGGCCGCCTGTGCCTCAACGTGCTGGCCGGTTCGAAGCAGAATGCGCAGGCGATCTGGCAGGCGGCAGAAGGGCATGTGCTGGTCGGCGTTTTATCTAAGAACTATGCCTCCAATGAGGCCGCGATCGCCGATATGCGCGAGTACGCGGCGCTGATTGATAATGCGCTGTCGGTCGGGCTGGGCGCGGGCGATCCGAATCAGTCGGCGATGGTCAGTGAAATCTCGGCGGAACTGCAGCCGCAGCACGTCAATCAGGTCTTCACCGGCGTGGCCACCAGCCGCGCGCTGCTCGGACAGTCACACACCATTGTGAACGGTCTGGTTTCACCAACCGGCACGCCGGGCAAGGTGAAAATCTCCACCGGTCCGCGCAGTTCGCAGGCGGCGGACGGCATCGTGCCGATCGCCACGGCGATTGCCATGCTGCAGGATATGGGCGGCAGTTCGGTGAAGTATTTCCCGATGGGCGGCCTGAACGCGGTGGAGGAGTATCGCGCGGTGGCGGACGCCTGTGCGCGCCATGATTTCTGGCTGGAGCCGACCGGCGGTATCGATCTCAGTAATTTCGAAGAGATCGTGCGGATTGCCCTTGAGGCCGGGGTCAGCAAAGTCATCCCACACGTTTACAGCTCGATCATTGATAGCGCCAGCGGCGACACGCGCATTGACGATGTGCGTCAGCTTCTGGCAACGTGCAAGAAACTGCTGTAACAAATGAGTAACAGGTGAGGCTCCGTGAGATTTCCCAATCAGCGTTTAGCTCAACTCTTCGCGGCGCTGCAAAGCGAAACGCTGCCACAGGATGAGCTGGCGCGGCGTTTTTCCGTTTCAACGCGCACGGTGCGCACCGACATCACCGCGCTCAACGCGCTGCTGGAACAGCACGGTGCCCAGTTCGTGCTGGCGCGCGGCGCGGGCTATCAGTTAAAAATCGATGACGCGGCGCGCTTCGGCCGCCTGCAGCAGGAGAGTGCGGCACCGCTGCGGGTGCCGCGCACCTCGCAGGATCGGGTGCGCTATTTGCTGAGCCGCTTTCTCACCGCTGCGTATTCGCTCAAGCTGGAAGATCTGTCGGAAGAGTGGTTCGTCAGCCGCGCCACGCTGCAGAGCGACATGGCGGAAGTGCGCGAGTGGCTGGGCCGCTATCATCTCAACATCGAAACCAAGCCGCGCTACGGTATGAAACTGTTTGGCAGCGAGGCGGCGATTCGCACCTGCCTGACCGATCTGCTGTGGCAAATCGACCAGCAGACGCCGGACAGCCCGCTGCTGACGGTCGAGGCGCTGCACAGCGGCATGCTGGCGCAGCTGCAGCCGCTGCTGGCGCAATGCTTCACGCAGCATGCGATTCGCCTCAGCGATGAGGGCGAGCGCTATCTGCTGATTTACTGCGCGGTGGCGGTGCGCCGCATCAGCGAAGGCTTCCCGCTCAGCGATCCCGGCGCGGAGGATGTCGGCGAGGAGATACGCGAGGCGGCGCACGATCTGGTTAATCTGATGCGTCCGCTGGTGGGTAAAGGCATCTCGCAGGCCGAAGAGAACTGGCTGCGCGTTAATATTGCGGCGCGGCAGATTCAGGCGCTGGCCCCCAGCACCATCAACGCCGATGACGCGGATGCGCTGGTGGATTACCTGCTTAACTACATCAACACCCATTACAACTACCGGCTGCAGCAGGATGAGCAGCTGCGCGCCGATCTGCTCACGCACATCAAAACCATGATCACCCGCGTGCGCTACCAGATTCACATCCCCAATCCGCTACTGAGTAACATCAAGCAGCACTATCCGATGGCCTACGATGTGACGCTGGCGGCCGTCACCAGCTGGGGCAAATACACGCCGTATACCATTAGCGAGAACGAGATTGGCTTTCTGGTGCTACACATTGGCGTCGGGCTGGAGCGACATTATGATGTCGGCTATCAGCGACATCCGCAGGTGTTGCTGGTTTGCGACAGCGGCAACTCCACGCTGCGCATGATCGAGGCGCTGCTGCTGCGCAAATACCCGCAGCTGGTAGTGACGGCGCGGCTGTCGCAGCGTGACTACGAGGTGCGTGCGCACATTGATGAAGATTTTGTCATTTCTACCGCGCGGCTCAGCGAGAAGAACAAGCCGGTAGTGATGATGTCGCCGTTCCCTACGGAGTTTCAGCTGGAACAGCTCGGCAAGCTGGTGCTGGTGGATCGCACCCGGCCTTACATGCTGGAGAAGTACTTCGACGCGCAGCATTTCATGGTGCTCGACCGGCCGATGAGCCAGTCGGCGCTGTTCCGCCTGCTGTGCGATCGGCTGGAGGCGGAGGGCTATGTTGACGCTGATTTTTATCCTTCGGTCGAAGAGCGTGAAGCGATTGTCAGTACCATGCTGGGCGAAGGGATTGCGCTGCCGCACTCGCTGGGATTACTGGCCAGAAAAACCGTGGTCTATACCGTGCTGGCACCGCACGGCGTGAGCTGGGGCGATGAGACGGCTTCGGTGATTTTTTTGCTGGCGATCAGTAAGAGCGAATATGAGGAGGCGATGGCGATTTACGATCTGTTTGTCACCTTCCTGCGCGAAAGGGCGGTGACAAGATTGCGCGACTGCGCTGATTTCGTCAGCTTTAAAGCGGTGGCGATGGATTGTCTGAGCCGGTTGTGATGGGGATGGGTGCGGTTTTCCCCTCACCCTAACCCTCTCCCGCAAGCGGGCGAGGGGACCGATCCAGCGGTGTGTGAGTTCAGGGGCTGATCCTCAGCTTCCTTCTCAAATCACTCTCTCCCGCATGTGGGGACCGATTCAGCGGTGTGTGAGTAGATTTCCTCTTAAAAGCGTGTCCGGACGGCTCCCTCTCCCGCGTGCGGGAGAGGGCTGGGGTGAGGGCGAAGGGCCGCCAGCCCACGAAATCACCCGCGTTTCGCCAGCAGTTTCGGAATCTCACGCAGACACCAGGCTTTGGCTTCACCCATGCTATCGCGGCGCCACGCCATAATTATATCCACCTCACGGGTATACTCGGCGCTGACGACGCGCAGGCGACCTTCAGCGATATCTTTCTCCACCATCGGATAAGGCATGGTCGCTACGCCCAGTCCCGCCAGCAGCGCGCGGCGTTTATCATCCATGCTGCTGACCGTCAGGCGCTGCTGTTTGTCCAGCAGCTGCACCGTCAACACCGGACGTTCGCGCGCGGTGTCCGCCACGGCGATGCCGCGATACTTAACGCGCGTGACTTCGGACAGCGGCTCGGCTTCCTGGTGAATCGGGTGATCCGGACTGGCAACATACACGCTCATAATGCTGTACAGCTTGCGCGTGTTGATTTCGGTGGAGGCGCGAAAGTGCAAATCCGGCGCGATCACGATGTCGGCGCGGCCCTGCTCCAGTCGCTCCCACGCGCCAGCCAGCACTTCGGTGACCAGCGAGATCTGCGTATTGGCTTTCTCGGAAAGCTTCTCCACCAGCGGGAACAGCAGTTCGCTTGGGATCAGCGCTTCGGCCACAATGGTGAGATGGGTTTCCCAGCCGCGCGCCAGCGCTTCGGCATCGGTGGTAAGTTTGTCGGCGGCTTCCAGCAGCACGCGGCCGCGCTCCAGCAGCATGCGCCCGACATTGGTGAACTTGGTGCGATGGCCGGAGCGGTCAAACAGCACCACATCCAGCTCCTCTTCCAGCTTCTGCATGGTGTAGCTCAGCGCCGATGGCACGCGTCCCAGCTCGTCGGCCGCCGCGGCGAAGCTGCCGCGCCGGTCAATCGCGTCCATCACACGTAAAGCTTCCAGGGTTAACGCGCGCTCTTTAGCCATGCCGACTCTCTGTCAGTAAATTTGAATATGCCAGGCAGATTAACTGGCTAACAATCCGGCGTCCAGCCTTTTACCATTGATGGATAAAGCCTGTGGTGGATTCTCACCGCAGTGCGTCGGAGGTAAAGCATGATGACAACCCGCTGCGCGTCCGCATGTGGCCAGGCCGATTTCGGTTGGTTGCAGGCGCGCTATAGCTTCTCATTTGGCCACTATTTTGATCCCAAACTGATGGGCTACGCCTCGCTGCGCGTACTGAACCAGGAAGTGCTGGCACCTGGCGCGGCGTTTCAGCCGCGCACCTATCCGCAGGTGGATGTGCTCAACCTGGTGCTGCAGGGCGAAGCCGAATACCGCGACAGCGAAGGTAATCACCTGGTAGCGCGGGAGGGCGAGGCGATGCTGCTGTCGGCCCGTCAGGGTGTCAATTACAGCGAACACAATATCAGTAAGGATCGTCCACTGACGCGTATGCAGCTGTGGCTGGCCGCCTGTCCGGAACGGGAAAACCCGCTGCTGCAGAAACGCGCGCTGCCGCAGCAAACCCATCTGCTGATTGCATCACCGGATGGCGCGGACGGCAGTTTACAGCTGCGCCAGCAGGTATGGGTACATCAGGTCACGCTGGCACCGGGCGAGCAATACAGCCTGGCGTTGCACGGGCCGCGCGCCTATCTGCAGTCGATTCACGGTGCGCTAGAGGTACGGGCCAGCAGTGCGCATCAGGAACAGCTGCGCTGCGGTGATGGGGCGTTTGTCAGTGAAGAGGCGCAGATTACGCTGCAGGCACAAACGCCGCTGCGTGCGCTGGTGATTGATATTCCGGTATAAAAAAAGGCGGCCATGCTGGCCGCCGATGGGATTACTTCAGAATCGTAAAGGCAGTGGTGACGTGCTTCACGCCGCTGACGCGGCTGGCGATATCCGCTGCCGCCGTCGCTTCCTGCTGCGTCACCAGGCCGAGCAGGAACACTTCCCCATTCTCGGTGGTCACTTTCACGTTGGACGATTTCACCTGATCGCTGCCCAGCAGCTGCGAGCGGATTTTGGTGGTGATCCAGGTATCCGACGAAGACGTGCCGAGGCTCACTTTCTGTCCGGTGCGGATTTCGTTATACACCTCTGTCGCGCCATCCACGCCCATGGCGATCTGTTTCGCCCGGCTGGCGAGATCGGCTGACGGTGACTGACCGGTCAGCAGCACTTTGCCCTGATAGGCGGTCACGACCACGCGCGCCTGATTTTTGATCTGCTCATCTTTTGCCAGCGCGTTAGTGACGCGCAGCTCCAGCGTGCCGTCATCAACCTGCGTGCCGACGGTGCGCGGGTCGGTGGCGGTTTTGGTGGCGACCGCAGCGCCGCCGGCGACAACCGCCACGCAGCCCTGCAGCAGCATGGCGGTTAACAGAATGGCGATAGCGTTCAATGCTTTCATTTGAGCTCCTTCAGTCATTCCTGGTGTGGGAACAAGGTGTTATCAATCAAATCGCACAGGCAGTTCAGCGTCAGCATATGCATCTCCTGAATGCGTGCGCTGCGATGTGACGGAATGCGAATTTCCACATCGTGCGGACCGAGCAGGCCCGCCAGCTCACCGCCGTCGTGGCCAGTCAGCGCGACGATAGTCATATCGCGGGTAACCGCAGCTTCCACCGCTTTAACGATATCGCGGGTGTTGCCACGGGTGGAGATGGCCAGCAGAACGTCGCCGGCCTGACCAAGCGCACGAACCTGCTTGGCGTAAATTTCGTCGTGCAAACGATCGTTACCGATTGCCGTCAGCATCACATTGTCCGCACTCAGCGCCAGCGCCGGCAGGCTGGGACGCTCAGTCTCAAAACGGTTGATCATGCTGGCGGCAAAATGCTGGGCGTTGGCTGCCGAAGCGCCGTTACCGCAGCTGAGGATTTTGTTGCCGTTCAGCAGTGACTGCACCAGCGTCATCGCGGCGCGGGAAATCGCATCCGGCAGCGCTTCGGCTGCGGCGATTTGCGTCTGAATACTTTCGGTAAAACACGCTTTAATTCTGTCCTGCACAAGACCACCTGGTTCTATCCATCCGCACGAAAGGCATCGGCCAGCCATACCAGCTCGCGGCCGGTGATGGCGATGATGTCAAAACGGCAATTCACCGTATCAAAACTGCCGCCGCGAGCCAGCAACCACAGCGCGGCGGTACGCAGCAGCTTTTGTTGTTTCTGACGCGTGACGCTGGCGGCCGCGCCGCCAAAGCGTGCATCGCGACGGTAGCGCACTTCGACAAACACCCAGCAATCCGCGTCGCGCATAATCAGGTCGATTTCCCCGCTGCGGCAACGCACATTGCTGGCTTCCCACTGCAGTCCGGCGCGTTCAAGATAACGACGCGCCTGCTGCTCCTGCTCAGCGCCGAGGCGCTGGCGGTTTACTGCACCGGAACGATTTGTCCCTGACGATACTGGTTCCATGCCAACTTCCTGTTGATCACGCAATCCGTGTCGGCGCTCAGCTTGCCGGTGTTGCCATCAATGGCAAAGCCCGGTACCTGGCGCATCTGGTTGAACTGGTTCGCCAGCGTCCAGGCATCAATGCCCATGGCATAAAGGCGGACCAGCGAATAGTCGTTGTTAAAGCTACGCGCCGCCTGCTGCATCAGGCCTGGATTGGCACCGGACAGCAGCGGAATATCGCTGAACTGCAGGCCATCCATCTCCAGACGGAAGTCCGGACCGGCACCGGCCTGCGCGCTGCGCGAGCTGGCATACAGGGCGATGTTATTGCGGCTGCTGGTGCGCATGGCAATCATCGGCTTGATCAGCTGCAGTTCGTCCTGAGTGGCAATAATGTAAACTGCATCAACGCTGCCGCTGCTGCTGGCGCTCTCAGGTGCAGGAGCGCTGGTCTGCGGTGCCGGAATGGTCAGACCGGCGACCGCGACGCCCTGCGGCTGATCCGCCTGTACCGTCAGCGGCGTACCGCTCAGCGCAATACCGGCACCGCTGTTGATGCCCTGTTTCAGCTCGCCCACGCCGCCAAAACGCTGCTGCAGCACGGTTGCGCCGCCCAGTTTTTGCCACTCCTGTGCAAACGCTTTGCCTACGCGGTCGCCATAACTGCTGCGCGGCATCAGCAGCAGCGGCTGGCGTTTGCCCTGATCCCAGATATGGTGCGCGGCATCGCGCGCTTCGTCTTCAGGAGAAAGCGCAAAATAGCAAATATTCGGATGGTTCTGGATCTGCTCTGGCTCGTTGAGCGCCAGCACGTTCAGCGGTGTCTGGCTATTGGCGACCTGTTCAACGTTATTTTTCAGCAGCGGACCGACCACCAGAGTGGCGCCATCCTGATGTGCCTGTTGCATCACCTGAGCAATCGGCTGGCTGCTGGTGTCATACACTTTCACCTGGGCGCTGCTGGCGGGCTGGGCCACCGCAGGCTGCGCGGCTGGCTGCTGCGGCTGTGCGCTGGCGGCCGGCGTGATGGCCGCAGCTGCCGGACTGACTACCGCATTAGCATCGCCACTGGCCGGCGTCGTCGTGCTGGCGGGCTGCTGCGCGGACGCGCTGGCATCGCTGCTGGCTGGCGCGGCAGGCGCTGCTGGCGCGTTTAGCACGCCGTTTTTCGCATCGTTAAAGCCTTTCTGGATAGCATTGGCGAACACCTGCGCCTGGCCATTAAGCGGCAGCAGCAGCGCAATGGTGCTGGTCGAGGCTTTGGTGAAGTTCTGCACCTGGCTGAGCTGGGTCGGCAGGGTTTTCGCGCCGGGGTTCTGCGGATAGCGCGTCTGCCAGTCGCTGATGGCGGCTTTCAGCATCTGTGCATCCTGGCTGTTGGCGTGCCAGGTGTTCAGCAGGTCGAGCCAGCCCTGCAGGGTATTCTCGTCGGCGTTGATTACCACGCTGTTGAGCTGATCCTGGGTTAGCTGGGTCAGTGCCTGCCAGGTGGCGTCAATATTGCTCTGGTGATCGGCCCCTTTCAGCAGCGGTTCCTGAGCAATATAGGCGCGCAGCAGCGCGAGCGACGGACGATTCTGCGCAGCGGCAATCTGCAGTGCGTAGTAGCGCACCTGCTGATCCTGCGACAGGTCCGCGGCTTTTATCTGGCCCAGCAGCTGCTGAGCACCGTTGAAATCCTGCTGGGCGATCTGCATCTGCGCGCGCAGCAGCAGCAGTTCCTGCTGTTGCACGTCAGAGAGCTGCTGCGGCAGCTGACCGAGCTGATTTTGCGCCTGCGGATACTTTCCTTCCTTCAGCAGGGCACGGATGGCAAGTAATTGCCAGTCGGTCTTGCTATCATCGCTGCTTTGCTGCACCTGCTGCAGATAATAGTCAGAGCGGCCCGTGGCAGGACCCTGAACGTTAACGCTGGAGGTTTGCTGCGGTCCCTGACCGCTACAGGCGGCCAGAATCAGACCCGCGAGCAAAACAGGGACCAGGCGTCCTGCTTTATGACGTACGACTTTCGAAGGAAGCATACTGTATCCAGTGATGTTTTTTTCAAGATGCTCAATATTAAATCGGCAATTCGGATGAAACAATGAAACAACTCGATCGGGCAGAGATTTCTGCCAGCACGCTCTATATCGTTCCTACCCCGATCGGTAACCTGGGTGATATCACGCAGCGTGCGCTGACGGTGCTTGCGAGCGTCGATCTGGTCGCTGCGGAAGATACACGTCATACCGGACTGTTGCTACAACATTTCGCCATCAATGCGCGACTGTTCGCACTTCACGACCACAACGAACAACAGAAAGCTGAGGTGCTGTTAGCGAAGCTGCAGGAGGGCCAGAGCATTGCGCTGGTTTCCGATGCAGGCACGCCGTTAATCAACGATCCGGGCTACCATCTGGTGCGTCGCTGCCGCGAGGCCGGGGTGCGCGTGGTGCCGTTGCCCGGCGCCTGCGCGGCGATCACAGCATTAAGCGCGGCGGGATTGCCGTCCGATCGTTTCTGTTACGAAGGGTTTCTGCCGGCCAAAAGCAAAGGGCGCTGCGATGCGCTGCGTGCGCTGAGCGAGGAGCCGCGCACGCTGATTTTCTACGAATCCACCCATCGCGTACTGGATACGCTGCAGGATATGGTCAGCGTATGGGGCGCGGCGCGCTACGTGGTGCTGGCGCGTGAGCTGACCAAAACCTGGGAGTCGCTGCACGGTGCGCCGGTTGGCGAGCTGCTGGCGTGGGTACAGGCGGATGATAACCGCCGCAAGGGCGAGATGGTGCTGATTGTCGAAGGCCATAAAGCGGATGAAGAGATGCTGCCGGCGGAAGCGCTGCGCACGCTGGCGCTGCTGCAGGCCGAGCTGCCGCTGAAAAAGGCGGCGGCGCTGACGGCGGAAATTCATGGGGTTAAGAAAAACGCCCTGTACAAGTACGCGCTGGAGCAGCAAGAGGCGTGACAAATGCCGGCGGATCGCCTATTATCCCGCGCCGAAGCTGACCAGACAGTCGCCGCTTTGTCGTCGTCCCTTTTGGGGGAGACGGGCAGAGGGGAGGAAAGTCCGGGCTCCATAGGGCAGGGTGCCAGGTAACGCCTGGGGGGCGCAAGCCTACGACCAGTGCAACAGAGAGCAAACCGCCGATGGCCCAGTAATGGGATCAGGTAAGGGTGAAAGGGTGCGGTAAGAGCGCACCGCGCGGCTGGCAACAGTCCGTGGCACGGTAAACTCCACCCGGAGCAAGGCCAAATAGGGGTTCACATGGTACGGCCCGTACTGAACCCGGGTAGGCTGCTTGAGCCAGTGAGCGATTGCTGGCCTAGATGAATGACTGTCCACGACAGAACCCGGCTTATCGGTCAGTTTCGACTTTTTTAATGAACGCCCGCAGATGAGAATCTGCGGGCGTTTTGTTTTTGGGGAAGGTGCGTGCTGTCCCTCATCCTAACCTTCTCCCGCAGGCGGGAGAAGGGACCGATTGTGCGTGTTTAAAGTTGAGCTTTCGTCCTGCAACACCACACCTAACTATTCCCTCTCCCTGTGGGAGTGTACGGTCCGGGGACATGGCAGACAGGTGTTCGGGGACATAGTGAACACTTTTTAACATCCTTTACCCATGGTGATCGACTTTTTCTTCAGGTCGATCACCCCCACTTTCGTGCTGTACCACCACACCTCGTAATACCCGTCTTCCCCCGTCTCCTTCAGCCCGACACGCTCTCCCCTGAACGCCTTGCCCGCCTTCAGGCTGAGACCCTTCACGCTCAGCTTCCCGCTGATATCCACCTTCCTGACCATCACGCCCTCATCGTATTCCGGTGGCGCTACGCGCACGCTGTACTGCCGCGATGAGGGCTGATAGCGCGACGCCGGCACCGCCATATCCAGCGCCTCATGCGGGCGCTCGAGGTTGTAGACCGTCCGCCAGTGGTCGAAGGCGCGCTGCAGCTCACCGCTGTCCGCGAACCACTTCCCCTGCAGCACTTCCGCCTTCAGGCTGCGGTGAAAGCGCTCCAGCTTGCCCTGCGTCTGCGGATGATACGGCCGCGAGTGCCCTACCCGGATGCCGTGGCGCATCAGCCACAGCTCCACTGCCGTCCAGGTGCCGGTGGTGTCGCCCCACGGCGAGCCGTTGTCCATCGTCATCCGGTCCGGCAGGCCGTAGCGCTCAAAGACGCTGACCAGCTGCTCCTGTACCGTCTCACGCCGTTCGTCAGCGCAGTGCACCAGGCACAGCGAGAACCGGGAGTGGTCGTCCAGCAGGGTGAGCGGGTGGCAGCGGCCGCCGCCAAAGGGAAAGTGGCCCTTAAAATCCATCTGCCAGAGCCGGTTCGGGGCCGCATGCTCAAACCGGCCGGTGGCCGGGACGCCCGGCGCTGCGCCCGGCAGCAGGCCGTGGCGGGCCATCAGGTTGTGGACGCTGCTGAAGGCCGGCATGCCGTGCCCGCGGTCTTCGAGCCAGCGCTTAATCTTGCGGGCCCCCCAGTGCTGATGAAGCTCGTGCGCCAAACGCAGCAGGTCAGTGATGTCGTCAGATGAGCGGCTGGGTGAGTGACGGGGCGCGCGGGAGCGGTCCTGAAGGCCGGACGGTCCTTCCTCCTCCCAGCGGCGAAGCCACTTGTAGGCGGTGGCGGGAGATATGCCGTAGCGGCGGCACAGCTCGCGGATGTTCGCCCCGTCTTGCGAGGCGAACAGAACAAACTCAGTACGTAATGACATGGTATCTCTCGCATCCCAGGGCATAAGCGACTCCATAAACGGGTTCTTATGCCTTAGTTGTAAGTGTCTACCATGTCCCCGAACAAGTGTTCACGATGTCTCCGGACTGTACAGGGAGAGGGTTAGGGTGAGGGCAGAAAACCGCAAGAAGCCATAGAAAACCGCACAAAACCCCAATTTCCCTGCGTAAAGAAACGAAAATGCGCAAAAACATTCTTTTCTCTGTGCCAGAATAGGCGCGTGTTCAACTACTGAGGACAATTTTTCATCCACACCGGGAAAAGCAACAACGTGGATAAGTTGTAAAATTATGGATAACCATTTCGTTACACATTTCACTTTAACCTCTTCACATTACTCCATTTTCTCCTACTCCCTCAGCGATCGACACTGGCGCTTCGCGCTGTAGTTTCTTTCTCTCCTTTTCACAATTTCATTCTTTTCAGCTATCACGCTGATGTTTTCGCGTGGATGGCGTTTATTTCTCACAGGAGAGAAATCATGCTGTACTGGATTTTACTCGCGTTAGCGATTGCTGCCGAAATTACGGGCACCGTGTCAATGAAGTGGGCCAGCGTCAACGGCGGCAGTGCCGGCTACATTTTTATGCTGTTGATGATCGCCCTGTCCTACATTTTCCTCACCTTTGCCGTGAAACGTATCGCCCTCGGCGTGGCTTACGCGATGTGGGAAGGCGTCGGTATTCTGTTTATCACCCTGTTCAGCGTGATGCTGTTTGACGAGGCGCTGACAGTGATGAAGGCGGCGGGATTGATCACCCTGATCGCGGGCATTGCGCTGATCAAAGCGGGAACTTTCAGCCGCAGGGAGCTGCGTCATGACCACGCTTAATGTTGTGCATCTGGCCTGGCTGGCACTGGCTATCGTGCTGGAAATTGTGGCGAACATCGCGCTGAAATATGCGAATGGCTTCCGTCGTCCGCTGTATGGCGTGCTGTCCCTCGCGGCGGTGCTGGCAGCGTTTAGTGCGCTGTCGCAGGCGGTGAAAGGCATCGATCTTTCGGTGGCCTACGCGTTGTGGGGCGGATTTGGTCTGGTGGCGACCGTGGCGGCAGGCTGGATCCTGTTCGGGCAACGCCTGAACAGCCGCGGCTGGCTGGGCGTGGCGCTGCTGCTGGCCGGCATGGTGCTGATTAAGTTTGCCTGAGGCTCGATAATGCAACCTGCCTTCCTTTCCCGGTAGCGGGCGAGGAAGGCAGGGGAATGCGCCAGCGGTTACCCGCGGCCGTGCGGCTCATCCCAGTCAAAAGCCGGTCCCAGCGAAATGACGCCGTTTGGATTGATGGTCTTATGGCTGCAGTAATAGTGATGGCGGATGTGCGGCAGGTTCACCGTATCGGCAATGCCCGGCATCTGATAAATATCGCGCAGGAAGCCGTTCAGGTTACGGTAATCGCTGATGCGATGACGATCGCACTTAAAGTGGGTCACGTAGACCGGGTCAAAGCGCACCAGCGTGGTCCACAGGCGCAGGTCGGCTTCGGTGAGGCGGTCGCCGGTCAGATAGCGATGCTGACCGAGAATTTGCTCCAGCCGTGCCAGCGAATGGAACAGCGCGGTAACGGCTTCATCATAGGCCGACTGCGACGTGGCGAATCCGCTTTTGTACACGCCGTTATTGACCGTGTCATAAATCCAGCCGTTGAGTTCGTCGATCTTGTCACGCAGCTCGGGCGGATAGTAATCGCCGGCGCGCGCGCCCTGCGCGTCGAAGGCGCTGTTGAACATACGGATGATATCGGCGGATTCATTGCTGACAATCGTGTGCTGTTTTTTATCCCACAGCACCGGCACGGTCACGCGCCCGCTGTACTGCGGATCGGCATGCAGATAAAGCTGATAAAGGAATTCGTTTTGATACAGCGAATCGCCGGTGGCGGCGGGGAAATCGTCGTCGAAGGTCCAGCCATTTTCCAGCATCAGCGGATGCACTACCGACACCGAAATCATCTCTTCTAACCCTTTCAGCTGACGCATCAGCAGGGTGCGGTGCGCCCACGGGCAGGCCAGTGAAACGTAGAGGTGATAGCGGTCGCGCTCGGCGGCAAAGCCGGCTTTGCCGGTTGGCCCGGCGCTGCCATCCGCGGTGATCCAGTTACGCCAGACTGCTTCTGTGCGTTTGAAGCGGCCACCGGTTGACTTCGTATCGTACCAGGTATCATGCCAGACACCGTCAATCAGTTGTCCCATAAGCCCTCCATAAAAAAAACGGGGCGAGGAAAATCCCCGCCCCTGCTATTCAGTATATGTGCTGTTGCACGGCTCGTGTGCTTAGCGTGCGGTGGCTGGCATAAAGCGCTGACGAATCAGACGGTCAATGCTGTACGCGCCCGGACCGACCAGACCCAGCACCAGGAAACCACCGGCGATGGACAGGTTTTTCATGAACATCAGCTGGTTAACGCCTTCAGCAAAGTTGCTGTGGAACAGGAATGCGGTCAGCAGCGTAAAGCCGGCAGTGAACAGCGCGGTGAAGCGAGTCAGGAAACCGAACAGAATCGCCAGGCCGCCGCCCAGTTCCAGCAGAATCACCAGCGGCAGCAGGAAGCCAGGAACGCCCATCGCCTGCATGTACTGTGCGGTGCCGGCATACGCGGTGATTTTGCCCCAGCCGGCAGTAATGAACAGGATGGTCATTAACACGCGTGCCAGCAGCAGGCCTGAGTCTTCGAATTTTTTCATCATCTACTCCAACAAGGTTTTTGGTGCAGGTTGTTGGCCTGCCAGGTTTATTTCCCGTTGAACCGCGCTATACAGTTCGCCGGGCTGATGGAGGGAGATGATAGTCGCGCAGTGGAATAGTTGTAAGCGAGATAAACTGTCGATGTTATTCAGGAATTCTGAAGGAGGAAAACCGAACCTTTTCGATCCGGTTAATTATGAGGAACTTAGCGAGGCGGCATGGCCGATTTAATCATGCGCCAGGTGCTCCACAGGCCGAATCCGCGCTTGGCCCAGCGCATGATGCGGTTCGGGCTGCGAATCGACCAGATGGCGAGCGCGCTGCTGCCAATCGCCAGATAACGACGCATGCTGAGAAACGTCAGCCAGCCGCGATCGTACTGCGCAGTGCTCTCCAGCCAGTCGCGGCGAGCAGCGCTGAGATCCAGCCGCTGCTGCTGTACCTGATTAAGCAATTCATGAATGCGTGCTTCACGTTCACGCTGACTCATGAGCGATGCTCCTCCAGTAAGGTGCGATCGGTGTCCAGCTCTTTACGCGTGTGGCGCAGCAGCGTGGACTGCCGGGATTTCCGCAACGTCCATAAACCAAAAATCAGCGCCAGCGCGAACAGTACGCCGGTGGTGATGGCAATTGCCATCAGCCGGTATTGCGCATCCACCGCCCAGATGATCAGCACCATCAGGCTCATCAGTCCGAAAGCGGTAAATAGCATGGTCAGGCCTATCATGATCAGCATCTGAATCAGATTGGCCTTTTCCTCTTCCAGCTCGGCAACGGCCAGCCGCACGCGTGTCTCGACCATGCCAACCAGCGTTGTTACCACGCGCTGACCTACATTGAAGACCCCTTTGCCTGGGCCGTGGCTCTGATTCTCGCTCATATTAACGACGTGAAATCAGGATGCCGATCAGCACGCCAACTGCCGCGCCGATACCCACGCCGTGCCACGGATTTTCACGCACGTAGACGTCTGCTTTTTCCGCCGCTTCACGCGTGGTCTGCGCGATGCGTTCGCCGGACTCGCCCAGCCGCTCGCGTGAACTCTCGATGGCGCCGCGCGCTTTGTGACGCAGTTTATCCAGCTCGCTTTTCGACTTGTCCGCCGAGCTGCTCAGCACTTCTTCCAGGGTGTCGGCAAGATTTTTCAGTTCCGCACGCAGATGTTCAGATGTGGTGTCTTTAGCCATGGTGTTCTCCATTACATCATTTATTTAAGTCCGATTAATAAGGCTCGGCCTGCAGCTTTTTCAGCTCGTGTCGTGCCTCTTCCAGCTTCCGTTCGCGCTTGCCGATCTTCTCCTGGTCTTTGCCTTCCTGGCGCTCTTCCTGCAGTTCGCGCTCGCGCTCGGCCACTTTATGCTGCTGAGCTTCGATGCGTTCAGCATGCGCGGATTTCAGTTTCTCGTCGGTGCAGTTGGCGCGCACTTCGGTCAGCGCACGCTCCAGCCCGGTTACGCGGCGCTGGTTATCGTGCTGCTTCGCCATCTCGATTTCGCGCTGAATATCCTGCTCTTTTTGCTGACACAGTGACTCTGCCGCCAGCAGCGAACCCGAAAGAGAGAAAAGAATAGCACCCAGCAGGAGTTGTTGTTTCATCAGGTTTTACCTTCCATTGTTGATGACCTGTCGCAAACCGGACAGGAGGGGCATCCCAGCTTGTCGTCTGCTCGCGCTCACTTAAGAATAGACAGCAGACGAAAAAATTCAAAAAACACGCGGGGATAGCGAGGATTAAGTCACCGTCTGGCGATGAACCAGACGGCGGGGATTAGCTATAGGTGGGACGACTGGCATCCACGACCTGCTGTGACGCCTGCGGACCGGCAGCCACGACAAAGCCCTGTGGCAACAGGCGGCGCAGCACTTTCTGCGCCGCCAGGCTCTGCTCTTCATTCTCAAAATGAATCACCAGCGCATCGCCGGAAGGGGTAATGCTTTTAATTCGCACGCCCTGCGCCGAGAGCTGCTGGTAGAGATAAAAGCCGTCCGGCAGATTGGTGCCGCTGTGCGCCACGCGGATCTGGACCACCGTTTCATGCTGCATCAGTTTTGGCACAATGCCGATAGCCAGCAGCGCCAGTACGCCAGCACACAGCCAGGGGAGTAAACGCCTGGGGAAATAACGGAAAACGGTCATTACTGTGACTTCCCGTTCTGACCTGCCTGACGTTTACGCCACAGCACCACCAGTGAACCCACCAGACCAATGACCAGCAGCACCAGCGGTAGCAGCATCAGGCAGAACATCAGCTCATCTTCATAGCGGCGGAAAATGGGCGTTTTACCCAGCGCAAAGCCGAGCACGGTGAGGATCAGCACCCACAGGAAGCCGCTCATCCAGTTAAAGAACTGGAAGCGCGCATTGCTCAGGCCGGAAAGGCCGGCAATGGTCGGCAGCAGGGTACGAACAAACGCGATAAAGCGGCCAATCAGCAGCGCAGACAAACCGTGGCGGTGGAACAGACTGTGGGCGCGCTGATGATATTGCGCAGGCAGGTGAGACAGCCATTTTTGTACTGTCGGCGTATTGCCAAGCCAGCGCCCCTGAATGTAACTGACCCAGCAGCCAAGGCTGGCGCCGGTGGTCAGTACCAGCAGGGTAAGCGGGAAACTCATGGTGCCTTTGGCGATCAGCACGCCGACCAGAATCAGCAGACTATCACCCGGCAGAAACGCGGCGGGCAGCAGGCCATTCTCCAGAAACAGAATCATGAACAACACGCCATAAATCGCCCACACCAGCGTGGGGTCGGAGAGCATTTCGTAATCCTGCTGCCACAGGGCATGCAGCAATGCTTGCAAAATATCCATCAATCATTCCTGAACATCATTGTTAAACGTGCCCGTGAGGGGCTTAGGCGCAGGCGGGTTAGGTTATACATTTTAGGTATGCCACCTGAGCAGGATTTCCGGATCCATCCAGAATTGATTGTTAAATCAGCGACTTTTTATTGCCCTGTCGCAAAGGGTAAGAAAAGGGCGATAACTGTAACAAAAATCGCGGGATTCAGACAGTGTAAAGTCGCGTTCGCACAGGAGTTTTACCTTTAGACGCAGATGGTCAAAAGGAGCTTTACACGAGCTGACACTATTGCAGATTAACTGACTTTTTAGCCTGGAAATGCAGCGTCCTGCAGCGGCGCTGCAACGGCTTCAGGGCAGGATCACCGGATTTTCCGCGAACATGTAGCGGTCGACGTTAAATTCAAAATCATCGGCGGTGGCGTCGAACAGCATCTGTTTAGTATTTTCCAGATGCTGCCACATCGCCAGTTTGCTGGCAGCGGGATCTTTGCGCATCAGCGCTTTTAAAATCTGGTCGTGGTCGTCGCACCAGCTGGTGATGTGGCGCGCATCAATGTGCTCATGCAACTTGAGCCAGTAAGGATTATGCAATCGATGTCGCCACATTTTCTCTACGATGGCCGCCAGCGCGCTGTTCTGGGTGGCCTGGGCGATACGCACGTGAAACTCCATGTCCCACGTTGAGTCGCGCGCGTGATCTTCCTGCCGGGCTTTTTCCTGAATCGCCAGCAGGGCCACAATGTCCTGCGGACGGATCTGCGTAGCGGCAAATTCGGCCACGTTGCTCTCAATCAGCTGGCGCGCCTGCAACAGCTCAAATGGGCCATAGCTGGCAAACTCCAGCGAGTCGGCGGCGCTATCACGCGGTTGTGGCTGACCGCTGATCACATGAATGCCCGACCCTTTGCGCACCTCCACATAGCCTTCCACTTCCAGCATGATAATTGCTTCCCGCACCACGGTGCGGCTTACCTGGCGCTCCTCCGCGATCAGCCGCTCCGCCGGTAACTTCGTCCCCACGGCATACGCCCCAGCTTCAATGCGCTGTTTGAGTTCGCTGGCGAGTTGCTGATAGAGGCGACGGGATTCGTTCAGGTCCATGGTTTCTACATTTCAATGAAAAGCGGTGAGTTGTTATACCACTTTGTACAGGACGTCGCAAAGCGCTCAGGTTGTTATACCATTTTACAAGTTAAGAACCTTATAGCTGAACGTGAAGGGCGAAAGGTAATGAGTTAATCTATTGTACTTATTGGTTTTATAAATGGGCGAGATTTTTAGTGCGGCCGACGATTAAGCGAGAATGTGACGGAGTTGGCAAACAAATCTCCCTGTCGTTGAAATTGGTATGATAACTTTTGCGCATTAGCTGACTGATTTATTGCAGAGGAAGCGACATGTTGCGACTTAACCGCCACGATTTTCCCGGTGCACGCTATAGCGAGCGGGTGATCCAGTTTGGCGAAGGAAATTTTCTACGCGCCTTTATTGACTGGCAGCTCGACTGGCTCAATGAACATCAGGGCACCGATGCCGGCGTGGTGGTGGTGCGACCGCGCAATCGTGCGCAAACGGAGACGCTCAATCAGCAGGATGGCCTGTACACCACGCTGCTGCGCGGCCTTAATGAAGCGGGGCAACCGCTCAGTGAGACTCGGCTGATCCGCAGCCTTAATCGTGAAATCCAGCCTTATCAGCAGTTCGATGAATTCCTGGCTCTGGCACGCGCGCCGCAGATGCGTTTTGTGTTCTCCAACACCACCGAGGCCGGCATCGCGTATGCCGAACAGGATCGGCTGGAGGATCAGCCCGCGTCGTCATTTCCCGGCAAACTGACGCAGCTGCTGTGGGCGCGTTATCAGCACTTTGCCGGCGCCGCCGATAAAGGCTGGCTGATTGTGCCCTGTGAGCTGATCGACCATAACGGCGACACGCTGCGCGCGCTGGTGCTGCGTTACAGCCAGCAGTGGCAGCTGCCCGCGGCCTTTACGCAGTGGGTCACGCAGCACTGCGCCTTTTACAACACGCTGGTGGATCGCATTGTCAGCGGCTATCCGCCGGATGGCGCACAGATTGCAGCGCAACTGGGCTATGACGACCGCTATCTGGTGGCCGGGGAGCGCTATTACCAGCTGGTGCTTGAGGGACCGGATGCGCTGATGCACGAGCTGCAGCTGACGGCGCTGGCACCAGCCGTCAGGCGGGTAGATGACATCACGCCGTACAAAGCGCAAAAGGTGGCGATCCTCAACGGGGCGCACACTGCGCTGGTTCCGGTGGCGTTTCAGGCCGGGCTGGAGAGCGTAGGTGAGGCCATGAACGATGCGCAGCTGGCAGCGTTCGTCGATGCGCTGCTGCGCGAAGAGGTGATTCCGACGCTGGATTTGCCGCGTGATGAGCTGCACGCCTTTGCCGATGCGGTGCAGCGCCGCTTTCGCAATCCGTTTGTTCATCATGCGCTGCTGGCGATTGCGCTCAACGGCATGACCAAATTCCGCACGCGCCTGCTGCCGGCGCTGTTGCAGGCGCAGCAGCAGCGTGGCGACTGGCCACCGCGGCTCACCTTTGCCTTTGCCGCGCTGCTGGCATTTTATCGCGGCCAGCAGGATGACCGGCAGTGGCCGCTGCAGGATGACGCGCACTGGCTGCAGCGTTTTGCCCGGCTGTGGCCGGCGGTCCTCACCGATCAGCTCACTTCGCAGCAGCTGGTGAGCGACGTACTGAGCGACGCGCAGCACTGGGGCGAAGATTTAACCCAGCGGCCCGGCCTGGTCACGGCGGTCAGCCAGCAGCTGCATAACATTCTCGTCCACGGCATGCGGACGGCACTCACCCAACTGAGATAACGCGATGCAAGATGCGATCAAAATACATTCACGCGACAACGTCGCCGTGGCGCTGCAGGATTTAGCCGCCGGTACGCAGGTTACCGTGGCTGAGCAGCTTATTACGCTGCAGCAGGATATCGGGCGCGGCCACAAGTTTGCGCTGCAACCGCTCAACAGTGGCGAGCAGGTGATTAAGTATGGGCTGCCGATTGCCCATGCCACTCAACCGATCGCCGTCGGCGAGCTGATTCACTCCAGCAACGCGCGCACCAATCTGAGCGATGTTGATGAGTACGAATACCAGCCGGAACACATTGCGCTGCCGGCGCAGGCGGCGGATCGTGACGTGCAGATCTATCGTCGCGCCAGTGGTGAGGTCGGTATCCGTAACGAGCTGTGGATTTTGCCGACCGTCGGCTGCGTTAACGGTATCGCCCGGCAAATTGTGTCACGTTTTCTGCGGGAAAGTGACGACGCGGCCGACATCGACGGTGTGCACCTGTTCAGCCATCCTTTCGGCTGTTCACAGCTGGGTCAGGATCATGAAAACACCCGGACTATGCTGCAAAATATGGTGCGCCATCCTAACGCCGGCGCGGTGCTGGTGATTGGCCTCGGCTGCGAAAACAATCAGGTCGATGTGTTCCGCGATACGCTGGGCGGCTTCGACAGCGAGCGCGTGCAGTTTATGGAGTGCCAAAAACAGGATGATGAGGTGGACGCGGGCCTGCAGCGGCTGCACGCGCTGTACAACGTCATGCGCCACGATCGCCGCCAGCCAGGCAAGCTGAGCGAGCTGAAGTTTGGTCTCGAATGCGGTGGCTCGGACGGCTTTTCCGGCATCACCGCCAATCCGCTGCTCGGCTGTTTCTCTGACCAGATGATCGCTAACGGCGGCACCACGGTGCTGACCGAAGTGCCGGAAATGTTCGGTGCCGAGCGCATCCTGATGAGCCGCTGTCGCGATGCGGCGACGTTCAGCAAAACGGTGGCGATGATTAACGATTTCAAACGCTACTTCATCGATCACCAGCAGCCGATTTACGAAAACCCGTCGCCGGGCAACAAGGCGGGCGGCATCACCACGCTGGAGGAGAAGTCACTGGGCTGTACGCAAAAAGCCGGACAGAGTCAGGTGGTGGATGTGCTGAAGTATGGTGAGCGGCTGTGTACGCCAGGGCTGAATTTGCTGAGCGCGCCGGGCAATGATGCGGTCGCCACCAGCGCGCTGGCCGGGGCTGGCTGCCATATGGTGCTGTTTACCACCGGACGCGGCACGCCGTATGGCGGCTTTGTGCCGACGGTGAAAATCGCCACCAACACGCCGCTGGCGGAGAAGAAGCCGCACTGGATTGATTTCAATGCCGGACGGCTGCTGGAGGGCATCAGTATGGCGGCGCTGCTGGCGGAGTTTGTCGAAACCATTGTGGCCATCGCCAACGGCCAGCCGGCACGTAATGAAGCGAATGATTTCCGCGAGCTGGCGATCTTCAAAAGTGGCGTGACGCTTTAATGCGTCAGCGGTTAAAGCGCGGCACCGGAGCGTGCCGCGACGAGGATTAACCGGCAGTACGCGGCTGACGTTCGGCTTCTGCCTGACATACCGCGGCGGTGAACAGGATATCGGTCGAGGAGTTCAGCGCGGTTTCGGCGGAATCCTGCAGTACGCCGATGATGAAACCGACCGCAACCACCTGCATCGCCAGATCGTTAGGGATGCCAAACATGTTACAGGCGACCGGGATCAGCAGCAGCGAACCGCCCGCCACGCCGGACGCACCACAGGCACACAGCGAGGCGACAAGGCTCAGCAGAATGGCGGTGGGTACATCCACCGCAATGCCCAGCGTGTGCACGGCGGCCAGCGTCAGGACGGTGATGGTGATCGACGCGCCCGCCATACTGATGGTGGCACCGAGCGGAATCGACACCGAGTAGGTGTCTTCGTCCAGATTCAGGCGTTTCGCCAGCGCAATGTTGACAGGAATATTGGCGGCTGAGCTGCGGGTAAAGAACGCCGTCACGCCGCTTTCGCGCAGGCAGGTAAACACCAGCGGATAAGGATTGCGGCGGATTTTCTGAAACACCAGCATCGGGTTCACCACCAGCGCCATAATCAGCATGCAGCCAATCAGCAGCGTCAGCAGGTGAGCATACTGCCACAGCGCAGCGAAACCGGTTGAGGCCAGAATCGATGCCACCAGGCCAAAAATGCCCAGCGGCGCACAGCGAATCACACAGCGCACCACCCAGGTTGCGGCATTCGACGCATCGTTCAGAAAGGATTTGCTGCTCGGGCTGGCATGACGAAACGCCAGGCCGAGGCCAACCGCCCACACCAGAATGCCAATGTAGTTGGCGTTCATCAGCGCTTCAATCGGATTGGCGACCATGCTCATCAGCAGGCCGTGCAGCACTTCGGTGATGCCGGACGGCGGCGTGATCTCGGTCGTCCCGACATTCATCGATAACGTCTGCGGGAACAGATGGCTGAAGATCACCGCGACCACCGCCGCGAAGAAGGTACTGAGCAGGTACAGCATAATGATCGGACGAATTCGGGTTTTTTGCCCTTGCTGATGGTTGGCAATCGAGGAGATCACCAGCACCAGCACCAGCAGCGGTGCCACGGCTTTCAGCGCGCGCACGAACAGTTCGCCCAGCAGACCGACGGCTAACGCGGCATCGCGTGAAAGCCACGCCAGCGCCACGCCGGCAACCAGGCCAATCATGATTTGTTTTACCAGACTGCCTGAGAACAGGACGCCCAGCGGTCGAAGAAGATTATTTAGCATATTACGGTCTTTTTATTGCGGTATGAGTGTTGTGCGCGGTTGCTCCGCGCCAAACGGTTTGCCCGGCGGAGTATAAGGAAAAGTCCTGGCGAGAAAAGAGATAATTCTGTCGGTGCGCGCCAGATCGGTTTTTTGATCTGCTGATGATGGGAAGTGTGACAGAGATATGAAACGCGAAGGTTGGCGCTGGCGAAACAAAGCAGGGGCGATTAGCGCCCCTGCAGAAGATTATTGTGAGATGCCTTTCTGGTCGTTTCTGTGGTTTACCCAGGCATTGACCAGCAGTGTACCGCCAAGAATCACACCAACTACCGTCAGCGAGATCGCCACCGGAATGTGGTAGAACTCGACGATCAGCATCTTAATCCCGATAAACACCAGCACAATCGCCAGACCGTACTTCAGCATCGAGAAGCGCTCTGCCACGTTAGCCAGCAGGAAGTACATGGCGCGCAGGCCAAGGATGGCGAACAGGTTAGAGGTCAGCACGATGAACGGGTCGGTGGTGACGGCGAAGATAGCCGGAATGCTGTCGACAGCGAAAATCACATCGCTCAGCTCCACCATAATCAGCACCAGCAGCAGCGGTGTGGCAAACAGCACGCCGTTTTTGCGGGTGAAGAACTGTTCGCCGTGCAATTCATCGGTCATGCGCAGATGCTTACGCAGCCAGCGCACCACCGGCTTATCGCCGACGGCAGCGTCATCACCGTCTTTCGCGAAGGCCATTTTGATGCCGGTAAACAGCAGGAACGCACCGAAGATGTAGAGGATCCAGCTGAACTGCGTGACCAGCCAGCTGCCGGCAAAGATCATGATGGTACGCAGCACGATCGCACCCAGCACGCCGTAAATCAGCACGCGGCGCTGAAGATTAGACGGAATGGCAAAGTAGCTGAACAGCATCAGCCAGACGAAGACGTTATCGACCGCCAGCGCTTTTTCCAGCACGTAACCGGTGAGGAACGCCAGGGTTTGTGCCGTCGCGACTTCGCGCCCGGCGCTGCCGTCGAGATACCACCAGAAGGCGGCGGCAAACAGCAGAGAAACGGAGATCCACACCAGCGACCAGACGGCGGCCTGTTTGAATGACATGGTTTGTGCGCCGCGTCGTCCCTGTAAGAAGAGATCGATCGCCAGCATGATGAGCACGACGACAGCGAAGCTGCCCCAGAGTAATGGTGTGCCTACAGATTGCATAGTCGTATCCTGTCCTGAAAATGAAAAAACGGCTGAGTCAGAAGACGTCAGCCGCTTTATAGAGCTGCAAGCAAACCTCGCCTTCCGGCAAGGTCTCACTTACAACACAGAATCAATTCCGGGTTGCCTGACGACCGGGTGCGCTACGCACCGTAATGACGATCGGTCAGCTTACAAGTTACTCCCCTTTGCTGCGGCCAACATACGTGCAACAGCGACCAGATTCAATGGGGCGGCTGTAATATTTTGCAATATTTACACTTCTTTCCGATCCGCCGGAAACACCACGCCGGTCTGGCGGCGAATGTCAGTCAGCAGTTGGGCGGTAATACGTGAAACCTCCAGCGCCGGATGCTCTACCTGGCGCGTCTCCACCAGCCGGGCAAAGGCCTCTGCTTCATACAGCATAGTATTGATATGTTGTGGCTGCGTCAGGTTCTGGCTCTCGCCGCCGCGCGGAACCAGGCGCAGCTGCTGGCACTCCGAAATTTTTTCAATAATAAGCGAGCCCGCTTCGCCCTGAATTTCGCTGGGAATCAGTGAATCACTCACTTTTGAGTGCAGCAGCGTGACGTCGAAATCGCCGTAGTCCAGCACTACCACGCCGTGCGCGTCGACGCCGCTTGCCAGCAGCGACGCCTCGGCTTTCACCTGCTGCGGCGCGCCCCACAGGGTTACGGCAGCGGCGAGGCAGTAGTAGCCAATATCCATGATCGAACCGTTAGACCAGCGCGGGTTAAAGGTATTCGGGTTCTCTCCGTCGAGATAGCGCTGATAGCGTGACGAGTACTGACAATAGTTGAACAACGCTTTGCGCAGTGTGCCCAGCTGCGGCAGCGCCTGTTGCAGCCGCAGGAACGTCGGCAGGCTGGCGGTTTTGAACGCCTCAAACAGCACTACCTGATGCTGGCGCGCGCAGGCAATCATCGCCTCAGCTTCACGCAGGTTAGAGGCCAGCGGTTTTTCGCAGATGACGTGTTTGCCGTGCGACATGAACAGCAGCGCCTGCTCACAGTGCAGCGCATTGGGGCTGGCGATGTACACTGCGTCGATTTCCGCACTTGCCGCCAGCGCTTCCAGCGAGGTAAAGGTCAGCGGACAGGGATAATCCGCGACAAAGGCGTCGGCCTGCTGCTGGCTGCGTGAATAGACGGCGCTCAGTTTCATTTTGCCGCTCTCATGCGCGGCATCGATAAACTGGCGGGTAATCCAGTTGGTTCCCACAATGGCAAAACGTATCACGGCTGGCTCTCCTGCACTCTGAAAGCGGCAGAGTAGCATGTTCGTCCGTGGCGCAGGCAGGCGAAATTTGATCCTGCGATCCGCATTCCAATATGATGATGCGAAACCCTTTTTTAACCGACATGCGGGGACGCCGGGTGAGCGGAAGTAAACACGCACTGAACTGGACCACACTGCTGATTGCCATTCCGGTGGGCCTCGTGGCCTCGCTGGTCACGCTGGCGTTTCGCGGCATCATCGATCTTATCAATCATTTGCTGTTTCACAGCGACAGCGAAATCACGGTCGCGATGCACGTCTGGCCGTGGATTTTCTGGCCGCTGCTGGTGGGCGCAGGCGGTCTGCTGGCCGGCTGGTTCCTGCGCTACGCGGTGGCGATTGAGCAGCAGGAGACGGTCAAAACCGATTATCTCGAAGTGATTAATGCGCGGCTTGATGCGGTGCCCACCAAAACCTCGCTGTTTCGTGCGCTGTCGTCGATTGCCAGTATCGGCAGCGGGGCGTCGATCGGGAAAGAAGGGCCGATGGTGCAGCTGTCGGCATTGAGCGGCAGCCTGCTGGGGCGCTGGCTGCCGAAGGCCCTCAACATGCGCAACAGTGACATTGTGGCGATGGCGGCGGCTGCCGGTCTGTCGTCGGTGTATCACGCGCCGCTGGCGTCCGCGATTTTTGTCGCGGAAATCGCCTTTGGTATTTCAGCGCTGCAGCGACTGATTCCGCTGATTATCGCCTCGGCGGTGGCGGTGATGACCATGTGGTCGCTCGGCTTTCGCAGCGCACTGTATCCGCTTTCCGATACGCTGTTTCAGATGGATGTCACCAGCCTGATGATGACCGTCGTAATTGGTTTTGCTGCGGGCGTGGCGGGCTGGCTGTTAATCAGGCTGATTGCGCGCAGCAAAGCACTGTTCAGCCGCGTGCGCTCGCTGCCGCTCAGGCTGGGTGCAGGCGGTTTTGCGGTTGGTCTGCTGGCGCTGATCTCCACCGATATCCTCGGTAACGGCTACGAAGTGATCGTGAAAATTATTGAAGGTCACTATTTGCTGGCCGGGCTGCTCGGCCTGCTGGTGCTGAAAATGCTGGCCACCACGCTGTCGGTCGGCTCCAACGCGGTCGGTGGATTGTTCACCCCCTCTTTATTAGTGGGCGCGCTGCTCGGCGTGGCGCTGGCGCAGATCGGTGTGCTGCTGCATCTGCCAGTGGGCGATACGCTGCTGTATGCGGCGGTAGGCATGGCGGCGGTGCTGGCGGCGGTCAGTCAGGCGCCGCTGATGGCGATGCTGATGGTGCTGGAGATGACGCTCAACAGCAGCCTGCTGTTCCCGCTGATGATTGCCTCGGTGCTGGCATCAATGCTGGTCTACCGGCTGCAGTCCGCCAGCACCTATCCGGTGGTGAGCCATCATCTCAATCGTTCGGAAGCGAAGTATGATTTTGACAACATGCGGGTTGATCAGCTGATCATCCCGGGTGCGGCGCTGCAGCCGGCGGAAACGGTCGGGCAGGCGCTGGCGGTCAGTTCCCTCAAGCGCGAGCGCTACGTCTACGTCATTAATCAGGCTGGCCAGTTTCTCGGCGTGGTATCGATTCACGACATTTCGCGCAAAGTGCTGGCGCAGGAGATCACGCTGGATTCGCCGGTCAGCAGCGTGATGGACGACAATTTTCCCTGCATTTATCAGCATCAGAGTATGCGGGAAGGCTGGGAGGCGTTTGCGCGCGTGACGCTGGAGCGTTTACCGGTGCTGAACAATGCGCAGGAACGCCGTTTTCTCGGCGCGTTGACCAAGACCAGCCTGATCCAGAAAGCGCAGGAGTTTCTTTAAGCGGCGTTACCGCGCAGCGCCTGCTCGGTCATCCACAGGCGCGCGTCAAACTCCAGCTGGTGGTAGTCGGGCTCCATGTGGCAGCACAGCTGATAAAAGGCTTTGCTGTGATCTTTTTCTTTCAGGTGCGCCAGTTCGTGCACCACGATCATGCGCAGAAACGGTTCAGGCGCGAGGCGGAAAAAGGTCGAGATGCGAATCTCGGCTTTGGCTTTCAGATTGCCGCCCTGCACGCGGGAAATCGCGGTATGCAGGCCGAGCGCATGCTTCATTACCTTGATTTTATTATCCCAGATGACCTTGCTCACCGGCGGCGCGCTGCGCATGTAGCGGTTTTTCAGCGCCTGGGTGTAATCATAAAGCGCGCGATCGCTGACGACATCGTGGGTATCGGGATAACGCTGCTGTAAAAAGGCGGCTAATCGCTGATTATCGATCAGCAGCTGCACCTGTTCGAGGATGTTTTCAGGGTAACCCTGCAGATAGATTAATGACATTGGGATTCCCGACGAAAGACAGTATACTGCGCCCCCTTTTCAGGGCGAAAATCGCGCAAAGTGTACCATGCCGGAGATTCCATGAGCCAACTTGAACTGACCGATCGCACGCTGACGCTTCAGCGCTTCCCGCCGATGCGTGAAGAGAGCCCGCTGCAGGCGTGGGACGCCGCAGACGAATATTTGCTGCAGCAGGCGCTGCCGGCAGGCCCGGTGCTGGTGTTCAACGACAGCTTCGGCGCGCTGACCTGCGGGCTGAACGGCCGTGAAATCTGGCACGTCAGCGATTCGTGGCTCAGCCAGCAGGC
The DNA here is from genome assembly GCF_035783935.1 of Pantoea dispersa. Lineage (GTDB taxonomy): Bacteria > Pseudomonadota > Gammaproteobacteria > Enterobacterales > Enterobacteriaceae > Pantoea > Pantoea dispersa_C. The sequence continues at coordinate 245,158 of NZ_JALKOV010000005.1, read as the reverse complement.
CGCGCGGCAGAATCTGCGTCTTAATGGCTTTGACGAAGCGCCGGTGCACTTTCTCGATAGCCTGGCACCGTTACCGGCTGCCCCGGCGGCGGTACTGATTAAGCTGCCTAAAGCGCTGGCGCTGCTTGAGCACCAGCTGCGTGCGCTGCGGACGGTGGTCTCGCCGGATACCCTGATTCTGGCGGCGGGCAAAGCCAAAGATATCCATAATTCCACGCTTCAGCTGTTTGAACGCATTCTTGGCGAGAGCAAAACCTCGCTGGCGTGGAAAAAAGCGCGTCTGATTTACAGCCGCTTCAGCGCGCCGGCGCTGGCGGACGTGCCGGCGACCACCGTCTGGCCGCTGGATGAGACGCCGTATCACATCCATAACCACGCCAACGTGTTTTCCCGGAGCTCGCTGGATGTCGGCGCGCGCTTATTCCTGCAGCATCTGCCGCACGACATTGCCGGTGAGATCCTTGACCTCGGCTGCGGCAACGGCGTGATCGGCCTGCAGGCGCTGGAGCAGAATCCGCAGGCTGAAGTGCTGTTCTTTGATGAATCCTACATGGCGGTGGCTTCCAGCCAGCTTAACGTTGAGCTCAACCGCCCGCAGGATCTGGCGCGCTGCCAGTTTCGGGTCAACAACGTGCTGAGCGGCTTTCCGTCAGACCGGCTGCACGCGGTGTTGTGTAATCCGCCGTTCCATCAGCAGCACGCGGTCACCGATCACCTGGCGTGGCAGATGCTGCGCGACGCCAAACGCTGCCTGCAGTATGGCGGCGAGCTGCGCATCGTCGGCAACCGCCACCTTGGCTATCATCAGAAAATGAAGAAGCTGTTTGGCAACTGCGAGCTGGTGGCCTCCAACGCCAAATTTGTGGTGCTGCGTTCGGTCAAGCTGCGTTAATCACAGGCTGAGCGCCAGCTCAGTGGCCTGAGCAATGGCGCGCCGCGCGTCCAGCTCCTGCGCGACGTCGGCACCGCCAATCAGCCGCACGGCTTTGCCGCGTGCGGTCAGCGCCTGCGCCAGCGTGCGCAGCGGTTCCTGACCGGCGCAAATCACCACGTTGTCCACCTTCAGCGTCACTGCTTCCCCCTGATGGCGCAGGTGCAGCCCATCATCATCAATCTTCAGATACTCCACATCACCCCACATCTGCACGCCGTGCGCCTGCAGGCTGGCGCGATGGATCCAGCCGGTGGTTTTTGCCAGTCCGGCACCGGGCTTACCGGATTTACGCTGCAGCAGCCAGATCTGGCGATCGGCAGGAGCCGGCTGTGGACGCAGTAAACCGCCGCGCGCCTGCAGGCTGCGGTCGATGCCCCAGCTTTGGTAGAAGTCTTCATGGTGATTGTCGTGATGCAGCAAAAATTCAGCGGTATCGAAACCAATGCCGCCGGCGCCGATAATCGCCACGCGCTGGCCAACCGGTTTTTTATCGCGTATTACGTCGAGGTAGCTCAGCACGCTGGGGTGATCGATGCCGGGAATGGTTAGCTGGCGCGGTGTGATGCCGGTAGCAATGATGACTTCATCCGCCAGCTCCAGCTCTTCGGCGCTGACGCGGTGATTGAGGCGCAACGCAACGCCTGCCGCTGCCAGCTGATGGCGAAAATAGCGTAGCGTTTCGCTGAACTCCGCCTTGCCGGGGATCTGACGGGCAATGTTGAACTGGCCGCCAATCTGCGCATCGGCTTCATATAATGTGACGCGATGGCCGCGCTGCGCCGCCTGCAGCGCAAACGCCATACCGGCCGGACCGGCGCCCACCACCGCCAGCCGTTTTGGCTGCGCGGCGGGGATGACCGGCATCAGCGTTTCGTGACAGGCGCGTGGATTGACCAGGCAGGAGGTGACCTTGCCGGCAAAAATCTGGTCGAGGCAGGCCTGATTGCAGGCAATGCAGGTATTGATGGCGTCGGACTGGCCCGCCTGCGCTTTGCTGACAAACGCGGCATCGGCGAGAAACGGTCGCGCCATCGAGACCATGTCGGCAATGCCGTCGCGCACAATCTCTTCCGCCACCTGCGGATGATTAATTCGGTTGGTGGCGATAACCGGCACGCTGACGTGCTGGCGCAGATGCTGCGTGACCCAGGCGAAACCGGCACGCGGCACGCAGGTGGCAATGGTGGGAATGCGGGCTTCATGCCAGCCGATGCCGCTGTTAAACAGCGTCACGCCGCGCTGCTCCAGCGCCGTGGCCAGCGCCAGCGTCTCCTGCAGTGAGCTAGCGTTATTCACCAGGTCGAGCATCGACAGGCGAAAAATAATGATGAAGGACTCACCGACGGCTGCGCGCACTGCCTGCGTCACGTCCAGCGCAAAACGTTGCCGGCGTGCCACATCGCCGCCCCAGTCGTCGTTACGCTGATTAGTGTGCGCGACCAGAAACTGGTTAATCAGATAACCTTCGGAGCCCATGATTTCGACGCCATCATAACCGGCCTGCTGCGCCAGGCGGGCGCAGCGCGCGAAGTCAGCGATGGTTTGTTCAATCTGCGCGGCACTCAGCGCCTGCGGCGTAAACGGGTTGATGGGCGCCTGAAGCGCCGAGGGCGCTACCTGGTCGCGTTGATAACTGTAGCGTCCGGCATGCAGAATCTGCAGCGCAATTTTGCCACCGTGCGCGTGCACGGCATCGGTTATCTCGCGGTGCCAGCCGCACTGGCTCTCTTCCGTCAGCATGGCGCCGCCGTGCGCCACCACGCCCTGCGCATTCGGCGCAATACCGCCGGTGACAATCAGCGCCACGCCTTCGCGCGCGCGTTCGGCATAAAAGGCGGCGAGGCGCTGTGCGCCATCGGTATGCTCTTCCAGACCGGTGTGCATCGAGCCCATCAGGAAACGGTTTTTCAGTTGCGTAAAGCCCAGATCCAGCGGGGCGAACAGGTGCGGATAACGCTCAGTCATGATCACTTACTCAGTGAGTGGTCGGATGAGTGAACTCTAGCGGGAAAAGCGTGGGCTGGAAATTCGCGGCGTTCAGCCTGTGAGAAACATCAAAAAAAAGCAGGGCGGCAAGTCGCAGACGAAAGTATCGGACCACTTTCGCCAGGCACGGGAAGAAACCTGCGCGCCCTGTAATGGCATGAAGATTGGGCTAATAAATTAGCTCTGTGGTTATAAATTCCTGTATGACTCAATCTTTAAAACAATCCCGGGTGAGGACGAGGGGATGATGCCATGCCTCTGTCGATTTAATCCGCAAGACTGGTCTTGATTTTTGGCTTTAGCAGGCGCCATTGCGTCGTGCCAGCTCAATGATATCGACCAGGTTCTTTGATTCGAGTTTTTGAAAAATCTTAGTTTTATAAGTACTGATGGTTTTGTTATTTAATCCTAATTCGCAGGCGATGATTTTGTTAGATTTGCCCTGCGCCAGCTGACGTAAAATAAGCGTTTCCCGCTCGGTCAGGCGCGACAGCATATCCTGTTCATTCACATAGCGCTGGCGACGATCGAGAATATCGCCAGGCAAATAATTTACGTTGTTATAGACGCAGCCAATGGCCGCGATTAGCGTCTGAATCGGATCGTATTTCGACACGAAGCCGTTAGCGCCCTGACTAAGCGATTGTATCAGCAGGTGATTGTTACTGCTCTGACTGAGCAGAATGACTTTCATCCAGGTTTTAGATTTTACGATATCACGTAAAAACGCGATGCCATTTTTTTCTTTGAAATCAGGATCTAATATCAGGATGTCGATGTGCTGATGAATAACATCGTCGATACCATCATTAATTGTGTTTGCTGTAGTAACACAATTAAAGCCATTCATTAATAATAAAGCCTGCACCCCAGCCGCAACCAGGCGATGCTCATCAACGATGAGAATTTTTGCATTAAACATATCTCTCCCTTATACGACACCGCAATGATGGCGCTGGCGGTCATTATGTCTGGCGGCTTATCGGGGCGAACCGAGAAATGTCTTGATAAGATTATGTTTTTATAAAACCTGCTGATTTTTCAGTCGATATTGTTCAAAGATAATTAACGATTCATTGACGTTGTTTATCTCGCAGGCAATAGCGCTAATCAGCTGCTGTACATCGTGTCCTTCCGACTGGTGATTTTCCAGTTTGCGGCCCAGCTCCACCAGCGCACTGGCGTTGAGAATGGTGGCACCGCCTTTCAGTTTGTGGCCAAGCTGCGACAGGGCGTGCGCATCGTCAGTTTGCTGCAGCGCCGCCAGCAATTCATCATGGCTGGTGCGAATACTCTCCAGCAGGGTGATACAGCTGGCAGGATCGCGCTCGGCCAGCTGCATCAGCAGCGGAGAAAAGGTGGCCACCGCCGGAGGTGCCGGCAACGTGGCGGAGAGGAGAACAGGCCTGTCGATCGCGTCTGGCATTACGGCCTCCGTGTCCGCCGCCGTCAGCGCGCCTGCCGTGCGGCGCGGACAGTGAGTAATCTGCGCCAGCAGCGTATCCAGATTGAGCGGCTTGAACAGGCAGTCGTTCATGCCAGCCTGCAGGCAGCGCTGCATTATGTGCTGCTCGGCGGAGGCAGTCAGGCCGTACAGCATAATCGGCGGCAGATGATGGTGACGTTCGTGCTGTCGCAGCGCCTGCGCAAATTCAAATCCGTTCATGCCGGGCATATTGCAGTCGGTAATAATCAGATCAAAGCGCAGCGGATCCTGTTGCCACAGCGTCAGCGCTTCGGCAGCGCTTTCGCTCACCACGACCTGATGGCCGGCCAGTTCCAGCTGTTTACCCAGCAGCAGGCGATTGGGCGCGTGATCATCAATCACCAGCACCGACAGCTTGTCGGTGACCAGCGGCTGTGACAAATGCGGTTGGGTTTGATCGCGCGGTTCGCCGGCCGGCGCGCGGAAGTAGAAGGAGAACACCGAACCTTCACCTGGCGTACTTTCCACAATCAGTTCGCCATCCAGCAGCTGTGCCAGGTTGCGGCAGATGCTCAGGCCAAGACCGGTGCCAATCTGCTGCTGCTGGCGCTCGCCGACCTGCACAAACGGCTCAAAAATCGCCTGCTGCTGCTCTTCAGTCATGCCGCAGCCGTCATCACTCACTTCAATAACAAACTCGCAGCCTTCCTCTTCCTGGCCAATGCCCTGCATCAGCACCACGGTTACGCTGCCGCGATCGGTGAATTTGATGGCGTTACTCAACAGGTTAGACAGGATCTGATTGATCATTAGCGGATCGGTCTGCACCCAATAGGCGGCAATGTCCATCTCCACGCGCAGATCGATGCCTTTGCTTTCGGCTTTGTTGCGAAACAGTGTTACCGCCTGATCGATGACATCCGGCAGGTAGACGGTTTCCGGCGTAGGCTGATACTGGCCGGATTCGATCTTCGACAGATCGAGGATATCGCCGATCAGCGACAGCAGCGCGCGCGCCGAGCTGTAGGCGACGCGGATATTTTCCGACAGCGTTTCACACGGCTGCGAGCGGGTTTCCAGTTCCAGCAGGCCAATGATGGCGTGCAGCGGCGTGCGGATCTCATGGCTCATGCTGGCGAGAAATTCACTTTTCGAGCGGTTGGCTTTGTCGGCGGTGTCCTTAGCCAGCTGCAGCTCCTGCAACAGCGCGTTACGCTCGGTGACGTCCACCCAGCCACCAATGACGCCGGCGACTTCACCCAGCCGATCGCGAAACGGCAGCGTCCAGTGATAAAGATGAAAGGCCTGCTGGCTAACCATCAGCTGGACGTCGCGCATCACCGCTTCACCATCCAGTAGCGTCTGCTGATAACCATCTTCAATGGTGTGAATACTGGCGTTATTAGTGTTGAACACGTCCGACAGCCGCTTGCCAATCACCTCGTCGCGTTTAATGTGCAGAAAGCGCAGATAGGCATTATTACAGTCAACCAGCCGCGTTTGTTTATCACGGATGTACATTGCCACTGGCGAGTCATTGAACAGCGTATGGGTGAAATTGAGCTGATTTTTTAGCGCATTTTCCGCCTGCATGCGCTGCTGGATCACTTTGCGCAGATGATGGTTCCACAGCAGGATCAACAGAATCAGCCCGAGGGATACCGAAACGATCAGCATGATGGTTTGCTTGTAATTCTGCCACGAGCTGCTGAGAAACGGCGGCTCAGCCTGGCGCCACTGCGCCATCAGCTTGAACAGCGTTTCCGGTGGAATAGCCAGCAGCGCTTTATCCAGAATACTGATCAGCGTCTCATTGCCCGCCTCAACGCGCATGACAAAGCGCGCGGGATCGGCGCCCAGCGTGCCTTCGACAATCAGTCCGCTACCAAAATGGTTGCGCAGATGATAGTCGGCAAAAATTTTCGGCACGATCACCGCGTCCACCTTGTGCGCCAGCAGCTGATGCAGCGCCTCCAGCGGACGATCGGTATCGCTGACTGACAAATGCGGATAGTGCGCCTGCAGCCAGTTTTTCATCAGGGAATTCTTCAGCATCAGTGCCGAACCAAACGGAAAGGTGTCGCGCGCCATGATGTTGCGCGGTTGCTGATTGCGAATGATCACCCAATGCGATACCAGCCACGGGCGCGTAATCCGATCCGGTTGCGCGGCGAGCTGCGGGTCAAGCATTTCCAGCGGAAACAGCCGCGGCAGAGGGCGTGCGCCGGGCGGTTCATGGCTGGCGTGCGCCACAAAATTCAGGCCGGTCTGGCTGGTGATCAGCGCCAGCACGTCCGGTGCCATGCCGCGAAACGACTCGGCAGCCGTATGGCTGCTGAGCGGTGCCTGCGCCACCGGCAAGGTGGTCTCAATGTGGATGTTATTTTGCAGCCACTGCTCTTCGTCGGCGGTCAGCGCCAGCGGGTTGCGCTGCAGCACGTGGTGAGGATCGAGCTGCCAGCGTTTGGCAATCTGCATGCGGATAGACAGTGGAATCTGCGGCAGCGCCTGATTAATGGCTTCAGCCAGCGCCGGATAAAGCGGGCTGATGCCAAACCCGACGTTGAGCGGAATGGTGTGCTCATCAGCCATAATCGTGAGCGCATTGGCAAACAGATAGCGATTAAGGTGCGTCAGGGTTGCCGCACTCCCCCAGACGCGCGCCGTCTGGCCATAAACGGTGGCGGCGACGGCATCGTAGTAGCCGGGAAAACGCATCAGATGCGCATTTTCGTAAGTCTCTTCCAGATACTGGCGCTGCAGCGGTGTGCCTGACCACGCAATTTGCTCCGGCAGACCGGTATTGAGAAAGATGTCGCTGTCGGTTTTTAAACCCAGCACGCTGTAATCCAGCATCCACGGCGCGCTGGCCAGCAGCGGCTGTGGCTGTGGCGATGGCTGCGCGACATAAATCGCCAGCATGTGCATTTCGCCTTTGATCACCGCCTGCTGTGCTGCGCTATGGCTGGGAAAGTGATACAGCTCAATGCTGGTCTCCAGCATGCCCTGAATCAGCGATAAATAGTCGGCGCTCAGGCCTTCGAAACGGCGCGTATCGGTATCCATATACAGCGGTGGCTGAGCTTTGCCGGCCACGGCGACTTTAATCACTTTATTGCGAAAGGCGGAAGAGATGGGCTCTGCCAGTTGCAGCGCCGGTTGTGCAGTATCATAGCGCGCTAAAAGCTGCAAAGGTTTGACTGACGCCTGTAGCGTACTGCACAACAAAATAAACAGTACGACGCTCGCGAGACGGATTAAATTAACAGGATTAAACACCGTGCTTTCCTGAGAAAAGTAAAGCCATTAATGCCGATAAGGGAAACGGAGTATAAAGAGATTTCTCCCGCCTGCCTGTTCTAATTTGGCATTAATGATATTTTGCGACCATTCTCGAATGTTTAACGTGTGATTAACAATCACGGGAGTTTTGGGCGCGCTGATTTTGCTGTGATTTCAAAAAAATTCAATGCTTTATTCATAAAATGACCTTTCAAGACAATTCTTATGTGGTCACTTCGCAGAGTTACGTCAGAATTTTCGCAGTTTTTCCGGGGCGGACAACCGCTGAAATACATGAACCCGGTAAAAGTACACTTTAAATAGATGTAATAAGTTAAACGCGTAAGAAAAATTCTAATTTTTGTTAACCTGGTTACATGTTGGTTTAAATCGCGGGCAGGGAGTATCCCCGGCTGCGGTCAGCGAATACTTTCAGGTCAATTTCACTGGTGTGGTTATCAGTACTGGACAAAATTAAGACTGTAATAAAGGAATAAATGAATGGTATATGCACATAATAAACAGGTGCGTGTCGCTGTCCTTGATGATCACCCGATGGTTCGTACCGTTTTCGAGTTATGCCTGAAACACGAACCCGATATTCATCTGGTCGGGACATGGTCTTCGAGTAATGAGCTGTTTAATCAACTGCGCAGCACCACGGTGGATGTGCTGGTGCTGGATTTCCTGCTGGGCGAGCGTGAACTGGATGGCCTGGCGCTGGTCAAGCAGCTGCGTAATCACTATCCGCAGCAAAAGATTTTAATCTCTTCTTCCATGGAAAGTCCGGCGATTGTCAAAATGGTGCTGAGTGCCGGCGTTAAGGGCTTCATCGGTAAAAGTCACAACATGCAGGAGATCGTGCAGGCGATTCGTCAGGTGGCGCAGGGGCGCTTGTTCCTGTCGCAGGAAGTGGCGTACGAGGTGGAAAACCTGTACGTCATGAATGAGGACGCCATCAATGAAAACCTCGATCTCTCCAGCAAAGGCAATATGTACGAGAAGGTCAAAACCCTCAGTCCGCGCGAAGTGGAAGTGGTGCGCTGTTTTCTCGATGGCCTCAGCGTGTCGCAAATTGCCGTGAAGTTTAAACGCAGCCGCAAGACCGTCAGCGGACAGAAGCAGTCGGCGCTGAAAAAACTCGGTCTGCGCTCGGATTCTGAACTGTTCAAATACAGCCACGACCTGATGTCAGGCAGTTAACTCTCGTTGCAGGGCGGCGATGGACTGCCGCCAGATTGTTTTCCGCCTCTCAACATCACGTTCCCGGTAACAGCATTTTTGTAACATCGCTTTGAGTGATGTTCATCACAGTTTCACCGGCCGTATCCCGTTGTGATAGCCCCATTGCTACAGCACTGAATGGGGACACGATGAACATTGAAACGCAATCCTGCGTCATTACCGGTAAAAAACAGGTCAGCGTCGCACAGCAGCAGGTGCAGTGGGACGGCACTGGCACGCTGGTGCGTATTACGCGCGGCGGCATCTGCGGATCCGATCTGCACTACTATCAGGAGGGTAAAGTCGGCAGCTTCGAGGTGAAGATGCCGATGATCCTCGGCCATGAAGTGACTGGTCACGTCGTGGAGAGCGACGATGCGCAGCTGCAGCCCAATCAGAAAGTGGCGATCAATCCCTCAAAGCCGTGCGGCAGCTGTAAATACTGCCTGCGCGATCAGCAAAATCAGTGCACCTCAATGCGCTTTTTCGGCAGCGCCATGTACCTGCCGCACGTCGATGGCGGCTTCACGCAATACAAAGTGGTCGACAGCGCACAGTGCGTGCCGTATCCGCAGGATGCTGACGACAGCGTGATGGTGTTTGCTGAACCGCTGGCCGTGTGCATTCACGCTACGCAGCAGGCGGGTGATCTGAACGGCAAAAAGGTGTTCATCTCCGGCGTCGGGCCGATTGGCTGTCTGATTGCCGCTGCCGCCAAAGCGCGCGGAGCCGCGGAGATAATTTGCAGCGATATCAGCGAACGCTCGCTCAGCCTGGCGCAGCAGATGGGTGCGACCGGCGTGATCCACGCGGCTGACGGTGATTTCACGCCATACCTTGCAGATAAAGGCTTCTTCGATGTCGCCTTCGAGGCTTCGGGTCATCCGTCATCACTGCAGCGCTGTCTCGACGTGGTGTGCGCCAAAGGTACGCTGGTGCAGGTCGGCATGGGCGGCACCATTCCTGATTTCCCGCTGATGACGCTGATCGCCAAAGAGATCACTCTGGTCGGCTCTTTCCGTTTCACCCACGAATTCAATACTGCCGTTGACTGGCTGGCACGCGGCGTGGTCAATCCGCTGCCGCTGTTCAGCGGGGAATATGGCTTACAGGATATCGACGCGGCGCTGCAGTTTGCCGGTGATAAAACCCGGGCGGCGAAAGTCCAGCTAACGTTTTAAGGAGTCAGTATGAGTCAGTTATTTTCCCTCGCGGGCAAGCGCGTGCTGCTCACCGGTTCGGCGCGCGGCATCGGTTTCCTGCTGGCGCGCGGTCTGGCCGAAGCGGGCGCGGAAGTGATCATCAACGCCACCACCGAGGGCGGCGCAGAGCAGGGCGCAGCGAAACTGCGCGAACTGGGCTATCACGCGCGGGCGAAAGCGTTTGACGTCACGCAGTCGGCGCAGGTCCGGCAGGCGATAGAGGAGATTGAAAGCCAGTGGGGCGCGATTGATATCCTGGTGAACAATGCCGGCATTCAGCGCCGCCGGCCGTTTCTTGAATTTCCCGAGCAGGACTGGAACGACGTGATCGCCGTCAACCAGACGGCGGTATTTCTGGTCTCGCAAACCGTGGCGCAAAAAATGGTGCAGCGTCAGCGCGGAAAAATCATCAACATCGGTTCTATGCAAAGCGAACTGGGGCGCGACACCATCACGCCGTACGCCGCCTCGAAGGGCGCGGTCACCATGCTGACGCGCGGCATGTGCGTGGAGCTGGCGCGCCACAATATTCAGGTTAACGCGATTGCGCCGGGCTATTTCGTCACCGAGATGACGCAGACGCTGGCCGACGATCCGGCGTTCACCGGCTGGCTGACCAAACGCACGCCGGCGGCGCGCTGGGGCAAGCCGGAAGAGCTGATTGGCGCAGCGGTGTTCCTGGCGTCGGGCGCATCTGACTTCGTTAATGGTCATCTGCTGTTTGTCGATGGCGGTATGCGCGTCGCCGTGTAATGCCGTGGCGCGGCTGGCGTAATCGCTGGCGCGCGCCTAAACCTTAAACACCCCTCTGTCTTCCTAAGGATAATAAAAAATGCCAATAACCATAATTGTGCTGGGTGTGATACTGCTGCTGGTGCTGATGATTGTCTTCAAGGTCAACGGCTTTATTGCGCTGGTGTTTGTCTCGGCGGTAGTCGGTATCGCCGAAGGCATGACGCCGCTCAATGTGATGGCCTCGATTCAGAAAGGTATTGGTTCCACGCTCGGCGGCCTGGCGATGATCCTCGGCTTTGGTGCCATGCTCGGGCGGCTGGTGTCCGATACCGGCGCCGCCCAGCGGGTGGCCACTACGCTGATTGCCGCGTTCGGTAAACAGCGGCTGCAGTGGGCGCTGGTGGTCACCGGGCTGATCGTCGGTCTGGCGATGTTTTACGAAGTCGGCTTTGTGCTGCTGCTGCCGCTGGTATTTACCATCGTTGCGGCAGCGGGCCTGCCGCTGCTGTACGTCGGCGTGCCGATGGTGGCAGCGCTGTCGGTGACGCACTGCTTCCTGCCGCCGCATCCCGGTCCAACCGCCATTGCTACCATCTTTGGTGCCAATCTCGGTACCACGCTGCTGTACGGCTTAATCATCACCATCCCGACGGTAATCATTGCCGGCCCGATCTTCTCAAAGTTTCTTAAAAGCTTTGAAAAATCACCGCCGGAAGGGCTATATAACCCTAAAATTTTCACCGAAGAAGAAATGCCGGGCTTTTTTATCAGCATCTTTGCCGCGGTGATTCCGGTGGTGCTGATGGCGATTGCGGCTGTCTGCGAACTGACGATGCCGAAAGAGAATGCGCTGCGTCAGTTCTTTGAATTTATCGGTAACCCGGCGGTTGCGTTGTTTATCGCCGTGGTGATTGCGGTGTTTACGCTGGGGCTGCGCAACGGGCGCAAAATGGAGCAGGTGATGGATATGTGCGGCGATTCGATTGCCGCCATCGCCATGATCGTGTTCATCATTGCCGGCGGCGGTGCCTTTAAGCAGGTGCTGGTCGACAGCGGCGTCGGTAACTACATCGCCGATCTGATGAAAGGCTCGTCGCTGTCACCGCTGCTGATGTGCTGGACGGTGGCAGCAATGCTGCGCATCGCGCTGGGATCGGCGACGGTCGCGGCGATCACCACCGCCGGTATCGTGACGCCGATCATTGCCGCCACCCACACCGATCCGGCGCTGATGGTGCTGGCCGTTGGTTCAGGCAGCGTGATCGCTTCGCACGTTAACGATCCCGGCTTCTGGCTGTTCAAAGGCTATTTCAACCTGAGCGTGGTTGAGACCCTGAAAACCTGGACGGTGATGGAAACGCTGATCTCCATCCTCGGCCTTGCCGGTGTGCTGGCGCTCAACGCCATCATTCACTGAGGCCCGCGCTTCACAGGGAGGTGAAGCGGCATCACGCGCGGCGGCGAATCCACGAGAAACGTGACTGATAGCCGCTGTCAAAATGGGTGTTATAGCGATAGCTCGACCCCGCCTCCGCCATGCAATAGGTACACACCTCCAGCCGATCGATCTGCGCCGCCGGGATGCCGCGCTGCCTCAGCAGGCCGTACGCCAGCTGAGGCAGATCAAACCAGACGCCCGCATGATGCGCCTGCGCCTGAGGGCGGATCGCCAGCGGATTGTGCGGCTGCTGTTGAGACCAGCTTAGCGCCGGCAGATCCGGACGCTGCTGCATCTGTGCGATGCGATCAACACCCAGTTCATAGCAGCAGGGGCCGATTGCCGGACCGATCGCCACCAGCAGGGATGCCGGCGTTGCGCCACCGGCCAGCAGCTGATCAAGGGCACTGTTCAGTACGCCGCCGAGCGTGCCCTGTAATCCCGCATGCACCGCCGCCACCTGATGCGTTTTCGCATCCGCAAACAGCACCGGCAGACAGTCAGCGGTGTAAACCGCAACCGGCTGGTGATCGTCACTGATCACTCCATCGGATTCACAACGTTTCGGCGGCCGGTTTTGCCCGGCCAGCACTACGCGTGCGCTGTGTCGCTGCTGGCCATAAGCCGCAGCGGCAGGCGCAGGCTGACCGGCTGGCTGAAAGGCGTACTCTAACCAGCTCTGACTCTCCATCAGCGCCGAACGCGGCCCGCGATTATCCATAAGTGTCTCCTGTGACCTGACCCCGGTTTTCCTCTGCCCACAGCTTACGTTAACTGCTACATTTTTAAAGCTTTACAAAAACTGACCATAATCACTTAAGGACGACATGATGAAAAACACCTCCTGGCTGGCCGCTGCGGGCTTGATTGCCCTGACGCTCACCGGCTGTGCCCAACCACAAAAACAGCAGGCTCAGCAGCAACTCGGTCAGCAGTCGGTGCTGGCAGTCAACTGGTTCCAGCAGTCCGGCGAGTATCAGGCGCTGAGCTGGCAGGCGTTCAATACCGCGCGTATGGCGTTTGATAATGCCCCTTCACTCACCGGTAAACCGAAAGCGGTGATTGTCGACCTGGATGAAACCATGATCGATAACAGCGCCTATAGCGCGTGGCAGGCAAAAAATGGCCAGCCGTTCTCCGGCAAAACCTGGTCAGCGTGGACCCAGGCGCGCCAGGCGACCGCGGTGCCGGGCGCCATCGAATTTGCCAACTATGTGAATAGCCACGGCGGCACCATGTTCTATGTCTCGAACCGCGATCAGAAAGATTACGCCGCCACGGTTGATAACCTCAATAAGCTGGGCTTCAGCGGTGTAAGCGAGAAAACCGTGCACCTCAGCACCGGTAATTCCAACAAACAGGCGCGTTTCGATGCGATTAAAAACGCCGGCTACAACGTGGTGCTGTATATCGGCGATAACCTGAATGACTTCGGCGGTGCCACCTGGCATCAGGGCAACGCCCAGCGCCAGCAGTTCGTCACGCTCAACCATCAACGTTTTGGCACCCAGTTCATTGTGTTGCCGAATCCACTGTACGGCGACTGGGAAAGCGGTATGGCAGAAAACTACAATAAATTAACCCCTGAACAGCAGCTGCAGGTGCGTGAATCCCGCATGAAAGCGTGGAACGGTAAATAATTCGTCAAGCGAATTAGCGCCTGCCCTGGCGGGCGCTTATCACGGGCTGGCAGAGCCAGCCATATTTACGTTTCTTTGTAATTATTATTCTGCTTATCATTTTCCCGATCTCTTACTTAATCCTTCCGCTGTATTCAGTGAAATATCATGGTTAATGCCTTTAAAACCAGCTGATGTCACTATTCATAAATTTATTAATTAGGATTTTTCTCAGCAGTCTGAAGTTATTCCACCATACCAGCACAAAGGCGCAGAAGTTTTACGTGTATATATTTGTCAGTGCATCCGAAATGCTTATTAAAATATTATTTTAATGATTTGATTATATTGATCTTTATTGAAAAGTTTTTTGATAGTGCCGCTTGCATTAACTTACTTTCACATGACATTTACTGACACTTATTTTACATAAGGCCGCTTTTGGCTGTTGTCTTAAATATTCCTGATGCAATTAAATTCATAAGCGTCTATAACCAATTTCTGTGATAAAGCGCCGTTTTCACCTGCCATCGAACGTTAAAACCGTACTGCGCAATGCACCGGGTTGCCTGGAAGCGCTATTTGCGGAAACAGAGAGAAGATAATTGTGACGACCCTTAAACCCTTATTAGCGAAAAATCGCAGTTGGGCACTCCAGCGCCGCGAGCGTAATCCGGATTACTTTGAACAATATCTCCATCAGCAGAAACCCCATTCCCTGTGGATCGGCTGTTCCGATAGCCGCGTCCCAGCCGAAGTGCTGACCGGCTCGCATCCGGGTGAACTGTTCGTGCACCGCAACATCGCCAATATGGTGGTACCGGACGATGACAACTTTCTCAGCGTGCTGCAGTACGCGATTTTTTATCTCGGCGTCGAGCGCATCGTGCTGTGCGGTCACTACGGCTGTGGCGGCGTGCAGGCGGCGCTGGGGTTGCCTGCCAGTCCGTTAGCGCAGGAGGATTCGGCACTTGCCCGGCGCATTGCCGCGCTGCGCCGCGCGTTGCAGCGGGGATTAGTGGCGTATCACGCCAGTCCCGCGCAGGAAGAGGAGAGCAGCAAGCTTAACCGGCTGGTTGAAGCGAATGTCATTGCCCAGTTCAGCCAGCTGGTGCGCTGTGAGCCGGTACAACAGGCCTGGCAGGCCGGACAGCAGCTGGATGTATTTGGCTGCGTGTATGACCTGCAGTCCGGCCATCTGAAAGAGTTAATCCAGCAATCGTCAGAGGAACCCTCATCATGAATCTGCAAACGCTTCGTCAGGATATTCCGGCGGGTCTGGTGGTGTTTCTGGTGGCGCTGCCGCTGTGCCTGGGCATCGCGCAGGCCAGTGGGCTGCCGCCCTTTGCCGGTCTGCTCACCGGAGTGATCGGCGGTCTGCTGGTCACCGCGCTCAGTCCTTCACGCTTTGCCGTGAGCGGTCCGGCGGCGGGGCTGGTGACCATCGTCGTGGCCTCGATCCACACGCTCGGCAGCTTTTCCGCATTTCTCACCGCGCTGATTCTGGCCGGCGTGCTGCAGTGCGTGCTGGGCCTGCTGCGCGCCGGTCGTTTTATCTCGCTGGTGCCGGGCAGCGTCATTAAGGGAATGCTGGCGGCCATTGGCCTGCTATTGATTATGCAGCAGATTCCGGTGGCGCTGGGCGCAGCGAGCGATGCCGGCCTGCTGTCGCTGGTCAGCGGAGAGTTTTCGTTCTCGCTTAGCGCGATGCTGGTGGCGGGAAGCGGTCTGCTGATTCTGTGGTTGTGGACCACGCCGGCGATTAAAGCGGTCAAGGTGCTGAGCTGGATCCCCGGCCCGCTGGTGGCGGTGCTGGTTGGCTGCCTTGCTACGGTGTTGGGCGATCGCCTGTTCCCCAGCCTCGGCGAAGGCTTGCCGCGCATCGTGTTGCCAGCGTTTGACAGTGTGTCGGCGCTGGTAGCGGAGCTGGAAACGCCCGACTGGCTGGCGTGGCAGAATCCGTCGGTGTGGGTGGTGGCGATCACCCTGGCGCTGGTGGCCAGCCTGGAAACCCTGCTCAGTCAGGAAGCGCTGAAAAAACTGCGTCCGCAGCATCCGGCGCCGTCACCGAATAAAGAGATGTTCGCGCAGGGGATCGGTAACCTGACCGCGGGCTTGCTCGGCGCAATGCCGATTACCGCCGTGATTGTGCGCAGTTCGGTCAACGTCAGCGTGGGGGCGCAGACCAAACTGTCGATTCTGCTGCACGGCGTGCTGCTGCTGATTTGCGGCTTGTGGTTCAGCGCGCTGCTCAACGCGATTCCGCTCGCCAGCCTCGCGGCGGTGCTGTTGTACACCGGCTATAAGCTGGCAACGCCGCGCCTGTTCATCGAACAGATTCGCATGGGCGCGCAGCAGTACGTGCCGTTCCTCGCTACCATCGGCGGCATTATTGTGTTTGGCATGCTGGCCGGGATTGGCATCGGTATCGCGACGCAGATTCTGTGCAGCATCTACCAAAGCCACCGCAACGCGCTGCAGCTTACCCGCTATGACGACCATTACGTGCTGCGCTTTCAGCAAAACCTGACCTTTATGCACAACCCGAAATTGCAGGGGCTGCTGGCGGAGATCCCGGAAAATAGCGTGGTGATTGTCGATCACGATAACGCCGAGTATATGGATCCGGACGTGAAAGCGGTGCTGCAGGATTTCGGGGATAGCGCCGGTGAGCGCGGCATCCGGCTGAGCCAGTGGCCGGTGGCGGTGAAATAACGTTCCCGCGCAAAGTCATGCAGTTTTTTTCGCCAGAATCGGATATCCCGGATATCCGATTTTTTTATTTATACGGCATAATTGCCGCTCACAGCGCCTGCCTGTTTCACTCCCTTTTAGCGGGGCTGGTAGCTCGTCTCTGGCTTTCATGGCAGAGTGAGCGCCGCTCAGTCGCAGAGTAGGGTGATGAACACCGGTTTAATTAGCGAATTATCACACGGATTTTTCAGGTTAAATGATTGCTGGTACCCGCGGCGGATGGCAGCGATTTCAGGTTACAGGGTTCAGACGTATGCGCGTTAAGCTGTTTGAAGAGAATAATGTCAAAAAGAATGCTCTTTCGCTGTGTCTCATTACGCTGTTTTTCTGCTTTGTCGGCAGCCATTTGCGTATTCCTGAAGAGTTTTCCCTGTTCTGGCCGGTCAATGCGCTGATCGCCGGCTTAATGGTGCGCAACCCGTTCCTGCACACCACCTCCAGTTATCTGGTGTGCTTTGCCGCCATGATTTTCAACGATACGGTGTTTTCCGGCTGGGCGTTGCCGGCGGTCACCGTAAATTTTGCCAATATCCTGTTTATCCTGGTGTCAGTGAGCATGCTGATTAAGCATCTGCAATCGCCAAGCGCAAACAGCCAGGTTTTCAACGCCATGCGCATCTTCCCGGCCTGCCTGCTCGGCGCGGCGACCTGCGCCACCTGGGGCGCCTGGGCGCAGGATATCGACTTCAACGCGCGTTTCGTGGTGGCATGGGCCGACTGGTTCAGCGAGCAGTTCTCCACCTCGCTGATGCTGCTGCCGGTAATGCTGACGCGTCCGCTGCGCAGCGTGCCGCTTCCGACGCTGCTGCACCCGGCGAAGCTGCTGCCGCTGCTCGCCGTGGTGCTGTCGCTCACGGTGGGCGCACTGATTGGTGGCGCGGGCAGCCTGACTTTCCCGGTGCCGGCGCTGATCTGGTGTGCCATTGTCTTACCGATTCCGATCACCAGCCTGGTGATTTTGTTCACCGGCATCACCGAGATCGTGCTGGTCGCGCACGGCGTGATGAATATTCAGGGCGATGATTCGCTGCTGCCCATCAGCCATCTCACCTCTGCACGGCTGGGCGTGGCGACTGTCGCGCTCAGCCCGCTGCTGGTGGCGGTGAGCATGGACGCCATTCGTCAGCTCAATCACCGGCTGGCGCTGCGCGCCAATTACGATTTCCTCACCCAGCTGCTGTCGCGCTCCGGCCTGTATGAAAATCTGCGCCAGCAGCCGTTTTCCCTGCAGCGCGAAGCCGGCGTAATCATGATGGATGTCGACTACTTTAAAGCCATTAACGATAATTTCGGCCACGATGCCGGCGATGGCGTGCTGGAAGAGATTGCGCGCCGCGTGCAGCACGTGGTCGGCAGTCGCGGCCTGGTGTGTCGCTTCGGTGGCGAAGAGTTTGTGGTAGTGGTGTTTGATTACACCCACAGCCAGTTGTTTCAGCTGGCCGAAGTGATTCGTCAGGCAATGGTGAAAGAGAAGTTCTGGATTCAGGGCAACACCGTGACGGTGACGGTCAGTCTGGGCCTGGCGCGCGGCGGTGTGGTTAACGAGCGTGAATGGCCGGGGGTGATCAACCGCCTGGTGTCGGCGGCGGATAAACACCTCTACGTGGCCAAACGCAACGGCCGCAATCAGACCTCGCCGGCAATCGCGCCGCGCAGTATGGCGCATGACGTGGCCTGAGCCACGTCATCACGGATTACACGCTGCTGTGCAACTGGCTGGATTGCTGATGACGCTGCTGCGCCAGTTCGATCAGGCGGGTAATCAGATCGCTGTAACTCAGCCCTGCCGCCTGCCACAGTTTGGGATACATACTGATGTTGGTGAAGCCGGGTAAGGTATTCACCTCGTTGACAATAATGTCGCCTGATGCGGTGAGGAACACATCGACGCGCGCCATGCCAAAACACTCCAGCGCCTGAAACGCGCTGATCGCCACCGCCCGAATCGCCTCGCTGGCTTCCGCACTGATGTCAGCCGGTACCACCACCTGCGCGCCGCTCTCGCTGATGTATTTGGTGTCGTACGAGTAGAAAGCATCGTGCACCACAATTTCACCGCACGGGCTGGCCTCGGGCGCGTCGTTACCCAGCACCGCGCATTCGATCTCACGACCGTTAATGCCCTGTTCAATCAGCACTTTGCGGTCAAAGCGGAACGCCAGATCCAGCGCCGCGTCGAATTCGTCTGGATGCGTCACTTTGCTCACCCCGACGGATGAACCCTGATTGGCCGGCTTGATAAACAGCGGCAGACCAAAGCGCGCGATCACCGCCTGCACATCCAGCGTCGCGCGCTGCGGCAGGGTAACACTCAGCCACGGCGCCACGTTCAGGCCAGCATCGCGCAGCAGACGTTTGGTGAAATCTTTGTCCATGCTGACCGCGGAACCCAGCACATCCGAACCAACAAACGGCAGGTTGGCCATGCGCAGCAGCCCCTGCAGCGAGCCATCTTCGCCTAAAGTGCCGTGCACAATCGGGAAGATCACATCCAGCTGCGACAGCGGCTGCGCCTGCTGACGCGTAATCAGCTGTTCTGCGCGACTGCCGGGCACCAGCGCCACGTTTTCACCGGAGCGGTTCAGGGCAATCAGCGCCGGATTGTCGGCGTTGAGCAGAAACCCGGAAGCATCGTTAAGATGCCACTCGCCCTGTTTGTCGATCCCGAGCAGCACTACGTCGTATTTGTTTTTATCGATCGCCTCAAGAATGTTTTTTGCCGACTGTAACGACACTTCATGTTCAGCCGACTTGCCGCCAAATACGATTCCTACCCGCTGTTTTGCCATTGCTTATTGTCCGGTTGCAGTAAAGCGAGCAGCTAAGATAGCACGCCCAGGACAGCGCTCAACAGTGCCGCAATTATTATGCGCGCGTGCGGCCGCCAGAGCGCATTCCGCCGCGCTTTTGCCACTTTATTCATAAATATTCTCCACCGTTTGAGACAAGTCTTGGACGGCCTGAAAGCTGCCTTCTGTCAGAATTTTCCCAATTCAAAGAAAAGTCTGCGGTGGACGATGCGTCCACCGTTTTTTGTCAGGTTTACAGGAGTCGGGAAATGATGGACCAGAAGCAGAATGCCGTGGAGCAGGATGCGCGTTCTGTTGCTCGTATCGAAACCACCGTGGATGACACGCTGTTAAAAAGCGTGGCGTGGATTTGCAAACACTACAAACGCGAGAAGAGTGAAGAAGCGCTGGTCGCCGGTCTGCCGAAAGCGACGCTGCTGTCGCCGTCGCAGGCGATGACCGCTCTGGAGAACGCTGGCATTACCGGCGGCATGGTCGAACGCCGCCTGCAGGATCTGCCGGAGCAGCTGATGCCGATGATTCTGCTGCGGCTGAACGGCGGCGGTTGCATCGTGCTGTCGCGACGCATTCACACCAATGAGGAGAATCAGCGCGAGCTGCGCTTCCAGCTGATCATGCCGGAAGTGAGTGATAAAGCGGTAGAGATGAGCCTGGCGGAACTCAATGAGATCTACGCCGGCTTTGCGGTGATGGCGAAACCGGCGGCGGTGCTGGATGAACGCGCCAG
The DNA here is from genome assembly GCF_035783935.1 of Pantoea dispersa. Lineage (GTDB taxonomy): Bacteria > Pseudomonadota > Gammaproteobacteria > Enterobacterales > Enterobacteriaceae > Pantoea > Pantoea dispersa_C. Next base: position 225,021 of record NZ_JALKOV010000005.1, on the reverse strand, counting down.
CGAAATGCTGCCGGAGGTCAAAGGTCACTGGCTGTTCAGCACGCTGTGGCGCTACCGGCGTTACTACCGCAGCGCCGCCATCGCCGCCGTGCTGATCAACGTGCTGGCACTCTCCAGCATTTTCTTCACCATGAACGTGTACGATCGCGTGGTGCCAAACCAGGCCTTTGTCACGCTGTGGTCGCTGGCGATCGGCGTCACCATCGCCATGATCTTCGAAGCCATCACCCGCTTTGTGCGGGCGCACCTGCTGGACATGGCAGGTAAGAAAGCCGATCTGGTGCTGGGCAGCATGCTGTTCCGTCAGGCGCTGTCGATTCAGATGGAGCACAAACCGGCCTCATCGGGCACTTTCGCCAACCAGATCCGTGAATACGAATCGGTGCGCGATTTTGTGGCCTCGGCGACGCTGGCGGCAATTTCGGATCTGCCGTTCATCCTGATGTTCGTGGCCGTGATCTTCTTTATCAGCGGTCCGCTGGCGATTATTCCATTAATGATGATCCCACTGATCATTATTGTCAGCGCCGCGATCCAGTGGCCGCTGGCGCGCATCATGAAAGAGAACCTGCGCGACGCCTCGCTGAAACAGGGCGTGCTGATCGAGTCGGTTGAAGGCATGGAAACGCTGAAGGCGGTCGGCGGTGAAGCGCACATGCAGCGCCGCTGGGAGAACTTTAGCGCGCTGCAGTCGGCTAACTCAATGAAGTCAAAACGCTATTCGACGCTGGCAACCGGTGTGGTGACCTTTCTGCAGCAGTTTCAGACCGTGATGCTGGTGGTCGCCGGGGTTTACCTGATCAATGCCGGCACCTTCACTATGGGTGCGATGATCGCCACCGTGATGCTGGCCAGTCGCGCTACCGGCCCGCTGGGTCAGGTGATTGGCCTGGCGGTGCGTTATCAGCAGGCCAAAGCGGCGCTGACCTCGCTGAATAAGCTGATGGAGATGCCGGTCGATCGCGACAGCAGTAAAACCTACCTGACCGATCCGCCGCTGACCGGTGAGATCTCGCTGAGCAACGTCAGTTTCTCCTATCCGGCACCGCCGATGAAGCCCAATCCGGAAATCCTCAAAGACATTTCGCTGACCATCAAGGCCGGTGAGCGCGTGGCGATTCTTGGCCGCATCGGCAGTGGTAAATCGACGCTGTTACGCGTGATGGCGCGTCTGTATCAGCCGGTAAAAGGGCAGATCTCCGCCGACGGACTGGATGTTAACCAGATCGATCCAGCGGACTGGCGCAAAGCGGTAGGTTTCGTCAGCCAGGATGCGCGCCTGTTCTACGGCACGCTGCGCGAAAACGTGATGATTGGCCGACCGGATGCCACCGCGAACGAACTGCTGCGTGTGCTGAACCTCACCGGTCTCGATCACGTGGCGGCGCGCCACCCGAGCGGCATTAATCTGTCGGTCGGCGAGGGCGGTGAAGGACTGTCGGGCGGCCAGCGCCAGCTGGTGTCATTAGCACGAACTCTGCTGACGCGGCCTAAAGTGTTGCTGATGGATGAGCCGACCAGCGCGATGGACAGCATGACCGAAAGCCAGTTCCTTGCGCATCTGCGTCGCGCCAGTGAAGGCCACACGCTGATTGTCGTGACACATCGTCCGTCAATTCTGGCGCTGGTCGACCGCATCATCGTGGTTGAGGAAGGAAAAATTGTCGCGGATGGCCCGAAAGAGCAGGTGCTGGCCGCGCTGGAAGGTAAAGGTAAAACCCGCCAGCCGCCGCGTCAGGCGGTAGAGCAGGCGGCGCGCGCACCTGCGCCGGCGAACGATGCTTCGGCAACGTCAGAGCCCGCAGCCGCCGCGGCAGAGGAGGCCGCAGTATGATCAAGTTAATGCCATGGCGCAGCCGCAGCAAAAATCTCTCTGCTGCAGATGCCGAGTTCATGAATGACGTGCAGGCGTCCCTGTTGTCACAAACCACGCCGGGATCGAAGCTGGTGATGTGGATCATCATCGCGGTGATTGGCATCGGCCTCACCTGGGCTAACTATGCGCGGGTTGAAGAGATCACCAAAGGCGACGGTAAAGTGATTTCCCGCAGCCGCGAGCAGGTGATTCAGAGTCTGGAAGGCGGCATTCTCGCCGAAATGAACGTGCGTGAAGGCACGGTGGTCAACCGGGGCGACGTTCTGCTGAAAATCGATCCAACGCGTGCGCAATCGAGCTATCGCGAGGCGCTGAGCAAGGTGATTGGTCTGAAGGGCAGCATTGCGCGTCTGCGTGCCGAAGCCTATGCACAGCCGCTGGAATTTGACGAGCAGGTGAAGAGCGATCCCGCGGTGGTTGCGCAGGAAACCAAAGCCTATGAAGCACGCAAACGCGCGCTGAACGACAGTGTCAACTCACTGCAGCGCAGCTATGGCCTGTCAATGCGTGAAATCCGTCTGGCGGAGCCGCTGGCGGCGAAGGGATTACTGTCTGAAGTCGAGCTGCTGCGTATGCAGCGCCAGGCCAACGATATCCAGGCACAGATTGTCGAGCGGCGTAACCGTTATCAGTCTGACGCCAACACCGAACTGGCGCGGCTGGAGCTGGAGCTCAGCCAGGTAAGCGAAAACCTGATTGGCCGTGCGGACGTGGTCGAGCGCACCACCATCACCGCACCGGTGCGCGGCACGGTGAAAAACGTGCGCGTTAACACCATCGGCGGCGTGATTCAGCCCGGTGAGCACATTCTGGAGATCGTGCCGCTGGAAGAGCAGCTGCTGGTAGAGGGCAAAATCCGTCCTTCTGATGTCGCTTTCCTGCGTCCGGGTCTGCCGGCCAAAGTGAAAATCACTGCCTACGATTTCGCCATCTATGGCGGACTGGATGGCCACGTGGAATACATCAGTCCGGATACGCTGAAAGACGATCAGAAAGCCGCTTCCGGCCGACCGGATGACACCTATTACCGCGTGTTGATCCTCACCGATAAGAGCACGCTGCACGCTGGCAACAAAGATCTGCCGATCATTCCCGGCATGGTGGCCACGGTGGAAATTCGCACCGGTGAGAAAACCATTCTTGATTACCTGCTGAAGCCGGTACTTAAGGCGAAAGAAGCCTTCCGCGAGCGTTAATAACCATGAAAAATAATAATATGCCTCGTCGCGCAGCTGCGCGGCGCCTCTCTCTGCTTGCCGGTTGCATTACGGTCATGATGGCGCCGGCCATCAACGTAATGGCCGATTCCACCAGTGAACTGATGATGTTTGCCGAAATGAGCGGACATCGCCCGGCAGCTCCTGCACCCGCTGCGGCGCCAGTACGCAGCGCGCCGGTACAGCGTGCGCCTGCTGCGCCAGCTCAGCGCGTTGCAACCGCGCCGGCACCACAGCCGATGTTTACGCCCGCGCCGACGGCAGCGGTGACGCCACCGGTTGCCGCGCCACGCACCCAGCCTGCACCGGCACCGGCAGCGCCGATTGCGCCGCCGCCGGTGCAGTCAGTACAGGGCGGCAGCTTCCTGACGGAGGAACAGCGCCAGCCGGAACCCAAGCAAACCAATCCGCTGCTGAAATCGGTACGCACTTTCAACCCGCAACAGCCCGCGCCGGTGCCGGTCAATGAAGCAGAAGTGAAAGCACAGAGCGAGTTCAGTTATGTCAGCCCGCCGGTAGCGGAAACCCGAACCACCGCTGCCGATGCCGCTGTGGCGCGTTCGCCGGTCAGCCTGAGCGGTGCGGTGGATGAAACCGTGGCAGAAGGCGAGCTGCGGCAGAAATTCCTCTCGGCCGCGCGTATCACCTGGCGCATCAGTCCGGCGCTGAAATCGTCCGTCGCACAAACCGAAGTTGCCGTCGCCAGCGTGGATGAGGCGAAAGGGCAGCGCTGGCCGCAGCTGGATGTCAGCGCCAGTTCGGCGACCAAAGAGTTCGGTGGCGGGGTAAAAAGCTATGACGGACAGAGCAACGTGCCGGCGCTCGGCGTGTCGATGGCGACCAACCTGATTGATTTTGGCCAGACCAGCCGCACCATCGAAAGCCGCGAAGAGCGCGTGACCTCAGCGCAGCAGGCGGCGCAGGCGCAGCGTGAAGAGCTGGCGATGCAGGTCAGCAACGCGTTAATCGAATGGAACAAGCAACAGCGGGTCATTGCCATCAGCCAGCAGTATGTGGCGCGCATGACGGAACTGACCACCATGCTGAGCGGTATTGTGCAATCGGATAGCGGTCGCCGCAGCGAACTGACGCAGGCCAAAGGACGTCTGCTGCAGGCGCGGAGTTATCTGGAGAATGCCGAATCGCGCGCGCGCGATGTCGAAATCACACTGAACCGCCTGATGGGCAACAGTCGCGTGACGCTGCCCGCCAGCGATCGCTGGGCGATGAATTTTGGCGATCTCAACCGCCAGCTGGCCAGCCTGGATAATCACCCACTGATCCTGCGCGCCAGCGCGGAAACGCGAGCAGCGTTCAGAGAGGCTGAGGCGGTCAAAGCTTCCGGCCTGCCCAAACTCAACTGGACGGTAACCAAAAATACGCGCGAGGATCAGCTCGGTCGCCAGCAGGCGTGGCAAACCGGACTTAACGTCAGCTGGGGTCTGTTCCGCGGTGGTTCAACCAACGCGCAGGAGATTGCGGCGATCAAACGCGCCGAAGCCAGCCGCCAGCAGGTGCAGGAGCAGCGACGCGATCTGGAAAATCGCGTGCGCGCCGCCAGTCAGGACGCACACTCGATGGCCGATCGCGCCGCGCTGTATAAGAGTCTGATTGTTGAGTCTGACCGCATCCGCAAAGACTTTTTCGATCAGTGGTATCACCTCGGACGCCGCTCGCTACTGGATGTCCTGAGCGCCGAGAGCGATCTGTATAACAACCAGGTAAGCGAAGTGAGCAACCGCTTTGACAGCTACGCGGCGATCATTCGCGGCTACTCCAGCGCTGGCATCCTCAGCCGCTGGCTCACCACCGGACGTTAAGTGCCAGCCCGCTGCTCCGGGTTAGCCGGTACCAGAAACAGCAGCGCAGCCGGGATGGCGGCGAACAGCAGCAGTGCTGTAGTAGCGCTGCTGCTGTAGATTTGCGCAAAGAGTATCGCCCCGGCAATTTGCCCAATCGCCAGCGTCAGAAACGCCGCCGCCACGCCGGAGGCCGCGTTTTGTGGCGTGGCAGCGGCGCCGGCAACCAGCAGAATACCCGACAGCGTGACATATCCCGCGCCGCACAGTGCCGCCGCCGGCAGCAGCCAGTAGCTAAAGTGAGTGAGCGCCGCCAGCAACAGCAGCGGTGCGGCCATCGCCAGCTGCGCCAGCCAGTACACCTGACGCATACCGATGTAGCGTGCCAGCGGGCCGGTGAGCGCGCCGAGAATGCCGGCCGCGCCGCTAACCAGCCACAGTATACTGGCCTGGCCGTCGGTCAGGTGGCTGTGCTGGCGCAATATATCCGCTCCAAAACACCACCATGCCGCGCTGGCGATCCCGCTGAAAAAAGCAATAGCGATCACCCGCAGCAGCGCGCGATTGTGCAATCGATCGCGCCAGCCAACCGGCGATCCCGGTGGATCGGCGCGACCGGCGGGCAGGCAACAGCGGGCCAGTAGCAGGCTGATTAACGCCAGCATGGCAAAACAACAGCAGGCCGCGCGCCAGCCGCCGGGCACCAGCATGAAAATGGGCACTGACACAATAATGCCCGCGCCGGTGCCGGCATTAATGAGTGTATTAGCAGCGGTTTGCCGCGATGCGTCAATGCGCAGGCTCACGGCACTGGCGAGCGCCGGCGAAGCCAGTCCGGCACCGAGACCAGCGATAAACAGTCCACCGGCAATCAGCCATGCGCTGCCGGCAGCGGCCAGCAGCAGTAAGCCGAGCATGGCCGTCAGCGCTGCCAGCATGGCGGTGCTGCGCACGCCCCAGCGCGCCAGCAGCAGCGTGGCGCCGGGTGTGGCCAGGCAGTAAGCCAGATAGCTGCAGGCAGCCAGCATGCCCGACGCGCGCGGGCTGAAGCTGATCTGTTGCGCCACCTGCGGCATCATCATTCCCCACGCAAAACGCGCCAGTCCGTAGGTCACGGCGATCAGCATAAAGCCACTTAGCGTCAGGCGGAGTGAGGTTTTCATGACGCACTCGCCATCAGTTTCTCGGCCGCCAGACGTGCATTGACCGCGGCCTGCGGACCGTCAATCAACCCGGCCATAATCGCCCCTTCAAACAGTATCCAGATGGCATCGGCCAGCGCTGACGGCGAATTCCTGCGCGAGTGCGCCAGGCAGGCACGGATGTAGCCGCGCTGCCAGTAGCGATAATCCAGCGCCTGCGCCGCCAGCTCAGCATCCTGCTCCGTATACTCTCCGTACGCTTTGGCAAAAAAGCAGCCGAGCGAACCTTCCGCCCGCATCCACTGTTCCAGCACCAAAAACAGCTGGCTGATGGCTGCCGGATCGTCTGGCTGTAACAATAAATCGGCAAAGCGCTGCCGGCGCGCGGTCATCACCGCGGCGGTTAACCGCTCGCGCGACGGAAAGTGCTGATAGAGCGTACGCGTGGAGACCTTCGCCTCACGGCAAATGTAATCGGTGCTGGTGGCATGAAAACCGTTGTTGTAGAACAGCCGCTCGGCAGCGTTCAGGATGTGTTGTTTTTTACTCATACCTTAAAAAGTAAACCGATCGTTTTACTTTTGCAAAGTTGCGGGGGTGAAAATCGGGTGCGAGGCGGTTTGTCACCGCCGGTTTCGAGGATGCAGCGTTGAAGACATTATCAATATGGAAACGCGCTTAGCCCAGCCGGGCGATGCGCGATCGCGCCTCATCCAGATGCTGCTGTAACGCGGCGAGGCACGGCGCAAATCGCGCTGAGAAGCCATCGCAACTGTTCGTCAGCGACAAAAATTCCTCCGCCAAAGTCAGTGCTTCCCGCCATGTATCGCTGCTGACCACTTCTGGCAGTGACGCAGGCCGCAGCGTATTCACGATGGCACCGCCCGCTCTGGGCGCAAAGCCCATCGGCAGAATGTCATAAGCCGGCGCAAGGTGATAAGGACGGCCATGGCGACTGATGAATGACAGGTTACCGGCGTGCATGTCGGTATTGCCGATCAGCATGCCGAATGCCCAAAGCCGGGCCGTGCTGTGGGCGGCCTCAGGCTGAACACACTTTTCCGCCACAAGCTGGTTGACGAGGACCGGCCAGCTTGCACTGGCATTGCCGACGAACTCCGCATCAAGCGCCCGCAGCGAAAACACGCCGATACGGCCCATTTTGCCCACCCGATCAAAGCGGGGGATTTCGAGGAAGCGCTGCCCTTTAATATCAAACATGTCGGTCTCAACACCCAGCACTTTCAGAGCCAGATGCTCAGCCATCAGCAGATCGCGCCAGCGTTCGCTGACTGGGTTGTCATCTGCTGCCGTGAATTTCACCAGCACATGACCGCGTTCGGTATAGGTGCAGAATTTGGGCTGCTCACCACCCGCTGATGAGCCCGGCACCTCACCAGCGCCTGCGGCCCGCGCCAGTTCGGGATACGCCGTCACGCGCTCCACGGGTGTCGGTTCGGGCATTTCCAGAAAACGGCTGCGCGCCTGTTCGCCGATCAGCAGGTTGCCGATCGCATCATGACCTTGCGCCAGCAGCGCTCTGACCACATCTGCGTCCGCCCATTGTTCGGGATTCGCCGGCAGACCGAGCCCGCCGGCATAAGTCGAGGCATACGCTCTGCCAAGATAGCCTTGTGGTCGCATGTCAAACAGCCACCACGGCAGCCCGTCACTGTGAAAGCTTTTGTGGTCCGCCTGCACCATCACAAACCCTTCCGGACGAACCGGAATCAACTCGCCGAGAGGTTTGATTTGCCCTTCATCGGTAACACGATAAATCGGGGCCGAGCGGAATCCGCGAAACGTATCCCGCAGGGCATATTGAATAGATGGACCCGCCCCGATTTTGACGATGTCATCAACCAGTTCTCTAATCGCACGGGAAAGCGTAGGCTGGCTTATACTCATTTTTTCAATGAGTTGCCTTGCTGTCATCGGCCCGCTATAGAGAAGCTGACGTACGATTTCCGCATGCGTGGACATAGTGTTGAATCACTTTGTGAATAGATAGGTGAATAGATTTTTGAATAGATAATCTAGCAGGTAAGCGGCTGGCAGTCACTGGGATGTGCTGCGCATGGTGTGCAAAATGTGTGGTTCTGTGGGGAGTTGAGGCTGTATGCAGGCTTAGCGAGGTAGATTGTGGTGTAGTTGTCTGCAATAGGCGGTTGTTAACACAATAACAGGATTGGAAAGCATGAGTCTTGAAGGCTTGTAGTTTTAGATTAAAGCGAGCAGGCGGACAGTGAGTTTTAATAGTAACGGGAAAAAGCGCTGCCTCTTCATCGCTATTGTTGAAACTTAAATAAAAAATTATCTGTTTAAAGCGTGGCTTAAGTCAATGGTGTAATTGAGTAATTTGGCGGCCTTCGCTAATTTTTTAACCACCGAACAAGTGGTTATGAGTTCCATTTTGAAGCTTGTTAAATCAGTAACTTACTTATTTTTACCTTTTCTTTCGGCCGAACAACGATAGGAAGCATTGAATAGCGTTACGCTCTTCTGCCATTTTTTTCCCATTTGTAGTATCAACTGAAGTCGTGACTACACAGCTTTTTGGATTGTATTGCCAGTCGTCTGAAGTTTCATATATCGTGCCATCGTCGTCCATTACTTTCGCGTTTAGCTTTTGAGATATTAGGAGCATTTTCCGGTAGAGGGGAGTTGGTGGCCATTAAGTATAAATGTTACCTCCAGACCAATCAAGCCAGTCTTCTCCATCCGATCCATCCCCATTCCATATGGCGTGAAACTCTCCGCTTCTTGGATTAAGGCTAAGTTCGGGATCGCTGCTTATTATTTTTAGCCATTCTTCAGAACTGATTTGGTCATCATCGTTTTCAGCCCAGTACTCTGCTCTTGTTATATGAAATTCAACGCCCATCAATATTATTTCCTGTTTCTGCATTTTTAAAGGAATTGCGATGCTTGCCAGATAAAAAGTCGACCCAATCCTGATTGGTAAGGATTCGATAAAACGGTTTTAATCTGTCTCTGACATAGTTAAGTATTTCTAACTCACTCATTTTAGATGCTTTAGAGGGATGGTCTGGCCCCCAATCTTCAAATAATTCTTCGTGTAAATGGTAGTATCGCCAAGTGATTTTGCTAGATAAAAGAGAATCTGGGCCCAGCGGGTACGCAGGGATTTGGTGCAATCTGACTTCGATTTCTTCGGGAGATTCTATATGTAATAAAAACCAAGTTTTAATTCTTAACCACACAACAGAACTTTCACTAAGATTGGGCATGAAAATACCCTCTTGGCGCATGTAATTTGAAAGGTAATGTTTTACCTCATAAGGGTCAGGTTTTTTGTCTAAATTAAGAGAGGCGAGAATCAACATGGTTTGTGATGTGTTCCCCTCTATTATTTCTCTCTCAGCCCATTCTGTAATCTCTTTGTCATAGTCATCAACTCGATAAGCTTCGAATGCTTCGGCATAAGTCCTTAGACAAAGAATTTCATGCAAACTGTATTTGTACTTTATGTTTTCCATTAACATATTCTTTAATCCATTATACTTAGTGAATTAAGTCTCAAAGCCTCAGACAAGAGATCCGTTACAAAGTGTGCCTATCTCATTGTTACCTTGATATCTGTATGCCCTAATATCCGCTGAAGCACAAGAATGTTGCCACAGTTCATCATGAAATGAGACGCGAAGGTGTGGCGAAAAACATGCGTAAGCTGTCCAGCAGGTGTCTCGATACCGGCGCGTTGCATGGCCTTTCTGAAGGCTGAATAGCACGGTTTAAAGAGCACCTGCGCTTTCCTGCTTGATGAAAGGCCAGCCTGTAATTTTTAAGTTATCGGCACCGCGCGGCTTTTCTTGCCATTAGTTTTCACATATATGATCTGACCGGCGCGGATTTGGTTTCCTTTCAAGCCTTCGGCCTCACTCCATTGTGCGCCAGTTACCGGGCAGATTTTCACAATGGTCGTCAGATCTTTGACCGGCTGTTCTCACATTAGGCTAGAAGGCTTCTGATTTCCTCAATGGTGAGATACGTCATCTCCGATTTATTGATTTTAAACTCTCTCACGTTCTCTAACGGGTTTGATGCGGGTCACTCAATTAATCCGCGTAGCTCATTAAACTCGGGTGCGAGTTGGTTTCCCTTCACCTTGCATATGGTTAGATGCTTCTCATCATCAACTGGCACGAAGTCTGCAGGAGTCTACTGCACCGGTGGTATGGCTTGGGTACGCACACATTAACGTAGCCCAGTTGATGCTCGATACCGTGGCGCTTCTTGAGCAGCTTGCCAATCAACTGGCCAGCCATTGCACGGCCCTACCGCAAAGAGATCGTAAGCACAGCGTGGCGCTGGCTGCGCCTCCGCCCCGGCAAAATAAATGCTTCGCAGACAAAATCGGCGCTACACTGCACCCGCCTGCGGGTTTTGCATCAGAAAAATTTTTCAGTTTTATTTTTCTACAAACCGCCACGCCGGGCTGCGCTACTACTGACTTTGTACCGGAGTACGCCAACTGAAATCAGTGAAAAGAATTTCAGCTTTTTTAAGTTTTGAGGATCGAAAAAGGATCTAAGTAAAAATCAATTTCCTGAAATATAATGAAAAACTGGATTTTACGTGAGTGCATAGGATCGCGCGCTGTGCGTTCGGGGATTTGCCCTAAGCGCAGCCAGGCCAATACTGGCAAGGCTTAACGAGCGCAGGGGGGATTACGAAACTGAAAATAATACAACCGGTCGGGTCTACTGGTCTGGTCGTTCTGGCAGCATTTTCCCTATGAAATAGACAACCGCAATGGTCAGGCCGATTGCGATCAGCCGCTCATGCCATGTGTCATAATGGAAAAACCAGTAACTGCAAAGAAGGACTAAGAAGCCCCCTATAACAGCACCAGATGCTTCGATGAGGGTAAACAGAATCCGCTTACCGATACTTAATTTGTGAGGTTTATCATTTCGCATTGATTTCATTCTCAACCATGGAAAGAAGTCTTTCAAAGGCTACCTGCCCTTGCGTATTCCTTATCTTCAGAGCATCAACGAATGGGTTTAAAGCTGGCTCAACAAGAAAGTAAAGCAAATCTAAATCCCGGGTACGCAGGCGATTATAAATCTCGGGATTATATTGCTGAAGGCGTTCTGAAGTATAAATACACCTCTCGACCATGCCACCAATCAATAATGTGTTACCAATAAGGCCGCCGCGTAAGGTTATGAGGAATGAGCTTCGTTGTGCAATGATTGTCGCAAGCTTACCTGCTATCAGGGAATTAGTGATTGTGCGGCCAGCTACCGACGCCATTGTTTTACCGTAAATGGCATTCTGCTTATCTTCAAGAACAGTTTTGTTAAAGATGTCCAGAACCGTCTCTATCGTCTTGATGAAATTGTGATTCTCAAGAAGGCCATACTTAATGGCTGTCAGCATCCTGATTTTTTCGGACTCACGCTGATAACGGTTATCGGTATCAATAAACCCAAACGCCAAGTAACCAATATCTTTAGGAACAGATAGCACGCCATCAATGAAGCCTAAAGCCGACTCGGGGGATAAAATAATTTTGGCTATACGCCTTGCAATTTCCTGATAGCTACGCAATTAAAAATCCTTTTATAATTGATAGAAATTTTTCAGTTCATTCGATGAAAGATACTAAATCAATTTTTAGTAACCCAGACAGATGTTATCAATCCAAATAGCTCACCACATTACTGCAGCACACAGCGCAGTAGCTTAGCAAGACGCTGGCTTTGTACGTGGTAAAAAATGCACCGCCACTTTACCGCCACTCAAAAAACCAGATACAAAAAAACCGCTTCGATGAGCGGCTTAACTATATGTTTTTTATTATTAAATTTGGTGGCCCCTGCTGGGTTTGAACCAGCGACCAAGCGATTATGAGTGTAAAATCAATAAGTTACGTAAATTTACCCCTCTATACTTTTCAATACCTTCCCAATATAATGACCGCTGTATAAATAACCAGAAATCATTCCAAATACGCTCTCGGGGAATCCTATAGGTATCCTGGCTGGACCATGCGATTCGCAGGATACCCTGATCGTGTGGTCGAGGAGGTTGGATGGAAACGTTCAAATTCACGAAAACCAGGCTGGAAGAGCTGCCCCCTGCTGCCAGGGGGCAGGTGGAGTATGGCGACACGGTCGTAAACGGGCTACGGATCCGTGTCGGCGTCAGCGGCACGAAAAGTTTCTGTGTGTCCCGCAAGAAAAACGGCAAGTTTTTACGGGCAACGCTGGGGCGTTTTCCTGCGCTGTCGGTGGAGAATGCCCGGGCGAAAGCCCTGGAGGTCATGGGCAGCATGGCCCTCAGCGGTCAGAATCCCAATATTCAGAAGCGCACGAACGAACGGGCAGCCGTCATCCTGCAGGACGCCCTGAACACCTATATTCTCAGCCGCGAGCATCGCCTGAAGCCGGCCACCGCAAAACAATACCGGAGCATTCTGGGCAACTATTCAGGGGACTGGCTCTCACAGCCTCTGGCTTACATCACCCGCGATCGCGTTGAAGCCCGTCATAAAGCCATCACGCATGGCACGGTCTGGTATGGTGCGGATAAGCGATCCCTGCGACGGGGCACCGGGCAGGGGAGTCATGCGCAGGCGGACTTATGGGCCCGCGCACTCAGGGCGGTTTACCGTTTTGCACACGATCACTATCGGGATGAGGAAGGGCGAACCCTGCTTCCCGATCCACCCACACTGGTGCTCAGCACTAAGCGGAAATGGCATGGCACGGTCAGGAAAAGCGACCGCATCCGTACCCATGATCTTGGTCGCTGGTTATCTGCGATAGAGACGGTGAGGGAACAGGCGGAGCGTGAACGTGATGATTTCGCTGCGACCGTGTGTGATGCCGTGGAGATGGCCACGTTCACGGGCCTGCGGAAGTCCGAAATATTCGGTCTCGCCTGGTCCTGCGTTAACCTGGGAGGCCGCTACTTCTGGATAGATACGACAAAAAACGGCGACCCGCTTGAACTGCCCATCACCCGTACCTTACTGGCGCTGTTCCGCCGGCGCGCTGCGGCGCGGCGCGGAGAGCATCCTCTGGTCTTTCCGGGCATAAAGACCACCATCAAAGAATACCGCCACGTCACCGGGCGCATAAGCCGGTCAACGGTTCCTGAACCCAATCCGGACAATCTGCAGCCCATCCCGTTCAAGTGGCATGACGCGAGGCGAACTTACGGTACCGTGGCGGAGCTGGCCGGGGTAGGAAGCTATATCCTGAAGCGCCTGATGAACCACAGAACGCTGCGCAGTGCCGATGTGACCCAGGGGTATCTGCACTTTGGTGCGGATGAACTGCAGGCACCGGCAGCAAAAATTGAGCATGCCATCCTGGGCTACAGCGGGAGAGCGGATAAGCCCGAAGGCCTGGATGCCCGGCTGAAAGAAGCGCTGGAGCACCTCAGTGATGATGAGAAACGAAGACTGCTTTTCTCACTCTCAGAAAAGGTCAATGAGGTCAGAAAATGATTGATGAAATTAAAGCGGAAATGACAAAAAAGCTGGAAGAGCTGGCTATGGCAGAGCCGGTGACAGGTTATATCAATATGTTTTACCAGGCGTTGTCCTTCAGTGATGCAGACCGCAGGACGTATATCACCGAAATTTCAGACCCGCTCTGGTGTATGGACCTCGCGAAAGGCAGCTATGACCGTGCCCGGCTGGCCCTGCTTAAATCCTATCTGCTGCTTCTGCTTGAACAGCACTACCACACAGCCATTTCACTCCTTCCTGTTCTGAAGTCTTTCGACATCCTGGGACAGACCGATACCGCAACGTTTATTGATGTCGCCATGAATAAGCTGCGTCAGTCTGAAGAGTTCCGTCGGGAAGTGTATAGCGGCCATAACAGCAGGAATGCGTCAGGACGGCGTAATAAACATGCAGATGAAGTGATCGCGATAATGTCTGAAACCTGGCGCCATTATCCGCACACCCCTAAAAATGCCATGATCAAAAAAGTATATGGCCATCTGAAAGGACAGGTCAGTGAAGAGACGCTGGCACGGTGGATTAAAGAGGAGAAACTCGGGCCGGCTTCCAAAGTTCGCCCGTATCCGCCTTTTCGGCTGGTCATACCCTCATAGCGCGTTATGATCCCCTTATAGCGCGTTGTGATCCGATCACAGCGCGTTCTGAGGCTACACACAGTATCTCCGGCGATAGATATTCACCATCAGTCTTTAACTGATATTGATGGTGATACTCATGCAATTCCCTCTCAGCCTGAAAACTCCCAGCCGTCTGACCCGGTCAGAGGCAGCGTACTATCTGGGGGTTACGCCCCAGACCCTGGCTAACTGGGCCAGCACCGGGAAGGTGCAAATTCCGCATTACAAAGTCGGTCGTAAGGTTATTTATTTTCAGTCAGATTTGGACGCTTATCTGGCGTCGACGCGTCGTACGCAGACCATGTGAGGTTGACTGTGTTTGAGAATAAGAAAATTTTACAGCTCAAGATAGGCGCAGGGCTACAGTGTCGAGGCTACCAAATGCTGCTCAGCAAAGTAATCAACTGTAAGTATGAAATGTTTTATTACTTGCCGCGCTGTTCCGCTTCCAGTTTTTCTTCACATGCTTGTATTACCCAAGAAGAGAAATTTGTTTGTGGGTTCAGTTTTTTTTCATCGCTAACGATTTTTTCGATCGCATCAATTAACTCGTGCGGGAAACGAATCCCTTTAAAGGTGGATTTGTTGTTCTTATGCCCAGTACTCATTTTTAGTCATAACCTCTGTGGTTCACCAGGTAACAACCTTATCGCAGTTCGTTTGGCACATGAAGTGTTTAAACACAAGCCTCTTGACGTGTTTAAACACTTAGAGGTAACGTGTTTAAACACCAGTGTGTGTTGGTGTGAACAAATGAACGAAGCCCCGAAGTGCTGCAACACATCCGAGGCTTCTGACCTGTCGCGTTATTAGGAGTAACGACTATGGCTATGAACAAGCATACCCAAACTCGCCCCAAATATCAGTACCGCCTCCCCGCCATTTCCCGTCAGGGCCGGTCTGTGCCCCCGTTTCGTCTCTGCACCGGCGCCGGCTCACAGCAGGATATCCGGTGCCTTGTCCTCTCTCCTGCGGACCCGCTGCCCGTTCAGGAGGCCCGAAATGCGTGAGCCCATGGACTTAGATCAGGCGGAATTCCAGGCCGAGATGGCCACCTCGCTGTTTGAGGTGATTATGGACAAGGCCTGCCAGGAGTGTTCGCCCCAGCTGCGGCACCTCATCAGCCTGGCCTGCGACATCAACTTTGAGATCTACCGCGCGCTCAGGGCTGACGGAGGAAAACACCATGATCAGTAACGTGAAGTTTAACGAGCTGGCCAGCCGGGTGGAGGCGCTCACTGCGCGCGTCGGGGACCTGGAGGCCAGCCTGAACGCGCTGGTGGATTCACAGGGCGGCACTATTCCGCCCGGCATGGCGCCGGTCAGCACGCTGGCGGCGGAGTTTGGCATCTCCACCAAAAAGGCGGAGGAGCTGGCAAAAAACGCCGGCGTGATGCTGGTGCGGCACAGGGCCGGAGGCTACCTGGTGCCGGACGAGAAGTTTCGTGAAGCGGCCCGGCTGGTGCTGCGTGCGGCCAAACGGAAGTACGGCTCGGCGTACTGGTACCACCCGCTGATTGGCAAATTCCAGATGAGCGGAGGCCTGCCAAAATGAGCCATCCCCTGCGGCTTACTGAGCCGCTTTCCGACGCGCTCTTTGCCTGCGTCTATCTGTGGGCGCACGGACGCCCCTGCAGCCGCTCTGAGCTGGAAAAGGCCGCCCGCCAGCATCACGACCCGGCAACCCGCTGCGGCAGGCTGGTGGTGCGGCTGATGCAGCTGCACGGCATGACCTACGAAGACCTGTGCGACGCCGGCTACCTGGGCACGGACGCTGAGCAGGTGAAGGCGCTCCGCCGCTCGGTCGTGGCGGAAATCCTCGGCACGGAGGCGCTGAATGCCTGCCTGCGCGACACCGGGCGCATTCAGCGCGTCTTTCCTGCGGCAGACCCGGCGAGGACCCGGCTGCCGCTGTCGCGCGGCTCTGAGGGCTTCGACGCCCGGCAGGACTATGTGATGAAGCACGTCCTGCCCGCGCAGGCGCTGTGCAGTATCTACGGCCCCAGCGGCTCGTTCAAAAGCTTTCTCGCCGTCTCCTGGGCCTGCCATATTTCGGCGGGCCTCCCCTGGGCAGGCCACAGGGTAAAACGCGGCGCGGTGCTGTATATCGTGGGTGAGGGGGGCATCGGCGTGCCGCGCCGCATCCGCGCCTGGGAGCAGGTTTATCAGCAGCGCGCGGAAAACGTCTGGCTGGTAAACCGCCCCGTCTTTCCGGTGCGGCAGTCAGAGGTGCAGGAGGTCATCCTGGCGGCGAAGCAGATTGAGTCTGATGGGGGGCTGCCGGTGCGGCTGATTGTCATCGACACCCTGGCGCGCTGCTTTGGCGGCAACGATGAGAACGACGCCCGTGATATGGGCGCGTTTATCGAGGGCTGTGACGATATCAAGCGGAAGACCGGCGCCACGGTGCTGGTGGTTCACCACTCAGGGAAAGACGAGGCCAAGGGGGCGCGGGGCTCCAGTTCGTTCCGTGCGGCGCTGGACGCTGAGTTTCAGGTGAAGCGCGAGGATGAGAACATCGCCCTGATACTTTCCTGCACCAAAATGAAGGACGCTGAGGAGCCGAAGCGCCGGGCGTACGACCTGCAGCTGGTCAGGCTGTTTACGGACGAAGAGGGAGAGGAAATCCACTCGCTGGCCGTGCGGGACGTCGCCCGTGAAGCTGAGGAAAGCGACCCGGACTTAATTGCCGTGCCAAAGCTCAGTGATAATCATCTGGCCATATGGCAGTCAGTAAGAAGCCGTAATGCGCGCGGTGAGGCCTGTACGAAGGCCATCATCATTGATGACCTGAAAGCCATGGGCATTGATACCCGCAAGCATTTTTCCCGCTGGCTAGGCAAGCTGACTAAGGCAGGGCTCGTTTCTTTAGACGGCGAAAATATTGTCATTCACTCTCAGAGGGATGTGGGGGAATAAGTGGGGGCCTGGTGGGGATGGTGGGGGCGCCCCCCCTTTCGCCCCCACTTTTTCCCTGTATACACACAGAAAGTGGGGGCCATGCTGAAACCCGCAAATTTACCGGGCTGAGAGGGGATTTTCAAAAAACAGGTGGGGGCGTGGTGGGGGCAGACAAAAGTGGGGGCATGGTGGGGGCCGGAAAGGGAAATGGTTGTCTGGAAAACCTGAATGTGGCCAGGTTGAAGCCTTTGAAGTGAAAGGACTGCTATGCTGGTTCGTTGTGTGAAAACTAAGGGTATGGTATGAAAAATTTCCTGTCTGACTACTGCAAAATCGCAAATGAAACCTCTGGCCTGATAGCGCTTGGACTATTACAGTCAGTCGTGATGGCTGCAGTATTGAGGCAACGGGAACTAAAAGGTGTAGACTGGTATCCGATCATATTCTGGAGTCTTTTAGTGGCTTCTACACTGGGCATGGTGTTGACAGCACTCAGCACAGGTAATGCCATCCTGTCGCATTCCTGCCTGGGAAAATTCGAAAGGCTACTGCTGCTGGTACTTTTCGAGCTGGTCTTCATCGGTGTCCTTCTTTCCGCTGTCATCACTGTTAAATCTTTATAGCTTTGTCCATAATTATGGTCAGAGATGCTCTTTTATTCCTTATTAACGAGCGATTATGTCGGCCATGAATCGCCGTATTCTATCTGTATCCCGACAAGTATAGTCGAACGGGATTGTTGCGACTGGCACATCAAGACCAAATAGTGATCACTTATTGTCGCGCAGGTAATGTGATGTCAGGGTAGATACAGGTAAGATAGTTAAAAAATGTAAATTTTCTAATGCGCTGTATGTAATAGTTAGATCTGCCTGATAGCAGGTTTAACATCACGATTACGCATAAAAATGGGTTATCACATAAATCGTTACGTTAAATTTGTTGAGAAATGTGTGAGGAAAGCATCACGCTGAAAATATTTAAATTAAAGGGTTTAAAAGTAAGTTGCTTATAAATTTTTATGACCGTCCAATGCTTATTACTTTATCAAAACGTTTAGAGCTAATGATTAAAGATAGTCTCTAAAAGATAAATATTTTATTTTCATTATTAACTTGTATGGCGGGAAGACAACATCGGAAAATGTGATATCTGGCTCTGAAAAATGGTGCGGGTGACTATATATACAGTACTATTAAAAGAGTAATTAGCATCCATGTGGCACAACAGCAAGTCAGTGTTGCTATCCACACTAATGAGCGTAGTTCTCTACGCTGCGCTTTAACACTGCTATAATTAGAGGTTACTATTGCGTTAGGGCTTTTCATCTTAAATTACCAGTCGATATTTTTGAAGGCGTAAATATCTACTTTCAAAGTAAAAAAATAAATAGGATCTTTTTACCTTTTTTGTAGGATAGAGCTTACACTATGTTTAAAAAGGGTCGTTGAGTACATTGATGACAAATCAATTTAACATAAATAATGTTTGTTTTTCACTAGAATCCCTGTGAGACGGAGGCTGTAGTCTGAGGACTACAAGTGCAAGAAAGTCCTCTCTCATTCTGATTGTTCAGCGTGGTATGAGTTGTAAAATTATTTCAATCAAGCCGTCCGCAGATGGGGTAATCATGGCTAACATTTTGATAATTGACGATCACCCGGTTGCTCGCCTAGCGGTGCGCATGCTGCTTGAAAAAGACGGACACGCCATCATTGCTGAAGCAGGTGAGGGGTACGAGGCGCTGAAACTGGTCAGGCAGCTTGAACCGGATATGGTAACGGTGGATCTCGATATTCCGGGACTGGGGGGAATAGAACTCATTGAAAAGCTCAGAATCAGTGGTTACTGCGGAGGAATACTTGTTCTGACCGCCCGTAATGATGAACATTATCTCAGCCGCTGTAAGGCTACCGGCGCAGATGGTTTCGTCGGAAAAAAAATAATCTGGAAGAACTCGGTGATGCTGCGCGCGCGGTATTGCGGGGCTACGGTTATTTTCCATTAAACCGAGGAGAATCTAATCGGTCTCAGTCTCTTTCTCAGGAAACGCAGATTGTCAGGTCGCTTTCGAACCGGGAAGTACAGGTTTTGCAGTATCTTGCCAGAGGTGAAAAAGTCATTGATATTGCAGCCAAGATGCACATCAGCAACAAAACCGTCAGCACCTACAAAACCCGCATTCTTACTAAACTAAACCTGGTTAATCAGGTTGAACTCATCGACTTTGCGCGCCGGAACAACCTGGACTGAAATTTGAAATTTTTCCTTTTTGTTTTATGGGCTTCAATCGCCTCACTGCCATTGGTCGTAGCGGCTAATCTTTCATCACAGCCACTGCAAATCCTGAGCAGGGAGCAATACGATCCCCGCTCGTTTTCTATCACTGACGAGGACTGGCGATGGCTGGGTCAGAAAAGAGAACTGAAAGTTGCTGTCTGGCAGCCTGAAATACCCCCTATCAGTATGTTTACTCAGGACGGGAAATTTGAGGGTATTGCCTCAGATTATTTAATGCTCACCGCGAGCTACCTTGGTGTGCGAGTAAAGGTCATCAGCTACCCCTCCCAGGATGCCGCCTATAAAGCAATGAGCCACCATGAGGTTGACCTGATGCTTGATGCTTCAGGAAAAAGATGGCCCTTCGATGGAGATTTCATCTATTCGAATCGGTTCGTGAGCGATCACCCGGTATTGGTCCATCCGAAGCTCACAGCCGGTGAAAATTTCACCTATCAGCCAGGTATGCGTCTGGCAATAGCGCGATGGTATGTCGATGACGACTGGATAAGTTCTAATTTTCCCGGAGCCCGCATCGTGCATTTTGATACGGATGAAGAAGCACTGGCATCCGTAGCCTTTAAAAGGAATGATTTTTTTATCGGAAACCTTGTCACTACGTCATATCTACTAGAGCGTAACTATCCCAACCATCTGGAATACCAGACCGTCTATCCCGAACGGGATACGGGAACCCGCTTCATTGTGTCGCGCAATGATAAAATTCTTCTCAGGACATTGAACGCCGCGTTGAACGCAATTCCCTCTGCTCAGTCGCAAATCATTATGCAGCAGTGGAGTGAAGAGGCAGATATTTGGCGTTTACGTAAACACATTGACCTGAACGAACAGGAGCGTAAATGGATCCAGCGTCATCCTCAGGTCAGAGTCTCAGTGAATTCCTTCTATGCTCCTTTCACGATGACCGACGCCGGCGATAACTTTTACGGCGTGACGGCTGACATATTAAAACTGGTCAGCCAGAGAACCGGAATTGAATTCATCCCCGTTGCGGCCAGATCGCTCGAAGCCATGCAGACGCAGCTTGACCGTGGGGAAACCCTCTTTATCGGGGCTCTCAGTTACAGCGACGATCGTAACGACAGGCTCCTGTTTTCCCGCCCCTATTTTAAGTCTCCATTCGTTGAAATCATTCGGGCAAACAGGGATATGCCGGATGATAGATCAGGCCTTCGTATAGCACTGGTAAAGGGCAATCCGCTGCTTTCTACACTTCAGGCGCGTCATCCCGGCATTAAGTTTGTGGAAACCCCTAATGCCAGCGTTGCCATGCAGGACGTGATTGAAGATAAAGCGGATATTGCGATCCATACTTTGTTTGGCGCCAGCTACATGATCAACCGATATTTCGAGGGGCAGTTAAAGATTGCGGGGAGTTTAGATGCAGCCGATGGTCAGATTGGCTTTGCGGTTAACCGTACTCAGCCGGAACTGCTTGGTATACTCAACAAGGCGCTGGAGAATATTTCACCCTCAGACATAAACGACATCATAAAAAAATGGCAGACCCGGCCGGACGTGCGCCTAAATACCTGGGAGCTTTACCGCAAACAGTTCTGGCTCGTTATTGGGGTGGCCACCATTATTCTGCTCACTTCTCTGATATGGATTTTCTATATGCGCAGGGAAATAGTGGCAAGAAAAAAAGCGCAGAGCCGCCTGCATAGTCAGCTGAAATTTAACGAAACCCTTATCGGCACCCTGCCATTACCCGTTTACGTCACTGATCTGGAAGGAAATCTTCGCTTATGTAATAAATCGCTCAGTGACTTTTTTGGTCAGCCAGAACATGCGTTTACCGGACAGACATTAAATCAGGACATTCACCCACTTCATTCACTCTGGAGCAACGTCACCCGTCAGGTCAGCGAATCGGGAGATGCATTTCAGCCGCTTATCAGCCATGAGCGTATCTATGACGGCGAAAGGTTCAGAAACATTCTGCACTACTCCGTGACTTTTACAGATGGTTCCGGGATGCCAGACGGCTTTATCTGCACTTGGCTGGATATGACTGAACAGGAAGAGCTCAACCGTGAATTGTTTGAGGCGCGCGAGCGGGCAGAGCAGGCTAACCGTGCAAAAAGCACTTTTCTCGCCACGATGAGCCATGAGATCAGAACGCCGGTGAGTGCCATTATTGGTCTGCTTGAGCTGGTAGTGAAAACCAGCCAGTCTGAGAGTGATAAAAATGACACGGTGAAAGTAGCATGGGAGTCCGCCAGAAGCTTGATGGGGCTGATTGGTGACATTCTTGACATGGCTCGCATTGAATCCGGCAGGTTGGAACTAACCCCGGAGTGGGTAAGAACCAGTGACCTTCTCCCACCGATCGTCCGTGTATTTGAAGGCCTGGCGAGGCAGAAAAGTCTTCGACTCAGAAGCTCACTGCCTGCACAATTGCCATATGAAGTCTTCATTGATCCGCTCCGCTTCAGGCAGGTGCTGTCAAACCTGGTCAGTAACGCTATCAAGTTCACAGACAGGGGGTATATTGACGTCGATTTGCATATTATTCATGCCGGATATGACGGTGATGCAACCCTCACCATCAGCGTTCGCGATACGGGCAAAGGATTATCGCCTGAGGAGCAGGAGGATATCTTTTCGCCCTGGGTTCAGGCGCGTGCCGGACGCATTCAGAGTGGCTCTGGACTGGGATTGGCCATCTGTTCACAGCTTGTCGACATGATGGGCGGGAATATTCACATGCAGAGTCAACTGGAACGGGGAACAACGGTCACCTTTACCGTCCCTGCAGCAATCCGCATGGAGCGCAGCGAGCCGGAAAACATTCCTCCGCAGGATTTCCCGGACAGACACAGAAGGCTTCGCATACTTGCCGTTGATGACCATCCTGCAAACCGCCTACTGCTCAGACATCAGCTCAGTCATCTGGGGCATGATGTTACGGTGGCAAGTGACGGTGAAGAGGGCTGGAAATGCTGGCAAAAGGATGTATTTGACGTCGTGATTACAGACTGTACTATGCCGGGCATGGATGGTCTTGAACTGACACGATTGATCAGGCAGCATCAAAACCGGAACATCATTGTTCTCGGTCTGACGGCAAATGCGTGGCCAGAGGAACGTGCCCGCTGTATCGCCTCTGGTATGGACGACTGCCTGTTCAAGCCACTGCAACTGCCCCAGTTGCAGATGATTCTAGATGACGCCTCTGAAAACCTTCATCAGATAGCCGATATGGAAAATGACGCTACAACTGTTGCCGAACCGGAACCCTCTCTCGAACATCTGCTTAATATGAATGATTTATACACGCTCACACACAACGACAAGTCCATGTTACGCGAGTTGCTGTCCGTCACGCTCACAAGCAATCGGGAAGATCTTGCGCTGGCTGAAGATTTATTCGAACTTGAAGACTGGCCCGAACTGGCAAAGTGCATGCACCGTATCTCAGGAGCGGCACAAATCATCGGGGCCGTCCGCGCAGAGGGGGACTGCCGTTTGATGGAAAAAAGCTGTCTGCTGAGTGATGCCGCCAATGAAAATATCATTCTGCACTGGGAGGCCGTTCAAGCCTCCGTATGGGAGCTAAACCGGAGTATTGAGGCGTGGATCAACGCCTTTGAGCGGGCGGTACACTGAGGCGGCTTTTACTTAACGTATCGGAGCCAGCCTCAGCATGCGGTTATTTTAGAACCCCGGTGCACGCATCGTCTAATCTCGTATGGTCATGGTCTGGAACAAATAATAGCATCAGTCTGAATCCAAAGGGGATAACAGATACGGCCGGATGATACTTTGAAATCTGGTCATCATTTCGCACCAAATGCGGGAAGGATAAATAGCGTGCGGCATATTTTCTCCGGATAACGTAAACCGGTTTGGTTGCTTCCTGATGAGTATGACATCAGGAAGCAACCTTCCGATGACGCTCAGCAGAGAAGCATCCGAAATGCACGTGGACACGATGACTTTCATATCTGCATTGGTTCTGTTCAGACATATTTAAGCCCGCTACTAACGAATCAATACCTTCTCCTCATTAAAAAATTCGGCAATTAAAATCTGTAATGACTCATCTATAGTCATACAGATATTCGGGCAATGTTATTTTATGAATGATTTCTCTCCCGGCATTAGATAGTACGGTATGCAGACTTTTTGTAATGAAAATGTTGCCATTATTAATTATTGTTTTTGCCTTGACCACTCCTTGTAAATTCAGGGTGATAATTGGGAGCGTAGGAATGATTAACATTCAATTCAGTGTCCTTCTGACTATAAAACTATGGTTACATTAATACGTAGGCATGGGACTACATAGTGCAGATTAATCTTACAAGGAAGGAGAAATTCCCTACACCTTCTCACCCGCCATCCGATATTGATTCGACTCTCACCGCATTACTATTTACCCATCAGACAGAGACCTCAGGAAAAAACATACGGAGCTCAGGCTGTCTGAAAATGGAATGAGTTAGTGCTGCCTGCCTCCAGACATCGTTTTCTCTTCCTGATGATAATTTAATTACGGGAATATCTAAGTGAACAACAAATTAAAAACGGCTTACGCTGCGTCAGCGCTCATGTTAATCGCAATCGGAGCAAATGTGCACGCTGCGTCAACTGGCACCATTACTTTCAATGGTGAACTCACCGCCACTACCTGTGACGTTTCAGTTAACGGTTCCGGCCCAAGCGCCACGGTAAAACTGCCAACCATGGCTGTGACGCAACTGGATGCGGCGGGTAAAACCGGCGGCACAACCAAATTCAACATGGCGCTCAGCAACTGTGCGGGAACGCTCACCACGGCGTCCGCCTTCTTTGAAGCAGGCCCGACGGTCGACCTGACCTCAGGTCGCCTGAACAGCTCAGGCACTGCCAGCAATGTGCAGTTGGAGTTACTGGATGGCTCAAGCTCAACGCTGGCTCCTATCAACGTCGGCGACTCTGCACAGGTCAATGACACCACCTATGTCGACGTATCAGGCGGTACCGCGAATCTGCCTTACGCGGTTCGTTATTATGCGACCGATGCGACTGGTGCAGGCACCGTCGTCAGCAACGTCGTGTATTCAATTCAGTACAAATAAAATCCGGGGCTTCGGCCCCTTATTCCACGTGAGGGGAAATCATGTTCAGTCTTACCCGCCGGGCGGTGATACCCGCACTTTTTCTGACACTCTCATCCACTTATTCCACATTCTCATCCGCGAGTATTGTGATCGGTGGCACGCGGGTCATTTTCCCGCAGGCGGAAAAAACTGTTTCGGTGCAGTTAACCAACGAAGGGGACAGCCCCGTGCTGGCACAGAGCTGGATCGATGAGGGCAACAGCGAAGCCAGTCCGGAAACCCTGCAGGCTCCATTCCTGCTGTCGCCACCAATTAACCGCATTGAGCCTAAAAAAGGGCAGACGCTGCGTATCAGTTATACCGGAAAGACTCTGCCAGCAGGGCGTGAAAGCGTGTTCTGGCTCAACGTGCTGGAAATACCCGCTAAAGCGAAAAATGCAGACAACACGCTGCAGATGGCCTTCCGTACGCGTATTAAAGTTTTCTTCCGCCCTTCTGGTCTCAGGGGAACGCCTACGCAGGCTGCTGAACAACTCAGCTGGAGCATGTCTGGAAATCAGGTTAAGGCCATAAACGCTTCACAGTATCACGTTTCGCTTGTCAGGGTCGGCATTAAAGGCGACACCCGCAAGCCTGCGGAAGGGAAGATGATCGCGCCCGCTGGCTCTGAACTGTTCAGCGTTCCAGGCGCTTCAAGCGGTAAGACGCTGAGCGTTCAGTGGGTCAACGATTACGGAGCCATCGTCATCAGCGACGTCGTTATCAAATAAATCATTATCTTCGCGATATACGGGACTTTACGGGAGTCAGGGGCAGGTTATGTCAGTTTGTAACATCACACCGCGGGCAGATCAGCTCGCCCGGGCAGTCAGACTGGCCCTTCTGAGCGCCGCACTTGTCGCAAGCGACAGTGCTCTGGCGGAAGATTCCGAAAAAAACGTCGAGTTTGATCCTGTTTTCCTGCAGGGATTTGGCGGCACCAACAATGACCTGAGCCGCTTCTCGGCCGGATCCAGCGCCACCCCAGGACGCTATCAGGTCTCCGTTTACCTGGGCGAGGAGTATCTCTCGCTGCAGGAAGTTACTTTTCACCAGACGGAAAAAGGCGTCATACCCTGCCTGTCACCTGAGCTGCTGGCCGCGATTGCCTTCAATGATTCACAGCTGCCTGAGCCTATGCGCCAGGCATTAAATCAGCCTCAGCCCTGCAGTGACCTGTCGGCACTTCTGCCCGACGCCAGAGTGACCTTCGACAGCAACGAGCAGCGGCTGACATTGTCTATTCCCCAGCGTTATCTGCGCCAGAATGCCCGAGGCGAGGTTGACCCCCTCCTCTGGGACCGCGGCATAAATAGCGGGTTTTTAAGTTATGGTCTTAACGCATGGCAGAACAACTATCGCGGCAGCAGCGACAACTCGCTGTATGCCAGCCTTAATTCGGGGTTGAATATTGACGGCTGGTACCTGCGTCATAACGGTATCTGGAACCACGGTTTAGGACAAGACGGTTATGCCGCATTAAATACTTACGTTCAGCGTGACATTACCCCTCTGCGAAGCCGTCTGCTGGCAGGCCAGTCGAATACGTCTGGCGTGCTTTTTGACACGCTGCCCTTTACCGGCGTGCAGATAAGCTCGGATGAAAGGATGCTGCCAGCCTCACAGCGCGGCTACGCACCTGATATTCGCGGTATCGCGCGCACAAACGCCCGTGTTACCGTTCGTCAGGGGGGAAATGTTATCTATGAAACCACGGTCTCACCCGGTGAATTTCTGATAAATGACCTTTATCCGACCGGTTACGGTGGAGACCTTCAGATTACGGTAACGGAGGCTGACGGCACTCTGCAGCAGTTCAGCGTCCCTTATGCTGCGGTCGCACAGCTGTTACGGCCGGGTAATGCGCAGTTCTCACTGACCGCGGGGCGCCTGCGCAGTGAGCTGGTTGATGATCACCCTGCGCTTTTTCAGGGAACTCTCCAGTACGGTTTATCTAACACCCTGACCGGCTACAGCGGCCTGCAGCTAAGTGAAAACTATTACGCCATTCTGGCAGGTGCGGCCGTTTCGACGCCTGCCGGTGCCGTAGCCGCAGACGTGATTCAGGCCGCAACGCAGCTCGGTAAAAATGGCAGCAGCATGGGTGGCCAAAGCTATCGCCTCAGCTGGAACAAGACCCTGACGGATACAGGTAGCAACCTGTCGCTGGCGACGTACCGCTTCTCAACCTCCGGATACATGGATTTCCTGACGGCGATGCAGTCGCGACAGGCCGTTGAGCGCGGCACAGACATTAATCGCCTCTATCGGGCAAAGAACCGTGCAACCCTGACCGCGTCTCAGGCGCTGCCTGAAAATTTTGGCCAGTTTTATGTCAGCGGGTCAGTGCAGAACTACTGGAATCAGCCGGGTAGCGACGTGCAGTACCAGCTTGGTTACAACAGTCAGTATAAATCAGTCAGCTGGGGTCTGAGCGCCAGCCGCGCGAAGACAAGAACGGGGTCACAGCAGACTACCTATCTACTATCCATGAGTTTCCCGCTGGGTCGATCGGACGGCGGCCACCAGCCTTATGTGCGTATGGACTGGAATCGCGACAGCAACGGCGGCAACGTGCAGCAGGCAACCCTGTCAGGGAATTTGGGGAGCAGCAACCAGTATGGCTATAGTGCAACGGCAAGTAATGACGTACGCGGCGGGGACAGCGGTTCACTTAACGGACAATATCGCTCACCCGTCACCAGCCTTAATGGGGGCATATCAAAGGGCGCAGGCTATCGCAGCACCTCACTGGGTGCATCCGGCACGATTGTTGCTCACGCTGGCGGCGTGACGCTATCCCCTTACACCGGCGAAACCATGGCTCTGGTTGAGGCAAAAGGCGCGAAAGGCGCTCAGGTGTCAGGCTACCCGGGTATTGAGATAGATAGCTTCGGTTATGCGGCCGTGCCGTACCTCAACCCCTATCAGTTTAACGATATCCAGATTGATCCAAAAAACGCTCCTGAAGATATCGAGCTGGAAAATACACAGCAACGCGTTGCTCCCTGGGCCGGTGCCGTAGTGAAGGTTAACTTCAACAGCCAGAGAGGCACGCCGCTGTTAATCAGCGGAAGCTTCAAAGGGCAACCGCTTCCCTTTGGTGCTGACGTAAAGAACTCACGCGGAGAGCGTGTGGGCAACGTTGGCCAGGGTGGGCAGTTGTATGCCCGCGTGAAAGAGGAAAGTGGCAGCCTGACGGTGAGCTGGGCAGAAGGTGCTCTGGGTAAATGTTTGCTGCATTATCGTATTCCGACCAGTAAAGGCAAAAAGCCGGGCGTCCTGAATGAAATAACAGGCATCTGCAAATAATTTAGCGGATAGCCCGCAGGAGTTAAGAAATGAAATCTACTGAAAAAGCCGACAAGAACAAGATAAAGAATATTTTTTCATACGCGATAGCGCTGTCTCTCGGGCTGATGGCCTTCGCAGCTCATGCTGACGACTGTGACTTTGCCACTGGACAGGGTCCACTGGTGTATACCGTCCCATTAACGACGCCGAACATTACGATAGGTGCCGATGTGCCTGTAGATACCATTGTTCACCGGCAGCGGATAACAACAGACGGAAGCAGGACGCCTTACCTTATCTGCCACACAACCAATTCTGCACTGCCCTTTGATATTGAACAGTATGTACACGTTACGAACACACCAGGACTGGTCCCCGGCTGGGGAGGAAAGTACGCGGGCAAGCTTTATGTTACGTCTGTGCCGGGTATCGGCGTGGCGGTGGTGAATGATGATGGCACATCGGCAAGCGTAGGGCAGCCGCTCGACTTTACTCCTTTATTTAAATGGTCCTATCCGTCAACACAGTTCGGCGCTGCTTCGGTGATGATCCGCAATAATTTTACGTTGGTTTTCGTCAAGACCGGCCCAATTGCTGGCGGTCTTATAAACGGTGCTCAGTTGCCAACGGTTGTTCTTGACGTTAAAGGCTCAAGAAGCGTAACTGGACTGCCAAGAGAGACGTACCGGGAAAATTTCAGTGGGTCAATCAACGTGATCGCAGGTACGTGTAAAACGCCTGACGTGACAGTTCCTCTGGGCAGTTACAGCATGGACAAATATTTTAACGGAAGTGTGAAAACCACTCCGTGGAAGCCCTTTAATATTACCCTGACGGACTGCCCGGCTTTTTATGGCACTTACACGAATTCGAGTAATTCGCCTGGTTTCAGCGTAGGCGGTGCTCAGACGCCGGGTCTTCGTGGACTGAACCGGTTCGTGATGAATATTTCACCCACATTCGGCGCAATCGATGCGCTGAAGGGGATTATTAAACTTGATGGTGCGGATGATAGCGCCAGAGGAATTGGTATTCAGCTGGCAACTGGCGATGCCTCAAACAGTTCACCGGTTCCGTTCAATCTTGGAGGGGCGTATGAGACTACGGTTGACAGCGGAGCACCAGGCACGCACACGATCCCAATGCAGGCACGCTATTATCAGACTGAGACGCGCGTAACGCCCGGCACAGCCAACAGCAAAGCGGTATTCACTATCAATTATCACTGATTCCAGAAAGCGGAATCTGCACGATACAGCTAGTACAGTTTATAAAAGGGCAGAATCTATAGGGTTCAAAAAGATCACGATAATAAAAAAATTGAAATGGCTGGTGGCTTATGAAATGTCTGATATTTCTAATCTACTAAATTACAGTAGCGGTTTGATGTCGAACTGGAAAACTTCTGGACACTAATGCGAACTGTAATCTGAATAAGATAGCAAATAGGAAGTGTGAAGAGACTGGACCGCGCAATAGTGGGCGAGGGCGCTATCCATAGATCTATATGCTTCGTACGCGCAGATATTACTTGAGCTTTAAGAAAAGTGAGCCTGAGAGATCCCGTATAGGTGCGGAGCTCTCTGGTGCGGTTTCTCTGTGCGAAATGCTCACTTTTCTGTAGGTATCCGAAATGAATGAACTGACATTTAACAATCACAGTGTCGTGCCATTTGATAACGGTGACGGGAAAATCTGGTTCACAGCTGATCACCTCGCTGAATTGCTGGGATACAACGATGCAAAACAGGTAAACAAAATCTATCAGCGTCATGAAGACGAGCTTACAGGCAGCATTAAAACGCGAACCAAAGTGACGAAGAATGCAATAAACAACAGCTTACGTGCTCTGTGCCAGGCCTAATAGCCGGGCGGTCCTAAAACGGGGGCCGGATTAAGCGTCAGGACACCGGTGGTCACTGTGACCACTCGTAATAAAATCAGCGAGTTACTAATTAATCTTCTGGCTGCCAGCTCTCGTAAGCCAGACAAAGTGACGGTCCCGAACAAATCAGAGGCTTAGGCTGTGTTTGAAAGTTCGCCCCTACTGAGAAGTCATTGCAACAGCCCGAAGGTTTAGCACTATTTGGGTAAAACCCTTTCGGGCCTGACTTTCATTTTTGAACCGACCACCAGCCTGTTGATGGTCGGTCACTGTAACCGGGAGGACGGGGAAAGATGAGCGGGTCCTCCCGGCGGGGTACCCTGTCCACGAGGCGGCGGCCCCGCGGAAAACGGCTGATTTTTGCATTTTCATGGTGGCGGCGGCAGGTCACTTAAGTTACTGATAATGATGATTAATTTTCAAGATCACCTGTACACTTTTTTTGCAGGGGTGTCATTAGACCAGTTTTTAAGTTTATGAAATTTAATAATAAAATTGGTTTTCACCTGCCAGGTTGAGCTGCCTGGTCAAATTTAAACCACTTGTGGTGTCTTTCACTGGTGCATTTTTAAAATCTCCGAGGACATGGGGATTTTATAACACCACCATAAGTTGACAGGTGAAGTCGAAGAATTACAGGGCGTCAGCGCCTTTGGGCTTATCTGGACGCAGAGTTTCAGGTAAAGCATGACCATGATTACAAAAGTGACGAAGAATGGAATAAACAACAGCTTACGTGGCATTTCGGTAAGGCTGTTTTCTCTAGGCAGTGCTTATTCATTCGAAACGTTCTGATGGTTATGAGCTGTGCCGGTAGGGTTGGCAGCTCGGCAGCCTCGAGTGGTTTAAATCAGCGATGCAAACCAAACATCGCAATTCTTTGTTGCTGGAAAGCGAGGGGGGAAGGAAGGTAGTGGCTGCTTGCTTAATTGTGGCAGACCCAGCATTACTGTTCGCACTGAAAGCTCATGTCGAGTGTCCGCTTTGTGCCAGAAGCGGACGTTGTTGAGTTCACACAGCATGAACTCATGAAAACAGGAACGTCATATTTTGTCTTGATTAACGCGGGATGAAAGCTCCTCATGGCTCTCATTTCGTTCACTGTAGCGATCGGCAAGGTAACCGGTCTGTCCCTTCAGTATGAGGGTAATTTTAAACAACTCTTCGGCGACATCGACGATACGATCGTACCAGGACGAGGGTTTCATTCTCCCGTTCTCATCAAATTCCTGCCATGCTTTGGCAACTGAAGACTGGTTGGGGATCGTAAACATCCGCATCCAGCGTCCCAGAATTCGCATCTGGTTCACGGCGTTGAAAGATTGCGAACCGCCGCACACCTGCATGACCGCCAGAGTTTTTCCCTGGGATGGGCGAACGGCTCCTTCGATTAAGGGAATCCAGTCGATTTGTGCCTTCATCACGGCACTCATTGCCCCATGCCGCTCCGGGGAACTCCACACCATCCCGTCACACCACCTGACCAACCCGCGCAACTCGGTGACTTTTGGGTGCGTATCCGGGGCGTCGTCCGGCAGGGGTAAACCTGAAGGGTTAAACAGTCTGACTTCCGCTCCCATCGCCTCCAGCAGGCGACCTGCTTCTTCTGCTGTAAAACGACTGTAAGAACGCTCTCTTACCGAGCCATACAGAATCAGAATGCGTGGCGGCTCATGGAGCTGCAGACGTTCAGCAATATGCTGATCGAAGCAATCAGCGTTCAGGGCAGGAAAGTGCTCCATTTTTTCTCCTTCGGGTGGCTCTGGTGATTTCAAAATAAACACATATGATTTAACATATATGTATTCTAAAGGGAACGGAGTAATAAATGCTACAGCCTGTTCAGCTTTTTAAAATCCTGTCGGATGAAACCCGGCTCGCAATTGTCATGCTTCTCCGGGAATCGGGCGAACTGTGCGTATGCGATATATGTGCTGCTACCACTGAATCACAGCCTAAAGTTTCCCGTCACATGGCTATCCTGCGTGAGGCTGAACTGGTACTGGACCGTCGGGAAGGGAAATGGATTCACTATCGTCTCTCACCGCACATGCCTGCATGGGCCGGCGAGACGATAACGACGGCATGGCACTGCCTGCGCGATGATGTGCGTGAACGACTGGAAAAATCCGCATGTACTTCTTGCTGACAAGCTTAATCACATACACATAAGCATATATAAAGGAGTCTGAAAATGTTTCTGGCAGGAAGTATCTTTATACTCACGCTGGTCCTGGTCATCTGGCAGCCCAGAGGCCTCAGCATTGGCTGGAGCGCAAGTATCGGAGCCGCGCTGGCGCTGGGAACGGGAGTCATCCACTTTGAAGATATCCCTGTCGTCTGGAATATCGTCTGGAATGCAACAGCGGCGTTCATTGCGGTAATCGTCATCAGCCTGCTGCTCGATGAGTCTGGTTTCTTTGAATGGGCCGCACTGCATGTTTCCCGCTGGGGTAACGGGCGCGGTCGCCTGTTGTTTACGTGGATAGTGCTGCTTGGCGCTGCTGTTGCTGCGCTGTTTGCTAACGACGGTGCAGCACTGATACTGACACCGATTGTGATTGCGATGCTGCTCGCTCTGGGGTTCAGCCAGGGAACGACACTGGCATTTGTCATGGCTGCAGGATTCATCGCTGATACCGCCAGCCTGCCGCTGATTGTCTCTAACCTGGTAAATATTGTCTCGGCGGATTTCTTTGGCCTGGGCTTTACGCAGTACGCCTCGGTGATGGTTCCTGTGAATCTGGCAGCCATTGCTGCCACGCTGGTCATGCTGCATCTCTTCTTCCGCCGCGATATCCCTGCCAGATATGACGTCTCACTGCTGAAGACTCCCGGCAGTGCGATTAAGGATCCTGCGACGTTCGGGGCTGGCTGGATTGTTCTGCTGTTCCTGCTGGTCGGTTTCTTTGTTCTTGAGCCGCTGGGGATCCCTGTCAGCGCTATAGCAGCAGTTGGCGCAGCGGTGCTGTTCGTGGTGGCAAAGAGGGGCCAGGCCATTAATACCGGGAAAGTGCTTCGTGGTGCGCCCTGGCAGATCGTGATTTTCTCGCTGGGTATGTATCTGGTCGTCTATGGCCTGCGTAATGCCGGACTCACTGAGTATCTTTCTGCCGTACTCAATATGCTGGCAGACAACGGTTTATGGGCCGCCACGTTCGGCACCGGCTTCCTGACTGCCTTCATGTCGTCGGTGATGAACAATATGCCGACGGTGCTGATTGGTGCGCTGTCCATTGACGGGAGTACTGCGACTGGCGTCGTCAGAGAAGCAATGATTTACGCCAATGTGATTGGCTGCGATTTAGGTCCCAAAATTACCCCAATCGGGAGTCTGGCAACCCTGCTGTGGCTGCATGTACTGGCACAGAAAAACATGAGCATTACCTGGGGATATTACTTCCGGACAGGCATAATTATGACCCTGCCGGTGCTGTTCGTCACTCTGGCCGCGCTGGTATGGCGGCTCTCTATCACTTTGTAATGAGATACTGATATGAGCAACATTACTATCTATCACAACCCGGCCTGTGGTACTTCACGTAACACGCTGGAGATGATCCGTAACAGCGGCACCGAACCAACAATTATTTATTATCTCGATACGCCACCGACACGAGAAGAGCTTACCAGGCTGATTTCAGAAATGGGGATTTCTGTACGTGCATTACTGCGTAGGAATGTTGAGCCTTATGAGCAATTGGGTCTGGATGAAGATAAATTTTCTGATGCGCAATTGATCGATTTTATGCTTCAGCACCCGATCCTGATTAACAGGCCGGTAGTAGTGTCACCGTTAGGGACACGACTTTGCCGTCCCTCAGAAATTGTGCTGGATATTCTCCCTGAAGGTCAGAAAGGTTCTTTCACCAAAGAGGATGGAGAAAAGGTGACTGATGAGGCAGGAAGACGGTTTAAGTAACCTGGCTAGTTCACATTAGCGGACACCGGGCGTCCGCTCCTCGCTCAAAGCGGACATTGCGCTTGCTGAACAGCTTTATGCCACAGATGGCCTGAGCGTTAAGTAGCCTTAGGTTGAAGTTAGCTTAAAGCAAAAATTGACTGAATATATGGTGGGTGAAGCACTACTTTGCTCTACTTCAGGCCGGTATCCTATAAGTATCCTGGAAAACCAGCTTAGCGGTAACTTTTGAGGTAAGTTATTGATAATTTGGTGGCCCCTGCTGGGTTTGAACCAGCGACCAAGCGATTATGAGTCGCCTGCTCTAACCACTGAGCTAAGGGGCCAGCGGAGCGGGGATTATAAAGTATCTCGGTGGGGCGATCCAGCGTTGCTCAATCGGTTGGTGAAAATTCCCGCAATCACTGAGTCCTTGATCTCACAGCAAAAAATCACCAAACCCTGGCAGGAGCGGGCAATAAGCACTCAGCGTTGGCGTGTTTTTGAGACAAGGCTTGCTGCTGCCTTGTCTCAGGATGCACAGGCTCAGCGATAGCGCGTGGCGGGCTTATTCAGCGAGATAAACGGCAGGATGGCGCCGCGTGCCTGCTCAAAGCTGTGCCACAGGCCCATATCTTCTACCGAAGGAATGGTGATCGCTTCGCCGTCATCCAGACCGCGCAGCGCGGCGGCGACTAAGTCGTCGACCTCCATCACCATCTCTGCCGGCAGGTCATCTACAGAACGCCCGGTACGCTGAAAGATCTCGGTGCGCGTCAGGCCCGGCAGCAGCGCCTGCACGCGTACGTTGTGGCCCGCCAGCTCGCGCTGCATGTTACGCGTCAGTGAGAGCACAAAGGCTTTCGTCGCATTGTAGGCTCCGTTTGCCTGCTCATTGACCAGCGCCAGTACCGACGCCACGTTCACGATGGTGCCCGCATTGCGGCTGCGGAAAACCTGTGCGGCCGTGTGAGAGAGTTGCGTCAGCGCCACCACGTTTAGTGCCAGCATGGTTTGCGTTTGGTCGATGCTGGCGTCGATAAACTCGCCTTCCACCGTCATGCCCGCATTGTTGACCAACGTGGTAATGCGCGTATTGTCCCGCAGCTCGCGATCAATACGCGCCAGATCCTCATGGCGCGTCAGGTCTGCAGCCAGCACGCTGACTTCCACGCCGTGCGCCTCACGCAGCGACTGCGCCAGCGCGCTCAGACGTGCAGCATCGCGCGCCACCAAAATCAGGTCATTGCCGCGTGCGGCCAGCTGTTTAGCGTAAGTTGCGCCGATACCGCTGGAGGCGCCGGTGATTAAAGCCAGTTGGTGTGACATGGGAAAGTCCTCTGTATGATGGTCGTCATATTGGTGTGCTGATAATATGACGACCATCATATCTATCGTCAAGCTGGAATATGACGATCGTAATAATTACACTGATTGCCATTAACGATGAGCAGGGTAACAACCGATGGAAAAGCTAAGCCATAAGGCGCGCACGCGGCAGCGCATTCTGGAAGAAGCGGCGGTGGTGATGCGCGAATGCGGCACCGAAGGCATTGGCGTGGCAGCGCTGATGAAGCGCGTCGGCCTGACGCACGGTGGATTTTATGCGCACTTTGCCTCACGTGAAGCGCTGGTCGAAGCGGTGATTAGCGAGATGTTTGCTGACTCGGCGCAGCGTTTTGCCGCCGTGCTCGCGATTGAGGATCCGGCTGAACGACTGAACCAGTGGATCGACCGCTACCTGTCGACGCAGCATTGTGGCGCGCCAGGCGAGGGCTGTCCGATACCGGCGCTGGTCAGCGAAGTGGCGCATTTACCGCCGGATGCGCGAGCGCTGTTTTCAGCGAAGCGCGAAGCGGTGCGGCGCCAGCTGGTGCAGGCGCTGCAGCAGCTGGGACATGCGCAGGCGGAGAGCATCGCCAGCAGCATGCAGGCCGAAATGGTCGGTGCGCTGGCGCTGGCGCGCGCCTGCACTGACGAGGCGGAAGCGCGCCAGATGCTGGAGGTGACGCGTCAGGCGGTCAAACTGCGCGCCGGGCTGGTGACGGCATGAGCGATCACGACATCCGCGACATCATCGCGCCCGATTTGCAGGTGCTGTTCTGCGGCATCAATCCGGGTAAATCCTCGGCGCATACCGGTTTTCACTTTGCGCATCCCGGCAACCGCTTCTGGAAGGTGATTCATCAGGCCGGATTCACCCGCGAACAGCTGCTGCCGGAGCAGGAACAGCGGCTGCTGGAGACCGGCTGCGGCATCACCATGCTGGTTGAGCGCCCAACCATTCAGGCCAGCGAACTGGCGGGCGCGGAGCTGCGCGACGGCGGTGCGCGTCTGCAGGAAAAGGTGCTGCGCTATCAGCCGCGCGCGCTGGCGGTGCTGGGTAAGGATGCGTTTCAGAAGGCGTTTCGTCAGCGCAACGTGGCGTGGGGCGAGCAGCCGCAGTTGCTGGGCGAAACCCGCTTATGGGTGCTGCCCAATCCCAGCGGATTAAACCGAGCTTCGCTGGAGGAGATGGTCGCCGCTTATCGCCAGCTTCATGATTGGTTACAGAATAAGGCGTGAGCTGGCTCTGTTTCACAAAGTAATAACGTTGTTCATCGTTTTGTTTCTGGCTACACCGAATGCTCCACGCAAAAAAAGGAGCAGGGAGATGAAGCAACGCACCATGGTTCTGGCGGCACTGCTGCTGGCGGCGCAACCGGGCGTCCAGGCCGCAACGCTGAAGGTATTCAGTTCCGGCGGTATGTACCCGGTGATTGAAAGCCTGAAGCAGGATTATCAGCAGCAGAGCGGTGACAGCATTGAGCTGGAAGCGGCGCCGTCGATGGGTGACACGCCGCAGGCGATTCCGAATCGCCTCAAACGCCATGAAAGCGCGGATGTGCTGGTGATGGTGGATTACGCCATCAAGCCGCTGGAGCAGGCGAAATGGGTGGATAGCGCCAGCCATCAGGTGCTGGCGCACTCGTACATTGCCATGGCGGTGAAGCAGGGCACCACGCCGCCGGATATCAGTACCGTCGCGAAGTTCAAACAGGTGCTGACCTCCGCCTCAAGTATCGCCGTGTCTGACAGCGCCAGCGGCAAATATATTCAGAGCAAGATGCTGGATAAGCTGCAGCTGGGCCCGAAAACAGCGGCGAAGATCACCGTGATTCCGGCCACGCCGGTGGGTGAGGCGGTCGCGCAGGGCAAAGCCGAGCTGGGCTTCCAGCAGAACAGCGAGCTGAAGGCGGTGAAGGGGATTACTGTCGTGGGACTGATTCCGCCGGCGGCACAGCAGGATACGCTGTACGGTGCGGTAATCACGCGCAGCAGCCAGCAGCAGCAGGCCGCGGCGAAGTTCGTGAAATACCTGCAGAGCGACAAGGCGCGCAGCGTGATGCAGGAGAAAGGGCTGACGCCATACTGAAGACAATAAAAAACCCCGGCAAGCCGGGGTTTTTACTGACCAGGACGATTAATCGTCGAGGAAGCTACGCAGCACTTCCGAGCGGCTCGGATGGCGCAGTTTACGCAGCGCTTTGGCTTCAATCTGACGGATACGCTCACGCGTTACGTCAAACTGTTTGCCCACCTCTTCCAGCGTGTGGTCGGTGTTCATATCGATACCGAAACGCATACGCAGGACTTTGGCTTCACGCGCGGTCAGGCCAGCCAGCACATCGTGGGTGGCAGAACGCAGGCTTTCCGAAGTCGCGGAATCCAGCGGCAGCTCCAGCGTAGTGTCTTCGATAAAGTCGCCCAGATGCGAATCTTCATCATCACCAATCGGCGTCTCCATGGAGATCGGCTCTTTAGCGATTTTCAGCACCTTACGGATTTTATCTTCCGGCATCAGCATGCGCTCAGCCAGCTCTTCCGGCGTTGGCTCGCGGCCCATCTCCTGCAGCATCTGGCGCGAAATACGGTTGAGTTTGTTAATGGTCTCAATCATGTGCACCGGAATACGGATGGTACGCGCCTGGTCGGCGATAGAACGGGTGATAGCCTGACGGATCCACCAGGTGGCATAAGTTGAGAACTTATAGCCGCGGCGATATTCAAACTTATCCACTGCTTTCATCAGACCGATGTTGCCTTCCTGAATCAGATCGAGGAACTGCAGGCCACGGTTGGTGTACTTCTTGGCGATGGAGATCACCAGACGCAGGTTAGCCTCAACCATCTCTTTCTTCGCACGACGCGCTTTGGCTTCGCCGATCGACATACGACGGTTGATGTCTTTCACCTGCTCAATGGTCAGGCCGGTCTCTTCTTCAATCTGCAGCAGTTTCTGCAGCGAACGCATGACATCTTCTTCCACTTCCTGCAGTTTTTCCGACCACGGTTTATTCATGGCCAGTGCCGCTTTGAACCAGCTTTCACTGGTTTCATTACCGGTAAACAGGGTGATGAAGTTTTTCTTCGGCATTTTGCACAGTTCAACACACAGCTTCATGATCAGGCGCTCTTGCGTGCGCACGCGCTCCATCATTTCACGCATGTTGTTCACCAGGTAGTCGAACTGCTTCGGTACCAGGCGGAACTGTTTGAACACTTCAGAGAGATTGTTGATCTCGGCCACGGCGTCCGCATGGCTGCGGCCTTTGGCTTTGATCACGGTGCGCGTGGTTTCGTACTGCGTACGCAGGTCGTTAAACTTCTCGCGCGCCAGTTCCGGATCGATAGAGTTATCGTCGTCGGAGCTGTCTTCATCGCTCTCTTCGTCTTCCTCATCGTCGTCGTCACGGTCTTCTTCTGACAGCTCAGAACCAACGTGGGTCGCGGTTGGCGCCAGATCTTCCTCGGCGTTCGGATCGACGAAACCGGTGATCAGGTCAGACAGACGCGACTCGCCCGCCTCAACGCGATCGTACTGATCGAGCAGGTAGGTGATCGCTTCCGGGTATTCGGCGACAGAGCATTGCACCTGGTTGATACCGTCTTCGATGCGCTTGGCGATGTCGATTTCGCCTTCGCGCGTCAGCAGTTCAACGGTACCCATTTCACGCATGTACATGCGCACCGGGTCGGTGGTACGGCCAATTTCAGATTCAACGCTGGATAATACCTGAGCGGCAGCTTCCGCGGCATCTTCGTCAGTATCGGTACTGTTTTCATTCAGCATCAGATCATCGGCATCCGGGGCTTCTTCCACCACCTGAATACCCATATCGTTGATCATTTGGATGATGTCTTCGATCTGATCGGAGTCGACGATATCTTCCGGCAGATGGTCATTGACCTCAGCATAGGTCAGATAGCCCTGCTCCTTACCACGGGTGACAAGCAGCTTAAGCTGTGACTGCGGGTTTTGCTCCATAAGACGGTATCCACACTTCTGTTAATTAGATTGGTGTCGGTCGGCAGCGAGCCAACTATAACAGTGAAGGCGTTGTGTTTTTGCCGCTGCCTTCAACGCGGCCAGGGCTTTGGCCCATCGTAAATCGGCACTTAAGCCGCTTAATATTCTGTCCGAGGCTAGCTTACCGGCCATTTTCAATGCTGGCAGTGCCTGCAATCCTCACGTACGCCAGTACGCTCCGGTTGCTGCGCGCTGGCAGCTTTGAAACTGACTGCGACGTTAACGCCTCTGGTACGTATGCATTGCTTCCGGCTTCGCTTACAGCGTCTGTAAACCAGAAAC
Source organism: Pantoea dispersa (assembly GCF_035783935.1). Classification (GTDB taxonomy): domain Bacteria; phylum Pseudomonadota; class Gammaproteobacteria; order Enterobacterales; family Enterobacteriaceae; genus Pantoea; species Pantoea dispersa_C. Next base: position 185,859 of record NZ_JALKOV010000005.1, on the reverse strand, counting down.
ATCAGGCTAGAACGGCGGCGTTATCAGCCTTCCTCGTTCTGACCCGGTAAAATCTTATTTTTTCGCTAATGCCTGGCTTAATGCCCAGAATTCACGGCGTTCGGCGGCACTCAGGCCCTCTGTCCGATCGCGCGCAATCAAGGCTTCGAGGCGCTGTTCCAGCGCAGAATCGTAAATGCTTGCCAGCGAGTCCTGGAATACTTCTTCCGCTTCGTCATCTACGATCATGTGGTTCCAGGTCGCCAGTGTTTCAAGGGGCTGGCTAAATTCTGTCCCGCGATATAACTCTAGTAGCTGTCCGGTGGTCAGGCCAGGATTCTCAGCACAACGGCGGACTAACTCCACAAACAGCGGCAATCCCGCTAATTTTGACTGCTCCAGTCCGTCCAGCGCAGGCACGATGGCGGCAAATTGCGGATTCTGCACTAACAAAGCAATCAGCACGCGCATGGTGGTGCGTTTCATCGGTGGCGCGACTGGCGCGGTACCGCTTTCTGCCAGCTTCGGCATCAGCTTGTCTAACTGGTTATCGTCCAGAATGCCGAGTTTATTACCCAGCGTCTGACGAATATAGATGCGCAGCGTTTCACCCGGAATCTGGCTGATCAGCGGCAGCGCCAGCGTCGCCAGCTTGGTGCGGCCGTCGCGCGTACTCAGATCCACCTGCGGCATCAGGCTGTCGAACAGAAACGTGGAGAGCGGCATGGCCTGCTCCATCCGCGCTTCAAACGCCGCTTTACCCTCTTTACGCACCAGCGTATCCGGGTCTTCACCGTCGGGCAAAAACATAAAGCGTAGCTGACGCCCGTCATTCATGTAAGGCAATGCGGTTTCCAGCGCACGCCAGGCGGCTTCACGGCCTGCGCGGTCGCCGTCGTAGCAGCAGATCACGTTATCGGTCGAGCGGAACAGCAGCTGGATATGTTCCGCCGTGGTCGAGGTGCCCAGCGAGGCGACAGCATAATCAATGCCGAACTGCGCCAGCGCAACCACGTCCATGTAGCCTTCCACTACCAGCAGACGCGCCGGTTGCGGATGATTTTTTTGCGCTTCATACAGGCCATACAGCTGGCGGCCTTTATGGAAAATCGGTGTTTCCGGTGAGTTCAGGTACTTGGGCGTATCGTTGCCCAGCACGCGACCACCAAAACCAATCACGCGTCCGCGCTTGTCGCGAATCGGGAACATCACGCGATCGCGGAAACGATCGTAAGTGCGGCCGCTGTCATTGCTGACCAGCATGCCCGCTTCCATCAGCGATTCACGATCTTCTTTCTGCTGACCAAAGCGCTTCAGCACGTTGTCCCAGCCGGCCGGCGCATAGCCAATGGCGAAGTGATCGATCACCTGCTGGCTCAGCCCGCGCGTGGCGAGGTACTGTTGTGCTGATGTCGCCTGTGGATTACGCAGGCTCTGCTGATAAAAGCTGTCTAAACCTTCCAGCAGCTGATACAGGCTCTGACGCTGATGGCGCTCCATCGGGCTCGGACCGTTGCCCGCTTCGTAGGGCACTTCTAAGCCGTGCTGCGTGGCAAGTTCCTCTACGCTCTCGACAAAATCCAGACGATCGTGATTCATCAGGAAATCGATGGCGTTGCCTTTGGCACCACAGCCAAAGCAGTAGTAGAACTGCTTCTCACCGCTTACGGTGAAAGAGGGGGTTTTTTCGTTATGGAAAGGACAGCACGCGTGATAGTTCTTACCCTGCTTTTTCAGCTTAACGCGGGCATCGATAAGATCCACGATGTCCGTGCGGGCAAGTAAATCATTGATAAATACGCGTGGAATTCGTCCAGCCATAAGCCCCGGTTTTTCAGCTCATAAACGGCAACAAGCCGCGCTTCCTTTCGGAAAGCACGGCCTCTTACTTGACTCTGTCTGCGTTTAACACGCGGCGGAAGCGAACTTCCGAAAGAAATTAGTACAGACGAGTGCGGCGTGCGTTTTCGCGAGCCAGTTTCTTGGCGTGACGCTTAACAGCAGACGCTTTAGCGCGCTTACGTTCAGTCGTTGGTTTTTCATAGAACTCACGACGACGAACTTCAGCCAGAACGCCTGCTTTCTCGCAGGAACGCTTGAAGCGACGCAGTGCTACGTCGAATGGCTCGTTTTCACGTACTTTAATTACCGGCATGTAACTCTCACCTCGATAAAATTCGGTTTTTGCTGCTGACTGCGGCGCCAGCACATTTCAAAATGGTGCAGCATTTTACTCCAGGCGCGGCTGGCTTGTAAAGCACCATGGACAATTTAGAACCAACAGGAGCGTTTGCCTGTGCGGCTGCCGGTTTTTTCAGGCCGTGGAGTATAGCGCACTCTTTGCGCGACAGAAAAACACTTTTTCGCATCCGGAGGGGCGCAGGCGTCAGGCGGCCTGTGCTACACTGCGCGCCGCAAGAAGAGGGTGATAAAGCTATGCGAGTTCTGGGTATTGAAACGTCCTGCGATGAAACCGGCATCGCGATTTACGACGATGCGTCCGGTCTGCTGGCGAATCAATTATATAGCCAGGTAAAATTACATGCCGATTACGGCGGCGTGGTGCCGGAACTGGCCTCGCGCGATCACGTGCGGAAAACCGTGCCGCTGATCCAGGCCGCGCTGAAACAGGCTGGTCTCCAGGCCGGAGAGATTGACGCCGTGGCTTACACGACCGGTCCCGGACTGGTGGGCGCGCTGCTGGTTGGCGCCACCATTGGCCGCGCGCTGGCGTTCGCCTGGAACGTACCGGCGGTGCCGGTGCATCACATGGAAGGCCATCTGCTGGCGCCGATGCTGGAAGAGAATCCACCTGAATTCCCGTTCGTGGCCCTGCTGGTCTCCGGCGGCCACACGCAGCTGATCAGCGTCACCGGCATTGGTGAATATACGCTGCTGGGCGAATCGATTGACGATGCCGCCGGGGAAGCGTTCGATAAAACCGCCAAGCTGCTGGGGCTGGATTATCCGGGCGGTCCGATGCTGTCGCGCATGGCGCAGCAGGGCACGCCGGATCGCTTTAAATTCCCGCGCCCGATGACCGATCGTCCGGGGCTGGATTTCAGCTTCTCCGGCCTGAAAACCTTCGCGGCGAATACCATTCGCGAACACCAGGATGATGAGCAGGCGCGTGCCGATATCGCCCGCGCCTTTGAAGATGCGGTAGTGGATACGCTGATGATCAAATGCAAGCGCGCGCTGGAACAGACCGGCTTTAAACGGCTGGTGATTGCCGGCGGCGTCAGCGCCAACCGCACGCTGCGTGAACGCATGGCGACAATGATGAGCGCGCGCGGCGGCGAAGTGTTTTATGCCCGTCCGGAGTTCTGCACCGACAACGGCGCGATGATTGCCTATGCCGGCATGGTGCGGCTGAAAGGCGGCACGCGCAGTGAACTGGGCGTCAGCGTACGGCCACGCTGGCCGCTGGCGGAATTGCCGGCCATCTGATGACAAAAAACCGGCTGCGCGCCGGTTTTTTTATTGCTTCTTCTTACGCTTCCACACGCGGTTTTCCTGACCGCGCCACAGCCGCTGAATGTTGTCGTGATGGCGCAGCAGAATCAGGCATGACAGCATCGACACCGGGAAGGTGAACTGCGGTTTAAACCACCAGACGTAAAACGGGGCAATCAGCGCGCTGACAATCGCACCCAGCGATGAATAGCCGCTGAGCAGCACCGTCAGCAGCCATGTGCCGGTCATCAGGCCGGTCAGGTCCCAGCCAATCGGCGCGATGGCACCAAACGCGGTCGCCACACCTTTGCCGCCGCGAAAGCGGAAAAACACCGGATAGATATGACCGAGGCAGGCAGCGATAGCCGTCAGGCCCAGATACATCGGCGTGACGTGCAGCCACCAGGCGATCCATACCGGCACCATGCCTTTGGCCACGTCAAAAATCAGCACCGCTGCTGCGGCTGCTTTGCCGCCAAGACGTAATACGTTGGTGGCGCCCGGATTGCCAGAGCCTGCACTGCGGGGATCGGGTAAACCAGCGAGTTTACAAACCAGGATCGCACTGGAAATCGAGCCGCAAAGATACGCGAAAATAATCATACCAAGCGCGATAGCACTCATAGCTTCGTACCGTTCCTTTTGGGTCGTTTTGTTCTCGATAAGCGTGGATAATACGCATAATCCGCCGGAAGTGGTATCCGGCCAGGCCAAAAACAGAGAGTGACATCATGGATATCGTATTTATAGAACAACTCACCGTGTTCACCACCATTGGCGTTTACGACTGGGAACAGGGCATGCAGCAGAAGCTGGTGCTCGATGTCGAAATGGCGTGGGACAACCGTCGGGCGGCGGTAAGCGACGATGTGAACCACTGCCTGAGCTATGCCGATGTCACCGAAGCGATCCTCAATCATTTACAGGGACAGCGTTTTGCGCTGGTCGAACGGGTGGCGGAAGAAATCGCCGATCTGTTGATGAATCGTTTCAAAACGCCCGGCGTGCGCGTGAAGGTCGGTAAACCGGGGGCTGTCGCCCAGGCGTCGAGCGTGGGCGTGCGAATTGAGCGCGGGACTATTCCTAAATAAATCCTGCGTGATTGCCATCACAATGAAACCAAACCAAATTATGGTGTGTTTCAGTGGAGGCCGTTGCGCTGGCCAAGGTGAAGTGACCGAAATCCTTAAGGTTTCCTTCATGCTGGCGCAGGCATAATTTCAGGCGGTAGCGGTGCGCGACCGCCTTTTTACTGTTTAAAACGGATAGAGGGTAAAATTTGATGGCAGACATTCATCAGCTATGGGTAGCTGCAATCCTGGGGGTTGTGGAAGGCCTTACGGAGTTCCTGCCGGTCTCTTCCACAGGCCACATGATTATTGTTGGCCATTTGCTGGGGTTCGAGGGTGAGAAAGCGGAAACCTTTGAAGTGGTGATCCAGCTGGGTTCAATCCTCGCGGTGGTAGTGATGTTCTGGCGCCGGCTGTTTGGCCTGATTGGCATTCACTTCGGCCAGGAGCGCCACGAAGGCGTTGGCAGCGGAAAACTGACGCTGATCCACATTCTGCTCGGAATGGTGCCGGCGGTGGTGATTGGCCTGGTGCTGCATGACCAGATTAAAACCCTGTTTAACCCGATCAACGTGATGTATGCACTGGTGGTGGGCGGCGTGCTGCTGTTGGCGGCAGAGTACCTCAAGCCAAAGCAGCCGAAAGCGGTGGGCATTGACGATATCACCTATCGCCAGGCGTTTATGATTGGCTGCTTCCAGTGTCTGGCGCTGTGGCCGGGCTTCTCGCGTTCCGGCGCCACCATCTCCGGCGGGATGCTGATGGGTGTCAGCCGCTATGCGGCGTCCGAGTTTTCCTTCATCCTCGCGGTACCGATGATGATCGGTGCTACCGGTCTCGATCTCTACAAGAGCATGGGCTTCCTGACGATGCAGGATTTCCCGATGTTTGCCGTGGGCTTCGTGACCGCATTCATCGTCGCGCTGCTGGCGATCAAAGTGTTCCTTGAGCTGATCAAGCGCATCTCGTTCGTGTCGTTCGCCATCTACCGCTTTATCGTTGCGGCAGCGGTTTACGCTATCTTTATGTAATGCGCGAGGCGCGGCCGGTTACGCTGGCCGCGCCTCGATCAAGCCTTCCTGCAATGCCAGCACGCGCCGACGCGTCAGCTCTTCGCGCACATCCGCGCCTTTGAACCCTGCTTCGACCACCGCTTTTGTCGGCACTGCCTGCGCCAGCGCGAACGCCTGTCGCAGATAATCGCCCTGCGGATAAGCCATGCTCTCCAGCGTAGCGCGCCCGCGTGCATCGGCTTCGCTGGTCAGCGCCATCTTTTCCACGCGATCGGGCTTGCGCCACGCATCGATGCGGTCAAACAGCGCCACCAGCGCCGCAGCCGGCTGGCGTTCAATGGTATGGACAATATCGTGAAACTCCGTCACCACCAGCGCCAGATCGCGCACCTGATTCGGCACGCGCAGCCGCTGGCACAGCGCTTCGACAATCGGTACGCCAGCCAGGCCGTGACCATGATGGCTCGGCCACTTCTCCGGCGGCGTCAGCGCTTTACCCACATCGTGGAACAGCGTGGCGAAGCGCACGTCAAGCTGGTCGGAGAGCGCCGCGGCCATGGTCAGCGTCATCAGCGCGTGAACGCCGGTGTCGATCTCCGGATGCCACTTAATGGGGGCCGGAATGCCGTACAGGTTGTCGATTTCCGGGAACAGCACCTGCAATGCGCCGCAGTCGCGCAGCAGCTGGAAATAGACCTGTGGATTGCGCGTCAGCAGCGCTTTTTCCGTCTCTTTCCACACCCGCTCTGCGGTGAGGTGCGCCAGTTCGCCGCTGTGCGCCATCGCGCGCATCAGTGCCAGGGTTTCGGGTGCGACGCGAAAGTTGAGGTGGGCGAAACGGGCAGCAAAGCGCGCCACGCGCAGCACGCGCAGCGGATCTTCATTAAAGGCTGCCGACACGTGACGCAGGGTGCGCTGCTGCAAATCCTGCTGACCGTTATAAGGGTCGATTAGCGTGCCGTCAGCGGCCTGGGCGATGGCATTGATGGTCAGATCGCGGCGCTGTAAATCCTGCTCCAGCGTCACGTCCGGCGCGAACTGTGTCACGAAGCCGGTATAACCGTTGCCACTTTTGCGCTCGGTGCGCGCCAGCGCATACTCTTCACGGCTGTCAGGATGTAAAAAAACCGGAAAATCCCGGCCTACCTGCTGATAGCCCTGCGCCAGCATGCTGTCGGGCGTCGCGCCGGTCACCACCCAATCTCTATCTTTTACCGGCAAACGTAGTAAGGCATCACGCACTGCGCCACCGACCAGAAACGTCTTCACTCAACCACTCCAGAGGCAATCCACTTTTGCGTGCCGCGCACGCTTGTTACGTTATTGTTGCATACTTTGGCGAAAATGCGGGCATGCCAAAAGGGGCATCTTACGATCCCCTTCCGGCAAACCACAAATGACGTGGCGGGTTTAATTCATCCAGCGATCGTTTTTCTTGCGGCGCGGCACCATGTGCGGCAGCAGCAGACCAAGCAGCAGACCGACGCCGAGCACGCCGCCGCCATACATAAACCACTGCATGATGATGGTGCGCTGTTTGTCATCCAGCTGAACGTTAGCGGCGCTGACTTTCTTCTGCGCGACAATCAGTTCATTGCGCAGCTTCTGATTCTCTTCTTTCAGGCCATTGATGGTGCCGTCGCTATTGGCCACCTTGTTCTGCATCTCTGACGTACGCTGATTCCAGCTGTTATCAATGTTCGCCAGTTTATCGGTCAGCTCTTTGACCTGCTGCTCCAGCTGCGGCACGCGGGTGCGCAGGCTGGGCGAGGCGCTGAGCTGCGACAGCGGGATCCAGTTAGTTTTGCCTTCTGCATCGCGGATCTGCGCATACTGCGAGTCATTATTGGTTTGCAGCAGCGTGACTTCCTCCCCGGCATTCAGCTTGCCAACCAGGCGATACTGATCGCCCGGTCCGCTGCGTACCCAGGTGGATAATTCGTCGGAGATGTAACGTTTTTCATCGGCCGCGTGGGCCGGTGCGATGGCGCTGAAAGCCAGCAAAGAGAGGGCGGCAAGTGTGATTTTTTTCATTCGATATCGTTTTTTCATGATGGGCGTAAATTTACCGGCACAGTCTGGAGTCGCTTCGCATAAATCTGAATGAGAACTATCCTGGTCTCAATGCGGTGCGAAAAGGGTCGTAAAAGCACAAGAAAGCAGAGACAGCAGGCTTGCGGTGCATTACTCTTCGCCAGATTACACTTGTAAGTGCCAGCAGCGTATTGAATAAAAAATTATGACCATCGAAATTGAATTAAAGTTCATTGCCACCCCGCAAGCCGCCGAAAAACTGGCGCAGACGCTTGCCGCCTGGCCACATCAGCATCACGCCGCGCGCGAGCTGACCAACATCTATTACGAAACCGACGACAATCAGCTGCGCCGCTGGGATATGGGCCTGCGCATTCGCGGTGTAGATCAGCGTTATGAAATGACGCTGAAAACCGCCGGCAAAACGCTGGGCGGTCTGCATCAGCGTCCGGAGTACAACGTCGATCTCAGCGAGCCGCAGCTGGACATCGCCCGGCTGCCGGCGGAGATCTGGCCGCAGGGCACCGAGGTTGCTGCGCTGCAGCAGCGTTTGCAACCGCTGTTCAGCACCCATTTCCAGCGTGAAACCTGGCTGGTGAGCGTTGGCGACAGTGAAATAGAAGTGGCGTTCGATTGTGGCAGCGTTGCCGCCGGTGAGCTGAGCGAGCCGCTGTACGAAGTGGAGCTGGAGCTTAAGCGCGGACAGCGCAGTGACATGCTGACCTTTGCCAGCGCGCTGATCGCCATGGGCGGCCTGCGCCTCGGCAGCCTGAGCAAAGCGGCACGCGGCTATCAGCTGGCGCAGGGCAACGCACCGCGACCGCTGCGCGCATTGCCGCTGCAGAAAATCGCCGCCAAAGCCACCGTAGAGCAGGGCATGGTTCACGCCATGAGCGCGGCGCTCGGCCACTGGCAATACCATGAAGAGGTCTGGCTGCGCGGTAACGAAGACGCCAGAGCACGGGTAATTGAAGCGCTGGAAACGCTGCGTCAGGCGTTTTCCCTGTTTGGCGCGCTGGTGCCGCGCAAGGCCAACAGCGCGCTGCGTCAGAAGCTGACTCAGCTGGAAGAGTTGCTGGCGGACAGCGACGCCAGCGCGGAAACGATCTGCTTCTCATCGACCGCGGTTGAAGCTCAGTTAGCGCTTACTCACTGGCTGGTAGAGTCGCAGTGGCAGCCGTGGCTGGATGAAAAGAGCAAAAGTAAGCTGCAGGGATCGTTTAAACGCTTCAGCGACATCATGCTGGGGCGCATTGGCGCGGATCTGCGTGAAACCTTCGTCGACGTACAGCTGTTTAATGAATTCCAGGACAAAGCCACGCGCCTGAAGCGTCAGCTGCTGGCGGTGCATCTGCTGGCGGGCGCGTATCCGGCGGAAGAGGTCAGCCAGTGGCTGGCGGGCTGGCAGGAGTTGCAGCACGCTATTGATGAGAAACAGGAGCGCGGCCTGATTCAGCTGGTTAATCTGGCGACCCGTCAACCGCCGTTCTGGCTGAACAACGGCGCAAAACGCTAAGGCCGCGGCACTACTAATCATCAGGGAGGAAAGATGTCGTTACCGTTACCGGCGCTGATGCAGGCGCAGCTCGCCAGCGTGGCAGAACGTCTGGCTTTGCCGCTGACGGCGATCACGCCGCAGCAGGCTGGCGCACTAACCTTTAGTGACTTTATCGTGGATAACCTGCAGCAGCATCCGGCGTGGTGGCAACAGCTGCAGCAGCAACCGCCGCAGCCGGAGGAGTGGCAGCACTATGCCGCCTGGCTGGCAACGGCGCTGCAACCGGTGGATAACGAAGCCTCCCTGATGCGCGAACTGCGCCTGTTCCGCCGCCATATGCTGGTGCGCATCGCGTGGATGCAGGCGCTGGAGCAGGCCAGCACCGGGCAGAGCCTGACGCAGCTCAGCACGCTGGCGGAAGTGCTGATCGCCGCCGCGCGCGACTGGGTGTGGCAGGATTGCTGCCGCGATTTCGGCACGCCGTGCAACGCTGCCGGCGAAGCGCAGCCGATGCTGATTCTCGGCATGGGCAAGCTGGGCGGCGGTGAACTCAACTTCTCTTCCGATATTGACCTGATCTTCGCCTGGCCGGAAAACGGCGTCACCCACGGCGGCCGGCGCGAGCTCGACAACGCACAGTTCTTTACCCGCATGGGGCAGCGGCTGATAAAGGTGCTGGATCAGCCCACGGTCGATGGCTTTGTGTATCGCGTGGATATGCGCCTGCGCCCGTTTGGCGACAGCGGCCCGCTGGTGCTGAGCTTTGCCGCACTGGAGGATTATTACCAGGAGCAGGGCCGTGACTGGGAGCGCTACGCGATGGTGAAAGCGCGGCTGATGGGCGATGACGGCGGCCACTGGAGCCAGGAACTGCAGCAGATGCTGCGCCCGTTCGTCTACCGTCGCTACATCGATTTCAGCGTGATTCAGTCGCTGCGTAACATGAAAGGCATGATTGCGCGTGAAGTACGGCGGCGCGGCCTGAAGGACAACATCAAACTCGGCGCCGGCGGCATTCGCGAAACCGAATTCATCGTTCAGGTATTCCAGCTGATTCGTGGCGGACGTGAGCGCTCACTTCAGCTGCGCTCGCTGCTGCCCACGCTGCAGGCCATCGGAGAGCTGGCGCTGCTAACGCCTGAGCAGGTTGACCACCTGCGCGCTGCCTATCTGTTTTTACGCCGGCTGGAAAACCTGCTGCAAAGCATCAATGATGAACAGACGCAGACGCTGCCGGACAATCCGCTCGACCGCCAGCGCCTGGCCTGGGCGATGGGCATGGCGGACTGGGAAACGTTGCTGGCGCAGCTGGAGCAGCACATGGCCGGCGTGCGCCGCATTTTCGACGAGCTGATAGGCGATGATGCGCCGGATGTCGACGATCAGCCGCAGCTGGCGGAGTTTGCCAGCCTGTGGCAGGACGCGCTGGAAGAGAGCGATCTGCTGCCGGTGGTGCCGCAGCTGCAGCCGGCGCAACACCAGGCGCTGTATCGGGCGCTGAACGATTTTCGCCAGGACGTCAGTCGTCGCACCATCGGCCCGCGCGGCCGGCTGGCGCTCGATCAATTAATGCCGCGCCTGCTGAGCGAAGTGTGCGCGCGCGACGACGCCGATGTGGTGCTGGCTCGTCTGACGCCGCTGCTGCTGGGCGTATTAACGCGCAGCACCTACCTGGAGTTGCTGACCGAGTATCACGGCGCGCTGCGCCATCTGATTCGCCTGTGTGGCGCTTCGCCGATGATCGCCAGCCAGCTGGCGCGCTATCCGCTGCTGCTGGATGAACTGCTCGATCCGGCCACGCTGTATCAGCCCACCGCTACCGACGCCTATCGTGACGAACTGCGCCAGTATCTGCTGCGCATTCCGACCGATGATGAAGAGCAGCAGCTGGAGGCGCTGCGTCAGTTTAAACAGGCGCAGCATCTGCGTATCGCCGCCGCCGACATTGCCGGCACGCTGCCGGTGATGAAAGTGAGCGATCACTTAACCTGGCTGGCGGAAGCGATCATTGAATCGGTGGTGCAGCAGGCGTGGCAGATGATGGTGCAGCGCTATGGCCGTCCTTCGCACCTCACCAGCGACAGCGAGCGCGGTTTTGCCGTGGTCGGCTACGGCAAACTGGGCGGCTGGGAACTGGGTTACAGCTCGGATCTCGATCTGGTGTTTCTGCACGACTGCCCGGATGATGCCGAAACCGACGGTGAACGCGTCATCGACGGGCGCCAGTTTTATCTGCGTCTGGCCCAGCGTGTGATGCACCTGTTCAGCACCCGCACCTCGTCCGGCATTTTGTATGAAGTGGACGCACGCCTGCGCCCTTCTGGCGCGGCCGGCATGCTGGTCAGCACTTTTGCTGCCTTTGATGATTACCAGCGCCATGAAGCCTGGACGTGGGAACATCAGGCGCTGGTGCGCGCGCGCATCGTGTTTGGCGAACCGGCGCTGTGTGAACGCTTCGATGCGATCCGGCGCGGTATTCTCTGCCTGCCGCGTGAAGGCGCGAAGCTGCAAACCGAGGTGCGCGAAATGCGTGAAAAAATGCGCGCGCACCTCAGTAATAAGCACAAAGGCCGCTGGGAGATTAAAACCGATGAGGGCGGTATCACCGATATTGAATTCATCGCGCAGTATCTGGTCTTAGGTTACGCCGCCCGCCAGCCAGCGCTGACGCGCTGGTCGGATAACGTACGCATTTTCGAACTGATGGCGCGCCACGGCATCATGGCTGATGAGGAAGCGCAGGCGCTGACGCATGCTTACGTCACGCTGCGCGATGCGCTGCATCATCTCGCGCTGCAGGAACTGCCGGGTCACGTCGATCCGGCATCGTTCGCTGACGAACGCGCCGTGGTGCACGCCAGCTGGCAGCGCTGGCTGGCCGCGAGTAACGCGGATGACACGGAGCAGTGAGCCTGGCGGCTTCTATGCTATTATCCGCGCATTATTTTGACTGAACGTTGAAGTCTGGAGTCTCTGCATGAAAGTTACACTGCCCGCGTTTGGCAAGGCCGCTGTGCTGGTTGTCGGCGATGTGATGTTAGACCGCTACTGGTACGGCCCGACCAGCCGGATCTCGCCGGAAGCCCCGGTGCCGGTGGTCAAAGTGGATACCATTGAAGAGCGTCCGGGCGGCGCGGCCAACGTGGCGATGAACATCGCCGCACTGGGCGCCGATTCCCGCCTTATCGGCCTGACCGGTGCCGATGAAGCCGCGCGCGTGCTACGCGAAACGCTGGCGCAGGTGAAGGTTGCGTGTGACTTCGTCGCCGTCGACAGCCATCCGACCATCACCAAGCTGCGTGTGCTGTCGCGCAACCAGCAGCTGATTCGCCTCGACTTTGAAGAGGGCTTCGAGCAGGTCGATCCGCAGCCGATTCACGATCGCCTGCGTCAGTCGCTGGCGCAGGCGGGCGCGCTGGTGCTGTCCGACTATGCCAAAGGCGCGCTGAACAGCGTGCAGACCATGATTCAGCTGGCGCGTGCGGCGCGGGTGCCGGTGCTGATTGACCCGAAAGGCACCGATTTCGAACGCTATCGCGGCGCGACGCTGCTGACGCCAAACCTGTCCGAGTTCGAAGCGGTGGTCGGCAAGTGCAAAAGCGAAGAGGAGATCGTCAGCCGCGGTATGCAGCTGATCGCCGATTATGACTTCTCCGCGCTGCTGGTGACGCGCTCGGAAAACGGGATGACGCTGCTGCAGCCGGGGAAAGCGCCGCTGCATCTGCCAACCCAGGCGCAGGAAGTGTATGACGTCACCGGTGCCGGCGATACGGTGATCGGCGTGCTGGCGGCGGTGCTGGCTGCCGGTGAGAGCCTGGAAGATGCCTGCTTCCTCGCCAACGCCGCGGCAGGCGTGGTGGTCGGCAAGCTCGGAACTTCAACCGTCAGCACCGTGGAACTGGAGAACGCTATCCACGCGCGGCCGGACAGCGGCTTTGGCGTGATGACCGAAGCGGAGCTGAAAGCGGCGGTGGCACAGGCGCGTCAGCGCGGTGAGAAAGTGGTCATGACCAACGGCGTGTTCGACATTTTGCACGCCGGCCACGTCTCATATCTGGCCAACGCGCGCAAACTGGGCGATCGCCTGATCGTGGCGGTCAACAGCGATGCATCCACCAAACGTCTGAAGGGCGAAACCCGTCCGGTGAATCCGCAGGAAAACCGCATGATCGTGCTCGGTGCGCTGGAAGCGGTGGACTGGGTGGTGCTGTTTGAAGAGGATACGCCGCAGCGGCTGATTGCCGAAGTGCTGCCGGATCTGCTGGTGAAAGGCGGTGATTATAAGCCGGAAGATATCGCGGGCAGTAAAGAGGTGTGGGCCAACGGCGGCGACGTGCGCGTGCTCAACTTTGAAGACGGTATCTCAACCACCAACATCATCAAAACCATTCGCAGCCAGTAAGCGCAGAACCGACGGGAGCAGCGCTCCCGCCATCATCATGTTACTGCGGCGTGTCGATTTTGCCTGCCGGATCTGGCGTGATCACCGCCGGTGCCGGTGCTGCCGGACTTTCGCTCTCCAGCTTCGCCAGACGCTGCTCCAGCGCCGCCAGTTTTTCACGCGTGCGCAGCAGAACCTGGGTCTGCACGTCAAACTCTTCACGATTAACCAGATCCATGCGGGTTAACTGCGCCTGCAATACCTGACGAATTTTCTTTTCCACATCGTCGCCAAAATCGCGGATACCTTTCGGCATCGCTTCGTGGACCTGGCGCGCCAGTTGTTCAATTTTTTTCGTGTCGATCATGGTTGTTTCCTGGTTACGGTGGCTGATAACAGCGCGTGTTCCGACTCATCAAGCATTAAGTGTAATGCCAGAAACGAAAAGGTTAAACCCGAAATCCGCAACGCATGATGTGCAAAAGCATTTGCACTTTTGTTGATTGCCCGACCAGGTGATTGGCGCTATAGTAATTTCGCTTATTCTCAGGGCGGGGCGAAATTCCCCACCGGCGGTAAATCAGCTTCGGCTGAAAGCCCGCGAGCGCTTTCGCTGTACAGTGAAAGGTCAGCAGATCCGGTGTAATTCCGGGGCCGACGGTTAAAGTCCGGATGGGAGAGGGTAACGACATCAGCCGGGCTGCGCCCGCGTCACGTTATTGCCATGTGTTTTCTACGCACTCCTAAGCTCGCCCTGGTTCTGGTAACTCATATTTTTTATAAGGTTTTTTACCATGAATCAGACGCTTCTTTCTGAATTTGGCACGCCGGAACAGCGTGTAGAACGCGCCATTGATGCGCTGCGCAACGGGCGCGGCGTAATGGTGCTGGACGATGAAAATCGCGAAAACGAAGGCGATATGATCTTCGCTGCCGAAACCATGACCGTTGAACAGATGGCGCTGAGCATTCGTCACGGCAGCGGCATTGTCTGCCTGTGCATTAACGAAGCGCGCCGCCAGCAGCTGGATCTGCCGATGATGGTGGAAAACAACACCAGCTCCTACGGCACCGGTTTTACCGTCACCATTGAAGCGGCCAGCGGCGTCACAACCGGCGTGTCGGCTTCCGACCGCATCACCACCATTCGCGCTGCAATTGCCGATGACGCTAAACCGGCCGATCTGAATCGTCCCGGCCACGTATTCCCGCTGCGCGCGCGCGACGGCGGTGTGCTGGCGCGCGGTGGTCATACCGAAGCGACGCTCGATCTGGTGACGCTGGCGGGCTTCAAACCTGCAGGCGTGCTGTGTGAGCTGACCAATGATGACGGCAGCATGGCGCACGCGCCGGAAGTGATTGCGTTTGCGAAACAGCACGCGATGCCGGTAGTCACTATTGAAGACCTGGTGGCCTGGCGCCGCCAGCGTGAAACGCGTCAGGCCAGTTAAGCCGACGCGAAATAAGAAAGGCCGGATGTGATGCATCTGGCCTTTTTTTATTAGCGACTGGCGTAAAAAACGTGATTGCCTATGACCACGGTGCGCTGGAACGCATGGCGCCACGCGGGTCTGACGCTGTGCGCATGAAAGAAGGTCGCGCCCTGCGTGACGTCCGCCAGTTCACCTTCCACAATCCGCTGGGCCAGGCGCTGCGCGCGTTGCCAGCTTTTGTCATGCTGCGGCGGGTGGCGATGGGGATGTTTGTGCAGAGACGTCCAGGAGAACTGTTTGGGTGCGTACACCACCGGACAGATCTCTTTGACGTCCCAGTTGGCGCGGTTCATGGTGACGGTGCCGACGGCAATCTGCCCTTTTACCGGTTCGCCGCGCGCTTCATGATAGATATTCATCGCCAGGCATAAAATGGCTCCCTGAATTAACATAACACTCCACTGCTTTCTAAGAGTCGCGTGGAGTGTAAAGAGCCCGCCGCCGGGTGTTAACAAGACCCGTCTCGACTACGCCTTAACAAGCATAAGGCATTGATAAACAGCCTTAAGCTGTTGTGAATGAGACTAATCCCGCGTCAGCCGACTCCGCTGGTTTGCAGCAACGTCAGGCTCAGGCCCATCACCGTCATGCCGCACAGCACGCCGTAGCTGGGATTGTTATGCGGATCGATTTCGCGCGCCAGCGGCATCAGTTCATCCACGGACAGCGCCACCATAATGCCCGCCACCGCCGCCATGATGGCCGCAATCATCACCGGTGAGACCGCCGGCCCCAGCAGCAGAAAGGCGATGATGCCACCAAGAATCTCCGCCATGCCGGACAGGCAGGCCCAGAACAGCGCTTTGGCTTTCGAGCCGGTGGCGGCGTACATCGGTCCGGCCACCGCCAGCCCTTCCGGAATATTATGAATCGCGACGGCCAGCGCGATGCCCAGCCCCAGTTCCATATCGCTGCTGGCGGTGACAAAGGTGGCAATGCCTTCGGGAAAGTTATGCAGGCTGATACCGAGCGTCAGCAGGATCGCGGTACGTTTCAGGTTAGTGGGGCGGCGATTGACCGCCATCAGATCCTGCGGATGCTGGTGCGGCAGCAGGCGATCCATGGCGAAATAACCCAGCAGACCGAGCATGAACATGCCGTAGCCAAGCACCGGTGACATGCCTTCCGCATGCAGCGCGGCGGGCAGCATCTCCATCAGGGAAATCAGCAACATGATGCCGGCGGCAAAGCCGAGCGCAAAGGCCAGTACGCGGTTCGACGGCTTCTGACCGAGCACGCCAAAAATCGCGCCGACGAAGGTGGCACCGCCAGCCAGGATGGTTAGCAGCAAAGGTACTGACATGATGGGCTCCTTAATGATAATGATTACCAGTTACAATATAGTTAACCCCATAAAATATCGAGTTATTTAGCGTAAAGTTATGTCGGCAAAATCTTGTTCAAATTTGCTGATAAACATCATCATGCTTATCAGCGTTTTTCCCCTGGCGAAAGCGCGTATCGTGACAGTCATTAACGCGATCCCGACGCCAGAGGATGAATAATGACCCGCATGCCCGCTCTGTTTCTCGGCCACGGCAGCCCGATGAACGTATTAGAAGACAACCGTTATACCCGCGTATGGCAGCAGCTGGGCGAAACCCTGCCGCGTCCGCGCGCTATTCTCGCCATCTCGGCGCACTGGTACACGCGCGGCACGGCGGTGACGGCGATGAGCAATCCGCGCACCATCCATGATTTTGGTGGCTTCCCGCAGGCGCTGTTCGACGTGCGCTATCCGGCGCCGGGTTCGCCTGCGCTGGCACAGCGCGTTATCGATCTGCTGGCGCCGGTAGCAGTGCAGGCCGATCAGCAGTGGGGCTTTGATCACGGCTCGTGGGGCGTGCTGGCGAAGATGTATCCACAGGCGGACATTCCGCTGATTCAGCTCAGTATTGATGGCACCCAGCCGGCGGCGTGGCATTTTGCGCTGGGACGTAAACTGGCGGCGCTGCGTGACGAAGGCGTGATGCTGGTGGCCAGCGGCAACGTGGTGCATAACCTGCGCATGATTCGCTGGCAGGGCGCGGAAAGCGCTTATCCGTGGGCGGAGAGCTTTAACCAGTTTGTGCGCGATAATCTGGGCTACGAGGGTGAGGCGGCACAGCATCCGCTGGTGAATTATCAGCAGCATGAAGGCGCGCAGCTGGCTAACCCGACGCCGGAGCACTATCTGCCGCTGCTGTATATTCTCGGTGCGCGAGCTGAAGGTGAGGCGGTGAGCATCCCGGTGGAGGGCATGGAGATGGGGTCGATCAGTATGCTGTCAGTGCAGGTTGGCTGACACCTGTGCCGCCCGCAGACCGGGCGGCACGTGCGTTACTCAATAAAGGTGTGCGGATAGAAACGCGACAGATCCTGGGTGATCAGCGCGCGATCTTCACGCAGACCGATACCGGCAGGCTGATCGTCAATCAGCCAGCTGCCAATCAGCGTGTAGCTGTCGCCAAACTTCGGCAGCGGCCAGAACTGCTGGACGATCATGCCCTCTTCGCCATAGGGGCCGTCGGCGCGCGCGATTTCCTGACCGTTTTCCACGATGGTGATATTGGCACCTTCGCGGGAAAACAGCGGTTTCACCACATATTTTTCCATCTGCGGCGCGCTGGCATCATCGGCAAACCAGGCGGGCAGCAGGTTAGGATGGTTGGGGAACATCTCCCACAGCAGCGGCAGCAGCGCTTTGTTGGAGAGAATGCTTTTCCATGCCGGCTCCAGCCAGCGCACGCCCGCATCGGCCAGCTTGGTCGAGAACATCTCGCGCAGCATGAATTCCCACGGATAGAGCTTGAACAGGTTACTGATCACCTGATCGTGCTGATCGGTAAACTGACCTTTTTCGCCCAGCCCGATCTCATCAATGTAGAGAAATTCACTCGGCAGACCGGCTTCAGTGGCGCAATCCTGCAGATACTGTACCGTGGCGCGATCCTCTTCCGTATCGCGACAGCAGGCAAAGTGCAGCCAGTTAAAACCGTGCTGCTGGTGCAGCGTGGCGAAGCGCTCAATCAACTGCTCCTGAAGGCTGTTGAATTGATCGCTGCCCTGCGGCAGGTTGCCGGCGTTGAGCTGATCCTCCAGCCAGATCCACTGGAAAAACGCCGCTTCGTACAGCGAGGTTGGCGTATCGGCGTTGTTCTCCAGCAGCTTGATCTCGCCTGTGCCATCCCACGCCAGATCGAGGCGTGAATAGAGCGATGGCTGACGCTGCTGCCAGGATTCGCGCACAAAATCCCAGGTGTGTTTCGGAATGCAGAAACGGGTGAGCAGCGCTTCGCTGTTCACCACTTTTTCTACCGCCTGCAGGCACATCTGGTGCAGTTCAGCGGTGGCCGCTTCCAGCTGTTCAATTTGCGCCAGCGTAAACTGGTAATAAGCGTCTTCGCACCAGTAGGGTTCGCCATACATGGTGTGAAACTGAAAGCCGTACTCGGTCGCCTTTTCGCGCCAGTTCGGACGTTCGCTGATAGCAATTCGTTGCATGCGCGGGCTTAGCCTCCCAGCGAGCGGCTGCCGGTGCTGGTGGCACTGCTGCGCTGCATGGTGTTCTGTTTGGCTACCGTCTCACCAAAGCCGCCACGGGTGATGGTGGACGTAGTGGCCGGTTTTGGCGCCAGCGCAGTTTTCGGCACGTTTACCGTCCGGCCCGAGGTGGCCGCACCGTAGTTCTTACCGGAAGCATCAACAAACTGGCCGTTAGCCGGGCTGTTAGGGGTTTTTGGCGAGAACAGTGGCTGCTGCGCAAAGCCGGCACCGCCGCCCATCAGACGACCCATCATGTAGCCAGCCATCAGAGGCATCCAGAAGCTGCCGCTCTGCTGCGCTTCAGCGTTGTTCGCCGTGGTACCCACGCCCGCCTGTGCCGGGGTTTGCTGACACTGGTTTTCACCGAATTCCGCCACACAATCCTCGCGCGTGGCGTATTTTGGCGCGGTGCGCTCAGCCTCTTTCAGCGCGTTGTTGTAAGCGGTGGTGCACTGCGCGCTCTGGCCCGGATTGGCTTTGGAACAATCATCGGCGTTCTGGTACATCGAGACCGTTTCATCGCTCTGTTCGCAACCTGCCAGCATAAACACGGCGGTGACCGCCAGCGCGACCGGTGTTAAATGGCGTGCCTGCCAGCTTTTACGAAAAGCGGCATGACGAATATTTTTTGTCCGTTTCATTATCTTCATCCTGTGCCCAAAGGTGGGGCTTAGGATAGGTGATGAGTGGTGGAAAATGAAGCGGGAAGCCGGGTGGCAAGGGGATCTTTACGTTGTTATACGTTTGAATGCGAAAGGGGCCGCAAGCGGCCCCTGTAAGGCTTAATTCGCGAAAGGATTGGCGCTGTTGCGCGCCGCGGCCGGACGCGCCTGCGCGGCGGCGGAAGCGCCGGTCGCTTTCGGGCCGTTATCCACGCGGGCAGCCTGCTGGCTGTTTTCCGGTGCCACCACTTCTGGCGAGGTGGTGACTTCTTTGCCCAGCGTGCTGTTCAGCTGCTGCAGATCCTGCTCGTTCAGCGTACCCAGCGCATATTTGATGTTGAGCTGGTTGATCAGGTAGCTGTAACGCGCATTCGACAGCTGCTGTTTAGCGTTAAACAGCGTGGTGGTCGCGTCTAACACATCGACGATGGTACGCGTACCCACCTGGTAACCGGCTTCCGAGGCATCCAGTGAGCTCTGCGCCGAGATGACCGACTGTTTGTACGCATCGATGCTGCTGATGGACGCGTTCACGTTGTTGAACGAAGAACGAACGGTCTGGATCGCGCTACGATGTGCGCCTTCCAGTTGCTCGCTGGCGGCCACGTAATTGTACTGCGCCTGTTTCACCTGTGAGGTGACTGAACCGCCGCTGTACAGAGGTAGCGAGAAGCTCAGGCCAACCTGGTTTGAACCGGTGATCGAGTCAGTGGTACCGGCGCTCTGGTTAGCGCGGCTGCCGCCGTATTTGCTGTTAGACAGACCGGTTGAGGCAGTCAGATCCAGCGTCGGCATGTGGCCGGACTCGGCGGAGCGAATCTGCTCACGCGCCAGGTCCTGGCTCAGGCGGGCAGACAACAGATTCAGGTTACGGCTTTCGGCCTGTTTCAGCAGGCTGGACACCGCGTCCGGCCGTGCGGTTTTGAAACGGTCGATATTCAGTGACGCCAGCGACAGATAATCCATGCCGGTGATCTGACGCAGCGATTCCACCGCGTTATCCAGGTCGTTACGCGCGGTCACTTCGTTGGCCAGCACGCTGTCGTACTGTGCACGGGCGTTCTGCACGTCGGTAATCGCTACCAGGCCCACGTTGAAACGCTGGGTGGTCTGATCCAGTTCGCGGTAAATCGACTGTTTCTGTGCTTCGGTGTAAGAAAGCGTATCAATCGCCTTCAGCACGTTGAAATAGGCAGTTGCAGTGTTCAGGATCAGATCCTGCTGCGCTACCTGGTAAGTAACGTCCTGAATGCCGGCCGTTTTTTCCTGCAGCGACAGCGCACGCCATTTCGACATGTCGAAAATCGTTTGTGTTAATTGCAGCGAGGCGCTGGTCGTGTTGGAATGGAGACCGCTGTTGTCGCGATAGCCGCTGTTATAGGTATAATCTGCACCCAGACCCAGCTGCGGCAGCAACGGGCTACGCGCTTCGTTAATTTTCTCAAAGGCAGCGTCGCGGTCAGCGGCAGAAGCACGCAGATCCGGGTTGCTGAGGCGCGCCTGCTGGTAGACCTGCAACAGGTTTTCTGCCTGGCTGGCAAGGCTGAAACCGCCCAGGCTCAGTCCAATAAAAAGTGGGAGCAGTTTTTTCATTTGCATTCCTTGTGTTGCAGCAAATGCACAGAGAGTGTGCTGCAGGTAAGCCAAAAAATAATCGCCGATTCTACAGAGGCGGCGTCAGAGATAAGTTGGCTGAACGTGCCTTCTCCCCCTAATTTACGTAAATAATTCAGAAAGAACCACTCGGACGGAGCACAAGGGTTGGCTTTTCTTCGCTCCATCCCAATCTGCATAAGGAACCAGATGATGGCGGGTGAAAAAAAATCCCCTGTGACTTTCACAAAAAACGATGTAGAAATTATTGCACGCGATACTCGCTACGATGGTTTTTTTTCCATCGTCAGCTACCGCTTCCGCCATCGCCGCTTTAACGGCGACATGAGCGGTGAAGTGGTGCGCGAAGTTTTTGAGCGCGGACACGCTGCCGTGCTGCTACCCTATGATCCCCTGCGCGACGAAGTGGTGCTGATCGAACAGATCCGCATCCCGGCTTACGATTCCAGCACCACGCCCTGGCTGCTGGAGATGGTGGCCGGCATTATTGAACCGGGTGAAACGCCTGAAGATGTGGTGCGTCGTGAAGCGGTCGAAGAGGCTGGCCTCAAGGTTGGCCGCGTCAAACCGATAGTGAATTACTTAGCCAGCCCTGGCGGAACCTCTGAGCGTTTGTCGGTGCTGGTGGGCGAAGTGGATGCCAGCCTGGCAGAGGGAAATCACGGGCTGGAGGAAGAGAATGAGGATATTCTTGTGCATGTGGTAAGCCGCGAACAGGCTTATCGCTGGGTGGAAGAGGGGATTATTGATAACGCGGCATCTGTCATCGCTCTGCAATGGCTGGCGTTGCACCATGAGAAACTACGAGAAGAGTGGAAGCCAATATGAAACAGCGCTATACCCCTGATTTCCCCGAGATGATGCGTCTGTGCGAAACCAATTTCGCCCAGCTGCGTCGCCTGCTGCCGCGCAGTGACGAGGCAGGTGCGTCGGTGATGTATCAGGTGAACGGCGCCCGTTATCAGCTGACTATTGAAGAGTCGACCCGTTACACCACGCTGGTGGAGGTCCGCCAGGTGGCACCGGCGGTGAGCTACTGGAGCCTGCCGTCCATGTCGGTGCGGCTCTACCATGATGCGATGGTGGCTGAAGTGTGTTCCACTCAGCAGATCTATCGCTTTAAAGCGCGCTATGATTATCCTAATAAAAAATTGCATCAGCGCGATGAAAAACATCAGATTAACCAGTTCCTTGCCGACTGGTTGCGGTACTGCCTGGCGCACGGCGCGATGGCCGTGCCGGTGTGCTGATCGCGATACCCTGAATCCGCACGGGTATATAACGCAACGATAGCGTGGAGAGAAAGGAAACGCTTTGGATAGCCTGCTAACTCTTCCTGCGGCAAATGGGTCCGATATCAGGATTTTACAAATTACGGATACCCATCTTTTCGCGGGAAAACATCAATCGCTGCTTGGAGTGAATACCTGGTCGAGTTTTGATGCGGTGCTGGACGCCATCGCGGCGCAACAGCGCGATTACGATCTGATTATCGCCACTGGCGATCTCGCCCAGGATCACACCGTCGAAGCTTATCAGCATTTTGTTGCGGGCATTGCACGTCTGCCGAAGCCGTGCGTCTGGCTACCGGGCAATCACGATTTTCAGCCGGCGATGGTGGATACGCTGGCGCAGGCCGGCATCGCTGCGGACAAGCATGTGCTGCTCGGCGAGCACTGGCAGCTGGTGCTGCTGGACAGCCAGGTTCCGGGCGTGCCGCACGGCATGCTGAGCGATTATCAGCTGGAGTGGCTGGACCGCACGCTGCGTCAGTTTCCCGAACGCTACACGCTGGTGCTGCTGCACCATCATCCGCTGGCCTGCGGCTGTACCTGGCTCGACCAGCACAGCCTGCGCAATCCGCATCAGCTGGATGCGGTGCTGCAAAACTTCCCGCTGGCGCGTCATCTGGTGTGTGGCCACATCCATCAGGAACTGGATCTCGACTGGCACGGCCGCCGCGTGCTGGCGTCGCCTTCGACCTGCGTCCAGTTCAAACCGCACTGCACCAACTTCACCATTGATACCGTGGCACCCGGCTGGCGCTGGCTGACGCTGCAGGCGGATGGCACGCTGCACACCGAGGTGAATCGCCTGCAGAGCGATCTGTTCCGTCCGGACCTCGATTCCGAGGGCTACTGAATCATGGCGGCGCTGATTTATCTGCACGGATTCAACAGCTCACCGCAGTCGGCTAAAGCGACGCAGTTACAGCAGTGGTGTCAGGCGCAGCATCCGCACATTGAGGTGCTGGTGCCGCAGCTGCCGACTTTTCCCGCTGAGGCCGCCGCGCTGCTGGAAGAGCTGGTGATGCAGTACGCCGGTGAACCGCTCGGGCTGGTAGGATCATCGCTTGGCGGCTACTTCGCCACCTGGCTGTCGCAGTGCTTCATGCTGCCGGCGGTGGTAGTGAATCCGGCGGTGCGGCCGTTTGAACTGTTGGTGGATTATCTCGGTGAAAACCGGAATCCCTACACCGGGCAGCAATATGTGTTAGAGTCTCGCCACATTTACGATCTGAAAGTGATGCAGATTGACCCTCTGGAAGCGCCCGATCTACTCTGGCTGCTGCAACAAACCGGCGATGAAGTGCTCGACTATCGCCAGGCGCTGGATTACTACAGCGCGTGCCGTCAGACGGTGGAAGAGGGCGGCAATCATGCCTATATCGGATTCGAACGCCATTTTGCGCAGATGATTGATTTTCTGGGACTGAATGCTCCCTGATGCTGCGGGATGGGCCCATTTTCCTATTGCTAATCAGACTGTTACGATGAGCCAATCAAGCTATAATGCTGACGCCATTGAGGTTTTAACCGGCCTCGAACCGGTACGTCGCCGTCCGGGCATGTACACCGATACCACGCGCCCAAACCATCTGGGCCAGGAAGTGATCGATAACAGCGTCGATGAGGCGCTGGCCGGTCACGCCAAACGCGTGGAAGTGATTCTGCACGCCGACCAGTCGCTGGAAGTGATCGACGACGGCCGTGGTATGCCCGTCGATATTCACCCGGAAGAGGGCGTGCCCGCAGTCGAACTGATTCTCTGCCGCCTGCACGCCGGCGGTAAATTCTCCAACAAAAACTACCAGTTCTCCGGCGGCCTGCACGGCGTGGGGATTTCGGTGGTCAACGCCCTGTCGAAGCGCGTGGAAGTCACGGTGCGCCGTAACGGTGAAATCTATCAGATCGCCTTCGAAAACGGCGACAAAGTGCAGGATTTAGCGGTAATCGGTACGGTAGGCAAACGTAACACCGGCACCAGCGTTCACTTCTGGCCAGACGGCAGCTTTTTCGACAGCCCGCGCTTCTCGGTCTCCCGCCTCAAGCACCTGCTGAAAGCCAAAGCGGTGCTGTGTCCGGGCGTCGAAATTGTCTTTAAAGACAAGGTGAATGATACCGAGCAAACCTGGCTGTATCAGGACGGCCTGACGGATTACCTGTGCGAAGCGGTGAACGGCCTGCCGACGCTGCCGGAAAAACCGTTTGTCGGCAGCTTTGCCGGCGACGTGGAAGCGGTTGACTGGGCGCTGCTGTGGCTGCCGGAAGGCGGCGAGCTGCTGACCGAAAGCTACGTTAACCTGATCCCGACCATGCAGGGCGGCACGCACGTCAACGGCCTGCGTCAGGGCTTGCTCGACGCGATGCGCGAATTCTGTGAATACCGCAATATTCTGCCGCGCGGCGTGAAGCTGTCGGCGGAGGATATCTGGGATCGCTGCGCCTATGTGCTGTCGGTCAAAATGCAGGATCCGCAGTTTGCCGGACAGACCAAAGAGCGTCTGTCTTCACGCCAGTGCGCCGCGTTTGTCTCGGCGGTGGTGAAAGACGCCTTCAGCCTGTGGCTCAACCAGAACGTGCAGGCCGCAGAAATGCTGGCCGAGCTGGCGATCTCCAGCGCACAGCGTCGTATGCGCGCGGCCAAAAAAGTGGTGCGTAAAAAGCTGACCAGCGGACCGGCGCTGCCGGGCAAGCTGGCCGACTGTACCGCGCAGGACCTGAATAAAACCGAACTGTTCCTGGTGGAAGGGGATTCTGCGGGCGGCTCTGCCAAGCAGGCACGTGACCGCGAATATCAGGCGATCATGCCGCTGAAAGGTAAGATCCTTAACACCTGGGAAGTGTCGTCGGACGAAGTGCTGGCGTCGCAGGAAGTGCATGATATCTCGGTGGCGATCGGTATCGATCCCGACAGTGAAGATCTCAGCCAGCTGCGCTACGGCAAAATCTGTATCCTCGCCGATGCGGACTCCGACGGCCTGCACATTGCCACCCTGCTGTGCGCGCTGTTTGTAAGGCACTTCCGCTCGCTGGTACAGCAGGGCCATGTGTACGTGGCGATGCCGCCGCTGTATCGCATCGACCTCGGTAAAGAGGTGTATTACGCGCTCGATGAAGACGAAAAAGAGGGCGTGCTGGAGCAGCTGAAGCGGAAAAAAGGCAAGCCGAACGTGCAGCGCTTTAAAGGTCTGGGTGAGATGAACCCGCTGCAGCTGCGCGAAACCACGCTCGATCCCAACACCCGCCGTCTGGTGCAGCTGACGGTCGACGAAGAAGACGTCGAGCAGACGTTGCGCATGATGGACATGCTGCTGGCGAAAAAACGCTCGGAAGACCGCCGCAACTGGCTGCAGGAAAAAGGCGACCTCGCCGACCTCGAAGTATGATGAAACGGGACGCTGCGGCGTCCCTTTTTTATGCCTGCAACTGCTGTTTCACGCGTGCAATAACCGCTTCCCAGCTTTCCTCCTGCCCGCGAATAAACAGCCGCATCTGCGGATACCACGGCGAATCCTGCCGTCCCGCCAGCCAGCGCCAGTCGCGCGCCCACGCCGGCAGCAGCACCCAGCACGGAACGCCCAGCGCCCCCGCCAGATGAATCACCGACGTGTCCACGCCAATCACCAGATCCAGCTGGGCGATCACCGCAGCCGTATCCTGATAATGACGGAAGCGTGCGCCTGACGGCTGCAGCTGGGGGAAATCATCTGTTTCCTCTTCGCCTGCGCCTTTTTGCAGGCTGACCCAGTGCGTGTCAGGCAGGGAGAACAGCGGCGCCAGCTGTGCCAGATGCGCCAGCGAACGCTGGCTGTCATTTTTGTGCGCGCCGGAACCCTTCCACACGATACCGATTTTGCGTCCGCCAGCGCTGAGCGGCCACTGCGCCTGCTGCGCCGGATCGCTGAACAGATAAGGGGGCTGCACGCCGAACGGCTGCGGCGAGTCGAGAAAATGCAGCGGTAAATCCAGCAGCGAGCACCAGTAATCTGCGCCCGGCAGTGCACCGTCATCGCGCGTCAGGTAACGATCGACGCCCGCCAGCGAGGCCATCAGCGGCTGTAGCGCATTGCTTCCCAGCATAATCACCTGCGCCGCCTGCTTTTCAGCTTTCAGCCGCGGCAAAAAACGACAGAACTGAATTTCATCGCCCATGCCCTGTTCAGTCCGCACCAGCAACCTTTTGCCACGCAGATCGTCGCCCTGCCAGTACGGCATGGGCAGCGTCGGCAGAGTGAAAAAACGGTCCGGATTGGCGGCGGCGTAACGTGACTGATAATGACGCCAGCCGGCGGCGAACTTGCCCTGCTGCAGCTCGACCATGGCCAGCGCATTGCGGCAGCGATGATCGTCAGGCCGCTGCTGTAAAACCTGGCGCATCTGCTGCTCAGCCTCAGCCAGCTCGCCCATGTGCGCCAGCACGGTGCTCAGGCCGTAGCGCGCCTCAGGGTAATCCGGCTGGATGCGCAACGCATGCTGATACTGTTCCCGCGCCGCGGGGTAAAGGTGCTGCCGATGCAGCAATATCGCGTAGTTGTTGTGACAGGCCGCGTAATGCTGATGAGCACGCAGCGCGGCCTGATAACAGCTTTCCGCCTCAGCAAAGCGGCCGGCGTCAAAGTGCGTCAGACCAAGCCCGTTAAGCAGACCAGCATCCTGCGGTGTCAGCTTCAGGGCGCGCTGATAGTAGCGCTGCGCCAGCACCACATCGCCGCTGCGTCGTGCCAGCCGCGCCGCTTCGTGCAAAAACCAGCTATCGTTCGGTGCCAGCGTCAGGCGGGCGCGGATTTTGCGCCAGGCTTCATCCTGTTTGCCCTGCTGCAGTAGCTGGCTTAGTGCCTGCTGCTGGCGTATGTCAGCGATAATCCTTGGTTTTTGCTGCATTGTGGTATCCTGCCGCTGCTGAGAGTGGAGTAATCTACGCCAGCAGCGGTGGGGATGACGCTAAGACAGGTCTCGAAGTGGCAACGCGCTAAGGCAGGAAGAGTGAAAATCACACTGGAAGAGTTACGCGCCTGGGTGGCGGTGGTGGATACTGGTTCTATCACTGCGGCAGCAGAACAGCTGGATCAGACCAGTTCCGGCATCAGCCGGGCGCTGAGCCGGCTGGAGGGCAAGCTGCAAACCACGCTGCTGCACCGCACCACACGCCGACTGGCGCTGACCGAAGAGGGGCTGATTTTTCTCGATCATGCGCGGCAGATCCTCGCCTCGGTGGAGCAGGCCGAAGAACATATCGCGCAGCGGCGTGACATTCCCTCCGGACGGCTGCGCGTCAACGCCAATACGCCGTTCACTCTGCATGTTATCGTGCCGCTGGTGGCCGAATTTTGCGCGCGCTATCCGCAAATCCAGCTGGAGCTCAACACCGACGACATTGTTATCGACCTGCTTGAGCAGCAAACCGATATCGCCATCCGCATCGGCGAACTGCGCGATTCCACGCTGCGCGCCCGCGTGCTGGGCAGCAGCGCGATTCGCCTGCTGGCCAGTCCGGCCTATCTGGAAAAGGCCGGTATGCCGCAGAACGTGGAAGAACTGCTGACGCATCAGCTGCTGGGCTTCAGCCAGCTGGATGCGCACAATGTCTGGCCGGTGTGGCAGCGTGAAGGCGAGTTTTTGCGCATCAAGCCCACGCTGTGCGCCTCCAGCGGCGAAACCCTGCGCCAGCTGGCGCTGGCCGGGCAGGGCATCGTACGGCTGTCGGATTTTGTCAGCCGCGAAGATCGTGCCAGCGGCCGGCTGGTGCAGGTGCTGGAAAATGACACGCGCGAGCTGCGCCTGCCGATTCACGCCGTGTATTACCGCAACCAGGCGCTGAGCTCGCGTATCACCTGTTTTCTGGATTTTTTACGGGAAAAAATTCAGGAAAATCATCTGTTATAGTCCTGTTCTGTCTGAATAACCTTTCCCGTTCTTATCGGTTTACATCGATAAAATCAATTTAATTCAATCGGTTAATGGTTTAACTATCTTTCAGCTGCCCAATTAAGAATTTTTTCCTAACGGGACATTTCTTATGTCTCGGATTTATCTCTTTCCGGATTATGTCGCAACTTTGAGCCCACCCGTGGGCAGAGCCAGGGAGATTGCGGCGCTTGCCTGCAAACGCGCAGTCAAAATTAATCGACGGAAGGAAGAATCATGAACGTTTCACCCGTAAGTGTGGCGGTTATCGATAAGAAAACCATAACCAAAACGGAAGTGCTGCGCGCCGGCAAAGACGGTAAGGCAGTGAAGATCCAGGCAATTACCAACGGTAAATATCTGCTGACGCAGAACCAGGACGGCACCGCGCCGGAGAACATCACCGTGAAACGCGTGGGGAAAAACCTGCTGGTGATGCTGGAAGGCTCAGATGCCAGCAAACCGGATCTGATTATCGAAGACTTCTTCGCTAAATCCGGCACCTTAGTGGGGAAAGCGGAAGACGGCGAAATGCACGCTTACGTCGCGACGGACGGTAATGCCGACCACGAAGCCGCCGCGCTGGCCGATGGCGAAACCACCGCGCTGGCGCTGGGTGAAAGCAGCGTTGATGATAATTCCGGCTACGCGCTGGCCAGCGGCTTCGAATGGTCGCCAGCGCTGATTGCACTGGGCGGCCTGGCGGCTATCGCGGCAGCGGCGGGCCTCGGCTACGTTGCGGCGAAACACCATTACGACAATAACAACGGCAGCAACAGCGGCAAAGGCGAAGGCGGCGGTGGCAGCGGCGGCGGTGATATCAGTAAGCCGGTGATTAGCGACGTGATCGACGATATCGGTGACGTGACCGGTCCGGTGGCTAACGGCGGACGCACCGATGACACCATGCCTACCTTCAACGGTACCGGTACGCCGGGCAACACCATCGAAATATGGGATGGTGAGACGCTGCTGGGCGAAGTGCTGGTGGATGACAAGGGTGACTGGACCTTTACGCCGGAAAAACCGCTGGCGGCCGGCAATCACAGTATCGTTACCGTTGAGCGCAACGCCGAAGGCGTGGTGGGTGAAGAGAGCGATCCGTGGGAATTCATCATTGATCTGACGGCGCCAGCCAAAGGCTCCATCGGCAGCGTAATGGACGATACACAGGATCCGCCGGTGCTGATCGAAAAAGGTGGCGTGACGAAAGACAACACGCCGACGCTGACCGGTAAAGCGGAAGCGGGCTCGACGGTAGAGATCTGGAACGACGGCGTGAAGCTGGGTACCGCGCTGGTGGATGCAGAAGGCAACTGGACCTTTATTGCACCGGCGCTGAAGGATGGCCAGCACGAACTGAGCATCGTGGTGGTTGATCAGGTAGGCAATAAATCGCTGCCATCCGATCCGTTCATCGTTGATGTGGATACCGTTGCGCCGGAAAATCCGGGCATCGGTGTCATTAAAGACAGCGAAGGTAATCCGCTGGAAGACGGTTCCACCACCAAAGATCTGCGTCCGACGCTGGAAGGCAGCGGCAACGATGGCGACATCGTGGTCATTATCGACAACGGTAAGCCAATTGGTTCGGTGATTGTCGAAGACGGCAAGTGGACCTTCACGCCAGAAAATAATCTAAAACCGGGTGAGCACGAGCTGGAAATCGTGGTGCGCGATCCGGCCGGTAATGAATCGCCGGCCTCTGAAAAGGTCACCATCGGCTTTGAAGGCGAAACGGAAGTGCCGGTCGATCCTGAACCTGTGGAAGGCCTGCCCGATCCGAATGTCCCGGTTACCGGCATGATTGAACACATCTTTAAAGACAATAACGACGCCGGCGTGCGGACGCCAATCGAAAACGGCGGCGCGATGAACGATCCAAGCATCATTGTGGCCGGTAAAGGCGTGCCGGGCGAGCTGGTGACCATCTATATCGTCGGTCTGGATAATCAGTATACCTTCACCACCACCATCGGTGCTGACGGCAAGTGGGAGCTGACCACGCCGGATCTGGCGGATGATGTCTACCAGCTGCGCGGCGTGTTCTCCAGCGATGGCGAAGTCACCGGTAAAACGGAAATTTATGAAGTGGAAGTCGACACCATTCCACCGCCGCCGCCGGATATCAGTGCGCTTGAACTGGCCGGTCTCGACCTTTCTGCACTGCTCGCCGGAGATCAACGTGAATTGTTTAATGAGGCCGATGAAAATCAGCAGCCGATTAATGCTGATTTACTGCAGCTAAATAACGATGCGTTTGGTGACTGGAATAATCAGGAAACCCAGAGCGGCGTAATCGGCGAAAATAGTTCCCAATCCGAGACACTCGTTTTCCAGAACGAGATGGAACAATTCTAATTTATTTGGAGCATACAGGTGTAATTTATTGCACCTGTGAAACTTAAATGAAAATGGCAAAAAAATTACTTTTAGCTTCACTGGTATGTGCACCAGCATTAATCACTTTCCCGTCGCAGGCGCAAAATACATTCGGCGCCGCATGGCGGAGTTTATCGCCCGCATCGCCGCAGCAGGCGCGCGTGGTATATTATCGCCCGGCTTCATTAACCGGCGCGCAACCAGCGAATATCTATGTCGACGGTGAGTTTCAGACCTCATTACTGGCCGGGGGTTATACTGTTTTTTGTGTTGCGCCTGGGAAACATTCGCTGGGCAGTTATGTCAACGATGCGCCAGCTTATCAGGGTAAAAGCGCCCAATCGTGGAGTGATACCCTGGCTGCCGGTAAAACCTACTATATTCGCGCCAACCTCGATAGCAGCGGCCGGCCGCTGGTGGTCAGTCAGGAGCAGGCACAGCAGGAATTACTGAACACCAAACGTCAGGCACATCTGCTGTCGCGTGCCTCTGCGGTGCAAGCCTGTCAGGAAGGTGCAACTGAAGCGTATGATAACTATGCGTTTTCATCAGATCTGCTGTTCCGCTTTGGCAGTGCCAATAGCAACGATATTTCTGCACAGGGGCGTGAGGCGCTAAGCAGCTTCGCCACCATGCTGAAAGCGGACAATGCAGCCAGTCGCCACATCATTGTCACCGGCTTTACCGATCCTATCGGCAGCGACAGCAGCAATATGGCGCTCGGCCAGCGTCGCGCCGAGGCGGTGAAAACGCTGCTGGTTGCCCAGGGACTGAATGCAGCCAATATCACGGCACAAAGCATGGGTGAATCTCAGGTCGATAAAAACTGTTCAGGCAGCGTGCAGGAGCAGAAAGCATGTTACGCCAGCGAGCGTCGCGTTATTATCAGCGTAGAAAATTAATAGTCTGATTTAATTATTTTAAAAGCGCATTCTCACATCTCATATTTATGAGGTGTGAGGAACGACGCCCCGATGAAATTATTAAGTGTTCATATAACGTAATCGATTAAGACGTTTCTCGTATTGTCTGAAGGCGTAAAAAGCGAAATTAAACCTGTATTCGGCTGGAAATCCCGAAACATTATTCAACATAAAAGGAATGCACATCATGGCTAATATTACAGCAGCAGATAACGCGACCGTTATCTCGACCAAAGATCAGTTTTATAAATGGATCGATAAAGAAGTTAGAGGTGCCAACGGCGGCAAGCTGGAGATTACAATCGATGGTGAAGTGCACATGGTTGATATCAGCGAGGATGGTAAATGGTCATTCGATCCGAAAACCAGCTGGTTAGACGGCACCCATGTTATTCAGCTGGTATCGATTGATAAAGCGACCAACCCAAGTGATCCGCGCATTTTCATTCTTGATATGGATACGACGCCTCCGGCAAAACCGGAAATCTGGCGCGTGATTGATGACGCTGCGGCGGAAGATCACTACCTGACGCCGGGTGACGCCACCAGCGATAATACGCCGGCGCTGTCTGGTGTGGCAGAACCGGGCACCATTGTTACCCTGTACGATAACGGCAAAGAGATCGGTTCCGTCGTCGCGGACAAAATGGGTGCATGGAGCATTACGCCAGAACTGGCGGATGGCGAGCATGCCCTGACTGTCATCGCTAAAGATACGGTGGGTCATGAAAGCCCGGTATCTGATGCTTTTAATCTGACGATTGCTGACGGTGTAGTCACTCAGGCGGTGAACGAAGCCGTATTTGAAACGCCGGCAGAGTCAGCCATCGTGGATGCGGCTAATTTCCCTGGTAAGTCGATTAAGACCATCAATAAAAACGTGATTTCCATCAGCGGTACGAACGCGGAACCTAATGCACTGGTGCAGATCGTTATTGATGAAACAGTTTACACTACCCGTGCTGATGACAGCGGCAAGTGGCAATTCGAGTCGTCGGAGCTGAAAGAGGGTTTGCACGTTGCGGGCATTCGTTATCAGGACCGTGCGGGCAACTGGGGATCATCAACTCCGCTTATTTACAATATCGACACTTCCGCACCGGAAGCGCCGCAAATTATGCGCGTGATCGATAACGAAGGCAGCGCGGATAGCTATCTGACGCCGGGCAACTACACCAACGATAAAACCCCAACCCTGTACGGCGTTGCCCAGCCGGATAGCGTGGTAAAAATCTACGATACCAAATCTAACGTAATTGGCAGCGTAAAAGCTGGCGCCGATGGCCGCTGGAGCTTCACGCCAGAGCTGAACACCGATGGCACCCACGTCTTCAGCGCCAGCTACACTGACCGCTTCGGCGCTGAGAGCCCGCGTTCCGACAACTTCGCGCTGACGCTGGATACCTCGGTACCGGGCACGCCAGAGCTGGCTCAGGTATTCGATGACGAAGGCCGCGTCACCGGTCCGCTGAAGTCAGGCGATACGACTGACGACAAAACGCCAACCCTGTCAGGCGTAGCCGACGCGGGCGTGATTGTGCGCGTCTGGGACGGCGACAAGCTGATTGGTTCAACCGTGGCGAACGCACGCGGTCAGTGGAGTCTGGAGGTTGAGCTGGGCGAAGGCGAGCACTCGCTGACCGTGGATTCCATCAGCAAAGGTGGCAACGTTTCTGAGAAAACCGATCCGTTCAAGCTGGTGATTGACAGCAATATCCTGCCGGCACCGGTGGTGGATGAGATGGTTGCTAACAACGGTGATGAAGAGCGTGTGCTGCAGCCGGGCGATTCAACCAACGACACCACGCCAGTACTGCGCGGTGAAGGCAACGACGGCGACATCATTTATGTGATTGTGGACGGTGAAAAAGAGCCAGTGGCTTCCACGGTCGTGAAAGATGGCAAGTGGGAAATTGAATTACCAGAGCTGGCGGAAGGTTCACACGATATCGAACTGATCGCCAAAGATCCGGTTAGCGGCAAAGAGTCACCGACCTCTGATCCAATCAACGTGATTATCGACATTACACCACCGGATCAGCCGACTCAGCCAACCATCATCGATAATGAAGGGGATAACACCGGCCCGGTTGAGCCAGGTAAGCCTATCGATGACAACCGTCCAGGCTTTGGCGGTGACGGCGGCAATCCAGGCGACAAAGTGGAAGTCATCATTGATGACGGCAAAGGCAATCCAGTAGTGATTGGTACCGGTATCGTGGGTGACGACGGCAAGTGGGAAGTGAAACCTGAGAACCCGATTGAAGACGGCAACTACGAAGTGATTATTGAAATCACCGATCCAGCCGGCAACGTGTCTGCCCCTTCCGATCCTATCGATCTGATTATCGACACCAAAAAGCCAGGTTCCATGGAAGGCTCGTACCTGCTGGAGGATAACGTCGGTCCTATTCAGGGTGAGATCAAAGACGGCATGGTTACCGATGACAAGCAGCCAACGCTGAAAGGCTCGTCACCGGATCTGTCGCAGGTGATCATTTACATCGACGATCTGGAGCCGATCGTGGTGGACGTCGTAAACGGCGAGTGGAGCTATGAGCTGCCAGCACTGGGTGATGGCAATCATAAAGTTGAAGTGCAGCCGGTGAGCAAATCCGGTGTGAAAGGCGACAAAGAAGCCGCCATCAACTTCGACGTTGATACCACCATTCCGGAGCCGGTTGAAGGTGGCCCTAATGCTAACTTCGAAGGCGTGTTTGCGGATAAAACCGGCACTGTAATCCCAGTGCCAGGGGATACTAATGATGACACGCTGATCTTCAGAGGGAAGGGCTCAGAAGACGGTTCTATCGTGATGATTTGGGGCGACGAAGCGCGTACCCAGTTGATCGGTTCTACCGTGGTGCAAAACGGCGTGTGGAGCTACGAGTCGGACAAACTGGCAGAAGGCGATTATGACTTCAACGTCACGGTACGCGATGCGGCTGGTAACGAGCTGGTCATTGATCGTACCATTTCGACCAACGTCGACGTCACCCCGCCGCCGCCGCCAGAAATCGACTTCTTCTCTGTGGCTGGTATGACAGATGTAGAAGGGCTGATGAGCATGTCGCTGAACGACATCATGACGCAGGGTCAGGATTCACTGTTTATCGACAACGGCAAGTCACAGCTGGTCGTGAACGCTAAACAGGGCGAGGCGCTGACGCTGGAAGACATCCTGCCAGCCGGTGAAGATGCCAGCTCCTGGCAGCAGGCGGCCGGTACCGTCACCGTCGGCGGCACCGAGTACAACGTCTACAGCAACGGTGATGCGGAACTGCTGGTGCAGAACCTGCACAACGAACAGCATTAATCGTTGATTAGCCGCTAAACAAAAGCCCCGGTCGCAAAACCGGGGCTTTTTTTATTCCTGCGTCGGAGAAACTCAGGCGGTCGGTTCCAGCACCAGAATCTTCACGTCGACCACGTCATCTTTGATGGTGGCGCGGTGTGCATCCATGTGCGGCATCTGCTGATGCTGCTCCAGGTGACGCAGCGATTCCCACTGCTCGAGCATAAAGATCGAGTCCGGCGAGTTCTGCTTCCACGGCACCTGCGCCTGGTGATCGACCAGCGCATCGTACTGATGGCAACCCTCTTCTTCCAGCACGACAGGGATCAGTTGATTGATCGCCTCGAGCACCACCTGACGGCGGCCCGGCTTCACACAAATTTCTGCAACCACAGTTAACATAACGCTTCCTTCTGTTTTTTCCCGGTGTGCTTATAGTTAAGCAAAGATCTGGCTGAGATGAGTCCGATAACGCGCAATATCGCGCGGCACGTCCGGCTGTTTAATCACATCGTTACAGATAAAGGTCGGCAGACTTTCCATGCCGAGGAACTGATTGGCTTTGTGGAAGTGCAGATACAGGCCGTCCACGCCGACGCCTTCAAAGAACTGATCGGCATCGGTGAAGGCTTCCAGCGGCGCGTTCCAGGTCAGCGACAGCATGTATTTTTTGCCCTGAATCAGGCCGCCGGAGCCATATTTCTTGCTGGCATCGCTGCGCGACCGGCCATCGCTGGCGTACAGCGCGCCGTGGCCCTGAGTAAACACCTCATCGATGTACTTTTTCACCGTCCACGGCTCGCCCATCCACCAGCCCGGCATCTGATAAATCACTACGTCGCTGTCGAGGTATTTCTGCACTTCGTCTGCCACGATGTAGTCGCTATCGGCAACGGTCACCTGCACTTCATGGCCCAGATCGCGCAGCTGGCTGGCCGCGACTTCGGTCAGGGTATGATTCAGCTCGCCTTTGGAATGGGCAAAGGTCTTGCCGCCGTCGATAATCAAAATCTTGCTCATGGATAATTCGCTCCGTTTCTCATAGATGCCGCCCACTCTACGCGCGCGCGCAGGGCAAAAAAATGCGTGATTGATCACAAGACTTTTGCTCTCAAAGCAATAATGCCGTCAGTTATGCAACAATCCGCACGCTAACCAACATCCACTTAAAAAAGAACAAACCATGAAAATAGTGATACTGAGTGCTTTACTGCTGGTGGCCGGCGCGGCTCAGGCGCAATCCCACCTTGATGCGGTCCGCCAGAGTAAAATACTGAAGGTGTGCACCACTGGCGATTACAAGCCTTACACCTTTCTGCGCAGCGACGGCCAGTATGAAGGGCTGGACATCAGCATGGCGCAGTCGCTGGCCGCCAGTCTCGGCGCAAAGGTGCAGTGGGTGCCGACCACGTGGAAAACCCTGAGCGATGATTTTGTCGCGAAGCAGTGTGACATTGCGCTGGGCGGTGTTTCGGTGACGCTTAAGCGCCAGCAGATTGCCTGGTTCGCCCAGCCGCTGGGCGTCGATGGCAAGATTCCGCTGGTGCGCTGCGCGGATAAAGCGAAGTACCAGACGGTTGAACAGATCAACCAGCCGCAGGTGCGGGTTATCGAGCCGGCCGGCGGCACGAATGAAGCGTTTGTGCACAGTCATCTGCCCAAGGCCAGCCTGCAGCTGGCGGAGAACACCGGGATTTTCCAGCAGCTGGTGGATAACAAAGCTGACGTGATGATCACCGACGCTTCCGAAGCGCTGTTCCAGCAGCAGCACTATCCATCGCTGTGCGCCATTAATCCGCAGCAGCCGATGCAGTATGGCGAGAAGGCTTACATGATTCCGCGTGATGATATGAGCTGGAAGCTGTATGTCGATCAGTGGCTGCACCTCAGTACCGCCACCGGCGAATATGCGCAGATTGCCAGACAGTGGCTGGGCGTGGCGAAGTAATCGTTAGCGATAAATCGTATCGCGACAGGCGTTACCGTCCCGTAGCG
The DNA here is from genome assembly GCF_035783935.1 of Pantoea dispersa. GTDB lineage: Bacteria > Pseudomonadota > Gammaproteobacteria > Enterobacterales > Enterobacteriaceae > Pantoea > Pantoea dispersa_C. Next base: position 149,352 of record NZ_JALKOV010000005.1, on the reverse strand, counting down.
GCGCAATTTATTGCGCAAAATACCACGGTGCAGCGGTGGGAACAGCGCGATAAATCGTGCCGCTACGGCATGTGCAACTGACATCCTGCACCTCCGTAGCGGCAATATTTAGTGTTGCAAAATCAACGATACAACCCGGCTTTCCCCAATCCGCCAAACAGGTTCATCTTGTAGCGGATCACCGCTTTCGCGGCGGCGATGGCGTCCGGGTAGATCACATTCGGATCCCACCAGCTTTCCCGTGCCAGGATCTCGCGCAGTCTGGCGAAATAGGCGAACTTCATGTCGCTGGAGATATTAATTTTACCCACGCCCAGCGTGACCGCCTCGGCAATCTCCGCATCCGGATTGGCTGAACCGCCGTGCAGTACCAGCGGAATGTCTACGCGCTGGGAAATATCCTTCAGGATGTGCATTTGCAGCTCCGGCTTCATATCTTTGGGATAGATGCCGTGCGCGGTGCCAATCGCTACCGCCAGCGTATCGACGCCGGTGCGCTGCACAAAATCTTCCGCCTGCGCCGGTTCGGTGTAAATCACCTTGCTCACGCCGCCTTCCACCGTGGTGCCGGTATCGCCGATGGTGCCGAGTTCGCCCTCCACCGACACGCCCACCGCGTGCGCCAGCTTCACCACCTCTTTGGTCAGCGCCACGTTCTCTTCGTACGGCAGCAGCGAGCCATCAATCATCACCGAGGTAAAGCCGCACTGAATAGCGCGCAGCACCTGGGCAATCGAAGCGCCGTGATCGAGGTGAATGGTAAACGGTACGCGGCTTTTTAAGGTGCGTTCGCGCACGTAGCCAAAAAATTCATCGGTGACAAATTCCAGTTCGCTCGGATGGATCGAAATAATGGCGGGCGTGTTGGTGGCTTCAGCTTCTTCCACCACGGCCCGGATAAAGCAGCTGTCAGCGACGTTAAATGCGCCGATGGCGAAGCGATGTTCACGGGTCGGGGCCAGCATCTCTTTCATTGAAATCAACATGTTTATGTTTCCTTAGCGTGAGTTTTACCAGAGCCGGCGCACGCGCCGACCCGATGAGGGAAAAACGAACAAGGTGGTGATTGCGCCGCGATGCGGGCGGGTGCGACGTCAGTAGCGGTTCGCCGACCCTGACCAGCTCAGATACTCAATGACCACTTCGCGACAGGCGGACTCCATCAGCGCCAGCACATCGGCCAGCTCGGCCTGCGGGTGCTGGCGCAGCGCCTGCTGCACCGCGTGCTTACCGGCGTCGAACACCGCAGCGCCGACGTTAATCTTGGCGACGCCACAGGCGCTGACGCGGCGTATATCTTCCGCCGGGGTGCCCGAGCCGCCGTGCAGCGCCAGCGGTCGCGTCGTCACCGCGTGCAGCTGCTGCAGCCGTTCAAAGTCGATCTTCGGCTTTACGCCCGGCGGATAGAGCCCGTGCGCGGTACCGACTGAAATTGCCAGCAGATCGATGCCGGTCTGCTCAATAAACGGCAGCACGTCTTCTACCCGCGTCATCTTCACGGCGGCATCGGCCAGTTCATACGTGGGCGCATCGGCGATATGCCCCAGTTCGCCTTCCACGCACACGCCAGCGGTATGCGCCATTTTCACTACCGCTGCGGTCTGACGAATATTGTCCGCCAGCGGCTCGGCCGATGCGTCAATCATCAGCCCGGTAAAGCCGGCACGAAACGACTGAGCAATTAGCGGAAAAGCTTTGCCGTGGTCAAGCGCCAGCGCCACCGGCACCGCGGCCTGAGCGGCCAGCGCCTGTACCAGCGGCGCCGCCACCGCCGGCGGAAAATGCGCGCTGTGTCCCTGATACACGTTGAGGATCAGCGGCGCGCGCTGCTGTTCCGCCGCCTGAATCGCCGCACGGGCGGTTTCGAGGTTGAAGCAGTTGATCGCCAGCACCGCGTACTTGTGCTGAAAGGCGGCCTGAATCAGCTCATTCATCATGGCAAACATGCGGGCTCCTTATTCCAGAGTGAATTTGATCTCTTCATCGCGGACGCCGGGCGCTTCCACGTCATCGAACTCTTCATCCTGCTGCGTGACCGGTTTTTTCATCAGTGACAGCATCACGCCGCACACCACGGTGCCGATGCCGAGCGCCAGGCAGAACAGCCACGGTTTGGTGAACAGTGGCACCACGAACATGCCACCGTGCGGCACCGGCGCTTCCACGCCCCACACCATAATCAGTCCGCCGGCCAGCGCTGAGGCCACCACGCAGCTGGCCACCACGCGCAGCAGGTCGCGTGCCGCAATCGGAATCACACCTTCGGTAATCATGCAGATGCCCATCGGGAAAGCGGCTTTCAGCGCTTCTTTCTCCGCTTTGGTGTACTTGTGCCGCGTCAGCAGATAGGAAAGGGTGATGCCGAACGGCGGAATGATGGAGCCGACAAACTTCACCGCTTCCGGACCGTAAATGCCGTCGACCAGCATGCCGTCGGCGAACAGCGACATGGTCTTATTGATCGGCCCGCCAAAGTCGAAGGTGGCCATCGCACCGAGAATGGCGCCCATCACGAACTTTGAGCCGCCCTGCATAGACTCCAGCAGATGAATCAGCGTTTTTTGCAGCCAGACGATCGGCTGGCCGATAAAGGTCATCATCAGCAGCCCGGCGATGATGGTGCTGAGCAGTGGCAGCACCATGATCGGCATCAGCCCCTGCATCGACTGCGGCAGCCTGATCACCCGGCGCAGCAGCAGCACGGTATAGCCGACGAGGAAACCGCCCAGAATGCCGCCGATAAAGCCGGTGCCGATCTGGCCACAGATAAAGCCGACGATCAGGCCGGGCGCAAAGCCGGGACGATCGGCAATGGAGTAGGCGATGGCGGCGCTGATCAGCGGCACAATCAGCCCCATGCCCCAGCCGCCGATCTGGTTCAGCATCCACGCAATGCTGCCGGTCTGTTTGCCGACGTCCGGCCCGCCAATCACCTGGCCGAGCGCGATGCAGATACCAGCGGCGACGATCAGCGGGATCATCCAGGAGATGCCGGTGAGCAGGTGGCCTTTGATCTCCTGGCCGTACTGACGTTTGTGATCGCTCATGATCGATCTCCTCAGGCGCGCGCCAGTGAATCCGCCACTTTTTCGAGGAATTTCACCGGTGACCTGATCACCACGTCGGTTTTCACTCGCACGATGGGTTTGCCCTGAAAGCGCTCTTCGCCGTTGATCTTGACGTCAACCGCGAGGATCACCACATCAGCGGCGTCGATCTGCTCACGCGTCAGCGGCGTTTCGGTGCCGATGGTGCCCTGGGTTTCAACGTGGACGGTATGGCCCAGCGCGTGAGCCCCCTTAATCAGTTTTTCGCGCGCAATGTAGGTATGCGCGATGCCTGCGGTGCAGGCCGCTACACAGACGATATTCATGTGGCACCTCAAGGTGTTGGGTGTTAACAGAGGTCGGTTTCGGCGTACTGACTAAACAGCCGGATGATATTGCCGGGGTCATTCTCCGCCAGCAGTCGGGCTATCACCTCATCATCGGCCAGCGCGCTGGCCACCTGCGACAACAGGCGAATATGGGTGGTGTTCTGATCTTCCAGCCGCACGGCGAACAGGATGATGCAGCGCACCTGGCTGCCATCCAGCGTTTCCCACGGAATGTCCTGCCGGGTGCGGCCGATGGCGAGCGTGGTTTGTCTGACCGCCGACGATTTGCCGTGCGGAATTGCGATATGATTTTCAAAGCCGGTCGAGCCTTCCGCTTCACGCAGCCAGACATCGGCGATAAACGCAGCGCGATCGCTGATCGCGCCGTCGCTCACCAGCAGATCGGTGAGTTCGTTGATCGCCTCTTCTTTACTGGTGGCGCTGAGCGCCAGGTTAACGCGGCGCGGCGTCAGAATGCGGGAAATGTCCATGGTTGCTCCTCATTCAATCAGTGTGCGGCCAACGCGTAGGGCGTGCCGTTGGGCAGCTGGCTGCCAATCATGGCGTCAGTGACCCGCCGGATATCGTCATCATTAAAAAAGGCGCTGACATACACGGCCGGAATGGCACCGGCGTCGAGGTGAATGGTGGTGATCACCAAATCCACCGCGTGGTGCTGACAAAACGCCGCCTGATTGCTGGCTGACACCACGCCGGCAATCTCCCAGTCCGGAAAGGCGCGTAAAATGCGGCTCTTGAGCAGGTGTGAGGTGCCGACGCCGCTGGAGCACACCACCAGGATACGTTTGTGGGCGATCTGCCGCTCCAGCGCCGCCTGGAAATGCACGCACAGATAACCAATTTCATCGTCGGCCACCGGTGACAGGGCGAAGGTGCGTGCGGTCAGCTGCATCGCCTGTTGCGTCAGGGAAAATATCTCTTTCATTTCCTGCTTAATATCATCCAGCAGCGGATTGCGAATATGAATGTGATATTTAAGTCGGTTGAGTAAGGGTTTTATATGCACCAGTAAACCGTCAAATAATAAACGGTCCTGAGATAAATCCTGCTGAATAAATGCCGAGAAACGATCGACCAGTTCGCAGGTTATTTTAACCGACTCGGCAGTGGAAAATTGATTATGCAGCGCGATCTGATCGCCACGCTCTTCCACCACAATGCCGGACGAAACGATATATTGATAAATAAAACCGACTTCATCGGCCGGCAGCGCACAGCCGATGCGCTGTTCAATGCGCGCCACCATCTGCCGGGCAATGGTAAGAATCGACTGATCGAGATCGTGTGCGGTGGTCAGCGTCTCCAGCGCCAGCGCGTTACCCTGCGCCATGCGGTGCATCATGATCAGGATGTGCGTGCACAGATTGAGATACCAGGCATCGCCCAGCGGATAACTCAGCTGCTGCTCCATCTGCTGCAGCAGCGCCTGTACAAAGGCCACATCTTCTGAGCCAAAATAGTGCACCAGCGCCTGCTGGCTGCCGGGATCGAGCCGCGGCAGCAGCGGCGTGCCGGCGACCTGTTGCTGCATCACATCGTTGATCAGCGACACCATCGCCTGACGCAGCGCCTGCTCGTTGCCCTCAATGTGCGTGCCGCCCGGGCCGCGCTGCAGCGTTAACCCCAGCGGCTGCAGCCACTCTTCAATCACTTTCAGGTCATTCACAATCGAGGCGTGGCTGATAAAGTAGCGCTCGGACAGCTTGCTGATGGAGGTCACGCGCGGCGCATCGCTCAGTAGCTGGGAGGCGATTTTTACCCGCCGGCTGTTGTGGCTGAGCGCGTCGCCGGCCTCGTCGCCGGTTAGCTGCTGCTCCAGCTGCAATCGCTGCTGCATATCGTCGACCCGCAACCGCACGCCGCGGCCGGGGATCTTCTCCAGCGTCAGCGCCCAGTGGCTGAGCCAGTTCTCCAGCCACTGCAGGTCACGCTGAATGGTTTTCCCGGAGACGCCGAGCTGTAACGCCAGCTGACCAATCGGCTGCGGCGCTGCCTGTTGTAACAGCCATTTCACTAATCGGTGTTGTCGCGAAGTCAGTATTTGCATTCGGTCACCCTTTATTTTGGTCAAACTTATTGGGAATGTTCCTCGTGGTATTTATTTCAATGCCCGCAAGCCGTCGCGTAAAAAAGGTGTGTCTTATGGAGTATGAATTTAGGAAAGGATGGCGGCAGCAACAATACTAAATGTTGTCCCGTCAGGCGGACAGTATTAATACACCGCGGTGAAGGGGAATTAAATGCGAGTTTGCTCACACAATAAGGCGCGAAATAAGTGTGATGATGCTCGCAAACCTTTTTATTTTCCCAACCGGCGTCACGTTATTTAACGCCGGGTGATTCTCGTTACCGACAACGGCTTCCCTGTGACTAAATCCCGCGAATAAGGTACTATCCTCGCCAAATGACCGCAGGATGACTCGCCGTTGCGGGCCACGAAGTGAGGATGCCAGCTTAATGAGTGAAATGACACAGGATGGCGCAGAGCGTCTTGCCCTGCACAAGTTTACTGAAAACGCGTACCTGAACTACTCCATGTACGTGATCATGGACCGTGCGCTGCCGTACATCGGTGACGGTCTCAAGCCGGTACAGCGCCGCATTGTGTATGCCATGTCGGAGCTGGGGCTCAACGCCAGCGCCAAATTCAAGAAATCGGCGCGTACCGTCGGTGACGTACTGGGTAAATACCATCCGCACGGCGATAGCGCCTGTTACGAAGCGATGGTGCTGATGGCGCAGCCGTTCTCCTACCGCTATCCGCTGGTGGATGGTCAGGGCAACTGGGGTGCACCGGACGATCCGAAATCCTTCGCGGCGATGCGTTACACCGAATCGCGCCTGTCGAAATATGCCGAAGTGCTGCTCAGCGAGCTGGGACAGGGCACGGTGGATTACATTCCGAACTTCGACGGCACGCTGCAGGAGCCGAAAATGCTGCCGGCGCGCCTGCCCAACATCCTGCTTAACGGCACCACCGGCATCGCCGTGGGTATGGCAACCGACATTCCGCCGCACAACCTGCGCGAAGTGGCCGAAGCCGCCGTACGCCTGATCGACAAGCCCAACACCACGCTGGATGAGCTGCTGGAGATCGTGCAGGGGCCGGACTTCCCGACCGAAGCCGAGATCATCACGCCGCGCGACGAGATCCGTAAGATCTACCAGAACGGTCGCGGTTCGATCCGCCAGCGTGCGGTGTGGAAAAAAGAGGACGGCGAGGTGGTGATCACCGCGCTGCCGCACCAGGTATCCGGCGCACGCGTGCTGGAACAGATCGCCAGCCAGATGCGCAATAAAAAGCTGCCGATGGTGGAAGATCTGCGCGACGAATCGGATCACGAAAATCCAACGCGGCTGGTGATTGTGCCGCGCTCCAACCGTGTGGATCTCGATCAGGTAATGAACCACCTGTTTGCCACCACCGATCTGGAAAAGAGCTACCGCGTTAACCTCAACATGATCGGCCTGGATAACCGTCCGGCGGTGAAAAACCTGCTGGAGATCCTGTCGGAATGGCTGGTGTACCGCCGCGATACCGTGACGCGCCGCCTCAATCATCGCCTGGAACGCGTGCTGCGTCGTCTGCATATCCTTGAAGGTTTGCTGGTGGCGTTCCTCAATATTGATGAGGTGATTCACATCATCCGCAGCGAGGATGAGCCGAAGCCGGTACTGATGTCGCGCTTTGACATCAGCGAAACCCAGGCCGAAGCGATTCTGGAGCTGAAACTGCGCCATCTCGCCAAACTGGAAGAGATGAAGATTCGCGGTGAACAGGCCGAGCTGGAGAAAGAGCGCGATCAGCTGCAGGCGATCCTCGCCTCAGATCGCAAAATGAGTAACCTGCTGAAGAAAGAGCTGCAGGCGGATAGTCAGACCTACGGCGACGATCGCCGCTCGCCGCTGCATGAACGTGAAGAAGCGAAAGCGCTGAGCGAGAACGAGCTGGTGAGCGCTGAGCCGGTCACCATTGTTCTTTCGCAGATGGGCTGGGTGCGCAGCGCCAAAGGTCACGATATCGATCCGGCAGGATTAAGCTACAAAGCCGGCGACAGCTACCGTGCCGCCGCGCGCGGCAAGAGCAACCAGCCGGTGGCGTTTATCGACTCCACCGGCCGCAGCTATACACTGGATCCCACCTCGCTGCCGTCGGCGCGCGGGCAGGGCGAGCCGCTCACCGGCAAGCTGACGCCACCGCCGGGCGCGGTGATTGAGCAGGTGCTGATGGAAGCGGACGATCAGAAGCTGCTGATGGCCTCCGACGCCGGCTACGGTTTTATCTGTACCTTTGCCGATCTGGTGTCGCGCAACCGTGCCGGTAAAGCGCTGCTGACGCTGCCGGAAAACGCCAAAGTGATGACGCCGCTGGCGGTGCACTCTGGCGACGACATGCTGTTGGCCATCACTCAGGCCGGCCGTATGCTGATGTTCCCGGTGGCCGATCTGCCGCAGATGTCGAAAGGCAAGGGCAACAAGATCATCTCGATTCCGTCCGCGGACGCCGCCGCGGGCGTGGACAAGCTGCAGTGGCTGCTGATTCTGCCGCCGGGCAGTTCCATCACTATCTATGTCGGCAAGCGTAAGCTGATCATGCGTGATGAAGATCTGCAGAAAGTGCGTGCTGAGCGCGGCCGTCGCGGTAGCGTATCGCGCGGACTGCAGCGGATCGATAGTGTGGAAGTGAATGCGCCAGCGCGGCCAAAAAGTGACGCGAATAGCGAAGAGTAAGACTGAAAAGGCGAAGGACTGCCACATTTGAGGAAGCTATGTTACTAATTTTACGCACGTTGATCGTTGTGATTTATTCGATTCTGGTTTGTATATTTGGCAGCATCTGGTGTCTGTTTTCACCGCGTAATCCGCGCCACGTGGCGACCTTTGGTCACATGTTTGGTCGTCTGTCGACGGTGTTTGGCGTCAAAGTCGAACTGCGTAAACCGGCGGATGCCGAAAGCTACGGCAACGCGATTTACATCGCTAACCATCAGAACAACTACGACATGATTACCGCCGCCAATATCGTGCAGCCGACCACGGTCACGGTGGGCAAGAAAAGCCTGCTGTGGATCCCGTTCTTCGGCCAGCTTTACTGGCTGACCGGTAACCTGCTGATTGACCGCGATAACCGCGCCAAAGCGCACGGCACCATCGGCGAGCTGGTGGCGCAGTTTAAAAAGAAGAAAATTTCCTTCTGGATGTTCCCGGAAGGGACGCGCAGCCGCGGACGCGGTCTGCTGCCGTTCAAGACCGGCGCGTTCCATGCGGCGGTGGCGGCGGGCGTGCCGATCATCCCGGTGGTGGTCTCTAACACCCACGGCAAAATCAAACTGAATCGCTGGAACAATGGCTTAGTGATTGTGGAAATGCTGCCGCCGGTGGATACCACGCAGTTTGAAACCACCTCGGTGCGTAAACTGGCGACCCACTGCCGTGAAATAATGTCTGCTAAGCTGGAAGAGTTAAACGCCGAAGTCGCCGAACGCGAAAAAAACGGTAAAATCTAGCCGGCAAAAAATGGCGCACCCGCAGCGCGCTATGGCTCGATCTGTCGGGTGCATTGATTTGTTGCGGATCCCGCCATTTGTAGGGTGCGCATTCATGCGCACCGGGTCGCGGATGCGCATTGACCTGACCCGAACACACAGCCGCGCCTGTCGGGCGCTTCACAACACGATTAAAAATAACAACATGGACACGGCGTCCTCGCGCCACGCTCAAAAGGTCTGAAGTTTTATGTCTTGCAGCAGACGTCAGTTTATTCAGCTTTCTGCCGGTATGGCGCTGGCGACCAGCGCTATGCCTTATGCCGCCCGCGCCGCCGCGCCATTGGGCGATGTGCCTTTACCGGTCCCGCCGCTCATCGAATCACGCCGCGGTCAGCCGTTGTTTCTCACGCTACAGCGCAGCCACTGGTCTTTTGCCGGCAACAGTAACAAAGTGCCGGTGTGGGGCATTAACGGTCTGTATCTTGGCCCGACGGTGCGCGTTTACAGCGGTGACGATGTCAAACTGATCTACAGCAACCGCCTCAATGAACCGGTGGCGATGACTGTCAGTGGTTTGCAGGTGCCGGGCGCGCTGATGGGCGGTGCGCCGCGCATGATGTCCGCCGGCGTTGACTGGGCACCGGTGCTGCCGATTCGTCAGGGCGCGGCCACATTGTGGTATCACGCCAACACGCCAAATCGTATGGCGCCGCACGTCTACAACGGCCTGGCGGGCATGTGGCTAATCGAAGACGACATCAGCAAAGCGCTGCCGCTGCCGAAGCATTACGGCGTCGATGATTTCCCGCTGATTATTCAGGACAAGCGCCTCGATAACTTTGCCACGCCGGTTTATAACCCACCGTCGGACGGCGGTTTTCTTGGCGATACGCTGCTGGTTAACGGTGTGCAAAACCCATATGTGGAAGTGTCGCGCGGCTGGGTGCGTTTGCGCCTGCTCAATGCCGCCAACGCGCGCCGTTTCGATCTCAGCTTTAGTGATAACCGGCCGTTTACGGTGATCGCCAGCGATCAGGGCTTCCTGCCCGCGCCGGTGGCGGTGCAGACACTGTCGCTCGCGCCGGGTGAACGTCGCGAAGTGCTGGTGGACATGTCGCAGGGCGATGAAGTGTCGATCACCGCAGGCACGGCGGCAGGCATTATGGATCGTCTGCGCGGGCTGTTTGAGCCCTCATCGATTCTGACCAATACGCTGGTGCTGACGCTGCGCCCGACCGGCCTGCTGCCGCTGGTCACGGATAACCTGCCAATGCGCCTGCTGGCGGATCAGATTCTGGATGGCGTAGCAGTGCGCACGCGTGAATTCCGCCTCGGCGACGGCACGCCGGGCATTAACGGTGTGTTGTGGGACATGAACCGCATCGATACCACGGTGCAGCAGGGCAGCTTTGAGCGCTGGATCATCCACGCCGACCGTCCGCAGTCGCTGCATATTCAGGGCGTGATGTTCCTGATCAAGAGCGTCAACGGTGCGCAGTCGATGGGAGAAGATCGCGGCTGGAAAGACACGGTGTGGGTAGACGGTGATGTCGAATTGCTGGTGAGCTTCCCACAGAGTTCGTCAGAGCATTTCCCGTTTGTCTATTACAGCCAGACGCTGGAGCTCGCCGATCGCGGCACGGCAGGGCAGATGGTGGTGAATCCGGTTGGGTGAGGTGCGTTTCTTTCCCTCACCCTAACCCTCTCCCGCCAGCGGGAGAGGGAACCGTTTTGAGCGAATTATAAATTGAGAAATCCACTTAAACCCTTGGTTTAAAGGGCTTTTAAAGACATTTCATTGTTTCAGTCTCGCCCGGACATCTCCCTCTCCCGCGCGCGGGAGAGGGCCGGGGTGAGGGGGCTGGTTGCGCAGTGTTACCCATTGGCACACCGCTTCAGATTGGCCGGGAAATCTCCCTCTCCCGCGTGCGGGAGAGGGCCGGGGTGAGGGGGCAAACCGCACCCATTCACCCGTTCATCCATTAAACTCTTCCGGATTGGGCCCCAGCCGCTTGCCTTTATCCAGCTTCGCGATCTCGCTCACCTCCGACTTATCCAGCCGGAAATCAAACACCTGGAAGTTCTCCTGAATGCGCGCCGGTGTCACCGATTTCGGAATCACCACCAGGCCGCTGTCCAGATGCCAGCGAATCACAATCTGCGCCGGCGTCTTGCTGTACTTCTTCGCCAGCTCGCGAATGATCTCCTGATCAAACACGCCTTCGCCGCCCTGCGCCAGCGGGCTCCACGACTCGGTCTGAATCTGATGCAGCGCATTCCAGGCATGCAGCGTGCGCTGCTGCAGCATCGGATGCAGTTCGATCTGATTCACCACCGGCGACACGCCGGTTTCGTCGATCAGCCGCTTGAGGTGCGCTTCGTGGAAGTTACACACGCCGATGCTTTTGGTCAGGCCCTGCTGCTGCAGTTCCACCATTTTCTTCCATGCATCAACATAATGATCTTTCTGCGGGCACGGCCAGTGCATCAGATAGAGATCCACCTGCTCCAGCTGCAGCTTCTTCAGGCTGGTCTCCATCGCCTGTTCAACGTTCTGCTGGTCATCATTCCACAGTTTGGTGGTGATAAAGATCTCGTCGCGCGCCACGTCGGTTTCCTGCAGCGCCTGGCCAATCGCCTCTTCGTTTTTATAGGCGGCAGCGGTATCGATGGAGCGATAGCCGACCTTCAGCGCTTCCAGCACCGCGTTGCGCGCTTCATCAATACTGGCCTGCCAGACGCCAAGGCCGAGTTGCGGCATCATGTTGCCGTCGTGCAATTTAATCCGGGGTTGCTCTGCCATAGTGACTCCTTATCGGTTGCAGTGACTTACCGTAGAAACGATGTGCTTAAGTCTAGTCAACAAACCTGACCTGGGGATCATTGTGGCAACCGAACGGCACTTTCGCCCGGTGCAATCCTGCAAAAATCTTGCCTGATCCTCCAGCTATCTGGAGCTTTATGCAGCGATGCGGCACACTGCGTTTTTTGCTGCCCGAGAGAGTGCCATGCCGAACGATGCCCTTTGCCGCCAGCTGGCGCAGCGCGTGATCACGCTGATGCGCCAGCCACAAAAGCCGCTGTGTGCGGTGGAAAACGTACGGTTGATCTACGCAGAGGAACCGCTGCCGCGCACGCCGATGTTGTATCCGGCGGGCATCGTAATCCTGTTTCAGGGGCGCAAAACCGGCTACCTCGGCAGCACCGTGTTTCACTACGACGCCACCAAATATCTGATGCTCACCGTGCCGCTGCCGGTAGAGTGCGAAACCGACGCCACGCCGCAGCAGCCGCTGGCCGGCATGAGCCTCAACGTCGATCCGTCCGGTTTGCAGGATCTGCTGTTAAGCATCGGCGATGACGCGCAGTTTCAGCCGCAGCCGCTCACCTCCGGCATTCATTCGGCGTTTCTCAGCGAGGAAATGCTGTGCGCCGCGGAACGGCTGCTGGATGTAATGGATAAACCGCGTGATGCGCGCGTGCTCGGCCCGCAATTGGTGCGTGAAATCATCTATTACGTACTGACCGGACCGATTGGCGGCGCGCTGCTGTCGCTGGTGAATCGCCAGACGCAGTTCAGCCAGATTGCCCGCGCGCTGCGCCGCATCGAGAACCACTTTGCCGAAAGCCTGAGCGTGGAAATGCTGGCGTCGGAGGTCAATATGAGTGTCTCGGCGTTTCACCACAACTTTAAGGCGGTGACGCAGACGTCGCCGCTGCAGTATCTCAAGCGTTACCGTCTGCATCAGGCGCGGCTAATGATGTTGCAGGATGGGCTGAAAGCCAGTGCTGCTGCCGTGCGCGTTGGCTATGAAAGCCCGTCCCAGTTTTCGCGGGAGTTTAAGCGGTACTTTGGCGTGACGCCGGGAGAGGAGGCGAGCCGCGCGCGTCAGACGGTGCAGCTTCAGCCGGTTGACGCCGCCTGAAACGGCGGCGCTTTTAGAGGGTCAGGCTTTCTGGCGCCGTTTTTTCCAGATCACCACGATGCTGCCGCCGAGGCCGATAAACAGCAGCACAATAGGCAGCACCATCAGAATCGCCATCACCTGGTCTTCGTGACGCTTGATAAACGGCACCTGGCTGATGCCGTAACCCATCGCCACCACAATTCCGACCCACAGCGCGCCGCTCAGCCAGTTAAAGAACTGAAAACGCCCGTTCTGCAAACCGGAAATGCCCGCCATGGTGGGCAGCAGCGTGCGTACAAACGCCAGGAAGCGGCCAACCAGCAGCGCCATCAGGCCGTGGCGGTTGAACAGGTGCCAGGCGCGCTGATGATACTGAGCCGGCAGGTGCATCAGCCAGCTTTTGACTATTTTGGTGTTGCCGAGCCAGCGCCCCTGCAGATAGCTCAGCCAGCAGCCAAGGCTGGCGGCGGTGGTCAGGATCACCATGGTGGGCACGAAATCCATCACGCCTTTGGCGATCATCGCGCCCGCCAGCAGCAGCAGGCTGTCGCCTGGCAGGAACGAGGCAGGCAGCAAACCGTTTTCCAGGAACAGCGTCAGGAACATCACGCCGTAGACAACCCACACCACATCCGGATTGGCCAGCGCGGCAAAATCCTGATGCCACAGCGCCTGGACAATCTCATGTAAAACACCCATCTGCTATCCCGTCGAGTCACAAGGCTTCTATTTTAACCGTCCGGCGCAGGGTAATCGTTGATCTCCGCTACGCCGCGTCGGATGGTTTAAGTTTGGTTTATCTTTTTACGCGTTCAGACGGGCAAAGCCGGCTTTCAGGTCATCCAGCAGATCGTCGACATGCTCGAGACCGATATGCAGACGCACCAGCGTGCCGTCAAAATCCACGCCGCCCGCCGGACGAATCGCCGCCAGCTCTTCCGGCTGGTTGGCCAGAATCAGTGATTCATAGCCGCCCCACGAATAGGCCATACTGAAATGGTGGAAGCGATCGAGATAATTTGCCAGCTGCGCCGGCGTCAGTTTTTCGTGCAGGATAAACGAGAACAGTCCGCTGCTGCCGCTGAAGTCGCGCCGCCAGAACTCATGGCCCTTGCACTGCGCCAGCGCCGGATGGTTGACGCGCGCCACTTCCGGCTGTGCCGCCAGCCACTCGGCCACGCGCAGGCCGCTCTCTTCGTGCTGACGCAGACGCGTAGCCAGCGTACGCAGGCCGCGGCTGGCCATGTACGCGGTGTCCGCATCCACCATCTGACCCATCAGGTAGGAGTTTTCGCGCAGCTGCGCCCAGCAGCGTTCATTGGCCACCGCAGTACCGATCATCGCATCGCTGTGGCCGATAATGTATTTGGTGCCGGCCTGAATCGAAATGTCGATGCCATGCTCCAGCGCGTTAAACAACACGCCCGCCGCCCAGGTATTATCGATCATGATCACCGCGTCTGGCGCTTTGGCGCGTACCGCCGCGACAATCGCCGGGATATCCTGCACTTCCATGGTGATCGAGGCCGGTGATTCCAGAAACACCACGCGGGTGTTCGGCTGTACCAGTTCGCCGATTTCACTGCCGATGCAGTGATCGAACCAGGTGGTGGTGACGTTGAGCTTCGCGAGAATTTTGGTGCAGAAATCCTGCGTGGGTTCGTATACCGCGCCGCTCACCAGAATGTGATCGCCGCTGGCGACAAACGCCAGAATGGCATTAGCGACTGCCGCTGCACCGCACGGGTAGAGCACGCAGCCGGCACCGCCTTCCAGTTCGGTCATCGCATCCTGCAGCGAGAAATGGGTGAGGGTGCCGCGCCGGCCATAAAACAGTTCGCCGCTGGCGCGTCCGGCGGTGGCGCGTTGTTTGTCCGCGACGGAATCAAAAACCAGTGAGGAAGCGCGCTGAATGACGCTGTTAACCGAGCCCTGAGTGTAACGTTTGCTGCGTCCCGCGGTGACCAGCCGGGTATCAATCTTTTTCGTTGCCATCACTGCCTTTCCTGACACGTCTCACAAAGCATTCAACTTACCACGAATCGCGGCGCGGGGTTGAGCCCGTTTGCCGAATATCAGAGTGACGCCAGCACAATCGCGGAAAGAGGCTGATTGTGGCTTTTATTACGCGGCGGAAAAGCGCAATAAATTGCGCCGCTACGACAGGTGCGGGATGTTCGTCCGCGCCAGTTGCTCCATTCCGCAAACCGCACCCAACCGTAGCGGCGCGATTTATCGCGCGATGGTGCCTGTTGCTCCATTCCGCAGACCGCACCCAACCGTAGCGGCGCGATTTATCGCGCGATGGTGCCTGTTGCTCCATTCCGCAGACCGCACCCAACCGTAGCGGCGCGATTCATCGCGCGATGGTGCCTGATGCTCAATACCGCACACCGCACCCAACCGTAGCGGCGCGATTCATCGCGCAACCGTGCCTGTTGCTCAATGCCGCACACCGCATAGGATCGTAGCGGCGCGATTTATCGCGCTAAACATTGCGCCGCATCAATTCAGCGGCTTACAGCTTTGTAAATAGTAATGAGAACTACTATCACTTCGGCCGTTTTTTTTGCTATGATCCGCGTTTCAATCGTGAACGGTGCAACAGAAGTTGGAGACGCAGCGTGGTAGCCAGTGACTTGATGCAAACGGACCTCTCCGTTTGGGGCATGTATCAGCATGCCGATATCGTGGTAAAAATTGTGATGATCGGCCTGTTGCTGGCCTCCGTTGTCACCTGGGCGATTTTCTTCGGCAAATACGCGGAGCTGAGCGGAGCGAAACGTCGCCTGAAGCGTGAACAGCTGGCGCTGGGCGAAGCGCGCTCACTCAACGATGCGTATCGCGCCGCTGAAAATTTCAAAGCCAACAGCCACAGCGCCGTGCTGCTCGCGGATACGCGTAACGAACTGGAACTCTCCGCCGGCAGCGAAGACCTTGACGGCATCAAAGAACGCACCAGCTTCCGCCTCGAACGCCGCGTCGCAGGCTTCAGCCGTCACGCTGGTCGTGGCAACGGCTTCCTCGCCACCATTGGCTCCGTCGCGCCGTTTATCGGTCTGTTCGGCACCGTCTGGGGCATCATGAACAGCTTTATCGGCATCGCGAAAACCCAGACCACCAACCTCGCGGTGGTGGCACCGGGCATCGCGGAAGCGCTGCTGGCAACGGCAATCGGCCTGGTGGCAGCAATCCCTGCGGTGGTGATCTACAACGTGTTTGCCCGCATGATTGCCAGCTACAAAGCCTCGCTGGGCGACGTGGCGGCGCAGGTACTGCTGCTGCAAAGCCGCGATCTGGACCTCGGCAACGTCGATACCGCAAAAGAAGTTAACCGTCCGGCGGCGGCCCAGAAACTGCGCGTAGGGTAAGTATTATGGCGATGCGTTTAAACGATGATGCGGTCGGCGATGGCGAAATGCACGAAATCAACGTGACGCCGTTTATCGATGTCATGCTGGTTCTGCTGATCATTTTTATGGTCGCCGCGCCGCTCGCGACGGTGGATGTACGCGTCAATCTGCCTGCCTCAACCAGCGCGCCGCAGCCGCGTCCGGAGAAGCCGGTTTATCTGTCGATCAAAGCGGATAAGCAGATCTACATCGGTAACGATGCAGTGACCAAAGAGACGCTGGTGAACGCGCTCACTGCGCAAACTGAAGGCAACAAAGAGACTACCATCTTCTTCCAGGCGGATAAGTCAGTGGATTATGAAACGCTGATGTCGGTGATGGATCAGCTGCGTGAAGCGGGTTATCTGAAGATTGGTTTGATGGGCATGGAGACGGTGAAGAAATAGTTTCACCGGCGTAATACCAGCACCATATTTGTAGGGTCGTCATTCATGACGACCTTTTTTAATGTGGCGGCCGGAGCAGGCCGCCATGTCACACGATGCGGTGCTGAATCCGGTTAAACCAGATTCACCGTTACACCGTCCTGTACCAGCAGCTCTGCGTCGCCGTGGCTGAAGACGTGATACTGGGTGCCGGCGATGGTGATAGTGCCGGTTTGTTCGGTCCAGGTTGTTATTTGTTCATTTTCCGGCAAAATATCTTTAAGCAGGACGGTTTTATTTTTCACACCTTCAATCATCAATTGAATTTTTGCATCATCAATAAAGAAGTTTTCAATGCCATGATTTAAAATGTCTTCAACTGTGATTTCGGTTCTATCCTCGTTTAAATTCATAATGCCAGGCTCATCGTGAAGGAAAGCTTTATTTTCATCATTTGATGATATCGAGTTCTTTTCATCGACTTTGGTATAGGTGATATCATCTATATTCAACCCGGAAATATCATCGCGGCTTTCAATTACAATTTTACTTATGAAGTTTTGGGCGGATTTGAACGAGAATTGTTTCCATCCTGCCTGGGTTACCTGTATGGTTTCAATAACATTTCCAAATTTATCATAGGTGGAAATAGTTGTCTTGCTATCCAATCCAAGCAAGCGAAGAGACGCGTCACTCGCCAGACTATCTAACTCAATTGTAATTTTTCCGTTATAGTAATAGCTATCTTTTCCAACTTTTAAGTGAACGGAACCATGCTTATTAAGTATTTCAGTATAAACGCCTTTGTCAAATAAGATATTTGCACCGTTGATTTTAAGTGGGCCATTAAAAACCCCCGTTTTGAATCCTGAAAAGTTTTCTGTTATGATTTCCTTTTCAACTATGTCATAGATGTTCAAGTCGAAAGTGTTGCTCCAGATTTCGCTATTTTCTGAGCCTACCTTGATCTCCCATTGCCCTTTTGTTAAATCATTGGAGGGTGTGAAATCCCAGTATCCTTTATCATTGACGAGAATAGTTGTTGTAATGATTTCTTCAGTAGTCTTATTGCTGATTTCAAGTTTCACAACTGAATTTGCTTCAGCACTACCCTTAATTTGTGGTCTGGTATCATCGGTTTTATCACCTGATTTCAAGAAGCCAGTGCTTAAGCCTACATCATCATAAACCTCGTCAATAATTGGCAGAGTATTGTTTTCTGAGATAATATTTAATTTAAAAGGTTTGCTATTTCCGTCATTCCCCACTGATGATCCAGCCTGAAACTCATAGATCCCAACAGGTAAACGATCCGTTCCATACTCCCAGCGACCATCAGCTCCAGCAGTTACGCTGTCCAGCAGTTCCCATGCACCCAGTACGTTACGATAGTGGATATACACCACGCTGTTAGATTCGGCGCGGCCGTGCAGGTTTGGCGTGCGGTCATCGGTAATGGCGCCGTTGCCGAGCATGCCGGTGAACGGGCCGAAGTCATCGTAAGCGTGGGTGATTTCAGTTTTCCCCGCCGGTGCGAGATCGATATCCAGTTTGAATTCGTCAGTCCAGCCGCTGCCGGCGTTGGCGCGGAACTCCCAGTTACCCGCACCCAGCGCCGGGTCTGGCGTCCAGCTCCAGCTGGTGCCATTCATCACCGCGTTGCCGCCGTCGATCCATTCACCTTTATCGTTACGATATTGAATACGCACCACGCTGCCTTGCGGCGCACTACCGCGCAGTTCTGGTGTGATGTCATCGGTAATACCACCGCTCTTCAGTGAACCGGTCACGCTGCCGACGTTATCGATGGCATCAATAATTTTCGCCACGCCGCCCGGATCGACCGGCACTTCGCCGTCTTTACCAATAATAATGGTGAACTCATCTGACGGCTCACCCTCGCGCAGCTTACCGGCAAAGGTCTCACTCGCCACCAGCGTCAAATCATGCTGACCGTCGGTGAGATCAGTTAGCGGCTCAATCGTCCACATCCCTGTCTTTTCATCCGCTTTCGCGCTGCCGATAACCTTATCGCCTTCTTTCAGGTAAACAATCACGCCTTTCTCCGCGATGCCGGTCAGGGTCGGGCGGCGGTCGTCGGTCATTTTGCCTGAATCGAAGCTGCCGGTGATGTCGCCCTGATCGTCATACATGTTCAGCAGCGTCGGCGCTGCCGGCGGCGTGGTGTCGACAATCAGCGTACGCAGCGTGGGCGTGCTGGGGTTACCGGCTTTGTCAATCGACTGGAAGGACATGTTGTAGTGACCATCCTCAAGCGGCGTTGACGGCGTCCAGCTCCAGCTGCCGTCGGCGGGGTTGATATCTACCGAGACCGTTTTATCGCCCACGGTAATCAGCATCTGACCGCCTTTACCAATTTCTGACGGTACGGTGCCGGAAAACGTTGGCGTACTGGTGTCGCGCTCGAGGTACTTCACCTCTTTAAAATCGAACAGATCCATGAAGATTATTCCTGTGTTTTTTTCGTCGGGTCCATTGCAGCGAGGGCCGCTGCGCCTTTTTACAGAATGCGCATTTTGTAATAGATGACGTAACACGCCGTATGAGATACGTCCCGAAGGGAGAAAAGTCCGAACGGATTAAAAACAGGAGGAAAAAGGGAAGAAAATGCCGTGCTGCGCGCACGGCATCGGGAGATTACACCAGCTCGGTTTTCACGCCGTCCTGCACCAGCAGCTCGGCGTCGCCGTTGCTCCAGACGTGGTACTGGGTGCCGGCGATGGTGACGGTGCCGGCCTGCTCGGCCCAGCCTTCCTGCTCGCTGCCCTCAGGCAGGATGTCTTCCAGGCGCACGGTATCGCCCTGGTTGCCGTTGACCATCAGTTGGATTGTGTCATTTTCAATGAAAAGATTTTTGCTGCCCTTATCCAGAATGTCGTTGATATTGATTTGGTCAAAATCATTTATTTTTTCGACCCCATCAAGTGCATGGGTAATGATTTGCTCATTTTCATCAATTAGATTGTTCTGACTTAACCTTGGTTCAACGGCAACATAGCGAAGGTCATCAATTGAGACCGCAGAACTATTACTATAAACTGCAATGGATACTTTGCTGATTAGCGCATCTTTTGCCATGAATTCATATTTCGACCACGAAAAGTTTTTTGCCTCAATAGAATGAAGTTCATTTCCTGCAGCATCAAAAAAACGAATGTAGGCTGGCTGGCTTGATAATTGAATGCCCATGAGGTTAAATGAGATTTCGCTTGCGTAGTTATCAAGCTCTATATTAACTACTGCTGTTTGACTTACATAATTACCACCTATTTTAACCTGCCTGCCAGGACTGTCTACTACTGAAACCTGGCCAAAGTGGGCTGTAAGTGTTGCTCCATTAATATCGAGTGGTGAAGATATCACTCCCAAAGGTATACCAGTAAAGTCTTCATGGATTATTGTTGGATCCATTTTGTCAGTAATATTTAATTTAAATGAGCCAGTATTGCTGTCATTGAAGTTAACGGTCCATGTGCCTTTTGACAGTTCATGTGGTGGTGTGAACTTCCAATGGCCAGTATTATCCGTCATAACCTGATAGCTTAGCTTTTCTCCGGTTGTTGCATTGTTAAACACAATAACGAAAGTCGCGTTTGCTTCGTATGCACCATAAAAGTCAGGCTGGGAATCATTTGTTGTATCTCCCGATTTCAGTTTGCCTGTCGCGTAACCGACATCATCCCATGCACTTTCAACTGAAAGAGATAAGCTATTCGGGGCAATGATCTTGATATCGAATGTTTCTTGCGATGTATCACGTTCAGCACGGTTGCTTACCTGGTATTGATAGTCTCCTGCAGTCATCCGGTCAGACACATACTCCCAACTGCCATCGGCAGCTGCAACTGTGCTTCCTGATAAGTGCCACTGACCTGACAAATCACGAAAGTGAATAAATACTACGCTATTAGATTCTGCGCGGCCATGTAAGGTTGGCGTACTATCATCTGTGACTGCTCCATTCCCTAACATCCCCGTATATGGCCCTGCATTATCATAAGCATGAGTTATAGAGGCTTCAAATTCTGTGGAATAGTTGATCTCGAGTCTGAATGTTTCACTCCAGTCGTTGCCAGCATTTGCGCGAAATTCCCAGTTCCCGGCACCCAGCGCCGGGTTTGGTGTCCAGCTCCAGCTGGAACCATTCATCACCGCATTGCCGCCGTCAATCCATTCGCCTTTATCGTTACGATATTCAATGCGCACCACGCTACCTTCCGGCGCTCTGCCGCGCAGCTCTGGTGTGGTGTCGTCCGTTATGCCGCCATTCTCAAGCAGGCCAGTCAGGCTACCAACGTTGTCGACAGCATCAATGACCTTCACCGGATTAGCTGGTGCTTCACTGTCCTTGCCGATGGTAATGCTGAACTCATCGGATACATTACCCTCGCGCACCTTACCGGCAAAGGTTTCCGCAGAGACCAGCGTCAGGTTGTGGCGGCCGTCCGCCAGGTCCACATCCGGTTCCAGCGTCCACAGGCCGGTGTTTTCATCGGCCTTCGCGCTGCCGATAACGGTGTCGCCCTCTTTCAGATACACCACGGTGCCTTTCTCGGCGATGCCGGTCAGGGTCGGGCGGCGGTCGTCGGTTATTTTACCGGCGTCAAAGCTGCCGGTAATAGCACCCTGATCGTCGTACATATATAGCAGCGTCGGCGCGACCGGCGGCGTGGTGTCGACGATCAGCATACGCTGCGTCGGCGTGCTGAGGTTACCAGCGGTATCGATGGTCATAAAAGAGATGCTGTATTCGCCGTTGGCCAGCGCTTCCGGAGGCGTCCATTCCCAGCTGCCGTCCTGCGGGTTGATGTCGACGAAGAAATTCCTGTCGCCGAGGGTAATCATTACCTGGCCGCCTTTACCCACTTCTGAATTGATGATGCCGGAGAAGGTTGGTGTACTGGTGTCGCGCTCGAGGTACTTCACCTCTTTAAAATCAAACAGATCCATGGAAAATATTCCTGTGTTTTACGTCGGGTCCATTGCAGCGAAGGCCGCTGCGCCTTGTTATGAAGTGCGCATTTTGTAATAGATGACGTAAAACGCTGTATGAGACCTGTCCCGAAGGGAGAAAAGTCTGAGAGGGAAAAAGCAGGAGGAAAAGGGAGGGGATGCCGTGCCCGCGGGCACGGCATCGGGGGACTACACCAGCTCGGTTTTCACGCCGTCCTGTACCAGCAGCTCGGCGTCACCGTGGCTAAACACGTGATACTGCGTACCGGCGATAGTGACGGTGCCGGTTTGCTGCGTCCAGCCGCTGACTGCTTCGTCTTCCGGCAGGATATCGCTGAGCTGCACGCTGTCGCCGGCCTGACCGCTGACGCGCAGCTGAGTTTTGCCGTCGTCAATGAACAGGCCCTGCTGACCGGCTTCCACCACGTCGCTGAGCGTCAGGCTGAGCGGAGCGAGCGCGTTGATTTCCACCTCGCCCGGCGGCGTGGCGTCTACCTCGATGGCCCAGGCAGGACGGCTGGCGTCGTAAGCGCCATAGCTGACGTTGAGCGCGTGACCACCATCGACCAGTACCGGCGTGGTGAATTCCCAGTTGCCGTCAGCGCCGGCCTGCGCACTGCCGAGCAGCGTGCTGCCGTCATAAACATTCACTATCCTGCCTGCATCGGCCGTGCCATGAAGGGTTGGCTGGCTGTCGTTGGTTATCCCTCCGGCCGGCACGTCACCGATGCTGAGTGCAACGTCATCATACACGCGGGTAATCGATGGATATTCGCCGCTGCCAGCCTCGGGATCAATTTCTACCTCGCCCGGCGGCGTGGCGTCCACGACGATGCTGTACGCCGGCAGGCTGGCGTTGTAAGCACCATAGCTGACGCTGAGGCTGTGCGTCGCATCGCTCAGCTCCGGCGTGATAAAGCGCCAGTTACCGTCTGCGCCGACTTGCACGCTGCCGATCAGCGTGCTGCCGTCGTAGACGTTGAGCACGCTATTGGCCTCGGCGACGCCGCTCAGCTCTGGCTGGCGGTCGTTGGTGATGCCGCCGTTACTGATCTCGCCGATGTAGAGCGCTACATCGTCGTACACGCTGAGGATGTCCGGCGTGTGCCGGCCGCTCTCAAGCAGGGTGAGCTCGAAGGTGTCGCTCCGATGGCTGTCGCCCTGCGCCTGCACGACAAACGACCAGACGCCGTATTCCAGCACCGGCGGCGTAAAGCTCCAGCTGCTGTCTGCGCCCACCGTCACTACCGCCGAGTGAGTGAACTCACCGGCGATGCCGTAGTGCACCACCACGTTGCTGTTGGCTTCGCCGCGCCCGGTGAGGGTTGGCGTGGTGTCGTCGGTCAGCGCGCCGCTCAGCAGCGTACCGGTGACCGGGCCAGCGTCGTCAATCGCGTGAGTCAGCGTGGCGTGCAGCGCGTCGCTGCCGGCGAAGGCGATGTCGAGCGTGAAGCTGTCGCTCCAGCTGCCTTCCTGACCGGCGCGGAACTCCCAGTTGCCCGCCTCCAGTTCAGCCGGTGGTGTCCAGCTCCAGCGGGTGCCGTTCATCTGCGCCGCGCCGCCGTCAACCCATTCGCCGCTGGCGTTGCGGTACTGCACGAAAACCGCGCTGCCCGCCGGAGCGCTGCCGTGCAGCTGTGGCGTACTGTCGTCGGTCAGCGCGCCGCTCAGCAGCGAGCCGGTAACTGGGCCGGCGTCATCCACGGCGTGGGAAATCACCGTAGCAGCAGTGCCGTCGCGGCCAACCAGCAGTTCAAACGGTGCTGAAGGTTCGCCCTCGCGCAGCTTGCCGTTAAAGGTTTCGACCGCCACCAGCGTCAGCTGATGGGCACCGTCGCTCAGGTCGGCGTCCGGCTCCAGCGTCCAGATGCCGGTTACTGCATCGGCCTGTGCGCTGCCGATCACCGTGTCGCCCTCTTTGAGGTACACCACAGTGCCCTTTTCGGCGATGCCGGTCAGGGTCGGACGGGGGTCGTCGGTCATGCGCCCGGCGTCGAAGCTGCCGGTGATGTCGCCCTGATCATCGTACATGTTGAGCAGGCGTGGCGCGTCCGGCGCAGTGTAGTCAACCACCTGAATAAACTGGGTGGGATCACCGATGTTGCCGGCCGGGTCAATCATACGCACTGACACGATGTGCTCGCCCTGCGTCCAGTCGGCGGACGGGGTCCAGCTCCAGCGGCCGTCCGCGTCGACCTTCACGGTGAACGGCTTGTTGCCATCGATAGCGATCTCCGCGAAGCCGTTGCGCGCCTGCGGCGACGTGCCGCTGTAGCCGCGGCGCGGGTCGTCGGTGTAGCGGTAAGTGGCGTTAAGAATCTGGTTCATGATAGTTCTCCCTTATACCAGCTCGGTTTTCACGCCGTCCTGCACCAGCAGCTCTGCGTCGCCGTTGCTCCAGACGTGGTACTGGGTGCCAGCGATGGTGACGGTGCCAGCCTGCTCAGCCCAGCCGTTTTGCTCGCTGCTCTCTGGCAGGATGTCTTCGAGGCGCACGGTGTCGCCCTGGTTGCCGTTGACCATCAGCTGGGTTTTGCCGTCATCGATGAAGAGATCTTTCTGGCCGTTTTCAAGTAAGGTTTCTATGTTTAGAATAATATCGTTTTCTTCAAGTGTAGTAAGATCATAAATAGCGATTTCATTAAATATATTATGATCTTTATTACTGTCTGATCCTCTGATTTCATTGGCTGCATCAGATATTTCCCACGAGAAATTATCAAAGGTAACACCATCCCCTGAACCATTGACGAGTTTTTTTTCTGGGTTGATATCAATGACGATATAAGATATTAGCGTTGACTCCGGAGCATCAAAGGAAACTGTAGTCCCCCCGGCAGCTTTAGGGAGTTCATTTTTTTTAATTAAATTGTTATGCTCATCATAATAAGATATATAGTTAGTGAATTCACTCCATTTGATAACGAATTCGACATGGTTTGCACCATGAAAGTCGATTCTGACTTGAGAATCAAGGATGTATAGTGCGCGGCTCGTAATTCCACTTTTATTGGTAGAGCTGCGGCTCCAGGTGTCTGTTAAGGTGATTTGTAAACCATTAGAAGTTTCAACTGTTTCTCCAACTCTAAAATCTATATTTGCTGTGGCATCGAAGCCTTCTTTATCACTATTGAATTTATTAATAAAAAAGGAGTAAGGAGTGCTTGTGTTTTTGGTGATGCTATCCTTGGCAGTTATTGTCCATTCGCCATCAATTAATTTTTCATTTGGGGTGTAACTCCATTTTCCATATTCATTAGCAACAACAGATGCGGTTTTGCTAACATTATTATTACTCAATTGAATAATGATTACGCTATTTGCTTCTGCGCTTCCCTCTACAGTTGGTGTTTGATCATAAGTAGATTTCCCTTGTTGTATTTCTTTTTTAATAAATCTGAAGTCATCCCATGCGGACTCAATCTTTGGCACAATCGTCTCTAGAGCAGCAAGCTGTAGCCCAAATGGTTTACCGTTCGCATCGCGGGTGGCAGAGGTTCCTGCCTGGAACTCATATAAACCGGTGGAAAGGCGATCTGTCTCATACTCCCAGCGGCCATCGGCGCCGGCAGTGACGCTGTCCAGCAGTTTCCATGTGCCCAGCACGTTGCGATAGTGGATATATACCACGCTGTTGGATTCGGCGCGGCCGTGCAGGTTTGGCGTGCGGTCATCGGTGATGGCGCCGTTGCCGAGCATGCCGGTGAACGGGCCGAAGTCATCGTAAGCGTGGGTGATTTCAGTTTTCCCCGCCGGTGCGAGATCGATATCCAGCTTGAATTCGTCGGTCCAGCCGCTGCCGGCGTTAGCGCGGAACTCCCAGTTACCGGCACCCAGTGCTGGGTTTGGTGTCCAGCTCCAGCTGCTGCCGTTCATCACCGCGTTGCCGCCGTCGATCCATTCACCTTTATCGTTGCGGTACTGAATACGCACCACGCTGCCTTCCGGCGCGCTGCCGCGCAGCTCTGGCGTAGTGTCATCGGTGATGCCACCGCTCTTCAGTGAACCATTCAGGCTGCCGGCATTGTCGATTGCCTCAATGATTTTTGCCACGCCGCCCGGATCGCTCGGCACGTCGCCGTCCTTACCGATGGTAATGCTGAACTCATCGGATACTTTGCCCTCGCGCACCTTACCGGCGAAGGTTTCCGCAGAGACCAGCGTCAGGTTATGGCGGCCGTCCGTCAGGTCCACATTCGGTTCCAGCGTCCACAGGCCGGTGTTTTCATCGGCCTTCGCGCTGCCGATAACGGTGTTGCCCTCTTTCAGATAAACCACAGTGCCTTTCTCGGCGATGCCGGTCAGGGTCGGGCGGCGGTCGTCGGTCATTTTACCGGCGTCAAAGCTGCCGGTGATGGCACCCTGATCGTCGTACATATTCAGCAGGGTCGGTGCGACTGGCGGCGTGGTGTCGACGATCAGCGTGCGCTGGGTTGGCGTACTGAGGTTACCGGCAGTATCGATGGTCATAAAGGAGAGGCTGTATTCGCCGTTGGCCAGCGCTTCCGGTGGCGTCCATTTCCAGCTGCCGTCCTGCGGGTTGATGTCGACGAAGAAATTCCTGTCGCCGAGGGTAATCATTACCTGGCCGCCTTTACCCACTTCTGAGTTGATGGTGCCGGAGAAGGTTGGCGTACTGGTGTCGCGCTCGAGGTACTTCACCTCTTTAAAATCAAACAGATCCATGGAAAATATTCCTGTGTTTTACGTCGGGTCCATTGCAGCGAAGGCCGCTGCGCCTTGTTATAAAGTGCGCATTTTGTAATAGATGACGTAAAACGCTGTATGAGACCTGTCCCGAACGGAGAAAAGTCCGAACGGGTGAAAAGCCGGGAAAGGAGGGCAGGGTGATGCCGTGCTGCGCGCACGGCATCAGGGGGGTTAGACCAGTTGCAGTTGCACGCCGTCCTGTACCAGCAGTTCGGCGTCGCCGTGTTGCCAGACGTGGTATTGCGTGCCGGCGATGGTCAGGGTGCCGGTCTGCTGCGTCCAGCCGTCGGCCGCTTCGCCTGCTGGCAGGATATCCTGCAGCTGCACGCTGTCGCCCGGCTTGCCGTTTACCAGCAGTTGGGTGCTGTCGTCCTCAATGAATAGCCCTTTGCCACCTTCGCTTAGCAGCTGTTGCAGCGTCAGCGCTTGCGGCTGATCATCCTCGATCGCCTGCTGACTGAACGCGGCGTCAGGGCTGACATCGAGCACGAATTTGCTGCTCCAGTTGCTCTTCATCTCGCCGGTTGAGGCACGCGCCTGATATTCCCACAGCCCTGGCTGATGCAGATACGGTGAGGTGAAGCTCCACTTGCCGTCGGCATCGACCAGCACGCTGCCGGCGTGGCGCAACCCTTCGCCCTGCACGCCATATTCGATCTCAATCACCTGGCCCGGCGTGCCACTGCCACGCAGCGTTGGCGTGGTGTCATCGGTTGAACCGTGCTGATAAACCGGCCCCTGCAGCGGGCCCGCGTTGTCCCAGACGTAGTCGATGGTTGGCTCAAGCGGCGCGCCGGGGATCACCAGCAGCTCAAACTTATCGCTCCACGCGCTGGCTTTGCCCCCGGCCACGCCGCGTGAGCGGAAACCCCATTCGCCAAAGTAGGTGAGTTCGAAGCCGGCAAACTGCCAGTTGCCCTGGGCATCAACGATTACGCTACCCGCGCTGTGCCAGCCGCTGTTACTCAGGTTGTATTCAATCTCCACGATGCTGCCCGGCGCGCCGCGGCCCTGCAGCACCGGCGTTTTATCGTCGGTCGTGCCGCGATGGTACACCTGGCCGGTGTGAGCGCCGGTATCGTCACGCGCAAAGTCGATGGCGGGGCGCAGATTTTCCAGCGCCGACATGTTCAGGCTGAAATCCGGGCGGTAGTCGTCTTTGCTGTTCTCGTAAGAGGCATAAAAGGTGTAGATGCCGTCGCCGCTGATCATCCCGCGTGACTGAATCACCCAGTCGCCGTTGGCATCGGTTTTGACGCTGCCTTTATAGCCGATGCCGCCGTGATCGTTCTGTGCGAACAGATAAACGATGCTGTTCGGCTCCGCGCGGCCAACAATCAGCGGCGAAAAGTCATCGGTGGTGGCGCCGCTGGCGAGCTGGCCCTGCACGGTGCCAACATCATCAATGGCGTAGCTGATGGTCGGCGGCACCGGCCCGGTCTCACCAATATTAATGTCGAAGTGTTCAGAAGGTTCGCTGACGCGGCCGAATGCGTCGGTCGCGGTGACGGTTAACTGATGCCCGCCCGCGGCGAGCACGGGTTCCAGCGACCATTCGCCGCTTTTACTGGCCACGGTGCTGCCAATCAACCTGCCGTGATCGTACAGCCGCACCGTGCTGCCTGGCAGTGCATAGCCCTGCACTTTGGGCGTGGTGTCATCAATGGTGTGGCCGCGACCGACCGGGCCGGTTTCGCTGCCGACATCATCGAACAGCGCGGTAATCCCCGGTTTATCCGGCACCGGGAGCGTTACATCTAAAGAGAACGGATGCGGTTCGCCATTGGCACCGATGCGCGCCACCATCTCGTGGCTGCCTTCGCTTAGCGAGAACGGCGGCTGAAATGACCAGCTGCCATCGGCGGCAATCGGTGTGCTGTAGCGGTGATCGTTGATAATGAACTCAATGATTTCACCGGCCTGCGCCGGCAGGCTGCCGCTCAGCAGCGGATAAGGGGTTCCCACTCGCAAGGTATTAATGGATGAAAAGGGGTCAAAGCTGAGAGGTGTTAGCATAAGTATTCTCCACCAAAATCAACAACGGCGTGATTACCGTTGCCTGCCCAGCATAACGGGGGAGGGCGTGGCAGCATGTACCAGAATCGTCTCGTTTCTAAGACTGATCTTAATTAGTTCGGCTAATGAAAAAGGCATTAAAAATAACGGGATATGTCTCATGACATTTTTTTGCTCAGGCTTGATCTGCCTGACGTAATGCCAGCGGAAAGTTCGATGCTCAGTGCTCAGTCTGTTACCTGGAAAGCCCTGAATTATTAACTTTCCTCATAAGGTGATCGGACCGGCTGTGTTAACTGTTTGTTACCTTTGTTTGTACTTTTGTAAAGTGCAATGGTGAACAGGATCACATCTATTCGCGTGCCGGCAGGCTAAAACAGGAGAAAAACCAGGAAGGACGATATGAGCTCAAGTCACGCTTTACAAAAGTCATCGCAGGGCGGTGCCAAAACCATCTTCAGCGTTACCAGCGGTAACTTTCTTGAGATGTACGATTTTATGGTGTTTGGCTACTACGCCACCGCCATTGCAAAAACCTTTTTCCCGGGCGACGATCCGTTTGCCTCGCTGATGCTGACGCTGATGACTTTTGGTGCTGGTTTCCTGATGCGTCCGCTCGGCGCGATTGTGCTGGGTGCCTACATCGACCATCACGGGCGGCGCAAAGGGCTGCTGCTAACGCTCGGCCTGATGGCGCTCGGTACGCTGACCATCGCGCTGGTGCCGGGTTACGCCACGCTGGGTGCGGCAGCGCCGATTCTGATTCTGCTGGGTCGCCTGCTGCAGGGCTTTTCAGCCGGTGTTGAGCTGGGCGGCGTGTCAGTGTATCTGGCAGAAGTGGCCCCGAAAGGCCGCAAAGGCTTTTACGTCAGCTGGCAGTCGGGAAGCCAGCAGGTGGCGGTGATCTTCGCCGCGCTGCTGGGGCTGGGGCTCAATCATCTGCTGGCGAAGGACGCGGTCACTGAATGGGGCTGGCGTATTCCGTTTGTGGTCGGCTGTCTGATTGTGCCGTTCCTGTTCTGGGTTCGCCGCATGCTGGAAGAGACCGAAGCCTTCAGCCAGCGTAAATCGCACCCGTCGATGGGCCAGATTGTGCGTTCTGTGGGACAAAACTGGGCGCTGGTGCTGGCCGGCATGCTGATGGTGGTGACGACCACGGTGATGTTCTACATGATCACCGCGTTCACCCCGACCTTTGGCAAAACCGTGCTGATGATGAGTGACAAACAGAGCTTCCTCGTGACGCTGTTTGTCGGCATCTCCAACCTGTTCTGGCTGCCGGTGATGGGCGCGCTGTCGGACCGCGTTGGACGGCGGCCGCTGCTGATTACCTTTACCGTATTGATGATTCTGACCACCTGGCCGGTGCTGCACGGCCTGGTAGGATCGCCGACTTTTGCGCACCTGGTGGAAGCGGAGCTGTGGCTGTCGTTTCTGTACGCCAGCTATAACGGCGCAATGGTGGTGTATCTGGCGGAGATTATGCCTGCCGAAGTGCGCGCCTCGGGCTTTTCGCTGGCCTACAGCCTGGCAACCGCGCTGTTCGGGGGTTTTACGCCAGCGATTTCCAGTTATCTGATTCATGCCACCGGCGATAAAGCCATGCCGGGCGTCTGGCTGTCGTTCGCCGCGGTGTGCGGCCTGGTGGGCACGCTGCTGATTGGCCGCATGGTGAAGCAGTATCAGGCGCGGCACAGCGCAACGGCTGTGGGGGTGTCGCTGTAATGATTGTCGGTGCGCGCTGACCCTCACTTTAACATACTCCCACTTGCCCTCACCCTAACCCTCTCCCGCGTGCGGGAGAGGGAACCGCTCAGTGTGGTTTCACTAACCTGCGCTTCACCTCAACACCCGCGCGATCGGCCCCCTCTCCCGCACGCGGGAGAGGGAACCGCTCAGTGCGGTTTCACTAACCTGCACTGCACCTCAACATTCGCGCGATCGGCCCCTTCTCCCGCGGGCGGGAGAAGGCGGGGGATGAGGGAGCCAGCCAGCTCCCGTCCTGCCCGTTAAAACGCCAAATCCACCACCACGCTATCGCTGTAATTGCCCGCTGCCGGCGTCGTCTGCGTGGTCAGAATTCGCGCCGTGTAGGTAAAATTGCGCGTCACGCTATCCGCGTTGAGCGATGTGGAAGTCGCGCTGCTCCAGCGGTCGCTGCCGCTCGGACCCCAGCGATTGGCGGTGGTGGTGCCTTTATAGATATCGTACGCCAGCCGGTTGGTGCCGCTGGCCATCTGACGCGTGGTGCCGCTGAAATAACTGCCGTTACTCAGTCCTACCGTATACGTGCTGCCCTTTGAACACACCACGTTAATCGTCTGCTGCACGGTAGAAAAACTGCCGACCAGCGGCGCGCTGCCAAAGTTAACGTTAGGTGCCGTAATGGTGGTGCAGTCATTGGTGATCACCATGTTCACGGTGATCGGCATCGCCGTGCCGCTGCTGCTCTGCACTGTGCCAACACACACGCCCGCCAGATTCACCCCGGCGCATACGTTATAACTCACCGTCAGCGTAATCGTGGTGCTGTAACTGCCCGCCGCGATCACCTGGCCGGGCACGGTGCGAAAATAGAGCGGAATGACAAAATTGAGGCTGTTGCCGAGCGCCAGCAGCGCGGAAGAGTTCCAGCGATAGCTGCCGCCCTGGCGCAGTTCGGTGGCACAGGCGCTGTCGATGCACAGCTGAATCGGCACGTTATCGGTGCCGCTGGCAGACGCCTTCAGGGTGGCGCGCGTGCCGCTCAGGAAGTTGGCGGTGGTAAACGCATAGGCGATGTAATCGCTGCCCAGCAGATTGAGCGTGCCGGAGCCACAGTTGACGTTGGTGTTGCTGGAGGTATTGAGCGCCGTCGACTGCACGTAAAAGGTGGTTTGCGTACCAAAGCTGGCGCTGGGGGCCGAGAGCGAACAGAGCGCATAGCTGCTGGCTGGCAGCAGCCACAGCAGTAATAACAGAAGCTTCCTCATGGCGAGATTCCTGATTGTGAGTTGTTGGCGGCATTCACCGCCGTGCCGGGCGGCGCAGGCGGCAGCGGGCAGGTAAGCGGACCGTAAGTCTGCAGCGCTTTGGGCTGACCGTCAGCGATAGCCAGCGTGGTTTCACACTGGCGTCCGTCCGGTGTTACCACGCGCATCGGGTTGCTGGCGCGGAGATCTTCCATCCACACGAGGCCGTCCCAGCCGACATATTCGGTAGCGCGATCGCGGCGCAGCACCTGGCTGGAGACCGGCAGCGGCTGGCCGTCGCTGTCGTGCAGGATCACGCTGGCGGCGCGCAGTCGCTCCACCGGGAAGTTCAGCAGATAGCCGCTTTTGCGTTTTACCGCGAAGCGCTGCTCCACTTTCGGTGCCGTCATGTCAGCCGGCAGATCGAGGGTATCGATATCGTACTTCGCGCCGTAGTAGCTGCTGATGGAGGGCACCAGCAGATAGCCTGCGTCATCGGTGCGCCCCATCGGCTGGTTTTCATAGCGCACCGTCACATCCGGATAGCGGGTTTTCACCACCACAAAGGCATCGTTGATGTTGTTGGCAGCAAACAGCTGGTTGTCCATCAGCACCAGCGAGCCGGTGAAGTCGGCCCACTGCGTGGTGTTGTCATCGTCGCCGTAAAAGCCGGCAGATGTATCGATCTTGTTGTTGCGATAGCGCAGGCTGCCCTGGCGATAATCGCTGCTGTCGCCGCCCTGACGCGCCCATGACGCATCGTAAGCAAACCCACCGTCGCTCGGCATGGCGCGCGACACGTACAGGCGCTGATTGCTTTGTCCCTGTTGATCGCGCTCGACGCTGATCGATGCGCTGCTCTGTTCGCCGAACGGAATCACCAGCGAAATCGCGCCGCTCCAGTCGCCCTGCTGCTGATCGCGGCTGGCGGCAATATACAGGCTGCTGTTGCCCCACAGGTTTTTACTCCACGACAGATTCCACAGGCGGGTGCGATCGCCGCTGCCGCCGGCGATATCCAGATACGCCAGCCCCACGCTGCCGTACTGGCTGAGCGACACGCTGGCGGTGTACTGCGCGCTGCGCCTGGCGAGCGAGTAACTGGTATTGGCGCTGTCGCCGCGGCTGCCGACCAGCGCGAGGTTGCCGAAATCCGCGCTGCGCAGCGTGTGCTGGGTGCTAAGGCTGAACCAGCTGTTGTTGTACTGGTAACCCCAGCTGTACTGAGTGCCGGGCCTGCCGTCCAGCTGGCTCTGCGCCAGCGCCGCGTTGATGACGCCCAGGCTGCCCAGCTTCACCAGCGCGCCGGCGCCGCCCATCGCCACGTCGCTGCTGCCTTCGGCGTGTGACTCCAGCGTCAGCCAGTCGCGCAGGCCGTAGCGATACGATCCGCTGGCCGCCGCCGCGCCGTAATCGAAGTTTTTGATGCCGTAATTCTCGCGAATCGCCCCGGCGGAGAAGGCATAATCAGACAGGCCGGTTTTCAGCAGGCTGCTGGAGACATAAAACGGCAGCGTCGTCGTCACCTGGCGGCCGACCGCGTCAGTGGTGGTGATCACCGCATCGCCCGCGCCATTGACGAACGGCACGTTGTTCAGCGACCACGGCCCCGGCTGTACGTTGGCCTGCGCGCTGCGATAGCCATTGATGAACAGATCGACCGACGACGGCACCGCCGCCTGGCCGCTGAAGGCCGGCAGCGGGTAGGTGACCAAATCCGGCCGCACGCTGAAGTCGCGCGCAATCTGCACGCCGCCGAGGCGCACGCTGTTGCTCCAGCCCAGCGCGTCCGTGATTAAATCGCCGGCGCGCCAGCTCAGCGCGGCGTTTTCGTTCTCGTTGCTGTACCAGGTGTCGTAGCGAATGTAACCCTGCTGCTGGCCGCGGGTGTCGCCCTCAAGCTGCTGGATAGAGACGCCGTTGCTGGAGAACTGGCCGGCCGGGCCGAACAGACGCAGCTCGTGCCAGCTGGAGAGGCGCGAACCGGCGTTGTCGGTGCGCGTGGCGTAGAAGTCATAATTGAGCAGTGCGCCATTGCTGACGCGGCCCGGATAACGCGGGCCATTCTGCGGCTGACCCAGGGTTTGCGCCGGCAGCCAGGCCGGCGGCACCGTCAGCAGCAGGCGCTGACGGCGTTCATCGTATTCCACTTTAACCTCACCCAACTGACCGGGAGCGACCTGTTCGCCAGCCAGCTTCGCCGCCGGAATGCCGGCGCGCTGCAGATCGCCACTGCGCAGCCAGAACTCACCGTTGCGCCGCTCTACCGGCACAATCTCGCCCCGTTCGCGCTGGTTTACCACCAGTTCCAGCATATATTGCTGACCGCTGGCGCTATGGCTGACGGCCGGCGGCGGTGGCAGCTCAGAAAAAGTCTCTGCACTGCTCAGCGGGGAAAAGCACAGCACGCTGGTGATCGCCAGCGCGCAGGGATGTGGCGTCAGCTTCATCAGCGCGTGGCAGCGCTACGCCAGTGGCTTTTATTCACCTCGGCCGCGAGTTCGCCGCTCAGCGCACTGTTCAGCGGCCAGCGGTGGCTGCTGTGGGCCAGCACATAGCCAAACAGGCCATTGCCGAGCGCGCGACCGCCGACCGTGACATTGCTCAGGCGCGCGTGGCCGTTGCCGCGATTGGTCAGCTCCAGCCAGCGCTGACCTGCCGTGCTGACCTGACGCCAGCTGAGATCGGCTTTGGCGCTGTCGCGCGTCAGGCCATCGCCATAGACAAACAGCGGCACCGAATAGCGCATCTGAAACGTCAACCCGGCCTGATTATCGCCCGGCGAGCGCGGCGTTGGGATCTCATCCAGCACCACGCGATAGGCTTGCTCCTCGCCGGCGGGCGGCGCGCTCTGTCGGATCAGGCGCACCAGCTGCTTTTGGCCCGGCTCCAGCCTCACCAGTGGCGGGCTGGCCACCACCTGCTGCTGGGTTTGATACTGTTCCTGGCCATTGATTTGCTGCCAGTTAAAGATGCGCACCTGCATGATGGTGGTGGCGTTACCGCGATTCTCCAGCCACAGCTCGCTGGCTTTTTCCTGTGGGTTGATGGCGGGATCGATCGGCCAGATCATCAGCGAATTGGCGGCAAAGCTGGCGGGCGACAGGGCCAGAAGAAACCACACAAGCAGGGCGCGCAGGCTCATCATTTTTCATCCTTTTTATGCTGCCGTCACCAGCTCAGGGTGACGGTTAACGTATCGGTATAGGTCCCGGCGCGCGTCGGGCCGGGCAGGGTTAACAGGCCATAAATCGGCAGCACGATGTTGCTGGCGTTGCTGTAGCTCAGCGCTACCGGCGAGTTAACCGGAATCACCGTGGTGTGCGCCGCATTGGTATACAGGCTGTACGCCACGGTATTGGTGTTACTGGTATGTTTGAGGTTGCGGCTGCTGGTGTAATTGCTGCCGCCGTTGATGCTCATGCTGACGGCCGTACCCGGCGTGCAGGCGAGATTGATGGTGGTGCTTTGCACATAGCTGGCACTGACGCTGCTGCTCGCCACGCCGGATTGTGTGCCAAAATCCAGCGTGCCAAACACGCCGGTATTGGTACCGGAGACCACGCAGCCTGCCACCACTGACGCAGAGACCTGGAAGGTTGCCGTGGGCAAACTCCAGGCCGGGACACTCCCTATCAGCAGGGCCAGGCCGCCGGCGCGCTGCAGCCAGACCATCCTTCTTACCCCAACGCTGGCCTCAGTAATTCACCGCCACATTAATGGTGTCGGTGTAGGTGCCTGCCGGGATCAGCGGATTGAAACCGCCGCCGACGACGCGACCGTAAATGGCATAGTTAGTGCCGAGCGTCGGATCGGTGGTGCCGCTGGCGGCGATGTTGGTGTTATTGGCGATAGCGGTGGTAAAGGCGTTGTCGCTGTACAGGGTGTAAGCGATGCCCTGAGTATTGTCGGAGCCGAGCACCAGGTAGCGCGGCTGGCCGCTCACCGTGCCGTATACCGTGGCGGGCGCGGCGTTGCTGCTGGTCACCTGTACGTTAAACGTCTGGCCGGTGGTGCAGCGCACGTAGATCCCGTTACCGGCGGCGCCGACTAAGGTGGCGTTCAGGGTATCGAAGGTCGCCGCGCTGCTGCCGAAATTCAGGGTACCGAAGTTAACCCCGGTGGTGGCGGACTGGCCGTTCACCAGACAGCCGGTGGTGAGGGTCAGGGTCGCATTGATGGTTCCCGTTGTGGTGGCGGCAAAAACGGTTGCCGGGGCGAGCGCGGCGCTCAGGCTGGTAGCCAAAAGAAAAAGCTTGAGTTTCATAATCAATCCTTACTGATTATCCAAGGTCAGTGCTTTTTCGCCTGGTGATTCATTAATGAAACGAACCCGTAAATAACAAGACGCCGCGATCGGCAAACGAACATAATGCCCTGCCGCCTAAGAAAATTCTTAGAGGCTGACTTAGTGATTTATATCAGTTTTGTTTACTATAGAACACCCTTTTGCCGCTTGTACATCTGACCGGAGAATTTTTGCTAATCAATTGATTCTTTTCGCCGATAACGCAGTAATAACAAGGCCTGGCGAGCGGTTAAAAAAACCAAACTGCAAGTGATTCCTCCCTCTACCGCGACTTCGGGTTCAATGCTATGTTCATGCATTAATCAGATATCATTACTTTTCCCGGCCGCGACAGACGATGAGAATAAAAAATAGCCGTGCAATACCTCCAGTTATTACTGGATCTGTTTTCGTATTGCCGCATCGCCGGTGGCCATTACCTGCCTTTAATTGATGTTTTCACTTTTTCTGTTGTTAATTGACGATACCGCACCTGCGCCGCCGCGGGTTGAGTGGAGGAGCGCACATGTTGCTGGTTACCTGGGATAGCGTTCTGGTTGCCGTTTCGCTGATTGTCGCGTTTATTGCGGCGTTTACTGCGCTGGATACCGCCGGGCGCGTCGCCGTGTCGCGTGGCTTGCTGGCCAAACTGTGGCTGGTCGCCGGCGGAACCGCCATGGGCATTGGCATCTGGGCGATGCACTTCATCGGCATGCTGGCGATGATGATGCCAATGACCATGCGCTATGACATTCCGCTGACCGCCTTCTCACTGCTGCTGGCGATCCTCACCAGTATTTTCGCCTTTGCGCAGGGCCTGCAGGGCAGCCATCTGACGCGCCGCCGGCTGCTGCGCGGCACGGTGATCCTCGGCAGCGGCGTGGTCGCCATGCACTACTTCGGCATGATGGCGCTGCTGATTGAACCCGCCATTCACTGGGATTTCCGCCTGGTGGCGCTGTCGGTACTGATTGCCTACGGCGCATCCGGCACCGCGCTTTGGCTGGCGTTTCATCTGCGTCACGGCGAGAGCCTGCTGCTGATGCGCGCCTGCGCGGCGCTGGCGATGGGCGTTGCCATTGCCGGCATGCACTATACCGGCATGGCAGCAGCGCAGTTCAGCGCGCCGGGCAACATGCAGCACCACGGCATGGGGCAGGATGGCCTTGCGGTGTGGGTCACCATTATTACGCTGTCGATTCTTGGTCTGACGCTGCTGATCTCGATGCTGGATGCCCAGCTGCGCGCTGCGCGTCTTGCTGCCCGGCTGCGTCGCGCCAACAACGAGCTGCGTCAGCTGGCGCTGCATGACAATCTTACCGCGTTGCCCAATCGCGTGATGCTGGACCAGCAGCTCAGCACGCAAATCAAACAGGCGACGCTGGATGACCAGCACTTCGCCCTGATGTTTATGGATCTCGACGGCTTCAAAGCGGTAAACGATACCTGGGGCCATCACGTCGGCGATCGCTTATTGATCGCCGTGGCTGAACGCCTGCGCGCCCAGCTTGACGCGGGGATCTTACTGGCGCGCCTTGGCGGCGATGAGTTTGTCATGCTCTGTCCGCACTATGCAGCGTCGCAGGCTGAAGCGCTGGCGCAGCGGCTGGTGCACAGCATCGATGCGCCGTTTGAGCTGGATCGCTATTCGCTGCGCGTGTCGCTCAGCATCGGCATCGTGATCTTCCCGCAGCATGGCCGCAGCCCGCAGGAGATGATGTTCAACGCCGACTCGGCCATGTACCACACCAAGCACAGCGGGCGTAACGGCTGGAGCCTGTTTGAGCCGGTGATGAGCGCGGTGGCACAGCATCAGCTGGCGCTGGCTAACGACTTATGGAACGCGCTGGAATTTCAGGAGATGCGCCTGTTCTACCAGCCGAAGTTTCGCGCGGGCGGGACCATTCTGATGGGTTTTGAGGCGTTGCTGCGCTGGCAGCATCCGCGCCGCGGTTTGCTGATGCCGGATATGTTTCTGGCGCGCGCCGAGAAAACCGGCCAGATTGTGGCGCTCGGCAACTGGGTGATCAACGAAGCCTGCCGTCAGCTGCGACAGTGGCAGGACGAAGGCAACCGCGACTGGAGCGTGTCGGTTAACCTGTCAGCGCTGCAGTTCCATCAGCGCGATTTAATCGATACGCTGCGCCAGACGCTGCAGCGCTATCAGCTGCCGGAAGGCGCGCTGATGCTGGAGATCACTGAAAACATTGCCATGCGCGATCCGCAGTTTAGTCAGCAGCGCATCGCTGAGCTGCAGCGGCTGGGGGTTAAAGTGGCGATTGATAACTTTGGCATCGGCTACGCCAACCTGCTGCACCTCAAGCATCTGGAAGCCAGCGAGCTGAAAATCGACCGCGCCTTTATCAACAGCCTGCGCGCCGACAGCGAGGATGCAACCGTGGTAACCGCCATGCTGACGCTGGCGCAAAGCCTTAACCTGCGCATGGTGGCAGAGGGCGTGGAAACCGAGGAGCAGCAGCGCCTGCTGACCGGCCTCGGCTTCGATACGCTGCAGGGATATTTACTCGGCAAACCGACGCCGGCTGAGCGCATCGGCGAATTCACTACGGCACTGGCACCGCACTTTCCTGATAACGTGCTGCCGCTCACCGGCGCCTGACCAGCAATTTTTGTTCTCCTTCACATCGGAAGCTTTCATCGTTCAGTGACTCATATCGGCAGCCGGTCTGCCGATAATTTCAATTATAAAACCAACATTTTCTTTTTCATTTCAACAACACCACAGCTGACTTAACACAGCTTTATATGGGAAATCACTATGTTAGTGACTTCGTACGATCCGTTTACCGTGATTGTTTCAATCCTGGTGGCGATGCTGGCCTCCTTTACCGCGCTGGATATGGCGGGGCGTGTGGCTTCAACCTCCGGCCGGGTAGCGCTGGTCTGGCTGCTGGGCGGCGGTTTCGCCATGGGCGTAGGCATCTGGGCCATGCACTTCATCGGCATGCTGTCGATGAGCCTGGAAATGGTAATGAGCTACGATCCGCTGCTCACCGCCGCGTCGATGATCGTGGCAATTCTCGCCTCGATTTTTGCGCTGTGGCTGGTGTGCTCGTCCGTCGATCTGCCGTGGCGACGGCTGGTGGGCGGCGCGCTGGTGCTGGGATCCGGCGTAGTGGCGATGCACTACACCGGTATGGCGGCGCTGATGTTCGAGCCCGGTATCAGCTGGAACTGGGGCTGGATTGCGGTTTCGGTGCTGATTGCGCTGGTGGCCTCCGGTGCCGCGCTGTGGCTGGCGTTCAACCTGCGCGAAGGGCACGGTCGCCTCACGCTGCTGCGCTTTGGAGCTGCCGTGGTGATGGGCTGCGCCATTGCCGGCATGCACTATACCGGCATGGCGGCGGCCAACTTCCCGATGCACAGTCACGCCACGCATCATGGCGTGAACAGCGACTGGCTGGCCATGCTGGTCACGGTGGTGACGCTGGCGATCCTCGGCATTACGCTGCTGGTCTCAATGCTTGACGCGCGCATGCAGGCGCGCACCTCGATCCTCGCGCGTTCACTGGCGGAGGCCAACCGCGAGCTGGCGCAGCTGGCGCTGCACGATAATCTGACGCGGTTGCCGAACCGCATTCTGCTGGAGGATCGCCTGGAGCAG
The DNA here is from genome assembly GCF_035783935.1 of Pantoea dispersa. Classification (GTDB taxonomy): domain Bacteria; phylum Pseudomonadota; class Gammaproteobacteria; order Enterobacterales; family Enterobacteriaceae; genus Pantoea; species Pantoea dispersa_C. Next base: position 110,216 of record NZ_JALKOV010000005.1, on the reverse strand, counting down.
GCGATTAGCAAGGCCAATCGCGAGCGTTCGCAGTTCGCGCTGATGTTCATGGATCTCGACGGCTTCAAGGCGGTGAACGATGCCTTTGGTCACCACGTCGGCGATAACCTGCTGATTGCGGTAACTGAACGCATGACCAGCCAGATGAAAGGGCACTACACGCTGGCGCGCATGGGCGGCGATGAGTTCGTGCTGCTGATTGAGATTGGCGATCCCAACGATGCAGCGGCGGTAGCGGATATGCTGGTGAAAGCAGTGGATCGGCCATTTAGCGTCTCGCGCTACGAGCTGATGGTGTCGCTGAGTATCGGCATTGCCGTTTATCCCGGCGACGGCAAGGATGAGCGCGAGCTGATGTTTAACGCCGACGCCGCGATGTATCACACTAAAAACAACGGCCGCAACGGCTACAATTTCTTTCAGCCGTCGATGAACACGCTGGCGCAGTCGCAGCTGCAGCTCAACAACGATCTGTGGCAGGCGCTGGACAGCAACGAGCTGCGCCTGTTTTATCAGCCCAAGTACTGCGCGCCAAGCGGGCCGATCATTGGCTTTGAGGCGCTGCTGCGCTGGCAGCACCCGACGCGCGGTCTGCTGGCACCGGACACGTTTCTGCCGATCGCCGAGAAGACCGGGATGATCGTCAATATCGGCAACTGGGTGATCAACGAAGCCTGCCGCCAGCTGCATCTCTGGCACCGGCAGGGCCATCCAGACTGGTCGGTGGCGGTCAACCTCTCTGCGCTGCAGTTTGAGCAATGCAACCTGGTCGATACCGTCACACAGGCACTGGCGCAGCACCAGATTCCGGCCGAGCTGCTGACGCTGGAAGTCACCGAAACCACGGCGATGCGCGACCCGGAAGAGAGCGTGCGTATCCTGACCGAGCTGACCAACATGGGGGTAAAAGCCTCGATTGATGACTTCGGCACCGGCTACTCCAGCCTGTTGTATCTCAAGCGCTTACCGGCCAGCGAGCTGAAAATTGACCGCGCGTTCGTTAACGAGCTGCAGGCAAAATCGGAAGACGCGACCATTGTCTCCGCCATCGTCGCGCTGGCGCAGTCGCTGGATCTCAAAGTGGTGGCCGAAGGGGTAGAAACTCAGGAGCAGCAGGCGTTTCTCACCGGACTCGGCTGCGATACCCTGCAAGGCTATCTGCTGGGTAAACCGCTGCCGCCAGAGCGCATCAGCGAACTGCCGGATTTTGTTAAGGACAAACCCGGGGTGCTGACCGCGGTGAAGTAGGGCCTGTTGTTCGCCGCATCCTATTCCTCTCTCCGCGCGCGCGGTGTTTCTTTTCTTCCTCTCCCGCGTGCGCGTTGTGTGTCTTTTCTCCCTTTCCCGCGTGCGCGTTGTGTGTCTTTTCTCCCTTTCCCGCGTGCGCGTTGTGTGTCTTTTCTCCCTCTCCCGCGTGCGCGCTGTGTGCCTTTTCTCCCTCTTCCGAATGCGCGCGGTGTGTCTTTTCTCCCTCTCCCGAATGCGCGCTGTGTGTCTTTTCTCCCTCTCCCGCGTGCGCACAGTGTGTCTTTTCTCCCTCTCCCGCGTGCGGGAGAGGGCCGGGGTGAGGGCCAGACCGCACCACATCAAACAACAAAAAGCCGCAGCATCCCTGCCGCGGCTTTTATCTCATGCCCGCCTTAAAAAAGGGCGAAAAACACTTATACCAGCTCGACTTTCACCCCTTCCTGCACCAGCAGTTCAGCGTCACTACCGTTGTGGGAATAGACCTCATACTGCACGCCAGCTATGGTGACGGTGCCGGTTTGCTGAGTCCAGTTAGTCAGCAACTGTTCATCAGGGAGAATATCTTCAAGATGCACTGTTGCTCCCTCATCTCCCAGTATAACTAATTGTGTTTGTTCATTATCGATAAATAAATTCTTTGTCCCTTTATTTAAAATGTCATCCTGGGTTAAATGAAATTCCTCATTATCTTTTTCAATGTTAATAACCGAGGAATGATAGAATGTGCTAACAACTTCATTAGTATGAGCGTGGCTATCTTCTTCCTGGATGTTATTCAATTCATTTACTGGGGCGTTTTTGTAATCTGCTGCAGTGTATTTGATGTTGTCAATATCCAGGCCAGCACCTTCGTTTTTGATAATTATTTCGACATGATCGATTAGTTTCCCCTCAGGTGCGGTATAGGCTGTGGTTTTCCACGGACTATATTGAGTATGCGTTGTGGTGTAAATTACGTTATTATGTTGGTCGTAGACCTTGATGGTTGCAGGGTTTGATGCGTTTTCAATCCCGTAAAGATCAACTGAAAATGTTTTGGCATAATAGTCAAATACAATATCAATTGTCGCTGTGACTTTATCTCCACCTGCATAGAGATGACGAGATCCATTCGTGTCACTGATAACTAATGAATTTGGATTGCTCAGGTTTGAAAACTTTATTGTTCCCCCATCAATATTTAACCCTGATGATGAGACTTTTCCAACAGATTTTGAACTGAATGTTTCTGAGAAAGTTTTCCCAAAAATATCTGGTTGTATGTTCAGTTCAAATTGTGATGATTCCTTGCCTGATTCACCTGTTCTGGCTACAAATTGCCAGTTACCGTTAGGCAATTTTGTCTCCGGGATAAACGACCAGTTACCTGCGTGATCCGTTTTCACTGAGTGACCCGTATTCCAGCTGCCATCCTTAGCTCGATATTCGAGGTATACCACGGAGTTGGCTTCGGCCACACCCCGAATTTCTGGTGTCGCGTCATCAGTTGTCGCGCCGGATTTCAGCGAGCCGGTGAATTTACCCACGTTGTCAAACGCGCTCGTGATCTGTGGTATTAAACCCTCATCGGTGGCTATGGAGAGATCGAAGGTGCTTTTGCTGTTGTACGAGCCCGCATTATCACTCGCCGAAAACTGATAGCTGCCCGGCGAGAGACGATCGGTTTCATAGACCCAGTTGCCATCAGCGCCGGTCTGCACGCTGCCCAGCAGTTCCCAGTTACCCAGCACGTTACGGAAGTGAAGTTAGACAATGCTGTTCGCCTCCGCGCGGCCGTTCAGCGCTGGCGTGCGGTCATCGGTGATGGCGCCACTGTGTAACAGGCCGGTGTTGATGCCAAAATCATCCCACGCATGGGTAATAGAGAGTTCGCTTCCCGGCGTTAAATCGATCTCCAGCGTGAACTCATCGGTCCAGCCGCTGCCGGCGTAGGCGCGGAATTCCCACTTGCCTTCAGCCAGCGCTTTGTCCGGCGTCCAGCTCCATTCGGTGCCGTTCAGCGTGGCGTAGCCGCCGTCAACCCACTGGCCGTTCACGTCGCGGTACTGAATCAGCACGTTGCTGCCCGCCGGCGCGGTGCCGCGCAGGGTTGGCGTGGTGTCATCGGTCAGCGCGCCATTCAGCAGCTTGCCCTGTGCGGCACCCGCGTCGTCCAGCGCGTGGGTGATTTCCACTTTACCGGGAACCGGGATGGCGGCGTCGTCGGCAACGGTCAGCGTAAATGCCTCCGATGCCTGACTGACATAGCCGCGGCCATCGGTGGCAGTGACGTACAGTGAGTGCTCACCGTCAGCCAGCGTCGGAGTAATTTCCCAGTAGCCGTTGCTGCTGGCCTTGACGCTACCAATCAGCTGGTTCTGCGCGTTATACAGACGAACAATGCTGTCCGGCTCGGCCACGCCCTTCAGGGTCGGCGTGCGGTCATCGGTCTGCTGACCGGAACCTACCAGGCCGGTTTTATCGCCGAAATCATCTCCGACACCAATAATCAGCGGCTGGTCCGGCGCGGAGAGGTCGACGTTAACGATAAACAGCGAAGGCGCACCAATATTGCCGGCGCGGTCGATGGTGCGTACGGAGAGGTTATGCGGGCCTTCAGCCAGCGGAGATGGCGGCTGCCAGCTCCAGCTGCCGTCGGCGGCGATGGTCACGGTATAGACGGTAGAGTCCATGACGATTTCCATGATGCCGCCAGCTTCGGCCGGCGTTGAACCGCTGAAAGTGCGCTGCGGATTGGTGGTCCAGAGTTGTCTTGCGTTGGTGAGTGCTGTGCTCATGAGCTTATCCTGTTAGGTAATAATCACTGTCCTGGTGGGTCTGTCCGCATCAAACGGCAGGTGGCGATTATTAGTGGATCGGATAATTCTCCCAACGAGAACGGTCTTGAAGGAAATCCGCGCAGAAGCGGTTAAAGCAGGGATTTTTAACCGCCGCCACTGCAGGCAGGCTATACTGGCGCGCACGCAGGTCGCAGGGAACGGAGCCATGGCCAAATACCAGCAGCTGGTAGATCAGCTACGTACGCAAATTGAAGCACGCATCTGGCCGCCGGGTGAGAAACTGCCGTCGCTGCGCCAGCAGGCGGAGCAGAGCGGACTCAGCCTGATGACGGTGATGCACGCTTACGAAGTGCTGGAGAGCCAGGGCTGGATTGTGTCGAAGCCGCAATCGGGCTACTACGTGGCACCGCGCGCGGCGGAGAGCCGTCCGCGTTTGCCGACGCAGGCGATTGCCAAAACCGAGCAGGCCGATACCAACAGCTTCGTGTTTGATGTGCTGCAGGCAACGCGCGATCCGGCCATCATGCCGTTTGGCTCTGCCTTCCCCGATCCGGAACTGTTTCCTCAGCGCCAGCTGATGCGCTCGCTGGTGAAGGTCTCGCACAATCTTAAACCCACCGATGCCCTGAATAATCTGCCACCCGGTAATGAAGCGCTGCGAAAAATCCTCGCCCAGCGCTATGCGCAGCAGGGCATTACGCTGTCGCCGGATGACATCGTCATCACTAACGGGGCGATGGAAGCGCTGAATCTCAGCCTGCAGGCGGTGACCGAACCGGGCGACTGGGTGGTAATTGAGAATCCTTCCTTTTATGGCGCGTTACAGGCGATTGAACGGCTCAAGCTGAACGCGATTGCTATCGCCAGCGATGTGGAGCAGGGCATCGATCTGGATGAGCTGGAGCAGGCGCTGCAGCGCTGGCCGGTGAAAGCCTGCTGGCTGATGACCAACCGGCAGAATCCGCTTGGCTTCACGCTCAGCGCCGAGCGCAAGCAGCAGCTGGTGGCGCTGCTGACGCGTTATCAGGTAGCGATGATTGAGGACGACGTGTACAGCGATCTCTACCACGGTCACGATAAGCCGTTGCCGGCCCGAGCCTTCGACCGCGAAGGTTACGTGCTGCACTGCGGCAGCTTCTCGAAAAATCTGGTGGCAGGGTTTCGCGTCGGCTGGGTCGCGGCGGGGCGCTACGCGCAGCGCGTGCAGCGCATTCAGATGATGAGTACGCTCTCGACCAGCGCGCCGATGCAGCTGGCGCTGGCGGATTTTCTCAGTACCCGCAGCTATGACACACATCTGAAAAAGCTGCGGCAGACGCTGGCGAAGCGCAAACAGCTGGCACAGCAGGCGCTGCGCCGCGTGCTGCCCGCCGGGGCGCACATCAGCGACACGCCGGGAGGCTACTTTTTGTGGATTACCTTGCCGGAGCAGATCAATGCCACGCAGCTGTATCATCTGGCGCTGCAGCAGGGCATCAGCATCGCGCCGGGCCAACTGTTTTCCAGCAGCGAGCGTTTTAGCCACTGTTTCCGCTTCAACACCGCCTGGCCGTGGGATACGCGCGCCGAGGCGGCGGTGGAGACGCTGGGGGCGTTGATTGGCCAGCTGGCGCAGGGCGTTGCGGTAGAGAAATGAGTGGTTTTTCCCTCACAGCACCCGCAGCATTCTCACTTCGCAGTCCACGTGACCGGTACAGCCCAGCGCGCCATCAATCGGCTCAAAGCCCAGCGACTGATAAAGCTTGATGGCGCGCGTCAGGCTGCCGGTGGTCTCCAGGTAGCAGCGCCGGAACCCGCGCTGGCGGGCAAAATCCATTGCGCGCAGCGCCAGTTCGCGCGCTAAACCCAGCCCGCGCACCGACGGCAGGAAATACATCTTCTGCAACTCACAGATATCCGGTGCGCTGCAGGCGAGCGGTGCCACGCCGCCGCCGCCGACCACCTGACCTTCATGCTCCACAATCCAGTAAGCGCTGTTTGCCGCACTGTACAGCTCAAACAGCCGGTCGAGCTGCGGGTCGGACACGGTATAACCTTTATCCGCCGTCAGGCCGAACTCGGCGGAGACATCGCGGATCACCTGCGCAATTCGCGGATTATCGGCGGCGACAATCGGTCGCACCTGCAGGTTAAGTGGCGTGACGGTGGTCATCATAATCTTCCGATAGAAAAAAGCCGGGCAATGCCCGGCTTCGATTAAGCGTCAGGACTGAAGCGCTTACAATGCCGCAATCACGCCCTGCTGTTCAATCAGTTTTGCTTTTGATTGCTCCAGCTCAGCCACGCGCTCGCGCTCTTTCGCCACCACCGCTTCCGGTGCACGCGATACAAAGCCTTCGTTAGCCAGCTTGGTCTGAATCTTCTCGATCTCGACATCCAGCTTCACCAGCTCTTTCGCCAGACGCTCCAGCTCGGCTTCCTTGTTGACCAGATCCGCCATCGGGATCAGCAGCTCTGCGCCATCAACAATTTTGGTCACCGAGACGGGACCTTTCTCGCCGGCTGGCAGAATGGTCAGGCTCTCCAGACGCGCCAGGCGCGACAGGAAGGTGCGGTTCTCTTCGACACGACGCTGCGCCGCTGGCGAGCAGTCGCGCAGCAGCACGTCGAGCGGCTTGCTCGGCGCGATGTTCATTTCAGCACGGATATTACGCACCGCCACAATCGCCTGCTTCATCCACTCGATATCGGCTTTGGCCTCTGCATCTTCCTTCGCCGCGTCATACTGCGGGAACGGCTGCAGCATGATGGTATCGTGGTCGATGTTCTTCAGCACTTTCACGCGCTGCCAGATGGTCTCGGTAATGAACGGGATGATCGGATGTGCGAGGCGCAGCAAGGCTTCCAGCACCGTTACCAGCGTGTTGCGCGTGCCGCGCAGCTCCGCTTCGCTGCCGCTGTTCATCACCGGCTTGGTCAGCTCCAGATACCAGTCACAGAACTGGTTCCAGGTGAAGTCGTACAGAATGTTGGCTGCGATATCAAAGCGATAGCTATCCAGCGCTTCGCGGTACGCTTTCACGGTGCTGTTGAATTCTGTCAGGATCCAGCGATCCGCCAGCGACAGCTTCAGTTCGCCGCCGTTCTGGCCGCAATCCTGATCTTCGGTGTTCATCAGCACGAAGCGGCTGGCGTTCCACAGCTTGTTACAGAAGTTGCGGTAGCCTTCCAGGCGCTTCATATCCCAGTTGATGTCGCGACCGGTGGACGCCAGCGCGGCGAGGGTGAAGCGCAGCGCATCGGTGCCGGAAGGCACGATACCGTACGGGAACTGCTTCTCGGTGCGTTTGCGAATCTTCTCAGCCAGCTGCGGCTGCATCATGTTACCGGTGCGTTTCTCCAGCAGATCTTCCAGCGAAATGCCGTCCACCATATCCAGTGGATCGATGACGTTGCCTTTCGACTTGGACATCTTCTGGCCTTCTTCATCGCGGATCAAACCAGTCATGTAGACGGTTTTAAACGGTACCTGCGGCTTGCCGTTTTCATCTTTGATGAAGTGCATGGTCAGCATGATCATGCGCGCAATCCAGAAGAAGATGATGTCGAAGCCGCTCACCAGAACGCTGGTAGGATGGAAGGTGCGCAGCGCTTCGGTGTTCTCCGGCCAGCCGAGGGTCGAGAACGTCCACAGGCCGGAAGAGAACCAGGTGTCGAGCACGTCGTCATCCTGGCGCAGCGTCACGTCGGCGGCCAGATTGTTTTCCTGACGCACTTCTTCTTCACTGCGGCCGACATAGACGTTACCGTTGTTGTCGTACCAGGCCGGAATGCGGTGACCCCACCACAGCTGACGCGAGATGCACCAGTCCTGGATGTCGCGCATCCACGAGAAGTACATGTTTTCATACTGCTTCGGCACAAACTGAATGTCGCCGTTTTCTACCGCTTCCACCGCGACTTTCGCCAGCGGTGCGGTGCGCACGTACCACTGATCGGTCAGCATCGGCTCGATCACCACGCCGCCGCGGTCACCGTATGGCACCGTCAGATCGTGCGGTTTGATCTCTTCCAGCAGGCCGAGCTCGTCAACCGCCGCGACAATCGCTTTACGCGCGGCAAAACGCTCCATCTTCTGGAACTGTGCCGGAATTTCATCGGAACAGGCATCGCTGACTTCACCGTTGGTGTCGAACACTTCCGCACGCTCGCGGATGTCGCCATCAAAGGTCAGGATGTTGATCATCGGCAGCTTGTGACGACGGCCCACTTCGTAGTCGTTGAAGTCGTGCGCCGGGGTGATCTTCACGCAGCCGGTGCCTTTCTCCATATCGGCGTGTTCGTCGCCGACGATCGGAATACGACGGTTCACCAGCGGCAGGATCACTTCTTTGCCGATCAGATCTTTATAACGCGGATCTTCCGGGTTGACCGCCACGCCGGTATCGCCCAGCAGGGTTTCCGGACGCGTGGTGGCTACCACCAGATAATCTTTACCTTCGGCGGTTTTCACGCCGTCTGCCAGCGGATAGCGAATGTGCCACATCGAGCCTTTGCTCTCGCGGTTTTCCACTTCGAGGTCAGAGATCGCCGTGCGCAGTTTCGGGTCCCAGTTCACCAGGCGCTTGCCGCGGTAAATCAGGTTTTCTTTGTACAGACGGACGAAGACTTCTTTCACCGCGTTGGACAGGCCTTCATCCATGGTGAAGCGCTCGCGCTCCCAGTCAACCGAGTTGCCGAGGCGACGCATCTGGCGGGTGATGGTGCCGCCGGATTCGGCTTTCCACTGCCAGATTTTTTCGATAAACGCATCGCGGCCGTAATCCTGACGCGTTTTGCCCTCTTCAGCGGCGATCTTGCGCTCAACCACCATCTGCGTGGCGATACCGGCGTGGTCCGTACCTGCCTGCCACAGGGTGTTTTTACCCTGCATGCGCTGGTAGCGGATCATGGTATCCATGATGGTTTGCTGGAAGGCGTGACCCATATGCAAGCTACCGGTGACGTTCGGCGGCGGGATCATGATGCAAAAGCTTTCCTGGCTGGTATCGCCATTCGGTTTGAAGTAGCCCTGCTGTTCCCAGTGCTCGTAGAGCGGCTGCTCGATATCTTGCGGGTTATATGTCTTTTCCATATCTGCTATGTCGTTTGCGGCGGGGGTGGCGTCGCCGTATTCAATTGGAAACCAACGCTGCGATACGCTTTATAGCGGTCGCGCGCCAGTTGTTTCAGGGATTCTTCATAAGGTACGAAGTCTATCACTTCATGGAAACCGGTAGCAAAATCTGCGAACTGCGGCAGCAGGCTGATCAGCAGATCGCGCGGCGTACTGCCGCGTCGCTGTGGCCAGGCCAGTTCGACCGGTGCGCCGTAGCGCGGGCCTTCGCCTGCCAGATTGTGTGGCACAAAGGCATTGGCCGGACGCTGCCACAGCGCTTCATCCAGCCGATTGGCCTGCTGTTCATTTTCGCAGGCAATCAGGATGCGCTTACCGTCTCGCCAGCGGCTGGCAGCCAACTCGCACACCAGCGCTTCGATGGCGCTTAAGCCGTCGCTGGCGCTTTCAGACTCCATCACGTAGAAGGTGGCGTTTTTCATGGCAGGTTGTTTCCGTCAGTAACTCTGGGGCGCATTGTGCGACAGTAAGATTGCGGCGTCCAATAATAAGGTCGCCATGAACGGCGACCCTGTAAACCGTGCGGCGGATAATCAGGTCGCCATAAATGGCGACCCTACACCGTAGGGTGCGCGGTAATACGTATCATCACACTCGTAGGGTGCGCATTCATGCGCACCGTATCAATGGCCGCACGGCGTCAAACGCATTCATGCGCACCGTTCCAATGACCGCACGGTGTCAAACGCATTCATGCGCACCGTTGCAGGATTCGCCCCGGCTCTTAATCGTCGCCGTTCAGGCCAGCGCGGTTCAGCAGGAACTGCGACAGCAGCGGCACCGGACGGCCGGTCGCGCCTTTGGCTTTACCGGAGCGCCAGGCGGTGCCGGCGATATCCAGGTGCGCCCAGTTAAACTTACGCGCGAAGCGTGCCAGGAAGCAGGCGGCGGTAATCGCGCCGCCCGGACGGCCACCGATGTTGGCCATATCGGCAAAGTTGGATTCCAGCTGCTCCTGATACTCATCGGCCATCGGCAGACGCCATGCGCGGTCGCCCGACTGCTCTGAGGCGCTGATCAGCTCGTGCGCCAGCGGATTGTGGTTCGACATCAACCCGCTGACGTGGTGGCCCAGCGCGATCACGCAGGCACCAGTCAGGGTAGCGACGTCAATCACCACTTCTGGATCGAAGCGCTCAACGTAGGTCAGCGCATCGCACAGCACCAGACGGCCCTCGGCATCGGTATTCAGCACTTCAACCGTCTGGCCGGACATGGTGGTCAGCACGTCGCCCGGACGCATCGCGCGCCCGTCCGGCATGTTCTCACAGCCTACCAGCACGCCAACCACGTTCAGCGGCAGATTCAGCTCCGCCACCATGCGCATCACGCCGTACACCGACGCCGCGCCGCACATATCGTATTTCATCTCATCCATCGCCTCGGCAGGCTTGATGGAAATACCGCCGGAGTCAAAGGTCAGCCCTTTGCCCACCAGCACGATAGGACGCGCATCGGTGTCGCTGCTGCCTTTGTACTCAATCACCGACATCAGCGACTCATTGTGCGAACCGGCACCGACCGCCAGATAGGCGTTCATGCCCAGCTCTTTCATCTGCTGTTCGCCAATCACACGGGTGGTGACGTTTTTGCTGTAGGCATCAGCCAGCTGACGCGCCTGTGATGCCAGATACGCGGCGTTACAAATATTCGGCGGCATGTTGCTCAGGTCTTTCGCCGCTTTGACGCCGGCGGCAACGGCCAGACCGTGCTGAATAGCGCGTTCGCCGCTGGTCAGCTCACGGCGGGTCGGCACGTTGAACACCAGCTTGCGCAGCGGACGACGCGGCTCAACCTTGTTGCTTTTCAACTGGTCGAAGTTGTACAGCGCCTCTTTGGACGTTTCCACCGCCTGGCGCACTTTCCAGTAGGTGTTGCGCCCTTTAACGTGCAGCTCGGTCAGGAAGCACACTGCTTCCATCGATCCGGTGTCGTTCAGGGTATTGATGGTTTTCTGAATCACCTGTTTGTACTGGCGCTCATCCAGCTCGCGCTCTTTACCACAGCCGATCAGCAGGATACGTTCAGACAGGATATTGGGCACATGGTGCAGCAGCAGCGTCTGGCCCACTTTGCCTTCCAGCTCACCGCGGCGCAGCAGCGCGCTGATATAGCCATCGCTGATCTTATCCAGCTGCTCAGCAATCGGTGATAAACGACGCGGTTCGAAAACGCCAACCACAATGCAGGCGCTGCGCTGTTTTTCCGGGCTACCGCTTTTTACACTGAACTCCATGCACTCTCCTGAATCTTAAAGACAACGGCCTTAGCTGTCGTTAGAATGTAGCGCGTTCGTAACCCATTAATTTGTTGCGACGCCATGACAATTTAACGCCGGCGGCCATAATGAGTGGGGTGACAATGTGTTGTTTTTTCACCACCCTAACGCGTTCGTCATACTATTTTAGCTACCATGACGGCCATTGATGAAGAAAAATGGCTGATAAGCGTTGAAACTAGCGATTTTCCTGCAAAAAGACAAGTTTTCACAGGCGTACTAAGCGTGATCATCATTAGATATCTGGTTCGGGAAACGCTCAAAAGCCAGCTGGCTATCCTGTTCATCCTGCTACTTATCTTCTTTTGCCAGAAGTTAGTCAGGATTTTGGGTGCGGCGGTGGATGGCGAAATCCCAACAAATCTGGTTCTGACATTGTTAGGACTTGGCGTGCCTGAAATGGCACAACTTATCCTGCCCCTAAGCTTGTTTCTGGCGATTTTAATGACCCTTGGGCGGCTGTACACCGAAAGTGAAATCACGGTGATGCACGCCTGCGGGCTGGGTAAAGGCGTCCTGATTAAAGCGGCGATGATCCTGATGCTGTTCACCTCGCTGGTGGCGGCGGTCAACGTGATCTGGCTTGGCCCATGGTCCTCGCGCTATCAGGATGAAGTGACACAAAATGCCAAAGCCAACCCGGGTGCGGCGGCGCTGGCGGCAGGGCAGTTCCAGACCTCCAGCGACGGCAACACCGTGCTGTTCGTCGAAGACGTGAAGGGCAACAAATTCGGCAGCGTGTTCCTGGCGCAGCTGCGGCCGAAGGGCAACGCGCGGCCGTCGGTGGTGCTTGCTGACAGCGGTCACATGGAGCAGCACAAAGATGGCTCGCAGACGGTGACGCTGGACAAAGGCACGCGCTTTGAAGGCACGGCACTGCTGCGTGACTTCCGTATTACCGACTTCGTCAATTATCAGGCGGTGGTGGGGTATAAAGAGGCGGTGCTCGATCCCAACGATGCCGATCAGGCCGATATCAGCACGCTGATCAAAACCAAAACGCCGCAGTTCCAGGCGGAGCTGCACTGGCGTCTGACGCTGGTGTTCGCCGTGCTGGTGATGGCGCTGATGGTGGTGCCGCTCAGCGTGGTTAACCCGCGCCAGGGCCGCGTGCTGTCAATGTTGCCGGCGATGCTGCTCTACCTGATCTTCTTCCTGCTGCAGAGTTCGCTGCGCTCCAACGCGGCGAAAGGCCGGTTTGATCCGGCGATCTGGATGTGGGTGGTCAACCTGGCGTATCTGGCGCTGGCGGTCGCGCTCAACGTGTGGGATACCGTACCGATGCGCCGCTTCCGCGCGCGCTTTAGCCGTGGAGGATCCGTGTGATGTTTAAGGTCCTTGACCGCTATATCGGCAAAACCATCTTCAACACCATCATGATGACGCTGTTCATGCTGGTGTCGCTGTCGGGCATCATTAAGTTCGTCGATCAGCTGCGTAAAACCGGGCAGGGCGCGTATACCGCGCTGGATGCCGGTTATTACACGCTGCTCAGCGTGCCGAAAGATATCGAGATCTTCTTCCCGATGGCGGCGCTGCTGGGCGCGCTGCTGGGGCTGGGCACGCTGGCGCAGCGCAGCGAACTGGTGGTGATGCAGGCCTCCGGCTTTACCCGTCTGCAGGTGGCGCTGGCGGTAATGAAAACCGCGATTCCGCTGGTGCTGCTGACCATGGCGGTGGGCGAGTTTGTCGCCCCGCAGGGCGAGCAGATGGCGCGTAACTACCGGGCGCAGCAGCTGTACGGCGGCTCGCTGGTCTCGACGCAAAACGGCCTGTGGGCGAAAGACGGCAACGACTTTATCTACATTGAGCGCATCAAAGGCGACAATGAGATCGATGGCGTCAGCATCTATCGCTTCACCGATCAGCGGCGTCTGCTGAGCGTGCGCTATGCCGCCACCGCGACCTGGAAAAAAGATCGCAAACTGTGGGAGCTGTCGCAGGTGGATGAGTCGGACCTGAAAGATCCGAAGCAGATTACCGGTTCACAGAGCCTGAGCGGTGAATGGAAAACTAACCTGACGCCAGACAAGCTCGGCGTGGTGGCGCTGGACCCGGATGCGCTGTCGATCAGCGGTCTGTATAACTACAGCAAATACCTCAAGCAGAGCGGCCAGGAGTCCGGGCGTTACCTGCTGAATATGTGGGGCAAAATCTTCCAGCCGCTGTCGGTGGCGGTGATGATGCTGATGGCGCTGTCGTTTATCTTTGGTCCGCTGCGTAGCGTATCGATGGGTGTGCGCGTAGTCACCGGCATCAGCTTTGGCTTCCTGTTCTACGTGCTGGATCAGATCTTCGGGCCGCTAAGCCTGGTGTACGGTTTACCGCCGGTGCTGGGCGCGATTCTGCCGAGCGGCGCGTTCTTTGCTATCAGTTTGTATCTGTTGCTGAAGCGGCGGTAGGGAGTGTTGCAGGGGCGCGATTCGGGGCGCCCCTGTCATTCCCGCACCGTTACCGTAGGGTCGCCATTCATGGCGACCTTTTTTATTCATGGCGGCCAGGTCGATGCCCGCACCGTTAGCGCAACGTCTGCAGCCAGCCCGGCAGCTGCGACAGCAGAAACAGCACCAGGCCAATGGTACCGCCCACCAGCGTGCCGTTGATGCGGATAAACTGCAAATCACGACCAATGTTCAGCTCAATCTGCTGCGACATCTCGCGCGCATCCCAGCTCTTCACCGTATCGCTGATGTGGCGGGTGAGAAAGGTCGCGAACTCCGGTGCGACGCTGCGCGCGGCGTCTTCCAGATGCTGATTCATTGAGGCGCGCAGCGCCTCGTCGGCGGCCAGCGTTTCGCCCAGCCACAGCGCCGCCAGCCGCACCCGCTCCTGCACGCGTGAATCGTCACTGTTAAGGTCGCTCTTCAGCCAGCGGCGCAGGTCCTGCCACAGCTCGCCGATATAGCGGTTAAACGACTCATCCTCTTTCAGCCAGTGCTTGATGGTTTCAGCGCGTTCAGCCATTTCCGGATCGCTTTTCAGCCGCTCAATCAGGCGCTGTACCGCGCGGTTAAAGCCGAGGCGAAACTCGTGGCCCTGATCGCGCGCCACTTCATCCAGTATCGAATCCACCGCATTGGCGACCAGCTCAGCGCTGTGCTCGCCCAGCCATTCAGTCGGCAGCACTTTGGCTTTGATCGGATGCTCGCGCTTCAGCCAGCGCACGATCTGCAGCGCGATAAACTCGCGCGTGCCGGGTTTGTGCAGCAGACGCAGCAGCTGCTGTACGGCGGCGTCCAGCAGTTCCTGATGGCGATTGTTTTTGGTCAGGCTGTCCAGCAGCAGCGCGCTGGACTGCGTCAGGTCGACCTTATCCAGCGCTTTCTGCACCGCACGGCGCAGAAAGCGCTGAATACGCTGATCGTCGGTGAGATCGAGGAAACCGCGCATCACCTGCAGCAGATGGCGGCCAATGCGGTCGGCGTTGCCCGGCGTATTGAGCCACTGCGCCAGCAGCTGCGACGGATCGTGGCGGCGAATCAGTGCCAGCAGCGAATCGGTATCGAGAAACTTCTCCTGCACGAAGCGGCCCAGATTCTCGCCGATGCGATCTTTGTTGCGTGGAATGATCGCCGTATGGCGCGAGATGAACGGCACCGGCACGCGACGAAACAGCGCCACCACCGCAAACCAGTCGGCCAGCGCGCCGACCATCGCCGCTTCGGCAATCGCCTTCAGCCCCAGTACCCAGAAGCTGGGCGGCAGAAACAGCGTCACGACAAAGGTCGCGGCGGCCATCAGCAGCAGCGACAGCGCCAGACGCTTGCTCCGTTTTAATTGTTGATATTTATCCATACCACGATCATAGCAGAGAGCGATTAACGGCGGCGTCCACCGAGCAGGCTGCCCAGCACGCCGCGGATGATCTGATTGGTCACCTGACGCGCCGCGCTTTTCGCCACGCTCTGCACCACGCCGTCACGCTTGCCGCCGCGCGGCCCGGTGCTGCCGAACAGAATCTCTTTCAGCCCGCCCAGAATGCCGTCATCCACCGCCACGCTGTTGCCTTTGCTGGGCGGCGCATCGGCCTGCTGCGGCGCGGTCTGCACGCCCTGCTGCAACATCTCGAACGCCGATTCGCGGTCGACGGCACTGTCGTATTTGCCGTACAGCGGCGAATGGTTGATCAGGCTGTTGCGCTCGTCGGCGCTGGCCGGTCCCATGCGCGAGCCCGGCGCGATCACCATGGCGCGCTGCACCATCGACGGACTGCCTTTCTCATCGAGGAACGAGATCAGTGCTTCGCCGGTGCCCAGCGCCTGAATCGCCTCAACGGTGTCGAACGCCGGATTGGCGCGCATCGTTTCGGCCGCGCTTTTCACCGCTTTCTGATCTTTCGGCGTGAAGGCACGCAGCGCATGCTGCACGCGATTCCCCAACTGACCAAGCACGTTGTCAGGGATATCCGCCGGGTTCTGCGTGACAAAGTACACGCCAACGCCTTTCGAGCGAATCAGGCGAATTACCTGCTCCACTTTCTCCAGCAGCACCGGCGGCGCGTCGTTAAACAGCAGATGCGCTTCGTCAAAGAAGAACACCATCTTCGGTTTGTCCAGATCGCCGGCTTCCGGCAGCTGTTCATACAGTTCCGCCAGCAGCCACAGCAGGCTGGTGGCGTAGAGTTTCGGCTGCTGATAAAGCTTTTCCGCTGCCAGAATATTGATGAAGCCTTTGCCGTCGGCGTCACAGCGCATCCAGTCGCGGATATCCAGCATCGGCTCGCCAAAGAAGTGTTCGGCCCCTTGCTGCTCCAGCGCCAGCAGGCCGCGCTGAATCGCGCCGACCGAGGCGCTGCTGATGTTGCCGTACTGCGTCTGAAACGCTTTGGCGTTATCACCGATGTATTGCGTCATGGCGCGCAGATCTTTGAAGTCCAGCAGCAGCAGGCCCTGATCGTCGGCGATGCGGAAGATGATTTGCAGCACGCCGGACTGTACCTCGTTGAGGCTGAGCAGCCGCGCCAGCAGCAGCGGACCGAGATCGGACACCGTCGCGCGCACCGGATGGCCCTGCTGGCCGAAGATATCCCACAGCATCACCGGATTTTTCTGCGCCTGCCAGTCGGTGACGCCAATCTTCGCCAGCCGCGCCAGCAGCTTTTCCGAGCCGTCGCCCGCGGCCGCAATGCCGGAAAGATCGCCTTTGACATCGGCCATAAACACCGGCACGCCGATGGCGGAAAACGATTCCGCCAGCTTTTGCAGCGTCACGGTTTTACCGGTGCCGGTGGCGCCGGTTATCAGTCCGTGACGGTTGGCCATGGCGGGCAGCAGGTGCAGTTGAAGGTCAGGCGTCTGGGCGATCAGCAGTGGGGTAGTCATGGTGTTTGCGCTCTCCGGCATTGCGTAATGACTCAAAGAATAGCAAGCGGTGCGCGGGAGAGAGAGGGATATTTGGGTGAAAAATAAGGGGAGTTCCGATTGCTGCCCGCGCGATCGGCCCTTCTCCCGCAGGCGGGAGAAGGCTGGAATGAGGGGCAGTGCGTACCGACCTACCTCTTCTCTGCCGCATCGAAAAACAGCAGGCTCACGCCGATGCCCTGCTGCACGTGGCTGACATTATTCCG
Organism: Pantoea dispersa; assembly: GCF_035783935.1. Classification (GTDB taxonomy): domain Bacteria; phylum Pseudomonadota; class Gammaproteobacteria; order Enterobacterales; family Enterobacteriaceae; genus Pantoea; species Pantoea dispersa_C. The sequence continues at coordinate 93,228 of NZ_JALKOV010000005.1, read as the reverse complement.
CACCGCCACCTGCTGTGCGCCCTGCAGCATCACCACGAACGGCGAATCCTGCTGCACGCGCTGTTGCAGCGCGGTATACAGCGCGCGGCGCTGGCTGGCGTCGCTCTCCCCGGCTGCGGCGCGCGTCTGCGCGCTCAGCTCAGGAATCTCCCAGCCGACGCGCCATGCCAGCGTTTTCGAGCCGCCCGGCACGTTATAGGCAAAGGCGCTGGCGTTGGTATTTGGATCCACATAGTCTGCGCCCCAGTAAATAAAGATCGACTGGAAGTCACGGCCGCGCATTTTGCTCCACAGCTCCGATTCCGCCACCGGCTGCAGCTCAATCTGCACGTCGGCTTTGGCAAAGCTGGCCTGCAGCGCCTGCGCCACGTCGATGTACGGCGGCTGATTGATCACCGTCAGCGAAAATTTGCTGCCGGGCCTGATACCGCCCTGTGCCAGGATCGCTTTGGCTTTGGCCACATCGTAATGGAACGGCTGATTCTCCAGCGCGCCGTCAAAGCCCTGCGGCAGGAAGCTCTGGTGAATACGGTACTGGCCTTTCAGCAGATCGCGTGAAATGGCGTTGTAATCCACCAGCCAGCGCGCCGCCTGCCACAGCGCCGGATTACCCAGCGCCGGCTGCGCTTTGTTTTGCGTATTAAACGCCAGGTAATAGACCAGGCTCGACGGGAATGCCTCGATGCGCAGCTGCTGGTCGTTTTTCAGCGCATCGATCTGGTCCGGGCCCAGCTGGTAAGCCACATCGACATCGCCCTGCTGAATCAGCAGGCGGCGTGCACCGGCATCGGCCACGCCTTTCAGCAGGATACGTTTTAACTGCGGCTGCGGGCTGGCGTGCGGATTTGCGCTCAGCACCAGCGCTTGCTGCGGTACATATTGCTGGATGCTGAACGCGCCGCTGCCTGCGGAGTGAGTGTGCAGCCAGCCGTTGCCGCTGTCGTTGGCGGTGATGTGCTGCTGCACGGTTTTGCTGTCCACCACCGAGGCCACCGGCGCGGTCAGCAGGCGCAGCGCCAGATCCTGACCAATCTGCGCCGGCCACTGAATCTCCAGCTGGTGATCGTTTACCGCCCGCAGCTGGCTGGTAATGTTGTCCGCCGTCCAGCCAAACTCAGCGAGAATAAACGACGGGGCTTTATTGAGCTGCACCGCTCGCGTCAGCGAAAACACTACGTCCTGCGCGGTCACCGGGTTACCGCTGGCGAAATGCGCATCCGGTTTCAGGTTGAACACCAGGCTGTGCGGCGTGCTGCCGGGCTGCCATGAGGTGGCGAGCAGCGGCGCCAGTTTTTGTGGCGCATCGCGATCGGCCTCTACCAGCGTCTGATAAATGTTGCGCTGCACGCTGTTGCTGACGGTCTCAAAACTTTCTGCCGGGTCGAAGCTGATAATGCCGTCGAGCGGCACGGCCACCACCAGCGTGTCTTTTGGCGTGGCGGCCTGCAGGGCAAAGGCGCTGCTGAATAAGGTGAAGAACAACAAGAGTGCTCGCATCATAATTATCCTGAGTGATTGATTCAGCGACTTTATCGCTGTCGCGCTGCAGGCTAAATGCCGTTTTGTTCTGAGCTGTGCCGGAAATAACAATTAATACCGTAAATTAACTAACGGCGCTATTTTTGTGCGCGCGCTGTCATATTCAGGAAATAAACTGGTCAGGCGTTGCTCATTTAGCCAGTAGGCTGTTATTGATAAGAATAAGCCCTGGTATGGAAGTATTATTTTTTCTGATTAATTAAGCTGAGCGACTATTTCTCACGCCGATTTGTTTCAGTCATTTGCCCAGTCTCTGGCGCTAATCTCCTGGCATTTGTACGGTTAAAAGCGCAATTCCCGCTGCGAAAGCGCGTCCACAGCGCATGGCGACTTTTCGTCAGGTTGATGGTTTCTCATCAAAACACATTTCTAATTTAATGCTTACATCCTGAAATATCTGTATCCATAAGATTGCCAGCTTGTTTGCCGATTTATAAATCTATTAACAAAAATAATTCCCTTTCTTAGCAAGTGAGAGTCGTCGCGCCATGCTTTTAGAAAAACCGACCACCAGACGTAAGTTTTTACTTGGGTCGTTGCTGGCTTTGCCATTAAGCGACCTGGTATTAAAAGGACTGACTGCAGCCCAGGCTGCGGAAATGGCAGCACCGGACCTTGCCGACTATAAACCGATCTTTTTTAGCGCTGAGGAGTGGCAATTTATTCTGGCCGCGACCGATCGCCTGATCCCTGCCGGTGGCAACGGCAAAGCGCCGGGTGCGCTGGAAACCAACGTACCAATCTTCATTGACCAGCAGCTGCACAGCCCGGAGTTCGGCGCAGAGATCTACCTGCAGGGGCCGTTTGACGTGCACGCGCCCGCCACCATGGGCTATCAGATCCCGTTCACGCCGCAGCAGATGTATCGCACCGGCATCAAACTGGTGGAGCAGTGGACGCAGAGCACCTACCACAAAGCGTTCTCGCAGCTGACGCTGGCAGAGAAAGACGCGGTGCTGACCAAAGTGAATAAAAACGACGGTATCGACTTCGCCGCGCTGGGCGAACCGAACCTGAAAGCCTCGCAGTTCTTCAGCCAGCTGCTTTCCGATACTAAACACGGCTACCTCGCTGACCCGATGTACGGCGGCAACAAAGGCATGAAAGCCTGGATCGCCATCGGCTTCCCGGGGGCACGCGCCAGCTTCACCGAGTGGGTGAAGCAGCACAACGTGCCGTATCCGCTCGGACCGGTCAGCCTGATGGGCGAACGCGCCTGAATCCCCGTATTTGGTATGTGAGACAGAAAAACATGGCACAGATTACAAAGAAAGAAGTCGACGTCGTGGTGTGCGGCCTCGGCTGGGCCGGCTCGCTGATGAGTATCGAGCTGGCAATGGCCGGACTGGACGTGCGCGCCCTTGAGCGCGGCGGCGAGCGCGACTACCCGGATTTCGCTTACCCGAAACCGGCCGATGAGTACGCCTATAACGTGCGCAACAAAGTGTTCGCCACGCCAAAAGAAGTGGCGGTCACCGTGCGTTACAACATGGACCAGACGGCGTTGCCAACCCGCAAATGGGGCGCATTTGCTCCAGGTACCGGCGTCGGCGGCGCGGGCATGCACTGGACGGCGGTACTGATTCGCCCGACGCCGACTGATATCAAACTGAAAACCTATGTCGATCAGGCGTATAAGCCCGGCATCCTGCAGGATGACATGCGCGTGATGGATTTCCCGTTCACCTGGGATGAGATCGAGCCGTATTTCTACAAGTTTGAGCTGATTTGCGGCCAGTCAGGCACCACCGGTAACCTGCGCGGGCAGATCCTGGAAGGCGGCGATCCGTTTGAAGGACCGCGTTCCGAGCCGTATCCGCTGCCGGCGCTGGACGATACGCTGAACAACGTGATGTTCAAAGAGGCAGCGAAGAAGCTCGGCTATCATCCGTTCCCGAACCCGTCAGCCTGCGTCTCGCGCGCGTGGAAAAACCCGTACGGCAACCAGATCGCTCCCTGCAACTACTGCGGCTACTGCTCGAAATATCCGTGCCTGAACTACTCAAAAGCCTCGCCGCAGACGGCGGTGATGGATGCTCTGAAGCGCATGCCGAACTTCTCCTATGAAGTGCACGCGGAAGTGTACAAAGTGGTGCTGCACGACGACGGCAAAACTGCGAAAGGCGTGCTCTATTTCGATGCCGACGGCAACGAAGTGTTCCAGCCGGCGAAGATTGTGGTGCTCTCCAGCTTCCAGTTGTACAACGTGCGCCTGATGCTGCTGTCCGGCATCGGCAAGCCCTACAACCCGATTACCGAAGAGGGTGTCGTCGGGCGTAACTATGCGTTTCTGTCCAACGGCGGCGCCACGCTGTTCTTCAAAGACAAGAACTTCAATGCCTTCGCCACCGCTGGCGCGACCGGTCAGATGTTTAACGACATCTCGCCCGGCAACTTCGACGGTCCGGGACTTGGCTTCCTGGGCGGCGCCAAAATCCACAGTTCGCAGGCAACCGGTACGCCGATTGGCACCGCGCTGCCGAAAGGCACACCGAGCTGGGGCATGGGGTACAAAGAGGGGCTGGAGCAGTGGTACAACCATTCGATGAAGATCAGTATTACCACCACCTGCCAGTCGTACCGCGATATCTATCTGGATCTGGATCCGCACTACACCGACCATCGCGGTCAGCCGCTGCTGCGCATGACCTTTAACTGGAAACAGAACGAGCTCAAGCTGCAGCAACACCTGAAAGGCATCGTTGGCGATATCGCCAAAGAGCTGAATCCGGACAGCATGAGCATGAGCTTCCTGCCGATGGGCGCTGACTTTGACCTGACCAAATACGTCTCTACCCACAACGTGGGCGGCGCGGTGATGGGCGACAACCCGAAAACCTCGGCGCTGAACAAGTACCTGCAAAGCTGGGATGTGCACAACGTGTTTGTGCCGGGCGGTAACGCCTTCCCGCAGAACTTCCAGGCGAACCCGACCGACACCATCGGCGCGATTACCCTGATGGCGGCGCAGGCTATCAAAGAGCACTATTTGCAGAATCCCGGCCCACTGGTACAGGCATAAGCACATGAAATTTAAATCATTGTTAATCGCTCACGCGGTGCTGCTGGCAAGCTGTGCGGTGCAGGCAGCAGATGACGCATCACTGATTAAAAAGGGCGAGTATCTGGCGCGCCTCGGCGACTGCATGGCGTGCCACACCGTGGCGGGCAAAGCGGATTACGCTGGCGGGCTGGCGATTGAGTCGAACCTCGGCACCATTTACTCCACCAATATCACGCCGGATAAACAGCACGGCATCGGCAACTACAGCGAGCAGCAGTTCTCGGACGCGGTGCGCAAAGGCGTGCTGCCGGACGGCTCGCGCCTTTACCCGGCGATGCCGTACCCGGATTACGCCAAAATCAGCGATGAAGACCTGCACGCGCTGTACGTCTACTTCATGCAGGGCGTGAAGCCGGATAGCGCGCAGCCGCCGGAAACAAAGCTGAGTTTCCCGTTCAGCCAGCGCTGGGGCATGCGTTTCTGGAACTGGGCGTTTACCTCGGACAAACCGTTCCAGCCGATTGGCGGCGCGTCAGCGGAGGTTAATCGCGGGGCTTACATCGTGGAAAGCCTCGGCCACTGCGGCAGCTGCCACACGCCGCGCGGCCTCGGCATGAACGAGAAGGCGCTGGACAGCAGCGACGATCGCTTCCTCGCCGGCGGCAGCCTGAATAAGTGGGAGGTGCCGTCGCTGCGCGGAGTGCCACGCTGGAGCGAGCAGGAGATTGTCGATTATCTGCAAACCGGACGTAACGATAAAGCCGCGGTGGGCGGCGAAATGACGTCGGTGGTGGAGCACTCCAGCTCGCACATGACGGATGCCGATCTGCAGGCGATTGCCGCTTACCTGAAGTTCCTCGGCGGCAATCCGCCGCTGCAGGCGTACGACGTGCAGGCGCAGCAGAAGACCGAAGCGAAGCTGACGGCGGCGAAGAATCTGTCCGAAGGCGAGCGTCTGTATCTCGACAACTGCGGTGCCTGTCACTTTGTCACCGGCAAAGGCGCACCGGGCATCTTCCCGGAACTGGATCAGGCCACTATCGTCAATGCGCAGGATCCCAGCGGGTTGATTCACACCATTCTGGGCGGTGCGCAGCAGCCCTCAACGGAGAAAGCACCGTCGACGCTGGCGATGCCGCCGTTTGCGTATCGTCTGACCGATGATGAAGTGGCGCAGCTGGCCACCTTTATTCGTCAGGGCTGGAGCAACCACGCGCCGGCAGTGACGAAAGAACAGGTGGCGGATGTGCGGAAAACGCTGCACTAAAACGTAGCGGCGCGACCTGTCGCGCTGTCCTGATGGCAATGCCCGGCGTCGCGTGATGTCGGGCATTGCGCGATGAACCGCGCCGCTAGCGTACGGTGCGATTTTTTATTTTTAATGAAACGTGTGCGCCACTTCCAGCACGCCGTTGATGACAAACTGCACGCCCATACACACCAGTAAAAAGCCCATCAGGCGCGAAATTGCTTCGATGCCGCCTTTGCCGACCAGCTTCATGATGGCGCCGGAGCTGCGCAGCGAAATCCATAAAATCACCGCCACCGCCAGGAACGTCAGCACCGGCGCGATGGCTACCACCCACGCGGGGAAATCGACGCCGGCTTTCACCGTCGAGGCCGAACTGATGATCATCGCGATGGTACCCGGTCCGGCGGTGCTCGGCATTGCCAGCGGCACAAAGGCGATATTCACCGTTTCGCGCGGGTCGTCGCTGGCGTCGAGTTCATCCAGCTTGTGTTTGGCCTCCACCGAATGCCCGACCGGTTTGGCGGGAAACAGCATGCGAAAGCCGATAAAGGCGACGATCAGCCCGCCGGCCATGCGCAGGCCGGGAATGGAGATACCAAAGGTGTGCAGCACCGCGTTACCGGCGTACCAGGCGACCATCATAATCAGGAACACGTAGATCGACGCCTGCAGCGCCTGGCGATTACGTTCCTGAAAGTTCATGTCACCCGCGAGGCCGAGAAACAGCGCCACGGTGGTTAACGGGTTAGCAAGCGGCAAAATCACCACCAGGCCGAGCCCGATGGCTTTGAACAGTTCCAGCATGATTTATTCCACATCCAGGTGCGCCCATGATGGCGCGGTTAACAGGCACAGCATTCAGACGCGCTCTTATTGCACCCAACCCGTAGCGGCGCAATTTATTGCGCATCAGACAGCGATGCGGCTGTCCAGGGCGCGCGAAAAATCGCGCCGCTACAGAATGTGCGATGAACGGGGCAGAATCATTCATCTGCATTCCCCGTCGCGGCGTAAAGCAGCATCAATGCTTCGGCGTTTCCATTGCTTCCAGCAGCTCGGGGAAAAAATCTTCCAGCAGATCCGGCGTCATCAGCTCGGGATAATGAATCAAATGCTCGCGAATGCGCTCATTCACGTCGGGCAGCAGGCGCTGAGCGGCGTCGCTGGCGCTGATTTTCTTCTGCTTCATCAGGCGCAGCACGTTATCCGGCAGGTTATCCTCATCTTCCTCGCTCTCCACGCCTTCCAGATCGTCCAGCTCATCCAGCAACTCCATCAGCGCTTCAATCTGCGGCGTGCGTGACTGATACTCTGCCGGCTTCTCGTTCTCCAGATAGCGCAGCAGCGCGCGCACCGGCGAGCCGTCTGGCGTGGCGGGCGGTTCACTGGCGAACCAGCTGAGCAGCGCATGCTGGCTCACCTGATGCACGTGATAACCGTTGTCCACCAGCTCATCGGCGAGGATATCGGCGGTATCGTGCTCAATCAGGCAAATGTGGGTGCGACCCGGCGTGAACTGCTCCAGCCACTGATAAATCTCCTCAATCACGCTGTCGGCGTAATGAAACGTCTGGCTGAGGTAGCTGTCATCCGGCTGGTGAACGCAGATGCGAATCAGGTCGGGATCGAAGTAAATCGCAATGTTGATGCCTTTCATGCGCGGTGTCCTGTGTGGTGCAAAACTTCACTATAGCGTCAGGGCGCGCAGAAAAACATGCTATCGCCAGCAGCCGCAGCCACTGACGATAAAAATTACCGCAAATCAGCACGATCCAGCCCGTAAGCGCTGTCGAGCGCGCCGGGTGCCATCTGCGACAGGATCATCAGCCGGTTCCAGGTATTGATCACCGCGATCTTAAAGGTCAGCTCGCTGATCTCCACCTCAGAGAAGTGTGCGCGCAGCTCGCCGTACAGCGCCTCGTCAACGCCGTGCTCGCCAATGCGCGTCAGCGCTTCGGTCAGGGCAAAGGCAGTTTTCTCACGCGCGCTGAACAGCGGCGATTCACGCCAGATCGCCACATGGTGCAGCCGCAGCTCGTGCTCGCCGTCAATCGCCGCCTGCTTGATGTGCATATCGAGGCAGAACGCGCAGTGGTTGAGCTGCGAGGCGCGGATATCCACCAGATGCCTGAGCGACTTCTCCAGCGACGCGCTGGCGACGCTGTTCGACAGATCCGACATCGCTTTGGCCAGCGCCGGGGTGGTTTTGAAATGGTTAACGCGTTGAGTCATGATTTTCCTCCGTCAGAACAGACGTTCAATGGTTTCGAGTGCTTCGGGTAACGCGCGGGCACGGCTGAGCGGGTCGTGCGTGCCGTCGACGCGGATAAACTGCACATCGCTGATGCCGATGTACGCCAGCGCCGCGCACACGTACGGCGTGAACTGGTCATCCTGCATAAAGGGCCCGTGGGCAAACACGCTGCCGCTGGCCATCACGCAGTAAACTTTCTTGCCGCTCACCAGCCCGACTTTGGTGCCTTCGGGCGTAAAGGCGAAGGTACGGCCGGCGCGGGTAATATGGTCGAACCAGGCTTTCAGCACCGACGGCAGCCCGAGGTTCCACATCGGCGATGAGATAACCAGGGTGTCGCAGGCAAACAGCTGATCCACCAGCTGTTCCGAGGTGCGAATGGCATTGCGCTGCGCTTCATCACGCGCCTCCGCTGGGGTAAAAAAAGCCCTGATGGTAAAGGCATCCAGATGCGGCAGCGGCTGTTGCGCCAGATCCAGCACCGTTTCGTGCAGATCGTGATGGCGGCTGCGCAGTTTTTCGATCAGACGCGCCGAGGCGATGCGCGACGCCGATCCCGCCAGATCCGGGCTGACTTTAATATGCAGCACATTCATGCAGTGATTCCTCATACGATAGGGCGATAAAAATGCAGGCCGAGCGCCTGATAGCCGCAGTGCTGATAAAACGCCTGCGCCCGGGTATTACTGATTGCGGTGTCCAGCACCATGCGGGTGCAGCCATACTCACGCGCCAGCACCGCTAAGCCGTCGAGCAGCGCGGCGCCGAAGCCCTGACCGCGCAGCGCGGGATCGCTCACCAGGTCATCGACGTAGCAGAAGCTGCCATGGATAAAATTCTCCAGCAGGCGATAACCGGCCAGCACCGCCGGCTGTCCCTGATGTTCGATACCGGCGAGGCGATAGCCCTGCGCCTGCTGACGCTGCGCCTGGGCGATAAACTGCGCCTTATCCGCCAGCCGCCCGCGCAGCGCACGCATCAGCGGGTAGCAGCGCGCGAGTTGTTCTTCGGTGGCGTAATGCACAATCTTCATGGCTGTCATCCGTATTGCGGGGGGAATGCCTGCATCTTAAACTGCTATGTCTGAGCGAAAAGGGCCATTATGCGTGAAAACAGGTAGGACATAGTGCAGTGGCTGAGAAAGGAGTGACGCGTGGGTTACAAAGAGATTTACCAGCGCTTCCGGCAGCAGATTCTTGCCGGACAGCTCCGGCCGGGCGATCGCGTACCGGCGATCCGCGTGCTGGCGAGCGAGCTGCAGGTGGCGCGTAAAACGGTTGAGGCCGCCTATGAAATCCTCATCGGCGAAGGCTATTTTGTCAGCCAGGGCGCGAAGGGCACGCGTGTCAATCCGCAGCTGAAGCTGGCGAGCGCAGCCACGCCACCGCGCGCACCGGCGACGACGCCCGCGCTGCTGCCGGTGACCGAGGGCAAAGGCGAGCTGCGGCTCGGCATCCCGGCGCTGGACGAGTTTCCGCATAAAAAGTGGCGGCTGCTGTCGGCGAAAGCGGCGCGCAGCCTGCGGCCGGACGAGATGATGATACCGCCGGTGATGGGATATGCGCCGCTGCGGGCGGCCATCGCCAGCTACCTGAACATTTCACGCGGCCTCAACTGCCAGCCGGAGCAGATCTTCATCACCAGCGGCTACCGCGCCAACCTGCGGCTGATTCTGGCGGTGCTGGCGCAGCCGGGCGACAAAGTGCTGTTCGAAGATCCCGGCTACTTCTTTGGCCAGCAGCTGCTGAAGCGCATCGCACCCAACCTGCACTATGTGCCGGTGGATGGGCAGGGTGTCGACGTGGATTATCTGCTGCGCTATCACGCCGATGCGCGCTTTGCAGTGGTGACGCCAACGCACCAGAGTCCGCTGGCGGTCAGCCTGTCGCTGCCGCGCAAGCATCAGCTGCTGGCGTGGGCGCAGCAGCATGACAGCTGGATTATTGAGGATGATTACGACGGCGAATTTCACTACACGCGTAAGGTGATTCCGGCGCTGAAAAGCCTGGATGTGCACGACCGGGTTATCTACACCGGCACCTTCAGCAAAACCATGATGCCGGCGATGCGCATCGGCTATCTGGTGATGCCGCAGCACACGCTGGCACAGTTCGGCGAGCTGGGCGAGATTCTGGAAACCGGCCTGCCGCTGCTGCCGCAGAAAATCCTCGCGCAGTTCCTCAGCGAAGGGCATTTTTATCGCCACATAAAGAAGATGCGCATCCTGTATCAGCAGCGCCGCCGCATGATGCTGGAGGCCATCGAAGCCAGCTTTCCGGGGCTGTTTACCTTTGAGCTGACCGACGGCGGTATGCACATCGTGGCGTTTCTGCGGCGCGGCACCCAGGACGTGGCGCTGGCGACGCTGTGGGCGCAGCAGGCGCTATACGTGCGGCCGCTGTCGGGCTGGTACGCGCAGACGCAAAAGCGCTATGGCCTGGTGATTGGCTACACCAATATTCAGTCGTTTGAACAGGCAAGGGCGCTGCTGGCGCGGGTGGCGGATGCGACGCGGACGTTGCTGGCGGTATAGCGGCAGTGTGGGGAGAAGAGGGCGCGGGGGACAGCCCGCGCCGGCTGGCATAAGGTGAGCGGCGATTCAGACGGCAGGAAGGCGGCCCCTGAACCCGCGCGAAGGAATCACATGCCGATGTATTTTTTGCCCTGCTTCAGCACTACATCGCAGGCTTTGGTTTTCAGCTTCTCACCCATCGGCGAGTTGCTCAGGCTCTGCAGATTCAGCTGCTGACCATTGCCGGTGTTCAGCATGCCCTGCAGCCCCTGCTGGTAATCGGTTTTCTGCTGCTGCGCGGTGGTGCTGCTCAGGCCCAGCTTGCTCAGCACCTGATCTTTCACCGACTTCACGTTGTTATCCACCACGTTGTGCTGCACGCAATATTCCATCACGCCGGCGGCGTTGGTCATGCTGTTGGCGCTCACCGCTTTATCGCCGCCGTTCAGCAGGCCGCTGAGCGAAGAGAGCGACAGTCCGCCGTTCTGCGTGTTGCTGGTGGCGGTGTTGCCGCTGTTCTGCTGCGACAGCTGCGATGCGGCGCTGCTCAGCTGATCCTGCCAGCTCGCCGCCGATGCGCTACCGGCCACCAGTGCCGCCGCGATACCCCATCCCCAAACTAACCGTTGTGTTGCTTTTTTCATCTCAACCTCGTTGTGCTTATACGTCTGACTGCGTCAGTTGTGGTTAAGAGGCATGTGGCGGCAGAAAGTTCCGGAGAAGTGGCCGCCGCGCGCGAGTTTGGGAGTGTTCCGGAGGCGACTGCCGGGGTTTTGCGCAGCGTTTTTGGCAGCGCTGCTTTTTTCGACGCTTAGCGCACATCCCCATCGATTCCGGTTGCGCCGCAAGCGCGTAACGGTATAATCGCCCACGTTTTCCGCATCCTCTTCAGTGCCGAAGTGGCGAAATCGGTAGACGCAGTTGATTCAAAATCAACCGTAGAAATACGTGCCGGTTCGAGTCCGGCCTTCGGCACCAAGACTCATCTAACCTATTGTTTTAAAACAATTTAATTCATAATCTTGCTTGAAATCGCGTAGCCCCTCTTACAAAAGGGTATACGAGGCGATGTCTCAGCGATATAAACTCTATCGTCGAACGAGCGGCATTTATGTTGTCCGCATTAGCGTTCCCCAACGTTTTCGTCGATACGCAGGACAGTGTGAGATTCACACTTCAACAGGCACTCACGATCTTCATGAAGCAAAGCAGAAGTCCGCGCTCCTGTTGGCGGTCTGGTATCAGACCTTACAAGAGTATGAACAATTGGATTATCGAACTTTAAGTGACTGCGCCCCACTGCTTGCTGGTGAGGGTATGATCTCGATTTCTAACTTTGCTCAGTCAATCGAGTTGCCTGTATCGCAATTGATTCGAGAGGTGATTAATCGTAACCTCCCGGTATTCTGGCTGGCGACTGGTCAGTTCGGTTTCTATGTTGATGAATTTAATGCAGTAGAGCGGGAACCCGGTGCAAAACGAGAAAAACAGTCTGATGATGAAAAGGATCAACCTAAAGAAGTCATCATTCTCAATAGCGCGTTTGAGCTGGGTATCGAGAGCTTCGCAAATGGTTATCTCCGCCCCTTCAATCCCCGGCATACTTTAGATTGTCTGTTGAGCGCTGGAGTATCCGAAGGAGAGGCTGCATTTCGAACTAGTGGTGATAACCAAAGTGGAGGTTGGTTCTTCGATTTACCCGGCGTAGATATAACTGTTGATAGCCTGTTGATTAGCAAAGTTCATGCTGAAGGCCTTCGACTTACATGGCTGGTTAAGACCACGCCACCAGCAGTTAGCATTCACCCTGCAGTGCCTCTTGTCGCTCCTGTTATCGCTAACGAATATGTTCACCGCAAACATTACAATGAAAACTTGTCATGGCTTCGTGAAGAGTATTTGAAACATCGGCGTAAGGGCAAGGTATCAGAAGCGGCGCTCCGCGATATTCGCTATTACTTCGATTTGATGATTGAAGTGATGGGGGATATTCAATTGGAAGATTTCGACCGTGATTTCCTCCGGGCTTATGAGAGCAAGTTGCGCACAATTCCTGCTAACCGTAATTTGATGAAAGGTAAGCACGGGGTTAAAACGCTGGATGAGTTAATCGCCAAAGCGGCAGAATGTGGCGATAAACTGATGACAGAAGAGTCTGTCAAAAAGTATATCAACGGCCTTTATGGTGCAATGGAGTGGGCTGTTGATGATGGTAAGTTTCTGAAATCGCCATGCGACAACTTTTTCCCTCCCGATGATAAAGGTGAGCGAGAGCAGGATCACACTGACATATTTGAACCGCATGAAATTAAGGCAATTTTTTCGCAACCGTGGTTTGTGGCTGGAACTGTTGAACGTAATGCGCAAGGGCGATTCCATCAATATTGCCCGTTTCACTATTGGGCGCCGTTGTTGGGCTTGATGACGGGGGCAAGGGTTAACGAGATTGCACAGTTAATGCTGGACGATGTTCTGGCAGATGACGGCGTTTATTACCTGAACCTTGAAAGCGATAGCGAAAACGGAAAGAAACTAAAAAACGCCAATTCCCGCCGCAAGATTCCTGTTCATTCTACGCTGATTAAACTCGGTTTTATCGAGTATGTGGATGCGTTGAAAGCTGCCGGGTATGACCGTCTTTTTCCCGAGCTTAAACCACATAAAACTAAAGGCTATGGTAGGCCAGTTTCCGCATGGTTCAATGAATCATTGCTTGCGGGTCGATTAAAACTTGAAAGAGACAGAAGCAAATCTTTCCACTCTTTCCGGCATTCTGTTTCAACTTTGCTTAAAGAGAAGGATGTTAGTTCGGAACTGCGTGGGCAGCTACTTGGGCATGTGCGCGGCAAAACAGAAACTGAAGTGCGATACAGCAAAGATTTAAAACCGGTTCACATGGTTGAGGTTGTCGAAAAGATTGATTTTTCTTTGCCCGAGATAGCGAGATTCAACATTCCTGATGGGCTGGATGCTGTAAGAGATGCGCTGCGAAGAAAGCGTGGCAAACAAACAGGTTGAGTCAGTTACTATTCAGTTGAGTGATGCTCTTGAATGCGCTGGGACGCTTCCTGGCGCATTTTTTATTAAAGGTCGTGGATTTAATAGTGCCAAATTTGGAGACGCTTAAAATGCGTCTGGTGAGACTTGATTTGCATTAGCTCAGAATTGATCTGACGGTTTTCTCTGACAACATACAATCAAGTCTAACAGTCCGCCTTGAGCGAAGAGCGGAAGTGAATCTGGAATACAATCTAAGGTTATGATATGTCTAACTAACAGGCCACCATAAACTAGTTAGCGCTGGAAGTGTGTCTCAACTGGTTTTACAGTTCAAAATGTGCTTGTATAGTGCGCTCAAAAAGGAGGGCATATGTCAAATGATGCTTTGATGATTGCAAGTGCTATTTTAAATTTGCAGCAGGAGTCGAGTAATTTTAAGGATTATATTTTTCCTGCATTGACTACTTCAGGTTCTGTGTTACTCGGTTACTTAATGGCTAATAATACATTTGCCAAACAGGAAATCATTAAGTCAGAGATAGCGCGAGTCAATGATTTTAATAAATTCCTAGTAGCAATCGATAGTGGTATGCAAACTCTGATAGCAATAAAAAACACATATATGGGTCGAATAAATTCTAACCCTATTGAAAGGGCTTTAAGTATACCTACAATTAGCTGTTATTTTTCACCGCCGCCAGATGTTACATTGATTATTTTTTTAGCAAAGGCTAATGAATACAATGCGTCTCGTGCATTTTTTGAGACATGGAATAACCTTCCTCGCGTGAATGCTATGTTAGGTAACTTTCAAAACCTTCATGATAAAATAAATCATCGCAATACTGTGTTATCTCAATTGCGTGAATTCTATCAAATAGATGATCAGGGACGTAGTGTTATGAACATCGGAACATTAACTCCTGAACAGTTTAAAGTCTTGAAAACAGCAGTGGACCTAACGGAAGGCGTATTATGTTTGGTTGAGGGGTTACTTAAAGAGTATTATTCTTGTTTAAAGAATATACCCAGTGCGGCAAAGTTATCTATAAATGAAAAAGTAACAAAAAAGCATGTTGAAGTATTAACCTATTCAAACCCATCACCTCAATTTCAAAAATCATTTTCCTCCATTCCAAATGTGGATATTTCAGCTCTAGCTTTCATACTTGGCGTTTCAGAAGAAGTTGCAAAAGCATCATTCATTACAGGTTATGAAAAAGTTCCGGTTGTTTTTTAGCTAATGTTAAATGAGTTAAAACTCTTCAATGCTCAAAATCGACATAGATGAGTCCGCTCTTGGCACAAAGCTGCCTGTCAGATTAGGTTTGGCTATCTGCCTTAGCTGTTTTAGGTCAAATCTAAGCTAATACACTTGATTACCTACGATTGCACCCGCAACCCGTCAACGCTTTCCGGTGGCAGGCTTATCACTGTTTTAATGCTTGTCTCGATGCTGCCAATGATGTCTTGGCGTGGGCCGTTCCGCCAATCAGCGCTTGCGTAGAAAGAATCTAGAACCATAGCCATGCTTTCTTGGTTGTTAAAAGCACGAATAAGGTAGTAGCAATCGGAATCATGCAGGGAGTTACCAAACGATACTACATCGATCCCGTGGCGTTGGTGTAGAGGAACGCTGATTTCCCGCATGATTGTGTGAAAAATGGTTCCGGTGCCTTTAAGTAAGGTGTATTGCAGTATTTCGACGGTTCGTTCCATTAATGCTGTCCCCAATTGAGTGCCATCCCTTCGCTTTCGGGGCGAACGCTTTTAAACCCGAATTTTTCATATAGCTCCGGGACATCTGCGATCAAGGTAATGTATGCTCCTGCGGGTGCATGTTGTCCAAGCCAGGACATTAAAGCTTCCATGATTTTCCGGCCCAGCCCTTTCCCCTGATGTTCTGGATCGACCGCAACCTCTACGATTTCGAAGTTGAGCGCGCCATCACCGACAATTCTCCCCATCCCGACAATGAGTCCCGAATATTCAATGTATACGCCATGAAAAGTTCTTGGAAGTGCATGTTTTGCAGCTTCAGGAGAGCGGGGTGTTAAACCGGATATGATGCGCAAGCGGCAAAAATCTTCTGCGGGTGGAACCGCGTCAACCAGATCGTATTTTGATTCCATATTCAGCCTCAGTGTCAAGAATTACTTTTTTTAGCACTAACATGAGCATCTATGCAATCTTCAGGAATTTGGGCTGAAAGCATATTGCCTCGATAAGGAGAAGCCTGTTATTGCCGAAGTTTTTTAACGCAATACCTTAAAGGGCAGTTTGCAAACCTAGGATCTCCACTTTTTCGCGCGACAATTGTTCCTGTAGCTTTCGTTGTATGGTAGAGAAACGTAACCCTAATTAATTATAAACAATTAAAAAACCCCGTATAAACTACGGGGTATGGCAGGTTTCTTTTTATTAAAGCATTTACTATAGACGTTCGCTCTCCCAAGCATGGCTCGTGCTTAACTTCCCGTGTTCACTAGCTTTTACATGAATCATAAATCTCGAGCCGATAGGGCTGTTAGTTATTTCTTGTGAGCATCTTGCGACTTTTGTTCCCTGAGGAAAAAGTTGGCTGTGATCAACAATAACTTCATTTTTACCATTTGCACCGGCAGACACAATCACTGTAATGCGCGGGTGTTTACTATAGCCTTCTTTAGAAGGGCTAATATCTTTTATAAAACTAACCACACCCTCTGTTCGATAAAGAGAAAGTGTTCTTAAGCTTCGCATTAAACTTATTTTAGAAAAAAGAGGGAGGTTTTCAGATTTCAGTTCCGCTGGTTTCTTGGTTATTATGCCAAACTCAACTTTATAATTACCACTATCTATCACGCGGTTGAAACTATCCAAATCTTTACCTTGAATATTTTCCTCGATTAATGACTTAAGTTTTTCTTTGCTGCTCTTTTCCAAAATGAGTAATTCTATAGAATTGACACCTTGATTGAAAAGATGGCTAAGTTGAGATGATCTTGAAGATATTTTTATATGATGAAAAATACAGTAATTATCCTGGTAACTTATTAAATCGCATGGTTCTATTTGTGAGTATCCATCGGGACTTATGTCTTTCTGATCTAAACATATATGGCATGCTGAGTTGTTTGCCACATCTTCATTATAGTTCTCTTCACTATAGTTTCTTATGTCATCCTTAATGTTGTCATGATCATATGAGGGAAGTTGGCTATCTTCACACCTTGCATCTATATAATCTTTCAAACTCTGCAAATATTCTTGGTCAACTTTATACCATTCACCTTCGCAGAGATGGTAAACAACTTCCTCGTTATCAAAGTGAATATCATAGATAAAACTTCTGTAAATGTTATATGCTTTCGTTATAACACCTTCTTCATTGCAGAGGTTAAGCGAGAAATCTTTGATTTTGTCTATATTGAACGTATTTAAGTCAACTTCTCCTAAATAGTCATAAAACTCTTCAAGACTAATGTCAGTATATATTGGGGATATGCCTTTCCTTCCTTTAAAGGAGCAGTAAATATTATCACTATAATCCACGATGTCCGGGATTGATAAGGCTAATTCATTGTTTTTATTAATGAAAGCATCTAAAAGAGAATCATCAAGACGCTTAATTTTAATAGGGTCTTTTTCTGGCGTTATTTTTTGTATGTTAGGGAAAGACTCTAAGTATTCATCACTGGAATATAAATCTAGTAGTTGGTCGCACAATCCGGTAAGTTGTTCTGGCTCGACTTTAAGTCCAACTTTTAAGCTGGTTGAACCAGTCGCATTTTTGAAGAGATCAATATATTGTGGTTTTACTTTTCCTGTCAGGCTTTTTAATATCTCGCTATTACTATCAAAATCTAAATAGGTTAAGTCAGACATAACAGGGACTTGCATTCTTTTCCTTCTTGATGCTCCGGGATCGACTATATCAGCGCTTTTTAACTCATTAGGTTCAAGGCTGTTTAAAGTAACTTTTAAGCCAAAATCATACTCGTAGGAAACATCTAGCAAGTTGTGATAAATATGGCCAAAAGTTAGAGCAAAACATCGATCTCTTACCGGAAGAAAAATTAATGCCCCTTTGTTTTCTTGTTTTAAATTTCCACCAATTGAGAAGTAGTCAACCCACCAAGGGGTTGTTCTAACCCTATCGGAAATAAACAAGGTTGCGCCTTGTGGGAGATTTAGAGCCTGAAAGCCACCGATAAGTTGATGGTTCAGCTTAAGGGAGTTCTGTGCATTGTAGCCAGCTTTAAGCAAAAAAATAGAAAAAGACCTTGTCTTCATATCATTTTAGCCCTTTGAGAGGTAAGCAGTTATGAAGTTACTCGCATTTGAGAAAAGGTTAAATTTTAACCCGTGCTATTCGTGATATAGGTCAAACATATCGCCACCTAACGACTCTGTTAACCTATTGAGTCTGAGCGTAGTGCTTGACTATAGTGCAGTATCGTTTCAAATACTCATGATGGTTCTCTACTTGTTTTTCCATATAGAGAAGGTTAAATGGTGATGCTAAAACGCGTCTGGTGACCTACGGTTGTATCCGCAAGACTCCTCAGACGCGCTAGGAAGCTATGTGGCGCGTTGTTGACTAAGGGGTATGAAATTGTGGTGCGGAATTTGCGGCGCTCTCATAGAGTTGCTAGCGTAGCCAAGTGAAACAGGATGCTTTCGAATGGAATAAAAATGCCGTGTGATAACCTGTCATAACTATCATTATGCACCCACATATAATCCCGGCTATAGAAAGCTCAAAAACTTATCCGGCAAGTTTTTGAGCTGATGGCTGTTACCAGTCTTTTGCAGCAGAGCTACTTTCAGTCACGATCTCGCGTTTGTATTGTTCCACAATATCATTCAACGCTTTTTTGGCTTTTGCTTGTCCACCAACAGTCATATTTGGCGAATCTATGGCAGGGAACGCAATCCCGCTGGTTACATGGGCCGGACGATAAATGTGGATATCATCAAAGGTGATGCGAGCTTTATCATCCTTTGTGTCGATTTTCATAGTGAATTTATATCGAACATCTTCATTAGCTAAGCAATCATTAAAACCGTCACATGGGTATTTAACATTCCCCTTGCCAACAATCGAACCTTCTTCTTTATCGGCATATTGGATTACGCTGTTAGAATCAGTGAAGACCTTTGCAACCCAAATTTTGGAACTACTGTAAAGTGCATCCTTTTTAACCCCGGGAACGTTAACAACACTGACTATACTACCCAGCGGTTGTTTAGCTGCTTCCATATCTGGTGAGGTCACACAACCTGTCAACACAGTAATACTGGATACAACCAAACTGGCTAAAACAGTTTTCATCATTACTTTTTTCATTCGATTTGTCCTTATCGCATTTTTATTAAGTGCAGTATGTAAATATGGTGCGGAATGAAGTTGGTTTCTCAAAACCGCAGGACAGGTCTCGCTTTTCTATTATCACCCGTAGTGGATATAGGCAAAAACAGCGACAGCAACGAGCGCGCCAAAACGTAATAACCCATTACGATGCTTGGTTAACCACTTCCGCTCGTAACGCAACGGCGTGTAGAAAGGTGTTACCCATTTAAGAAACTCTGCATTGAGGTTGTCCAAAGACTCTTTGGGCCCTTTAAGATTGCTGCCGACAATGTATTGGCGTCTTATCAAATCGATACGGCAGTTACCGATGTGTTCCCTTTCAGTTGTAAGCTCCGATTCATCAACGAAATCAAAGGACTCTACGAGAATTTGGTGTGCTGCCTGAAGATCTTTATGGGTGACAAAAGCATCACAGGTGATCAGGTCGCCTTGAGAGGTGAATGTCAGGAGATCAATCCCGTGAGTTGCTTGTAAATTATCGATTAGTTGTTGTCTGATGGCTCTATCAAATGGTCGGATGTATCCCCATTTCGGATCGATATCTCGACCATACTCCTCATAGCTGAAAAACTCGCCTTCAAGGGAGATCCCACCCCAATCAAAGCGCACATAACAATCCGGTTGGGCTTGGTAATGATTGGATACGGGCATAAGCTTCCTTGAGAAAGGAGATCAGAAAAATCCTAAGTGGTTAATTGAACTATGCGGGAGAGAATTTTTCAACAATGTTTATCTGCAAGTATAAGGATGATTTTGCCACCACCGAAGTTTTTGGACGCAATGCCTGAGAGGGGGACTTCCAAACCTAGGAGATCCACTTTCCCGCACCAAACTTATCCGGCTGCATTTGCACCGCGAACCCGATGTCGTGTCACAACGTTTGGTTCGTGTTTGATTGAAGGAAACAGTAACCGACAAACACCGATAGCTAAGACATGTAATCTGACAGTTGAGTTGTTATATATACAGTTATTAAGAGAGCTGTATCCAGACCAGCAGGAATGCGGCCTCTTTCCTGCTGATTGTCACTTTTTTTTGGAATAACGAAAGGGGGGCGGCTTAAACGTGGAGGCGCCGTAAAGCACCCTTAACGGCGTTTTGCAGATCGCTAACAACCGCCAGATGCGAGCTTTCTTTCCGCAGGCGCTTGTCAACGTTAACCATCATCCAGCTACGTTTATCCCTACGTCCGATGTTATTGAAAGAATGCAACCCGCGCTCGGCTGTTGCGTCGTTCACCTTACGAACTGCGTTGACAGCGGTAAACCGGAACAAATCACCGTCAGCCATCATTTCAGGCTCAATTGGTTTGCGAAATTTGAACAGGTGAGCGAGGGTTTCAAATCGAAAGCGCTGTATGTCGCTAAGATGGTGAAGAGAGTAGTGAGTGAGCGCAGCACCTTTTAACGTGACTTCAACACGAGCGCGTTGCTCTTCTAAAGGTAGTTTCTGATCGTTGTCAGTGCGTTTGTGATAGACCTGCCACGAGATGTTGTCCCACTTGTTACCTGTCCTGAAGTTTCGATATGGAGTGATACGTGTTCCGGGGAAAAGGTAGACATTTTTCCACGAAGCGGGATTGAATTGCCTTGGTCGGGTTCCGTTACTAAACAGGCTTGTCTGAAGCCGATAGGTCATTGCTCGTGTCGCTGATACTGACCGTTGTTTATGCCAGAAATCGCAGAAAACTTCGACTCCCACGATTTGTGGCTCACACGCAAATGGGAAACGGTTTTGCAATTGCTTGAGTGCAGCTTCCAGCTTCCCGCCATGGTTTGCCAGTAGATCACGGAAGCAAATCCGAAAAGTATCGTTAGTGCTGCTTATCGTAGGTTTTACCCACGTTTTAACGTTGTTGTCGGGACGGGGGGCGCATGATGACAACTTTGAGATACGTAGACCGCAGGGTTTAACCCAGAGTTTTAAACCGGTGATTTTAAGTAATTCATCCTGAACGTAGCGATGCTGGGTCAGTCTGGAGAAGCTGATCTTTAAGTCCAGCCAATCGATCCCGGCTGAAACCTTAAAGGATTTGCGGTCTGCTTCAGCAGCTACGTATTTTCGACTCTTCATAGTGCGACCTTATTGAAGGGAACTTCAAACCGGCATCAGGGTCGTTCGAACTGAGCAGATTTGAGAACATTTCGAGCACGGTAGCACAACGGTTTTACGATAAAAACCTTATTTATCAATATACTGCGTTCATATTCTGAACGCAGTAGTCCTTGCTAACTTAAGGGTATGAGAACACTGTCATTTTTCATATACAGAGGATGTTTGGGTTCACCTGTGGCGTTTAAGACAAAGCACATTGTGGTTTCTGGTAGCAACTGTCGGACTACTGCTGAGCGCTTGAGATGTCTGCCTTCGTTGCCCCATGCCGCCACTACCAGACCGGCACCGGCAATAAGCCTTAACAGATGGCTATCGTTATCTATACCAATGGGGTCAGGTGCTTTCATCATTTCATGTCGCTGGGTATGAACGAACGCGAACAGGTTGGCCATGTATACCCCGCCGTAGCCCCAGTTTTTGGCAAACGATATGCAGCGGCTCAAGGTGCGATCATCATTCTCAGCATCGGCATATGAAGGGTTTAGCCCGATGAAAAGGGCATATGGTTTTGATTCGTCCCAGACTCGTGATAACGAGTAGCGATACTGGCCGCACGGTGAAAAAATCGCGTCTTTAATCATTCCAGTTGTCCTTATGAAGTGATGGTTTCAGCCTAACATTTCTTTATCCGTTTTAAGCGCCAACAAACGACCGTTTTCTGGCACCTCCCAATTGCACGCTTTCACACTGTTGGAAAAATAGCCTTGGCTTTTCTGGCAGGCCATCCTAATGTTGGCCTCGTTTTCTGGCAGGGGTCAGATGGGGAGATAACAATGGCAACTTTTGGCTACGGACGTGTTTCGACATCGCAGCAGGATACTGAGAACCAACGGCTGGAGCTTGGGCAGGCTGGGTGGCAAATTGATTACTGGTTTGCCGATGTTGTTAGCGGGAAGGTTCCGGCAATGCAACGTAAAGCATTTTCTGAAATGCTCAATAAAATCCGCGATGGTGAAACGTTGGTGGTAGCGAAGCTTGATCGTCTGGGGCGTGATGCGATTGACGTCCTGCAAACGGTAAGGGCGCTGGCTGACCGTAATATCAAGGTTATTGTCCACCAGCTTGGCACGACTGATCTCACCTCCGCAGCGGGTAAGCTTCTATTGTCGATGCTGGCAGCGGTTGCAGAGATGGAGCGCGATCTTTTGATTGAACGCACTCAAGCGGGGCTGTCACGAGCAAAAGCTGAAGGTAAGAAGCTGGGAAGACCGTCTAAAATCGCGCCAGAAGCCCGTAGAGCGATTATAGAGAAAAAGAATAGTGGAACCAGTGTCAGTGCTTTAGCGCGTGAATACGGTGTTTCTAGGGCTACTATTAACGCTGTTTAATTACGATCTCAATTTTTAACAGCATAGGTGTTGGCGAACTTATCTGGATCGTTTTTAATTCAAAGATAAATTGGGTAGTTTTAGTAAGACAGAATTAAGGATATCTCATGGAACAGATGAAAGCCCCCGGTTTCTTGGCTGGCAATATTGGTGAACCGATAACATTAGAGAGGGTTGAACCCCTTGCAGGTTTTTCCTCTGCCTACGCAGCTAAAGGAGATATGTGTCAGCTTTGGACGAAAAACGGATTCACATCTGATCAGGATATTTTTCATAAAATAGCTAAAAGCTTCATTTCAATGCTTGAGCATTATACTCAAAGAGAGGGGAAATTTGTAAAACTATCTAACTGTGAAATGCTTCTTTTCATTATCCATGGAGATTTATCTGCTGAAATTTGGAATGATAAAGCCGCAGTGGCTAGCAATATTATTATGAAAAAACAAATTCAGCCAGGAATGGTTGTTTTTGAAAAGGAAATTGCTGATATATTAGATGTGCACTTTCCACTTTTAGAGTTCAAGCAGGATGATAAAGTTATATGCTTGTTTAGAGAGGGGTGGCGCTTTGGTTTATATTTTGATTTAAATCCAGATGGCGATTTCTCCGTGGATGATATGAATAAAAGTCTTGGTGTTTTGCACCGAATTGTGAAATATAAAAATATATACGATTCGATGTTCGATTCCGAAACGTTATCTTTTCTTATTGCCCGTGGTTGGTTTCCTTTTGCTGAATTGATCAACAACGGTTTTGATGTATTGCAGTATCGAGAGAAAAATGATGAGGTGTTTAATAAGTCGGCAAATCATCTTGTCTCTTTGTTTGATAAAGATAGGGTTAATTCAATACACAGTCGTTGGAAAAGCAAAGTTTACCTAAGTGAGAAGATGCCTATATTAGATGCTGCCTTTAGTTCTTTCTATAATGGAAATTATATTGCGACAATAAAAATTATACTTACTGAAATTGAAGGTGTTCTTCAACCTTTTTATATAAAAGCAAACTTAAAAAAAGGTAACAGCTCAGCCTTAACTGGTTTCGTCAAAGATGCTGCGATTAGAAAATTGCAAAGTAAAAATACACTGCTCTTTCCCGAAGAATTTTTGATTTATCTTAAACAAAACACATATTGTAGCTTTGATTTGATGACAGGAACTGCCAGCGCCAATTCTAGACACTCTGTTGGTCATGGTGCCGCAGCAGCAAAAACTTATACGAAAGAGAAAGCGATTCAAGCTATATTAACTTTTGATCAAATCGTTTTTTATTTGTAAGAGTAACGTATCTTTGATTTAGGGGGAAGTTACCCCCTATTTACTCAAACGAAGCCGCGATGACTTCTCCGGTATTGGCATTGAAAACACAAAAATACTGAAGCGGTATTTGCATCCCAAGGCTGTTAATCGCCTTAGCTTGTTGTCCGAACATTTGAATAGTTCGTTTGTTCTCGTCGTGCCAGAGGTAGGTGCTGAATACCGGCTGCGCTTCACTTTGCTGCCACACATGGCGAAACGTCGCTTTCTTGTCCATTACCTGTTTGCACTCTTTGACGGGGTTGTGGTGCGCTTTTGCATAGCATTCCGGGGCGTTACCTAAGCACGATGTTTCGTTTTTCGCTGCTGGGTGTTCTGCGCTTACAGCAGAAAATGCGCACATGCCTAGCACCAATGAGAGAGTGGCAAGAATCCCCCATGAAACTGCGCGTAGCGTGCTGATCTGACGTTTTGAAACAATGCGAGCAACAAATCCATAGCTGACGCAACTAAGCGCGACACCCGCCACCATTGGTAATAAAAAACCTGATCCCGCCATGATTCCCTCATTTTCAAAACCACATCGCGCCTACTAGCGAATGTTGGGGACGACCAACCGATGACGATCATAATACTTTGTGGATTTTAAATGTCACTATTGGTGTTCATTTTGAATCGTTAAGGGTTGTCATGAGGCAGGCGGCTAATGCGAGTGACTCAGCCCGCTGAAGTTAGGGTGGATTCAAAATGTCTCATATGGAGCGTGGCCTTTCAGTGGTCAAAATTGCACATTCAGTGCATGAGAAAATCCCTGAGAATACAGTTTGGCGAGCGGGTAAAAGAACTGCGTATAGCCACCGGATTGAGCCAAGAGGCGTTTGCTGATCGGTGTGGGTTTGCTCGTAGCTATATGAGCCGCATTGAACGCGGTGGGTCTAATGCGTCTCTGGATGCGATCGAGGTGCTGGCTAATGCTCTGAGTGTTGAGCCTTGGCAGTTGTTAGCGCCTGACTCATCCGAAAATAATGACCCAGAGCTGTTGGTTCCATACGCGGCCGATGGTTCGTGTTTTCACCCTGGGCTAGCGAGTTCGAGAGATGGCTCCTTCGGTGTGGGCGATAAGACCGCTCAGAAGCGTTTTGGCACGTTTTCCGAAGCTCTTGATTATCTGCGTAGCATGGAGACAGCAAAATGGCGTAGGCCCAATGCCAGCGGCAATTGGGGCATTGTGTCAGCGGTGCGATGGGACAAACTGAGAAAGTAGTTCAAATGTAAGTTTATGAATTTTTATGCTGTATGAATGAACAGTATTCATTAAATGCTGATAGTCTTATGTTTCATCAGCCCTTTGTTTCTATAAGAGTGAATAAAACAGCAAAATGCGGGTGCGTTACGTAGGCGTTACGGTGGCGTTTCAATTTGACTCTGAATGGATTAATTCATATCAATAACATTGAGTTAAATGGTTTTTATGAACAAAGCCCGCCGGGGTTTAACTGGTTTCAAAATCCGAACGCAGTGGCGTTTTCTTAACGCCCACTTAGCTGACAAACGTTCTTTCCTCCCGACCCGGCAGGCCTCCATAAACATCAAAAGGCAGGTATGGCACGTTGATGCTTTGTGCCGTCACGAACACTCGGTTTGATTCCGTCCACCGGATCAAACTTAAGATGTAGCCCCTAGAACAAAAAGGTCCTACGATTGTTCTTTTAAAGGCTAAAGGGAACGTGATTACAGCAGGTTATGGAGACTTAGGTTCGAGTCCGGCCTTCGCACCATACAAAGCTTTTTTCAAGTCTACCAACGTCTACTTTATTTCATAAAAACAGGGAGTTAAGCAGGCTTTCGACTTTTCTTAGTCTGTCCACGTCTACTCAATTCCTTGAACATATACCAACTGATGATGGTATAACTGATGGTATTCCCGGTTCGATTGATTTTGGTACCAACACTGTAGGTATCAACTGATGGCTCTCACCGATATCAAAGTCAGGACTACCAAGCCCTCCGACAAACCCTTCAAACTTACTGATGGGCAGAGTATGCGCCTGCTGATATCATATCTTTTTTTGTAGGATTTTATATCAAATACCCAAGTGGTATCGAAAAAATGACCTTCTCTAACAGTTAGGTTATTTTTACCTTTCTGCTACTTTCATATTATAGTCATATAAATAAGCTGGGTGATGACTTGATCAACAAAAAGCGTAGGAAGCATGTATATTCTTCATTGATTAACTTTATAGTCAGTAATGGTAGCCGAATAGAGAAAGTCTATGCTAATGAGAAAAAGAAATATGAGGCTTCGACCCTAAAAAGAGAATTATCGAAAAAGGACAAAAGGAAAAGATATGGGTTATAGTGTTTATATGGTTTTCATTAGGCTTACTTAATCTATTGTATGAATTTTAATATTAGATTCGTAAATCTGTGATTTTATAAATTCAATAATGCTTAAAAAGTATCCTTCAACATGCTTTTACTGTTATCATGCATACATAACAAGAACCTTTAACAAACGATAATAGAGGGTTGTGTATAACACTCCCTTGACCCCGTTAAGGTTAGCGAGCTGCTTAAGCATCGTTCTGTCAACCATCTTATTTATTTGAAAAATACCAATCCCACCTCTTAAGTTAATAACTTCTACTTGATAGCGCATTTTGGTAATTGGAATACAATTTTTTTGATTGGATCGTCAATAAGAAAAAGCTAGAATCCTTAGAAGGACATAGATTATCATAGGGTTAAGATATGACGATTGCGAAGGATAGTTCGACTGATGAAATCATTCACGGAAATGATCTCCGTGGAATGGATGATTTTTACATTAAGACAACTAGTTTTGAATGCCCATATGAACCATGTAAAATTAAAGCCACACCTTGTAGTTTTACTATGAAACATGTTAATCAATCATATTTTAGATATGGTGATAAACATAAGGATGGATGTGGTATTCATGATCCAAGATATAAAAACAATCATACTTCAAATGACGAAAGAAAACATAATTCTCCACCTGCTCCAGTTATATCACTTTTAAAAATTGATGTGAAACCAGGAAGTGGTTTTAAAAATGACAAAAATAGTAAAGATGAAAATCACAAGAATGTCAACAAAGGAAATGAACATCCTGTATCTTCATCAAGTATTAAGCCTGTCGTTGACTATTACATAAATAATAGCAATCATTATGAACAGCTATCAATTCCTCCATATGGCACGCGATCTTATAAAGATACATTCCAACTTATTTTTTACAAAAACAACATACGTTATTACAAACATGCTATTTATTATGGTGTAATCCAGTCTAATCTTCGTTTGCATGAAGATTCAGAAAAGCATTGTCTTACTTTCCTCGCAAGGGATAAGAAGACCCAAAAACCATTTACGCTTGAAATTGATGTTTCTAACTGGAATAAAAGTCAGAAGGATGTGTTTTGGAAAGAATATGAAAAGCAAAGGAAGGAAGCGGATAGGTATTATAAGGGGCTTAAAGATAAAAGGAATGCTAAAAAATTCCTGACGGTTTTCTTTTTTGGGATGCCGGATGAAAATGATAAATTTCTATTTAAGACAAGCCACTTTAAATTAGTATATGTGGCTTTCTTGGGTAAGTTTGAAAGCTCATATAATGATAGTAACTACTACATTGAAAATGATCTGTCTGTATCATCATTGTATGAACAACCCATTTCATTATCTGATATAGACCATAAAAATCATGAATATAATATTGAAACTTCATTAGATTTTAGTTCTCCTTTGCAAGAGCAAGAGCAAGAGCAAGAGCAAGAGCAAGAGCAAGAGCAAGAGCAAGAGCAAGAGCAAGAGCAAGAGCAAGAGCAAGAGCAAGAGCAAGAGCAAGAGCAAGAGCAAGAGCAAGAGCAAGAGCAAGGGCAAGAGCAAGAGCAAGAGCAAGAGCAAGAGCCAATAAACTCCTCTTTAAAGGAAAATACTGAGACTGTAGAAATGAAGAGTAAAGTTTGGGGGAGGCTGAAAAAGATAATCACTTTCTTTAAAAAGTGATTTATGTTTTCTATAAAAAAGCCCGTAGGTTTCAACTGCGGGCTATCAACTGCTCAGAAGTGTCTAGATTATCCGTGGCGATTCAAAAGTACCATATTCGAGTGGTATCAGGACAACTACAATAGCAAACCATTCTTGTCCAAAAGCCAAACCGAATTGAGCTATGAAACCAGCCTGAACACCGGACAATATCCCTGGGCGCGTGAAACCGGTGATGAAATTATGCAGGACTATTTTCAGCGTTTCGATGTCGATAACCGTGATTTTGACTTCCTGACATACTGGCCTTATGAAAAAGGCCTGTTACCAAACTTTCTTCGCCCCAAATCGCAGAGGATCTTAGATCAAGCGCGAAAGCCGTTAACGCTTCAGATGTTAATTGAATCGGCAAAAGCGGGGCGCTGGCTATATGATCTCAAAGAAGCCTGAGAGGCAGATTTTAAGTAAGTTTAAAAACATGAAGCCCAAATCTGCCAGCCCTCAAATGATCACGCAACATAAGTGCATAATCCCCCCGCTGATTCACAGCAAAAACCATCACCGCTCTTTACTCTCCCTCAAAACTCCGCAAGATCCATCAGGCCCACTCTCCGCCACACGGGCATACTCATTCCCCAGAGAGGATGCTATGCCAGTAAACAAAAACGATCACCGCGAGACCTATCGCAAGCGCTTTGACAAGGTGTTCGACTACATCGAACGCCATCTTGATGAAGCGCTGCTGCTGGAGCAACTGAGTGAAGTGGCGCACTTTTCGCCGTACCACTTTCACCGCCAGTTCAGCGCCTGGTGCGGCATGCCGCCGGGGCGTTATATCCAGCTGATGCGGCTCAAACGGGCGTCGTACCGGCTGGCATTCAATCCGCACGAGAAAATCATTGAGATTGCGCTCGATGCTGGTTTTCAGCATGCCGAATCATTCAGTCGCGCCTTTAAACAGGTATTTGACGTGACGCCGAGTGAGTTTCGTCAGCAGCCGGTATGGATGACCTGGCATCAGCGCATGCCTCAGCCACCCGTCAAACGGAGAGAGAGTATGTCAGTTGAGATTAAAATGTTTCCCACCACGCCGGTGGCGATGCTCACGCATCACGGCGATCCCCAGCGCATCAACGAAACTGCGGCGCAGTTTATTGCCTGGCGCAAAAGCAGCGGAGCGTCGCCGGTGCGCAGCAGCCAGACGTTCGGCGTCGCGCCGCACGATCCGGCCAGCACGCCAGCCGGGGATTTTCAGTATCACCTTTGCGGTTCGGTGACTGCACCGGTTAACGAAGACAACGCCTTTGGCGTCGTTAACAGCACCATTCCCGGCGGACGCTGCGCGGTGCTGCGTCATCACGGCTCGCACAGTGCACTGACCGAGCTGGCGCGATCGCTCTACAGCGAATGGCTGCCGGCCAGCGGTGAAGAGCTGCGCGATTTCCCGCTGTTCTTCCACTATCACAACTTCGTGCATGAGGTGGCGGAACACGAATTGCTGACGGATATTTATCTGCCGCTTAAGTGATGAGGAATCCCGATGGCGAAGGTCATCGGGAATGACTTCATGCAGTAACACTGTCTGCTAACCTGAAACCTTAATTACGCTGAAACCCGCTTATAGCAAGGCTTGTAGGAGGCTTGATGTCGTATGTTTGCTTTCCATAATGTCGTATGTTTGCTATGATGCAAAAATGAACAGAGAGGACGTAACATGACTATTAAAGCGCGCATGCAGTCACGGCTGAAACGCTCTAAGCGTTATGTTTTCACGCGTGATGACTTCAACGATCTTGCCGGTTACGACCAGATTGGCCGTGTATTGCGGGAACTGGTGAACGAAGGCCAGCTGCTTAAGGTTGGCTATGGCGTGTACACCAAAGCAAGAAAGAACGCGATTACGGGCAAAGTAATGCCTGCTGCACCCGGCGGTTCTGCTGCCGTTGTTATCGAGACGCTTAAACGTCTGAAAGTTGATTATCGTCTGGTTGGCGCGTCTGATGCCTATAACAGTGGGAAAACCACGCAGATTCCTGCATCCATGCAGATCAAAACGTCGCCACGTTTTAAACGCACCTTGTTAGTAGGAAGCAGTAAATTAAATGGATGATGTCATAGCGTTATTTCCTGATGTAGCCGATGCATTAGGCATCGAGTCTGTCGCTATCGTGGAAAAGGATTTCTATATTGTTGAACTGCTGCGGCTGTTACAGCCTTTAAACTTCGGGAGCCATCAGCTGGTATTTTGTGGTGGAACCGCTTTATCTAAGGCGGGTATTGCGCTTAACCGCATGTCTGAGGATGTGGATATCAAGCTTGTTCCCGTTGCCGATTTCTTTGCTAAAAACTCACGCACGCAGCGCAAAGCCATTCGTAAACACATCATCGCCGAAATAACGGAAATCATAGCCGCTTCAGCATTTTTTCGTTTTGATGAGGCGCAGCCTAAAACTATTCGCGATGAGTATCGTTATAGTGAACTTCCCATCCGTTATCCGCAGAAATACGCTCAGGTGCCATGCCTGAGACCGTTCATTAAGCTGGAGATCATTGAGGCGACGTTACTTGAACCGCCAGAAAAGCGTGATATTCAGTCGCTTGTCACTGCCCTGACACAACAAGGCGTTACGGTGCCGGGTTTTCCCTGTGCAACAGTGCTCGCTACTCAGGCAGAAAAGCTGGTGTCCATAATGCGCCGCCCTGCGGCCCACGTCAGAAGGCCGCAACGGGAAGACGATGCATCTTTAGTACGGCATGTGTACGATAATTTCTGCATTGCCCGCACCCATGAGATTGATTTAGCACGGCTACAAGCGTATGTGCGCCAGTGTATTAAAGAGGATATCGAGCGGTATGGTATTCAATATCCCGAATTCTGCACCTCCCCAATTGCAGAACTCAGAATGGGTTTAAAAGAGCTGGCAGAGAACCCTGTTCACCGCCAGCGTTATCAGCAATTCGTTGTGCCCATGGTTTACGGCCAGTCTCCGGCTTCCTGGGAGGAGGCGTTTGCCCGTTTTCAGCAGACGGCTATTGAGGTCCTCAGCGCCGCACGTTAATGCTTAGGCGAAGAGGGCAAGGCATGGCAAAATGCCCTGCGATCCTATCAGCACAGGCGAAGAGGCGACGATGACAGAGCAACTCGAACAGCGTATCTATGAACTGGTGCGGCGCTATGACGGCGTATATCTGTTCAAGCAGAAAACGCTCACGCCGCAGATTGATATCGACAGCGATCTCAACTTCGAGCGCGACGAAGCCGCCGCGCTGATGGAGGAGTTTTTCAGCGAGTTCGCGGTCGATCGCGCAAATTTCTCTATTGAAACTTACTACCCGGACGAACCGTCGCTGGCGCAAATCCTCAACCCGTTCAACAAGCGTGAAGTGCCGGTAGTGCCGGATTTCACGCTGGGCATGCTGATTGCGTCGGCGCAGGCGGGACGCTGGCTGTTTGAATAATGCGGCAGCGCGCCGCTGCGGTTTGGCGGCCTGCGGCTCAGCGCGCCATGTGCACGCCAAATCCGCGCTCGCCTTCCGCAAGATCCTCGCGCAGCGTCAGCGCCGGAATCTCATATTCACCGCCGTTCTGGCGGCGGAAGGCAATCGGTTGATCCTGCGCTAAGCGATCCAGCCGTTGCGCCAGCGCGGCGCACCAGTCGGCAAAGCGTTCCTGCGCCGACTTCTGCACGCGATACAACACCAGCGGTGGCAACACGCTGAAGCCGGGATAGAACAGCATGCCGTGCTGGATCGGGAACAGCAGATCCTCAATCGGGCCGTTGATGCCGCGCGGCGCGTAGTGCGACTCCCAGCCGCCGGTTGTCACCACCAGCATGGCGCGCTTGCCGGCGAGCGTGCCTTCGCCGTAGCGATCGCCCCAGTGGTGATCGTTGTGCTCGCCGACGCCATAGGCAAAACCGTTGGCATAAACGCGGTCAAACCAGCCTTTCATGATAGCTGGCATCGAAAACCACCACAGCGGAAACTGAAAAATCACCGTGTCGGCCCAGCGCAGCTTCTCCTGCTCGGCGGCAATGTCCGCTGCCTGCAGCTGATTGTCGTAGGCGAAACGCGAATCCAGCGTGGCATCAAAATGCGCGCCCACCGGGGGCGCCAGCGTGTCGGCGGCATCCAGCTGTGCTTTCCACTGCATGGCGTACAGATCTGACACCTGCACCTGATGGCCCGCCTGCTGCAGATGATTCACGGCAAAGTCTTTCAGCGATCCGTTCAGCGAGCGCGGTTCCGGATGGGCATACACAATCAAAACATTCATGGCGGTATCCTGTGAGATGAAAACCGCTGCAGGTTAAGCCAGCACTGGCTATAGTAGAAATCAATTACTGGTATCTCAGGTATAGACAGTATGAATATGCACTCGCTGGATTTGAATCTGCTGCACACCTTAGACGTGCTGCTGGTGGAACAGAACGTGACGCGCGCGGCGCAGCGCCTTAATCTGTCGCAGCCGTCGGTGAGCGCCCAGCTGGCGCGCCTGCGGGTGCTGTTTGACGATCCGCTGCTGTTGCCCGGTCCGCGCGGCATGCTGCCCACCGCCCGCGCCGAGGCTCTGCGCGAGCCGCTGCGTCTGGCGCTGGAAGCGCTGGAGCGTGCGGTGGCACCGCCGGCAGCATTCGATCCGGCGCGCGCGGAGCTCACCTGGCGCATTGCCGCCACCGATTACATGTCATCGGCGCTGATCCTGCCGGCGCTGAAACTTATTCGTGAAGCGGCCCCGCGCAGCCGCATGGCGGTATTCGCCCTCAATCCGCCACAGGTGGCGCAGCAACTGGAGAAGGGCGAGCTGGATGTGGTGTTTCACACCGGCGACAACGCGCCGCCGACGCTGCATCAGCGTCGCTTGTTCAGCGAGCGCTACGTGCTGGCCGGCCGGCACGATCATCCGCAGCTGCAGCAGCCCCTGACGCTGGACCGTTTTTGTCAGCTGGAGTTTGTGATGGTTTCGCCAGATGGCGGCGGCTTCAGTGCGGCCACCGATCGCGCGCTGGCCAGGCTCGGCCGCACGCGCCGCGTCGCGCTCTCGGTGCCGCATTTCCTGTTTATGCTCGACACGCTGGCCAACAGTGATTTGGTCGCCGTGCTGCCGGAGCGCCTGGTGCGAAACACACCGCAACTCACCGTGCTTGCACCGCCGCTACAGATTGAAGGGTTTGACATCCTGATGCTGTGGCACGAGCGCCTGCATCGCGATCCCGCCCAGCAATGGCTGCGCCAGCAAATTGTGGCGGCACTGTAAACCTGAACTCCCGCCGGATAAGTCGCGGTCTTCATGCTCTCAGGCCTTGCCCGACAAGGCTTGCTCCTGCATTGCTGATGCGATTAGCGCCACCGCTCCACAGCACGCATCATATCAACACGACGAAACACTCGCGTTTTAATGCGCAGGAGAGAAGACCATGCAGATATTTGTCACAGGGGCCACCGGCTGGGTAGGTTCAGCGGTGGTGGAAGAGTTGATCGCGGCGGGCCATCAGGTAACGGGGCTGGCGCGTTCGGCGGAAAAAGCTGCGGCGCTGACCGCCACTGGCGCGCAGGTTATTCGCGGTTCGCTGGAGGATGCTGACGTGCTGCGTGACGCCGCGCAATCCGCGGACGCCATCATTCATACCGCGTTCAACCACGATTTCTCGCGCTTCGTGCAGAACTGCGAGCAGGACCGTCAGGTGATCGAGTTGCTCGGCGAGGCGATTGCCGGATCGGATCGCATGCTGCTGGTGACGTCCGGCCTGTCCGGTATGGCGCGCGGGGCAACGGAGCTGGATCAGCCGCAGCCGGTGTCTCCGCGTCAGTCGGAAGCGGCGGCGCAGGTGCTGTCGCAGCGCGGCGTGCACGTGGCGACAGTGCGGCTGGCGCCGTCGGTGCACGGCCTCGGCGACCACGGTTTTGTGCCGATTCTGGTGCGGCTGGCGCGTGAGAGCGGGATTTCCGCCTGGTGCGGCAGCGGTGAGAACTGCTGGTCCGGTGTGCACCGTCGCGATGCGGCGCGCGTCTATCGGCTGGCGCTGGAGCAGGGCGTCACCGAACGCGTTTATCACGCGGTTGCCGATGAGGCGGTGCCGTTCCGCGCAATCGCGGAGACGATCGGACGCCAGCTCGGATTACCCAGCGGCGAGCGCGACCGCGCGCATTTTGGCTGGTTCGCCAACATGGCGGCGGGCAACATGGCGGTCTCCAGCCAGCGCACGCGCACGCTGCTGGACTGGTCGGCAACCCGCCCGGACCTGCTGAGCGAGCTCAATACGCCTGCCTATTACACCCATCTCTGATATCACGCTGCCGCTGCGTGCGGCAGTTTTCCGGATTATATCGATGAAAAACAATGTATTTATCACTTTGCTGCCGGTGACGCTGGCGGTGTTTATCGCGTTTCTCACCATGGGGATGCAGCTGCCGGTGCTGCCGCTGCATCTGCAGCAGAACCTCGGCATGGATACGCTGGCGATCGGCACGGTCATCGGCGCGCAGTTTGTCGCGTCGCTGCTGACGCGTTCGTGGGCGGGCAACTTCGCCGATATGCGCGGCGCAAAACGCGCGGTGCTGACCGGGCTGTTAGTGGTGGCGGGTTCCGGCGTGATCTACCTGATTTCGCTGCTGTTCATTGATCGGCCTGCAAGCTCGGTGGCGATCCTGCTGCTGGGGCGAGTGGTGCTGGCGCTGGGCGAGAGCCTGCTGGCCACCGGCGCGCTCGGCTGGGGGCTTGGGCTGGTGGGGCCGGCCAATGCCGGTAAAGTGATGGCGTGGATCGGTATCGCGATTTACGGCGCCTGGGCGCTGGGTGCGCCGCTCGGCGTGGCGATTTATCACGGCTGGCACTTCACCGGCATCGCCATGGCGATCATCGTGGTACCGCTGCTGCCGCTGCTGTTTATCACCCATGTGCGCGCCGTCGCGCCGACTTTGGCATGATCACCGCATTTATCGCGCTGCTGTTTGCGGCCAGGGCCTGGGGCAACGCGTCGCTGGCGTTCACCGCATTTGGCGTGGCGTTTATCGCAGCGCGCCTGTGCTTTGCCCATCTGCCGGATAAGCTGGGCGGCGCGCGCGTCGCGCTGGTATGCGTGCTGATTGAGGCCTGCGGTCAGCTGCTGATTTGGCGCGCGGATGACGCGACGCTGGTTTATTTCGGCGCGGCGCTGACCGGTTTTGGTTATTCGCTGGCCTTTCCGGCGTTCGGCGTGGAAGCGGTGCGCCGTGCGCCGCCGCACACCCGCAGCCTGGCGATGGGGGCTTACGTGGCGTTTCTTGATATCGCGCTGGCAGTCACCAGTCCGCTGGCGGGCGCGCTGGCCGCCCACCGCGGCGTGGCTTCGGTGTATCTCGCTGGCGCAATTGCCGTGGCGCTGGCGATGCTGGTGGCGCTGAGCCTGATGGCGCGTCAGCCACAACCACAGGCAGCGATGGAATAAGACCCGCCGCAAAAAATTCACTTCTCCCGCGCCGCAAAAATCATCACACTAGCCACCTTTACCATTAGGGAGAGATGGCATGAAAAGCCGATTGCTGCTGGCGCTGACGCTGTTCGCCAGCCTGAGCACGCCGTTGTGGGCCGACGAAGGCGTCTCGTTTAGCCATAAAGACTGGGAGCTGGCCTGTGATAATACGCTGACCTGCCGCGCCGCCGGCTACAGCGCCGAAGAGGGCGCGGGCGGATCGGTGCTGCTGACGCGCGCCGGCGGGCCAGACAGCCTGACGCACGGGCGCGTGGTGCTGGCTGATACCGGCGACGATGATGCGCAGCAGGTAAATGCGCTGGCGCTGTGGATTGACGATCGCGCGCTGGGCGAGGTCAGCAAAGCGGAGAACGATGAGTGGACGCTGAGCGACGCGCAGACCGAGGCGCTGATCGCCGCTATTAAAGGCAGCGCCAGAGTGGAGTTTCGCGGTGCGGCCGAGCCGTTTGAGCTCTCCGGCAACGGGGCCTTTGCCACGCTGTTAAAAATGGACGAGGCGCAGGGACGGCTGAACACGCCGGGCGCGCTGGTGCGCAAGGGCAACCAGCCGGAAGCCAGCGTGCCGGCGGCAGTGGCGATGCCGGTGATCCAGCAGGTCCAGGTGCTGAAAGCCGCGCCGCGCCCGCTGACGCCGGACGAACTGGCGCAGGTCAAGCCAAAGCTGATTGCCTCGCTGACCGATGACGACAGCTGTGACAATCTCGCGCCGTCCGACGATCAGCCAGAAGAGGGCGCAGAACCGCCTACGCTGACGCCGGTGGATGCGCAGCACGTGCTGATCGCCGCGCTGTGCTGGCGCGGGGCTTACAACGAAGGCTACGGTTTCTGGCTGCTGGATAACGGGCTGCAGGGCACGCCGCAGCTGATCACCGATTCCGGATCTGATTATCACGACGGCGTGATCAGCGAAGCGCAGAAAGGGCGCGGCATTGGTGACTGCTGGAGCACCGCTGCATGGGTGTGGGATGGTCGCCAGTTCGTGCAGAGCAGCGAGGCCACCACCGGCATGTGCCGTGCCATCCGCGCCGGCGGCGCATGGCAACTGCCAACGCTGGTCACCGAAGTCAAACCGGCGGGGTAATGTTCAGCGTGCGTCGCCAGGCGGCTGGGGCGCTTAATCCGTCACGGATTTTGCCGCGTCCCACACCGCCATGACGTGGGCGATGGCGGTATCGATCTGCGCGCCGTTGACGCCATCGCGCACCAGCACCGACACGCCCAGCAGAAAAGCGTCGAGGGCGATGGCGAGGGCGGCGGCATCGGTGTCGGCGCGCAGTTCGCCGCTGTCGATGCCGCGCTGCACGCAGGCCGTCATCCCTGCCAGCGTGCGGGCACGGGAGCGCGCCAGCGGCTGCGTGACATCCGCGTGTTCGGCGGAAGGTGCACTCATCACGCCCAGGCCGACCATACAACCCAGCGGATGGCCGGCCTCACACTGCATGCTGGCCGAGCGCCGCAGCGCGGTCTCCATCGCGGTGCGGGGCGGCAGACTGTTATCCCACAGCGGCTCCACCACCTGCGCGTAAGTCGACAGATAGCGCTGCACACACTCCTGAAACAACGCCTGCTTCGAGCCAAAGGCCGCGTAAAAGCTCGGTGCAGAAATACCGCCGGCAATCCCCGCCTTCAGCTGCGTTAATGATGTCGACTCATAGCCGTGCTGCCAGAAAATCTTCATCGCCTGTTCAATCGCCGCGTCACGATCGAACGTGCGCGGCCGTCCCATAATGGCCATCTCAGTGCTCCGTTAAGGTTAATGGTTAAATACTAATCGATACATAAGTCGTTGACAACGGTCTCTCACGTCAACTAATGTATCGATCAGTATATATTTGTACCGGCGGGCGGCGGATAGCGCATCCGCGGTAGTTTGTTCTTAAGCCGTAACAGGTAATCGCACTTCGCCAATTTATATACTGATCGGTACATATAATTTCAACGCCAGGCGCGCGCCTCACCTGCACGCTGATGACATCGGGAACGCTGATTGTGACGACTTTGAATACCGCCGTGGATAAAACCTGGCCGCTACCGCTGGGCGCGCTGCTGGCGCTGGCCATGACCGGTTTTATCTGCATCATCACCGAGACCTTACCGGCCGGACTGCTGCCGCAGATGGCGGCGGGCCTCGGTATTTCCACCGCGCTGGCCGGGCAGACCGTCACCGTCTATGCGCTCGGCTCGCTACTGGCGGCGATTCCGCTGACCATCGCCACTCAGGGCTGGCGTCGCCGTAACGTACTGTTGCTGGCTATCGTCGGTTTCCTGATTTTTAACTCCATCACCACGTTCTCGACCCACTTCGCACTGACGCTGGTGGCGCGCTTTTTCGCCGGCGCAGCGGCGGGACTCGCCTGGAGCCTGCTGGCCGGCTATGCGCGGCGCATGGTGCCGGTCCATCAACAGGGCAAAGCGCTCGCCGTGGCGATGGTCGGTACGCCGATTGCGCTGGCGCTGGGCGTTCCCGTCGGCACCTGGCTGGGCACGGCGGTGGGATGGCGCACGGCGTTCGGCATCATGTCGGCGCTGACGCTGCTGCTGATCGGCTGGGTGCTGCTGCGGGTGCCTGACTATCCAGGGCAAAGCAGCGATCAGCGTCTGCCGCTGCGCACGGTGTTCATGACGCCAGGCGTGCGTCCGGTGCTGGGCGTGGTGCTGGCGTGGATGACGGCGCACAACATTCTCTACACCTACATTGCGCCGTTCGTTAGCCAGGCGGGCCTCGCCGGGCAGGTGGAAAGCGTGCTGCTGGTGTTTGGCATCGCGGCGCTGGCGGCTATCGGCCTGGCCGGTCGCCTCGTCGATCACCACCTGCGCGTCGCCGTGCTTGGCAGTCTGGCGCTGTTTGCGCTGGTCTCGCTGCTGTTCATCTGGCTGGCGCGCTTGCCGCTGCTGGTGTATGTCGGCGTGGCGCTGTGGGGGCTGACGTTTGGCGGGGCGGCCACGCTACTGCAAACGGCGCTGGCGGATGCGGCAGGCGAGGGCGCGGATGTGGCGCTGTCGATGAACGTGGTGGTGTGGAACAGCGCGATTGCCGGCGGCGGTCTGGCCGGTGGCGTGTTGCTTACCCACTGGGGCGTGGCGTCTTTCCCGCTGGCGCTGCTGTTGCTGCTGGCGATTGGCTTCCTCATCGCACTGCAGGCGCGTCAGCACGGTTTCCAGGCCGGCGCGCGGCACCAGCGCGTACAAGGTCACTGATCTGCCGGGCTGACTTGAAATCTTAACCCACTGTTTTAAATGACATTATGACAGAATGGAGATCAATCACGTGCTGAAAAAATTACTGTTAACCCTGCTGCTTGCCTCGGCCGCGCTGTTTTCCGCCGCCGGGACCGCCGCGGATGAATTCCCGCTGCCCGCCGGTTTCACCAGCAGCTATCAAACTGTGGATGGCGTGCGCCTGCATTATGTGAAGGGCGGCAGCGGACCGCTGGTGTATCTGGTGCACGGTTTCGGACAGACGTGGTACGAGTGGCACCAGCTGATGCCGGAACTGGCAAAAAACCACACCGTCGTGGCGGTGGATCTGCCGGGGCTGGGGCAGTCTGACGTGCCGCATTCGTATCGCGCCACCGATGTCGCGCCGCTGCTTTATCAGCTGGCACAACAGTTCGCTGGCGGCAAAAAGTTCGATCTGGTGGCGCACGACATTGGTATCTGGAATACCTATCCGCTGCTGGTGAAACATCAGGACAGCATCCGCCGCGCCATCTTTATGGAAGCGCCGATCCCGGATGAAAGCATCTATCAGTTCCCGGCCTTTACGCCTGAAGGCGAATCCCTGGTGTGGCACTTCAGCTTCTTTGCGGCGCAGGGACAGCTCGCTGAGCAGCTGATCGCCGGTAAAGAGCGCCTGTTCTTTGAGCATTTCATCAAGGAACATGCCGCTAACAAAGCGGTGTTCACGCCGGCGCTGCTCGATCTCTACAGCAAATCCTATGCAAAACCACACAGCCTGAGCGCTGCCTTTGAATATTACCGGGTGCTGAACCAGGGAGTGGCAGACAATAAACTGCTCTCCCGCGAGAAAATTGCCGTGCCGATGCTGGCGATTGGCGGCGGCGGTCACGGCGGACTGGGTGCCTATGAGCAGCAGGTGGTCAGCCGCTACGCCACCCAAGTCACCGGCAAAGTGTTACCTGGCTGCGGTCACTGGTTACCTGAAGAGTGCCCTGCGCCATTGAATGCGGCGGTGATGGAATTTCTCGCGTCCGGGAAATAATGCGGTGCGCAGGCCAGTTTTAGCGCTGGCCTGCGTTGATGTGACCGTCTCAGGCTTTATTCAGGCAGCACTGCTTAAATTTTTTGCCGCTGCCGCACGGGCAGGGATCGTTACGGCCGGTTTTTTCACCGGCAAAATGCGGCAGCTGCGGGGCCGGATCGGGCTGCGCCATGCGCTGTTCCTGCCAGTACTCGTGCAGCTCCAGCGCCGCCGGACGAATCGCCTCGATGCTGGCCTCAAACGCGTCCGGGGTGAAGGCTTCACGCTGCGCCAGCTGCGCTTCACTGCCGTGCAGCGCAATCGCCTGCAGTGCCGGTTGCTGTGCCGCCGGCAGCAGCGACCAGTCCGCATCCAGCGCCACGCCACGCATATAGCCATAGCACCAGTCTTCCACCACGGTAAACAGCTGGCCTTCCATCTCCTGCTCGCCGAACAGCGGATCGAACTGCTCCGGATACTCCGCCAGCCGCTCGGCGATGTCGTTAAAGTGCTGGAAAGTCAGCGCCATGAAGCGGTCCATTTCGCGCGCGTTCGCCCACTGGGGAATCTTCTTCTCACCGCCCCAGATCGCCACCAGCCATTCGCTCGGTTCGATATCGTTCGGGCCGGAGAGCAGGGCGGTCAGCATGCCATCCAGTTCGGCAGTGTCCACCACGGAGTGTTCGTTGCCATATTTTTCCAGCATGTCATCAAGCCAGTTCAGCTCTTTTTCGGTTAACGGACCCTGATTCATCCGGCGTCTCCTGCGGTGTGCATTGGTGGGCAAAAATTGCTGGGCGCGATTATAGCGGCAGCGCGCCTGATTTACCGCTTTTTGCATATCGATAGCCGAAGTGCGCCTAAAAAGGAATCGCCATAACTTATCGCGCAACAGTATTGGCGGGAAACGGCGGCGAATGTCAGCGTAAACGCAGGATTTACCGATAGCGAGGAGACAACATCATGGCGGATACCCTGCCAGTACTGGATCTGGCCCTGCTGGAACTACCGGACGCAGAGCAGGTAGCTTACCTGGCGCAGCTGCGCGAGACCGCGCGTGACGTCGGTTTCTTCTATCTGGTTAATCACGGCATCAACCCGCAACTGCTGCATAACGTGCAGAGTATCACGCGGGCGTTTTTTGCCCTGCCGCCGGCGGAGAAGCAGCGCGTGGCGATGATCCACTCGCCGCACTTTCGCGGCTACAACCATGCCGGTGTGGAATACACCCGCGACCAGCGCGATCAGCGTGAACAGTTTGATATCGGTGCCGAACGCGCGGCGCTGACGCTGCAGCCGGGCGATCCGGCGTGGAAGCGGCTGCAGGGGCCCAACTTATGGCCGGAGGCGTTGCCGCAGCTGCGTCCGGTGATGCACGCCTGGCAGCAGGCGATGACCGCCATCGCGCTGCGCCTGCTACGGGCCTTTGCTAAAGCGCTGGCGCTGCCGGCGGATGCGTTCGACGCGCTGTATGGCACCCAGCCCAATGAGCACATCAAGCTGATTCGTTATCCTGGTCAGGCGGCAGAAGCCAGCCAGCAGGGCGTGGGCGCGCACAAAGACTCCGGCTTCCTCACCTTTTTGCTGCAGGACGATCAGCCCGGTTTACAGGTGGAAGTGTCACCCGGCCACTGGGTGGATGCGCTGCCCAAGCCGGGCGCGTTTGTGGTCAACATCGGCGAACTGCTGGAGATTGCCAGCAATGGGTATCTGCGCGCCACCGTGCACCGCGTGGTATCGCCGCCGGCTAATCGTGAACGCGTGTCGATCGCTTTTTTCCTCGGTGCGCAGCTGGACGCCGAAGTACCACTGTATCAGCTGCCGCCGCAGCTGGCGGCCGAAGCTCACGGCCCGACCAGCGATCCTGCCAATCCGCTGCTGCGCGAAGTGGGCTGGAACTACCTCAAAGGGCGTCTGCGTTCCCATCGCGATGTGGCGCAGCGCTATTACGCTGATGCATTAAGCACAGTGAAATCATAAGAAACCGAAGGAAAGCCGATGCAGAAAACGATGATCGCCTCACTGGCCCTGATGGCCCTGTTCAGCAGCGTGGCGTCCGCCGCGGCACTGCGCGTGGCCGCCGATCCGGTGCCGCACAGTGAAATCCTCAACCACATCCAACAAACCGACAAACAGCTCGATCTGCAGGTGATCGAGCTTAACGGCAACTTAAACGCCAACGAACTGCTGGCGCGCGGCGACGTCGATGCCAATTATTTCCAGCATGTGCCTTATCTGCGCGATCAGGAAAAAGCGCTGGGCGAAAAATTTGCCGTGGTGGCGACCGTGCATATTGAGCCGCTCGGCATCTACTCGCACAAAGTGAAATCACTGAAAGATTTGCCTGATGGCGCGCAGGTGGCGGTGCCCAACAACGTGACTAACCTGAGCCGCGCGCTCTATCTGCTGCAGGCCAGCGGCCTGATTACGCTGAAAAGCCGCAGCGCCACGACGCTGGTGACCACGGCGGACATCAGTGACAACCCGCACCATCTGAAGATCATTGAGGTTGAAGCGCCGCAGCTGCCGCGCGCGCTGGACGATGTGCAGCTGGCGATTATTAACGGTAACTATGCCCTGCAGGCCGGGCTGGTGCCGTCGAAAGACGCGCTGGCGCTGGAGCAGGCAAAGGATAATCCGTATGCCAACGTGCTGGTCACCACGCCAAAGCTGGCTGATGACCCGCGCATTCTCGCGTTAGCGAAAGATCTCGAATCAAAGCAAACTGCTGAATTTATCAACCAGCACTATAAAGGATCGGTTATTCCGGTTAATCAATAATGCCCGGCGCCACCTGCGGCTGACAGGTGGCGCACCCGCTGTTCTGTGGTATATTTCGCCACCAACACCAGTGGCACCTGCTGCATAACATAAAAAATAACTTATCAATTGATGGCTATTTCCCGCTTCGTCAGACTTCAGCGACTGACGCTTTCCCGCGCGCTGTATCGCCTGTTACTGCCAGCCCTGTGTCTGCTGCTCAGCGGCTGCGGGACACTGTCGCAAACGTCCGCACCGGTGAGCGATCGCGTGTACCTGTCCCACGCCACCTTCCATGAAAACGTCGATGACATTGTGCGCCACTACATGCAGCAGAAGCAGGTGTCGGGCATCAGCATCGCCATTATTCACCAGCGCGGCGCGCCGCAGTTTTACAGCTATGGCGTCACCGATGCGCGCCAGCGCTATCCCATCACGCCGGATACGCTGTTTGCGCTGGGCTCGCTGAGCAAAGGCGTTACCGCGGAGGTCATTATCGGGCTGGTGGATCGCGGCGAGCTGCACTGGAACGACACGCTGGCCACGCTGCTGCCGCGCGGCGTGCCGCTGAGTGAGGATGCAAAACGCATCACGCTGCTGCAGCT
Source organism: Pantoea dispersa (assembly GCF_035783935.1). GTDB lineage: Bacteria > Pseudomonadota > Gammaproteobacteria > Enterobacterales > Enterobacteriaceae > Pantoea > Pantoea dispersa_C. The sequence continues at coordinate 50,560 of NZ_JALKOV010000005.1, read as the reverse complement.
GGTCACGCACACCTCGGGGCTGCCGCGCCAGGATATGGATCTGCCGATGTTCCTGAAATTCATGGCTTACCTGCGCAGCGGCGAGAACTTTTATGGCAATCTGGATAGCGATGCCGTGCTGAGTTATCTGGCGGATTTCAGCGCCCCCGCACACCCGGCGGCACAGTACTCCAATCTCGGCTATGCGCTGCTGGGCTATATTCTGCAGCATCGTCTGCATCAGGACATTGAAACGCTGGCGCAGCATCAGCTGTTTGGTCCGCTCGGCATGACCAGCAGCAGCTTCCATCCGCAAACCCTGCGCGGCTATCCGTGGCGCGCGCTGGGCCACGCCGGCGATCAGCCCAAACTGATCGCGCGCGGTCAGCTGACGCCGGACTGGACCTTTCACGGCAACATGATTGCGGCCGCCAGTCTGTACAGCAACGCGCGCGATCTGATTCGCTACCTCGATGCGCATCTGCAACGTGATACGCACGGCGCGCTCGGTCAGGCGCTGGCGCAGGTCAATTATCCTTATGAGCAGCATGGCAACCAGGCGCAGAATATCGCCTGGGTAACCGACACCTATGGTCAGCAGCAGATCACCTATCAGGTGGGGTATATTGGCGGTTATGCCAGTTTTATCGGCTACGATCGCGCCCACGGCAATGCCATCGTGGTGCTGCAGAATGCCTTCAACTGGAGCAACTATCTCGGCATTGCGCTGCTGCGTGATTTGGCGCGTAAAGATCGCCGGGATATGAACACTGTTGCTTGCAATTTTGCTGCTCAGCAAAGCGCGCCGCCTGAGGTATGCTGTGGAGCGAAATTTGACGCGCTAAGCGCGGCGCGGGAACCTTCCGCACGTGGCGCTTGTCAGTAAATGGGACAGTTAAATAATTAACCAGAGTGGAAATCACCAATGCGCAGGACACACGTCACCCTTCTTTCAGCAGGAATTTTTCTGGGCGCTTTAAGCCTGACGCCAGCAGCGCTGGCTGAAGGTGAGCAAACCGATAGCGTACCGATGCCGCCGCAGGTGCAGCAAACCGCACCGGACGCCTCAGCGCCCGCGGCCACCAGCGATGCGCCGGCCAGCAGTGAACCGGCAGAATCCAGCGGCGATGTCGCGCCGATTCGCCCGTCACAAAACGGTCCGGGTGAAGCGCCATCCGCCGCCAATAATTACGATCTGCACACCATCATCATCGATTACAAAGAGTACAAAGTCGGTGACGTGGTGCCGGACGAATACCGTAAAAAGCAGTACACCATCGTGGAGTGGCAGCCGCGTCACCTGCCTGCTCCGCAGGAAGGCACGCACTGGGCTTACATCAATGCCAACTACATCCTGATCACCGACGACAGCGGCAAGATCGTGATGGGCAAATCCGGCGACATTTTCTTCAAGGGCTAAGTGCCCGGCAGCAGGCGCGCTAACTGCGCCACGCCTGCCATCATCTGGCTGGTGCTGGTATTGCCGTATCCCAGCACCAGTCCCTGCTGTTTTTGCTCGCCCAGATAAAAGCCGGACAGCGCGCCAGGCGCATAGCCATGGCGAAACAACTGCGCCGTCAGCGCCACATCATCCACCGTATCCGCTAGTGGCAACACCAGATGCATGCCGCATTCACCGCCGAGCAGCGGCACCCCGGCGCCAAACGTCTCCTGCAGCGCAGCCCGCAGCGTGGCCTGCCGCTGACGATACAGCCTGCGCATTTTGCTCAGGTGGCGGTTGAAATTCCCGCTGCGTAAAAACAGCGCCAGCGCCTGCTGTTCCGGCCGGTTACCGCCGCGTAACAGCTCATGCAAGGCTGGCCGCAGCCGCGGCAGCAGCGGGGCGGGCAGCACCATGTAGCCGATGCGCAGCGCCGGAAACAGGGTTTTGCTGAAGGAGCCGATGTAAATCACCGGCGTCGGCTGCGCCATGCCCTGCATCGCGGCGATAGGCTCGCCGCTGTAGCGAAAATCGCTGTCGTAATCATCTTCGATAATCCACGCCTGATGCTGCTGTGCCGCCGCCAGCAGCGCCAGCCGCCGCGCGGCGCTCATGATCGCGCCGGTGGGATACTGATGCGTCGGCGTGGTGTAAATCAGCCGCGGCGGGCGCTGCTGCCAGTCCTGCGCCGTCGGTGCCAGTCCCTGCGCATCCACCGCAATCGGTTCGATCTGCAGATCGCCGAGGCGCATCGCCGCTTTGGCACCGCGATAGCCCGGCTCTTCCACCCAGCCGGTGTCACCACGATTGGTCAGCAGCGCGACACACAGCGTCAGCGCCTGTTGCGCGCCTTCGGTAATGACAATCTGCTGCGGCGCACAGCGTACGCCACGCGCCAGTGTCAGGTGCTGCGCCAGCGCCTCGCGCAGCGCCAGCTCGCCCAGCGGATCGCCGTAGCCCAGTAGCTGTGCCTGCTGCGCGGTTTGATTGAGCGCACGACGCCACTGCGCCAGCGGGAAATGGGCCAGCGCCGGCGTGCTCGGGCGCAGCGCCAGCTCCTGGCCGGAGAGGCGATGCAGAGAATGTAACCCGGCAGCGCGCGCGGAAACCGGCCAGTGCGCGCTGTCGTCGGATGCCGGCACCGGCAGCGGCATCTGTGCCAGACTGCTGACGCGGCTGCCCTGGCGGTCGCTGAGGATAAATCCTTCCGCCTGCAGCTGTGACCAGACGGCGTTCACCGTATTGCGCGACACCTGCAGCTCAGCCGCCAGCTGGCGGGTCGCTGGCAGACGCGTGCCCGCCGCCAGCTGACCACTCAGTATCGCCTGACGCAGCCGCTGATACAGCTGCTGTTGCAGCGTCAGGCTGCCGTCGGCCTCTAACGGTGCCAGCAGCAGCGAATGCCGGTGTAATGCGCACATCGGCGCCTCCGTGGATCTATCGATTTGTCACATTGTGGCGCTTTTTCCGGAACCAGCAAAGTGGCACGCTACACGCTGTCACTCTCACACAGAAGGAATCGCTGTATGTCATCGCAGACCAATCGTTATGGACAACCCATCGGCCCGGCGCTGGAGGCGTGGCAGCCGCGCCCGTTGCCGCAGGGGCAGATTTTCAGCGGCCAGTATTGCCGGCTTGAGCCGCTGGATGCCGCACGTCACGGTCGCGAGCTGTATGCGGCTTATGCGCTGGCGGAAGATGACCGCGACTGGACCTGGCTGCCGGTCGGGCGCTTTGACGATGAAGCGTCTTATCTGGCATTTGCGCAGCAGTGCCAGCAGAGTCCGGATTACCTGCACTTCGCGGTTATTGACCGGCAAAGCGGGCAGGCGGTCGGCTCGCTGGCGCTGATGCGCATTGAACCGCAGCACGGTGTGATGGAGGTCGGCTTTGTGGTGTTCTCACCGCTGCTGAAGCAAACTCGCATGGCCACCGAAGCTCACTATCTGCTGATGCGTTACGCCTTCGAACAACTCGGCTATCGTCGCTACGAGTGGAAATGCGACAGCTGTAACCAGCCGTCGTACAACGCCGCGCTGCGGCTGGGCTTCCGCTATGAAGGCACGTTTCGTCAGATGATGGTGTATAAAAATCGCAGCCGGGATACCGCCTGGTTCTCTATCATCGACAGCGAATGGCCGCAGGTGAAGCTGGGCTTTGAGCGCTGGCTGGCGGCAGACAATTTCGACGCCCGCGGGCAGCAACGCGCCAGGCTGGAGACATTACGTCAGGCCTGACGCGTGGGCCGGACTGGCTGTCCGGCTAACCGGCAAAAATATATTTGGCGGCTGACAACACAAAGGCGCTGGCCATCGCCATCATCAGCCGCCGATGCCAGAGATTATCGCGTTTGAGCTCATTGAAACCGAGCTGCATGCGATGGTCGAGATCCAGCAGGCGCTCATCCACTTTTTCAAAGCGTTTATCAATTTGCCTGAATCGCTCATCGATTTGTTCAAAACGCTGATCGATTGTTCTGAATTGCGCATCCACTTTTTCAAAGCGTTTATCGATTGATCTGAATTGCGCATCCACCTTTTCGAAGCGTTGATCGATTTGTTCAAAGCGTTGATCAATTTTCCGGAATTGCTCATCGACGTTGTCAAACCGCAGCTCAATGGCTTTAAACGTATGGCGGACCTCATTTTCAAAATGCCTGAGGCTCTGTGCCAGTTTGTCGACACGCTGCGCGGTGGCGTGATTTGCCCGCATCACGCCTTCCATGGCCTGCGAAAGGTGCGTTTTGGTCAGGCTGTTTTCCTGCTGCATTTCGGCAAAAATGTCGACCATCACTTCGGCCTGGTGATCGGCCACGCCCGCCTGCTGCAGCGCTTTGAATGCCTTATGGGTGTTCATCATCGTCGGTATCATCCCTGTTGCTCCTGGTCGCCTTTCCTGTTGCCAGCAAGGTTATCCAGGTGGTGATAGTTGCACCATGTGATGATGTGGATTTTGCGCGACGTCTCGAAAAATATCAATTCGTACAACGAGTAACGCTCAGCGGTAATAAAAAGGGCCTGCACGCTGGCAGGCCCTGGTCTGGCACGCATCGTTATCAATTTTCGGGCTGCGGAATTATTTTTATCTCCGCCATGCCGATGCCGAGTTTGCGCGGATCCTGACCGGTAATGTTGCCAAGATTAGACAGCTGTGGCTCCGGCGGCGCGATGATCAGGTTGCGGCTGGCGCCGGGGTTGGTGAAATGCAGCGTCTGCGTGGAGAACGCGTCACCCAGAGTGAGCTGCTGTTCTTCCTCGCCGACGCGCACCGGAATCGGCCGATGGGCGTTGGCTCCATAGGCGCGCGCGGTGATCACCACGTCAAAGCGCGCCGGCAGCGGATCGACATATTCAATGTTCACCTCCGGCGCGAGGTTGGCGTTCGACCAGCGCCCCCAGCTTTCCGGCCGTGAAATGCCGCTAAAACGCTTCACGCTGGCTGGCGCGCCCGGCACGGTCAGCAGGAAGCTGTCCGCCTGATAGCGAATGGCATTGTCCTCAATGCGCATCTGCTGCTCATTGAGCTGATAGGTGGCGGCGCTGACCTCTACGTTGGGGAACTGCGCTTTACCCTGCCACACCGGCTGGTCGATGCGCGTCACCGTGGGCTGTCCGCCGGTCTGGCCCATCGCCAGGCAGAGATCGGTCGACAGCGCCAGCGTCGGCTGCCATAGCCGGCCCATTTTGAAGCAGCGATCGACCCAGACAAACTTATCGCTGGCGGCAAAATCGGCCAGCTGGAAGCGCAGCGGCGCGGCGTATTCGCCTTCCGGCAGCGGCTCTACCTGTTTATCGGAAACGCGGAACAGAATGGGCAGCCTGAACGTCGCGCCCGAGAAGCTAAAGGTATTTTTGGGCTGGTCGATGGTGAAGGTGTTCATCTGGCTGGGGAAATTCCACAGCTGGATGATATCGGCTTTCCATGCCGTCACTTTCTTCGCCATGTCATCGAACTGGCTGGAGAGCGAAGCCGAAGACAGCCCGCTGCGGCCAAGGCCAATCGCGTTATCCCCGCCAAGAATATCCAGCACCGTGGCACCGTTATCCAGCGTGCTGCGCTTGCCGTCCAGCACTTCGGCCTGCGGCTGATCGCCGCGGATCACCATAAACAGATCGCGGCGCGGTTGCTTGATCAGATACTGGTGCGCGGTGTTGTTCATGGCCAGGTGATCGGAACTCACCACAATCACGGTGTTTTTAAACCACGGCGAGGCTTTGATGCGGGCAATCAGGCGCGCCACGTGCTCCTGTGAACAGGCCACGGCGCTGAATGACTGATTGGGTTTACCGTCATAGCTGTAACTTTTGCGCTGGCAGCTGCGCGAAATAAAGCCGTCCGGATGATGGGTGTCCACGGTGAGCGTAAACAGCGCAAAGCGTTTCTGCTGACGCGACAGCTCCTCATACTTTTCAAACACTTCATCCATCACCGTATCGTCGTAAAAGCCCCAGTTGTTACGGTAGCTGGGGTCGGCGACGCGGCTCTTCAGCTCCTGCGAGCCGTACATGTTGGCGGCGTCAAAACCGTGTGACAGCAAAAAGGTGTCTTTGCCGGCAAAGCGCAGATCTGCGCCCTGAATAAACCAGTTCTCATAGCCGGAGTGTTTGAGAATATCGCCGAGGCAGATATTTTGCGGATAGAAGCTGGAAAGCGAAGCCGAGGCGTTGCCGTCGAACGGCGCAAACAGCGGAATACCGCACTGGGACGCCACCATGCCGGCGATGGTGTAATCGGTGCCGGGCAGTTGCTCGGTATTGCTGAAGTCAATGCTGTGATCTTTTTCGCGGCTCAGCTCCGGTGCCAGGCCGGGAAAAGCCTGCTGATCGAAGTAGGTACGTTCAAGACTTTCGCCGTAGATATATACCAGGTTGAGCTTCGGCGCGTTAATCTGCTTGTTAGGCGTTTTGTAATAGGTTTCGAAATCCGAGTCGGCCTGGCGTGCGTGAGAAGCGATCAGCTCTTTTACCTGGCGAAACGCTGGCGTGGTTTGCACCGAGCCGGCAGCGCAGGCGATCGCCAGCAGGCTCCAGCCGAGATGGTGTGGACGTTTATGCCGGCGCAGTATCCACGAGAGAAAACAAAACAGCAGAAACAGGCCGATGATTAAGCCAATCGCCGGTACCACGTATTTGCTCACGCCCGCGCCGGTCAGGCTGTTGGTCAGGGTGTACAACACCGCATCGTTGATGCCATCGCCGGTAAAATAGTTGCTGGCATACAGCGTGGCGTTAAGCACGATGAACAGGGTAAGCAGCAGTAAGATCAGGATAAACCAGAATTTATTTCGCCCGGCTTTGTACGAATAGACTGCAATCGCAGCCAAAAAGAGCACTATTGACAGCAACTCCAACGGCAGATCCTCACATTAAGTAAAAAGAACGCGTTCCCTGCGTCTGCGGCCCTCTGCGGGGGTTTTGCGTCAATCTATATTGGCTGTCACAGGGCTGCAACACATCCAACCAGATTTGTGCGGTGCATTGCGAATCGTTTAAGGCGGGTTTAGGCGGAGTCTGATTTAGCCTGGCAGCAACCGACGCGCTGCTGCCGGCCAGGGCGGGCGCGGGGTTTACAGCTTACCGGTAAGATACTGCGCTTCGCCATCGGCAAAGCTCCAGTCGCCTTTGCTGTTGGTGATGAAGCTGATCATCAAATCGTTGCCCTGCACGCCACAATGCTCCTGCAGCTCGCGCGCTAACTCTGCCATAAACCGCGTTTTCTGTTCTTCACTTCTCGGGCTGGTGTACACACGCACCATCACCAGATTGTCGCTGCGCTCGAAGCCCAGGCCAGTATCCTGAAAGACCATCTGATAACGCTTGTTTTCATGAACAATCTGGTAGCGATCGCGCGCCGGAACCTTAAAGGCCGTGAGCACCGCGCGATGGGCGGCATCGAGTAAGGTGCGAATCTCTGCTTCAGAACGGCCCTGAATTACATCAAATGTCAGTAACGGCATCAATAAATCCTCGTTTTTGCCCACGCGGAAAGAGTAGGATGAAACGCTATGCTGCCGCTTGCTGCCGGAAAGAAAAAGCGCGCTGATTAAAATGATTATTTATTATTTTGAACAATCCTGATGAAAGAAATTAAAACCGATGCACTCTGGGTGCATTTGCACTGGCTGACGGTGCTGGCGGAACTGGGCAGTTTTACCCGCGCGGCTGAACGGCTGGATGTCAGCAAAGCGGCGATGAGCCAGAAAATTAAAGAGCTGGAACAAATGGCGGGCGTGGCGCTGGTGCAGCGTACCACGCGCAGCGTGCGGCTGACGTCGGCCGGTGAAAAGCTGGTGGACGACCTGCGCGAGCCGTTTGCGCGCATCGCGCAGAGCTTCTTTAGCGTGCGTGACGAAGCCGGGCCGGTGCGCGGCCTGGTGCGTATCAGCGCGCCGGTGGCGTTTGCCCGCCAGCAGCTGGTGCCGATTATCGGCGACTTTCTGCGCGACTATCCGCAGGTGCGGTTGCAGCTCAACGTCAGCGATCGGCTGGTGTCGCTGGGGAGCGAGGGATTCGATCTCGCCATTCGCCACAGCCAGCAATTGCCGGAAACCCACGTCGCGTTACCGCTGTGTGAAACGCACACGCTGCTGGTGGCCTCGCCAGACTATCTGATGCGCCACGGCACGCCAGACACTCCGCAGGCACTGCAGCAGCATAACTGCCTCTATTATCCGCGCGGGCTTGAGTCGCCGCAGTGGCGCTTTCGCCTGCACAGTGGTGACAGCGAAACGGTGCAGGTGAAGATTCAGGGTAATTTTGCCACCAACAACAGCGAGTCGATACGTGACGCCGCGCTGCAGGGGCTGGGCATTGCTATGCTGCCGGACTTCAGCGCCAGCGCCGCGTTAGCCAGCGGCACGCTGCAGCAGGTACTGCCGCAGTGGCAGGCGGTCGATGCCTTTGCTGACCGCCTGTGGGTAGTGCGACCGTACGCGGCGCAGGTGCCGCGTGCCGTCACCACCTTTATCCACTGGCTACGCGCGCGCTTTGTTGATGGGTGACGCCAGCGGCGCGCTCAGCGGCACGACGGGCTGCATCATCGCGCCCAGCAGGCTGCCGCGGTTGTAATTACCCAGGCGCAGGTTGAAGTCGAGGTGCAGCTGCTCAATACCGCTCAGCTTAATCACCGGCGGCGGCGTGTGCGGCCGCTGATGAAACAGCACCGCGTGGGCAAAAGCGGCACTTTGCCAGTTGCTCAGCCGCTGATAGTAATACGCGTTGGCCTCACATTTACGCAGATACAGGTTCACACGGCGATGTTCGCGCATCGCCGCCTGCTGCGCCAGCGAACCCAGTTGCTGGGCCGGATCGGCGATTTTTTGCGTCAGCAGGGCAAAATCATCGCGCTTTGCCAGTTCATTAAAATAGTTGTGCGCCCCCAGATGCTTGATCGGCGCGTACTGCTTTTGCCATTCACGAATAAACGGGTTGTTGGGCGCAGCGGCGAGAAACCAGTTTTCGATCACCGGTGCCAGATAGTTGACGGTAGCAACTTCGCGATAATAACCAATTACATCCATGCGGCGTTCCTGATGCGCACGATGCACCCAGCTTAGATCTTCAAATAAAAGCGTACTGCAGTCAATGGCGATGCCGCCATAGCGTAATAATAACTCCAGGCGAATAACTTCACTTTTTTGCTGCTCGCTTAATTGTGTGGAAGTAAAAATAAAGTCCGGCAGCACTTCTTTTAACGTTAAACGATTTAATACGTAAACCTGATGGTCGGGATTATCCTGGCGCAGCTGTTTAATATTTAACGCCATCGATTTCGGTAAATATTCATTATCCCAGTACATCCAGATTATTTTAGGTATTTCCGGCAACGCTTTCTCACCAGAAAGTAACACGATATTGTCCTCTTCGCTGGGATCATATTCCGGCGCGCAGAGCGCATTATGCTGTTTTTTCTGCAGTAATGTCTGACCGGTAAAGGCGATTCTCTGCCAGTGTTGCCAGAGCGTAAGGGCTGGCTGGAGACGTTTTTTTGTCATGATGCACCTGATTATTGTGATTATGGGGAGCAAGGATTCCCTGATGCTGGCGGCTAGAGCACGCTTATGTTTCCTGACGGCTGTGTGTAAAAGACTACCCCTGCTTAATAATCGATCTGCAGGGGTAAGGCTACGATTTTTTTTCGCTTTCAGATTTACCGGAATCGGCTGGGTCCGCGATGGGTAATATTTCACATAAATAATATGCTCACTGGGTGGCTTTTTAATTTTTACCGATTAGGACTATTCCTAATAAAATACGCCTTTCCGGGCGCAGGCTGCGGCGTGGAGTAAAAGACGGCGATCGCCGGTCCGTTAACCACGCTGTATTTTCCTCTGGCCTGGCCGCCGCTTGCCCGCCACGGAGTCAGGTTAGCTACGCTTAGACGAGGCAACGAAAAAAAGGAGGCACTATGCAGCCACACAAGCGTGGGTTACTGGCGGTTGATAAGCAGGGCAACCGCGTGCTGTTTCTCAATCCCGACAGCTTCGCCGTTGAGCAGGAGCTGAATGCTTTACCGCCGCGGCCGCATGAACTGCTGATGCTGCCCGCGCTGGAGAAGGCCTATGTGCCGATTTACGGTGATGGCATCCATGGCGACAATCCGCATCCCGGGCACAAGGTGGCGATTATCGATTTGCGCCAGCGGCAGATTCGCGGCTTCATCGATCTGTCACCGCTGAAGGCGCCGCACAGCGGCCAGCTGGGGCGCGATGGTAAAGTTTACCTGTGCTGTGAGTACAGCGCGGCGGTGGCGGTGATCGATCCGCTCAGCGATACGCTGGAGAAAACCATTCGGCTGCCGTCGCATAACGCGCACCGCCTGACGCTATCGCCCAGCGGCCGCAAGCTGTTTACTGAAAACGAAGAGGACGCCAGCATCACCGTGGTGGATTTGTGCGAGGTGGAAGGGCGCATCATAGATAACATCCTGCTGCCGGGACCGATCGCCGGCATTGCCGCCTCGCCAAAGCACCCCTATCTGGTGGCCAGCGCGGCAGACGCGCCGCTGCTGTACGTGGTGGATCGCCAGAGCCACCGTATCCGCCAGCGCATCACGCTGCCCGGCCATCAGCAGCCGTGCCAGGTGGTGCGATTCAGTGCCAACGGTGAGCGGCTGGTGGCGATTGGCGACGGCGAAGGAGTGGTGACGTTGTTTGACGATCTGCTCAATCCGCTGGGTGATGTTGCGGTGGGCAACCAGCCGATGGATGGCTGTTTCAGCGCCGATAACCACAGCCTGCTGATCGCTAATCAGGGCGACGGCTCGCTTAGCCTGATTGATCTGACGCAGATGAAGGTGATTGCCACGCCGCAGGCCGGCACCGGCTGCGAAGTGCTGAGCTATTTTCATCTACAGTCCTGAGCGCGAGGCGGGCGCTCAGATAAACGGGCGATGATAAATCGCGCTGCTCCAGTGGCGGCTGCTGGCGTGTTTTTCTGCCTGCCAGCCGCGCTTGCGCAGCTGACGCGCAATCAGTTTGTTCATGATGCCGTGGCCCACCAGCAGTACCGTTCCGTGCTGCGACAGGGCAATCAGTTTGTCCGCTGCCCGCTGCGCGCGCTGCCGCGCATGCTGCACCGATTCCACGCGCCCGGCGTAGCCGCATAGCCACAGCAGTCGCAACAGCGCCAGCCACAGCGTTAAAGGCAGGTGCAGCCGCGCAAACGGCAGCAGCGGCATCGCCACCTCGCTGAACACCTCATCCACCTCCTGCGGCTGCAGGCCGAGCTTCGCCAGCGATGAGCGCGCGCGCGGCAGCGGGCTGGAGGCAATCACACTGGCCATGCGCGCAATCGCTCTGCTGCGCGGCGGTGGCGCATCACAAATCACCGCCTGATCATAGCCGGCACACCAGTCCGCCAGCGCCCGCGCCGTGAAGCGGCCGCTTACCGGATGGTCTGGCTTGCCGTGTCGCATAAGAATGATGGTCATAACGCTCCTGAGTGAAGGGGATCCAGTGTACTGCAGGCACGCAGCATCGCATGCGGTCGGGACGGTTTTAAGAATAATGCCCGGATGTCATCAAAACTTAACTGAAATGTGCGAAAACGACGCGGTGAAAGTTCGGTCGCTTTTTTCGCTAATGATAAGCAATAGTCGTTAATCACGCAGCGTGCGGGGATTTTTTTCGTGCGTGCCGGGCAATGTAATGTCATGAATTAACGCCATTTTTATCTTTTTCTCCAGCGCCATTGTGAAGATAATTTAATTATTTTCCATTTGATCACTTGATTTATCTACGCGCGTAGATAGACTGTCTTCACAGTGACAACTCACGGTGCCAGAGACGAAGTTGGCCTTGAGATGACCCAGTTACATTTGCCGTGCTAATGCGATCGATGAAAAAAACATCGGCGAAATCAGGCAAATAGATGAATTCCAACACCAGGGAATTCTTTACTGACCTTTCATCCAGGTTTGCCTACTGAACGTCGCCACCGGGGAGTTCCGCTTGTTGCAAGGGAACCGACCCACGGATGGGCGTTTACTGTTTTCATCTCTTTCAGGGAAATGGTTATGACGGTACATCACTCCGTTTCGCAACAAGCTTCACACGCTTCTGCTGCCGACGCGCGGCTGGACACTCCCTCCGGGCGCAAAGATTTCTGGCGCGCCACCTTCTCCTGCTGGCTGGGCACCGCGATGGAATATGCGGATTTCGCCCTGTACGGTCTGGCCGCCGGCATCATTTTTGGCGATGTGTTTTTCCCCGAAGCCACCCCGGAAATGGCACTGCTCTCCAGCTTTGCTACCTGGTCGGTGGGCTTTATTGCGCGCCCGATCGGGGCGCTGCTGTTCGGCTGGATTGGCGATCGCAAGGGCCGCAAAGTGGTGATGATCAGCACCATCATTCTGATGGGCGCGTCGACCACGCTGATCGGCCTGATTCCTTCCTACGCAACGATTGGCCTGTGGGCGCCGGCCTGTCTGGTGCTGCTACGCTTTACCCAGGGGCTGGGCGCTGGCGCTGAACTTTCGGGCGGCACGGTGATGCTGGGTGAATACGCGCCGGTTGAGCGCCGTGGTCTGGTGTCGTCAGTGATTGCCCTCGGTTCCAACAGCGGCACGCTGATCGCCTCGCTGGTATGGCTGGCGGTGATTCAGATGGATAAAGCCACGCTGCTTGACTGGGGCTGGCGCATTCCGTTCCTCAGCAGCGTGCTGATTGCCGCGGTGGCGCTGTGGATTCGCCGTCATCTGCGTGAAACGCCGGTGTTCGAGCGTCAGCAGGCGGAACTGCAGGCGCAGCGCCATGCAACGCTGGCGCACACCGCGACGCAAGCCGACAGCCGCAGTTTCTGGCAGCGCAGCCGCGCCTTCTGGACCATGGTCGGCCTGCGCATCGGCGAGAACGGCCCGTCCTACCTGGCGCAGGGTTTTATCGTCGGCTATGTCGCTAAAGTGCTGATGCTGGACAAATCAGTGCCGACTACCGCGGTGTTCATCGCCTCGCTGCTCGGCTTCCTGATCATTCCGTTTGCCGGCTGGCTATCGGACCGCTTTGGTCGTCGCATCACCTATCGCGGCTTCTGCCTGTTACTGATGGTTTATGCCTGGCCGGCCTTTAGCCTGCTGGACAGCCGCGAGCCGGCCATCGTCATTCCGGTGATTGTGGTGGGCATGGCGCTGGCGTCGCTGGGTATCTTTGGCGTGCAGGCGGCGTGGGGCGTGGAGATGTTCGGCGTCAAACACCGTTACACCAAGATGGCGGTCGCCAAAGAGCTGGGGTCTATTCTTTCTGGAGGCACCGCGCCGCTGGTGGCGGCGGCGCTGCTGTCGTTTACCGGTCACTGGTGGCCGATTGCCGTCTACTTCTCGGCGATGGCAACCATCGGTTTTCTCACCACCTTTGTGGCACCGGAAACGCGCGGACGCGATCTCAATCTGCCGGAGGATGCTATCTGACGCGCAGGATCGTGCAACATTCTTTGATTACGCTGGCCGGCATTCCCGGCCAGCGGCATTAACGCAGAGGCAATATTGGCGAAATCCCCAACCGGAAATGTCACACGCAGCGACGTCGCCAAAGCCGCCGGAACCTCGGTGGCGGTGGTCAGCTATGTGATCAACAACGGACCGCGTCCGGTGGCCGAAGCCACGCGTCAGCGCGTGCTGGCCGCCATCCAGCAGACCGGCTATCGCCCGAATGCGGTAGCGCGCGCGCTGGCCTCCGGCAGTACCAAAACCTTTGGCCTGATCGTGCCGAATATCGCTAACCCGTTTGTTGCTTCGATGGCGCACGTGCTGCTGCAGGAGTCGCTGAATCACGGCCACGTGATGCTGCTCGGCGATGCCGGCGATGACCGCCAGCGTGAGCTGGAGCTGATTCAGGGTTTGCTCAACCGCCAGGTTGATGGCCTGTTTTACACCAGCGTTGATCGTCATCCCTACATTGATGTCATCCAGGCGAGCGGAACGCCGCTGGTGATGCTGGACCGCATCGAACCGCGTCCTGGCGTCAGCATGCTGTGCGTGAACGAACGGGAAGCGGCGCGTCAGGTCACGGCGCACCTGCTCAGTCATGGTTATCAGCAGGTCGGCATGATCAGCGGCCCGCGCGAGATGCTTAACGCGCAGGATCGTATTCAGGGCTGGCGCGATGCTATGGCGCAGGCCGGGCTGATGGTAGACGAAGCGCTGATTTTCCCGGCCGGCTATTCGCGTCAGGGCGGTTACGACGCCGGGCAGCGCATGATTGCCAGCGGGCGAGTGCCGCGCGCGCTGTTTACCAGCAATGAAGGGCAGGCGATTGGCTGTATCCGCGCGCTGTCCGAACACGGTTTGCGCGTGCCACACGATGTCGCGCTGGTGTGTTTCAACGGCACCGAGCAGTCGGCTTTTCATGTGCCCACGCTGACCACCGTGCGCCAGCCGCTGCGCGAAATGGCTCGCAGCGCCATCGCCATGCTGAAAAACGGTCATGGTGAGGCACAGCTGGCCGAGTTTCCGCACTATCTGGAAATCGGAGAGTCCTGCGGCTGCCGGCTTCCTCAACATAAATAAAAACATAACACGATGAAAAGACTGATTATTGATTGTGATCCGGGAAACGGTATTGCCGGCGCCAACACGGACGACGGCCTGGCGCTGGCATTAGCGCTGGCGTCACCTACGCTGGCCGTTGAGCTGATCACCACCGTGAGCGGCAACACGCCGGGTGCGGTGGGCGCGCGGGTAGCGAAAGATTTGCTGCAGCGGCTCGGGCTGAACATTCCGGTGGTTCAGGGCGCGCAGCAGGCGCTGCGCGAAGATCCGGCACCGTGGCGCGCGCGGCTGGATAACGTCGCGGACCCGGCGTTGGGCGAACTGTGGCGCGGTGTGCGTCAGCCGCAGATGGTGGCACCGGACGGCAACGATGCGGCGGGCGTGATGGGCCAGCTGATTTGCGACCATCCCGGCGAGTTTACGCTGGTGGCGATCGGTCCGCTGACCAACGTGGCGCAGGCGCTGCAGCGTTATCCGCAGATGGCGGAGTCGGTGGCGGAGATCGTCATCATGGGCGGCGTGTTCGCGCTGGATGATTACATCAAAGACACCAATTTTGGCCTCGATCCGGAAGCGGCGCATCAGGTGCTGCACAGCGGCGCCACCATCACGCTGGTGCCGATGGACGCCACCACGCAGACCTTGCTCACTCATCAGGATCTCACGCGCCTCACCGCCTGCGATCACCCGCTGCCGCAGTTTGTGCGTGAAACGCTGCGACCGTGGATTGATTACTCCATCCGCACCCGCCATCTGCCGGGCTGCTGGATCCACGATGCGCTGGTCATCGCCTGGCTGCTCAACCAGCGGGTGGCGGACGGCGTGGATTATCACGTCGATATCGAGCTGCGTCCCGGTGCCACACGCGGCAAAACCTGGCGCTACCGCACGCCGCTGCGGCTGGACGTTGGCGTACCGCCGGACGCCGGTGCGCTGGTGCATGTGATGCAGAACGTCAACAATCCGCTGCTGCTCGAGGTGATCGAGCAGACGTTCAACGGATTGAAACGCTGAGATTTTGCTGTCGCGCGCTGTCTGCCGTCAGGGTAACAGCGCGTGTTTCCCTGCCGA
Source organism: Pantoea dispersa (assembly GCF_035783935.1). Classification (GTDB taxonomy): domain Bacteria; phylum Pseudomonadota; class Gammaproteobacteria; order Enterobacterales; family Enterobacteriaceae; genus Pantoea; species Pantoea dispersa_C. Next base: position 35,085 of record NZ_JALKOV010000005.1, on the reverse strand, counting down.
CACGCTTCCTTACATCGCGAATCACTCGCTGACAATTCCCCGCCGCGCTGCCTCTTTCTGACATGCTATATACAAATGGTTAACACAATAATAACCAGCGCAACCATTCGCTGGATAATGTTCCAATAAAAATCCGGCCGCGAGCCGGAAGCAATCAGACAGGATACCCTTATGTTTAACTGGACTGCGACCCAGCGCAACGTGGCTTTTGCCAGTTTCGCCAGCTGGACGCTGGATGCGTTCGACTTCTTTATCCTGGTGTTTGTGCTCAGCGATCTTGCGCACTACTTCAACACCAGCGTCTCTGATGTTTCCATCGCTATCATGCTGACGCTGGCCGTGCGGCCGGTGGGCGCGCTGGTCTTTGGCCGGCTGGCGGAGAAATATGGCCGCCGGCCAATCCTGATGCTCAACATCGTGCTGTTTTCGCTGTTCGAGCTGCTGTCGGCGTGGTCGCCCAACTTTGCTGCTTTCCTGACCTTCCGCGTGATTTACGGCGTGGCGATGGGCGGTATCTGGGGCGTGGCCTCATCGCTGGCGATGGAAACCATTCCCGACCGTTCGCGCGGCCTGATGTCCGGCATCTTCCAGGCCGGTTATCCGTGCGGCTATCTGCTGGCGTCGATAGTGTTTGGCCTGTTCTTTGAGCAGGTGGGCTGGCGCGGCATGTTCCTGATTGGCGCGCTGCCGATTCTGCTGCTGCCGTTTATCTATTTTAAAGTGCCTGAATCGCCGGTATGGCTGGCGGCGCGCGAGCGTAAAGAGAATCACGCGCTGCTGCCCATCATCCGTCAGCACTGGAAAATCTGCATTTACATGGTGCTGCTGATGGCCTGTTTTAACTTCTTCAGTCACGGCACGCAGGATCTCTACCCGACGTTCCTGAAAGTGCAGCACCAGTTTGATGCCCACACGGTGAGCATTATTGCCATCAGCTATAACATCGCGGCGATGCTCGGCGGCATCACGTTCGGCTCGCTGTCAGAGCGTATCGGGCGCAAAAAAGCCATTATGCTGGCGTCGTTTCTGGCGCTGCCGGTGCTGCCGCTGTGGGCGTTCTCCAGCGGGTCCTGGGCGATTGGCATCGGCGCGTTTCTGATGCAGTTCATGGTGCAGGGCGCGTGGGGCGTGGTGCCGACCTATCTGACCGAGCTGGTGCCAGCCAATGCACGCGCGGTGCTGCCAGGCTTCGTCTACCAGCTGGGGAATCTGATTGCTTCGGTCAATGCCACGCTGCAGTCGCGCATTGCCGAAGCCCACGGCGGTAACTATGGGCTGGGCATGGCGATTGTCGCCGGCACGGTGGCGGTGCTGATTTGTGTATTCGTGGCGTTTGGCCGCGAGACGCGCGGCATCAAAATTTCCGGCGCGGTGGCAGAAGAGACGCGTTAGCGCGCCTCGCAGACATCAATCCATTTTGCCGCAGTGAGATCGGCCATGCGCTGCGGCGAAATGCGTACCGCACTGTGAATCGAACCGGCCGCAGGTAACACTTCGTCAAAGCTGCGCAGCGACACATCGCAATAGACGGTCAGCGGATTTTCCAGCCCGAACGGGCACACGCCGCCGACCGGATGGCCGGTCCAGCTCACCACTTCATCCACGCTCAGCATGCGCGCTTTGGCGCCCAGCGCCGCTTTCAGCTTGCGGTTATCCAGCCGGGCGTCGCCGCGCGTGACAATCAGCACCACGCTCTCTTTCACTTTTAGCGACAGGGTTTTGGCGATTTGTCCCGGCGCAACGCCATGTACGCGTGCGGCCAGTTCTACGGTGGCGGTGCTTTCCGGCATCTCGATAATGTCGATATCCGGTGCGTGTTCGGCAAAGAAGTGCCGTACCGACTCCAGGCTCATTTTTTTCTCCGCTAAAAACAGAGCGTAAAAGCTGCCATAAGGCGGGAAAAGTGTAAACGGGAGAAAAGGAGAATCTGTAACAGAATGCGCCACGCTTACCCGGCATTCAACGTGCAGTTACCGCAGCGTTCGACATCCGGAATGCGGTAGCGCTGGCAGCAGCTGCGTCGCTCCATCGCGCCATTACGCGGAATCATGGTGCGATACAGCGGGTTATCGCTGCCGTCAGACAAGGATTTGCTGAAAAACAGCGCCTGTTCCAGCGTGCTGAGCGTGGTCGCAGGCAGCTGCTGCTGCAGCTCGCCGAGGAACCAGTAAAACGAGAAGCCCAGGTTATTCCAGATCAGCCGCGCGTTGATATCGCCGTGCTGCGCCATGCCGTTGACGGCGGGGATCAGGCAGTGCTGAATCAGGCGTTCGATCCGCTGCTGCGGCGTGAGATAGCGCGCATCCTCATCCTCCTGCACATCAATCCAGAAGGCGCACGGATGGCCGTTTTCGTGGAACTCAACGTGGATGCGCTGCGGCGAGCAGTCCAGCGCGCGCGGTTCCTGCAATAACGCGAGCATCAATGGCGGCAGCAGCAGGCCGAAATACCACTGCGCCCACAGCGACTGCAGCGGCTTGGCTTCCTGCGGTACATCGGGATGATGGCGATAGAGGTAGTCGCTGTAGCGCTGCGTCAGGCGACGATAATGATGGGGCGCGGACCATTCGGCCAGCGTCAGGGTGCCTGCCGGTGCTGGCTGTCCCAGTTTGACGTTATCCCGCATGTAGCTGCGCTGGTCGCACATCAGATCTTCCAGCGCGCTCGCTAAGCTGCGATCGCTCTGCATAAAGATCAGCGGATGCTCGCTAAAGCGATGATCCTGACGCGTGATGATGGCCATGCGGCTCCTGAGTGAAAACGGGAAGCGAAAAACAAATGATAATCGTTCCCGATTCACTGAGCAAGATGTCAGCAGCGCTGATCGTCCGGCCGCCACAGTTTTTCAGTGTTGATTCGCAGGGCAGGGCGCGGCTGGCTGGCCGCGCCTGTTACACGACATCGCTGCTCACCGGCGCCAGCTGCGGCAAATCCTCCCACGCCAGAATGGTATTCCGTCCCTGATTCTTCGCCACGTACAGCGCACGGTCAGCATTGGCGACCGCCTGCTCAAAGTCGTCAGCAAAAATCGGCGCGATACCGGCGCTGATGGTCACGTGGGTCGACACTTTGTCATTGAAGCGGTGCGGAATTTCCAGATCCACCACGTACTGCCGGATGCGTTCGGCCAGCTTCATGGCAATCGAGGCGTTAACGTTGGTCATCAGCACCAGGAACTCCTCGCCGCCGTAGCGCGTCACCACATCGCGCGAGCGTACCGCATCACGTATCGCCACCGACACCCGTGCCAGCGCCTGATCGCCCATCGCATGACCGTAGTTGTCGTTGTAAGCCTTGAAGTTGTCGATATCCAGCAGCAGCACAAAGTGGCTGCCGGCATGGTTTTCCAGAATGGTGTCCAGCCGGTTCTTCAGTCCGCGCCGGTTATACAGGCCGGTAAGCGGATCGAGCATGCTTAAATCGCTGAAGCTCTGCTTCTCTTCATACAACTGGCGCACCAGCCGCAGGGTGAAGGTGTCAAAGCGGCGGCGCATCAGGTGGTGCAGCGAGAAGCCAATCAGCGGCAGCGTAATGGTGAACAGGATAGTCATTAAATGCTGACCATCATCAAGTAACAATACGGTTAATACCGGTGGCGTAATGTGTAAACAGAACGCAAGCAAATAATCACTAAGAGCAATCGCGCTGATAAAAAATACGCTCAGTAAACTGATTATTAAAAAGCTGCCGTCAAAATAAAACACCATGTGATAACGGTGATTGATATGCCAGGCCCACAGGGCGCCTAATAGCAACGCGACAGGATTTAATAACGGGAATTTTAGTTTCGGCGCGATTAAGCATAGCGCCAGCAGCGTGGTGCTAAAGCCCGCCACCAGCGTCACCGGCAGCGAATGGATCGGATTATCTGTACCGAAAAGCGGCAGCAGACAAAAAAGCGAAACGGCGACATTTAAAAACAAAAATAGCATCAGCGACAGCCGATACTTGCTGTGTTTCAACTCATCATAAGATTGTAATTTCATTATTATTACTCGTGACAGCCCTGAAATATCAAAGCGCTACCCGCAGGAAATAATCCCACAACGCGGATAGTGAGCACGTTTTTGCTGTGTTATCAAAATAGTTATCGGCGGCAATCTAGCATTTTCCAGTAATTCTGTCATCCGGCGCGGGCAGGGCAAAAAATTCGCTGCAGGATGAGAAATATTATCATATGATAATGGGAATATTTATCATTTGAGGGTTGCGCGATGATCATGGCGATGATGGCCGCCTGCGGCTTATGGGGCGTCAGCTGGGTGATGGGTAAACGTCTGGATAGCGGCTGGGGGGTGTTACTGCCCTGCGCGGCGATGCCGGTGTTTGCGCTGTGGGAGCCGAGCTTCAGCCAGTGGCGCTTAGTGATGATTGTCGCGTTGCTGCTTACCGTGGTGATGCTGTTTCACCATCGTCTGCGTCATTATCTGCTGCTGCCTTCCTGCCTGGCGCTGGCCGGCGGCCTGGCGGCAATTTCAGTGAATTATCATGTGATTTGATGGCGTGCAGAAACGACAACATCACGCAAGAGCGTGATAGCAGCGGTAAAAATAATCAGGGATGAACTGCCGGAGAGAAGTGACAACGTTGGTGCGAAGAGAGGGACTTGAACCCTCACGTCCGTAAGAACACTAACACCTGAAGCTAGCGCGTCTACCAATTCCGCCACCTTCGCATCGTAGTTGTCTGTTTATATCACCGCATGGTGCGAAGAGAGGGACTTGAACCCTCACGTCCGTAAGAACACTAACACCTGAAGCTAGCGCGTCTACCAATTCCGCCACCTTCGCGCAGTGCACGCGATATAAACTTTGTGATTATTGGTGCGAAGAGAGGGACTTGAACCCTCACGTCCGTAAGGACACTAACACCTGAAGCTAGCGCGTCTACCAATTCCGCCACCTTCGCCTACCTGCAACACCTTACAGTATTGCTAACCACGGAGGCGCATTTTAGAGATTTTACTCATTGCGTCAACACATATTTTGCGACGGTGAAACGACTGCTGCAAAAAGCAACGTTTTCCCCGTCGCATCGCGGGTTTAACTGCGCTTATCGCGCTTTCGCACCGCGTCCATACACCGCACGATACACTTTGAAGCGCCCGGTCTGCGCCAGCACTTCATGGTTACCGAAGGTTTCGTCCAGCACCTGCGGATAAGGCAGGAAGGCGTTGGCCACAATGCGCAGCTCGCCGCCGCTATTAAGGTGCTTCACCGCGCCGCGGATCAGCGTGTGGGCGGCATCGAGGCTGGTTTGCAAACCGTCGTGGAACGGCGGGTTGGAGATGATGAGATCAAAACGGCCGCTGACGTCCGAGAACACGTTACTGGCAAACACGTCGCCTTCCAGGCCGTTAGCGGCCAGCGTGGCTTTACTCGCCTCGATGGCGGCAGCGTGCACGTCGCACAGCCACAGCCGGACTTTTGGCGAATGCTGCGCCAGCGCGGCGGCTAATACGCCGCTGCCACAGCCGATATCCAGCACTTTACCTTTGGTGTGCGGCGTCAGGGTGGAAAGCAGCAAGTCGCTGCCGATGTCCAGCCCGTCGCGGCTGAACACGCCCGGCAGGGTATGAATGGTGAGATCGTCCAGCTGATAGCGATTGCCGAACGCGCTGGCGTCAAAGCTGGCCTGCTGCGTCAGCTGACCGTGATACAGCCCGCAGCGGCGCGCGCTGTCGATCTTCTCCAGCGTGGCCCAGCTCTCCAGCATGCCTTCGGCGCTGCGTACGCCGCTGCGGTTTTCACCGACGACAAAAATATCGCAGCCCACCGGCAGCAGTGACAGCAGGTTTTGCAGCTGGAACTGCGCTTCCGGTTTGTTCTTCGGCCAGAAATAGACCAGCGTGTCGCAACCGGCCACGTCGGCCGCGCTGGCCACCAGACCGTACACGGCCCGCTCACCGAGGCGACGGCTGAGGTTCTGCCAGTGATGGTACTGCTGAGTGTGCACGCGGCTCGACGCGGTTTCCAGCTGGGCGGGCAGATCATCCTGCAGGTCGCCGGCGAACAGTACGTGGCGGGCGGTAAATTCATCACTGTGGCGCAGAATCACTTCGCTGGCCGGGGTAAAAGCAGACATGGAACGCTCCTGTTAAATCAGAGCGGCGATTATAGTGCTTTGTTGGCGCATGTTCGATGGGTTTGCTAGCATAGCGTCGCATTCTGGCAGGATTACAGGTAACAGCATGAGCACAAGGCGCGACTGGCTTCTACAGCAACTGGGGATTACGCAGTATCAGCTGCGACGTCCGCGCGTGCTGCAAGGTGAAATTGCCGTCACGCTGACGCCGGACACGCGTCTGGTGCTGGTCGCTGAGCAGGCGCCGGACCTGCAGGAGCCGCTGGTGCGCGACGTACTGCGGACGCTGAGCATTCAGCCCGCGCAGGTGATGACGCTGACGCCGGAACAGCTGCCGATGCTGCCGGAGCAGGTCGACTGTGCCGGCTGGCTGCTGGGCGTGGCCAGCGATCATCCTTTTAACGGCATTACGTTAACCAGCGCCGTTTTCAATGAATTAATCAGCAGCGGCGCCGCTAAGCGCGCGCTGTGGCAACAGATGTGTAACCATGACAGCCATCTCTTTCATCACCCCTGATTTACAGCCGCAGCTGCTGGAAATCGAGCGCCGCGCGCACGCGTTTCCGTGGAGCGAACAGACCTTTGCCAGTAATCAGGGCGAACGTTACGTCAATCTTTGCCTGCACGCGGACGGCCAGCTGGCCGGCTTCGCCATCACCCAGGTGGTGCTGGATGAAGCATCGCTGTTCAATATCGCGGTCGATCCCGCGTTTCAGCGCCGCGGCTATGCGCGCCAGCTGCTGCGGCAGCTGATTGCCGAACTGGAGCAGCGCGCAGTGATGACGCTGTGGCTTGAGGTACGCGCTTCCAATCAGCCCGCGATTTCGCTGTATCAGCAGCTCGATTTTCATCAGGTCAGCGTGCGGCCAAACTACTATCCCACCGCCAGCGGGCGCGAGGATGCCATCATTATGGCGCTCACGCTCTGACGTCATTCAAAAGGGGCACTATGTTAAACGACTGGGACTGCATCCTGTTCGATGCGGATGACACACTTTTTCATTTTGACGCGTTTGCCGGCCTGCAGCGCATGTTTGCCAGCTACGACGTGCACTTTAGCGATCAGGATTACGCTGACTATCAGGCGGTGAATAAACCGCTGTGGGTTGATTACCAGAACGGCACCATTTCAGCGTTGCAGCTCCAGACGCGCCGCTTCACGCTGTGGGGTGAAAAACTCAGCGTGGCACCGGAAGTGCTGAACAGCGACTTTCTCAATGCGATGGCCGAGATTTGCCTGCCGCTTGATGGCGCAGCCAGCCTGCTGGATACGCTCAAGGGCAAAGTCAAAATCGCCATCATCACCAACGGCTTCACGGCGCTGCAGCAGGCACGCCTTGAACGCACCGGTTTCCGTGACTACTTTGACGCGCTGGTGATCTCCGAACAGGTAGGCGTGCCCAAGCCGGATGCGGCGATTTTTGACCATACGCTGGAGCGGTTAGGGAATCCCGATCGCCGCCGGGTATTAATGGTCGGTGATACGCCGGAATCGGATATCCTCGGCGGTATGAATGCCGGTATCAAAACCTGCTGGATCGATCACGGCACGCGCCCGCTGCCGGCGCATATCACGCCGACCTGGCAGGTAAAATCACTGCCTGAGCTGCAATCCATTCTGACGGCTTAACTATTACCATTCCCGCACTTTTAGCGTTTTAAACCAGCCTTTTCTCTCTGGCTGGTTTTTTTAACTGCCAGTTTCCCTTTATCACCTGCATTTTGTCGTCCGTTCCTTTTGTTCCGCGCCCGACAGTAATCAGCGCCGATCAGCGCCATTTTTTTTATGACAATTTTTAATGATCGCGCGGGCAAAATTTCATCTTTCGTTTACAATCTTTCACAGTTTTAATGGATTGCTAAGAATAGTCTTATGTATTCGCGCAAAAGTGACGCAGATTTGCATTAAAAATATTTGTTAACCTTTACTGAACTGAAATCCTCTGCTAGCAGCGCGTTGAAATTTTGTCAGTCTTCTGTAAACTTCCGTCAGACATTAACAAATGGATTGTGATTGCACGCTTACGGGCAGGTTTTACCTGACTCGTGCGGTAGCTATGATGTTTCCAGTCTTTTATATGTTGTTGATATATCAAACAAAATGGCAATTTCTGCAGCAGATGCTGTAAGTGGTTGCTGTTATCCTCATAATCGTGACCGATTAATCAGATTCATCGAACGTGATAGTTTTTATACCAGGGATGGCATAAGAGAAACCGGGGTCTGGCACTGAACAGCCCTTTCGCTTAGCAAAAAATGATCATGTTGCTGATCGTTTGTGAAACGATCAGAATTCTTCCGACACCATCCCTGTCACCAATGTTGCATTTTTAATACTTAATTCAGGCTGATCAATTTTCGCCTCGCGCAGGCGATGCGTTAGCCGCACTCATTAGAAGGTTAACTTTTCAACTGGTACTGAATCGTCACCGGCGCCAGCCGGGCGCACGATTCATTTTGCTCTTAACCGGCCTCTGGCCACTTTTTAGGCGTTAATGGAACTAAACATGAAGAAAATGGTGAATCTCCGTATGGCGTTAGGCCTGATGTTTGTTTTCGCGGTCGCAGGATGTAAAGCACCGCCAAAAATGACTGACGACACTATTGTCAGCAGCACCGTTGACGGCGTCACGCTGTCGCACCGTTATGCGGTACAGCCGCCGGCGCAGTTCAGCCCGGTGAACGAGGCGTATCGCGCGCTCTATCCGGCCTCGATCATGACCCGCCCCAGCTTCGGCGGCAAAGTGGTGGATACGCTGAAAAGCGGTGAAACCTACACCGTGATTGGCCAGGTTGAAAACAACTGGCTGGCGCTCGGTGAGCAGGCACAGGCGGCGGATGAGGCGCAGCCAGAGGCCGCAGCAACGGATGACAAAAAAGCGCAGCAGCCAGCAGCGCAGCCTGCGGTGCAGCTGATTGGTTATGTCCCGTTCCGCGCGGTGGTAAAGAGCGCGCTGTATGAGCAGACCATCAAAGCGGACCAGCCTAAGCGCCGCGCCCGCGCCAGCAGCAAGAAAAAGACCTGCGTCGCGGTGGATGGCGACAGCAAAGCGTGCCAGAACAGCAACAGCGGCACCTGGATCATCAACTAACGCGCTAAGCAGGGAGGGCTGAATGATGACGATGATTTCTCTCCGCCGCGCCGGGTTACTGCTGCTGGCATGCCTGCTGGCCGCCTGCAGCAGCAACAGTCCGACGCCGGTGGCTCGCTATAACCTGGACTTTCAGGCGCATCCACAAATCAATGCCGGTGCGCCGCTCAAAGTCCGGGTGATGTTGCTGACCTCCGATGCGGAATTCATGTCCGCAGACTTCTACTCCCTGCAGAACCAGCCCGCCACTGCGCTAGGCAGCACGCTGCTCAACAATCAGCAGTTTTTCCTGATGTCAGGCCAGCTGAGTAAAACCCTCAGCGCCAAAAGTCTGCCGGAAGCGCGCTTCATCGGCATCATGGCGGAGTATCAGGCGCTGGACGGTAAAGTCTGGCGCCTTGCGCTGCCGTTCCCGGATGGCGACGACAGCGCATTCTGGCAGTTCTGGAAAAATAACGATGGTGAGTTGAACGCCCGCGTCGTGGCGGATATCAACGGCCTGCGCGTGGTTAAGCAGTAAGGATGCCTATGAACCGAGCCGAAAAGGTTGTCTGGACCGAGGGGATGTTTCTGCGTCCTCACCATTTCCAGCAGTCGGAAAATTTTCTTCACAGCACCCTGCGCGAGTGGGGCCAGTCACAGCGCGCCTACACCTGGGGATTTTTTGACCTCGAATTTGATGAAGCGCTGCTGCGGCAGGGCAAGCTGGCGCTGAGCGCTGCCAGCGGATGTCTGCCTGACGGCACCTTCTTCTCGTTCAGCCAGCCGCAACACGGACCGGCCCCGCTGGATCTGCCGGCTAACGTCGATCGCAGCAAAGTGGTGCTGGCGATCCCGGCACGGCGTAACGGGCGCGAAGCGGTCACCTTCCAGGAGACGCAGGATTCGCTGGCGCGCTATCTGGCGTGGGAAGCCGAGGTCGAAGATGACAACGCTCAGGCGGTCGGCGCTGCCACCGTTCAGTTCGGCAAACTGCGCCTGCGTTTGATGCTGGAACAGGATCTCACCGCAGAATGGACGGCGATGGGCGTGGCGCAGGTGATTGAAAAACGCAGCGATAACCACGTGCGCCTCGACACCGATTACATACCGCCGATGCTGACGCTCAACGCCAGCCGTCCGCTGCAGAGCATGCTCAATGATCTGCACGGGCTGATCCAGCAGCGCAGCCAGCAGCTGAGTCAGCGCACGCCAGGTACCGGCCGCTTTAACAGCGCCGACATGGTCGATTTTATGCTGCTGACCTTGCTCAACCGTCAGCTTGGCCTGCACACACACTTACAGCACCTGCCGCTGCTGCATCCCGAAACGCTCTACGGCCACTGGCTGCAGCTGGCTGCCGAACTGTGCAGCTGGATGCCTGCGCGCACGCCGGATGCGCTGCCGCTGTACGATCATGACGATCTGCACGGCTGCTTTACCCGCTTAACGCTGCTGCTGCGCCAGGGACTGTCACAGGTGATGGAAGAGAGCGCCATTCAGCTGCCGCTGACGCAGCGCTCGCACGGCCTCAACGTGGCTACCGTGCCGGAAAGCAGCATGGTGCGCGAGTTCGGCTTTGTGCTGGCGGTCAAAGCCAGCGTGCCGGCCGAGGCGCTGAAAACCCACTTCCCGGCACAGATGAAAGTCGCGCCCGTCACCAAAATCCGCGATCTGGTGCAGCTGCAGCTGCCGGGACTGGCGCTAAAAGCCATGCCCGGCGCGCCGCCGCAAATTCCGTGGCATGCCGGCTACAGCTATTTCGAGCTCGATAAGAACAGCGAGCTGTGGCAGGAGATGGAGCGCTCAGGAGCCTTTGCGCTGCACCTGGCCGGTGAGTTTCCGGGTCTGAACATGGAGTTCTGGGCCATTCGTAGTCAGTCAGAATAATCAAAACTGAGCACGCCGCATGATGCAGGAACAACAGAAACTGAACAGTGACGTCACACAGCAGGATGTCAGCCATCAGAATGTGCTGGTCGCCGCAGCGAATCCGCTGATTAACGCGATTCCGCAGATTCGCCACTCCGTCTCCCATGACGATCCGGCGCGGCTGCGCCAGCAGCTGATCGATCAGATCCGCCGCTTTGAGCTCAGCTGCCAGCAGTCGGGGCTGAGTTATGAAGTGATCGTCGGCGCCCGCTACTGTCTGTGCACCGCGCTGGACGAAGCGGCGGCGCTGACGCCGTGGGGCAGCCGCGGTGTGTGGACCAGTAACGGCCTGCTGGTGACGTTTCATAACGAAACCTGGGGCGGTGAAAAGTTCTTTCAGCTGCTGGCCAAACTGTCACAAAACCCGCGTCAGCACATCCTGCTGCTGGAGCTGATCTATTTCTGCCTGCTGCTTGGCTTCGAAGGGCGCTATCGCGTGCTGGATAATGGGCGGTCGCAGCTGGAAACCATCAAACAGCGTCTGCTGCAGATGATCAAAAGCGTGCGCGGCAGCTATGCGGCGGCGCTGTCACCGCATCCCACCGATCAGCCGGTGCTGCGCAAACTGTGGCGGCCGATGATTCCGCTGTGGGCCTGCGCGGCGGTGGCTGGCTTTGCCGCCTGCCTGTTCTACATCGTCCTCAACTGGCGTCTGGGCGACTACACCTCGCCGGTGCTGGCCAGCATCTATCAGACCGCGCTGCCGGAAGTCAAAATCAGCAACCCGGCGCCACCGCCGCCCGCCACGCTGAACCTGAAGGCGTTCCTTAAGCCGGAAATTGATGCCGGCCTGGTGGCGGTACGTGATGAAGCCGACCAGAGCGTGGTCACGCTGAAGGGCGACGGCCTGTTCGCCTCGGCATCCACCGAAGTGCGTGGCCGCTACGATGCGGTGATTCAGCGCATTGCGGCTGCGATGAACAACGTCAGCGGCAAGATTCTGGTGATTGGCTACAGCGATAACGTGCCAATTCGCAGCGCCCGCTTCGCCTCCAACTATGAACTCTCCCTGGCGCGCGCGCAGTCGGTGCAAACCCTGCTGCAGCAGCAGCTGGCGCAGCCGTCGCGCGTTAAGGCCGAAGGGCGGGGCGAAAGCCATCCGCTGGTGCCGAACACCAGCGCGGAGAATCGCGCCCGCAACCGTCGCGTAGAAATTACTCTGCTGGTCGCGCCGGACGCGACGCAAGCGGAACTCAACGGCCTGGCGAGAGGGAACTAATCCATGCTGAATATGCTTTTTGCGGTGCTGACCAGCCGCCTCGCCTGGGGTTTTGTCGGCATTACCGCGCTCTCCTTTATCATCTGGGTGATTGGCCCGGTGTTTTCCATTGTCGACTCGCGGCCGCTGGAGCCAGAGCAGAACCGCATCATCAGTATCGCGCTGCTCTATCTGGTGTGGGGACTGAGCCAGGCGATTCCGCGCCTGTATAACTTCTGGCTCAACCGCAAGCTGATGTCGAGCCTCGAAACCAGCAAAAGCGATGCGCCGGAGCAGGATCGCAAACGCCTGACTAATGAAGAGCAGGTACTGGCGAGCCGTTTCTCCGAAGCCACCGACATGCTGAAAAAAGCGCACTTCCAGCGCACCAGCAGCAAGGGCGCGCCTTTCTGGGCGCAGCGCTTCAGCCATCAATACCTCTACCAGCTGCCGTGGTACATGATCATTGGCGCACCGGGTGCCGGTAAAACCACCGCGCTGGTCAACTCCGGGCTGCAGTTCCCGCTGGCGGACAAATTCGGCAAAGCGGCGCTGCGCGGCATCGGCGGCACGCGCAATTGCGACTGGTGGTTCACCAACGAAGCGGTGCTGCTGGATACTGCCGGCCGTTATACCACCCAGGAGAGCCAGCAGGAGCGCGACGCCAGCGAGTGGCATCACTTTCTCGATCTGCTGCGCAAATACCGCGGCCGCCAGCCCGTCAACGGTGTGATTGTCACGCTCAGCGTCTCCGATTTGCTGACCCAATCACCAGAAGCGCAGCGCAACCAGGCGCTCGCGCTGCGTCAGCGGCTGATGGAGCTGCACGATCGCCTCGGCATCCGCTTCCCGGTTTATGTGCTGGTCACCAAAACCGACCTGCTCAAAGGCTTCCGCAGTTACTTCGCTTCGCTGGATAAAACCCAGCGCGAGCAAATCTGGGGCTTTACCTTCCCGTGGGCGCAGGCGTCGACCGCTGAGTTTGAGCTCAACAGTCAGTTTCAGCAGGAGTATTCACTGCTGCAGCAGCGTCTGGATGCCGGCCTGGCCGATACGCTGTTAGCGGAAAGCGATGCGCAGGCGCGGGCGGAAAGCTACCTGTTCCCGCAGGAGTTCGCCGCGCTGCGGCCGCTGCTGGCGGAGGCGCTGGATACGCTGTTTGCCCGCTCTGATTTCGAAACCCAGTTCGCGCCGCGCGGCATCTACTTCGCCAGCGGGACGCAGGAAGGCCTGCCGTTTGACCGCGTGATGGGCGAGCTGAGCCGTGCCCTGCATCTGCCGGGACAGCGCAGCGGCGAGTCCGGCAGCTGGGATCAGGTCGACAAAGAGGCGCCGATCCCGCCGAACAAAGGGCAGAGCTTCTTCCTGAAAGGCGTGCTGGAAAATGTCATCTTCCAGGAGTCGGGTCTGGCGGGCAGTAACCGCTGGTGGGAGCTGCGCAATCGCGCCGGATTGTGGTCCGGCTATCTGGCGCTGCTGGTGCTGGTACTGATTGCCGGCGCGCTGTGGCTCACCAGCTACAGCAAAAACAAAGCCTATTTACAGGAGATGGCGGGCAAAACGCCGCAGGTGGAACAGCTGGGACAACAGCTGGAACGCCAGGGCAATGGCGATCTGTTTGCGCTGGTGCCGTATCTCAACACGCTGCTGCAGCTGCCAAAAAGCGCCGACTTCTCGCTGGACGATCCCCCGCTGACGCGCCGTATGGGGCTGTATCGCGGTACCGAAGTCAGCGACGCCACGCGCACCCTGTATGACAAAGCGCTGAAACAGCTGCTGTTGCCGCAGGTGGCGCAAAACATCACCCGCTGGTTGCGTAACGACAACGGCAGCGATGCGGATTACAGCTACGAAGCGCTGAAAGCTTACCAGATGCTGTATCAGCCAAAACATTACGACGGCAAGTTTCTGCATGCCTGGCTGATGCTGAATATCACCCGCGAACTGCCGCAAAACGTAACGCAGCAGGAAGTGAAACAGCTGGCGTGGCATCTGCAGCAGTTGCTCGAGACACAGATCCAATCCTCGCCGTATGCGAAGGATGACGCGCTGGTAAAGCGCGAGCAGGCGCTGATTAACCAAATGCCGCTGTCGCAGCGCGTCTACGGACGCCTGAAGCGCCTGCTGCAGCGTGACGGCAGCCTGCAACCGGTCACTCTGGCGGCGCTGGGCGGGCCGCAGAGCGAGCTGGTGTTTTCACGCAAAAGCGGCAAATCGGTCAATGACGGCGTAGCGGGCCTGTTCACGCCAGACGGCTACTGGCAGCACGTTGATAAACAAATCGCGCCGGTCACGCAGGCGTTGTTTCAGGATGATGTCTGGGTGCTGGGCGGCGTCGCATCGCCGGAGAACAGTCAGCAGACCGACCTCGCGGTGCGCCAGCTTTACGTGCAGGATTACATCCGCCAGTGGGAGCAGTTCCTCAGCGATATCCAGCTCAACAGCAGCGCGGATTTGTCGCAGCGAATCAACACTGCGCGCCTGCTGTCGGGCAACCACTCGCCGCTGCGCCAGCTGGTGGTCAATCTGAGTAAGCTGCTGACGCTAAACCGCGCGCAGCCGGATGAGCAGAACGTGCAGGCGCAGCCGGCAGCGGGCAACAGCGCCACGCGCACTTTAGAAGCGCTGTTCAGTTCCTCCAAAGCCAGCGCGGCGTCGGGCCAGGGCGCAACGCAGCAGGCACCGGAACAGGCGGTGGCGGTGCACTTCGCTCCCATTCTTGAACTGGCACAGCCGCTGCAGCAGGGCAGTAAGGTGCTGGCGGTGGATGATTTTCTGCATCAGATCGACGATCTCTACCGCTATCTGACGGCGGTGCAGGACGCGGCCAACAGCGGCATGCCGCCGCCGTCCGGCGATGCCATCAGTCGTCTGCAGGCCAGCGCCGGTCGCTTACCGGGTTCGCTGCAAAATATGGTTTCCAGCATGGCCGTGGGTGCCAGCAGCGATGCACAGCGCCGCGATATGGATAACGTGCGCAAGCGCATCACCATGGAAGTGGGCAGCTTCTGCCGCCAGGCGATTGCCGGCCGTTATCCGCTGGTGCGCAATGCGCGCAGCGAAGTGACGCCAGACGATCTGGCGCGCATGTTCGCGCCGGGCAGCGGGCTGATGGACAGCTTCTTCCGCGACAATCTGGCCAGCAAAGTGGATACCACCAACGCCGCGTGGCGCTTCACGCCGGGCATCGACGGCAAAACGCTGCCGGGCGGTGAAGCGCTGCTGCGTCCGTTCCAGCAGGCGCAGTCGATTCGCGATGCCTTCTTTGCTAACGGGGCGACCACGCCGTCGTTCCGCGTCACGCTGCGCACGGTGAAGATGGATAACGACATCCTTAACCTGACGCTCGACGTCGACGGCCAGATTCTGCGTTACAGCCACGGCCCGCAGGCGGTGCAGATGGTGAGCTGGCCCGGACCGGGTGGCACCAGCCAGGTGCGGATGCAGCTTGGTCTGACCAACGGCACCACTTCGACGCTGGTGACCAGCGGTCCGTGGGCGCTGAACCGCTTCTTCGATCGCGCTCGCTTAACCGCGGTCGGTGGCCTGACCCGCGAAGCCAGTTTTAACGTCGATGGCCATCAGGTCACGTTGTCGTTCACCCCTGGCAGTATTCGTAACCCGTTCCAGCTTCCCGGCTTTAGCTGCCCCTGAAACAGGACCTGATAATGACTCATTACGCAGCACCCGGCTGGTACGGCAAATTGCCCAGCTCGGGTGACTTTGTGAAGCGACGCTTCCCCGATGTGCTGTACCGGCAGTGGTCGAACTGGTTTCAGGTCGGACTGCATCACTGGCAAACCAGTGAAGAGAGTGAAAACGCGCCGTCGCGCGCCTTTCTCAAAGCGCCGGTGTGGAATTTTGTCGTGCCGCCGATGCTCGGCAGCCAGCTGATCCAGATGGGTTGCCTGATTGCCGCCCGCGACAGCGTCGGCCGCAACTATCCGCTGTGCGCGCTGCGCCATTTTACCCCTGCCGAGTGGTCACCGGCGCTGCTGGCCCGCTCGGGCGAGTGGTATCAGCAGGTCGGCAATATGCTGCTGCGTGTGGTGCAAAACGGCGGTACGCCAGAGCAGCTCGACCAGGCGCTGCTGAGCATTCCGCAGCCCCAGCAGCCGCAGACTGACGGCGAACAGTCGGACATTTTACAGGTGATTGGCGACGGCGAGCCGTCGACGCTCAACTGGAAACTGCCGGGCGACAGCTTCGACCCGCAGTTTTACACCAGCTTCTGGTGGACAAATCAGAGCGACGGTTTCCCGCTTTACACCCAGGTGCACAGCGGCAACTTTACCGCACAGCTGTTCTCACTGCTGTTCGACCCGGCCGGCGGGGCAAAACCCGGACGAAACGGACTTTATCCTCCGATGTTTGAATCCTGAGGCCAACCGCCATGACGATGAATATAGATGCGCTGCTGGCGCCGGTCAGCAGTGAAAACCCCTGCGGTGACAACCTGGAATACCACGCGGATTACCAGGCGATGGAGCAGGCCAGCACCGGTAAAGCCGAACAGCAGTTTGGCGAGACGATAATTCCGGCGGAGCCCGCTGACTGGAATAAAGTCGAAAAGCTGGCAATTGATTTACTCAGCCGCAGCAAAGACCTGCGAGTGATGTTAGCGCTTACTCACGCATGGACTGAACTGAAAGGCCTGCCGGGTTATGCGCAGGGGCTGAAGCTGATTGAGCAGGCGCTGCTGCTGTACTGGGAGCCGCTGTGGCCGCGACTGGAAGAGTACGGCGAACAGGATCCGTTCTACCGCATCAACGCGGTGGCGCTGCTGGGCGATAAATCGGCGCTGAGCAGCGCGGTACGCCAGAGCTGGCTACTGCGCTACGCCTCGGATGGCATCACGCTGCGCGACGCCGCAGCACTGTGCGACGGCAGCAAGACTGAAGTCGCGGACTATCCGGGTGGCCTGCCGCGCCTGACCGATGAGCTGGCACGCGGCGAGCAGCCCAGCGTTGAAGCGGTTCTGCAAATAAGTGAGCGTTTGCAAACTATTACCGAAACCCTGACCGAACAGCTGGGCGAAGCGGCGGTGCCGGAGCTGTCGCAGCTGCGCAGGCAAATCGCCCTGATCGCTGAGCGCTGTCAGGCTACCGACCTCAGCGCGCTGCAGCCGGCCGTAGTAAATGAGCAGCCGCCGGAACCGAGCGTCGCCGCGCCCGCTGCAGCGGTCCGCACCGCTGACTGGCGCAGCGTGCAGCTCAGTTCGCGCGCTGATGCGCAGCTGATGCTGGAGAAGGTGAAGCACTATTTTACGCAGCACGAACCCAGCCATCCGGCACCGCTGATGATCGACCGTGTACAGCGGCTGATTGAGCTCGATTTTATGGACATCATCCGCGATCTGGCACCAGACGGTGTCAATCAGCTGGAAAACATCTTTGGACGCCGCGACTAAGCGAGCGTAACAACTCAACGCAGTGAGACCTGCGCGCCTCCTGCGCAACTTTACCCGCGCACCCTTAATGGAGAAAACCATGGCACCAACGAAATCCAGTGGGCAGAAGTTCATTGCCCGCAATCGCGCGCCTCGCGTTCAGATTGAATATGACGTGGAAATTTATGGCGCGGAACGCAAAATTCAGCTGCCGTTTGTGATGGGCGTCATGGCGGATCTGGTCGGTAAACCGCTGGAGCCGCAGGCGAGCATAGATGAACGTAAATTCCTTGAAATTGATATCGATAACTTCGATGAGCGCATGAAAGCGCTGAAGCCGCGCGCGGCGTTTCAGGTGGATAACACGCTCAACGGCGAAGGCAAACTTAACGTCGAGCTGACCTTTGAGAGCATGGACGATTTCGCGCCGGATGCGATTGCCCGCAAAGTCGAACCGCTGAGCAAACTGCTGGAAGCGCGTACCCAGCTGTCAAATCTGCTGACCTACATGGACGGCAAAAACGGTGCGGAAGAGCTGATCGGTAAAATTCTGCAGGACCCAACGCTGCTGAAAGCGCTGACCCATCTGCCGAAGCAGGATGAAACCGCTGAAGGTAAGGAGGAGTAATCATGACCCAGTCTTCGCATCAGCAGCAACAGGGCGCCTCGCACTACAGCGAGAATGAACTCAGCGCGCTGCTGAACAAAGAATTTCGTCCGACCAGCGATCAGGCGCGTGCAGCCGTCGAAAGTGCCGTGAAGACGCTGGCGCAGCAGGCGCTGGAAAACACCGTCACTCTCTCGAATGATACCTATCGCACCATTCAGGCGCTGATCGCTGAGATTGACGACAAGCTGTCGCAGCAGATCAACCAGATTATTCATCATGAAGAGTTTCAGCAGCTGGAGAGCGCGTGGCGCGGTCTGAGCTACCTGGTGAACAACACCGAAACCGACGAGATGCTGAAAATCCGTTTCATGAGCATCTCCAAGCAGGAACTGGGGCGCAACCTTAAGCGTTTTAAAGGCGCTGGCTGGGATCAGAGCCCGCTGTTTAAAAAGATTTATGAGCAGGAGTACGGCCAGTTCGGTGGTGAGCCGTTTGGCTGCCTGGTGGGCGATTACTATTTCGATCACAGCCCGCAGGACGTGGAGCTGCTGGGCGAAATGGCGCGCATCAGCGCGGCAGCACATTGCCCGTTCATTACCGGCACGGCACCGACCATCATGCAGATGGAGTCGTGGCAGGAGCTGGCGAACCCGCGCGACCTGACCAAAATCTTCCAGAACACCGAATACGCTGCCTGGCGCAGCCTGCGTGAATCGGAAGATGCCCGTTATCTCGGCCTGGTCATGCCACGCTTCCTGGCGCGCCTGCCGTATGGCATTCGCACCAATCCGGTGGATAGCTTTGATTTTGAAGAGCAGACCGACGGCTCAAATCACAACGGCTACACCTGGAGCAACGCCGCCTACGCCATGGCAGCCAATATCAACCGCTCATTCAAAGAGTACGGCTGGTGCACCGCGATCCGCGGCGTCGAGTCTGGCGGTGCGGTTGAAAACCTGCCGTGTCACACCTTCCCGAGCGATGACGGCGGCGTAGACATGAAGTGCCCGACGGAGATTGCCATCAGCGATCGTCGTGAAGCCGAGCTGGCGAAAAACGGCTTCATGCCACTGGTACACCGCAAAAACTCCGACTTTGCTGCCTTTATTGGTGCGCAGTCGCTGCAAAAGCCTGCGGAATACCATGATGCCGATGCGACCGCTAACGCACGTCTGGCTGCACGCCTGCCGTATCTGTTTGCCTGCTGCCGCTTCGCGCACTACCTCAAGTGCATCGTGCGCGACAAGATCGGTTCATTCCGCGAGCGTGATGAAATGGAGCGCTGGCTGAACGATTGGGTGATGAGCTATGTCGACGGCGACCCGGCGAACTCGTCACAGGAAACCAAATCGCGTAAGCCACTGGCTGCCGCCGAGGTGAGCGTGGAAGAGCAGGAAGATAACCCGGGCTACTACGCCGCGAAATTCTTCCTGCGTCCGCATTACCAGCTGGAAGGCCTGACGGTGTCACTGCGTCTGGTATCGAAACTGCCTTCACTCAAATCGAATGAGAATTGATTAACGGCATCAGGCCGTCATGTATGGCGGTCTGAATGCTCACAAAGCTTTGCAGTTAACGTGCAGACGCAAAACGCGTATTTGCAAGCCGACTCCACGTTTCGATATTGATATCGAGGAACTAAAGGATTCACTATTTTTTATTGCTCCATCCAGTGGGGCAATAAAAACACTCTCTGAATAAACCATGTAGCGATATTCAGAAAACGAGGCAGAGGTAAAATATGGACTGTTTTATTCAGCCCCATGCTTTCCTGTTTGCCATAACGATGCTTTATCAAAGCAGAACGTAAATCAAGCAAGAGAAGATAATTATGGCTATTGATATGTTTTTAAAAGTTGATGGTGTGACCGGCGAGTCTAAAGACTCCAACCACACCGGCTGGACTGATATTACCTCTTTCAACTGGGGTGCTAACCAGCCGGGTAATATGTCTGTTGGCGGCGGCGGCGGTGCAGGTAAAGTAAATTTTGCTGACCTGAGTGTAAATGCACTGATTGACAAATCCACCACTGCAATCCTGAAAAATTGCGCCAGCGGTAAGCATATCAGCAAAGTAGAGCTGTCCGTATGCAAAGCAGGCGGCACGCAGATTGAATACGCACGCATCACACTGGAAGATGTGCTGGTGTCAAAAGTTGATTATACCGGTGCTGCTAATGGCGATACCCTGAGCGTGACTTACGCGTTCCAGGCTGCCAAAGTGAAACAGCAATACTGGGAGCAGAGCTCTTCAGGTGGTAAAGGCGCGGAAAGCAGCGCTGGCTGGAACATCAAAGAAAATAAAGAAGCGTAATGGCTTTATTAAGCGGCCCTGTGGGGCCGCTATAAATATTTCAGAACAGTTATCTGAAAATATAATTGGGTGGGATAAAGCTTACAGAAGAGATGTTAATAAGATTCTGTTTTGACTAAATGAATATTTAACTGCAAAAGGAGATTGTGATGACAGGTAAAACTTCCATCGAACCGGGATTTTGTGTAGTGCAGCGCCCTGGAAGCCTCACCGAGCAAGCGATGTGGCTTTACGGTACGCGCAACATGCCGGCGGCAAATTACTTTTTGCAGTTAAATGCTGATGTCGCATGGGCTAAACCAGGACAAATCCTGATCGTTGCTGATCCGGAAGGAAACAATCATCCTGCGGCGATGAGTGCCCTGGCAACGGCAAAAGCGACAACCAACAATAGTCTTGCACATCTATCCGTTGATGAGGCTGACTTCTTCAACCGGCACTATGCTTCGATCGCTGCTATTACCAATTATATGGATCAAGCTTCTGGTCTGATCGGTGATGCAGGCGAGAAATACTTCTCAGAAATAGCAAATAAACTTACTGCAATTGAAAATGCCTATCGCAATCAGTACCTGACGGCAGGCACGCTATTTGGTGAGCAGTTTTTTATTGAGCGTCGCCGTCTGTTTGGCGAACTCGAACAGCTGCTCAATCGCGTTTCGCGATTGATTCTGAATTTGAGACCCTACGATAAAATTAAACATGCATTGAATTTGTCCAGTTCATCCATTGTGCACGACTGGCAAACCGCTGGAGTGGGAGCAATTCGTGGCTACTCAACCTACGTAGATGGTGCAGCGAAAGCAGCTAAGTTTATGAAAGCCGGGGGGTTGGTAGCTGTAGGATTTGGTGCCTTAAATACGACGAATGAGGTCTATCAGGCTTGTACGGTTGATCGCAAAGATCAGTGTGCGCAGGTTGCGGTCGCAAAATATTCAGAGTTTGCAGCTGGTATTGCTGGGGGCTATTATGGGGCGAGCCTTGGTGCCGAAATCAGCACGAGTCTTTGTCTGGCATTAGGCGTTGCAACAGGACCAATTGGCATACTTGCATGTAGTATTGTTGGTGCTGCTGCAGGAGGGTACTTATTAAGTGAAGGCTTTAAAGCCGGGGCAGGTATAACTATGGAAAAGATACTTTGAATTTTTTACTATTAATATCTGTAGTTCTGATAAGCATAGGATGTATCTTGCAAATATATGCATTCATCCTCTTTAAAAAAAACAAGGAAAAACTCGATTTTATATTGAGTGAGTTTCAGCGTCTAAATTTGCAGCTAGATATTACCACGCAGATTGCTAATCATTTTTCATCATTATTTCATCATAACAAGGTCTCATATTTTGCACGGCTTTATAAAGGTGTGACCATGTATCATAAGAAAAATGAGCGAGTTAGTGCTGAAACATATAATTTTGTTCAGAATCTCCCATCTGAAAAGATCAAATGGTTGCTCATGCTTCATAAACTAAACTTAATTAGTGCACTGCTTTTATTTGTAGGTGCCATAACTATTTTAATTTATAAACACACACACTGATTTGTTCAGGAGGTTGCTTGAGGTTTTCAAAGTTATATATTTTTACTTTTCTTTTGGTAATGAATAAATCAGCTTTTGCTACAGCCCTCTGCTCCAGCGAACCCTCAGATAGCGCCGTTTATCAGTGCACACTTCATGAGAAGCAGTTAGCTGAAGACGCGTTGAATCAGGAATACACCGCGGCAAAAAAACGGATTGCATCATCATACCGCGCGGATAAAAAACTGGCGGATGATTACCTTAGCACATTAACAAATACCCAACGTGGCTGGCTAAAGTACCGTGATGGACAGTGTAAGCTGGAAGCTTTTGATGCAGAGGAAGGGAGTATCGCTCACGAAGTAGCGACTAATATCTGCATTGTGCGCATCAATAAAGAACGCCTGGAATCATTGAAGCAGATTCCTTATTAAAGAAGAACACTCTTTTCTGCCTCTTATCCGCTAATTGGCTTAGTGAGCAACTCTATTAATTACAGTACCACGCACATATTGTAGCGGCGCGATTCATCGCGCAATAAATGGTGCCGCTAAAAAATTGCAATCATTTCTAAGCCAACGGAAATTCTAAATGGCAAATATGACAAAGCGCATCGCGCTATAAAGCACCACATCAATCACCTTATATCACCCACAGCATCGTATTACCCGCTTCCTATATTCCGCGTCTTTCCCGGAGAGCCGCGCAATATAGATGCCGAACCGCTAACCGCAGGAACCCGTTATGCGCTTTACGATAATAACGACTAAACCCGGCCACCAGCCGCCGCAAACCCGCTGTGACTTTATGCCGCCCGGCGGCACCATTGGCCGCGGAGTGGACAACAATCTGGTGCTGCCGGATGACGATCGCACCATTTCTCGCCTGCAGGCGATTGTGCACATCACCGCCGCTGGCGAATGCCGCCTCACCAACCGGGGCAACGTGACGCGCGTGCTGCTCAATGACATCCCGCTGGAGCGCGGGCGTCAGGTGGAATTACAGGATGGCGACGTGCTGGGCATCGATGATTACCAGCTGCTGGTCAACGACCTCAACGGCGCGCAGCAGCCGCAGGCCGCGACGCTGGCACCGCAGCCCGTGGTGCAGGCGCCGGTAATGGCTGATGCGCCAGCGGCGGAAAAAGATGCCAGTACTGCCGCGATCCCCAGCGAGATCTGGGACAGCCTCGCCAAAGAGTTCTCGATCTCCGACGATCTGTCGAAGCGCAAAGCCGCGGCCGCGGTGCTGCCGGAGGCCAATCCGCTCACCGCGCCGGCCAGCCTCGATCGCAACCCGGAGGATCCGCTGGCCCAGCTGGTGAACGATGCGCCGCTGGATATTGGTCAGCAGCCGAAAAACACCAGCCTGTTCGATGAAGGCGATGCGCTGTTCGCGCAGGAAAGTATCTTCGACGATCGCACCCCCAGCACGCTGTCGGCGCAGCAGAATGCCGCCGCGCAGCCGCAGGTCGAGAGTGCCACCGAGCTCGATCCGCTCAGCCTGTTTGGCAGCCAGAGCAGCAGCGACGTGCGCAACCACGACGATCCGCTCGGTCTGATGATGGGCAACGCGGTTCCGCTGGCGCAGCCGGAGATCGCGCCGGCACAGCCCGTTCAGCCGCAGCCCGTCGCCCAGCCGGAAACGCACAGTGAACTCTCGCCGGAGACGGCACCGGTCGAGCTGGCGGATCTCAGCAGTTCGCCACTGTTCGATGACACCGAAACCCAGGCCACCTCGCCGCTGATCGAACCGCAGGCAGAGCAGCCAGAGACGGTCGCGCCGCAGATGGATTACGGCGGTATTACACTGCCCACGCCGCAGGCGGTGCAACGTGTCCCATCGCCGACGCCGAAAGGGCGGCTGCGTATCGATCCGGTGGCTTCCAGCCATCAGAACGCGGCACCCGCCAGCCAGGCGACTGCCAGCCACAGCAGCGGCGACGCGCTGAAAGGCGAGCTGCTGGATGCGCTGCTGGAAGGCATGGGGCTGCGCGATCTGCAGCCCACGCCGCAGTTCGACCGCGAGCAGATGCTGCAGTTTGGCCAGATGCTGAGCATGTTTTCGCAGGGCACCGTCGCGCTGCTGTCGTCACGTTCGATTCTCAAGCGTGGCGTGAAAGCGGATATGACGGTGATCCTCGACGACGCCAACAACCCGTTCAAACTGCTGCCGTCCGGCAAAACCGTGCTGATGCAGATGTTTGGCAGCCGCATGCCGGGCTTCATGCCGCCGCGTCAGGCGGTGCGTGATGCGCTGATCGATCTGCAGGCGCATCAGCTCGGCATGATCGCCGGGATCCGCGCCATTATCGCTTCGATGCTGCAATCATTTAACCCGGATCAGCTGGAAGAAGAAGCACGCCAGGCGGGATCGCTGTCGCGCCTCGGCCTGCCGGGCAGCCGCAAAGCCGCGCTGTGGGAGCATTTTGTTGAGCGCTACGGCGAGACGGCGGGCGAGATTGAGGACGATTTCCACACCCTGTTCGGCGAAGCTTTCCTGCATGCCTACGACCTGGAAGTTAATCAGTACAAAGATTCACAAACCCACACGGATGACGCATGAATATCACCATTGCTTCCACGTCGAATCAGGGCGACCGCGCCAGCAATCAGGATCAAACCGGTGAGGTCATCGGCCAACGCTCAGCCTGCTTCGTGGTGTGCGACGGCGTAGCAGGATTTCCCGGCGGCGACGTGGCCGCCCGCATCGCGCGCAGCAGCCTGATGGAGGCGTTCGACGGCAACGCGCATCTGGATGCGCAGTCAATTCGTAACTACGTCAACCACGCGAATCACGCGATTCGCCAGCAGCAGAAAGCCAGCAGCGAGCACAGCCGCATGGGCACCACGCTGGTCAGCCTGTTTGTCGACCGCGACTACGAGCTAGCCTACTGGGCGCACGCGGGCGACAGCCGGCTGTATCTGTTTCGCCGCGGTTATCTCTATCACGTGACGACCGACCACAGCCTGGTGCAGCAGATGAAAGATGCCGGCCACCAGACCGAAGGCATCAACAGCAACCTGCTCTACTTTGCCCTTGGCATGGGCGATGAGCAGCGCGACGCCAGCTACAGCGATGTGGTGGAAATAGAAGACGGCGACGCCTTTTTACTGTGCACCGATGGCTTCTGGCACGGCGTAACGCTGGAGCAGATGCAGCAGTCGCTGCACATGGTCAATACGCCGGAAGAGTGGCTGACGCTGATGCAGCAAATCATCCGCAACGGTCAGCCGGATAACGGCCAGCAGGATAACTTCAGCGCGCTGGCCGTCTGGATTGGCTCACCGCAGGACACCACCTTACTGCACTCGCTGTCCGAAGCGGCGCAGTTTTTCCCTCTTCGAGATTGAGAACGCCAACATGAAACATGGATTACTGGGTCTGGCTGCGCTGCTGCTCAGCACGCACGCATTTGCTGAGAACTATCGCATCGTGCAGTCCCCGGCACAGAAACTGGATGTCTGGATTGATGACGTGAAAGATAACCAGCTGGCGAGCTGGTGTAAGCGCAACGTGGATTTACGTATCGTCACCCACGGCGAGAAAAATGTTGCGGCACTGGAGGATTTTCTGCCGCGCGTTGCCGGGCTGATGGCATCGCAGTGTAAAGCGCTGCAGCAGCTCAACTGGGCGCTCAACGATGACGACGGCAACCCGATCGCCAGCGGCAGCGCTGCCAAAGCGCAGCAGTGGCAAACGGTGGTGACGCCGCCGCCCGCGCCCGTGCAGCAGCCAGAGGCCGCTGCGGTTGCACCTGCCGCGCCGGTGCTCAACTCGCCGCAGGCCGATACCACGCCGTGGCTGCAGTTCAGCCTGCTCGACGGCTGTCACTTCCGCACCTGGTGGCAGCATCCGGCGCAGACCAGCGCACTGTTCGTGCCGTCAAAACAGGGACTGAGCTGCGGTCAGGATGGCTGGCTGAGCGGCCACAGCAGCCTGACGCAGATGGGCAACGGTGCGGCAAAAACCGTGGTGGTCACTTTCCTGCAGGGCTTCCCGATTGCCGGCCTGAATAACAAACAGCAGAGCGCCGAGCTCAGCATCACTACCGTCAACAGCGAACGCATGGTGCTGAGCAACGAGAAGTCGCCAGACAGCTGGCTGGTGCTGCCGTTCAGCAGCCAGTTCAACGGCTGGCAGGCACCGGATCAGGTGGTGGTGCAAATGCCCGCCAGCGATGCCGCCGATGAGAGCGCGCTGCGCGCCCGGCTGCAGGAAGTGCGCAAAGTATGGTCGCCGTGGCTGAGCGCCAGCGCACCGCTGAAAGTCCAGCTGGTAGAGCAGCTGCATCCGGAGCTGAAAGATCCCGCCGCTGCGGTTTACCGCACCATTAACTAACGCAAAAGGAGCTTGCATGGAGTCGTTACAATCGCGCCTCGCCAGTGCCTCACTGGCCGATAACCTCGCTGATATCACCCGCCAGATTCAGGCCAGCCCGGCCAGTGCCGACCTGCGCGCGGCGTTTGTGCAGCTGCTGTGCCTGGCGGGCAACTGGACGCGCGCGCAAACCCAGCTGCAATCGTGGCTGGCGCTGACGCCCCAGGCGCAGCCGACCGTCACCTTACTGCAGCAGGCGATTGCCGGTGAGCAGCAGCGTGAAGCGGTACTGCGCGGCGAGGCGCAGCCGCAGCTGCCGGGCAGCGCGTGGGCGTGGTGCGAAACCCTGCTGGCTGCGCTGACCGCCGAGATTCGCGGTGACTTCGCGCAGGGCGCTGAGCAGCGTGCCGCCGCGCTGGCGCAGGCCGACGCCAATCCGGGCCAGCTACAGCAGCAGGAACAGACGACAGACTTCGCGTGGCTGATGGACGGCGACAGCCGCTTCGGGCCGGTGTGCGAAGCCATCGCCAACGGCCGCTACTACTGGATTCCGTTCGCCGCGATCCGCGAGATGGAATTTCAGGCACCCGCCAGCGTCACCGATTTGGTCTGGCGCCATACGCGCGTGCAGCTGGTAGATGGCAGCGAGCAGATTTGCCAGATCCCGGTGCGCTACCCGCTGCTGCCGGGGGCGGATGAGCGCTACCTGCGCGCCAGCGTCACGGAATGGCAGCCGCTGGGCCACGATGACAGCCAGTTTATCGGTCACGGCCAGAAGCTGTGGCTGAGCGACAGCGGCGAGTATCCGCTGCTGACGCTGCAGCAGCTGGCGTTCCAGCCAGGCGGCAGCGATGAGCCGTGATAACAGCTCGCACAACGATGGCTATGCCCAGCTGCACGGCGGTTTCCGCGCGCGTAAAAATCGCGATGCGCTAACCGCGCGCGACAAGCTGCAATCCTCGCTGCTCGATCGTCTGACTGACAACGCGCCGGACAAGCAGAGCGAAGCCAGCAACACCACGCTGATTTCACACAGCACGCTGCGCCGCCACGTGCTGCGCGATCTGCAGTGGCTGTTCAACACCATCAACAACGAAGCCCAGCAGGATCTCAGCGCCTTTGGTGAAGTGCAGCGCTCGGTGTGGAATTTTGGCGTGGCGCCGCTGGCCGGACAGAACATTTCCGACATCGAATGGCAGGATATGCAGCGCAAAATGACCGATGCCATTCTGCACTTTGAGCCGCGCATTCTGCCGCAGGGGCTGCAGGTGCGCTGCGTTAGCGATCTGAAATCGCTCAGCCTGCACAACGTGTTATCAATTGAGATCAAAGGCCGCCTGTGGTGCGTGCCTTATCCGCTGGAGTTTCTGTTCCGCACCCAGGTTGATCTGGAAAGCGGTCACTTTGAACTACTGGATGCAGGTTAATCATGGACAGCAAACTGCTCGACTACTACAACCGCGAACTGGCCTATCTGCGTGAGCTGGGCGCGGAGTTCGCTGCGCGCTATCCGAAAGTTGCCGGGCGGCTGGGGATGCGCGGCATCGAAGTTGCCGATCCTTACGTTGAGCGGCTGATGGAGGGCTTTGCCTTCCTGACTTCGCGCGTGCAGCTCAAAATGGACGCCGAGTTCCCGCGCTTCTCGCAGCGGCTGCTGGAGATGATTGCACCGTCTTATCTGTCACCTACGCCGTCGATGGCGATTGCACAGCTCACGCCGGACAGCCGCAAAGGCGACATCAGTAATGGCTTCCACGTGCCGCGCGGCACCATGATGGAGAGCCAGCACCTGAAGAAAAACGGCGTAACCTGCAGCTACACCACGGCGCACGATGTCACGCTGCATCCACTGCGCATCAGCGACGTTTCCCTCGGCGGCGTGCCGGGCGATCTGCCGCTGGGTGAACTGAAGCTCAGCGGTCGCGGTGCGGCCAGCGCGCTGCGCGTGCGCATCGCCTGTGAAGGCATTTCGTCGCTTAGCCAGCTGAACGTCGCCGATTTAATGTTGTATCTCAGCGGCCCGGACATTCAGGCGCTGAAACTGCTGGAACTGCTGATGCAGCACCGCGTCGGCATGCTGCTGCAATCGGTCGAACAGAAGCCGCTGCGCCAGGTGCTGCCGGATGAGGCGCTACAGCAGGAAGGCTTTGCGCCGGAGCAGGCGTTGCTGCCGGACGATCTGCGCAACTTCGACGGCTACCGGCTACTGCAGGAGTATTTTGCCTTCCCGGCGCGTTTCCAGTTCATCAGCCTGAGCCAGCTGGCACCGTTTCTGCGCCGCTGCGACAACGCGCAGGAATTCGACATTATCATCCTGCTGGATAAGGCCGACAGCGCGCTGGAAAGCGTGGTGGACAGCAGCCATCTGGCGCTGCACTGCACGCCGGTGATCAACCTGTTTCCCAAAACGGCCGAGCGCCTGAAGGTCAGCGACAGCCAGCACGAATATCATCTGGTGGTGGATAACATCCGGCCGCTGGACTACGAAGTGCACTCGGTACAGCGGCTTTACGCCACCGTTGAGGGCAAGCGCGAAGAGCAGATGTTCCGCCCGTTCTGGAGCACCTTCAGCGGCGACGACGGCGATTACGGCGCCTATTTCTCGCTGCGCCGCGAGCAGCGCACGCTGTCCGAGCAGGCGCAGCGTTACGGCACGCGCACCGGCTACATCGGCTCGGAAGTGTTTTTGTCGCTGGTGGATGAGCATCACACGCCGTGGCGCGACGACATGCGCTATCTGTCGGCAGACGTGCTCTGCACCAGCCGCGATCTGCCCCTGATGCTGTTGCAGCAGGAGCAGGGCAATTTCGTCATGCCGGATTCGATCCCGGTCGGTCAGCTGAAATTGTGTAAAGGCCCGACGCCGCCGCGTCCGGCGCTGGCCGAAGGGCTCTCCGCGTGGCGTCTGATTAGCCACCTGCAGATGAACTACCTGAGCCTGATGGACAGCAGCGACGGCCAGGGCGCGGCTGCGCTGCGCCAGCTGCTGAGCCTGTACGCCAATCTCGCCGAAGCGGCGGTGGCGCGCCAGATTGACGGTATTCGCCACTGCCAGCTCAGCGCGGTCAACCGCCGGGTGCCGGAACCGGGCCCGGTAGTGTTTGCGCGCGGCGTCAGCATCACGCTGGAGGTCGACGAACAGGCGTTCTCCGGTGCCAGTCCGTGGCTGCTCGGCAGCGTGCTGGAGCGGGTGTGCGGCCGGCTGGTGGCGCTGAATAGCTTTACCGAATTCACCCTCAACAGCCAGCAGCGCGGCGAGGTGGGCTACTGGCCGCCGCGCATGGGCAGGAAGGCGCTGCTATGAGCGAAGGGCAGATCATTCCGCTGCAGCGCGCCCAGCGGCTGCCGGACGATTTCTGGCAGGCAGTGATGGCGGCACCGTGGCGCTACGATCTGTTTCAGCTGCTGCGCCGGCTGGATGCGCAGGGCGGCCAGCGTTATCCGCTGGGACGCGCGCCGCTGCCGAAATTCGAAGCGCTGCGCATTGGTCAGAAACCATCGCTGGCGTTTGCCCCGGCAACGCTGGCCAGCGTGCAGCCGCGCGCAGAGGACGCGCGCCATGACGTGGCGATATACAGCTTTGGCCTGTTTGGCCCCAACGGTCCGCTGCCGACCCACCTGACGGAATATGTGCACGAGCGCATGGTGCACCATCAGGATCACAGCCTGGCGGCGTTTGCCGACATCTTTCACCATCGCGCCACGCTGCTGTTTTATCGCGCCTGGGCCGATGCGCAGCCGGCCGTTTCGCTGGATCGCGCCGATAACAGCCGCTTTGTCGATTACCTTGCCTGTCTGGCCGGCATCG
Source organism: Pantoea dispersa (assembly GCF_035783935.1). GTDB lineage: Bacteria > Pseudomonadota > Gammaproteobacteria > Enterobacterales > Enterobacteriaceae > Pantoea > Pantoea dispersa_C. The sequence goes on along the minus strand of NZ_JALKOV010000005.1, from coordinate 4,840 downwards.
GTTTACCGGCACAGCAGCAGGCCAGTTCGCTCAGCCTGCATGCGCGGCTGATGCTGGTCGGCCACCTCAGCCGCCACGGTCACGATGCCGAAGGGCTGGTACGCATTCTGCGTCACTACTTTGGCGTACCGGTGCAGCTGGCACAAAACGTGCCGCAGTGGCTGACGCTGGACGCGCGCGATCAGGCGCGGCTGGGGGCCGGACGCCAGATGCCGCGGCTGGGCGAATCGGCGTTTCTCGGCGTGGCGGTGCGCGATGTGCAGCACCGCTTTCGCCTGCGGCTCGGTCCGCTGAACGCGCAGCAGTATGCCCACTTTCTGCCGGATGCGCCGGGCGCGCGCGAAGTGCGCGACTGGGTGCGTCACTATCTCGGCATCGAAATGCAGTGGGACCTCAGTCTGATCCTGGCGGCGGAAGAAGTGCAAAGCGTCACGCTGGGAGGCAATGCCCGGCTGGGCTACACCAGCTGGCTGGGACACGCGCCACAGCCGCAGGATCGCGAAGATTTCATGTTTGAGGTTGAGGCAGCCGCAAGCTAGCCCAATCGCTTTTCCCTGTTACACAGCCTGCTTCTTTCATCAAAGAGACCCGATATGTCAGAAATCAGCCGTGCCGTGTTATTCGGCAAACTGGATACGCTGTTATTTACCTCGCTGGAAAGCGCCACCGCCTTTTGTAAACTGCGCGGCAATCCTTATGTTGAGCTGGTGCACTGGCTGCACCAGCTGATGCAGCAGCAGGATGGCGACTTACAGCGGGTGATCAGCCATTTTTCACTGGATGAAAACGCGCTGACGCGGGATATCGTCGCGGCGCTCGACCGCCTGCCGCGCGGCGCGGGTGCGGTTTCCGATCTCGCCGAACACATCGACAGCGCGGTCGAGCGCGCCTGGGTCTATGCCTCGCTGAAGTACGGTGCGACGCGCATTCGCGGTGGCCATCTGCTGATTGGCATGCTCAAAACCTTCAACCTCGCCAGCGTGCTGAAAGGCATCTCCGGCCAGTTTGGCCGTATCAATGCTGATGCGCTGCTCGAGCAGTTCGACACGCTGCTCGCCAGCAGTAAAGAAGCACAGCAGGCGCTGGTGGCGCAGCCGGGCGCGGAGAGTGCCGCACCGGCAGCCAGCACCAGCACGCTGGCGCAGTACGCGCAGGATCTCACCGCGCGCGCACGCGAAGGACGCATCGATCCGGTCACCGGCCGTGATGAAGAGATCCGCCAGATGGTGGATATTCTGATGCGTCGCCGGCAGAACAACCCGCTGCTGACCGGCGAAGCGGGCGTTGGCAAAACCGCGGTGGTCGAAGGCCTGGCGCTGCGTATTGCCGCTGGCGACGTACCGGCTCCGCTGCAGGATGTGCAGCTGTGGCTGCTGGATATCGGCATGCTGCAGGCCGGGGCCGGCATGAAAGGCGAATTTGAAGCACGCCTGCAGGCGCTGATTAATGAAGTACAGTCCAGCCCGACGCCGATCGTGCTGTTCGTCGACGAGATCCACACGCTGGTCGGAGCCGGCGGCCAGCAGGGCACCGGTGATGCCGCCAACCTGCTGAAACCGGCGCTGGCGCGCGGCCAGCTGCGCACCATCGGGGCCACCACCTGGGCCGAATACAAAAAGTATATTGAGAAAGATCCGGCGCTGACGCGTCGTTTCCAGACCGTGCAGGTGCAGGAGCCGGATGAAGCCAAAGCGATTCTGATGCTGCGCAGTACCGTCAGTGCGCTGGAGAAGCACCATCAGGTACTGCTGCTTGATGAGGCAGTCAGCGCGGCGGTGAAGCTGTCGCACCGTTACATTCCGGCGCGCCAGCTGCCGGACAAAGCGGTGGCGCTGCTGGACACCGCCTGCGCACGCGTGGCGGTGAGCCAGGGCGCACAGCCGGCGGCACTGGAAGATTGCCTGCATCGTCTGGCCGCGCTGGAGATTGAAGCGGAAATCATTGCGCGCGAAAGCAAAGTCGGGCTGGGCGACGCGGCGCGTTCGCAGGCGGTTGCCGCGCAGCGCGCGACGCTGGAAACTGAGCGCGATGCGCTGCAGCAGCGCTGGCAGCAGGAGTGTGAACTGGTCGATCAGCTTATTGCGCTGCGGGCGCGCTGCGTGACGGAGGGCGAAGTCGCGCTGCGCGATGAGCTGGACGCGACGCAACAGCAGTTGCAGCAGGTACAGGGCGAAGCGCCGCTGCTGTTTGCCGCCGTGGATGCCAGCGTGGTGGCCGCCGTGGTCGCGGACTGGACCGGGATCCCGCTGGGGCGCATGGTGAAAAACGAAATCGACGCGGTGCTCAATCTCGCCGATACGCTCAACCAGCGCGTGATTGGCCAGCGGCACGGTCTCGATCTGATCGCCAAACGCGTGCGCACCTCACGCGCGCGCCTCGACAATCCGAACAAACCGGTCGGCGTCTTTATGCTGTGCGGTCCCTCCGGCGTCGGCAAAACCGAAACCGCGCTGGCGCTGGCCGAGTCGCTGTACGGCGGCGAGCAGAACATCATCACCATCAACATGAGCGAGTTTCAGGAAGCCCACACCGTTTCCACCCTGAAAGGCGCACCGCCGGGCTACGTGGGTTATGGCGAAGGCGGCGTGCTGACCGAAGCGGTGCGGCGTCGTCCTTACAGCGTGGTGCTGCTGGATGAGATCGAGAAGGCGCATCCGGATGTGCACGAGCTGTTCTTCCAGGTGTTCGATAAAGGCTGGATGGAGGATGGCGAAGGGCGCCATATCGACTTCCGCAACACCATCATTATCCTGACCTCCAACGTCGGTACGCAGCTGATCAGCGCGATGTGCGCCGATCCGGAGCTGATGCCGGATCCGGAGGCGCTAAGTACCGCACTGCGCAAACCGCTGCTGGAGGTGTTCCCGCCGGCGCTGCTCGGTCGCCTGCTGGTGGTGCCGTATTACCCGCTAAGCGACGCGATGCTGGCGGAAATCGTCCGGTTGCAGCTGGGCCGTATTGTTCAGCGCCTCGCCGACAACCACGGCATCAGCGCGCAGATTGACGATTCGGTCATCAGCCAGATCGTGCAGCGCTGCACGGAAGTGGAGTCCGGTGGCCGCATGGTCGACGCCATCCTTACCAATACCCTGTTGCCGCAGATGAGCCAGATGCTGCTCAGCGCCCACGCCCGCGATGAACGCTATCGTCGCGTGCAGGTGCGCTGTGAGCAGGGCGAGTTTGTTTGCCAGTTCGATGTCTAAAGCCGTTAGTGATCAGAGAGTTTTCGAAAATGTCGGAACACGATAATCCCCTCAACGTACCCAACGCTCTGCCGGTGGGTTACCGTTTCAATGAGTTTGAAATTAAAGAAGTGATCGGTGGTGGCGGCTTTGGCATTGTTTATCGTGCCTGGGATCATCAGCTCGAGCGTGATATCGCCATCAAAGAGTTTATGCCAGCTTCGCTGGCGGTGCGCAGCGATGATCTGAACCTGGTGCTGCGCAGCGAACGCTTCAGCAAAACCTTTCATGCCGGGCTGAACAGCTTTATTCAGGAGGCGCGCCTGCTGGCCCGTTTCAACCATCCTAATCTGCTGCACGTGCTGCGTTTCTGGGTGCAGAACGACACTGCTTATATGGGCACGGTGTTTTACAGCGGCACCACCTTATCGAACCTGCGCGAACGCAATCCGCAGCTGGTGGATGAAGCCTGGATTCGTCGCTTGCTGCCACCGCTGCTGGGGGCGATCAAAACCATCCACGACGCCGGTTACCTGCACCGTGATATCTCGCTGGATAACATCCAGATCCAGAGCAGCGGTGAGCCGGTGCTGCTGGACTTTGGCTCCGCGCGTAAAACCATTGGCAACCTGTCGGATGAGAGCGAAACCATGCTGCGTCCGGGCTATGCGCCCATCGAGCAATACAGCGATAACGACGAAAGCGAACAGGGCGCGTGGACGGATATTTACGCGCTGGGCGCGGTGCTGCACACGCTGATCACCGGGGCGCCACCGCCGGTGAGCGTGGTGCGCAGCATCGAAGATAACTACCAGCCGCTGGCCGCGCGCCGCCTGCCGGGCTACTCCCAGGCATTGCTGACGGCGGTGGACAGCGCGCTGGCACTCAAACCGGAAGATCGGCCGCAGGATATTGATGCCTTTGCCGCGCTGATGGCGCTGCCAGAGCGCGAACCGGAACCGCTGCTGAGCGCCAAAATCAGCGGACCGGGCACCATGCTGGTGCCGGTGGAAGAAGCGAACGAAGCCGAAACGCTCTCGCCGGTGAAATCGCTGCTGCGCCATCGCTTAGCGCTGCCGGGGCTGGTAGCTGCGGGCGTGCTGGTGGGATTGTGCGTGGGCCTGCTGATGTCCGGGGGCGATGAGCCTGCGGCGCCGGCAGAGACGGTGCAAAACAGCGCGCCAGCTGCTGATCCGGCAGTTTCACCTTCAGCGCCGTCAGCGTCGTCAGCGCCAGCCGCAACGGCAGCGGTAACGCCGGAAAAACCGCGCGAAGTGGAGCCGCAGCCTGCGCCGCCGCCGGAGCCGGTCGCGCAGGTTTACATCAAGCTGCAGCAGGGCGAACGCGTCCAGGTGAATGGCAAACCGCAGGCGCTGGTGCCTGCCGCCAACGGTTTTGCCGCGCTGCAGCTGGCGCCAGGCAACTATACCTTTGCCATCAGCGGCCAGGGCGGCACGCGCGAGCAAACGCTGACCATCAGCGAAGAAGGCGTCTGGTTGCTCGATCCACACAGTTAATCATCAGGGATTTATTATGTTCTCACGCATCACCGCGCAGCTGCCGATGGACGGCCTGCTGTTCTGGAAACTCACCGGCGCCGAGGCGCTGTCGCAGTCGTTTGAGCTGAACGCCGAGCTGCTGGCCACGGACGCGCGCAT
>NZ_JALKOV010000004.1:0-426902 GCF_035783935.1 Pantoea dispersa | reverse complement strand
AGATTCGGGATACCGTCGATGCTTCAATCGCAGCGGCCACATTAATCAGTTCAGCGTCTGTCGGGTAATCGGCCTCATCTACAGCCAGGTGCAGACCATACCAGCTGTTAAAGTCCATAATGGCATTAACGGCCTGCAGCAGGCTTTCAGTGCTGCCCGATTCTGAACTGGTAAGCGTTTTAGCCCAGCGACCAACGTAAATCATTGTAGGCTGCGGAGACTGTGAAAACCAGATGACCGCAGCCCGATACTCTTCGCTGTCGATGCCAAAATCATCCCCGATGTCATCAGCGCTTGAATAGGCGCGCATGCGTTCACTGATCGGAATGACTGTTGAAGTGCCCAGAATCAGCATAGAGCCGAAGTTTCGGCCTTGTGCTGCACGAGCAGAGAGAGTCATCGTCACGTTTGTGACACGACTTAATGGCAAACCTTTCGCCATGATTATTCTCCGGTTGAGATGCTGACGTTGCCGTCGAGGATGGATTTGATGCCGTACTTGCGGATCACTTTGCGGCGCAAACGGACGGTTACGTCGTAGCGGCGCACCCACTGGTTATTGATTAATTCAGGGAAAGGCGTCACCTGGCTCACATCGAAAAAGGAGAGTTCGAACCTGTTCAGCTCGTCATTGTTCTGCGGTAACTGCATACCGTCGCGAAACAGCGCGGCGATTTGCTGGCCTGACGGACCATAAAATGAGGCCATACATTCCACGATCTCATGGCGCCACATCTCGGTATCGTCATCGGTTTGCAGTACAAACGCTGGCGAGGCATCAGTGGTAAAGCCGATGATGCCGAATCCGCACCAGTCAACGTTTTGCGCGGGGATTGCTGCCTGTACCGGCGTCCAGCGAGGACGGACCATACTGTCCGGTAAACCAGACAGAGCTTTCACCCATCGACTGAGGACGCGCTCGAGCGTTTCGTCGTAAGCCTGCGGTGCGCTAAGAGGCGTCAGATAACCAGGTTGCGTGCTGTCATTGCTCATTAGCGCCACCATCGAATGGCTGCAGTTCACAGTGAGCCTGAACAAAGCCCGCACCATATCGGGGATAAGGATCAACAAACGTCACGCGATAATCCGCGCCGGCGTATTCTACGATGTCAGCGTCAAGCGCAGTTTTCCCGCTAATCAGCCGCGTTTGTGTGATTACCAGGATTGCACCCGCGATTACCTGCCCCGATTCCATGCGTTTTGCCTCAAGTGAGCGGTCTACCGTAACAACGCCGCCGAACTGCTGGCGCGTTTCATCGTTAACGGGAAAGCCGTCGCTATCGACTGACTGAATGCTCCGGCGGTACCAGAGTTCGGTGTCGAGGAATTCAGGCGAGAGAAGCACATCGCTAACATCAAGAGTTGGCATTTTTGTTCCTCACGACATAAGTAATGGCGCGCCGGTACTGGCCGGTGTCAATCAGCGGCTTGTCACCGGTTCGCCCCCTGGCAATGCGTGCATCAATGGTGCGTTCAGCGAGGGCCGTAAATGCTGTGATGGTCATGTACCGCTTCACACCATTCGCCGCCAGCGCGCCGGCGCGGTTCAGTTCCAGATCAGCAGCAGCGGCATTACCGCTCATCGCTGCCTGAGCAGCAGCGCGGAGGTGCGGAACCGTTTGATCCTGAACTGACCGCACACCGGGAACGAGGTGCGGGCGCGCGGGGATGTTCTGCGCGGGAGAGCCGTTTTCGTTGATGTAGCCGATACCGGCATTACCGAACGGAACATCATCACGCTCGCTTCTGTCCTCGGGGATCCCCACCAGCACATCTTTGTCCGCGATGGCTTTAAGTGAGGCCAGAACAGCTGCAGCGTTATCGCTGCGAATGGTGAGACCTGATTTCACAGCTGACGACCTCCGGCACCAAACATGATGATGAGTTGCCAGAACTCAGCGCCGTAGCGCGTGTTGTTCCAGAAACCGGCATCCGGATTAAGCGTGGCGCCGGTGTCATAGCTCACGCTGACCTTATCCACCGATTTCGACGCCTGCACACCGTTGGTTGAGCCACCAGCACCACCGACCGCTGCCGCATTGCTGTCAGCCAGCCATAGCGCCATGTAGTGCGCCACGAAAAGCTCGACTAAATACGGGAACATCTTTTTGCCGGTGACCTTCTCGCTCAACATTATGTCAGCCAGGTTCAGGCGAAATTCGACTTGAGGATCGGGATATTTGGTGGCGTCAGCGAACTGCGGGAAGGCGGTGCGAAAATCAGTTATTGAGGGAAGCGACTCATTTTTTGACATCGGCTCCAGCTCCAGCGGCTTTCAGCGTTTCCAGCTCTGCTGTTAACACTTCCAATGCTTTATCTTTGGCGGCAATTGATTCGGCCTGATCGCCGTTCAGTTTGACCTGGTCCGCCAACTGAGTTTTCAGGCTCTCGATCTGCGCCAGCAGCTCGTCATCGCTGCCGCTCGTTGTCGCGCTGCCGGTCTGGTCAGAGTGCGCCACTACAAACCAATGCTCTGCGACGTCTTTGTCAACGGTATGGCGCCCGGCCGGGAATGGCGTTTTTTCCCCTTTATCGCTGGTAAAGGTAAACGGCGTGTGTACCAGAATTTCTACCTGTGTTTTCTTTGCCATTTCAGGCTCCTGCTAAGCCCCTTACGGGGCTTTGTGAAGGTTAAATGCCGTCAATGTAGGCAATGGTTTCACGGTAAATCGGCTCAATAGCACCGAGCTTGCCGTAGTAAGTCACCAGCTGATACAGGCCGCGATACTGGATCGGGATACTGCGCAGCGCCACCAGCGGATAACGGACGTACTTTTTATCGTTGGTGTAGGCAATCATGCGGTCTTTTCCGCCGACACCGCGACCTTTCAGCCATTTGATGGCTTTGATCTCCAGCGGCATGCCGTTGTTGTGGAACGCAATGGTGTTGGTAGACAGATAGGTCAGCAGCGACATGTTGCCCGCTTCAGAGACTTTCCGGCTCGCCAGCAGCGCATACTGCTCTGGTGGTACACGAAGTTCAGTAGGAACCACCGAATAGGCCGAGGCTTTCCACGCATCGGTCAGAATCGAGTTGACGCTGTCCAGAATTTCATCATTGGTGGATGCCGACCAGGTCTTCGGCGCGTTATTTAGCGCGACACCGGTCAGGTTCAGAAGGCCTTTCAGATTCAGCGCGCTGTCACCGATGTAAACCTGCTCATCGTTGTCCATCTGCCATTTCAGCTGCATGCCTTCATACTTCTGGGTGTCGATAGGCCGGCCAACCTGCTGAGCTGCCTGCAGCTCAATAATGGTCCAGCCCAGTTCCATCCCCCATAGGTTCAGCGGATTACCATCTTTATCGATGTTGACGTTCACGCCTGCGATCGCCGTAGAATCCTTGCCCACCCAGTTTTTACCGTTCGGGTTAGCACCGGAGCCGGCGGCGGCGAAGCTGGTATTTGTCCAGCTGGAAATGTCATCGGCGATCGACACGTCTTCGCGCAGCTGAATGTCGCGGGTCCAGGTGTAGCTTACCAGCGGCGCGTTCAGCGTCTGGTCGAGACGCTCGAGCTCGCCAACCAGGAAAGCACCTGTTGAATCAACGGTGCGTTGGTCAAAAGTCTGCATTTTCGATCCTTAAATCTTGTAGGAAATTTCAGCGTTGCCGTCGGCATCGCCCGCACCGGTGAACTGCGCGTTCGGCAGCACAACCGTTTTGCCACTCACTTCGGTGGCGTAAAAACCACCCAGCGGCACATCAATGGTCGAGTCGACGCTCACCACGACATACACCGGCGCGCCTTTGGTGATGCCAGTAGCATCAGAACCGACGCTCACGGTCATGTAGCCGCGTTTGAGCGCATCGCCCGGGAAATTTTTGTCTGCGCCAACCTGGCGGACCAGATCCGGGGTTGGAGTGGTTGGGTACGGACGCACGTAAATGCCCTGAATCACCGCAGCTGTATCACCATCAGCCAGCGGCACAAACAGACCATTTACAAACTTGCCCGCCAGGCCATAAGCAGTGAACGCGTTGGCAGCGTTAATGATCACCGGCTCCACGGTCAGATCCTGAGGGCGCGAGATAGCACCGGCGATGCCAACTGGCATCCGGTAAAGAATTGAGTTGCTCATGGATTTTCCTTAGCGTTTAGACCAGAAGGCTTTATTTTGCTCGTTGAGGTCAGCGTTAGAGCTACCGGTTTTGCTGGCAGCATCGATGGTGCGGCTGGCCTGAGTATTGCGGCCTTTCGCCAGTTCAGAAACAGCGGTAAACGCCATTTCAATATGCGTTTTGGGCAGCTGTTTGATTGCAGCGTCACCGACAATCTGGCGCACCAGCGCCTGATCAGCTGAGGCCAGAACGTGGCGTTTAAACGCGGTGGGCTTCATCTTCTGCGAGAGGTCGATACCCGGCATGATGAGTTCAGCGCGGTAAGCCGAATCGCCGGTAGGGGTCGATTCTTCTTCCTTGTCTTCGCCGTCGGCGTCGCCGGTCGGCTCTTTTTTATCCTGCTGATCATCGCTGTCGGTGGTTTTACCCTCAAGCTTATCGAGGCGCGACAGAATGGCCTGAGCCCAGGCCGGGATCTGCTCTTCGTTATCACCGGTCTTGAGGCCACCCATTTCCGGATCTTTATCCGGCATAGGGTGCTGCGGCGCCAGGTTGATGTTCAGATTGACGCCCTGCGGCAAATCACCGCCTTCATCGCCCGTCTGGGACGACTCGAGCAGCTCATTCATGGTGTCGGTGTCACCTGTTTTCCACGCGCGTTTGATGCGGGTCAGCAGGTTATTTTTGTTAGTTGCCATCGTGTTTCTGTCTCCAATTGCGCAACGTGATCCGGCCCTGCCATTTGGGACGAGAGCCACATGGTTTCCGGTAATCTGGTACTGCTTTGCCCTGCCGATGGCGGTTTGCTCGTACTCGGCGTCGTAGCCGCACGAAACTTCGCGCAGCCCGTTTTCGATATATGCGATCGCCTCATCGTCTTTGATAATGAGGTCGGCGATCATCAGGTCAGATTGCTGGCCAGTACCGCGCCGGACGTTTTGAACGTGACCGACTGCCAGTTCCCGCCAGTTTTCCGGGTCGACAAACATGATGTTGCCGGCATCATCCTCAGGGTGAAGGATGGTGACGGTCATCCCTTCAAACGATGCGAGGGTCTCAGCGCTAAACACTTCGTCCGCGGTGCGTTCGACAACGATTTCGCCGTCCGCATCCGGTGTAAGCTTTGGCAGGTCAAGCGCGCTATACAGCTGCGAACCGATGCGGGCGATCGGCACGTCTTTGCATAGAAGCGAGCCATCGCCGAGCCGGTACCGCGTTTCGCCCAGGCGGGTGTTGAATAGGTATTTCATCGATTACCTGCAGGCGTAAAAAAAGCTGCCTAAGCAGCTCGTTTGATTTTGATGGCGGCAACCCTGACTGGCTTGCCATCCACGGTAATGACGCGGTGCACGCGGTCGCCAGTTGGCAACCGAACCACGTTGGCATGAGGAATGACAACTTCGCAATAACAGCGGCAATTCGGCAGCGCGCCGGCGTGGCCAGTTAACCCATCCAGCGTTGGCGGCTTGTCCCAGCTGACGAACTTACCTTCCATCTCAGCGTGCGAATGGCGTACATCACCATCCTCAGCGGTGCGCCAGATGTAGCCAGTCGAGCCCAGCGCCAGTGAGCGCGCCTGCGTAAGCGCAGTAGACGCACGCCCGATCTCGGTCCGGGCAATCAGCCGCGCGCGGGAAGCTGCAACATCACCTGATGCTGCTATCTCTTTAGCGAACGGTTCAGCGCGGCCACCAGCGACGACTGCCTCAATGGCTTTGTTCTGGATGTCGTAGATGCGGTCGGCTGCCTCGAGAGGAAGCGATTTTATGTACTTCACCTGTTCGGCGACGATGCTCTGCATCACCTGGCCAACCGGCGTGTTCATAACGATGTGGCGCAGTTCAGCGCTGATGTACTGGCTGTGCTGCCGCCATTCTTTATCGTTCTGCCGGGCCACCTCCAGCGCAAAATCAGTCGCTACGCGGTGGGCCCAGCCATCAATGATGTCGCTGTATCGCTCCAGCGCATCCATGATTTCCAGAACGCTATCGTTTGAACCATCGTATCGGCCATCGACTATATCGCCCACGGCTCGCGCTATCTTGCGTAGGCTCGTTTGATACCGGATCTCCGCCTGCTTTGACCGGTTCCGGGTCGTCAATCTCTCCGATGCCTGGCGGCGCTTCATCTTCGGCATCGTTGATATCCTCATCGGTAATTGATGCGCCAATGCCGGTGACGTCAGAGGCCTCACGCAGGTCGGTCATCGCCGCTTTACGCGTCATCAGCCCATCGTTGAAAGCGGTGCTGATAGCGTTAACGGTGTTCACCGCAACCGTGGAGCGGTCAACGTCCGACATCTGCCACAACGGGTTAAACTCGAACGTGAAATCGTCCGGCAACGGCTGGCCAAGCTCCGATCGGTACATCACGTCAAACAGTTTGCGAAGCGGCTGCCGCAGCCGGCGCTCCTGCTGGGTGCCGATGCCATCATAGTAGTTGGCCAGATCCGCATCTCCGGTCGAGAAACCTTTCGGGGACTGACCGAACAGGCGCACCAGCGGAATGCCGGTCGCGCCGCTGATCTGCTCGGCGAACTGGCTTATCACGTCGTCCAGGCCGGCGAATGAATACTGGTGGGTTTCAAAAACATCCTCGCCGTCCATGAGCGTCAGGCCTTCATTGCTCTGGAAAAGGCGAATCATGTCCATGTTTTTCAGCAGCGCTTCATATGCCGGGCCACCGAGAGCGATCAGCTCGCGCAACTTCTTCACCTTATAGGTTCGCAGGTGCGCTTTGTATACCAGCTGCGCGGCGCCCATCGTGGCGCTGTCGAACGCTGTCAGGCGGTCCCAGATGCGCTCAATCACCGACATGCCCCACTCGTTTTCTGTCTGCGCCTGCTGATACGGCAGCGTGACACCATCGAAGCGGATCAGGCGGCTGTGGTGAATACTCCACGCGGGAATCCCGCTGGCCGTTGTCACCACATCGTAACGCTCGGGCTTGCCCAGGTTCGGCCCCATTTCTTTAATACGGCGCTGCAGGTTTGGGTTAATCATCCAGCGATCGAGCGGCAGAATGCCCTTGAATTTACCTTCGCCGATGGTCTCAAGCCGCAGTGGGGTAAACGGCGCCTGCCCCTCTATCATGATGAAGCCAACAGCACCGCCATACAGGCGAGACCACTTAATCGTGTCGTTGAGGCGATCCCAGATCTCCAGCTCGTCGAACAATGACTCAATGACGCCGCGCGCTTTCGGGTCGATTTCCGATGTTATGCGCACGCCCTTGCGGGTCATATCGTCGGCCACGGCATCAACCGCGGAGCCGATGATCGCCGATGAGCGATATGCCCATTCAATCTGCAGCCGGTTGCGGCTGGTGAAGTTGGCGCGGTAAGTCGATGCCGCATGCTGGTTCGGCTGCTGCATACCAACGCGCGCCATAAAGTTGTCGTAGCTGTCTGCGGTCGCCTGAGGAGTTCGCGCGGCGCCACCACTATTTTTTCGTGCCATCGTTTCCTCGTTACAGGCGCATCCAGATGTCCAGATCGGTGTTCATTGGCGCGTAGCTAATCATCACGGAGTCAGCCAGGTTCGGAGACTTCGTGCCGTCCGGCTGCTTATCCACGATGATTTTGCCCACTCCGTTGATTGAATAGGTCGGCTGTGACAGCTCGATCACGAGCTTGTCCTTATTCGCCATTTTGCTGCTGATCGAGATGATTTCGTCCGGGTTGAAAGCCATGCCCTCAACTACGGCGCGGTAGGTGTTCTGGAACAGCTTGCGCAGGTACCACCAGCTCTGTGCTTTGGCGTTAGCGAAGAAATCCTTATTCAGGCGCGCCGCCTGGCCATTGTCACCGCGCACCGCTTCATCATCCGGATCGAATACCGCGCCGCTGCCGCGAAACGGCGTTGCCAGAATCATTGGCCGCCGGGCTGCCTTCCGCAGTTCGTTGATGGCGCGCGCGTCGCCGCGAACACCGGCGCCGAGGCCATCTTCATCAAAACGGAACTCCTCGAGGCGGTCCTCTTCACAGTAGCCGAACACCTTCTCTACCGATCCGTAAATGTCACTGCCCACACCAGACCACTCGCGGACGTTCTCCAGCAGGAAACCATGGCGAGTAGAAAAGGCGTTTTTGTCGCGGCCTTCGTCGGCAACGTCCATCGCACCCAGGCGTTTACCGGTTGGCTCAATGCCAAGTTTTACGTGTGCATCGATAGCAGCCTGAATCCAATCGTTCGGGATCAGCACGCCCTCAGCCGATGCGGCATAGTTGAGGTCGAGTTCCTGCGCCACGACAACGGGGTTATCAATCTTCTCGCACTCTTTGCGGTACCACTCATCATCCTTTCGCGGGTCGCTGCGCCAGTGGAATGTGAACACCGGGATGCGGCCACCGTGGCGCTTTTGCGCAAATGGGTTCGCCATACCGTTGACCGACGATAGGTCGATACGGCAGCGGGTCGTCTGCGACAGCGATGCCTCAATCAGCATGGGACGCTGCAGGAACGCTGCCTCATCCACGAAATAAAGTGTGGTACGGTCACCGCGCCCGATGTTGTCGCCAGCCTCACCCTTCAGAACAGCGCCGGTTGTCGGAAACTCAACGCGCATGTATGGAGCGTGTTTCTTTGCGTTCCAGTCGCCGCGAAACTCCACCGGGAGCATCTCCACGAATTTACGCGCTTTCCAGAACAGCGCTTTCGGGTCGCCGGTGCTGTCGACATACTCCTCTTTGCGGGAGCCGAAGCCGATCACCATTTCTTTGTTGAAAAGGCACATCGCACAGGCCAGGCCGATTGATGTCCAGCTCAGCCCCATCTCGCGGCTTTTCTCGGTGATGCCGTTTTCATGGTTGCCGCGCCGGTCCATTATCCAGTGGATCCACTCCACCTGTTTTGGGAACAGCAGGAACGGGATGGACACGGGCAGCCCGAAATCGAGGTTTCGCGGGTCGGTGGTGATGCCCCAGTCAATGATGAACTGGGCCGGATCGTCACGGTAAAACGTTCGCAGCGCCGGCAGCACTTCAGGGTTAGCGCGGATACGCTGTAGCCGTTCCATCCGCCATTCAAACACCTGCTTATAGTCAGGGTTCTTGAAATTGAATGGGAATGGGATTGGCATAAATAATCCTGATATAACTAATAGGCTCAAACATCTGGAGAGGTAAAATGGAAAAAAGAATTGAGAACAGGTTAATGCAAATGACCTATGATAGTTCTGCTCAGGTTAGGGCCGCTGCCGCAACTGCTTTTGGTGAAAGTGGTTATAAAACAGATGAAATAACTGACAGACTCCTTCAATTGTCCGATGATAGCTCAGCCGAAGTAAGATCAGCAGCAGCTATAGCTTTAGCCCGCATAGGTAAAAAATGATTTAAGTAAGCTGGCTTCCGAGCCAGCTTTTAATCCTCAACGCAATAATCTACAGATCTCAATTAATTTCCCCCCCCCTATTTAACATAAGGGGTGTTACCCGCACTGGCGAAACAGCACTCACGCGCAGTTAGCTGCCAAAGGCGTATTTCATGATGAATTCATTAGGGAAAAGCTGAAAACGGACTGCATAAACGGTGCATAAAACAGGCTCGAAAATGCATAGCCCTAAAACATGACGAAATCGCTGTTTTCACCAGTTACCCCATCATCTTGCGGTAAAGCTCCGCCGCCTCCTCTGATGACAGCGAAACCTGCTCGGTCTGAATTGGGCCACCCTCAGGCCCGCTTATTTCGGTTTTGCTCTTCAGCATTCCGAGATGTTGGGCGACCATCTTAAGCGCCTCATCCTGATCACGGGTGATGATTTCAAGCCCGAATTTACCCTCTTTGATACCGGCGAACAGCCGGCGCGCAGCGCCAGACGCATCACGTGTGTCATGAAAAACCGGGCGGCTCAGTCCAAGACCATTACAGCGAGGGCATTCAGGGTTTGGGTCGACAAGCGCATCATAGCCATAACCGCCGGTGTCCACCGGTGGCCGCTGCTTTTTCTCGATCGCCTCCATGCGCTTCTCTTCGAACTCGACCATATCCCGCCACTGATAGTTGTGGCCGAAGCCCCAGCAGTAACGGCAACAGTAGCGGTGCAGCTCGGTCAACTGTGTAGCATCGGCGGTCGCTATGTCCCACCACCATTGCAACACTGCGTCCTGAGTGATCTGCGTGCGCCGTGCGCGGGCATCCATCGCATCACGCACAGCAGCGGCGACCTTAGCATTTCTTAGCAGCCGGGAGGCGTTGACGTATGCTGTATTGCCCTCCCCCTTATAGCCAGCGCGCTTATATGCTGCTGTCCGGTTCAGGTCGATGAGATACTCCTCAACGAACCGGATCTGCATATCGTTCAGGTCATAGCTGCGCAAATCAATTTCGTGCGCTTCTGCCTGCGCATTTGCGCTAAACATGCGCTGCGCAGGCGCACTTTTGCGCAGTGGTTCACGCGCAGATTGCTGCGCAGACGGCTTTTTAATGTACCGGCGCGCAGATGAGTAATTCAGTTCCTGCGCTTCGCACCAGTCTTTGGGGGATATACCGGTTTTGGCATGCTCGGACAGGAACCGTTGTTGGAGGCTCCCCCAGTCCGGTTTTGCCATGTTTACTCCTAGTGCCAGAAGTGAGTAACGAAATAAGGGGTTGCATAGCGGCTTTTATATGCTCAATACTCAATCCGCCTTTGGTGTTTTTTTGAATTTCCCCATTTTTTCCGAAATTTAAAAGGATTGAATATGACCGCTTTCAATATGCACATAATCAGCAATGCTCTTGAGATAAATGCCCCATCTCTAGCCAGAGCTTACACGGCCACCATCAAAGAAATGGCTGAAGACTATGAGCAAAGGGGATTATTGAGGAAAATTTTAAAATTCTCAGGTGATGAAAATGAGCAGGTCATCACCTATGCAGAGTTAGCTATCACCCTTAAAGGCACCTACCGCTTTGTATTCCGCGATACAAAAATGTTCCTAAAGTGGACGTTTAAACACGATCAAAACGATGAAACCCAAGACGTTCTCACCATGCTGATTGATGATGATGGGATCATCTTTGTTGGTGATATCGACTCTGGGGAGGTATTGAATTACAACGAGGGTAACCTCGCCTTTAAAATTTTTGAGCGCATAACAAAAGCAGCCTACGACAATAAGCTTTTTTATTAAAAACTCAGGGCGCATCCATGCGCCTTTTTTTACAGGTATTTCTTCGCCAGTGCCTTCAGCTCGTCTTTCGCCGATGCACCCAACTGAAGTACACCGCTCTCTACAAAATAAAGTGCTGCTTCGAAGTCGTGAACGCCCTCTTTCACTTCTGCTGCAGGGGTAGCTGGTTCAGCCGGTGCTGCCGAGGGCTGATGGAGGGTAGCCGGCAGTGCGGTTTCAGTCTGCTGTACGGTGGTTCCTGTGCCGGTGCTGGCGTCAGTTAATGGCTCAGACATTTGGTTGCTCTCTCTTCTTTGGGATGGATAAACAGGCTTTTCAGCCAGGTCAGGAATTTGGTCATTTTTGCCGTTCCAGTTCGATTTGCCTGATGGCGGCTAACTTGCCGTTTGCGCTCTCTATAGTGGTCAGCAACGGGTCGATCCAGAGAACGGCCTGGCAGTAAGTCAGCGCGCCGGCGGCAGTGGTGGTATCACTGGGCTGGTTAACGTCTCTGGTATCTTTACGCATTGCACTGGCACGTAAACGGTTCGCGTAGTCGAGCAGCCGGCCAGCGATAGCAGCAGGAACAGGCAGATCACAGGTTTTTTCAGTGACAAGGATTTTTCGGTATTCAATTTCCCTCTCCTCTGAATCGGCCTGGCTGCTTGTTGCGCTTTGCTGCGCTGCTGAGGCAATAGTGTTAAACCGGTTGAACTGGAATGACTGGGTGGCGATTACTGCGCTTTGGGTGGCGCCTTCCTGCGTAAGCTGGGCATTTTGCTGCAACAAAAGCGCTTTCGAGGATGACTGCAGCTTTACCGTGACGCAGAGCGCTATGACCACCAGCAGAAGAACTGCGATGGCAACTGCATCCCATTTGATGCGACTTAATATCATTCATCCAATCCCCAGCAGGTCAGCTCTGATTCCTGGTCCCGACGCACTATCTGGCCATAACACCCGTTCGAACGAATACGGCAGTCTCTGCCCCCGTCAAATATCCAGCTCTTAATCGCTGCACATGCGCCTTTACGGTCACCGGCGTTAAGCTTTCGGTAAAAAGTTGATGGGAAGCATTTGCCTGGCCCAATGTTGTAAGGGCAAAAGGAAGCGATGCCGGCAATCTGCGGCTGCGTAAGCGGGACGCGGACATTGCTTTTAACCCACGCAATGGCCTTTTCCTGCTCTATGCGGTTAACCCTTTCGCACTGCTCAGCGGTCATTTGCATGCCAGGCAAAACGCGAACACCATTCACCGACGTTACACCGCGACAGATGGTCCATATTCCCGATCCATCCTGATAAGCCTGAAGTCTGTTACCTTCCTTTTCATCCAGGAACTGATCGAGAATTGTCGATGCCCCGGCACCTGATAGGATGAGAGCGATTACGGCTTTACTGAGGCGGCTCTTTGCCTGCGGTGATATCGCCATGGCTATTCTCCGCGAACAACAGTCCTGCCTTCATAAGCCGCCTTCTCAATAGCTCTGGTCTGCCGGCGTTGGAAGTAGACGTTTGTGAAGAACGTAGCGATACCGATTACGATACCGCTGATTACTGCAATCTTGTTCCAGTCGAGGTCATGTATCCATTGCGACACACTGCCTCCACAAACAAGTGTTCCAGATACGCAGTAGCTCACTGCGGAAGCAATTTTGTCAGGCATAATTTTCATATCCACCCCACCATAGGGGACTTGTCCAAATAGGAATTGTCTAAATATTGAACAGGACAAGCCCGGTTAAGCTTCATCTTGTCGAGAGAGAAGCCCCGCCTTGCGCCGTTGGGTAGCAGCAGAAAATATCCACCTGAGTGCGAATTTTTTTATGCAGAAAAGTCGCCCGCTGCCACACAGGGGAATTCATAAAGTCACGTCGATTAGCAGGGGCGAAAACGAAAAAACCCAGCTCGAAGGCTAGGTTTAGAATATGGTGCCGGTTGCAGGTTTCGAACCCACGACATCCTGATTACAAATCATGCGCTCTGCCATCTGAGCTAAACTGGCGAGTATAAAAAAGGCGCTGCCAATGCAGCGCCTGGTAAATCTTTATCTGCGGTGCCGGGTGCCTCCCGGTGAGATAGCAAACCCGAAAAAGTCCATCCCGTGCGACATATCAAGCCTTAGGCTTATCCGGATTCCACCCCTCCGCATAGGGGGATTCACCGCATTAAGCCTATTATAAATAATAGGAATATTCTTAAGCAAGAGCTCGAATAAAGTTCTATCTGAATCACGAATAAACAAAAAGCCCCATCATAGTGACGGGGCTTCCGGCCTGACATGAGAGGAATGATTGGACCAATGAACTGATCACGTCAGGCGACTATTTTTTTACAAAATCACTTTCCTGATGTCAAGAATACAAAAACGCCCGCAGGCTGGTGAGGCCGCGGGCGCTTTTAATTATTCTCATTTTTTTGCAACTGACCGATTTCTCTGCTGATGAACAGCACACAGAAATCCCATCATTGGCGAGATATTGGGCCATTTTCGTCACGGCGTCAATACATCGGATTTATCTTAACCTGAAAAAGTGTTTACGCCGCGGTTGCTGGTGACGCGCTGTAGCATCTGATCAGCATGCGATTCTTCCCGGTGGCACTGGATAACCAACAGCTCATAGAACGGTTTAAAGCTGCGGCGCCAGGTCGGCTCACTGACAGTCATGACGGCAAATCCTACCGCGCGGCGCACCACCTCAGACGGCAGCCGCGCATAGCCCCGCCCTGTACACTTCGGGCAGGTTTTCATCACAGGCACGCCCTGCAGATTGCTCTGCTCTTTATCGAGCACCAGGCCTTTGCCGTGGCAGCGGCAGGCGTTGCTGATCACTCCTTTCCCTCCGCAGGATGAACAAAGCGCCCGGACAACCTCTCGCACATCGCGTTTAACCTCATAGCTGGACGGAATGACATCTTTCACGCCCCAGCGGATTGAGGTTCTCATCACCTCCCTGGCAACAAAAGGCGTGTGCGCCTTAGTGCTGAACACTTCCGCCTCCCTGAAGCCGGTGCCATTGCAGCAGGGGCAGGTACGCGTGCTGGCAGCACTGCGCGAATAATCCTGGTACGCGAACGTTGCGAGCAATTGCACCAGTCCACGTTTAGTCTCTTCAGCGAG
Organism: Pantoea dispersa; assembly: GCF_035783935.1. GTDB lineage: Bacteria > Pseudomonadota > Gammaproteobacteria > Enterobacterales > Enterobacteriaceae > Pantoea > Pantoea dispersa_C. The sequence goes on along the minus strand of NZ_JALKOV010000004.1, from coordinate 412,631 downwards.
TTCGGTGATCGCCCGGTAGCGCGCCGACTCTTTAACGCCAAAATCAGTAAGCATCTCCACGGCGCGGTCACTACTCGTTACGCCGTGCTTTGACAGAAACAGCTCAAAACCGAAGCGTGCCTGCGCTTCAGTGAGACCAAAGGATGCCATCACATCCGTAATGGTGTGGCTGTCACTGGCCGTAGCCCGTGGAGAATCGCTTAACTGAGGCGACTTAGGCGCAAAAAATTTAATGGAGTTTTCGAGGTTCATGGTGATTCTCCTGTCGTAATCAGTTGTGGTTCCCGTTCAGGCAATGCTCTCAATGCGTATCTGCCCCCTCTCTCCCCATATTTTGGTGATCCGCGCATCCCACACCGCGCTGTCATCTTCAAACACGGCATCCATCAGCGCCTTATGCAGGTTATCGACGTCAGGTTTTTGCTGGTGCGGCCGCCCGACGTGCTCTGCCCGCTTCTTCTTGCTCCAGCTGTCGGGCATGGGAATAACAAACGTGATCCGGCAGCCGCTTTCCGGCAGCATTACACCGCGGAGACGCACCTCGTCTTTAAATGCGCGGTAACGCATAACCGCCGGACGCTGCGCCCACCGATCGCGATTCGTCTGCCGGGGCTTGCCCAGCGGCGTGATGTCATACATCTGGTTCAAAAGTCTCTCCTCTTAGTGGCCTCGCCGCGCGCCGGGCGTTCGTGTGCAAGCTGAGCGGCTTCCATCTGGTCGATGTCCTTGAAATGGCCGTTGTAAAATTTCTGGTAGGCAACACCCTGCGGCCCATGGCGGTTTTTACCGACGATGATCTCCGCGATGTCTGATGCCGGGCTGTCAGGGTTGTATACACCGTCGCGATAGATGAACCAGATGCCGTCCGCATCCTGCTCTATGCTTCCGCTGTCGCGCAGATCCGCATTAACCGGGCGCTTATTCGGTCTCTTCTCTACGTCGCGCGACAGCTGGCTCAGACAGACAACAGGCGTTTTCAGCTCCATGGCCATCACCTTCAGACCGCGCGAAACTGCGCCAACGGCCAGATCGTTACGCTCTGCGATCGGCTTTTCGATGAGCTGCAGATAGTCAGCCATGATGAGCGAAGTGCCGGGATAGCGATTTTTATGGCGCGTGGCCACAGCGCGGATCTGTTCGATGGTGAGGTTCGTCGCGTCCACCACCCAGACATCGAGGTTTGCCAGGCGCTGAATGCCCATGGAGATGCGGCCCCAGTCCTCGTCGTTGAGGTGGTTCGCTTTGCGCAGCATCGAAACGGATACACTTGAGGCGTTGGCCAGCTGGCGCTCGACAATCTGCTGCCCCTGCATTTCCATGCTGAAGATCAGCACGCCGCGCTTAACCTGCTCGCTACCGAGTGTCACAGAACGATTTGCCACCGCTTCGGAAATCTTCAGTGCCAGCTCGGTTTTCCCCATACCTGGCCGCGCCGCGATGATGATCAGGTCGGTTTCATTCAGGCCACCGGTAATGTCATCGAGAGGTTCAATGCCGGTTTTCACTGTGTAGGATTCGTCCCCGTCACTGACGCGCTTCTCAAGAACGTCCATATAACCATCGAGCAGCTCGCCGATCCGTTGCGGTACTACTTCATCGGCCGGCCGGTTGATTACGGACAACTGCCGCGTAAACTCCTGGATGCTTTCCAGCGCGCGCTCGCTGTTTACCGCCCGGGTAATGCTGTCGTAGTTCTCTTCCATCAGCCGCGTAAAACTGCGGATGCAGTACATTTCATTGAGTTTTTTAGCGTAACCCTTGATGTTGCGCGCCGTAGGCGTTGATTTGGCAGCTTCCATCACATCAGCAAACGTTCCAGGCTCATCACCCATGGATTCAGCCACCAGCAGCGAGTCGATCATCTTGTGATGGCTCGCATGACGTCGAATCTCCCGGTAAAGCCGCTGATAAAACGGGTGCGAAAACGCCTCAGGATGAACGGTGCTGAGTACGTCCTGTGCATCAGGAGTCAGGCCGCCAATCAGCAATGCGCCACACACACTGGCTTCGACATACAAATCAATCACAGTGTGCCCTCCCGTACCGCGCGCAGTGTTCTTGGCTGCATCAGGTAATCGAAGCTGGCGCGCCAGCCGGTACCATCCGGGCCGCCAAAGTGGAAATCTCGCGCATCAGCCATGAACGCGCTGAAATATTTGCGGAACGCCTCAACGTCCTTTTTCGTCATGTGGCCCACCAGCGCACGGATAGCGTTTTCACGATCGCGGTCAAGTTCTGCAGCGGCCAGACGGCCTGCCGTGATTTCATTCCACGCATCGACCACAGCAGCGCAGTCGATATCAACGGCGTTCTGGCTCCAGACAGTCGCGTCGGCCAGGTAACCATCGAAGCGGTTCACCCGGCAGATGTTGGCCGGCTTGGCCACGGTATCGTTGCGGCGCTTCCACGTCTGGGCTACCCAGCGGATCACCAGCTGCAGGTCCGCGACGGTGTAGGCATCACGTGCACTGCGTTGTGTAAGTAAAACGGCAAAGGCTTCTGCAGAGCGGCAGGCAGAGCCTGTTACCTGGTTGTAATACTCCAAGACCTGTTTTGCCTGTGATAAAACTTCTTCCGAAAACTCCCCCCTAGGGGATTTAGGGGGATCTGTATTTACTGTCTTTGGAATAATGTCTTTGGTGTCCCCCTGTTTTGAGGGATAACGCTCCCCTAAATTGAGGGGTTTTTTATCCCCTGATTTGGGGGATTCTCCCTCATTTTGAGGGATACGCCATTCAGAGACGTTTTTATTGGGCCCAAACTGGCGACCCTGCTGGATCAGAATTTTCATTGAAACCAGTTGCAGCTTGGCTTCGTTGCAGCGCTTAACGGGGAGTTTGGCGATACTGGCGATCTGCGAATCGCTGATGCGGTCCATTTTTTTATTCCATCCATAGGTTAGCCGCAGAACAGCCAGCAGCACTTTAAACTGGCGCTTCGTTAAATCGGCACCGGCATATTCTTCCAGCAGCATGTTGGCCAGCCTGGAATACCCATCATCGGTATCGGCCACGCGCTGCTCCTCACGCTCTTTGTGAGCGTTGAAATTGATGATCTCGGCGGTATTACTCATGGCCATCACCCTCGCGCTGCAGCTGCTTAGCATGCTCAAGTGCATCACGAAGGCGCGGCCCGACGCCGGGCGCGTACTGGCGCACAAGCTGATTGCGCACCATGTCTTTATGTACAGTGGTTTCTGCTTGCGGTTTACGGCGTTTCTGTCGCATAATTGACCTCGCTTTCCCAAAGCAACGCTGTATCAGGCTGATCAGTTCCCGCTGTTCAGCCTTCCCCTTCAAACTCCCTGAAATACCTCTCGAAATACCACTTCGGTACGCAGCACTCGTGCGGATAATCCGGGCGCCTGAACAGCACACGCCGTTCCTGTCTGTCGTAACCGAGGACGTGAACAACGATGCCGCGACGATCGCGGTACTTTTTACTGGTCTGAACGAATCTTTCATTCACCCGTTTCCCCGCCCTGTGTGCGGAGATGGTCCAGCATGCCAATCAGGCATTGCGCCAGCTGCCCAGTCTCATCCCCTTTGAAGATCACCATTCCGGCCGGCTGCTCATAGCCTATGGCCGCCAGTAAGCAGCTGGCCTTCTCGACCAGACCGCCGCGGCTTTGCCAGCGGCTCACCTGGGATTTATCAACCCCGAGTTTCTTCGCAACTGCCGTCACCCCCTGAGCGGCGATGCGGCTGACAATCTCGCTTTCGATATCACGCGCTTTGTTGCGTGACGTTGTGTTTGAATCCATTGATATTTTTCCTTTATCGACTTTTTATTGAACAGGCGCTCCAGCACTGCTGGAGCATTCGCAGTGGAATGAATGCCCTTCACTCAGTTTTGGTTTGCTGGATGTACCGCTGCGGATAAAGAATCTGCATCTCGCTGATCTTCCCCTGGAAGTAACGAGATATTTTTTCGGCGGTTTCGATAGAGGTGACCTGGATGCCGCGTTCAATGCGACTCAGGTTTCCGACATCGATCTGTACAGCCAGCGCGACCTCACTGATGGTGAGCCCATTCGCTTCACGCATTCTTCGCAGCGGTGTTCGCATATTTTGCATATTACGCCCTCATTTAATGCGCTGTACGCATATTATTGCATCCGCATAATTTGCGCAACACGCTTTGCGAGTGACGCATAAATGGTTTCAAATGGACCAATGAACGTTGGAGAAAAAATTCGCCAAATCCGCAAGGCGAAAAAAATGACCCTTAATGAACTGGCATTGCTGGCGGACAGCGATGTGGGGAACCTGTCGCGCTTAGAGCGCGGTAAACAGGGTTACAGTGATGCGCAACTAAAAAAAATTGCCGCTGCGCTTCAGGTGCCAACTTCCGACCTATTTTCATCCAATGATGTAAATGATACTGTGGATTCATACAGTGTTGTTTCGCTAACTAATGCGAGGAGGGATGATGTATATAGGGTTGATGTGCTTGAAATATCCGCCAGCGCCGGAAATGGTTCACCATCTAGGGATGTGGTGGAAGTCATTAGATCTATTGAATATGATCCCGAACAAGCGAAGCTGATATTCGGCTCCGCACCTCAGGAAATGGTTAAGCTCATCAACGTTCGCGGCGATAGCATGCAGGGGACAATCGAACCCGGAGATCTGATATTTGTAGACCAACGCGTCAATTACTTTGATGGGGATGGTATATATGTATTTGATTTTAATGGGGATACTTATGTTAAGCGCTTGCAAAAAGTGAAAGCCGACCTGCTCGTCATCTCTGACAACACTAAATATCGTGAATGGACCATCAACCCTGAAGAAGCCGAAATGCTCCATGTATCTGGACGCGTTATGCTGAGTCAATCGCAGCAGTTCCGCCGTCACGGTTAAACCATCCGCTCAACCGTTCAGCCCGCTTATGCGGGCTTTTTTGTGCCTATCGCAAAAAAATCACAAATTTTAATTCTCTTCGATTCAAAAGGTTAAATAAAAACCAACCTGATGAAATCTCCCACCCTAAAATATGCGCTTGACGCATATGCGTGTGACGCAATATATTCACCTCACAGCACGACGCAGACCAACGCTGAGCGCTGACGCTCTTTAACAATCGAACCAGATATCACCGCGCTGGCGGCCGAGAGGCCCGAACTCAGCACCCTGGCATCCCCTGGCTCTACGGGGCTAAGGCATCCCAGGCATGCGGCGGACAGTGTGGTGATTCAGTTTCTTTTGAGCTGCGCCCATAGGCAGTGAGGCAGTCATAGCCGGACGGCTCCGCCGGGACTTAGGCTGATAGCACGCTTCGGGCGCAGCATCAAAACGAACTGACCATTTCAGCGAAAGAGGAAATTGATGATGGATGAAGCATATGAAGCCTACTTCGAAAGCCTGAGTGAAGGCGATGAGGTATTAAGTTTTGACGAGTTTTGCGCAGCATTGGCCCCGTCTCAGCAGGATTAGCGCCTGACCAGGGCAAGCCCGGAGTACCGCAGCTACATGTTGGGCTTAAAAGTAAAGGCGGTGGATAAGCCGGGCATCATCCCGGCACACAACAGGTAAGAGCACTTTCGCCAAGCGGGGCTGAAAACCCGGAGAGTAAAGCCTTGAGGGGTCGCCTGGTTGAAGTTCAGAGTGCTCTGACCGTTGTGGTGAATTGCAGTCAACAGAGACAACCAGAAGATCAGCGCCTGGCGCCACACCCACTAAATGCTGTGTGTAGTCTTTAGCCCCCGCCTCGGGGGCATTTTTTTGACTGCGGATCAGCTAACCGAGGAAATCCCATGCACATCATCCCCAAACTGACGCGGCAGCGCCTCGGCGAACTGCCCATCGGAACGCCGATCCGTATCGGTAACCAGAGCGTGATTTTCAACGGCTGCAGCATTGAGGCGGATTACAAAGGCGTCGATGACACATTCATCAACTTCATTGATGAGGATGGCCAGCACCGGCGGTTCAGCGAGTGGGTAGTTTTGCAGTCCGGTACCGAATTCATCGATTCAGAGCTGTGCGATTACTGCGGCCGCTTCCGGCGCCCCGGTGATACAGCCCTTCGCTTAATCCAGTTCTGGAACCGCACCGAAAACAAAATTTTCTGCGCAGACAGCCAGTGCGCACACCGCTATCAGCAATCAATTCGCGTCCCGGCGAGCCGCCTGGGAGTTAAACGGAGAAACTATTCATGAGCCCCATTGAACGCCTGCAGTTTCGCCACCGCCTGACTGGCGCCGATTTTCACCCGCGCCGCCGCCACTGGCTGGTACCGGTCATTGTAGCCGCGCTTGTCGTTGCAGGGATGTGCGCCGGATGGATGTAGAAACCATTATCCCGACCGATTTCGCTATCAGCGAAGCAATGCGCAATCTCGCGATGAGCACCGTCCTCGCCATATGCGAACAAAACCACTTAACCCCGGCGGACCTGCAGCAGCTGGCAAACCAGCTTGCGCAGCGCGATGCGAACGCCGACGCCCGAACAGGAGCCCTGAATGTCTGCAGTTATTCGCGTGATCGACACTGAAACCACCAGCTTTGAAGGCGCCGTGTGTGAGATTGCCAGCATCGATATTGTCGATGGCACGCTGTGTAACCCGATGAGCGACTTCGTTAAGCCGCCTGAGCCAATCACTACCGCTGCGATGGCAGTACACCACATCACCGATGCAATGGTCGCCGACGCGCTGCCGATTGATAACGTGATTGGCCGCTATCTGGGCGCATCTGTTTATGTCGCGCACAATGCCGCGTTTGACCGCCCCAAGCTGCCGCAAATCACGGGCCCCTGGATCTGCACGCTCAAGCTGGCGCGGAAGCTCTATACAGAGCTGGAAAGCCATTCGAACCAGTACCTGCGCTATCACTTCATGCTTGATGTCGAAGTGCCGGAACAACTACACGCGCACCGCGCGCTTTATGACTGTTATGTCACGGCTGCGCTGCTGCTGCGCCTGAACCGTGAAGCACGTTTTACGATCGCCCAGATGCGCGACATCTCCGCGCGCCCTTCCCTGCTGCATGCTATGCGTTTCGGTAAGCACAAGGGCAAAACGTTCGAAGAGATAGCCGCCAAAGATCCCGGCTATCTACGCTGGGCGCTGGGAAATATGGAACTGGATGAAGACCAGACATTCACTATGCAACATCATCTGCAGCAAGGAGGCTGATATGGGTATCCCGGTCCTAATTTTGGGTGACTCAGGTTCAGGCAAATCGGCCAGCCTGATGCATCTAAATCCCGATCATGGCTTCCTGATCAACCCGGAAAATAAGCGTCTGCCCTTCAAATCCAGCGGCTGGAAGCCACGCGATTTTGCCGCGAAAACCGGGAATGTTTTCTTCACCGATGTGCCTGGCGATATTTTGCTGATCATCAGCCATGCGCGGCGCGCCGGTAAAAAGTTTGTCGTGGTCGACGATTTCCAATACGTGATGGGCAACCAGTTCATGCGGCGCCGCAGTGAAAAATCGTTCGAGAAGTTCACTGAAATTGGCGGCGGCGCATGGGATGTGATCCGCGCGGCGCAGGCAGCCGAAGATGACCTGATTGTTTATTTCCTCGCGCATACCGAAGAAACGCCCGCCGGCCGCATCAAGATGAAAACCATTGGCAAGATGCTGGACGAGAAAATCACAGTTGAGGGCATGTTCAGCATTGCCCTGCGCACCGGCGTGACGGATGGTCGCTACTACTTCACCACGCAGTCTGATGGCACTGACCCGGTTAAATCGCCGATCGGTCTCTTTGAGCAATTTCAGATCGACAACGACCTGAACGCCGTCGACGCGGCGATCCGGGACTATTACGAACTCAATGACGGAGCTACCGCATAATGCAAAACCCTATCTTCATCTTCGATCCGGACTCAGCAAAAACCTCTGGTCCGGGTGGCGCCACTGAAACCGGCGCGTATACGGGCAACATCCGCACCGCGCTGTTTACCAATGGCCGCGATTCGCAGTCGCAGTCGATTGAGCTCTCAATGGATGCGGACGTGGGCGCCATTAATTACCTGCGCATTTCATACATTGGCCGTGATGGCGCCCCGCTAAAGGGGGGCACTGCGATGATCAACGCCATCATGGGCCTCACCAACACCAAACAGCTGTTTGCTACTGAGGTTCAGGGCGAGAGCGGTCCGGAAATGCATTGCCGCGAGCTTGACGGTAAGCCTATCGGGTTTGTCCTGCAGAAGGTGCTCTACACCAAAGGCGATGGCGGTGATGGCTATAAATTTGAGATTCGCCAGGCCTTTGGCACAAAGACCCGCAAGACCTACAAAGAGGCGATGGAGAATCTACCCGCTGAAGCGGTAGATAAGCTGCTGACTACGCTTTCAGATCGGGATGAACGCCAGCCGCATACCCACAGTGGCATGGCACATACACAGGCAAATCAGCCGCGATCAATGTTGGGAGGCCCGCAGACTGGTGGCACAGGCAATACCTCGCGGCTGGCGCAAAATGCCGGCGGCCGTGGTATGCAGCAGCAACCGCAGCCGGATTTCGACGATGATATACCCTTCTAAAAGTGGTAATATTCAGGGTTAATTTCGGCCCTGAATAATTTCATCAATCATTGCACCCAAGGTTGTCTGTTGAACACGAGAATAATAGTTCTCACGTAATAAAATGATTATTCCGGGATTCAGATTAGCCCATTCATCTTCAATCTCACTTAATAAACTTAACAATCTTTCTCTCGGATTATTAATACAATGAAAAATAGCCAGCTGATATTGATAACGCTCTGCCATATCAGTGAGCTTTCGAAGATCGTCATATAAATCAGCAGCGTATAGTGTAGCCACTTTGACTTCCATTGTGGCTACTTGGTTATTAAAATTATTGGGAGTGTGGAATATGAAATCAGGAATCCTTTGCTCACCTAATGGACGCACTTCATAGAAGTCAGCTTGCTCCCGAGTAATTATTCTTTTAACAAGTTCAGAATGAAGGAAAATTTCTCTCAACGGCCCATTTTGTCTTTCGTAAATATGCATCCTCACTCTTATAAGGTGATAAAGCTCATAGCAATAGACCCTTTCAGAAAAACCGAAATAACCATCTCCTACTTGCTGCACTGCCCAGCGTAACCATTCAAGAAAGCGTTCACCCATTTTATTCCCTTATTGAGGACAGATAATGTGTTGGATTATTACACAATCAGGAATGCGCTTCGACTTCAACAACCTGTCAGCTGATGCCATCTGTATTGAAGATATCGCCTGCGCCCTGTCTAACCTGTGCCGCTTCACTGGCCACGTTCAGGACTTTTACAGCGTGGCGCAGCACTCGGTTCACGTCAGTTATCTGGTACCGCCTGAGTTCGCGCTGGAGGCGTTGCTGCACGACGCGGCTGAGGCTTACTGCAACGACATTTTCGCACCGCTGAAACAGCTGCTGCCAGATTATCGCGAGCGCATCGGTTCGGTTGAAAAAACGATCGCCGGTAAGTTTGGCCTGCCAGCGCACATGAGCGCTGAGGTGAAAGAGGCTGACCTGATTATGCTGGCCACCGAACGCCGCGACCTCGATTTAGATGACGGCACACCATGGCCGGTTCTCGAAGGTGTAGAGCCAGCGGCGTTTCTTCTTTCTCCGCTTAATCCGCGGCAGTCGCGCGTTCTCTTTCTGCAGCGTTTTTACGATCTCAACGGGGGTAATCATGATTAAAAACCGCGCCCGCGGCGTTCCGGTCGATTCCTGCGCTTTAATGTGGATGCACCACCGGCGCGCCAGCGGCACCCTAATCAAGTTTGACGAGGGCGATTATTACGGTCATTTCAGCCGCTGCGCAGCAAGAATATTTTATGATATTAATAGCATTGATGACTTGCTTTAGTAGGTATATATTTAATTTACATGAGGGGTTTAAATAAATTTATCTATGATTAGAAGAGGTGTTTATGTCAAGAACCGTCTGGGATGAACCAAAATTAAAAATTCTCGACAATATAATGCAGTCAATTGAATGTCATCAATGCAATTCAGAAACTAACCACAAAGTTTTGACTAATGCAGTTTTTTCTGTAAGTTATTATACAGATGACGAATATGATAACAGCATGGATGCCAGCACTCGCATTGAAATTATTCAATGTCAAGGCTGCATGTCTCCCTCTGTGAGATTCTCTTCGTGGGATAGCGAAGCAGTCGATTACCATTCTGGTGGTGTTGACCCAATTATCACATATGATTTTTATCCCAAAAGAAAACAACTTGTTGTCTTTGATAAATCATATGAACTTCCCTCAGCATTACAAGATCTCTATTCCGAAACTATCAATGCAATAAATAATGGAAGCCCTACCATTGCTGGGATAGGTATTCGCGGGTTAATTGAGACCATTTGTAGGGAAGAAAATATCGCAGGTGATAATCTTGAGAAGAAAATAGATAATCTTTTTAATAACGGAAAAATAAGCAATGATAGCAAAGCAATACTTCACTCCTTAAGAAAGATATATAATAAGTCAGCACATGAATCGTTCAAACCTAGTAAAGAACAGCTATATGTTTCTCTTGAAATTATTGAATTACTAATGAAGCAATTATACATCCACTCTCCTTTGGCAAAAAAACATTTTACTCAACAATAATTATTGTCTTACATCAAACCATCCATTAAGAAACCGCCAAAAATGGCGGTTTCTTTATATGAGGTCAAAATGTCAGTTCACTGGCACGGCGGCCCAATCTGGGGCGATAAGCAAACGCCAACTGACTGGTTAATCAAAGCACTTTACCGCGATGGATGTTCCCTGGTTTCATTTGCCCGGCCAGAGCAGATGAAAAAAATAGCGAACATTCCCTGCCAAATCTGGCTCGACAACGGCGCATTTTCACGCTGGAGCAAAGCAAAAAAGACAAGGAAGGTTGTCGATTGGGATGCGGTATGGAACCAGTATTACGATTTTGTTGGTGGCTGGTTTAGCCGAATCAGTTGGTTTTTGATACCGGATGTCATTGAGGGCAGTGAAACGGAAAACGATGCGCTAATAAAGCGCGTTCCCCCTTGGCTTATGGAAAAAGCCGTTCCGGTTTGGCATTCCGACGAGAGCATTGAACGCCTCATCAGGCTAGCAACACTTTTCCCGCGAGTGGCGATCGGATGTTGTGGACCTCACCGTATGATTCGTACAAAACCATGGGAAAAACGAATGGATGAGGTATTCCGGGAAATCTATATCACCCGGGAAATGGATGTGAAATTGCATGGGCTGCGCATGCTTGATGTCAGGGTTTTAAGCATGTACCCATTCGCCAGCGCCGATTCAACCAACGTAGCGGTAAATGTACCTCTTACTGAAAAACGATTCCCAGAAGTCACTGACAAGCTTGAGCGCACAGCTGTGATGCGCGCTGCTATCGAAACCGTTTATCCACCAACAGTAAGCGAATGGCTAATGAAAAAATCCAGCGAGCCTCTGCAGGCCAGCTTCGACTTTTAAGGCTCCCAACTAACGCCATGAAAAATCGCATCCGCGCGCACTACGCGCGCCACCAGACGTTTTATGAAGTCACCGCCATTGCTGGCTTTTGGATCACGCTGCTGATCGCAGCCCTAATCGTTGAGGCATATCTTAAATGACAGAGGTTAAGCTCAACCTTTATTGCGCGGCGCTTGAGGCGCTGCGTTCCCAGCCTACCCACAAACTGAACCAGATTGGTGATCAGTGGCGTTCGCCAGACCGTCTATGGTGGGGCATCAATTCGCTTTATGGGCCTTTCGTACTCGACCTGTTTGCGGATCGCGACAATAACAAAACCGAGGCCTATTACAGCGCCGAAGATAATGCCCTGACGCAGAACTGGTCAGAACGCCTGGCGGAACTTAACGGCGTAGCGTACGCAAACCCGCCATACAGCCGGGCCAGCATGCACGATGACGTTTACATCACCGGGATGCGTCACATCATGGCTCACACAATGGCGATGCGCGAGCTGGGTGGGCGTTACGTCTTCCTCATAAAAGCGGCCACTAGTGAGGTGTGGTGGCCGGAAGATGCGGATCACATTGCCTTTGTGCGCGGGCGCATCAGTTTCGACCTGCCAACCTGGTACCGGCCAGCCGATGGTCAGCCAGCTGAATCATCCGCCGGATTCGGCGCGGCGATCGCGGTATTCGATAAGAAATGGCGCGGACCAGCGTTCGATTACATCAACCGCGACGATTTGGAAGCACGCGGTGCCGCTTTTATGAAGCAGATAGAGCGCGCAGCACGCAGGCTTATCACTGCGACAGCAGAAACAGATCAAGAGGATGATGATGGGCCTGAACCAGAAAAACAGGAAATCTGTGAAACAGAAGTGCCGCTGACCAAAGAGCGGATCATCTCTGAGAGTGGATTTGAAGTGTGGGCATGCGCAGCGGCGGCATTTGGTGATCTTCCATCTTTCACCTTCAGCCAGTCAAAGTTTGCACACACTTGGGCTGCTGACAGCATCAATGATCCTCAATTTACTGCAGTGCCCAAAGAGACAGTAGATAAAGCAGTGAGGATTATTGAGGCGCAGGCAGATGCAATTATTCTGACTGAGTGGGTTAAAGCCAGCTTCGATATTGATAGCCACGAAGAACTGCTGGAACGACTGGGCAAAGTCGCGGATGAGTGCCGCGCTAAATACCAGATCAGCATGCCAGATTTCATCCACACCATAGAGCAGTTTGAACACACCGCCTTGGGCAACATCAGGGTTTTACGGGCAACAGTCCGAACTGCACTCACAGTTACTGAAAACCAAACCGCCTCATTCACTTGATGTTGCCATACAGTCACATACCACCCGAATAAACCAATTTGTTGTCATATTCCAACACTATGAAGGAGTAATTCATGGCAGAAGTAACGCTTATCAAAGAAAAAGAGGTGATGGAGAAATTGCAGATCACTTCCCGCACCACCATGTGGAAGTACTGTGAGTGCTACAACTTTCCAAAGCCGGTACGCACCCATCCGAAAGCTTATTTGCTCAGCGCCGTGGAAGCATGGATCATCAATGGGGGAATAAATCAATATCGATAGCCACTTTCAGCCCTGACTTTTAATGCAACTTCCAAATCATTTGCCAAGCTAATGTATTTTACAACATCCTCTTCAGATACATCGAAGTCAATTTCATGAGCAACACGATTTCTTATGGCAAGAAGATCCTTAATTAGTGGATATTCATTTGGAGATAAGGCCCCCACATTAATTAAATCATTCAACATTCTGCCAGGAGTGACGCGACTTCTCCTTACTGAAGAACTCATGCTGATGCCTTTATCTAAATTGTAGTGTTGATACAATTTATAAAGCTGAGCATCTAGGTTTAACCACGCAGAGATGATACTGCCTCTTGGATCAAGGTTTGCTTTTACTTGCTGATCTGGACTTATATTTTCAATTTGGTTGTTATCTACTACATCAGGCAGGTCACTCATCTCAACTTCACTTCCTCCCACGGAGAATTTTCTAACCCTCTTAATTAGTTGTGAAATCTCATCTCTAAATTTTAGTAAAACAACAAATACCACTATCGGCCAAGCAAGGTTGGATATAAGCTTAACAATCAAATCTAATATAAATTTAAAAAAGTCACTCGTAGATTCAACGTCTTTTTTATTGGCTTCATTATTCTTTTCACAACTCCCGGGAAAGGGCTGGACAATCAATTGAGTCACCTGAGTATTTAAATTGTTATTTTCATCTGTGTCGTCATTTATCTTTATATCATTTGCGATATCTTTCTTTTTTGTTTGACTTTTTACAGGTATGGTTTTTTTAGGTGTATAACAAACCATATTCTCCGAAGAATAACCTGAACCCGAAATAACAATTAATAAAATAACAGCCAAAAACAATTCCTTTTTCATGTCACTCCTTGCTTTTTTTTATGTGCCAAAATAACTTATCGGCATGAATTTCGTAAGCTTTACGCTGATCTTCTATCCAGTCATGCTTGTTGTACACAGCCATCACCCCACCCAACTCATGCCCAAGCATCCTCTCAGTAACATGGGGCGCGACTCCTTCCTCTGACAATCTCGTCACCAGCGTGCGGCGGAAATCATGTGCGCGCCAGTAACCGAGGTCCAGACCTTCACGGATCCTCAGTATGTAGCGGTTAGCTGCAGAAATGGTTATTGGCTCGCGCGTGTCCGCCCCGGGGAACAGAATCTGATCATACGTTTCCATCGCCTTTTCAAGCAGCGGCTTTATCTGTTCAAAGATAGGCCGCCGGATAACGTTGTTCATTTTGCTGTGTTCCTTCGGTACCGTCCAAACTCCCTCAGGCAGATCAAATTCCTTCCGTTCCGATAATCGCAACTCCGACACCCTGGCGCCCCAAAGCATCAACATCTGATGCAGCAGCTTATTCGAAGTTGCCGCCCTGCTTCTCTCGATCGCTATCCAGATTTGAGCAAGCTCCGTATAAGTCAGCACACGACTACCGGTTTCAGCACGAACGCCAACATCTCGCGGTGCGATTCGCATGATTGATGCGCTGTCGATAACCTGTCGGCGGATACACCATCCAATTGCTGTTCGCGCCTGAGAAAGCAACTGGCGGGCGCGACGCGGGTTCTCCCTTTCTTCCTTTGCGAAAAAGTCCACCCACTGCTTTACGGTGATGTCACCGATCGCCCTGCCGGGAAAAGCGCCAGTTAGGTGCTTTAGCACGGTCGATTGATAAAGCTCCTGAGTCTTTGGACGAAGGTTCACTTCAACATACTGCTCTTTCCAGTACCGGAGACATTCGCCAACGGTCATCTGGCTGTCACCAGTCACAGTTTCGAAGTGAGAACGCGGATCCTTGCCGCCGTCATATAACAGTCGCAGTTCGCCCACCAGCATACGAGCATCTTTCAATGACATTGCCGGATATCGGCCAAGACTAAGGCGTTGTGGTTTTCCTGCCCATCGGTACCTGAATTGAAAAAGGATGACCCCTTTGGGAGAAATGCGCGCGCTTAAGCCGTCTGCATCCGAAACTTCAGACACACCCGAATATGGTTTACCATGTATGGAACGTAGTTTAGTGTCGCTCAAGGCCATAATAATATTTGGTACGCAGTAAAAAAGTGATTTGGTACAAACATGGTACGCAATATTACATGGACAAACTTGAACATCAATGGACAACTGTGAACATATACAGTAGTTTAAAGGCGGAAGATTAAAGGTTAATGCTTCTGTTTCAGTGGGTTAATGAACAATAATGAACGGAAATAAACTTTGAAGAACGATCCCGAACAACCTACCTTCCTCTTCCACGATTATGAAACCTTCGGCAAAAGCCCGTCGCTGGATCGTCCGGCGCAATTTGCAGGCCTGCGTACCGACAAAGCCTTTAACGCCGTGGGCGAACCGCAGGTGTTTTACTGCCAGCTCGCGGACGATTACCTGCCGCAGCCGGAAGCGGTAATGATCACCGGTATCACGCCGCAGGTGGCGAACGCGCGCGGCGTGCCGGAAGTTGAGTTTGCTCAGCGCATTCACGCCCTGTTCAGCGAACCGCAGACCTGCGTGATCGGTTACAACAATGTGCGCTTCGATGACGAAGTGACACGCAATATCTTCTATCGCAATTTCATCGACCCGTATGGCTGGAGCTGGCAGAACGGCAATTCGCGCTGGGATCTGCTCGACGTGATGCGCGCCTGCTATGCGCTGCGCCCGGAAGGCATCGTCTGGCCGGAGAACGACGACGGTTTCCCGAGCTTTAAGCTGGAGCATCTCACTCAGGCCAACGGCGTGGCGCACGAACAGGCGCACGATGCGATGTCCGATGTGTACGCCACGCTGGCGATGGCAAAGCTGGTGCAGGAGAAGCAGCCGAAGCTGTTTGAGTTTCTGTTTACCCATCGCAACAAGCAGAAACTGATGACGCTGATTGATATTCCGCAGATGAAGCCACTGGTGCACGTTTCCGGCATGTTCGGCGCAGCACGCGGCAACACCAGCTGGATTGTGCCGCTGGCGTGGCATCCGGATAACAAAAACGCGCTGATCGTGGCCGATCTGGCCGGCGACATGACGCCGCTGCTGACGCTATCGCCGGACGAGCTGCGCGAGCGGCTGTATACGCGGCACAGCGATCTGGGCGATTTGCCGGCGGTGCCAATTAAGCTGGTGCACATTAATAAGTGCCCGGTGCTGGCCCCGGCCAACACGTTGCGCCCGGAAGATGCCGAACGGCTGGGGATTGATCGTCAGCACTGCCTGGCGAATCTGGCACTGCTGCGCCAGCATGCTGAAGTGCGGGAAAACGTGGTGACGCTGTTTGCCGAAGCGGAACCGTTTACGCCGTCGGATGACGTTGACGCGCAGCTGTATGACGGCTTCTTCAGCGACGCCGATCGCGCCGGCATGAACATCCTGCGCCAGACGCCGCCGCAGAACCTGCCGGCGCTGGATTTGACCTTTGAGGATAAGCGTATCGCGAAGCTGCTGTTCCGCTATCGCGCCCGCAACTTCCCCGGCACGCTGGATGATAAAGAGCAGCAGCGCTGGCTGCAGCACCGCCGCGAGCAGCTTAATGCGGAGCGGGTGCAGGCGTTTTTGCTGGAGCTGGAGTCGCTGGCCAGTTTGCATGAGGATGATGCAGAGAAGATGGCGCAGCTGAAGGCGCTGTATTTGTATGCGCAGGAGTTGGTGTCGTAGCAGGGTTTCGTGCGGGTTGATGCCCTCACCCCGGCCCTCTCCCACGGGGAGAGGGAGAGGTATAGTGCGTTCTGGTGCCCTCACCCCGGCCCTCTCCCACGGGGAGAGGGAGCGGTATGGTGCGTTCTGGTGCCTTCACCCCGGCACTCTCCTACGGGAGAGGGAGAGGTATAGTGCGTTCTGGTACAGCTACTGGGATGATACCTGACACACGCTCGGGCGGTTCCCTCTCCCGCGGGCGGGAGAGGGTTAGGGTGAGGGAAAAGCCTTACACCTCTTCGCTAAACTGCGGCACCGGATTGCGGAACGTGCGGGTCACAAACGCCAGGTAAATAATACCAATCGCCGCCCACACCAGGCCGAGCACCATCGAGGTCTCTTCCAGGTTAATCCACAGTGCACCCACCGTCAGCGCACCCATGATAGGCAGCACCAGATAGTTGAGGTGATCTTTCAGCGTCTTATTACGCTTTTCACGGATCCAGAACTGGGCAATCACCGACAGGTTGACAAAGGTGAACGCCACCAGCGCACCGAAGTTGATCAGCGCGGTCGCAGTAACCAGGTCGAAGTTGATCGCCAGCAGCGCGACGGCACCAACCAGCAGCACGTTCAGCGACGGCGTGCGGTATTTCGGATGCACGAAGCCAAAGAAACGCTGCGGGAACACGCCATCACGGCCCATCACGTACATCAGACGCGAAACGCCAGCGTGCGCCGCCATGCCGCTGGCCAGCACCGTCACCACGGAGAAAATCAGAATGCCGATCTGCAGCGCTTTACCCGCCACGAACAGCATGATTTCCGGCTGTGATGAGTCCGGATTCTGGAAACGTGAGATGTCCGGGAAGTACAGCTGCAGGAAGTAAGAGACGCCAATAAAGATCACCCCACCAATCAGCGCGGTGAGGAAAATCGCACGCGGAATGGTGCGCTCGGCATCTTTGGTCTCTTCCGACAGCGAACTGATACCGTCAAAGCCAAGGAACGAGAAGCACAGAATGGTCGCACCGGTAATCATCGGCACCACCTGCGCATTTTCAGACCAGAACGGCTTGGTACTGGTCAGCGTACCGGCGCCAATACCGTGTGCCACACCATACACCACCATACCGGTGATCGCCGCCATCACCACCACCTGCAGCACCACAATGACGCTGTTGAAGTTGGCTACGGTTTTGATACCACGCAGGTTGGAGATGGTCATGAAGGCCACCAGCAGCACCACGAAAATCCACGACGGAATACCCGGCACCAGCGACTCAAAATAACTTTTCGCCAGCAGGATGTTGATCATCGGCATGAACAGATAGTCCAGCAGTGATGACCAGCCCACCATAAAGCCAACGTGCGGACTGATAGCCTTCTGAGCATAGGTGTAAGCGGAGCCCGCAGATGGGAAGCGGCGTACCAGCTTGCCGTAGCTCACGGCAGTAAACAGTATCGCGATCAGCGCGAAAGCATAAGCGGTGGCGACGTGACCGTCGGTGAGGCCTGACACGATGCCAAAGGTATCAAACAGGGTCATTGGCTGCATATACGCCAGGCCCATCATGACGACCGGGATCAGAGTCAGAGATTTTTTCAGATGTGCACGCTGTGGTGCGGCAGAGGTATTAAGCGACATTGTTCAGGCCCCCTACAGCAACAACTGAGTTCAGTTGTACCACAGGGATACTGCGCAACGTGCTGCAGTGAGAAGTGATATTAGTGTTTGCGATTGTCGCCGCGCCATAATCATCACGGAAGCGAGAACCAGCCTGCGCTGGTGCAATTGTAAACAGTCCCATCTTTGTTCCTCAAATCTCACGCACAAGCGTGTTTCAGTGTCTATCTATCCGGATGCGTGTCCGGCCTCGTTCATGTAGTGAAAGCACCATGCAAAAAAATAACCGACGTAATAAGCGTCGGTTATGTTTTGTCTTTTGCAGGGCGCGTATTTTGCCCCAACTTAGGCCATCGACACAAGACGTTGGATCAATTCTTCTGTCGGTCAGGCGTTCTTCAGCATCCAGTCAATTTCCGTGGCGGTGATCAGCCGTTCAAACTCGCGCAGTTCATACTGTTTGCAGCTGTGCCACACGCCGCTGAAACGCTCGCCGAGCAGCTTTTGCAGCGGATAGCTGTTTTCAAACTCGTACAGCGCATCGCTCTGGCGAATCGGCAGCTCCAGCCCTTCCGCCTCGTGGCCATTGCCCTTCACCGGATGCGGTAAGGGTAGCTGATTATCCAGACCGTGCAAGATACCGGCAATAATTGCTGACACCACCAGATACGGATTGGCATCGGCACCCGCCACACGGTACTCAACGCGATGGTTTTCTACATCGCCGCAGGGAATGCGCAGCGCTACTGTGCGATTGTTGTGCCCCCATGACGCCTGCAGCGGCACAAACGCCTCCGGCAGAAAGCGGCGAAACGCGTTGACGTTGGGTGCCAGTAGCGCCATTGATGCCGGCATCAGATCGATCATGCCGGCCAGCGCCCGCTTCAGCAGCGGCGAATCGCTGCCATCATCCAGCGCAAAGGCGTTGTGGTCGGCCGCATCCAGCATACTGATGTGTACGTGCATGCCGCTGCCCGCATACTCCTCATACGGCTTGGCCATAAACGTGGCGGTCATGCCGTGATTCTCCGCCACCTGACGCACCAGCCGTTTTAGCAGAATGGCGTCATCGCAGGCTTTGAGGATATCACGCGTATGGTGCAGGTTGATTTCGAACTGGCCCGGTGAGGCTTCCGCCAGCGCGCCGTCGGCTGGGATATTCTGCAGTTTCGCCAGCGCGTCGATATCGCGCAGTACGTCGGCAAAATGGTCGAGATTATCCAGCGAATACACCTGACTCTGCATGTTGCGCTCTTCGCTACCCGGCGCACACGGCGGCTGAATATAGCCTTCGGCATCGCGTTTTTTGTCCACCAGATAGAACTCCAGCTCTACCGCTACCACCGGAAACAGTCCGCGATTGCGCAGCTGTTGCCACAGCCGATTCAGCACGTTCCGGGGTTCAACGTCAAAGGGAGTGCCATCTTGGTCGCACATGGTCAGCAGCAGCTGGGCGATGCGTTGCGGGTCAGAGGCGGAAGGAATTAAGGTCCCGGGGACCGGTATGCAGAGGTTGTCGGGTTCGCCGAGCGCCTGTCCGAGGCCGGCTTCCTCGACGGTGTTGCCGAGAATGTCCATGGCGAAAACCGAGGCAGGAAAGTAACACCCTTTTTCCAGCTTAGCTAACGCGGAGACGGGAATGCGTTTACCGCGAAATACCCCGTTGAGATCGTTTAACAGAATATCGACATACTGCGTTTCCGGATGGCGTTCCAGCCAGGTTTTCACCTCCAGCTGGAACGCGCTGGTTCGTTTTTCTTCACTGTGTCGCGTGAAGTCTTCTACTTCCACGAGGTTCGTCATCTTCCCACCCGCCCTATACCGTTTAAGATGGTTTGCACATGCTCAAAATAACAGCCACACCTCTAACATAGCTCTAACGCAAATGGTGTGCAAATGTAACAATTCTGTTTGAAGAACAACCAGACGGTTGCTAGATTGACAATATATTGCACACTTTTTCTACTTAGCGCGCAAAACGGCGAAAATATTGAACAGCAGCGTGGAGACGTAATGGGCATTATTTTTGACAAGCCTTTGATTGGCGTAGTGATGTGCCAGAACCCCATCGGCAACCACGTTGGGCAGACCGTGCATAACAAATACCTCGACGCCGTGGTGCTGGCCGGTGGCGTGCCGCTGCCGTTACCGCATCAGCTGATGCACGCGCCGCAGCTATTAGAAAACAGTATGACGCTGCTGGACGGTATTTTGCTCACCGGCAGCCCGAGCAATATTGAACCCTGGCATTATGGTGAAGAGGGTCACGAGGCGCATGCCGATCCGTCGCGGGACCGTTTATCCTTTGCGCTGATCACCCACGCCAGCGGGAAAAAGATGCCGATGCTGGGCATCTGCCGCGGTTTGCAGGAGCTGGTGGTCGCCAACGGCGGCGCGCTGCATCGCCAGCTACATCAGACCCATCTGTTTCAGGAGCACCGCGAAGATGACAGCCAGCCGCTGGAACAGCAGTACGCGCCGGCGCATCTGGTGCAGCCCGAACCCGATGGCCTGCTGAGCCAGCTGCTCGGCAGCGCTGCCGCCTTCGCGGTCAATTCGCTGCACGGCCAGGGCATCCGCGAGCCGGGTCCGCAGTTACGCATTGAAGCCCGCGCGCCGGATGGCCTGATCGAAGCCGTCAGCCTGCGCCAGCATCCGTTTGCGCTGGCGGTGCAATGGCATCCTGAGTGGCAATCCGATCGCGATCCGGTCTCGCGCCGTTTATTCGAGGCCTTTATCCACGCCGCAGCACGTTATCACAAGGAAAAGCAGCCATGAATGATGCCACTCTGGCGCCCGGACGACGCTTATCGCAAATCCGGCAGGAGTTGGGATTGTCTCAGCGTCGCGTCGCTGAGTTGTCAGGTTTAACACACAGCGCTATCAGCACCATTGAGCAGGATAAAGTCAGTCCGGCGGTCAGCACATTACAAAAACTACTCAAAGTATATGGGCTGTCGCTTTCGGAATTCTTTTCAGAGCCGAAAGTTAATACCACACCGCGCATTATCGTACGCCCGGATGATTGCATCGAGATCGGCAGTCTCGGTGTTTCTTTACAGCTGATTGATAACGGTGCGGCGAAGCGCGCGCTGGCCATGCTGCTGGAGCGCTACGAGCCGGGGGCCAGCACCGGTGAAAAGCTGCGCCATCCGGGGGAAGAGACCGGCACGGTGCTGGAGGGGGAAATCACCCTGGTGGTGAACGGTCAGAGTTATCACCTTAACCGCGGCGAAAGCTACGTGATTGATACCGGTTTGCCGCACAGTTTTACCAATACGTCAGATCAGCCGTGTCGCATTGTCAGCGCGCATACGCCCGCCAATTTCTGAGTTCACGCGCTACAGGAGGTTTTGATGCACCACGTGCAAAGTTATTACGCCGCGACCGCCAATGCGCACGCGCCGTGGCCGCAGCTGCAGGAGAGCATTCAGTGTGACGTTTGCATCATCGGCGGCGGGTTTACCGGGCTATCGTCCGCGCTGTTTCTCACCGAAGCCGGTTACGATGTGGTGCTGCTGGAAGCGGCCCGCGTCGGCTTCGGCGCCAGCGGCCGCAACGGTGGCCAGGTGGTGAATTCCTACAGTCGCGATGTCGATGTGATCGAGCAGCGCTACGGCAAACAGACCGCGCAAATGCTGGGCAGCATGATGTTTGAAGGCGCGGAGATTATCCGCGACCGCATCGATCGTTACGCCATCGCCTGCGACTATCGCCCCGGCGGCATTTTTGCTGCGCTCAATCAGCGCCAGATGGGGCATCTGCGCAGCCAGCAGGCCAGCTGGGCGCGCTACGGCAACACCGATCTGGAGCTGCTGGACGAGCGCGGTATCCGCCGTGAAGTCGCCACCGACCGCTACGTCGGCGGCCTGCTGGACCGGCGCGGCGGTCATCTGCATCCGCTCAATCTGGCGTTAGGTGAAGCCGAGGCGATTCGCCGGCATGGCGGCCGTATATATGAGCAGTCGGCGGCGCTGGCAGTGACCTACGGCGCACCCAACCGGGTCAAAACCGCACAGGGCGAGGTCAGCGCTACCTTTGTGATTTTTGCCGGCAACGCCTATCTGCCGTCGCAGCTGGAACCGCGACTGGGACGCAAAAGCATGCCGTGCGGCTCGCAGATCGTCACCACCGAGCCGCTGAGCCGCGATCAGGCGCTGGGGCTGATGCCTAATAATCACTGCGTAGAAGATTGTAATTACCTGCTGGATTACTTTCGCCTGACCGCCGACAACCGCCTGCTGTACGGCGGCGGCGTGGTGTACGGCGCGCGCGAGCCGGAAGACATCGAAGCACTGATTCGGCCCAAGCTGCTGCGCACCTTTCCGCAGTTGCGCGACGTGAAGATCAGCCATCGCTGGAGCGGTAATTTCCTGCTGACGCTGTCGCGCATGCCGCAGTTTGGTCAGCTGGAGAAGAATGTGTTCTTTATGCAGGGCGATAGCGGACATGGCGTGACCTGCACGCACCTCTCCGGCAAGCTGATTGCCGAAGTGCTGCGCGGCCATGCAGAACGGTTTGATGCATTTGCGAAGCTGCCGCACCTGCCGTTTCCCGGCGGAAGACGCTTTAAAGTGCCACTGACGGCGATGGGCGCGGCCTGGTATGCGTTAAGGGATCGGTTAGGGGTTTAGGTGGGTGCGGTTTGCTGCCCTCACCCCGGCCCTCTCCCACGGGGAGAGGGAGAAGGAAAGGACAGTGCGTTTATTTAAGTCGGGAACAGTGCTAAGGATGCGCGCTCGGGCGGTTCCCTCTCCCGCGGGCGGGAGAGGGTTAGGGTGAGGGCAACCCCGCACCGCACCTACTCCAGCGGCATCTTCATCGGGTCATCGTAGCTATATTCAAACCCCAGCTCGTGACAAATCTTCGAACCGTCAATCACCTTGCCGCTGGCGCGCACCGGCTCGGCAACAAACGTCGGTGGCACCAGGCCTAACTGCTTTGACACGCTCGGGTAAAAGCTGTCGCGTGATGGATGTTTCGGGGCGCACAGGTTGTAGACGTGCCCGCCCTTCGGCGTTTGCAGCAGCAGCACAATGGCGTCGACCACATCATCAAGATGCACCAGGTTCACCGCATGCGCGCCGTTTTCCAGGTTGGTTTTGCCGGCGAGGAAACGTCCCGGATGGCGGTTCGGGCCGACCAGTCCGGCGAGACGCACGATATCCACGCTGGTGCCCGGCAGGTCATGCAGCCAGTTTTCCAGCTCCACCAGCGTTTTGCCCGCTACCGTCTCCGGCTGCAGCGCACTGCTCTCTTTTCTCACGCCGTCGCCGCTGCCGTATACCGAGGTCGAGCTGGTAAAGATGATGCGCGGCACTTTATTCGCCAGCGCGGTATCCACCACGTTCTGCACCGCCTGCATGTAATCTTCGCCGCCCTGCACGGTGCGGCTGGCGGGCAGCGTCACCACCAGCGCATCCACCGCCATCAGCGCGGCCAAATCGTCCGCTTCACACTCCAGCTCCGGTGACAGCACCAGCTGAAACGCATCAATACCGCAGCGGCGCGCCGCATCGACGCCGTCCGGTGAAGTTTTGCTGCCGGTCACCTGCCAGCCGCGCGCTGACAGCGCCATCGCCAGCGGCATTCCCAGCCATCCCAGACCTACAATCGCGACCTTTTTCATATCGACTCCTGCTCTCCCGCGCTAAGACATCCCATCTTAGTGCCAGCGCGTCAGCCAGACCAGCGCAAACTGTTGCCGAAGGTTGCGAAAACTGACGTTAAAAAAGGGTTGCCAAGCGCCGCCATCTTCGTTAGGTTAATCAGCGCGCAAATGAATACTCATTCAGCAACGGAATTTTTTATGACACGCGTTCAGTTCAACCACCATCATCACCATCACCCTGACTAGTCTTTCAGGCGATGTGTGCTGGAAGACGTTTAGGATCTTCCAGTGGTGCGAGCGCAAAGAGAGCCCCCGGAAGATCATCTTCCGGGGGTTTTTTTATGGGCGAACGCAACCCGATACGCTTCAGACAGGATTGAATAAGAGGACAGGAACCATGTTAGATAACACCCGTTTACGCATAGCTATGCAGAAATCTGGCCGTTTGAGTGATGAATCACGCGAACTGCTGGCACGCTGCGGTATTAAAATTAACCTTCAGCAGCAGCGTCTGATTGCGTTTGCGGAGAACATGCCGATCGACATCCTGCGCGTGCGCGATGACGATATCCCTGGTCTGGTGATGGATGGCGTGGTCGACCTCGGTATCGTTGGTGAAAACGTGCTGGAAGAGGAGCTGCTGACACGCCGCGCGCAGGGCGAAGACCCGCGCTACTTTACGCTGCGCCGCCTCGATTTCGGCGGTTGCCGCCTGTCACTGGCAATGCCGGTCGATGACGAGTACACCGGTCCGCAATGCCTGAATAATGCCCGTATCGCCACCTCTTACCCGCACCTGCTGAAGAAATACCTCGATAAACAAGGCATCGCCTTTAAATCCTGCCTGCTGAACGGCTCCGTCGAAGTGGCACCGCGCGCCGGTCTGGCCGATGCCATTTGCGACCTGGTGTCCACCGGCGCCACGCTGGAAGCCAACGGCCTGCGTGAAGTTGAAGTGATCTACCGCTCCAAAGCGGTGCTGATTCAGCGCGATGGCGAGCTGCCGGCGGCGAAACAGCAGCTGGTGGACACGCTGATGACGCGTATTCAGGGCGTGATTAAAGCGCGTGAATCCAAATACATCATGCTGCACGCACCGAGCGAGCGGCTGGAAGAAGTTATCGCCCTGCTGCCAGGTGCCGAGCGCCCTACCGTGCTGCCGCTGGCCGGCGAAGTGAGCCGCGTGGCGATGCACATGGTGAGCAGCGAAACGCTGTTCTGGGAAACCATGGAAAAACTGAAGGCGCTGGGTGCCAGTTCAATCCTCGTGCTGCCAATTGAAAAAATGCTGGAGTAACCGATGAGCGCAATCATGCAACCTATCGACTGGCAGGCGTGCAGTGCCGAACAGCAGCAGGCGCTGCTACAGCGTCCGGCAATCTCGGCATCGGCCAGCATCAGCGCCACCGTGCAGGACGTGCTGGTGCAGGTGAAACAGCAGGGCGACGCGGCGCTGCGGGCGTTCAGCGCGCGCTTCGACAAAGCCGAGGTGGAGAATCTGCGCGTGTCCGCCGCTGAGATGCAGGCGGCCGGCGAGCGGCTGAGCGACAGCTTAAAGCAGGCGATGGCAGACGCCATGGCGAATATCGAAACCTTCCACAACGCGCAGATTCTGCCGCCGGTGGATGTGGAAACCCAGCCAGGCGTGCGCTGCCAGCAGATCACCCGTCCGGTGAAGTCGGTCGGCCTGTATATTCCTGGCGGCTCCGCGCCGCTGTTCTCCACCGTGCTGATGCTGGCAACGCCGGCGCGCATTGCCGGCTGCGGCCGCGTGGTGCTGTGCTCGCCGCCGCCGATTGCCGATGAAATTCTGTACGCGGCGCAGCTGTGCGGCGTGCAGGAAGTGTTTCAGGTCGGCGGTGCGCAGGCAATTGCCGCCCTCGCCTTCGGTACGGAATCTGTGCCGAAAGTGGACAAGATTTTTGGCCCGGGTAACGCGTACGTGACCGAAGCGAAACGCCAGGTCAGCCAGCGTCTCGACGGCGCGGCGATCGACATGCCTGCCGGTCCGTCTGAAGTGCTGGTAATTGCGGACGAAGGCGCGACGCCAGCGTTTGTCGCCTCCGATTTGCTGTCGCAGGCCGAGCACGGTCCGGATTCCCAGGTGATCCTGCTGACGCCTTCGCGGCAGCTGGCTGACGCCGTGGCGCTGGCGGTTGAACAACAGCTGGCGCAGCTGCCGCGCGCCGCCACCGCGCGTCAGGCGCTGGAGAGCAGCCGCCTGATTGTGGCGCAGGATCTGGCGCAGTGCGTGGAAATCTCCAATCAGTACGGCCCGGAGCACCTGATTATTCAGACGCGCCAGCCGCGCGCGCTGGTTGAGGAGATCACCAGCGCCGGTTCGGTGTTCCTCGGCGACTGGTCGCCGGAATCGGCCGGTGATTATGCCTCCGGCACCAATCACGTGCTGCCGACCTATGGCTACACCGCGACCTGCTCCAGCCTTGGGCTGGCCGATTTTCAGAAACGCATGACGGTCCAGGAGCTGACGCCGCAGGGCTTCCTCAACCTCGCCGCCACCATTGAAACCCTCGCCGCCGCGGAACAGCTGGACGCGCACAAAAATGCCGTGACCCTGCGCGTCGCCGCCCTGAAGGAGCAAGCATGAGCAACAACGTTGAAGATTTAGCCCGCGCCAACGTGCGCGCGCTGACGCCGTATCAGTCTGCTCGTCGCCTCGGTGGCAACGGTGACGTGTGGCTGAACGCAAACGAGTTTCCGCTGCCGGTGCCGTTTGAGCTGTCGCAGCAGACGCTGAACCGCTATCCGGAGTGCCAGCCAAAATTAGTCATTTCGCGCTATGCCGCCTATGCCGGCGTTCAGCCGGAGCAGGTGCTGGTGAGCCGCGGCGCGGATGAAGGGATTGAGCTGCTGATGCGCGCCTTCTGCGAGCCGGGCAAAGACGCCATTCTGTTCTGCCCGCCGACCTACGGCATGTACAGCGTCAGCGCCGAAACCATCGGTATTGAGTACCGCACCGTGCCGGCACTGGACAACTGGCAGCTCAACCTGCCCGCCATCGCGGACCAGCTGGACGGCGTGAAAGTGGTGTACATGTGCAGCCCGAACAACCCGACCGGCAATCTGATTGATCAGGATGACATCCGCCAGCTGCTGGCGATGACCGCCGGCAAAGCGCTGGTGGTCGCCGACGAAGCTTACATCGAGTTCTGCCCGCAAGCGACGCTGGCCAGCTGGCTGCAGGAATTCCCGCACCTGGTGATTCTGCGCACGCTGTCGAAAGCCTTTGCGCTGGCTGGCCTGCGCTGCGGCTTTACGCTGGCCAACAAGCCGGTGATCGATCTGCTGCTGAAAGTGATTGCACCTTACCCGCTGGCGACGCCGGTGGCCGACGTGGCGGCGCAGGCGCTGAGCGAGCAAGGCATCGCGCTGATGCGTCAGCACGCGCAGCAGCTTAACGACAACCGCGCCTGGCTGTGCGAACAGCTGCCGCAGCTGAGCGTAGTGCAGCAGGTTTTCCCGAGCGAGACCAACTACATTCTGGCGCGCTTCACTGACTCGCCAAAAGTGTTTAAAACGCTGTGGGATCAGGGCATTATTCTGCGCGACCAAAACAAAAACCCTGGCCTGGCGGGATGTCTGCGCATCTCCATCGGCACCCGTGAAGAGTGCGAGCGCCTGATCGCCGCGCTGCAAGCCTTATCTGTGGAGCAAGCATGAGTCAGAAGATCCTTTTTATCGACCGCGATGGCACCCTCATCTCTGAGCCGCCGACGGATTTTCAGGTGGACCGTATGGAGAAGCTGGCGTTTGAGAAGAACGCCATCCCGGCCCTGCTGGCGCTGCAGGAGGCGGGTTATCAACTGGTGATGATCACTAACCAGGACGGTCTGGGCACTGAGCGCTTCCCGCAGGCCGATTTTGACGGCCCGCACAACCTGATGATGCAGATCCTGCGCTCACAGGGCGTGAACTTCAGTGACATCCTGATCTGCCCGCACCTGCCGGAAGAGAACTGCGACTGCCGCAAGCCAAAGACCAAAATGGTCGAAGCCTGGCTGGCTGACGGCGCGCTGGATACCGCCAACAGCTATGTGATTGGTGACCGCCTGACCGACATCCAGCTGGCGCAGAACATGGGCATTCAGGGCCTGCGCTACGGCGCGGAAGGCGAAGACTGGGACGCGATTCAGGCGCGCCTGACCAAACGCGATCGTCACGCGCTGGTGAACCGCAACACCAAAGAGACGCAGATCAAAGTGGAAGTGTGGCTGGATCGCGAAGGCGGCAGCAAAATCAACACTGGCGTCGGCTTCTTCGATCACATGCTGGATCAGATCGCCGTGCACGGCGGCTTCCGCATGAACATTGAGGTAAAAGGCGACCTGTATATCGACGATCACCACACGGTAGAAGATACCGGCCTGGCGCTGGGCGAAGCGCTGCTGAAGGCGCTGGGCGACAAGCGCGGCATCGGCCGCTTCGGCTTCGTGCTGCCAATGGATGAGTGCCTGGCGCGCTGCGCGCTGGATATCTCCGGCCGTCCGCACCTCGAATACAAAGCCGAGTTCAGCTACCAGCGCGTTGGCGACCTGAGCACCGAAATGGTCGAGCACTTCTTCCGCTCGCTGTCGTACGCCATGATGAGCACGCTGCACCTGAAAACCAAAGGCCGCAACGATCATCACCGTGTGGAAAGCCTGTTCAAAGCCTTTGGTCGCACGCTGCGTCAGGCGATTCGCGTTGAGGGCAACACCCTGCCGAGCTCGAAAGGAGTGCTGTAATGAACGTGGTGATTCTTGATACCGGCTGCGCCAACCTCTCTTCGGTTAAGTGGGCGATTGAACGCCTCGGCTACACGCCCGCAGTGAGCCGCGATCCGGACGTGGTACTGCGTGCCGACAAACTGTTTCTGCCCGGCGTCGGTACCGCGCGGGCGGCGATGGATCAGCTGCAGGAGCGCGAGCTGATCGAGCTGGTGAAAGCCTGCACCCAGCCGGTGCTCGGCATCTGTCTCGGCATGCAGCTGCTCGGACGCGGCAGCGATGAGAACGGCGGCGTCAGCACGCTGGGCATCGTTGACGAGCCGGTATCGCTGATGGATACCCAGGGTTTACCGCTGCCGCACATGGGCTGGAACCAGATCACCGCGCAGGCCGGCAATCACCTGTTCCGTAACATTCCGGACGGCAGCTACTTCTACTTTGTGCACAGCTACGCCATGCCGGTGAATGCCGCCACTATCGCCCAGTGCGACTATGGTCTGCCGTTCACCGCCGCCCTGCAGAAAGATAACTTCTTCGGCGTGCAGTTCCACCCGGAGCGCTCGGGTAAAGCCGGCGCGCAGCTGCTGAAAAACTTCCTGGAGATGTGATGATTATCCCCGCATTAGATTTGATCGACGGCAAAGTGGTGCGCCTGCATCAGGGCGACTACGGCCAGCAGCGCGATTACGGCAGCGATCCCCTGCCGCGCCTGCAGGATTATGAACGCCAGGGCGCGGAAGTGTTACATCTGGTGGATTTGACCGGGGCGAAAGATCCGGCAAAGCGCCAGATCCCGCTGCTGACCACGCTTTTACGCGGCGTCAGCGTACCGGTGCAGGTTGGCGGCGGTATCCGCAACCGTGATGATGTGGCCGCGCTGCTGGCAGCCGGCGCCACGCGCGTGGTGGTTGGCTCCACCGCAGTGAAGCAGCCGGAAGACGTAAAAAGCTGGTTCAGCGAATTCGGTGCCGACGCCATTGTGCTGGCGCTCGACGTGCGCATTGACGCCAGCAATCGCAAAGAAGTGGCGATCAGCGGCTGGCAGGAAGCGGCAGGCGTGACGCTGGAAGAGGTGATTGGCTGGTATCAGCCGGTAGGCCTGAAACATGTGCTGTGCACTGATATTTCGCGTGACGGCACGCTGAGCGGTTCCAACGTGGCGCTGTATCAGGAAGTGTCGCAGGCGTTTCCGGACATCGCGTTCCAGTCTTCCGGCGGCATCGGTTCACTGGACGATATCGCTGCCCTGCGCGGCAGCGGTGCACAGGGCGTGATTGTTGGTCGCGCCCTGCTGGAAGATAAATTTACGGTAGCGGAGGCAATTGCATGCTGGCAAAACGGATAATCCCCTGTCTGGACGTGCGTGACGGGCAAGTAGTGAAAGGCGTGCAGTTCCGCAACCACGAAATCATTGGTGACATCGTCCCGCTGGCGCAGCGCTATGCCCGGGAAGGCGCTGACGAACTGGTGTTTTACGATATCACCGCCTCTTCCGACGGCCGCGTGGTGGATAAAAGCTGGGTATCGCGTGTGGCGGAAGTGATCGACATTCCGTTCTGCGTCGCCGGTGGCATCAAAACCCCGGAAGATGCGGCGCGCATTCTGCAGTTTGGCGCAGATAAGATCTCCATCAACTCGCCGGCGCTGGCCGATCCGACGCTGATTACCCGGCTGGCGGACCGCTTCGGCGTGCAGTGCATCGTGGTCGGCATCGATACCTGGTTTGATGAAGCCAGCGGCAAGTATCACGTCAATCAGTATACCGGCGACGAAGCGCGCACCCGCGTTACCCAGTGGGAAACGCTGGACTGGGTTCAGGAAGTGCAGAAGCTGGGCGCTGGCGAGATCGTACTGAATATGATGAACCAGGACGGCGTGCGTAACGGCTATGACCTGGTGCAGCTGAAGAAGGTGCGTGATGTGTGTAAGGTGCCGCTGATCGCTTCCGGCGGCGCAGGAACCATGGCGCACTTCCTCGAAGCCTTTGAGCAGGCAAACGTCGACGGCGCGCTGGCGGCTTCGGTGTTTCACAAACAAATTATCAATATCGGCGAGTTGAAAAACTTCCTGATCGACAACGGTGTGGAGATTCGCGCGTGTTAACTGCAGAACAACTGGCCAGACTGGACTGGGCCAAAACCGCGGGCATGATGCCCGTCATCGTCCAGCACAACGTCTCCGGCGAAGTGCTGATGCACGGTTACATGAACGAGGACGCGCTGCACAAGACGCTGGCCGACGGCAACGTCACCTTCTTCTCCCGTACCAAAAACCGTTTATGGACCAAAGGCGAAACCTCGGGCCACTTCCTCCAGGTGGTCAGCATCACGCCGGATTGCGATAGCGACACGCTGCTGGTGCTGGCCAATCCGATTGGCCCCACCTGCCATCTCGGTACTTCGAGCTGCTTTTCGCCTGCCGCACCGGACTGGACGTTCCTGTATCAGCTGGAGCAGCTGCTGGCCTCGCGTAAAAGCGCCGATCCTGCCAGCTCCTATACGGCGAAGCTGTACGCCAGCGGTACCAAGCGCATCGCACAGAAGGTGGGCGAAGAAGGTGTTGAGACCGCGCTGGCCGCCACGGTTAATGATCGCCACGAACTGACCAACGAAGCCTCCGACCTGCTGTACCATCTGCTGGTGCTGCTGCAGGATCAGGAGCTGGACCTCAGCACCATCATCAACAACCTGCGCGCACGCCATAAGTAATAAGTGTGCGCCATGCTGCTCAAAACGGGCTTTCTGGCTCGATTTTGAGCAGCATGCCTCTCAAAAGAATGCGATCAATTGTGCTTCATCAGAATGGAATCCCCCATGACCACCCATGAAAAACTGCTCGCCCTGCTCGATCAGCACAACGCCCGCTACCGACTTATGGAGCATGAAGCGACCGGAAAGTGTGAAGCCGTGGCCGCGATTCGTGGCACGGAAGTGGGACAAGGTGCCAAAGCGCTGGTGTGTCACGTCAAGGGCAACGGCATCAAACAGCATGTGCTGGCGGTGCTGCCAGCCGACCAGCAGGCCGACCTGAGTAAAGTGGCAGCCGCCGTGGGTGGCCGTCGCGCCTCGCTGGCCTCGCCGGCCGAAGTGGATGCGCTGACCGGCTGTGTATTCGGCGCGATTCCGCCGTTTAGTTTTCACGCGGATTTACAGCTGGTGGTCGACCCGCTGCTGTTCGAGCGCTACGACGAAATTGCCTTTAACGCCGGACTGCTGAAGAAGTCAGTGGTACTGCAGGTGGAGGATTACCGCGCACTGCACAATGGTAACGTGATGAAAATAATACTCTAATTGCCATACACCACGCTGAGCGGTACTCTCGATAACTTATCATCACGACAAAAGAAGACCGCAACTATGGCAAGTTCCCGTTTTACCGCCCGTCTGCGCCAGACGCTGGCACTGGCTGTGCTGGCAGGCTGCGCGTTCGGCGCTCAGGCAAAAATCGATCAGGTGCGATTCGCCGTTGATCCTACCTATCCCCCTTTTGAATCCAAAACGCCGCAGGGCAAGCTGGTCGGGTTTGACATCGACCTCGGCAATGCGCTGTGCGCGCAGATGCAGGCCAAATGCGTCTGGGTCGAGAGCCAGTTCGACGGCATGATCCCGGCGCTGAAGGCGCGTAAGTTTGACGC
Source organism: Pantoea dispersa (assembly GCF_035783935.1). Classification (GTDB taxonomy): domain Bacteria; phylum Pseudomonadota; class Gammaproteobacteria; order Enterobacterales; family Enterobacteriaceae; genus Pantoea; species Pantoea dispersa_C. Next base: position 380,427 of record NZ_JALKOV010000004.1, on the reverse strand, counting down.
CATCCTGTCGGATATGGGCATCACCGAAGAGCGTCTGAAGCAGATCGACTTCACCGTGCCGCTGTATGACACCCACACCCAGCTGATTGCACGTAAAGGCTCCGGCCTGCTGCCCACCGCAGAATCGCTGAAAGGCAAAACCGTGGGCGTGGAACAGGGCACCGTGCAGGAGCGCTACGCGCTGGCAAAATGGCAGCCGCACGGCGTGAACGTGGTGCCGTATGGCGATCAGGCACAGGTGGAGAGCGACCTGATTTCCGGACGTCTTGACGTGGTGTTCACCGATGCCGCACAGGCCGCGAACGGCTTCCTGAAACATCCGCAGGGCAAAGATTTCGAACTGGCTGGCCCGATTGTGCAGGATCCGATTATCGGCCCTGGCACCGCCATCGGCCTGCGCAAAGGCGACACCGAATTAAAAACCGCGCTGGACAACGCCTTCGCGGAGATCAAAAAGAACGGTACCTTTGATACCTTGCAGAAGAAATATTTTGCGACGGATATCTCTATTAAGCAGTGATCGAAGGGGCGGCGCATTTGCCGCCCTTTTTCCAGCAGAACTATAATTCCCTTCATCAATTTCATGCGGCGCGGCCACAAGCGTGCCCCAGACACAGGACATCGACTGCGTTATGCAACAACAACATCATCCTTTGTTAAGCGCGACGCTGGGCACCCAGCGGGAAATTGTCAGCTTCCACTTCGGCACCGACTCACAGCAGCGGGTGTATATTCAGGCGGCGCTGCACGGCGATGAGCTGCCGGGCATGGCAGTGGCGTGGTATCTCAAGCAGAAGCTGCTGGCGCTGGAGTCGGCGGGCAAGCTGAAAGCCAAAGTCACTTTGGTGCCGGTCGCGAATCCGCTGGCGCTGGGTCAGCACTGGCACGGCACTCACCTCGGACGTTTTCATACTCTTTCTGGTCAGGATTTTAACCGTCGCTTCCCGGCGCTGGGCGATACACTGGCGGCAGAACTGGCGGGCTCGCTGACACAGAGTGAATATGAAAACAAACGACTGATTCGCGACGCCATCGATCGTCACTACCGTGACCGCATCGCCAAAAGCGAACTGGAAGCCCAGCGCTTCACCCTGATGCGCATGGCCAGCCAGGCCGACCTGATGATTGACCTGCACTGCGACTGGGATGCCTTGCCGCATCTTTACACCACACCGCATGCCTGGCCGGAGATTGAGCCGCTGGCGCGCTGGCTGGGCAGTGAAGTGCAGTTGCTGGCGCAGATCTCCGGCGGAGAGCCTTTTGATGAAGCCTGCTGCGAACCCTGGCTGACGCTGGCTGAGCGTTTTGGCAAAGACTACCCGATGCCGCGCGGCCTGCTGCCGGTGACGCTGGAACTGCGCGGCGTAGCCGATGTGTCGCCGGAACTGGCGGAGAAGGATGCGGATGCGATTATCAATGCGCTGACTGAAGGGGGGTATATTGCCGGAGAAACCGGAGACTCCCCTGCCCTGATCCATGCACCAACCCAACTGGCGGGCTGTGAGTACATCCACGCACCTCACTCCGGACTGCTGCTGAACCGCAGGAAGTTAGGCGAGTGGATTAAAGCGGGCGAAGTAGTGGCGGAGGTTGTCGACCCGATCAATGACTACGTGACACCGCTTGTGGCTGAGTTTGGCGGCGTGCTGTATGCACGGAATCTGACCAAGTTTGTTACGGCCGGAATGCTGGTGGTGAGGCTGGCGGGGGAAAATGCGGGACGTAAGGGGGAGTTGCTGGTGGTGTAATATATTGAAAATATGCTTACGTGAATTTGAATATCAAAGCAAAACACTTTTGGGCGATGATCCTCAGACAATAATAGGCTGATAATAATAGATGCGTAATTTTTTGGATAAAAATGTTAGTTCAAAAATAGAACAAAAGAACCTCAACATACAGGTATTGAGAGCAATAGCAATAATAATGGTTGTACTCCAGCACTATAAAATAAGGATGCCTACAGAAGGATGGTATTTATCAATTTTTTAAATATGTACAATTTTGGCCTGGAGTGGATATTTTTTTAGCAATATCCGGATATCTTATGTGCAAATCATTATTAAAGGAAAGTCGTCATAATGAGAAATTTATTATTATATTCAAGCGATTTATAGTGAAAAGAATGTTCAGATTGTATCCTGTGTTATTGCTATGGGGTATACTGACGATCTTAATTTGCTTTGTCTCTGCCGATCGTTTTTTTACAAATGCGTTGAGCGAGTTAAAAACATTCGTAGCATCTTTGGCTGCAGTATCTAATTTCTATCTTTATCATTGTGTTAAAAATGGCTACTTATGCTCAAATGCATCAGGTGGAGTCACTTGGTCATTATCACTTGAATGGCAACTTTATATAATTCTTGCTTTGCTGGTTATCCCACTAGTCAGCAGGCAACGGTTTTTGATTGCTATTTTTTTATTAATATGCATAGGTTCTATATTTATTCCCGCAGCTGAACCTCAAAATCAGGCCTATGCATGGTGGATTAGACCCATTCCTTTTTTCCTGGGTGCGACAATCTTTTTCATAGAGAAAAGAATAGTAAAATTTAATATGAAATTAGCTATTCTATTATGCACCCTATCGTTTATTGCACTGATAACAACTCCTGTTTACTCAAAAACACAGTATGTTTCATTATCAATAGGGTTAGCCGGCGGCTTAATTTTTTATATCTTTGTTTATAGCATCAAGTTTAATGAAAATATTTTAGTAAAGTTATTGAATTGGATAGGTGACCGTTCTTATAGTATTTATCTATGCCACATTCCCTCAATGATTGCTGTAGCAACGCTATTAGAGTATGTATCAAAAATCACAAACCATCAAATCAGTAACATCTGGTTTATGATTGCTTACATCATATTAATGCTAACTTTAGCACACGTTACGTATAAATACGTTGAGCTTTATTTTATTAGTAAGAACAAAAAATAAGATAACGCCCATACAGGGCGTTACAAGCTTAATATTTCACTCATTCCTACGACTTTTTAACTGGAGGATACCAAATCTTTTTTAACACCTTCTGAATAAACGGATCGACAAATCCAACTAAAATGGCAGCTATAATGAAAGAAAGTGTACATGCTATAATTATCATGAAATGATAATTCACATATTCTTTTAAAATTGGATAATCATTCCACAATTTCCGTTCAAATATTGCATGAGACCAAAAACCAAGGTCTGCGTGTACCAGGTATAAAGGATAAGTCATTGCTCCGAGAAATTTCACAATGCTGTAGAACTTACCTAGGCTTTCAACATGAGAAGACAACCAAACAGTAGTAATCAAAAAAAATGTCATAAACAACAGTGACGCATGGTCGACATGAATTTTAAAGCTATCAATCCATAACTGGTGCCTGATCATACTGTTATACACCAGAACAGATGATGCAAGAATCAATAATGAATGAACAGGTCTTAATTTTGAAGTTCTGAGTTCAAAAAGAACAATACCTATAACAAAATGACCGCTATATTGTGTAATTAATAAAGTTGATAAAAGATCATTCTTTAAAAGAAAAACGTTTAAATAAGATAATACTATCCAGATTGCGCAAACCATCATTCTATGATGATCCCACAGCTTCATGGACATTAGTAAAGCCACCCAGATATAAAACGTAACCTCTAACGCAATTGTCCAGTATACTGAACTAAAATATTGCTGACCGAAAAGATGTGGAAAAAAAGTCAAGCTATATGCCAGAGAAATTAATCTCTCTTTGGGATCGACCATGGGCAGAGAGATGCTAAAAAAATAGATTACAAAAGCACATAAAATAAAAAGAGGCACAATCCGATTAAATCGAGCAATAAAAAATTGTTTGGCACTTCTGTTTTCGGAAGAGAGAGTAATCACAAACCCGCTAATTAAAAAAAAACAAATCAACGCCAAAATCCCCAAATGAGAATGGTATTATAACATAATCATGAGGTATAAATCCTTGTAATGGAGCAATGAAAAGATAATGGTATGCCATTACCATAATGAAAGCAAAAAACCTCAACCCATCTAAAGCTTCAATCCGATGTTTACTATGCTTCATGGAGTGGTCTTAATAAAGTTATAAGTTTAGAAACATTAAAGCAATAAATTGATTTAGTAAAGAAAAAAAGCCCGCAAGTTAAACTTACGGGCTTTTTGTTAACGGTAGAAATTAATCAAGCCATTCTGTATGGAAAACACCGTCTTTATCGATACGCTTATAAGTATGCGCACCAAAATAGTCGCGCTGCGCCTGAATTAGGTTAGCAGGCAGCACTTCTGAGCGATAGCTATCGTAGTATGCAATTGCCGCTGAGAAGGTTGGCGTTGGAATACCGTTCTGGATGGCATAAGAAACAACATCACGCAGCGCCTGCTGATATTCATCAGCGATGTTTTTGAAGTAGGGATCCAGCAGCAGGTTAGCGATGTCAGCATCAGTCGCATAAGCATCGGTAATTTTTTGCAGGAACTGTGCACGAATGATGCAGCCAGCACGGAAGATCTTCGCGATTTCACCGTAATGCAGATCCCAGTTGTTCTCTTCTGAGGCAGCACGCAGCTGAGAGAAGCCCTGAGCATAAGAAACGATCTTACCCAGATACAACGCACGGCGCACTTTCTCAATGAATTCAGCTTTGTCACCGGTGAAGGCTTGCGCCTGAGGGCCGCTCAGCACTTTAGAAGCTGCAACACGCTGTGACTTGAGGGAAGAGAGGTAACGAGCAAATACTGACTCAGTGATCAGAGAAAGTGGCTCGCCAAGATCCAGGGAGCTCTGGCTGGTCCATTTACCGGTACCTTTGTTGGCTGCCTCATCCAGAATCACATCAACCAGGTATTTACCGTCTTCATCTTTCTTAGTGAAGATGTCTTTGGTGATGTCGATCAGGTAGCTGCTCAGCTCACCGTTGTTCCAGTCAGTGAAGGTTTTAGCCAGCTCTTCATTGTTCAGACCGAGTGCGCCTTTCAGTAACGCGTATGCTTCTGCAATCAGCTGCATATCGCCATACTCGATACCGTTGTGCACCATCTTCACATAGTGACCAGCACCGTCCGGACCGATGTAAGTAACGCAGGCTTCACCGTCTTCTGCACGCGCAGCAATTTTATCCAGAATTGGCGCTACCAGTTCATACGCTTCTTTCTGACCGCCGGGCATGATCGATGGGCCTTTCAGTGCGCCCTCTTCGCCGCCAGAGACACCGGTACCGATGAAGTTGAAGCCCTGATCAGACAGTTCTTTATTACGACGGATAGTGTCTTTATAGAAGGTGTTACCGCCATCAATCAGGATGTCGCCCTTATCGAGGTGTGGCGTCAGTGAAGCGATGGTTTTGTCTGTCGCTTCGCCTGCCTGTACCATCAGAAGGATGCGGCGAGGTTTTTCTAACGACTCGACAAACTCCTCTACAGAGTAATAAGGAGCAAGTTTTTTGCCCTGATTTTCAGCGATAACTTCATCAGTCTTTTCACGTGAACGGTTGAAGATAGAAACAGTGTAACCGCGGCTCTCAATGTTGAGAGCCAAGTTACGGCCCATTACTGCCATACCTACAACGCCGATCTGTTGCTTGGACATTACATACTCCTGTCTAGTAGAAACTGATATACCTTTTTTAACACTAAGGTCACTAAAGCTCAATAAAAAGGACATTTCAAAGCACAAAAAAACATCTTCTAAAAATCATCCGATGTTATCTACGCATAAAATGCCGTTTGTATATCATTGCTAAATCAATAATCAAGGCAAGAGCGGTTCGATTTAAAAAAGACAAATCCTTTCTTTTTCTAACTCCATCGCTCCATTGATTTGCAACAATAAAATCAATCAGCTCACGCCTTTTATTCCAATTAAAAAATGCGCGCGCAATATCATAAAGTGAAGGGGCGTGTTTCTTATTAACATACCCACCGAGGCCAAAGGTTTCATTATGCGTAAGGTTACTAAATGTATCATTTAGTTTATCACTTGTACCAGTAATAAGATCGCCCCATATCTTCATTGCTAGAGGCCTTAGTTCTTTACTAGTAATAACATGCATTGCAACTTCTTCTTTCCAAAAATCTAAAGCAGAAAGAATACCGCGCTGAAAACCCTCGGTGAAATCTTCCCAAGCTCTATTTTCATCGTGATCTATTTTCCTGATCGCTTCAGTTGAACCATTTATTTCTTTATAACCAATAACACTGCCTGAAGGAGAATTTGTTATCATCTCGATTGGTGCAACAGAATCAAGGAAATGAGGCAATTCATTTGAAACGTTCAGGTCTGGGCCATATGAATATTTTTTGCTATTTATTGGTTGTTCATTCAAGAACTTAGCCAGTCCTAAATATATACCATGCAAGTTAACTTGAGGTAATATCAGTGCAATATTATCCTGGATGGTGCCTCTCCAACCAACATCTACAACACAAACATTTTGCTTCTCATTGTTTAACCCTTTAGAGGATAAATATGAAATCAACTGATTTCTTTTATTCAAGCAATGATTAGATAATATTTTTACAAAATCATTATTTTTAAATAGACCTTGCACTCTATCATCCTGCCAAGGGTAACGAATGATTTCCTCTGGTGTAATCGAATGCTTAACTAAGATATCCTTAAGTAAATCAGTTTCGATATCAAGAGTTTTAAAAAGAGCGTCCATCGATTGTGAACTATAAAGGTTCCACACCCTCATCATTTCATTGATGTTGACATCTTTAACAGATGCTGAAAACGTCGCTAAACGGCTGACCTCTAAGAGTTCGTATTCGGGGAATCTTATATCCGGTAGATCAGATTGTAATTTAGCAATGATTATTTTAAACGCTTTTATGAAAAACTCGCCTTCTCTTGTAAAGAAGAATACTTTATCACATTTATTTTCAATTGCCTTTTCTAGAACAAATAGTACATAGCCTACGATAAACGGTGAACATTTAATACCAAGCTTAAATACATCATCAGAGTTATCTTTTTGTAACTTGTTTAATTCCATCTCTATATTTAAAAGGGTTCTCTCGTAAAGAGCATTTCTATCATGAAATTGCAACTCATGATTCAGTCTTATTTGGTGCGCTTTTGCAGGCATAAAGTGGATCGTTTTAATGCCACGTTTTTCAGGCTGATCTTTATCAGACCACTCATTGTCACCTATGTGCAACCAGTCATCGCCATTAAGTTGATATTTCTTTTTTATATAGTCAAACAGGTGTCCAGACCGTTTATTTAATTTTATATCTGCAGAAGAATAACCGTCCGAAACCGAATTACTAAGTCCATTTTTCTTAATTAATTCTTTTAATCTATCGTTGGACATGTAAAAATCAGATAAAAATAACGTCTTATCGGATGGATTATTTTCAAGTAACGACGCGATATCAGAATCTGGTTCTGTTAAAGCAAGCTCTAAATTAAATTCATATTCACATAGTTCATCTCTAATAGCACTAATTTTTTGTGATGAGCAGTCTACTAATAGAGAATTACACCATTGGAACACAACGTCTTCAAAAAGGTATTCATCGTCAAATCCCTTTTCAACATTATCTTTACCTATCTGCCTCTCAATTTCTACGCGTTTTAAAAAAAGCTGGTTTAAATCAGATTGTTTATGAAGATCGTAATATTTGAGATACAGATATCTGGCAGAAGCCATCTTAACAACGTCAGGATGGCATTTTCTTCTGAGTAATGTATCCCATACATCAACAGTTTTAATTTTCAAGGACATTTAATTACATACCTTTAATGATTCTATAAATCTTTCTCAAAGGCTCTCTAAAACTAATTGGGAGCATCATAGCAATTCTTTTAAGACGAGACGGCGAAGATATATGCAAAGCCGCAAGACTTGCCTCAGGAGTAAATTCTTCTTCAACAATTTCGCCTTTAAAAATCCTACACATTTGCGACTCTTTATATTCTCCATTCACTAATATATTATTAATCGCATTGTAGAATTGGGTTGTTTCTATATTCAAATCTCTTTGCGACATGAACTCCAAACCAGACCGAGACATTTTTCCACACAGTTCATCATCTTTTAGAATTCGAATAATTGCTTTTGCGAGACTCTCTGGTGTTTGCTTAGCTAATGACACTGCATCACTCGGCAGATCATATAAATTATTATCACGCCATAATTCAACTACTGGCAATCCTGAAGCCATCATTTCAAATGGAATTCTTGACGGATTGGATGAACTCAAGCATAGCCCAACCTTACACTTATTATAAAGTTCATTACATTTTTCTAAATCTATTAACCCGAGGTTTTCATGTTCGAACCAAACATTATCTTTCTCATCTGAACCATATAAATATATTTTCACATCAGGATATCGATGTTTCACTATACCTAATGCCTCAAGTCCAAGCTTTGCACATCTACGAGGTTTGTCAGGTTGATAAATGAAACAAATGGAATTTTCTTTCTTTATGTTTGGCAGTTTGCGATAAACCTCCAAATTAGCGCCAAACTCAAAATGATAACCGTTGACGTCGAACTTTGTTTTAAGTGTGTGCCTTAACCAACGGCCAATAGTTATCGGTGTTAAACCATATTGATAAGAGTTTTCAGCCATTATATAAGCATCGCCCATAGGATTGAACCAAGCCTCATAATCCTGCACGAAATAGACTTTTTTACAGCTGAAAGGAAGTGCAGCAACAAATGCAGATGAATACCAAACCGTAGCAATGGCGACATCGCAAGGGATAGCATTTTTCCATCCATAAAAAACATTACTAAAGTTCAGATTAAATAGAGAATTGATTTTATCCGATGCGTTTCCTATACCATGTTCATCTTCAAGATAAATATAACAATTATGGCCTTTACTTTCTAAAAAATGCGCATGCTGTAGAATAGTTCTGTGACCGCCTGAACCTTTAATTAAACTTGGGATAAACCATGATATAATTGACATAATTATCTTCAACCTAAATGATAAACTTAACTTTTTTGCAATGCTAAAAGGCTCTTGAGATTTAAAATTTCATTATCCCTTTCAATAATCATCTGTTCCATTTCCTGCATTGCATTCCATCTTTCTTCAATCAATAACCTCTGCGCTTCGATTTCTTTTTTCATCTCATTTATGGCATTCCATCTTTCGTTTAACATCTCTCCCTGACTAATAATCACAGCATCTCTGGATTTGATCATCCCATCCATATTATTTATTGCATCCATGCGCTCCTTCAGCATGCCAGACCATGTTGATCCATTAAGTTTAGGTAACAACTTATTCTTTTTACCTAAATGGTTTTTTAGATTGAACAGTTTAATTGTCCAATCTAAAATATCATGATAAATAAAGATTGTGAAAACAAGGGGCGAATTCTTATCACCAATAAGCTCTGTTTCTTCAACATTTAAAAGATTAATGCTAATTTCTAATCCTTTATTAAGGGCTTTCTGAGATAACTTAACTTCTTTGTTACAATAGTTTATAATCGCAATGTTATAATAAGCTTGTAAAACCTTCGTTCCAATAGTTGGACTGAACTCGGTGTAATCATAGGAAATAGCCTTGCAATACATTTCAAGAGCTTTCTGCCTTTTATTTTGGATTTTTAATAACTCCCCCGCCAGAACAGAGAGTGATATTAACCACCTTATTTGATGAGGGGTTTTGTTTAATAATTTTTCCACTTCAGTAATATAGCCCTCTATTAAGGACAAAACTGTATCACTGTCGCCAGATGCTATTCTTTGGTATCCAATTATTGCTAATGCAGAACCATAATCGGGAGAGTCTTTCCTGTAAGAATTAATTACTTTTTTTGCGTATCGCTCTAATGCATATTTATTTTTATTTCGAGTTGGAAACTCAACCATTGCTTTTACTAGCCAAGGGTTACAATAATCATTCTCAAAAGATAATAGATGACGTGGAGGCGAACTATAAAGATATGTTTTTTCTTTGAATTTGAATAAATCAATATCTTTTAATGGGCTTTTCATTACTACATAATAATTATTCAATTTCCCAATATGCTTCTCACCACCAAACTTCTCGAAAAAATTAGGGACCTCTTCGAGATGATATGTCGCTTCTATTTCGAAATATTCGTCCAATTCATCGATGCAGAATGAATCTGATTTGAATATAATTCTTCCACCCGGGCATAGATTCTTCCCTAAGTAGTATAGTGAAGAAAAGTCAGAAATTTGGAATAATTCATCTATAACTATAATACAATCGAAATAGTCATCCTTTTTCTTACATTTAATAAATTTTTCCTTAATACCTTTCTCTATTCTCGTAATGTAATTATTTACATTAGGAAAATTTTTGACGCTTCCGACCTCGGAATTTTCTATTAGAAATCCGGCTAAGCAACCAGCATCATTTCCAATGATACAAATGTTTTCATTAGCTCTAATATATTTAATTAACTCAAAACCCAATTTATTTTTCAATGTATGCGCTGGAGTTTTATTATTTTTACCGCACTCTTTTTTTAAGAAAATTAAACCTGAAACTTCTGACTCAGCATTGCCAAATTCATCTAAACTAAAAAAGTTTTCCTTAAAAACACTTATTACATCATCAAAGTGTTTTTTCTCAAAATCTTCCTCCGTCTTATAAAATCCTACTTTCTTAATTGATTGATTTTTCTTAATAAATTGTCTTAAATCATTACAATCTAAATCATGAAAGGACTTTTCAACATTTATTATAATGAAGTCATATTCGTCTTCTATATCGCAAATATTTTTTAGCTGCTGATTACAGATAGGCAGTACTTTATATCCAGCTAACAAAAGCTGGTTTCTGAGTTCGACTGTACAATCCACCAAAATATAATTACCAACTCCAAATGATTTTTCAATAGCTAACGCATTTATCATTTAGTCACCACTTGGCTGTCATTTTTAAATCTGTCAGGCCACCGAAGAAGTAAATATCACGTAAGACATGCACATGGAAAAACGCAGCTTCATCGCGCCAGTGTAATATTTTTTGTGAAAAGTAGTCAGGAGTTTCCTCATGAGAAACGGATGCCTGTATCTCATATAAATTACTTCCCAGCGTGCATTCAAACTCTAAATCCACAAAATGTTTATCACCACGATAGAATTTCTTAGCCCAAAAAATATCATTTTCTATATTTTTGCTTCGTTTATACATGTCTTGATTCAGAGTCCCCCATGAATAAATTTTTACGCCTTCTTTATTTCTGATTCTCACACCAACATTGAGTTTATCTGTTTCTTTGTGAACAGTGAAATGAACTCTTATCTTAATCTTTTCACCTGGATTGAAAACGTTTACTTTTTCATTTTCTTCGTTAAATAACTCAACTCCATCTATAGTAGCCTCACCTTCACCAAAAGAAAGTTTGTCTGAACGCAGTGTTTCTTTTATTTCTTCATTATCTACAATATCGCTCTGCTCGTATTTTTCCTTTTCAGCCAAGTCATCTTTGAGATCTGCTCTTGTTCTTGAACTTATTTCATCGGTCAGATTAGCGTAAAACTTATTTTCTTCATCATGCAACAGCCTACGGTATTCTAAAAGAACTTCAGATGACAAGCCTGTCATTATCTGCTTACCACGATCGAGCAATATAGATTTATTCGTCAATGTACGTACGGATTCTTGATCATGTGAAACGAAAAGTAGAGTTACTCCATCACTCGTCAACTTTTCAATTTGTCTGAAACAACGTTTTTGAAATAAAGCATCTCCTACAGCAAGTGCCTCATCAACAATTAAAATATCCGGTTCAAGTTGTACTTGAACGGCGAACGCTAGCCTAACCATCATACCGCTTGAATAGGTCTTAACAGGTTGTTCGAGATGGGATCCAATATCTGCAAATCCGGCTATTGCATCAAATTTATTATCAATTTCTGTTTTTGTTAATCCAAGTACAGCCCCATTCAGGTATATATTCTCTCTGCCTGTAAATTCTGGGTTAAAACCAGAGCCTAACTCTAACAAAGCAGCAATACGCCCACTGGTTGTTACCATTCCACTCGTTGGTGTTAATGTGCCAGTTATAATCTGTAGGAGGGTGCTTTTTCCAGAGCCATTTCGTCCAATGATACCAGCAGCTTCACCCTTTTTAATTTCAAAATTAATATTTTGCAAAGCCCAAAATTCATTATAGAACTGGGTTTTATCTTTTTTAAGAATCCCTTCTAATTTTGGTATGATGAACTGCTTAAGTCTATCACGAGGGTTATTATAGATTTGGTAGCATTTACTGATATTTTCAACACAAATTACTTTATCATTATAAGACATCAGCAAACCCTTTTCTTACTTTCTGAAAAAATGCAAATCCGAGAACACATATACATAACCCTATAATGAGATTTACACCCAGCATAGTCCAGTTTGGTTCAACACCCCAGAATACTACTTTGCGCGCTTCCTCAATCATAAAAGCTAAAGGATTAAGTAAAATTATTTTCTGAAAAGAAAGAGGTAATGCCGCAACTGGATAAAATACAGGTGACATAAACATCAATACACTTACTATTATACTGATTGTCTGGGCAACATCCCTTACAAAAACCCCTAATGCGGAAAGAAACCAACTTACTCCCAAGATCGCAAGCATTAGTGGAAGGACAATAAGTGGTAGTAGTAATATTGTAAGATGTACCTGATGCTTGAAAACAATAATAGCTATCAATAAAACGACAAAACTAACTAATGAATGAAATAAAGCAGCAAAGAAATTAACATACGACAATATTTCCAATGGAAAAACAACTTTCTTCACATAATTTACATTGGAAGTAATTAAGCTTGGAGCACGACCGATACACTCAGAAAACAGGTTGAAAACTATTAAACCTGTAAACAGTACTATCGCAAAATCAGCTTTTCCAGCATCTGGATCTCCTCCCCATCTTGTTTTAAATACAACCGAAAAAACAAAGGTATACACCGTTAGCATCATTAGCGGATTAAATAATGACCAAGCCAATCCAAGAAACGAACCCTTGTACCTACCTGTTACTTCACGTTTAGTCATTTGCCAAATGAGCCCTCTATTTTTTAGAAAGCTAGCCAGCATGTTTTTACTAGAAAGTAGCATTTTTTTACCTATTTAATTTTATTTCTTATCAATAATCACACTTTGATAAACTTTCAATGTTTCGTTAACCACTATTTCAGTCGAAAAAAACTCTCTTATTTTTTTTGCTGAGTTGATCCCAAACTCTTTCCTTATTTCAGGGTTTTCATGTAAAAACTTTATTTCATTACATAAATCGTTAGCATTATGAGATTCTAAAATTATCCCATTTACTCCATTGGTTATAATACTTTGGCATCCAGGCATATTACCAACTATACACGCTCTTCCAACGGAGCATGCCTCGAGAATTATTCTTGGTATACCTTCAGCGTACTTTGTCGGCAGAATCATTATATTGCATTCCTGCAATAAAATTTCGATATCATCTCGCGTGCCTAGCCACTGAATTAAATTTTCATTCTGCCAATTGTAAAGCTGATCCAACGGAATGTGATCAGGGTCATCATTATCAACAATACCTGCTACCATCAATTCAACATTGATTCCATTTTTTTTCAAATTTCTAATGCTTTCTACAACAATTTCCAGCCCTTTTGACTTTAGTAATCTGCTAGCAAAAAGTATTTTTGTTCTTTGCCCAACTATTTCTGGCTTATAAAAAAACTTGTCGGTATTTACACCTGCACCGTTGATAACATAAAGATCGCTATCTTTTATCGAGGAAAATGTTTTAAAAAAAAGTTTGTCCGCGTTGTGTTCAAATATCATCCTTACTCTATCGTTTTTATAAAGTATGGCTTTATATAAGAATGCACCAATTTTCTTTAGTTTATCATCTTTTTGGAATGCTCTACCTAATCCTACAATACTTATTATTTGGGGTATTCCTTTAAGTCGTGCAATTATTCCTCCAATGATATTAGGCTTAATAGTTATAGTATGTATGAGATCTGGTTTTATTTTATTTAAGAGAATATAGAAACCATAAAGCACTTTCAAATTAGATATTAAATTCAAAGAAAACCTATCAATATCTAAATGCCAACATTTAACCCCTTGTTGTTCAATTATTTTTCGGATTCGCTCATCATTTAAACTTGTGACAAGATGTACCTCGTACCCATCATCAAGTAATTTATTAACACGCTCAATCCAATGAAGATTGAAATACCATGCAGTGTTAACAAAGAAAATTATCCTCATTAAACCCTCAATTTTTTACTTAATGAACACGCTACCGCCCTTGGCTCTAGCAACCAAAATGCTCATTTATCCCCACTGTAAGCATGTGTACCCGATGTAATGCTTAAATTATGTACTTTCGAACCTAATTGTTAGTGCAATTTTCACGAAATCCTAGCACCTAACAAATGTATGTGAAAGAAGAGCATCGGATGATTGTTTCTATTGCTCGTTTTTTAAAAGCAAAAAAGCCTGTCCATTGACAGGCTTATGATTTAGCGTTGAATTTTTACTCAAAGCCATTCGGGTTCTTCGACTGCCAGTTCCACGTATCGCGCATCATCGCATCGATACCGCGCGTGACGCGCCAGTCGAGCTCTTTGTTGGCCAGGCTGGCATCCGCCCAGAACGCTGGCAGATCGCCGTCGCGGCGTGGTTTGAACTCGAACGGAATCTGTTTACCGGACGCCTGTTCAAACGCCTTGATCATCTCCAGCACAGAGAAGCCTTTGCCGCCGCCGAGGTTGTAAGCTTTGTAGCCTTCAACTTTTGGCAGGTGATCCAGCGCTTTCAGGTGCCCTTCCGCCAGGTCAACGACGTGAATGTAGTCGCGCTGGCAGGTGCCGTCTGGTGTGTCGTAGTCATCGCCAAACACGCCCAGTTTGTCCAGACGACCAATCGCCACCTGCGCAATGTACGGCAGCAGGTTGTTGGGAATACCGCTTGGGTCTTCGCCAATCTCACCGGATTCGTGCGCGCCGACCGGGTTGAAGTAGCGCAGCGCGATGGCTTTGAAGTTCGGCTCGGCTTTGGCGAAGTCGCGCATCACCAACTCAATCATCAGCTTGGAGGTACCGTACGGACTGGTGGTGCCACCAATCGGCGTCGTTTCGACGTATGGAACCGGTGCGTCAGCGCCATACACGGTGGCGGATGAGCTGAAGATAAAGTTCCACAGGCCGGCGGCGCGCATCTCTTCCAGCAGCACCACGGTCCCGGCGACATTGTTCTCGTAGTATTCCAGCGGCATGCGCGTGGATTCGCCCACCGCTTTCAGCGCGGCGAAGTGAATCACGGCCGAGATGTCATTGCTGGCAAACAAATCGCGCAGGCAGGCGCGGTCGCGGATGTCGCCTTCAACGAATACCGCTTTCTTACCGGCCAGCTTCTCAACGCGATTGATTGCTTCGCGCGAGGCATTGCAAAGGTTATCCAGGACTACAACGTCGTCGCCGCGCGCTAACAGCGCCAGCACCGTATGGGAGCCGATGTACCCTGCTCCGCCCGTTACCAAAATAGCCATGTGTACTCCTTTAAAACCGCGCAACCTGCGCGGCGGGGAAAGGGATTATTTTGCCAGAATTTTTTGGATCGCTTCGCGGAAGTCACGGCCCTGGGTATTGTTACGCAGACCGTAAGAAACGAACGCCTGCATGTAGCCGAGCTTACGGCCGCAGTCGAAGCTGGTGCCGGTCAGCAGCTGGGCATCAACCGGTTTTTTCTGGCTCAGGGAAGCGATGGCATCGGTCAGCTGGATGCGGCCCCATGCGCCTGGTTCGGTGCGCTCCAGTTCATCCCAGATATCCGCGGAAAGCACGTAACGGCCCACGGCGGTCAGGTCTGAGTTCAGCTCTGACGGATGCTCGGGTTTTTCCACGAAGTTAGTGATGGTGCTCATGTCGCCTGGGTTTTCCAGCGGCTGCTCGGTGGTCAGCACACCATATTCCGACAGATCTTCGCCCGGCATGTGTTTCGCCAGAACCTGGCTGCGGCCGGTCTCTTCAAAGCGTGCCACCATCGCGGCAAGGTTGTAACGCAGGTGGTCAGCGGTAGAGTCATCCAGCAGCACGTCTGGCAGTACCACCACGAATGGGTTGTCGCCAATCATCGGACGGGCACACAGTACGGAGTGGCCAAGACCCAGCGGGTTCGCCTGACGCACGTTCATGATGGTCACGCCCGGCGGACAGATTGACTGCACTTCGCTCAGCAGCTGACGTTTTACGCGCGCTTCAAGCAGCGCTTCCAGCTCGTAAGTCGTATCGAAGTGGTTTTCCACTGCATTTTTGGAAGCATGGGTGACCAGCACAATCTCCTTGATGCCCGCCGCCACGCATTCGTCGACAATGTACTGAATCATGGGTTTATCGACGATAGGCAGCATCTCTTTCGGAATGGCTTTAGTCGCAGGGAGCATATGCATACCGAGACCCGCAACCGGGATTACTGCTTTAAGCTTGGTCATATTTATTCCATTTCATGAAGTGAATACGTGGGGTCGATTATGCAGGATCGGCCGGTTGAGCAAGTATAATCTTTATCTGAAAATCCGGCACTAACTCTCTGTCAACACATAAAAAATCGTCAAAAAGTCCATCTGCCGCCCGGTGATCAGGCCGGGAAAAAAAGCGGCTAAATGGCTGAAAAACAGCGGAAGGCTGAGTGCAAGGCGATGAGCGGTGAGGCCAGTAATTATTGAGCGTTTAGAGCGGTGTTGCGGGAACATCATTGAGGGCGCAGATGTAAGACGCGGCGGAAAAGGCTGGCGGCGATTAAGGATGTTGTTTTGACCGGTGGCGTCAGAGTTTGGTCGCAAAATGGCGTAATGCCGTTCAGTAACAGCAAACACAAATCGCATAAAATTCGTAGCGGCGCGATTTATCGCGCAATAAATTGCGCCGCTACCAAAAGTGCAACGGTTGCTGAACGGTTTCAGAGCTTAACTGACAAACGTGTTGTCATTGCTAACGACCACTCCCGTCATCACCGCTTACAGCCAGCCCGCAAACCACTCGGGTCTGACAAATAGGTTGAAATGATTCACCAGCAGCATCAGCCCGACAAACACCACCGACACCGACACCCACTGGCGCGCATACGGCATGAAGCGGATGCCAATCACCGGTTTGATGAAGAACGGATGCGCGAAGGCGGAGATCAGCACCTGTGAAATCGACAGCGTCAGCGCCACGTAAATCACGTTCGGCCAGATCCACGTAGTGGCCAGCACTACCACCACCACCAGGCTGGCGACGATATTCCAGTAGAACTCGACATTGGTGCGTCCGTTCGCCTGAGAAATCGCGCCGGTCAGGCCGCCCATCGGGCGCAGCATGCCGAACAGCAGCATCAGCGGAATCAGGTGATACACCTGCTCGTGTGAAGCGCCATACAGCACACGCACAATCACCGGTGAAAGCACGCCAATCGCCAGGTACATCGCGCTGCTGAACAGCATGATGACGAAGGTGCCCTTGAGGAACAGTTTTTTCAGCTGCTCGGGATCGTGCTGCTTCTCGGCAAAGCGCGGCAGCGCCAGGCGGTTAATCACCGGCGACACCAGCTTCAGCGGCTGCAGAATCAGCTCTTTCGCCAGCGAGTAAATCCCCAGCATCTCGGCGCCCATCACTTTACCGACGATCAGCGCATCGGCCTGAGTACGCAGCTGGTTGATGGTTTGCGAACCCAGCTGATAAATACCGTAACGCACCGCGCTGACAAAGGTTTTGCCGTCGAACTCCCAGGTTGGCCGCCACGACTTCTCACCAAAGTAGATCATGCAGAGAATACGTGTGAAGGCGTTGATGAACAGCCCGAGAATCGCCGCCGCTACCGTCAGGGAGGTGAAGTAGAGCATCGCCACCGTACACAGGAAGGCAAACAGCTTGGTGCCCATCTCAATCTTCGCCAGCGTCACCATGCGTTTGGTTTTCACATAGTGCGCCTGATACTGCGACAGGTGACCGAGCACGAGGAAGTTGAGGCTGGTGAGCATAATCAGCGCCGTCAGCTCCGGCAGATGGTAGAACCACGCCACCGGCCAGGCGATGGCCAGCATGATTAAACCGGTGCAGAAACTCAGCGAGACGTTGACCCAGTAGATGGTGCTCTGCTCACGACGCGTGATCTCCTGACGATGCACGATGTAGCTGCTCATGCCCATGTCCTGCAGCACGGTAGCCACCGCCAGAATGGCGTTGATGATCGCCAGCAAACCCAGCTCATGCGCTTCCAGCTTGCGTGCCAGCACCGCCAGTTGCAGTACCTGCAGCAGCGCGGCAAAGCAGGTGCTGCCAAACAGCCACATCGCCTGTTTTTTTAATCCACTCACACCATGCGCTCCAGAATTTTCGCCAGCTCACCGTAAGCGATGTGCTGATTGAACTCGGTTTCCACTTTATGGCGTGCCGCGGCGACCACCGGTGCAACGTCAACGTCACCGCGCGACAGGCGCAGCAGCGTGTCCGCCAGCTCGTTAGCGTCATTCTCTGACACCAGCCAGCCGCTGACGTTATTCTGAATCAGCTCCGGGATGCCACTGTGATAGGTGGACACCACCGGCAGGCCGACCGCCATCGCTTCCATCAGCGCCACCGGAATGCCTTCCATATCGCCATCGGCGGCGGTTTTCGACGGCAGCAGGAAGATATCGGCCTCGCTCAGCGCCTGACGAATCTCCTCCTGCGGCTTGAAGCCCGGCATGGTGACCACGTCTTCCAGACCGGCACGCGCGATGTGCTCGCGCATCATGCCGTCCTGCTCGCCGTTACCGATGATGGTGAACTGGAACTGGCCACCGTTATCACGCAGGATTTCACTGGCTTTCACCGCCACGTCCAGCCCTTTTTTCTCGGTCAGACGCGCCACCGAAACGATGCGCAGCGGTTTGTGGAATGCGTCACGCGGCTGGAAGTTAAACTTCTCCGGCTCGATGCCCATGCGCGTGACGTGCACTTTCTCGCGCGGGCAGCCCATCTCAATCAGCTTGTTCTCCCACAGATGGCTGATCGGCAGCATCAGTTCGCTCTGTCGGAACAGGTTGACATAATCCAGCTTGTGCTCTTCGAGGATGTGACGACGCGAGATGTCCGCACCGTGGAACACTGTTGCCTGTTTGCCCTTCAGCACGCCCAGCTCGCGCAGTTTATTCGCCAGCGCACCGGCGTAGCCAAAGTGCACCAGGAACACATCGGCGGTAAAAGTCTGCCGGGCGTTTGCGACGATGGCCGGCAGCAGCAGTTTTTTCGCCTGCGCGCCGTAGCGACCAACGTTAAGCGACTTCAGCAGCGCCGGTTTGGCGATTTTCGGCAGCATCAGCCCGATGCGCTGGGTCAGTTTGTCGAGGTTTGATACCTTCTCTTCCGGCAGCAGATAGTGGGTTTTCGCCGCCAGATTGTACTCATCGAACGCGGCATGACGGTTGATCATGTCGCCCGGAAACACCGAGATGATCTCGACGTCATAGCCGGCATCAATGAAATGCGTCACCTGATTGAGGACAAACGTCTCAGAGGCAACCGGAAAACGCATGGTGAAAAAGGTTAGCTTCATCACTTACCCCAGGACGTTGAGAATTTCTTCGGTGATGCGGTTGCCGATTTCACGCTCCTGCGCCACCGCGGTATTCACTTTTTGCTTCACGTTGTCGTAATCCGCCAGCACCGTCTGCACTTTGTCGATCAGCGAGCCGTCCATCAGGCTCTGCACGTCGGTGGCCATCTGCGGCAGACCCAGCTGGTTCATCACGCCGAGCGATTTGTGCTCGTAGTTGATGGCCACGGCCGGCGTGCCAAAATTCATGGAGATGATTGCCGAGTGCAGGCGCGTGCCGATGGTGAGATGGCAGTGGCTGAGCAGGATGCCGAGCTCCAGATCGTTGAACTCGTCCATGATCACATGGTAGTGCTCCGGCTGCTCAACGTGGTCGCGCAGCGTCAGCGCCACCATACGGTCATCTTTGGCATAGCTGTCGATGCCGGTACAGGTGGAGAACGCCACCACCTGATAGCCTTCGGCGATCATGGCGTTGATTACGCGGCCAAACGCGGCTTCGTACTCTTTCTGCGTCACGCCAAGACGCTTGTCGAACGGTGCCAGCTCACGCACGGTAATGGCGATGGTTTTGCGCGACTGGATGATGTTCTGCCAGTGCAGCAGGTTGTGGCTCGGATTTTCCACCTCGCGCGCCTGCACCAGGAACGCGGTGTCCACGCCCTTCTTCACCCGGCTGGTGGTCACGCCATCCTGCTTCAGACGATCGAGGCTGACCTCTTCGCGCAGCACCAGGCTGTCGACGCGGTCAAAAACAAAGTTTGCCAGCGCGTTAACGCGCGGGTTTTCAAACGGGCCCACCGAGTGACCGATCATGTGCAGCGGCTTCTTCGCCATCAGCGCACACAGCGCGTGATCGAACTGGGTGACGCCGTAAAGATCGACAAAGAACGAGCCGCCGACCTGAATGATGGCGTCATATTTCGCCAGGCTGCGGGTGAACTCCGCCAGATGCGGCGGCACCGAAAAGGATTTGTATACGCCGCCTTTGCCGAGGTGCGCCATCATGATGTCCGGCATCAGACGGTTGGCGACTTTGCGCTTCAGGCTGCTGACCAGCCCTTTTGGCGCCTTACTGTTGTGCAGAAACAGCGAATCCTGCTGGATGTGCTGCTGCAGTAAATATCCGGAGCTGGTTGGATAGCGGCTGATGACATCGATATCCAGATCCCCACGCGCGGCCTGCAATGAATCAATCAGTCCACGTAAAATCGCGCCATCCCCACGATTTCCACAGGTATGGTTACCCACCAATAAAATCTTCATAAAAACTCCAGATAAATTTTTGTAATTTTTTACAAGCTGCCAGTTCCATACTGGCTAAGTGAACTCTGTAAGAAAAAACTGCTAATGGGCCAGCGGCCCGAAATTAACGACTGCCTGTTGTGACGTAATTGATACCTGCGACAGATGTGACATGCGCGATAAATCGCGCCGCTACAGACTGTGCAAAGGGTCAGCGCAGAAATCTCCTCTGCACCAACCGTAGCGGCGCAATTTATTGCGCTTTGCCCGTCCTGGCTCGATGCCGTTGTGGCCTCCGCGATAAATTGCACCGTTCCCTGCGTTAAATCCTCATGACTTCAGCGCAAAATACGGCAGCGCCACCTGCTCGCCGTTGATCACCACTGAAACAAACCCCTTTGGCTGACTCGTATCCACCTGTTCGGGCTTCAGGGCGCGCGACGCCAGCAGCAAATCGCCCTGCTCGTTGCCACCGATGCCGGCTTTACCGTTGTGCAGGCTAAACCGCTGCGGGGCCGGCTGGCTGCCGCTGGTCGGACTGCCCTGCGTCATGGTGGCGTCAACGCGCGCGCAGCGGCCGGTGAGGAACCGGTCTTTGGCGGTGCTCTTAATCAGCACCACCGCCGTCGGCGTCCAGCCCGCCAGTTTGACGAACACTTTGCTATCGGTATCGCTGCGCGCATCGACGCGTACCTCCAGCACCGGTGAACTGCCCTCCGCAGACCAGCTGGCTTCCGCCTTGCTGGTTTTGCGCTGCAGATGAATCACCGCGCGACCGCCGGTCTGTTTACCGCCCATCACGTCGAGCAGCGGCTGCTTGTCGCTGCCGTTGCTGAACTGCGACTGACCAAACAGCTCGATCTCCCAGCTGTCACCCACGGTTGGCGAATAAAAATTCCCCAGCTCGAACCAGGTGGCCTGATTGGTGTTATTGGCGAGACGGAAACGCGACGTGATGTAGTTGTATTTCAGGCTGCCGTCGATGGCCACGCCGTAAGACTCCACGCGCGTTGAGCCCATCTCCCAGATATTCAGCCAGCGCTCGCCTTCCAGCGAGTTATCGATCCAGCTGCCAGACTGCAGATTGGTCTGGCGCATGTTGAGGCGCGAATTGCGCGCGTTCAGCGGGTTTTTGCAATCTTCGAGGCTTAGCGCATCAATGATCCACTGGCCGTTTGAGATATCGCCGGGGTGCTCGCTGTGCTCAATCCAGCCATTGTGAATGATCGACTGGCTGCAGCGCGGCAGGTTGAGCACCATGCCGCCGGTGCAGCGCTGGGCGTTGAAGTTCGACAGCTCAATCGCCGTGCTGTGGTCCCACGCACCCTGCTTCTGCCCGGACCAGCTGGCTTTGATCACGTCACCGGTACAGGTGTCGGCGTACCACTGGTCGATTTTGCAGTCCAGCGTATCCAGCAGGCTGATGGAGGTGCCGCCGACGCGGTTAAAGCGCAGGCAGGCACCGCGGAAGAATTGTCCGCCCGGACAGGTGTTGCGGAACAGCCCCTGTTTGTTCGGCCGCTTGTCGTTCTGACCGTTGAAGATCAGGTTGGAGATTTCGGTCCAGCGCGCGTTCACCTGGAACAGGAATTCGGAACGGCCGTCAGATACCAGCGTGGTCGCCGGGAAATAGCCGAAGTTAACCATCGCACCGGAAATGCGGAAGAAGCGCTGCTGCTGATCGCCAAAGTCACAGCCGGTGACGAAGAAGGTGCCCGCCGGGAACTGCACGCAGATCTGCTGGTTAGCGTTCAGCGACCACTGATACATGGCTTTGATGGCCGGCGCCGTATCGGTTTTGCCGTCGGCGATGGCGCCGAAGTCAAACAGCGTCAGACGGTTGAAATCTTCTACTACGCGACGCCAGTAGAAGCCGTTGCCGCTGAAGATCACGCCGCCATCATCTGCGCCTTCACCGTACACGCCGACGAATTCGCCGCCGCCCACTTCCAGCCCTTCGTGCCAGCTTTTCAGTTTGATTTTCGCCCCGGCAAACAGCGGCCGGGTTTTACGCAGCTCTTCTACCGACGGGATTTCGCCGATCAGCTGATAGCCATTCGGCTGCGCCAGGCGCTGGCTGAAGTTGCTGGCGTTCGGGCGCGACACATCGCTGATGGAAAACAGTGTATTGCCCTGGTTGTCTTCGACCACCATCGAATGCGCAGGATTGGCGATTAACGCCGCATTATCGTGGATAAACTGCGCAAAGTTGCCCTTGTTGAGCGCAATCGGCTGGCTCACCTGGGAAATCTTGCCGCTGGCATCGCGCAGATATACCGGAATCTGGTTGCCGGCCTGGCTGGCATCTTTGCCCGCCGCGCCGATCCACAGTTTGCCCTCAAAGTTCTGCCAGAACTGCGGCGGCATGGTGTAGACATTTTCCGGCGTCAGAATCGGCACATCGCCCGGCGGCACGCTGGACGCATCCACCGCTTTCAGCGCTGGCTGACCACTTTTGGCGGCATAACTGGAAAACGCGCTCACCGACAGCGCGGCAACAATGGAGGAGGCTGCAGTTTGCAAGACTTCTCTTCTTTTCATGCTAACAATCCCGTGGTCATGGGGCCGCATGGCGGCCGAAAAGGTATCCCCGAGGCACGATAAAAGTGGTTATACCAGCGCCAGCCAGCTCTGTTTGATCTGGTTACCGTCAAACTTCAGCGCCGTTTCTTTGGTCTTTTCGCTCATGGCATAGAACAGGCGATCGTCGCTGGCCAGCTGCTCCATGCGCGCCAGGAAGGTGGCTTTGTCGTTCATCGGCACCAGGAAGCCATCTTCACCGTGGTTGATGATCTCCTGCGGTCCGGTCGGACAGTCATACGCCACCACCGGCAGCGACCAGGATTTGGCTTCCAGCAGCACCAGCGGCAGCCCTTCATAACGCGAGGTCATCAGCGCCATGTCGCTGTCACGGTAGTAATCATTGATATTGCTGACTTTGCCGACAAAGTTAACGCTGTCGGTGATGCCCAGCGCCGCGGCCTGATTGTGCAGCTGCTGGCGCAGTTCGCCGTCACCGGCGATCACCAGCTTCCACTCCGGGTGTTTTTTGCTGAAGTCAGCCCAGATATCCAGCAGCAGGTCGAAGCCCTTCTGGTTATCGAGACGCCCGACCGCCAGCGCCTGACGGCTGCGCGTCTCGCGCTGCCAGGATTTGTACACCACCGGATTAGGGATTTGCTGGCTGGGAATATGCCAGCGGCTGAAGACCTGATGGTCTTTGTCGGTGAGTACAATCACCTGATCGTAGTAGCGCAGCAGCAGCCACTTCAGCAGCTTGATCGGCTTGCTAAAAGAGTTGATGGCGATGTGCTCGCAGGCATAGGCTTTGAAGGTTTTTTTCTTCATGGCCATCAGGTTCCAGAAGGCAAACATCACGCTTAGGCGCCCCATGCTGATGAGGAATACGCTGTCGAAGCCTTCCTGATGGATGCGCGCCACGGCACTTTTAATCGGGTTGCTGTGGCCTTCAAAGCTGACAATTTCTTTCACCCGCTCAAACGGATAAAACGTCTTGCCGTGGCCTTCCAGCGAGTAAATGGTGACCGCATGCTCTTCACCCATGCACTCCGACATGAAGTTGCAGATGTTCTCTGTGCCTGCGTAGGAGTAGGCATCCTTAATAACCAAAACAATCTTTTTCATCTGATACTTTTCACCTCAAATTTCTCAAATCCAGACCCAAGTCATTTGCGTTGCCGCAAGGCGGCAAGTGCGTTCAGTCCCGGGAGCTTACTCAAGTAAGTGACCGGGATGGACGTGCGCTGCCAACGTAGCGGCAGCGCGAAGGACACAGGGTCTTAGCGATGTTTAAGGGTGAAAAGAACCCCATTCACCATATACCAGCCGTAATAGTAATAGATTTTTAAAGGATTGTTTTTATAGATAATTCTTAATAATTCGAGGTGCCATTTCGCCGCTTTATTTTTGTTACGCGACAGCGAATCCCCCAGCTCGTAGTAGTTGACCAGCGTCTTCTGGATCACCCGGGCTTGTTTGTAGCGAAGGAACAACTCGTAGAGGAACAGGAAGTCTTCATGGCCTTTACGCTGGAAGAAGATGCCCTGTGGCGGACGGCGGAAACACACCGAGGAGAAGCAGACGCGATACTGCTTCTTCACGAAGTTTTCCTGTTGCAGATAAGGTTTGTGATAGTTGATGTCGTGATCGGCGGTTTTGGTTTTGTAGTGATAATGGGTGATCACGAAGTCGTCACCGGCGGCCAGCGCCGCAGCCTGCTCGGCCAGTTTCTCCGCGTGCCATTCGTCATCGCTGTCGAGAAACGCAATGATCTCCTCTTTAGCCGCGCGCAGGCCGACGTTACGCGTTTCCGCCGCGCCTAGGTTGACCTCGTTGCTGAGAATGGTGATGCGCGCGTCCTGGCAGTGCTCGCGCACAAAGGCGAGCGAGTCATCGGTGGATTTATCATTGACCAGGTAAAGATGCCAGTCGCTGTAGGTCTGATTAACGATCGACTCAACCGCACGCAAAACGGTTTTGCGCGCGTTATACATCGGCATCACGATACCGATGGTGCCAACATGATTTGTCATTTGTATACCCGGAGTGTCAGGAACCGAAAAAATGCTCCCGCTGCGGGAGCAAGTGAAAGTGATAAATCGATCAGGAAACCGCGCGCCTGCCCGTGAAGCGCGACTTCAGCTTATCGACCAGGCGATTGATGAAGTAGGCGCGGTTATCACGGTTGGTGAGGAAGAAGTAGCGCGCAAAACTGACGCTGGCCAGCAGCGAATTGCCATCCATTTTGTAGCGCAGCGGCAACTTAAACGCTTTGTAGGTATGGATATCGCGCGCCGTCAGGTGCGGCTTCATGGTGTCGAGCCAGAAGAAGGAGTATTTCACCGACTCGCCTTTGTGTTTGGAACCAAATTTGGTCACCAGATGGTAGGTCGCCAGGGGTTTGGCGATCATCACAAATTCGTAACCCATGCGGTCGGCGCGGATGCAGAAGTCATAATCCTGATGGCGAATATAGCGCGCATCAAACTGGATTCTTGCAGCATCTTCGCGTTTCAGCACGATGGTACTGGTCTGGATAAAGCCGTAACAGCCAAACAGATACTCCGCCACGGTCTCGTTTTTCCCCGGCGGCTGCATCGGCATCACTTTAAGGAAGCTGCCGTCCTGATGAATATTGACCTGGCTGAAGATGACATAGCGTGATTTGCCCTGCGCTTCCAGTTTGCGGATGGTGTCGCACACCTCCAGCAGTTTGTCCGCGTGCCACTCGTCGTCGGCGTCGAGGAAGCTGATGAAATCGCCCTGCGCCAGTTCAATACCTTTGTTGCGCGCACCGGCGCCGTTGAGTTTGACCTCAGACAGCTCCAGTTTGATGTCCAGATCCTGATAGCGCTCGCCGCGCACCACCTGCGCCAGTTCGGTGGCATCGGCGGATTTGTCATCCACGATGATGACTTCAAAGTTGCGATAGGTTTGCGCTTTGACGCAATCCAGCGTCGTGACAATCGATTTCGACGCGTTATAAGCGGGAATTACAATTGAGAAGCGGATGTCCTGCATTGCCAGCACCTCTTAAACAGCTGTTCCAGATTCAACGGTAACGCGAGCGGCCTGTAGAAAGGAATCGGCTTTGTTCTGAAAAATCATGCCGTTAGTATTCTTTTTCAATAAGACTTTTCGTACCGTCACGGAAATACCTAAGATTGTGCTGTGTGTATGTTGGGTGGTGCAAAACGCACCGAAAAAAATCGTTATTATGTTCGCGGTATAAATTTTACCGCCGCAGTTTTCTGCGGTTAATCACCGCACCTTCCGTAGCGGCGCAATTTATTGCGCGATAAATCGCGCCGCTACAATTCTCTGCGGTGTATCCGCATGTTTTGCAGCGGCGCAATGCATGGCGCTTAGCCAGAGACGCGCCATAAAAAGGGGCGGAAAATCCGCCCCCGATGTTGCTTAGCTTTTGCTCTCTTTGCCGTACTCGTAGTTGTAATAGTCGTAGCCATAACCGTAGGCATTCGACGCTTTACGTACCACGGCGTTGAGGATGACGCCTTTAATCTCGATACCGTTCTGCGCGAAGCGCTTGTAGCTGACATCCAGCTCTTTGGTGGTGTTGGTTTCGAAACGTGCCACCATCAGCGAGGTTCCGGCCAGCTTACCGATGATGGACGCGTCGGTGACGGCCAGAATCGGCGGCGTATCGATCAGCACCAGGTCATAGTTCTTGCTCGCCCAGTCCAGCAGCTCCTGCATGCGACGATGCATCAGCAGCTCAGATGGGTTCGGCGGCACCTGACCGCGTGGCAGGAAATCAAAACCGTACACGCCCTTCTGAATCATCGCCGGCGAGAACTCGCTCTTGCCCGACAGCACGTTGGACAGGCCGGTCTTGTTGTCCGCACCCAGCAGTTCGTGGGTATAGCCGCGACGCATATCGCCATCGATGAACAGCACGCGCTGACCCGCTTTAGACACCAGCGTTGCCAGGTTGGCACAGATAAAGGTTTTACCAATACCCGGGCTGGCGCCGGTGATCATCAGGATGTTGTTTTTCGCTTCCATCATGGCGAAGTGCAGGCTGGTACGCAGGCTACGAATCGCTTCGATGGAAAGGTCCGTCGGATTGCCCAGCGCCAGCAGCGTATTGTGCGGATCCGGCTTCTCTTTGCTGCCGCGACGCGCCAGTGCTTCGGTGTCTTTCTTACGCTGCCATTCGGACAGGGGCACGCTGGCGTAAACGTTCATGCCCAGCTCTTCCAGCTGCTCCGGGTTGTCGATACCGTGGTGGAACAGCGCTTTCAGCAGCACCAGACCGACCGACAGGATCAGACCGACAATCAGGCCCGCCACAATAATCAGCAGTTTCTTCGGTGCCACCGGGCTGGTGCTGGTTTCGGCACTGTCGATGATGCGCACATCACCCACGGTGCTGGCCTTGCTGATGCCCAGTTCCTGCTGACGGTTCAGCAGCTGCATGTAGATTTCCTGGCCGGCCTGCACGTCACGCGTCAGACGCAGAATTTCCTGTTGGGTCTGCGGCATGGCCGAGATTTTCTTGTTCAGCTGCGCCTGTTCCGCTTCCAGCGTTTTGCGTTTTTCCAGCAGCGCGCGGTAAGTCGGGTGGTCTTTGGTGAACAGCTGTGACACTTCGGCTTCACGGAACGTCAGCTCATTCAGCTGGCTCTGCACGCTAACGGAAGAGTCAAGCGCCGATTTGGCTTCCAGCGACATGTCCACCGACTCGTTCTGACGACGGAAGGTGTTCAGCTTGTCTTCCGCATCGTCCAGCTTGGCACGGACATTAGGCAGCTGAGTGCGCAGGAATTCGAGGCTCTTTTCCGCCTGCTCTGACTTGCGCTCGACGTTCTGCAGCAGATAGTTGTTGACGATCTGGTTCAGTACGCGGCTCGCCTGCTCCTGGTCTTCATCCTGGAACTCAAGGCCCAGCACGCCGGTGGTTTTACCTTTGTCGGCGACGGTCAGCGCGCCCAGCACGGTTTTGATCGCCTGCAGGTCGCTCAGCTTGGTGACGCTGAAGCTGGTGCCTTCGTCCGCTTCAATGCCGCTCACCAGCATGGTGACGTCGCCGTGCTGCTCCAGCTGACCCACGCGGCCTTTGAACAGCTCGTCGCCGTCTTTGCTCACGGTGTAGGTCTGCGGACCGGTCACTTCCAGTTCCACGGTGCGCTTGTCGATGCTGCGCGGAATTTCCAGGCGTGAAATGGCGATCTGCGCCGGCTTGTTGCCCATCAGGCGCGACAGACCTTTACCGATTACCGGGAAGTAATTCTGCTGAATCACCGTGTCCAGACCGAGGTCGTTAACGGTTTTACCAATCACCATGCGCGATTCGATAATCTGAATCTCGGTGTCGGAAGCTGGCGTCGTCGGAATCACATCCTGTAATTCGTTCAGCACCGATGCGGTGTTTTTCTGCTCCACCTGCACCATAGCGTCCGCGCTATAGATCGGCGTTGCAAACAGTGTGTAGAGCGTTGCCATCAGCATAAAGAAAGCGGTGACCGCCACGATGATCCAGCGATGATCGATCAGCTGTCCCACAAGATGCGCCAGATCCCATCCATTCGAATCTTCTTTTGGCGCGGTCATAACCTTGTTTTTGATATTCATGGATATTCCCAACTATCGGCTTAGTACGTTAACCCATTTCTGGGTAGCGTTTTCCAGTAACCCGTAAACCTCTTCAAAGGCCTCACGGCTTTTTTTGTACGGATCCGCAATTTCCTGTTGGTTAAGCCAGTGGCCCAGCAGCATGGTCTTCCCCCGCGCAGCCGGATCGATGCGATTCACCTGCTCAACGTGGCGCTTCTCCATCACCAGAATCAGGTCATAGTCACGGCACATGCTGGCCGTTAACTGCTGAGCCTCGTGACCATCCAGCGAGACGCCGTGTTCAGCGGCGACGGCGCTGGCGGTCTTATCCGCCGGATGGCCCTTGAGGGCGCCCAGACCGGCAGAAGCGATACGGGTGTGCGGCAGTGCGCGTTTGAACAGACGCTCCCCGGTAGGGGAGCGGCAAATGTTGCCGACGCAGACGACTAACACTGACTTAATCATGGTAAAACCTTAGTTCGACCAGTTGCGGAAACGCAGCGCTGCGGAGCTTGCATCGTCGATACCTACGATGGTTGGCAGCAGCCCGGAAATCACGCGGTTCCAGCGGGTGATTGGTGTTGCGGTGACGTAGACAATGTCGTACGGCTCCAGTTGGAATTCGGTGCCCATCACCATGGACGCCGCATCTTTGGTGTTCAGCTGATAGATGTTGGCGATCTTGGTGCGGTTAGCACCGCGAATCGGACGAATCACGAACACGCCGGTGGCATCAGAGGTGGTTTGATCCATGCCCTGTGCGTTGCCCAGCGCTTCGGCCAGCGTCATGCCGCTGCGGTCCATCTTCAGCGTGGTCTGCTGTTTCACTTCGCCCATCACGAAGATCTTCAGATCATCGTTACGCGGTACGTAAAGAATATCGCCCGGATAGAGCAGATGGTTCTGGCTCAGGTCACCGTTTTGCATCAGCGCCTGCAGCGAAATGCGCTGCTCGCGACCGTTGTGCGTCAGCACCACGTTGCGCCAGTCGGCGTCGGCGGCAAGACCACCGGCGGCGTTCACCGCATCCAGCACGGTGAGCGGCACGTTGGTGATCGGCTGCTGGCCGGAGGTGGTAACCGAACCGGTCACGTAGGCTTTCTGCGAACGGAATGCGGCCACGTTGACATCCACCTGCGGGCTTTCAATGAACTGCGCCAGACGACGCGCGATTTCACTGCGGATTTCCGTCACGGTACGGCCTGCTACGCGCACTTTACCGATGTACGGATAGAAAATAGTGCCGTCGGCCTGCACCCAGTTACCGGTGTCGCTGGCGCTACGGTACTGACCGGCTGGCGTGGTCAGCTCAGGGTGATCCCACACGGTGACGTTCAGTACGTCGCCGATGCCGACGCGGTACTGATAGCCCTGAATCTCGTTCTGCAGCAGCGGGTTAGCCTGGGCTACCAGCGGCTTCGGACGCATCTGTTCAACCAGACGCGGCGTCAGAGGGAAGACGTTAACGTATTTATCGATGTCAAAGTTGCTATCCTGTTGCTCAATGACATCTTTTCCACTAGTGGTGAGGTGCGAACCTGGTTCAATGGTGCACCCGGAGAGGAAAGTCGCGGATACCAGTAACGGTATCAATTTAGTTTTCATTATCATCTGGTTCTTCGCTATCAGTTAATGATTGATAGAGGCGAAAACGCCGCTGTGTAAGCGTCTAACAAAAATAAAGGCAAGGAATTAAACACTGAAACTGAGGTTCATTATCATTCGCTCCCTGGTTTATGTTGTCACCCCGACGGCGGACGACATCAATTAAAGTGGGTTATCGTTAAGCGGCTTAATAACCCGCTCTGTTCGGGCTCGATAATGGCAGTTATCAGTAACAGACACTCCCAGCACCGGCAGTTATCAGGCGGGAACGTTATTTCGTCCCCTGCCCTTGCTGTCTATCAATAAGCGCCGTCGCGCTTGAGTACCACGCCGACCGTCTTAAACAGAATCGCGATGTCGTTCCACAGCGACCAGTTTTTGACATACCACGAATCGAAATAGACACGCGTCTCATAGTCAACGTCGTTACGACCGCTGACCTGCCACAATCCCGTCATGCCTGGCTTTGCCATCAGGTAATAATCAACATCACCGGCATAACGGCAGAGTTCATCTTCAATCACCGGGCGCGGGCCAACGAGGCTCATGTCACCGCGCACCACGTTCCACAGCTGCGGCAGTTCATCCAGGCTGGTTTTACGGATGAAATGACCGACTTTGGTAATGCGTGGATCGTTCTTCAGTTTGAAATCTTTGTCCCATTCGGCGCGCGCCACCGGGTCAGTGCGCAGCACCTCTTCCAGCACCTCTTTGGAGTTAATCACCATTGAGCGGAACTTCAGGCACTTAAATTTGCGACCGTTAAGCCCGACGCGTTCATGACCGTAAATTGGCGGTCCACCATCGCGTCCAACCATGAAGCCGAGCACCAGCAGCGCCGGCGACAGCGCGACGATGATGCTCAGCGCGCCGACGATATCGAACGCCCGCTTGAGGAAGCGCGAGGTGCGTTTCGCCAGGTTGTTGTTTACGCGCAGAATCATCACTTCATGGCTGAAGATGTACGCCATGTCGGTGCCGTACAGCGGCACACCGCGCAGCGTGGGAATCACCGAGACCGAGCGGCAGTTATGCATCGCCAGCATTTTCAGCCAGCGATCGCGGTGCTGACTTTGCTCAAACTCCACCGCGACGATGAACTGGGTTTCGCTGTTAGTCAGCTGCCACAATTCTTCCTCGTTGTGCAGCACCGGCACACCAGAGATGCTGGCCTGCGGGCAGCTGCCGTCCACGTCGAAGAAGGCGATCACATCAAAACCCATCACCTCTTCGCTCTGCAGTGCCTGCCAGGCTTCCTGCGCGTTGCGGTTGCTACCGATAATGATGGTTTGCTTTTTCCACATGCCGAAGTGATTCAGCACGCGTTTGGAAATAGCACGCGCCACGGGAATCAGCACCAGCGCTAAAATCCACGTTAACACCCAGACAAAGCGGGACATCTGCCACTGTGACAATGCTGAAATTGACAAATCGATGACAGAGAAAATAAGAATGGTACGAAAGACCTCTTTCAGCTCGAACCAGAAGGGTTTGCGATAGGTATAATGCCGCAGGCGAACCCAGAACCAGCCTGTACAAATTAGTGACAGACAGACATGGGTGGCGATTTTTAAATTCAGATCTTTTTCAGAAATATCTGCCAGTGGAGAATCGGTGAACGAATTAATCAGCGCGAGTGCAATAAACAACGCCGCGTTGAAACAAATTAAATCCGAGCACGCCAGTAAAAATTTTGTCAGAAGACTTTTATATGTAAATTCGTTATCGCGCATATTTGACTCTTTTATTTTATTTCCCTTAATCCCTAACGCCTTAGCCTGTGTAATTAATGAGCGATACATTAACTAACCCAGCGAGACAAACTGCGGCGAACTCCCCGGCATTTAGGCCAATTCTCTTTCCAGTAAAGCAAGAAAATTGTGATAAATACCAACAGATTAGTCTGACTTCCCTTTGCCGCAAGGCCAGACAATTCTTAACCTGTGAAAAGCACGTCAGGCACGCTACCGCCCTTGGCTGTCGCTGCCAATACCGCTTACAACACCCTATTTTCTGTCCGCGCTTTGCGGCCACGCCGGGAAATACCCGCCCTAACCCGTGCACGATCACAATTCACAACATTAAGAAGCTAAACAGCGCGCTATTAACAACATTGGCGCAGACATTTACTAACACGTTGCTATACTAGTTATTACTGGCTTGTTTACAAGTAGGCCCCGTCTTCCCTGCACTATTTTAGGAAAAAGACTACCAGCCATAAGTATTGATGCCAGCCCTGCCAGGCAAATTCACGCCAAAATTCAGAATAATTCGATACCCGCCTTCAGACTTGTCGCATTAAAAATGTACGCTTTTGCCAGTGGATAAGAATAAATAGTGACGATCATCCACGCAGGATGTTTATCCATACTTTCCGCTTATCACACTCTCCAGCGGGGTGAGATTAATCCTAATACGCATCCAATCCGCGACATCCGCGCGGCAGGGGCGTATTTGTACCCTGTCTGACGATTAACTATCATCAGACTAAGCTCATTTTTAGACATTATGGTGATGAAAGTATGTGGGAGTGGATCATCGATCCGTCGCTCTGGGCAGGATTAGTCACGCTAATCGTTCTTGAGCTGGTGTTAGGTATTGATAACCTGGTTTTCATTGCCATTCTGGTAGAGAAGCTGCCGCCGACGCTGCGCGACCGCGCGCGGGTGTTCGGTCTGCTGCTGGCGCTGGTGTCGCGACTGGCGCTGCTGGCTTCGCTGTCGTGGCTGGTCACGCTGACCCAGCCGCTGTTTACCCTCTGGCAGCACAGCTTTAGCGCGCGCGACCTGCTGCTGCTGGGCGGCGGTATCTTCCTGTTGTTTAAAGCTACCACCGAACTGAACGCCCGGCTGGAGGGCAGCGACGAGGATTCGGGTCAAAATAACAGCGGTGCTAAATTCTGGCCGGTGGTGGCGCAAATTGTGGTGCTGGACGCCATCTTCTCGCTGGATGCGGTGATTACCGCTGTTGGCATGGTCAATGACCTGCCGGTGATGATGATCGCCGTCACCATCGCTATTCTGCTGATGTTACTGGCCAGCAAGCCCCTGACGCGCTTCGTTAACGGTCATCCTACCATCGTGATTCTCTGCCTGAGCTTTTTGCTGATGATCGGCTTTAGCCTGGTGGCAGAAGGCTTTGGCTTCGTCATTCCAAAAGGCTATCTGTACGCGGCCATCGGCTTCTCGATCGTGATTGAGATCTTTAACCAGCTGGCGCTGTTTAATCGCCGCCGCTTTCTGTCCGCCGACCGCCCGCTGCGCCAGCGTACTGCCGAAGCGGTGTTGCGCATTCTGCGCGGGGAAGCGCAGCGCGCCGAACTGGATGCCGATACCGCATCGCTGCTGAGCGATAACGACGGCGGCGCGCTGTTCAATCGCCAGGAGCGGCGCATGATCATGCGCGTGCTGGGCCTTGGCCAGCGGCAGATCAGCAGCATCATGACCTCGCGCCATGACGTGGAGCACATTGACCTGAGCGAAGACCCGCAGTCCATCATGGATAAACTCGACCGCAATCAGCACACGCGCATTCTGATTACCGAACAGGGACGCGATCCGCTCGGCGTGGTGCACGTCATCGATCTGCTGCATCAGTCGCTGCACAGTAACTCGCTGGATTTACGCGCGCTGATTCGTCAGCCACTGGTGTTTCCCGAGCGCCTCACCCTACTGCAGGCGCTGGAACAGTTTCGCCATGCGCGCACCCACTTTGCCTTTGTGGTGGATGAGTTTGGTTCGGTGGAAGGCGTGGTGACGCTGAGCGACGTAATGGAAACCATCGCCGGTAATCTGCCCAATGAAGGGGAAGAGATTGATGCCCGTTACGATATTCAGGCCGCAGAGCATGGCGGCTGGATCGCCAACGGCCATATGCCGCTGGAAGATTTAGCGCTGTACGTGGCGCTGCCGCTCGATGACAGGCGCAATTACCACACGCTGGCAGGATTGCTGATGGATAGCCTGCAGCACGTGCCGGCCGAAGGTGAGGAGTTGCGCGTCGGCGATTATCTGCTGCGCACCCTACAGGTGGAAAACCACCGGGTACAGAAGGTAGAGATTGTGCCGGTCGCGCCCGCCCCGTTTATTTAACCGGCGCGCGGGTGTATTTATCCTGCGTGTGCGGCCGCCAGTGTTACGATTTGTAGCGGCGCGATTCATCGCGCATGCCCGACCGCCGCAGCGTTGTAGATTGCGCAATAAATTGCGCCGCTACCCGTCAGTGCAACGCCCGGCAGCGACGCGAATCATCGCGCTATGAACACCCCGATAACGTCGCCCTGGTCCTTTTATTGCCGCGGCGCAGATTTCTGGCTATCCAGCCACTGATTGAGGCGCGTTTTGGCTTCGCTCTGCCACTGCTGGCGCACCACATCATCTACCGGCAGCGAATACTGCAGGTTGTTCCAGTTACCGTACATGCGCAGCGGAATCGGCTGACCGTTGAGTACTTTCGCCAGCCGGTCGTCGCCCTGCCAGCCGCGCAGAATCATATTAATGGTGACATCCAGCTGCTGCTTCACCACATCCACGTTGCCGTGCATTTGCAGCGCCAGCCGGCTGCTGCCGCCCTGCAGGTCCGGCAGCGTGACGTTACCCTGCTTCAGGCTGATACGGCCGCTTAACTGCTCAATGCCCTGATCGTCCGGCTGGTCGTTGCTGACGCGGTTACTGACGCGCGCCACGGCACGCCGCACCATCTGCTGCAGATTGAGCTGCGCCAGCTGCAGATTGGTGGCTTCCAGTTCTGCATTGCCCTGCCAGTTCTGTTTCGCCTCCGCCACGCTCAGGCCGGCACCGCTGATTTCGCCCTTGAGCGAGACCGTGCCCTGCAGCGAGGCCGGCAGTTCCAGCGCTTTAAGCAGCGGCGCGATGGCAATGCTGCTCAGCTCCGGCTGAAACGCCACCTGGGTGACCGGCTGGCGGATATCCACCGAGCCGGGAATGGAAAAGTGGCCGTCACCAAATTTGCCCTGCAGCTTGTTGAGCGTCAGCAGCCCCTGCTGGTTGCGGGCATCAATTTGCAGATTGGTCAGGGTCAGGCCGCGCCACACACTGCTGTCGGCGTCGAGCGACAACTGCAGGTCCATGCGGTTGAGCGGCGAGTCCGCATTATCGTGCGTGCGCGGCGCGGCAATCACCGGCGTGCGCATCACGTTAGCCTGCTGCGTGGTGCTGTTATCGCTGGCGGGCGCGCTGGCCATCAGGTTATCCAGATTGAGCGAGGTCGCATGCAGCGCGAGACTGAGTTGCTGCGGCAGAGCCAGCCGGCCCTGCGCGCTGCCGTCAAGGGTGCTGTCATTGGCGGTTAACTGCAGCTTACTCAGCGCAAACTGCTGCTGGTCGCCGTCCCACTGCGCCTGCCCGCTCAGCGTACCTTTGATGCCCTGCGGCGGCAGGTTGGCGCCGTCCAGCGTGTAATCCAGCTCGTCGAGCTGGCCGCTGATGCGGTGCGGATAGTGCGCGACATCCATCTGCCCTTTCAGGTTAAGGCTGAGATTACGCTGGTTGCGCGACACGCGGGTCGCCAGCTCCACGCTGGCCTGCCGATTGTCGTCCTGATTCAGATTGAGGTTGAGATCGCGGAAGTTGTACTCGTCACCGCCCGGCTGCTGCCAGATAAGCAGGCTGTCGGCGATACGCAGTTTGCTGATGTTAAAGGTCCAGCCGTTGCTGGCGGCAATAGCCGGTTCGCTGTCGCCCGGCTCAATCGGTGCGCCCTGCGGTTTCTGCACCGCGCTGTCCGGCGTGGCGCGAATAATCGCGTTCTTCAGCATCACCTGGCTGACGCTGAGCTGATGCGACAGCAGCGGCCACAGATTAACGTCGAGACGCATATTATCGGCGGTCACCATCGGCTGGCTGGCGCCAGGCGCGGTCAGGCTCATGCGGCCGGCCAGAATGCTGAGCTGCGGCCAGACGTGCCAGCGCAGGTCGCCGCTCACTTCAAGCTGATAACCACTGCGCTGTTTTACCTGCTGTACCATATAGGTACGAAAGTCGTTGGGATTGACCAGCAACACCAGTGCCGTCATGCCCGCTACGACCACCACTAACAGGATGGCCAGCGTGGTTATCAGTCTTCTCATTGCATCCTCATCACCGTCAGATTTCAGGCTGCTGCCGCGAAATCACTCCAGGAGAAACGTTAGTCTTTATCAATACGGCTGGCGTCGGCGCCCTGCTGCCCGCGATATTTGGCGTCTTCGCGGCGATTGTAAGGACGCGCTGCCGGTCCGGACAGCGGTTCAAAGCTTAGCGCACCAATCAGCATGCCGGGACGCAGCGCCAGTGGCAGCTTGCCCGAATTGTAGAACTCCAGCACGATGCGGCCCTGCCAGCCTGGATCGATGCGGTGCGCGGTCACGTGCACCATCAGGCCGAGACGTGCCAGCGACGAGCGGCCATCCAGCCAGCCGACCAGATCATCGGGAATGGTGACGGATTCCAGCGTTACCGCCAGCGCCAGTTCGCCCGGATGCAGAAAGAACGCTTCGCCTTCCGGTAGCACGATCTCATCGCTCATCACGCGATCCAGCGCCGCGCTCACTTCGTGTTTTGGACCACTCAAATCAATAAACGGTGCGGTGTGGCCGCTAAAAGTGCGGAACTGATTACCGAGGCGCACGTCCACGGTGGCACCGTTAATCCGCTCTACCGGCGGGCGCGGATCAATGGCCAGCTTGCCGCTGTCCAGCCAGCTTTCAATATCGCGATCGCATAATCTCATCGCAGCAACTCCATGATTAAGTGTAGCGAAAGGTGGTCAGGTTGTGACAAACCGCTCGCGTCACGTCCATCC
Source organism: Pantoea dispersa (assembly GCF_035783935.1). GTDB lineage: Bacteria > Pseudomonadota > Gammaproteobacteria > Enterobacterales > Enterobacteriaceae > Pantoea > Pantoea dispersa_C. The sequence goes on along the minus strand of NZ_JALKOV010000004.1, from coordinate 343,164 downwards.
GGACGCACGGTTTCCCGCTCCGGTCCGGCTGAACCGGGCGGACGTCGTCAAAGATACTGGTTAATTTTGGCCTTGAGGATATCAATGGCGATACGGTTTTTACCACCGCGCGGCACAATGATGTCGGCATACTGTTTGGAAGGCTCAATGAACTGCAGGAACATCGGGCGCACGGTCTTTTGATACTGGCTCATCACCGAATCCATCGAGCGGCCGCGCTCGTTGACGTCTCGCTTCATACGGCGCATCAGACAGATATCCAGCGGCGTGTCGACGAAGATCGAGAAGTTGAGCTCCTGGCGCAGTCGCGCATCGGTCAGCAGCAGAATCCCTTCCAGAATGATCACCTTTTTTGGCTTCAGGTGAATGCACTCGTCGGTACGGGTGTGCTCAACGTAGCTGTAGACCGGCAGGTCGATATCTTCGCCAGCCTTCAGCGCGCGCAGATGCTGCAGCAGCAGATCGTGATCCATCGCGCTCGGATGGTCGTAGTTGGTTTTCACCCTCTCTTCCATGGTGAGGTGGCTTTGATCTTTATAGTAGGCATCTTCGGGGATCACACCGATATGCTCGTCACCGACCTGGTCACGGATTTCACGATAGAGCGTGCTGGCGATAAGACTTTTTCCGGATGCGGATGCACCTGCAATGCCAACGATCACGCACTGATGAGACTTGTCAGTCATACTTTTTTAAGACCTGATAACTGGAGCCGGTTTCTGTCTGCACAAAAACAGGCCGATTGAGAGGGTTTGGTGGCGGCAATTATAAGGATTTCACCGGTTTGATGCCAGAGAAAAGCGGCGCGCCGCCTTTTCAGACTATCCCGTTTTGCAGCCAGCCGCTTAATCGATACACTGTTCATCTGCCCGCCGTGTGACTGGCGGGCGCCCGATAGTCGTTGCAAGGAAAAGTATGAGCTGGAGAACCCTGACCTATTTCGGCGACAGTATGTTGCTGATCCCCACCGCGGTGATCATCGCACTGGTGCTGCCGTGGAAAAGCGACAATCGTCGCACCGTCTGGTACTGGCTGCTGGCGTTTGGCCTTGCCGGCCTGCTGGTCAGCATCTCGAAGATTATGTTTCTCGGCTTCGGCATTGGCAGCGCGCGCTACAACTTTACCGGTTTCAGCGGCCATAGCGCCATGTCAGCGACGCTGTGGCCGGTGATGATGTGGCTGATCTCCGGCCGCTGGCCGACCTTCTGGCGCGCGGTGACCATCGGTATCGGTTATCTGATTCCGCTGATGGTGGGATTATCGCGCCTGGTGATCCATGCGCACTCGGTGAGTGAAGTGCTGGCCGGACTGATGCTGGGCTTTACCCTGAGCAGCGCGTTCCTGCTGAGCCAGCGTCGCACCGCGCTGAAGGGCTTTAGCGTGGTGCAAGTGGCGGTCGCGTTTCTGATTCCGCTGCTGCTGATGGGCCACGGCCGCGTTGCCACCACCCAGCAGTTCCTTGAGCGTTTTTCCGCTGACCTTGCCGGTCTGGAAAAACCCTTCACCCGCGCCGATTTGTTTCGCTGAGTGTGTTGCGCGGTAAAGGGTGTAATGTCTGTCGATGACGTTTTGAATACGTTTCACAAATGATTGCACATACGGTAGCGGCGCAATTTATTGCGCGATAAATCGCGCCGCTACAAAATTGTGCAATTTGTCGTGTCCTTACCTGAATCACCGCAGATCCAGCAGGCGCGATCCTGCCAGCAGATTTCACCGGTTTTGTAGGGTGCGCATGCATGCGCACCTGGATGCAGGCCGCAAAAAAACATTTCCGCACAAAGATATCTGACAGATGTGCTAGCATGCAGTAAGAGATTGACTGGCGCATTTTTCATCGAGTAATCAATGCGCGCTGCTGGATTCGTGCATGACTCTTGAGATGGTAACCTCGCAGGATACTCCGCAAAAAAAATGGCTCAGCGCCCTGCTGCTTGGCGCGCTGGCTTTTTTACTGACGCTGTTCTGCCTGGAACTGATTGTCGTCAGCGGCCGCATCTCCCCGCTCTGGTATTCCACGGCATTAATGACCATCGTGGTATTTCGTGCGCCATCGCGTCAGGTGCCGCTGCTGCTGGCCAGCTGTGTGCTCGGCACGGCGCTGGCCAATCTGCTGGTGATCGGCCCAGCCCTGAGCAATGTCAAATTCGCCATTCTCAATATGGTGCAGGCCATCGTCGGCGGGCTTCTGCTGCGCGCGTTGCTGGACCGCAAAGCGCCGCTTAACTCGCTGGCCGACTGGATACGCTTTGCGCTGGCTGCGGGCCTGATCGCGCCGCTGCTGGGCGGCGTCGTGGCGCTATGGATGCTGCACGTCGGCAGCCGCGCCTCGCTGCCCTTTTTCTCCACCTGGGTGATCTCGGAAGTGATTGGCGTGCTGGCCTTCGGTCCGGTGCTGCTGCTGTGGCCTAACAAGCCGCTGCGCCAGCTAATCACCCCGGAACGCCAGCTGGAAACGCTGCTGACGCTGATCGCCACGCTGCTGGCCAGCTATCTGGCGCTGCGCTTTCTGCCATGGCCGTTTACCTTTATCGTGGTGATTCTGTTCTGGTGCGCGGTGCGCCTGCCGAAATTCGAAGCCTTCCTGCTGTTTTTCCTTAACGCCAGCTTTATCTCGCTGCTGCTGGCGCTCGACTGGGTTAACCTGGCACGCAACGATCTGCTGCTCGGCCAGATCAGCACCTGGCTGCCGTTTTTGCTGGTGCTACTGCCGAGCCACGTTATGGCGCTGGTGATGGACGCCTTTCAGCGTGAAAAACACCACATCAGCGAAAGCGAAACCCGCTTCCGCAACGCCATGGAATATTCCGCCATCGGCATGGCGCTGGTATCACCGGAAGGCGGCTGGCAGCAGGTCAACCAGTCACTGTGCCGGACGCTGGGTTTCGCGGCGGAAGAGCTGAAAACGCTCACTTTTCAGCAGATCACCCATCCGGACGATCTCAACAGCGATTTACAGCAGCTGGAGCGCCTGCTTAGCGGTGAGATCATGACCTACACCATGGAGAAGCGCTATTTCCGCAAAGATGGCGAGATCGTCTGGGCGCGCCTGACCGTCTCGATGGTGCGCGATGCGCAGCTGCAACCGCTCTACTTTATCGCGCAGATTGTGGATATCTCCGAACTGAAGCAGAGCGAGCAGGTCAATCAGCGGCTGATGGAGCGCATCACGCTGGCCAATGAAGCGGGCGGCATCGGCGTGTGGGAGTGGAATCTGCTGAACGGCGAGATGTTATGGGACAAGCGTATGTACGAGTTATTCGCGCTGGAGTCGCACCGGGTGCCGAGCTACGACCTGTGGCTGCATCTGGTGGATGCTGAGGAGCGTGAAGCGGCGGCGCTGACCATTCAGCAGGCGATTGAGCGTCGCAGCGCCTTCCAGCTGGAGTACCGCATCAATCTGCCGCAGGGCGTGCGCTACGTCCGCTCCGAGGCCAATAGCATCATCAGTCAGGATGGGCAGATTGAACGCATGCTCGGCATTTGCCAGGACATCACTTCGCTGCGCGCGCTGAATGAAGCGCTGTTCCAGGAAAAAGAGCGTATGGCCATCACCCTCGACTCGATCGGCGAAGCGGTGATCTGCACGGACGATGCGATGCGCGTAACCTTTATGAATCCGGTGGCCGAGGCGCTGAGCGGCTGGCCGCAGGAGAAAGCGGCTGGCGTACCGCTGAGCGAGCTGCTGACGATTACCCGTGGCGCGCAGGGGCCGCGCGTGGAGAATCTGTTGCTGTGCAGCCTGCCCGCCAGCAAAACCACGCCGGACCTCGAAGAAGAGCTGGTATTGCACGCCCCGGACGGTGCGCAGGTCGAGATTCACTACAGCATCACGCCGCTGAAAACCCTGACCGGCAGCGACATTGGCACCGTGATGGTGATTCATGACGTCAGCGAATCTCGTCGCATGATGAAGCGGCTCAGTTACAGCGCCTCACACGATATGCTGACGCGCCTGCCAAACCGTCACAGCTTTGAACAGCAGCTGAAACGGCTGGTCAATGACGCCGCCGTGCATCACAGCGAACACGTACTGGTGTTCATCGATCTCGATAAGTTTAAAGCGGTCAACGATAGCGCCGGACATGCCGCGGGCGATGCCCTGCTGCGTGCGCTGGCGGATCTGATGCAGCAGTATCTGCGCCACAGCGATGTGCTGGCGCGCCTGGGCGGCGACGAATTTGGCGTACTGCTGCCGCACAGTAACGTCGACCAGGCACGCGAAGTGGTGCAGCGCATTGTCAGCGCAGTGCATGATTTCACCTTTATCTGGCAGGAGCGGCCGTATCACGTCGGCGCCAGCGCCGGTATCACGCAAATCGATCAGCATAACTGCATTAGCAATGTGGTGATGTCGCAGGCCGACGTTGCCTGTTACAGCGCCAAACATGCCGGACGCGGCCAGTATCAGGTTTACCAGGAGGTTCAGGGATAATCTGCCGCGCTGCCCATTGCCAGCCCGCCTCTGCTGCGCTAAAGTCGCCCCCTTTTTTCTGGCATGGGGGATAACATGTTTATCGGATTCGATTACGGCACGGCTAACTGTTCCATCGCGGTAAGTGATAACGGCACGCCGCGGTTGCTGACACTGGAGAACGGTCAGCGCCTGCTTCCCTCCATGATTTGCGCCCCGACGCGCGAAGCCATCAGTGAATGGCTGCATCGCCATCATCAGGTTCCCACGCCCGACAGCGAAAGCACTGCGCTGCTGCAGCGCGCGCTGCGCTACAACCGCGAAGAAGATATTGAGGTGACGCCCAGCAGCGTGCAGTTTGGTCTGACCGCGCTGCAGCAATACATGGTCGATCCGGAAGAGGTGTGGTTCGTCAAATCGCCGAAGTCGTTCCTTGGTGCCAGCGGCCTGAAACCGCAGCAGATCGCTTTCTTTGAAGATCTGGTGTGCGCCATGATGCTGCACATTCGCCAGCAGGGTGAAAGCCAGCTCGATCAACCGATTGACCAGGCGGTGATTGGCCGGCCGATCAACTTCCAGGGCCTGGGCGGCGATGACGCCAACCAGCAGGCGCAGGGCATTCTGCTGCGCGCCGCACAGCGTGCCGGATTCCGCGACGTTGAGTTTCAGTTCGAGCCGGTTGCCGCCGGTCTGGAGTTTGAAGCCACGCTGCAGCACGAGACACGCGTGCTGGTGGTGGATATCGGCGGCGGGACCACCGACTGCTCCATGCTGCTGATGGGACCGCAGTGGCGTAACCAGTCCGATCGCCGTGCCAGCCTGCTTGGCCACAGCGGCTGCCGCGTCGGCGGTAACGATCTCGATATCATGCTGGCGTTCAAAACGCTGATGCCGCTGCTCGGTCTGGGCGGTAACACGCTGAAGGGCACCGCCCTGCCCGCTCTGCCGTGGTGGAACGCGGTGGCGATTAACGATGTGCCGGCACAAAGCGACTTCTACTCGGCCGCCAGCGGCAAGCTGCTGCGCGATCTGGTGCGTGATGCCGAACAGGGCGATAAAGTCGCGCATCTGCTGAAGGTATGGCAGCAAAAGCTGAGCTATCGGCTGGTGCGCGCGGCGGAAGAGAGCAAGATTGCGCTCTCCGATCAGCGCGAGACTGCGGCTTCGCTGGCGTTTATCGCGCAGACGCTGCAGACGGAGATCAGCGCCGCGCAGCTGGAAGAAGCGATTAACCAGCCGCTGGCGCGCATTCTGGAGCAGGTGCAGCTGGCGCTGGCCAGTTGTGACACCCGTCCGGAAGTGATTTACCTCACCGGCGGCAGCGCCCGTTCGCCGATCTTGCGCGCCGCGCTGCAGCAGGCACTGCCCGACACGCCTATTGCCAGCGGCGATGATTTCGGCTCAGTCACCGCCGGCCTGGCGCGCTGGGCAGAAGTGATGTTCAGATAATTCCCTCTCCCGCTTGCGGGAGAGGGTTAGGGTGAGGGCCAGACAGCTCCGTGCGATTTTCCCCTCACCCTGCCCTCTCCCAAAGGGAGAGGGAAAAGTCACACATTCTGCCAGATTAGAAATTGATGTTGGCGCTGATGCCGCCGACAAACGCATCTTTCACTTCGCTCACCGCACCCGGCGCTACCACGTATTGCAGGTTTGGACGCAGCTGCAGCCATTTGGTCAGCTGCGCGTTGTAATAAACCTCGTAGTTGTACTCGGCACCGTCCTGAATCGGCAGGTAAGTTGGGCTGTCGAAATCAGTTTCGCCGTTGGCGTCATTCTGCTGACGCAGCGAACGGGTATACGCGCTGTTGACGTGAATACGCGCCGCGCCGACGCCAATCTCATCCTGCGGACGCGCATCAAACGGCCCTTTCCAGGTAAAGCTGATCGACTGATAGTTGTCGGTTTTGGAGGTTTTGTGGTCGTTCATCACCGCCTGCACCGTCACACCAAGACCACGGCTGGCATCGCCGCCCTGCGCGGTCAGCTGCTGCTGTAATAGCACATAGCCGCCGTAGGCGTGATCCTGGCTCTGGTAAGCGCCATCGCGCCAGCTGCCGTAGTTATCGCCGTTGGCCGACGAATAGTAATAACCAATGCGGTAGTTACCCGGCAGATTGGCCGGACCGAAGGTCGGTTTCCAGCCCAGTTCCACCGGCACCAGGTTGCCTTCGGAGTTGCTGGTATCCAGACGGAAACCGTCACCGCGATCGTAGTTGGCGCTGTTCTGGTTGTAGAAGCCCACCTGGAAGAACACTTCCGGCGTGAAGTTAACCTTCACACGGCCGCCCCACTGGGAAACCGGCCAGTTAAACCAGCGGTCGCCGCGCCAGTTACCGGCCTGGCCACTGCCGAACGCGAGGTTCTGGAACTTGCTGTCGAAGTTATCGAAATCTTCACCGACGGTAACGCGACCGGCTTTCAGGTTAACGGTGTTATCAAACAGCCCTTTGCTGAGCCAGAACTGCGTCAGGCGCCAGGTCTGGCCACGCCCGTACACTTCCTGCACCGACGACAGCATGCCGGTGCGACGGTCTGCCACCTGGTCGGAAATGTTGCGGCCGTTACGGTCGGTGATGGTCATCTGGAACTGCGCATCCTGCCAGTCGAGCAGTTTTTGCAGGTCAAGGTTCAGGCCAAACGCCCACTGATCGCTGTAGCGCATCGAGGTGTTGGTATCGGCACCGCCGCCAAGGTTGGAAGCGCTCTCCATGGTGTAGTTGACGTCAAACTTCACACCGTCGTTTTCCAGCTGCGTTCGGTTGCCGCCCCAGTCGCCAAACATATAAGGTGAGTCATAGCTGAACGCATCGGCTGCCACCGCCGACGCACTCAACATGGCAAACATCAGGGTGCCCGCTGCCAGGCGAGGCATATGCTGCACTGCTTTTTTTCTGTTCATGATGATTATTCTTCTGTGAGTTTCCGGAGAGGAACGGGCAGAGGATAGTGCTGAGGTTATGTCAATTTTTGCAAATCTGTGCGCAGTGAGTGCAAAGGTGACAGTGACTTAACGCAATTGTGACAGCGATCGATGAATGGAAATGTTTCCGGTAAAAAAGGCATTTTTTGCGTGGCGAAAAAATTATTCACGGGCGGGACGCCGCAGCGCCCCGCTTCGCGTTACGGCTTGCTGGCGCTGGCCAGCTCTTCAATTTCCTGCTTGCTGAGCTCCAGTTGGGTGGCTTTCACCAGTTCATCCAGCTGCTGCAGCGAGGTGGCACTGACAATCGGGGCAGTGATGCTCGGCCGCGCAATCTGCCACGCCAGCGCGACCTGCGTGGCAGAAGCGTCGTGCGAGGCCGCGACATCTTCCAGCGCTTCAATGATGCGCTTACCGCGATCGTTGAGGTATTTCTCCACAATGCCCTGACCGCGCGCGCTTTTGCTGGCATCTTCCGGCTTTTTGTATTTCCCGCTCAGGAAACCGCTGGCCAGCGAATAGTAGTTAATCACGCCGAGACCATTTTTCACCGCCACCTGTTCCAGTCCGCTTTCATACGCCTGACGATCGTACAGGTTGTACTCCGGCTGCAGGGTTTCATAGCGCGCCAGCCCTTCCTGTTTACTGATATCCAGCGCTTCCTGCAGGCGCTGCGCGCTGTAGTTGGAGGCACCGATTGCCCGCACTTTGCCCTCTTTGATCAGCGAGTCGAAGGCTTTTAACGTCTCCACCAGCGGCGTGCTGTCGTCATCGCGGTGCGCCTGATAAAGATCGATGACATCGGTCTGCAGGCGACGCAGCGAGTCTTCCACGGCCTGACGAATGTAGGCCGGTTTCAGCCCGGTTTTCTCCGGCGTCAGCTCCATGCCCACTTTGGTGGCGAGCACAATACTGTCGCGCTTGCCGCTTTTTTTCAGCCACTTACCGATAATGGTTTCTGATTCGCCGCCGGCGTTGCCCGGTGCCCAGCGCGAGTAAACGTCTGCGGTATCAATGAAGAACAGGCCCTTCTCAACCAGCGCGTCGAGCAGGGAAAACGAGGTTTTCTCGTCGACGGTCCAGCCAAAAACGTTGCCGCCAAACGTCAGCAGCGGCACGCTAATGCCGCTGTCGCCCAGCTGGCGGGTTTGATGTTGACGCATGTAATCCTCCTTAGTGAAACGAGACAGGTCTGTCATTCAGCTTAGCAAAGGAAAAAGTCACGCTTGTGCGTATTGCTGCCAAAATATTTACTGAATATGAATACTTAGCGCGCCCGGGGCGATATTCTTAATTCCTTCAATTTTTGCCCGGCACGGGCGACTACAATCATTTCGTTTGCGCCGCGGTCCGTTTGCGCGCGCATTTGTGGAAAACGAAACCGCCGGAGAGCACACAGAGCAATGAACAAACGATTAAAAACAGGCCTGATTAGCGTGGTGGTGCTGGCTGCGCTGGCGGGCGCTTATTACTGGTGGCAGCATCCGGCTGAACCGGAACAGACAACGCAGACTAAGGGCCAGCCGCATCACGCACGCGGCGGCGATAGCAGTAGCGGACGCCGTCCGCTGGCACCGGTGCAGGCCGCGACGGCGACCACTGAAAGTGTGCCCTACTACCTCAGCGGACTCGGTACCGTCACGGCGGCCAATACCGTCACGGTACGCAGTCGGGTCGATGGTCAGCTGATGGCGCTGCACTTCACGGAAGGCCAGCAGGTGGAGGCTGGCGCGCTGCTGGCAGAAATCGATCCGCGCCCATGGCAGGTAGCGCTCACCCAGGCGCAGGGCCAGCTGGCCAAAGATCAGGCCACGCTGGCTAACGCGCGCCGCGACCTCAGCCGTTACGAAAAGCTGGCAAAAACCTCGCTGGTATCGCAGCAGGAGCTGGATACCCAGCGCTCGCTGGTCAGCGAAACGCTTGGCACCATCAAAGCCGACGAAGGCAATGTGGCCAGCGCGCAGCTCAATCTGACCTACAGCCGCATCACTGCGCCGATTGCCGGACGCGTCGGCCTGAAGCAGGTGGATGTCGGCAACTACATTACCGCCGGCGATACCAATGGTCTGGTGGTGATCACCCAGACGCACCCGATTGACGTGGTGTTCAGCATCGCCGAGAACAACATCAGCCAGATTCTGAAAGCCCAGAAAAGCGGCCAGCCGCTGCCGGTGGAAGCCTGGGATCGCAGCAATAAAACCCTGCTGACTACGGGTGCGCTGCTGAGCATTGATAACCAGATTGACGTCACCACCGGCACCATCAAACTCAAGGCGCGCTTCAGCAATCAGGACGACGCGCTGTTTCCCAACCAGTTTGTCAACGCCCGGCTGAAGGTGGATACGCTGCAGAACGCGGTAGTGATCCCGACCGCCGCGCTGCAAATGAGCAACGACGGCCACTTTGTCTGGGTGGTGAACAGCGACAACAAAGTGAGCAAGAAACGCGTCACCGCCGGGCTGCAGGATAGCCAGAAAGTGGTGATTGATGCCGGGCTGCAGGCCGGTCAGCGCGTGGTTACTGACGGTCTCGACCGCCTGACCGAAGGCGCGACGGTGGAAATTGTCGCCGCACAGAGTACCGCCACGCACAGCACGCGCGCGGCGCAACCGGCTCGCGGAGAACGTCAATAATGCAGGTGATGCCTCCCGACGCCAGCGGCGGCCCGTCACGCCAGTTTATTCTGCGCCCGGTGGCCACCACGCTGCTGATGATCGCGATTTTGCTGGCCGGCGTGCTGGGCTATCGCTTCCTGCCGGTTTCCGCGCTGCCGGAAGTGGATTACCCGACCATTCAGGTCGTCACGCTCTATCCTGGCGCCAGCCCGGATGTGGTGACCTCGTCGATTACCGCACCGCTGGAGCGCCAGTTCGGGCAGATGTCCGGCCTGAAGCAGATGGCGTCGCAAAGCTCCGGCGGTGCCTCGGTGATTACGCTGCAGTTTCAGCTGACGCTGGCGCTCGACGTTGCCGAACAGGAAGTGCAGGCGGCAATCAACTCTGCCACTAACCTGCTGCCTAACGATCTGCCGAATCCGCCGGTATACAGCAAAGTGAATCCGGCCGATCCGCCAATCATGACGCTGGCCGTTACCACCACCAGCATGCCGCTGACGCAGGTGCAGGACATGGTGGAGACGCGGGTGGCGCAGAAAATTTCCCAGGTCTCCGGCGTCGGTCTGGTCACGCTCTCCGGCGGCCAGCGTCCGGCGGTGCGGGTGAAGATGAACGCTCAGGCGCTGGCGGCGCTCGGCCTGACCAGCGAGACGGTGCGCACCGCCATCAGCAACGCCAACGTTAACTCGGCGAAAGGCAGCCTCGACGGCCCGACGCGCTCTATCACGCTGTCGGCCAATGACCAGATGACCTCTGCGGAGGATTACCGCAAGCTGATCGTCAGCTACAGCAACGGCGCGCCGGTGCGGCTGGGCGATGTCGCCACAGTTGAACAGGGCGCAGAGAACAGCTGGCTGGGCGCCTGGGCCAACCGTCAGCCGGCGATTGTGCTGAACGTGCAGCGCCAGCCGGGTGCCAATATCATCGCTACCGCTGACAGCATCCGCGCGCTGCTGCCGTCGCTGACCGCTCAGCTGCCGAAGTCGGTTGACGTCAAACTGCTCACCGATCGCACCACCAACATCCGCGCCTCGGTAGCGGATACCCAGCATGAGCTGATGCTGGCTATCGCACTGGTGGTGATGATCATCTATCTGTTTCTGCGCAATGTGCCGGCCACCATTATTCCGGCGGTGGCCGTGCCGCTGTCGCTGGTCGGCACCTTTGCCGCCATGTATTTCCTCGGCTTCTCGATTAATAACCTGACGCTGATGGCGCTGACCATCGCTACCGGTTTTGTGGTCGATGATGCCATCGTGGTGATTGAGAACATCTCGCGCTACATCGAAAAAGGCGAAAAGCCGATGATCGCCGCGCTGAAAGGGGCCGGTGAAATTGGCTTCACCATTATCTCCCTCACCTTCTCGCTGATCGCGGTGCTGATTCCGCTGCTGTTTATGGGTGACGTGATTGGCCGTTTGTTCCGCGAGTTCGCTGTGACGCTGGCGGTGGCGATTTTAATCTCAGCGGTGGTCTCGCTGACGCTGACGCCAATGATGTGCGCGCGCATGCTGAGCGCCGAATCGCTGCGTAAGCAGAACCGTTTCTCGCGCGCCAGCGAGGCGATGTTCGATAAGGTGATTGCCGGCTATGGCCGCTGGCTGACGCGCGTGCTGCGCCATCCGTGGCTGACGCTGTCGGTGGCGCTTGGCACGCTGCTGCTGACGGTGCTGCTGTGGGTAGTGATTCCGAAAGGCTTCTTCCCGCAGCAGGACAACGGCATCATTCAGGGCACGCTGCAGGCACGGCAGTCGGTTTCTTACGCCAGCATGGCGCAGCGCACCCGCGATGTGGCGTCGATCATTATGAAAGACCCGGCGGTGCAGAGCCTGACCTCGTTCGTTGGGGTGGATGGCACCAACGCGGCGCTCAACAGCGCGCGGCTGCAAATCAACCTGAAACCACTGGATCAGCGTGACGACCGTATTCCGGCGGTGCAGCAGCGGCTGCAGCAGGCGATCGATCGCCTGCCCGGCGTATCGCTGTGGCTGCAGCCGGTGCAGGATCTGACCATTGATACCCAGGCGAGCCGCACGCCATACCAGTTTACCCTGCAGTCGGGTTCGCTGGAGTCGCTGGGCAGCTGGGTGCCGAAACTGCTGGCGCAGCTCAACACCTTGCCGCAGCTGCGCAACGTCAGCAGCGACTGGCAGGATCAGGGGCTGGAAGCTTACGTTCGCGTCGATCGCGACAGCGCCAGCCGACTCGGCATCAGCATGGCCGACATTGATAACGCGCTGTACAACGCCTTTGGCCAGCGTCTGATCTCAACGATTTACACCCAGGCCAATCAGTATCGCGTGGTGCTGGAGCAGGACAACACGCAAACCCCCGGTCTCGCCAGCCTCGACGCGATTCGCCTGAACAGCAGCGACGGCGGCAGCGTGCCGCTCAGCGCCATCGCGCAAGTCGAAGAGCGCCACGCTGCGCTGAGCATCAATCATCTCGATCAGTTCCCGTCGGCCACCTTCTCATTTGACGTGGCGCACGGCTACTCGCTTGGCGATGCGCTGCAGGCGATCACCACGGCGGAAGATCAGGTCGGTATGCCGGCCGAGATGATGACGCAGTTCCAGGGCAGCACGCTGGCGTTTGAAGCGGCGCTGACCAGCACCATCTGGCTGATCGTCGCCGCAGTTGTGGCGATGTATATCGTGCTCGGCGTGCTGTATGAGAGCTTCATCCACCCGATTACCATTCTGTCGACGCTGCCTACCGCCGGCGTTGGTGCGCTGCTGGCGCTGATGCTGAGCGGCAACGAGCTGGATATTATCGCCATCATCGGCATCATTTTGCTGATCGGTATCGTCAAGAAGAACGCCATCATGATGATCGACTTCGCGCTGGCCGCCGAGCGTGAACAGGGCATGGCACCGCGTGAGGCGATCTATCAGGCCTGCCTGCTGCGCTTCCGGCCGATTCTGATGACCACGCTGGCGGCGCTGCTTGGCGCGCTGCCGCTGATGCTCAGCACCGGCGTCGGCGCGGAGCTGCGCCGTCCGCTCGGCATCGCCATGGTCGGTGGCCTGGTGCTGAGCCAGGTGCTGACGCTGTTTACCACCCCGGTGATCTATCTGCTGTTTGATCGCCTTGCCCATGCCACGCGCCGGCGCCTGAAAGGCACGGAGGCGCAGTCGTGAAGTTTTTCGCCCTGTTTATCCATCGGCCGGTTGCCACCACGCTGCTGACGCTGGCGATTGCGCTGGCGGGCATCCTTGGCTTCCGTCTGCTGCCGGTAGCGCCGCTGCCGCAGCTGGATTTCCCGGTGATTCTGATCTCGGCCTCGCTGCCCGGTGCGTCGCCGGAAACCATGGCGGCCTCGGTCGCCACGCCGCTGGAGCGCTCGCTGGGGCGCATTGCCGGCGTCAGTGAAATGACCTCCACCAGCTCGCTGGGCAGCACGCGCATCATTCTGGTGTTTGATTTCGACCGCGACATCAACGGCGCGGCGCGCGACGTGCAGGCGGCGATCAATGCCGCCCAGAGCCTGCTGCCGACCGGCATGCCCAATCGTCCCACTTACCGCAAAGCCAACCCGTCCGATGCGCCAATCATGATCCTCACCATGACCTCGGACATTTATAATCCCGGTCAGCTGTATGATTACGCGTCGACGCAGCTGGCGCAGAAACTGTCGCAGATTGATGGCGTCGGCGATGTCACGGTGGGCGGCAGTTCGCTGCCGGCGGTGCGCGTCGACCTCAACCCGCAGGCGCTGTTTAATCAGGGCGTGTCGCTGGATGCGGTGCGCACCGCCATCAGCAACGCCAACCAGCGCCGTCCGCAGGGCGCCATTGACGGTACCCAGCAGCGCTGGCAGGTACGGACCAACGATGAGCTGCAAACCGCCAGCGTCTACCAGCCGCTGGTGGTGCATTACAACAACGGCGCGGCGGTGCGGCTGAGCGACGTGGCGAACGTGCAGGATTCGGTACAGGACGTGCGCAACGCCGGGATGACCAACGGCAAACCGGCGGTGCTGCTGGTGGTGCGCAAGTCGCCGGACGCCAACATCATTGATACCGTCGACCGCATCCGGGCGGAAATGCCGGAGCTGCATGAAGTGATCCCGGCGGCCATCGATCTGCAAATCGCTCAGGACCGTTCGCCCACTATCCGCGCCTCACTGCATGAAGTGGAGCAGTCGCTGGTGATCGCCGTAGCGCTGGTGATTCTGGTGGTGTTTTTCTTCCTGCGCGACGGCCGCGCCACGCTAATTCCGGCGGCGGCGGTACCGGTGTCGCTGATTGGTACCTTCGCCGCCATGTACCTGTGCGGCTTCAGCCTGAATAACCTGTCGCTGATGGCGCTGACCATCGCCACCGGGTTTGTGGTGGATGACGCCATTGTGGTGCTGGAAAACATCGCGCGCCACGTCGAAGCCGGTATGAAGCCGCTGCAGGCAGCACTCACCGGGGTGCGGGAAGTCGGTTTTACCGTGCTGTCGATGAGCCTGTCGCTGATTGCGGTGTTCCTGCCGCTGCTGATGATTGGCGGCATTATTGGCCGCTTCTTCTCGGAGTTTGCCATCACGCTGTCGGTGGCGATTCTCATCTCGCTGTTTATCTCCATCACCCTGACGCCGATGATGTGCGCCTATCTGCTGAAACCGCAGGCGAAGCGCAGCCAGCCGCGCACGCGCGGTTTTGGCCGCGTGCTGCTGGCGGTGCAGCAGGGCTATGCGCGCTCGCTCGGCTGGGTGCTGAACCACGCGATCTGGGTGCTGTTGCTGTTGCTCGGCACCGTCGGGCTGACCATCTGGCTGTTTATCACCATCCCGAAAACCTTTATGCCTGAGCAGGACACCGGCCGTCTCAACGGCTTTATTTCGGCCGACCAGAGCATTTCGTTCCAGGCGATGCGCGGCAAGCTGCAGGATTTCATGAACATCATCAAGGCCGACCCGGCGGTGGATAACGTCACCGGCTTCACCGGCGGTTCGCGCACCAACAGCGGCTCGATGTTTGTGTCACTCAAGCCGCTGTCAGAACGCAGCGAAAGCGCGCAGGAGGTGATCGCCCGCCTGCGCGTCAAGCTGGCGAAAGAACCGGGTGCCAACCTGTATCTCAATGCGGTGCAGGATATTCGCGTCGGCGGCCGCGAATCCAACGCCAGCTATCAATACAGTTTGCTGTCGGATAACCTCGCCGATTTACGAGAGTGGGAGCCGAAAATCCGCCAGGCGTTTGCCGCTCTGCCAGAGCTGGCCGATGTCAACTCGGATCAGCAGGACAACGGCAGCGAGATGGCGCTGACTTACGATCGCGAAAGCATGGCGCGCCTCGGCATCGACGTGTCGGCGGCCAATGCGCTGCTGAATAACGCCTTCGGCCAGCGGCAAATCTCTACCATCTACCAGCCGCTGAATCAGTACAAAGTGGTGATGGAGGTGGATCCGCGCTATACCCAGGATGTCAGCGCGCTGGATCAGATGTTCGTGATCAACAGCGATGGCAAAGCGATTCCGCTTAGCTGGTTTGCCAAATGGCAGCCGGCTAACGCGCCGCTGTCGGTCAACCATCAGGGCCTGTCGGCGGCCTCGACCATCTCGTTTAACCTGCCGGAAGGGGTATCGCTGTCGCAGGCGTCGGAGGCGATTGACCGCACCATCACGGCGATTGGCGTGCCGTCCAGCGTGCGCGGCAGCTTTGCCGGCACCGCGCAGGTGTTTCAGGATTCGCAGTCGAACCAGCTGTGGCTGATGCTGGCAGCGATCGCCGCGGTGTATATCGTGCTCGGTATTCTGTATGAGAGCTACGTGCATCCTCTGACGATTCTCTCTACCCTGCCCTCGGCGGGCGTTGGCGCGCTGCTGGCGCTGCAGCTGTTTAATACGCCGTTCAGCCTGATTGCGCTGATCGGCATTCTGCTTCTGATCGGCATCGTGAAAAAGAATGCCATCATGATGGTGGATTTCGCGCTGGAGGCGGAACGCAACGGCAACCTGTCGGCGCGCGACGCCATTTTCCAGGCATGCCAGCTGCGTTTCCGCCCGATTCTGATGACCACGCTGGCGGCGCTGTTTGGTGCGCTGCCGCTGGTGCTGACCAGCGGTGACGGTGCGGAGCTGCGCCAGCCGCTGGGCATCACCATTGCCGGTGGGCTGGTGATGAGCCAGCTGCTGACGCTGTACACGACGCCAGTGGTGTATCTGATGATGGATAAACTGCGCCGACGGAAAAAGCAGCCGCGGTTAATAACGGAGCCATAACGTCATACCTGCACTAACCGTAGCGGCGCAATTCATTGCGCGCACCCTCAGCATCACCGGCGATGTTGAAACGCGCGATAAATCTCGCCGCTACGCGACCTGCGGCGGATGAAACTGTTAACACGGGATGACCATGAACGCACAAACCGCCACTGTCCGCTGGCAACTGTGGATTGTGGCCTTCGGCTTTTTTATGCAGACGCTGGATACCACCATCGTGAACACCGCGATTCCGGCGATGGCCCACGATCTCAATGTCAGCCCGCTGCATATGCACTCGGTGATTGTCGCCTACGTGCTCACCGTGGCGATTACGCTGCCGCTCAGCGGCTGGCTGGCCGACCGCTTTGGCGTGCGCAACATCTTTTTCTGCGCCATCGTGCTGTTCAGCCTGGGCTCGCTGCTGTGCGCCTTCGCCACCTCACTCGACCAGCTGGTGATGGCGCGCGTGGTTCAGGGCATCGGCGGTGCGATGATGGTGCCGGTCGGCCGCCTGACGGTGATGAAGATCGTACCGCGCGAACAGTACATGTCGGCCATGACCTTTGTCACCCTGCCCGGCCAGATAGGCCCGCTGCTCGGCCCGGCGCTGGGCGGCATTCTGGTGGAATACGCCAGCTGGCACTGGATCTTCCTGATCAACATTCCGGTCGGCATCATCGGTGCCATCGCCACGCTGCTGCTGATGCCGAACTACACCATGCAGACGCGACGCTTTGATTTTCTCGGTTTTGTGCTGCTGGCGGTGGGCATGGCTACGCTGACGCTGGCGCTCGACGGCCAGCGCAGCGCCGGCGGCTCGCCGCTGTTGTTGTGTCTGCTGATTTTGCTGGGGGTGTTTTCCCTGCTGTTCTACCTGATGCACGGCCGCAACAACGATAACGCACTGTTTAGCCTGAAGCTGTTTGATAACCGTATTTACGCCATCGGCCTGCTCGGCAGCTTCACCGGCCGCATCGGCAGCGGCATGCTGCCGTTTATGACGCCGATTTTTCTGCAGGTCGGTCTCGGCTTTAGCCCGTTCCACGCCGGGCTGATGATGATCCCGATGGTACTGGGCAACATGGGCATCAAACGCGTGGTGGTGCGCATCGTGAACCTGTTTGGCTACCGTAACGCGCTGGTGGGCGGCACGCTGGCGCTGGCGCTAGTGGTGCTGCTGTTCCCCATCGTGGCGCTGCTCGGCTGGATCTGGCTGCTGCCCGTGGTGCTGTTGTTGCAGGGCATGGTCAATGCCATCCGCTTTTCGTCCATGAATACCCTGACGCTGAAAGAGTTGCCGGACGAGCTGGCCTCCAGTGGCAACAGCCTGCTGTCGATGATTATGCAGCTGTCGATGAGTATCGGCGTCACCGTCGCCGGTCTGCTGCTCGGCGCTTTCGGCCACGGCGCGGTGAGCGACAGCGCCGCGACCCATCAAACCTTTATGTACACCTATTTGTGCATGGCGCTGGTGATTGCGCTGCCGGCGCTGGTGTTCTGGCGCGTGCCCGCCGATGTGAGTAAAAACGTGGACCTGAGAGGCAGGAGAAAAGGATGAAGCAGCCGGTAAAACTCGGCATCAGCGCCAAACTGTTTATGGCGATTTTTTCCACCTGCATGCTGGTAATCATCACCATGCACTGGGGCGTGCGCCTCAGCTTTGAACATGGCTTCGTTGATTACATCAAAAAGGGCAACGAGCAGCGCCTGACGCTGCTGAGCGATGCGCTGGCCGATCAATACGAACAGCACGGTAACTGGGATTTTTTGCGTAAGAACGATCGGCTGATCTTCACCATTCTGCGCTCGCTGGAGCAGAATCCCGGCAGCGGCACTCAGCTGCCGCCGCACGGCTGGCGCACCCAGTTCTGGATTATCGACCAGCAGTACAAAATATTGTCAGGCCCACGCTCGCCGGTGCCGCCGGAAGGTTCGCGCCGCAATATCACCACCAGCAACGGCAAGATCGTTGGCTGGGTGATTGCCTCGCCCGCCGAGCGGCTGACGCGCAGCACCGATATTAATTTTGACCATCAGCAGCGCCAGACCAGCTGGCTGATCGTCGGCCTCACCACGCTGCTGGCGGCGCTGGTCACCTGGCTGCTGGCGCGCGGTCTGCTGGCTCCTTTGAAACGGCTGGTGGACGGTACCCATCAGCTGGCGGCGGGCAAATTTACTACCCGGGTTGAAGTCGGCAGCAGCGATGAGATTGGTCAGCTGGCGCGCGACTTCAACCAGCTGGCGCACTCGCTGGAGAAAAACGAGAGCAACCGCCGCGCCTTTATGGCCGATATTTCCCATGAGCTGCGCACGCCGCTGGCAATTTTGCGCGGCGAGCTGGAGGCGATGCAGGATGGCGTGCGCAAGCTGACGCCGGAAGCCATTACATCGCTACAGAGCGAGGTCGCGCTGCTGACCCAGCTGGTGGACGATCTGCACCAGCTGTCGCTGTCCGACGCCGGAGCCCTCGCCTATCGCATGCAGCCGGTGGATGTGGTCAGCCTGCTGGAAGTGGTGGCCGGCAATTTTGGCGAGCGCTACCGCAGCCGCGCGTTGACGCTGAACCTGCTGCTGCCGGCACAGGCCAGCAGCTTTGCCGATCCGGACCGGCTGATGCAGCTGTTCACCAATCTGCTGGAGAACAGTCTGCGCTATACCGATGCCGGCGGTACGGTGCAGGTCAGCATGCAGCTGAGCGGCGAGCAGTGGCAGCTGCAGTTTGCCGACAGCGCGCCGGGCGTTGAGCGCCAGCAGCAGGCGCAGCTGTTTGAGCGTTTCTTCCGCGCCGAGAGCTCGCGCAACCGCGCCAGCGGCGGCTCGGGGCTCGGTCTGGCGATCTGCAAAAATATTGTTGAGGCACATGGCGGCAGCATTAATGCGGCCGACTCTGATTTAGGTGGTCTGAAAATCACGCTAAACTTGCCGTATGTTCCTCACTAGACGCCCCTTATGAGCACGGAAAATAGCGATCCCCTGATTCTTGTTGTAGAAGATGAACCCAAACTGGCGCAGCTGATGATCGATTATCTGCAGGCGTCAAACTACCGCACCCACCATCTCGCCGACGGCAATGCGGTGCTGGATTACGTGCAGCACACGCCGCCGGACCTGATGCTGCTGGATTTGATGCTGCCAGGCCGTGACGGCCTGACGCTGTGCCGCGAAATCCGCCGCTTCTCCGAGCTGCCGATTATCATGGTGACCGCACGCACGGAAGAGATCGATCGCCTGCTCGGGCTGGAGATTGGCGCTGACGACTATATCTGCAAGCCGTTTAGTCCGCGCGAAGTGGTGGCACGGGTAAAAACCATTCTGCGCCGGGTGAAGCGTTCGCCAGAGGAAGCGCAGCAAGCCTCACCATTAGTGGTCGACGAAGGCCGCTTCCAGGCCAGCTGGCGTGAACAGCCGCTGGAGCTGACGCCCGCCGAGTTCCGCCTGCTGAAAACGCTGGCGCTGGAGCCTGGCAAAGTGTTCTCGCGCGAGCAGCTGCTGAACCAACTGTACGACGACTATCGTGTAGTGACCGATCGTACCATCGACAGCCATATCAAAAACCTGCGGCGTAAGCTGGAGAACCTTGATGCCGAACAACCGTTTATTCGCGCGGTGTACGGCATGGGTTATCGCTGGGAAGCGGATGTCTGCCGCCTGCTGTAACCGCTTAGATTGATCCAGGTCAATTTACATCGGGTGTCGCCCTGCCTACAATTCCCCACCTTTTGCAGGGCCGCCTGACGCGGCCGCTGCACGTGCCACCTACTCTGGCATGCTGACCTGACATCAGTGAGAAAATCCCCATGTTTAAACCCGAACTGCTCTCGCCGGCAGGCACGCTGAAAAATATGCGTTATGCCTTTGCCTATGGTGCCGATGCGGTGTATGCCGGCCAGCCGCGCTACAGCCTGCGCGTGCGCAACAACGAATTTACCCACGAAAACCTCGCCAGAGGCATCAGCGAGGCGCACGCGCTCGGCAAGAAGTTTTACGTGGTGGTGAACATTGCCCCGCACAACGCCAAGCTGAAAACCTTTATCCGCGATCTGACGCCGGTTATCGAAATGCAGCCGGATGCGCTGATCATGTCCGATCCCGGCCTGATTATGCTGGTGCGCGAAGCCTTCCCACAGATGCCGATTCACCTGTCGGTGCAGGCTAACGCGGTCAACTGGGCGACGGTGAAGTTCTGGCAGCAGATGGGGCTGACGCGTGTGATCCTATCGCGCGAACTGTCGCTGGAGGAGATCGCCGAAATTCGCCAGCAGGTGCCGGAGATGGAGATCGAAATCTTTGTTCACGGCGCGCTGTGCATGGCCTATTCCGGCCGCTGCCTGCTCTCCGGTTATCTGAATAAGCGCGATCCCAATCAGGGCACCTGCACTAACGCCTGCCGCTGGGAATACAATGTGGCCGAAGGCCAGCAGGATGAGGTCGGCAACATTGTTGGCGTCCATCAGCCGGTTGCGGTGCAGCCGGCGACGCTCGGCATCGGTGAGCCCACCGACCGCGTGTTCCTGCTGGAAGAGAAAATGAAGCCGGGCGAAGTGATGAGCGCGTTCGAAGATGAACACGGCACTTACATCATGAACTCAAAAGATCTGCGCGCGGTGGCGCACGTCGAACGTCTCAGCCAGATGGGCGTGCATTCGCTGAAAATCGAGGGGCGCACCAAGTCGTTCTATTACTGCGCACGCACCGCCCAGGTGTATCGTCGCGCCATCGACGACGCGGCCGCCGGCAAACCCTTCGATCCGGCGCTGCTGGAGACGCTGGAAGGGCTGGCGCATCGCGGCTATACCGAAGGTTTTCTGCGTCGCCACACCCACGATAGCTATCAAAACTATGAACAGGGCTTTTCCGTCTCGGAGCGTCAGCAGTTTGTCGGGGAATTCACCGGCGAGCGGCGTGGCGCGTGGGCGCAGGTGGCGGTGAAGAACAAGTTCATGCTCGGCGATAGCGTCGAAATCATGACGCCAGACGGCAATCTCAACGGCACGCTGCAGGCGATGCAGAATGACAAGGGCGCCGCGGTTGAGGTCGCACCAGGCGACGGCCATCGCGTGTGGATCAGCGTACCGGAGGAGGTCGAACTGGCTTATGCGCTGCTGCTGCGTAATTTTACCGACGGTAACAACACCTGTGATCCGCACGGTAAGAATCGCACTAAATGAAAAGAAAACGGCGAAGTTAGAACAGGATCACAGACCGCCGCTTCGCCGCGCTTTAGAATCGCGCCTGCTGCTAACGAGTAACAACAAACAGCAGGTAGTACCAGGAACCACCTCATTCACCCGCCCGGCTCCCCCGTGCGGGTTTTCTTTTTTTCATCGTTCGCCGATAAAGTTCCCGCCGCAGCTATGCTATAACCACAGCTCTGTCTTACTCATCAGGGAAGCGATAATGCAAAATAAACCCCTCACTTTGCTGATTCTGAATGGAAAAGGCGCAGGCAATGAAGCGTTGCGTGCCGCCGTGAATACCCTGCGCGACGAAGGCTTTAACCTGGCGGTGCGCGTGACCTGGGAAAAAGGCGATGGCGATCGCTACGTGCAGGAAGCGCTGCAGCTGCAGGCGGAAACCGTGGTGGCCGGCGGCGGCGACGGTACCATCAACGAGATTGCCACCGCGCTGGCCGCCCTGCCGCCAGCCCAGCGCCCGGTGCTGGGGATTTTACCGCTTGGCACCGCCAATGATTTCGCCACCAGCGCCGGTATTCCTGAAGAGATGGAACCCGCGCTGCGGCTGGCGGTGCTGGGCAAAGCCACGGCCATCGATCTGGCGCGCGTCAACGGTGACCGTTACTTCATTAACATGGCGACCGGCGGCTTTGGCACACGCATCACCACGGAAACGCCGGAGAAATTGAAATCGGCGCTGGGCGGTGTTTCCTACTTTATTCATGGCCTGATGCGCGTTGATGCGCTGAAGCCAGACAGTTGCGAAATCAGCGGACCGGGCTTTCACTGGCAGGGCGACGCGCTGGTGATTGGCATCGGGAATGGCCGTCAGGCCGGTGGCGGGCAGCGGTTGTGTCCGGAAGCGTTGATCAACGACGGGCAACTCAATCTCAGCATTGTGACCGCCCAGGAGCTGCTGCCGACGCTGCTGCACTCGCTGACGCGTGACGACGAGAACCCGAACATTGTCGCGGCACAGCTGACGTCGCTGACTATCCGTTCGCCGCATGAGATGACCTTTAACCTCGACGGCGAACCGCTGTCCGGCAGCGAGTTTGAGATTGAGGTACAGCCCGGCGCGTTGAGCTGCCGCCTGCCGCCGCAGTGTTCGTTGCTGGCGTAACGCACCCTATCGTAGCGGCGCGATTTATCGCGCAATAAATTGCGCCGCTACACGGGTAACGATCTGCCGGGATTAAACCTTCATCCAGCGGCGCTCCTCTGCGGAGATCGCCACCGCTTCCAGCACTTTCTGCACCTGCAGCCCTTCGGCAAAATCCGGCCACATACGATCGCCAGCGGCGATGCCGTTGATCAGATCGCGAATCTCGACCGTTTTCTGGTCGTTAAAGCCGATGCCGTGGCCGGCCGAGACGCAGAAGCTGGCGTAGTCCGGATGCGCCGGACCGGTGAGAATAGTTTTAAAGCCCTGGCGACCGGCCGGATCGTCGTGCAGGTAAAGTTCCAGCTCGGCCATGCGCTCCTGCGTGTAGCGCAGCGTGCCTTTGGTGCCGGTCACCACATAAGTCAGCCCCATCTTGCTGCCGCAGGCGATGCGCGAGGTTTCAATCACGCCGTGCGCGCCATTCTTAAAGCGCAGCAGCGCGCTGGCCTGATCTTCATTTTCCACCGGCAGCAGGCGTGACGGCGCTTTGGGATCCGGACGCTGCTTAATGACCGTCATCATGTCGCCGCTCACTTCCTCAATATCACCGACCAGATAGTGCGCCATGTTAACGATATGCGCCGCCAGATCGCCCAGCGCGCCGAGACCGGCCAGCGCTTTCTGGCAATGCCAGTCGAGCGGCGTCTCCGGGCGCGCCAGATAATCTTCGTTATGGGTGCCGTAAAAGTGCACCACCTCGCCGATCTCACCGCGCGCGATAATCTCGTGTGCCAGCTGGCTGGTGGGGTTTTTCATGTAGTTGAAGCCCACCAGGGTTTTCACTCCCGCCTGCTCTGCCGCCTGCACCATCTGTTCGGCATCGGCCACCGAGAGCGACAGCGGTTTTTCAGAATAGACGTGCTTGCCGTGACGAATCGCCTCCAGCGCCATCTCTTTGTGCAGGAAGTTGGGCGCGCAGATATCGACCACGTCGATGTGCGGATCGCGCACCAGCTCGCGCCAGTCGCCGGTCGAACGGGCAAAGCCAAACGTCGCTGCCTGCTGCTGCGCCAGCGCCGGGTTCACTTCCGCCAGCATCTCGCGCACAATCTCGCCCTTCAGGGCGAACACCGTGGGCGCCTGCGCGTAGGCAATCGCGTGACAACGACCAATATATCCACTGCCAATCATACCGATTCTGACTTTGTTCATGCTGCACCTGCGGTTGACGAGAGAAGGTTTGCCGGAATATATGTTTCGTTTTTGACGGCGACAACGGCGAAATGAAATATCTGTGATCATGCATGCGAGGTATCTGACAGAAGCGACAAATCAGAATGTAATTTTGCATAGCATTGGTGATGTCTCTCACAATCAGGCGCAGTGCTGACGCCATTTCGCGCCATTGCACCTCATCAGGCAGGGCAATTGACGCTTTATTCAGCAGTCAGAAAAAATTGTGAAAAAGAGCTTTGACAAGCCACAGCCTGCCCGATAATATGCGCCCCGTTCCAAACGATTCCTCTGTAGTTCAGTCGGTAGAACGGCGGACTGTTAATCCGTATGTCACTGGTTCGAGTCCAGTCAGAGGAGCCAGATTAAAAAAGCCTGCTTTTATAGCAGGCTTTTTGCTTTTTGGCGTTCTGACCTTCAGATCCCGCCATACCATTCGTAGCCGCGATCTTCCCAGTAGCCGCCGCGTCCGCCCCACAGCTGGGCAAACGAATCCACCACTTTAATTTCCATCAGATACTTGGCGTGCTTGTAACCGAGCTGGCGCTCGACCCTGAGACGCAGCGGCGCGCCGTGCGCCACCGGCAGCGGCTGATCGTTCATACGGTAGGCCAGCAGCGTTTGCGGATGCCACGCATCCTGCAGATCGATACTTTCGTAGTAGCGCCCGCTGCCGTCCAGCGTCCGCTCCAGCTCGTCGGCACACAGGAACACTACGTAGCGGGCACCTGGCCGCAGGCGCGCCGCATCCAGCACCAGTCCGAGCGGTACGCCCTGCCATTTGCCAATCGCGCTCCAGCCCTCCACGCAGTCGTGACGGGTGATTTGCGTGCGGCTGGGAAAACGCTGCAGATCGCTGAGCGACAGACTCAGCGGCTGCTGCACCAGCCCGGTAACGCGCAGCCGCCAGTCGGTAAACCCGTTCGCCAGCAAACGCGCATATTCGTCGGAGTCGGGCATTTGCGTGCCGTTGGCGCGGAACAGCGGCGAAATATCGGCCTCGCTAAACTCCGGTGCCAGCCGCTGGCCGCCCAGCAGGCGCTGGCTGGCGCGCGTCAGCCGTTCGGTCTGATTGAGCCAGCCGCTGACCGTGTCGTTTTGCGTCAGTTGATCGCAACCGCTCAGCAGCGCCGCGCCGGCGCCGGACAGCGCGCCCAGCAGCAGGCGGCGACGCGACAGCTCGATTTTCATGATGGGGTATCCTCTTTGTCGATCGCGTAACGGCCGGTGATCATCGAACGCAGGTTATTGAACACGCCTGACACCAGCACCATCACCACATGCACCAGCACAAACAGCACCAGCAGCGTAGCGGTGACAAAATGCAGCGTGCGCGCCGTCGGACGGCCGCCAAACAGGTCGGGTAAAAACGGCAGCGCCGCATCCAGCGCTGGCGACAGGGTTAATCCACTCAGCAGCATCAGCGGCAGCAGTATGAAGATCACCAGCAGATAGCTGAGTTTCTGCAGCGCGTTATAGCGCCGCGCCGCTTCACCGCGGGCGAAGCGCAGCCGGGCGTGGTCGCACATCTCCTGCCACAAATGACGCGCGCCCAGCTGCTGACGATCGGGCAACAGATCGCGGCGAAAATGCCGGCGCCAGAAGCCGTGCAGCAGATAAATCAATCCGTTAAGCACCAGCAGCCAGGCAAAGAAGAAGTGCCAGTGGCGGCCGGCACCCAGATCCTGCCATGACGGCAGCGTCAGCCAGCCGGGGAACGCGCGCGCCGTCAGCGTGCCCTCCAGCTTTGACACGCCGAGCACGCCGGTAGTATTCAGCTGCAGCGCGCCGATCCGCACAAATCCCTGCTGCTGGCGATTGCCGATTTCAAACACCGGCTGCTCATGGTCCGCGCCATACAGGCCGACATACAGACGCGGATGGGCGTTATAAATTTGCAGTCCGCTCATCAGCAGCACGGCAAAACAGAGTGCGTTGATCCAGTGCGTCACGCGTACCACCAGCGAGTGCCGGCGGATCAGCGTTTTACTGCGGGAAGGTGAAGGCTGTTGCATCATCGAGCCCCTTACCAGCCAGGACGCGCCTGGCTGGAGCCGGATTACATAGGCGGCACTACGCCGTTTTTGCCGACAATGACATTGCCTGCGGTGAGCTTACCGTCGGCACCTTTTTCTGCCGGGACGAACACCGTAGTACCGGGTTTCAGGTCATCCGGCGTCGCCGCAGCCAGCGTCACCACCGGCGTGCCGGCCGGAATCGCAATCTTCTTCTGATGGCCGTGATAGCTCACCGTCACCTCACTGTTATCCACCGAGGTGACGCTGTTGGCGACCGTAGCGTTGGTCATTGAGCTGCCGGGTTTCAGATCCCAGCTGAAGTTGCCCTCACCTGCGCCCTTTAGCTGTGCCGGGAAAATCAGCACTTCGAGCGCGCCATCTCCGCCGCCCGCTTTCGGCAGCGAGGCAATGCCCACGTAATCCCCCTTTTTAATGTCGCTGATGCTGGCCTTCGCCACCGCCGATACCATCGCGCCTGGCTTCATGGCAACGCTGACCTCCGATCCTTCGCGTGACTTGATAGTGAGCTGCTGCCCGTTTACCGACTCAACAACGCCACGTACCTGCACTTTTTGCCCTGCCATCTCTGCTGCCATTGCGGGCGACAGCGTGGCGCCGGCCAGCAGTGCACCGGCAACCAGCAGTGAAAGGCGTTTGTAATGTGATAACACCGTCATAGATTGTTCCTCTTGAGATTAAGCGCCGCCGTAAAAGCAGCGATGCGTCAGAAATCGTCCGACCTGAAGCGCAATGACCTTGCAGCAAAAGGTGCTGGAAAACAAACCTACTAGTTGGTAGATTAAAAAACAAGATAATTTTCACCCTGTACTTTGTCATGTCATTATTTTGTCTTAGCCTGAGCCTCGCGCAGATCCAGCGCCTGGGTTGAACATTGGGAGCATCAGTATGGAAATGCAGTTACGATCGGCCACGTTAGCGCTGCTGATTTGCAGCTGTTCCGCCGCGGCGGCAGAACTCAGCAGTGCATCGCCGGGCCAGCTTATCAACACACGTTTGTCTTACATGAAGGATGTGGCCGGTTATAAAGCACAGCATCATCAGCCGATTGAAGATTTGAGTCAGGAACGCAAGGTGCTGGACAAAGCCCTTGAAGAAGCACGCCAGCTGGGCCTGGACGATGCCACGGTGCAGCCGTTTATTCAGGCGCAGATGGATGTGGCGAAAGCGGTGCAGTATCGCTATCGCGCCGACTGGCTGGCGACGCCGGAGCCGCACTGGCAGCCGCGTCCGCTGGATGAAGTGCGCAAAAGCATTGGTCATTACAGCGACGCGATTCTGACGCAGCTTGCCGCGCAGTTGAAACAGGGCGCGACGCTGCAGGCACCGCAGAAGGCGGTATTTATGCGCGAGATTCAGCAGCGCAACGTGTCGCCGCAGGATAAAGAGTTATTGTGGCGCACGCTCAGCGCGGTAACGTTACGGCGGCAGTGAGGTTGCGCGGTAAGGATGCCGTCGAGCGCAGCAGGCCTTTCATTTTGCTGCGTTTTTTCCGGTTGCGATACATGGCGAGCCGGCAAACCGGTTAATGAATTTTCAGGTGCGCATTGATGCGCACCGCAACACCATTCTCAATCCCCCTCTGCAGCCCATCGATCCGCTGTGTGATTCTGTTCACAACTCTGCAACGCTAACTTGTATGGTAGTATTATTGCGCGTATTTTTTCGTCATTACTGTCCCGTTATCGCCGGTGTGCCGCGCTGTTCAGGCCGCCAGCCAGGAGTGAATGATGAAAAGTGTGGTGATTGAACAACCGGGTGAGCTGGTGCTGGCCGAGCGCGCGCTGCCGCAGCCCGCCGCTGATGAAGTGCGGGTAAAAGTGAAATTCGCCAGCATCTGCGGCTCTGATGTGCACATCTGGCACGGTCACAATCCGTTCGCCCGCTATCCGCGCGTGATCGGTCATGAGTTCTTTGGCGTGATTGACGCGGTCGGAAACGATGTCGATGCCAGCAGGCTGGGCGAGCGCGTGGCGGTCGATCCGGTGGTCAGCTGCGGTCACTGCTATCCCTGCTCCGTGGGTCGTCCTAATGTCTGTCAGTCGCTGCAGGTGATTGGCGTCCATCGCGACGGCGGCTTCAGCGAATATGCCGTCGCGCCAGCCAAAAATGCCCATCGCCTGCCGGCGAGCATTCCCGATCAACTCGCCAGCCTGGTCGAGCCCTTCACCATTGCCGCTAACATCACTGCGTTTCTCCAGCCGCAGCCACAGGATGTGGCACTGATTTACGGTGCCGGTCCGATGGGGCTGACGGCGATTCAGGTGCTGAAAGGCGTGTACGGCGTGCAGCAGGTGCTGGTGGTGGACCGCCTGCCGGAGCGGCTGGTGCTGGCGCAGCAAAACGGGGCCGATCGCCTGTTTAACAACAGTGAGATCCCGCTGGCGGCGCAGCTGGAAGGCGTACAGCCAACGCTGATCATCGACGCCGCCTGCCATCCGGCAATCCTCGCTGAAGCGGCCGCGCTGGCCTCACCGGCGGCGCGCATCGGCCTGCTCGGGTTCTCTGCTGAGCCGTGCAGCCTGACGCAGCAGGCGTTGACCAGCAAAGAACTGTCGCTGTTTACCTCGCGCCTGAACAGCAACCGCTTCCCGCAGGTGATTGCGTGGCTGGAACAGGGGCTGATCCAGCCGGAGAAACTGGTCACCCATTATTTCCCGCTGGCGCAGATCGAGCGCGCCATGACGCTATTTGAACAAGACCCGCGTACCTGCTGCAAAGTGATCCTGCAAATGGATTGAGTGACGCGCCACACCAGATGTCCCTGATGCCGGTGCGTACCCGCCGGCCAATACAATAATCCCCTGCATAAATCAGGCACAGCGCTGCGGTCATCAAGGTAATCTGTCCGTGACGATGCAGTCTGAAAAAGAACAGGGAAACGGAGTTTCTATGCTGAAGAATCTACGCTGGACCCTCGTACTGCTGCTGTTCCTGGTTTATATGATCAACTACCTCGATCGTATTGCCCTGTCGCTCACCGTGCCGCTGGTGGAAAAAGACCTGATGATCAATGCCGAACAGTTCGGCCTGATTTTCGGCAGCTTCTTCTTCGGCTATGCGCTGTTCAACTTCATTGGCGGCCTGGCCACCGACAAATTCGGTCCGACCATCGTGCTCGGCACCGCCGTCGGCATGTGGTCGCTGTTCTGCGGCATGACCGCGCTGGCGACCGGTTTCTGGTCGATGATGATTCTGCGTGTGCTGTTCGGCATGGCGGAAGGTCCGATTTGCGCCTCGGCCAACAAAGCCATCAACGGCTGGTTCCCGAAAAAGCAGGCCGCCACCGCCATGGGCCTGCTGAGTGCCGGTTCCCCGCTCGGCGGCGCGGTCGCCGGGCCGATTGTCGGCTATCTGGCGCTCTCCTTCGGCTGGCGTCCGGCGTTTGTGGTGATCTGCCTGATTGGCCTGGTATGGATGGCGCTGTGGTTCTTCTTCGCCGCCGATAATCCGGCGCGCAGCAAGCGTGTCTCAGCGCAGGAACGCGCGCTGGTGGAGAAACTGAAAGCGGAAGAGCCGGCAGATATCATCGACGCAGACGGCAAAGCACACGGCATGGGCTACTATCTGCGCCAGCCGATTATTCTCGTCACCGCGTTCGCCTTCTTCTGCTACAACTACATTTTGTTCTTCTTCCTGAGCTGGTTCCCGGCTTATCTGGTGCAGGCGCACGGGCTGGATATCAAAGCCATGAGCATCACCACCATGATTCCGTGGATCGTCGGCTTTATTGGCCTGGCGCTGGGCGGCTGGATATCCGATAAGATCTTTAATATTACCGGCAAGCTGCTGCTATCACGCAAGATTGTGCTGGTAGTGTCGCTGCTGGCGGCAGCAATCTGCGTGGCGCTGGCGGGCACCATCAAAGAGGTCAATTCGGCGGTGATCATGATGTCGATCTCCATCTTCTTCCTCTACATCACCGGTGCCATTTACTGGGCGATTATTCAGGATGTGGTGCACAAGAGCCGCGTCGGCAGCATCAGCGGCTTTATCCACCTGATTGGCAGCCTGTCCGGCATTATCGGCCCGATCGTCACCGGTTTCATCGTGCAGCATACTGGCAAGTTTGACAGCGCCTTTGTACTGGCGGGCGTGGTGGCGGCGCTTGGCGCGCTGCTGGTACTGTTTGTGATTCGCAGCCCAAAAGCCAGCGACAAACCGGTTTCCGTTTAATCGAATAACTGTGATGGGGCGCCGCGCGCCCCGTTTGCCAAAGGATTATGCATGTTACAACCCGATCGCCTTCCCGCTGACGTGCAGCGCCCCGGTTACGACCCCAGCCAGCTGAAAACCCGCATGGTGCACATCGGTTTTGGTGCCTTTCACCGCGCGCATCAGGCGCTGGCCACGGACCAACTGGCGCAGCACGGCAGCGACTGGGGCTACTGCGAAGTGAATCTCAACAGCGGTGCGCTGATCGCCGCCCTGCGCCAGCAGGATTTGCTGTACAGCGTGACCGAAATGGCCGACGACAGCCTGCACACGCGCATCGTTGGCGTGATTACCGAGGCGCTGCACGCGAAAAGTGACGGCATTGAGGCGGTGATTGAAGCGATGAGCCAGCCGGAAATCGCTATCGTGTCGATGACGGTCACGGAAAAAGGCTACTGTTCACTGCCGTCGAGTGGCCAGCTCAATCTGGCGCATCCGGACATCGTGCACGATGTGGCGCATCCTGACGCGCCGCGCTCGCTGCCCGGCGTGATCCTGGCGGCGATTGAACGCCGTCGCCAGCGCCATCTGCCGCCGTTTAGCGTGATGTCGTGTGACAACATGCCGGAGAACGGCCAGGTGACGCGCACCGTGATTACCCAACTGGCGCAACACCGCAGCCCGGCGCTGGCGGATTACATTCAGACCCACCTCACCTTTCCCTCCACCATGGTGGATCGCATCGTGCCGGCGATGACCGATGAGGCTTTCGCCACGCTGGAAGCGCGGCTGGGCAGTCGCGATCCGGTGGCGGTGGAAGCCGAACCTTTTTTCCAGTGGGTGATTGAAGATAACTTCGTCAGCGGCCGCCCGGCGTGGGAACAGGCCGGTGCGGAGCTGGTGCGTGATGTGCTGCCGTACGAAGAGATGAAGCTGCGCATGCTCAACGGCAGCCACTCGTTCCTGGCTTATCTCGGTTACCTGGCCGGTTATCAACACATCAGTGATTGCATGGCCGACGCCCATTTTCGTCAGGCGGCGCGCGCGCTGATGCTGCAGGATCAGGCACCCACGCTGCGCACGCAGGATGTCGATTTGGTGGCCTATGCCGACGCGCTGATCGCCCGTTACGAAAACCGGGCGATTAAACATCGCACTTATCAAATCGCCACCGACGGTACGCAGAAGCTGCCGCAGCGCCTGCTGGATAGCGTGCGCTGGCATCTGCGCAACGGAACGGCCTGTGATTATCTGCTGCTGGGCGTGGCGGGCTGGATGCGCTATATCAGCGGCGTTGATGAGCAGGGTGCGGCGATTGAGATTCGCGATCCGCTCAGCGCGCAGCTGGCCAGTATTGTTGCCAATAGCGAGGATGGCCCGCAGCGCGTTGAGGCCTTACTGCGCCTGCAGGCGGTGTTCGGCGATGATTTACGTTATCAATCCGCCTTCGTTACGCGGCTCACTGAGCTGTACCAGCAGCTGCGGCTACACGGCGCGCGCGCCACGGTGCAGGCGCTGGTCACAGAAGGCTACGCCGCCAGCACAAATGTGTAGCGCAGACGCAGCGTGCTGATTAGACTGACGCTTTCTCATCGGGCTGGCGGCGGCCAGCCGTAATACGGATATTGCTGCATGTCGATTGCCTATACCATAACCACCAGCGAACCGGTAAATCAGCAGATTTATCGCTATCTGCGGAAGGATATCGTGACCTGCGTGATCCATCCGGGCTCGCTGCTGTCGGAGAAAGAAGTGTCGGCGCGCTTTAACGTGTCGCGGCAGCCGGTGCGGGAAGCCTTTATCAAGCTGGCGGAAGCCGGCCTGGTGCAGGTCCTGCCACAACGCGGCACCTTCGTGCGTAAAATCTCCGCCCAGCGCGTGGCCGACGGCCGTTTCATCCGTGAAGCGGTGGAGATCGCCGTGGTTCGCCGCGCCGCGCTGGAGATCGGCGCCACCGGACTGATGGCGCTGGAACATAACCTGCAGCTGCAGCGTCTGGCAGCGGAGCGCCACGACAGCCAGGCGTTTCTGGCGCTCGACGATGAGTTTCACCGTTTGATTGCCGAAGGGATTGACTGCCTGCTGGCGTGGGAGACGGTGGAGAACATTAAGGCAACGATGGACCGCGTGCGCTTTCTGACGCTGAGCGAAGTGTCGCCGCCGGAGAGCCTGATTCAGCAGCATGAAGAGATTTTTGCCGCGCTGAAAGCGAAGGATGCCGATGCGGCTGAGAAGGCGATGCGGCGTCATCTGCAGGAGATGATTCTGACCATTACGCCGATTGCCGAGCGCAACAGCGAATGGTTTGAAGGGCCGTAGTGTTGTTCGGTGAGCTTGCGGTGCGGTGCGGTTTGATACGATGCGGTGTGATGCCCTCACCCCGGCCCTCTCCCACCGGGAGAGGGAGCTGTTCCAGTAGCTGTCAGAGAATTAACGCATTAAAAAACCGCACATCACAGTCCCCTCTCCCGCCAGCGGGAGAGGGTTAGGGTGAGGGGAAAAACGCACCTCACACCCTCAGGCAATCGTCACATCTTTCGCCAGATACACATCCTGCACCGCATTAATCAGCGCCACGCCCTCTTTCAGCGACTTCTTAAACGCCTTGCGCCCCAGAATCAGCCCCATGCCGCCGGCGCGTTTATTGATCACCGCCGTACGCACCGACTCCGCCACATCGGTCGCACCGGCTGAAGCACCGCCGGAGTTAATCAGCCCGGCACGACCCATGTAGCAGTTGGCCAGCTGGTAGCGCACCAGATCGATCGGATTCTCACTGGTCAGCTTGCTGTACACGCGCTCATCGGTGTGGCCAAACTTCACCGCGTTATAACCGCCGTTATTCTCCGCCATTTTCTGCTTCACAATGTCGGCACCAATGGTGGCCGCCAGATGGTTAGCCTGACCGGTTAAATCGGCGCTGGCGTGATAATCCACCCCATCCTTCTTGAAATCGTTGTTGCGCAGATAAGCCCACAGCACCGTCACCATGCCCAGCTCGTGCGCACGCTCGAAGGCCGCCGCGATCTCCTCGATCTGCCGCCGTGACTGTTCGGAACCGAAATAGATCGTGGCACCGACCGCAATTGCCCCCATGTTGAACGCCTGTTCGACGCTGGCGTACAGCGTCTGGTCATACTGCGTGGGATAGCTCAGCGTTTCGTTATGGTTTAGCTTGACCATAAACGGGATGCGGTGCGCGTAGCGACGTGACACCGATGCCAGCACGCCATAGGTTGACGCCACACAGTTACAGCCAGCTTCAATCGCCAGCTCGACGATATGCTTAGGGTCGAAATAGGCCGGATTGGCGGCGAACGAGGCGCCCGCAGAGTGCTCCACGCCCTGATCCACCGGCAGAATCGACAGATAGCCGGTACCCGCCAGACGGCCGGTGTTGTAGAGCGTCTGCATATTGCGCAGTACCGCAGGAGAACGATTGTTATCAATCATCACGCGATCGACATAATCCGCGCCCGGCAAATAGAGGCTGTCCGCTGGAATGGTCATGCAGCGATGTTGAAGAAGCGCATCCGCTTCTTTACCCAGTAACTGTACGATGTCCGTCATGTTCGCTCCTGAAAAATGGCTGGATAGCAACCGGCACCTGCCGAATTGCCCCCACAGCCTGGACCGAAACGCGCCAGGCTGGCAAATTGCTGACTCCATTTTTCAGACGGATACGCAGTGAAAAAACGGCAATCTGGCGTTACGCCCTACCACCACTGATGGAAATGATGCACCGGCCCAATGCCGTGGCCGACCTCCAGCGAATCGGCGTGCAGCAGCGCCTGCTGCAGCCAGGCCTTGGCCTCCGCTACGGTGCCCGCCCAGTCCGCATGGCGGGGTCGCAATGCCGCCAGCGCCGCCGACAGCGTGCAGCCGGTGCCGTGCGTATGACGGGTGTTAACGCGCGGTGCGGTAAAGCGCTGGCGGCCGGCGCGGGTGATCAGCCAGTCCGGGCTCTCTGCATCGCTGAGATGACCGCCCTTCATCAGCACCGCTTCGCAGCCCAGTTCCAGCAGCGCATCGCCCTGCTCCAGCATCGTCGCCTCGTCCTGCGCCATGCTGCAGCCCAGCAGCGCCGCGGCTTCCGGCAGGTTGGGCGTGATCAGTGATACCTGCGGCAACAGCCGTTCACGAATGCTGTCTACCGCATCAGGCGACAGCAGCGCATCGCCGCTTTTGGCAATCATCACCGTATCCAGCACCACAAACGGCAGGCTGGCGCGTTTCAGCTTCTCTGCCACCACCTCGACAATCGCCGTCTCTGCCAGCATGCCGATTTTCGCGGCGTCAATGCGCACGTCGTCCAGCACCGAGTCGAGCTGCGCTGCAACAAATGCCGGTTCGATGCGATACACCGACTGCACGCCGCGGGTGTTCTGTGCCACCAGCGCGGTAATCACGCTGGTACCGTACGCGCCGAGCGCGGAAAAGGCTTTCAGATCGGCCTGGATACCCGCGCCGCCGCTGGGATCGGTGCCGGCAATGGTCAATGCGTTGATGCGTTTCATGCTGCCACCTCCAGCGTCCACAGCGCATCCACAAAGGCGGCGACGAAGCTGCCCGGCCCTGCCACGCTCCGCGCGGCCTGTTCTCCGGCCAGCGACATCAGGCGGCACGCCGCTGCCACGTGCTGGAGGCGCTCGCCCGGCAGGTTGCTGCACGCCGCGACTACCGCCGACAACGCACAACCGGTGCCGACCACACGCGTCATCAGCGGGCTGCCGCCGGCAATCGCCAGCGTCTGGCGGCCATCGGTGACGTAATCAACTTCGCCGGTTACCGCAACGATAGTGGTGCAGCGTTGCGCCAGCTGCTGCGCGGCACTCAGTGCGGCATCGGCCTGATGCACGCTATCCACGCCGCGTCCGCCCGTGGCCTGCTGGGCTAAAGCGAGAATTTCTGAAGCATTACCGCGAATGGCCGCCGGTTGCAGGCTCAGCAGCTGCTGACAGAATTCCGTGCGCAGGGTTAGCGCGCCTACCGCCACCGGATCGAGCGTCCACGGTGTGCCGGCCTGGTTAGCGGCCTGTACCGCCGCCAGCATCGCATCGCGGCGCTCGCGGGTTAAGGTACCGACGTTGATCAGCAGCGCATCGGCGAAACCGGCAAACTGCGCCGCTTCATCGCCATCAATCACCATCGCGGGTGAAGCCTGCAGCGCCAGCAGCACGTTGGCGGTAAAAGTTTGCACCACGTCGTTGGTCATACAGTGCACCAGCGGTGCCTGCTGCCGCAGCAGTTGCAGAGAGTGCGCGAGTTGCGCCGGGGAAAGAGGGTCAGGCTGTGTCATAAGGCTCCCAACCGGCAATCAGGAAGGCGAATGCGGTCAGGCATCTGACTTCCCTACGCTGGCATTATCCAGATCAGGTATTACGGGTATTTCTCAGCCTTCACAAAGAAGGGCACCCCGAGTCATGGCACGTCAAATGTGCCGACGACAGAATAGTCGCTGTCAGCAGGCTTGTAAATCCTGCGCCTGAACGGCAGCACAACGGCACATTGATCCACATCAAAATCAATATGCTCTCTTTCAACGATAGAAATAATTAAAAACGGCATAGGTCAATTACGAAAAAATAACGAAAACATCCATCCTGAAGAATCACCCGCCATTTCAGCTAATAAACCAGTTAATGTGTATAAACCTGCATCAGCTTGATAAATATCAAGCCAAACATTTAACAGACAAGGCTTAATCCCCTTCCGGACTTGCCTACTCACGCCCAAATCCGGAATCAACAATGAATTTATTTAGCTTTATTCCACACGCTCACCACTGGCACATCATTGATATTTGCCGTAAAGGCGCCCGTTCTCCCGCCGGCCGCACCCAACTTTCTACCTATGTTGAAGCACAGTGCCGGCGCTGCGGCGTAACGCTACATAAAATCTATTACCGCGATATCAGCGATGCCGAAGCGAAGCGCTGGCTTGGCTAATAGGTAAGCCACTAACGTCTCTGCATTTATTAATGCCCTGCTTATCGCCATAAAACGGTTAAGTGAACAGAATGGGTGATGTTACCGCTAAAGCCTGTTCCGGCAATACAGTTAAGCGTGAAGTAACAGTACCTCTGGTGTTAGTGGCGGTATGGCTTGTGCGTTACGATGAAGTTGCTGGATATGAACTGCTATTAGCGCCAGTTTCCCAACGCTTTACCATCGCTTTCCCACTTTAATGCAGGTCAGTTATGTAAGCAGCGGGATAAACCCGTGTAGGCGGGCAGGCAGCTTTTTCTATCGCTTTTACCGTCAGATCACGCAGTTTAAAAACAACACCTCATGATTTTATTAGCGCGACCAGAGCGCTTTCAAAAGCCGTAAACTTCGAGGCATCACGAAACACTGTTAATCATTAAGAGAAATCAGGGTTTTTCATCAATCAGACAAGGCGCCACTAGCATGAATACTTATTATCAGACTGGTGAACTTCGCTCTACGCTAGAATTTTCTCATGAGCTCTTCGTCACTTTTTAAACCTAATTTACGCAGTGCCGTTTGCTTCTGACCACTGATGGTTTTAATGCTGCGATGAGATTTTTTTGCTATCTGCGTCACGCTCATGCCCTGCAATAAACACCGCACAACTTCCTGCTCTTTAGGCGATAAGACCGAAAGGTCTGATGTCTGTTGCGGGCTATTGGTGCGGAGCGGTTGCAACGATAGCGTAATATCGCCATTGAGCAATTGGGTTAGCTGTAGCGCCATTTCCGGTAGCAGATAAATCTGCCCACTGGCGACAATTCTGACCGCCTCAATCAATTCACCTGGCGCCATATTTTTGCCACTAAAACCCTTCGCACCGCTGTTCAATGTCAATAAGGCTGCGGCGCTGTTATAGAGCTCTGATACCACCAGCACTGGCAGATCGGGAAATTGCCGCTGCAGAGTCCGTAGCAGGCTGTTGCCGTCGATGTCGTCAGCGGCCAGCACATAATCCATAATTAATACGTCCACCTCTGTGACCTGGAGTTCAGCCAGCAACGCACGGCTATGGCTGAAACGCCCAACAACGTGACAGTCCTGCGCTTTATCAATCAGGGCGCACATGCCATGGAGCGTCATAGGGTGATCATCAATAATGGCAATGCGAACGGCATGCACCGCGCTCATACTCATTTATCATTCCTCGGCAAAAACTCAGGCAGAACAGGCCTGAGGGTGAGTGTGAAAATTATCCCAGGGTGTTGTTCTGACAGCTCAGGTCGCCAATCATCAGAGTGTCATTCTCACGTTTATGCTGTTGCGGATTGAGTTTGACCGTACACAGTTTTTTGTCACGGTCATGAATCACCAACTCCGGTGTATGCTCATGCATGTCGGTAACAAAGAAGCCATCGCTTTCAGAAATCCCCTGCCCGGCATGATTCACCAGCCTGGCACCGGCGATCGGCTGTCCTGTACGATCCACCACGCGCCCAATCACCGTCACCGTTTTCATGACACGGACTTTACTGTGGGCGACACCGCCCTGATTCAGATGATAGGGCAACTCCGCCGGCCAGATTTTTAACGGTGGCGCATCCGTCCCTTCAAAATCGATTTGCAGCTGTCCCGATTTATAAGCGCTGGCAGGAATAAAATTACGCCCGGCTTTCAGCGTGCCACCACCACCCTGGCTATCCCACGTTTTCAGGCGCACGCCGGGATCGTCGCTTTCGACATCCACAATAATGCCCGTTTTACTGCTGTAGGCCTGCGGGCTATGGCTGAGCGAAACCTGGCCTCCACCAACGGCCAGCGTATTGCTCATGTTGAGGCCGCCATTGATGGCTTTCCCCTGTGATGAGTAGTTGGCATAGGCGGTACCGCTGGCGTAGCGGTCTTCAAAGCTGGTGAAGAGATTACTGCTCAGCCCGTATTTATCCCCCGTTACGCCCGCACTGACACTGTTAAACGCGCTATTTTCCAGCGTCTGATTCACGCTGGCTGAAGCGAACAGATCGCGCCCACCCTTATTATCATTACGGCTGCCCAGGCTGGCGCTCACGCTACGTTGACTTGCGCCCAGCGAGAATGACAGGTTGAGATTAGCACCGCGGTTGCGCTGCAGGCCACGCTGCGCATAAGGACGATCAAACGCATTAAGGCTCAGGGTAATCGGCGTCTCTTTGACTGTCATGCGCGTGCGCCACGTGGCATCCGCGCCAAAACCGCTTTCGCGACTATTATGGGTTGTGCGCAGCGAAAGCGCGTCACCATTACCAAGACGATGATTCAGCGTGGCACTGCTGTTTTTCTGCCTGCTGGCGGAGTAGTGGCTGCGACTCTGTTGATACCAGCTCTGACCATGGCTCAGCATCAGGCTGGTTTGCGGGCGTAACGTCCAGTTTAATTGCGTGTCGTAGCGTGAGCCCCACGCATCACTGCTGCCTACGCTGCCGTAAAATTGTACCCTGTCAGCAGCCTGCACATCGGCAGAAAAGCCATACTGATTGCCCTGCGTCGCATGCTGCACCGCGGCGCCGAGGATCACTTTGGGATGTGCCATAAAGTTAACGCTGGCCCCGGCTGCAGGCTCACTCTGACTGGATTTATTGCGGGTATTCCCCAGTTGCTGCTCAACACCGGTATACATCGAATATTGCCAGCGCTGTTGCGGATTGTTCCAGTTCGCCGGCTTATAGATGGTTTCTTCCACGCGACTGATTTCCCGTCCCGCTTCAACCAGGCGAACTTCAACATCATAAATCCCGCCCGGCAAAATAGTCGTATCCAGCGATTGCAAGCCTGGCGCAACCGGCTGGCTGTTGATCAGCACGCCATCGCGATAAATCTCAGCGATGGAATCACGGTTAGCCGTCACCATCACCGGATAGAGGCTGGGCTGCGCCGAACGGATGAGCAATGTATCTGACGTTGCCAGCATCGCACCGGCTACCGTTTGCACACTGTTGCCGCCCGGCAGATTGGGCTGGCGCAGAATGCCGTGGCTATCAGGGGCGAATAGTCCTGCACGGACGGCTGTGCCCGGCAATTCACGTTGTACGTAGAGCGCACTGACACGTGCATCGGTGCGGCTGTTTTCGATGTCGCTGCGGCTTAACTGACTCGCTGCGACGCCGGTCAGGTTACCGAGGCTGGTTTCCAGATTCAGGTTTTGTGAGCCTGACCACGGTTGCTGTTCTCCACCAACCAGATTGAGCTGATTGCGCAGAATCAATCCGCTGCTGCCACCTTCCGGCAGGGCGATATGTTGCGGTTTAACTTTCTGGCCATGGCCGTCAGTGGTGGCGATGGACAGAGTGGTATTGACCAGATTGTAATGGAGGCCCACCAGTCCCTGCGGACATTGCTGGTCACAATGACCTAAAGGTGCAGGCTTGCTCAACATCTGTGCCCAGCGACTGCGCGTGGCAGGAGGCAGTTTACTCTCCTGTGACTGGACAAAATTAATTAGCTGCACCGTTTTACTGCGTGATAACAAAATCATGGCGTCACCGAGGTATTGACCATCAAGTTCCACTCGCGTCATCAACGGTGCATTAAAGAAATGGGTGGTGAAATCGTCAGGCAGATTTTCCGCCTGAGAAACCAAATCTTCCATAGGCACCGCCATGGCCGGCATTGACATTAGCGTTAACGCAATGGCGGCAGCGAGGCGATTAATTGAAGGTAACGTCATGAGTTTGTCCGCTTAAAAAAAGGACGCTAGCGCGTCCTTATCCTGTCGAAAACAGTGGGTAACCGTTAAACCGTTAAATCGAAATCAAACATCATTTTTACGGTGCCTTTGTATTCGCCTGCGTCCGGGATTGTAGCTGGCGTCGTTTGACTCACTACCAGCGGTAAAATCTGCTCCGTCTTCGTTACGTCATCAACGATGGTGACGGCTGCGGCCTGGGTCGCTGGGAGCGACTGACCAGCGATCGACACGGTCAGCGGGATCTCCTGAGTG
Organism: Pantoea dispersa; assembly: GCF_035783935.1. Lineage (GTDB taxonomy): Bacteria > Pseudomonadota > Gammaproteobacteria > Enterobacterales > Enterobacteriaceae > Pantoea > Pantoea dispersa_C. Next base: position 303,413 of record NZ_JALKOV010000004.1, on the reverse strand, counting down.
GGATCCGTGGTGTGCACCAGCACGGCAGCGCCATCCAGGTAAGCTTTAACTGAATCCACATTGTTCATCGCAACCAGATTGGTTCGCAGCTGCTCGAGTGTCTGGCTGCGAGCATCCCAGTTCATGACCTGCTCTGTGGTGCCAAAGGCTGGGTTTTCGAACTGAACGTAGTAACGTTCAGTCGGAATATCCGCCTTGAGGTCAAAAGTCAGACTGGTAGAGTCATCCGCCATCACCGCCGTACTGGTGGCCAGCAACACAGCGAATAAGGTTTTGGTAGCAAATTTCATTTTATAGCCTCGTTAAGATTTAAGAATTACCCAAAGGATTTCGGGGATTTTTTGTTTCCTTCCAGCAAGGTAAATTGCCAGCTTTTTTTTGCGATTTTCCTGAGTTGTATTTTTTTCCCAGGTAACACAATGGATGAACTGCTCTCCGCACACTTGTTGTTCGCGCATTGCCTGAGACCATCCAATATGATACTGCTATTACCATTATTAACGATGGTGATATCACCACCGTTATCATTAATTACGGTGTTGAATATAACGTTTTTAGGCCTGACAATAGTCATTGTGCCATACCCGGTGAGAATATTGATCCCCACGTTAAGCTTATTATTATACTGCTCGAATTCTTTTTTAGTTTGACCGAATTCGTATTGGTCTTTAGGCATTACCGGAATATAGCGAACGCGATAGTAACGCTCTTTATCTCGATTGCCAGTAACCAATAGCCTGGATGGCTGCATACCTTTTGCCGGAACGATCATTCTGGCGGGCGTCACGATTAAACCATCAATATTAGCGCTGGAGGCGGCATTTGCATCGATGCGCTTTTCAGTTTTCCTGCCGCTGGCATCCCAGCTCACTTCACTCACTTCGGTTTTAATAAATGCAGTATTGTCACCATTATTACTTATACGCTTTAAATAAGTACTTTTATCGCCTTCGATGAAATCATACATCTGACCCACCGATATTTGAGGGATAGCACAGGCGGCAAAACTACTGGCAGCCAGCGCTGTCGCTAATAACGTTTTTAACATGATTATCCTTAAGTGATGAGCACCGCCAGAAAACCGTTATCCCTGTCAGGCAGCACTGATTCAACGGGGACAAATATCGCCTGGTTTGACCATTAAGAACTATGAGAGCACTCTTGGTTTTCAAACATGATCAATCAAGTCTTTTATATCAATCAGTTAACAGAACCCCATGAAAATTTATCAGGTATGACTTAATTGTTCAGGTCTCATGACATAAGAGTGATTGAGAGTGCTCCTGTAGTGTCGTCGCGTCGATTCAGGAGAGGATAATCACACTCAACTGGCCTATTCATTGCGGACATCTCTATGCACATAAAACATCGTTTAATCTGGGTGCTTAACTCGCTGGTGTTGATTTTTTTTATCATGACTTCACAAGCCGCCACGGTGGAAATAAGCGCCGAATTTAAACCCTCAGCAGCAGAGCCTGACAAAAATTCATTTACCGATACGACAGTGCACAGTGGTTTTTGTAAGACATATCCAACAGCCTGCCCGGCTGGCACCTTTTCAATCATGACTGATTTAAGCGTAGAAAATAAAACATTGAGTCATTCAAGCCCTGATAATCGTGACCATACTTATCAAAAAGCGAACTCCAGATGGCAATATGTCATGCTCACGGATCACGAGACCGGCAAAAGTATTGTCGTGCAATTTCGCATCGTGCTGCTAGCACAACGCTACGCCAGGACAAGGAACAGTTTTAACAGTTCTGACTTTAATCTGGCCGGGCGCGCACCAGAAGGCGGCTGTACCGGCACAACGGCTTACATGACCTCGCAAAATTATGAATTTGCATGGCTACATCCGGCAGAAATATCAACATGTTATAAAACCGTGAAAAACATAGATTACAATGACGTTAAAATAGAGCGAATTTCGGTTGGTTATGAAATGAAAAGCTTAAGTCCTTTAACCATGCCCAATGGCAGTTTTAAAGGCGGTTATGGTTATACCGTTGGTAAGGGGATGGATATTGATTTTGGTGAGGGAACCTATAGTGATGATACGCTTCAGGTGAATATTTCTGCCGAAATCCAGCATGATTTTAAAGTATCCATTCAGGGCAGTAATAGCGTCGAATTATCGCCGCCGGGTGGCTGGCGTTCCTGGTCGGCAAGTAATAACGCACAATTCCGCCTGGAGGGCACTGGCCAGGTCAATATGACGGCATCTTCTCCTGTCAGCATTACGGCGTATTGTACTCATGAGCAGTTAAAAAGCTGCGCCCTTAAACGAGAAGGGGGAGATGAAACCGTGGCCGTTGATATTGATTTCAGCATGCCCGGGATGCATGAACGGAAATCGAAGGAGCCCGTGACCCGCATTGCGATACCCATTACGACTCCCACAACGCCAGGGCTCATACTGGTACCGGACAGTTACGTGAATGGCGCAATTGGGCAAGTCAATTTTAGCGTGAATGAAATAGAGAGTTTGAAGATGGCAAAACACTTAGGTTCGACATGGAAAGGATCCGCCACGCTGGTGTTTGACGCCGACCTGCCTTTCTCTCCGGATGCTGCAGGAGGGCGTAAATGATGAACAGAGAGTCACTCGACGCCTCATGCGCGAGTAACCATCAACCGTTGTTACTCTTGATCCGCCCATCAATGCATATCGATATAGCATGTTGTTCTTGCTGTCGCGCGGCGCAGCATGCGTGGCATGAAGACGGCTTGCGCGGTGGCATTGTCAGCACCGATGATCTTGCTGGCGCCGCCAGCAATGAGCTACTCTCAAAGACGCTAAAAAATCTTCGCTACGTTATGGCCGCCGCACCACGGCAAATCAGCAGAAGCTCGCTTTTAGTGTGCCAAAAACTCTCTGCTATCACTCTGGAAAGCGCGATACGCTTTCAGCCTGACATGTTACCCGACGTGCTGCGCGAATGGATTGTGATGGCGTTGCAACCGCAATTAAAACAGCAGAGAATATCGTCACAACTCTTACTGTGTTTACTCAATCCCGCACCGCTGATCACGCATTATCGCTACTGGCGCTGCGCGAGGCAGCAGCAGGTGCTGGCGTGTGAACCTGCCTGTAAAAATACCCTGATTACAACCCGGCATTTAAGCAACAGCCGCCTGGAAATGCTCGGAAATTTCCGCCTGTTACAGGAGATGGTACAACAGAAAATGCATCTCATCGCGCCGCTATCCCTGAGCGTCAGTTTGTCCTGGCTGGATCAGCAGGATTTACCCGCCCTCCTGTTGCAGCTGTTTTCTTTCACCCGGCCACCCGTACGACTCTATTTATATATCGATGAAATCAGTGACGGCAGGTTGACTGAGCAGTTACTGGAAAATATGCATGAATTAAAACAGCATGGGGTCTGTTTTGTCCTGAATGGTGAAGCAGATTGCAGACATCTTCAGCGGTTATACCTGCTGTGTGACGGCGTGCGTTATCAGATGCAGCAACTTAGTGAGCAAGAAGATGTGCAGAAACGACTATTACAGCACCAGCGAGAAAATAAGTTTGTTCAAATCGCGGGCATATCTTTTGCGGAGCAGGAGTTAAAAGCGTATCAATCTGGCGGTGTTCAGTTACTGATGAGTGAGTAAAGTGCCATCATCCAGCGCATCCCTTTCTGGTATTCAAACCTTACTCAGGTCACGCTATTAACGTAAGTATGAGGGCACTCACTCTGTCACAATTATAATTCATGCATATTGAGCTGGAAAATATCACGCTCTTGCTTAAGACCTAATTTGCGCATGGCCGTGCGCTTCTGAGTGCTAATGGTTTTCACACTGCGATTCACACGCGCTGCCGTTTGCGTTACGCTCAGTCCCGCATGCAAATATTCCAGCACGGTTTTTTCCTTCGCCGAAAGACGTGATGGTAAGCGGGTGATCTCTGACTCCGGCAGGCCTTTTTTTTCAGGAACGTCAATTGACTCACCATCCCGCCTTCTGCGTATGCGATGCAAACCCAGAATAAAACTTTCCGGTGGTAACGTTTTGCAGAAGTAACCGGCAATCATTGACGAGCACCGCTCAGCGACTTGGCGATGTAGCTCGTTATCGCCCATTAGCATCAGGGCGCTATGCGGCTGCTGTTGATGCAAGCGCTCGACTAAGGTGCGAACATTTGTTTCGCCCAGCGGACGTGAGCAGTCGAGCAATAAAATATCGGCAGAGCCAATACTCAACGCAAAGAATAACTCAACGCTGGTCCGGCACACATCGACCACATTTAACTTTGGATCCTGATTAATTACCGCTTTCAGCCCAGCCGAAAATAGCGGATGGTCATCGAGAATCATGACACTCTTATTCATCTTAATTTACCTCTCTGCTCATTCTGTCGCTGACAAACTTACAAATTTAATTAATAAAGGTGAGAAAATCGCTCTGGAACAGCACAGGATCTGACCTTCATATCAGATACCCCTGCCAGCTTTATAATGAAAATCAGTGTTGTGCCTGGTGGAATTAATGTCCCAACGCCTTCATCACCAAATGCCCGCTCAGCAGGGTGTATAATTTCCAGCTCACTGCCCACTTTTTGCTGACTGATAATTTTGCTGACTGTGGGTAATAGCGTATCGACTTTTACTCGCTGAAATTCATTGTTCTCACCGCTGTAATCTAATAACGCACCAACTGCCAGCCTGCCGGTAATCAGCCTGTCCATCCTACTGTCAGCTCTTCCTCCCCGAGTATGATCCGCTGATCAAAGGCATCTTTAATGCCGGCAAACACCCTCGGCCGATCCGGCGCTATGCCTACATCCCTGCTGAGCACGAGCGCCGGGCTTTTACCCCTTCACCCGCCTGCCGGGCACCCGCTAAATGACATTGCGCCAGTGCATGGCGTGGCGTTGCGCCTGCCTGTCACCTTGTCCGGCATCGCACTGTGTTTGCTGAATTTGCTGCAGGAATTCGCTGGGCAAAACGGGCAGTGTGTTAACCGGAGCAACAACATGTTGCAGCGCCGCGACCTCGCTTTGACACCGTGCCAGCGTGGCCGGAACATACGCCTTTTCCTCTGACGCAGCAGTGAGTGGCTTAGGGATGGGTGAGGCACAGCTCACCAGTAACGCCAGACTCCAGGCGAGCGCGAGCCGTCTGCCTATGGCAGATAACGACATCATCAATTTCATTCCGGTTATTATGTGGAAGTAGAAACAAAGGAGCTGTAGGCTTAAATGATCCATCTTTGTTTCGCTAATTATCTTAAGTATGATGAGAGAATGAAAACACGAGAGCACTCTCAAATAGCTGGCGAAACACGAGTTTTGCTGCACTAACACGCTTGCGGGCAGTAGAATTCTGCGTGCCCGCTGAGTGCCCGATGTAGAGAAAGCTGCACGTTGATTTTGAATTAACGTACACTGATTCTCATGCCTGATTGATTAATAAGAGTGGTTTGCGATGAAGGTTTATAACCGGAAAAAAATCTCTATTGCCCTGCTGGACGATCACTTTTTGGTATTGCGTGGATTGAGCGATGTATTGAAGGAGAACGCGGATTTCACCATCACCGGGAGTTTTACCAACAGCGACCAATTCCTCAAACATCTCAAAACCACGCCCGTTGATGTGGTGGTCGTCGATTACTCGCTATCACCCGCCGATATCGATGGGCTGAATCTGATTAAGCTGATCATGCGCCACCATAGCAATATCGCTATTTTGGTGGTGTCAGCGCATTACAATCCGGCAACCGTAGCACTGGCACTGCGTGGCGGCGCGAAGGGCTTTATAGGTAAAAATCGCCCTTCTGAAGAGCTGCAGAAGGCGATACTGGAATTGAGTGAAGGTCGCATTTATCTCGAACCAGAAATGACGCAACGCCTGGCGGAACAGCAGCATAGCGGCGAGACGCTGCTGAGTGGCAATCTCAGCGAAGAGAATGTGCAAACCGCTCTGTCATTAAAAAGCCTGTCACCAAAAGAACAGGAAGTGATTCGCTGTTTCCTTACCGGTATGACCGTCACCGAAATTGCTGATAAATTTTCCCGCAGCCTGAAAACCGTGAGTGGACAAAAGCAGAGCGCATTGCGCAAGCTGGGGCTGAAAGCCGACCACGAGCTGTTTATCATTAAGGATGAGCTGCTGAAAGACAGCGCCTGAATTTCTCAATCCATTCTTGTCCCTGTTGCGCGCTGGGAATATTGGCAGCGCGCAGTTGTTGCTCCAGTGCCGCAGCACACCCGGCTAAAGCTGGCAGTTGACAGACGCGCGCCGCGCCATGTAAACGATGAACGTAATGCAGCATCAAGCGCGCATCCTGCTGCGCCAGCGCTGTCGCAAACCCCGCGATGTCCTGCAACAATAGCGAATGGGCATCGCTGTCTGGCCCCCTCTCCACTTCAACGGGTGCCAGCGTGCTTTCCACCCGGCACCAGCGTGCCAGCATCGCCGACAAACACGGCAGCAGTAGCGGTTTTGTCAGCCAGGCCTGCATGCCGCTGTCCGAACATAGCTGCTGATGCTCTGCGCCGTTGAGTGCTGAAATTGCCACAATCGGTGTGCTTTTCTGCCCCTGTTCACTTTCAAAAGCGCGCACCCGCCGTGCGACCTCATAACCATCAATATCAGGCAAGTTGCAGTCGAGCAGGATCACATCGTAATAATTTTCATCCCTCAGCAGCGCCAGCGCCTGCGCACCATCGGCGGCGATATCGTAATGGCAGTTGAGGGCAGCCAGCTGTGCCGCCAGCATCGCCTGGTTTGCCGGATGATCTTCCACAATCAGAATACTGGTGCCAGTCACAAAGCGTTGCAGCGTCGAGGGCTCAGACGCCCTTTTTTCCGGGGCTTCGCAGAAAATTACCGGTAATTCAACCTGGAAGGTCGCGCCCTCGCCTGGCTGGCTGCAGCAGCTCAGGCGACCACCGGCTAAACTAACCAATTCACGGCAGATATATAATCCCAGACCGCTACCGCTGTAACGCCGGGTAGCAGCATTGTCTGCCTGCGTCCAGGCATCAAACAAGGTGCGTTGTGCATCCAGCGGGATACCAATGCCGGTATCACTCACGGTGATACATAATCCTTCGGTTTCGGCAAAAGGCTGGCGCTTGATTTCCAGCGAAATCGCGCCGTGCTCGGTAAATTTGATCGCATTGGCCAACAGGTTATTGATGACCTGGCGTAAACGCCAGGCGTCGGCGACGACCCACTGCGACTCCAGTATGCTATCCAGTGAGACAATCAGCACCAGCTCTTTTTCAGCAGCCACCGGACGCTGCACGGCAACTAAATCATCGACTAATTGCGCCAGTGAGAAACACTGTTTTTCCAGCTTAAGCTGACGATGAGACAACTTACTGTGGTCAAGGATATCATTGAGTAATCCCAGCAAATGCCGGGAAGAGCTGTGTGCCAGGGCAATATATTCTTTGCGCTGCGCGGGCTCGCACGGCATACGCAAAAGTTCCAGCGCGGCTATCATGGCGTTCATCGGCGTACGAATTTCGTGACTCATCATGGCGAGGAACTGACTCATATTAGCTTCGCTGGCTATAGCACGGCGACGATGCCACAGCGCGCGCCATAACGCCCAAATCATCATGCCTAACAGCACGGCAATCAGCGTGAGCTCCAGCGGATATAACGCGAAAATCATCCCGGCAGTGAGCTGACCAATTTTAAGATCGCCCAGCCACTGGCTAAACAGCGCATCGGTGCGGCTGGCGGGCATGGCAGCCAGCGCCTTGTCGATAATGGTTTTTAATAGGGGTAATTCCGGCGTGACGGCCATGTGCAACCCCGCCACCAGCGACGGAAGTTGTCCGGCGACCACCAGTTTATTGCCAAAGCTGCGATACAGCAGCGGACGCATCAGCAAATCAGGTCCGATCGCCGCCTCCGCTTCACCGTCAAGCACACTGTGCAGTAACGATGACATATCGGGATACGGCTGTAACTGGATTTGCGGAGCATGCTGGCGCAGCCAGTGTTCATAATCGCTATTGGCACGTACCGCGACGCGTTTTCCGTGCAACTGTTCCAGCGTGCGAATGCTGCTGGCCTCATGACGTGTCACCACCAGCGCGTTGGTGGTAATCCAGCGCTGGCTAAACAACCACTGCGCACGCCAGGAATCCGTCATCAGCGAGGGTGCCAGGTTGGTTATCAGCTGGGCGGGCGCGGCTTGCGACGCCAGTACGAAGCGTAACCCGGTCATGCTTTCAATGTGATCGAGATAGGCGCGGCTCAAACCAAAATGTTTATCCCGATCAAGAAAATCCAGCGGCCAATCCTGCTGCACGCTGTAATTAATTTCCGGATGCTGCGCTATCCAGGCATGTTCTTCATCGCTGAACAGCGACATAGCCTGAACATGAATGCTCAGCACGCTAACCGCCACAACGATAAGGAATTTTATCAGTCTGCCCCGCATACCTGTTCTCTCAATCCTGCGGCCACACCGGATGCGCGGCCGGATACATCAGTGGATGATTGAACAAAAAAACATCACTATGCAACTACGAGAGCACTCTCAAAACCTTATTATTTACAAGGATTAGGCGGGGAGGTAAGCGTTATTAGCTGCTGTTGCCACTGCGCTGCCTGCCATTGTTCGGCAGGCAGATCCGCGCGTAAACTGGCTTCCAGCGTTGCTGCAAATTCAGCCAGCGCATGCAGTTGATACATCAGCGCGACACCTTTGATACGATGGATGTGATGCACCATGTAGCGCGTTTGCTGCTGCGCGGTGGCGGCAGCAAATGCCTGCACATCCTGCTGCAATGATTGCCAGATATCGTCTGCTATCTCCGTCGCTGGCGCATCATCCGACGTGGTGATTCCGGCTGGCTGACACCATTTTTTCAGCTCAGCGGCCAGCTCTCGCAGGCGAATCGGTTTGGATAACACGCCATCCATGCCACTTTCCCGACAGTGGGCAAAATGGCTGGCGGACTGGAGTGCCGAAATGGCGATAATCACCGTCCGGTCACGTTGTTGCTGTTGTTCCAGCTGACGGATCTGCCGGGCAACCGTGTAACCATCCATGCCAGGCAGACCACAATCCAGCAAGATGATATCGTAATAGTTTTCTTCTTCGAACAGTTGCAGGGCCTTTTCTCCGTCTTCTGCCAGTTCGAAATGGCAGGCCAGCCGTGTAAGTTGCTCGGCCAGCAGTTGTCGGTTTGCCATGTGATCCTCGACGACCAGTATCGAACAATGCTGGGCGAAATCAGGCAATGTCAGTCGATGCGGATTTTCCTGTTCATTACCCTTTGGCACCCGCTGCAATGGCAGGGAGATCATGACCTGCGTGCCCTGTCCCGCTTCACTGCTGAGTTGCATCGTCCCCTGCATTTGCGTGACAAGGGAGCGACAAATATATAAACCCAGGCCACTGCCGCCTGCCTGATGTTCGCCTTGCTGCCACGCTTGCATCAGCTTGTTTTGTAGCGCTGGCGCAATTCCCACACCGCTGTCCTGAACCAGGATAGACAGCCGCCCGTTGCGATCGTCAATGCGTAACATAACGCCGCCGCGCTCGGTGAATTTGATGGCATTAGAGATCAGGTTATTGACGATCTGCCGCAGGCGATGTGCATCAATCAGTGCCCACTGATGCGTGTCGCTGCGTACATCCTCAAAGCTCAACGTTAAACTTTTGCGCTGCGCTGCCGGACGCTGGCTATCAATGACGGCTTCCAGCAAGGGGCCAATCGCTACCGGTTCAGGATTTAGCGCAAGGCGGTTTTGATTGATTTTTTCATGATCGAGCACGCTATTGAGCAGCTCCAGCAAATCCTGTGAAGAGGAGTAGGCAAGGTCAATATACTGCTGACGTTTAGCGCTACCGGTGCTCTGCTGCAGCAATTCCAGCGCGGCGATAATGGCATTCATCGGCGTCCGCACTTCGTGACTCATGATGGCGAGAAACTGACTCTTGTGCCGTTCGCTGCGAATCGCGCGTCGGCGTGATACCCAGGCAAAGCGCATCGCCGCCAGCAATAATACCAGCAGAACACCAATTACCATCAATGGATAACGGTATTGCCACAGCACAAACAGCAGCGTGGGGGTGCCAATATCGACAACACTGACCCAGTGTGCGAACAGACGTTCGGCATCGCGCGCGCTGATGTTGGCCATCACGCTGTTAAGAATATCGCGCAGTTGCGGGTAAGCGGGATCGACGCCCATATTGACGCCGCTCACCATCTCCGGAATTTGCGCCACAATGCCGAGCTGATTGATGTAATGCCGCTGTAAAATCGGCAACACCACCATGCCCGAAGCAATGGCCGCGACATTTTCACCCTCTTCCACCGATTGCAACGCGCTGCGCACATCGGCTTTCACCACCACCTGAATGGCCGGATAATTGCGCCGTATCCACGGTGCGAATTCACTGTCTGCGGCCACCGCAATACGCTTGCCTTGCATCTGACTGAGCGTGCGCAACTGCACCTGATCTTTGGTGGCGACAATGATCGGCATGGTGTTAATCCATGGGAAAGTCAGTAACCAGCGCTGGCGCTGCTCATCGCTTAGCAAATTGCCAATAACGGCGCTGTTCATCATCGGTGGATGGGGTTGGTTTGACCCCGGTGGCACATAAACAAAGGTGATACCGGTGCGCCGCGACACTTCGTCCAGCACTTCACGACTCAACCCTGTATGCTTGCCGTCACGCACCGATTCCTGTGGCCACTGACTGTTTACGGTGTAATAAACACGTGGATGGGCAGTAATCCACGCCTGCTCCGCCGGGGAAAAGCGCTGTTGCGCCAGGCTGGGTAGCATCACGCTTGCCAGTACCATCATCAGCAGTAGCCGCACATAGCGCATTCGCTTTCCTTGTTAATGAATGAACAGCGTCTCACTTAATCAGACAATTTTAGTCAGGCAAAGCAAAATGTGAGCAAAAAAAAAGCCCCGCAACACAGGTTGCGGGGCGCTTGCGTGGCTATCGCAAAACTTATTCAGCCGGTTTGGTGCGGATCAGGTAATCAAACGCGCTCAGTGACGCTTTGGCCCCTTCCCCGCTGGCAATGATGATCTGCTTGTACGGCACGGTGGTGCAGTCGCCGGCGGCGAATACGCCTTTCAGGCTGGTTTCACCTTTGGCGTCGATCAGGATCTCGCCCATGCGGTTGCGCTCGACTGCGCCTTCCAGCCAGTTGGTGTTGGGCAGCAGACCAATCTGTACGAAGATACCGCTCAGCGCCAGTTCGTGGCTGGTCTGGTTATTTCGGTCGATGTAGGTCAGACCGGTAACTTTGCTGCCGTCGCCTTTCACTTCGGTGGTCTGCGCGTTCAGGATTACATCCACGTTTTTCAGGCTGCGCAGTTTATCCTGCAGCACTTTATCGGCGCGCATTTCGCTGGCGAATTCCAGCAGCGTAACGTGCTCAACGATACCGGCCAGGTCGATGGCCGCTTCAACACCGGAGTTACCGCCGCCGATCACCGCCGTGCGTTTGCCTTTAAACAGCGGGCCGTCACAGTGCGGGCAGTAGGTCACACCTTTGGTGCGATACTGCTCTTCGCCCGGAACGCCCATGTTGCGCCAGCGTGCGCCGGTAGCAATGATGATGCTGCGTGATTTCAGCACCGCGCCGGACGCGGTTTCGATGGCGTGCAGGCCGCCTTCTTTCGCTGCCGGAATCAGCTTGATGGCGCTCTGAGTGTCAATCACATCAACGTCATAGTCATCAACGTGCGCACGCAGGGAACCGGCGAGCTTGGCTCCTTCGGTTTTTGGCACGGAGATGTAGTTTTCAATGTCAACGGTGTCCAGTACCTGGCCGCCAAAGCGCTCGCCCATCAGGCCGGTGCGAATACCTTTACGCGCCGAGTAGATGGCCGCCGCAGCGCCCGCCGGGCCGCTGCCGACGATCAGCACTTCATACGCATCACGTTTGTTCAGCTCTTCAGCCGCACGTTTGTCCGCGTTGGTGTCAACCTTACCGACGATTTCTGCCAGGCTCATGCGACCCTGACCGAACTCTTTGCCGTTGAGGTAAACCGCCGGCACGCCCATCACGTTGCGCTCGGTGATTTCATTCTGGAACATGCCACCGTCAATGGCGGTGTGACGGATGCGCGGGTTGAGCACCGCCATCAGGTTCAGCGCCTGAACCACGTCCGGACAGTTGTGGCACGACAGAGAGTAATAGGTTTCGAAATGCAGGTCGCTGTCCAGCGCAACAACCTGATCCAGCAGGCTCTGCGCCTCTTTCGACGGATGCCCACCGGTCTGCAGCAGTGCCAGCACCAGTGAGGTAAATTCGTGGCCCATCGGCGAACCGGCAAAGCGCGGACCGCTGTGGCTGCCTGGGTTAGTAATCAGGAATGAGGGTTTACGTACCGGTTGATCGTTCTCTTCACGGAAGCTGACTTTATCAGACAGACTCGCGATATCGGTCAGCAGAGTACGGATCTCTGCGGATTTTGCGCCATCGTCCAGTGTGGCAATCAACTCAACCGGTTTCGTTAGTTTCTCAAGGTAAGCCTTGAGCTGGGTTTTTAAATTGGTGTCGAGCATAGTGAGTTCCTGTGAAGAAAATCGGGTGCCGCAGCACCCGATGGAAGAAAGATCAAAGGGCGTTGGTGACTTAGATTTTGCCAACCAGGTCCAGTGATGGAGCCAGCGTTGCGTCGCCTTCTTTCCATTTAGCCGGGCAAACTTCACCTGGGTGAGACGCCACGTACTGCGCTGCTTTCACTTTACGCAGCAGGTCAGACGCGTCACGGCCAATACCTTCTGCAGTGATTTCGATCGCCTGGATGATGCCTTCCGGGTCAACGATGAAGGTACCGCGGTCAGCCAGACCTTCTGCTTCACGCATGATTTCGAAGTTACGGGTCAGAGCACCGGTCGGGTCGCCGATCATCGCGTACTGGATTTTCGCGATGGTGTCTGAAGAACCGTGCCAGGCTTTGTGGGTAAAGTGCGTGTCAGTAGAAACGGAGTAGATGTCTACGCCCAGTTTCTGGAACTCTTCGTAGTGGTCTGCCACGTCACCCAGTTCAGTCGGGCATACAAAGGTGAAGTCAGCCGGGTAGAAGAAGAAAACACTCCATTTACCTTCAACGTCTTTCTCGGTTACATCGATGAATTCGCCGTTTTTGAACGCAGCGTTTTTGAACGGTTTGATTTTGGTGTTGATGATAGACATGGGTGACCTCCGTTAAAAAGATGTGATGCAGGCTACATAATTTTCGGGCCAACTTCTAATACGCAGACGTTATCAATCAGATAACCAAAAGCTATCAAAGCGCCGACCCCAGATTTCATGCGGCTTGCCGCGGCATTCTACACAGAAAAGGCGCAGAGTTAACAGGCTTTATCTTTGCGCGCAGCAACTGCTATTTTTTATAAACATTCAAACATCTTTGCTGCACGATTTTACTGCGTGCACCACAGCGTAGCGGCGCGATTAAACACGCCGCGACAAAACGTGGCCGCGTACTCGTCATGGAGTCTGGAAGTGAAAATTCGTTTATTTGAGGAAGCCGACCGCCCTTTCCTGCGCACGCTGTTTCTGGCGGCGCGGCGCCACAACTGGACATGGCTGGCCGGAGATGACTGGCAGCTGGAAGATTTTGACGCGATCATTCACGGTGAAACGGTACTGGTGGCGGAGCTGGCCGGCCACCGCGCCGGGTTTGCCGGCGTGATGGACAACGATAATTTTTTGCACAGCCTGTACGTCGATCCGGCCTTTCAGGGCCAGGGCGTCGGCAGTGCGTTGCTGAACGCGGCGCAGCAGCGTTTTACCTCCACCGGCGCGCTGAAGTGTCTGCTACAAAACGAAGCGGCGCTGGCGTTTTATCAGCAGCACGGCTGGCAGCGCGAAGCGCTGGGCGAGAGCGAACAGGGGCAATATGTGCTGATGCACCTGCCGCTGGCGTCGCGCACCAGCGGCCGTTAAGGCTTAAACCGCGCGGAAGGCGATGTCGCCCGGAATCACCTCACCCTGCCAGTAAAGCTGGGCGGCAACCCGGCCCGCAAGTTCACGATACAGCGCGGTGAATTCACTCTCCGGACGGCGAATAACGGTCGGTTCACCGTCGTCGAGATCTTCGCGCAGATTAATGTGCAGCGGCAGCTGAGCCAGCAGGCGGGTGTGATAATCCTCAGCCAGCTTCTGTGCTCCGCCGGTACCAAAGATTGGTTCGTGATGGCCGCATTCGCTGCAGATGTGCATGCTCATGTTTTCCACCACGCCCAGCACCGGCACGCTGACTTTTTCGAACATCACCATGCCCTTACGCGCGTCAATCAGCGCAATGTCCTGAGGCGTGGTCACCACCAGCGCGCCGGTCACCGGCACGTTTTGCGCCAGCGTCAGCTGAATGTCACCGGTGCCCGGCGGCATGTCCAGAATCAGGTAATCGAGATCCGGCCACAGCGTTTCGTTCAGCAGCTGCATCAGCGCCTTGCTGGCCATCGGTCCGCGCCACACCATGGCGTTATCGTCAGTCACCAGGTAACCGATGGAGTTGGTCGCCAGGCCGTGCGCCATAATCGGTGCCATGTGCGTGCCGTCCGGCGAGGTAGGCCGCTGCTTTTCGGTACCGAGCATGTCCGGGATCGACGGGCCGTAAATATCCGCATCAAGAATCCCGACGCGCGCGCCTTCGGCCACCAGCGCCAGCGCCATATTCACGGCGGTGCTGGATTTGCCGACGCCGCCTTTGCCGGAGCTGACGGCGACGATGTTTTTCACGCCGTTAACGCCAGGCTGATTTTTCACGCGTTTCAGGGTGGCGATGTCATGACGCAGCCGCCAGTCGATGGCGCGCGTGTTGGTCAGGCGCAGCAGTTCCGCGCTGGTCTGGGCTTTCAGCGCCTCAAACGCGCTGGCCCAGGCAAATGGCATCACCAGTTCGATATGCAGCTTGTCGTCGAGCAGCGCCACATGGCGCAGTGCTTTGAGGGTAGTCAGATTGTGGTGCAGCGTCGGATGCTCAAAATCACTCAGCACGCCGATAACCACGGCGCGCAACGCTTCGGGTGAATGATGGTCCCGGGATTGTGCGGTCATCCCAACTCCTAATTTAGTCATGACGCCAGACGATGGCGGTGTGTCAACAATCATATCAGATAGGCGTTAAAAGTGACGTGGCCGAGCTGCTGTGTTTACGCCAGAGGGTGCTTCGGTTAACATCTAAGCCCGATTTTTTATTCACGGAATGCTACGCAAATTATGACTCAAGTCGCTAAAAAACTACTGGTAACGTGCGCCCTGCCGTACGCAAACGGCTCTATCCACCTTGGTCACATGCTTGAACACATTCAGGCTGACGTGTGGGTCCGTTACCAGCGAATGCGTGGCAATCAGGTGTTCTTCATCTGTGCGGACGACGCGCACGGCACGCCGATCATGCTGAAAGCCCAGCAGCTGGGTATCGCGCCGGAGCAGATGATTGCAGAAATGAAGCAGGAGCATGAGACCGATTTCGCGGGTTTCAACATCAGCTATGACAATTACCACTCCACGCACGGCGACGAAAACCGCCAGCTGGCTGGGCTGATTTATACCCGTCTGAAAGAGAACGGTTTCATCAAAAACCGCACCATTTCGCAGCTGTACGATCCGGAAAAAGGCATGTTCCTGCCTGACCGCTTCGTCAAAGGCACCTGTCCGAAATGTAAATCCCCCGATCAGTATGGCGATAACTGCGAAGTGTGCGGCGCGACCTACAGCCCGACCGAGCTGATTGAGCCTAAATCGGTGGTGTCAGGCGCGACGCCGGTGATGCGCGATTCTGAGCACTTCTTCTTCGATCTGCCATCATTCAGCGAAATGCTGCAGGCCTGGACGCGCTCCGGTGCGCTGCAGGAGCAGGTGGCGAACAAGATGCAGGAGTGGTTTGAAGCGGGTCTGCAACAGTGGGACATCTCACGCGATGCGCCGTACTTCGGCTTTGAGATTCCTGATGCGCCGGGCAAATACTTCTACGTCTGGCTGGATGCGCCAATCGGCTACATGGGATCGTTTAAAAACCTGTGCGACAAGCGCGGCGACATCGATTTCGACGAGTTCTGGAAAAAAGATTCCAGCACCGAGCTGTATCACTTCATCGGCAAAGACATCGTCTATTTCCACAGCCTGTTCTGGCCTGCAATGCTGGAAGGCAGCGATTTCCGTAAGCCAACCAACCTGTTCGTACACGGGTATGTCACGGTAAACGGTGCCAAGATGTCGAAATCGCGCGGCACCTTTATTAAAGCCAGCACCTGGCTGCAGCATCTCGATGCTGACAGCCTGCGCTACTACTATGCGGCCAAGCTCTCTTCGCGCATCGACGACATCGACCTGAATCTGGAAGATTTTGTCCAGCGCGTGAACGCTGACATCGTCAATAAAGTGGTGAACCTCGCCTCGCGTAACGCCGGTTTTATCACCAAACGCTTCAACGGCCAGCTGGCAGGCGAACTGGCGGATCCGGCGCTGTATCAGACCTTTGTTGATGCGTCAGAGAAGATCGGTGAAGCATGGGCCAGCCGCGAATACAACCGGGCGATCCGCGAGATCATGGCGCTGGCCGACCTGGCCAACCGCTATGTCGACGAGCAGGCACCGTGGGTGGTGGCGAAACAGGAAGGCCGTGATGCCGACCTGCAGGCGATTTGCTCGATGGGCATCAACCTGTTCCGCGTGCTGATGACCTGGCTGAAGCCGGTGCTGCCATCGCTGAGCGAGCGTACCGAAGCCTTCCTGCAAAGCGAGCTGAGCTGGGATGGCATCGCACAACCGCTGCTCAACCACAGCGTAGCGCCGTTTAAAGCGCTGTATGGCCGTATCGAGATGGCCAAAGTGGAGGCGCTGGTTGCGGCTTCGAAAGAGGACGCGGCGGCGGCGAACACGCCAGCGGCAAGCGGTCCGCTGGCCGATGCACCGATTGGCGAGACCATCACCATTGACGACTTCGCCAAAGTCGACATGCGCGTGGCGCTGATCGAGCAGGCTGAGCTGGTAGAAGGCTCCGATAAGCTGCTGCGTCTGCAGCTGGATCTGGGCGGCGAGAAGCGCCAGATTTTCTCCGGCATTCGCGCCGCCTATCCGGATCCGTCGGTGCTGGTGGGCAAGATGACCATCATCGTCGCCAACCTGGCGCCGCGCAAAATGCGTTTCGGCGTGTCCGAAGGCATGGTGCTGTCTGCCGGCCCTGGCGGCAAAGACCTGTTTGTGCTGTCCGTGGATAGCGGTGCGCAGCCTGGCATGCCGGTGAAGTAAGGGTTAGTGCGCGCTGGCCCTCACCCTAACCCTCTCCCGCTTACGGGAGAGGGAACCGCTGAGTGCGGGATTTGGGGCAGAGCCAGGCCAGCAACCTCGCTTGATCTCTTCCTCTCCCGCATTAAAAGGGACCGAACAGCGCACGTTGTTACCCATGTATCAAACCTGCACATAGCAAAACCCCGCACAATAATACCCCCTCTCCCGCTTGCGGGAGAGGGCTGGGGTGAGGGCAAAACCGCACCGCGCCTTACCGCGCTGACATCAGACAGCGATAAATCTCCGCCAGCACCGCCTCAAATTCATTAAACACCTGGTGATTCCAGAAGCGAATTACGCGCCAGCCGCAGCGCTGTAAATACGCCGTGCGTCGGGCATCGTAAGCCTGAGCTTCAGGCGTATTGTGCTGTCCGCCATCCAGTTCCACGATCAGCAATCGCGCTACACAGGCAAAATCGACGATGTAACCGCCCACTGGATGCTGGCGGCGAAATTTCGCGCCACACACATTCCGGTTGCGTAAATAACGCCATAGTCTTTGCTCGGCTTCCGGCATCGCCTTGCGCAGCGTACGCTGCGGTCGCACGCTATTATTCATCGCTGCTCCTTCGCTCTGCCCGACAGCTTACGCCGTATTGCGCTGCGGCAAAGCACCGGGGCTGAATTCCTGAATCTGCATTCCAGTGTGATCGCTAGCACGCTATGCGCTTAATGCGTATGATGAAGCGCCACGAATTCAGGAGCCTGACATGCCCACCGTGCTATCTGCCTGCTGGCGCTATCTGCGCGCCTTTGCCATCGTCTATGCCGCGCTGTACGCCGGCAACGGCCTTGCCACCCTGCTGCCGTTTACCCTTCCCGGCAGTATTCTCGGCATGCTGCTGCTGTTTGCCCTGCTGGCGCTGCAGATTATTCCGGTGGCGTGGGTGAAACCCGGCTGCCAGCTCTTAATCCGCTATATGGCGCTGCTGTTTGTGCCGATCAGCGTTGGCGTGATGGGCTACACCGATATCCTCAGCGCACAGTTTGGTCCGATTGTGGTTTCCTGCATGGTCAGCACTCTGCTGGTGTTGCTGATTGTCGGCCTGAGCGCCGAACGCCTGCAGCGTCCGAAGGAGTCCGGCCATGAGTGATGCCTGGTGGTCACTGCCGCTTACCGTGGTGGCGTATCTGCTGGCGCGCCGGCTGGCCGCCAGAATCAACCTCTCCATCGTCAATCCGCTGCTGGTGGCGATGGCGATCATTATTCCGCTGCTGCTGCTGACGCACCTGCCCTACGCGCGCTATTTTGCCGGCAGCGCACTGCTGAATCAGCTGCTGCAGCCCGCGGTCGTGGCGCTGGCGCTGCCGCTGTATGAGCAGATGCATCAGATTCGCGCGCGCTGGAAAACCATCATCAGCGTCTGTTTTATCGGCAGCATTACCGCCATGGTGTCAGGCACGGCGATCGCGCTGTGGATGGGCGCCACGCCGGAAATCGCGGCCACCATCCTGCCAAAATCGGTGACCACGCCCATCGCTATGGCGGTATCGGGTTCGCTGCACGGTATTCCCGCCATCAGCGCCATTTGCGTGTTGATTGCCGGCGTGCTGGGCGCAGTGTTTGGTCACATGCTGCTGAACCTGTTTAAAGTGCGTAGCAAGTCCTCGCGCGGGCTGGCGATTGGCAACGCATCGCATGCGCTCGGTACCGCGCGGGCGGCGGAGATCGACTATCAGGAAGGCGCCTTCAGTTCGCTGGCGCTGGTGATCTGCGGCATTATCACCTCGCTGCTGGCACCCTTCATTTTTCCTTTGCTGATGCATTTACTGGGCTAAAACTTGCGAGAGATCTCGCAAAGTTGAAACAAGCCAATCAGCTTACATTGTCATAGCGACATGGATCACATATAACCCCTGAGGCGGCGCTTCGCCGCTGACGAGTTAATGAGGCCATAACATCATGCATGCACGATTCACTTCTGCTTTCTCTGCCCTGCCCGCCACGCTGCAGAACGCGCTTCAGCCGCTGCTGGACGCCGCTGATTTTCACGGCGTGCTGCGACCGCAGGAAGTGGTTCAATTGCAGCAGGCAACCGGTCTGGATGATGATGCGCTGGCGCTCGCGCTGCTGCCGATTGCCGCCTGCTGTGCCGTGGCACCGGTTTCGCACTTTAACGTCGGTGCCATCGCGCGCGGCATCAGTGGCCACTGGTACTTCGGTGCCAATATGGAGTTCTTACATGCGCCGCTGCAGCAAACGGTCCACGCCGAGCAGAGCGCCATTACGCATGCCTGGCTGCGTGGCGAAGCGCAGCTGGCAACCATTACCGTCAATTACACGCCGTGCGGCCACTGTCGTCAGTTTATGAACGAGCTAAATAGCGGCACGGCAATTCGCATCAGCCTGCCGGGCCGCGCGGTCAGCACGCTGGCCGACTATCTACCGGACGCCTTTGGCCCGGCAGATCTCAATATCAGCGAACGGCTGCTGACGCCGGTCGACCACGGTTTCCTGCCACAGGGCGATGCGCTGCAGCAGGCCGCGATTGATGCCGCCCGCCGCAGCCATGCACCTTACAGCCAGAGTTACAGCGGCGTGGCGCTGCAGAGCCGCAGCGGCCAGATTTATACCGGGCGCTATGCCGAAAATGCCGCCTTCAATCCGAGCCTGCCGCCATTACAGGCCGCGCTGATTCTGCTGAATATGCACAACGAAGCACTGGAAGAGATTCAGCAGGCGGTGCTGGCCGAATGCGCCGACGCCACGCTGAGCCAGGTCGATGCCACGCGCACTACCCTCGCCGCGCTCGGCTGCAGCAATTTCTCAGTTACTTTAGTTTCGAAACCAACAGTTTAGTGATCCTTTTACCGCTTTTGTGACCTTCTATTAACAAAAGCTGTACATCTGCAGGAATTTTCATAGGATCGGGCGCCAGAACTTCACAATGAACGGGTCTGGCGTTACCTTCTTGCTGGCGACACGTCAGAAAACACTGCAACCGGAGCAAACACTGCATGGAACTCGAGTACGAAAGTAAACGTCCGCTGTATATTCCTTACGCGGGTCCGATCCTGCTGGAATTTCCGCTGTTGAACAAAGGCAGCGCCTTCTCGCTGGAAGAACGTAACGAATTTAACCTCAATGGCCTGCTGCCAGACGCCGTAGAAACCATCGAAGAGCAGGCCGAGCGCGCCTGGCGTCAGTTCCTGGACTTCAAAAACAATAACGACAAGCACGTCTACCTGCGCAACATCCAGGACACCAACGAAACGCTATTCTATCGCCTGCTGGACAACCACCTGGAAGAGATGATGCCGATCATCTACACCCCAACGGTTGGCGCGGCGTGCGAGCACTTCTCTGAAATTTACCGTCGCGCGCGCGGGGTGTTTATCTCTTATAACAACCGCGACCGCATTGAAGACATGCTGCAAAACGCCACCAAGCAGAATGTGAAGGTGATCGTGGTCACCGACGGCGAGCGTATTCTCGGCCTCGGCGACCTGGGCATCGGCGGCATGGGCATTCCTATCGGTAAGCTGTCGCTGTACACCGCGTGCGGTGGCATCAGCCCGGCCTACACCCTGCCGGTGGTGCTGGATGTCGGCACCAATAATCAGCAACTGCTGAACGATCCGCTCTACATGGGCTGGCGCCATCCGCGCATCACTGGCGAAGAGTACGAAGCCTTCGTTGATGAATTCATTCAGGCGGTGAAGCGCCGCTGGCCAAACGTGCTGCTGCAGTTTGAAGATTTCGCGCAGAAAAACGCTATGCCTCTGCTGGAGCGTTACCGCGATGAGATCTGCTGCTTCAATGATGATATTCAGGGCACGGCCGCTGTCACGGTGGGCACGCTGATCGCCGCCAGCCGCGCCGCAGGCAGCCGTCTGTGCGAGCAGAAAGTGGTGTTCCTCGGTGCCGGTTCCGCCGGCTGCGGTATCGCCGAGCAGATCGTCGCACAGATGAAATCCGAAGGCCTGAGCGATGACGAAGCGCGCGCGCGCGTGATGATGGTAGACCGTTTCGGCCTGCTCACTGACAAATTGCCTAACCTGCTCGATTTCCAGAGCAAGCTGGTGCAGAAGAGCGACAATCTGAAAGACTGGGACGTTACCAGCGATTCGATTTCACTGCTCGACGTGGTGCGCAATGCCCAGCCGGATATCCTGATCGGCGTTTCCGGCCAGCCGGGACTGTTCACCGAAGAGATCATTCGCGAGATGCACAAGCACTGCAAACGCCCGATCGTGATGCCGCTCTCGAACCCGACCTCGCGTGTGGAAGCAACGCCGGCAGATATCATCGCCTGGACCGACGGTGACGCGCTGGTCGCCACCGGCAGCCCATTTGCACCGGTCACCTGGAAAGGCAAAACCTACCCGATTGCCCAGTGCAACAACTCCTATATTTTCCCGGGAATCGGTCTCGGCGTGATCGCTGCCGGCGCGACCCGCGTAACGGATTCGATGCTGATGACCGCCAGCCGCGCGCTGGCTGACTGCTCACCGCTGGTTAATGACGGTGAAGGTCCGGTGCTGCCAGAGATTAAAGACATCCAGGGCGTCTCCAAAGTGATCGCCATGGAAGTGGGCAAAGCGGCGCAGCTGGCGGGCGTGGCGGTGGTCACCTCCGAGGACGTACTGTCGAAAGCCATCAACAACAACTTCTGGCTGCCGCAGTATCGTCACTATCGCCGTACCTCGATTTAATTGCAGACCGACGCTGCCGCACGCTTCAGGTGCGGCAGCGCTTAAAAAAACGCCAGCCGACCGGCGCGAACTTGCTTAGCCGTGCCGCCTCAAGTAGCCTTGACCCATCTGAATTTTCGTCAACCGAGTGCCCGTGCGCATACTTAAACGCGTTTTCTTTGCTCTGTTTATCATCATCTTACTGGTGATGGCGACCGCGCTCGGCCTCGATCGCTGGATCAGCTGGAAAACCGCGCCGTTTATTTATGAAGATGTCGCCTCGCTACCGCATCGTCAGGTTGGCGTGGTACTGGGCACTGCGAAATATTACCGCACCGGCGTTATCAATCAGTATTACCTGTATCGTATTCAGGGCGCACTCAACGCCTACAACAGCGGCAAGGTGAATTATCTGCTGCTGAGCGGCGATAACGCGCTGCAAAGTTATAACGAGCCGATGACCATGCGGCGTGATTTGATCAAAGCCGGCGTCGATCCGGCGGACATCGTGCTGGATTATGCCGGCTTCCGCACGCTGGATTCGATTGTGCGCACGCGCAAAGTCTTCGATACCAACGACTTCATTATTATTACCCAGCGCTTCCACTGTGAACGCGCGCTGTATATTGCCCAGCATCTTGGCATTCAGGCGCAGTGCTACGCGGTGCCGTCACCGAAGAACATGCTGTCGGTGCGGTTCCGTGAAGTGGGTGCGCGCCTCGGTGCGCTGGCGGATCTTTATCTGATGAAGCGGGAGCCGCGTTTCCTTGGCCCGCTGGTGCCGATTCCGGCGGTGCATGAAGTGCCGGAAGATGCGCAGAGCTACCCGGCGGTAACACCGGAACAGCTGCTTGAGCTGGAAGAGAAGCTGCGGAAATAGCAGAAGCGAAACAAATAAAAAGGGCCGCGTTGCCGCAGCCCTGATGGTTGACCTTGTTCTCTGCTATTTCTTGCGTGCGTACTTCAGTGAATCAAGCGCCACAGCGAAGATAATGATGCCGCCCTTGATGATGTACTGCCAGTACGGGTTCACGCCGATATAGGTCAGGCCGTAGTTGATCACGGTGAAGATGATCACACCGGTCACCACACCCGCAACGGTACCCACCCCGCCGGCGAAAGACACGCCACCCACCACGCAGGCCGCAATCGCATCCAGCTCATACATAAAGCCGAGGTTGTTGGTGGCACTGCCGATACGGCCCGCTTCCAGCATCCCGCCGAAGGCATAGAACACGCCGGACAGCGCATACACCAGGATCAGGTTAAGCGGAACGTTAACGCCAGAAACTTTCGCCGCTTCCGGGTTACCACCGATGGCAAAAATGTTTTTGCCGAAGCGGGTTTTGTTCCACAGAATCCAGACGAACACGATGGCGATAATCGCGTAGAAAGTGATGAACGACAGCTTGAAGTCGCCAAAGCGCAGGAAGCCCTGAGCAAACTTCGAGAAGCCAGCGTCAAAACCGGCGATCGGTGAAGCGCCCACGAAGTCGTAATACAGCGAGTTGATGCCGTACACGATGATCATGGTGCCCAGCGTGGTGATGAATGGCGTCACCTTCAGGTAAGCAATGATCACGCCGTTGACCAGGCCAATCACGCCACCAATGATGCACACGGTCAGAATCACCAGCGGAATCGGCACGGTTTCCAGATGCGGGAACACCTTGTTGGCGTTATCCATCGACTGCAGCAGCGTTGCTGCCACCACCGCCGCCAGACCCACCTGGCGCCCTGCCGACAGGTCGGTGCCCTGGGTCACGATCAGACCGGCTACGCCGAGGGCGATAATGATTCGGACTGATGACTGAGTCAGGATGTTACTCAGGTTCATCAGGCTTAAAAAAGTCGGATCCTGGAAAATAATAATCGCCAGCAGTACCAACAGGACAACATAAATGCCGCCCTCTTTTAACCAGGTTAGCGCATTCTTTTTAGTAGTCGCTTTCATGTTAAAGCCCTTGCTTCATTAAAGGTGTAATGACGCTAAACGCAGGATTTCATTCTGCGAGGTCGTTTTAGTATCGACAATGCCCGCTACCTGGCCATTACTCATCACCAAAATACGGTCGGTAATGCCCAGCAGCTCTGGCATTTCAGAAGAGATAATAATGATGCCCTTTTCTTTTTTCGCCAGCTCTGAAATTAGCTGATAGATTTCAAATTTGGCGCCAACGTCAATCCCGCGCGTCGGTTCATCAAGCATCAGTATTTCCGGCTGCGTCAATAACCAGCGGCCAATAATCACTTTTTGCTGGTTACCGCCGGAAAGCGATCCAATTTGCGTATGATGTCCGGGCGTTTTCACCCGCATGGCATCAATGACCCATTGGGTATCGCTTTTCATGCGTTTATTATCCAGCAGCCCCATACTGGATTTATATTTTTTGATATTGGAAATAAGCGAGTTAAAGCCAATATCCAGGTAGGCATAAATCCCGGTTGAACGCCGCTCTTCGGTAACCAGTGCAAAACCATGGTTGATGGCTTCGTTGGCGCTGTGGTTATTAATCGCTTTACCGTGCAGTTTAATGGTGCCGCCCGACTTCTCGCGGATACCAAATAAGGTTTCCACAATGTCGGTACGCTTGGCGCCCACCAGGCCGGCAATCCCCAGAATCTCGCCTTTATGCAAATCAAAGGAGATGTCACGGATCGAAGGCTGACGCAGCGAGGTCAGGTTGCGCACCTCCAGAATCACTTCACCCGGCACGTTAGTTTTGTCCGGGAAACGCTGGTTCAGTGAACGGCCGACCATCATGGCGATGATCTTGTCCATGTCCAGCCCTTCCAACGGCTGGGTGGCAATCCACTGGCCGTCACGCAGAATGGTGATCTCATCGCACAGCTGGAAAATCTCTTCCATTTTATGCGAGATATAAACAATACCGCAGCCGCGATCTTTCAGCTTACGGATAATGGTAAACAGGTGGTTCACTTCTTTTTCGGTCAGCGAAGACGTTGGTTCATCCATGATGACGATTTTGGCGTCATAGGAGAATGCCTTGGCAATTTCGATCATCTGCATTTGCGATACAGAGAGCGTCGCCACTTTGTCGCGCGGATCGATATCAATATCTAATTCATCAAAGATCGCTTTGGTGTCGCGATACATTTTATCCTGATCGACAAACGGACCTTTGCGCGGATAGCGCCCCAGCCACATGTTATCCATCACGTTGCGCTGCAGCACCAGGTTTAATTCCTGATGCACCATCGATACGCCATTTTCCAGCGCTTCTTTCGATGATTTATAATCTATTTCCTCACCCTGAAACAGGATGCTCCCCGTATCCTTTTTATAAATCCCAAACAGGCATTTTAATAAAGTGGATTTTCCGGCGCCGTTTTCACCCATTAAGGCATGGACGGAGTGCGGCCGCACTTTTAAATTCACATTATCTAAGGCTTTCACCCCTGGAAATGATTTCGAGACATTCGTCATCTCCAGCAGATATTCACGCTGTGTGGTCGGATTCTCACTGGCCATAATTTACCTGGCTAAAAAAAGCGTTGGTCAGATGCAATAAGGCGCGGCAGAAAAGCCGCGCCCGGGACGAATTACTTCACAAACTGCGACAGGTTTTCTTTATCAACCGGTACGTACGGTACGCGGACCACTTTGCCGTCCATCTTGAAGTTAGTACCCGCAGTTGGCTCTTTGCCATTGGCGAGGTTATTAGCAATGTCCAGCGTGGCTTTCGCCTGGTTTTCCGCATCGTTCAGCACGGTACCGGCCATCGCACCGGATTTCACCAGTGCCAGCGCTTCTGGCAGGGCATCAACGCCAAATACCGGAATGCTGGTTTTGTTGTGCGCCTTCAGCGCTTCAACCGCACCCATCGCCATCGCATCGTTGTTTGCGATGATCACTTCAATTTTGTTGGCGTTCGGGCCAGACAGCCAGGCGTCAACTTTGTCTTTCGCCTGCGCGGTATCCCACATTGCGGTATCCATTGCCAGCTGCTGGGTTTTGATGCCGTCTTTATTCAGGGTTTCGATGACGTATTTGGTACGCGCTTCGGCGTCCGGATGGCCCGGTTCACCTTTCAGCAGCACGAACTGAATCTGACCGTCTTTGTTCAGATCCCAGGCTGGCGTCGCTTTCCAGTGTTTCTCAATCAGTTCACCCTGCTTGATGCCGGACTCTTTAGAGTCGGTACCGACGTAGTAAGCTTTGTCGTAGCTGGCCAGCACTTTCGCGTTAGGCTCTTTGTTGAAGAATACTACCGGCACGTCATTAGCACGCGCTTTGTCGATCACCACTGCCGCAGCAGCCGGGTCCACCAGGTTGATCGCCAGCGCTTTCACGCCTTTCGCCATCAGCACGTCAATCTGGTCGTTCTGTTTGGATTGGTCGTTCTGCGAGTCGTTCATCAGCAGCTGAATGCCGCCAACGGCTTTCGCCTCTTTTTCGATGTCCTTGCGCACCATCGACATGAAGTTGTCGTCATATTTATAAATTGTCACGCCAATGCGGGTATCGGCGGCGTGCGCAGTTGCACCAAACATCATGCTGGCAACCAGTGCTGTGAGCGTGAAAACCTTCTTATTCATGGTATCTCCGGTTTTTTTATGCAGGGTATTTCATCGCGCCGTGTTGCCTGCGGGCAGACAGCGCAGTCGGTTGAAACGCTATTTTTATGGGGCAGGCGCTGCTACCAAGCCGGACCACCATCGCTATCCTGACTTCCCTGTACGTAAACGCTTCCTGAAGAGTGTTGTGAACCATTTCAATCGGCTACTGAAACCAGACCGGGGAAGGAAAGCCCGGCGTTACATAATGTTTCAGTCCGGTAAGACGCTGCCATCATAGTGAGCGCCATGTTAATTAACTGTGAATACAATCACAGATTGGAAACGGTTACACGGCGCTATCGCCTGAATTAGTGACCGACTCCACAATTTGCCGCTGGGCCACGGAATGACGCCGCACCAGCGTGGGCATGAAGCAGTGCGACGCGTGCGGATCGAGCGTGCCCGCCGCCCCCTGTAACGCCAGTTCAGTGGCCAGTTTCGCCATAGAAACAATAGGATAGCGCACCGTGGTCAGTTGCGGGTCGGTGTAACGGGAAATGGGGATGTCATCGAAGCCGATGACGGAAAAATGCTGCGGCACCTGAATACCGTTATCTTTCAGCGCGGTCAGCGCACCGGCGGCCATGCCGTCGTTATAGGAGAACACGGCGGTGAGGTGCTGGTTGCGTCCCAGCAGCTCGACCATCGCCGCTTCACCGCCCTGCATATCCGGCTCGGCGTGGGCAATCCAGCCTTCCGGCGGCCGGATGCCCTGCTCTGCCAGCGCCTGCAGCCAGCCGTCACGACGCTGCGCCACGTCCTCAATCGGATGGCTGGAGCTAAGATAACCAATGCGCTGATGGCCCTGCTGTAACAACATGCGCGTTGCAACCTGCGCACCGGTAACATTATCGAGACAAACGCAGCGGTGCTCGTACCCCGGAATCGTACGATTAATCAATACCATACCCGGAACCTGGTCCATAAACTGCGCCAGTTCCGCGTCTGTAAGCGTTTTCGCGTGCACCACCAGCGCGTTGCAGCGCTGGCGGATCAGCACCTCAATGGCGTGACGCTCTTTCTCTTCCTGATGCCAGGAATTACTGATGAGCACATGCTTGTGCATGCGCTGCGCCACGGTATCCACCGCTTTAACCAGCGCACCAAAGAAGGGATCGGAAACATCCATAACCACCACGCCGATGGTATCGCTCACCTGCGTCGCCAGCGCCTGCGCGTTAGCGTTAGGCCGGTAGCCGAGCGATTCAACCGCCTGCAGCACGGCGTCGCGGGTATCAGAGGTGACTGCACTGCTGTTATTGAGCACCCGCGACACGGTGGCAACGGAAACCCCGGCCTGACGGGCGACATCACGAATCGTTATCATGCAGCTGTTCCACAGAGGAGGAAAATGCGCGACTGGCGCGTAACGGCGCTATTTTGTCAGGGCATCGGCCACCGCTGCGTGAATTACGTCACACGGATGAAAACGGTTACATACAATTATGCAACCTTTGTGATGAACATCATTATCTGCCCGGTGAGGCGTTACGGGCTTTCCCGGCGGCAAGCTGCGTCAGCCGGCGCCAGATCCACTCCATCGGCCCCTGCGGGAAGACGCGCAGCCACAGTACGGAGAACAGGATGTTGACCAGCCAGATAGCCGGCACAAAGGCCAGTAGCTGCAGGCGGTCAAATTTGAGGAACAGATCGAAGCGGTAGAACAGCGTGGTGCAGATTAGCGTCTGCAGCAGATAGTTGCTCAGCGCCATGCGGCCGACGCACTGAATGGCGTAACTGACGCGCGTGGTGGCGATGGCCGGCCAGTAACCGAGACAGAGCGCAGCGTAGCCAAGGCTGATAAACGGACTGGCGAGATCGCGCGGCACCTGCAGGAAAAAGCCGCTCCAGCGGAATTCCCACTGCAGCAGCCACTGCGCCAGCACGCCGGGGATAGCAATCAGCCAGCCGATGGTGAGCAACAGCGCTGCTGCGCGTCGGTAGTGCTGCAGACTGAACTGGCCGCTCAGCCAGCCGCTGCGCATCAGCGCGGCACCGATCAGCATCAGCCCGGCCAGCTGCCAGCCATACTGCGAAGCCAGTGCCATCAGGCCGGACGACAGTTGTTCAAGGCGATTCTGCACCGCTTCCCAGCCGCCAACCAGTTTCCAGTAGCTCTCGTATTCCAGATCTGCCGCGCCCGGCAGCCACGAACGCGTCGGCTGCGGACTGGAGATGACGCCAAACACCAGCAGCACGGCGCAGCCCACCAGATAGAGCAGCACGCCGGTATGAAACAGCGCGCGATCGGACGGCACGTCACGCAGCATGCGCCAGACAATCAGCCCAATCAGGCCGTAGTCCAGCAGGATATCGCCTTCCCACAGGAACACGGCGTGGAGGAAACCAATAAACACCAGCAGCGTTAAGCGGGTGGAGATCCAGCGGCTGCCACGCGGCACCTGCAGCGCCAGTCCGGCGCCAAACAGCAGCGCAAACAGCGTCAGGAATTTCAGCTGCGCCAGACCATCCAGAATGGCCCAGGTCCAGGCATCGGACGCGGAAACCTCACCCTGCCAGGCCGGATTAAGGTAGGCCGCCGAGGGCAAACCAAAGCCGACAATGTTCAGCAGCAAAATGCCGAGAATGGCGCAACCACGAATGAAATCCAGCGCGAGATAGCGTTGCATCGAGTGCCCTGACGGTGAGAGAAACACGGGCGACAACGACGCCGCCCGCGCTACTTAGCTGTGGCGTACCGCGCGCAGAAATTCCTGACGCGTGTTCTGGCTCGATTTGAACAAGCCGCCGAGTGAAGTGGTGGTGGTGGCGCTGGTCGCGTCTTTGACGCCGCGCGCTTTCACGCAGTAGTGCACCGCATCGATCGACACCGCCACGTTATTGGTGCCCAGCAGAGTTTGCAGCGCCACCAGCACCTGCTGGGTTAAACGCTCCTGCACCTGCGGACGCTGGGCGAAAAACTGCACGATACGGTTGATCTTCGACAGGCCAATCACCTTGTCTTTAGGGATATAGGCCACGGTGGCTTTGCCGTCGATGATCACGAAGTGGTGTTCACAGGTGCTGGTCAGGGTGATATCACGCACGGTGACCATTTCATCCACCTTCATCTTATTTTCGATGACGGTGATTTTCGGGAAATTGGCGTAATCCAGACCTGAAAAGATTTCGTCGACGTACATCTTGGCGATGCGGTGCGGCGTCTCCATCAGGCTGTCGTCTTCCAGGTCCAGATTCAGCAGCTGCATAATCTGGGTCATGTGGCCGGCGATCTCGCGCTTGCGCGACGCGTCGTCCATGTCGCGCACCGGGGCGCGTAATGGCGTTTCCAGGCCACGCGCCAGCAGTGCTTCGTGAACCAGGGCGGCTTCCTGACTTAAGGTGCTCATCGTACTCTTCTCCGGCAGGTGATGCGCCCGCAGGTCTGCGCCTGCGGGGGAAATTCTGAGCGCGTATTGTGAAACACAACGCGCGCTTAATCCAGCAATCAATCCGATTGGAAATGAAAGCGTTTCAGGTGGGCGATCGCCGTATCACCAGCGCTCCCGCCAGCAGCAAACCGCCGCCAGCGACCCACAGCGCCGGATCGAGCCGGTGCCACAGCAGGCTGGAAAGCCATGACAGCAGCGGCCCACCAAGCTGTCCGATGGCATAACCGGTGGTCAGCAGGCCGGCGAGATAGCGCGCATGATGCGGTGCCAGCTCCCGGCTGTACTGCAGCGACAGCTGTACCACGCAGAGAAAGCCGCCGCCAATCAACAGCGCCGCCAGCAGCAGACCGTTGATGCCCGGCAGCACGATGGCCGCGATCACGCCCAACGCCTGCGCCCACAGCACCAGCGCCAGCCGCCGATGGCTGCTGCCCCAGTGGCGCGTCATGATCCCCAGCACGATGCCGATCACCGCCGCGCCGCCAAACACCGGCCAGACAAACTGGGCAAAGGCGCTGTCGGGGAAGCGCGCCGCCGCCATTTGCGACAGGAAAGTGGCGGGCAGAATATAGCCAAAACCAGCGAGGCTGTAACAGAGGATCAAACGCTTCAGGTCACGCGTCAGCAGCAGCGGCTCGGCGGCCTGTTGCGGACGATGCAGCTGTCCGCTGCGCGGCAGGAAACGCGCAATCGCGGCAATCAGCACTAGCGCCAGCACACCGTACGCCGCCCAGGCAAACGCAGCGCTGACGCCGCTGGCGTGCAGCAGTACCGCCAGCATACCGCTGATGAAGATGCCGGTGCCGGGACCGGCAAACACCGCTGCCGACAAGCCTGGCCGGCCGTGATGCAGCAGTTGCTCATTGCTCCAGGCCGCCACCAGCACCATCGCCCAGCCGCTGGCGACGCCAATCAGGAAACGCACCACCGCGTGCAGCCACGGCCCGCTGATACAGGCAGACAGCAGCGTCAGCGCAACAGCGCCCCAGACGCCCAGCTGCAGCCGCCACTCCACGCGCCGCTGCGCGCGCATCGCGTCAAACGATCCGGCCAGATAACCGAGATAGTTCAGCGCCGCGACCAGGCTGGCGCTGGCGAGCGTCAGCTGACCGTCGTGAATCATCAGCGGCACCTGCGGGGTAAACGCAAATCGCCCAATCCCCATTGCAACCACTAAACTTAAAAACGCGCTAAGCGCGACTCGCCACGCCATTCTGACTCCAGCCGATTGGATTAACACTTGTCAGCAGCATGCATGACGTTTAGACTCACGAAAAGTGAATAATATTAACCAAGTTGTTTACGAGAAGAGAATATGGATTTAGTACAGCTCCGCATGTTCTGTTCCGTGGCCGAAACCGGCTCACTGGCGCGCGCCGCCGAAATGCTGCATCGCGTGCCGTCTAATCTCACCACGCGACTGCGACAGCTGGAAGAAGAAATCGGCGTCGATCTGTTTATTCGTGAGAAGCAGCGCATTCGTTTGTCGCCGATGGGCCACAATTTCCTCAATTATGCGCAGCGTATTCTGGCGTTGAGCGACGAGGCGCTGAACATGGCGCGCGCCGGTGAACCCGGTGGTAACTTCGCCTTCGGCTCGATGGAGAGCACCGCCGCCACCCGCCTGCCGGCACTGCTGGCCGCCTACCATCAGCGCTTCCCCAACGTCGCGCTGTCGCTGGTGACCGGCACTTCAGGCGATATCATCGATAAAGTGCGCGCCGGCACGCTGGCGGCGGCGCTGGTGGACGGCCCTGCCAGTCATGACGACCTCAATGGCTGCATCGCCTTTCGTGAAGAGATGGTGCTGATCACCAGCCTTGAACACGCGCCGATTCACAGCGCGCGCGATACGCAAGGCGATACGCTGTTTGCCTTTGGCAACAGTTGCTCGTACCGCACCCGGCTGGAATCCTGGTATCGCGACAGCCAGAGCGCGCCGCACAGCGTTATGGAGATTCAGTCTTATCACGCCATGGTCGCCTGCGTGGCGGGCGGCGGCGGCGTGGCGATGATTCCGGCCTCGGTGCTGGCGCAGATGCCGGCCCGCGCCCGCGTGCAGCAGCACAGCCTGCCGCCGACCTGGCGCGACACGGCTACCTGGCTGATGTGGCGCCGCGACGCCTTTACGCCCAACGTTGAGGCGCTGAAGTATCTGATTATTGAAATGTTTGATGACCGCCCGCTCAACGATGAACTGCTGCATCCGCTGCAGGCCGCTGAGTGAGCGTTATT
Organism: Pantoea dispersa; assembly: GCF_035783935.1. Classification (GTDB taxonomy): domain Bacteria; phylum Pseudomonadota; class Gammaproteobacteria; order Enterobacterales; family Enterobacteriaceae; genus Pantoea; species Pantoea dispersa_C. The sequence goes on along the minus strand of NZ_JALKOV010000004.1, from coordinate 271,310 downwards.
TTTTATCCAATCACGACATCACAGGAAGAGGGATTGCATGAACATGATTAAAACCCGCGCGGCCGTGGCCTGGGCTGCTGGCGAACCGCTGAAGATTGAAGAAGTGGATCTGATGCCACCACAGAAAGGGGAAGTGCTGGTGCGCATCGTTGCCACCGGCGTCTGCCATACCGATGCTTACACCCTGTCAGGTAAAGATCCGGAAGGCGTGTTCCCGGCGATCCTCGGTCATGAAGGCGGCGGCGTGGTTGAAGCGGTGGGCGAAGGCGTTACCAGCGTGGCGGTCGGCGATCACGTGATCCCGCTGTACACGCCAGAGTGCGGCAAGTGTAAATTCTGTCTCTCCGGCAAAACCAACCTGTGTCAGGCAATCCGCACCACGCAGGGCAAAGGACTGATGCCCGACGGCACCACCCGCTTCTTTAAAGACGGCAAGCCAATCTTCCATTACATGGGCACCTCGACCTTCTCTGAGTACACCGTGGTGCCGGAAATCTCCCTGGCGAAAATCAGCAAAGAAGCGCCGCTGGAAGAAGTGTGCCTGCTCGGCTGCGGCGTGACCACCGGCATGGGCGCAGTGATGAATACCGCCAAAGTGAAAGAAGGCGACACCGTGGCGATTTTCGGCCTCGGCGGTATTGGCCTGTCGGCGATCATTGGGGCGAAAATGGCGAAGGCCGGTCGCATCATCGGTATTGATATCAACACCAGCAAGTTTGACCTGGCGCGCAAACTGGGCGCGACCGATCTGGTCAATCCGAAAGATTTTGCTAAGCCAATTCAGGAGGTGATCGTCGAGATGACCGACGGCGGCGTGGACTTCTCCTTTGAGTGTATCGGTAACGTCAACGTGATGCGTTCAGCGCTGGAGTGCTGCCATAAAGGCTGGGGCGAATCGGTAATTATCGGCGTCGCCGGTGCCGGCGAAGAAATTTCTACCCGGCCGTTCCAGCTGGTCACCGGACGCGTATGGCGCGGGTCGGCGTTTGGCGGCGTGAAAGGACGCACTCAGTTGCCGGGCATCGTGCAGGATTACCTCGACGGTAAGTTTGCGCTGAATGATTTCATCACCCACACCATGCCGCTGGAAGAGATCAACGAGGCATTTGAGCTGATGCATGAAGGCAAATCGATCCGTTCCGTGGTGCATTTTAACAAGTAAGCAGGAGGCGATATGGCATCCACTCTGGAACTGCTGGAAGAACACCGCATCTTTGGCGGCTGGCAGCAGCGCTGGCGACATCAGTCCGCCGTGCTCAACTGCCCGATGACGTTCAGCATTTTTCTGCCGCCACCGCGCGACGACGCGCCACCGCCGGTGGTGTGGTTTCTCGCCGGGCTGACCTGCAACGATGAGAACTTCACCACCAAAGCCGGTGCGCAGCGCGTGGCGGCCGAACTCGGTCTGGTGCTGATCATGCCGGACACCAGTCCGCGCGGCGATGCAGTGGCCAATGACAGCGGATACGATCTGGGCCAGGGCGCCGGGTTTTATCTCAACGCCACCCAGCAACCGTGGGCGGCGCATTATCGCATGTTCGATTATCTCAGCGAGGAGCTGCCGGCGCTGGTGGCGGATAACTTCAAGCTGAGCGATCGTCAGTCGGTTATGGGGCATTCGATGGGCGGCCACGGCGCGCTGGTGCTGGCGCTGCGCCTTGGCGGGCGCTTTGCGTCGGCGTCCGCGTTTGCGCCAATCGTCAATCCGACCGAAGTGCCGTGGGGACAGAAAGCGTTTGCGGCCTATCTGGGCGACGATCGCCAGACGTGGCGCGAGTGGGATAGCTGCCTGCTGATGCAGAACGCCGAACATCGCCTGCCGGTGCTGATCGATCAGGGCGATAGCGATCAGTTCCTTGCCGATCAACTACGTCCGGAGCGACTGGAAGCGGTGGCGCATGAGCAGAATTTCCCGCTGGAGCTGCGTATCCAGCCGGGTTATGACCACAGCTACTTCTTTATCGCCAGCTTCGTTGAGGACCATCTGCGGTTCCACGCGCAGCATTTGCTGGCGTAAGTGCACGGTTCTGCCCCCCGGATGCCGGGGGGCAGAACATGTTGACGATCAGGCCAGCGACTCAGCCACCAGCCCATCGATCATCACCTGCGGTGTGCCCTGTGAGCAGTGCTCAATGCGGCCACGCACGCCATACACCTGCGCCAGCGTTTCCGGCGTAATCACCTGCGACGGCGCTCCGTCGGCCAGCAGCTGTCCCTGTTTCAGCATCAGCGCGTGATCGGCATGACGCAGCGCGATGTTGATATCATGCACCACCACCACCGTCACCATGTTGCGCAGCCGGGTTTCGCGCCGCACCAAATCCATCACGTGGAACTGATAATTCAAATCCAGCGCGCTGAGCGGTTCATCCAGCAGCAACAGTTCCGGACGGCGAATCAGCGACTGCGCCAGCCCGACCAGTTGCTTCTGGCCGCCGGACAGCTGATCGAGGTAGCGCATCGCCAGATGGGCGATGCCCAGCTGCTCCAGCAAATGCATGATCTCCGCTTCACTGGCTGCGCTGTGTAATCCGCCGGAGGCACGCTGCGCCACGATGATCGACTCCAGCACGTGCAGATGCACACCGGCTGGCAACGTCTGTGGCAGATACACCACGCGCTGCGCGCGCCGGGCAAACGGCTGGCTCATCAGCTCTTCGCCGTTGAGCCACAGCTCGCCCTGCCCTTTGCTCAGACCAGCAAGCGCGCGCAGCAGCGTCGATTTGCCGCAGCCGTTAGGCCCCAGCAGCACAGTAATTTTGCCGCGCGGCAGTTGCGTGACATTGAGATCGTCAATGACGTTACGCTTCGGGTAACCGGCGTAAAAGTGGCTGACGCGTAAGCCCTGCTCCATCACACTGTCCCCCGATGTCGCAGAATAATGCTGAGAAAGAACGGCACGCCGACCAGCGAGGTGACGATGCCGACCGGAATGATGACGCCGGGAATGAGGTTTTTCGAGGCTACCGACGCCAGTGACAGCACCAGCGCGCCGATCAGCGCACTGGCTGGCAGATAGTAGCGATGATCTTCACCAAACATGATGCGCGCGATGTGCGGTGCCACCAGACCGATAAAACCGATAGGGCCGACGAATGCCACCGCCAGCGCCGAAAGGATGCTGATGCGCAGCAGCGTCGCCAGCCGCAGCCGCCGCACGTCAATGCCGAAACTCACCGCACGATCTTCACCGAGGCGCAGCGCCGTGAGTTTCCAGCTGCTGAGCATTGAGAACGGCAGCAGAATGGCAAAGGCGGCGCTCAGCACGCCCAGTTTTTCCCACGAGGCACGCGCCAGACTGCCCATGGTCCAGAACACCAGGCCCTGCAGCGTATCTTCGCTGGCGATGAACTGCATCATCGAAACCAGGGCGTTAAAGGTGAACACCAGCGCGATGCCAAACAGCACCACGCCGGAGGTTGAGACTTTGCTCCAGCGCGTGATGCCATCCAGCATCAGCGCGGCAAACAAGGCGAAGACAAAGGCATTGGCGGAGATCAGCCACTGATCCGGCACGCCGGGAATACCGATACCGAGAATGATCGCCAGCGCGGCACCAAACGCCGCTGCCGACGAGACGCCCAGCGTGAACGGGCTGGCCAGCGGGTTATTGAGGATGGTCTGCATTTCAGCACCGGCGAGGCCGAGTGAGAAGCCGACCACTACCGCCATCAGCGCATACGGCAGACGGATGTCCCAGACGATCACGCGCGTACCGGCGTCCACCGCTGCGGGATGGAGCAGCGTTTGCCACAGCGTATCGAGAGTCAGGCCAGCCGGGCCAAGGGTAAAATCGAGGATAACTGACGCGAGGATCGCCAGCACCAGCACGCCAATCAGCAGCAGTCGCTGACGCAAAACCTGACGATAACGGATCAGGGTCTCGGCTTCGGTGCCATGTTCCGCCACCAGCGCGGAGTCCGTACTACGCATTGTTCTACCTGTTTCCTGTCGCCATTATAACGGCTGCCACAATAGAGCAGGTGATAATAATTATCAATGCTATCTCTGTAACAAAGCCCGACTGGTTTGCATCGCTTAACAAATGGCAAAAAAAACGCGGCCGGGGCCGCGTTGTCATGCATTACTGCTTGTTTGCCAGCGCAATAAATGGCGCCGCTACAGAGGGTTGCACCGATTTGTAGCGGCGCGATTCATCGCGCAAAAAAACGTCCGGGCTGCGTTGTCATGTATTGCTGCTTGTTTGCCAGCGCAATAAATTGCGCTGCTACAGAGGGTTGCACCGATTTGTAGCGGCGCGATTCATCGCGCAAAAAACGTCCGGGGCCGCGTTGTTATGCATTACTGCTTGTTTGCCAGCGCAATAAGTTTTGCTGCTACAGAGGGTTGCACCGATTTGTAGCGGCGCGATTCATCGCGCAAAAACGCGGCCGGGGCCGCGTTGTTATGCATTACTACTTGTTTGCCAGCGCAATAAATTGCGCCGCTACAGGGGATTGCACCGATTTGTAGCGGCGCGATTCATCGCGCAAAAAACGTCCGGGGCCGCGTTGTTATGCATTACTGCTTGTTTGCCAGCGCAATAAATTGCGCCGCTACAGGGGGGGGTTGCACCGATTTGTAGCGGCGCGATTCATCGCGCAAAAACGCGGCCGGGGCCGCGTTGTCATGTATTGCTACTTGTTTGCCAGCGCAATAAATTGCGCCGCTACAGAGGGTTGCACCGATTTGTAGCGGCGCGATTCATCGCGCAAAAACGCGTCCAGGCTGCGTTGTAATGCATTACTGCTTAAAGGAAGGGAATTCCATCTCGCCGTATTTTACGACACGGGTGCCGCGCGTCAGCTTGTAACCCAGCCAGATCACCAGGAACAGCGGAAGGCCGATATAGGTTGCGGCAACGCCGTACCAGTCAATACGATCGGCGAGGAACGCCTGATAGTTCTGCCCCAGCGTAATGATCAGACACAGCACGAACGCAAAAATCGGCCCCAGCGGGAAGAAGCCGGAGCGATAAGGCAGATCGGCCAGATCCAGCCCCTGCGCCACGTAGCCGCGGCGGAAACGATAATGGCTGATAGCAATGCCGAGCCAGGCGATGAAACCGGTCATGCCTGAGGTATTCAGCAGCCACAGGTACACTTCCTGGTTGCCGAATTTCGAGGTCAGGAAGCACAGCGCTGCCACCACCGTAGTCGCCAGCAGGGCATTGCGCGGGACGCCGCCTTTCGACAGCTTCGCAAAAATGCGCGGCGCTTTGCCTTCCTGCGCCAGGTTAAACAGCATGCGCGTTGAAGCGTACATGCCGGAGTTACCCGCCGACAGTACCGCCGTCAGGATCACCGCATTCATCACCGCCGCCGCGGACAGCAGACCGGCATTCTGGAACACCAGCGTGAACGGGCTGACGCTGATATCGGTGACATCATTATGCAGCAGCTGCGGATCGGTATACGGCAGAATCAGGCTGATGATCAGGATCGCGAACACGTAAAACAACAGAATGCGCCAGAACACCTGGCGTACCGCGCGCGGAATATTTTTCGCCGGATCTTCAGATTCACCGGCGGCAATGCCGATCAGTTCGGTGCCCTGGAAGGAGAAGCCGACAATCATCGCCACGCCAATCATCGCGGCAAACCCACCGGCAAACGGCGCATCGCCCACCGTCCAGTTGTGCCAGCCAGCATTCTCCGCGCCGCGCAGGATGCCGGTAATCATCAGCACGCCAACCACGATAAAGATGATCACCGTGGTGACTTTGATCAGCGAGAACCAATATTCGGCCTCGCCAAAGCCTTTGACCGAAATGTAGTTAAGCAGGAACATCAGGCCGAGGAACAGCGCGCTCCAGATCCAGCCCGGCGTGTCCGGGAACCAGTAGTTCATCACCAGCTGTGAGGCGACGAGGTCAACGGCGATGGTCACCGCCCAGTTGTACCAGTAGTTCCAGCCCAGCGCGAAGCCAAAGCCCTCTTCGACATATTTGGCACCGTAGGTGGCAAAGGAACCGGAGACCGGCATAAACGCCGCCAGTTCGCCGAGGCTGGTCATCAGGAAGTAAACCATCAGGCCGATCAGCGCGTAAGAGAGCAACGCACCGCCAGGACCCGCCTGAGAGATAGTGGCACCCGAGGCGACAAACAGGCCGGTGCCGATGGAACCGCCAATGGCGATCATGGTGATATGGCGCGCTTTTAATTCACGGCGCAGCCCAGGTTGTTGTGTTGTTTTTGAGTCATTATGCATGTGTAAACGCTATGCTGGATAAAAATAAGGCGCGATTGTAGCAGCAAAGCCTGCACTGTATAGCATTCACCACGGGTTATTAGTTACCTTCATAATCGGCCGGGAATTATTAGCCACAGCGTAATGCCGGTGGCGTCTATTCCCGGCAGTAGGCGAGGAAGCGGCTCAGCGCTTTCGACAGATGTTTCTGCCGGTGATGGATGCGATACAGGGTGCGCGTCAGGCGCGGCAGCGGGACCGGCACTTCCGTCAGCGTGCCGGCTTCCAGCAGATCGGCAATCACCCGGCGCGATAAGCAGCTGATGCCCATGCCGTGGCGCACCGCGTGTTTAATCGCCTCCGAGTTACCTAACTCCATCCCCAGCTGAAACTGCGGCAGGTGCGACAGCAGCAGGTAATCGACAATCTCACGCGTACCGGAACCGCGCTCACGCAGGATCCACGGCGCTGCGGCCAGCGTTTCCAGCGTCACCGGCTGTTGCAACAGCGGCGCATCCGGCGCGGCGAACACCACCAGTTCATCCTCCAGCCACGGTTCGCTGATGATATCCGGTTCATGGCACGGCCCTTCAATCAGGCCGATGTCGACGCGAAAATCGGCCACCGCATTGATGGCGTCCTGGCTGTTGCCGACGCTGAGTTCCAGCGGCAGCGTGGGAAAGTCGCGGCGATAGGCGGCAATCATCCCCGGCAGCAGATAGTTACCAATGGTGCTGCTGGCAAACAGGCGTATAGCCCCGTTGTCCTCTTTAAACAGCTGTTCGATCTCAATCGCCTGCTCCAGCAGCCCGACGGCGCGCGGATAGAGCAGCCGGCCGTGTTCATTGAGCACCAGCCGTTTGCCGACGCGGTCAAACAGCTGCACGCCAAGCTGACTCTCGAGATCGGACAGCGCCGCGCTGACCGCCGACTGCGACAGCGCCAGCACCTGCGAGGCCTGAGTGGTGGAGCCGCTTTTCAGCACCTCGGTAAACACTTCAATCTGACGCAGCGTAATGTGCATGCGTGCTCCTTACATGGCGTAACGCTTCACCAGATAAATCACCACCGCCAGCCAGATCAGCAGCATCAGAATCAGGCCGCTCCAGCTAACAATTTTCTTGCCGCGCGCGCGCTGCACCTCGGCGCGTTCGGCGCTGCTGATGCGCACGTCGCGCGGCAGCAGACGCAGCAGGATCATCACGCCGAGCGGGATGATAATCGCGTCATCCAGCAGGCCAATAATCGGGATGAAGTCCGGAATCAGATCGATGGGGCTGAGCGCATAGGCAACAATGCCGAAGGCCAGCAGCTTAAACCACCACGGCGTACGCGGATCGCGACAGGCAAACCACAGCGTTAGCACGTCCCGTTTGATGAGCTTCGCCCAGCGGCGCAGGCGCATGAACATTGTTGCCCTTCCTTATCACTTATTCCGGTTGATTATAAATATATTATCAATTTCACTTTTAAGCCAGCCAGGCGCACGCTAAAGCCTCACTGAGGAGAAGCGTATTATGGCTGAACTAAGCGTTAACAAAACCCCTTTTCATGTTCACCGCTGGCTGCCCGGGCTGCTGCTGACCGCCGCCATCGCCGCCGTTGCCGCGTGGCTGGCCAGTCAGCCATGGCTGGCAGGCGCGGGATTCGGTGCGCTGACGCTGGCCATCATCGTCGGCATTGTGCTGGGCAATAGCCTGTATCCCCGGGTGGCCAGCCAGTGCGATAGCGGTGTGCTGCTGGCGAAACAGCGCCTGCTGCGCCTCGGCATCATTCTTTACGGTTTCCGCATCACCGTGCAGCAGATCGCCGATGTCGGCGTCAGCGGCGTGCTGATTGATGTACTGGTGCTGAGCTCAACCTTTCTGATCACCTGCCTGATCGGCATCCGCTTGCTGAAAATGGATCGCGAAACCGTATGGCTGATTGGTGCCGGCAGCAGCATTTGCGGCGCGGCAGCGGTGCTGGCAAGTGAACCGGTAATTAAAGCCGCGCCGTCGAAAGTGGCGGTCGCGGTGGCCACCGTGGTGCTGTTTGGCACCGTCGGCATTGTGCTGTATCCGTTTCTCTGGACGCTGGTGCCGCAGGTCAGCGCACAACACTTCGGCATTTTCACCGGCTCGACGCTGCACGAAGTGGCGCAGGTGGTGGCGGCCGGCCATGCGATGGGTGCGGAAACGGAGAACACGGCGGTGATCGCCAAGATGCTGCGGGTGATGATGCTGGCACCGTTTCTGCTGATCCTCGGCAGCTGGCTGCAGCGCCAGCGCAGCCAGCATCGTCAGGCACAGCAGCCGATCAGCTTTCCATGGTTTGCCCTGCTGTTTATTGTGGTGGCGCTGGTTAACTCCCTGCATCTGCTGCCACCGCCGGTGGTGGCGGGACTGAATCAGCTGGCGAACCTGCTGCTGGCAATGGCGATGGCGGCGCTGGGCTTAACCACCCGTTTCAGCGCGCTGAAGCAGGCGGGCGTCAAACCGCTGCTGCTCGGGCTGCTGATGTTTATCTGGCTGATTCTCGGCGGCGGCGCACTGAATGTGCTGGTGCAACATTTCATGGCGTAAGCGCATCCGCTATCATGGGCGTTTTGCATCAGCAATCGCCCATTCAGGAGAGCGGCATGAAATATATCGGCGCACACGTTAGCGCATCCGGCGGCGTAGACCAGGCAGTGATCCGGGCCCATGAAATCGAAGCCACAGCCTTTGCGCTGTTCACCAAAAATCAGCGCCAGTGGAAAGCCGCACCGCTCTCTGCGCAGGTGATCGATGCTTTTAAAACCGCCTGCGATCAATACAACTTTAGCGCTGCGCAGATCCTGCCGCACGACAGCTATCTGATTAACCTCGGCCACCCGGTGATGGACGCGCTGGAAAAATCGCGCGAGGCGTTTATTGATGAGATGCAGCGCGCCGAGCAGCTTGGCCTGACGCTGCTCAACTTCCATCCCGGCAGCCACCTGCAGCAGATTGATGAAGACGCCTGCCTGAAGCGCATCGCCGAGTCGATCAACATTGCGCTGGATAAAACCCACAACGTGATAGCGGTGATTGAGAATACCGCCGGCCAGGGCAGTAACCTCGGCTTCCGCTTTGAGCATCTCGCCGCGATCATCGACCATGTGGAAGACAAATCGCGTGTCGGCGTGTGCATTGATACCTGCCACGCCTTCGCTGGCGGATATGATTTATGCAGCGAAGCCGCCTGTGAAGCCACCTTTGCCGAGTTTGAACGCGTGGTCGGTTTCCAGTATCTGCGCGGTATGCATCTCAATGATGCCAAAAGCACGCTCGGCAGCCGCGTGGATCGCCACCACAGCCTCGGCGAGGGCAACATTGGCAAGACCGCGTTTAGCTGGCTGATGAAGGATGCGCGTTTCGACGGTATTCCGCTGATTCTGGAAACCATCAATCCGGATATCTGGAAGGATGAAATTGCCTGGCTGAAGGCAGAGCAGCAGGCGTAACGGGTTTAACCGGAGCCTGTGCCAATAAAAAAGGGAGCCGCGGCTCCCTTTGTTGTCACTGGCTGCCGTTACGCGGCTTTTGCCAGTTCTTCTTCCGGACGTTTCAGAATTGCATAGCCCAGACCGGCGATCAGCGTACCAATCACAATCGCCAGCAGATAACCCAGCACCGGTGTGATAGCGCCTGGAATCAGCAGCACGAACAGCCCGCCGTGCGGCGCCATCAGTTTGGCCCCCATCGCCATGGAGATAGCGCCGGTCACTGCGCCACCCACGATACAGCATGGCAGTACACGCATCGGGTCACGCGCCGCAAACGGAATGGCACCTTCGGAGATAAAGCACAGGCCCAGCACCAGCGCCGCTTTACCACCCTCCTGCTGACCTTTATTAAACTTACGACGCGCTACCAGCGTTGCCAGCCCCATCGCCAGCGGTGGCACCATCCCGGCGGCCATAATGGCAGCCATCGGCGCGTAGGTTTGTGAACTCAGCAGACCGACACCAAACGCGTAAGCCACTTTGTTCACCGGACCGCCCATGTCGGTACACATCATGCCGCCCAGAATCGCGCCCAGCAGGACCGCGTTCGCGGTGCCCATGTTCGCCAGCCAGTTGGTCAGACCGCTCATGATGCCGGCAACCGGTTTGCCTACCACGTAAATCATCAGCAGGCCGGTAATCAGACTGGCCACCAGCGGAATGATCAGAATCGGCTTCAGCGCTTCCATACTTTGCGGCAGCTTCACTTTGCTGCTCAGCAGTTTCGCGGCGTAACCGGCGATGAAACCGGCGATGATGCCGCCAAGGAAACCGGCGTTGATGCTGGTGGCGATCATGCCGCCAATCAGCCCTGGCGTCAGGCCCGGACGATCGGCAATCGAAAAGGCGATAAAGCCCGCCAGCACCGGCACCATCAGCGCAAAGGCGCTGCCGCCACCGATCTGCATCAGCGCCGCGGCTAACGTGCCCTGCTCTTTAAATGCGGTAATACCAAAGGCGAATGACAGCGCAATGCTCAGACCGCCCGCCACCACCATCGGCAGCATATAAGATACGCCGGTCAGCAGATGCCGATAGGCACCGGCTTTCTCTTTGCTGTCGCTCTGGCTGGCTGCGGCCTGGTTGCCGGAAGGCTGCCAGACTTTGGCTTCCGCCTGTGCTTTATCCAGCTCCTGCGCAGTTTTCTTCAGCGCCAGACTGGTGGAGGTGCGGTACATCGGCTTGCCGGCAAATTTCGCCAGGTCGACGTCGATATCCGCCGCGACAATCACCAGATCGGCCGCAGCCACTTCTTCTGGCGTGATCGGATTGCCGGCACCAACTGAACCGCGGGTTTCCACTTTCACCCACCAGCCGCGCTTGCTGGCTTCCGCCTCAATCGCTTCGGCAGCCATGAAGGTGTGCGCCACGCCGGTCGGACAGGCGGTAACGGCCACAATACGTTTCTGACCGGTGCTCTGCGCCGGTGCGCCTGCCGCAGGGATTGCCGCCGGGGTTGCCACAGCCGGCTGCCACGGTTGCGCCGCATCTTTAGCCAGCGCCAGTGCCGCCTGCGGATCGCGCAGCGCCTGCTGCACGTCCACTAGTGCGACCGACTTGCCGGCCAGCTGCGCGTTGTCGGTGACCTGCTGGCCAATCACCAGCACCAGTTCGGCGTCCGCGGCGCTGTCAACCAGCGTCAGTCCCGCCTGCCCTGCTGCCGCCTGCAGACGTTCCGAGGCTAAATGGCCTGATGCCAGGCCGAGTGAAGAATCTTTTATCAGCAGCGTTTTCATTATCGCTCTCCTGCTGTTAGTTAACGGGTTGTAAGTCGACGCGCGCCATCATCGCGGCCAACTGGGTACGATCGGTCACGCCGACGTTGCTCTGGCTGACGGCCATGGCCGCCACCGCCGTCGCCAGACGCAGCGTGTGTTCACTGGATTCCCGCATCAGCAGGCCGTAAATCAGGCCGCCAACCATCGAATCTCCGGCGCCCACGGTGCTGACCACTTCACACGCAGGCGGTTTGGCGATCCATTCGCCAGAGGCATTGACCCACAGCGCGCCTTCCGCACCAAGGGAAATCACCACATGGGCAATGCCCTGCTCGCGCAGCTGGTGCGCGGCGTCAATCACGTCCTGCAGCGTCGGCAGCTTGCGACCAGCCCAAATTTCCAGTTCGCGGCGATTCGGTTTGACCAGCCACGGTGCCGCTTTCAGACCGGCCACCAGCGCTTCACGGCTGCTGTCAAAAATGATGCACGGACATTGGGTGCGCAGATCGCTCATCCATTTGGTGAACGCGTCCGGCGCAACGCCCGCTGGCAGACTGCCGCTCACGCACACCATATCGAACTGACCCAGCCAGGTCAGCGAGTCGGCGGTGAAGCGATCCCAGTCCTGCGCGGTGACGTCAAAGCCCGAGAAGTTGAGATCGGTGACGTCGCCGTCTTTTTCCGTCAGCTTGACGTTAATGCGGGTACGGCCCTGCACCACCTGAAAACGGTTAGCGATGCCGAGTTCGCTGAACAGCTGCTGAAAGCCGTCCTGATTCTCTTTGCCGAGGAAGCCGCCGACGGTGACGTCGATGCCGAGATCTTTCAGCACTTTGGCGACATTGATGCCTTTACCCGCAGCGTGCAGCCCGGTGGTTTTGACCAGATTAACCTCGCCGCGCTCGATCTCCGGCGTGTAGCCGACCAGATCGTACGCCGGGTTCAGGGTGATAGTGGCAACGCGACGACTCATGCTGCCCCCTCGCCCAGACCGCTGTTAATGGCTTCTTCGATGGCGTGCAGCGCCTGCTGCGCATCGTCACCGCTGGCGGTGAAACGCAGACGATGGCCTTTCTTCACGCCCAGCGCGACCACCTTCATCAGGCTGCGCCCGTTAGCCGGCTTACCGCTGCCGTCGAGATTGGTCACGGTGATATCGCTGTTGAACTGTTTGATCACGCTCACCAGCGCGGTGCCCGGACGCGCATGCAGGCCGTGCTCGTTGCGAATGGTAAATTCTGCGGTTAACACGTCCGCGGCTTCATCCACTTCGCTGGTCAGCAGCGCGAGAATGCCCGCTGCATCCGCCTTCAGCAGGCGTTCAGCCTGATTGTTCAGCAGCAGATTGCTGAGGTAACCCAGCACCTCAAGCGGACGCTGATCGGTGGCGGCGACCGTCAGCAGCAGCGCTACCGGTTCGCCCTGATGCGCCAGCGGCGTCGCGCTGCGGCTCACCGCCACCGCGCTGTTGAGGTTGCCGTGCGAGCTGTCGCTCAGCCAGATGCCCTGACCGAGGCTGAGCGGCGCGTGCGAGACGACGTCCGCGACAAAGCTGGCGTCAACGGCACCGGCCGCCTGCAGACGCCCGGCGTTCAGCGCCTGCAGCGTCATCAGATCGCTGGCAGCCACGTCGGTGGCGATCAGCGAGGTATCAAACTGGAATTCAGCGGCCTGTTTTTCACCCATCAGCAGCGCGCGCAGCTCTTCAGCAGAGGCGGATTTCAGCTGCTCAGCGATGCTGTCATCGCTTAATACGTGGGTCAGCTGGCGCAGCAGCGCGAGGTGCTCGTCAGATTTAGCGGCAATGCCGATGGCGACGTACGCCGTCTGGCCATCGCCCCAGTCCACGCCCTGCGGGAACTGATAAACCTGCACGCCGGTTTTCAGCACCAGATCGCGGGTATCGGTGGTGCCGTGCGGAATGGCGATGCCGTTGCCGAGAAAAGTGGTGGTTTGCTGTTCGCGCGCCAGCATGCCGTCGACGTAGCCTTCCGCTACATTTCCGGCTGCGGTAAGCGCAGCGGCAACCTGACGGATGGCCTGTTCTTTATCGGACGCGCTGGCGCCGGTGTGAATGGCCTGAACTTCGAGCTGGAACATATTTCTCCTCGCTTGCTGAAAGTGAATCGTTTCAGCCTGATGGCGAAAAAATACGCTGTACGACACGGACTTAGCCGGGAGGACAACGCTGAAACGTTTCAGGGAATATGGTACAGCACCCGATTACAGGCAAGAAAATGCGCAATCGGCGTAGCAGATTTTTGATGCTCCGCACACTTCACCGTGGATTTAGGATTTTTCACAGGGGCAAAGCTGACGCGTTGCTGTAACGCCGTCAGTGAAAGGCGCACGATCTTCAGCTCGCGTCAGCTCAGGCTCAGGGCGCGGTATCCGCTTCCAGCTGCAGCAGGTAGATCATGGCGTCGGCGCGGCTGTTGCCGCACATCTCAGCGCTGGGCTGTAAACCGGCACACACCGTCGGGCGCAGCGGCGAGCCAAAAATTTTGCAGCGCTGCTGTTCATCAAGCTGAACGCAGCGGGTATTGGCCGGTTTGCCGTCAGGCATACCGGGGATCGGGGAAGAAATGGAAGGGGCTGTGCAACAGGCACCGCACTGGTCTCGACACAACATCATGCGCTCCTGCAAAGATTAGCGGCCGACAATAGCAGTGTGCACGGCGGAATTCTATGCGCCGCCAACAATTTTCACCGGCCTTACTTGCCTGTTTTTCAGCGCGCGAGTAAGTTGGCGCGCATCAATCTGGTTATAGCGAGTCAAGCATTATGCCAAAGGCAAACGAAATCAAAAAAGGTATGGCCGTTACCTGGAACGGTAAACTGTTGCTGGTGAAGGATATCGATGTCCAGAGTCCGAGCGCGCGCGGTGCCGCCACGCTGTATAAGATGCGTTTCACCGATGTGCGCACCGGCCTGAAAGTTGAAGAGCGCTTCAAGGGTGATGACATTATTGATGCCATCCAGCTCAGCCGCCGCGCGGTGACCTTCTCGTATATCGACGGCGACGAATACGTGTTTATGGATGACGAAGATTACACGCCGTACAGCTTCAAAAAAGATCAGATTGAAGAAGAGCTGCTGTTTATTCCGGAAGGCGGCATTCCCGGTATCCAGGTGCTCACCATGGATGGTCAGGTGCTGGCGCTGGAACTGCCGCAGACGGTAGACATGGAGATCGTTGATACCTCACCCGGCATCAAAGGGGCATCGGCCAGCGCGCGCACCAAACCGGCGGGCATGAGCACCGGCCTGTCGATTCAGGTGCCGGAATACCTGAGCAACGGCGATCGCATCCGTATCCACATTGCCGAGCGTCGTTATATGGGACGCGCCGATTAAGCGCACGATTTTCTCCGGCGGCGGTTGATTGTTATAGTATAACAACCGCCTGCGCGCCGGATGCGGTTGTCCGGCGCGGCGATTTTTAACGGAGTAAATCATGACGCGCGTGAACCTGATTACCGGCTTTCTCGGTAGCGGTAAAACCACCACCCTGTTACATCTGCTGGCGCACAAACCGGCCAGTGAGAACTGGGCCATTCTGGTCAACGAATTTGGCGAGATTGGCATCGACGGCGCGCTGCTCGCCGATCGCGGCGCCACGCTGAAAGAGATCCCCGGCGGCTGCATGTGCTGTGTCAACGGCCTGCCGCTGCAGGTCGGGCTGAATATGCTGCTGAAGCAGACCAGGCCGGACCGCCTGATCATCGAACCTACCGGCCTGGGCCATCCCAAACAGTTACTGAATATGCTGCGCGCGGCGGTCTATCAGCCGTGGATCAGCCTGGACGCCACGCTGACGCTGCTCGACCCGCGTCAGTTAGCCGATGCGCGCGTCACGGAGAATGAAAACTTTCGCGACCAGCTGATCGCCGCCGACATCATCATCGCCAACAAAAGCGACACGTGGAGCGCGGAGGATCGTCAGCGGCTGGCGAGCTGGCAGCAGCAGCATTTAGGCGACCGTCAGCTGATCGAAGCCAGCTGGGGCAACATTGATCCCGCGTTGCTGAGCCAGCCGGCATTGGCGGATCGTGCGGTACCCGATGCGGCGCACCATCATCATCCGTCACGCCCGCAGGGGCTGGCGGCGCTGAAACTGGAAGGCGAAGCGCGCTGGCGCCGTGCGTTAAATGAAGGTCAGGGCTATGCTTCCTGTGGCTGGATTTTCGATGGGCAGACGGTTTTCGATACCATTCCGGCCTTAGAGTGGGCGCGGCTTGCGCCGGTCGATCGCGTTAAAGGTGTGCTGCGTACCGCTGACGGTCTGGTCAGCATTAACCGTCAGGGCGAAGACCTGTTTATTGAAACGCGCCCGGTCACGCCGCCGGACAGTCGGATTGAATTAATCCACCATCAGGCCGCCGACTGGAACGCATTGCAGACTGCCCTGTTGAAGATTCGTTTAAATTAGCTGCGGTAGGTTTGCCCGTTATTTTTTTCCTTTTGAGTTACTTTTATGCGCACTACTCGTTTGATCACCATCCTGCTGCTGAACGCGCTGGGTGTGATGCTATTTATGTCGTGGTATCTGCCGCCAGAGCACGGGTTCTGGTTTGCTGTCGACAAAAGCATCTTTTTTGGCTTTAACGACCAGATGGTCGATCATCACGGCTTTGCGCTGCTGGTGGCGATCACCAATTTCCGCGGTTTCGATGCGGTGTCGCTGCTGGCGATGGGCCTGCTGTATCTGTGGTTCTGGCGCCGCGAAACGCCGCAGGGCCGGCGCCGTATGCTGGCGATTGGTATTACCATGCTGCTGACGGCAGTAATCCTTAACCAGCTGGGCCACCTGCTGCCGGTTAAGCATTCCAGCCCGACGCTGTTCTTTGATAACGTGCATCGCGTTAGCGAACTGACCGGAATTCCGGCAAAAGATGCGTCCAGAGACAGCTTCCCCGGCGATCACGGCATGATGCTGATTATCTTCGCCTGCTTTATGTGGCGCTATTTCGGCTTCCGCGCCTTCCTGATGGGCCTGCTGATTGTGGTGGTCTTTTCCCTGCCGCGCGTGATGGCGGGTGCGCACTGGTTTACCGATATCGCGGTCGGTTCGCTGTCGGTGGTGCTGGTGGGACTGAGCTGGTGGTTATTAACCCCGGCCAGCGACAAACTGGTGAACTGGCTGTATCGTTCGCTGCCGGGAAAATATAAACCCCAGGCGTAATTGTTTAACGCGGGCGATTATTCGCGGTTTGTCAGATCGCCCGCGCTTATTTAATCCTTAAATAAATTATTAGCCCGCTAAGCGTTTTCTGATAAAAGAAAAACCTATGCGTCAATTGTGCTGACAATGGCGTTATTCCTGGCCTGTCCAGCCAGAACCCTCTTAAAATCTCCCTTAGCGCCAGAATTAGCCGCTGTTCCTGCCGTTAATTGACGCTTAAATCGCTGCCAGTTGTTGATAAAGTAACCGTTGTGTTACAGATTGATTTCACATCAAAAAAACCTATAAGAATTTATATAAAAGCACTCGCCACGCGGTCTGTAATCGGTTAACCTCAACTCCGATTACAAGTGTGCAGCATAAAATTCGGTATCCTGAACAACAAAAATGTGTGCATTAACACATTTTAGTAATTAAGGAATTGTCTTAGAGGGTCGCACTTATTAATCTCAACCCGTTTTGTCATCTGGCTGGCGACATTCTGTCGTAAGGACATCGAAGGAAAACACGTACAATGGTCAAGTCTCAACCAATTCTGAGATACCTCAGGCGGATTATTCCCGCAGTAGCATTAGCAACCCTCTTATCGGCATGTAGCAGTACCCATAACGGTCAGAACGCGAATAACGAGAATCATGAAGTTAACAACCAGAATGGTTTTTTACTTCAGGCGTCTCAGGACGAATTTGAACAAATGGTGCAGAACGTGGACGTTAAGTCCCGCATCATGGAGCAGTACAGTGACTGGAAAGGTGTGCGTTATCGCTTAGGCGGCGACACCAAACGCGGCATTGACTGTTCTGCTTTTGTTCAGCGCACCTTTCGCGAACAGTTTGGTTTAGAGCTGCCGCGTTCTACATCAGAACAGCAGGACAGTGGTAAAGAGATTTCACGCAGTAAACTGCGTCCAGGTGATTTAGTGCTGTTCCGCGCCGGTTCTACCGGTCGCCACGTCGGCATTTACCTTGGCAATGACAATTTTGTTCACGCGTCAACCAGCAGTGGCGTGATGATTTCCAGCCTCAACGACAGTTACTGGAAAAATCGCTACCGCGAAGCGCGTCGGGTACTGGCCAAAAACCCCAGCTGACCCGTTCCTTCTGTGATGTTCTCAGCCAGAGAATTCATGAACGCTGCCCCGGCAGCGTTTTTTTTCGTCTGCGGTTGCCTGAGCCAAATCCATGGCTGAAAAAGTAATTGCGAATCAAAAATATAACGAGACTTTTCGCGCGGCCTCGTTATATTCTCGTTGCCTTCTACCAGCACAGTTGTATGCGATTTTATAATAAAAATGGCAAGATCAGGGGAAGCAACGCCATGCCACTGTCGGGGACGTTAAATCGTCATGCCAGCTACTCACGACGTATCGTCTGGAGTAGCGTGCTAATCGGGATCGCGTTTTTTGTCTTGTTTGTCACCGTCCTGCTCACGCTGACCTGGCAAAAGCGCGTCCAGCAACACCAGCAGCTGCTGATACACAGCCGCGACGAGCTGCAACAGGTGATGGCCAGCCTGGTGGATACGCTTTATCCACTGCAGCAATATACGCAACTCAACTGTAACAGCGTCAGCCGCGATCTGACCTCCCGCGCCGCCTTTGCCGGTAATATTCGCGCCATTCTGCTGGTACGCGACGGCAACGCTTACTGCTCGTCGGCCACCGGATCATTCCTGCTGGCCGCCAGCGCCATTTCACCCGATTCTGAACTTGAGCGCGATCGCGACGTGCGTCTGCTGCCCGGTACGCCGCTGCAGCCAGTCAAACCGGCGCTGGCGCTGTGGCTGAAAAATCCTGGCGCGACCGAAACCGGTATCCTCGCCACCATGAACCTCAGCCTGACGCCCTACCAGCTGCTGGCCTCGTGGCATCCTGAAATCACGCGCATGGCGCTGGTGGTCGGCGACAGCGCGCTGCTGAGTGGCAGCGCGCAGGTGGTGCGCAGCCGCGATTTGCCGCCTGCTCTCACCGAACTGTCGCTCAATGACCGCAGCATGCGCTTTGTGCTGTACGGCAGCACGCTGGCCTCACGTGACTACACGCTGGCACTGCTGACCGGCCTGCTGCTGGCGCTGCTGGTTGCCGCCGTGAGCTGGCTGTTACTGACGCTGCACCGGCGTCCGGGACGAGAAATCCAGCTCGGCATCCGGCGCGGTCAGTTCCACGTGGAATATCAGCCGCTGGTAACCGCGCACGACGGCAAACCCTATGGCGTTGAAGCGCTGCTGCGCTGGACTCACCCGGTTGAAGGCATGATTCCGCCCGATGTGTTTATCAGCCATGCCGAAGCGCAAAACCTGATTATTCCGCTGACTCAGCATCTGTTCACGCTGGTGGCGCGCGACGCACGTTTTCTCTGTCAGCAACTGCCGCGCGGCACGCGTCTCAGCCTGAATATGTCGCCGCAGCATCTGGCATCGGCCAGTTTCCGCCGCGACGTGCAGGCGTGGCTGGCTACCATGCCTGCCGATCATTTCAGCTATGTGTTTGAAATTACCGAGCGCACCATGGTGCGAGAGAAGAACGCCGGCGAGATCTTCGCCTGGCTGCATGACCACAATTTTAAGATTGCCATCGATGACTTCGGCACCGGCCATAGCGCGCTGATCTATCTGGAAAAGTACCCGTTCGACTATCTGAAAATCGATCGCGGCTTTGTGCAGAGCATCGGCACCGAAACCGTCACCTCGCCCGTGCTGGATACCGTGCTGCTGCTGGCGAAGAAACTCAACCTGAAAACCGTGGCGGAAGGGGTGGAGACCGGCGACCAGGCCGCCTGGCTGATTAATCGTGGCGTCACGCATCTGCAGGGCTATCTGTTCAGTCGTCCGCTACGACCGGAAAAGCTGATCAGCTACTATCAAAGCCAGGCCGGTTTGGGTTAACGTCACGCTTAGCCCATGCAACTGCTACCCCAGAGTGCGGAATACCACAGGAGAGCGCCCCGCTTATGCTGCTTCGTCTTGCCACAGCATTATTGATGTGCAGCGCTATCGCGCCAGTGCACGCAGACACCATCCACGAAAGCTACGCCTTTGCTAAGCTGGGCGAACCGAAATACGCGGTCAACTTCAGCCATTATGATTACGCCAATCCGGCGGCACCGAAAGGCGGCAAGATCACCCTCGCCGTGGTCGGCACTTACGACAACTTCAACCGCTATGCGTCGCGCGGCAATCCCGGTGCCGGTACTGAGACGCTGTATGACGGCCTGTTTACCACCTCCGACGATGAGCCCGGCAGCTACTATCCGCTGATCGCCGAATCAGCACGCTATCCCAGTGATTACCACTGGATGGAAGTGTCGATTAATCCGCACGCGCAGTTTCAGGACGGTACGCCGATCACCGCACAGGATGTCGCCTTCACCTTCGGCAAATTCATGACCGAAGGCGTGCCACAGTTTCGCGTGGCGTTTCGCGGCGTACAGGTGAAAGCGCTGAACCGGCTAACGGTGCGCATTGACATGCCGAAGCCGGATAAAGATCTGGTGCTGAGCTGGATGACGTTGCCGGTGCTGCCGGAAAAATTCTGGCAGAACAAAAAATTCAATGAGCCGATTGGCTATCCGCCGCTCGCCAGCGGGCCTTACCGCGTCACCTCATACAAATCCGGTCAGTTCATTCAATATAGCCGGGTGAAGAACTACTGGGCGGCCGATCTGCCGGTGAACCGCGGTCGCTTTAATTTTGACACCCTGCGCTACGACTATTACCTCGACGACAACGTGGCATTTGAAGCCTTTAAGGCCGGCGCCTATGATCTGCGTGAGGAGAGTTCGGCGAAGAAATGGGCCACACAATATCGCGGGCGCAACTTCACCAGCCACGCCATTGTGAAAGCCACCACGCCGAATGACGTCTCAACCGACACGCGCTGGCTGGCGTTCAATAACGAGAAAGCCTTGTTTGCCGATCGCCGGGTGCGCGAGGCGCTGACGCTGGCGTTTGATTTTGAGTGGATGAATAAAGCGCTGTTCTACGGCGCTTACAAGCGCACCGACAGCTATTTCCAGAACACCGCTTACGCCGCCAGAGGCTATCCGGACGCCGATCAGCTGGTCCTGCTCGCACCCTACAAGGCGCAGCTGCCTGCCGAG
This sequence comes from Pantoea dispersa, assembly GCF_035783935.1. Classification (GTDB taxonomy): domain Bacteria; phylum Pseudomonadota; class Gammaproteobacteria; order Enterobacterales; family Enterobacteriaceae; genus Pantoea; species Pantoea dispersa_C. The sequence goes on along the minus strand of NZ_JALKOV010000004.1, from coordinate 250,613 downwards.
GTGTTTAACAACGCTTACGCGCCGCCGCACTCTGACGGTAGCGGCTTTGACCGCAACAATTTGCTGCGGGCGATGGGGCTACTGAAGCAGGCCGGCTGGCAGATCAAAAATCAGCAGCTGGTGAACGTGAAAACCGGTCAGCCGTTTCAGTTTGAACTGTTGCTGCGCAGCGGATCTCAGAACGACTGGGCGCTGCCGTTCCAGCACAGCCTGGCACGGCTTGGCATTACGATGACGCTGCGTCAGGTGGACAGTTCGCAATATCTGCGCCGGCTGCGCGAAGGCGATTACGACATGATTCCTTCGCTTTATCAGGCGATGCCGTGGCCCTCCACCAGCCTGCAATATGTCTGGCAGTCGGATTACATCAGCTCTTCGTGGAACACCGCGCGGGTAAAGGATCCGCTGGTCGACCATTTCGTGCAGCAAATCGTCGCCCATCAGGGTGATGAGAAAGCGCTATTGCCGCTCGGCCAGGCGCTGGATCGCCTGCTGCTGTGGAATGCCTACATGATTCCGATGTGGTATAACGCCGAACAACGCCTGGCCTGGTGGGACAAGTTTTCTCATCCGCAGATTAAACCGGCGTTTGCCACCGGGCTGGAAAACTGGTGGTACGATGTGAACAAAGCCGGTCGTTTGCCGGCCGATCGACGCTGAGGAGAGCGGTTTGGGTGCTTATTTCCTGCGCAGGCTGTTGCTGATTATTCCCACGCTGTGGGCCATCATCACCCTGAATTTTTTTATTGTGCAGATTGCACCGGGCGGCCCGGTCGATCAGGCGCTGGCCAATATCCAGTTTGGTCACAGCACCGGCCTGCCTGGCGGCGGCGGCAGTGACAGCGGTGCGCGCGGTGCGCTGGTGCGCGACAATCCCGGCGACAGCCAGTATCGCGGCGCGCGCGGGCTGGATCCGGAAGTGGTAGCAGAAATAACCCATCGCTACGGCTTCGATAAGCCACTGCTGCAGCGCTATGGCGAAATGCTGTGGAATTACCTGCGTTTTGACTTTGGCGACAGCCTGTTCCGTAACGCCTCGGTGCTGCAGCTGATCAAAGAGAGCCTGCCAGTATCGATCAGCCTCGGGTTGTGGAGCACGCTGATCATCTATCTGGTGTCGATTCCGCTGGGCATCAAAAAAGCGGTGCGCAACGGCAGCGCGTTTGATATCTGGAGCAGCATCTTTATTATCATCGGCTACTCAATTCCGGCGTTTTTGTTTGCCATCATGCTGATTGTGCTGTTTGCCGGCGGCAGCTATTTCGACTGGTTCCCGCTGCGCGGTCTCACTTCGCCGCAGTTTGATACGCTGCCGTGGTACGGCAAAATCAGCGATTACCTGTGGCATATCACGCTGCCGGTGCTGGCCACGGTGATTGGCGGCTTCGCCACCCTGACCATGCTAACGAAAAATTCGTTCCTTGATGAGGTACGCAAACAGTACGTGGTCACCGCGCGCGCCAAAGGGCTGGATGAAAAGCGCATCCTCTATGGCCACGTGTTTCGTAACGCCATGCTGCTGGTGATCGCCGGCTTTCCCGCCACCTTTATCAGCATGTTTTTCACCAGCTCGGTGCTGATTGAGGTGATGTTCTCACTCAACGGCATGGGGCTGCTCGGCTATGATGCCACCATTCAGCGCGACTATCCGGTGATGTTCGGCACGCTGTATATCTTTACGCTGATTGGCCTGCTGATGAACATTCTCAGCGATTTGACCTATACGCTGGTCGATCCACGCATTGATTTTGAGGGCCGCTGATGCGTTTATCTCCCGTTAACCAGCAGCGCTGGCAGCGCTTTCGCCACAACCGTCGCGGTTACTGGTCGCTGTGGCTGTTTCTGATCATTTTTGTGCTGTCGCTGGGCGCGGAACTGTTAGCCAATGACAAACCGCTGCTGGTGCACTACCAGCAGCGCTGGTATGCGCCGCTGCTGTTTAACTACAGCGAGAGCGATTATGGCGGCCAGTTTGCCACCCCGGCGGATTATCAGGATCCGTGGCTGAAGCAGCGCATTGACCAGCAGGGCTGGGCGTTGTGGGCGCCGATCCGCTTCAGCGACAGCACCATTAACTTTGCCACCGAGGTGCCCTTCCCTTCCCCGCCGTCGGCGCAAAACTGGCTGGGTACCGATGCTAACGGCGGCGATGTACTGGCGCGTCTGCTGTACGGCACGCGCATCTCGCTGCTGTTCGGTTTGCTGCTGACGCTGTTCTCCAGCGTGATTGGCATTGTGGTGGGTGCCCTGCAGGGCTACTTTGGCGGCCGCGTTGACCTCATCGGCCAGCGATTGATCGAGGTATGGTCCGGCATGCCGACGCTGTTCATGCTGATTCTGCTCTCCAGCGTGATTCAGCCCAACTTCTGGTGGCTGTTACTGCTGACGGTGATCTTTGGCTGGATGAGCCTGGTCAGCGTGGTGCGCGCCGAATTCCTGCGCACGCGTAACTTTGACTATATCCGCGCCGCACGCGCGCTCGGCGTCAGCGACAGCCGCATCATGCTGCGCCACATGTTGCCTAACGCCATGGTCGCCACGCTCACCTTTCTGCCGTTTATCCTGTGCGGTTCAATCACCACGCTGACCTCACTGGATTTCCTTGGCTTCGGCCTGCCGGTGGGTTCGCCGTCGCTGGGCGAACTGTTGCTGCAGGGCAAAAACAACCTACAGGCACCGTGGCTTGGGCTGTCCGGCTTCTTCGCCCTCGCCCTGCTGCTGTCGCTGCTGATTTTTATTGGTGAAGCAGTGCGCGATGCCTTTGATCCGAGCCGGGGGCGCTAAATGAGTTTGTTAACGGTAAATCATCTGGCGGTGGCGTTTCAGCAGCGCCGCGTGGTGGAAGATATCTCGCTGCGCATCGACGCCGGCGAAACGCTGGCGCTGGTCGGCGAATCCGGCTCTGGCAAGAGCGTGACGGCGCTGTCGATTATGCGCCTGCTGCCGCAGCCGCCGGTGAGCTATCCGCAGGGCGAGATCCTGTTTGACGGGCGTGATGTGCTGCAGGCCAGCGAGCGTGAAATGCGCGGGCTGCGCGGCAACCAGATGGCGATGATTTTTCAGGAGCCGATGGTGTCACTCAATCCGCTGCACAGCGTGGAGAAGCAGCTGTATGAAGTGCTGTCGCTGCACCGTGGCATGCGGCGTGAAGCGGCGCGCGCTGAGATTCTCAGCTGCCTCGATCGCGTAGGCATTCGCCAGGCCGCGACGCGCCTGCAGGATTTTCCGCACCAGCTGTCCGGCGGCGAGCGCCAGCGCGTGATGATCGCCATGGCCTTGCTGACCCAGCCCAAACTGCTGATTGCCGATGAGCCTACTACGGCGCTGGACGTCACGGTGCAGGCACAGATTTTACAGCTGCTGCGCGAACTGCAGCGCGAACTGAACATGGGCATGCTGTTCATTACCCACAACCTGAACATTGTGCGTCAGCTGGCCCACAGCGTGACGGTGATGCGCAACGGGCGCGAGGTGGAACACAACCGCTGTGACGCACTGTTTCGCCAGCCACAGCAGCCTTATACCCGTGAGCTGCTGGCCGCCGAGCCGGACGGCGCACCGGTGCCGCTGAACGACGCGCCGCCGCTGTTGCAGGTGAATAATTTGCAGGTGGGTTTCCCGATTCGCCGTGGACTGCTGAAGCGCACCGTGGCGGAAAAAACCGCGCTACACAATCTCAGTTTTACCCTGCGGCGCGGCGAAAGCCTCGGGTTAGTCGGCGAATCCGGGTCAGGCAAAAGCACCACCGGCCTGGCGCTGCTGCGCCTGATTGCTGCGCGCGGCGAGATCTGGTTCGACGGCCAGCCGCTGCATCAGCTGAGCGCGAAGCAGCTACTGCCGCTGCGCCAGCGCATTCAGGTGGTGTTTCAGGATCCCAACTCGTCACTCAATCCACGCATGACGGTGCAGCAGGTGATCGCCGAAGGGCTGGCGGTGCACCGGCCGCAGCTGAGCGCCGCCGAACAGGAAGCCAAAGTGATTGCGGTGATGGAGGAAGTCGGGCTGGATGCCGCGAGCCGCAGCCGCTATCCGGCGGAGTTTTCTGGCGGGCAGCGTCAGCGTATTGCCATTGCCCGCGCGCTGATCCTTGAGCCGCAGCTGATGGTGCTGGATGAACCGACTTCGTCGCTGGACCGATCGGTGCAAAAACAGATTCTCACTCTGCTGCGCCGTTTACAGCAGCAGCATCAGCTGGCGTATCTGTTTATCAGTCACGATTTACAAGTGGTGCGCGCGCTGTGTCATCAGCTGGTGGTACTGCGCCAGGGAGAAGTGGTGGAACAGGGTGAATGCGCAGCGCTGTTTAACGCACCGGCCACGGCGTATACGCGTCAGCTGCTGGCCTCCGCGCAGGGCGAAACCTTATCTCAGTGACCGTCAAAGGTTTCAGCAATCGCCACGCCCTGATTTTTCAGGCAGCAGTTAGTGGCGCTCTCGTCGCCACGCTGAATCAGCAAACACGGCTGCCCTTCACATTCGGCAATTTTGCACTCGACCTGGATCTGCGCCAGCGTTTCCTTAAGCTGCTGCAGGATCTCCAGCGCCGGATGGCCGTCATGGCTTAGCAGGCGCAGCGCGACCAGATCCTCATCAGGTACGCCGCTCGCGGCTTCCTGGCGTTCAATGGCGCCAGCATGTTCCAGCGACCAGCGGTAAAGTTGTGGTAAACGATGCACAACCGAGAGTTGCAGCATAGTGTTTCGGTTCCCAGAGACAGTAACGTTATTCACAACGGACGGCTTCATCGCAGTGAATCCCCACCCGGCAAGCTCAGCATATCGACGTCAAGGATGGCCTTCTCGTTTCAGGCACAAAGTGTGTAGCAACATTATTATTTGCGAGCGCCCTCGCATTTATGCCTATGTTTACCGTGTTACGCGGCGCTTAACAATCATTTTAGACGCAATGTCGTTACTTTTTTATCAATTAATTTTCACAATATGGAAACATTAGGCGGGACGATAGCGCGGAGAGAGAAATCAGGGAGAGGAATGAACAGCGGGCAACTGCGGGTACCCGCCAGAGTTATGCTGCGTGACGCGGACGGGCGGCGTAGCTGAACAGCACAATGGAGACGGTGGCGCACAGCGCGATGGTAGCGACCATCGGCCAGGCACTGTTGATGCTGACCAGCGACAGTAGCGCGCCAACCAGCGCACCGACGCCAAAGCGTAACGTGCCGGCCAGCGACGACGCGGTGCCAGCCATGTGCGGAAATTCGTCGAGGATCACCGCCATCGCATTGGATGAAACGGTGGATACGCAGCCAATGAACATCGCCACGCCAAACACCAGCGGCAAGAAACCGAGGTTGAGCGCGCTGACAATCAGCAGCCAGATGCCCATGGCGAACTGGATCAGCAGGCCGAGACGGAACATCGCCAGCGGCCCAAAACGGCGCACCGCGCGGCTGTTAATCAGCGTCATGACAAACAGGAACACCACGTTGAGGCCAAAGTAATAGCCGAAATTCTGCGGCGACACATGGTTGACCTCAATGTAAACAAACGGCCCGGCGTTCAGAAACGTAAACAGCCCGGCGAACGAGAAACCGCTTGCCAGCATGTAGCTGAAGGCGCGTTTGTGACGGACCAGTGCAACAAAATTGCTCAGCGTGGTGCGCAGGTGAAAACGCTGCCGCTGCTCGGGCTTAAGCGTTTCGCGGATCTGCGTCACCACCAGCACGGTGGTGATCAGCGCCGCCAGCGCCAGCGTCCAGAAGATGGCGTGCCAGTTCCACAGCAGCAGCAGCCAGCCGCCGATGATCGGTGCCAGCAGCGGCGCAATGGTGGTGATCAGCATGACAAACGACATCATGCGCGAGAAATCCTCTTTCGAATAACTGTCGCGCATCAGGGCGTTAATCACCACGCTGGCGGCAGCGGCGGACAGCCCGTGCAGGAAACGCATCAGAATCAGCTGGTCGATAGATTGCGACAGCGCACAGGCTGCCGCCGCGCAGGCAAAAATCAGCGTGCCGAGCACGATCACCGGTTTACGTCCATAGCTGTCCGCCAGCGGGCCATACACCAGCTGACCAATGGCGAAGCCGAGTATGTAGAGATTCAGCGTCATCTGCACGCTGCCGGCCGACACCGCGAACTCACGGGCGATTTGCGGCATCGCCGGCAGATACATGTCAATGGAGAGCGGCATCAGCATCGCCAGCAATCCCAGAATCACCACTAATCCCACCGGTGAATTTTTTTCCTTACGCACCGCTGTCTCCCGCTATTTGCGCTGTTTCAGTTCGTCCGGCAGGCCGATGCTGTTGATTTCCGCCTCGGTCAGTTCACGGTATTCGCCTTCGCCGAGATCGTCATCCAGCACAATCTCGCCGATGCTTTCGCGATGCAGCGCCCTGACGTGGTTGCCCATCGCCGCAAACATGCGTTTCACCTGGTGATAGCGCCCTTCGCTGAGGGTCAGGCGTGCGGCTTTCTCATCGAGGATTTCCAGCTGCGCCGGTTTAGTCAGATCTTTCTCGTTGTGCAGCTGAATGCCGGCGGCAAATTTTTCGATCAGCCCCGTGTCAAGCGGCTGCTCCAGTTCCACCAGGTAGGTTTTCTCGAGGTGATGACGCGGAGAGGTAATGCGATGCGACCACTGACCATCATCAGTCAGCAGCACCAGCCCGGTGGTATCAATATCCAGCCGCCCTGCCGCGTGCAGTTTGAACGCAGCCGGCTCCTCGATGAAATAGAGAATGGTGGGATGATCCGGGTCGTCGGTGGAGCAGACATAGCCCTGCGGCTTATTCAGCATGAAATAGCGCGGGCCCTGCTGCACCGTCAGCGGATTGCCGTCGTACTCCACGGCATCGTCCGGCAGCACTTTATACGCGGTGTCGCGCACCACTTCGCCATTGATGGTGATTTTTCTGCCACGGATTTCACGGCCGGCGATGGCACGGCTAACTTCCAGTTGCTGAGATATGAATTTGTCGAGTCGCATGAATTCGCTTTTTGCCTGTTACTGCGGAGGGGAACTGAAACGGCGTTTGCCCGGTAAATCATTCACATCGCGGCGCGGCGGCCACGGCATAATTGAGAGCAGGGTTAACCGTTGAAAAAGTGTGGGCAGTATAGCCTGAACCTTCGCCTGCTAATAGTGCCGATCCTGCGTTTCAGCCACTTTCATGGCATAATGCGCGTCCGTTCCAGAAAAAAGCCTGTGCCGATGTCGTTTACCCTGCGCCCCTATCAGCAAGAAGCCGTTGATGCCACCGTTGCCCACTTTCGCCGCCACGCTACGCCAGCGGTAATCGTGCTGCCAACCGGCGCCGGTAAAAGCCTGGTGATCGCCGAGCTGGCGCGGCTGGCGCGCGGCCGCGTGCTGGTGCTGGCTCACGTCAAAGAGCTGGTGGAGCAGAACCACAGTAAATATCAGGCCTATGGCCTGCAGGCGGACATCTTCGCTGCGGGCCTGCAGCGCAAGCAGAGCGACGGTAAAGTAGTCTTCGGCAGCGTGCAATCGGTGGCGCGCAATCTGGCCAGCTTTGACAGCGCCTTTTCGCTGGTGATCGTCGATGAGTGCCATCGCATCAGCGACAACGAGCAGAGCCAGTATCAGCAGCTGTTCGCCCATCTGCGTCAGCACAATCCGCAGCTGCGTCTGCTGGGACTGACTGCCACGCCATTCCGCCTGGGCAAAGGCTGGATCTACCAGTACCACTATCACGGTATGGTGCGCGGCGATGATAACGCGCTATTCCGTGACTGCATCTACGAATTACCGCTGCGCTACATGATCAAACATGGCTTTCTGGTGCCGCCAGAGCGGCTGGACATGCCGGTAGTGCAGTACGATTTCAGCCGGCTGATCCCGCAGAATAATGGCCTGTTCAGCGAGGCCGATCTCAACCGTGAACTGAAACAGCAGCAGCGCGTCACGCCACAGATCATGCGACAGATCATCGAGTTCGCTGAGACGCGCCGCGGCGTGATGGTGTTTGCCGCAACCGTTGAACACGCGCGGGAAATTCTCAGCCTGCTGCCGGAAAACAGCGCGCTGGTGTCGGCGGAAACCCCGGTCAAAGAGCGTGACCGGCTGATTCAGCAGTTCAAAGCGCAGCAGCTTAAGTTTCTGGTTAACGTGGCGGTGCTGACCACCGGCTTTGACGCGCCGCACGTCGATTTGATCGCCATTCTGCGCCCGACCGAATCGGTCAGCCTGTATCAGCAAATTGTCGGTCGCGGCTTACGGCTGGCACCGGGCAAAACCGACTGTCTGATCCTTGATTACGCCGGCAATCCGCACGATCTCTTTACGCCCGAAGTCGGTGCACCGAAAGGTGCCAGCGATAACCAGCCGGTACAGGTGTTTTGTCCGGCCTGCGGTTTTGCTAACACCTTCTGGGGCAAGGCGACCGACGATGGCCACGTCATTGAGCACTTTGGCCGCCGCTGTCAGGGCGTGCTCGACGATGACGAGGGCAACCGCGCGCAGTGCGACTATCGCTTCCGCTTTAAAAGCTGCCCGGACTGCGGTGCAGAAAACGACATCGCCGCGCGCCGCTGTCAGCAGTGCGACAAGGTGCTGGTCGACCCGGATGATATGCTGAAAGCGGCGCTGAAGCTGAAGGATGCACGCGTGCTGCGCTGCAGCGGCATGACGCTGGCGCACGGACGTGATGATAAAGGCGAATGGCTGAAAGCCACCTATTACGATGAGGATGGCACCGACGTCAGCGAGCGTTTTCGCCTGCGCACCCCGGCGCAGCGCACCGCTTTTGAGCAGCTGTTTATGCGACCGCATCAGCGAGCGCCCGGCGTGGAGCTTGGCTGGCAGACCGCCGCCGATGTGGTGGCGCTGCAGCCGCTGCTGCGCCATCCCGACTTTGTGGTGGCGCGCGCCAAAGGCCACTTCTGGCAGGTGCGGGAAAAAATGTTTGATTATCAGGGCCGTTATCGCCGCGCCAATGAGCTGCGCTAAGCGGCGGAATCATTTGCCCCGCTGTGGCAATCCGGCTATAATGCCGCCCGCTTTTGCATCCGTAAAAGCGTGTTGAATAACCGTCCTGTTGCTGGGTCGCCTGTAGCAGGAACTATTGAAGAGATATTAAGATGTTCACTATTAATGCAGAAGTACGTAAAGAGCAGGGTAAGGGTGCGAGCCGCCGCCTGCGCGCAGCGAACAAATTCCCGGCCATCATTTATGGCGGTAAAGACGCTGCGGTTTCTATCGAACTGGATCACGACTCTGTGATGAACATGCAGGCTAAGCCTGAGTTCTACAGCGACGTGCTGACTCTGGTTGTTGACGGTAAAGAAACCAAAGTTAAAGTTCAGGCTGTTCAGCGTCACCCGTTCAAGCCAAAACTGCACCACATCGACTTCGTTCGCGCTTAATCGCTAACGGGTTGACGAAAAAACGCCGCATCTGCGGCGTTTTTTTATGGCGCTAATCGGGCGTTCACTGACCGCCGGTACGACGCTGCAGCTGATCGCGCAGGTTGGGCGGCGTGCCTTTGATGGTCAGCGTATCCGTGGCCGGATCCCAGAAAATGCGCTCGCCCAGCAGCATGGCGTCAAAGTTAAGCGTTAAGCCACCGCCGCTGCCGGCAAATTTCGTCAGCTGACGCAGCGTGCTGCGGTCGGCCGGGAAATGCTCCTCCAGCTCATAACCCTGTTCCTGGGTAAACGCCTGAAAGGTTTTTTCACCCAGCGGCGGCAGCTCACTGGAGAGATCTTCCAGCGCAATCTCCTCGCCCGCCTGCAGCTGTTCATTGCAGTAGCTGTAAACCTGTTGGCGATAGTTCTGGCGCTCATTTTTATCCAGGCTCGACTCAGCGCAGTAATCATCCACTGCCTGCAGCAGTCCGCGATTCTGCGCTTTGGTGTCCAGTCCGACGCTGGCGCCGAGGAAATCCATGAAGAAATCCGCCACCTTGCGGCCGACGCGTCCGCGCAGGAAGGTCAGATAGCGCGTGGATTCCGGGCTGGTTTCCCATTCGGTGAGATCGATACGCGCCACGATATCGGCGTGGTTGATGTCCAGATAGTGCGTGCTGCTGATGTCGAGCTGCTCGTTAACGCGCATGCTCGACTGGCTGTTCAGCACCGCCACCAGCAGATACTCCACCGCCAGATAGCGATAGTGCAGAAACAGCACCACGCCGCCTTCGGCGAACGGGTACTTGCTCAGCTCGTCGCGCAGACGCCCGGTGGCCGCACGGCTGAACGCCAGGAAGTCATCCTGCCCTTTGCGGCAGTTGCGCAGCGCTTCCGCCAGCTCGCTGTCTTCATTAAACAGGCCGTAAGCCTTGTTTTTGGCGCTGTAAACGCGGTGTAACTCTTCTGCCATATCTTCCACCGCCTGCGTGGCAGGCAGCAGGGTGTCGCGCAGCACCAGTTCCAGCTGGTTTTCATCACGTTTGACTAACTGATGCAGGGCAATCTGGTCGATATCCAGACTCATGGTAGACTCTCCTTTTAGCTCAGGCGCGTATTCAAACACCGCCCGCCGCCGCTTTCAACTGCGCGCACAAACTGATCGTTCTGCTTGCGATAAAATTGCGGAAAAAACTGCGTTGTTACGGTAATATACCGCGTTTTCATACTTGATTAGTCGACGATATGCCACAATCATCCCGTTACAGCGACGCGCGCGTTGAACAGCTTCTCGCGCAGCTGGCGCAGGTTCTTGAAAAAGACAAAGCGCCAACCGATCTTTCCCTGATGGTGTTGGGGAACATGGTGACCAATTTGATCAACACCGACATCGCACCGGCCCAGCGCCGCAGCCTTGCCCGCTCGTTTGCGGAAGCGCTGCAGTCTTCCGTGCGCGATGACAATGCCCACTAAATTGCAGATCTGACCTCATAAATATGGTAACCAACCGGCAGCGCTACCGTGAAAAAGTCTCCCAGATGATCAGCTGGGGGCACTGGTTTGCCCTGTTTAATATTCTGTTTGCGCTTGTGTTAGGCAGCCGCTACCTGTTGGTCGCCGACTGGCCCTCTTCCCTCGCCGGCCGCATTTATGCGTTTACCAGCTGGATTGGTCATTTCAGCTTTATCGTGTTTGCTGCCTATCTGCTGATTATCTTCCCGCTGACCTTTGTCGCCATGTCGCAGCGGCTGCTGCGCGTGCTCTCCGCTGTGGTCGCCACGGCCGGGCTGACGCTGATTATGGTCGACAGCGCGGTGTTCAACCGTTTCCATCTGCACCTCAATCCGGTGGTGTGGGAACTGGTGGTCAACCCCGATCAAAGCGAGATGGCGCGCGACTGGCAGCTGATGTTTATCAGCGTACCGCTGATTTTCCTCGTTGAGATGCTGTTTGCCACCTGGAGCTGGCAGAAGCTGCGCAGCCTGAACCGGCGCTCGTTTGGCAAGCCGCTGGCCGCGCTGTTTATCAGCGCCTTCTTTGCCAGCCATCTGCTGTATATCTGGGCGGATGCCAACTTCTACCGGCCGATTACCATGCAGCGCGCCAACCTGCCGCTCTCCTATCCGATGACCGCACGACGCTTTCTCGAGCGCCACGGCCTGCTGGATGCGCAGGAGTATCAGCGCCGCCTGGTGCAACAGGGCGATCCGGAAGCGCTGTCGGTGCAGTATCCGCTTAGCGACATTACGTTCCGCGATGGTGGGACGCGCCACAACCTGCTGATTCTGACGCTGGACGGCCTGAACAATGCCACGGTGGATAAAGCGCTGCCGTCGCTCAGTCAGTTCGCCAGTGAGAACGTGCGCTTTACCCAGCATTACAGTGCTGGATTGCAGCCGGAGAAAGGGCTGTTCGGCCTGTTCTATGGTATCTCCTCCAGCTATATGGATGGCGTGCTGGCGGCGCGCATGCCTTCTGCCCTGCTCAGCGCGCTGACCAGCCAGGGCTATCAGTTCGGCCTGTTCTCTTCCGATGGCTTTAGCCAGCCGCTGTACCGTCAGGCGCTGCTGGCTGATTACAGCCTGCCGCAAGCCGACAGTCAGCCTGACAGCACCACGGTGACGCAGTGGCAAAACTGGCTCAACGGCCAGAAAAGCGATGGCGCCCCGTGGTTCTCATGGATTGCCCTTAACGGCATGACGGTGACCGGCGACAGCACCAAAGCGCGTCAGCGCAGCTACCTGCGCCAGGCGCCGGGCGTGGACGAGCAAATCGCGGCGGTGCTGCACACCCTGCAGCAGAAAGATGTGCTGAAGAACACCGTGGTGGTAATCACCGCGCAGCGCGCGATCACCTTTGACGGCAGCGATAATCCAGGCAACCGCGCGACGCTGCAGGTGCCGCTGGTTGTTCACTGGCCGAACACGCCGGCGCAGACCATCGATCGCCTGACCGATCAACAGGATGTGATGACCACGCTGATGCAGCGCCTGCTGCACGTGCGCACCAATCCGGTGAACTATTCACAGGGTGAAGATCTGTTTGCCGCACAGCGCAGCCATAACTGGGTTGCCAGCAGTGAAGATGGCAAACTGGTGGTGACCACGCCAACGGTGACGCTGGTGCTCAGCAACAATGGCAACTACCGGGCTTACGATGCGCAAGGCAAGGAGCTGAAAGATCATAAACCTCAGCTGGCGCTGCTGTTGCAGGTGCTGACGGAAGAGAAACGGTTCACGGCAAACTGATTAATTATGAGGCAGTTAACCTGCCGGCATATTGCAATCGCCAACGGAACCAGTAGTATAACCCTCCACGTTCGGCACGTAGCGCAGCCTGGTAGCGCACTGTCATGGGGTGTCAGGGGTCGGAGGTTCAAATCCTCTCGTGCCGACCAAAATCCCAAAGAAAGCAGCCTTTATGGCTGCTTTTTTATTTTCTGCTGTAAAATCGCGGTGTTAAGCACAGCGCGGTAATAAATCCTAACGCTTTCCTTCATTGCATAATGCCCAATTCTTTCCAGGCTTAAACGGTTAATCACCGATGCAAGGAGGAAACATGCTTGATGAATATAAACGCTGCGTGGAGGCCTGTTATCTGTGCGCAGCCGCGTGCGACCACTGCGCAACATCCTGTCTGGATGAGGAAAATGTGGAGATGATGCGCGAGTGCATCAGGCTGGATATGCAGTGCGCCAATACCTGTCGCCTCACGGCGCAGTTTATGGCACTAAACAGTGAATCGGTGCAGCATCTCTGTCAGTTCTGCGCCGACATCTGCCAGCAGTGCGCGCAGGCGTGCCAGCAGCATCAACACCAGCACTGCCAGCAATGCGCTCAGGCCTGTCAGCGCTGTGCAGAAGAGTGCCGTAAAATGGCGGCATGATGCCAGCAGGATTGAGATTCGCTGCGGCGAGTCTCAATCGTTAACGCTGAGTGAAACCTCTGCCTCGCAGGGCTGTACCAGAATCAGCGGGCATTTCTTTACCTTGCACGCCTGCGAATAAGCCAGCTCGCACACTTCGCAGATATCGCGCACGTCCGACTCATATTCATACTCCATGAAGTAGCGAAACGTACCGCTGCGCGTGTCACTGCGCCAGAAGCGTTGCGGTTCCAGTATTTCATCCAACTGCCTGAAGGTCAGGGCTGAGGGGTTGTGAAAACCCACTCTTACACGATATTTAGTCATGCCCTGATAATTATCGAGTTTCCGCTGCGTTGCCAGCCGGAAACAATTCTCGCTGGGATAGGAAAAATCTTTGCTGTGGATAACCTATCGGGTGCCGCCACCAGACGCGCGACGATCGCGGCACAGATGAAGGGCGAAACCGTCAGCGTTTGATTTTTAAATCATCGTCCCAGCTGTCTGCCGCCGCGTGCGCGGGATCGTGATCCTGCAGCAAAAACTCGCCGTTTTGCTGGGCAATCTGCTCACCGGTATCGGTAATCGCGTTTTGAATAAACACCTTTGCCTGCGCGCCATTCACAAAGGTGAGCTGGTGGAAGGCGGTTTTATTGCCCCAGTCTTTTGACGGCGTTGAAATATAGCGGATGGTATAACTCTGGTCCTCAACGCTGCCCTGCATCACATAGAGACCATAGTGGTTTTCACCCTGCGACAGGATTTTATACACCCCGTTGCTGTAGTAATAAATCACCGCATCCGGGAACGGCTTTTCGTCGTAGAGCTTGCGGTAGTGCAGTTTATGTACAAAGGTAGGTTTGCCGGGCACCACTTCAATATTGCCCTGCGCATTCTGGAAGCTGAGATCTGCTGCCTGTGCAGCGCCCACGCTCATGCAACCCAGTAACATTATGCCAGCCAGTTTTTGCATCGTTTCGCTCCTTAGCCTCTTTCGTCAGCCACCAGCATGTTACGCCCACGCTTCACCTCAGTTAAACGAAGCGGCGATGGGTGTGTGACGGGCTTCAAAATACAGCCATCAACGGAAGGATAGAGATGGAAAATGACGGCGTCATTACCGCGCCAGACGCGGCTATTCGTCACCACTGCGACAGACCCTGACCTTACTGTTCAGGGTGCAAAATCCGGCAGCATAATCTCGTATCACACTTCATTCACGCAGCGAATCAGGTACTTAACTGAAGTCAGCAAAGCCGACCGGGATCACGTTTTTACTGTTTTGTGACAGCAATTCATTAAAGTGAAACAAAAATGTCACAGATTTCCCCTACCCTAAAGCTCCCGTTTATTTGATGGAATCTCGTTATGGTCATCAAAGCAAAAAACCTGCAGGATGCGGAAGAACTCCTGCACTCAGGCATCAGCAAAGTCGAGCTGGCGTATGATATTGGCAGCGATGATTTCTTCCGCCTGGCCAGCCACTGGTGCGATCGCGGCGCGCGCATCACCAAAGGTCATCACCACTTTGTGGTGCAAATGAAGAACTTCGCTATCCCGCCAAATCGCTAATCTGCAGCGGCCTTTCGGCTTGCTCTGCCCGCGGCTGACTGGTAAAACACGCTTTTCCCTCAGCCGTTACTCGTTATGTTCTCAGCCGAAACGCCCCTGCTGCTGCCTGCTGGCGGTTTTATCACCGCCGCAGGCCACACTTCCGCTTCACCGTCGCTGGCGTGGTGCCGCTTTGATCGGCAACAGTGGCACGCCGGTTTATATCCACAGTGGCAACTGCCGCTGCCGTTCGCGCTGCAGCAGGCGGCCAGTAAACGCAAAATTGAATATCTCGCCAGCCGCTGGCTGGTGCGGCAGCATCTGGCGCAGCTGGGCATCAGTGATTTCGTGCTGCACAACGCACCGGACCGCTCACCGTGCTGGCCGGCAGGCATCCGTGCTTCGCTATCGCACAGCCATGATTGCGTGGTGGTAGCCGCGACGCGCGCCAATCTGTGCGTCGGCATTGATGTCGAGCAGGTGATGGCAGAGGAAACCGCGCAGGAAACGGCGGAACTGTTGATGAACGCGCAGGAGCGTGCGCTGCTTGAGGGCCAGCCGCTGCCCTTTGCGCAGGCGGCAACGCTGCTGTTTTCGTTAAAAGAGAGTCTGTACAAGGCGCTATGGCCGCAGCTGCATCAGCCGATGGCGTTTCATCAGGCTGCGTTGATCGCGCTCGATCTGCCGCAGCAGCGTGCCAGGCTGCAGCTGCGGCAGGATTTCAGTGCGGCTTTTAATCGCAGCACCGTGCTGGACGCACGCTTCTGGCTGCAGCCAACGCGCGTGGTCACGCTGCTTACGCACCCGGCCGGTACACAATAAAAAACCGGCGCGGAATGAGCCCGGGCCGGTGACAACACAAGACGACAGAAGTGTTCCAGCGAGGCAGAGACGAGGATCTCTGCTGCCAAGCACTTTACTTCGCTGACAACGTCTTGCCCAATAAGGCTTTTTGCTAAGCTTTGCCGCCAGCCGTTAATGGCCGGTATCGGTGCGTTTGACGGCATCCAGCGTAGCCATGTCGCGCTCGCGGCCGGTCAGCTCGCTTAACTGCCCATCGCGCATTTCCAGCAGCCGATCGGCATGGATAAAGTAGTGATCGTCATGGCTGATGGCGAACACGGTTTTGCCGGACGCCTGTAGCCACGGCAGCAGCTCGCGGTAGAAAATGCGGCGGAAGTGCGGGTCCTGATCGGCCGCCCACTCATCGAGCAACAGGATATCGCGCTCCTCTGCCGCCGCCAGCAGCAGAGCAAGGCGCTTGCTCTGCCCTTTCGACAGCTGCAGGTTGAGCACCCGGTTGCCTTCCAGCTTCAGCTTGTCCTGCATTTTCAGCCGCTCCAGCCACTGCTGCACCAGCGCCGGATTAGCCGGTTCACCGCCGCGCCGAATCAAACGGTCAAACAGGTGCACGTCAGTGAACACCGCCGAGAAGTGCTGGCGATAAGCATCAAGGTTATGCCAGTCCACCTCTTTCCCGTCCAGCAGCAGGCGGCCTGAATGCGGCTGATACAAGCCGGTCAGCAGCATCGCCAGCGTGGATTTACCGCTGCCGTTACCGCCAATCAGAAACACCAGTTCGCCGCGGCGCAGCGTCAGGTTGATCGGCCCGACGGCAAAACCGTGCTCGCCGTAGTGGAAACAGACGTCGCGCAGCTCCAGCGTCTGCCAGTCGCTCACTGTCGGCAGCGCGTTGAAACCGGCGCTGTAGGGGGCCAGATCGAAGGTATTGATTTTCCGCAATGCCACCTGTGCGCTGAGCAGCGTCGGCAGCGCGCCAACTGCGGCCAGCAGCGGCGTGCGCAGGAACAGCAGCGTCAGCGAATAGGTCGCGGCGACAGCGGTATTGGCCCAGCCGAGACCGTTGGCCATGAAGAACACAATACCAATCGCGCCGAGCATCATAATGTTCGACCAGTTCACCGCGCTGAGATGGAAGGTATCGGCGCGTACAATGTGACGACGATAATCCGTGGCATTTTCCTGATATACGGTGTCGTAAATCAGCCGGGCGCGCTCGCGGTTAAGCTGTAGCTCTTTGCGCCCTTCAATGATGGTCTGGAAATCGCGGTAGAGATCGTCCTCAATTTCGCGCAGCTTCGCCATGTGCTGATAAACGCGCGACACCAGCAGCCAGCCACCAACCAGCGTTATCACCAGCCACAGCGAGGTGATCAGCAGCATTTTTGGCGACAGCCACGCCAGATAGAGGGCAGAACCCAGCGTAATAATGATGCCCTGAATCAGCTCCGGCAGACGCACAAACGCGATGGTGATGGCGCGCACGTCGCTGGTCAGGCCGGCCAGCAGCTGGGCATTACCAATCTGCTCGATGCGCTCGACCCGGGTATCCAGAATACGCTTGATAAACTCACCACGCAGCCGCCAGACAAAGTGATGACCGAGCTGAGTGAGCGCCAGCTGCGACGCCAGCGTCACCGCCATCAGCAGAAACAGCTGGGCGAGAAAGCCCGGCAGCACGGTGAGCGAGGTATTAACCGCTACGATCAGCTCATTGTTGATGTAGGCGATCAGGCCGATACCCAATGCGGCACTGAGCAGCGTAAGCACAATCACGCCAATAAACGGCCAGCGGTACTGGCGAAAAACAACCTGAAGCAATGCCATGCAATAATTATCCAGAGGTCAACCAGGCAACCTGCAGTTTAATGACGCCTCAGGTGAAGGCAAGAATAATTCTCATCCGTTTTACGGTTACTGGGCGCGGCGGAATGTCAGGTTGTACCGGAACGCGCCAGCCTGCGGATGAATGCCCGCTTTAAGCGGCAAAATGCCGTGATAGCGCAGGCGCGACGGACCGCCCCACACCACGATATCACCGTGTTCCAGCAGCACGCGCTGCGTCGCATCGCCGCGCTCGAAGCCGCCAAACTGGAATACCGCCGGCAGGCCCAGCGACACCGAGACAATCGGCTGGCGTAAGTCCTTCTCATCTTTATCCTGATGCAGCGTCAGTTTGGCACCCGGCTCGTAGCGGTTAATCAGGCAGGCGTCCGGATTGAACCCGGCAAAACCGGCTTCCTGCGCGGTCTGCTGCGCCAGCGTGCGAAACAGCGCAGGCATCGGCGGCCATTTGCGACCGCTGCTGACGTCCTGTTCCGTGTACTGATAACCGCGCGAATCGGTGGACCAGCCAAAATCACCGCAGTTGGTCATGGCGACCGACATGCGATGGCCGCCCGGCGTGATGCGGTGGGCAAACGGGTTGAGCGCCGCTACGTCATGAATCGCCGCCAATAGCGCATCGGCCTGATCGCGCGCGCGACGAGGCAGGATCACCGCGCCCTCGGCCAGCGGTTCCTGCCATGGCGCGTCCTCACTAAATAGATCCAGCACAGTTACCTCCTGCCAGCTCAGGGCTGATCGATAAGAAACGATTTGAACTGTGGCGACATCCAGTGGCTGAAGCTGTCGCCCTGCTTCGTAATCAGATACACCGCCAGATGCTGTTTCAGCGCCAGCGCTTTGGCACGCTCGGTGCCGAGCACCATCAGCCCGGTGTCCCAGCCGTCAGCTTCCAGCGCGGTGGTGGCAATCACCGTGGCGGAGACCAGCCGGTGATCAATCGGTCGGCCGCTGGCCGGGTCGATCACGTGCGAGATGCGTTTGCCATCCAGTTCATAATAGTTGCGATAGCTGCCGGAGGTGCTGATGCCGTGCCCCTGCAGATCGACACGTGCCTCGACGGCGTTTTCGCGATCGGTCGGTTTCTGGATCGCGACCCGCCACGGCTGCTGGCTGGCGTTAAGGCCGCGACTCAGCACCGCGCCGCCCACCGACACCAGATAGTTGGTGATGCCCTGCTGCTCCATCAGCCGCGCCAGGTGATCGGTGGCGTAACCTTCGCCCATGGTGGAGAGATCCACATACAGGCCGGGCAGATCTTTCTGCAGCCACTGGCCGTTCACGGTTTCAATCACCCGCAGGTGCTGCAGGCCGGTCTGCGCTTTAGCAGCGGCAATAGCGGCATCCGATGGTGTGTGCGCCGGCTGCTGCGTCGGGCCAAAGCCCCACAGATTCACCAGCGGGCCGACGGTAATGTCCATCGCGCCGCCGGTCAGCTGACCGATGCGCAGCGCGCGGGTAACGATATCGGCCATATCGGCACTGATCGGCTGGGGATCTGCGCCCTGGTACTGATTAAAGCGCGACAGCACCGAGTCGTTTTTCCAGGTGGAGAGCTCGCCATCGTCGCGGTCGAGCTGCTGCTGAATTGCCTGCTGCAGCGCCGCTTTGCGCTGGGCATCAACGCCCGCCAGGCTCACCCGCCACACGGTACCCATGGTTTTGCCTTCCAGCACCAGCGCCTGCTGCGCCGGTTTTTGCTCGCACCCGCCGAGCAGCAGTGCTACCATGCCGGTCAGCAGAATGTTCTGAAAATTCATCAAATCCTCGTCTGTAACTCATTACTACAGCCTATTACAAAGCATAACTCGCTTGTAAAACCGTCTAAAGCTGCTTGAAGTTCAACACAGGCTGGCACAGCATACTGCGTTCCTGCACGAGAATCCTTACAGGAGCGACAGATGATTTATATGATTATTGCCATCACCGCCGGTTTGTTTTTTTACGGTAGCTTTCGTTGCTGGCAGCACTACCGCCATCGCCTGATTCAGCACTATCCGTCGCGCCGGCGTTAAGCTATTGCACCAGCGTCGCGCAGCCTGCACCGCTTCAGCGCTGGCGCAGTGTAACAAAGCGGCTAACAGGCGCGTGGCGCTGAGAGCGGTGGCATGGCATGAATTGTGCAGTGTTGATGTCAGGTTGAACATCAGCGAGGTGCACTATGAGCAAGGCAACGGGACAAAATGACAAATGGCAGCGCTGGCTAAGCTTTTCCGCCTTCACGCTGGCGGGCGTGGCGCTGGAGGGCAGCCTGCCGCCTGCGACAACACCTCCGCAGCAGGCGGCTAAGGCCAGACGCTGGCGTAACGCGCAGTAAATTACAGACCCAGCTCGCTCAGGCCCGGATGATCGTCCGGGCGTCTGCCGGCGGGCCAGTGAAACAGCCGCGCTTCAGCGCTAATCGGCAAGTCGTTGATACAGGCGAAGCGCTGAATCATCAGGCCATCGGCACCAAAGTGCCAGTTTTCGTTGCCGTAGCTGCGGAACCAGTTGCCGCTGTCATCATGCCACTCATAGGCAAAACGCACCGCCAGCTTATCCTGGTGCCACGCCCACAACTCTTTGATCAAACGATAATCCAGCTCGCGAACCCATTTGCGCTGCAGAAAGGTCACGACCTCCGCACGGCCGTTAACAAATTCGCTGCGATTGCGCCAGCGGGTATCTTCACTGTAAACCTGCGACACGCGCTGCGCATCGCAGCTGTTCCAGGCATCTTCTGCCATACGCACTTTTTCTAAGGCACTTTGATGATCAAACGGGGGGATGAGCATTTTTTATCTCCTGATGATGTAGACAGGTCTGTCTACTTGATTCATCCTGCCGTATGTAGACAATTCTGTCTACCCCCGAAAACAGGAATTTTTTCTTATGATCGCACCTCTGCTGTTTGATGCCAGCGCCAGCGCGCGTGACCGTATCCTGCTCAGCGCACAACAGCTGTTTTATGCGCAAGGCATTCGTGCAACCGGCATCGATAAAGTGATTGCCGCCGCTGGCGTGACTAAAGTGACCTTCTACCGCCACTTCCCGGCCAAAAATGACTTGATTCTGGCGTTTCTGCAGCAACGTCATCAGCGCTGGATGCACGGCTTTCGCAGCGCGCTGGCGCAGCAGCCCGCCATCAATGAGGCGCTGCCGGCGGCGTTACTGAGCTGGTTTCAGGAGGAGGATTTCCGCGGCTGTGCGTTTATCAATAGCGCGGCAGAACTGGCTGATACCCTGCCGGAAGCGAGCGCACTGATTCGCCAGCATAAGCGCGAGATGGCGGCCGCGATAGCCGAACGACTGAGTGCGGCGCAGCAGGCGATAACCGGCCAGATCGTGTTGCTGGTGGACGGTGCCATCGTGCAGGTTCAAATGGGGGAAACGGCGCAGCAGGTGACGGCCACGCTGCAGGCAGCGCTTAACGCGCTGCTGGCAAGCAGAGCGTGACCCGCAGGCCACGCTCTCCGGCTTAGAACTGGTAAACCAGGCCCAGCGCCACGATGTCGTCGGTGTTGATACCGGCCGCATCGGTGAAGTTGTTGTCGTCCAGCAGGTTGATCTGGTAATCAACATAGGTCGACATGTTTTTGTTGAAGTAATAGGTCGCACCCACGTCGACATATTTTTTCAGGTTCTGGCTGCCGTAACCTTCGATATCGCTGCCGCGTGAGGAAACGAAGGCCAGAGACGGACGCAGACCGAAGTCAAACTGATACTGTGCCACCAGTTCCCAGTTGTCCGCTTTGTTGGCGTAGCCGTACGCAGCGGAATCCACCGCACCAAAGCGGGTTGCGTTGTACGAACGGGTGTACATCGCCGCCAGATACACGTTGTTAGCGTCATATTTCAGACCGCCGGTGTAAGCTTCGGCTTTATCACCGCGACCGAGAATGCCTGGCGCGTTGCCGTTCTGATTGTTGGTACGGTCAGACTGGAACATCGCCGCACCCAGACCGAAGCCGGAGCCCAGATCGTAGGTGGTGCTCAGGCCCCAGCCGTCGCCGTTCTCACCCAGGACATCACGACCGGAAGAGGATTCGGTTGGGTTGTCGTTTTTGCCCTGATACTGAACGGCAAAGTTCCAGCCATCCACCAGACCGAAGAAGTTGCTGTTGCGGTAGGTCGCCAGACCGTTGCTGCGCTGGAACATGAAGTTGTCCGCGCCGTAGGTGTCGCCACCAAACTCGGGCAGCACGTCAGTCCAGGCGCCGATGTCATACAGTACGCCGTAGTTACGGCCGTAGTCGAACGAGCCCGCATCACCGAATTTCAGACCGGCGAAGCCGACACGGGTGTAGCTGTTAGCGGTGCCCTGCGATTCTGCGGTGTTCAGCGCAGCCTGGTACTCCCACTGACCGTAACCGGTCAGTTGGTCGGTCACCTGAGTTTCACCTTTAAAACCAAAACGCAGGTAAGACTGGTCACCGTCCTGGCCATCGTTGTCCGAGAAATAGTGCAGGCCGTCTACTTTGCCGTAGAGGTCTAATTTGTTGCCATCTTTGTTATAAATTTCAGCTGCGCTTGCTGATCCTGCAACCAGCAATGCAGGAATCATCAGGGAGAGAACGCGACGTTTCATTTTATTACCCTCTGTAATGTGCCTTTATATGTGCCACTGCAAACTGAACGCTTAAAAATTCAGCCGGCAAGCCATTGTTATTTTATGGAGAGCAATAATCTATCACGAAAATGATACTAAATTTCCGAAAGTGTTTCATTGTATTTAAAACTTATTTCTAAATGTAAGTTTTGCGGAACTAATAATCAGCACGCTTCGTCAAAAAATATCGCACTAATTGATAAACCGTATTTTATTCATTTAAAAACAGACAGATAAAATGATATAAGCTGCCGCACTGAATGATAAAACTTCACACCGCTCAGCGCATACAATTACTCCCGCTATCATCATTTATTTCATTATTACCTTCATTCACCCCGAATGAGAGATTTACCCTAATTCCCGCCGGACATGATTGTCCGGCATTTTTTTGCCCGCTATTTCTCACCGTCCTTGTCAATTTATGTAAACCTGCTTAGCTGGGTTAAATTAAGCACGCTTCACCCCGCCATTATTTGCCGCTTTTCGCACCATTTGTTTATCTCTTAGCCGTTACTGAGCAATGTTAATTTCCGGCCGTAATAAAGTTGAACAGGAATATAGCCGATGCGCTTGCCGCACCGCCCGAAAAATATTCTTTACTACTATTCAGTAAGTTATCGCCCAGCGTGAAATCGATTCCTTTACCATCTTAAGCCAAATTGCGGCCGATTCCGCTCATTTCAGCCCGCTTCAGCAGCGTAAAAACGGCCAGGAAATGTCTGGAAAAGCACAGCCTGCGGTAAAAGATCGGTAATATGCTGTTTTCTGGCGGCGTTATCGTCCTGCTTTCTGCGTTCATAGCGCGGTGACACGCCAGCTTTAATGCTAAACTTCGTCGCTCGAACGACTTATGACAACGACACCTCTATGACAGCACTGGACGCCGCACAGCCCAACAAATTGCATCAGCGTGTCAATCTGGGAACACGCATTGTTTTTCTCATCGCCGGTTTAAGCATGTCTGCCTGGGCACCGCTGGTGCCTTTTGCCAGCCAGCGTTTACAGCTGACGGGCGCGTCGCTGGGCGGCCTGCTGCTGTGTCTGGGCATTGGGTCACTGGCGGCCATGCCGGTAACCGGTGCGCTGGTGGCACGCTTTGGCTGTCGCCGCGTTATGCTGTGCTCCACGCTGGTGATACTGGCCGTACTGCCGCTGCTGGCGACGCTGGATGTGATGTGGCTGATGGCCGCCACGCTGATGGTGTTCGGCGCCGGACTTGGCATGCTGGACGTGGCCATGAACGTGCAGGCGGTGGAGGTTGAAAAAGCAGCAGCGAAGCCGATGATGTCAGGCTTTCACGGCTTCTTCAGCCTCGGCGGTATTCTTGGTGCCGGCGCGGTCAGCCTGCTACTGGGTGTCGGTTTAACACCGCTGCAGGCGGTGAGCGTTATCATGCTGCTGATCGTCCTGCTATTACTGTGCAGCCTGCCGACGCTGATGACGGAGCGCCTGCATCAGCCCGATCAACCCTGGCTGGTGATCCCGCGCGGCTGGGTCGCTTTCCTCGGCTGCCTGTGCTTTATTCTGTTCCTCGCGGAAGGGGCCGTGCTCGACTGGAGCGCCCTGCTGCTGCTGCAAAGCCCGGACATGAGCGTGGCGCACGCCGGTCTGGGTTACGCCATCTTCTCCATCGCCATGACCATTGGTCGTCTGACCGGCGATAAAGTGATTCAGCGCTTCGGGCGTTATCCGGTGATGCTGACCGGTGCACTGGCCGCCGCCGCGGGTATGACATTAGCGGTGTTGCTGCCGTGGCCGCAGGCGGCGCTGCTGGCCTTTTTGCTGGTAGGCTTTGGCCTGGCCAACACCGTGCCGATGCTGTTTAATGCCGCCGGTAATCAACGCGATATGCCGGCCAATCGGGCGATTTCCGCCATGACAACCCTCGGCTATGCAGGTATTCTTTCAGGTCCGGCTTTAATCGGCTTTATTTCCCAGTGGCTCAGCCTGAGCGGCGCGTTTTTACTTATCGCCCTGTTGCTGCTGGCGGTTGCTGCCAGCGCCCGGCTGGTTGCGCGTTAACTGCAGGATCCTGAGACACTTATGCTGCCTTATAAATTTCCCCTGACCTCCGGCAACGTAACGCGCTTTTTCGTGGTGTTTAACCTGGTGCTGTTCCTCGCGCTGGGCGCCATGGTGCATAACAGCGTCAATGCATGGATCATGGAAAAGCGCTATGCCATGACTGACCTGGCGCGTGCCATGCAGAAACGCATCGATGCCTATCGTTTTGCCACCTGGCAGATTTACGAAAATCTCGCCACCAGCGCTGCCGGCTCTGCGCCGAACAGCAGCCTGCAGGAGACGCGTCTGCGCCCGGACGTCTACTACCTGGAAAAAACCCGCCGCAAGACGGAAGCGCTGATTTTTGGCTCGCACGACAGCAGCACGCTGGATATGACCCTGCGCATGTCCAACTATCTCGACACGCTGTGGGGCGCTGAAAATCCGGCGTGGTCGATGTACTTTCTCAATGGTCAGGACAACAGCCTGATCATGATCTCGACCCTGCCGCTAAAGGATATGGCGACGCGCTACAAAGAGAGCGCGATCAATACGCTGGTGGACAGCCGCCGCGCCGAAATGCTGCAGCAGGCCAATGCGCTCGACGAGCGTGAAAGCTTCTCACCGCTGCGCCACTTTGCCTGGCAGAACGATCACTACTTCACCCTGCGCACCACCTTCAACCAGCCGGGTCATTTAGCCACGGTGGTGGCGTTTGATCTGCCGGTCAACGATCTGATCCCGCGCAATATGCCGCTGGAGAACTTCCAGCTGCGCCAGGATGCCAGCCAGCCCGGCAGTGCCACCGGCGATGATGCCAGCAGCGAAAGCACCGCAGTGGCGCTGGTGAACCCCAATCTCGAGATCGCCGCCACGCTGCCCAGCACCTCTTTGCAGCTGGTTTATCGCGTCCCGCTGGCCAGGCTGGCGATGGATACCCTGCACAACCTGCTGTGGCCGCTGCTGATCAATCTGGCGCTGTTCCTGCTGTCGATTGCCGGCATTACGCTGCTGCGTCAGCAGTCGCTGCGACCGAATGAGAACCAGAGCGCCGAACTTGATTCGCTGCGCATGCTGAATGAAGAGATTGTCGCCAGCCTGCCGGTCGGGCTGCTGGTGTATGACTTTGGCACCAACCGCACGCTGCTGAGCAACAAGATTGCCGAGCATCTGCTGCCGCACCTCAACCTGCAGAAAATCATCAATATGTCCGATCAGCATCAGGGCGTGCTGCAGGCCACCATTAACAACGAGGTGTATGAGATTCGCCACGCGCGCAGCATGCTCTCGCCGCACACTCAGCTGTTTATGATGCGCGATCAGGATCGCGAGCTGCTGGTGAATAAGAAGCTGCAAAAAGCACAGCAGGTGCTGGACCGTAACCACCAGATGCGCCAGCAGCTGATGCAGAATCTTGGCCATGCGCTGAATCGTCCGCTGCAGAGCATGGTGACGCAGCTGGTGCAGCTCAGCCAGCACAATGACGACGAGAGCGTGCTGGATCTGCTGGATGAGAGTCAGGGCCTGGCGCGGCTGGTGGATGACATCGTGCTACTCAACCGGCTGGAAGCCCACGACTGGTCGCCGGACGCCGGCGTGTTTAATCTGCAGGATCTGCTGGATGAGATTGCGCTGGAAAGCCTGCCGCTGCTGCGGCGCAAAGGGCTGACACTGGTGGTCAACAACCAGCTGGCGAACGATGAGATGCGTTTTGGCGATCGCCGCGCGCTGCGTAAAGTGCTGACCACGCTGATGCACTACGCGCTCACCACCACGCAGTGGGGCAAGATTTCCCTTGATATCAAAGCCAGCGACAGCAAAGCCAACAGCGTGCTGTTCCAGCTGGTGGATACCGGCTCGGGCCTGACCGGCGACGAGCTGGCCAACGTTGATTTCCCTTATCTCGGTGAAACCACCCAGGATCGCTACGGTCAGGCTTCCGGCATGGCGTTTTTCCTGTGTAAGCAGCTGTGTAAGCAGATGGGCGGCCAGCTGGAGATCATCGCCAAACCAGATATCGGCACGCGCTACAATATTCAGCTGCCACTGGCGCTGGAGCAGCAGAGCGAGCAGGAAGAGAAGCTGCTGGAAGGCGTGACGGCGCTGGTGGATATCGCGGTTGAGGACGTACACA
This sequence comes from Pantoea dispersa, assembly GCF_035783935.1. Lineage (GTDB taxonomy): Bacteria > Pseudomonadota > Gammaproteobacteria > Enterobacterales > Enterobacteriaceae > Pantoea > Pantoea dispersa_C. The sequence goes on along the minus strand of NZ_JALKOV010000004.1, from coordinate 224,491 downwards.
AAATTGTCTGCCGCCACCTTGAGAACTGGGGGGCAAATTGCCTGACCTCGGACGAACGCCTGTCCGGTCAGGAGCATGATGTGCTGGTGACCGACGATCCGGCGCGCCTGCACGGCTGGGCGCTGTTACTGGCCGGTGACGAAATGGGGCATCACGCCCTCAACGACCAGCAATTCCGGGTCAATTTCAATCTCAGCAATGCGCTGCTTGATGCGCTGCTGGCCCTGATTGAGAAGCAACTGGCTCACGATTCGATAGAGGAGAGCGACGACGATGAGGCTGCCACGCCGCTGCTGAGCGGCGGCTATTTCCAGCTGTTTATGGAGACAGTACCGCCAGATGTGAAGAGACTGTATACTGAGTCGGCGGAGAAGGACTATCCCTCGCTTGCTCAGACAGCGCATCGCCTGAAAGGCGTGTTTGCCATGCTCAATTTACTGCCGGGTAAACAGCTTTGTGAAGAGTTAGAACAGCACATAAAACTGTGCGACGATTTAACCATTAAAAATACCACCAGTGAAATTGACGCGTACGTCAACCAACTGCTGCAGCAAGGTAACCAATAAGATGAATAACCTGAATGTAATTATTGCCGATGACCATCCAATCGTTCTGTTCGGTATCCGTAAGTCTCTGGAACAGATCGAATGGGTGAATGTGGTAGGTGAGTTTGAAGACTCAACAGCACTGATTAATAGCTTGTCCAAACTGGATGCCAACGTCCTGATTACTGACCTGTCAATGCCAGGCGAAAAGTACGGCGACGGCATCACGCTGATCAAGTACATCAAGCGTCACTATCCGGATCTCTCCATTATTGTTCTGACCATGAACAATAACCCGGCGATCCTGAGTGCGGTGCTGGATCTGGATATCGAAGGCATCGTGCTGAAGCAGGGTGCACCAACCGACCTGCCGAAAGCGCTGGCAGCCCTGCAGAAAGGCAAAAAGTACACGCCGGAAAGCGTGGCCAAACTGCTGGAGAAAATCAGCGCCGGCGGCTACGGCGACAAACGTCTGTCACCGAAAGAGAGCGAAGTGCTGCGTCTGTTCGCGGAAGGTTTCCTCGTCACCGAGATCGCCAAGAAGCTGAACCGCAGTATCAAAACCATCAGTAGCCAGAAGAAATCAGCGATGATGAAGCTGGGCGTGGATAACGATATCGCGCTGCTGAACTACCTCTCTTCCGTCAGCGCCACTCAGGTCGACAAAGAGTAAAGCCAAAAGGCGCACATCGGGTGCGCCTCTTTTCCCTGCCCTGCCCTCCGCACACAACGTCATCGCTTTGTCATTCAGTAAGCTCGGGGAACGTATTGCCGCTTGCCGCACCGGCATAAACCCATCCATGGAGCCTGCTGCCGCGGAGGCTGCTGCAAGCGGCAATACGTCCCCCTCCCCTCAGACTCTTTTCATCGCTGTAAGATGCCAGGCGCGGACTGACAGGATAGTACCTGATTCAGCAGCACATTTGCTGAGAGGAAGGGGAGAGGTTGAGCTAAGCCGGACGTCACGCGGCAGGGATGCCGCGTGCCGAGGCACGCATGGATGCGGCCGTTGCCGATCCGGCGTGCTCAACCTCTTCTCTGACCAGGCAAAACGCTACCGCGACGAATATCAAAGGGTCATGCCCGACTTCAGGATTCACGCGCCTTGCGCACCCTCTCTGCATACAGCGCCAGCGTGGTTTTCAGCACATCCAGCGTCACCGGTTTTGACAGGCAGTTATCCATGCCGGCGTCCATACAGCGCTGTTTCTCTTCCGCCAGTGCGTTAGCAGTCACCCCAATCACCGGGAAAGCGTGCCCCAGCTGGCGCAGGCGCTGCGTCAGACGGTAGCCGTCCATGTTAGGCATGTTGACGTCGCTGAGCACGATGTCGATGTGGTTGCGGCTGAGCACATTAAGCGCATCAACCCCGTCCTGCGCCGTTTTGGTCTGATAGCCCAGCGTGCCGAGCTGTTCGGACAGCAGCATGCGGTTGATAGGATGATCATCGACAATCAGCACCATGATGTCTTCATAGCTGGATGCCGCCTGCGGTACCGGCAGCTCCAGCGTGGTCGCGGTTTCGCTGTCGATGGCGATGCGGTAAATCCGCCCCAGTAGCAGCGGCAGATCGTGCAGCGTCGCGCTGCTGTGCACCCACTGGCCAGCCGCGGTTTCCTGCGGCATATCAATGTGTTCTCCGCAGATGCGAATGCGCGCACGCACCGTCTGCGCTGGCACCTCGTGGTGATCGCAGATGATCACATCGTCCGGTGCAGCCCGTCCCTGATAATGCGCGGCCTGGATGCCCTGCTGCTGCAGCAGACGCAGCAGGAATGCCGCCAGATAATCGTTACGCAGATCCAGCCAGATGGCTTTCTCCTGCAGGCCATCCAGCAGCGGCGGCGCGGGCTGCTGCCCGGCATAAATCGGGATGCGCACGATAAACTGGCTGCCCATGCCCGGTTCAGAATCGACTTCGATGTCGCCATCCATCATGTTGATGAGCTTTTCACAAATCGCCAGTCCCAGCCCGGTGCCCTGGAAGTTACGCTGCACGCCGGAGCCGACCTGGAAGAACGGGTCGAACAGGCGCGTTATCTCCTTCGCCGGGATACCCACGCCGGTGTCGCGCACGCGAAACGCCAGATAGCCCTCTTTGACATAGGCGTGCAGGATAATGCAGCCGGTATGGGTGAACTTGATGGCGTTATTCAGCAGGTTGGAGATCACCTGCTGCAGGCGCAGCGGATCGCCATCCAGCGCCAGCGGCACATCGTTCTCAATGAACACATACAGCGTCAGGCGCTTGCGCACCACCAGCGACAGATAGTTGCTGGCAATATGGTTGACCACCTCGCGCGGCGAGAACGGACGCGGCTCAATCTTCAGCTGCTCGGACTCGATCTTCGAGAAGTCGAGAATATCGCTGATGATTTTCAGCAGCAGGCTGGACGAGTTGTTCATCGCCGTGACCAGCGAATCCACGCCTTTCGGCAGCGATTTGGTCTGCAGCAGATCGAGGTTACCGATGATACCGTACAGCGGCGTACGCAGTTCGTGGCTGACGGTGGCAAGGAACATCGACTTCGACTGGCTGGCCTGCTCGGCGGCGTGCGCCATCTCCTGCAGCGACTGCTCCATGCGCACGCGCGCCGAAACGTCGACCAGCACGCAAATCGCCACGTTCTCATTGCGGTAGCGCGAATGAACAAAGCTGATTTGCAGGTTGGTGTTGCTGCCGGTCAGCATGTCGACAAAGTTGACCTGCTGGCCGCCAATGATTTCATTCAGCCGCTGGCGATCTTCCTGCGTCAGCAGCGTCAGATAGTTATGCGCCAGTTCATTGCTGAGAATGTTGGTGCCGTCGCTGGTGCGCAAAATACAGATGCCGACCGGCGCTGATGCGACAATCTTGCGGTTGAACTGCTCGTGCTCCTCCAGCCGATGAGCATTATCTTCCGCCGGCAGGAACATGCGGCGTTCAAACACCCACGCCAGCGTGAACAGCACGATGGCGCTGAGGATGTTGAGCAGCAGCGCGTTGATCAGCATCAGCTTGAGCTGATCCATCAGCACATCGGTCGACAACGACCATACCACATTGAGGCTGGACGGCGGCAGCGGCTTTTTCAGCACCAGCTGACGATAGCCGTCGAGATAACCAAACCAGGTGCTGCTGTCCGGCAGATCGTCCAGCGAATAGCCGGGCCCGCCGCGTCGCGAGCTGATCAGCGGGCGGTAATTCTCATCGGTGATGGTGGCGACCAGCGGCAGGCCTCCCGGCTGGATAAACTCATCCAGGCGGATGTTCTGCTCCACACCGAGCAGCGCCTGCAGTTTGTTGGCGACGTAGACCGGCACCACCATGTAGAAGTTGCCGATACCTGGCTGACTGCTGTTGGTGATCCAGTACATCGGATTGCGCCGCTCTTCTTCGTTGCCGCTGCGGTAGTGCAGCACGTTTTCACGCAGCGCCTTCAGGCTGCGTTCGCGATCGACCGGATTGTTGTTACCGATGGTGAAGTCTGCCAGGCACTGATTTTCGCCGCCAATGAAGAACACCCGATTGAGTTCATAGGCCGAGGCAAAATTGCTTTTCCAGTAATTGATGAAATAGCTCAGTGAATCGAGCGAGTTACGCCAGGTATTACTCATTGAGGTGCAGTCGCCGTCGGAAAACAGCGGCGTAAACTGCGGCAGCGTGCCTTTATTACCGGGCAGGCCGTTGAGCATATCCAGCCCGTTAACGCTGCTGCTCAGGCGATTCTCGGTGATGTACTTGAGCTCGCGCATCACATCCGCTGAGTGGCGCACGTACCACTCGGCCTGACCATAATTGGTGGCAAACTCCTGGCGCACCGCGTTCTCTTTCTCATGCAGCACATTGATGATGTAAAACGTGGTCAACAGTGCGCCCAGCGACCAGAGCAGCAGTGCCAGCGCACGAAACAGATAGCGCGAGATGCGAAGCGTGGTGCGAAAGGAGACGAGATATTTCAAAAGAGACTCACTGGCGGCAAGGGTTATCGGGACGGTGAAAAGTTCTCATACACTAGCTTCATCGCTGTGAAAAAGCCAGTTGGCACGCGACTTTGGGAGTGAAAGTCAGATAAAAAAAACGGCAGGTCAGTTGCCCTGACCTGCCGCGTATTGGATACGTCGAAGCGTTACTCTTCGTCGTCTGCTTCCGGTGCGTCGTCTTCCGTATCGACTTCCGGTGCAATATCCTCTTCGCCTTCTGCTACGCTACCGTCGATGGCGTCGAGTTCTTCCTCTTCCACCGGTTCAGCAACGCGCTGCAGGCCGACCACGTTTTCATCTTCCGCGGTGCGAATCAGGATCACGCCCTGCGTATTACGGCCCACCACGCTGACTTCCGACACGCGGGTACGCACCAGCGTCCCGGCATCGGTGATCATCATGATCTGATCGCTATCCACCACCTGTACCGCGCCGACCACCGGCCCGTTACGTTCGGTGACTTTAATCGAGATCACGCCCTGCGTGGCGCGCGATTTGGTCGGATACTCACTGTTGGCGGTACGTTTACCGTAGCCGTTCTGCGTCACGGTAAGAATCGCACCCTCTTCGCGTGGCACAATCAGCGACACCACTTTGTCGCCTTCGGCCAGCCTGATGCCACGTACGCCCGAAGCCGAACGGCCCATGGCGCGCACTGCGCTTTCCGCAAAGCGCACCACTTTACCGGCGGCAGAGAACAGCATCGCTTCGTCGTTACCGTTGGTCAGCGCCACGCCAATCAGCTCATCGTCTTCACGCAGGTTGATGGCAATAATGCCGGCACTGCGCGGACGGCTGAATTCCTGCAGCGCGGTTTTCTTCACGGTACCGTCAGCGGTTGCCATGAAGATGTTGAAGCCTTCGGTGTACTCGCGCACCGGCAGAATCGCCGTGATACGCTCGTTGGCTTCCAGCGGCAGCAGGTTGACGATAGGACGACCGCGCGCGCCACGGCTGGCTTCCGGCAGCTGATAGACCTTCATCCAGTAGAGACGGCCACGGCTGGAGAAGCACAGAATGGTGTCGTGGGTGTTGGCCACCAGCAGACGATCGATAAAGTCTTCTTCTTTGATTCGCGCCGCCGATTTGCCTTTACCGCCGCGACGCTGGGCTTCATAGTCCGTCAGCGGCTGGTATTTGACGTAACCCTGATGCGACAGGGTGACCACCACATCTTCCTGATTGATCAGGTCTTCGATGTTGATGTCGGCGCTGTTGGCGGTGATTTCCGTACGGCGCGCATCGCCAAACTGATCGCGCATTGCGACCAGCTCTTCACGGATCACTTCCATCAGACGTTCAGCGCTCTGCAGGATGTGAATCAGTTCGGCGATCTGGTCCAGCAGCTCTTTGTACTCGTCGAGCAGTTTTTCGTGCTCAAGGCCGGTCAGTTTCTGCAGACGCAGATCGAGAATCGCCTGTGCCTGCTGCTCGGTCAGGTAGTAGCGACCGTCGCGGATACCGAACTCGGGTTCCAGCCACTCCGGACGCGCGGCGTCGTCACCGGCACGTTCCAGCATGGCTGACACGTTACCGAGATCCCACGACTGCGCCAGCAGGCCGCTTTTCGCTTCGGCTGGCGTCGGAGCCCGACGAATCAGCTCGATAATCGGATCGATGTTGGCCAGCGCAATCGCCAGACCTTCAAGAATGTGCGCACGATCGCGCGCTTTGCGCAGTTCGAAGATGGTACGACGCGTCACCACTTCACGGCGGTGGCGAACGAAGGCTTCGATGATCTCCTTCAGCGTCATGATCTTCGGCTGACCCTGATGCAGGGCAACCATGTTGATGCCGAATGAGACCTGCAGCTGCGTCAGCGAATAGAGGTTATTGAGCACCACTTCGCCGACCGCATCGCGCTTCACTTCGATCACGATGCGCATGCCGTCTTTGTCAGATTCGTCGCGCAGGCCGCTGATGCCTTCAACGCGTTTCTCTTTGACCAGCTCGGCAATTTTCTCGATCAGACGCGCTTTGTTCACCTGATACGGGATTTCATTGACGATGATGGTTTCGCGACCGGTTTTGGCGTCGGTTTCGATCTCGCCGCGCGCGCGGATATAAATCTTACCGCGCCCGGTGCGATAGGCTTCTTCAATACCGCGGCGGCCGTTAATGAAGGCGGCGGTCGGGAAGTCCGGCCCGGTAATGTGCTCCATCAGCCCTTCTACGCTGATGTTTTCATCTTCGATGAACGCCAGGCAGCCGTTGATCACTTCCGTCAGGTTGTGAGGCGGAATGTTGGTCGCCATGCCCACGGCAATACCGGAGGAGCCGTTGATCAGCAGGTTAGGAATTTTGGTCGGCAGGACTTCAGGGATCTGCTCGGTGCCGTCATAGTTCGGCACAAAGTCGACCGTCTCTTTTTCCAGGTCAGCCAGCAGTTCAGAGGAGATCTTTGCCATGCGCACTTCGGTATAACGCATCGCTGCGGCGGAGTCGCCGTCGACCGAACCAAAGTTACCCTGACCGTCGACCAGCATGTAGCGCAGGGAGAACGGCTGGGCCATACGCACGATACTTTCGTATACCGCAGAGTCACCGTGTGGGTGATATTTACCGATAACGTCACCGACCACACGGGCAGATTTTTTATAGGGTTTATTCCAGTCGTTACCCAGTTCGCTCATGGCGTAAAGCACACGGCGATGCACCGGCTTCAGGCCATCACGTACATCGGGTAAGGCTCGGCCAACGATGACCGACATGGCGTAATCGAGGTAGGAGTTTTTCAACTCTTCTTCGATATTGACCGGTGTAATTTCTCTCGCAAGGTCGCTCATGGAGCCGCTATCCCTCTACATAATCCCGGATTTTAAAGGTGCGAAAGTATATCACATCGCTTGCGTGCGGTGAACGTAAAGCAGGGTTTTGTGGCGCTTTTCCTTTGCGCTGAGAGATGCCTCGCAGGGTTTATGCGTTTATACTGGTGGCATATTTTGTCAGGAGTCATGATTCAATGAATGAACAACCGCAGGAAAGCCGCCAGAACGTCGACCACGCCGAAATTGCCAAGTTTGAGGCGGTCGCATCGCGCTGGTGGGATTTAGAGGGTGAATTTAAGCCGTTACACCGCATCAATCCCCTGCGTCTTGGCTGGATTGCGCAGCACAGTCATGGACTGTTCGGTAAGAAAGTGCTGGATGTCGGCTGCGGCGGCGGCATTCTCGCCGAGAGCATGGCGCGCGAAGGCGCTGAGGTCACTGGTCTGGACATGGGCGCCGAGCCGCTGGAAGTGGCGCGTCTGCACGCGCTGGAGAGCGGCGTAAGCATCAACTATGTGCAGCAGACCGTCGAAGCGCATGCGGCCAGCCACGCCGGTCAGTATGACGTGGTGACCTGTATGGAGATGCTGGAGCACGTACCCGATCCGCGTTCCGTGGTGCTGGCCTGCGCCCAGCTGGTGAAGCCGGGCGGCGAAGTGTTCTTCTCTACCATTAACCGTAACCCGAAAGCCTGGCTGCTGGCGGTGTTCGGTGCCGAATACGTGCTGCGCATGGTGCCGCGCGGTACCCATGACGTGAAGAAATTTATTCGTCCTGCCGAGCTGCTGAACTGGGTGGATGAGACTGCCCTGCGTGAACGCAACATGATTGGCCTGCACTACAATCCGCTGACCAACCAGTTCCGCCTCGGCCGCGGCGTGGACGTCAATTACATGGTGCATACCCACCGTCAGGCGTAAAGCACGCATTTCGCCTGCATGCCCGTATGCAGCGCGTTCGTAGTAGCGCGATCACTCGCGCTGCTACGGATTGTGTAACCTGCGGTTTGCTTAACCGAACGGCAAATCAGCAATCCTTCTTTCACTCCCGGTCGCGCCAGGTTTATCACTCGCTGGCCCTATCCAGATCAATTTCCTTTTAGACGCTGCGATGCGCTTTTTGTAAGGTGAAAAGGTCATAAAAAATTCATAAGCAATGGCAGATAAGTGCGCTGCTGGCGGAGCGCTGCGGGCTTTTTTTGCCTGGGAAATTTCCTGAATCGCGGCGGTTGAGCAATAAACACGCGCTCGATCAAAAATTGAAAAAAAACCTGTTTTCCGTTGACACCAGGTGCAGGCCTTGTGGCATGGGGATCCAGGATTTTCGCCACCCCCCAGGGCGTAAAATTTTGTGAAAATCAACTCTTGTGATGATCTGATTGCTGACTAGAATACTCACCATATTGTTGTTCAAACTTTCCGCACCCCCTATATATAGTGTTTATCCACAGGCTTACTCACAATGAGCCGCCTGTGAATAGACGGGGGATAATTTTGTATTTCATGGACAGGTAAACACGCGACATGAACCAAAGTCTGCTCGTTACGAAACGCGATGGCCGTCAGGAGCGCATTGATCTCGATAAGATTCACCGGGTACTGGACTGGGCAGCCGAAGGGCTGAACAACGTCTCGGTCTCGCAGGTTGAGTTGCGTTCGCACATCCAGTTTTACGATGGCATTAAAACCTCGGACATTCACGAGACCATCATTAAAGCTGCCGCCGATTTGATCTCCCGTGACGCGCCTGATTACCAGTACCTGGCTGCGCGTCTGGCTATCTTCCACCTGCGTAAAAAAGCGTACGGCCAGTTCGAGCCGCCGAAGCTGTACGATCAGGTAGTGAAAATGGTCGAGATGGGCAAATACGACCGCCATCTGCTGGAAGATTACAGCACCGAAGAGTTCGAACAGATGGACGGCTTTATTGACCACTGGCGCGACATGAACTTCTCTTACGCCGCGGTGAAGCAACTGGAAGGCAAATATCTGGTGCAGAACCGCGTCAGCGGTGAAATCTACGAGAGCGCACAGTTCCTGTATATTCTGGTCGCTGCCTGCCTGTTCTCCGGCTATCCGCGCGATACCCGCATGACGTACATCAAGCGTTTCTACGATGCGATCTCGACGTTTAAGATCTCACTGCCGACGCCCATCATGTCCGGCGTGCGCACCCCAACCCGTCAGTTCAGCTCCTGCGTACTGATCGAGTGCGGCGACAGCCTGGATTCCATCAACGCCACCTCCAGCGCCATCGTGAAATACGTGTCGCAGCGTGCCGGTATCGGCATCAACGCCGGTCGCATCCGTGCGCTTGGCAGCCCGATTCGCGGCGGTGAAGCGTTCCACACCGGCTGTATCCCGTTCTATAAGCACTTCCAGACGGCGGTAAAATCCTGCTCACAGGGCGGCGTGCGCGGTGGTGCGGCAACGCTGTTCTACCCGATGTGGCATCTGGAAGTGGAAAGCCTGCTGGTACTGAAAAACAACCGCGGCGTCGAAGGCAACCGCGTACGTCACATGGACTACGGCGTGCAGATCAATAAGCTGATGTACACCCGCCTGCTGAAAGGTGAAGACATCACTCTGTTCAGCCCCTCCGACGTACCTGGCCTGTACGACGCCTTCTTCGCCGATCAGGACGAGTTTGAGCGTCTGTACACCAAATACGAAAAAGACGACAGCATCCGCAAGCAGCGCGTGAAAGCCGTCGATCTGTTCTCGCTGATGATGCAGGAACGTGCCTCAACCGGCCGTATCTACGTGCAGAACGTTGACCACTGCAACACCCACAGCCCGTTCGATCCGGCAATTGCGCCAGTGCGCCAGTCTAACCTGTGCCTGGAGATCGCGCTGCCGACCAAACCGCTGGAAGACGTTAACGACGAAAGCGGCGAAATCGCGCTGTGCACCCTGTCCGCCTTTAACCTTGGCGCGATTGAGAGCCTGGACGATCTGGAAGAGCTGGCGACCCTGGCAGTACGCGCGCTGGATGCCCTGCTCGACTATCAGGATTACCCGATTCCGGCGGCAAAACGCGGCGCAATGGGCCGTCGTACCCTGGGTATTGGCGTGATCAACTACGCGTATTACCTGGCGAAGCACGGCGTGCGCTACTCCGACGGCAGCGCCAACAACCTGACGCACAAAACCTTCGAAGCTATTCAGTACTGGCTGCTGAAAGCCTCGAACGAGCTGGCAAAAGAGCAAGGTGCCTGCCCGTGGTTTAAAGAGACCACCTATTCGCAGGGCATTCTGCCGATCGATACCTATAAAAAGGATCTCGACAGCGTGTGCAACGAGCCGCTGCACCTTGACTGGGAAGGACTGCGCGAGTCGATTAAAACCCACGGTCTGCGTAACTCCACACTGTCTGCGCTGATGCCGTCTGAGACCTCTTCGCAGATCTCGAACGCCACCAACGGTATTGAGCCGCCGCGCGGTCACATCAGTATCAAAGCGTCGAAAGACGGGATTCTGCGCCAGGTGGTACCGGAGTATGAGCGTCTGAAAGATCAGTACGAACTGCTGTGGGAGATGCCATCGAACGACGGTTATCTGCAGCTGGTGGGCGTGATGCAGAAGTTTATCGACCAGGCGATTTCGTCTAACACCAACTACGATCCGGGCCGTTTCGCCAATGGCAAAGTGCCGATGAAACAGCTGCTGAAAGATCTGCTGACCGCGTACAAATTTGGCGTGAAAACCCTGTACTACCAGAACACCCGTGACGGTGCGGAAGATGCGCAGGACGATCTGGCCCCTTCCATTCAGGACGATGGCTGCGAAAGCGGCGCCTGTAAAATTTGATCGAAAGGCGCCTGCGGGCGCCTCATCGTGTCTGGGCCTGCTGCGGCTGGCCCGCTTCACTTTTGGACTTAGTCATGGCTTACACTACTTTCTCACAGAACAAAAATGACCAGCTGAAAGAGCCGATGTTCTTCGGCCAGTCAGTGAACGTTGCCCGTTTCGACCAGCAGAAATATGACATCTTTGAAAAGCTGATCGAGAAGCAACTCTCCTTCTTCTGGCGTCCGGAAGAGGTTGATGTCTCACGCGATCGCATCGACTATCAGGCGCTGCCGGAGCATGAGAAGCATATCTTTATCAGTAACCTGAAGTATCAGACGCTGCTGGATTCCATCCAGGGCCGCAGTCCGAACGTGGCGCTGCTGCCGCTGATTTCGATTCCCGAGCTGGAAACCTGGGTGGAAACCTGGGCGTTCTCCGAGACCATCCACTCGCGCTCGTACACCCACATCATCCGTAATATCGTCAACGATCCGTCGCTGGTGTTTGATGACATCGTGACTAACGAGCAGATTCTGGCGCGCGCGCAGGATATCTCGAAGTATTACGATGATCTGATCGAGATGACCAATTACTGGCATCTGCTGGGTGAAGGAACCCATCAGGTGGCGGGCAAGAGCGTGACCGTGAACCTGCGTGCGCTGAAGAAGCAGCTGTATATCTGTCTGATGAGCGTTAACGCGCTGGAAGCAATCCGCTTCTACGTCAGCTTTGCCTGCTCATTCGCCTTTGCCGAGCGCGAACTGATGGAAGGTAACGCCAAGATCATTCGTCTAATCGCCCGTGACGAAGCGCTGCACCTGACCGGCACCCAGCATATGCTGAACCTGATGCGTACCGGTGAAGACGATCCTGAAATGAAAGAGATCGCCGCAGAATGTCGTGATGAATGCTTCGATCTGTTTAAGAAAGCGGCCGAGCAGGAAAAAGAGTGGGCGGAATATCTGTTCAGCGGCGGCTCCATGATTGGTCTGAACAAAGATATTCTGTGCCAGTACATTGAGTACATCACCAATATCCGTATGCAGGCTGTGGGCCTTGATCTGCCGTTCCAGACGCGTTCCAACCCGATTCCATGGATTAACTCGTGGCTGGTGTCGGATAACGTGCAGGTCGCACCGCAGGAAGTGGAAGTGAGCTCCTATCTGGTGGGTCAGATCGACTCCGAAGTGGGCGAAGACGACTTCAACGATTTCCAGCTGTAAGCATGAGCCGTTCCGTGGTCATTCTGCGCAGCTCCGGCTCCCGGCTGGAGTGCGCAGACGAGCATCCTAATCTGCTGACGACGCTGGAAGCGCATAATTTATGCGTGGAGTTTCAGTGTCGTGAAGGCTACTGCGGCTCGTGCCGTATGCGTTTGCTGAAAGGCGAAGTGGATTATGCGGAAACCCCACTGGCGTTTGTGCAGCAGGGCGAGATTCTGCCCTGCTGCTGTAAGGCCAGAGGGGAGATTGAGATCGAGCTGTAACCTGCCGGCGGTACTGCTGAATCCCCTTTTATCGCGTTAAGATCCCGCATGGTCAGAGGGGGAACTGAGCACGCCGGAACGGCAAAACCCGCTCCCTGCGGGCCTCGACACGCGGCATCCCTGCCGCGTGACGTCCGGCTAAGCCCAGCTTCCCCCTCTTCCCTTTCAATTCTGGTGCTGCTGTAACAGGCACCCGACAACAGCGACCACCGAATCCAGCAGGGCGTGGGAGGCATAGCCGCTTGCAGCAGCCTCCGCGCCATGGATGGCGCGGCGGCAGGCCCCAGGGATGGGTTTATGCCGGTGCGGCAGGCGGCTATGCCTCTCACGACGCGGCACCCAACACAAAGCGATGCTGATCCCATGGCATCAGCAATCACAAGCCTGGACAGCGTTAGCTCTTCACCGTCTCCAGGACATCAATCCAGCCGTGACCGGTACTGACTTCACTGCCGTGCAGCCAGCGGCGCAGCATATTCATCGCCATCATCGCCACCACTTTCTGCCGGGTTTCCAGATTGTGCCGCCCATGGGTGAACTTCACCCGCTGGCCCCAGCTGGCTTCCGGCGTATGCAGCGCAATCGACACTTCCCCTTCCTGTAAATCGCCAACCGATAAGGCCAGCACCGTGCCCTGCTGCGCAGCTAACTGACGCGTGCGCGCCACCTGCGCTTCCAGCGACTCCTCACGTGCCGGCAGCAGCTCGGCGGCACTGAGCGGCACCTGCGCGGCGGCCAGCTGCCAGTGCAGCAAACCGGCTGTATATTGTTCGCTCAGAGCAAGGCGGAAGCCGCGATCGTGCAGTTCCCGCGCCAGTACGGCCGGCAGCCCTTCGAAACCTTCGAAAATGGTGCACTCGGCCAGCAGTAACTTAACCTGCTGCCACACCTGCTCCATCGCCACACGCTGGCTGGCCGGGCCGGTCAGTTTGATCTCAATGATGGGCATCGACGAGCGGTAGCCCATCACCACCCCTTCCGGCAGCGGCAGCGGTTCCAGCTCGGCGGCGATATCGCTCTCGCCACGGCCAAAGGTCGTCAGACGCAGGCACAACGGTGGTTCGGGCAACGCAAAACGCGCCTTAAGACGCGGAATGATCTGCTCCTCAACCATCACCTTGAATTCTGACGGCACGCCGGGCGTGAAGAAAATCCAGCAGCGATTGAGCTGCAGGGCAAACCCACAGGCGGTGCCGACCGGGTTATCGATCAACTCGGCATTGGCCGGAATCTCCGCCTGCTTGCGGTTACTGGCCGCCATGAGCCGGCCCCGGCTGGCAAACCAGGCTTCCATCTTCTCCAGCCACGCCTGCTGCAGTACCAGCTCGCTGCCGCTGGCGGTGGCCGCCGCCTGGGCGCTGAGATCGTCGCTGGTCGGCCCAAGACCACCGTTCACGATCAGCACATCGGCAACCTGACTGCGGGTTTGTAGCGCTTCGACCAGCGAGCTCATCGCATCGCCGACCGTGCTGCGACTGGTCATCGGCAGACCATGCTGAAACAGCACATCCGCCAGCCACGCGGCGTTGGTATCGACAATCTGCCCATGTAACACTTCATCGCCCGTTGAGAGCATTTCGACACGTATCACGATCTCTTCTCCTTATCCCTGTGGCTTTCACTGTAGGGAGGGCGCAGGCGAAACACAATCGCTGCCGGTGCGAAATAGCGGGTGAATCGCGATGCGGGAAGGAACAGCGGGAAGGCAGGAATCGGGCGCGAAGGACATCGCGCCCACGGGGATTAACGGCGCGCCAGCAGCAGGCCAACAAACAGACCGGCAGCCGCACCGATACCAATGCCCTGCCACGGTTTTTCATGCACGTAATCGTCGGCACGATACGCTGCCTGTTTGGCACGATAGTAATAGCTGTCGGACGCCTGGCTAACGCGATTCTTCACGTCTTCCAGCGCCTGCTCGGCTTTCTGCTTCAGTTCGATATATTTCTGGTCCGCCGGATCGCCCGAGGAGCGCAGCACTTCTTCCAGCGTTTCCGTCAGCAGCGCCAGATCGTCATCAAGACGGGTTTCAAATTGATCGGTAGATGACATGTTCACAATCCTCCATGTTTAAATGCGGTGTCGATTAACTATAGTCATAAATTGCGTTTTTGCGCCGCGCCGTCATCCGCTGACTGCGCTTTTTGCCGCGCTGAACGCAAAGTTATGTCATCCGGCGCGTTGCGCGCGGAATTGTGCTTCGTTTATTTGATTAATCTGATAAATTTTCAGCGGACTGAATTTTTTATTTTCGCCACTGTCGTAACCCCCTGTAGCCTGACGCTCAATGTCTTGCGACAGCCTAAATACACCCGAGCAGCTAAGGAAAAGATTTCCGGCATGAATCGTAGAAAATTTATGAAAGCGTCCATGGCCCTCTCTGCCGTTAGCGGCATGACCGGGCTCTCCTCGCTGTTTGCGCAGTCCGCCTGGGCCGATGATGGCATCGCCGACGGAACCGCCGTGCGCTTCGATTTCGATGTGCTGAAAAAGAAAGCCGCGGCGCTGGCCAAACAGCCCTGGGGCGGCGCGCCCGGCCCCCTGCCCGCTACCCTGGCCAACCTGACGCCGCAGGCGTATAACGAAATTCAGTACGACGCTAACCACTCGCTGTGGAACAACATCGCTGACCGCGAGCTGGATGTGCAGTTCTTCCACGTTGGCATGGGCTTTAAGCGCCGCATCCGCATGTTCTCGGTGGACGCCGCCAGCCGCGAGGCGCGGGAAATCCACTTCCGCCCGGAACTGTTTAATTATCACAACGCCAACGTTGATACCCAGCAGCTGGTCGGCAAAACCGACCTCGGCTTTGCTGGTTTCCGCGCCTTCAAAAAGCCGGAGCTGGCGCGACGCGACATCGTCTCTTTCCTCGGCGCCAGCTACTTCCGCGCGGTGGATGAAACCTATCAGTATGGCCTGTCGGCTCGTGGCGTCGCGGTGAATACCTTCAGCAATGGCAAGGAAGAGTTTCCCGACTTCACCGCCTTCTGGTTCGAGACGCCAAAAGCCGACGACACCACCTTTGTGGTGTATGCGCTACTGGACGGTGCCAGCGTTACCGGTGCCTACAAGTTCACCATTCACTGCGAAGAAAAACGCGTGGTGATGGAGGTGGAAAACCACCTGTTTGCGCGCAACGAGATTCGTCAGCTCGGTATTGCGCCAATGACCAGTATGTTCAGCTGCGGCACCAACGAGCGCCGCATGTGCAACACCTATCATCCGCAGATCCATGACTCCGATCGCCTGGCGATGTGGAGCGGCAGCGGCGAGTGGATTGCCCGTCCGCTGAATAACCCGCAGCGCCTGCAATTTAATGCCTATCAGGATGAAAACCCGCGCGGCTTCGGCCTGCTGCAGCTAAATCATGATTTCAAAGATTATCAGGATGTGATTGGCTGGTATGACAAACGCCCCAGCCTGTGGGTAGAGCCGATCGGTAAATGGGGCAAAGGCGCGATCAATCTGATGGAGATCCCGACCACCGGGGAAACGCTGGATAACATCGTTTGCTTCTGGCAGCCAGCCGAGCCGGTCAAAGCTGGCAGCGAGTTCAATTTCCAGTACAAACTCTACTGGAGCCAGCTGCCGCCGGTACGCAGCGGTCTGGCCCGCGTTGATGCCACGCGCACCGGGATTGGTGGCTTCCCGGAAGGCTGGGCACCGGGCGAACACTTCCCGGACCAGTGGTGCCGCCGCTTTGCTATCGATTTCATTGGCGGCGACCTGCAGGCGGCCGCGCCGAAAGGTATCGAACCGGTGATCACCGTGTCGTCTGGCACCTTCAAACAGGTGGAGATTCTCTACGTCGAACCGCTGAAAGGTTACCGTATCCTGTTTGACTGGTATCCGAACAGCGACTCAACCAAACCGGTGGATATGCGCCTGTTCCTGCGCACCAAAGATGAGACGCTGAGCGAAACCTGGCTGTATCAGTACTTCCCGCCACCGCCCGATCAGCGTAAATACACCGACGACCGGCAGATGACGCCGGGTTAACAAGCACGGCGAGGCGCACACCTCGCCGTTAGTTTTTCTGCATGCCGACGTGCGGAATGTTGTCTTCGAGATAAACCTCCGTGACCGCCCGGAAGCCCAGGCGACCATAAAAGCCTTCCAGATGCGCCTGCGCGGACAGATACACCGCCCGCTGCGGCCAGTGCTGTTCGCAGCTATTCAGCGCGTGCTCCATCAGCCGATAGCCCAGTTTCAGGCCGCGCGCCTCTTCCGACACAATCACCCGGCCAATGGTCACCGGCGAGGAAGCCAGCGCCGGCGTCAGCAGACGCGCATAGGCCAGTAGCTTGCCATCAAGAAAGCCCAGCAGATGGCGGTTATCGGCCGTCAAATCCTGGCCATCAATATCCTGATACGGACAGGCCTGTTCGACGATAAACACCTGATTGCGCAGTGCCAGCACGGTGTACAGCTGCTGCGCGGTCAGTTCACTGTGGTGGCAATCAAGCCATTGCATATCCATCGTGCTTCCTTGTCTGAGCGAAAAAAGTGATCTTCCCAGCCTATCACAGCGCAGGCGCGAAACGCAGAGGGCTGCAGCTGACTGAGGGGATCACGCGGTGCAATGTGATCAAACTCTCAAATTGCAGGCAAAAAAAATCAGGCCCGCAGGCCTGATTATGTCGATGACGCGCTGTTTACATCAGCGGCTGAGCCAGCTGCACCAGCGTGATGAGCGGCTGCGGATAAACACCGAGCAGCAGCACGAGGATGGCGGAGATCAGCACCACCACACCACCGGCGGTGAACGCCCAGTTGCCCGGGGTGTCGCGGCTGTGCAATTCAGGCGGGCTGAGGTACAGACTCACCGTAACGCGCAGGTAGTAATACAGACCAATGGCGCTACCGGCAACGACTGCAGCGGTCAGCCACCACAGATGCGCATTAACGCCAGACGCAATCACGTAAAACTTACCGATAAAGCCCAGCGTCATCGGAATACCGGCCAGCGACAGCATCATCACCGTCATTACTGCGGAGAGAATCGGACGATGCCAGAACAGACCGCGATACGAGTAGAGCGTATCGGCATCCGGACCGCGGTACGGGCTCGACATCAGGCTGACCACACCGAAGGCACCGAGGCTGCTGAACAGGTAACCGGCCAGGTAAACGCCTGCGGTTTCCAGCGACAGCTGATGGGTTTTCACCGCAATCAGCGCCACCAGCAGATAGCCAAGATGCGCGATGGAGGAATAGCCGAGCAGACGTTTGATGTTGCTCTGCGAAATCGCCATCAGGTTACCGAACAGAATCGATGCGAAGGCAATCACACCCAGCACGGTACGCACGGCTTCACTGTCCGTAACCGGTGCGTACATGAACAGGCGCATGATGACACCAAAGATAGCGATTTTGCTGGCGGTCGCGAGGAAGGTCGAGACCGGAGCCGGCGCGCCCTGATAAACGTCTGGCGTCCACAGATGGAACGGCACCAGCGACAGCTTAAAGCCAAGACCGATGATCATCATGCCCAGCCCGACCAGCAGCAGCGGCTGCTGAATCATGCTGTCATTCAGGCTCTTGCCGAGCTGCACAAAGCTCAGACTGCCGGAATCGGCGTAGATCAGCGCGATACCAAAGATCAGGAACGAGGACGCCGCAGCCGACAGAATCATGTACTTCAGCGCCGCTTCCAGCGAGCGCTTCTGGCGGAACGCGTAGCCGATCAAACCAAACAGCGGCAGCGACAGCAGTTCAATACCGATGAACAGCGCCGCCAGATGGTTGGCGCTGGCCAGCACGATACCGCCCAGCGCAGCGATCAGCACCAGCAGATAGAACTCATCTTTGTTGTCCGGGAAACCGGCCAGCCACGGATAAGCAAAGGTGCAGGTTGCCAGGCTCGCCAGTATCACCAGCGCGCTGTAGAACATCGAGTAGCCATCCACGCGCAGCAGCGGCGTGACATCCATGGCACCCACGTGACCCACGAACCACAGCGACAGCAGCGCGAGGTTCAGACCGATGACCGTCAGCGTGGCATTAACAAAGTGGTTGCGTCGCCACGCAATGGACAGCATCACAACCACCACCGTCAATCCGACGATTAACAGCGGTAGTAACGCGATCAATTGTTGAGGAGTTATTGTCATGGCGAATTACGGCCTTGTAGTTGAAATTGAAGCGGTAAACCACTGCTGAATATTGCTCATCGCAGCATGGGACGTGTCGAGGATTGGCTGAGGATAAACGCCCAGCAGCACCAGCAGCACGACCAGTACACCGATGGTCAGGAATTCGCGCGGCGACATTCCAGCCAGCGGCTCTTTTGATTTGGCTTCGCCGTAGTAAGCGCGCTGCATCATGATCAGTGAGTACACCGAGGCAAATACCAGGCCGAACGTGGCAATCACGATGATCAACGGCACCACCTGATAGCTGCCGGTCAGAATCATGAATTCACCGACAAAGTTACCGGTGCCCGGCATACCGAGGTTGGCCACGGCGAAGAACAGCGACAGGCCCGGAATCCACTTGATGCGCGACCACAGGCCGCCCATCTGGCGCATGTCACGGGTATGCAGACGCTCATACAGCTGGCCACACAGAATGAACAGCGCCGCGGCTGACAGGCCGTGCGCAATCATCTGCACCACCGCGCCCTGGAACGCCAGCTGGCTGCCGGTGTAGATGGCAATCAGCACGAAGCCCATGTGCGAAATTGAGCTGTAGGCGATCAGACGTTTGATATCGGTCTGCGAGAACGCCATCCACGCGCCGTAGAAGATACCGATGATGCCGAGCCACATGGCGATCGGTGCAAACTCCGCGGAGGCATTCGGGAACAGCGGCAGGCTGAAACGCAGCAGGCCATAGGCCGCCGTCTTCAACAGGATACCGGCGAGATCTACCGAACCGGCGGTCGGTGCCTGGCTATGGGCATCCGGCAGCCAGCCGTGCAGCGGCACCACCGGCATTTTCACCGCAAAGGCGATGAAGAAGCCAAGCATCAGCAGATACTCAACGGTGTGTGACATTGGCGTTTTCAGCAGTTCTTCATAGCTGAACGTCCACACGCCGGTCGCATTGTAGTGCACGAACACCAGCGCCAGAATGGCAATCAGCATCACCAGACCTGACGCCTGGGTATAGATGAAGAATTTGGTCGCCGCGCTGATACGGGTTTTCCCGTCGGACGCTTTGTGACCCCAGAGCGCGATGAGGAAGTACATCGGCACCAGCATCATTTCCCAGAAGAAGAAGAACAGGAACATGTCGATGGCGAGGAACACGCCGATTACGCCGCCGAGAATCCACATCAGGTTGAGGTGGAAGAAACCCTGATACTTTTCGATTTCATTCCACGAGCAGAGTACCGCCATCAGACCCAGCAGGCCGGTCAGCACCACCATCAGCAGTGACAGGCCATCCAGCGCCAGATGGAAATTGATGCCAAAGCGTGGGATCCACGACACCAGGAAAGTCGACTGCCACTGCGGCAGGCCCGCAGCCTGCGTCAGCGAATAGCCTCCCTGCAGCCACAGCTGCAGGCCCAGCGCCAGCGTCAGCCCCATAGTGATCAGGGCGATCCAGCGTGGCACCTTCGCGCCGAGGCGCTCAGCCAGCCAGCACAGCAAGCCCCCAACAAAGGGTATAATTATTAGCCAAGGTAATAACACGGCGTACATTCCCTATTTTCGTCTTCGTTCAGGCTATCGGACGCGCCGGTTTCGCCTCGTCAGCATCAGCACCTTACGTATTACTACGCTGTGGTGGCTGTGCTGGCGAACACTAAACTGGCAGCGTTGATCTCACCCGTGCATCAGACAATTTTGAACATTCTTACGTGGGGCGCTAAACCATCGCGCGCCCCGCTCATCAATCGTTAAATCACCAACATCAGCGCCAGCACCACCACGGCACCGACGCTCATCGACGCGATATACCAGCGCAGATAGCCGTTCTCGCTCACGATCAGACCTTTGTTACCAATGCGCGACAGCAGCGCTGGCAGGTTCATCAGGGAGTTGAGCGGATCGCGCTTCAGCAGCCAGGCGATGCCAAGGTACGGTTTAACAAACACCTTGTCGTACAGCCAGTCGAAGCCCCAGGCCGCGAACCACCAGGTGCCGAAGAAACGGCCCGGTGCGCTGTTGGCAACGCGGGTGACCAGCTGGCGTTTGCCCAGCCACAGCGCGGCGGCAATCAGAATGCCGACAATCGCCACGGCGCCCGAGGTGATTTCCAGCGCCACTTTGCCGGTTTCACCAAACTCGTTCTGCGGCAGCACGCCCGCCAGCGGAGGCGTAATCAGCGCGCCAACGAAGGTCGAGAGCACCAGCAGCACAATCAGCGGCAGGTGATGTGTAATGCCTTTACCGGCGTGCGCATGAATTTTCTCTTCGCCGTGGAACACGATGAAGATCATGCGGAAGGTGTAGATTGAAGTAAGGAATGCACCCACCAGACCGGCGACCATCAGATTGATGTGACCGTTTGCCAGCGCACCGAACAGAATCTCGTCCTTACTGTAGAAGCCGGCGGTAATCAGCGGCAGCGCGGCCAGCGCAGCACCGCCCACCAGGAAGCAGACGTACACCAGCGGAATGCTCTTACGCAGGCCGCCCATTTTGAAAATGTTCTGCTCGTGGTGACAGGCCAGAATCACGGAACCGGAAGAGAGGAACAGCAGCGCCTTAAAGAACGCATGAGTCATCAGGTGGAAAATTGCGGCGTCCCACGCCTGTACGCCCAGCGCCAGGAACATGTAGCCGATCTGACTCATGGTGGAGTAAGCCAGCACGCGTTTGATGTCGGTCTGCACCAGCGCGGCGAAGCCCGCCAGCACCAGGGTAATCGCACCAATGATACCGACCAGATGCAGCACTTCCGGCGTCAGCAGGAACAGACCGTGGGTGCGGGCAATCAGATAGACGCCTGCGGTCACCATGGTGGCGGCGTGGATCAGCGCGGAGACCGGCGTCGGACCGGCCATCGCATCGGCCAGCCACGTCTGCAGCGGCAGCTGCGCCGATTTACCTACGGCACCGCCCAGCAGCATCAGCGTTGCCCACTGCAGCATATGGTTGTCTGCCGCGAAGTGCGCCGGGGCCAGCTCCATCAGCTCACGGAAGTTCAGCGTACCCAGCTCGTTGTAGAGAATGAACAACGCAAAGGCGAGCAACACGTCACCGACACGGGTGATGATGAAGGCTTTCATCGCCGCCTTGCCGTTTTCCGGATTGCTGTAGTAGAAGCCAATCAGCAGGTAGGAACACAGCCCTACCCCTTCCCAGCCGAGGTACATCAGCATCAGGTTATCGGCCAGCACCAGCACCACCATGCTCGCGATGAACAGGTTGGTGTAAGCGAAGAAGCGTGAATAGCCCTCTTCACCGCGCATGTACCAGGAAGCGAACATATGGATAAAGAAGCCGACGCCGGTCACCACCGACAGCATGGTCAGCGACAGACCGTCCAGCACCAGGTTCACTTTGATGTCAAAGTTACCGACGTGCATCCAGGTCCACAGCGCCTGGGTAAACGGCTGCTGACCCTGGCTGAAGAAATCCATGCCAACAAATACGGTGGTCAGCGCCGCAAGGCCTACTGAACCCATCCCCACCGCAGCCGACAGGTTCTCCGACCAGCGACCACGGGAAAACGCCAATAGCAGGAAGCCAATCAGCGGAAATAATACGGTTAAATAGAGAAGATTCATCCGCGCATCTCGCTCACTGTGTCAATGTTCAGCGTCTGACGACGACGATAGAGCTGGAGCAGCAGCGCCAGACCAATACTGGCTTCCGCCGCCGCGAGGCTGATTGCCAGGATATACATCACCTGACCGTCGGCTTGTCCCCAGTAGCTGCCTGCCACCACCAGCGCCAGCGCCGCGGCGTTGATCATGATCTCCAGACCAATCAGCATAAACAGCAGGTTGCGGCGCAGTACCAGCGAGGTCAGGCCGAGAACAAACAGCACAGCAGCCAGAATCAGGCCGTGTTGTAACGGGATCATGCGTGCTCCTCCTTATTGGCCGCCGCGTCTGACACGCGGTTGCTCAGCACTTCGCCCTGACGATCTTCACGTCCGATATGGAACGCCACCACCAGACCCGCCAGCAGCAGCATTGACGCCAGCTCAACCGCCAGAACATACGGGCCGAACAGACTGATACCCACCGCTTTGGCATCGATGACGGTGCCATCAATACCCTGGTCGGTCGCGGTCATAATGGCGTAGATCATCACCACCAGCAGCAGCAGCGAGACAATACCCGGGCCGATCCACAGCGACGGCTTCAGCCATTCACGCTCCTGATCCTGCTGGGTTTTGCCGAGGTTAAGCATCATCACCACGAACACGAACAGCACCATGATAGCGCCGGCGTAAACGATGATCTCCAGCGCACCCGCAAAGTAGGCACCCATGGAGAAGAACACGCCGGCAATCGACAGCAGCGAAACAATCAGGTACAGCAGCGCATGTACCGGATTGGTGTGAGTGATGACGCGCAATGTCGTCAGCACCGCCACCAGTCCGCAAAGATAAAACGCAAATTCCATACCTGGCTCCTTAAGGTAATAAGCCTTTGACGTCGATCGGTTTGGCTTCGTTTTCCGCGTCGCCTTTGTCTTTACCGTCGATCGCCATACCTGCCATGCGGTAGAAGTTGTACTCCGGGTATTTGCCCGGACCGGAAATCAGCAGGTCCTCTTTCTCGTACACCAGATCCTGGCGCTTGAACTCACCGAGTTCGAAATCCGGCGTCAGCTGAATCGCGGTGGTCGGACAGGCTTCTTCACACAAACCACAGAAGATGCAGCGCGAGAAGTTGATGCGGAAAAATTCCGGATACCAGCGGCCATCCTGCATCTCCGCTTTCTGCAGCGAAATGCAGCCGACCGGGCAGGCAACGGCGCACAGGTTACAGGCTACGCAGCGCTCTTCGCCGTCCGGATCGCGCGTCAGCACGATACGGCCACGGTAGCGCGGCGGCAGATAAACCGGCTCTTCCGGATACATCTGGGTTTCGCGTTTGGCGAAGGCATGCATGCCAATCATCCAGATACTGCGCACTGTCGTGCCGAAGCCAACGACAATATCTTTTAAAGTCATCTCAAAACCCCTTACTGCGCGTTGTACAGAATCACTGCGGCAGTGGCCAGCAGGTTCAATAACGTCAACGGCAGACATACTTTCCAGCCGAACGACAGCACCTGGTCATAGCGTGGACGCGGCAGCGCAGCACGAATCAGGATAAACATCACCATAAAGAACGCCGTTTTCAGGGCGAACCAGATGAACGGCGGCAGGAACGGACCGTGCCAGCCACCGAAGAACAGGGTGACGATCAGCGCCGAAACGGTAGTAATGGCCACGTACTCACCGACAAAGAACAGGCCGAACTTCATCCCGGCATATTCGATGTGGTAACCGTCGGCCAGTTCCTGTTCCGCTTCCGGCTGGTCAAACGGATGACGGTGGCACACCGCGACGCCGGCAATACAGAAGGTCACGAAGCCAAAGAACTGCGGGATGATGTTCCACAGGTGCGTCTGGCTCTCAACGATGGCGTTCAGGTTAAAGGAACCCGCCTGCGCCACCACGCCCATCAGCGACAGGCCAAGGAACACTTCGTAGCTCAGGGTCTGCGCGGAGGCACGCATTGCACCGAGCAGCGAGTATTTGTTGTTACTCGACCAGCCTGCGAACAGTACGGCGTATACCGCCAGACCCGCCATCATCAGGAAGAACAGCAGACCGATGTTCAGGTCGGTGACCATCCAGCTCGGCGAAACCGGCACAATCGCAAACGCCAGCAGCAGCGAAACGAAGGCGATGACCGGTGCCAGGGTAAAGATGAAGCGATCGGTAAACGGCGGAACCCAGTCCTCTTTGAAGAACATTTTGATCATGTCCGCCGCCAGCTGCAGCGAGCCGCCCCAGCCTACGCGGTTTGGTCCATAACGGTTCTGCCACAGGCCGAGCAGACGACGCTCGGCAAAGCTCATGAAGGCACCACAGGCCACCACCACCAGCAGGATCACAATGGCTTTTACCACCTGCAGGATGATGTCAATAACGTCCGGTGTCAGCCAGCTCATTGCGCTGCCTCCTGCAGTTTGTCAATTTGCGCACCCGCGAGGAATGGCGGTACGCCCGGCATGCCGAGCGGCAGACCCACCTGCCCCGCCTGCAGTGCTGCAGAGAAGCGCACCGGCAGACGCAGCGTTTCACCGGCGCAAACCAGCTCCACGGACGCACCGTTATTAACACCCAGCTTCTCAGCATCTGCCGGGTTGATCACCAGCGTGGCTGGCGCCATGCGTTTCTGGAAGGTTGGCGAACGCTGAGTCATCTCTTCACTACCGAACAGCTGATAGTAAGGTGCCACGCGATACTGGCTGCCACCCACGAAGCGTTCCGGGACCTGGCTGAACCAGTCCAGTGCGCCTGCGCTGGCTTCAAACAGACGTACGCCCGGATCGCCATGACGCAGTTTACCGCCCACTTCCGCCTGGAACTTGTTCCACGCCTGCGGTGAGTTCCAGCCTGGTGCCCAGGCAAAAGGAATCTGCGAACGCGGTGCCGACGGCTGGTTGTTACCTTCCATTGAGAAGGCAAACATGGTGTCTTTGTCCTGCGGCTGACGCGGTTCATGCACGCTGATGTTGGCGCGCGCGGCGGTGCGGCCACTGGCACGATGCGGAGAACGCGCAAGTTTCTGACCACGGATACGGAAGCTGGCGTCCGGCGCCGCATCTTTGATCCCTTTCAGCTGCGGCAGTGCCACAATCGCGGCATCAATCACGTGATCGAGCTGCGTCCAGTCAATCTGGCGGCTCTCGACGGCGCTGTGCAGCGAATGCAGCCAGCGCCAGCTCTCCAGCATCACCACGCTCTCGTCGTAATAGGCCGGATCGTAAACCTGGAAGAAGCGCTGGGCGCGACCTTCATGGTTGATCGAGGTGCCGTCGCTCTCAGCAAAGCTGGCGGTGGAGAGCACCAGACCGGCTTTCTCCAGCGTGGCCGTGCGTTGATGATCAACCACAATCACGTGCGCGGTATTGTGTAGCGCTGCATCAACGGTGGCTTTCGGCGCGTGACGGTAGAGATCGTTCTCCAGTACCACCAGCGCTTCCGCTTCGCCTTTATCCAGTTGCTCCAGCGCGCTGTCCAGCGACTGGCCGCCCATCAGTCCCAGACCGAAGCTGTTGGCCGCACCGGCGAGGAAGGTAATACCGACGTCGGCACCGCGCGCTTTCAGCGCTTTGGCCACGTTGGCTGCCGCTTCAATCATTGCCGTGCTGCCCGAGTGGGTGCCGGAAATGATCAGCGGTTTTTTCGCGCCGGCCAGCGCCTGCACCACCACGTCCAGCTTGCCGTTCAGGCTGCTGTCAAAATCACTCACCGCCGGTGCGCTGTCATCCAGTGCGTGGGCGATGGCGAAGCCCAGGCGAGCCTGATCTTCCACCGGTGCGCGATAGCTCCACGCGGCGATGTCGTCGAGACGGGTTTCATCAACGTTAGTGACAAACAGCGGATGTTTGGCGTGCTGACCAATGTTAAGGATGGCGGCGATCTGCCAGTCCGCCACTTTCTGGGCGGCGGCCATTTCGCGCGCTTTGCCTTTAACGGCCTGACGCACCGACAGTGCCACGCGGGCACCGACCTGAGTCAGGTCTTCACCCAGCACCAGCACGGCGTCATAGCTTTCAATTTCACGCAGCGACGGCGTGTAGATGCCGCCCTGCTGCAGCACTTTCAGCATCAGCTCAACCCGCGCCTGCTCAGCAGCCGGCATACCGGTTGAGAAGTTTTCCGCGCCCACCAGTTCACGCAGCGCGAAGTTGCTTTCAATACTGGCGCGTGGTGAACCGATCCCGATCACTTTCTTCGCCTGACGCAGGATATCCGCCGCGGCATTAACCGCCTGCTCTGCGTTCAGTGTGATACGGTCGCTGCCGCGCAGCTGCTCCGGATGACGCGGACGATCTTTACGGTTCACGTAGCCATAGCCGAAACGGCCACGGTCGCACAGGAAGTAGTGGTTCACCGAGCCGTTGTAGCGGTTTTCGATACGGCGCAGTTCGCCATAGCGCTCGCCCGGGCTGGTGTTACAGCCCACGCTGCACTGCTGGCAGATGCTCGGCGCAAACTGCATATCCCACTTACGGTTATAGCGTTCAGAGTGGGTTTTATCGGTGAACACGCCGGTCGGGCAGATTTCTACCAGGTTACCGGAGAATTCGCTCTCCAGCGTGCCATCTTCCGGACGGCCAAAGTAGACGTTGTCATGCGCGCCGTACACGCCGAGATCTTTGCCATCGGCGTAATCTTTGTAGTAGCGCACGCAGCGGTAACAGGCGATACAGCGGTTCATCTCATGCGAGATAAACGGACCGAGATCCTGATTCTGGTGGGTACGTTTGGTAAAACGGTAGCGACGGAAGCTGTGTCCCGTCATTACCGTCATATCCTGCAGGTGACAGTTACCGCCCTCTTCGCACACCGGACAGTCGTGCGGGTGGTTGGTCATCAGCCACTCCACCACGCTTTCACGAAACTCTTTCGCTTCGCCATCGTCGATGGAGATAAAAGTGCCGTCAGACGCAGGCGTCATACAGGACATGACGAGGCGACCACGGGTATCTTCGGCATTCTGGAATTGCTTCACCGCACACTGGCGGCAGGCTCCCACGCTTCCCAGCGCCGGATGCCAGCAAAAATAAGGAATATCAAGGCCCAGAGACAGACACGCCTGCAGCAGGTTGTCCGCTCCGTTCACATCATATTCTTTACCGTCTACATGGATTGTAGCCATAGTGAACATGCTTCCGTAAGGCTCGTCCGCGGACGAGCGTTAAACATCTAATTCTTGCCCGCAGCCTTCAGGCCCGGGCGATTCCGTGTACGACGGCGGCTTACCAGCGCGCTTTCAGCAGGTTAGGCTGAATCCCGCCAATGGCGCGGGTATTGCCAAACACCTGCGGCGCAATGCCAGCTTCAAACTCGTCACGGAAATATTTAATCGCGCTCTGCAATGGCTCGACGGCACCCGGTGCGTGGGCACAGAAGGTTTTGCCTGGGCCGAGCTGGCGGCACAGCTGCAGCAGGGTTTCGATATCTCCCGGCTGGCCTTTTTTCTGCTCCAGCGCACGCAGGATCTTCACGCTCCACGGCAGACCGTCGCGGCACGGCGTACACCAGCCGCACGACTCACGCGCAAAGAACTCTTCCAGGTTACGCACCAGCGACACCATATTGATTTCGTGGTCGACCGCCATCGCCAGCGCGGTACCCAGACGGCTGCCGGCTTTGCCGATGCTGGCAAACTCCATCGGCAGGTCGAGGTGCTGCTCGGTCAGGAAGTCGGTACCGGCCCCGCCTGGCTGCCAGGCTTTGAACTTCAGGCCATCGCGCATACCGCCGGCATAATCTTCGAGGATTTCACGCGCGGTGGTGCCAAACGGCAGTTCCCACACGCCCGGATTTTTCACCCGGCCGGAGAAGCCCATCATCTTGGTGCCGGTGTCTTCGCTGCTGGAGATGTTCTTGTACCACTCCACGCCATTCAGGAAGATCGCTGGCACGTTGGACAGCGTTTCAACGTTGTTGACGCAGGTCGGTTTGCCCCAGACGCCGGCACTGGCCGGGAACGGCGGCTTGGAACGCGGGTTAGCGCGGCGCCCTTCCAGCGAGTTGATCAGCGCGGTCTCTTCACCACAGATGTAGCGACCGGCACCGGTGTGAACGAACAGTTCGAAATCAAAGCCGGTACCGAGAATGTTTTTGCCGAGGTAGCCCGCGGCAGTGGCTTCGGCGATGGCACGCCGCAGGTTTTCCGCGGCTTCGATGTATTCACCGCGCAGGAAGATGTAACCACGGTAGGCTTTCAGCGCAAACGCACTGATCAGCATGCCTTCCACCAGCTGGTGCGGCAATTGCTCCATCAGCAGGCGGTCTTTATAAGTGCCTGGCTCCATCTCATCGGCGTTACACAGCAGGTAACGGATGTTCATGGATTCATCTTTCGGCATCAGACTCCACTTCAGGCCGGTGCTGAAACCTGCACCGCCGCGCCCTTTCAGGCCGGAATCTTTCACCGCAGCGACGATCTCGTCCTGGCTCATGCCTTTTAGCGCTTTATCGGCGCCAACGTAGCCGTTTTTATTGCGGTATTCATCAAACCACACCGGCTGTTTGTCGTCGCGCAGACGCCAGGTCAGCGGATGGGTTTCCGCAGTACGAATGATCTGTTTAATGGTCATTGATACTGCTCCAGCAGGTTAGCAATGCCTTCCGGCGTCAGATGAACGTGCGTGTCTTCATCCACCATCATGGTCGGGCCTTTGTCACAGTTGCCGAGGCAGCAGGTTGGCAGCAGCGTAAAGCGGCCATCTGCGGTGGTTTGTCCCGGCTTAATGTTCAGGTTCTGCTCCAGCGCCGCCTGAATGCCCTGGTAACCGGTGATGTGGCACACTACGCTGTCGCAATAGCGGATCACATGGCGGCCAACCGGCGTACGGTAAATCTGGCTGTAAAACGTTGCCACACCTTCTACGTCGCTGGCCGGGATGCCCAGCACCTCAGCAATCGCGTTAATCGCGCCGTCCGGCACCCAGCCGCGCTGCTTCTGCACGATCTTCAGCGCTTCAATTGAGGCTGCGCGCGCATCTTCGTAGTGATGTTTCTCATGCTCAATAGCGTGGTGCTCGGCCTCGCTCAGCACAAAGACCTCATTCGGGTCGATGGTTTGAATGGCAATTTTTTGATCGTGCATAATTAGCGGTCCACGTCTGACATAACAAAATCGATACTACCGAGGTACACGATCAGGTCGGATACCAGGCTGCCGCGAATCACCGAAGGGATCTGCTGCAGATGCGGGAAGCTCGGCGTACGCACGCGGGTGCGGTAGCTCATGGTGCTGCCATCGCTGGTCAGGTAGTAGCTGTTGATCCCTTTGGTCGCCTCAATCATCTGGAACGATTCGTTGGCCGGCATTACCGGGCCCCATGAAACCTGCAGGAAGTGGGTGATCAGGGTTTCAATGTGCTGCAGCGTGCGCTCTTTCGGTGGCGGCGTGGTCAGCGGATGATCGGCCTTGAACGGACCTTCCGGCATGTTTTTCAGGCACTGCTCCAGGATACGCAGCGACTGCCACATCTCTTCCATCTTCAGCTGCACGCGGGTGTAAGCGTCGCTGATGC
Source organism: Pantoea dispersa (assembly GCF_035783935.1). Classification (GTDB taxonomy): domain Bacteria; phylum Pseudomonadota; class Gammaproteobacteria; order Enterobacterales; family Enterobacteriaceae; genus Pantoea; species Pantoea dispersa_C. The sequence goes on along the minus strand of NZ_JALKOV010000004.1, from coordinate 194,758 downwards.
CCGCGCCGACCGGTACCTCAAAGTCGAAGTTTTCATAGCCGGAGTAAGGACGCCATTTACGCACGTCGAAGTCCAGACCGGTGGCGCGCAGACCGGCACCGGTGGTGCCCCACGCCAGCGCTTCGTCCATGTTATAGGCGGCCACGCCCTGCGAACGGCCCATCAGCACGGTGTTGCGCAGCGCGGCTTTGTCGTACTCTTTCAGACGCTTCGGCATCCAGTCGAGGAACTCACGCAGCAGACGCTCCCAGCCTTTCGGCAGGTCGTGCGCCACACCGCCGATGCGGAACCACGCCGGGTGCATACGGAAACCGGTGATCGCTTCCACCACGTCATAGATTTTCTGACGGTCGGTAAAGGCAAAGAACACCGGCGTCATGGCACCGACGTCCTGAATAAAGGTGGAGATGTACAGCAGGTGGCTGTTGATACGGAACAGCTCAGACAGCATCACGCGAATCACATTGACGCGATCCGGCACGCTGATGCCCGCCAGCTTTTCCACCGCCAGCACGTAGGGCATTTCGTTCACGCAGCCGCCGAGGTATTCGATACGGTCGGTGTACGGAATGTAGCTGTGCCAGGACTGACGCTCACCCATCTTCTCCGCACCACGGTGGTGATAGCCCACGTCCGGCACGCAGTCGACAATCTCTTCACCATCCAGCTGCAGAATGATGCGGAACGCACCGTGCGCTGAAGGGTGGTTCGGGCCGAGGTTGAGGAACATGAAGTCCTCATTGGTGGTGCCACGCTTCATGCCCCAGTCTTCCGGCTTGAAGGTCAGTGACTCCATCTCCAGATCTTCTTTCTGCTTAGTCAGCGTGAAAGGATCGAACTCGGTGGCGCGCGCCGGGTAATCTTTACGCAGCGGGTGCCCTTCCCAGGTCTGCGGCATCATGATGCGCGTCAGGTGCGGGTGACCGTTGAAGGTGATACCGAACATCTCCCAGGTTTCGCGCTCGTACCAGTTGGCGTTGGCGAAAATTTTGGTGATGGTGGGCACATTCAGATCGTTTTCAGACAGCGCCACCTTGAGCATGATATCGCGATTGCGTTCAATCGACAGCAGGTGATAGAAAACGGAAAAATCCGCGGCGGGCAGACCGGCGCGGTGGGTGCGTAAACGCTCGTCGAAACCGTGCAGGTCATACAGCATGACGTACGGCTTCGGCAGCTTACGCAGGAATTCAATGATTTCCAGCAGCTGTTCACGCTTCACCCAGACGACCGGAATACCGGTGCGGGTGGCCTGAACGGTAAAGGCATCCGGCCCAAAACGGTTACGCAGCTCGCCGATCACCGGATCATCCAGGTGATCCCGGGTTTGCCATGCAGGCTGAGCGAGATCTTGCGTGGTTAAATCTGTCATACGTTACTCACCATTCCGGCCTGTAATCAGGCACTCAAAAGAAGGCGTCAGGATGGCGGCACACACTACGTTGTCATTATCTGCTGCGGCCGTGGCTCCATCCGTGTACGGGGTGCTTAAACTTCGTCTGGGGTTCTCAGGTTGGTGACGGCAATACGCTCACCACGCTTTCTTTCACGCTCAGACTGCATATTGGCGCGATACACGCCCTGATCGCCAACCACCCACGAGAGCGGACGGCGCTCTTTACCGATCGACTCACGCAGCAGCAACAGCGCCTGCATGTAAGCCTCCGGACGTGGCGGGCAACCCGGGATGTATACGTCAACCGGCAGGAATTTATCCACGCCCTGCACCACCGAATAGATGTCATACATGCCGCCGGAGTTAGCGCAGGCACCCATCGAAATCACCCATTTTGGCTCCAGCATCTGGTCATACAAACGCTGAATCACCGGCGCCATTTTGGTAAACGGCGTACCGGCGATCACCATAAAGTCGGCCTGACGTGGCGAGGCGCGCATCACTTCCGCACCGAAACGTGCCACATCATGCACGGCGGTGAATGACGTGGTCATTTCCACGTAGCAACAGGAAAGGCCGAAGTTATACGGCCAGAGAGAGTTTTTACGACCCCAGTTCACCATGTCATGCAGGGCGTGTTCGAGCTTGCCCATGTAGACGCTGCGATGAACGTGCTGCTCCAGAGGATCGGTAACAATCTCCTGTTTCTGCAGGGGATAACGGTCGTTATCGCCCCCGTTCGGGTCTACGCGTGTCAGCGTGTAGTCCATCTTATTGCCTCGCTTTTACTGCTTATGAGGGTTGGTGTGACTGTGGCTGACCGGGCTTGATTTGACGACTACGCGACGACGCGCAGGCGCCCAATCCAGCGCACCGATGCGCACCAGATAAACCAGGCCTGCCAGGAGCACCAAAATGAAAATTGCGGCTTCGACAAAGCCGACCCAGCCGCTTTCGCGGATGGAGGTCGACCATGCGTATAGATAGAGGGCTTCGACGTCGAAAATGACGAAAAACATCGCAACCAGATAGAATTTCGCCGAGAGGCGGATGTGGGTATCACCAACGGATTCAATACCGGATTCGAACGGCGTGTCTTTGTGGCGCGCACGCGCACGTCCACCTAACAACCAGCCACCGGTTAACATAAAGGCACACAGGCCAAACGCGATAACAATGAAAACAATAAACGCCCAGTGATGAGCGATGACTTCTGTGGTTGTTGACATACTCTTTGCTTACTCATCAAAAGTGGCGATGGCATCCTGCACTGTCGCAGCAAACACACCACATCGATTCAAGGGAAGGATAAAAAACCTTATAAACTTTGCTGTCTTTATCAATTAAGCAGCAATTTTATGGGGTTTTTTACTCCTTTCTATAACCTTTTGTCAACTTTGACAAAAGTATCCAAACATTAATTTACACCCGCATCATATTATTAACATATGTACCCCTGAGCGCCAGCTAAATCGCTTCAGTTTGTACGGTTAATTTCAGTGTAGCGGGAATTCACATGCATGGATCGTGCGTTTAACAATCATAGTTTGACAGGTCTTGCGCGGATTTCCCCCCCCTTATCGGGGGTATTTTTTTGATCCAGAACACATATTGACGTTTTTTGCTGGAAAAAACGGCAGCTGGCAGCGCGACAGGCGGAGATAAAGTTGGCACGAAATGATAAATAAATTCCGCGCAGGATGAAAATGAAACACATTTCACTTTTCAGGAAGTTAGTGAAATTATCTGGTGCGAATCGTGCTAAAAAAGCGAAAGTAATAGCGATAAAAAAAGCCTTAGCTGATTTTCATCAGGCTAAGGCTCTTTTCTCTAACTTTTAACAATTATCGGGCATGCCGGTTGCGAACGATTACCCGTAATGGTCAACCTTACTCTTCATCATCCAGCAGCAGCGTACCGTCCGGATTCGCGCTCAGGTTGTAAGGATCGTTAGTGGACTGCATCGCGTTGAAGATGGCCAGTGCCAGCTCGTTATCGCTGTCCGGATTGCGGCACAACAGATATTGCGTGTCCGGCAGCACCGGCAGACCTTCTGCTGCACCCATTACGCGCAGCTCCGGGCTCATCATCTCCACCGGACGTGCGGTGACGCCCAGACCGGCTTTCACCGCCGCACGAACGGCGGCCAGTGTGGAAGCCACGTACGAGATACGCCACGGAATGCCTGCTTCGTTGAGGTGATCGATCGCCATGTCACGGTACGGGCTTGGCTCATCCAGCAGAACCAGTGGAATCGCTTCACCGCGCTGGAAGATGTAATCCGCCGCGCAGTACCACAGCGTTGGCGAGGTACGCAGCACCTGATAGGTAAAGTTGCCCGGACTGGACGTCGTCACCACCAGATCCACTTCGCCCTGGTTCAGCATCTCCATCATAAACGGATTGCGCTTCACGCGGACATCGATTGCCAGCTTCGGATACACCGACGTTACGCGGTTAAGCAGGAACGGCAGAATGGTATCGGAGGTATCATCAGAGGCGCCGATTGTCAGCACACCCTGGATATTGCTGTACATTAACGAGGTGCAGGCTTCATCGTTGAAACGCAGGATCTTCCTGGCATATCCAAGCAACTGAATGCCATGCTCAGTCAGCAATTTGTTACGTCCATGTCTGGCAAACAGCTCTTTACCTACCAATTGTTCCAGACGTTGCATCTGCTGGCTTACGGCTGATTGCGTTCTGCATACTGCTGCAGCGGCTGCTGCAAAGGTATTCAGGTCAGCAACGGCAACAAAAGTACGCAGCAGATCGAGGTCGAGATTCAGTATCGGACGATTTGCATTAGTCATGTTATTTCTTCACTTATAAGATTTTTTGAAACTACTACCCTGGTGTATTACCAGACTTATCAGGGAGATAAGTGGTAATGGTGCTTAATGTTCGCCCTGTGTGAAGGCGCTCATGAAAAAATCGTGTCAGGCGGATGCCGACGAACACGTCGCCGCAAAGCGGGCAACGGCGTCGTAAAAGACAGAACAACTTCTGGGCCAAAGACGTCAGTAGAACGTTGCTGGAAGCTGTGTAGTTGCCTGGTTTCCCGCCGAAAGGGCCTGCGGGGCAAAAAAGGAATAACATCTTGTTATGCTGATGCGAGCGATAAAGTGCATCAAATAATAAATTATACTTAATCATTTTTACGCTATAAATGGAAATGTTTTTGTTCAAAACATCGTAATTTTTGACCAAAAGCCATTTCCGGCACATCCTGCCACACTGCTGGCTGTTTTTTAACCCGCCTGTTTCTTAAACTTAATGATAAGCGTTAAAGTGACAGCGTAAATGCCATTTAAGCCGGTTTCGTCCGCTTTTTTTCCCTGCTGGCGCGGTCTGGTTCCGGCCCCTTTGCACGGCGAACATCAGCAACGATCGCCGCCTGTCAGATAGTGCTTAATTATCTCTGCACATTTTTTCGGCATCCAACAAGATTCCTTTAACTATTTCATCAAGTCGCTAACCATTCTCCAGGCCAGAGTTAAATGAAAAATTGCTGAATAGCCCTGCACGGCGCTGGATTGCGCCGTTTACAGGCGGTAGCGCCAGCACAAGTTTTTAATCCTGAATTCAGCCATCTTAATAGATTATTAAACCAGTTTTCATCATTAAAAATGCGTTTCGCGCCAGCGAATCCGGCAAACCCTGGCTATCACGCCAAAACCCAGCGCTACCCTTCTTTTGTTACGGTGAGAGGAGTAAATTGAGCAGGTTTGATTTTAGTGGCAGGTTAAAAGGACTCTGCCCATAAAGGCGGTAACGATGAATTTTCAAATTGATAAATCCGGCAAGCTGGAAAATGTCTGTTACGACATCCGTGGCCCGGTACTGAAAGAAGCTAAACGTCTCGAAGAAGAAGGCAACAAAGTTCTCAAACTCAACATCGGCAACCCTGCCCCGTTTGGTTTTGAAGCTCCTGATGAAATCCTGGTCGACGTGATTCGTAACCTGCCGAGCGCACAAGGCTATTGCGACTCAAAGGGACTCTATTCAGCCCGTAAAGCGATCATGCAACACTACCAGGCACGCGAGATGCGCGACGTCACGGTAGAAGATATCTATATCGGTAACGGCGTCTCGGAACTGATCGTGCAGGCGATGCAGGCGCTGCTGAACAGCGGCGATGAGATGCTGGTGCCCGCGCCAGATTATCCGCTGTGGACGGCGGCGGTTTCGCTGTCGAGCGGCAAAGCGGTGCACTATCTGTGTGACGAATCCGCGGGCTGGTTCCCGGACCTGGATGATATCCGCAGCAAAATCACGCCGCGCACCCGCGGAATCGTGATTATCAACCCCAATAACCCGACCGGTGCGGTGTACAGCAAAGAGCTGCTGCTGGAGATTGTTGAAATCGCCCGCCAGCATAATCTGATCATCTTCGCCGACGAGATCTACGACAAGATTCTGTATGACGAAGCCCAGCACCATTCGATTGCCGCACTGGCGCCGGATCTGCTGACCGTGACCTTCAACGGACTGTCCAAAACTTACCGCGTGGCGGGATTCCGCCAGGGCTGGATGGTGCTGAACGGACCGAAAAAGCACGCCAAAGGCTACATTGAAGGTCTGGAGATGCTGGCATCAATGCGTCTGTGCGCCAACGTGCCGGCGCAGCACGCGATTCAGACCGCGCTGGGCGGCTATCAAAGCATCAGCGAGTTTATCGCGCCGGGCGGACGGTTGTACGAGCAGCGTCAGCGCGCCTGGGAACTGATCAACGACATTCCCGGCGTCAGCTGCGTCAAGCCGCAGGGCGCGCTCTATATGTTCCCGCGCATTGATGCGAAAAAATTCAACATCATGGATGATCAGAAAATGGTGCTGGATTTTCTGCTGCAGGAAAAAGTGCTGCTGGTCCAGGGCACCGCTTTCAACTGGCCGTGGCCAGATCACGTGCGCATCGTTACCCTGCCGCGCGTCGACGATCTGGAGATGGCGGTTAACAAGTTTGGCCGTTTCCTGCAAGGCTATCGCCAGTAATCTGTGACGCGTATACTGTTTAACTTTCGGGGAGCCGCACAGCTCCCCGCCGTGCAACAGGAACCGTTCATGACCCGTAGCCACTTTTTCGCCCATCTCTCTCGCCTGAAACTCATCAACCGCTGGCCGCTGATGCGCAATGTGCGCACGGAAAACGTCTCCGAGCACAGTCTGCAGGTGGCGATGGTGGCGCACGCGCTGGCCATCATCAAAAACAAAAAGTTTAACGGTAACCTGAATGCCGATCGCATCGCCATGCTGGCGCTGTATCACGATGCCAGCGAAGTGCTGACCGGCGATCTGCCCACGCCAGTGAAGTATTACAACGCGCAGATTGCTCACGAATACAAAAAGATCGAAAAGATTGCTCAGCACAAGCTGATTGAGATGCTGCCGCCCGAGTTGCAGGATGCGTATCGTCCGCTGCTGGATGAGCACCTGCACAGCGAAAGCGAACAGGCGGTGGTGAAGCAGGCCGATGCGCTGTGCGCCTACCTCAAGTGCCTTGAAGAGTTGTCGGCAGGCAACAACGAGTTTCTGCTGGCCAAAGCCCGCCTGGAAAAGACGCTGGCACAGCGGCGATCGCCGGAGATGGACTACTTCGTTGAAGTCTTCATCCCCAGCTTCAGCCTGTCGCTGGATGAAATTTCCCAGGACACGCCGCTCTGACCTTTGCTGCTCAGCGCAGGCTGTTTCAGGCGCTGATCGTCACGCTGAAGTAGCCGTCCGGCTGTGGACTGATGTGCAGCGGCTGCAGATTCTTCACCTGCAGCGCCACTTCACTCAGGCGTGGCGCATCGGCCGGTGGATTGACCGCCACCACCGCGCTGCCCGCTTCCAGCCCGGCGATAATGCCGGCCGGCGCGTCTTCCACCACCACGCATTCTGTCGCAGAAAGTCCGAGCCGTTCAGCGCCCAGCAGATAGGGTTCAGGATGGGGCTTGCCGAGTTTGATGTTCTCAGCGGTGATGAAGACTTCCGGCAGCGGTAAACCGCCCGCCTTGTGGCGCGCGTGCGCCACCGGGATCGACCCCGAGGTGACAATCGCCCAGGGAATGCTGAGCGCGTTTAACGTCGCCAGCAGCGCCTGCGCGCCGGCAATCGCCTGTACGCCCGCCGTGTCTTCTGCTTCCAGCTGCTCCAGCCAGCGGAACTCGGCCTGAATCGCCGCTTCAGGCTGGCCCGCCATAAAGTGACGCAGCGAGTTGATGGCCGGTTTGCCGTGAATGTAATCCAGCACCTGCTCTGCGGCTAATCCGTGGCGCTGGCCCCAGCGTGACCAGGCGCGATTCACGGCCGGCAGGGAATCCACCAGCGTCCCGTCTAAATCAAACAGAAAACCCCTGTACTTCACACGTCGCTCCTTATTCAGGCATTGAGGATTTGCGCGATCTCATTCTCGCTGAGGTGATACTGACGCGGACAAGTGTGCCACACCGCCAGCATGCGTTGGTATTTTTCCCACATTGGAGTTTGCGCATTGAAGCCATGGGTGCCGGAATCGAAATGGGTATAGCGCCCTTCCACGTTAACCATGAAGCGCACATAACCGAGGTAACGCGCTTCGGTGGCTGCGTCAAAGCCGAGAAACGCCAGGCGGCGTTCTTCGATATTGCACGGCGCTTTATGATTGGACCATGACACATGCAGCGCATGATGCATCTCCATGATGTCGATCAGCGTGCGGCAGGTTGCTTCGCTCAGCTCGCCGAACTCTTTGTCCAGTTCGCGCAGCTGCAGGCCGTAGCCGCGTTCAATGATGGTCTGATAGCGGCGATAGCGCTCGGCGTTATCCGGCTCAAGCATCGCCATCATCTGGTATTGATTAGAAAGAATCAGTCGCTGTGCGTGGGTCATTTCCATGGTTTACTCCCGGGCCGTAAAGCCGCTTAAGATTTAAACAATGCAGAAATGATTACATAACGAAAGCGATGCGTGTATGTCCGCATCACTATTCTTTGATTTGAACCGGGATCTGGCGCAATTTCTCTGGCAGGGAAATGCGCCTGTCGATCAAAGATCGTCGAGGAAGGTACGATCGAGCTGCTTAAAGGCGCGTTTCAGCACATCCGCCAGCGCCTGATAAGTGGGTTTGCCATCTACCGGCGCAATCGCCTGGCCAGCCTCTTCCAGTTTGGCGCGCACCTCATGGAACCAGTGCAGCAGCGTGGGCGGCAGCGGCGTAACCGAGCGCTTGCCCAGCCACCACAATCCCTGCATTGGCAGGCTGCAGGCAAACAGCGCGGTGGCAATCGCCGGACCGAGCTGACCGCCCAGCGCGATTTGCCACGTCAGGGTAAAAATGGCCAGCGGCGGCATAAAGCGAATCGCAAAGCGGGTTGCCGTGACCACACGGTTCTCAGGAAACACCGGCGCCAGACGTTTGTCGGCGGGCCAGGTTTTCATGTAGTGCTGGCCGCGCTGAAATAAGCCGAACCAGCCTGGATTGCCTGCGTCATTCGCCATGTTAGACCTCAACTAATACTGCAATATTTAAAAAAATTTTATAACTACACAACTTTACGTGACATCCTTCAAAAGATTTTGTCTTTGCGGGTCACAGTGGGTATTCTGACGCCGTTTTAGCAACATTACCGGAAGCTAAAGCTCAATAAAAGAGCGCGCTGGAGCCATGTTTCGCTTCGTGGATTTAAAAAATCTGCGTAAAATTACCGAAATTTTTTGCGTGTCGTTTCTTTTTTGACTAGCGCATGATGTTAATCATTAATCTACCAGCTTTCATAGGCTACGCTGTTAGTCTGATTGCGTTATTTTTAGCCACTATTTAACAAAATAGGTACTTCCATGTCGACGAAGTTAGTACTGGTCCTCAACTGCGGCAGCTCCTCTCTCAAGTTTGCCATTCTCAATCCAGCCAGCGGTGACGAATACCTTTCCGGTCTGGCGGAGTGCTTCCACCTGCCGGAAGCGCGCATCAAGTGGAAACTGGAAGGCAGCAAACAGGAAGCCCCGCTCGGCGCGGGTGCCGCGCACAGCGAAGCGCTCAACTTCATCGTTAAAACTATTCTGGCACAAAAACCAGAGCTTTCGGCACAAATCGCTGCAATCGGTCATCGTATCGTTCACGGCGGCGAGCAGCTGACGCAATCGGTAGTGATTGACGAGTCCGTGATTCAGGGCATCAAAGACGCCTCTTCGTTCGCGCCGCTGCACAATCCGGCACACCTGATCGGTATCGACGAAGCCATGAAAAACTTCCCGCACCTGTCGGATAAAAATGTCGCCGTTTTCGACACCGCATTCCATCAGACTATGCCGGAAGAGTCCTATCTCTATGCCCTGCCATACAATCTGTATAAAGAGCACGGCGTGCGTCGCTACGGCGCCCACGGCACCAGCCACTACTATGTGACGCAGGAAGCCGCCAAAATGCTGAACAAGCCGGTCAGCGAGCTGAACATCATCACCTGCCATCTCGGCAACGGCGGTTCTGTTGCGGCCATCCGTAACGGTCAGTGCGTGGATACTTCGATGGGCCTGACGCCGCTGGAAGGCCTGGTAATGGGCACCCGCAGCGGTGACATCGATCCGGCCATCGTCTTCTTCCTGCACGATACGCTGGGCATGAGCGTCGATGCGATCAACAAACTGCTGACCAAAGAGTCCGGCCTGCTCGGCCTGACCGAAGTCACCAGCGACTGCCGCTACGTGGAAGATAACTACGCCACCAAAGACGATGCCAAACGTGCGATGGATGTGTTCTGTCACCGCCTGGCGAAGTACATCGGCAGCTACACCGCGCTGATGGAAGGCCGTCTGGATGCGGTGGTGTTCACCGGCGGTATCGGTGAAAACGCCGCGATGGTGCGTGAGCTGGCGCTGGGTAAACTGGCTCTGCTTGGCTTCGAAGTGGACCACGAGCGCAACCTGGCCGCACGCTTCGGCAAATCCGGCTTTATCAATAAAGAGGGCACCCGCCCGGCGGTGGTGATTCCGACCAATGAAGAGTGGGTCATCGCCCAGGACGCCGCGCGCCTCACCGCGTAATGTTTCTCACCGTCAGCTTCGGCTGACGGTGTTGTTTTTGACACCCTGTAACACCGCGAGGTTTCTATAGTGTCACGTACAATTATGCTTATTCCTACCGGCACCAGCGTCGGCCTGACCAGCGTCAGCCTTGGCGTGATTCGTGCCATGGAGCGCAAAGGCGTACGCCTGAGCGTATTCAAACCGATCGCCCAGCCGCGCGCTGGCGGCGATGCGCCGGACCAGACCACCACCATCATTCGCAAAAACTCCGCGATTCCGGCTGCGGTTCCGCTGCCGATGTCCCGCGTTGAGTCGCTGCTGGGTTCCAACCAGCAGGATGTACTGATGGAAGAGATCATCGCCAACTACCACGCCAACGCCAAAGATGCGGAAGTGGTGCTGGTCGAAGGTCTGGTTCCGACGCGCAAACATCAGTTTGCCTCGGCGCTCAATTATGAAATTGCCAAAACGCTGAACGCGGAAATCGTCTTCGTCATGTCGCTGGGTAACGACTCGCCGGCACAGCTGAAAGAGCGTATCGAACTGACGCAGAGCAGCTTCGGCGGCAGCAAAAACAAAAACATCACCGGCGTCATCATCAACAAACTCAACGCACCAGTGGATGAGCAGGGCCGTACCCGTCCGGATCTGTCAGAGATTTTCGACGACTCCTCGAAAGCCAGCATCGCCAACATCGATCCTAAGCAGCTGTTCGCCAACAGCCCGCTGCCGGTGCTGGGCTGTGTGCCGTGGAGCTTTGATCTGATCGCGACGCGCGCCATTGATATGTGCCGCCATCTCAACGCGGAGATCATCAACGAAGGTGAAATCCACACCCGTCGCGTCAAATCCGTCACCTTCTGCGCGCGCAGCATTCCGCATATGCTGGAGCACTTCCGTCCGGGCTCGCTGCTGGTGACCTCCGCCGACCGTCCTGACGTGTTAGTGGCGGCCTGTCTGGCGGCAATGAACGGCATCGAAATTGGTGCGGTGTTGCTGACCGGCGGCTATCAGATTGAAGCGCCGATTGCCCGCCTGTGCGAACGCGCCTTCCAGACCGGTCTGCCGGTGTTCATGGTGAAAACCAACACCTGGCAAACCTCCCTCAGCCTGCAGAGCTTTAACCTCGAAGTGCCGGCTGACGACACGCAGCGCATTGAAAAAGTGCAGGAGTACGTGGCCGGCTTTATCAATGCCGACTGGGTTGAATCGCTGACCGCGACGTCCGAACGCAGCCGCCGTCTGTCACCGCCGGCATTCCGTTACCAGCTCACCGAGCTGGCGCGTAAAGCTGGCAAACGCATCGTGCTGCCGGAAGGCGACGAACCGCGTACCGTTAAAGCGGCGGCGATTTGTGCCGAGCGCGGCATCGCCACCTGTGTGCTGCTGGGTAATCCGGATGAGATTCAGCGCGTGGCCGCAGCGCAGGGCGTTGAGCTCGGCAAAGGCATCGAAATTGTCGATCCGCAGGTAGTGCGTGATAACTACGTGCCGCGCCTGGTTGAGCTGCGTAAGAGCAAAGGCATGACCGAAGTGGTGGCGCAGGAGCAGCTGGAAGATAACGTGGTGCTGGGCACCATGATGCTGGAAAGCGGCGAAGTTGACGGTCTGGTCTCGGGCGCAGTTCATACCACCGCCAACACCATTCGTCCGCCGTTGCAGCTGATCAAAACCGCGCCGAACAGCTCGCTGGTCTCCTCGGTGTTCTTCATGCTGCTGCCAGAGCAGGTGCTGGTATACGGTGACTGCGCCATCAACCCGGATCCGAATCCGGAGCAGCTGGCCGAGATCGCGATTCAGTCCGCCGACTCTGCCAAAGCCTTCGGCATCGATCCACGCGTGGCGATGATCTCCTACTCTACCGGTAACTCCGGTGCCGGTAGCGACGTCGAGAAAGTGCGTGAAGCAACGCGCATTGCGCAGGAAAAACGTCCGGATCTGGTGATCGATGGCCCGCTGCAGTACGACGCCGCGATCATGGAAGACGTCGCCAAGTCTAAAGCGCCGAACTCGGCGGTGGCCGGACGCGCGACGGTGTTTATCTTCCCGGATCTCAACACCGGTAACACCACATATAAAGCGGTGCAGCGTTCAGCCGACCTGATCTCCATCGGGCCGATGCTGCAGGGCATGCGCAAACCGGTTAACGACCTGTCACGCGGCGCGCTGGTCGACGATATCGTCTATACCATCGCACTGACGGCCATCCAGTCACAGCAGGCTGAAGGCTAATCCCCTTCCCTGCCTGTTGAACAGCACGCCCGTCCGGGCGTGCTTTTTTTTATCCTGCGCCTCAACCCTGCCCGTATAAACGCACTGGCAAAATCCCGCCTGCGCGCTAACACTGATTACACTCTCCCGCGACTTACGAGGTCAGCAATGAGCAACAGTGATGTGCACAGCCGCCGGTTACAGGCCACGCCGCGTGGCGTGGGCGTGATGTGTGATTTCTTTGCGGCGAAAGCCGAAAACGCCACGCTGTGGGATCCGCAGGGGCGCGAATATATTGATTTCGCCGCCGGCATTGCGGTGCTCAATACCGGACACCGGCATCCCAGAGTGCTGGCGGCGGTACAGCAGCAGCTGGACTGTTTCACCCATACCGCGTTTCAAATCGTGCCGTATGAGAACTACATTCACCTTGCGGAGCGTCTGAATGCGCTGGTGCCGATTGCGGGCGCCGTGAAAACCACCTTCTTCTCCACTGGTGCCGAGGCGGTCGAGAATGCGGTGAAAATCGCCCGCGCAGCCACCGGCCGTCCGGGAATTATTGCCTTCAGCGGCGCGTTCCACGGTCGCACCAACATGACCATGGCGCTGACCGGCAAAGTCGTGCCTTATAAAACCGGCTTCGGCCCGTTTGCCAGCCCGGTGTTTCACGCGCGCTACCCCAATGCGCTGCATAACGTCAGCGTGCAGGATGCGCTCGACAGTCTGGAGACGATTTTCCGCAGCGACATCGCGCCACAGCAGGTCGCGGCCATCATCTTTGAACCGGTCCAGGGCGAAGGCGGATTTTATGTCGCGCCGTCAGCGTTCGTGACGGCGCTGCGTCAGCTGTGCGATCGCCACGGCATTCTGCTGATCGCCGATGAAGTACAAAGCGGCTTTGCGCGCACCGGCAGGCTGTTTGCCAGCGAATATTATGAGGTGCAGCCGGATCTCATCACGCTGGCGAAAAGTCTGGCAGGCGGGTTTCCGCTGTCGGCAGTGAGCGGCCGGGCCGCGGTGATGGATGCACCAGAGCCGGGCGGTCTGGGCGGCACTTATGCCGGCCATCCGCCGGCGATTGCCGCCGCACATGCGGTGCTGGATATTATCAGCGAGGAAAACCTGTGCGCGCGTGCACAATGGCTCGGTACGCAGCTGGCGGAAGCGTTGAACGGCGCCGGCTGCCGTGCGCTGGCCGAGGTGCGCGGCTATGGCTCGATGATGGCGGCGGAGTTCCATGACGCCAGCGGCCGGCCCTCGGCGGAGATCGCCAAAGCAATTCAGCAGCAGGCGCTGGACGAAGGATTGATTCTGCTAACCTGCGGCGTGCACGGTAACGTGATCCGCTTTCTTTATCCGCTGACCATTCCCGACGCGCAGTTCAGCACGGCGCTGAACATTCTCACCCGCATTCTCAGCCAGCATTAAACACAAAAGGCACCGTTACGGTGCCTTGCTGTGGAAGCGCAGGAATCAGGCTTCGCTGCTTTGCTTACTGCGCACCGCGTCACTGTTGCGGCTCAGCCACAGCGACAGCGCTTTCAGTGAATCATCGGTGAATTCATCACAGCGGGCGGTGATCTCTTCCGGCGTCATCCAGAATACTTCATCCACTTCCTCTTCCTGCATGGCAAACGGACCGTGTGACACGCAGCTGAACAGCCCACCCCACACGCGGCAGTGCTGATCTTCGAAGTAGAATTTGCCGTGCTCGGCGAACGGGACATCAGCGATGCCAAGTTCCTCTTCCGCTTCACGACGCGCGGATTCCAGCAGATCTTCACCGCTTTGCACCACGCCGCCTGCGGTGGCATCCAGCATACCCGGCATGAAATCTTTGCTCTCGGTACGCCGTTGCACCAGAATTTTGCCCATGCCATCGTGCACCACGATGTAGGTAGCGCGATGGCGCAGACATTGCGCACGCATCTGCGCACGGCTGGCCTGCGCAATCACTTCGTTCTCTTCGCTAACGATATCCACCCACTCGATACCGTCACCTGCCGTTTGATCCACCATCCGGTAACCCTTTCTCTGTTTTCGGCGTGCCCAGCACGCGCCTGTTTGCGATGCTTTATTAGAATGAGCGCTAAGGTAAAGTGTTCTTTTCGCCGCCGCAAGGTTTTAGCGTGCTTTACCCGACTCGGCCAGCCACAGCTGCACCGAGGCGCGCTGCCACTGGAATTCGGCATAGTGCTGCAGCTTCACCGGCAGCGGATCGCCGTGCAGCGCCAGCCGGTTAATCATTACCGCCAGATCGGTATCGGCAATCGACCATTCGCCAAACAGGTTCTGTTGGCCGTCCGGCAGCAGGCGCTGTACCGCCGCAATCAGTTTACTCGCCGCCTGTTCGCCAGCGGGCGTGAGCGGCGCAAAGCGTTCGCCGGCAAACAGCACTTCAGTGGGACGCTCCGTGCGCAGCGCCAGCAAATCGCTGCGCAGCCACGCCTGCACTTCGCGCGCGTGTGCTCGTTTTTCGCGATCGCGCGGATAGAGGCGTTCGAACTCCGGTGCCGGAAAACGTTCTTCGAGGTATTCGGCGATGGCCGAGGATTCATTCAGGCTGACATCATCAATTTGCAACGTGGGTACGCGGCAGGTTAGCGACAGGCCGCGGTATTCGTCATCCAGCTGCGCATTGCGCGACAGGTCAACGCGCTTAATCGTAAAGGGAATGCCCTTCTCGGTAAGCGCAACATAAACTGACATGGCATACGGGCTAAAAAAACAGGAATCGGACCACAAGGTAATGGCGGGATAGTTCATCAGCTGCCTCGGCTAAGCGTCAGGTGTGCATCATGTTTACCGATTTTTTCCGGCTAAGGCAATGGCGTGCTGGTCCGATGTTTCGCCGCAGGACCACGGCAAACTGACCGTTTTTCTTGCTAAGCGTAAGCGCGGTCACGCCGCCTCTGCACTTCTCTTCTATGCTCAATTCAGAGCAGAAAACCAATGACAGGGAGACAAAACATGAACCTGCTTATTACCGGTGGCACCGGCTTAATCGGCCGCCATCTGATTCCGCGCCTGCTGCAGCTGGGCCATCAGGTGAATGTGGTGACGCGCGACGTGGCGGCCGCGCGGGAAAAGCTCGATGCGCGCGTGCTGCTGTGGTCCGGCCTGAATCAGCAGTCGGATCTCAATGCCATTGATGGCGTGATCAATCTGGCCGGTGAGCCGATTGCCGACAAGCGCTGGACCGAACAGCAGAAGCAGCGCCTGTGCGAAAGCCGCTGGCAAATCACTGAGCAGATCGTCTCGCTGATCCACGCCAGCAGCCATCCGCCGCGCCTGTTGATTTCCGGCTCGGCCACCGGCTTTTACGGTGATACCGGCGATGTGGTGGTGACCGAGGACGATCCCGGCCACGAGGAGTTCACCCATACGCTGTGCGCCCGCTGGGAGCAGCTGGCGTTGAAGGCGCAAAGCGAGCGCACCCGCGTGTGCCTGCTGCGCACCGGCGTGGTGCTGGCGCGCGAAGGTGGTGCGCTGAGCAAAATGAAGCTGCCGTTTAAACTCGGCGTCGGCGGGCCGATTGGCAGCGGCAAACAGTATCTGCCGTGGATCCATGTGGACGATCTGGTCAACGCCATCCTGTGGCTAATCGACAACGATCAGTTGCAGGGCCCGTTCAACATGGTGGCGCCTTACGCGGTGCGCAACGAGCAGTTCGCCGCCACGCTGGGCCACGTGATGCACCGTCCGGCCTTTATGCGCACCCCGGCCAGCGCCATTAAGCTGATGATGGGGGAATCGTCAGTGCTGGTGCTGGGCGGCCAGCACGTGCTGCCGAAGCGGCTGGAGGAGTCCGGCTTTGGTTTCCGCTGGTACGACTTGCAGGAAGCGCTGCAGGATGTCGCCGGTTAGCGAATCCGCTCAGACTTCAGTCAGGCCACGGCGGGCGTGAGGCAAAGCTGCTGGAGAAAACGCGCCGTTAACGGTCGGGTATCCTGCCTGCGCCAGACGGCATACAGCACGATCTCCAGCGCCAGATCGGGTAGCGGCATCAGCACAACGTTATCCGGTACGATGCGCGCCAGGCTGTGCTGGATCAGCGTGAAACCCAGCCCGGCTTCGACACAGGCAAGCGCGGCCAGCGGACCATTCACTTCAAAACGAATATCCGGCTGAAAGCCAGCGCGCTGGCAGGCAGCCAGCAACCGCACCCGCGCGGCAGGGTTGAGATTTTCCTGGTCGGCAATCCATGCGCGGCCATGCAAATCTGCCGGCACCGGCGCGCTCAGCGCGCTCGCTTTCGGCATCGCCAGCAGCACCGGTTCGGTCGCGATCTTCTTATGCAGAAAATCCGCGTCGTCGTGCGGCAGCGTATGCACAATGGCAATATCGATCGCCCCCGCCTCTAACCGGGCAATTTGCTGTGCGGAACGTAACGCATGCAGCCGGACATCGACGCCAGACCCCGGCGCCAGCCGTGCCAGCGCGGCGGGCAGCAGGCGCGAGTGAATAGCGGCCTCCACATAACCAATATCCAGCCGCCCGGCATCGCCCACCTGCAGATGCTGCGCATACTCTTTTAGCCGTTCGTGATGCTGCAGAAAGGGCGTCACTTCGGTGAGTAAACGTCGGCCCTCGTCCGTCAGGCGCAGGCGTTTCTTTTCCCGGTGAAACAGCACCATCCCCAGCTCGCTTTCCAGCTGCTGAATTTGCCGGCTAAGCGGTGACGGCGAAATATGTAACCGTTCCGCCGCCTGGCCAATATGCTCCAGCGCAGCGACGGTGGCAAAGGCGCGCAAAATTTTGATGTCCATGACAATTTTGGTCTCAACTCAGTCGAAAATGACGCTAGGCACGTGCGCTATCTTAGCGTCATTATCGCGTTAACAGCCACCGACAGATGATTATTATCGCGCAGAGAGTAAGTCGCTGCGGAAATTGCCCTTTTAACCTGAGCGAATAATTAACGCACTGAGATCATCATGAGCCAGAAAATATATTCACGCACCATCGGGAAATATCGGGTCAGCGCCATCAGCGATGGCACCATGCAGGCGAACCTGAATTTATTAACGGATATTCATCAGGATAACGCGACCCGCATGCAATCAGAGGCAGGAATGACACAGCCCGGTGAAATCCATGTGTATTGTTATCTGATTCGCGGTCAGGGACGCGTGATGCTGGTGGATACCGGCATGGGAAAACGCGATGCGCACAGCGGCGAATTACTGGCTCATCTTCAGCGCGCAGGCGTAACGCCGGACGACATCGACACCCTGTTATTAACCCATGCGCATCCTGACCATATTGGTGGTTTACTGGACAGTGCGGGCCAGCCCGTATTTCGCCATGCGCAACTCTGCCTCAGCCATACAGAAGCAGCTTTCTGGCAGGATGACGCGGCGCTCAGCCAGCTGAGTGAACGCGCGCAGTTAAACGGCGCATTGTTGCGGCGTACGCTGCAGGCTTATGGCCCGCGGCTGCAGCTGATGACCGATGAGGAGATCAGCCCGGGAATTCGTGCGCTGCCGTTACCCGGTCATACGCCGGGCCACTGTGGGTTCAGCATTGAGTCAAACGGCGACAGTCTGCTGATCTGGGGCGATATTGTTCATTACCCACATATCCAGCTGGCCTGCCCGCAGGTTTCCATTGCCTTTGATATTGATCCCGTCATGGCCAAAACGACGCGCCGGCGTATTTTGCAGCAGGTCGCAGCGGCAAATACGGTTATTGCCGGCATGCATATTGGTGCGTCTGGCTTTGCCAGAATCGTGGCGCTGGCGGATGGCGGTTATACCGCCAGTTATTTGTCAGTGTGTCACAATGGTGAAGTGAACGAAGAATGACAGTATAAATAACAGGCGGATTTGCGGCAACATAAAACCTGACTCTCCGCCTGTTATCACTCACGCCTGCTTCGGCTGACCGTTTGACGCCGTCAGACCGCCATCGACCGGCAGGTTAACGCCGGTGATATAACGCGCGTCGTCGCTGGCGATGAAAGCAATCGCGCTGGCGATATCTTCCGGTTCACCGGCGCGGCCCAGCGGAATACGGTCATAGAAGCGTGCGAGCAGCGCCTCGTCGTTTTTCATCTCTTCGGTGAGATCGGTAAAGGTAAAGCCAGGGCAAACGGCGTTAACGCGCACGCCGTCCGTACCGTAATCCATGGCCAGCGCGCGGGTAAAATTGGTCACCGCGCCCTTAGCGGCGTTATACACGCTCATGCCCCAGTCGCCGCCCAGTCCGGACACCGACGAGGTATTCACCACGTTGCCTTTACTGCTGAGCAGCGCCGGCATGAAGAAGTGGGTGCAGTAAAACACGCCGTCGAGATCGGTGCTCATCAGCGACTTCCAGTCCGCTATCGACACTTCGTGAATTTTGCCCTGCACGATACTGCCGGCATTATTCACCAGCACATCCACGCGCCCAAACTGACGCTGCACCTGCTCTGCCAGCTGTTTAACCTGGTCCGCATCGCCAACGTCGCAGGGTGCCACCAGGTGATTATCCCCACTCAGCGTGCTCCGTACCTGTTCCAGCTTGTCACGGGTTCTGCCCACCAGCACCACGTTTGCGCCTTCACTGGCGAAGCGCTGCGCCGCTGCGGCACCAATGCCGGATCCGGCTCCGGTGATCACCACCACTTTCTCTGCAAAGCGCGACATATTTCCTCCTGGTTATTTCGCGGTTGAAACGATTAAGCCTGGCAGCCAGCGCGCTGAGTTCAAGCGAAGCCTGCAGATTTAACGTGGCGCTTAGTTCAGGAAATAACCGACGGATTATCAAATAGTGCACTTTTTTGTACGGTTATTGGTCGCCGCCATCCAGCCCGTCTACAGTTAACACTCGCCACTAAAATTTACAAAAACTTAAGAATCTGGCCTGTTGCGCCACGGCGTAGCGCGGGCCGGCGGTCTTTTTTACTCTGTCTGGAAGCGATAATGAAAAAACGAGCCAAAACCCTGCCCGGTGTCACACGACGCCAGGTACTGACCTGGTCCACGCTGAGCGTCGCCGCCGGCGTCACCCGCGCCGCCGATGCCGTCTCCCTCAAGGGCGCACCCGGCTGGACGCCCTTCGCCGATAACCCACCGGAACAGTTCCAGGCTCAGGGCTGGCTGTTCTTCACCGATGAAGAAGCGCGCACCGTCGAAGCCATGGTTGACCGCATTATCCCGGCAGACGAGCTGAGCGTGGGCGGCAAAGAAGCTGGCTGCGCTGTCTTTATCGACCGCCAGCTGCACGGCTTTTATGGCACCTTCGAGCGCCTCTACATGCAGGGCCCGTTTCAGCAGGGCACCACCGAGCAGGGCGACCAGTCGCCGCTGGTGCCGCAGCAGCGCTATCGCCAGGGGCTGGCGGCGCTCAACCGCTACGTGCAGCAAACCTCGCAAAAGAACTTTGTCGATCTGACGCCAGCGCAGCAGGACGCGCTGCTGGCAGACATGGAAGCCGGAAAGGTGCACTTCAGCGGCTTTGATGCGCAGTCGCTGTTTCTCGAGGTGCTGAACAACACCATGGAAGGCTTCTTTGCCGATCCGATCTACGGCGGCAACAAAGACATGGTGTCGTGGAAGATGCTGGGCTTTCCCGGCGCGCGCTATGACTATCGCGAATACGTTGAGCGCCACAACGAAAATCTGGGCTTAGAGCCGATCAGCATTGCGCAATGGAAAGCACGGGGATAAATGATGAAGAAATTACCGAAAACCGATGTGGTGGTGATTGGTCTCGGCTGGGCCGGATCGATTATCGCCAATGAACTGGCCGACGAAGGCCTGGACGTGATCGGCATTGAGCGCGGCCCGTGGCGCGACACCGCGCGCGACTTCAATATTGGCACCGTCACTGACGAACTGCGCTACGTGATGCGCGAAGAGCTGATGCTGCGCACCCGGCAGAACACCTGCACCATGCGCAACAATCCCTCGCAAACCGCCCTGCCGATGCGCACCTGGGGCTCGTTCCATCCGGGCAACGGTACCGGCGGCGCGGGCAACCACTGGGCCGGCATCACCTTTCGCTTTCAGCCGGAAGAGTTTCGCCTGAAAAGCCATCTCACCGAACGCTACGGCGCCAGCGCCATTCCGGATGAGCTGGTGCTGCAGGACTGGGGCACCAGCTGGGAAGAGATGGAGCCGCACTACATGCAATTTGAGCGCGTGGCCGGCACCTCCGGTTACGCCGGTAATATTCAGGGACAGAAACGCACGGGCGGCAATCCGTTCGAAGGTGCACGGTCGGCCGACTACCCGACGCCGCCGCTGCGCCAGCCCTATGGTCCGACGCTGTTTGCCGAAGCAGCGAAAAATCTCGGCTACCAGCCGTTTCCCGTGCCCTCCTCGCTGGTTTCCGAGGCGTACACCAATCCGTATGGTGTCACTATGGGCCCCTGCACCTTCTGCGGCTTCTGCACCAACTACGGCTGCGCCAACTACTCGAAAGCCAGCGCCATCACCACCGTGCTGCCGGCGCTGATGCGCAAAGAGAACTTTACCGCGTATACCAACTGCGAAGTGCTGGAAGTGCTGACCGACGCCAGCGGCAAACAGGCCACCGGCGTCACTTATATTGACTCCTCCGGCGATCAGTGGGAACAGCCAGCCGATCTGGTGATCGTCGCCGCCTTTACCTTTGAAAACGTGCGCCTGATGCTGCTGTCCGGCATTGGCCAGGCGTATGATCCGGTCACCAACAAAGGCACCACCGGTCGCAATTACGCCTATCAGACCGCCAACGGCGTCACGCTGTTTTTCGACAACAAAAACTTCAACCCGTTTATCGGTGCCGGCGCGGTGGGCATGGGCATTGATGAATTCAATAACGATAATTTTGACCACAGCGGTCTGGGCTTCTTCGGCGGTGGCAGCATCCGCGTGACGCCTATTGGCTCGGCGCCGATTGGCTACCGGCCGCTGCCGCCCAACACGCCCAAATGGGGCTCAAAGTGGAAGCGCGCACTGAAAGACAACTATCTCAGCACCATGTCGATTGGCTGCGAGGCCAGCAGCTACACCACGCGCACCAACTACCTGTCGCTTGATCCCAATTACAAAGATCCGCACGGCCGACCTCTGCTGCGCATCACCTTCGATTTTGCGGCGAACGATCTGAAAATGGCGCAGTACTGCACCGGTAAAGTGGCGGAAATCGCTAAATCGATGAACCCACGCGAGATGATTGTCAAACCGATGACCGGCCACTGGAGCAGCGTGCCGTATCAGTCGTCGCACGTGGTTGGCGGCTTTATCATGGGCAGCGATCCCTCAACCAGCTCGGTCAATAAACATCTGCAGGTGTGGGATGTGCCTAACCTGTTCGTGGTAGGCGCGTCAGCCTTTCCGCAGAATCCAGGCTATAACCCGACCGGCACCGTCGGTGCGCTGGCGTTCAAAGCGGCGCATGCGATTCGTCACTACTACCTGCAACGTCCCGGGGAGATGATTACCGCATGAAAACACGCCTCTCTCTGTGCGCTGCCGCGCTGCTGCTCACCAGCTTTGTATCTCACGCCCAGCCGGAATACGATCAGTACGCGCGCGGCAGCTATATCGCCACGCTGGCGGACTGCACCGCCTGCCACACCGCCGACCCGCAACAGCCGTTTGCCGGTGGCGTCAGGTTGCAGACGCCGTTTGGTACGCTGGTCGGCGCTAACATCACGCCGGATCGCGAAACCGGCATCGGCAACTGGCGCTATGAAGATTTCCGCCGCGCCATGACCGAGGGCATCGGCCACGGCGGCAAGCGGCTGTACGGCGCGATGCCGTTCACCGCGTACACCAAAATGTCGGATAAGGATCTGCAGGATTTGTGGGCATGGATGCAGACGCTGCAGCCGATACACCACCCGGTCGAGACCAATCAGCTGCCCTTTCCTTTCAACATCCGCACCAGCCTGATGGTGTGGAACTGGATCAACTTTGACCGTGGCGCGTTCCAGCCGGACGCCAGTCAATCCGCTGAGTGGAATCGCGGTGCGTATCTGGTGCAGGGCGCGGGCCACTGCGGCACCTGCCACACGCCGAAAAATCTGCTGGGCGGCGATAAAAACGGCGCGTTTCTGCGCGGCGAACTGGTCGAAGGCTGGATGGCACCGGACATCACCGCTGACAATCACAGCGGGCTGGGCAAATGGAGCCAGCAGGATATCGTCAGCTACCTGCGGACCGGCGTGAACCGTTTTGATATCGCTTCCGGTCCAATGGCCGACGCGGTGCGTCACTCCACCCAGCACTGGCGCGATGAAGATCTGCAGGCGGTGGCGGTGTACCTGAAAAGCGGGGAATCGCGTGATGAGCAAGCGCCCGCCGCACTTGCCGCGACGGACGATCGCATGAAGCTGGGCGCGCAGATTTATGCGGCGAAGTGTTCAGCCTGCCACAGCCCGGGCGGCCGCGGTGAGAAGAATATCTTCCCGCAGCTGGCGGACAATCCGTTGCTCAATCAGGAGGATGCCACCTCGCTGATTCGGGTGGTCGCCGCCGGCAGTCGCGGTGTCGATACCGATGCCCGCCCCACAGCACCGGCGATGCCGGCCTTTGCCGGTACGCTGGGTGATGAGGAGATCGCGGCGGTGGTCAGTTATATCCGCAACAGCTGGGGAAATGCCGCCGCACCGGTGAGCGCTGACGACGTGAAGAAAGTGAAACAGAAGCTGGAATAGCGCCGTGTCAGCACCGGCAGCCCTTGCTGCCGGTGCTGACAGGTTGACACTCAGCTGCGCTGCTGCGCAACCGACGACTTCACCGCTGACGCCTCTCGCGTGTGCCCCGGCTGCGGCACGCGGATGATAAAGGTCAGCACGCCGGCGAACAGGTAAAGCGCGGTATAAGCCCACACCACCCCGACGATATCGAAGAACGGCAGCAGCACTGAAGCAATCGCCGGGGCCACAAAGTTACTCAGGCCAGCCGACAGGTTGTAAATCGAGACCGCCGCGCCCTTGTGATGCGGTTCCAGCGTCGGAAACACTGCGGTCATCGGCACAAACGCAGCGACAAAGATCCCCAGCATGATCGCCGGAATCAGCGCCACCCAGAAGTTATGCCCGGCATACAGCGGCAGGTAGTAAAACGCCAGGCTGGAGATCGCCATACCGAGACAGCCGAACCAGCGCACCTGGCGGATCCAGCCCAGCTTCTCACCGGTAATGCCCCAGAAAATATTGGTAAAGATGGTGACAAAGAAGAACACCGCCCAAATCTGCAGCCATTCGGAGATGGTAAAGCCGAGCCGATCGACAAACAGCAGCGGCATGATGATGGCAAAACCAAACAGCGACAGCGTATTGATGATGCGAATCAGGCAGGCATAGAACACATGCTGGTTGGTGAACAGAATGGTCACGGCACGCGACATCTCCGTCATCTTATCGCGCAGCGGCAGATTAACGCGGGAACGATCTACCGGCACGTTGCGCAGGCTGAAGTAGGCCAGCACGCCGCCGCACGCCACCCAGACAATCGCCAGCCATAAGGTGCCGGTTTCGCCCAGCATCGGGATGGTCAGGCTCGGCAGATAGCTGCCCACCACGCCAATCCCCACGGAATACATCGCCCAGAACCAGCCGGTGGCGGCGGCCAGCTTGTCACGCGGCAGCACCTGCACCAGCATCATCATGAACGAGTAGATAAACAGCGGATAGGCCAGCCCGCGAATGCCGTAGAACAGCACCATCAGCGGATAATTACGCAGCCCGAGCCCCAGCGACATAAACAGCGCATGCATGACGATCCACAGCACAAAGCCAATCATCATGGCGCGCTGCGGCGTAATCAGTTCCGCCACCACGCCGGAAGCCCACGCCGCCAGCGCGGCGGCCAGACCGTAAAATGTAAACACTACCGCCGACTGAGCGGGGGTAAAGCCCATATCAGTGATGTGGCGCGACAGGAACGCCATTTCGAAGCCGTCGCCGGCCATAAAAATGGCGATGGCCAGAAAGCCCCAGAACATCTTTTTCGGTAAGCCAAACCAGTATGCGTTCGATTGCATGACAATCTTCCTTCCGTTCGCTAATCCGATCAGGCAGGCAGCAACGCGCGCGCCTGCTGTTGTTGTACATAGAGTTCACGGAACAGGCGCAGCCGCTGCTGCAGCACGGCCCCGCGCGCCGCATCGGGCTGATAGCGCGCCTGCACCGGCGGCTTCAGGCACACGTCTGCCTCACTGCCGCCGTCGGCCAGCCACGCCAGCCGTGCCGCACCCAGCGCACCGGAGGCGCTGGCCGGATGGGTCACTATCGGCAGCTGCAGCACATCGGCAATCAGCTGCGCCCACAGCGTGCTGCGCGCGCCGCCGCCGGTCAGGCTGCACTGCTGAATCTGCTGCTGCGTATCGCCCAGCACCGCCAGGCCATCCGCCAGGCCAAACGCCACGCCCTCTATTACCGCGTAGCCGAGCAGCGCGCGCGGCGTTTCGTGACGCAGATGGAAAAATGCCCCGGTCGCCTGCGGATCGTTGTGCGGCGTGCGTTCACCAGAGAGATATGGCAGAAACAGCGGCGCCTGACGCAGTTGCTCCGCGCTGAGCTGGGCCATTTCGTCCATCAGCTGGCTTTCGGTGACCGACAGCAGATTGCACAGCCAGCGCAGGCAGCTGGCGGCGCTGAGCATCACGCTCATCTGATGCCAGCGTCCCGGCAGCGCATGGCAGAAGGCGTGCACGCCGGATTGCGGATCGGCGCGCAGCCGATCGTTAACCACAAAAATCACGCCAGAGGTGCCGAGCGAGATAAAGGCATCACCCGCATTGACCGCGCCGACGCCCACCGCCGACGCGGCATTGTCGCCGCCACCGCCGGCCACTCTCACCGTGGCGGCTAAGCCCCATTCGCTGGCCAGATCGGCGCGCAGCGTAGCGCTGACCGCGCTGCCCTCAACCAGTTCGGGCATCTGCGCGCGCGTCAGCCCGCTGATCGCCAGCAGTGCGTCAGACCAGTCGCGCTGCGCCACATCCAGCCACAGCGTCCCGGCGGCATCCGACGGCTCGCTGACAAAGCGCCCGGTCAGACGCCAGCGCAGGTAATCCTTCGGCAGCAGCACCTTGTCGATGCGGCGGAAGATTTCGGGCTCATGTTCCGCCACCCAGCGCAGCTTTGGCGCGGTAAAGCCGGGCATGATCAGGTTGGCGGCGATCGCCATCATCTGCGGATGTTGCTGACGCAGCGCCTCACACTGCGCCGCACTGCGCGTGTCGTTCCACAGAATGCATGGCCGCAGCACCTCACCGGCGGCATCCAGCAGCACGGCGCCGTGCATCTGACCGGAGAGACCGATGGCGCGAATCGCGGCCCACGCGTCCGGTGCCTGCTGGCGCAGCCCGGCAATCGCCTGACCACACGCCTGCCACCAGCGCTCGGGCTCCTGCTCCGCCCAGTGCGGATGCGGGCGCTGCACGCTGAGCGTGGCGTGATTCGACGCCACGATTTCGCCCTGCGGGTTAACGATCAGCGCTTTGAGTTCAGAGGTGCCAATATCAATGCCGAGATACATGATGTACGCTCCTTACACCGTTACCGGCTGCAGCAATTGCTGCCCGATGGCGTCTACGCTGCGCGTCACCAGCGCATGAAAAGCGCGGTCATCGGCCAGTTCGGCAAACAGCGCGCGGTCGCTGAGGAAGGTCTGCAGCGCATTCTCGCCGCTCAGCTGCTGGCGCAGCGCGTCAGCATTCAGTACGCCATCCTGATACGCATACGGCAGCTGCTGGCTGGCCCAGCGTTGCAGGAACAGATAGAACAGCGCCGGCAGCACGGCGGTGGCGGTCGGTTCTGCGCCGCGCTGATAGCACTCGCGCAGCGTCGGCGTCACCATGCCGGGGATTTTCGATAGCCCGTCGGCACCGACGCGCTGATTGGTATCTTTGATGTAGGGATTGCTAAAGCGCGCCAGCACCACATCGCGGTAATCCGCCAGATCCAGCGGGCTGGGCGACAGCGACGGAATCACGTCCTGCGTGATGTAGTCATACGCCAGCTGATAAATCGCAGGCTGACGCGTGCTGTCATCAATGTAGTCATGGCCGGTGAGCGTGCCGGCCCAGGCAATCGCCGCGTGCGTGGCATTGAGAATGCGGATTTTCGCCTCTTCCCACGGCAGCACTGACGCCACCAGTTCCACGCCCACTTTTTCCAGCGCCGGGCGTCCGGCGATAAAATCATCCTCAATCACCCACTGGATGAACGATTCCGCCATCACCGCCGCGCCATCGGCTTTGCCGGTGGCCGCTTTGACGCGTTCGGCGACATCCGGCGTGGGGCGCGGCGTGATGCGATCCACCATGGTGTTGGGCGAAGTGGTGTTATCTCGCACCCAGCTGGCCAGCGCGCGGTCGCCCTGCGCGGCGAGAAACGCCAGCATGCCGTGGCAGAAACGTTCGCCGTTGTGGCGCAGGTTGTCGCAGTTGAGCAGCGTGACCGGCGCATCGCCGCTGGCCATCCGCTGGCGCAGAATGCGTGTCAGCGCGCCGTAAATAGTGCGCGCCTCACCACGGAGATCGGCCTGAATATCCGCCTGGCTGAGATCGAGTTCATGCGCCGGCGTCAGGTAGTAACCGGCTTCGGTCACGGTAAAACCGATCACTTTTGTCTCAGCGCTGGCCCCCTGCGCCACCAGCGCGCTGAGATCCGCGTCCCACGGCAGGATGGTGCGCAGCGAAGTAATGGTTTCATAGGCGCGTTCGCCCTCCGGCGTCACGGTTTCCAGCACGTACTCGCCGTTTTGCGCCTGCAGCTGGTCGAGCAGCGCTACCGCATCGCTACGGATGTTACCGAGCGCGATGCTCCAGCTGTCATCGCCCTGCTGGCGCAGCTGGTGCAGATACCACGCCTGGTGTGCGCGGTGAAAGGAGCCTGCGCCAATATGCATCCACACTGATTTCGTCGTCATAGTCGCCTCGAAATAAACATTTGCCACAATGGAGGGCATTTGCCCGATGAGGCGTAGCATAGTCGTCGCCGGGGCGATCGTTCTGCGAGATCCATCACATTTAATACTTTTGCTCTTTTTTAGGGCTTTTGCTCAGTTAACGCTTCAGGGGCAAGACGCGATAAACTGACGCATCGGTTTTTGACGGAACAACGCGATGAGCAGAGAAGAGAAAAAGCAGGAGCTGGCGGCCCGGGCAGCCTGGATGTATTACGTGGCGGGCGTGACGCAGCAGGAGATTGCGCGCACGCTGGGCTTATCGCGGCAGGTGGCGCAGCGGCTGGTCTCCAGCGCGCGCGAAATGGGCATGGTCAGCGTGAAGATTGATCATCCGGTCACTCACTGCCTGCATCTGGCACGCGAAATCGAGCAGAAATTTGGCCTGACGCTGTGCCGCGTGGTGCCGTCAGCCGGGCTGGATGATGAGGCGATTCAGCAAATGCTGGCCGTCGAGGGCGCGGCGGTGATGGCGCAGTTTATTAACGAAGAGGCACCACAGGTTTTTGGCATCGGTTCCGGTAAAACGCTGCGCTCGATGATTGATGCACTGCCGTGGGTTGAACGGCCCCAGCATCAGTGCGTATCGATGATTGGCGCGATTGCACGCGACGATTCCGGGACCCGCTACGACGTACCGTTGAAAATGGCGGAGAAGATGCAGGGCAAGTATTTCTTCATTCCGGCGCCGCTGTATGCTGACACGCCGCAGGATAAAACGATGTGGGTGCAGCATCAGGTGTACCAGCGCGTCACCCAGCGTGCGCTGCAGGCGAACGTGGCGTTTGTCGGCATTGGCGAAGTGATGCCGGGCTGCCCGCTCAATGCCGAAGGCTTTATCACCGATGCGCAGGTCGCAGCGCTTAACGCGCGCGGCGTGGTGGGCGAGATGCTGGGCCATTTTTTCAATCAGCAGGGTGAACGGGTGTACGGCGAAACCGATGAGCTGCTGACCAGCGTGCTGCTGGAGAGCCAGACGCAGCGCAATATCATCGGCTTTGCCGGCAGCGCGCGCAAATACGCAGCGATTCAGGCCGCGCTGCACGGCGGCTGGATCTCCGGGCTGGTGACGGATGAAGACACCGCGCTGAAACTGCTGAGTGATTGATAAAAAAACTTCTGTGATTCGTCTCGGCGCGATGTATCGCGCGGTTTAGACCGCCACATCGCCGGAAACGCGCAATAGATTGCGCCGCTACGGTTCAGAAGCCTATTTCAACGATCCCTTTAAAAACTGCTGCAGGCGCGGGCTTTTCGGGTTGCCGAACAGTTCGTCTGGCGCGCCCTGCTCTTCGATCTTGCCCTGATGCAGGAAAATCACGTGGTTGGATACGTGACGGGCGAACTCCATCTCGTGCGTCACTACCACCATGGTTTTGCCCTCTTCGGCCAGCTTCTGCATGATACGCAGCACTTCGCCTACCAGTTCCGGATCGAGCGCCGAGGTCGGTTCGTCAAACAGCAACACTTCTGGCTCCATCGCCAGCGCGCGGGCAATGGAAACGCGCTGCTGCTGGCCACCCGACAGATGCACCGGGTATTTGGCGCGTGCGCGCGCATCAATGCCGACTTTATCGAGGTACTTGATGGCCCGCTCGCGCGCTTCGGCTTTGCTCAGCCCCAGCACCTGAATCGGTGCTTCGGTGACGTTATCCAGCACCGTCATGTGGCTCCACAAATTGAAGTGCTGGAACACCATGGTCAGCCGGGTGCGCAGCGAACGCAGCTGCTCCTTGTTAGCCACTTTCAGCTGGCCGTCGGTGTCGCGCACCAGATTAATGGTCTCGTTATTGACTGCGATGGTGCCTTCGCTCGGCTTTTCAAGGAAGTTAATGCAGCGTAAAAAGGTACTTTTCCCGGAACCGGACGAGCCAATAATGCTGATCACATCGCCGGCATTGGCCTGCAGTGACACGCCTTTCAGAACTTCATGTTCACCGTAACGCTTATGCAGTTCGGTAACGCTTAATTTATTTTCAGCCATAGTGATACTCAGTGCGACGAAGAGGGTTTCACGTGCGCGAGGAAGCGGCGCTCCGCGAGGCGGAACAGGCTAATCAGCACGTAAGAGATAATCAGATACAGCACCGCAGCGATGCCAAACGCGGTGAACGGCTGATAGGTAGCCGAGTTGATATCGCGCGCGATTTTGAGCAGATCCGGCACGGTGGCGGTAAAGGCCAGCGCGGTGGAGTGCAGCATCAGGATCACTTCATTGCTGTAGGCGGGCAGCGCGGTGCGCAGCGCCGACGGCAAAATAATGCAGCGGTACAGCTTAAACGGCGAGAAGCCGTAAGCGCGCGCGGCTTCGATTTCACCGTGCGGTACGGCGCGAATGGCACCGGCAAAAATTTCGGTGGTGTAAGCGCAGGTGTTCAGCGTGAACGCCAGCAGCGTACAGTTCAGGCCGCTGCGGAAGAAGGCGTTCAGCAGCTCGGAGCCTTTCACCACCTCCAGCGTGTACATGCCGGAATAGAACACCAGCAGCTGCACATACAACGGCGTGCCGCGAAACACATAGGTAAACAGCCATACCGGCGTGGAGATATAACGATTAGGCGAAACGCGCGCGATAGCCAGCAGCACGGCGAGACAGCCACCAATCACCACTGACAGAATCAGCAGCCACAGCGTAATGGCCACGCCGGTAAAACGGTAACCGTCGGTCCAGAGCAGTTGTTTCCAGTATTCCTGAATAATCTCGATCATAACTCTGCCCTTTTCACCCCTACCGAGTAGCGGCGTTCAAGCCACCACAGCACGCCGTTGGACAGCGTGGTAAACACCAGATAAATCACCCCGGCGACAATCGCGAAGTAGAACGGTTGCCAGGTACTTTTGCCCGCCAGCTGGGTGGCTTTCACCACGTCTTCGAGGCCGAGCAGCGACACCAGCGCGGTGGCTTTGAGAATCACCTGCCAGTTGTTGCCGATGCCGGGCAGCGCAAAGCGCATCATCGCCGGGAACAGAATGCGACGGAAGGTTTGCGATCCGGTAAAGCCGAAGGCGGTAGCCGCTTCAATCTGCCCTTTCGGCACCGCGAGAAACGCGCCACGGAAGGTTTCGGTAAAGTAGGCGCCGTAGATAAAACCGAGCGTAATAATACCGGCCACCATCGGGTCGATATCAAACTGCGCCATGCCGAGCGCATCGGTGACGGCGTTGAGGGCAATCTGCAGACCGTAGAAGATCAGCAGCATCAGTACCAGGTCAGGCACGCCACGAATCAGCGTGGTGTAGCCTTCAAAAATCATCGCCAGCGGGCGACTGCGGGAGAGTTTAGCGCCGGCACCTATCAGGCCCAGCACCACGGCCAGTACCACCGAGCTGAGCGCCAGCTCAAGGGTCACCAGCGTGCCTTTGAGAATTACTTCAGAATAGCCATACAACATGGGTTCGATCCTGTCGTGAGGGAAATAAACAAACGCTGTCCAACAACACACGGACAGTCCTGACCAGGGATGTGAACCACGGAAGGATGGTGGCAAGCGTATGAACTCCGGGAGTTTACATAAGTAAGCGCCCGGAGTGAATAGTTATGACCCACGTTACCGTGACTCAGCCTACCCGTTCAGGAACAGGAGCCTTAATCGCCGTAAACGTTGAAATCAAAATACTTTTTCGCAATCTTGTCGTAGGTACCGTCTTTGCGCATCTCGTTGAAGGCTTTGTCGATGGCAGCTTTCAGATCGGCATCGTCTTTACGCAGGCCCATACCGGTGCCGACGCCAAAGATTTTGTCATCTTTCACCGCCGGACCGGCGAACGCGTAGTTTTTCCCGACCGGCTGCTTCAGGAAGCCTTCGCTCGCCTGTACTTCATCCTGGAACGCCGCATCAATACGGCCGGCGTTCAGGTCCTGATACACCAGATCCTGGTTAGCGTACGGCGTGACGGTCACGCCCTTCGGACGCCAGTATTCATTGGCGTAGGTTTCCTGCGTGGTGCCCTGCAGTAGACCGATGTTTTTGCCCTTCAGCGACTCAATGGTCGGCTGCAGTTTCGACCCTTTCGGTGCCACTAAACGCGCGTTCGCCGCGTACAGTTTTTCCGAGAAGGCGATCTCTTCCTGACGTTTCTCGGTGATCGAGAGAGAAGAGATGATGGCGTCGATCTTTTTCGCCTTCAGCGACGGGATCAGCGCGTCGAAATCACTTTCCACATAAGTACATTTGGTCTTGATACGCTTACAGATCTCGTTGGCCAGGTCGATGTCAAAGCCAACCAGCTGGCCCTGCGCGTTCTTGGACTCAAACGGCGGGTAAGTTGGATCGGTCCCGATGCGCAGCGACTGCGGTACCGCCGCGAACACGCTCGCAGCGCCGGACATTGCCAGCATCAGAGAAAGAGCCAGAACTCGCTTTTTCATAGGTAACCCTCAAGTGAAGTGCTTATTGTTATGTGGTGCGTGATGTGTTTGCGCTGAATGCTGTGCAGGTTTCATGCCAGTTGTGCAAATCGGCGAAACTGTGCGCAGGCGCACTAAATACCGCGTCCGGCAGGGACGCAAGCACTTAGTTTGTGAGGGAAATATAACAGCGGTGTGAGGAAGAAAAAGTGAGTTTGTTAACTTTTGGTGCACGAGATGCACGAACAGTGATCGGCCCCGCGCTTTTGCACCTGTTCAGTGCGTCACTGCACCATCATGCGCCATGCCAGCGGGTGAACAAATCTTCCGGCAGTTCAACATCGAACTGGTCGAGCACGCGATTGACGGTCTGATCGATCAGATCCTCAATGCGCTGCGGGCGATGATAAAACGCCGGCACCGGCGGCATGATCAGCGCACCCAGCTCGGCGGCAGTGGTCATCATGCGCAGATGGCCGAGATGCAGCGGGGTTTCCCGCACGCAGAGCACCAGCCGGCGCTGCTCTTTCAGCACCACGTCAGCGGCGCGCGTCAGCAGACTGTCGCTGTAGCTGTGCACAATGCCGGACAGGGTCTTCATGGAACACGGCAGAATCGCCATCCCCAGGGTTTTAAACGAGCCGGACGAAATGCTGGCGGCGATATCACGTACATCGTGCACCACATCGGCCAGCGCCTGCACGTCACGCACGCTGTAATCGGTCTCCAGCGCCAGGGTTTGCCGCGCCGCCGGGCTCATCACCAGATGGGTTTCCACTTCGGCTAACGGTTGCAGCACCTGTAGCATACGCACGCCGTAGATCGCGCCGCTGGCGCCGGAAATACCAATGATGAGTCGTTTCATAATTCAGCCCTGCTGCAAAAGAGTGCGGCAATGATAGCCGCTCTGCCGGCATAAATACAAAAACAAACAGGGCGGGATTGCGCCCGCCCTGTCTGGTCTGCCTGTGACTGACCTTAACCTTCGTTATGCAGTTCCAGGTTCTCTACTTCGTTCTGACGCGCAATCGCCTTGGCATCGTCGTTACGCAGCGACTGCAGGTATTCCAGATACTGCAGATCGACATCTTTGGTGACGTAGATGCCGTTGAACACCGAGCATTCGAACTGGGCGATATCCGGGTTCTCTTCGCGCACCGCGTCGATCAAATCTTCCAGATCCTGGAAAATCAGCGCGTCGGCTTTAATCAGCTGACGGATCTCTTCCACTTCACGGCCGTGCGCAATCAGCTCAGTGGCGCTTGGCATATCGATACCGTACACGTTCGGGAAGCGAATTTCCGGTGCCGCCGACGCCAGATAGACGCGCTTCGCGCCCGCTTCACGTGCCATCTCGATGATCTGCTCAGAGGTGGTGCCGCGTACAATCGAGTCATCCACCAGCAGCACGTTTTTATCGCGGAACTCGGCGCGGTTGGCGTTGAGCTTACGGCGCACCGCACTGCGGCGCAGCTGCTGGCCCGGCATGATGAAGGTACGGCCGACGTAGCGGTTTTTCACAAAGCCCTGACGGTACGGCTTATCCAGAATACGGGCAATCTCCAGCGCGGTATCGGTCGAGGTTTCCGGAATCGGGATCACCACGTCGATATCAAGATCTTCCCACTCGCGGGCAATTTTCTCGCCCAGCTTGGTGCCCATGCGCACGCGTGCGCTATAGACCGAGATCTTGTCGAGGAACGAGTCCGGACGCGCAAAGTAGACGTACTCGAACAGGCACGGATTGCTTTTCGGGTTCTCTGCGCACTGGCGCGTTGAGAGCTGGCCCTGCTCGGTGATGTACACCGCTTCGCCTGGCGCGACGTCACGGATAAACTCGAAGCCGAGCGTATCCAGCGCCACGCTTTCCGACGCGACCATGTATTCGGTGCGGCCATCGGCCATTTCACGCTTGCCCAGCACCAGCGGACGGATACCGTTAGGATCGCGGAACGCGACCATGCCGTGACCGATAATCATCGCCACCACGGCGTACGCGCCGCGCACCTGCTGATGCACCGCCGCCACGGCAGCAAAAATGTTGTCAGCTTCCAGCGGATAGTGCTGAAAGCGATCCAGCTCCTGAGCAAAGATGTTGAGCAGGATTTCGGAATCTGAGGTGGTATTCACGTGACGGCGACCGACTTCGAACAGCTGCTTACGCAGTTCATGAGCGTTGGTCAGGTTCCCGTTGTGAGCCAGCGTGATGCCGTACGGCGAGTTCACGTAGAAAGGCTGCGCTTCAGAGGCGCTGGAGCTGCCGGCAGTCGGATAACGCACGTGGCCGATACCCATATTTCCCTGCAAACGCTGCATGTGGCGCGCTTCAAACACGTCGCTGACCAGGCCATTGGCCTTGCGCAGACGGAAGCAATTCAGCGCATCGATGGTACAAATGCCGGCGGCATCCTGCCCGCGGTGCTGCAGCACCGTTAACGCGTCATAGATCGACTGGTTTACTGGCATAAAACCGGTGATACCAACAATACCGCACATGTTGTCATTTCCTCATTAGCCGCACTCCCGGTGTTACCGGGGTAAAAAACTCGACGTGCTTTTCAGGTAATCGAAAAACCACCTGATGATGTAACTGAACTGGGGAATGAGTTGAGACTGTTGCCAGTCCGGACTTTTTGAAAAGCCGGTGAATGTATCAAGGAAGAAGAGCATGGCGGATACAATCAGCACGCCACGCAACGCCCCGAAACAGACCCCCAACACCCTGTCGGTTCCCGACAAGCCGGTTTTCTCAACCAGCGAGCCGATCACATAGTTCACGATGGCACCCACAATCAGGGTGGCAACGAATAACACCGCGATGGCGATGCCGTTGCGAACCAGTTCGTCGTCAAAACCTGTAAACCAGACTGCAAGGTAGGCGTAGTAATGACTGGCGACAAAAAACGCGCATCCCCAGGTAACAAGAGATAAGGCTTCCCGGACAAACCCGCGAATCAGGCTGACCAGAGCCGAAAAACCAACTACCGCAATAATGACGTAATCAATCCAGATCATGAACGCTTCCAGTACAGTGCATTTGCACCCCTGCATCCAGTTCGGGGCGCATTCTAACAGAAAAAGAAAACGTTTGCGTAGGGTTTTCCGGTTCTGTCCCGAGAAAAAGGGCGATGAAAAAACTTTCCTCGCCCTTGTGGGTGTCAGCCATTTAACCTGCTGATATTCCATAAATTTTCAGTAACGCTTCGCTAAAAAACACGTCAAAAGCCGCGCCTGTTTCTGCTATTGGCGCGGCTTATCAGTTGATCAGCGTGTGCTATACGGCTTCACGACACCGCCAAGGCCGGAGATGCCTTTCAGCTCGCCGAGTGCGCCCTGCAGTTTCGCTTTGGACGCATCCGGCCCGACGTAAATGCGCGTGATCTGCCCCTGCACCGGCGTCGACGGCACGGTAAAGGCACGATAGCCGGAGAGCCGCAGCTGCGCCACGATCTCATTCACTTTGGCGGCGTTCTTCAGCGCGCCGAGCTGCACCACATACGCCTGTCCTGCAGGCGCGGCCGGCTCGCTCTGCTTCGGCGTTTCCGCCGCTTTCGGCTGCTCTGTTACTTTCGGCTGCTCTGTCGCTTTTGGTTGTTCTGCCGGCTTCAGTTTCGGCTGCTCCACCGGTTTAGGCTTCGGCTGCTCGACCGGCTTCGGCTTCACCTGCTCAACCGGCTTCTGCTGCTGATGCACCGGCGGCGGCGTCACCACGCTGGGCTGGCTGTTTTGCGCTGGCTGCGTGCTGCCGCTGGCGGCACTGCTCTGCGTTGCGCTGCTGGCAGGTGCCTGCTGCGCTGCGCCCGCGCCTTCCGGCGGCTGTGACGGTAACGGCTGCGTCACCGGCGGCACCATTTCGCTGTCCTGCTGATCGTCCGGTTTTGGCACCAGCGGAATCGCCGCGAACTCCTCTTTATAATGCTTTTTCTTACCGTCCAGCAGACCCGGCAACACGATGACGCCAATCGCCACCAGAATCACCGTGCCCACTAAACGATTCTGAAACTTACTTGCCACTGCCGTTCTCCGCTGCCATCGATTGCATTACCTGCGCCACGGTGTGGAACGAGCCGCACACCAGAATCACATCGTCGGGCTGAGCCTGCTGCCGCGCCGCCTGCCACGCGGCTTCAACGCTCTGCCAGGCGCTGCCGCCCTGCAGATGTGCCATCAGTTCATCGGCGGACGCGCCGCGCGGGCCGTCGAGCGGCGCGCAGTACCAGCGGTTGACCTGCGGTGCCAGCGCAGCCAGCGTCCCGGCGATATCCTTGTCGTGCAGCATGCCGACCACCGCATGCACCGTGCCGTGTGCCGGCAGCTCAGCGAGACGTGAAGCCAGATAATAAGCCGCATGCGGATTGTGTGCCACATCGAGGATCACGCGCGGCGCGCTGCTGACCGTCTGAAAACGTCCCGGCAGAATCGCCAGCGGCAGATGCTGACGAATCAGCGCCTCGCTCACCGTCAGGCCGGAAGCGCGCAGCGCCGCAATGGCGGTGGCCGCGTTAGGGAGCGGCACCTGCGGCAGCGGCAGATCGCGCAGTTCACCCTGGGCATCCTGCAGCGTCCAGCTGTCGCCCTGGCGCTGCCACTGCCAGTCGCGGTTAATCTGTAACAGCTGCGCGCCCTTCTCTGCAGCCACCTGGGCAATGGTGTCGGGCATATCGGCTTCACCGACCACCGCCGGTTTACCGCCGCGGAATACGCCGGCCTTCTCGCGGCCGATACTGGCGCGATCCGGCCCCAGCCAGTCGGTGTGATCCAGCGCAATGCTGGTGATCACCGCCACGTCGGCGTCGACAATATTGGTCGCATCCAGCCGGCCGCCCAGCCCCACTTCGAGAATCACCACGTCGAGTTGCGCGTCACGGAACAGATTAAGCGCGGACAGCGTGCCAAACTCAAAATAGGTCAGCGAGACATCGCCGCGTCCGGCCTCAATGGCGGCAAAGCTGGCGCTGTGCCGGGCTTCATCCAGCTCAGCGCCCTGCACGCGCACGCGTTCGGTGTAACGCACCAGATGCGGCGAGCTGTAGACGCCAACGCGATAGCCTGCGGCCATCAGCAGGGTTTCCAGCGTACGGCAGGTGGTGCCTTTGCCGTTGGTGCCGGCGACGGTGAAGACAAACGGAGCGGGTTTGAGCAGGTCGAGGCGGGCGGCGACGCGCTGAATACGGTCCAGGCCCAGATCGATAGCCTGAGAATGCAGGTGCTCAAGATAATGAAGCCACGTGGCCAGAGGCGACGTGGCTTGCGGGAGGTGAAGAGTGTCCATGTGCCCTGTTAGCTCTTTACGATGTAGTGCGTGAATAAAAAGGCGCATGGATATGCGCCTTTCGGTTGCCTGTCAGGCTTCGTTGCTCTCCGGCTCAGCCGCAGTCGGGCGATCACCATCCTGCAGCGGTGCCGGCAGGTTCATCATTTTCGCCAGCAGGCTGGCCAGCTTGTAGCGCATTTCCGGACGACGGATGATCATGTCGATCGCGCCTTTTTCGATCAGGAACTCACTGCGCTGGAAGCCCGGCGGCAGCTTTTCACGTACCGTCTGCTCAATGACGCGTGGGCCGGCAAAGCCGATCAGCGCTTTCGGCTCCGCGACGTTCAAATCGCCCAGCATCGCAAAGCTGGCGGAGACGCCACCCATGGTCGGGTCGGTCAGCACCGAAATATACGGCAGACCGCGCTCCTGCATTTTTGCCAGCGCCGCGCTGGTTTTTGCCATCTGCATCAGCGACTGCAGCGCTTCCTGCATACGCGCACCGCCGGAGGCGGAGAAGCAGATCAGCGGGCAGTTGTCTTCCAGCGCCTGCTCAACCGCACGCACGAAACGGGCGCCAACCACCGAGCCCATTGAGCCGCCCATAAAGGAGAACTCAAACGCGGCGGCCACCACCGGCATACCGTGCAGCTGGCCTTTCATTACCACCAGCGCATCTTTCTCGCCGGTCTCTTTCTGTGCCGCAACCAGACGATCTTTGTATTTCTTCGAGTCGCGGAACTTGAGCAGGTCTTTCGGTTCCAGCTCGCTACCCAGCTCTGTCATCGAACCTTCATCCATCAGGCTATGCAGACGCTCGCGC
This sequence comes from Pantoea dispersa, assembly GCF_035783935.1. GTDB lineage: Bacteria > Pseudomonadota > Gammaproteobacteria > Enterobacterales > Enterobacteriaceae > Pantoea > Pantoea dispersa_C. The sequence continues at coordinate 156,847 of NZ_JALKOV010000004.1, read as the reverse complement.
GCGTGCATACGCATGTGGTGGTCGCACTTCGGGCAGACTTCAAGGTTGCGCTCCAGCTCGGCGCGGTACAGCACCTGACCACAGCTATCGCATTTGGTCCACACCCCTTCCGGGATGCTGGCTTTGCGCGAAGGCGTGGTAGTGCTTTTATTCAGTATGCGTTCAATCCAGCTCATTGATGACCTTTCTGTTTAATGCTGACCTGGTCCAGTCTTGTCGTTACTGCTGAAATCACCTTCAGCAGGCCGTAAATGTCGCTCATTAAACCACAACCCGTTCACGCTGTGGATAAAAATCTGGTAACAGGCTTACTGCGACTTGTGCTGACGCGCCTGGCGGCGGTGACGCCACACTTCAATCACGCCTGGCAGTACCGAGACAATGATGATGCCAACAATCAGCAACTTAAGGTTTTCCTGCACCACCGGCAGGTCACCAAACAGGTAACCGGCATAGGAGAATAGCAGCACCCACAGCAGCGCGCCTGTTACGTTAAAGAGCGCGAAGTGGCGATAAGACATGTGTCCCATTCCCGCCACAAAGGGGGCAAAGGTTCGCACGATTGGCACAAAGCGCGCAAGTATAATGGTTTTGCCGCCGTGACGATCGTAGAACGCGTGGGTTTTGTCGAGGTAGCTGCGGCGGAAAATTTTCGAGTTCGGGTTGCTGAACAGCTTCTCGCCGAACAGCCGGCCAATGGTGTAGTTAACCGCGTCGCCGAGAATGGCGGCAATTACCAGCAGCGTCACCATCAGATGCACGTTGAGATCGTTGCCCGGCAGCGCCGCCAGCGCACCGGCAACGAACAGCAGCGAGTCGCCCGGCAGGAACGGTGTAACCACCAGCCCGGTTTCACAGAACAGAATCAGGAACAGGATGGCGTAAATCCAGACGCCGTACTGCGCCACCAGCTCGGCCAGATGCACGTCAATGTGCAAAATGAAATCGACGATAAAGTGGATAAACTCCATAACAGCTAACTCCCTGACACTTTCCGATTAAAATGAATCCGCGAGGAACAACGGTCCCAGCGCAGGCTGAGGTAACGCAAACTGAGCAGGATAATCCACCGCCACCAGATACAGCCCTTCGGCTTTCGCGGTTGCCGCCGCCAGCGTGCGATCTTTCGCCGCCAGCAGCGTGGCCATCCATGTTTCCGGCTGATTGCCGCAGCCAATCTCCAGCAGACTGCCGACGATATTGCGCACCATGTGATGCACAAAGGCGTTGGCTTTGATATCAACAATCACGTACGGCCCCTGACGCGTGACGTTGAGATGCATCACGTTGCGCCACGGCGTGCGCGACTGGCACTGCACCGCACGGAACGAGGTAAAATCGTTCTCACCCAGTAAAGCCTGTCCGGCGCGGTGCATTTTTTCCGCATCCAGCGGATGGTAAAAATGGGTAATGCCGTTGCCGAGAATTGCCGGGCGCAGCCGCTGGTTGTAAATCACGTAGCGATAACGGCGCGCGGTGGCGCTGAAGCGCGCGTGAAAGGTGTCCGGCACCGCTTTCACCCAGCGCACCGCAATATCGTCCGGCAGGTTGGCGTTCACGCCCAGCGTCCAGGCGCTGTCGGCACGTGATGAGGTGGTCTCAAAATGCACCACCTGGCCGGTACCGTGCACGCCCGCATCAGTGCGGCCGGCGCAGAACACGTTCACCGGGTGATTGGCCACTTTCGCCAGCGCTTTTTCCAGCTTTTCCTGCACGCTGCGCACTTCATTCTGGCGCTGCCAGCCGTAGTAACGGCTGCCGTCATACTCAATGCCGAGCGCCAGCTTAAATGGGGTCACATCTTCCAGCATTAATACAGATACTCCTGCACCAGCTTCTCTGCGGTTTTCACCGCCATCAGCGCGCCGCCGAAGCGGATGTTGTCGGCCACCGACCAGAACTGCAGCAGCTCCGGAATGCCGTAGTCGTTGCGCACGCTGCCGATGCTCAGTGCTTCACTGCCGGAGGCGTCGCTGACCGGCGTCGGGTAATCGCCGTCGTCGCTCAGGCTGATATCGTCGGCACGCGCCAGCTCGTCACGTGCTTCCTCCGCCGACAGCGGCCGCAGGTTTTCGATATAGACGATCTGCGCGTTGCCGTAGAACACCGGCGCCTGCACACTGCTCACCGCAATCGGTAATCCTTCGTCCTGCAGCACTTTCCGCACCTGATCGACCAGACGGCGCTCGCTCGCCACGCTGCCTGCGTTATCCGCCTGCTGCGGCAGCAGGTTGAACGCCAGCTGGCGGCCAAAATAGTGCTCATCAGCCGGTACGCCGTTCAGCAGGCGCGCGCTCTCACCGGCCAGTCCATCAACTGCTGCTTTACCGTGGCTGGAGACCGACACCAGATTGGTCACCTGCAGACGGCCTAAACCGGCGGTATCCACCAGCGGTTTGATGGCGCTTAACAGCTGGCTGACCAGCGCATCGGCCACGGTAATGATGTTGCGATTGCGGTAATCCGCCAGCACCTGTGGATTGACATCCGGCACCACCAGCGGCACGTCCGGCTCCAGCGCGAACAGGTCGCTGCTGTCGATTACCAGGCAACCCTGGCTGGCGGCTTCTTCGGCATAACGCGCCGACGCCTCACGGCCGGCGGTAAAGAACGCCAGCTGCGCCTGCGACCAGTCAAATTCTGCGGCGTCCTGCACGCGCAGCGAGCGGCCATCAAAGCGTACGCTTTCACCGGCGCTGTTTTCACTCGCCAGCAGATACAACTCACCAACCGGGAACTGGCGTTCCGCCAGCAGTTCCAGTACAGCGTTCCCTACTGCGCCTGTCGCGCCCAGTAGCGCAATATTCCAGCCGTCAGACATGTTGGTTTACTCCAGACAATGACATAAAAAAGAGAGGCGATGACATGCATCGCCCATTAATTCAGAAAAATCAGAGATTAGTGATTCGCCTGCAGCGTGGCGCTGAAGCCAAGCTGATTGAGCAGCGCCGCGCTCTCCGCCTCATCACAGATCACCTGCAGCGAAGACCACTCGCGGCGCTCGACATACTGCTTGCGCAGGCGATCAAATTCGCCCGGCTGCGCGGCCACTTTGCGCAGCGGCGCATCGTCGCGGCGCACATCATACACCAGATGCACCAGGCGTTTCAGCGTCGGCTGATCGAGCCTGCCGTGCAGCGTAATGGTGTCAAATTCGGGGCGCGGCAGCAGCGTGTCCAGCGCCACCTGCTGCGGCTGACCGATAAACGCGCTCCACGCCTCAAACACCTGGGTGGTACCGCGCGCTTTCCCTTCAAGGGTATAACCGGCGATATGCGCGGTGGCGATATCGACCTTGTCCAGCAGATCGAGGTTGAGATCCGGCTCCGGTTCCCACACGTCCAGCACCACGCGGAGATCGTGACGCAGTTTCAGCACCTCCAGCAGCGCGGCGTTATCCACCACCGGGCCACGGCAGGCATTGATCAGGATGGTGTTGGGGCGCAGCGCCATCAGCAGCGCGGCATCCGCCAGATGCCAGCTTTTATAGCGGCCGTCTTTGAACAGCGGCGTGTGGAAGGTCAGGATATCGGCCTGTGCCACCAGCGCGTCGAGCGAGTGGAAATCTTCGTCATCGCCGCGATCGGCGCGCGGCGGATCGCACAGCAGGGTTTTTACCCCCCACGCGGCGAGGCGTTTGGCCAGACGTCCGCCCACGTTACCGACGCCGACGATGCCTACGGTGCGATCGCGCAGATCAAAGCCGTCGCGTTCGGCCAGCAGCAGCAGCGCGGAGAACACATACTCCACCACCGCAATTGCGTTACAGCCCGGCGCGGCCGAGAAGCCGATACCGGCCGCCGCCAGCGAGGCATCATCGATATGATCGGTGCCGGCCGTGGCGGTGCCGACAAACTTCACCGGCGTGCCGGCCAGCAGCGCGGCATCCACTTTGGTCACGGAGCGCACCATCAGCGCGCTGGCATCCTGCAGTTCACCTGCCGGCAGCGGGCGGCCCGGTACCGCCACCACCTCTCCGGTGCGGCTGAACAGTTCACGGGCGTACGGCATATTTTCATCGACGAGAATTTTCACGGCGGCGGTCCTGTCTGCTTGAAATAAACGGGGCATATCATGGCACAAAGCCGGGGATTAACCTAACCGACTGCGATAGCGATCCGGCGTGGTGCCGGCCTGCTGCTGAAACATCACGATTAGCGCGGAGGCGGAGCTGTAGCCCAGCTCGTGGGCGATGCCCTGCACACTGCAGCCCTGCTCCAGCAGCGCAATGGCGCGCAAAAAGCGTAAACGCTGGCGCCACTCGCTGAATGACATCTGCAGCTGCTGCTGACAACGCCGCGCTAGCGTACGCTCGGTGGTAAACACGCGCTTCGCCCATTGTGCCAGCGTGGTGTTATCACCCGGGTTCTCTTCCAGCGCGCGCAGAATCGGCGCGAGGAATTTATCGTCGGACATCGGCAGATAGCTGGTGTTCACCGGTGCGAGACGCAGCCGATCAATCAGCACTTCGCACAGCCGCCAGTCGGCGTCGCTGTGCGGCTGATCCAGCGCGCGGCGGGCAAAATCATTCATGATGGCGTGCACGATGGCGTCAACGCTCAGCAGGCAGGCTTTCTCCGGCATGCCGGCGCATAAATCAGCGGCAAGATTGAAGGTGCGAAACTGTGCCTGACAGTGGTTGTAGCTGCTGTGGCGCTGGCCGGGCGGGATCCAGATCGGCATCTCGGCCGGCGTCAGCAGCCGCTCGCCCTCGACTTCCATCTCCAGCACGTGGCTGGTGACGAATATCGCCTGCCCCCAGTCGTGCTGATGCGGCAGGTATTCGGTTTTGGCGTTGGTTTGCTCATAGCGCAGAAAAAAACGCAGCAGCGGCGCGTCGCGCGGTGGCTGATATTCAACCTGAAGATTCATTCTGTCCGGTCACTAACGAATTTTGTCCGATTTTAACTATCTGCTTTAAACCGGTCAAACGTAAGCTAGTCGCGATTCACATCCGGAGCCGTACTATGAACTTATTGTTACCGCTGGTGGCGGTGCTGATCTGGTCGATCAACACCATCGTCAGCAAGCTTTCTGCCGGCAGCATCGATCCTGCCGCCATCTCTTTTTACCGCTGGCTGCTGGCGCTGCTGGTGCTCACGCCCTTCTGCCTGCCGGGCGTATGGCGTCATCGTCATACCATTAAAACCCAGCTGTGGCGACTGCTGGTGCTGGGCCTGCTCGGCATGGTGCTGTATCAGAGCCTCGCCTATTACGCGGCGCACAGCGTCTCGGCGGTGATGATGGGGATTCTTGGCGCTACCATTCCGCTGCTGACCATTCTGCTCAGCCTGGTGGTGCTGCGCCTCGCGCCGACGCGCGGCATTCTGATTGGCGGCCTGCTGTCGTTTGCCGGGCTGGTGTGGCTGGTGAGCGCGGGTAACCCGGCGCAGCTGCTCAGCCAGCGCCTCGGCAACGGCGAGCTGATGATGCTGGCAGCCTCAACCTCCTACGCGCTGTACGGCGTGCTGACGAAACGCTGGGCGATTCCGCTGCCGACGTGGCAAAGCCTCTACGTGCAAATCTTCTTTGGCGTGCTGTTGCTGCTGCCCGGCTTCTGCCACGCGCCGCAGGTAACGCTGAATGCCGACAATATTCCGCTGGTGCTGTTCGCCGGGCTGTTTGCCTCGATTGTGGCACCGTTCCTGTGGATCCTCGGCGTGCAGCGCCTCGGCGCCAGCACCACCAGCATTTTCATGAACGTGGTGCCGGTGTTTACCGCCATCATTGCCGTGCTGTTCCTGCACGAACAGTTGCAGGCTTACCACTGGATTGGCGGCGGTCTGACGCTGATCGGGGTGATCCTGGCGCAGCGGCTGAAAACTCCGCTGCGTAAAGCACGCGCAATCTCCCCGCCGATCAGCGAAAGCTGACCGTCACCCGCAGTCCGCCCAGCTGCGGGCTGCGGTCCAGCTGCAGCTGCGCGCCGTGCCAGGCGCAGATATCCTGCACCAGCGCCAGTCCAATGCCCGCGCCGGGCTGGCTGGCGTGATCGAGCCGGCCAAACGGCTGCAGCGCCTGGCGCTGCTGATCCGCCGCGATGCCCGGCCCGCTGTCTTCAATTTCCAGCACCTTTTGCCGCAGCCGCGCGGTCACCGTGCCGCCGTGCGGCGTGTATTTGATGGCGTTATCCAGCAGGTTGGCGCACAGCTCGGCCAGCAGCAGCGCATCGCCCTGCACCTGGCTCGCCGCCTGCTCTTCAAAGCCCAGATCGATCTGTTTACGCCGCGCCGCCGCATAGCCGCTGAAACAGGCCTGCTGCACGATATCGCTGAGATTGACCTTGCTGAAGGGCTTATCTTCGCCGTGGCGCGCCTTGATTTGCGCCAGCTGCAGCAGGCGATCGGTGAGCTGGACGGTGTCGTCCAGCGTATGACGCATGCCCTGCAGGCTTTCGCGCCACTGCTGCGGATCGTCGCTGCTGAGCGCGACGCCGACCTGGGTTTTCAGAATGGTGAGCGGCGTGCGCAGCTGGTGCGACACATCGGCGCTAAAGCGTTCCTGCCGCGCCAGCAGTCCGCGCAGCCGCTCCAGATGGCGGTTGAAGGCGATGATCAGCGGCTGCAGTTCTGACCACGGCAGCAGCGACGGCAGCGGAGTCAGTTCACCCGGCGCGCGACGCAGCATCATGCGTGACAGCCGGCGCAGCGGGCGCAGCACTTTCCGCAGCAGCAGCCCGGCCAGCAGCAGCGTGATCAGCACCAGAAAACTCTGGCTGATCAGCGCGGTGCGCAGCAGACTGTCGGCAAAGGCGTGACGCGAATTGAGCGTTTCCGCCACCAGCACCAGCGCCATGCCCTGCACCCCTTCCTCATTCACCGGCTGCCACAGCGCGGCTACGCGAATCGGCTGCTTGCGGTAGTGCGCATCGTAGAAGTGCACCAGCGCCGGATAGACATCGGACAGCGGCGCGTTGCCCGGCACCAGCGGTAAATCCGGGTAGCCGGACAGCGTGCGACCTTCGGGCGAAATCACCTGATAGAACAGCTGATCGTTCATGTTGCGCTCAAAGCTGTCCAGCACCACCCAGGGCACATCCACTTCCAGCCGTTGATGACGCACCACCAGCCGCTCGGCCACGGTGCGCGCCGAGGCCAGCAGCGAGCGATCGTAAGCCTGATTCGCCGCCTGCAGCGCGCTCTGATAATGGGTGTAGACCGACAATCCCCACAGCAGCAGCAGCGGCGCGCCCAGCCACGCCAGCAGTTCACCGCGCAGCGAGTGGATCAGTCGCACGGCTGGCACTCCAGGCTGTAGCCGAGGCCGCGCAGTGTGACGATCGCCACGTCGCTGCCCGCCAGCTTTTTACGCACCCGATGCACATACAGCTCAATGCTCTCCGGGCTGGCCTCATCCGCCAGCGTGAAGGTCTGCTCGTACAGATGCTGGCGCGACACCGGCCTTCCCGGGCGCTGCATCAGCGTCGACAGCACGCTGGCCTCGCGCGGTGTCAGCGGCAGCGGTTTGTGATTCAGCAGGAAATAGCCTTCGGCATCGCGCTCCAGCTGGCCGAGGCTTTGCGTCTGCGTGGCCTGGCCCTGACTGCGGCGCAGCAGCGCGCGCAGCCGCGCGTCCAGCTCGTCCAGCTCAAACGGCTTGGTGAGGTAATCATCGGCCCCAGCATTCAGCCCCTGCACGCGCTGTTGCAGCGCGCTCTGTGCGGTGAGCAGCAGCACCGGCACGCGTTGCCCGCGCTTGCGCAGGCGCGCCAGCACCGCCAGACCATCGAGCCGCGGCAGCGACACATCCAGTACCACCAGCGCATAATCCTCACTCTGCAACACATGATCCGCCGCCACGCCGTCGGCCACCCAGTCCACGGCGAAGCCTTTTTGCGTCAGCGCTTTCTGCAGCCAGTTGGCCAGCTCGACGGTATCTTCCACCAGTAAGAGACGCATATCACATCCTGTTAGTTTTGCCGATGGCTGAAAGGTAAATGAAAGGTTGCTGTTTTAACAATTCAGCAACCCCGAATGTTCGGTGGCAATCACACTCTGGAAGAAACAATGGAGCGACAGATGAAAAAAACAATGCGCACCGCCTTCGCCACGACCCTGCTGGCTTTTTCTCTTTCTGCGGCACAGGCTGCGGCACCCGAGCGGACCGAATGTATCGCCCCGGCCAAACCCGGCGGCGGTTTTGATCTGACCTGTAAACTGATCCAGGTTTCACTGCAGGAAACCGGGCAGATCACCACGCCGATGCGCGTGACCTACATGCCGGGCGGCGTCGGTGCCGTGGCTTACAACGCGATCATTGCGCAGCGGCCCGCCGAAGCAGGCACGCTGGTGGCCTTCTCCGGCGGGTCGCTGCTGAACCTGTCGCAGGGCAAGTTTGGCCGTTATTCGGTGGATGACGTGAAGTGGCTGGCGGCGATTGGCACGGACTACGGCATGGTCGCCGTGCGCGCTGACGCGCCGTGGAAAACGCTGGGCGAACTGCTGGAGGCGATGAAACAGGATCCGACCAAAGTGGTGGTCGGTGCCGGCGCGTCGATCGGCAGCCAGGACTGGATGAAAACCGCGCTGCTGGCACGGGAAGCCGGGATCGATCCGCGCAAAATGCGCTATGTGGCGTTTGAAGGCGGCGGCGAACCGGTTACCGCGCTGCTCGGCAACCACATCCAGGTGGTATCAGGCGACATGAGTGAAATGGTGCCGCACCTGCAGGGTGGCAAGATGCGCGTGCTGGCGGTAATGAGCGATAAACGTCTGCCGGGCGAACTGGCTGACATCCCGACCGCCAAAGAGCAGGGCTTCAACGTCGAGTGGCCGATCATTCGCGGCTATTACCTCGGCCCCAAAGTCAGCGATGCCGATTATCAGTGGTGGGAACAGACGTTTAAAAAACTGGTGACCACCAAAGAGTTTCAGCAGCAGCGCGATCTGCGCGGCCTGTTTGAGTTCAACCTGTTTGGTAGCGAGCTGGACGCCTACGTCAAGAAACAGGTGGCAGATTACCGTGAACAGGCGAAATCGTTCGGCCTGGCGAAATAACGGAGGCACAGATGAGCGATCGTATCTTTGCGGCGGTGTGGCTGGTGCTCTGCATCGTCGGGATGGTTATCGCCTGGCAGATTCAAAGTGAGTACAGCTACGAGCCGGTTGGCCCGCGCCCTTTCCCGCTGCTGCTGCTCGGCCTGATGGCGATCTGCGCGGTGATGATGCTGCTGCGCAAGCCGGACGCCGTACAGTGGCCGGTGGCGGCAACGCTGAAAAAGCTGCTGGTGTTGTGCGTGATGCTGATGGTGTACGGCTGGCTGTTTGAGAAGCTGGGTTTTGCCCTGTGTACCACGCTGCTGACCTTCGGCATCGGCATGCTGTTTGGCGCACGCTGGTGGGCAGCCGTCCTCTCCGGTGTGGTAATGGGTGTGGCGCTGTTTTACGCCTTCGATCGTCTGCTGGACGTCACGCTGCCGGTCGGCAGCTGGTTCAGTTAACAGGAGTCAATTATGGATACCTGGTCTTTTCTGATGCAGGGTTTCGCCGTCGCCATGACGCCGGAAAACCTGATGATCGCCCTGATTGGCTGCTTTATCGGCACCATCGTCGGCCTGCTGCCGGGGCTTGGCCCGATTAACGGCGTCGCAATTCTGATGCCGCTGGCGTTTGCGCTGCACTTACCGGCGGAATCCGCGCTGATCCTGCTGGCAACGGTGTACATCGGCTGCGAATATGGCGGGCGCATCTCGTCGATTCTGCTTAACGTGCCGGGGGATGCCGGCGCGATCATGACCGCGCTGGATGGCTATCCGATGGCGCAGCAGGGCAAAGCCGGCGTGGCGCTGTCGATCTCGGCGGTCAGCTCATTTATCGGCTCAACCATCGCCATCATCGGCATCATTCTGTTTGCGCCAATCCTCGCCAACTGGTCGCTGGCGTTTGGTCCGGCAGAGTACTTCGCGCTGATGGTGTTCGCGATTGCCTGTCTCGGCAGCATGATGAGCCACAACCCGCTGAAATCGTTCCTCGCTGCGCTGATTGGCCTCGGCATGGCGACGGTGGGCGTTGATGCCAACACCGGCGTCTATCGCTTTACCTTCGACAGCGTACATCTCTCGGACGGCATTCAGTTTGTGGTGGTGGTCATCGGCCTGTTCTCGGTGAGCGAAATTCTGCTGATGCTGGAATCCACCAGCAGCGGCCAGAAAATGGTGCGCGCCAGCGGCCGCATGCTGTTCAACATGAAAGAGGCGGCGCAGGCCACCGGCGCAACGCTGCGCTCCTCGTTCATCGGCTTCTTTGTCGGCGTGCTGCCGGGTGCCGGCGCCACCATCGCCAGCGCCATTGCCTATATGACCGAGAAAAAGATCAGCGGCAGCGATCAGTTTGGCAAAGGGGATATTCGCGGCGTGGCAGCGCCGGAGGCGGCGAACAACGCCTCAGCCTGCGGATCGTTTATCCCGATGCTGACGCTGGGCATTCCCGGCTCCGGCACCACGGCGGTGATGGTCGGTGCGCTGACGCTGTATAACATCACGCCCGGTCCGGCGATGTTTACCGAACAGCCGGACATCGTCTGGGGCCTGATCGCCGCGCTGCTGATCGGTAACGTGATGCTGCTGATCATGAACATCCCGATGATTAACATCTTTGCACGCATGCTGACCATTCCGCTGTGGTTCCTGGTGCCGGCGATCGCCGCCATCTCCGCGGTGGGCGTGTATGCGGTGCACAGCACTACGTTTGACCTGCTACTGATGGTCGGGCTGGGCATTTTCGGCTATATCCTGCGTAAGATGGATTTCCCGATGTCGCCGCTGATTCTTGGCTTTGTGCTGGGCGAAATGCTGGAGCAGAACCTGCGCCGCGCGCTGTCAATCAGCAACGGCAACCTGCCGATTCTGTGGGAAAGCCTGATCTGTAAAGTGCTGCTGGTGCTGGCTGTCGCCGTGCTGGTGGTGCCGCCGCTGTGGAAGCGCTGGCGTCGCAAGCGCATGAAGCTGGCCGCCGCAGAATAAATCCGTGTCTTATTGTTTTTCTCCCTGCCGCCCCCGTGGATTTCCCGGGGGCTTTTGCTATCATGTGCCATCGTTTTTCCGGCGCACCCGGATCTGACTCGTTTTTCAAGGATTCCGCCATGCAACCTCTCAGCGGTCCCGGTGTGCCCGCGGGCGATCGTTCATCTGTTAACCCGGCTAACGGCGCAGGCCGCCCCGGCGCTGCGGCAGGTGAACAGCCGCTCTCCCCGGCCCAGCGCACCACGCTGGAACGCCTGATCGTCCGTATCATGTCACTCAGCACGCTGAAAGCGCCCGAACTGTGGGCTGGCATCCGTCATGAAGTGGGCGTAAAAAATGACGCCGAGCTGCAGTCGCGCCACTTTCCGGCGGCCGAGCAGCATCTCAACAGCCGTCTGACCCAGGTGCAGAACAGCCACGCCACGCGCCAGCTGTTGCAGCAGCTGCTGGAAAAACTGCCGCAGGGCAACAATCGCCAGGCGGTGAGCGACTTTATCCGTCAGCAGTTTAATCAGACGGTATTGAGCGCGCTGAGCCAGGATCAGCTGCGCCAGGTGCTGACCATGCTGCAGAACGGTCAGATGGCAATCCCGCAGCCGCAGCAGACGCGCACCACCGATCGTACCCTGTTGCCGGCCGAACAGCAGGCGCTCAACCAGCAAGTTACGCGCCTTGCCGCCGCCACCGGTGAATCACCGGTAAAAGTGCTGGCCGACACGCTGAAACTGGTCAATCTTAAAAGCGGCGACCCGGTTCCCTCACGCCACTTCCCGCTGCTGACGCAGTTTTTACAGGTGCGCCAGACACTGAGCCAGCACAGCGCGCCGACGCTGCAGCTGCTGGAAAGCTCGCTCAAGCAGCCGCTGAGCCACGACGAGCAGCGCATGCTGGAGGATTACAGCCTGCAGCGCTTCCAGGCCATGCCTCAGACGTTGCTGACGCCGGCACAAAGCCAGGATCTGCTGATGCTGCTGTTCAGCCGCCGCGCCGAGCGCAACAGCGAAACGCCGCTGGCCGACAGCGAGCTGCGTCCGCAGCCGATCTGGGCACCGTTTGTTGAGATCCTGCCGCGTCCACTGGCACAGCGCCCGGCGCTGACGCTGGTGCTCGGCCTGACGCTGTTCTTCTTTTTGCTCTGGCTGCTGCTGTAGTTAAGCCATCGCACTCAGCAGCCGCACGCCGCCGCGGGTCCCGCGGCGGGCCACTCGCCTGCCGCCGCGCCCCACGCCATCGGGTGGCCATCGCGCTTCCAGAAATCCAGCCCGCCAATCAACTCTTTAACCTGAAACCCCAGTTCAGCCAGCTTTAGCGCCGCTTTGGTCGAACCGTTGCAGCCGATGCCGTCGCAGTACGTCACGTAGACGCGGTGACGATCGAGCCGCGCGGTGCTGGCCGCATCGATTTCGCGATGCGGCAACGACAGCGCGCCGCAGAGATGTCCGGCCTGATACGCCTCGCGGCTGCGGGCATCAATCACCACAATCTGCGTGACGCCCTGAGCCAAATCCGCCGCCAGATCCCAGGCATCGGTGTAGTAGCTCAGTTTGTGCTGCAGATAAGCCACGCTGTGCTGCGGGCTGGCGGGCGGATAAAACAAAACGGCTGACATGGCATTCTCCTGTTGTGATGTCCCTGCAGTGTACGGCAAAGTGGTCTGCACTCTGATACCACTTCAGCCTGAACGATAAGACCATTATGCATCACGCCTTTTTGCCGCTGTTTCGTCATCAGACGCAGGGCGGTTTACGCCAGCGGCTGTGCGCCACGCTGCGCCAGGCCATTGTCAGCGGCCATTTGCACTTCGGGCAGAAGTTGCCGTCCAGCCGCCAGCTGGCTGCCGATCTGGCGCTGTCGCGCGTGACGGTCGAAGCCGCTTACAGCCAGCTGGAGAGCGAAGGCTACCTGCAGCGGCACAGCGGACGCGGCACCTTTGTCGCCATCGCCCTGCCGCCGCCGGCGGAAAAGGCCACGCAGCAGCGCGCACCGCGCTTTTCGCGCCGCGGCGAGCAGGTGCTGGCCACCGGTGGCTGTCAGGATCCCCCTTTTCCTCTCGCCTTTGCCGCCGGATCACCGGATCTGCGCGCGTTTCCGCACCGCCAGTGGCAGCGGCTGAGTCACAGCGTACAGCGCTCGCTGGGCAGTCAGGTGATGGGCTACGGCGATCCACTTGGTTATCCGCCATTGCGTCAGGCGATAGCGGATTATCTGGCGCTGTCGCGCGGCGTGCGCTGTACGGCTGAGCAGGTCATCGTGCTCACCAGTTCACAGCAGGCGCTGCAGCTGCTGGCGCTGATGTTTCTGGATGCGGAGGATGAAGTGTGGCTGGAAGAGCCGGGTTACCGTGGTGCGCGCAACGCCTTTCTCGCTGCCGGTGCCCGCTGCCGCGCCATGCCGCTGGACGATCAGGGCGCGCTGCCGCTCAGCGGTCGGGCACAGCTGGTGTATCTGACGCCCGGCCACCACTATCCGACCGGCACCCCGATGAGCCTCGCGCGGCGGCTGCAGTGGCTGGCGTGGGCGCGTCAGCACGACAGCTGGCTGATCGAGGATGACTACGACAGCGAGTTTCACTATGACGGCCGCCCGGCCCCGGCGCTACAAGGCATGGAAGCCGATAGTCGGGTCATCACCCTGGGTACCTTTTCCAAAACCCTGTTTCCGTCGCTGCGGCTGGCGTGGATGGTGGTGCCCACGGCGCTGGTGACGGCGCTGGGTCGCGCGCGCAGCGTACTGGACGGCCACAGCGCCCTGCTGCCGCAGGCGATTACCGCCGAATTTATCCAGCAAGGCTATTTCGCCAGTCACCTGCGGCTGATGCGTCAGCTTTACCATAGCCGGCGCGATCGGCTACTGACGCAGCTGGAACAGCACCTGCAGCCGTGGCTGCGGCCACTGCCGGCAGCGGGCGGATTGCAGTTAACGGTGGCGTTATTACAGGGAGATGAGGCGCGGCTTACGCAACAGGCGCAGACAGACGGTCTGCTGCTGCCGCCGCTTTCGCCACTCTACGCCGGCGCATCGCGTCAGCAGGGCTGGATACTCGGCTTTGCGGCGTTGACGCCCGGCGAAATTGACCGCGCCTGCGCGAAGCTGGTCGCGCTGCTGGCAAGGTAAATCCGTCAGCGACAAAAACAACAAAGGCCGGATTAACCGGCCTTTGAGCATCAGCGTCAGCGTTACGCCTGATATTTACGCAGGGTCAGCGTGGCGTTGGTGCCACCGAAGCCGAAGCTGTTAGACATCACCGTGGTCAGCGCTTTTTCGGTTGGCTGCGTCACGATGTTCATGCCTTTGGCTGCGTCATCCAGCTGTTCCACGTTGATGCTTGGCGCGATGAAGCTGTGCTCCAGCATCAGCAGGGTGTAAATCGCTTCCTGCACACCTGCCGCACCCAGCGAGTGACCGGTCATGGCTTTGGTCGCAGAGATGTATGGCGTGTTGTCGCCAAACACTTCGCGAATCGCGCCCAGCTCTTTCACGTCGCCGACCGGCGTGGAAGTGCCGTGGGTGTTGAGGTAGTCGATTGGCGTATCCAGACCCTGCATCGCCATCTTCATGCAACGCACCGCGCCTTCACCTGACGGTGCAACCATGTCAGCGCCGTCAGAGGTTGCGCCGTAGCCGACGATCTCGGCGTAGATGTGGGCACCACGCGCCAGCGCATGCTCCAGCTCTTCCACTACCACCATACCGCCGCCGCCAGCGATAACGAAGCCGTCACGGCTGGCATCGTAAGTACGCGACGCTTTTTCCGGGGTTTCGTTGTATTTGGTGGAGAGCGCGCCCATGGCGTCGAACTCACAGGCCATTTCCCAGCTCAGCTCTTCGCCGCCGCCGGCAAATACCACATCCTGTTTGCCCAGCTGAATCTGCTCTACCGCGTTACCGATGCAGTGTGCTGAAGTCGCGCACGCCGAGCTGATGGAGTAGTTAACGCCGTGAATTTTGAACGGCGTGGCCAGGCAGGCAGAGACGCCGGACGCCATCGCTTTGGTCACGACGTACGGGCCAACGCCTTTCAGGCCGCGCGGGCCACGCATCGCGTCCGCACCGAACACCTGATAACGCGGGGAACCACCACCGGAACCGGCAATCAGACCGACGCGCGGGTTGTTCTGGTACTGCTCATCCGTCAGGCCGGAATCTTTGATTGCTTCTGCCATCGACAGATAGGCATAGATTGAGGCATCACTCATGAAACGCACGATTTTGCGATCGATGAGCCCGTTAGTGTCCAGTTTGACGTTACCCCATACATGGCTGCGCATGCCGGCATCTTTCATCTCTTCGGAGAAAGTGATTCCGGAACGGCCTTCACGCAGGGAAGCCAGCACTTCCTGCTGGTTATTACCAATACTGGAAACGATACCCAGGCCAGTAATCACTGCACGTTTCATTCAATAGTCCTCATTCCACTTCTTTTGGATTGACGTGCACTCTAGCTTACAGTTGTACGCCGAACAAGTCCGATCAGCCATTTCCTTTTGTAAATTTGCGTCATGTGACGCCACTCGCTAAAATCGCGCCACTGCCTGAAAAATGAGCCTTTCCCGTGAAGTTATCCCCGGTTGAACACGCGCAATTAAACTGGAACGATCAGGGTACACCTGTTTCCCGAGCGTTCGACGACGTCTATTTCTCCAACGACAACGGACTGGAGGAGACGCGCTATGTGTTCCTCGACGGTAACCATCTTCCGCAGCGATTTGCCGCACATCCGCGCGATCTGTTTATCGTTGCCGAGAGCGGTTTTGGCACCGGACTCAACTTTCTTACCCTGTGGCAGGCGTTCGATCGCTTCCGCGCCGCCCATCCGCAAGCCAGCTTGCGCCGCCTGCACTTTATCAGCTGCGAAAAATACCCGCTGACCCACGCCGATCTGGTGAGCGCGCACGCGCACTGGCCGGAACTGGCCCCGTGGGCCGGACAGTTACAGCAGCAGTGGCCGCTGGCCCTGCCCGGCTGTCAGCGCCTGCTGTTCAATGGCGGCGAGGTGACGCTGGATCTGTGGCTGGGTGATATTAACGCGCTGATTGATACTTTTGATGACAGCCTCAACGGTCAGGTTGACGCGTGGTTTTTAGATGGCTTTGCGCCGGCGAAAAACCCGGAGATGTGGACGCCTTCCCTGTTCGCCGCCATGGCGCGGCTGGCGCGTCCCGGCGGCACCTTCGCCACCTTTACCTCGGCGGGCTTTGTGCGGCGGGGCTTACAGCAGGCCGGGTTCAGCGTGGCGAAGCGCAAAGGCTTCGGCCACAAGCGTGAAATGCTGACCGGCGTGCTGGACAGCGCGCCCGGGCAGCAACCGGCTCAGCCGTGGTATGCGCGTCCGCAGGCCACCAGCCACGAAGTGGCGCTGATTGGCGGCGGCGTGGCCAGCGCAGTACTGGCGCTGGCGCTGCTGCGCCGTGGCTGGCAGGTTACGCTGTACTGCGCCGATGCCGCTCCGGCGCTCGGCGCATCGGGTAACCGTCAGGGCGCGCTCTATCCGCTGCTCAATCAGCACGATCCGGCGCTCGCCACTTTTTTCCCGGCGGCATTCAGCTTTGCCCGTCGCCTGTACGATGCGCTGCCGGTGATGTTCGAACATCAGTGGAGCGGCGTGCTCCAGCTCGGCTGGGATGCCAAAAGCGCGGAGAAGATCGCGCAGATGCTGAGCATGGAGCTGCCGCACGCGCTGGCGCACGGCGTCAGCCCGCAGCAGGCGCAGCAGCTGGCCGGTGTCGATCTCGACTGCGGCGGCATTTTCTATCCGCAGGGCGGCTGGCTGTCGCCGTCGCAGCTTACCAGCAACCTGCTGGAGTATGCCCAGACTCAGGGGCTGCGCATGCACTGGCTGCATCGCGTGACGCAGCTGGCACGCCAGCAGACAGGCTGGACGCTGCAGTTCGCCCACCAGCCTGCGGTCACCCATCAGCAGGTGGTGCTGGCCAACGGCCATGCGCTGCAGGCGATTGAGCAGAGCCGCGATTTGCCGGTGTATGCAGTGGCCGGTCAGGTCAGCCATGTGCCGACCAACGCGGCGCTGAACCCGCTGCGTACCGTGCTGTGTTACGACGGCTATCTCACGCCGGTCAGCCCGAATTTTGCCACGCACTGCATTGGTGCCAGCTACCATCGCGGTGAGACAGCAACCGAATTTCGCGCCGACGATCAGCAGGAGAACCGTCAGCGGCTGATTAACTGTCTGCCGCAGGTCAGCTGGCCGACGCAGGTTGACGTCAGCGCTGATGAAGCGCGCAGCGGCGTGCGCTGCGCCACGCGCGATCACCTGCCGATGAGCGGCAGCGTGCCGGATTATGCGGCGACGCTCAGTGAGTATGCGGATTTAGCGGTGCAGCGCGCGCGCGGCGAGCCGATTGCGGAAGCCCCGTTGCATCCCGGCCTGTTCGTGCTTGGCGCGCTGGGTTCGCGCGGGCTGTGCAGCGCACCGCTGGCGGCAGAAGTGCTGGCGGCACAAATGAGTGGCGAACCGCAGCCGCTGGACGGCAGCACGCTGGCGGCGCTGCATCCCAACCGTTACTGGGTGCGCAAATTGCTGAAAGGGAAAAAGGCAGGACGCTGAAGCGCGGGGCGAGCGATCGCCCCGGCCAGTCAGGCAGTGAGACGCGCCTGGGTAAACAGGTTATCCCACATGCCCACCACCAGCGCCTGGTCGCGCGGCGACAACTCACCGGCGGCAATGGCGTTTTGCAGGCTGTTTGCCACCTGAATCTGCAGCGCTTCTGGCGTGTGTTCGCCGCTCTGCTCAATCTCCGCTACTGCCAGCGTCAGATGGCCACGCAGATAACCGCTGGCAAACAGTTCGTCGTCGCTGGCGTGTTCGACCATATCGTCAATCAGCGCCAGAATGCGGGACTCGAATTCTACGATCATCTTCTCATCATCCTTCATTTATCGGAGTGCGGCTCACAGATCTTCCGGCCACGGAAACTGTGCCGCCGTCAGTGCAGGCGTACCATAATAGCTGGCTAACGCATCAATAAAGCGCGCCGGACGCGCCGGAATGCCGTGCTGCAGATAATGCATTACCTGCGCATGCACCTTGCGCTGAAACGCGATGCGATCCGGTTCACAATCGCCGTCGAGATTGTCACAGCTGACGTTGAAGGGAAAGCCGGCTGCTACACAGAACAGCCACTCCAGCGCCTGCGGTTTAATCTCCACCGCTTCAAACTGGCCCTGCGTCTGCGCATCGCGCCCGTCCGGGCAGTACCAGTAACCAAAATCCACCAGCTTGCGCCGCGCTTCACCGGCAATGCACCAGTGCGAAATTTCGTGCAGCGCGCTGGCATAAAAGCCATGGGCAAACACCACGCGGTGCCACGGCGAGGTGTCATCCGCTGGAAGATAAATAGGTTCGTCATCGCCTTTAATTAGACGCGTCTGAAAATCGTCAGCAAAGCAGCCGTCAAAAATCTCCACCAGCTGCTGATAATGGTGCTCTTTACTCATAATATTTTAATCTTTAAACAAACCGCCGCCATTGTCGCACTGGCGGCCGGTTTTGACGAGTGCGGATTACAGTGTGGCAAACCAGGCGAGAATCACGCTGCCGTGGCTGTCCCACAACAGTTTAGCGCTCATGACGGCAGATACCGTCACCACCATCGGGCGGATCAGCTTCTGACCGCGGCTCAGCACCAGCCGTGCGCCAAGGCGCGCGCCAATAAACGCCCCCAGCAGCATGATCACGCCGGTGCCCCACACCACCTTTCCGCCAAACATAAAGAACAGCAGACTGGCGAAGTTGGAGGTGAAATTTAGGATTTTGGCGTGGGCGGTGGCTTTCGCCAGATTGAAGCCGCAAAGCGTGACGAAGGCCAGCGCATAAAACGAGCCGGCGCCCGGGCCGAAGAAGCCATCGTAAAAGCCGACGCAGCCACCACCCACCAGCGCAAATGCCAGGCCGTGCAGGCGCTGCTCGCGGTCGGCCTCGCCGAGACGCGGCATCAGCAGGAACCACAGCCCGATGCTGATCAGCAGCAGCGGCAGAATCTGACGCAGTATCTCAGCCTGAATATGCTGAATCAGCAGCGTTCCGCCAATTGCGCCGAGAAAAGTCATGGCGATATTCAGCCGCTGCTCGCGCAGCTTCACCGCGCCGCGCCGCACAAAATAGAGGCTGGCCGAGAAGGAACCGCCAACCGACTGCAGCTTGTTAGTCGCCAGCGCCTGCGCCGGTGAAAGACCGGCTGCCAGCAGCGACGGCACGGTCAGCAGACCGCCGCCGCCGGCGATGGAGTCGATAAAGGCCGCCAGCACCGCGACCAGAAACAGCACGCCAAGCACCACCGGGCTGACAACAAACAGATCCATCTCAGGTTCCTACAGTAAATGCTTATCAAGTAACGCCTGGCAGGAAGGCGGCAACGGCGGCGGCGATTTCTTCACCGGCGGCGTGCTGCCCGGTTTCTTCGGCAGGAACCAGCTTTCCAGCTCTGCGCCGCAGCCATCGCCCGGCGGCGGCGGCGCCTGATCTTCGCACTCGAGGCTGCCCGGCGGGCAGCGCAGCCGCACGTGCATGTGCGCACGGTGAGCAAACCACGGCCGCACTTTGTTTAGCCACGCACGATCGCTACCGGCATCAGCACAAAGCTGCTTTTTAATCGCCGGATTGACGAAGATGCGCGTGACGTCGTCATCTTTCGCCGCCAGTTTGATCAGGCTGTCAATTTGCGGCTGCCAGTGACGCGCGATCACCTGCCGGTCGCCCGGCCCCACCAGATCGAGCGGCTGCGGCTTCAGCAGCTGCTGTGCCGTCCAGCGGCTTTGCGGCAGCTGCAGCCAGATATCCACGTCGAGACCGGTCTGATGGCTGGCGTGACCGCTGCTAAAGCGTCCGCCGGCGGCCATGCCCATATCACCAATCAGCACCTGGCCCAGCTGCAACTGATGCGCCTGGGTGCTAAGGCGCTGGATAAAGGCGATCAGATCCGGATGGCCGTAATAACGACGCTGATCCTGACGCATCACCTGATAATTGGGCGAGTTGAGCGGCAGCTGCTGCGCCCCGACAATACAGCCGTTAGCAAAGCCGCCGATGGACTGCGGGCTGCCGGCAATCGGCTGGTGGATTTGCTGCCACGGCGTGGCAGCCACGCAGGCCGCACTGCACAGCAGCGCGGCAAGGGAGATAAGCACACGGCGCATCATGCGGCTTACCAGCGCGGGACGCTGCTGTTAACGTCAGCGTTTTGTCCACGCTGGCGCAGCAGGTGATCCATCAGCACAATCGCCATCATCGCTTCCGCGATCGGTACCGCGCGGATGCCAACACAGGGATCGTGACGGCCTTTGGTGATCATCTCCACTTCCGTACCGTCGCGGGTGATGGTGTTGCCCGGCACGGTGATGCTGGAGGTCGGCTTCATCGCCAGGTTGGCGCTGATGGTCTGGCCGCTGCTGATCCCGCCGAGAATGCCGCCGGCATGGTTGCTCTGAAAACCGTTGCTGCGGATTTCATCACGGTGCTGACTGCCGCGCTGGTTGATTACCGCGAAACCATCACCGATCTCCACGCCTTTCACCGCGTTGATGCTCATCAGCGCGTGCGCCAGGTCGGCGTCGAGGCGATCAAATACCGGCTCACCGAGGCCCGGCGGCACGTTTTCGGCCATCACCGTGACTTTGGCACCGATAGAGTCGCCCTCTTTTTTCAGCGCGCGCATCAGTTCATCCAGCGCGTCAAGTTTGTCGGCATCGGGGCAGAAAAATGGGTTATCTTCTACGATACTCCAGTCTTTCAGTTCGCAGGCGATGTCGCCAATCTGCGCCAGATAACCGCGTACCACAATGCCGTGCTTCAGCTGCAGGTACTTTTTAGCAATGGCACCGGCCGCCACGCGCATCGCGGTTTCGCGGGCCGAGGAACGGCCGCCGCCGCGATAGTCGCGCAGGCCATATTTTTGCTCGTAGGTGTAATCCGCATGGCCGGGACGGAACAGATCTTTAATCGCGCTGTAATCCTGCGAACGCTGGTCAGTGTTTTCAATCAGCAGACCGATGGAGGTGCCGGTGGTGACACCTTCAAACACGCCGGACAAAATCTTCACCTGATCCGGTTCGCGACGCTGAGTGGTATAGCGCGAAGTGCCGGGACGACGGCGGTCGAGATCGTGCTGAATATCGGCTTCAGTCAACGGGATGCCGGGCGGCACGCCATCAACAATGCAGCCAAGCGCAATACCGTGCGACTCGCCAAAGGTGGTCACGCGAAAAAGTTGTCCGATGCTGTTTCCGGCCATGGGGGTTCCTTGTTGCGATGTTGCGGGCGAGCGCTCGCCCCGATTTTTAGTCTTTATAGAATGAGAAGTGTGACTGCGCCGAGACGATTTGATCGCGCGTCAGCATGAACACGCCGTCACCGCCGTTATCAAACTCCAGCCAGGTAAAGGGCACGTCCGGATACTGTTCCATCATGTGCACCATGCTGTTGCCGACTTCGCAAATCAGCACGCCCTGCTCGCTGAGGTAGTCCGGCGCGCAGGCGAGAATGCGGCGCACCAGCTTCAGGCCGTCGCTGCCCGCGGCCAGGCCGAGCTCCGGCTCGTGGCGATATTCGTTCGGCAGGTCGTCCATGTCTTCGGCATCGACGTACGGCGGGTTGGTGACGATCAGGTCATATTTAACCTGCGGCAGATTACGGAACAGGTCGGCGCGAATCGGCGTGACGTGATGCAGCAGACCGTGCTCTTCAATATTCTGTTCGGCCACGGCCAGCGCGTCGGTGGAGATATCGACGGCGTCCACTTCCGCTTCCGGGAAGGCGTACGCACAGGCGATGGCGATACAGCCGCTGCCGGTGCACATGTCGAGAATATGGCGCGGCGCGCCGTCGATCAGGCCGGCAAAGCGGTTTTCGATCAGCTCGCCAATCGGCGAACGCGGCACCAGCACGCGCTCATCGACGTAAAATTCGTGGCCGCAGAACCAGGCTTTGTTGGTGAGATAGGCCACCGGAATGCGCTCGTTAACGCGACGGATCACGCGCTCCACGATGCGGTGACGTTCGCTGGCGGTCAGGCGCGCGTGGCGCATGTCTTCCGGAATATCCAGCGGCAGCCACAGCGTCGGCAGCACCAGTTGGACCGCTTCGTCCCAGGGATTATCCGTGCCGTGGCCGTACCAGATGCCGGCAGCCGAAAAGCGGCTTACTGCCCAGCGCAGCATATCCTGAATGGTGTGCAGTTCGTTCACTGCCTCATCGACGAAAATCTTGTCCACGTAGCCCTCCGCAGGCCATAAAATCAATCGGCCGATAGTGTGCCATGAAGCCGGGCAGAATTCAGCGCAGCGAGGTGAAAAAGCTGACATTTGTTAACGCTTAGCGGTAAGGTAACGGCCAGACTCCCGCCATTTCTGATGATTCACTGAGACATGAGTAAAAAGACGCCGCTAAGCCAGGACGACCAGGCGCTGTTCCGCCAGCTAATGAGCGGCACGCGCCAGCTGAAACAGGATACGATCGTGCACAAACCGGCAGTGAAAAGCCGCGAAGTGCCGCTGAAGCGGCTGCTGTCTGAGCAGGCCGATAACAGCCATTATTTCTCCGACGAGTTTCAGCCGCTGCTCTCCACCGACGGACCAACGCGCTACGTGCGCGCCGACGTCAGCCATTACGAGCTGAAAAAATTACGGCGTGGCGATTACACGCCGGAGATTTTTCTCGATCTGCACGGGTTAACCCAGCTTCAGGCGAAACAGGAACTTGGCGCGCTGATTGCCGCCTGCCGCCGCGAGCATATCTTCTGTGCCAGCGTGATGACCGGCCACGGCAAGCACATTCTCAAGCAGCAAACCCCGCTCTGGCTGGCGCAGCATCCGCACGTAATGGCCTTCCATCAGGCACCCAAGCTGTTTGGCGGCGACGCCGCGCTGCTGGTATTGATTGAAGTCGAAGAGTGGCAACCGCCGGAATTACCCTGACCGGCAGGATTCGGGAATATTGCGCACACCATTCCCCAAAATAATTCAGGTTGCAGCAAGGCGGCAAGGAAATGAGTCCCCAGGAGCTTACATCAGTAAGTGACTGGGGTGAATTAACGCAGCCAACGCCGCTGCGGCCTGAAGTATGACGGGGAATCCCCAGGAGCTTACATCAGTAAGTGACTGGGGTGAATTGACGCAGCCAACGCCGCTGCGGCCTGAAGTATGACGGGGAATCCCCGGGAGCTTATGCGGATAAGTGACCGGGGTGAATTGACGCAGCCAACGCAGTTGCGGTTTGAACGCACATCATTCCCCAAAATAATTCAGGTTGCAGCAAGGCGGCAAGGAAATGAATCCCCGGGAGCTTACATCAGTAAGTGACCGGGGTGAATTGACGCAGCCAACGCAGCTGCAGCCTGAAGTATGAAGGGGAATTACATGGCTTTGGCTAACTTGGCCGGACTCACCTGCCACGCCAGCTTGCCTTCACAGGCGTCGGCATCAAACTCTACGCAGGCAATGGCGGAGGTGGCGAACATCGGTGGCGCTTCCTGCGGGCAGAGTTCAGAGACCAGATAACCCACCAGCGGCAGATGTGAAATCACCAGCACCGCATGCGCACCCTGCACTGCCAGCGCCTGTAAATGACAGGCAACCATGCCTGGATCGCCGCCTGGCGTCAGCTCTGGCAGCACGTCCTGCCCTTCCGGCAGTTTCAGCGCTTCACGTACCGTGGCGAGCGTTTGCCCGGCGCGCAGATAAGGGCTTACCAGCACCTTGTCGATTCCCGGCGTCTGACCATTCAGCCAGCTCGCCATCTGACGTGATTCGTCGCAGCCACACAGGGTGAGAGGACGAACCGCATCACTCGCTGCTTCCAGAGCTGCGTCGCCGTGACGCATGATAAAAACTTGCATAAAGCACCGCTGTTGTTTGTCGATATCGCCGGGTACCACAGCACCAGACGCTTCATTCTGCGAATGAACGCTGTGTTTTACCCCAATGGCTTGAGTATAGTCAACCGGTTGTTTATTAAATAAGCATATCTCAGAATGGTGCCGCGCCAGGCAATGCGCGGCCCCGATTCTAACCCGCTGAATCCGTGCGGCTATTCACGATTGTGCAGAAGTGTAAAAATTCGTTTGCCCTTCTGACATAGCCACCAGCGCCTCACACGGCGCGAAACGCTCGCCGTATTGCTGCATTAATGTGCGTAATGTATTGACGATTTCGGCCGCGCCGCGCTGGTCGATGTAACGGAACGGCCCGCCGAGAAACGGCGGAAACCCGATGCCAAACACCGCCGCAATGTCGCCGTCGCGGGCGCTGCGGATCACCGCTTCGTCGAGACAGCGTACCGCTTCGTTGAGCATCAGCATCACGCAGCGCGTGGCAATCTGCTGTTCGCTCTGTTTCGCCTGCGGTTGCAGCTGCAGCAGGCGGTACAGGCTGGCATCGGCCCGACGCTTACGCGGCCAGCGCGTGCGCTGATAATCATAAAAGCCTTTCCGGTTTTTGCGCCCTTTACGATCGTCAGCCAGGATAGCGCTCACCGCCTGCGGCGCGCTGAAGCGTGAGCCGTAGGCCTGCTCGAGAATCGGGCTGATTTTGCTGCCGACATCAATACCGACTTCATCCAGCAGCTGCAGCGGGCCGACCGGAAAACCAAATTTCACCAGTGCGCTATCGATGTGTTCGATGGGCTCGCCCTCCAGCAGACAACGCATGGCTTCATTTATATAGGGCGCGAGAATGCGGTTAACATAAAAGCCGGGACGATCGGCTACCACGACGGCGGTTTTGCCCTGACGACGCGCCAGATCAACGGTGGTGGCCAGCGTCTGCGCCGACGTGCCGCTGTGCGGAATCACCTCGACCAGCGGCATCTTGTCTACCGGGCTGAAGAAGTGCAGGCCGATGACATTTTCCGGGCGCTGCGCGCCGGCGGCGATCTGCGTAATCGGCAGCGACGAGGTGTTCGAAGCGAAAATGGTGTGCGGCTGACAGTGCTCTTCAATCTCTGCCACCATTTGCTGCTTCAGTGCCAGATCCTCAAACACCGCTTCGATCACCAAATCGCGCTGGCGGAAACCCTGATAATCGGTGCCGCCGCTGATGCGCGCCATCTGCTGCTGGCGTTCTGCCGGCTTGAGCTGGCGCCGTTTCACCTTTTTGCTCAGTAAATCCCAGCTGTACTGCAGCGCGTGGTTAACGCCGTTAAGGTTGATATCGCGGATACGCACCGGCAGACCAGGTTTCAGCGCGGTGACGCTGGCGATACCGCCGCCCATCAGCCCGCCGCCCAGCACGCCAATCTGCTGCAGCGGGCGCGGCGGCGCGTCTGCCATCGGCTCTTTCTTCAGGGCGGTGGACGCAAAAAACAGGCTGCGCAGCGCGGCCGACTGCGGCGTCATCGCCAGTTCGCCAAACGCGCGCGCTTCGGCAGCGTGACCGGCGGTGCTGCCCTGCTCCAGCCCGATGCGCACCACCTGCAAAATGCGGTCGGTGGCCGGATAGTTACCGTGGGTTTTACCGTCGGTCTGGCGTTTGGCCAGCGCAAACAGCAGCGGACGCGCCAGCGGCCCCTGCAGCAGGCGATCGCGGCGTGACAGGCTGCGTGCCGCGCGCTTTCCTTTATGAACGCGCGCCACAGCGGTATCCAGCAGGATCGCCAGCGGCACCGCATCATCCACCAGCCCGAGCTTTAGTGCCTGCTTAGCGCGCAGCTGTTTGCCGCTGAGGATCAGCGGCAGCGCCTGCTGCACACCAATCAGCCGCGGTAACCGCTGGGTGCCGCCGGAACCGGGCAACAGGCCGAGCTGTACCTCCGGCAGGCCGAGACGGGTTTTCTCATCCAGCGAGCAGATGCGCGCATCGCAGGCCAGCGCCAGCTCCAGCCCGCCGCCAAGACAGGCTCCATGAATGGCGGCAACTACCGGGAACGGCAACGCGGCGATCTCCGCCATCACTTCCTGTCCCTGGCGCGCCAGCGCTTCAGCCTGCTGCGCCGTTTCACAACGGGCGATCATGCTAATGTCCGCACCGGCGACGAAGTTGTCCCGTTTGCCCGAAATCAGCACGATGCCCGCCAGCTGCGCATCGCTGCGCGCCTCCGCCAGCACCGCGCGGATTTGCGACACAAACTCCGCTTTCAGGGTGTTCATCTTTTCGCCCGGCACATCAATGGTGATCACCGCAACGTGATCCGGACGTATCTGTAAATGGAATGCAGATTCGCTCATTATTCGGCCTCCAGAACCATCGCGCTGCCTAATCCGCCCGCGGCGCAGGCGGTCACCAGTCCTAAGCCGCCGCCGCGCCGCCGTAATTCATGCAGCGTCTGGGTGATCATGCGCGCGCCGGTGGCGGCGAACGGATGGCCGTAAGCGATGGATCCGCCCAGCACGTTGAAACGCGTCTCGTCGACTTCGCCCAGCGCGCGATCGCGCTTCAGCACCTCGCGCGCAAAACGTTCATCGTTAAACAGTTTGAGGTTAGCCAGCGTTTGCGCGGCAAAGGCTTCATGCATGTCGATCAGTGTCAGATCGCCCAGAGTGATGCCGGCGCGATCCAGCGCCAGCGGCGACGCGTAGGCCGGTCCGAGCAGCATGTCCTGCCAGACATCAATCGCGGCAAACGCATAGCTGCGCAGGTAACCGAGCGGCGTGATGCCCAGCTCGCGCGCCCGCCCTTCGCGCATCAGAATCAGTGCGGCCGCGCCGTCGGTCAGCGGCGTGCTGTTGGCGGCGGTGACCGAACCGTGGCGACGGTCAAACGCCGGGCGCAGCTTTGCATAGTCCGCCGCGCTGGCGTTAAAACGAATATTGTTGTCCTGCTCAATCGGTGCTTTCCACGGCGGCACAAATGCCGGCATCACTTCCTGCGCCAGCACGCCGGATTGCCAGGCCTGCGCCGCACGCTGGTGCGAGCGCAGCGCCAGCGCGTCCTGCTGCTCACGCGTAATACCGTGCGTTTTGGCCATCTGCTCGGCGGTGTCGCCCATGCGTAAACCGGTCGAGTATTCCGCCACCGCCGGCGGCACCGGCAACAGATCGCGTGGGCGCAGGCGGCGTAAGATATGCAATTTTTTGCTCAGGGTGCGGGCTTTGTTGAGGTCGACCAGCGCGCGCGCCAGCGTTTTGCTGACGCCAATCGGCAGCACCGAGGAGGAGTCGGCACCGCCGGCAATGCCGGCATCGATGGTGCCGGCCATCAGGCTTTCCGCGACATTAGCCACCGCCTGAAAGCTGGTGGCGCAGGCGCGGCTCACGCTGTAGGCATCGGTGTGCACGCTCAGTCCGCTGCTCAGCACGATTTCACGCGCGATGTTGGGGGCTTCCGGCATCTGCACCACCTGGCCGAACACCAGCTGATCGATCACCTCCACCGGCAATTCGCTGCGCGCCATTAATTCGCTGACCACCATGCGCCCCAGCTCCAGCGCCGGGATGCCGTGAAAGTCGCTTGCCTGGCGGGCAAACGGGGTGCGTAATCCGTGGGTAATGGCGATACGTTCGCCCTGACGCGTCAGCAGCGGCTGCGCTTTGCTCATTGCACTCACCTGTAATTTACGACCTGAGCATCATTGCCCAACAGGTCTGACCTGATCATCAGTGTTAACCAGGTGTTGCTAAGTCGCCAATAACAGAAGAAAAAAAGTGCGAGGAGTAACACGAAAAAGAGGCCACGCTGCCGAAAAAGCGGGTCGGCAGCGGCGGGATTAGCGTAAGCCGAGCTGGAAAATCAGGGTTTCGGCCTGGCAGGCAAAGATAAAATCGACATCCAGGCGCACGCCGTCTGCTTCGTCGGTAAAGCGCGAATGAATCTCACACGGATCGGACTCGACCTGACGCGCTTTGGCGCTCAGTTCGGCCAGCATTGCTTCAGCCGCCTGACGGTCAGCGAACACGCCTGACCAGCTGGCGCTGCAATCGGTATTGTCCATCACGGTGCCGACGTCAACGCAGCAGCAGGCTGCGGTTTCGTTGGCACTACAGTTTCGAATGGCATCAGTCATGCTTTTCTCCTGACGTTAAATCAACACAATCGGATCATTTTCTGTCGCAAAGTGTACGCCGGATGCCGCGCGGCGGCTATCTTCCGCCGGCTAAGTGACGAATATCACACTAAAATTTGATCCAAAACAAATTTGACTCGCTATGCTGGAGCACAACCGCAAGGATTTTGTTAAGCAGATCTGATTTTATCGATCAAAGCGGAAATATTTTAAAAACAATATTGCAACAAATACACAGGTCGGACCTATACTCGTCGCACTGGTCTGATATGTGTCTGTATCGTCAGTCCCTACAATCCGCCGTCCTTTGTTACGCGACGTAACAACGTTTAATAATAATTCAGATGAGGTTGTGGTCATGAACCATAAGAACCTGTTTGCAAAGTCAGCTGTGGCAGCTGCAGTGGCGCTCGTCTCGTCTCACGTCTACGCCGCAGGCTTTCAACTTAACGAATTCTCAGCAATCGGCCTGGGCCGCGCGTATTCCGGTGAAGGCGCCATGGGTGATACCGCCGCTTCCGCCAGCCGTAACCCAGCCACCATGGCCCTGATGGACCGCCCTTCTTTCTCCATCGGTGCCGTCTATATTGATCCGGAAGTGGATATCAGCGGCAACAGTCCGACCGGTAACAGCCTCAACGCCAGCAACATTGCGCCAAACCAGTGGATCCCGAACATCCATTATGTGCATCCAATTAACGATCAGTGGTGGATTGGCGCCTCGGCGACCTCAAACTATGGTCTGGCAACCGAATTTAATAACGGCTACACCGCGGGCGGCTTCGGTGGCAAAACCGATCTGCTGACCGGCAACTTCAACCTCAGCACCGCTTATCGGTTAAATGATAACTTCAGCTTCGGCGTCGGCTTTGACGCGGTGTACGCCAAAGCGAAAATTGAGCGCTACGCCGGTGAAGCCGGTGCCCGTGCCGGTCTGCCGGCCGATACCCAGGTCGCGCACCTGAAAGGTGACGAATGGGGCTACGGCTGGAACGCCGGTATCCTGTATGAAGTGGATAAAAATAACCGCTTCGGCTTCACCTATCGTTCTAAAGTGAAGATCGACTTCGACGGCGATTATAAGAGCAATATCCCGCGCGCCTTCAACGGCACACCGCAGGCGATTGCGCTGGGTCTGCCGTATGGTACCAGCGGTGCCACCATTCCGGGTTCGCTGACGCTCAACCTGCCGGAAATGTGGGAAGTGTCCGGCTGGCATAAAGTCGCGCCACAGTGGGCGGTGCACTACAGCCTCGCCTATACCAGCTGGAGTCAGTTCCAGGAGCTGAAAGCCACCGGCAGCAACGGCCAGACGCTGTTCTATAAAGATGAAGGCTACCGTGATGCGTACCGTATCGCGTTAGGTACCACCTACAACTACGACGACAACTGGACGTTCCGTACCGGTATCGCATTTGATGACAGCCCGGTGCCGGCGGATAAACGCTCCATCTCGATTCCGGATCAGGATCGCCTGTGGCTGAGCGCCGGTGCGTCTTACGCCTTCACGCCGGATGCGTCGGTGGATGTCGGGGTTTCCTATATGCACGGTCAGCACGTGACGGTGAAAGAAGGTCCTTATACCTTTAATTCCGAAGGTAAGGCCTGGCTGTACGGCGCTAACTTTAACTACAAGTTCTGATAATCAGTGCAGCGGCCCATGCGGGTCGCCTGCAGAAAGAAAAACGGCGACCTGAGGGTCGCCGTTTTGTTTACTGGGAGTCGATATCTTTTAAATCATCCTGAATCGCGCTGGCGTTCGGGTTCTCCTCCGGCTTCAGCTTGCCGCCGCTGGCGAGGAAATCGTTACGCTGGAAATAGGCGTTGCGGATAAAGGCGTACGGATCCTGCTGCTGTTTCAGCAGGCCGTCAGAATCGAGCAGCTGGGCACGCGTTTCTACGCCTTCCAGCGTCCATTTACCGATCGACATCGGCCAGGTAAGCCAGCTCAGCACCGGATAAAGCGTATCGACGTAGTCGCCGCCATCCTGACGCACGGTAAAGCTGCCGTAGCCCGGCAGTACCACATACGGACCGTAGCCGACGCCGTAACGGCCCAGCGTACTGCCAAAGTGGTGCGGCACTTCACGCGCCAGCTGCGGATTGGCTTTGCCGGCGACGTCAATGAAGCCGCCAAGGCCCAGCACGCTATTCAGGAAGAAACGGGTAAAGTGAATGCCCGCCTGACGCGGCTCGCCGACCAGAATCGAGTTCACCATGCTGGCCGGTTCATCGAGGTTGCCGAGGAAGTTGCTCAGCCCGGTACGGGCCGGCACCGGCACATAATCACGCCAGGCGACGGCGACCGGACGCACCACGTAAGGATCCAGCACGTTATAGTTGAAGTTAAACATCGTGCGGTTGAACCCTTCGAGCGGATCGCTGCGCTGCGCAGGCATCGTCTCGTCGGCCGGTTTGGAACTGGCACATCCCACCAGCAGTAAACTGGCCAGCGCCAGGCCGGTCAGGCGATTATTCATTCTTCTCTCCCTGTGCGGATAAAAGGTGTATCGCTTCAGGGCTGCTGCTGATTAACCTCAACAGCCATGGGCTGATGACCATCCCAGGCGGTGACCTTGCTTAAACCGAACCAGTCGCCGGACTGCGGATTAGCACTGCCGTCGCGCGAAACGCGCACCCTGACCTGCACCTGATGCTGCGCCGAAAGCAGGCGATCCGGCATCATGGCGTTGCTGTCATCCAGCGTAAGCGATAGCGGGAAGTGGCTGAGCGGTAAACGCTTTACAGCCACAGGCACCGGTGAAACACCGTCAGACACAGAAATATACAACACTCCGCCCGGCGGTAACATTTTTTCTGCCTCTGACGTTAAGCTCACCGTCAATGCCAGCTGGCTATTTTGCTGTCCCGCGTCGGTTTTCGCTTGTTCAATGCTGCGCTCTATCATAGTAATGCGCCGATCGCCGGCCGGCAGCAGCTTCAGCATCATCTGCCACGCACCAATTGCTTCGCCATACTGCTGCTGTTCAAACGCGTTGAACGCCAGCAGACTAAGGGTGCGCACGTTGCTGTGATCGCGCTTCAGCAGATCTTTCAGCAGCACATTGGCCTGGCGGTTATCCTGCGGATCGCTGGAGCGCGTCAGCACTTCGGCATAATCCTGCTGCAGTTCAAGGTTGTCCGGCGCCAGCTGCAGAGCGTGCTCAAAAGCCTGGCTGGCATCGGTGGCGTTGTTCAGCACCATGCCGAGGCGGCCCAGCATCGCCCAGTCATTAAGGTTTTGCGGATCGTTTTGCAGCGAAGTGCGCAGGCCGAGCTGCAGACGCGCCAGCTCTTCCATGGTCAGCGGCTGCGCATTGGGATCCATCACCCGGGCACGCAGCGCCGGATACTCCTGCTGCACGCTTTGCCAGCCCGCCAGCTGGGCAAGACCGCCGGTTTTCAGATAAACGCCCACTGACACCAGCACCAGGACGATCGCTCCCGGCAGCAGCACCCAGCGGCTGCTGTGATGTGCGCGTGCCGCCGCGTCGCCCGGCACGTCGGTCAGCAGCGTTTGCTGCAGTTCGCGCACCATCTCCGGACGTTCACTGACCACGCCCTCGGCTTCATCATGCTCCAGCTCGCGCAGGCGCTGCTGATAAAAATCGGTATTGAGGCGATCGCGATCGCCGCTGCTGGCCTGACGCTGCCGCCAGCCGGTACCGACAAACAGCGCCGTCGCCGCCGCCAGTAAAATAATCAGGGTAATCCAGAATCCAGTCATTACGGCTTCCCGTCACGCTTCAGAATCGCCGCAAGGCGTTGTTGTTCATCGTCATCCAGCTCGCTGCGCGCGTGGCCGCGTCGGTTGCGCAGCACAATGATCAGGCCACCAAGCACCACAAACAGCGCCGGCCCAACCCACAGAATCAGCGTCGACGGCGTCACCGGCGGTTCATAAGTGACGAAGTTACCGTAACGCGCCACCATGTAATCAATGATCTGCTGGCGACTCTGGCCCTGCTTCATCAGCTCATACACTTTCAGCCGCATGTCGGCGGCGATCATCGCGTTGGAGTCGGCAATGCTGTTGTTCTGGCACTTCGGGCAGCGCAGCGATGCGGTGAGCTCGCGATACTGCTCCTCCTGCTGGACCGAATCGAACTGATAAGTATCGATCGCGGCCCACAGGCTGGTGCTCAGCAGCAGACCGGCGAGCAGCATAAGCAGCGGTTTCATACGCCGGCCTCCCTGCTGTATTTCTGCCACAGCGGCTTCACCTCTTCATTCCACACCCGGTCATTCATGTCGCCGGCGTGGCGATAACGGATAATGCCGTGGCCATCAATCAGGAAGGTCTCCGGCGCGCCGTAGACACCGAGATCCAGACCGAGCATGCCATCGCCGTCATACAGGCTCAGCGCATACGGGTTGCCGAGCGTGTTAAGCCAGGTGACCGCTTTGCTGCGATCGTCTTTATAATTGAGACCAACCACGCGAATGCCCTGCTCCGCCAGCGTGTTGAGATATTGATGTTCGGCGCGGCAGGTCGGGCACCAGGTGGCCCAGACGTTCAGCAGCAGCGGTTTGCCATCGGTCAGCACCTGCTGGTTATAGATTTTACCTGGCTGATCCAGCGCTTCGAGTTTAAACACCGGCACCGGTTTACCGATCAGCGCTGATTCAAGGCGCGTGGGATCGTCACCGCTGGCGTTCCGCGTCAGCTGCCACAGCAGCGCCGCCGCCAGCAGCAGAAACAGGACTAAAGGAATAAACAGGATCTTTTTATTCATGCCAGCTCCTCGCGCTGCGCTTTTTTACGCGAGCGATAGCGCGGATCGAGCAGGCACAGCAGGCCGCCCACCGCCATAAATACCCCGCCGAACCAGATCCAGCGCACAAAAGGTTTGTAATAAATACGCACCGCCCAGGAACCGTCATCCAGCTCTTCGCCCAGCGCCGCGTAAAGATCGCGCGTGAAGCCGCCGCTGATCGCCGCTTCCGTCATCATGGTGCGTGCGGCGGTATAGAAGCGTTTCTCCGCATGCAGCACCGCTTCTGGCTTACCGTTGCGTGTGACGTCAATGATCGCCACGCCGCCGCTGTAGTTCGGGCCCTGCAGGTTGTGCACGTCGCGGAAAATAAAGTGATAGTTCTGGATATCCACGCTGTCGCCAGCTTTCATGCGCACGTCGCGCTCAATGCTGTATTGGGTGCTAAAGGCAATGCCCACCACCGTTACCGCCACGCCAAGATGGCCCAGCACCATGCCCCAGTGGCTGCGCGACAGGTGGCGCAAGCCCGCCAGGAAGCGGTGGCGATGGGTGGCGCGTTCGTGCAGCTCCATTAGCGTCAGCAGGATCACCCAGATGGCCATCAGCAGGCCAATCACCGTCATCGCTTCGATGCGATCCTGCAACAGCCACGGCAGCACGATCGACAGGATCAGCGTCACCAGCAGACCCACGCCGAGCCGCTTCCACAGCTTCTGCGGCTCATCGCGGCGCCAGCGCACCAGCGGCCCGATGCCGAGCATCAGCGCGAACGGCGCCATCAGCCAGGTGAACATGGTATTGAAGAACGGCTCGCCAACCGAAATGCTGCCCAGCCCGAGCTGCTTGTGCACCAGCGGCAGCAGCGTACCGAGCAGCACCACCAGCATTGCGGCAATTAGCAGCACATTGTTCCCCAGCAGGAAGGATTCGCGCGACCAGGCTTCGCTCTGCACGCGGCTGCGCACCTGGCCGCCTTTCAGAGCGTACAGCAGCAGCGAACTGCCGATGACAATCACCAGGAAGGCGAGGATAAACATACCGCGCGCCGGATCGGAGGCGAACGAGTGCACCGACACCAGCACGCCGGAACGCACCAGGAAGGTGCCGAGCAGGCTTAATGAGAATGCGGTAATCGCCAGCAGCACCGTCCACGACTTAAAGCTGCCGCGTTTTTCTGTCACCGCCAGCGAGTGCATCAGCGCCGTGCCGGCCAGCCACGGCATAAAGGACGCATTTTCCACCGGATCCCAGAACCACCAGCCGCCCCAGCCGAGTTCGTAATACGCCCACGCGGAACCGAGCACGATACCAATAGTCAGAAATACCCATGCCGCAGTGGTCCACGGACGTGACCAGCGCGCCCAGGCAGTATCCAGCCGGCCCGCCATCAGCGACGCAATGGCAAAGGCAAACGCCACCGAGAAGCCAACATAGCCCATATAGAGCAGCGGCGGATGGAAGATCAGCCCGATATCCTGCAGCATCGGGTTTAGGTCGCGCCCATCAATCGGGAAGTTCGGCAGCGTGCGGGTAAACGGATTCGAGGTGAGGATGATGAACAACAGGAAGCCGAGGTTGATCATTCCCATCACCGCCAGCACGCGCGCCAGCGCATCCTGCGGCATGCCGCGGCTGAAAATCGCTACCGCTAATGTCCAGGTGCTGAGCAGCAGCACCCACAGCAGCAGCGATCCTTCATGCGCGCCCCAGGTGGCGGCGATGCGGTAATACACCGGCAGCAGCGAATTGGAGTTGGTGGCAACGTAGCCGACGGTAAAATCGTTGACTACAAACGCGTGCACCAGCACGAGGAACGCGGCGGCGATACACAGGAACATGCCCCAGGTGAGCGGACGCGCCAGCGCCATCAGCCGGCCATCCTGACGCGCCGCGCCCCACAGCGGATAAATGCTTAATAACAGCGCTAAGCCCAGCGCCAGACACAGCAGAAAGCTGCCAATTTCCGGCATCATGATTGCGTACCCGCCTGCTGATAGGCCGCTGCCGGTCCGTTGTGATTTTTCTTCATCGCATCCTGAATTTCCGGTGGCGTGTACTTCTCATCGTGCTTCGCCAACACCTCTTTGGCGTTGACCAGGTTGCCGTCTTCCAGCACGCCCTGCGCCACCACGCCCTGCCCTTCGCGGAACAGATCCGGCAGGATACCTTCGTAGCTGACGCTGACCACGCCGTTGGCGTCATACAGTTTGAACGACACCGCCAGCGTTTTCGGATCGCGTTTGACGCTGCCTGGCATCACCATGCCGCCGACGCGCAGGCGCTGACCGGCCTCCGGCTTCTGGTGATCCTCACCTTTGCCGTAGAGAATTTCACTCGGGGTGTAGAACAGGTCGATGTTGGAACGCAGCGCGTACATCACCAGCGACGTGGCGAGGCCCAGCCCCACCAGCACCGCCACCACCACGTACAGGCGGTTACGACGACGGATATTCACACGGACTCTCCTGCTGCTTCACTGGCAGCTTGTTTGGCTTTTGCCGCGCGGATGCGGCGCTCGCGGGACTGACGCTGGCGAATCTCTGCCAGCAGGCGGCGACGGAACAGCACGGTATGCAGCACCAGACCGATTAGCGGGGTCAGCGTAAAGCACACGGCCAGCCAGACGTAAAAGGCATAGCCACCCATGGCGAAAAACGCGCTCCACGATGCGAAGGCAGGCGTCATGCTTTGCGTCCTCCCTGCGCCACGTCAATCGCCCAGGGACGATGACGTTCGGTGAACAGAATCAGGTTGCGCAGGCGCATCAGGGTGAGCGCACCAAACACCAGCAGATAGCCGAGAATCGACCAGCGCAGCGGCGTGCGCATGCTGGGATCGATCGCCTGTTGCAATATGCCCGACGAGCCCTGATGCAGCGTGTTCCACCACTGCACGGAGAAGTGAATAATCGGCAAATTAACCACGCCGACCAGAATCAGGATGCCGGCCGCGCGTCCGGCGGTGCGGCGATCGTCGAAAGAGTGATAGAGCGCAATCACGCCCATGTAGAGGAACAGCAGTACCAGTTCAGAGGTCAGACGCGCGTCCCAAATCCACCAGGTGCCCCACATCGGCTTGCCCCACGCCGAGCCGGTTACCAGCGCGATAAAGGTAAACACCGCACCAATCGGCGCCATCGCGGCGGCGGCCAGATCGGCCATCTTCATCTGCCACACCAGGCCAATAAAGGCAGCAATCGCCATCGAGGCATAGACACCCATCGACCACATTGCCGCCGGCACGTGAATGTACATGATGCGGAAGCTGTTGCCCTGCTGATAATCCGCCGGCGCAAAGCCGAATCCCCAAATCCAGCCGAGCAGCAATGCGCCAACGCCCAGGACTGCGAACCAGGGAATCAAGCGACCGCATAGCTGGTAAAGCCGCTCAGGCTTTGCCCACTGGTGTAACCATTTCCACATTGACATTGCTCACACTAAAAAAGAATTCGGATGACGGCCTCTCTACAGGAGGCCCGCCTTAATGCAGACTGATGCGCAGCGCGGCAGCCGTCGCAAACGGCGACAGCGTGGCGCTGACCGCCAGCATGGCGCCGAGAATCGCCAGATAACCGCCGATCGGTAATCCCTGACCGGCGGCATCAATTGCCGCGCTGGCAAAAATCAATACCGGTATCGACAGCGGCAACACCAGCAAACTCAGCAACACACCGCCGCGCCGCAGCCCGACGGTCAGGCCGGTGCCAATCGCACCGAGAAAACTCAGGGTCGGCGTGCCGATCAGTAGCGTCAGCGCCATCGCCCGCCAGCCGGCAAAATCCAGCGACAGCAGCAGCGCCGCCAGCGGTGAGAGTAAAATCAGCGGCAGCCCGGTAATCAGCCAGTGAGCAATCACTTTGCCCAGCACGGTAATCGGCAGCGGCGTCGGCAGTAATAACAGCTGCTCCAGCGAGCCATCGAGAAAGTCATCGCGAAACAGCCGCTCCAGCGCCAATAGCGATGCCAGCAGCGCCGCCACCCAGGCGACACCGGGCGCGATGCGCGCCAGCTGCTGCGGCTCAGGGCCAATGCCCAGTGGAAACAGCGTAATCACGATCAGAAAAAACCACAGCGGATTAACCACTTCCGCGCCGCTGCGGAAGGCAATTTTTAACTCACGCTGAATCACCCGACCAAGCATCACGCCCACTCCGAACTAAGACGAATTTTGCGCACCCGCGCATGGCTGTCCGGCAGATCCTGATGGGTGGTCAGGATCACCGCGCCACCGTTATCGGCATGATCGGCGAAGCGCGCCATTAATTTTTCCACGCCGTGTTTGTCGATGGCGGTCAGCGGCTCATCCAGAATCCACACCGACGCCGGGCTGAGCCACAGTCGCGCCAGCGCCACGCGCCGCTGCTGACCAGCAGAAAGCTGGGCCACCGGCACCTCTTCATAGCCCAGCAGATTGACCTGCTCCAGCGCATCATACAGCGCGTCTTCGCTGCGATCGCCGTGCCAGAAGTGCAGATTCTCCCGCGGCGACAGCACCGATTTCACGCCGGGATGATGGCCGAGATACAGCAGGTTTTGCTGCCAGATTTCGCGCTGCTGGCGGATCGGCTGCTGCTGCCAGTAAACGTCGCCCTGCTCTGCCCGGCTGAGGCCGGCCAGTAGCCGCAGCAGTGACGTCTTGCCCGCGCCGTTAGGCCCTTCAATTTGCACCACATCGCCCGC
The DNA here is from genome assembly GCF_035783935.1 of Pantoea dispersa. Lineage (GTDB taxonomy): Bacteria > Pseudomonadota > Gammaproteobacteria > Enterobacterales > Enterobacteriaceae > Pantoea > Pantoea dispersa_C. Next base: position 119,542 of record NZ_JALKOV010000004.1, on the reverse strand, counting down.
CTGCACCTGGAAGCTCAGTCCGTGAAACAGGGTTCGCTCATCGCGAACGCACGCGAGATTAATCACTTCGAGCATAGAAGGGAGATTCACAGCAATAAATGAGGCGGGAATAATACCACAACGAAGGCAGGGTCCGAAGTCTGTGCGCAACCTCTCACTTCCCCCAAACGGGGTATTCGTGCGTACCAGATCAAGAAATCGCTCAAAAAATCAACTCACCTCACTTCTTGTTACTCTTAATTTGAATCTTTGTAACATTTCGCCCTTGCTAAAAGCGTCTACGCTTATTACGCACTGGCATTATCACCGGGAGAAAAAATGAAGCCAACGCCATCAAACAGCACGCATGAGAATGACGTGGACAGTGAAGAAAAAGAACAAGGCACGGATATTGAAGTGGACGAAGACGCCCTGCCCTCGCGGGCTGCGGCGATCCATGAAGAGATTCGACAGGATGGGGAAAAGGAGCTGGAGCGCGACGGTATGGCGCTGCTGTGGTCAGCGATTGCCGCCGGTTTGTCAATGAGTGCCTCGCTGATGGCGAAAGGCATTTTCCAGGTGCACCTCGCGGGCGTGCCCGGCGCCTATCTGCTGGAGAATCTCGGCTACACCTTTGGTTTCGTCATCGTGATTATGGCGCGCCAGCAGCTGTTTACCGAGAACACCGTTACCGCCGTACTGCCGGTGATGCATAAACCCACCGGCGGCAATTTTATGCTGCTGCTGCGGCTGTGGAGCGTGGTACTGATCGGCAATTTGATTGGTACCGCGCTGGGCGCGCTGGCGTTTAATCATATGCCGATTTTCGATGACGCTACGCGTCAGGCCTTCACCGCCATCAGCGAAAAAGTGATGGAGCACACGCCGGGCGAAATGTTTGCCAACGCGGTGATTTCGGGCTGGATTATCGCCACCATGGTATGGATGTTCCCCTACGCCGGCGGTGCCAAAATTGTGGTGATCGTGATGATGACCTGGCTGGTGGCGCTGGGCGATCTGGCGCACATTGTGGTCGGATCGGTTGAGGTGCTGTATCTGGTGTTTGCCGGCACCGTGCCATGGCAGGAGTTCCTGTGGCCGTTCGCGCTGCCCACCCTGCTGGGTAATATTACCGGCGGTACGCTGATTTTTGCCCTGATCAGTCACGCGCAGATCCGTAACGACATGAGCGAAGCGGCCAAAGCCAAAGCGCGAGCCGAACAGAAACGTAAAGAGAAGCAGGAAAAGCAGAAAGATCAGGAAAAAGCGTGATCGCCACCGCCTGATTGCTGACACTTTGAGCAAACAGGCGGCCCACGGTTAAAATCCCCTGCACGGTGCGCTATACTGCGCGCCGCACGTCTCCTTAGTTAAATGGATATAACGAGCCCCTCCTAAGGGCTAGTTGCAGGTTCGATTCCTGCAGGGGACACCATAACGACCCGAACCCGCCTCAACCCGCCCGAACAAATCCCCACAAAAACATAACGTTAACCCTTTCCATCCTGAACACAAATGAACCAAACTGCATTGACTACACCGCTTTTTTGCGGGCATATTGTGGGCACAATTAAAAATGACCCGGAATTATGCCCACATGCTGACGGTCAGGCAGATCGACGCCGCCAAACCCAGAGAGAAGTCCTATCGTCTGTCCGACGCAGGCGGTCTGTTTCTGTTTGTCCCGCCTACCGGGAAGAAGGTATGGCGGCTCCGCTACCGCTTTGACGGTAAAGAGAAAACGCTGGTTTTTGGTCCCTGGCCACACATATCCCTGGCCGAAGCACGCGCACGCCAGGCGGAAGCGAAAATGACCCTGCTTTCCGGCGTCGATCCGGCCCGGCAAAAACAGGCGCTGAAGCAAAAGGAACCGATGCCGGATACCCTGACTTTTGAGGGCATTTTCAGGGAGTGGTATGCCCACAAATCTCAGGTGTGGTCAGCGGGGTATGCCGACGAGTTGTACGGGATGTTCACAACCGACATCCTGCCGCTCATCGGCCATCTCCGGATGGATGAGATCGAGCCAACGCTGCTTTTGAAAGTGATACGACGCTACGAAGACAGAGGCGCTCTGGAGCGGGCAAGCAAAGCCAGAAGACGGTGCGGTGAAGTGTTCCGCTATGCGATCGTAACCGGCCGTGCGCGCTACAATCCGGCCCCGGACCTTATCGGAGCGCAGCAGAGCTACCAGAAAAAGAATTTCCCCTTTCTCACCATGGATCGTATCCAGGCGTTTCACCGTGCTCTTGACAGCTATTCCGGCAGCGTCATTGTAAAAAATGCGGCGCTTGTCCTGCATTACACGGCCCTGAGAACGAAGGAGGTGCGGTTTCTCAGGTGGGAAAATGTCGATTTTGAAAGCCGCCTCATCACTGTTGATGCAGAGATCATGAAAAGCCGGCGCATTCATATCGTACCGATGTCAGATCAGGTGCATGCGCTGATGTCACTGACGAAGAAGCTCACTGAACGTCACACCCTGTGTTTCCCGGGCAGAAGCGATCCGAAAAAGCCCATCTGTGAAAACGCCATTCTGGGCCTCATCCGACGGCTCGGCTATGAGGGTCAGACGACCGGACACGGGTTCCGGCACCAGTTCAGTACCGTAATGAATGAGCTTCACTGGAACAGTGACGCCATAGAGGCGCAGCTTGCTCACGTTAATTCTCAGGGTACGCGCGGGGTATATAACCACGCGCAATACCTGAATAACCGCTATGAAATGATGCAGCGATGGGCTGACTGGCTGGATGGAAGGGAGTAACACTCAGATTATCGGCCGGTTATCCTCCCGCGCTGATATCACTCCCCACGTCTGCACGCCGATGATCGTTATCTCTTCCAGCGCCTCCCCCTCAAACATTTCTCCGTCTTCGCAGGCGATGTAATTGCGTCCCAGCATGCCAGGCTGGCAGATGCCGAAAGCCACAAAGTAGATTGTGTCACCCACTTTTGGCCGAACCGACCTGTCGATTATCGCCACGCCATCACACGTTGGAATGTGAAGCGTTTCAGACGGCCGCGAAGTGATCAGCACCGGACCACCGGCAGGTCGGAAACTTTTGTGGTATAGGCCGGCGAAAGCATCTCGCGCTTCATCGCCCATGTGTTCTGTATACCCTGCCCTGCGAACCATAGATTCCCCTTCCCGCTCAGGTTGAGACCATCCATCACGCGCATCAGCGCCTCGCTGTTGGCCTGTGGTTTGTTTTCATCAAACAGATTCAGCTGCGACACGCCTTCGCTGTAAAAATCGCCCAGCATCACGCCAGCCTTCATATAGCGGTGTCCTTCAAGCCAGATGCGATCGAGCGCTTCAATGGCCACCCGGATGATGTCCCGCGTGTCGTTGGTCGGCGTGAGCACCTTGCCTGTCGACTGGTTGCCATAGAAGACTTCGCCCACGGCATGAGGACTGGTCCGGACGAACACGGCTATCTGCGAGCAATACTGGCGCTCTCCGCGCAGCTTGCCTGCAGCGCGCGCGGCGAAGGTGCATATGGCTTCACGCATGTCGTCGTATTTGGTGATCCGGGAGCCGAATGAACGGGAGCAGACGATTTGCTGTTTGGCTGGCGCGAACTCTTCCAGTTGCAGGCATGGCTCACCGCGCAGCTCTCTGACGGTTCGCTCCAGCACAACGTTGAAGTGTTTGCGGATGGTGTAGGTGCTTTGCTCTGACAGGTCTTTCGCGGTCATGATGCCCATGGTGTTGAGCTTCCTGCTGATGCGCCGGCCAACGCCCCAGACATCCTCAACCGGTACCAGCGCCATAAGCTTGCGCTGACGGTCGATATTCGACAGGTCCAGCACGCCGCCGGTCTTCGTCCACTTCTTGGCGGCATGGTTAGCCAGTTTGGCGAGTGTTTTGGTCTGCGCTATCCCTACGCCTACGGTCAGGTGCGTTTCCTGCTTAACGCGCGCCCGGACAGCGCGGCCAAATTCCTCAAGCGGGTGGTTGCGCTGCATGCCGTCCAGGCACATAAACGCTTCGTCGATCGAGTAGATTTCCACGGCCGGCACCATGCTCTCCAGCGTGCTCATCACGCGGTTGCTCATGTCGGCGTATAACGCGTAGTTAGAGCTGAATACCTGCACCTTGTGCCGGCGAAATTCATCCTTCAGCTTGAAGTATGGCGCGCCCATGGGGATTTGCAGCGCCTTAGCCTCTGCCGAACGGGCAATGACACATCCGTCATTGTTGCTCAGCACCACTACCGGCTTTCCCCGCAGATCGGGCCTGAATACTGTTTCGCAACTCGCATAGAACGAGTTCACATCGACCAGGGCAAACATCACACACCGCCATTGGGATTGAACACCTGAAACAGGCGCTCTTCTCCGTCGGTTTTGGTGATGTCGCGGAACGTTGTGGTGTGCATCTCGATCCACTTATTGGCCGCCCGCAGCGTGTAATGCCAGTTCAACCGGTCAAGTTCCCTGATGAAGTCGAGCGTGCTGATGGTGTAGCGGCCGGCAGCGTCGCGTTTCACCGCCTGCCGGAAAGCAATCATGATTTCGTAGTCGCGTGGCATGGTCATTTACCTCCGTGATAAACACTGTATGGATAAACAGTAATATCGATCGGTAGAACTGATCAAGCCGCTGCGGTTGGGGTTTTTGTAAAGCCATTGGTGGGCATAGATATTTTTTCTCTCCTGCAGGCCAGGATTCTGCACCCTTTATACCCGTAAGGTGCTTAATCCAGAGCAAAAGATAAATTATTATCTATTCCTTACAGACACTGCATGGTGGCGAAGCCAGCACGACTGGCATTCAGGATTTCCCTTTCCCCTTGTTTCAGCGACATATCAGCGCCTGCCAGCCCTGTTCCCGTACAGACACTCACCTCCCACGGCCTCCTGACCTGAAAACTTTTTCGTCAGACCTCTTACCAGCAACGGATGGCTGCCTGAACGCCTGGAATTTTGCTGATGATGTTTTAGTATTGGCCTGTGACCATCTGTGAAGGCAGATGCTCTGTCATACCCGTATTAAGGCAATATTAGCTATCCCCCGGGTACCTGCTGGGTCCGGGGCTTTTTTTTTACTTCTGATATCCGGAAAACCGTTTTAACGCCTTTCGCCGGTCAGCTTTTACTGGCGGCGGCCCCATAACGTGCTCATTTTTGCGCCCGCATCGTTAATATGTATCTATTCTGTACCAACCCTGTAGTGTGAATGAGCCAGCCTGTCTGGCATTCTGGATTACCCTTCCCTTTGAGCGAATTGATGCCTGTGTAACGCAGGCTTTTTTCGTCCTGACTCAGGCGGCCGACTGGCTTTATCGCCTTTCACCCATACTTAAATCCTATAATTACACAATCTTAACGGAAAGTTTTCATGCATGGATTATGATGAACGTGTAACACAGCAATGCTGCTGCGTTCGAGAGTAGATTCCCTTTATTCCTCAGCCAGGTATGGCTGGATTAAGCTGCTCAACGAGACTAAGCCAACACCAGAGAGGTCTGGCTCGGACCTGATGCCGCCCGACGATCCGTTCGGGCTTTTTTTACCTGTCGCCACGCATTTCAGACGGCAACATCTCCCCTGCTGCGGATATCCTGCCGCCCGACAGCAGGCACGCGGGGCATGCGCCGCCCGCGCTGAAGAGCGTACGTTACCAGTTCACAGCCGATGATTATCGCTCAGCGCCCGTGACAAATTGCCGGCCGGCCCGGTAAGCGGTAAACCTTGGTACCTCGCCGGGCGGGGCCTTACAGACAACACCTCCACGACGCCCACTATTACCAATGACCATAATAATCTCATGTACACGCGAACGGCCGATCGCTGGCAGGCGGATGCCATTTAATTTGTAACTCATACCAGGTGATTTACCTTTATTTCCGGTATCAGCGTAAGCAAGCACATGATCTTCATAAAAGGCAGGTTTTGTATGATGCCGGACGATCAACTTAAACTCCTGCCGGTTTTTTATGCACTCTGCGGTCAGCGTCAGATTTGATTCAAAGATGCGATCAAAGGTCTCGCCAGCAATTTTGAACAAAACATGTTCTCCCGCTTTGTCTGACCAGCTGAAGACACCCTTCGGCAAGGTTACGCCACCGGACTGAACATTATATATATCTCCAGTAATCTGTTTCGCATCCAGCACACCCTCGATGGTGCAGCTGTCTCTGATACGAACCTTCTCAAGCTCGCCTGCGGTCGCCCGCAGGGTACCGCTGATATCAGCCTGCTTTGCTGCCAGCTTCCCGTCGGGCGTCAGGCTGAATGAAGGCGGTGACCCACCGCTGGTCAGACTGACAGCACGCAGATGCTTAATGAGTGCTTCCCGGAAGTAAATATCGTTATGCTCAATGACCAGTGCAGGCACGGCATTCCCGTTTGCCGGATTGACGAAAGCCACGCGATCGGCAGCCATCAGGATTTGGCTCTGCATACCCTCGGGTTTTTCCTCGATCCCCATGCCGAAGCCGGTCATACAATACTGGCCGTTTTTCATCTGCTCCAGTCTGACCGACCATTGCGAGTTCAGCCGCCCTTCCGTGTCTTTCCAGCTTTTCTCGATTTTTCCGATGCTTGCTGCACCTTCTGACAGCTGCGTCATTGTTTTCAGCAGGCTCTGATCAAGATGCGTGTCGCTGATTTTTCCTTTATAAAACGCCAGATAATCGTCCGCTTTGTCGCTCGGACTGGCGGACTGTTCAGTGAAAGCAGATTTGCCCAGCGCGTTCACGCTACGGATATAGAAATGGTGAACATTGCCCGGCATAAGGCCGTCTTTTATCCAGCAGCGTCCTTCTCCAAGATACTGCGCCTGGGATTCGGCCTGTTGCGCGTCAGCGAGTCGGGTTGCGGAATACCAGAATTCATATCGCAGCGTGGCGTCATAGATCGCCTGGTGCGGCACCAACGTGACCTGAAAGTAGCCTTGTGTTACGTCGATGGAGACGGGCGGCTCGGGCACGGCGACGGTGATGCCGGTCGAGGCCGGCTCACCTTTCTGCCCGGCATCACCGATCGCGGTGACGGTTAACGTGTAGCGACCGGCGTCCGGCAGCGTGAACAGACATTCCGGACGTTCGGTTGCACAGCAGAAAACCAGACGGCCTGAGGCGCGCTCGCCGCGCGTCACGCGTACGTCAAAGCGCACGCTGCCGGTTGTCTGCAGGATTTCCCACAGCGCTGTGGCCTGAATATGGCCGGATGACACGTCCACACTTGTGCGAAGATGCCGGACAGCAGGCGGCAACATTCCGTGCACGCTGGTGGGGGCAGCCGAAAAGGATTTGCCGTCATCCACCCGCGCCTGCTTTTCCGGGCAGTGCTGCAGCGCCGTTATCGCATATCCCCCGTTTTCGCTTTCCCGAATGGCCACGCAGCGGAACAGCCGCTTGCGCAGGGCAGGCTGTTTAAGCCCCCACACGCTTCCGGGTGCCACGCTAAGCGATGTCATCCCACTGGGTAACGCATCCACCTGCACACAGTCGTGTTCAGTACGCTCGTGCACGTTGACAGTAAAAGGCTCGCCAGACTCGCTGATCAGATTAAGCGTTGCAACGCCCTCGCCTGAAAGTGATACGGGCCGGTCAAGACGGATGGTTTTCGTTTCCGGTACCACATCCACAATACGGCCGCCGATCGTGGTGCCGGCATAGTCGTTTACCGGTGTTATCGGTGTGGCCGGACACGACAATCAGCCAGCCCGGCTTCGCTTTGATGCCGACCAGTGAGTTCACCAGCATTTTGGTAGACCCGGCTTTCAGCGTGGATTTGCCGGAATCGAACAGCGACATGCTGTCGAGGCGAACAATTTTCGGCACCGGTTTCGGCTGCGGTTTTGGCGGCGGTGGCGGGGGCACATACGAACGGATCGCATCCAGCACAGGCATTCGCAGACGCTCGCCCTGATACAGACCAAGGCCCATCCGCATCGGTACGCCATTGCGCGCCTGGTCATCCAGCCCAGCCGCATCGTCACGCAGGACAGCAACAGCGTCGGCTTTGGGTGCGAAATCCTGCATCGGGATGCGTTCATAACGGGCAATATCGAAGCTGACACGCTGCAGCAACTGGCGATTGTTCCAGCCACTGCTGAGCAGTGCAGCCATGGCCGCCAGCGTGAAAATCGCGAGCGCATAACGGAAGGCTTGCCCACGCGGCGTCAGGCCTCGCCCTTCCGGCAGCAGCGGCAGGATAAAATCCGGCAACGCGGCAATAACCGTACTGTCCGTTCCCACCGGCTGCCAGCCCGCTACCTGTTGCATCGCAGTATGACGGGACAGCCATGCCGTCCAGACCGATGTGGCCAGACTTCCGGCCAGGATCGGTCCCAATCCCCACAGCACCGCAACCGGTGCAATGACCGGAACATCAGGGCTCTCATCAATGAAGACCGCTTTAACGTGCAACCAGAACCAGCTCATCAGGCTGTTCATCAGCACCTGTTGCTGCATCGCAGGCGCGCCACCGGTGGTGACCCATGCAGCGACTGAGCCCGGCGCTGAAGACGCACGCCAGACCCTCACCCCTTCCCCCGGGATAGCCGCCTGCCAGAGCAGATCATTTGTCATCGCACTGCCAACCTGACCATTCAGAACCAGCGGCACAGAATGCCCGGTTTCTTTACGCAGCTGGCTGATTTGCCAGCGCAGGGCCAGCAGACGGCGGGTAAGCCGCTCGCTGTCGGCGTGTTTTTGCGGACAGACGCTGACCATTACTGACAGCTGGCGGCCCCAGTCAGGACGCAACCCCAGTATCTGACGGGCAGCCTGTTGCAGATCCTGATGTTCCTCCACGCGGATCCAGCATCCCTGTGTCACAGTAAGCACCGGTGACTGCTGGGGCCAGGCTAACGGCAAATCGCCACACACCAGCACCACGGGCTGACGGTAAGTGGCTTCCGGGAGGTCATGCAGACGCAGGGCGACGTCATGCTCCGCACGACGCCTGGCGACAATCCACAACGCCAGGATAAGCCCCAGCACCGCAAGCAGAACGAGCACCGAAACCAGTCGCGATACCGGCAGGAAACTCAGGCAAACCACGGCACTTAGCAGGGCGGCCCACAGCGCAAGCCCGCGCTGCTGTGCAGGACTCATTTCACGGCTCCCGGCAGCAAAGTCAGTAGTGTCTGATCCAGCCACTGGCTCAGTCCCCACCACAGCGCGGCCACCAGCACCACGCTCAGGCCGATACGCGCGGGCCATGACGCCAGCAAGCTCCCCATTCCCGGTCCGGCAAGACTTTCCGCCAGAACCGGATGGGTTGGTGGATAGCTGAATGGCGTGACATCTTCATTGAGTGCGTTGACGAGTTTCTGGCGCTCCGGATCGTGCAGAGAACGGAAACTGCCGAGGAACCCCAGCATCATCACCCGCTGAAAGCAGATCATTACAGCCTGATCAGGCGCCGGGTCACGCAGCACATCACGCATGCGATCGCACAGCGTATCACCGGCATCCATGGTGCCGAGGAAGTGCCCCTGCAGGGGAATGTCATACCACTGCACACAGGCGTCATCCTCCACACCACGCCCTTTGACCGCCTCATCAAGCAGCGCACACTGTGCAGTGAGAATATGCTGACAGCTCACTTCATCGAGTCCGCTCGCTTTCAGTTCACGCTGCGCACGCTCGACATCAGCAATGCAACGCTCCCACAACGTGCGCCCTTCTCCATCCTGAAACGTTGGACCGTGACGCAGGCTGATGACCTGCAGCCAGGTATCCTGCAGCAGGGCATCAATATCAATGGATGCAGCAGTGCTGCGTTTAGGCTCACTCATGTTCTCAGTACCGCAAAGAGTTCCAGTTCAGGCTCGCCGAGCATGCCCGGAACGTAAAACATACAGGTGCCGCTCTGAAGCATTTCGCTGGCCAGCGGATGGGAGACATCAAGGCTGAAATACTGGTTTTCCAGACGCAGTGGAATGGCTGCCGGCACATGACGCAGTGGCGTCAGAGGGACGCCCACCCGTGAGGAATTGACGATACTCCTGACATGATCGGGACTGCCGACTTTGCACTGGCGTGGCAACTGCTCCTGCAACTGTGCCACCGGCATCGGTGAACGTACGGAAAGGTAGTAATCCGCCCCTTCGCGCAGACGGGAGTCATGCAGACGGGCCTGCCAGACGTGCAACCGGGCATCGTGCTCAAGCTCAATCGCCACCACCCGCGACGGCAGGCTGGCTTCCAGCAGGTCGCCCAGCAAGTCAAACAGCGGCGGGAAGACACTATTGAGTTGCTCATGCTGCCAGACCGGAATAGCACTCACCTGGTGTTCCAGCGAGAAGGTCAGCAGGCTGCCCGCAAGCCGCGCCAGTTCCGGATACAGGCGCTCCGGTGGACTTTGCAGATTACGCTGAAACTGGCCGAGCACCGGTTCTGCGCTGTTCAGGGCATTGAGCAGCCAGAACAACGACACATCAGCCACGGCAAAGTCGGCCATGCGCTCATTACTTTCGCGACGCATGGCCATCAGTCGACCCAGACGGGCACGCAGTTGCGTCATCAAGTGTTCCAGCTGGGTTACCAGCCAGCGGCTGCCCTGCAGAGCCAGCAGTGGCGGCAGCCAGGTTTCATCCAGTGCCCAGCTTCCCTGTGAATCCTGCTGCAGACGGGCGACCGGACAGGTTAAGTAATCACTGTTGCTCTGATGAGCGAAACGCAGCGTCAGCTCTGGCTGCATCACCGCAATCTGGCGGGTATCGTCGCCAAAGGTGTTGCGGACATCCCGCCAGCGCTGGCGATAACGCACAGGGCGCTCGGCCACTTCATCGGGTTTAAGGCAGTTGCCGCCATTTGCCCGTAGCAGCGGAAGCGCCAGAACCACCACCACGTCCTGTGATTCGCCCTCAAGCGCCAGCACCGGCGGCAGGTTATCGGCGTTATCGGTGTCGATAAGCGTGCCATCGGGAAAACGGACGTGCAGATGACGGGCCTGCAGACGCCCCAGTTTCAGTAGTTCAGGTTCGAAAGTGGCAGCAATCATCCCCCAGGGATGGGAGAGGCCCAGCCGGGCGATACATTCCGCAGACCAGGCCGCATACGCGACCTGTTGCTGGAAGTGCTGGGGAGAGACCATAACGCCCCGGCCCCATAACGGTTGTTCCGTTTTCATTGGCTTCCTGCCTTAGCTTACGATTTCGCCTTCGGCATCTGGGAAACCAGTGACAGGTTGACGTCCATCCCCTCCACCTGGAAGTGTGGAATCGCGTACAGCCTGACGCGGAAGAAGCCCGGGTTGTCGTCGATATCTTCCACCACCACTTTGGCATCACGCAGCGGGTGCGACGCCTGCAACTCATCGCCCGGATCGGTCATTTCGGTCACCAGACTGCGCACCCAGGTGTTCAGCTCCAGTTCCAGCAGACGCCGATCCTTGGTGGTGCCGATGTTTTCACGCTGAATCAGCTTCAGATAATGCGCGATACGCGACAGCAGGAAGATATACGGCAGACGGGCGTTAATGCGGCTGTTGGCGGTGGCATCCGCAGTGTCATACAGCGCGGGCTTCTGGGTGGAGTTGGCTGAGAAGAAGCAGCTGTAGTCGCGGTTTTTGTAGTAGGACAGCGGAATGAAACCGAGATTGGCGAACTCGAATTCGCGGGTTTCCGGGATCATTACCTCACTCGGGATCTTCACCTGATTACCGGTGCCCAGATCGTACAGATGAATCGGCAGATCCTGCACCGCACCACCGGCCTGCGGGCCGCGGATTTGCACACACCAGCCGTTATTGATGAAGCTGCGCACCATGTTGGACGCAAAAGCAAACGAGGCGTTGGTCCACAGGTATTTGTCGTGATCCGGGCCTTTTACTTCTTCGACATAGTTGAAGCTGCGCACCGGTACGGTGTCCGGGCCATACGGCAGGCGCCCCAGTACGCGCGGCATCACCAGACCGATATAGCGCGAATCGTCCGTCTCGCGGAAAGATTTCCACTTGATGTATTCAGCGCGGTCAAAATAGTTACCGATATCTTTAATGGCCGCCACGTCTTCCATTGAATCCTTAAGGAAGAATTGCGGGCCGGCAGAGCCGATAAACGGCATATGCGCCGCAGCAGACACTTTTGAAATATTGCGCAACAGAGCAACATCCTGCGCAGACGCATCAAACTCGTAAGCGGAAATCAGTGCGGCAATCGGCTCGCCGCCCGGCGTGTCATATTCATCAATGTAGGTGTGTTTATACAGGCCGCTCTGGATAATTTCCGGGCTGTCTTCAAAGTCCTGACGCAGGTCTTCTTTTGACATATCCAGCAGTTCGACTTTCACGTTCTGGCGGAAATCGGTTTTGTCGACAAGGGATTTCACACCGCGCCACAGACTCTCCACAGCCTGGAACTCTTCGCTGTGCATGACCGCATCCAGCTGACGGCTGATCTGGTGATCCAGCGCGGCGATATGATGGTCAATCAGGTTTTTGTCGAGCTTTTCAACTTTTGAGCCTGATTTTTTCAGGCACTCCAGAAACACCTGCATGCCGGCGGTTAAACGCTCATCCGCAGTTGCATCCGACATCGCCTGCGCGTCCTGCCAGATCTCCAGCGCGCTCAGCTCAGACACCGGGTTGAGATTGATTTTTTCAAACAGGGTGGCATAAACCCCACCGGCTGCCGGACGTTCCAGCACCACGCTCTCGCCAGCCGTCGCATTCTCATTATTTACAGACATCAGCATCTTCCTTATTAATCCGTTAAATCATCGTGATGGTTATGGCTGCTTTGGTGCCAGGGTTGAGAGCTCAGCGCGCAGTTCTGCGCTTAACGCCGGGTCGAGCAGAATTTTTTCCAGCTCTTTTCGGAAGGCCTGGTTATCCAGCAGGTTGGCTTTTAAATCACGCAGTAAATTACGCATGGAAAGCATGGCTTTCAGCTGAGGTATTTGCCGGGAGACCTGTTCCGGCGAGAAATCTTTCATGCTCTGGAAAGTCAGACTGATGCTGTCTTCGCTGCCGTCATCGGCCAGCGTATTTTTAACGGCAACCGTTACTTTGGGGGAATATTCGGAAAGCACTGCGTCAAAGTTATTTTTGTTCAGATTAACTTTGGTTCGCTCTGATAATGGTGCGGACGCCTGACCATGACTAAAGTCGCCCGCCACCAGTAATTTCAGCGGAAGCTCGGTTTTCTTGCTTACGCCCCCGGTATGCAGGTCAAGTTTTAAGTTAACACGTGCCTTTGGCACTTCATTCTGGAAACTATCTGCCATTTCATCATCCCTCTGTTTATCTCAGCGCACATTTTTCGCGCCATACTACTTTAGAGGTAACAGTAGAGCAATGATCGATAAAAAACCAAATGAACAGACCTTTAAGCTGCAAAAACGACACATACAAGTCATTAACACTAAAAGAGGCAAATCATTGTCACCAGAAACCAGCTAAAAAAACTGGTAAAGACATTAAAGGCCACACATTAATGCCAATAAAAAATAAAGTTGTGGATTAATATTAATAAAGCGTGCATTTGTTGATTCAGGTCAAAATAAAAAACTCATCAAAAACCATCGCGCCACTAAGAAAAAAATGACATAAAAAGATAAAAATTGCGGATAGCAACAGAGTGGATTTTTATACAGGACGCTAATGTGATGCAGTAAAGCACCCAGTTAAAACAGAGCGCACCTAAGTCCCGTGCTACATAATTTCAACGTAATCGTATAAATAACCACCCACATGGGAAATTTCGTATAAATAACGTTCGGGTGCGACCAGAGGGGATCATTTACGAGATAGCGGTTCACAGCATAATGACGGACGCGATAAATCGCGCCGCGGCTAATTCAGCAATCTATTCCTGGCAAAATTCACGACAACTGCCCCGTCAGCGCTGACGCCATGCCGAAGGTGCCATGCCGTGCAGCTGGCGGAAACGGTTACTGAAGTGGCTGGAGGAGTGAAAACCGCAGCGCAGGGCAATCTCGGTGAGCGGCAGCGCGCTGAATTGCAGCAGCTGCTGCGCGGCTTCCATACGGCGGCGCATGACATACTGATGCGGCGCTTCGCCGGTGCTGCTGCGGAACATGCGCGCAAAATGGTATTCGCTGAGCGCCGCCTCTGCCGCCAGCTGCGCCAGCGTTAACGGCTGATCCAGCTGCGTATCAATCAGCGCCAGCACGCGGCGCAATACCGCCGGCGCCAGTCCGCCGCGCACCTGCGGCAGCTGCCACTGCACTTCACTGTAGCGCTGCAGCAGATGGGTCATCAGCAGTGTTGAGGCGCTGCTCAGCAGCATCTGGTTGGCCGGCTGCTGCCAGTCAGCGCTCAGCAGAAAATGGCGATACAGCTGGGTGATACGATCATCATCGGCAAAAATTTTCTCATGCAGATTAAGCTGCGCCGGGCTGCGATCCCATATCTGTTCACCGAGATGGCGTAAATGCGCATCGGTGCAGTAAAGATGCACAAAAGACAAATCCGCGCGCAGATCCCAGGTTGATTCCATGCCAGACGGCATCAGGCAAAAGCGGTCCGGCGCGCCACCATTGCGCCAGCCGTGCGGCGTTTTGTGCCAGGTATCGTAACCGTCAGCCACATACAGGCTGAGCGTGTGATGGTCGCTGAGATTGGTCACGCGATCGCCACTGTTGAACCACGCCGCCAGCCGGATGCCGTCGCTCAGCTTTACGCTGTCGCGCAACTGCGCTTTGTGGCGCTGTAGCATAGTAAACGTCTGATATTCCGGCATGGTCTGGCATCGCTATCTGGGACAATACCCGCAGTTTACGCAACTGGCCGGACAGAAAACAGGTCAATGCCGGACCAGGCGGGAAAAAGCGCAAGAATTTGCAAGTGCTGCGCAAAGCCATGCAAGCCGTGCTGGTGCGTATGCGCCACACTGCGAGCCTGATTCCGCTGGAGAGTGCCTGATGAACCTGATGTTATACCTCGCGGTGGTGCTGATTTGGGGCACCACCTGGATTGCGATTTTTCTGCAGCAGCAGGCCGCCGACACCCCAGTGCTGGTGGCGGTATTCTGGCGCTTCCTGTTTGCCTCGGTCACTATGCTGGTGCTTCTCCGGCTGCTGAAACGTCTGCGCACGCTGGATGCGCGTGATCACCTGTTTTGTCTGTTACAGGGCAGTTGCGTATTCGGCTTTAATTTTGTCTGTTTTTATCATGCGGCGGCGATGATCAGCACCGGACTGGAGTCGGTGATTTTTTCAATGGCGGTGCTGTACAACGCGCTCAACAGCTGGATCTTTTTCCGCCAGCGCCCGCCTTTCCGCCTGCTGCCCGCCGCCGCGCTGGGTCTGGGCGGGATCGTCGCACTGTTCTGGCAGGACATTCAGTCAGCCCATGTTGCGCCTCAGTTGCTGTGGGGCGTGGGCCTGAGCGCACTGGGCACGCTCGGCTTCTCGTTTGGCAATATGATTTCCACTCGCCATCAGCGCCGTCAGCGCGACGTGCTCACCACTAACAGCTACGCCATGCTGTACGGTGCGCTGATCATGGCCCTGCTGGCGCTGATCAAGGGCGATGCGCTGGCACCGGCGCTCAATCTGCAGTGGCTGGGAGCGATGAGCTATCTGGCGCTGTTTGGATCGGTATTGGGTTTTGGTGCCTATTTCACGCTGGTGGGCCGCATCGGGGCCAGTCAGGCGGCTTACAGCACGCTGCTGTTTCCGCTGGTGGCGCTGACGCTCTCCACGCTGTATGAAGGCTATCAGTGGCACAGCAATGCCATCGTGGGGCTGGTGATGATTCTGGCGGGCAATCTGGTGATGTTCGTGCGCTGGCCGGTGAGTCGCCGGTTGCGTCTGGCCTGAAGCAAGAGCGGGCATTGCGCCCGCTCTGTCACTCCTCTAGCGCCAGCCCCCGACGCCGATGTTGAGCTGGTGAGGTTGGTTAACGGCTTTTCTGGCGATCCAGTAAAGCAGAACGCGTTCATCATCTCTGTCGCGGTCGGCCATCGCCAGTAATTTCAGCGACAGTGTGGACCTGGTTACAGGCTGCTGTTCATCGCTTAACTCGATCACCGCCTGACCGATGATGCAGCAAACCTCATCCCCGCTGGATACGGATTCATATGCTCGGTCTTTCATATTTCCTCCTGTTGAATGAATCTTAAGCCTGGCAAATTTCCCGCACTTTGCCGCGTTCTGGCTGCGCTTAAAACACCTGGTTACATATGCTCATCCGCAGCAATGTATGCCAATACGGTGACATCACTGTTATGCCTGTGCGGATGCGCAATGTCATTCATACCGGTTTCGCAGCATTTCATTCCGTCTCCCGGTCCGTTCACGCCGGTCTGCGCCGCCCGCGCACGCGAGAGGATTATTATCGCTGCAGATTCCGCATTCCCGGATGGGAGAGAGAAAAATGACAACAGCCGTTAACCCTAATCATCAGCGTATTCGTATTCTTACCCTCGTTGGCACCATCATTACCCAGTTCGCGCTCGGCTCGGTTTACACCTGGAGTCTGTTTAACGGCCAGCTGGCACAAAAGCTGGATGCGCCGGTCAGTCAGGTAGCCTTTTCCTTTGGCCTGCTGAGTCTCGGTCTGGCGATTGCCTCCTCGCTGGCCGGCAAGCTGCAGGAGCGCTTTGGCGTGCGCAACGTCACCATCGGCGCCGGTATTCTGATGGCGATTGGCTTCTGGCTGACCGCTCATGCTGACAACCTGATGATGCTGTACCTGAGCGCCGGTATTCTGGTCGGGCTGGCCGATGGCGCGGGCTATCTGATGACGCTGTCGAACTGCGTGAAATGGTTCCCGGAGCGCAAAGGGCTGATTTCGGCCTGTTCGATCGGCGCTTACGGCCTCGGCAGCCTCGGCTTTAAATTTATCTGCGGCGCGCTGCTCAGCAGTCAGGGGCTGGAAAATACCTTTGTGATTTGGGGTGTGCTGGCGATGACGATGATCATTGCCGGTGCCCTGATGATGCGCGATGCGCCGCTGCAGCAGGCTGGCTCACGTCAGCAGCAGGCGGCACAGGAGTTTACGCTGGCGCAGTCGGTGCGTCTGCCGCAGTACTGGATGCTGGCGCTGATGTTCCTGACGGCCTGCATGAGCGGTCTGTATGTGATTGGCGTAGCGAAAGACATTGGTGAAGGTCTGGTGCACCTCAGCACGCAAACGGCGGCTAATGCGGTGACGGTGATCGCCATTGCCAACCTGAGCGGACGGCTGATTCTCGGCGTGCTGTCAGACAAAATGGCGCGCATCCGGGTCATTTCGCTGGCACAGCTGGTTTCGCTGAGCGGCATGAGCCTGCTGCTGTTCACCCACATGAATGAAACCACCTTCTTCCTGTCGCTGGCCTGCGTGGCGTTCAGCTTTGGCGGCACCATCACCGTCTTTCCGTCGCTGGTCAGCGATTTCTTTGGCCTCAACAACCTGACGAAAAACTACGGCCTGATCTACCTCGGCTTCGGCATCGGTAGCGTGCTGGGCTCGCTGGTGTCTTCGGTGTTCGGCGGCTTCACCGTGACCTTCAGTCTGATTATGACGCTGCTGGTGATCTCGCTGGTGCTGTCGCTCAGCATCCGTCTGCCAAATCGTCAAAACCTGGCTGCGCCGGTACTGCATAATTAATTCCGAAAGCCTGCCGCGTGAATGCGCGGCAGGCTTTCGGTTGCAGGCTTCATAATTTGCCATTTATTGAGAATGACTGTTATTTCACCTTGCATTTCAGAGTAATCGGGTTATTATCAGGCGCTATTCAGCTTATTCCGATTGGTTTATTTCCCGCCCTGTCACTTTTAGCTTTTAATTGACATATCTGGTAATAATTACGGAAATAACTCTACATTCGCTGCATCTTCACTCCACTTTTCCCGGTTAATCTGGCCTCATTGGAAAAGAGGAGGACTCTCCATGAAAAAGTTAATTAAAGTCGCGTCGGTGGTCGCCATAATGACCATGCTGAGCGGATGTATTATCGAGCATGATCATGGCCGCGGTCCCGGCTGGGGCCACGGACATGGCGGCGGATGGCATCACGGCCATGGCGGTTATCGTCACTGGTAATTGGGCAAAGCACACACAGCACATAATAAAAAAACCAATAAAAAAGGGCGGGAAATTATCCCGCCCTTATTTTTTAGCTTTTCACCGCGTAATTACATTGATACCAGACTTTCTTCAGTCCCGGCAAATGACTGTCCTGCGCCGGAAGCGATTCGACTTTATCAAAGCCGCGCTGATTACAGTAATTCGCCAGATCGAGTTCCAGCGCATCTTTATCCAGCTTATGCGGATCGTAACGATACTGTACGGTATTTGAACGGACATCTTCATCCACGCGCTCAAATCCCCCGGGTTTGCTGACACTACAACCGGCCAGCATAAAAAGCGCTAACGCGCTAATAAGCGTTTTTTTCATTAGGGTGTCCTCATCAGGCGTTGCAGTGTAAAAGGCAACGCCACGCGTCTCTATAGGAAAAGACGCGAAATGTCCGATTAATGCAAAGCTTTTGCCAATCAAATCGATAAAACCAAACGGTTTTCCTTATCACGTCAGCAGTGAGAAGATGATTTCAGACAAAACGAAGTCTGCACCACACCAGGTGATACCCACAAAAAGACATACTGAAAGTGACCTTTATGCCCGTGCTGAGCGGGCTTTTTTTTCGCCCGTTATCCGGTAAGGCTGACCATCTTACGCAAAAGATTGGCCGCTTGTTTGTCCGGCAATGCGAGAATCCCGCTGTAGAGATCAATCGACATTGCGCACATCGTGCCGCGATCCACCGCCGTATCCGCCGGCATATTCAGCTGCTGCAGCTTGTCGCCCCACTTGCCATACAGTTTTTCCACCACGCGCTGCAGATCGCGCTGCGCCTGCGGCTGGTCCACCGCCAGCTCATCGCCAGTGCTGTTTTGCAGCAGTGCCTCGAGCGCTTCACCATCACGCTGATTAAGCTCCGGCGACAGCACCTGTTGCAGATTGACGCCACCGCTGACCTGCGGATAGAGGAAACGGAAGCAGCGCTGCGTATCCTGCTGCTGCAGCGCCTGCATCTCCTGCACCGAAACCCGGATATAGTTGATGATCGCCGCATCGCTGGCGCGCGCCATGCGCTGATTGACCAAATCCATCAGCCAGCCGCGCATATCGCCCAGCGCCTGCTCCGCCGGTACGCCCTCTGCCAGCTTGTGTTGCAGCTCGCGATTCAGCAGTTGCCACAGCGCCGGCTCCTGCACTTTCAGCACGCGATAACCCGGCGCGTCGCTCAGCTGGGCGGCCACCTGCGCTGCCAGCGCCTCGCGCTCCTGACGCGGATGCAGCCAGCTAAACCACAGCAGGTTGGCCAGCAGCAGCGGCAGTATAAACAGCAGTACGCCCTGCCAGACGCGCAGCGCGGTGGTGCGTACCAGGACAATAATGATGAGCGCCAGCAGCGCAAAGGCGGCCAGCGTAAGCGGGAAAAGCGAGAACATGGCGCGAGATTAATCCTTGCGAACGTCAATTAAAACCGGACAGCTGGCGCGCTCAATCACCGCCGCGCTCACCGAGCCCTTCAGCAGGCGATTGAGCGGCGACAGGTGACGACGGCCCATTATAATCATACTGGCGTGCAGCGCCTCAGACTGCGCCACAATGGTTTCCGCCGCTTCACCGGCCAGAATCAGCCCGCGTGCGTCAATACCGGCGCGCAGCAGCGGCGCCAGCGCATGGCGTACCACCAGTTCAGCCGTATTTTGTTCATCCTGCGCCACGAGAAAATCGTCCGGATCTTCCCCGGCATCGATCTCAATCGGCTGATTGCACGACGAATAAGCCGGATCGACACAGCACAGCACGGTGACCTGCGCCTGTTGTGCCAGCGCCTGCTCGATTGTCAGAGCGATCACTTTTTCCGCCACCGGTGAGTTATCGATGGCCATCAGCAAGGTTTTCATCAGTCGGTTATCCTTCCGCAGCAGTTATTTTGCCAATTTCGCGAATTAGCGCCTCTTTACACTTTAACAGCGCCGCGCGGTAATGCGCTTCCTGGCGCTGAAAACGCGCCGTCGGCACCAGCAGGGAGATCGAGAAGCGCCCGAACAGCGTATCGATCGCCACCGCCATCGTAGAGATGCCTTCAAGGGTTTCGCCGCGATCGATGGCCAGGCCACTGGCGCGCACCTCGGCAATCAGCGTCAGCAACTGCGGCAGCGTTTTTACCGTCATTTCCGTCAGTTCGGCATAGGCTTCGCCGACCATCACCCGCACATCTTCATCGCTTTCCAGCGCCAGCAGCGCCCGTCCACCGGACGTGCTGTAGAGCGGCAGATTAAGCCCGATGTGCGGCACCACGCGCAGTTCACGTGTGGCGACGACATAATGCACAATCGCCAGCTGCGTCCCGCTGGCCCGTGCCAGTGATACCGTTTCATTAATCTCTGCCGAGAGTTGTTCGAGGAACGGCCGCACGATTTCCACCACGTCGCTGTGCACGCTGGAGATCAGCTTCAGCAATGCCGGACCGAGGCGCAGCCCGCCGGCCCCGCCGCTGCGCACCAGCTGCGCGCTATCCAGCGCCGCCACGATGCGCTGCACCGTTGAGCGCGGCAGATCGACCACCTGCGCAATTTCACCGAGGCTCATGCCGCCCGGATGCTCACCGAGCGCATTTAAAATTTTTGCCGCACGCGCAATGACCTGAATGCCACCCGCTTTTTCATCCTCACGGCTCGAGGGAAGTTCTACCATGATACGTTCCTTTTTGGCCTGCCCTACTTTAGCGCGAACGATCGCACTTTTACACCCTGTATCACATTGCAATACACCATATCGGAATGTAAGATGCGAGCTGTATCACATCGCAATACACTGCATCAACAAATAACGAGACACTTGCATGAACGCCCAGCCCGTCGTGGCACCGGCACCGCATCCGTTTACCCTGCGCCTCGCGCTGGGGCTGGTGGGGGTGCTGATCGCCGCGCTAACCTCCGGATTAAACGATCGCGTCACCGATATCGCGCTGGCCGATATTCGTGCTGCGACAGGCATTAGCTACGATGACGGCAGCTGGATTATTTCGGCCTATCAGGCGGCGGAAGTCGCTGCGATGATGATCGCGCCGTGGTTCGCCGTCACCTTTTCGCTGCGCCGCTTCGCGCTGGCGGTGTCGGCCGGTTTTATGGTGTGCGGTGTGCTGCTGCCCTTCATGCCCAGCGCCCCGCTGTTTATCGCGCTGCGCGTGGTGCAGGGTTTGTTTGGCGGTGCGCTGCCGCCGCTGCTGATGACGGTGGCGCTGCGCTTTCTGCCACCGCCGATCAAACTTTATGGCCTGAGCGCTTACGCCCTCACCGCCACCTTTGGCCCGAATCTGGCGGCGTCGCTGGCGGCGTTCTGGACCGATGACGTCAGCTGGACGTTCGTGTTCTGGCAGGTGGTGCCGGCCATGTTGGTCGCCATGCTGCTGATCGGCTGGGGTCTGCCGCAGGATCCGCTGCGCACTGAACGCTTTAAACAGATCGACCTGTTCGGCATGCTGAGCGGCTGCTCGGGCATGGCGCTGCTGATTCTGGCGCTGACGCAGGGTGAGCGTCTCGACTGGCTCAGCTCGCCGCTGTTTGTCGCCCTATTATTCAGCGCGCTGGCGTTGCTGATTGTGTTCTTTATTAATGAATGGTTTCACCCGCTGCCGCTGTTTAAGTTGCAGATGCTGCGCCGCCGTAATCTGTCGCACGGTTTGCTGGCGCTGGCGGGCGTGCTGATTCTGGCACTGTCCGGCTCGGCGCTGCCGTCGGCCTATTTCGGCCAGGTGGAAGGGTTTCGCACGCTGCAGTTCGCGCCGCTGGCGTTGACCATCGGTCTGCCGCAGCTGCTGATTGCACCGCTGGTCGCCAGCCTGCTGAATATCCGCTGGGTTGACTGCCGCTGGGTGCTGAGCGCCGGCGTGCTGCTGCTGGCAATCTCCTGCCTGCTGGGCATGCAGATCACCACCGACTGGGCGCGGCAAAACTTCTGGCTGATGCAGATTTTGCAGGCGTTTGGTCAGCCAATGGTGATTCTGCCGGTGCTGATGAGCGCCACCAGCGTGGTCGCACCGCCGGAAGGACCGTTCGCCTCCGCCATGTTCAATACCGTACGCGGCTTTGCCAGCATCGCTGCCAGCACGCTGGTGGCGTGGTTTATCAGCCATCGCGAGCAGTTTCACTCCAGCGTGCTGGTCGATCAGGCGGCCAGTCGCAGCTGGCTGATGACCGCAGCAGATAGCCAGCAGGCCAGCAGCAGCCTGCCGCTGTTGGCCGATGGCAGCGCCAGCAGCGCGGCCAATCTCAGCGGCTTCGCCACCCTGCTTAAGCATCAGGCGATGGTGCTGAGCCTGAGCGATGCGTATCTGATGCTGATCGCCTTCGCTGTCGGGCTGTTAGTGCTGACGCTGTGTCTGGCGAAACGCGTCTGGCCACCACAAACCCTGATTCAACCCGTTACCAAAACCCCGGAATAACTGTTATGCACGCTTTTGCTATGAAACGAACAATCCTGCTGAGCGCCCTGCTGCTGGTTCTGCTGGCGATAGCGTTTTGGCTGTGGTCAGCCATGACCAGCAACGACCATCGCACCGATGATGCCTGGGTGAATGCCGATTACACGCTGGTGGCCCCGAAGGTGTCCGGCTATATCGCCCACGTCAACGTGCAGGATAACCAGCGCGTGCGCGCTGGCGACGTGCTGGCGACGCTCGACGACCGCGACTATCGCGTGGCGCTGGAGACCGCGCAGGCGAATCTGCAGGTCAGCGAGGCCAAACGGCTGAGCGCGCAGGCGCAGCTCGACCAGCAGCAGTCCACCATTGCCGAGGCCCGCGCCACGCTGGCCGCCAGTCAGGCGTCGGCGCAGTATGCCGGACAGAGCGCGGCGCGCTATAACCAGCTGTACAAGAGCGGCACCATTGCCGCTGACGACCAGCAGAAAGCCAACTCAACCCAGCGTTCCGCGGCCGCCACGGTGCGCCAGAGCGCAGCGGCGCTGGCAGCGGCCGAACAGCAGGTGAAGGTGCTTGATGCCGCGCTGCGTCAGGCGGAAGCCGATGTCGCGGCGGCGCAGGCCAGCGTCGACCAGGCCGGGCTGAATCTCTCCTATACGCGTATTATTGCGCCGGTGGATGGCATGGTGGGGCAGCGTTCGGTGCGCGTGGGAGCCTGGGTGAGCGCCGGTACGCGTTTGCTGGCGGTAGTGCCATTGCAGCAGACCTACATCACCGCCAATTATCTGGAAACTCAGCTGGCGGACGTGCGTCCGGGCCAGAAAGTAGTGGTGAAGATTGATGCGTTGCCGGGCAAGACGTTTACCGGTCACGTTGACAGTATCGCGCCCGCCACCGGCGCGACGTTCTCCGCGATTGCGCCCGATAATGCCACCGGCAACTACACGAAAGTGGTTCAGCGTTTGCCGGTGAAAATTGTGCTGGATCCGCATCAGCGCGATCTGGCGCAATTACGTGTCGGCATGTCGGCGATTCCACAGATTGAGACCCGATGAAAATGTGAGCAACTTCTCAGAAGTGACCTATTTATTTTCGGATCGATTCCGCGTAAATTAGCCCTCGATCCTGTTTCGGGGCAGCCCGGAGCGACCTGAGTAGAAAGCGTGTAGCGATGATGAACTCCACCTTTCTCTTATTCTGTTCGGGTTACGCTGGTTTGGGATCGCCATCATTGTAACCGCTCAGAGGAGTTGTTTTGTGAAATACGCCTTGATGGGAATTTCTTTCTTCGTCTTACTTTGGGTCGGCACCTTCGTGCTGATGCTGTAAAGACGCCAGCCGGGGCGACCGCTCAGTCGCCCCGATTTGAGTTACTCTGCTTCTTCCACCGCTTTTACCGTTCCCGGCAAAATACCGTCGGCGCGGAACATCGCTTTAATGCCGCGCACCGCCTGACGAATACGATCGCTGTTTTCAATCAGGGCAAAACGCACGTGGGTATCGCCGTAGTCACCGAAGCCAATGCCCGGCGAGACGCACACTTTCGCCTCCTGCAGCAGCAGCTTGGCAAATTCCAGTGAGCCCAGATGCGCGTAATGGTCGGGGATTTTCGCCCAGACATACATCGAGGCTTTCGGCAGATCGACCATCCAGCCCGCTTCATGCAGCCCTTTCACCAGCACGTCGCGCCGGCGTTTATACTGCTCGGCGATATCGCGCACGCACTGCTGATCGCCCTCCAGTGCCGCAATCGCCGCCACCTGCAGCGGTGTGAAGGTGCCGTAATCGTGATAGCTCTTGATGCGTGCCAGCGCCGCCACCAGCTCTTTGTTGCCAACCATAAAGCCGATGCGCCAGCCCGCCATGTTGTAGCTTTTTGACAGGGTAAAGAATTCCACCGCCACGTCGCGCGCGCCCGGCACCTGCATAATCGACGGCGCTTTCCAGCCATCATAGGTGATGTCGGCGTAGGCCAGATCGTGAATCACCAGCACGTTATACTGTTTCGCCAGCGCGATGACGCGTTCGAAGAAGTCCAGCTCCACGCACTGCGATGTCGGGTTGGACGGAAAGCCGAGGATCATCATCTTCGGTTTTGGGTAGCTTTCGCGGATGGCGCGTTCCAGCTCATTGAAGAAATCGACGCCCGCTACCAGCGGTACTGAGCGCACCTGCGCCCCGGCAATCACCGCACCGTAGATGTGAATCGGGTAGCTCGGATTGGGCACCAGCACGGTGTCGCCGTGATCGAGCGTCGCCAGCATCAGGTGCGCCAGCCCCTCTTTCGAGCCGATGGTAACGATGGCTTCGGATTCCGGATCGATATCCACCTGGTAACGCTCGGCGTACCAGCGCGAGATAGCGCGGCGCAGGCGCGGGATCCCTTTGGATGTGGAGTAGCCGTGCGTGTCTTCCCGCTGTGCCACCTGACAGAGTTTTTCCACGATGTGCGGCGGTGTCGCGCCATCCGGGTTGCCCATGGAGAAATCGATGATGTCTTCGCCGCGCCGGCGCGCAGCCATCTTCAATTCAGCCGTGATGTTAAATACATAGGGGGGCAGACGTTCAATACGCGAGAAACGACGGGGTGTGCTGTTATCAGCCATGATGTCCTCTGGATTACGTTAGCGCCCGGACCGTCCGAGCGACGCTGGTCACTGCGGTGACCGAAACAAGAACATAACGCGCTGATAACAATATTGTCGAGGGGGGCGCGGAAATTTTCTCAGCCCGCGTCGTTTAACCGACCGAATACCCAATCGTTTACCCATCGATCGTTGAGCCGGTAATTGTCGCGTAGCGTGCCTTCCAGTGCGAAACCGTTCTTTTCCAGAATGCGTCGCGACGGCCAGTTGCCCTCAATCACCAGCGCTTTGAGTTTGTGGAAGTCGGCCTGCAGCAGGAACGTGCACAATGCCTGCAACGCTTCGCTGCCGTAACCCTGACCGGTACAGACGTGGCGCAGCATGTAACCGACTTCGGCCTGACGATACGGATGCCACTCGGCGCTGCAGCCAAACAGGCCGATCGCTTCGCCGGAGTCACGCAGGCGCGCCACCAGGCACAACATGTGAAAACTGCTCGGTTGCCACGGTGCCAGCCGCTCGCTGAAGCGCTGGCGGATGTCGTTTTCATCGGGGATCTCGCTCACCCAGGTCATGGTGGCGGCATCTTCATGTACCGCTTTGAAAATCTGCCAGTCTTGCGGCTGTAACCGACTGAGGGACAAACGAGGGGTGAGTAATTGCATGTCCACGCTCCGCTGTTGTGCTTACGGCAACATAGCAAACCGCATCCGTGACAACCAGTGACCGGGGCACGCTTTCAGCAATCCTCTTTTTGCTACTCAGGATTTCCTCTTTTCAGGTTTCATAGCGGATAATCAGCCTTGCTCTCCTTCAGGGTCAGATGTTACGAGCGGATCTGGTCGCCATAAATGGCGCCCCTACGGTGTGTCAGCGGCCATTTTACACGGCGCGCACCTTCCAATCTGGTCGCCATAAATGGCGCCCCTGCGGTGTATCAACGGCCCATTTTACAGGGCTGGAATTCATGCGCACCGGCAGCGCAAACCTTAAAAATTGATCTCCGCTATGAGAAACGTCTGCAGCTTGCCGGGACGCTGGCGGATCGCGATCACATTTTTTATCATGTCCGCAACCTTATCTGTTCCGGAGAACACCGTGCCTTCCCATTTCGACATGCTGCTGGCGGTGTTTGACCGTGCCGCGCTGATGCTGATCTGCCTGTTCTTCCTGACCCGCACCCGCGTATTTCGTCAGCTGCTGCAAAAAGATGAACACTCAATCGGCGAAAAAGCCGTGGTGACCGCCATCTTCTCGCTGTTTGCGCTGTTCAGCACCTGGTCCGGTATCAACGTAGACGGCTCACTGCTCAACGTCCGGGTGATTGCGGTGATGGCGGGCGGCATTCTGTTCGGGCCGTGGGTTGGCATTGCAACCGGCGTGATTGCCGGCGTGCACCGCTTCCTGATTGATATCGACGGCATCACCTCGGTGCCCTGTCTGATTACCAGTATCATCGCCGGTATCACTGCCGGTGCCATCAACCGCTTCGTCAGCAAAGAGCAGCGCTGGCGCGCCGGCATCGTCGGCGGCATGCTGTGCGAAAGCCTGACCATGCTGCTGATCGTGGTGTGGGCGAAACCGATGTCACTTGGTTTAACCATCGTGTCGGAAATTGCGCTGCCGATGATTCTCGGCGCATCGAGCATTGGTTTGATCGTGCTGCTGGTGCAGAGCGTCGAAGGGGAAAAAGAGGCAATTGCTGCACGTCAGGCCAAGCTGGCGCTGGAGATTGCCAATAAAACCCTGCCGCTGTTTCGTCAGGTTAATAGCGACTCGCTGCGCAAAGTGTGCGCCATCATTCGCAGCGACATCCATGCCGATGCGGTGGCGATCACCAATACCAAACAGATTCTGGCTTATGTCGGCTACGGCGAGCAGAACTACCACAACGGCGACGACGGCATCAGTCCGACCACCGCGCAGGCCATCGCCAGCGGTAAAATCATCATTAAGAATAATGATGAGGCACACCGCACCAAAGATATTCACTCAATGCTGGTGATTCCCCTTTGGGAAAAAGGGGAAGTGACCGGCACGCTAAAAATCTACTATCGCCGCGCCCATCGCATTACCGGTTCGCTGAAAGAGATGGCGGTCGGCCTGTCGCAAATCATCTCAACGCAGCTGGAAGTCTCGCGTGCCGAGCAGCTGCGCGAGATGGCCAACAAAGCCGAACTGCGCGCGCTGCAAAGCAAAATTAACCCGCACTTCCTGTTCAATGCGCTGAATGCCATCTCCTCATCGATTCGCCTCAATCCGGACACAGCGCGCCAGCTGGTGATTAACCTGTCGCGCTACCTGCGTTACAACCTGGAACTCAACGATGACGAACTCATCGATATCAAAAAAGAGTTGTGGCAGGTGAAGGATTACATCGCCATTGAGCAGGCGCGGTTTGGCGACAAGCTGTCGATGATTTATGACATCGACGAAGATCTGCACTTTTCGCTGCCCAGCCTGCTGATTCAGCCGCTGGTCGAGAATGCCATTGTGCACGGTATTCAGCCCTGCCGGGGCAAAGGCGTGGTGACGCTGAGCGTGAAAGATCTCGGCGATCGCGTGCGCGTGGCGGTGCGCGATACCGGGGCCGGCATCAGCGAAGAGGTGGTCAGCCGGGTGGCGCGCAACGAAATGCCCGGCAATAAAATTGGCCTGCTGAATGTGCATCACCGGGTGAAACTGCTGTCCGGTCACGGCTTAACCATCACCCGACATCAGCCCGGCACGGAAATCGCCTTTACCCTCAGCAAAAGTGGTCAGCGGCTGTCCGGGCCACTCACCCCGTTAGCGGAAACCTCAGCGTGAAAGCCATTATTGTTGAAGACGAATTCCTGGCGCAGCAGGAGCTAAGCTGGATGATCCAGCAGCACAGCCAGATCAGCATCGAAGCCTGCTTTGATGACGGGCTGGAAGTGCTGAAGTATCTGCAAACCCACCGCGTCGACGTGATTTTTCTCGATATCAACATTCCGTCGCTGGACGGCATGTTGCTGGCGCAGAACATCAACCAGTTTATCCATAAGCCACTGATAGTGTTCATCACCGCATGGAAAGAACATGCGGTTGAGGCCTTCGAACTGCAGGCGTTTGACTACATCCTCAAGCCGTATCATGAGTCGCGCATCATCACCATGCTGAACAAACTGGAGGCCAGCGCGCAGCAGCAGCAGGCGCAGCAGCACAATCCGGCGGCCAGCGCGCCGCAAACGGTGAATTTAGTCAAAGATGAGCGCATTATCGTCACCGATATCAACGATATCTACTACGTTGAAGCGCATGAGAAGCTGACGTTTGTCTATACGCGGCGCGAAGCCTATGTGATGTCGATGGCGATCAGTGAGTTTTGCAGCCGTTTGCCTAAGTCGATGTTCTTTCGCTGCCACCGGTCGTACTGTGTCAATCTGAGCAAGATTGGCGAGATCGAACCGTGGTTTAACAACACCTATCTGGTGAAGCTGCGCGATATGGATGCGCAGGTGCCGGTGAGTCGCAGCAAGGTAAAGACGTTTCGCCAGTTGATGCATCTTTAGGGCGAACGGCGCAGAAAACCGTTCGCCCGGGTGATTACAGCACGCGCCCCAGCGCCTGACGCAGATGGGCACCGGCGCCAAGCAGGCCCGGCTGGTCGTGAGTAATCATATAGACCGGAATATCGACGAGGTAATCGCGGAAGCGACCTTTGTCTTCAAACGCCGCGCGGAAACCGGACGCTTTGAAGAAGTCGAGGAAGCGCGGCACGATGCCACCGGCGATGTACACGCCGCCAAAGGTCCCCAGGTTCAGCGCGAGGTTACCGCCAAACCGCCCCATGATGACGCAGAACAGCGTCAGCGCGCGGCGGCAGTCAATGCAGCTGTCCTGCAGCGCACGCTCGGTCACATCTTTAGGCTTGAGGTTTTCCGGCTCGCGCTGATCGGATTTCACAATCGCGCGATACAGGTTAACCAGCCCGGAACCCGACAGCACGCGCTCGGCAGAAACGTGACCCAGTTCGGCGCGCAGCACTTCGAGAATCGCGTCCTCTTCTTCGCTGTTTGGCGCGAAGTCAACGTGACCGCCCTCGCCCGGCAGGCTCACCCAGCGCTTATCAACGTGCACCAGATGGCTGACGCCAAGCCCGGTGCCGGCACCGTAAATGGCAATCGGCTTATCCTGCACCGGCGTTTTGCCACCGAACTGGATAACATCCTGCGCGGTCAGCATCGGAATCGCCATGGAAACCGCGGTGAAATCGTTGATGATTTCCAGCGTCGCAAAGCCCAGACTTTCCTTCATCTGACGCGTTGAGAAAGCCCAGTCGTGGTTGGTCATTTCCACCCAGTCGCCGGTAATCGGACAGGCGATGGCGATGCAGCCGTCGGTAATGTCCTGTTTTTGCTCATCCAGATAGTGACGGATAACTGCTTCAAGGTTGTCGTAGTCTGATGTTGAGAATGTTTTGGCCTGGGAGATGGCGCCGGTATCCACCTCACACAAGGCGAGACGAGCGTTAGTGCCGCCCACATCGCCGACCAGGGCGTATTTTGTCATTCTTCTGCTGCTCCGCTTGGGTCATAAACAAGTGCAGGACACTATAAAAGCCTGCCAATAAAACAACAACGCTCACCTTGCACGATGAGCGTTGTTCATTCAGTGCGACGCACAGCCTGACTGTCGCCAGCCCAACTGTACAGAGGCAACTGTCCTAAACTTTGTGGCTATTACGCTGGTGCAGCGCCGCCGTCACGGTACGCAGTAGCGGCGGCAGATCCTGTTTCTCCATCACCACTTCGATCAGTGACAGGCAACGCGCCTGGCTGAGCAGCGCCATCACGGCATCAAGCTGCGCCGTTTCACTGATGCGCCAGCTCTGAGCCGCACAATTCAGGCTCATCGCCTGCGGCAGCGCGGTCCAGTTCCACTGCGCGATATCGTTATAGCGCTGTTCCGCTCCATGGATCGCGCGTTCGACAGTGTATCCCTCATTATTCAGCAGAAAAATGATCGGGCTTAAGCCGTCGCGCTGGATCGATCCCAGTTCCTGAATGGTCAGCTGCGCCGATCCATCGCCAATGATCAGGATGACGCGACGGTCGGGCTGCGCGGTCTGAGCACCAAAGGTGGCGGGTAAAGTATAGCCAATAGAACCCCATAAAGGTTGTACCAGCAGCTGCGCATCATGCGGTAAACGCAGCGCGGCGGCACCAAACGCCGCCGTGCCCTGATCGGCAAGGATAATATCACCGGGCTGCAGGAAACGCTGCATCGCCTGCCAGAAAGCCTGCTGACTGATTATGGCGGCAGCAGCCGGCGGGGTATCGTCCGGCATGTCGGCCTCGCCGGTTGCCCAGTGTGCGCAGTGGCGCTGATAAACCGGCAGCAGCGCCGCCAGCGCCTGCGCCATAGTCAGCGGCGCGAAAGTTTCTCCGGCGACGCTGGCGTGAAACGGCTGCAGGTCGATCCGCTGCCGGGTCGGCAGCTGCTGGGTAAATCCGGCGGTCAGGGTGTCGGTGAAGCGCACGCCGACGCACAATGTGACATCGGTATCTTCAATCGCCGCGCGCACGGTTTCGCTGCTGCCCGCGGCGGCATAGGTGCCGACGAAGCCGGGCTGCTGCTCATCCAGCACGCCTTTGCCCATCAGAAGCGTGGCAGCCGGAATGGCGCGCAGCGCACGCAGCTCCGCCAGCGGCGCCTGCAGTTGCCAGCGGGCCGCGAGGAAATCGGCCAGCAGCGCCACGCGCCGCGCCGGAGCCAGCAGCCGTTCCGCCGCTGCGGCAAACGCCTGCGCCACGTCGCGGTTTTCAGCCACTGCCGGGCTGGTGCTGGCTGACGGCAGCGTCACCGTGGCGGCGGCGACATCCACCGCCAGCAGCAGATAGCCCGGACGATGCTGCTGCAGCGCGCTGTCGATGACCCGATCAATTTCCGCCACGGCGTTTTCCGCGGTCAGCACCGCGCTGGCGGCACTCACTTCCTGGGCCATACGCAGAAAATGACCAAAATCACCATCGCCGAGCGAGTGATGCACGCAGTCGCCCTGCTGCTGCGCGTGGCTGGCGGGAGCGCCGACAATGTGAATCACCGGCACGTATTCGGCGTAGCTGCCGGCAATGCCGTTGATTGCGCTGAGTTCACCGACGCCAAAAGTGGTCAGCAGCGCGGCCGCACCGTTGCAGCGACCGTAACCATCGGCGGCGTAAGCCGCATTCAGCTCATTGGCGCAGCCGACCCAGGTGATGCCGGGATGGTCAATCACGCTGTCGAGAAATTGCAGGTTGTAGTCGCCGGGTACGCCGAACAGATGGCGGATACCCGCCTGTTGCAAACGGTGCAGTAGATAGTCACCAACGTTGAGAGTGGTCATCGACAGCTCCTGTGAGGGGAATTATCAGGAGTATTAGCGATGTGGCTGAATTGGCGAGATTTTCACCATCGTTGCGCTGTCATCCTTGGCAAGCATTCGTTACGACGGCAGAAAATTCTGTAAGTTGCGATCTTTGCCGCGTTTCGGCGCAGTGTAAACGCATACACTGCTATGCTGATGCCACTTTCTCCCACCTGAGACAGGAACGCTGCATGAGCACTTTTCCCCATCCCGAGCGTTATCAACAGATGCAGTATCGCCGCTGCGGCCGCAGTGGCCTGAAGCTGCCGGCAATTTCGCTGGGTTTATGGCACAACTTTGGCGACAGCACGCGCGTCGACAACAGCCGTGCGCTGCTGCGCCACGCGTTCGATCGCGGTATCACCCATTTTGATCTGGCCAATAACTACGGGCCGCCGCCCGGCTCAGCGGAGAGCAATTTTGGCCGCATTCTGCGCGAAGATTTTCACGGCCTGCGCGACGAGCTGGTGATCTCCACTAAAGCGGGTTACACCATGTGGGACGGTCCGTACGGCGACTGGGGCTCACGCAAATACCTGATTTCCAGCCTCGATCAAAGCCTGAAGCGCATGGGGCTGGAGTATGTCGATATCTTTTATCACCATCGCCCGGACCCGGAAACGCCGCTGGAAGAGACCATGCGCGCGCTCGATCAGGTGGTGCGCCAGGGTAAAGCGCTGTACGCGGCGATCTCCAACTATCCGGCCGATAAAGCTGCCGCCGCCATCGCCATGCTGCGCGATCTCGGTACGCCCTGCCTGATCCACCAGCCGCGCTATTCAATGTTCGAACGCACGCCGGAACAGGGTTTGCTGGACGTGCTGGGCGATAACGGCGTTGGCTGTATTGCTTTCTCCCCGCTGGCCGGTGGCGTACTGACCGACCGCTATCTGCAGGGCATTCCGCAGGATTCACGCATCGCCAGCGGCAGCAAATTCCTTAACGAAAACCAGCTGACGCCAGAGAAGATGGCGAAGGTGCAGCAGCTGCAGGCCGTGGCGCAGCAGCGCGGGCAGAAGCTGGCACAAATGGCGCTGCGCTGGGTGCTGCGCGATGCGCGTGTCACGTCGGTGCTGATTGGCGCCAGTAAAACCGCGCAGATCGATGATGCCGTCGACATGCTGAGCCAGCCGGAACTGACGGCGGACGAGATCGCCGCCATTGAGCAAATTCTGGTGTAACCGCTTACCCGCCCGGACTTTTCCGGGCGCTGTCATCAGCACAAAACGCTGCGCATCCGTTCACTGGCACTTTTTCAGACTAAATCTCAAGGCGCAGCTGGTCCGATATGGCACACTAGCCTCACGGTAGCCTCGATGCGACCGATGAGGAGAAAGTATGAAACGTGCAATTTTGTTTGCCGCTTTGCTGGCAACGTTATCCCCTCTGGCACTGCACACAGCGGAAGCCAGTAGCGCCAGTATCAGTCTGGCACCCGGCGTCACGCTGCACCTCGGCGATCGCGACCGTCGCGGCTATTACTGGGACGGCGGTCGCTGGCGCGAACCGCGCTGGTGGCACGATCGCTATCAGTACAATGACCGTCGCTGGTGGCGTCACGAAGAGTGGAAACGCCACCGGGCGTGGGAGCGGGAACGCGAACATCGCTGGCATGAACGCGAACGCCGCGAACACTGGCGTCACGATCACCGGCATGACCGCCACGACCATCATCATCATCATTAAAAAAAATCCCGGCGCATCTGCAGCCGGGATTTTTTTCAGTCGATCGCTTACCAGCCGAGCGCTTCGCCCACCAGCAGATAGATATTCAGCGCCACCACCAGCACTACAATCAGACGCCCGGCGTATTGCATCAGGCGCGAGTTCACCAGTTCATCACCCATGATGTCACGGTTCCCGGTGAACGACAGCAGCGGAATCAGCGCCAGCGCAATACCGAAGCTCAGCAGCACCTGGCTCATCACCAGAATGCGCGTTGGATCCCAGCCGGCCCAGATAACAATAAAGGACGGCAGCATAGTGATGGTGCGACGGAACCACAGCGGGATGTGGAAGCGGATAAAGCCCTGCATCACCACCTGGCCAGCCAGCGTACCGACCACGGTAGAAGAGAGACCGGCCGCCACCAGACTCAGCCCGAACACAATCGCCGCCGCCTGACCCAGCAGTGGCTGCAGCGTCAGATAGGCCTGATCGAGATCGACGATGCTGGTGTGACCGCTGAAGTGAAACGCGGCCGCCGCAGTGGCCATCATCGCCAGGTTAACGAAACCGGCGATGGTCATGGCAATCGCCACGTCGAGCTTGGTGGAAGAGTAACGTTCCGCCTTGCTGCCTTTATTACCGTGCTGCGTCAGCGCCGAGTGCAGATAGATCACGTGCGGCATGATGGTCGCACCCAGCACGCCGGCCGCGAGGAACACCGCGTCTGAGGTCGGCAGGCTCGGCAGCGCCATGCCCACCACCAGATCGCTGACGCGCGGCTGCGAGAAGAACAGCTCAACGATATAGGCGGCAGCAACAAACAGCAGCAGCCCGCCAATCACCAGCTCCAGCGGCTTCTGGCCGCGGCTTTGCAGCATCAGGATCAGGAACGTGGCGATACCGGTCAGTACCGCGCCCTGCAGCAGCGAGATGCCGAGCAGCAGCTTAAAGCCGAGCGCGGCACCGATGAATTCGGCGAGGTCGGTGGCCATGGCGATAATTTCCGCCTGTACCCAGTAGAACCACACCGCCGGACGCGGGAAGCGATCGCGAATATGCTCGGCGAGATTTTTCCCGGTGGCAATGCCCAGCTTGGCGGACATCAGCTGGATTAGCATCGCCATGATGTTGGCCCATACCACCACCCACAGCAGTTTGTAGCCGTACGCGGCCCCTGCCTGAATGTTGGTGGCAAAGTTACCGGGATCGATATAACCAATGGCCGCGATGAAGGCCGGTCCCAGCAGCGCGAGCTTGATCTTTCTGGCTCCGCGAGCGGCGCGCTCGGCGGTGCGACTTTCTGACATAGTTTTGACCCTGTCCTAACGCTTGTCTGACCCATCCAGCTTACGGGGCATTCAAGGCAAGTGAAATTTGGTTATAGTTATCGCATTGATAGATGGTGCTATAAAGTATAGCCATTGCTATACCTCTAGGTAAAGTTAGCGCTTGCTAAAAATTATGCAACAGGTTTCACTCTACTCCCGGGTCAAATTATAGACAATCTCTTTGTGGATATTTCTGTGAGCAATTTGTAAACGGGTTGTGAGCGCTGAGACTAATCTGAGAAATAAGCGATACCGAATACTTATAATGTGGTTTTGATCTCGTTTTTAAGTAACGCGTTACATAGAATACGCAGCAAAATACAACCCTCCTCAAATTTGGAGCCGATATGTCCCATATTTTGCACTTCCTTTTAGCATTGGTGGTGGTAGCCGTGCTGGCGTTACTCGTCAGTCACGATCGTAAGAGTATCCGGATTCGCTATATCGTCCAGCTGCTGGTGATTGAAGTGCTGCTGGCGTGGTTCTTCCTTAACTCCGAAGCGGGCCTCGGTTTTGTTAAAGGTTTCGCCGGACTGTTTGATCATCTGCTCAAGTATGCTGCAGAAGGCACCAACTTCGTGTTCGGCAACATGAATGAAAAAGGCCTGGCCTTCTTCTTCCTCAATGTTTTGTGCCCTATCGTCTTCATTTCGGCTCTGATCGGTATTTTGCAGCATTTCCGTATTCTGCCATGGGTGATTCGCGCGATTGGTACCGTGCTGTCGAAGATCAATGGCATGGGTAAACTGGAATCCTTTAACGCCGTCAGCTCTCTGATTCTGGGACAGTCAGAAAACTTCATCGCCTATAAGGATATCCTCGGCAAAATGTCACAGCGCCGCATGTACACCATGGCGGCCACCGCAATGTCGACGGTGTCGATGTCGATTGTCGGTGCCTACATGACCATGCTGCAGCCAAAATACGTGGTAGCCGCGCTGGTGCTCAACATGTTCAGTACCTTCATTGTGCTGTCGCTGATTAACCCGTACCGCGTGGAGAGCGAAGAAGACCTGCAGCTGCAGGACCTGCACAAAGGTCAGAGCTTCTTTGAGATGCTGGGTGAATACATCCTGGCCGGTTTCAAGGTGGCGATTATCGTTGCGGCGATGCTGATTGGTTTTATCGCGCTGATCTCCGGCCTCAACGCGCTGTTTGACACCATCTTCGGCATCAGCTTCCAGGGCGTGCTCGGCTATGTGTTCTATCCGTTTGCCTGGGTAATGGGCGTGCCATCCAGCGAAGCGCTGCAGGTGGGCAGCATCATGGCGACCAAGCTGGTTTCTAACGAATTCGTCGCGATGATGGATCTGCAGAAAATCGCCGGTCAGCTGTCGCCGCATGCGGAAGGCATTCTGTCGGTGTTCCTGGTCTCCTTCGCCAACTTCTCCTCAATCGGGATTGTGGCGGGCGCGATCAAAGGTCTGCATGAAGAGCAGGGTAACGTGGTATCACGTTTCGGCCTGAAACTGCTATACGGCTCTACGCTGGTGAGCGTGCTCTCCGCCGCTATCGCCGGCCTGGTGCTGGGCTTCTGATGTAAAGGGCGGGCTGCGGCTCGCCCTTCTCTTCTTTTATATACCTAAGCGTTATATCCCGCGCCAGTCAGCCTGTCACCGCGTCACGCCCTGCTTCACCGTTTCCCGCAAACCCTTTGCACAATATCGAATTTCCGTTGTTGCCATCTGCGCCCGTAGCTTTTCTTTCTGACCTTACCTCAGGAGAAT
This sequence comes from Pantoea dispersa, assembly GCF_035783935.1. GTDB lineage: Bacteria > Pseudomonadota > Gammaproteobacteria > Enterobacterales > Enterobacteriaceae > Pantoea > Pantoea dispersa_C. Next base: position 83,528 of record NZ_JALKOV010000004.1, on the reverse strand, counting down.
CGCATGAGCATTCAGTTCCTCGGCATGATTGGCCACCGGCTTGCCTCAGAAATCATCCCCGCGTCCGGCACGTTATTCGATAAAGACTACATTGCCCGCTTTGCCCGCGCCCATGAAGCGGCCGGTTTCGATCGCATCCTTGTCGGCTACTGGTCCGATCAACCCGATGGCTTCCTGGTCACCGCTCACGCAGCGGCGCATACGCAAAAGATTAAATTCCTGCTGGCGCACCGTCCGGGATTTGTCGCGCCCACGCTGGCGGCTCGCAAGCTGGCTTCGCTCGACCATCTCACCGACGGCCGCCTGGCCGTGCATATTATTAGCGGCGGCAGCGACAGCGAACAGCGCCGCGACGGTGATTTTCTCAGCAAGGCTGAACGCTATGCCCGCACCGACGAATTTCTCAGCGTGCTGAAACAGAGCCTGGAATCGCCACAGCCTTACGATCATCAGGGCCGGTTTTACCAGGCCGAACAGGCTTTCTCTGCCATTAAACCGCTGCAACATAAGCTGCCGATCTATTTCGGCGGATCGTCACAGGAAGCGATTGACGTGGCGGCGCGGCATGCCGATGTCTTCGCGCTGTGGGGCGAACCGTTAAAAGGCGCGGCCGAGACGGTACGTAACGTGCGTGCGGCAGCCGCCGCGCAGGGGCGCCAGATTGCGTTTAACATCTCATTCCGGCCTATTCTGGGTAATACCGAAAAAGAAGCCTGGGAGCGCGCCGAACACATCCGCGCCACCGCAGAGAAGCAGCTGGCGGAGACCGGCTATACCTTTGGTTTGCCGAAGCCGCAGAGTGTCGGTGCGCAGCGTCTGCTGGCGGCGGCGCATGAGAGCGATCGCCACGACAAAGTGCTGTGGACCGGCGTAGCAAAACTGGTGCAGGGCGGCTACAACTCCACCGCGCTGGTCGGCACGCCGGATCAGGTTTCTGAGGCGCTGCTCGATTACTATCGCCTCGGCATTCATAGCGTGTTAATCCGCGGGTTTGATCCGCTGAATGACGCGGTGGAATACGGCCGTGAACTGCTGCCGCTGACGCGTGAAAAAGTGGCTGCGCTCAGCGCCACTGAAAAAAGGAGCGCCTGATGCGTCTTGTCGCTCTGTTTGCCGGTGTTGTGCTGGCCCTCGCGTCACTTCAGCCGCTGCTGGCGGCCGATAAAGTCACGCTGCGCCTCGGCGATGTTAAAGGCGATCGTTTTGCCGCCCTGAAAGCCTCGGGCGAACTGAATAATCTGCCTTACGATCTTAAGCTCACCGCCTTTGACTCCGGCGCGCCGGTGCAGGAAGCGCTCAATGCCGGAGCGCTCGACGTTGGCTTTACCGGCGATTTGCCGTTTCTGTTTGTCTATGCGGCAGGCGCGCCGGTGAAAGCCGTGGGAGCCTGGCAGAATAACCCGGACAGCATTGCCCTGCTGACCCGCCCCGACGCCGGCATTCACCGGCTGCAGGATTTGAAAGGTAAGCAGATCGCGGTCAACCGCGGCGGCTGGGGACATTATCTGCTGCTGGGTCTGCTGGAGCGCGCTGGCCTGACGCCGCAGGATGTCACGCTGCGCTTCCTCGGACCGGTGGATGGCCGCGCGGCGCTGACGTCCGGTGCGGTCGCGGCCTGGGCACCGTGGGAGCCTTATATCGCTACCTCGACCGCCATCGACGGCACGGTGCGCGTGCCGGACGGCGGCGGTAAAGGCATTATGTCCGGTTACTCCTACGCGCTGGCCCGTAATGAAGCGTTGCAGGACGCCGGCAAGCGGGAAGCAATTGCCGACCTGCTGGCGCGCCTGGCGAGGGCGCAAATCTGGGCGCAACACCATCCGCAGGAATTCGCCGGCGTGCTGAGCCAAACCCTGAATATGCCCACCGCAATAACTCGCAGCTGGATTGACGATGCGCGCATTCGCCCGCTGGTGTTTGACACGCACCTGATTGCCACGCTGCAGAAATCCGCCGATTTTTTCCATCGTTACCAGGTGTTGCCGAAACAGGTTGATGTCAGCCAGGCGTTTGACTTCAGCCTGTCCGCCGCCGCTAACCGCATCGCCCGACACGCGCCGGGAGACAAATCATGAGTGATTATCAGCACCATCGCCTGCGCACCTTCGTCGCCCGGCTGGCCACCCTGCTCAACAGCCAGCCGGATGAAGCGACCATTTTGCGGCAGGGCAGCGGCTGGCTGGCCGAACTGATTCGCCACGATGACTGGCTGGATGAGGCGTTTACCCAGCCTCATCCGCAGCACTATCAGCAATATCTGCTGTATGCCGATGCGCAGCAGCGCTTTTCCGTGGTGAGTTTTGTCTGGGGGCCGGGTCAGCAGACACCGATTCACGATCACCGCGTCTGGGGCCTGATTGGCATGCTGCGCGGCGCCGAGATTTCACAATCGTGGCAGCCGGGCCCGCACGGTTTACAGGCGGAAAGTGCGCCGGTGCGGCTGGAACCCGGCAGCGTGGAGGCAGTGTCGCCGACGATCGGTGATATCCACCGTGTCAGCAACGCATATGACGATCGCGTCTCTGTCAGTATCCACGTGTATGGCGCCAATATCGGCGCGGTTGAGCGCGCGGTTTACACCGCCGACGGCCACGCAAAGCGCTTCATTTCCGGTTACAGCAACCGTTATCTACCTAACATTTGGGACCTTTCACATGACTAAACCGGTTTTCCCGTTTCGCCAGGCGGCGGAACTGCTGACAGCGCTGCGCCAGCAACAGGAAGTGGCGATCATTGACGTGCGCGATGAGGCGCTGTATGCCACCGGCCATCCGCTGTTTGCGGTCAACATTCCGCTGTCAAAGCTGGAGCTGGAGCTGCTGGACCGCATTCCCCAGCGTCACACCGCCATTACGCTGTATGACAACGGCGAAGGCCTGGCGCAGACCGCCGCGGAACGTATCGCCGCGCTGGGTTATCAGCAGGTCACGTTACTGGCCGATGATTTAGCCGGCTGGCAGGCGGCTGGTGGCGAGCTGTTTATCGATGTCAATTCACCCAGCAAAGCGTTTGGTGAACTGGTAGAACATCATGCCCGCACGCCTTCGCTCTCCGCCGATGAGGTACAGGCGCTGATTAGCAATAATGCCGACGTGGTGGTGCTGGATGCGCGACGCTTCGATGAATATCACACCATGAGCATTCCGGGCGCCACCAGCGTACCGGGCGGCGAACTGGTGCTGCGCGTGCGCGATTTAGCCCCCTCACCGCGCACCACGGTGATTGTGAATTGCGCCGGACGCACGCGCAGCATTATTGGCACGCAGTCGCTGATCAATGCCGGTGTTCGTAATCCGGTATTCGCGCTGCGCAACGGCACCATTGGCTGGACGCTGGCCGGTCATGCGCTGGAGCATGGGCAGAGCCGCCGCTATGGCAACACCAGCGAAACCGCGCAACGTCAGGCCGCGAGCCAGGCCCGCGCCATTGCCGATCGCGCCGGCGTGACACGCATTTCTCTGGCGACGCTGACGCGCTGGCAGCAGGAAGCACGCACCACCTACCTGTTTGATGTGCGTGATGCCGAAGAGTACGCCGCCGGTCACCTGCCGGGCAGCCGTCACGTGGCGGGCGGCCAGCTGGTACAGGAAACCGATCACTACGCCAGCGTGCGCGGTGCGCGTATCGTGCTGGTGGATGATGATGGTGTCCGCGCCAATATGGCCGGCTCCTGGCTGGCGCAGCTTGGCTGGCAGGTGGCGGTGCCTGACGCGTTGCAGGCCAGCGATTTTAGCGCTGTCGGTAGCTGGCAGCCGCAGGTCGCGCCGGTTGCTGCGCCGGAATCGGTCTCCCCCGCGCAGCTGGCCGAGTGGCTGGCTGCTGGCGATACGCAGGTGCTGGATTTCACCACGCTCGCCAATTACCGCAACAGCCATATTCCCGGTGCGGCCTGGCTGCTGCGTTCCACCCTGCAGCAGCAGGGCAAGGCATTACTGCCCGATGCAGGCCGCTATGTGCTGACCTGCGGCAGCAGCCTGCTGGCCAGCTATGCTGTGGAGCAAATTGCCACGCTGACCGGCAAACCGGTTCAGGTGCTGGCAGGAGGCAATGCAGCCTGGCGCGCCGCCGGTCTGCCCACTGAACAGGGCGAGCAACACCTGCTCTCGCCGCCCATCGATCGTTATCGCCGCCCGTACGAAGGCACCGATATTGAACCGGACGTGATGCAGGCCTATCTCGACTGGGAATATGGTCTGGTGGCGCAACTGGATCGCGACGGCACTCACGGATTTCGCGTGCTGCAACAGCAGCCACAGGCCGTGACGGTTTAACACGGAAAGGCGCTGCAGGTCAGCGCCATTGCGCGCAGCCAGTCGGCGAATGCAACGTCACACTGTGCAAACGGGCAGTGTTATTATCGGGTTGTGAATATGTTTGTTCTGAACGAACAGAGAATTGGTGGAGATAAGCGGGATCGAACCGCTGACCTCTTGCATGCCATGCAAGCGCTCTCCCAGCTGAGCTATACCCCCACATCTGGAAATCGTTTTTTCAGTGCAAACCGTTGGGAGCGGTTTGGTGGAGCTAAGCGGGATCGAACCGCTGACCTCTTGCATGCCATGCAAGCGCTCTCCCAGCTGAGCTATAGCCCCGTACCGAAAAAACCGCCGAGTTACCTCGACGGACGGCATAATATGAGACCGCTGTTTGAGTGTCAACGGCAAATTCTCGTTCTGCGTGCGATCGCTGAAAAAGGCGGCAACCCTGTGTCGCCGTGGCTTTTTTTTCAGCGCAGCGCGCGCTCGTCATCCCTGTCCTCAGCCATTATCTTAACGCCGCCTCAACGGTGCCCTACGCCGAGGTTAACTTTAGGTTAAAGATGTTAGCGCCAGGCTTGTTTTCGTTAATGGTGCGTGTAAAACTTAGCGCGCTAATTAACCGGTTAGCCATCCAGGGTAATCACTCACTAACCGGCCAGCACGTCCTCCTTGTTTAATAATAGAAAAGTGAACTATGTCGCTGCATACACCCAAAGAGATCGCGCAACTGGCGATTCAGGCCGGCGTGGCTAAAAGCCGTCTGCCGGTTTCCACCTTATTAATTCTTGGCTTCATGGCTGGCGCGTTTATCGCCACCGGCTTCCTGCTCGATCTGCACGTTATTAACCAGCTGCCTGCTGAATGGGGCTCGTTTGCCGGCTTCCTCGGTGCGGCGGTATTCCCGGTCGGGCTGATTCTGACCGTACTGGCGGGCGGCGAACTGCTGACCGGCAACATGATGACCCTGCCCATTGCCTGGTTCGCGCGCCGCATTAGCGGTTTCAGCGTGCTGCGTAACTGGTTTTGGGTCACCATCGCCAATTTTATTGGCAGCGTTGCGGTAGCATGGTTCTTTGGCCATCTGCTCGGCATGACCGAAGGCGACTATCTGAAGAAAACCGTGGCGATCGCGCATGCCAAAGTGAATGCGGATTTCATGCACGCGTTCATCTCTGGCATCGGCTGTAACTGGCTGGTGTGCCTGGCGGTGTGGCTGGCCTTCGCCAGTAAAGACATGGTCGGCAAAATCTTCGGCATGTGGTTCCCGGTGATGGCCTTCGTGGCAATCGGTTTCCAGCACGTGGTGGCCAACATGTTTATCGTGCCTGCCGCAATTTTCGCCGGGCAGATGAGCTGGGCAGAATTTGCACCGAACGTGGTTGCGGTGTTTTTAGGGAACGGTGTGGGCGGTGCGATCTTTGTTGGCCTCACCTATTTCCTCGCCTTCCGTCCGGCACAAGCGGCGGTCAGCGAAGCGCAGTAAACCGATTTTGCCTTTTGTCGCACAGCAAAAGGCATTTTCTGCCTTGATTACTTTTCCCCGTAACGTTTTGTTGTAATATGTAGAGCTAATGTATTTAACAGGGACAGCATCGTGAAAAAGGAATGGCTCACTCCCGAAGAGCTCGCGCTGGAAACGGGCTACAGTCGGCAGACGGTGAATAAATGGATCAAGCGTGAAAACTGGACGACCACGCCCAAGCCCGGTGTACAGGGCGGTAAGGCGCGATTAATCCACATTGATGAGCGTGTAAAAAGCTTTATTCAGTCCACCCGCCATGCAAACGAACCGGCGGCGAATTACGGCGCTCAGCAAAATACGTTACCTGCGTTATTAATAAATTCTGTCCAGCAAATGACGGCCACCGAACAGGAACAACTGGCGGCGCTGTTATTGCGGGAAGGGATCAGGGGCGTGTTACAGCGGTTGGGAATCCAGGAAGAATAGAAAAGCCGGAAGCAGTGAGATGCTTCCGGCTTTTTTGTTGCCTGCCTTATCACAGCAGCCTGACAGGCCGCTGTTCAATGCAATCAGGCCTGTGCTTCACGCTCCGCGATGAACGCCAGCGCTTTTTCGATACGCGCCACGCTGCGGCTGCGGCCGATGGCTTCCACCGTGACGTCCAGCCCAGGCGACTGACCGGCGCCGGTTACGGCAACGCGCAGCGGCATACCGACTTTGCCCATGCCGAGCTCAAGTTCATCCGCAGCAGCCTGAATGGCGTGATGCACGTTTGCCGCATTCCAGTCGCTGTCGCTGATGGCCGCCAGCTTGTCGCGCACCACTTCCAGCGGCTGACGCGCCACCGGACGCAGATGCTTTTTCGCTGCGTCCGCATCAAAGGCGTCAAACTCTTCATAGAAGTAGCGGCAGGACGCGGCGATTTCGACCAGCGTTTTGCAGCGCTCACCCAGCAGCGTCACCAGCTTCGCCAGCTCCGGTCCGGTGCGGGTATCGATATTCTGCTGCTCAATGTGCCACTGCAGCTGGGTCGCGACATATTCTGGCGGCAGCGTATTAATGTAGTGATGGTTGAGCCACTGCAGTTTCTCGGTGTTGAAGGCGCTGGCCGATTTGCTCACCGCATCAAGGGTGAACAGTTCGGTCATTTCCGGCACGCTGAAAATCTCCTGATCGCCATGCGACCAGCCGAGGCGCACCAGATAATTAAGCAGCGCTTCCGGCAGATAGCCGTCGTCGCGATACTGCATGACGCCCACCGCGCCGTGACGCTTGGACAGCTTTTTACCGTCATCGCCGAGGATCATGGATACGTGCGCGTAGGTCGGCACTTCCGCCCCAATCGCTTTCAGGATATTGATCTGACGCGGCGTGTTGTTGATATGGTCTTCACCACGGATGACGTGGGTGATGCCCATGTCCCAGTCGTCGACCACCACGCAGAAGTTGTAGGTCGGTGAACCGTCTGTGCGGCGGATGATCAGATCATCCAGCTCCTGGTTGCTGAATTCAATCGGGCCACGGATCTGATCGTCAAAAATCACCGAACCGTCCTGCGGGTTGCGGAAGCGCACCACGCACGGCTCATCGGCAGCATGATGTTCATGGCTGTCGCGGCAGCGGCCGTCATAACGTGGCTTCTCGCCTTTTTCCATCTGCTCTTCACGCAGCGCGTCCAGACGCTCTTTCGAGCAATAGCATTTATAAGCAGTACCGGCTTCCAGCATTTCGTCGATAACGTCGTTGTAACGGTCGAAGCGTTTGGTCTGGTAGTACGGGCCCTCATCCCAGTCGAGATTCAGCCAGTTCATCCCATCCATGATGGCTTCGATCGCTTCCGGCGTGGAACGCTCCAGGTCGGTATCTTCGATGCGCAGGACGAATTCGCCCTGGTTATGGCGAGCATAAAGCCATGAGTAAAGCGCAGTACGCGCACCACCGACGTGCAGGTAGCCCGTCGGGCTGGGTGCGAAGCGAGTTTTGATTTTCATTCAGCATTGCCTTAAATGCGCAGGTTTCATTGTCTGGATGACAAAAAAACGGGTTAACGCGGAAAAACAGTGCGCACATTCTAGCAGGTGAGGCTGATTCCTCAATCACTGTCACGCTGGCTGCACCGGCAGAAGTGCGTTTTTCTGCTAATAAAACCAGCACATTGGCTAAAAGCGCTGCATGATGTCTAAATTTAAAGCGAACGCACATTTATGTTTTAAAAAGCGTTGACTCACTTCGAAGGATCCCTATAATGCGACTCCACACAGCGGGGGTGATTAGCTCAGTTGGTAGAGCATCTCCCTTACAAGGAGGGGGTCGGCGGTTCGAGCCCGTCATCACCCACCACTCTTAATGAGATGGCCCGCAGTGAACAAGAGATAAGATATGGGTGATTAGCTCAGTTGGTAGAGCATCTCCCTTACAAGGAGGGGGTCGGCGGTTCGAGCCCGTCATCACCCACCATATCTTAGTCAGATGACACTCTTGTTAAGTAGTACCGAAGTGGGTGATTAGCTCAGTTGGTAGAGCATCTCCCTTACAAGGAGGGGGTCGGCGGTTCGAGCCCGTCATCACCCACCACTTCGGGTCGTTAGCTCAGTTGGTAGAGCAGTTGACTTTTAATCAATTGGTCGCAGGTTCGAATCCTGCACGACCCACCAAATTCAGAAAAGAGCGCCCTCAGGGCGCTTTTTTCGTTTCTGCGCGCCGATGCTGAACGTGCAGGATGAGAACCTGCTGCAGGTTCGACTGAATCGCCGGGAGCGATTCAGGCTGATGCGCCAGCATCACCCGCAGGGCGAGGCCCCGGATGGGCCGAGGCATATCCTGCACGACCCACCAAATTCAGGAAAAAGCGCCCACTGGGCGCTTTTTTTCGTTTCTTCACCTCCCACCCCCAGGCTGCCAGTTAAGCTGCAACTGAATCAACCACGGTTGCACATTTGGTAGCGGCGCAATTTATTGCGCGATGAATCGCGCCGCTACAAATGGTGTGCGATTTGCAGTTGCCTACCTGGTTGCCCTTACGTCCTCAGGGCGCTTTTTCGTTTCTTCACGTCCCCCCGGGCTGCCAGTTAAGCTGAAACTGCATTCAACCACGGTTGCACGTTTGGTAGCGGCGCAATTTATTACGCGATGAATCGCGCCGCTACAAACAGTGTGCGATTTGCGGTTGCCTTACCTGACCGCTCTTACGTTCTCACGGCGCTTTTTCGCTTCAGCCTTGAAGAAAGCACCCGCTCTGCCTGAGGCCGTGCCCGCCCTGTCCCACTCCGCATCCTCATTCCTGGCGAAACCTTTTCGCAAATTTAACACTTCTTACTATCAAGCCGCAGCGACTGCGTTCCGATAACCAAAGAGCACATTTGCAAGGAGAACGTTATGACCACCATTTCGACCAATACCAATATTGGCAGCAGCAGTACTTCGGGATCCGGAAGCGCATCCGGCAGCAGCGATAGCGCCTCGAAAATCGCCAGCCTGACCAAACAAATCGCCAGCCTGAACGATGAACTGAAAGACATTGCGAAGGACAAAAGCCTGACCGAGAAGCAAAGAAAGGATAAGCAGGAGACGATTAACGCGCAGATTCAGCTGCTGCAGGCGCAAATCCAGCAGTTGCAGAAGCAGGAAAAGGAGAAAGCGGAGCAGAAGCAGGAGAAACAGGAGGTTACTGCAGTGAAAGCGGATGGCATCAACCGCCCAACCGACAGCAACCAACTTGACGTTTATGTTTAAAACGCCGGATTAAGCGCGCGATCCTGCGTCAGCAGCGCCGCCTGCTGACGCACTTCCTGCCAGATAGCCTCCGCTGCCGGCGTGAGTGAACGGTTTTTGCGTTTAATCAGCATCAGACTGCGGTTAATTTCCGGATAGAGCCGGCGCACCGTCAGTTTGCGACCGGACGGCAGCGGCAGCGCCAGTGCCGGCAAAATACTGATGCCAATGCCCGCCTCCACCATCGGATAGAGCGTGGCCGGATGGCCAATCTCCTGCACCACCTGCACGTCCAGCGCCAGCCGCTGTAAGGCGGCATCGACCAGCAAACGGCTGCCCGACGCGTAATCCTGCAGCACCATAGCGCGACCAGCCAGCATCGACCACTGCGCCTGCTGCACCTGCGCCAGCGCATCATCCTGATGACACAACAGTAAAAACGGCTCCTGCAGAATCTCTTCGCTATCAAAATCGGCATCCTGCAGCGGACCGATGACGATGCCGAAATCGACCTCCGCATTGCGCACGCTCTGCAATACCCACTGCTGCACGCGATCGTGCAGAATCACGCGGATGTCGGGATAGCGCTGCTGGCTGCTGGCCAGACATTGCGGCATCAGATGGGCCGATGGCGTCTGGCTGGCGGCTACGCGTACCGTGCCGCTGCGCTGCTCGCCATAACTGCGCACATCCAGCAGCGTGGTATTGAGCTCCTCCAGCAGTCGTTCCAGCCGCGTTGCCAGTTGCTGCCCGGCTTCGCTCAGTAACACCTCGCGCGTGGTACGATCCAGCAGCCGCACGCCCATTTCCGCTTCCAGCTCTTTAATACTGTGGCTGACAGCCGACTGGCTCAGCCCAATCGCCTGCCCTGCCTGACTGAAACTGCCGTGCTGCGCCACCGCCACAAAGGTGCGCAGCTGTCGTAAGGTGTAATTCATCGATTGCGCTCATAGATTAATGCAATAAATCAATTTTATTTCTAAACGCAACTGCCGCACAATCAGCAGCATCATTTATTACATTTAACCGGATTGTAACAATGGGCTTTTTACGACTTGACCCGATGATGGTCAAACTCATCATTACCGTGCTGCTGGCCAGCTTCTTCCCGGCCAAAGGCGGGTTCGTCGATTTCTTCGAATACCTGACCACCGCGGCCATCGCCCTGCTGTTCTTCATGCACGGTGCCAAACTGTCGCGCGAGAAAATCATCGCCGGCAGCAGCCACTGGCGTTTGCACCTGTGGATTATGTGCAGCACCTTCGTGATTTTCCCGATTCTTGGCCTGCTGCTGGTGTGGTGGCATCCGGTTAACGTCGGCGCGGAGATTTACACGGGTTTCCTCTACCTGTGCATCCTGCCGGCAACCGTACAGTCCGCCATTGCTTTCACCTCCATGGCGGGCGGTAACGTTGCCGCGGCGGTGTGTGCTGCCTCCGCATCCAGCCTGCTGGGCGTCTTTATTTCGCCGCTGCTGGTTAACCTGGTGATGAATGTGCACAGTGATGCGCCGGGCAACGGTCTGGAGCAGATTGGTAAAATCATGCTGCAGCTGCTGGTGCCCTTTGTGCTGGGCCACCTGGCACGCCGCTGGATTGGTGGCTGGGTGGAGAAACATCGCAGTCTGATCGGTAAAACCGATCAAACCTCGATTCTGCTGGTGGTCTATTCGGCGTTCAGTGAAGCGGTGGTTAACGGCATCTGGCATCGCGTCGGCGTTGATACCCTGCTGTGGATTCTGGCCGGCAGCCTGCTGATTCTGTTTGTCGCACTGGCGATCAACCTTGGCGCTTCCCGGCTGTTTGGCTTTAGCCGTGCGGATGAGATTGTGGTGCTGTTTTGCGGCTCGAAAAAGAGCCTGGCAAACGGTGTGCCGATGGCCAACATTCTGTTCCCGGCCAGCGCAGTGGGGATTATTGTCCTGCCGCTGATGATCTTCCATCAGGTCCAGCTGATGGTGTGCTCGTTCATTGCCCAGCGCTATAAAGCCGGCAATGAGAAGAAGCTGGCGAAGCAGCAGATTGAAGTGCAGAAGTCATAAAAATATCAGGCCCGCAATCGCGGGCCTGTCACTTATTCACTGCGCTTTAACGGTTTAACCAAGCCCTGTAAGCCTTCGATTTTGATCGCCAGCGTCAGTTGCATCAGCTCACCCAGTTTGCCGGCGGGAAACTCATTTTTACGCGCAAACCACAGCAGATACTCTTCCGGCAGATCGATCAGCATCCGTCCTTTGTATTTGCCAAACGGCATCGCGGTATTGGCAATTTCAACCAGCTGCTGCTTATCCATCTCAGGCGCCCAGTAAGCGAATCATTTCGGCTTCGTCGATCACCGCAATCCCCAGCTCCTGCGCTTTTGCCAGCTTGGAACCGGCGGCCTCACCGGCGATCAGCAAATCGGTTTTTTTCGATACGCTGCCGCTGACCTTCGCCCCCAGCGCCGTCAGCTGCGCTTTGGCATCGTCACGGTTCATCTGCGACAGCGAACCGGTCAGTACCACGGTTTTTCCGGCGAACGGGCTGTCGATCTCCTCGGCTTTGACCACCACCACCGGCGGCCAGTGCACGCCCACCTCTTCGGTCAGCTGGCGGATCACCTCGCGGTTGCTCTCCTCTTCCATGAAGTTGCGCACGTGCGCCGCCACTACTTTGCCGACGTCCTGTACCGCGATCAGCGCATCGAGATCGGCGTTCATGACCTTTTCCAGCTCGCCAAAGTGGTTTGCCAGGTTGGCCGCAGTCGCCTCGCCCACTTCGCGGATGCCGAGCGCATAGAGGAAGCGCGGCAGCGTGGTGAGTTTGGCTTTTTCCAGCGCGTCCACCACGTTTTGCGCCGATTTCGGCCCCATGCGATCCAGTCCGGTCAGCTTGCCGGCGGTGAGACGGAACAGGTCGGCCGGGGTTGTGACATACTCTTTTTCCACCAGCTGGTCGATGATTTTATCGCCCATGCCGTCCACGTCCATCGCGCGGCGTGAGACAAAGTGCTTCAGCGCCTCTTTACGCTGTGCACCGCAAATCAGCCCACCGGTACAGCGCGTCACCGCCTCGCCCTCCACCCGCTCCACGTCAGAGCCGCACACCGGACAGTGGCTGGGGAACACAATCTCGCGCGCATCCGCCGGACGCTCGGACTCCACTACGTTGACTACCTGCGGAATCACGTCACCGGCGCGGCGAATCACCACTTTGTCGCCGATGCGCAGCCCAAGCCGGGCGATTTCATCGGCGTTGTGCAGCGTCGCATTACTGACTATCACGCCCGCGACCTGCACCGGTTCGAGGCGCGCCACCGGCGTAATCGCCCCGGTACGTCCCACCTGAAACTCGACGTCGCGCACCACCGTCATCTGCTCCTGCGCCGGGAACTTGAATGCCACCGCCCAGCGCGGTGCGCGGGCCACAAAGCCCAGCTGCTCCTGCAGCGTCTGCGAGTCGACTTTGATCACCACGCCGTCAATATCAAAGCCGAGCGACGGACGGTCCTGCTCAACCTGGCGATAGAACGCCAGCGCTTCGTCCGCGGTGTGCACCAGGCGAATCCGGTCGCTGACCGGTAATCCCCAGGCCTTAAACTGTTGCAGACGCTGCCAGTGGCTGGCGGGCATTTCGCCGCCCTCCAGCAGACCAAAGCCGTAGCAGAAGAAGGTCAGCGGACGTTTCGCGGTGATACGCGGATCGAGCTGGCGCAGCGAGCCGGCCGCCGCATTGCGCGGGTTGGCAAACACTTTGCCGCCGGTGCGTCGCGCTTCCTCGTTCAGTTTTTCAAAGCCGCTTTCGGTCATGAATACTTCGCCGCGCACTTCTACCCGCGCCGGAATATTGTCGCCGTGCAGGCGCAGCGGAATGGCGTGAATGGTGCGCACGTTCGCCGTGATGTTTTCGCCGGTGGTGCCATCGCCACGCGTGGCGGCACGCACCAGCAGGCCGTTTTCATACAGCAGACTCACCGCCAGACCATCCAGCTTCAGCTCGCAGCAGTAGGTGAGATCGTCGGTGCTTTTCAGGCGATCCTGCACGCGCTTATTGAAGGCAAGAAACCCGGCTTCATCGAAGGTGTTATCAAGCGACAGCATCGGCACTTCATGGCGCACCTGTTCAAAGGTGGCAAGCGGTGCCGCGCCCACGCGCTGGGTGGGAGAATCCGGGGTGATTAAATCGGGATGCGCGCTCTCCAGCTCACGCAGTTCGCGCATCAATCGGTCATATTCTGCATCCGGAATTTCCGGCGTATCCATCACGTGATAGAGATATTCGTGGTGGCGTAACGTGGTGCGCAGCGCGGTGATCTGCTCCTGAACCGATGTCATATTCTCTCGTCCGATAAAAAACCCCCGGCAAGCGGGGGTCATTTAGTTAAAGGGTGATGCTGCTGGCAGCGCTTAGCCAATAACCTCGCGGATGCGTGCTTTGTAGGTTTCCAGCTTTTGCGGTGTCATCATGCGACGCTCATCATCCAGCACTACGCCACCGACATCATCGGCGATACGCTGCGCGGATTGCAGCATCAGCTTAAAGTTCTGGTTGGCGTCGCCGTACGACGGCACCATCATAAAGATTGAGACGCCCGGCGTGGTAAAGTCGCCCATTTCATCCGGATTGAACGAACCCGGTTTGACCATATTCGCCAGGCTGAACAGCACCGGACCGCTGCCTGCCGGGCTGAGATGGCGATGGAAAATGTTCATTTCACCAAACTGGAAGCCGGCCTGCAGAATGCCCTGCAGTAGCGCTTCGCCGTTCAGTGCACCACCGGCGTGCGCGGCAACGTGCAGCACCAGCACCGTTTCTTTTTTACTGCCTGGCGCAGCGGGCTGCGGCGCAGTTTCCTGCACCGGCGCAGGTTCAGGTTGTCTGGTCTCTGGCTCGGCGGCGGTAAATTCCGGTGCCGGCTGGGTGGCGGACAGCGGTTCGTTATCCAGCAGCGGATCGGCCTGAATGGGTTGTGGCTGTGGCTGCGGGACAGGCTGCGCCACGGGCGCCTGCGGTTGTGGTGCAGGCTGGCGTACAGGTTCATCGTCCAGCAGCGGGTCGCCGCTCAGCGCGGTATCATGACGTGGGAACGGCTGACGTGCCGGTTCCGGCGCACGCGGTGCAGCAGGTTTGGTGACCGGCGCGTCGAAATGCGGCTCGTCTTCGGCATCACGCTGGCGACGCACGCGTACTTCGCCGACGCCATCGTCTTCGCTGTTCAGCAGATCATCGTCATCCGCTTCTTCACGCTGTTTCAGACGTTTGTGCGGGCGATCGCGAAACACAGAAGAGCGCTCTTTACGGCTGGTCCACAGTCCGTGAAGAAGCAGCGCTATTATGGCGATCGCGCCAACAACGATTAATATCAGACGCAAATCCTGCATCATTGTATTCTCTGTTGTTCCAATACCTTGCCACCACGGCAAACTTTATCCTCTAACTGTATTTGCCCAGCTACACAAGTGCAAGTCTGTGCAGTATTTTCTGACAAATAAGATAGCTCACCCACGCTTTTTTGCTGTTTTTTCGCGCAAAGTGCGCCTGTCACCGATAAAAAGCCAGGTTATGATGTTGGCGCCGCCACATAAAGGAGAAAGGCTTGCTATGCCCGCTGAGAATTCGGTCTCATCCATGAATGGTATTCATTATTTTGCGCAGGGCTGGAAACTGGTGCGTCTGCCGGGCATCCGCCGCTACGTTATCATCCCACTGCTGGTGAACATTGTGCTGCTGGGCGGCGCGTTTGTCTGGCTGTTTCAGCGCCTCGGCCAGTGGATCCCCCGGCTGATGTCGCACGTGCCGGACTGGCTGCAGTGGCTGAGTTATCTGCTGTGGCCGCTGTCGGTGATTTCGATTGTGCTGGTATTCAGCTATTTCTTTTCCACCATCGCCAACTGGATCGCCGCGCCGTTTTGCGGCCTGCTGGCCGAGCAGCTGGAAGGCCGTCTGACCGGAAAACCGCTGCCAGACAGCGGCTGGCTCGGCATGATGAAAGACATTCCGCGCATCATGAAGCGTGAGTTACAGAAGCTCGGCTACTATTTGCCGCGCGCGCTGGGCCTGCTGCTGCTCTACTTCATCCCCGGCTTTGGCCAGACGGTGGCACCGGTATTGTGGTTCCTGTTTAGCGCCTGGATGCTGTCGGTGCAATATTGCGACTATCCGTTTGATAACCACAAAGTGAGTTTTCCTCAGATGCGCACCGCGCTGCGCCAGCACAAAACCGCCAATATGCAGTTCGGCGCGCTGGTCAGCCTGTTCACCATGATCCCGATACTCAACCTCGCCATTATGCCGGTCGCGGTATGCGGTGCCACCGCCATGTGGGTTGACCGCTACCGCAGCCAGCATGCGCGTCATCTATAATGCATCAAAAAGCCTTATGCATTTTTGCATCAGGCTTATGGTCGACGGCTATATAGATATACGATTTCTTTCCTTCCGCCGAAGGTCAGAACAGGTATGCTCTGAGGGTTCCCAATATTTCATACAGTTAAGGACGGGCTATGAGTAAGATCTATGAAGACAACTCTCTGACAATTGGTCATACGCCGCTGGTTCGACTGAACCGCATCGGTAATGGACGCATTCTGGCGAAGGTCGAGTCGCGTAACCCGAGCTTCAGCGTAAAATGCCGTATCGGTGCCAATATGATTTGGGACGCAGAAAAACGCGGTATTCTGAAACCGGGCGTTGAGCTGGTAGAGCCAACCAGCGGTAACACCGGGATTGCGCTGGCCTATGTCGCTGCGGCGCGCGGCTACAAGCTGACGCTGACCATGCCTGAGACCATGTCGATTGAACGTCGCAAACTGCTGAAGGCGCTGGGTGCCAATCTGGTGCTGACCGAAGGGCCAAAAGGCATGAAAGGCGCGATCGCCAAAGCCGAAGAGATTGTTGCCAGCGATCCGGATAAATATGTGCTGCTGCAGCAGTTCAGCAATCCGGCCAACCCGGAAATTCACGAAAAGACTACCGGCCCGGAGATCTGGGAAGACACCGATGGCGCCGTGGACGTATTCATCGCTGGCGTGGGTACCGGCGGTACGCTGACCGGCGTGAGCCGCTACATCAAGAACACTAAAGGCAAGCAGGATTTGATCACCGTGGCCGTTGAGCCTACCGATTCCCCGGTCATCGCGCAGGCGCTGGCGGGCGAAGAGATCAAACCGGGTCCGCACAAAATTCAGGGTATCGGTGCCGGTTTCATTCCCGGTAACCTGGATCTGAAACTGATTGACCGCGTGGTGGCTATCACCAACGAAGAAGCGATCAGCACGGCGCGCCAGCTGATGGAAGAAGAAGGCATTCTGGCCGGTATCTCGTCCGGCGCAGCGGTGGCGGCTGCCCTCAAGCTGCAGGAAGACGAAGCCTTCGCCAACAAAAACATTGTGGTGATTCTGCCCTCTTCCGGTGAGCGTTACCTCAGTACGGCGCTGTTTGCCGATCTGTTCACTGAAAAGGAGCTGCAGCAGTAAGCGTCAGAGTCTGAAAATGATGAAAAAAGCACCCAAATGGGTGCTTTTTTGTGGCGCAGATCTCACTTTCACCACCGGGCAGATTGATTTCAGTGATGCGGCTCTGGTATTTAAGCAGCCAATTATTTCGGTGCCTGAAATTAATCTGCCTTTGAAGTGGATCAAGCTGAATCGATTTACTGATTTGGTGAAACGGCGAATCACGGCATAATCAGCAGAGTGACGAATTGCAGCAGTTTTGATCCGTCATCGAAAAATGACTTTTCATTCAAGCGCATTTTTTGGTCAGCGTGATGCCATACCAGCGCACCTACACAGGCTAAAGTTACGGCTCCAGGCTAGACTTTAGATCCATAACACCAAACCTGATAAAGTTGGGGAAATAGAATGTTCCAGCAAGAAGTTACCATTACCGCACCTAACGGCCTCCATACCCGTCCTGCAGCTCAGTTCGTGAAAGAAGCGAAGGCTTTCCAGTCTGAAATCACTGTGACCTCTAACGGCAAATCTGCCAGCGCGAAAAGCCTGTTCAAACTGCAGACTCTGGGTCTGACTCAGGGTACAGTTGTTACCCTGTCTGCGGAAGGTGAAGACGAGCAGCAGGCGGTTGAGCATCTGGTCAAACTGATGGCTGAACTGGAGTAATTTCGCTCCGGCAAGCCATTAAACCGACTCCTTTGCCCCATTGAGTGCAATTATGTTGATCGCGGACAACCTGTCCGCGTTATTGCTTCCTTAGAGTACTGCTCCGCGACAGTGGCAACGCATTGGGTCAATGAGCCATCGTGATTAAAAGGTAGGGTTATGATTTCAGGCATTTTAGCATCACCGGGTATCGCTTTCGGCAAAGCACTGCTGCTGAAGGAAGACGAGATCGTCATCAGCCGTAAAAAGATTACTGACGACCAGGTTGAGCAGGAAGTTCAGCGCTTCCTCGACGGTCGCAGCAAAGCAGCCGGGCAGCTTGAAGCCATCCGTGTGAAAGCCGGTGAAACCTTCGGTGAAGAGAAAGCGGCGATCTTTGAAGGTCACATCATGCTGCTCGAAGACGAAGAGCTTGAGCAGGAAATCATCGACCTGATTAAAAAAGATCACGTAACCGCTGACGCCGCCGCCCACTCTGTGGTTGAAGGCCAGGCGAAAGCGCTGGAAGAGCTCGACGACGAATATCTGAAAGAGCGCGCGGCCGACGTACGTGACATCGGCAAGCGTCTGCTGCAGAACATTCTGGGTCTGCATATCGTTGACCTGAGCGCCATTGCTGACGAATCCATTCTGGTGGCGAAAGATCTGACGCCATCCGAAACCGCACAGCTGAACCTGAAAAAGGTGCTGGGCTTTATTACCGATCTGGGTGGCCGGACTTCGCACACCTCGATCATGGCGCGTTCGCTGGAGCTGCCTGCGATTGTTGGCACCGGCAACGTGACCGCTACCGTGAAAAACGGTGACTTCCTGATCATCGATGGCGTGAACAACAAGATTTACGTCAATCCGACCGATGACGTGCAGGAAGAGCTGAAAGCGATTCAGACGCAGTATCTGTCTGAGAAGCACGAGCTGGCGAAACTGAAAGATCTGCCAGCGATTACGCTGGATGGCCACCAGGTTGAAGTGTGCGCCAACATCGGTACCGTGCGTGATGTCGCCGGTGCTGAGCGCAACGGCGCAGAAGGTGTAGGTCTGTACCGCACTGAATTCCTGTTCATGGACCGCGATTCACTGCCAAGCGAAGAAGAGCAGTTCCAGGCTTACAAAGCCGTCGCAGAAGCGATGGGTTCCCAGGCGGTGATCGTACGTACCATGGACATCGGCGGCGACAAAGATCTGCCGTACATGAACCTGCCAAAAGAAGAGAACCCGTTCCTCGGCTGGCGTGCGATTCGTATCGCCATGGACCGCAAAGAGATTCTGCATGCCCAGCTGCGCGCTATCCTGCGTGCGTCTTCCTTCGGCAAACTGCGCATCATGTTCCCGATGATCATCTCGGTAGAAGAAGTGCGTTTCCTGAAGGCGGAACTGGAGATGCTGAAGGCACAGCTGCGTGAAGAAGGTAAAGCCTTTGATGAGTCTATTGAAGTGGGCATCATGGTAGAAACCCCGGCTTCCGCAGTGATTGCCCGCCATCTGGCGAAAGAAGTCGACTTCTTTAGTATTGGGACAAATGACCTGACGCAGTATACTCTGGCGGTCGATCGTGGTAATGATTTGATTTCACACCTCTATAACCCAATGACGCCATCTGTACTGGGCCTCATTAAGCAAGTGATCGACGCATCACATGCCGAAGGGAAATGGACCGGCATGTGTGGTGAGCTGGCTGGTGATGAACGTGCTACACTACTGTTACTGGGAATGGGGCTGGACGAATTCAGCATGAGTGCCATTTCAATCCCAAGCATCAAGAAGATCATTCGTAATACCAATTTCGAAGATGCTAAGGCACTGGCAGAGCAGGCTCTGGCTCAACCCACAGCGGAAGATTTGATGAACCTGGTCAACAAGTTCATCAAAGAAAAAACGCTCTGCTGATCCACGAGACGCTGGCCCCAAATTACTGCTTAGGAGAAGATCATGGGTTTGTTTTCTAAACTTTTTGGCGATAAATCAGAGAGCGCGTCAGGGACTATCGATATCGTTGCGCCTCTGTCAGGCGAAATCGTGAACATCGAAGACGTACCTGATGTGGTATTCGCAGAGAAAATCGTTGGTGATGGTATCGCCATCAAACCGACTGGCAACAAAATGGTTGCACCGGTGGATGGCACTATCGGCAAGATTTTCGAAACCAACCACGCGTTTTCTATCGAGTCTGATAATGGCATCGAACTGTTCGTGCACTTCGGTATCGACACGGTAGAACTGAAAGGCGAAGGCTTCAAACGCATCGCTGAAGAAGGCCAGAAAGTGAAAAAAGGCGATGTGGTGATCGAGTTTGATCTGCCGCTGCTGGAAGAGAAAGCCAAATCCACGCTGACCCCGGTCGTGATCTCGAATATGGATGAGATCAAAGACCTGGTGAAACTCTCCGGTCAGGTTACCGTGGGCGAAACGCCGGTGATCCGCATCAGGAAGTAAACCGCGTTAACAGCGTGAAAACGGCACCCAATGGGTGCCGTTTTTGTTTGTTTAATACGTGGATAAATGATTTGCTGGCTATGACTTCTGGCAAAGCGCACTGTGCCTGTTTAAGGGCAGGACGACCGGGCAGAGGAGCAAAGCGTCCCGCGCCATGGATGGCGCGGGACGAGGCCCAGGGACGGTTTATGCCGTCTTTGCGATCTGTCCGGTCGTCCTGACCGTTTGCGCCTGGCGTGATTATTTTATTCCTGTTTCCAGCGCGGCAGCCGCAGCGTCACTTCCAGTCCGCCTTCCGGACG
Source organism: Pantoea dispersa (assembly GCF_035783935.1). Classification (GTDB taxonomy): domain Bacteria; phylum Pseudomonadota; class Gammaproteobacteria; order Enterobacterales; family Enterobacteriaceae; genus Pantoea; species Pantoea dispersa_C. The sequence continues at coordinate 63,263 of NZ_JALKOV010000004.1, read as the reverse complement.
GTTCACCGCCTGCACTTCACCATGGTGTGCCAGAATCACCTTGCGTACGATCGACAGCCCGAGCCCATAGCCTTTACCCATCAGCGGTGAGTTCACCCGCACAAAAGGATCGAAGATACTCGACAGCTTCTCATCATCCACGCCCGGGCCCTGATCGCGCACGCAAATCGCCAGCCACTGATTCTCCGCCTGCAATCGCACGCTGATATGCTGCCCCTGATGCGAGAAACGCAGCGCGTTCCGCAGCACATTCTCCACGCCACGGCGGATCAGCTCGGCGTTACCGCGCACGGTATAATCCGCGTTCTCATCCACCAGGAAATCCACTTCCACGCCGGGGATCTGCGCTTCATAGCGCACGTCGGTGACCACCGCGTGCAGCAGCCCGGTCAGGTCAAAATACTGCTCGCCAGGCATGCTCTCATGCTCAGCGCGCGACAGCGTCAGCAGCTCGCCGATCATCTTATCGAGACGACGCGCCTCTTCATCAATACGATTCAGGGAAGACAACACGGACTCCGGCGTCTGGCGCGCCAGACCGGTGGCTAGCTGCAGCCGCGCCAGCGGAGAGCGCAGTTCGTGCGAGATATCGTGCAGCAGCTCCTCACGCGCTTTAACCAGCGTATCCAGCCGCTCCACCATCGCATCAAAATCCTGCGCCACAATCGACAGCTCATCATGGCGCCGGCGCATCACCGGATAAAGCCGCACCGACAAATCACCGCGCGACACGCGGGCAAAGCCTTCGCGCAGCTGGCGCATCGGCCGCGTCAGGTTCCACGCCAGCAGCAGGCTGAACAGCAGGCCCAGCGCCCCGGCAAAAAGGAACATCGGCTCAGGAATATTCAGAATGCGGCGCGGACCTCCGCCGCCCATCGAACTGTCTTCACGCAGCCCTTTTACGTCATAACGCAGCTCGTACTCTTTGCCGTCAGCGCCTTTCACCCAGCGCACAATCACCTGCGGAAACGGCCCATGAAACGGCTGATTAAAGCTCTCTGGCGGCGCGTTATCCGGCGTGGTGGCCGGTCTGTCATGCTGAATCACCGAGAAAAACTGGCGATCGTTCGGCTCCCAGTCGGCCATCATATCGTCGAGCGAACTGGGGCCGCCGCGCTCCAGCACCGACACCGCCGAAGCCATTTGCAGGTTGACGATACGGCGCACCGCCACAATCTCCGGCGGTTCGTGGCGGTTACCCGACAAGGTAAAGCCCAGCCACAACAGCTGGCTGATCATCACAAACACAATCCAGAAGCCCAGCAGAATCTTCCAGAACATGCGGCCACGGTAGCTGTGCTTCATCGAATGCGATAGCCAATGCTGCGCACGGTTTCGATATTCACGCTGTCAGCGGTCAGCGCAGCCAGCTTCTGGCGAATATTACTGATGTGCACATCCACGCTGCGATCGTAAGCTTCACGCGGACGACCCAGCCCTTTCTCCGACAGCTCATCTTTCGACACCACGCGATCCGGCGCGCGCAGCAGCAGATCCAGCAGGTTGAATTCCGATGCGGTGAGATCAAAGGCTTTGCCCTGCCACTCCGTAATGCGCGTGGCCGGATTCAGGCTGAGCTCGCCCCAGCGCAGCACCTCTTTCTTATCCGGCACCGGCGCCTGATCTTCGAAGCGACGCAGCACCGCGCGCAGACGCGCCACCAGCTCGCGCGGATAGCACGGTTTGGGCACGTAGTCGTCCGCGCCCATCTCCAGGCCGATAACGCGATCGATATTGTCGCCCTTCGCCGTCAGCATGATCACCGGCAGGCGGCTGTTCTGGCGCACCTGGCGCAGCACATCAATGCCGCTCATATCCGGCAGCATGATGTCGAGAATCATCGCGGTGTAGTGGCCGGACAGCGCCCCTTCAATCCCGGCGCTGCCGGTCAGCACCAGCTGGGTTTCAAAACCTTCGCCAATCAGGTACTGGCTCAGCATGGTGCCAAGTTCAACATCGTCATCAACAAGCAGGATTTTCATCTTTTTCTCTCGTACAAAATTGCCGCTATTTTGTCCTGAGTGGCGCGGGAAAGCAGCCGGTTTTACGCGATCCTTACAGTGGTCGCGTCACAGCTTAATCAGGGAGACTATAGACAATCCTGGCGCGTGCGCCGCGTCGGGCGGCGCACAGATCGTCGCAATGCGAGGCTGAACTAGCGGTGAAAAACACCGGTGGAGAGATAACGGTCGCCGCGATCGCAGACAATGGCGACGACAACACTGCCCGGCTGCGCTTTGGCGATGCGTAATGCGCCCGCTACCGCGCCGCCCGAACTGACGCCGCAGAAAATGCCTTCACGCTGCGCCAGCGCGCGCATGGTCTCTTCCGCTTCCTGCTGCGCCATATCCATCACCTCATCCACCAGCTCCGGACGATAAATGCCGGGCAGATAGGCAGCCGGCCAGCGCCGGATGCCGGGAATGCTGCTGCCTTCCTGCGGCTGCAGACCCACCACTTTTACCGACGGGGCAAACTCTTTTAGATAGCGTCCGACGCCGCTGATGGTGCCGGTGGTGCCCATGCTGGAGACAAAATGCGTCATACGGCCGTGGCTTTGCTGCCAGATCTCCGGACCGGTGGTGAGATAGTGGCCGAGCGGGTTGTCAGGATTATTAAACTGATCGAGCACCTTGCCTTCGCCGCGTTGCGCCATGGCCTGTGCCAGATCGCGCGCCCCTTCCATGCCCTGCTCGCGCGTCACCAGCACCAGCTCAGCCCCGTAGGCGCGCATCGCATCCTGCCGCTCCTGGCTCATGTTCTCCGGCATCAGCAGGCGTAAACGGTAGCCTTTCAGCGCGGCAATCATCGCCAGCGCAATGCCGGTATTGCCGCTGGTGGCTTCAATCAGCCTGTCGCCGGGCTGGATTTCACCGCGCAGCTCGGCCTGATGAATCATCGACCAGGCCGCGCGATCTTTCACCGAACCCGCCGGATTATTGCCTTCCAGCTTGAGCCAGATTTCGCTGCCGTTGTCGGGCGTCAGGCGCTGCAATTTAATCAGCGGCGTGTTGCCGATGGTATTTTCCAGAGTGGTCACGGTGTCATTCCAGCCGAAAGGAGTGCAAATAAATCGGGCGGGAAAATCCCGCCCGAAGGAGTGACAAAAATATCAGGCGCTTTCGGCAAAGGCAACCGGGCGCAGCGGCGTGTTACCCTGATAGATGCGTGCCTGTTGCAGACCGACAAACAGACGTTCGCCGCGGATCGGTGCCGTCTGCTCTCCGGCAAACACCACGGAGAATGGCTCGCTCTGCCAGCCAGCGGGCTGAATCACCAGCTGCCAGAAGTGGCCGCGCGGGCTAATCTCCAGCACCTGCACCGGCAGCGGCGTCTCAAGACTGCTCTGGCGTGACACATCGACTTCCCATGGACGCAGGAACAGCTCGACCGCGCCCTGCGTGGCCGGCGTGTAGCCCAGCGGCCAGCGATGCGCGCCGACATGGAACTGCGAGCCGTGCACTTCGCCGTCGAAGCGGTTCACTTCGCCGAGGAACTCCAGTACGAAGCGGGTTGCCGGTTCGCGCCACACGTCATCCGGTGCGCCCACCTGCTCAATGTTGCCCTGACTCATCACCACCACGCTATCCGCCACTTCCATCGCTTCTTCCTGGTCGTGGGTCACAAACACGCTGGTGAATTTCAGCTCTTCATGCAGCTGGCGCAGCCAGCGGCGCAGCTCTTTACGCACCTGCGCATCTAGCGCGCCGAACGGTTCGTCCAGCAGCAGAATCTGCGGCTCAACGGCCAGCGCACGCGCCAGCGCCACACGCTGCTTCTGTCCACCAGAAAGCTGGGCCGGATAGCGGTTGGCCAGATGGGCCAGCTGCACCATCTCCAGCAGGCGGGTAACGCGCTGTTTGATTTCGGCGCTGTTCGGGCGCTCACGGCGCGGCAGCACCGTCAGACCAAAGGCGATGTTGTCGAACACCGTCATGTGGCGAAACAGCGCATAGTGCTGAAACACAAAGCCGACCTGACGATCGCGTGCATGCGTGCGGCTAACGTCTTTGCCATGGAAATGAATCTGCCCGCTGTTCTGGTGCTCCAGCCCGGCGATGATGCGCAGCAGCGTGGTCTTGCCTGAACCGGAAGGCCCCAGCAGCGCCACCATCTTGCCGGAAGGAATATCCAGAGAGATATCGTTCAGCACCGGGGTGCGGCCAAACGCTTTATTAATCTGTTTGATCTCAATGCTCATGATTTTCCTCCTGTTGGCGCTTCTGCTGATGCTCTAATCGCCACTGCACCACGCTTTTCAGAAACAGCGTCACAATTGCCATCAGGGTCAGCAGCGCGGCGGCGGTAAAAGCGCCCACGGTGTTGTAATCCTGATGCAGTAATTCAACCTGTAAAGGTAAGGTATAGGTTTCGCCGCGAATCGAGCCGGACACCACCGAGACCGCACCGAACTCGCCGATGGCGCGCGCGTTAGTCAGCACCACGCCGTACAGCAGCGCCCAGCGGATATTGGGCAGCGTCACGCGACGGAACATCTGCCAGCCGGACGCGCCCAGCAGCACGGCGGCCTCGTCTTCGTGGCTGCCCTGACTCAGCATCACCGGTACCAGCTCGCGCACCACAAACGGACAGGTGACGAAAATGGTCGCCAGCACCATGCCCGGCCAGGCGAACATCACCTGAATATTGTGCGCATCCAGCCAGCCGCCGGCCGGGCCGTTAATGCCCCAGAACAGCAGATACATCAGACCGGCCACCACTGGCGACACGGCAAACGGGATATCGAACAGCGTCAGCAGCAACTGGCGACCGGGAAAAGTAAAGCGCGTCACCAGCCAGGCCAGCAGCGTGCCGAACACCAGGTTGACCGGCACGGTAATCAGCGCCACCAGCACCGTCAGCCAGATCGCGTGCAGCATGTCGCCATCCTGCAGGTTGCTAAAGGCCTGACCGATGCCCTGCCCCAGCGCTTCCCAGAAGATGGAGATCATCGGCACCACCAGCAGCAGAACCGACACCAGCACGCCGATGCCGATCAGCAGCCATTTGCCCCAGTTCACCGGCTGGCGCTCGGCATGATTAATCTGTGAAATCTCAGCCATCAGTGACCTCCCAGGCGGCGGCCAAAGCGGCTCTGCAACGTATTAATCGCGAACAGCAGCAGCAGCGACGCCGCGAGAATCACCGAGGCGATGGCGCTGGCGGCCGGGTAATCAAACTCCTGCAGGCGCACAAAAATCATCAGCGAGGTCACTTCAGTTTTCCAGGCAATGTTACCGGCGATAAAGATTACCGCGCCGAATTCACCCAGGCTGCGGGTAAACGACAGCGCGGTACCGGCCAGCAGCGCTGGCGCGACTTCCGGCAGTACCACGCGCCGGAAGCTCTGCCACGGCGTGGCGCCGAGGGTTTCCGCCGCTTCCTCATACTCCGGACCTAACTCTTCCAGCACCGGCTGCACGGTACGAACCACAAACGGAATGCTGGTGAACGCCATCGCCACGGCAATGCCGAGCCAGGTGTAGGACACTTTGATATCAAAATGTGCCAGCCACTGACCGTACCAGCCGTTAACCGAAAACAGCCCGGCCAGGGTCAGACCGGCCACCGCCGTCGGCAGCGCAAACGGCAGGTCTATCAGGCCATCCAGCAGCGTACGGCCAGGAAAGCGATAGCGGGTCAGGATCCACGCCATCAGCATGCCAAACACCGCGTTAAACAGAGAAGCCACGCCCGCGGACAGCAGCGTCACTTTGTACGCCGCCACCAGTTGCGGATTGCTGATCACCTGCCAGTACTGTGCCAGCGTCATCTGCGACAGCTGCATCAGCAGCGCGCTGATCGGCAGCAGCAGAATCAGGCAGGTAAACAGCAGGCTGGTGCCGAGGCTGAGACCAAAGCCGGGCAGAACGCGTTTCTGTGCAGAAGCCAACATCAGCCGCGCCCCGCTGCCAGTAATTTATCCAGCTCACCGCCGCTGGCGAAGTGGGTTTGCATCACCTGCGGCCAGCCGCCAAACGCGTCATTAACATTAAACAGCGCAGTCTGCGGGAAGCGGTCTTTGTGCTCCGCCATCAGCTGCGGGTTATTCACGCGATAATAAAAGTGGGTGATGATTTTCTGCGCCTGTGGCGTGTAGAGGTAGTTAAGATAGGCTTTGGCCGCTTCTGCCGTGCCGTTGTGGTCGACGTTCTTATCGACCCACGCAACCGGAAACTCAGCGAGAATGTTGGTTTTCGGCACAATCACTTCGTACTCATCTTTGCCGTACTGATTGCGGATATTGTTCACTTCCGACTCAAAACTGATCAGCACATCGCCCAGACCGCGCTCGGCAAAGGTGGTGGTCGCACCACGGCCGCCGGTATCAAACACTTCGACGTTTTTCAGGAACTTCTTCATGAACGCTTCGGTTTTGGCTTTATCTTTGCCGTCCGCCTGATCGGCGGCGCCCCACGCGGCCAGATAGGTGTAACGGCCGTTACCGGAGGTTTTCGGGTTCGGGAAAATCAGTTTCACGTTATCGCGTGCCAGATCGGCCCAGTCGTGAATCTGCTTGGGATTGCCCTTGCGCACCAGGAACGCCATGGTGGAATAGAACGGTGAGCTGCTGTTGGGCAGGCGGCTCTGCCAGTCGGCCGGGATCAGGTTGCCTTTGTCGTGCAGCACCTGCACATCGGTCACCTGGTTGTAAGTGACAACATCAGCACGCAGCCCCTGCAAAATCGCCAGCGCCTGTTTTGAGGAGCCGGCATGGGACTGTTTGATGGTCAGCTTATCGTCAGGGTGCGCCGCGTCCCACTGCTGTTCAAACGGCGCATTCAGGGCAACAAACAGTTCACGTGACACATCGTAAGAGCTGTTAAGCAGCTCTGTTGCCTGTGCCGCGCCCGCTAAACTCAGCGACAGCGCTATACCGCCAAGCCATTTTTTCGAAACCGAACGTGTCATGCTGCACCCTGAGAAATGGAGTTCGAGGCTATGCCATTAGATGCTGTCAGTGTATTTATAACTCTGGCGAAAGCTGTAACGGTTTTATATATCGTTTAGGGATTTCAAAGTCTAAAAAGGCATAAGCCAGCGGCAGAGTTTATGCGCAGGGCGGGAATGTTAAGGCGCAAAGAGAGGGATGCGGTGCGCATGGCGCGCACCGGCATCACGGTGCTTAACGTGACAGCGCCTGCAGCGCCGTCAGCGAAGGGGCAAAGAAGTAGCTGCCGCTCACCGGTCTGGTGAAACGCAGCATGGCGTCCATCTTGCCGTCGCGCTCGCCAAACATGCTCAGCAGCTGCTGCTCGATGTTATACAGGCGGTGACAGTAGGAGATGAAATAGAGGCCGTTACGGCCGCTGGCGGTGCCGTACGGCAGGCTCTGGCGCAGAATCTTCAGGCCTTTGCCCTCTTCTTTTAAATCCACGCGGCTCAGGTGCGACGTCGCTGGCCGCTGATCGCCCGGCAGCTCTTGATTGTCCTGTTTGGTGCGGCCAATAATCGCTTCCTGCTTGTCAATCGCCAGCCGGTTGAACTGCGGCAGGTTGTGCTCCCAGCGCTGGGTAAACACGTAGCTGCCGCCGGCATCCGGGCCGTCAGCGATGATCGCCACCTGCTGGCGCGCTTCGCCCTGCGGGTTTTCGGTGCCATCAACAAAGCCGGAAAGATCGCGATCCTCGACCCAGCGGAAACCGTGCGTCTCTTCTTCGACGGCGACCGCGCCGGCAAACGCCGTCAGCGCCGCCTGCGCCAGCGAAAAGTTCACGTCGTGACGCAGCGACTGAATGTGGATCAACAGGTCGCGCTGGGTGGCCGGCGCTGCGCCCTTGCCGAGCGGCGTGAAAGCTTTGAGTTCGGGAGCTGAATCATTGCCCTGCAGATCGCGCCACAGCGCATCGCCAAAGGCGATGACCGCGCCAAGACCGGCATCAGGAAACTGCTGTTGCAGCGCAGCCAGCTGCTGCAGGAAAGCGTGGCTGCCCTGACGCAGCGCAGCGAGGTCGCCCGTGGCGCGGGCTTCCAGCCAGATGGCGAAACGGCGGTGCTCCAGCAGGATCCCGCTCTGAAACTGAGACATGACAATGCTCTCCGGCATAAAAGTTAACGGCGTTTTTTCGCCGGTATCATACCGGAAAGCCCTGCGCAGAAGATGCGTTAGCGCAACTTTTTCACCGCTTAACGCTGCCAGACGATCTTACTGATTTTCCAGCTTTTTAACGTATCATCCGACGGCATCAGCCCGGTTGGACCGTGCCACTCGCCGCTGTAGATATAGGCGATGTGCTGGCTGCCCGGTGCGCGGCACTCAACATCGCGCACATCCAGCCCGGCAACCATTTTGCAGTTATCGAACGCTTTGCTGAATTTGTCGCTGAACGCATCACCGATTTTACTGCCGTCGGCGCTGCGTGCGTCGCTGTCCAGCACTTCAATACGTTCAACGCTGCGCTGGCCATTGATCACCAGCTTAACCTTACCGTCATCCAGCGCCTGCCAGAAATCCACCACCTGCCCGCTCTGCGTGCGCATGCCCTTACGCAGCTGATAATCGTTGTTCAGCGCGGCGCTGATGGCAGATTCTGACATCGCCGTATTGCTGTTCAGCCCGGCCACGCCCTGTTCAGTGACGGTGAGCGAACTGCCAAACCAGCTGAACGGATTGAGTGCCGACCAGTGATAGCTGAGCGGATTGTACCAGTGGCTTTCGCTGGCGCTGGAGGGAGAAGAGGAACCGGAACTGGCGCAGCCGGCCAGCAGCAGCGCGCTGACCAGCAGGGCGGGACGTACAACTTTCATGCAAACTCCTTTCTTTTGTGCCGACTGGCTTGCCTGTTGGAGTCGCAAACCGGCAAAAAGTTTATTTGCTGTGCCGCGATATGGGCAGAAACCAGCGCGCGTCGCGTGGCATCAGTATTCGCGGTCTTCAATCAGGCGTTTGCCCAGCAGCAGCGAGTCGACCGGCTCGTAATCCAGCTTCTCGTAGAAAGCCACCACCTGATCGTTCTCTTCGCGCACCATCAGATGGATTTTCGGACAGCCGCGCGCAATCAGCTTTTTCTCCAGCCGGTTCATCAGCGCATTGGCAAATCCCCGGCCCTGATAATCAGGATGCACCGCCAGATAGTAGGCGGAGCCGCGATGGCCATCGTAGCCGCCCATCAGCGTGCCCACGACTTCACCGCCCACCTCTGCCACCAGAAACAGCTCCGGGTCATGGTTCATTTTGCGTTCGATATCGAGTTCCGGATCGTTCCACGGCCGTAACAGATCGCAACGCTCCCAGAGCGTGATGACTTCTTCAAAATCTTCCTGGCGGAAGGAGCGGATTTCCATCGGTGTTACCCTGCAGTTAGGCACAATTCGCTGATTATCACGCATTCTTTGCCTGGCGCAACCCTCACACGGCGCAACGGCTGAAAAAAACGGCTAAATGACGAGTCGCGGCCTGAAATACAAAGTAATGTCCTGAAATGGTTCGCCAGTCGCCGCCGGACGCCGGTTAGGCTATAACACGGAGCAGGTTTACTCTCAGGGATATGTAAATGAACAAGATTTCACTGCTGCGGCGTCTGACCAATCGCCGCCAGCTGATCCTCTCCGGGCTGGCGCTGGCGGTGCTGTCGCCGCGGGCCATCCAGGCAAAAGAAACGCGCGCTGAAGTGCCCGTCAGCGCGCGCCATACGCCACCGAAACCGGCTACCAGCGGCAAACGCATTGTGATGATTGATCCCGGCCACGGCGGCATTGACTCCGGCGCGGTAGGTCAGGAAGGCTCAGAAGAGAAGCACATTGTTTTAGAGATCGCCAACACCGTGCGCACGCTGCTGCAGAACCATCCAAAGGTGGAAGTGCGCCTGACGCGCGACAGCGACCACTTTATTCCGCTCTACCAGCGGGTGGAGATTGCGCATCAGCACGGCGCCAACCTGTTTATGTCGATTCACGCCGACGGTTACACCAGCCCGGATGCCAATGGTGCGTCGGTGTTCGCCCTGTCTAATCGCGGCGCCAGCAGCGCCATGGCGCGCTACATGTCGCAGCGCGAAAACGACGCCGATAAAGTGGGCGGCGCGGCGGTGCAGGAAAAAGACAATTACCTTAACCAGATTTTGTTCGACCTGGTGCAGACCGATACCATTCGCAACAGCCTGACGCTGGGTAAGCACGTGCTGGACCAGATCCGTCCGGTGCACCATCTGCACAGCCAGCACACCGAGCAGGCGGCATTTGCGGTGTTAAAATCACCGTCGATTCCCTCGGTGCTGGTGGAAACCTCGTTTATTACCAACCCGCGTGAAGAGCAGTTGCTGGGCACCACGGCGTTTCGGCAAACCATCGCGCGGGCGATCGCTGACGGTATCGTCAATTACTTTGATGAGTACGATCGTCGCCAGGCCTGACAGCGTTTTGTGCTAGAATCGCGGCAAATTTTTGCAATGAGTGAGCCATGAGCAATCCCGATATTTCGCGCGTCAAAGCCTATTTGCTGGCGCTGCAGGATGACATATGCGCCGGTCTGGCGGCGGAAGACGGCCGCGCCAGCTTTGCTGAAGACACCTGGCAACGCCCCGGCGGCGGCGGCGGACGCAGCCGCGTGCTGCGCAATGGCGCGGTGTTCGAGCAGGCCGGCGTCAACTTCTCCCACGTTTATGGCGAGCAGATGCCCGCGTCAGCCACCGCGCACCGTCCGGAGCTGGCAGGCCGCAGTTTTGAAGCCATGGGCGTGTCGCTGGTGGTGCACCCGGAAAATCCGTACGTGCCCACCAGCCACGCCAACGTGCGTTTCTTTATTGCCGAAAAGCCGGATGCCGATCCCGTCTGGTGGTTTGGCGGCGGTTTCGATCTCACCCCTTACTACGGTTTCGCCGAAGATGCCCGGCACTGGCATCAGACCGCGTTCGATCTGTGCCAGCCGTTTGGCGACGACGTCTATGCGCGCTACAAAAAGTGGTGCGATGACTACTTCTTCCTGAAACATCGCAACGAGCAGCGCGGCATTGGCGGGCTGTTTTTTGATGATTTGAACACACCCGATTTTGATCGCTGTTTCGATTTCATGCAGGCGGTCGGCAACGGTTTCATGCAGGCCTATCAGCCGATTGTGGCGAAGCGCAAAGAACTGTCGTGGGGCGAGCGCGAGCGTCAGTTCCAGCTTTACCGCCGTGGCCGCTACGTTGAGTTCAATCTGGTGTGGGATCGCGGCACGCTATTTGGTCTGCAGACCGGCGGCCGTACCGAATCGATTCTGATGTCGATGCCGCCGCTGGTGCGCTGGGAATATGATTATCAACCCGCCGACGGCTCCCCGGAAGCCGCGCTGACCCGCGATTTCCTGCCGGTGCAGGATTGGCTGGGGCTGGAAAAATAAGCCAGGTGCGCATTCATGCGCACCCCGCGGAATAACCCGGTAAAACGCGCCCCCGTGGGGCCGCCCTGCCGCTCATAACGGCTCGGTCTGCGCTTCCACCACCGCCAGCGCCACCATGTTAACAATGCGCCGCACCGAGGCGATGCGCGTCAGCACGTGCACCGGCTTGCGGATGCCCATCAGCACCGGCCCGACCGTTACCCCTTCCGAACAGGACACGCGCAGCAGATTGTAGCTAATGCGCGCAGCCTCAACGTTCGGCATGATTAATAGGTTCGCGGTGCCTTTCAGCGGGCTGTCCGGCATCAGCTCACGACGAATACTCTCCACCAGCGCCGCATCGCCGTGCATCTCGCCGTCAATCTCCAGCTCCGGCGCACGCAGCTGAATCAGCGCCAGCGCCTCGCGCATCTTCCGTGCGCCGGGTGCGTTCGAGGTGCCAAAACTGGAGTGCGACAGCAGCGCCACGCGCGGCTCGATGCCAAAACGCCGCACGGTTTCTGCCGCCAGCAACGTGATATCCGCCAGTTGCTCAGCGCTGGGATCCTCATTCACATAGGTATCGGCGATAAAGGTATTGCCGCTCGGCAGCAGCAGCGCGTTCATCGCCCCGGCGACCTTGACGTCATCGCGGAAGCCGAACACCTTCTCCACCACGTCGTAATGTTCGCGGTAGTCGCCGATGGTGCCGCAAATCATCGCGTCCGCTTCGCCGCGATGCACCATGATGGCACCGATCAACGTAGGGTTGCCAATCACCGCGCGCTGGGCGGTTTCCGGCGTGACGCCGCGCCGCTTCATCAGCTGATAATATTCATTCCAGTACGCCTTAAAACGCGGGTCGGATTCGTTATTCACGATCTCAAAATCGCGCCCGGCCTCGATTTTCAGCCCCTGTTTCTGCAAACGCATGGCAATCACGTTCGGGCGACCAATCAGGATCGGCTTCGCCAGCCCGAGCGACACCAGCTCCTGAGTGGCGTGCAGCACCCGCACCTCTTCGCCTTCGGCCAGCACCACGCGCTGCGGCGCTTTGCGCGCCTGCGAGAAGATCGGCTTCATGAACAGATTGGTTTTATACACGAACTCGGTGAGCTGCTCGCGGTAAGCGTCAAAGTCAGTGATTGGTCGCGTCGCCACGCCGGACTCCATCGCCGCTCTGGCGACGGCCGGGGCTATCTGCACAATCAAACGCGGATCGAACGGTTTGGGAATCAGGTATTCCGCGCCAAAGCTCAGATCCTGATCGTCGTAAGCGGAGGCCACCACGTCGCTCTGTTCCGCCTGCGCCAGAGCGGCAATCGCATGCACCGCCGCCAGCTTCATCTCTTCGTTGATGGCGGTGGCACCGACGTCCAGCGCGCCGCGGAAGATGAACGGGAAGCACAGCACATTATTCACCTGATTGGGGAAGTCCGAGCGCCCGGTACAGATAATCGCATCCGGCCGCACCTGCTTCGCCAGCGGCGGCATGATCTCCGGCTCCGGATTGGCCAGCGCCAGAATCAGCGGATTCGGTGCCATCTTCTGCACCATCTCTGGCGTCAGCGCTTTCGGACCGGAGCAGCCGAGGAAAATATCCGCGCCGCCAATTACCTCATCCAGCGTGCGCGCGCCGCGGTCTTCCACGGCATAGGCGGCTTTGGTCGGCGTCATGTCCGCTTCGCGATCGCGGTAGATCACCCCTTTGGAATCACACACCACGATATTTTTCTGCTGCATGCCCAGCGCCACCAGCAGGTTGAGACAGGCAATCGCCGACGCGCCAGCGCCCGACACCACCAGCCGCACGTCGGCAATGGCCTTGTTCACGATCTGCAGGCCGTTGAGCACCGCCGCGGTGCAGATGATCGCCGTACCGTGCTGGTCGTCATGAAACACCGGAATCTGCATTCGCTGCCGCAGCTGCTGCTCAATGTAAAAACACTCCGGCGCTTTGATATCCTCCAGGTTGATGCCGCCGAACGTCGGCTCCAGCGCGGCGATGACCTCAATCAGCTTATCCGGATCGTGCTCGTCGATTTCGATGTCGAACACATCAATGCCGGCAAACTTTTTAAACAGCACGCCCTTGCCTTCCATCACCGGCTTGCCGGCCAGCGCACCGATATTGCCGAGCCCCAGCACCGCCGTGCCGTTGGAGATCACCGCCACCAGGTTGCCGCGCGCGGTGTATTTGTGCGCTGCCAGCGGATCGGCGGCAATTTCCAGGCAGGGTGCCGCCACACCGGGCGAATAGGCCAGCGCCAGATCGCGCTGCGTCGCCAGCGGCTTGGTGGGTGACACCTGAATTTTTCCGGGGGTGGGATATTGGTGAAAATCGAGCGCGCTTTGCTTCAGTTGATCGTCCATCAGACATCCTTTTACACGGCTGAAAAGCCCTCAGTATATGAACGCACGGCGCAAAAGAGGGTGAAGGCGCTCAAAGAACGCACAGTCGCCACGGCACGGATTGCCACGGCTTCGCCTGCGGCTTTGGGACAGCCTGCTATGCTTAAGGGTGGCAAAACGCGGAGCTGAACCGATCAGGCAGGCCTGACTGACAGAAAAGCGCCCCGACGTCACAATCAGAGAAAACGCATTTTCTTCATCCGACGTCTGTTGCACTGTGTGGAACCTACCTTCCCCGATAAGGGCGCACCCAGGACGATGGCTGCCCGGGTGCCTGTTTTGCCCACATTATTGCTAATCAAGGAGTTAAGCGATGAACCAGCTAGATGCATTAAAACAGTTCACCACCGTGGTGGCGGACAGCGGCGATATCGAATCCATCCGCCATTACCATCCGGAAGACGCCACCACCAACCCCTCTCTGATCCTGAAAGCTGCCGGTCTCGACGCTTACAAACACCTGATTGATGACGCCATTGAGTACGCGAAAAAACAGGGCGGCAGCAAAGAGACGCAAATCATCAACGCCAGCGATAAAGTGGCGATCAACCTCGGTATGGAAATCCTGAAAAGCGTACCGGGCCGTGTTTCGACCGAAGTGGATGCGCGCCTCTCTTTCGATCGTGGCATGTGTGTGACCAAAGCGGAGAAACTGGTCCGCCTGTATGAAGAGAACGGCATCGACCGCTCACGTATTCTGATCAAACTGGCCTCCACCTGGGAAGGCATTAAAGCGGCGGAAGAGCTGGAGAAGAACGGCATCAACTGCAACCTGACGCTGCTGTTCTCCTTCGCCCAGGCGCGTGCCTGTGCCGAAGCCGGCGTGTTCCTGATTTCGCCGTTCGTCGGCCGTATCTATGACTGGTACAACACGCGCAAACCGCTCGACCCGTATGTGGTTGATGAAGATCCGGGCGTTAAATCGGTGCGTCGTATCTACGACTACTACAAAAAGCACCGTTACAGCACCGTCATTATGGGTGCCAGCTTCCGTAAAGTGGAGCAGATTGTGGCGCTGGCCGGCTGCGATCGCCTGACTATTTCCCCGAACCTGCTGGAAGAGCTGGCCAACAGCGAAGCGCCGGTGGAGCGCAAGCTGGAGCCATCAACCGAGGGCTTCCACCAGCCGGCGCCGCTGTCTGAAGCGGAGTTCCGCTGGGAGCACAACCAGGATGCAATGGCAGTAGAGAAACTGTCCGACGGTATCCGCCAGTTTGCCGTTGACCAGCAGAAGCTGGAAGACGTGCTGGCCGCCCGCCTGTAATCCTGACCTCACCTTCTGCCGGACGGGTCGCGGCCCGTCCGCTTTTGCCCAATCACAAGGGAGAACCCTATGTCTTCACGCAGAGAGTTGGCTAACGCGATCCGCGCCCTGAGCATGGATGCGGTACAGAAAGCAAATTCCGGCCACCCAGGTATGCCGATGGGCATGGCTGACATCGCCGAGGTGCTGTGGCGCGACTTCCTGAAGCACAACCCGACCAACCCGGCCTGGGCGGATCGCGATCGCTTCATTCTGTCTAACGGGCACGGCTCAATGCTGCTGTATAGCCTGCTGCATCTCACCGGCTACGATCTGCCGCTGGAAGAGCTGAAAAACTTCCGCCAGCTGCACTCGAAAACGCCGGGCCATCCGGAAATTGGCTACACGCCGGGCGTGGAAACCACCACCGGCCCGCTCGGCCAGGGGCTGGCCAACGCCGTAGGTCTGGCGATTGCCGAGCGCACGCTGGCGGCACAGTTCAATCAGCCTGGCCACGATATCGTCGATCACTTTACCTATGTGTTTATGGGCGACGGCTGCCTGATGGAAGGCATCTCGCACGAAGTTTGTTCGCTGGCCGGTACGCTGGGGCTTGGCAAACTGATTGGCTTCTACGATCACAACGGTATTTCTATCGATGGCGAAACCGAAGGCTGGTTCACCGATGACACCCACAAGCGTTTTGAAGCCTATAACTGGCACGTGGTGGGCAGCGCCGAAGGCATCGACGGCCACGATCCGGACGCCATCGCGGCAGCCATCAAAGAAGCGCAGAGCGTCACCGACAAGCCTTCGCTGATCATCTGTCGCACGGTGATCGGCTTTGGCTCGCCAAACAAAGCCGGTAAAGAGGAGTCGCACGGGGCCGCGCTGGGCGAAGAGGAAGTGGCGCTGACGCGTAAACAGCTCGGCTGGAACTACGGTCCGTTCGAGATCCCGCAGGATATTTATCAGCAGTGGGATGCCAGAGAAGCCGGAGCCGCGCAGGAGAAATCATGGGAAGAGAAATTCACGGCTTATCAGCAGGCGCATCCGCAGCTGGCGGACGAATTCAGCCGCCGCCTGAAGGGCGAAATGCCGGCGGAATGGGAAAACAAAACCAGCCAGTTCATTCGCGATCTGCAGGCTAACCCGCAGAAAATCGCCAGCCGCAAAGCTTCACAGAACACGCTGGAAGCCTTCGGTAAACTGCTGCCGGAGTTCCTCGGCGGTTCCGCCGACCTTGCGCCCAGCAACCTCACCATCTGGTCCGGTTCGAAGCCGATCAAAGAGGATCACGCCGGTAACTACATTCATTACGGCGTACGCGAATTTGGCATGACGGCGATTGCCAACGGTATCGCGCATCACGGTGGTTTTGTGCCGTATACCGCCACCTTCCTGATGTTCGTTGAATACGCGCGTAACGCAGCGCGCATGGCCGCCCTGATGAAAGCGCGTCAGATCATGGTCTACACCCACGACTCAATTGGTCTGGGCGAAGATGGCCCGACGCACCAGCCGGTTGAACAGCTGGCCAGCCTGCGCGTGACGCCAAACTTCAGCACCTGGCGACCGTGCGATCAGGTCGAGACCGCCGTGGCGTGGAAAGCGGCGATTGAGCGCCATCACGGTCCGACCGCGCTGATTCTGTCGCGTCAGAACCTGCTGCAGCCGGAGCGCAGCGCGCAACAGGTAGAGAACATCGCGCGCGGCGGTTACATCCTCAAGGATTGTGATGGCACGCCGGACGTGATCCTGATTGCCACCGGTTCCGAAGTGGAGATCACGCTGGGCGCCGAAGCGAAACTCAGCGCCGACGGCCACAAGGTGCGCGTGGTATCGCTGCCGAGCACCGACGTGTTCGATAAACAGGACGTGGCCTACCGTGAATCGGTGCTGCCTTCCACCGTACGTGCGCGCGTGGCGGTTGAAGCCGGTATTGCCGACTACTGGTACAAATACGTCGGCATCGACGGCAAAATTGTCGGCATGACCACCTTCGGCGAATCCGCGCCGGCCGGCAAGCTGTTCCCGGCCTTTGGCTTTACCGTCGAGAACGTGGTGAGCCACGCCGAATCGCTGCTTAAGCCTGCCTGAGTGTCTGGCCCTTTCCCGTCGCCGGGAGAGGGCCGTTTTATTTCACAGCCTGATACAGAAAAAAATCCGCCCCGCCCCCTTCCCGCTTTGCGCAAACTGATTACTATAGGTTTTCCTCCGATTCCTATAGCGGACGCTTTCCCGTTGAAAAAACGTACTCCTTTTTTACTGGCCTTAATGGTTGCCGTGCTGCCCTTTACCAGCGCGGCGCAGGTATCGCCCGATCCGCTGCTGGCCTCGCAGATTGTCGATCGCTATGCAGAACACATCTTTTATGGCAGCGGTGCGACCGGCATGGCGCTGGTGGCGATTGATGGTAACCAGCGCGTGTTCGCCAGCTTCGGCGAAACCCGTCCCGGCAATAACGTGCGCCCACAGCAGGACTCACTGATCCGTATCGCCTCGCTGAGTAAACTGATGACCAGCGAAGTGATGGTGAAGATGGCCGAGCGCGGCCAGATTCGTCTTGACGATCCGCTGAGCAAATACGCGCCGCCGGGCGCCCGCGTACCGACGTACAACGGCCAGCCGATTCGGCTGATCAATCTCGCCACCCACACCAGCAGCCTGCCGCGTGAACAGCCGGGCGGCAAACCGCATCGTCCGGTGTTTGTCTGGCCAACCAAAGCCGACCGCTGGCAGTGGCTGCGCGGCGCACAGCTCAAAGCCGCGCCGGGCACGCAGGCGGCTTACTCCAACCTCGCCTTCGATCTGCTGGGCGACGCGCTGGCCAAAGCCGGCGGCATGCCTTATCCGGCGCTGCTGCAGCAGCTGGTGACGCGTCCGCTCGGCATGAAAGACACTACCTTCACGCCATCACCGGATCAGTGTCAGCGCCTGATGATTGCCGAAAAAGGCGCCAGCCCGTGCAATAACACGCTGGCGGCCATCGGCAGCGGCGGCGTGTATTCCACGCCGGACGATATGGGACGCTGGATGCAGCAGTTCCTTAACTCGGCAGTCTCTCACCGCACGCCGCAGATTGATCGGCTGCAAACACTGATTTACCGCCGCGACCAGCTGGCCAAAGTGGAAGGCATGGACGTGCCAGGACGCGCCGACGCGCTGGGTATGGGCTGGGTCTATATGGCTCCGAAGGCCGGCCATCCGGGCATCATTCAGAAAACCGGCGGCGGCGGCGGCTTCATCACTTACATGGCGATGGTGCCGCAGCACAACGTCGGGGTATTTGTGGTCGTGACGCGCTCGCCGCTGACCCGCTTCACGCCGATGAGCGATGGCGTCAACAACATGCTGGCTGAGCTGGTGGGCAACCAGACGGGCTCACCGATGATGATCGGCAATATCCGCTAAGTCTTTGACAGCTGATGTCATGTCACCGTAGCCAAAGCGTGAGTTATGACGAGCAGTTACTGCGAACCCTCCCCTAAATCATTCGTGCTGCAGGAAGGCGGCAAGGATGGGCATCCCCGGGAGCTTACTCAGGTAAGTGACCGGGGTGAACAGCCGCAGCCAACGCCCCTGCAGTGCGAAGGATGACGGGGATTACTGAGTGACCCAGAGGGTGGGCCAGTCATCACTACTATGCCAGGCATCACAGGTCTTCTCCTCCGCATACTCCGCCAGCACGAAAGCATTACCATCAAACTGCCAGCGCGTGGCTACACCGCAATCGCCTAAACCACGTCCTTTACTGTAGGTATACAGCAGGCCGTTGCTGGCATCGAATTCGGCGTTGACCAGTTCCAGCTGATTGTCTGCGCGCGACGGTGGCGTAAACGGCAGGTTGAGCGTGATGCCGCGCGACACATACGGCTGGCTGCGCGTGACTTCAAACGCCAGATCGATGACGTTATAGGCACCGGTTTCACAGCTTACCAGCAGCAGCGCTTTGCTGTCGGTGAGTGGCGCGACGCTGACTTCCCGCCGCAGCGGATCGAGCGAGCAGTTGTCGGTGTTGATGCGCCAGGTTCCGTAATCGATTAAGCCGGTGGTCTCCTGCTGCGTCAGCGGCGCGGGTGCGGGCAGTGGTGCCGGCAGCTGCGGGATGGCGGGCGGCGGTGGCACATCCCACTGCACGCGGTCGCCGCGCTTTACCCAGGCGCTGGCACCATTCACCCGCCCCTGTACGTCATCCATCAGTAACAGCGCCGCTTTCATACCGCGCAGCGGAATACTGGCGCTGGCTTTATAGGTGAGCTGTAAATTGCCGGCATCCAGCGTCTGGGCGAGAAATTCGTCGATGGCGATGGGGTTGCTGGTGGCCAGGTGATGCGGCTCGACCGTCCAGTGTTTGAGGTCTGGATTCAGGCGGCGCTGATCGAGCAGCAGGTTGTCTTTTAACGCCGCGCCCGGTAACGCACCGCTGTAGGCGCTGCCGTAATCAATGCGCAGTAGCGGCCGATCGTTGACCCCGGCGTGACGCGAAATCGTCATCACCAGGCCATTATCGCCAGGAAAACTGCGTGCCACGCAGAATGCCGCGTTGTTGCAGGTGATCTGCCAGTCGGAAAACGACTTTTGCAGGGGCTCGGCCTGTACGCTGGCAATCAGCAGAAAGGGCAATAAAAGCAGCGACTTCATCCAATACGACATGAAAAAAAACGATCCCCGATTTCCTGGAAAGAAAATGATAGCGCAATGCATGCGCGGTCATCAGGCCGAAACTGTGAAGTGGCCTGAAAAGCGAAGTTAACTGCTGAAAAAGCCGTCGCCTTACGGGCGATCTGCATGGGATAGCGCAACAGGCCCATCATCCGGTGCGGCTGATTTCTGCTCAATCGGATTCGTCGGACAATTTTTACCCCCTTCACAAAACGGTCAAATACACACAAACGGTCATAAGCGGTCATGCTAAGGTGCGGGCACAGCGTCACCGCGGTGCGCGGTCTCTTCCATTCCCGTGCGTAATAACGCGCATTTATGTGAATGCGATCACTCAAATATGAAATAAAGAGATCTCATTTACATAAAAACCTTAATACAAATCACCCTAACGTTGCCGGACCTTTTGACCGCTGCGGACTCGTGCCCAGCCCACATTTTCCTGTTCCGGCATCCAGTAATTTATAGCCATCGGAGGGAAGTCATGTTGCCGATTGAAAGACAGCAGCGAATTATTGACGAGCTTAATTTAAATGGTCGGGTCATTGTCGCTGAATTAGTCACGTTATGTCAGGTTTCGCAGGAAACCATTCGCCGTGACTTAACGCAGCTGGAGAAGCGTGGCGTATTACAGCGCAGCCACGGTGGTGCAGTACCAGCCAAACGACAGGCCGCCAACATTCAGGGAAATACACGCGGTATTAACGAGTATGAATTATCTTTTCGCCAGCGCATGAATGAAAACGTCGAGGCCAAGATGGCGATAGCCAAACGGGCACTCGATTTTATCAGCCCCGGTGATTGTATATTACTCGACAGTAGCACCACCTGCTGGTATTTAGCACGACAGCTACCGGATATTGAATTAACGGTATTAACCAATTCTATCAGAATTGTCCAGACCCTTGCGGCGCGCGGCAGCATCCGCACTATCTGCCTCGGCGGAGAATATTCTGACCGTTATGAAGATTTCCACGGCGTCGTCGCGGAGCAGCCGCTACGGGAATTTCAGATCAATAAGATCTTTTTTTCCTGCAGCAGTCTGGGAAATGACGGTTATTTACGTGAAGGTAACGAAAACAACGCCCATTTAAAACAGCAAATGCTGCTGGCAGCCGAAAGAAAACATCTGCTGCTGGACGGCAGTAAATTCCTGCGCCCCTCATTCGCGCGTATTTGTCATTACCGCGATGTGGATTTTCTCATTACTGACCAATTAAAAGACAAAGAGCTGGAACAAGAACTGGCGTGGAACGGCGTCAATATTATTGATTGCTCGCAGCGCAGCCATTCGATGCAGCTAATAAAAAATTAATCCGGAGTCTTTATGAAAAAACATCTTATCGCCTGTTCTCTGCTTGCCCTGTTTGCCGCCGCTGGCGCGCAGGCCGCTGACAAAATTCGCATGGGCATCGTGGTAAAAATTGGCGGTATTCCGTGGTTCAACGCCATGGAAGCGGGCATCAAAAGTGAAGCGGCAAAACGCGGCATCGACGCGTGGATGGTCGGGCCAACCGCCGCTGACCCGGCGCTGCAGGTGCGCGCGATTGAAGATTTGATTGCGCAGAAGGTCGATATCATCGGCGTGGTGCCAAACGACCCGAAAGTGCTTGAGCCAGTGCTGAAGCGCGCACGTGAAGCCGGGATCATGGTGATTACTCACGAATCGCCCGGCCAGAAAGACGCCAACTGGGATTTCGAGCTGGTCGATGCGCCAACCCACGGCATCAACCATATGAAAGCGCTGGCGAAATGCATGCATGAAGAAGGCAAATACGCCATGTATGTCGGCAGCCTGACGGTGCCACTGCATCAGGAGTGGACCGATGCCGCGCTCAATTACCAGAAACAGCACTATCCGAAGATGCAGCTGGTGACCGACAAGTTCGGCGTCGGCGAATCGCTGGATGACTCCATCCGCACCACCAACGAGCTGATGTCTAAATACCCGGATCTGAAAGGCATCATGGCGTTCGGTTCACAAGGGCCGATTGGCGCGGGCCGTGCGGTGATGAACCGCAACAAGATCGATCAGGTGTGCGTCATCGGTGCCTTCAGCCCGGGCCAGGGTGCGTCGCTGGTGCAACGCGGTGCCATCAAGGGCGGCTATATCTGGAATCCGCAGACTGCCGGTGAAGTGTTTGTGCGTATCGCCGACATGATGGAGAAGAAAGAGCCAATCACCGACGGCATGACCATCGAAGGGCTGGGCAAAGTGAAGGTGGATGAAGCGACGCACACCATTCTCGGTAACAACACCGAAAGTCTCGATAAAGAGAACCTGCCAAAACTGGTGAAAATGGGGCTGTAACATGCATGAGGTCACTCCACAGACGCTGATTGCGCTCGACAACCTGTCGAAAACATTTGGTGGCAACCGCGCACTGAGCGATATCTCGCTGACCCTGCTGGCCGGCGAAGTGCACTGTCTCGCTGGCACCAACGGCTGTGGCAAGAGCACCTTAATCAAAGTCATTTCAGGGGTGCACGCCCCGGACAGTGGCAGCCGCATCACCCTCGGCGACGGCCAGCATTTCCCGCGTCTGACCACCCGTCAGGCGCGCGACTTCGGGATCCAGGTGATTTACCAGGATTTGTCGCTGTTCCCTAATTTAAGCGTGGCGGAAAACATCGCCTTCGAGCACAACCTCAGCGGGCTGCTCGGCTGGCACCGTCAGTCGCGGCTGCGCGACACCGCGCGCGGCATTATTGATGAGCTGAAGTTCGATCTCGATCTGGATGAGAAAGTCGCCGCGCTGTCGATCGCCCAGCGCCAGCAGGTGGCAATTTGCCGCGCGCTGGTGGCCGATGCGCGACTGGTGATCATGGACGAACCCACCGCGTCGCTGACGCGTACCGAGGTCAATCAGCTGCTGCGCACCGTGCGCTATCTGAAAGACAAAAACATCTGCGTGGTGTTTGTCAGTCACCGGCTGGATGAAGTGCTGGAGATTTCGGATCGCGTGACGGTAATCCGCGACGGCCGCAAGATGGGCTGCTGGCCAGCCAGAGAGATGACGCCGCATCACCTGACCGAACTGATGACCGGCCTGAAGCTCGACTACCAGCTAAAAGCGCCCACGCGCAACGCCGATCGGGCGATTCTCGAAGTGGAGAAGCTGACGCGCGCCGGCCAGTATCACGACGTCAATTTCAAACTTTATGCCGGTGAAGTGCTGGGCCTGTGCGGCCTGCTCGGCTCCGGCCGCACCGAACTGGCGCTGTCGCTATTTGGCATGACCAAACCGGACAGCGGCAAAATCTGGCTCGACAGCAAGCCGGTGCGTTTTCGCGGGCACGAAGACGCCATCAAAGCCGGTATCGGCTACGTTTCGGAAGATCGCCTGACGCTCGGCCTGGTGCAGCAGCAGTCGGTGGCCGACAACATGGTGCTGCCGATCCTCGATAAGCTGCAAAACCGTTTTCACCTGATTGACGAATACCGCAAGAACAAGCTGATCCTGCAGTGGATCCAGCAGCTCGGCGTGCGCGTGGCCGATCCCAACCTGGCGATCTCCACCCTGTCCGGCGGCAACCAGCAAAAAATCGTGCTGGCAAAATGGGTGCTGACCCAGCCGCGCATTCTGATCCTCGACTCGCCAACCGTCGGCGTGGATGTCGGCGCCAAGGCCAGCATCTATCAGCTGATCCACGAGCTGGCGAAAGAGGGACTGTCGATCATCCTGATTTCCGACGAAGTGCCGGAGGTCTGGTACAACTGCGACCGCATCCTGCACTTCCGCGACGGCACCGTTCATGCCGAATACCAACCCGATACCGTGGCGCAGGAACAGCTGGCGGAGGTGATTAATGCCTGATTTCTCTCGTTTACGTCCGCGCTCCAGCCAGGGCTGGCTCGCCTGGGTGCTGCTGGCCTTCATGGTGTTCTTCTCGCTGGCCAGCGATCAGTTCCTGACGGTGCAGAACCTGCTGGATCTGGCGGAGAGCTATGCCGTCACCGGTATTTTCGCCCTCGGTCTGTTTGTGGTGCTGGTGACCGGCGGTATCGATATCTCCTTCGCCGCCGTGGCATCAGTGGTGCAATACCTGATCGCCTCGCTGTTTGTGCAGTTCCAGTTTGATAACGCGCTGCTCAGCATTCTGCTGGCTATCGTCTGCGGCACGCTGTTCGGCGTGATCAACGCCCTGCTGATCACCTCGCTGCGCGTGGTGTCGATCATCATCACCATCAGCATGCAGTCGCTGCTGTTTGGTCTGCTGATGTGGGTTACCGGCGGCAAAAGCCTCTACTCGCTGCCGGACTGGTGGATCACCCTGCGCAGCGTGCTGCCGTTCAGCGTGCAGGGCAACAGTTTCCAGATTGGCTTACCGCTGACGATCATGCTGGTGATTGCAGGGCTCACCGCGCTGCTGCTCAACAAAACTAACCTGGGCCGCCAGCTGTATGCGGTGGGCGGCGATGCGGAATCGGCGCGGCGCATTGGCATCCGCGTGGGATTGATTCACGTCTTTGCCTACGGCTGGCTCGGGGCGATGGCGGCGATTGGCGGACTGGTGCAGGTATACCGCATGGGCGAAGTGGTGCCGAACGCACTGGTGGGCGGTGAGCTGGATGTGCTGGCTGCAACGGTGCTGGGCGGTGCCAGCCTGATGGGCGGCAAAGGCACGGTCAGCGGCACGCTGATGGGCGTATTCCTGATCGCCATCCTGAAAAACGGCCTCAATCTGATCGGCGTCTCCAACTACTTCATGAACATTGTGGTCGGCGGCACGATTATGGTGGCGATTGCCGTCACCCATTACAAAAAACGTAAAGAAACCGACGTCAGTTTTGTCTGACGGAAGGAGCAATCACCATGAAATCACTCTCTGCGCTGCGGCCGGACGGCACCAACATCGGCCTGATGCTGTTGATTGCACTGGCGCTGGCCACGTTCACCGTCATGCTGCCGGGCCGCTTTCTCACCGACTCGACCTTCATGAGCATGGCGTTTCAGCTGCCGGAGCTTGGCCTGTTAACGCTGGCGATGTTTATCGCCATCCTCAGTGGCGGCCTGAACCTCGCCATCATCGCCACCGCTAACCTGACGGCGCTGTTCATTGCCTGGACCCTGATGAGCGCCCTGCCCGCTGATGCCGGTACCGGTCAGCAGCTGCTGTGGCTGTTCATTGCCATCGTCGGCGCGATGGTGATTGCCGCGGTAATTGGCGTGATCACCGGCGTGATGGTGACGCGCATCGGCGCACACCCGATTCTGGTAACGCTGGCCACCATGATGACGCTCAACGGCATCGGTATCTGGCTGACCAAAGGTGCGGCGGTGAGCGGTATGCCGCCGGTGGTGCAGTCGCTCGGCTCAGACACGCTGCTGGGCATGCCGCTGCCGCTGTGGGTATTTCTGGTTGCCGCCGCGCTGCTGGCGCTGTTCCTCGGCAAAACCCGCGCCGGTAAATGCATCTACATGGGCGGCAGTAACATCAACGCCACCTGGTTCAGCGGCATCAATACCCACCGTATGGTGATTCTGGTGTACGTCATCTCCAGCCTGCTGTGCGTGCTGGCCGGCCTGATCATGATGGCGCGCTTTAACTCGGCGCGCATGGGCTACGGCGATGCCTACCTGCTGCTGACCGTACTGGCCATCATTCTCGGCGGCACCGATCCCAACGGCGGTTTTGGCCGCGTGACCGGCGTGGTGCTGGCGCTGATTGCCCTGCAGGTGCTCTCCACCGGCTTCAACCTGATGAACATCAGCCAGCACGTCAGCCTGGCGATGTGGGGCGCGGTGCTGGTGGTGGTGCTGGCCTTCAAACAACTCAAAGCGCGCTTTAACGATCACCGTGCCGTCAGGCTTAGCAAACTGGCCGCGGCGCTTAATCCTCTGACCGAAAAAAAGGAAGTATGATGCGTATTCAAGTCTCCCCGTCGTTGATGTGTATGAATCTGATGGAGATCAAGCACCAGCTGGCCGTGCTGGACTCCCGCGCTGACTTCCTGCACATCGACATCATGGACGGTCACTACGTTAAAAACATCACCCTGTCGCCGTTCTTTATTGAGCAGATCCGCCCGCATACCAAAGTGGCGATCGATGTGCATCTGATGGTGGAAGAGCCGACCGATTTTATTGAAGCGGTGGCCAACGCTGGCGCCGATTACATTTGCCCGCACGCTGAAACCATCAACCGTGATGCGTTCCGCGTGATTAACCTGATTCGCAGCTACGGCAAAAAAGTGGGCGTGGTGCTCAACCCGGCCACGCCGGTCTCCTTTATCCATCATTACATTCATCTGCTGGATAAAATCACCGTGATGACGGTGGATCCTGGCTATGCCGGTCAGCCGTTTATTCCGGAGATGGTGCAGAAGGTGCAGGAGCTGAAGGCGCTGAAACAGGCGCACGGCCACCGCTACCTGATTGAGATCGACGGTTCCTGTAATACGCGCACCTACAACACGCTGGTCGGTGCCGGTGCCGAAGTGCTGATTGTCGGTACTTCCGGCCTGTTTAACATTCACGAAGACCTCGCCACCGCGTGGAACATGATGCGTGAGAGCATTGATGAAGCGCAGGGCCTGGCGCAGGTGTCGGCATGACAACACGCTGGCTCGGTATCGACATTGGCGGCACCGGCACCCGTCTGCAGTTGATGGAGGCGGGCCGCGTCTGGAGCGGCTTTCGTAAAGTGCCCACCGCCAGCTGGGCGCAGCAGCCCGATGCGCTCGCCGCGCTCGGACAGCTGATTGCTGAAACGCTGGAGCAGCAGCCGGTCAGCGGCGTGATGCTCGGCCTGCCGGGCATTCTCAGCCGCGATCGCCAGCAGGTGATTTCACTGCCGTTCATTCAGGCGCTTGATCATCAGCCGGTAGCGGCGCTGCTCAGTGAACGTCTGGGCGTGCCGGTGGCGATGGATAAAGACGTTAACCATCTGATGCTGTGGGATTTAATGCAGCTGGAGCAGCTGCCGGAAAATGCGGTAGGTTTGTATCCTGGCACCGGCATGGGCAACAGCCTGTGGCTCAACGGCCGCTTCTACCATGGTCAGCATGGCGGAGCCGGTGAGCTTGGCCATGTGCCGGTGGCCGGTAACGCGCTGCCCTGCCCGTGCGGCAACCACGGCTGCGCAGAAACCGTGACCTCCGGCCACTGGTTGAGCCACTGGGCACAGGCCAATGCGGCGCAAACGCCGATGTCGGCGCTGTTTACCCATCACGGCTCTGACCCGGCGCTGCAGGCGTTTGTGTACCGGCTGGCGCAGCTGATCGCCACCGAGATGAACATTCTCGATCCGGAGTACCTGATTCTGGGCGGCGGCGTGCTGGCGATGGCAGATTTCCCGCTGGCGCAGCTGCGCAGTCAGATTCAGCAGCATTTACGGCCGCCGGCCACGCGGGATGGTTTGAAAATCATCTTCAGTCAATCCACCGATCACACCGGCTGTCGCGGCGCCTGCCTGGCCGCAGAACGGCTGTTCAGGAGCATGCAATGAAAGGAAAAGTGTGTGTGTTTGGCTCGTTCAACCTCGACGTGGTGGCGGTGATGAACCGTTTTCCCCTGCCGGGCGAATCGCTCACGGCGCACAACAGCATGATGGGGCCCGGCGGCAAAGGGGCCAACCAGGCCACCGCCGCGCTGCGCGCCGGGGCGCGCGTGCACTATATCGGTAAAGTGGGTAATGATGATTTTGGCACGTTTGCCCGCCGCCATCTGGAGAAGACCGGATTCGACGCCATTACGCTGTTCACCTGTAAAGAGAAACCCACCGGCAACGCGCTGATTTACGTGGCGGGCGATGATGCCGAGAACATGATTTCGGTTTATCCCGGCGCGAATACCACCGTAACCGCCGCCGAAGTGGCGCGCTGTCAGCCCACCGTGGCCGCCGCCGATATTCTGCTGGTGCAGCTGGAGAATAACCTCAGCGCCATTCAGCGCATGATTGATAACGCCCGCGCCGGCGGCACGTTTGTCATTTTAAACCCGGCACCGTGGCAGAAAATCAGCGATGCGCTGCTGGCGAAGGTGGACCTGCTGACGCCCAACAGCACCGAAGCGATGCAGCTGAGCGGGATAAAAGTGACCGATTTTGCCAGCGCGCAGCGCGCCGCCGAAGTGCTGCACCGCAAGGGCGCGCGTCAGGTGATCATTACGCTTGGCACCGCGGGTGCGCTGCTTTCCAGCGCGGAACAACAGCTGCGTATTCCGCTGTTTCCCGCCCAGCCGCTCGACACCACCGGCGCCGGCGATGCCTTCAACGGCGCACTGGCGGCGCGCCTGGCGTCCGGCGATGCGTTACCGCAGGCGGCGCTGTTTGCCGCCGCGTTTGCCTCGCTGTGCGTCGAGCGTTCCGGCGCGGCCAACTCCATGCCCTCCTACGCCGAAGCGCTGGCGCGCATGCAGGCCCATCCGGAGTGTGAAGTAACGCCGTTAAATGCCCCGGTAATGACGCACATGGCGTAATGGCGTAATGTCTTACGCCCCCACATCTGCCCGGTCGGCAAGCATGCCGACCCTGCGAATTACCGCAGCGGTGATGCCTGCAACCAGCCCATCAGCTGCGCATAGTGCAGCAGCATGATGGTTTTGCCGTCGCGAATGCGGCCCTCTTTCACCATCGCCAGCGCCCGGGGAAACGGCAGTTCAAGTACGGTGATCTCTTCATCTTCTACGCCGCCGCCGTCGTTAGTGCGCTGCGCATCGCTGTATTCGGCGGCGAAAAAGTGCAGCAGTTCGGTCACGCCGCCTGGCGACATATAGGCCTCAAACAGCTTCTCGACCTTGCCAACCTGGTAGCCGGTCTCTTCCACCGCTTCTTTACGGATGCAATCTTCCGGCGTGTCGTTATCCAGCAGCCCGGCGCAGGTTTCAATCAGCTCACCGCTGGCGTTGCCGTTGGCATAAGTGGCTATGCGGAACTGACGAATCAGCACCACGCTGTTTTTTTCGCGGTTATAGAGCAGGATCGTGGCGCCGTTGCCGCGATCATAGACCTCACGTTTGTGACGGACCACGTCGCCGTTGCTGCGGGTGAGTTCGTAGGTGTAGTTGCGCAGAATGAAATAATTATCAGACAGCAACTTATCTTTGATGATGTTGATCTTTAACGACATAGCCGCTCCACTGCGTAGCTGAGGGAGCCTGAGATGATAGGCTGAAGCCGTGGGGAAAACTATCTGAATTGTGGAGCAGGTTGCCTGCGATGGCGTAATGGTTGTCAGTTGAGCATTACGCCTTTTCAACGCTCATGGCACGTGTCGTAACGGCGCCATTCATAGCGCATCCGGGCAGCTGTGCAGTGATTAACTCAGCGCGATAAATCGCGCCGCTACACTGTGTGCAGGATGAGGGTGCAGAAATAAAATGCCGCAGGAATCATAACGGCGCAATCTATTGCGCATCCGGGTAGCTGCGTAGTGATTAACTTAGCGCGATAAATCGCGCCGCTACACTATGTGCAGGATGAGGGTGCAGAAATAAAATGCCGCACGAATCGTAGCGGCGCCATTCATTGCGCATCCGGGTAGCTGCGTAGTGATTAACTTAGCGCGATAAATCGCGCCGCTACACTATGTGCAGGATGATGGTGCAGAAATAAAATGCCGTACAAATCGTAGCGGCGCCATTCATTGCGCATCCGGGCAGCTGTGTAGTGATTAACTTAGCGCGATAAATCGCGCCGCTACACTATGTGCAGGATGATGGTGTAGAAATAAAATGCCGCACGAATCGTAGCGGCGCAATTTATTGCGCATCCGGGCAGCTGCGTAGTGATTAACTTAGCGCGATAAATCGCGCCGCTACACTATGTGCAGGATGATGGTGCAGAAATAAAATGCCACACGAATCGTAGCGGCGCAATTTATTGCGCATCCGGGCAGCTGCGTAGTGATTAACTTAGCCCGATAAATCGCGCCGTTACGGTGTTGTGTGGTTTGCGGCTGTATCAACCGGTCGGCACCGAAACCCTGAGACCGCACCGGCAGGCGCAGCTATCCGCGCTGCCGGGCTACGATCAAAAACCGTTCGGCTGGTCTTTCATATCCGGCAGATGGTGAGCAATGCCTTTGTGGCAGTCGATACAGGTCTGTCCGTCCTGCACCGCTTTGCTGTGCATTTTGGCGGCGACCGTTTTCTGCGCGGTGAAGTCCATGTAATCGAAGTTGTGACAGTTACGACACTCCTGCGAATTGTTGTTCTTCATCCGGCGCCACTCGTTCTGTGCCAGTTCGATACGCGTTTCCTCAAACTTCTGCGGCGTATCAATCAGGCCAAAGATCTTGGCGTACACCTCTTTACTCGCCTGGATCTTACGAATCATCTTCGGTCCCCACTCGTGCGGCACGTGACAATCCGGGCAGGTGGCGCGCACGCCGCTGCGGTTGTTGTAGTGCACCGTCTGCATATATTCCTGATAGACGTTGTTGCGCATTTCGTGACAGCCAATACAGAACTGCTCGCGGTTGGTCATCTCCATCGCGGTGTTGAAACCACCCCAGAAGATAATGCCGCCAGCGAAGCCGAGAATCAGCAGCGTGCCGAGTGCCAGACGGCTGGGGCGTCGCCACCAGCGCCAGATGCGTAAAAGTTTCTGTTTCATAACCACCTCACTGCCCGAAGCCGTCAGCCGGTTTGAAGGTGTTTTCCACCACAGGCTTAGCATCGGTTTGTGGCACGTGACACTGCAGGCAGAAGTAGCGACGCGGTGAAACCGTGCTGCTCACCACACCATCGCGGTCGGTAAAGTGTGTCGGACTGACGCGCGGCGCGCCGGTGGTCAGATAGCTCTGCGTACCGTGACACTGCAGGCAGCGGTTCACGTTCTTCGTCACCTGGTAGCCCTCCACGCTGTGCGGGATCACCGGCGGCTGATTAACGTAGTTCAGCGGCTTGCGGCTCTGCTCTTTGGGCTGATGAATGGTGCCCTGCTGCGTTGCCGTCACTTCCGGTGACTGATTGAGATCGACGCCGTTATTAGCGTACACCACGCCGCCCAGCATCAGGGCGGCAACGGTTAAAACAGTGATAAAAGGTTTCATTGCATCCTGCCTCAGATTTTCACCAGCTTAACGGCGCATTTTTTGTAATCGGTCTGCTTCGACAGCGGATCGGTAGCGTCCAGCGTGATGTTGTTGGCCAGCACGCCGGCATCGAAGAACGGCATAAACACCAGCCCCTGCGGCGGCTGATTACGCCCGCGCGTTTCCACGGTGGCGAGGGTTTCGCCACGACGTGACACCACGCGCACCTTCTCCCCACGACGGAAGCCGCGATCTTTGGCGTCCAGCGGATGGATATACAGCAGCGCCTGCGGCACCGCGCGGTGCAATTCCGGCACGCGGCGCGTCATGGTGCCGGTGTGCCAGTGCTCCAGAACGCGACCGGTGCAGAACCACAGATCGTACTCGCCATCCGGCGCTTCCGCTGGCGGCTCGTACGGCAGGGCAAAAATGGTGGCTTTGCCGTCCGGCTTACCATAGAAACGCACGCCTTCACCGGCTTTCACGTAGCTGTCGAAGCCTTCACGGTAGCGCCAGCGCGTCTCTTTACCGTCCACCACCGGCCAGCGCAGACCGCGCGCTTCGTGATAGGTATCGAACGGCGCGAGATCGTGACCGTGGCCGCGACCAAAGCTGGCATACTCCTCGAACAGGCCTTTCTGAATATAGAAGCCAAACTCACGCGCTTCATCGTTGAGGCGATCGTCGGCCACTTCGCTCAGCGGGAACTGATTCACCTGGCCGTTGGCATACAGCACGTCATACAGGGTTTTCCCTTTCAGCTCAGGCTGCTGAGCAATCAGCGCCTCCGGCCACACGTCCTCAACGCTGAAGCGTTTCGCAAAGGTCACCAGCTGCCACAGATCCGATTTCGCCTCGCCCGGCGCTTTTACCTGCTGATGCCAGAACTGGGTACGGCGCTCGGCGTTGCCGTAGGCGCCCTCTTTCTCTACCCACATCGCCGTCGGCAGAATCAGATCGGCAGACAGGGCGCTGACGGTGGGATACGGGTCGGAGACCACCACAAAGTTGCGCGCGTCGCGCCAGCCCGGCATACGCTCCTGCGTCAGGTTCGGCCCGGCCTGCATATTGTTATTACACATCACCCAGTAGGCATTCAGCTTGCCGTCTTTCAGCGCGCGATCCTGCGCCACCGCGTGCAGACCGACTTTGGCTGGCACCGTGCCCTGCGGCAGCTTCCATAGTTTTTCAGCTAAAGCGCGGTGTTTGTCGTTATTCACCACCATGTCGGCCGGCAGACGGTGCGCAAACGTGCCCACTTCACGTGCGGTGCCACAGGCCGATGGCTGGCCGGTGAGCGAAAACGGTCCGGTGCCCGGACGGGAAATTTTGCCGGTCAGCAGGTGGATGTTGTAGCACAGGTTGTTCGCCCACACGCCGCGCGTGTGCTGGTTGAAGCCCATGGTCCAGTAAGAAACCACCTTCACGTTAGGATCGGCGTACAGCTCAGCCAGTGCGATCAGCTGATCCTGCTCTACGCCGCTCATGGCGCTGGCTTTTTCCACCGTGTATTCCGCGACAAACTGCGCATACTCGTCGAAGCTGATCGGCGTCGATTCGCCGTTGTCCGGATTTTTTGCGGCGGCCTGCAGCGGATTGGTCGGGCGCAAACCGTAGCCAATATCGGTCACGCCTTTACGCAGCGTGACATGATTCTGCAGGAAGGTTTTATCGACTTTGTTGTTCTGAATAATGTAGTTGGCGATGAAGTTGAGGATCGCCAGATCGCTCTGCGGTGTGAAGACAATGGCGTTATCGGCCAGCTCGAAGCTGCGATGGCGATAGGTCGACAGCACCGCCACTTTGACGTTGTCATTGCTGAGACGCCGCGCGGTCAGGCGTGACCAGAGAATTGGGTGCATCTCAGCCATGTTCGAGCCCCACAGCACAAACGCATCGGCCTGCTCGATGTCATCGTAGCAGCCCATCGGTTCGTCCATGCCGAAGGTGCGCATAAAGCCCACCACCGCCGACGCCATGCAGTGGCGCGCGTTCGGATCGAGATTGTTGGTGCGGAAGCCGGCTTTCATCAGCTTTGACGCGGCGTAACCTTCCCATACGGTCCACTGGCCGGAGCCAAACATGCCGACCGATTCCGGACCGTTGGCTTTCAGCGCTGCCTTAAACTTCGCTTCCATGATGTCGAACGCCTGATCCCAGCTTACCGGGGTGAACTCGCCGTTCTTATCAAATTTGCCGTCGGTCATGCGCAGCAGCGGCTGGGTCAGGCGATCTTTGCCGTACATGATCTTCGGCAGGAAGTAGCCTTTGATGCAGTTCAGACCGCGGTTAACCTCCGCCTGCGGATCGCCCTGCGAGGCGACCACGCGACCATTCTGCGTGCCAACCAGCACGCCGCAGCCGGTGCCGCAGAAACGGCACGGCGCTTTTTCCCAGCGAATCGGCTCAACCAGGCTGGTGGCCGCTTTGGTCACGGTCGGTATGGTGAGACCGGCAGCCGTTGCAGCAGCAGCCGCCGCATTGGCCTTCATAAAATCACGACGACTCAGGTTCATGATGCTTCCTTACAGGGTTCTTCAATTTCGTCTTGCTGGTGATAAACCAGCGATACCGCCAGCACATCCGGGATGTTGCGGGTGGCTTCAATGTTGCTCAGCAGCGTAGCGCTGTCGGCCGCGCCCAGCGTTAGCGCCAGCGTGCCGCGTGCGGCATCTTCCGCCGCGATATCGCTATCGGCCAGATGCAGAAGCGCCTGCCGCACCGCCGCGATCGCGGTCGGACGCGCCTGAATCACCAGGCCACACACGTGCCAGCTGTCGTTATTCGTCATGATGCAATCCTGTGGCTGAGACCGGACACGGCGCGATACAGGCGCCACAGCCGGTGCAGTGTTGCGGAAGGGTTTCCGGCTGACCGATACCGTTGGGCATCAGGCGAAAACGAATCGCCTGCTGCTCACAACTCTCCTGGCAGCTGCGACAGTTAACGCCGAGAAAAGCGATGCAGCGGCTATCGATGCGGATGCGCTGGCTAAAAGGTTCAGCGTCGCGCGGCTGAAACAGCGGCTGCGGGCAGACGTCGGCACAGGCCGCGCAAAAGGTGCATTCGCCCTGCAGAAAGTCGAGCTGTGGCGTTTCGCCAGCGGCGATGCGGATAATGCCGCTTTCGCAGGCCTGTACGCAGCGTCCACAGCCGTCACAGCCGCTCTCTCCCCGCCACCACGGCAGCGCGATGCCGCCGGCAGGCATGACGCGCTGCCCGGTAAAGAGTTCACGTCGCGACAGCGCCATCGGCTCACCTTCATGCGGGGATGTAGAGATGGTGCGTAAAATAACCTGACGTTATGAAGGGCTATATCACCCGAAAGGTGTAATTCCCGATGCGGGATCAAGAGAAGGAGAATTGAAATAAAAACGGGGGCCGACTGGCCCCCGCAGGTGAACATCGCTGCGATTAACGCGCGTTATCTTCCGCCAGCTTTGGCGCCGCATCATCCTGATCGTCATGATGATGCTCGTGCTCTTTCATCGCTTCCGCCTGCACGCGCTTACGCACGCCAAACCAGCCGAGCACCAGCAGCACGGCAATCAGCGGAATGGAGGCGATGGTGTAAGTCCCGTTCGGGTAATCAAACGCCATCAGCACCAGCACGCTTACCAGGAACAGCAGCGTCAGCCACGAGGTGAACGGCGCCCATGGCAGCTTAAAGCTGACATCTTCCGCTTTGCCCTCTTTAATGGCTTTGCGCAGACGCATCTGGCACACCACGATGAACGCCCACGAGGAGATAATCCCCAGCGACGCCACGTTCAGGACGATCTCAAACACCTGCGACGGTACGTAGTAGTTGAGCACCACGCCGATCACGTACACGCCGATGGTCACCAGGATACCAGCGTACGGCACCTGCTGCTTACTCATCTTCGACATAAACTGCGGCGCCGAGCCGCCCATCGACATCGAACGCAGAATACGTCCGGTGGAGTAAAGGCCCGAGTTCAGGCTCGACAGCGCCGCGCTCAGCACCACGATGTTCATGATGCTGCCGACATACGGCACGCCCAGTTTGGAGAAAAAGGTCACAAACGGGCTTTGACCGGCCTGATAGGCGTTCCACGGCAGCAGCAGGACCAGCAGCACCACTGAACCCACATAGAACAGGCCAATACGCCAGATCACGCTGTTGATGGCTTTCGGCAGCATGGTTTTCGGGTCTTTACACTCACCCGCCGCCGTGCCCACCAGCTCAATCGAGGCAAAGGCAAACACCACGCCCTGCACCAGCACCAGCGCCGGCAGCAGACCGTGCGGGAACAGCCCGCCGTTGTCGGTAATCAGGTGGAAGCCGGTGGTGTTGCCGTCCAGCGGTTTACCGCTGCCGAGGAACACCACGCCGACAATCAGGAACACCACGATAGCCAGCACTTTCACCAGCGCGAACCAGAACTCCATCTCGGCGAACCATTTGACGCCGATCATGTTCATGGTGCCGACAATCGCCAGCGCGCCCAGCGCAAACACCCACTGCGGCACATCGCCAAACGCGCCCCAGTAATGCATGTAGAGCGCGACCGCGGTGATATCGACGATACCGGTCATCGCCCAGTTAACGAAATACATCCAGCCCGCGACGTAGGACGCTTTTTCCCCGAGGAATTCACGCGCGTACGAAACAAAGCTGCCGCTGGAAGGACGATGTAACACCAGTTCGCCCAACGCGCGGAGAATAAAGAAAGAGAAGATACCGCACACCAGATACACCAGTGCCAGTGCCGGACCGGCCATCTGCAGACGAGCACCAGCACCGAGGAACAGACCGGTCCCGATAGCGCCGCCGATGGCGATCATTTGTACCTGACGGTTACCCATTGCTTTGTGGTAACCCGTGTCGTGAGAGTTAAGCCAGCGCCTTCTCGCAGCACGCTGTTCGGCTGGCGTTTTTTTAGTAGATTTCATAGCTTTCCTGTTTGTCCTGACCATCAATCACCGCGTAACCAATCGATTGCGCCCGGCAGTGCGAAATGGGGTAAAACCCGCTCTCTGAGCGGCGGAACGATGCCGCACGGCGAGCCGGGAAATTACGGCGATGAATCCTACCCGTTCTGCATGAACGAAGCAAAATATACTGGCTGACTGCACGAGTTGATTTGTAATAATCCGTCGCGACGCACAAAAAAACCGGCCAACAGGGTGGCCGGTAATCGGTGGCTACAGGAAAAAACTACCAGAGGGGAATAAAGACGGGCATTAACGGTAAATCTCGGCGCTGCCGCTCCACATGCTGGAATCGCCTGGATTCTGCATGCCAATGACGCGATAGTGGCTGGCGCCCATCTCTTCCGCTTTCTGCGACAGCTGACGGGTGGCGTCATCCAGCGAACCGCGCACGCCGCTCACCGAAACGGTGCCGCTGCTTTGCAGATCCTGGGTTTGTGCCTCGCTTAACGGCGAGGCGGCAAAGGTGGTAAACGATGCGCTGGCAAGCAGTGCAGCAGTCATTACGGCATAACGTGTCTTCATGAGGTGCTCCTGTTGTCGTGCGGGGAAAGGGTTACGCGTCAAAGTATCGTCGGGCCAGTGCAAACCAGGCTGCGCGGGCAGTAAAAGCGTTCAATATTTCGCCAGCCAAACGCGGCTAATCCAGGGAAAGGTAAAGTGCAGTGAGTTTCTCTGGTAAAAGTAACCAGATGTGTCAATTTGAGGCTCGCGCCACGCTGGCGACTGACTTATAATCCCCCGCTCTTGTAAGGGTTATTATTGTGATAGTGAAACGTCCTGTTACCCGCACCATTGCCCGGGCGCTGAGCACGATTGTGCTGCTGTCGCTGTTGACCACCGGACTGGCGCTGATGACGCTCTCCAGCAGTTTACGCGATGCCGAAGCGGTGAATGTCGCCGGCTCGCTGCGCATGCAAATTTACCGGCTGGCGTGGGACAGCACGCGCGATCCGCAACAGCTGGCGCACCATATGCAGCTGTATCAGCAGACGCTGGAGTCACCGGCGCTGCAGCATCTGGAGCGTCCGTGGGTGCCGATTGAAGTCACCACCCGCTACCGCTATCTGCGCGACAGCTGGCCAATACTGCAGGAGACGCTGCAGCCAGCGCGGGCGCAGGTATATCAGCAGCGCGTGGCGGGCTACGTCAGCGAGATCGACCGCTTCGTGCTGGCGGTGCAGCATTATGCCGAGCTGAAAATGCATCTGGTGGCGGCCAGCAGCCTGTTTGGCTTTCTGGCGATTGTCGCGCTGGCGCTGTGGAGCATTGGTTTTATCCGCCGCAACGTGGTGCGCCCGCTTGATTCGCTGGTGACCGCCAGTCAGTACGTCGAACAGGCCAACTTCAGTTTTCCGCCGCTTTCCGTGCATCAGCCCAACGAGCTGGGCGTACTGGCGCAGGCGTTTACCACCATGGCGGAACGGCTGCATTCGCACTATCGCCTGCTGGAGTGCGCGGTGCGTAACAAAACCGAAGATTTAACCCAGGCCAACCGCACGCTGTCGCTGCTGTATGAAAGCTCGCAGATTCTCACCGGCAGCCCACTCAATCCGGAGCTGTTTCAGGGCCTGCTGCGGCTGGTGCAGCGCCGTGAAGCGCTGGAGGTGCTGCAAATCGCCAGCGAGGATATCGCCTTCCAGGCCGGCGTCCCTGCCGACGATCTCAGCTGGCAGCGGCTGCCGCTACAGCAGGAGGAGCAACGCCTCGGCGAACTGTGCTGGCAAACCCGGCGCGCGCCGCCGGCCGATGAGCTGATGCACAGTCTGGCCAACATGCTGGCGCGCGCGCTGTGGATCTGGCAGACACAGAAGCAATATCAGCAGATGCTGCTGATTGAAGAGCGCGCCACCATTGCGCGCGAGCTACACGATTCGCTGGCGCAGTCGCTCTCTTTTCTGCGCATCCAGCTGACGCTGCTGCGGCGCACTGTCGATAGCAGCCAGCCGCAGGCACAGGCAATCATCGCCGATTTCGATCGCGCGCTGGCCGAGGCGTATCAGCAGCTGCGCGAGCTGCTCACCACCTTCCGCCTGAGCATTGAACAGGCCGATTTAGTGCAGGCGATGCAGGCGATGATCGCGCCGCTGCAGGAGCAGTCGCAGGCGGCCATCAGCTTTGACTATCAGCCAGGCCTGCAAACGCTGGATGCCCAGCAGCAGGTGCACGTGCTGCAGATAGCGCGTGAGGCGCTGCTCAACGCGATTCGTCACGCGCAGGCGCAGCAGATTCAGATTCGCTATCAGCGTGTCGCTGATGATGAGCACCTGCTGACCATCGAAGATGACGGCTGTGGTATCAGCAGCGTGGAAGAGCCGCCGGGCCACTACGGTCTGACCATTATGGCCGAGCGCGCGGCGCGTCTTTCCGGCAGCTTATTGATTACCCCGCAGGCGCAGGGCACCTGCGTCACGCTGCGTTTTCCCGCCCGCCCCGCGCACCGGCTGGCTTAACGCGTTACACTTAGCAATTGGACTGAAACTCTGGAGAACCCATGGCTCACCCTTCCCTGTCAATCATGATCGTGGACGATCATCC
Organism: Pantoea dispersa; assembly: GCF_035783935.1. Classification (GTDB taxonomy): domain Bacteria; phylum Pseudomonadota; class Gammaproteobacteria; order Enterobacterales; family Enterobacteriaceae; genus Pantoea; species Pantoea dispersa_C. Next base: position 25,169 of record NZ_JALKOV010000004.1, on the reverse strand, counting down.
GCTGATGCGTCGTGGCATCCGCCAGCTGCTGGCGCTGGAGCCGCGTCTGGAAGTGGTGGCCGAGGCGAATAACGGCACCGAAGCGCTGGCCGAAGCGCGCCGCCTGGCGCCGGACGTGATCCTGCTCGACCTGAATATGAAAGGCATGTCCGGTCTGGATACGCTGAAAGCGCTGCGCCACGAGGGCGTGGCAGCGCGTATTCTGGTGCTGACGGTCTCCGACGCGCGCAGCGATATTTACGCTATGGTGGATGCCGGTGCCGACGGTTATCTGCTGAAAGACAGCGAACCTGAACTGCTGCTGGCCCAGGTGATGCGCGGCGCGCAGGGCGAGAATGTGTTCAGCGACGTAGTAGCGGAGTATCTGGCGACGCGTCAGCCCAGCGTCAGTCCGTTCAAACAGCTGACCGAACGCGAGCTGGATGTGTTGCAGGAAGTGGCGCGCGGCTTATCCAACAAAGAGATTGCTGCCACCCTGCACATTTCCGAAGAAACGGTGAAAGTGCATATTCGTAATCTGCTGCGCAAACTCGACGTGCGTTCACGCGTTGCGGCAACGGTGCTGTGGCTGGAGAGCCGCAATGTGTAATTGCGCACATAAAGCCGCCGGGACTTTTACACTTTCTCCATAATTTATCCACGATTCCCTAATTTGCCCCGCGTACAGTAAGCAGCAGCCGGAGTTTCAGCACCGTCCCTGCACTCCGCCCGCGTGAAGCGCAGCGTGCTGCACGCCTTTTCCTATAACAAGTAAAAATACGCAGCTGAGGAGTGTCGGTTTCATGTCGAATTTTTTTATCGACCGCCCCATTTTTGCCTGGGTGCTGGCTATTTTGCTGTGTCTGTGCGGCACGCTGGCCATCATTTCGCTGCCGGTGGAACAGTATCCGGACCTCGCGCCGCCTAACGTGCGCATTACCGCCAACTATCCCGGTGCGTCCGCGCAGACGCTGGAAAACACCGTGACCCAGGTTATCGAACAGAACATGACCGGCATCGATAACCTGATGTACATGTCCTCTAACAGCAGCAATACCGGCCAGGCGCAAATCACCCTCACTTTCACCGCCGGCACCAATCCGGATGAGGCGCGGCAGCAGGTGCAAAACCAGCTGCAGAGCGCGCTGCGCAAGCTGCCCGCCGCGGTGCAGTCGCAGGGCGTGACGGTGAATAAAACCGGCGACAGCAACATTCTGATGATCGCTTTCGTCTCCACCGACGGCAGCATGGACAAACAGGATATTGCCGATTACGTCGCCAGTAACATTCAGGATCCGCTCAGCCGCATCGACGGTGTTGGCCAGGTTGATGCCTACGGCTCGCAATATGCCATGCGCATCTGGCTCGATCCCAACAAGCTGATTAACTATGCGCTGACCACCGACGATGTGGTTAGCGCCATTGAATCGCAGAATACGCAGGTGGCGGTCGGTCAGGTCGGCGGTTTGCCGTCGGTGGACAAACAGGCGCTGAACGCCACGGTTAACGCCCAGTCGATGCTGCAGACGCCGGCGCAGTTTCGCGCCATCACGCTGAAAACCAACACCAACGGTTCGGTGGTGACGCTGGGCGATGTGGCCACCGTTGCCATGGGTGCCGAGAAATATGATTACCTGAGCCGCTATAACGGCCAGCCCGCCTCCGGTCTCGGCATCAAGCTGGCTTCCGGCGCCAACGAGATGAATACCGATAAGCTGGTGCGCGCCCGCGTCGCCGAACTGGCGCAATATTTCCCGCACGGACTGGAAGCCAAAGTCGCGTTTGAAACCACGCCGTTCGTTAAAGCGTCGATTAAGGACGTGGTGAAAACCCTGCTGGAAGCGATCCTGCTGGTGTTTCTGGTGATGTACCTGTTCCTGCAAAACTTCCGCGCCACGCTGATCCCCACCATTGCCGTGCCGGTGGTGCTGCTCGGCACCTTTGCGGTGCTCTACGCCTGCGGCTTCAGTATTAACACCCTCACCATGTTCGCGATGGTGCTGGCCATCGGGCTGCTGGTGGATGATGCCATCGTGGTGGTGGAGAACGTCGAGCGCATCATGAGCGAGGAGGGATTGTCGCCGCGCGCCGCCACACGTAAATCGATGGGGCAGATTCAGGGCGCACTGGTGGGCATCGCGCTGGTGCTGTCCGCGGTGTTTGTGCCGATGGCGTTCTTTGGCGGCACCGTGGGCGCTATCTATCGCCAGTTCTCCATCACCATTGTCTCAGCGATGGTGCTGTCGGTGCTGGTGGCGATGATTCTGACGCCCGCGCTGTGCTCCACGCTGCTCAAACCGCTGGCGCAGGGCGAGCATCACGGCCGGCGCGGCTTTTTCGGCTGGTTTAACCGTCACTTCAATGCCAGCGCCGAACGCTACGAGCGCGGCGTGGCGCGCATTCTATTGAAGAGCGGCCGCTGGCTGCTGCTCTACCTGGCGATTATCGGCGTGATGGCGTTCCTGTTTATCCGTCTGCCCACCTCCTTCCTGCCGCTGGAAGATCGCGGCGTATTCCTTACCCAGGCGCAGTTGCCGCCGGGCTCAACGCTGCAGCAGACCTCGCAGGTCGTCGCTAAGGTTGAGGATTACTATCTGACCGCCGAAAAAGACAATGTGCTGTCGGTGTTCTCCACCATCGGTGCCGGTCCGGGCGGTAACGGACAAAACGTGGCGCGCCTGTTTGTGCGCCTGAAGGACTGGGAGCAGCGGCCGGGCCGCGATCGTACCTCGTTTGCCATTATCGATCGCGCCACCGCAGCCTTCAAAAAGATCAAAGAGGCACGCGTGATTGCCAGCAGTCCACCGGCGATCACCGGCATGGGCAGCTCCTCCGGCTTTGACATGGAGTTGCAGGATCACGGCGGCATCGGGCACACCCAGCTGATGGCGATGCGCGATCGGCTGCTGGCACTGGCCGACAATAATCCGGCGTTGTCGCGCGTGCGCCACAACGGACTTGACGACAGCCCGCAGCTGCAGATTGATGTCGACCAGCGCAAAGCGCAGGCGCTCGGCGTATCACTGGACACCATTAATGACACCCTGACCACCGCCTGGGGCTCAACCTATGTGAATGATTTCCTCGATCGCGGCCGCGTGAAAAAAGTCTACGTGCAGGCGGCACCGGAGTTCCGCATGCTGCCGGGCGACATCAACAAATGGTATGTGCGCAATAACAGCGGCGGCATGGTGCCGTTCTCCGCCTTCGCCACCAGCCACTGGGAGACCGGTTCACCGCGTCTTGAACGCTATAACGGCTATTCGTCGCTGGAGATTGTCGGCGAGGCGGCCAACGGCGTCAGCAGCGGCACGGCGATGGATGAGATGGAGAAACTGGTGGCGCAGCTGCCGCTCGGCGTTGGCTTCCAGTGGACCGGTGCCTCCTATCAGGAGCGTCTCTCCGGCTCGCAGGCACCGGCGCTGTATGCGATTTCGCTGCTGGTGGTGTTCCTGTGCCTCGCGGCGCTGTACGAGAGCTGGTCGATTCCGTTCTCGGTGATGTTGGTGGTGCCGCTGGGCGTGGTGGGCGCGCTGGTGGCAACCTGGCTGCGCGGACTGGAGAATGACGTCTATTTCCAGGTCGGGCTGCTGACGGTGATTGGCCTGTCGGCCAAGAACGCGATCCTGATCGTCGAGTTCGCCAATGAGATCAACAGTAAAGGGCGCGAGCTGCTGGAGTCGACGCTGGAGGCATCGCGGCAGCGCCTGCGGCCGATTCTGATGACGTCGCTGGCCTTTATTTTCGGCGTGCTGCCGATGGCGATCAGCAGCGGTGCCGGTTCCGGCAGCCAGCATGCGGTCGGTACTGGCGTGATGGGCGGCATGATCTCCGCCACGGTGCTGGCAATCTTCTTCGTGCCGCTGTTCTTCGTGCTGGTGCGCCGTCGCTTCCCGCTGCGGGCAAAGCCGCACGACTGAGGCTAACTTCGGACAAATAAAAAGCCGCCATGATGAATGGCGGCTTTATTGATGTGTGCGGTAAGAATAACAGCAAGTTGGGAAGTGCCCTGCTTTTCTCTTCACGAATTACTTACGTAACATCGCTTCGATAAATTCTTTCCAGTTCCCCAGTTCGTGTTCAACCATAATACCCTCTCTTCTTGTAGTGGCGATTTTACGCCGTTTTTTTCTACAGGTGAATACGTTTCCACCTCTCATCACTATCGGCAACCACCGCAGAAAGCTTGAATTTGCCGAAACTGCGGACTGACGCACATTTCAGCAACCTGTTAATGCGACTCACAAAAGCGCGGACTTAACCCGTCAGGCCCGTTTTGGTCGCCTAAGATAATTCTTAGGTCGCTAATGGTGCCACAGGCGACAATTTCGCAGGCAAGTGAAAGCGTTTACTGGTCCTGATTAGCGTCGTTTATTGGCATCGCGAAGAGATGAAAAACAGCGCTGCCGCGCGTCTGACCTCACAGCCCACGGCGCGCTATGGTAAACTCGCGCTTTCTTTAACACAGGACGGGAATACGCGATGACAGCGCAGTGGGTGATGTACGGAATTAAGAATTGCGACACCATAAAAAAAGCACGCAACTATTTGACCACTTCCGGCATCGACTTTCATTTTCATGATTATCGCGCTGACGGGCTGGATGCGGCGCTGCTGCAATCCTTTATCGACCAGCTGGGGTATGAGGTGCTGCTGAACACGCGCGGCACCACCTGGCGTCAGCTGCCGGAAGCGGAACGCGATGCCATCCGCGATGCGGCCAGCGCCAAAGCGCTGATGCTGGCGCACCCGGCGCTGATCAAACGTCCGGTGCTGGCGGCGCCCGACGGTACATTGCTGGTGGGTTTCAAAGAACCCGTTTATCACGCCTTTATCCAGGAGAAGTCATAACATGTTCTGTCCGGTCATTGAGCTGGCTCAGCAGCTTATTCGTCGCCCCTCGCTTAGTCCGGATGACGCCGGTTGCCAGGCCATGTTAATTGCGCGCCTGGAGGCGATTGGTTTCCACGTCGAGCCGATGCACATTGGCGATACGCTTAACTTCTGGGCCACGCGCGGCCAGGGCGAAACGCTGGCCTTTGCCGGGCACACTGATGTGGTACCGCCGGGCGATGCCAACCGCTGGATCAGTCCACCGTTTGAACCTTCGATTCGCGACGGCATGCTGTTTGGCCGTGGCGCAGCGGACATGAAAGGCTCGCTGGCGGCGATGGTGGTGGCGGCTGAACGCTTCGTTGCTGCTCATCCCAACCACGCAGGCCGGCTGGCGTTTCTCATCACTTCCGATGAAGAAGCCAGCGCCGTCAACGGCACGGTGAAAGTGGTTGAGCGCCTGATGGCGCGCAATGAACGTATGGATTATTGCCTCGTCGGCGAACCGTCGAGCACCGAAGTGGTCGGCGATGTGGTGAAGAATGGCCGTCGTGGCTCCATGACCGCCAATCTGACCCTTCACGGCGTGCAGGGCCACGTGGCTTATCCGCATCTGGCTGATAACCCGGTGCATCGCGCGATGCCGGCGCTCAACGAGCTGGTGGCGACCGAATGGGATCAGGGCAATGAGTTTTTCCCACCGACCAGCATGCAGATCGCCAACGTGCAGGCCGGTACCGGCAGTAATAATGTGATTCCCGGCGAGTTTTTCGTGCAGTTTAACTTCCGCTTCAGCACCGAACTGACCGATCAGATGATCAAAGATCGCGTGGCAGCGCTGCTCGATCGCCACCAGCTGCGCTATACGCTGGAGTGGAATGTGTCCGGTCAGCCGTTCCTGACTTCACGCGGCAAGCTGGTCGATGCCGTCGCCAACGCCGTGGCGCACTATAATGAGATCAAGCCGCAGCTGTTAACCACCGGCGGCACCTCCGACGGGCGCTTTATTGCCCGCATGGGCGCGCAGGTGGTGGAGCTTGGCCCGGTGAATGCCACTATTCATAAGATCAATGAGTGCGTGAAAGCCTCGGATTTGCAGCTGCTGAGCCGGATGTATCAGCGCATTATGGAACAGCTGATCGCCTGATGGCACCTTGAAGGAGAAACCTCATGGAATGGTTAAAAGAGTACTGGTGGGTGATTGTGATTTTGCTGATGGTGGGCGTACTGATGAACGTCTACAAAGACCTGAAGCGCATCGATCATAAAAAATATATGGATAACAAACCGGATCTGCCGCCGCATCGCGATTTTAACGATAAATGGGACGATGACGACGACTGGCCGAAGAAGAAGTAATCGCCGCTAAGCGTTTCAATGATAAGGTCGCCGGTTACGGCGACCTTTGTTTTATCACTCGCGGTGCCTCACACCATCATCACCACATCGTCGTCGCCGGGCTTCGCGCCACTCAGCGCCTCATCGAAATAGCGGCGCGGCACGGTGTAGCGCAGGTGATTCAACGCCAGCTGCATGCTGCGTTCATCAATCGCGTGCGGCAGGTCGTCAACGATATCCAGCGTCACATCGCCGCCCAGCGCGGTTAAACGCTGCATCGCCGCTTCCGCATGCTGCATCGGCACCTGCTCGTCATAATCGCCGTGAATCAGGTGGATAGTGTTACGTGTACTGGCCTGCTCCGGCAGCGTGACGTAGCGCCCGCTGAAGGCCACCACGCGTCCCGCCAGATCCGGCTGGGCTTTTACGCCTTCCAGCACCATGGTGCCGCCCTGCGAAAAACCGACCAGCGCGGTGGCTTCCGGCCGCACGCCGCTCTGCTGCTGCCAGTGCCGCACCGACTCAACAAACGACGGCATCACCGCATCCACGCCCTGCTGCTGCGAGCGGTCGTGTTCCGGTATCTCGGCATACCACTGGCGGCCCTGCGGCGCGCTGGCCGGATAAGGTGCGCCCACCGACACCACCTGCGCCTGCGGAAACGCCTGCGCGAACCAGCTGCCAATCTGCGCCATCGAATCGGGGTTGTCGTTCACGCCGTGATACAGCAGAAACAGCTGCGCGGCGTTATCCGGTTGCTGAACAATCACATATCGTAGTGCCATAACGTCCTCCTCAAATCACTATACGCCGCTGACGGCAAAGTGATATTGGGAAAATTTGAACGAGATAATGGATTTATTGCAATGTGTCGAGGCGCTGCTGCCAGTGCAGCGCGGCAACGGCATCCAGCGTGATAAGTGCGTCAGCCGCCTCTGCACGCAGCCTGAGCATCAGCGCTTTACGTCCGCTCACGCCCGCCAGCCGTGCCGCTTCACTCAGCGTTTGTTTTTGTCGCAGTATGGCACACAGCAACGGTGGCGATGCGACGCCAGCCAGCCGCTGCAGCACCGGATAGCTGGCTTCAAACGGCCGCTGCGCCCAGGCAAACGCGGCCAGCAGCGGCCAGTCGTCGGCGCTGAGGGATTGATGGTCGGCGGACGACAGGGTCAGCGGGACCGCGATCACCTTTTGCAGCCACGGCCAGTCGCGCGCCAGCCGCTGCGCGGCGCGCTGCTGCAGGGCTTCACCGGCTGGCGTCAGCGCACAGATCGCCATCGCCGCGTAGCAACCGCTGCTGGCTTCGCGCTGTGAGCCGATACGCACCAGGGTAAAGCCGCAGGCGCGCCAGAACTGCCACAGCGCTGTGGTGTAACCAAAGCTCACTGAGAGATAATCCGCGCCCTGCGCCTGCTGCCGTGCCGTCGCCACCAGCGCGCGACCAATACCGCGCTGGCGCTGTGCGGCCTGCACGGCGATGCGGCTGATGCGCAGCGAACGTAAGGTGGCCGCTTCAGCAAACCCGGCATGCGCCGCTAATGACTGCGCCACCAGATTGCCACGCGGACGTCGCCAGCCCGCCCAAACTGCCTGCGCCAGTTCGGCATCCAGCCCGCCCTCTTCCACCAGCCACAGCGCGCCGGTGACCTGCTGCGGCTGGCCGGCCAGCCAGAAACGCATGCCGGGCGCATCCAGCATACGCCGCAGGTCAAGTGGCGAGGTGCGATAGTGGGCGCTCGCCAGCAAACGATAGCCGGCCTGTAAGGCGTCGCCGTGCTGCCCGGGCGTGGCGGCAAAAATCGCGGTCTGTGGCGGTGAGGCGCAGGCTTCGGCATCAGCAAACAGCAGCGCCGCGCTCAGCCACTGCTCCAGCGGATCCTGCGCCGACCAGCGTAACGGCTCATCCAGCTGGAAGTAGCGCACCTGCGGCAGCGTGGCGCAAAAGCGCAGCATGAAACCGCGCCCGGTACCTTCGTAGCCCTGCACCGTGGTGGTCAGCAGAACGCGCGGAAAACGCTGTACCAGCTGCTGTAACAGCGGCGCGGGGATCGCCGCAGCCTCATCCACAATCAGCCATTCTGCCAGCGGCTGAGCCTCCTGCGGCTGAGCGAGAATCGCATCCGGGGCCATAAAGTTAAACTGCTCAGCGGCGAACTGCGCCAGCACCTCCGTCGAGGCTTTAGCCGGTGCCGTCACCAGCGCGCTTTGCGTCTGGCGTGCCAGCATGCCCGCCAGTGCCGATTTCCCCCTGCCGCGCGCGGCGATGATCACCGCGACACCGGGCGGCATCGCGCACAGCTGGCGGACAATCTGCGCCTGCTGCTCGGGAGCGCGACACTGCCACGGCGCGAAGGGCTGCGGCGCCGGCAGGCGCGGCGGCTGGTGCTGACGCAGCAGCATCACCTGCGCATTCTGCAGGATATGCTGTTGCAGATGGTGGATGAAATGTGGCGTGGCGATGGGCTGGTCGACATCGGCCCAGCGCAGGCTGTCACGGTCGGGCTGCGCCGGCCAGGCGTGCCAGTCTGGCGTCAGCAACAGCAGCCAGCTGCCGGCCCGCAACGTGCCGGCCAGCGCGGCGAATGCTTCAGCGTGAAAGCCGCGGCGCGCATCGAAAATGGCATGCTGAAATTCCCTGCCCAGCAGGGTACGCAGCGCTGCGGGCGCGATACGCTGCGGAAAGTCATCGCTGTCGCTGACCGTCAGCCAGTCACCGGGCAGTGAAACCTGCCAGCCGCCGGCCTCACGCTGCGTCCAGTCGGCTTCACCGGCAATCACGCACAGACGGCGAATGCCCGCCTGCTGCATCGCCGCCGTCAGTTCAGCACGCGACATCAGTTACTGGCAAAGGTGTTGCACTGGCCCGGATTGCCGCTGTCGAAACCGCGTTTGAACCAGGTATAGCGCTGCTGTGAGGTGCCGTGAGTAAAGCTGTCCGGCACCACGCGCCCCTGACTTTGCTGCTGCAGACGATCGTCGCCAATCGCCTCAGCGGCGTTCAGCGCTTCCTGCAGATCGCCCACCTCAAGAATGTTTTCCTGCTGCATGTAGTGGCCCCAGACGCCAGCAAAGCAGTCTGCCTGCAGCTCCATCTTCACCGACAGCTGATTAACCTGCGCCTGCGTGGCGCCCTGCTGCATCTGGCGCACTTTCGGTTCGATACCCAGCAGTTTCTGTACGTGATGCCCTACTTCGTGGGCGATGACGTAGCCCTGGGCAAAATCCCCTCCGGCACCGAGTTTGGTTTTCATGTCGTCATAGAAAGAGAGATCGATATACACCGTCTGGTCAGCCGGGCAGTAGAACGGCCCCATTGCTGACTGGCCGGTGCCGCAGTTGGTGCGCGTCGCGCCGCGATACATCACCAGCTTCGGCGGCGCATACTGTTTGCCCATCTGCTGGAACAGTTTGCCCCAGGTATCTTCGGTGGTGGCGAGGATCACCGAGGTGAATTTGGCCGCCTCGTTATCCTGTGACGAATTGACCTGGCGCTGCTGCTGTTGCGACACCGGCGCGCCGCCTTCCAGCAGCGCCGTGAGGTCGTAGCCGTAATAGCCAGCCACCGCCACCACAATCAGCAGAATAATGCCGCCCTTGCCGCGCGGCAGACGAATCTGGCGTCCGCCAGAACCAAAACCCGGCGATTCGCCGCGACGATCTTCCACATTGTCGCTTTCACGACGCCCTTGCCAGCGCATGGCCTGCTCCTGTTATCAATGACTTTTGCCTGATTTTAGTTGGCGGCACGGTTAATCACCAGCGTTGCCGATGCAGCGGGCGCGATATTGAGAGGAAGATGAGGTGACGGGCGGAAATGGATTGCGCCGCGATGCCGGAAGCAGAGCGGGAACTCTGCGGTTACCGACCGCGGCGCAGACTGAAACTTAGTCCAGCTTCACACCGAGACGGTGTGCGACTTCTTCGTAGGCTTCGATCAGGCCGCCGAGGCTCTGACGGAAACGGTCTTTGTCCATCTTGTCCATGGTCTCTTTGTCCCACAGACGCGCGCCGTCTGGCGAGAACTCATCGCCCAGCGTCACTTCACCCTTGAACAGACCGAACTCCAGTTTGAAGTCCACCAGAATCAGGCCGGCATCATCAAACAGTTTGCTCAGCACTTCGTTGGCTTTGAAGGTCAGCTCCTGCATACGCGCCAGGTTGGCTTTGCTCACCCAGCCAAAAGTTTCGCAGTACGATTCGTTGACCATCGGGTCGTGTTTGGCGTCATCTTTCAGGAAGAGATCAAACAGCGGTGGATTGAGCAACATGCCCTCTTCCACGCCCAGACGTTTCACCAGCGATCCGGCCGCCCGGTTGCGCACCACGCACTCTACCGGCACCATCTCCAGCTTTTTCACCAGCGCTTCGTTATCGGACAGCAGCGCTTCCATCTGGGTCGGAATGCCCGCTTCCTGCAGTTTGGTCATGATGAAATGGTTGAACTTGTTGTTCACCATCCCTTTGCGATCAAACTGCTCGATTCGTGCACCGTCTCCTGCTGACGTATCGTTGCGGAATTCAAGTACCAGCAGATCCGGATTGTCGGTGCTGTATACGGTTTTCGCTTTACCGCGATACAACTCAGCTCGCTTTTGCATCTTGTTAACTCCAAACATGAAAGAACCCGTGTTCAGCGGTGTTTCACCGCGCGATGACTGCCTGACGCAATCGTTTACCTCGCCGGGCGCTATTATGCCAAAACCAAAACAAAAAGGCCGGAGAATCTCCGGCCTTTATTGCATTTATTTGTTCAGCGCGCCCTGCAGGACCGCCACCAGCGCATCATTCTGCGCCTGGGTGAGCACGTGTCCTTTCGGATCGATGAACTGCAGGCTGCTGCGGTTATCGAGATCGCCGACCTGCAACTTGTAGTCGCCATTTGGCAACTCCGGATCTTTCGCGCCGATAGCGTCAAACGCGCTGCTGCCCGGCTGCTTGTAGGTCACTTTCAGACTGCCCTGCGAACGGTTGTCATCGGTGACTTCCATGCCCATGCGCTTCAGCGCCGCCGGCAGACGCTGCCAGGTGACGTTAAACGGTGAGCGCAGCACCAGCAGTGGCAGACCGGTGTCGTCCGCGCCGCTCTGGACGTCAATCTGTCCGCTGGCACGTCCGGCAGCCGCATCCTGGCTGGCGGTATCCATCTTATCCAGTCCGGTGCTGATGTCGTTCAGCATCTGACCGGTGTAGCGCTGAACCTGCGCCGGCGTGGTCACCGTCTGGCCCTGCTGCTGCAGTTCCAGTAGACGCACGGTCAACACCTGCTGATAGCCCTGGTTCTGCACGCTGATCTGGTAACGGCCGCGATACTGGTTATCTTCATCAGCACGGTTCCACTGCACCCAGTCGGTGCTGAGCTGCTGTGCGGCATCATCACGCTGGGCAATCGGGAATTTGTAGGACTGCACCACGTTCACCACCTGCGACCAGATGGAGCCACGGCTGCTCTCCACTGCCAGCACGCCGGTGTTGCCGGTGAACTGTGCGCGGGTGCCGTTCATCAGCGCCAGCGGCTGCGCCGGTGGACGGATGTCGAGCTCTTTGCCCAGCGCGCCTTTCGCCACGCTGTGCGGCACATCGTAATCACCGTTCTGCAGCGGCAGAATCATGCCCGCCGGGGCTTTTAAATCATGCAGTTCAGGCGCCTGCAGGTAAGATTCATCACCGCTGACCTGGCGCTTATAACGCTGATCGCTGGAACAAGCTGTTAGCAGCATCAGGGTGGAGAGGCCCACCACGGTTGCCAGCGTCGAGCGCTTAACTGAATAACTCATTGATTCTCCCTAAATTATCGCAGACCCGCCTGGATCAGCGCTTGTGCGGTTTTCGCCTGACCGGCTTCGGTCAGCGGCGTCATCGGCAAGCGCAGCGTGTCATCGGCGATCAATCCTAGCTGTTTCGCGGCCCATTTTACCGGGATAGGATTCGGTTCACAGAAAAGCGTCTGGTGCAGGTGCATCAGACGCTGATTCAGGCGACGCGCTTCGGCAAATTTGCCCTCTTGTGCCAGCGCACAGAGTTCAACCATTTCACGTGCTGCAATATTAGCCGTGACCGAAATAACGCCCTTGCCGCCCAGTTGCATGGAGTCCAGCGCTGTCGCGTCATCACCGCTGACAATAATGAACTCATCTCCAACCAGCTGTTGGATCTGCGAAATGCGCGATAAGTTCCCGGTGGCCTCTTTGATTCCGATAATATTTTTGATTTCAGCCAGGCGGGCAACGGTTTCCGGCAGCATGTCGCAACCGGTGCGTGACGGGACGTTATACAGCATCTGTGGCAGATCGGTGCTTTCGGCGATCGCTTTGAAGTGCTGATACAGACCTTCCTGCGTGGGACGGTTGTAATAAGGGGTCACGGTGAGGCAGCCGACCACGCCGGTGCCGGTGAAGCGTTTTGTCAGAGAGATCCCTTCGGCGGTGGCATTCGCGCCGGTTCCGGCAATAACCGGAATGCGGCCATCGGCCAGCTCCAGGGTTTGCATCACCACATCGCCATGCTCTTCATGGCTGAGGGTCGCGGATTCGCCGGTGGTGCCAACAGAAACAATCGCCGCCGTACCGCTGGCGACATGATAATCAATCAGTTTTTTCAGACTTGCGCGGCAGACATCGCCTTTTTCATTCAAAGGCGTAATGAGCGCAACAATACTTCCGGTGAACATGGGCTATCCCCTCGACAAACAAGTGCCTCATGTTACGTTTTCCGCCGAAAGAAAAGCAAGCGAGCCACGCCATTACCGCGCTTGTCAGCAGTTTTTTTTATGTTTACCTTATGGTTATTAGCGAACGTACAGGAAACGTCATTTTGCCGCAGTCACAGCCGCACCATCTGGTGATCACCGCTCTGGGCGTTGATCGTCCGGGTATCGTCAATACCATTACCCGCCACGTCAGCAGCTGCGGTTGCAATATTGAAGACAGCCGCCTGGCGATGCTGGGCGACGAGTTCACCTTTATTATGCTGCTCTCCGGCAGCTGGAACGCCATTACCCTGATTGAATCGACCCTGCCGATGAAAGGGGCCGAGCTGGAACTGCTAATCGTAATGAAGCGCACCAACGCGCGCGTCACGCCGCCGATGCCTGCTACCGTCTGGGTACAGGTAGAAGTGCCGGACTCGCCGCACATCATCGAACGCTTCACCGATCTGTTCGATAAACATCAGATGAACATCGCCGAGCTGGTGTCGCGCATTACGCCCGCCCAGGACGACGCGCCGCCGGTGCTCTATATTCAGATGACCGCACACAGCCCGGCGAATCATGCCAGCGCGCCGTTTGAGCAGGCTTTCCATCGGCTGTGCGAAGAACTGCATGCACAAGGTTCAATTCGCCTCTATAGTGTCACCGACGACGCGCACAGCGCCGTTTGAATCAGGCTCCGGGTTATTCCGCCACACACTCTGCCGCGCTGGCATACCGTGTAGTGAAATAACCCTGAGGTAAACTCCACCTGGCGCTTTTGCCGCTGATGGTGTATTACCCACAGCATGAAGAAAAAAATGGAGAGTTGTGATGAATCCACTGAAAGCCGGTGACACCGCACCGAAATTTAGCTTGCCCGATCAGGATGGCGAACAAGTAAATTTGGCCGACTTCCAGGGACAGCGCGTTCTGGTCTATTTCTACCCGAAAGCCATGACGCCGGGCTGCACCACGCAGGCCTGCGGTCTGCGCGATAACATGGATGATTTGAAGAAGGCGGGCGTGGAAGTGCTGGGCATCAGCACCGACAAGCCGGAAAAACTGTCTCGCTTTGTCGAGAAAGAGTTGCTCAACTTCACCCTGCTGTCGGATGAAGACCATCAGGTATGCGAGCAGTTTGGCGTCTGGGGTGAGAAAACCTTTATGGGCAAAACCTACGACGGCATTCACCGCATCAGCTTCCTGATTGGTGGCGATGGCAAAGTGGAGAAAGTGTTCGACGATTTTAAAACCTCGAACCACCACGATATCGTACTCGATTACGTGAAGTCAGCCTGATTGCCCGCGGGTGCCAGCCAGGCACCCGCTGTTTTATCCTGCTCTGACGCATGCCAGCTAATAGCGCGAAACCGTGCTGGCCAGCGCCTCCTGTCCGGCGATTACCACGCAGTTACGTCCGGCGTTTTTCGCCTGATACAGCGCGTCATCAGCCTGCTTCAGGCTCTGTTCCTGACTGCCATGCGTCGGCTGCCAGCTGGCGATACCAATCGAAATGGTGATCTGCCCGACCGGATCAATCCAGCTGCTGGCGATGCTGGTACGCACGCGTTCGGCAATCACCCGCGCTTCATCCGGCGCGGTGGCGGGCAGCAGCATCAGAAACTCTTCGCCGCCGTTGCGGCACACCACGTCGGTCTGACGCCCGCTCTGGCGCAGCGTGCGCGCTACCTGTTTAATCACCTCGTCGCCGACATCATGGCCGAAGTTATCATTCACTCGCTTGAAGTGATCAATATCCAGCGCCAGCACGGCAAACGGCTGTTGCATGGTATCGAGATAGTCGAGCACCGCGCTCAGGCCGCGGCGGTTGAGCAGGCCGGTCATGGGATCGCTCTGTACCTCTGACTTGAGCCGGCCGATTTTATCCTGCACCAGACCGATACCGGTAAGCAGCGCGCGCTTTACCTGCGCCGCTTCAAAATACCAGGCGCGAATCACGCCAATCTCTCCGGACACGCTCTGGGTATCCATCTGGCTGGCTTTGCGCGCCAGCTGCCACAGCGGCAGCGCAATCAGCCGTGCGAGAATCACCGCCACCAGCAGCGTCAGCAGCGCAAACGGCACCGAATTTTTCAGCACCTGCAGCAGCAGCCCGGAGAGCGGTGCCAGCGTCACGTCCGTCGGCTTGAGCGCCACCACCATCCAGCCGGTGGTAGGCACCACAGCGTAGCCCGCCAGTTTCGCCGTGTCCTCTTCCGTCAGCTGGACTTCGCCGTTGGTGTGCTCCTGACGCTGACGCTCACTGACGATGCCCGGCACGCTTTTGCCAATCAGCTGGTTATTCTGGTGATACAGCACGCGGTTTTCGCGATCCAGCACGTAAACGTGGGTGCCATCGCGGTAATACTGCTCACCGAGCAACACGTTGAGGATGCTCTTTTTCTTTAAATAAATGGTGCCGCCGACGTAGCCCAGATAGCGGCCATCGCGGCTCCACACCGGCCAGGAAACAAACACCAGCAGGTTGTTCGTCGCAGAAATGGTGGGCCGGCTGACCATCGGCTGGCGCTGCGCCAGCGCCTCGCGTGAAGACTGGCTGGTGAGCTGCATGCCTTTCAGCATCAGCGATTCCGGCGAGACAGCTTTAATCACGCCGCTGCTGTCAACAATCGCTACCGAGTTAAAGCTGCTGGTCTGCTCGCGCAGCCGGTTTACTTCCTGCTGCAGCAGTTCAGTGTTATCAAAATCTTTGCCCAGCTGGTTGGCGCTGTAGTGCAGCTGCGACTGCGCCAGCTGAAAAAACACTTCGGTGGTGGCCGCCAGTTTGGTGGCATACGCGCGATTGGCCTCAAGGGTGCTTTCGATCAGCACCATGCGCTGTACGCGCCAGGTGGCGTACAGCGTATTAGCCAGTGTAATGACGATACTGGTGATCGCCAGCAGCGCAATCAGCGTGCGCAGATCAGTTTTTGGCCGGATGCGCGTTAACATGGCGCAACCGCCCTGGTGAGTAGCTTCATAAGTTAGCGTGCCTGACTATCTTGTTATAATTGGAGGTGTTTACCCTGGTGAGGTAACAGACAATTGTACACCTCTGAGCCAAATTGACTACGACGCAGACCCTCAGGAACGCTTTTTTATTGTGCTATTACTGGTGCTAATCAATTAATCCCTGCGCATCATAAAACGGCCATGGCCCGGGATAATCGCCGATCGCGCACAGATGCGTGCTCATGCCCTGCTGCGGATGCCAGCGGTGCAGCAGAAAGCCAGGCGGCTCCAGCACAAAGTTCGCCGGACCGTTGTCACGCAGGTCCAGCGCCACCTGATGCGACACGCCGGGCGCGACACACGCCAGCGTGCCGGCAAAACGCGTCTGTACCGCGCGGTGCAGGTGCCCGCTCAGCACCCGTTCAACCTGCGGATGCTGACGCACAACAGCGGCCAGCGCCGCCGGATTGCGCAGCGGCTGCCGATCCATATGGCCAATGCCGCACAGAAACGGCGGATGATGCAGCAGCACCAGCGTCGGCAAATCAGGTTCACGCGCCAGCTGCTGCGCCAGCCATTGCAGCTGTGCGTCATCAATGTCGCCCCACGGCTGATGCGGCACGCTGGAGTCGAGCGCCAGCAGCTGCAGATGGTTAACCCGCATCTGCCAGTTGAGCGTCTCGCCGTGCTGCAGGTAGAGATGTTCCGGAAACGCCGCGCGCAGCTGCTGGCGATCGTCATGGTTGCCCGGCATTAGCAGGAACGGCAGTTGCAGATGGCGCAGTGCTGCGCGCAGCGTCTGATACTCTTCTGCGGTGCCAAAATCCACCAGGTCGCCGGTAATCACCACCGTATCCGGTCGCGGCACCAGCTGATTCAGCGTGTCGATCACCCGCAGCAGCGCGGCGTGCGTATCGACTTTTTTATAGGACAAACGGCCATGGGCCTTGATGTGTAAATCGCTGATTTGCGCAATCAGCGTGATAGCGTCAGACACAACAGCTCCTTATCAGGCAGAAAAATGCAGCGCAGCATCCTGCGCCAGCGTCCAGCTCACCGACTGGCCGGCGTGCCAGGCTTCGCGCGCGTGGCGATCAACCTGGATCGGTGCCGCCAGGCCGATATCAATGCTCAGCCGCTGCGCTGCGCCGAGAAAGGTGGTGCCGAGGATGAAACCGGGGCGCGCGTAGCGCTGGTCCGCCGCCAGCAGCACATCCTCCGGACGGCAGAAATGCTGCGGATTGCCACGCGCATCGACTCCAACGCAGTTAATCGCGCCGACAAAATCCGCGACAAACTGTGACGCCGGGCGCTGGTAAATATTTTGCGGCGTATCGATCTGCACCAGACGTCCCTGCTCCATCACCGCAATGCGGTCGCCCAGCGCCATCGCTTCCTGCTGATCGTGCGTGACGTACACAGCGGTGATCGCCAGCTGTTTCAGCAGTGCGCCAATCTCCAGCCGCAGCCGATCGCGCAGGCGCGCATCCAGCGCCGCCAGTGGCTCATCAAATAGCAGCACCTTCGGTCGTGCCGCCAGCGCTCGCGCCAGCGCCACGCGTTGCTTCTGGCCGCCGGAGAGCTTGTCGATGCTGCGCTGCGCCAGCGCGCTGAGATCCACCAGCGCCAGCATCTCCTGCACGCGCGCCTCACGTTCAGCGCGCGCCACGCCCTGCACTTTCAGGCCGTAGGCGACGTTCTGCGCCACGTTAAGATGGGGAAACAGCGCGTAGTTCTGGAACACCATGCCCACATTGCGTTTCTCAATCGGCAGCGCTGTCACGTTGCGATCGTCAAACCACACTTCGCCGCCCTCATCGCAGCGTTCAAGGCCGCTGATGATGCGCAGCGTGGTGGTTTTGCCGCAGCCGGACGGACCGAGCAGCACCAGCGTTTCGCCGGGCTGTACCGTCAGGTCGAGCGGATGCAGAGCCAGCTGATGATTGAAGTGCCGCGCGCAGTGGCGCAGCGTCACGGTTACGGCCGCAGGGTTCATGCCGCCTCCTTATTAGCACGCGTGAGCGCACGGTTGAGCCAGTGATTGACCGCGTTGAGCATCAGCAGCAGCGGCAGAATCAGCAAAATAAAGATCAGCGTGTAGGCCGATCCCACTTCCAGCCGCATTGAGGCATAGCTGTCTGCCAGCCCCACCGGC
Organism: Pantoea dispersa; assembly: GCF_035783935.1. Taxonomy (GTDB): domain Bacteria; phylum Pseudomonadota; class Gammaproteobacteria; order Enterobacterales; family Enterobacteriaceae; genus Pantoea; species Pantoea dispersa_C. The sequence goes on along the minus strand of NZ_JALKOV010000004.1, from coordinate 7,224 downwards.
AGCGTTTTTGTCAGCGGCGTATGCAGCATCCAGGTGATGTTGAACTCGCCCACCGACAGCGTGATCACCATAAACGCCCCGGCGAGAATGCCGTTGCGACAGTTGGGCACCACCACGGTAAAAAAGCGCTGCCACAGGCTGGCACCCAGACTGGCCGCCGCCTCTTCCAGCCGCGGCATCTCCACCGCCTGCATCACCGCCAGCACCGGGCGCAGCATAAACGGCAAGGTAAACAACACGTGACCGATCAGAATGAACAGCCAGCTATCGCGCAGGCCGGAGAACTGACCGTACAGCAGGATGATGCCCAGCGCGGTGGCAAGGCCGGGCAGCGCGACCGGTAGCATCAGGCACTCTTCGATGCGCGCCGCCCAGCGTCCCGGCGCTTTTAACAATCCCCACGCCGCCGGCACGCCGATCAGCAGCGTGATCAGCAGGCAGGCTAGCGCAATCAGCAGCGACAGCCAGAAGGTGTCGGCGTAAAGCTGCCATACCTGCGTCACCCACTTCAGCGTCAGGCCGCTGCGCAGGCCGATAAAATAGTTGTTAGTCACGCCGGCCAGCATCGACAGCAGCACCGGCACAATCATGAACAGTGCGGTGATCGCCGTCACCAGCAGCTGCAGGCTGAATAATCCGCGACGTCTCATGCGGCCTCCCGATGAGCCAGACGGCGCGCCAGCATCAGCGCCAGCCAGGCAACGCTGCCCATCACCACCGACAGCGCGGCGGCGGTAGCGAAATTGGCGTAGTTAGTGAATTCGCCGTAAATGGTCAGCGGCAGCACTGCCAGATCGGTGCCCAGCGTAAACGCGGTGCCAAACGCGCCCATGCTGGTGGCAAAGCACAGCGCGCCGCTGGAGAGCAGCGCCGGCTGCAGCCCCGGCACAATCACATCCCAGGTAATGCGCCACTGACTGGCACCCAGCGAACGCGCCGCCTCTTCAAGAGAACGATCGAGCTTCTCACTCGCCGCCACCAGCGTGATGATGGCGCGCGGCAGTGAAAAATAGAGATAGCCAATAAACAGGCCGGTAAACGAATAAGCCAGCATCCAGCGCTCGTGGAACAGCGCCAGGCTGATTTGCGCCAGCAGTCCCTGACGGCCTGCCAGCATCACCACCAGAAATCCCACCACCACGCCGGGGAAGGCCAGCGGAAATGTCAGCAGCGCCAGCAGCGTGCTGCGTCCGGCGAAGCGCTGACGCGCCAGGAAGCAGCCGACGATGGCGGCAATCACCAGCGTCACCAGCGTCACGGCGAGCGACAGCAGCACGGTATTCAGCAGGCTGAGCAGATAGTGCGGCTGCGTCAGCACCGTCCAGTAGCCGCTGTGCTGCGTGCTGCGATCGTTCTGCATCGCCATCTGCAACAGCCGGGCAAACGGCAGCAGCCAGAAGGCGCAGAAAAACAGCAGCGCCGGCAGCGTCAGCCACAGCCAGCGACTGTCTGTCCGACGCGGTGTCCGGCGGCACGAGGCCGCCAGGGTGTCGGTCATCGCCATCAGCGAATCTCACTCAGATAGCGCGCCGAGAAGGCTTTCTGCGCTGCCGCCATCTGCTGATAATCGACGGTTTGCGCACGCGCATAGTCGCTGTCCGGCAGGAAGTACTTTTTCGCGTCTGCGCTCATGGCCGCCGTGCGCACCGGACGCAGGAATGCGTTGGCCCAGATAGCCTGCCCTTTGTCCGACAGCACATAGTCGATCACTTTTTTGCCGTTCGCCGCGTGCGGTGCATTTTTCACCAGGCTAATCACGTACGGCACCGTTACCGTGCCCTCTTGCGGGATAACAAAGGCCACGTTGGCGTGATCTTTATAGCGGGCGCGGTAAGCATTGAAGTCATAGTCGAGCAAAATCGGGATCTCGCCGGAAATCAGGCGCGCATAGGCGGTTTGCTTAGGCACGATGGGCTGATTCGCCTGCAGCTTTTTGAACCAGTTCAGTGCCGGCGTGAAGTCCTGCATGTTGCCGCCCTTCGCCTGGTTCACCGCCACCGCCGCCACGTAACCGACAAAGGCGCTGGCCGGGTCGAGATAGCCAATCATGCCTTTGTATTCTGGCTTCAGCAGGTCGTCCCACGATTGCGGCACCGGCGCGCCTCCGAGCGCATCGACGTTGACCATAAAGCCCATGGTGCCCGAGTGCAGCGCTACCCATTTGCCGTTGCTGTCTTTCATGCCGGCTGGAATGTCATCCCAGTGCGCCGGTTTGTAACTGGCGACCACGCCGGCGCTGTCCGCCTGAATGCCGAAACTGACGCCGTAATAGACCACGTCGGCCACCGGATTGCCCTGCTCGGCCACCAGCTGCGCCAGCGCCTGACCGGAGTTTTTGTTGTCCTGCGGCACCTGAATGCCGGTGTCTCTGGCAATCGCTTTGAGCTGCGTGCCCCAGTCGGCCCACTCGGGCGGACAGTTGTAGCAGATGGCGGTTTCCGCCGCCTGCGTCAGGCCGGTGAACAACGCGCCGGCACTCAGTGCGATGGCTCCGGCATACATTTTTACTTTTTTATGCAACATCATGAGGTTCCCTGGTGGTGGCAATAAACGCGGGGGCAGCAACACTTTCACCGCTCCGCAACTGATGTGGCAGCACGCGGGTGCCGCGGCTGACGTTATGCAACAACATATCGATGGCGCAGGCGCCGAGCCGTTCGGCGGGCTGCGCTACGCTGGCCAGCGACGGGGCCATTTGTGCCCCCATCGCAATCCCGTCAAAGCCCATCACCGCCAGCTGCTGTGGCACGCGCACGCCCGCGCGCGCCGCCGCGCCAATCAGGCTGATGGCCAGCAGGTCGTTGGTACAGATCACGGCACTGAGCGGGCTGGCACCGTCCAGCATGGGTGCCAGCAGGGTGAAATCTGACTGGGTATGGCTGTCCATCTCTATCACCGGCCGCGCCGTCAGGCCCGCGCGCTGCATGGCGTCGCAATAGCCGTGATAGCGCAGGCGCGCCCGGTCTGACTGCAGCATCGGCCCGGCGACCATGCCAATGTGGCGATGGCCAAGCGCCAGCAGCTGTTCCGTGGCTTCGCGCATCGCCTGGCGATTATCCACGCACACCGCCGGCCAGCTGCTGTGTTGCGGCACGTTATGCGCGAGCACGAACGGCAGGCCAGCCGCCTGCAGCGTGCTGAGCACCGCGCTGTTATCCGCGTCGGCCACCGTCAGGACTAAACCCGCCACGCGCTGGCGCAGCATATGTTCCACGATGGCGGCTTCGCGCTCGGGCTGGTAGTCGCTGGTGGCTACCAGCAGGCCATAGCCGGCGTCACGCGCCTGGCGCTCCATCGCCTGCAGCTGACAGGAAAAGATCGGGTTAAGCAGCGAGGGCAGCAGCACGCCAAACGTTGTGGAGTGCTGCGTGCGCAGCTGGCGCGCGATGTGGTTAGGACGAAAGCCGAGCTGCTCCGAGGCCGCCAGCACTCTCTCCAGCGTGTCGCGCCGCAGCAGATGGGGATCGGAAAAGGCGCGCGCGGCCGTGGCGCGCGAAACGCCTGCCAGCTTTGCCACCGTGAGTAAATCGGACATGTTCGCCTCGTTAAGTACCAATGAGAACGATCTCATTGGCGCCTAAACTAACGGCGAACTGTGACAGCCATATCGCGACGGGATGACGAAAAGATGACAGCAGCCTGCGCGGCTGCCGGCAGGATTACAACATCAGGAAGGCGTAACCTTCGTTTTGCAGCGAGGCGACGGTGGTGCCGCTGGAGAGTGTATGGGTGACGCGGGTGTCGATCCAGTCGCGCTCCAGCTGGTGGAAGGCCACCGACTGATCGCAAATGGTGACTTTCACCCCGGCTTTCTTCAGCTCATCAATCAGCTTCAGGTTAGGGTTATCGCTGCCGTACGCTTTACGGAACTGATCGTTATTGAGTGCGGCTGGCACCGCATCGCTGTTGATCGACACCACAAAGTTGAGCTGGTTGAGCGGCACGCCCGCCGCGTAATAAAGGTTAGTGACGCGCGCCACGCGCTCAAGGCCGAGGTTCGGCTGATGGATATCCCCTTCGCTGCGGTTGATCTGAAACACAATCTTATTGCTCAGCCCGGGCGTGTTGGCCGGGTTGTAATCCGGCGTGTTAACAAAGTGAATTTTACCGTAACCGGCAATCGCCGGCGTGCTCCAGAAATCCGCCGGTTCGGTTTTCTGGTCAGCGAATTTCCCGCTGACTTTATCCACCAGTTCCGGTAGCTGCAGCACATTCCCGCCGACAAAGCCCGCCAGCGCGGCGATAACAATATAGGATGCTGGACGCATGACACTTCTCCTTAGCCAAAGTCGCAATTACATCTGTAAAAAGGCATAGCCCTGATTTTCCAGCGTCGACACCGTGGTCGGGCTGGACAATGCATGAATTACTGACCGGTCGATCCAGTCGCGCGGATAGTGATGGAACGCCACCGACTGATCGCACACCGAGACTTTGACGCCCAGCGTGTTCAGCGCGCCAATCAGCGCAAGATTGGGGTTATCGACGCCATAAAACTGCTTAAAATGCGCGTTATCCAGCGTGGCGGGCGTGGCATCACCGGTCATGGACACCACAAACTGCAGCTGATCGGCCGGTACGCCAGCGGCGATATACAGATTGACCACGCGCGCCACGCGCTCCAGCCCGAGGTTGGGCCGTTTGATATCGCCTTCATTGCGGGTCAGCTGAAACACCACTTTGTTGCTCAGCCCAACCACCGGTTTGAAGGCGGCGTCCGCTTCATAATGGATCTTGCCGTAGCCTTCGACCGCCGGCGTGCTCCAGAACCCGTCCGGATCGGCAGGCTCAGCGGAAAAATGGCCCGCCACACGCTGATACAGGTCATCGCTTTTGATCACCGCGGCACCGACCATCCCACCCACGATGGCAATCAGGGCATAGGAAACAACAGAACGCATAGAAACTCTCCGGCATGCACTGCGCGTTAATTCACAGTCCGTTTGAAAAAGTGCTTTATCTATACCACAGCGCGCGGCAGGCAAAACGCCTGTACTGGCGGGCTGTCCGGCGTTTGGCTGCCAGCAGAAATCATCGCGCCAGCTGATTGAATAAGGCTGTTGATTGAGCCGTGCGGGCGGGTTGAAAAATAACTGGCCGGAAACGCTGACGCGAAAAGTGCCCTTTTGCGTTCATCCTGTCTTATGCTGCCTGATGCGGTTTTTACGCACGCCCGGTTGACCAGTGAACAAAACCTGACCATTCAATGCTGTTCTGCTTATGCGCTGCCATAGCAGCTTGATAAAAATTGCTGATGGATAAAGCGGGCCAGGCGCGCGATTTGACGCCTGTTTTTCAGAGTAAACCTGGAAAATTCCATGCCAGATTCAATTATTTTGAGCAACTTTACGTAACTTTAATTTCATGCCGTCGCTACGCCTGTCGCGTTGCCTTTCCGCTATTCAATTTTTTGCTACAAATTTCGCGCGAGACAGCCCATTTTTCACTTCACGTCAATGTGACGGCGGCATTTGCTTGTGTCGCCACTGTGGTTAAGATAGAGCCGCGGCAGGAAAGGAAACGCCGCCACAGAACATTGGCATGACTTTCCTGTCCAATGGCAGGAGACTTTTACAGGATCAAGGCATGTTTAACCGGTTGAAAAAATCAGTGCTGGCGGCCCTTATTCCTGCGCTGCTGCTTACGCCTGCGGTCGGTGTTCGCGCCGATCTGAGCGACAATCTGCCCGACATGGGTACCACAGCAGGTTCCACGCTCTCCATTAATCAGGAGCTGCAGATTGGCGACTTTTACGTGCGCCAGCTGCGCGCCAGTGCGCCACTGATCAACGATCCGCTGCTCAATCAGTACATCAATGAACTCGGCCAGCGGCTGGTGGCGCACGCCCATTCGGTGCGCACGCCGTTTCATTTTTTCCTGATTCAGAATGACGAGCTCAACGCCTTCGCCTTCTTTGGCGGCAACGTGGTGCTGCACTCGTCGCTGTTTCGCTATACCGATAACGAAAGCCAGCTGGCGTCAGTGATGGCGCACGAAATTTCGCACGTGACGCAACGCCATCTGGCGCGCGCTATGGAAGAGCAGAAGCGCAGCGCCCCGCTCACCTGGGTCGGCGCGCTGGGGTCGATCCTGCTGGCGCTGGCCAGTCCGCAGGCCGGGATGGCGGCGCTGACCGGTACGCTGGCCGGTACGCAGCAGGGGATTATCAGCTTTACCCAGGGCAACGAGCAGGAAGCGGATCGCATCGGCATTCAGGTACTGCAGCGCGCCGGTTTCGATCCGCAGGCGATGCCGGCCTTTCTGCAGAAGCTGGCCGATCAAAGCCGCTTCTCGTCAAAACCACCGGAAATTTTGCTGACGCACCCGCTGCCCGATAGCCGCCTGGCCGACGCGCGCAACCGCGCCAACCAGATGCGCCCGGTGGTGGTGCAGTCGTCCCAGGATTTCTACATGGCGAAGGTGCGCGCGCTGGGTATGTACGCCACCGGCCGCAATCAGCTGACTGATGATTTGCTGAATGAGTACGCCAAAGGCAACACGCGGGAACAGCAGGCGGCGCAGTACGGCAAAGCGGTGCAGTTCCTGCAGGCGAAAGATTTTGCCAACGCGAAAAAGATCATCGCGCCGCTGCTGGCGAAGCAGCCGGATAACCTGTGGTTCCTTGATATCATGACCGATATCGACATCGGTCTGAACCAGCCGCAGCAGGCCATCAGCATGCTGAACGCCGCCCGCGGCAGCCAGACCAGTCCGGTGCTGCAGCTTAACCTGGCGAACGCCTACGTCGAGGCGAAGCAGCCGGCCAACGCCAGCCGCATCCTCAACCGCTACACCTTTGCGCACCCTGACGATCTCAACGCATGGGATTTACTGGCGCAGGCTTCCGCCGCACAGGGGCTGCGCGATGAGGAGCTTTCGGCACGGGCCGAAAGTCTGGCGCTCAACGGCCAGCTCGATCAGGCCATCACCACCCTGAGCAGCGCCAGCGCCCGGGTGCCGCTCGGCAGCCTGAAGCAGGCGCGTTACGATGCGCGTATCGACCAGTTCCGCGAGTTACAGCGGCGTTTTAAGCAGTATGAGAAAGGGTAAATAGCCGGTTACGCGGGTGGATGGCCGGCAGGATTTCGGTGCGCATAAAGGTACGACCGGGCACATGGGTAACAGATCAGACCGGGCACACAGGTAACACTTTTTGTGGTCAGTCGATCCGGATAATACGCTTTTCTGCCCGGTCATAATACGCAAGGATGAGCCTGTCGAAGA
>NZ_JALKOV010000003.1:0-477155 GCF_035783935.1 Pantoea dispersa | reverse complement strand
ATGAATTCAAGGCGTTGCATGGTAACAGTCTCAGTCCAGGGCATAGTGAGTCTCCTCTGCTATGCCGTTTATAACTGTTACCCATGTGCCCGGTCTAAAGTGTTACCCATGTGGCCGGTTTGTACCTGAATGCGCACCCTACAACGGTCGGGCCAGATTTTGTAGGGTCGCCATTCATGGCGACCTGGAAATCAATCCACCTCGCGCTCATCGTCCGGCTGGTCCAGCACGGTGTACGCCACCGCGCAGAACAGCGAATTCAGGCGCTTCATGTCTCCCAGCAAACCCAGATGCAGCGAACTGGTCTCGATGCTCTGCACATTCTGCCGGTGCAGGCGCTCGACGTGGGCGTGGGAATAACGGCGAATCAGGATGCGGAAACGGTGCTTGGCGCGGCGCAGGCGCTTCGCGCTGGTGACGTCGTGCGACAAAAACACCGACAGGCTCAGGCGCAGGTTGCTTAACACCTGCTCCTGCAGCGAATTCAGCTCTTCCAGCCCTTCCGGCGAAAACGCCCGCCGCGCCTGCAGCGATTTGTCGGCCACGTCGGCGCTCATGCGTTCGATAATGTCGCCCGCCTGCTCCAGGTTCAGCGCCATCTCAATCACCTCGGCCCAGCGGCGTGAATCCTCTTCCGCCAGATCCTCTTTCGGCATGCGCGCCAGATAGAGCTTGATGGCGGTATACAGCACATCCACATCATCATCCAGCCGCCGCACCGCGCGCTCCTCGCGCAGTTCACCCATCACCACCTTGTTGAAGCTCTCCAGCATCTGCTCCACCACATCGCCGATGCGCAGCGTCTCCCGCGCCGCGTTGGCCAGCGCCAGCGCCGGGGTATCCAGCGCGCTGCTGTCGAGGTGCTTAGGTTTGAGATGGGTCTGGTTTTCCGCATCGTCGGCGATCATGCGGCGGCACAGGCGCGCCATCGGTTCAGCAAACGGCACCATCACCAGACAGCGCACCAGGTTGTAGAACACGTGGAAGAAGATCACCATCTCTTCATCATTAACCGGCAGCTTATCCAGCAGATCGGCGATGTAATCGACAAACGGCAAAATAACGATGCTGCCAATCAGCTTGAACAGCAGGCTGCCAAGCGCCACCCGCTTGCCGGCAGCATTCGATCCGCTGGCATTGATCATCGCCAGCAAGCCGCTGCCGAGGTTCGCGCCAATCACCAGACACAGCGCCACTTTGAACGAGATGACGCCGGTGGCGGTCAGTGTGGCGGTAATCAGCACTGCGGCCAGGCTGGAGTAGCTGATGATGGCGAATACCGCGCCAATCAGCGCATCCAGCATGATATCGCCGGTCAGCGTCGAGAACAGCACCTGCACGCCGGCGGCCTGCGTGATGGGTTTGGCGGCAGCGACAATCAGCTGCAGCGCCAGCAGAATCAGCCCGAGGCCGATGGCTGCGCGTCCGATCTGACCGGCGCGCGTCTGTTTGCGGCTGAGGAAAAATACCACGCCAAAAAAGATAAACAGCGGCGACAGCCAGGAGAGGTCGAAGGTCAGGATGCGCGCCATGATGGCGGTACCGACGTCAGCTCCCAGCACCACCACCAGCGCCGGCGTCAGGCTGACCAGATTCTGCGCCACAAACGAAGTGACTAATAACGTGGTGGCGTTACTGCTCTGCACCAGCGCGGTGACGCCAATCCCGGCAAGAAAGGCCATCGGCTTTTTTTCCACGCTGCGGCTTAACACGCGACGCAGATCGGCACCATACACGCGCATCACGCCGGTGCGGACAATGTGGGTGCCCCATACCAGCAGGGCGACGGCGGAGAGAAGGTTAAGCAGGGTTAGCACGAATAAAGGCTCCTATGCGCCAGGCAGAAAACAGGCGGCTGCCTGCCTGGCGATAAGCACAGCCGATAAATACCTGCGTCGCGCTGCGTTGCCAATTTTTCGTTTAATTTAAGCGACCTGGCGCAACGTCGACATCTCTAACTGTAGTCCAATCTGCATGCCGGCGGGATGTAAATCTGCCACGCTGCGGTTGAGTACATCCACGGACAACTCGACCTGATTCGCCAGCACGCGATAGCGGATCACATTCCCCAGCAGGCTATGGCTGAGAATGGTGGCCGTAATGCCCGCCTGCGGCGCGCACAGCTGGATGGATTCCGGACGAATCGCCACCTGGCTGCTAAACGGCTGCCCGGTCAGCTGCGTCGCCTGTTCGGCGCTCAGCAGGTTGTAGTTGCCAATAAAGCCGGCGGCGAACAGATCCACCGGCTGGGTATAGAGCGTTTCCGCGTTGCCGTTTTGCACAATGCGCCCGCGGTTCATCAGCACAATGCGGTCCGACAGCGTCAGCGCCTCTTCTTGATCGTGGGTGACAAAAATGGTGGTCAGCTTCAGCTCCTGCTGGATGTGGCGAATCTGCTCGCGCAGATGGCGGCGGATGCGGGCATCCAGCGCTGATAGCGGCTCATCCAGCAGCAGCAGGCGCGGCCGCGTCACCAGCGAACGCGCCAGCGCCACACGCTGACACTGGCCGCCCGACAGCTGATGCGGATAACGGCGCGCGAAGTCGGTGAGCTCCACCAGCGCCAGCGCCTCCATCACGCGTTGCTGAATCTCGCCGGCGGACAGTTTCTGCATCTTCAGGCCAAACGCGACGTTCTTCTCCACCGTCATATTGGGAAACAGCGCATAGCTCTGGAACACCATGCCGATGGTGCGCTTCTGCGGCGGCAGCGGCACCAGATCCTGGCCCTGCAGCAGAATGGTGCCGCTGTCGACATCGGTCAGGCCGGCGATACAGCGCAGCAGCGTCGACTTGCCGCAGCCGCTCGGGCCGAGCAGGGTGACAAACTCACCTTCGTCGGCGCTGAAATCGATGTTTTCGAAGATGGTGGTCGGGCCGTAGCTTTTATTCAGTTGGGTAACGTTCAGGTAACTCATGGTCAGCCTCGTTCAGGATTGAGGGCATTGGCCAGCCAGGTGACCAGCAGGACAACCGCAAAATAGGAGATCACCAGCGCGCTGGTGAAATGTCCGCTGCCGTTGCGCATGTTGTAGAGGTAAACCTGCAGCGTTTCATAGCGGGTGCCGACCAGCAGGTTAGCGAAGACAAACTCACCAATCAGAAACGAGAAGGAGAGCAGCACGGCAATGAACACCCCTTTGCGCAGATTCGGCAGCACCACAAACAGGGCCGCCTGCCAGGTGCTGGCGCCCAGCAGATGGGCCGCATCAATCAGCTCTTTCAGGTTGATGGCCTGCATGTTGTTGGCAATTGCGCGGTAGATAAACGGTAACGCAATGGTGAAGTAACAGCCGATGAGAATCCACGGCGTGCCGGTCAGCATCAGCGGGGCCGACGAGTAGAGCTGCAGCAGCCCGACCGACGAGACCACCGGCGGCACCGCAAACGGCATCAGAATCAGCACGTTCATTACCGCGTCCAGTTTTGGATAGTAGTAAGCGATTACAAACATCGCAGGCAGCACCAGCAGCAGGGAGAACAGCAGCGCGCCTGCGCAGATCAGCAGTGAATGACCGAGCGCGGTGAGGAAGCGCGGATCGCTCCACAGCTGCGTCAGCCACTTCAGGGTAAAGCCCTGCGGCAGAATGGTATCGCTCCACTCGCTGGAGATGCCGTACAGCAGCGTCGCCAGCAGCGGTGCGGCGAGCACGATCAGCAGCAGCCAGACAATCAGGCGATGGTAGAGTTTTTCGACACGAGACATGTCAGGACTCCTGTACGCGGGCATGCAGATAGCTGCGACGCACCAGATACTGCTGCACCACGGTAATCAGCGCCATAATCAGCACCAGCAGCATCGCCAGCGCGCCGCCGGTATTCGGATCGAGCGATATGTCGCCTGACACCAGCGCAGCGATGCGCACCGGCACCACGTTGAAGTTGCCGGTGGTCAGCGCGTAAATGGTGGCGTAGGCACCCAGCGCGTTGGCCAGCAGAATCACGAAGGTACCGAGCAACGCCGGAAACAGAATCGGCAGGCCGATGTGCCACCAGTAACGCCAGCGGCTGGCGCCGAGCAGTGCCGCCGACTCTTCCCAGTCTTTCCGCAGCCCGTCAAACGCCGGGTAGAGCAGCAGAATGCCGAGCGGAATCTGGAACCAGGTGTAAACCAGCACCATGCCGTCGCGCGAAAACAGCTTAAAGCCGTCCAGCCAGCCGAAGTGGCGCAGCAGCAGCGTCAGACAGCCGTTGAGGCCGAGCAGAATGACAAAGGCGAAGGCCAGCGGCACGCCGGCGAAGTTGCTGGTCATGTTAGTGAACGACAGTAAAAAGCGCTGAAAACGCCCGGTGCCGAGCTTATGCAGCGAATAACCGGCAAGCAACGCAATCAGCAGGCCGTAAACGCTCGACCACAGCGAGATATCCAGCGACAGGCGAAAAGCCTGCAGGTAGAACGGCGAAGTGAGGATATCGCTGTAGTTATCAATGCCCCAGCGCTCGTTGATATCGCTCCAGAAGCTGTTGATGGCAATCCACAGCAGCGGCGCGAGCTGGAAAGCGATCCAGAACAGCACGAAGGGCAGCAGCAGCAGCGAGGCCAGGGTTTTACCCTTCATCAGCGCGGCTCCGCCAGCAGACCGCGACACAGCGGTTTATCGTGCGCGACGCCGAGCAGGGTGCAGACGGTGCCGCACAGATCAGTTTGCTGCGGTTCCAGGTCGGGCTGCAGCGAGAAGCCGCGGCCAAACACAAACAGCGGCACCTGCGTCTCTTCCGGCAGAATACCGCCGTGCGAGCGGTCATCGTTCATGCCGTGATCGGCGGTGACAATCACCTGATAACCGGCGGCCAGCCAGCCCGGCATCCACTGCGACAGATAGCCATCCGCCATACGTGCCCGGTTACGGTACTGCGGGGAAGAGAGGCTGTGCTTGTGCCCGGCATCGTCGATATTCATCGGGTGAATCAGCAGAAAATCGGGATCGTGCTGCAGGCGCAGGCTTTCGGCATCCTCAAACAGATGCGAATCCGGGTAACCGTCGTCCCAGTAGAAATGGCCGTACTGGATCGGCAGGTCGGGCGCGACAGTGTGGCGATCGCGCGCGGCGGTGAACGGCGAGCGGTTGTATAACTCACTCACCCAGTGATAAGCAGCTGCGGCAGTGGTCAGCCCGGCGTCGCGCGCGTAGTGAAAAATGCTGCGCTGATTACTCAGGCGATTGACGCCGTTATGAATGATGCCGCTGCGCACCGGCGGAATGCCGGTCAGAATGCATTCGTACAGCGGACGCGACAGCGACGGCAGTTCGCAGGTCAGCGTGTAATAGTGGCCGTTGCCCTGTTTGCATTCGGCAAACAGATAGCCCATGGCGTGTTGCGCCACCTGATTACTCAGCCCATCGAGTACCACCAGGATTGTTTTCATCCCCGCTCCCTCAGGTGCGCATGAACGCGCACCCTGTAAAAATTGGTGATAGGTAACGGCGCAATGTATTGCGCATTGCCGGAAAACGGATGCGCGATACACCGCGCCGCTACGGTATGTGCGACTGGCAAAATCTCTGCGTTATTGCTTCATGTTAATAACCACATTCTCCTGCCACAGGCGCGGCAGCAGTTTTGAGGTCTTATCCCAGGCAGCCTGATCTTTGATCGGACGGGCATTTTTATATTCCGACTGCGGCAGCAGTTTGGCCTGCACGTCCGCCGGCAGCGTTAAATGCTCGGCGCGGATCGGGCGCGCATAGCCTTTCGCCAGGTTGATCTGGCCCTCATCCGACAGAATGTATTCACGCGCCAGCTTCGCCGCATTCGGATGTCTGGCGTATTTGTTGATGATGGTGGTGTAGCCAGAAGTCACGGAACCGTCGGACGGGATCACCACTTCGTAGCGATTTTTATCAATCTGGTCGCGGTAGTTCAGACCGTTGAAGTCCCACACCACGGCCACCTGAATTTCGCCTTTTTCGATGTTGGCGATCACCGGGTCGGTCACGCCAAGTCGGCCCTGTTTCGCCAGCTCGCCGAAGAACGCCAGCGCCGGCTTGATGTTCTTCTCGTCACCGCCCAGTGCATAGCTGGCGGCGAGTACACCGTTTGCCGCCTGAGCAGCCGTGCCGACGTCGCCGATAGTGACCACATACTTACTTTTTTTCAGATCGGCCCAGCTGTGCGGGGCATCTTTCACCTGCTGTTTGTCGATCAGGAAAGCGATGGTGCCGGTGTAGGCCAGCATCCAGTTGCCATCGGCGTCTTTCGCCCAGGCCGGAATCTGATCCCAGTGCGTCGGTTTGTAGGGTTGCGCCACGCCTTTGGCGACGGCAATCGGGCCGAAAGCGGCGCCCACGTCGCCGATATCGGCGCTGGCGTTATCCTGCTCGGCGGCAAACTTCGCCAGCTCCTGCGCTGAAGACATATCGGTATCGCTGTGCTTCAGACCGTATTTGGTGCTGAGATCGTTCCAGGTATCTTTCCAGTTAGCCCAGGTGTCAGGCATACCGACGCTGTTGACCTGGCCCTCAGCGCGCGCGGCTTTTTCCAGCGCGGCAAGGTCGTTATCGGCGGCATGCGCAGCGGGCAACGCAAGCAGAACGGCACTGGCTACTACAGAAGAGATAAACGCTTTCATCTCGATTGCTCCGGGTGTAAGTTGTGGGTCGTCGTGGTCTAGTCCAGCAAGAACCGAGCCAATGTAGCCCGGATAGATGAAGGTTTTATGACCGGGGTGGTGAAATGGGATGTGGCGCGTCGTTCCACATGCGGTTACAGCGCGCTAAAGCGTGGGATGTGCCTTGTCACATTGTAGTCATCGAACTGTCATAGTGCAGATTTGCCCCAAAATGAGGCTGAAAATAATGTCGTCGAAAACCGCAGATGTGATCGCCGCCGCACTGTGCGAACGGATTGATAACGGAGAGTTTGTCACCCGGCGACTGCCGGCCGAACGCGCGTTAAGCGAACAGTATTCGACCACGCGTATCACGCTGCGGGAAGCGCTTGGCTTGCTGGAAGCGCAGGGCGTTATTTACCGTGAACTGCGGCGCGGCTGGTTTATCGCGCCGCCGCGCCTCATTTATAACCCGGCACACCACAGCCACTTTCACGCCATGGCGCTGCAGCAGGGACGGATTGCCAGCACCGAGGTGATGGAGGCGCGCGAAGTGCCAGCGCAGCTGGCGATTGCGCGTCACCTGCAATTGCTGGAAGGCGATGAGGTGTACCGCATCCGCCGCCTGCGCCGCATTGATGGCCGCGCGGTACTGTACGTCGAGCATTACCTCAATCCGGCCTTCTTTCCTGGCCTGCTGAGTGAGGATCTCACCCGTTCGCTGACCGATTTGTATGACCAGCGCTACGGCATTCACTACGGCGGTGCGCGCTTTACTATTGTACCCGGCCCGCTACCGGCGCGGGCGGCGCCAGCGCTCAATGTGGCGAGCGGTACGCCAGGCCTGCTGATTACCCGCATCAACCGCGACCAGCACAAGCGGGTGATTGACTGTGACTGTGAGTACTGGCGCTACGACGCGCTGTGCGTGGATGTTGAGGTGTGATGTATTGTGATTTAGATCACATTACAGCATGATAGCGCCAGAAGAATCTCGTCATCTGAGGCGCAAAATAATGACAACAAAACCAGCGGCGGGGCAGCTTATTGCTTCGGTATTGCAGTGGGTATTAAACATTGGCCTGATGATTCTGGCCGTTATCCTGGTGGTGTTTCTCGGTAAAGAGACCATTCACCTGGCGAATGTGTTGTTCAGCACCGGTGAGCAGGCGTCATCGTATCTGCTGATCGAAGGCATTGTGATCTATTTTCTCTACTTCGAGTTTATCGCGCTGATTGTGAAATACTTCCAGTCCGGCTATCACTTTCCGCTGCGCTACTTTGTCTATATCGGCATCACGGCGATTATTCGTCTGATCATTGTCGACCATAAAAATCCTTTCGATACGCTGTGCTACTCGGCCGCCATTTTGATTCTGGTGGTGACGCTGTTTCTGGCCAACAGTAACCGCCTGAAACGCGAGTAATTCCTTCCGCTATGACAGCGTGGCACAAGCAGATGTGTCACGCTGAGCGCGGTGCGCTACACTAGGGCAACTTTTTTACCGGAGATGTCCTGATGTCGCATGACGCGCTGCGCCAGTTACGCGCACTGCACTGGCTGCCAGCCTCTTCCCCGTTACTTTCACCGCCGCTGCTTGACTGGCTGCTGGAAGAAGACTCGATGACCCGCCGCTTTGAGCAGCACTGCCAGCAGGTTAGCGTACAGCTGCTGCGGGAAGCGTTTATCAGCGCTGATGAGATGCCGCAGGAAGCGGCGTTTTTGCCTGCCGACGCGCGCTTCTGGCTGCGTGAAATCGTGCTGTGCGGTGACGATGAACCCTGGCTGATTGGCCGTACCGTGGTGCCGGAGAGCACGCTGAACGGACCGGAACAGATGCTGCAAAATCTCGGCACGCGGCCGCTGGGGCGCTACCTGTTCTCCTCATCCACGCTGAGTCGGGATTTTATCGATCCGGGCCAGATTGATGACCTGTGGGGACGCCGTTCGCGCCTGCGCCTGTCCGGCAAACCGCTGCTGTTAACTGAACTGTTTTTACCGGCGTCGCCGCTGTACCGCGCGCTGAAGCAAGGATAACCTCCCGTGCAAAAGACTTTAACCATGAGCAAATGGCAGGCCTACCGCCGTCTGATGCGTATTGATAAACCCATTGGCACTTTGCTGCTGCTGTGGCCGACGCTGTGGGCGCTGTGGCTCTCCGGCATGGCGATTCCGCCGCTGTCGGTGCTGGTGGTGTTCGTCCTCGGCGTGTTTGTGATGCGTGCGGCGGGCTGCGTGATTAATGATTACGCCGACCGCAACGTCGATGGCCACGTGAAACGCACCGCCGCGCGGCCATTAGCCAGTGGCGCGGTATCGGAGAAAGAGGCGAAGCTGCTGTTCGCCGGTCTTGGTCTGCTGGCGTTCCTGCTGGTGCTGACCATGAACCGCATGACCATTCTGCTGTCGTTTGGCGGGCTGGCGCTGGCGTGGGTGTATCCGTTCATGAAGCGCTATACCCATCTGCCGCAGGTGGTGCTGGGCGCGGCGTTTGGCTGGGCGATCCCGATGGGCTGGGCGGCGGTTAGTGAGTCCTTACCATTCGTTTGCTGGCTGGTGTTTCTCGCCAACATTTGCTGGACGGTGGCCTATGACACCCAGTACGCAATGGTCGATCGCGACGACGATCTGAAAATTGGCGTGAAATCGACAGCGATTCTGTTTGGGCGTTACGACAAGCTGATTATCGGGCTGCTGCAGCTGGCTGCGCTGGGCCTGATGGCGCTGGTGGGCATTTTACTGCATCTGAACGGTGCGTTTTACTGGTCGCTGCTGCTGGCGGGCGGGCTGTTTGTGCATCAGCAGAAGCTGATTGCCGGGCGTGAACGTGAGCTGTGCTTCCAGGCGTTCCTCAACAACAACTACGTTGGCCTGGTGCTGTTTATTGGCGTGCTACTTAATACTCAGCCGTTTGTTGCGCTGTTCTGACCGTCGGGTGATCAAGCCCGGCAGCATGGCCGCCGTCGCCATGGAGAGGCGCGCTCTTTACCGCGCCTGATGCCTGACAACGCATAAAGCCGCGGCGCAATCCATCGTGTGACAGATTGCGCCGCAGCTTATGTCGTGACGCATTGACGTATCAGTCGTGCGCCACGGCACTCTCAATGGTCAGACGGACATCGCTGGTGACCAGTTCGGCCAGCATCTGCCACATCATATTGGTACGTTCCGCATCCGCATCACCGGAATCACTGATATAGCCTTCATCACGCAGCGACAGCACCAGCGCAGTAAAGACCGCCTTATCAAAGAACTCCGGCGCATTTATACCGTGCAGCACCGACAGACGCTGAGCCAGCGTGCGGCTCTCTTTCTCCAGCGTGCCCCGGTTAATGGTCGGTTTGGCGCTGAGAATGGCGAAGGTGATGGCGAAACGCTGCAGTGTTTCGCGGATGCCGGCCGCCAGCAGCTGCAGCGTACGGTAACGCGCAGCGCTCAGTTTCAGCTGGCCTTCCTGAACGGTGATCAGCCCCTGACGTGCCATTTCGGCACAGAGCGCGTTCAGCAGCGCCGGCAGTTCGGCACTGTCCCAGCGCAGGAACAGTTCGCTCTTCAGCATCGGATAGACCAGGCTGACCTGACGCAGCAGCTCCGCCTCGCTGATCTCCCGATGCTGCTGCACGATAGCGGCAATCAGCGACGGCATCACCAGCATATGGTGGATGTTGTTGCGGTAGTAAGTCATCAGCACCGCCTGCTCGCGCGGCAGAATGATGATCTCGCCGATGCTGTCCTGCTCGGTCTCGAACTTGTTCATGCCCATGGCGTGCTCAAGCAGCGCTTCAGCGCTGAGATCCGGCACGGTCGACTCGGGTGAGTACGGCACATTGCGCAGCAGCTGGGTATAGCACTCCAGCTGTTCCGTCAGCTGCTCACGCGTCAGCGAGCGCTGGCGCGATGCCAGCAGCGCGGTGACGCACAGGTTCATGGCGTTCGCCGCACCGGCTTCGTTGATGCGCACCATCAGACGCGCAGCGATATCGTTTACGACCGGCGTCATCCACGCCGGGCGCTGAGGATCGATTGGGTCAATCGCGTCGCGCCACTCCGGCACCTGCTTGTTAAGATAGTTAACCAGCGACAGCGGCTCACCGAAGTTGACATAGCCCTGGCCGAGGTTACGCAGCTTGCGCAGGCCGCGCACCATCTGCATGAAGCCCTCTTTCTCTTTCGCCGCACCGCGCAGCTCTTTGGCGTAAGTGCCGACTTCCATCACGTGCTCATAACCGATGTAGATCGGCACAAAGGTGATTGGGCGACTGCCGCCGCGCAACAGCGCCTGCAGCGTCATCGACAGGGTACCGGTTTTCGGGTCGAGCAGACGGCCAGTACGCGAGCGCCCGCCTTCAACAAAATACTCCACCGAATAGCCGCGGCTGAACAGCTCGCCCAGGTATTCGCGGAACACCGTGGAGTAGAGCTTGTTGCCTTTGAAGGTACGACGAATAAAGAAGGCACCGAGACGACGGAAGATCGGTCCGGCTGGCCAGAAGTTAAGGTTGATACCGGCAGCGATGTGCGGCGGCACCAGGCCCTGATGGTAAAGCACATAGGACAGCAGCAGATAGTCCATGTGGCTGCGGTGGCAGGGCACATAAACAATTTCATGGCCATCCTGCGCCAGCTGACGCACGCGCTCGCCGCCGTGCACGTTAATGCCCTGATAGAGCCGGCTCCACAGCCAGCCCATCACACGGTCGGTGACGCGGATCGCTTCGTAGGAGAAATCTGCCGCCACTTCTTCCATCATTTCGACGGCGTTCTGCTGCGCTTTCTCATGCGAAATCTTCTTGCTGCGCGCTTCATCTTCAACCGCTTTCTCAATCGCTTTGGACTGCAGCAGCTTGTTGAACAGATCCTGGCGTGCCGGCAGACGCGGGCCGACGGCTGCGAGCCGCTGGCGGGCAAAATGAATGCGTGCCACGCGAGCCAGCTTCTGGGCGATCGACTGATCGGTGCCGTGTTCGGTGGCCATCTGACGCAGCGAAACCGTGGGCGAGAAGCGTACAAAGCTGTCGCGGCCATGCCACAGAATGGCAAAGAACTTCTGTATGCCGTTGAGAATGCGCAGATGTGGCGTCGGCTCACCCTGAATCTCGCGGCCTGGCGCACGGCCAAACATCACGGAAACCGGCAGCATTTGCACATCCAGCGCCGCATTGTTGCGGTGCAGATCGAGATAGTCATGGAACAGCTTGACCGACTCCGGATTCGCCACGAAATAAGGGAAGACGCGCGGACCATCGTGAATAAACACGTGGCGCGGCAGCAGCGTGCCGTCAATCTCCAGCGGCGCCAGCGGATCCGGCAGATCGTGCTTCAGGCACTGTGCGCGTAGCGTGAGCAGGTCCGCCTTTGAATCATAAGGCAAAACATACATCACCGGACGGGTCGGATCGATACCGTGTTCCGAGATCGGATCGGTCGGAATGACCTTACTTTTTACCAAAATAGAGAGTGGTAAATTCAACAATTTGTAATAGAGTTTACGCCAACCTGACATAGACAACTTGAAGCCTCTTGTTAGCAAAGCGCGGCAAGCATACCAGAAAGTGCGGCGAAGATCTGTGGCTGTGCCACCTCGCGCGCCCAGACATTGACGTCAAAAACAGTTAAGGGTTCCACAGCATGGCAAATAACGTCACCGGTTTCCTGAGAATCATTAAAGCCGCCGGTTATTCCTGGCAGGGGCTGCGCGCCGCCTGGCAGCATGAAGCCGCCTTTCGCCAGGAAGCGATCGCCGCGCTGGTCGCGGTTGCCATTGCCTGCTGGCTGGATGTTGATGCCATTACGCGTGTGCTGCTGATTGGCTCGGTGGTGCTGGTGGTCATTGTTGAGATCCTTAATAGTGCCATCGAGGCGGTGGTGGACCGCATCGGTCAGGAGCGCCATCCGCTGGCGGGCCGCGCCAAAGACATGGGTTCAGCGGCGGTACTGCTGGCTATCTTACTGGCTCTGTTTGTCTGGATCGCGCTGCTTTGGCCGCATTTGCGATAAACATTCCAGATTCATCAAGCCGCTGATTTTTCCCTCTGTTTCGGTTTTCATTTCGCCAATACCTGTATATACTCACAGCGACTGTATAAACAACCAGGGGGCGGGATGAAAGCGTTAACCAGCAGGCAGCAACAGGTCTATGACCTGATTCGCGATCATATTAATCAGACCGGCATGCCGCCAACGCGTGCTGAAATTGCTTCGCAACTGGGCTTCCGCTCGCCTAACGCTGCTGAAGAACACCTGAAAGCACTGGCGCGCAAAGGCGTGATTGAGATCGTCTCTGGTGCATCGCGCGGCATTCGTCTGCTGATGGAAGAAGAAGCGAGCGAAGGGCTGCCGCTGATCGGTCGTGTCGCCGCCGGTGAACCGCTGCTGGCGCAGGAACATATCGAAGCCCACTATCAGGTGGACGCCAACCTGTTCAAACCCTCTGCCGATTTCCTGCTGCGCGTCAGCGGGATGTCAATGAAAGATATCGGGATTATGGATGGCGATCTGCTCGCGGTGCATAAAACCCAGGAAGTGCGCAATGGCCAGGTAGTGGTCGCGCGTATCGATGACGAAGTCACGGTTAAACGCTGGAAGAAGCAGGGCGCGATTGTCCAGCTGCTGCCGGAAAACAATGACTTCCAGCCGATTGTGGTGGATACCCGTGAACAGTCGCTGACCGTGGAAGGGCTGGCCGTAGGCATCGTGCGCAACGGCGAATGGCTCTGAAATCCGGTTGATCTCCCCCGCTGCGGCGGCGCATGCGCGCTGACCGCAGTCTGCTTTAATCACACTCATTTTCCCGGCCCGTAAGGCGCTCGCTCAGGCCGACCACCGTAACCCTCGGGATGGGGCTGATGCAGCTATTTTCCGCTTCTGATAAAGCGCTGTGGCGACTGGCGCTGCCAATGATTCTCTCCAATATCACCGTGCCGCTGCTCGGCGTGGTCGATACCGCCGTGATTGGCCATCTTGATAGCCCGATCTACCTCGGCGGCGTGGCGGTGGGCACCACCGCGACCAGCTTCATCTTTATGCTGCTACTGTTTTTGCGCATGAGCACCACCGGGTTAACGGCACAGGCGTTTGGTGCTGGCGACAAACAGGCGCTGGCGCGCGCGCTGACCCAGCCGCTATTGATCGCTCTGGCCGCGGGTCTGCTGTTGGCGCTACTGCGTTCTCCTGCCAGCAGCCTGGCGGCAACGCTGATGGGCGGCAGCGCGGAAGTTCAGCAGCAGGCGCAAATCTTCATTCAAATCCGCTGGCTCAGCGCGCCTGCTACGCTGGCCAATCTGGTGATTCTCGGCTGGCTGCTGGGCGTGCAGTATGCGCGTGCGCCGATGGTACTGCTGATTGTTGGAAACCTGGTCAACATCCTGCTCGATCTGCTGCTGGTGCTGAAACTGCACTGGGGCGTTGCCGGTGCCGCCGCAGCCACGGCGCTGGCCGAATACGTGACGCTGGCGGTGGGATTGTGGATGGTGGCGCGCGTGCTGAAACTACGCGGCATCGATTTCAACCTGCTGAAAAGCAGCTGGCGCGGTGATGCGGCGCGCTTGTTCCGCCTGAACCGTGACATCATGCTGCGTTCGCTCATGCTGCAGATTTGCTTCGCCTCGCTGACCCTGCTGGGCGCGCGTATCGGACCCGATGTGGTCGCGGTCAATGCGGTGCTGCTGATGTTCCTGACCTTCACCGCCTATGCGCTGGACGGCTTTGCTTATGCGGTGGAAGCCTGCTCGGGTGAAGCTGTAGGGGCGAAGGATCGCAGCCGGCTGTTGCTCATCTGGCACGCCGCCTGCCGTCAGGCGGGTATCGTCGCGCTCCTGTTCGCGCTCATTTATGCGCTCAGCGGCCCGCACATCGTTGCGCTGCTTACGTCACTGCAGCAACTGCGTGAGATGGCCGATCGCTTCCTGCTGTGGCAGGTGATTTTACCGCTGGTGGGCGTCTGGTGTTATCTGCTGGACGGTATGTTCATTGGCGCCACGCGCGGCCGCGAAATGCGTAACAGCATGATCATGGCCGCAGCAGGTTTTGGCATCACTCTGCTAACGCTGCCGTGGCTGGGGAATCACGGTTTGTGGCTGGCGATAACGGTGTTCCTCGCGCTGCGCGGCCTGACGCTGTGGTGGATGTGGCGGCGCCACTGGCAGCGTGACAGCTGGTTTAGCCAGCCCTGAGGGCGGTGCAGCGGCCAGAATAATCTGTATTTCCGTGCACAATCCGAAGCGGCTACTATAATTATCTCAAACGGCGCAGATAAGTAGCGCGTTGTATGGTTATTTCTGGCATTACATTAGAAATGCACCATCTCACTCAGGAAGACGTGGAGGATTGTTATGAACAAAGACGAAGCGAGCGGAAACTGGAAGCAGTTTAAAGGGAAGTTTAAAGAGAAATGGGGCAAGTTAACCGACGACGATTTGACCGTGATCGAAGGGAAACGCGATCAGCTGGTGGGTAAAATCCAGGAACGCTATGGTTACGCCAAAGATGAAGCTGAACGCGAGTTAAAAGACTGGGAAAGTCAGAACAAAGATTACCGCTGGTAAGTCTCCCGCTTTAAGGATGATGCTCCTACCCGCTGGTCGTCACGACCAGCCTGGCACACGGAGGTGCCAGTTACCCTTTACGAACCCTCTTTTTACTCTCTGCGTCATGATCGTGATGACAACTACCGTGTTGCGTGCAGGCCGCGACTTCAGCACAGTTCTCACACAGACCATGCGCCTCAATAACGCTATGACGTAAGGTAAAACCCGCCTGATCGGCCAATCCCGCAATGATCTTTTCCACACCGTGCGCGTGCTTCTCGCTGACGGCAGCACAGTTGTCGCACACCAGCATCACCGATGTGTGTGCCGGCTCGTCAAAGTGGTGACACACCACATAACTGTTGTTTGATTCCACCCGATGAATAAATCCCTGCTCCAGCAGGAAATCCAGCGCGCGATAAATGGTTGGCGGTTTCGCCTGCGGCTCGCTGATGCGCAGCTGGTCGAGCAGATCATAAGCGCTGATTGAACCGTTCTGCTCTGCCATCAGGCGCAGCACTTCAGCGCGCTGCGTGGTGAGACGCACGCCACGGTCGAGACAGAGTGATTCAGCCTGCGTAAGCAGTTGTTCGGGCGTGAGGTTCGGCATTGGCATTCTCCGGGCTGTGGGTGATGTTATTTTATCACACAAAGTTTTACGCTGCTGCCCTTGCTTTTTTGCCTTTTAAACCCCGGGAAATGTCTTGGTATCAGCCGCTTATCTGCCGCATGCCGCTCAATGCCTGTCCTTTCATAAGCCGCTCTTTTTGTTGTTAAGCATATTCTTAATGGTTACCCCATCTTTTTGCTTTGCAACTCACTGACTTAGTGGCTATGGTTCAAAAGGTTTTAAGTAATTTCTGGCATCAATTTAGCTGACGTTCATATTTCTGCATAAAACAACAGCAGAATGGTGCGGGCGTGACCAATTCTGCGAATAGCAACGCGAATCCCTTTCAATTCACAGCAATAAAGCGTTAGCCAGCGTTCAGAATAGGGCTAATAAACTATTCCGTCGTAGAGACAGTCCACGACAATGTAAAGGTGATGGCAGACTCATGGTGAAGACATTATTCAGACGCAAGAAAATTGCTTATGTTGTTGGTTTTAATGCGGTATTTGTTACCTCGTCAGCGTTTGCTGCTGGCACCTGGTACGATGCGCGTAACGATGCCATGGGGGGTACCGGTGTCGCTTCCTCAACCTGGATCTCGGCAGTGCTGGCTAACCCGGCATTGATGACCAAAGCGCAGCCTGAAGATAACGTCAGCATCATTTTTCCTTCAGCCGGTGTACAGATTACTGACAAAGACAAATTAGTGGATCGTGTTGATGAAATTACGGATACGGTTGACCGCTATCGTGACGTGATCAACAACATCACGCTGCCAGAGATCATCAACGGTGCGCCTCAGGTCAAAGCGGCTGCCGGTGATATGGCCAATCAGCTGCGCGATCTGCGCGGTGATAAAGCGAATGGCACCGCAGGCGTGGCGCTGGCCGTCAGCATTCCCAATGAGACGCTTCCTTTCGCCTTCATCACCAAAGCCTACGGCACGGCACACATCCGCGCTAACGTGGTCCAGAGCGATATCGATTATCTGGATCAGGTCGCAAATGGCCGCATTCCGTTGCCGGGCGACCAGAATAATCTGCGCTCCAGCGCCAACGGCCTGGCTGCGCTGATCACCGATTACGGCGTCGCAATGGCGCATGAGTTCACCATCGCCGGTCACCCGGTCTCCGTTGGCGTCACGCCGAAGCTGCAGAAAACCTGGCTGTATAACTACACCGCCAGCGTTTATAACTACGACAAGAATGATATCAACGACAGCCGCTATCGCAGCACCGATACCGGTTTCAACGTTGATGCGGGTATCGCCACCGACTTCGCAGAGAACTGGACCTTCGGCGTCACCGGGCAGAACCTGGTGTCGCGTGATATCGCGACCAAAGAGGTCAACGGTTACCGCGATACGTATCAGATTCGCCCCCTGGTGACCACCGGTCTGGCGTGGAATCGCGGCCCGTTTACCCTGACCGGCGATGTTGATCTGACGGAAACCAAACGTTTTAAATCGCAGGAGAGCAGTCAGTACGCTGGCGTGGGTGGTGAATATCGCGTGCTGGACTGGCTGGCGCTGCGTGCCGGCTATCGCGCGGACATGAAGTCGAACGACACCGATGTGTTCACCGCCGGTCTCGGCGTGTCGCCGTTCAACAATGCGGTGCATCTGGACCTGGCCGGTTCGGTCGGCAAAGACAATACCTGGGGCGCCATGGTGCAGCTCGGGTTTAACTTCTGACCAGACAGTGACGGGCGGCTGTGTCGCCCGTCACAGCTGTGATATCATTGCGCAGTTTCTCATCACTTAACTGCGGATTTACTGCGTTTCATGACCGATACATTCTCTTCGCAACGTTTCTCCATCGCCCCGATGCTGGACTGGACCGACCGTCACTGTCGCTATTTTCACCGTCAGCTGAGCGGCGACACGCTGCTGTACACCGAAATGGTGACCACCGGCGCCATCATCCACGGCAAAGGCGACTATCTGGCCTACAGCGAGACAGAGCATCCGCTGGCGCTGCAGCTGGGCGGAAGCGATCCTGCCGCGCTGGCAACCTGTGCAAAACTGGCGGAAGCGCGCGGATACGATGAGATCAACCTGAACGTCGGCTGTCCGTCCGATCGGGTTCAGAACGGCCGTTTTGGCGCCTGCCTGATGGGCGAAGCGGCGCTGGTTGCGGACTGCATCAAAGCGATGCGCGACGTGGTCAGCATTCCGGTCACGGTGAAAACCCGCATCGGTATTGACGACCAAGACAGCTACGCCTTCCTGTGCGATTTTGTCGGCACCGTGGCGCAGCAGGGCGGGTGCGATACGTTCATTATTCATGCGCGTAAAGCGTGGCTGTCGGGCCTCAGCCCGAAAGAGAACCGTGAAATTCCACCGCTCGACTATCCGCGCGTGTATCAGCTCAAGCAGGATTTCCCGGCGCTGACCATCGCGATCAACGGTGGCGTTAAGACGCTTGAAGAGGCCAAAGCGCATCTGCAGCACCTGGACGGCGTGATGATGGGGCGCGAGGCCTATCAAAATCCAGGCATTCTGGCGCAGGTTGATCGCGAGCTGTTTGGCCGCGATACGCCAGCGGTCGATCCGGTTGCGGTGGTGCGTTCCATGTACCCTTACATTGAAGCTGAACTGGCGCAGGGCACCTATCTGGGCCACATTACGCGCCACATGCTGGGCCTGTTTCAGGGCATCCCTGGTGCACGCCAGTGGCGTCGTCATCTGAGCGAAAATGCCCACAAGCCTGGCGCCGATGTGCGCGTGCTGGAAGCGGCGCTGCTGCTGGTGGCCGATCGTATCGTGCAGGAAGCCTGAGCCCCATAGCCGGCGCGCAGCGTGCGACCGGCGTTCTGCGCTGAATAAACTGCACGACTTTTACCGTGCAGTTATTAATTCACCACCAGTTAGTCAATTTCATCAACTCTGTTTTTCCCTTTCGATGTGCAGCCCTGAAAATTCAATAGCTTAACAAAGAGTCTGACCTGGCACGTATCTTGTAAGACCTCCTGCATAACTGACACAGGAGAGCGCTCGTGGAAATATTATTTGTTATCGGCTTTTTTATGATGCTGCTGCTGACCGGCGTATCGCTGCTGGGCGTGATCGCTGCGCTGCTGGTCGCCACCGTGGTGATGTTTCTGGGCGGCCTGTTTGCGCTTGTTATAAAATTGTTGCCGTGGCTGGTGCTGGCAGTGGTCGCCGTGTGGCTTTATCGGGCGTTTACCACGCCGCAGGGTGAGGTAAAACTCAACCGGCTGAAAAGAAAAATCAGTGACTTAGAGAAGCGAAGCTGGCGCTAAATGCGGTTGCGATCACAGAGTTGCCGATTGCTTAGTACTTATCTGCAATTAAACATATTTTTTACTTATGTTTTCTGTCAGGATAGGTAAAGAAATTCAGACGAATTCATCGCCGCTGTCCCTACACCAGCGCGAACTATAAAAAAGAAAGAAAAGGGCTTCCTTCGGGAAGCCCTTCATCATTTCTGGCCTCAGGGAATCAACAGACTGGAACCCTGAGTAGCACGGCTCTCCAGCACCTGATGCGCGCGCACCGCATCACTCAGGGCAAATTTCTGCTGCTCCGGCACGTTAAGCTGAATGGCGCGGCTGGCAATCAGCGAGAACAGCTCGCTGCTGGCGCGCTCCAGCTCGTCACGGTTAGTGATATAGCCAAACAGCGAAGGACGGGTGACAAACAGCGAGCCTTTCTTGTTGAGAATGCCGAGGTCAACGCCGGTCACCGGGCCGGAGGCATTGCCAAAGCTCACCATCAGGCCGTGACGGCGCAGGCTGTCGAGCGACGGTTCCCAGGTATCTTTACCTACCGAATCATACACTACCGCGACTTTTTCACCGTTGGTCAGCTCGCTAACGC
The DNA here is from genome assembly GCF_035783935.1 of Pantoea dispersa. Classification (GTDB taxonomy): domain Bacteria; phylum Pseudomonadota; class Gammaproteobacteria; order Enterobacterales; family Enterobacteriaceae; genus Pantoea; species Pantoea dispersa_C. The sequence goes on along the minus strand of NZ_JALKOV010000003.1, from coordinate 457,625 downwards.
GCTGGGCGATATTTTCTTCGCGATAGTTGATGGTGGCCCAGGCACCGGCATCTTTGGCAATCTGCGCTTTCTCCGCAGACCCGACGGTACCGATTAAATGCGCGCCGAGCGCTTTTGCCCACTGGCAGGCAATCAGGCCCACGCCGCCCGCGGCGGCATGAAACAGGAAAATCTCATCGGCCTTAACTTTATACGTCTGACGCAGCAGATACTGCACCGTCAGGCCCTTGAGAAAAGAGGCGGCTCCCTGCTCAAAGCTGATGCTGTCCGGCAGAATCACCAGCCGATCTTCTGCCACATTGTGCAGCTCGCTGTAGGCACCCAGCGCGGCCTGGCAATACACCACGCGATCGCCCGGCTTGAAGCGCGAAACCGCGCTGCCCACTTTTTTCACGATACCTGCCGCTTCAGTGCCCAGCCCGGACGGCAGCGCAGAGACCGGATACAAGCCGCTGCGCACGTAGGTATCGATATAGTTAATACCAATCGCCTTGTTCTCCACCTGAACGTCATGTTCAGCAGGATCGGCTATCTCGTCATCGACCCATTGCAACACTTCCGGGCCGCCGTGCTGGTTGAACTGAATACGCTTTGCCATTCTGACTCCTGTGATTGTTCATCCTGGGACGGTATACTTGCGCGTCCCTTTCACGATCGGTAATGCATTCACTATGGCAGGAAATAAACCCACCAACAAATCCAGCGAACCCCGCGATCGGCAGCTCGAAGGCGTGAAAATGCCGCCGCACTCCCTTGAAGCGGAGCAGTCGGTGCTCGGTGGGTTGATGCTGGATAACGAGCGCTGGGATAACGTCTCCGAGCGCGTGGTGGCGGAAGATTTCTTCAACCGCTCGCACCGCATGATTTTCTCCGAAATGCAGCGCTTACTCGAAGCCGGTCAGCCTATCGACCTGATCACGCTGTCAGAGTCGCTGGAAACGCGCGGCGAGCTGGAGATGGCCGGCGGCTTCGCCTATCTGGCCGAGCTGGCAAAAAATACGCCGAGTGCGGCGAACCTCGGAGCTTATGCCGACATCGTACGTGAACGTGCGGTGGTGCGTGAGATGATTTCGGTGGCTAACCAGATCGCTGATGCCGGTTACGATCCGCAGGGCCGCAGCAGCGAAGAGCTGCTGGATTTCGCCGAATCGAACGTCTTTAAAATCGCTGAACAGCGCGCGAATAAAGATGAAGGCCCGCAAAATATTGAGCAGATCCTCGAAGCCACGGTGTCGCGCATTGAAGCGCTGGTGTCAACGCCGCATGATGGCGTCACCGGCGTCGATACCGGCTATCAGGATCTCAACAAGAAAACTGCCGGTCTGCAGGGCTCAGATCTGATTATTGTCGCGGCGCGTCCGTCGATGGGTAAAACCACTTTCGCCATGAACCTGTGCGAAAACGCCGCCATGCTGACAGACAAACCGGTGCTGATTTTCAGTCTGGAGATGCCCAGCGAACAGCTGATGATGCGTATGCTGGCCTCGCTGTCGCGCGTTGATCAGACGCGTATCCGTACCGGCCAGCTGGAAGATGAAGACTGGGCGCGCATCTCGGCGACCATGGGCATTCTGTTAGAAAAGAAGAACATGTTCATCGATGACTCGTCCGGCCTGACGCCGACCGAAGTGCGTTCACGTGCGCGCCGCGTGTTCCGTGAAAACGGCGGTTTGAGCATGATCATGATCGACTACCTGCAGCTGATGCGCGTGCCGGCGCTCTCTGACAACCGTACGCTGGAGATCGCCGAGATCTCGCGCTCGCTGAAGGCGCTGGCGAAAGAGCTAAACGTTCCGGTGGTGGCACTGTCGCAGCTCAACCGCTCGCTGGAGCAGCGCGCCGATAAGCGCCCGGTTAACTCGGATCTGCGTGAATCGGGCTCGATCGAGCAGGATGCTGACCTGATCATGTTCATCTATCGTGATGAGGTGTATCACGAAAACAGCGATCTGAAAGGCATTGCCGAGATCATCATCGGTAAACAGCGTAACGGGCCGATTGGCACGGTACGGCTGACGTTCAACGGCCAGTGGTCACGTTTTGATAACTACGCCGGGCCGCAATACGACGACGAATAACCGCGCTTGCCTGTCTGCATGCACGATTTGTGCATGCATTTCACGTCATCAGAAAATAGTGTTGGACAACCTCGTCAATTATCAGGTTATCTGTAGCAAAGCGAATCCTATAACGCTGTGGATACAGAATGACTCAGGTAGACGATTACGACCTTAAGATACTGACACTACTACAATCTAACGGCCGCCTTACCAACCAGGAACTCAGTGATTTAGTCGGACTTTCGGCGTCGCAATGTTCACGCCGGCGTATTAATCTTGAACAGGCGAATCTCATTCTCGGCTATCACGCACGGCTCTCGCCGGACGCGGTTGGTCTGGGCATGGTGGGACTGATCGAGGTACGGCTGAAAAATCACACGCCCGATTACGAAGAGAGTTTTCACCGCATGGTGGAGCAGGAAGCGGCAATCGTTGACGCCTTCAAAACCACCGGCGACGCCGACTATTTGCTCAAAGTCGCGGTGGCGGATTTAGCCGCGCTAAGTGCCCTGATCAGCCAGCTGGTGGCCGGCCATCAAAGCGTGGCGCATGTGAAAACCTCGGTAGTGCTGAACCGTTTAAAAGAGAACGGCCTGATGATGATTCCCGAGCACAAAGTGCGCCAAAAGAGTGCGTGATGTGCCAGTATGGTGCAATTACTTCGCATCATTTGCGTAAAGTGCGCACCATGAACCTGATTTGTGCATGAATTGATTATTTACTGAAAGATTGATGCACATAAACCTGCAATAAAGCGCCTTAGTTATCAATTGGATAATCGCTGGCACCCATCGGCAGCCCCAGGAAGCCGTCGATGTGGTGCATTTTTTGCATTTGAACGCCATCATTTGCAAAGAGATCGCGCCATGGATAACGTCGTACAACCCTCCCGCATTCCGCACTCCCGTATAGAAGATGCGCTGGCCATTGTGCTGGGCACGCTGATGGTGTCGTTTGGCGTAGTGATGCTGAAACAGGCGGGCGCGCTGACCGGCGGCACGGCGGGCGTGGCTTTTCTCATCAGTTACCTGTCACCGCTCTCGTTTGGCAGCGCCTTCTTTCTGATTAACCTGCCGTTTTACTGGCTGGCAATCCGTCGCATGGGCTGGGAATTTACCCTGAAAACCTTCTGCGCGGTTGGGCTGGTATCGCTGTTCACCCATCTGCATCCGCTGTTTATCCATTTTTCTGCGCTAAATCCGTTTTATGCGACATTGTTCGGTAACGTGGTGATGGGGATTGGGTTTATAGTGTTGTTTCGTCACAAAGCCAGCCTTGGTGGTTTCAACATTCTGGCGCTCTGGCTGCAGGATCGCACTGGCCTGCGCGCCGGTAAACTGCAAATGGCGCTGGATACCTGCGTGGTACTGGCCTCGCTTTTTGTGGTGCCGCTGCCGATGCTGCTGGCCTCAATTGCTGGCGCGGTGATGCTCAATCTCATCATCGCCATGAATCACCGTCCCGGCCGCTATTTTGTTTGATGACGTCGACCCACACACTAATCAATAATCATGGAGATCTGCACCGTGTTTCAAAACGTTGATGCCTATGCCGGCGATCCGATTCTGTCGCTGATGGAAACCTTCAAGCAGGACCCGCGTGACCACAAGGTGAATCTGAGCATTGGCCTCTATTACAACGAAGCCGGCATCATTCCTCAGCTGCAGGCGGTGGCCGCCGCGGAAGAGCGTTTGCAGGCGCAGCCACATCAGGCTTCGCTCTATCTGCCAATGGAAGGACTGGGTCCGTATCGTAACGCCATCGCGCCACTGCTGTTTGGTAAAGATCACCCGATGCTGCAGGCGGGACGTATTACCTCAATCCAGACGCTGGGCGGTTCCGGCGCACTGAAAGTCGGCGCAGATTTCCTGAAGCGTTACTTCCCGGATGCCAGCGTGTGGGTGAGCGATCCGACATGGGAAAACCATGTGGCGATCTTTAACGGTGCCGGTTTTAACGTTAATACCTATCCGTGGTATGACGACGCCACCAATGGCGTGAAGTTTGATGCTTTCATCGCCAAACTGAAAACGCTGCCGAAGCAATCCATCGTGCTGCTGCATCCCTGCTGCCACAACCCGACCGGTGCGGATCTGACCAACGCGCAGTGGGATCAAACCGTTGAGGTCCTGAAAGCGCAGGAGCTGATTCCGTTCCTCGATATCGCCTATCAGGGCTTTGGTGCCGGCATGGAAGAAGATGCGTACGCGATTCGCGTTATCGCTGCGGCGGGCCTGCCAGCGCTGGTGAGCAACTCCTTCTCGAAAATCTTCTCGCTGTACGGTGAGCGCGTTGGCGGTTTGTCGATTGTCTGCGACAGCGCAGAAGAGTCGGCACGCGTGCTGGGTCAGCTGAAAGCCACCGTGCGTCGCAACTATTCCAGCCCGCCAAACTTTGGTGCACAGGTGGTTTCCTGCGTGCTGAACGATGAAGCGCTGCTGAATAACTGGCTGGCGGAAGTGGAAGCGATGCGCCTGCGCATCATCGAAATGCGCCAGTCGCTGGTCAATGTGCTGAACAGTAAACTGCCCGGCAAAAACTTTGACTATCTGCTGAAGCAGCGCGGCATGTTCAGCTACACCGGCCTGAGCGCGCAGCAGGTGGATCGCCTGCGCGATGAGTTCGGCGTGTACCTGATCGCCAGCGGCCGTATGTGCGTTGCCGGCCTCAACAGCCGTAACGTCAATCAGGTGGCCGAAGCCTTTGCTGCCGTAATGTAAAATGCGCCGTGCCTGTCAGCCACGCTAAGCCGTCCTGACAGGCCGCCGACACCCGCATGCGATGCTTCTGCGCATCGCATCTTCCCGCTGCTCACTCTTACACGGTTTTCTTTGCCGGCCATGCTGGCAGGCCACCGCATTCCTCATCGGCATCACACCGTTACCCGGCTAATCGGGACGGGTCTTGTGTGTTCCTGTTAGTCAGGGCGCTATTTTTTGCCGGCGCGCGCTGGCGCACTGTCAGCGCGCTCGCCAATCACAATAAGGAACCGCCCATGAGCTATTTCCCTTCCGCACTGAAACCCCTCTGCATTGCCATGACGCTGGCGCTCGCACTGCCTGCTGCGGCCGTTGAGCTGACGCGTGATAACGGCGCGCCGGTCGGCGATAACCAGAATTCACAAACTGCCGGTGCCAATGGTCCGGTGCTGTTACAGGATGTACAGCTGATTCAGAAGCTGCAGCGCTTTGACCGTGAACGTATTCCGGAGCGTGTGGTGCACGCGCGCGGCACCGGTGCGCACGGTGAATTTCGCGCCAGCAAAGATATCAGCGATCTGACCATCGCTGAGGTGTTCAAACCGGGGACGGTGACGCCGGTGTTCGTCCGCTTCTCCAGCGTGGTGCACAGCAAGCACTCGCCGGAAACGCTGCGCGATCCGCGTGGTTTCGCCACCAAGTTCTATACCAGCCAGGGCAACTGGGATCTGGTCGGCAATAATCTGCCGGTATTCTTTATCCGCGATGCGATCAAGTTCCCGGATATGGTGCACGCGTTTAAACCGGATCCGCGCACTAACCTGGATAACGATGCGCGCACCTTCGACTTCTTCTCCCACGTACCGGAAGCTACGCACGCGCTGACCATGCTGTTCTCCAACATGGGCACGCCGGCGACCTATCGGGAAATGGACGGCAACAGCGTGCACGCCTACAAGTTTGTGAACAGTAAAGGCGAAGTGCACTACGTGAAGTTTCACTGGAAAACGCTGCAGGGCGAGCGCAACCTCGATCCGGCTGAATCGGCGGCGATCCAGGGACGCAGCTACAGCCATATGACGGAAGATCTGGTGGCGGCGATCAACCGTAAAGCGTTCCCGAAATGGGATCTCTACATTCAGACCCTCAAAGCCAGCGAACTGGATAAGTTCGATTTCAATCCGCTCGATTCCACCAAAATCTGGCCGAACGTGCCTGAGGTGAAAGTCGGGCAGATGGTGCTGAATCGCAACGTCGACAACTTCTTCCAGCAAACCGAGCAGGTGGCGATGGCGCCGTCCAACCTGGTGCCGGGCATTGAGCCGTCTGAAGATCGCCTGCTGCAGGGCCGTCTGTTCTCGTATGCCGATACCCAGCTGTACCGCGTGGGCACGAACGGCCTCAGCCTGCCGGTGAACGCGCCGCGCGTGCCGGTCAGCAACGGCAATCAGGATGGCCTGATGGACAGCGGCAACGCTGATGACAAGGGCGTCAATTATCAGCCCAGCCGCATCTATCCGCGTGAAGAGCTGCAAAGCGCACGCTACAGCCACGCACCGCTCAGCGGCAGCACGCAGCAGGCGATGATCGCCAAACCGCAGAACTTCCGCCAGGCGGGTGAGCTGTATCGTTCCTTTAACGCAAAAGAGCGGGGCGATCTGATCACTTCGCTCGGCGGCGCGCTGAAGAGTGCCGATGCGCAAAGCCGGCTGGCGATGCTCTCCTTCTTCTATAAAGCCGATAGCGAGTACGGCACGCGTCTGGCGGCGGTGACGCAGGACGATATCAGCACGGTAAGCGCGCTGGCTGACAAGCTGAGCGACTGATCCGGCGGCGGCAGAGCAAGCACTCTGCCGCTTTTTCCCGCTCAAGGGTTTACCTTTCGCCGACATGCTGCACACTTAAGTAAACTGTTTAACCCAGGAATGTGGCATGTGGCAGCAACAAACTCTCACGCTGAGCGCGAAGGCGCGCGGCTTTCATCTGATCACCGACGAGATTGTCGGCCAGCTTAACGGTTTAACGGACCTGCGCATCGGCCAGCTGCATCTGCTGTTGCAGCACACCTCCGCATCGCTGACGCTCAATGAAAATTGCGATCCGACGGTGCGCAGCGACATGGAACAGCATTTTTTGCGGCACGTACCGGAGGATGCGCCTTACCAGCACGACTATGAAGGCGCTGACGACATGCCCGCGCACATCAAATCGTCACTGCTTGGCGTATCGCTGCTGATTCCGGTCAGCCGCGGCAAACTGCTGCTCGGTACCTGGCAGGGCATCTGGCTGGGCGAGCATCGGGTACACGGCGGCGCGCGGCGCATCATCGCCACCTTACAAGGGGAATAAAAACATGAACACGTCGGATTTACTGACTTACTGCATGAGCAAGCCGGGCGCTTCACAAAGTTATAAAGATGAGTGGGACGCAACCCAGGTGAAAAGCGAGGGCGTGCTGTTTGCCATGGTGCACGACGTTGAAGGGCGACCGGCGCTGTCGCTGAAAACCTCGCCTGCGCTGGCGGAGTTATTACGCGATGAGCACCACGATGTGTTTCCCAGTGAACATCTCAATAAGTCGCACTGGAGCACGCTGTGGCTGGATGGATCGCTGAAGGATTCGCAAATCTACTATCTGGTCGATGCATCGTGGCAACAGGCTGACGCCACGCGCGCGGCGGGCGTCAGCCATGATGATGAGACGCGCTGATTAAGCCGCAGGCTCTTCACGCAGGGTGTTGATATCAATCACGAAGCGGTATTTCACGTCGCTTTTCAGCATGCGCTCGTAGGCGTCGTTGATTTGGTTCATAGCGATCAGCTCGATATCCGAAGTGATACCGTGCTTGCCGCAGAAATCCAGCATCTCCTGGGTTTCGGCGATACCACCAATCAGAGAACCGGCAATGCTGCGACGTTTGAGGATCAGGTTAAACACCTGCGGTGCCGGGTGATCGTGCTCCGGTGCGCCGACCAGCGTCATATTACCATCGCGCTTCAGCAGGGCGATAAACGGGTTGAGATCGTGCTGCGCGGCAACGGTGTTAAGGATGAAGTCGAAGCTGTTGGCGTGCTGCGCCATCTGGTCAGCATCTTTCGAGATCACCACTTCGTCAGCGCCGAGGCGTTTGCCATCTTCAATTTTTGACGGTGAGGTGGTGAACAGCACCACGTGCGCGCCCATGGCATGCGCGATCTTCACGCCCATATGACCGAGGCCGCCCAGACCAACGATACCGACTTTTTTGCCGGGACCGACATTCCAGTGGCGCAGCGGGGAATAGGTGGTGATACCGGCGCACAGCAGCGGCGCAACGCCCGCCAGATCGAGGTTTTCCGGTACGCGCAGCACAAAGCTTTCATCCACCACCATGCTGGTGGAGTAACCGCCGTAGGTGATGGCGCCGGTTTCACGATCCTGGCCGTTGTAGGTGCCAACAAAGCCGTTTTCGCAGTACTGCTCCAGTCCTTCCTGACAGCTTGGGCAGCTGCGGCAGGAGTCGACCATACAGCCAACGCCGACTAAATCACCGACCTGATATTTGTGGGTGTGCGCGCCCACGGCGGTGACGCGACCGACGATTTCATGGCCTGGCACCACCGGGTATACGGTGTTACGCCATTCGTTGCGCGCCTGGTGCAGGTCAGAGTGGCAGACGCCACAGTACAACACTTCAATCTGCACATCATGAGCGCGCAGTTCGCGCGGCTTATAATCGAACGGGGCGAGTTTGGCTTTCGCGTCCTGTGCGGCATAGGCATGCGTAATATTCATGGTGTCTCCAGTCGGATGTGTCGTGAGTGTTTTTTGCGAGGGGTCCGTGCAGTGATGACACTGAAGGACAAAAGCGCGTTAGCGGCGCCAAAAGGAACGCAGTAAGAATAGTCAGCGGGACGCGATGCGTATATGCCTGAAGTTGTCTGTTTCTTGCCTGTTTCTGCATTTACTAAGGCATTCAGACTATTGCACCGGCTGGTGAACAGCCGGAACGGTGAGCGGTAGTGAGTGCAAAAAAACGCGCCGCAACAGTCAGTGCGGCGCGGTAAACCTACTTTTTCAGCATCGGCTTGAGGAAGCGAGCAGTATGCGATTTTTCGCACTGCGCCACGGTTTCCGGCGTGCCGGCCACCAGGATTTCACCGCCGCCGCTGCCGCCTTCCGGACCGAGATCGACAATCCAGTCAGCGGTTTTGATCACGTCGAGGTTGTGCTCAATCACCACGATGGTATTGCCCTGATCGCGCAGCTGATGCAGCACTTCCAGCAGCTGCTGGATGTCGGCAAAATGCAGGCCGGTGGTTGGCTCATCCAGAATGTACAGCGTCTGACCGGTGCCGCGCTTCGACAGCTCGCGTGCCAGCTTGACGCGCTGCGCTTCACCACCGGATAGTGTGGTCGCCGACTGGCCAAGACGAATATACGACAGGCCAACATCAATCAGCGTCTGCAGCTTACGTGCCAGCGCAGGCACCGCATCAAAGAACTCACGCGCTTCTTCGATGGTCATCTCCAGCACTTCATGGATGCTCTTGCCTTTGTATTTAATCTCCAGCGTTTCGCGGTTATAGCGTTTGCCTTTGCACTGATCGCACGGCACATAAATGTCCGGCAGGAAGTGCATCTCGACCTTAATCACGCCGTCGCCCTGACAGGCTTCACAGCGGCCGCCGCGCACGTTAAAGCTAAAGCGACCCGGGTTGTAGCCGCGCGAACGCGATTCCGGCACGCCGGCAAACAGCTCACGCACCGGCGTAAAAATACCGGTGTAAGTGGCCGGGTTTGAACGTGGCGTACGGCCGATCGGGCTCTGATCGATGTCGATCACTTTGTCGAAATGTTCCAGCCCGGCGATCTCACGATACGGTGCGGCTTCACCGCTGGTGGCACCGTTCAGCTGGCGCTGCGCAATCGGGAACAGCGTATCGTTAATCAGCGTCGATTTACCCGATCCGGACACGCCGGTGATACAGGTAAACAGGCCAACCGGAATCGTCAGCGTGACGTCTTTAAGGTTGTTACCGCGCGCGCCGCTCAGCTTCAGCACTTTGGACGGATCGCCTTTCACCCGTTCTGCGGGCACGGCGATTTCACGCTTGCCGCTGAGGAACTGGCCGGTGAGAGAATCTTCGTGCGCCATGATGGCATGCACGTCACCTTCCGCGACTACCTGGCCGCCGTGCACGCCAGCCCCCGGACCGATATCGATAATATGGTCAGCGGCGCGAATCGCGTCTTCATCATGCTCAACCACGATCACGGTGTTACCAAGATCGCGCAGGTGAATCAGCGTCGACAGCAGACGCTCGTTGTCGCGCTGATGCAGACCGATAGACGGTTCATCCAGCACGTACATGACGCCAACCAGGCCGGCACCGATCTGGCTCGCCAGACGAATACGCTGCGCCTCACCGCCGGACAGCGTTTCCGCTGAACGCGACATTGACAGATAATTCAGGCCGACGTTGACCAGGAAGCTCAGGCGATCGCCAATTTCCTTCAGCACTTTTTCGGCGATTTTAGCGCGCTGGCCGCTCAGCTTCAGGTTGCGGAAGAAATCCATGGCGTGACCGATGCTCATATCCGAGATGGTCGGCAGGTTGGTATCTTCCACAAACACATGGCGCGCTTCACGACGCAGGCGCGTACCTTCGCAGCTGGCGCAGGCGCGGTTGCTGATGAACTTCGCCAGCTCTTCGCGCACCGCGTTGGATTCCGTCTCTTTGTAACGGCGCTCCATGTTGTGCAGCACGCCTTCGAACGGATGACGACGCACCGAGGTATCGCCGCGATCGTTAATGTATTTGAACTCAATATTCTCTTTGCCGGAGCCGTACAGAATTACCTCGCGCGCTTTGTCGCTCAGGCTATTGAACGGCGCTTCGACATCGAAATTCAGATGTTCCGCCAGCGAGCGCAGCATCTGGAAATAGTAGAAGTTACGGCGATCCCAGCCGCGAATGGCGCCACCGGCCAGCGACAGCTCCGGGTTTTGCACGACGCGATCGGGATCGAAATATTGCTGAACGCCAAGGCCGTCACAGGTCGGGCAGGCACCGGCCGGGTTGTTGAACGAGAACAGGCGCGGCTCCAGCTCGCGCATGCTGTAACCGCATACCGGACAGGCAAAGTTGGCCGAGAACAGCATCTCTTCGCTGTCAGGATCGTCCATATCCGCGACGATCGCCGTGCCGCCGCTCAGTTCCAGCGTGGTTTCAAAGGATTCGGCCAGACGCGTCGCCAGATCGTCGCGCACGCGGAAACGATCGATCACCACTTCAATGGTGTGTTTCTTTTGCAGCTCCAGCTTCGGCGGATCCGACAGATCGCACACTTCGCCATCGATACGCGCGCGGATGTAACCTTGTGCCGCCAGATTCTCCAGCGTTTTGGTGTGTTCACCTTTGCGATCTTTTACCACCGGCGCCAGCAGCATCAGGCGACGGCCTTCATCCTGTGCCAGAACCTGATCGACCATCTGACTGACGGTTTGTGCCGCCAGCGTGACGTTATGATCCGGGCAGCGCGGCTCGCCCACGCGGGCAAACAGCAGGCGCAGGTAGTCATGAATTTCCGTAATGGTGCCGACGGTCGAGCGCGGGTTATGCGACGTCGATTTCTGCTCAATGGAAATGGCGGGCGACAGACCCTCGATGTGGTCAACGTCCGGTTTCTCCATTAAGGAAAGAAACTGGCGCGCATAGGCAGAGAGTGATTCAACATAGCGGCGCTGGCCTTCGGCATACAGCGTATCAAACGCCAGCGAAGACTTACCGGAACCCGACAGACCGGTCACTACAATAAGCTTGTCGCGTGGGATGATCAGGTTGATATTCTTCAAATTATGGGTGCGAGCACCGCGGACTTCAATCTTATCCATTCACCTTTCCCGGATTAAGCAACGCTCGCCATGCCTTGCCAGCATGACCAGCAGAAACGCATCATTATGGCACAAAAAATAAACTGAATAAATATCCAGTGTTTTTGCTATCCTGTTACGGCCGAAAAACTGGAACCCCGCTCGAAAGTGGGAAGCGTCATTGTGACGTGATACAATTTTTCGCTTAGACTTTTAGCATCAACTCATCGGGAGACAGCAACATGGCCAGTCGTGGCGTAAACAAAGTGATTCTTGTCGGGAATCTGGGTCAGGATCCGGAAGTGCGCTACATGCCGAATGGTGGCGCGGTAGCCAACATTACGCTGGCCACGTCAGAGAGCTGGCGCGACAAGCAAACCGGTGAAAACAAAGAGATCACCGAATGGCACCGCGTCGTGCTGTTCGGCAAGCTGGCCGAAGTGGCGGGCGAGTACCTGCGTAAAGGTTCGCAGGTCTACATTGAAGGCCAGCTGCGCACCCGTAAATGGCAGGATCAGAGCGGCCAGGACAAATACACCACCGAAGTGGTGGTGAACGTGGGCGGCACCATGCAGATGCTGGGCGGCCGTCAGCAGGGCGGCAACGGCGGTGGCGCACCTATGGGCGGCCAGGGCGGCGGCAACAACAATAACGGCTGGGGCCAGCCGCAGCAGCCGCAGGGTGGCGGTAACCAGTTCAGCGGCGGCGCGCAACAGCGTCCCCAGCAGCAGAGCGCACCGGCGAACAACGAGCCACCAATGGATTTCGACGACGACATCCCGTTCTGATTTTCATTGATTTTTTAGCCCTCGCTTCTGCGAGGGTTTTTTATTATTTTCTATTTAATTATTGCGTTGAAATTATCCAGTGCATTTTTCTTAAGGTTTTCAAAGTTACTTGTAATGATGTCTTTCTTGTTTTTTATTTCAGATATTTCGAAATAAGGTTTTTCTTTAAGGCATGTTAGTCTTGAACTATACCAATTTTTATTTTTATGTGTAAAAACACGATATTCACCTTCATTTAGTAGAAGGTAATATTTCTCTCCTTCTCCTGCAAGCATCATTGATGCACCATTACATTTAAATGTTTCTGTAGCATCCACGGGAATACTGATGTTTAGAGCAGTGTTAAATACTGGTTTTAAGTTAGATATTATTATTAATAGAGTGACAAAGGCTGTCATGGTTAGTGGAATAAAAAGAGGGGATGAGTCTCTAATAATAATGATGTCTTTTTTATTGACGTTGGTGCTGGTTTCTTCAAAGAAAAATAAAGCTACCCCTGCAGAGGCAACTGCCAGTGAAACATATGTTATGAGAATCAAGCCTGCATAGAGAATGACACAAAAGCGTGATGCAGTCTGGTCATAAGTTAAATCGGCAATATTCATAAAATCATGTCTGGCTTGCGCATAGGCGTAGAAGGAGCCTGCAATCCAGCCGATTTTAACTATCCATGAGGTGGCACTTTTGTAGTGCTGGTTGTAGATGTTGCTTTCAGAAAGGAAGACGCTGGAAGAAAGGAAAAGTAATACTGTCGAGCTTAGTAACAATAAAAGTGAAACTGTTTTTTCGGTCTGAAAAAGATAAGATAAGATAGCACAGAAAAAAATAATTGAAGAATAAAGTGCTAATACAATGCTGGAGTTGTATTGCGTTATTATCTTTCTGTGCTTAGGGTTCTTAATAATGCCTTTGTGGGGTGGGGTTCTGAAAAATCCTTTGGCCATAAATGTAAAAAAAATGATCAGCGAAAATAAAAACAATACTAACGCTGTTATGCTTCTTTTAGCTGTTTCTGTTTTGGCTAAAAAAGTTATTGATATACAAAAGTAATAAATGGCTGCGTAGTAAAAGTAAATTATTCTTTTAGCAGCTAATTTTGCTGTTTTCATTCAATGTCCTTTTCTGCGAGGAAAAATCATCCTTATATAAGGCGTCGATCAAAGACAAAAGGTAACTCTTTCACTCTGGTAAGAGCGCTTTTAAAAGAATGATGAAGCGGATTTAATATTGCGTTGTTTTCCATCGGGATAATCGTGGAAGGTAACATCAGCGCGGCACCTTCAGCGGATTGCAGCCAACCGGTGCCGAGATCCATTGTCGACAGTGGCGCTGGATCATGACGCCAGTCCGGCGGTAAAAATGCTTCAGCAAGATAGGCAACTTCAGCATCCGGAATGTCGATACTGAATAAGGTGTATTCATCCAGCACCGACTCTCTTCCGATATGGACCAGCACTTCCAGTGCTGCGAGTGACACCGACGTGGCAACATAAACGGTGGGATAGCCTTTATGATTCCAGCGTCCACCATACTGTTTTGCGCCATAACCGGACCAGGCTTCAGCCGCATATTGGCTCTTCGTCAGCCGATAAAAAATCATGAGAAAACACCGTGCTCCAGTCGGCCAATCAGATCGAGCACATCCAGCGCACCGCTTTCCGTCGTCAGTAAGGTGATGGGCGCAACATTGCCTAGTCCTTTCACCGGTCGGCTCAGCCACTGGGTGGCCTCTTCTTTATTACCAGCAAAAAGCTGAACGGCGGCATCCATCACGCGGACGAAGCGGGCGACACGTTCACTTTCGTCGGGTGAAAGACTTTTACCCGTGCTTTTACGTCGGGCAATGTTGCGTTCATTAATCCCTGTGACCTTCATGATTTCGGCGCGCGTCATGGCCGACCAGTGACGGATATCATCAATGACGGCCACCGGCAAACCGGCTTCCAGCATACGCGTTAACTCAATACCACGTGGAGGTAGGCCAGCAACCCGCCACAGCGCGTTGTCATTGGCTTGGGGCTGAGGAATATAAGCTCGCATCTGAGAAACTCCATACAGACAAGTGTCATGTTCTATTATTGACACTTGTCAGATAATTTCAATGGCGCAACCCTTAATGCGCGCGCCACTCCCGCAGTAATTCTTCCGTGGTTTTAACCCGCACCGGATTGCCCGGCATGATCAAATCCGCCCACACTTCGTTGTGCTGATGAATCAGCTGCTGCGCTGACACATAAGTGCGATCGGCGGTGGTATGTGCGTCGGCGGCCACGGTGATGTGATAGCCAAGGCTGGCCCCGACTTTGATGGTGGTGTCGACGCAGTAATCGGTGGCGCAGCCGCAAATGACGAAGCTGTCGACCTGATGCTGTTCAAGCAGCGCCGCAAGCCCGGTCTGCCAGAAGCTGTCGCAGGCGGTTTTGTTAACATAAAGCGCGTCGGCCGGCTGTTCCAGTTCGGCGACAATCTGCCAGTCTGCAGAGTCGACGGCTAAATCCGGCCCGCTATGCTGAATAAAAATCACCTGATCGGCGGCGGCCATCAGCTGATTAATGCGGCCGCAGCGCCCGTCGCGGTCGTAACGCGGCGTTGCCAGCACGCCATTTTGCATATCCACTACCATTACCACCCGTTGTGCCATTGTCGCCTCCTTTATAAGTCAGGCACCAGTGTCGCGCTGAAGTGGCACGCGCGTAAAGCGATTGGGCTTTGCTTTTTTCGTGCGCGCCGCGCATGCTTACTGCCTGATTGCGTGTGGAGGTGAGTGGTGACGGTGGTTCCTGAAGTCTTTCCCTGTGAGCAGGATCGTGCGCAGTTTCAACACTTTGCTGAGCTGCCGGGCATTGAGCTTTATCAGGCGCACATCTCCCGCTACGCTTTTGAGCCGCATACCCACGAAGCCTTCGGGATTGGCACCATCGAATCCGGTGCGCAGCGCTTTCGCTACCGCGGCACCAATTATGTCGCGCCGATGCATTCGCTGGTGATGATGAATCCTGACGAACTGCACACCGGGGAATCGGCCTGCGCCGAAGGCTGGCGTTATCGCATGATCTATATCGATCCGGCGGAGATGGATCGGCTAACCGGCGATCGCAACTGGTGGTTCAGCGATGCGCTGCGCACCGATGCGCGTCTGGCACAACCTTTCTCCCAGGCGCTGGCACAGATGTGGCAGGCGCAAAGCGCGCTGGAGCGGCAGGGCGCGCTGCTGGATCTGCTGGAATGGCTGCGTCCGCTGGCGCAGCAGGGCGTTGCGCGGCCACGCGAAGGCGCCCACCGTTTTGATGTGGTGAAAGCCTGGCTGCGAGACAATCTGGCAGAACCGGTGCGGCTGGAGGAGCTGGCGGCGCTGGTGTCGCTGTCGCCGTGGCATTTTCTGCGTAGTTTCAAACAACACTTTCACGTCACGCCCCATCAAATGCTGATGGCATTCCGCCTGTTCGAAGCCAAACAGCGGCTGGCGCAGGGCGAGGGAGCGGCCAGCGTGGCGGCGGCGGTTGGCCTCACCGATCAGGCGCACCTGACGCGCGCGTTTGCCCATCGCTACGGCATCACGCCTGGGCGCTATCAAAAACAGGTATTTAGCGGCCGTTAACCGCAATCTGCTACAAGCCTTTCGCCATTTCCTGCGCCACACTGTGGCGGATTGAAGATAAAGGAAAGGTGTATGTTTGCAGGAATAGTGTTTGCCCTCGCGGCGGGGCTGATGTGGGGCATGATTTTCGTCGGGCCGCTGTTGATCCCCGGCTATCCGGGCGCGTTACAATCGGCGGGCCGCTATGTTGCCTTTGGTCTGGTGGTGCTGCCACTGGCGTGGCTCAGCCGGCGGCGGCTTAAACAGCTGACGCGGCCGGACTGGATGGAAGCCGTAAAACTGTCGCTGGTGGGCAATCTGCTGTATTACGCCTGCCTGGCCAGCGCGATTCAGCGCACCGGGGCACCGGTCTCCACCATGATCATCGGCACGCTGCCGGTGGTGATCACCGTTACCGCTAACCTCTGTTATGGCCACCTCGAAGGGCGACTGCCGTGGCGCCGCCTGATGCCCGCGCTGGTGATCATTGCTGTCGGGCTGGGCTGCGTCAACGCGGCGGAGTTGCACGGGCAGGGACCGGCATTCGATCTCTGGAACTACCTCGCTGGTCTGCTGCTGGCGGTGCTGGCGATGGCGTGCTGGACCTGGTATCCGCTGCGCAATGCGCGCTGGCTGCGCGAACATCCGCAGCATCGGCCGTCAAGCTGGGCCACTGCGCAGGGGCTGGTAACGCTGCCGCTGGCGCTGGTGTTTTATGGGTTAGTAAGCCTGCAGATTCACTGGCAGCAGCCTGACTTTGCGCTGCCGTTTGGTCCGCAGCCGGCACGCTTCATCTGGCTGATGCTGGCAATCGGTTTATTCTGCTCATGGCTGGCTGCGCTGTGCTGGAATGCGGCCAGTCAGCGCTTACCCACGGTGGTGATGGGACCGCTCATCGTCTTCGAAACGCTGTCTGGCCTGCTGTGGACCTTTATTTACCGCCAGAGCTGGCCACCGTTGCTCACCGGTATAGGTATCGGCTGCCTGATTGTTGGGGTGATTTACGCCATGCGCATTAAGCCGCAGCGGCTGACGTCGCTTTCCTGACCCGCCTTTCGCTGCTGAGTTAACCGCTCAGCAGCGCTTTCTCCTGATATTTTAGGAATTTGACCAGGCGTAAAATCCGTTCACACGGCACATTCCCGGCCAGAACGCGCAGGCGATATAACCGACCGGCGGTGCTGCAGCCCGGTTTTCATTCCCTTCCGCTATAAAATCTCCGGTATTCATCGCGGTTTTACCACGCTCAACGTCAGCGTTTAGCGATCCGGATGGATAAAAACCGCCGGTAGCGGGCAAGCTAACGTTGATTTACGACGAAAAAACGCGCCGGATCAGCGGGTTTTTACCCGGCTGTGGCACTGAAAATGCAGTCTGATAAACCACTTTAGCCTTAAGCGGTACCCGCTGGGTTAAGAATGATTCCCGACTGGCGCGCAAAAAAAAGATTAAAGCTGGCGATGAATTTAAACGCAGTATTTAGCGCAGGTAACCGTTTTTAGGCCATATAGTTTAAACCTCATAACGTATTTTAACCGGAGTATTCCTGGTGTGGTTTAAGAGTTACCCGACTAGCGCGAATGACCAAAGCGATCATAACCGCAGCGGCCAGATCCAGTTAAAAACAGAGCGAATGTGTGAACGGTTACACGCTGTTGTTCATTAACGCTTAACAGAATTGTCTGTGATCAGGTCTGATTATTAGTAATAGTGAAGTAATAGACGAAGCGCCAATCTCACACAAATGAGATTGGGCTTGGTCTAAATGGCTTGAAAAGCGGAGCTTTTGCTGGTGTGAATCAATTTTACCGCAAAAAAGGAAGTGATTCCGTGATGGCATTCATCAGGAAAAAGTGGTTCGAATTGTTATGTAGCGAATGCCGAATTTAATGATCTTCATCTCTTCTGGTAAGAACAAATCTCAGCATTAAGTCATATAACATCGGCCTCAATGGTATTAGCGATTATCGGAGCCAGACGGATAATGATAAACGCTACGGCTAATATCCAGTAAACGACAGCTACGACGGGTGCCAATGTCGAAAGTGGTTTGCAGGAAGTTGACCGCCTGACGCTTTTCATTCGTGGTGAAGAAGTTTTTCAGCACGCTTTGCAGCATCTCCTTATCAGAGCTCAGAGCCTGCAGTTCGCGCGTAAGGTTCTGCAGTTTATCCTCCAACTCTTTGATTTTTCTTCCTTCCTCAGAGGAAAGCCCGGAGAACTTCTTCTTCCAGCTGTAGAAGGTGGCCTCGGAAATGCCCAGCTCCTCACAAATCTCCCTGACTTTCACTCCCGTTTCAGAAGCTTTAATGGCATTTGTGATTTGCTCTTCGCTATATCGTGACTTTCTCATAAATGCTCTTACCTTTCTTATCAATTAGTGGATGAGAATTACTGTATTAATATCTGGTACTGCAAAAACGGTATTAATGCAGTATTAAAGTGCGCGATTAGAATTGCGAGGGTTAAATTAAGTTATTTAGAATAAATATCATCATGGGATAAATCTTATTTTATTCTGAATGCCATTGAACGCCTTCCTGGTGCTGGGTTTTTGATATAGATTCATTCCATCCCAAATGCAGAAAAATACGACAATCATTGGAAATTCGGCATAGCCTGCTTGCAAAAAAATCAGGATGTGCCTGTGAACTTTTGTCCTGAATTCGGGTTGAAATCGTTTACATCCATCGGGCTTCGCGCCAGGTTTAATCGGAATTTTCCTGAATTTAATCGCTAAACTCTGATGCGAGTCTCATTTTTCGGACCAGCCTGGTTTGAAGTTATTAAATTGTGTCAGGCCCACTGAGCGCTTGTTAATTCATTTCAAGGACGTTGTACCGAAAAGCAGTTGCTGTAAGTAATACTAAGGACCAGTCAATGAAATTGAGCGTAATGTCTAATGCCGCCTGGATGATGTCTGAGAAGATCGTCTCGGTATTCGGCGTCATATTTGTGACCTCCTACGTGGCAAAATCCTTTGGCCCCACGGTGTTTGGCCAAATGGCGTTTTCGACCTCGCTGTTCTCCATGGTGCAAACCGTGGCGATTTTTGGCACCGAAACCATCCTGTTTAAGCGCATAAGCAAAAGTGCGCCGAAAGGCCTGCGACTGATGACCGTGGCGCGGACGATGCGCCTGGTGCTGCTGTTGCTGACATCCATCCCGGTGTTGATTTGGGTCTGGTACAACATGCAGGAAAACTTCCTTGCGTTTGCACTGGCCTCGTTTATCTCGTCGGTGTTTGTCACTCAGGATACGTTCAGCGTCTACAACAATGCGCGGCTGGCGTCGCGGCTCAATACCGTTGCCAATTCGGCTGGTCTGCTGCTGGGCTTTGCCCTGAGCTTCACCATCGCCTGGCTGCACCTGAACCCGTTGTGGCTCACCGCCTCGATTGTCATCGTTACGCTGGTGCCGTATGCCATCAAGCGCATCAATTTCTACCGCGAGAATCAGGATCTGGCGCCGCCACAGGACAAACGCAGCACTTACCTGCGCTACCTGATGTATGCCGGCCTGCCGCTGGCCATCTCCAGCATCTTTATCTCGGTGCAGGTGAAAGCGGCGCAGATGTTCCTCGCGGGCATCGCTTCGGCGCGCGATCTTGGCCTGTTCGCCGCCGCGAATACCATTTCGGCTTCCTGGATTTTTATCCCGGTTGCCATCATCACTTCCTGCTTCTCGGAGATTTTCCGCGAGCGTGGAGCAGCCGCGATCAAGCTCACCGCGCGGCTGAACGGCTATGTCATGGGAGTTTCATTGCTGTTATTAGCGGTGATCGCCTTGTACGGCGAAAAAATCATCATCGCTTTATATGGTCACGAGTACACACAGTCCGGAAGTCTCATTACGTTACTGTCGTTAGCAACCTGCTTTTCGGCAATGGGGACCGTCGCTTATCGCTACATGGTGAAAGAAGGCGGGTTTAACTATCTGTTGAAGAAGATTCTCTGCCTGATGGTTATCAGCCTGCCGCTGTCGTGGTGGCTGATCCAGGGCTACGGCATCATGGGTGCCGCCTGGAGCGTCTTCATCACTGAATTACTGTCCCTGACCGTAATGAATTACTTCTTCAAAAACGGCGTCATCCAAAAAATTCAGGTTTCCTCACTCAACTACAAAACCTACAAATGAGGTCAGATATGATCAGGTTGAAAGACGAACTCAGAAGAAGCGTACAGTATTTCATCAAAAAGATGCCCTGGGCGTATCAGGATCGCATCTACTACTTTCACAAATTCCGTAAGCTGCCGAACCTGCGCCAGCCGAAGGTGTTCAATGAGAAAGTGCTGTACCGCAAATTCGTTTACGGCGACTACCAGTGCTATGGCCGCCTGTCTGACAAGTATTCGGTGCGTGAATATATCGCCGAGAAGGTGGGCAGCGAGTATCTGATTCCGCTGGTTTATGAGACCAGCGATCCGCACTCGCTGCATACGTTGTCGAGCTGGAAGAACACGGTGATTAAGCCAAATCACGGCTCAAACATGGTGGAAATCCTGCTGGAAGAGCCGGATGCGCTGAAGAAACAGCAGATCATCAGCGACTGTCAGCGCTGGCTGAAGACCGACTTCGCCAATGAGGCGCGCGAGATTCACTATCGCTACATCAAGCCGCGCATCCTGGTGGAAAAGTACATCGGTGACGGTAAAACCGCGCCGATCGATTACAAATTTCACATGTTCAACAAGCGCGACGGCAATTTTGAATATGTGCTGCAGGTGATCTACAACCGCTGTAATCCGCTGCTGTCGATGAACTTTTACGTCAACAATCTTAATGAGGCGTATCACAAGATTCGCGATACCGGGCTGGATGTGACGCCATTGCTGCCGCAGCTGCAGCACGCGCTGGCGCTGAGCAAAACGCTGGCCAGCGACTTCGACTATGTGCGCGTTGACTGGTACATCGACGGCGAGCAGATCTACTTCGGGGAGCTGACGTTTACGCCGGGCGCCGGGCTGGTCACCGGGCTGGATCGCGGGCTCAATCAGATGATGGGTGATATGTGGATTCAGGATCGTCGCGATACGCAGAGATCGGACGTCACGGTGCCGGAAGTGCCACTTCCTGCCGTATTGAAGAAAATTTGAAATCACACAGCAAAATAAAAAACCCCGCTTAGCGGGGTTTTTTATGCGCCGCGTTTACGGCATTGGCCAGTCGGCTGGCGTCTGGCTCATCACCTGAATAAACGTTTCTTTGGTGATGGACATGAAGTTATGCACGTTTTCCATGCTCAGCGTGATGCCGAGCAGGCCGGTCACGAACCAGCAGGACATGGCCACGCCCAGGCCGCCGCACATCAGCGCCATCACATGATGACTGTTCTGACGCAGTTTAATTTTCATGGTGCTGGCGAGAAACATCATTACCGCGCTGAGCAATTCCCAACGCATGACGATCAGACTGGTAGTTAACGTGGCCATCGGCGAAAAACCTCTTCAAATCAGTAATATCCCTGACATTCATCGGACATCACTGGCGGCAGACAAGGGAGGTCAGGGAAGCCCTTCTGTCGTCTTCATACAGCTTGAATCTGTGACTTGGGTCACATTATATCACTGGATTTGAAAATTTGAACAAAATTTAGGCCGGACAGGGCAGGCGATGATATGAAGGGAGAAGAGGGAGAAAGAAAGGCGCGCCCACGCGGGGCGCACTGACTTCAGCGTACCGGGCAGCACTCGCCGGTGGTGCGCTGGGCAAAGCTGTTCATGCCTTCGCTGCAGTCAAAGTTGACCAGACGCGGACGCTGCACCATCGCCTGGCGACGCATGCTGTGGCGGTAAGCGGTCGGGGTTTGCGAGAACTGACGGCGGAACACGCGCGAAAAGGTCTGCTGCGAGTCGTAACCGTACTGCATGGCAATATCGAATACCGGACGCTGCGTCTGCCGCAGCGCTTCGGCGGCCAGCGTGAGACGGCGTTCACGAATGTAACCACCCAGCGTCTGTTTCGTGACGGTACGGAACATACGCTGCAGGTGCCACTTTGAGTAACCCGATTTAGCCGCCACTTCATCAATCGACAGAGCTTTATCCAGATTCTGATCGATCCAGTGAGTCAGTGAATGAATGATTTCCTGTTGCATCATAGCCTGATCCTTCTGCAAGGTTATCGCCTGGTGTTGAAATTCGCTGTTTTGCTGGGTTGCGAGTATAATTCCTCAAGTTAACTTGAGGTAAAGGCCCTGAATGAAAAAAGATCGCAATTACCCAAAACCGGTGCTGACGCCGGGCGAAGTGGCGAAGCGCAGCGGCGTGGCGGTGTCGGCGCTGCACTTTTATGAAAGCAAAGGCTTGATCAGCAGTACGCGCAATGGTGGCAATCAGCGCCGCTACAGCCGTGACGTGCTGCGCCGCGTGGCCATCATCAAAATCGCGCAGCGCATCGGGATTCCGCTGGCGACGGTCAGCGACAGCCTGATGCACGTGCCGGCGAATAAGCGCATGTCGACGCAGGAGTGGGACGCGCTGACGCAGCACTGGCGCGAAGAGCTGGATAAGCGCATCGAAACCCTGACGCGTCTGCGCAACGATCTGGACGGCTGTATCGGCTGCGGCTGCCTGTCGATGCGTGACTGCCCGCTGCGCAATCCGGGTGACCGGCTCGGACAGCAGGGCTCCGGCGCAGTGCTGCTCGATCCGCAACAGGACGAGCCGCAGCGTTAATCCGCTATACTAGTTGCCAACCCTTTAGCTGCAAGGAATCGCGCATGATTACCGTTCACCATCTGGAAAACTCCCGCTCGCATCGGGTGCTGTGGCTGCTGGAAGAACTGGCGGTGCCGTATCAAATCAAACGCTATCAGCGGGAAAACACCCTGCTGGCACCGGACGAATTAAAGAAAGTGCATCCGCTGGGTAAGTCGCCGGTGATTACCGATGGCAATCGGGTGATCGCCGAATCGGGTGCCATCCTCGAATATCTGCAGCTGAAGTATGACAGCGAGCACCTGCTGGCGCTGCATGATGAAGAGGAGCAAATTCAGGCGCGCTACTGGCTGCACTATGCTGAGGGCTCACTGATGCCGCTGCTGGTGATGAAGCTGGTGTTTGCTCAGTTCGGTAAAAAGCCGGTGCCGTGGCTGCTGCGCCCGGCTGGTGTGGCGCTGAGCAAAGGCATTCAGAAAGCGTGGCTGAACAAGCAGCTGGCGTTACACGGGCGAGTGATTGAGCAGCACCTGAGCCAGCAGCGCTTTTTTGCCGGTTCACGCTTTAGTATTGCCGATGTGCAGATGAGTTTTCCGCTGCTGGCGCTGCAAATGCGCGGTGCGCTGGGCGAGATGCCCGCCACGGCGCGCTGGCTGGAGAGTATGCAGCAACGGGCCGCGTGGCAGCGTGCGCTGGAGCAGGGCGGCCCAATCCAGTTCAATAACGGTTAAGACGCACCGTTAACGCTGCAGATCAGCATGCCGCGACGCGCTGTCGCGGCACTGTAGCAAACCGCCTGAAATGTCAGCCTTTTTCATCCGTTATTTCCTGCCTGCACCAGCGAAACGCCAGCTGCAACCGCGCCAGAGCTGGGTATTATCCTGCCCGCCAGGTGATTAGCAGTTGAAAACGCCACCCTAAACGCCAGATAATCGTTTGCCTTTTTTCCGCGTCACCCCTTTTTGACCTGGAATACGCGGCCACGTAATCGTTTGCCTGCTTTTCTCTCTGAGACATCTTCACCAGGATGATGCGCAAACGCGAGCCGCGCGGTGACCTATATCTTAAAAATACAGAGGAATAACTATGTCTGGCGAATCACGCCCGGCCAGGGGAAAACTGGACGCCTGGTTTCACATTTCAGCACGCGGCAGCAGCGTGCGACAGGAAGTGCTGGCCGGTCTCACCACCTTTTTAGCGATGGTCTATTCGGTCATCGTGGTGCCTGGCATGCTCGGCAAAGCGGGCTTTTCACCAACGGCGGTGTTTGTCGCCACCTGTCTGGTGGCCAGCTTCGGCTCCATCATCATGGGGCTGTGGGCCAACCTGCCAATGGCGATTGGTTGCGCCATTTCGCTGACCGCCTTCACCGCGTTTAGCCTGGTGCTGGGGCAGCACATTAGTGTGCCGGTGGCGCTGGGCGCGGTCTTCCTGATGGGCCTGCTGTTTACGCTGATCTCGGTCACCGGCATTCGCGCGTGGATTCTGCGTAACCTGCCGATGGGCGTGGCGCACGGTACCGGCGTCGGTATCGGCCTGTTTCTGCTGCTGATTGCCGCCGATGGCATCGGTCTGGTGATAAAAAACCCGGCGCCGGGCCTGCCGGTGGCGCTTGGTCACTTTACCTCCTTCCCGGTGATCATGGCGCTGATCGGGCTGGCGGCGATTTTTGGCCTGGAAAAACGGCGCGTGCCGGGCGGCATCCTGCTGACCATCATCGCCATTTCCCTGCTTGGGCTGATTTTCGACCCGGCGGTAAAGTGGCAGGGGCTGTTTGCCATGCCGAGCCTGCGTGATGCCAGCGGCCAGTCGGCGATGTTCAGTCTGGATATCATGGGCGCGCTGCAGCCGGTGGTGTTGCCGAGCGTGCTGGCGCTGGTGATGACCGCGGTGTTTGACGCCACCGGCACCATTCGTGCGGTGGCCGGGCAGGCGAACCTGCTGGATAAAGATGGCCAGATTATCAATGGCGGGCGCGCACTGACCACTGACTCCATCAGCAGCCTGTTTGCCGGGCTGGTCGGCGCCTCGCCCGCGGCAGTGTATATCGAATCCGCGGCCGGCACTGCCGCCGGCGGTAAAACCGGCCTGACGGCGATTGTCGTCGGACTGCTATTCCTGCTGATTCTGTTCATGTCGCCGCTGGCTTATCTGGTACCGGCCTATGCTACCGCGCCAGCGCTGATGTATGTCGGCCTGCTGATGCTGAGCAACGTGGCCAAAATCGACTTCAATGATTTCGTCGATGCCATGTCTGGCCTGCTGACGGCGGTGTTCATTGTGCTGACCTGCAACATCGTCACCGGCATCATGCTCGGCTTTGCCGCACTGGTGATTGGCCGCCTGTTTGCCGGCGAGTGGCGCAAGCTCAACGCTGGCACGGTGGTGATTGCTGTGGCGCTGGTGGCGTTCTACGCGGGCGGCTGGGCTATCTGACCGCAATCCGGGCGTCAGTCCGGATTATTCTCTTTATCGCACACGCCGCACATCGCGTAGCCCCGCCGGGCGGCGTTTTGTTTTACACTTTCCGACGCAACATCGCTTCGATTAATATGATTCGCCTAAGGAAAGCATGGAAATCTTCTTTACTATTCTCATCATGACGCTGGTGGTTTCGCTGTCCGGCGTTGCGGCACGTATCCTGCCGTTTCAGATCCCGCTCCCGCTGGTACAGATCGCGGCCGGCGCGCTATTGGCCTGGCCAACCTTTGGTCTGCACGTCGATTTTGACCCCGAACTGTTCCTCGTGCTGTTTATTCCGCCGCTGCTGTTTGCCGACGGCTGGAAAACGCCGATCAACGAATTCCTGCATCACGGCCGTGAAATTATCGGCCTGGCGCTGGTGCTGGTGCTGATTACCGTGGTCGGTATCGGCTACCTGATTTACTGGCTGGTGCCGGGCATTCCGCTGATTCCGGCCTTTGCGCTGGCGGCGGTGCTGTCACCGACCGATGCGGTGGCGCTCTCCGGCATCGTCGGTGAAGGGCGCATCCCGAAAAAGATCATGTCGATTGTGCAGGGCGAGGCGCTGATGAATGACGCGTCCGGCCTGGTATCGCTTAAGTTTGCTGTCGCGGTAGCGATGGGCACCATGGTGTTCACCTGGGGCGGTGCCAGCGTCGAATTCCTCAAAGTAGCGATTGGCGGCCTGGTGGCCGGTGTCGCGGTTTGCTGGCTGTACGGTCGTTCGCTGCGCCTGCTCAGCCGCTGGAGTGGTGACGATCCGGCCACGCAAACCGTACTGCTGCTGCTGCTGCCGTTCGCCTCTTACCTGATTGCTGAACACCTCGGCGTCTCCGGCATTCTGGCGGCAGTGGCGGCCGGTATGACCATCACCCGTTCCGGCATCATCCGGCAGGCACCGCTGGCGATGCGCCTGCGCGCCAACAGCGTATGGCAGATGCTGGAGTTTGTGTTCAACGGCATGGTGTTCCTGATGCTGGGCCTGCAACTGCCGGACATTCTCTCCACCTCGATTGCTCAGGCGAACGCCGATCCTAACGTCGAGCTGTGGATGCTGTTCGCCGACGTCGCGCTGGTATATGGCGCGCTGATGATCGTGCGCTTCGGCTGGCTGTGGATCATGAAGCGCACCAGCCTGCGCCTGCTGAAGAAGAAGCCGCTGGAGTTTTCCAGCTACTCGCTGCGTGAACTGCTGATCGCCTCTTTTGCCGGCGTGCGCGGCGCTATCACGCTGGCCGGTGTGTTGTCGATTCCGCTGTTCCTCAGCAACGGCGAACCTTTCCCGGCGCGCTACGAGCTGGTGTTTATCGCCACCGGCGTGATTCTGTTCTCGCTGTTCGTCGGCGTGATTTTGCTGCCGATTCTGCTGCGCGGTATTGAGAGCCACGACAAAGTGGGGCATCGCCGCGAAATCCAGAGCGCGCGGGCCGCAATGGCCGGTGTCGCTATCGAGAGTCTGCACAAAATGGAGCAGCGGCTGGAGAACGATGCCGAAGAGAACATCGATCCTGAACTGCTGAAAGAGGTCAGCCTGCGGGTGATTGGCAATCTGCGCCGTCGCGTCGATGGCAAAGATGATATGGAACAGGCGCTGTTTGCGGAAAACCTGGAGCGCCGTTTCCGTCTGACCGCGCTGCGCGCCGAACGCGCCGAGGTCTATCATCTGCGCGCCACCCAGCAGATCACCAACGAGACCATGCAGCGCCTGCTGCGCGACCTCGATCTGCTGGAAGCGCTGCTGATTGAGAAAGAGGAATAACCGCCGCGTTTTGCTGCTCTCCGATCCCGCGGCCGCCTGAACTACAGGGCGGCCGCTTTGTTACAGCGATAGCCGTGGCGCGTTATCCGGCCAGTGTTCGCGGCAGCAGGCAATCCACGCCTGCGCGCTGCGCGACAGATAACTGCCTTCGCGCCAGATTAGCCCCAGACGCCACTGCAGCTCCGACTCCAGCGGCAGCCACAGCAAGGCCTGTTTATCCAGACGCTGGCAAATCGGCTCTGGCAGGATCGCCAGCCCCATATCCGCCTGCACCATCGCGGCAAGAAAATCCCACTGCGCACTACGCAGCGCGATATCCGGCATCACTCCCTGGCGCTGAAACGCTTTCATCAGCTGGCGGTTAAGCGAAAACTCTTCGTTGAGGATCAGCAGGGGATGCTGAGCCAGCTCGGCCAGCGTCATGCTGGTGCGGTTGAGCCAGCGCGCGCTGCGCGGCAGCAGCACGCACAGCGGATGGCGCATCAGCTCCAGCGTGTTCAGCGGCAGCTCCGCATCAATCGGCAGGGCGGTCAGCGCGATATCCAGCCCGCCGCTCAGCACCGCCTGCTGGACCGTCAGGCCACCGAACTCGGAAATTTTAAGCTGGACGCCGGGATAGCGGCGGCGAAACGCGGAGATCGACCCGGCAATCTGCATGCCGACCATCGGCGGAATGCCCAGCCGCAGCTCACCGGTTTTCAGCTGATTGATGTCGCTGATTTGCGCCTCCAGCTGATGAAACTCCTGCAAAATCGCCAGGCCACGCTGATACACCGCCTGGCCACTGTCGGTGAGATGCAGCTTGCGCCCCTCGCGCAGCAGCAGCGTGCAGCCCAGCTCTTCTTCCAGCTGGCGCAGCATTTTGCTGATGGTGGGCTGCGTCACGTACAGCTTCTCCGCCGCGCGGGTAAAGCTCTGCTGACGCACCACTTCGGTGAAGTAACGCAGGGCACGCACGTCCATAAACATTCCTTTTTGGCATAGTTTGAATAATTTTAATTCATTTCTTTCACACTCTGGCGCGGATTTATACTGAAACCCTGAATTTTTGAGGGGAAGAGAGAAATGGCGTCCGCGCTTCGTCCGCGCACCACGGATATTCTGCAACGCGTCACGGTACCGCTGCAGCTGGTGCTGTATATCGCCCTGTTTGTTGCCAGCGGCCAGCTGGTGAGCTGGCTGCATCTGCCGTTACCGGCCAATGTGGTGGGCATGGTGCTGCTGTTGCTGTTGATCGTCAGCGGTATCGTGCCGCTGCGCTGGGTAAAAGCCGGGGCCAACTGGCTGCTGGCCGAAATGCTGCTGTTTTTCATTCCGGCGGTGGTCGCGGTGGTGAATTACAGCGACCTGCTGCGCAGCGAAGGCTGGCGCATCTGCGTGGTGATCGCCGTCAGTACGCTGATGGTGCTGGCCGCGACCTCGCTGGTGGTTGATCGTTTATACCGCTTCGAACTGGCGCGCGCGGCGCGTAAGTAGGGCGATCGTGACTGACTTCATCATTAGCCTGCTGTGTCTGGCGCTGACGCTGCTGGTTTACTACCTCAATAAACGCCTGTACCGGCGCAGGCCCACGCTGTTGCTGATGCCGCTGGTGTTAACGCCGCTGGTGCTGGTGGCGCTGCTGCTGCTGACGCACGTCAGCTGGCAGGATTACATCGCCGAAAGCCACTGGCTGCTGTGGCTGCTGGGGCCGGCGACGCTGGCTTTTGCGGTGCCGGTTTACGAAAACCTGCATATTATCCGCCGCCACTGGCTGTCTCTTAGCGTGGGTGTGATCACCGCCACGCTGGTGGCGGTATGCAGTTCGGTGTGGCTGGCGCGGCTGCTGACGCTACCTGAGAGCATCCAGCGCAGCCTGGCGGTGCGCTCCATCACCACGCCGTTTGCGCTGGCGGCGGCCCAGCCGATTGGCGGCCAGCCCGATTTGGTGGCGCTGTTCGTGGTGATCACCGGCGTGTTTGGCATGGCCGTGGGCGACGTGCTGTTTTTACGCATCGCGATTAAGCAGGGCGTGGCGAAGGGCGCCGGCTTTGGCGCGGCCTCGCACGGTGCCGGCACGGCACGCGCCTATCAGCTTGGCCAGCAGGAGGGCGTAGTTTCCAGCCTGGTGATGATGCTCTCCGGCGTGCTCACGGTGCTGCTGGCGCCGCTGCTGGGCCAGCTGCTGTGGCATGCTTAACCGGACAAATTTGAGCCTGGGCTCATATCAGCGTTTCCTCGCTTTGCTTACCGTTTGCGCGCGTAAACAACAAGGAAGCGAGAATGAAAAATACCACATTAGCATTAGGCCTGCTGCTGGCCGCCACCGGGACCAGTGCCGCTGAGATCGGCGGGCAGGGCGGCAGCCATTTCTGGACAGCCCGGATTAACAGCGACCGCACTGCGCCGGGCGTGCAGGCAGCACTGGAGTATGTACATGGTCATCAGCAAACCCATCTGCTCGACGCCAGCCTCGGCTACGGCTTTTCCCTCGGCGCGCTGCAGGTAGCACCGCGTATCGGTGCATTCTGGGCTGATGTGAAAACCACCTCAACATCGAGTCGCGGCATGAATGGCGGGATTCGTCTGATGGCACCGCTGCCGCAGGCAGGGTCCACCTGGCTCTATCTGGATTACAGCCTGTCGCCTGATTTTGCCAACCACAACCTGCATGCACTGCATCAGCTGGAAGCGGGCGTTTATTACCAGCCGGCGAAGTGGTTATCACTCAGCAGCGGCTATCGCTACCTCTCCGCCAACGGTGATTATGGTCATGCCGATCAAAGCCTGATGGATGGCCTGTTTATCGGCGCTGCCGTGCGTTTCTGATCCCTCCACGGCCGTTCGCGGCCGTTTTCTGCCCGCTGAAACCCATTTTTACGTAAAGCTTTCCAAATAAAGTTGTGTCATGCCGCAACGCTGTTTACCCTTTGCGCCGAATTATGTGTCCTTCATGGAGTGGATTGTTATGTTTAAGCAACTTGTTACGGGAAGCGTTTTAGGTCTGGCACTGCTGAGCAGCGGCGCGCAGGCGATTGAGGGCAGTGTTGACGTGGGTGAGCACAGCACCAACCTGAACCTTGGCCTCGGCACCGCTTCACCGGGTCTGTTTCTGAAAGGTAACTGGCTGCGCAGCGATCACGACGGCAGCACTTATGGCCTCGGTATGGGCTACAACCTGGATGTGGGCGATTTCCGCGTGGCACCGACGGCGAAAGCGCTGTTCACCCATCCGGAAGATGGCCGTGATGGCTTCACCGTGGCGCTGGGCGCCGGTGCGCAGTATAACTTCAATAGCATGTGGGGCCTGTACGGCGAATATTACTATGCGCCGGAAGCGTTCTCCGATCGTCTGGACAGCTATAAAGAAGCGTCAGGCGGCCTGAGCTTTACGCCGATTTCGCTGCTGAACCTGCGCGTTGGCTATCAGTACATTGAGCTGAACAACAAAGGCGACCGTAAAGATAACGTGCTGGTCGATGGCCCGTACGTTGGTGCATCGCTGCGTTTCTGATGACTGGACCAGGTGCGCATGAATGCGCACCCTACGAAATTCTGTTGGGTCGCCATTTATGGCGACCTGGTCAATCATCGCACCCTCTCAATCTTAATGCGCTTTCCCCTGCGAAATCCCCACGCCCGTTTGTGAACGGATAAACTGTCCGCGGAATTTTGCCCGCTCCAGCGCACCCTGCTCGGAATGATCGGTAACAGAAAACAGCCAGGTACCGACAAACGCCACCAGCATCGAGAACAGTGCCGGATACTCATACGGATAGACTGGCGTTGCATGTCCGAGCACCTGCACCCAAATGGTCGGGCCGAGAATCATCAGCACCACCGCCGTCAGCAGGCCCAGCCAGCCTCCCACCATCGCGCCGCGCGTGGTCAGCTTTGACCAGTACATCGACAGCAAAATAATCGGGAAGTTACAGCTGGCGGCAATCGAGAACGCCAGACCGACCATGAAGGCAATGTTCTGCTTCTCAAACAGAATCCCCAGCGCAATCGCCACCACGCCGAGCACCAGCACGGTAATTTTTGACACCCGCAGCTCTTCACGCTCGGTGGCCTGGCCTTTGCGGATCACACTGGCGTACAGGTCATGCGACACCGCCGAAGCACCGGCCAGCGTCAGTCCGGCCACCACCGCCAGGATGGTGGCGAAGGCAACCGCCGAGATAAAGCCGAGGAACAGGTTGCCGCCGACCGCGTTGGACAGATGCACTGCCGCCATATTGGTGCCGCCAATCAGCGCGCCGCTGGCATCCTTGAAGGCTGGATTAGCGCCGACCAGCAGAATCGCGCCGAAGCCGATAATAAAGGTCAGGAAATAGAAGTAGCCCATGAAGCCGGTGGCCCAGAACACACTTTTGCGTGCTTCCCGCGCATCGGCGACGGTGAAGAAGCGCATCAGAATATGCGGCAGGCCGGCGGTGCCAAACATCAGCCCCAGACCGAGCGACAGCGCAGAGATCGGGTCTTTCACCAGACCGCCCGGCTGCATGATGGCCGCGCCTTTCGGGTGCACCGCCATCGCTTCGGTAAACAGCCTGTTAAAGCTGAAACCGGTGGCTTTCATCACCATGATGGCCATAAAGCTGGCGCCAAACAGCAGCAGCACCGCTTTGATAATTTGCACCCAGGTGGTAGCCAGCATGCCGCCAAACAACACATACAGCACCATCAGAATGCCGACCAGCACCACGGCGATGTGATAATCGAGACCGAACAGCAGCTGAATCAGCTTACCGGCCCCCACCATTTGCGCAATCAGATACAGCGCCACCACCACCAGCGAACCGCAGGCGGAAAGGGTGCGAATAGGCTTTTGCTGCAGGCGATAAGAGGCCACATCGGCAAAGGTGTAGCGGCCCAGGTTGCGCAGGCGTTCGGCAATCAGGAACAGGATCATGGGCCAGCCGACGAGGAAGCCAAGCGAGTAAATCAGCCCGTCGTAGCCGGAGGTATACACCAGCGCGGAGATACCGAGAAACGAGGCGGCCGACATAAAGTCACCGGCCATCGCCAGGCCGTTCTGGAAACCGGTAATATTGCCGCCGGCGGTGTAGTAATCGCTGCGCGAGCGGGTGCGTTTGGACGCCCAGTAAGTGATGACCAGCGTGGCCGCCACGAAGACCACGAACATGATGATGGCTTCGTAGTTGGTGGCCTGTTTTTGCACCGCGCCGGTAATGGCATCGGCGGCAAATACGCTGGCTGGTACGATAGCCAGCGAGGCGGAGAGCAAACGCTTCATGATTTCACCTCGCTGATAATCTGTTTGGTCAGGCGATCAAACTCGCCGTTGGCGCGCCACACATAGATGCCGGTCAGCAGAAACGACACCACAATCAGCCCGACGCCGATGGGAATGCCGCGCGTTACATTGGTGCCGGCGTGCAATGGCGTGCCGAGCCAGCCGGGTGCGAAGGCGATCAGCAGGATAAAGCCGACATACAGCACCAGCATGATGAGGCTGAGCAGCAGCGCAAACGACTGACGTTTGTGCACCAGCTCCTGAAAACGCGGATTGCTTTCGATTTGTTGCCAGACGGCTTCCTGTTGGTTCAGGGCTTCGTTCATCACAGTTTCTCCAGAGGCAAGGCAGACAGAAAACTCACGGCGAAGTGATTTAACTGGCTGAATATTCTAGTTATATAGGTTGTGCGATGGTGAAAAGCATACGGCGTAAGGATGGAAGAGCGGAGAGCTGCCTGCCGGGGACAGGCTGATACTCTCCGCCGGGTCAATGCCGGTTACGGCATGGTGATCGACTGTTTCTCCTCGAGCAATTTCTCCACCACGCCCGGGTCGGCCAGCGTTGAAGTATCGCCAAAGTTGCTGGTATCGCCGGCGGCGATCTTGCGCAAAATGCGGCGCATGATTTTGCCGGAGCGGGTTTTCGGCAGCGAATCGGTCCAGTGCAGCACGTCTGGCGTGGCAATCGGGCCGATCTCTTTACGCACCCAGTTGCGCACTTCGCTGTACAGCTCCGGCGACGGCTCTTCACCGTGATTCAGCGTGATATAAGCATAGATCGCCTGGCCTTTGATGCTGTGCGGAATGCCCACCACCGCGGCTTCGGCAATTTTTGGATGCGAGACCAGCGCGGACTCGATCTCCGCCGTGCCAAGCCGGTGACCGGAGACGTTCAGCACGTCATCCACGCGGCCGGTGATCCAGTAATAGCCATCTTCGTCACGGCGCGCGCCGTCGCCGCTGAAGTAGCGATTTTTGAACGTCGAGAAGTAGGTTTGCTCGAAGCGATCGTGATCGCCAAACAGCGTGCGTGCCTGGCCAGGCCACGAGTCAACGATCACCAGGTTGCCCTCGGTGGCGCCTTCCAGCGCGTTGCCTTCGTTATCCACCAGCGCCGGCTGGACGCCAAAGAACGGTTTCGTCGCCGAACCGGCTTTCAGCTCGGTGGCACCCGGCAGCGGCGTAATCATGAAGCCACCGGTTTCGGTCTGCCACCAGGTATCGACGATAGGACAGCGGCTGTCGCCGATCTTTTTGTAATACCATTCCCAGGCTTCCGGGTTGATGGGCTCGCCGACCGATCCCATGATGCGCAGGCTGCTGCGCTGGGTGCCGGCAATCGCTTTATCGCCCTCGGCCATCAGCGCGCGGATAGCGGTTGGCGCGGTGTACAGCAGCGTGACCTTGTGCTTATCCACCACTTCCGCCATGCGGCTGGGCTGCGGCCAGTTCGGCACGCCTTCAAACATCAGCGTGGTGGCACCGCAGGCCAGCGGGCCGTAGATCAGATAGCTGTGTCCGGTGATCCAGCCCACGTCGGCGGTGCACCAGTACACATCATCTTCATGATAATCAAATACATATTTAAAGGTGGTGGCAGCATACACCAGATAACCGCCGGTGGTGTGCAGCACGCCTTTCGGCTTGCCGGTGGAGCCAGAGGTATAAAGGATAAACAGCGGATGTTCAGCCTCAACTGCCACCGGCTGATGCTGATCGCTGGCTTGCGCCATCAGTTCATGCCACCACATATCGCGACCTTCGCGCCAGCCGGTCTCTTTGCCGGTGCGCTGGAACACCACCACGTTTTTCACGCTGGTGACGTTCGGGTTATTCAGGGCGTCATCGACGTTTTTCTTCAGCGGAATGCTGCGTCCGGCACGAATACCTTCATCAGCGGTAATCACCAGCTTCGCACTGGAATCCACCACGCGTCCGGCCACCGCTTCCGGGGAGAAGCCACCAAAAATGACCGAGTGCACCGCGCCGATGCGCGCACAGGCCAGCATCGCCACTGCGGCTTCCGGCACCATTGGCATGTAGATCGCCACCACATCGCCTTTCTTCACGCCAAGGCCAGTCAGCACATTGGCGAAGCGGCAGACGTCGGCGTGCAATTCGCGGAAGGTCAGGGTTTTGCTTTCGCTGGCGTCATCACCTTCCCAGATAATCGCCGGGTGATCGCCGCGCGTGGCCAGATGGCGATCGAGACAGTTAGCGGCAAGGTTCAGCGCGCCATCTTCATACCAGCGAATGGAAATATTGCCGGGCGCGAACGAGGTATTTTTCACTTTGCTGTAGGGCGTCATCCAGTCGAGGATTTTGCCTTGTTCGCCCCAAAATGTCTCGGGATCGTCAACCGACTGTTGATACAGCGCCGCATACTGATCGGCATTAATCAGGGCATTCGCTGCGATGGCAGCGGGTACGGGATGCTTGTGTATTTGGCTCATGGCTGACCTCCTTGAAGATGTTAATCATATGTCAATCAAAGGTTAATTAAAGAGTGGGGCCGGGCTTTGTTTCTGTTTTGCAGTCTGGATCACGACCTTTTGTAAGGCTGAAAAGCCCCCCAATTCAATCTGTTTACCGGCTCAGGAAATGAGACAAAACCACTGGCTGGATCAATAAAATTATGAACCAGGCGGTTAAATATCCAGCAATCAGACCGGTGCGCTTTTTCATCAGTCCTGAATAGCTATGCGGAAAATTATCGAATTAACACTTTTCATAACAGCGAGTTATGACGGGTCGATGTCAGCAGCATTTTATGCTGCCTGGCTGTGCAGGATTTAAGCTAACGCCCCAGGGGTTGCATTTACCGTAGTGAAAATGGTACTTATCTCGGCCCTGTTCAGCAGGTATCAACTCAGGCTGCATCATCGCGCGGGCGCAAAATGCCGGCGCAGCGGTAATCGATGCAGTCCATTATAACCCTCTATTTTATCGGGCTTTTGCTCACTTCCCTGTGTGTAATGTCTTCTGCACCTTCGCAGCAGAGCAAAGGGGTTTTAACTGAGGAAATAACGCGTTATGAAAGGTTTTAAACTCACCCTCGCGTGGCAGATTCTGATTGCCCTGATTCTCGGCGTTATCGTCGGAACCGTGCTGCATAATCAGCCAGACGATCGTGAATGGTTAATCACTAACATTCTTACTCCTGCCGGCGACATCTTTATTCATCTGATCAAGATGATTGTGGTGCCGATTGTTATTTCCTCACTGATTGTCGGCATCGCCGGCGTGGGTGATGCGAAAAAGCTCGGGCGGATTGGTGTGAAAACCATCATCTATTTTGAAGTGATTACCACCATTGCCATTGTGGTCGGCATCACGCTGGCCAACGTATTCCAACCCGGCAGCGGCATTGATATGTCAACGCTGGCAACGGTGGACATCTCTAAATACGAAGCCACCACGGAAGCAGTGCAGGGCGCGCCGCACGGCCTGGTGACCACGATTCTGTCGCTGATCCCGCAGAATATTTTTGCCTCGCTGGTGAAAGGCGACATGCTGCCGATCATCTTCTTCTCGGTGCTGTTTGGCATGGGGCTGTCGGCGCTGCCGTCGGAGCATCGCGATCCGCTGGTGACCTTATTCCGTTCCATTTCCGAAACCATGTTTAAAGTGACGCACATGATCATGCGCTATGCGCCGGTCGGGGTATTTGCGCTGATTGCCGTCACCATCGCCAACTTCGGTTTTGCCTCACTTTATCCGCTGGCCAAGCTGGTGCTGCTGGTGTACGTGGCGATTCTGTTCTTTGCATTCGTGGTGCTGGGGGCGGTGGCGCGCTTCTGCAAGCTGCGTATTACCACCCTGATGCGCATTCTGAAAGATGAGCTGATTCTGGCGTATTCCACCTCCAGCTCAGAGACTGTGCTGCCGCGCATCATGCAGAAGATGGAAGCCTACGGCGCGCCGAAGGCGATCACCAGCTTCGTGGTGCCGACCGGCTACTCGTTTAACCTCGATGGCTCTACTTTGTACCAGAGCATCGCGGCGATCTTTATCGCTCAGCTGTACGGCATTGATCTGTCGCTGACCGATGAGATCATTCTGGTGCTGACGCTGATGGTGACGTCGAAAGGCATCGCAGGTGTGCCGGGCGTGTCGTTTGTGGTGCTGCTGGCCACGCTGGGCAGCGTCGGTATTCCGCTGGAAGGTCTGGCGTTTATCGCCGGCGTCGACCGTATCATGGACATGGCGCGCACCGCGCTCAACGTCATTGGTAACGCGCTGGCGGTGCTGGTTATCGCCCGCTGGGAAAACCAGTTTGATGCCAAACAGGCCGCCGCGTACGAGCTGCAGCTGCGAACGCAAAACGCCAGCTAAGCGACACGCTCTCTGACTGAACCCGCCTTCTGGCGGGTTTTTTTATATTTTGCAGACCAGTCTGGTCGTGGTGAGCTGCTGAAAAAAGTTTAAATTTATACCCACCATAACCACTAAAATTGAGTTGGTGGTTATGGTGGGTATATAATATTCACGATGACATCAGGAGGTTGTGTTGAGCAGCAGGGAGCTGATTAGGATGTTGCTTGAACGAGGGTGGATTCTTGATCGTGTTAAAGGAAGCCATCATGTGTTTGTCCGTGCAGATAAGCCATATCACATCTCGCTTCCTCATCCTGAAAAAGACCTGGCAACCGGAACATTACGTAAGCTATTGAAAATGATGGACTGATATACGGGGGCTTTGCCCCCGATTTGGAACAATTAGCAATGTCAGGTGCAGCAGGCATTGCAATGCTTTTCATGTCCGCAGTAGATAATCAAGAAGGCAATTTACATAAGGACTCACCATGAGATTCCCCGTTTATTTGCACAAAACAGAAAACGGCAGCTGGTCAGGTTTCGTACCTGATGTGCAGGGATGTTTTTTTGCGGGCAACACCGTTGACGAGGCGTTGAGCGATGCATTCGGTGCAATCGATGCGCATGTGGAATCGTTAGCGGACGCAGGCAAGGCCATTCCAAAAGCAGCCAGCGTTGAAACCCATATTGATGATGAAGAGTGTCAGGGAGGTTACTGGGCTTTCGTTGAGATTGATCTCAGTCGTTACGAGGGTAAAGCAGTGAAACTCAACATCACCCTGCCGCAAAACTTACTGATCAAAATCGATAGCCACGTGGAAGCACACCGCGAATACGGCTCCCGTAGCGGCTTTCTCGCCGCGCTGGCACGCAGAGAACTGGCAAACATCTAGCGCTTCTCGTTAATCCAGCCCGCCTTCTGGCGGGTTTTTTTATGCCCGCTACCGCAAAAGGCAAAAAAATTGATTTCGGCACGAGGAATTAACAATTCTATGTGATATATAGTTTCGAGAATAAATTATTCCTCACAGGAGTGAACATGAACATTGATCTGAGCCAGATGATCACCGAGGGCCGCAATCCAGCGAGCCAGAACATTGACGAGCTGAACACGGAAGCGATGCTGCGCGTCATTAACGATGAAGACAAAAAGGTGGCGCTGGCGGTGGAAGCCATCGTGCCGCAGATTGTCCAGGTCGTTGATGCCATCACGGCGGCGTTCAGCCAGGGCGGACGTCTGATTTATTGCGGCGCCGGAACCTCCGGCCGGCTCGGCATTCTCGATGCCAGCGAATGCCCGCCCACCTTTGGCACGCCGCGCAGTCAGGTGGTCGGACTGATCGCCGGCGGCCACACCGCCATTCTGCAGGCAGTAGAAAACGCCGAGGACAACCGCGAGCAGGGCGCGCAGGACTTAAAAGATATCGACTTCTCGGCGCACGATGTGCTGGTCGGCATTGCCGCCAGCGGCCGCACGCCCTACGTGCTCGGCGCGCTGGCCTGGGCGAAGCAG
This sequence comes from Pantoea dispersa, assembly GCF_035783935.1. Taxonomy (GTDB): domain Bacteria; phylum Pseudomonadota; class Gammaproteobacteria; order Enterobacterales; family Enterobacteriaceae; genus Pantoea; species Pantoea dispersa_C. Next base: position 419,692 of record NZ_JALKOV010000003.1, on the reverse strand, counting down.
CAGGGCGCCTTCACCGCCGCACTGACCTGTAATCCCAACAGCGCCATGTCGCAGGCGGCTGACGTCGCCCTGACGCCGGTGGTGGGCCCGGAAGTGGTCACCGGCTCGTCACGCATGAAAGCCGGCACCGCGCAGAAGCTGGTGCTCAACATGCTGACCACCGGTGCCATGATTCGCAGCGGCAAAGTGTATGGCAACCTTATGGTCGATGTGGAAGCCACCAATCAGAAGCTGGTGCAGCGGCAGATCAACATCGTTAAGCAGGCCACCGGATGTGATGATGCCCGCGCGCAGCAGGCGCTGGCAGCGTGCGGCGGCCACTGTAAAACCGCGATTGTGATGGTACTGGCGGACCTGAGTGCTGACGAGGCGCAGGCGCTGCTGGCGCAGAACCGGGGCTTTATCCGCCAGGCGTTACACCACGCAGGAGCGCAATAATGGCGGCGATTACTGAAAGCTTATTGCGCGATATACTGCAGGCGGTGGGCGGTGCAGGCAACGTGGTGCACTGCGGTAACTGCATGACGCGTCTGCGTCTGACGCTGGCCGATGCCGCGCGGGTCGACAGCGCCCGGCTGAAAACGCTGCCCGGCGTGCTGGGCGTGATCGACAGTGATGCCCAGCTGCAGATTGTGCTCGGCCCTGGCAAAGCGCAAACCGCAGCGGAAAAAATGCAGGTGATGCTGAACAGCGCCACACCGGAGGCGCCGGCCGATCTGCACAGCATTGCCAGCGCGCAAAAGCAGCAGATGAAAGCGAAGCAAACCAGTGCGCTACACCGCTTTCTCGCCTGCTTTGCCACCATCTTTACCCCGCTGATCCCGGGCTTTATCGGCGCCGGATTGCTGATGGGATTTGCCACGCTGATTGAGCAGGTGTTCCATCTCAACCAGCCTGGTGAACACGCCCGCTGGCTGCTGGATACCGTGGCCTACATGAAAGTGTTCGGCAAAGGGCTGTTCACCTTCCTCAGCATTTTGATTGGCTATAACGCGCAGAAAGCGTTTGGCGGCACCGGCGTGAACGGTGCGATCATCGCGTCGCTGTTCGTGCTGGGTTATGTTCCGAACGCGACCGTCGGCTATTACAGCGGCATGCAGGATTTCTTCGGCCTGACCATCGATCCGCGCGGCAATATTATTGGCGTGCTGCTGGCGGCGATATTTGGTGCCTGGCTGGAGAAACAGCTGCGCAAAATTATCCCGGATAATCTCGATATGATCCTCACCTCGCTGCTGACGCTGTTGATTACCGGCGCGGTGACGTTCCTGGTGATCATGCCGATTGGCGGCGAGCTGTTTAAAGGCATGTCGTGGCTGTTTATCCACCTGAACAATAACCCGTTCGGCTGCGCCATTCTGGCTGGTTTATTCCTGATTGCGGTGATGTTCGGCATTCATCAGGGCTTTATTCCGGTCTATTTTGCGCTGATGGAAACCCAGGGTTTCAATTCGCTGTTCCCGATTCTGGCGATGGCCGGTGCCGGTCAGGTGGGCGCTTCGCTGGCGCTGTGGTGCAAAGCCGATAAGCATTCACTGCTGCGCAGCCAGATTAAAGGCGCCATCGTGCCAGGCCTGCTGGGCGTGGGCGAGCCGCTGATTTATGGCGTGACGCTGCCGCGTCTAAAACCGTTTATCACCGCCTGTTTTGGCGGCGCGCTGGGCGGGTTCTTTATCGGCCTGGTGGCATGGCTCGGCCTGCCGGTAGGTATGAACACGGTGTTTGGCCCGTCAGGATTAGTGACGCTGCCGCTGATGACCTCTTCACAGGGCATTTTTGCCGGTATGGCGGTCTATCTGGTGGGGCTGATCGTGGCGTGGATCGGCGGCTTCGTCTTCACCTGGTGGGGCGGCACCAAAAACGTCGATTTAAGTTAACGCGCTCTCCGCAAGCGCGTGCTATCAGACCGTCAACAGGTCTGATGGTATTAAATGGATGATTTTGCTGCAATTGTGGGGTGGCTCACAATTGCAGTATTTCGTTAGCAATGCTTATTATTGAGAGTGAAAATTATCACCAGGCCAACTCTGGCTGGAGTGAACAAAGATAACGCATTACAAATTAAGTGGTTATTAAATAATTCCTTATAAAAACCAGGGTTTATTCATTCCGGTTTCGACGAAATTCTTATTTCATCCGGATAAATATCTCCGGGCTCGCTTTTGATCTGTACAGCCATAAAGTCTATATAACCCTCAGCTTTCTCCTGTTTTTCACGCATCAGCGGCATCCTCTGTGCCCGTTATTACCCACTTGCTTCGTTTTGTGAAAATAGAGTTTGCCCATTTCCACCTTTTACCTTTTTTCGCTGTGCTTTCACGGCGACGCTGATTGCTTGTTACTGGAGGTTGTATGAGATTCACCCTGAATCCCATTGCATTGGGGATTGTGGCTGCGCAGGCGGTTTTTTATTTTCCCGCCGTGGGGGAAGCGGCAACGCTGGGCGCGTACAATCCGCGCGACAATGACCAGCAGAGCGGCGCGCTGATCGTCAACGGCGGCAGCGAATCCTTAACCGGCAATCAGGCGTTTGAGCCCGGCATTGATGGCGCGGTGAATACCACGCTCGGCCAGGTGACCATCGCGGCCGGCGCGCAATACCTCAATCAGGCGCGCCTCGATCCGGGTCCGCAAAATTTTGCCATCACCGTGCCGGACCCGACCACCGGCGGTAACACCACTTTTCAGGTGTTTGACTCCGCCAGCCTGGTGGCGCAGGCACCGGTTACCGGCAGCACCGTGGTGCCGGATCTGCAAAACGTCAATGATAATCAATATATTGACGCGCGCATTGCCGACGTCAGCGGCAGCGGCAGTTCGCTGGATGTCAGCATTGGTCAGAGCAACGCCAACAGCAGCGCCAGTACCAACGCCTGGACCATGGCGGCCAAAAATACCACGCTGTTTCAGGTCAGCAACGGCGGCACTCTCAACTGGAACAACAATAACCGCATCACCTTTAACGGTTCCGCAGCCAACGTCTCCGGCGGGCAGGTCACCGACAGCCTGGCGGTACAAAACCTTGCCACCTATAACGGCAGCTTTAGCGTGCAGACGCTGGACGGCAAAACCACCGCCTTCAACGTCACCAATGCCAGCCAGCTGCAAAGCTACAATAACTGGCTGGTGAGCCAGCTGCAGGCCGGCAATCTCGCGCCGGCCAGCTACCTCAGCGCGTTCAATCAGGCGGTCACTATCACCAACGGCGATATTGTCTATAACGTCAGCGCCACTGCGCCGGATGAAGTGACGCAGCCGATAGGTAGCCGCGTGGTGATCAATGCCGAAGGAGCGGGTTCGCAGGTCACTATCGCTGCCGGAAAAACGCTGGAGGTGGTGGGCGCCAGCGATGGTGCAGTGCGCGTGGCCAATGGGGCCAATGCCACTGTCGACGGTAAACTGGCGAGCCGCGGCACCGCACTGGCGCTGGATGGCGCGACGGCCACCAACAGCAGCAGTGGCGTCATCAACGGCGGCTTCCTCAACCGTATTGATGGCACCGGCGTCGGCGCGGCCAGCAACAACGCCACGGCGGTAACGGTGCAAAACGGCGGCGATTTTACTAACAACGGCGTACTTAACCTCGGCACCACCGGCAGCAATCTGACCAACGGCGTAGCGGGCATCCGCCTTGATGCCAATGCGCAGGCCAGCAACAGCGGCAATATTAACGTGGGCGTCAACGGTTCCAGCGCGCGCGGCACCACCTCCGGCGTGTTGCTCACCACTGACAGCAGCCGCTTCACTAACAACAGCGGCGGCACGATTTATATCGGGCGCGGCGCGCAGAACAGCCTCAACGACAACGTGGCGGAAACCGCCATGAATCAGAGCGGGCTGACCAGCGGCATTGCGCTGCTGGCCAACGGCAGCGCCACCAACGACGGGGCGATTGTGATGGGTTCGCGCGTGCAAAACGCTGCCGGGATGTCGGTCAGCGGTGCCAGCAACGCCACGCTGATCAACACCGGCACCATTGACGTCAACGGCAGCGCTGCGCGCGTGCCGCGCGAGAACGTCGGCATGCTGGTCACTAACAGCGGCGGTACGCTGGAGAACCGTGGCACCATTAACCTCAACGGTGTTAACGGCACCGGCCTGAAAGTGCTGGCTACCAGTGGCAACAGCGCCGCCGCCAGCTCCACCGGGACCATCAACGTGGCGGGCGGAGCCGATCCGGCCAGCGGCACGCGCAACTTTGGCGTGTGGGTGGAAGGCCAGGGCAGCGGCACTGCCGCAGCGAACGTGGACGGGCCGATTAACCTCACCGGCAACGGGGCGATTGGCGTGCACGCGCGCGGTAACGCCACGGTTAACGTCACGCAGAATGCCATTCCCCGTTTCAGCACCGGCAGCAATCAGATTGGCTTTTTTGCCTATGGCCCGAATGCGCTGATAAACGTGGCCGACAACAACGCGTTTGACGTCACCACCACTAACTCGACGCTCTTTCGCATCGAGCAGGGCGCGACGTTTGACGGCACCAACACCACGCTGACCGCCTCTGGTGCGGGTTCGGTGGCGGTCAACGGTACCGGCGGCGGCGGAACGTCGGTGAATACCAGCAATGCCACGATTAATGTCAGCGGCAGCGGCGCCACCGGCGTCAATATCGAGGGCGGTGCGCAGGGCAACATTGATGCGGCAACCACCATTAACCTCAGTGGCAGCAACGCCACTGGCGCGATCGCCGACGGGCAGAAACATACGCTGACCGGGGCCAACAGCCGGGCGCCGGTCGCCAGCACGCGGCTGACGTCCGCCGCAGAACTCAATTCGGCGCAGAACGGCATCACCGGCTATCTGGCGCGCAACCGCGCGCAGCTCAGTAACAGCGGCAACATCAACTTCAGCGGGGCCAATACTACCGGCCTGCGCGTGGAGAGCGGCGCGACCGGCAGCAACAGCGGCAATATCAGCATTGGTGAGGGCGGCACCGGGATCGCGGTGAACAGCGCAGGCAGCACCTTCGCCACTGCCGCCAGCAACAGCGGCAACATCGACGTCAATGGCGGCAGCAGCACCCGCCGCACGCGCGGCGTCAGCGCCAGCGGCAGCCTGGCGGTGGCGAACCTCAATGGCGGTACGCTTACGCTTAACGGCAGCGGCGCCATCGGGGCTGAAGCGCTGAAAGGCGCACTGGTGAATATCGCCGCCGGATCGACACCGATCTTTAACAATAGCGACCAGATCGCCTATCACGCTGCGGGTAACGGTTCGCGCATCCGCGCCGCCACCAGCGCGCTGGATGTCAGCACGCGTGCGTCGACCGGCTATCGCATTGACGACGGTGCGGCGCTGAGCTTCAGCACGCCAAACAGCCTGAGCGCCAGCGCCGCTGACAGCACCGGCGTGATTGTCTCCGGCAGCAGCAGCAGCCTGAACAGCGCCAACCTCAATCTGATCGCCAGCGGCGAGGACAGCACCGCCGTGCGCGTCGAGGGCGGCGCGGCGGCGACGCTGGACGGCAGCAGCAACATCACGCTCAGCGGCAACAACGCGGTGGGCGTGCTGGTGAATACGCTGCGCACCGATCTCAGCAATGCGCTGGACGGCAGTGCTGCCGCCACCCGCGTCACCAGCAACGCCCGCATCAGCGGTGCAGGCAACGGTGCGGTTGGCTTTGACCTGACCAACGGCGCGGAACTTGAGAACAATGGCGCACTGACGCTGACCGGCAGCAACAGCATCGGCATGCGCTCGCGCGCCGGCAGCACGCTGACCAACAATGGCGTGGTTAACGTCACCAGCGGCACCGGATTAGACGTCGGCGGCAACGGCAGCACGCTGGCGCAGGGCGGCATCATTAATGTTGATAACGGCGTGGCCGGCGTGCGCATCAGTGACGGCGCGCAGCTGGCGCTGACCGGCAGCAATACGCTGATCACCACGCGCGGCACGGCGCATGGCATTTTGCTCGACAGCGGCGCGGCGGCGCTCAGCGCGCGCGACGCCACCATCAACGTGCTGGGCAGCGGCAACGGCATCGAAAACCGTGCAGAGCTGGACAACGTTAGCCTGAGCAACCTGACGCTTAACGTCGGCGATGGCAACGGTATTCGCACCGCCGTCGCGTTCGATCCCGCATCAACCGTGACCACCAATGTTTCCGGCAGCGGTAACGGCCTGAATATCGCCAGCGCCGCCGGCGCGACCACCGGCGGCGATCTGACGCTGGGTTCGGGTTACGTTTTCAATGTCACCGGTGCCGGCGGCACCGGGATTCGCGCCAACACCACGGGAAACATTGTGACGGCTGCCAGCGTCAATATCACCAATACGGCAGGCGGTTCGGCGCTGGTCTCCAGCACCGCCGGCACCATCGTCAACAGCGGCACGCTGCGCTCCAGTAGCCTGACGGCGCCGGTGGTCGATCTGCGCGGCGGCAAAACGGTATTTGAGAACCTTGGCACCATCGTTACCGCCACGGCGCAAAGCGTGGCGGTGGCGGGCAGTAACGCCGACGATGTGATTTTGCTGACGCAGGGAGAAGTGCTGGGCGACATCAATCCTGGCGGCGGCAGCGACACGTTCCGCTGGACCGGCGGCACGCTCAACGGCAGCCTGACCATGGGCGCAGACAACAACAATGTTGCCGACGTCAGCGGCGTCGATCTCAGCACCACTTACCATCTCACCAGCGGCAACGGCACCGGTAACAGCCTGACCTTTGATCAGATTACGGCGCGCGGCGGCAGCTTCAGCGCCGATGACCTGAGTAAAGGCGTTAACCTCGGCAGCGGCTGGAGCATCATCAACTTCGCCGATAGCCGCTGGACGCTGACCGACAATCTGCAGCTGGCGCACAGCACCATCAATATTGATGGGCGCTCGACGCTGTACGCCGGTGACAACGTGCATCCCACGCTGGCGGGTGGGACGGCGGATTCGCTGCAGGTGAATAACAGCGGCACGCTGGATCTCACCAACGGCAGCGGTTCGCCGGGCAATACGCTGGACATCAACGGCTCGCTGGCGTCGCTGGGCGGTCAGGCGAATCTGGTGACGCGCCTGAACGACGGCGGCGCACTGAGCAACCAGTTTACCGACCACATCAACGTCAGCGGCAACGCCAGCGGCACTACGCTGCTCAACGTCAGGCTGGACGCGGCAAGCAGCGCGGCGCTCACCGATCGCAATCGCAACGGCGGCATCGAGGGCAACGAGGGCATTTCGCTGGCGCAGGTGGGCGGCAACGCCGGGCAGAGCAGCTTTGCGCTCCGGGATGGCTATCTCGGTGCCGGACCGTGGCAGTACCGGCTGTATAGCTTCGCGCCGGGCAGCAGCGATCCGGCGCAGCGCCTGCTGAGCGGCAGCGGCAACGATTACTGGGACTACCGGCTGGCAAACTATTACGTGTGCGAGGACAGCGACAGCTGCCAGCCAGCGCTGGTGACCAGCGGATTTGGTACGCCGCAGCGTTACGATGCGCGTCCGGCGGTGGTGCCGCAGGTGCCCTCGTACATTTCGGCACCGGTTGGCCTTGCCTATTACACAGCGGCAATCATTGATGACCTGCACAAGCGCCTCGGCGAACTGCGTCACGAGCAGACGCGTCCGGCGGGTAACGGCGGTGAGATGTTCCTGCGCTACATCGGCTCGAACCTGAAATACAAAAGCGACCGCAGCTTTAGCGATTACGGCTACGGATTTGACCTCGACTACAGCGCGGTGCAGCTTGGCGGCAACCTGCTGCGTCTTGACGGTGAACAGGACAGCCTGCGCGGCGGCGTGGCCTACACGCGCGGCAATACGCGCATTCGTCCGCAGGCGGCCGACGGTTACAGCAGCACCAGCTTCGATAGCGACAGCCTGGCGCTGTACGGCACCTGGCAGCGCCAGAGCGGTTTCTATCTCGACGGCGTGCTGTCGTTTGACTGGCATCGCGGTGAAACCGACATTGCGCGCCAGCAGCGCGAGGCAAAGCTGAAGGGCCACGGCTGGACCGCCTCGCTGGAGAGCGGTTATCCGTTTGAACTCGGTGAGGGCTTTAAGCTGGAGCCGCAGGCGCAGCTGATGTATCTGAAACTGAACATGAACGACTTCATGGATGAGGACAATAACCGGGTGCGCTATGGCGATTATCACCAGACGATTGGCCGTCTCGGCGCGCGTCTCGACCGCAGCTGGAGCGATGACAGCAACCGCCAGTACACACCTTATCTGCGCGCGAACTATTACCGAGGCTGGGGCGGCACGGCACAGACGTCGGTGTCGGCAGCCGATAACCCGGCGCTCGGCGCCAGTTTCAGCAGCGGCAATTTTGGCCAGATGTGGGAAGTGGGCGCCGGCGGCACGGTGACGCTGCAGCAGGATGTGTCGCTGTATGCCGAAGCGGATTACCGCAAGGAGATCGACGGCAACGGCGCCAAAGGCTGGCGTTACAATCTCGGCGTGCGCTGGCAGTTCTGACAGTCCGTGCACGTGATGCGGTCGCCGTGAACGGCGACCCTACGAGAATGGGGCATATTGCGAGATGTGCAGGGATGCGGTAGCCGTGAACAGCGACCCTACGAGAATGGGGCATGCTGCGGAATGCGCAGGGATGCGGTCGCCGTGAACGGCGACCCTGTGAGAATAGGGCATGTTGCGTGATGTGCAGCGATGCGGTGATGGTACGTTTTTCTGTAGGGTGCGCATTCATGCGCACCGCTGCCGACACGCCGTTCAGCCAAAGCTCGATCTCATTTACCCTAAATGGTTTTTTATCGATCCCGCCCGCGGCCGGAACTGTGAAGCGCCGCGCACTCCCGCTTTATTCAGAACAAAAATTAAATAGCCACGCTAAAGCCAGGCCATTGTGCTGCCGAAAAGGTAAAAAAGTATTATCGATTTCTCTTCAGCCTGCGTTTTGCAAGGACTCACACATGCGTAATAACCAGCCCATCACCCAGCGTGAATTCGTCTTTGACGATCGCGCCACGCTGATGTCGACCACCGATCTCAACAGCCATATCACTTACGCCAACGACGCCTTTATTGAGGTCAGTGGATTCAGTCCGGAAGAGGTCAACGGCCAGCCGCACAACATGGTGCGCCATCCGGATATGCCGCCGGAAGCGTTCGCCGATATGTGGCGCACGCTGAAGCAGGGCGAACCCTGGACCGCGCTGGTTAAGAATCGGCGCAAGAATGGCGACCACTACTGGGTACGCGCCAATGCTATTCCGGTGGTGCGCGAGGGTAAAGTGCAGGGGTTCATGTCGGTGCGTACCAAACCGTCGGCGGAGGAGATCCGTCAGTGCGAGGCGCTGTACCGCGATTTTCGAGAAGGGCGTGCCAAAGGGCGTCGCTTTCACAAAGGGCTGATTGTTGGCAGCAGCTGGCGGCGACTGACCTCAGTGCTGAAAACGCTGCCGCTGCGCTGGCGCATCCGCAGTACGCTGATCGCGCTGCTGCCGTTATCGGTATTGGGCGTCTGGCTGCTGGGCATGGCACCGCTGGCGATCGGCTGCTTCAGCGGCGGCATGGCCGCGCTGCTGCTGCTGGCCAGCCTGTGGCTGGAGCATCAAATCTCGCGCCCGATGGAGCGCATGTGCCGCCAGGCGCTGAGCGTGGCCACCGGTGCCAGCCACAAAGTCGAGCACATTGATCGGGTGGATGAGATCGGCATGACGCAGCGCGCCATCGGCCAGCTCGGCCTGATGTTCCGCTGGCTGGTGGATGACGTCAGCGGCCAGGCGATCAACGTCCTGAGCGCCAGCGACGCCATCGCGCGCAGCAATGATGAACTGAGCCGTCGCACCGAGCAGGCGGCCGCCAACGTGCAGCAAACGGCGGCGACCATGAACGAAATGACCGCCACGGTCAAAAGCAACACCGAAACCGCCAGCGAAGTGAACACGCTGTCGGCCAGCACCAGCGCAGCGGCGATCAAAGGTGGCGAAGTGATGCAGGAGATGGTCGGCATGATGGCGGAAATTGCCGACAGCTCGAAGCGTATTGCCAACATCACCAGCGTGATCGACGGCATCGCCTTCCAGACCAATATTCTGGCGCTGAACGCGGCGGTGGAAGCGGCGCGTGCCGGTGAACAGGGCAAAGGCTTTGCGGTGGTGGCCGGCGAGGTGCGCAGCCTGGCGCAGCGCAGCGCCAAAGCCGCCAGCGAGATCAAAAACCTGGTGGAAACCAGCGCGGGACGCGTGCAGTCGGGCAGCGATCACGCCGATGCGGCCGGTCATACGATGCAGGCGATTGTCGATCAGGTGCACAATGTCACCGCGCTGATTGCGCAGATCAGCGCGGCCACGGCTGAGCAATCCATCGCGCTGAGCGAGGTCAGCAGCGCGGTGGAAGATCTCGATGATATTACCCATCAGAATGCGGCGCGCGTGGCGGAAGGTGCAGAAGCCTCCGGCCGAATGGCGCATCAGGCCAACCGGCTGGTTGAAGCAATTAGCGTGTTTCGCTAAGTTTCAGGAGGCTTCACGTCCGGCGCGCAGCGCGCCGGGCGGCGTGCCGACAATACGTTTAAAGGCGCGGCTGAAGGCGGCCAGCGAACCGTAACCTAGATGGAACGCCACGCTCTCCACCGCTTCGCCATCATTTACAATGCGCTCGACCGCCAGACGCATGCGCAGTTCGGTGAGGTAGCGCAGCGGCGTCATGCCGGTGGCGTTTTGAAAGCGCGCGGCAAACACCGAGCGCGAGCTGCCGGATTCGCGCGCCAGCCGCTCCACCGTCCAGTTTTCACCGGGTGCGCGGTGCATGGCCGCCATCGCCAGGCTGAGGCGCGGATCGCGCAGCGCCTGCACCAGCCCGCTGCCCTGGCCGCAGCCGTTTTCCACCCAGCCGCGCACAATTTGCGCCGCCACCACATCGGCCAGCCGTGACAGAATGCCGGCAAAGCCCGCTTTGCGCTGGCGTGTTTCCCGCTCCATGGCATCCAGAATCGGCTGGATTTCCGGGTATTGCGCCAGCAGCGTGCTGACCAGCATCACGTCCGGCATGGTGTGCACCAGCGGTTGCATGCCGCCCAGCTCAAACGCCATGCAGGCGCTGAAGAGAATCACATCGCTGTCATCCGGGCACACATCCGCGTCCGGCGCATCGTTGATGGCGCATACGCTGTCGCAAATCGGTTTGCTGTTAAACGTGGCGATCGGCACGCACACCGCATCTTCGCCGGAGATCAGCGCGTGCGGCTTACCGTGCGGAATCAGCAGCGCATCGCCCGCCTGCAGCGGATAGACGGTGCCGGAAGCGGAGCGAATCAGCAGCGAGCCGCGGCCAACAAAGTGCAGCTGCGCCTTGCCCGGCGCGTCATCATATTGCAGGCCAAACGGCGCGTGCAGCGCGATGCGCTGATATTTGACGCCGTACAGGCGCATGCCCATCAGTAGTTCGCTGGTCAAATCATCATAGCGGCTCATACAATCCAGACGAATTATCAAAAAACAAAGTTTCTGTATCATAGATCGTCTTGCATCGTCTCTCTATGCTTACAGCCTGATATTTTGTGATGGGGATCGCAGATGAGTCTGGATACTGAAGTAGTGGAAACAAGCATGGCGGTGGAGAAACCCGCGTGGGGCGCGGTGTTCGCCATGGCATTTGGCGTCTTCGGCCTGATCACCGCGGAATTTCTGCCGGTGAGCTTGCTGACACCGATTGCCGACTCGCTGCGCGTCAGCGAAGGGCAGGCGGGCCAGACGGTCACGGTGACCGCGCTGGTGGCGCTGCTGACCAGCCTGGTGATTGGTAACGTCACACGCCGCCTCGATCGCCGCCTGGTGATGCTGGCGTTCACGTTGCTGCTTATTGCCTCGGCGCTGCTGGTGGCGTTTGCCGAAAATCTGCCGATGATCTTACTGGCGCGCGTGCTGCTCGGCATGGCGATTGGCGGCTTCTGGACGCTGTCCACCGCCATTACCATGCGGCTGGTGCCCGCCGATCAGGTGCCGCGCGCGCTGTCGATTGTGTTCAGCGGTATTTCGCTGGCTACCATCATTGCCGCGCCGCTGGGCAGCTATCTTGGCGGGCTGATTGGCTGGCGTAACATCTTCCTGCTGACCGGCGTTTTAGGCGTGCTGGCGCTGTTCTGGCAGTTCTTCACCCTGCCATCGATGCCGCCGGAGAACAAAGCGCGCAGCGGCGGCGTGCTGGACCTGCTGCGCCAGAGCGTAATGCGCTGGGGCATGCTGGCGGTGATCATGATGTTCACTGGCCATTTCGCCTTCTTTACCTACCTGCGCCCGTTCCTGGAAACCAGCGCGCAGCTGAATGTGAACCAGCTGTCGTTGGTGCTGCTGGCGTTCGGCGTGGCCAACTTCTTCGGCACCTCGCTGGCCGCGTGGCTGGTGACGCGCAGCGTGTCGCTGACGCTGACCGGCATGGCGCTGGTGATGAGCGTGACGGCGCTGCTGCTGGTGAGCTTTGGCCATGTCTCATGGCTGGTGGCGAGCGGTGTGGCGCTGTGGGGGCTGGCGTTTGGCTCAATGCCTACCGGCTGGTCAACCTGGCTGTCGCGCGCGGTGCCGGACGATGCCGAATCGGGCGGCGGACTGCTGGTGGCGACCATCCAGCTGGCGATCACCGCCGGTGCGGCTGCCGGTGGCTGGATGTTCGATCTGCAGGGCGCGGGCGGCGTATTCCTCGCCAGCGGCGTGCTGATGCTGCTGGCCGCCATTACCATTTTTACCCGCGTGCGGCACCACGGTTAAATCCGTTTACCGCCATCAGGCGCGCCGCGACACGCTTCAGGGTGTGTCGCGGCGCCGCTTTTGCCGCGCATGCCTGGTCTCACCAATCACAGCAATAAATCCTGCCTTTTATTCAAATCGTGGTTTTTTAACCCTTTGCGCACAGGTTGCGCTAAATGTGCTTTTTATAGTCAAAATATTCGAATGACTTAGGCAAATCTCTGCGCTTTTTTTTGATCGGCTGCCGGCCTACTATATCTCTCATCAAGGCGATGTCGCCTTATTCAATCAAACATTATTAAGGAAATGACCATGAAAACCATCAAAACTTTTGCTGCTGTTGTTGCTCTCTCTGTTCTGCCATTCGCCAGCTTCGCGCAAAGCGTGACCGCTACCGCCACGACGCTGGACGGTGCTGAAGCGCAAATCGCTGCCAAAGCGCAGGAACTTGGTGCTTCCTATAAAGTGACTGAAGCCAACTTCAACAACGGCGTTCACATGACGGCAGAACTGACCAAATAAGTTTGCCTTACCCTCTGTGCTGACAGGGTGCCTTCGGGTGCCCTGGCGGCGTTGCTAACGCGATAAATCCCTGTCCCTTTTCCGCATAAATGATTATTATTCGCAAAAACTAACATCCTTATCGGCTCGCCTCGGGCTGAATTTCCTATTGGTTGCAATGTCGGGCTTTCATTTCACTGCCGCACGGCGGTGGTTTTGCTATGGAGAAGTTATGAAAGCGAATAAAACAATGCAGTGGGCGCTGCGTCCGCTACTGGTGGCCACGGCGCTGCTGTCCTGCAGCGCGCTGCAGGCGGCGGAAACGCAGCCGCTCAATCAGCCGATCGCCAAAGGCGCCTATGAACTGGCGTTCAGCAACAGCGACAACGCGCTGTTCCTCGCCACGGCGCAAAACGCCGGCAACCCGCAGGGCGGTACCGTTTACCGTCTCGATCCGCAGAATCTGGCGGTGAAACAAACCATCAATACCGACCTGAAAACGTTTGGTGCCGCCATCAATCAACACACCAACGTGCTGTACTTCGGCAACACGGTCAACGGTGCGCTGACCGCAGTGGATGCCAGCAGCGGTAAGGTGATCAACACGCTGGTACTGGATGGCCGCAAGCGCGGTGACTCGGTTCGACCGCTGCAGCCGCGCGAAGTGGTGGCGGATGCGGCGACCAATCGCGTCTACATTACCGGTCTCGGCGCGCAAAGCGTGGTGTGGGTGGTGGACGGCAAAACGCTGCAGCTCATCAGCACTATCCCGAATACCGGCAAAATGGGCACCGGGCTGGCGCTGGATGCCGCCGCGCAGAAGCTGTATGTCACCAATGCCGATGGCGAGCTGGTAACCATCAACACCCGCCTGAACGCGATTGAAAAGCGCCAGAAAATTGACGGTGATAAAGAGCACTTTTTCCTGAACATTGCGCTGGATAACAAAGGCCACCGCGCTTTCCTCAGCGATGCGAAGCAGCCGCAGGTGCTGGTGCTGGATACCCGCACGCAGCAGGTGATTCAGCGTATTGACGTACCGGAATCGCTGGCGGTGCTGTTCAATGCCGACCGTGACGAGCTGTATGTCACGCACCGTAAAGCCGGTGAGATCAGCATCATTGATGCCAGCAGCTATAAAGTGAAACGCACGGTGAAAGCGCCGGGCCTGCCGAACAGCCTGGCGCTCTCCGCCGATGGCAAGACGCTGTTCGTCAGCATCAAGCAGCCGGGCTCACGCAAGGAACCGCCGAAAAACCCGGACAGCGTGTTGCGCATCGCACTGTAAGGCGTAATTATCCGAAACTCAGGGGCGACGTGTGTCGCCCTTTGCATTTCCAGCCTTGATCCCCCCTTTCCCGCCCGGCTTACGCTACCTTTAGGACGACAACACCTAAGGGGAGAGTGCAATGAGCCAGTTTTTTATGCATGAAAAAAACGATCTGGTGAACGAAGCGATCGAAGGCGTGTTACTCAGCACACCGTGGCACAACCTGACCCGCCTCGATCTGGGCGATGAGATTCGCGTGGTGGTGCGTTCGGACTGGGATAAAAGCAAAGTCGCGCTGATTTCCGGCGGTGGCTCCGGTCACGAACCGGCGCACGCGGGCTTTGTCGGCAAAGGCATGCTGACCGCTGCGGTGTGCGGCGATATCTTTGCCTCGCCGAGCGTGGATGCGGTGCTGAACGCCATCGTTAATGTCACCGGTGAGGCGGGCTGTCTGCTGATTGTGAAGAACTACACCGGTGACCGGCTCAACTTTGGCCTCGCCGCCGAGAAAGCAAAAAATCTCGGCTACAAGGTGGAGCTGGTGATGGTGCAGGACGATATCGCGCTGCCGGAAAACCCGCAGCCGCGTGGCATTGCCGGCACCGTGCTGGTGCACAAAATCGCCGGCTTTGCCGCGGAGCAGGGGCACTCGCTCGACGAGGTCAAAACCCTGGCGCAGCAGGCGATTGACGCCACGTTCTCCATCGGCCTTGCGTTTGCCACTTGCCACATTCCCGGTGAGAAGCGTGACGATCGCGTGGCAGCGGGTCACAGTGAGCTGGGCATGGGCATCCACGGTGAGCCGGGCGTGATCACGCTGGATACGCAAAACAGCCGTAAAATTACCAGCATCATGACCGATCGGCTGGCGCAGGCGCTGCCCGACGGCAAACAGGCGCTGTTGATGATCAACAATCTCGGCGGCTTTTCCCAGCTGGAGCTGGCGCTGCTCACGCGTGAAGCGCTGCAGTCGCCGCTGGCGGCGCGCATCACCCATTTAATCGGCCCGGCAACGCTGGTCAGCGCGCTGGATATGAAAGGCTTTTCGCTGACGCTGCTGGCGCTGGAAGAGGCGTTTTTCGAGGCGCTGCATGCGCCGGTGCAGGTGCTGGGCTGGACGCCGATGTACGACTTTGCGCCGATCAGCCTGCAACGTGCAGAACGCATCGGCAGAGTGCTGGATTTCGATCCTTCCGATAACGCTGAGGTGGCACAGGTGGTTGAGCGCGTGACGCAGACGCTGATCGATCTGGAGAGCGAGCTGAATGCGCTGGATGCCAAAGTCGGTGACGGCGATACCGGCTCGACCTTCGCCGCCGGCGCGAAGAAAATCCAGCGCGGCCTGCGCGAGCAGCAGCTGCCGCTGGGTGAGCTGCCGACGCTGCTGGCGCTGGTGGGCGAACAGCTGGCCACGGTGATGGGCGGATCGAGCGGCGTGCTGATGTCGATTCTGTTTACCTCGGCCGGACAGCAGCTGGAAGAGGGCAGCACGCTGCCGCAGGCGCTGATGCATGGACTGGAGCGCATGAAGCACTACGGCGGCGCGCAGCCGGGACATCGCACGCTGGTGGATGCGCTGCAGCCGGCACTGGAAGCGTTAGCGGCGGGTGCATCGCTGGCGGATGCGGCGGCCGCTGCGCAACGGGGCGCCGACGCGACGGCGCAGATGCAGAGCGCGAAGGCGGGCCGTTCAGCTTATCTGAATCAGCAGAGTCTGGATGGCGTGAAGGATCCGGGCGCGTACGCGATTGAGAAGGTGTTTGCGGTGCTGGCGGGCTGAAGATGGGGCGGATGGGTGCGGGGTTCGCCCTCACCCTAACCCTCTCCCGCGGGCGGGAGAGGGGACTGTCCGGAGTGATGCGGAGTACAGTGCGGTTCTGCACCGGCCCTCACCCTGACCCTCTCCCGCGGGCGGGAGGGACTGTCCGGAGTGATGTCGGCGTACAGTGCGGTTCTGCACCCGGCCCTCACCCTGACTCTCTCCCGCGGGCGGGAGAGGAGACTGTCCAGAGTGATGCGGAGTACAGCGCGGTCCTGCTCCGATCCTTTTCGCTTACTCCGAGGCTTCGCGCAGCATCTCTTCGTGCGGAATATCCTGCAGAATCTGCTCAAAGCTGCGCAGACGTTTGTAGATCGACATCAGCGTAATCAGCGTGGACCACGACGTAATCAGATACTGGAACGACGAGCGCACCTGATCGAACACGTTGGTGATCTGGTTAAGCAGCCCCAGCGTAATGGTGCCCGCAACAATCGAGGGGAACAGCACGAACAGCCCGAACACATTGTCCACCTGCAGATAGAGAATGCGCGTGATGTTGAAATAGAGGTAGTGGAAATAGAGGCGGAAATAGTTGTGACGCACGCGGCTGAACAGCTCCTGCACCGTGGGCGGTGCGGCGCGCTGCGGATCGTCCTCGCCGTAGACCAGCTCTTTACGGTAAGCGGCTTCCACCCGCTGATTGCGGAATTCCAGCCCCGGCAGTTTTATCCCCACCAGCGCCAGCAGCGCGGTACCAAACAGCGACCACAGCAGCGCGGCGATCACCAGCGCATAAGGGATATTGCCGAGGATCGGCACTTCCTTCACATGGTGCGACAGCGTCACCAGCACCGGCAGAAACGCCACCAGCGTCATGATGGCCTGAATAAAGCTGATGCCCCAGTCCTGCAGCGTGCTGGCGAAGCGCATGGTGTCTTCCTGCACACGCTGTGCGGCCCCTTCTACCAGACGCAGGCGCTGCCAGTTATGCATGTAGTAGTTGTTCATCGCGGTACGCCAGCGGAATACCCAGTGGCTGACGAAAAACGAGTTCATCACACCGATCACTACCGCAATCAGCGCAATGCCGAGAAATGCCAGCACCTGCACATAGAACTGATGAATGGCCACCGAGCCGGCTTTGGTCAGCGCCTGCTGAATCATGTCGTAGAACGGACCATACCAGGCGTTAACGCCGACGCCGACCTGCACGCCAAACCAGGTGACAAAGATAATCAGTAACGATCCCCATACTGACCAGCGCTGCCACGGATGGTTGTCGATGATGCGCCACACCAGTGCGAAAGCGCCGCCCACGATCCAGTAATAGGCATAGAACCACAGCTGGCTGGCGTGGATAAAGCGGCTGGCATTGGTCGGCAGCGGCTGCTGCATCGCCGCCTGCAAAGCGGGAAAGCGCGCCGGAAAATCATTGAAAAAGCCAAACCAGGCAAAAATGGCAATCAGGCTCCAAATCGCTGCCGAGCTGAAAAACAGCGCCGGCCGCGGAAAATAGGACTTAAACATAGGCACTCCGCTGTTGTGTGTACTCTTTATACCGCTTCCGGCATTTATCTGTCTGTTGTCGGTTGTATCCGACGATGACAGCATCGCCGCTTTTATGTAAAGCGGCAGAGGTAGTTGTTAAGTTTTTTGTGCTCATTTGTTTCGGGAAACTAAATTATTAACGGCGATGGTGTTACACTACGCCCGCTGTTACCGGTAACAGTCTTGCTGTATCCCTTAAAACGCCAATAAAAATCATTACAACGCAACTACTTAACCTTTCATGCCGCATTATATGCGGTAATGAGGCAATGTCATGTCAGAACAAAAAAAGGGTCACACTCGCCGGGACTTCCTGCTGAGAACCATCACCCTGGCGCCGGCAATGGCGGTAGGCACGACGGCGATGGGCGCACTGGTCGCGCCAATGGCCGCCGGCGCGGCAGCGTCGTCCGCTGAGCCACAGCAGGCGCGTGAGTATCAGCCGGTGTGGTTTACCGCGGAAGAGTTTGCCTTCATCAAAGCCGCCGTAGCGCGCCTGATTCCCAACGATGAGCGCGGACCCGGTGCGCTGGAAGCCGGCGTACCGGAGTTTATCGATCGCCAGATGAATACGCCGTATGCCACCGGCAGCAACTGGTATATGCAGGGACCGTTCAATCCGGATCTGCCAAAAGAACTCGGCTATCAGCTGCCGCTGGTGCCGCAGCAGATCTACCGTCTCGGCCTGGCCGATGCCGATGGCTGGAGCAAACAGCAGCACGGCAAGGTATTTGCTGAGCTGACGCCCACGCAGCAGGACGCGCTGCTGAGCGCCTTTGAAAACGGCAGCGCGCAATTCCCGCAGGTGCCGGCCAAAACCTTCTTCGCCTTTCTGTTGCAAAACACCCGCGAGGGCTACTTCAGCGATCCGATCCACGGCGGTAATCAGGGCATGGTGGGCTGGAAGCTGATCGGCTTCCCTGGCGCACGCGCCGACTTTATGGATTGGGTAGAGCGCGGCGAACGTTATCCGTTCCCGTCAGTTGATATTCGCGGCGAGAGGGCGTAACCGTGGCAAATGCGTTAAAAAAAGTGGATGTGGCGATCGTCGGTTTCGGCTGGGCCGGGGCAATCATGGCGAAAGAGCTGACCGAGGCCGGTTTGAATGTAGTGGCGCTGGAGCGCGGGCCGCATCGCGATACCTACCCGGATGGATCCTATCCGCAGTCGATTGATGAACTGACTTATAACATCCGCAAAAAGCTGTTCCAGGATCTGTCAAAAAGCACCGTCACCATCCGTCACGATGCCTCACAAACCGCGGTACCGTATCGTCAGCTGGCGGCATTCCTGCCGGGCACCGGCACCGGCGGCGCCGGCCTGCACTGGTCGGGCGTACACTTCCGCGTTGACCCGGTCGAGCTGAACCTGCGCAGTCACTACGAGCAGCGTTACGGCAAAAACTTTATCCCGGAAGGCATGACCATTCAGGATTTCGGCGTCAGCTATGATGAGCTGGAGCCGTTCTTCGATCAGGCGGAAAAAGTGTTCGGCACCTCCGGCAGCGCCTGGTCAATCAAAGGCAAAGTGGTGGGCAAAGAGAAGGGCGGCAACCCGTATGCGCCGGATCGCTCCAGCGACTTCCCGCTGCCGGCGCAGAAGCGCACCTGGTCAGCACAGCTGTTTGCCCAGGCGGCGGAATCGGTGGGTTATCACCCTTACGATATGCCGTCGGCCAACACCTCCGGTCCTTACACCAATACCTACGGCGCGCAGATGGGCCCGTGCAACTTCTGCGGCTTCTGCAGCGGCTACGCCTGCTACATGTACTCCAAAGCGTCGCCGAACGTTAACATTCTGCCCGCGCTGCGCCAGGAGCCGAAGTTTGAGCTGCGCAACAACGCGTATGTGCTGCGCGTCAATCTGACCGACGATAAAAAACGCGCGACCGGCGTCACCTATCTGGACGGTCAGGGACGTGAAGTGGAGCAGCCGGCGGATCTGGTGATTCTCTCCGCCTTCCAGTTCCACAACGTGCACCTGATGCTGCTGTCCGGCATCGGCAAGCCGTACAACCCTATCAGCAACGAGGGTGTGGTGGGCCGTAACTTTGCCTATCAGAACATCTCCACGCTGAAGGCGCTGTTCGATAAAAACACCACCACCAATCCGTTTATCGGTGCCGGTGGCGCGGGCGTGGCGGTGGACGATTACAACGCCGATAACTTCGATCACGGCCCGTACGGCTTTGTCGGCGGTTCACCGTTCTGGGTTAACCAGGCCGGCACCAAGCCAATCTCCGGCCTGCCGACGCCAAAAGGCACGCCGAACTGGGGCAGCCAGTGGAAAGCGGCGGTGGCGGATACTTATAACCATCACGTGTCGATGGATGCGCACGGCGCGCATCAGTCATATCGCGCCAACTACCTCGATCTCGATCCGAACTACAAAGATGCTTACGGCCAGCCGCTGCTGCGTATGACCTTTGACTGGCAGGACAACGACATCAAAATGGCGCAGTTCATGATCGGCAAGATGCGCAAAATCACCGAAGCGATGAATCCGAAGATGATCATTGGCGGCGCGAAAGGACCGGGTGCCCATTTCGATACCACCGTGTACCAGACCACGCACATGAGCGGCGGCGCCATCATGGGCGAAGATCCCAAAACCAGCGCGGTGAACCGCTATCTGCAGAGCTGGGATGTGCCGAACGTGTTTGTCGCCGGCGCTTCTGCCTTCCCGCAGGGACTGGGCTACAACCCGACCGGCATGGTGGCGGCGCTGAGCTACTGGTCCGCCAAAGCGATTCGTGAACAGTATCTGAAAAACCCCGGCCCGCTGGTACAGGCATAAGGAACATGGCGATGATTAAACGTTTAACAGCCCTGTTGCTGGGCACCCTGTCGTTCGCCGCGCTGGCGGATGACACCGCTGCCGATGCGCTGGTGCAGCGCGGTGAGTATCTGGCGCGCGCCGGTGACTGCGTCGCCTGCCACAGCACCGCAGGCGGCAAACCGTTTGCCGGCGGACTGGCGATGGCGACGCCGATTGGCACCATCTACTCCACCAATATTACGCCGGATAAGGCAACCGGCATTGGTGACTACAGCTATGACGATTTCCAGAAAGCGGTGCGTCACGGCGTGGCGAAAAACGGCGACACGCTCTATCCGGCGATGCCGTATCCGTCTTATGCGGTGGTCAGCGATGACGACATGAAGGCGCTGTATGCCTACTTCATGCACGGCGTGGCACCGGTGGCGCAGGCTAACAAAGAGAGCGACATTCCGTGGCCGCTGTCGATGCGCTGGCCGCTGGCAATCTGGCGCGGCCTGTTTGCGCCAGATGTGAAGGCGTTCCAGCCGGCGGCGCAGGAAGATCCGGCGCTGGCGCGCGGTCGCTATCTGGTGGAAGGGCTGGGCCACTGCGGCGCCTGCCACACGCCGCGCAGCTTCACCATGCAGGAGAAAGCGCTCAACAATTCACAAGGCAGCGATTACCTTGCCGGCAGCAGCGCGCCGATTGACGGCTGGACCGCCAGCAACCTGCGCGGCGACAACCGCGATGGTCTGGGACGCTGGAGCGAAGCGGATCTGCAGCAGTTCCTGCGCTATGGCCGTAACGATCACACCGCGGCGTTTGGCGGCATGACCGAGGTGGTGCAGCACAGCCTGCAGTATCTCAGCGATGCGGATATCAGCGCGATTGCCCGCTACCTGAAATCGCTCGGCGCGAAAGATCCGTCTCAGGCGGTGTTCCGTGAGGATGACGCGGTGGCGCAGGCGCTGTGGAAAGGGGACGACAGCCAGCCGGGTGCCGGCGTGTATGTCGACAGCTGTGCCGCGTGTCATAAAACCGACGGCAGCGGCTATCAGCGCTTCTATCCGGCACTGCGCGGGAATCCGGTGGTGATGGCAGAGGATCCGACGTCGCTGATTCACATCGTGCTGGTTGGCGGCACGCTGCCGGGCGTGCAAGGCGCACCGACGGCAATCACTATGCCGGCGTTTGGCTGGCGTCTGAACGACAGCCAGGTGGCGGATGTGGTGAACTTTATCCGCAGCAGCTGGGGCAACGGCGTGCAGACCAAAGTCACGGCGAAACAGGTGGCGAAACTGCGCCAGGACGACAGCGTGCAGCCAAATCAGGGCAGCGCGGATATCCGGGTGCTGGAAAAGCAGTAAGTATGTCTTAAGCATTCCCTTCAGGCCATAGCGTGGTTTATGGCCTGAAGGGTGCGAAAAATCACATCTAAATTCATCATCTTATATTTTCCTTTCAGACGTTTCTTGTAAGAGATCCCTTTCCCCGCGATTAAAAATCCCTGCCGCTTATTAAGCGTTACTTTAACGATATTAACTCTGGCGAAAAGGATGACCATATGTCTGTAGGCTATTACGACCCGACCAAACCGGGGCAGGAGAACTACGTCAATTCCCCTTATCAGTACTGGAAAGGGGTGGTTGAGGATAAGAGCGTCAGCTATATCGAATTTGCCATTAACGGCCAGCTGTTTACCACCCAGGTGCAGGCCGACGGCAGCTGGGAGTATCAGCTGCCGCTGCGGCTGGAAGAGGGTAGCCACAATCTTACCATCCGCTTTTTCGACCGGGCCGGCAACGCCGGGATTCCGTTCCAGACGCGGCTGGAAGTCGACCTCAGCCCGCCGGACCGGCCAGCCATTGTGGCAGTGCTGGACGATGTGGGACCGGTACAGGGGCCAGTCGGCAACAAAGGCTTCACCGATGATAAAACGCCAGCCATTTCCGGTTATGCCGAGCCGGACAGCATCGTGCGGCTGTACAGCAACGGCGTGCTGATTGGCAGCGTGCAGGCGGCGAAGAACGGTCAGTGGACCATCACACCGGCACTGAGCGACGGTGAGCAACGCCTGTACGTCACTGCCACCGACAAATTTGGCCAGGTGAGCGTCGATTCCCCGGTCTATACGCTGTTCGTCAACACGCCGCGCATCGACAAACCGCAGCTGCTGGAAGTGTTTGATAATGAAGGGGTAAACACCGGCGTGATTAAAGCCGGTAGCGAAAGCGACGATCGCAGCCCGCGCCTGAGCGGCAATGCGCCGCTGGATGCGGAAAACGTCATCATCTACATCAATGGGGTGCGCGTCGGCGTGGCGCCGGTGATTGAGGGACAATGGCGCTGGGAGAGCAACGTTGATCTGCTGGGCTATGGTGAGAACACCATTACCACCCGCGCGCAAAATAACCGGGGTGAGTTGAGCCATGCGAGCGAGCCGTTTACCTATACGGTGGTGCCCACCGCGCCGGTGAAAATTGAGTATGCGCTGGATAACGTTGGCCCGGCACAGGGCAAACTGGAGCACGGCGCGCTGACCGATGACTTCACCCCCACGCTCAAAGGCACAGCGGAAGCCAACAGTATCGTTTATGTCTATGCCACACGCGAAAACGGCAGCTGGTGGCTGAAAGGCAGCACCAAAGCGGATGCTTTTGGCCACTGGCAGGTGGAAATTGCCCGGCTGGATGGCGGCGCTGGCCCGTATCATTTCCAGGCCAGTAACAGCCCGACGCGCGATCCCGCTGCGCCGCTGTTCGACCTGTATGTGTCAGATAACGGCACCCGCCTGAAGCCCACCATTGACGCGGCGCACGATAATGTCGGGCCGGAGCAGGGCAAATTAATCAACGGTGCCACCACCGACGATATGGCACCGACGCTGCAGGGCAAAGCCGAAGCCAACAGCATGGTCTACATCCATGCGCGGCACATTGATGGTCACTGGGTGGTGTTAGGCAGTGTTAAAGCCGATGCCTGGGGCAACTGGATAACGGAAGTGCGCGCGCTGCGCGGCGGCTACGGCACCTATGAGTTTCAGGCTGCCAAAACCCCCGACCGCGACACCAGCGCTGAGGTGTTCAGTCTCAATATCGCACCGGAAAGCCCCAGCATCGTTTCTGCCTGGGATAATTTTGGCGCACAGACCGGCGTGCTGCAGCCGGGCGATGTCACTGATGACCTGACGCCAACGCTGCGAGGTCAGGCTGCGGCGAACAGCGTGGTTTATATTTATGCCCGCCACGTGAATGGGATCTGGGTGACGCTCGGCAGCGCCGTTGCGGATGCTCATGGTCACTGGCAAAGCGAAGTGCGCGCGTTACGCGGCGGCTTTGGCAAGTATGAGTTCCAGGTCTCAGATAGCCCGGTGCGTGATGCTGCCGCCGACGTTTTCGACCTGACGATTATCTCCGGCAAGACGGAGATTGTTTCTGCCTGGGATGATAACGGACCAAAGCAGGGCCAGCTGAAAAGCGGTGATATCACCGATGACATGACGCCGACCCTGCACGGCACGTCTGCCCCCAATAAGGTGGTGTACATCTTCGGCTGCCATATTGAGGGCCACTGGGTGTTGATGGACTCGGTTACGGCTGACGCCCAGGGCAACTGGAGCTATCAGTCTTACGATCGCTCGCCGTGGAAAGGACTGACGCAATTTCAGGTCAGCGACAGCGCCATTCGTGATGCGAATGCGCCAACCTTCCTGCTGGAGATCAACGTCGATCCGCCGAAGGTCGATCACGGCCTGGTGTGGAATTTTGATGATGGCACCCTGCAGGGCTGGCTTGCGGCCGGGGTGTACAAGAAATATAACCAGCTGAGCACCACCTACTGGAAAGGTGCCGACGGTTCCAATGTCCTTGGCACCATGACCGACTTCGTCGAGGGGCGCGATTACAGTGGCGACGTGGTTTACCGCTACATTGAAGTCGAAGCGGGTAAAACCTATGAATTTGGGTTTGATGGCTACAGCCTGAATCAGGGCTGGGCAGTGCCGGTGATTGGCATCGAGATCGACGGCAAAACGGTAATTGAACCCAGCGCGCTGACCTCGTCATGGCAGCATAAAAGCGGCACCTATGTCGCCACCGAGACCAAAGTGGTCAAAGTGGCAGTTACCAATGCCACCGCCAATGGTTACGGCAACGACTTCCTGCTGGATAACCTCGGTATAAAGCCGGTCAACGTAACACCGGTGGATAAACAGCGCCTCGACTGGACCTTCAACGACGGCACGCTGCAGGGCTGGATGGCCGCCGGACTGTATGAAAAGTATAACCAGCTGCGCACCACCTACTGGAAAGGCAAGGATGGCTCCAACGCACTGGGCACGATGACCGACTACGTTCAGGGACGTGATTACAGCGGCGAGGTGGTTTACCAGTATATCCAGGTTGAAGCGGGCAAGAGTTATACGCTGGGCTTCGATGGCCAGCGCCTCAATCAGGGCTGGGTAGCCCCGGTCATCGGGATGGAAGTGGATGGCAAGACGGTGATTGCGCCTTCAGCGTTATCCACCACCTGGCAGCATAAAACCGGTACCTATGTCGCGACTGAAACCAAAGTGGTGAAAGTGGCCGTGGTGAATGATACGGCTGACGGTTACGGTAATGACTTCCTGCTGGACAATCTTTTTATCCAGCCGCGCACGCACAGCGCTGCGATCACCGTGACGGACGCCGACAGTGTGCTGGCCGAGAGCCTGGCCAGCGGTGAAGAAGCCGCCGTGATCGACATGCTCGGCAACGGTAAAAATACGCTTAGCGTCAGCGTGGCGGATATTCTCAGTGCCGGCAGTAAAGACCTGTTTATCGGCGACGGCAAAACCCAGATGCTGATCAAAGGTGATGCGCAGGACGTGGTAAAACTGGATGACATCCTCGGCGACGGCAGTGATGCTGGCGACTGGGTGAAACAGCAGGGCAGCACCACGGTGGGTGGCGTGAAGTACCAGGTTTACAGCCACAGCGGCGTCGACGCCGAAGTGCTGATCCAGGACGGTGTAAAAACCGAGCTGGTGTAAAACCGATGGGGGCGGATACGCCCCCAAATTGTGCGCACTGCCGGGCTGAACCGGCCGCTGCCTACCTATCCGGTTTAAATGTTTTCCAGATCCAGTCCCCGCGTCTTCGGCCCGTAAATCCCGACCGACAGCATCACCATCAGCATACTCAGCACGATAAACACGATCACCCCCTGACTGCCGGCATACTGCAGAATCAGGCCAATCAGAATACTGCTGAAGGCGGTCGACAGCCGGCTGAACGAATAGCAGAACCCCACGGCGCGCGCACGAATGTGCGTCGGGAAGATCTCGGTCTGATACGCGTGATAGCTGAAGGTCAGCCAGGCGTTGCTGTAGGTTATCAGGAAGCCGCACACCACCATCAGCAGCGGATTGCTGGTCAGCGCGAACAGCGTGCCGAATACCACCGTCATCAGCGATGAAAAAACGATCTGCCATTTATTTTCCAGCCGGTCGGCGTAGCGGCTGCAGATCAGCGAGCCCAGCGGATAGGCCAGCGTGATGAAAAAAGCGTACAGCAGGCTGTGGGTGACGGTTGCGCCTTTGCCGGACAGCAGCGCCGGCAGCCAGTTGCCGAAGCCAAAGAAGCCAATCGCCTGGAAGAAGTTCATCATCACCAGCATCAGCGTACGCTGGCGATAAGCCGGTGCCCAGATCTCGCTGAAGCGCCCTTTTGTCGGCAGCTGTGCCGCCGCATCGCGCTGAGAGAAATCGTCTCCCGGTGCGATGCCACAGCGCTTTTCCATCTCGCTCAGCACCCGGTGCGCGTCCTGATGCCGCCCCTGCTGCGCCAGCCAGCGCGCCGACTCCGGCAGGTTTTTCCGGATAAACCAGATCACCAGCGAGCACAGCGCACCGGCGATCACGACCCAGCGCCAGCCTTCGAGGCCGAGCAGGGTTTGTGGCACCAGCCACCAGGACATCAGCGCCACCGTCGGTACCGACAGGAACTGAATGAAAAAAGAGAAAGCAAACGCGCGGCTGCGCAAATGGGCCGGCACCCATTCGGACAGATAGGTATCGATGGTCACCAGCTCGACGCCAAGGCCGATGCCGACCAGGAAGCGGCACAGAATAATCATCTCCGCGCTGTGCTGGAACGCCATCAGCAGCGAGAACGCGCCGTACCACGCCAGCGCACACATGAAGGTCAGGCGGCGGCCGAAACGGTCGGCATAGGGCGTCAGCAGGCTGGCACCGACAAACAGGCCGAGAAAGGTCGCCGAGGCGAACGCCGCCTGGTCGGCGATACCAAACACGCCAGCGGCGCCGGTGTGGAACACGCCTGCGGCTACCAGCCCGGCGCTGATGTAGCCGGTTTCAAACAGATCGTACAGCTCAAAGAAGCCGCCCAGCGCCAGCAGCGTAATAAAGCGCCACAGCCCGGCGGATGAGGGCAGGGCGTCGATGCGCCCGGCCAGCGTTTGGCGATCGGTAGCGATGCGATCGGTCGCCACCCCTGTCGAATAGGTGGTTGTCATTATGATTGTTACCTCGGTGTTTGCAGGATCCGCCCGGTGGTGGTTTGTCAAAAATCAGTAACCGTTAGCAAGCGAAGAAATAGCAGAATAATCAATTCGTCCGGGGTTGCCGAGAGGTGCGGCGGTGACATTTTGGCAACGTGCGTTGCAGTTCACAGAAAGGAGGGATGCCATCCATGGCACCGGATCAGGGCAGGTGCGGCCAGACGCCCGGACCAATCGGCAGGCCCAGCAGATACCACGCCAGCAGCAGCGCGATCCACGTCACAAAGAACACCAGCGGATAAGGGAAGATCAGCACGTAATAGGTGCCGAGCTGCGCGTCTTTTTGGTAGCGCTGCAGGAAACCAAGGAACAGCGGCAGAAACGGTGACATCGGCGCCAGCGGCAGCACGGCGGAATCGGCGATACGGAAAATCATCTGAGCAAATGCCGGGTGAAAGCCGAGCAGCATAAACATCGGCACAAATACCGGCGCCAGAATGGACCAGATCGCCGAGCCGCTGGCGATAAACATACACAGAAACGCTGAGAGGAACATCAGGCCGAGAAACGCCGGGGCACCGCTGATGCCGGCGCTCTCCAGCACATCGGTCAGGCCGATGGCCATGAACTTGCCCATGTTGCTCCAGTTGAAGAATGCCACGAACTGCGACAGCGGAAACACCATGACGATAAAGCCGGCCATGTTTTTCATCGGATCCACCAGCAGTTTGGGGATATCGTCAGCGCGGCGAATCTGCTGTGTGACCGCGCCATAGGCAATCGCCACCACAAAGAAGAACAGGATGATGATCGGCACGATGCCCTGAATAAACGGTGAAGGGATGATGCCGCCGGTTTTCGGGTTACGCAGCGGCGCATGCTCCGGCACCACCAGCAGCGCCATCAGCCCGATGAACACCAGCGCGGCGAGACCGGCCGCCTTCAGGCCGCGATTCTCCTGCGCCGTCAGCGGCGGCAGCCGATCGTGGTGGCCGCCGTTCCAGACGGGCAGGCGCGGTTCGACAAATTTGTCGGTCAGCAGCGCGCCAGCCACGGTCAGCACGATGACCGAGCTGGCCATAAAGAACCAGTTATCGATCACGCTGACGTGGACCGTGTCGCTGACCGCTTTGGCGGCCTCGGTACTGATGCCGGAGAGCAGGACGTCGGTGGTGACGATCAGCAGATTCGCGGTAAAACCGGATGCGACGCCAGCAATCGCCGCCAGCAGGCCCGCGACCGGATGTCGCCCGACGGCGAGGAAGATCAGCGCGCCGAGCGGCGGCATCACCACCAGTGCGGCATCGGAGGAGATATGGCTGAAGAACGCGATAAACAGCACCATATAGCTGGCGTAGCGACGGCTGACGCGCGACGCCATCTTCACCATCAGCGACTGCAGCAGCCCGACTTTTTCCGCCAGCCCGGCACCGATCACCAGCGCCAGAATGGAGCCCAGCGGGGTGAAACCGCTGAAGTTTTTGATGATGTTGGGCAGGATCCACTGAATGCCGGCGACGCTGAGCAGATTATTGACCCGCACCAGTTCGCCATTGGCGGGATTTTTAACGGCCACATCGAGGCTGCTGAGGAGCGCGGTGGCCATCATCAACACCACGATCAAATAGACAAACAGTAAGAACGGATTCGGCACCTTGTTGCCGACCCGCTCAATCCAGCTGAACAGCTTGCCGGGGCTGCGATTTTCGGTCATCACTTCCATCGGTAGATCCTCATGAGTCGTCTTGTCAGTTATGTTTGCGTACTGCTTATATTTTTTTAATGGTGATGCGTTGGCACCAGGTCGCCATAAATGGCGACCCTACACGGTAAGGAGCGGTGACCGCCGGTCATGCCCCCGTAGGGTGCGCATTTATGCGCACCAGGTTACTGCGTTGCAGATCGATCACAATCCGTCCCGTAGGGTGCGCATTTATGCGCACCTGGCGTAATGCGTTGCTGAACTCAGGATGCTAATGTCGATGGCTGCACGCCGGCCGGAATCGGGCACACGTACGGCTGCTCGCGGCGCACGCGGTCAAACTCTTCACGACAGCGCGCCAGCGCGGCATCATCCTGCAGCAGCGTCAGCGCGGTGGCGGCCAGCACTTTGGCGGCAAGGCACATCCCTTTGTGGGCAATCGATGTGCGTCCCTGCGCCACCAGCTGCCAGGTGTGCAGCGGCGTGCCAAAGGCAAAGCAGGGCGCAAAACACTGCGCTGTCGGCGTCACCCAGCTGACATCGCCGACGTCGGTCGAGCCGTACAGCAACTCGCGCGTGACCGCATAGGGCGCTACCTCGTCCATCAGCACTTTATCGCCCAGCGCCTCAGTCCAGGCGATGCCCGCTTCGCCACCGGTGCGCGCCGCATTCAGTCGCGCGTTACGCAGATCGTCTTTACTCAGCGTGGCGCGGATCTGTGCCGCAAACGCCTGTTCCTGCGTGCTGTAGTCCGGCAGGCCAAAATGCTGCAAATTGCGTTCCATTACCGCCTCAAGCGCGCGGTTCGGCACATAGTTGGAGCAGGCCTTATCAAAACGCACCGTCATTTGCGTGTCGGTCATCAGCGCCGCGCCTTTGGCGATGTTAATGACGCGCTGATAGATATCCTGCGCCTGGTCGAGTTGCGGCGCGCGAATCAGGTACAGCACTTCGGCATCGGCCTGCACCACGTTGGGCGATACGCCGCCGGTCTGGGTGACCGCATAGTGCAGGCGCGCCTCCTGCACGATGTGCTCGCGCAGGAAGTTAGCGCCGGTGTTCATCAGCGTCACCGCGTCCAGCGCGCTGCGCCCGAGATGCGGCGAGTTGGCGGCGTGTGCCGCCACGCCTTTGAAGTGAAATGCCGCCTGAATATTGGCGAGGGTGCTGAGGTTGAACATGCCGCTGAAGCCTTCCGGGTGCCAGGTGACGGCAGCATCGACATCATCAAACAGCCCGGCGCGCACCATGAAGGTTTTACCCGAGCCGCCCTCCTCGCCGGGGCAGCCGTAAAAGCGCAGCGTGCCGCGTTCGCCCTGTTCTGCCCACCAGGCTTTGATGGCGAAAGCGGCGGCCAGGCCGGCGGTACCCAGCAGGTTATGGCCGCAGCCGTGGCCGTTGCCGTTCTCCACCAGCGGCGTGGGCGTGGCGCAGCCCGCCTGCTGGCTCAGTCCGGCCAACGCATCAAACTCGCCGAGGATGGCGATCACCGGTTGGCCGTGGCCGATTGAAGCGATAAACGCGGTGTCGATGCCGCCGACGCCGCGCTCGACCTCAAAACCCTCCTGCGCCAGCGCATCGGCGAGCAGCGCAGACGATTGCGTCTCTTCGAAACGGGTTTCCGGCACGTCCCAGATCGCATCGCTGATGGCACTGAAGCGCGGCTGATGCTGGTCGATGTAGCGATCGATGAAATCGTGCGGGCTCATCGGGCACCGCCAAACTGCGTCTGGTTTAGCGCCAGCGTGGCCAGCATTTGCACCGCCGTGGCCATTACCGCTTCATCAAAGTCGAACCGCGCATTGTGGTGGCCCGCCGCCAGATCGCAGCCGAAGATGACGTAAGACGCCTGGCCGCCGCGCTGCTGCACGCGCTCCATCATATAAGTGGCATCTTCGGAACCGGCCGCCTGCTGTTTGCTGTCTATCACCGAGCTGAACAGGCCGGTCGCCTCGGCCTGCTGATGGATAAAACCGACCCACGCCGGGCTTGGCGTGCAGCTGCGTGCGCCGCCCATCAGCGTGACCTCGTGCTCAACGCCGTACATCGCCGCGGCACCGGCAATCACGCGCAGCGCCTGCTGGTAGATATCGTCGTTGACCTGATTACTCGCGCCGCGCGTTTCCACTTTCATCAGCGCAACATCCGGCACCACGTTGCGTCCGCTGCCCGCCTGTAACACGCCGACGTTGACGCGCGCTACGCCGCCGCTGTGCTGCGGCAGAGTGTGCAGCGCCAGCGTGGCCTGCGCCGCCGCCAGCAGTGCGTTGCGTCCCTCTTCCGGCTTGCCTCCGGCGTGTGCGCCGACGCCGGTAAAGTGCACGTCCAGCTTGGTCGTGGCGAGAAAGCTGTCGCTGCCGCAGACGATCTCGCCCGGCGGCACGCCGGTGCCGAGGTGAATGGCGGTGAACAGATCGACATCATCAAGCACGCCTGCAGCCACCATGGCTTTGGCACCGCGTACGCCCTCTTCGGCCGGCTGAAAAATGAGTTTTATACGACCGCTCAGCTGGTGCTTCATTTCCATCAGCACGCCCGCCAGCGCCAGACCAATGGTGGTGTGACCATCGTGGCCGCAGGCGTGCATCATGCCGGGATTGCACGAGGCGAAGCCTTCGCGCACAGGCAGGTGATCGGCGGCAGCGCTTTCCGTCTGGTCGAGCGCATCCATATCCACGCGGAAGCCCATCACCGGACCGGGACGCCCGGTGTCCAGCGTCGCCACCACGCCGCAGAAGCCGCCGGAAAAGTGGGGCAGCCACTGTGGCAGCGCGCCCTGCTGCAGCGCGCGCGCTTCCTGCTGTGCCAGCACTTCAGCGGACGGCAGGCCCATGCGCGCATCGGCAGCAATCACCTCACGGCCCAGCTGCAGCTGATAACCAAGACGATGCAGCTCTTCCGCCACCAGCGTAGCGGTGCGGAACTCCAGCCAGCCGGATTCGGCATACTGATGCAGGTCGCGGCGCCAGGTCTGCATCTGCGGTATCCGCGCGTGGACGAGGTCGGAAAGGGTGTTCATCGGCTGTTCCTTAGTGTTGGTTTTTTATGCATCCAACCGAATCTACACAATGGTATTAGGGTGCATAAGATGCGAATATCTTGTGACCGATAGACAACGGTTATCACCTCATCATGCCGGCCAATCTTAAACTTCATCAGCTGCGCGCCTTTGTTGACGTGGCGCGCCAGGGCAGTATTCGCGCCGCCAGTCGGCTGTCGGGCCTGTCGCAGCCGGCGTTAACCAAAGCGATTCAGGAACTGGAGCTGGCGCTGGGCGCGCGCCTGTTCGAGCGGCGTCAGCAGGGCGTGGCACTGACCGATATCGGAGAAACCTTTTTCCGCCATGCCAGCCTGGTGCTGGAGGAGCTGCGCGTGGCGCAGGAGGATATCCAGCAGCGGCTTGGGCTGGCCGGTGGCAGAGTGAATATTGGCGTGGGCGGCAGCATTGCGCGCACCGTGATGCCGCAGGTGATAACCCAGTTTCACCGTGAATATCCGCTGGTAAAAGTGCGTATCGTGGAGGGCCAGCTGGTGTCGATGGTGCATGAGCTGCGCCAGGGCGCGCTGGATTTCACCATCAATACCTACGACCGGCATCATCTCGATCAGGAGCTGATTTTTGAGCGGCTGATGCAGCGCGAGTACCAGGTGGTGATGCGCAAAGGGCATCCGATGGCGCATGCGCGCTCGCTGGCCGAGCTGCAGCACTGCGACTGGACCATGCCGACGCCGCAGGGCAGCTATTACCGACTGCTGCACGACCTGTTTGGCGAGCGTGGCATGGCACCGAAAATCGTCGTGACCTGCGAGACCTTTATGGCCTGCACCAGCCTGGTAGCGAAGAGTGATTTTGTCAGCATCATTTCGCGCGACGTGATTGAAGACCCTACGCACGGCGGCCAGCTGATCGCGCTGGATCTCGACGATCCGCTGCCGAAAGCCACCTTCTATCTGATTCAGCGTAAAGACACCGCGCTGACCCCCATGAGCGCCTATATGGCGCAGCTGTTCCGCCGCTACTGCCAGCCGTGACGGGCGAAAAACGGCATCGTCTACACTGTAGGTGTACGACACGCGTTAACCAAACTCTCAACGGAGGTTACGATGCAGGTGAGTCCATATTTATTTCTCTACGGTCGCTGTGAAGAAGCGATTGCGTTCTATCTGGAAGCCACCGGCGGCGAAATTCTGCAAAAAATGACGTTTGGCGATATGCCGGAGCAGGGCGAACAGGTGGGCGATCGATCGGCGTCACCGCAGCCGCCGGAAAAGATCATGCATGCGCATCTGCGTATCGGTCAGGGCGAATTGATGCTGAGTGACGGCAATACTGCCCAGCCTCCGGCGTCCGAACATGCCGGTTATGCAGTGAGCCTGGCCACGCCAGATGAAGCGGAAGGAAAAGCCTGGTTTGATAAGCTCTCGGCGGGCGGCAAAGTGACCACTGAATGGCAGAAAACCTTCTGGTCGAACGGGTTCGGGATGTTTATCGATAAGTTCGGCATCCCATGGCGCATCAACGTGGTGAAGCCACAGGCGTAACAGACTGGCGTGGCCGCGATGGTGAGCGGCCACGCCGGAAGCGGTTTAGAAGTTGTAACCCACCACCAGGTAGTAACCCCAGCCGGTTGATTTCACTTCAAACGGACCGTTGCCGAAGTTCAGCTCCTGGCCATCAGCCCACTGGCCGCCATTGTGGAAGTAACGCGCCACGGTAGAGACATGCCAGTGATCGTAGTTCAGCGACAGGATGTGGCTGGAAGCAATCGAGTTGCTGGTGCGCGAGCGGTCAGACTTGTCACGCAGATCGGAACCCCAGTCAAAGTTGGTGAAGCCGATGTAGCTCAGCTTGCCGCCCCACAGGTCGGTAATCGGTACAAAGTATTTCACCTTGAAGCGATAACCATCCCAGCTGTTTTCGTTCGCCGCGCCGTAGTTTTCCCACTGGTATTTCGCGTACACGTTCAGTGACAGGCCGATATCGCTATGGGTATCGATGTCAGTACCCAGACCCATGTACCAGGTGTTCTGACGGCTGTCGCTGTTGCGACCCATGTCGTAGATGTAGTTGTTAGCGAAGTACCACTCTTTGAACGGTCCGAACGCCAGGCTGGTGCCGGTCAGCTTATCGATGGAGAAGCGTGGCTCAATTTCCATGAACATCGGCGAACCGTGGTCAAAAATACCGTTGGCGTTGCTGTTGCCCACACCAAAGAAGTTGGTCAGGTCAAGGTAGCCGTAAAAATCAAACCAGTCCTTTTTAGTAAAGGCTTCGTATTCGAGGTAGACGTCGTTATTGAACTGCGGTCCGAAGCGGGTGTGGTAACTGCCGACCACGTTCACGCTCTGATGCCACCAGTCAGAAAGGTACTGCGGATCGCTTTCCGCCGCCTGTGCGGCGCCGGTCCAGCTGCTGGCCAGTAAGGCCCCTGCTATCAACGTTTTAAATTTCATTATAGTTAACCACTTGCTCGTGATCGCCGCGCGAATGCTGCGATCGGGTGAAATCGATCCCAGGGGATGGGCAGTGTGCTGCTGTTGCCGGTCTGACGCGCCGGATTTTCAGGCTCGCGTAATGTGCCTGTAACAGAGCGATAGAAAATAGATTTTGATCACGTTTGTCAAAAAGTGTTGCATTTGGATTCAATAAATATGTGAACTGTATCACATAAAGGCCGTGTAACGAACGGAACCCCGCAACCGTTTACGTTGTCGGGATACGCATAGAACTGGCAGGAGAAGAAAATCGCCGGCGCGGATTATCGCGCCGGAGGAAGCGAGACGTCAGGGAAGGGTAACGCGCACCTGTAATCCGCAGATCTCACCCTGCGGGTTAAGGCAATTCGACAGCGCCACCTGCATCTGATGCTTTTGTGCGACGCTGCGCACAATCGACAAGCCTAAGCCGCTGCCCTGCGCCTGGACGTCCGGCGAGCGGGTAAAGCGATCGAAGGCGCGATCGATAAAGGATTCCGGCATGCCGGGGCCGTTGTCGACAATATCCACCACGGTATGATGACCGACGCGATGCAGCAGCACATCCACCAGGCTGCCTTCCGGCGTGTGCAGCATGGCATTGCCGATCAGGTTATCGAACAGGCTGCGCAGATCGGAGCGGCTGGCGTGCAGACGATAGTGCGCCGTGCCGTTGAAGCCGATATCAATGCCGCGCTTGTCCGCCACCACCATCAGTTGCTCGATGCTCTCCTTTAGCAGGTCATCAAGCTCAATCGCCTCAATGCTGGCGACCACGGACTGATCCTCCTGGCGTGAGATGTTCAGCAATTGCGTCACCAGATGGCGCGTGCGCGTGACGCCCGCTTCCAGCTGATCAAACTGACGGCTGGCTTCGCCCGGCACAATGTGCTGACGCAGATTTTCCAGCTGCAGCGTGACGGCGGTCACCGGCGTGCGCAGCTCATGCGCCGCATCCTCAAGGAACTGGCGCTGCGACGACCAGGCCGCGCGCAGCTTATCCAGCAATGAATTGTAGGCCTCGACCAGCGGCAGCACTTCGTCCGGCAGACCGTCCGGCGATACGCTGTGCGGATGCAGGGTTTCCTGCGCGGCAATCTGGCGCGACGCCACGCGCAAATCGCGCGTAATAGCACGCACCACCAGCCAGATCACCAGCAGCGACAGCGGCATCATCAGGATCAGCGGAATGATGGCCGACAGCACGCGTTTCACCATCAGGCTCTTCATGTAGCCGACATTGTGCAACACCTGAATGTTGCCGATCTCACTGCCCAGCTCGCCGGGTCGGGTATAGACGCGCCACTCGCAATCATCGCCGCAGTCGCCGACTTTTAAATCCGACCAGCCTTTCTTGCTCTGAAGTGGCGCATGCAGCGCCGGCCAGGAACTGGCGCGCAGATGATTACGGGTGTCCCACAGCTGAACGATATAGGTGCTTTTCAGCTTCTCCTGCTGCATTACCATCGGCATCAGCGCTGGCATACGCTGGCTGCTGGACCACGCATCGGCAATTTTGGCGAGCTGATCGTCCTTCATGGTGCCCATCATGTCGCCATAGCAGTGGTAGAAATACCAGGTGACGCCGCCAATCATCGCCAGATGCAGCAGCACCAGCGTGGCCAGCAGCTTGTTACGCAGCGAACGCATAAACGTAAAGGATCTCATATTGCCGGCACCCGCCAGCCCAGACCGCGCACGTTGCGAATCACTTCGTTATCGAGCTTGCGCCGCATGCCGTGAATCAGCACGTCGACGGCGTTACTGGTGACTTCTTCGCCCCAGCCGTAGATGCGGTTTTCTAACTGTTCGCGCGACAGAATCGCGCCCGGGCGCTCCAGCAGCGCATACAGCAGGGCGTATTCACGCGCGGTCAGTTGCTCGCGCTGGCCTTTGTACAGCACTTCACGCGTCATCATATCGAGCTGCACGTCGCCGTTGCCCAGCAGGGAATCAGCCGCACCGTGGCGGCGTCGGGTGATGGCTCGCATACGTGCCAGAACCTCTTGCAGATCAAAGGGTTTGAGTAAATAGTCATCGGCACCGCTGTCGAGCCCCTGAATGCGCTGCTGCACGGTATCGCGCGCGGTCAGCACCAGCACCGGCGTCATGTCGCCACGCGCGCGGGCGCGCCGCAGC
Organism: Pantoea dispersa; assembly: GCF_035783935.1. GTDB lineage: Bacteria > Pseudomonadota > Gammaproteobacteria > Enterobacterales > Enterobacteriaceae > Pantoea > Pantoea dispersa_C. Next base: position 383,396 of record NZ_JALKOV010000003.1, on the reverse strand, counting down.
ACATTGATGCCGTCTTCACGTGGTAAACCGAGATCGAGCAGGACGCAGGTGTAACCCCCTTCCTGCCAGGCGTTGCTGGCAAACACGCCGTCACGCACCCAGTCCACCGACCAGCCTGCCGCCTCCAGCGCCTGCTGCAGGTTGGCGCCGATCATTTCATCATCTTCTACCAGCAGCACACGCATGATGGCCTCCTGAATCACTCAGCGCAGTGTAGCGCCCGATAATTAGCGCAGAATTAACCCGGCGGGCGTTTCCCCGTGAGAGCCGTTTTTTTCGCTTGCTAATTCTGCGCTAATTTTCTGCTAATTAAGGGATAAATTTAACGCGCTACAGTGACTTCACTGGACATATTACCGACGCCGGAGGAAGTCATGAATCAGCGAGAATTTATCCGTAGTTTGCTGGAGTGGATTGAAAACAATTTAGGGCACGATCTGCATCTGGATGAAGTCGCACGCCGTTCGGGATATTCCCGCTGGCATCTGCAACGTCTGTTCCGTCAGCACACCGGTTTTTCCCTGGCAGAATACATTCGCCAGCGCCGGTTAACTGAGTCGGCGCTCACGCTGATCAACAGTGATGAGGCGATTCTGCAGGTGGCGATGAGTTACGGCTTTGATACCCAGCAGGCTTATACCCGCACCTTCAAAAACTATTTTCGCGTCACACCGGGCCAGCTGCGCCGCCAGCGCCGCGTCGAACCGGATCGCCTGCTGTTCCCGCTAGCGGTGGCGATGTGACACGTTTCGCCCGATTTCCCGTGGTCGCTGCGTAACGGGAAATCGGGTGCGCATTCACGTAATTGCTTTTAAGCTGCTGTTCTCACTCTTTCACATCATCCAGAGAACATGGACAACAGCGACAACCTCACCGCCATGATGCTGTTTGCGCGCGTCGTTGAGCGGCAAAGCTTCAGTGAAGCGGCCCGCACGCTGGGCGTGTCAAAATCACACGTCAGCCGCGAAATCGCCCGGCTGGAGGTGCGGCTGGGCATCAAACTGCTGCAGCGCACCACGCGCAAGGTCGCGCTGACCGAGCTGGGCCAGGCGTACTATCCGTTCTGCACCCGCATGCTGGAAGAGATGCATCGCGCCGATGCGTTTGTGCAGCAGGTGCATCAGCAGCCTGCCGGCAACGTGCGGCTGCAGGCACCGATCACCTTTGGCTGCCAGTGCGTGGTGCCGACGCTCAACGCGTTTATCTGCCGGCATATTCACATCAACGTCGATCTCGAACTGACCACCAGTGACGATCCGCAGCCCAATGCTGACGTGGCGATTGTGATCCGTGCGCGTGCGCCGGAAGTCGCAAACTACCGCGAACTGAGCAGTATTGACTGGGGACTGTATGCCTCACCGGCGTATCTGGCCGCGCACCCGGCTATCGATCATCCTGAACGCCTGATGCGCCACGATCTGCTGCTGTTTCACGGCCCGGCGCACACCGCGGCGCTGCCGTTCCGCCGCGACAAGCAGCGGCTGGCACTCGATGTGCACAGCCGCTTTCGTGCCAACAACAGCATGGCGCTGCTCAATGCGGCGCTGGCCGGCACTGGCGTGGCGTATCTGCCGGCCTATATGACGCAGGACGCGCTGGCGCGCGGCGAGATTCAGCAGGTGCTGCCGGAATGGCAGATGGACCGACTGCACAGTTACTTGTTGCTGAAAGAGCAGCCGCAGCCCTCGTCACCGATCACGCTGCTGTGCGACGCGCTGATCACCGCGCTGAGTGCATCGTGATTGTTGTTATCTGGCGACAATAGCGCGCTGGCTGGCAAATATGCGTATCTCCCTGTTTTCTGTGTGCTGCCGCTGATAGCCTGCTAAAAAAGCCAAAAACAGGGATATCACTATGTCGCACTCTTCTATCGCGTTAGCGCTTGAGCAGCAACACTGGCGGCGCAATCTGTGGGTTTGCGTGCTGGGCTCATTCAGCACTATCGTCGCCATGACCTTGCTGCTGCCGTTTCTGCCCCTCTACGTGCAGCAGCTGGGCGTGCAGGAGCCGGCCGCGATTGCGCGCTGGTCGGGCGCTGCCTATGGTGCCACCTTTCTCAGCGCGGCCCTGACGGCACCGCTGTGGGGCAAACTGGCGGACCGCTATGGTCGCAAGCTGATGCTGATTCGCGCCAGCCTCGGGATGGCCGTCGCCATGTCGCTGATTGGCATGGCTACCGCGCCGTGGCAGCTGGTGGCGCTGCGTCTGCTGGCCGGTTTGCTCGGCGGCTATGCGTCGGGCTCCACCATTCTGGTGGCGGCGCAAACGCCGAAAGCGCAGACCGGCTGGGCGCTGGGCGTGCTGTCCTCCGGTATCATGGCCGGGAACGTAGTTGGCCCGCTGCTGGGCGGCGTGCTGCCACCGCTGATCGGCATTCGCCACACTTTCTGGCTCACCGGCGCGGTGATTTTTCTCGCCTTTCTCGCCACCACTTTTCTGCTGAAAGAAGCGCCGCGCCCGGCGCAGAAAGCCGCAGCCGGGGAGGGTGATGAGCCGGCGTCGTCGATCAACCGGCCAGTGGTGCGGCTGATGTGGCTGTCGGGCATGCTGCTGATTTTTGCCAATATGTCGATTGAACCGATTATCACGCTGTATATCGCGCAGTTCGTGCACGGCGATCACGCGGTGACGGTGACCGCCGGGCTGGTGATGGCCGCCGCCGCACTGGGCAGCATTCTTTCTGCACCGCGCCTCGGCCGGCTGGCAGATCGCATCGGGCATGGGCGCGTGCTGATTTATGGCCTGCTGGTCTGCGCGCTGCTGCTGATTCCGCAGGCGTTCATTCGCGAAGCATGGCAACTGGTGTTGCTGCGTTTTCTGATGGGGATGGCGCTGGGCGGCCTGATGCCGTGCGTGACGGCGTTGATTCGTCACAATGTGCCGCAGCGGCAGGTCGGGAAAATGCTCGGCTATGCGACCTCAGCCCAGTATGTCGGCCAGGTGAGCGGCCCGCTGTTCGGCGGCTTTATCGGCGGCGCGTTTGGCATGCGCCCGGTGTTTCTCGCCACCTGCGTGATTATGGCGCTGTGCGCGCTGCTGAATGCGCGCGTGCTGCGTAAACCCTGACCGCCAGTTCGACCGTAATGCCGACTGGCATAAAAAAAAGCGGGCATTGCCCGCTTTTTTACCTCAATGCGAAAAATTACTTCGCATCTGGCAGCGCATAGGCAATCACGTAATCGCCCAGCTTGGTACCAAACGAACCGTGACCACCGGCCGCGATGACAACGTACTGTTTGCCATTCACTTCATAGGTCATCGGTGTCGCCTGGCCACCCGCTGGCAGACGCGCCTGCCACAGCATCTCACCGGTGTTGGTATCGAACGCGCGCAGGTAGTTATCTGCGGTCGCGCCAATGAAGAACACGTTACCGGCGGTGGTGATTGGGCCTCCCAGCATTGGCATACCCATTTTGAACGGCAGCGGAACCGGTGCGCTATCGCGAACGGTACCGATACGTTTCTTCCACACGGTTTCGTTGGTCTTCAGGTCAATCGCCGAAACGTAACCCCAGGCCGGCTGTTTACACGGCAGACCAAACGGTGACAGGAACGGATTCAGCTCGACGCCATACGGCACGCCGTACTGCGGCTGAATGCCGGTTTCGGTACCGGAACCGCCTTCTGCGCCCTGCGGTGGCTCAATCGGGTTGCCCGGACCGCGTGGGATCAGCTTAGAAACAAACGGCAGCGCCATTGGGTTAGCAATCGCGATCTGACGATGTGGGTCAACTGCAATGCCGCCCCATTCGAACATACCGAGGTTGCCCGGGAACACCAGCGTACCCTGCTCAGACGGCGGCGTGAACGGACCTTCATAGCGCAGACGCTTGAAGATCACGCGGCACACCAGCTGGTCATACATGGTCGCGCCCCACATGTCCTTGTCCGTCAGATTTTGCTTCGGACGGAAGGTCAGTTCGGAGTACGGCTGGGTTGGCGCCACGTGGTCGCCTTTCGCCGCGCCCTGCGGTACCGGGGTCTCCGGTGCAGGTACCACCGGCTTACCGGTACGACGATCCAGCACAAAGATGTTACCGGTTTTCGCCGGAGCATAAATCACCGGTACGGTGTTGCCATCTTTGTCGGTGATATCGGCCAGCGTCGGCTGCGACGGCAGGTCCATATCCCACAGATCGTGGTGCACGGTCTGATACGACCACACCAGCTTACCGGTGGTGGCGTTCAGTGCCAGAACGCTGCTCGCGTAACGCTCCTGCTCTGGTGTGCGGTTACCGCCCCAGATATCCGGTGTAGAAACGCCCATTGGCAGGTAAACGGTATCCAGTTTCGGATCGTATACCGCCGGCGCCCACGAGTTCGGCGAGTTCATGGTGAAGGTGTGTTCATCCGCCGGAATCGCGTTAGGATCTTTTGCGCCCGGATCGAATACCCACAGCAGTTTACCGGTGTTCACGTCGAAGCCACGAATAGCACCAGACGGCTCACGCGTTGAGTAGTTATCGGTGACCGCACCCGCCATCACAATGGTGGTGTCGGTGATAACTGGCGGTGAAGTCGGCTCATACTGGCCCGGCGTCTGTACCGGCTGCTTGTGCTGCAGATCCAGTTCACCGTTGTTGCCAAAGGATGGGCAACGGGCACCGGTATCGGCATCCAGCGCGAACAGACGACCGTCGTTCACGGGCAGGTAGATGCGGCGTGAGCACAGCGCAGGCTGGCTGTTAGCGGCATCGGCAGCAGCGGGCACTTCATGGTAGGAAACACCGCGGCAGGTCACGTGCTGGAAAGTAGGATTCGGCTTCAGGCCCGGATCAAATTTCCACTTCTGCTTACCGGTGGTCGCATCCAGCGCAAACAGAATCTGGTGTGGCGAGCACAGGTACAGCGTGTCGCGGATTTTAATCGGCGTCACTTCATCCGTGATTTCACCCGGATCGTTGGCGGTTTTCAGATCGCCGGTCTGGAACTGCCAGGCAACCTGCAACTCTTTCACGTTGCTGGTGTTGATCTGCTTCAGCGGCGAGAAGCGCGTGCCCTGCTGGTCACGTGCGTAAGCTGGCCAGTCGGCGTCATTGATGTTGCTCAGCGGCTGGGCCTGCGGCGCATTAGCCGCTTCCGGCAGGTTGCCATTCAGCTCCTGCGGATCGTGGAAGACCGCCCACGCCAGCACCAGGACGCTGGCGACCAGTGCAACGGCCATCGCGCCCAGCGCACCTTTACCTGCATGGTTCAGGCCGCGATAAACAAACGGCAGAATCAGCCAGATGCCGAAGATCACCAGCACGTCGGTACGCGGTGCCAGCGCCCAGAAGTCGAAGCCGACTTCCCATACGCCCCACACCAGCGTTGCCAGCAGCAACAGTGCATACAGCAGTAATGCGGAGCCGCTACGGCGCCACAGCAGAACAGCGGTGATCAGCATAATCACACCGCCAATAACGTAGTACCAGGAACCTTCAATGGCGGCTAACCAAACGCCGCCAATCAGCATAAACGCGCCTGTTAACAGTGCGAACAGCACCGTCAGGAAGCGAATTACGCCAAAAGATGAGGAAGCTTTCCCCATAATATTGACCTCTTTCTTTGCCATAAAATCAAAGGAAACAACCCATTAGGCTGTATCCCGACATAGAGTACGAAGTGACTATAAGGTGTTCTGTCAGTGCTTTTCCGTTAAGCAGGTTGATCCCTTTGCGTTAAATTTTATCTTAAAAACGTTAACAGGTTTGATTTTTTTAGCGCTTTGCTCTTTTTATCCGCCGGTGACACGACATTTTATGGGGATATTGCGCCGTCATCTCCGGCGTAATCGGGTGATAACGCCGACGCGCAGAATTTTGTGTAAACGTTTACCCTGCAAAAAGTGGGTTACCGTCGCGCTGTGATTGCCAGCCGCTTAGCGCTAAATGCCGATACGTTTCGGCCGGTAATTGCAGCTGTGGCGTGCGTAATATTACTTCTGCTTGTGTTTCACGTAGCGAAGCGAGCAGAAAAGGAAAGCTGAACTTGAGATAATTTTCGCTGAAGAATTCATCGCTCAGCACAATACCGCTAAAGGGAAAGTCGGTAATATTTTTCCACTCGGTTCCCGGCGGTGCGACATCGTACAGCCAGAAGGAAAAGCGCGACGCCAGCGCGCATAAAGCGTTGCCCGCCTGACGTAAAGTGGCATAGTTGATCGCCAGTCTTACATTCTCATGTTGCAGGCAGGAATAATTATCCACGTTGCGCAAAAAGGACTGCACACTATTTCCCGTCAGCGGAATAATTATTAATTCTGCCGTATCGGCTAACTGATAATGCTGGGTAATTATGTTGCTTCCGTGAAGTAATGCATTGCGCTCCTGCTCGCTATGTATAAAGGACGCTGAATAACACGCGCCGATCGGTGCACCGTCGAAGCGACGGATTCGCTCAGTAACATAAGGATGGTATGAATTGTTTTCCATTTATCTCTATGAATAAATTAATGAACGGTAACGTCTTAATTATTATAAGGACGGGAAGACTGCAGTGATTATCACAGGAGGCAATATAGATCGATTCGCCGGCAAAGATCACCTTTTTTAGCTGTTTCTGATAAAGAGATAAAAAGCGTTGTGCTGGCGGTAATTAACGTTTTATTGAATTATCTGGAATGTTTTGACTATTTTCACAGTAAAACAATCAGCCTGCTAATATTCTGCGCGCCAGCGTTAACCCTGAATCCGGATAAGCGTCTGTTTTTACAGCGCACATCCAGCCATTGCCTGAGCGCACAAGTTATCGCACTCTGTGGCGTGAAAAACATAAGGAAAGCCGATGGTGGCTTTTCACCAGGCAGGTGCCATGACGCCAGCCGGTACTCTGCTTCAGGATGGGATAAAACTATGGGTTCACAGGTCTCCGCAGCGGAAGATTCACTGCTGCGGCACAGGTCGTTTGTCGCCTTCTGGCTGGCGCGTACCTGTTCATCGTTTGGTTTTCAGATGTTCTCCGTGGCCGTCAGCTGGCAAATCTATGCGCTAACCCACAGCGCGATGGCGCTGGGCATGATCGGTCTGATGCAATTTTTACCTTCGGTGTTGCTGGCGCTGCCGGCTGGCCATCTTGCAGATCAGTATGATCGCCGCCGCATCGTGCTGGTGGGCCAGCTGATTGAGTGGCTGGCGCTGCTTGGGCTGGTGGCGCTGACGCTGCTGCACTGGGCGGACCGGATTGAAATCTGGGGGCTGGTGTTTTTGATTTCGCTGGCCAAAGCGCTGGAGTGGCCGGCGATTACCTCAATGCTGCCTGCGCTGGTGCCGCCGCCTATTCTTGCGCGCGCCATGGCGGCCAGCTCAGTGGGCGGTCAGGCGGCGGTGATTGTTGGCCCGACGCTGGGCGGCTTGCTGTATGTGGCCGGACCGGAGGTGGTGTATGGCGTGTCGGCACTGTTCTATCTGCTGTCGATTGTGCTGGTCAGCCGTCTGCGCTACGAACGACCGCCGCAGGCGCGCATACCGGCCAGCCTCAGCACTATGTTTGCCGGTGTGCGTTTTATCCGCGAGCGCAAAGATGTGCTGGGGGTGATTTCACTCGACCTGTTCGCGGTGCTGCTGGGCGGCGCTACGGCACTGCTGCCAATCTTCGCCCAGGATATTCTGCATACCGGTCCGTGGGGGCTGGGCATGCTGCGCGGTGCCCCGTCGGTCGGGGCGCTGCTGGTCGGCGTCTGGCTCAGCCGGCACAAGCTGGAAAAGCACGTTGGCATGATCATGTTCGGTTCAGTGGCCGGTTTTGGTCTCGCCACGCTGGTGTTTGCGCTGTCAACGCAGCTGTGGCTGTCGCTGCTGGCGCTGGCGGCACTCGGCGGCTTCGATATGGTCAGCATGGTGATTCGCGGCGCGCTGGTGCAGCTGGATACGCCGGATGAGATGCGCGGACGCGTCAATGCGGTCAACGCCATCTTCATTAATACCTCTAACCAGCTGGGGGAGTTTGAGTCCGGCCTGTTAGCCGCATGGTTCGGCGCGGTGCCGGCAGCGGCGATTGGCGGTGTCGGCACTCTGGTGGTCGTGGCGCTGTGGATGGCGCTGTTCCCCCATCTACGCAAACGCCAGAAGCTGGAAAACGACAGCGTCGCATAAACGCAGCGGCCGCCGTCGCGGTGGCCGTTTGCGGGAACTCATCACTCACGCACTTCTGCTGTGACAATTGATTATTATTAATCATATTTGACTGTTTGTGAGCATGATCAAACAAATCGAGGCTTAATTAACCTATAAATTGCCCTGCCTGTGCGTGAATTCATTCCTGTTTGAGTGAAATAAATCATTTTGCACGGTGCGGGGTAGCCAGCGCAGCGACGCAATAACAATAATCATGGCCGCCTCATTAACGGTGCGTGTGAAGCCCGGCACGCACCACGACCCTACGTTATCAATGAGGCGAACATGAAACAGTTCTCTGCAGAAGGGATGGTGATTATTGTCGGGATTGTCATTGCTTACATCCTGTTCACCACCTGGCTGACCTGGCGGTTGCGCAGTAAAAACAGCGGCGACTTTATGGCGGGTTCAAACGTGATGCCGGCGTTTGTGGTTGGCGTGATGCTGATGTCCGAATATATCGGCGCCAAATCGACCATCGGCACGGCGCAGGCCGCTTTTGAGGATGGTTTTGCCGCATCCTGGTCGGTAATCGGTGCCGCCATCGGCTTTCCGCTGTTTGGTATTCTGCTGGTCAAACGCATCTACAACACCGGCAAAATCACCATTTCCGGCGCGATTGCCGAGCGTTACGGCAACTCCACCAAAAATATTATCTCGATCATTATGATCTACGCGCTGCTGCTGGTGAACGTGGGTAACTATGTCAGCGGCGCGGCGGCGATCTCCACGGTACTGAACCTCAATCTCACCACGGCGGCGGTGATCACCGCGCTGGTCAGCACCTTCTATTTTATGTTTGGCGGCATGAAAGGCATCGCCTGGGTGACGCTGCTGCACAGCGGCCTCAAGTACATCGGTATTCTGGTCATCCTCGGCGTGGCGTTGCACATGACCGGCGGCGTTAGCCCGATGATCAAAGAGATGCCGCACTTTTACTGGACCTGGGACGGTAACGTCGGGCCCAGCACCATTTTTGCCTGGATGATTGGCACCATCGGATCGATCTTCTGCACGCAGTTTGTGATTCAGGCTATCGCTTCGACCAAAAGCGCGGCATCAGCGAAACGCGCCACCTGGGTGGCCTTCTTCTTCTGTATGCCAATCGCCATCGCCATCGCGCTGATCGGCGTGGCGGCTAAGTACCTGCATCCGGAGATCAATAGCCTGTACGCGCTGCCGGTGTTCCTGCAGGATATGAGCCCGTGGCTGGCCGGGATTGTTACCACCTCGCTGGTGGCGTCGATTTTCGTCAGCGTCAGCACCGTGGCACTGGCCATCGCTTCGCTGGTGGTGAAGGACTTTTATGTGCCGTACCGCAACCCGACGCCGGAGCGTGAGTTCCGCATGACGCGCTGGCTGTCGCTGCTGATCGGATTCCTGCCGCTGATTTTCGTGCTGTTCGTACCGGAAGTGCTTAAGCTGTCGTTCTTTACCCGTGCGATACGCCTGTCGATTTCGGTGGTGGCGATCATCGCCTTTTACCTGCCGTTTTACAAAAGCACGCGCGGCGCGAATGCCGGCCTGATTGGCGCCTGCGTCATGACCTCACTGTGGTATCTGCTGGGCGATCCGTTCGGCATCAACAACATGTACGTCGCGCTGGTAACGCCGGCGGTGATCATGCTGATTGACCGCCTGATCCCGTCGCGCCAGCTGCAGCGCAAAAATGCACCTGACTCGTCTATGCAAAAAAGTGGAGCCTGACATGACCGACTCAACTATTACCGTCGAACGTAACGGTACGCTTCATCCGCACGCGCAGGACGCGCAGCAGCTCACGGCGATGCTGCCTTCGGTCTGTCCGCAGAACCACGCCGCCAACCTGTTGCCATTACCCAACGGTGATCTGCTGTGCGTATGGTTCGGCGGCACGCAGGAAGGCATCGCGGATATTTCAGTGTGGTGCTCACGGCTGGCGCAGGGCAGCGCGCAGTGGAGCGATCCTCAACAGTTATCCGACGATCCAACGCGATCGGAGCAGAATCCAGTGCTGTTTCTCGATCCGGATAACGTGCTGTGGCTGTTGTGGACCGCGCAGAAGTCCGGCAATCAGGACACGGCCATCGTACGTTATCGCCAGTCACATGATTTGGGGCGCAGCTGGAGCGCCATTGATACGCTGCTCGACCAGCCGGGCACGTTTATCCGCCAGCCGATAGTCGTGCTGCCAAACGGTAACTGGCTGCTGCCGGTGTTCTATTGTCGCACCCAGCCGGGAGTGAAATGGGTGGGCAACGATGACATCAGCGCGGTAAAAATCTCCAGTGACAAAGGACAGAGCTGGCGCGATGTGGCGGTGCCGGACAGTCTCGGCTGCGTGCACATGAACATTACGCTGCTGCAGGATGGCAGCCTGCTGGCGCTGTATCGCAGCCGCTGGGCCGATTTCATCTACCAAAGCCGTTCTGACGACGGCGGTGAAAGCTGGAGCGCGCCGCAGGCAACCGACTTGCCAAATAATAACTCGTCGATTCAGGTGACCACGCTGCACAACGGCCATCTGGCGCTGGTGTTTAACGCCATGAGCGCGCGTGATGCCAGCGAGCGTCGCCTGTCACTGTATGACGAAATTGAAGACGAGGATGACGATGCGGTGGCTGTGGCGGCGCAGCCGGTGGTTCACGGCGCACGTACGGCGTTCTGGGGCGCACCACGCGCGCCGATGACGCTGGCCATCTCTGCCGATGGCGGTGCGAGCTGGCCGTGGCAGCGCAATCTGGATGAGGGCGACGGCTACTGCATGACCAACAATTCACAGCAGAAACTGAACCGTGAATTCTCTTATCCCAGCATTAAACAGAGCGCGGACGGCGCGCTGCACATTGCTTACACCTATTTCCGCCAGGCCATCAAATACGTGCGCGTCGACGAACGCTGGGTGAGGGGTGAAGCATGAGCCGCCACGCGCTGGTGACCGGTGTCAGCTCCGGCATTGGAGCGGCGATTGCCGATCTGCTGCTGGCACAGGGCTGGCAGGTGACCGGCTTTAGCCGCACGCTGGTAAATAAAGATCATCCGGCGTTTACCTCCGTCAGCGTCGACCTGTTTGACGCTGCTCAGCTGAAGCAGGCACTGGCGGCGCTGACGAAAGTCGATGCGCTGGTGCACGCAGCAGGCATGATGCTGGCTGCGCCGCTCGGTGCGCTGGAGGAAGAGCAGGGCGCGCGGCTGTGGTACCTGCACGTGCAGGTGGCGCAGATTATGGCTAATGCACTCCTGCCGCTGATGGGCCCGGGCGATCGCATTCTGCTGCTCGGCAGCCGGACGTCGCGCGGCGCGGCCAATCGCAGCCAGTATGTCAGCACCAAAGCGGCGATGGTGGGCATGGCGCGCAGCTGGGCCGCCGAACTGGCGCCGCAGGGCATTACGGTCAACGTGATCGCCCCCGGCGCTACCGCCACGCCGATGCTGCTGCAGCCGGACCGCGCCAGCTCGCCGCCGAAACTGCCGCCCATTGGACGCTATATCGATCCCGAAGAGGTGGCGGCGCTGGCGGGCTTTGTGCTGTCGCCGGCTGCCGCTGCGATTACCGGACAGGAGCTGGTAATTTGTGGCGGCGCGTCGCTGTAGTTTTCCTGTTCATCGCGCTTCTCTCATCCTGACAGGCAGAATGCGGGAAGCCCTCTTCGTCCTGTCTGCGAAAACGCCTGGCTTGCCGTGCTACGCTTTCTTTGGGGTTACCAAAGTGGTAACCTTTTACCGTTTTATGCCAAATCAAATTTTATTGTCTACATATTAAGTGGTTACGGAGTGTAGCGCTCCGCAGCAGAGAAGCGCGCAATGAATCATGATGTTCTTCAGGAAATAAACGCCGAGCCACTTTTTCCGGTACAGAGCGATCAGCACATTGTTTTTGGCGTTGACGGAAAATTTAAAGCGCATGCGCTGATTACGATTCTGTCCATCATGAAACACGCCGCAGACCGCGTGTACCATTTCCATCTAATCTCGTCAGAACTGTCATCGACGGATAACGATCGGTTAGCCACGGTGTTTCAGGGATCGCGCCACGGCGTGACGCTGCATCACCTGCCGGATCAACTGTTTGCCACGCTGCCGGTCACAGAACTTTTTACCCGCGCAACTTACTATCGCTTCCTGGCGCCGCTGATATTGCCGCAGGCGGAGAAACTGCTCTACCTTGATGCCGATATGGTGTGCATCAATCCGCTTAACGAGCTGTGGCAGATTCCTACCGGCCCCGAAGCGATCGCGCTGGTGGTCGGTGAAATTGCTTCGCTGCAGCCGGCGCTGGCGAATAATGCTGGCTTGCGCGGCGAGCGCTATTTTAACGCCGGAATGATGCTGATTGATGTGGCGCAGTGGCGGGCCGGTAACATCAGCGAACGCGCGTTTGAGTTACTCTCAGAACCAGGCCGGCACTTCCAGTATCTTGATCAGGATGCGTTAAATATTTTACTGGAAGACAAGGTGACGTTTATTTCCCCTCGTTTTAATACCCTGACCATGCTGGCCCATGACGATCGTGGCTATACGCTCGACGTGCCGGCGGAAACCTGCCTGATTCATTATGCCGGAGCGGATAAACCCTGGCAGATCTGGAATCAACAGTTTGTGGTTCACCATTATCGCGATATTTATCAGCAATCACCGCTGTCCATGATGGCGTTCGACCAGCCAGCCAATGCGCAGCAGGCAAAAAGAATGTACAAGCTGCTTTTTCGTCAAAAGAAATGGTGGCGGGCCATTCAATGGCGTCTGAAACAGATAAAGATGAGGTATTGTTAAGTGCAGGCTCACGCGTTTCGCCAGCTGATGACGGGAAAAAATATATATCAGCTCTGTTTTGTGCTGCTGAGTGTCGCACTGGCGTCGTCTCTGGTGGTTGAAGCCTTACCGCGCAAAATATTCTATTTTTCCAGTTATCTGGTGGCTCTGTATTTACTGTTTATGGCGGTGAAAAAACAGTGGCTAAAAGATAAAACGGCCATAACGGTAGCGCTTCCGCTGCTGTTAATTGGGCTGGTCAGGCTCATCTGGGCAAAGATGTTTTCCCACGCTGAATTCAGTGACGTGGTGAACAACTACTTCCAGGGCGGTAAGCTGTTTATTATCGCGGCTTTTCTCAGCTATTTTATCGTTGCCTGGCGCCACTATCTTAGTCGTCCACTCCTGATAACCTGCAGCGCCATCTTATTTGTCGGGCTGCTGGTGACGTTAGGTTTCGGTATCAGTGAACACGCAAAAACGCTGACCCGCATCCGCTTGCTGACCGACTCCGCCGGTACAGTCTCTTATCTGATTACCGCGCTGGCGCTCTGTACTTTGTATACCGGCCACCGGGTAATCACCCATCGCGGCGGACAAATGATCTTATTCTGCGTGGTTTTTGTCGTGAATATGATCCTGATGATTCTGACCGAGTCACGCGCAGGCGTATTAACGCTGCCACTGCTGTATCTGGCTTATTTTTATTTTACCCACCGCTGGGCGGGTAAAATTGCGCTGGCGGTGTTAGCGTTGTTTATTATTGTCGGTGCCTTATTTATGCCGGGCAGCGTCTGGCAGCGCTTAGACAGTATTCACAACGAAGTTGATACCTATCAGACCAACAATAACACCTCGATTGGTGCCCGTTTCTCCATCTGGAAAGGCGGCTGGCACAGCGTTGCCTGGACGCCACTGGGACAGAGCCCGGACCAGCGTACGGCAAAAGCGCGTGAATATATCACGGAGCACGAGCGCCATAATCCCGAAGCCTATAAGAACGTGATGTACCACCTGCACGATGATTTTCTGGAAACGCTCTCGCTGCAGGGGATCGCTGGCGCACTTTCCCTGCTGATTTTCTACCTAGTGCTGCTGAGGGTCGCGGCGCGTCACGGCGTAGCCGGATTAACGCTACTTCCGCTGTCTATTATCATCTTTGGTCTTACCGACACGGTGTTAATTCAGAGTGGTTCGGTGCTGATTCTGGTCATGGCGATTATTATCAGTTACGCCACCATTGATCCGCCTGAGGACCTTCCGTCCTGATAATGTGGCGCCTGCGCGGCGCCCTCTTATCACAGTGCTTTCTTCAACTTCAGCACCAGGTATTTCTTCTTAAAGCTGGTTCTGATTTTACCGTCGAACAGAAATGACAGCGGCCTGATTTTATTGATCGCGTCGATAACACGTTTTTTGTCATCCGGATTATCAAGGGCTTCCTGATGCTTGTGCGCGATATTAATCCAGTGACAAGACAACAGGTTGCGATAGCGCTCCTGCAAAACCTCATCCATATGCTGTGTCGCGGCAATTAATAGCGCGATTTTATGCTTATCCAGCTGGCTGGATAAACTGTTGCCGCGTTTAAAATAGAGATAGGGGCTCTGGCGGCTATAAAAAATATTCTCGCTGCTGACGAGTATTTCCGGGAAAAGCCACGCATCTTCGTAGCAGACAAAATCCGGGAAAGGATGCGCCAGCAGCAGCGTGCGCTTAATAAACTGGCCGATGAAATGTGCCTGCAAATCGCGATGGATAAGGAATTTTTCAATCGTCTGGTGGCGTGAGAGTTTTTCCGCCTGCAGGCCCTGCCAGGCGATCTGCTGAGGCCGGTTTTCATACACTTCATGAAGCGCAGTGAACAGCGCATCCGGTCGATGTGTTTTCAGGTGACTGACAATATCGGCGAAGGCGTTGGCCAGCAGCCGATCGTCGCCATCCAGCATGGTAATATATTCACCGCTGCATTGCTGAACGCCAAAGTTACGTACCTGCCCGATATTCCGGTAATTAACATCAAACACTTTAGTGTGCGCATGCTGACGGGAAAAATTATCGAGTAACGCGCTGGTGTTGTCGGTGGAGGCATCATTGATAAAAATAAACTCAACGTGCTGCTCAACGCCGCTGCAGGCTTTTTCTAAACTTGCCAGCGTATCAGGCAGGAATTTTTCACTGTTATGGGCCGTCAGTAACACACTTATTAAATAGTCAGGAACCATAATTTCTTTCGTCAGTATCGGGGGCAGGAAAGCGATGAAGCATACTACAACTGGCATATTGGGCGTGAGGGAATTCACGCCGCGCAGCCTGTAGCGCTGGCCTGCAGATCAGGCTCATTTACGGCGAATACAATAATGCGTATGATTCTCATTCCTTTTCATGCTTCCTGCCCCTGCAGGCAAGCCATCGATCCTCACCGGAGACAGGAATGACTTCATCGTTACGCCCGCGCGCCACCGCGCTCGCTATGGCGCTGCTCGCAGCCGTAAGCCTGAGTGCCTGCCAGGCGCCAGCTAAAAAATCTGCCCCGCCGGCCGCTGCAGCTCAGCCAGCGGCGCCGGCGAAGGTACAGCAGCGTGAACTGGGCGACGGCCTGTATGAAATGGCCTATGTGCCGGGCAATCCGGCTGCGCTGTATGTCGCCAGCGCGCAGGCGTTTAAAACCGTCAACGGCGGGGTGCTGTATCGCCTGGATGCCAGCACGCTGGCAACGCTGGGCGAAACCCATACCGATCTGAAAAACTTTGGTATGACGGCGTCACCGGACGGCAGCCTGCTGTATATCACCAATACGCTGGACGGCGGTGTCACCAAAGTGGACGCCAGCAGCGGCAAAGTGCTGCAGCGCCTGCTGTTTGGTCTGAAGAACGACAAGGGCTATCCGGTTGGCGCGCGCGAAATCCTGCTGCATGACGGCCTGCTGTACATCGGCGCGATTGAGAATCCGGCGATGATTTGGGTGGTCGATGCCAATACGCTGCGGCTGAAAACCACCATCAAAAACGCCGGCAAGTGGGTAACCGGGCTGCTCTATTCGGCGTCAACCGACCGTATCTATGCGGCGAACGGTGGCGGTGAAGTGCTGGTGATTAATCCGCGCAGTCACAAAATTGAACAGCGCTGGACGCCTGGCGATGGCAAAGAATATTTGCTGTTAAACCTGGCGGAGGATGCCGCCAACGGCCGCCTGTACGTCACTGACAACTCAAAGGGCAAAACCACGCTGGTGTTTGATGAGCGCAGCGGTAAGGTAATCAAACGCCTGGACGTCGGCGATTCGCTCGGTATCAAATTCAACGCGAAGCGCAATGAAATTTACATCAGCCAGCGACTCGGCGGCAAAGTGCTGCAGCTGGATGCGACAACCTATGCGGTGAAGAACAGCTGGACCCTGCCGACGCACCCCAACAGCCTGCTGGTGTCGCCAGATGGGCAGACGCTGTACGTGACGGTGAAGCAGGGACTTAACAAAGATCGCTCGCCGCAAGGGCCGGATAGCGTGGTGCGGATTAAGCTGGATTAACCGCTCATCGTTGACGCGCGGCGCGAGGGATCGCGCCGCGCATAACCCGGGCTCAGCACCGGGTTAAACCATCGATTACGCCACGCCGTTAACTAACAGTACGCGGTAATTCGCGCCTTTCAGGCGATGCGCTTTGGCTTCCTGATATGC
This sequence comes from Pantoea dispersa, assembly GCF_035783935.1. Taxonomy (GTDB): domain Bacteria; phylum Pseudomonadota; class Gammaproteobacteria; order Enterobacterales; family Enterobacteriaceae; genus Pantoea; species Pantoea dispersa_C. Next base: position 366,893 of record NZ_JALKOV010000003.1, on the reverse strand, counting down.
CGGGCTGAAGTACCAGGCTTTCGCGGCCTCGGCATCTTCAAACTGCAGCACGACCACGCCTTCGGCATCGCGCCCTTCCAGCACCTCCAGATCGCCATAGAAAGCCAGTGGCGTGATGTGGTGATCGCCACGCGCCGCGCCGGCTTTCTGCGAATAGGTGGCCAGCTCATCTTTGTCCAGCGTTTCGTCTTTAATCATTACTACGTATGCGGCCATTATTGTTCGCCTCGCGCCTGACGCTTGTCTTCGGTGTTGGTATCAAAATCGCTCGCATCGTGGCGCTCCAGCAGCTGATCCTGCGGCTCGGCACCAAATGCCCGGTTCACTTTACGCCCGCGGATCACCGCCGGACGGTCGGCAACCTCTTTCGCCCAGCGCACCACATTTTTGTAGGACTGCACGTCAAGGAATTCACCGCCGCCGTACTGGTTATTCAGCACCAGATTGCCGTACCACGGCCAGGTCGCGATATCGGCGATGGTGTATTCGTCGCCGGCGAGGAAACGGTGGTCCGCCAGCTGGCGATCCAGCACATCAAGCTGACGTTTGGCTTCCAGCGTAAAGCGGTTAATGGCGTATTCGATTTTCTCGGGTGCGTAGTGATAAAAGTGGCCGAAACCGCCGCCAAGGTACGGTGCAGACCCCTGCAGCCAGAACAGCCAGTTCAGGGTTTCGGTGCGGCCCGCCACGTCGGACGGAATAAAGTGGCCGAATTTATCCGCCAGATAGAGCAGGATATTACCGGATTCAAACACGCGCAGCGGCGGATTCACCGAGTGGTCACGCAGTGCCGGAATCTTAGAGTTAGGGTTAACCTCAACAAAGCCGCTGGAGAACTGATCGCCGTCGCCAATACGAATCAGCCAGGCGTCATACTCCGCTTCCTGCACGCCAAGCGCCAGCAGCTCTTCCAGCAGAATAGTCACTTTCTGGCCGTTTGGCGTACCGAGTGAATAGAGCTGCAGCGGATGCTTGCCCACCGGCAGCGTTTGCTCATGCGTCGGCCCGGCGTTAGGACGGTTAGTCTTCGCCCCGTTACCTTTGGCTTCCGGGTCCCAGGTCCAGACTTTCGCGGGCTGATACTGATTTTCCGACATAGTACGTTCACCTTGTTGTGAGAGTATTTTTTGCTGTTACTGAGTGTAGCAGCACGCTATCGCACCGATTTAACCGCGCTGGCGATAAAAGACAACGTCGCGTCAGGTGAAGTTCTCCTGTGTAAACAACATGAAGTCGACTTTGCCGGGCTGATAGGTATCCGGCTGTTCGCCTTCTTCCAGATGACGCAGCAGCAGCGTCAGCGCCAGCTGCGCGTGGCGCAGGGTGTTTTGATCGAGCGTTAGCGTCAGCACGCGTTTCGCCAGCAGATCACGGGTGGTTTCGTAGAGTTCATGCGTGACATACACCACTTTGCCGCCAAGCCGGTGGCGCGCCAGCGCCTGGTGAATCTGCGTGTTGCCCATGCCGGTATTGTACAAGCCAGCAATGTGCTGCGATGCGGCCAGCGTTTTCTCCAGCAGCCGGCTGATGCGCTCGCGCTCATCCTGACCGGCGATGATCTCCCGCAGCCGCAGATGCGGGAAGCGCTCCGCCAGCACCGCCTGAAACCCTTCGATGCGCAGACGGTGCGCGGCGTAATCGGCGCGACCGCTGACCAGCACCACATCACCGGCTACCGGCAGCATGCTGCCGAGCATCAGTCCGGCGGTGCGCCCGGCCTTAAGCTGGTCGATGCCGACATGGCACAAACGTGGCGCATCAGGCAGATCGGCCACCAGCGTGATCACCGGCACGCCGCGCGCTTTACAGGCCTCAAGCGCCGCGTAAATCAGCGGATTTTCATGGGCGAACACAATCAGCCCATCCATCTTTTTGCTGCTGGCTTCAATGTGCGCCGCCAGCTTCTCCGGCGCATGCTCCGGAATCAGCGTGCGGTGCAGCCGCAGGCGGCGATAGCCGAGCTCATCCGCCAGCCGGGCAAAATCCTGCGCCAGCTGTTGAAAGAAGAAGGAACCGTTGCCGCTCAGCAGCACTTCAATCTGCCAGGCGTGGCGGTGCTCTTCCGGCAGGATGCGTTTTAAACCCGCTTCGCGTGCGGCCTGTAACACCTTTTTGCTCATGGCGGGCGATACGCCGCCCCGGTCGTTCAGCACCCGATCCACCGTGGCGACGCCCACGCCCACCCGCTTAGCCAGTTCGGCCAGCGTCATTGTTTTCATCTGAGTGAATTCCATCAAAAACCGCGTTCAGACAGCCTGCCAGAAAGCGATATTTTGACAACACCGACGATGCCGAAGTGTGAGCAACAGGAGCGTTATCATGCGCAGTGCGCAACGTTTTGCCTTGATTGGCTGTGGATTTATTGGCCAGGTGCATGCCGCAAACCTGGCGCGCCATCCCGGCGTTGAGCTGGCGCTGGTGTGCGATATTGACGCAGCGCGCGCCGCTGCGCTGGCGGAGCAGTTTGGGGGGCGGGCCGCCAGCGTGCCGGAGGCGCTGAGCAGTGAGGCCATTGATGCGGTGCTGATTGCCAGTGCCACGCCGACCCACGCTACGCTACTGGAGCAGGCGGTGCTGGCGGGCAAAGCGGTGTACTGTGAAAAACCGATCGATTTGTCGCTGTCGCGCGCCCGGGAAGTGGTAGCCAGCATCTCCCCGCTGCAGGTGCCGGTGACGGTAGGATTCAATCGGCGTTTTGATCGCAGCCATATGCAGCTGAAAGCCCAGCTGCAGCAGGGCGTGACTGGACGCAGCGAGCTCATCCAGATGGTGTGCCGCGCCTCGGAACTGCCGCCGCTGAGCTACCTGCAGGCGTCCGGCGGACAGATGCGCGACCAGGCCATCCACTTTTTCGATCTGCTGCGCTGGTTAACTGAGGATGAAGTTGTCACCGTGGGTGCGCTCGGTGCCGCGCTGGCGATGCCGGCGATCCGCGATATTGACGTCGATACGTCGGTGCTGATTATGCGCCTGCAGCAGGGCGCGCTGGCGCAGCTCGATAATGCCCGTCGTACCGCTTACGGCTATGACGAGCGCATCAGCGTGATGGGCAGTCAGGGCATGCTGGCGTCGGAAAGCCAGGCGGTGCGCGGTGCGACCTTGTACCAGGGGCAGCATATCCGCCAGCCGGGACTGTATGCGGACTGGTTTAGTCGGGTACAGGAGACCTATTACCGCCATCTCGATGCGTTTGTGCGCCATCTTAGTGGCGAGAAAGTGGCCGGTCTGCCGGGGCTGATTGACGGGCTGCGCGCGCAGGCCATCGCGGAAGCGGCGCAGCTATCGCTGACGCGCGGCGAGTTTGTTGAGGTGGAGTGGGTGACGGTTTGATGGGGAGTGGCGTTTGCCCTCACCCCAACCCTCTCCCGCAGGCGGGAGAGGGAGCTGATAGTGCGTCCCTTTATTGCAGGCGGGAGAGGGGGCTGATTATGCGTCCCTTTCTGGCGGGAGAGAGCGCCGTTACAGATTCAGCAGTTCGCGCTCAATCAGCTCGCGGGTTTCCACCGCCTGGTATTTCATCTTCTCCGGATAGCCAAACAGCGCGGCGGAAATTATCGATTCGCCGCCCACTTTGTAGTGACGGTTGGCAAAATCCATCTCACGCAGCGCGTCGAACAGCGCGTCGAAATTTACCTCTCCTTCGCCAACGGCCACGTGCTGGTGGATGGTGGCATCGACGCCCGGCGGGTTAACGATGTAGCGACAATGTTTAGTGTGGTTCATGGTATCGGCAATCAGCATGTGCGACAGATCGTCGCCAGCGTAATGCAGCATAGTTTTCACGTCGCCTTTGCCCTTGTCATAGTAGAACGTGTGCGGCGCGCTATAGATGTATTTGACGTTGTCGCTGCGGAACGATTTAACGATATCGGCTGTTTCGTTGCTCTCTTCACAGAAATCCCACGGATGTGCCTGAATTTCCACGCGAATTCCTTCACGCTCAAAAATCGGCAGCAGTTCATCCATTGAGCGATAGAACATCTCTTCACAAATTTCGGGCTCGTTCGGGTTACCGGACAGCTCGGTGTTGATCACCTGCACGCCCATCTCCACGGCAATCTCAATCATGCGCTTCCAGTTTTTCACCGCTGCCTGCCGGCGCAGTTCATCCGGGCCCGACCAGCGATAGACGGTGATGAACGAAGAGATCTCCAGCCCGGTGGCATTCAGCGCCTGCTTGTACTCGCGCATGATCTCCCGGCTGGCTTTCGGGTGTTTATAGAACGGGTTAATTTGCGGATGGGGCGACTGCTCAATGTATTTATAGCCCCATTCAGCGACCTGATGCACCATGCGCGTGATGCCGAGATCGCGGATCACATCCACATCAAAAGCGATTTTCATTGTTGTTCTCCTGCGCGGTACGCGGCGCGCTCCGGGTTATTCATCACCGCGATCGGCGGCTTAGGTCGCGTCAACTATAAAAACAGCGCGGTGCCGGCTCTAATACTTTGCTGATGCATTTCCATCAGTGCTGGCGACCCGCTGTCTCGATAATTTTCTAAATAATTATTCTGTTTGGTCGGAAAATGAAACGATTGATGATGTTTGTGCGACAGCGATCAAAAGAATGAGAGAATTATTGCGCGCGATGAGAGGTTGTTACGCGCCGGAATGGCGCAAATGGATAAAATCAGGCATTATTTTTGATAGTTTATTATCATCAAGGGCAATGAGATGAGCAAAATTACCCTGAGCGCCATCGCCGCCGCCGCCGGCGTCGGCATCGCCACCGTGGATCGCGTGCTCAATCGCCGTGCACCGGTACGGGCACAGACGGAACAGAAAGTGCTGGCGGCGGCGCAGCGGCTGGGTTATCGCAGCAGTCAGGCTCCGCTCAGTGCGCAGAGCGCCGGCGTGACGCTGCGTATGGGGTTTATTCTGTTGTCGGCCTCGTACTCTTTTTATCAAACGCTGACCGATGCGCTGCGCCAGCAGACGCAGCCATTCCATCCGGCGGGCAGCGCGCCGCTGTTTGCCTGGCACGAGATTGATGATGTGGCGGCGGTGGTGGATTCGCTCTACCGGCTGGCTGAACAGGTGGACGCGATTGGCGTGGTGGCGCTGGATCATCCGCTGATCCGCCACGCGATAGCGCATATCTCACGTCAGGGCGTGCGGGTCTACGCGCTGTTTTCTGACTTTTCACCCTGCGGTCACGCCGGCTACTTCGGGCTGGATAACCAGAAAGCCGGGCGCAGCGCCGGCTGGATCGCCAGCCACCTGCTGCATCAGCCGGGCAGTGCGGGCGTGCTGCTGGGCGACCACCGCTTTATCTGTCAGGAGAACTGCGAGAGTGGTTTTCGCTCCTATCTGCGCGAGCAGGACAGTGCACGGCGCGTGCTGGAACCGCTTAAAACCCATGAATCCATTGAAGGTGGCTATCAGGCGACTTGTCAGCTGCTGCAACAGCATGCCGATCTGGCGCTGATCTACGCGCCGTGCGGCGGCATAGAAGGGGTCGTTCAGGCGCTGCGTGAGCAGCCGCAGCGTAAGGTGGCGCTGATTTGTCACGGCCCGGTCAATGATGGCGACCTGGCGCTGATAGACGGCACCATCACGGTGATGCTGCGCCATCAGATCGATGACATGGCACGACAGCTGGCGCAAACCGTGCAGCAACGTCATGCTGAGCGCAGCGACCATTTTTCTCAGGTCACCCTGCCGTTTGAGATTGTCATGCGGGAAAATATCTGACCCTCAAATACCGTTCTTCTTCAGAGGCTGGCAGCAGCAGGTTGACCCGCGCTGACACTGTATTTGATAAAAAACCATCAAATATTTGATGGGTTAATTTATGATCATCATCAAAAAATGAAAGTTTCATGATTGAGTCTGGCGAAATATTTGTTTGATACTGACGCCAGCCCTCATCATAAGGAACGATCATGACCCTACACATTGCCAACGCGCCCTGCAGCTGGGGCGTGGACGATCCAGACAATCCTTTCCTGCCGCCGTGGCAAACGGTGTTGCGCGAGGCCGCTCAGGCCGGTTACCGCAGCATCGAACTCGGTCCGTGGCGTTATTTGCCTACCGATGACGCTGAACTGCGTCAGCAGCTGGAAGCGCATCAGCTGTCGCTGGTGGCCGGCACTATATTCGATGATTTGGTCAGCGAGGCGAATTTCCCGGTGCTGGTTGAACTGACGCACAACATCTGCCGCAACCTGTCGCAGGTGCCGTGCGCGGCGCGTACGCACGGTGATAACCGGCCCGCACCCTATCTGGTGATTATCGATTTCGGCAACCCGCAGCGGGCGCAATTTGCCGGCCAGCCGGAGAAAGCCCCGCGCCTGGCTCCGGCGGACTGGCAGCGCATGATGCAGCACATCATGCAGCTCAGCCACATCGCCTGGCACGACTACGGCGTGCGACCGGTGATTCATCCTCATGCCGGCGGCTGCATTGAGTTTGCCGATGAACTGGAACAGTTGGTGCAGGACATTCCGCACGAGGTCGCCGGACTGTGTCTCGATACCGGCCATCTTTTCTATTCCGGCATGGATCCGCAAACCTGGCTGCAACGCTACTGGTCGCGCATCGACTATCTGCATTTCAAAGACATTGATGCGGCCGTGTGGCGCGATGTGATTGCGCGCGGCGTCGACTTTTTCAGCGCCTGCGCTGAAGGCGTGATGTGCCCGCTTGGTCAGGGCGCAATTGATTACCCGGCGCTGCGGGCGTTTCTCGCTGAACGTCATTATCAGGGCTGGATCACCATCGAGCAGGAGCGCGATCCGCGCAACGCCGGCACCAGTCTGCAGGATGTCACGGCCAGCCTGCACTACCTGCATTCCATCGGATTCTGAGGAGAACAGCATGATTAACGGGACGAAAGCACTGAATCGCACGCTGCGCTGGGGCATGGTGGGCGGCGGCGGCACCAGCCAGATCGGCTATATCCATCGCTCCGCCGCATTACGCGACGGTAACTTTACGCTAGTGGCGGGCGCGTTTGATATTGATGCGGCGCGCGGACAGGCATTTGGCAGCGCGCTGGGCGTGGCGGCCGGGCGCTGCTACAGCGATTACGAAACCATGTTTAAGGCGGAAGCCGCACGCGACGATGGCATCGAAGCTGTCTCCATTGCCACGCCGAACAATACGCACTTTGCCATCTGCCGCGCCGCGCTCAACGCCGGGCTGCACGTGGTGTGTGAAAAACCGCTGTGCTTTACCTCGGCTGAAGCCGACGAACTGCAGCAGCTGTGTAAGGCGCAGCAAAAGATCATCGGCGTGACTTACGGTTATGCCGGCCATCAGCTGATTCAGCAGGCGCGCAGCATGATCGCTGACGGGCTGCTGGGTGAGATCCGCATTGTGAATATGCAGTTTGCCCATGGCTTCCACCATGAAGCGGTTGAATTACAGAATGCCAGCACCAAATGGCGCGTCGATCCGCGTTTTGTCGGCCCGAGTTATGTGCTGGGCGATTTGGCCACGCATCCGTTGTTTATCGCTGAAACCCTGTTGCCGCAGCTGCAGATAAAACGCCTGCTGTGCAGCCGCCAGAGCTTTGTGGCCTCACGCGCGCCGCTGGAAGATAACGCCTTTGTGATGATGGAGTATGACAACGGCGCGGTCGGCACGCTGTGGGCATCAGCGGTAAACTGCGGTTCGATGCACGGCCAGAAGATTCGCGTGGTGGGGGCCCGAGCCAGCCTGGAGTGGTGGGACGAACAGCCAAACCAGCTGCGCTATGAAGTGCAGGGCGAGCCGGTGCAGATTCTGGAGCGCGGCATGGGCTATCTGCACGCCAGCGCACTGGCCGATGACCGCATTGGCGGTGGTCATACCGAAGGATTATTTGAAGCCTGGTCGAACCTTTATCGCCGCTTTGCGCTGGCGATGGACGCCACCGACCGCGGCGATCACGCCTTCCTGCAGGACTTCTGGTATCCGGACGTGCACGCCGGGCTGATGGGCGTGCGCTGGGTGGAACAGTGTGTCAAATCGGCGGATGCCGGTGCGGTGTGGGTAGAGTGCTGAAGAGCTGACGAAATTTAACCTGAGCGAGAGGCAGCGGGGCGGCATCCGTGCTTTATTGCGAGCCGCTGCGCATGCCCTCCGCAGTTGCTGCGGCGATCTGATCGATGGCGCGCTGTGCCTGTTCGCACTGGTGCAAAATCGTAAAAGCATGATGGTAGAGCATTTTCCCCGCTTCGGTAGGCGTTACGCCGCGTTTGGTGCGGATCAGTAATTGCTGATTCACTTCCCCTTCCAGCGTGGCAAGCTGCTGGCTCAGCGCCGGCTGCGCAATATGCAAACTTTCAGCGGCCTGCGTCAGGCTGCCCGCGTCGACGATTTTGATGAAATATTTAAGGCGACGAAGGTTCACGATTTTTTCCCTTTCACGGCACGGTCAGGTGTATCAAACGCATCTGGCGCGATGATATGCAGCAGACGCTGAGTTAAGAATAAAAGCCACGACGGCAGGCAGTTGCGGTTAGTAACCATTTTTTAACATTGGCAGACGCGGCAGGGCGTGACCGGTGGCGCAATTTGCTGGAAAGAGTCAGACGCAGTAGCAAAAGTGTGCGATGTGTCGCGCAAAATGGGGGCTGAGTAAACCGGCCTGAGCGTTTGTAATTGATTAACATCAGGTTGCAGTTTTTTCAGCCGCATCGCACAACCTCAGAATCTACTGGCCAGTGCTGGCATACGGCATGATACAGGTCATCTTTTCAATATAACTTCCGGTTTATATCAGAGCATTATAAACTACAGGTTATATGAGGTGATTTTGAACAGCTGGAAAGTAGAAACCACCGCGCGCTTCGCCACATGGCTGCAGGCGCAGGATGACGCGATGATTGAGGACGTACTGGCCAGTCTGGCGGTTCTCAGGGAGTTTGGGCCCACATTAGGGCGGCCTGATGTTGACACCCTCGTCGGGTCGCGATTTTCCAATATGAAAGAATTACGCGTTCAGAGTAATGGCCGGGCGATTCGTGCATTTTTTGCCTTCGATCCGATCAGACGCGCCATTGTGCTCTGCGCGGGAAACAAAACCGGAGCGCATCAGCGACGCTTTTATCAGACGATGATAAAACTGGCTGACCGCGAGTATCAACAGCATCTGGAGGAGATGAATCATGCCAAAACTTGAAGACCTGATTGCTCAGCGTTCGCCTGAATCACAGGCGCGCATCAGAGATAAGGCGGCGGAAAAAATCATCGAGATTCGTCTGCGCCAGCTGCGGGAAGAACTGGATCTTTCACAGGTACAGCTGGCTGAAAAAATGGGTGTTTCGCAACCTGCTATTGCTGCCATCGAGGCGCGCGGTGACGAACTGAAACTTTCCAGCCTGAAAAAGTACGTTGAGGCGTTAGGCGGAAAATTGAGCGTAACAGTCGAGCTGCCAGCCGGTGACGGGCGGATTTTTCAGCTTTGAGGGTTTCTGTAAGCGCGCAGGGTGAGCGATTCTGCCGGCGCAGAAAAGCAAAAACCCAGCCATAAGGCTGGGTTTTCTGAATAGTGGTGCCCGGACGCGGAATCGAACCACGGACACGGGGATTTTCAATCCCCTGCTCTACCGACTGAGCTATCCGGGCAACGGGGCGCATTAAACCCTAATGGCTCACAGCCGTCAACGGGTTTCGTAAAAAAAGCGTAGCAATCGTGACTGATTGCCTGCTTTTCAGGCAGGCTGGACAAAAAGCCTACGCCAGCGCGCCATTTTGCCGGCACAGCGCGATGCTCAGCACATCTTCAGCCAGACGCCGCGCGGTAGCGACATCCTGCACGTTGCGCTTCACCAGCAGCTTACTTAAACAGCCTTCGAGGATCAGCTCCATCTGATCGGCCACCATGCTGGGGTTATCCAGCGCCAGATCGACCAGAATTTCATGGGTAAACTGCCACGAGCTGCGCTTTTGCTGTTCAGCAAGCTGGTGCACCGGCTGATCCGGCTGGGGATAGAAACTGCAGGCGGCGATAAACAGGCAGCCGGGAAAGCGGCCTTTACTGACGTGCTCTGCCAGCACGTCGTAACGCGCCAGCAGCTTTTGTGCCGCACTGAGGCGCTCATCCAGCTGCACCTGACGGCGCCAGCTGTCGATCTGCTGGCCGTGAAAGCGCAGTGCGTCATACAGCAGGGCATCGCGGTCGGGCCAGTAACGCTCCAGCTGATCGCGGCTGAGGCCGCTTTCGCCCGCCAGCTGCTGCAGCGAGGTGGTCGCGGCCAGGCCGCTCTGTTCGAGCACATTCAGCGCATGCTCAAGGATCTGTTCGCGTTGCAAAAGACTCTCCTCCGGAATGCGGGCCCGGGCGCGTGCGTTCGGGCCGTGTCGTGCAACCAGTGTCGTTTAACGCGGCAGATTGTGCAAATGGGTGCGGAAATCCGCGGCGTTAAGGAACCCGGTGACGCGTGAATCAGCAATCTCTTTGCCCTGCGCATCGAAGAACAGGATGGTTGGCAAGCCAAGCACCTGCAGATGCTGCAGCAGCGCGTTATCCTGCGCGTTGTTGGCCGTCACATTAGCCTGCAGCAGCTGCACGTTGCTCAGGGCGCTGCGCACGCCGTCATCGCTGAAGGTGTATTTTTCAAACTCTTTGCAGGCCACGCACCAGTCGGCGTAGAGATCAACCATGGTGATGCGGCCCTGCGCCTGCTGTAATGCGCTATCCAGCTGCTGACTGCTGCTGATGCGCTGAAACGGCAGGTGGGCGACGCTTTGCGTGCTGCTGCCAAACGCCCAGTCCTGCAGCGGGCGCGCCACCACCAGCGCAGCCGCCAGCATCAGAATCGGCAGCACGCGCGCTGCGCCGCGCGCGCTGAGACTCAGGCTGAACGCCCAGGCAAAAAACGCCACGCCGAGCAGGCTCCACAGACGCAGGCCCCAGACATCGCCCAGCACGCGCTCCAGCAGAAACACCGGCAGCGCCAGAATCACAAAGCCAAAACCCTCTTTCACGCTCTGCATCCACGGACCGCTCTTTGGCAGCAGCCGGTTGCCGAACATCGTCACGGCAATCAGCGGCATTCCCATGCCGAAGGCGTACAGCCACAGCGTGCCGGCACCGGCCCACAGATTACCGCTCTGCGCGATATACAGCAGGATGGCGCTGAGCGGTGCGGTGGTGCACGGTGAGCAGATCAGGCCTGCCAGCGCGCCCATCATAAACACGCCCGCCAGCGAGCCGCCCTGTTGGCGGTTGCTCCACAGCGTCAGGCGCGTCTGGAGGCTGGCAGGCAGCTGCAGCGTGAACAGGCCAAACATCGACAGCGCCAGCAGCACAAACAGCACGGAGAGGCCGATTAACACGTAAGGATGCTGCAGCGCAGCCTGGAAACGCAGTCCCGCCGCTGCCACCACCATACCGAGCAGGGTGTAAGTCAGCGCCATGCCCTGCACGTAGACCAGCGCGAGGGCGAACAGCCGGCCCAGCGAGTAGCGGCGCGGGCCGCCAAGAATGATGCCGGAGATCAGCGGATACATGGGCAGCACGCACGGCGTAAAGGCCACGCCGATGCCAATCAGCAGCGCCCACAGCGGCGAAAACGGCAGCGACGTGCGGTGAGCGGCCGCTGGTGCCGCCATGGTCGGCGCGGCGCTGTCGGCAGCGATCGCCGTCAGCGGCACCGAGCGGGTCTCCGGCGGATAGCAGAAACCGGCTGCGGCGCAGCCCTGATAAGTCACGCTGAGCGTTGCTCCGGCATCGGCCTGGCGCAGGGTGATCGGCAGCTGCACGTCCTGCGGATAAATTTCGCTTTTGCCGTAAAACTCATCTTCGTGCGGCTGGCCCGGCGGCAGCGTGACCGGCGCCAGCTGCGCGTGTTGCGCGCTGATGTGGAATTGCTGGCGATAAAGGTAATAGCCGTCCTTCACTTTCCAGCTCAGCGTCAGCTGATGGCCCTGCTGGCTGAAATCAAAGCCAAAGGCCTGATCGACCGGCACAAAGCGGTTGTTGGTGGTGGGCGAGAACAGGCTGGCCTGCGCCGACAGGCAAAACAGCAGCGCCAGGCACAGACTTAGCAGGCGGGAAAATCGAGCAGCCATGACGAATTAATCAGCTCCGGTGGCGAAGGAGCCGCGATGATAACACGGCCGCTGCGCCACGAGGTTTTCAGGATGTAACGACGACGCTACAGGATCAGGCTGCCGAACAGGAAGCCAAACGCCACCGAAAAGGTAATTGCCAGTACGCCGGGAATGATAAACGAGTGATTGAACACGTACTTACCAATGCGGGTCGAGCCAGTGTCATCCATCTCCACGGCGGCCAGCAGCGTCGGGTAAGTGGGCAGCACGAACAGCGCAGAAACCGCAGCGAAGGAGGCGACAGCTGCCAGCGGCGATACGCCGAGCATCAGTGCCGCCGGCATCAGCGCTTTGGTGGTGGCCGCCTGCGAGTAGAGCAGCGTGGCAGCAAAGAACAGCACCAGCGCCAGCATCCACGGATAGCTCTGCAGCATATCCCCGGCCAGCGTCTGGATGTCGCTGAGGTGCGCTTTGACAAAGGTATCGCCCAGCCACGCGACGCCCATCACGCAAATACAGGCGCTCATGCCGGATTTGAAGGTGCTGGCACTGAGGATTTCACCGGTTTCTACTTTGCAGGTCAGGCAAATCAGCGTGGCGACCGTCAGCATAAACACCACGATGGCTTCGTTACGCGGCAGCACCGGGTTGCTGATCAAGCCCACGCTGTCGCTGATCGCCGTCGCGTACAGCACCACCGCCGCAATACCGATCAGGAACAGCAGCACTGCGCGTTTAGCGCCCGGCTTGATGTGATAAACCTGCTCACCGCGCAGCGTCACTTCACCTTTCGCCAGGCGCGCCTGGTAGACGTCATCTTCTTTGAGCTCTTTGCCGAGGAAGTTGGTAATCACGGCCGCACAGAAGATGGCCAGCATGGTGGCGGGCAGCGCAACGCCGAGCAGCGCCAGATAACTGACGCCGCGTGGTTCAAGGATCGAGGCAAAAAACACCACCGCAGCCGAAAGTGGCGAAGCGGTGATGGCGATTTGCGACGCGACTACGGCTATCGACAGCGGGCGCGAAGGGCGCACACCTTGCTCTTTCGCCACTTCCGCAATCACCGGCAGGGTGGAGAAGGCGGTATGACCGGTGCCCGCCAGCAGCGTCATTACGTAGGTCACCAGCGGCGCGAGGAAAGTGACATAGCGCGGATGGCGACGCAGCAGGCGCTCCGCCAGCCCGACCAGATAATCCATGCCGCCGGCTACCTGCATCGCGGCGATGGCCGCAATCACCGCCATGATGATCTCAATGACGTCAAACGGGATCGCGCCGGGTTTCATGCCGCAAACCAGCGTCAGCACCAGTACGCCCAACCCGCCAGCGAAGCCAATGCCGATGCCGCCGAGACGCGCACCCAGCCAGATCGCCAGCAGGACGATGAGTAATTCCACCACTACCATACTTTCACTCCCTGAAGTGCCGCCACACGCAGCCACTTTAGTTATAGACGTCAAAATAAAAAAGCACGCCGTATTGTATACAGGCGTGCTTCAGACGACTTGATCCGGAACGGATTACTGTTCGTTTTCGTCGGTGTAGCGTTTGGCTTTGTATTCCGGGTGCATCAGGTTCTGGATGGAGAAAATATCGTCCAGCTCGGCTTCGGTCAGCAGGCCGCGCTCCAGCACCACCTCGCGTACGCTCTTACCGGTTTCGGCACAAATCTTCCCGACGATATCGCCGTTGTGATGGCCGATGTACGGGTTGAGGTAAGTAACGATACCGATGGAGTTGAACACGTAGGCTTCACAGACCGCTTTGTTGGCGGTGATGCCGTTAACGCATTTCTCCAGCAGGTTGTAGCAGGCGTTGGTCAGTATGCTGATTGACTCAAACAGCGCCTGGCCAATCACCGGCTCCATCACGTTGAGCTGTAGCTGACCGGCTTCGGAAGCCATGGTCACCGTGATGTCGTTACCAATCACTTTGAAGCACACCTGATTGACTACTTCCGGGACCACCGGGTTAACTTTCGCTGGCATGATCGAAGAACCGGCCTGCAGTTCCGGCAGGTTGATTTCGTTCAGGCCGGCGCGCGGACCGGATGACAGCAGGCGCAGGTCGTTACAGATTTTCGACAGTTTCACCGCCAGACGCTTCAGCGCTGAGTGCACCATCACGTAAGCGCCGCAGTCTGAGGTGGCTTCGATCAGATCTTCGGCCGGCACCACCGGCAGGTTGCTGACTTCCGCCAGACGCTGGACCGCCAGCTGCTGGTAGCCATCCGGCGTGTTGAGGCGGGTGCCGATCGCCGTAGCGCCGAGGTTAACCTCCAGCAGCAGTTCGGCGGTGCGCAGAATGCTGCGCGTCTCTTCGTTCAGCAGCACGTTAAACGCGTGGAACTCCTGACCGAGCGACATCGGCACCGCGTCCTGCAGCTGGGTGCGGCCCATCTTCAGGATATTTTCAAACTCAACCGCTTTGCGCTGAAAACCTTCGCTCAGCTGGCCAATCGCGTCGAGCAGTTTGAGGATCGAGGCGTAGACCGCAATACGGAAACCGGTAGGATAAGCGTCGTTAGTGGACTGACACTTATTCACGTGATCGTTCGGGTTAAGGTACTGATATTCGCCTTTCTGGTGGCCCATCAGCTCCAGACCGATGTTAGCCAGCACCTCGTTGGTGTTCATGTTGACCGAGGTGCCCGCGCCGCCCTGATAGACATCGACCGGGAACTGGTCCATGCACTTGCCGTTATTCAGCACTTCATCACAGGCCTGAATGATGGTGTTGGCGATGTGGCGGGGAATGGTTTGCAGCTCTTTGTTGGCGAGTGCGGCGGCTTTTTTCACCATCACCATGCCACGGACAAACTCAGGGATGTCGCTGATTTTACTGTTACTGATATAGAAGTTCTCAATCGCACGCAGAGTATGAACACCGTAATAGGCATCTGCCGGAACTTCACGCATGCCTAACAGGTCTTCTTCGATACGAATGTTGTTCGCCATGATTACCTTCTTATTATTGCTGCTGTGTTACTGCCGGGCATCCGGAATGGATGGGCGGCGAATAACGTGCAGGTGAAGCAATTATATTGTCGTGGAATACCAGTGCCGACATTTTATCCATCTTCGGGCTGGCGAGCACGATCATATTCTGTCACTGCAGAAATGCTTGTGCACAGATCACTTTACGGACATTTGCTGGCCCAGCGGTAATAACGATATGTGATGTACTTCGCAATTTTAAGTCAGTGGCATAAATTTAACAGTGGCGGTTGAATTTCGCCGGCCGCGTGCCCATCTCATACGTTATGGTCATGCTGACCCTTCAATTTTGCTGCTCCGCACGCTGCGTGGCGGCGCGACTCACAGGAGATATCGGTGCGCTGGTTACCGTTAGTGATTTTTTTTGTTCTGGCCTGGATTGAGATCTCAATTTTCATCCAGGTGGCGCACGCGCTGGGCGTGCTGCTGACCATGCTGCTGGTGATTTTTACCTCCTGCATTGGTGTGTCGCTGGTGAAAAATCAGGGCATGAAGAACTTTATGCTGATGCAGGAGAAGCTGGCGCGTAATGAGAGCCCCGCGGCGGAGATGATCAAAAGCGTGTCGCTGATCATCGCCGGTTTTCTGCTGCTGCTGCCGGGCTTCTTTACCGATTTCCTCGGCCTGCTGCTGTTGCTGCCGCCGGTACAGAAGCACCTGACGCTGAAGCTGATGCCGCACCTGCGCGTATGGCGCGGCCCGGGGCAGGGCCCGGACAGCGGCGTCACCATGGACGGCGAGTTTGAGCGCAAAGATCAGGAGCGCATCGGTCACGATAAAGATCGCTGAAGTTAAGCGGGGCGGCGTAAGCCGCCCTTTTTGCTGTCTTTTTCGTCATCTGTTACGCAAACGAAAATTTTTTATTTTTTTGCCCTTGAAAGCCCCTTTTCTGCCCCTATCTCTCTCTCCACGAGGCCGGAACCCTCAAGCCCGGCGTTCAACCCAAAAATGAATGATTGGACTTCTCAAAGGAGAGCTATCAAATGAAAATTCGTCCGTTGCACGATCGCGTTATCGTCAAGCGTAAAGAAGTTGAAGCCAAATCTGCTGGCGGTATCGTTCTGACCGGCTCTGCAGCAGGCAAATCAACCCGCGGTGAAGTACTGGCTGTTGGCAATGGCCGCATCCTGGAAAACGGCGACGTGAAGCCGCTGGACGTGAAAGTGGGTGATCTGGTGATTTTCAGCGAAGGCTACGGTGCCAAGACTGAGAAAATCGACAACGAAGAAGTTCTGATCATCTCTGAAAGCGACATTCTGGCGATTGTTGAAGCGTAATTTACGCGTAATTCACTGAACGAAACGAATTTAAGGGATATTTGAAATGGCAGCTAAAGACGTAAAATTCGGTAATGACGCACGCGTAAAAATGCTGCGTGGCGTGAACGTACTGGCAGATGCAGTAAAAGTTACCCTGGGCCCGAAAGGCCGTAACGTGGTTCTGGATAAATCTTTTGGTGCACCGACCATCACTAAAGATGGTGTTTCTGTGGCACGTGAAATCGAGCTGGAAGACAAGTTCGAGAACATGGGTGCGCAGATGGTGAAAGAAGTCGCTTCTAAAGCCAACGACGCAGCAGGCGACGGCACCACCACCGCTACCGTTCTGGCACAGGCTATCGTCAACGAAGGCCTGAAAGCCGTCGCGGCGGGCATGAACCCAATGGATCTGAAGCGCGGTATCGATAAAGCCGTTGCGGCAGCCGTTGAAGAGCTGAAAACCCTGTCTGTACCATGCCAGGATTCCCGCGCTATCGCGCAGGTAGGTACCATTTCTGCCAACTCCGATGAAAGCGTCGGTACCCTGATCGCTCAGGCGATGGACAAAGTGGGTAAAGAAGGCGTGATCACCGTTGAAGAAGGCACCGGTCTGCAGGACGAGCTGGACGTGGTTGAAGGTATGCAGTTCGACCGTGGCTACCTGTCTCCGTACTTCATCAACAAGCCAGAAACCGGTGCAGTGGAGCTGGAAAGCCCATTCATCCTGCTGGCTGACAAGAAAATCTCTAACATCCGCGAAATGCTGCCAGTGCTGGAAGCTGTGGCGAAAGCTGGCAAACCACTGCTGATCATTGCAGAAGACGTGGAAGGCGAAGCGCTGGCTACGCTGGTGGTCAACACCATGCGCGGTATCGTGAAAGTGGCTGCAGTGAAAGCACCGGGCTTCGGCGACCGTCGTAAAGCGATGCTGCAGGATATTGCTATCCTGACCGGCGGTACCGTGATCTCTGAAGAGATCGGTATGGAGCTGGAAAAAGCGACGCTGGAAGACCTGGGTCAGGCAAAACGCGTGGTGATCAACAAAGACACCACCACCATCATTGATGGTGTGGGCGATCAGGGCGCAATCTCTGGCCGCGTGACGCAGATCCGTCAGCAGATCGAAGAAGCGACCTCTGACTACGACAAAGAGAAACTGCAGGAGCGCGTTGCAAAACTGGCAGGCGGTGTTGCCGTACTGAAAGTGGGCGCAGCAACTGAAGTTGAAATGAAAGAGAAGAAAGCCCGCGTTGAAGATGCCCTGCACGCTACCCGTGCTGCGGTTGAAGAAGGCGTGGTTGCCGGTGGTGGTGTTGCACTGGTGCGTGTTGCAGCGAAAATCGCAGCATCTGGCCTGCAGGGTCAGAACGAAGACCAGAACGTGGGTATCAAGGTTGCTCTGCGTGCGATGGAAGCGCCACTGCGTCAGATCGTTTCTAACGCCGGTGAAGAGCCATCAGTGGTGGCTAACAACGTGAAAGCGGGCGACGGCAACTACGGTTACAACGCGCAGACCGAAGAGTACGGCAACATGATCGACTTCGGTATCCTGGATCCAACCAAAGTGACCCGTTCTGCGCTGCAGTACGCGTCTTCTGTGGCCGGTCTGATGATCACCACCGAAGCGATGGTCACCGACCTGCCGAAAGGCGACGCACCTGACTTAGGTGCTGGCGCTGGCGGCATGGGTGGCATGGGCGGTATGGGCGGCATGATGTAATTGCCCTGAACGTTTGAGCTGTTGAGAAACCCCCGATCGGAAACGGTCGGGGGTTTTTCTTTTGCCGGCGAACAAGGTATAAGTAAGGGCGCAATACTTCGGCTTTGCGGGTTTAGGGCAATGAATGTTCAGAAAAAATGTGCGCTTTTCTGCTACGCTGCCGCCCGACACTGATGATAATAAATGGGGATTATAATGCGGATTAACCTCTCGCTCGGACTGGCAGTCGGTACCTTACTGCTGGCGGGCTGTAGCACCTCCAACCAACTGAGTGCCGCCGGCGAACGTGTCACCTTTGTTGATCAACAGCCAGGCAGCCAATGTCAGCTGCTGGGCAATGTTACCGGCTCGCAGAGCAACTGGCTGACCGGCTCAGGCGGTGAAGGCAGTTCACTGCGCGGCGCGGCTAACGACCTGCGTAACCGCGCAGCGGAGATGGGCGGCAACGTGATTTATGGTGCCACCAGCCCGACGCAGAACCTGCTGTCTGCCTTTGCCCCGCTCGACAGCAAAATGTCGGGTCAGGTGTATAAGTGCCCGTAATGGCAGAGCAGCAATAGAAAAGCCGCGAGAGCGGCTTTTTTGTGGGCGTGACATAAACAATAGCGCGATGAATCGCGCCGCTACGGCCCGCAGAAAGGGGGAGTGCGAATTCAGCCGTCTGCACGAACGCGCAGTGGCGCAATTTATTGCGCCTGGTCACTCCTGACGCAGCTGCAGATCCAGCGGCGTTTTGCTCGGCTCACCGCCAATTTCACGCGCCAGCTTCGGCACCATATAACCCGACACCATGGTCAGCAACTGCCGCACCAGTGCCCGCGCCTGCTCATCCGGCACAAAGAAGTGCGCCGCACCCTGCACCTTATCCAGCACGTGTAAATAGTAGGGCAGGATGCCGGCATCAAACAGCGCATTGCTAAGCTGCGCCAGGGTTTGTGCATCGTCATTCACGCCGCGCAGCAGCACGCTCTGGTTCAGCAGAGTGACGCCGGCGCGCTTCAGCCTCTGCATGCGTTCACGCAGCGCCTCGTCAATCTCCTGCGCGTGATTGATGTGGCTGACCAGCAGCACCTGCAGACGCGTATCCGCCAGCAGCTGGCATAGCCCTTCGGTAATGCGCGCCGGAATCACTACCGGCAGCCGGCTGTGAATGCGCAGACGTTTCAGGTGCGGAATGTTTTCCAGCGCGGCAATCAGCCACGCCAGCTCCTGATCTTTCGCCATCAGCGGATCGCCGCCGGAGAAGATAATTTCGTCCAGCTCCGGATGAGCAGCAATGTAATCAATCGCCGCCTGCCAGTTGCGCTTGTTGCCCTGATTATCCTGATAGGGAAAATGCCGGCGGAAACAGTAGCGGCAATTCACCGCGCAGCCGCCCTTGACCAGCAGCAGCGCGCGGTTTCTATACTTATGCAGCAAGCCCGGCACTACGCTACTCTGCTCGTCGAGCGGATCGGTGCTGTAGCCCGGCGCATCGGTAAACTCCTGACGGCTGGTCAGTACCTGCAGCAGCAGCGGGTCCTGCGCATTGCCGCGCTGCATGCGCTGAATGAAAGCGCGCGGGACGCGCAGGGCGAAAAGGCGACGTGCCTCGCTGCCGGCCGCTAAATCCGCGTGGTTTTCGAGGGCTAAAAGTTGCAGTAATTCAGCAGGATCGGTGACAACATCAGCAAGTTGCTGCAACCAATCTTCTCTGACGGGGGGATTTAGGGTTACAATGTGTGCCATTTTTTTGGCTATTACCAGTTAATATCTACAGAGGGCCTTTATGGCGACTTATCTTAGCAACGATTTTCGTGCCGGTCTTAAAATCATGTTCGAAGGCGAACCGTATGCCATCGAATCCAGTGAGTTCGTTAAGCCGGGTAAAGGCCAGGCGTTTGCACGTGTTAAAATGCGTCGTCTGCTGACCGGTTCACGCGTTGAGAAAACCTTCAAGTCTACTGACTCTGCCGAAGGCGCAGACGTACGTGACATGACGCTGCAGTACTCGTACAACGACGGTGACTTCTTCTACTTCATGCACCCGGAAACCTTCGAACAGTATCAGGTTGAAGCCAAGGTGCTGGACGACGTGACCAAATGGCTGCAGGACAACGCTGAGTGTATCGTAACCCTGTGGAACGATAAACCGATCGCCGTTCAGCCACCGAACTTCATCGAAGCAGAAATCACCGAAACCGACCCAGGTCTGAAAGGTGATACCGCAGGTACCGGCGGCAAGCCAGCGACCCTGTCTACCGGCGCAGTGATCAAAGTGCCACTGTTCGTGCAGATTGGCGAAGTGGTAAAAGTCGACACCCGCTCTGGCGAATACGTTTCCCGCGTAAAATAATCGTCAAATCAGGCGCATCATCGATGCGCCTTTTTTATCCCCGCGTTTCATCCCCGCACTGCGTCTTTTTTCAGCGGCTTACCTGCCATCATCGCGTATCCGGTCTATGCTTTAAAAGCTGTACTTTTACTGCAACCAACAAGGATATGGCTATGTTAAAGAAAAGTATTGTCGCGATTTTCTCGGTACTGGTGCTTTCCTCGCTGCTCTCGGCCTGTAACACCACGCGTGGCGTAGGCGAAGATGTTGAAGCGGGCGGCCAGGCAATTCAGCGCAGCGCGCAGTAACTAAAACCGGTGCGAAACCTGCTTTCGTACCGGCTTTCACTTCCTCTTTCGTTCCTGCCTGCGCCTGCCATTTCTGAAACTGCCTGCCGCCGCTGCGGTGCCGTTGTTTGCCGCCAGCAATACGGGTAGACTTCCTCCCCTTATCTGTATAAGGAGTCATCACCATGAGCGAAACGGCAAGCTGGCAGCCGAGCGCACCCATTGCCAATTTGTTGAAACGCGCCGCCATCCTGGCGGAAATCCGGCGTTTCTTTGCCGATCGCGGCGTGCTGGAAGTGGATACCCCAGCCATGAGCCAGGCGACGATTACCGACATTCATCTGGTGCCATTCCAGACGCGCTTTGTCGGACCTGGCGCGGCAGACGGGCGCGATCTGTGGCTGATGACCAGTCCGGAATATCACATGAAGCGCCTGCTGGCGGCGGGCAGCGGCCCGATTTATCAGATGGGGCGCTGCTTCCGCAATGAAGAGGCCGGACGCCACCATAATCCGGAATTCACCATGCTGGAGTGGTATCGTCCGCACTACGACATGTATCGGCTGATGAACGAAGTCGATGATCTGCTGCAGCAGGTGCTGGAGTGCGACAGCGCCGAATCGCTGTCGTATCAGCAGGCGTTTATCCGGCATCTGGAGATTGATCCGCTGTCGGCGGATAAAGCGCAGCTGCGTGAAGCGGCGGAAAAGCTGGGTGAAGGCGAGCTGGCGAATCGTGAAGACGATCGCGATACGCTGCTGCAGCTGCTGTTTATGCTGGGCGTAGAACCGAAAATTGGCAATGATAAGCCGTGCTTCGTCTATCACTTCCCGGCCAGTCAGGCGGCGCTGGCGGAGATCAGCACTGAAGATCACCGCGTGGCGGAACGTTTTGAGGTCTATTACAAAGGCGTGGAGCTGGCGAACGGCTTCCGCGAGCTGACTGACAGCCGCGAACAGCGTCAGCGTTTTGAGCAGGATAATCGCCGTCGCGCCGCACGCGGTCTGCCGCAGCATCCGATTGACACTTACCTGCTGGATGCACTGGCGCACGGCATGCCAGCCTGTTCCGGCGTGGCGCTGGGCGTGGATCGCCTGATTATGCTGGCGCTGAAAGCGGATGCGCTCAGCGAGGTGATCGCATTCCCGGTGGATCGCAGCTAGTTACGCTGCGGTTCTGCCCATCCGGCCGCGGTGCAGCGACAGCGCTGACCGCGGCCGGATGCGTTTATGGCGAGGTATTAGTGGCTGCTTCCGGAAACTCCTGAATAGTTACCGGCAGCGTCATCTTCTGTTCATTGCGCAGCACCTGCACATCAATCACCGATCCCGGGCGGATTTCCGCCACCTGGTCCATGGTCTCCTGCGCGGACAGCGCCGGCTTACCGTTCACCTGCAGCAGCACATCATTGGCCTGAATGCCGGCGCGATCCGCCGGACCGCCGGGCGTCACTTCGCTGACGATAATACCCTGTACGCGATCGAGGTTGCTGCCCTGGCCGTGCAGCGGCGGCAGCTCGCGTCCGGTAATACCAATGTAGCCGCGAATCACCCGGCCATCGCGGATCAGCTTATCCATGATTTTGGTCGCCAGCGCGGTGGGAATGGCAAAGCCAATGCCTTCCGGGGTTTCGCCGTCGTTGCTTTTGTCGAAGGTCAGGGTGTTGATGCCCATCAGCTCGCCCAGCGAGTTAATCAGCGCGCCGCCGGAATTCCCCTGGTTGATGGAGGCATCGGTCTGCAGGAAGTTTTGCCGTCCGGAGGAGCTCAGGCCGATGCGGCCGGTAGCGCTGATGATGCCCTGGGTGACCGTCTGGCCGAGGTTGTACGGGTTGCCAATCGCCATCACCACATCACCGATATGCGCGACACGTTTGGCGTTGATGGGGATCACCGGCAGGTTAGAGGCGCTGATTTTCAGCACTGCCAGATCGGTCATGGCGTCGGAGCCCACCAGCGTCGCTTCGAAAAAGCGTCCGTCCTGCAGCGCGACGATAATCTGGTCAGCGTTATTGATGACATGTTTGTTGGTGAGGATGTAGCCTTTCGCGTTCATGATGACGCCGGAACCGAGCGTAGTGATGCCGCGATTATTGTTGCCATGCGCGCTGCGGTTATAGACGTTGACCACCGCTGGCACAGCACGGCGCACGCCCTGATTAAAACTGAAGGGCGCTTCATCAGCGCTGCTGTCGTGATCAAAGGTGACGTTGCTGCCCATTCGCAGCGCCGGGATCGCGACAAGCAGTAAACCTGCCACGATCAGGCCCATCACCACAGAACGTAAAAGTTTAAGAAACATGGTGTTATTTCAGGCAAGAGTTGATCGCAGGGCAGGATAGCACGAGAAGGGCGGACAAACACCTGCTTGTCCGCCCGTTGCGAGGATTATCGCAGAAGCAGGTAAATACTCTCGTCGCCGCGCACCACGTTCAGCGCCAGCACCGGCGGTTTGCCTTCCAGCACTTTGCGCATCTCAGCGAGGCTCTGCACCCGCGTGCGGTTGACGCCGACAATCACATCGTCTTTCTGCAGGCCAACCTGTTCTGCCGGCGTGCCTTTTTCAATGGTATCTACTTTGACGCCTTTATCGCCGGCTTTGGTGTTGCCGTCACTGAGCGTGGCGCCCTGCAGCGCTGGCGACATCAGCTGGGCGCTGGCGGTGCTCTGCGCGCTCTGTTCCAGCGTCACGGTCACTGTTAGCGGTTTGCCATCGCGCAGCAGGCCGATTTTCACCTGCTGGCCCGGTGGCGTGGTGCCGACTTTCACCCGCAGCTCGGCGAAGCTGGCGATTGGCTTATCGTTAATGGCGGTGATGATGTCGCCCGCTTTGATGCCGGCCTGTTCCGCCGCCGACTTTGGCAGCACCTCTGAGACAAACGCTCCGCGCTGCGCATCGACGTTAAACGCTTTGGCGATATCGGCGGTCATTTCTGTCCCTTTGATACCGAGCTGGCCGCGCTTCACTTCGCCGAACTGAATCAGTTGCTGAGCCAGATTCATCGCCATGTTGCTGGGGATGGCAAAGCCAATACCAATATTGCCGCCGCTCGACGCCAGAATAGCGGTGTTAATGCCGATCAGCTCGCCGTTGAGGTTCACCAGCGCGCCGCCGGAGTTGCCACGGTTGATGGCGGCATCGGTCTGAATAAAGTTCTCCAGCCCTTCCAGATTCAGCCCGCTGCGGCCGAGCGCCGAGATAATGCCGGAGGTCGCCGTCTGGCCGAGGCCGAACGGGTTACCGATCGCCACCGCGAAATCACCCACTTTCAGCGCGTCAGAATCAGCAATTTTCACCTGCGTGAGGTTTTTCGCCCCTTCTACCTGAATCAGCGCGATGTCGGTTTGCTCGTCATGACCAATCAGCTTTGCGTCATATTCGTTGCCATCGCTCAGCTGCACGCTGATCTTATCCGCACCGTTTACCACGTGATTATTGGTCAGGATGTAGCCTTTGGCCGCGTCAATGATCACGCCGGAACCCAGTCCTTCAAACGGCTGTGGCTGCGACTGCCCGGGCGCCTGGCCGAAGAAGCGCTTTAGCGGCTCGGGAATATCCTGGCTCTGCTGCCCGCTGTCGGTGCCCTCGACATGCACGCTGACCACCGCCGGCAGCACTTTTTCCAGCATCGGTGCCAGGCTCGGCAGTGCTTGTCCCTGAATCTGTGCCGGCAACGTGGCCATCGCACCCGGCGTTGCCGCCAGACTCATCCCAATGCTCAAGGCTAATGCGCTTAACAGTCGTGCTGGTTTTTTCATTGCTATGACGCTCTCGCTGCGAAAAGGGGGATAAAAGAAGTGTGACAGTTATTGGTAATAAGCGTTCGGAAAACAAAAAGGGCACAGCCATGCTGTGCCCCAAAAGGATTAACTGCGGGTGGTGCGTTCGCCGCTGCGCAGCAGGCCCGATGCGCCTTCAGAGTAGTCGCGCGGGATCTGCACCGGCGCCTGATCGTTATCGGCCTCGGCTTCCGTCAGCTGGTAGGCAAACGGGTTTTTCTCGCCCGGCAGATTTGGCAGCAGGTCATTCGATCCTTTCGCCATGTGCTGATACAGCTGGCGATAGTCGCGCGCCATGTTGTCCAGCAGCTCTGCGCTGCGCGCAAAGTGGTTGGTGAGCTCTTCGCGGTAATCCGCCAGCTCTGCTTTGGATTTTTCCAGTTCGTACTGCATGCTGCGCTGCTCACGCAGCTTTTTGTTGCCAAAACGCATCGCTACCGCGCCGACAATAATGCCAATCACTAAACCAATCAGCCCGTATTCCCAGGTCATAATGACTCCCGTGTAATTTCCGTTGCTTCGTAGGGCATTGCTTCTGTTTCAACTTCAATAGTAGCCACTATACCCGTTAATCCATCGGAAGTGGAATCCTCGGGCTGTATCGCTTAGTGTAGAGCGGCCTAATTTTCGACAACCGACATGTGAATCGGACTTTTTCAGGGATTCTGAGAGAACCATGCAAACCTCATCTCCGCTTGCGCGCTATGAGCAGGCGCTGTCGCAGGGCGAGTTTCGTCCGGACGATGTACAACGTGACGCCATCACCCGTTTAGATCGCATCCAGCAAGGCCTGATTGCCCGCCAGCAGCCGCCGCAGCCAGCGTCTAAAGGGCTGTTTGGCCGCTTATCAAAGCTGATGAATAAAGCACCGGAGAGCCATGAGGCGCCGGTGCGTGGCCTGTATATGTGGGGCGGCGTCGGGCGCGGTAAAACCTGGGTCATGGATCTGTTTTTTCAGTCTATTCCTGGCGATCGCAAACTGCGTCTGCATTTCCATCGCTTCATGCTGCGCGTGCACGAAGAACTGACGCAGCTGCAGGGCCACAGCGACCCGCTGCTGATTGTCGCTGACCGTTTCAAAGCGGAAACCGATATTCTCTGTTTCGACGAGTTTTTTGTTTCCGATATCACCGACGCAATGCTGCTCGGGACGCTGATGGAAGCGCTGTTTGCCCGCGGCATCGCGCTGGTCGCAACGTCAAACATTCCGCCGGATGATCTGTACCGCAACGGCCTGCAGCGCGCGCGTTTTCTGCCGGCCATTGAGCAGATCAAGCGCCACTGCGACGTGATGAACGTTGATGCCGGCATTGATTATCGCCTGCGCACCCTGACATCGGCCCATCTGTGGAATTTCCCGCTTAACGACGCGACGCACGCGGAGATGGAGCGCATGTTCAGCGCGCTGTCCGGTAAACCGCGCACCGACGCGCCGGTGCTGGAGATTAACCATCGCCAGCTGCCGACGCTCGGCGTTCATGAAGGCGTACTGGCCATCAACTTCCTCGCGCTGTGTGGCGAAGGGCGCAGCCAGCACGATTACATTGAGCTGTCGCGCCGCTTCCACAGCGTGCTGCTGTACGATGTGCCGGTGATGATCTACAAAACGGAAGACCAGGCGCGGCGGTTCCTCGCGCTGGTGGATGAGTTCTACGAGCGCCACGTCAAACTGGTGGTGGCGGCAGAAACCTCGCTGTTTGAAATCTATCAGGGCACGCGGCTGAAATTCGAATATCAGCGCTGTCTGTCGCGCCTGCAGGAGATGCAAAGCGAGGAGTATCTTCGCCTGCCGCACCTGCCCTGAGGGGCAAACAGAAATCATCGCGTCGGGCGCAAAAAGAGTCGATCTTTAGATTCGACTTC
Source organism: Pantoea dispersa (assembly GCF_035783935.1). Lineage (GTDB taxonomy): Bacteria > Pseudomonadota > Gammaproteobacteria > Enterobacterales > Enterobacteriaceae > Pantoea > Pantoea dispersa_C. Next base: position 340,687 of record NZ_JALKOV010000003.1, on the reverse strand, counting down.
TCTATAATCTTGCGACCCCACGTTACAGCACAGGCTTTCTTTTCCCGGAAAACTGTGTGATCCGGTAACTCTACCTGAGGGGGTGGGCTTGCTGGGCGAATTGGTCGTGTGAGCCTCAATCGTTAACTTAGCGTTTGGGATTTCACCAACGTGTAACTTTTATTTGGGTAAGCTTTTCAATGAAAACTTTTACAGCTAAACCAGAAACCGTACAGCGTGACTGGTATGTTGTTGACGCAACTGGCAAAACCCTGGGTCGCCTGGCGACTGAACTGGCGCGCCGTCTGCGTGGTAAGCACAAAGCGGAATACACTCCGCACGTTGATACCGGTGATTACATCATCGTTCTGAACGCTGACAAAGTTGCTGTAACCGGCAACAAGCGTAACGACAAGATTTACTATCACCACACTGGCCACATCGGTGGTATCAAGCAAGCGACCTTTGCAGAGATGATCGAACGCCGTCCTGAGCGTGTGATTGAAATCGCGGTTAAAGGCATGCTGCCAAAAGGCCCACTGGGTCGTGCTATGTACCGTAAACTGAAAGTTTACGCAGGTAACGAGCACAACCACGCGGCGCAGCAACCGCAAGTTCTTGACATTTAATCGGGATTATAGGCAATGGCTGAAACTCAAAACTACGGCACTGGTCGCCGCAAAAGCTCTGCCGCTCGCGTCTTTATCAAGCCGGGTAGCGGTAACATCGTAATTAACCAGCGCTCTCTGGAGCAGTACTTCGGTCGTGAGACTGCACGCATGGTCGTGCGTCAGCCGCTGGAGCTGGTTGATATGGTTGGTAAACTGGACCTGTACATCACCGTTAAAGGTGGTGGTATTTCTGGTCAGGCTGGTGCGATCCGTCACGGTATCACCCGCGCTCTGATGGAATACGACGAGTCTCTGCGTTCTGAACTGCGTAAAGCGGGCTTCGTTACCCGTGACGCGCGTCAGGTTGAACGTAAGAAAGTCGGTCTGCGTAAAGCACGCCGTCGTCCACAGTTCTCCAAGCGTTAATTGCTGGCTGCTTCGGCAGTTACAATTGGCTCAAAAAACCCGCTTCGGCGGGTTTTTTATTGCCTGAACTGCCGCTTTTTCAGCGTAAAAACGCGAGCTTTCCCCGCATTTTGCCCGCAAATGATTATCCCCGCCCCACAAGCTGCTTAAAATCTGGTAAACTGACTGACACTTTGCGCCCGCGAGTCGCGGCGTTGTGCATGCTGCGCCTGTCGGGACGACCGGACGATGCGCGTAACGCCCGGCTGTGTGCGAATCTGATGAGCAGGTGAGTCGCCGCGTGGCTGGCCATTCGCAGTATTTTTTTGTGAACAAACTTGGAGGTTTTCATGGCTGTCGCTGCCAACAAACGTTCGGTAATGACGCTGTTTTCTGGTCCGACTGACATTTTCAGCCATCAGGTACGTATCGTACTGGCTGAAAAGGGCGTCAGCGTGGAGATCGAGCAGGTTGAAACGGATAATCTGCCGCAGGATCTGATTGACCTCAACCCGTACCGCACTGTGCCAACGCTGGTCGACCGTGAGCTGACGCTGTATGAATCCCGCATCATCATGGAATACCTCGATGAGCGCTTCCCGCATCCGCCACTGATGCCGGTCTATCCGGTCGCGCGCGGCGAAAGCCGTCTGATGATGCACCGCATCGAGCAGGACTGGTACAGCCTGATGCGTACCATTGAAACCAGCAGCGGTGCCGAAGCCGATGCTGCACGTAAACAGCTGCGTGAAGAGCTGCTGGCCATTGCGCCACTGTTCTCACGCACACCGTTCTTTATGAGCGAAGAGTTCAGCCTGGTTGACTGCTACCTGGCACCGCTGCTGTGGCGTCTGCCGCAGCTGGGCGTGGATCTGGCTGGCGCAGGGTCGAAAGAGCTGAAAGGCTACATGACGCGCGTATTTGAACGTGACTCTTTCCTCGCTTCTCTGACGGAAGCAGAACGTGAAATGCGCCTGCAAGCCCGGGGCTAATCTATGGAAATGTCGCAACTCACCGCCCGCCGTCCCTATCTGCTGCGGGCATTTTATGAATGGCTGCTCGACAACCAGCTGACGCCGCATCTGGTGGTGGATATTAATCTGCCAGGCGTGCAGGTGCCGCTGGAGTACGCACGTGACGGGCAGATTGTGCTGAACATCGCGCCGCGCGCCGTCGGCAACCTCGAACTCGCCAACGATCAGGTGCGTTTCAATGCGCGCTTCGGTGGCGTGCCGCGTCAGGTTTCCGTACCAATGGCGGCAGTGCTGGCGATTTATGCGCGTGAAAACGGCGCCGGCACCATGTTTGAACCGGAGCCTGCCTATGAGCTGTCCGGCGACGAGCAGGAAGGCGGCCAGGAAGAGACCATGATGTCGGTGATTGATGGTGACCGTCCGGACGATGCGACGGATGACGACTCTTCACCGGATGACGAACCGCCGCCGCGCGGTGGACGTCCTTCACTGCGCGTAGTGAAGTAAATCGCGGAAAATAAAAAACGGGCTGATTAGCCCGTTTTTATATGCCTGAGTTGCGGCGCGGTTTAACGCGCCGCAGACCAAAGGAAGCGTAGCGCTCCCTTTGTAGCCATCTTAATAGACGTCGCGCAGATAACGCTTATCTTTCTTCAGCTGATCGATATAGGCTGCGGCACGCTCGCTGGAAAGACCACCGAACTGACGCACCACTTCATACAGCGCAGCATCAACGTCCTTCGCCATGCGTGAGGCATCGCCACACACGTAGAAGTAAGCGCCATCCTGCAGCCAGGCGTACAGCTCAGCACCTTTCTCCAGCATGCGGTTCTGCACGTAAATCTTCTCTTCCTGATCGCGGGAGAAGGCCAGGTCGAGGTGCGTCAGCAGGCCGCTCTGCTGCCAGCCCGCCAGCTCATCGGCGTAGATGTAATCATGTTCCTGATGCTGGTCGCCGAAGAACAGCCAGTTTTTACCTTCAGCACCGGTCGCCTGGCGCTCCTGCAGGAAGGCGCGGAACGGCGCGATGCCGGTGCCCGGGCCGACCATGATCAGCGGGGCATTATTGTTCGCCGGCACGCGGAACGCTTTGTTCGGCGAAATAAAGATCGCCGGCTTCTCTCCGCGACGCACGCGTTCAGCCAGGTAAGTTGAGCATACGCCTTTACGCTCACGGCCACCGCCGTGATAGCGCACGGAAGCGATGGTCAGGTGTACCTGATTAGGGTGCGCCTTCGAGCTGGACGAAATCGAGTAAGCACGGTGCTGCAGCGGACGCAGCATCGCCACCAGTTCCGGTACCGACAGGCTGCGCTTCAGCTCCAGCTGCAGCAGATCCAGCGTATCTTTGCCCCACAGCCAGTTGGCCAGCGTATCTTTGTCGTCGTGCTGCAGCACGTGCAGCAGCTCCTGGTTGGTGGTGTGCTGTCCGACCCACTCAATCAGCTTGCGTGAAGGCTCAGAAATCTCGAACTGATAGGTCAGCAGATCGCCAAGGTTACGATCAAAGCCCGGCACCGGGGTTTCGTAGTCAGCTTTCAGCTCGCTCAGCAGCAGGCTTACCAGCCCGGCATCGTTCACCGGGATCACACCCAGCGCGTCACCGGCTTCGTATTTCAGGCCGCTGTCGCTCAGGTCAAATTCGAAATGACGGATATCTTTGGCGGACTGCTCGCCGGAAAGACGCTTATTGGTCACCAGCGCCGCCGCATACGGGTTTTGCTTGTTGCTGCCAGGAATTACCGGCGCTTCCGGCGCGCTCTCCAGCACCGTGCCGCTGCTGCCCGCGCTGGCGGCAAACTGCGGCATTGCGCTGCCAATCCACTCGCTGGAGGGCTCTTCGTAATCGATGTCGCAATCGATGCGATCGACCACGCGTTTCGCCCCCAGCTGCTCCAGACGCATATCGATGAACTTACCGGCCTGGCAGAAACCGTCGTAGCCGGTGTCGCCAATTGCCAGCACGGCAAAGTGCATCTGCTCCAGACGCGGCGCGGTGCTGGCTGAAATGGCCTGCCAGAACAGCTGTGCGTTGTCCGGCATTTCGCCTTCGCCGTAGGTGGAGGTGACGATCAGTACATGCCGCATGGTAGCGAACACATCCAGATCCACTTCACCCAGCGCCTGCACGACCGGCACCAGGCCTTTAGCGCGCGCTGCTTTGGCTGCGGTCTGCGCCAGCGCTTCGGCGTTACCGGTCTGGGAACCAAACAGAATGTGCAACTGGGTGGTGGCGCTGGCACCCGCTGCCGGTGCGGTCTGCTTGTCTTCTAATACCAGCAGGCGCGAGTGGAGACCGGCGAGAAACCCCGCCAGCCAGTATTTCTGTTCGCCGTTAAACGGCGCGTCTTCAGGAATGTAAGGAATCTTCATGGATATCAGTACTCAAACCGTTTTATCGTCATCAACATTCTTTCGCTGCGCAATCAGGAGAGTTTCCCGACCGCGGCGGCAATCTCTGGCAGTGCGGCGCGTGCAAACAGCTCTTCAAAATCAGGCAGATGGCCCAGTACCTCACGGTTGCAGGCGTCCTGATAAATGATCCAGCCGTAGGTTGCCAGGCTGTCCATGGAGCGGATGTTACGCTGCGTCAGCGCAGCTTTGTAATCCGACATACGCTTGGCGGCGATCAGGCTTGCCAGCTCATCATCGCTGTAGTTCTCAATGGCCGCACGGGCATGACGCTGCAGCTTGCTGACCAGCGCGAAATCTTCGGTCATCAGCAGGTTGCGAACCGCTTTCTCGACTGCCGCGTCTTCCACCGCCGTGCCTTTCGGCAGTTTGCCCAGCGCCAGCTGCTGCGCGAAGCTCAGAACGGTGTAGTTATTCAGCAGAACAAACATTTCCTGCGTATCGGTCGCGCCGTAGGCCGGTACCGCGCCGTCGGCAATGGTTTTGCCCGCACGCCACGCCGATTTGAACTTGGCAACCTGGTGCGCGGCCAGCGACGTGGACAACTCTTCCAGCAAATCCTTACGCGTTTTTGCTTTCAGGATCTCGCCGCCGTCCTGATACAGCAGCAGCGAACGCGGCATCACGTAAACGAAGTGCTGACACTCGGTTTCCCAGTTCTCCAGCAGCCACGCTGCGCGCGGCGATTGGGTGGCTTCGAGGTGCCAGTGCAGCATGGTCAGCACCGCCTGCTTGTGCACCTGCGCCATCTCGTCTTCGTCAGCGATGGAGCCGAACAGCACCGAGTCGCCGGCGGCGTGCGCGGCCAGGGAACGGTACGGATCGTACTGATAGGCGAAGCCGCCGCTCATGCCGTTGCCGAAGCCTTTACCAAAGGTGCCGAGGTTAAGAATCGCGCCGTTGGTCATGTATTCACAACAGAAGTCGCCGACGCCTTCCACTACGGCGGTGGCGCCCGAGTTACGCACGGCGAAACGGTCACCGGCCTGGCCCTGAACAAACAGACGACCGCCGGTCGCGCCGAACAGCGCAAAGTTACCGATCAGCACGTTGCCGTCGCTGTCCTGCGCGCCGCCGCCCGGTGACATCACCACCAGTTCACCGCCGCACTGACCTTTACCGACGCCATCGTTACAGGTGCCGTAATGCTTCATCTGCATACCGTCGTTGCAGAACGCGCCAAATGACTGACCGGCCGAACCGCGGGTATCAATCTGCACGGTGCGTGGTGCCAGATATTTACGGCCACGATCATCCTGCAGCACCGCGGGCAGCGCCGCCAGCTGCTGTGCTGACAGTTCATGGTTCAGCATGCGTTCAATATCGATCGCCAGCTGACCGCCAACGCTCTTGTTACGGTTGTTCAGCGTCACGCCGTTACCCAGCGTAATTTCGTGGCTGGCAGCATCAATCAGCTGCGCCTTCAGCTCGTCTACCCAGCCATCGTCCAGCTCGAAATCTTTTTCCAGATACACCGGCTGAGCAATTTTCTGCTCCGGCACCACGGTCAGCATGGCGCGCAGGTCGAGTTTGCCCACTTCCAGCGGATGATCCATCAGGTGCAGCAGGTCAGAACGGCCGCGCGCTTCGCGCAGCGAACGCAAACCGAGGCGTGCGAGGAACTCACGTACTTCCTGCGCCACGTTGATGAAGTACTGCGCCAGCTGACGCGGATCGCCATCGAAGGCTTCCGCGTTAGTGGTGAGGCCAGCCGGGCATTTGACGTTACAGTTTTTCGCCATCACGCATTTCAGCATCATCAGCGCGGTGGTGCCGAACTCGAAGCTGTCGCCGCCGAGCAGCGCTGATTTAATCACATCGCTGCCGGTCTGCTGTGCGCCCGAGCAGCGCAGCTGCACTTTGTCACGCAGCCCGTTAGCGCACAGCGCCTGGTGCACTTCGGCGATGCCGATTTCCGCCACGCGCCCGGTGTATTTCAGGCTGGTGACCGACGCCGCACCGGTGCCGCCCGTATTACCGGCGACGTTGATGACGTCTGCGCCGGCTTTCGCCACGCCCACCGCGATGGTGCCGATGCCTTCAGACGACACCAGTTTGACGATAACGCGCACGCGTGCCGCTTTACAGTCGTGGATCAGCTGCGCCAAATCCTCGATGGAATAAGTATCGTGATGCGGCGGCGGTGATACCAGCTCAACGCCCGGCGTACCGCCGCGCGCAGCTGCAATTTCCACCGTCACTTTCGGTGCCGGCAGCTGACCGCCTTCACCCGGTTTTGCACCCTGACCAATTTTGATCTCCAGCTCTTCCAGCATCGGGTCGGCCAGATAAGCCGCCCACACGCCGAAACGACCGGACGCCAGCTGCTTGATGCGCGATGCACGGATGGTGCCGTGGCGTGAATAGTGTTCGCCACCTTCACCACAGTTACTCATTCCGCCCACCATGTTGGTGCCGTGCGCCACCGCTTCGTGTGCCGGCGCGACCAGTGCGCCGTGGCTCATGGCGCCCGAGGCGAAGGTGCGGGTGATTTCGTGTGCCGGCTGGATCTCTTCCAGCGGCAGCGAAGGCAGCGCGGTGAATATTTTAGCCAGATAGTCTGCTGCCTGACCGTAGGCGGTAATGTGCAATACGCCTTCGGTAATGCTGCTGCTTTCGATCTCGTCGTTGAAGCGGGTTTTCAGCGCGCGTGACAGCGCGGCCAGACGCTCGCTCTCCGGCTTCAGGCCGGCAATCGCATCAATCAGACGCAGTTCAAACTGGTTGAGGCTGCCGTTCACCGCTTCACAGTGCAGGCCGCGGATGGCGAAGCCGTTGTTCACCAGCGAGTAGCGGCCCAGCTTGCGGCCAAATTCGGCTTCGCTGTCCACGTGGGTCAGATCGCACGGCAGCGCGAGGATGTCGCGCAGCGCCGCCGGACGACGCTTACGCTCGGCGTGCATCAGGCTGGAGAACTGACGGTAATCCGGCGTGATAGCAAAGCTGTCGATCACCGCATTCGGGATACGTTCAAAGCTGCTGTCTTTAAACGCTTCGGCTTTGATGCTGAACGCATTGTCCAGTTTGGCCAGCGTCATCAGACGGATAAAATTATCCTCTTCGCGCGCTTTGTCGGCGAAACGAATCGGCTGCTCTGTCATATCAATAAAGGTACGTACCGCGATGGTGCCGTACGAGTGGCCCGCGCCTTCGGCACGTTCTTTAAACAGCCCCAGCAGTGGAACTTCGGCTTCGCCCTGAATTTTCAGCGCGCTCTGGTGCCAGTCCACCGCCATCTGCGCGATGGCCGGGAAGCCCGCGCCGCCCACCGGAGTTTTGATATTCGGGAAATATTTCTTCAGCACCGGGTCTTCGGTATCGAGGAAGTTCGGTTCAAAGAACTCACCGCAGCTGTAGCTCTCGACGGTACACAGGCCGACTTTGCCCATGGTTTTCATCAGCGCTTTTTCTGCGGCTTTGGCATAGCGTTTGAACGCTTTGTTGCCTTCTTCGCCTTCGCCAAACTTCTCTTCCGCACGCATCTGTACGCCCAGCGGATATACCGCGGAGGCGCCGAAGCCGAGCGTAGCGGCGATATGGTGCGAGGAGATGCTCTGGCCGCTTTCAACCACCAGCGACACATCCAGACGCAGACCTTCCTGCACCAGACGCTGGTTAATGGCAGACACCATCAGCAGCATCGGAATGGCAGCATGGGTCGACGAGATGTGGCGATCGGTGATGACCGCGATGCCACCCTGCTGACGGGCAAAATCAACTACCTGCTGCGCCAGATTATCGATGGCATTTTCAAGCGCTTTAGCGTTGGCGGCGCGGCTGACGATGTCTTTACCGATTACCGGCTCATACAGCATCTCGAAGCGCGCATACGGCGCCACTTTCTGCTCGCGCAGACGCAGCATGTCGAGGTGCGTCAGGATTGGGCTTGGCACGATGATCTGCTGGCCTTTGCTGCGACCGAGGTGCGGTTTGGCGCCAAGCGCCACGCGCAGCGTCATGCCGTCCGCTTCACGAATCGAGTCGAGCGGCGGGTTAGTTACCTGGGCAAAGCGCTGCGAGAAGTAGTGCGCCATGCCGCCTTCGTGGTCGGACAGGCCGTTGATGGCGTTGCCGTAACCCATTGCCGAGATCTTCTCAGCGCCGGTTTGCAGCATCGGGTCCATCATGAATTTGAAGCTTTCCTGGTTGTAGTAGTAAGCCACAAAGCGCTGATAGGTTTTCAGGTCGCCGCGATAGCGCAGCGGTGAGCCGAGGATCTCCGCCGGCACTTCCGGCAGCTCCTGCAGTTCCACGCGTGCCGCCTGCACCAGCGACAGATAATCTTTTTCCGCCGCCAGCTTTTCCAGCGCCTGCACGGTGGTGTAAGAGCGTTTCTCTTTGTGATCGTAATAGAGCATACCGCCGGCTTCGATACGGCCACGGCGCAGCACGCTCTCCGGCGGGAAGGCAATCTGGCCGGCTTCTGACATCGCACCGATATATTCAGCGGTTTCAACGGAACGCAGCGGACGCAGACCAAGGCGGTCAAGACGCGCGCCGATCACTTCGCCGTTACCGAAGATCAGCGCGGCAGGGCCGTCGTTCTTCTCTTCATACAGCGAGAAGTATTCCAGCATGGCGCGCACTTCAGCTGACAGCGAGGTGTCGTTTTCCCACGCTGGCGGCATCATCGAAACCACGGCGTTGATCAGATCGAGGTTATCTTCCATCAGACGGCTGTGGATGCTCTGATCGAGACGCGAACTGTCAGACTGGCCTTTTGGCCGTACGATCTTCTTGCCGCGCGCCAGCATCAGTGCCGCTTCCGCGATGCGGTTTTTACGATCGGTGTTCAGCTCGCCGTTGTGCGCCATCAGGCGGAACGGCTGCGCCATGGTGGTATGCGGATCGGTGTTGGTGGAAAAACGGGTATGGAAAAACAGTCCGCGCACCTGATGGTCGGGATCGGTCAGATCTTTGAAGTACGGAATCACTTCATTGGAGTTCAGGCGCGCTTTGAACACCTGGGTGCGCGACGACAGCGACAGCGGATAGAGACCGCCGAATTCGCTTTCAGTAAAGGCGCGCGCTTCAATAACCAGCAGCGCACGGTAGATGTGGCGCTCGAATTCAGTCTGTTCGGTTACATCCTGCGGTGCGGCAAACACCCACTGCACAATCGGCAGCTGGAACTGCTGTGCCGCCGGGCGCGTAACGCTGTTATCCAGCGGCATATCACGCTTCAGCAGCACCGGGAAATTATAAGCGGCCAGCGTCTCTTCAACCAGGCGCTCTGCGTTCGCGCGCAGCGTCGCATCTTTCGGCACAAAGAAGTTGCCCACGCCAAAGCGTCCGGCTTCCAGCGCCTGACCAGTCAGCTTACGGAAGAAGTTCAGGGAGAGGTCAACGTTAACACCCGCGCCATCGCCCACGCCCTCTGCAGACATCCCGCCACGGTGCGGCACCGTGCACAGTGCGCTGTGCGCCATCTGCAGAATCTCATGGGTCTGCTCGCCGTCCTTGCGGGTAATAAAACCTACACCACAGCTGTCGCTTCCTGCTGATGGATCATACAAACCCCAGGGGTTAGGTTGTTGAGTGGACATTGAGGGTCTCCTTAAACTGCTTTAGACATTACCTGCATTATTTCAGGCACAGAGCGCTGCTGCGTGCTGTATCACTTTGTTTTCGTGCGCTTTTTGGCGGACGTCGCAACACCGGACAACGACAATCAGGGCGCTTATTTACGTCCTTGATCGGCTGTCCATAAAATCCGGTCTCTAAGGGAGATAACTTGCATCCAGAGGGAGTCTTCTTGCTGCATAGATATGCCGAGACACAGTCCCGACTGGAAAGCATCCAGCGGAATTCCAACTTATCGGGAAAGCGAACTCAGGTCAAATAGCCAGCTTTATTACGGTTAATCAGCCTTTTTGCGATTTAACTGTATGATTATTATATTTTTATTACGTAAATATATGTCAATCTGACCTTTCTGATTCCCTTATGAAGTGTGAGCCGTCTCACTGTGTGATCGGCCTCATATTTCCAGACCATGCTGTTGAATGTGGGGATGCCAGCACAAAATTCTGTTTGGACCGTTTCGTGCACAGCATGTATCTGTTTTTCTTATGGCGGAACATTTGAATCAAAACGCGGTTGCCATTAGTAAAATTAATTAACCGGGGTGTGATTAAAACAGCACTTAAGCTGAATGGATATGCAATAACGGAAGGCAACCATCAGGAGGGATGGCTGCAGAAAGCGGATGCGCCGGGCACGCGGCACCGGGACCCGCAAAAGTGCGGCCCTCCAGATTATTCAGTTGGCAGAATTAGTCAAGCGCTTTGCGCATAACGGCGTGAACGTCGGCGAAATGCCGCGCTGCTGCACCATAACAGGGCGTAAAGGCCGTCAGTGCGGCGAGCGCGGCGGCGCAGCGCGCGGATAATTACGCTATCATGAGCCAGATTCGTTCAGGGAGCGCGTAATGAAACAGATTCGTCTTTTAGCTCAGTACTATGTGGATTTAATGGTCAAGCTGGGGCTGGTGCGGTTTTCGCTGCTGCTGGCTTCGGCGCTGGTGGTGCTGGCAATGGTGGTGCAGATGGCGGTCACCATGGTGCTGCGTGGCCACGTTGAGAGTATCGACGTGGTGCGTTCGGTGTTCTTTGGCCTGCTGATCACGCCGTGGGCGGTCTACTTTCTCTCCGTGGTGGTCGATCAGCTGGAGGAGTCGCGCCAGCGGCTGTCGAAGCTGGTCGACAAGCTGGAGGAGATGCGTACGCGCGATCTGGAACTGAATCAGCAGATGAAAGAGACCATCAGCCAGCTGAACCAGGAAATCAGCGACCGTATTAAAGCTGAGCAGGCGCGCGAGCAGGTGATGGACAAGCTGCGCGAAGAGATGACGCGGCGTGAACAGGCGCAGATTGAGCTGGAGCAGCAATCTTCCTTCCTGCGTTCGTTCCTTGATGCCTCGCCCGACCTGGTGTTCTATCGCAACATCGACAAACAGTTCTCCGGCTGTAACCGCGCCATGGAACTGCTCACCGGCCTGAGCGAGAAGCAGCTGATTGGCCTGACGCCGCGCGACATTTATGACGAAGATGCCGCCACTAAGGTGCTGGAGACCGATGAGAAGGTGTTTCGCCACAATGTGTCGCTCACCTATGAACAGTGGCTGCAGTATCCGGACGGGCGCAAAGCCTGCTTTGAAATCCGCAAAGTGCCGTATTACGACCGCGTCGGTAAGCGCAGCGGCCTGATGGGCTTCGGACGCGATATTACCGAGCGTAAGCGCTATCAGGACGCGCTGGAGAACGCCAGCCGTGAAAAGACCACCTTTATCTCCACCATCAGCCACGAGCTGCGTACGCCGCTTAACGGCATCGTCGGACTGAGCCGCATTCTGCTGGACACCGATCTCAACCAGGAACAGCTGAAGTACCTGAAAACCATTCACGTCTCGGCCATCACGCTCGGCAACATCTTTAATGACGTGATTGAAGTGGACAAAATTGAGCGGCGCAAAGTGCAGCTGGATAACCAGCCGCTGGATTTCACCGGCTTCCTCGCCGATCTGGAAAACCTCTCCGGCCTGCTGGCGCAGCCGAAGGGGCTGAAGTTCGTCATGGCACCGGAACTGCCGCTGCCGCACAAAATCTCCGCCGACGGCACGCGCCTGCGGCAGATTCTGTGGAACCTGATCGGCAATGCGGTGAAGTTTACCCGGCAGGGCGAAATCGTGGTGCGCGTCGCCTATCGCCAGGACGAAACGCTGCACTTTGAGGTGCAGGACTCCGGGATGGGCATTCCGCAGGAAGAGCAGGACAAAATCTTCGCCATGTATTACCAGGTGAAAGATCAGCACGGCGGCAAACCGGCCACCGGCACCGGGATCGGCCTGGCGGTGTCACGCCGGCTGGCACAGGCGATGGGCGGCGATATTACCGTCAGCAGCGCACCGGGCAAGGGATCCTGCTTTACCGTTGAGATTCACGCGCCGCGCGTGGCGGATGAAGTGGAAGATGAGGATCAGGACGACAGCATGCCGTTGCCGGCGCTGCATGTGCTGCTGGTGGAAGACATCGAGCTCAACGTGATTGTGGCGCGCTCGGTGCTGGAGAAGCTGGGCTGCAGCGTTGAGGTGGCAATGACCGGCGGCGAGGCACTGGCGATGTTCGATCCGCAGGAGTTTGACCTGGTGCTGCTGGATATCCAGCTGCCGGATATGACCGGGCTTGACGTGTCGCGCGCCATTCATCAGCAGCATGCGGGCGTCACGCTGCCGCCGCTGGTCGCGCTCACTGCCAACGTGCTGAAGGATAAAAAAGAGTATCTCGACGCCGGCATGGACGATGTGCTGAGTAAACCGCTGGCGGTACCGGCGCTCACCGCGATGATCAAGAAATTCTGGGATTATCAGGCTGAAGCAGAAGAGGTGATGAGTGACGCCAGCGCTGAACAGTCGCGCACGCTGCTGGATGTCGACATGCTGGAACAGTACATCGAGCTGGTCGGCCCAGGGCTGATCACCCAAAGCCTGACGATGTTCGAGCAGATGATGCCGGGCTATCTGGATGTGCTGGACTCAAACATGATGGCGCGCGATCAGAAGGGCATCGCCGAAGAGGGACACAAAATCAAAGGTGCGGCGGGTTCAGTGGGCCTGCTGCATCTGCAGAAGCTGGCAAAACAGATTCAGTCACCGGAACTGCCGGCATGGTGGGATAACGTACAAGAGTGGGTCGACGAGCTTAAGCACGAATGGCGGCACGACGTTGAAGTATTACGTCACTGGGTGACGGAGCGGGAAAAATAGCGGAAGCCAGAAAAAAATGACCCCAGTCGAAACCGGGGTGCGCGAATACTGCGCCAACACCAGGGAAATGGGCGCTGTTGCTATTATTAGAAATCGAATACAAAAGCAACAGCGAGGTATTGGATAACGCTTCAAAACCACCTTAGCAAATTCGCCACAGCTTGTGACAAGATTCATTAAATTGTGTGATGTTGAGCAGCGTTTAAATACAGAAAACATTAATTTGCTGACACAGTCAAGCAAGGAATCAATTTCTTTGGCGTATTGCACTATTTTTGACCAAATGTTGACTATTTTGCCTGGTTTTCCCGCAGTCGCGGGCGCGAATCGCCTGCGCGCGCAAGGGAAACGGCAAAAAGCGCAGCGCGAATGCGGCTTTTTTATTCAAATGTTTGATTTTATTATAAAAATTATCGTTTTTGCTGTTGTTATCCAAAACGTTTTGGAAACCCCCGGCAGAAAGTTCCAGTTCAGCCATTTAGCGGCCAGTGTAAACCGAATAGCCGGTAAAACGTTTTACAGGATTCGCTTGGACGAAAGGCTCGATTGACGCCATTTACGCCGGGATTTTCAGAATGGTCTCGGTTGTCAATCAACATCTTCGCTGGCTACTAAAGATGATAGTTAAACATTGTGAAAGCTTTAACGTGAGCGTCATCACAATCGATTAAGTATTTATGCGGGTCCGTGCTGTGCGTTTTTTCTGCATGGAACCGATTCCTTTTTGCCGGAAGTGCTTGATGTGACTGGCTCTAATAAAGGAACGATGGTTGCCCGCGCAATGAGTTTGGCTGGTGGTTGCGCCGTCACAGAGATAAAATTCCGGCTTGCATCACCGCTATTTAAAATCATGACCTGAGTAATTGATTAATCCAGGGAACCGGTAAGAGATGATTGCATGAATAAGAGTAAAGGGAAGATCGGCCAGCGCCTGAAGCGGCTGGCGGGCAGGGTGCTGCTGGTATGGCTCGGACTGTGGCTGGCGGCCATTGTGCTGTTCGCATTTTTGCCGGTGCCGTTTTCGGCGGTGATGGTGGAACGGCAGCTTGGCGCCTGGTTCAGCGGGCGCTTCGATTATGTCGCCCATTCAGACTGGGTCGGTATGGACGAGATTTCACCGTGGATGGCGCTGGCGGTGATCGCCTCCGAAGACCAGAAATTTCCTGAGCACTGGGGCTTCGACGTGAACGCCATTCAGCAGGTGCTGGACAATGATGGCAACGAGCGCATGCGCGGCGCGTCTACGCTGTCTCAGCAGACGGCGAAGAACCTGTTTTTGTGGGATGGCCGCAGCTGGGTGCGTAAAGGACTGGAAGCCGGGCTGACCGTCGGGCTGGAAACGGTGTGGACCAAACGCCGTATTCTGACGGTGTACCTGAACATTGCCGAGTTTGGTAATGGGGTGTTTGGCGTGGAAGAAGCGTCACAGCGCTATTTCCATAAGCCGGCCAGTCGGCTGAGCATGGCGGACGCGGCGTTGCTGGCTGCGGTTTTGCCCAACCCGATTCGCTTCCGCGCGGATGCGCCTTCCGGCTATATCCGCCAGCGTCAGCAGTGGATTATGCGCCAGATGCGCCAGCTGGGCGGCGAGGGTTTCCTCAACCGTTACCAGCTGCACTGACAAGCTTAGTCTTCGTCGAAACCGGCTTCGAACAGCTCAATCACCGCCGCCAGCGCCTGCGTTTCCTGCGGGCCGCTGGCTTCAATTTCTATGTGACCGCCTTTAGCCGAGTCGAGCATCAGTAGCGCAATCACGCTGCTGGCTTCGGCCTCGGTGCCGGCCTCGTTACGCAGCAGCACTTCCGCATCAAAACTCTGCACCAGCTCAAACAGCTTCATCGCCGGGCGCGCATGCATGCCCAGCTTGTTTCGAATCTCAACGGTCTGCTTCACGGTCATGATTTGCGTTTTTCCAGAGTGCGATGACGGGACTGCACATTTTTACCGCGCGAACGGAAGTAGTCCGCCAGCTGTTCGGCAATGTACACCGAACGGTGTTTACCGCCGGTACAGCCAATGGCCACGGTGAGATAGCTGCGGTTATTGGTTTCCAGCATCGGCAGCCACAACTCCAGATAGCTGCGCGTCTGGTAGATAAAGTTGTGTACTTCGGTGTGGCGATCGAGGAAGGCGGCTACCGGACGATCGAGCCCGGTCATCGGACGCAGCTTGGGATCCCAGTGCGGGTTGGGCAGAAAACGCACGTCAAATACGTAGTCGGCATCGATCGGAATGCCGTGCTTAAAGCCGAAGGATTCAAACACCATGGTGAGCTCACGTTCACGCTTGCCCAGCAGGCGCGTGCGCAGCATTTCCGCCAGCTCATGCACCGACATCTCTGAGGTATCGATGATCAGATCGGCGCGCGAGCGCAGCGGCTCCAGCAGATCGTTCTCCTCGTCGATGGCGCTCTCCAGCGACAGATTTTTGCTGGAGAGCGGATGCAGACGGCGCGTGTCACTGTAGCGCCGGATCAGCGTATTGCGATCGGCATCCAGAAACAGCAGCTGCGGCGAGAACGCCTCCGGCAGATTGTTCAGCGCCTGCTCGAACACCTCCGGCGATTCCGGCATGTTGCGCACGTCAATGCTGACCGCCGCAGAGATATTGCGCTCGGTTAAGGTGTTCGCCAGTTCCGGCAGCAGCACCACCGGCAGGTTATCGACACAGTAGAAGCCCATATCCTCAAGGGCACGCAGCGCGACTGATTTTCCTGAGCCTGACCGACCGCTAACGATCATCAGCACCATCACATTTCTCCCGTGTTAAACCGGCGCGCAGGCCGGTAAAAATATCTGTCGCTTAAGCGTGATCTTCCTGAGCTTCTGTAATGATGGCGTAGAGCTCTTCATCGCTCTGTGCCGCACGCAAACGGCGGCAGACGGTTTTATCCGCCAGGCGTTTTGCCACCAGCGACAGGGTGTGCAGATGGGTTTTGCACTGGTCTGCGGGCACCAGCAGGGCAAACAGCAGGTCAACCGGCTGGTTATCGACGGCGTCAAAGGCGATGGGCTGGTCGAGGCTGATAAACACGCCAACGGCGCGCAGAGTGTCCTCTTCCAGTTTGCCATGCGGAATGGCGATGCCGTTGCCAATACCGGTACTGCCCATGCGTTCACGGGTCAGGATTGCTTCAAAAAGCGTCTGGTGCGGCAGATTGAGCTGCTTAGCGGCCAGTTCGCTGATGATCTCCAGCGCACGCTTTTTACTCTGGCAGTGTACGCCGCTTCGGGTGCAGTCCAGTGAAAGGACCGCGCTCAATTCCAGTGTCAGATCGTTGTTCATCATCGTTTCACTTGCGTGTTCACATAGCCGTAAGGCACGTACCGGGACACCGCGAACGGGCAGGGCAGGTGACCTGCAGGCGCTTGCGCAGATGACAAAACGGGGCGGTGACCCGCCCCATTTCTCGTCTGAGTGCTGAACCCGTCAGCACTCTGCAAGCGTGAAGGTTAGTGTTTTTTCAGTTTGTCTTTGTGTTTGGTCAGCTGACGGGCCAGCTTGTCAATCAGCCCGTCGATGGCCGCGTACATGTCTTCCGCTTCCGATGTGGCGTGCAGCTCCCCGCCGTTGACGTGCAGCGTTGCTTCCGCAATCTGCGTCACCTTCTCCACTTTCAGAACAATATAAACCTGATTGATACGATCAAAATAGTGTTCCAGTTTGGCAAACTTGTTATTTACAAATTCGCGCAGTGGGTCGGTTATCTCAACATTCAGTCCGGTAAGGTTTAGCTGCATAGGTCTTCCTTCTTGATTCGGTCACACCAGCTGCTTGCGCTGGTTTGATGGCGGTATAGATAAAGACTCGCGATATTTAGCAACCGTACGTCGCGCCACCATGATGCCCTGTTCAGATAACATGGAGGTCAGTTTGCTGTCGCTCAAGGGTTTTGCGGGATTTTCCGCGGAGATTAATTTTTTCACCAGCGCACGGATCGCCGTCGACGACGCTTCGCCACCGCCTTCGGTGCTGACGTGGCTGGAGAAAAAATACTTCAGTTCAAAGATGCCACGCGGGCTGTGCAAATACTTCTGCGTGGTAACGCGGGAAATGGTGGATTCATGCATATCCACGGCCTGAGCGATATCCGCCAGCACCATCGGACGCATAAACTCCTCACCCTGTTCAAAAAACGCCTGCTGCTGCTCGACAATACAGCGCGTCACCTTCAGCAGCGTGTCGTTGCGGCTCTCCAGGCTCTTAATCAGCCAGCGGGCTTCCTGTAAATTGCTGCGAATAAACTGGCTGTCACTGTCATTACGCGCGGAACCGCCCATCGCGGCGTAATGCTGATTGATTTTCAGGCGTGGCAGGCTGTCGGCGTTCAGTTCAACCGTCCAGCGCGTGCCAACCTTGCGCACCAGCACATCGGGAATCACGTATTCGGGTTCGCTGGTATTGATTGACTGACCGGGACGCGGATCGAGTGACTGAATCAGCAGCATCGCTTCCTTCAGCACTTCCTCTTTCAGCCGCGTCACGCGCATCAGGCTGCGGAAATCGTGGTTAGCCAGCAGGTCGAGGTGCTCGCTGACGATCAGCCGTGCTTCGTTCAGCATTGGCATATCGGCCGCATACTGCGACAGCTGCACCAGCAGGCAATCACGCAGATCGCGCGCGCCGACGCCCACCGGATCGAAACGCTGTACGCGCTTCAGCACCGCTTCCACCTCTTCCAGCGTCAGTTCTTCGTCACCAATACTGTCACAAATGTCCTGTACGCTGACGGTGAGATAGCCGGTATCGTCAATCGCATCGACGATAGAAGTGGCGATGGCGCGGTCGGTGTCGGTGAACGGCGTCAGCTCCACCTGCCACATCAGATAGTCCTGCAGCGACTGGGTGGTTTCACCCTGATATACCGGCAGCTCGTCGTCCTGATAATCGGTGCCGGTGCCGGAAGGCGTGCCGGCCGTGTAGATTTCATCCCAGGTGGCGTCGAGCGGCAGCTCTTCTGGCATCTCTTTCTGTTCGAGTGCCTCACGGGTATCTAACGCCTCGTTCTCCTGAAACTCGCGGGCGTCGACTTCGTCGTGCAGATCGGTTTGTTCAAGCAGCGGATTGCTTTCCAGCGCCAGTTGCAGTTCCTGCTGGAGTTCAAGCGTAGAGAGTTGCAGCAAGCGGATTGCCTGCTGCAACTGGGGGGTCATCGCCAGCTGTTGGCTGAGCCTGAGTTGCAAACCTTGCTTCATAATCCGGCTAGAATTTCCTAAGCAAATGTCGGGTATGCCAACACCTTATCAGAGTCTGAACTCTTCGCCCAAATAAACCCGCTTAACCTGCTCATCTGCAAGAATTTCATCTGGCGTGCCGTGGGCAATCAGATGGCCCTGGCTGACGATATATGCGCGTTCACACACCGCGAGCGTCTCGCGCACGTTGTGGTCGGTGATCAGCACGCCGAGGCCGCTGTCACGCAGGTGTTCGATGATCTTTTTGATATCGATAACCGAGATGGGGTCAACGCCGGCAAAAGGTTCATCCAGCAGGATAAACTTTGGATTGGCGGCCAGCGCGCGGGCAATCTCGACGCGACGACGTTCACCACCGGACAGCGCCTGGCCCATGCTGTCGCGCAGATGGCCGATGTGAAACTCGTCCATCAGCTCATTGGCGCGATCCTGACGCTGCTCTTCCGTCAGATCGTCACGCACCTGCAGCACCGCCATCAGGTTGTCGTAGACGCTCAGACGACGGAAGATCGACGCTTCCTGCGGCAGATAGCCGATGCCGCGGCGCGCACGCGCATGCAGTGGCAGAATACTGATATCTTCTTCATCGATGATAATGCGGCCGGCATCGCGCGGCACAATGCCCACCACCATGTAGAAGGTGGTGGTTTTCCCGGCACCGTTGGGGCCCAGCAGACCGACAATTTCGCCGGATTTCACCTGCAGGCTGACATCTTCTACCACGCGACGGCCTTTGTAGGCTTTCGCCAGATTTTCAGCGACTAATGTGGCCATAGCGATCAGTTACTCTTTTTGGGGCTCGCAGACGAACCGTTTTTATCCTGCAGCTGCGACGGCACCAGTACGGTGGTCACGCGCTTGCTCTGGCCCTGACTGTAGGCCTGCATTTTCTGCTCTTTCACCAGATAGGTAATGCGATCGCCTTTGATGTTGCTGTCCTGTTGCTCAATAAAGGCGTTGCCGGTCAGCTCGACGAAATCGTTAGCCAGTTCATAGTGCAGTTTGGCGGCGTGGCCCTGTACCGGTTTGCCGTTGTCCTGCATCTGGTAGAAGGTCGCCGGGTTGCCGTAGGCATCGACGATGGTTTTGTTGCTGTCGCCACCCGGACGCGTCACCACCACTTTATCGGCGGTGATTTTGATGGTGCCCTGGGTCACGATGACGTTGCCGGTAAAGGTGGCGACGTTGCCCTGCAGATCGAGCGCCTGGTTTACCGAGTCGATGTTGACGGGCTTGTCCGAATCACCCGTTAACGCCAGCGCCGGCAGGCTGGTCGCCAGCAGCGCACTCACCAGCAGCAACGTAAGGCTATTTTTGTTCATTTTGAATTTCATAGGAGGTTTTGACCTTTTCAAGCAGCTCGGCATTCTTTGTCCGTAGGTTGCCGCGCATCTTCATGCCAGTGGAGTTAAAACTACGGCCAAATAGGGTGACCTGATCGTCAGACGTCACATCCTGGCTGACCAGATTAACCTGAGCATTATCCGTGATGATGCGCTCAAGCTGGGAATCCTGCGTCAATGTGTGTACTTCAACGTGGCCGTAAAGATACAGCATACGATCTTTCGTCAGCTTTGCCTTGTCGGCACGAACCGACCACGTCGGCACTTTGTTTTCGTCGTACGTGGTCATCACCGGATTATCGAACCAGCTCACTTCCTCAGCCGAAAAGTAGGTCACTTTATCCGAGACCAGCTTATAGGCCAGCGCACCGGTCGGGTTATACACCACGGTGCTGGAGTTGGCGCTGGTGTAAGTCGGCGCCTGATCGTTGGTCGCCACCGGCGTGGCGGTATCGTCCTGGTTGGTGAGATTCCAGCCGATCAGCACCAGGGCGATCAGCGCCAGAATCAGCGTTATCCAACGCCTGCTTTTACTCATACTGATTGCCCTTTGGCATCCTCAAATTTGTTCTGCGCCAGCAAAATCAGGTCGCAAAGCTCACGAACCGCACCGCGACCGCCAGCAATGCGCGTCACGTAATGCGCGCGCGGCAGCAACACCGGATGCGCATCAGCGACCGCCACACTCAGGCCAGCCTGCGCCATCACCGGCCAGTCGATCAGGTCGTCGCCAATATACGCGACCTGTTCCGCCGATAATGACAGTTTATCCAGGAGTTCGCGCCAGGCCAAAAGCTTATCCGACTGTCCCTGGTAAAGATGCGTAATGCCGAGCGTTTGACAGCGATCTTCCAGCAGCTTAGCGCGGCGGCCGGTAATAATAGCGACTTCGATGTCTGAGGTCAGCAGGCAGCGCACGCCATAACCATCGCGCACGTTAAAAGCCTTCAGCTCTTCACCGCTGTTGCCCATGTAAATCAGGCCGTCGGACATCACGCCGTCGACATCGCAAATCAGCAGGCGGATGTTGGCCGCCCGCGCCATCACGTCGGCGCTCACCGGCCCGTAGCAGGTGTCGACCATCGTGGTTTCAGCACTCATCATTATTTCCCGTTCAGACCACGCCAGCGCGCAGCATGTCATGCATATGTATCACACCGAGCAGGAGATCGTCATCGGCCACCAGCAGCGCAGTAATGTTTTTGTTTTGCATCAGATTAAGCGCGTCCACCGCCAGCATGTTCGGACGCACACGAATCCCGCCGCGCGTCATGACATCCTGGATACGGGCCGACTGGAAATCGATGCCCATATCGAAGATGCGGCGCAGGTCACCATCCGTGAAAATTCCTTCGATTTTCATCAGGTCGTCGACAATCACCGTCAGACCGAGGTTTTTGCGCGTAATTTCCAGCAGCGCGTCGCGCAGCGAGGCATCGCGGGTGACGTGAGGAATTTCATCGCCGCTGTGCATGATGTCGCTGACGTGCAGCAGCAGTTTGCGCCCCAGCGCGCCACCCGGGTGCGACAGCGCGAAATCTTCCTGGGTGAAGCCGCGCGCTTCCAGCAGTGCCACCGCCAGCGCATCGCCCATCACCAGCGTGGCGGTGGTGCTGGAGGTCGGTGCCAGCCCGAGCGGGCACGCTTCCTGCGGCACTTTTACGCACAAATGCACATCGGCAGCCCGGCCCATGGCGCTCTCCGGACGGCTGGTCAGGCAAATCAGCTGCACTTTCTGCCGCTTGAGCACCGGAATCAGCGCGAGGATTTCGCCCGACTCGCCGCTGTTGGAGATGGCGATCACCACATCGTTGGTGCTGACCATACCGAGATCGCCGTGGCTGGCTTCCCCGGGGTGAACGAAGAAGGCTGGCGTGCCGGTGCTGGCGAAGGTCGCGGCCATCTTCTTGCCGATATGGCCGGATTTGCCCATGCCCATCACCACCACTTTGCCGCGACAGGCAAAGATCATTTCGCAGGCGCGGCTGAAGTCGGCGTTAATATACTGGTCGAGCTGCTCCAGCCCTTCGCGTTCAATGCGCAGTACCGCTTTACCTGCCTGCTGGAAGTCGAAATCCGGTTGCTGATGTGACATGGTCAGTCGTCCTTAATAGCTTGTGATAAGCGTGGGGCTGAGCCACAGCCACAGTACCCACACGATAAATCCACCTAACAGCAGCGTGCCCGCCACGCGGCCAATACGGCGCTTGCGCAGCAGGCACAGCAGGGCGAACAGCACGCTGACGCCCAGCATAATCCAGTAATCCCGTGCAAAGGCGTGCGCATCGATCGCGCCGGGATGCACCAGCGCCGGCAGACCCAGTACAATCGCCAGATTAAAGATATTGGCGCCAATCAGGTTGCCGATGGCGATATCGTCTTCGCCTTTCAGCGCGCCGGCCAGCACCGTGGCCAGTTCCGGCAGGCTGGTACCCACGGCAATCAGCGTCAGTCCCATCACCAGTTCGCTGACGCCAAAGTAGTCGGCAAACACCGTGGCGTTGTCGATCACCATGCGCGTCGACATTGGCAGAATAATCAGCGCTACCGCCAGCCAGAGAAACGCCACGGTATTGCCGCTTTCGTCGCGCGGCAGCTCCGCCAGTTGTTCACGCGTCAGGGTGTCATTATTATCGCGCTCGGCCCGGCGGGCGATGCGGATCACCACCAGCAGGTAACCCAGCGCCAGCAGCAGCAGCGCTACGCCATCCAGCCGGCTGAGCTGGTTATCAAACAGCATGATACCGCTGAGCAGTGAGACCAGCAGCAGCAGGGGGAGTTCGCGGCGAATCAGATTGGAGTGTACGGTTAACGGGTGCAGCAGCGCGGCGCCACCCAGAATCAGCAGAATATTGGTGATGTTCGAGCCCAGCGCGGTGCCCACCGCTAAATCCATCTGACCGTGCTGCGCGGCCGAAAACGAGACGATCAGTTCCGGCAGTGAAGTGCCAATGCTTACCACCGTCATGCCAATGATCAACGGGGGAATGCCGAGGGATCGACACAGGATCGCGGCGCTGAACACCAGACGGTCAGCACCGTAAGCCAGTAAAATCAATCCGATAAACAGCAGGGCAGTGGCTACGAACATGAAAAATCCTTGATGGATAACGGTGCCGGCAAACCTTGTCCGACAGGTAAAAGCAGTGCGCGTGCGGAAACAGGCGCTGATTTTGACTGTCTGAGAGGCAAAAGTAAATTTTAAGGCCGTTTTCGCCACACCGGACGGGTAAGTTTCTGTAAAACTATCGTGCATTGTGGTTTACCAGGCTACCATCCACCACGTTAATTACGCCCGATCCGTAAAAAGAGGTAACGATGATCCAGCAGCAAACGAATCTGGTTGAGGTTCGTGGCGTCAGTTTTACGCGCGGCAATCGCACCATCTTCGATGACATTTCGCTCACCGTTCCGGCAGGCAAAGTCACGGCGATTATGGGTCCTTCCGGCATCGGTAAAACGACACTGCTGCGCCTGATTGGCGGGCAGCTGCAGCCGGACAAAGGGGAGATCTGGTTCCGTGACCAGAATATCCCGACGCTGTCGCGCCGCAAGCTGTATGACGTGCGTAAAAAAATGAGCATGCTGTTCCAGTCCGGCGCGCTGTTCACCGATCTCAATGTGTACGAAAATGTGGCGTGGCCGCTGCGCGAGCACACCCGGCTGCCTGCGGAATTGCTGCACAGTACGGTGATGATGAAGCTGGAAGCGGTAGGGCTGCGCGGCGCAGCGCAGCTGATGCCGGCAGAACTCTCCGGCGGCATGGCGCGGCGGGCGGCGCTGGCACGTGCGATTGCGCTGGAGCCGGACCTGATCATGTTCGATGAACCCTTTGTCGGCCAGGATCCGATCACCATGGGCGTGCTGGTCAAGCTGATCGATGAGCTCAACCATTCGCTGGGCGTCACCTGCATTGTGGTTTCACACGATGTGCCGGAGGTCTTGAGCATTGCCGATCATGCCTATATTGTTGCCGGGCAAAAGATTATTGCGCAGGGCAGTGCGCCGCAGCTGCGGGAGAATCCCGATCCGCGCGTGCGCCAGTTTATCGAGGGTCATGCGGATGGCCCGGTGCCGTTCCGCTTTGCCGCCGGGGATTACCTCAGCGATCTGACCCGCACAGGGAGAAGCTAAACTGATGTTGTTACAGGCACTGGCGTCAATCGGACGTCAGGGAATTAACACCTGTGCGGCCTTTGGCCGGGCGGGCTTGATGCTCTTCCATGCGCTGGTGGGTAAACCGGCGTTTCGCAGACACGCGCCGCTGCTGGTGAAACAGCTGTACAGCGTGGGCGTGCTGTCGTTGCTGATTATCGTGGTTTCCGGCCTGTTTATCGGTATGGTGCTGGGGCTGCAGGGCTATCTGGTGCTCACCACTTACAGCGCAGAAACCAGCCTTGGCATGCTGGTGGCGCTGTCGCTGCTGCGCGAACTGGGGCCGGTGGTCACTGCGCTGCTGTTTGCCGGGCGTGCCGGTTCCGCGCTGACCGCGGAAATTGGCCTGATGAAAGCCACCGAGCAGCTCTCCAGCATGGAAATGATGGCGGTCGATCCGCTCCGTCGCGTGGTTTCGCCGCGCTTCTGGGCCGGCTTTATCAGTATGCCGCTGCTGGCGCTGATCTTTACTGCCGTGGGCATTGCCGGTGGGGCGCTGGTCGGCGTGGCCTGGAAAGGCATCGACCCGGGTTTTTTCTGGTCAGCGATGCAGAGCGCGGTAGATTTTCGGACCGATGTGATCAACTGCCTGATCAAGAGCGCGGTGTTTGCCATCACGGTGACCTGGATCGCGCTGTTCAATGGATATGACGCCATTCCGACTTCGGAAGGGATCAGTCGCGCGACGACGCGTACCGTAGTCCATGCCTCACTGGCGGTGCTTGGACTGGATTTTGTGCTGACGGCACTGATGTTTGGGAATTAATGCAATGCAAAGCAAGAAAAACGAAATCTGGGTTGGCGTGTTTATGCTGGCTGCGCTGGTGGCGCTGCTGTTCCTCAGCCTGCGCGTCGCCGATCTCAAATCGCTGGGTACCGAGCCAACGTGGAAGCTGTACGCCACCTTCGATAATATCGGCGGCCTGAAAATCAGCTCGCCGGTGAAAATCGGCGGCGTGGTGATTGGCCGCGTGACCGATATTTCACTGGATGATAAAACGCTGTCGCCGCGCGTCACCATGGACATCAGCGAGCAGTATGCCAATAAAATTCCTGACACCAGTTCGCTGGCGATTCGCACCCAGGGCCTGCTGGGTGAGCAGTTCCTCGCGCTCAACTTAGGTTTTGACGATCCGGAGCTCGGCTCGGCGATGCTGAAAGATGGCGGCACGCTGCGTGATACCAAATCGGCGCTGGTGCTGGAAGACCTGATTGGTCAGTTCCTCTACAAGAGCGGCGACAACAAGGACAATGAGAAATCGTCGGGCGGCGCCAGCGCGAGCGCCCCGGCAGCACCTGCTACAACGGAATAACCCAGAGAGGTACAACACGATGTTAAAACGTTTCCTGATGGTGGCCCTGCTGGCCATTGCGCCGCTGGCGGCAAACGCAGCAGACGCTGACCAGAGCAATCCGTACAAGATGATGAACGAAGCGGCGGAGAAAACCTTTACCCGCCTGAAGAACGAACAGCCGAAAATTAAGCAGGATCCGAATTACCTGCGCCAAATCGTACGCCAGGAACTGCTGCCGTATGTGCAGATCAAGTATGCCGGTGCGCTGGTGCTGGGGCGTTATTACCGCGAAGCCACGCCGGCGCAGCGTGATGCCTATTTTGCCGCGTTCGGTGACTACCTGGCGCAGGCGTATGGCCAGGCGCTGGCGCTGTACCACGGCCAGACTTACCAGATTCAGCCTGAGCAGCCGATTGGCGATGCCAACATCGTGGCGATTCGCGTCACCATCATCGATCCTAACGGTCGTCCGCCGGTGCGCCTTGATTTCCAGTGGCGCAAGAACAGCCAGACCGGCCACTGGCAGGCTTATGACATGATCGCCGAAGGCATCAGTATGATCACCACCAAGCAGAACGAGTGGAGCGATCTGCTGCGCACCAAAGGCATCGACGGCCTGACCGCGCAGCTGAAAACCTATGCGGCGCAGCCTATTACTCTGGACAAGCAGCAATAATGAGCGAACCGTTACGCTGGCAGCGCACTGCCAGCACGCTGGCCCTGAGCGGCAAACTGGACCGCGATACGCTGCTGGCGCTGTGGCAGGCGCGTGACAGCGCCATGGCCGGCATCACCACGATCGATGTTGCCGCGCTGGACCGGGTTGATTCTGCCGGGCTGGCGCTGCTGGTGCATCTGCGCGAAATCGCGCGGGCGCAGGGCACAACGCCCCTTTTCAGCGGCATCACCGATAAGCTCGACTCGTTAATCAAGCTGTACAACCTGCAGCAGATTATTGTTTCTGCGGAACAAATCGCCTGATTAGCGGCGCAGCTGACTAAGCCCCTGATTTTTTCAGGGGCTTTTGCGTATTTAAGAGTCAGGCGCTTTCCTCTAAGATATCCGCCTTATTATTATCAAGTGAAGCAATGAGCGATGGAAAATAGTGAAGTTCAGGCCGTGCTGATGCAGGCGCTGCCGTTAGAAGAAGTACATGTCCTCAGCAACGATGGCAGCCATTTCCAGGTTATTGCCGTAGGCGAAATGTTTGGCGAGCTGAGCCGCGTAAAGAAACAGCAGGCTGTGTACGCGCCGCTGATGGAATACATTGCGGATAACCGTATTCATGCGGTGTCCATCAAGACTTATACCCCAGCCGAGTGGGCGCGCGACCGTAAACTCAACGGTTTCTAAGCGCCGCACAGGCTGTTTTGTTGATAGATAATTGAGAGCCGTGTTAATGGACAAATTTCGTGTGCAAGGCCCCACCCGTTTAAGCGGTGAAGTGACCATTTCCGGGGCAAAGAATGCTGCGCTGCCGATTCTGTTTGCTGCGCTGCTGGCTGAAGAGCCGGTAGAGATTCAGAACGTGCCGAAGCTGCGTGATATCGATACCACCATGAAGCTGCTGAGCCTGCTCGGTGCGCGCGTTGAACGCAATGGTTCGGTCCACGTTGATGCGCGCGAAGTTAATGTCTTCAGTGCGCCGTACGATCTGGTGAAAACCATGCGTGCCTCTATCTGGGCGCTGGGTCCGCTGGTGGCGCGTTTTGGTCAGGGGCAGGTTTCCCTGCCGGGCGGCTGTGCGATTGGTGCGCGTCCGGTCGATCTGCACATTACTGGCCTGGAACAGCTGGGTGCCGAGATCAAGCTGGAAGAGGGTTACGTCAAGGCATCGGTGGACGGTCGTCTGAAGGGTGCGCACATTGTGATGGATAAGGTCAGCGTGGGCGCGACCGTGACCATCATGAGCGCCGCAACGCTGGCGACGGGCACCACCATCATTGAAAACGCGGCGCGTGAGCCGGAGATTGTCGACACGGCAAACTTCCTTAACACGCTGGGCGCAAAAATCAGCGGCGCCGGCACCGACAAAATCACCATCGAAGGCGTTGAGCGCCTCGGCGGCGGTGTGTATCGCGTGCTGCCGGACCGTATCGAAACCGGTACCTTCCTCGTTGCCGGCGCCATCTCGCGCGGCAAAGTGGTGTGCCGCAACGCGCAGCCAGACACGCTGGACGCGGTACTGGCGAAACTGCGTGACGCGGGTGCGGAGATTGAAGTGGGCGAAGACTGGGTCAGCCTGGATATGCACGGCAAGCGCCCGAAAGCGGTGAACATCCGTACCGCACCGCACCCGGGTTTCCCGACCGACATGCAGGCACAGTTCACGCTGCTCAACCTGGTGGCCGAAGGCACCGGTGTGATTACTGAGACCATCTTCGAAAACCGCTTCATGCACATTCCGGAGCTGATCCGTATGGGTGCGCATGCCGAGATCGAAAGTAACACCGCTATCTGTCATGGCGTCGAGACGTTATCTGGCGCACAGGTGATGGCGACCGATTTACGCGCGTCGGCCAGTCTGGTGCTGGCAGGTTGCATCGCGGAAGGTGCCACGCTGGTGGATCGTATTTATCATATCGATCGTGGCTACGAGCACATCGAGGATAAGCTGAAAGCGTTAGGTGCCAACATCGAGCGCGTCAGCGGCGAATAATCTGTTGCCCTGAGGGCGACAATAAAAACCAGTCACGATCGCGTGGCTGGTTTTTTTTTGCGTTATCCTCGTGTGGCGATCTTTTTCAGATCCTGCGGCGATCGGATGCGCTTTTTACGATCCAGCAGGCGCTGCGTGACCGGATCAAAATAGCGGCTGGGCCAGATCTCGGAAGGATGGACTTTCAGCGCCGTGGCGATCAGCCATTCACCTTTGGGCCACGGGCGCGACAGCGCGTTGGCCAGCGTCGATGAACTGAGACCAGATTGACGTGACAGGGCGGCCAGTGATGTACCGCGTTTGCGCAGGGCAGCAATGATATCTGCCGGATGCCAGTCCTCTCTCCTTGCATGCATAACTCTCTTCTCCGTGTCCGTGTGAGTGCTCCATCTCTGGCGCGTTGTCGCTCTCCTGCGCAGAGATAACTGGAAAAATCCGGATTTTTATAGCAAATAATTTCCATATGTTTCCAGTAATTGTTTCACCTGTGCACGAAACTGCGCAGTTTTTCGCAAAAATGCTGCAATGGGATGTAATCAGACGGGCAGAGCGGGGGAGAAAGAAAAACGGGACCGTGCGGTCCCGTGATGGGTCAGAAATCGCGCTGTACTGACATATGCGCCAGCGCTTCCAGCGCGCTGCGCCATGGCGTTTCCGGCAGCGCCTGCAGCGCGGCAATGGCTTTATCCGCCTCTTCTTCGGCGCGTTTACGCGTCCACTCCAGCGAACCGGTTTGCTGCATAGCCGCCAGCACCGGCTCCAGCAGATGGCGGCCATTGCCTTCTTCGATGGCTTTGCGGATCATCTGCGCCTGCTCCGGCGTGCCGTTGTGCATTGCGTGCAGCAGCGGCAGCGTCGGTTTACCTTCGCTCAGGTCATCGCCGGTGTTTTTGCCCAGCGTCTGACCATCGGCGCTGTAATCCAGCAGATCGTCGATCAGCTGGAACGCCGTACCGAGATAGCGGCCATAATCCTGCAACGCTTTCTCCTGCGCCGGCGAGGCTTCAGCAAGGATCGCCGACGCCTGTGAAGCGGCTTCAAACAGGCGCGCCGTTTTGCTGTAGATCACCCGCATGTAGCTCTCTTCGGTGATGTCCGGATCGTTGCAGTTCATCAGCTGCAGCACTTCGCCTTCGGCGATCACGTTCACCGCTTCGGACATCAGCGCCAGGATCTTCAGCGATCCCATGCTGGTCATCATCTGGAAAGCGCGGGTGTAAATAAAGTCCCCGACCAGCACGCTGGCCGCATTGCCGAACGCGGCGTTGGCCGTCGCTTTGCCACGGCGCATATCGGATTCATCCACCACATCATCGTGCAGCAGCGTCGCCGTGTGGATAAATTCGATCAGCGCCGCATTGGTTACATGCAGCGATCCCTGATAATTCAGCGCGCGTGCTGACAGCACCGCGATCATCGGGCGGATGCGTTTGCCTCCTCCGCTGATGATGTAATAGCCCAACTGGTTAATCAGTGAGACTTCTGAATTCAGCTGGTCGAGGATGGTCTGGTTGACGGCCGCCATGTCCTGCGCGGTTAATTCGTTAATCTGTTCTAAGTTCATTCGTCTGTTCAGCTTTGACTCGTTTTTTGCATGGTAAGCGCTTTTACCCAGCGTGAGTTCAGGTAATCTGTTACTGATTGTACTTGAAAAATCGGGTTGAGAAACGTTTGCATTCGTCCTGCGCTTTTTTTCTGCAAGAGAGTGCAAAGTGCACTTGTCTTCTGCTGGAGTTTTGCGTAGAATTCGCGCCCTATTGTGAATATTTATCGCGCCGCCTGATGAACAGAAAGGCATGCGCAGAAGCGGAGTTTTATATGTACGCGGTTTTCCAAAGTGGTGGTAAACAACACCGAGTAAGCGAAGGTCAGACCGTTCGCCTGGAAAAGCTGGACATCGCAACCGGTGAAACCATCGAGTTCGACCAGGTTCTGATGATTGCAAATGGCGAAGACGTGAAAATCGGCGCGCCACTGGTTTCAGGCGGTGTGATCAAGGCAGAAGTTGTTGCTCACGGTCGTGGCGAGAAAATTAAAATCGTTAAGTTTCGTCGTCGTAAACACTACCGTAAGCAAGCTGGTCACCGTCAGTGGTTCACTGATGTGAAAATCACTGTGATCAGCGCGTAAGAGGAGATCTGACAAATGGCACATAAAAAGGCTGGTGGCTCGACTCGTAACGGTCGCGACTCCAATGCAAAACGTCTGGGTGTTAAGCGTTTCGGTGGTGAATCTGTTCTGGCAGGTAGCATCATCGTTCGTCAGCGTGGCACCAAATTCCACGCTGGTAACAACGTAGGTTGTGGTCGTGACCACACCCTGTTTGCTACCGCAGACGGCAAAGTTAAATTCGAAGTTAAAGGTCCTAACAACCGTAAATACATCAGCATCGTTGCTGAGTAAGGTTGTTGTGCCGCAGACGATTAACGTCTGAACACACGAATGGAAGGCCCCGCAGCTTTGCGGGGCTTTTTACATTCTGCCGCAGGTTACGGCAATCACGCTGACCTTGCGCCTCAGTTTGCTGTACACTTTATGTACACATGGCTTTGCCAATCCTGTATTATCCGCCGCCGGTCAGCGCAGAAGACCCTGGCGGACCCGTTTGTCGCCCGCAGCGTGGCGCAAACGACAGTGTGACGGAGATAAAAAATGAAGTTTGTTGATGAAGCGACGATCCTGGTGGTCGCGGGTGATGGTGGCAACGGTTGCGTCAGCTTCCGCCGCGAGAAGTACATTCCCAAAGGGGGACCGGACGGCGGTGACGGTGGTGACGGCGGTGATGTTTATCTGCTGGCGGATGAAAACCTCAACACCCTGATCGATTATCGTTTCGAAAAATCTTTCCGCGCCGAACGCGGCCAGAATGGCCAGAGCCGTGACTGTACCGGTAAACGCGGTAAAGACATCATTGTTAAAGTGCCGGTGGGTACGCGCGTGATCGATCAGGGCACGGGCGAAACGCTGGGCGACATGACGCGCCATGAGCAGAAGCTGATGGTAGCGAAAGGCGGCTGGCACGGTCTGGGCAACACCCGCTTCAAATCGTCAGTGAACCGTACGCCGCGACAGAAAACCATGGGCACGCCGGGCGAGAAGCGCGACCTGCAGCTGGAACTGATGCTGCTGGCTGACGTGGGGATGCTGGGTCTGCCTAACGCCGGTAAATCGACCTTTATCCGTGCGGTATCAGCGGCGAAGCCAAAAGTGGCGGATTATCCGTTCACCACCTTAGTGCCGAGCCTCGGCGTGGTGCGTATGGACAGCGAAAAGAGCTTCGTGGTCGCCGACATTCCCGGCCTGATTGAAGGCGCAGCGGAAGGCGCGGGCCTCGGAATTCGCTTCCTCAAGCATCTGGAGCGCTGTCGTGTGCTGCTGCACCTCATCGACATCGCGCCAATCGACGAATCCGATCCGGTGGAAAACGCCCGCATCATTCTCGGCGAGCTGGAAAAATACAGCGACAAGCTGTACCAGAAACCGCGCTGGCTGGTGTTCAACAAAACTGACCTGCTGAGCCGCGAAGAGGCGGAAAGCCGCGCCAAAGCCATTGCCGAAGCGCTGGGCTGGGATGAGAAATATTATCTGATCTCCGCCGCCAGCCGTGACGGCGTCAATGAGCTGTGCTGGGACGTGATGAGCTTCATCATTGCGAATCCGAAAGAAGCGGAAGAAGAAGCGAAGCAGCCAGAGAAAGTGGCCTTCATGTGGGATGATTACCACCGTGAAGCGCTGGAAAATGCGCAGGAAGTGGAAGAAGACGAAGACTGGGATGACGACTGGGATGATGAAGACGACGAAGGCGTCGAAATCATTTACCAGCGTTAATTGCAGCGAAAAAAAGCGGCCAGATGGCCGCTTTTTTTATTGCTGTTTAGCGCAGAGCACCAGCCCGCACCATCATCCCTCTCCCTGTGGGAGAGGCCAGTGTGAGGGTATCAGCCCGCACCATCATTCCCTCTCCCCGTGGGAGAGGGCAGGGTGAGGGCATCAGGCCGCAGAGGAACCAAACCTACCCCAGCACCGCCACCGTCAGCCTTGAACTGCAACACAGCTGATCGCGACCATTGCGTATCTCAATCTGCCAGCTCTGATTGCGCGCCCCGAGATGCAGCGGACGACAAACACCGCGTACCTCGCCGCTGCTCACCGCCCGATGATGGCTGGCGCTGACCTCAATGCCCACCACGCTTTTACCCTCTTCCACGCTCAGGTAACCGGCAATGGAGCCCATCGACTCCGCCAGCACCACCGACGCGCCGCCGTGCAGCAGGCCAAACGGCTGCTGCGTGCGGCTGTCCACCGGCATGGTGGCCTCCAGATAATCGTCACCGATGGTGGTAAACACGATCCCCAGATGCGCCACCAGCGAGTTATCGCCCAGCTGATTGAGCGTGGCGAGATCCACTGTACGTTTCCAGATTGCCATGCCTCAGGCTCCCAGCGTTGCGCCGCCGTCCACCACAATATCCTGCAGCACCACGTGGCTGGCAAGATCCGACGCGAGGAACAGGATGTTGTTCACGATCTCCTGCGGCTGGGCGATCTTACGCAGCGGGATCCCCAGCTTGTACTGATCCGGGAAACCATTAATCATCTCCTGCTCGGCTTCCGGCGTATGCCACAGGCTGCGCTGCATATCGGTATCGGTCGATCCCGGTGAGACAATATTGCAGCGCACGCCATACGGTGCCATCTCCAGCCCGACCGTCTGACACAGGCTGCGCAGCGCCGCTTTGGAGGCGCCATAGGCCGACATGCCGAGGCGCGGGGCGTGCGCGGCGTTAGAGGCGATGGTGACAATCGCGCCAGCGCGCTGCTGGCGGAACACCGGCAGCGTCTGCTGGAACAGATTAAACGCGCCGCCGGCGTTGACGGCGAGGCACGCCTGCCAGTCGGCGAACGACAGCGCATCGGTGCTGCCGATGCGCAGAATGCCCGCGCCGTTCACCAGGATATCCAGCCGCGGCTGGCTGGCCAGCAGTGACTGGCAGCAATCGCGCACTGCGGCGCTGTCGGCGACATCCAGCTGGCAGGTGGCAAACGGATAGTCATCCTGGCCAAAGTGCAGATCAAAACCGGTCACCTGCGCACCGGCCTGATGGAACGCCAGTGCGGTGTGATAACCGATGCCCTTGCCGGCCCCGGTTACCCAGACAATTTTTCCGCTGAAATCAAAACAGGCGCTCATTGGGCTGGCACCCGCGACAGCAGCGCCCACCAGCCATCAATGCTGGGGTTTTTCGCCAGGCTGATGAAGTCGATATCGCTGTGCACCTGACGCCAGCGCGCCGCCAGCGCCATCACGCGCACCGAATCCAGTCCATAGTCGATCAGGTTTTCATCATCTTCCGGCACGTCATCATCTTCCAGCAGCGGCAGAATCAGCGCGCGCAGCGCGTCCTTGCTGTGCGGCAGCGGCATCAGATCGGCGGTCATCACCACTTTGCCACTGCGACCTGCGGTGTAGGTCAGCGCCATCATATGCTCATCACGCGAGAAGTCGGCCAGCGCATCGGCCACCATAAACGGCTGGATGTTACGCATGAAGGCATCGGTGGCAGTGGTCAGGCAGCCGATGTGGGCATACACGCCGGTGATGATCAGCTGATCGCGGCCCATCTCCTGCAGGATCGACTCCAGCGGCGAGCGCACGAACGCGCTGTAGCGCCATTTGGTCAGCACCTGATCGTCCTGATCCGGCGCCAGCGCATCGACGATCTTCTGCTGATCCGGATGTTTGTTCAGCCCTGGTCCCCACATATCATTCAGCAGCGCGCGATCTTCATCGCTCTGCTGGTTGGGCTGCGCGGTATAGAACACCGGAATGCCCTGCGCTTTGCAGTAAGCGCGCAGGCGGGCAATGTTCTCTACTACCTGATTGACCAGCGGGCTGTCTTCGCCCCAGAAGTTGAGGAAATAGGCCTGCATGTCGTGAATCAGCAGCGCCGCGCGCTGCGGCTCCAGCGTCCACTGCACTTTATTCGCCGGCAGCTCAGTGGCGGCGGGCAGCGCATAAGAAGTCAGTTTTGGAATAGCCATTACAATCTCCGGAAAAAATCAGGCTTGCGTCTGCTCGGCAAGCTGTTGGCGTAAACGTTTTTTATCCACTTTGCCCACCGGGGTCAGCGGCAGGGCGTCGACGCAGGTAATGCGGTCGGGAAGTTTGAATTCGGCAATGCCCAGCTCGCGCAGATGGCGGCGCAGCGCGACCGGCTTCACCGGCTGGCGCGCTACAATGAAGGCACAGCTCTTTTCACCCATCAGTTCGTCATGCATGGACACCAGCGCGGCGTGGATCACATCCGGGTGACGCAGCAGCAGGTTTTCGATCTCTTCTGCGGCGATCTTCTCGCCACCACGGTTGATCTGATCCTTTTCGCGTCCCTGCACGGTGATGTAACCCTGAGCGTTGATCTCAATCAGATCGCCCGAGCAGTAAAATCCATCTGCGTCGAAGCTGGCGGCATTGTGCTCCGGGCTGTTGTAGTAGCCCCGGAAGGTGTAAGGACCGCGCGTCATCAGGCGACCGATCTGGCCTGGCGGCAGCGGATTGCCATTCTCGTCGGCCACCCACACTTCGTCATCGTCCGAAATCGGGCGCCCCTGGGTAGTCAGAATGGTTTGCTGGTCATCGCCGAAACGCGTGTAGTTAACCAGCCCTTCCGCCATGCCAAACACCTGCTGCAGCTGGCAGCCGATTTCACGCTGAATGCGTGCGGCCAGCGTTTCGCCCAGTTTGGCCCCGCCGACCTGCATGCGCTGCAGCGACGCCAGCGCTGTGTTGCTGCCCCACTCCTGAATCGCCTGCAGCCACAGGCTGACCGCCGGCGGCACCAGGCCGGTATCGGTCACCTGGTGCTGCTCAATCAGCGGGAAGCAGAGCGTGGCGCTGGGATCCGCGGCGAGAATCACCTGGCCACCGGCATAAAACACGCCGAGCGAACCGGGGGAACTCATGGCGAAGTTATGCGGTGCGGGCAGGGCGATCAGATAGCGCGTGTCGGCGTTGATGTGGCAAATCTCGTCGCTGGCGCGGATGCTGTAGAAGTAGTCGTTGTGGGTGCGCGGAATCAGCTTCGGCGTGCCGGTGCTGCCGCCGGAGAGCTGAAAAAACGCCACTTCATCGGCGGCCGTCGGCGTCGCGACAAAATCGTCCGCCGCTTCATCCTGCAGCGACGCCAGCGTATTTTCCGCCTGCGCGTCGTTACGCAGGATCACCTGCTGCAGCGTGGGCTGCGCCTCGCACAGCGTGGCGATGAAATCGTCGCTGGCAAACAGCGCGTGCTGGCGATCGGCGATCAGCAGTTTCGGGGCAATCTGCTGCGCATAGGCCAGCAGCTCGGTGCGCTGATGGCTGAACAGCGCGTACACCGAAGCCACGCCCAGTTTGAACAGGGCAAACAGCGTGACGTAAAAATCCGCCACATTGCCAAGCTGCACCAGTGCGGTATCGCCGCGCTGCAAACCGCGCCGCTGCAGCGCCGCCGCCAGATTATCACTGCGCTGCGCCAGCTGGCGGTAGCTGAGCTGCAGCGTACCGTCGATCACGGCGATGGCGTCATTGTCACGATGTCGGTCGATGATGTCGGTCAGCGGCACGTCGATCCAGTAACCTTTTTCGCGGTAGCGCGCGGCCAGATGTGCCGGCCAGCGGCTGAAGGGAATGCTCATGCTTGTTCCTTTATTGCAGTCCAAAAGCGCGCAACATGGTGTCCAGCTTCACACCCGTTTCGCGCCATTCTGATTCCGGTTGTGAGTCGGCGACGATGCCAGCGCCGGCAAACAGCCGCACGCGCGTGCCGTTTACCGTTCCGCAGCGAATCGTCACCACCCATTCGCCGTTGCCTTCGCTGTCGCACCAGCCGACGATGCCGCCAAACAGCTGGCGATCAAAAGGTTCCAGCTGCTGAATCAGCTGCTGCGCGCGGGCGTGCGGGAAGCCGCTCAGGGCCGGGGTCGGGTGCAGCAGCGCCGCCAGCGACAGCGCGTTTTCGCGCTCATCCTGCACTTCGCCATCGATTTGCGTCGCCAGGTGCCACAGCGTGGCGGTGGTGATCAGCGACGGCACGGTCGGCACCGACAGCAGGCGACTGCGCGGCTGCAGCGTGCTGCGCATTGCGTCGGTCACCAGCTGATGTTCGTGGCGATCTTTGGCGGAATCCATCAGCGTGTTACCTGCCGCGCGATCGGCGCTGACATCGTCATGATGGCGGCGCGCCGAGCCGGCCAGCGGGCAGGAGCTGAAATCGCGCCCCTGTTTACGCAGCATCAGTTCCGGGCTGGCACCCACCAGCGCACCGCCTTCCGCCAGCGGCAGATGGAAATGGTAGCTATTGGGATTTTGCGCGATCACGCGCTGCATCAGCGCGGCGGTATCCACCGGCTGCTCGGTGACGATATCCATCAGGCGCGACAGCACCACTTTGTCCGGATCGCCGCGCTGGATGGTGGCAACGGCATCGGCCACCATGCGGGTAAATACCGCGTGGTCCGGCACCGCGGTACGCCGCCGCACTGCCGGCAGATCGCTCTGCTGCGCCGGCAGCGCCTGTTGCAGGTCGGCGCGATTAAAGCTCTGCCAGGATTCGGGGATGAACAGCGACGCCGGCTGGCTGACGTCAAACGGAATCGCGCCCACCAGCAGCGGATTGGCGATACCCTGCTTTTTCGCTGCGGCAAAGTGCTGGCGCAGCTGCTGCTGAAAGTCGCCCTGCAGCAGCGCGGCATCGCGCACTGGCGTGTTAATCGTGGTATAGCAGCCCTGGGTGGCCAGGCTGCGCCATGGCGAGGTGAAGAGGAAGCCGCGGCACAGCGCGGAAAAATCCTTCAGCCAGGCATTTTCAAACGTGGAGCTTTCCACCATAATTTTCACCTATAAATGATAAGATTATTAAGAATGATTATCATTTTTATTATGGCCCTGTAACCTACGTCGAAAGGGGCAAAGAGTCAATCCATTGGCGGGATTTACCGTGCTGTCAGACGTAAGCGGCGACTGACGCCGGGCCAGGCAACAAGCGAAAAGGTGGAGCAAAGATTATGAATAAAGGCGGTTTATGGGGCATAGCGGTCCTGCTGTTTTTCATCCAGGTGGTTTCCGGCCAGGCACGGGCCGAACAGGGCTGGCCGCGCAGTATTCAGGGCGCGACCGGAGCCGTCACGCTCAACCAGGCACCGCAGCGCATTGTCTCCACCAGCGTCACGCTGACCGGCTCGCTGCTGGCGATTGACGCGCCGGTCATCGCCTCAGGCGCCACCGCACCGAAAAGCCGGCTGGCCGACGATCAGGGCTTTTTCCGTCAGTGGGGCGAGGTGGCAAAACAGCGCCACGTTAAGCGTCTGTACATTGGTGAGCCGAGCGCCGAGTCGATTGCAGCGCAAGCGCCGGATCTGATCATCGTCAGCGCCACCGGCAATGACTCCGCCCTGAAGCTGGTCAGTCAGCTGTCCGCCATTGCACCCACGCTGGTGGTCAACTACGACGACAAGAGCTGGCAGGATGTGGTTACGCTGCTGGGCCAGGCCACTGGCCATGAAGCGCAGGCGGCGCAGCGCGTTAAAGCGTTCGACGATCGCGAAGCGGCGCTGAAGCAGGCCATTACGCTGCCGCCGCAGCCGGTCTCCGCCATGGTATGGAACGGCGATGGCCGCGCGGTGAACCTGTGGACTGCCGAATCGGCGCAGGGCAAACTGCTGCAGCAGCTCGGTTTTACCCTGGCGCTGCCGCCGGCCGGCACACAACAGGGGCACAGCATGGGCCAGCGCAAAGACATTATTCAGCTCTCCGGCGAGAATCTCGCCGCCAGCCTGACCGGTCACAGCTTCCTGCTGTTTGCCGGGGATGACAACACCGCGCAGTCGGTGCTGAGCAACCCGTTCCTGGCGCAAAACGCGGCGGTGCGCGATAAGCAGGTTTATGCGCTGGGCATCGACACCTTCCGGCTGGATTACTACAGCGCCAGCAATCTGCTGACGCGACTGCAGCAGCTGTTCGTTAAATCATGAGGTCTGCTGCGCCAGCACCGGCGCGGGCGCCTGGTAACGACGTAATCCTTTCATCATCAGCCACATCATGACGCCCAGCAGCGCCGCGGCAAAGCCAAACGCCGCGGCAGCCTGCGCCGGCAGTAGCCACGAACCGAGGGCACCAATCAGCGCCGCACCGATGGCATCGCCGCACACGTTTTGCGCCGTCCACAGACTATTGATGCGGCCCAGCAGATGATCCGGCGTCAGCCGCTGAATCATCGCGTACTGCACCAGGCTGTTAATCGCGCTGAAGTAGCCGAAGCCCGCCAGGCACAGCAGCGCCAGCCACAGCGTCGGCATCAGGCTGAACAGACCCAGCGCGACAAAACCGGCCACGGCGCTGCCCAGCACCAGCCGTCCCGGGCGCGCGGCCTGTTTCAGCCTGCCGCTGGTGAACGCCCCGACGGCGGCCCCGAGCGGCACAGCGGCGTACAGCATGCCGAGCTGGTCGGCGCTCACTGACCAGTGCGGTGCCAGCGCCGGGTACAGCACGCGGATGGCGCTGGCCAGCGTCACCAGCGCGCCGGTCAGCGCCACCATGCCGACCAGCGGACTGGCAAACAGGAACTGCACACCGGTTGCCAGTGCCAGCAGCGGATGCTCGCGCGGCTGCGGAGGCGGTGGCAGCGCAGGCAGCTTCAGCAGCGTCAGTACCGTCAGCAGCGTGCCGAAGGCGGTCAGCCCGTAATTCCACAGCACGCCGCCGTGCGCGATCACCACACCAGCAATCGCCGGCGATAAAATCGAGCCGAAGCGCACCGTCAGCATGGTAATGGCACCGGCCTGCATAATGTTCTCACGACCGACCAGCGCGGGCGTGGCGGCCAGCAGCGCGGTAACGCCAATCGCGCCAAAAAAGCCGTCCCACAGACCGAGCAGATAGACGGCCAGCAGCGAGGGCGCGGGCAACGCGGCGTTAATCGCCAGCGCGACAAAGCCCAGCCCGCAGGTGGTGCGGGCAAACAGGATCAACTTCTTACGCTCATAGCGATCGGCCAGCACGCCGCCGGTCAGCAGTCCGGTAAACATGCCGGCGGCAGACAGCGTGACGGCGAGGCCCACCAGCAGCGGGGAATGGGTCATCTGCTGAATCTGCACCGGCACGGCAACGGCCAGCATGCCGAGCGCCACAATCGAGATAAAACGCGCAATAAACACCGCGCGAAACGCCGCGTGGGTTTTCAGCAGTGAGAGATCGATAAAGTGAGAGGATTTGTTCATTGTTTCGCCTTTTTGCACCAATTTTCCTCATCATCCGCGAGGCGACTCATGGTAACATAGGCAAACGCGAGTAATAACGATAACAAATATCATTATCAAATTACGTTGCACCGCAACGACGTTGAACAGTGAAGGTTTAGAACGCTATGCGCCAGATCCGTGCATTAGCAGGCTCAGGGATTCTGCTTTTGCTCCTCATGGCGCTCAGTCTGATGCTGGGTGCCAAATCAATACCGCTTTCCGATGTGTATCACGCTCTCACCGCTTCCTGCTCCAGCGCGGAGTGCATTATCGTGCGCGATGCGCGCCTGCCGCGCACGCTGGCCGGTCTGCTGGCCGGCGTGTCGCTGGGGCTGGCGGGCGCGCTGATGCAGAGCCTGACGCGTAATCCGCTGGCCGAGCCGGGCATTCTGGGCGTGAACGCCGGTGCCGGTTTCGCCATCGTGCTCGGCATCGCGCTGTTGGGCGCCGACTCACCGCTGCAGTGGCTGACGCTGGCCTTCAGCGGCGCGCTGCTGGCGGCACTGCTCATGACGGTAATTGGCGCGATGGGCGGCGGTCGCGTTAATCCGGTACGCCTGACGCTGGCGGGCGTGGCGCTGGCGGCCGTGCTGGAGGGCTTAACCTCCGGCCTGTCGCTGCTCAATCCGGACATTTACGATCACCTGCGCTTCTGGCAGAGCGGCTCGCTGGATATCCGCGATTTCAGCGTGTTGCGCACCCTGAGCCCGGCGGTGCTGGCCGGCGCGGCGCTGGCGCTGGGGCTGGCGCAGTCGCTGAACAGCCTGAGCATGGGCGGCGATATGGCGGCGGCGCTGGGCACGCGCGTGGTGCGCACGCAACTGCTGGGCCTGCTGGCGATTGCCTTACTGAGCGGCGCGGCGACCGCCGCCGTCGGGCCGATCGCTTTTATCGGCCTGATGACGCCGCATTTTGCCCGCTGGCTGGTGGGCAACGATCACCGCTGGCTGCTGCCGGCGACGGCATTGATCACCCCGGCGCTGCTGCTGGCGGCGGATATTCTGGGGCGGATGATGGTGGCGGGCGAGCTGCGCGTCTCCATCGTCACCGCCATCCTCGGTGCGCCGATGCTGATTTTGCTGGTGCGGCGCCAGCGCGAGCGAGGTGGATTATGACGCGGCGCGCCTGGTTGCATGGCGGCTGGCTGCTAGTCGCGTGTGCGCTGCTGACGTGGCTGGCGCTGACGCGCGGTGCGTTGCCGATTACGGCGGAGCAGGTGTGGCAGGCGCTGCGCGGGCAGGGAGCGGCCAATGTGCAGCTGATTGTGGTGGAGTGGCGTCTGCCGCGCGTGCTGATGGCGCTGTTGATCGGCGCAGCGCTCGGCGTCAGCGGGGCAATTTTTCAGTCGCTGCTGCGCAACCCGCTCGGCAGCCCGGATATTCTCGGCTTCAATACCGGCGCTTACAGCGGCGTGCTGGTGGCGCTGGTGCTGTTTAATCAGAGCATCACCGCCATGACCGGCGCCGCGCTGATCGGCGGTATCGCGACGGCTGCGCTGGTGTATCTGTTCGCCTGGCGCAACGGCGTGGAAACGTTTCGGTTAATCATCGTGGGCATCAGCGTGCGCGCGCTGCTGATGGCGCTCAACGCCTGGCTGATTATCAGCGCTTCGCTGGAGTCGGCGCTCAGCGCCGGGCTGTGGAGCGCCGGATCGCTTAACGGCATCACCTGGGCGAAAACGCCGCCGGTGGTGACGGTGCTGCTGCTGTCGCTGCTGCTGGTGGCGCTACTGACGCGCCGCATGCGTCTGCTGGAGATGGGCGACGACACCGCCTGTGCGCTCGGCGTGCCGGTAGAGCGCAGCCGCCTGTGGCTGATGCTGCTGGGCGTGCTGCTGACTGCGGCTTCCACCGCGCTGGCGGGCCCGATCTCCTTCGTGGCGCTGCTGGCGCCGCAGATTGCGCGCCGGCTGTGCGGCGGTGAAAAAGGCGCATTGTGGCTGGCGGCGCTGTGCGGCGCGCTGCTGTTGTGCGCCGCCGATTATGCCGCGCAGCATCTGTTCCTGCCTTATCAACTGCCGGTTGGCGTGATTACCGTCAGCCTGGGCGGACTCTATCTGATTGCGTTACTGGTGCGGGAGGCGCGACGCCAATGATCGATATTCCTTCACGGCTGTACGGCGAAGGCCTGACGCTGGGTTATGACAAAAAGGTGGTGGCGGAAAATCTGTCGGTGGCGATTCCGCAAGGGGAACTGACGGTAATTATCGGCCCCAACGCCTGCGGCAAATCGACCCTGCTGCGCACCCTCAGCCGCCTGCAGGCACCGCTGAAAGGCGACGTGCTGCTGGATGGCGAAGCGATTGCGCGTTATCCCACCAAAGAGGTGGCGCGCCGTCTTGGCCTGCTGCCGCAGAGTTCGAACGCACCGGCGGGCATCAGCGTGAGCGAACTGGTGGCGCGCGGGCGTTATCCGCATCAGTCGCTGTTTGGCCGCTGGCGCGCAGAGGATGAAGCGGCGGTGCAGCAGGCGATGCTGGCCACCGGCGTGGCGGATCTGGCGCAGCAGCCGGTCGATACCCTGTCCGGCGGGCAGCGTCAGCGCGTCTGGATCGCCATGGTGCTGGCGCAGCAGACGCCACTGCTGCTGCTGGATGAGCCCACCACCTGGCTGGACATTACCCACCAGATTGATTTGCTTGAGCTGATGCAGACGCTGAATCAGCAGCATGGCCGCACGCTGGTGGTGGTGCTGCACGATCTCAATCACGCCTGCCGCTACGCCACCCATCTGATCGCCATGCGTCACGGGAAGATTATTGCCGAGGGCAAGCCGGCCGAGATTGTGACGCCGGCGCTGATTGAGCAGGTATACGGATTACGCTGTGTGATTGTTGAGGATCCGGTGGCGCATACGCCAATGATTGTGCCGCTGGGGCGCGGGCGCTAAGGCGGAAGAAAGGGCTGTGGTGTAAACGTTCTCTGCCATACGGTTCCCTCTCCCGCCGGGAGAGGGTGAGGGCAAAACCGCTACGCCAGCAACTGCTGCAACAGCGGCCCGATCTGCTCAAACATGCGAGGCGAGATAATCTCGACGTGGGCACAATCCATCGGCCACACCGCCAGCTCACCGACATAGGGCGCCCAGGCGCGGCGCGCATCCTGGCCTGGCTGCTGCGTCTGTTCGGCGAGGAATAGCGTAGCGCGGCCGCCGAAGCGTGCGCTGCGCGCCGTGGCCAGCAGGCGCACCGAGCTGGCGTAGTTGGCTTCGATGGTATCGAACATGGCCCGCATCTCTTCACCGGCCTGATGGCGCTGCGCGGCAATAAACTGTTCGCGCTCGCGATTCACCTCCTCCAGCACCGCCGGATCCAGCACATTCTCGCCGCGCTTCTCATCCCAGTTCTGCGTTTCCGGCGGCCAGGTGTCGAGCAGGCCGAGGAACGCCACTTCTTCTCCCGCCGCTTCCAGCCGGGCAGCAATGCCCTGCGCCAGCGTGCCGCCCAGTGAGTAGCCGAGGAAATAGTATGGCCCATGCGGTTGTACCTCGCGCAGCGTGCGCAGATGCGCCTCGCAGACCTCCTCGAGGTGCGTGCTCTGGTTCAGCGGTCCCTGCGTGTCAGGCGACTGGACGCCGACCAGTGACCAGCGCTGATCAAGATAACGCTGCAGCACGCTGAATTGCCACGCGAAGCCGGACGCCGGGTGGAAGCAGAACAGCGTCGGCCCGTTGCCTTTACGCAGCGGCAGCAGCGTTTCAAAGCCCGCCTGCTGATGGGATTGTCCATCCCTCAGCAGTGCCGCCAGTTTTTCTACCGTCGGGGCGATCATGATCTGTCCGACCGAGACCGGCTGCTGTAATTCGCGGCGCAGCTGTGCGGCCAGGCGCATTGCCAGCAGCGAATGGCCACCGAGCGCAAAGAAATCATCCTGCGCGCCGATCGTGTCGCAGGCCAGCAACCGGCAGAATGCCGCGGCCAACGTGCTTTCCAGGCCGGGCGACGGTGCGCGTCCCTGGCGCTGCGTGGTGCTCTGCGGCAGCGGCAGCGCTTTGCGATCCAGTTTGCCGTTGCTGCTGAGCGGCAGCGCCTCCAGCTGGACGATGGCCACCGGCACCATGTGCGCCGGCAGCTGCTGCGCCAGCGCGTGACGCAGCGCGTCGCCCTCCACCGGCTGCGGCGCCACCACGTAGCCCACCAGCTGTCGCGCATCGCCCTGTGCCGTCGCACTGCCCAGCACCACCGCATGCGTCACCGCCTGCTCAATGCCGGGCTGGGCGCACAGCGCATGATCGATTTCGTTCAGCTCAATGCGCTGCCCGCGAATCTTCAGCTGGTCATCGCTGCGGCCAAGGTACTCCACCGCGCCGTTATCCAGCCAGCGCGCCACGTCGCCGGTCAGGTACATGCGCTCGCCAGCAGCGAACGGGTCGGCAATGAAGCGGCTGGCGGTCAGTTCCGGCCGGTTGAGGTAACCGTGCGCCAGCTGAATGCCGGTGAGATAAAGATCGCCGGCCACGCCCGGCGGCACCGGCTGCATCTGCGCATCCAGAATGCGCAGGCCGGTGTTCCACACCGGGAAGCCAATCGGCACGCTCGGGCCGTCAACGGCCGCCAGCGCTGCGCCATACGCCGGATACCAGCTGACATCAACGGCCGCTTCGGTCGGCCCGTACAGATTGTGCAGCGGCACGCGGGTTAATGTTTCCCAGCTGCGCGACAGATCGGTCGGCAGCGCTTCACCGCTGCAAAACACATTGCGCAGGCTGGCGCAGCACGCTATCGCGGCCGGGTGATCGAGCGCCGCGACAAAGGCCGCCAGCATCGAGGGTACGAAATGCGTGGTGGTGACTTTGTAGCGGGCAAACAGTTGCTGTAGCGCTTCCGGATCGCGGTGCGCATCCGGCGGTGCCATCACCAGCTGCGCGCCGACCAGCAGCGGCCAGAAGAATTCCCAGACGGAGACATCAAAGCTGGCCGGCGTTTTCTGCAGCACCACGTCATCCGCCTGCAGCGGATAGCGATCCTGCATCCACAGCAGGCGGTTGACGATCGCCTGATGACCGACCAGCACGCCTTTCGGCCGGCCGGTAGAGCCAGAGGTATAGATGATGTAGGCGCCATCCTGCGGCGTCGGCGCGCTGGCCGGTGCCGGCGCATTTTCCGTGCGGTACAGCGTGTCAAAGGGCAGCTGACTGACCGGCGCGATGGCGTGGAAGCGGGCACTGAGCGCGGTAGCGGTAATCAGTATTTTGGGCGCGGCGTCTTCCAGCATCAGCTGTAAACGCTCGTCCGGATAACCGGTATCCAGCGGCAGATAAGCGGCCCCGAGCGCCACAATCGCCTGCAGCGCCAGCGACAGTTGCACCGAACGCGGCAGCGCCACGGCGACGATA
Organism: Pantoea dispersa; assembly: GCF_035783935.1. Classification (GTDB taxonomy): domain Bacteria; phylum Pseudomonadota; class Gammaproteobacteria; order Enterobacterales; family Enterobacteriaceae; genus Pantoea; species Pantoea dispersa_C. The sequence continues at coordinate 296,287 of NZ_JALKOV010000003.1, read as the reverse complement.
TCGCCATGCTGCACGCCGGCCGCGCTGAGATCGGCCGCCAGCGCAAATACCTGCTGCTGCATCTGGCGGTAAGTTAGCTGGTGCTGCGCATCGGCCAGCGCCGGCGCGTCCGGCGTGCGCCGCGCCTGCTGCGCCAGCAGCGACCCCAGGGTTTCGGCCGGCAGCGGATGCGCGGTCTGATTGATGGCGGCGATCTGCTGCTGCTCCGCTGGCGTCAGCAGATCGAGCTCGCCCAGTGCGCGCTGCGGCTGCGCGGCCAGCTGGCTGAGCAGCAGGGCAAAGCGGCTGGCGTGGCGCTGTAGCGTATCGGCGGTATAACGCTGGGCGTTCGCCAGCAGCTCCAGCGTCAGTTCGCCCTGCTCGCTGAGGTAAATGGCGATCTCCAGATCGCGCACCGGCCCGGAGGCCAGCTGATGTGTGATGCCTTCAACGCCAGCGAAATCGAGCTGGTAGTCAAACATCTTCAGGTTGATCACCGGACCGTACAGCGGATCGCTATCACCGAGGCGGCCGAGGTCGCGCTGCACCTGTTCAGCATCGTAGCGCTGATGACGGCGCATTTTTTTCACTTCCGCCGCCAGCTGCGCGGCGAGATCGCCGAGCGTTTGTCCCGGGTGGTAATGCACCGCCATCGGCAGCACGTTGATCACCGGACCGGTAGCGCACAGCGCGGCGGAGCCGATGCGGCGCATAAAGATGAAGCCGGCAGCAAAATCGTTTTGTCCGCTGAGACGAGCCAGCCACAGCGCCACCAGCGCAAAGGCCAGATCGGCGGCGCTATTCTGCGGATGCTGGCTGACCAGCGTGTGGAAACGGTGACGATCCAGCGTGACGCTGTGGCGCAGCAGATCGGTGCTGGCGCTCTGACCAGCCAGCGGCAGCGGCGACAGCGAGGCGGGCGCGGGCAGAGCGCGGCCTTTTTCGCGCCAGAACTCGCCGTCACGGGCGTAAGAGGCTGACTGCTGATAGCGCTGATACTCGTCAACCACGGCGCTGAACGGAATAAACGGCGTTGGCTCTGGCGTCTGCTGCTGTACGGCGGCGCTGTACAGATTGGCGATGCGGCGCGTCAGCGCGGTAAAACTGAAGCCATCCACCACCAGATGGTGATAGCGCTGATACCAGAACCAGTGCTGCTCGCCGAGGCGGAACAGGCGATGGTGCCACAGCGGCGCGCCGCTCAGCACGCGCAGGTCGCCCTGCATATCGGCGCGCATCTGTGCGCGCGCAACGGCGGCGGCATCCGCTTCGCCGCGCAGGTCAACGATGTCTGGCAGGCTGAAGGTCTGCGGCTGCGGCCACTGCAGCGGCTCGCCGTCGATTTCGCCGAACGCCATATTCAGGGTATCGGCTTCCTGCATGCCATCGACGATGGCCTGTGCCAGCAGCGCGCTGTTGATGTCACCGCGCAGCTCGATAAAGTGCGCCACTGCATAGGCGTTGTGATGGCGGCTGAGCTGGTCGGCGATCCAGATGCCAGGCTGGGCCGCGACCAGCGGCAGCGTTTGTTGGTCAATCATTGTGTCGTTCATCAGAAATTTTACTGTCGCTCCGGTTCACGTCTGACGTGATGAATGAGTCTGGATTGCGCCACAAAGCTTGCAGACCGTCGAGCAGGCCACCGCGCCAGCACAGCGCGTCATGGCCGCCCTCTACCGGCTGGTAATGTACCTGATAGCCGGCAGCGGTAAGTTGTTGTTGTAATTGTTGGTTGGCTTGCAGGATCAGCCCTTCACGCCGTCCGGCCTCCAGCCAGAAACGCAGCGGCTGACGGGGTGCCAGGCCGTTATCCAGCGCCTGCAACAGCCAGCCGTGCGGGTTACCGCGTTCCGGCCACCAGAACGAACCGGACAGGCTGAGCGCGTTGCCAAAGGTGTGCGGAAAGTGCAGCGCGGCAAACACCGCGGCCAGTCCGCCGAAGCTTTGTCCGGCGACCAGCGTACGCGCCGGCTGCGCATCGTACGGCATCCAGCGCGCCACCTGCGGCAGCAGCTCCTGCTGTACCGCCTGCCAGAACTGGGGATTGCACGGCAGCTCGCGGCTGCGGTGTTCGCGATCGATGATGTCGATAAACAGGTAGACCGCCGGCGGCAGTTGGCCGGCAGCGGTCAGCTGCTGCAGCGGGCCGGCGATCGGCATCTGCTGCGCCCAGAACTGGCCATCAAGCAGAATCGCCAGCGGACGCGTGCCGTGCTGCGCCTCGCCGGTGGCGTACAGCCACACCCGGCGCGAATTGCCGAGCAGCGCGCTGTCCCACTGTTGCACCTGCAGCGTCAGCGCCGGTGCGCGGCCTTCATCCACCGCGCGCCACACCTGCTGGTCGGGCGCATCAGGCAGGTGCAGCGGTGACACGCCCATACCGCGTCCGCCGGACCAGCTACGCAGCGGATTGAGCGCATCGGCCTGCGCGGTGGGGAATTTTTCGCGCCACCAGTGGCGCAGCGCAGACATGTCAGCCTCGCCGCTGAAATCGCTGGCCTGCCGGTCCGGCATCAGGCAATAGCTGCCACGCCAGTGCGACGGCAACACGGTTTGCCAGTACCAGACATCGCTCCCGGCCACGCGCATCAGCGATTGCGGCGGGCGCCGCTGGTGGTGATCGGTCACGCCGGTGATGTTGATCCACACGCGCTCGGTGCGGGAGGTGGTTTCACTGCCTTGCGGATCGCGCCAGAAGAAGGTCACCAGACAGGTGCCATCCTGCTGCGGTTCGATGCGCGGAATGCCCTGAGTCTGTTGCTCCTGCCACCAGGCTTCGCTACCAATTCTCTCGTTTCGCCAGGTCATAGGGGCTGCCAGTTGCCGTCTGTACGGGGAGGTTTACATAGAGTTGATAAATAATACTATTGATAATTATTTGCATTTGCAATAGGGTGACTGCGCTCAAAATGAGCACGCACGTTCCGTCTGGCACCCGGTTTTTTACCGGGATTGCGCAAAGGATGGCTCTGCCAGGTGTGAACAGTGGCGTGATAAAGACAGGGATCTTCTCACCGGCTCGCCAGTCACTCCGCTGTGGCGCAGAACTGGCCTTCCAGGAATGAAAAAAATGAAGCATTACTCGCGGTTAACCTTCGCTATTTTGATTGAACTGGGGCTCAGCGCCTCATTGCTCTCCGGCAATGCCTGGGCAGCAGAGACTTCCGGCAAGACCACTTCCAGCAATACCTCTTCTCCCGACGCCAGTGCGATTGACGGCGGCACCTTGATGGTGACGGCCCAGCAGCAGACGCTGCAGGCACCGGGGGTTTCCACCATCACCGCCGATGAGATCAAAAAGCATCCGCCGGCGCGCAATGTTTCAGAAATTATCCGTACCATGCCAGGCGTCAACCTGACCGGCAACTCGACCAGCGGCCAGCGCGGCAACAACCGGCAGATCGATATTCGCGGCATGGGACCGGAAAACACGCTGATCATGGTGGACGGCATGCCGATCACCAGCCGTAACTCAGTGCGTCTCGGCTGGCGCGGCGAACGTGACACGCGTGGCGATACCAACTGGGTGCCGCCGGAAATGATCGATCACATCGACGTGATTCGCGGGCCGGCCGCGGTGCGCTACGGTAACGGCGCGGCGGGCGGGGTGGTGAATATCATCACTAAAAAGTACAGCGATCAGCAGTGGCACGGTTCGTGGAACACCTACTTCAACGCGCCGGAACACAAATCGGAAGGGGCGACCAAACGCACTAACTTCAGCCTCGAAGGGCCGCTGGGCGACGACTTCAACTTCCGGCTGTACGGCGGCTTAGCCAAAACCCAGGCCGATGCCTACGACATCAATGAAGGGCATGCGGCAGCGCGCACCGGCAGCTATGCTGGCAGCTACCCGGCAGGCCGCGAAGGTTCGGTAAACAAAGACATCAATGCGTTGCTGAGCTGGGCGTTTGCGCCGATGCAGACGCTGGAACTGCAGGCCGGTTACAGCCGTCAGGGCAACCTGTACGCGGGCGACACGCAGAACACCAATACCAACGCACTGGTGAAAAGCCTGTACGGCGATGAAACCAACCGTCTGTATCGCCAGAACATCTCGCTGAAATGGACCGGTGCGTGGGATAACGGCGTCAGCACCAGCAGCTGGGCGCGCTACGAGAAAACCCGCAATTCGCGCATCAATGAAGGTCTGGCGGGCGGCACGGAAGGGATCTTCTCCAACAGCGGGTTCAACACCATTCAGCTGGATGATGTGCTGCTGCACAGTGAAATCAGCCTGCCGTTTGAGCTGGGCGTCAACCAGACCGCGACGTTCGGCACCGAATGGAACCAGCAGCGCATGAAGGATCCTTCGTCCACCACTCAGGCCGCCAGCAACGGTGCCGTGCCGGGCATCGCCAGCACCGGCCGCAGCCCGTATGCCCAGGCAGAAATTTTCTCCCTGTTTGCTGAAGACAACATGGAGCTGACCGACAGCACCATGCTGACGCCAGCGCTGCGCTTCGATCATCACTCCATCGTCGGCAACAACTGGAGCCCGTCGCTCAACCTGTCACAGGGGCTGGGCGATGACTTCACGCTGAAGATGGGTATTGGCCGGGCCTACAAAGCGCCGAGTCTCTATCAGACGAACCCGAACTATCTGCTGTACAGCAACGGCCAGGGCTGTGCTGCCAGCACCGGTGCCTGCTATCTGCAGGGCAATCCGGATCTGAAGGCGGAAAACAGCATCAATAAAGAGATTGGGCTGGAGTGGAAACATGAAGGTTATCAGGCCGGTCTGACCTGGTTCCGCAACGACTACCGCAACAAGATCGAAGCCGGTTATGCGCCTGCGGGCAAAGCCTCTAACGGCAGCACGGATATTTATCGCTGGGAGAACGTGCCGAAAGCGGTGGTGGAAGGGCTGGAAGGCACGGTGAATGTGCCGTTCTCTGACAGCGTGATGTGGAATAACAACTTCACCTACATGCTGCAGAGCAAGAACAAGGAGACCGGCGATCGTCTGTCGATCATCCCGGAGTATACGCTGAACTCGACGCTGAGCTGGCAGGCAACGCAGGCTCTGTCGCTGCAAACCACCCTGACGTGGTACGGCACCCAGACGCCGAAGAAGTATGACTACAAAGGGCAGCCGGTGACCGGCAGCGCCACCGACAAAGTCAGTCCGTACTCGATTGTCGGCCTGAGCGGTACTTACGACATCAACAAGTACGCCAGCGTGACGCTGGGCATCGATAACCTGTTCGATAAGCGCCACTTCCGTGAGGGCAATGCGCAGACCACAGGCAACGCCAACACCGGCGCTTATCTGTACGGTGCCGGCGCCAATACCTATAACGAATCAGGCCGTACCTACTTTATGAGCCTTAACACCCACTTCTGACGGCGTTCAGCCAATCAACTGAACAGGCAAACAGCAGCGGGCAATCAGTCCGCTGCTGTCTTCACGGTTCACCAGTTCCAGCCTGCCGCGATGCATCTGCACGATGCGCAGCACAATATTCAGGCCCAGACCGCTGCCGCCATAGCGCTGATCGCGCCGGCGGAATGCCTGCGTCAGCTCTTCCGCCGCGTCGGCATCAATTCCTGGCCCCTGATCCCACACCTCAACCCAGACCTGCTGCTGCGCCTGGTGCAGCTTCACCTGCACGCTGCTGCCTTCCGGACTGTAGCGCGATGCGTTCTCCAGCAGGTTGCGCAGCATCAGGCGCAGCAGCACCGCTTCACCCTGCTGCGGCACCTCGTCGCCGTCTGGCCAGTGAAGCGTCTGCTGACGCTGGGCGTACAGCTCCGCCATTTCCGGCATCAGCGGCTGCATGATGTCGTGCTGCCACTGCAGCTGCTGATAGTGGCCGCCCGCCAGCGCCTGACCGGCGCGCGACAGCATCAGCAACTGTTCGACGGTGTGCATCAGCTGGTCGATGCGCTCAATCAGCATGGCGCTTTGCGGCACCTGCTGCTGGTGCAGGAGTTCGAGATGCAGACGCAGCCCGGCCAGCGGCGTACGCAGCTCGTGCGCGGCGTCGGCGGTAAATAATCGCTCCTGCTGCAAGGTGTGGTCGAGACGCGAAAACAGCTGATTGATGGAGGAGGTGACCGCAACGATCTCATCCATTTCAGAGTAGACCGGCAGCGGCGTCAGGTTATCGGCCGAGCGGTGGGCGAGGCTGTCCTGCAGGGATTTTAGCGGACGAATAATCCAGTTGATGGCCCAGAACGACAGCAGCAGCGTCAGGCACACCATCACCAGCGAAGGCAGCAGCAGCGAGGCGATGGCCTCACGGATCTCATTCTCCACCCGATCGTTACGCGCCTGGGCCGACAGGGTTTCATTGACGAGGAAACTGATCTGTTCGCGGCTTTCATGCCACAGCCAGATGGCGCTCATCACCTGGCAGGTGAGGAGAATCAGCGCCAGCATGATCAGTAACCGCTGACGCATGCTGTTCATTCGCGCAGTTCCAGCCGGTAACCGACGCCGCGCACGGTTTTGATGCGATCTTTCCCCAGCTTACGGCGCAGATTGTGAATGTGGACTTCTAAGGTGTTGGAGCCGGGATCGTCATTCCAGCTGTACAGATCCTGCTGCAGCGTTTCGCGGTGCACATTCTGGCCAACGCGCATCAGCAGGCGCGTCAGCAGCGCGAACTCTTTCGGCGTGATCTCCAGCGGCTGATTCTCCAGCAGCACCTGCTGTGAGCTGAGGTTGAGCGTCAGATCGCCCTGCTGCAGCAGGTTATCGCTGTGTCCCTGATAGCGGCGAATCAGCGCGCGCACCCGCGCCTGCAGCTCCGCCAGCGCAAACGGCTTGACCAGGTAATCATCAGCACCGGCGTCCAGCCCGTCAACGCGATCTTCCAGCGCATCGCGCGCCGTCAGGATCAGCACCGGCACGGCGATGCCGTCGCGCCGCCACTGGCGCAGCAGCGTGGCCCCATCGCGATCCGGCAGGCCCAGATCCAGCACGATCAGGCTGTACTGGCTGCTGCGCAGCAGCGCGTTGCTCTCCGCCGCGCTGCCGGCACAATCCACGGCGTAGCCCTGGCTGCTCAGCGCCTGCGCCAGGCCCGATTGCAATAACGCATCATCTTCAACGATCAACAGTTTCATTAGTTGTTCTTGTTAATGTCGGTATAGAGACGGCTCTCAAAGCGCACCAGCGGAATACGGCGCGTTTTCTGATCTTCCGGCGGCACCGCATAGCCAGAAAGGAACTGGACAAAGGCCACGCGCGCGCCGCTCGATGTCGTAATGAACCCAGCCAGATTATAGACGCCCTGCAGCGAACCGGTTTTCGCCGACACTTTGCCATCCAGTCCCGCTTCGTGCAGACCGCCGCGATACTGCAACGTGCCGTCATAGCCCGCCAGCGGCAGCATCGAAATATAATTCAGCGTGGCATCGTTTTTAGCGATGAACTGCAGCACCTGCATCATGGTATCCGGCGCGATCAGGTCGTGACGCGACAGGCCGGAGCCATCAACCTGAATGCTGTTGCCGAGATCGACGCCCGCTTTCTCGCGCAGAATGCGTCTGACCGCATCCGAACCGGCGCGGAAAGTACCCGGTACGTTAAAGTAGTGATGGCCGATGGTGCGGAACACGGTATCGGCGATCATGTTGTCCGACTTTTTCAGCATGGTATGCAGCAGGTTGTGCAGCGGTGCGGACTGGGTCGACGCCAGTACCGTGCCCGGCGAAGTCACCTGAGTCTGCCGCACTAAGTGGCCGCTGTAATCAATATCGGCGTCGCGCAGCTGCGCTTTAAGGATTTCCCCAGCCCATGCGGCGCCATCCTGGACGGCAAACGCCAGCGGCAGCGGTTCGGCGCGCTGACGCATACAGCCGGTCAGTGTGTAACGATTGAGCTCGCCGGGCACCACGTCGAGCTCGCAATACTGTCCGTCACCGCTGTTGCGGCCGAGGGTGCGCACCTGGCTGAACATGTGCGCCGGATAGTAAGACGCGATGCGCACAAAGGCGTTTTCGCCCGGCGTGGTGGCGCTGTAGAGCGAAACCGAGAAGCAGTTTTTATCGACAATCGCCGCACCCGGCGGGGCGCTGAAGCACTGGGTCAGATCGTTCCACGGCCAGCCTGGCGCCATGTCATGGCTGGCGAACACCGAGGTGTCGATCACCAGGTTGCCTTTGATATGGTTGATACCCTGCTTTTTCAGCGCCGCGACCATATTGCGCAGATCCTGCCGGCTGAGCGTGGGATCGCCGGCAAAGCGCGCTACCAGGTCACCGTTTAACGTGCCATCGCTGATCGCGCCTTTGGTCTCCAGCGTGGTCTGAAAACGGAAGTCCGGACCCAGCTCCAGCAGCGCCGCCAGTGCGGTGACCACTTTCATGGTACTGGCCGGCAACGCCATCTGTTTGCCGTGATAGTCGATTATCGGGGTGGATGCGCCCACTTTTTGTACCATCAGCGCCAGGTTTGCGCCGTCTGGCAAATACTGCATGTATTCTTCAACGGGGGCTGCTTGTGCCTGCAGCATAAACGCACAGGTTAATCCGGTAACAAGTCGTGAAAATCGCATAATCTCGCGGTAACTGACGGGTGAGGGCGTCAATACTATGTCCCCGGACGGTGCAAAGTAAACAATGACCCACAGGGAACTCTGGGGTAAAATACGTATCAAAATGCAAAACCGATCCCTGACCCGGAAAGCTTTCCGGGTCAGGCTTCTTTTGCTTGTGAAAAGAGGTTACGCGCCGCAGAAGCCGATCTTCTGCTGTCACCGGTCAGGATGACGCCGTTAACCAGGATAGATGACGAGGAGCCAAAATGAATCAGATTCCGATGACGTTGAAAGGCGCTGAGAAGCTGCGTGAAGAGCTGAACGAACTGAAAACCGTTAAGCGTCCGCGCATCATCGCCTCTATCGCCGAAGCCCGTGAGCACGGCGATCTGAAAGAAAATGCCGAATACCACGCCGCGCGCGAAGAACAGGGGTTCTGCGAAGGGCGTATTCAGGAGATCGAAGCCAAACTCTCCAATGCGCAGGTGATTGACGTGACCGCCATGCCGAAAACCGGCCGCGTGATTTTTGGCGCCACGGTGACCGTGCTGAACGTCGATACCGATGAAGAATTTACCTACCGCATCGTGGGCGACGACGAAGCGGACTTTAAACAGAACCTGATTTCCGTGAATTCGCCGATGGCGCGCGGTCTGGTGGGCAAAGAGGCCGATGACGTGGCTATCGTGAAAACCCCGGGCGGCGATGTGGAATATGAAGTACTGAAAGTGGAATACATCTAAGATATTGCTACGCTTTGAAATGCGCAGCTGCATATTGTAAAGAAAGGAAAAAGGCCGCGCTGCGGCCTTTTATCCCATGCAGGAGCATGGCACTTTCTCTGCCCGTTGCATTTACCGTAACGGTACGCTTAACGTGGCAGAGTAATTTTGCGCTCTTTGGCAGGGCGATACAGCACCAGCACGTTGCCGATAACCTGAACGTTGCTTGCTTTGGTTTCACGCACGATAGCATCGACGATCAGCTGCTTGGTTTCACGATCTTCCGAGGCAATTTTCACCTTGATCAATTCGTGATGTTCGAGCGCCAGTTCGATCTCGGCGAGCACGCCTTCGGTCAGGCCATTGCCGCCCAGCATGACAACGGGCTTCAGTGGATGGGCAAGGCCTTTCAGGTGCTGTTTTTGTTTGGTACTCAGATTCATCGTATTTTTTGCTTACTCAGGGATTGAAAACGGTTCATTCTACCGCCATCTCGGGTATATCGCCAAATCAACGCGACCCATTGCGTGCTGATTTATCGCTACGATGACGATTTAACTGGAAATATTATGACGGGTAAAAAGCGTTCGGCCAGTTCCAGTCGCTGGCTTCAGGAACACTTTAGCGATAAATATGTGCAACAGGCACAGAAAAAAGGGTTGCGCTCGCGCGCCTGGTTTAAACTGGATGAAATTCAGCAGGGTGACAAGCTGTTCAGACCCGGCATGACCGTGGTTGACCTGGGCGCGGCGCCCGGCGGCTGGTCGCAATATGTGGTACAACAGATTGGTTCCGGCGGCCGTATTATTGCCTGCGATCTGCTGCCGATGGATCCGATTGTCGGCGTCGACTTTTTGCAGGGCGATTTTCGCGATGAAGCGGTGTTGAAAGCGTTGCTGGAGCGCGTGGGCGACCAGAAAGTGCAGGTGGTGATGTCGGACATGGCGCCGAACATGAGCGGTACGCCTGCGGTCGATATTCCGCGTTCCATGTATTTAGTTGAACTGGCGTTAGAAATGTGTCGGGATGTACTGGCACCTGGCGGCAGTTTTGTAGTGAAAGTGTTTCAGGGAGATGGCTTCGATGAATACCTGCGGGAAATTCGCTCCCTGTTTACGAAAGTGAAAATTCGTAAGCCGGACGCTTCGCGATCACGTTCGCGCGAAGTGTACATTGTGGCGACAGGGCGCAAACTGTAGCCCTTGATATCGGGATCAAAGCAAGGCGAAACGGCGTTTAATCTGATGCGTAATTCTGAGTTTCAGGCTAAACAGGCAAAATCATCAGCGCCGCGATTCCAGGCATCAAGGATATATAGTACCCTACGCTGTCTGTTAACACCGTTGTAATATGAGGTTAATCCCTTGAGTGACATGGCGAAAAACCTGATTCTCTGGTTAGTCATCGCGGTCGTGCTGATGTCAGTATTCCAGAGCTTTGGGCCCAGCGAGTCGAATGGCCGTAGGGTTGATTATTCAACCTTCCTGTCGGAAGTGAACCAGGATCAGGTCCGCGAGGCACGTATTAACGGGCGTGAAATTAACGTAACCAAAAAAGACAGTAATAAATACACGACCTACATTCCTGTCAACGATCCCAAGTTACTCGATAACCTGTTGACCAAAAACGTCAAAGTTGTGGGTGAACCACCGGAAGAGCCGAGCCTGCTGGCTTCCATCTTCATCTCCTGGTTCCCAATGCTGCTGCTGATTGGCGTGTGGATCTTCTTTATGCGGCAGATGCAGGGCGGCGGCGGCAAGGGCGCGATGTCCTTTGGCAAGAGCAAAGCCCGCATGCTGACCGAAGATCAGATCAAGACCACCTTTGCTGACGTTGCAGGCTGCGACGAAGCGAAAGAAGAGGTGGGTGAGCTGGTTGAATACCTGCGTGAGCCGAGCCGTTTCCAGAAACTGGGCGGTAAAATTCCGAAAGGCGTACTGATGGTGGGCCCTCCGGGTACTGGTAAAACGCTGCTGGCGAAAGCGATCGCCGGTGAAGCAAAAGTGCCGTTCTTTACCATCTCCGGTTCGGACTTCGTGGAAATGTTCGTTGGTGTCGGTGCATCTCGCGTGCGCGACATGTTTGAGCAGGCGAAGAAAGCCGCACCGTGCATCATCTTTATCGATGAGATCGATGCGGTCGGTCGTCAGCGTGGCGCCGGTTTAGGCGGTGGTCACGACGAACGTGAGCAGACGCTGAACCAGATGCTGGTGGAGATGGATGGCTTCGAAGGCAATGAAGGCATCATCGTTATCGCCGCGACCAACCGTCCGGACGTGCTGGATCCGGCGCTGCTGCGTCCAGGCCGTTTTGACCGCCAGGTGGTGGTAGGGCTGCCAGACGTACGTGGCCGCGAACAGATTCTGAAAGTGCATATGCGTCGCGTGCCGCTGGCAACCGACATTGATGCCGCGATTATCGCACGTGGTACGCCGGGCTTCTCCGGTGCGGACCTGGCGAACCTGGTCAACGAAGCGGCGCTGTTTGCTGCGCGTGGCAACAAGCGCGTGGTGTCGATGGTCGAGTTCGAGAAAGCGAAAGACAAAATCATGATGGGTGCGGAACGTCGCTCCATGGTGATGACGGAAGCGCAGAAAGAATCCACCGCGTATCACGAAGCGGGCCATGCGATTATTGGTCGCCTGGTGCCGGAACACGATCCGGTGCACAAAGTGACGATTATCCCGCGCGGCCGTGCGCTGGGTGTGACCTTCTTCCTGCCTGAAGGCGACGCGATCAGCGCCAGCCGTCAGAAGCTGGAGAGCCAGATTTCGACGCTGTACGGCGGTCGTCTGGCAGAAGAGATCATCTACGGTGCAGAACACGTTTCTACCGGTGCCTCGAACGACATCAAAGTGGCGACCAACCTGGCGCGCAACATGGTGACGCAGTGGGGCTTCTCGGAAAAACTCGGTCCGCTGCTGTATGCGGAAGAGGACGGTGAAGTGTTCCTCGGTCGTTCGGTGGCGAAAGCCAAACATATGTCGGACGAAACCGCGCGCATCATCGACCAGGAAGTTAAACACCTGATCGACAGCAACTATCAGCGTGCTCGCCGTATTCTGGGTGAGAACATGGACATCCTTCACGCGATGAAAGACGCGCTGATGAAGTATGAAACCATTGATGCACCGCAGATCGACGACCTGATGGCTCGCCGCGAAGTGCGTCCGCCAGCGGGCTGGGAAGATCCAGGCAGCAACAATTCTGACAGCAACGGTACGCCTAAGGCGCCACGTCCGGTTGATGAACCGCGTACGCCAAACCCGGGCAACACCATGTCAGAACAGTTCGATAAATAACAGGCTTGTTGATGAGCAAAAACCCCGGCTGGTCCGGGGTTTTTTACATTCCGATATCCAGTGATTCCTCAGGGAGATTTTCGCCATGAAGTTGTACGCCCGTGATACCCATCTCGATCTGTCGTTTCCCCATGTGATGGGAATTTTAAATGTCACGCCGGACTCCTTTTCTGATGGCGGAACGCACAACACGCTGGTCGATGCGCTCACGCACACTAACAAGATGGTGAATGCCGGTGCCACGATTATCGATGTGGGCGGCGAATCAACGCGTCCCGGTGCCGATGAAGTTTCAGTGGAAGAGGAGCTGGAGCGGGTGATTCCGGTGGTGGAAGCCATCGCGCAGCGCTTTGAAGTGTGGATTTCGGTGGATACCTCAAAAGCAGAAGTGATCCGCGAAGCCGCGCGAGTGGGCGCTCACATCATTAACGATATTCGTTCGTTGTCCGAGCCGGGCGCATTACAGGCCGCCGCTGACACCGGCCTGCCGGTGTGTCTGATGCACATGCAGGGCGAACCGCGCACCATGCAGCAGGCACCTGAGTATCAGGACATCGTAAGCGAAGTGGACGCTTACTTCGCCGCACAGATTGCCCGCTGTGAAGCGGCCGGCATCAAAAAAGAGCGTCTGCTGCTCGACCCGGGCTTCGGTTTCGGTAAGAATCTCAGCCACAACTATGAGCTGCTGGCGCATCTCAGCGATTTCCACCATCACGGACTGCCGCTACTGGTGGGCATGTCGCGTAAATCAATGATTGGCCAGCTGTTAAACGTCGGCCCTGCGCAGCGCCTGACTGGCAGCCTGAGCTGCGCGGTGATTGCCGCTATGCAGGGCGCACAGATTATTCGCGTGCATGACGTTAAAGAAACTGTCGAAGCGATGCGCATCGTCGAGGCGACACGGAGAGCAAAAGGATAAAGGCATGAGCGATCGTAAATATTTCGGTACGGATGGGATTCGCGGCAAAGTGGGTGAAGCGCCCATCACCCCGGACTTTGTTTTAAAGCTGGGTTTTGCGGCCGGCAAAGTGCTGGCCCGTTCCGGTTCGCGCAAGGTATTGATTGGTAAAGATACGCGTATCTCCGGCTACATGCTGGAATCAGCGCTGGAAGCCGGTCTGGCCGCGGCGGGGCTGTCTGCCGCCTTCACCGGCCCGATGCCGACGCCGGCGATTGCTTACCTGACGCGCACCTTCCGCGCCGAAGCGGGCATTGTGATCTCGGCGTCGCACAACCCGTTTGACGACAACGGCATCAAATTCTTCTCGGCCGAAGGCACCAAGCTGCCGGACGATGTGGAAGCCGCCATTGAGCTGGAGCTGGAGAAGCCGCTGACCTGCGTGGAATCCGCTGAGCTGGGCCGCGCCAGCCGCATCGTTGATGCCGCCGGGCGCTACATCGAGTTCTGCAAAGGCACTTTCCCCAGCGAGCTGAGCCTGAACGGACTGAAGATTGTGGTGGATTGCGCCAACGGCGCGACCTATCACATCGCGCCGAATGTGCTGCGCGAACTGGGCGCGAAAGTGATTGCCATCGGCGTGCAGCCGGACGGCATGAACATCAACAAAGAGTGTGGCGCCACCGATTTACGCCAGCTGCAGCAGCGCGTACTGGATGAAAAAGCCGATCTCGGCCTGGCCTATGACGGCGACGGCGACCGCATCATGATGGTGGATCACCTTGGCCAGAAGGTGGATGGCGACCAGATTCTCTACATCATTGCGCGTGAAGCGCTGCGTCAGGGCCAGCTGCGTGGCGGCGTGGTCGGCACGCTGATGAGCAACATGGGGCTGGAGCTGGCGCTGAAACAGCTGGGGATTCCGTTTACCCGCGCCAAAGTGGGCGACCGCTACGTGCTGGAAAAAATGCAGGAGAAAGGCTGGCGCATGGGCGCGGAGAACTCCGGGCACGTGATTCTGCTGGATAAAATCAGCACCGGCGACGGCATCGTAGCAAGTTTGCAAGTGCTCACTGCGATTGTGCGCAACCACATGAGCCTGCACGATCTGTGCAGCGGTATGAAGATGCTGCCACAGGTGCTGGTCAATGTGCGCTTTAGCGGCAGCCACGACCCGCTGGAGAGCGACAGCGTCAAAGCAATGGCTGCCGACGTGGAAAAAACGCTGGCCGGACGCGGGCGCGTGCTGCTGCGTAAGTCCGGTACCGAGCCGCTGATTCGCGTGATGGTGGAAGGCGAGGATGAAGCGCAGGTGACCGAGCTGGCGCACAAAATTGCTGATGCGGTAAAAGCGGTTTAAGCGCATTGCAGGCGGACAGTTTGCCGCTTTCCGCCTGTAAAATCACCGGGATGGCGCTTTTTTCCGCAATCGCAAAACTTCGTGTAAATTGCGCTTGCAGAGGTATGCGCCTTTGGTTAGTATTCACACCCGCTTCTGATGGGTGATGACGAGACTCCCCGTCAATATTGGTTGAAGCTTTAACTGTGCGGATAACGCGCAAGGAAACAGGTTGATTATGTACGAAGCTCTGTTAGTTGTTTTCCTTATTGTAGCGATTGGCCTCGTAGGTCTGATCATGCTGCAGCAAGGCAAAGGCGCTGATATGGGAGCCTCATTCGGTGCAGGCGCTTCTGGTACGCTGTTCGGTTCAACCGGGTCTGGCAACTTCATGACTCGCATGACCGCGGTACTGGCTACGCTGTTCTTCATTATCAGTCTGATTCTGGGCAACCTGAACAGTAACAAGACTTCAAAAGGAAGCGAGTGGGAAAACCTCAGCGCGCCAGCTCAGTCTCAACAGCAGACTCAGCCAGCTAAACCGGCTACGCCGGGCAATGATATCCCGCAGTAAGATCGTCAGCGCTAAAGCGACATCGTATCGTCGCAGTCAGTGAAGTGCCGAGGTGGTGGAATTGGTAGACACGCTACCTTGAGGTGGTAGTGCCCGATTGGGCTTACGGGTTCAAGTCCCGTCCTCGGTACCAAATCTCAGTATAACTTGCATTTTTCGCAAGATCGGCGTAACATTCGCCACGTTTTCGGACGCGGGGTGGAGCAGCCTGGTAGCTCGTCGGGCTCATAACCCGAAGGTCGTCGGTTCAAATCCGGCCCCCGCAACCACTTTCCCTTAGAGTTCTTTTTCAAATATACTGTATGCATCGACGGACGCATCCGCAGTCAGTTTTGAAAAAAATTCTGCTGGATGGTGTGCCGAAGCCGCATCGCGGCATACAGGGTCCAGTCACAAAAAGCCCCGAATTTTCGGGGTTTTTTGTTATCAGGAAATCGTAACACTGGGCTTTAGGCCCTTTTTTTATGTCTTGGGGGTGGGCTTGTCCACATTAGAGCAAAAATTGACAGAGTTGATCTCTGCTCCGGTAGAAGCGCTTGGCTACGAATTGGTCGGTATCGAGTTCATTCGTGGTCGCACATCAACCTTGCGCATCTATATTGATAGTGAAGAGGGTATCAATGTTGATGATTGCGCCGATGTTAGCCACCAGGTCAGCGCTGTAATGGATGTGGAAGATCCTATTACGGTGGCTTACAACCTTGAAGTTTCCTCACCGGGTCTCGATCGCCCTCTGTTCACGGCGGAGCACTATGCGCGCTTCGCCGGTGAAGAGGTGAGCCTGGTACTGCGTATGGCCGTGCAGAACCGCCGTAAATGGCAGGGCATCATCAAGTCTGTCGAAGGCGAGATGATCACGGTAACCGTTGAGGGTAACGATGAAGTGTTCGCGCTGAGCAACATTCAGAAAGCGAACCTGGTCCCCCACTTTTAAAAGTCCGGATTGAGGCTAACCAGGATGAACAAAGAGATCTTAGCTGTAGTAGAAGCCGTTTCTAACGAAAAAGCCCTGCCGCGTGAGAAAATCTTCGAAGCGCTGGAGAGCGCTTTGGCCACAGCGACCAAGAAGAAGTATGAGCAGGAAATCGACGTGCGCGTCAGCATTGACCGTCGCAGCGGCGATTTCGATACCTTCCGTCGCTGGGTGGTTGTAGACGAAGTCACGCAGCCAACGCGCGAGATCACGCTGGAAGCAGCACGCTTTGAAGATGAAGCCTTCAATCTGGGCGACTATGTTGAAGATCAGATCGAATCTGTCACCTTCGACCGTATCACCACGCAGACCGCGAAACAGGTTATCGTCCAGAAGGTACGTGAAGCCGAGCGCGCAATGGTGGTCGATCAGTTCCGCGAGCAGGAAGGCGAAATCATCACTGGCGTGGTGAAGAAAGTGAACCGCGACAATATTTCACTGGATCTCGGCAACAACGCCGAAGCGGTGATTGTGCGTGAAGACATGCTGCCGCGTGAAAACTTCCGCCCGGGCGACCGTATTCGCGGCGTGCTGTATGCCGTGCGTCCGGAAGCGCGTGGTGCGCAACTGTTCGTTACCCGCTCCAAACCGGAGATGCTGATCGAACTGTTCCGCATTGAAGTGCCGGAGATTGGCGAAGAAGTTATCGAGATCAAAGCGGCAGCGCGCGATCCGGGTTCACGCGCCAAAATCGCGGTGAAAACCAACGATAAACGTATCGATCCGGTCGGTGCCTGCGTCGGTATGCGCGGTGCGCGCGTGCAGGCGGTGTCCAGCGAGCTGGGCGGCGAACGTATTGATATCGTGCTGTGGGACGACAACCCGGCACAGTTCGTGATTAACGCCATGGCACCTGCCGATGTGGCGTCAATTGTGGTGGATGAAGACAATCACACCATGGATATCGCTGTTGAAGCCGGCAATCTGGCTCAGGCGATCGGCCGTAACGGCCAAAACGTGCGTCTGGCATCTCAGCTGAGCGGCTGGGAGCTGAACGTGATGACCGTCGATGATCTGCAGGCGAAGCATCAGGCTGAAGCCCATGCAGCGATCGATATGTTCACTAAACATCTCGACATCGACGAAGAGTTCGCCACCGTTCTGGTGGAAGAGGGCTTCTCTTCGCTGGAAGAATTGGCGTACGTGCCAATCAACGAGCTGCTGGAAATCGACGGCCTCGATGAAGAGACCATTGAAGCCCTGCGTGAACGAGCAAAAAATGCGTTAACCACCCTGGCATTAGCGAAAGAAGAGAGCCTTGGTAATCAGGAACCTGCTGAGGACCTGCTGAATCTTGAAGGCCTGGATCGTGCGCTGGCGTATCGCCTGGCGTCAAAAGGCGTTTGCACGCTGGAAGATCTCGCTGAGCAAGGTGTTGACGATCTGACAGATATTGAAGGGCTGGATGATGAGAAAGCCGGTGCGCTGATTATGGCCGCACGTAATATCTGCTGGTTCGGCGATGACGCGTAATAACAGGAAGGAACAGCATGACAGATGTAACCGTAAAATCGCTGGCCGCCGAAATTCAGACTCCGGTCGATCGCCTGGTACAGCAATTTGCTGATGCAGGGATCCGTAAGTCTGAAAACGACGCCGTATCCCAGCAAGAGAAAGAGACCTTACTGTCCCACCTGAATCGTGAGCACGGTCAGACCGGTTCAGGCAAACTGACGTTGCAGCGCAAAACGCGCAGCACCTTGAATATTCCAGGCACCGGGGGTAAAAGTAAGTCGGTGCAAATCGAAGTCCGCAAAAAGCGCACATACGTGAAAGGTGATGCCGACGCTGAGCAAGCTCAGGCGGAAGCAGAAGCCGAGGCGCAGCGTGAAGCGGAAGAGCAGGCGCGTCGCGAGGCTGAAGAACAAGCCCGTCGCGAAGCTGAACAAAAAGCGCAACGTGAAGCCGAAGAGAAAGCCAAGCGCGAAGCCGCTGACAAGGCTAAGCGTGAAGCAGCGGAAAATGAGAAAGTGACTAATCAACCTACCGACGAAATGACCAAGGCTGCGCAATCTGACAAAGCCCGTCGTGAAGCCGAAGCCGCCGAACTGAAGCGTAAAGCGGAAGAAGAAGCGCGCCGTAAGCTGGAAGAAAATGCGCGCCGCGCGGCGGAAGAAGCCCGTCGTCTGGCCGAAGAGAAAGCCGCTGAATGGGAAAAACCAGAGGAAGAAGATAAGGGCGACTACCACGTCACCACTTCAACTCATGCCCGTCAGGCAGAAGACGAAAACGATCGCGAAGTCGAAGGCGGTCGTGGTCGCACCCGCACCACCAAGGCAGCGCGTCCGGCCAAAAAAGGCAACAAGCACTCTGAAGCCAAAACTGACCGTGAAGAAGCGCGTGCTCAGGTACGCGGCGGCAAAGGTGGCAAACACCGTAAACCAAGCACGCTGCAGCAGGGCTTCAACAAACCTGCTCAGGCGGTGAACCGTGACGTCATCATCGGCGAAACCATCACCGTTGCCGAACTGGCCAACAAAATGGCGGTGAAAGGCTCGCTGGTTATTAAAGCGATGATGAAGATGGGTGCTATGGCGACCATCAACCAGGTGATCGACCAGGAAACCGCCCAGCTGGTGGCTGAAGAGATGGGTCACAAAGTGATCCTGCGCCGCGAGAACGAGCTGGAAGAAGCGGTAATGGACGATCGTGATACCGATGCTGCGCAGGAAAGTCGTGCGCCGGTCGTGACCATCATGGGTCACGTTGACCACGGTAAAACCTCGCTGCTGGACTACATCCGCTCCACCAAAGTCGCCTCCGGCGAAGCGGGCGGGATTACTCAGCACATCGGTGCGTATCACGTTGAAACCGATAACGGCATGATCACCTTCCTCGACACCCCGGGCCACGCCGCGTTTACCGCGATGCGTGCACGTGGTGCGCAGGCCACGGATATCGTTATCCTGGTGGTGGCGGCGGACGATGGCGTGATGCCGCAGACTGTCGAAGCGATCCAGCATGCGAAAGCCGCCGGTGTGCCGGTGGTTGTAGCGGTGAACAAGATCGATAAGCCAGAAGCCGATCCGGACCGCGTGAAGAACGAGCTGACCCAGTACGGAATCATTCCGGAAGAGTGGGGCGGCGAGAACATGTTCGTTAACGTCTCAGCGAAAGCCGGTACCGGCATCGACGACCTGCTGAACGCAATTCTGCTGCAGGCGGAAGTGCTGGAACTGACCGCAATTCGTCAGGGTATGGCGAGCGGCGTGGTGATCGAATCGTTCCTCGACAAAGGTCGTGGTCCGGTAGCCACCGTGCTGGTGCGTGAAGGTACGCTGAACAAAGGCGATATCGTGCTGTGCGGCTTCGAATACGGCCGTGTGCGTGCGATGCGTGACGAGCTGGGTCGCGAAGTGCTGGAAGCGGGTCCATCGATTCCGGTGGAAATCCTCGGTCTGTCCGGTGTGCCGGCAGCGGGTGACGAAGCGACCGTAGTACGTGACGAGAAGAAAGCGCGTGAAGTGGCACTGTATCGTCAGGGCAAATTCCGCGAAGTCAAACTGGCGCGTCAGCAGAAGTCCAAGCTGGAAAACATGTTTGCCAACATGACCGAAGGCGAAGTGTCCGAGCTGAACATCGTTCTGAAGTCCGACGTACAGGGTTCGGTGGAAGCGATCTCCGACTCGCTGCTGAAACTCTCCACCGACGAAGTGAAGGTGAAGATTATCGGTTCTGGCGTGGGCGGTATCACCGAGACCGACGCTACCCTGGCCGCTGCGTCCAACGCGATCATCCTCGGCTTCAACGTGCGTGCTGATGCCTCTGCGCGCCGCGTGATTGATGCTGAAAACGTTGACCTGCGCTACTACTCCGTCATCTATAACCTGATTGACGAAGTGAAAGCGGCGATGAGCGGCATGCTGGCACCGGAGTTCAAACAGCAGATTATCGGTCTGGCCGAAGTCCGTGACGTGTTCAAGTCACCGAAATTTGGCGCGATTGCCGGCTGTATGGTCACCGAAGGCAACATCAAACGTCACAACCCAATCCGCGTACTGCGCGACAACGTGGTTATCTACGAAGGCGAGCTGGAATCTCTGCGTCGCTTCAAAGATGACGTCAACGAAGTGCGTAACGGCATGGAGTGTGGTATCGGCGTGAAGAACTACAACGACGTTCGCGTTGGCGATATGATCGAAGTGTTCGAAGTGATTGAAGTTAAACGCACCATCGAGTAATTGCTGGTCGATGTGATGCAATTTGGGAGGCCACTGGCCTCCCGAATTATTTGGGAGAAATAGTATGGCGAAAGAGTTTGGTCGCCCGCAGCGCGTGGCGCAGGAGTTGCAGAAAGAGATTGCGATCATCCTGCAGCGCGAAATTAAAGACCCGCGTCTGGGCATGATGGTTACCGTTTCTGGCGTTGAGGTGTCACGCGATCTGGCGTACGCCAAAGTGTTCGTGACCTTCCTGAACGATCAGGATGAAGAAGCGGTGAAAAACGGCCTCAAAGCGCTGAAAGAAGCGTCTGGCTATATGCGTATTCTGCTCGGCAAAGCGATGCGTCTGCGCATCGTGCCGGAGCTGACCTTCTTCTACGATAACTCGCTGATTGAAGGCATGCGCATGTCGAATCTGGTCTCTAACGTGATCAGAAACGATGCTGAGCGACGCGGTGAAAGCCCGGCGGAAGACGACAAGGAGGACTGATGAGTCGTCCTCGTCGCCGTGGTCGCGATGTCCACGGTGTTTTCCTGCTGGATAAACATCAGGGCGCATCCTCCAACGATGTGCTGCAAAAAGTCAAACGCCTGTTTCATGCTAACAAGGCGGGCCATACCGGTGCGCTCGATCCACTGGCCACCGGTATGCTGCCGATTTGCCTCGGCGAAGCCACCAAGTTTTCCCAGTACCTGCTGGATTCGGACAAGCGTTACCGCGTGATTGCCCGCCTGGGCCAGCGCACTGACACCTCCGATGCCGATGGCAATATTGTCGAGACGCGGCCGGTCACCTTCAGCCAGGCGGAGCTTGACGCGGCGCTGGACAGTTTTCGCGGCGAGACGCTGCAGGTGCCAACCATGTTCTCGGCGCTCAAGTATCAGGGCCGCAAGCTGTATGAATACGCGCGTGAAGGCATCACCGTCCCGCGCGACGCGCGCCCGATTACCGTGTTTGAGCTGCAGTTTATTCGCTGGCAGGGCGACGAGCTGGAGCTGGAAATTCACGTTTCCAAAGGCACCTACATTCGCACCATCATTGACGATTTGGGTGAGAAGCTCGGCTGTGGCGCACATGTGATTATGCTGCGCCGCTTGCAGGTGGCGCGCTATCCGATTGCGCGCATGATGACGCTGGAACAGCTGCAGGCGCTGGCGGCGCAGGTTAATGCGGCGGAAACGCCGGATTACGCGCCACTTGATGCTCTGCTGCTGCCGATGGACAGCCCGGCAGAAGCGTTTCCGCTGGTCAATCTGTCCTCCACGGTCGCGGCCAGCTTCAAACAGGGCATGCCGGTACAGGCGGTTAATGCGCCAGCCAGCGGCCTGGTGCGCGTGACCGAAGGCGAGCAGCAGAAATTTATCGGTATGGCGGAGATCGCCGCTGATGGCCGCGTGGCACCGCGTCGTCTGGTGGTGGAGTTTACCGACTGACCGCAGATTAACGCGGGTCGTTACGGCGCATTTGCGTTGCTACCGGGCGAAGAGTAGAATAGCGCGGCTTTAAAAGCGGGCTGCTGAATTAGAGATCGGCACCCATACATTCATTTTTTACTGGAGTTTATTATGTCTCTAAGCGTAGAAGCTAAAGCAGAGATCGTTGCTAAATACGGTCGTGGCGCTAACGACAGCGGTTCAACTGAAGTTCAGGTTGCTCTGCTGACTGCTCAGATTAACCACCTGCAGGGTCACTTCTCTGAGCACAAGAAAGACCACCACAGCCGTCGCGGTCTGCTGCGCATGGTATCCCAGCGTCGTAAGCTGCTGGACTACCTGAAGCGTAAAGACGTTGCACGTTACACCAGCCTGATCGAAAGCCTGGGTCTGCGTCGCTAAGTCTGAAGAATCTGATCAACGATGTAGCGCATGCAGTATGCAAAAACCCGCATCTGACGATCAGATTTGTGCGAGTTTCGCGAAAAGGGGGCCTTTATGGCCCCTTTTTTCGAGCAATCGGCAGCAATCCGGACCAAACTCATGTATTGTTGCTGAGAGTGATCTTTGCTTGCAGAGGTTCGCGCGGCTAATGAGAGGCTTTACCGCAGGGGCGGTTAAGGTTGTCATTAGTCGCGAGGATGCAACTAAAGATCGGTAATCCCCGGCGGGCCGCGCAGGCTTTGCCACGAATTTAAGGACTTAAATTTTGCTGAACCCGATCGTACGCAAATTCCAATATGGTCAGCATACCGTCACGCTGGAAACCGGCATGATGGCACGCCAGGCCACCGCAGCCGTAATGGTAAGCATGGACGACACCGCGGTATTCGTTACCGTTGTGGGCCAGAAAAAAGCCAAAGCCGGTCAGGACTTCTTCCCTCTGACAGTTAACTACCAGGAACGTACCTACGCCGCTGGCCGTATCCCGGGCAGCTTCTTCCGTCGTGAAGGTCGTCCAAGCGAAGGCGAAACCCTGATCGCGCGTCTGATTGACCGCCCTGTGCGTCCGCTGTTCCCGGAAGGTTTCGTGAACGAAGTGCAGGTTATCGCGACTGTTGTGTCCGTGAACCCGCAGGTTAATCCGGACATCGTTGCGATGATCGGTGCTTCTGCTGCGCTGTCACTGTCTGGCATTCCGTTCAATGGCCCAATCGGTGCGGCACGCGTCGGTTACATCAACGATCAGTACGTGCTCAACCCAACCGCAGATGAGATCAAACAGTCTCGCCTGGATCTGGTGGTTGCCGGTACGCAGAATGCGGTACTGATGGTGGAATCTGAAGCGGAAATCCTGACCGAAGATCAGATGCTGGGCGCTGTGGTGTTCGGCCACGACCAGCAGCAGGTTGTCATTGAGAACATCAATGCGCTGGTCGCTGAAGCCGGCAAACCACGCTGGGACTGGCAGCCAGAAGCCGCCAACGATGCGCTGATCGCACGCGTTGCAGCCCTGGCCGAAGCGCGCATCAGCGATGCTTACCGCATCACGGATAAGCAGGAGCGTTATGCGCAGGTTGGCGTGATCAAAGACGAAACCATCGCAGCCCTGCTGGCCGAAGACGAAACGCTGGATGATGCCGAAATCGGTGACATCGTACACAGCCTGGAAAAGAACGTGGTGCGTACCCGTATCCTGAACGGCGAACCGCGTATCGACGGCCGTGAAAAAGATATGATCCGTGGTCTGGACGTGCGCACTGGCGTACTGCCGCGTACCCACGGTTCTGCACTGTTTACCCGTGGTGAAACGCAGGCGCTGGTTGCTGCTACTCTCGGTACTGCGCGCGACGCACAGAACCTTGATGAGCTGATGGGTGAGCGTACTGACAGCTTCCTGTTCCACTACAACTTCCCTCCGTACTCTGTGGGCGAAACCGGCATGGTTGGCTCACCGAAGCGTCGTGAAATCGGTCACGGCCGTCTGGCGAAGCGTGGCGTGCTGGCCGTAATGCCAAAACAGGACGAGTTCCCGTACACCGTACGCGTCGTGTCAGAAATCACCGAATCGAACGGTTCTTCTTCTATGGCTTCCGTGTGTGGTGCATCGCTGGCACTGATGGATGCCGGTGTACCGATCAAAGCAGCCGTAGCCGGTATCGCGATGGGTCTGGTCAAAGAAGACGAGAAGTTCGTGGTGCTGTCTGACATCCTCGGCGACGAAGATCACCTCGGCGACATGGACTTCAAAGTAGCCGGTAGCCGTGACGGTATCACCGCGCTGCAGATGGACATCAAAATCGAAGGTATCACCCGCGAAATCATGCAGGTGGCACTGAACCAGGCTAAGGGTGCGCGTCTGCACATCCTGAGCGTGATGGAACAGGCGATCAGCACGCCGCGTCAGGAGATCTCCGAGTTCGCGCCGCGCATCTACACCATCAAGATCAACTCTGACAAGATCAAAGACGTCATCGGTAAAGGCGGCTCGGTTATCCGTGCGCTGACCGAAGAGACCGGCACCACCATCGAGATTGAAGATGATGGCACCGTGAAGATCGCTGCGACCGACGGCCTGAAAGCCAAAGAGGCGATTCGTCGCATCGAAGAGATCACCGCCGAGATCGAAGTGGGCCGTATCTACTCAGGTAAAGTGACCCGTATCGTTGATTTCGGTGCCTTCGTGGCAATCGGCGGCGGTAAAGAAGGTCTGGTACACATTTCTCAGATCGCCGACAAGCGCGTAGAGAAAGTGACCGACTACCTGCAGATGGGCCAGGAAGTGCCAGTTAAAGTGATGGAAGTGGATCGTCAGGGCCGCGTCCGTCTCAGCATCAAAGAAGCGACAGAGCAGAAGCCAGCAGAAGAAACCGCTGCGGTGAGTGCACCTGACGCTGAGTAAGCGTTTTCCTGATTAGCCGCTCCCTGCCAGCTGGCGGGGAGCGGTGTTTGTATACCCGAAATGCGTCGCGCGCTGGTCAGCGCACCAGTTAGCTGAAGCAGGACGGGTATCATCGCGAGGGCGGGAACCCTTGTGCATAGCAGGCGGATGACAGGATGGTTATCCCAATGTTTGTATTCGGGAGTGGGAAATGAAGCCTTTTTTGCGCTGGTGTTTTGTTGCGACAGCTATCACGCTGGCAGGATGCAGCAACTCCAATTGGCGTAAGAACGAAGTTCTGGCGGTACCTTTGCAGCCCACACTGCAGCAAGAGGTCATTCTGGCGCGAATGGAACAAATTCTTGCCAGTCGGGCCCTGACCGATGATGAACGCGCACAGCTGTTATATGAGCGCGGAGTGTTGTATGATAGTTTGGGTCTGAGGGCTTTAGCGCGAAACGATTTCTCGCAAGCGTTGTCTATAAGACCGGATATGCCGGAAGTGTTTAACTATCTCGGCATTTACTTAACGCAGGCAGGCAATTTTGATGCTGCCTATGAAGCGTTTGATTCTGTACTTGAGCTTGATCCAACTTACAACTATGCGCATTTAAACCGTGGTATCGCCCTCTATTACGGCGGTCGATACAAGTTAGCGCAAGATGATCTGCTGGCGTTTTATCAAGACGATCCTAACGATCCGTTCCGCAGCCTGTGGCTCTACCTCGTTGAACGCGAGATGGATGCTGACAAAGCGAAAGTAACGCTTCAACAACGTTACGACAAAGCGGCTAAGGACCAATGGGGATGGAATATTGTCGAGTTCTACCTGGGCGACATCAGTGAAAAAACATTGATGGAACGTCTCAAGGCGGACGCAACGGATAACACCTCGCTCGCTGAACATCTCAGTGAAACCAACTTCTATTTAGGTAAGTACTACCTAAGTCTGGGGGAGAAGGACGACGCGAAAGCGTTGTTCAAACTGGCGGTGGCCAACAACGTCAATAACTTTGTTGAACACCGATACGCATTGTTGGAACTGGCGCAACTCGGCCAGACACAAGACGATTTATCAGAATCTGACCAGCAATAGCTGACGAACTTTTATTGCCTGATTTACCCGTAAAGTCATCGCCTGAACAGGTGAGGGCTTTTCTGTTCGTCAAAACTTCTAATTTGAGCCGGTTCACACTTTTTGATGAAAATGACTGAAAGTTTTCACGACGAGTTATGTAGACTGGCCGCCGCAATCTAAGAGGCACGTGTACTACATGACTGATATTCAAACCACTTTTGCTGATCTGGGCCTGAACGCCGACATCCTCGAATCACTGAACGGTATGGGCTACGTTAAGCCATCGCCAATCCAGGCTGAGTGTATTCCTCACCTGCTGGCGGGCCGTGATGTGCTGGGTATGGCGCAGACCGGTAGTGGTAAAACAGCAGCGTTCTCGCTGCCGCTGCTGAACAACGTTGATCCTTCTGTCCGCGCACCGCAAATCCTGGTGCTGGCACCGACCCGCGAACTGGCGGTTCAGGTTGCTGAAGCGATGACAGAATTCTCTAAACATATGCGCGGCATTAACGTCGTGGCCCTGTACGGTGGCCAGCGTTATGACGTGCAGCTGCGCGCGCTGCGCCAGGGTCCACAGATCGTGGTCGGT
This sequence comes from Pantoea dispersa, assembly GCF_035783935.1. Classification (GTDB taxonomy): domain Bacteria; phylum Pseudomonadota; class Gammaproteobacteria; order Enterobacterales; family Enterobacteriaceae; genus Pantoea; species Pantoea dispersa_C. The sequence goes on along the minus strand of NZ_JALKOV010000003.1, from coordinate 269,926 downwards.
ACGCCGGGCCGCCTGCTGGATCACCTGAAACGCGGTACCCTTGACCTGTCTAACCTGCGTGGTCTGGTACTGGACGAAGCCGATGAAATGCTGCGTATGGGCTTCATCGAAGACGTAGAAACCATCATGGCGCAGATCCCGGAAGGTCATCAGACCGCGCTGTTCTCCGCGACGATGCCGGAAGCGATTCGCCGTATCACTAAGCGTTTCATGAAGGATCCGCAGGAAGTGCGAATCCAGTCCAGCATCACTACGCGCCCGGACATTTCTCAGTCTTACTGGACCGCTTACGGCCGTAAGTCTGACGCGCTGGTTCGCTTCCTCGAAGCAGAAGACTTCGATGCTGCCATCATCTTCGTGCGCACCAAAAATGCCACGCTGGAAGTGGCAGAGACGCTGGAGCGTAACGGCTACAACAGCGCCGCGCTGAACGGCGACATGAACCAGGCACTGCGTGAGCAGACGCTGGAGCGCCTGAAAGACGGTCGTCTGGACATCCTGATCGCCACCGACGTTGCGGCCCGTGGTCTCGACGTTGAGCGTATTAGCCTGGTAGTTAACTACGATATCCCGATGGATGCCGAATCGTATGTGCACCGTATCGGCCGTACCGGTCGTGCGGGTCGTGCCGGCCGAGCGCTGCTGTTCGTTGAGAACCGCGAGCGTCGTCTGCTGCGCAACATCGAGCGCACCATGAAGCTGACCATTCCGGAAGTTGAGCTGCCTAACGCCGAGCTGCTGAGCCAGCGTCGTCTGGCGCAGTTCGCCGCGAAAGTACAGCAGCAGCTGGAAAGCAGCGATCTGGATCAGTACCGTGCGCTGCTGGCAAAAATGCAGCCAGAAGAAGAGCTGGATATGGAAACGCTGGCCGCGGCACTGCTGAAAATGGCGCAGGGCGAACGTCCACTGATTCTGCCACCGGATGCACCGCGTCCACAGCGTCGTGAATTCCGTGACCGTGATGAGCGTGGCGGTGACCGTCCACGTCGTGACAGCCGCGAAGGTGGCGATCGTCCACGTCGCGAACGTCGTGACGTTGGCGAAATGCAGCTGTACCGCATTGAAGTGGGCCGTGATGACGGTGTTGAAGTGCGTCATATCGTGGGCGCAATTGCTAACGAAGGCGACATCAGCAGCCGTTACATCGGTAACATCAAGCTGTTTGGTACTCACTCCACTATCGAGCTGCCAAAAGGCATGCCGGGTGAGGTTCTGCAGCACTTCACGCGTACGCGTATTCTCAACAAGCCGATGAATATGCAGCTGCTGGGCGATGCACAGCCACACGAGCGCACCGAGCGTCGTAGCGGCGGTCGTGACTTCGGCGGTGAGCGTCGTGGTAACCGTGAGGGTGGCAACCGTGAAGGTGGCGCACCGCGTCGCTTCTCCGAGCGTCGCGAAGGCGGTCGTGAAGGCGGACGTTTCAGCCGTGAAGGTGGCCGTGGCCCACGTCGCGACGAAGGCGCTGCTGCACCACGTCGCCGTGATGCATAAGCGTTAATCGCTTAAAATAAAAAAGGACGCGCAAGCGTCCTTTTTTTATATCTGTAATGCGGGCTTTACACGCCGCCGGCAATCAGCACGCGCTCACCGGTGACATAAGCCGACTCCTCCGACGCCAGGAACAGCGCCACCTGCGCCACATCTTCCGGCAGACCAAAGCGCCCCAGCGGTGTGGCGGCAATCAGCTGCGCTTTAAATTCCGCATTCATTTTTTTCGCTGCCAGCAAACCTTCGGTCAGGATAATCCCTGGCGCCAGCGCGTTAACGCGAATATTGCGCGGGCCCAGCTCACGTGCCAGTCCCTGGGTTAAGGTATCGATTGCGCCTTTGGTCGCTGACCACAGTACCGAACCGGGCAGGCTGCGCTGGCTGTTCAGGGCGCTGAGGTTAATGATGCAGCCGCCGCGCGCCGGGAAATGCTGCGCTGCCTGCTGGCACACCAGCAGCGTACCCAGCAGATTCACGTTGAGCTGCTGCTGCATGTCGCTGACGCTGAGGCTGGCGAAGTCGCCATGATGAAACATGCCGGCGTTGTTAACCACGATATCCGGCGCGCCAAACTGCGCAATGCTGCTGGCGAACAGGCGCTGCACGTCAGCTTCGCGTGAAATATCGGCCTGCACGGCGATGGCGTCGCTACCCAGCGCGCAGATATCGGTCACCACATCTGCCGCGCCGGCTTCATCCTGACGATAATTCACCACCACCCGGGCGCCAGCCGCGGCGAAAGTCATGGCGATGGCGGCGCCAATGCCTTTCGACGCGCCCGTCACCAGCGCAATTTTGCCTTCAAGTGCTTGCATTGTGTCTCTCCACCTGAGATTTCGGGTGAGTAAAGCATGCGCTGTTGCCGCTTTATGCGGTAGCGCAATCCTGCAAGCTTTTTGCACGATCCTGCAAATCTGTGGCGCAGGGACTAGGCGCAATCGTAGCGACAGGTAAGAATGGGGATTCAGTGATTTTTCATCGCGGAGTGCATAACGCATGATTCATCAGGAACAGTGGAAGCAGCTGGTGGCGATGATTGCCCGTCACGCGCAGCAGGATGGGCGCACCGCCAGCGCGATTGATTTTCTCTCTTTCGGCCGTAGCTCGCGCCCCACCAGTCTGGCGCACATTGCCAGCTGGGCGGGTTTTGCGCTGATGGCACAGGGGCAGAAAGCCCTGCGCATGGGCGATGATGTGATGCATTACGGGCCGGGCGATCTGCTGCTGGTCACCATGGACATGCCGGTGCAGTCCTGCGTGGTGCTGGCGACGCCAGAGAAACCCAGTCTTGGCGTCGGCATCACCATCAACGAAGCGCGCCTGCTGCGCTATCTGGAGCATTTCCCGCCGCAGCAGATTGGCAGCGCTGCTACCGAACGCAGCATTACCGTCCACAAAGTCGCGCCACCGCTGGTGGATGCGGTGATACGGCTGGTGGCGCTGCTGGATCAGCCGCAGGATATCGCCGCGCTGGCGCCGCTGATTGAGCAGGAGATTTTCTATCGCCTGCTGACCGGGCCGGAAGGGCCGCGCATTCTCAACATGGCGCTGACCGAGCGCCCGGGCAACAAAGTGGCGCGCGCGGCGCGCTGGCTGCGTGAAAACTTTCATCAGCCGCTGAAGGTGGATCAACTGGCCAGCAGCGTTGGCATGAGCATTTCATCGCTGCACCATCATTTCAAGGCGGTTACGGCGATGACACCGATGCAGTATCAGAAGCAGTTGCGGCTCAACGAAGCGCGCCGGCTGATGATGATTGAGAAGCTGGATGCCGGGACGGCGGGCTATCGGGTGGGCTATCAGAGCGCCTCGCAGTTCAGCCGGGAGTACAGCCGTTTTTACGGTCAGTCACCGGCGCGCGATGTGCGCAAGATGGCGGTGGGGCCGGAAGAACTCGCCCCACCGCAGTAAGGCTTACAGCGTGCGCGCGGCTTCCATCGCCAGCGCGAACGAACGCAGGCGCGCCTGCGGATCGTAAATCTGGCCGTTAACCATGATCTCATCCGCCTGGGTTTCGCGCAGCAGCGCGGCGAGGCCGTGACGCACTTTATCTTTATCGCCCACCACTGACATGCTCAGCGCCTGCTGCACGCCATACTGTTCGGACGGCGACCACAGGTTATCCATGTTCTCCACCGGGGCCGGCAGCGGGCCGGGCTTGCCGCGACGCAGATTAATGAACTGCTGCTGCATCGAGGTGAACAGGAAGCGCGCATCACGATCGCTGTCTGCTGCCACCACGTTGACGCACACCATGGCGTACGGTTTTGCCAGCCGCGCAGAGGGCTGGAATTTTTCGCGATACAGATGCAGCGCCTGCAGCAGCAGGTCAGGCGCGAAGTGCGAAGCAAAGGCAAACGGCAGGCCGAGCTGCGCCGCCAGCTGCGCGCTGTACAGGCTGGACCCCAGCAGCCACACCGGAATTTTCAGCCCGAGGCCGGGCACCGGCTGCACCGGCGGATGCTCGCCCTCTTCGGCATCGAACCAGCGGATCAGATCGGCCACATCTTCCGGGAAGCTGTCGGCCTGGGCGCTCGAAAGATGACGGCGCAGCGCCAGCATGGTGCGCTGATCGGAGCCGGGCGCGCGGCCCAGTCCGAGATCGATACGGCCAGGGTAGAGGGATTCCAGGGTGCCAAACTGTTCGGCAATCACCAGCGGTGCGTGGTTGGGCAGCATGATCCCGCCGGAGCCGAGGCGCAGCGTTTCGGTGTTAGCGGCGAGATAGCCAATCAGCACCGACGTTGCGGCGCTGGCGATGCCGGTCATGTTGTGGTGTTCGGCCAGCCAGTAGCGATGAAAGCCAAGGGCTTCAGCCTGACGCGCCAGCGCCAGCGAATTATGGAAGGCATCGCGCGCAGACGAGCCTTGCGGAATGGGGGCCAGATCCAGCACGGACAGGCGAACAGTTTTCTTCTCAGACATGGGTACTCCAGCAAAGGATGGCGCAGGTGATAAGTAAACCTGCACCAGTCAGTATTACGCATCATTACCCATATTAAAACTGCTAATAACGGCAGGAATATAGCCGGAATGTGCCTTTAACCGCCGCTATCCAGCGCCATTCCGGCCAGGCGGCGCCAGTAACCGTTGCTGTCGCTGCCGCGCGCCATCATTAGCGGCGCTTCACCCGCTTCGTTAGCGCGGAAGCGATCGATCTGCGTCAGCGTGCTCGCATCCTGCGGCGACAGACGCACAATATCGATCCAGCCGTGCATACCGGCGAGGTCATTGCCGAGGTTGTAACAGTAGCCGCTCATGGTCTGAATGCCGTTCAGGACAAATACCTGCTGGCCCTCCTGCGACAGCACGCGGCGCCCGGTGGGATAATCAATACAGCAGGTCTGGCAATCATCTTTGGCACGGTTTTCGGAACGCGCGGTAAAACAGCGCGCCGACAGCGCCAGCGGCAGATGGCCATAGCCGAGCACTTCAACCTCAAACCGGTCGCGCAGGCCAGCGTCATGGCACTGCTGCAACAGCTGAATCAGCCAGTCACGTGACATCTCCACCGGCATGCACCAGCGCGTCATGCCCTCCTGCAGCAGCAGCTGGAGCGTCTGGGCGTTATACACATTCAGGGTGGGACCCGCGACAAACGGCAGCTTGCGCTCTGCGGCCATGTTCACGGTGCCGATGTCGTTGGCTTCCAGCAAAAACTCCCCGTTTTCCACATAGCGGCGCAGCTCTTTGACTTCCGAAGGCGACTGCAGCAGCGCCAGCGTGCTCAGCACCACCTGTTTGCCGCTGGCCGCCAGCGTGCGGCCCATCTCCATCCACTGGCTGAAAGACGTGGCGCGGCGTTTGCTGCACACCGCTTCGCCGAGGTAAATAATCTCTGCGCTGCTCTCTGCGGCGCGCTGGTAAAACTGTTCCAGCGTGGCGGTAGGCCAGTACCACAGCACCGGGCCGATGGCGTATTTCATACGGTCTCCTTATTGCCAGTCGCGGTGATAGGCACCGAGCGTGGTCTGGCTGCCTTCGGAAAGCTCACCGAGCGCGCGCATCCACGGATCCTGCACCGTGAACTGTTGCGGATCGGCCATACAGCGATCGATCGCCTGACGCCACACTTTAGCCACCTGTGCCACATAGGCCGGGCTGCGCTGACGTCCTTCAATTTTCACCGACGCAATATTGGCGCGGAGCAGCTCCGGCAGCAGCGCCAGGGTATTCAGGCTGGTGGGCTCTTCCAGCACGTGATAGCGCTGGTTGTCCACTTCGTAGCGCCCTTTGCACAGCGTCGGATAGCCCGCGCTCTCATCGGCGGCGTAGCGATCAATCAGTACTTCGTTCAGACGCGACTCCATGCCCTGGGCCGTCTGCTGCCAGCGCACAAATTTAGCCGGTGAACAGGCACCCGCGCTGTTCGGCGACTCACCGGTCAGCCACGACGAGAGATAGCAGCGGCCTTCGGCCATGATGCACAGGCTGCCAAAGGCGAACACTTCAAGCGGCACCGGCGTTTCGCGCGCCAGCTGCTTCACCTGATGCATCGACAGCACGCGCGGCAGCACTACGCGGCTCAGCTGAAAGTGACGATGATAAAACTGAATGGCCTGCAGATTGGTGGCGGACGCCTGCACTGACAGGTGGCGTTCAAGCTGCGGATAGCGTCTGGCGGCGTACTCCAGCGTGGCGATATCGGCCAGAATCAGCGCATCAGCACCGTTCTGCGCGGCGACGTCAATGGCGCTTTGCCAGCGGTTGAGACCGTCGGGATGGGCGAACGTATTGATCGCCACGTGCAACTTACGCCGGTGCTGATGCAGGAAGCGCGCGGCTTCTGCCAGTTTCTTATCGGTAAAATTGAGGCCAGCAAAGTGGCGGGCGTTGGTGTCATCTTTCAGGCCGACATACACCGCATCAGCGCCGTGCTCCACCGCCGATTTCAGCGCAGGTAAATTCCCCGCCGGACACAGCAGTTCCATACAATTTCCTCCCCGGATTCTGAACGCCGTTGAGTGTAGGGAAGCGCAGGCGCAGCAATGTTGATTTAAGGCAGTGAAAGCGGCATTGATGGGGCGGAATGGAGAATTTTCGCACAGACGCGGGGCGATTTCCTTGATCCCGGTTGAGGCGAAAGCCGACGGATGTGGCAATATAGATAAAATTTTCTCAAGGGAGTGCAGCTTATGTTCGCGCGCTTACGCGGCCTGTTAATTGAAAAAGGGCCGGAATTCCTCGCCTTACCGGTGTCGCTGACGCCATTCGCCGTGAAGAAAACGGTTTTGCAACAACTCCTAAACTGGCAATTTCGTCATGCTTTGGCTGAAGGTGAGTTAGACTTTCTGCAAGGGCGCTATCTCGGCATTGAGATCGCGGACGTCAATCTGCGCTGGATCACCACGCTGCAGGACGGGCGCCTGACCGTTTCGCGCGACGCCGCAGCAGATGTCTGGTTTCGTGGCGAAGCTAACGATCTGCTGCTGGTGGCAGCACGCAAAGCCGACCCCGATATGTTGTTCTTTCAGCGCCGTCTGGTGATTGAAGGCGACACGGAGCTGGGACTGGAGGTGAAGAATCTGATGGATGCCATTGAACTGGATGCCATGCCCACGCCATTGCGCACCGGGTTGCTGCAGCTGGCTGCCTTAGTTGAGGCAGGAATGAAACAGGATGCGAAGGCCGCTGAGGCGCGCGCGGGGATCTCATGTTGATTCGTACTGAAATTGGTGTAGACGCAGCGGGCATCGATAGCCTGCTAAAGCGCAGTTTTGCCACCGCGGCGGAAGCGGAACTGGTGCAGCAGCTGCGTGAAGACGGTTTACTGACGCTGGGCGTGGTGGCCACCGATGATGAAGGCCAGGTGCTGGGTTATGCTGCCTTCAGTCCGGTAACTCTGCAGGGCGAAGATCGTAACTGGGTGGCGCTGGCGCCGCTGGCGGTCGATGCCTCCGTGCGCAGCCAGGGCATTGCCAAGCAACTGGTATACGAAGGGCTCGATTCGCTCAACGAATTCAGTTACAGCGCGGTGGTGGTACTGGGCGATCCGCAGTTCTACAATCCGCTCGGCTTTGCCCCGGCGGCGCGTCACGGCTTACACTGCCGCTGGCCCGGCAGCGAGGCGGCGTTTCAGGTGTATAAACTCGCCGACGACGCGTTCGACGGTGCGGAAGGGCTGGTGGACTTTGCGGCACCCTTCAATCACGCTGACTAAACCACGTGGATAAACAGACCGGCTGCTGGGCAACCAGCAGCAGTTTCTGCGCCCGGCTTAGCTGTTTAACCTGATACTCCAGCCGGGAAGCCGCGGCGCGATCGCCGGCCTCGCAGTGAAACACCAGCGTCAGCGGACCTTTGCCGCGTAGCGCGCGGGCACCGCGACCCAGCTGGTGCTGCTGCAGGCGACGGTCGACGTCAGTGGTGATGCCGGTATAAAGCATCCCGGCGGCGGTTTGCAGCATATACAGCTGCCAGCCCTGTTCCATTTACAAACCTCGTTCATGTGCTGGCGGGCAGTGTAACGCGCCTGCGGCCGCATCGCTATCAACGCACGGAGTTGCTCTTGTCTGACCATTCTCATCTGATTCGCTATCTGAAAAAGCAGCACGTGCTGTCGCTGTGTGCCAGCGACGGTGATGCGCTATGGTGCGCCAACTGTTTCTACGTGTTCGATGAAGCGCGCATGGCGTTCTGGCTGATGACCGAAGCCGATACGCGTCACGGCGCGCTGATGGCGCGTGATCCACGCGTCGCCGGCACGGTGAACGGTCAGCCGAAAACGGTGTTGCTGATTAAAGGCGTGCAGTATAGCGGGCGTATTCAGCTGACTGATGAGGCGCAGGCGCTGAAGGCCTATCAGTCGCGCTTTCCGGTGGCAAAAAAAGTCACCGCGCCGCTGTGGGAAATTACGCTTGATGAGCTGAAAATGACCGATAACGCGCTGGGGTTTGGCAAAAAGATTGTCTGGCAGCGTTAGCCCGGCACGCGCAGAGGCGCACCGGGCGACCGCCTTACGCTGCGTTCAGAATGCGCAGGGATTCGCGGTTAAACGCGGGCAGGTCTTCAGGCGTGCGGCTGGTAACCAGCTTGTCATCATCCACCACCACCTCTTTATCGTAAAAGTCCGCGCCGGCATTACGCAGATCGATGGCGATAGCTTTCACGCAGGTCATTTTGCGACCGCGCACGCCGTTCGCGCTGATCAGCAGCTGCGGACCGTGACAGATGGCGAAAATCGGTTTGCCGCTGGCGACAAACTCTTTGGTAAAGGTGACAAAGCGATCGTCACCGCGCAGCGCGTCAGGCGAATGACCACCGGGCAGCAGCAGCGCGTCGAACTCGGCCGGGCTGACATGGTCAATATCCTTGTCGATTTTGACTTCGGCTTTGCCCTGTTTTCCCTTCACGGTTTTGCCCGCCTGCATCTCAATGGTGACCACTTCATGGCCCGCTTTGGTGAAGGCCTCGGCCGGTGAGGTAAACTCTGAGTCTTCAAATTCATCGGTAATCAGAACCGCTATTTTCTTGCTCATCTTTCTCCTCCTTGCTGGTCACGCACCAGCTGTGCGTGACACGTTTCAACAGACAAGTCTGGACCCTGAGCGCGGAAATGCAAGCCAGCCGGCGCATGACCGGCGGTTAAATTCTCGAGGCAGATCAAGTTTAAGCGCGACGATGCTGGCAGATGGACATAACCTGATTAACACTGTGGGATCTCCGCCGTACCCCCGGTGCGGCATACGTTATTCAGTTGAATACGGAACCGGATATGACCCAATTCGCCTCACCTGCACCGGCGGCCCGCTTCGCCTGGTGGAAACCGCTGCTGTTCCTCGCCGTGGTGCTTATCGGCTTGTGGTACGTCAAATGGCAGCCTTACTATGGCAAAGCCTTCACGGCGGCAGAAACCCATTCCATCGGCCGCTCGATCCTCGCCAGTGCCGCAGATTCGCCGTGGCGCGCTGCGCTGGATTACGCCATGGTCTATTTTCTCGCGGTATGGAAAGCGGCGGTGCTCGGTGTGGTGCTGGGCTCGCTGGTGCAGGTGCTGATCCCGCGCCGCTGGCTGCTGCGCCTGATGGGCAGCCGCCGCGTCGGGGCGGTGCTGGTCGGCACCGGTTTTGGCCTGCCGGGCATGATGTGCAGCTGCTGTGCCGCGCCGGTCACCGTCGGGCTGCGCCAGGCACAGGTGTCAGGCGGCGCCGCGATGGCGTTCTGGCTGGCGAATCCACTGCTGAATCCGGCAACGCTGGTATTTATGGGCTTCGTGCTCGGCTGGCAGTTTACCGCTATCCGGCTGGTAGCGGGGCTGGTCATGGTGCTGGGCATTGCCATGCTGGTGCAGCGTAGCGTGCCGGCGTCCGCCGTCGCCGCGCCGCAGTTGCCTGACCTGCGTCATGAACGATTTGTGACGCGCTGGCTGCGCGTGATGTGGCGGCTGTTCTGCAACACCATTCCGCTGTATATCGTTGCGGTGCTGCTGCTCGGCGCCGCGCGCGTCTGGCTGTTTCCGCACGCGGACGGTGCGGTGGGCAATACGCTGTTCTGGGTGATGCTGATGGCCATCGCCGGCTGCCTGTTTGTCATTCCTACCGCCGCCGAAATCCCTATCGTGCAAACCATGATGCTGGCGGGCATGGGCGTCGCGCCGGCGCTGGCGCTGCTGGTGACGCTGCCTGCGGTCAGCCTGCCGTCGCTACTAATGCTGCATCGCGCGTTCCCGCCGCGCGCACTGTGGATCGCCTTCTGCGGCGTGGCCGTCAGCGGCATGCTGCTCGGCACACTCGCACTGTGGCTGGCGTAGATACCAGATAGTCTGATTGCGGCTGCCGCGCCACAGCAGCCGCGCATCTTTCTCCGCTTCGATGAAACGTCCATCAATCAGCACGTCGATTTCCGCAATCACTTCGCGCTGCGCTGCGTTCAGCTCCGCCAGGGTATAGCCGGTCCACAGCCAGATATCTTTGTCCGGACACTCGCGGCGCACGCGCTTCACCAGCCGGCGTATGTGCGGCACGTTGTGCGGATGCAGCGGATCGCCGCCGCTTAGCGACAGCCCCTGACGTGGAATGCGCCGATCCTGCAGATCGGCGATCAGCTGCTCCTCCATGGCCAGCGTAAACGGCACGCCGGAGTCAGGCCGCCAGGTGCTCTGGTTGTAGCAGCCGCGACACTGGTGTTCGCAGCCGGCGACAAACAGCGTGCAGCGCGTGCCGGGGCCATTCACGATATCCACATCGTAATAGCGATGGATGTGCATCATCCCAGCTGTCCGGTATCAAGGTGTTTGACGCGGCGCTGCACCTCTTCCTGCTTGCCGGCGTTGAACGGCCGCGCATCCGGGCTGCCAAGATAGCCACAGACGCGGCGCGTGACCGAGACGCGCGCCGGATCGTGATTGCCGCAGCTCGGACAGGTAAAGCCTTTGCTGGTACAGCTGAACTCGCCGCTGAAGCCGCACTCGTAGCACTCATCGATCGGCGTATTAGTGCCGTAATAGGGCACGCGGTCATAGCTGTAATCCCATACGTCTTCCAGCGCCCGCAGGTTATGCTGGATGTGGGGGTATTCGCCGTAGCAGATGAAGCCGCCGTTAGCGATGGCCGGGTAGGGTGCTTCAAAGTCGATTTTGTCGTACGGGTTGACCTTTTTCTCTACGTCGAGATGGAAGCTGTTGGTGTAATAGCCCTTGTCGGTCACGCCCGGCACCACGCCAAATTCGGCGGCATCCAGCCGACAGAAGCGGTCACACAGGTTTTCACTGGGCGTACTGTACAGGCTGAAGCCGTAGCCGGTTTCCGCCTTCCACGCATCCACCGCCTGGCGCAGACGCGTCACAATCGCCACACCGGTTGCGCGCAGGTGCGCGGCATCATACGGATGCACGGTATTACCGCTCAATGCGTTAAGCGTTTCATGCAGGCCGATATAGCCCAGCGAGATCGACGCGCGGCCGTTGCGGAAGATTTTGCCCACTTCGTCGTCGGCGTTGAGCCGCACGCCGCAGGCGCCTTCCATGTAAAGAATCGGCGCGACGCGCGCTTTGGTTTTTTCCAGCCGGGCAATGCGCGTCATCAGCGCCCGCTTCGCCAGCGCCAGGCGCGCATCCAGCAGCGTCCAGAAGCGCGCTTCGTCTCCCTCGGCTTCTAACGCAATGCGCGGCAGGTTGAGGCTGATTACGCCGATGTTGTTGCGGCCTTCATGAATCTGCTCGCCATTTTCCTCGTAAACGCCGAGAAAGCTGCGGCAGCCCATCGGCGTTTTGAACGAGCCGGTGACGTCCACCACTTTGTCGTAGTTGAGGATATCCGGGTACATGCGCTTGCTGGCACACTCCAGCGCCAGCTGTTTGATGTCGTAATTGATGTCGCCGGCGCGGCGGTTGACGCCTTCGCGAATGGCAAACACCAGCTTAGGGAACACTGCGGTTTTATGGTTTTTGCCCAGCCCGGCAATGCGGTTACGCAGAATCGATTGCTGAATCAGGCGCGCCGCCCAGTCGGTGCCGAGGCCAAAGCCAAAGGTGACAAACGGCGTCTGGCCGTTGGCGGTGTGCAGTGTATTGACCTCATACTCCAGCGACTGAAACGCGTCGTAGCACTCTTTCTCCGTGCGCGCACGTGCATAAGCTTCCACGTCGGCAATCTGCCATTCGGCGGCAATCTGGCGATGCTTGTCGAGGCTAAGGGTGACAAACGGCGCCAGCACTTCGTCGATGCGGTTGATGGTGGTGCCGCCGTAAATATGGCTGGCGACCTGCGCAATGATCTGTGCGGTCACCGCGGTGGCGGTGGCGATGGATTTCGGCGGTTCAATCTCGGCGTTACCCATTTTGAAGCCGTGCGTCAGCATGCCGCGCAGATCGATCAGCATGCAGTTAAACATCGGGAAGAAGGGCGAGTAGTCGAGATCGTGATAGTGGATCTCACCACGCTCGTGCGCCAGCACCACATCGCGCGGCAGCAACTGCTGCTGGGCATAATGTTTGGCCACGATGCCGGCCAGCAGGTCGCGCTGCGTCGGGATCACTTTGCTGTCTTTGTTGGCGTTTTCGTTGAGCAGCGCCGCGTTGGTTTGTTCCACCAGGCCACGGATGGCATGGTGCAGCTTGCCGCGTTGCTCGCGCGCCAGATCGCGGTCGTGACGGTACTCGATATAGGCGCGCGCCAGCTGCGGCCAGCGGCCGCTCATCAGCGCCTCTTCCACGGCACACTGAATGTCGCGAATATCGACTTCGGCCTGCGTCGCCAGCTGGTCGCTCACCTGCTGAGCGACCGCCGCGCACCAGGCGGCATCGTCAATCTGAGCCGCCTGTGCCGCGGCCTGCACCGCCGCTTCAATACGCCGGGCATCAAACGGCACTCTGCAGCCGTCACGCTTAATCACCACCGTTGCCATCTTCCCTTTCTCCGCCGGAAACTACATGTAGATAATTTTAAGGAGTGTAATCGCAACATGTGGTGTTTCAGAGGAAATTAATCGCACCATTTTTGACCTGTCGCAAAGAAGCGCGGCCAGCGCCTGAAAGCCGTGCAACGCTCAGTGGCCGCTACACTGAAAGTTTTAAGCCGGGCAAACTTCAGCCGGTCGCAACTTGCTTTGCGTAGCGAAACAGGTTTAATGAGCATTTTGCGCCTTCTCTGGCCCGCCGTTTTGTTCACAAGGATGCCCACCATGCTTCTGCCCCGTACGCTGCTGGTCGTTTGCTGGACCCTGACATTCTCCGCGCTGGCCGCACCGGCGGGCGTTCTGCCGCTGATGCCGTGGCCACAGCAGGTGACGCAGCCCGCTGGCGGTGGCGCATTCAACCTGACGCCGCAATTTGCGTTGCACATCACCGGCGATCACCTCGACGGTGCCGAAGCGCGCTGGCGCGCCCGCATCGCGCGGCAAACCGGCTGGCCGCTGCTGCCCGCCAGCCCGGCCAGCGACCGTCCGGCCATTCAGATCCAGATTGCCGACGCGGTCGATCCGCTGCCGCAGCCGGACAGCGATGAAAGCTACCGGTTGCAGGTCAGCAGCAGCGGCGTACTGCTGCAGGCGCGCACCCGGTTTGGCGCGATGCGCGGCATGGAAACCCTGCTGCAGCTGATCGCCAACACCGCCAGCGGCACGCAAATTCCCTTTGTCACCATCGACGATCGCCCGCGCTTCCCGTGGCGCGGCGTGCTGATCGACCCGGTGCGTCACTTTCTGCCGCTGGATACCCTCAAGCGGCAGATTGACGGTATCGCCGCGGCGCGCATGAACGTGTTTCACTGGCACCTGACCGACGATCAGGGCTGGCGCTTTGCTTCCAGCCATTATCCGCAGCTGCAGCAGCAGGCCAGCGATGGCCTGTTCTACAGCCAGCAGCAGATGCGTGAACTGGTGCGCTATGCCACCCAGCGCGGCGTGCGCGTGGTGCCGGAAATCGACCTGCCCGGTCACGCTTCGGCCCTTGCCGTAGCGATGCCGGAGCTGATGAGCGCGCCGGGTCCGTATGCCATGCAGCGCGGCTGGGGCGTTTTCAAACCGCTGCTCGATCCCAGCAATGAAGCGGTGTTTCGCTTTATCGACACGCTGATCGGCGAAGTCGCGGCGATCTTTCCCGATCCTTATATTCACATCGGCGGAGATGAAGTCGATGCCAGCCAGTGGAACGAATCACCAAAGATTCAGCAGTTTATGCGCGACCACGGCCTGCAGGACGCGCATGCGCTGCAGGCGTGGTTCAACCAGCGGGTTGAGAAGATTCTTGCCGCACATCAGCGCCGCATGCTCGGCTGGGATGAGGTGTACCATCCCGATCTGCCGAAAAATATCGTGATTCAGTCGTGGCAGGGGCAGGACGCGCTGAGCGAGGTGGTCAAACAAGGGTATCGCGGCATTCTCTCCACCGGCTTTTATCTCGACCAGCCGCAAAGCGCCGCGTATCACTATCGCAACGAACCCTGGCCGCAGGGGCTGAACGGCGTCGATCAGCTGCGCGCCGATGAACAGGCGCAGAGCTGGCAGTTCACTATGCCGCGTCTGAAAGGCAGCGCAGTGCAGGGCAGTTTTACCCTGATTGCGGGCAAAAACGGCTGGCGCGGCTTTATTGATTTCAGCGGCAAAGCGCGGCGCCAGGTCAGCGACATTCGCTGGCTGTCGCCAACGCAGCTGACCTTTAGCGTCGACAGCTGGATGGGACCGTTTCAGCCGGTGGTGACGCTGACGCGTGACAGCCTGACCGGCTATGTGCTGGTGGGCAACGTGCGCTATCCGACCACAGGCAGCAGGCTGGCGCAGATGCCGGCCGGTATTGCGCCCGTGCTGCCCACGCCCGCGGAGCTGCAGCAGAACCTCCTGGGTGGCGAAGCCGCGCTGTGGGCGGAGAACGTCAATAGCCGGGTGATTGATACGCGATTGTGGCCGCGCGCCTTTGTGGTGGCGGAGCGGCTGTGGTCGGCGCAGGATGTGACCGACAGCGAGAATATGTACCAGCGGCTCAGCGCTGTCGATCGCTGGAGCACGGTGTCGGTCGGTCTGCAGCAGCATCAGCAGGCGGAAGTGCAGATGATGCGGCTGGCCAACAGCAGCGACATTACGCCGCTGCGCGTGCTGGCCGAAGTGCTGGAGCCGGCGCAGTATTACACCCGTCAGCATCTCAAGTTTCAGGCCGGGCACTATGACTACTTTGAGCCGCTGAACCGGCTGGCGGACGTATTGCCGGTCGAGAGCGAGCCGGTGCGGCAGCTGGATAAGCAGGTGGATGCGCTGATCGCCAATCGCGGTAATCACGCCGCCGCCAGCGCCATACGCCGTCAGCTGCAGCGCTGGCAGAGCAACAGCGATGCGGTGATGCCGCTGGTGCTGGGCAATTATCAGCTGAAAGCGCTGCAGCCGCAGGTGCGACAGGTAGCGGAGCTGAGCCGGATGGGGCAGGATCTGGTGAATGCGCTGGAGCGCAACCAGGCTTATGGCGCAGGCGAAGTGGCGCAGATGCACGCGCAGCTGGATGCGGCGGCGCAGGTGCAGGATGAAACCGTGCTGGCGCTGGTGCGACCGCTGGAGAAACTGCTGCGATCGTCGAGATAGGGAAGATTGGCAGTTACGAACTATGCCAGGTCGTCATTGATGACGACCTGGCGATCGCTCCCTGCATGCTGGGTGATTGATGACAGCGAAATCAGCGACGTACCGCGATGGCTTCGATCTCAATCTTCACGTCTTTCGGCAGGCGCGCCACTTCCACGCAGGAGCGCGCCGGGAAGCTGGCCTGATGCTCGGTGAAAAACGCTTCATAGGTGGCGTTGACCGTGGCGAAATCGTTCAGGTCTTTAACGAACACGGTGGTCTTTACAATGTCGCCCACCTGCAGGCCGGCGGCCAGCACAATCGCCTTCACATTCTCCAGTGACTGACGTGCCTGCGCGGCGATATCGTCGGGAACCGCGCCGGTGGCCGGATCGACCGGGATCTGGCCTGAGGTGATGATCATGCTGCCGAGATCCACGCCCTGGACGTACGGACCAATCGCTGCCGGGGCTTTTTCAGTACTGATTTCGCGAGACATTGTTTCTCCTTAGGCATGCGCGGCGAACCCTTGCCCGCCGCGAAAATGTTCGCCCCATTATAGGGAGGAAACCGGCGATTACCAGTGACCGAGCACCACGTGGCGTGCGAACTCTTTCTCACAGTATTTGCACTTCAGGTGCACATCGTCATCGCGCTGTTTTACCGCAAAGCTGGAGAACACCGGCTCGCTGCGGCTGATGCAGTTGCCGTTCGGGCAGGTCAGCACGCGCTCAATGCGTTCCGGCAGCGTCGGGGCGATCTTCGCCACCACTTCATACTCATCAATGCGATTCACCGTGGCGTGCGGCGCGTACACCGCCAGCTGATTGACCTGATCGTCGGTCAGAAAGGTGTTTTCGATCTTGATCAAATCTTTGCGCCCCATTTCGCCGGACGGCAGATTAAGGCCGATGGTGATGCGCTGATCGGTTTCGGTGAGGCGGAACAGCGACAGCAACTTAAAGCCGACCTGCGCCGGAATATGGTCGATCACCGTGCCGCGTTTGATGGCTTCAACCTGCAGTTTGTTATCGTGGGTCATCGCTCTGCTCCTTACAGTGCCAGTTCGCTATTCAGTACCAGCGCCAGCAGGGCCTGGCGGGCGTAGATGCCGTTGCCGGCCTGCTGGAAATACCAGGCGTGCGGCGTGCTGTCGACATCGGTGGTGATCTCATCAATGCGCGGCAGCGGATGCAGCACCTTCATGTTATCGCGCGCACCGGCCAGATCGGCCGCCCGCAGAATAAACTGCGCTTTGACGTTGGCATACTCTGAGGGATCGAGACGCTCTTTCTGTACGCGCGTCATGTAGAGAATATCCAGCTGCGGCATCACTTCTTCAATGCTGTCGTGGCGTGACCAGGCAATGTTCTGTTCATCCAGCATATCGGTGATGTAGGACGGCATCGCCAGCGCATCCGGTGCGATGAAGTAGAAGCGGTTGCCGCTGAATTTCGCCAGCGCCTGGGTCAGCGAATGCACGGTGCGGCCATACTTCAGGTCGCCGACCATCGCCACGTTGAGGTTGTCGAGGCGGCTCTGCGTTTCGCGAATGGTAAACAGATCGAGCAGCGTCTGCGTCGGATGCTGGTTGGCGCCGTCACCGGCGTTAAGAATCGGCACGCCGCCCGAGAACTCCGTGGCCAGGCGCGCCGCGCCTTCCTGTGGATGGCGCATCACGATGGCATCCACATAGGTGCCAATCACCGAGATAGTATCGGCGAGGGTTTCGCCTTTCTTGCCCAGCGAGGTGTTGCTGCCGTCGGCAAAACCGACCACCGACGCGCCCAGCCGGTGCATCGCGGTTTCAAACGACAGGCGGGTGCGCGTTGAGGCCTCAAAGAAGCAGCTGGCGATAACGTTGTGTTTCAGCAGCTCCGGCTGCGGATGGGCTTTCAGCTGGGCGGCGGTGTGCAGCACCAGCTCCAGCTCATCGCGGTTGAGATCGTTGATGGAAATAATGTGCTTGCGATATAGCGGGTTGGCCATAGCTCTCTCCTCTGCGCTGCCGGATTGCAGACAAAAAAAAGCCCCTTTACAGGGGCTTTCTGGCGATCGATGAATGACGGAAAGAAACAGGTGCGCCGCCTGCATTCAGGCGTACGGGAGCGGCAAATTGTGCGCTGCGCTTTTGCATGTTTCCTCCGGCAAATTGTGGCGCATTATACGCATTCACAGAGCCGCATCAAGCAGAAATCACGCGCGAGGTAAACGTTTGCGCTGCGCAGGCTTAGCGCTGGCCCAGCGTTGCCACCATCACCGCTTTGATGGTGTGCATGCGGTTTTCCGCCTGGTCAAACACGATGCTGTGGTCCGATTCAAACACGTCGTTGCTCACTTCCATGCCGTCGTGCAGGCCATACTGTTCCGCCATCTGGCGTCCGAGCGTGGTCTGGTCATCATGAAACGCCGGCAGGCAGTGCAGGAATTTCACCTGCGGATTGCCGGTCAGCGCCAGCATCGCGCTGTTCACCTGGTAAGGACGCAGCAGGGCGATGCGCTCTTCCCACACCGATTTTGCTTCGCCCATCGACACCCAGACATCGGTGTAGATGAAATCGGCACCCTGTACGCCTTCGGCAATCTCTTCTGTCAGGGTGATTTTGCCGCCGGTGTGCTGCGCTGCCGCGCGGCACTGCGCCACCAGTTCCTCTTCTGGCCAGCAGCCTTTCGGCGCTACCAGCCGCAGATCCAGCCCCACCAGCGCCGCCGCTTCCAGCATGCTGTTGCCCATGTTGTTGCGCGCATCACCGACGTACACCAGCGTCATCTCGCTCAGCGCTTTGCCCGGCAAATGCTCCTGCATAGTCAGCAGATCAGCCAGCAGCTGGGTTGGATGAAACTCGGTGGTCAGGCCATTCCACACCGGCACGCCGGCATGTTCAGCCAGCGTTTCCACCAGCGCCTGACCGTAGCCGCGATACTGAATGCCGTCATACATACGTCCCAGCACGCGTGCGGTATCTCTCATCGACTCTTTATGGCCGATCTGGCTGCCGCTCGGGCCAAGATAGGTCACGTTAGCGCCCTGATCGTAAGCGGCAACTTCGAAAGAGCATCGGGTACGGGTCGAGTCTTTTTCGAAGATGAGCGCGATGTTTTTGCCTTTCAGGTACTGGGTTTCGCTGGCGTTTTTCTTTGCCTGTTTTAATTCACTGGCGAGTGATAACAGACCGGTGATTTCGGCTGGGGTAAAATCCAGCAATCTCAGGAAATGTCTCGAATACAGCTGACTCATACTGCGCTCCGCATTACATCAATAATGAATTAAAATTCAATCTAACCGTATGAATATGCATTTTCAACCCCAGCGATAAGAAACTTTCTGTTTTGTGTAGTGGCGCGCGAGGCAGTGTGGGAAAATAATTGCATTCACTGCCACCATTTTGAGGACACGCCCATGGCATACGAAGCATTGCTGGAAGAACAGCGCGAAGAGACGCGCCTGATCATTGAAGAGTTGCTGGAAGACGGCAGCGATCCGGATGCGCTTTACACCATCGAGCATCATCTCTCCTGCAACAACTTCGACTCGCTGGAGAAGGCCGCGGTTGACGCGTTCAAGCTGGGCTATGAAGTCACCGAGCCGGAAGAGCTGGAGCTGGAAGACGGCAGCACCGTGATGTGCGTCGACATCCTGAGCGAATCGGCGCTGAAGCCGGAACTGATTGACGCGCAGGTCGAGCAGCTGGTGAATCTGGTCGGGAAATACAACGTCGATTACGACGGCTGGGGCACCTACTTTGAAGATCCGGATGCCGAAGATGAAGACGACGGCGAAGAGATCGACGACGAAGACGATGACGGTGTGCGTCACTAAGCCCTGACGGGCGGCACATGCCGCCCGGTAATTTTCCTGCCAGCAAAGAACCTCCGATGAATTACGCTTCGCTATTAGACCCCATTCACCAGTTTTTACAGTGCCGCACGCCGCAGGCGTGGATTGATGAAGCGCGTAAGCCGGAAAATCTCACGCTGCTGCTCACCGATCACATGGTGTGCGAGTTAAAGGCGGCGCAGACCGCAGTGTGGCTGATTCGCAAATACGTCGCGGATAAACCCAGCGGCGACGCAATTCTGGCGTGGCTGCAGCCGTATGAAGATTTTATTTTCGGCGAGAATCACGACAGCGATTTCATCAACGCCCACAAAAATCTGAGTAAAAGCATCATTGTGCGCAATGAACTGCCGTGGGCCGATGAAATGGTGGAAAAGATGGTGCTGCTGATTAAAGAGGAGCTGCACCATTTTTATCAGGTGTGGGAAATCATGCAGGCGCGCGGTTTGCCCTATCGCAAGATTACCGCCAGCCGCTACGCCAAAGGGCTGCTGCGTGAAGTGACCACCCATGAGCCGGATACGCTGGTGGATAAACTGATTTGCGGGGCGTACATCGAAGCACGTTCCTGCGAGCGCTTCGCCAGCCTGGCACCGTATCTCGATGCGCCGCTGGAGAAGTTTTACATCTCGCTGCTGCGTTCTGAAGCGCGCCACTATCAGGATTACCTGACGCTGGCGGCACAGATTTCACCGAAGGATATCGCGCCGCGCGTGCGGGCGATTGGTGCAGCGGAAGCGCGTTTAATCAGCGAGCCGGACGCTGAGCTGCGTTTTCACAGCGGCGTGCCGGCGTTTTGATTTGGTGCACGCGGCGAAACTTCCTGATCCAGCCTTCAGGCGTTGTCTTACTAACCGCCTTATCTTTGCATACCTTCCGTGTAAAGACGCTGGGGATAGTAATTAAGCAGTGAGTCATTAAGGGCTTATCAATACCATGGAAGCAGGAATGAATTTGCCCGATCAGATCTTCGCGGCGCGCTGATGGCCCCAGGTCAGGTAATAGACATCATAAAAATCCACTTCCCCTTTCTGCTGCATCAGGCGATCGATGCCGCTGCGCACGCGCTCGGGCGTACCCGGATTCTCCAGGATCTTGTCCAGCGCCTGCTGTGAGACCGGCTGCACGTAATACCACTCGCCGTTGTAGCACACGCGCAGATCCAGCGTATCGATGTCCTCGAAGCGGTATTTCGGGTTGATGTCCAGCAGCATCAGAAAACTCATCACCAGCACGAACACCGTGGCGAACCAGAAGGCTGGCCAGCCGAGCATCTCAGTCGAGAAAATCAGCGCCACGCACAGGCCGTAGCACAGGTACATCACGCCCCACAGCCCCGGATGGGTTTTCAGGAAGTTAAAGCTAAAACGCGGCAGATTATCGCGCCGCTCTTCGCGGTTGAGCGTGTCGATTTCATCGATCAGAATTTGTTTAATCGCGTCCATTATTCACCTCTGAATATCACTGCCTGCCAGTAAACCACATAACAGTGAAGGGCGGCAGAGACAGATCAGCGGTGTTTTTTTATAACAGTTCTCCGCAACGCATCATGACACCTGCCCGACAATCTGCAGATTGGCGTCGTCCGGCACCTCGTTATACGACAGCACATTTAGCCCGCTGGCGAACAGCCGGGCGTAGCGCGCAATCAGCGGCCGCAGCTGCGGTGTCACCAGCAGCACCTGCGTCAGGTTCTGCGCTTTCAGCTGCTCCATCATCACCGGCAGCGTGCTTTGCAACTGGGTGAGTATGTTGGGGTCGACCGGGAAGCTGTCCAGCGCCACTTTGCCGCCCTGCTGCGCCTGATTGAGCGCTGCCAGCAGCAGGTTTTCCAGGCTGTTATCCAGCGTATAGGCCGACAGCGGTTTGTTGTCCGGCGCAATCGCCGCCACCATGGCGCGACGCAGCGCGTAACGCACGTCGGAGGTCAGCAGGATCGGATCTTTGGTGATCGCCACGCTCTCAAGCAGCGTGGTGGCGATGGTGGTGATGTCCTTGAGCGACACCTGATCGTTGAGCAGCAGACGATACACCTTGAGCTGCAGACTGTAGTTCACTGCCGCGTTGAGATCCTCCGACAGCTTCGGCGCCACGCTCGCCAGCCGCTGATGCAGCTGGGTAATATCATCGTAGTTGAACAGTTCGGGCAGGTTTTCGCGCACCACTTTGTTGACGTGGGTAGCCACCACGCTGGCGCAGTCGACCACCTGATACCCCAGATTCAGCGCTTTGGCTTTCTGCTCCGGCAGGATCCAGGTCACTGCCATGCCGTAGGCGGGATCGGTATCCAGCAGGCCGTCGATCTCACCGTATTGATCCGGCGTCGGTAGCGCCATGAGGCGGTCGGCGTGGACTTCGCCCACGGCAGTGCGGACGCCGTTGATCTTAATCGCGTACTGCGACGGTTTTAAGTGGAAATCCTCACGCAGGGCGATCTCCGGCAGCAGCACGCCGCTGGTTTCTGACACCACCTGACGCACGCCGCGCATACGCTGGGTCAGCGGTGCGCCTTTGCCTTTATCCACCAGCGTGACCAGCTTGTAGCCCAGGTTAAGGCCGATCGGCTCAACCAGCGGAATATTGTCCCAGCTGATGGTCGGCTGTTCGTCTGGCTGCGCCAGCGCCTGATTGATGGCTTCCATATCGACATGGCTTTGCGTCGGCTTCTGCACCACGCGGCTCTGGCGCCACGCGGCAAACAGCAGCAGAGCGGTGAAGGCGAGAAACACCATGTGCGGCATGCCGGGCACAATTGCCAGCACAAACATCACGCCCGCGGCGGTATACAGCGTGGCCGGTTTCGCCAGCAGCTGCGACTTCACCTCCTCGCCCATGTCAGCGCCGTCGCTGATGCGCGTCACGATGATCGCCGCCGCCGTCGACAGCAGCAGCGACGGAATCTGTGCCACCAGACCGTCACCGATGGTCAGCAGCACATACTGTTCGAACGCCTGGCCGGCCGGTAAACCATGTTTAAACACGCCGATCAGAATACCGCCGAGCACGTTGATCAGCAGGATCATGATGCCGGCAACGGCGTCACCGCGCACAAACTTGGAGGCACCGTCCATCGCGCCGTAGAAGTCCGCCTCGTTGGCCACATCCTGACGCCGCACGCGCGCCTGTTCCTGATTGATCAGCCCGGCGTTGAGATCGGCGTCGATCGCCATCTGTTTGCCCGGCAGCGCGTCGAGGGTAAAGCGCGCTGACACCTCAGAAATACGCTCGGCCCCTTTGGTCACCACCACAAAGTTGATCATGGGTGCGGTCACCGAAGACGAGCGTAAAGAGATCGTCGCGCAGCTCAACGGCACCTCGGTGTTTAACGGCTCCGGCTTTAATCCGTTCGATGTCGAAACCGGGCGCGGCTCCGCCATCATTGGTGAAACGCTGGCGATTGCGCCGCCGACCGAGGGCGCCACCGTCAGTGATACCAGCGCGGACAACAGTGACAGCAACAGCAACGCTAACCTGCCGCAGGAAGATCTGGACAGCGTGCTGTCGCGCTCGGACGCCGAGCTGGCGCAGCTGCGTCAGCAGATCCAGAGCATCATTAACAGCTATCACGCCCAGAACCTGCTGACGCTGGAAACCCTGCCGCAGGGGCTGCGTATCCTGATCCAGGATGACCAGGATCGCATGATGTTTCCGCGCGGCAGCGCGGTGCTGACGCCGTTTTATCAGCGCCTGCTGACCGAACTCGGCCCGGTTTTTAACCGCATCGACAACAAAATCATGATCAGCGGCCACACCGACGCCGCGCAGTACAGCGGTAACGCCGCTTACAACAACTGGAATCTCTCCGGTGACCGTGCGCTGGCGGCGCGGCGCGCGCTGGAGCGCGGCGGTCTGGAGAGCGCGCGCGTGCTGCAGGTGAATGCCATGTCATCACGCATGCCGCTGGACAAAAGCGATCCGCTCAGCGCGCGCAACCGCCGCATTGAAATCATGGTGCTCACCGAGGCGGCAGCCGAGACGCTGTTTCAGTTTTATGGTCGCGAAGGGGAGAACGTGGTGAAACCCATCGCTGACCGCCTGCGATAACCTGTCAGTGCCTTTGAATCAACTGTTGATTCTACCGGTGGCGAAATCCACCGGTTTTTTTTGCCTGTTTTTTGCCGTGTTAAAGGCTGCGTAAGCGAGACGCGTCCCGGCATGCCACGAAATGTTAAATATGTTAATAAGTAATTTGGCTTTAGTAAGCTAAATCATTCTTTTATGTGAATTTTGCCGGTGTGCGCACATTGCATTGCCCTATGGCTTTGCCACAATTAAGCAACGTGGCTAACCGGAGAAAGAGTATGTCTGCCCAACCTTCCAGCCTGCTGTTACTGATGTCTTTCGCCGCCGGTACCTTTTCCGCGGGATCGTCAGGTAACCCGCAGCATCTGATGTTATCGCTGCCGTCCGGCGGCGTGCCCAATAATCCGCTGCCGCTGATCATCTGGCCGTGCGTAGTGCCGGAAGACGAAGAAGACAGCGCGGCGTGGTTTGAAAAAACCTTTAGCGCCAGCGGCTGGCCTGCGGCGTGGCGCGCGCCGATTTTTCCTTACACCCATTATCATCCTAATACCCATGAGGTGCTGGGCGTCGGCGCGGGCTGGGCAGAAGTGCTGTTTGGCGGCGACAGCGGTCGCATGGTGACGCTGCGTGAAGGCGATGCGGTGCTGATCCCGGCAGGCGTAGGTCATAAGCAGGTGTTTGCCTCTGACGACTTTTTCACCGTTGGCGCCTATCCTGAAGGAATGTCACCGGAAACCGTGCGCGACGAACCCTCCCGGCTGCGTGCGTCAAAAGAGCTGATCCAGCGCGTACCGCTGCCGGATCGCGATCCCTTTACCGGTGGCGAAGGAGCCATGACCGAAATCTGGCTGCCAGTGGCGCAGCAGCTGATGCACCAGTAAGGTGCAAGGCAACGATTATCCGGCGCGGCTCCGCTTTCGGGGCGCGCGTGCCGTTGCGGCGGCGTGCCTCTGGCACACTTTGTGCAGGAGAGAAGTCAGGTCCTCTGACAAGCGCCGGGTAAATCATGAAAGCACGCGACCAGATAGCATCAACGTTCTACGATGAGATGTTGCAGAGCGACGGTCAGCACCGCGCTCACTATCAGCATTACTGGGAATGGTTACAACAGGCGGACAAAGAGGCGGTGGCGCGCAAACGTGAAGAAGCAGAACTGCTGTTTCATCGCGTCGGCATCACCTTTAACGTCTACGGTGACGACGGCGGCGCCGAACGGCTGATCCCGTTCGACAGCGTGCCGCGCATCATTCCGGCCAGCGAGTGGGCGATGCTGGAACGCGGCATCCGCCAGCGCGTTCAGGCGCTCAACGCCTTCCTGCACGATATCTACCATCAGCAATACATCCTCAAGGCTGGCATCGTGCCGGCGGAGCAGGTGCTGGTTAACGATCAGTATCAGCCCTGTATGCAGGGGGTCGATCTGCATCGCCAGATCTACGCGCACATTACCGGCGTCGATATGGTACGCAACAGCGACGGCGACTATTACGTGCTGGAGGATAATCTGCGCACGCCGTCCGGCGTCTCCTACATGCTGGAAAACCGCAAAATGATGATGCGCCTCTATCCGGAGCTGTTTGCCGCGCAGCACATCGCGCCGGTTGAGCGCTATCCGTCGCACCTGCTGCAGACGCTGCGCGAAAGCTCGCCGGTAAACGATCCGGTGGTGGTAGTGCTGACGCCGGGACGCTTCAACAGCGCCTACTTTGAGCACAGCTTCCTTGCCCAGCAGATGGGCGTGGAGCTGGTGGAGAGCGCCGATCTGTTCGTCAAAGATGGCGCGGTGTTAATGCGCACCACCGCCGGGCCGTGCAAAGTCGATGTGATCTATCGCCGCGTGGATGATGCGTTTCTCGATCCGCTCGCCTTCCGGCCGGACTCCATGCTCGGCGTACCGGGCTTATTGTCGGTATACCGATCCGGCAACGTGGTGCTGGCCAATGCGATCGGCACCGGCGTGGCCGATGACAAGTCGATCTACCCGTACGTCCCGGAGATGATCCGTTACTACCTTGATGAAGATCCGATCCTCAACAACGTGCCCACCTGGCAATGCCGCAAACCGCAGGATCTCAGCTATGTGCTGGCCAATCTGGCGCAGATGGTGGTGAAAGAGGTGCACGGTGCCGGCGGGTACGGCATGTTGATCGGCCCGGTCGCCAGCCAGCAGGAGCTGAGCGAGTTTCGTGAGCGGCTGCTGGCGCGGCCGGATAATTACATCGCGCAGGATACGCTGTCGCTCTCCACCTGCCCGACGTTTATCGACAACGGGCTGGCGCCGCGTCATATCGATCTGCGGCCCTTTGCGCTGTGCGGTGCCGATATCCGGCTGGTGCCGGGCGGCCTGACGCGCGTGGCGCTGACCGAAGGCTCGCTGGTGGTGAACTCGTCGCAGGGCGGCGGCACTAAGGACACCTGGGTGCTGGAGGATGACACATCATGCTAAGTCGCACGGCCAGTGGCCTTTACTGGATGGCGCGCTATCTCGAGCGCGCAGAACAACTTGCCCGGGTGCTGGATGTGACCCATCGTCTGTCGCTGATGCCGGTGCGCAACCGCCAGGGCGACGAACTGCTGCTGCCGCTCAACCTCACCGGTACGCGCCAGCTGTTTGAAACCCTCAACGGGCGCTGCACCATGCCGCAGCTGTTTAACTTTTTCGCGCTGGATGAGCGCAATCCCTGCAGTATTTTCAGCTGCTGGCAGGCGGCGTGGAACAATGCGCACGCGGTGCGCGGCAGCCTCTCATCCGAAGTGTGGGAAAGTATTAACTCGACGTGGATCGAGATGCGCAGCACGCGCCGCCGCGGTATCTCGCCGGCCAGCGCCGACAGCTTCTTCGACTGGGTCAAAGAGCGCTCGCATCTGTTTCGCGGCGCGATGTCGGGCACGCTGCTGCGCGGTGATGCGCTGCGCTTTATCCGTCTCGGCACGCTGATGGAGCGCAGCGACGGCACCGCGCGGCTGCTGAGCGTTAACCAGCAGCTGCTGGAGCAGCACCCTGACACGGTGCGGGAGTATTACTGCCTCGACAGCCTGCTGCGCGCGGTATCGGCGCGTGAAGCCTACAACGCCATTTTCAAGCAGCAGCTGATGCCGCCGCTGGTCAACGAAATGCTGATCCTGCGCAGCGAGAGCCCGCGCTCGCTGCACTCCTGTATTGAAGAGATCGTCCTCCAGCTCGAGCAGATCGGCAGCAGCGGCGAAGATCGCCCGCGCTATCTCAGTACCGTCCTGCTGGCGGAGATGCGCTTCAGCACCTGGGAAAGCCTGACGCGCGACGGCCTGCAGCCGTGGCTGAACCGGTTTCTTGAAAATATCAACGCGCTGGCGGAGAGCATCAACCATACCTATCTGGAGGCGAAATGAGACTGAACATTGAGCACAAAACCTGGTACGCCTATGAGCAGCAGGTGAAACTCAGCACCCAGTATCTGCGCCTGACGCCGCAGAACTCGGTGCACCAGCAGATTCTGTCGTGGCAGCTCGATCTGCCGTGTGAGGCGACGCGCACGCTGGATGCCTACGGCAACGTGCTGCACGTGCTGACGCTGGACAGGCCGCATCAGCTGCTGGAGATTGCCGCGCGCGGCGTGGTCGAGATTCTGGATGTCAGCGAGCTGGCGCCGGATCCGCAGTCGACGCTGTCACCGCTGGTGTTTTTGCGCGCTACGCCGCTGACCCAGCCGGATGCGGCGATCCGCGACTTCGCCCAGCGCTACTGGCAGGCGGAAAAACCGCTCGCCAGCCTGGAGAAGCTGATGGACGAGCTGCTGCTGAAGATGCCGTACCGGCCCGGCAGCACTGCGGTGAGCGACAGTGCGGCGAAAGTGTTTGCCGCCGGCAGCGGCGTTTGCCAGGATCACAGCCACGTGTTTCTCGCCTGCTGTCGCAGCCTGGGGATCCCGGCGCGCTACGTCAGTGGTTATCTGTACACTGATAACGTCGAACACGTTGCCACCCACGCCTGGGTTGAGGCCTGGCTGGATGGCAGTTGGCACAGCTTTGATATCACCAATAATACGCGCAGCACGCGCCAGCACTTGCGGCTGGCGGTGGGCGTCGACTATCTCGATGCCTGTCCGGTGCGCGGCATTCGGCTCGGCGGCGGCGGTGAAGATATGCTGGCGGTGGCTGCGGTGCAACAGGTGCACGGGCAGCAGTAATCGGAACAGGCGTAACTATGACTTATTGTGTGGCAATGCGTTTATCGGCCGGGATGATTTTTGTCTCGGATTCACGCACCAATGCGGGCGTGGATCACATCTCCTCGTTCCGCAAACTGCATGTGTTTCAGGTGGATGATGAGCGCACGCTGGTGCTGCAAAGCGCCGGCAATCTGGCGACCACCCAGAGCGTGATGAGCCTGCTGCGGCGCAACAGCAACGACAGTGAACAACCCAACCTGCTCAACGGGCGCTCGCTGTACGACATTGCGCTGCTGGTGGGCGCTACGCTGCGTGAAGTGATCGCGCGCGACGGCGAGGAGTTTGGCGGTACGCTACTGCTCGGCGGGCAGATTCGCGGCGAAGAGCCGCGGCTGTTTCAGATCTATCCGCAGGGCAACTTTATCGAAGCCAGCGTTGATACGCCGTACTTTCAGATTGGCGAAAGCAAATACGGTAAGCCGATTATTGACCGCGTGCTGCGTTACGAGACGCCGCTCAGCCAGGCGATGCAGTGCGCGCTGATCTCCATGGATTCGACGCTGGCGAGTAACATCTCGGTCGGCCTGCCGCTCGACGTGATGATTTACCACAGCGACAGCTTCTGCGACAGCGAGCAGTACCACATTACCGAGCAGCATCCTTACTTTTCCCAGATCCGCCAGCTGTGGAGCAAAGGGCTGCTGAGCGTGTTTTCTCAGCTGCCGCCGCTCAAGCTCTGACCTGCTGCCCGGTCGTCAACCTGGCGCACCGGGCCGGGCGTGTCTTACACCAGCTCATTGGCGCGCGCCGCCGTATTAATTCCGCTAATCCCTTTCAGGCCGAGCTTGCGCAGGATTTTAATTTTATACGTGCTGATGGTTTTACTGCTCAGCTGTAATTGCGACGCGATCTCTTTATTACTCATGCCGGAAGCCAGTTTCACCAGCACAATCAATTCGCGGCGCGTCAGGCTCATCAATTTTTCGCTCTCAATCAACTCTGCGGCATCTGCTGCGCTGTGGGTGATGGGATAAAAACGTTTTCCGCGCTCAACCTCTTTAATTGCTGTCAATAAAGTTTCCAAATCGCCGCGTTTACATACATAGCCTTCTACCCCGAGTTGCAGACAACAGCGTTGATAAAACAGGCTTTCTGAGGCGGTAAAAACAATAATTTTCTGCTGCGGCAAAATACGTTTAATGTCGGCAATCAGCGGAATACCGGCGCGGCCGGGCATGGTCAGATCGAGCAGCACCACATCTGGCTGCGCATGATGTAATTCGCTAATCAGTAAATCGCCTTTGTTGGCAATGCCCGCAATCGAATAGTCATAAGCGTGCAGCAGTGCCTGAATACCCGCACAGATTAACGGGTGGTCATCAACAATAAATACCGAATGAATCATATGTGTAGTCCGAAAATAAACAAAAAAAGAACGCAAGGAATAAACACCGATGAAAATTCATTAGCAGAGGTGTGACCAGATTAATTCATGGGTCTTAAGAATAAGATTTAAGTCCTGTCTGGAAAATTCTCATTTAAGGCAAAGTTGACTTTTTCATGCGCCAGAACAAAGCGCGTTAATACTTTTTCCGATCTGCTATGCCATGGTCATAAATCTGAAAACAAGCCGTTTTAACGTCAGGGGAATAAACCGCTGCGTATAAAAAGGTGCACCATGTTTTCCGTTGATCAGCTTCTCAATACTTACTGGCCAGGCCAGCAACCGGCGCACTGGCAGAAAAGCCTGCTGAAGTGGGCGGTGCGTGAACAGGAGTTTCAGGACTTTGCGCAGCGCTATCCGCATCTGAAAGGGGTGGATATGGTGGAGCAGGTGCTGGAGCACCTGGATGTGCGCTGTGAACTCAGCGAGCGCGACCTCGAACAGATCCCGACGCACGGGCCGGTGGTGATCGTCGCCAATCATCCGCTCGGCGCGCTGGACGGCCTGGCGCTGCTGGCCGCGGTGTCGCAGGTGCGGCGCGATGTCAAAATCGTCGCCAACCGTATGCTGATGATGCTGGAGCCCATCAACAACCTGATGCTGCCAGTGGATAACATGGGCAACCGCACCAGCCGCGAACAGCTGACCCGCATGCAGCAGCATCTCGACAATCAGGGCGCGCTGATTATCTTCCCGGCGGGCGAAGTATCACGTCTGTCCAGCCGTGGCGTGCGCGACCGCCACTGGCACCATAGTTTTCTGCGCCTCGCCGCCCGCGCCCGCGCGCCGCTGGTGCCGGTGCACGTCGTCGGACGCAACAGCCTGGCGTTTTACGCTGCGGCGAAGGTGGCGGCACCGCTGGCGCTGCTGATGCTGGTGCGCGAAATGTTCCGCCAGCGCGGTACGCGCATCAAACTGCACATTGGCGAGCAGATCCCGTTTGCCAACTGGCACGATGGCCATACGCCGGGCAAAGAGCTGGCGAAGCGGCTGCGCAAACATCTCTACCGCATTGGCCAGGGGCGGCGCGGGCTGTTCCTCACCGAAGCCGCCATTGCCCGCCCGGAAGACCGCGCTGAGCTGAAAAAAGCGCTGCTGGAGAGCGAACGGCTCGGGACGCTGCCGGACGGCAAACAGATCTATTTGTGGCGGCGCAACGGTGCCAGCTGGGTGCCGCTGCTGCGCGAGCTGGGCCGGTTGCGCGAAATCGCTTTCCGCGCGGTGGGCGAGGGCAGCGGCCGGCGGCGCGATCTCGACAAGTATGACGATGATTATTACCACCTGATTTTGTGGGATGACGAAGCGCTGGAGATTGTCGGGGCTTACCGCTTTATTCCTGGCGCTGAGCAGCTGGCGCAGCGCGGGCTGTCGGGCATCTACAGCGACAGTCTGTTCCATTATGACGAGCGCATGCTGCCAATTATCAATCAGGGGCTGGAGCTGGGGCGCAGCTTTATTCAGCCGGCCTACTGGGGGAAACGCGGGCTGGATTATTTATGGATGGGCATTGGCGCTTACATTGCACGCTATCCGCAGACGCGCTACCTGTTTGGCCCGGTGTCGATTTCCGGCACCATGCCGCTGGCGGCGCGCGATCTGCTGGTGGCGTTTTACCGGCTCTACTTCCCGACCGATCTGCCGCTGGCCAAATCGCGCCGCCCTTATCCGGCGTCGCTGCCGGAAGTGCTGGCGCAGTTCACCGGCGATAACTATGCCGACGATTTGCGCCGTCTCAAACATTTGCTGGCCAATCTCGGTACGGCGATCCCGACGCTGTACAAGCAGTATTCGGAAGTGTGCGAGCCGGGCGGCGTGCAGTTTATCGACTTCGGCAGCGATCCGGATTTCAACAACTGCATTGATGGCCTGGTGCTGGTCGATCTGTCTCGCGTGAAACCCGCGCGTTATGAGCGCTATATCGGCATGCATTTAACCTGAACGCGCCAGATAACGTCAGTTAACCGCCACAAACGCACGCAGCCGGGGGTTCTCCGCGCTGCGTGCTGTCAACGTTGCGCAATAAGTATGCTATCCCACTGAACATTTTCTCGCCACTGCCGATAACCCTACTACCAACTTTTGTCTGCGGATGATTTGCGCTTGTAAGCGATGCGCTTTTGCGTTTAAGTCTGCCTGATAATTAAGAATTATCTTAATCGCGCATCGAGACCTGGCCAGCATAGGCGAACAACAATGAATAATAACTCTGACGTAATGTACCGGCTGCTGGTGCAGAGCGTGGTGGATTACGCCATCTATATGATCAAGCCCGATGGCACGGTGGCGAACTGGAACACCGGGGCGCAACGCGCCAAAGGCTATACCCCGGACGAGATTGTCGGGAAGAATTTTGCGCTGTTTTACAGTGAAGAGGATCGGCGCAACGGCGCGCCGCAGCGCGGTCTGGCGATTGCCACCGCCACCGGCCGCTATGAAACCGAAGGCTGGCGCTATCGCAAGGACGGCAGTGCCTTCTGGGCACACGTGGTGATTGACGCCATCCGCGATGAATACGGCGAACTGCTGGGCTTTGCCAAAATTACCCGCGACTGCACCGAACAGCAGGCGCAGCAACGTAAACAACAGGAACAGGAGCAGCGTTTCCGTTTATTAGTTGAAGGCGTAACGGACTACGCCATCTACATGCTCGACCTCGACGGCAATGTCGAAAACTGGAACGCCGGCGCGCAGCGCGCCAAAGGCTACGTGGCCGAAGAGATTGTCGGCCAGCACTTCTCGCGCTTCTACAGCGCCCAGGATCGCCTGAACCATATCCCGGAACGCAACCTCACCACCGCGTTTAAAACCGGTCGCTTTGAAGATGAGGGCTGGCGCTACCGCAAAGACGGCAGCGCGTTCTGGGCACACGTGATCATCGACGCGATTCGCGATGACGCCGGCAAACTGATCGGCTATGCCAAAATCACCCGCGACTGCACCGAACAGCAGGCGCTGCTGCGCAAGCAGCGCGAATACGAGAAAACCTTCCGCCTGTTAGTGGAAGGCGTGACGGATTACGCCATCTATATGCTGGATTTACAGGGCCGGGTGGTGAACTGGAACGCCGGCGCGCAGCGCGCCAAAGGCTACCAGGCCGACGAAATCGTGGGTCAGCACTTCTCAGTATTTTACGGCTCAACGGAACGCCAGGCGCGCACGCCGGATGCCAATCTCGGCATTGCGCTAAAAACCGGCCGCTTCGAGGATGAGGGCTGGCGCTACCGCAAAGACGGCTCGGCCTTCTGGGCGCATGTGGTGATTGATGCGATTCATGATGAAGAGGGCAAAATGATCGGCTTTGCCAAGATCACCCGCGACGTCACCGAGCGGCGCGAGCACGAGCAGCAGTTGCTGCGCGCGCGCGATCTGGCGCAGGCGCAGAGCGCCAAAATGTCGGAGCTATCGGGCTTCCTCGACACCATCATCAGCAACATTCCCTCCTGCGTGATCGTCGAAGACGCCATCAGCCGCGAAATCCTGATGGTCAATGACAAAGCCGAGCAGCTGTTTGGCTTCAGCAAGTCGCTGATTATGCATAAGCGGCCGCACGAATGTATGTCGGCGGAACTGAGTGATTATTTCAACAGCCTGGCGGATATCGCACTGCGCAGCGAAGGCATTCACGCGCGCGAGCAGCTGTTACTGACCGCCGGCGGTGAGCGGGTGCTACACACCCGCGCTACCACCATCAGCGGCAAAGACATGCGGCAGAATTACGTGATGCTGATTGTGGAAGATGTCACCGATCAGCGCGAAGCCGATGCGCGCATTCGTCACATGGCGCATCACGATAATCTTACCAGCCTGCCGAACCGCATCCTGTTTCGCCAGAAGCTCAGCGAAGCGCTGCGCGTCGATCAGCAGCAGGGGCAGATCAGCGCCACGCTGTGCCTCGATCTGGATAACTTCAAGAACGTGAACGATGCGCTGGGGCATCAGATCGGTGACGATCTGTTGCGCGTGGTGGCGAAGCGGTTGCGCAGCGTGCTGCGCGATCAGGACACGCTGGCACGTATCGGCGGCGATGAGTTTGCCATCGTGCTGCCCAACGTGCGCGGCGCCGATGAGGCCGCGGTTGTGGCGCAGCGCCTGATCGAAGCCATTCGTCCGCCGATCAATGTCGAAGGGCACAACCTGTCGGTCGGGCTGAGCGTCGGTATCGCGCTGACGTCACAGGCCACCAACACGCCGGAGCACATGCTGCGCTGCGCCGACATGGCGCTGTACGAAGCCAAACGCAACGGCCGCAACCGCTATGAGCACTTTACGCTGGAGATGGATAATGTGGCGCGCAGCCGCCGGGTGATCGAGAACGATCTGCGCGAGGCGATCACCGGACGGCAGCTCAAGCTCTATTATCAGCCAATCACCAACGAAACCGGCATCATTGGCTACGAGGCGCTGATGCGCTGGCATCATCCGATCAAAGGCTTGATCATGCCGAATGACTTCATTCCGATAGCCGAAGAGACCGGGCTGATCCACATGCTCGGTGCCTATGCGCTGTACGAAGCCTGCCGCGAGGCGCAGAGCTGGGAAACCGACCAGTCGGTGTCGGTGAATCTGTCGCCGCTGCAGTTCAAAAATAGCTCGCTGGTGTCGGTGGTGGAGGGCGCGCTGCGCGAATCCGGCCTGGCGCCGCATCGGCTGGAAGTCGAGATCACCGAATCGGTACTGCTGGATGACACGCTCGGCAATATCCGCACGCTGCAGAGCCTGAAAACGCTCGGCGTGCAGATTGCGCTCGATGACTTCGGCACCGGCTACTCGTCGCTCAGCTATCTGCGTTCGTTCCCGTTCGATAAGATCAAAATCGATAAGTCATTTATCAATGATATGGGCGACAGCCGCGAGGCGCTGGCGATCATCCGCGCGATTACCGGCATGAGTCGCAGCCTGGATATTCAGATCACGGCTGAAGGCGTAGAAAGCAATGAGCAGTTCGTCCGGCTGCGCGAAGAGGGCTGCACGCTGTTTCAGGGCTACCTGTTCGGCCGGCCACAGCCGTCGGAGCTCAGGCTGAAAGCGCTGGAGTGAGCATAAAAAAACGCCCGACAGGGTCGGGCGTTGTGCATGCTGCTGTGCGTAATCTTTATTATTTTTACTGGCCGTGGCCTTCGACGTTCATGCGGCCCAGATCTTTGTCCACCAGGAACAGACCCTCGCCTTTGTTGCCCACCAGCGCCAGCTTGTCCAGCACGGTTTTGAACAGCTTCTCTTCTTCGTGCTGCTCGGCAACGTACCACTGCAGGAAGTTGAAGGTTGAGTAATCCTGTGACATCAGCGCGGCATGCACCAGCTCGTTGATTTTGCTGGTGATCAGCTGCTCGTGCTTCAGCGCTTCTTCCAGTACATCATTCAGCGAGGTCCAGCTCACCGCCGGTGCGGCGATGCTGCCCAGCACCGGCAGCGAACCGGCATCGCTGACGTAATCGAACAGCTTCTGCATATGCTGCATCTCTTCGCGCGAGTGCATTTTCAGGAAGGAAGCGGCGCCTTCAAAGCCTTTGTCGCTGCACCAGGCGCTCATCTGCAGATAGAGATTGGCGGAGAAGAATTCGAGGTTGAGCTGATCGTTCAGGCGTGAGGTCATTTCAGCGGTTAACATGGCTGAGTCCTTTTTAATTTGTCAGGTGAAGTACGGCGAATTATGCATCAATCTATACTTTTTTGTGAAGGTTTTTTCGCAAAAAAGTTGAATTCATCTTATTGATTATAAATGGAATTATTCCGCTAGTTGAATGCGAAGAATTCTCAACTTTGACTAATTTTCATTCACAGTTCGCAGCACTGTTTTAGTGCATCGGTGCTGCCTGCTGGCGGTGCAGCGCCGGGCCGGCGGATGACTTCTTCGCCAGTTAGCGACACGCTAAAATAATCACTGGCGCGACCGGCAATAAACCTGGCACTGCGATATAAACGCCTGTTCCTGCTGCTAGTTGTTACTGAACATAATTAGCCATAACGAAATTAAAGAAAGTGCGCGTTGGCATAAATCCTGCTTGGAAATAAGTTCCGTATATTGCAACAACGTCTGGCAGGAAATGCATGTCAGCAGGAGAAAAGATGGCAGAAGAAAAAACAATCGCCGCGCCACACGCGGTTACGGCGAGCGCCGGAAATTATCTGGCGCTGATATTGGCAATCCTTTTTTTTTCCGGTTTGCTTTATAAAGTGGATGGCTTTAGCTGGCTGGGCGCGTTTGATTTCACCACGCTGGGCGGCAGTTTTGGCACCATCAAAGAGTCAGGCTCCACCTTTCTCGGTGCCGGTGGCATCAGCGCCAAAGCCGGCTTCCTGTTCGCGCTGTCGCTGGCACCGACCGTGATGCTGGCGCTGGGCGTGCTGGAGATTTTCACCCACTACGGCGCGATTCGCGCCGCCCACACGCTGCTGACGCCGTTGCTGAAACCGCTGATGGGCCTGCCGGGACGCTGCGGGCTGGCGCTGATTACCGATCTGCAAAGCACCGATGCCGGCGCGGCGCTCACCAAAGAGATGGCGGATCAGCAGCAAATCGGTAAAAAGGAACTGGTGGTGATGAGTGCCTGGCAATATTCCGGTGCCGGGCTGATTAATAACTATTTTGCTATTGGCTCGGCGCTATTTGCGTCCATGAGTGCGCCAATTATTATTCCGCTGCTGTTGATGTTTGTGCTGAAATTTGTCGGTGCTGCCTTTGTGCGTTTTGTGTTAAACAGTGTTTATAAGAAGGATTTTGCTGATGTCAAATAACGTACAAACGCGGGTCAATAATAATCCGTTTGATATTTTTATTGTCGGCGCGCGCAAAGGCTTCCATATTGCTATTCATAATCTGATGCCCAATGTGGTGATGGCCTACGTACTGGCGGAAGTGCTGAATCTGCTCGGCATCATGCAGTTTCTCGGCCACGCGTTTGCGCCGCTGATGGGGATTTTCGGTTTGCCCGGTGAGGCGATCACCGTGCTGCTGACCGCGTGGCTGTCATCTTCGGCCAGCGTTGGCGTGGCGGTGAGCCTGATGGCGAAAGGCCTGCTGAGCGGCACCGATATCACGATCCTCGCGCCGGCGATTTTTCTTATGGGGTCGCAGTTGCAGTACATGGGCCGCCTGCTGGGCGTCGCCGATGTGCCGAAAAAATACTGGCCGCTGCTGATGCTCACCAGCATTATCAACGCGGTTATCGCCATGTTTGTGATGCGTTTTTTTGTTTAGGAGCGAAACGGTGTCCAGAGTTCTCGATCACTATCACTTTCTGCATGAAATCCCCGAGCTGGGGTTTCAGGAAGTTAAAACCTCGGCCTACATCGCCGATCAGCTGGAACAGGCTGGCATTAAGGTCACGCGCGGCATCAACCAGACCACCGGCATTGTGGCGGAGATCGACAGCGGCGTGCCGGGCCCGGTGCTGGCGCTGCGCGCCGACATGGATGCGCTCGGGCATGTGATCGACGGCGTGGCCTGCGCCCGTCATACCTGCGGCCACGACGGCCACTCGTCGGTGGTGCTGACCGCCGCGCAGGAGTTGCTGCGGGAAGGCGCGATCAAAAAAGGGCGGCTGAAGCTGCTGTTCCAGCCGGCCGAAGAGCTGGGGGCCGGCGCGCTGGCGATGATTGAGGGCGGCGCGCTGGATGACGTGGAGATGATCCTTGGCTTCCATTTGCGCCCGCTGGAGGAGTGCCAGGTTGGACAGGCGACGCCTGCGGTGATCTATTCAGCGTGCAGCACGCTGGAGGCCACCATCAAAGGCGCGCCGGCCCATGCCGCACGACCGCATCTCGGCGTTAACGCGCTCGACGCGGCAGTACAGGCGGTGCAGGCGGTGAACAGCATTCATCTGGCACCGGGCCTCACCTGGAGCGTGAAAGCGACGCGCTTTCTGTGCGACGCCGGCGTGACCAACTCGGTGCCGGACGAGGCGCGCGTGGTGTGGGATCTGCGTTCGCAGGAGAACGCGCCGATGGAGCTGCTGAAAGAGAAAGTCAGCCTGGCGATTCAGCACAGCGTGGCCGCGCTGGGCGCCACCGCAGAGGTGGTGGTGCTGAAAGAGATGCCGGCGGCGGAAATCGATGCCGACGCCACCGCGCTGCTGAGCGCCGCAATTGTCGATGTGCTGGGTGAGCAGGGATTACTGGCGGCGAAAACCACGCCGGGCAGCGAGGATTTCTTCTACTACCCGGTGAAAAATCCGCAGGTGAAAGCCGGTTTCTGGGGGCTGGGAACCAATCTGGTGCCGGGGCTGCACCATCCGCAGATGCGCTTTGAGCTGAGTTCGCTGGAGATTGGCGTGAAGATCTTCAAGGCGGCGGTGGTGCGCATGCTGGGGTAAGTGGCCTCAGCGTTCGTCCGCGTCCACGGTCTGATTCCACACCATTTCATCCAGCAAAACCGAGCTGTGCTGGCTGGTTTCAATCACCAGCGCAACCGGCTTCATACCGGCGAACCAGAACACTTCGTGGCGCTTTTTGGTGGCGTTCAGGCGACGAAACGCCACGATGCGTCCGGCACGGTTATAGAAGCGCACTTCGGTAAAATACGGGTTCAGGCCGATATAGCTCAGCACCAAATCGTGCAGCGGCGGCAGATCAAATTTGACGAGGGTCTGCCGCTCAATCACCAGCGCGCACTTATCACTGTCGGCGTGATACGGCGCTAACGACACCGCACCCTGGCGGGCGGTGACTGACAGCGCGGCATCCAGCAGGTACGGATACTCCGGAACAAAATGCTGACCGGCAGAAAAACCGGGGCGCGGCGTCAGCAGATAATGCAGGTGCGCCGGCAGGCTGCTGCGCGAAAAATCAGTGCGGCCGCTGGCTGGCACGGCTGGGTTATCCGGCGCAGGCATCAGCAGCATTTCGCCGGGTTTGCGGTACATCTGCGCCGGCTGCGGCAGTGCGACGTGCCGGTGCGACGGGCTATAGGTATGTGGGTTTCGCTGTAGGGTCATTTTGCTGTCCTTGCCGGGGTGACGTTCCGGACAGGCATTCTCAGCCAGACATCGCTTAGTGTTTACAAGACATGTCCTGAACTGCGCGAGCATCGTCTCATCCTGCCGCAGATTCCCCCGCCTGCTGAAATATTGTATGCTATGCCGCCTCAATGCTGATGGGATAACCGGACTGCCGCCAATGTAGATCGCACACACCCTGCTGTGACCCGACGCCCATGCGTCGCCATTGGCACCGTTATCCGCCGGACTGGCTCCGGAATGATTTATTCGCAGCGCGCCGCTCGCGCGTTGCCCTGAAGAAGAATTCACTCATGTCTATTGCTCCCTTTTTAGAAGAAGTGGCGCGCCGTCGTACCTTTGCGATCATCTCGCACCCGGACGCCGGTAAAACCACAATCACCGAAAAAGTCCTGCTGTTCGGACAGGCGATCCAGACCGCCGGTACCGTCAAAGGTCGCGGCTCCAGCCAGCATGCCAAATCAGACTGGATGGAGATGGAAAAGCAGCGCGGTATCTCCATCACCACCTCAGTGATGCAGTTCCCGTATCGCGACAGCCTGGTCAACCTGCTGGATACCCCCGGGCACGAAGACTTCTCGGAAGATACCTACCGTACGCTGACGGCGGTGGACTGCTGTCTGATGGTGATCGACGCCGCCAAGGGCGTTGAGGATCGTACCCGCAAGCTGATGGAAGTGACCCGTCTGCGCGACACGCCGATCATCACCTTCATGAACAAACTGGACCGCGACATCCGCGATCCGATGGAACTGCTGGATGAAGTCGAGAGCGAGCTGAAAATCGCCTGTGCGCCGATCACCTGGCCGATTGGCTGCGGCAAGCTGTTCAAAGGCGTTTATCACCTCTACAACGATGAAACTTACCTGTATCAGAGCGGCAAAGGCCACACGATTCAGGAAGTGCGCGTAGTTAAAGGGCTGGCGAATCCGGAACTGGACGCGGCCGTCGGCGAAGAGCTGGCGCAGCAGCTGCGTGACGAGCTCGAGCTGGTACAGGGCGCATCGCACGAGTTCGACAAAGAGCTGTTCCTGAGCGGCGAAATCACCCCGGTGTTCTTCGGTACCGCGCTGGGCAACTTTGGCGTCGATCATATGCTGGATGGACTGGTTGCCTGGGCACCGGCACCGATGCCGCGCCAGACCGATACCCGCAAAGTCGAAGCCAACGAGGAGAAATTCAGCGGCTTCGTGTTTAAGATTCAGGCCAACATGGACCCGAAACACCGTGACCGCGTGGCCTTTATGCGCGTGGTGTCCGGCAAATATGAGAAGGGCATGAAACTGCGTCAGGTGCGCACTGGTAAAGATGTGGTGATCTCCGACGCGCTGACCTTCATGGCGGGCGACCGTTCGCACGTTGAGGAAGCTTATCCGGGCGATATCATCGGCCTGCATAACCACGGCACCATCCAGATTGGCGACACCTTTACCCAGGGCGAAACCATGAAGTTCACTGGTATTCCTAACTTCGCCCCGGAACTGTTCCGCCGCATTCGCCTGCGCGATCCGCTGAAGCAGAAACAGCTGCTGAAAGGGCTGGTCCAGCTGTCGGAAGAGGGCGCCGTGCAGGTGTTCCGTCCGGTGCACAACAACGATCTGATCGTGGGTGCGGTGGGCGTGCTGCAGTTTGATGTGGTCGTGGCGCGTCTCAAGAGCGAGTACAACGTTGAAGCGATTTACGAAGCCATCAACGTGTCGACCGCCCGCTGGGTTGAGTGCAGTGACGCGAAGAAGTTTGACGACTTCCAGCGTAAAAATGAGATCAACCTGGCGCTCGATGGCGGTGACAACCTCACCTACATCGCACCAACCATGGTCAACCTCAACATCACGCAGGAGCGCTATCCTGACGTGACCTTCCGTAAAACGCGCGAGCACTAAGTTCGCCGTGCCGACCGGGCTGTCAATTTGTGCGGCCCGGTTTTCTCCTATACAGACTCCTCTTAATTGCGCTGCGGTTATCGCTTTTTGGCGAGATATCAACCACAAAAGCCAGCAAAAGCTGTAATCCCTACTATGATTATTCTGTCGGACGAGAAAACGGACCTGCA
This sequence comes from Pantoea dispersa, assembly GCF_035783935.1. GTDB lineage: Bacteria > Pseudomonadota > Gammaproteobacteria > Enterobacterales > Enterobacteriaceae > Pantoea > Pantoea dispersa_C. The sequence goes on along the minus strand of NZ_JALKOV010000003.1, from coordinate 229,992 downwards.
GGTCTGATTACGTCCATCACGCAGCAACGTGGTGTGTTGCTGACGCATTCGCGGTTGCGAGTGGGTTAACTGATAGAAGGATGATATCGATGAATAAGACTAAGATTGCTAAAACCCTGATTGCTGCACTGGCCGGTACTGCGCTGTTAAGCGGCGCGGCGATGGCGGCTGATACCAGCAGCAGCGCGGGTTCCAAAATCGATAGTTCTATGAAAAAAGTCGATGGCTTTATGGATGACAGCGGCATCACCGCCAAAGCCAAAGCCGCACTGGTGGACGATGAAGCAATTAAAAGTACGGATATCTCCGTCAAAACGCAGCAGGGCGTGGTTACGCTGAGCGGTTTTGTCACCTCACAGGATCAGGCCGAGAAAGCCGTGGCGCTGGTGCAGAAGGTGGAAGGGGTGAAATCCGTCAGCGATAAACTACACGTCAGAGACAGCAAACAGAGTTCATTGAAAGGTTATGCAGGTGATGCAGCAACCACCAGTGAAATAAAAGCTAAACTTTTAGCAGATGACATTGTGCCATCGCGCAACGTGAAGGTGGAAACTACCGATGGCGTGGTACAGCTGTCCGGGGAAGTGGCGAATCAGGCCCAGTCCGATCGGGCTGAGAAGATCGCCAAAGCCATTGAAGGCGTGAAAAGCGTGAAGAATGACCTCAAGGTGAAATCTTAACGCAACCGCAACGGCATCACCAACGGTGCCGTTGCGTATTAAAAACAGTGATGTGAAGAATAAGCAGTTCGATTTTCACTATGGTAAAGGAGAGGCTTATGTTTCGTTGGGGTATTATCTTTCTGGTCATCGCTCTGATTGCTGCAGCATTAGGTTTTGGCGGTCTGGCGGGTACGGCAGCATGGGCAGCTAAAATTGTCTTTATTGTCGGTATTATTCTGTTCCTCGTAAGCCTGTTTACCGGGCGCAAACGACCCTGACCCACTGCGTTAACATTGTTAACCCGCTAGTCACGTAAAGCGGAGACCAGTCATTGCCACCATTGAAGGTGCGCCGCGACGCTTGCAGAATGCGGTTGGTCAGGGAACGACAATGACTGGTTCTCCGGGATGCTGATTGAGCGCCTCCCTCAGAGCAGCAAAACTGAGGGACATTCATTGGGAATACGCATCCCGGTGTCGCTGGACACCTTTGAGCCGCTGGCGCTCACTCCGTTCAAATCCAAAAAAATTGCGCTGGTCTGCGAAGGCGGCGGGCAACGCGGCATCTTTACTGCGGGCGTTCTGGATGAATTTCAGCGCGCAGGCTTCAACCCCTTTCAATTGATGCTCGGCACCTCGGCCGGTGCACAAAATCTCTCAGCATTTGTCTGCGCGCAGCCCGGCTATGCGCGGCGCGTGATTACCCGTTACACCACCAGTAAACTGTTTTTCGATCCGCTGCGTTTTGTGCGCGGCGGGCATTTGATCGATCTCGACTGGCTGGTGGATATCACCCGACAGGAGTTTCCACTGGCGCTGAGCAGCGCCGAAAGCCTGTTTGCCAAAGGCAGCGAATTCTACATGTGCGCCTGCCGCAGCGATGATTACAGCGCGCAGTATTTCAATCCCACCAACCTGACCTGGCACGACATCATCAAGGCGTCCAGCGCCATCCCTGGCTTCTACCGCAGCGGCGTGTTGATGGATGGCGTGAGCTATCTCGACGGCGGCATCAGCGATGCGATTCCGGTGCGCGAAGCAGCGCGGCGCGGGGCCGATACCATTGTGGTGATCCGCACCGTGCCGTCACAGATGGCCTATACGCCGAAGTGGTTTAAGCGCATGGAGCGCTGGCTGGGCGACAGCGCCCTGCAGCCGATGATCAATATTCTGCATCAGCATGAAGAGAGCTATCGCCAGATTCAGCAGTTCATTGAACAGCCGCCGGATAATCTGCGCATCATTGAGATCTATCCGCCGAAGCCGCTGGCCAGCATGGCGCTGGGCAGCCGTCTGGCGTCGCTGAATCAGGATTATCATCTGGGCCGCCGCAGCGGGCGCTATTTCCTCGCCACGCTGGGCCAGTGGCTGAGTGATGCCGAACCGCTGGCGCGACCGCTTGCCGTGACGCCACCTGCCGCTGCCGCCAACGCGCCGGACAACCGGGCGGTCAGCACGCCACCGCTGGCGGGCAACGACGCCGATTTCGATGCAGGATCGCTGGCATGAGATTCATCGATACCCACTGCCACTTTGATTTTCCGCCGTTCGTTTCGGCTGCTGAATCCAGTATCGCGCAGGCGGCACAGGCGGGCGTTGAACGTATCATCGTGCCGTGCGTCGATGCCAGCCGTTTTGCCGTGGTGAGCCAGCTGGCGCAGCAGCATGCGGCGCTGTACAGCGCGCTCGGGCTGCACCCGATCAATATTGCGCAACATCAGGATGACGACCTCGACCGCCTTGAACAGTACCTGCAAACGCCGGATGTAAAACGCGTGGCGATCGGGGAGATCGGGCTGGATCTATATATGGATGCGCCGGATTTTGCGCGGCAAACCCGGCTGCTGGATGCGCAGCTGAAGCTGGCAAAGCGCTATGATTTGCCGGTGATCCTGCATTCGCGACGTACGCACGATCAGCTGGCGCAGCATCTGCGCCGTCACGACGTGCCGCGACGCGGCGTGGTGCACGGCTTCGCCGGCAGCCAGCAGCAGGCGGAGCGTTTTATCGCCCTTGGCTACGCGATTGGTGTCGGCGGCACCATCACCTATGCGCGCGCCAGCAAAACCCGCCACACCATCGCCAGCCTGCCCTTGCAGGCGCTGCTGCTGGAAACCGATGCGCCGGATATGCCGCTGCACGGTTTTCAGGGCCAGCCGAATCGCCCGGAGCGGGCGCGTAACGTGTTTGAGGTGCTGTGCCAGCTGCGACCGGAATCGCCCGACGAAATCGCCGACGCGCTGTGGCACAACAGCCTGCGTCTGTTCGCGCTGCCGGGTTGAGCCATGATCCTGCGCCTGCCGCGATCTCACTTCATGGAACAGCGCCATTACGGTCAGTGAAGTGTTAACTCTGCTTAATGGCCGTTGCAATTTTGGTCGCGGCGCAAGCTATTGCGCGATAAATCGCGCCGCGACAACGCCTCTGCGACTTCTGATGATCCGCTTACACCCACCTCTCTATCGCAAATTAGCTACGCTTTAACGATATCCGATACCTTTTTGCGGCAACATTTGTGATAATAATCACAATCAAACCGTGCTGCGCTGTGGCGCTGAATAGCGGTTTAATGTGATTAAAATCACTAAATTTATGTATTGATGAGTTCAGTTTTCTTTTCCCTGTGACAAATCTCGCAAATCAACAGAATGCGGATTGTTATAATTATCACATTCTCCGGTGAGCAGATTTCACCGGCCTGACTTTGGAGAGCACCATGACCGATCTGAACGCCGCCGCGCAACGCGCGCTGCAACTGATGGACCTGACCACCCTGAATGAAGACGACACTGACGAAAAAGTGATCGCGCTGTGCCATCAGGCGAAATCACCGGCCGGTAACACGGCGGCGATCTGTATCTATCCGCGCTTTATCCCGATTGCGCGTAAAACGCTGCGCGAGCAGGGCACGCCGGAGATTCGCATCGCAACCGTCACTAACTTCCCGCACGGCAACGATGATATCGACATCGCGCTGGCGGAAACCCGTGCGGCAATCGCCTACGGCGCGGATGAAGTTGACGTGGTGTTCCCGTACCGTGCGCTGATTGCCGGTAATCGTGACGTCGGCTTTGCGCTGGTAAAAGCCTGTAAAGAGGCCTGTGCGGCGGCGAACGTACTGCTGAAAGTGATTATTGAAACCGGCGAGCTGAAAGAAGACGCGCTGATCCGTGCAGCGTCCGAAATCGCGATCGATGCCGGCGCGGATTTCATCAAAACCTCTACCGGTAAAGTGCCGGTCAACGCCACGCCAGAGGTGGCGGCAATCATGATGCAGGTGATCCGCGATAAAGGCGTGCAGCAGCAGGTAGGTTTCAAACCGGCTGGTGGCGTGCGCACGGCGGAAGATGCGGCTATTTACCTGCAGCTGGCCGACGATATTCTCGGCAGCGGCTGGGCGGATGCGCGTCATTTCCGCTTTGGCGCTTCCAGCCTGCTGGCCAGCCTGCTGAATACCCTGGGTCACGCCACGGCGACCAGCAAAGCCGGTTATTGATCCACGCGGTCGCTAAAATGGCGGCCCACGGTGTCATTGCCCTCAGGTACGCATGGCTGCGTATCTGGCGGCTGTCATTCAGCGATACATCGCTTTTCCGGGGAGGCAACCTTGTTCCTGCCACAAGAAATTATTCGTAAAAAACGCGACGGCCAGCCGCTGAGCGAAGCGGAAATCCGCTTTTTCATCAACGGTGTGCGTGATAACAGCGTGTCAGAAGGGCAAATCGCCGCGCTGGCGATGACGATTTATTTTCACGACATGAACCTGGAAGAGCGCGTGGCGCTGACCATGGCGATGCGCGATTCCGGCACGGTGCTCAACTGGCAGGCGCTGAATCTCAACGGACCGATTGTCGATAAACACTCGACTGGCGGCGTGGGCGATGTGACTTCGCTGATGCTGGGTCCGATGGTGGCGGCCTGCGGCGGCTACGTGCCAATGATTTCCGGGCGCGGCCTCGGTCACACCGGCGGCACGCTGGATAAGCTGGAAGCCATTCCTGGCTTCGATATCTTCCCCAGCGACGATCGCTTCCGCCAGATCATCAAACAGGTCGGCGTTGCCATTATCGGTCAGACCAACTCGCTGGCACCGGCGGACAAGCGGTTCTACGCCACGCGCGATATCACCGCCACCGTGGATTCGATTCCGCTGATCACCGCCTCGATCCTCGCCAAAAAATTAGCCGAAGGATTAGACGCGCTGGTGATGGATGTCAAAGTCGGATCCGGGGCGTTTATGCCAACCTTTGAGGCCTCGCAGCAGCTGGCGCAGGCGATTGTCGGCGTTGCCAATGGCGCGGGATGCAAAACCACCGCGCTGCTCACCGACATGAATCAGGTGCTGGCGTCGAGCGCCGGTAATGCGCTGGAAGTACGCGAAGCAGTGCACTTCCTCACCGGCGAGGCGCGCAATCCGCGGCTGCTGGACGTCACGCTGGCGCTGTGCGCCGAAATGCTGATCTCCGGCAAACTGGCGGCAAACGAAGCCGAAGCGCGGCAAAAACTGCAGCAGGTGCTGGATAACGGTAAAGCGGCTGAGGTGTTTGCCCGCATGGTGGCGGCGCAGAACGGCCCGACGGATTTCATCGAGCAGATGGACCGCTACCTGCCAGCACCAACGCTGAGCAAAGCGGTGTACGCCGATCGTCCCGGCATCGTCAGCGCCATGGACACGCGGGCGCTGGGCATGGCGGTGGTGGCGCTGGGCGGTGGCCGTCAGCGCGCCAGCGACAGCATCGATTACAGCGTGGGCTTCAGCGAGATGATCGCGCTCGGCAGTGAGGCGAACGCGCAGCAGCCGCTGGCGGTGATTCATGCCGCCTCGGAAGCGCAGTGGCAGCAGGCCGCTGCGGCAGTGAAAGCGGCGATAACGCTCAGCGACCACGCTCCGGAGGCCACGCCGGTGGTGTATCGCCGCATCAGCGAATAGTGGCGTAACTGCGTGCCAGGCAGCGGCCGTTCGGGTATACTGATCTGATCGCTTTTTTTTGACTTGTCATCGCGCTATGGCGCAGGAGACTTGCATGAAACGTGCTTTTATTATGGTTCTCGACTCCTTCGGGATCGGTTCCAGCAAAGACGCCGATAAATTCGGTGATGAAGGATCGGATACGCTCGGCCATATCGCCGAAGCGTGCTTTGAAGGCCGCGCCAATGAAGGCCGCGAAGGTCCGCTGCATCTGCCCAACATGACTGCGCTCGGCCTTGGCAAAGCGGCGGAACTCTCTACCGGCCGCTTCCCGCCGGGACTGGATCCACAGGCGGAAATTATCGGCGCTTACGCCTACGCCAGCGAACTCTCTTCGGGCAAAGATACGCCGTCCGGCCACTGGGAAATCGCCGGGGTGCCGGTGCTGTTTGACTGGGGCTACTTCAGCGACAAAGAGAACAGCTTCCCGCAGGAACTGCTGGATACGCTGGTAAAACGCGCCGATCTGCCGGGCTACCTCGGCAACTGCCACTCTTCGGGCACGGTAATTCTCGACCAGCTGGGCGAGGAGCACATGAAAAGCGGCAAGCCGATTTTCTACACCTCGGCAGATTCGGTGTTCCAGATTGCCTGTCATGAAGAGACCTTTGGCCTCGATCGCCTGTACGCGCTGTGTGAAATCGCGCGTGAAGAGCTGACCAACGGCGGCTATAACATTGGTCGTGTGATCGCGCGTCCGTTCGTCGGCGATAAAGCCGGTAACTTCCAGCGCACCGGCAACCGTCACGATCTGGCGGTCGAACCACCGGCACCGACCATGCTGAAAAAGCTGGTGGACGAGAAGGGCGGCGAAGTGATTTCAGTGGGTAAAATCGCTGATATCTACGCGGAGCAGGGCATCACGCAAAAGGTCAAAGCCACCGGTCTGGATGCGCTGTTTGACGCCACCATTGAGCAGATGAAGCAGGCGCCGGACAACTCGATAGTGTTCACCAACTTCGTCGATTTTGACTCGACCTGGGGCCATCGCCGCGATATCGCCGGTTATGCCGGTGGGCTGGAGCTGTTTGACCGTCGTCTGCCGGAGCTGATGGCGCTGGTGAAAGAGGGCGATATTCTGATCCTCACCGCTGACCACGGCTGCGACCCGAGCTGGCATGGCACCGAGCACACGCGCGAGCACATCCCGATTCTGATCTACGGTCCAAAAGTAAAACCGGGCTCGCTGGGTTACCGCGATACCTTCGCCGATATCGGCCAGACCATCGCCAGCTATTTTGGCCTGTCCAGCATGGACTACGGCAAAAGCTTGCTGTAAAACAGCCACCACTTTTTGATAAGGAAGAACAACAATGGCAACTCCTCATATTAATGCCGAAATGGGCGATTTCGCGGACGTGGTGCTGATGCCAGGCGATCCGCTGCGTGCAAAACACATTGCCGAGACCTTCCTCGACGACGTGGTTGAAGTGAACAACGTACGCGGCATGCTGGGCTACACCGGCACTTACAAAGGCCGCAAAATCTCCGTGATGGGCCACGGTATGGGTATTCCATCCTGCTCGATCTACACCAAAGAGCTGATCACCGATTTCGGCGTGAAGAAGATCATTCGTGTGGGTTCCTGCGGTGCCGTGCGCGCGGACGTGAAGCTGCGTGACGTGGTGATCGGTATGGGCGCCTGCACCGACTCAAAAGTTAACCGCATGCGTTTCAAGGATCACGATTTCGCCGCCATCGCGGATTTCGACATGGTGCGTAACGCGGTTGACGCGGCTAAAGCGCTGGGCGTGGACGCGCGCGTCGGTAACATCTTCTCGGCTGATTTGTTCTATACGCCGGACCCGCAGATGTTCGACGTGATGGAGAAGTACGGCATCCTCGGCGTAGAGATGGAAGCGGCCGGCATCTACGGTGTGGCGGCAGAGTTTGGTGCCAAAGCGCTGACCATCTGTACCGTGTCGGACCACATCCGTACGCACGAACAAACCACCGCGGCAGAGCGTCAGACGACGTTCAACGATATGATTAAGATCGCGCTGGAGTCGGTGCTGCTGGGGGATTAATTTCCCTGGGTTTTCCTTCGCCCTCACCCTAACCCTCTCCCGCCCGCGGGAGAGGGGACCGATCGAGCTACGGTCATCGGCCTGTCCCGCATTCCTGACACAGCAGCCCCACCGTAAACATCTGACACACTTTTACCCAGGCTTGTGCATCTTCCTGCTGGCTCTGCGGCGATCTCTCCCTATCATTAGCGTGATAATGAAGAGACTAAACCCCTGATGAATTTCCGCAATTTCGAAGCCGAAGAGAAACTGTTTGTGCGCCGCGCACTGGTGGCGTTTGCCCTGGTTGTTATCTGCTTCACCATTCTTGGCATCAACCTGTATCGCTTACAGGTGGATCAGCACAGCTATTACCAGACGCGTTCCAACGAGAACGACATCAAAATGATCCCCATTGCGCCAACGCGCGGGCTGATTTTCGATCGCAACGGCATCCCGCTGGTGCGCAACGTCACCTGGTACGACATCCTCGTCACGCCGTACAAAATTGACAATATGCAGGCGACGCTGAAGGCGCTGACGCCTATCGTCGATCTGACACCGGATGATATCGAAACCTTTGAGCATGAACTGAAGCAGAGCAGCCGCTATAAACCGGTGGAGCTGAAGGCCGAGCTCACCGACGAAGAGGTGGCGCGCTTCTCGGTCAATCAGTTCCGCTTCACCGGGGTCACCATTGATACCTATCAGGATCGGGAATACCCGTACGGCGCCGATCTGGCGCACGTGGTCGGCTACGTGTCGAAGATTAACGATAACGATTACAAGCGGCTCAATGCCGAGGGCGTCGGGGAGAATTACGCCGCCGACCACAACATCGGTAAGCAGGGCATTGAGGGCTACTACGAATCTCTGCTGCACGGCAAAACCGGCTATCAGGAAGTGGAAGTGGATAACCACGGCCGCATCGTGCGCGTGCTGAAAGAGGTGCCGCCGGTGGCGGGCAAAAACATCTGGCTGACGCTGGATCTGCATCTGCAGCAGTATGTCGAGAGCCAGCTGGCCGGGCAGCGTGCGGCGGTGCTGATTGAGGATCCGCACGATGGCGGCGTGCTGGCGATGGTCTCCAGCCCGAGCTACGATCCCAACCCGTTCGTGAAGGGCATCAGCTACAAAGCCTATAAAACGCTGCTGCAGGATAAAAACCTGCCGCTGATCAACCGCGTCACTCAGGGGCTGTATCCACCGGCATCGACGGTAAAACCCTACATGGCGATGTCGGCGCTGCTCAGCAAAGTGATTACGCCGGGCACCACCTTTTTTGGTGCGCCAACCTGGACGCTGCCGGGCACCGATCGCAAATACCGCGACTGGAAAAAGTCCGGCCACGGCATGCTCGACGTCACCAAAGCGATTGAAGAGTCTGCCGACACCTTTTTCTATCAGGTGGCGTTCATGATGGGCATCGACCGCATCCACAGCATGCTCAGCCAGTTTGGCTACGGCAAACCCACCGGTATCGATTTGAATGAAGAGTACGCCGGGCTGCTGCCAAGCCGCGAATGGAAGCAGAAAGTACATAAGCACGTGTGGTATCAGGGCGATACGGTCTCGGTGGGCATCGGTCAGGGCTACTGGATCGCCACGCCGATTCAGATGGTGAAAGCGATGGTGGCGCTGATCAATAACGGCCGGGTGATTAATCCGCACCTGCTGGCCAAAGCGCAGCGCGGCACCTGGCAGCAGGCTTATCAGCCGACCGCGCCGCAGCCGCAGATTGGCGATGCGAAATCACCCTACTGGTCGCTGGTGCGCCACGCCATGTTCGGCATGGCCAACGCGCCCAACGGCACCGGTTATAAATATTTCCATACTGCGCCGTACGGCATCGCCGCCAAGTCCGGGACGTCGCAGGTGTTCAGCCTGAAACAGAACCAGACTTACAACGCGAAGATGATCCCGGTGCGCCTGCGCGACCACATTTTTTATACCGCCTTTGCGCCGTTTAATAACCCGCAGGTGGCGGTGGCGCTGATTCTGGAAAACGGCGGTAACGAAGGCATTACGGCCGCGCCGGTGATGCGTAATATCCTCGACCACATCTTCCTGCCGCCGCCGGATAGCAGCGTGCCGATGCAGACCGCCAGCACCGCGCAGGTGCACTGATCAGCGGAAAAATACCCGGTTGCGGCCGTGGTGTTTAGCGTCGTAGAGCGCGGCATCGGCATTGCTGTACAGCGTGTCGAAATCGGAGCCTGGCTTGCCGTAGCTCACGCCGAGGCTGGCGGTCACCAGCTGCTGCGGCAGCACCGCCAGCGGCGAGGCGTTAAGCGAGGCGTGAATCGCACCGGCAACAATCACCGCGTCGGACAGGCGATAGTGCGGCAGCAGCACGGTAAACTCTTCGCCACCGATGCGGCCAATGCTGGCACCGGCCGGGCAGTGCGCCTGAATGCGCGTCACCAGCCCGCAAATCACCTTATCGCCCGTCGGATGGCCGTATTCGTCGTTGATCTTCTTAAAGTGGTCGATGTCCAGAATGATCAGCGCCGCCGGGCCGCTCTCCAGCGTCTGGCTGATGCGCTGAATAATCGCGCCACGGTTCCACACCGCCGTCAGCGGATCGTGGCTGGCTTTGTACTCCAGCTCCTGCGCCAGCTGGTTTAACTGCTCATTCACGCGGTTCAGCTCGCGTTCGGCGCGGTCGCTGCGCGAGATCAGCCGCCAGGTTTCGCGCATCAGGCGCTGATAGTGGCGATTCAGGTGCAGCAGCGCCGCGCGGTAATCCTGTGCGCTCAGCGAGCTTTGCGCCGCCACGTCCTGTGAGCGGGTCAGCACCTCGCTCTCTTCCCGGAACAGCTCATTGAGGTCAATCATGACGCCAGTTCCGCCTGCAGATTAACCTGCAGATCGGTAAAATCCAGCGCCAGCTCCTGGCCGAACTCTTCCGCGATGTCATCTTCCGCATCAAACAGCCAGTTGAGCGTGACGCGCTGACCGCGCTGCGCCAGTTGGTTAAACTGATCGAACAGGCTGAACAGCATTTTGGTGCTGGAGCTATTGAAGTAGCGCAGCGCGATATGAACCTCCACAGCGCTATCAGCCCCAGGCTGCCACTGCTCAAGCGCATCCAGCAGCGGGCGATAAAACGCCGCCGCGTTCTCCGGCCACGACTCACCGCGCAGCGCAAACTGGTGGGTGGCAAAATCAAAACTCACTTCGGGCGTGCTCTCAGTGGCAGCAATCATAAGGTTTTGCATACAACATCAATCCTGGTGAATGGTGGCTTTAAGCCAAAACGTGGCGAAGCCGCTGGCGGGCAGCGGACGCAGTTCATACTCCAGCGGTTCACTGACATCACGGGCGAGCGTGAGCAGACCGATATTGGCCCCTTTGCTGGTGGCGGGGCTCTCGGCGCGCAGGCCAATACGATAGGCCTGCTTAATTTCGTCGTTGCTCATGGTGCGCAGTACCTCAAGCCAGTCGCGCAGCTGCTCGCAGGCGGCCTGATCGACCTGATTACTGCTCTCCAGCACGTAGTTATCGCCGTCTACGTGCAGCGTCACGGTGCCAAAGCGAAAGTCCTGTTCGGCATGGGTCAGGGTGCGGCTGTCCTGCGAATAGCGCAGGATATTCTGCACAATCTCGACAAAGCTGGAGAACAGCCGGCGGCGCACTTTGACCGGCGCCTGCTGGTTTTCCAGAAACACTTTGATCACTTCGCCCATCGCAGTGATGTTCTGCGGCGAAAAGAAGCCGGTATAGTGCAGCGCAACGTTGTCGGGCGGCAGGTGCGTGCCGGAGGAAGCTGGATGCATAGGAAGCTCGTTAATAACGCAGGCCAAACCAGGTGACGTCATCGCGTCGCGGCTGGTTGCCTTGCCAGTGAAGAAATGCCTGCGCAAACGCCGTGGAGAGCTCGGCCATCGGCAGGGTTTTATGTTGTTCAATGACCGTCTGAATGCGCTTTTTGCCGAACATGATGTGCCGCGCGCCGCCGGGTTGATCGGTCACGCCGTCGCTCATCACCAGCAGCACATCGCCGGGCTGCAGCGTGCGCTGCTGCTGCGGCCAGCAATAGTCGTGCGGTGTATCGGTGTAGCCAACGCCGACGCGATCGGCCTGCAGCGCGGCTGCTTCACCTTGTACCGGCTGCAGCACGGCGTGCATGCGCGCGCTGGCCCAGCTCAGCTGATGGCTGGCCGTCTCCAGCCGCAGCGCAATCGCATCGCAGCCGTCGTTGGACAGCGAGGTCTGCTGCGAGGCGTTGAGCTGGCCCAGCGTTTGTTTGATATGGCGATTGAGCGCCTGCAGCAGGGCGGACGGCGTGCGATGGTTGTGCTGCAGTGCACGCTCCAGCGCCGCGTGCAGAATCACCGTCATGAACGCGCCGGGAATGCCGTGGCCGGTGCAGTCGGCAATCAGCGCCAGCCAGCCGTGCTCGTCGCGGTGAAAGGCGTAATAGTCGCCGCCCACGCCGTCGCGCGGCTGCCAGTGCAGGCACCAGTCGCTCAGCTGCTGCGCCATCTGCTGCCGCGAGCGGTCCAGCATCGCGTCCTGAATCACCCGCGCGTAATCGATGCTTTGTAAAATTTGCTGATGCTGCTGCGCCTGCAAATCGGAGACGGTACGAATCAGGTCGATACCCAGACCGATGCCGATATAGCGGCCGTGTTCGGTCACGATAAAACCATCGGTCACTGATTTATCCCCGCTGGCAACCACCTGCTGCGCGACCCGATCAAGTTCGGTTTCGGCATCGATCACCAGCGGTTGTTTGTCCATAAAGGCGATGCAGCTTTTACGATCGTACAGCTCACGGAAGAACGGGCGCGTCATTTGCGACAGGAAGATGTGGCGGTTGATCATGCCGAACGGCGTGCCGTTTTCCACCACCGGCAGGCCAATCAAATCTTTGTGTTCGCTAAACAGCGCCATGACCGCCGTGTTGTCCATCGCTGGCGTGACGAACGGCACGGCAATACACAGCGAACGCGCACGGGCTCGGGCCGACAGGGCGCTAAGCCCGGTGGGTGAATCAGGCAGCTGCATAAGAAGGATTCTGGCGTTGGTTAGGAATAATCTTAGGCTACGACACGGCGATGACACTTTTATGTCATCACCGTGCCGCGCACGCCGCGGCGCTTACTGCGGGGCTTTTAGTGTATCGGCGACGTGGCTGATGGCGCGCACCACTTCACTGGAGCTGCCGCGAATCTCCGCAATCACACCGCCTGCCTGCTGCGCGAGCGCCACGCCCTGATCGGCACGCTTCAGGTTCGACGCGATGCCTTTCTGCGCCTTATCCGCCAGCTGGTGATTATGTTTCACCCGACTCTCGATTTCGCTGGTGGCACGATTGATGTTCGCCGCGAGGGTGCGCACTTCACTGGCGACCACGGCGAAGCTGCGGCCATGCTGACCGGCGCGCGCGGCTTCGACTGCGGCATTGAGCGCCAGCAGATTGGTTTGGTCGGCAATGCGGCGGATGCTCTCCACGATGGCGCCGATGCGATCGGAAGAGTCGCTCAGATCGTTGATATCCCCTGAAATACCGTGCAGTTCGCTGGCCAGCGCGTTGATATTCTGCACGCTGTTCTCAATGACCATCGCACCCTGTTGGGTGCTTTCGCTGGTGTGCAGCGCGGTTTGCCATGCCTGCTGCGCAGCTTCACGCTCCAGCTGGTTCTTTTCCACCTGCGCGGTAACGTCGGTGGCGAACTTCACCACTTTGTACAGCTCGCCGGCGCTGTTAAACACCGGATTATAGGTGGCGCGCAGCCAGACGGTGTTGCCCTGCTTATTGACGCGCTCGAACTGGCCGGAGATATATTCACCCTGATTGAGCTTGTGCCAGAAGCGGCGATAGGCCTCGCTGGTGCGCATGTCGGGCGGACAGAACAGGCTGTGATGACGGCCGATAATCTCATCAGCGCGATAGCCCATGGTATTAAAGAAGTTATCGTTGGCCATCAGCACTTCACCTTTGAGGTTGAAGGCGATGACTGCCATCGAACGCTCAATGGCTGTGGTCATGGCGCGCTGCTCCTGCGCATCCATAATGCGCGCGGTGATATCGCTCGCCAGCTTGACGATTTTAATCACCCGGCCGTGGCGATCCTGCACCGGTACGTAGTTGGCTTCCAGCCAGATCGGACGGCTGTGCTTCGCCACGCGCAAAAACTTATCGCTGAAGCCTTCGCCGCGATTCAGACGCTGCCAGAACTCGCGATACTGCGATGACTGCACCATATCCGGCGTGCAGAACAGGCTGTGATGCTGGCCGACAATTTCTGCCAGCGTGTAGCCCATGCGCTCCAGAAACAGCGCGTTGGCGGTGAGGATGTGACCATCAGGCGTAAACTCGACCATGGCGATGGCCTCCTGCAGCGAACTGAGCGTTGCGCTGCTGTGACTGCGTTTCTGCCGCGCGAGGCGCGACAGGATTCCCGATGTAATAGTGCTGAACATAGTGGACCTTATTATGGTTATGGGATGTCAGCACGGTTATCGGCGTGGGTGGCTAAAAATCCACCACTAAATAGCCCGGTTGCGCAGGTTTTTACCATCGGGTCCGGCGGTTGCTGCAAAAGGCAGCAGTCAGCTGATTTTTACCGAAAAGCGTTTGACGGTACGGCGCGAGTAAGGTTTAATGCGCCCCGTTGCCCGGATAGCTCAGTCGGTAGAGCAGGGGATTGAAAATCCCCGTGTCCGTGGTTCGATTCCGCGTCCGGGCACCAACATTCTGAAAACCCAGCCTTTATGGCTGGGTTTTTGCTTTTTGAAGCACCAATGATTTCTGGTCACTTTGACTGCTGAGGTCACTGTAATGCTTCAGCTATCCAGTATGAGCCTTCCTCTTAAGCAACCTGACGGGTAAAAGCACTTCGAAAATGTCTGCGTTAACTGGCGAACATCCAGATGCAGACGATCGGTTAAGCCATAGAACAGATAACAAATCGGGCAAGCGCGGCATCCCTTACTTTGGTATTTGCCCGTCCATGCCAGACATCCACTGCAGCCCAGGCTGCCCAGAGAAACAGCACGCACAGTAGTAGCCCAAAGGACACAAGATACAGAACGCTAATATCGATGTTGCCGGATGCCGTTTTAAACGCGTTAATCTGCGCGGTAATCATCGCCATAGCGGGCGGTCTCGCGTGTAATCGCCGCTGACCTTGCCGTAATCCAGCGGCTGCGCACGCGAAGGCTGCGTGTAGCGGTCAATGCCAGCACGCATGATGTTGAGGTCTTCGTTGGCTTTTTTGTAATCGAACAGGTAACGGCGGCGGTTATTCGGATCGGACTGCGCGGCGACGGTGCGGGTCTGGTCGGAAGAAAGCTGGATTTGGTCTAGTAGGCGTTGGGTGGTGGCGAGTTCGTCTAGTTAGGGTGATAAACAATTGAATGTGGCTAATACAATGATGGTAAAAGTTATTTTATTCAACATGATGTTAATCCCGAGGTTGCTCTGAGGCATTTAGATTACATTGGGTAAAAACTGGGGTGTCCTTTTAAATAAAGTTTAATGTTTTTTGCTAATTATAAATCCTCATGGTTATACACAAAAAATCAATAGCCTATGGCCAAAAGAAGGTTATCGAAATATACCATCCAGGCGGAGTGAAGGCTAACTATCCATGATGATATCAAGTCTGCAAAAGACAATATATGAAGTGATAAGTATAGTAATGAAGCAGATGTTATATAAATAATGCATCCAATAATTCGAGATACTGAATGGTATGTGCCGATTGATTTTCCAATGACGTCTCCTGCCATTGATTTATAATCATCCTCATCCATGAAAGAATAAAGTGATCTTCTCCAGGTTATTCTACTTTCATCCATCAACAAAATATGGTCGTTATTTATTTTGTTGTTAATTTTAAATGAAAGAAACAGATAAACACTCAGCGCCAAAAAAATGAAACCATAAGCTGATGTTAGTGATGTTATCTTTGCTGCATCAGTGGAATACTTTAATACGACCGTTGCCATGACTATAGCCAGATCTTTCCACAGAGATGATGCTATGTCTTTAGTTTGTTGCGTCATTTTTTGAACATCATCTACCAACCCTTTTCTTAAATCGCCTAAAGATTTAAGCGTGCCTTTACTGGATGTGCGTAAATGAGCTTTGAAAAGTAGTTTTGCAGAATCAAATGCTGCTCTCCCTTTACTCAAAAATCCTTTTTCAAGGGTTGTATTATCTGGCCATTCCCTAGCAAGCTCTGATGAGAAAAGCGTATGTTTTACTTCAATATCATCGACTTTACTGTAAACCCAACTACCTATTAATTGTAAATCATCAAATAATTCATCACCTACATTTTTATTTTTGAACTCTAAATGCTTTGGAGGTTTTCCGCTTAATTTGACGTTGAACGATTCATCTTCTCTATCAATTTCATTAACTAGCGAAATAAGAATGTTTTTGCTCGCCTCAACTTTCCAGGCTTCAAAAAATACATTGTTAGATGATTGTACCTTTAAAAGCCATGGATAAAGAGAATCAGGTATGACTGCTTTGTAAGACTGAGCTTTAACATAGTTTCTAATTTTATATTCTGCTTTTGCTGCATCCTTCGGCCTAGATATTGGATCACCTAACCAAGGTTTTACTTTAAAGGAAAAGTTTTCAAATTGCTTATCGCAGCCCAATATATATATTTCAGCGCAGTTATAGGGTTGAGTTGATGATGAAAGAAAACTTATCCATCCCTCTAATGATAATAAATAGTTACCAAGACTAAAAACCTTAATATTTATAGTGCAAATCTCATCATCATCAGCATCTGAAGGTGCCATAGAATTTTGTGTGCTGTCTTTGAAGGTAAAATCCAACCATCCCAAATTAAGTTGATACACAGCATTCCAAGCAGATAAACATTCACGAGACATTTTAGCTTTTAGGAAAAAGTGAGTGCCTTTTTCTACAATATCTTCAGTGATCAATAAGTTTTCACATTTGCGTGAAATAAAGATAGCAAGCTGAATGCACTCAAGGCTCGAAATCATCTAATGTTATCCCTGCCGTAATGATTTTAATTTCTGTTCTACCATCCGCTAATGGCGTTTTAGTAGGTTCGATATTGTCATCAAAAATAATGATGACATTCTCTTCGGTAACAATCTTCCTTCTCTTTGGGCTCGTAATATTTTCAGGTCTAATGATAAAAGACTCACCAAGAATGCCATGGCTTTTTGCTTCTTTGTTGAATGAGGTTAGAATAGGAGAGTCTTCAGTTAGATTGCCGAAAATAACTGAAAGTGAAACGCTAGGTTCAGAGGTATTAAATTCAAATTCTGCACTTTTCAAATGAGAGTATATTCTGTTGATTCCTTCTCTTTTGATTACATCAGGGAGGATAGCAGCGTTTTCCTTGAAGACTTTTTTTAAGACAGCTATGAGTTTTTTAGTTAAATCTGTTTCTGTATTTACACGTTTAACTAACAAGAATTTCTCAAAGTAATCAGAGATGTGGGAGCGATTACTTCGGTCCAGAACAATAACTTGACCACCGGACTTTTCGTTAAAACGTACCAGCGCAACTTTTTGAATAGCATCTGCTTTTTTAACAAATGATTCGCTAAAACGTTCAAGTTTTGGTACGTGAGCGACTTCAACATCATCTTCCAGCACGTATCTCACTACATCTTCATTTTCGTATTTAATTAATGCGTAAAGTTTTCCAAGAATGGTTGTAAGCTCAAAAAGCAGAAAGACGCCTTTACTTGCATTACCGGTATGGTGTGAATGAAAATCAGTAGCCAATTGTTTTGATTCATCTGAAAAACAATTTGGATTTTGATCTGCTGTATTAGAAATTATTCTAAGGATTCGTTCAACATTTGAAAAATCAAGAAATTCAAACAGATTACCCTTTAAGCTTGTTTTTATTCTCTCAAGAAAAAAATCTGGATAGAGTGGCGGTGATATCTCTTTTAAATAAATTGGAGTTTGAAGGCCTTTACCTACAACGTGAAAAATCATTCTATTGATTGCCAGAGAGTCTATTTCTTCATCCGTTAGAAAGCTCATACCAATTCCTGATTAAGATTTTTAGAATTATTTGCATACAACATAATAATTAACATTTCTGATAGATACAATCTTTTAAATGTAACTTTAAATCCAGATATTTCATGCGGTTATGAGGTTTGTCCTGAGCTATCATTCTAGGAAATGATGCTTAGCAACCCTAAAGCTTAAATTATTGCCGCGCTGTTAGCTTGGCTTGCCTGTTGGCGGCTTTGCGCTAGTCAAGCTTCGCACATCGTCGTCATGACCTGCTCCCCGTTGATTAATACGCTGTGATGTTAGTAATGTTTTCAATTTCATCCTGACCCCGAATATGATCCATGCATAACTTGGAATAACCGGCTTGCCGGGCACTCACCTCACAACGCCAGCTGCACCGCCGCGTCCCCGTCCCCGTCTTCGAGCTGCGCCGGCACCGCGCAGCAGATCAGCACTTCATCCTGCGCCAGCGTGATGCCTGGCCGGGAAGTGTAAGTCACCGCGCCTTGCACCAGTCTGGTTTTACAGCTGCCGCAATGTCCGGAGCGACAGCTGTAGGCCGGGCTCAGGCCGTGCGCTTCGGCCAGCTCCAGCAGCGTGCCGGACTGCGGTGTCCAGCGCGCTTCTTTCAGTGACTCTGTAAACACCACCGGCACCGCTTCGGTCGCCACCGGCGGCAGCGCGACGGGCTCTGGCGCATCCTCCTGCTGACGCTGCAGCGACGACGGACCAAACGCTTCGGCGTGAATACGCGCGTCGGCAATGTTCAGGCCGCGCAGTCCGTCATACATCGCCTGGGTAAATGACGGCGGGCCGCACAGATAGAAATCGTAATCGTTGAAGGGCAGCACCTGCGACAGCAGCGCCATATCGATGCGTCCGGTGACGTCGTAATCCACGCCGGCTTCGGCTGCACCCGGCTGGCTGAGCACGCGCACCAGCTTCAAGGCACCTTCGCTGGCTGCCAGCAGCGCATCGAGCTCACGCGCAAACGGGCGTTCGGCCAGGGTACGCGCCGACTGCAGCAAATACACCGGGCGCATCCGGCGTTTGCGTCGTCCTTCATAAATCAGATGACGCAGCATCGCCAGCAGCGGCGTGATACCAACGCCCGCCGCCAGCAGCACTGCCGGCCGCGTTTCATGTGCATCAATGGTGAAGTCACCGGCCGGTGCGCGCACCTCCAGCCGATCGCCGACGCGCAGGGCATCGTGCAGATACTGCGAGACGGCTCCGTCGCGCTTCACGCTGATGCGGTAATAACCGTCCGACGGCGCAACCGACAGCGTGTATTGCCGAATCAGCGGCTTAGCGCTGCCCGGCAGCGTCAGGCGGATCGGCAGATGCTGGCCCGCCAGATGCGGCAGCACGCCAGCGCCATCATCCGGCATAAGATGAAACGAGCGAATCTGCGCGCTCTCATCGACGATCTGCGTGATGCGAAATGGTCGCCACTGCGCCGCCAGCTGCTGCGCCTGCAGGCGTTCGCTGGCGGACGGCCAGTCACCGGTCATCAGCGAGGCGGGCGATATGCCGTCTGGCTGATCAGCCCAGCGCAGGGCGAGGGCAGCGCGCCGGCGCACGATGTGGCGCGCGCTAAAGCGCCACAGACGCTCTGCCCCCTGAAACGCGGCGATTTCGGCGGAGTCGGTTATCACCGTGGCATCGCCGCTCATCTGCAATACATCGCCGCTGGCGTAGTCGATAAACAGCAGCCCGGCCTTGCCGTTGAGTACCATGTTGCCGAGGGTGGAGAAGAACAGGTTGCCGTTGAAGTCTGGAATGGTCAGCACATCATCGGCACCGATGCGCACAAAACCGGCTTTGCCGCCGCGATGCGAAACGTCCACCTGACGGCGCGCTAGGTCGGCATAGGTGGTGACATAAAACGTGTCGGCTTGCCCGATGGCGGCGCGCGCGGCGTCATCCAGCGCGCTGAGCGTCTCAACTTCGCCCTGATACGCCCTGCCGGGCGCATGATCGAAGCGGAAATCGCGCAGCTGAATATAGCGCGGGCAGTTGCCGAAGCTCTGGTCTACCTGCACGCGCAGGCCACCGCCAATCGTCGTCACCACGCCGTTCATGCGATTGCGCCGCCGCGTGTGCAGTTCAATGCCGAGCAGGCCCACCGGCGCGCCATCGGCCATGCCGGCGGCGGCCGGATCGCTGGCGTCGGGATGCGCCGCGATATCCAGCGTGGTGGCGTCGGGCGAGAAGATAAAACCGGGCTGGCCCTCCAGCAGCGTGGCCCAGGCATCACCCTGTGCATCGACGCTGCCGGCCACGATAAATGGCAGCTGCGCGTAAAAGTCACGATGCTGATCCGGCATGTAATCGCGGATCACGCGCGGCCCGACATCGGCCATACGCTCCGCCACACCCGCCTGCTGCTGCAGCGCAATTTCACCTTCATGCCATACCGGCAGCGTGGTCAGTTTCTCGCCCATGATGCTGGCTCCTGTCAGGCGCGCAGGCCGGCGGCGGTCTGCGGAAAAGGCACAAAGCCGGGCAGCGCTTCAATACGACGCAGCAGCTGATTCACCGCAGGGTAAGCGGCCATCTCAACGTTGCCTTCCGGGGCACCGGCCAGGTAGCTATACATTGCAATATCAGCAAGGGTGGGATGGTCGCCCACCAGCCACTCACGCTGGTGCAGATGTTTCTCCAGCCGCGAAAGCAGCAGGTGCGCGCGCGCCAGCACCTCTTCAGCATTGAATTTGGCACCGAACACGGTAATCAGGCGTGCCGCTGCCGGGCCATAGGCCAGTTCACCGGCCGCGACCGATAGCCAGCGCTGCACCTGGGCGGCACCCAGCGCATCTTCCGGCAGCCAGTCGCTGCGGTTAAATTTCTTCGCCAGATAGACCAAAATGGCATTGGAATCCGCAATATAAACGCCTTCGTCTTCCAGCACCGGCACCTGACCGAACGGGTTGATGGCGAGAAATGCCGGGGTTTTATGTTCGCCGCCAGGCAGGTCGACGTCGACCGTTTCATGCGCTATGCCAAGCAGTGACAGCGCCAGCAGTGCGCGGTGAGCGTGGCCGGAGAGCGCCAGATGGTAGAGTTTCATGATGTGTTTCCTCAGGTTGTGGTCGGGGTGATCCCAGGCCGTGGCCTAAGGTTCGCACAGCCGCATGGCGGGCAGAATAGCCAGATCTGCGAAGTCATTATTGCAAAAAGTGGAAGGATGCAGCCGGGTGCGCAGCAGGGCGCACCCGGTAGAGGGCGTGATTCAGGAAGGCACGACGGCGCTGCCGCTGGCAGCCTGCGCCTGCTGTTCGTTCTGCAGCTCTTCGCGCAGCTTCAGGCGATCCCACACGCGGAAAAACGGATAGTAGATCACCAGCGAAATTGTCAGATTGACCACCTGCAACACCGTGCCGGAAATATGGCCGCCGGTGGCAAGATAGCCGCTGACGAAGATCGGCGTGGTAAAGGGCAGGGCGATGCCGGCCGGCGGCGCCACCAGACCGCTACTCATTGCCGCCCACGAGACAATCACCAGCAGCACCGGCGTCAGGATAAACGGCAGGAACAGGTACGGGTTCATCACCAGCGGAATACCAAACACCAGCGGCTCGCTGATGTTGAACAGCGCGGCCGGCGCGGCGATTTTCCCCAGCTGTTTCATCTGGCGGCTGCGCGCGCGGATCAGCATAAAGATCACCAGCCCCAATAGGGCGCCGGTGCCGCCGGGCGCAATCCATAAATCGTAAAACTGCTGGGTAAAGATGTGCGGAATCGGCTGGTTATGCTGAAAGGCTTCGAGGTTTTCACTCATGTTCGACAGCCATACCGGCTGAATGAACACCAGCACGATGGCATCACCGTGCAGCCCGAGCGTCCACAGAATGCCAATCAGCAGCACCGAGAAAATCATCCCCGGCAGCGTGCCGCCGACGTGGTGCATCGGCAGACCAATCACCGTGGCGATCAGGTTATTGATGTCGTGGAACGGCGAGGCTTCTACCGCCAGGCGCAGCAGCAGCACCACAGCCAGCACGCAGAAGCCGGGAACCAGCGCGAGGAACGATTTCGCCACCGCCGGCGGCACGCCTTCCGGCATCTTGATCACCAGGTTGCGGCTGTGCACAAAGCGGTAGATTTCAGTGGAGAGCAGTGCAATCACAATCGCCACGAACAGGCCCTGACTGCCGATCAGCGAAATTGGCAGCACGCCGGTGACCAGCTGCGCGGGCGCGCCTTCAACCGGGGCGAACAGCGTCTGCTGCGGAATGGTCATTACAAACGCTACCAGCGCCATCGCGCCGCTGGTTAGCGGGTCGAGCGTGCGGTATTTCTCCGCCAGCCGGTAAGCGATGCCGAAGCTGGAGATCAGCGCCATGATGTCGTAGGTGGCACGCACCGGGTAGAGCAGTTTGTTGCGCCAGCTGTCGCCGAACAGGTCAGCCATCAGATGGCCCCAGGCCGGGATCGGCAGGTAGGCGAAGATCAGAAAAAAGCTGCCGATCAGCATGAACGGCATGTTGAGAATGATGCCGTCCCGCACGGACAGCACATGCTTCTGCCCGGCCACCTTGAGCGCGGCGGGCAGCACATAACGTTCGATGATATTACGGTTGGACATAGGGCCTCCTCGGGCACAATGGCGCAACAAATTAACAGGTCAATGCGTGTCATTTCGGCGCGGCAGCGGATACCGGCACCCGGTCGTCGCGGCGCAATTTATTGCGCGATGAAACGCGCCGCGATGGCCGGGATGCGGTTTGCGACAGGGATATCACGCAAACTGCGGCAGCCACGGTTGATTCAGCGTCAGCACCTCGTCCAGCAGCGCTTCGGCGCTGGCGACGTCGCCGACCAGCGGGTTGCCGACCAGCGCCAGCAGCGCGGCACCGCGATCGCCGTGCACCGCCGCGTCGATGGTCAGCCGCTCGAAGGCTTTGATCTGCTGCGTCAGCCCGTGCATCAGCGGTGGCAGCGCGCCAAACACCAGCGGGTGCGCGCCCTGTGCATCGATCACACAGTTGACTTCCACCACCGCGTCGTCCGGCAGACCGTGAATCGCCCCGCGGTTCTGGCAGTTCACCACCAGATTTTGCCCGCTATTGTTATGGATGGCGCTGATGAGCTCAACGGCAACTTCGGAGTAATACGCGCCGCCGCGAAAACTCAGCTGCTCCGGCTTGTGCGCCAGCTGCGGATCGGCATACAGCGCGAACAGCTCGGCTTCCACTTTCATCACCTGTTCGGCGCGCGTTCCGGCCTGGCCGTGCTGCGCTTTCTCCTGCTCTTCGGCCAGCATCTGCGGCGTTTGCCAGTAGTAGCGGTGATAAGGGCAGGGAATCGCCTGCAGCGCCCGCAGAAACGCCGGCGACCACGGCATCTCTTTGATGTTATTCATGGTCAGCGACTGGCCCTCGCACAGCTGCTCGATCACCTGACGGGTCACATCCTGACCGCGGCACAGCACCTGATGCACCCACACCAGATGGTTCAGTCCGGCGAAGCGCAGCGCCACCTCGTCAAACGGCGCCTGTAACATACCGGCGATCATATGGTGCATATTCACCGGCACGTTACACAGGCCGATGATTTTCGCGTTGCTGAAGCGCGCCACCGCTTCGGTGACGATACCCGCCGGATTGGTGAAGTTAATGATGAAGGCGTCCGGCGCCAGCTGTTCCACTTTACGCGCAATCTCTAGCATCACCGGAATAGTGCGCAGCGCTTTGGCGAAGCCGCCGACGCCGGTGGTTTCCTGGCCGAGCCGGCCATATTTCAGGCCGAGGCGTTCATCGGCGGCGCGTGCCGCCAGCTGGCCGACGCGCAGCTGTGTCAGCACAAAGCGCGCGCCGAGAATCGCCTCATCCAGCGTGAAATGCACGCTGACTTTCACCTGCTCCAGGCCGTTTTTTTGCAGCATGCGGCGCGTGAGATCGGCGATGATCTGCACCTTTTCGCGTCCTGCCGCCACATCCACCAGCGCCAGTTCGGTTACCGGCAGCTGCGCATAGCGGTTGATAATCCCTTCCACCAGCTCCGGCGAATAGCTGCTGCCGCCGCCAATGATTGCTATCTTAAGCATCGTTTTCTCCTGCCGTGGTACGGCGATAGAGTTCAATGATTTCGCCCGCTAAATCCTGAATCAGCATGGCGTTCATCAGGTGATCCTGGGCATGTACCAGAATCAGGGTAACCGGCAGCCGGCCGCTGCCTTCATCAAGGCTAATCAGCGCCGTCTGCTGCTGGTGCGCGCTGCTCACGTTTTCCCGCGCGACCGCCAGCTGCTGCTGTGCCGCATCAAACTGCCCGGCACGCGCCAGCTGCAGCGCGCTCAGTGCGGCGCTGCGCGCGGCCCCGGCCTGCACCAGCAGCAGCATGATCTCCTCTTCCGGAACCACCATTACGTCATCTTCAGGCATGCAGAATCTCCCACAGCGCAGCGCCGTGTGTTGTCAGTTGGATTAGGGGAAACGGAAAATCAGGAAGCGTGCAGCGCCAGCGCTTTATCCAGCACCTGTTCGCCGCGCATCATGCCGTAATCCATCATATCGATCACGGCGACCGCCTTGCCCTGCGGGGCGGCGATGGCGGTGAGACGGGCAGCTTCAAACTGCACCTGCGGGCCGAGCAGCACCACGTCTGCGTCCGGCAGGATGCGTTCGAAGTCGGCCACCGGCACGGCCTGGATATCGATCGCCAGCCCGCGGCCCTGAGCGGCGCTCTGCATTTTATTCACCAGCATGCTGGTGGACATTCCGGCAGCACAGCAAAGTACGATGCGCATAATTTATCCTCGTGTGAATTGACTCCGGCATTTAAGACCTGTCTCATCCAGAGTGTAAATACCCTGCGGCCAGAGGATTTTGTGATGAAGAGGATTTAAAGTGTTTAAAATCATAGTATTAATCACAAAATGCATATGAAAATAATTTTCACTGATGTGATCGGGACGATAATTTTTCGCTTACTGCAATATCATTCCAGGAAATTTCACTGCGAAAAAGTGAAAAAAATATCACCATGAAAAATATTTTCATGCATCATGAGGGTTCGTTACCGGAGATGTGATGAGCTAATGGATATTGTCTGGCAACTGCAGCAGCAGTCGGCGCGCTTTGATGCGCAGGAATCAAAGCTGGCGCGATTTATTCTGGAGAACCTGCACGCCAGCGCGCAGGCCACCATGGAGAGCCTGGCGGCGCAGGCAGGCGTCAGCCCGGCCGTGCTTCAGCGTTTTGCTGCTTCGGCGGGCTATCCCAATCTGGATGATTTTCTGCATCAGGTGCGGCAGGCCGGCCAGCAGGAGAGCGCGTTTATGACGGTGATTCGTCAGCGACAGGCCTCGCTCAGCCAGCAGGAGCAGCGGGTGGCGCGCGCCATCCTGCGTGACGCCGCATTCGCGGCCTCGGCCACCATTGAACAGCTGGCCAGCCGGGCGGAAGTCAGTGCGGCGACCATTACCCGCTTTGCCCGTTCGGTCGGCTGCGACGACATTCGCGATCTGCGCATGCGGCTGGCACGCGCCAGCGCCGAACCGGCTACTTCCAGCCACGGTGCGGTGCCACAGCTGGCGAGTCTGCATCAGGCGCTGACCCAGCAGTGGCAGCAGCTGGATGACAGCCGCTGGCAGCAGGCGGCGCAGGCGCTGCGTCAGGCACGCAGCGTGTTGCTGATCGGTGCCGCCGGCCAGCACACGCCGCTGGTGGCGGAAGTGCAGCAGCGGTTGAGTGAATCCGGGCTGGCGCTGGCGTGGATCCAGGACGACAACCTGCTGCGCCTGACGCTCAGCCGTTTGCAGCCGGACGATCTGCTGCTGATCCTCGCGCCGGACACCATCAACAGCAGCGTGCTCAGCGCGGTGCATCACGCTCACATCCAGCAGACCCCAGTGATGGCGCTGTGCCCGGCGGCGCTGGATCTCGCCAGCCAGGCCAACTACTGGCTGCCGCTGCCGGATGCAGCACCGGCGCGGCGCTATGGCATTCTGCTGGCGCTGGACCGGCTGGCGGCGGCGCTGTAACACCCCGCCTTTCTGTTCAGGCGGTTGCCGCCACCTGAGATTTGGCTTCAATAAACTGCACCAGCGCGCGCGTCACGTCAGCGGTGGTGGCGCTGCCGCCGACGTCCGGCGTCAGAATGCCCGCCGCGCACACGTGCTCAATGCCCTGCATGATCAGCGCGGCCGCGTTGCGTTCGCCCAGATGCTCCAGCATCTGCACCGCGGTCCAGAAGGTGGCGATCGGGTTAGCGATGCCTTTGCCGGTGATATCAAACGCCGAGCCGTGAATCGGTTCGAACATTGACGGAAAACGCCGCTCCGGATCGATGTTGGCAGTAGGCGCGACGCCGAGACTGCCGGCCAGCGCACCGGCGAGGTCGGAAAGAATATCCGCATGCAGGTTGGTAGCGACGATGGTATCCAGCGATTTCGGGTGCAGCGTCATGCGGTGCGTCATGGCATCCACCAGCATCTTGTCCCACTGCACATCCGGAAACTCCTGCGCCACTTCCGCCGCAATTTCATCCCACATCACCATGCCGTGCCGCTGGGCATTGGATTTGGTCACCACCGTCAGCAGTTTGCGCGGCCGCGACTGCGCCAGTTTAAAGGCGTAGCGCATGATGCGCGTTACGCCCACGCGGGTGAAGATCGCCACTTCGGTGCCGACTTCTTCTGGCAGACCGCGGTGCGCACGGCCGCCGTTGCCGGAGTATTCCCCTTCCGAATTCTCGCGCACGATGACCCAGTCGAGATCGCCCGGTCCGCGATTGCGCAGCGGCGAGATTACGCCCGGCAGAATTTTGGTGGGCCGCACGTTGGCGTACTGATCGAAGCCCTGACAAATCGGCAGGCGCAGCCCCCACAACGTGATGTGATCCGGCACGTCCGGCGCGCCCACCGCGCCAAAGTAGATGGCATCAAATTGCTTCAGCGTTTGCAGGCCATCTTCCGGCATCATCACGCCGTGCTGCTTGTAGTAATCCGAGCCCCAGTCGAAGGTCTGCACATCAAACTTCAGCTGCTCATCGTGCCGCGTCAGCGCCTGCAGCACTTCAACGCCCGCTGAAATCACTTCCGGGCCAATACCGTCTGCCGGGATCGCGGCAATTTTGTAGTTACGCATCGTGTTCTCCAGTCAATTAATGGGTATGAGGATGAGGTAAATCGGCGCTTTGCGGGTTTGGCGTGCGCGCGGCGAGAATCAGCACGATGAGCGCCGACAGCACCAGCAGCGCGGCGACGTAATAGAGTCCCCAGGTGTAGCTGCCGGTTTGCTGGCGGATCACGCCGATCATCATCGGGCCGACAAAACCGCCGAGGTTGCCGATGGAATTAATGGTGGCGATGCCGGCGGCGGCGGCCGGTCCGCTGAGAAACAGCGTCGGCATGCTCCACAGCGGCGGTTTGGAGGCGCTGATGCCGACCGTGACCAGCGTCAGCGCAATCATCACCGCCAGCAGCGTGCTGACGTTGCCGGCATAAATCAGCCCGGCGGCAGCCAGTAAACAGGCGCCAATGACGTGCCAGCTGCGCTCGCCACGGCGATCGGAGTGACGCGCCCACAGGATCATGCCGATCACGCCGATCACCGCAGGGAAAGCATTGAGGAAGCCGATTTCCAGCGAGGAGGCGCCGAAGCTGCGGATGATTTGCGGTGACCAGATCCCCAGCGTATACAGGCCGGCCGATGTGCCGAAGTACACCAGCGCCAGGGCCAGTACGCGCTTGTCCGCCAGCCCGCGCCAGGCGCTGCTGTGGCCGTGCTGCGTCGATCGTGCCTGCTCTTCAGCCTGCATCGTCTCCTGCAGCCAGCGCCGCTCTTCTGCGTTCAGCCATTTAGCCTGCGCCGGACGGTCGGTGAGAAAAAACAGCACCACTATGCCCAGCAGCAACGCCGGAATCGCTTCTAACACGAACATCCACTGCCAGCCGGCGTAGCCCAGCAGACCGTGCATCTCCAGCAGCGCCGCAGAGACCGGCGAGCCGAGCGCGGTAGAGAGCGGGGCGGCGGCCATGAAGATGGCGGTAACCTGCGCGCGCTTCGCCGCCGGGAACCAGTAGCTGAGGTAGAGAATGATGCCGGGGAAGAAACCGGCTTCCGCCACGCCGAGCAGAAAGCGCAGGAGGTAGAAGCTGGTGGTGCCCTGCACCAGCGCCATGCAGCCGGAGACTAATCCCCAGCTGATCATCACGCGGGCGATCCAGATGCGTGCGCCCACTTTGTGCAAAATTAAATTCGACGGGACTTCAAAAAGAAAATAGCCGAGGAAAAAAATCCCAGCGCCAAAACCAAATACCGTGGGCGAGAAACCTAAATCCTGATTCATGGTTAACGCGGCAAAACCAATATTGACGCGATCGAGAAACGCGATGAAATAGAGCAGCATGATGAAGGGCACAATGCGCAACGTCACTTTACGCATCACCCTTTTTTCGAGGTGAGAGTTCATATTAAAGTGCTCCAGATTGTGTAGGGTAGTATTATTTTCTGGTTGTCGAATGCAGTATGCAGGTTTGTATTGCGCGATCATCAGGCGTGGATTATATAAACTATTTGAATAATCGTGCGGTGAGGGAAATGTGGATATAAATCAATTGCGTTGTTTTGTCGCGGTGGGTAAAGAACTGCATTTCGGTCGGGCGGCACAAAGTATGGAAATGATGCCTGCATCACTTTCCCGCTTTATTCGCCTGCTGGAGGAGGATCTCGGCGTGCGCCTGTTAAACCGCTCAACGCGCAATGTTTCATTAACCGCCGAGGGAGCCCTGTTTTTTGACGAAGCGGGAAAACTGATCGATCAGTTTGATGCGCTGGCGCTGCGTTTTAAAGGCGGATTAAAAGATGAACGCCGGACATTACGCATTGGGGCTATCGATAGCGCCGCGCGCGGTTTAGTGCCGGCACTGCTGAATTTATTTGTGCCGCGTCATCCGCTGAGCGATATCCATATTATCGAAGATAAAACCCTTAACCTGATTCCTAAATTAAAATCCGGCTGGCTGGATATGATTATTATCCGTGCGCCGCAGCGCATGGATGCGTCACTGGCGCTGCGTTTTATTACCCGCGAAAGTTGCGTGCTGGCAGTGCCGCTGACGCATCCGCTGGCGGATAAAGCGCAGGTGACGGTGGCGGATTTTCAGCATGAAGCCATGATCATTCCCGACCGCCGCACCCGGCCGCACAGCCACGATCTCACCATCAGCCTGTTTAAGCAGGCCGGCCTGACGCCACATATCGCGCAATATGCCGAAGAGAAGCAAACCATTCTCAGCCTGGTGTCCGCCGGCCTCGGTCTGGCGGTGGTACCAGCCTCTTATCGCACCATGAACAGCGACAGCGTGCGCTATATCGCGCTGACGTTACCCGAGCAGATTAAAGGTTTGCCGCTGAGTATTGCGTGGCAGAAGGGCAATGAAGATCCGCTGTTGCGTGAAATGCTGCGCCTGCTGCATGACCACCGGCAGGAATTGATCGACAGGCTGTGAGGCTGCGCCAGAGCGCGCGCTGACGTTCTGTTTATTACTTTCATTCTGCAAGTGACTTGCAAAATGAAAGTTACTCTGCAACAGTATTCCGCAACCACTCCTTTGCGGACACTGATCGATGAAAAACCAACCTCTCTGTAATATGCCGTGCCCTATCGCGCGCAGCCTTGGACGCGTCGGCGACGGCTGGAGCATGCTGATCATGCGCGATGCGCTGGCCGGCTTTACCCGTTTTGATGAGTTTCAGAAAAGCAGCGGCGTGGCGCCCAATATTCTGTCGCGCCGGCTGAAAGAGCTGGTGGAGGATGGATTGCTGGCAAAGGTGTGTTACAGCGACACGCCGGCGCGCTACGAATACCACCTCACCGCAGCGGGCCGCGATTTTCGCACGGTAATACTGGCGCTGGCCGAGTGGGGCAGCACCCACTTTTCACCGGAAGGGCGGCAGATGCAGCTGGTTGAAAGCGCCACCCAGCGCCCGGTGACGCCGCAAATGGTCGACAGCGCCACCGGCCAGCCGCTCTCCAGTGACAAATACCAGATGGTGCCAGGCCCGGCGGCCAGCCCGATGATGCACTATCGCCAGCAGTATCTGGCGAGAAAGCGCGCGGGCGATACGGCGCAAAAATTCGCCCCGCAGACGGTGGCCGGGAACGAACCATGAGCCTGACGCGGAAAAAAGCGGCACTGCTGCTGATGCTGGCCTGCGGCGGCGTGGCGCTGGCAGGCTATGGCTATTACTGGTGGCACAGCGCGCGCTTTATGCCTTCGACCGATGATGCTTACGTCGGCGCGGATATCAGTGCGATTTCGGCCAAAGTGTCCGGCTATGTCCAGACCCTGGCGGTGCAGGATAATGCGGCGGTTAAAAAGGGCGACCTGCTGGTACAGCTGGATAACCGCGACTATCTGGCGGCGGTTGACCGTGCGGTGGGCGAAGTCGCCGCGCAGCAGGCGGCGCTGCAGGATATCGCCGCCACGCGTCAGCTCCAGCTGGCCACCATCGACGGCGCGCGTGCTGCACTGCTGGCGGCGCAGGCGGTGACGCAGAAAACCACCGCTGACCAGCGCCGCTATGACGCGCTGGTAAGCAGCGCTGCGGTGTCGCAGCAGATTCGCGATCATGCGCAGGCCGATTACCATCAGGCGCTGGCGCAGGAGGGCAAAACCCGTGCCGATCGCACGGTCGCCGAACGCCAGCTGCAAGTGCTGGATGCGCGCGAGCAGCAGACGCACGCCGCGCTGGCGCAGGCGCAGGCCGGCCTGGCGCTGGCGCAGCTCAATCTGGAATACACCGCTATCCGCGCGCCGTTTGATGGCGTGATCGGCAATCGCCGCGCCTGGGCTGGTTCGTATGTTAGCAGCGGCACGCAGCTGCTGTCGCTGGTGCCGGCGCAGGGGCTGTGGATTGACGCCAACTTCAAAGAGAGCCAGCTGGCGCACATGCAGCCAGGCCAGACGGCAACAATTGTCGCGGACGTGCTGCCGGGCCGCACCTTCAGCGGGCATGTCGCCAGCCTGTCGCCTGCGACCGGTTCGCGCTTCAGCATTCTGCCGGCGGAAAACGCCACCGGTAACTTCACTAAAATCGTCCAGCGCGTGCCGGTGCGCATTGCGCTGGATGGCGATGCGGCCACGCTCGGGCTGTTGCGGCCGGGGCTGTCGGTGACCGTTACCGTCGATGAGCGCAGCGCGCGATGAGCCGCGTGGCCGCCGCGCCGATCGCGCCCGCGCAGATGCCGGTCAGCCGGAAAGTTTTCGCCTTTGCCACCCTGTGCATCGGCATGTTTATCGCGCTGCTGGATATCCAGATCGTCTCAGCCTCGCTGCGTGACATTGGCGGGGGTTTATCGGCGGGCGATGATGAAACCGTGTGGGTGCAGACCAGCTACCTGATCGCCGAAATCATTATTATCCCGCTCTCCGGCTGGCTGGCCAGCGTGCTGTCCACGCGCTGGCTGTTCGCCGCCTCGGCCTGCGGTTTCACGCTGATGAGCCTGCTGTGCGGCTGGGCGTGGAACATTCAGAGCATGATTGCGTTCCGCGCGCTGCAGGGGCTGGCGGGCGGCTCAATGATCCCGCTGGTGTTTACCACCGCCTTCGCCTTTTTCCAGGGCCGGCAGCGGGTGATTGCCGCCGCGACCGTGGGCGCACTGGCGTCGCTGGCACCGACACTCGGCCCGACCGTTGGCGGCTGGATCACCGACAATTTCAGCTGGCACTGGCTGTTTTTTATCAACATTATTCCCGGTATTTACATCACCATTGCGGTTCCGCTGTTGGTGAACATCGATCAGCCCAACCGTGAACTGCTGCGCGGCGCGGATTATCTCAGCATCGTGCTGCTGGCGCTGTCGCTCGGCTGTCTGGAATATACACTGGAAGAGGGGCCGCGCTGGGGCTGGTTTGATGATGACACCATTGCCACCACCGGCTGGATTGCGCTGGCGGCGGGCGTGTTGTTTGTGATCCGCACGCTGCGGCATGCCAAACCGATCGTCGATTTACGCGCGCTGAAGGACCGCGACTTTAGCCTCGGCTGCTACTTCTCGTTTATGGCGGGCGTGGGGATCTTCGCCACCATTTATCTCACGCCACTGTTTCTCAGCCAGGTGCGCGGCTTCAGCGCACTGGAGACTGGACTGGCGATCTTTTCTACCGGGGTGTTTCAAATCCTGTCGATCCCGCTGTATGCCTGGCTGGCGAACCGCGTCGATCTGCGTATTTTGCTGGCGGCCGGGCTGATCTGTTTTGCGCTGTCGATGCATTTCTTTGTGCCGATTACCCATGACTGGGGCGCGAAGGAGTTACTGTTCCCGCAGGCGTTTCGCGGCATGGCGCAGCAGTTTGCCGTCGCGCCGACGGTGACGCTGACGCTGGGCAGTTTGCCACCGGCCCGCCTGAAGCTCGCGTCTGGCCTGTTCAATCTGATGCGCAACCTTGGCGGCGCGATTGGCATTGCCCTGTGCGGTACGGTGCTCAACGACCGCACCAACCTGCACTTTAGCCGGCTGGCGGATCATCTCAACAGCGCCAGCCTGACGCTGGGTGATTTTCTGCAGGGGCGCGCTCAGGCGCTGATGGCCAGCGGCCTGAGCCCGGATGCCGCGCATACGGCCGCGCTGCAGTCGCTGGCGGCGCTGACGCTGCGTGAAGCGCGCACCCAGGCTTTTTCCGACGCGTTCTGGCTGATCATGACAGGATTTTTCGTCGCGGCGCTGCTGGTGCCGTTACTGAAAAAGCCGCAAGGGTGAGCGCCAGATCGTAGTCCTTTAACGCTTACTCAGCGCTTCCCACAGGCCCAGCAGATAGGTGGTGCCCAGCGCGCGGTCGTACAAACCGTAGCCCGGCCGCCCGGTTTCACCCCAGATAAAGCGGCCGTGATCCGAACGGATATAGCCGTCAAAGCCGTTGTCATACATCGACTGCAGCACGTTATACATATCCAGCGAGCCGTACTCTGTCGGATGCGCGCACTCGTAGAAATCTTTATCGCGGATGATCTTGATGTTGCGCACGTGGGCAAACGGGATGCGCTTGCGGCGCGAGAATTCGGCCAGAATGGCATAGACATCGTTCTGTGGATCCTCGGCAATCGATCCGGTGCACAGCGTGATGCCGTTGGCTTCAGAATCGACGACGTTACAGATCCAGTCGAGATCGTCGCGGTTCTTCACCACGCGCGGCAGACCGAAGATCGAATACGGCGGATCGTCCGGGTGGATCGCCATCTTCACGCCCACCTCTTCACACACCGGGATCACCGCTTTGAGGAAATAGGCGAGGTTTTCGCGCAGCTTCGCGTCATCTACGTCCTGATATTTGGCAAACAGCTCCTGAATTTTTTCCAGCCGTTCCGGCTCCCAGCCCGGCAGCGCGAAGCCGTTGGCGCTGCCCAGCACCTCTTTCACCACCTCGTCGAGGCTTTTATCAATGCCCTGCTTCTCGAAGGCCATGGTGATGGAGCCATCCGGCAGCACGTAATTCATATCCGTCTTCATCCAGTCGAACACTGGCATGAAGTTGTAGCAGATCACTTTTACCCCGGCGGCCGCCAGGTTGCGGATGCTTTGCTGATAATTGGCGATGTAACGATCGCGACTCGGCAGGCCGATCTTGATGTCGTCATGAATGTTGACGCTCTCAATCACTTCAACCGTCAGTCCGGCCGC
This sequence comes from Pantoea dispersa, assembly GCF_035783935.1. Lineage (GTDB taxonomy): Bacteria > Pseudomonadota > Gammaproteobacteria > Enterobacterales > Enterobacteriaceae > Pantoea > Pantoea dispersa_C. The sequence continues at coordinate 196,738 of NZ_JALKOV010000003.1, read as the reverse complement.
ATGTACCTGATCGACCAGCGCCTGGATCTTCTCCTGCGGCCAGGTTTCGCCCACCGGCACATCGTACAGCGCGCCCACCACGCCGCGTACGCCCGGCACCTGGCGAATATATTCCAGCGAAACCTTATCTTCCTTCGGACCAAACCACCGCATTGTCAGCTGCATTATGTCATCCACCGTCATCGTGTCTGTATGATAAGTGTTAAACTACCATACTAGAATTCACAGAGGCAGCATTACGCAGCGACTAAGTCTTGATCCGCGTCACAGAACCGGGTTTATCCGCGCTGCGGCGGGTTACTGCGCCGTCACCAGCTGGTTGAAGTACTGCTTGTACTTGAACAGCTCCAGGTCCGAACGCAGCCCCAGTTTGCGCAGCGCGGTTTGCTTCTGACCGCTGATGGTTTTGCGGCTGCGCGCGTATTTACCGGCGATCTGCGTAATGCTCAACCCATCCAGATAGCAGCGAATCACCTCGATTTCGCGCGGACTCAGCTCGCGCAACAACAGGGTGATGTCGTCACCCGCCTGGCGCGGCGTCAGGTAGTCGTGCATTTCACGGTCGCTCTCCTGGAATTTATCCAGCTCCAGCATCATGTCCGGCGTCAGGAAACGCTTGCCGCGACAGATCTGATGAATGGCATCGATCAGCACTTCCTGATCGTGGCTTTTGCCGACAAATCCCTGCACGCCGGCTTTCAGCAACAGCTGAACAATCGCCGGTTTCTCCACCGCGGACGACACCAGAATCTTCAGCTGCGGATAGTGCAGGCGCAGCTGCTTCACCATTTGCAGCCCATCGAGCTGGTCTTCGCCCAGCATGTAATCCAGTACCAGAATGTCGATTGGGTGGCGCTGCAGGAAGGTCATCAGCTGCTGGCGCTGGGCAAAGGCCCCGGCCAGATCGAGCTGCGATTCCTGGGCTAAACGGTACTGCATGGCTTTACCGATCAGCGGATGATCGTCCAGCACGGCAATCTGCCAGATTGCGCTCTCTTTCATTAAATCACCTCTTCAGGAATGGGCGTTTCCAGGGCACGCAGGAACAGCGCATCCAGCTCGGCCACCGCCCCGGCGACCTCCGGCAGCAGCTGCTGTAATAGCGCACTATCTTGATGCTCCGCGGCCTGTTCGGCGGCGCGGCAGCGATGTTGTAAAGCCTCGGCGCGCAGCATTCGGGCACTGCCGAGTAGCTGATGCGCGGCGTGACGCGCCGAAGCAAAATTGTTCGCAGCCACCGCCTGCGTCAGCTGGGCGAGATCGTAGCTGTTCTGCTGGCGCGCGGTGGTCACCAGGTCGCGCCACGCCTGCGGATTATTGGCCGCCAGGTTCTCCAGCGTCAGCAGAGTATCGTCGCGCAGGTGATTCATCGGCGCGCCGGTGATCACCTGCAGCAGCTGCGCCCGCTCCAGCGGTTTGAACAGGCAGCCGTTCATGCCGGCGTCCTGCGCCAGTTGTGCCACGCGCTCTTCGGCCATGGCCGTCAGGCCGTAAACCGGCACCGCACGTCGCACCATGCGTTTCTCTTCGGCGCGCAGCTGGCGGGTGAATTCGAAGCCGTCCATCTCTGGCATGTTGCAATCGGTAATCACGCGATCCGGCTGATTCTCGCGCCACAGCGCCAGTGCGGCTGCACCGCTGTCGGCCACCAGCACATGGTGCCCGGCATAGCGCAGCTGCTGAGCCAGCAGCAGGCGGTTGGTGGCGTTGTCATCGACAATCAGAATGCGCAGCGCAGCCTGCTTTACGGGCTCTACCGGCTGCGGCAGCACGGGTTGCTCATGCGCAATACGCGCCGCTTCCGCGCGGAAGCGCAGCATAAACACGCTGCCGTCACCCGGTTCGCTCTCGACGTGCAGCTCGGTGCCGAGCATTACCGCCAGCCGGCGGCAGATATTCAGGCCCAGACCGGTGCCGCTGGCGCGATTGCTGCCCTGACCGACCTGGATAAACGGTTCGAAGATCGCCTGCTGCTGCTCTTCTGACAGGCCAACTCCGCTGTCGCTCACCTCCAGCACATACTCCGGCAGCGCGCTATCTGCCTGATACAGCGCCACTTCCACTGCGCCCTGCGAGGTAAACTTGATGGCGTTGCTCACCAGATTGGAGAGGATTTGCTTCAGCGCTACCGGGTCGAACAGCACCTGATCCTGCGTCAGCTCCAGCACAATATTCAGCTCAAGGCCTTTATTCAGCGCCACCTGGCGGAACAGCGCTTCGCAGTCATGTACCACTTCGCTGAGCGACATCGGCTGCAGCTGAATACTGAAATGACCGGACTCGATTTTTGCCAGGTCGAGAATATCGCCTACCAGCGACAGCAGCGATCGCGATGACTCCCAGGCGACATCAATATTTTTCTGCCGCTGCTGTGCGTCGCTTTGGCCGAGATGCTCAATCTCCAGCAGGCCAATCAGCGCCGCCAGCGGCGTGCGAATTTCATGGCTCATGTGCGACAGGAAGGTGCTTTTCGCTTCGCTGGCACGCACCGCAACTTCGTTGGCTTTACGCAGGTCGGCCATCAGCGCTTCGATATGCGCCAGCTGCTCGCTGATTTCACGCTCGTGCTCGCGCTGTTTCGCCAGCGAGGCTTTCAGCAGATGGTTACGCCACAGGAAAAACAGCAGGCCCAGTCCGGCCACGGCGACGATGCGCAGCATGTAGCTGCGATAGCTTTGCCACGAAGTGCTGGTGGCGGGTGGCGTGTATTTGATCCAGCGCTCCATCAGCGACTGCATGGTCGGCTGCGGAATATCGGACAGCGCTTTGTTGAGAATCGACAGCAGCACCTGATCCTGGCCATTGACCGCCATCGCCATACGGAACATCGGCAGCGGCGCGACAAAGGCGACTTTAAAGCTGTCACTGAAATGGTTGTTGAGCAGGAACAGCGACGACTCGTACGGCACGATAAAGCCATCCAGCTGCTTATCCAGCAACTGGCCGAGTGAATCGATCGACACGCCGTTTTCGACAAAGTTGATGCCCGGCCAGCGCTCGCGTAAATCGTAGCGATAATAGGCGCGCTCATAGATGCCGATGCGCTTGCCCGCCATCTCATCGAAGCTTTTCCAGGTGCTGTCTTTGCGCGTGACGACCACCCACGACGAGTAAATGTACGAACGGCTGTAGCGGATTTTGTCGTCCTGCTGCGCGGTGGCATCGCTGACGGCGATAATCGCATCGCGCTGGCGGTTGAGCGTGTCACGCATGTTGCTCAACCCCTGAATCGGGTTATAGCGGAAGCGAATGCCGGTGCGCTGTGAAATCATTTTCAGCAGGTCAACGCTCAGGCCGACCACGCGCTGCCGGTTATCAACGAAGGTAAACGGCGTGTGCGAGGGATCGTAGTTGACGGTGATTTCCCGGTGCTCTGCCAGCCACGCCGCCTCTTGTTCGCTCAGGTCGAGGGGATAATTTTTCACCACTGACTGATAATCCAGGCTCCAGGCTTCGGCAATCTGTACCGCGTTGCGCAGCGGAATGTTTTTCAGGATTTCATTAATGGCGTTGATCAGCGGCAGATTGGCGTGGTTGCTGGCAAAGCGCGCATCGACATCGTTGGTATACGGGGTGCTGTGCGCTTCAATCACGTTCTGTAAGCCGCGATGCGAGAGAAAGCGCTGGGTCGCGGTGTTGCTCCAGAACAGGGTGTTTTCACTAAAGGCGGTATCGGTGTAGGCCCACAGCGGCGGCGAGGCCGGTGCCAGCGTGGCGCGCGGGTAGCGTTTGTGCAGCAGCGCTTTGAGTTCGGCGTCACCGTAATAGAGCAGGCGATAGCGGCTATTTTTCAGTTCATTATCGAAGGTTGCGTTACGTTTACTGATTAACACGCTGCGCGCCAGTGAGTACGGCAGGCTCAGCGCCAGCTGCGTATCCTGATTGGCGGCCAGCGTGTAGTAAGGAATCAGATCGACTTCGCCGTCGTTGAGCGCATCCACCAGCTCCAGCCGGGTTTTATACACTTTTATTTTTACGGGCAGATTCAGCGCCTTCGCCACGATGGCCAGATAATCAGCCGAGAGACCTTCGTAGGTTTTGGCTTCAAACGACACGGAATAGGGCGGCAGCGGATTATTCCACACGCCGACGCGCAGTACCGAATGCTGTTTCAGCCACTGCTGGCTCTGCAGCGGCAGCGTCACTTCGGGTGCCACCAGACCATAGCGCGGCGAGAAATTTAACGTGGTTGCACCCCAGGCAGACAGGCAGAAGCCCAGTAACAGAATCATGCTGAGGATGCGTTTACTCACGGATGGTTTCACTCGTTGTGCCTGTTGCCTGCGCCGCCACGATGACTGCGCTTCTTCTCTGACGGCGCGTTGCGCGTCAGGCACCTTTCAACAGCGACACGTAATACAAGCAGAATTAAATCGCGCTTAAGAAATTTCTTAAAAACAAGAGAGAAAACGCCTGGGTGCCGGCCAGACGTGCCACCGCGCCGAAGCGAAGCGCGCTGCTATTTTTAGTAAGTGTAAGTTTTGTTTGCTGAAATTACCGCGTTGCTTCGCCATTCCTGCTGATCCCGGTGCAATTTCCCGACGCTAATCGCCTTTTCATTTGTTTTATTTACAGAATCTACCGTGCAGGCAAAATAACCCTTATTTTCTCTCCAGCGATCAACCATGTCCGAAGAAGCGCTGCGCCAGCAGATTCAGAACCTGAAAAAGCGCAATGCGCGGCTTAAGCGCCTGGCTCATGACGCGCGCAACAAGCTGAATGCGGCGCTGGACGGCACCGGCTTGTGCCTGTGGCAGCTGGATATTCCCAGCGGCAAGCTGGTGATTTTTAACCGGCGCTGGGGCGCGATGCTCGGCTTTCAGGCGAAAGAGACCAAAGCGCGCTTTGATGCCTGGCGCGAGTGCCTGCATCCGGAAGATGCCGATGAGGTGCTGCGCGCCTTTTACGATCACATTGAAGGGCGCGCGCCCTATTACGAGGCGCTGCACCGTATGATCGGCAAGAACGGCAAAATCACCTGGGTGTTGGATCGCGGACGCGTCAGCGAGTGGGACGAGCAGGGGAATCCGCTCAAAGTGACCGGCACCCACATCGACATGACCAAAGAGAAGAATTACGAAGCCCAGCTCTCCCTGCTGGCGCATCACGACCCGCTGACCGCGTTGCCCAACCGCCACGCGCTGCAGGCGCATTTCCGTCAGCTGCAACGCGCCGGGCCGCTGTGCGTGGCGTTTATCGACCTCGACAACTTCAAGCACGTCAATGACACGCTCGGCCATCGCAGTGGCGACGAGGTGCTGATTCAGCTCAGCCAGCGCATCCGCGATTTGCTGCCGTCAGAAGCTATCGTTGGCCGGCTGGGCGGCGATGAGTTTGTCCTGCTACTGCCGTTTTTGATTGAGTATCCGAAGGTGCGCATTCTGGCTCAGGCGGTGCTGGATGCGGCGCTGACGCCGTTTGATGTCGACAATGGTCATGCGAAGATTGGCGCCTCGATCGGTATCGCCCCGGTGCACCGGCGCGACAGCTTCGACGACGCGCTGACCCGGGCGGATGGCGCGATGTACCAGATTAAGAAGAACGGCAAGCAGGGCTTCGGCCTGGCAGGCAATATATCGGCGGGGTGAGGGCCAGCGCCCGCACCCCTTTCTCACTTAAAACGCGAAACAGGAACAGCCCAGCGCACCCCAGAACGCGTTGTTGTCTGACACCGGCACCGATGACTGGCGCGCCACATCATGCGCATGGCTGTGCACGCCGCAGGGGCCGCTGCACTGGTGTACCTGCGGCATCCGCGCGGCGCGACCGCTGGCCTGCGGCGGGGCGCTGCGGTAGTGACCAGGCACGGTGACCACCGGCGACCACTCCGGCAGCACCGGCACCGGCGGCGGTGCCAGCGGCGTAAAGCTGCCCGCGGCATACACCACGTCGCCATCCACCAGCGTCAGCACCGATTCAATGCCTTTGATCTCCTCTTCCGGCACGCTGAAGAAATCTTTCGACAGCAGCACCAGATCGGCCAGCTGGCCCACTTTGATCTCGCCTTTGGCGTTCTGCTCGCTGGAGAACCAGGCGCTGCCTTTGGTCCACAGCATCAGCGCGGTTTCGCGGTCGATGCGTGCATGGTCATCATACAGCTGCATCCCGCCGACGGTACGGCCTGATACCAGCCAGTACAGCGCGGTCCACGGGTTATAGCTGGCAACGCGGGTGGCATCGGTGCCCAGACCGACCGGCACGCCGGCCTCCAGCATGCGCGCCACCGGCGGCGTCTGCTTCGCGGCCTCTTTGCCGTAGCGATCGACAAAGTATTCCCCCTGGAAAGCCATGCGATGCTGCACTGCCAGACCGCCGCCGAGCGCTTTTACCCGCTCAATATTGGCTTCAGTGATGGTTTCCGCATGGTCAAAGAACCAGTGCAGGCCATTGAACGGAATGTCGCGGTTCACCTTCTCAAACACATCCAGCATGCGGCTGATTGATTCGTTATAGGTGGCGTGCAGGCGGAACGGCCAGCGATGCTCCACCAGATGACGTACCACGCGCTCCAGCTCATCTTCCATGCCGGGTGCCAGATCCGGGCGCGGTTCGAGGAAATCTTCGAAGTCCGCCGCCGAGAACACCAGCATTTCACCGGCACCGTTGTGGCGCAGGAAATTGGTGCCCTGGCCCGGCTTCAGCATATCCGTCCACTTTTCGAAATCTTCCAGTTCGTGGCCGGGACGCTGGGTAAACAGGTTATAGGCGATGCGCACCGTCAGCTGTTTTTTCGCGTGCAGTTCGGCGATCACGTCGTAATCGTCCGGGTAATTCTGGAAGCCGCCGCCGGCGTCAATGGCGCTGGTCAGACCGAGGCGGTTCAGCTCGCGCATAAACTGACGCGTCGAGTTAACCTGCTGTTCCAGCGGCAGCGTTGGCCCTTTCGCCAGCGTGGCGTACAGCAGCATGGCGTTAGGGCGGGCAATCAGCATGCCGGTAGGATTGCCATTGCTGTCGCGCTGGATTTCGCCGCCCGGCGGGTTCGGCGTCTCTTTGGTGTAGCCCACCACTTTCAGCGCAGCGCGATTCAGCAGCGCGCGGTCATACAGATGCAGAATGAAGACCGGCGTATCGGGCGCGGCGGCGTTGATTTCGTCCAGCGTCGGCATGCGGCGCTCAGCAAACTGGAACTCGCTCCAGCCCCCGACCACGCGCACCCACTGTGGTGATGGCGTCCGCAGTGCCTGCTCACGCAGCATGCGCAGCGCATCGGCCAGCGACGGCACGCCTTCCCAGCGCAGCTCAAGATTGTAGTTAAGGCCGCCGCGAATCAGGTGCAGGTGCGAATCGTTCAGGCCGGGAATGCCGGTGTGCCCTTTGGCGTCGATGATTTGCGTATCGCTGCCGGCAAAGCGCATGACCTCTGCTTCGCTGCCGACGGCGAGAAATTTGCCATCTTTAATGGCCACGGCGCTCGCCAGCGGATTTGCGCGATCGACGGTGTGAAACTTACCGTTGGTAAAAATCAGTGATGCGGTCGTCATTCTGTTCTCTCCGTTAAATTAAGCGTAGCGGCCCTGAGCCACCGTGTTAATGCGCGGTTAAAAATGCTTGCGCCGATGAGGAAAAAAATACGAAATGACAGCAGTTATTGATAACGGATTGTTTTTACGTTGTCGTTCAACTTTTTTTGCGGAGGGTAGGGAATGCGTTTAAATCTGGAGGCGCTGCTGATTCTGGATGCGCTCGATCGTCACGGCACCTTTGCCGCGGCGGCCGCGCGACTGTTTAAAACCGCGTCGGCGTTGAGCTATACGGTGCAGAAGATGGAGAGCGATTTGAAAATCACGCTGCTCGATCGCTCCGGCCATCGCGCCACGTTCACGCCGACCGGCCGGTTGATGCTGGAAAAAGGGCGGACGCTGCTGCGTGCGGTGAACGAGCTGGAGCAGCAGGCGCGCTACGTGGAGAGCGGCTGGGAGAGCCTGCTGACCATCAGCGTGGATGCTTCGCTGCCGTTCAGCATCCTCACGCCGCTGATTGACGAATTTTATCAGCAGCACCCGCACACCCAGCTGCAGTTCCGTCAGGACGTGCTGGCCGGCTGCTGGGAAGCGCTGCACTACGGCGAAGCGGACATTGTCTTTGGCGCGGTTCAGGAACCCGCCACGCGCAAAGAGATTGTCTGCCAGCCGCTGGGCTGGCTGGAGTATGTATTCGCTGTCGCACCCGACCATCCGCTGGCGACAGCGCCCGAACCGCTGCTGCGTGAACAGATCCGCCAGTATCGCGCGGTCACGGTGCATGATTCATCCCGCCACGGTGCCGGCATGGATTTACGTGTGCTGGATGAGCAGAAGACGCTGAGCGTGCATGATTTCCCCGCCAAGCTGCAGGCGCATCTCGCCGGGCTCGGCTGTGGTTATCTGCCGCTTTACCTGGCGCGCCCGCACCTGGCGAGCGGTGCGCTGGTGGCGCGCCAGCTGGACAGCGAGTGCCGGCGCGACATCGCCTATCTGGCGTGGAATGAGAGTGCCTGCGGTAACGCGGCCATCTGGTGGCGCGAGCGCCTGCCGACGCTGCCCGGCCTGCGTGACATCTACGCGCCAGCCTGATCACAGCGCAATATGATGGCTGACCTGCGGCGGTTCATCACCCTGATGGAACTGCAGCACCGCCTGCTGTAACTCAGCATCGGCGCGCGACACGCGCTGGTGCTGACGCAAATGCTCCTGCCATGATTCCACCATAAACCACTCCAGCAGCGCCCCGGCATCGTCGGTCTGCTCCATCAGTCCCCACGCATAGGCACCGTCACGGCGTCGCGCCTGCGCCAGTTTGTGCATGGCGTGCTGGAAAGCGGCGCGATCGGCCTGCGGTACGCGGTAGCGAATCTGGATCAGTACGGCGCCACGGCGGATATCCACCGCATCGCTGACCACCGGTTCAGCCCAGTGCTGCGCCGGCTGCAGATCCGCTTCGCCTGCCGGCAGCGCCAGCCGTTTCGCCAGCAGCGCCGTGATGAGCAGCGCCGCGCCGGCCAGCATCAGCGTTGACGCCAGACCCATGTGCTGGGCGATCAGGCCCCAGGCCAGACTGCCGCCCGCCAGCGTGCCGTTGAACACCATCAGGTAGACCGCCAGCCCGCGCCCGCGTACCCAGTCGGGCAGTACCGCCTGCGCCACGCCGTTGAGGGTCGTCAGCGCGATGATCCAGCCGGTGCCCAGGACCAGCATTAGCAGCAGCGCCAGCCATTGCGGCGGGCTGAGCGCCAGCGCCACCATGACCAGCGCGCTGAGCACGGCGGAGAGCAGCATCAGTCCGTCATGGCTCAGCCGGGCACGCAGGCGCGGCAGCAGCAGCGCGCCGGCAATGGCACCGGCCCCGACGGCGCCGAGCAGCAAGCCGTAAAAGCCTGCGCTGCCGTGCAGCATAGTGCGCGCCACCAGCGGCAGCAGCGCCCAGATGGCACTGGCGAAGGCAAAATACAGCGCAGCGCGTAACAGCACGCGGTGCAGTTCGCGGCTGGCCTTCACATAGCGCAGCCCGGCGCGGAAAGCGCCGAAGAAGTGCTCATTCAGCCCGCTAGCCGCCTTCGCCGGACGTTTCCACCACAGCAGCGCGGCGATGACGAAAAAATAACTGGCGACATCGGCACCGTAAGCGGCCATAGCGCCTAAACTTGCCAGCAGCAGACCGCCGGTCGCCGGGCCAATTGCCCGGGCGATATTGATGCCCAGCGAGTTGAGCGCGACGGCATTTTTCAGTTCATGGCGCGGCACCAGCTCCGGCACGATGGCCTGCCACGCCGGGCCAAACAGCGCCGCGCCGATGCCGCCGACAAAGGTCAGGCCGATCAGCCACTCGACGGTGAGCCAGTGGTTGTGCGACAGCAGCAGTAGCGTGCCGCTGACGCTGGCCATCAGCAGCTGCACCACAATCAGCAGGCGGCGGCGGTCAACAATATCCGACAGTACGCCAGCTGGCAGCGCCAGCAGGAACACCGGCAGCGTGGCGGCGGTTTGCATCAGCGCGACGGCGGTTGGATTATCGGACAGTCCGGTAATCAGCCAGGCGCTGGCGACGTCACGGATAAAGCTACCGGTATTGCCGAGCACCGAAGCGCTCCAGATCACGGCGAAAAGCCCGTAGGCGAAAGGGGAAAACGCGCCGCTGCGCGCTGTTTGTGGATGTGGCTGGTTCATCAGGCTGTTCCTGTCAGTGTGCGATGAGAGCACGATACGAAGCTCGCCCGTCAGGAGATAGCGGAAAAAATCGGCCAACTTGTACAAGGATTTTTGACGGCAGGGCTTAGCAAAAATCTTTGCACAAGTTGTCAAAATCTCTGCTTTAGGTTTTTCCATCATCCCGCGCTAGTTTGATTGCCAGACACAACATCACTGACTAACGGAGAAAAAACATGAGCACATTCAAGACTAAAGACGGCGTAAACCTGTACTTCAAAGACTGGGGCAAGGGTCAGCCGGTGCTGTTCAGCCACGGCTGGCCGCTGGATGCCGATATGTGGGACAGCCAGCTCAACTTCCTCGCCGAGCGCGGCTACCGCGTCATCGCCTTTGACCGCCGCGGCTTTGGTCGCTCCGATCAGCCGTGGGAAGGCTACGATTACGACACCTTCGCCGACGATATTCACGGTCTGATTGAGCATCTGCAATTGGATGAAGTGACGCTGGTGGGCTTCTCGATGGGCGGCGGAGATGTGTCGCGCTACATCGGCCGCTATGGCACCGCGAAAGTGAAAGGGCTGGTGCTGCTGGGCGCCGTCACGCCGATCTTTGGTAAAACCGACGATCACCCGGAAGGGGTGGAATCAGCGGTGTTTGATGGGATCAAAGCGGGCTTGCTGAAGGATCGGGCGCAGTTTATCAAAGAGTTTGCCACGCCGTTTTACGGCACCAACGCGGGCCAGACGGTTTCCGATGGCGTACTGACGCAGACGCTGAACATTGCGCTGCTGGCGTCGCTGAAAGGTACGCTGGATTGCGTGACCGCGTTCTCTGAGACGGATTTCCGTGCGGATATTGCGAAGGTGGATGTGCCGACGCTGGTGATTCACGGCAGTAACGACCAAATCGTGCCGTTTGAAGCTACCGGTAAGCTGGTGCACGAGATGATTGCGGGTTCACAGCTGAAGGTGTACGAGAATGGCCCGCACGGGTTTGCTGTGACGCATCAGGACCAGCTGAATGCGGATCTGCTGGCGTTTTTGCAGGGGAATTAAGGGGGAAGGTGCGTTTTTCCCCCCTCACCCTCACCCTAACCCTCTCCCGCTCGCGGGAGAGGGGACCGATCGAGCGGGGATTAGCTCTTGAATTAACCTGGGCTGTCTCAGTCCTGCATATGGCAGCGTTTCCCTCTCCCGTGGGAGAGGGCCAGGGTGAGGGCATCAGGCCGCAGTATCCCGCATCAGACCGCAGTATCCCGCTTCAGTCCGCCAGCAAATGTCCGTACATCGCCAGCAGGCGGCGGGTGACGCCGTTGGTCCAGCCGAAGCCATCCTGCAGCGGATACTCACCGCCACCACCTGGGCGGGCGCGATCGCCGCTGATATCGTACTTCTCAACCAGCTTGTGGTGCAGCGAATAGAAGTTCTTCACCGTGGTCAGCCAGTTGACCGCAATTTCCGTGGCCAGCGTCTCTTCACCGTAGTGATTCAGCCCGACCACCGCCATCCACTGCAGCGGTGCCCAGCCGTTGGGTTTGTCCCACTGCTCGCCGCTCTCGACCATTGAGGTCACCAGACCGCCCTGCGTGAGCAGCAGCTGACGCAGCGCGACCGCCTGCAGGTGCGCCTGCTCCGGTGATGCCAGACCCAGGAACAGCGGCACCACCGCCGCCGCGGTAAAGGCGCCAAAGCGCTCACGCCGCCAGTCGTAATCGCGGTATACGCCTGCGGTGTTATCCCACAGATAACGATTGATCGCCTGCTTGCGCGCATCCGCTTTTTTCTGCCATGCCAGACCGGTGAGTTCTTCGCCTTTGGCATGCGCCAGCGTTGAAATCATCAGCTCCAGCTTGTAGAGAAACGCATTCAAATCCACCGGGATAAACTGCGTGGTGCGAATGCTGGCCAGCCGCTGTGGATCGCGCAACCAGCGCGAGGAATAATCCCAGCCGGAAGCCGCGCCAGCGCGCAGATCGCGATAAACCTCGCTGGCCGGACGACGCGATTTGCTGGCGGTTTCCACATCTTCCATCCACGACTCATCGCGTGGCGTGTCGCGATCGTCCCAATAGCGGTTAAGCAGCGAACCGTCCGGCATGCGCACCACGTGGCGATAGGCCTGATGCGGCATCAGCTCGCCAGCGCCGTCCATCCAGAACTGATACTCTTTCATCAGCTGGTCAAGGTAGCGTTTGGCACCGCGAATACCGTCCTCTTCAAACAGTTCAACCATCAGCGCAAACACTGGCGGCTGCGAACGGCTGAGATAATAGGTGCGGTTGCCATTAGGCACGTGACCGTAGTTATCGATCAGCCAGGCGAAGTTGTCCGCCATGTGACGCAGCAAATCGTCGCGGCCCGCTTCGGCCAGGCCGAGCATGCTGAAGTAAGAGTCCCAGTAGTAGGTTTCACCAAAACGCCCGCCGGGCACCACGTAAGGCTTCGGCAGCGGCAGCAGCGATGAGTGCGGTAAATGCTGCTGCGGCATTTTAGTTAACACCGGCCACAGGTCATCAATATGCTCCGTCAGAGTTTTATCCGGATTGGAGACATAAAAACTCTCGTTGACCTGCGGTAAATAAAAATGCTCGTGGACAAATTTTTCCAGGTCAAACTCTGCCGTCCGTTTGCGACGGCGATAGCGGATTAAAATATCCAGCGGATCGAATTTGGGTGCGCAGTCCGGAAACGTTTTGCTGTCGGCAAAAATACGTGACGTCTGCACGTGCTCAAACAGCTCCAGATAGCGATCGGCAGGCGTCAGCGCATCCGGCGCAGGCAGGCCTTCGATCAGCTCGGGTTCCGGCTCCGAATCCTGCATACCTTCGCGGATAAATTCGTGAGGATCGTATTGATACCCCAGATCAGCATGGGCTTCGTGTTCCCCGAAAGCTTGACGTTGCTGGTGGTTAGTATTAATAGCGGCCTCCTGAAATTGCCTGGTTGCTCAAAGGACAAATTATAGATCTCTGACCGGCTGAGACAACAATGCGAAATATCTATGAACGTAATAAATCTTGTCGATTGATCGACTATTTAACGCTTTTTTCAGCGAATACAAAGCGCTATATTTCAGGAATTGAAAGCAGCTTCTCAAATGAAGCTTTAAATAAGTGAACAGAATTATCTGTAAATAAGAAAATGGCCAGCGATTACGGCAAAAAGCGCCGCTCAGATTGATCATTTGATGGCAAACGAGGCGGGAGAAATGGCCTTCCGGACTGCCCTCACGCTCCGCCGGCGACTGTCCCGTCGCAGAGGTGAGGGCCTGCTCATTGCTTTATTTGGCCAGCGTGGCCTTAATCACTTCAGCGAATGGCGTGGTCGGACGGCCGATCAGCTGGCTCAGCGTCTGGCTGTCGTCATACAGCCCACCCTGGGCGGCACCGGCATCCGAGTCCGCCAGCAGTTCGGCCAGTGGCGTGGGTAAACCGGCTCCGATCAGCGCCGCGCTGAACTCCGCAGGCGGCAGGTTAACGTACTCCACCTTTTCGCCGGACTGACGGGCAATCTCCGCGCTGAATTCCGCCAGCGTGTAGCTGTCATCACCGGCCAGTTCATACACTTTGCCCGCCTGATCGTCACGGCTGATCACCTCCGCCGCCGCGGCTGCGTAATCCGCGCGCGCCGCCGACGCGATGCGCCCGCTGCCCGCCGCGCCGATAAAGGCATGGTGCGCTAATGCCGGTGCGATGCTGGCCGCGTAGTTTTCGGTGTACCAGCCGTTACGCAGCAGGGCATAAGGGATGCCTGAAGCCTGCAGCAGCGCTTCGGTGGCGCGATGCTCCACGCCGAGACCCAGCGGTGAAGTATCCGCGTGCAGCAGGCTGGTGTAAGCGATAAATGACACGCCTGCGGCTTTGGCGGCGTCAATCACCGCCTGATGTTGTGCTTCGCGCTGGCCGACTTCGCTGGAGGAGATCAGCAGCACTTTAGCCACGCCGGCAAAGGCGCTGGGCAGCGTTTGCGGCTGATTATAATCCGCTGTACGCAGCGCGACGCCGAGCGCCTGCAGGTCCTGCGCTTTTTCCGGTGAACGCACCAGCGCGATGATCTCGCTGGCCGGGACTTTTTCCAGCAGCGCTTTAATCACTAAACGGCCGAGCTGGCCGCTGGCTCCGGTAATCGCAATCATGTTGTTTCCCTCAGGTTGTACTGGTATGAAAACAGCCTACGAGATAAGCTAACTTTTAGTAAGTACTTACAGAATTGTTAGTTTGGGCGGAGCGAAGTAAATGGCTGAAAACCTGAGTGATAAATTTTCCCGGGGCGAATTGCTCAATGTGAACTGTCCGTCACGTGAAGTGTTAAAGCGGATTACCAGCCGCTGGAGCGTGCTGGTGTTACTGGCATTGCGCGCCGAAACGCTGCGCTTTAGCGAACTGCGGCGCCGGATTGGTGGCGTCAGCGAACGCATGCTGGCGCAGACGCTGCGTTACATGGAAGAGGATGGCTTTATCGAGCGTATTGCCTATGACGTGGTGCCGCCGCACGTGGAGTACCGGCTGACGGCGCTGGGGCATGAGGTGGAAGGACAGGTGATCGGCCTCGCCGACTGGCTGGAGAGTAATGTCCACCGCATCCTCAAAGCGCCGCAAACGGCGTGACTGCCGCGCGGCGCGCCAGGCTCAGGCGGGCAAATATTTCGCAAACCAGTCAAGCGTGCGACGCCATGCCAGATCGGCGGCGGCCTGGTCGTAGCGCGGCGTGGAGTCGTTGTGGAAGCCGTGGTTCACGCCGGGATAAATATAGGCTTCATAGGTTTTATGCTGCGCCTGCAGCGCGGCTTCATAGGCTGGCCAGCCTTCGTTGATGCCTTTGTCCAGTGCGGCATAGTGCAGCAGCAGCGGCGCCTGAATGCGCGCCACATCTTCCGCTTTTGGCTGGCGGCCATAGAACGGCACGGCGCAGGCCAGTTCGGGAAAGGCCACTGCCGCCGCATTGGCTACGCCGCCGCCATAACAGAAGCCGGTGATGCCGACCTTGCCGCTCCCCTCAGGATGCTGCATCAGGAAATCGACCGCCGCAAAGAAATCGTTCATCAGCTTGGTCGGATCGACTTTCGCCTGCATCGCACGGCCCTCTTCATCATTGCCCGGATAGCCGCCCAGCGAACTTAAGCCATCCGGCGCCAGCGCAATATAGCCCGCTTTGGCGACGCGTCTTGCCACGTCTTCAATGTAAGGATTCAGGCCGCGATTCTCGTGCACCACCACCACGGCACCTACCTTGCCGCTGGCGTGAGCCGGCCGCACCAGATAGCCGCGTACCTCACCATGACCCTGCGGTGAAGGGTAGTGAATATAGTCGGCGTTGATATCGGGATCGGTAAACGATACCTGCTGCGCCAGCGCATAGTTGGGGCTCATGGCGCTGAGCAGGGTGGCTCCGGTCATACCGGCAATGGTGAACTTTGCGGCCAGCGTCAGAAACTCGCGCTTGCTGATACGACCGTGCGCATAGTAGTCATAAAGCTCAAGCAGTTCCTGGGGAAAATCCTGGGCGGTAAGACGGGTCATAACCTCTCCTTCGCTGATTAACCGGACTGTGCTGCTTTAACAAAGCACAGCCTGACGCCGCTGGCAAATGCCGTGCCCCAGCAGGTTAATGCGCGATGGCTCACAAAATGTCACCTAAAGGCAGCAAATTAATTTCTTTTTGGTCTATAAAAATTATCTTTTAATTAACAAAGTTTCTTTTTGGCTGCTGTGCAGGAAATTTTACAGCGTAACGTGACAGCGCGGTCCGCTGCCGTTTTGTCTGGCGCAGTAATTAACAACTAAATTAGCCAGTTACCTGATTTAAGCATTTTCTTCTCGCTGTGCTTAATAACAAGATTGTTACAATGAATCACGTGCTTTAACCTTAACTTAGTGATTTTAAACAAGTAGTTTCTGGCGAAAACAATGATCGAAATCAAAAAATACTGTTATAGTTTTAGCCATTCCCACTGTTTCTTTTTGTTCTCGCCGCTTGCCTTACAATTGGCGTGAATCTCTTCCGACGTCGCAAAATAATAAATTTTGTGCGTCAAACTTGTTAATTATAAGTAAAAATTCGGTGTAATCTTGTGGCAAAGAGGTAAGCAATGTTTGGATTAGATGCCTTCCACCTGGCCAGGATTCAGTTCGCCTTTACTGTTTCCTTCCATATTATTTTCCCGGCCATCACCATCGGTCTCGCCAGTTTCCTGGCGGTGCTCGAAGGCATGTGGCTGAAAACCCGTAACGAGACCTATCGCGATCTCTACCATTTCTGGTCGAAAGTCTTTGCCGTTAACTTCGGCATGGGCGTGGTGTCCGGACTGGTGATGGCGTACCAGTTTGGTACCAACTGGAGCGGTTTCTCGCAGTTTGCCGGCAGTATTACCGGTCCGCTGCTGACGTATGAAGTGCTCACCGCCTTCTTCCTTGAAGCCGGCTTCCTCGGCGTGATGCTGTTTGGCTGGAACCGCGTCGGACCGGGTCTGCACTTCTTTGCCACCTGCATGGTCGCGCTCGGCACCATCATCTCGACCTTCTGGATCCTGGCGTCCAACAGCTGGATGCACACTCCTCAGGGTTACATCATTGAAAATGGCATCGTGGTGCCGCAGGACTGGTTCAAGATTGTCTTCAACCCGTCGTTC
This sequence comes from Pantoea dispersa, assembly GCF_035783935.1. Lineage (GTDB taxonomy): Bacteria > Pseudomonadota > Gammaproteobacteria > Enterobacterales > Enterobacteriaceae > Pantoea > Pantoea dispersa_C. The sequence continues at coordinate 179,984 of NZ_JALKOV010000003.1, read as the reverse complement.
CCGTACCGCCTGTTCCATATGTCGGTGGCGGCCTTCCTCGCCAGCGCCTTCTTTGTGGGCGCGTCTGGCGCGTGGCATCTGCTGCGCGGTAACGACAATCCGGCCATCCGTAAAATGTTCTCCATGGCACTGTGGATGGCGCTGATAGTGGCACCGATTCAGGCGATGATCGGCGATGCGCACGGCCTGAACACCCTTGAGCATCAGCCAGCGAAAATTGCGGCGATTGAAGGCCACTGGGAGAACCCGCCGGGCGAAGCCACGCCGCTGATCCTGTTTGGTATTCCGGATATGGATGAAGAGCGCACCAAATATGCGCTGGAAGTGCCGTACCTCGGCAGCCTGATTTTGACCCACAGCCTGGATAAGCAGGTGCCGGCGCTGAAGAGCTTCCCGAAAGAGGATCGCCCGAATTCGCTGGTGATTTTCTGGTCGTTCCGCGTCATGGTGGCGATGGGCCTGCTGATGATCACCCTTGGCGTGCTGAGCCTGTGGCTGCGTTACCGCAAGCGGTTGTACAGCTCGCGGCCGTTCCTGTGGTTCGCCCTGCTGATGGGCCCGTCCGGCCTGATCGCGATTCTGGCAGGCTGGTTTACCACCGAGATTGGTCGTCAGCCGTGGGTGGTGTATGGCGTGCAGCGCACCATTGATGCGGTGTCGGCGCACGGCGACCTGCACATGAGTATCAGCCTGCTGGCCTTCATCCTCGTCTATTCGTCGGTGTTTGGTGTCGGCTATGTCTACATGATGCGCCTGATTAAGAAAGGTCCGCTGACCGGCGAAGGTAAAGATGTGCGCCACGGTGGTCCGGGGCAGGGCAAAACGCCTGCGCGTCCGCTTTCTGCTGCCCATGAGAGCCTGAACGAACCGCAGGAGGGTAAATAAATGATCGATTTCTCCATTATCTGGTTCGCCATTATCGTGTTCGCCACCCTGATGTATATCGTGATGGATGGCTTCGATCTCGGCATCGGTATTCTGTTCCCGTTCAATAAAGATGCGGTTGAGCGCGACATGATGGTGAATACCGTTGCGCCGGTGTGGGATGGCAACGAAACCTGGCTGGTGCTGGGCGGTGCCGGTCTGTACGGTGCGTTCCCGCTGGCCTATTCGGTGATTGCCGATGCGCTGGCCATTCCGCTCACCGCGATGCTGATTGGCCTGATTTTCCGTGGCGTAGCGTTTGAGTTCCGCTTTAAGGCCACCGAAGAGCACCGCGCGTTCTGGGATAAATCGTTTATTGCCGGCTCGCTGCTGGCGACCTTCAGCCAGGGCGTTGCGGTCGGTGCGATTATCGACGGTTTCCCGGTAAAAGGTCGCGAGTTTGCTGGCTCGGCGATGGACTGGCTGGCGCCATTCCCGCTGTTCTGCGGCGTCGGTCTGGTGGTGGCGTATGCGCTGCTGGGCTGTACCTGGCTGATCATGAAAACCGAACATGAGCTGCACCGTAAGATGTCCGCGCTGGCGACACCGCTGGTGATCGCGCTGCTGCTGATTGTCGGGATTATCAGTCTGTGGACGCCGTTCACCCACGATGCGATTGCGCACCGCTGGTTCAGCCGTCCTAACCTGTTCTGGTTCCTGCCGGTGCCGGTGCTGGTACTGCTGTGTTCGTGGGGCATCGTGCGCGCCATCAAGCGCGAGGCGCATTACTCGCCGTTCCTGCTGACGCTGGCGCTGGTGTTTCTCGGCTTCTCTGGTCTTGGCATCAGCGTATGGCCGCACATCATTCCGCCGGCGATCACCATCTGGGATGCCGCGTCACCGCCGCAGAGCCAGGCCTTTATGCTGGTGGGGAGTTTGCTGATTATTCCGGTGATTCTGGGTTACACCTTCTGGAGTTACTACGTGTTCCGCGGAAAAATCAAAGCCGACGAGGGATACCACTAATATGCAAACCGAGGTCAGCGATATGAATAACCCTACTGAAACGAAAGCCCCCTGGTGGAAGCGCGTGCTGTGGTTAGTCATTATTTACGGCGCAAGCGTGCTGGCACTGGGCGTGGTGGCATCACTGTTTCGTATGATGATGACGGCAGCGGGCATGCGTTCGCACTGAGTTGTCGATAAGGGCAGGCACGCCTGCCCGGTATTATCGGTCGCCTTCAATGGCGACCTGACAAGGTGATGCACGATATTCGTAGGGTGCGCATTAATGCGCACCGCTATGCGCAGGCAAATCACTGCTCAACGATGCGATGCCATTAAGACGATAAAAGTTAGTCACCTAAGCAATTAATGCTTTTCCCGTCCCGCTGTCTTTACTCTTCCTTACGTTATCCATACGATTTTGTTATATTTATGTGACGGATAACGCAAAAGCACCGCCTTTCCCAACCCATTCAATTAAAAAAATGCTCAGCCTGAACCTGAAAAAACAGTACATCAACGATCTGGTGGACTGGATCGAGGCCAATCTGACCGACGAGCTCAATATCGATCTGATTACCCTGAAATCCGGTTACTCCAAGTGGCACATGCAACGCATGTTCAAAGAGATGACCGGCCAGACGCTGGCCTCGTACACGCGCAAACGTCGTCTGACGTTGTCTGCCATGGCGCTGCGCCTGACCAGCATGCCGCTTATCGATATCGCCGTGCGGTTTGGCTTTGATAATCAGCAAAACTTTACCCGGGTGTTCAAAAGCCACTTCGCCATGACGCCGGGCGCTTACCGCCGCATCCCGGAGATGCAGATGAAAGATTTCCACAGCCGCATTTCAACCCAGCGGCAGTGGGTGAGCGCGCGCCTGGCCGAAAAGCCGGAGCTGAAGTTGTGCGGAGAAGTGATTGAGTGGGAGTGCCGCTTTGGCGAATACATTGATCATCACAATCACGTGGTGGCGCAGCATACGCGTGATTTCATCGCTTTCGCTGGCCAGCACGTGCAGCGTGGCTGGCTCGGTTTCCAGTTCAGTCCGGGCGTCAACTCCAGCGACCAGCAGCATATCAGCCTGTTCCAGGCGCTGGAGAGCCAGTACGCCGATGTGCTGACCGGTAATGTGCAGAACTGGACCGGTGAGAGCGGACTGTATGCGGAGATCGACTGGCACGGTGCGCCGGAAGAGATCAATGCCTTTACCGCAGAGGTGTATTACAACCATCTGCCTGCGCTCGGCGTGGCGCGACGTCCGGGTAAAGATCTGATCAAGCTGGACCTGCGTTATAGCACGCCGGATCTGCTGCAGGGCACGTTCTACATTCCGGTTAAGGTCGGATAATGCATATTTCGTGCGGTAAACTGTGACAAACCGCACGATTTTATAAAATCCTGCGCCTGACTGGCGTAAAATCCTTCACTGAAACCTGACTGACCGTGGAAAACGCTGTTTGCCACCTCTCAGGCTGGATCATCACCTGCATATCTGGTCCATTCCGGGCCGCTATAGTGAAAAGACAAAAATTATGCGACTTCTACCGTTGTTACTTTCAACAGCGCTTGTGGCGTTTTCCGCGCTGGCAAGTGCCCAGATGGCTGAGCCTTTCTCACCGCCAGGCGGCCTGCATCCGCATCAGCCGCATTGCGCCCAGCACGAGATTGCCGGCGACAATGCGCTGCCTCAGCAGCATAGCGATGACGTAACACTGCTGACCTGCACCAACCACCAGGCCTGATGGCGCGCCTGGCTTCCTTCATGCCGGTTAAGTAAAGAATCTGCCAGCCGCTCAGTTTCGTCGCGGCGCGATTTATCGTGCCCGCGCACCCCTTCATTTCCCGTTTTAAGCCTTTATTCGGAAATTCCGAGTAATAAACGAGACATAAGCTGCTTTTAACGAGGTGTCTCAGCCGCTAAACTTCTCCACCAAATGTCTCTGCTCAGGAGGAGTTGTGAACAAACCCCGTAGTATTCGAAGCTTGCTGAAAAGCTTTATCGAAAGTGACGCCAGCAACGGCATGGTGCTGATTCTGGCGGCCGTGGCGGCGATGGTGCTGGCCAATAATGCCGCCACCGCGCAGGGCTATCAAACGCTGCTGGCAGAGCCGGTACAAATTCGCTTCGGCGCACTGGATATCAGCAAAAATCTGCTGTTGTGGATTAATGATGCGCTAATGGCGCTGTTCTTTTTGCTGATTGGCCTCGAAGTGAAGCGCGAGCTGATCACCGGTGAGCTGGCCAGCCGCGATCGTGCCATCTTCCCGGTGATTGCGGCGGTGGGTGGGATGGTCGCACCGGCGCTCATCTTCCTGCTGTTTAACCATGATAACGACATTGCCCGCAACGGCTGGGCCATCCCGACCGCCACCGACATTGCCTTTGCACTCGGCGTGCTGGCGCTGCTTGGCAGTCGCGTACCGGCGGCGCTGAAAGTGTTCCTGATGGCGCTGGCCATCATTGACGATCTCGGTGCCATCGTGATTATTGCGCTGTTCTACACCAGCGATCTGTCGGTGCTGTCGCTGAGCGTGGCAGCCGGTGCCATCGTGCTGCTGGCGATCCTCAATCGCTGCGGTGTACGCAACATCGCGGTGTATATGCTGGTGGGCGTGGTGCTGTGGACCGCGGTGCTGAAGTCCGGCGTGCACGCCACGCTGGCAGGCGTCGTGGTGGGCTTCTTCGTGCCGCTGGAGGAGAAAGAGGGTCACTCACCGGCTGAGCACCTGGCGCATGGCCTGATGCCGTGGGTCAACTGGCTGATCCTGCCGCTGTTCGCGTTCGCCAACGCCGGTATTTCACTCAGCGGCATCACCTTTGGCGATGTGCTGTCGCCGGAGCCGCTCGGCATCATCCTGGGTCTGCTGATTGGTAAACCGCTGGGCATTACACTGTTCTGCTGGCTGGCGGTGAAGATGCGGCTGGCGGCGCTGCCAGGCAGTACCACCATTCGCGACATCATGGCGATCGGCGTGCTGTGCGGCATCGGCTTTACCATGTCGATCTTCATCAGCTCGCTGGCGTTTGACGCCGCGCATGAACAGCTGGTGACATTCTCGAAATTGGGCATTCTTAGTGGTTCGCTGCTGTCGGCGGTGATTGGTTACACGCTGCTGCGCATCAAACTGCGCTAATAAGGGGAGGCGCAAGCCTCCTTAATCGTATGAATCAGCTCAATTTTAATCATCTCTATTACTTCTGGCAGGTGTGCAAAACCGGTTCGGTGGTGCGCGCCGCTGAAGTCTTGTGCCTGACGCCGCAAACCGTAACCGGCCAGATCAAGGCGCTGGAAGAGCAGCTAAATGGCGTGCTGTTTCGCCGTCAGGGGCGCGGTCTGGTGCCTACCGAGCTGGGCCAGCTGGTGTTCCGCTATGCCGATCGCATGTTTATGCTCAGCCAGGAAATGCTCGACATCGTTAACTATCGCAAGGAGTCGCATCTGCTGTTTGATGTTGGCGTGGCGGATGCGCTGTCGAAACAGCTGGTGAGCAAGGTGCTGGAAGCCGCGGTGATGGCCGGCGAGAAACTACAGCTGCGCTGCTTTGAATCAACGCATGAAATGCTGCTGGAGCAGCTCAGCCAGCACAAGCTGGATATGATCCTCTCCGACTGCCCGATTGATTCTACCCAGCAGGCCGGGCTGTTTTCGCTCAAGCTTGGTGAGTGCCCGGTCAGCTTCTGGTGTAATGCGCCATTGCCTGAGCTGCCGTTTCCCGCCTGTCTGGAGCAGCGGCGCCTGCTGCTGCCGGGCCGGCGTTCGATGCTGGGGCGCAAGCTACTGAACTGGATCCACAGCCAGGGGTTACAGGTTGAGATTCTCGGTGAGTTCGATGATGCGGCGCTGATGAAGGCGTTTGGCGCGCAGAACAACGCAATCTTTGTCGCACCGACGCTGTACGGTGACGACATCTACCGTGACGACAGCGTGCGCGAGATCGGCAGGCTGGAGACGGTGATGGAGGAGTATCACGTCATTTTTGCCGAGCGTATGATTCAGCACCCGGCGGTGCAGCGCATTTGCCATCGCGACTTTAGCGCGCTGTTCAGCCACGGATCGCAGGCATAAAAAAACCGGCGAAGCGCCGGTTCTTTTAACAAAGCGATAAACAGACGGCGATTAAGCCAGTTTGTTGATCTGTGCAGTCAGGTTTGCTTTATGACGTGCAGCTTTGTTTTTGTGGATCAGACCTTTAGCAGCCTGACGGTCCACGATTGGTTGCATTTCGTTGAATGCGTTCTGCGCAGCAGCTTTGTCGCCGGTTGCGATAGCCGCGTATACTTTCTTGATGAAAGTACGCATCATAGAACGATTGCTCGCGTTATGCTTGCGACGTTTCTCAGATGTTACGGCGCGTTTCTTAGCTGATTTGATATTAGCCAAGGTCCAACTCCCAAATGTGTTCTATATGGACAAATCAAAGGCCGAGGACTATGCCTTTTGCGCCTTCTTTTGTCAATGGATTTGTGCAATAAAGCGTCGTTTTAACCACGACACCCGCTTACGTAATTGATGGCGCAAGATTCTACCAGCAACACCGCGCTGAATACAGTATTTCGCAACAAAATTGTTGTGATGATGCCGGAGCCGCCCGCCAGCGGGCGCCTGACGCTGAATCAGGCGCAGGAAAGGCACGCAGACGGGTTAACCTGAACGCTATTCAAGGGTATAATCCGCCGATTTCCACCGGTTTGAGTCAGCCATGAAGTTTATCCGCGGTATTTACAATCTGAAAGAGCAGCATCGCGGCTGCGTCCTGACCATTGGTAATTTTGACGGCGTGCATCGCGGCCACCAGGCGCTGATGGCGGAGTTAATTGCCGAAGGACGTAAACGCAACCTGCCGGTGGTGGTGATGCTGTTTGAGCCGCAGCCGCTGGAGCTGTTTGCCGGCGACAAAGCGCCGGCGCGCCTCACGCGTCTGCGTGAAAAGCTCAAATACCTCGCACTGGCCGGCGTTGATGCCGTGGTGTGCGTGCGCTTCGATCGCCGTTTTGCGGCACACTCGGCACAAAGCTTTATCAGCGAACTGCTGGTCGACAAGCTCAATGTGAAATTCCTCGCAGTGGGGGATGATTTCCGCTTTGGCGCTGGTCGCCAGGGGGATTTCCTGTTATTACAGAAAGCCGGTGCGGAGTATGGCTTTGAAGTCATCAGCACCCAGACCTATTGTGATGGCGGCAAACGTATCAGCAGTACGGCGGTACGTCAGGCGCTGGCGCAGGACGATTTTGCTCAGGCGCAGCAGCTGCTCGGTCATCCGTTCAGTATTTCTGGCCGCGTGGTGCACGGTGATGCACTGGGGCGCACCATTGGTTTCCCGACCGCCAATCTCCCGCTTCGTCGCACCGTGACGCCGGTTAAAGGTGTCTTTGCGGTAGAGGTGCTGGGACTGGGCGAGCAGCCGATTCCTGGCGTGGCAAACATTGGTACGCGCCCGACGGTAAAAGGTTTACGTCAGCAGCTTGAAGTTCACCTGCTCGACACACATATGAATCTTTATGGGCGCCACATTGAGGTGGTGCTGAAGCAGAAGATTCGCGACGAACAGCGTTTCGCTTCGCTGGACGCGCTGAAAGAACAAATTGCGAAAGATGTGGTGACGGCCCGCCAATTTTTTGGGCTAAAAACACCGGTTTAATGACCGAAATACGGAACCGAGAATCTGATGAGTGACTATAAATCTACCCTGAATTTGCCGGAAACGGGGTTCCCGATGCGTGGCGATCTGGCCAAACGCGAACCGGGAATGCTGCAACGTTGGTATGATGACAACCTGTACGGCATCATCCGCGCAGCCAAAAAAGGGAAAAAAACCTTTATCCTGCATGATGGCCCTCCGTATGCGAACGGCAGCATTCATATTGGTCACTCAGTTAACAAGATTCTGAAAGATATTATCGTTAAGTCGAAAGGCATGGCGGGCTTTGACTCGCCGTACGTTCCGGGCTGGGACTGCCACGGCTTACCGATTGAGCACAAAGTCGAGCAGATGATCGGCAAGCCGGGCGAGAAAGTCAGCGCCGCTGAATTCCGCGCTGCCTGCCGCAACTACGCGGCGGAGCAGGTTGAAGGCCAGAAAAAGGACTTCATCCGTCTTGGCGTGCTGGGCGACTGGGATCGTCCTTATCTGACCATGGATTTCCAGACCGAAGCCAACATCATTCGCGCGCTGGGCAAGATCATCGGTAATGGCCACCTGCACAAAGGCGCCAAGCCGGTGCACTGGTGCATGGACTGCCGTTCCGCGCTGGCGGAGGCGGAAGTTGAGTATTACGACAAAACCTCACCTTCCATCGACGTAATGTTTAACGCGCTGGACGCCGACGCGGTACGCGCGAAGTTTGGCGTTGCGGCGTCGGAAGGCCCGGTTTCACTGGTGATCTGGACCACCACGCCGTGGACCATGCCAGCAAACCGCGCCATTTCACTGCACCCGGAGTTCGACTACCAGCTGGTGCAGATTGCCGGCCGCAGCCTGATCCTCGCGAAAGATCTGGTGGAATCGGTGCTGAAACGCGCGGGCATCAGCGAGTGGCAGGTGCTGGGCGAGTGTAAAGGCGCCGCGCTGGAGCTGCAGCTGTTCCAGCATCCGTTCCTTGAGCAGATCCAGTCGAAAGTGGTACTGGGTGAGCACGTCACGCTGGACGCTGGTACCGGTGCGGTGCACACCGCGCCAGGCCACGGTCCGGATGACTATGTCATCGGCCAGAAGTACGGCATCGAAACCGCTAACCCGGTCGGTCCGGACGGCGCTTATCTGCCGGGCACCTATCCAACCCTGGATGGCGTCAACGTATTTAAAGCCAACGACATGATCGTTGCGCTGCTGCAGGAAAAAGGCGCGCTGCTGCACGTGGAAAAGCTGCTGCACAGCTATCCGCATTGCTGGCGTCACAAAACGCCGATCATCTTCCGTGCTACGCCGCAGTGGTTTATCAGCATGGATCAGAAAGGTCTGCGTGCGCAGTCGCTGAAAGAGATCAAAGACGTGCAGTGGATCCCGGACTGGGGCCAGGCGCGTATCGAAGCGATGGTCGCTAACCGTCCGGACTGGTGCATCTCGCGTCAGCGTACCTGGGGCGTGCCGATGGCGCTGTTCGTCCATAAAGAGAGCGAGCAGCTGCACCCGGATACGCTGGAGCTGATGGAGAAAGTGGCGCAGCGCGTCGAGCAGGACGGTATTCAGGCGTGGTGGGATCTCGATCCGCGCGATCTGATGGGCGATGACGCCGATCACTACGTCAAAGTACCGGATACCCTCGACGTCTGGTTTGACTCCGGATCGACCAGTTTCTCGGTGGTGGATGCGCGTCCGGAATTTGAGGGACACGCCCCGGATATGTATCTGGAAGGCTCGGATCAGCATCGTGGCTGGTTCATGTCGTCGCTTATGATCTCCACGGCGATGAAGGGCAAAGCGCCTTACCGCCAGGTACTGACTCACGGCTTCACCGTCGACGGTCAGGGCCGCAAGATGTCGAAATCAATCGGCAACACCGTGGCACCGCAGGACGTGATGGACAAGCTGGGCGCGGATATTCTGCGTCTGTGGGTGGCCTCAACCGACTACTCCGGTGAGATGGCGGTATCCGACGAAATCCTGAAACGTGCCGCCGATAGCTATCGCCGTATCCGTAATACCGCGCGCTTCCTGCTGGCTAACCTTGCAGGCTTCAACCCGGCGACCGACTGCGTCAGCCCGGAAGAGATGGTGGTGGTGGATCGCTGGGCTGTCGGCCGTGCGCTGGCGGCACAGCAGGATATCGTGCAGTCCTACGAGAACTACGATTTCCACGAAGTGGTGCAGCGTCTGATGCACTTCTGCTCCATCGAGATGGGCTCGTTCTACCTCGACGTGATCAAAGATCGTCAGTACACCGCGAAGGGCGACAGCCTGGCGCGTCGCAGCTGCCAGACCGCGCTGTGGCATATCGCTGAAGCGCTGGTGCGCTGGATGGCGCCGATCATGTCGTTCACCGCCGATGAGATCTGGGGCTATCTGCCTGGCGAGCGTCCACAGTATGTGTTCACCGAAGAGTGGTATCAGGGCCTGTTTGGCCTGGCGCAGGACGAAGCGCTGAACGATGCGTACTGGGCAGAACTGCTGAAAGTGCGCGGTGAAGTGAACAAGGTGATCGAGCAGGCGCGCAGCGATAAGCGCATCGGCGGCGCACTGGAAGCCACCGTTACGCTGTATGCCGATCCGGAACTGGCGGCGAAGCTGCAGGCGCTGGGCGATGAGCTGCGTTTCGTGCTGCTGACCTCGGGCGCGACCGTGGCGGATTACGTGACGGCCAGCGACGAAGCGCAGCAGAGCGAACTGTTAAAAGGTCTGAAAATCGCGCTGCACAAAGCAGAAGGCGAGAAATGCCCGCGCTGCTGGCATTACACTACTGACGTCGGCCAGAATCCGGAGCATGCTGCGGTGTGTGGACGTTGCTACACCAACGTAGCCGGAAACGGTGAAGTGCGGAAATTTGCCTGATGAGTAAACTGTGCTCAACCGGACTGCGCTGGGTATGGCTGGTGCTGGTGGTGATCGTCATCGATTTTGCCAGCAAGCAGTGGGTCATGGACAACATGATGCTGCATGAAACTCAGCCGCTGATGCCGTTCCTGAACCTGTTCTACGCGCACAACTATGGCGCGGCGTTCAGCTTCCTGGCAGACAAAGGTGGCTGGCAGCGCTGGTTCTTTGCCGGCATTGCCATCGCCATTGTGGTGTCGCTGCTGGTGATGATGTATCGCAACCGCGCCAGTAATAAATTAACCAACATCGCCTACGCGCTGATTATCGGCGGGGCGCTGGGTAACCTGTTTGATCGTGCCTGGCACGGCTTTGTGGTCGACTTCATCGACTTCTATGTCGGTGACTGGCACTTTGCCACCTTTAACATTGCCGACTGCGGAATCTGCATTGGTGCGGCGCTGGTGGTGCTGGAGGGTTTTCTGAGCCCGAAAGGCAAACAGGTCATGAATAAATAAGGGTAACAGATGACAGATATCGTTCAGCGCGACAGCGCGCTGCTGGTGCATTTTACACTGAAGCTGGAGGATGGCTCGACGGCTGAATCCACGCGCGCCAACGGCAAGCCTGCGCTGTTTCGTCTGGGCGATGGCAGCCTGTCGGCGGCGCTGGAGCAGGAGCTGGTCGGGCGTAAAGTGGGCGATCAGCACGCCTTTACGCTGGCGCCGGAAGACGCCTTTGGCGCTGCCAGCCCGGATCTGATCCAGTACTTCTCGCGCCGTGATTTCATCGACGCGGGCGAGCCGGAAGTTGGTGCCATCATGCTGTTCAGCGGCATGGGCGGCAGCGAAATGCCGGGCGTGATTCGTGAAATTTCCGGTGACTCAATCACCGTCGATTTCAACCATCCGCTGGCGGGTCAGCGCATTAAATTTGAGATTGAAGTGCTGGAGATCGATCCGGTGCTGGAGGCCAGTGATGCAAATCCTGTTAGCTAACCCACGCGGCTTCTGTGCCGGCGTTGACCGCGCCATCAGCATCGTCGAGCGGGCGCTGGAGATGTATGGCGCGCCGATTTATGTGCGCCACGAAGTGGTGCATAACCGCTACGTGGTTAGCAGCCTGCGCGAGCGCGGTGCGATCTTCATTGAAGAGATCAGTGAAGTACCGGACAACGCGATTCTGATCTTCTCGGCACACGGGGTTTCCCAGGCGGTACGCGCTGAAGCAAAAGCGCGCAGCCTCACTATGCTGTTTGACGCCACCTGTCCGCTGGTGACCAAGGTGCATATGGAAGTGGCGCGCGCCAGCCGTAAAGGGGTGGAAGCGATCCTTATCGGCCACGCCGGTCATCCGGAAGTGGAAGGCACCATGGGCCAGTACAGCAACCCTAACGGCGGCATGTATCTGGTGGAGTCGCCAGAGGATGTGTTTAAGCTGCAGGTTAAAGATGAAAGCAATTTGTGCTTCATGACGCAGACCACGCTGTCGGTGGATGATACCTCGGACGTCATTGACGCGCTGCGTCAGCGCTTCCCGGCCATCATCGGACCGCGAAAAGATGACATTTGCTATGCCACCACCAACCGCCAGGAAGCGGTGCGCGTGCTGGCGCAGGATGCGGATGTGGTGCTGGTGGTCGGCTCGAAAAACTCCTCCAACTCAAACCGTCTGGCAGAGCTGGCGCAGCGTGCCGGCAAGCTGGCGAAGCTGATTGATTCTGCGGACGATATTCAGGAAGAGTGGGTTAAAGGCGTGCAGTGTATCGGCGTAACCGCCGGCGCTTCGGCTCCGGATATTCTGGTGCAGCAGGTCATTCAGCGCCTGCGTGAGCTGGGCGGCGAAGCGGCAATTGAGCTGATTGGCCGTGAAGAGAATATTGTGTTTGAAGTGCCGAAAGAGCTACGCGTTGACGTACGCAACGTGCAGTAAGCGCTTCAATTTGCTCACAGAAACAGGCCGACAATGTTCGGCCTTTTCTTTATCCTTTATGACCTCAGCCGTGACTTCCAGCCGGCGGGATTGCTTTTACTGATAATCCGCGACGGCTGGCCTAAAATTCTTATTATCCCGTTATTATTGTGGCGTGACTGTTATCTGACCGTTAACCTGTTAACGCTTTGCATGCATAGTTTTGTATCAGGAATGAATAAATATGAGTGAAATCCGCATTGCTATTGTTGGTGCGCCGGGTCGCATGGGACGCAATCTGATTCAGGCCGCACAGCAGGCGGAAGGCGTGGTGTTAGGCGCGGCGCTGGCACGCAGCGGTTCCTCGCTGCTGGGTGCGGATGCCGGTGAACTGGCAGGGATCGGCAAAACCGGCGTACGGGTAACCGACGATCTGCTGCAGGTGGTGAATGATTTCGATGTGCTGATCGACTTCACCCGCCCGGAAGGCACGCTCGAGTATCTGGCGTTCTGCCGTCAGCATCAGAAAGCGATGGTGATTGGCACCACGGGTTTCGATGACGCCGGCAAGGCAGCCATCCGTGCGGCGGCTGAAGAGATTGGCATCGTGTTCGCCGCGAATTTCAGCGTAGGCGTCAATCTGGTGCTGAATCTGCTACAGCAGGCGGCAAAAGTGATGGGTGACTATGCGGATATCGAGATTGTCGAAGCGCATCACCGCCACAAAGTGGATGCGCCATCAGGCACGGCGCTGGCGATGGGAGAGGCGATTGCCGACGCCATGCACTGGAAGCTAAATGAGCACGCGGTATACGCGCGCGAAGGTCACACCGGTGAGCGCAAGGCGCAGACCATCGGTTTTGCTACCGTACGCGCGGGCGATATTGTCGGTGAGCATACTGCGATGTTTGCGGATATCGGCGAGCGCGTAGAGATTACGCACAAGGCTTCCAGCCGTATGACCTTTGCTAACGGAGCTGTTAAGGCCGCCGCATGGTTGAAAGACAAAAAATCTGGCCTTTATGATATGCGTGATGTGCTGGATTTAACGATGTTGTGAGTGTTGTGAACCATCGTGATGTGGTTATTTCAATCGGTAAGATATTGATTGAGCAGGGCAATGTGATCATTGCCCTTTATTTTGTCTTAAAAATAGCGCTCTGATAGTGTTTTTTGATTAGGGTGGCTGTTTTTGCGCTTTATCTGTGATTTTTGAATCATCGAATGGCTGTTTTTGACCATTTGGTCAAAAATTTATGCTCGCCAAGCCTGTTTCGTCATTATTTGCCTCAGGCAACCGATTATTCTCGTGAGATGTTTCGCTATTTTATCGCCTTGCGTCACTTTTAACATTCAGTAGCCCGAAATATACAAAAAAATAACCACTCAGGGTAGACAATCACAAGGTCGATCATTAGAATGCGCGCAATTTGCCAAAAATCGAGCGGTCAGGCGGTTTTTGCATTGATTCAGCGCATCATTTTGAATTAATATGCAGATATTGTGACTGTTTATTCCCTGGAGGATGTTTTGATTAAGTCAGCGCTCTTGGTTCTGGAAGACGGAACCCAATTCCACGGTCGGGCCATCGGGGCAACGGGATCGGCAGTGGGGGAGGTCGTTTTCAATACGTCAATGACCGGTTATCAAGAAATCCTCACTGATCCTTCCTATTCCCGCCAGATCGTCACCCTCACTTATCCTCATATCGGCAACGTTGGTGCCAATGCCGCCGATGAAGAATCCAGTCAAATCCATGCTCAGGGCCTCGTCATTCGCGATCTGCCGCTGATTACCAGCAACTTCCGCAGCGAAGAGAGCCTGTCAGCCTATCTGCAGCGCAACAATATTGTCGGTATCGCCGATATCGATACGCGCAAGCTGACGCGCCTGCTGCGTGAGAAAGGGGCACTGAACGGCTGCATCATCGCCGGCGACAGCCCGGATGCGGCGCTGGCGCTGCAAAAAGCGCAGGCGTTCCCGGGCCTGAAAGGCATGGACCTGGCGAAAGAAGTGACCACGGCGGAAACCTACGCATGGCAACAGGGAAGCTGGGCGCTGAAAGGAGGCCTGCCTGAGCAGCAAAGTGCCGACGCGCTGCCGTTCCACGTGGTGGCGTATGACTACGGCGCCAAGCGCAACATCCTGCGCATGCTGGTGGATCGCGGCTGTCGCCTGACAGTTGTACCGGCGCAAACGCCGGCAGATGAGGTGCTGGCGCTGAATCCGGACGGGATTTTCCTGTCGAATGGCCCTGGCGACCCGGAGCCGTGCGACTACGCCATCAGCGCGATTCAGGCCTTCCTGAAAACCGACATTCCGGTGTTTGGTATCTGCCTCGGCCATCAGCTGCTGGCACTGGCCAGCGGCGCGAAAACCGTGAAGATGAAACTCGGCCACCACGGCGGCAACCATCCGGTGAAAGACCTCGACAACAACACCGTGATGATCACCGCGCAAAACCACGGTTTTGCCGTCGATGAAACCAACCTGCCGGCTAACCTGCGTGTGACGCATGTTTCCCTGTTTGACCAGACCGTACAGGGCATTCACCGCACCGACAAACCGGCATTCAGCTTCCAGGGACATCCGGAAGCCAGCCCAGGCCCGCACGATGCGGCGCCGCTGTTCGATCACTTTATCGAACTGATCGAAGCTTACCGTTCTAACGCGAAGTAATCAGGAGCCCACGATGCCAAAACGTACTGACATAAAATCTATCCTGATCCTTGGCGCTGGCCCGATTGTGATTGGCCAGGCATGTGAATTCGACTATTCGGGTGCGCAGGCGTGTAAGGCGCTGCGTGAAGAGGGTTACCGCGTCATTCTGGTGAACTCCAACCCGGCCACCATCATGACTGACCCGGAAATGGCGGATGCGACCTACATCGAGCCTATCCACTGGGAAGTGGTGCGTAAAATCATCGAAAAAGAGCGCCCGGATGCGGTGCTGCCGACCATGGGTGGCCAGACCGCGCTGAACTGTGCGCTGGAGCTGGAGCGCCAGGGCGTACTGGCCGAGTTCGGCGTAACCATGATCGGTGCTACCGCTGATGCGATTGATAAAGCCGAAGACCGTCGCCGCTTCGACGTAGCGATGAAGAGCATCGGCCTGGATACCGCACGTTCCGGTATCGCGCATACGATGGAAGAAGCGCTGGCGGTAGCGGAAGACGTCGGTTTCCCGTGCATCATTCGTCCGTCCTTCACCATGGGCGGCACCGGCGGCGGTATCGCATACAACCGCGAAGAGTTTGAAGAGATTTGCGAGCGCGGCCTCGATCTGTCACCGACCAATGAGCTGCTGATTGATGAGTCGCTGATTGGCTGGAAAGAGTACGAGATGGAAGTGGTGCGTGATAAAAACGATAACTGCATCATCGTCTGCTCGATCGAAAACTTTGACGCGATGGGGATTCACACCGGTGACTCCATCACCGTGGCGCCGGCACAAACGCTGACCGATAAAGAGTATCAGATCATGCGTAACGCCTCGCTGGCGGTGCTGCGTGAAATCGGCGTCGAAACCGGCGGTTCCAACGTCCAGTTCTCGGTGAACCCCAAAGACGGTCGCCTGATCGTTATTGAGATGAACCCGCGCGTATCGCGCTCCTCCGCGCTGGCCTCGAAAGCGACCGGTTTCCCGATTGCCAAAGTTGCGGCCAAGCTGGCGGTAGGCTTTACGCTGGATGAGCTGATGAACGACATCACCGGTGGCCGTACGCCGGCTTCGTTCGAGCCGTCCATCGACTACGTCGTGACCAAAATTCCCCGCTTCAACTTCGAGAAGTTTGCCGGTGCCAATGACCGTCTGACCACGCAGATGAAATCGGTCGGTGAAGTGATGGCGATTGGCCGCACGTTCCAGGAATCGATGCAGAAAGCGCTGCGCGGTCTGGAAGTGGGCGCCAGCGGTTTTGACCCGAAAGTAGATCTGGATGATGGCGAAGCCCTGACCCGTATCCGCCGCGAGCTGAAAGATGCCGGTTCTGACCGCATCTGGTATATCGCTGATGCCTTCCGTGCCGGCATGTCGGTCGACGGCGTGTTTAACCTGACCAACGTTGACCGCTGGTTCCTGGTGCAGATTGAAGAGCTGGTGCGTCTGGAAGAGCAGGTGGCGCGTGAAGGCGTCAACTCGCTGAGCGCAGATTTCCTGCGTGCGCTGAAGCGTAAAGGCTTCGCCGATGTGCGTCTGGCAACGCTGGCGGGCGTGGCGGAAAGCGAAATCCGCAAGCTGCGTCATCAGTTCAACCTGCATCCGGTTTATAAGCGCGTCGATACCTGTGCGGCGGAGTTCGCCACCGACACCGCGTATATGTACTCCACTTATGAAGAAGAGTGCGAAGCCAATCCTAACCAGGATCGTGAAAAAATCATGATTCTGGGCGGCGGACCAAACCGTATCGGCCAGGGCATCGAATTCGACTACTGCTGCGTGCACGCGGCGCTGGCGCTGCGCGAAGACGGTTACGAAACCATCATGGTCAACTGTAACCCGGAAACCGTTTCAACTGATTACGATACCTCAGACCGTCTCTACTTTGAGCCGGTGACGCTGGAAGACGTGCTGGAAATCGTGCGCATTGAGCAGCCGAAAGGCGTTATCGTGCAGTACGGTGGTCAGACGCCGCTGAAGCTGGCGCGCGCGCTGGAAGCGGCTGGCGTGCCGGTGATTGGTACCAGCCCGGATGCTATTGACCGTGCGGAAGACCGTGAGCGTTTCCAGCAGGCGGTGGATCGCCTGAAGCTGAAACAGCCGGCTAACGCCACGGTGGCGACGCTGGAACAGGCGGTCGAGAAAGCCGCCGGTATCGGTTACCCGCTGGTGGTGCGTCCTTCATACGTGCTGGGCGGTCGGGCGATGGAAATCGTCTATGACGAAGTGGATCTCAAGCGTTACTTCCAGACTGCGGTGTCCGTGTCCAACGATGCTCCAGTGCTGCTGGATCGCTTCCTCGATGATGCGGTGGAAGTGGACGTCGATGCGATTTGCGACGGCGAACGCGTGCTGATTGGCGGCATCATGGAACACATCGAGCAGGCGGGCGTGCACTCCGGTGACTCGGCCTGTTCGCTGCCGGCGTACACCCTGAGCAGCGAGATTCAGAACGTGATGCGTCAGCAGGTGGAAAAACTGGCCTTCGAACTCAACGTGCGCGGCCTGATGAACGTGCAGTTTGCGGTCAAGGATAACGAAGTTTACCTGATTGAGGTGAACCCACGTGCCGCGCGTACCGTGCCGTTTGTCTCCAAAGCCACCGGCGTGCCGCTGGCGAAAGTGGCGGCACGCGTGATGGCTGGCAAAACCCTGGCTGAGCAGGGCGTGACCGAAGAGGTGATTCCGCCGTACTACTCGGTGAAAGAAGTGGTGCTGCCGTTCAACAAATTCCCGGGCGTGGACCCGATTCTTGGGCCGGAAATGCGTTCGACCGGTGAAGTGATGGGCGTGGGCCGCACCTTCGCGGAAGCATTCAGCAAAGCCATGCTGGGCGCCCAGAGCAATATGAAGAAGCAGGGGCGTGCGCTGCTGTCGGTGCGTGAAGGCGACAAGAAACGTATTGTTGACCTGGCCGCGAAGCTGCAGAAGTTTGGCTTCGAGCTGGATGCAACGCACGGTACTGCCGTGGTGCTGGGTGAAGCCGGCATCAATCCGCGCCTGGTGAACAAGGTGCACGAAGGGCGTCCGCACATTCAGGACCGCCTGAAGAACGGTGAGTACACCTACATCGTTAACACCACTGCAGGACGTCAGGCGATTGAGGATTCCAAACTGATTCGCCGCAGCGCGCTACAGTACAAAGTGCATTACGACACCACGCTGAACGGCGGCTTTGCCACCGCGATGGCACTCAACGCGGACCCGACCGAAAAAGTGATTTCGGTGCAGGAGATGCACGCGCAGATCAAAGGCTAAACCGCCTGCTCTGCGACTAAACGGCCCCGTGCGGGCCGTTTTTTTTGGCTGTTTTGCCGGCGTTGCATAAGGTTATGCGTTACAAATCTATTGATTTGACATAATTTTTATCAGTTGATGCGAAACCAGTTACATTCAGGCGTATCCGCACAAAATTATAAATACCTCTCCGCTAAGCGCACCGTACTATTTCGCTGCTCAATCATAGAGCGCTCACCTTAACGGGATATAAAAATGAAATTGCGTGCTTTCACTCTCAGCGCAGTGGCTGCGTTACTTGTTGCTGCACCCCTCGCCAGTCAGGCGGAAATTACCCTGCTGAAGCAGGATCCGCAGGCCGGTGATCCCCTTAGCCGTCTTGATTTCAAAGTGGGCGGCAGTATTCGTCCGCAGTACCTGCATCAGAACGGTGTTAACGACAAATCCTATAAGCGTAACGGCTACGATGGCGGTTCACGTTTCCGCTTCAGCGCTAACTACTACCTGTTTGACGATGTCAGCTGGGTGGGTTACTACGAGCTGGGCGTTAACTTCCCGGCATGGTGGGGCTGGGATAACCACTATGCGGACGGCGCTCATAACACCACGCGTCGCCAGCTGTATACCGGTTTCAAAAGCGCGTCGCTCGGCGAGCTCTATTTCGGCCAGCAAAACAGCGTGTATTACGATGTGGTCGGCGCTAAAACCGATATCTGGGACTACGACATGCTGGCCCAGGCGCCGGGCAACGGCATCAACGGCGACTACGACGGATCTTACCGTTCACGCAAGATGCTGAAGTACAAAAACACCTTCGGCGATGCAGATGTCTATGCCGCTTATCTGTTTGAGGATAACGACTATCTGCCGGGTAACGGCCTGCGCTACAAGCGTAAGGGCGGCGGTTCGCTGGGCGTGAACTATCACATCAGCAAAGATCTGGCGTGGGGCGCCGCATGGAACTACACCCGCGCGGATATCCGCAATCCGGGCAATGGCGACAGCAAGCGTTACGACCAGAATATCTACGGCACCGCGCTGAGCTGGACGCCGGACAACTGGACGCTGTCGGCTGGTGCGGGCTGGTATGAGAACTTCTCACCGACCAAACGCAATACCGTTAACAACTACTTCGCGGATGATGCGTGGGGCGTTGAATACTTCGCCGGTTATAAATTCCCGATTGGCCAGTATGCCGTGAAGAGCATCCAGCCTTACTTCATGGGCGACCGCCTGGAGTTCGTCAACGGACGTAACTACCAGCGTATCGATAATGGTGTGGGCGTCAGCGCGCAGCTCGACTACGGTTTCCGCGTCGACTACGAGTACGTGATCACCTCCAGTACTGATAAATCACTGGGCAACGTTAATCTGGTGCGTCTGCGCTACGATTTCTGATGCGTGTTAACGGCTCCTGCGGGGGCCGTTTTTTTGGGGCGGGCACAGTGCGCTTTTCTTTACACAGCGCGCGGGCAGCGCGGGGCATTACCCTGAGTTGTAGCGCCTTCACCGCGAAATCTGGCGGCTCTTTCCGCTAACTGCCGCAAAGCCGGAGTAAAACTCTGTGCGTCAGACAAAACACCGAGCCAAGCGGGCTTTACGTAAATAGCACTATCGCCCTATCGACGAAAGTTTCACCTTTACGTATCATTGCGCCAATTTTTTCCTGTAGGTCTTTTAACATGATTAGTTTGATCGCGGCACTGGCAGCAGACCGTATTATTGGTATGGAAAACGCCATGCCATGGCACCTGCCCGCCGACCTCGCGTGGTTCAAGCGTAATACGCTGAACAAACCGGTGATTATGGGCCGTCTGACGTTTGAATCGATTGGCCGGCCGCTACCGGGACGTCTGAATATTGTGATCAGCAGCCAGCCCGGTAACCACGATGGCGTAACCTGGGTGACGTCGCCGGAAGAGGCGATTGCCGCAGCGGGTGAGGCAGAGGAGATCATGGTGATTGGCGGCGGGCGGATTTATGCGCAGATGCTGGCGCGCGCCGATCGTCTCTATCTGACGCATATCGATGCGGAAGTGGAAGGTGATACCCAGTTCCCGGATTACGAGCCGGACGAGTGGCAGTCGACGTTCAGTGAGTTCCATGATGCCGACGCGCAGAATTCGCACAGTTACTGCTTTGAGATTCTGGATCGCCGCCGTTGATTGTGGCCTGGTGCGCATGGATGCGCAGCCTGTAAAAACGGCGCAATACGACTGCCTGGTGCGCATTAATGCGCAGCCTGTAAAGGCAGGGATATAGTGGTTCAGGAGCGCAGTTTATTGTAGCGGCGCAATTTATTGCGCGATAACACCGTGCGCTATCAGGCTGATGGGTGCCACGGTACAGATTGTCATGGTAGGGGCGCCATTTATGGCGACCGAAAAAAAGCCCCGCTAACATCGCGGGGCTTTTTGTTTACTGCATATCGCTCAGGGAAGAGGGCGCATTCACTGCGCTTTCCGCCATCGCCTGGTCGCGATTCGAGACCTGCACGTAATACTGGCCGCTCTCCCAGTGCAGCAGGGTCAGGGTTCCGCCCCAGCAGCAACCAGTGTCGAGCCCGATCACATGCTCCGGCGTGCCTTTTCCTTCCAGCGAAGCCCAGTGACCAAAGATTTGCGTATACTCGCTGCCGATTTTGCCGGGCACCTGGAACCACGGCTTCAGCGGTGGCGGCGCTGAAGCGGGCGCCTCTTTGCAGATCATATCGAGCTGACCATTGGGGAAACAGAAGCGCATGCGCGTCAGCGCATTGGTACTGAAGCGCAGGCGTGCCAGGCCGCTCAGCTCTGGCGTCCAGTTGTTCGGCATGTCGCCATACATGGCATCAAGAAACAGCGGATAGCTGTCGCTGGCCAGTACCGCTTCGACTTCACGCGCGCACTGCTTTGCCGTCTCCAGATCCCACTGCGGCGTGATACCGGCGTGCGCCATCAGCAGTTTTTTCTCTTCATCCACCTGCAACAGCGGCTGGCGACGCAGCCAGTTTATCAGCTCGTCGGCATCGTCGGCCTCCAGCAGCGGTGTCAGGCGATCTTTTGGCTTATTACGGCTGATACCGGCGTACACCGCCAGCAAATGCAGGTCATGGTTGCCCAGCACCAGGCGCACGCACGCGCCGAGCGACTTGACGTAGCGCAGTACCTCAAGCGAACCCGGACCGCGCGCCACCAGGTCGCCGGTCAGCCATAGCTCGTCCTGCTGTGCATCGAAATCAACCTGCGCCAGCAGCGCACGTAATTCGTCATAACAGCCGTGAATATCGCCAATCAGGTATGTGCTCATTAAGTCAGTCCGATGAAAACGCGCCGCCCGGACTGGCCGGGCGGAGGAGGAATTAGTGAATGTGGGTTTGCACCGCGAGCCGGAACACCGGAATCTCGACGTGGAAGGCGTCGCCTTCTTCGTCAGTCATCACATAGTGTCCCTGCATGGTGCCCATCGGCGTTTCCAGAATCGCGCCGCTGGTGTACTGAAACTCGCTGCCGGGCGCGATGTGCGGCTGCTCACCGACCACGCCTTCACCCTGAACTTCGGTCTCGCGTCCGTTGCCGTTGGTGATCAGCCAGTAGCGGCTGCGCAGCTGCACGCTGTTGCGCCCGAGGTTACGAATGGTGATGGTGTAGGCAAACACGTAACGATCCTCATCGGGAAAGGATTGCGATTCCACATACTGACTCAGTACCTGGACACAAACGCGGGCCAGTTCACTCATGCACTCAGTTCTCCGCAGATTCAGCCTGATGATTGCCCAGCCAGTTTGCCAGCTGGCAATACTGCGCTACGGTGACGTTTTCTGCCCGCAGCGAGGCGTCGATGTTCAGTTCATCCAGCGCACCGGCCGTGAACAGGTGTCCGAGGCTGTTGCGCAGGGTTTTACGCCGCTGACCGAATGCTTCGGTGGTGATACGGCTCAGCAAACGCACATCGCTGACCGGATGCGGCGGCTGGGTAAAAGGCACCAGACGCACCACCGCCGAATCCACTTTCGGTGGCGGGGTGAACGATTGTGGCGGCACTTCCAGCACCGGAATCACCTGACAATAATATTGCGCCATCACGCTGAGACGCCCGTAAGCTTTGCTGCCCGGACCGGCTACCAGACGGTTAACCACCTCTTTCTGCAGCATGAAGTGCATATCTTTAATCGAACCAGTATAGCTGAAAAGGTGAAACATCAGCGGCGTCGAGATGTTGTAAGGCAGATTGCCAAACACGCGCAGCGGCTGACCCCGCTCCTGCGCCAGCGCGGAGAAGTCGAAGGTCATCGCATCCTGCTGATAAATCGTCAGCTTGGGACCGAGGAACGGATGCGTCTGCAAACGCGCGGCCAGATCGCGGTCCAGCTCAACCACGGTCAGCGCATCAAGACGCTCGCCCACCGGCTCGGTTAACGCACCCAGACCCGGGCCAATCTCCACCATGGCTTCACCCTTTTGCGGATGAATAGCGGAGACGATGCTGTCGATAATGTACTGATCGTTCAGGAAGTTCTGCCCGAAACGTTTACGGGCGTAGTGCCCCTGATGGACGCGATTATTCATTACTGCTCTTGATCATAGTGATGGCGAGGTTAAGCGCCGTGATAAAGCTGCCCGGCTCTGCGTGGCCCAGACCGGCAAGTTCCAGCGCGGTGCCGTGGTCAACGGAGGTACGGATAAACGGCAGGCCGAGGGTGATATTCACCGCGCGACCAAACCCCTGAAATTTTAACACCGGCAGGCCCTGGTCGTGATACATCGCCAGTACCGCATCGGCATGCTGCAGATATTTCGGCTGAAACAGCGTATCCGCCGGTAACGGACCGGTGAGCTGCAGGCCCTGCTGGCGCAGTTCGTCGAGCGCCGGAATGATGGTATCGATCTCTTCCCGGCCCATGTGGCCGCTTTCGCCAGCATGCGGGTTGAGGCCGCAGACAAAGATATGCGGCTGCGCAATGCCAAACTTACGCTGCAAATCCTGATGCAGGATGGTGATCACTTCATGCAGGCTGTCACGCGTGATGGCGTCCGCGACATCTTTCAGCGGCAGATGCGTGGTGGCCAGCGCCACGCGCAACGCTTCGGTCGCCAGCATCATCACCACGCGATCGCCACCGGCGCGCTCGGCAAAGAACTCGGTGTGACCGGTGAAGGGGATGCCGGCGTCATTGATCACGCCCTTGTGGACCGGACCGGTGACCAGCGCGGCAAACTCGCCGCTGAGGCAACCGTCGCAGGCGCGGGCCAGCGTCTCCAGTACATAGTGACCGTTGGCAACGGTCAGCTCGCCGGCCGTCACCGGCTGCGCCGTCGCAATGTGCAGCAGCGTCAGCGTACCGGCCTGCTGCGGCTGCGGCGCCACGCCGGGCTGATAGTCACGCAGCGTCAGCGGCAGACCCAGTTGCGCCGCGCGCTGGCGCAGCACGTCGCCGTCCGCGCACACCACCAGCTCAACCGGCCAGTCACGCTGAGCCAGCGCAACGGCGAGATCGGGACCAATCCCGGCGGGTTCGCCGGGCGTGATCACTACGCGATAATTACTGACCATTGCCATCCAGAATCTTCACGTAAGCACTGGCGCGCTGTTCCTGCATCCAGGTTTGTGCTTCTTCGGCAAACTTACGGTTGAACAGCAGACGATAAGCGCGCTCTTTCTGCGCGGCATCGGTTTTATCCACCTGGCGGGTATCCAGCAGCTGGATCAGGTGCCAGCCGAAGGAGGAGTGCACCGGCGCACTGACCTGGCCTTTCTGCAGCTTCAGCAGCGCATCACGGAACGCCGGATCGTAGATTTCCGGAGACGCCCAGCCGAGGTCGCCGCCCTGGTTCGCTGAACCCGGATCGTCAGAGAACTGCTTCGCGGCAGCAGCGAAGGTGGTTTTGCCACTCTTGATGTCTGCGGCGATCTGTTCGATCTTCTGGCGCGCCTGATCGTCAGTGAGGATCGGTGACGGCTTCAGTAGAATGTGGCGGGCATGCACTTCGGTGACCGAAATGTTTTTGCTCTCACCGCGCAGGTCGTTCACTTTCAGGATATGGAAGCCAACGCCAGAGCGGATCGGGCCGACGATGTCGCCTTTCTTCGCACTGCTCAGCGCCTGCGAGAACAGCGTCGGCAGCTCTTCAATTTTGCCCCAGCCCATGTTGCCGCCTTTCAGCGCCTGCGGGTCGGCAGAGTAGGTTACGGCCAGTTTACCGAAATCGGCACCGCCTTTCAGTTCGCCCACCAGCTGACGCGCCAGCGCTTCCTGGTCGTCAACCTGCTGCTGGGTGGGATTTTCCGGCAGCGGCAGCAAAATCTGGCTGATGTTGAGTTCGGTGCCCTGGGTATTCTGCGAGCCGATCTGCTTAGCCAGCGTATCCACTTCCTGCGGCAGAATGGTGACGCGACGGCGCACTTCGTTGTTCCGCACCTCGGAGATCAGCATCTCTTTACGGATCTGCGCGCGATAATCGTTGTAGTTCATGCCGTCGTAGGCCAGGCGGCTGCGCAGCTGATCGACGCTCATGCGGTTCTGTGCGGCGATGTTCTGGATCGCCTGATCCAGTTGCTGATCGCTCACCTGCAGACCGGCTTTTTCGCCCATCTGCAGAATGATGGCGTCCATGACCTGGCGTTCAAGGATCTGATGACGCAGGGTTTTGTCATCCGGTAGCTGCTGACCCGCCTGCTGCGCCTGCGACTTCACGGTACGCAGCATGTTGTCTACATCACTTTCCAGCACCACGCCGTTGTTCACGACTGCGGCAACTTTATCGACCATCTGTGGGGCTGCGAACGCAGTGTTAGCGGTGATCGCCACACCAAGAATCAGCATTCTCCAGTTCTTCATACTTTATCCATTGTTGTTTCCGCACTGCGGGATAGCCTGTCAAATATCACAACATCAGAAAGCACGCTGGTAAGGGATGATGCCCTGACGCAGCATTTCATTGGTGCCTAAGCCATAGTTAGAACTCAGACCACGCAGCTCAATGTTGAATGAGATTTGGTTGTCATACTTGCTGTCGTTGTTTTCCCAACCGTTGATCTTGCGTTCGTAACCCAGACGAATGGCGTAGCAGCAGGAGCTGTACTGCAGGCCAACCAACTGCTCGGCCGGACGGCTGTTGCGGGTGTCATAGTAATAACCCCCCACCAGCGACCAGGCATCGGCAATCGGCCAGCTGGCGGTGGCACCCACCTGCGAGATACCGTTTTTGAAGATTGGGTTGGTGACATAGCTCGGGTTGTTTAACGCCTGCGCCACATACTCCGGGCTGCTGTAGCGATAGCTCAGCTGCACCATACGGTCGGCATCACGACGATATTCCACAATGGCGTTGCCCTGGGAAACGTTATCCAGCCGCGTATCGTATTGCAGGCCGCCGCGCACGCCCCAGCGATCGCTCACTTTCCAGTAAGTATCACCCGCCCACACCAGGCTACCGGTATCATCTTCTTTGTTCGTCTGGTTTACGCCGGTACGAGACGGGGTAAACGAGTAGATTTGACCCACGGAAACGTTAAAACGTTCAACCAGATCGTTATCATAAATACGCGTGGTCACGCCGGTCGCCACTTCGTTAGACGAAGCGATACGATCGAGGCCGCTGTAGGTGCGATCGCGGAACAGGCCGGTGTAGTCGGTCTGCAGCAGCGTGGAGTCGTACGGATAGATGTTGCTCTGGTCGCGGTATGGGATATACAGGTACTGCACGCGCGGTTCCAGCGTCTGGGTGTAGCCTTCGGCCCAGTCCATATTGCGGTCAAATACCAGGCGACCATCTACCTTGAACTGCGGCAGGGTGCGGTTGACCGACTCTTTCAGCTGATTGGTGCGCGTGGTGTCGATATTTTCGTTGTAGTAATTAACGTTATCCTGCTGGTAATGCGTTGCCAGCAGCTTGGCTTCGGTATCCAGACTGGCCCAGCCGTTGGACAGCGGCAGGTTGAGCGTTGGCTCGATGTGCAAACGCGTCGCTTCCGGCATTCTGTCACTGACGTTGGTGAACTTCACCGCCTGTCCATAGATGCGACCATCAAATGGCCCGATGTCGTTCTGGTACAGATTGACATCCAGCTGCGGCATCGCCCGATACACGTTCTGGCTGCTGGTATTACCAAATACCTGGAAATCTTTACTGGACAGCGTCGCGTCCCAGTTGGTGTCAGCGTAGCCGACGCTGAATTTCTGCGTGGCGTAGCCGTCAGTCGAGCTGTAGTACTTCGAATCAAGATCGTTGAAGTAATAAGGATCGCTGACTTTGGTGTAGTCGGCGTTGAAGCGCCAGTGCTGATCGTAGACGCCGGAGTGACGCCAGTAGAACAGCCAGCGGTCGTCGTTGCTGTCGTTTTGCACCGCCGGTCGCGCGGCTTTATCTTTGTTGTACTGATTGTCAGACGGCAGATAGTCCAGCTCTAACAGGCCGGCACCAAACTGCGTCAGGTAGCGGAACTCGTTCTGCAGCTGCAGACCGCGCTTGCTCATGTAGTGCGGCGTAATAGTGGCATCGGCCTGAGGCGCGATGTTCCAGTAGTACGGCAGCATGAATTCGAAGCCGTTGTTGCTGCCGTATTTCGCGTTGGGGATCAGGAAGCCGGAGCGGCGGCGGTCGCCAATCGGCAACTGCAGATACGGGCTGTAAAACACCGGCACGTTGCCGAGCTTAAAGCGCGCGTTCCAGATCTCCGCCACTTCTTCTTCACGGTCCTGAATCACTTCAGAACCGACCACGCTCCAGCTGTTGGAACCCGGCAGACAGGAGGTAAAGCTGCCGTTTTCCAGAATGGTATAGCGGTTATTACCGCGCAGTTTCATCTGATCCGCATCACCGCGGCCCTGACGGCCAACCATCTGGTAATTACCGTTCCACACGTTGGTGTCTTTGGTGTTCAGATTGGACCAGGCTTTCGGACCTTTCAGGATGACCTGGTTGTCGTCATAGTGCACATTACCCAGCGCATCGACGGTACGCACCGGTGCCGTTTGCCCGTCCTGCTGACGCTGATGCAGCTGCATTTCGTCGGCAACCAGACGGCTGTTCCCCTGCTGTACATCAACATTGCCGGTGAACACCGCGTCGTTCGGATAGTTCCCTTTCGCTGAGTCAGAGTTGATGGTTACCGGCAGCGAATTCGCGTCGCCACTGACCAGCGGGCGGTTGTAGCTCGGCACGCCCAGCATACACTGCGACATCAGATCGTCGGCCAGTGCATGCTGACTATAAAGCGCTGCACCAATCATGGTAGCCAGCAGGGTAGGTATACGTTTTTTCATACGCGGTTTCGATAATTCCATGAAAACTGGCATCATGCCGACAATCCGGACAGAGACTAACGTACCGCCCGGCGTTGCGCCAGTGTTAATCCTGCTCTGCCTGCGTTGCCGTTAGGCGCGGAGATAAATGACAGGTATGATAATGCAATTTTCAGCCGCAAGCATGGCGAATTGAGGAGTTTATGCGCTACTGGGGAAAAGTTATTGGTCTGGCTCTCGGCTTACTTTCCGGGGCAGGCTTTTGGGGCATCGTACTGGGTCTGATCATTGGTCACATGTTTGACAAAGTGCGCAGTGTAAAAGGGCAGGGCTACTTCGCCAATAATCAGGCGCGCCAGACGCTGTTCTTCAGCACCACGTTCCAGGTGATGGGCCACCTGACCAAGTCAAAAGGGCGCGTCACCGAAGCGGATATCCAGATCGCTTCTCTCTTTATGGATCGCATGCAGCTTCACGGTGATGCGCGCACCGCGGCGCAGCGCGCGTTTCGCGAAGGGAAGCAGAGCGAATATCCGTTACGTAACAAACTACGCGAGCTGCGCAGCGCCTGCTTTGGCCGTTTCGACCTGATTCGGATGTTTCTGGAAATTCAAATCCAGGCGGCGTTTGCTGATGGTTCGCTGCATCCCAACGAGCGTCAGGTGCTGTACGTCATCGCGGAAGAGCTGGGGATTTCCCGCGCGCAGTTCGATCAGTTCCTGCGCATGATGGAGGGCGGTCAGCAGTTTGGTGGCGGTTCGTCGTACGGCGGCAGCGCTTATCAACAGGCGAAACGTGGTCCGACGCTGGAAGATGCCTGCAGCGTGCTGGGTGTCAAAAGCAGCGATGACAGCACCACCATCAAGCGCGCCTACCGCAAGCTGATGGCCGAGCACCATCCGGATAAGCTGGTGGCGAAAGGTCTGCCGCCGGAGATGATGGAGATGGCGAAGCAGAAAGCGCAGGAAATTCAGGCCGCGTACGACCTGATTCGCAAAGAGAAGGGCTTTAAATAAGGGGCTGCGGCCCCTTAAAAATCTGCTGGCTGGCGAAACGTCATGCTGTTGCCAAACGCCGGATGAGTAATGGTCAGCGATTCGGCGTGCAGCTGCAGGCGCGGTGCCATGGCTAACGCCTCAGGATGGGCATAGAAGCGATCGCCGAGAATCGGATGCCCGAGCGCCAGAAGATGCACGCGCAGCTGGTGTGAACGGCCGGTGATCGGCTTCAGCTGCACCCGCGCGCTGTTATCGGCGTCATACGCCAGCACCTGATATTCCGTCTGTGCCGGTTTACCCAGTTCCACACTCACCATCTGCTTCGGCCGGTTAGGCCAGTCGCAAATCAGCGGCAGATCGATCATGCCCTGTTCCGCCGCCGGATGTCCCCAGACGCGCGCCACGTACTGTTTCGCGGGCTCGCGCTCGCGAAACTGCCGCTTCAGCTCACGCTCGGCCGCCTTGGTCAGCGCCACCACAATCACACCGCTGGTGGCCATATCGAGCCGGTGCACCGACTCCGCCTGCGGAAAATCACGCTGGATGCGCGTCATCACGCTGTCCTTGTGCTCTTCCAGCCGGCCAGGCACCGACAGCAAACCGCTCGGCTTATTGACCACCATGATGTGCTCGTCCTGATACAGAATATGCAGCCAGGGGTCGAGCGGCGGATTGTAGGGTTCCATCAGCATGATTCAGCGCGGCCTCAGCGATTATTGGTGCGTAACAACGATCAGACGCAGCGCATCAAGGCGCCAGCCGGCTTCACCGAGGCTGGCCAGTACCTGCTCGCGGTTGCTCTCCAGCGCATCGACCTCATCATCACGGATGTTGGGGTTGACCGCTTTCAGCGCTTCGAGGCGCGACAGCTCGGCGCTCAGCTTCTCATCGGCTTCGGCTTTGGCCGCCGCAATCAGCGCCTGCGCTTCCGGCACGATGACTTTTTCCGCCTGCGTCAGAATGTGATGCACATCCTGCTGCACCGCGTTCACCAGCTTGCTGCCGGTATGGCGGTTGACTGCGTTGAGCTGACGGTTAAAGCTTTCGAACTCGACTTTACCAGCGAGGTTGTTTCCGGCGCGATCCATCAGCAGGCGGACCGGCGTAGGCGGCAGGAAGCGGGTGAGCTGCAGGTGCTTCGGCGCCTGGGCTTCGACCACGTAGATCATCTCTACCAGCAGCGTACCGACCGGCAGCGCCTTGTTCTTCAGCAGCGACAGCGCACAGCTGCCGGTATCGCCGGAGAGAATCAGGTCGAGGCCGTTGCGAATCAGCGGATGTTCCCAGGTAATGAACTGGGTATCCTCGCGTGACAGCGCCTGGTTACGGTTAAAGGTCACGGTGCAGCCATCTTCCGGCAGGCCGGGGAAATCCGGCACCAGCATGTGGTCAGACGGCGTCAGCACGATCAGGTTATCGCTGCGATCTTCCTGGTTGATACCG
Source organism: Pantoea dispersa (assembly GCF_035783935.1). GTDB lineage: Bacteria > Pseudomonadota > Gammaproteobacteria > Enterobacterales > Enterobacteriaceae > Pantoea > Pantoea dispersa_C. The sequence goes on along the minus strand of NZ_JALKOV010000003.1, from coordinate 150,171 downwards.
ACGATATCGAACAGGTTGAGCGCAAAGTTCACCAGCTCGGTGTCGTTATCCTGCTCGCCGATGGCATCGGCCAGCGCCTGTGCCGCTTCGCCGCCGTTCGAGTTCAGCTCCAGCAGACGGTCGCGCCCCTGCTCCAGCTGCGCCTTCAGCGTGTCATGCTGTTTGCGGCTCTGGGCGATAAAATCGTCCAGTCCCTGCGGGTTGTCCGGTGCGGCCAGATACTCAATCAGCTGCGGGTAGGCGCTGTCGTAGATGGTGCGGCCGGTCGGGCAGGTGTGCTCAAACGCGTCCAGCCCTTCGTGGTACCAGCGCAGCAGCACCGCCTGGGCGGTTTTCTCCAGCCACGGCACCAGAATCTGGATGTCATGCAGCTGGCCGATACGATCGAGACGGCCGATACGCTGCTCAAGCAGATCCGGGTTAAACGGTAAATCGAACATCACCAGCCGGCTGGCGAACTGGAAGTTACGCCCTTCCGAGCCGATTTCCGAACACAGCAGCACCTGCGCGCCGTCTTCCTGCGAAGCGAAGAAAGCGGCCGCGCGGTCACGTTCGATAATCGATAGCCCTTCATGGAATACCGCGGCGCGGATGCCTTCACGCTCGCGCAGCACCTGCTCCAGCTGCAGCGCGGTGGCGGCCTTGGCGCAAATCACCAGCACTTTCTCTTTACGGTTGCTGGTGAGGTAGCCCATCAGCCACTCAACGCGCGGGTCGAAATTCCACCAGGTGCCGCTGTCGCCTTCGAATTCCTGATAAATCTGCTCCGGATACAGCATGTCGCGCGCGCGCTCTTCCGCCGTTTTGCGCGCCGCCATGATGCCGGAGACTTTAATCGCCGTCTGATACTGCGCCGGCAGCGGCAGGCGAATCTGATGCAGTTCGCGTTTCGGGAAGCCTTTGACGCCGTTACGCGTGTTACGGAACAGCACGCGGCTGGTGCCGTGGCGATCCATCAGCATCGAAATCAGCTCTTTGCGCGCGTCGTCTTTGCCGTCGCGATCGCTGTTCGCCACCTGCAGCAGCGGTTCGATGTCCTGCTCGCCGACCAGGTCGTTGATCAGGTTCATCTCCTCTTTGCTGATGGCGTGATCGGCCAGCAGCGTGCTGACGGCGTCAGCCACCGGGCGATAGTGCTGCTGTTCAGCCACGAACTGGCTGAAGTCGTGGAAGCGATTCGGGTCCAGCAGGCGCAGGCGGGCAAAGTGGCTCTCCATGCCGAGCTGTTCCGGCGTCGCGGTCAGCAGCAGCACGCCGGCGGTCTTTTCCGCCAGCTGTTCGATAACCTGATATTCGCGGCTCGGCGCGGCTTCGCTCCACGCCAGATGATGGGCTTCGTCGACCACCAGCAGATCCCAGTCGGCTTCGGCCAGCAGCTCCAGCCGCTGTTTGTTGCGGCGGACAAAATCCAGCGAGCAGATAATCAGCTGCTCGGTATCAAACGGGTTATCGCTGTCGTGCTGCGCTTCGGTATAGCGGTCGTCATCAAACAGCGCAAAGCGCAGGTTGAAGCGGCGCAGCATCTCCACCAGCCACTGGTGCTGCAGGGTTTCCGGCACCACGATCAGCACGCGCTCGGCGCGTCCGGCCAGCAGCTGCTGCTGAATAATCATCCCGGCTTCGATGGTTTTACCCAGGCCGACTTCATCAGCCAGCAGCACGCGCGGCGCGTGGCGGCGACCAACGTCGTGCGCGATGTGCAGCTGATGCGGAATCAGGTTGGTGCGCATGCCGCGCAGGCCGCTGATCGGCAGGCGATATTGCTCGCTCTGGTATTTGCGTGCGCGGAAGCGCAGGGCGAAGCGATCCATGCGGTCCAGCTGGCCGGCAAACAGGCGATCCTGTGGTTTGCTGAACACCAGTTTGCTGTCGAGCATCACTTCGCGCAGCACCACGTTGCTTTCGTCGGTATCAAGACGCGTGCCGATGTAAGTCACTAAATCGTTTTCGTTGCGGACTTCATCAACCTGCATCTGCCAGCCTTCGTGGCTGGTGACGGTATCACCCGGATTAAAAATCACGCGGGTGACCGGAGAATCATTACGGGCATAGAGGCGGTTTTCGCCGGTGGCGGGAAACATCAGTGTGACCATGCGCGTATCCAGCGCCACGACTGTCCCCAGTCCCAGCTCACTTTCCGTATCACTAATCCAGCGTTGACCCAGTGTAAAAACCATATATTTTTTGCTCGATTCTCTAAAAGATAGAAAGACGTTCGCCTGCTCTCAGACAATACCCCACCGCCAGACAGTTATCTGGTCAGCTGGTGCACGCGGTGAGAATCAGGAAGGGCGCTATGGTACTGGATGGCAGGGCATTCGTCACCTGTCAAAAAAGCCCCAGCTGCCCGGTGATCAGTGTAGCAAAGTCATCGCCGACAAACGGTAAAATCCCTTCGGCGATCGGCTGCAGCTGCTTGCTGACGTAGTGATCGTAATCCAGCGGCGTGCTGCGTGCTTCCAGCGGCTCCGGTCCGGCGGTGGCGATCACATAGCGGATCGATCCGCCGTTCTGATACTGCAGCGGACGCTGCAGTTTACGATTATGTTCATCAGCGAGACGCGCGGCGCGCACGTGGGGCGGCACGTTGCGCTCGTAATCTTTCAGCGGCCGGCGCAGGCGCTTTTTATACACCAGCAGATCGTCCAGCTCACCGGCCAGCAGCTGTGCCACGGTGTCGCGAATGTAATCCTGCCAGGGTTCACCGCGAAAGATGCGGCCATACAGCGTCTGCTGGAACTGCTGCGCCAGCGGCGTCCAGTCGGTGCGCACCGATTCCAGCCCCTTAAACACCAGCCGCTCATCGCCGTCGCGGCGAATCAGTCCGGCATAGCGCTTTTTACTGCCCTGTTCGGCGCCGCGTATGGTTGGCATCAGGAAGCGGCTGAAGTGGGTTTCATACTCCAGCTCCAGCGCGCTGTCGAGACCGTAAGTCTGCTGCAGATGCTGTTGCCACCAGCGATTGACCACCCCGGTCAGCCGCTGGCCGATCGCGGCGGCATCGGCCTCGCTGTGGGCGCTTTTCAGCCAGACAAAGGTGGAATCGGTGTCACCGTAGATCACGTCAAAGCCTTCGGCTTCAATCAGCTCACGCGTTTGCTGCATGATGGCGTGACCGCGCAGGGTAATCGACGAAGCAAGGCGCGGATCGAAAAAGCGACAGGCGCTGGTGCCGAGCACGCCATAAAAAGCGTTCATGATGATCTTCAGCGCCTGCGACAGCGGCTGGTTGCCGTCGCGTTTGGCGGCCTCGCGCCCCTGCCAGATCTGTCCAACAATCGCCGGTAAACAGTGGGTGTGGCGCGAAAAGCGCGCGTGGCGAAAGCCAGGAACCGAATCGGCGTCGTCCGGATGCGCCAGGCCTTCCACCAGCCCGACCGGGTCAATCAGAAAGGTGCGGATGATCGACGGATAGAGGCTTTTGTAATCCAGCACCAGCACCGAATCATACAGTCCGGGGCGCGAATCCATCACGTAGCCGCCGGGGCTGGCTTCCGGCGCCACTTCGCCGAGGTTGGGCGCGACGAAGCCGGCGCGGTGCATGCGCGGAATATACAGGTGGCTGAACGCCGCCACCGATCCGCCGTGGCGATCCACCGCCAGGCCATTGACGGTGGCGCGCTCCAGCAAAAACGGCATGATGGCGGTGTGCTGGAAGATGCGCGTGACCAGCTCGCAATCCTTCAGATTGTAGGTGGCCAGCGCCGGTTTATCGTGGGCAAAGCGCCAGTTGATCTCTTCCATGCGCTGCCACGGATTGTTGATGGCTTTGCCTTCGCCCAGCAGCTCGCGCGACACCGCCTCCAGGCTAAATGAGGCGAAGTCCCAGAACGCCGATTTCAGCGCCTCGATCCCGTCAATCACCAGCCGGCCGCTGGCCTGAGCGAAGAACACGCCGGGCTTAAAGCCGTGCTCGCGCCACTCCAGCGGCTGCTGCTGACGGCCAAGACGCAGCGGAATACCGTAGCGGTCGGCATGTTTTTGCAGCACGCGCAGATCGAACTGCACCACGTTCCAGCCGATGATAACATCAGGATCGTGACGGGCGAACCAGGCGTTAAGCTGCTCCAGCAGCTGTGGCCGGCTGTCGAGGTAAATCAGCTCGAAATCCAGCTGGCTGGCATCACCGTTAGGCGGGCCGAGCATATACACCTGGCGCTGGCCGCAGCCCTCCAGCCCGATGCAGTACAGCTCGCCGTGCTCGGTGGTTTCGATGTCGAGCGACACCCATTTCAGCTGCGGACGGTAATCGGGATGCGGCTTAAGGCGCGCATTGACGAGGCTGTCGCCGCGCGGCTCGCCGCTGAACCACACCGGTGCCGTGATGAAGCGCTCCATCAGGTAGCGTTCCGGCGGGCGGATATCTGCTTCATACACTGCAATGCCGTTTTCACGCAGGCGTTTTTCGATGCTTTGCAGCTGCCGGTGGCTGCGGCAATAGAGTCCCAGCACCGGTCGGCGACGGAAATCTTTCAGCTCCAGCGGCTGCAGGCGCGTATGGCGCTCGTCGCGAATCAGCGCTTCGGTTTGCGCCTGGAACTCGTGTGGAATAAACGCCACTGACTCCTGCGCAGGCAGCACCAGGCGCTGCGGGCCCTGGTCGGTGGCCAGCCACAGCACCACTTCGCTGCCGGTCGGGGTATCCCGCCAGTGACGAGTCAGTAAAAAGCCTGCACGCGGTTCGGTCACGTTAACTCCGGAGAATGAATTCATCTCAGTATATCATGGATGTTTATACAGTGTACTGTGGGCGCCTGCGTCGTGTGCAGCGCGCGAGCGTGCGGCGCAGCGGGGAATTGCTTGACGCTGTGAGGCTGTCTCAGGACAATCCAGCCTCTATATTCCGCAGAGGATAGTTATGGAAGCCTGGATCCAACACCTGTTTACGCAATCGCTGGAGTACGCGCTGATTGCCGTGGCGCTGGTGACCTTTCTTGAGTCGCTGGCGTTTGTCGGCCTGCTGTTGCCGGGCACGGTATTGATGGCCAGCCTCGGCGCGCTGGTGGGCAGCGGACAAATCGGGCTCTATCCGGCGTGGGCCGCCGGGCTGGCCGGCTGTCTGATTGGCGACTGGGTGTCGTACGGCATCGGCTGGAAATTCCAGGGACCGCTGCACCGCTGGAAATACCTGCAAAAGTACAAAGGGCTGCTGGATAAAACCGAGCATGCGCTGCATCAGCACAGCATGTTTACCATCCTGGTGGGGCGCTTTGTCGGACCGACGCGTCCGCTGATTCCGCTGGCGGCCGGCATGCTGGAGCTGCCGGTGCGTAAATTCCTGCCGCCGAACATTATCGGCTGCATCCTGTGGCCGCCGGCCTACCTGATGCCGGGCATTCTGGCGGGCGTGGCGATTGACGTGCCGCAGGCGGCGCAGGGCGACAGCTTCAAATGGCTGCTGCTGGCGGTGGCGCTGCTGCTGTGGATCGGCGGCTGGCTGCTGTGGCGCTGGTGGCGCAGCGGCAAAAGCGTCGACTGGGCCACGCCTTATCTGCCACAGGCGCGGCTGCGCTGGCTGGCTCCGCTGATGGCGCTCATCAGCGTGGGTGCCTTCATTGCGCTGTTGTTCCACCCGATGATGCCGATTTTCCTGCAGCTGCTGTGGAAGGTGTTCTTCGCTTAACGCGGTGATACGCCAAGGATGGCGGCCGCCGGGCTTTCACCGCGCAGCAGGCTGGCGGTGCTGCCATCCCAGTACACCCGACCGTCAACAATCACCAGGCTGCGTGACGCAATCTGCTGCGCATCTTCCAGACTGTGTGACACCATCAGCAGCGTAATAGCGCGCGCCTCGCACACCGCGCGCACCAGCTGCAGCATCTCACTGCGCAGCGCCGGATCGAGTGCCGAAAACGGTTCATCCAGCAGCAGCACCGGCTGATTGCGCAGCAGGCAGCGCGCCAGCGCCACACGCTGCCGCTGGCCGCCGGAGAGCTGGCCGGGCAGACGCGCCAGCATCGATTCCAGCCCGGTTTGCGCCGCAATCTGCTGTACCTGCTGCTGCTGTTGGCGCGTCAGCTTCATACCGGGATGCAGGCCCAGCCCCAGATTTTGCTGCACCGTCAGGTGCGGAAACAGATTGTTCTCCTGAAACAGCATCGATACCGGCCGCGCGGAAGGCACGCTGCGGGTGTGGTCGACGCCATCGATCAGCAGGCTGCCCTGACTCACCGGCAGAAAGCCGCCGAGCAGGCTCAGCAGGGTACTTTTGCCCGCGCCGCTCGGGCCGAGAATGGCGAGACGTTCACCGGCCTGTGCGCTAAAGCTGAAGCGCATCGGCAGATGCTGGTAGAGATAAGTGAGGTTATTCAGTGTCAGCATGGCGACCCGGTAATTTTTCCATCAGCGTAAACAGCAGCAGGCATAACAGCAGCAGTAGCAGCGCGGTCACCGCGCCATCAGCACCGCGATAGGCGCCAATCTGCTGGAACAGATAAAACGGCAGGGTGCGGAAATCGGCGCTGCCGAACAGCGCCACCACGCCGAAATCGCCAATCGACAGCACGCAGGCAAAGGCCAGCGCCTGCGCCAGCGGACGTTTCAGCGCCCGCAGTTCAATCAGCCGCAGGCGAGTAAACCCGCTAATACCCAGCGAGGCGCACAGCTGAGCGTAGCGCGCGCTGAGATCGCGCATCGGATTTTCCAGCACTTTCATCGCGTAGGGGATGGCGATCAGCGCGTTGGTGAAGATCACCAGCGCATCGGCGCGCTGCGGCAGGCCAACGGTGGCGTTGAACAGCAGGAAAAAACCGCTCGCCAGCACAATGCCCGGCATTGCCAGAATTAGCATCCCGCTCAGTTCCATCGCCTGCGCGGCATAGCGATGCTGGCGCTGACGCAGCTCGCGGCTGCTCCACAGCAGCATCATGGTCAGCAACACGCACAGCACACCGGCCCCGAGCGCGATGCGCAGCGACGTCCACGTCGCCTGCCACAGCGCGGGCTGTTGCAGCGCGCCGGCAATGCCGCCGCGTAAACCGTCGACCAGCACCGCCGCCAGCGGTGGCAGCAGCAGCAGCAGCGCCAGCGTAATCAGCAGCGCATCTGCGACGCGTGCGTGCCAGGAGTCCTGCGGATCGCGCCAGCCGCGCACCGTCTGGCTACCGGCCGGAATCGCTTTACTGAAGCGCTGACTGAGCAGCACCAGCAGCAGACAGCAGCCAAGCTGCAATAACGCCAGCAGCGCGGCGCGGCCGGGATCGTAATCAAAGTTTAGCGCCTGATAAATCGCCAGCTCCAGCGTGGTGGCCTGTGGACCGCCGCCCAGTGCCAGCACGGTGGCAAAACTGGCGAAGCACAGCATAAAGATCAGCGCCGCCGTTGGCAGCAGCGGACGGCGCAGCCACGGCCACTCCAGCAGGCGAAACAGCGGCCAGCCGCGCAGACCGAGCTGCGCCGCCAGCTGGCGCTGCTCGCCGGGAATACTCTCCAGCGCCTGCAGCAGCATGCGCGTCGCCAGCGGCAGATTAAAGAACACGTGCGCCAGCAAAATGCCCTGCAGGCCGTAAGGTGAGAAGTGATAATCGATGCCGGCGGCGGCGCACAGCTGCGCCAGCCAGCCGCTGCGCCCGTAGACGCTGAGCAGACCGAATACGGCAACCAGCACCGGCAGCACCAGCGTCATGGCGCACAGGCGCAGCAGCAGGGTACGGCCGGTAAAACGGCGGCGATAGAGCGCGCGGGCCAGCAGAATGGCCGGCAGCACCGAGAGCAGCGCTGACAGCAGCGCCTGTTCAAAGGAGAACGCCAGCACATGGTGCAGATAGCTGTCGCTGAGCAGCGCGCGCCAGTCGGTGGCCGGCGCAGTCAGCAGCAGGGCACCGAGCGCCAGCAGCGCGACCGTACACAATAGCAGCGCGCTGAACGCGCCGGGCAGCAGCCAGCCGGGCATCAGCGGCTGACGGCGCGCTGCCACGCGCTCACCCACGCCGCGCGGTGGTCGGCCACCTCTGCAGGGGTGAATTGCAGCGCCGTAGCGGGCACCGGTAACGTCTGATAGCCGGCGGGCAAATCGCTTTTGATCACCGGATACATCCAGTTGCCGGTGGCGATCGTGTTCTGGAACGCTGGCGACACCATAAACTGCATGAACTGCTGCGCCAGCTGCGGCTGTTTGCTGCTGGCGAGCTGCGCGCCCACTTCCACCTGCAGATAATGGCCTTCGCTAAACGGCGCGGCGGCGTAGTTATCCTTTTTCTCTTCTATGATGTGGTAAGCCGGCGAGGTGGTGTAGCTCAGCACCAGATCGCTTTCGCCTTTGAGGAACAGGCCATAAGCTTCGCTCCAGCCTTTGGTCACGGTCACGGTTTTGCTGGCCAGCTTCTGCCAGGCCGCCGGTGCGCCATCGCCGTACACTTTCTGCATCCACAGCAGCAGACCGAGTCCCGGCGTGCTGGTGCGCGGATCTTCATAAATCACCCGCCATTTTTCCGGGCTCTCGACCAGCTCTTTCAGGCTGTGCGGCGGATTCTTCAGCTTATTCTTGTCGTAAACGAACGCGAAATAGCCGTAATCGAACGGGATAAAGGTGTCATTGTGCCAGCCGTCCGGCAGCTGCAGCGCGCCGGTATCCACCGTGCTTTTGCTGAACAGGCCGGTTTTTTCCGCCGCCTGAATCAGGTTATTGTCCAGCCCCAGCACCACGTCGGCCTTGCTGTTTTTGCCTTCCATGCGCAGGCGATTAAGCAGCGATACGCCATCCTCCAGCGCCACATAGTTCAGCTCACAGCCGCACCGGGCCTCAAAGGCTTTTTTCACTGCCGGACCGGGGCCCCAGTCGGCGGCGAAGGAGTCATAGGTATACACGGTGAGGACGGGTTTGGCCGCCAGAGCCGGCGCAGCGATCAGCAACAACAGGGGCAGAACTTTCTTTAACACTTTGCGTTCCTTAAGGAGAGGGTAAGGTTGTGTCGCAAAGGATCTGAGGGCGGAGCATCTCAAATCCCTACGCCGGTACGAGCCGGATCAGGTTCGACGGGTCTCTCTCAGCCAGTTAACCGGCACCCCGTTGAGAACGACATATTCTAGACATTTACATCACAACGCGAAAGGTTCACCTGCCGCTCGTGTAGTCCCATGCTGCCCTTTTTACAGCTCCGGCGGGGCAAACCAGGCGGACTTGAAGTCAAACCAGCCGAGCGTGTTCAGCCGCACGCCACGCATGCTGCGCTGGCCCTCCAGCAGCAGCCAGTGATGAAACAGCGGATGCAGATAGTCGCTGTTCACCAGCTGTTTGCTCCACTCCGCCAGCGGCAGCGCTTTCTCACGCCAGCGTGCGGCGTCGGCCTGCCAGTCCAGCGGGATACAGTGATGCATCAGCGGTAGCTCGTAGAGCTGAGCGAACAGGGCGTAGTCGAGCGGCAGGGTAAAATTGACGCTGCCCAGCCAGATGTCACTCTCGCCCGCGCCGTCGAACCAGCTTTCATAGCTCACTTCACGGGTAATCAGCTCGACGCCCTGCTGCGCCAGCAGCGGCCGCAGCGCATTGGCGATGCCCTCGTGTTCCACGTGGTGGCTGTACCAGCTGAGCGTCAGCTGGGTCACGCCGTCGGGCTTGCGGGCTGGGGTGATATCGCGCCGATGGTGCCAGCGCGGCAGCAGGCCATAAGCCGGAAACCAGTAGCGCTGATAGCCGACGCCGGCATGATTGAGCAGCGCGATGGGGTTGAGCAGATCGCTCACCCAGCGGCGGAAACCCGCATCGCGACCGCGTTCAGAGCGCTGATCGAACAGCAGAAAATAGCAGCCTTCCTCAAGACGACTCTCTTCCGATTTTTCGTCGTCGTTTTCACCTTCCAGTTTTACACCGGCGTAGACCAGCTCATCGCTGATCTCCGGCAGCACCCAGATCGAGACATCATCAATCAGCGCGCGGTAGCCGAAGTAGTCATCAAACGCGGCGATTTTCAGCTGGGTTTGCTGATTGCGCACCACGCTGTACGGACCGGTGCCAATGGGCTGACGTGCAAAGTGGCGCAGCGTCGGCCACTCACGCGGCAGAATCATGGCGCTGACGCTGGCCAGCAGCCACGGCAGCCAGCAGTCCGGCTGGCTGAGATGGATATCCAGCGTCCACGGCGCCGGCGAGTGCAGCCTGTCGATGTGTGAAAACAGCGGCTGGCTGCGCACCCGTTCCAGCGAGGCGATGACATCTTCCATCTCCAGCTCGCGACCGTGATGGAAACGGATCGCCGGCCGCAGGAAGAAGCGCCAGTGCAGCGGAGACGTCTGCTGCCAGTGATGGGCGATATCGGCGGCGATTTCCCCCTTTTCCTCATTTATACGCGTCAGGTCGCTGAAAATCTGTCGCGCCAGATGGGTTTCCGAACGGCGCAGCGGCGAGCCGGGCAGCAGGTTAGGCAGCGGGCGATAGTAGAGCACGCGCAGAATATGCTTACCCTGGCGAAAGCTACGGCCAAGGTGCGCGGCAATCATCTGCCGCACCTGGTTTTTATCGCCCACCAGCTGCACCAGCTGGTCGATGCGATCCTGCTCCAGCAGATCTTCGGCGCGCTGCTGCTGGAGCGCCAGTCCGGTGTAGCAGAAGCTCAGCAGTGAACGTTTACCGCGGCCGGCTTCTGCCTGCCAGATCAGCCAGCCCGCCGCCTGCATGGCGTTCAGCAGGTTGCGCATGTGGCGGCGCGAACAGTGCAGCAGTTCGGCCAGCTCGCTCAGCGTGGTTTCCTGATCCTGGCCCTGACAGTGTTGCCACAGGCGGATGAATTGCTGTTGCAGACGCGCAGAGGACATAAAAGGGGAACTCCTTCTCGACTTCGCTCAGTTTTTCCTGCCCCATATTAGAGGCATACTGGCGGGCAATGGAAGAGCGGGAGGCATTCAGCAATGAATGGCGCTCTGCCAGCGGTTCCGCCGACGTGGAACCTTTTCTGAGTAGGGTGCAATTTCACCGCCAGCGGAGTTTTTCTCTGCTGGCTTTTTTCGTTTTGCTGTGGAATCTTCTACGCTGTTTTTTCCCGGTCTTTTTCTTCAAAGGGATTTCTGCATGAAATCGCTGTTACCGCGGCCGCGCCGCCTGAATCCGGTTTATCTCTCCTTTATGGCGGTGTCGTTTATGGTCGGCGTGGCGGGTGCGCTGCAGGCGCCGACGCTCAGCCTGTTTCTGACGCGCGAGGTGCAGGTACGGCCGTTCTGGGTCGGCCTGTTCTTCACCATCAATGCCGTCGCCGGGATCGTGATCAGCCTGCTGATGGCGAAGCGTTCGGATAACCGCGGCGATCGCCGTCATCTGATCCTGTTTTGCTGCCTGATGGCGGTGGCCAATGCGCTGCTGTTTGCTTTTAACCGTCACTATCTGACGCTGATCACCTTCGGCGTGCTGCTGTCGGCGCTGGCCAGCGTGGCGATTCCGCAGATCTTCGCGCTGGCGCGGGAATATGCCGATCAGTCGGCGCGTGAAGTAGTGATGTTCAGTTCGGTGATGCGCGCGCAGCTGTCGCTGGCGTGGGTGATCGGACCGCCGCTGTCCTTCGCGCTGGCGCTCAACTACGGCTTCGTCACGCTGTTTTGCGTGGCGGCGGTGATTTTTCTGCTGAGTATGCTGCTGATCTGGCGCACGCTGCCCTCGGTGCCGCGCATCGCCGCCACGCCGGAGCAGGTGCTGATGCAGCTCAGTCCGTGGAAAGACAGCCAGGTGCGGCTGCTGTTTATCGCCTCGGTGGTGATGTGGGCGTGCAATACCATGTATATCATTGATATGCCGCTGTACATCAGCGCAACCCTTGGCCTGCCGGAGAAGCTGGCGGGGCTGTTGATGGGCACCGCCGCCGGGCTGGAGATCCCGATCATGCTGCTGGCCGGTCATTACGCGAAGCGTTACGGCAAGCGCAAGCTGATGCTGCTGGCACTGGTAGCGGCGATTGTGTTTTATCTCGGGCTGGTGCTGTTCCATTCCCGCACCGCGCTGATGGTGCTGCAGCTGTTTAACGCCGCGTTTATCGGCATCATTGCCGGCATCGGCATGCTGTGGTTTCAGGATTTGATGCCGGGCCGTGCCGGTGCAGCGACCACCATGTTCACCACCTCGATCTCAACCGGGCTGATTATTGCCGGCCTGATTCAGGGGATACTGAGTGAGCGCTTTGGTCATGAGTCGGTGTACTGGCTGGCGCTGGTGATGGCGGTGGTGGCGCTGCTGCTGGCGGCGCGGGTGCGCGATGCGCAGTGAGGGCGGTGTGGCGGTTGAAGGTTGAAGGTCGCCATAGATGGCGACCAGATTACTCACGCGTTTGCTGCAGGGTGCGCATCGCTGCGCACCGGGTAAACCTTAACGCAGAAACGCGGGCTGGCGGGATTCGTAGCTGGCGATAGATGCTTCGTGCTGCAGCGTCAGGCCAATGCTGTCGAGGCCGTTGATCATGCAGTGACGGCGGAAGCTGTCGATTTCAAAGCTATAAACCTTGTCGCCGGCGGTGACGGTCTGCGCTTCGAGATCGACGGTGAAGCGGATGCCCGGCTGCGCGGCCACCAGCTTAAACATCTCATCGACCTGCTCTTCGCTTAGCTTCACCGGCAGCAGCTGGTTGTTGAAGCTGTTACCGTAAAAGATATCGGCGAAACTCGGCGCAATCACCACGTGAAAACCGAAGTCGGTCAGCGCCCACGGTGCGTGTTCACGCGAGGAGCCGCAGCCAAAGTTCTCGCGCGCCAGCAGGATGCTGGTGCCTTTGAACTCCGGTTTATTCAGCACAAAGCTGGCAGTCGGCTGCGTGCCGGCATCGTCATCAAAACGCCAGTCGTGGAACAGGTGCGCGCCAAAGCCGGTGCGCGTCACTTTCTGCAAAAACTGCTTCGGGATGATGGCATCGGTGTCGACGTTAGCGGCATCCAGTGGAGCCACGATCCCGGTGTGTTGGGTAAATTTGTTCGCCATGGCTTAAGCTCCCTGAGTCAGTTGACGAATGTCGGCAAAACGACCGGTTACCGCTGCTGCGGCAGCCATCGCCGGGCTCACCAGATGGGTGCGACCGCCGCGCCCCTGACGACCTTCAAAGTTACGGTTACTGGTTGAGGCACAGCGCTCGCCCGGATTCAGACGGTCGTTGTTCATCGCCAGGCACATTGAACAGCCCGGCAGACGCCACTCAAAACCGGCTTCGAGGAAGATTTTGTCCAGGCCTTCGGCTTCAGCCTGCGCTTTCACCGGACCGGAACCCGGAACCACCATTGCAACTACGCCCGGCGCCACTTTGCGGCCTTTGGCGATCGCGGCGGCCGCGCGCAAATCTTCAATACGTGAGTTGGTGCAGGAGCCGATAAACACTTTATCGATCGCCACATCGGTCAGTTTGATGCCCGGCTGCAGATCCATATAGGCCAGCGCTTTCTCGGCGGAAGCGCGCTCAACCGGATCGGCAAACGAGGCCGGATTCGGGATGGCCTGATCCACGGCCATCACCTGGCCCGGATTGGTGCCCCAGGTGACCTGCGGCGCGATATCGGCAGCATTCAGCGTTACAACGGCGTCAAACTGCGCGTCGCTGTCAGACTTCAGGGTGCGCCAGTAAGCGACCGCCTGTTCCCACTGCTCACCCTTCGGCGCAAACTGCTTGTCTTTCAGATAGGCAAACGTGATGTCATCTGGTGCCACCAGGCCCGCTTTGGCGCCCATCTCGATCGCCATGTTGCACAGCGTCATGCGGCCTTCCATGCTCAGCGCTTCAATCGCCGGGCCACAGAATTCAACCACGTGACCGGTGCCGCCGGCGCTGCCGGTTTTACCGATGATCGCCAGCACGATGTCTTTGGCGGTGATGCCCGGCGCAGCCTCGCCCAGCACTTCAATCTTCATGGTTTTTGCCCGGCCCTGTTTCAGGGTCTGGGTGGCGAACACGTGTTCCACTTCGGAGGTGCCGATACCGAACGCCAGGGAACCGAAGGCGCCGTGTGTGGCGGTGTGCGAGTCGCCGCAAACGATAGTCATGCCCGGCAGCGTCATGCCCTGCTCAGGACCGATAACGTGCACAATGCCCTGGAACGGGTGGTTCAGGTCATACAGCTGAATGCCGAACTCAGCACAGTTCTTCATCAGCTCCTGCATCTGGATACGCGCCATTTCACCCGAGGCGTTGATGTCTTTGGTCTGGGTGGAAACGTTGTGGTCCATGGTGGCAAAGGTCTTCGACGGCTGGCGCACTTTGCGGCCGTGCGCACGCAGACCGTCAAACGCCTGCGGCGAGGTGACTTCGTGAATCAGGTGACGATCGATATACAGTAACGGCGTTTCGTCTGGCGCTTCGTGAACGACATGTGCATCAAATAACTTCTGGTATAAGCTTTTCATTTTGTTATTTTTCCTCGCTGATGTAACCGGCAATGATGCTGCCCATTTCATCGGTGCTCACGGCAGGGCCGTCACCGGCCAAATCACGGGTGCGATGGCCCGCTTCCAGCGCACGGCTTACCGCGCGCTCAATGCTATCCGCAGCGGCGTCAGCGTTCAGGCTGAAACGCAGCAGCATCGCCAGCGACAGAATCTGCGCAATCGGGTTGGCGATGTTCTGGCCGGCGATATCCGGCGCAGAACCGCCTGCCGGTTCGAACAGGCCGAAGCCGTCTTCATTCAGGCTGGCCGAAGGCAGCATGCCCATCGAGCCGGTAATCATCGCGCACTCGTCCGACAGAATGTCGCCGAACAGATTCGAGCAGAGTAAAACGTCAAACTGCGACGGATCCTTAATCAGCTGCATGGTGGCGTTGTCGATGTACATATGGCTCAGCTGCACATCCGGATAATCTTTTGCCACTTCGTTAACGATTTCACGCCACATCACTGACGTCGCCAGCACGTTAGCTTTATCTACCGAGGTCACTTTGTTGCGACGCTTGCGCGCGGCTTCAAAGGCGTTGCGGGCAATACGCTCGATTTCGAAATGGTGATAGACCTCGGTATCAAAAGCGCGTTCATGCGCGCCGCTGCCTTCGCGGCCTTTCGGCTGACCGAAATAGATACCGCCGGTCAGCTCACGCACGCACAGGATATCGAAACCGCGGGCGGCGATGTCGCTGCGCAGCGGGCAAAACGCTTCCAGACCTTTATACAGCGCCGCCGGACGCAGGTTGCTGAACAGCTTGAAGTGTTTACGCAGCGGCAGCAGCGCACCGCGCTCGGGCTGGCCAGCTGGCGGCAGGTGTTCCCACTTTGGACCGCCGACCGAGCCGAACAGAATGGCATCGGCCTGCTCAGCACCGGCCACGGTGGCGGCCGGTAAAGGTTCACCGTGACGATCGATGGCGATACCGCCGACATCATATTCGCTGGTGGTGATGCGCATATCGAAGCGCGCGCGAATCGCGTCGAGAACTTTCATGGCCTGCGCCATCACTTCCGGACCGATTCCGTCGCCTGGCATTACCGCAATATGATAAGACTGAGTCATAGTTACACCGTTTCCTTCTGATCTTTAAATTTACGCTGCAATTCTTTTTCGACCTGCTTGGCCCGCCAGATGTTGTTCAGGGCATTCACCATCGCTTTCGCTGAGGATTCGACGATATCGGTCGCCAGGCCTACGCCGTGGAATTTGCGTCCGTTGTAGTTGACGACGATATCGACCTGACCCAGCGCGTTTTCGCCGTGGCCTTTCGCGGTCAGCTTGTAGTTCACCAGCTCAGCATCGAAGCCGGTGATCCGGTTGATGGCCTGGTAGACGGCATCGACCGGACCGTTGCCGGTGGCGGCGTCGGCTTTGGCTTCATCGCCGCAGCCCAGCTGCACCGATGCCGTCGCAGTGACGCTGGAGCCGGTCTGCACGTTGAATTCGTTCAGCTGGAAGTACTCCGGCTCTTCATTCTGCTTATTAATGAAGGCCAGTGCTTCCAGGTCATAATCGAACACCTGGCCTTTTTTATCCGCCAGCTTCAGGAAAGCGTCATACAGCGTATCCAGGTTGTAATCGGACTCTTTGTAACCCATCTCTTCCATGCGGTGCTTCACGGCGGCACGGCCGGAGCGGGAGGTCAGGTTCAGCTGAATTTTATGCAGGCCAATCGACTCTGGCGTCAGGATTTCGTAGTTTTCGCGGTTCTTCAGCACGCCATCCTGATGAATGCCGGAAGAGTGGGCGAAGGCGTTAGAACCGACCACCGCTTTGTTGGCCGGAATCGGCATGTTGCAGATCTGGCTGACAATCTGGCTGGTGCGGTAGATTTCCTGATGGTTGATGTTGGTGTGCACGTTCATGATCTGCTGGCGGGTTTTGATCGCCATGATCACCTCTTCCAGCGCACAGTTACCGGCGCGCTCGCCCAGGCCGTTCAGCGTACCTTCGACCTGACGCGCACCGGCCAGCACTGCCGCAATGGCGTTACCGGTCGCCATGCCCAGATCGTCATGGGTGTGAACGGACAGAATGGCTTTGTCGATGTTTGGCACGCGCTGCACCAGCTGACCGATAATGTTGGCGTATTCGCCCGGCAGCGTGTAGCCCACGGTGTCCGGAATATTGATGGTGGTGGCACCGGCGTTGATCGCGGCCTCTACCATGCGGCACAGATCGTCAATCGGCGTGCGGCCACCGTCTTCGCAGGAGAACTCAACGTCGTCGGTATAGTTGCGCGCCCGCTTAATCATGTGCACCGCGCGCTCAATCACTTCCGGCAGCGTGCTGCGCAGCTTCGTGGCGATATGCATCGGCGAAGTGGCGATAAAGGTATGAATACGGAACGCGTCGGCCACGCGCAGCGATTCGTACGCCGCGTCGATGTCTTTCTCGACACAGCGCGCCAGACCACACACGCGGCTGTTTTTGATGGTCCGGGCAATGGTCTGCACCGATTCGAAATCGCCTGGCGAAGAGACCGGAAAACCGACTTCCATTACATCCACGCCCATCCGTTCCAGCGCCAGGGCGATCTGCAGTTTTTCTTTAACACTCAGGCTGGCCTGTAATGCCTGTTCGCCGTCGCGCAGAGTGGTATCGAAAATTATTACTTGCTGGCTCATGGTCATCTTCCTTTTGCATTGACTTCGCCGGTGCTACGAGCATAAAAAAACCCGCGCAGTGGCGCGGGTTTTTTAACTTTCAGCAGGTTCGAATCAGTTGTTGATTTCGCCCACGAGTCTACCGCGCAAACTGGATGCGTTAAGTAGTAGACCGAGTAGACGAAAAGAACGTGACATGAATCAAACCTCGTAAAATGAGTGCTGCACATATTGGTACTGGATTCGCCTGGCGATGTCAACCCTAAGTGAAAGGGTATTTCTGGCTCCATGAAAGGGTGATCTGCTGGGATTATCTGCCATCGCAGAGCATTGCCATTAATTAACTGCGTCATTAATAGCTTAAGCCACTTAAAAAATCTTTTAAAAAAGACAGGTAATTTTAAGTTGCTGAATTTTATGTTTTAAGTGGCTTCGGAACGCAATCGAAAAAAACAAGACAACGCGCATTGCTTAGCAGAATGTCATGTGGGAATGGGATTTCAGAGTTAATCACGCCGGAAACGCGATGAAGGAAAAAATTGTGGCCTGAGCGCCCGGGCAATATGAAAATCATATTTCTTACAACACGCTGTAAATAATCTGCAAACCAGCATTTTCCTCTGTGCTTATGCCGTCGTATTAGTTTAATCCTCCCGGGCGATAATCACGCGTCAGTGCCTTTTTTGCCACAGACAGCGCCGCGCCGCCTTATGACGTTTGCAGGCCGGGTTTTCTGCGGTTATGGTAATCGACCTACTCTCAAAAGAATCCACGCAGGTAGATTCCCTGTACCTGGAAGACGGAATGCATAGCGTCTTCTGAGCATAAACATAAGGTTTTGATCTTAATTGGCAATAAAGGGACAGATGCGAGCGGCACGCAGGATAGCGTTTGCCGGGGCAGCTGGCTCTCAAGCCTGGAGGCAGAAAATGGAGATGTTGTCAGGAGCCGAAATGGTCGTCCGTTCGTTAATCGATCAGGGCGTTAAGCAGGTATTCGGTTATCCGGGCGGTGCGGTGCTCGATATTTATGATGCGCTGCAAACGGTCGGTGGTATTGACCACGTGCTGGTGCGCCACGAGCAGGGCGCTGTACATATGGCGGATGGCCTGGCGCGCGCGACCGGCGAAGTCGGCGTGGTGCTGGTCACCTCGGGTCCTGGCGCCACCAACGCCATCACCGGCATTGCAACCGCCTATATGGATTCCATTCCGCTGGTGATCCTCTCCGGTCAGGTGCCGTCCTCGCTGATTGGCTATGACGCCTTCCAGGAGTGCGACATGGTGGGTATCTCGCGTCCGGTGGTGAAGCACAGCTTCCTGGTGAAAAGCACCGAAGAGATCCCGACGGTGCTGAAAAAAGCCTTCTGGCTGGCGGCCAGCGGTCGTCCGGGGCCGGTGGTGATCGATCTGCCGAAAGATATTCTGAATCCGGCCAACAAGCTGCCGTACGTGTGGCCGGAAACCGTCAGCATGCGCTCTTACAATCCGACGCTGCAGGGCCATAAAGGCCAGATCAAGCGCGCGCTGCAGACGCTGCTGGCCGCGCACAAGCCGGTGATTTACGTCGGCGGCGGGGCCATTACTTCAGGCTGTGAGGCGGAACTGCTGCAGCTGGCAGAGCAGCTGAATATTCCGGTCACCACCTCGCTGATGGGGCTCGGCGCGTTCCCGGGCACGCATCGTCAGTGTGTGGGCATGCTCGGTATGCACGGCACCTATGAAGCCAACATGACCATGCACAACGCCGATCTGATCTTTGGTATCGGCGTGCGCTTCGACGATCGCACCACCAACAATCTGGCGAAGTATTGCCCGAATGCCACCGTGATGCACATTGACGTCGATCCAACCTCGATCTCCAAAACCGTCAGCGCCGATATTCCGATTGTCGGCGATGCCAGACAGACGCTGACGCAGATGCTGGAGCTGCTGGCGCAGAGCGAAGCGAAGCAGGAGCTCGACAGCCTGCGTGACTGGTGGCAGAGCATTGAAGGCTGGCGCAGCCGCAAGTGCCTGGAATTTGACCGCAGCAGCGACAAAATCAAACCGCAGGCGGTGATTGAAACCATTTGTCGTCTGACGCACGGCGAGGCCTACGTGACCTCGGACGTCGGCCAGCACCAGATGTTCGCCGCGCTGTACTACCAGTTCGATAAACCGCGTCGCTGGATCAACTCCGGCGGCCTCGGCACCATGGGCTTTGGCCTGCCGGCGGCGCTCGGCGTGAAGATGGCGCTGCCGCAGGAAACCGTGATTTGCGTGACCGGCGACGGCAGTATCCAGATGAACATTCAGGAGCTGTCGACCGCGCTGCAGTACGACCTGCCGGTGCTGGTGCTGAACCTGAACAACCGCTTCCTCGGCATGGTGAAACAGTGGCAGGACATGATTTACTCCGGCCGCCATTCGCAATCCTATATGGAATCGCTGCCGGACTTCGTGCGCCTGGCGGAAGCCTATGGCCACGTCGGTATCGCCATTCAGCATCCGGCTGAGCTGGAAGAGAAGTTGCAGCTGGCGCTCGATACGCTGGCCAAAGGGCGTCTGGTGTTTGTGGATGTCACGGTGGACGGCAGTGAGCACGTCTACCCGATGCAGATTCGCGGTGGCGCGATGGACGAGATGTGGTTGAGCAAAACGGAGAGGACTTAATTATGCGTCGTATTTTATCAGTTCTGCTGGAGAACGAATCCGGCGCATTGTCGCGCGTGGTGGGGCTGTTTTCTCAGCGCGGCTACAACATTGAGAGCCTGACCGTGGCACCGACCGACGATCCGACGCTGTCGCGCATGACCATTCAGACCGTGGGCGACCAGAAAGTGCTGGAGCAGATCGAAAAGCAGCTGCACAAGCTGGTGGACGTGTTGCGCGTCAGCGAACTGGGGCAGGGTGCTTACGTCGAGCGTGAAATCATGCTGGTGAAGATTCAGGCCAGCGGTTACGGGCGCGAAGAGGTGAAACGCAGCGCGGAAATCTTCCGTGGACAGATTATCGATGTGACGCCAACGCTGTACACGGTTCAGCTGGCCGGCACCAGCGATAAACTCGACGCGTTCCTCAACACCGTGCGCGAAGTAGCGGAAATCGTTGAAGTGGCGCGTTCCGGCATCGTGGGTGTATCACGTGGCGATCGCGTAATGCGTTAATACCGCAAAGTTATCATCTGTGTTCGAGCTAACCCGGTGGAATGCCGGGTTTTTTTATTTTATGCGCTTCGGCCGCTTGCGCATGAAAACCGGTTGCTCAGCGTAGTGTTCTGCGGTTAGATGTTACAAATGTTTTACCCTTAGCTACTCTGCGGACATTTTCGCCAGCCCTGGCTTATCAGAATTAAGGTGTCATCGTGAAACTGGATGAAATTGCGCGCCTGGCGGGCGTGTCGCGCACCACGGCGAGCTATGTCATCAATGGCAAAGCGCGGCAGTATCGTGTCAGCGACAAAACCGTTGAGAAAGTCATGGCGGTGGTGCGTGAGTATAACTATCACCCCAACGCGGTGGCTGCAGGCCTGCGCGCCGGACGCACCCGTTCGATTGGTCTGGTGATCCCCGATCTGGAAAACACCAGTTACACGCGCATCGCCAACTACCTTGAGCGTCAGGCGCGTCAGCGCGGCTATCAGCTGCTGATCGCCTGTTCCGAAGACCAGCCGGATAACGAAATGCGCTGCATTGAGCATCTGCTGCAGCGTCAGGTGGATGCGATCATCGTCTCGACTTCGCTGCCGCCAGAGCACCCGTTCTATCAGCGCTGGGTCAACGATCCGCTGCCGATTATTGCGCTCGACCGCGCGCTGGATCGTGAACACTTCACCAGCGTGGTCGGGGCCGATCAGGATGACGCGCAGGCGCTGGCGGCTGAATTGCGTCAGCTGCCGGTGAAAAATGTGCTGTTCCTCGGTGCGCTGCCGGAGCTGTCGGTGAGCTTCCTGCGTGAAATGGGCTTCCGCGAGGCGTGGCAGGGCGATGAGCGCCCGATCGATTTCATCTATTGCAACAGCTTTGACCGCGCCGCTGCGGCGACGCTGTTTGAAAATTATCTCGAGGATCACGCGATGCCCGAAGCGCTGTTTACCACCTCGTTTGGCCTGCTGCAGGGGGTGATGGACGTAACTCTGAAGCGTGACGGCCGGCTGCCCACCGACCTGGCCATCGCCACCTTTGGCGACCACGAATTATTAGACTTTCTGGAGTGCCCGGTGCTGGCGGTAGGACAGCGTCACCGCGATGTCGCCGAGCGCGTACTGGAGCTGGTGCTGGCATCTCTTGATGAACCTCGTAAACCGAAGCCAGGTTTAACCCGCATACGTCGTAATTTATTCCGCCGCGGACAATTAAGTCGTCGCGCTAAATGAAGTGGCGGGCGAGACGTCGCCCGCGTTAATTTCTGCCAGCACTATTTAGCGTTGCGCGTATTGGGGTAAAAAAGCGTAAATTATCAGCGGTCGGGCTAACGAATTATCAGCGCTGAATTTTCTTATTTGTTTACATCTTCAGCAATCGTCCATAGCAGAGCGGGCGCGATGGTGCTGGGCTTCCTTTCAGAAATCCCCTAAAATGCCGCCGCCGTCGCAGATTGGGGCAGAATAATCGCAGCGGTAAAATTGCGCTAATTTTCACCGATAAATCCGACGCAAATTTTTTTTATACTGTTATTCATCGGGTTAATTTTAAATTGCCCCTTCATTCTCCTCTTATTCTTCTCTCCGGTTAATTTCATTCGGTGTAAAGAGTGATATTCACTTGCCGTTGCGGCTTGACAAGGATTTCATCGGCTCCGTAAACTCGTTTCGTGGTAAAAAGTGGGATAAAGTGGTGAAAACGGGTAACTGAGGGGTAGGGCTGGCATGTTCCGTGGAGCAACGTTAGTCAATCTCGACAGCAAAGGGCGCCTGGCGGTGCCAACGCGATACCGCGAATTGCTGCTCGCAGAGTCTCAGGGTCAGATGGTTTGTACCATTGACCTCCATCAGCCCTGCCTGCTGCTTTATACCCTGCCCGAATGGGAAGTTATTGAGAAAAAACTGGCCCGGTTATCCAGTATGAATCCGAATGAGCGTCGCGTGCAGCGTCTGCTGTTAGGACATGCCAGCGAGTGCCAGATGGATAATGCAGGCCGTTTATTGCTGGCGAATACGCTGCGCCAGCATGCGAGCCTGACCAAAGAAGTGATGCTGGTTGGACAGTTCAACAAGTTTGAGCTGTGGGATGAACAGACCTGGTATCAACAAGTTAAGGACGATATTGACGCAGAACAGTCAGCTCAGGAGCCTTTATCTGAGCGGTTGCAGGACTTGTCGCTATAGCTATGCAGGAAAATTTTAAACACACCACAGTGCTGCTGGATGAGGCGGTTAACGGCCTCAATATCAGGGAAGACGGCATTTATATTGACGGCACTTTTGGTCGCGGCGGTCACTCACGCCTGATCCTGTCGCAGCTGGGCGCGAACGGACAGTTACTGGCTATCGACCGCGATCCGCAAGCCATAGCCGCAGCCGCTGAGATAAAAGATCCGCGCTTCTCGATTGTACACGGGCCGTTTTCCGCGCTGGCTGAGTATGTTGAAGCGCGCGGGCTGACCGGCAAAATCGACGGCGTACTGCTGGACCTGGGCGTCTCTTCGCCTCAGCTGGACGACGCCGAGCGCGGTTTCTCGTTTATGCGCGACGGACCGCTGGACATGCGCATGGACCCGACGCGCGGTCAGTCAGCCGCCGAGTGGCTGCAGAGCGCCGAAGAAGCCGATATTGCGTTTGTGCTGAAGACCTACGGTGAAGAGCGCTTCGCGAAACGCATCGCCCGCGCCATCGTCGAGCGTAACCGGGAACAGCCGATGACGCGCACCAAAGAGCTGGCCGATCTGATTGCGGCGGCAACGCCGGTAAAAGACAAGTTTAAGCATCCGGCGACGCGCTGCTTCCAGGCGATACGTATCTGGATCAACAGTGAGCTGGAAGAGATCGATATCGCGCTGAAAGGAGCATTGAAGGTGCTGGCACCGGGCGGGCGTTTATCCATCATCAGCTTCCATTCACTGGAAGATCGGCTGGTGAAGCGCTTTATGCGCGACCAGAGCCGCGGACCGCAGGTGCCGGCCGGGATTCCGATGACCGAGAGCCAGCTGAAAGCGCTGGGCGGACGTGAACTGAAAACCCTCGGCAAGCTGATTCCTGGCGAGGCCGAAGTCAAAGACAACCCGCGCGCGCGCAGTTCGGTCCTGCGCATTGCTGAGAGAACCGCACCGTGATTGGCAATGAGCGTCACAGCCTGCCCGGCGTGATTGGCGGTGACCTGCTGCGTTTCGGCAAGATCCCGTTGCTGCTGCTGATCGCCGTGCTGGTGTCTTCGGTGCTGGTGGTGACCACCACGCATAAGACCCGTCTGCTGACGGCGCAGCGTGAACAGCTGGTGCTGGAGCGTGATGCGCTGGATATCGAATGGCGCAACCTGATTCTTGAAGAGAACGCGCTGGGCGATCACAGCCGGGTGGAACGGATAGCAACCGATAAGCTGCAGTTGCAGCATGTTGATCCTTCACAGGAAAATATTGTGGTGCAGAAATAAGGAATCGCAGACCTCAATGAGCGGCGCAGGCAAAACGCTGAAGTTAAGAAAACAGGAAGATAAGGCCAGCTTTGTAAGCTGGCGTTTTGCGTTGCTGTGCGGCTGTATTCTTCTGGCACTGGGCGGATTGCTGTCGCGCGTGGCGTGGCTGCAGGTGATCAGCCCGGATAAGCTGGTGAAAGAGGGCGATTTGCGTTCGCTGCGCGTGCAGGAAGTGCCTACCGCGCGCGGCATGATCAGCGATCGCGCCGGGCGTCCGCTGGCGGTGAGCGTGCCGGTTAACGCGATCTGGGCCGATCCCAAAGAGCTGACCGAGCATGGCGGCGTTACCGTGGATAGCCGCTGGAAAGCCCTGTCGGATGCGCTGTCGATCCCGCTGGATCAGCTGGCGGCACGCGTCAACGCGAATCCAAAAGGGCGCTTTATCTATCTGGCGCGTCAGGTCAATCCGGCCATTGGCGAATACGTGAAAAAGCTCAAGCTGCCGGGTATTTATCTGCGCCAGGAGTCGCGCCGCTACTATCCGGCCGGCCAGGTCACGGCGCACCTGATTGGTTTCACTAACATCGATGGCCAGGGCATTGAAGGCATCGAGAAGAGCTTTGATAAATGGCTGACCGGCGAGCCGGGCGAACGTACCGTGCGCAAAGACCGCTACGGTCGGGTGATTGAGGATATCTCCTCGGTCGACAGCCGCGCCGCGCACAACCTGACGCTGAGCATCGACGAACGTCTGCAGGCGCTGGTGTACCGCGAACTGAACAATGCCGTTGCCTTCAACAAAGCCGAATCGGGCACTGCGGTGCTGGTGGACGTGAACACCGGCGAAGTGCTGGCGATGGCTAACAGCCCGGCTTATAACCCGAATAATCTCAGCAACACGCCGAAAGATGTGATGCGTAACCGTGCCATTACCGACATCTTCGAGCCGGGTTCCACCGTCAAGCCGATGGTGGTGATGACCGCGCTGCAGCGCGGCGTGGTGAAAGAGAACAGCGTCCTGAACACCGTGCCGTATCGCGTTAATGGTCATGAGATCAAAGACGTGGCGCGCTACAACGAATTGACCCTCACCGGGGTTCTGCAGAAGTCGAGTAACGTCGGGGTTTCGCGCCTCGCGTTAGCGATGCCCTCCTCAGCGCTGGTAGAAACTTACGCGCGCTTTGGTCTGGGTAAACCGACCAATTTGGGGCTGGTCGGGGAAAGTAGTGGCTTATACCCTCAAAAACAACGGTGGTCTGACATAGAGAGGGCCACCTTCTCTTTCGGCTACGGGCTAATGGTAACGCCGTTACAGTTAGCGCGAGTCTACGCAACCATTGGCAGCTATGGCATCAATCGCCCGCTGTCGATTACCAAAGTTGACCCGCCAGTGGCGGGCGAGCGCGTTTTCCCGGAAGACCTGGTGAAAACCGTGATGCACATGATGGAGAGCGTGGCGCTGCCGGGTGGCGGTGGTGTTAAAGCCGCCATCAAGGGCTATCGCATCGCGATCAAAACCGGTACCGCGAAAAAAGTCGGACCGGACGGACGCTACGTCAATAAATACATTGCTTACACCGCGGGCGTTGCGCCCGCCAGTCGTCCGCGTTTTGCACTGGTGGTGGTGATCAATGATCCCCAGGCCGGTAAATATTATGGTGGTGCGGTTTCTGCACCGGTGTTTGGCGCCATCATGGGCGGTGTCCTGCGCACCATGAACATTGAACCGGATGCGCTGCCAACAGTGGATAAAAACGAGTTGGTGAAGAATAAGAGAAGTGAGGAATCAAGTGACAGATCGTAACCTGCGCGACTTGCTGGCCCCGTGGGTGCCTGGCGCGCCGGCGCGTCCACTCCGTGACATGACACTGGACAGCCGCGCTGCGGCTGCTGGCGATCTGTTTATCGCCGTGGCGGGCCATCATGCTGATGGACGTCGTTTTATTCCACAGGCCATCGCCCAGGGCGTGGCGGCGGTGATTGCCGAGGCTGAAGGCGAAGCCAGCGATGGTGATATCCGCGAGATGCACGGCGTCCCGGTCATCTACCTGGCGCAGCTGCCGCAGCGCCTCTCCGCGCTGGCCGGGCGCTTCTACCAGCAGCCGGCTGACAAACTGAAGCTGATTGGCGTGACCGGCACCAACGGCAAAACCACCACCACGCAGCTGATTGCGCAGTGGGCCAACCTGCTGGGCGAAACTGGCGCGGTGATGGGCACGGTGGGCAATGGCCTGTACGGTCAGCTGGTACCGAGTGAAAACACCACCGGTTCGGCGGTAGATGTTCAGCATATTCTGCACGATCTGGTCGGGCAGGGCGCCACCGTGGCCGCCATGGAAGTCTCCTCGCACGGTCTGGTGCAGCATCGCGTGGCCGCGCTGCCGTTTGCCGCCGCGGTGTTTACCAATCTGAGCCGCGATCACCTTGATTATCACGGTGACATGCAGGGCTACGAATCGGCCAAATGGCTGCTGTTCTCTGAGCATCAGGTGGGCGAGGCCATCATCAACGCTGACGATGAAGTCGGCCGCCGCTGGCTGGAAAAATTACCGGATGCCGTGGCCGTCACGCTGGGCAACAATCTGCAGCCCGGCTGTCGTGGCCGCTGGCTGCAGGCGACAGCGATCGATTATCACGACGGCGGCGCACACGTGCAGTTCAGTTCAAGCTGGGGCAACGGCGAGTTTGATAGCCGCCTGATGGGGGCCTTCAACGTCAGCAACCTGCTGCTGGCGCTGGCGACGCTGCTGACGCTGGATTATCCGCTCGACACGCTGGTGGCCAGTGCCAGCCAGCTGCAGCCGGTATGCGGTCGTATGGAAGTGTTCACCGCGCCCCAAAAGCCGACGGTGGTGGTCGATTACGCGCATACGCCTGACGCGCTGGAAAAAGCGCTGGAAGCGGCCCGGCTGCACTGCAAGGGCCAGCTATGGTGCGTATTTGGTTGCGGTGGCGATCGTGACAAAGGCAAACGTCCGCTGATGGGTGCGATTGCCGAACAGTTCGCCGACATCGTGGTGATCACCGATGACAATCCGCGGAGCGAAGAGCCGACGGCGATTGTTAACGACATTCTCACCGGCCTGCTCGATCCGGGCCGGGCTCGCGTCATTGCAGGTCGAGCGCAGGCGGTCACCCATGCGGTGATGCAGGCCAGCGCCGATGACATCGTGCTGGTGGCCGGTAAAGGCCACGAAGATTATCAAATCATCGGTAACCGCCGTCTCGACTACTCCGACCGCGACACCGTCGCCCGTTTGCTGGGGGTAATGGCATGATTCCGATTACGCTGCATACCCTGGCAGAGATCAGCGGCGGCCAGCTGCACGGCAGCGATCTCACTATCGCGGATGTCACCACCGATACCCGCAACGTCACCGCCGGCAGCCTGTTTGTCGCGCTGGTGGGCGAACGTTTTGACGCACACGATTTTGTCGCCGACGCCATCGCCAGCGGTGCCCAGGCGCTGCTGGTTAACCGTGTTTTAGCGGTCGACGTGCCGCAGGTGGTGGTCGCCGATACGCGAATTGCTTTTGGTCAGCTTGGCGCCTGGGTACGTCAGCAGGCGAAAGCGCGCGTGGTCGGGCTGACCGGCTCCTCCGGTAAAACCTCGGTGAAAGAGATGACCGCGGCGATTCTGCGCCAGTGCGGTGAAACGCTGTATACCGCCGGTAATCTCAACAACGATTACGGCGTGCCGATGACGCTGCTGCGCCTGACGCCACAACACGCGTATGCCGTGATTGAAATGGGCGCGAATCATCAGGGTGAAATTGCTTACACCACCAATCTGGTGCGTCCGGAAACCGCGCTGGTCAACAACCTGGCGGCAGCGCATCTGGAAGGCTTCGGTTCGCTGGCGGGCGTGGCGAAAGCCAAAGGCGAAATCTTTGGCGGCTTACCGGTGCACGGCACCGCCATCATCAACGCTGACAGCAATGATTTGCCCAACTGGCAGCCGCAGTTTGCTGATAAAACCCTGTGGCGCTTTTCGCCGCAGCCGATGGCAGACGCCGAGTTCCGCGCCAGCGATATCGTGCTGCGCGCTGACGCCACGCTGTTTACCCTGCACACGCCGCGCGGCGACATCGCCATCGAGCTGCCGCTGCCGGGCCGGCACAATATCGCTAATGCGCTGGCCGCTGCCGCGCTGGCACTGTCGGTAGACGCGCCGTTAACCGCCATCCAGTCTGGCCTTAAAACTTTGCAGCCCGTTCCTGGGCGTCTGTTCCCGATTCGCCTTGCTGATAATCAGCTGCTGCTGGACGACAGCTACAACGCCAACGTCGGTTCGATGACCGCCGCTGCGCAGGTGCTGGGCGATATGCCGGGCTACCGCGTTATGGTGGTGGGTGACATGGGTGAGCTGGGCGACGAAGCCGAAGCCTGTCATCGTCAGGTGGGCGAAGCGGCGAAAGTCGCCGGTATTGATTGTGTGCTGAGCACCGGCAGGCTCAGTCATTTTATTAGTGAAAGCAGCGGCAAAGGCGAACATTTCGCCAGTAAAGCCGAACTGACTGAACGTTTACGCACGCTGCTGTCCCAACATCCGGACATCACTATTTTGGTTAAAGGTTCACGTAGTGCCGCCATGGAGCAGGTAGTACAGAGCTTACAGGAGAAAGGAACATGCTAGTCTGGCTGGCCGAACATCTGGTCGCATTTTATTCCGGCTTTAACGTCTTTTCCTATCTGACGTTTCGCGCCATTGTCAGCCTGCTGACCGCCCTGTTCATCTCTTTATGGATGGGCCCGCGCCTGATCGCCTGGCTGCAGAAACTGCAGATTGGTCAGGTGGTACGTAACGATGGTCCGGAGTCGCACTTCAGCAAGCGCGGCACGCCGACCATGGGCGGCATTATGATTCTGACCTCCATCACGGTTTCAGTGCTGATGTGGGCTTATCCGTCTAATCCTTACGTCTGGTGCGTGCTGGTGGTGCTGGTTGGCTTCGGAGTGATTGGCTTCGTTGATGACTACCGCAAAGTGGTGCGTAAAGACACTAAGGGGCTGATTGCGCGCTGGAAATATTTCTGGATGTCGGTGATTTCGCTCGGTGTGGCATTCGCGCTGTTCATTGCCGGCAAAGACACGCCTGCGACGCAGCTGGTGGTGCCGTTCTTCAAAGATATCATGCCGCAGCTCGGCCTGTTCTACGTGGTGCTGGCCTACTTTGTGATTGTCGGTACCGGGAATGCGGTCAATCTGACTGACGGTCTGGATGGCCTGGCCATTATGCCAACGGTGTTTGTGGCGGCCGGTTTTGCGCTGGTGGCCTGGGCGACCGGTAACGTGAAATTCGCTGAGTATCTGCACATCCCGTATCTGCGCCACGCCGGTGAGCTGGTGATTGTCTGTACCGCGATTGTCGGGGCCGGTTTGGGCTTCCTGTGGTTCAACACCTATCCGGCGCAGGTCTTCATGGGCGACGTGGGTTCGCTGGCGCTGGGCGGCGCGCTCGGTACGCTGGCGGTGCTGCTGCGTCAGGAGTTTTTGCTGGTGATCATGGGCGGCGTATTTGTGGTTGAGACGCTGTCGGTGATCCTGCAGGTGGGTTCGTTCAAGCTGCGCGGTCAGCGTATTTTCCGCATGGCACCGATTCACCACCACTATGAACTGAAAGGCTGGCCGGAGCCGCGTGTGATCGTGCGCTTCTGGATTATTTCGCTGATGCTGGTGCTGATTGGCCTGGCAACGCTCAAGGTACGTTAATCATGGCTGACTATCGGGGCAGAAAAGTCGTCATCATTGGATTAGGCATTACCGGCCTGTCCTGTGTTGATTTCTTCCTCGCGCAGGGCGTAACGCCCTGCGTGATGGATACCCGTGTGTCACCGCCGGGGCTGGACAAACTGCCAGAGCAGGTGGAGCGCCACGTTGGCGGTATCAACAGCGACTGGCTGCTGGCATCCGATTTGATCATCGCCAGCCCGGGCATCGCGCTGGCGCATCCGGCGCTGAGTGAAGCGGCCGACGCTGGCATTGAAATTGTCGGCGATATCGAACTGTTCTGCCGCGAAGCCCAGGCGCCGATTGTGGCGATCACCGGTTCCAATGGCAAAAGCACCGTCACCACGCTGGTGGGTGAAATGGCGCGCGCTGCAGGCTGGCAGGTGGGCGTGGGCGGCAATATCGGGCTGCCGGCGCTGACGCTGCTCAAGTCACCGGCGCAGCTGTATGTGCTGGAGCTGTCCAGTTTCCAGCTGGAAACCACCCACAGTTTGAAAGCGGCGGCGGCGACCATCCTCAACGTCACCGAAGATCACATGGATCGTTATCCGCTGGGGATGCAGCAGTATCGCGCCGCTAAATTACGCATTTATGAAAACGCGGATATCTGCGTGGTCAATGCCGACGATGGCATGACCATGCCAGTGCGCGGCGCCGATCGCCGCTGCGTCAGCTTTGGCATCGACGTTGGCGATTATCACCTCAATCAGCAGCAGGGCAGCACCTGGCTGCGGGTGAAGGGCGAGAAAGTCCTTAATACCGATGAGATGAAACTGGTCGGGCAGCACAACTACACCAATGCGCTGGCCGCGCTGGCGCTGGCCGATGCGGTGAATATCCCGCGCGCTTCCAGTCTGAAAGCGCTAACCACTTACAGCGGCCTGCCGCACCGCTTCCAGCTGGTGCATGAAGCGCATGGCGTGCGCTGGATTAATGACTCGAAAGCCACCAACGTGGGCAGCACCGAAGCCGCGCTTAACGGCCTGCGGGTGAACGGCACACTCTGGCTGCTGCTGGGTGGCGATGGCAAAGGGGCGGACTTCACGCCGCTGGCGCGCTATCTGCAGGGCGACAACGTGCGGCTGTTCTGCTTTGGCCGCGACGGCGACGCGCTGGCCGCGCTGCGTCCGGCAGTGGCGACGCGCACCGAAACACTGGAGCAGGCGATGACGCAGATTGCCGCGCAGGTACAGGCGGGCGACCTGGTGCTGCTGTCACCGGCGTGCGCCAGTCTTGACCAGTTCCGTAATTTTGAACAGCGCGGCGATCGCTTCGCGCAACTGGCGAAGGAGCTGAGCTGATGCGTATTCCCGGAGCCAGTATCGCCAGTTTTATTTCGCTGCGCCTGCGTGATTGGGTGATGGGCGCGCGCGACAACGACGACGCGCCGGTGGTGCTGTATGACCGCACGCTGCTGTGGCTGACGTTTGGCCTGGCGATTATCGGTTTTGTCATGGTCACCTCGGCGTCGATGCCGGTTGGACAGCGTCTTAATGACGATCCGTTCTATTTCGCCAAGCGTGATGCTTTCTATATTTTGCTGGCGCTGGGCATGGCATTAGTGACGCTGCGCGTGCCGATGGATTTCTGGCAGCGCTACAGCAACGCCATGCTGATGGCTTCGGTGGCGATGCTGCTGATCGTGTTGGTGGTCGGCAGCTCGGTTAACGGTGCATCGCGCTGGATCGCGCTCGGGCCGCTGCGTATTCAGCCGGCTGAATTGTCCAAACTGTCGCTGTTCTGCTATCTCGCCAGCTATCTGGTGCGCAAAGTGGAAGAGGTGCGTAACAACTTCTGGGGCTTCTGTAAGCCAATGGGCGTGATGGTGGTGCTGGCGGTACTGCTGCTGGCCCAGCCGGATCTCGGTACCGTGGTGGTGCTGTTTGTCACCACGCTGGCAATGCTGTTCCTCGCGGGCGCGAAACTGTGGCAGTTCCTGGCGATTATCGGCTCCGGCATTTTTGCCGTGGTGCTGCTGATCATCGCGGAACCTTACCGTATGCGCCGCGTCACCTCTTTCTGGAACCCGTGGGAAGATCCGTTCGGCAGCGGCTACCAGCTGACCCAGTCGCTGATGGCGTTTGGTCGCGGCGAATTCTGGGGCCAGGGCTTAGGCAACTCGGTGCAGAAACTGGAGTATCTGCCGGAAGCGCATACCGACTTTATCTTCTCAATTATCGGTGAGGAGTTGGGTTATGTCGGTGTGGTTTTGGCGCTGTTGATGGTATTCTTCGTCGCTTTTCGCGCAATGTCGATTGGTCGTCGCGCGCTGGAGATCGACCAGCGTTTTTCCGGCTTCCTCGCCTGTTCCATTGGCGTGTGGTTTAGCTTCCAGGCGCTGGTTAACGTTGGCGCAGCGGCGGGTATGCTGCCGACCAAGGGCCTGACGCTGCCGCTGATCAGTTACGGTGGTTCGAGTCTGATCATTATGTCGACCGCCATCGTCTTTTTATTGCGCATAGATTATGAAACGCGTCTGGCAAAAGCCCAGGCGTTCACCCGAGGTGCCCGATGAGTGGTAAACGGCTGATGGTCATGGCGGGCGGTACCGGCGGACACGTATTCCCCGGACTGGCCGTGGCGCATCATCTGATCGAACAAGGCTGGCAGGTGCGCTGGCTGGGAACCGCAGACCGGATGGAAGCCGACCTGGTGCCTAAGCATGGCATCGACATCGACTTCATTCGCATCAGCGGACTGCGCGGTAAAGGCGTAAAGGCCCTGCTGCTGGCACCGGTGCGCATTTTCAATGCGTGGCGCCAGGCGCGCCGCATCATGAAAAACTGGCAGCCGGATGTGGTGCTGGGCATGGGCGGTTATGTTTCCGGTCCGGGCGGCCTCGCGGCATGGAGCTGCGGCATTCCGGTGGTGCTGCATGAGCAGAACGGTATTGCCGGGCTGACCAACAAGTGGCTGGCAAAGATCGCCACCAAAGTGATGCAGGCGTTTCCCGGCGCGTTTCCTGATGCCGAGGTGGTGGGCAATCCGGTGCGCAATGATGTGCTGGCGCTGCCGCTGCCGGCGCAGCGTCTGGCGCACCGCAGCGGGCCGATTCGTGTGCTGGTGATTGGCGGCAGCCAGGGCGCGCGCATCCTGAATCAGGTTGTGCCGCAGGTCGCTGCCGAACTGGGTGACGCCATCACGCTGTGGCACCAGACCGGCAAAGGCGCACGCGAGACCGTGCAGCAGGCATATCAGGCCGCTGGCCAGCCGCAGCACAAGGTCACCGAGTTTATCGATGACATGGCGCAAGCCTATGCGTGGGCCGATGTGGTGGTGTGTCGCTCCGGCGCGCTGACCGTCAGTGAAGTGGCGGCAGCAGGTTTACCGGCGATTTTTGTGCCGTTCCAGCACAAAGATCGTCAGCAGTACTGGAATGCGCTGCCGCTGGAAAAAGCCGGCGCGGCCAGAATTTTTGAACAGCCGCAGTTTAGTGCTGCGGCCGTCGCAGACACGCTGCGCCACTGGGATCGCGCCACGCTGCTGGCGATGGCGGAAAAAGCCCGCCAGGTGGCGATTCCCGATGCGACCGATCGGGTGGCACAAGAGGTTGCGCGCGTCGCGAAGTAAGTTAACCGGTCAGTTTGACTGGCCCGCATCTGCGTATAGGTGCAAACGGGAAAACAGGTAACAGAGACAGATGAATACACAACAATTGGCAAAACTGCGTTCTATTGTGCCCGAGATGCGTCGCGTCCGGCACATCCACTTTGTCGGCATCGGCGGTGCCGGCATGGGCGGTATTGCCGAGGTGTTGGCGAACGAAGGCTATCATATTAGCGGCTCCGATCTGGCGCCCAATCCGGTTACGCAGCATCTGGCCTCGCTGGGCGCGACCATTTACTTCAACCACCGGCCGGAAAATGTCACCGACGCCAGCGTGGTGGTGGTTTCCACCGCCGTGGCGCAGGACAACCCGGAACTGGTGGCGGCGCGTGAGCAGCGTATTCCGGTGATTCGCCGGGCGGAGATGCTGGCTGAGCTGATGCGTTTCCGTCACGGCATCGCGATTGCCGGCACGCACGGTAAAACCACCACCACTGCGATGGTGACCAGTATTTATGCGGAAGGCGGCCTCGATCCGACGTTCGTTAACGGCGGTCTGGTTAAAGCGGCGGGCACGCATGCGCGCCTTGGCAGCAGCCGTTACCTGATTGCTGAAGCGGATGAAAGCGACGCGTCTTTCCTGCATCTGCAGCCGATGGTGGCGATTGTCACCAACATCGAAGCAGATCACATGGATACCTATCAGGGCGATTTTGAGAACCTGAAGCAGACGTTTATTAACTTCCTGCACAACCTGCCGTTCTACGGACGCGCGGTGATGTGCGTGGACGATGTGGTGATTCGCGATTTGATTCCGCGCGTAGGCCGTCAGGTCACAACCTATGGCTTCAGCGATGACGCGGATGTGCGGGTGGAAAACTATGAACAGCGCGGCGCGCAGGGCCACTTTACCCTGATTCGGCACGATAAGCCGGTGCTGCACGTGACGCTGAATGCGCCGGGTCGCCATAACGCGCTGAACGCCGCGGCAGCGGTGGCGGTGGCCAGCGAAGAGGGCATTGACGACAACGCGATTCTGGCGGCGCTGGAAAGCTTCCAGGGCACCGGTCGTCGTTTCGACGTGCTGGGCGAGTTCGACACTGCGGCGGTTAACGGCAAAGCGGGCAGCGCGATGCTGGTCGACGATTATGGTCATCATCCCACCGAAGTGGATGTCACCATTAAAGCGGCGCGCGCCGGCTGGCCGGAGAAAAAACTGGTCATGGTGTTCCAGCCGCATCGCTACACGCGAACCCGCGATCTGTTTGATGACTTCGCGAACGTGCTGTCGCAGGTGGATGTGCTGCTGATGCTGGATGTCTATCCGGCGGGCGAAGCACCCATTCCGGGCGCGGATAGCCGTTCGCTGTGTCGCGCCATTCGCCATCGCGGCAAGGTCGATCCGATTCTGGTCTCCGAGCACGAGGCATTGCCGGATGCGCTGGCACCGCTGCTGTCCGGCGACGATCTGGTGATTGTGCAGGGCGCTGGCAACATCGGCAAAATCGCCCGCAAGCTGGCTGAGATTCAGCTGCAGCCTGCTCTGAACACGGAGGCGCGCCATGGCTGAGAAAGTCGCGGTATTAATGGGCGGGACCTCCGCCGAGCGTGATGTGTCGCTGATGTCCGGCAGCGCGGTGCTGGCCGGACTGCGCGAGATGGGCATTGATGCGCACGGTGTCGATACCCGTGACGTGTCGGTGCTGGATCTGAAGCAACAGGGCTTTGCCAAAGTGTTTATCGCCCTGCACGGTCGCGGCGGTGAAGATGGCACGTTGCAGGCGCTGCTGGAATTTTTACAGCTGCCCTATACCGGCAGCGGCGTGATGGCGTCGGCCATCACCATGGATAAACTGCGCAGCAAACTGCTGTGGCAGGGCAGGGGACTGCCGTCGGGCAAATTTGTCTGGCTGACGCGCCAGCAGTATGAGCAGGGCCTGGATGCATCGGCCCAGGCCGCTATCGCTGCGCTTGGCCTGCCACTGTTTGTGAAACCCAGCTGCGAAGGATCGAGCGTTGGCATCAGCCGCGTGAACCAGGCGGAGGCGCTGCCGGCCGCGCTGCAGGAGGCGTTTCGCCATGATGATGACGTGCTGGTGGAAGCGTTTCTCAGCGGCGCCGAGTACACGGTGGGCATCGTTGGCGATGAAATTCTGCCTTCCATCAGAATTCAGACCGCCAGCGAGTTCTATGACTATGAAGCAAAATACATTTCTGACGATACTCAATACTTCTGCCCGAGCGGGTTGAGTGCAGAGAAAGAGGCAGAGCTGCAGGCGCTGGTGCTGGCTGCGTGGCGCGCGTTAGGCTGCAGCGGCTGGGGACGGGTTGATGTAATGGCTGATGGCGACGGTAACTTCCAGCTGCTGGAAGTGAACACCTCGCCAGGCATGACCAGCCACAGCCTGGTGCCGATGGCCGCGAAGCAGGCAGGATACAGCTTCCCGCAGCTGGTGGCGCGCATTCTGGAGCTGGCTGACTGATATGTCTCAGGCGGCACTGCGCGTTAGAAATCGCGAACCACAGGAGCGTGCGCGCTCCGGACGGAGCAACGGAGCACGGCTGTTTGGCATCGTGTTCCTGCTGCTGGTGATGGGCACCATGGTGGCTGGCGGCCTGGTGGTGCTGAAGTGGATGAATGATGCGTCGCGACTGCCGCTGTCGAAGCTGGTGGTGACGGGCGAAACCCACTACACCACGCACGATGATATTCGCCAGGCGATTTTATCGCTCGGCGCGCCGGGCACGTTCATGTCGCAGAATGTGGATATCATTCAGCAGCAGATTGAGCGTTTACCGTGGATTAAGCAGGTCAGCGTGCGCAAGCAGTGGCCTGACGAGCTGAAGATAAACCTGGTGGAGTTTGTCCCGGTGGCACGCTGGAATGACTCGCACATGGTGGACGCCGATGGCGTCTCCTTCAGCGTCCCGGCCAGCCACATCGGCAAGGAGACGTTGCCGATGCTGTATGGTCCGGAAGGCAGTGAAAAAGAGGTGCTGGCCGGCTATCACACCATGAGTGATGTGCTGCGGGCCAGTAAGTTTACCCTGAAGGTCGCGTCGATGACGGCGCGGCGCTCGTGGCAACTGGTGACCAGTGACGATGTGCGCATCGAACTGGGGCGCAGCGATACCATGAAGCGTCTGAACCGTTTTATTGAGCTCTACCCGGAGCTGCAGCAGCAGGGCCAGAGTCAGAACCAGCGCATCAGCTATGTTGATCTACGCTATGACTCCGGCGCCGCAGTAGGCTGGGCACCGGCACCGATTGAGCCACAGGACAGTAATCAGCAACAAAACCAGGCACAGGCTAAACCACAATGATCAAGGCAACGGACAGAAAACTGGTAGTAGGACTTGAAATCGGCACTGCGAAGGTCGCCGCCCTGGTTGGGGAAATTCTGCCCGATGGTATGGTCAACATTATTGGCGTCGGCAGCTGCCCGTCCCGCGGGATGGACAAAGGCGGCGTAAACGATCTGGAGTCGGTGGTGAAGTGCGTACAGCGCGCCATCGATCAGGCGGAATTGATGGCTGACTGCCAGATTTCGTCGGTATACCTTGCTTTATCGGGCAAACATATTAGTTGTCAGAACGAAATCGGGATGGTTCCGATTTCCGAAGAGGAAGTCACTCAGGATGATGTGGAAAACGTGGTGCACACGGCGAAATCCGTTCGCGTGCGTGACGAACATCGTATTCTGCATGTGATTCCACAGGAATACGCCATCGATTATCAGGAAGGCATCAAAAACCCGGTCGGCCTTTCCGGCGTGCGTATGCAGGCCAAGGTGCATCTCATCACCTGCCACAACGATATGGCAAAAAATATCGTCAAAGCAGTTGAACGTTGTGGCCTGAAAGTTGACCAACTGATTTTTGCCGGACTGGCAGCCAGTTTTTCGGTACTGACCGAAGATGAACGTGAGCTGGGAGTCTGTGTTGTTGACATCGGTGGCGGTACAATGGATATCGCGGTGTACACCGGCGGCGCGCTGCGTCATACCAAAGTGATCCCCTATGCCGGGAACGTGGTGACCAGCGATATCGCCTATGCATTTGGCACACCGCCAACCGACGCCGAAGCGATTAAAGTGCGTCACGGTTGTGCGCTGGGTTCGATTGTCGGCAAAGACGAAAACGTCGAAGTGCCGAGCGTGGGTGGACGTCCACCGCGCAGCCTGCAGCGCCAGACGCTGGCGGAAGTGATTGAGCCGCGTTACACCGAACTGCTGAATCTGGTGAACGACGAGATTCTGCAACTGCAGGAGCAACTGCGTCAGCAGGGCGTGAAGCACCATCTGGCAGCCGGTATTGTGCTGACCGGCGGTGCGGCGCAGATTGAAGGTCTGGCGGCCTGTGCGCAGCGGGTGTTCCACACCCAGGTGCGCATCGGTCAGCCGCTTAACATCACCGGCCTGACGGATTATGCGCAGGAGCCGTACTACTCGACGGCGGTTGGCCTGCTGCATTACGGCAAAGAGTCACACATGAACGGTGATGCAGAAACGGAAAAACGTGCTTCAGTGGGCAATTGGTTTAAACGCATCAACAGCTGGCTGAAGAAAGAGTTTTAATTTTTTGAAAAAGGAGATCATCAGGCAATGTTTATGATCTCCAGGCGACAGGCACATAACGGAGAGAAATCATGTTTGAACCTATGGAATTAACCAATGACGCGGTGATTAAAGTCATCGGCGTCGGCGGTGGCGGTGGCAACGCCGTAGAGCACATGGTACGCGAGCGTATCGAAGGTGTGGAATTCTTCGCTGTGAACACCGACGCGCAGGCGTTGCGTAAAACGGCGGTCGGCCAGACGATTCAGATCGGGACCAACATCACCAAAGGTCTCGGTGCGGGTGCTAACCCGGAAGTCGGTCGTACCTCGGCGGAAGAGGATCGCGAAGCACTGCGTTCTGCGCTGGAAGGGGCAGACATGGTGTTTATCGCCGCAGGCATGGGTGGCGGTACCGGTACCGGTGCAGCACCTGTAGTGGCTGAAGTGGCCAAAGATTTAGGTATCCTGACGGTTGCGGTGGTGACGAAGCCCTTCAACTTCGAAGGGAAAAAGCGCATGGCGTTTGCGGAACAGGGTATCGCTGAGCTGTCCAAGCATGTCGATTCACTGATCACCATTCCTAACGATAAGCTGCTGAAAGTGCTGGGCCGTGGTATCTCTCTGCTCGACGCGTTCGGTGCGGCTAACGACGTGCTGAAAGGCGCGGTACAGGGTATTGCTGAACTGATCACACGTCCGGGTCTGATGAACGTCGACTTCGCTGACGTGCGTACCGTGATGTCGGAGATGGGTTACGCGATGATGGGTTCTGGCGTTGCCTGCGGTGAAGATCGTGCTGAAGAAGCGGCCGAAATGGCGATCTCCAGCCCGCTGCTGGAAGACATCGACCTGTCGGGCGCGCGCGGCGTGCTGGTTAACATCACGGCGGGCTTCGACCTGCGCCTGGATGAGTTCGAAACCGTGGGTAACACCATCCGCGCCTTCGCCTCTGACAACGCGACCGTGGTGATCGGTACCTCGCTGGATCCAGAGATGAACGACGAGCTGCGCGTCACCGTGGTGGCAACCGGTATCGGCATGGATAAGCGTCCGGAAATCACTCTGGTGACTAACAAGCCAGCCACTCAGCCGGTGATGGATCATCGTTACCAGCAGCACGGCATGGCGCCGCTGCCGCAGGAGCAGAAACCGGCCGCGAAAGTGGTGAACGATCAGCCTGCGTCTTCCAGCAAAGAGCCTGACTATCTTGATATTCCCGCCTTCCTGCGTAAACAGGCAGACTAAGAATATCCTGAGAATTGGGATTCTCCGCTCTTTGTGCTAAAGTATTCGCCCGCCGGTAATTTATACTGGCGGTCGGATGGGTAATATTGCGAGATAATGCGATGATCAAACAAAGGACATTAAAACGTATTGTTCAGGCGACTGGCGTCGGTTTACATACCGGCAAAAAAGTCACGCTGACCTTACGCCCTGCGTCGGCTAATACCGGGGTCATCTATCGTCGCACTGACTTGAATCCACCGGTTGATTTCCCGGCTGATGCAAAATACGTGCGCGACACCATGCTGAGTACGTGCCTGGTGAATGATGAAGGCGTGCGTATTTCGACGGTTGAACACCTGAATGCTGCATTGGCGGGCCTGGGCATCGACAACATCATTGTTGAAGTTGATGCGCCAGAAATTCCGATTATGGATGGCAGTGCCGCGCCTTTTGTTTATTTGCTGATGGATGCCGGTGTCGAAGAGCTGAACAGTGCGAAGAAATTCGTGCGCGTGAAGCAAGCGGTACGGGTAGAAGATGGCGACAAGTGGGCCGAGATCAAACCGTATAATGGTTTTTCACTCGACTTCACCATCGACTTCAAACATCCGGCGATTGACTCAAGCTCGCAGCGTTACCAGCTCAATTTCTCGGCTGAATCCTTCGTGCGTCAGATTAGCCGTGCGCGCACCTTTGGCTTTATGCGTGAAATCGAATATCTGCAGTCTAAAGGCCTGTGCCTGGGCGGTAGTTTAGATTGTGCGATTGGCCTCGATGATTTCCGCGTGCTGAACGAAGATGGCCTGCGCTTTGAAGATGAGTTCGTGCGTCACAAAATGCTGGACGCCATCGGCGACCTGTTCATGTGTGGTCATAACGTGATTGGCGCATTCTCTGCGTTCAAATCCGGCCATGCGCTGAACAACAAGCTGCTGCAGGCGGTACTGGCTAAGCAGGAAGCCTGGGAATGGGCGACCTTCGAAGACGAAGCTGAACTGCCACTGGCCTTCAAAGCGCCAAATTTAGTGCTGGCCTAAGTCAGCCATCAAACGGCGGGCTTCCCTGACACCCTCTCCGGTCAGTGGAACCCGCCGTTTTTTATTGCCTGTCTCTGGCTCTGTAACCCCGCTCGCAAAACCCTGTCGTGACCGGCGAAACCCTGCGCAAAAAAACGTGAAATCCGCCGTAAGCCCTTTAATCCCTGATGTCGAAGCCCCACATAAGTGCTATTATCTGGCGCTCATGTAAGCAGGGTAGTTAATGCAACTCTGACTTAGCGCTTAATGACTGGCATGATGGACGAAAGGTGATCGGGATTTTCTCACGCTGGCGACAACTCGGCAGACGCTATTTCTGGCCTCATCTCCTGTTGGGAATGGTGGCGGCCAGTCTCGGCCTGCCTGCCTGTGCGCAAAGCGCAGAGCCGACCAGCAGCGATTCACCGGTCAGCAGCCTGTTTACCGGCAAGGTGGTGCGGTTCGATCACCTGATTCGCCTGCAGGAAAGTGCGCGCCGACCCAGTTTCAACGTTGATTACTGGCATCAGCACGCCATCCGCACCGTTATTCGTCATCTCTCCTTCAGCATGACGCCACCGGCAACCGCAGAAGCGGAACATGCTCTGCCGCTGGCGGCGCAAAAGCTGGCGCTGATTGACTCGCTGCAGGCGCTGCTCACTTCGCCCGCGCAACCTTTAGCCGCGATGGCCGCGCCGTCGCGCGCGCATCCTGTTCTGCCCAACGTTCACTCTTCTGCTGACTGGCAGGCTGCTATTCATGGCATCCGCGCCGGACCTTTCATTGCTCACAGCTAACGTTATTTTCCTTTTTCTGTTTTTTGCCTTTGCAGCCCGTATTGTCACGGCTGAATTGAGATAAATTTATTATGTTAATCAAATTGTTAACGAAAGTTTTTGGTAGCAGCAATGATCGTACACTGCGCCGTATGCGTAAAGTGGTCGATGTCATCAACAAGATGGAGCCGGAGTTCGTCAAACTGTCTGACGACGAACTGAAAGCGAAAACCGACCAGTTCCGCGAGCGCCTGAAAAAAGGCGAAACGCTGGAGAGCCTGATTCCTGAAGCCTTCGCCACCGTACGTGAAGCCAGTAAGCGTGTGTTTGGCATGCGCCACTTTGACGTCCAGCTGATCGGCGGCATGGTGCTTAACGAGCGCTGCATCGCGGAGATGCGTACCGGTGAAGGTAAAACCCTGACCGCAACGCTGCCGGCCTACCTGAATGCGCTGAGTGGCAAAGGCGTGCACGTTGTGACCGTCAACGACTACCTGGCGCAGCGTGACGCCGAAAACAACCGTCCGCTGTTTGAGTTCCTCGGTCTGACTGTGGGCATCAACCTGCCGGGCATGCCGGCGGTGGCTAAGCGCGCTGCCTATGCAGCCGATATCACCTACGGCACCAACAATGAATACGGCTTCGATTATCTGCGCGACAACATGGCCTTCAGCCCGGAAGAGCGCGTACAGCGTAAACTGCACTATGCGCTGGTGGATGAGGTGGACTCGATCCTGATCGATGAAGCGCGTACGCCGCTGATCATCTCCGGCCCGGCCGAAGACAGTTCCGATCTCTACATCAAGGTCAACAAAATCATCCCGCACCTGGTACGCCAGGAGAAAGAAGATTCAGACAACTTTCAGGGCGAAGGCGACTTCTGGGTAGATGAAAAAGCCCGTCAGGCGCACATGACCGAGCGCGGTCTGGTGAAAGTGGAAGAGCTGCTGGTCAGCCAGGGCATCATGGATGAGGGCGAGTCACTCTACTCGCCGACCAACATCATGCTGATGCACCACGTGACCGCAGCACTGCGCGCTCACGCGCTGTTCACCCGCGACGTTGACTACATCGTGAAGGACGGCGAGGTGATCATCGTTGATGAGCACACCGGCCGTACCATGCAGGGACGTCGCTGGTCTGATGGCCTGCACCAGGCGGTCGAAGCCAAAGAGGGCGTGGAGATCCAGAATGAGAACCAGACGCTGGCCTCCATCACCTTCCAGAACTACTTCCGTATCTACGAGAAGCTGGCCGGTATGACCGGTACCGCTGATACCGAAGCATTTGAATTCAGCTCCATCTACAAGCTCGATACCATCGTGGTGCCAACCAACCGTCCGATGGTGCGTAAAGATATGGCCGATCTGGTCTACATGACCGAGAAAGAGAAGATTGACGCCATTATCGAAGACATTCGTACCTGTACGGCTAACGGACAGCCGGTACTGGTGGGCACCATCTCGATCGAAAAATCTGAAGTGGTATCCCAGGAGCTGACGCGCGCCGGCATCAAGCACAGCGTGCTGAACGCCAAGTTCCACGCCAGCGAAGCGGATATCGTGGCGCAGGCCGGCCAGCCAGCCGCAGTGACCATCGCCACCAACATGGCCGGCCGTGGTACGGACATCATGCTCGGCGGCAGCTGGCAGGCGGAAGTGGCGGCGCTGGAAAACCCGACGGAAGAACAGGTTGAGGCCATCAAAGCGGCGTGGAAACTGCGCCATGATGCGGTGCTGGCGGCAGGAGGCCTGCACATCATCGGTACCGAGCGCCACGAATCACGCCGTATCGATAACCAGCTGCGCGGCCGTGCGGGTCGTCAGGGTGATGCCGGTTCCTCGCGCTTCTATTTGTCGATGGAAGATGCGCTGATGCGTATCTTCGCTTCCGATCGTGTTTCCAACATGATGCGTAAGCTGGGTATGAAGCCGGGTGAAGCGATTGAGCATCCGTGGGTGACCAAAGCGATTGCCAATGCGCAGCGCAAAGTGGAAAGCCGCAACTTCGATATCCGTAAACAGCTGCTGGAATATGATGACGTCGCCAACGATCAGCGTCGCGCCATTTACAGCCAGCGTAACGAACTGCTGGATGTGTCCGATGTCTCCGACACTATCAACAGCATTCGTGAAGATGTGTTCAAAGCCACCATCGACACCTACATTCCGCCGCAGTCGCTGGAAGAGATGTGGGACGTCCCGGGGCTGGAAGAGCGTCTGCGTAACGACTTCGACCTGGACCTGCCGATTGCCGAGTGGCTGGATAAAGAGCCGGATCTGCATGAAGAGACGCTGCGTGAGCGCATCATGAGCCGCGCCAGCGAAAATTACGCGGCGAAAGAAGAGGTGGTCGGCGCAGAAATGATGCGCAACTTCGAAAAAGGCGTGATGCTGCAAACGCTCGACTCGCT
Source organism: Pantoea dispersa (assembly GCF_035783935.1). Classification (GTDB taxonomy): domain Bacteria; phylum Pseudomonadota; class Gammaproteobacteria; order Enterobacterales; family Enterobacteriaceae; genus Pantoea; species Pantoea dispersa_C. The sequence continues at coordinate 107,416 of NZ_JALKOV010000003.1, read as the reverse complement.
GTGGAAAGAGCATCTGGCGGCGATGGACTACCTGCGTCAGGGCATCCATCTGCGTGGCTATGCGCAGAAGGATCCGAAGCAGGAGTACAAGCGTGAATCTTTCGCCATGTTTGCCGCGATGCTGGAGTCGCTGAAATACGAAGTGATCAGCACCCTGAGCAAAGTGCAGGTGCGGATGCCGGAAGAAGTGGAAGCGATGGAGCAGCAGCGTCGCGAAGAAGCAGAGCGTCTCGCCCAGCAGCAGCAGCTTAGCCACGTTGATGACGACACCGCAGCGGCCGCTGCGCTGGCGGCTCAGGGCGGTGAGCGTAAAGTGGGGCGTAACGATCCGTGCCCATGCGGCTCAGGTAAAAAATACAAACAGTGTCACGGTCGTCTGGCCTGATAGCAAAAAGGAGCCCGCGGGCTCCTTTTTCTTTGGCTGATTAGCGGGTGATCGCCATCAGCTTCTCTTCATTGAGCCGTACGCCATGATACGGCAGCGTAACCAGGAGTCCGTCGGGCAGACCATAGCGTTTTAACAGGGCACGGCTTTGAAACAGCAACTGGTGATAGTTGTTATCGCTGATCCCCGGATAGCTCTCATTCCACACCGTGGCAATGATCTGCCGCTTAGAGGTGATGCGCAGTAGCAGGCAGGAGAAGAAGCGCTTTTGCGCTTCGTTAAGCGGGATGGTTTTCTGCTCTGGCCACCAGGTCAGGGTGTTCTGCGCGCTGTCGAGCGTTAAAATGTCGTGAAAAACCAAATGGCGTAAAGTATTCATTTGTTTCTGTGCGTCTTGCGCCAGAAACGTTGTTAGTTTGCGTTCCATGGGTAGTCGGCCTGGCTAGAGTAAAGTGGCTGCGAGTATTCCCAACATGGCGCGTTACGATCATTACGACCTGTCTTAATAACCGGAATCTGTGCAGCAGGATGCTGCGGAAGCCGCACAGCAGTTAACATCGTCCTGCGTCTGCTTTAAAATCAGCGCTCACTAACTACAAGCGGAATCCAGCTTATGAAACACCTGCAGGTTGCGGTGGGCATCATTCGCAATGCCAGTCGTCAGATCTTTCTTGCCCAGCGTGCGGCAAGCTCCCACATGGCCAACAAATGGGAGTTTCCGGGCGGAAAAATTGAACAGCACGAAAGCGCAGAACAGGCGTTAAAACGTGAGCTGATGGAAGAGACCGGTATTGACGTGATGACGGCGAAAGCGCTTGGTCAGGCCGACCACAGTTACGATGACCTGCGCGTGACGCTGCATTTCTTCCTGGTGGAAGAGTGGCAGGGCGAGCCGTGGGGACGGGAAGGACAGCCGCAGCGCTGGGTTGAACAGCGTGATTTGGTGGCTGAGGAGTTTCCGCCGGCTAACCACGCGCTGATTGCCCGCTTAGTGGCAGGCGAGATTTAATGGCAGGGGCCGGGCGCCCCTGTAGCGATTACGGCTGTTCTTCGCTCCAGTCGTCGCTGTCCGTCATGTCACCGCTGCTGGGAATACGTTTCTCTTCAGCGGCCCACTCACCCAAATCAATCAGCTGACAGCGTTTGGTGCAAAACGGGCGCCACGGACTCAGTTCATCCCACATCACAGCTTTGCCGCAGTTGGGACAGGTTACGGTAATCATTTCTTCCTGCATAACATCCTCTAACAACAGGCTAATTCAAAATTCAGTCGCGCCGGCACTTCGCCGCGTTCACTATCGAGCGGCAAAAAGCGGATGGCATAGCGGCTTTTATGACCGGAGACCTGCGGATAAAGCGCATCCTCCAGCGTCAGCTGCAGGCGCAGCAGATCGGAACCTTCGGCGTTATCCTGGTAAAAGCCGTTGAGGCTGGTCTGATGACGAAACACGCCCGACTGGCGAATCAGGTTGAGAATCATCGTCAGGCTGTTGCGCAGTGGATCGAGCGAGGCCAGCCAGCCATTTACCTGAGTATCGCGCAGCGCCTGTGGCTGATGCAGCCAGATGTGTAGACCCGGCAGGTCAAAGCTGCAGCAGCCGCCGGGAATGCTCAGACGCTGTCGCACCGCAGCAATCAGCCGATCTTCGCGCAGCTGCTGGCCCATGCGCGGCGCGGCCATCAGTTCGCTGGACTGCTGTTTGAGCTGATCGCGCAACTGGCTGACGGTTTGCTCATCGACGCCCGGTACATCCAGCCAGGCGCGCAGTTTTTGCTGCTGGCGCTCCAGCTCTTTCAACAGTTCGGTGCGCATGTCGCCGCGCTCAAAGATATCCAGCAGATCGCCAATGATGCGAAATACGCCTAATGCGGCAACTGAGCTGTTGACCGGCAGCGTTTCGTGCAGCTGGTTAATCAGAAATTCTACGCGCAGCCAGGTGCGCATCTTCTCATTCAGGGGGTGTTCAAACAGAACCACTGTGCTCATGATATTAATCCCGTCCGGTTGCTGCCAGGCGTAAATAGCGCTGGTGAAGTTCAGCAACGCGCGGCAAAGCCTGTTCCGGCGTGCCGCTGTTATCTATGATGTCATCCGCGCAGGCTAAGCGCTGCTGGCGGCTGGCCTGCGCGGCAAGGATACGTTGTGCCTGGCTGAGAGAGATGCCATCGCGCTGGCGGGTGCGCTGCAGCTGCGTGGCCTCATCGACATCCACCACTAACACCCGATCGGCCTGATGCTGCAGACCGTTTTCCACCAGCAGCGGTACCACCCACATGACGTAAGGCGAGGCCGCCTGCGCCTTCAGCTGCTGGGTACGGGCGTTAATCAGCGGATGCAGCAGCTGATTGAGCCAGTTCTTCTCTTGCGGCTGCTGGAAAATAATTTCCCGCAAACGTGCGCGATATAGCGTGCCTTCCGCCGTCAGGATTGCTTCCCCATGACGTTTTACAATGGCGTTGAGCGCAGGCGTGCCCGGTTCAACCACCTCGCGGGCAATCACATCGGCGTCAATGATGTCGACGTTCAGCGCGGCAAAAGCGTTAGCAATGGTGCTTTTACCACTGCCAATGCCACCGGTCAGTGCAACGGTAAAAGGCATCGCGTTCTCTCAACATTCCTCTCACCCGCCGCAGCGTGATGAGAGCCCGATCACAATCGGTTTTCTCAGCTAAATTTAACGGATTGTAGCTTAAATAAAGTGAAATTCGCAGTCTTGTCGCGGAACGAATGGCGCGTATGATAACGACACTGGAGCCGTGAGCGCTACCCGAACTGCGGTTCGTCGTCACTAACCAGGACACTCTGTTATGCGTATTGAAGAAGATGTAAAACTGGGCTTTAAAGATGTGCTGATTCGCCCAAAACGCTCCACGCTGAAAAGCCGTTCTGAGGTTGAGCTGGAACGCACCTTCACGTTCAAACATTCCGGCCTCGCCTGGTCCGGTGTTCCGGTGATTGCCGCCAACATGGATACCGTCGGTACCTTTACCATGGCCGAAGCGCTGGCGGGATTCAACGTGCTCACCGCCGTGCATAAGCACTACAGCGTTGAAGCGTGGCAGACCTTTATCCAGCGCGTACCGGCCTCGGTGCTCAGCCACGTGATGGTGTCCACCGGCACGTCCGAAGCGGACTTCAGCAAGCTAAGCGCGATCCTCGCGCTGTCGCCCCAGCTCAACTTTATCTGTATTGATGTGGCAAACGGCTACTCCGAGCATTTTGTTGCCTTCCTGCAGCGCGCGCGGGAAAGCTTCCCGGGTAAAACCATTTGCGCCGGCAATGTGGTCACCGGGGAGATGGTCGAAGAGCTGATTCTGTCCGGTGCCGACATCGTGAAAGTCGGGATCGGTCCGGGCTCGGTGTGCACCACGCGCGTCAAAACCGGCGTTGGCTATCCGCAGCTCTCGGCGGTGATTGAGTGTGCCGATGCGGCGCATGGACTCGGTGGGCAGATTGTCAGTGACGGCGGCTGTGCTGTGCCGGGCGATATCGCCAAGGCGTTCGGCGGCGGGGCCGATTTCGTGATGCTCGGCGGCATGCTGGCGGCACACGATGAGTGCGAAGGCACTATCGTTGAAGAGCAGGACGAGCAGTTTATGCTGTTCTACGGCATGAGCTCTGAATCGGCCATGAAGCGCCATGTGGGCGGAGTGGCGGGCTACCGTGCCGCAGAAGGGAAAACCGTTCGTCTGCCGCTGCGTGGTCCGGTCGCGGAAACGGTGAAAGATATCCTCGGCGGGCTGCGTTCAGCCTGTACTTACGTCGGCGCAGAGCGCCTGAAAGAGCTGACCAAACGCACCACCTTTATTCGCGTGGCAGAACAGGAAAACCGCGTGTTCAACCGCTAATGTACCGCAACGGGCGCCGCACGCGCCCGTTTAACGTATGGCGTCACCCAGCCCAAACACCGGCAGATACATGGCAATCACCAGCGTGCCAACAATGCCGCCAATCACTACCATCATCAACGGCTCCAGCGAGGCGGCCAGACTGTCGGCGCGCGTCAGCGTCTGCGCTTCATGCCACTCCGCCAGCCGCGCCAGCATCACATCCAGCGCACCGGCCTCTTCACCGACGCGGATTAGCTGAGCGCACAGCGGTGTAAACAGCGGATGTCCCTGCAGTGCCTGATGCAGTGGCGCGCCAGCGGCAATGTGCTGTTGTAACGCGACAATGGCATCGCGCCACAACCGTGAAGCCAGCGTTACCTCTACCGCCTGCAGGCTTTGCAGCAGCGTCAGTCCGGCCTGCTGGGTCAGTTGCAGGATCGCGTATATCTGGCTCAGCTGGCCGCCACGCCACAGCGGAGCCAGCAGCGGAAGCCGCAGCAGCCACTGCTGGCTGCGCTTTTGCCACGCAACGGAGCGTCGGTAGCTGAGGCGCGCCAGCCAGCCAGCTGCCACACTGAATAACAGCAGCGGCAGCGCCGCCTGCTGCAACAGCGCCGACAGCGCCATCACGCCAGCGGTAAAGGCCGGCAGCGGTGCGTCAAAGCTGGCATACACCGCAACAAATTCCGGCAGCACGAACAGCAGCATGCCAGCACTGACCGCCAGCGCTACCAGCAGGATAAACAGCGGATAGCGCAACGCTTTCACCACTTTTTGCCGTAAAAACTGCTGCTTGCTCTGCTGCAGTGCCAGCTGGCGGCAGCACTCGTCCAGTTGCCCGGTCAGCTCACCCACCTGCATCAGCGCCGGAAACAGCGGCGGGAAAATATCCGGCCAGTCGCGCAGCGCCTGTGAAAACGGTTCTCCGGCCATAACCCGCTGATGCAGAATGCTCAGCAGCACGCGCCAGCCCGCGTGGGGATGGCCGCTGGCCAGCAGCGTGAGACTCTCCGCCAGCGGCAGTCCGGCTTTCAGCAGCGTCGCCAGCTGGCGCATCAGGTCAATCTTCTGCTGCCACTTCCAGTCTCGTGCGCGCCAGCACTTCCCGCGCTGCCAGCTCACGACCAGCATGCCGCGATCGGCGAGCTGATTGAGCAGCGCGTCCTGGCTGATCTGCAGCGACTCGCCCTCCTGCAGCTGACCCATGCTGTCCAGCGCCTGCCAGCGGAACTGGTAGCGATTAGCCATTGCCGAGACCTACCACGCGCTGCATCTCCTCGAAAGAGGTGTCGCCGCGGCTAACCGCTTCCAGTCCGGCGGTCAGCAGCGTTTTCATCCCCTGCTCCGCGGCCAGCGTCAGCAGATGCTCCAGCGGCATATCGGCCGAGATGGCGTTCTGCAGCTTGCTGCTCATCGGCAGGATTTCAAACAGCGCCAGGCGGCCGTAGTAGCCGGAGAAACAGTGATCGCAGCCGGGCGCGCGCCAGGTTTGCAACGTGCCGGGCCACATGTCACCCGGCAGATGAGCGATGGCCTGGCCTGGCTGGCGGCAGTGCACGCACAGGCGGCGTACCAGCCGCTGCGCGACCACCAGCTGTAACGCCGGACCGAGCAGGTAGCCGGGAATGTCCATTTGCCGTAAGCGGGTCAGGGTTTCCGCCGTTGAATTAGTGTGCAGGGTTGAGAGCACCAGATGCCCGGTTTGTGCCGCTTTGACGGCGATGCTGGCGGTTTCAGCATCACGAATCTCGCCAATCATAATGACGTCCGGATCCTGCCGCAGCAGCGCACGCAGTACGCGGTTAAAATCGAGACCGCTGCGTGGCTGCACCTGAGTCTGGTTAATGCCCTGTAGCGGAATCTCCAGCGGATCCTCTACGCTACAGACGTTTTTCTCCGGCACGTTGAGGGCGCTCAGGCTGCTGTACAGCGTAAAGGTTTTGCCGCTGCCGGTCGGGCCGGTGACCAGAATCAGGCCCTGCGGTTTAGCCAGCGCGTTTTTCAGCAACCGCAGTTGAGCCGCCGGCATCCCCAGCTTATCCAGCGCAATGGCGCTGTTTTCGCTTTGCAGCAGGCGCACCACTGCTTTTTCCCCCTGGCTTACCGGCAAGGTTGACAGGCGAAATGCCGCCGGTTTGTCATCCATCTCCAGACTAAACTGACCATCCTGCGGCAGCCGACGCTCGGCGATATCCAGACTGCCAAGAATTTTCAACCGCGCCAGCACGGCGGCGGGTGGGACATCGGGCAGCTGTGGCAGCGCATGCAGCACGCCGTCAATGCGCAGCCGTACGCGCAGCCCGTGACGCTGCGGTTCAAAGTGCACATCGGAGGCGCGTCGCTGGATGGCCTGACGCAGAATCTGATCCACCGCGTGGATGGCGGACTCGGCGCTGGCCTGCTCGCGCGGTGCCGCACTGCTGTCCGGCTGGTGCAGCAGCTGCTCCAGCCGTGCGGCAGGCCAGCACTCGACCTCGACCGCGCACTGGCTGGCAAACTGCAGCGCTTCCAGCAAAAGCGGGTCCGGTGCGTCTGCTACGGCCACGCGCAATTGCGTGGCATCATGGTGCAGTATCACGGCCTGATAGCGGGCGCACAGCGTCTGCAGGGCACTCGCTGGCTTATCCATTGTTCTGTTCCTTGTCGGCAAAGCGGAACTGTTCCAGACAGCTGTCGCGCAGGCTGGCGTTGTCGCTGGTGCAGCTGCGTTGCCAGCTGAGTGCGCCTTCCGCCGCATTCCATACCGGTAGCATCTCTACCGTCAGACCTGTCAGACTTTCCTGCCCGGCCAGCGTTATGGCGCCGTTAATCACGTTCAGTTTTGCCACATAGCGTGAGCCTTTGGCCGCGGGAATACCACGTTCGCCGGCCTGACACTGTGCCGGTCCGCCGCGCTCGATGGCGCACAGCTCCACGGCCGTTTTGTAAGGCACCATGGTTTGCAGCATGTCGGTTAGCGCGGCGCGTTGCAGGTAATTTTGATAAGCGGGCAGGCCAATGGCGCTGAGGATGGCGACGATACCGATGACGATCATCAGTTCAATCAGGGTGAAACCGCGTTGTTTATCCATAATGAGGCTCCTTGTTGTGGAGCCGCAACGGTATGAAAGGGCGGAGAGAAGCGAAAGGGGGCGCGTTTCAATGCTGGAAAGGCGCGCGCAGACAATCTGGCGCGTTACAGGTGAAGCCGCATGTTAATGGAAGCCCGCTCGCAATTTGCCGCCCGATGCGGCGGCACCAGCGGGCGTCAGACCTCGCGAAAACGCATCGACAAATCGAGCGCCTGCACGTGCTTGGTCAGTGCGCCCACCGAAACGTAATCCACGCCGGTGGCGGCGATCTGCGGCAGCGTCGTCTCCGTCACGTTGCCGGACACCTCCAGCAGTGCACGCTTCGCCGTCAGCGTGACCGCCTGCTGCATCATCGCCAGCGTGAAGTTGTCCAGCATAATGATGTCGGCGCCGGCCGCCAGCGCCAGCTGCAGTTCGCTGAGGTTTTCCACTTCCACCTCGACCGGTACATCCGGGTGCAGCCACAGCGCTCTCTCTACCGCTTTACTGACCGAACCGCTGGCAATGATGTGGTTTTCTTTGATCAGGAAAGCGTCAGACAGGCCCAGGCGATGATTCTGTCCGCCGCCGCACAGCACCGCATACTTGAGCGCGGTGCGCAGGCCGGGCAGGGTTTTACGCGTATCCAGCAGTTGGGTATTACTGCCAGATAGCAGCGCGACGTAGCGGTTTACGGCTGTTGCCACGCCGGAGAGCGTTTGCACAAAATTCAACGCGGTGCGTTCTGCGGTCAGCAGCAGCCGCGCCGGGCCCTGCAACTCAAACAGCAGCTGATCGGCCACCAGCGGTTGGCCATCTTCGACGTGCCAGATAATGGAAACGTGATTGCCCAGCTGGATAAACACTTCTTCCACCCAGCGTTTACCACAGAAAACACCGGCCTCGCGGGTGATAATGCGCGCTTCAGCCTGCGCCGACTGCGGCAATAGCTGAGCGGTGATGTCGCGGTCAGCGTCAACCTCACCGCCTAAATCCTCCTGAAGCGCGCGCGCCACGGTTTCCGGGATATCCAGCTGAATACGTTTAAGCAGTTCCTGACGACGATGTTCGGGATTATAACGACGCGATACCATGATTTTGCGGCTCCACCACGCGAATGAGGTGCGCTCACCTTAGCCCGAACGCGTGGCTATTGCCAGACGCAGTGGATGAAAAGTTTAGTATCCTGAACCTAATGTGGCCGTAACGCATTAAGTCACAAGCAGCGTGGCGGAATCATGGTATTCTCAGCCAGATTTTGTTCAGGATAACAGGCATGAAACTGGAACACGGCTGGATCAGTAGCGCACGCAAGGTGCCGTCGCCGCACTTCAATGCGCGGCCGGATAATGAACCGCCATCGCTGCTGATCATTCATAACATCAGCCTGCCGCCGGGCGAATTTGGCGGTCCGTGGATCGATCGGCTGTTCACCGGCACGCTGCCCGCCGATGCGCATCCTTATTTCGCGGATATCGCGCAGCTGCGTGTGGCGGCGCACTGTCTGATTCGCCGTGATGGTGAGCTGGTGCAGTATGTTTCCTTTGACCAGCGGGCCTGGCATGCTGGCATTTCGCAATTTGCAGGGCGGGAAAACTGCAACGATTTTTCTATGGGCATTGAGCTGGAAGGCACCGACACGCTGCCGTATACCGATGCCCAGTACGCCATGCTGCAGCAGGTTACCCGCCTGCTGATGCAGCATTATCCGCTGACGCCGCAGCGTATCACCGGTCACAGCGATATCGCACCGGAACGCAAAACCGATCCCGGTCCGGCATTTGACTGGATACGCTATAAACAGGCTATCGGGCAGGAGCACCCCTGACACCGCAGGAGCAGGTATGACGTTGTTTAGTTTGTTGTTAGTTTTGGGTTGGGAACGCCTTTTTAAACTGGGTGAACACTGGCAGCTGGATCATCGCCTTGAGCCGCTGTTCCGCAGCCGCCAGCGCTTTTCACTGCTGCGTACGCTGCTGATGACCGTGGTTGCGATGCTGCTGGTCTGGCTGGTGGTATGGAGCCTGAAAGGCATTCTGTTTGGCGTGGCGCAGTTGCTGTTCTGGATCGTGGTCGGTTTGCTGTGTATTGGGGCCGGCTCGGTACGGCTGCATTACCACCAGTATCTCAAAGCCGCGAGCCACGATGATGAGGCGGCGCATCAGGCGATGGCGGCAGAGCTGACGCTGATTCACGGCGTGCCGGTTGACTGTAGCGAACGTGAATTTCTGCAGGCGCTGCAAAACGCGCTGATCTGGATTAACTTCCGCTTTTACCTGGCGCCGCTGTTCTGGTTTGTGGTCGGCGGCCCTTACGGGCCGGTGTTGCTGGTGGGATATGCGTTTCTGCGCGCCTGGCAGAGCTGGCTGGCGAAGCACCGTTCACCGCTTGAGCGCGCGCAGTCCGGCATCGATCGCATTCTGCACGTGCTGGACTGGATTCCGGTGCGGCTGGCCGGCGTGGCTTATGCGCTGCTTGGCCATGGCGAGCGGGCGCTGCCGGCCTGGTTTGCCGCGCTCAGCGATGTGCATCGTCCCCAGTATCAGGTGCTGACCAGCCTGGCGCAGTTCTCGCTGGCGCGCGATCCGCATCTGGATAAAGTGGAAACGCCACGGGTTGCCGTGGCGCTGGCCAAACGCGTTTCGCTGGTGCTGGTCGTGGTGGTGGCGCTGCTGACCATTTACGGCACGTTAGTGTGATCGGCTGGCGGCACGCCGAAATCCGGTGTGCCGTCTTCGCGCCAGTCAAAATATTTGAGCCGCGTATGGCGGTTTGGATCCCACAGCGGATCGCCCTCGATTTCGGTGTAATTGCGCGCGTGATACACCAGCACATCCCGTCCTGCTTCATCCACGGTAAAACTATTATGCCCCGGACCGTACTGATGATTATCCCAGCTGGTGGCAAATACCGGCCGCGCCGATTTGTGCCATGCGCTGATGTCGAGCGGATCGGCCTGTGCATCAATACTCAGTATGCCGAGGCAATAATTTTCGTCCGTGGCGCTGGCCGAGTAGGTGACAAACAGCCGATCACCATGGCGAATCACCGCCGGTCCTTCGTTGACGCTAAAGCCGGCGCACTCCCACTCATATTCCGGCCGGCTGAGCATCAGCGGCTGGGTTTTCAGCGTCCACGGATTCAGTAATTCCGCCAGATACAGGTTGGAGTTACCGGGGATCGCCGGATCTTTCTGCGCCCACAGATACCAGTTTTTGCCCTGATGCACGAAGTGCGTGGCGTCGAGGGCAAAGGTATCGAGGTGCGTTTGCACGCGACGGCACGGCTGCCAGTGACCGCTGAGCGGATCGGCATCATCACATACCAGCGCGTACATACGGTGCTGAAACAGCCCTTCTTTAATTTCACGGGAAGGCGCTGCGGCGAAGTAAATCACCCACTGACCATTGATATAGTGCAGCTCCGGCGCCCAGATTAGCGCGCTGCAGGGACCGCTGTCCGGTTTACGCCACACGGTGGTGGCCGGTGCGGTAATCAGGCCGTGAAGCGTGCTGGCGTAGCGCAGCTCCAGCCGATCATATTCTGGTACCGAAGCGATAAAGTAGTAGCCATCGCCGTGGCGCAAAATAAATGGATCGGCACGTTGCGTAATAAACGGGTTAGGCCAGCTCATTTGATCTCTCCTGGTTGTGGGGTCGCGTGGTGAACGGGTGTGGACAGCTCGCGGAAATTGGCGCGGCGCAGGGCAAGGTCCTGCTGAATAGTGCGCATCAGCGCGCGGTCTACTTTCAGCAGGCGCACCACGCCGGCGGTGATCAGATAGCCGACGCCGGGAATAAGCGTAAACAGCAGCACGATGCCGTTCATCGCGCTGGCAGACTGCTGCTTCGCCCCTGCGTCATAGCCATACATCGATAATAAGAATCCGACCATGGCACCGGCCACTGCCAGTCCGACCTTGAGGAAAAACAGGTTGCCGGAGAAACTGATACCGGTGATGCGTTTACCGGTTTTCCATTCACCGTAATCATCGACATCGGCCATCAGCGACCAGTGCAGCGGTGAAGGGATTTGATGCAGGATGTTCAGCAGGAAATAGGCGATGACGACAGTGACGGTGGCGTGCGGATCGATCCAGTAAAAGCCGCTGGAGAACAGTGCCAGCGCAATGTTGGTCCAGAAAAACACCTTCAGCTTGCACCAGCGATCGGTGAGGATTTTCGCCAGCGTACTGCCCAGCATCATGCCAATGACGCCCAGGCTGATAAATAGCGTCGCAAAGTGCGTCGACTGACCCATCACCCAGGTGACGTAATACATGGTGGCGGCCATGCGAATAAAACCGGGGCAGACGTTACAGAACGTCAGCAGCAGAATGCGCACCCACTGATCGTTCTTCCATACATCACGCAGATCTTTTTTCAGATCATCGTGGCTCGGTACCGCCGGGCGAATACGCTCGCGCACCGTGGCAAAGCAGAACAGAAACATCGCCAGGCCGATCAGCGCCAGTACGCTCATCGCCAGCTGATAGCCGCGCGCTTTGTTGTCGCCGCCAAACCACTCGGCCATCGGCAGCAGCGACAGCGACAGAATCAGCGTGGCGATTCCCACCATGACAAAGCGGTATGACTGGCAGGAGACGCGTTCACCGGGATCGTTGGTGATGACGCCGCCCAGCGAGCAGTAGGGAATATTGATGGCGGTGTAGGTCAGGGACATCAGGAAATAGGTGACAAATGCCCAGATCACCTTGTTTTCATAACTCCAGTCCGGCGTGGTGAACATCATGACGCTAAACAGTACATAGGGCACCGATATCCACAACAGCCATGGCCGGAAGCGTCCCCAGCGGCTCTGCGTGCGGTCGGCAATCGCGCCCATTATCGGATCGGTCACCGCATCCAGCACCCGTACCGACAGTAACAGCGTGCCGACCAGCGCCGGGGCGAGGCCAAACACATCGGTATAGAAGTAGTTGAGGAACAGCATGATGGCACCGCCAATCATGTTGCATCCGGCGTCACCCATGCCGTATCCCAGTTTTTCTCTGAACGAGAGGGCTGCTCCTTTCATAAGTCGTCTCCTGCGACAAGTGGAGCAAAAATTATCAGCGTTAAATCAGTAACCTGGTGGTAAACAATCGGTCAGGATGATGGACAAAATGCGCGGGCGGGGAAAAGTGTGAGGCAGATCGGCAGGACGGCCCGGCAGCAGCGTGCCGGGCCCGGTGAAACATCAGGCTTTCTGGGCCCGATTTTTAATGGCATAGCCGACGGCCAGAATCACCAGCCATACCGGAATCAGCCACACTGAAATCGCCATGCCCGGCGTCATGAGCATGATGACCAGGATGGCTGCCAGGAACACCAGGCAGATCCAGTTACCCAGCGGATAGAGCACCGCTTTGAAACGGGTGGTCACGCCCTGCTGATCTTTCTTCTTACGGAATTTCAGATGCGCGAGGCTAATCATCGCCCAGTTGATGACCAGCGCGGAAACCACCAGCGACATCAGCAGACCGAAGGCTTCACCTGGCATCAGGTAGTTGATCAGCACGCACAGCGCGGTGGCGACCGCTGACACCAGAATGGTGGCGACCGGCACGCCGCGGCGGTCTACTTTCAGCAGTGCTTTCGGTGCATTACCCTGCTGCGCGAGGCCAAACAGCATGCGGCTGTTACAGTAAACGCAGCTGTTGTACACCGACAGCGCGGCGGTCAGGATCACCACGTTGAGCGCATTGGCTACCAGCGCATCACCCAGTTCATGGAAGATCAGTACAAACGGGCTGGTCTCTTCGGTGACGCGCGTCCACGGCATCAGCGAAAGCAGCACGGCCAGTGAGCCGATGTAGAAAATCAGAATACGCCACAGCACCTGGTTGGTGGCTTTAGGGATGCTCTCCTGCGGGTTGTCGGCTTCTGCAGCGGTGATACCGACCAGTTCGAGGCCGCCGAAGGAGAACATGATGATTGCCATCATCATCACCAGTCCGCTGGCGCCGTGCGGCAGGAAGCCGCCCTGGTTCCACAGATTGCTGACGCTGGCCTGCGGGCCGCCATTGCCGCTGAACAGCAGCCAGCCGCCGAACAGGATCATACCGATGACCGCCACCACTTTAATGATCGCGAACCAGAACTCCATCTCACCGAACACTTTTACGTTGGTCAGGTTGATGGCGTTGATCACCACAAAGAAGATGGCCGCAGTAGCCCAGGTAGGAAAGTCCGGCCACCAGAACTGAATATACTTGCCGACCGCAGTCAGTTCGGCCATCGCCACCAGCACATACAGCACCCAGTAGTTCCAGCCGGAGGCGAAGCCGGCAAAGTTGCCCCAGTATTTATAGGCGAAGTGGCTAAAGCTGCCGGCAACCGGCTCTTCCACCACCATTTCGCCGAGCTGACGCATGATCAGGAAGGCAATAAAACCGGCGATGGCATAGCCGAGAATCACGGCCGGACCGGCCGATTTAATTACGGATGCGCTGCCCAGAAACAGACCGGTACCGACGGCACCGCCCAGCGCAATCAGCTGAATATGGCGATTTTTCAGGCCGCGATGCAGCGTTTCGCCATGCTGTTGTTCCATACAAACCTCATGATGTTGTTATTGTGCACCTGCAGTGCGCGCACTGTAAGGCTGTTTTATCTGTGTACGTTTTTCTTTACGGTATCTGACGGGCTGTGTGTAAGCCTGCGCTACCCTGGCGACCAGAATAGTGATAAGCGCGACGCTTTGCACCTGCTTTTGCTTTTTGTGCTGAGAGATGGCTGAAAAAGCAGCAGCATCCTCTGCGCTTCCCTTGCGCTATTTCTGCCATGAATAACGCTTAAACACGAATAGCATTCGCTTATGGCTGTCTGTCGCTGACGGCGCTAACGCAGTGTAAGGTTTGGTAAAAGTGAAATCTGTTAACATTTGCCGCGCCAGGGCTATTTTCTGCCAGATCCCGGTAAGTTAGCGCGCAGTAACCGGTATCTGCTGTGAAAGTGTGAGGGGGGCCATATAGACACAAGGTGAATACTTTGTTACTTTACCGGCACCATTTTTCAATTGGTATTACCAATTTACTCCGGACGTTTGGCTCATAAGAAGGGATGATGGCTTACAGTAAAATTCGCCAACCCAAGCTCTCCGATGCAATAGAGCAGCAGCTGGAATCCCTGATTATGGAAGGGACGCTCCAGCCGGGTGAAAAACTGCTTCCCGAGCGTGAACTGGCCAAACAGTTTGATGTCTCACGTCCATCGCTGCGTGAAGCGATCCAAAGCCTTGAAGCCAAAGGCCTGCTGCTGCGCCGTCAGGGCGGTGGCACTTTCGTGCAGCAGAATCTCTGGCAGAGCCTGAGCGACCCGCTGGTCGGTCTGCTTGCCGAACATCCGGAATCCCAGTTTGATCTGCTGGAAACCCGCCATGCGCTGGAAGGCGTTGCCGCCTATTATGCTGCGCTGCGCGGCACCGACGAAGACCTGCAGCGCATTCGCGACTGCCACGTCAATATCCAGCAGGCGCAGGACAGCGGCGATTTGGATGCCGAAGCCGATGCGGTGATGAAGTATCAGATTGCTGTCACAGAAGCCGCCCATAATGTGGTGCTGCTGCATTTGCTGCGTTCCATGGGACCGATGCTGGAACAGAACGTCCGTCAGAATTTCGAATTGCTCTACGCTCGCCGCGAAATGCTGGCGAAAGTGAGCGGTCACCGCGCCAGTATCTTTGAGGCGATTGTGGCTCGTGAGCCAGAACAAGCACGCGAGGCATCCCATCGTCACCTGGCGTTCATTGAGGAAATCTTGCTGGACAGAAGTCGGGAGCAGAGCCGTCGTGAACGCTCCCTGCGTCGTTTACAGCAACGTAAGGAATAACGCACGGCAATGAACGTGCGACATAAACGACGGGCCTGTCTTCTTGTGCTGTGAATCCGAAGCAAAGCACAAGCAGACAGGCTCCTGATAATTCAACGTATTAGACACAGATAAGGAATACACCCCATGTCAGAACGTTTACAGAATGACGTGGATCCGATCGAAACTCGTGACTGGCTACAGGCGATCGAATCGGTCATCCGTGAAGAAGGTGTTGAGCGCGCACAGTATCTGATTGATCAGGTGCTGAGTGCTGCACGCAAAGGCGGTGTGAAAGTGGCAGCGGGCGGCAATGCCGTCAGCAACTACATCAACTCCATTGCGGTCGAAGATGAGCCGGAGTATCCGGGTAACACCTCTCTTGAACGTCGTATCCGTTCCGCAATCCGCTGGAACGCCATTATGTCGGTTCTGCGTGCGTCGAAGAAAGATCTGGAGCTGGGTGGTCACCTGTCGTCTTTCCAGTCTTCTGCCACCATTTATGAAGTGTGCTTCAACCACTTCTTCCGCGCGCGTAGCGAGCAGGATGGCGGCGATCTGGTCTATTTCCAGGGCCACATTTCTCCAGGCATCTACTCGCGTGCGTTCCTTGAAGGACGCCTGACCGAAGAGCAGATGAACAACTTCCGTCAGGAAGTCCACGGCAACGGTCTCTCTTCCTATCCGCATCCAAAACTGATGCCGGACTTCTGGCAGTTCCCGACCGTGTCGATGGGCCTTGGCCCACTGAACGCCATCTATCAGGCGAAGTTCCTGAAATATCTGGAACACCGCGGCCTGAAAGATACCTCTAAGCAAACCGTTTATGCCTTCCTCGGCGACGGTGAGATGGATGAGCCGGAATCCAAAGGGGCGATCACTATCGCTACCCGTGAGAAACTGGATAACCTGGTGTTCATCATCAACTGTAACCTGCAGCGTCTCGACGGTCCGGTCACCGGTAACGGCAAGATCATCAACGAGCTGGAAGGCATTTTTGCCGGTGCCGGCTGGAACGTGATCAAAGTGATCTGGGGCGGACGCTGGGATGAGCTGCTGAAGAAAGACACCAGCGGCAAGCTGATTCAGCTGATGAACGAAACCGTTGACGGCGACTACCAGACCTTCAAATCGCGCGACGGTGCCTACGTCCGTGAGCACTTCTTCGGTAAATATCCGGAGACGGCGGCGCTGGTGAAAGACTGGTCAGACGAAGAGATCTTCGCCCTGAACCGTGGTGGTCACGATCCGAAGAAAGTCTACGCGGCACTGAAGAAAGCGCAGGAAACCAAAGGCCAGCCAACGCTGATTCTGGCGCATACCATTAAAGGTTATGGTATGGGTGACACCGCTGAAGGTAAAAACATCGCGCACCAGGTCAAGAAGATGAACATGGATGGCGTTCGCTACATCCGCGATCGCTTCAACGTGCCAGTGGCTGACGACAAAATCGAACAGCTGCCGTATGTGACCTTCGAAAAAGGCTCAGAAGAGTACAACTACCTGCACGGACAGCGTGAGAAGCTGGGTGGCTACCTGCCAACCCGTCAGGCTGAGTTCAGCGAAAAGCTGGAAATGCCGGCGCTGGAAGAGTTCAGTGCGCTGCTGGAAGAGCAGAGCAAAGAGATCTCTACCACCATCGCCTTCGTACGTGCGCTGAACGTGATGCTGAAGAACAAGTCGATCAAAGATCGTCTGGTGCCGATCCTCGCGGACGAAGCGCGTACCTTTGGTATGGAAGGTCTGTTCCGTCAGATTGGTATCTACAGCCCGAACGGCCAGCAGTATACGCCGCAGGACCGTGAGCAGGTTGCTTACTACAAAGAAGACGAGAAAGGCCAGATTCTGCAGGAAGGGATCAACGAGCTGGGCGCAGGTTCTTCCTGGCTGGCGGCGGCGACCTCTTACAGCACCAACAACCTGCCGATGATTCCGTTCTACATCTACTACTCGATGTTTGGCTTCCAGCGCATCGGCGATCTGATGTGGCTGGCGGGCGATCAGCAGGCGCGCGGCTTCCTGGTGGGCGGTACTTCCGGCCGTACCACGCTGAACGGTGAAGGTCTGCAGCACGAAGATGGTCACAGCCACATTCAGTCGCTGACTATCCCGAACTGTATCTCTTACGATCCGTCTTACGCGTACGAAGTGGCAGTCATCATGCATGACGGTCTGGTACGTATGTACGGCGAAGCGCAGGAAAATATTTACTACTACATCACCACGCTGAACGAAAACTACCACATGCCTGCCATGCCGCAGGGTGCGGAAGAGGGTATCCGTAAGGGTATCTACAAGCTGGAGACGGTAGAAGGCAGCAAAGGTAAAGTGCAGCTGCTGGGCTCAGGTTCTATCCTGCGTCACGTGCGCGAAGCGGCACAGATCCTGGCGAAGGATTACGGCATCGGTTCTGACGTCTACAGCGTGACCTCGTTCACCGAGCTGGCGCGCGACGGCCAGGATTGTGAGCGCTGGAACATGCTGCACCCAACGGAAACGCCACGCGTACCGTACATCGCTCAGGTGATGAACGACGCACCGGCGGTGGCATCGACCGACTACATGAAGCTGTTCGCAGAGCAGGTTCGCAGCTACGTGCCAGCCAGCGATTATCGCGTACTGGGCACCGATGGTTTCGGCCGTTCCGACAGCCGCGAAAACCTGCGTCACCACTTCGAAGTGGATGCGTCATATGTCGTGGTGGCAGCGCTGGGTGAACTGGCTAAACGCGGCGAAATCGAGAAGAAAGTGGTGGCGGATGCCATTACCAAATTCAACATCGATGCCGATAAAGTTAACCCGCGTCTGGCTTAAGAGGTAAGAGAGTAATGGCTATCGAAATTAACGTACCGGATATCGGGTCAGACGAAGTTGAAGTCACCGAAATTCTGGTCAAGGTGGGCGACAAGGTGGAAGCCGAACAGTCGCTGATCACCGTGGAAGGCGATAAAGCCTCGATGGAAGTGCCTTCGCCGCAGGCCGGCGTGGTTAAAGAGATCAAAATCGCCACCGGTGACAAAGTGAATACCGGTTCGCTGATCATGATTTTCGACGCTGAAGGTGCTGCCGCGGCAGCACCAGCCGCCGAAGAGAAGCCAGCGGAAGCCGCACCTGCGGCCGCCGCCGCCAGCGAAGCGAAAGACGTGAACGTCCCGGATATCGGCGGCGACGAAGTAGAAGTCACCGAAATCCTGGTTAAAGTGGGCGACAACGTGGCGGCAGAGCAATCGCTGATCACCGTCGAAGGCGACAAAGCGTCCATGGAAGTGCCTGCACCGTTTGCCGGTGTGGTGAAAGAGATCAAAATCGCCACGGGCGACAAGGTGAACACCGGTTCACTGATCATGATCTTTGAAACCGAAGGTGCGGCGCCAGCAGCGGCTGCCAAACCGGCAGTGAAAGAAGCGGCGGCCTCTGCGCCAGCCGCGGCAGCGGGTGCCAAAGACGTTAACGTCCCGGATATCGGCGGCGACGAAGTGGAAGTCACCGAAGTCCTGGTCAAAGTAGGCGATAAAGTTGAGGCTGAGCAGTCACTGATCGTGGTGGAAGGCGATAAAGCGTCAATGGAAGTTCCGGCACCGTTTGCCGGTACCGTCAAAGCGCTGAAAGTGGCTACCGGCGATAAAGTGAGCACCGGTTCGCTTATCATGGTGTTCGAAGTAGAAGGCGCTGCGCCGGCTGCTGCGGCACCGGCAGCAAAACAGGAAGCCGCACCAGCCGCAGAAGCCAAACCGGCTGCAGCAGCTGCGCCAGCGGCGGCGAAAGCCGAGGCGAAGAGCGAATTTGCTGAAAACGACGCTTACGTGCACGCCACGCCGGTGATTCGTCGCCTGGCGCGCGAGTTCGGTGTTAACCTGGCGAAAGTCAAAGGCACCGGCCGTAAAGGTCGCATCCTGAAAGAGGATGTGCAGGCTTATGTGAAAGACGCGGTGAAACGCGCTGAAGCGGCACCGGCTGCCGCAGCAGGCGGCGGTATTCCGGGCATGCTGCCATGGCCGAAAGTGGACTTCAGCAAGTTTGGTGAAATCGAAGAAGTGGAACTGGGCCGTATCCAGAAAATCTCGGGTGCGAACCTGAGCCGTAACTGGGTAATGATTCCGCATGTGACTCACTTCGACAAAACCGATATCACCGATCTGGAAGCGTTCCGTAAGCAGCAGAATGCGGAAGCCGAGAAGCGCAAGCTGGACGTGAAGTTCACCCCGGTGGTGTTCATCATGAAAGCGGTTGCGGCGGCGCTGGAGCAGATGCCACGTTTCAACAGCTCGCTGTCGGAAGATGGCCAGAAACTGACGCTGAAAAAATACATCAACATCGGTGTGGCGGTCGATACGCCAAACGGTCTGGTGGTTCCGGTGTTCAAAGACGTGAACAAGAAAGGCATCACTGAACTGTCGCGTGAGCTGATGGCAACGTCGAAGAAAGCGCGTGATGGCAAGCTGACCGCCAGCGATATGCAGGGCGGCTGTTTCACCATCTCCAGCCTTGGCGGCCTCGGCACCACGCACTTCGCGCCAATTGTTAACGCGCCGGAAGTGGCTATCCTCGGGGTGTCCAAGTCGGCGATGGAGCCGGTGTGGAATGGCAAAGAGTTCGCTCCACGCCTGATGATGCCGATTTCGCTCTCGTTCGACCACCGCGTAATCGACGGTGCGGATGGTGCGCGCTTTATCACCATCATCAACAATATGCTGTCTGATATTCGCCGTCTGGTGATGTGACGTTAATCAAGGCCGGCAAATGCCGGCCTTGTTGTAAGCATTCGGAGTTGCCGCGGTTGGCAGTTTGTTAACAATTCTGTAAACTCTCGCGGTGAAATGTCCCGGTGGATATAGGGCATCAAGAGCCTGGGAAAGGGTCGCTTTTGACCGCCGGCAATCTAACAAGAGGTCATGATGAGTACAGAGATTAAAACTCAAGTCGTGGTACTTGGGGCAGGTCCTGCAGGTTACTCTGCAGCCTTCCGTTGCGCTGATTTAGGTCTGGAAACCGTACTGGTAGAGCGCTACAGCACCCTCGGCGGTGTCTGTCTGAACGTCGGCTGTATCCCGTCAAAAGCGCTGCTGCACGTGGCGAAAGTCATCGAAGAAGCGAAGGCTCTGGAAGAGCACGGTATTGTGTTTGGCCAGCCGCAGACTGACATTAACAAGATTCGTACCTGGAAAGAGAAAGTCATCACGCAGCTGACCGGTGGTCTGGCTGGCATGGCGAAAGGCCGTAAAGTGAAAGTGGTGAACGGTCTGGGTAAATTCACCGGTGCCAATACGCTGGTGGTAGAAGGTGAAGGTGGCGCAACCACCATCAACTTCGACAACGCCATCATCGCTGCAGGCTCGCGTCCAATTGAACTGCCTTTCATTCCGCATAACGATCCGCGCGTGTGGGATTCTACCGATGCGCTGGAGCTGAAAGAAGTTCCGAAGCGTCTGCTGGTTATGGGCGGTGGCATCATCGGTCTGGAGATGGGTACCGTTTACCATGCGCTGGGTTCAGAGATCGACGTGGTCGAAATGTTTGACCAGGTGATCCCGGCCGCCGATAAAGACGTGGTGAAAGTGTTCACCAAGCGTATCAGCAAAAAATTCAACCTGATGCTGGAAACCAAAGTCACCGCGGTAGAAGCGAAAGACGACGGTATCTACGTATCCATGGAAGGTAAAAAAGCGCCAGCCGAACCACAGCGTTACGACGCCGTGCTGGTGGCGATTGGCCGTGTGCCGAACGGTAAAGGTCTGGATGCCGGTAAAGCAGGCGTGGAAGTGGACGATCGCGGCTTTATCCGCGTCGACAAGCAGATGCGCACCAACGTGCCACACATCTATGCTATCGGTGACATCGTCGGTCAGCCAATGCTGGCGCACAAAGGCGTGCACGAAGGTCACGTGGCGGCAGAGGTGATTTCTGGCCTGAAGCACTACTTCGACCCGAAAGTGATCCCTTCTATCGCTTACACCGAGCCAGAAGTGGCCTGGGTAGGTCTGACCGAGAAAGAAGCCAAAGAGAAAGGCATCAGCTACGAAGTGTCCACCTTCCCGTGGGCGGCATCGGGCCGTGCTATCGCTTCTGACTGCGCAGACGGTATGACCAAGCTGATCTTCGACAAAGAGACGCACCGTGTTATCGGCGGCGCGATTGTCGGCACCAACGGCGGCGAGCTGCTGGGTGAAATCGGTCTGGCTATCGAGATGGGTTGTGATGCCGAAGATATCGCGCTGACCATCCACGCGCACCCAACCCTGCACGAATCGGTTGGCCTGGCGGCGGAAGTGTTTGAAGGTAGCATTACTGACCTGCCAAATCCAAAAGCGAAAAAGAAATAAGTTCGCTCGCGGCTTAGGTTAATTAACGGCTCCTTTAAGGAGCCGTTTTTTTTATTAATTTAATACGTAAGTTGAATAGATAAAAACGGGCGCAGGAGCAACACGTTAAACGATGCCGGAATAGCGGAGGAAACCCTCCGCTATTGAAGTTTACTGTTGTGCTTCGTAAGCCATGACAGCCGATAATTCAGCCGCAAATATCCGCAATCGTAATTCACACAGTGAACTGCGATTTGCCAGGCATAAACCTAACAGGATGAGCCCGCTGATAATCAGCGTGCTGAATTTCACCTTCATAATCACTTACTCCTTGCATTAGCACGAGCAAGCTACTACCCTGACACTGTCTGGGTGTAGGGTAGTGGCTCACCCGTGCGGTTAATGAAAATTAATCGCACGGTTCACCTTCCACCATCCACCTCAATTTCTTTTGCAGATCTCAAGGCAGATAGCCTCAAGCGCCCGCAGGCAGTCTACGCTATTTATTTTCCATTTCCTCTTTTATTTTTTATCGCTTTTTTTAATCTCGCTTATTTTTTTAAGGGTGTATTTTAATTGAGTGGTTAAATTTAACGACTCATTTAAACCGGCATTGCGCTGATATTTAATTAAATATGTGCAAGGCATCACGTGCAATATTTATTAGATGATGTAGTATTAATTTTTCCTCAGGAAAACGTGTGCGGCAAGCTGAAGGGCAGCCGTTTGGTGCACGCGCATCAGTACATAACCAAAAGTGAACGAACTCCCCTGAAACGGTTTTGCAGGTTATGGATCTGCTGTATGAAGGCCGGATGCAACACATTACGCGCTAAAGCCTGGGTCAACGGGCTATCGGCATTTGCGCGAACAGCCACTGTCACGGCCGCTCTGGCCTCTCTCCTGACGCAAACCACAGACAAATCTGCTAAATAACGCGCGGATGTTGCTTTTTTGTAAACAGATTAACAATCAGCCGAAATCCTGCTATGCTGGCCGACGCAGAACCGGGCACCTCACCCTACTGTTTGACAGCATCAACAGGTGCACCGGAAAGCTATACAATGAGAGCGAGGAGAACGTCGTGCTAGAAGAATACCGTAAGCACGTTGCCGAGCGTGCTGCCCAGGGAATCGTACCTAAGCCGTTAGATGCTTCCCAGATGGCCGCGCTGGTTGAACTGCTGAAAAACCCGCCAGCGGGTGAAGAAGAATTCCTGACTGACCTGCTGGTCAACCGTGTCCCGCCGGGCGTTGATGAAGCGGCGTATGTAAAAGCCGGATTCCTGGCAGCTATCACAAAGGGCGAAGCCCACTCTCCTCTGGTTACTCGCGAAAAAGCAGTCGAACTGCTGGGCACCATGCAGGGCGGCTATAACATCCATGCGCTGATCGAAGCGCTTGACGATGACGCTCTGGCACCGATTGCCGCTGAAGCACTGTCCCACACGCTGCTGATGTTCGATAACTTCTACGACGTCGAAGAGAAAGCCAAAGCGGGTAATCCCCACGCGAAGAAAATCCTCCAGTCCTGGGCTGATGCTGAATGGTTCCTTAAGCGTCCTAAGCTGGCAGAAAAAATCACCACCACCGTGTTCAAAGTGACCGGCGAAACCAACACCGACGACCTGTCTCCGGCGCCGGATGCATGGTCACGCCCGGATATTCCACTGCACGCGCTGGCGATGCTGAAAAACCCACGTGACGGCATCGAACCCGACGATGCTGGCAACGTTGGCCCGATCAAACAGATTGAAGCACTGCAGCAGAAAGGCTTCCCGCTGACCTACGTTGGTGACGTGGTCGGTACCGGTTCTTCACGCAAATCCGCCACCAACTCGGTGCTGTGGTTTATGGGTGATGACATTCCATACGTGCCGAACAAAAAGGGTGGCGGTCTGTGCCTCGGCGGTAAAATCGCACCGATCTTCTTCAACACCATGGAAGATGCCGGCGCGCTGCCGATCGAACTCGACGTTGATCGCCTGAACATGGGCGATGTGATTGATGTTTATCCTTACAAGGGTGAAGTGCGCAATCACGAGACCAACGAACTGCTGGCGACCTTTGCGCTGAAAACCGACGTGCTGCTGGATGAAGTGCGTGCCGGCGGCCGTATTCCACTGATTATCGGTCGCGGCCTGACCACCAAAGCGCGTGAGTCACTGGGCCTGCCGCACAGCGATGTGTTCGTGCAAGCCAAAGATGTGGCTGAAAGCAGCCGCGGTTACTCGCTGGCACAGAAAATGGTGGGACGCGCCTGCGGCGTGGAAGGCATCCGTCCTGGCGCCTACTGTGAACCGAAAATGACCTCGGTCGGCTCCCAGGATACCACCGGTCCAATGACCCGTGATGAACTGAAAGACCTGGCGTGTCTGGGCTTCTCCTCCGATCTGGTGATGCAGTCCTTCTGTCACACTGCTGCTTATCCGAAGCCGGTTGACGTCACCACGCACCACACGCTGCCGGACTTCATTATGAACCGTGGCGGTGTCTCGCTGCGTCCGGGCGATGGCGTGATTCACAGCTGGCTGAACCGTATGCTGCTGCCGGATACCGTCGGCACCGGCGGTGACTCGCATACCCGCTTCCCGATCGGCATCTCCTTCCCGGCCGGTTCGGGTCTGGTGGCGTTTGCCGCAGCGACCGGCGTAATGCCACTGGATATGCCGGAATCGGTGCTGGTGCGCTTTAAAGGTGAAATGCAGCCAGGCATCACGCTGCGCGATCTGGTGCACGCCATTCCGCTGTACGCCATCAAGCAGGGCCTGCTGACCGTTGAGAAGAAGGGCAAGAAAAACATCTTCTCTGGTCGCGTACTGGAAATCGAAGGTCTGCCGCAGCTGAAAGTTGAGCAGGCGTTTGAGCTGACCGATGCCTCAGCAGAGCGTTCTGCGGCAGGTTGCACCATCAAGCTGGATAAAGAGCCGATTATCGAGTATCTGAACTCCAACATCGTGCTGCTGAAGTGGATGATCTCCGAAGGCTACGGCGACCGTCGTACGCTGGAGCGCCGTATTCAGGGCATGGAAAAATGGCTGGCCGATCCGCAACTGCTGGAAGCCGATGCCGATGCCGAATACGCGGCAGTGATCGAAATCGATCTGGCAGACATCAAAGAGCCAATCCTGTGTGCGCCAAACGATCCGGACGACGCGCGCTGGTTGTCTGACGTGCAGGGCGAGAAGATCGACGAAGTGTTCATCGGTTCGTGCATGACCAACATCGGCCACTTCCGTGCGGCGGGTAAACTGCTGGACGCGCACAAAGGCCAACTGCCGACCCGTCTGTGGGTGGCGCCGCCAACCAAGATGGATGCTGCGCAGCTGACTGAAGAGGGCTACTACAGCGTCTTTGGTAAGAGCGGTGCGCGTATCGAGATTCCGGGCTGTTCACTGTGCATGGGTAACCAGGCGCGCGTGCAGGACGGTGCGACGGTGGTTTCCACCTCGACCCGTAACTTCCCGAACCGTCTCGGCACCGGTGCTAACGTGTTCCTGGCGTCAGCCGAACTGGCTGCGGTCGCTTCCCTGCTGGGTAAACTGCCCACGCCGGACGAGTATCAGCAGTTTATGGTGCAGGTGGATAAAACCGCTGCCGACACCTATCGCTACCTGAACTTCGACCAGCTGGGCCAGTACACCGAAAAAGCGGACGGAGTGATTTTCCAGACCGCGGTGTAAATTACGCCTGAAGATGAAAAAGGGACGAGCGCATCGTCCCTTTTTTTATGCGCTTTTTTCCCTCGCCGTCTCCAGGCATAATGCGAGCGCGATCCCACTTTCTTGCGCGCGCAGCGCACAAAATGCACGAAAGCGCGCCGACTGGCGCGCCACTGGTATGAGGCCAACATGGAATATGAATTTCTGCGTGACGTGACCGGTCAGGTCCGGGTGCGCATGTCGATGGACCACGAAGCGGTGGGGCACTGGTTCAATGAAGAGGTAAAAGAGAATCTCGCGCTGCTGGATGAGGTCGAAGCCGCGGTGCGTGCAGTTAAAGGCACGCAGCAGCAGTGGCAGCGTATCGGGCACGAATATACGCTGTGGCTGGATGAGGAAGAAGTGATGATCCGCGCCAATCAGTTGGCGATCGAGGATGACGGACTCGAAGAGGGCATGACCTATTATGACGAAGAGAGCCTGTCGTTCTGCGGCGTGGAGGATTTTCTGGCGGTGATTGCCGCATACCGGCATTTCATGGCGGGGCGCTGACGGGCGCCCGCAGCCGGGCGCCACAACGGTCTGAACGTTATACGCCGTTAACCACGGAACGCGCGTGTGGAAGTTGCTCCTCATCGACAATCGGTTCAACCTTGCCGAGCAGGAACAGGTAATTAAGAATACCGATGACCACCAGCACCGCCGAGAAGACCAGCGCCCAGGTAAAGTGACCGGTAGCGCCGACGATGGCACCGGTAATGATCGGGCCAACCGCGCCGCCCATATTTGAAACGGTGTTCTGCAGCCCGGCCACAATTGACACGCTGTTGGTGGGCGCAACATCGCCCGGCAGCGCCCACACCTGAGAGGCCGCGACCGTGGTGCCGGATTTGGCAATACACAGCAGCAGCACGGTCATGAACACCGAATCGGTGAACGGCGCGAATCCGATGCACAGCGCCATCAGCAGGCCAATGGTCAGAAACAGCTTGCGCGTGGCGGTCAGCGACAGCACTTTTTTGTGCACCATGCGGTCCGACGCCCAGCCGGCCAGCACCTCAATCACCATGCCGCAGATCAGCGGCAGCGCTGCCACCATACCCATCTTCAGGAAATCCATCCCTTTATCTTTCACCAGGTAGGTTGGCAGCCAGGTGATAAAGAAATAGGAGGTGTAATTGATGGTGAAGAAGCCAATGCACATCGCCCAGATGTTGCGGTAGCGCAGCAGCTTGTACCACTTCATTGGCCGCACGTTCCTGTCGCCGTGCTTCTGCGCCTGGCCATCGCGGATCAGACGCACTTCACCGGCGCTGATCGCTTTATGGTCTTCCGGGTTCTCGGCATAGATAAAATACCAGGCGATGACCCAAATCAGCCCGACGGCACCAATCGCCAGGAAGGTCAGACGCCAGTCGAACAGTGCGATCATAAAGACGATCAGCGGCATGGCCACGGCGCCGCCAAATTTTGATGCGCTGTCGAACAGGCCGGAAACGGTGGCGCGCTCGCGATCCGGGAACCAGCGCGCGGTTATACCGGCGTTGCTCGGATAAGCCGCCGCTTCACCGACGCCGAGCGCCAGACGCAGCGCCAGCAGCGATTTAAAGCCGGTGGCCAGCCCCATCGCCATGGTGGCAATCGACCACCAGCCGACAGCGATACCGAGGCCTTTTTTCTGGCCGAAGCGATCGGCAAACCAGCCTGCCGGGATCTGCAACAGCGCGTAGGACCAGAAAAACGCCGCCATGATAAAGCCCATCATCTCCGGATTGATATCGAGCTCGGTGATCAGGTGTGGTGCGGCGGCAGAGAGTACGGTGCGATCAATATAGTTAATGGCGATGGCCAGCCACATCAGGCCAGCGATCCACCATCTGATGCGTGTTGAGCGTGCGGTGTTGGTCATAATAGTTATCCACGCGAAAAGGGTGACAGAGGTGGGCGGCGTTAAGCCAGCCCGTTCATGACATTCATCGGGCGTTCGCCCTGTTTAATACACTGCACAATCTGCGTCACGCAGCGTTCGCCGATGGCGCTGATGGCACCGTCGGTATAGCCGGCAAGGTGCGCCGTGGGGATAAAGTTGCTCAGAGAGAACAGCGGATGCTGCGTCAGCGGTTCCTGCACAAACACGTCCGCTGCCGCACCGGCAATCACGTTATCCTGCAATGCCTGGCAGAGATCCTGCTCATTCACCACGCCACCGCGTGACGCGTTAATAAGAAACGCACTTTTCTTCATGCGCTTCAGGCGCGCAGCGTCGAACAGGTTTTGCGTCTTGTCGGTGAGCGGCATATGTAAGGTGATGAAGTCGCTGCTTTCCGTCAGCTGATCGAGGCTGACGAACGTCACGCCGTGTTCGGCGGCGAAGGCGTCATCGGGGTAAAAATCGAAGGCGAGGATGCGCATATTGAAGCCTTTGGCGCGCAGCGCCACCTGCTTACCGATATTGCCAAGGCCGATGATGCCAAGCGTTTTGCCGTACACGTCGGTGGCAAAAATGCGCGGCCAGTGGCCGGCGCGGGTTTCAATCGCTGCGGTGGTGATCTGGCGTGCGCTGTTGAGAATCAGCGCAAAGGCGAAATCGGCAACCGCGTGTTTGTTCGCGTCCGGCACGTTCGTCACATAAATGCCGCGTGCGCGCGTTGCGTCGAGGTCGATGTTATCGACGCCCACGCCGTGCTTGCAGACGATTTTCAGCTGCGGTGCCAGCGACAGCAGCGCCTCGTTGACCTCAGTAAACGCCACGATCAGGGCGACAGTATCGGCCAGATGCGGCGACAGTGCGCTGAGCGGCGCATCGGCGGGCAGCGTAATCAGCTCAAAGCCGTGCTGGTGCAGTGTGTCGATCGGCGCGGCGTCATAGCGGGCGAACGAAGGTGAAGTACAGATGACTTTCATAGCAAATGCGTCCCGGTGTTAATAACGGCAGCCATCGCTGCCTGAATCCGACCCGCCACCGTCAGATTAACCCTAAGCATGATGGCGGCTGGGGGGGGTAACGGCGCAATGCATTGCGCGATGGATCGCGCCGCTACCACAACTGCGTGCTGTAATCGCGTTGAATTTACGGGCTTTACTGCAAATACTGATTCACGATCTGGCGGATTTTCTGCTCCTCTGCGGCAGAGAAACGCACCGCGTAGCGGCTGTCGCCGACCTCATAGCCAAGCAGCGCCACGGCTTTTTTCACCGCTGCCGGGGAGAAACCGATGCTGTAGAGATCGGTACGCAGGCCGGTGACGTTCTCCTGAGCGGCGCGCGATCCGGCGATGTCGCCGGCATGGAAGCGCGCCCAGATGGCATTAATCTCTTTCGGTGCCACGTTAGCCAGCCCGGAAATACAGGCAGAACAGCCATCGACAAAGCCCTGATGAATCAGTGAATCCGGCCCGTTGAGCACGTTGAAATGTTCAATGCCTGCCGCTGCCTGCAGAAAACCGCTCAGGCTTTCGTAGCTGCCGGCGCTGTCTTTGATGCCGATGATGTTGGGATGTGCTGCCAGCGTGCGCACGGTTTCCGGCTGCAGCGTATTACCGGTGCGTGCCGGAATGTTGTAGAGAAACAGCGGGACGTCGATAGCGTCGGCGACGGCGCGGTAGTGATCAATCAGCTCTTCCTGTTTGAGCGGCACAAAGTAAGGCGTGATCACCGAGACGGCATCCACGCCCAGCTTTGCCACCTGCCTGCCCAGCCGGATGGTCTCACGTGTCGAGATCTCACCAATGTGCGCCACCACCGGTGCCGCACCGTTCACTTCCTCGACGCAGGTGCGGGTCACCGCCAGCTTCTCCTGCTCGTTCAGCACGAAAAATTCCCCGTTGGTGCCGCCGCAGAAAATACCGTTACCGGCGCTCAGCTGACGCTGAATCTGTTCACGCTGCGCGACAGGGTCGTAGGCTCCGTCGCGATCAAAGGTGGTGACGATGGCGGTCAGTACGCCCTGAATGTTGTTGCTCATGATTTCCCCGCTCAGGCTGAGTGATTCAACGCCGGAAACAGCGTCAGGTAGACGTTGCGCACATCGTCGGCGCTCACTTTCATCGGTACATTCTTCATCAGGCGCTGGACATCCAGCGCGGCTTCCACCAGATACGGCAGATGATCCGGCCCGATGCCCAGTGCCTCCAGGCTGGCGGGCAGCTTAAGGCGCTGCACCAGCGCGGCGAAATAGGCCACCAGCGCGTGTGATTTGGCCTCTTCATCCAGTGCGCGATCGGCATCCGGCAGCAGATCGTAGGCCTGCGCGAACTTGCTCACCGCCGCCGGACGCACAAACTGCATGCACGGCGCCAGCAGAATGGCGTTGGCCACGCCGTGCGGCAGGTGATATTTGCCGCCCAGTGGATAGGACATGGCGTGCACCAGGTGCGTCCCGGCATGGGCGATCGCCGCTCCGCCGTAGTAAGACGCCCACAGCATATTCAGCCGTGCTTCGAGGTTATCCGGTTCGGCCAGCGTCGTTTCGAGGCTGGCGAACAGCTTTTTCATGCCAATCAGTGCATAGTTATCACTCACCGGGTTGGCCACGGTCGCAGTGAAGCACTCAATCAGGTGGCACAGCGCGTCAATTCCGGTTGAAGAAGCGATGTGCGCCGGCATGCTGGTGGTCAGTTCCGGAATCAGCGCCACGTAGTCCGGCAGCATCACCGGTGAAATAATACCGACTTTGGTCTCTTTCTCCGGAATGGCAAGGATGGCGTTGGGCGTGGCTTCCGAACCGGTGCCGGCCGTGGTCGGGATCAGTAAAGAAGCAGTGCGCGTCTGTGGTTTCTCGCCAGCCAGCAGTGCCGTTAGCGTGGGCGCATCGGCCACGCACAGCACGGACAGCAGCTTCGCCACATCCAGCACGCTACCGCCGCCAATACCAATCACCAAATCGACATCGCGGGCCGGCAGCGCGGCCACGATGGCCGCCACATCATGCTGGCTTGGCTCGGGCGGCACCGCATCGACCAGGCTCAGGCTGGCGATCTGCTGTTGCAGTTGAGCGATGAGCGCCTGCACCGCCGGAATGCCCATAATGTTTTTGTCAGTGACCAGCAGCGCGTTCTGCTTACCCTGCAGTAAATAGCTGAGATCGTTCAGCGCCTGATAGCCACTGATCACGGTGCTATTGATATTCATGTCATGCCCTTCTAACGGTTCTGCACATCTGATTAGGTTTGCTCAAAAGTGTGCGAGATGTGTCACGTACTGAGGCTAAATTTATAGGCGATATCGATTTCAATTAATTTGATCTTGCTCACATATAATCAATCATGATTGAATATAATCAAATGCAGCACGGAATCGATCCGTGACAGGAGAGAGAATGACTTCACCGCCATGGAAAACGCCCGTTCTGGTGATTGCCGATGATTTTACCGGTGCCAATGACGCCGGCAGCGGTCTGGCTCAGGCCGGGGCGCGCGTCCACGTGCTGTTCGACAGCCACACGCCACACGATGCCAGCGCGGCGGATGTGCTGGTAATCAGCACCGACAGCCGCGCCGTCAGCGCAGCAGAAGCAGCCAGCCGTACACACAGTGCGATTCAGGCGCATCAGCCGATGGCGCAGCACGGCTGGCTGTTTAAGAAGATTGACTCAACGCTGCGCGGCAATCCGGGCGCGGAGATTGCCGCTGCGCTGCAGGCCAGTGCTAAACAGCTGGCGCTGGTGGTACCGGCGGTGCCAACGCTGGGCCGCGTCACGCGCGGCGGGGAAGTATGGATTCATCAGCAGCGCCTGACCGACACCGAATTTGCCAGCGATCCTAAAACGCCGGTCACCAGCAGTAACGTGCTGACGCGGCTGCAGATGCAATGCGAGCTGCCGGGCGAGCTGATCGATCTTGCCACGGTACGCAGTGGCACGCTGGCCGCACGGCTGGCGACCTGTCAGGGCCTGCTGGTGCTGGATGCGGAACAACCGGCCGATATCGACGCGATCGTTGCGGCGGCGGCAACGCTGCCTGAGCGTCCGCTGCTGGCGGGTGCGTCCGGGCTGAGCAACGCGCTGGGCGCGTATCTCGCTGCGCGCCCGTCACGTCCGGTGCTGGCGGTTGTCGGCTCGATGAGCGCGATGGCACAGCAGCAAATCGCCCGGCTTGCCAGCCAGCGCGATATCCGGCTGATTGATATTGATGTCAGCCAGCTGTTTGCCTCGCCGGCATGGCCGCAGGCTGCAGCCTGGCAGCAGGCGATGGAACAGGCGCTGAGCGAGGGGGTGCACTGCGTGGTGCGCACCGTGCAGCAGGCAGACCAGCGCCATGCGATCGCGCAGCTGTGCGAGCAGCATCAGCTGACGCGTCAGCAGCTCGGCGAGCGCATCTGCCAGTTGCTGGCGCAGCTGACGCGCGCCGTTTGCGCCCGCATCCAGCCTGCCGGGCTGTACTTGTCCGGCGGCGACGTCGCCATCGCGGTGGCGCAGGCGCTCGGGGCCAGCGGCTTTCAGATTCAGGGCCTGGTAGCGGGCTGTGTGCCGCACGGGGTTCTGCTTAACAGTGAATTACACCTGCCGGTGATGACCAAAGCGGGTGGCTTTGGTGATGAAAACACCCTGGCAGAAGCCATTCGTTTTATTGAGGAGAAGTCGAGTGAATAACACTATTGCGGTGACCATGGGCGATCCGGCGGGCATCAGTCCGGAAATCATCATTAAAGCGCTGGCGGAAGGGGAGCTGGCGGGCATTCCGGCGGTGGTGGTCGGCTGTGCCGCCACGCTGCGTCGGGTGCTGGCGCTGAACATTACGCCGCACGCCGAGCTGCGCGTGCTGGATAGCGTGCAGGATGCGCATTTTGCGCCGGGCATCATTAACGTGATCGATGAGCCGCTGGCCGATCCCGATGCGCTGCAGCCGGGCAAGGTGCAGAAGCAGGCCGGCGATCTCGCCTGGCGCTGCGTGAAGCGTGCCACCGAGCTGGCACTGGCAGGTGACGTGCAGGCGATTGCCACCGCCCCGCTGAACAAAGAGGCGCTGCACGCGGCGGGCCACCTTTATCCCGGCCACACCGAACTGCTGGCACAGCTGACCAATACCAAAAATTATGCCATGGTGCTGTATACCGACCATCTGAAAGTGATCCACGTAACCACGCACATCGCGCTGCGCAAATTCCTCGACACGCTGAACGGCGAACGTATTCAGACGGTGATCGGCATGGCTGACAGCTTCCTGCGTCGGGTGGGCTATGACCAACCGCGTATTGCGGTCGCCGGGGTCAATCCACACGCGGGCGAGAATGGCCTGTTTGGCGATGAAGAGATCACCACGGTGACGCCAGCGATCAAGGCAATGCAGCAGCAAGGCATTGATGTTTATGGTCCGTGCCCGCCGGATACGGTGTTTTTGCAGTGCCAGCAGGGACAGTACGATATGGTAGTGGCGATGTACCACGATCAGGGGCATATCCCACTGAAACTGCTTGGGTTTTACGATGGTGTCAACATCACGGCGGGACTGCCGTTTATCCGCACTTCCGCTGACCACGGCACGGCGTTTGATATCGCCTGGACAGGTAAAGCGAACTCTGCGAGCATGGCGATCTCCATTAAACTCGCGATGCAGCTTGCATAGGGAAATATGAAGGGACAAAGCCGTCTCGATCAGATTATGGACTATCTCAAAAGTCATAATCTGGTCACTGTTGAACAGCTGGTGAGCGCCATTTCTGCTTCGCCAGCCACCATTCGCCGCGATCTGATCAAGCTGGACAAGGAAGGCGTAATTAGCCGCAGCCACGGCGGCGTCACGCTGAATCGCTTTATCCCGACGCAGCCAACCACGCTGGAGAAGATGCAGCGCAACCTGGCGGAGAAGCAGGCCATCGCGCAGTTCGCCGCCAGCTATGTGCAGTCCGGCGATGCGGTGGTGCTGGATGCCGGCACCACGATGCTGGAGCTGGCGCGCCAGCTGACCCATCTGCAGCTGCGGGTGATCACCGCCGATCTGCACATCGCGCTGTTTCTGTCGGAGTTTAAACAGATTGAAACCACCATTATCGGCGGTCGCATCGACGACTCCAGCCAGTCGTGCATTGGTGAGCACGGCCGGCGGCTGCTGCGCAGCATCAATCCGGACATTGCGTTTGTCAGCTGTAACTCGTGGAGTATTGAGCGCGGAATCACCACGCCGACCGAAGACAAAGCCGGGCTGAAGACGGACTTGCTGGCCAACGCGCGGCGGCGCATTCTGCTGGCCGACAGCAGTAAGTATGGTTCGTGGTCGCTGTACTGCGCGGCACCGATTGATAGCCTGACCGACGTCGTGACGGATGCGCGTCTTGATGAAGCGGTATGCCGTGATTTGCGCGAGCGCGGCATCGGCCTGCAGCTGACGGCGTAAGCGTGCCGTCTGAAGAATTGCCGGGAAATTGCGCGCCCTGCGTGGCGGCGACGCGCAATTCACCCTGAGTGCGCTGAACTATAACAACTTCAATCCCGTCGCCGGAATATTGCGGCCGTAGTAAATCTCACGCATCTCCTTCCACAGCAGATTGGTAATGCGCTTGTGCTCCTGCGGGCTCAGCTCTTCAGGTTTGGTGTTGAACAGGTAATACTTCAAATCAAACTCTTTCAGCAACATCTTGGTATGAAAGATGTTTTCCTGATAAACGTTGACGTCCACCATGTCGTACATCGCCTTCATATCCTCGGACATGAAGTTCTGAATCGAATTGATCTCATGATCGATGAAGTGCTTCACGCCATTCACGTCGCGGGTGAAGCCGCGCACGCGGTAATCCACCGTCACGATATCCGACTCGAGCTGGTGGATCAGATAGTTCAGCGCTTTCAGTGGCGAAATCACGCCGCAGGTCGAGACTTCAATGTCGGCGCGAAAGGTGCATAAACCGCCTTCCGGGTGACTTTCCGGATAGGTGTGCACGCAGATGTGACTTTTGTCGAGGTGCGCCACCACCGAATTGGGCAGCGGACCGGGATGCTCGGAGTTATCGATATCCTGCGGATTGATCGGCTCTTCGCTGACCAGAATCGTCACGCTGGCGCCCTGCGGTTCATAATCCTGACGCGCGATATTCAGCACATTAGCACCGATGATCGAGCAGGTCTCAGTGAGGATTTCCGTCAGGCGGTTGGCGTTATATTGCTCATCAATATAGGCGATATAGCCATCACGTTCGGCTTCGCTATTGGCATAGCAAATGTCGTAGATACAAAAACTCAGGCTTTTGGTCAGATTATTGAAGCCATGTAGTTTTAGCTTTTGCAATTGGGTTCACCTCCTGAGGTCAGCTGAGCGCGTTTAAAAGGTATTGTGGCAGGGCAAAGCTGCCGATGTGCAGCTGTGGCGTGTAGTAACGGCAGGGCAGTCCGGCCGCGGCAAAACGTGACTGCAGCGTCGCAAGGTCCGGCTGGCGCAGCGCCGGATTATCGCTCGCCCAGGCGAAGGTCATGATGCCGCCGTAGTAGGTCGGAATCGCCGCCTGGTAAAAGCTGACGTCAGCAAAATAGTGGCTGAGTTTGCGGTGGCTATTGACCGCTTCA
Organism: Pantoea dispersa; assembly: GCF_035783935.1. Lineage (GTDB taxonomy): Bacteria > Pseudomonadota > Gammaproteobacteria > Enterobacterales > Enterobacteriaceae > Pantoea > Pantoea dispersa_C. The sequence continues at coordinate 72,886 of NZ_JALKOV010000003.1, read as the reverse complement.
TCCTGCTGCAGGAAGCAGACGCCGTTCTGCGCGACAAACACGCCACCGGGATTGAGCGCCTGTTTACAGCCGGCATAAAACGCCGAGGTAAACAGGCTCTCGCCGGGACCGATCGGATCGGTACAGTCGGAGATGATCACATCAAAGCGTTCCTGGGTCTGGCTGACGAAGTTAACGCCATCATCGATCACCAGCTGCAGACGCGCATCGTCGTAGGCACCCGCGCTGTGGTTGGGCAGATAGGTTTTGCAGAAATTCACCACGCCGGCATCAATTTCCACCATGGTGATGTGCTCAACGCTTTGATGCCGGGCGACCTCGCGCAGCATCGCGCCGTCGCCGCCGCCGATAATCAATACGCGCCGGGCGTTGCCGTGCGCCATAATCGGCACGTGCGTCATCATTTCATGGTAGATAAACTCATCGCGCTCGGTGGTTTGCACCACGCCGTCCAGCGCCATCACGCGACCAAAGGCCGCGTTTTCAAAGATCACCAGATCCTGATGCGCGGTTTTATCGCGGTAAAGCAGATTGTCTACGCTGAAATATTGGCCAAAGCCGCTGTGCAGCGTCTCATGCCAGGTGTCGTTGTCGGCCATGCCGGCGTGCTCCTTATGCTGTAAATGCGCAATGATGCCAGAAAAAAGCATAACGAATTATGACCGTGCTTGCACGGTCAGGGCGTCAGCAGAGGAGCAGAGCGGAGGATTATTTCACGTAGGCGAGCAGGCTGAGGGAATCGCGCGCCAGCGACTTACATTTTTTGTCGTTGGTGATGGCGATACCGCTCAGATCTTTGTAGCTCTCTTCACCGAGGGATTTCATGTTGTAAGCGCTATAGTTGCTCAAATCCCAGCGGTTTTGCTGGGCAAAAAACACCAGTGCTTTACGAATTTGCGCGTCGGGCAGATCCTGATAGCCGCAATCATTTTTCAGATAGACAAACACCGCGGTGAGGTCAGCCAGATCTTCTGCTTCGGATTCGCTCAGGGCAAAACTGGTGGAGGAGAAGCCAAGGAGTCCCGCCAGCAGCAGGATCTTGATGCTTTTCGTCATAATCGTTCTCAACAAGGGACAATTTAATGACGTTAGCACAGTTATTGCCGGGATTCCGCTAAATTTGGCTAAATGGGCCACTGGCGCGCTTTTTCCCCCGGCGGGCGCTTTCATCGCTTGACCCTCCCGCAGGGGAAAGGTTTACGCTGTGCCCCTATTCACGATAAGGATATGAATATGCAACGTCGTCATTTTCTCAAGCTGACCGCCGCCCTCAGTGCCGCAGGCGCGCTGCCCTTCTGGAGCCGCTCGCTGATGGCCGCCATGCGCCCGCTGCTGCCCATCCCTTCGCTGCTGGAGCCCGATGCGCACGGCCAGTATACGCTGACCGCCATGGCCGGCAGCAGCCAGTGGAACGGCAAAACCGTCCCCACCTGGGGTTACAACGGTAGCCTGCTTGGCCCGGCGCTGCGGCTGCAGCGTGAGAAAAGCGTCACCGTCAATATTCATAATCGCCTGCCGGAAGCCACCACGCTGCACTGGCACGGGCTGGAAATTCCCGGCGCGGTAGATGGCGGCCCGCAGGCGCTGATTGCGCCCGGCGCTTCGCGTCAGGTGAGTTTTACCCCCGATCAACCGGCAGCGACCTGCTGGTTCCATCCGCATCAGCACGGCAAAACCGGCTATCAGGTGGCGCAGGGGCTGGCGGGGCTGGTGCTGCTGGAAGATGAGGCGTCCGGCAAGCTGCGGCTGCCGATGCAGTGGGGCGAAGATGATGTGCCGCTGATTTTCCAGGATAAGCAGCTCACGCAGGACGGCACGCGTATCGATTATCAGCTGGATATCATGCGCGCCGCCGTGGGCTGGTTTGGCGATTTGATGCTGACCAACGGCGTGCCGTATCCGCAGCACGCGGTGCCGCGCGGCTGGCTGCGTCTGCGCCTGCTCAACGGCTGTAACGCGCGCTCGCTGCATATCGCCGCCAGCGATAAACGTCCGCTGTATGTGGTGGCGAGCGACGGTGGCCTGCTGGCTGAACCGGTGAAGGTGGAGAGCCTGCCGCTGCTGCCGGGCGAGCGCTTCGAAGTGCTGGTGGACACCTCAGACGGCAAAACCTTCGATATGGTAACGCTGCCGGTGACGCAGATGGGTATGACGTTGGCGCCGTTCGACCAGCCGCTGCCGCTGGTGCAGATTCTGCCGTTGCGCGTGATGGCCAGCGGTACGCTGCCGGACCAGCTGGTGGATGTGCCGCCGCTGCCGGCAACGGAAGGGCTGCAGAGCCGCTGGCTGCAGCTGATGATGGATCCGCAGCTCGATCAGCAGGGCATGCAGGCGCTGCAGCAGCGCTACGGTGCCAAAGCGATGGGCAGCCAGCACGGCGCGGGCAAACCGATGGATCACGGCAGCATGAACATGGACCCTGGCGCGATGGATCATGGCAACATGGATCACGGCGATATGGCGATGGATCATGGCAACCACGCCAGCAGCGCCGCATATGATTTCCACAACGGCAACAAAATCAACGGCCAGGCCTTCAACATGGAAAAGCCCATGTTTGCCGTGCCGCTGGGCAAGTATGAAAAATGGACCATCTCCGGCGAAGGCGACGCCATGCTGCATCCGTTCCACATTCACGGCACGCAGTTCCGCATTCTGTCCGAGAACGGCAAACCGCCTGCGGCGCACCGCGCCGGCTGGAAAGATATGGTCAGCGTCAACGGCTGGCGCAGCGAAGTGCTGGTGCGCTTCAACTACGTCGCCGATAGCGAAAATGCCTATATGGCGCACTGCCATCTGCTGGAGCATGAAGACACCGGCATGATGCTGGGCTTTACGGTGAGCTGACGGCGGCTTCCAGCGCCAGGCGAATATCCTCAATCAAATCATCGGCATGTTCGATGCCGATCGACAAACGCACCGTTGCATCGCTGATGCCGATGCGCTCGCGCACCTCCAGCGGTACGCCCGAATGGGTGGTGCTGGCGGGATGGCTGGCCAGCGACTCGGTGCCGCCGAGGCTCACTGCCAGTTTGAACAGCGCCAGCGCATTAAGAAAGCGGAACGCTGCAGGCTGGCCGCCCTCGATATCAAAGGAGAAGGTGGAACCGGCACCGCTGCACTGGCGCCGCCAGGTTTCTCCTGCCGGGCTGCTGGCGTCCAGATACGGCAGCCAGTGCAGTTTCGCCACCTGTGCGCTATCGCGCAGAAATGCTGCCACTTTTTCCGCATTGCTGGCGGCTTTCTCCATGCGCAGCGCCAGCGTTTCCAGCGAGCGGCCAATCATCCAGCTGGAGTGCGGATCGAGCTGGGTGCCGATGGCGCTGCGCAGCGAACGCACCTTGTTGATTAACGCCCGGCTGCCCAGCGCGGCACCGGCAATCAAATCGGAATGGCCGCCGACATATTTGGTCAGCGAGTAGAGCGAGATATCAGCGCCGTGCTGCAGCGGACGCTGAAACAGCGGGCCAAGCAGGGTGTTGTCGCAGGCGAGAATCGGCCGGGAGCCTTGCTGCTGGGTGATTACCTCCGCCACCTGACGCATCAGTTGAATGTCCACCAGGCTGTTGGTGGGATTGGCCGGCGTTTCGATCAAAATCATCGCCACGCGCCCGCGCTGCCACGCCAGTTTCGCGGCTTCATACACTTTATCTTCGTCGGTGCCGTCGCTGAATCCCACCGCTTTGATTTCCAGATCGTGCAGCGTTTTGCTCAGCAGCGTTTCGGTGCCGCCGTACAGCGGCTGCGAGTGCAGGATCACTTCGCCAGGACGGGCAAAGGTCAGCAGCGTGGTGGCGATGGCCGACATACCGGAAGAGAACAGCGCGGCGCTCTCGGCACCTTCATAGATCGCCAGCCGGTCTTCGACGATTTCGCTGTTAGGGTGGTTGAAGCGGGAATAGACCAGCCCGCCGCTTTTGCCCGCCGGCGGCTGCTGGCGGCCGGCAACGAAATCAAAAAATTCTTTACCCTCTTCGGCGCTGTTAAACACAAAGGTGGATGTAAGAAACACCGGTGGCTTCACCGCACCTTCTGACAGGCGCGGATCGTAACCGTAGTTAAGCATCTGTGTTTCCGGATGCAGTTCGCGCGTGCCGATGTGCGTTTTTTTACTCGATGAAGCGGCCATAGGGATCTCCAGAGAGAGCGGGCAGGATGCTTACAGTTAACGCCAGCGCAATAAATTTCGCCACGGTAACGTTTGCGTTCTGTGCGCGGCGTTAGCCTGTGCGTCGACTATGATAGAATGCGCGGCTTTCTGAAAACCTTCTTAGGCGAATGCAATGAAACACACCGTCGACGTGATGATCTCTGAGCAGGAGATCGCAACCCGTATTGCCGAACTGGGCAAGCAGATCAGCGAGCACTACCGCGACAGCGGCAGCGAAATGGTGCTGGTCGGCCTGCTGCGCGGCTCCTTCATGTTTATGGCTGACCTGTGCCGCGCCATTGATGTCGCGCACGAAGTCGACTTCATGACCGCCTCCAGCTACGGCAGCGGCATGGCTTCCACGCGCGACGTGAAAATCCTCAAAGATCTCGACGAAGACATTCGCGGCAAAGATGTGCTGATCGTTGAGGACATCATCGATTCCGGCAACACCCTGAGCAAAGTGCGTGAAATCCTGCGCCTGCGTGAGCCTAAATCGCTGGCGATCTGCACGCTGCTGGACAAGCCAGAGCGCCGCGAGGTTGAGGTGCCGGTTGAGTTTGTCGGCTTTACCATTCCGGATGAGTTCGTGGTCGGCTTCGGTATCGACTACGCGCAGCGCTACCGTCATTTGCCGTATATCGGCAAAGTTACGCTGCTGGACGAATAACCGCACAATCTTCCAAGGCTGATTCCCTTCGCCTGCGATAAGATGCGCAGCCCGTAACTCAATGACTTACGGGCTCGGCCCGCGTTTTCCTGCGGCACGCAGAGTGCTAGAGTGTGGTGGGTTATCACTCTGCGCAATTCCTTTGATTTCACAACCGTTATCGCTGAATAACCCCGCACGCTCGACGTGAGCGCACTATCATTTCATATGGCTATGATGTCACTACAACAGGGTACGGACTCGCAATGACTTATGCACTGGAACTTTCCGGGCTGACCAAGACCTATCCCGGCGGCGTACAGGCGCTGAAAGGCCTCGATCTCAACGTGGAAGCAGGCGACTTTTATGCCTTACTGGGCCCCAACGGTGCCGGTAAGTCCACCACCATCGGCATTATTAGCTCGCTGGTAAACAAATCCAGCGGCAGCGTGCGCGTGTTTGGCTATGACCTGCAGAAAGACGTGGTCAACGCCAAGCGCCAGCTCGGGCTGGTGCCGCAGGAATTTAACTTTAACCCGTTTGAAACCGTGATGCAGATCGTGGTCAATCAGGCCGGTTATTACGGCGTCGAGCGCGCCGAAGCCAATAAGCGCGCAGAGAAATACCTCAATCAGCTCGACCTGTGGGGCAAGCGCAACGAACGGGCACGCATGCTGTCCGGCGGGATGAAGCGCCGGTTAATGATTGCCCGTGCGCTGATGCATGAACCCAAGCTGCTGATCCTTGATGAACCGACGGCCGGCGTGGATATCGAACTGCGCCGCTCAATGTGGGTGTTCCTGAAAGAGCTCAACGCGAAAGGCACCACCATCATCCTGACCACGCACTATCTGGAAGAAGCCGAAATGCTGTGCCGCAACATCGGCATTATCCAGAGCGGCGAGCTGGTGGAAAACACCTCGATGAAAGGGTTGCTGTCCAAGCTACAGTCGGAAACCTTTATCCTCGACCTGGCGCCGCGCAGCCCGCTGCCGCAGCTGGAGGGCTTCCAGTATCGTCTGGTTGATACCTCAACGCTGGAAGTGGAAGTGATGCGTGAACAGGGGCTAAATAGCGTATTCAGCCAGCTGAGCGCGCAGGGCGTGCAGGTGCTCAGCATGCGCAATAAAGCGAATCGTCTGGAAGAGCTGTTCGTCAGCCTGACGCAGGGAAAAACAGGAGTAACCGCATGACGCATCTGTACTGGGTGGCGCTCAAGAGTATCTGGAGCAAAGAGATCAACCGTTTTGCCCGCATCTGGATTCAGACGCTGGTGCCGCCGGTGATCACCATGACGCTGTACTTCATTATCTTTGGCAATCTGATCGGCTCACGCATCGGCGATATGCACGGCTTCAGCTACATGCAGTTTATCGTGCCGGGCCTGATTATGATGGCGGTGATCACCAACGCTTACGCCAACGTCGCCTCGTCATTCTTCAGCGCCAAGTTCCAGCGCAACATTGAGGAGCTGCTGGTGGCGCCGGTGCCGACGCACATCATTATCGCCGGCTACGTTGGCGGCGGCGTGGCGCGTGGCGTGTGCGTGGGCGTGCTGGTGACTGCGGTGTCGCTGTTTTTCGTGCCGTTCCACGTGTTTTCGTGGCCGATGGTCGCGATTACGCTGCTGCTAACGGCAATTCTGTTCTCGCTGGCGGGCCTGCTGAATGCGGTGTTTGCGCGCACCTTTGACGACATCAGCCTGATCCCGACCTTCGTGCTGACGCCGTTAACCTATCTCGGCGGCGTATTCTATTCGCTGGCGCTGCTGCCGCCGTTCTGGCAGGCGGTATCGAAGCTCAACCCGGTGGTGTACATGATCAGCGGGTTCCGCTACGGCTTCCTTGGCATCAACGATGTTCCGCTGGTGTTGACGCTGTCGGTGCTGGTGGCGTTTATCGTGGTGTTCTATGTCCTGGTGTATGCACTGATTCAGCGCGGACGCGGCTTGCGCACCTGAGGCGCGGGTCAGAACAAGAAGCCGCTGCCGGCGTTGTCCGGCGGCGGCTTTTTTTTACCTGCTCTTCGCAGTTTCAGACGCGTCTTGTGCTTTCAGCCCGTGGCTTTCCCCATAGTGGCCGCTGACCAAAAAAGCAGCGGGGAAGCGAAGAGTGAATCGGGTATCATGGATTGATAATTTACGCGGCATGAGCATTCTGGCGGTGATTTTTTTGCACTGCATGATTGCAGTGAACCAGCAGGCCGGGCACTTTACTGCCTTTAACGAGCTGGTGAATCAGCTGCTGGCGCCGGTGCGTATGGGGCTGATGTGCTTTGTCTCCGGACTGTTCGTCGCCAGCGGTTTACGCCACGGGCAGGCGCGCTATCTGCGAAACAAAGTCAGCAGCATTCTCTATCCGTTTGCCGTCTGGGCGCTGATCTACGGCGGACTGAAGTGGACCTTCAGCGCGATGGCCAATCACCCACAGTCGCCGCTGGCCATCGTGCTCGGCCATCTGAGCGGCGGCGATATCACCTGGTTTTTGCACTCGCTGTTTCTGTTTTTTGTGCTGATTATCCCGGCCCGCCGCCTGCCTGCGGCGCTGGTGCTGACTCTGTGCGTTGCCGGTGCGGTGCTGCTGCCGCCGGTGCCACCTGACTCGCTGTTTGCCAGTTTCGACAACCTGCATCTGAACAAGTCGCTGGTGCTGTTTGCCTTCTTCTACAGCGCCGACTGGCTGGTGCGCCAGGATGTTGATATTGCCGCGTTCGCGCAGCGTCGTACGCCGCTGCTGCTGTCGCTGATCGCCTTTATGCTGCTGGCGGCGTTCAGCCTGTGGGGCGGGCTGCGTCAGCATTCGCCGTGGCTGCTGCCGCTGGCGCTGCCCTCCATCCCGCTGTTCGTTGCGCTGGCCTGTCGTATCAATCTGCGGGCGATTAACTACGTTGGCCGCCATTCGATTGTGTTTTATCTGTCGCACTATCTGGCGATTCAGGTGTGCAGTAAATTGCTGCGCCACGACGGCCACTCTGCGTGGCTGGCTGACCTGCATTTTGTGCTGGCGTTCAGCGTCGCGCTGGCGTTGCCAACGGCGCTGTGCGTACTGCGGGCGAAAGGGTGGTTTGACTGGTTGTTTACGCTGAAGCGCAAAGGGCAGCCGCAGCTGGCGGGCGTCTAAGGGAAAGGCGCGCTGTCAGTACAGCGCGCGGAATGATCAGGCGACCTGCACCGGCAGCGCTTTGGCGATACGCTTCATCTCGTTATCGCCGTCGAAGTAGGCCACTTTCGGCTGCCAGCTACGTGCCACTTCATCTTCCACCTGCACGTAGGAGCAGATGATCAGCAGATCGCCCTGGCAGGCGCAGCGCGCAGCGGCACCGTTGACCGAAATGATCTTCGAGCCACGCTCCGCGGCGATGGCGTAGGTGGAGAAGCGCTGGCCGTTGGTGACGTTATAGATATCGATGGCTTCGTATTGCAGAATGCCGGAAGCATCTAGAAAATCCTGATCGATGGCGCAGGAGCCCTCGTAGTGCAAATCCGCCTGCGTCACGGTTACGCGGTGCAGTTTGCCTTGTAATACGGTACGAATCATAGCGTGATACCTTTGTTATACCCGCACGCCCGGTTTCACCGCGCAGTGTGTAGCGGGTACATGCTGCCCATAAACGACGGCGTTAAACCGTCAGATCCACTTGCTGATTATCAATCAGACGCGCATTGCCAAGCCAGGCGGCCATCAAAATTACCGCGCGCTGGCTGTCGACGGTCAGCGGCCGCAGCGTGTTGGCATCGCAGATGGCCAGCCCGTCCGGGCGCAGACCCTGATCGCGCAGCGCCTGTTCGGCGTGCTCAATAATCTCATCCACGTGCCGCTCGCCGTTACTGAGGCGCTGCGCCATGCTGTTCATCACCTGGCTGAGCACCGGCGCCAGCTGGCGTTCATCGGCAGTAAGATAGCCGTTACGTGAGCTGAGTGCGAGACCGTCGTTGGCGCGCACCGTTGGCACGCCAACGATATCAATGTCGAAGCCCATGTCCGCCACCATCTTGCGGATGATCGCCAACTGCTGGAAATCCTTCTCGCCAAAACAGGCAATATCTGGCTGCACCAGATTGAACAGCTTGCTGACGATGGTCGCCACGCCGCGGAAATGACCGGGACGGCTGGCGCCCTCCAGCAGCGAGGAGAGTCCGGGGACTTCAACAAATGTCTGGCTGTCGAGACCCTGCGGATAGACATCGGCCGGCGCGGGGGCAAACACCAGATCGACGCTGTGACGATTGAGTTTTTCGCAATCGTCCTGCAGCGTGCGCGGATAGCGCGCCAGATCGTCGGCGCGATCAAACTGCATCGGGTTAACGAAGATCGATACCACCACGATATCCGCACGCTGGCGTGCTTCATCCACCAGCGTCAGATGCCCTTCATGCAGGTTGCCCATGGTGGGCACCAGCGCGATACGTTTACCTGCCTGGCGCCAGCGTCGGATTTCACGGCGCAGCAGCGGCAGCGTTTCAATGATCAGCACTGCAAATCTCCTGATTTACTGGAAACTGTGTTCGGCGGCCGGATAGGTGCCGGCCTCAACGTCGGCAATATACTGGCGAATTGCCGCGCGAATGTCGCCGGTTTCCGCGAGGAAATTTTTGGCAAATTTGGGAATGTGGCCGCCGGTAATGCCAAACGCATCGTGCATCACCAGAATCTGGCCGTCGGTGACGTTACCGGCACCAATGCCGATCACCGGTACCGACAGCGCTTTGGTGACGCGCTCGGCCAGCGCCACCGGCACGCACTCCAGCACCAGCAGTTGCATGCCGGCCGCTTCCAGCGCCAGCGCATCCGCCAGCAGGCGTTCGGCAGCCGCCTCGTCGCGCCCCTGCACCTTGTAGCCACCGAAGATATTGACCGACTGCGGCGTTAATCCCAGATGACCACACACCGGTACGGCGCGTTCGGTCAGCATGCGCACGCTCTCTGCCAGCCAGGCGCCGCCTTCCAGTTTCACCAGGTTGGCACCGGCGCGCATCAGCTGCGCCGCGCTGTCAAAGGTTTGCTGCGGCGTGGCGTAACTCATAAACGGCAGGTCGGCCATCACCAGCGCGTTGGGCGCGCCGCGCCGCACGGCGGCGGTGTGATAAGCAATATCGTCGACCGTCACCGGCAGCGTGGAATCATGGCCCTGCACGGTCATGCCGAGCGAATCACCAATCAGCAGCAGCGGAATGCCCTGGTCAGCAAACAGGCGCGCAAAGCTGAAATCGTAGGCGGTCAGCGTGGCGAACTTGTGGCCGCTGGCTTTCAGCTGGCGTAAGTGAGAGAGGGTGGTGGGTTTCATCGCAATCTCCAGGCATTTTCTGATGCGCGCAGTGTACTGGATTGATTGCAAAGGCGATACGACGGGCGTGCGATTCTGCCGCGTCAGGCGGACCACAAGCGAATGCTGCTGCGGTCCAGCGTCGCCAGAATGCCAGCCAGCGGCTGACCGTTCGGCAGGCGCAGCGCCGGCGCAATCTCCAGCAGCGGCACCAGCATAAAGGCGCGGTTGTGCATATCGTAGTGCGGCACCGTCAGGCGCGGCGTGTGGATCACCGCGTTGCCGAACAGCATGATATCGAGATCCAGCGTGCGCGGTCCCCAGCGTTCGGCTTTGCGCACCCGGCCATGCTCCAGCTCAATGCGCTGGGTATGATCGAGCAGGGTTTCGGCGGCCAGCGCGGTATCCAGTGCGACCACGGCGTTAAGGTAATCCGGCTGATCCGGCGGACCGTACGGTGGCGTGCGATAAAACGCGGAGGTGGCAACGCGGCGGGTATCAGGAATGGCATCCAGCGCGCTCAGCGCTGCATCAACCTGATGCAGCGGATCGGCGAGATTACTGCCTAACGCGAGATAAACCCGCGTCATGACGCGCCAGTGTTACTGTCGCGGCGCGGTCCGGTCGGACGACGGCGCGGACGACGTGGTTTGCGACGCGGTGCCGGATCGTCACCCAGAGTGTTGAGCATGGTTTTCTGCTGTGTTGGCACCGCCGACTGGAACTCGCCCCACCACTGGCTGAGACGCAGCAGCTCGGCGTTGTTTTCCACTTCCGCACGCAGCGCCAGCAGATCGTAAGCCGCACGGAATTTCGGATGCTCCATCAGCTTCCACGCACGCTTGCCGTGACGGCGCGACATGCGCAGCTGCAGCTGCCAGATATCGCGAATCAGCGTGGTGATACGTTTTGGAATTGCCAGCGCACGGCAGGCTTCATCCAGCGTTTCGTTCATCGACAGCGCAAAGGCGTCGAAATAGGTCAGGCCGCTCTCCTGCGCGATCTGCTCCGCGGATTCCAGCTGCGGATACCAGAACATCGCCGCAAACAGGAACGCCGGATTCACGCGCATATCATTGTGCAGGCGGGTATCGGTGTTTTTCAGCACCTGCGCCAGCATGCGCTCCATCGGGCTGTCGCCCTGTTCGGTGAAGTTGCGCGCCAGCGTCGGGAACAGCGGCTGGAACAGCTGGTATTCGCGCATCATCAGATAGGTGCGATAACCGTAACCGGCCTGCAGCAGCTTCAGCGACTCCTCAAACAGGCGCGCCGGCGGAATGTCATTCAGCAGCGTGGCGAGGCGCGGAATCGGCTCGGCGGTTTCTGCCGCAATGCTCATGTCCAGCTTCGCGGCGAAGCGCACCACGCGCAGCATGCGCACCGGATCTTCGCGGTAGCGCGTCTCCGGATCGCCGATCAGACGAATGATGCCTTCCTGCAGATCCTGCAGGCCACCGACGTAATCGCGTACGGTGAAATCAGCCACGCTGTAATAGAGGCTGTTGATAGTCAAATCGCGGCGCTGCGCATCATCTTCAATGTTGCCAAAAATGTTGTCGCGCAGCAGCATGCCGTTCTGACCGCGCTGCGAACCGTTGCGATCGTCGACGCTCTCTTCCTGATGATGGCCGCGGAACGTGGCGACTTCGATCACTTCCGGACCGAACATCACATGCGCCAGACGGAAGCGACGCCCGACCAGGCGACAGTTGCGGAATAGCTTACGCATCTGCTCCGGCGTGGCGTTGGTGGTCACGTCAAAGTCCTTCGGCTTTTTACCCAGCAGCAAATCGCGCACGCCGCCGCCGACCAGATAGGCTTCGTAACCGGCTTTGTTCAGGCGATACAACACTTTGAGGGCGTTTTCGCTGATATCTTTGCGTGAGATGTTGTGGCTTTCCCGGGGGATAACGGTCATCAGACTTACGGTTTCCACCTCTTCAGGGGCCTCCTCATCACGCTTGAGGACTCTCCGGCAAAAATTAGCGACTCGGGTAAAAATGGGACACCTCGACAGTGAGAAAATGGGTGTGAATAAAATCAGCGGCTAATCATAGCCTGTTGCGAACCATTTAGGAATGGCGTTGTCACCTCCGCCGGCTGGCGCGCATCGTGCTGCGGGATGCGTGCGCTATCCCAGTGCGTAACCGCATGGTCCAGTAGCGTTTCCAGCGCGTGGTCCTGCCAGCCCGGCAAAACCGGCTGACCCAGGAAGCTCAGCGCCTGCACCAGCACCGGTCGCGGATCGCCATCCGGCAACGCCGGCGCGTGGTTCTGCTTCGACAATTTGTTGCCGTCCGGGTTAAGCGCCAGCGGCAGATGCAGATAAGCCGGCTCCGGCCAGCCAAACTGCTGATACAGCGCGATCTGGCGCACCGTCGGCTCAATCAAATCCGCACCGCGCACAATTTCCGTCACGCCCTGAAAATGGTCATCGACCACCACCGCGAGGTTATAGGCGAACAGTCCGTCACGGCGGTGAATAATGAAGTCTTCCTGCGCCAGACGCGGCTCGGCCAGCAGATGGCCGCGCAGGCGATCGTCAAAACCGTACACCGGCGCATGCTGACGCAGCCGCAGCGCGGCACCGTCCGGCGGCAGATGTAAATCGCGGCAGTGGCCGTCGTAAAAGCCGCCCAGCTGCTGAATGCGGCTGCGCGGGCAGGTACAGAAGTAGCTTTGACGCTGTTCGCGCAGCCAGCTGAGTGCCGCGCGATAGGCTTCGTGGCGCTGCGACTGCCACAGCACGTCGCCATCCCAGTGCAGCCCGTAACGTTCCAGCTGCTGCAGGATGCGCGTTGCGGCACCGGCAACTTCACGCGGCGGGTCGATATCTTCAATGCGCACCAGCCAGCGGCCCTGCTGCGCACGTGCGCTCAGGTAGCTGCCTAACGCGGCTATCAGCGAACCGAAATGAAGATCACCGGAAGGAGAGGGGGCGAAACGCCCGATGCAGGGAAGCGTGGCGGACATCATGCTGTGGTGCACCGCACGGCGGGAAAACAGTGGTTTTCCCGGCTGTGCGGCGACAGTCTGTTAACGGCCATTAGCCTGCCATCTGCTTCTCGCGGATTTCTGCCAGCGTTTTGCAGTCAATGCAGAGATCGGCGGTCGGACGCGCTTCGAGACGGCGGATACCAATTTCGACCCCACAGGATTCGCAGTAGCCAAAGTCGTCGTCTTCCACTTTCTTGAGCGTTTTCTCAATCTTTTTAATGAGTTTGCGCTCACGATCGCGGTTACGCAGCTCCAGGCTGAACTCCTCTTCCTGCGCGGCGCGGTCAACCGGATCCGGGAAGTTGGCAGCTTCGTCCTGCATATGCGACACAGTACGGTCTACTTCATCCCTGAGTTGGTTGCGCCAGGCTTCCAGAATCTTGCGGAAATGGCTCAGCTGGGCGTCATTCATATACTCTTCGCCCGGTTTCTCCTGATACGGCTCCACCCCAGCGATGGCGAGGATACTCAGGGACGATGTTTTACGGTTTTGCCCTTCTTGCATGTTGTTTCTCCTGGATAACACGCACTACCCGTTCTGTTTCAGATTGCGAAAGCCTTTGCCTGCAACCCGACGCATGCGGAGCATATCGATTCCCATCAGGGAAAAAAACAGGCCGCTATAAATAGCAGAAGCAATCAAGGTTGGCAATTATTCATGAACGCACCTTGACAAGCCTGTGAGGAACAGCGTATTTAGCGCACCGCTCAGAACATTCTTATCACAGCAAATAACGTTAAATATTACAACTGTGCGTTAATCGTTACCGTTAACGGCCGGGTAAGTAACATTTCTGCCGGTGAAATCTGAGCCTGATACGCCAACACTTCCACACCGCAGCGCTGCGCCTGTACCAGTAGTTCTGCGTATTGCGCATCGATATGGTGCGCCGGGGAAACGTCCTCAATCCCCGTGTGCAGAACAGCAAACAACAAAACGGCCCGGTGGCCTTCTGCCGCGATAGTGCTTAATTCGCGCAGATGTTTCTGTCCACGAGCCGTCACCGCATCCGGAAAATAGCCTTTACCATTTTGTAAAAGGGTGACGGACTTGACTTCAATATAGCAGTTGGCTTTGCCCTCCGCTTGCAACAGGAAGTCAATTCGGCTTTTTTCCGTGCCGTATTTCACCTCAGCCTGGCAGTGGCTATAAGCGGATAATTCCGGAATTGCGTCGCGCAGCAGCGCCTCGCGCACCAGTTGGTTGGCGCGCAGCGTGTTGACGCAAATCCAGTGGCCCTGCGCGGTTTGCGTTATTTCCCAGCTGTGCGGATATTTGCGCGTGGCGCTGGCCGAGGTGGAGTACCACACGGTGTCGCCCGGCGTGGCGCAGCCGGTCATCGCGCCGGTGTTGGCGCAGTGCAGGGTAAAGGTTTCGCCTTCCGGCGTGATGACATCGGCTAAGAAGCGTTTATAGCGGGTGATCAGGCGGGCTGATTTTAGGGGCGGATCGAACTGCATTTATGCACCTGCGGCAGATAACAGCGGCCAGCGCGCCAGCCGGCGATAGCGCGTGCGTCCCTGCGTGAAGCTGGACGCAAACAGCGCGAAATGATCGATCTCAACGCGCCAGTGGAAACCGCGCGGCGGCAGCGCCACGGCCTGCGCAGCGTGGCGCAGCAGAGTGATGTGGGGATGGAACGGCTGCGTGCTCTGCGCACAGCCATGACGCGCGGCCTGGGCGCGCAGCAGATTGGCCAGCTGCAGTAAACCGCGCGGCGCGCGCTGGCAGCCAAGCCACACCACGCCGGGACGCGGCCAGTGACCGGCGTCATCGAGATCCAGCGTAAAGCCGGGCTGGCGGATGCGTGCCGCCAGCTGCTGCAGCTGGCCCGCCGTTTCCGTACTGACCTCACCAAGAAACGCCAGCGTCAGGTGCAGATTCGCCGCCGCCACCGGTTTACCCGCGTCTGCGGCGAAGCAATCGGCCCGCCACTGCACCAGCTGTTGCTGGAGCGAGTCAGGCAGTTCGAGGGCAAAAAACAGTCGTTGCGTGGCCATGCTGAACTCCGGTAATCGGCGCCGGGTGGTGTACAATGCGCGCCATCTTAGCACAGGCAGAGTGGGAGTTGAGTGTGAGTGAATTACCGGTAAGCGAGGTACTGCCTGCAGTGCTGGCGGCGCTGGCGCAGTCGCCACAGGTGCTGCTGGCGGCCCCGACCGGCGCCGGGAAATCCACCTGGCTGCCGCTGCAGCTGCTGCAACAGGCACAGCTGCCGGGACAAATCATCATGCTGGAGCCGCGCCGGCTGGCGGCACGCAACGTGGCGCAGCGGCTGGCGGAACAGCTGGGCGAACAGCCCGGCGAGACGGTGGGCTACCGGCTGCGCGGTGAAAACTGCAGCAGCGCAGCGACCCGTCTGCTGGTAGTCACCGAAGGCATTCTGACGCGCATGCTGCAGCGCGATCCGCTGCTGGACGGCGTATCGCTGGTGATCCTCGACGAATTTCACGAGCGCAGCCTGCAGGCTGACTTAGCGCTGGCGCTGCTGCTTGATGTGCAGCAGGGGCTGCGCGACGACCTGAAGGTTCTGCTGATGTCGGCGACGCTGGATAACCAGCGTCTGTGCACGCTGCTGCCCGACGCGCCGTTTATTGTGTCCCAGGGGCGCAGCTTCCCGGTGACCCGCCGTTACGCCTCGCTCAATCCGCAGCAGCGGTTTGAAGAGGCGGTGGCGCGCGAAGTGGCGCAACTGCTGCGTGACGAGTCCGGTTCGCTGCTGCTGTTTCTGCCGGGCGTGGCGGAGATTGAACGGGTGAAGCGTGAGCTGGCGTCGCGCGTCAGCGATGACGTCGACCTTTCTCCTTTATATGGTGCGCTGCCGCTGGAGGCGCAGCGGCGCGCCATCCTGCCGGCCGCGCCGGGCCGGCGTAAAGTGGTGCTCGCCACCAACATCGCTGAAACCAGCCTGACGATTGAAGGCATCCGGCTGGTGGTGGACAGCGCGCTGGAGCGCGCAGCGCAGTTTGACGTGCGCAGCGGCGTGACGCGTTTGCTGACCCAGCGCATCAGCCAGGCGTCCATGACGCAGCGCGCTGGCCGTGCCGGTCGCCTGGCACCGGGCATCTGCCTGCATCTGCTGCCGCAGGAGCAGGCGCTGCGCGCGGCGGCACAGAGCGAGCCGGAGATACTCACCAGCGATCTGGCCTCGCTGCAGCTGGATTTACTGCAGTGGGGCTGTCAGGACGCTGGACAGCTGTGCTGGCTGGATAGCCCACCGGCACGCAGCCTGCAGGCGGCGCGTCAGCAGTTGCACCGGCTCGGGGCGCTGGACAGCGAAGGGCGGCTCAGCGCGCGCGGTCGTAAAATGGCGCAGATCGGCAGCGATCCGCGTCTTGCGGCTATACTGTGTGCCGCCGGTGATGATGCGCACGCGATCGCCAGCGCCGCGCTGCTGGTGGCGATTCTGGAAGATCCGCCGCGCAGCGGCAGTGCCGATCTGCGCGATGCGCTCAATCAGCCGCAGCCGCACTGGCAGCGGCGCGCGCGCCACTGGCAGCAGCGGCTGAACGCGCGCGAAGGACGCGTTGATGCCGATCGTTTCCCGGCGCTGCTGGCTGCCGGGTTTGCTGACCGGCTGGCGCAGCGTCGCGGTGACAGCGCACGCTATCAGCTCGCCAACGGTATCGGCGCGATGCTGGATGAGCACGATGGCCTGAGCCGCTATGAGTGGCTGATTGCCCCAAGCCTGCTGCAGGGTGCCAGCAGCGCCGATGCGCGCATGCTGCTGGCGCTGCCGGTAGACATTGATGCACTGCGTCAGCAGTGCCCGCAGCTGGTGGAGCAGCGCACCGATGTCGACTGGGATGACGACAAAGGCACGCTGCGCGCGTGGAAGCGCGAGGCGATTGGCGCGCTGATTCTGCGGGCCCAGCCGCAGGCGCGACCCGAACCGGACGTCCTGCATCCGGCGATGCTGCGCTGGATACGTGAAAAAGGGCTGGCGGTGCTCGGCTGGACGCCGCAGGCAGAACAGTTGCGTCTGCGCCTGCAGTGCGCCGCGCAGTGGCTGCCGGAAGAGGCGTGGCCAACGCTGGATGATGACACGCTGCTGGCCGCGCTGGAGCACTGGCTGCTGCCGGAGATGGGCGCAGTACGCGATTTAAAAGGGCTGCAGAGCGTTAATCTTGTCAGCGCTTTATTACATTTGCTGACATGGTCACAGCGGCAGCGGCTGGATACTGTGCTGCCAACTCATTACACTGTGCCGACCGGAAGTCGCCTGCCCATTCGCTACGACGCGGAGAAACCGCCCGCGCTGGCGGTGCGCATGCAGGAGATGTTTGGCGAGGCGCAAAACCCGGCGGTTGCCGACGGGCGCGTTCCGCTGGTGCTGGAGCTGCTTTCACCGGCGCATCGCCCGCTGCAGATCACCCGTGACCTCGCGGCGTTCTGGCGCGGTGCGTATCCTGAAGTGCAGAAAGAGATGAAAGGGCGCTATCCCAAACATCCGTGGCCGGACGATCCGGCCAGCGCCTTGCCGACAAGGCGCACCAAAAAATATTCCTCGTAGCCGCTGTGGATCGAATTCAGAGGGTTCTGCCATGCGCGGCACGAGAAAGCAGTTAGAGTAGCGGCGCTGCCGTAGCTATGCCTGGAGAAAACAAAGCATGTCTGGGAACGATCGCGAACCTATTGGGCGCAAAGGAAAAGCGCCAAAGCCGCCGCGTAACATTGCGCGTCGGGGTCGCCGCAGGGAGCCTGAAGATGATATCGATCAGGACGATTTTGACGAAGATGATGAGGAGAGTGCGCCGGTGCCACCCAAAGGTAAAGGAAAACGTCCAACGCGTGGCAAACGCCGCTGGTTAGGCTGGTTGATTAAACTCTTCCTGGTGTTTGTCGTCGTGATGGCCGCCTGGGGCGTCTATCTCGATTCGGAAATCCGCAGCCGCATAGACGGTAAAGTTTGGCAGCTGCCGGCCGCCGTGTACGGGCGCATGGTCAGCCTCGAACCGGGCATGGCTTACGACAAGAAAGAGATGATTGCGCTGCTGGAAGGCACGCAGTATCGCGAAGTGTCGCGCATTACCCGTCCGGGTGAGTTCAGCGTCAAAGGCAACACCATCGATCTGCTGCGCCGTCCGTTTGATTTTCCGGACAGCAAAGAGGGCCAGATTAACGCGCGTCTCACTTTCAGCAACAACGAGCTGAGCGAGATTAAAAACCTCGACACCGGACGTGATTTTGGCTTCTTCCGCCTCGATCCGCGGCTGATCACCATGCTGCAGTCGCCCAACGGCGAGCAGCGTCTGTTTGTGCCGCGCGCCGGATTCCCGGATCTGCTGGTCGATACGCTGATCGCCACCGAAGACCGCCACTTCTACGAGCATGACGGCATCAGCCCGTACTCGATTGGTCGCGCCTTCCTCGCCAATATCACCGCCGGTAAAGCGGTGCAGGGCGGCAGTACGCTGACGCAGCAGCTGGTGAAAAACCTGTTCCTCACCAACGAACGTTCGCTGTGGCGTAAAGCGCGTGAAGCCTATATGGCGGTGATCATGGATGCGCGCTACAGCAAAGATCGCATTCTTGAGCTCTACCTCAATGAGGTGTATCTCGGCCAGGCGGGCAACGATCAAATCCGCGGTTTCCCACTGGCCAGCCTGTATTACTTTGGCCGTCCGGTGGACGAGCTGAGCCTCGATCAACAGGCAATGCTGGTTGGCATGGTAAAAGGCGCGTCGCTGTACAACCCGTGGCGCAATCCGCAACTGGCGCTGGAGCGTCGCAACCTGGTGTTGCGTCTGCTGCAGCAGCAGAAAGTGATCGATCAGGAGCTGTACGACATGCTGTCGGCGCGGCCGCTCGGCGTTCAGCCGAAAGGTGGCGTGATTACGCCGCAGCCGGCATTTATGCAGATGGTGCGTAACGAGCTGCAGGCGAAGCTGGGCGACAAGGTGAAAGATCTCTCCGGCGTGAAGATCTTTACCACGCTCGATCCGATCTCGCAGGATGCAGCAGAAAAAGCGGTTGAGGACGGCATTCCCACGCTGAAGAAACAGCGCGGGCTGAAAGATCTGGAAACCGCAATGGTGGTGGTTGACCGCTTCAGCGGTGAAGTGCGCGCCATGGTCGGCGGTGCCGATCCACAGTTTGCCGGCTATAACCGCGCGCTGCAGGCGCGGCGCTCTATCGGTTCACTGGCCAAGCCGGCGACCTATCTGACCGCGCTCAGCCAGCCAAACAGCTATCGCCTCAACAGCTGGATCGCCGACGAGCCGATTGCGCTGAAACAGCCAAACGGTTCGGTGTGGAAGCCGATGAACGACGATCGTCGCTTCAGCGGTAAAGTGATGCTGGTGGATGCGCTGACTAACTCGATGAACGTACCAACCGTCAACCTCGGGATGACGCTGGGACTCGACGCGGTAGTCGATACCTGGACCAAACTGGGCGTGCCGAAAGATCAGCTGCATCCGGTGCCGGCCATGCTGCTGGGGGCACTTAACCTGACGCCAATTGAAGTGGCGCAGGCGTTCCAGTCGATTGCCAGTGGCGGAAACCGCGCTGAGCTGTCGGCGGTGCGCTCGGTGATTGCGGAGGATGGTACTGTGCTGTATCAGAGCTTCCCGCAGGCGCAGCGCGTTGAGCCGGCGCAGGCGGCCTATCTGACGCTGTATACCATGCAGCAGGTGGCGGATCACGGTACGGCGCGGGCGCTGGGCGCACGCTTCCCGGGCGCGCATCTGGCGGCGAAAACCGGTACCACCAATGACCTTATCGACAGCTGGTTTGCCGGTATTGATGGTAAAGAAGTGGCGATCACCTGGGTTGGTCGCGACAACAACCAGACCTCGAAGCTGTACGGTGCCAGCGGTGCGATGCAGATCTATCGTCGCTACCTCGACAACCAGTCGCCGATGCCGCTGGTCCTGACGCCGCCGGAAGATATCACCCAGATGAATATCGATTCGGCGGGTAACTTTGTCTGCGGCAGCGGCAGCAGCACCTGGCGTTCGCTGCCGGTGTGGGCGCTGGATCCGAATGCGCTGTGCCAGCAGCAACAGCAGCAGATTCAGCAGCAGCAACAACAGCAAGAGCAGCAACAGCAGCAGCAACAGCAGCCGCAGGGCGAGCAGAAGGACGCTGACGGCGTCGCGGGCTGGATTAAAGATATGTTTGGCAGTAAGTAGGCCGTCTGGCACTGCGCAGGGTTTATGCATTCATCGCCTGCGCGGTGCCAGCGCTTTGCACACAACGTTGTGGCACACTGTATTGCGCCGCTCCAGTCTGTGTCTGGCGGAC
Organism: Pantoea dispersa; assembly: GCF_035783935.1. Lineage (GTDB taxonomy): Bacteria > Pseudomonadota > Gammaproteobacteria > Enterobacterales > Enterobacteriaceae > Pantoea > Pantoea dispersa_C. The sequence continues at coordinate 52,579 of NZ_JALKOV010000003.1, read as the reverse complement.
CAACATCCTCATCAGGCGCTGCGGCGCCTTTTTCTTTGCCTGCCATTTTTTTAGCCGCGATCATAGATATGTGCGATCTGGTGGCAAACTCACCGCCATCAGGCATTACATCTTGCGGATCTTGCCGGGTTTCGCCTAAAATCCGTGCGTCTAATAATCATTCTCGTTTACATTCGCCTGCATTGTTCTATTTTCATGAGATCCCACTATGAATGCGCGAAACACTTTTCCCTGTTCTCTGCGCGCGGTGACCACCCGTCGACCGCTCGCGTTATTGATTTCCCTGACTCTGGGCACCCTCAGCATGCAGGCGCTGGCCGAAGAAACCGTAGTGGTGACGGCGGATGGCGGCAGCGGCGTCGCGCAGGAGAGCGCATGGGGACCGTCACCGACCATTGCCGCCAAACGCAGCGCGACCGGGACGAAAACCGATACGCCGATTGAGAAGAATCCGCAGTCGGTGTCGGTGGTGACGCAGGAAGAGATGTCAATGCACGCGGTAACCAGCGTGAAAGGCGCATTCAATTATACGCCAGGCGTGCTGACCGGTAACCGCGGCAGCTCCGACGTTATCGACGCGCTGTCGATTCGCGGCTTCAGCGAAACCAACACCAACCAGTATCTCGATGGCCTGAAGCTGCAGGGTGACAACTACTCGGAATTCGCTATCGATCCTTACTTCCTCGAGCGCGCGGAGCTGCTGCGCGGTCCGGTTTCGGTGTTGTACGGTAAGAGCAACCCGGGCGGCGTGGTGTCGCTGGTGAGCAAGCGGCCGACCCAGGAGACGCTGCGTGAAGTCCAGTTCCAGATGGGCACCGACAACCTGTTCTCCACCGGCTTCGATTTTGGCGGTTCACTGGATGATGACGGCGTTTACAGCTATCGCCTGACCGGCCTGGCGCGCAGCGCCGATGCGCAACAGGAGATGAACAAAGAGAAGCGCTATACGATTGCGCCTTCGTTCAGCTGGCGTCCCGATGCCAATACCCGCTTTGACCTGCTGACCTACTTCCAGAACGAACCGGAAACCGGCTATTACGGCTGGCTGCCGCGCGAAGGCACCGTGGTGGGCATCACCCGGCCGGACGGCAGCAGCTATAAGCTGCCCACCAATTTTGATGAAGGCGAAGACAGCAATAAGATCTCGCGCAACACCAAAATGGTTGGCTACAACTTTGAGCACAGCTTTAACGACACCTGGACGGTGCGCCAGAATCTGCGCTATGCGGAGCTGAAAACGAATTATCGTAGTATTTATGGCAACGGCTATCTGCCTGAGTCACAAGAGATTACACGTGGTTCAGCCATTTCCGATGAGAAACTGGATCAGTTTGCTGTCGATAATCAGGTGCAGGCAAAATTTGCTACCGGTGCGGTCGATCATACGCTGCTGATGGGGGTTGATTATCAGCGCACCCGTAATGATATTGATGCTGCATTTGCCTCCGCAGCGCCAATCAATGCGATCGATCCGCAGTACGGTAATGATGCTGTGGGTGCCGCCTTCCCCTATCAATATCTGAACCGTCAGGAACAAACTGGCCTGTATACGCAGGATCAGATGGAATGGAATAAATGGGTGCTGACGCTGGGCGGGCGATACGATTATGCGATGACCTCCGCACTGAACCGTAACGGTAACAGCGAAGTAAAAAACCACGACCAGGCATTTACCTGGCGCGGTGGTGTGAACTATGTGTTTGATAATGGTATCGCGCCGTATTTCAGCTACAGCGAATCCTTTATCCCAACGGCTGGCACCACGGTTGATGGGAAACCTTTTGACCCATCCCGCGCGAAGCAGTATGAGGCTGGCGTAAAATACGTACCAAAAGATCGCCCGATTGTGGTCACCGCAGCGGTTTATCAGCTGACTAAAACCAAAAACCTGACGGCAGATCCGAACAGCCTGCAGTTTAGTGTGCAGGGAGGGGAAATCCGCTCACGCGGCGTCGAGCTGGAAGCCAAAGCGGCGCTTAACGCCAACATCAACCTGACGGCGGCTTACTCATATACCGATGCGGAATACACCGAAGACACCTTGCTGAAAGGCCGTACGCCGGTGCAGGTGCCGAAGCATATGGCTTCGCTGTGGGGTGATTACACCTTCCACGAAACCGCACTGTCGGGCTTCACCGTGGGTGCCGGGGTGCGCTACGTGGGTGAAAGCAAAGGCCTGTACGCCAGCGGCGCGAATGCTAACCAAAACTTCGACGTCGCCGCTTACACCACTGTAGATGCCGCACTAAAGTACGACCTGGGCCGTTTCGGTTTGCCGGGCTCAACCGTGGGCGTCAACATCAACAACCTGTTCGATCGCGAATACGTTGCCAGCTGCTACCGCGACTACGCCTGTTACTGGGGCGCAGAACGCCAGATCGTCGGTACCGCCACCTTCCGCTTCTGATACTGAACACAGGGCGCTGCGGCGCCCGTTAACCAGGGATTATCATGCAGCATCCGCACCACGCAGAAACCACCTTCTCGCTGGAAAACGTCAGCTTCCGGGTGCCCGGCCGCACGCTGCTGCATCCGCTATCGCTAACCTTCGCTCCCGGCAAAGTCACCGCGCTGATCGGGCATAACGGTTCCGGTAAATCCACGCTGCTGAAAATGCTCGGTCGTCACCATGCCGCCAGCGAAGGGCGCGTAATGCTGAACGGCGAGGCGGTTGATACCTGGAGCAGTAAAGCCTTTGCGCGCCAGGTGGCCTATCTGCCGCAACAGCTGCCTGCGGCGGAAGGGATGACGGTGCGCGAGCTGGTGGCGATTGGGCGCTATCCGTGGCACGGCGCGCTGGGGCGCTACGGCCAGGAAGATCGCGATCGGGTGGACGAGGCGATTGCGCTGGTTGGACTGAAACCCTTCGCCGGGCGGCTGGTGGACAGTCTGTCCGGCGGCGAACGCCAGCGCGCGTGGCTGGCGATGCTGGTGGCGCAGAACAGCCGCTGTTTGCTGCTGGATGAACCCACCTCGGCGCTGGATATCGCCCATCAGGTGGACGTGCTGGCGCTGATTCAGCGCCTCAGCCACGAACGCGGCCTGACGGTGATAGCGGTATTGCACGATCTCAACATGGCGGCTCGCTACTGTGACCAGTTGGTGGCGCTGCGCGCGGGCGAAGTGATCGCGCAAGGCGGACCGGAAGCGATTATGCAGGCTGAGGTGCTGGGTGATATTTATGGCATTCCGATGGGCATTCTGCCGCATCCGCAGGGCGGCGCGCCCGTCAGTTTTGTCTACTGAGGCCTTGTGATGTTCGACATTTCCCGTCGCCGTCTGCTGACCGCGCTGGCGCTCTCTCCACTGATGAACCTCACGCCGCTGCGTGCGGCGCTGCCGGACAGTCAGCGCATCCTGGCACTCGAATGGCTGCCGGTGGAGCTGCTGATGGCGCTCGGCGTCGCCCCGCTCGGCGTGGCCGATCTGCATAACTACGCTATCTGGGTGGGCGATCCGGTATTGCCGGCCAGCACCCTCGACCTCGGTTTGCGCACCGAACCCAATCTGGAACTGATGACCCAGCTAAAGCCGTCGCTGATCCTGCACTCCAACGGCTACGGCCCGGCGGTCGACAAGCTGGAACGCATTGCGCCGACGATGGGTTTTGACCTCAACAGCGGCGATGGCAAACCGTTCACCACCGCGCGCAAATCGCTGCATGCGCTGGGTGCCCGGCTTGGCCTTGAAGCGCAGGCACAGGCGCATTTGCAGTGGGTGGATGGTGAAGTGGCCGCCGCACGTGAGCGCTTGCGTCCGTGGGCGCAGCGTCCACTGCTGCTGATGTCGCTGATGGATCCGCGTCACGCCATTACCTTCGGCAAAGGCAGCCTGTTTCTTGAAGTGATGGAGCAGCTCGGGCTGCGCAATGCCTGGCAGGGTGAAACCAACTTCTGGGGCAGCGCGGTGGTCGGGCTGGAGCGGCTGGCGGAGGTCGGTGACGTTGAGGTGATCTGCTTCGATCATGATAACGCGCGCGATATGCAGCTGGTGGCGCAGAGTGCGCTGTGGCAGGCGCTGCCGTTTGTCCGGTCCGGCCGCTTTCACCGCGTGCCGGCGGTGTGGTATTACGGCGCGACCTACTCGGCCATGAAATTTATTCGCGTGCTGGAACACGCGCTGGAGTCGCACTGATGCGCAACCGTCTGTTTCCCGTCGCGCTGCTCAGCGTGCTCAGTTTACTGGCGCTGGCGCTGACGTTTATCAACCTGCGCCAGGCGCTGCCGCTGGCGCAGTGGCAGCAGGCGATGTTCGCACCGGATATCGATAACATCCGTCAGGTGGTGTTCCATTACAGTCTGCTGTCGCGGCTGGCGCTGGCGCTGCTGGTCGGGGCCGGACTGGGCCTCGCGGGCCTGCTGTTTCAGCAAGTGCTGCGTAATCCGCTGGCGGAGCCCACCACGCTCGGCGTCTCTTCCGGTGCGCAGTTTGGCCTGACGGTCGCCACCCTGTGGCAGCTGCCGGGCGGTGAGCTGACGCAGCAGTTTGCCGCGATGGGCGGAGCGGTGCTGGTCGGCGTGCTGGTGTTTGGCATCGCCTGGGGCAAGCGCCTGTCGCCGGTGACGCTGATCCTCGCCGGTCTGGTGTTGAGCCTGTATGCCGGCGCGGTCAATCAGATCTTCGCCATCTTCAATCACGATCAGCTGCAAAACATGTTTCTGTGGAGCACCGGCGCGCTGAACCAGCTCGACGGCCACAACGTGGCGCTGCTGTGGCCGCGCCTGCTACTGGCGTTCGCGCTGACGCTGGCGCTGCTGCGTCCGCTGACGTTGATGGGGCTCGATGACGGCGTGGCAAAAAACCTCGGTCTGGCGCTGTCGGCGGCGCGCGTGGCCGCGCTGGCGCTGGCGATTCTGCTCAGTGCGCAGCTGGTTAACGTCGCCGGCATCATTGGCTTTATCGGGCTATTCGCGCCGCTGCTGGCGAAGATGCTGGGCGCGCGTCGTCTGCTTAGCCGCTTGCTGCTGGCGCCGCTGATTGGCGCACTGCTGCTGTGGCTGGCCGATCAGTGCGTGCTGTGGCTGACCGCGCACTGGCGTGAGGTCTCAACCGGAACCGCCACCGCGCTGATTGGCGTGCCGATTCTGCTGTGGCTGCTGCCGCGTCTGCGCACGGGCTCGCTGCCGCCGGCGATGAATGCCGGCGACACAGTGCCGCAGGAGCGCCAGGCGGTGCTGCGCTGGTGCCTGGCGGGCGTGATGATTCTGGCGCTGTGCAGTCTGGCGGGCATTGCGTTTGGGCGTGAAGCGCACGGCTGGACGTGGGTCAGCGGCGACATGCTGCAGCATCTGCTGCCGTGGCGCGTGCCGCGCGTGCTGGCGGCGATAGTGGTCGGCATGATGCTGGGCGTCGCCGGGGTGCTGATTCAGCGCCTGACCGGCAATCCGATGGCCAGCCCGGAAGTGCTGGGCATTAGCTCCGGGGCGGCCTGCGGGGTGGTGGTGATGCTATTTTTTGTGCCCGGCAACGCGATGGCGTGGCTGCTGCCTGCCGGCGTGTTGGGCGCTGCGCTGACGCTGCTGGTAATTATGCTGGTGGCCAGCCGCGGCGGTTTTTCACCGGAGCGCATGCTGCTGGCCGGAATGGCGCTGAACAGCGCGTTCGTCACGTTGCTGATGGTGTTACTGGCGAGCGGCGATCCGCGCATGGCCGGATTGCTGAGCTGGATTTCCGGTTCGACGTATAACATCTCAATGACGCAGGCGCTGCAGAGTGCCGTCGTGGGCATCATACTGGTGGCGCTGGCACCGCTGGCCAGCCGCTGGCTGACGCTGCTGCCGCTCGGCAGTGCCACGGCGCGTTCAGCTGGCATGGCGCTGAACCGGTCGCGCTTCGTCCTGCTGTTGCTGGCGGCTGCGCTGACCGCCACTGCGACGCTGACCATCGGTCCGCTGAGTTTTATTGGCCTGATGGCGCCGCATATTGTACGCATGCTCGGCTTCCGTCGCGCGCTGCCGCAGCTGCTGATGGCCGGCCTGCTCGGGGGGAGTCTGCTGGTGTTCGCCGACTGGTGCGGGCGCATGCTGGCCTTCCCGGATCAAATCCCGGCGGGCCTGATGGCGACCTTCTTCGGCGCGCCGTATTTTATCTGGCTGCTAAGGCGGGCTTAGTGAAGCGGGGCGCGATGAATGGCGCCCCGGCAGGTTTACAGCTGTGCGAAGCAGCGGCGGGCGGCATCGACGGTGCGCTGAATGTCTTCCTGGCTGTGCGCCAGTGACATAAAGCCGGCCTCATAGGCCGATGGCGCGAGGTAGACGCCTTCCTGTAGCATCAGATGGAAGAAACGTTTAAAGCGCTCAATGTCGCACTTCGTCACGTCGGCGTAGCAGGTCACGCTGTCGGCGTCGGTGAAGAAAATACCAAACATGCCACCGACGTGGTTCACCACCAGCGGGATATTTTCCGCTTCGGCTGCCGCCAGCAGGCCAGCACACAGCTGGTCGGTGAGCGCGGTTAAGGTGGCATGGGTGCCCGGCTGTGCGATCTGCGACAGGCAGGCAAAACCGGCTGCCATGGCAATCGGGTTTCCGGACAGCGTGCCCGCCTGATACACCGGACCGGTCGGAGCCAGCGCAGCCATCACCTCACGGCGGCCACCAAAGGCGCCGACCGGCATCCCGCCGCCGATGATTTTGCCAAGGCAGGTCAGATCGGGCATCACGTCGTAATACGCCTGAGCGCCGCCCAGCGCCACGCGGAAGCCGGTCATCACTTCATCGATAATCAGCAACGCGCCAAACTCATCGCACAGCGCACGCAGGCCCGGCAGGAATTCCGGCTGCGGCGGGATGCAGTTCATGTTGCCCGCTACCGGTTCAACGATGATACAGGCGATCTCTTGCGGATACTGCTCAAACGCCGCGCGCACCGAGTCGAGATCGTTGTAGGTGCAGGTCAGCGTGTGGCGGGCGAAATCCGCCGGCACGCCCGGCGAGTTGGGCTGGCCGAGCGTCAGCGCGCCGGAACCGGCTTTCACCAGCAGGCAGTCAGCGTGGCCGTGGTAGCAGCCCTCAAATTTGATGATCTTGTCACGCTGGGTGAAACCGCGCGCCAGGCGGATGGCGCTCATGGTGGCTTCGGTGCCGGAGTTAACCATACGCACCATATCCATGCTCGGCACCAGCTCGCACACCAGCTCGGCCATCTTCACTTCCATCTCCGTCGGCGCGCCAAAACTCAGGCCGCGCGCGGCGGCTTCAATCACCGCATTACGAATGGTGGCGTTATTGTGGCCCAGCACCATCGGTCCCCAGGAGCCGACGTAATCGATATAGGCTTTGCCGTCGGCATCATAAAGATAAGCGCCGTCGGCGCGTTCGATGAACAGCGGCACGCCGCCCACACCGGTAAAGGCACGCACCGGGGAGTTCACGCCGCCCGGGATCAGGCGTTGTGCTTCGGCATACAGGTTTTCTGACTTACTCATGGTTCGGCTCCTGCTGTTCTGGAAAAAATCTGGCGCCATTCTACGGAAGAGCGGCCGGTGAAGAAAGGCGCGCGGCCGCTTGCGCCTGCGACATTGCTATACTTTATGCCATATCTGGCGGCACACAGTGTCAAGGGCGCTACTTGATTGCACTGGACGGCTGGCAGATAATAGCGAAATTAAGGTCGTTTTCTGACCTGGACGTTTACCCGGAGTAAAAGATGAGTGACGACGTAGCCGCGCTGCCTTTGCAGTTCACCGATGCAGCAGCGAAAAAAGTAAAAAACCTGATTGCGGATGAAGAGAATCCGGCGCTGAAACTGCGCGTATACATCACCGGCGGAGGCTGCAGTGGCTTCCAGTATGGTTTTACTTTTGACGATCAAATGAATGACGGCGACATGACCATCGAGAAGCAGGGCGTGGCGCTGGTGGTTGACCCGATGAGCCTGCAGTATCTGGTGGGAGGATCGGTTGATTACACCGAAGGTCTGGAAGGTTCCCGCTTTATCGTGACTAACCCGAACGCCAAAACCACCTGCGGCTGCGGCTCCTCTTTCAGCATCTGATGCTGGGCTGGCTGCCGTTCTGGCAGCCAGAACTCACCACTCAATCGTCACCAGGCGAGCCGTTTCACGGCGCGATGCATCGCGGTTCAGTACGCTTTGTGTCACGCGCGGCTGCGCGCTGAAATGCCGGCCACAATCAACGGATGGCAGCGTCTGCTCACTCGGGCGTGAGATATCGCAGCGGGAGAAAATCGTCAGCGAGACGGCGATAGAGCCGGTGGTGCCTGCCGCACCGATCGGTGCAGCCACAATCAGCCCTATGGCCAGCAGCAGCGCTCTGGTCATGGTGAAATCCTGGTGATGTCAAAAGTGCGCTACGCGCTAAAAGGGCACAGAGCATACGTGGCCGCGGTGCCTTGTCATTTGATTTTCGACATAAATCGCCGAATCTTTAGTCGGGTAATGCTTTATTTTTCGTCGGATGTAAAGCTTCGCATAATTGTTTTGCCGCCAGCAGCAGGCGCGGACCCGGCCGGCTCAGCCAGTCATCGTTAAGCGCAATCACCGGCACGTTAAGCTGTGGCTGCCAGAAGCGCGCGACGCTGGCGGCGCGGCTGACATCACCGCCAGTGACAATCGCCTGCGGGTGGCGCGTCAGCACCTGTTCCCGGCTCACCTGGGGCCAGCTCACGCTGCTGTCGGCAAAGATATTGCGACCGCCGCACAGGGTGATGACCTCATTCTGCAGCGTGCTGCGTGCGGCAGTGAACAGCGGTTGCTGGCCAAACTGCAGAAACAGCGGCACCGGCGTCTGCTGCTGATAGCGCTGACGCAGCGCCTGCAGCTGCTGATGTAATGCCTGCGCGGCCTCTGTGGCCCGTTGCGGCTGCGGGCTCCAGCGCTGCAGCGCGGCCAGCGCGTCAATCATCTGATCGATTGACTGCGGATCGATCCATTCCACATGGATGCCCAGGCGCTGCAGCTGCTCCACCTGGCGCAGCGGATTGCCACCGCGCCAGGCCAGCACCACATCCGGCCTGAGCTGCACAATGCGTTCAACGCGGATCCCCTGCCAGTTTGCTACCTGCTCCAGCTGGCGGGCAGCGGCGGGATAGTCTGACCAGGCGCTCACCGCCACCGGCGTGATGCCGGCAGCGAACGCCAGTTCAGTGAGATGCGGCGACAGGGTAATGACGCGCGGTGCGGCCAGCAGACTGTGGCACAGCAGCCACAGTCCGAGCAGCAGGTATTTAGCCACGCGCCAGCTGAGCCAGCAGGTTTTCTACCATCAGCGACGACTGTTTAGCCGCCACGCTGAGGAACTCTTCGAAACTCAGATGCGACGCTTTATCGGCCACGTCAGAAATGGCGCGTACCACGACAAACGGCACGTTGAACTGATGGCAGACGTGACCAATCGCCGTGGCTTCCATCTCTACCGCAATCGCCTGCGGAAAGGTGCTGCGGATACGCTCCAGCGGCGCGGCACCATTGATAAAGGCATCACCGCTGACCACCAGACCGCGCACCGCGTTGAGATCCAGCTGTTTGATCACCTGCTCTGCGGCGGCGATCAGCGCGCTGTCCGCGACAAACGCCGCCGGGCAGCCGGCCATCTGGCCTGGCTCATAGCCAAAAGCGGTGACATCCGCATCGTGATAACGCACTTCATCAGATACCACGATATCGCCCACCTGCAGCGTGGGTGCCAGGCCGCCGGCGGAACCGGTGTTAATTACCACGTCCGGTTTGCACAGCTCCAGCAACAGCGTAGTACCGAGCGCGGCCGCGGTTTTACCGATGCCCGACTTCAGCAGGGCCACCTCAACGCCGTTCAGCGTGCCGGTGTAAATTTCGCAGCCGGCCAGCGTCAGCGTCTGACGGTTTTCAATTTTGTCACGCAGCAGTGTAACTTCCTGCTCCATCGCGCCAATAATGCCTGCTTTCATAAAGAATCTCGCTGTAGTTATGGATGTATAAGGCTAAAGTGAGGCATAGTCTATCATGGCTCAATGGGGATCAATTCAGGAAAAAATAAGGGGTAACGATGGCGACGATCAATTTCAGGAAGAAGATCAGTTTCACCCGCCCTTATACCAGCCGCAAAGATCCCGAAGGCGAATACCTTATTACCCGCCATTTTGAAAGCGACCGCGGACGCATTATTAATTCCGCCGCGATTCGTCGCCTGCAACAAAAAACCCAGGTATTTCCGCTGGAGCGCAATGCGGCGGTGCGATCGCGCCTGACGCATTCGCTTGAGGTGCAGCAAACCGGGCGTTACATCACCAAAGAGATTCTGCATACGCTGAAAACCCAGGGCGGCGGGCTGGCGGCTTACGGCCTGGACGGCTTTGAAGGCGCGGTCGAAAGCCTGGTGGAGATGGCCTGCCTGCTGCACGACGTCGGCAATCCGCCGTTTGGCCATTTTGGGGAAGCGGCGATCAATGACTGGTTTGATGACAATCTGCCGGCCGAACTGGTGGATCCGCTGGTGGCAGGCGTGGCAGATGACGCGCAGCGTGCCGATTTCGACCGCCTGAATGCAATGATTCGTCAGGATTTGTGCCATTTCGAAGGGAATGCGCAGGCCATTCGGCTGGTGCACACCCTGCTGCAGCTGAATCTCAGCTATGCACAGGTGGCGTGTATTTTAAAATATACCGCGCCGGCGTGGTGGCAGGGCGATAAGCCGGCGGAGTTCAGTGTGCTAATGAAAAAGCCGGGTTTCTATTTATCCGAACGTGAATATGTAGCCGATCTTCGCGCGGCAACGGATATACCTGAGCATCACCGTTATCCGCTGACCTGGATAATGGAAGCCGCGGACGATATCTCTTATTGCATCGCCGATCTTGATGACGCCGTAGAAAAAGATATTTTCACGGTGGAGACGCTCTATCACTCTTTGCTCAACGCCTGGGGCGATGTTAAACCCGGCGATGCGTTCAGCCGCACCATTAATGAAGCCTGGAAAGAGGCCAGTAACAAAAAGCGTCGCAGCATCAGCGATCAGTTTTTCATGTCGCTGCGGGTTAACGTGCAGAGTGTGCTGGTCAGCCATGCGGTGCGCCGCTTTGTTGATAATTTACCCGCTATTTTCGACGGCAGCTTTAACCACGCGCTGCTGGAAGATGATGGAGATGAAGGGCGCCTGTTAAAATTATTTAAAACCGTGGCGCGCCAGCAGGTGTTTAATCATCCGGAAGTTGAGCAGCTGGAATTACAGGGTTATCGGGTCATTAAAGGATTACTGGAAATTTATCAGTCGCTGATGCAGCTCGATTATGAGCAGTTCACCACCTTAATGAATGAGGATTTTCTCGCGAAACATCCGATTGAAACCCGACTGTTTCATAAACTTTCCGGTAAACATCGTAAAGCTTATCAGCAACAGATGCGTAATCTGATAGTACAGCATAAATATCAGCGTTTGTTATGGGAACGTTATTATCGCTCGCGGCTGATTCAGGACTATATCAGTGGAATGACGGACAATTACGCCTGGGATGAGTATCGTCGGTTGATGGCAGTGGAATAAGCGCAGTTTTGTAAAGATGAAGAATAAATTTTTACCTTTGCCCAATACTTTATCAGGAACTTCGCGCTAAAAACTTAATCTCATCATCACGACCACAGCAATGGTCTGCACGTTAATTTCAGAGAGACACAGACGAATGAAAAAAAGCACATTAATGTTAAGTGCGCTGGCGCTCAGCCTCGGCATGGCGTTAAGCCCTGTCAGTGTTTTCGCGGCGGAGACAGCGTCTTCCTCCAGTCAGCAACTGCCCAGCCTGGCGCCGATGCTGGAAAAAGTGATGCCTTCCGTGGTGAGTATCAGCGTGGAAGGCAGCACCACGGTGAAAACCCCGCGCATGCCGCAGCAGTTCCAGCAATTCTTTGGCGATAATTCGCCGTTCTGTCAGGACGGATCGCCGTTCCAGGGTTCACCGATGTGCCAGGGCGGCGGCGGTGACGGCAGCGACGACGGTGCCAACGCGCAGAAGCAGCAGTTCCGCGCGCTCGGTTCCGGTGTAATCATTAACGCCGACAAAGGCTACGTGGTGACCAACAATCACGTGGTGGACAACGCCACCAAAATTCAGGTCCAGCTCAGCGATGGCCGCCGCTATGATGCAAAAGTCATCGGCAAAGATCCGCAGTCTGACATCGCACTGATTCAGCTGCAGGATGCGAAGAACCTGACGGCAATTAAAATCGCGGACTCCGACAACCTGCGCGTCGGTGACTACACCGTGGCCATCGGTAACCCGTACGGCCTGGGTGAAACGGTCACCTCCGGTATTGTCTCGGCGCTGGGGCGTAGCGGTCTTAATGTTGAAAACTACGAAAACTTTATTCAGACCGATGCGGCGATCAACCGCGGTAACTCCGGCGGCGCGCTGGTTAACCTCAACGGTGAGCTGATCGGTATTAACACCGCGATCCTCGCCCCGGACGGCGGCAACATCGGCATTGGCTTTGCGATCCCGAGTTCCATGGTGAAAAACCTGACCGCACAGATGGTGGAGTATGGCCAGGTGAAACGCGGCGAGCTGGGCATCATGGGCACCGAGCTCAACTCCGAGCTGGCCAAAGCGATGAAAGTGGATGCGCAGCGCGGTGCGTTTGTCAGCCAGGTGCTGCCAAACTCAGCGGCCGCGAAAGCCGGCGTCAAAGCGGGCGATGTGGTGGTTTCCATGAACGGTAAAGCGCTGACCAGCTTTGCGGCGCTGCGTGCAGAAGTCGGTTCACTGCCGGTCGGCACTAAACTGCAGCTGGGCCTGCTGCGCGACGGCAAACCGCTGAACGTGACGGTTGAGCTGCAGCAGAGCTCACAGGACAAAGTGCAGTCCGCGACGATTTACACCGGCATTGAAGGCGCCGATCTCAGTAACGTCGACAGCAACGGCCAGAAGGGCGTGCGCGTGGATAGCGTGAAAGCCGGCAGTGCCGCCGCGCGCATCGGCCTGAAGAAAGGCGATGTGATCCTCGGTGTGAACCAGCAGGCGGTAAGCAACCTCGGCGAGCTGCGTAAAATCCTCGACACCAAACCGTCGGTACTGGCGCTGAACGTCAAGCGCGGCGACAGCAGCCTCTATCTGCTGATGCAGTAATCCTGCGGCATGTTTTACCAGGCGAGCTCCGGCTCGCCTTTTTTATTGCCGCAATGCGACTGTGCGCTCAAGCAGCTGCGTCTCTCCAGTGTGATCGCTGCCGCAATTCCGGTAAACGCCCTGCGGCTATGTGCAGTTGCACAATGCCAGGCGCGAGCGGGATGCGTATTCTGTCGGTTCGTCCCGAATTCCGGAGTGTTTGATGGCCACCTATCATCTTGATGCGCGACTGGCTCAGGATATCGTTGCCCGCACCATGAAAATTATCGACAGCAATGTCAATGTGATGGATGCGCGCGGCCGCATTATTGGCAGTGGCGATCGCGAGCGTATTGGCGAATTGCACGAGGGCGCGCTGCTGGTGCTGTCACAGGGCAGGGTGGTCGATATTGACGAAGCGGTGGCTAAACACCTGCACGGCGTGCGGCCGGGCATCAATTTGCCGCTGCGCATTGATGGCGACATCGTCGGCGTTATCGGCCTCACCGGCCAGCCCAGCACGCTGCGCCATTACGGCGAACTGGTGTGCATGACGGCAGAGATGATGCTGGAACAGGCGCGCCTGCTGCATATGCTGGCGCAGGACAGCCGCCTGCGTGAGGAGCTGGTGCTGAACCTGATCCGCAGCGATACGCTGTCGCCGGCGCTGAACGAATGGGCGCAGCGGCTGGGCATCGATCTCAATCAGCCGCGCGTGGTGGCGGTGGTGGAAGTGGACAGCGGACAGCTCGGGGTCGACAGCGCGATGTCGGAGCTGCAGCAACTGCAAACGCTGCTGACCACGCCCGATCGCGACAACCTGATCGCTATCGTTTCACTCACCGAAATGGTGGTACTCAAGCCGGCGCTGAATGCCCATGGTCGTTACGATCAGGACGATCATCGCCGGCGCGTCGATCAGCTGTTGCAGCGCATGAAAGAGAGCGGTCAGGTGCGAATGCGCATCGCGCTCGGCAATTTCTTTACCGGCCCCGGCAGCATTGCGCGCTCCTATCGCACTGCCCGCACCACCATGATGGTGGGCAAACAGCGCATGCCGGAACAGCGCAGCTATTTCTATCAGGATCTGGTGCTGCCGGTACTGCTGGATAGCCTGCGCGGCGGCTGGCAGGCGAGCGAGCTGGCGCGTCCGCTGGCAAAGCTAAAAAGTATGGATAACAACGGTCTGCTGCGGCGCACGCTGGTTGCGTGGTTCAGCCACAACGTGCAGCCGAGCGCCACGGCGCGCGCGCTGTTTATTCATCGTAATACGCTGGAGTACCGTCTGAACCGCATTTCGGAACTCACCGGCCTCAACCTGGCGAACTTTGACGATCGGCTGCTGCTGTATGTGGCGCTGCAGCTTGATGAGCAGGCATAAAAAAGGCCAGCAGTTGCTGGCCTGAGAAGCGGCGCGAATTAGCGACCGTTGCGGGTCAGCTGATCGAGATCGGATTCGATTTCCGCGATTTTGTTCGACACCACGTTCTCGAGATGGCGCAGATCGGCAAGGATTTTGCGCTTCAGATCCACTTCGACCTGATCGCGCTGGCAGATCTGATCCAGTTCGTCGATCACGTAACGCAGATTAGGGCTGATTTCCTGAATCTCTTTATAACCCTGAGTGGTGTGGTCCGCCACCACGGTTTTGCGCTGACGCGGGTATTTAAACTTCACGCTTTTGGCAAAGAACTCGCCTTTATCTTTGCGGAAGTAGATTTTCAGGATGTCGTTGTTGGCTTCCTGACGCAGGCTGTAGCGGTCAATGTCTTCAGGATTGCTGATACCTAAGCTTTTCAGGTTGTCGTACATAGCGTTTATATTCCATCTGAGAGTGAGTGAGCGCGCAGGATAATCATCATCATTCGGCTGCGTGATAAACGCAACGAACCGAACGCTTACGGCATACTTAATCAACTGTAGACACAAAAACCGGGATGAACAGTGCGCGACCGGAGTTAACTGGCGCGGATTATGACCTGTTTGAAAAACAAACGCACCTGTTAATTCGCGGCGCGAAACAGGTAATGGCGGCAGGAGTGTAAAGAAAAAATGACGGGCCTGAATACAGGCCCGTGAACGTAAATTACGCGGGGGTAAAACTTAATCGATGGTGCGCAGCAGTTCGTTGATGCCGGTTTTTGCCAGCGTTTTCGCGTCAACTTTCTTCACGATCACTGCACAGTACAGGCTGTAGCTGCCATCTTTAGACGGCAGGTTACCGGAAACCACTACGGAACCCGCTGGTACGCGACCGTAATGCACTTCGCCGGTTTCGCGATCGTAGATTTTGGTGCTCTGGCCGATGTAGACGCCCATGGAAATCACTGAGCCTTCTTCGACGATCACGCCTTCAACGATCTCAGAACGTGCGCCGATAAAGCAGTTATCTTCGATGATGGTAGGGTTCGCCTGCAGCGGTTCCAGCACGCCGCCGATACCCACGCCACCGGACAGGTGCACGTTTTTACCAATCTGCGCACAGGAGCCCACGGTGGCCCAGGTGTCGACCATGGTGCCTTCATCGACATAGGCACCGATGTTGACATAGGACGGCATCAGCACGGTGTTGCGTGCGATGAATGCACCCTGACGCACTGCCGCCGGTGGCACCACGCGGAAGCCGGCGTTTTTAAAGCGCGCTTCATCCCAGCCGGCAAATTTCATCGGCACTTTGTCGTAGAAACGGGTTTCTGCGCCCTCGATCACCTGGTTGTCGTTGATACGGAACGACAGCAGTACCGCTTTTTTCAGCCACTGATGCGTTACCCATTCGCCGTTGATCTTTTCTGACACGCGCAGTTCACCGCTGTCCAGCAGGCCAATCACCTGATTGATGGCTTCACGGGTAGCGCTGTCCACGCTGGTCGGCGTAATGTCGGCGCGGCGCTCAAAGGCGGATTCAATAACGCTCTGTAACTGTTGCATATTTAATTCCTGAGTCTGTCATAGCGGAATGCACGCCAGCTGGCGTGCAGAGTAAAATTATCGGGCAAACATCCTTCATGCTGCAAGACGGTAGCGCCCAATGCGGCGAGGTCCACGGATGAACCGGGTCACCAGGCCAGCGCACCGGCAAGGTGAAGAATGGAAGCCGGGTCACATTTTATCGTTTGGATTAAGCACCTCTGTCAACCGTTGTTGCAGCACCGTGCGCATTTCGGCATCCAGCGCGCGCCGTTCGCTGTCGGCGAGGATGAACAAATCCTCCACCCGCTCGCCGATGGTGCTGATGCGGGCGCCGTGCAGCGACACGCCAAGGTCAGCAAACACTTCGCCCACGCGCGCCAGCAGGCCTGGCTGATCCAGCGCCACCAGCTCCAGATAGCTGCGGCGGTCGGTATGGGTGGGCAAAAAGTTGACTTCGGTATCGACGCTGAAGTGTTTCAGACGCGATGACTGACGACGCGTGCGCGGCGGCACCCACTGCGTTTGCGTGATTGCCTGCTCCAGCGCCTGAATGATCAGCGGATGGCGATCCGGCGCCAGCGGACTGCCATCCGGCTCCAGCACAATAAAGGTGTCCATGGCCATGCCGTCGCGGCTGGTAAAGATCTGCGCATCGTGCACGCTCAGATTGCGGCGATCGAGCTCTCCGGCGACGGCGGCAAACAGGTAAGGGCGATCCGGGCTCCAGATAAAGATCTCGGTGCCACCGCGCGTGGCCTGCGGACTGACCAGCACCAGCGGTTTGCTGAGGTCGTGATTGATCAGATGACGCGCATGCCACGCCAGCTGGTTGGGCGTGTGGCGCAGAAAATAGTCGGCGCGGCAGCGGCTCCAGATATGGTGCAGGCGCTCTTCATTGAGATTTTCCATGCGCAGCAGCGCCAGCGCCTGCAGCCGGTGATGACGCACGCGCTCACGCAGATCCGGACTGTTCTCCATACCGCGCCGCAGCTGTTTTTCGGTGGCGAAGAACAACTCGCGCAGCAGGCTCTGTTTCCAGCTGTTCCACAGGCTTTCATTGGTGGCACAGATGTCGGCAACCGTCAGGCAGGACAGATAGCGCAGCCGGTTTTCGTTTTGCATCACCTCGGCGAACTGCTGAATTACCGTCGGATCCTGAATATCGCGGCGCTGAGCGGTGACCGACATCAGCAGGTGATGGCGCACCAGCCAGGCCACCAGTTGCATTTCGCGTGAGTTGAGGCCGTGCAGTTCGGCAAAGTCCAGCGCGTCCTGCGCGCCGAGGATCGAGTGATCGCCACCGCGCCCTTTGGCGATATCGTGCAGCAGCGCGGCCATCAGCAGCAGTTCCGGCTGTGGCAGCCGCGGCCACAGCTCGACGCACAGCGGATGCATCGACCGTGTGGCTTCGTCGGCAAAACTCTCCAGCTTCTGCAGCACGCGAATGGTGTGCTCATCTACGGTATAAGCATGGAACAGGTCGAACTGCATCTGGCCGACGATGTTGCCCCACAGTGGCGTGTAGGCCCACAGCACGCTGTGGCGATGCATCGGCACGAGCGCGCGCTTCACCGCGCCAGGATGGCGCAGAATCGCCATAAAGGTGCGGCGCGCTTCGGGAATCTGACACAGCGGCTGTTGCAGGTGACGTCGCGCGTAGCGCAGCTGACGCAGCGTAGTGGAGTAAATGCCGGTAATGCTTTCGTTGCGTACCATCACGTAAAACATGCGCAGAATCGCCTGCGGCTCGCGTTCAAACAGCGCGGGATCGCGCAGGTCGATCAGATTACCGCGCAGCTGAAAATCCTCATCAATGCTGCGTGGCTTTTCGGTGGTCGACAGCGCCAGAATGGCTTCGTCAAACAGCTGCAGCAGCATCTGGTTCAGCTCGCCGATGCGGCGCGTGACGCGGTAAAAATCCTTCATCATGCGCTCAACCGGCTCATTGCCTTCGCCACCATAGTTGAGGCGCTGTGCCACGTTGAGCTGGCGGTCGAACAGTAAGCGGTTATCGTAACGCGGCAGCGTCAGGTGCAGCGCGAAACGAATGCGCCAGAGAAATTCCTGGCACTCATTGATCTCATTGCGCTCGGCTTCAGTGAGAAAGCCAAAACCGACCATCTCATCCATGGTGGTGGCACCAAAGTGACGGCGCGCGACCCACTGCAGAGTGTGAATATCGCGCAATCCGCCCGGACTGCTTTTGATATCCGGTTCAAGGTTGTAGCTGGTGCCGTGATAGCGCTGATGGCGTTCCAGCTGCTCCTCAATTTTGGCGGCAAAGAAGCGTGACGACGGCCAGAAACCGTCGCTGAAGATATTCTTTTGCAGTTCGAGAAACAGCGCCACGTCGCCGGTCAGCATGCGCGACTCAATCAGGTTGGTCGCCACGGTGAGATCCGACAAGCCTTCCAGCAGACACTCTTCCAGCGTGCGCACGCTATGGCCGACCTCCAGCTTGAGATCCCACATCAGCGTTAGCAGTTCCGACGTGCGCTGCGCGGCAGCTTCATCCAGCGGCTGACGGCTCAGGATCAGCACGTCGATGTCCGACAGCGGGTGCAGCTCGCCGCGGCCGTAGCCACCCACCGCCACCAGCGCGATCTCTTTCATCTGGTCGAAGCCGTACAGACGCCACAGCCGGCGCAGCAGGCGATCGATAAACAGCGTGCGCGCATCAATCAGCGATTCGATATCGCTGCCGGCGTCAAAAGCGCTGCCCAGATGCTGCTGAAACTGTTCAAGGTACTGTTTGAGTTTGTCGCGCGTCAGCGCGTCGTCAGGCCAGCTGGCGGGGGAATCGGTCAGGCCTTTGTGTACTGCTTCGGTCACGCTACCACTCATCAACATGCCTCTTCTGCGCCATAAAAAAGCGGGCTTACAGCCATGATGCCGTTCAGTTACCCGCCGCAGCCAGACGCATTACAGCCGCAGCGGCGCGCATTATCGCTCGATAAAGGGCGCCGCTACGGGAAGTGCAGGGATGGGCGAACGTATACTGCCAGCGTTCGTTTTAAGCCGGCCTGCTGTCCTGATGAAGCGCGTTACGCGTTGTTTTCCAGCACGGCCGGAATAGTGTCGTCTGCGCGCAGCGTCAGGATCTCACAGCCGTTTTCCGTCACCACAATAGTATGCTCATACTGTGCGGACAAGCTGCGATCTTTGGTTTTCACCGTCCAGCCATCTTTCATGGTGCGGATGCGATAATCACCGGCGTTGACCATCGGTTCAACGGTAAAGGTCATGCCAGCCTGCAGCACCACGCCGCTGTCGTCGGCATCGTAATGCAGCACCTGTGGCTCTTCATGGAAGCCCTTGCCGATACCGTGTCCGCAATACTCGCGCACCACGGAGAAATCCTGTGCTTCGACATATTTCTGAATCGCCCGGCCCAGTTCACGCAGGCGAATGCCCGGCTTCACCAGACGCAGCGCAATGTACAGGCTCTCCTGCGTAACGCGGCACAGGCGCTCGCCCTGAATGGTTGGCTGCCCGACGATGAACATCTTTGAGGTATCGCCATGATACTCATCCTTGATCACCGTGACATCGACGTTAACGATATCACCCTCTTTCAGCACGCGATCGTCGCTGGGAATACCGTGACACACCACTTCGTTGACCGAAATACACACGGATTTCGGGAAGCCGTGATAGCCGAGACAGGCCGAAATAGCCTGTTGCTTTTCGGTGATGTGCTGGTGGCACAGACGGTCAAGCTCGCCGGTGGTCACGCCCGGCACCACGTGCGGGGCAATCATCTCCAGCACTTCCGCAGCCAGACGGCCCGCCACGCGCATTTTTTCGATTTCTTCTGGGGTTTTGATTGAAATGGCCATTAAATAATCCGCAATCGCCGCAATTTTCGACAATAATGAGTTCTGTGGCAGCCATGTTAGCAGCCAGCAAATGGGCTGCCAAATCGGGATTTTGCCGTGCCGCTCATGCTAACAACTGTTGGCGTATTCCTGCGCATTGTGGTATAAAGCGCGCCGACGATTCTCTGTCACCTCGTATGAGGGGGCAGGAAACGCATAAATCTCATTATGTGTACTAAAACACACATGTATCGACACATACGCCGGGGTGCCTCGTAAGAGGTCGGTTGTATGGGATACATGGAGGCCCAACCCCAAACAAACTTTTAGAGGTAATCATGGCAACTGTTTCCATGCGCGACATGCTCAAGGCTGGTGTTCACTTCGGTCACCAGACCCGTTACTGGAACCCAAAAATGAAGCCATTCATTTTCGGTGCGCGTAACAAAGTTCACATCATCAACCTTGAGAAAACCGTACCAATGTTCAACGAAGCCCTGGCTGAGCTGAACAAGATCGCTTCCCGTAAAGGTAAGATCCTGTTTGTTGGTACTAAGCGCGCTGCTGCCGAAGCGGTAAAAGAGTCTGCACTGAGCTGCGACCAGTTCTTCGTTAACCACCGCTGGCTGGGTGGTATGCTGACTAACTGGAAAACCGTTCGTCAGTCAATCAAACGCCTGAAAGATCTGGAAACCCAGTCTCAGGACGGTACGTTCGAAAAACTGACCAAGAAAGAAGCACTGATGCGTGCTCGTGAGCTGGCCAAGCTGGAAAACAGCCTGGGCGGTATCAAAGACATGGGCGGTCTGCCGGATGCACTGTTCGTTGTTGACGCCGACCACGAACACATCGCAATCAAAGAAGCAAACAACCTGGGTATCCCGGTATTTGCTATCGTTGATACTAACTCTGATCCAGACGGCGTTGATTTCGTTATCCCAGGTAACGACGATGCAATCCGTGCTGTAAGCCTGTACCTGACTGCCGTTGCCACTACCGTGCGCGAAGGCCGTTCACAAGACCTGGCTGAGCAGGCTGAAGAAACTGCTGAAGCTTAATAAGGTTCGCTCTTTCTGAGAGCCCTTAGACATCAGATGTTATCTGTATAAGGGGCCGCTTAGGCCCCTTTATTTATCTCCTTCTGTGACGCACCCTGTTCGGGCCTGCGGGGCAGAGTAAATTTTCCGCAACAAGTTTCTGACAGTGTGAACGCACTGCGAGACGAATCGAGGATTCTGGAATGGCTGAAATTACCGCTGCACTGGTAAAAGAACTGCGTGAGCGTACTGGCGCAGGCATGATGGACTGCAAAAAAGCGCTGACCGAAGCGAACGGCGACATTGAGCTGGCGATCGAGAACATGCGTAAGTCTGGTGCGATCAAAGCTGCCAAGAAAGCAGGCAACGTGGCTGCTGACGGCGTGATCAAAACCAAAATCGCTGGCGACTATGCCGTGATTCTGGAAGTTAACTGCCAGACTGACTTCGTTGCCAAAGATGCCGGTTTCCAGGCCTTTGCTGACAAAGTGCTGGACGCTGCTGCTGCCGGTAAAGTGACTGATGTGGAAGTTCTGAAAGCGCAGTTCGAAGAAGAGCGCGTGGCACTGGTTGCGAAAATCGGTGAGAACATCAACATCCGTCGTGTTGCTGTCCTTGAAGGCGCAGAGCTGGGCAGCTACCTGCACGGCGCGCGTATCGGCGTTCTGGTTTCAGCGAAAGGCGCTAACGACGATCTGATCAAACAGATCGCGATGCACGTTGCAGCGAGCAAGCCTGAATTCGTTAAACCAGAAGACGTTTCTGCTGACGTGGTTGAGAAAGAGTACCAGGTTCAGCTGGACATCGCGATGCAGTCTGGCAAGCCAAAAGAGATTGCAGAGAAGATGGTTGAAGGCCGTATGAAGAAATTCACCGGCGAAGTTTCTCTGACCGGTCAGGCTTTCGTTATCGATCCAAGCAAAACTGTTGGCCAGGCGCTGAAAGAGCAGGGCGCTGACGTGATCAACTTCATCCGCTTCGAAGTGGGCGAAGGCATTGAGAAAGTCGAATCTGACTTTGCAGCCGAAGTTGCTGCCATGTCCAAACAGTCTTAATGGTTTGCAGGAACCGCCGAGAGGCGGTTCTTTTTTGTCTGCGTTTTGGCGCAGCAATTTTCAGTCTCATCCCAATAGCTTTTCTCACGCGCTAAGCGGATGATCGATCAGATTTAACTTCTCATTCATCTTATCTTCCAGGAAGAATTGACCATGGCGACCAACGCAAAACCTGTATATCAACGTATCTTACTGAAACTGAGCGGCGAAGCACTGCAGGGTGCCGAAGGTTTTGGTATCGACGCGAGCGTGCTTGACCGTATGGCGCAAGAGGTGAAAGAGCTGGTTGAGCTGGGCATTCAGGTGGGTGTGGTAATTGGTGGCGGTAACCTGTTCCGTGGCGCCGGTCTGGCGCAGGCAGGCATGAACCGCGTGGTCGGCGACCACATGGGGATGCTGGCGACCGTGATGAACGGCCTGGCAATGCGTGATGCACTGCATCGTGCCTACGTCAACGCGCGCCTGATGTCGGCGATTCCGCTGAACGGCGTGTGTGATAACTACAGCTGGGCAGAAGCCATCAGCCTGCTGCGCAATAACCGCGTGGTGATTTTCTCTGCTGGTACCGGTAACCCGTTCTTTACCACCGACTCAGCGGCCTG
Organism: Pantoea dispersa; assembly: GCF_035783935.1. Lineage (GTDB taxonomy): Bacteria > Pseudomonadota > Gammaproteobacteria > Enterobacterales > Enterobacteriaceae > Pantoea > Pantoea dispersa_C. Next base: position 30,126 of record NZ_JALKOV010000003.1, on the reverse strand, counting down.
CCTGCGCGGCATCGAAATCGAAGCGGACGTGGTACTAAAAGCGACCAAGGTCGACGGTGTTTATTCAGCCGACCCGGTGAAAAACCCGGATGCCACGCTGTACGAACAGCTGACCTACGGTGAAGTGCTGGAAAAAGAGCTGAAAGTGATGGATCTGGCCGCCTTTACGCTGGCGCGCGACCATCAACTGCCGATCCGCGTCTTCAATATGAACAAGCCTGGCGCACTGCGTCGCGTAGTGATGGGTGAAAAAGAAGGCACCCTGATTACGCATTAATACCCGACGCGGGATAAAATAAGGTATATTCTGTTGGCGCGCTGCACTGCTGTCGCGCAGCATTCAGGATGATCGATGTTTATCGATACCGTTTCCGTTCCGCTGCGTCCGGAAGTGGCCAGGTCAAACCGAATCCAAGGGTTTCAACGTGATTAACGATATTAAAAAAGATGCTGAAACGCGCATGGACAAATGCGTGGAAGCATTCAAAAACACCATCAGCAAAGTGCGCACCGGTCGTGCTTCGCCTTCACTGCTCGACGGCATCGTTGTGGAATATTACGGTACGCCAACGCCACTGCGTCAACTGGCCAGCGTTACCGTTGAAGATTCACGCACGCTGAAAATCAACGTGTTCGATCGCTCAATGGGTCCGGCAGTCGAGAAAGCCATCATGGCTTCTGACCTTGGCCTCAACCCAAGCTCAGCCGGTAGCGACATCCGTGTTCCACTGCCTGCGCTGACGGAAGAGCGTCGTAAAGATCTGATCAAGGTTGTGCGTGGCGAAGCCGAGCAGGGCCGTGTTTCCGTGCGCAACGTGCGCCGTGATGCGAACGACAAGATCAAGGCGCTGCTGAAAGACAAAGAGATCAGTGAAGACGACGAGCGTCGCTCGCAGGACGAGATCCAGAAAATGACCGACGTTCGCATCAAGCATGTGGATGCGGCGCTGGCCGAGAAAGAGAAGGAACTGATGGAATTCTGATTCCGTCATTTGCCTGACAAAACGCCGTTCAGAGACGTAGTACGACTCTGGCGGCGTTTTACATTGTGCCGGCGTACGCGCGGGCGCACACCACGACTTCACAGGGACTGCACCATGAAGCGATTAACTCTGCTGGGTTCGACCGGCTCGATTGGCACCAGCACGCTGGCGGTAGTGGCGGCGCATCCTGAACTCTATCAGGTGACTGCGCTGGTGGCCGGCCAGAATGTGGCGCTGATGGCCGAACAGTGTCAGCAATTCAAACCGCGCTACGCGGCGATGTCCGATGACGCTTCCGCTGCGGCGCTGCGTGAACGACTGAAAGCACTCAACATTGATACCGAAGTGCTCTCCGGCGTTCAGGCTGCCTGCGAACTGGCAGCACTGGACGAGGTCGATCAGGTGATGGCCGCCATTGTGGGCGCTTCCGGTTTACAACCGACGCTGGCCGCGATTCGCGCCGGCAAAACCGTCCTGCTTGCCAATAAAGAATCACTTGTCACATGCGGCCGTTTGTTTATGGAGGCGGTACGCCAGCATCAGGCGCAGTTGTTGCCGGTCGACAGCGAGCACAACGCCATTTTTCAGAGTTTGCCCGCTTCCATACAGCATCAGTTGGGGTACGCTGATCTGCGGGAGAATGGCATCGAGTCGATTCTCCTTACGGGATCGGGTGGTCCTTTTCGTGACACGCCATTAGCCGAGCTGGCCGCCATGTCGCCAGACCAGGCTTGTGCGCATCCGAACTGGTCAATGGGGCGTAAAATCTCCGTTGATTCGGCCACCATGATGAATAAAGGTCTTGAATACATTGAAGCCCGCTGGCTGTTTAACGCCACCGACGCGCAAATGGAGGTCATCCTGCATCCGCAGTCGGTGATTCACTCTATGGTGCGCTATTGCGACGGTAGCGTGCTGGCACAGCTGGGTTCACCCGATATGCGCACGCCAATCGCCCACAGCATGGCCTGGCCGGCACGTATTACCGCTGGCGTAACGCCGCTTGATTTCACACGAATGAAGGCGCTGACGTTTGCCGAGCCGGACTACGCACGCTATCCCTGCCTGAAGCTGGCAATCGATGCATGTGCAACCGGACAGGCAGCCACCACCACGCTGAATGCAGCCAATGAAGTCGCGGTAGCGGCTTTTCTGCAGCATCAGATCCGCTTCACCGATATTGCGGCCATCAACAGTGAAGTGCTGGCAACCCTGCAGAGTCAGGAGCCGGGCAGCGTTGATGACGTGATGGAGATCGATCGGATCGCGCGCGTGCGGGCCACGGCGTTGCTGCCGCGCTTTCGTTTAGCCGGTTGATGGTGCCGCTATTTGTTCGCTCAGGGTGAAAATGGTATAGTCGCTCGCTCGCGTTTTACGGCCCGACATTGTTTCGATGTCATCCGGTGAAGTTTCCGGCGTTTGCCGCAGGCGCAATGTATTCAGAAACCACAGCATTTCTGATGAAAGGAATTATTACGCGTTATGTCGTCCAACAATCACAATACAATCGATGACGGGTCGTACTGCACGCCACGTCACGTGGCCATCATTATGGATGGTAATGGTCGCTGGGCAAAAAATCAGGGCAAACTGCGTATTTCAGGCCACAAAGCCGGGGTAAAATCAGTACGCCGGGCCGTCAGCTTTGCGGTCAGCAACAAGCTGGAAGCGCTCACGCTCTATGCGTTCAGCAGTGAAAACTGGAGCCGACCGGTACAGGAAGTGACGGCCTTAATGGAATTGTTTGTCTGGGCGCTCGACAGCGAAGTCAAAAGCCTGCACAAGCACAATGTGCGTCTGCGCATTATTGGTGATATCAGCCGTTTCAATAACCGCATTCAGGAACGCATTCGCCGCGCCGAGGAACTGACTCAGCAAAATGATGGACTCACCCTCAACATTGCTGCCAACTATGGCGGCCGTTGGGATATTATCCAGGGTGTAAAAAAACTGGCTGAACAGGTTCAGGAAGGACTGTTACGTCCTGACCAGATAACTGAAGAAAGTCTGGCTCCGCATCTGTGTATGCAGGAGCAAGCGCCGGTGGATTTAGTGATAAGGACCGGGGGAGAGCATCGGATCAGCAACTTCCTGCTGTGGCAGATCGCCTATGCTGAGTTTTGGTTTACCGATGTTCTCTGGCCTGATTTTGATGAACACGTTTTTGAAGGTGCACTGAATGCATTCTCTCTGCGGGAGCGACGCTATGGCGGCGCTGCACCAGGCGGCGCCTGAGCAACCTGGGGGTAACCTTTGCTGAAGTCTCGTCTGATCACCGCGTTTATTCTGATTCCGCTGGTGATCGCTGCACTGTTTTGGTTGCCGCTGTCCGGTTTTGCGATTACCACCATCATCATCTGCATGCTTGCCGCCTGGGAGTGGGGGCAGCTGGCGGGTATGGCGACGCGTCAGCAGCGTATCTGGCTGGCGGTGCTGTGCGGCCTGCTGCTGGCGGTGATGCTCTTCACCCTGCAACCCTATCAACGCAATCTGCACCAGCTTCAGATGGAGAGCTCGCTCTGGGCCTCGCTGGGCTGGTGGATTGTCGCGCTGTTTCTCGTGCTGTTCTATCCGGCCTCGGCTGCGCTGTGGCGCACATCGCGTCCGCTGCGCCTGCTGTTTGGCGTGCTGACCGTCGTGCCGTTCTTCTGGGGCATGATGGCGCTGCGCCAGTATCACTATGACACCGACCATTTCGCCGGCGCCTGGTGGCTGCTGTTCGTGATGTTCCTCGTCTGGGGCGCGGATTCCGGTGCTTACATGTTTGGTCGTCTGTTTGGCAAGCACAAGCTGGCACCGAAGGTTTCACCGGGCAAAACCTGGGAAGGCTTCTTTGGCGGACTGCTCTCTTCCGCGATTATCGCCTGGCTGTTTGCGCTGCTGGCGCCGCTGTCGGTGGCGCCGGGCACGCTGATTATCTGTGCGGTGATTGCCACGCTGGCCTCGGTGCTGGGCGATCTGACCGAAAGTATGTTCAAACGTGAAGCCGGTATCAAAGACAGCGGTAACCTGATTCCGGGTCACGGTGGTATCCTCGATCGCATTGATAGCCTGACAGCTGCCGTGCCGGTTTTTGCCTGCCTGCTGCTGCTGGTGTTCCGCACCCTCTGAGGATAAGCGACAATGTTGAGCATACTCTGGAGTTTTGTCGCCTTTATCGTGGCGCTCGGCGTGCTGATTACCGTGCACGAGTTCGGCCACTTCTGGGTGGCGCGTCGCTGCGGTGTCAAAGTAGAACGCTTCTCGATCGGCTTCGGTAAAGCGCTGTGGCGCCGTACTGACCGCCAGGGCACGGAATACGTGATCGCGCTGATTCCGCTTGGTGGCTACGTCAAAATGCTGGATGAGCGCGTTGAGAGCGTGCCGGCAGAGCTACGTCATCAGGCCTTCAACAATAAAACCGTGCTGCAGCGTGCTTCAATCATTGCCGCCGGTCCCATCGCCAATTTCATCTTTGCCGTGTTCGCTTACTGGGTGGTTTTCATCCATGGCGTACCGGGTGTGCGTCCGGTCGTCGGCGAAATAGTGAACGGTTCCGTCGCGGCCGAAGCGCAAATTACCTCCGGTATGGAACTTAAAGCGGTTGACGGTATCGAAACGCCTGACTGGGATGCTGTGCGCCTGGCGCTGATCGGCAAGATCGGTGACAGCAACGCCACGCTGACCGTGTCGCAGTTTGGTCAGCAGGCGACGCAGCAGAAGCAGCTGGATCTGCGCGACTGGCAATTTGAACCGGACAAACAGGACCCGGTGGTCGCTTTAGGTATTCGACCGCGCGGGCCGCAAATCGAAACCACGCTGGCAGAAGTGCAGGCGCGTTCACCGGCAAGTGCTGCCGGTTTGCAAGCCGGCGACAGGATCGTTAAAGTCGATGGTCAGCCATTAACGCAATGGCAGGTTTTTGCGGCTCAGGTTCGGGATAACCCCGGCAAAAACATGGCGCTGGAAGTCGAACGTAACGGTGAACCGTTAACGCTGACGCTAACGCCGGAAGCCAAACCGGGCAATGCAGCGGAAGGTTTTGCGGGGGTGATACCGCGCGTGATCCCGCTGCCGGATGAGTACAAAACGGTAAAACAGTACGGGCCTTTTGCCGCTATCGGTGAAGCCGGTGTCAAAACCTGGCAACTGATGAAGCTGACGGTTTCGATGCTGGGCAAGTTGATAACAGGGGACGTCAAGCTGAATAACCTGAGCGGGCCAATTTCGATTGCGCAGGGTGCCGGGTTATCAGCCGAATACGGGGTGATTTACTACCTGATGTTCCTCGCGCTGATTAGCGTCAACTTAGGGATCATCAATCTGTTCCCTCTGCCGGTTTTAGATGGTGGGCATTTGCTCTTTCTGGCGATCGAAAAGATCAAAGGTGGACCAGTGTCCGAGCGAGTTCAGGACTTCAGTTATCGTATCGGCTCAATTCTGCTGGTGCTTTTAATGGGGCTTGCACTTTTCAATGATTTCTCTCGTCTGTAATCGCTGGAACGCAGACAGGCGCGGGATGTGTTAGGAAAACGCATAACAACGATGGCGATGAAAAAGTTGCTCATAGCGTCGCTGCTGTTTAGCAGCGCCACCGTTTACGGTGCAGACGATTTCGTAGTGAAGGACATTCATTTCGAAGGTCTACAGCGAGTCGCCGTCGGCGCGGCTCTGCTCAGCATGCCGGTACGCGTCGGTGATACGGTGAATGATGATGACATCAGAAACACCATTCGCTCACTGTTCGCCACCGGTAACTTTGAAGATGTCCAGGTTCTGCGTGACGGCACCACCCTGATTGTTCAGGTGAAGGAACGTCCGACCATTGCCAGCATCACTTTCTCCGGTAACAAAGCGGTGAAAGATGATCAGCTGAAGGAGAACCTTGAGGCCTCCGGTGTGCGCGTCGGCGAAGCGCTGGACCGCACCACGCTCTCTTCCATCGAGAAGGGGCTGGAGGACTTTTACTACAGCGTCGGTAAATATACCGCCAGCGTCAAAGCCATCGCGACGCCGCTGCCGCGTAACCGTGTCGATCTGAAATTCGTCTTCCAGGAAGGCGTCTCGGCCAAGATCCAGCAGATCAACATCGTCGGCAACAAAGCGTTCAGCTCAGACGAACTGATCTCCCGCTTCCAGCTGCGTGACGAAGTACCGTGGTGGAACGTGGTAGGCGATCGTAAATACCAGAAGCAGAAACTGGCGGGCGACCTCGAAACCCTGCGCAGCTTCTATCTGGATCGCGGTTATGCGCGTTTCAATATCGATTCCACGCAGGTCAGCCTGACGCCGGACAAGAAAGGCATCTACATCACCGTTAACATCACCGAAGGCGATCAGTACAAAATTGCTGGCGTGATCGTCAACGGCAGCATGGCGGGCCACTCGGCGGAAATCGAGCACCTGACGCAGATTCCAAACGGTGAGCTGTATAACGGCACCAAAGTCACCCAGATGGAAGATGACATCAAGAAGCTGCTGGGTCGTTATGGCTATGCCTATCCGCGCGTGGTAACGCAGCCGGAAATCAACGACACGGATAAAACCGTCAAGCTGCACATCAACGTGGATGCCGGTAACCGCTACTACGTGCGTAAAGTGCGTTTTGAAGGCAACGATACCTCGAAAGATGCCGTACTGCGCCGCGAAATGCGTCAGATGGAAGGCGCATGGCTGGGCAGCGACCTGGTCGATCAGGGCAAAGAACGCCTGAACCGTACCGGTTATTTCGAAACCGTAGACGTTGATACTCAGCGCGTTCCGGGCTCGCCAGACCAGGTTGACGTGGTTTATAAGGTCAAAGAGCGTAACACCGGTACCTTCAACTTTGGTGTCGGCTACGGCACCGAGAGCGGCGTCAGCTTCCAGGTCGGCGTGACCCAGGATAACTGGCTCGGCACCGGTAATACCGTGGGTATCAGCGGTACCAAGAACGACTACCAGACCTACGCAGAATTCTCACTCACCGATCCGTACTTCACGGTGGACGGTGTGAGCCTCGGCGGCCGCGTCTTCTACAACGACTTTAAAGCGGATGATGCTGACCTCTCCGACTACACCAACAAAAGTTACGGTGTTGACGGTACGCTGGGCTTCCCGGTTAACGAAAACAACACGCTGCGCGTTGGTTTAGGTTACGTGCATAACGACCTGTCCAACATGCGTCCGCAGGTGGCGATGTGGCGTTACCTCGACTCGGTGGGGCGTCATCAGGGGCTGAATGATGACGGTGATTTCTCTGCGGATGACTTCACCTTCAACTACGGCTGGACGTACAACACGCTCGATCGTGGCTTCTTCCCGACGCGCGGTAACCGTACCAACCTGAACGGTAAAGTGACCATTCCGGGTTCCGATAACGCCTTCTACAAAGCGACGCTGGACACCCAGCAGTACGTGCCGCTGAACCGCGATGGCACCTGGGTGGTACTGGGTCGTGGCCGTGTTGGCTACGGTGACGGACTCGATGGCAAAGAGATGCCATTCTATGAGAACTTCTACGGCGGTGGCTCCAGCACCGTACGTGGCTTCCAGTCCAACACCATTGGTCCGAAAGCCGCTTACCTGAACGATCACTCGTCGAGCTGTAATCTGACCGATCCAAACGGCATCTGTAAGTCTGATGATGCGGTGGGCGGTAACGCGATGGCGATTGCCAGCCTTGAGCTGATTACGCCAACGCCGTTCCTCAGCGAGAAATATGCAAACTCAGTACGTACCTCGGTATTTATGGATGCCGGTACCGTCTGGGATACCAAGTGGCAGAACACTGCGGAAACCCGCGCGGCCGGCATTCCGGACTACAGCGACCCGAACAACATTCGCGTCTCTGCCGGTGTCGCGCTGCAGTGGATGTCGCCGCTTGGGCCACTGGTGTTCTCCTACGCACAGCCAGTGAAGAAAGTCGAGGGAGACAAAGCAGAACAGTTCCAGTTTAACATTGGTAAAACCTGGTAAGTTCTGAGCACGGAAGCAGAGTCGTAGTACGGCATCGCGCCGGCCCAGACGGGAGCCGGACGATGCCAACACTGTGTCGCTGACACAAACGTTGATGGTAAGGAGTTTATAGTGAAAAAGTTGTTGTGTGCCGCAGGTCTGGGTCTTGCTTTAGCGGTTTCCGCTGGCGTTCAGGCTGCTGACAAAATTGCAGTGGTAAACGTGTCCAGCATTTTCCAACAGTTACCGCAACGTGCGACCGTTGCTAAACAGCTGGAAAGCGAATTCAAGGGCCGTGCCACTGAGCTGCAGAGCCAGGAGCGCGATCTGCAGACCAAAATGCAGAAACTGCAGCGTGATGGTTCCACCATGAAGGCCAGCGACCGCAGCCGCATGGAAAAAGACATCATGTCGCAGCGTGAAGCGTTCTCGACTAAAGCGCAGGCGTTCGATCAGGATAACCGCCGTCGTCAGATGGAAGAGCGTAACAAACTGCTGAGCCGTATTCAGGACGCAGTGAAGAAAGTGGCTGACAGCGAAGGGTATGACGTTGTAATCGACGCCAACGCCGTTGCTTACGCTGCTAACGCGAAAGACATTACTGCTGACGTGCTGAAACAGGTTAAATAATCGATGTCATCAATTCGACTGGCTGATTTAGCCCAGCAGTTGGATGCAGAATTGCACGGAGATGGCGATATCGCCATCTCCGGCATTGCTTCTATGCAATCCGCCACCCCTGGTCAAATCACTTTTCTCGCCAACAGCCGCTACCGCGAGCAGCTCGCACAGGTTCAGGCTTCAGCCGTGGTGCTGACGGAAGCGGATCTGGAATGGTGTAAAACCGCCGCGCTGGTGGTGAAAAACCCGTATCTGACTTATGCCCGCATGGCACAACTGCTGGACACCACGCCGCAGCCCGCGCAGAATATCGCGCCCAGCGCCGTGATCGACCCGAGCGCGAAGCTGGGGAACAATGTTTCGGTGGGGGCTAACGCGGTTATCGAGTCCGGCGTTGAGCTGGGTGATGATGTGGTGATTGGCGCCGGCTGCTTTGTCGGCAAGCGCACACGCATTGGCCGTGGTTCACGTCTTTGGGCCAACGTCACGATCTATCATGAGATTCAGATGGGTCAGGATTGTCTGATTCAGTCTGGCACCGTGATTGGTGCCGATGGTTTCGGTTATGCTAATGACCGCGGCAACTGGGTAAAAATTCCTCAGCTGGGCACCGTGATAATTGGCGATCGGGTAGAAATTGGTGCCTGTACCACTATCGATCGCGGTGCGCTGGATAACACTCTGATCGGCAATGGTGTTATCATAGACAACCAGTGTCAGATTGCGCACAACGTTGTGATTGGTGATAACACCGCGGTTGCCGGTGGTGTGATCATGGCGGGTAGTCTGAAGATTGGGCGTTACTGTATGATTGGCGGTGCCAGCGTCATTAACGGCCATATGGAAATCTGTGACAAAGTGACGGTAACCGGCATGGGCATGGTCATGCGTCCCATCACAGAGCCTGGGGTATACTCATCGGGTATCCCGCTGCAACCCAACAAAACCTGGCGTAAAACGGCAGCGCTGGTGATGAACATCGATGACATGAGCAAACGCTTAAAAGCCATCGAACGCAAGGTCGGCAAAGACGACTGAGCACATCCCGGCTCTATCCGCTTTCATAATAAAACAGCGTACCTTCTTTCACCTCCGGGTTAACCAGAGTGCGGCAGCAGGTATCATGGAAAGCGAAACGCCACTGAACTGATTTGCGGCCTGCGAAAGATCATTTTGATCGGTGCAGGCCGTGTTATTGTTGCCATCAGATTTTTAGGACAGGAAGAGTATTTTGACAACTGAAACGCATACTCTGAAAATTGAAGAGATTTTAGAACTGCTGCCGCACCGCTACCCGTTTTTGCTGGTTGACCGCGTGCTGGAATTTGAAGAGCATAAATATCTGCGTGCGGTAAAGAACGTTTCTGTTAATGAACCGTTTTTCCAGGGACACTTCCCTGGTAAACCGATTTTCCCAGGCGTTCTGATCCTGGAAGCGATGGCGCAGGCGACCGGTATTCTGGCGTTCAAAAGCGTTGGGAAACTGGAACCCGGCGAGCTGTACTATTTCGCCGGTATCGACGAAGCCCGCTTCAAGCGTCCGGTAGTGCCGGGCGACCAGATGATCATGGAAGTGACTTTCGAGAAGACCCGCCGTGGTCTGACGCGCTTCAAAGGCGTGGCAACCGTAGACGGTAAGATTGTCTGTGAAGCGACCATGATGTGTGCCCGTAGCCGGGAGGCATAATTAGTGATTGATTCAACCGCCAGCATCCATCCAACGTCCATCATTGAAGAAGGTGCGGTGATCGGCGCCAACGTTCACATCGGTCCGTTTTGTGTTGTCGGAGCGAACGTGGAAATTGGCGAAGGCACGGTGCTGAAATCACACGTGGTGGTGAATGGCCATACGCGTATCGGCAAAGATAACCAGATCTACCAGTTCGTTTCGATTGGCGAAGTGAACCAGGATCTGAAATATGCCGGTGAACCGACCCGTGTTGAAGTGGGCGATCGCAACCGCATCCGCGAGAGCGTCACCATTCATCGTGGTACCACGCAGGGCGGCGGGCTGACCAAAGTCGGCAGCGACAACCTGCTGATGGTCAATGCGCACATTGCGCATGACTGCGTGATCGGCAACCGCTGCATTCTGGCCAATAACGTGACGCTGGGCGGCCACGTCACAGTGGATGATTTTGCTATCATCGGCGGCGTGACGGCGGTGCATCAGTGGTGCACCATTGGTGCCCACGTGATGGTCGGCGGTTGTTCCGGCGTCGCGCAGGACGTGCCGCCGTACGTGATCGCGCAGGGCAACCATGCCACACCGTTCGGCGTCAACATTGAAGGCCTGAAGCGCCGTGGCTTCAGCAAAGAGTCACTGCACGCCATTCGTAACGCGTATAAGCTGCTGTACCGCAGTGGCAAAACGCTGGATGAAGTGAAGCCAGAGATCGAAGAACTGGCCAAACTTCATAGCGAAGTGCAGCCTTTCTATGACTTCTTTGCCCGTTCTACCCGTGGATTGATTCGTTAATTCATGTCAGTGCGTCCCTTAACGATTGCCCTGGTCGCCGGAGAAACCTCCGGCGATATTCTTGGTGCCGGATTGATTCGTGCGCTGAAAGCGCGCCATCCTGACGCACGCTTCGTTGGCGTCGCCGGCCCGCTGATGCAGGCCGAAGGCTGCGAAGCCTGGTATGAGATGGAAGAGCTGGCGGTGATGGGCATCGTCGAGGTGCTTGGCCGCCTGCGTCGTCTGCTGCACATCCGCAAGGATTTAACCCAGCGCTTTACCGAACTGCGGCCGGATGTGTTCGTCGGCATTGATGCCCCGGATTTCAACATTACGCTGGAGGGCAACCTCAAGCGCGCCGGCATTCGCACTATTCATTACGTCAGTCCTTCCGTATGGGCCTGGCGACAAAAGCGCGTATTCAAAATTGGCCGCAACACCGATCTGGTGCTGGCGTTTCTGCCCTTTGAAAAAGCGTTTTACGATCGCTACAACGTGCCGTGTCGCTTTATCGGGCACACCATGGCCGATGCGATGCCGCTGCAGCCGGACAAACTGGCGGCGCGGCGTGAATTAGGCATCGCCGATGATGCGCTGTGTCTCGGCCTGCTGCCGGGCAGCCGCGGTGCGGAAGTGGAGATGCTCAGCGCCGATTTTCTGCGCGCTGCACAGCTGCTGCGCCAGCGCTATCCGGCGCTGGAGATTGTGGTGCCACTGGTCAACGCGAAGCGGCGCGCACAGTTCGAGCAGATCAAAGCCAGCGTCGCCCCTGAATTGCCGATGCACCTGCTGGATGGCAAAGGGCGCCAGGCGATGATCGCCAGTGACGCGGCAATCTTAGCCTCCGGTACGGCGGCGCTGGAGTGCATGCTGGCGAAATGTCCGATGGTAGTGGGCTATCGCATGAAGCCGTTCACTTTCTGGCTGGCGAAACGGCTGGTGAAAACGCCGTACGTTTCACTGCCGAACCTGCTGGCCGGCCGTGAACTGGTGCACGAGCTGCTGCAGGAGGAGTGCCAGCCTGAGGCGTTAGCCGCGGCGCTGGAACCTCTGCTGCATGCCGGACCCGAGCGTGACGCGCTGCTGGCCACTTTCACCCAATTGCATCAGCAGATTCGCTGGAACGCCGACGAACAGGCGGCGGATGCGGTACTGGAGATTGCTCATGGCTGAATTTATCTATCCTGACGCGCGGCTGATTGCCGGCGTTGATGAAGTCGGACGTGGCCCGCTGGTCGGTGCCGTGGTGACGGCTGCGGTCATCCTCGATCCGGCGCAGCCCATTGCCGGCCTGGCGGATTCCAAAAAGCTGTCGGAGAAACGCCGCCTCGCGCTGTTTGACGAAATCAAAGAGAAGGCGCTGGCGTGGAGCCTCGGCCGCGCTGAGCCGGACGAGATTGACCAGCTGAACATCCTGCACGCCACCATGCTGGCGATGCAGCGCGCCGTTGCCGGTCTGCCTATCACTCCGGATTTTGTCCTGATTGATGGCAATCGCTGTCCGGCGCTGCCGATGCCGTCGCTGGCGGTGGTCAAGGGCGATAGCCTGGTGCGTGAAATCAGCGCCGCCTCGATCATCGCCAAAGTCACACGCGACCGCGAAATGGCCGAGCTGGACCTGCTGTTTCCGCAGTACGGGTTCGCCCAGCACAAAGGCTATCCGACTGCGCTGCACATGGAAAAACTGACGCAGTTTGGTGCCACACCTCACCATCGCCGCAGCTTTGCGCCGGTGCGTAACGCCCTGATTGATGCCGATGTGCTGGCCGCGCGCCAGCCGACTACGCTTTAAGAGCCTGACGCTGTTTTAACCGGAAACTGATTATGGCTGAACCCCGTTTTATACATCTGCGCGTACACAGCGATTACTCCATGGTCGATGGTCTGGCCAAGACCGGACCGCTGGTGAAAAAGGCGGCCGCGCTTGGCATGCCAGCTATCGCCATCACTGACTACACCAACCTGTGCGGGCTGGTGCGCTTTTATGGCAGCGCGCACAGTGCTGGTATCAAACCGATCGTCGGGGCCGATTTCCAGGTGGCCAGCGATTTGATGGGCGACGAGCTGACGCAGCTTACCGTGCTGGCCGCTAACAACACCGGTTACCAGAATCTGACGCTGCTGATTTCGCGCGCTTACCAGCGCGGTTACGGTATCGCCGGGCCGATTATCGATCGCGACTGGCTGCTGGAGCTGGGCGAAGGGGTGATTCTGCTGTCGGGCGGACGGCGCGGCGACGTTGGTCGCAGCCTGCTGCGCGGCAATAACGCGCTGGTGGCGCAGTGCCTGAGTTTCTACCAGCAGCATTTTCCCAACCGCTATTACCTTGAACTGACGCGCACCGGCCGGCCAGATGAAGAGGCGTATCTGCACGCCGCGGTGGAACTGGCGATTGCTGAATCGGTGCCGGTGGTGGCCACCAATGAAGTCTGCTTCCTGAATAAAGAAGATTTCGATGCGCACGAAATCCGCGTAGCGATTCACGACGGCTACACGCTGGACGATCCCAAACGTCCGCGCAACTACAGTCCTCAGCAATATATGCGCAGCGAAGAGGAGATGTGCGAGCTGTTCTCGGACATCCCGGAAGCGCTGGAAAACAGCGTAGAGATTGCTAAGCGTTGTAACGTCACGGTGCGCCTCGGCGAATACTTCCTGCCGCAGTTCCCGACCGGCGACATGTCGACCGAAGATTTTCTGGTAATGAAGTCGCGCGAAGGGTTGGAGGAGCGCCTGGCGTTTCTGTTCCCGGATGAGCAGGATCGCGCTCAGCGCCGGCCGGAGTATGACGAACGTCTCGACATCGAACTCAACGTCATCAACCAGATGGGCTTCCCCGGCTACTTCCTCATCGTGATGGAGTTTATCCAGTGGTCGAAGGATAACGGTATTCCGGTAGGGCCAGGCCGTGGTTCCGGTGCCGGTTCACTGGTGGCCTACGCGCTGAAAATTACCGATCTCGATCCGCTGGAGTTTGACCTGCTGTTCGAACGTTTCCTCAACCCGGAACGTGTGTCGATGCCCGACTTCGACGTCGACTTCTGCATGGAAAAACGTGACCAGGTGATCGATCACGTGGCCGAGATGTACGGCCGCGATGCGGTATCGCAGATCATCACCTTCGGGACCATGGCGGCGAAAGCGGTCATCCGCGACGTCGGTCGCGTGCTGGGCCATCCGTATGGCTTTGTCGATCGCATCTCGAAACTGATCCCGCCGGATCCCGGCATGACGCTGGAAAAAGCGTTCCAGGCAGAACCGCAACTGCCCGAGATCTACGAAGCCGACGAAGAGGTCAAAGCGCTGATCGACATGGCGCGCAAGCTCGAAGGGGTCACGCGTAATGCCGGCAAGCACGCCGGTGGCGTGGTTATTGCGCCGACCAAAATCACCGACTTTGCACCGCTGTACTGCGACGAGAACGGCCAGTTCCCGGTCACCCAGTTCGATAAAAACGATGTGGAATATGCCGGGCTGGTGAAGTTTGACTTCCTCGGCCTGCGCACGCTGACCATCATCGACTGGGCGCTGAAGATGATCAACCCGCGGCGCGAAAAGCAGGGTCTGCCGCCGATCGATATTGCTGCCATCCCGCTGGATGACAAAAAAAGCTTCGACATGCTGCAGCGCTCGGAAACCACCGCGGTATTCCAGCTTGAATCGCGCGGCATGAAAGATCTGATCAAGCGCCTGAAGCCGGACTGCTTCGAAGACATGATCGCACTGGTGGCGCTGTTCCGTCCGGGACCGCTACAGTCGGGCATGGTCGATAACTTCATTGACCGTAAGCACGGCCGTGAAGAGATCTCTTACCCGGATATTCAGTGGCAGCATGAGAGCCTGAAGCCGGTGCTGGAGCCGACCTACGGCATCATCCTCTATCAGGAACAGGTGATGCAGATTGCCCAGGTGCTGTCCGGCTATACGCTGGGCGGCGCGGATATGCTGCGTCGTGCCATGGGTAAAAAGAAGCCGGAGGAGATGGCCAAGCAGCGTTCGGTGTTCCAGGACGGTGCCGAGAAGATGGGCATCAACGGCGAACTGTCGATGAAAATCTTCGATCTGGTGGAGAAGTTCGCAGGTTACGGCTTCAACAAATCGCACTCCGCTGCTTATGCGCTGGTCTCCTATCAGACGCTGTGGCTGAAAGCGCACTATCCGGCCGAGTTCATGGCGGCGGTGATGACCGCCGATATGGATAACACCGAGAAGGTGGTTGGGCTGGTGGACGAGTGCTGGCGGATGGGCCTGAAAGTGCTGCCGCCGGACATCAACTCCGGGCTCTATCCGTTCCACGTCAACGACGACGGGGAGATCGTGTACGGCATCGGCGCCATCAAAGGCGTGGGTGAGGGGCCGATCGAAGCGATCCTCGAAGCGCGTAATCAGGGCGGCTATTTTAAAGAGCTGTTCGATCTCTGTGCGCGCACCGACACCAAAAAGATCAACCGGCGCGTGATGGAAAAGCTGATCATGTCCGGCGCGTTCGATCGCCTTGGTCCGCACCGTGCGGCGCTGATGAGCGCGCTGGGCGATGCCCTGAAAGCGGCGGATCAGCATGCCAAAGCTGAAGCGACGGGCCAGGCGGATATGTTCGGCGTGCTGGCGGAAGAGCCGGAGCAGGTCGAGCAATCCTACGCGGCTATTACGCCGTGGCCGGAGCAGGTGCAGCTGGATGGCGAGCGCGAGACGCTCGGCCTCTACCTGACCGGGCATCCGATCAATCAGTATCTGAAAGAAATTGAGCGCTACGTTGGCGGCATGCGCCTGAAGGACATGCATCCAACAGAACGTGGTAAAGTAACCGTTGCGGCGGGGCTGGTGATTGCCGCCCGCGTGATGGTCACCAAGCGCGGCAACCGAATTGGTATCTGTACTCTCGACGACCGCTCTGGTCGACTGGAAGTGATGTTATTTACCGATGCGTTAGATAAATACCAGCAGCTGCTGGAGAAGGACCGTATCCTGATCGTCAGTGGACAGGTCAGCTTTGATGACTTTAGCGGCGGCCTTAAAATGACCGCCAGGGAAGTCATGGACATCGACGAAGCGCGGGAAAAATACGCGCGCGGACTTGCTATCTCGCTGACGGACAGGCAAATTGATGACCAGCTTTTAAACCGTCTCCGCCAGTCTCTGGAGCCTCATCGCTCCGGGACCATTCCGGTGCATCTCTATTATCAGAGAGCAGATGCGCGGGCGAAGCTGCGCTTTGGTGCAGCGTGGCGTATTTCGCCCAGCGATCGTTTACTCAACGATTTGCGGTCGTTAGTAGGGTCGGAGCAGGTGGAACTGGAGTTTGACTAAAACAGGAACATTATGAGTCTTAATTACCTGGATTTTGAACAGCCAATCGCTGAACTGGAAGCGAAAATCGACTCGCTGAAATCGATTGGTCGTTCGGATGAGAAACACGATATTAATCTGGATGAAGAAGTGCAGCGTCTGCGCGAGAAAAGCGTTGAGCTGACCCGTAAAATCTTCTCCGATTTGGGTGCATGGCAGGTTGCGCAGCTGGCGCGCCATCCGCTGCGCCCTTACACGCTGGACTATGTCCGCAATGCGTTTGATGATTTCGACGAGCTGGCTGGCGACCGCGCCTATGCCGATGATAAAGCAATTGTCGGCGGCATCGCACGTCTGGATGGGCGTCCGGTGATGGTGATTGGCCATCAGAAAGGACGCGAAACCAAAGAGAAAATCCGTCGTAACTTCGGTATGCCAGCACCCGAGGGCTACCGTAAAGCGCTGCGTCTGATGGAGATGGCTGAGCGCTTTAAGATGCCGCTGATCACCTTCATCGACACGCCAGGTGCCTACCCGGGCGTCGGCGCGGAAGAGCGCGGTCAGTCTGAAGCGATTGCCCGCAACCTGCGCGAGATGTCAGGCCTGAAGATCCCGGTGATCTGTACCGTGATCGGCGAAGGCGGCTCCGGCGGCGCGCTGGCGATTGGCGTTGGCGATAAAGTGAATATGCTGCAGTACAGCACCTATTCAGTGATTTCGCCGGAAGGCTGTGCGTCGATTCTGTGGAAAAGCGCCGATAAAGCGCCACTGGCCGCAGAAGCGATGGGCATCACCGCCGGTCGTCTGAAAGAGCTGAAGCTGATCGATTCGATCATTCCGGAACCGCTGGGCGGCGCGCACCGTCATCCGGTGGACATGGCGGCAGCGCTCAAGCAGCAGCTGCTGGCCGATCTGGCCGATCTCGATGTGCTGAGCACTGAAGAGCTGCTGAACCGCCGCTATCAGCGCCTGATGAGCTACGGCTACGCGTAAGCGCTGGAAACCTTCAGAAAAGCGGACTCGGGTCCGCTTTTTTTATGCCTGTTTTCCACGATCCGGCTTGCGTTCGCCGCTGGGTTGCCATTTTTACCGGTGCGCATTAATGCGCACCCTGGAAAATACCGGCAGTGATCCTGTAGGGGCGCTATTCATGGCGACCTGATAAAACCGTGCAGTTACCCCGCAGGTGCGGCATTTATACCGGTGCGCATTAATGCGCACCCTGGGAAAAACCGGGCAGTGATCCTGTAGGGGCGCCATTCATGGCGACCTGATATGCCTCGCTGACAAACATCAGGCCAACAACGGCGCTATTCCGGAACATTCACCCGCCACTTTTCGCTATCCTTATTCCGTGCCACAACACCACAGGAGGTGAGCATTGAATATTATTGCGATCATGGGACCGCACGGCGCGTTCTACAAAGATGAACCGATTCGCGAACTGGACGCGGCGCTGAAGCTGCAGGGTTTCCAGACCGTTTATCCCAACAATGCCAGCGACCTGCTGAAACTGATTGAACACAATCCACGCATCTGCGGCGTGATTTTTGACTGGGACGATTACAGCCTGGCGCTGTGCAGCGACATCCATCAGCTCAACGAATCGCTGCCGCTGTATGCCTTCATCAACACCCATTCGCAGATGGATGTCAGCATTAATGAAATGCGCATGGCGCTGCACTTCTTCGAATATGCGCTCAGCGCCGCTGACGACATCGCGCTGCACATCCGTCAGTACACCGATGAGTACATCGACAAAATCATGCCGCCGCTGACCAAAGCGCTGTTCACCTACGTTAAAGAGGGCAAATACACTTTCTGCACGCCGGGCCATATGGGCGGCACGGCGTTTCAGAAAAGCCCGGTCGGCAGTCTGTTTTATGATTTCTTCGGTGCCAATACGCTCAAAGCGGATGTCTCGATCTCGGTCACCGAACTGGGTTCGCTGCTCGATCACACCGGTCCGCACCTCGAAGCGGAAGAGTATGTGGCGCGTACCTTTGGCGCCGAACAGAGCTATATGGTGACCAACGGTACCTCAACCTCGAATAAAATCGTCGGAATGTACGCCGCACCCGCTGGCAGCACGGTGCTGATTGACCGCAACTGCCACAAATCGCTGACGCATCTGCTGATGATGAGCGACATCATCCCCATCTGGCTCAAACCGACGCGCAACGCGCTGGGTATCCTTGGCGGCATCCCTCAGCGGGAATTCACCCGCGACAGCATTCAGCAGAAAGTTGATGACACACCGCGCGCCAGCTGGCCGGTGCATGCGGTGATCACCAACTCAACCTACGACGGCCTGCTGTACAACACGCAATACATCAAACAGACGCTGGACGTGCCGTCCATTCACTTCGATTCCGCCTGGGTGCCGTACACCAATTTCCACCCCATCTACAGCGGCAAAAGCGGCATGAGCGGCGATCGTATTCCCGGTAAAGTGATTTATGAAACCCAGTCGACCCACAAACTGCTGGCGGCGTTCTCACAGGCGTCGCTGATTCACATCAAGGGCGATTACGATCACGACACCTTCAACGAAGCCTACATGATGCACACCACCACTTCGCCGAGCTACGCCATCGTCTCCTCGATTGAGACTGCAGCGGCGATGCTGCGCGGTAACCCGGGCCGGCGGCTGATCAATCGCTCGGTGGAGCGCGCGCTGCATTTTCGCCGCGAGATCCAGCGGCTGCGCGAAGAGTCAGACGGCTGGTTCTTTGATATCTGGCAGCCGGAGCGGGTGGATGAAGCCGAGTGCTGGCCGATTCAGCCGGGCGACGAGGCGTGGCACGGCTTTACGCATGCCGATCGCGATCATATGTACCTTGATCCGATCAAAGTCACCATTCTCACACCGGGCATGAGCGAACTGGGCCAGATGGCGGAAGAGGGCATTCCGGCGGCGCTGGTGGCGAAATTCCTCGACCAGCGTGGCATTGTGGTGGAGAAAACCGGACCGTACAACCTGCTGTTCCTGTTCAGCATTGGCATTGATAAAACCAAAGCGATGAGCGTGCTGCGCGGACTGACGGAGTTCAAACGCGCTTACGATCTCAACCTGCGGGTCAAAAACATGCTGCCGGATCTGTATGCTGAAGACCCGGATTTCTACCGCAACATGCGCATCCAGACGCTGGCGCAGGGCATTCATCAACTGATCCTGCAGCATGACCTGCCGCGTCTGATGCTGCGCGCATTTGATGTGCTGCCGGAGATGAAGATGACGCCGCACCAGGCATTTCAGCGGCAGGTGCAGGGACAGGTGGAAACCGTGGATATTCGCGCGCTGGTCGGGCGGATTTCAGCCAATATGATCCTGCCTTATCCGCCAGGCGTGCCGCTGGTGATGCCGGGCGAGATGATTACCGAACAGAGCCGTGCGGTGCTGGATTTCCTGCTGATGCTCTGCACCATTGGACGGCACTATCCGGGGTTTGAAACCGACATTCACGGCGCCACACTCACCGACGATGGCCGCTATCTGGTGCGTGTGCTGCGCGAAGAGAATACGCGCTAACTTCGGATAATTGCCTCTTTTCAGCGTCGCGCCGGGCACGTAGGCTAAGCGGCTCAGAATACATTTGGAGCCGCTATGCTGCAGATAAAACAGATCCACCACATCGCCATTATTGCTTCCGACTATCAGCGCAGTAAGGCGTTTTACTGCGACGTGCTGGGCTTTGAACTGCTGGGTGAATACTATCGCGCGGAACGCGATTCGTGGAAAGGCGATCTCGGCCTCAACGGCGTCTATACCATTGAGCTGTTCTCATTCCCTGCGCCGCCGCCGCGCGTCAGCGGCCCGGAAGCGTGCGGGCTGCGCCATCTGGCGTTTTGCGTGGATGACGTTGCACAGTCGATTGCCGCGCTGGCAGAGAAGGGCGTAGTGTGCGAGCCGATTCGCATCGATGCACTCACCGGTAAGGCCTGCACGTTCTTCCCCGATCCGGACGGTTTGCCGCTGGAGCTGTATCAGGCGTAAAATAGCGCGCCAGTGAGCCGCAATCCGGCGGTTCACCCTGACGGAACGCGCGCATGTCCTTTTCTCATCTGGCCTCGCTGCTGCCCGCCGATGCCCGCTGCGTGCTGGCATTCAGCGGCGGGCTCGATTCCAGCGTCCTGCTGCATCAATTAGTCTGCTGGCAGCGCCAGCAGCCGCAGTTGCGCGTGCGTGCGTTACACGTACACCATGGTTTAAGCCCCAACGCCGATTGCTGGGCGGCGCACTGCCAGCAGCAGTGCCAGCAGTGGCACATTCCCTGCGAGGTGCTGCGCGTGCAGGTGGACGCTCGCGACGGCGGCATCGAAGCGGCGGCACGCACGGCGCGCTATCAGGCGCTGTTCACTCAGCTGCAACCCGGTGAGTACTTACTTACTGCTCAGCATGTTGATGACCAGGCTGAAACGCTGCTGCTGGCGCTGAAGCGCGGTAGCGGTCCGGCCGGTCTGGCGGCGATGCCGCAGCAGCGTCAGGTGAACGGGCACTGGCATCTGCGTCCGCTGCTGCACCTCAGCCGCCAGCAGCTGGAAGCTTACGCCGCCGACCATCAGCTGGACTGGATTGACGATGAGAGTAATGCCGACCGCCGCTACGATCGCAATTTTCTGCGTCAGGACGTGCTGCCGCTGTTGCAGGCGCGCTGGCCGCACTTCAGCGCTGCCAGTGCCCGCAGCGCGGCGTTGTGCGGCGAGCAGGAGCAACTGCTGGATGAGCTGCTCAGCGAGCAGTTAGCGCAGCTGACCGATGCCCAAGGCGCGCTGCATTTTCCGCCGCTGCTGGCCTGTAGCGAAGTGCGGCGGCATGCGCTGCTGCGTCGCTGGATTGGCGAACGCGGTGGCGCCATGCCCGCGCGCGGCGCGCTGCAGCGCATTACCGATGAGGTGATGCACAGCCGCGAAGATGCGCAGCCGTGTCTGCGTTTTGGCGCGCATGAACTGCGGCGCTACCGGGAACGGCTCTACTGGCTGCCGCGACAGCACTCGCTGAGTCAGCACTCGCTAACCTGGCAGCCGCTGACGCAGCCATTAATTTTGCCTGATGGACTGGGCGAGCTGCGCGCCAGTCCGGCGCTGGCGGAACTGCGCCCGCCGGCGGCGGATGAGCAGGTTAGTGTGCGCTTTCAGGCGCACGGCTATCACCATGTTGTCGGCCGGGCTGGTGGTCGCGAAATGAAAAAGCTGTGGCAGGAGCTGGGTGTGCCGCCGTGGCAGCGCGAACGCATTCCGTTGATTTACTACAACCAGACGCTGATTGCTGCGCCGGGGCTGTTTGTCACCCGCGCTGGCGCGGCGAGCGACACGCAAGGCTGGCAGGCGATCTGGTCACAACAATAAAAGGGAGAGCAACGATGAAACAGTGGATTGCCGTCGCATTACTGGCTGGCGCGCTGCCGGCTTTTGCGCAGGGCGACGCCAGTGCCGGCGCGCAGAAAGCGGCCAGCTGTCTGGCGTGCCATGGCGCAGAAGGAAAGAGTGCGGTGCCGCTCTATCCTAATCTGGCCGGACAGCATGCGCCGTACCTGCTGCATTCGCTGCAGGCCTATAAAAAAGGCGAGCGCAGCGGCGGTCAGGCAGAAGTGATGAAAGCCTTCGTTGCCGGGTTGAGCGATCAGGATATGGAAGATTTAGCGGCGTACTATGCTTCGCTGCAGCCCTGAGCGAGGTGGGCGGGAAGTGTTTTCCCGCCCGGGAGAGGTTATTCGTCTTCGCTGACGATAACGGTGCCCAGCTCCGGGTGGCTGAAGCTGGCGATGTGGTCGAGACGCAGCTCGCGCGTTTCACCGGAGAGATCGACGGCAAGATACTCGACGTTTTTACGTGAGACCATGTCCACGGCTTGCGCTTTTAACTGGTCGCCGTTTTTTAACTGCAGCGACAGCGTCCAGTGGCGGGTACAGGCGAGCTCGAGGTTGTCGTAGTCATCACAGTTGATGGGTTTGTAGGCTTCATTCGTCAACATAGTCGCTCACCAATAAGTTTGCAGCGGCATAGGCTGCCTGTTCCCTGACAGAAGAGTTTAGCGCAGAATTAGCGGCAATATCATTGAGTGCATTCAGCGCGCATCCTATCGCGTCTGGCACATACCCCAGGTCGCCGCTGCCAATCTCGGCATACTTCTGGCGAACTAACTCACAATACTTTTGCACATACACCTCCTCAGCAGAGCATCAATACTCTGGTTGATATGCGACTATATCACAGGGTTTTGCCGGAAATCAGCCACCGGGCTCAGGGAAGGCGGCAAAGAAAATACAAAAAGCGACAGCCGCCGCTGGTCTCAGCCAGCGTAACGGCGCACAAAAGGTTAAGTTGATGAACAGGTTATTTCCGGATACAACAGCGCTCACAACGGCAGGTTACAGATGATTGTGCTGTCACGCAGCGTCTCAATCGCAGACAACGAAGTTGAGCTCAGTGCCATTCGCGCTCAGGGCGCGGGCGGTCAGCATGTGAACAAGACATCGACCGCCATCCATCTGCGGTTTGATATTCATGCTTCGTCGCTCCCGCCGTTTTATAAACAGCGGCTGCTGGAGGCGAACCACCATTTAATCAGCGCTGACGGCGTGGTGATTATCAAAGCGCAGGAGTACCGCAGCCAGGAGATGAACCGCGAAGCGGCACTGCAGCGGCTGATTAACCTGATACGTGAGCTGACGACGGTGGAGAAAGTGCGGCGCGCAACGCGCCCGACGCGGGCGTCCAAAGAGCGGCGGCTGGAGGGCAAATCACGACGCAGCAACGTGAAGGCGCTGCGCGGTAAGCTGCGCTAAAAAAAACGCCTCCGGCAGGAGGCGTTGAGGCGTTACTTGTTGAGCGCGCGGCTGAGGAAGTCGACGATGTCGTGCTGCTTGATCATCTGCTTCTCGCTGGCGGCGCGGGCTTTGTACTCGATCTCCTGGTTATCCAGGTTGCGATCGCCAATCACGATGGTGTGCGGCACGCCGATCAGTTCCATATCAGCGAACATCACGCCCGGACGTTCTTTACGATCGTCAAGAATGACATCGATGCCTTTGGCACGCAGTTCGCTATACAGCTGTTCCGCCAGCTCTTTCACGCGGAACGACTTGTGCATGTTCATCGGCAGAATCGCCACTTCGAACGGCGCCAGCGCCGCAGGCCAGATAATTCCGCGCTCGTCGTGGTTCTGCTCGATAGCCGCTGCGACCACGCGGGTAATACCGATACCGTAGCAACCCATGGTCATAATCTGGTTACGGCCATCTTCGCCCTGTACCGCCGCTTTCATCGCGTCCGAGTATTTGGTGCCGAGCTGGAAAATGTGGCCGACTTCAATGCCGCGCTTGATCATCAGCACGCCTTTGCCGTCCGGGCTTGGATCGCCTTCTACCACGTTACGAATATCTTCCACGCGCGCTTCCGGCAGATCGCGGCCCCAGTTGATGCCGGCATAGTGCTGGCCATCAATGTTGGCGCCTGCGGCGAAGTCGCTCATTTTGGCTACCGTGCGGTCAGCAATCACCGGGATGGTCAGGCCAACCGGACCAAGGGAGCCGAAACCGGCACCGATGGCGGCGCGAATCTCTTCCTCGCTGCCCATTTCCAGCGGGGCAGCCACAATGTCCAGATGCTCGGCTTTGATTTCGTTGAGTTCGTGATCGCCGCGCAGCAGCAGCGCAACCAGCGAGTGGCCGCTCTCTTCGCTGGCTTTCACGATCAGCGTTTTCACCGTTTTTTCCACCGGAATCTGGTGCTGTTCGACCAGCTCGGCGATGGTTTTCGCCTCTGGCGTAGCGAACTGCGTCAGCGCCTGCGTGGCCGCCGGGCGTTCACCGGCCGGTGCCAGCGCTTCGGCTTTCTCAATGTTGGCCGCGTAATCAGACTCGCTGGAGAAGATCACATCATCTTCACCGCTCTGCGCCAGCACCTGGAATTCGTGCGAGCCGCTGCCACCAATCGAACCGGTATCGGCCTGCACCGCGCGGAAATCCAGCCCCATGCGGCTGAAGCTCTGGCTGTAGGCGCGATACATCGCATCGTAAGTTTCCTGCAGCGATTCCTGTGAAGTGTGGAACGAGTACGCATCCTTCATGATGAACTCACGCGAACGCATCACGCCAAAACGCGGGCGCACTTCATCACGGAATTTAGTCTGGATCTGATACAGGTTGATCGGCAGCTGCTTATACGAGCTCAGCTCGTTGCGAATCAGGTCAGTGACCACTTCTTCATGGGTCGGTCCCAGCACGAACGGACGCTCGTGACGATCTTTAATGCGCAGCAGCTCCGGGCCGTACTGCTCCCAACGTCCGCTCTCTTCCCACAAATCGGCTGGCTGAACCACCGGCATGGAGATCTCAATCGCACCGGCGTTGTTCATCTCTTCGCGCACGATGTTTTCGACTTTTCGCAGCACGCGAATACCGGTCGGCAGCCAGGTATAAAGACCGGAAGCCAGTTTGCGGATCATGCCGGCGCGCAGCATCAGCTGGTGGCTGATCACTTCAGCATCGGAAGGCGTCTCCTTCAGGGTGGAGAGCAGATATTGAGTAGTACGCATTAATTTACGATTCCAGTTGTACGGAAGGATACGAACAAAAATTTGCTGGCGGCTAGTGTACCAGCGAGATCAGTCACTCAAAAGCTTGTTTTAGCGCGGATCGAGCGCGATCACCTCGGTGCCCGCCGCGTCAATGCGCCAGCGCACGTTAAAGTCGAGTAGCCAGGCGGCATATTCACGATCGAGCGTTTCGCCTTTGCGATAAGCCGGACGCGGATCCTGCGCCAGTACTTCGGTGATAAAGCGCGCCAGCTGCGGATAGTGAGGCAGCTGTTGCTGCAACTGCTGCTGCGCCTGTGCGGAGAAACGCACCGGCATGCTGGCGTCGGGTGCGCTCTGAGCGAAACCGGCGCGCGCCTCGGGCAGCGCTTCGGCGAAGGGCAGGTAAGGCTTGATATCCACCACCGGCGTGCCGTCCACCAAATCGAGACTGCCCAGTTGCAGAATCACATGCTGCTTCTCGCAGCGGATGCCTTTGAGCTCAACCAGCGACATGCCGATGGGATTGGGGCGAAAGGTCGAGCGGGTGGCGAACACGCCAATGCGCGCATTACCGCCGAGGCGCGGCGGGCGGACGGTAGGACGCCAGCCGCCGGCCATGGTCTGGTGAAAAACGAACAGCAGCCACAGGTGGCTGAACGCCTCTAATCCGCGCACTGCTTCCGGCTGATTATACGGCGCCAGCAGATGCAGTTCGCCGCCGCCGTCCTGCACCAGACCGGGCTGGCGCGGTACGGCAAACTTTTCTTTCCACGGCGACCGGATCACCCCGATCTGCGCAAAGGCAAACTCACTCATTGATTCGAAACTTTCAGCGCCGAGCCCTGACATACGGCCTGGCGGTAGCAGCCTGGCGTGCTGGAGACAATTTCACATTTATGCAGCAGCACGGCGTTGGCTTTCATACCAGCCGCTTTGATCTGCAGACGTTTGCGCGCGGTATTGAGGTTTGGCGGCGAGTCCTGGCTGCTGCTCTGGCAGTCATCACCAGACACTTCACCCAGATCGCGGAACGGATTGCTCACCAGATCGGTCGCATCGGTGTAGATCTTCACCGGGGCCGGGCGGGCAGCGGGTTTGCGCTGAGGTTCGCTGGTTGACTGCTGCGGGCGAGACGGAGCACTGCTTATTGGGTGATATTCACGTACGCACCCGGTCAGCATCAATGCCAACAAGCAGAGCGGTAAAAAACGCATGGCAACATCCTCAAGTAATAAAAAGTGGCGTTATTGAAACAAGGACGACCGTAAATAACAAGTCAGCAGCCACATGCTGAAATAGAAAGGGCGGCCGAAGCCGCCCTGCACCGCATGAAAGGGATAATTACCAGCCTTTCACCGCGCCGCCATTGAAGATTTTATTGGCGGCTTCAGACACTTCGTCAGACTGGTAAGCCTCAACAAACTTCTTCACGTTTTCCGCGTCTTTATTGTCTTCGCGGCTAACGATCAGGTTCACGTACGGCGAGTCTTTATCTTCTACAAAGATGCCGTCTTTCGCCGGGGTCAGGCCAATCTGGCTGGCGTAAGTGGTGTTGATTACCGCCAGCGCAATCTGCTGATCGTCGAGTGAACGTGGCAGCTGTGGCGCTTCCAGCTCAACAATCTTCAGGTTCTTTGGATTCTCCGTGATATCCAGTGAGGTTGGCAGCAGGCCCACGCCATCTTTCAGTTTGATCAGGCCCACTTTCTGCAGCAGCAGCAGGGAACGACCGAGGTTGGTTGGATCGTTCGGGATAGCGATCTGCGCACCGTTCTGCAGCTCATCCAGCGATTTGATTTTTTTCGAGTAGCCGGCAATCGGATAAACGAAGGTGTTGCCAACCGGAACCAGTTTGTAACCGCGATCCTTGATCTGCTGATCGAGGTACGGCTTGTGCTGGAAGGCGTTAACGTCGATATCGCCTTTGCTCAGTGCTTCATTCGGCAGCACGTAATCGTTAAAGGTCACCAGCTCAACATCGAGACCGTATTTCTCTTTGGCGACTTTCACGGCGGTTTCCGCAACCTGCTGCTCAGCCCCGACAATCACACCCACTTTAATGTGGTTGGGATCTTTCTCTTTCTGATCGCATCCTGCCAGCGCAATCGCGCCAATCAGAGCACCCACAGCGGCAATCTTTTTAAATGTGAAAGACATATCCTTTCCTTAATAGAGGACTATTGATGTTGTTTGCTTATTTATGTGACACAGCACGCACGATGCGGTCGCCACAGAACTGAATTAAATACACCAGCACCACCAGCAAAATCAGCACGGTATTCATCACGGTGGCGTTGTAGCCGATGTAACCATACTGATAGCCAATCTGGCCCAGACCGCCCGCGCCCACAGCTCCGCCCATGGCCGAGTAGCCCACCAGCGTAATCAGAGTAATTGTAGCGGCATTCACCAGCCCCGGCAGCGCTTCCGGCAGCAGCACTTTACGCACGATCTGCAGCGGCGTGGCGCCCATGGCGCGCGAAGCTTCAATCAGTCCGGTCGGCAGCTCAAGCAGCGCGTTCTCCACCATACGGGCGATAAACGGTGCCGCGCCCACGGTCAGCGGAACGATGGCCGCCTGCAGACCAATGGAGGTGCCGACGATGGCGCGGGTAAACGGAATCATCCACACCAGCAGGATAATGAAAGGAATCGAACGGAAAATGTTAACGATGGCCGACAGCACACGATACAGCGTGGTGTTCGCCAGAATCTGCCCCGGACGCGTGACGTACAGCAGTACGCCAACCGGCAGGCCAAGTACAAAGCCAAAGAAACCCGAAACGAAGGTCATCATCAGCGTTTCCCAGACGCCACGCGTCAGTAACCACAGCATCGCTTCAGACATAACCCAGCACCTCTACTTTCACATGATTTTCTTTCAGCCAGGCAATCGCGGCTTGTGTATCTGTTTCACTGCCGTCCATTTCGGCCAGCATGATGCCGAACTTCACGCCACCGGCGTAATCCATCTGGGCACTGATAATGTTGTTATTGACGTTGAAGCGGCGCGCGGCTTCTGACAACAGCGGCGCATCCACCGATTTACCGGTGAACTCCAGCCGCAGCAGCGGCACGCTGTCGCTGCCCGCGCTTGCCTGCATGCGCTGCTGGTAGTCATCCGGAATATCCAGATGCAACGTCGACTGAATAAACTGCTGCGCCAGCGGCGTTTTCGGGTGCGAGAACACTTCGCTAACGCTGTCTTTTTCAATCAACTCGCCATTACTGATGACCGCCACCTGATCGCAGATGCGTTTCACCACATCCATCTCGTGGGTGATCAGCAGAATAGTGATGCCGAGACGACGGTTGATGTCTTTCAGCAGCTCCAGAATCGAGCGGGTGGTGGCCGGATCCAGCGCGCTGGTGGCTTCATCACACAGCAGCACCTTGGGATTGCTGGCCAGCGCACGGGCAATCGCGACGCGCTGCTTCTGTCCACCGGACAGGTTGGCCGGCCAGCTGTCGTGCTTGTCCGCCAGACCGACCAGCTCCAGCAGTTCGCTGACGCGCTTTTTGATCGCCTCGCGCGACAGGTTGCCCAGCTCAAGCGGCAGGGCAACGTTGCCCGACACGGTGCGGGAGTTCATCAGGTTAAAGTGCTGAAAGATCATGCCAATCTGGCGGCGCGCCAGCGTTAACTGCCCGGAAGAGAACGCGGTGAGATCCTGACCATCAACCAGCACGCGACCGGATGTCGGGCGCTCCAGCAAATTGACGCAGCGAATCAGCGTACTTTTACCGGCACCGGATGAGCCGATAACGCCATAAATTTGTCCGGCAGGCACGTGCAGGCTAACGTTTGACAACGCCTGAATAGTGCGTGAACCCTGCTGGAACACTTTGGTGATATTTTCGAGTTTAATCATTAGTTTAATTGTTATCGTGTTGCGTTGTCCGTGGTGTATCGGTCTTCGCGCTGCCGGGGCGGGCGAAATCTGGATGGATGTTAAGGCATCCAGACGGCTAAATCAATCAAAGTCATTCAATCTGCCATTCTCACGGTGCGCGCAATCATGCGATACTGCGCGGCACTATTTGCAGCAGGAGTTTCTACGTGGCGAACCCAGTCCCGGCTATTTTTCTCGATCGTGATGGCACCCTGAATGTCGATCACGGCTATGTTCATGAGATCGATAATTTTCAGTTTATCGATGGCACCATTGAAGCGCTGCAGGCGTTAAAGAAGATGGGCTATGCACTGGTGCTGGTGACCAACCAGTCTGGCATTGCACGCGGCATGTTTACTGAAGATCAGTTTATGCAGCTTACCGAGTGGATGGACTGGTCGCTGGCCGATCGCGATGTCGATCTCGACGGCATCTACTTCTGTCCGCATCTGCCCGATGCCACCGTTGAGGCCTATCGCCAGACTTGCGATTGTCGCAAGCCGCAGCCGGGCATGCTGCTCTCGGCGCAAAAACACCTGAACATCGATATGGCCGCTTCTTATATGGTGGGCGATAAGATTGAAGATATGCTGGCAGCGCAGGCGGCCGGTGTGGGAACGAAAGTGCTGGTGCGCAGCGGTAAGCCTGTTACAGCGGAAGGCGAAGCGGCAGCGGACTGGGTAATTGATAGTCTCGCAGACCTGCCGGCGCGCATGAAAAAGGCCTGAAATCAGGCCTTCTGCACAAATCTTGAGCGAACAGTAAAAAAGTTGAAATTTGCACTTGCGCTTCCGTCACTTCGCCCTATAATGCGCCACCACTGAGACGGCAAAGCGGCAACGCAGGCGGCTCAGCAGGGCGTGAAGTGATTCACCCCGCCGGAGAAAAACGCTGAAAAAAGTGTTTGACTCTGAAGGAGGAAAGCGTAATATACGCCACCTCGCGACAGCAGGCCGAACGCCGCGTCGCACCGCTCTTTAACAATTTATCAGACAATCTGTGTGGGCACTCGCAGGATTGATATCAGCGTCTCCGGACGTAAAAAATATCAAGTCTTTGCTGAGTGAACACGTAATTCATTACGAAGTTTAATTCACAGAGCATCGCTGCACTCGTTGCAGCAAATCAAACTTAAATTGAAGAGTTTGATCATGGCTCAGATTGAACGCTGGCGGCAGGCCTAACACATGCAAGTCGAACGGCAGCACAGAAGAGCTTGCTCTTTGGGTGGCGAGTGGCGGACGGGTGAGTAATGTCTGGGAAACTGCCCGATGGAGGGGGATAACTACTGGAAACGGTAGCTAATACCGCATAACGTCGCAAGACCAAAGTGGGGGACCTTCGGGCCTCACACCATCGGATGTGCCCAGATGGGATTAGCTAGTAGGTGGGGTAATGGCTCACCTAGGCGACGATCCCTAGCTGGTCTGAGAGGATGACCAGCCACAC
>NZ_JALKOV010000002.1:0-482940 GCF_035783935.1 Pantoea dispersa | reverse complement strand
CAGTTTTGCAAAAAATTAAAACAGATAAATTTTATTCGAAATCTAAATCAGACGGGTCCTATCTACTCTGACCGGGAAAGTCTAACAACAGCGTTTACCAGTTACTAATGTCCGCCTCTGGCACAAAACGGAGATTCAGCATGCATTTTTACAAAGTACCAACATCTCAATGGTCAGTATTTGAAAGCATGTAACCCTTCACTCGTTCCGTGTTTATAAGCACCATACTCCACACCTGTTTTTTGAGAATCCCTGCTTAGCCCAGTGCTGACGCGGATATGAGCATGCCCGCACTTTCTGGGCATAAACAGGGAAAGATAGGGTATGGCATGATTTATACGACTGTAACCGGCTACGCAGGGCGTACGGCGCGGTTCAGCTTCATACCGGAACGCTCTGCATGCCTCAGAAAATAAGGTAAAAGATCGTTCATATTGAGGAAACCTATTTTTCAAGAGGCTCAATCAGGAGTGCTGATACGGGGAGATTGTCATTCAGCTACCGTATTTTTATTGTGGGAGTTGCGATCTGCTTCAGGGCTCTGGTCGATATTTATTGCCCTGGCTAACTCCTTCATTGCCCATGTTGCTGACCGGAGTCGGTCATCACCCATCTTGATGGACAACTTATCTTTAGCTGATTTCCATACAGGCAAGGCATCTGCCATGAGCTGGTATCCGGAATGCGTCAGATTTAGCCGCTTTCCTGCGCGGCCGCGTCCACCTTCGGAACGGACTAAACCTCTCAATTCCAGGTTCTGAACATTTCGGCTCAGGGTTGTCGCATCAACACCCGCGCTGACCGCAAGATCAACTATTGTGGCGCCCTCGAAAGCGCCAATTCCAACCAACAGGCTGAATTGCTCGGCGGTGAGACCGAGCGATTTGAAACAGACATTGTAGTAGCGCGTGACTGCGCGCGCCGTGGCACGAGCCTGAAATCCCGGACATTCAGCTGCTATTTCCCTGAAATATTTTGGATCAAAACCGCTCATGAGGTACCTCTTGAAATCCCGATCAACCAATAATAGTGTATATGCATTATTTAACAACGGGAGAAGCATTATGCCAGCGTACGTGCACATCAATCTGCGTGTTATTGACCCTGACAGGCAGTCTAAACTCGCTCCCCGGTTTCAGGCAGCTCTTGAAGAAGCCGGCGGGCGAATTCTGCATTTTGGCTCCGTCTCGGAGGTTCTTGAAGGCGATGAGATGCCTCTGCCATTAGCTGGCGTATTTGAGTTTCCAACCCTTAACCAGGCGTTAGCCTTCTACAACTCTGAAAAATACGCACCCATCAAGGCCGAACGCCGGGAAGCTCAGGAAGCACGGATGTTCATTGTCGAAACCGACTGAGATCCTTTCCCAGGGTACAGACAGATTCTTATGAGTCCATCCTGTGCCTCATAAGGCTTTGCCAGGAAATCAAAAATATCCTGCGTAGAGCCTGTTTATTATGAAGACAAAACCAACTCCCTGGGTAGAGTTTAAAAATAATATTCATATAAATCAGTCGTTAAGTGCATCTTTTGATTCAAGATCACAAAAAACTGTTGCCGTTTTCAGAACGCCATAACACCGGTGAACCCGTTTTCGCATCAGTGCACCGATGGCGTTTATTCAGGGTAAAATCTTAAGAAAAATGTCTGAGTGAGGTAACTGTCAGGCATCAGTTTCATGTGAAAGGCGCTTAAGATAGGGGCTCTCACTAACATATTCGCCGATAATGCTTTTACGACCGTCTCATCCCCCAGCCGTAAAAACCGTGTCCCTTCCTTCGGCACGTTAAGCATCACTGCACTGCACTATCACTTAACGCCAACTCCTCCCCATGCGCTGCGACTCGATCAGCCCGGTAATAGCGCACCACATCGCCCACAATCAGTAACGACGGCGACACCGGTTTTTGCTGCTCAACAGTTTCAGGCAACCCGGCCAGGGTGGTGATCAGTACCCGCTGGTTCTGACGCGTACCGTTCTCAATGATCGCCACCGGCGTTGCCTCACTGCGGCCATATTCCCGTAACCGGGCGCTAATCACGCTGCTCCAGCTTAACCCCATGTAAAACACCAGCGTCTGATTGGTCGCGGTCAGCGCCGCCGCATCCAGCTGCGGCTCGCCGCTGCGCCCGTGTCCGGTGATAAAGCGCAATGACTGGGCACAGTCACGGTGCGTCAGTGGAATGCCGCTGGCAGCCGCACAGCCCACGGCGGCGGTAATGCCGGGCACCACTTCGCAGACAATATTCGCCTGTTGCAGGCTGACCATCTCTTCACCGCCACGGCCAAAGATAAAGGGATCGCCGCCTTTTAAACGTACGACATTGCGCCCGCTGGTAGCCAGGTCCACCAGCAATTGATTAATCTGTGCCTGCTTCAGGCCGTGATGACCCGGCTGTTTACCTAAGTCGATACAGAGTGCGCTACTGGCGACTTCCGCCATCACCGCTTCGCTGACCAGGCGATCATAGACCACGACATCCGCACGTTGCAGCAGGCGCAGCGCCTTGACTGTCAGTAGATCCACATCCCCCGGTCCGGCCCCTACCAGCCAGACTTTGCCAGGGCTGGACGCGTTGTCCGGCGCCAGCAGTTTATCTAAAGGATTGATCGCAATCATCATTCTTCCTCCGGTACAGCAACGGAAAGCAACAGGTGTTTTAGCTCCGGCAGGCACGAGCCACAGTTGGTACCACAGTTGAGTGCGTTACCCAGTGCCTGAGTGCTGTGACAGCCCTGTTTAATCGCCTGTAAGATGGTGTTTTCCCCGACGCCAAAGCAGCTACAGATCGTCCGGCCAGCCACGGCACGTTGTGCCGATTGTCCCGCCAGCAGAGCATGCCGATCCGCCGCATTCACCGGTGCCTGGCGAAAAGCCTGCGCAACCCACTCATGATTGATCTCG
The DNA here is from genome assembly GCF_035783935.1 of Pantoea dispersa. Lineage (GTDB taxonomy): Bacteria > Pseudomonadota > Gammaproteobacteria > Enterobacterales > Enterobacteriaceae > Pantoea > Pantoea dispersa_C. The sequence continues at coordinate 480,036 of NZ_JALKOV010000002.1, read as the reverse complement.
GGTAAAGACGCGCCTGCATAAAAGGCCAGGTGCAGCTCACCGTTGCGCCAGGCCAGCAGGCGGTAATGCGGTTCCGCCGCATGGGCGGTTTGCAGTTGCAGCCCGGCCAGCGGAATCGTTGCCATGAGCCATTTTTCTGGCGAACCGTCTCCGGCCAGGCTAAAGCGTTGCACGCCCTCATAGGGCGTTCGCGCCCAGTAGCGCAGCGCATCAGGCGGGCTTGCATCGCGCTGCCAGAGCCAGCCCTGCCAGCTGGCGTTGAGCGGGTGGATACGCACAGCGGTTTGTTTAAAGGCAGGCTGTGCCGAGACTGGACAGCGGGTTGAAGCCACCAGTCCGCCGACCGTGCCCTGCAGGCTGAACTGTCGGTTCCAGTGCATAGGGACAAAGAACTCACCGCGCCGCAGACCGCTGTCCAGCGTCACACGCACCGTCATCCAGCCCGCGTTGGACTGCACCCGTGCCAGTGCGCCCGCGCACAGGCCATAGCGTTGTGCGTCCTGCGGATGCAGGGCCGCAAACGGCTCATCACAATGCTGCATGAGCCGGGGAACCAGGCCGGTACGCGTCATGGTGTGCCACTGATCGCGGATCCGTCCGCTGTTCATTAATAACGGGTAAGCCGTTTCGCACACCACTGGCTGCGGCGTGGCCGGTGGCAACAGGCGGGCTTTACCATCAGGATGGTAAAAGTGCCGGTCGCTGAACAACCGGGCGCAGCCCTCGGGATAGCGAGCGTTGATTGGCCACTGTACCGGCTTCATCGCATCCCACTGTGCGTCGCTGATACCGGCCAGACCGCTGATATCAAAGGCGCGCTGGCCGTTGTTCTCAAACCCCGACAACGCCGCATGCTCGCGGAAGATGGCTGCAGGATGCGTCCAGGTAAAGCCTTCATGAAAGCCCAGACGCTGGGCGACCTGCGCAAGTAACCACCAGTCCGGCTTGGCTTCTCCGGCCGGGGGCATAAACGCGCGCTGACGGGAAATCCGGCGTTCAGAATTGGTCACGGTGCCGTTCTTTTCCCCCCAGCCCTGCGCGGGTAGCAAAATATGCGCAAAGGCGGTGGTATCCGTTTGCGCCAGCACGTCTGACACAATTACCAGCGGACAGGCAGCCAGCGCCCGGGCAATGCGATTGCCTTCTGGCATCGACACCGCCGGATTGGTGCCCATAATCCACACCGCTTTGATTGCCCCACGGTCAATGGCGTCAAACAGATCAACTGCCGTCAGGCCGGGCTCACGCGCCATACGCGGACTGCGCCAGAAACGCTGTAAACGGTCGCAATCTTCTGCGGTGAAACTCATATGCGCCGCCAGTTGGTTGGCCAGCCCCCCTACTTCCCGTCCGCCCATCGCATTCGGTTGTCCGGTCAGCGAAAACGGGCCGCAGCCGGGTCGGCCAATCTTGCCGCTCAGCAGATGCGCATTGAGAATGGCATTGTTGTTGTCACTGCCGCTTTGTGACTGGTTAATGCCCATGCACCATAAGGTCAGTACGCGCTCATGCCGGGCGAACAACCGGTAGAACGCTGTGATTACTTCATGGCTGATATCACAATGGGCTGCCACCGCCGCACCATCCCACTGCCGCGCGGCCTGTAAGGTTGTTTCTACACCGTCCAGATGCGGCAGCATCGTGACGTCAATGCCGTCATGCTGTTCCAGCCAGTGCAGCAGGCCCGAGAACAGGGCCGGATCGCTGCCCGGCCGAAGCGGTAAATGCAGATCGGCGAATTCACAACTGGCCGTGCGGCGCGGATCGATTACCACAACCTGCATCTCAGGGCGCTGCGTTTTTGCCTGTTTCAGGCGCTGAAACAGCACCGGATGGGCCCAGGCGGCGTTCGAGCCGGCCAGGATAACCACCTCAGCCTCATCCAGATCCTCGTAACAGCACGGTACAGCATCCGCCCCGAATGCCCGCTTATAGCCTGTCACCGCGGAGGCCATACACAGGCGTGAATTGGTATCGATGTTGGCGACGCCGAGAAAGCCTTTCATCAGCTTGTTCGCCACATAGTAATCTTCCGTGAGCAACTGGCCGGAACCGTAAAAAGCCACCGCCTGCGGGCCATGTGCATCGATAATCCTGCGCAAACCGTCAGCCGCGGCATCCAGTGCCGTCTCCATGCTGACCCGCTGGTGATGAAGTTGAGGATGCAGCAACCGTCCGGCCTGTGTCAGGGTTTCGCCCAGTGCCGCGCCCTTTACGCACAGCCGCCCGGCATTCGCCGGATGACGGGTATCGCCACTGACCTGAGCCGACGCGCTCTGCGGCTGCGTAACCTCGACGCCGCAGCCCACACCGCAATAAGCGCAGGTCGTTTTCATGATGCCTGCGCCATCAGGTCAAGCGGACGGTTCGCGACCCAGACCTGGCCGTCCTCCAGTTTGACCGGCCAGCAACGCAGCTGATGCTGGGGATTATCAAGGCTCTGTCCGTCCCGCAGGCGTACGCGCTGTTTGTAAAGCGGCGAGATCACCACCGGCTCCCCCGCAACATCACCAAGGATGCCGCGTGACAGTACGCTGGCTTCGCTGCCTGGCTCACGATCCTCCAGCGCATAACAGTCATCACCCATGCGGAATAAGGCAATACGGACGCTGCCAAGACGGGCTCCGATGCCGGCCTCTGGCGGGATGGCCTCCAGTGGGCAGATTTCGCTCCAGGGTTCGGCGGGCAGATGCATCAGGGGAATACCACTGGCCTTATGTGGCTGGCGCTGTCCGCGCACGCGTGCATAGTGCAGCGTTTCATCCGGCTGATCGCTGTTCACTGTGGCGGTAAACAGCGCACGGCGTGAGGGATCGGCCAGCGTGGTCTGCCATTCGCACTGCCAGGTGTTCACCACCTGTTGCATGTCCTGTTCCAGCGTGGCGGCGATCCCCAGGCTGTCATGAATCACCACCTCACGCAGGTAGTCCAGCCCACCCTCCATGTTATCCATCCAGACGCTGGTCCGCTGCAGGCGATCCGCCGTGCGCACGTAGAACATCAGAATCCGGTCGACGTACTGGATTAGCGTGTCATCGTCCAGATCGCTGGCAAACAGTTCCGCATGGCGCGGCTTCATGCCGCCATTGCCGCAGACGTACAGGTTCCAGCCGTTTTCCGTGGCGATGACCCCGATATCCTTACTTTGTGCTTCCGCACATTCGCGGGTACAGCCGGACACAGCCATCTTGATCTTATGCGGTGCGCGCAGGCCCTTATACCGGTTTTCCAGCGCGATGGCGAAGGCGGTAGAATCCTGCACGCCATAACGGCACCAGGTCGAGCCGACGCAGGATTTTACCGTACGCAGGGATTTTCCGTAGGCATGACCGGTTTCAAAACCGGCTTCCAGTAGGGTTTCCCAGATAGCAGGCAGCTGGTCCAGCCGCGCACCAAACAGATCGATACGCTGGCCGCCGGTAATTTTGGTATAGAGATCGTAACGCGCGGCTACTTCGCCGATGGCAATCAGGCCCTGTGGCGTGATCTCGCCCCCCGGCACGCGCGGTACGACCGAATAGGTGCCATCTTTCTGTATATTGGCAAAGTAACGGTCATTCGTGTCCTGTAAAGGTAAGTGTGCCGGTTTCAGCAGGTAATCATTCCAGCACGAGGCCAGCAGCGACCCTGCCAGCGGTTTACATACCTCGCAACCACAGCCCCGCCCGTGGCTGGCCAGCAGATCGTCAAAGGTTTTGATGCCATGAATCCGGATCAGGTGATACAGCTCCTGACGGGAATAGGCGAAGTGCTCGCAGATGTCTTTTTTAACGGCGACGCCGAGGTTTTCCAGCTGAAACTCCATCACCTGTTTTACCAGCGCGGCGCAGCCGCCACAGCCTGTTGCGGCTTTGGTGCAGCTTTTTACACTGGCCATATCGCCACAGCCACTCTGCACCGCATGGCAGATATCGCCTTTACTGACGTTATGACAGGAACACACCTGGGCACTGTCCGGCAGCGCAGCGACGCCCAACCCTTTGGCCGGCGCACCATTCAACACAGGCAAAATCAGCGTTTCCGCTGCCGTCGGCAGCGGCATGGTGTTTAACATCATTTGCAGGAGCGTGGCATAGTCGCTGCTGTCTCCCACCAGCACGCCGCCCAGCAGGCGTGCATTGTCGGCGCTAACCACGATCTTCTTGTAAATGCCTTTTGGCCCATTGGCCCAGTGGTAGCTGAGGCTGCCCGGCGTTTTGCCGTGCGCATCGCCAAAGGAGGCGACTTCTACGCCCAGCAGCTTCAGTTTAGTGCTCATGTCGGCACCGGTGAACTGCGCCGGTTCGGCCGCCAGATGCCCGGCCAGCACACGCGCCATCTGGTAGCCTGGCGCTACCAGGCCAAAAATCTGCCCATTCCACAACGCGCATTCGCCGATGGCATAAATGTCGCTGTCACTGGTCTGGCAATGATCATTGATGGTAATGCCACCGCGCGGCCCCACGCTGATGTCGGCGCTCCGGGCCAGCTCGTCACGCGGGCGAATACCGGCAGAGAACAGCACCAGATCGGTAGCCAGCTCGCCGCCATCGGCAAAGTGCAGCACCAGACTGCCGTCAGGCTGGGTGGCAATCTGTTCGGTCTGCTTCGAGGTATGCACCGTCACGCCCAGCGAGTCGATCTTTTGCCGCAGCATCAGCGCCCCGCCGTCATCCAGCTGCACGGCCATCAGGCGCGGCGCAAACTCAACCACGTGCGTTTCCAGTCCCAGCTGCTTCAGTGCATTGGCGGCTTCCAGGCCCAGCAGTCCGCCGCCGATCACCACGCCGCGCTGACTCTGGCGGGCACAGGCTGCGATGGCATCCAGATCGTCCAGCGTGCGATAGACAAAGCAGCGCCCGGCGTCATGGCCGGGTACCGGTGGTACAAAGGCGCGGGAGCCGGTGGCCAGCACTAGCTTATCCCAGGCCAGCTCACGGCCCGCGCTATCACGCAGGCTGCGCTGCTGGCGATCGATCGCCTCTACCCGGCAACCGCTGCGCAGTTCAATCGCGTTCCGGGCAAAAAAATCCTCGCTCACCAGCGACAACTCTGTTGCCGTTTTACCGGTGAAATACTCAGAAAGATGGACCCGATCGTAAGCCTGATAGCGCTCTTCGCCGTAGACCACAACGTGATAATGCTGATGCAGGTTACGGGCGACCAGCTGCTCCAGAAAATGGTGGCTGACCATGCCGTGACCCACCACGGCTAATACAGGTTTCGTTTGGCTCATCACAGGGTTTCCTGCAGCCAGCGGCTGCGTTTCAGGTTCATCAAGGCCGAACAGCGTATTCACCGAAACCGGTCCGGCATTATGGAGTTGGTTCAGCAGCGCGCCACTTTGCTGGCCGTCGCCATACAGCAGCACGCCGTTCAGCCGGCCGTCTTTGAGGAACAGGCGGCGATAGTGCCCGGCGATCGGGTCAAAACTGGAGACAGACGGGGCTTCGCGAACGTCACCGGCGCTAAACAGGGAAATGCCGCTAACTTTGAGACGCGTGCCCGTGGCCGCGCTGTAGAAATCCCCCTGAGGCCGATCGGCCAGTTGCGCCGCCAGAATCTTCGCCTGGGCCAGACAGGGCGCGACCAGACCGAAGGTCTCGCCGCTGATTTCACAACATTCGCCTACGGCATAAATTCCGGCGTGCGCAGTGCGCAACTGGCGATCCACCAGAATGCCGCGCTGACAGGGAATACCGGCGGCCTGCGCCAGCGCGATCGCCGGCTGGACACCAATGGCCATCACCACCTGCGCCGCCGCCAGCACCCGGCCATCGTGGAGAATCACGCTATCCGTCCGGATCGCCGCAAGACTGGCATTCAGTTCACAGCGAATGCCGCGCGCCCGGAGCTGAGCCAGCAGTAATTCCCCTGCCCTGACATCCAGCTGTCTGTCCAGCAAACGTGACTGACGATGAATCAGCGTGACCTGACGTCCCTGCGCCTGAAGTCCGGCGGCGGCTTCAATACCCAGATAGCCTCCACCGACCACCATTACCGGACCTTGCCCGGCCAGCAAAGTCTCCACATCCTGCAGCGTGCGAAAGGTGCTGACATGCGGCAGGTCGCTGCCTGGAACAGACGGCCTGCAGGGCCGCGATCCGGTCGCCAGTACCAAGCGGTCCCAGTGCAGCAGGCGCTGGTCGGTGCGTAAGGTCCGCTCAGCGATATTCACCTGTTCCACCGTCTCTCCCGCCAGCAGGGTTATGCCGTGATGGCGATACCAGTCAGGGTCGTGGATTAGCGTTCGTTCAACGGTGGTTTCCCCGGCCAGCAGCGGCGACAACAGCACACGGTTATAGTTGCCGTGCGGCTCACGGCCAATCACAGTGATGTCGTAACGCATCGGCGCCAGCTGCAACAGAGTTTCTACCGTGTGCATGCCCGCCATCCCGTTACCCGCAACCAGCAGCCGTTGTCTCATGGTGTCGTCCTTATGCCGCCGAGGTCTGTTTTTCGTAAAGAAAATGCAGCACTTTCTGGCGCAGCTGGTGATAACGCACGTCATCCGCCAGCGCCACGCGTGAACGCGGCCGGGCCAGGTCGATCGTCAGGATATCGCCCACCTGCGCCGCCGGACCGTTGGTCATCATCAGTACCCGATCGGACAGCAACACGGCTTCATCCACATCATGGGTAATCAGGACGATGGTGGTGTTCAGCGCCTGCTGGATGCGCATGACGCTGTCCTGCAGATGCGCGCGCGTTAAGGCATCCAGCGCACCGAAGGGTTCGTCGAGCAGCAGCACGCGAGGTTTCATTGCCAGCGCGCGGGCGATACCGACACGCTGCTTCATGCCACCGGAGATCTCGCCGGGGCGCTTATGCATGGCATGACTCATTTGCACCTGGTTCAGGTTGTGCTCGATCCAGTCACGCATTTCCGCCTTGTTCATCTTGCCTTTAAACACCTGCCCTACCGCCAGCTCAACGTTCTGATAGGCCGTCAGCCAGGGCAACAGCGAGTGGTTTTGAAACACAACGGCGCGCTCAGGGCCGGGGCCGGTGACTTCGCGGTTATCGCATAACAGGACGCCGCTGGTAGGTCGGGTTAAACCGGCGATCAGGTTGAGCAGCGTGGATTTACCACAGCCGGAGTGGCCAATCAGGCTCAGGGTTTCCCCCTGATGAATATCAAAGCTGACATTATCGAGCGCCAGAAAATCGCCGCCGGAAGTGGTAAAACGCTGGCTGACCTGCTGTACACGAATGATAGGTTGCATAGTGTTCCCCTTATTTATCCCAGCTAAAGCGACGCGCCAGCAGCATCAGTCCCTGCTCCAGTAGCAGGCCGACGACGCCAATCAGCAAAATGGCAATCAGGATGTTTTCAACATTGAGGTTGTTCCACTCGTTCCAGATCCAGAAGCCGATCCCCAGGCCGCCCGTCAGCATTTCGGCAGCCACGATCACCAGCCAGGCGATGCCAATCGACAGGCGGACCCCGGTCAGCACCGCAGGCAGAACGGCGGGAAACAGGATGCGGCGCAGGATGGTCCATTCCGACAGTTGCAGCACGCGCGCCACGTTGAGGTAATCCTGAGGTATGCGCTGTACGCCTTCGGCGGTATTGATAATCATCGGCCAGATAGAACAGATAAAAATGGTCCAGCTGGAGGCCGGTTCGGCACGCTGAAACAGCAGCAGGCCGATAGGCAGCCAGGCCAGCGGACTGACCGGACGCAGTAGCGCGATAACCGGATTGAACATGCGTGCCACAAAGGTAAAACGCCCCAGCAGAAAACCTGCGGGAATCCCCACCAGCGCGGCAAGACCAAAGCCGATAGCGACGCGCTGCAGCGAGGCCAGCACATTCCAGCCGATGCCCTGATCGTTGGGGCCGTTGTTATAGAACGGATCGGCGAACAGGATTTTCGCCGCTTCCCAGGTGGCGTAAGGGCCGGGAAAGCCTTTGCTGGAAAGGGCCGCGATCTGCCAGATCAGAAGCAGAAGCATTACACCGCACAGCGCGGGAATGGCACGCTGCAAAAACGGGCGCAGGCGCGCAGGAGAGCGCATCTTTTTTGGCGTGACCTGAAGGGGTACCACCATGGCCTGGGTGGGCAGCGTCTCAGGCTGCGTCAGGGAGCGAGTCTGGGTTTTCATCACGACCTCTCTTTATGGTTAATGGCAAAGCTGGCGGCGTAAACGTCAGGATTCGTGCCATCCCACACCTTGCCGTCGATCAGGGTGCTGCTACGCATCTCACTGCCGGGCAACGTGATGTTGCCGACGGCGCTCGCTGCCTGTTTGTAGATATCAATTCGGTTGATCTGCTTTGCGACGGCCAGATAGTCCGGATCCTCGGTCAGCATTCCCCAGCGCTTAAGCTGGGTGAGGAACCACATGCCATCGGACAGATACGGGAAACTGACGCTGCCATCATGGAAGAAGCGCATCGCATGCGGGTCCTGCCATTTCTGTCCCAGCCCGTTTTCGTACTGGCCGAGCATGCGGCCCTGCAGAATCTCAGGTTTGGTGTTGATCCAGGCGCGCCCGGCCAGCACCTGCGCCGTTTCGCGGCGGTTATCATCGGAGGCATCGATCCAGCGTGCCGCCTCCAGGACAGCCGCCGTCAGCGCGCGTGCCGTATTGGGGTTTTCTTTCACCCACGCGGCGCGGGTACCGAGAATTTTTTCGGGATGATCAGGCCAAATCTGCTGGCTGGTCGCGACGGTAAAACCAATATCGTCACTGATGGCGCGCTGATTCCACGGCTCGCCCACACAGAAGCCGCTCATGTTGCCAATCTTCATATTCATCACCATCTGCGGCGGCGGCACGACGACAGTGCGCACGTCATCAAAGGGATTGATACCGGCATTCGCCAGCCAGTAGTACAGCCACATCGCGTGGGTACTGGTCGGAAAGGTATGCGCAAAGGTGAGACTGCCTTTGGCCTGGCTGTCGATGGTCTTTTTCAGGCTGGCGGCATCGGTGACCTTTTGCGCTTTAAGCTGGTTCGACAGGGAGATTGCCTGGCCATTGTTGTTGAGCGTCATCAGGTTCGCCATCGCATGCTGAGGACCGGCAACGCCCAGTTGCAGGCCATAGATCATGCTGTACAGGACGTGTGCTGCATCGAGCTCACCGGAGATCAGTTTGTCGCGGACGGCTGCCCAACTGGCTTCTTTACTGGGCTGTAGCGTCAGACCATATTTTTTGTCGAAGCCTTTCACCGAGGCCATGACGACCGGCGCACAGTCGGTCAGTGGAATAAATCCCACCCGCACGGTGGCTTTTTCTGGCGCATCGGAACCCGCCGCCCATACGGCGTTGCGCAATCCCGGCAACAGCCACAGCCCGCCAACGGCGGCGCTGGATAACAGCAGTTGGCGTCGAGACAGTGAAACTGGCGATTTGCTCATTTTTTTGCCACCCTCAGGAAATAAAAAAAGGCGTCCTCTCCACTGCTTTCGCAGGAAGATGGACGCCTTTATCCAAAAGCACTCGCTTTACCGCCGTTGGCAAAGCAAATGCATACACTCAATAAGGTAAAGCAAACAGCATGCCAGCTTTGAAAGGGCCCTGCGCGGGGCTATCCAGGCTTTACCCGGGCTGGTTTTTTAACCGATTTTGCACGTTTGTGACGCAGACCACGCACAAGCATTGTGCAGCTAACGCTTTAGAGTTAGCGCTTCATTGTGGCTGCCACCGTGACGATCGCCTGGGCGATTTCCGGTAGCCGTTTATTCTGATCCATCGCGCTTTTACGCAGCCTTTGCCAGGCGTGCTCTTCACTCAGCCCATGCTGCTGCATCAGCCAGGTTTTGGCCTGGTCGAGCAGTTTGCGCTCTTCCAGCGTAGCGCGCAGGGTGGCCAGCTCATTGGCCTGATGCTGTAAACGCTGAGACTGCTCGGTGATTAACGACAGCAGTGAACGACCTAGCTGGGGTGCCAGCCCGTCGCTGTTCAGCGCACCGGACTCAGTGGGCAGCCAGTCCACCCCGGAGACATATAAAGTAAAATCGCAGCCCGACTGCGCCACATTCAGGGGTTCAGTCGCCTGATGCTGTGCCAGTGCGATCGCCTCGCGGCAGCGCAACATCAGCGTGGCTGACAGCTGATCCTCCAGCAATTTCATTTGGTCGATGCGCTGTGACAGCAGCGAAAACCAGTGCAGCGCGCCACTGTCGTCCCGCCGACCGTCGGTACAGGCAATGCGTCGTAGTCGTTCAATTTCACGACTGGGCTGCGCCAGCGGCTGCCAGTGGTGTAAAACTGCCTCATCGGCAAACTGCTGGAAGGTCAAAAAACTTTGTTCCTGTGCTTCAATTAAGGACACCATGGCGCTGCGCTGCTCCGCGCTGAATTGTCCGGCAGCAAAGCCGGCCGCTCCCAGGGCGCGTTCCTGTCCCGTCAGCTCTTTGCCCTGCATAAAGCTGAACAGCGCAATGAGCGCGCGGGTAATGTCAGGATGGCTGGCGGTATCGGCGGCCTCGAAGACCAGATTCAGTAAACTCCGGATAATGGTACTGAACGCCGCAACGGCCTGCGCGTGCGCAATTTGCTGTTGCGTAATCTGCTGGCGCAACGCCGGTAATCCGGCCAGGGCCTGCAGCGCGGCGGCGATCAGGTTACAGAACCGGCTGTATCCCGGCTGGGCTTCAACCCTGGGTAAGGCCTGGCAAAAATCCCGTTGGCAGCGCGTCACATCCTGCTCACTGGCGAGCCGTTGCTCGCTGTATAGCCTGCCTTCAGAACATAACCATAGATTGCTCGCCCCCCGCTCGCGCTGAAGCTGATGCACCAGCTCGCTGACGGTGGTAATGAGTTTGCCGGTCTGGCGAAGGCGTTGCAGGCTGGCAATATCGCTTTGCCTTGAGGCCTGTAACCAACTCAGTGCGTCATCCATTGCTTCCCCACTCTTTGAGGCGAAAAAGTGAGTCAAGCAAAAGCCGTGCCGTTTTCGTATCACAGCTTTTCTCTTCAGGTGAATCGCCACGGCTGCCCGGTTATAAATATCTTTCTATGATCAAAAAGTATTTCGATCGGCGTGAAGACGAGAACGTATTGGTCTAAACAATGTTTTTGATTTTCGTACAAATTTCGCAAATTTACGCACCGGTGAAAATCTGACCTTGCAAATCATGCCGTTATGGATATGCTATATACATAGCATATACGTTTCATATAAAGGCCAGCCATGGGTATCGTCAAAATATCGGATTTAATGCATGAGAACCTGCGCATCGCCAGCACGGCGCTCAGTCGTTCGATCAACGCGCAGGCGGAGCACTGGATGAAAATCGGCATGCTGGCTGAAATTTATCCGCAGCTGGATCATCAGGCACTGACGCGCTTACTGATGCGCGTCGAACGTGATGGCGGCGCTGAGCTGGTGCAGCTGCTTGACCAACCCGCCTTTATTCCGCAGGGAATCGCGCAATGAGTATTAAACTGCATACCGCTGAAGAGATTGAACGGGCGCGCGCCGCCGGGCACGCCGCCGCTAAAGTGCTGGAAATGATTACGCCCTGGGTAATACCCGGCGTCACCACCGATGAGCTGGATCGTGGCTGTCATGACTATATCGTCAATGAGCTGAAGGTCATCCCGGCTAACATTGGCTATCAGGGCTATACGCGAACCGTCTGCACCTCGGTCAATCACGTGGTGTGCCACGGTATTCCGGGCGAGAAAAAGCTTAAGGACGGCGATATCGTTAACATCGATGTGGCGGTCATCAAAGACGGCTGGTACGGCGACACCAGCCGCATGTATTTCGTTGGTCAGCCGTCGGTGCGCGCTAAGCGTCTGGTCGAGGTGACGTACGAATCGATGGTGGCGGGCATTCGGGTGGTGAAACCCGGTGCGACGCTGGGCGATATCGGTGCGGCTATTCAGCAGGTCGCCGAAAAAGCCGGTTTTTCCGTGGTGCGCGAATATTGCGGACACGGCGTCGGCGAGATCTATCACGGCGATCCGCAAATCCTGCATTACGGCACGCCGGGCCAGGGGCTGGCGCTGCAGGCCGGCATGATTTTTACCATCGAACCGATGATCAATGCCGGTAAAGCAGGCACCAGCGTGCTGTCCGATGGCTGGACGGTAGTAACCAAAGATCGCTCCCTGTCCGCGCAGTGGGAGCACACTGTCGCGGTTACCGAGAGTGGCTTCGACCTGCTTACGCCATGGCCGGATGGCACCGGCGACTACGCCGCCATCGCTTAACCCCACCAATCGTCCAATCTGTGATCTCTATTGTAGTACAATCAAAATAGGTTGTACTACACTGCTAACTCATGACGAGTTATATCGCTCATGTGCACTATCACTATCGGCATAGTTAATGCTGCCGCGTGGCCGAAATAAAATGATTTTTATCTTCGGCTGCACTTCTTTTATTGCTTAGCAAGCGAAACAGATCATTCATCACATCGCTGCCTTTGCGCCCATCTGCCGGCGCGGAGTGGCGTGATGCTGCATGACGAGGTGGATATGATGAGTATCGATATTTCTGGTTCTACGTTGAGTCAATTAAATAAGCGCATCATCCCGTTTATTGTGATCTGTTATTTTGTCGCCAATCTGGATAAAACCAATATTTCCATCGCTGCGCTACAGATGAACGCCGATCTCGGGCTCACCACCAGCATGTACGGCCTCGGGGTCGGCATGTTTTATATTTCCTATATCCTGTTCGAAATTCCCAGTAATGTCATCATGACCAAAGTCGGTGCGCGACGCTGGATAGCCCGCATTATGATCACCTGGGGCATTGTCAGTACCGGCATGGCGCTGGTACACAGCGCCAATCAGTTGTATGTGATGCGTTTCTTACTCGGCATGGCTGAAGCCGGTTTCGCCCCGGGCATCATCTATTATATTTCCTGCTGGTTCCCGAAAAGTAATCGCGCTCGCGCAATGTCCTTCTTTTATATGGGTTCGGTCGGTGCGTCGATCATTGGTCTGCCCATTTCCGGTGCCATTCTGAATATGCATGGCATTGCGGATATCGCAGGCTGGCGCTGGCTTTTCGCGCTGGAAGGCATACCGGCAGTGGTGCTCGGCTGTCTGGTGCTGTCGCGCTTACCGGATAAGCCCGACGATGCGGTCTGGTTAACTGCACCGCAAAAGACCTGGCTGCGCCAGCGCCTTGAACAGGATAATCTGGGCGTCACCCTGAATAAAAATCACTCGTGGCTGCAGGCTTTAAAAGATCGCACCGTTTTACTGCTCAGTCTGGTGTGGTTTTTACAGGCCTTCGGCTCGATCGGAATTACGCTGTTCATGCCGTTGATTATTAAAAGCATGGCCGCTGAGCAGAGTAATTTTATTATCAGCCTGTTATCCGCCCTGCCCTTTGTTTTGGCCTGCCTGTTTATGTATTTAAACGGACGCCATTCCGATCGCAGCGGCGAACGCGCCTGGCATATGGGGCTGCCATTAATTTTATCCGGCCTCGCATTAACCGGCGCAATTTATTCGGGCAGCCTGCTGCTTGCCTATATTCTGCTGGTCTTCACCGTCGGGCTTAACTTTGCGCTGACGCCGATATTCTGGGCGGTCACCACAGAAAAACTGGCTGGCGTGGCCGCTGCCGCCTCGATCGCCTTTATTAATACGGTGGCTAACTTTGTCGGACTGGGTTTACCGCCGCTGCTGGGCAAAATGAAAGATATGACGCAAAGCTATCATTCTGGTTTATTGATTGTGGCGATAGCGCTAATTGCCGGCGGAATTCTCGGCATTATTATCGCCCGCCCTTCAGCCGGTGCCGCGCAACCCCGCGCGCCACATGCTGAGACCGGGCAGTAAGCGTTACTGCGGCCCGCCAGCGGGCCTGACGCTGGTCATCGCTTCGATCACCTCCGTCATGCGCTGAATCACCATCTGCGCCGCCCGCGACAGCTGGCGCGACGGCGCGGTACACAGCGCCAGCGTCAGCGGTCGCATCACGCTGTGTTTAAGCGGCACAAAACAGAGTTGCTGATCCTGCACCTCAGTCATCACATCCAGCAGGCTCAGCACGCTGATGCCGGTGCCCTGCGCAATCAGGCTGCGGATCAGGCGAATATCGTTACAGGCAATGATGTTTTCCGGCGCCAGGCCCTGCCTGCGGTACAGCGCATCGACACGTTCGTGCACCACCAGCGCGGCGCCAGGCACAATGTGTCGCTCATGGCTGAGTTCGCTGAGCGACAGCACCGGCCTCGTGCTAAGCGGATGATCAGCAGCCATCACCACGCCCATCTCCAGTTCAGCAAACGCCAGCACTTCCAGTCCGCTTTGTCCGGCGGGATCGAGAATCAGGCCAAAATCGATTTCCGACTGGCGAATCATTTGGCTGATGCGGTGGCTGTTGTCCACCGTCAGCTCCAGCCGCAGCCACTGATGCTGACGCGCAATATCGGCGATGGCGTCCGCCACGCTGCCTTTGGTCAGCGACTGCACCAGCCCGGCCGTGACGTTACCGCGTTTCAGCCCCTGAATATCATCGAAACGCTGGCGCGTGACGCGAAACTCACGCTGCCAGCGCATCACATCGTCGTACAGCAGTTCCCCGGCGGTGGTCATGCGCAGCCCTTCCGGCAAGCGCTCAAACAGCGGTGTGCCAAAACTCTCTTCCGCCTGCAGAATCTGGCGGTTGATGGCGGAAGCCGAGACATGCAACTGCTCAGCAGCTTTACGCAAACTGCCGCTGCGCGCCACTTCGGCAAAGTAAACGGCAAAGCGGGAAAACGGGCTCATGTTTCACCTGTACGATTTTTTTCAACACTTAGCTGCATTCTTGCTGATGGATTTGCACAGGCAAGCATATTAACAATGTCCTGACAAAAATGAAGACTTCTCTTTCAGCATCGTGTGAGCACCTGACAGGACAACAGCATGAACAACATTACGCCTCCCGCACACTGCACCTTTGAACCTGATGACTGGCTGCGTCTGGCGCGACAGTGGCACCCGGTGGCCCGCTCCTGCGATATCGCGGGCGCGCCGACCAAAGCGGTGCTGCTGGACGAACAACTGGTGCTGTACCGTCTGCATGGCCAGGTGGTGGCAGCACGCGACGTCTGCCCGCATCGTGGCGTGCCGCTGACGCTGGGTTTTCATGATGAAGAGGGGATCGTCTGCCCTTATCACGGCTTGCGTTTTGGTGCCGATGGCCGCTGCAACCGCATTCCGTCCAGCCCCGGTCAGCCGATTCCGGCCAAACTCAACCTGATCAGTTATGCAGTTGAAGAGCGCTTTGGCCTGATTTGGGTATGTCTGGCACCGGATGCCGACCAGCCTGCGCCGCTGCCCACCATGCCGCACTGGGATGATGCCGGTTTTCAACAGATCAACTGTCCCGGCTTCGACGTCAACGGCTTTGCCGGCCGTCAGGTGGAAGGCTTTCTGGATGTGGCGCACTTCGCCTGGGTGCACACCGAAACCTTCGCCGATCCCAACAATCAGGTGGTGCCTGCTTACAACCCGGTCGAGACCGAGACCGGTTTTGCCGTGGACTACTGGAGCTCAGTGAGTAACTTTGCCGCTGACAGTCCGCAGCAGGCACCTGAAGGTTTCAGCTGGCTGCGTCATTTCGAAATGCATCTGCCGTTTACCGCCACGCTGACCATTCATTTCCCCGGCGAATCGCGCCTGGTGATCATGAATGCTGCATCACCGGTGTCGGCGCGCAAAACGCGTATGTTTGCTCCTATCGCGCGTAACTTTGACCTGCACATCCCGGTTGAAGAGGTGCACGCCTTCAATCAGCGCGTGTTTGAGGAAGATCGCCTGATGGTGGAAACCCAGCAGCCGGAGCGTTTGCCGCTCGATCTGGCACTGGAAGCGCATATCCCGGCCGATCGCAGCTCGATCGCCTACCGCCGCGGCCTGAAGCGCATGGGCTTTGGCGAATTTTTCCTGGTGTAAGGAGGCAACGATGAGTGATCGGCTAAAAGTCGTGGTGGATGCCCTCTCGCGTCAGGGACGGCACAATCTCAGCGTGACGCTGGTGGCGGAGAATGGACAGCCTTTGCCGGACTGGCAACCCGGTGCGCATATTGATGTGCACCTGCGTGATGGCCTGATACGCCAGTACTCGCTGACCGGACGCTGTGACGACACGCGCGGCTACCAGATTTGTATTGCGCGCGACAGCCAGTCACGCGGTGGATCGCGCTACGTGCATGACACGTTGCGTCCGGGTCAGATCGTCACCATTTCGCCGCCGCGCAACCTGTTCCCGTTGCAGCCAGCCGGAAAAGTGATTTTGCTGGCGGCCGGGATTGGCATAACGCCGCTGTACGCCATGGCGCTGGCGCTGGAGGCCGCTGCCGTGCCTTTTGTGCTGCATTACTTTGTTCGTCAGCGCGGCGATGAAGCCTTTGCCGCCGAACTGGCGCAGCGCTTTCAGCACGGATTTTGTGAAGTGTGGTACAGCAGTGAAGGTCGCAGCGCGCGTGATTATCGCCCGGCGGAACTGCTCGACGCTGCTGCGGACACGCATTTGTACCTGTGTGGGCCGGAAGGGTTTATGACGCACATGCAGCAGCAGGCGCTGGCGTGCGGCTGGGACAGCGCTAACATTCATGCAGAAGCCTTTAAACCCTCAGCCCGCGCGGCAGCGGCTGAAGAAGGCTTCACCGTGACGCTGGCGCGCAGCGGCCAGCAGTGCATCATTCCGCCGGACAAAACCATTGCCACGGTGCTGCTGGAACAGGGTGTTGCCGTGTCACTCTCCTGCGAAATGGGCATGTGCGGTGCCTGTCTGACACGGGTGACCGCCGGAGAGGTCGATCACCGCGATACCGTGCAGTCCGACAGCGAAAAATGCGCCCCGGAACAGTTCATTGCCTTGTGCTGCTCACGCAGTAAATCAGCGGAACTGGTGATCGATCTCTAGGGCGCCGGCTGTCAGTGTTTAATCGGTGTCGCTGAACGTGGCCTCGGTGCGCAGCGCAATCGCTTCACCCGCCGTCTGCGGCAGCAGTTGCAGCAGCCAGCTGGCCATCTGGCTTTCCTGCTGCAGGATGCGCCGCACGGTTCTGACGTCTTCCCCCTCTTCTGCCTGCTCTGCGGCCACCAGCAGCGTCGAGTAGGTCGCCAGCTTATAGTTACAGAATACGAAACTGCTGGTGGCAATGCGGACGCCCTCTTCGTTTTGCAGCATATCGCTGGCCGCCTGACCGACCGCTGACATCCGGCCTAACGACTCCTTCAGCACTGACCAGCTGCTGTCATACTGGCGCAGCAGCGTTTTCACCTGCTGCTGCTGGTCACGGCTCTGCTCAAGATACTGCTCAATACGCGCCTGCAAGGCGGGATGATCCGCCAGACGTGATGCAGCCGCCTTCAGCAGGCTCTCCGCATGTTTCTCCATAGCATGCGCATCGCGCAGCCAGTCCAGATACACAGATTCCTTCGTCATGGTTTGCTCCAAAGTGAATGACACGGGCGATCTACCTCAACGGCGTCAGAGACGGATCCCTGATCGGGCAGCACGCTTTGACCTCATCGCTTTCAGGCTGGTTATCTGAAAAATAAGCGAAGCGCTAATTAAGTCCGGGCGAACAACTTAATTAAACGTAGCAAGCAAGCCGGGCTGTGCAAGAAAGGTTTTTAAGAAATGCGACAGCGGTTAATTGTCACAACGTCATCGATTCACATTAGCGCCGCTAAAAGAACGCTTCCCTTTATGAAAGTAAAATGTTAACAATTCCCCCCCAGATGATTTGCCGGAATAAATCAGCTGAAATTGACTCATCGTTAAACAACCAACGTGCTGTAAATTATAAGTTAAGATTATTCCTGGCTTGATTATGGTAAAAACATCGCTACATTTATTTTTGCTTCATGCGGGTATGAACAGAGAGGAAAAAATGAAGGATCCAAAGAAGAAACCTGAAGAGGAAGAAAAAGTGACGCAACGTCGTGGGGGTTCAGGCAACTTCGCCGCCGATAAGGAGCGCGCTGCTGAAGCAGGCCGCAAAGGCGGTCAGGTCAGTGGTGGTAACTTCAAAAATGACCCACAGCGCGCCATTGAAGCCGGCAGGAAGGGAGGAAAGATCAGTCGTCGTAAATAATCACTCCCCATCTTTGTATTGATTTAACCTCGAAAACTTTTTGCACTGCGCTCTCCTGACATCGCGTTTACGCTTCGCTTAAACGCACGTCTAACCTTGTCAGGAGAGTAATTTTCCCATCCGAAAACAATTAATCGATCAAATCTTCAGCGATCCTGCGTTATTTACCGCTTCGCTTATCAGACGACCGCTTTTCAGTTTATTTATCCCGAAATTAAACTATTGATTATTTAACTATCAGCTTCAGATACCCTATATTTGTACAAGCCACGCAGAGTTGTACACTTTTATTTAAACAGCATTAATTACCCGAGCTGATATATATACACAAGCTTACAATTGGCTAACTCCGCAATATTTAAGGAATTATTGCATACGCAATGCACCTTACATGGATTAATCACCCGCTATCCGCTTGATATCACCACGCTTTTAGCTAAATTCTCCATTCACGCTCACAATTGCGTCGTTATTACCGGACGCTAAGGGAAACGCATGAACGCTGACCTCAATGACTGTATTGCTCTGTGCTATCGCTGCGCGACCGCCTGCGACCAATGTGCGGCCGCCTGTCTGATGGATGCTGATGCCAGTGAGATGAGTCCCTGCATTACGCTCAATCAGCAGTGTGCGGCGCTGTGTCGCGTGACCGCGCAGCTGCTGGCCTCGCACAGTGAACTGAGCGAGCAACTCTGTACCATTACGTCGATGGCCTGTCAGCTGGCCGGCTGGGAGTGCCAGAAACACCAGCATCCGCACTGTCAGACCTGTGCGGAGATCTGCCTGCAATGTGCGGACAGGTGCATGTCGGTGGGCATGGCGGAATAGCGGCCAGGCGGGATCTGGCGAGTGCGCCAGCCCGGCGGCGGGCAATGGTGCTTACGGGGTGTGCATCACCAGCCCGCCATCGACATACAGCGTCTGGCCGGTGACAAATTCGCTCCACGCTGACGCCAGAAACAGCACCGGTCCGGCGATGTCGGCGGCGCGTGCCAGTCTCCCGAGCGGCGTTTGTGCCGTCAGCGCCTCGCGCACCGCTTCCGGCGTAGACTGGCTGGCGTCGGTGGGATACACCAGCCCCGGCGCTACGCAGTTCACCCGAATGCCCAGCGCCCCCAGTTCGGCCGCCAGCGTGCGGCTGAAGCCCGTCAGTGCCGCCTTTGCCGTGATGTAATCGTGATAAGCCACCGCCGGTCGGGCGATCAAATCGCTTACCAGATTGATGATACTGCCGCGCGCGCGGCGGCGCATCAGCGGCAAGGCCGCCTGACACACGTTGTAGCAGGCGTTCACTGCACCATCAAACTGTGTCTGGTATGCGGACCACGAGGTTTCCCAGAAACGCTGGCGCTGGTCCGGGTCGAAGCGATAAGGTGCGAAGGCATTGTTCACCACCACATCCAGTCGCCCGGTGGCGGCGTCGATCTGCTCCATCATCCCGGCAACCTGTGCGGCGCAGGTCACATCGGCGGCAATCGCCAGTGCGCCCCCGCCCTGTGCTTCACAAGCCGCGACGACCTGCGCAGCAGCAGCGTGATTACGTAAATAGTTGACCACCACAAACGCGCCTTCGGCGGCAAACGCCTCCGCAATGGCAGCGCCAATCCCGCGGCTGGCACCGGTTACCAGTATCGTTTGATTGCTGAATTTCATCTCATTTCTCCACTTACGGTCAGTCAACATACGGTGCGAACTGTTCAGCCGCCGTTTCCGCCGCCTGCTCAATTTCGCACAGGGTGACCAGATCGAGCAGGCTAAAGCGGCCATCGTGATGCCAGCCCGCCTCCGGTGAGCTCATGTTGCCCAGCGCCGTGACGCGCGTGACGCCCGCCGCACCGAGCTGCGCCGCCAGCCGAAACAGTGCCTGCGGCGCAGCCGCGAGGCCGACGCTTTGCAGATACGCGCGCTGCGCGGCTACCTGTTCAATCGTCTGCTCCAGCGCATCCACCGCCATCACCTTCAGCGTGCGCCCGAGCGCGCCCGGTTGTAACGGCTCCGGCTTATCGACACACACCACCGCCCAGGCATCGCTCGCATCGCCGTACAGCGTGCGATCGCCACTCAGCGCCTGAATTTCTTCCGCGTTGCGCCATGCGGCCACTGCCTGGCTTTCGCTTAGCGTCAGGGTCGCGCGCGGATAGCGCTGAGCCAGCGCGGCAAGTTCATGAGCGAGGTAAGCGGCAAACTCCTGTGGCGTCACTCTGCCGCCGCGCTCAATAAACAGCGCCTGTGGTGAGTAACAGCCGGCCTGGTCGTAGCGCATCACATCGTAAGCCACCTGGCGCGCCAGGGCCGCGCCGCGTCGCACGTCCAGCGCCGAGCGCGCCACCATGC
This sequence comes from Pantoea dispersa, assembly GCF_035783935.1. GTDB lineage: Bacteria > Pseudomonadota > Gammaproteobacteria > Enterobacterales > Enterobacteriaceae > Pantoea > Pantoea dispersa_C. Next base: position 459,703 of record NZ_JALKOV010000002.1, on the reverse strand, counting down.
CAAAGCTGATTTTATGGCCGTGCGGCAGAAAGCGCGTACCCGGCGGTAAGCGCTGCTGCATCGCCGCCAGCGCGGTGTCTCCGCCATAAGCCATCACCACGTCTGCCTCGCGGAACCACTGCTGCTCAGTGCCTTCATCACCGCCCTGCCACCATACAACGGCTAAACAGTCGCCCAGCTGTGGATCGATTTCGGCCAGCAGCTGGGCGAACCAGCCCGCCATCAGCGGCTCAGCGCTCGCCACTTTGCCCACGCTTCCCGCCTTCACCAGCAGACCGGCAATCAGGCTCCACAGCGGCAAACCCGGCACATTACCGGCCCAGACCTGCAGCAATAGCTGCGGACCAAATGCGCGGGCAAAGCCGCCTTTTGGCCGCGGCTGAAAATCATCCAGCATCTGCGCGTTGCCGAAATCCTCCGCCAGAAAGCGCTTCAGCTGTGGCTCGCGGAAGGTTTTGAGATAGCCGGTTAAACCGAGCCGCAGCATGTCGGCATCATAGCCGGTAACCAGCGGCAGCAGCTGTTCCGCCTGCTGGCGCAACGGGTGCGAGCGGTCAAGCAGGCGTGCGATGGCTTCATCAATCAACGCGGTGATGCGCGTCACGCTCAGGCTGTGCAGGTAACGGCGCGCGTTATCGCGCACGCTGGCCGCCAGCGAGGCGATCTGCGCCTCTGACAGCACCGGCACGCACACTTCCAGCGCGTTGCCCTGCTGGCCAAAGTGCAGGCTGTGCCACGCCACGTCGCGGCTGTTAATGCCCGGCAGATGGCCGGCATACACTTTCATGCCTGCGCCTGTGCGGCAGCGAGAAACGATTCCATTGCCAGCGAGCAGCCTCTGGCATCCGCGCCCGCGACGCGGCCCAGCAGCTGAAACCCGCCGGGCACCATCACGCCGGCATCTTCGGTGAGAATGGCGGAAACAGAATTAAAATGGGCGAGGTCGTGGTGCACCAGCACGCCGGTCTTTCCTGGCGGCACGTCTTCGCCGGTCAGCGGATTGACCACGCGCGTGCGGATCCAGTGCGGTCCGGATTTCACCGGCGGGCAGATTTCATTGCCGGCATCGTAAAACTGCGTACTGAGTTCAGTCATGCCGTACATATTGATGCAGTGTGAACGCGGCACGCCGAGCGTCTGCTGCAGCGCGCTATAAAACGCTTCCGCCGCCACTTCACGCGACTGGCCCTTAAAACCCCCGGTGTCGAGGATGCGGCTGCCTGGCGGCAGCACGAAACGTCGCTGCTGACGTGCCAGTTCGTCCAGCAGATGGACAAAACTGTAGCTGGCGCCCAGCAGGGCATAAGGCTGGCCGCTGGCCTGCGCCTGCTCCAGCGCGGCGATCAGACGCGGCAGTTTCAGCCCCTGCGCATCCACCATCACTTCGCTGTCTGGCGTGCCGCATTCGTGCATCGCCAGCGTCAGATAGTGGGCCAGCGAAGAGTTGGGCAGCGCGCTGCTGGGCGGAAACAGAATTGCCATCGGCAGGCGCGAATGTCCGGCCATAAAACGCTGGCGGAAGTTGATCAGCATCGAGCGATCATAAACCGCCAGCGTCGGGTGATAGCTGCGCCCCCGGCCGGTACCCGTGGTGCCGCTGGTCATAAAGATGTGGGGAATATCCGCCACCGGACGGCAGCTCAGGGTCAGATCTTTAAACGCGGTGATCGGCACCGCCGGAATCTGCCGCCACTGTTTGACCGTCAGCGGCGTGCGGCCGCGCTGGCGGGCGAAACGGGCGTAAGGGAGATTGTGTTCGAATTGCCACGCGAACAGCTGCAGCGCCAGCTGGTTGAAATCCGCTTCCGTGGTTTCTTCGCGCTGCATAAACGCCAGCAGCGCGGCAATGATTGACGCTTCGGTCATGAAAGTGCCCTCTTTGGACTGCGGCATAAGGCCTGGCAAGGCCTGAGTTACGCGCAGGATTCGCAGAAAGGCGCAAAGAGGGAATGAGGGCGTGCAGTGACCCCGGTTCCACATCCCTACGCCGGTATTAGCCGGATCAGGTTCAGAGGGTCACTACGTTGCCGGCCGTCACAGCCGCGCGGGTAGAATCTCAGCCCTCTAACAGGGCACCCCTTGGAACAAGCTGCATTCTGGGTCGGGACGGAGGGCGTGTCAAGGTAACGAGGCGGAGAAACAGACGCTTCATCACTGGCTGAGAATCTCTGTTTTAACGCGCAGCGCAACCGGGACGGCTGACGCAGGCAAAGCGATCGCCGAGCAGCGGATAGTTGTGCGCATCCGGCAGTTCAAAGTGCCACCATTCGGTGGGCATTCCGACAAAACCGCCGCCGAGCATGATCGCGTTCAGTAACAGGCGATGGCGCTGCGCCTGCTGCGGCACGTCAGGATGGAACGGGTGCGATTCAGCAGACATGTCGTCAAACCCGGTGCCCATGTTGAGGATGTTGCCCGCCTCATCCACCAGCGTCACATCGATCGCCACGCCGCGGCTGTGATTCGAGCCCCGCGCCGGTGGCACCACATAATCCGCGTCCGGACAGGCATCCCATAAGTGCCACTGCGCCTGCTGCGGACGATACGCGTCCAGCACCAGCAGGCGAAATCCCGCCAGCCGGGCGATGTCGCTGCTGCGGCGCAGCGCGGCGGCAGCATCCGGATGCAGCAGCGCCTGCGCGTCGCGATAAATCGCGTAGCCGGCGATGTTATCGGCGGTGGCATATTTCAGATCAAACATCAGGCCCGGCAAGGTGGCGGCCAAATCGATTAATTCAACGTCCTGCACTGTGCATCATCCCGTTACGTGGTTGCCGGCAGCATAAAGGGCTGGCGCGGCAGCGTGGTGAGTCGCTCTGCGCCCTGTGCCGTGACGCGCACGGTTTCACTGAAGGCGAGGCCCTGCGCTGAAATATACATGTGAAACACCATGTTTTCCTCCAGTAACCACTGCGCCTGCGGATGGAAACAGCAGCTGAAATCGCTCGGGCGCGGGGTGCGCGTATACAGACCCAGCGCATAACCGGTGATGTTACTGTAATCGTCACGCAGCCCGGCGCTGAGCACCGCCTCGCGCGCGACAGCATCCACCGTGCAGGCCGCTACGCCCGGCTTCATCGCCTGTAGCTGGCGATCCTGCATGGCGATCAGCTGTTGTGCCAGTGCCGCGCGCGCCGCAGACATTTCGCCGACGATAAGCGGACGCATCAGCCGCGCGCTGTAGTGTCGCACTTTGGGGATCAGCTCAACGTGCAGCACATCGCCCGCTTGCAGACGTTGCTCATGACCGCTGGCATGCAGAAAACCGCTGTCGCCGCTGGCAATGACAATCGGCCCGGTCTCGCCGCTGTCAGCACCGAGCTGCAGAAACTGGGCCGCCGCCAGCGCGGCGACATCACGCACGCGCCAGCCGCTCTGCACCTGTTCGGCCAGCCGGGACAGCGTGGCATCGGCAATATGGGCGGCGTGGCGTAAGCTGGCGATTTCAGCCTGAAATTTGACGCTGCGCAACCGGTCGCTCAGGCCGCTGACATCACACCAGCGCACCTCAGGCAGATGGCGCGACAGCTGCTGCCAGCTGTGCATCGTCATGCCGTAAGACGCATAATCCGCGCCCAGTCGCGCCCGCTGATAGCCGCGCCGCGTCAGGCTTTGTGCCACCGCATGCCACGGATCGTCCTCATCACGGTAACCTTCAATCGCCAGCTGCGGTGACTGCGCGCGGCACGGCGCGGCATCCAGCTGACGCAGCACCATCCAGGGTTCGTCCTGTAGCGGCACCAGACAGGCGCGATAAAGCGTTTCCGACACGGTATAACCGGTCAGCCATGCCAGCAGTTCACCGTGATCGATCAGCATCACCTCGATGTCGGCGGCGCGCATGGCGCTGCGTAACCGTGACAGCGCCTCGGCGATCATGGTGCCGGTTCAACCGGCTGGCAGATGTCGAGAATCGCCAGCAAATAGATGCGCACCATATCGAGAAACTCACTGATCTCAACGCGTTCGTCCGGCATGGTGTTGTACTTACCGCCCGGCCCGCACACGATGCCTTCCATGCCCGCATGCTGATACAGGTGCGCCGCATCGGTACCGTAGAAGGCGGGCGGCGTAATCACTCCGGTCGGCTGCGGCGTGCCGCGCACGGTCTGCCAGCCGCGATTGACCGCTTTAACGATTGGCGATTCCGGCGACACTTCAAACGGCAGCATGGTGGGTTTATCGCGCAGGCCATCATCGAACAGCTGCGCTTTCAGGCCCGGATAGCGCTGGCACAGAGCATCCAGCAGGGCCTGCAGGTCGGCCAGCACGCCGTCCACCGTTTGCCCCGGCGCAAAGCGGGCGGAGCCTTTCAGGCGGACAAAATCCGCGACCTGCGGCGGTCGCCACTCCTGCAAATCACGCCCCAGCGCACCGTGCACGGTGCCAATGTGGCCACGGTTAATTTTGCGGTGTTCTGCACTTTTCGCACCGCTAAAGGTGATGTTATTGATCTGCGGAATCAGCTCGACCGCCGCCGCAATCGCGTCAACCGCCTCTTCACGCTTTGACAGATGGCGCGTATCGCCGGTCAGTTCAATGGTGAACATCAGCGAGCCGGCATGCATGGTCAGCGCCTGTAAATCCGTGGGTTCGGCATTGATGAAATAGTCGGCGCGCACGCCCTGCTCAATCGCCGCCAGCGTGCCGATGCCGCCCTGCAGTTCGCCGACCACATACGTCAGGATCACGTCACCTTTTAGCTTCACGCCGGCATCAATCAACGTCTTCAGGGCGCAGAAATAGGCGGCATCGCCCGCTTTCATGTTTGAAACGCCGATACCGTAAATAAACTGCTCATCAATTTTTCCCGCCCAGGGATCGACCGTCCAGCCTTCGGTGACCGGGTTGGTGTCGAGATGACCGTTGAACAGCAGACTGTGGCCGCCTCCGCTGCCGGCGAGCCGGCCGATGGCGTTCAGCCGATCGCCAGCCACCGGCTGCAGTTCAGTCTCCAGCCCCAGCTGTGCCATCTGTTGTGCCATATAGCGGGCTAATTCGCGTTCGCCTTCGGTGGCACTGTAACTTTTGTGCTGCACCATTTTTGCCAGGAAAGCGAGGCAGTATTCACGATCGATGTGATGGATTAACTCTTCAGGGTTCATGCGCGTCTCGTTATGCCACGGATTGGCTCAGATCAGGGATGTGCACGGCATCAAGCAGTGCACGGGTGTAAGGATGCTGTGCCTGCGCCCGCATATTCTCGCCGGGCAGCACTTCCACCACATCGCCGCGATACATCACCGCTACGCGATGGGCGATCTGACGGATGAGGTTGAGATCGTGGGTGATGAACAGATATGCCGTGCCGTAGCGACGGCGCAACTCCAGCAGCAGCTCGATAATGGTGGCCTGCACCGAGACATCCAGCGCCGCCGTGATTTCATCGCAAATCACCAGGTCCGGCGGATTAGCGAAGGCGCGCGCAATTGCCACGCGCTGTTTTTGCCCGCCCGACAGCGCGTGCGGATAGCGGCTGGCGAATTCTGCGGGCAGCCGCACTTCCTGCAGCAGACGCGCCACCGCCTGCGCCTCGCTTTCCCCCGGCGGCAGGCCGTACAGCCGCAGCGGACGGGCGATGATCTCGCCGACGGTCATGCGCGGATTGAGTGACGCATCCGGATGCTGAAAAATCATCTGCACGCGGCGGCGATACGCCGGGTCCATTTCCGCGCGGCCATATAGCGTCGCGCCGCAGAAATCGAGGCTCCCGCTGAACGGCACCAGACCGGTTATCGCCTTGCCGAGTGATGATTTACCCGAACCGGACTCGCCCACCACGCCGAGGATTTCGCCCTGATGCACCGTCAGTGAAATCGCATTGGCGGCGCGCGTCGTGTTCGCTTCGCGTTTCAGCAGCCGATCGAGCAATCCGTGCTGGCCATAATCGATCGTCAGCGCCTGCAGGCAGAGCAGCGGCTGACTGCCCGCTGCATCCGCCACCAGCCGCTGCTGCGGATCCGGCACTGCAGCGATCAGTTTGCGCGTATAGGGATGCGCGGGTGCGCTGAACAGCGTGCGCGTCGCGGCCTGCTCGACGATGCGGCCCTGCTCCAGCACGCAGACGCGGTCCGCCACTTTCGCCACCAGCGCCAGATCGTGCGAGATATACAGCGATGCGACGCCGGTCTCGGCGCGCAGTCGTTCGTAGAGTTCAAGGATTTGCGCCGAGCTGATGACATCCAGCGCCGTGGTTGGCTCGTCGAAAATCAGGCAGTCCGGCTGGCAGGCGAAAGCGGTGGCGATCAGGATGCGCTGCTTCTCACCGCCGGAAACCTGGTGTGGATAGCGCTGCATCATGCGCGCCGGCTGCTTCAGCTCGACATCGTGCAGCAGCGATTCCCCCAGCTGCTGCGCCTCGCGCGCTGACAGCCCACGATGACGGCGCAGCACTTCGGTGACCTGTTCACCCAGCGTCAGCGTCGGGTTCAGCGACGCGCTGGGATCCTGAAAAATCATGCCGAGCTTTTTACCGCGCAGCGCCATCAGTTGGTTCGCTGGCAACTGCAGCAGGCTTTCGCCGTTCAGGCGGATATCACCCGCCTGCTCGCGTGCGTTACTGGCCAGCCAGCGCATGATCGCCCAGCCGAGGCTGGTTTTACCGGAGCCGGATTCGCCCACCAGCCCCAGCACTTCGCCCGGCATCACCTGCAGGTTGATGTCGCGCAGCACCGGCAGCGAATGGCCGCGCGCTAACCCATAATCAAGGCTGTAATTGTCCACCGACAGCACCGGGTTGTGCGGATTATTCATTTGTGGCTCCCTGGGTTAAGCACATCGCGCAGGCCGTCACCGAGCAGGTTGAAGCCAATCGCCACCAGCGCGATGGCGAGGCCGGGGATCATCATCATCCACGGTGCTTTAAAGAAGTAGCTGCGCGCCTCGGATACCATCAGTCCCCACTCGGGCTCAGGCGGCTGCGCGCCGAGGCCGAGAAAGCTCAGCGTGGCAAACAGCATGATGGCGAATGCCACGCGAATGGTGGCTTCCACGATGATCGGCGCCAGAATGTTCGGCAGCATTTCGCGCAGAATGATGTAGTAACCGGCTTCGCCGCGCGCGATGGCGGCACTGATGTAGTCCTGCTGACGCGCCGCCAGCGCCACGCTGCGCGCAATACGCACCATGCCCGGCACAAAGGCGATGGTGATGGCCAGCACGGCGTTCATGCTGCTCTGCCCCAGCGTACTCACGATCAGCAGCGCAAACAGCAGGCTGGGAATCGCCATCACCGCATCCATGGTGCGCATCAGGAATTCATCCACTTTGCCACCAAGATAGGCGCTGGCGGTGCCCAGCACCGAGCCGATCACCATCGCCAGCGCGGTGGCCAGCAGCGACAGCAAAATGGTGGATCGCGCGCCGACCAGCACCCGGCTGAAAATGTCGCGCCCCAGCTGATCGGTGCCGAACCAGTGTTCCGCGCCGGGCGGGCGATAACGCGTCAGAATCGAAATCGACTCCGGATCGAACGGTGCGACGTGCGCACCACCCGCCACCATCAGCAGCGCCAGCAGCAATATCAGCACACCCGCCGCACCCTGCGGCGAGCGCAATAATCGTTTCAGTATTTCAGGCATAGGAAATCCGCTTATCGAGCATCACGTAGGCCAAATCCGCGAGGAAATTCACCACGGCATAGGTTGCCGCCAGTATCATCACGCCGGCCTGAATAGTGGGCAAATCGCGCGCCTGTACCGCGACAATCAGCTCCCGACCAATACCGGGAATGGCAAAAATCTCCTCCACCACCACAATGCCGCCCAGCAGATAGCCGACGTCGAGCGCCACAATGGTGATGGTGGGCAGCAGGCCATTACGCAGCGCATGGCGCCACAGGATGCGCCGGCGCGACAGGCCTTTCAGCCACGCGGCGCGGATATAATCGGTGTGCAGCACGTCGACCATTTCCGAGCGCACCATGCGTGAAACGTGCGCCACCAGGATCAGCGCAACGGTGATCGACGGCAGAATCAGATGCTGGATACCACTGATAAAATTTTCGCTGAGCGGTACGTAGCCGGTGGCGGGCAGAATCTGCCAGACATCAGCGAACAGCAGCAGCACCAGCGTGGCGGTAACGAACTCCGGGAACGAGATGCCCATGTACGAGATGACGCTGACCAGCACATCGGCAGTCTTACCGCGCCGCACAGCCGCCCAGATGCCGAGCGGAATGGCGATCACCAGCATCAGCAGCAGAGCGCACATCGCCAGCAGCAGCGAGCGCGAAAGCGCTGTCAGCAGCGTTGGCCCGACCGCCAGGCCATTGCGCATCGATACGCCAAAGTTGCCCTGCAGCGCCTGCGTCAGCCAGTGCCAGTATTGCAGCCAGGCGGGCGCATCCAGCCCCAGCCGCGCGCGGACCGCCGCCAGCGCTTCCGGCGTGGCATTTTGCCCCAGCAACGTGACTGCGGCATCGGCGGGCAGCAGTTGGGTGATGCCAAACACCAGCAGCGACACCACCAGCAGCGTGTAAATCATCAATAGCAGGCGCTTAAGCAGGTAACTAGCTGTCACGGTTGCTCCTTACAGGCTGCGCTTCGGCGCGTCAGCGGTCAGCCAGACATGATCAAGGCGGAACACCGCACCGCGCGGATGCAGATGATAGCCCGCCACGTGCTCACGACTGGCGGCCAGCAGATCGAAGAACGTCGGGATCAGTGACGGCACCTCGTCGTGCATCAGCTGCTGCGCTTTGCCATACAGCTGGCTGCGCAGCGCTTCGTCATTGGTCTCGCGCGCCGCCATCACCGCACCGTCAAACGCCGCGTTGTTCCAGCGCGTTTCGTTCCACGCCGCTGTTGAGGTATAGAGCAGTGAGAACACCGCGTCCGGCGTCGGCTGCATGTTGTAGAAACCGACGTAGAAATTGCCTTTCTTCCACACCTGATCGAGATAGGTGCTGTGCGCCATGGTCTGCACATTGATGCGAAAACCGCCCGGCTTCGCCATCTCCCGCAGGGCAATTCCCAGCTGGGTGCGGGTTGATGGCTTGTCTGAGGCGATAAGCGTTAAATCCAGCCCGTTGGGATAACCGGCCTCCGCCAGCAGCGCTTTGGCTTTACCGTAGTCCAGCGCTTTTTGCGTCAGCTGCGCGTAATAGGGATAAGCGGCGTTGATCGGCGTGTCGTTACCCGGCGATCCCAGGCCGTCAGCGACAAAATCCACCGATGCCTGACGATCCACGCAGAGCGACAGCGCCTGGCGGACGCGCACATCGTTAAACGGCTTTTGATCGCAGCCCATATTGACGTTAAGAAACTGGCCGGACGCCACGCGCAGCGGCAGCACGCCTGCCGATTTGGCTAAGCGCGCGAACTCGCTCGACTGCGCGCTTAGCATCAGATCGGTATCACCGGCGATCAGCGCCGAACTTTCAGCGATAGCGTCGGGATAGACCACCACTTCCACGCCATCCAGATACGGCCGCGTGGCGTCGTAATAGTGCGGGTTGCGTTTCACCACGATTTTGCGTTCCGGATCGTAAGACACCAGCTGGAACGGCCCGGCCCCCAGCGAGGCGCTACTCAGCTTGTCGTACTGCCCCTGCGCGATGTGTGCCGGGATGATTTTGGCATCCGGATAAGCCAGCATTACCGGCAGATCGGCGTAAGGCGCCTCGGTTTCAATCAGCACGGTGTTGCCGTCTTTGGCGCTCACCGCTTTAATCGGGCCGATGTTATGCAGCGCCGGTGAGGCGTTTTTCGGATCCAGCAGCGCCTGCAGGCTGGCGACCACATCCGCTGCGGTGAGCGGCGAACCGTCGCTGAAACGTAAGTCAGGCCGCAGGGTAAAAGTCCATTGGGTTAAGTCGTCGTTCGGCAGCCAGGACTGCGCCAGGTCGGCTTCCGCTTTCATCGCCTGCGTCAGGCGGGTTAAGCCGCTGTACAGCAGTTCCGCCACCAGATACTCCGGATTAACCCGCACCTGATGGGGATTGAGTACGCTGACCGCCTGGTCAACGCTGATGCGCAATACGCCACCTTTACGCGGCGTGCCGCCTGGCGTCGCGCTGGCCACGGCGGCAGCTGAGGCACTGAATGACCAGGGCAGCAGCGCCGCTCCGGTCAGGGCGGTTGAACTGGCGATAAACTGTCTGCGGTTTAACCCTTTCATGGCGCACATCTTCTGTTCCTCGTTGTTTTGTTAACTACCCTGGGTTGGCTGAAAATCATCGGCGAGATACGCCAGAATCGACTGCGAAAGTGCAATAACATCTGCCATCGTGGTGTACTCGTCGGCGGCATGAATGCGGTTGTCGGGACGGGCAAGGCCGCCGAGCAATATTTCCCGAATACCGGCCTGCTGCACCCAGCCCATATCCGAGCTGGTGGCGGATCCCCAGGCTTTGAATTCTGCTGGCGGGAAGCCGAAGCCCTGGCTGAGCGCCGCCTGCCAGCGCGGCCAGTGCGGCCCGGTGGGATCGGCGACCGGCGCCAGGTGGCCAATCAGCTGTAGCGTGACGTCGCTGGCTATGCTGCCCTGCATCGCGTGATCCACGCACTGCGTCAGCTCCTGCCACACTGCGGCAAACGGCTCTTCCGGCGCATAGCGGCGATTGACCAGCAGCTCGAAGCGTTCCGGAATGGTGGAGCCTTTACTGCCACCGTGCGCCGCAGCCAGCGTGAGTAAAGCGGTGAGCGGCTGGCCCTGATAGTGCGGCGGCGCGGGCATCGCCGAAACCCGCTGTTCCACTTCGCCTTTCAGCTGATACAGCGCATTCATCAGCGGAAGTGCCGCCTCAATAGCGTTAATGCCCTGCAGCGGATCGCCGGAATGCGCCGAGCGACCGCTGACGATGATTTTGATGTCGATACTGCCAAAGCAGCCGGCCCAGATGCGCGGCACCGCGCCGCCGTTGAAGCTCAGCAGGTGGCCGTGGAATAACTGCTGCTCGGCCAGATAGCGGATGCCGGGGTAGAGACCGCCCTCTTCGTCGGTACAGAGTAAAAATACCGGGTTATAGCGCAGCCTGAGCTGATAGCGCTGCGCGGCCCGCACCGCAGCCAGCGCGGCGACGATGGTGCCTTTCATATCCGCCGCACCGCGTCCGAACAGCTTGTTGTCCGCCACGCTGAGCGCCAGCGGCGGAAAGCGCCAGCCATCGCCGGCCGGAACCGTATCGGTGTGGAAGTAGAGGTTGCAGTTCTCAGCCGCGCCGGCATCCAGCGCGGCCAGCAAATTGACCCGCTCGCCCTGCGCGCTGCCATCCGGCGTCTGCCATAGCGCATCGGGCACCGAAACGCGCTGCAGGGAAAACTGCATCGGCTGCAGCATCGTGCTCAGCAGGTCGGCGAATTCGGCGTAACCCAGTCCGGGCGGAAAACAGGTATCCACCGCCAGCATGCGTTGCAGATCGTCAAGAATCTGCGCCTGATCGTCGGCGATATGGGTCAGAGCGCGCTGCAGTGATGAATTTTCCCGCATAACCTGTTCACTTATTGTATTTCTATATAGTTTATAGATAATTCAATTGAACGGCTGGGGTCAATCGGTAATCGGAAACATGCAAAAAAACTATGACGCGGACGACGTTCCACAATTCAGTCGCCTGAACGAAGGCGAAGGCGCACCGCTATATGAAGTGGTGAAGCGCTATATCAGTGAATCGATCCTGCAGGGCGAACTGCCGGCGGGCACTATTCTGCCGAGTGAAAACAGCCTGGCGGCGAAGTTTGGTGTGTCGGTCGGCACGGTGCGCAAGGCGCTGGCGGCGCTCACGACGGAAGGCATGCTGATGCGCCGGCGCAAAACCGGCACGGTGGTCACCGGCTGGGCACCGCTGCATAATCTCAGCCATTTCTTTCATTACTTTCGACTGCATGACAAATCGGGCGGTTTGCTGCAATCGGAAACGCACCTGCTGGATTATCAGCACAGCAGCGCCAGCACCAGCGAGGCCGATAAACTGCAGATCGCGGCGGGTGACGCAGTGATCCGCCTGAAGCGCCTGCGCCGGGTGAAAGGGATTGCGGCCATGCATGAAACGCTGGTGTTGCCCGCCGCACGTCTGCCCGACTTTCCGCCGGCAGAACAGCTGCCGCAGTTGCTGTATCGTTACCTGTTTGAGCATTATGACGTGCGCGTTGCGGCGGTACGCGAGCAGATCAGCGCCACGCTGGCCACGGAAGAAGATGCCGCCCTGCTGGAACTCGCACTACCGCACGCAGTGATGGTGATCGATGAGGTGTCATTTGATCAAAGCGCCACACCGGTGATTCTTGCGCATCACCGGTTCAGCACCGAACATTTCATGTATGTCAATGAGATACGCTGATTACGTAGCTATTTTACTGTAAGGTGTTTCAGATGCGTATCGACGCGCACCTGATTAATTTGAACCAAAACGCAGCGAACGTTGTGAATAAAAACCGCTGAGATGACATCACTGAACAGGACATTCCCATGGCAGCACGGCAGCACCATTACCAGATCAACCTTCGCTGGAGCGGCAATCGCGGCGACGGCACAGCTTCTTACACCGCTTACGATCGTGACAGCGAACTACAGGCAGCCGGTAAACAACCCATTTTGCTGAGTGCCGATCCGGCATTTCGCGGGGATAAAACCCGCTGGAATCCTGAGGAACTGCTGCTGGCATCCGCGGCGGCCTGCCATAAGCTGTGGTATTTGCACCTGTGCGCCGATGCCGGCATTGTGGTGGAGGAGTATGAAGATGCTGCCGAAGGCACCATGGTGGAGGGCGCGCGTGGATGTTTCACCAGTATCACGCTGAAGCCGCGCATCAAACTGCGCGACCCGGCGGATGCGGAACGTGCGCGCGCATTGCATCATCAGGCCCACGACGCCTGCTTTATTGCTAACTCACTGAATTTTCCGGTGCAGTGCGAGCCTGAATTTTTCTGATCATGACGCGCGGGCCAGCGGCGTTTGCCACAGCCGCACGCCGTTGCGCCCGGCGCGTTTGACTTCATACAGCGCTTCATCCGCATGGCGCAGCCAGTCGCTCAGCGACTCAGCACTGGCCGCAGCGGCAATGCCAATGCTCACCGAACAGCGATACTCGGCTGATGCTGGTAACCGCACCTGCGCAATCTTCTCTTTTAGCCTTTCGGCCAGTTCCACCACCGATTCATCGCTGGCCTGATGCACGATGACACCCAGCTCATCGCCGCCAAAGCGCGCCGGAATGTCCTGCAGCCCGACATCGTTGCGCAGCAGCGCCGAGATCTCGGCCAGCAGAAAATCGCCCGCCTCATGGCCCCAGCTATCATTGACCACTTTGAAGTGATCGACATCCAGCAACAGCAGATAGCCGCTGCTATCGCCGCGCCGCGTGCTGAGAAACTCACTCTCCAGCCGCCGTTCAAACAGGCGCCGGTTAGGGATTTTCAGGCCGGGATCCATCAGCGCGATGCGCTCCAGTTCACGGTTGCGGGTGCGTAAATGCCAGGTGAGATTGTAGGAAGCCACGCTGAGTACCAGCATGTAACAGGTGGCCAGCGGCAGCGTCAGCCAGACGGTTTGCGTGCTGAACGCCAGATGTACGCTGGTGCCATCCAGCAGCCACACCATAATAAACCCGCACAAAAATGCCTGTATGGCGGCAATCAGCTGCGCGCCGCCGCCGGCGGCATAGCGATCCGATGCCAGCACCGCCATGATAATAAACGAAGGCATGGGGCTTAGCGCCATCAGCGCCACCCATATTCCGCCAAACGCCGCATCGAGCGTCAGGTTCTGGCGTTCGGTGCCGGTTGAGTCAACAGCGCGCAGCGCCCGCTGATACGCCAGCCATGGCCAGACAAACGCGTTCACAAACAGCAGCGCGCTGAATGCCAGCCCACGCTGCATCTCCAGTAATACAGAGAGGATTGGGAAGAAACAGAGGATCGTGCCGAGCTGACGCATGATGAACATACGACGGACGAAGCGCTGTGACCGGCGCTTCAAATGGCTTTCATCAGGTGAGTAGTAATTCATTCACGGGAAAATTCAGGTCGACAGAATTGCAGTGTATCGGGAAAGAGTCGCCCTGCGGCGACTTTTTTTAAGAATTTTCACCTTGCATATGGGTAAACGCACAAAAAATTGCACTTTAGCGCCCTCACCCGCCACGGACCGCACAGATGATCCACGGCCGCTGCGCTTTTCGCTTAGCTTACAGCACCGTGCAGGCGGAACTGCGTGACCAGCCGTTCCAGCACCAGGGCCTGCTCTTCCAGCGCCAGCGCAGAGTGAGACGATGCACTGACCAGCGACGCGTTTTGCTGCGTGGTGCTGTCCAGCTCGCCAACCGCGCGGGCAATCTGCTCAATACCCCGGCTTTGTTCATCGGACGCAGCCGCAATTTCCGCCATGATTTCATTGACGCGCGCGATGCTGCTGACGATCTGCTCCATGGTTTCACCGGCACGCGTCACCTGCTGTTGACCATTATTGATACGGCCTGCCGATTCGTTAATCAGCCGTTCGATATCTTTTGCCGCGCCGGCACTGCGCTGTGCGAGGTTACGCACTTCACTGGCGACCACGGCAAACCCGCGCCCCTGCTCACCGGCGCGCGCTGCTTCCACCGCCGCGTTGAGCGCCAGGATATTGGTCTGAAACGCGATGCTGTTGATCACGGCGGTGATATCGGCAATTTTCTTCGAGCTGTCAGAAATCTCGCCCATGGTGCTGACCACATTACGTACCGCAATTCCGCCCTGACTGGCGTTCTGCGTAGCTTCTGCCGCAATCTGGCTGGCCAGACGCGCATTGCCGGCATTGTTTTTCACGGTAGCGGTCAGCTGTTCCATGCTGGCTGCCGTTTCCACCACGGCCGCCGCCTGCTGCCCGGTGCGCGATGACAAATCAAGGTTGCCCTGATTGATGGCGCTGGCTGCCTGCGACACGTTGCTGACGCTGTGCAACACCTCGCCGATCATGCTGCGCAGCCGCGCATTCATTCGTCCCATCGCGGAGGTCAGCTGGCCCAGTTCGTCCTGTCGATGCGTAACAAATTGCGAAGTGAGATCGCCGCTGGCAATCCGCTCTGCCAGCGCGAGGTTGTGAAATACCGGGCGCGTAATCTGCCGGATGATGTACCAGGCCACCAGCACGCCCAGCAGTATCGCCAGGCTGCCCATCAATAACGAGATCGCCGCCGAACCGTTGGCCAGCTCATCGTTACGCGCCTTAACCAGGGTGATGATTTGTTTGATGGTCGCACTGCTGTTGTCGCCCGCCACTTTGACGGTATTTTCGCTGGCGCGCAGCTGACCATAAACTGATGCTGCCTGCAGACTCAAATCCTTGAAGCGTTCCGTATCCTGCCATAACGCGTTGAATCCGCCCTGCTGCTCCGGGGGCAGCTGTGACAGCAAGGTGTTCAGGTCCTGGCCGGCGCGCTGAAAATCACTCTCCAGCTTAGTTCGCAGCGCCTCGCTGACGTTGAAGCGCAGCGCCCAAGCCTCTTCGCGCACGTTACTGATGGCAAACAGCAGCTGATAAATCTGGTTGGTGAGTTCGGGTGTGCTGACCGGTGTGCGGATGAGCCCGGTGTAACGTGCGGTCATGTCCTGCTGGCTCAGCGCATCCAGCTGGCTGCGCAGATCGTTCAGCTGTCGGGTTGCCTGCGTCATCGCGGCGATGCTGTGCTGAAAACGGCCAAGATGCGTGGCGACGTCGTTGACCAAACCTTTGGCATCGGCCGTCCACGGCAACTGCTGCGCCTGTTGCGTCAGCTGCTGAGCGTGCGTGACGTAATCCGTCATGGTGCCGCCCGCTGTATCATCGCCGTAGAGGTATTTCAGGCGATTAATTTTGGCCTGAAACACGTCAATATTGATGTCATAAATCAGATTGGTTTTCTGGTAGATGTCACGGATCTGATTGAACCGCTGCACGCTCAGCGCGGTGGCCAGCGCCACCAGCAGTAATACGATGCCAAATCCTGCCGCTAATTTACGTGTAATGCGCACATCGCGTAATCGGGAGACCAGTCCCATGTCTCGCTCCTGTCATTGTTGTTTTTGTTGAGTCTGCAGAAGGAGTTATCGGACCGTAACGGGAATTGTTTACTGTTAAGTGGCGAAAATGTGCTGTGTCGTAAAATCGCTACTGCCAGAGTCGCCTGTTCAAAGAAAATCCGGCGATTTCAGCCTGAAATCGCCGGCCGCTGCTACGCCATTACCAGCGAGTCGCCAGCATATCAATGACGAAACGGTACTTCACTTCGCCTTTAAGCATGCGGGCGAAGGCGGTTTCGATCTCTTCACCCGCGATCAGCTCAATATCTGCCGTGATGTTGTGCTCACCGCAGAAATCCAGCATCTCCTGAGTCTCTTTGATGCTGCCAATCGACGAACCGCTGATGCTCAGACGGCGAAACACCATCGGCGTAATGTTCGGTGACTGATGCGGTTGATCGGGAATGCCGACCAGCACCAGACGGCCATTGGTTTTCAGCGTTGCCAGGTAAGGATCGAGATCGTGCGGCGCCGCCACGCAGTCAATGATGAAATCCAGCGAGGTCTGGCATGCCGCCATCTGCGCAGCATCCCGCGACACCACTACGCGCGTTGCTCCGAGGCGACGGGCATCAGCGCCTTTTTCCGGTGAGGTGGTAAACAGGGTGACTTCAGCGCCCAGCGCACTGGCCAGTTTTACCGCCATATGGCCCAAACCACCCAGCCCCACCACGCCGACGTTATCGCCGGCTTTGACGCCAAAATGGCGCAGCGGTGACCACACCGTCACGCCCGCACACAGCAGCGGTGCCACGCCCGCCAGCGCCAGATTGTGCGGAATCGACACGACAAAATGCTGATCGACCACCACATTCTGCGCGTAGCCGCCCCAGGTGCTGTCGCCGGTGTATTTATCGATGCCGTTGTAAGTGGCGGTGAAGCCCGCTTCGCAGTACTGCTCTTCCTGCTGCTGGCAAAAATGACAGTGGCGGCAGGAATCCACCATCACGCCGAGGCCGACTACATCACCGGCTTTAAACTGCGTGACTTCAGCACCGGTCTCCAGCACGCGTCCGACGATCTCATGGCCCGGCACCAGCGGATAACGGCTGACCGCCCACTCATTGCGTGCCATGTGCAAATCGGAGTGGCACACGCCGCAGTAAAGAATCTCAATTTTTACGTCCTGCTGCTGCAGCGGACGCAACGTAATCTGGCCGGCAGCGAGCGGTTGCGCTGCATCCTGCGCCACCAGTGCGTTAATTTTCATGATGCCTTCCTCAAAGTCTGATGTGGGCTGAATGAAGGCGGCAGACTATAATCAAGGCGGTGCAGAAATGATAGTAGTCACCATTTGGTGACCATAAAGGAGAGTGCGATGCCAGCCTGGGTTGATGGCAAACTGTTTTTCTATGCGGATTCGCCACCGCGTCGTCTGATGGATCTGTTTTCGGTCAAGTGGAGCACCATGGTGCTTCACGCGTTATATCACTGGCCAGGGCAGCGTGCGCGCACCGGCGAACTGCAGCGCAGCCTGCAGGGCATTTCGAAAAAAATGCTGTTTCAGACACTGAAAGAGCTGGAGCAGCGCGGCTTAATTGCGCGTCAGGTGTATGAAGTGATTCCACCCAAAGTGGATTACCGGCTGACCGAACTGGGGATGACCTTCGCCCGGCCGATTGAGCAGATGTATCAGTGGGGATTAGAAAACCAGGCGGCGCTGGATGCCATGGAAGCTAACCTCCGCGCGGCAAGCGGCACGCCGGCGGAAAACACCCGCCCTGCAGCGTCCTCAGCCAGTGAATAACCACGTGCGGGTTGCACTCTGTTCGTCGCGGCGCGATTTATCCCACACTACATGGCGCCGCGATTAGGGGATCGATCCGCTGCCCGTTAACCAAACGGCGTTTCGCGTGCCAGCAGACGGGCGATGACGTTGAGAGCGCCTTCGTCGTTATTACTTTCCGTACGATAACGCGCGACCGCTGCCACCGGCGCTGCGGCGTTAGCCATGGCGAAGCTGTAACAGGCCTGACGCAGCATTTCGATGTCGTTAGCGCTGTCACCAATCGCCAGCACTTCGCAATCATCAATGCCCCATTTCTCCTGCAGCAGCGCAATGCCGTGCGCCTTATGGCAACCGGGAATGATCAAATCGACAAAGCCAAACCCGCTGGAGACCGGATGCATGATGTTTTCAATCGCGTTCAGTTCGCTGTGCAGACGCGCCAGTAGCGCCTCGACACCTTCATGTGCCAGATTGAGTGAGAATTTGAAGATGGTATCGTCGATATCGTACAGGCTGTCGCGCTTTTCCAGCCGGCGATAGTGATTGGCCAGCATGGCGACCACCTCGTCCGGCATTGACTTGTGCACGTAAGCCCCGTTGCGACCGCATACCACGGTGCTGATCTCCGGCTCTTTGGCGAGGATATCCAGCACCTGATGCACCCGTTCCGGCGCCAGCTCGCCGCAGAAAATCTCTTCATTGCTGTCGGACACCCAGGCACCGTTTTCAGCCACGAAGGCGATCTCATCTTTGATAGCGGGAAAATAGTGCTGCAACTGATAATATTGATTGCCGCTGGCGACCACGAAACGGATGCCTTTCTCCTTCAGCAGCGCGTACTGGCGCGCAAAGCGCTGCGCATTGTACTGCTTATTGTCATCGAGAAATGTCCCATCCATATCCACCGCAATCATTTTTACTGCCATCATGCTCTCCCGTCTCTATGTGCCGTCAATCCATCCGGCTTTACCAAGGTTTTATCAAGCTTACTCGCGGTGTGGATTAATGAGAATGTGAATAATGAGATTGTTAACCGCTTTCAGAGATTTCCAGCCCATTTTTTACTGCAAATCGGCGCCTTTTTCTCTGATCCAGGCACAGAACATGTCAGCCATATCACGCGCGTAAGCCTCAATTTCTGCTGCGCTACGCGGCGATTCGGAGAAATGCTTGCCGACGTCACCCAGCGTACGGTTGATTAAATCCGCCGCGCGTGCCACCTCAGCCGCGTCCCGCTGCGGCAATAGCTGTTGCAGAAAATCGCTCATCACATTCTCACCATTGGCGCGCGCTTGCTGCACTTCCGGCGCATCCCGGTAAAGCGGCGCGGCATCATTCAGTGCGGTGCGCATCGCCGCCTCTTCACACTCCGAGTGCAAAAATGCCAGGGTCAGCTGGTGCAGTCGCTGGCGCGGCGTGTAACCGGTGTCGCGTAAAATGGAACCCAGCAGATCGCCGGTTCGCTGCCACTCTTCACTTTGCAATCGGAAAAGAATAGCCGCCTTATTGGGAAAATACTGGTACAGCGATCCAATACTGACGCCCGCCCGTTCGGCCACGCGCGCGGTGGTAAAGCGCGTCGCCCCTTCCTGCTGCAAAACCTGAGTCGCCGCCTGTAAAATCGCGGCAACCAGCTCGCTGGATCGCGCCTGCTGCGGCTTTTTTCTCTCAGAAATCTTAGCGTTACGATGTCCTGCCATCGTCTGCTCCTGAACGCGAATAGTGAAATGCGACTAATTCATCGTATTCTGATCTCACCATAAAATCCAAGATCTCTTGCAGGGCAAACCATGATGACAACACTGACTTCCGCGCCGCTGGCACCGCTACTCAACTACCTGTTTGAGCTGGCCGATAACATGGCGCATCCCACCAATGAAGCGTTTCGCGCGATGTCCGATGAGGAGCAAACGCGTCTGCTGCAGAGCAAAACCGATTATCGCGAACTGTATGGTCACTTAAAAAATGTGCCGCTGGCGGTCTCGCGGGAAACCGGCAAACTGCTGTATATGCTGGCGCGCAGTAGCCGGGCGCAGCATATCGTTGAGTTCGGCACCTCATTTGGTCTTTCCACGCTGCACCTGGCAGCCGCGGTGCGCGATAACGGCGGCGGCCAGATCATTACCAGCGAGTTTGAAACGGGCAAAGTCGCACTGGCGCGCAATCACTTCGCCGATGCTGGCGTCAGCGATCTGATTGAAATTCGCGTGGGTGACGCGCTGGACACCCTGCGCCAGGATCTGCCGTCCGGCATTGATATGCTGGTGCTGGATGGCGCGAAGGCGATCTATCCGGAGATTTTGCAGCTGGTGCAGCCGTATTTGCGTCCGGGTGCGCTGATTGTGGCGGACGATGCCGATTTCAGCCCGGAATATCTGGAAAAGGTACAGGGTAGCCGCGGCTATATGTCGCTGCCGTTTAATGATGGCGTCGAAGTCTCCATGTGGCTGGGATCGCAGCATCAAGTCGCTTAACAGCGCCACGTTTATGTTATATCGTTACAATCCCGTCTTGCTGATTGAGGTTGCTGCGATGAAGGTTACCGTTCCACTGTTAGTGATTGCTTTTGCTTCGGCGAAAGCAGGGGCATTTCAGGCGAAAATCGATCCGTTAAAGCTGGCGCTGAAACCGGCTAACGCGCTCGCCAGCACCGATCAGGCGCAGCCGCTGGCGATTGCCGAAGCGCATGCGCGCCTGGCAGCGGCGGTAAGCGGCTGCCAGTGCCCGTTCTGCACCCAGATGCGGCTGGTGAATACGCAGTTGTGATGACGGGTTCGTCGCCGCACAGCCTGCTGCGCGGCGACGCATCAGTCAAACCACGGCTGGAACGGATCCGGCAACTGCGCCCAGCCGTCTGGTCCCAGCGCCATCTCCTCATCGGTCAGTAATGCCTGGTGCAGCTGCTGACGCAGCACGGTTTCATCCATATCGATACCGATGATCACTATCTCCTGCCGCGCATCGCCGGTGCCTTCATGCCAGTTTTCGCGGATGTAATGTAGCGTGTCTGCGTCCTGCGGCCAGCGATCTTCAGGCACGCTGGCCCACCACATCCCGGCCAGCCCCTGCCGCGTGACGCCGCCGGCCTGCGACCAGGAACCGGCATGGCGCGGACGGGTTGCCAGCCAGAAATAGCCTTTTGAACGCACCACGCCCTGCATGTGCTGCGTAATGACCTGATAAAACCGTTGCGGATGAAAAGGACGCCGCGCGCGGAAAACAAAGTTGCGAATGCCGTACTCTTCGGTTTCCGGCGTGTGCTCGCCGCGCAGTTCCTGCAGCCAGCCGGGAGCCTGTGCCGCCGCATCGAAGTCAAACAGTCCGGTATTCAGCACCTGATCGAGCGCTACCTGCCCGAAGTGCGCGCGAACAATACGCGCACGGGGATTGAGCGAGTGCAGAATCGCGGTCAGGCGCGCCTGCTCCTGCTCATCAATCAGGTCAATTTTGTTGAGGATCAGCACATCGCAGAATTCAATCTGGTCGATCAGCAAATCGACTACGGTGCGCTCATCTTCTTCGCCCAGCGATTCGCCGCGTGAGCGCACACTGTCATCCGAGTCGTAATCACGCAGGAAATTGTAGCCGTCGACCACCGTCACCATGGTATCCAGCGCTGCCACCGCAGACAGGCTCTGGCCCTCTTCATCGGCGAAGGTAAAGGTTTCGGCCACCGGCAGCGGCTCAGAAATGCCGGTAGATTCAATCACCAGATGATCAAAACGTCCCTCTTTCGCCAGCCGGTTGACTTCCAGCAGCAGATCTTCGCGCAGCGTACAGCAAATGCAGCCGTTGCTCATTTCCACAAGCTTCTCGTCAGTACGCGACAACGCCGCGCCGCCGTCGCGCACCAGTGCCGCATCGATATTCACTTCCGACATATCGTTGACGATCACCGCCACGCGCCGCCCTTCCCGGTTATTGAGTATATGATTGAGCAAGGTAGTTTTTCCGGCACCGAGAAAGCCAGAAAGCACGGTAACCGGTAGCCGCCTGAAGCCGCCCTCTGAAGACAAAGCTGACATAATCACTCCTGAATAATGACATCACGTGCACCTGAACAGGCACTGTATTTTGATATGTTATAACATAACAATATGCGCTGTCATGATCGCCGGACACTTTTCGTGGGGTTTTTGACTTTCAGGGAAAGCGAACAGCGGGCTGGATGCCCGCTGTGTGTGTTACTGGTTGTCCGGATAGCTCAGTTCGATAGCATCGTCCGGCAGTCGGGTGAAGGTTTTTACGAGGGTGTGAAAATCTGCCACCGGCTTGAGATCGGCAAACTGCTGCGGATAGAGATCCTTCGCAAGGATTTCCATGCCGATAATGTTGTACGGGTGATTATAGAAGTGATGATAGACGCCATACACGCGCCCCTGTTTCACCGGCGCGATTTGCGCCAGGCCGGTGCGCTGCAATAAGGTCTGGAACGTGGCGCGCACTTCCTGCGGCTGCACGCCGTAACCAAACGGCAGCACGTTGCTGTTTGGCC
Organism: Pantoea dispersa; assembly: GCF_035783935.1. Classification (GTDB taxonomy): domain Bacteria; phylum Pseudomonadota; class Gammaproteobacteria; order Enterobacterales; family Enterobacteriaceae; genus Pantoea; species Pantoea dispersa_C. Next base: position 437,502 of record NZ_JALKOV010000002.1, on the reverse strand, counting down.
GCTTTGAACCGGTCATGATGTAAACATCCGGCTTCATGGCGATGATTTTTTCCAGCGCGACGAAGCCCGCATTGCCTGGCAGCAGCGCCGAGCCGATGTTTTTACCGCCGACCGCTTCTACCAGTCCACCCCAGCCATTATGGCTATGAGTGAAGCAGCAGTTGTCGCTGTTACCGGCAATGGGTTCGATAAATACGGTGGGTTTGTTTTTGACCTTCGCGACAGCCTGCGTGATACGCGCGAAGCGCTGCTGATAAAAATCGGTGTAGGCTTTGGCTTCGCTTTCGCGGTTCAGCACTTTGCCCAGCAGCGTGACGCTCGGGGCGGTGTTTTGTGCCGGATGCAGTTCGTAATCGACGAACAGCACCGGGATATGCAGGTTATTCAGCGTGCTCAGCACGCCGGATTGTTCCAGCGCCGGTTTGGCGCGCAGTTGCGCAATCATCAGATCCGGTTTCTGCGCCAGCACGCTTTCCAGATTAACCTGGCCCTGATCGCTGAAGCCCATATCAACAATTTTTGTTGCTTCAGGCCAGCGGCGCTTCAGCATATCCCATGTTTGCGTATCCTGCTTTTTCGGCAGGTTGTTCCACGCCACGACGCGTTTAAACGGATTGTCGCGATCGAGCAGCGCCAGCGTTAACACATCGCGGCCATCCTGTAGGATGATGTGCTGCGGTTCTTTGCTGATGGTTTGCGTGTGACCATCCATGTCGGTGACGGTAAGCGGATAGTCAGTCGCGCAGGCTGCGGTTGAGACCAGAATCCCCATTGCCAGTAACAGGCGCGTTTTCATGCCAAAACTCCGTGGTAAAAGAAATAGTTATTATTATCAATTACCTTAACACAACCTGATTAGCGGCAAAATAAACGCCATCGCCGGGGTTGTAAGCGAATAATACGGCGGCGAATGAACGCCCGCCTGCCGCATTCTGCGCGCTGGCTCAGGTGAAATCTGACAGCTTCTGCCCTGAGGTGATCAGCTCCTGCAGCAGCATCTGCCGGCGCTCCTGTGGCGTATCGCGACTGACCATAAAACAGATCGCCGCAACCGCCTGGCCGCTGCGCGAGCGAATCGGCGCGGCCATGCAGCAGGTGAAGCTTTCAGATAAACCTTCGGTCATGCAGTAGCCCAGCTGGCCGGCGCGGTGAATCTCATCGAGAAAAGTTTGCTTATCAAGAATTTGTCCACTAGCCAGACGATAATCCTCTTCCGGAATCAGATCGAGAATGGCGCTGTCCGACCAGTTACTCAGCAGCAAACGACCGGTCGCCGTCCAGGTAATCGGCACGCGCACGCCGATGTCCGAGGTGATTTTGAACGGATGGGCGTTGCTCTCCGACAGCACCACGGTGTATTTGTTACCTTCCAGCATACACAGCTGCACGGTTTCACCGTGACGCGCCACGATCTCAACCATAAGCTGATGTGCACGACGGATCAGATCGTTGTGGGCCATATAGTCTGCACCGTAGTAGTGCATTTCACGGCCAAAAAACACGGCGCCTTCAGCATCAAGCTCAACCAGACCGGCTTCGCTCAGCAAACTCACCAGCTCATAAATACTGGAGCGTGGCGCGCCGGTCGCTTCGATTAAGTCACGCATCGCCATCGGCTGACGCGCAATATGCAGCTGGCGAAAAATATCAATGACCCGGTCAACACCGCGCGCCCGGGACGGTTTTTCATCCGGCATACGCATACTCCCCTGTCGTTATGGTGCAAATCACCTGCTTTAAAAAAGAGTTGCATGATACACCCGACAACAGCAATTACCCATCCCCGGAATAATAAAAATATTCTCTGTGATTTTATTTAGCATGCGCTATTTTCGGGCCCCATTGTGGCGCAATGAAAGAAAGTAACGCGCGGTTAAATTCGATAGCGATCACAGTTTCATTCAAAATGCTCAAGCATCGAATTTTATTTTGCGATCGCACCAGCAGGGCAAAAAATTAATTGCCGATTGCCATATTGCAAAAATTCAGCGGCTGTGCAAATCTCGTCCTATCCGGTATTGCAGATAGCAGTCTGGTATATCAGACAAACTTCAGGATGGACAGGAGCAGAAAGACATGACGATTAAACGTTATGGCATTGAGGGCGGTACCGGTACCGGCGGGCAACGATTGCCGTTCGCCCGCGCCGTTGAGGCCGATGGCTGGTTGTATATCTCAGGCCAGACGCCGATGCGCGACGGAGAAGTGGTGGAAGGCGGCATTATCGAACAGACGCAGCTGGCGTTTGAAAACTGCCTCACCATCATGCGTGAAGCGGGCTATCGCGTGGAGGATGTGGTTCACGTCACCGCGGTATTGACCGACGCGCGTTATTTCAGTTCTTTCAATAAAGTATTCAGTGAGATATTCAGTGATAATCCGCCGGCGCGTATTTGTAGCGTGCAGGATTTAGTGGTTGATTGCAAAGTCGAAGTGGACATGAAATGTTTCCGCGCCGACCGTAAATAAATAATACCGTTCAACCAGGCTGCAGCATTCATTTTCTTCGCCAACACCAGGGCAGCCTGATATTTATTAACGCTTTAGCTTTTTCAATAAAATAACCCGAAATACGCGGTACTGGCGTTGCGCTGGCGATCGCCTGTTAAGCGGGTAATGCGGAATAACGCCGTCTCGTCAAACATTTAAAGAGAGCATAACAATGAATGCAACATCGCTGAAATTAAGTGCCAAAACCGTGGCCGGTGCGCTGGTCTTGCTGGCGTTAGCAGGCTGTACGCCAACCGAAGAGAAAAAAGAGGCCGGCGCGGCGCCTCAGTCGGCACTGCAAACCGTATTGCAGCGCGGCACGCTGCGCGTCGGTGACTGCCTGAGCTTTGCACCGTTCGGTTTTTATGACAAAGACGGCAACCCGGATGGATACGATGTCGACCTGGCGAAAGCGCTGGCCAAAGAGATGGGCGTGAAACTGGAAATGGTCAACACCACCAGCGCCAACCGCATCCCTAATCTGCAAACCAACAAAGTCGATGTGGTGTTCTGTAACTTCACCCGCAATCTGGAACGCGCCAAAGAGATCGGCTTCACCAACCCTTACGTGGTCGCCAGCGAGGCGATGCTGGTGCGCAAAAACAGCGGCATTCAGTCTGCGCATGATATGGCCGGCAAAACCATCGCCACGGTGAAAGGTTCGACCAACGGTGACGAAGTGCGCAATCTCGGCATCGACGTGAAAATTCAGGAGTACGACTCATCTCAGGCGGCGATTCTGGCCGTCAAACAGGGCCAGGCCGATGCGATGATCGAGGATAACAACTTCCTTGCCTATCAGGCGAAGCTCGATCCGTCACTGACTGTCACCAACGAGGCGCTGGTGCCGCTGGAGTACAACGCCTTTGGGGTGAAACAGGGCGACCAGGTGTGGACCAACTACCTCAACGAGTTCCTGTTTGAAATCAACGCTTCCGGCGAGAACGCCCAGCTGTACGCAAAATGGTTCGGCAGCAAACCGCGCTATCCGCTGAACCCGCAATACTGATTGTCCGCCCACGGCGCAGTCGCACAGGCTGCGCCGCCTGAAGGAGTCATACCATGAGTTATCAATGGCTAACCCTGTGGCGCTACGCCGACACCTTTCTGGAGGCCGCCTGGCTCACGCTGCAGGTCACCCTGCTGGCGTTCGCGCTGGCGGTGGCGCTCGGTCTGCTGGCCGCACTGGCGAAATCTTCACCGCTGGCGCCGCTGCGCTGGATCAGCCACTGCTATGTTGAGTTCATCCGCAATACGCCGGTGCTGCTGCAGATCTTTATCATCTTTTTTGGCCTGCCGTCGCTCGGTATCACTATGAGCGCCTTTACCGCCGGGGTGCTGGCGCTGGGGATTAACGTCGGTGCCTATTTGTCAGAAACCTTCCGCGCCGGCATTCAGTCGGTGGCGAATGGCCAGCTGGAAGCTGCCTATATTCTGGGTATTCCGCGCCACCAGATTTTCCTCAGCGTGGTGCTGCCGCAGGCCGCCCGTGCCGTCTGGCCAGCCATTATCAATAACCTGATTCAATTGCTGCTTGGCACCTCGCTGCTCTCCGCGATCGCACTGCCGGAGCTGACCGGCACCGCCACGGTGATCAACGCGCGCACCCTGCTTTATATCCAGACCTTCAGCGTCGTTGCCCTGGTGTATCTGGTGCTGAGCAACCTGTTTTCATGGCTTGGTACCGTGGCAGGACGCCGGATGTTCCATCCGCCGCTGGTGACGCCGGTAAAAAAGTCCGGCTGGTGGTGGGCAAAAAAATGGCTGATTAAGCCAGTGAAACGGGAGAATGCGCTATGAGCGAACTTATTATCAGCTCGCTGCCGATCCTGCTGAAAGGATTGGTGATCACGTTACTGCTGTCCATCGCCGCTATCGTCGGCAGCACGCTGCTCGGTTTACTGGCCGCGGTGCTCCGCACCAGCCGCCTGCCGATCGCCAGAGAGATTGCCGTGCTGTATACCGAACTGTTTCGCGGTACGCCGGTGCTGATCACCCTGATGTTCATCTATTTTGGCGTCGCCTACTTCGGCTATGAAATCAACCTGTTCGCCGCCGGGATCCTCGGCTTGAGTATTTATCAGGGCGCTTACATCGCGGAAGTGTTCCGTGCTGGTATTGAAGCGGTGCCGAAAGGACAGTGGGAAGTGTCGTGGATCCTCGGCCTGTCAAAGCGCCAGACGTTCCTCAGCGTGGTGCTGCCGCAGACGCGCGGTATCGTGCTGCCGCCGCTGGTGGGCCAGTATCTTTCGCTAATCAAGGATACCTCGATAGTCAGCATGATCGGCATGTCGGAGCTGATGCACCAGGGGCAGGCGATTGTCGATCGCATCGGCCAGCCGGTGGTGGTTTACGGCCTGGTCGCCCTGCTCTACTTCGCTGTCTGCTTTCCGCTTTCCCGTTGGGTTCAACATCATCAAACCAGGAGCCAGTTATCATGAGCAAATCCGCCATTACGCTGAGCCGTATTACCAAATCCTTTGGCGCAACTCAGGTACTGAAAGAGATCAGCCTGGACGTGTCGCCGGGCGAAGTGCTGGTGCTGATTGGCGCCTCCGGCTCGGGAAAAAGTACCGTGCTGCGCATTATGAGTGGTCTGGAAACCGCCGACGGCGGTGAAATCTGGGTCAATGAAGTACCGCTGCACGACCGTAAACGCAGCAGCGAAATTTGCGGCCACGTCGGCATGGTGTTTCAGCAGTTCAACCTGTTCCCACACAAAACCGCCCTCGGCAACGTGACGCTGGCGCTGATTAAGGCGCAGAAACTGTCTGAAGCGGAAGCGAACAAACGCGGCATGGCAGCGCTGACGCGCGTTGGCCTGGCGGAGCGTGCACATCACTATCCGTCTCAGCTCTCCGGCGGGCAGCAACAGCGAGTGGCAATTGCCCGCGCGCTGGCGGTCGAGCCCAAAATCATGTTCTTCGATGAAGCCACCTCCGCGCTCGATCCCGAGCTGGTTGGTGAAGTGATGGAAGTGATGCGCAGTCTGGCACGGGAAGGCATGACCATGGTGGTGGTGACGCATGAGATGGGCTTTGCGCGTAAAACCGCCGATCGCGTGGTGTTTATGGACCAGGGCGTGATCGCCGAACAGGGTTCGCCGGAGCAGATTTTTGTCAATCCGCAGAATCCGCGCACTCAGCAGTTTTTGTCGCGCGTGCTTGAACACTAACAGGAGGCAGGATGTCGATTCACTTTCCTTTGCAGGCCGACGGCACGCTGGATGCGCTGCAGCCTGCGCCGCGTTTTAAATCGGTGGCCGGAACGGGCAATCAGCCGCTGGCTAACGGTACGCCGGTATTTAACAGCCCGGAAGTTTTTTCGCCGCTGATGCTGATGAAACAATCCGCGCTGGAAAATAACCTGCGGCAGCTGGCAGCGTTCTGCCGGGAAAATGGCGTGATGCTGGCCGCGCACGGCAAAACCTCAATGTCGCCGGCGATTCTGCGCCGTGCCGTCAGCGAAGGCGGCGCCTGGGGCCTGAGCGCGGCGACGCCAGCCCAGGTGCGCGCGCTGCGCCAGTTTGGCATCCGCAACGTGTTTCTTGCCAATGAGCTGGTGGATCCCGCCGGAATTCGCTGGATTGGCCAGTGGCAGCAGCAGCATCCCGATCACGGCTTTCTCTGCTATGTGGATTCGCTGCAGGGCGTAAAACTGCTCGAACAACATCTTGGCGGCGCGCAGATTGCCGTGCTGCTGGAGATGTCGGTCAGCGGCGGCCGCACCGGCTGTCGCTCGCCACAGGCCGCGCTGGAAATCGCCCAGGCAATCCATGACAGCCGCTCGCTGCAGCTGGTCGGCGTGGCCGGTTATGAAGGCGCACTCGGTGCCGGACGCGATGCCGCAGGCGTGCAACGCGTGAAGGATTATTGCGAGATGATGATCGCGACCGCCGCGCTGCTGGCTGAACACCAGCTGTTTGCCAGCGGGGAAATTATTCTCAGCGCCGGCGGTGGCGCGTGGTTTGATGTGGTCTCGGCCTGCTTCACGTCGGCGCAGCTGCCGTTGCCGGTCACGCCGCTGATTCGATCCGGCGCGTACATGGCACACGACAGCGGTTTGTATGCGCGCATCGCGCCCTTTGCGCAGCCGGGCGCGACGCACCATTTCAGCGCCGCGCTGGAGATCTGGGGCCGCGTGTTATCGCGTCCCGAGCCAGGGCTGGCCTTTGTGGATTTTGGCCGGCGCGATGTGCCTTTCGACCAGGATCTGCCTAATCCATTATGGATTCGCCAGGCGGACGGCAGCGCACCGCGCGCGGCCACGCATTTGCGCATTACCGACGTTAACGATCAACACGCTTATCTGCAGTTGCCGGCGGACGATCCGCTGCAACCGGGCGACTGGATTGGCTGCGGCATTTCCCATCCCTGTACCGCATTTGATAAGTGGCGCTATTTACCGTTGGTGGATGATGACTATCGCGTCACCGATTCACTGGAAACCGCATTCTGACGCTTTTTCAGCCACAAAAAAGGCTGCCAATACTGGCAGCCAGTTCTGGCACATCCCTGTACGACCATGCGGGCCGGCGTTGTGCCTTCAATGAACAGATAATAACACAACTTATAATTAGCAGGCTAGTTATTTGTGGTCAGCGCCAGCTTCACCGCGTCCTGCGCATGAATGAATGTGGTATCGAACAGCGGCACCGCCGCATCCTCCGCTTTAACCAGCAGCGTAATTTCGGTACAGCCAAGAATGATGGCTTCAGCCCCTTGCGCCACCAGCTGAGCGATGATGTCACGGTACTGCGTGCGTGATTCTTCACGGATCACGCCAAGACACAGCTCCTGATAAATAATGTCGTGCACCGTTTTACGTCCGGCGGCGTCCGGTACCAGCACTTCAATGTCATATTGCTGCTCAAGGCGGCCTTTATAGAATTCCTGCTCCATGGTGAACGCGGTGGCCAGCAGGCCGACACGTTTCACGCCGGCCTGACGAATGCGTTGTGCCGTGGCGTCGGCGATGTGCAGCAGCGGAATGCGGGTGGCCGCGGTGATGTGATCGGCGACTTTGTGCATGGTGTTGGTGCACAGCACAATAAAATCCGCCCCGCCCTTCTCCAGGCTGCGACCGGCTTCGGCCAGGATTTCACCGGCCTGTTGCCATTCACCGGCGACCTGCAATTTCTCAATCTGCTGAAAATCGACGCTATACATCAGGCTGCGCGCCGAATGCAATCCGCCCAGCTGTTGTTTTACCTGTTCATTGATGATGCGGTAATAGAGCGCGGTGGATTCCCAGCTCATGCCGCCAATCAGGCCAATCATTTTCATCAGTTACCGTTCCCCACGGAAATTAGCTCGTCTGGCACTGTACGGTATTCAATGAAGGCATGAAAGCATCGCGGCGCTGAACCGCATCGCAGGCACAAAAAAGCCCGGGATAACCCGGGCTAAGCACGTTAACGGAGAAAGGGATTGTTATTATTTGTACAGCTCAGCAGTCATTTCCACGCCGTTGTCTGCGCGGGCGCTGGTGATCTTATAGCTGTCTGCGCCACTCGCTTTCGCCTGAGCGGCAACCTGGGCTTCAGCGCTGTCCAGGGTGCTGCCGTGAACGGAGATGCTTTCCGCAGCGAAGCTACCGAAAGAGATCATAGAAAGAGCGGCTACAGCAGCGATGGTCAGAGTTTTTACGTTTTTCATGGTCATATTCTTTCAATGTTTGGGTCAGAGCCGTGTGCTCTGCATGGGAGTTATAGTAACCATTGTTATTATTACCGACCTAACAAAAAGTGCGATCTTAATCACACTATGTGCGGTTTTACGCTGCCCGCGGCTGTGGCCAGCGCGCGCCAGGAAAGAGCGACAGCCGGATATTGAACAGATGAAACAGCGGCGCAAACAGGGCATTTTCCTGCTGCGCCGCCGCCTCCAGCCGCAGCAGCAACACATCAAGCTCATGCAGCAGCGCCGGCGACGGCGGGCTGTCCAGCGTTTTCAGCCGCTGCCTGAGAAACTGGCTCAGCTGGTGAAACATGGCCGCGCTTTCTATGTGATTCGCCAGCAGCAGCTGCCGATGACGGGTGTAGTAGTCATAGCAGTTGGCCCCAAGCCAGGCCTCGGCAATCAGGTTGCCGCCTGCGACCAGATCTGGGGCCGGATCGGCGCGTTTGCGCGGCAAAATCACGTTTACCCTGTCCAGCGTGCGTGCGACAAATTGCTGCCGCGCGGTCAGCGTGGCGGTGTTCATGCGCAGCGCGGTAATAAACTGCAGCAGATCGCGAATCCCCTTGCGCAGCGCTCGCCTGGCCGTCCACGCCGGGCGTTTGTTGCGAATCAGCAGCGTCAGCACCAGCGCAACGGCAATCCCCACCAGCGTGGAGATCATGGCATTCACTATAAGCTGCAGATCGGGTTTGAAATGGTGGCTCATGCCGATCAAACCGGGGATCTGCGTGGCGACAATCAAACCAATCAGGTTAGTCGCCGGATTGGCGATCACCAGCCCTAACGCAAACAATCCCGGCGCGAGGCAAATCACCAGCGCTTCAAACGTTACCGCCTGCGGGATCAGCAGCGTGACGTATATCAGGCTGATCGCCATGGAGATCAGCACGCCTTTCAGAAACAGCTTCATCGGCGCGATCGGGCTGTCCAGCCCGGCGAAGAATGAACACAGCACCGCCGCCATCATCGGCGCGGTCGAACCATCACGCCAGCCGCTGCCGATCCAGAACAGGCAGCTGGCAAAAGTGGCGATAAAGGCGGTGCAGCACGACAGCAGCAGCAGGCCTTTATCGACATGCTTGTGCGCGCGTGACGCTTTGCCCGGTTTCACCGCTGGCGTCCAGTCACTGACGCGCTCGCTGACGCTGTGGTAAGCATCGGCGATGCGGACAAAATTGAGTAACCGTTCCAGCAGGCCGATGAGCAAAATGCTCTCTTCACTATTAAGCCGCCCTGCGCGCCAGGCCTGCTGCAGTTGCTCCTGAGCGCCGGTGAGGCAATCGCGCACCGGCTGCTGCGCGTCGCCGTTCAGCCACTGTAAAAACTGCTGAAAGGCCGTCGCGACATAGTCGGGAAAGCGGATCTGCTGCTGCGCCAGCAGATTCAGACGCGATTCAATGGCGGTAAGCGTCGGGATCAGGTAAGACAGATGCTGATACTGCACGCTGACCAGCCGCACCAGCCGCCGCGCGGCATCCCCTTCATAGACGCAGTGGGTAATCAGCGTTTCGACGTTGAGCGGATAGTTGGCCATCTGCACCAGAATATCCTCACGCTCCAGCGATTTAGCCGCTGGCATTGCCGTCACCAGCTCGCTACACAATTTCCGCGCGTTCTGATACCACAGCCCGACGCTCTGTTCGAGCAGATGGCGCATCGAAACCGGAAAGATCAGCCGATGCACCAGGCTACTGCAGACAATCGCCACGGTGATTTCTTCAATGCGGGAAATCACCGTATAGGTAATGGCGTCGGGCGACGTCACATCGGGAAAACCCATAATGGCGGCGCTGTAGCCGGCCAGCATAAACACGTAACTCTTTGGCGTGCGGTCGTGCAGCGACAGATACAGGCAGACGGCAACCCACAGGGAAATACACAGGCTGAACAACATCGGCGACTGAACCGTGGCCGGATAGATCAACAGGGTAAACAGCCCGCCCAGCACGGTGCCAAAGAAGCGAAACACCGATTTGGACACCGTCGACGCAGAATAAAGCTGCGAGGCAACATACACAGTGGTCAGTGACCATGCCGGCTTATCGAGATTAAGTTCCAGCGCAAGGTAAAAAGACAGAAAAGCGGCCAGACAAGTTTTGGCAGAGAACAGCGCGGCGCTTCGGGAAAACCACTTCATAGAACGGGAGCAACCTATAGCAGGCAACGTAAGCGTTTATCCTGACAGAAGGCCGCTGCGTTGACATTTTGATTTGTTATACAAATTATTACCGTGCTAATTATCCGGGTCTCTATGCAACTTGCCCATTACAGTGAATGCAGGTGCCAGCTGGTATTATAGTTATAAGGGAGATAAAAAAGTTATTTATTGGTTATATAACAACTTTGCCAGGATGGAGGAAAAACCACGAGAGACGTCCCATGAAAGCACAACGTTTTGCCCTGAGCGCTCTGGCTCTCAGCTTCGGCCTGCTCGCCACGCACGCCTTCGCCGCCAGCCCGGAAACCGTTACCATCGGCTACCAGAAAGCCAACATTTTTGCGCTGCTGAAGTATCGTGGCACGCTGGATGAAACCTTCAAAAAAGAGGGCATCGCGGTGCGCTGGGTGGAATTCCCCGCCGGCCCGCAGATGCTGGAGGGGCTGAACGTTGGCAGTATCGACCTCGCCGCCACCGGTGACGCACCACCCGCCTTTGCGCAGGCGGCCAAAGCCGACCTGATTTATCTCGGACATTCACCCGCTAACCCTAAAACCGAAGCCATCGTGGTGCCGAAAGACTCACCCATCAAAAGCGTGGCCGATCTCAAAGGCAAACGCGTTGGCCTGAACAAGGGGTCAGACGTCAATTATCTGCTGGTGAAAGCGCTGGAAGATGCCGGGCTGAATTATAAAGATGTCACGCCGGTTTATCTGCCGCCGGCCGATGCGCGTGCCGCCTTCCAGAAGGGCGCGATCGATGCCTGGGTGATCTGGGATCCTTACCTGGCCGAGGTCGAAGCCAACGCTGGCGCGCGTGAAGTGCGCAATGCAGAAGGCCTGGTGCCGCATTACACCTTCTATCTCGCCAGCCGTCCGTTTGCCGAAAACCACCCGCAAACGGCTCAACAGGTGGTCGACGAGTTGAGCAAACTGAGTGACTGGGCCAATCAGCATCAGGATGAAGCCGCGGCGATTCTGGCGAAATCCACCGGCCTCGATAAATCTATCTGGCAGACCACGCTGCAACGCCTGCCTTATGGCGCGTCACGCATGTCACCGCAGGTGTTTGCGGAACAGCAGGCGCTGGCGGACACCTTCACCCGCGTCGGCCTGCTGCCGGTGAAAGTTGATGTGCGCAGCGCGACCTGGTCGCTGGATAAAAAATAAGCTTTTTGTTAAATCTGAAAGGTCGGGCGTTTGGCGCCTGACGTTAATTCAACTAATTTTCAGTTTAAACAGCCGGTACATTGCAACCCGGCCTGAATCGGTTACGTTGACTTCACGGTAGCCCTGTATACGCCTGACCCATTCTTTTTGAAGGAAAAGCGTAAACAGGGCTGAACCCGCCTCCCCGCCGAGGTGGAAACGCCTTTCACTCCAGTCCAGACAGGGGCAACAGGGTTTGCGCCGTGTGCGGGAATTCAGCATAACGCCCATGTTGTCAAAATGGATTTTGCCAGCTGATGTCAGTTTCGAGCCCTCTGCTTCCAGCCATTTTTCCCGGAGCATAAAGTCATAAATATTGACAGCAAGCTCGCCGGCCAGATGGTCATAGCAGGTGCGGGCATAACGCAGATGAACCGGCGTACTGGAAACGGGGGCCTTAGTTGTCCACATGGAAACCCCCATCAGGTTTTCCAGCAATCCGGCGATATGATGACCGGCCAGACTGTAATAGCGATGACGCCCCTGCATCAGGCAAATGACCAGACCGCTGCTGAGGAGTCGGTTCAGATGCCCGCTGGCTGTCGAAGCGGCTATGCCAGCCACTACGCTAAGTTCGGTCGCTGTCCATGCGCGCCCATCCATCAGAGCGCACAGAATACTCACCCTTGACGGGTCCGCCAGCGCAGACGCCACCATTGCCATCGATGTTTCAGGCACATTATCCGGCTCACTTGCGCGCGTTGTGTTAAGGAGGTTCATTCAGAAGGTATTGCCCATTTTCGGGTTACTTCGCCTGCCCTGACATCATCATCCGTGATAAGAATGAGCCGGTTACTGTGGTCGCTGTACTGTACCAGAATATTGATGCCGTTCCGGGCAAGAGTATCAGCTATTTCGCCCAGCTCGCCGGGACGTTCCTGCGCTAATTTTCTGACCAGAGGACGACATACGTTGCAGACGTCAAAACCGGCTTCAGTTAATACCGTGCGCGCTTTAAAGCCGTCTTCAACGAGGAAGTGTGCATGCCCGCCTTCAGGCGTTGTAAACACGCCACCCCCTTCGAGACCCACACCGTTTTTCCCCAATACACTTCCCAGAAAACCCAGTGAGCCCGGGCTATTTTTGAGAATAACGTGAATGTCATGCATGCTGATTGGTTCCCTTATCAGAAGAGTAATCACGGAACACGCTGGCTACCCGTATTCTGTAGAATGAAAAAATCGACTGCCTGCCTTCTTGCTGCGCGGCCTGATGCATTACATTGCGTTTCCACCCGGCGACAGAATCCTCATCTTCCCACCAGGACAAAGAGAGGATCTTGCCGGGCGTGGTCAGGCTCTGGAAGCGCTCAATGGAAATAAATCCAGGCGTGTCGGATAAAAGAGGTTTCAGCTCAGAAGCGAGCTGAAGATATCGCTCCTGAGCTGCTGGCAGGGCTTCTGCCTCAAAAAGTACTGCAATCATGTTCCGCTCCGTCGTTTATTTTCGGGCAGCTTAATGAAGACGAAACCATGTTGCTTCGGTCAGTACCGAAGTGTGTTTGTTAGCGAAGCCATCGGCATGAATAAGCGATAAACAGCAAGCTCAGGAGTTAAAAGGCGGGAATGGGGATCCACTGGCAATGACCGCTTCTGCTACAAAGCGGACCCGGATACAATTCGATGTCTGGTGTAAGCGAAAAACAGACATGACAAACAGTTTAAAACTTACACCCTGATGGCTTTATAAAAATGGCATCAATACTAAAATTTACGCTTATCCTGGAATGGAGTTAAACCTGTGAACATAAATATAAGAACAGCCAGGGCAGCTGATGTCGATGCCATTTTTTATGTCAGAACCTCAGTTACCGAGAATCACTTAAGTCGTGAGGAAATGCGGCGAATCGGGGTTACCGAAAACGTAGTCGCTGATTTGATAGAGAAGAGTCACTGTGCATGGTTTCTTAGCGAAGCCGGCGACAGACTGTAACCTTCACCGCTGAATCGCCTGTCCGGACTCGCTGTGCTGGCACCAATTTTCATACCATATTAAATAGCGGAAGCATCTTTCCAGGGGTACGGATAGACACAGGCACCATTATTAACAGCCATACTGACACAGGTTGAGAACGACATAACGTCAACAATGACAGCGCAGTCGACTTCACCGGCAAGATGCTCTATCGCAGGCCGGCCCCACTCAAGACGAACCGCAAATTTTCCCTGACTAAACCATTGCACGAGGCATTCTCCGTTACAGACTGCCAGTGAGATAAATTTAAGAGGAGAGTGCAATCACGAATTACCCTCTTTCATACTATGTTTTGGCATCAGGCGGACTGAATCCATGTTAAGGCTTTTTTTGACGTAATAGGAAAAATGCGACTGCCGTCAAAATGCCTATCAGGGGCATCGTGCAGGCACCTGCTAAAAAGTTATGCTGATCTATTCGATTATCTCTACGAATTTCAGAAAGACGAGTGAGCGCACTTCTTTTTGAAATAGCACTAACTTCTTCAAATTGTTTTTCATAACCCTGATTAATTAATAGGAGAGCCTGCTTTTCTTCCGAACGGTCCAATGCAACCATCTTTTTATTTTTTTCATAGAAGCGGTACTCAGGCATGTGACTATCCTTATAGTGAAAGTTATTGAGGTGATGTAGCCCTCAGGCTTAGTTATCTCTACGAAACCCCTTTTCTCTATGCGGGTCAATACTAAGTTTTATTCGCAACGCCCGCTTCAGCCACAAAGCAGTCCCTCTAGCCCCACGCCCTGTTTTGCATCACCACTCTGTACCCGTCAGGATCAACGAAGGTTTTCCCATTCACATCCCAGTAAGGATTAAAAGAATTCGTCCGTTTAAAACCCGCTTCGATCATGCTTTCGCATGCCAGCTGCCACGCATTTTCATCCGGATAGTAGAGGACGAGGAGATCGTCTTCGGTTGGCGCGGGTTGAACGGGATGTCCCGGGCAGCAGGTGAATTCGAGGTGCCAGTCGAGGCCTTCTCGCCCCAGCATCACGCCATTGAAACCGTCGTGATCGTGGAATTCGGCAATTTTTTGCAGCCCCAGCCCCTGACTAAACATCAGAACCGATCGTTCAAGCTGGGTGACGGGTCTGGCAATGCGCATGTGCGTAAACATCTGGCTTCCCTCCTGAAAACGCTTTTTCCGCGTGTTGTTAACACCATGGAGTTTACACGTGTTCGGGCGGGTCATTTGTCGATGAGAGCCTGTGAAACCTACCTGCCGCATCATAGACGTCTGGCTAAGTACCGCGTCGGGTTAACCGGAGCAGCGGCATCCGTTAATCAGGTTCTCCCAATCGGCGCGCTGCGCAGCGGGCGACAAATTATGACCATAGCAACGGCGCTGCACAGGGGAAACAGCGCCAGCAGCAGCCAGGGATAAATAGCCTGCGTTGAAGGGACAAGCGCGTTGTCCAGCAGCGGTCCAAACATTAAATTTCCGGCAAGCACCGCGACGCCGCCAGCGGTAGCCAGGGCACCGTAGTGCGCACCCAGCGTCGCGGGGTCAGCAAACCGGGGAATCACATCTTTGGCCGACGGCACCAGCAGCATCTGGCCGAATGTCAGAAACGTCACCAGACACACCGCAGGAATTAACCGCAGCCAGCCGTCAGGCGGCGTTGTCGACGCGAACAGGGCCACGCTGGCAAATGCGGCGGAGAGCAGCAAAAAACCTACCGGTAAAACTTTTACCGTCCCGACGCGTCGTGCAAAGCGCGCCAGCGGCAGCTGAAAGGCGATGATCAACACCGAGGCCAGCATAAAAAGCGGGCCGAGATCTTTCTCGCTGCCGCCTGCTCGCAGGATCTCCACAGGCAGCGCCAGATACAGCTGGTTGTAGCTCAAAAGCCACGAGCTGTAAGCCACGATAAACGCGACAAAACGCGGCTGGCGGAAGGTCATCCACCAGGGGGGCATTTTGAGCGCCTGTTTGCTGTTAACTGTAGCGGGGAGAAAAAAGTACAGCACAACCAGCGCGATGACAAAGACCGCAGCCCCTGCCAGCGCCACCTGGCGGAAACCGAATCCGGTCAGCAGTGCGCCAGCCACCGGGCCCAGTACGGCACCGAGTTCGCCGCACACCGCAAACAGCGCAAACCACTCCGCGCGGCCGCGCTTGCCTTTGGCCTCGCTTTGCGTCCCGGCTTTGGCCAGCAGCGCTTCAATCGACGGGGAAAACAGTGCGCCGCCGATGCCTGTGAGACACGCCCCCAGAATGATGGGCCACAGCGATTGCCCCAACGCCAGTAACAGATAACCCGCAATCCGGACCAGGCAGCCACACAGGATAATCATCTTTGCGCCGTATCGATCAGAGAGCGCACCGCCCAGCAGAAACATCCCCTGCTGGGAGAACGTGCGTAAGCCCAGAATCAGTCCGATAACGCCGCCGGAGAGCAACATATCATCGCGTAAGAATAGCGCCAGAAAGGGAACGACCGCGTAAAAGCCAATGTTGAAAACAAACTGGCTGCCCAGTAAAACGTCCGGGCGCAGGGTAGAGACAGGACGCAGCAAGAACGGAAGCATGCTACCTGACCCTAAATAATGAAATGTATGTGCTTTTTGCCATGGAAGCGGGAGATCTCAATTTTGGTTTTCACCCGGAATACCTCCCAAAGCAGCGCCTCGGTCAGGATATCCTGCGGCGTGCCGGTTGCGATGATTTGACCTTTCTGCATCACGATCAGCGAATCACAGAACATCGATGCGTGGTTGAGATCGTGAATGGCGACAATGCTGGTGACCGGTAACTCGCTGATCAGCTGCATTAATTGCATCTGGTGATGAATATCCAGATGGTTGGTCGGTTCATCCAGCAGAATTTCGCTCGGCGTTTGCGCCAGTGCGCGGGCAATGTGCACACGCTGACGTTCGCCGCCGGAGAGACTCAGCCATCCCTGCTCACTTTTCTCCAGCATGTCCACGCGCTGCAGAGCGGCCGTCACGGTCTCGTCATCGTGCGCGCTCCAGTTGGAGAATGGCGAATGATGCGGAATGCGCCCCAGTTTCACCACATCGCGCACACGCATGTTGGCGTCGGTCATGCCGTGCTGCTCAACGAACGCCACCCGACGACCAAGCAGTTTGCGAGGAATGCGGGCGATATTTTGTCCGTCCAGCGTCACATTACCGGCATCAGGACGGCGCAGACCCGCAAGGATGCGCAGGAGTGAGGATTTGCCGCAGCCATTAGGGCCAATCAGCCCGACAGTTTCACCACGGGAAATGTGCAGTGATACGTCATTGACGATGACCTTTTTTCCGACTTTCCAGGTAATGTTGTCAGCGGAGATGCTCATTATTTATTCCCTGAACGCCAGATAATCACCGCAAAGAACGGCACGCCAACCAGCGCGGTCACGACGCCCACCGGCAGGCTTTGCGGCGCAATCAGCAGGCGCGACGCGATATCAGCCAGCACCATCAGAATGGCACCGGCCAGTGCGCTGGCAATCAGCAAGGTGCGATGCAGCGGACCAAAAAAGAAGCGCATGACATGCGGCACCACCAGACCAATAAAACCGATTGAGCCGGCCATGCTGACGATGGTGGCGGTGATGAGCGCGGTGGTGATGAAGAGTGCAAGACGCACCTGAGGCACCGCAATGCCCAGCGAAGCAGCCGCATCATCACCAAAGGTGAACGCATCCAGCGCCCGGGAATAGTAAAGACAAACGGCCAGCCCGATGGTCACCACCACCAGCACCAGCTGGAATTCCGGCCAGCGCACGCCACTGAAGCTGCCCAGCAACCAGAACATCACATCGCGCGCCTGCTGCGCACTAGCCGAGGTGCTGATGGTGTAAGCGGTGATGGCATTAAACAGCTGGGAAGCTGCAACGCCGGCCAGGATGGTGCGTTCATTACCGCCGCGTGCCCCTTTCGTCAGAAAAGCGACAAAGGCAAACGCGGTGAAGGCGCCGGCAAAAGCTCCCGCCGACAGCGAAACGGCGCCGCTGCCGATGCCCATAACCACCACAGAAACCGCCCCGGTGGAGGCTCCGGCAGACACACCGAGCACGTAAGGCTCGGCCAGCGCATTCTTCAGCAGGCTTTGTAAAACAGCACCGCAAATCGCTAGTCCGGCGCCACAGCATGCCGCCACCAGCGCGCGGCTCAGGCGAAAGTCCCAAATCACACTCTCGTAGATGCGGGTCAGGGGAACATGCGTCAGCCCGATTTTATTGCTGATGGCATAAAATACGCTTTCCAGCGGGATCGACAGCTCACCCACGCTGACGCCCGTCGCGATCACCAGCAATAACAACGCGATGGCAGCCATCAGCGAGGCGGTCAGGAACAGCCCCTGACGCGCCTGAACAACGGCGATGGTCATCAGTTCAGTTCCAGTTTTCTCAGCTGCTCACCCACCTGTTCGGCCCCGTAGATCGTGCGGATGGTCGGGTTCATCGCCTGGCCGTCCATCACCACGATGTGGCCTTTTTTCACCGCATCCAGCTGGCTGACAGCGGGGTCGCTTTTCAGGAATTTGATTTTCTCTTCGGCCTTATCCAGCGCCCAGCGATTGCGATCGAGACTGGAGACCACGATCACGTCCGGATTGGCAGCGATGATGCTTTCCCAGCTGACCGTCGGCCATTCGGTCTCTGACGTGATGGCATTGTGCCCGCCCAGTACGTTAGCGATAAATCCGGATGGACTGTTTTTACCGCCCACATAGGCATCTGCAGACGGTGACGAGCTTGAGAACCAGAACACAAAAGAGAGATTTTTTTTGCTGCTACCGAACTCCTGCCGCAGTGCCGCTTCACGCTTTTTGAAATCCGCAATCACCGCCTGACCACGATCTTCCACGTTGAAAATTTTGGCGAAGTCCTGAATCTCCTGATACAGGTAGGTCATATCCCACAGCTGCTGGCGGCTGCCATACATATCACCCGCGGCTTTTTTAGTGGCGCACATCCCGGGCGACACGTAACTGTTCACGCCAAGGGTGATTAAATCTTCGCGTTTCGCTACCTTGCTTTCAGGTCCCAGCAGCAGCGGCGTCTGGGCAGGAACGAAGTCCGGATTTTGCGCCAGCACGGATTCAAGGGTGGGGATTTCTACCGTGAGTGTTTTGATTTTTGCGTTCTGTTCAGCCAGCTGCGGCAACACTTTGGTCGGCCAGAACGCGCTGGCGATCACCTTATCCTGCAGACCGAGCAGCAGCAAAATTTCAGCGGTATTTTGCCCCAGCGCCACCACGCGCTCAGGCGGCTTGGTGAAGGTCTCTTTATAACCGCAGTTTTCAATCGTGAGAGGATAGGTGGTGGCCAGCGCAGAGCTAACCGATGCAAACACCAAACATAACGTGCAGATGACCTTTTTCATTAACCCCTATCCCCATTGATATTATTGTCTGAACCCGGCGTGGATGTTTAATGCAAATGAAACTCATTAACGAAGCGGGCTTTTATACAATGGGCAATTTAAGGTGTCAACGGGAGATTGTTTCTCAGCGTTATCATCGTCCTGAAGGAGCAAAAGTGAAACAACAGGCGATGGGCAAAGGATGCCTCAGACCGGCGGGCACCCTTCCCTTTCAGGATAAAACATTCGATGCGCACAGCATGGCAAGCCTGTATTCGTTTTGCGGTACCGGGTGAGCAGCGCCCAACGGTTCAGGCCTGACGCTGACCGCACTCCGCCATGTTCACCGGCTTGCTGCGCTTTTCTGACAGCTGCAGACTTATCACTGCCAGCAGAATAAACGCCACCGATAGCCCAATCAGCCCGTAAAATCCGGCCAGCGGATATATCCATGAGGCGACCGCAGAGCCAAAGCCGATACCGCCAAACATAAAGGCACTGGTCAGCGCCAGCGCAATACCGCGATGGCGGACTGATGCCAGTTCGACGATTCGGCGCTGCTGGCTGGGCCACAGCAGGTCGGTGGCAAACGCCCAGACCACCAGTGCCGCCAGCAGCACGCCCAGCGCTTTCGGCAGCAGGGCGATCAGCACCGTATCGACGATAAGCAGCGTCATGCCGGTCAGCAGCAGCTTCTCAGCGGTAAAGCGTGATGCCGCACGGGTGACCCAGAGATTTCCCAGCACCCCGGCAACGCCCAGCACGGCCAGCGCCGCAGAGACCGCATGCGTGCCGCCAGCGTAGCTGTCGCGGATGAGCGGCGCGATAAAAGCGTAAAAGCTGTAAACGCCGGAGGTAATGAAAAACACCACCAGGAAGGCCGTCAGATATTTCCCGTCAGCCAGCACGCCGGCCATCTCACGCAGGCGGATGCGCGTCCCGGCATTGTCATCCGGCACCGTCAGCATAATGTTCAGTCCGCTCAGCAGGCTTAGCACGCCCACCAGCGCAAACAGCGCTTTCGCGCCCCACAGGCTGGCTACCCAGGCAGCGAGGGGAATGCCGGCCAGGCTGGCCATCGATACCCCGAGCAGCACCATGCCGATGGCCCGGCCGCGCTGCTGTTCCTGAACCAGCTCAGAGCCCAGCGCCACCAGCACCGGACCGATGAATCCGGCGCCGGCGCCCATCAGGATGCGCGAGGCGAGCAGTGCGCTGTAGCCCGGCGACAGCACAAACGCGAAGGCGCCCAGGCCAAACAGGGCGATGCCGGTGAGTACCAGCTGGCGACGGCGCAGGTGACCAAACAGCACCTGCACCAGCGGAGCCGCCAGCGCGAAGGTCAGTCCGAAAATACTCAGTAAGCGCGCACTCTGCGCATCAGTCAGCTGCCAGGCAGCGGATATGGCGGGCAGACTGCCAGCCACAGACAGCGCACCGGTAGCCTGGACGAAGTAGGCAATGCTCAGCGCACGCAGCGCGCGGCGCTGAGTCGGGGTGATGACGGCGTTCATTATTCATCTCCGCATAAAATCAGGGGCCGAGCCCCTGAGATAGTTACTGAACAGGGATCGGGTTTTCCGCCACCGACTGGTTGAACTGATTCACCAGCGTATGCTCGTTCGCCCCCGGGTTATCGCGCACCGGCAGCACGCGGTCGACGATGGCTTCAATCGTGTTCGTGCCGAGCTTTTCAAACGTCTCGCTGATGAACGCATCCAGCGGCATGGCGCGCGGGTCGCCGCTTTTGTAAATCAGATCGGTATCTACCCACGGCGGTGAAATTTCGATGACCTGCACGCCGGTATCACGCAGCAGGAAGCGCTGCGACAGGGTATAGGAGTGAATGGCGGCCTTGGTGGCCGAGTAAAGCGCGTTGGTCGCCAGCGGCAGGAAAGCCAGCACCGAGCTGTTGTTGATCAGCACCGCGTCCGGCTGCTGCTTAAGGTGTTCGATAAACGCCGCGCTGACACGTACCGGTCCCAGAATGTTGGTGTTGAGCAGCGTCACCGCCTGTGCGTCATCCAGTTCGCCCGCCGCGTTGTCAAACGGCATGATACCGGCGTTGTTGATGACCACGTTCAGGGTCGGATAGCGCTCCAGCACGCGCTGTGCCGCGGCCTGAATGCTGTCGGCACGCGTCACGTCCAGTACCACATAGTCCATGCCCGGACTGGCAGCAGTGACTTCCTGCAGCAGCGCTTCGCGACGACCGGAGATAATTACCTGGTTGCCCAGCTGATGAAATTTTTCTGCCATGGCGCGGCCGATACCAGAAGTGCCGCCTGTGATGAAAATGGTGTTATTGGTCAGTTTCATGGTGTTACTCCATTAAGGAACAATTATTTCGAAAAAGGGCTGAATGCAGGGCGTTCAGTGCACAGAGACGGGCTGATAGCGTTCAGCTGGCGCGTCGCTGCCGAGGTGCGGCATCATGGCCTGACGCGCCTGTTCATAGCGGGTCCAGAGCGCTTCGTCCTGCAGGGACGGGATGGTAATCAGTTCGCCGCGGGCAAAGCCGGTGAGCGCCGCATCGACCATCTCCTGTGCGCTCATAACGATGCCCGGATCGAGCTGGTCAACCGGCAGACCGCCGTTATCCCAGAACGGCGTTGCGGTGGCACCCGGCAGCACGGCCTGTACCTGGATCCCTTTAGCGGCCAGTTCATGGTGCAGTGACTGGCTGAACGCCAGCACGTAAGCCTTGCTGCCGCCGTAGACACCGTTCAGCAGCTCAGGCGCAATGCTGACGATCGAGGCGATGTTGATGATGGCGCCGCGTCCGCGCGCCACCATGCCCGGTACCACCGCATAGGTAAGGCGCGTCAGCGCGATAACGTTGAGGTTGATCATGGCGTTCATCTGCGCCACGTCGCTTTCCAGCAAAGAGGTATGCGTGCCGATACCGGCG
Organism: Pantoea dispersa; assembly: GCF_035783935.1. Classification (GTDB taxonomy): domain Bacteria; phylum Pseudomonadota; class Gammaproteobacteria; order Enterobacterales; family Enterobacteriaceae; genus Pantoea; species Pantoea dispersa_C. Next base: position 415,761 of record NZ_JALKOV010000002.1, on the reverse strand, counting down.
TTATTCACCAGCAGCGTGATGCTCGCGTCCCGACGCAGCTTCTCCTCCAGCGCGTTCAGCTGGGCGGCATCGGCCAGGTCCGCCGTGACAACTTCCACGCTGCGACCGCTGTCGGTGGTGATGTGTTCAGCCAGCTGGTTCAGGCGGTTATGATTGCGAGCCACGATGATCAGGTCATAGCCCATGCGAGCCAGGCGGCCAGCGTACAGTGCGCCCATGCCGGTAGAGGCGCCGGTGACAACGGCGGTGCTGCGGTCGGTGTGTGTTTGCTGCGTCATGATGTTCACCTTGTCAGTTATCGGGTTGGTGAATTCATAGTACGCAGTCACGCACCGGCGCGGCTGACGAGAAAGGTCGTGATTTCGGACAACATGATGGTCAGTATTCCGGCCATCATGAACAGAAGGTGTTGATACGGGACTAACGGACGTCAGGCTTTACCGGTGCGCAGCGACTGAGGCGGGATGCCATAACCGCGGACAAAAACCTCACGCATGTGGCGGCGATCGCGGAAGCCGGACTCACGCGCAATCACGTCCATTGACAGCCTGCTCTGCTCAATCAGCAAGCGGGCGTTTTCCAGCCTTAATCCTTCAATCGCTTTGGCCGGCGACTTGCCCGTTTCAGAACGGAACAGGCGGCTGAGCTGTCGCGCACTGAGGTGAACCGCATCCGCAATGTCTTCGATGGTCAGCGCTTTGCTGAGATTTTTGCGGGCATATTCCAGCGCCGACTGCAGCCGGTCGCTGCGCGGAGAGAGCATCAGCATTTCGGAGTGCTGCGTTTGCCCGCCGGAGCGGCGGTGATGCATGACCAGCAGGTGCGCCACACTGCGCGCCACTTCGGCACCGAGATCTTTCTCCACCATTCCCAGCGTCATATCCAGTCCGGCGGTGAGTCCCGCCGACGTCCAGATGTGATCGTCAATAATAAAGATGCGGTCTTCTTCTATGCGCGTGGTGGGATGCAGCAGCTTGAGGCTCTGGGCATGCACCCAGTGCGTGGTGGCACGTCGATGAGATAACAAACCGGCCTGACCCAGCACGAACGCGCCGGTACAGATCCCGGCCACCCGCCGGGCGCGGGGAGCCTGCGCCTGCAGAAAATCAACGATACCCGGAGTGGCGGGTTGCTCCAGCGGCACCATTACGCCCGCGACCAGCCAGGTATCCATTTCCAGGTCGGCATGAATCGGCTGGCTGTCCACGCCGAAGCCGGCAGAGGATTTCACGGTGCCACCGCGCTCTGAATAAACCGTGCAGTCATACAACGGTTCGCCGCTGACCTGATTGGCAAATTCAAAAATGCTCAGCGTGGATAATCCCAGAACCTGAAAATCATCGGAAATCAGCAAGCCTACCCGGTGCATCATCGTATCCTTTAATAGTCCGGCGCCGTCTGTGAATGTGAAGCCGGTCTGGCCAAAAGCAGGAGAGAACAGACAATAACCTGATTTTGCTCACCGGTATCATTCTGTTGAAAATAAAATGCAGGAGTTCGCGGGTGCCGGGTTAGTAGCGCCCTGATATGTTAAGCGTGCTTTACACACGGCTGTCTGGTCGTCAGACGTCACAGTTTAAAATCTGCTGGCTTTAATTCCGCGATTAACACGAGGAAAAACATGAAAAAATCTATCGTTCCTGAAGAGTTTAAACATTATTACAGTGACTGGCACTTTTCCCCGGTTATCGAAGCCGATGGCACCGTGTACCTTTCAGGTGTGACCGCAGCACGTAAGGACAAACCGATCAGTCAGCATCCTGAAGAACAGTTTCATGATGCATTTTATAAGCTGGGCGTCTATTTAAACGCGGCCGGTTTGGATTATGAACACATCCTGGAAATGACCACTTTCCACATCGACCTGAAAAAACATATCGCCGTGTTTTCTGCTGTAAAAGATACCTATATCAAAGCGCCCTACCCGGCATGGTCCGCTATCGGCGTAGCCGAATTTATTCCGGAAAATGCCCTGGTGGAAATGCGCATTGTGGCAAAAAAGTCATGCGCGACGATGACCTGAAAAGGGTAACCCTCCCCGCACCCGGCACAGGGCTGCGCTGACAGCCCTGATGCACTCAAACGTCAGAAAACACCACCACGCGAAGCAAAGCGGCGGCAGGCTAAAGGTTCTGCTCACCGGTCCTGATCGCGCAGGATTTTGCCGACATTGCCGCCCGGGTGGACGTTCAGTAAACGCTGCTGGTCGAAGCCGTTACGCCGCATGATGTTGCCACACAGCGCATCGAATACCGCCAGCACCAGCACGATGGAAGTAGTGGCCAACATGTTAAGCGGATCGATCTCCCGCTGGATGTGCGTTTTCACTACCAGCGTGGCAGCGCGGGCAATCGCCGAGTCCAGATTCTCCGTCACGCTGATGATCGCCACACCTTTACTTTGCAGCGTCGGCAGCAGGCGCGTCAGCTCTTCAGAATTACCGCCACGTGAAATCAGGATCATCAGATCGTCGCTACGCATAAAACCGAGGTCACCGTGGGCCGCATCGGTAGCGCTAAGATACACCGCCGGTTGCTCGACGCACGCCAGCATGTGAGCGATTTTGCGCGCGGCAATGCCCGAAGTGCCGACACCGGTCACGGCAATCTTACCCTTGCAGCCAGTGACCAGCGTCAGAAGCTGCTGCCAGGTAGCCGCATCCAGACGCTGCTGTAGCGCCAGTATTTCCGCGCTGTAAGTCTGCCAGCCCTGACACGCCAGAGAGAATTCGTCTTCCGCATTCATTCGCTTGTCCCCTGCATCAGGTGGCGGTATTTCATGCTGTCGTGGTACATCTCATGGAAAACGCGGTATTTGCGATCGTAATACTCTTTGATTTTGTTGGTCTGCGGCGTAATGGTTTTACCGATGCGGCTCATAGCGGCCATTGCTTCGGGCAAAGATTCGTACGCGCCCGCCGCGACGGTGCCCATCATGGCGCTGCCGAGCAACATCGCTTCGCTCTCTTCCGGCAACAGCATCGCGCAGCCCGTCGCGTTGGAATGTTCCTGCACAAAAATCGGATTTTTAGTGCCGCCGCCGCTGGCCATAATGGTATCAATGCAGTAGCCACTCTGGTTCATGGTCTCAATAATGTGGCGCGTGCCGAGCGCCAGCGCCTGAATGGTGGCGAGATAATGCAGCGCCATGTCTTCTGGCGTGCGTGATAACTTCAGGCCAGTCAGCGTGCCGGTCAGCGTCGGGTTGGCACGCGGTGAGCGGTTGCCGTGGAAATACGGCAGCATATGAATGTCCTGGGTCAGGAAGGCGATATTCTCAGGTTCACCCGCCATTTTGCGCAGAATACCGTTCAGCACTTCATAAATGGTTTTGCCGCTGTCTTTGCCCTGCTTGAGCAGATCCTGATAACACGGATGCGACTGAATCACATGGTCAATCAGCGCGCCAGTGGTGGATTGTCCCCCTTCATTGAGCCAGTAATCTGGCAGGATCGCCGAATAATACGGCCCCCAGATGCCACCGATATAGCGCGCGCTGCGCGACATCGCCATATGGGCCGTGGACGTGCCGCCAATCAGCGCGATGCGGTTGTCAAAATCCGCCGACTCGCCGGATGCGCCGCTGGCACCGAGAATACCGAGGCTGCCGGCGTGCGCATCAATAATCGAAACGCTGACGGCAGTGCCCGCAATCAGGCCCATTTCTGCGGCGGCGCGCTGCGTCAGGCCATGCCCCAGCGGCTCACCCATGGTTTTCACTTCGCTGCCGATTTTCGCCGCGTTGTTTTCCAGTAAATCGTCCAGACCGATCTGGCGGAAATAGCTGGGGTCCCAGCGATCTTCATGGCCGATGTAGGTCCATTTGCAGACGGTAGAACACAAAGAGCGCGTGGTATCCTGCGTGGCGCGCCAGGTGAGGAAATCCGGCAGATCGAACAAATGCCCGACGTTGCTCCAGGTGGTCGGCATATGCTGCTTCAGCCACAGCAGCTTGGGTGTCTGCATTTCCGGCGAGATAATCCCGCCAACAAACTCCAGCACGCGATGTCCGGTAGCATTGATGCGTTCTGCCTGCGTAATCGCGCGATGGTCCATCCACACAATAATGTTCTGCTCGCTGCGCCCGGTCGGGCTGACGGTCAGCGGTTTGCCTTCTTTATCCAGCACCACCAGCGAACAGGTGGCGTCAAACCCGATGCCCTTTACCTGGATTGGGTTGATATCCGCCTGATTAATCACATCTTTAATTGCGTTACACACAGACTGCCAAATCTCATCGGAAGACTGCTCAACGAAATCGGCTTTCGGGCGGTATAACGTGATCTCCCGGCTGGCCTGGCCCAGCATGCGGCCAGTCATGTCGAAGACGCCTGCGCGGGCGCTGCCGGTTCCTACGTCTACTCCAATAAAGTAACTCGCCATGTTCTTTCCTTATTTAAAAAGCATTCGCTTATGATTTTCTGTTTTGCAGAGCGATAAACAGGATCAGAACGCAACCCCACAGCGCCATGGTCAGGTAACTGCTGACGCCCATCAGGTTCAGGCCGCTTTCCAGCATTTGCAGGACGATTAACGCCAGCACCAGCCCGATAATCCGGCCAAACCCGCCGTCGGGGTTAATGCCGCCGAGCACCGAGGCCAGAATGGTCACCAGCAAATAGGAGTCACCGTAGCCCGCTTTTGCAGAGTTAAATTTGGACATCATCAGCAGTGCCGCGCCCCACCCTAACAGCGCAGAAAGCACGTACACCGCGATGGTAACTTTGTGGGTGTTAACCCCGCTGAACCGCGTCGCCTGTTCGCTGGAGCCCATCAGATACAGGCTGCGACCGAGCGTAGTGTGTTCCAGCAAAACCCACAGCAGCAGCGCCACCAGCAGGAATATCAGCAGGGCAACCGGAATGCCCAGCACGCTGCCATTGCTAAGGTACTGAATCATCGGCGGGAAGCCGGAAATGACCGCGCCATTGGTCAGCAGAATATTGAGGCCGGCAATCAGGGTCATGGTACCGAGCGTCGCCAGAATCGGTGAAACCCCGATATATGCGATCAGCACGCCATTAAGTGCGCCAATCACCAGCGCCACCGCCAGGCCGGCGAGCATCGCCAGCGCGAAATATTCCGGCTGGTTCGGGTGCGCCACCAGAATCGCAGCCATCGCCAGTGAACAGGCGTTGGCACCCGCAATTACCGACAGATTGATGCCGCCGGTCAGCATGGTGATCCCCATGCCCAGCGCCAGCATGCCCAGAATCGGTAACTGCGAGGAGATCGACTGGAAGTTGCCGACGCTGTAAAAACTGCCACCCAACGTGAAGGAGAACAGCACGGCAACGGCGACGATGATCAGCAACTGCAAACGGATGATGCGGTCGCCGGGTAAGAAGCGGTTTAAGGTTGTCATGTCACATCCCCTTTGCCAGTTTGCGTTTTTCATTCCACGCGGTGCTGCTGATACTGACCAGAATGATCGCGCCGCTGAAAACCTGATGCCAGTAAGAAGAGATGCTCAGCAAAGTCATGCCGTTTTGCAGGAAGGCCAGCAGCATCACGCCAAGAATGGTGCCGGTCAGCGAGCCACGCCCGCCGGTCATGCTGGTGCCGCCTAATACCACCGCCGCCAGCACCGTCAGCTCATAACCGAGCAGGGAATTGGGTGCCACCGACTGGGTGATTTGCGCCTGTACCACGGCAGCAATGCCCGCCAGCAATCCCATGAAACCGTAGACGTAAAAATGCAGCCGCAGGATGTTCAGACCAAGACGCGACGCGGCATCACGGTTGCTGCCCATAGCGTAAATCTGGCGGCCCACGCGGGTGCGATTCATCAGTACGCCGGTAACGATAATCACCCCCAGCAGGCAAAGCAGCGGCAGTGTCAGGCCATAGTCGTAACCGTCGGCGGCGGTAAAGGAGAACCAGTTAATGCCGTTCATAAACCAGTCGGGGAAACCGTACAGCCAGGTGCCGTTAGTGACATACACCAGCAATCCGTAGAACAGATTCAGCGTGGCGATGGTGATAATGATCGCCGGCACGCGCAGCCAGTACACCAGAAAACCGTTGACCAGCCCCAGCAGCAACCCGATCCCCATCGACATGGCAAACGCCAGAGCAAAACTGCCGCCGTGATGAATGATGTAGCTCGCCATCACGTACTGCCCAATGGAGGTGACAGCCGGAAAAGAGATATCAATGCCGCCGGCGATCAGCACCACAAACAAACCGCAGGCCAGAATGCCGAGAATGGCGTAACTGGTGGCGACATCAGTCAGGTTGCCCAGCGTCATGAACTCACTGGTGCTGACGCTCAGGCCGATCACCAGCAGCAGAACCAGTAATCCCAGCCAGAATTCGTGCTGGGTAAACAGTTTCGAGAGAGATTTGTTATCCATTAATCACCTCCGCAATCTGCGCTTCGCTACTCTGGTGCGGCGCGAATTCCGCCACCAGTTCGCCTTTGCGCATCACCAGCACGCGATGACTGTTGTAATACGCTTCCGGGATTTCATCGCAAATCATCAGCACCGCCATACCGGATTCCGCCAGATCGCGTGCAATACGGTAAATCCCCTCTTTGTTAGCGATATCCACGCCCACCGTTGGCGAATCGAGGATCAGGATATGGGGCCGCGTCGCCACCCATTTAGCGATGGCGATACGTTGCGCATTGCCGCCGGAGAGCGTTTTAACCGGTAAACTGCTGTCCGGAACTTTGATGTTCAGGTCACGGATCAGGTCCTTAACCACCGACGCCGCTTTGCGGTGATCCATCAATCCTGCACCGGTATGCAGCTTGTCGAAAATCGATACCAGCGTGTTGTCATAAATCGATTGATCCATGATGAGCCCCTGCGTCAGCCGGTCTTCTGACACATAGGCGATGCCGTGACGGATGGCGTCGCGGTTAGAGTGGAATTTCACCACCCTGCCGTTGACGCGAATCTCTCCGCTGTCCGGCTGGCTCATGCCAAACAGGCTCAGACAGAGTTCCGTGCGGCCCGAACCGAGCAGGCCAATAATCGACGTGATCTCTCCCTGGCGCAGCGACAGCGAAATATCGTGGTACTGCCCTTTACGGCTCAGCTGGCTGACTTCCAGCAGCGGCGTCACATCGACCGGCGCCCGGTGCGGCAGATGGCTGTAGGTAAAGCGCTGCCCGGTCATCAGGAACGCCAGTTCATGGCTGTCGAGTTCACTGGCCGGATAAGTGCCGACCAGTTTGCCGTCGCGCATCACGCTGATACGATCGGCGACTTCCATCACTTCATCGAGACGGTGGCTGACGAACACCACGCAGATACCGGCAGCTTTAAGTTCATTCACCACCCGCAGCAGACCGTTCACCTCGGTGCGGGTCAGTGACGCGGTCGGTTCATCCATAATCACCAGACTGGCGTCAGCGGCGATGGCACGGCATATTGCCACTAACTGACGATCGGCGATCGACAGCTTTTCAACTTTACGATCCGGATCCAGAGCAACACCAACCCGTTGCATTGCCGCCAGCGCTTTTTTGCGCATTGACTCACGATGAACCCAGAAATCACCGCCCGGTAAATAACGGTGAATGACAATATTTTCGGCCACCGACAGATTGGGAAATAACGATAAATCCTGATAAATAACCTGGATACCGTAATAGGAAGATAACTGCGGCGTCAGGGTATGAAAGAGTTTTCCATCCAGCGTAATGGCCGCGCCTTTTTCTGGCTGATAAACCCCGGAAATGACTTTGATTATGGTACTTTTGCCGCAGCCATTCTGTCCGGCCAGACAATGCACCTCACCTTTATTCAGCGTCAGGCTGACATTATCCAGTGCTAATACGCCGGGGAACTTTTTACTGATTTTTTCGAGGCTGATAAAGGCCTCAGCATTGGCAGGGGACGTGCTGAGCGTATTCATCATAGATCCTTAAGCCTGCCCATCATATTTCCAGTCAGGTATTGGCGATGCTCGTGTATCCGAATCATTTATTTTTATGACCTCATCGGATTTTACTGAGTTTGCCGTGCCTGACGCGAATTATTCAGGGTATATGTTTTCAAACTCTGAGTAGAAGTTCAGATACAGCACAACATACAACGCCGTATCTGTTTCTATTTGCCTGGTGTGGCGCTGGAGATAATCTATCTCCGTTAAATTAAGGTGTTAAACATTCCGATCAGAAGCCCAGTGATTTGGCATTCTCAGGCGTTACTTCGAGAATTTTATTAAAGCGGATCACTTTCTTGTCCATATCGACATCAGCTTTACCCAGCCCTTCAATGCTCAGGTCTTTGGTGACTTCTTTACCCTGCAGCAGCTGATCGGCAACCGAGACTAAGGCGTATCCGGCATCTTTTGGATCCCACAGCAGGACTTTCCTGATGTCACCGCGCATCAGGTATGGCGCAGCCTGAGCTGGCATCGCAATACCGACAACCGCGATTTTATTTTTCGCCCGCTTCTGCTGAACCGCCTGACCGGCACCAATCGGACCAAGGGAGCCGAAACCGATAATTCCTTTCAGATCAGGATAGGTTTTCATTAAATCCAGCGTGGTGGAGTATGACTTATCAATATTTTCTGCCACCGGCAGGCGTGAAGTCACTTCATGCATGTCCGGGTATTTTTCTTTCTGGTATTTGATCGCGGCATCTGCCCACGCATTATGCAATGGCACGGTCAAAGAGCCGACATAAATGGCGTAACCGCCTTTGCCACCCATATCTTTTGCCAGCTCGTCCATGTTGGCTTCGGCATATTTCTGGCTATCGATGGTTTCAACATCCCACTGACCAATTTGCTGATCCGGCGATTCATGGGTTAATACCACAATGCCCTGATCGCGCGCTTTTTTCAGCACCGGCTCCAGCACTTTGGCATCGTTTGGCACCACAATGATGGCATCAACTTTTTTGGCAATCAGATCTTCAATCACCTTGACCTGCTGCGCCGGGTCTGGCGTCGAGGCGCCGACCTGATAGGCGTTAACATCGAGTTTTTGCGCAGCGTCTTTCACGCCGACTTCCATGCGGGTGAACCATGGAATACCGGTAACTTTGGCCACGACGGCGATATCGTAAGGTTTGGCAGCGAATGAGGGTGTTGTGAATAACATGCACGCTGAAACCACACATGCACTGACTAATGCGAGGTTAAATTTCATTTTGGTACCTTTCTGATGAGGTTCTGGTATAGGGAACAGGCGGTTGCTATTTAATTCACGCTCAGAGATTAACTTACACGTACATCGCTTTTCGCGCAGATGTGATTGAAATGTGATAAAAGTCCACAAATGTTAAATTAAATAACTAATTATGTTAAATATTGGTTAATAACAAAGGCGAGATGGCAAGAATTCGGAACTGATGATGGCTTTAGCCGCCACAATGAAACATTAAAAGATCAATAAATTAACAATATTTTTACATACCAATGCCCTGCAGAGGGCTGTACGGCTGAAAAGTCACCGCCATCTGTTTTAAATTGCACGGATTGTGAACAGCGTCACGTGAGCAGGCGAAGAGGTTTTGCACTGCCTGTGCAGGTGCCCGGGCACGATGTAACCACATCCACATCAAAGGCAAATCGGGCATGCACGTAGCTATGGTTACTTGTTAGCGAGGAGCGTAAAGTGCTCAAAGATCAATCTCATACTCGATAGCTTCTTTAATTTTCGTCAGGGCCTCGCTCAACTGACTCATCGTGACTGAGCCAAGTGCCAGACGAATAGCATGCGGCACACAGTTTGAAGTGCTGAAAGGCTCTGCTGTGGAAACAGAGATATGTTGCTGCATCAATCGGTGAACCAGCCTGTCAGCCCTCACCTCCTGAGGCAGTGATAACCAGATAAAGTAAGCGTTGGCGTGGCTCACCCATTCACTGTTCACAAGTATTTTGCGCGCCAGCGCCTGCCGCTGACGCGCGTCCTGTCTTTTCAGCGCCTCAAAGCGTCTGAGTGTGCCATCTTTAATCCAGTCGCAGACAATCGAAACCATGAGAGAGGGAGTATTCCAGGTCGTTGCCCTGATGGCTCGCTCCAGGGCGATTCGCATTTCAGCGGGACACACCACGGCACCAACGCGCAGGCCAGTGGCAACACTTTTAGCAAAACCGGTAACATAAACGGTTCTTTCGGGCGCATAAGTGGCAAGCGGCGGCGGTGGACGACGGACAAGAAATGCATAGGCCGCGTCTTCGATGATAAGCAGATCGAACGTTCTGGCAATCCGGGCCAGCTCCCTGCGCTGGGCATCATTCATAACCCAGCCAAGCGGATTATGCAGTGTTGGCATGGTATATACCGCGCGCAGGCGCCTGCGTTGGCAGATTTTCCTGAATGCCGCCAGGTCCGGTCCACTGGCATCAGCGGGTATCGCCACCAGCTCCAGATGATAGAGGCTGGCCAGGGCTTTGAAGCCAGGATAGGTCAGAGCATCTACAGCCACCACATCCCCGGGTTTAAGCAGTCCCATAACAGCAACGCTAAGACCGTGCTGCGCGCCATTTACAATCAAAACCTCTTCGGCAGATGCGGTCAGGCCGGAGGCATTGAGCCATAACGCGATTGTCTCCCTGTCGCTTTGCCTGCCAGCGTGCGGCTGGTAACGTAACAATGAAGCCAGATCGCCAGATGTGGCCAGCTGTCGCATTGCTTCGCGTAACCGTTCGGCCTGGTCCGGTAGCGAAGGATAGTTAAAGTTCAGATCCAGCACGTCTGACGCCACCGCGTGCTGATCCAGACCCAGCCCGACGGGCAGCGAAATTTCCCTGACAAACGTTCCTCTTCCGGTTTCTCCGCTCACCAGCCCCATGGCTTCCAGCTCTGCGTAAACACGGGTAGCCGTTGCCAAAGACACGTGCTTTTCAGCCGACAGCGCTCTGTGGGTAGGCAGGCGGGTGCCCGGCAGGAGCGCGCCTGATCGTATCGCGGAAGCGAATTCATCCACGATGACTTTGTATCGAGCTTTCATGAATTGTATCTATGACAATTATTTGATTGTCATAGATGCTGGTACTTAGCATGGGCGCTGTCAACGTTATCTGTTAAATCATTTATGGAACTTAATGAGGTCTGTTGTGACAGCTACCAGGGTAAAAAATACACATTCTGGCCTGAAGTCAGGTTGGCTGAACGGGCTGACCGGCGTGATCATCTTCAGTGGCTCTTTGCCCGCAACACGCCTGGCAGTGCGGGAAATGGATCCCTTGTTTCTGACTTTTTCACGCGCTTCAATTGCCGGTGTGCTGGCCATTATGCTGATTCTCTTTTTAAGTCGGGCTCGTCCTCAGCGGCATCAGTTGATTTCTCTGGTTATCGTTGCCGCAGGTGTGGTGGTTGGTTTTCCACTTCTGACCGCCATGTCGCTGCAGCACGCTACCTCGGCCCACTCTATTGTCTTCCTCGGCCTGTTGCCCTTGGCGACGGCTATTTTCGGCGTTGTCCGGGGAGGCGAAAGGCCCAGGCTGGCTTTCTGGATTTTTTCTGTCGCCGGCAGCCTGCTGGTGATGGGATTTGAGCTACTGCAGAAGGGTTCTGTATCAGTAACCAGCGATCTTCTGATGCTAACTTCCGTGGTTGTGTGTGGCCTCGGCTATGCCGAAGGTGCAAAGCTTTCGCGTGAATTGGGAGGATGGCAGGTTATCTGCTGGGCACTGATTATTTCCCTGCCGCTGATGCTTGTTGCCACCCTGGAGACCTTGCCGGAGCGCATCGGCGAAATAAGCCTGCAGGCGTGGCTTTCACTGGGATATGTATCGCTGTTCAGTATGCTGATTGGTTTCATTTTCTGGTACAGGGGACTGGCTGCCGGCGGCATTGCCGCTGTGGGACAATTACAATTGCTGCAGCCATTCTTTGGTCTCGGGCTTTCAGCAACGTTACTGTCTGAAACGGTAAGCCCAATGATGATTCTCATAACGCTGGGCGTAATCCTGTGTGTCGTTGGCTCGCGCAGGTTTGCACATTAGTCCATAGCCTCCTGTCGTCTGGAGTTAGCATTTTATCGGCGGCCATCAATAATAATGTCCGCTTTTAGCCTACCGAGGACTTAGCACAAGTCCATGTCTGCTATGAGCGAGAAGCGGTCATCCGCTGTTTATCGACAAAAAATGCAGGCTGATAGCATAATGCTTATCAATTGAGAGTAAACAGCAGGCACATTTTTGTAGCTGCGCAATTTATTGCGCGAAGCATTGATAGGCACGGTGCTGCTATTAGTTGGCGCGATTAATCGCGCCGCTACGAAATGTGCGGTAAGTGAATTTGGGACTTAACTGAACGGCACTAAGGCTTATAGCACGGTTGCTTATTTATCAACGGGGAGCCGGTTTCTGTCCATCTGATGCTGTGTATCCATCATAAATGCACAGTTTACACCGATTTCAGTAGTGCTTTTTCCCGGAAAAATCCCATCGCATTTATTGTGTGGCAATAAAGCAGCGTTTTTATATAGTTGGATGGTCATCTTTTGAAACTCAGCAGGTAATCGAATGATCTTAAGCGCTAATCACGTTGGTTTTTCCGTTAAAAACATTGAAGAGTCCGTATTCTTCTGGACTCATATCCTTGGAGGTGAATTATTACGCGAAGGAAAAATGTCTGGCCCCATAATCGATGAAGTCACAGGCGCAAGGGGAGCTGATGTACGGATGGCTTTGCTTGAACTGGCTGGTATCAAAATTGAATTACTACAATATAGTAATATTGAGCAGCCAGCAGAACCTTCAGCACCTTATATCCCAGGCTACGCTCACCTTGCTTTTACAGTTGAGGATCTTGATACGCTGTTGAGCAAAGCAGCGGACTATGGCTGGAAGACGCCGGGTAAACCTCAGACAGTGTTGTCAGGCCCGATGAAGGGAACCAGAGTAATATATTTACAAAGCCCTGATGGTCAGACGCTTGAATTAATGGAGCTTAGTCATTGAAGCCCATAAATTACGATCTGTTATCCGCTAATTAAAACAGTGACGTTTTCGACGTCCGCTTCTGACACACAGCCGACATTGATCGCTTTACCCGGCAGGCCATAGAAGATCATGTACCGATCTGTTTTGCAAAAACACGGTGACTAGCACTACAACAGCGAGACATGCTTCTGCTGTAAAATCTGGCGCAATTCTTTATCGGGCTCGCCATCAACAATCAGCGTACTGGCCAGCTCCAGGTCACCAATTGCGAAGGCAGAGGCGGAATTGAGTTTCTCTTTTGATACCATAACAACGGTTTCAGCGGATCTTCCTGCCAGCGCGCGCTTTATGCCTGCCTCTTCATAATTGCCGGTCGTAAGTCCGGCCGTTTTATGCACGCCGGTAACGCCCATGAAAAACAGATCGGCATTGATGCGCGCAGCCGCCTCATGGACCGCCGATCCCACCGCGACCACCGAGTGGCGATAAAGCAAGCCGCCCAGCGTTATCACTTCTACCCGCGGAAAATCCACCAGCGCAACCGCAATACCGGGGCTGTGAGTGATCGCCGTGAAAGCCAGGTCGGCTGGCAGTAACTGCACCAGTTCTGCTGTGGTGGTGCCGCCATCAATAATCACCACCTGACCGGGTTGAATCAGCTTCACCGCCTTTTGTGCCACACACTGTTTGGAACTCATTTGCACGTTTTTGCGTTTTTCAAAGGATGCCAGCGCGGCTGAAACCGGCAGCGCGCCGCCGTGCACGCGCTGTAACAATCCTTCAGCGGCCAGTTCCCGCAAATCGCGCCGTATTGAGTCCTCGGATATACCGAAACGCTGACTGAGCTCACCTGACATCACTTGATTTTCAGCCGCCAGAATCTTCAGAATCTGTTGTTTACGCTGGCTCGATAGCATAATTACCCGCTCACGCTTTTTCTTGAATTTGCACGATTATGCATGATAGCGTCTGTTTTGTCATCTTCAGGAGGCAAGCTATGCAGCAGAAAATACGCAATATCCGTGAGCAGCTACTGTCCGACAACTGGTACACCCTGAAAAAATACAGCTTCGAACTGCAGCGCCGTGACGGCTCGTGGCAGGAGCAGCAGCGTGAAGCCTATGACCGGGGAAATGGTGCCGTCGTGCTTCTGTACAACCGCCAAAAGCGCAGCGTGGTGCTGACCCGCCAGTTTCGTCTGCCAGTTTTTATTAATGGTCATCACGGTTTTTTGATCGAGGCGGCTGCCGGGCTACTCGATAACGCTTCGCCGGAAACCCGCATTATCGCCGAAGCAGAAGAAGAAACCGGTTACCGGGTGCAGCATATTGAAAAAGTCATGGAAGCGTTTATGAGTCCGGGTTCGGTGACCGAGAAACTCTATTTCTTCATCGCCGAATATGCTGATGACGATCGCCAGAGCAAAGGCGGTGGTCTTGCCGATGAGGGCGAGGATATTGAAGTACTGGAATGGCCTTTGGCGCAGGCCCTTAGCGCAATTCGCAGCGGGGAGATTATGGATGCGAAAACCATCATGTTACTGCAATACGTTGCGATGAATGTCCATTTTGAGGAGCCAAAACCATGCTGATCCTGATCGCAGGCCCTGTGCGCAGCGGCACCGAAGGAGACCCGGTTTTAATTCACGCGAATATGCGGAAATTAGACGAAGCTGCGCTACAGGTTTACCACAAAGGGCATACGCCGGTGATCGGGGAATGGCTGGCATTACCTCTTGCCGCCGCCGCAGGTTCACAGGCAATCGGTGATGAAATCAGTGAGGCTTATCTTTATCCGGTTGCACATCGGCTGATTCAGCATTGCGACGGGATCTTACGTATGCCGGGCGCGTCGCACGGCGCCGATAACGATATACGGATTGGCCGGGAACTCGGGTTGAAAATTTATTCTCACATAGATGAGATTCCGCTCGGGTGATTATGCTTTCACTGGATGGCGACGAGGCCAGCGCGACCATTTCGGCTTATGGATACCAATATTTTCTGTGAATAAAACAACCCCATTGATGCTCAGAAAATATGCCAGTATTGCTGATGGCTTTTTCTCTGCATCGTCTGATGCAGTGATTCATAACTCAAAGCGGCGATGTCTGCTGCTGGCACATGATGAAGGGATTATTTATGCGTGATTCTGCATCTACATCCATCGGTCTGCTGCTGTTCCCTGCGCTTACGCAGCTTGACCTGACCGGTCCGTTTGAAGTTTTTGCGCGGGCACCAGACACGAAGGTGCATCTCATCTGGAAAAATCTGGACCCTGTGGTGTCAGACCGGGGGATGGCGATTCAGCCAACCACCACATTCGACGCGTGTCCCGCGCTGGATATCATTTGTGTTCCCGGCGGGCCGGGACAGATAAACCTGATGGAGGATGAAGAAGTTCTTTCGTTTATCCGGGTTCAAAGTAAACAGGTGAAGCTGGTAACGTCGGTATGCACCGGATCGCTTGTGCTGGGCGCGGCCGGGCTTCTGCAGGGATATAAAGCGACGACGCATTGGGCTTCACTGGATCAGCTGACGCTATTGGGCGCAGAGCCGGTAAATGAGCGCGTTGTACGCGACCGCAACCGTATAACGGGCGCCGGTGTGACTTCAGGTATCGATTTTGCCCTCAGCGTCGTATCAGAGATGTTCGGACCGGATATCGCGCAAAACATTCAGCTGCACATGGAATATAACCCTGCCCCGCCCTTTGACTGTGGCTCGCCCCGCTCCGCATCTGAAGAACAGCTGAAAAAAGCTCAGCAGCAAATTGCGCCATTTATTGAAAAACGGCGGCAGGCGACGTTGAAAGCCGCAGCCAGACTGCATAAATAACGGGCCGGCACCGAGCGGACTGCCTCACCAACCGATGCCCTCTATGTGCGAAAAATGAACCTTAAAGTAAGAGCGATTAGGGTTCTGTCGTCTGAAATTTATTTTGCATTAAACAACGCGTCCTCCAGAAATTACACCGCTAAGTGGCTTGCGATGATAGGGTGACATCTTTGCCACATTAAGAGGAAAAGCGAATGATTGTAAGGACCTGGCACGGTTGTGTTCCGCTCAAACACGCTGAAGATTTTGCTAAACACCTTGAGAAGACAGGTGTGGAACATTCACGAAGCATTGCCGGGAATATAGGCGCTTATGTGCGCAGAGAAACACAGGGTGACTGGGAGCATTTCTTTCTGGCAACTTACTGGAAGGATCTGCAGTCAGTAAAGACCTTCGCGGGAGAAAACTATCACGTGGCGGTGACGTATCCGGATGACGAACAATTTGAGTTACTTTCCGATCCGTACGTTTTTCAGCACACCGTGGAAACCGTTTTACCGCTTTAGTCCCCTTTTCATGGCAACTTAACGGTTGTCCTGATTCGTCTCTAAGTTAATTCGAAGCGTCAATGTCCGCTTTGCGCGACGAGCGGACATTTCTCTCAATAGTCACAAGCCGGCATATGCACTCCTGGGTTCAGAGGCTGAGCAGTGGAATGCCCGCGTTCAGAATGACTTTCTGACATGTCCGGCTTATTACATTACTGATATTTCAGAAACGAGGTGATGGTTAAGATTGCCGCCTCATTCTATATTTCAATAAGGCAATACATACTATTAGGGACATCTGTCATGATCACGCAACGCACGCTTAAAACAACCTTTGCTCTGATGATTGGTTTCGCCGTTTTTGTTGCACCGGCTTATGCAAACCCTGGCAATGGCAATGGCAATGGCAATGGCAATGGCAATGGCAATGGCAATGGCAATGGCAATGGCAATCACGGTAATAATGGCGCGCACGGAAATAAAGAGCAGGGTTACACATCGTCGAAAAACCAACATGGACATCGCAAGAACGCCCGGCAACCCGATCATGTTCAATCAGATATCAGCTTCTCTCAAGCCCGTGCGCTCGCCGTCAACTATGGCCTGGTCGGCTATCAGTCTCTGCCGCCGGGGATCGCCAAGAAAGTGGCGCGTGGGAAAGCATTGCCACCGGGTATTGCTAAGAAAAATTTGCCAGCATCCATGATCAATGCGCTGCCTCATTACCCCGGCTACGAGTGGCGCGCGGTGGGAGATGATTTAGTGCTTATTGCGTTGAGCACAGCAGTTGTGACCGCCGTGATTAACGGTGTGTTCAACTAACCACAGACTGCAAGCCCGGCTAAAAGAGATCGCCGGCAAAGTCATGTATACGCAAACAACATGTTTCCCGAATTGCTTGCAAATCAAACGGATGATGTCCGCTTTTCGCTCAAAGCGGACATCGGTCTGTTCGTCAATTCGTTCTATGGCAAAAGCCGATGTTTACGATTATCCGACTCAAATGCCCCCAGACGAAACTCACATAGTGCTGTATTTAGCGGCTATTTACTGAGTGGGAAAAGGTGAATCAAATTAGCGGCCAGGGGATAAATACCTAATAATCGCGTTGAAGCCCTGAGGTCATCAATGGAGGCACCTTCTTTCGGCATGCTTCCTCCCCACACCGTAATTCCTTCCGAAAGATGCGACGGGCGCTGCTGGCTTTCGTCACTAATTTCAACGGTTTCACCATTACTTAATGTGATAATCAAAGATGCAACATCCTGTGTTTCCGATGTTCCATTTTCTTTTTTAAGTGTAATTTTCATTAGCCTTTTCTCCGTCATGATCATTCATATGGCTATAATACCAGGCGTTTAGCTCCCTCGCACGATTATCACATTAATGTTGTGTCCCCTTCTCGCTCATCGCGGGCATTAGCAAATCATGAAAAATGATAATTAAAAAATTAGTTATTACAAAGTTGAATAATCCGTTATCTCTTTCATGCCTGATAAATAACTTTAGCTGAGGAGGAATGATGTCAGACGAAGACCAGAAATGCCTCGAAGCTTGTTATCTTTGTTGCGGCATGTAATCACTGTGCGGCTTCGTGCCCTGAGGAACAGAGGCTGCGCATGTGCATCAAACTGGATAAGCAGTGGGCAAATTTCTGCCGGAGTTACGCTGATATGTCATTAATGTGGTCATGCCAGATATAGCCAGCCACAGACAGGCAGTTTTTGTTCTCCCTCTTCCCACCGCCTGAATGTGTCTTAGCTCTTCTGAGTTACCTGAATTTCAGGGTTTCAGAATGACTTTTGTCCAGCCTTTATCACGATCATCAAAATGCTTATAGCCTTCGGCAGCGTCTGCCAGAGCAAGTCGATGCGAGATGATCTGCGCCGGATTGGCTCTGCCCTGATGGATAAGCCTTGCGAGCTGGCGGTTATACGCTTTGACATTACACTGGCCGGTCTTGATTGACTGACCTTTGAACCAGAAATTCCCAAAATCGAAAGGCACTTTACCCTCTTTGGCCAGGTCGGTCGCGCCACCGGGATCCTGCGGAACAAAAACGCCGACCGCACCGATGCCGCCCGTGGCTTTAGTTGACGCGACAAGGCTGTTAAGCGTGGCAGAGTTATCCTCGTGGCCATGTTTATTGCAGCATTGATACCCCACACACTCGCAACCGCAGTCCGTGCCGCGCCCATCGGTTAATTCGAGAATTTTGTTTACTGCCTCATCACCCACACCGTTGATCGCCACTGCGCCCAGTTGTTCGGCCAGCGCCAGTCTGTCCGGATGGGTATCAACCACAAACACCTGCGATGCGCCTTTAATCATGGCCGAGTGAGCAGCCATCAGGCCGACCGGGCCTGCACCATAAATCGCCACATTTTCTCCGGGGCGTAATCCTGCCAGTTCAGTGGCATGCCAGCCGGTGGGGAAGATGTCGGAAAGTAAAACGTAGTCCTCCTCTTTTTCTACCGCATCCGGCGGCAGCACCAGACAGTTAAAATCAGCATAGGGCACGCGCAGTAACTCCGCCTGTCCGCCATCCCACTCGCCCATTTCAGCAAAGCCATAGGCGGCTCCGGCCGTACCCGGATTGGCCGTCAGGCAGTAGCCGGTTAACCCTTTCTCGCAATTTTCACAGAATCCGCAGCCGACATTAAAGGGCAGGCAGACATAATCGCCGACTTTAACCCGCTCAACCGCGCTGCCGATTTCAATGACCTGCCCGAGGTTTTCATGACCAAAAATACGCCCCTGTTCGAAGCTGGTGCGTCCTTCGTACATATGCAGATCTGAACCGCAGATATTGGTGGTGGTAATACGGACAAGCACATCGGTAGGGCGAACGATTTTGGGATCCGGAACCTCTTTGACTGAAACGTCGAAAGGTCCGTTATAGACAACTGCTTTCATGATGTTCTCCTCACGTGCATGATCAGTTATGAAGGCTGCGGCTGCGTGACGCTTTGCTGTCGCCGCCCTCTCAGTGATGCTGCTTTTTCAATCAAAAGGCTTGATTGAATGCGTAAGTGTAGAACAGCACATGAAGTTGCCTGGCGGTATTAATATTATGTAACTCTATGAATTGTAAGCACCGTTTCGCTAAACGCCCTTTATCTCCGCCTTCTGCCTGACCCCTGCACACCACACCGTTACGCTGGCTTAGCCTTGCGCTGGATCCCGTAAAAGCTATTGTCCTCAACGTCCGCCTGGTTTGAGTACCACATGAAAAGCCCACTCTTGGGTGGGCTTAGGCGTACAAACGGTGATCAGCGTCATGCAATTAATCAAGTAAACCGGAGGGACAGTAATCGCCTTCCCATTCAATTATCTTAGCGCCTGGATCAAGATCCCTCACCGATACGCTATCCCCGCCAAATTCTGAGCCAGTGACGACGATATCGTAATCATGATTTGGCTGAGGAATGAATCTGGTGGAGGTAGATCGTTCTGTATTTTGGTAGTAGCCCGCCTGAGTCCAGTAATGAATTATGCTTATCCGTTGCCCCGGCTTGATAGTAAATTCATTTATGAAAGCCCCATTATTGTTACTTGATTCTGGCATTCCGATTTTTTTATTTCCTGACACAGGAATACCGAGAATAGCCAGACCAGCCGTAACCCGGCGCTCTAATACTTTTTTATAACAGCCACTCGGCTGTTTTTCGTAAAATTGCAGGGCCGTATTGCCCTCAGATGCAGCACGAATCCTGGCTGCATCTGAACCTTTATAGTCTTCCAGAGAAGGCCTGAACCCAGCCGAACAACCACTTAACAACGTTACTATTATTCCTGTAATGACCAGTTTTCCATACATGCGCATCTCCTTACGTTTCTGTCGCTCCCGTTTTTATCGGCCTGTGGGTGTGAAATCTTTAGCAGGTATTAAGTCAGTCATCCGGGGATAATTTGTCTCTGATATACCTGCCTGAGACCTGAACAATGTCCGCTCCCGGTACAAAGCGGCCCTACCCCTGCGCACTCCGCTATCAACAACACGCTGACATCACAGCTAAAGCAAAGCACCAGGTGATTATTGCGACTTAACCTGTTAGTTTAAAACGATGAAAACTTGCTCAGCTCTGTCTTCCGCAATCATTATTATCACCTTGCACGATCAGGTGGGATAACGTTTGCCATTTTCCCGCCGGTAAGGCGGGCCTTACCAGTAATCAACCAGTGAGGTCAGCCATGAACACCAACGATGTCGCATCACCTGAAAAAGCCACGCTTCACCTGCTATGTGGAAAAATTGCGTCGGGTAAATCCACGTTATCCGCAAAATTAGGCGCAGCACCGCGCACTATCATCATCAGTGAGGATCGCTGGCTTGCGGCACTCTTTGCCAATGAAATGCAGTCGGTCGCGGATTACGTGCAGTTTTCCTCTAAGCTCAGAAATGCCATGAAACCGCATCTGGTGTCATTACTTAACGCGGGGATGTCGGTGGTACTGGATTTTCCGGCTAATACACCCGCCAGTCGTGAATGGATGATGAGTATCATTAAAGCATCAGGTGCTGCTAACCACCTGCATTACCTTAACGTTCCTGATGAGGTGTGTAAGAGCCGATTACGTGCCCGTAACGCAGCAGGCACCCACGATTTTGCCGCTTCAGATGAACAATTTGAAATTATAAGCCGTTATTTCTCAGCGCCAGCGGCTGATGAAGGTTTCAATATTATTGAATACCGTTCATAAGCCGCCGGGTTGCGGCTTATGAGGTGCCAATTCCATGACGCAGCCGGATTTTCGCTATTAAACGGCGCCCGATAACGGCGCCGTTTGCTCATCAAGGCCGGTTACCCCTCTCCCCTGCCGATTTGCCAGATGCCGGTTGGCGGCGTGCCGTTAACTTTCCAGTCACCAATATCACGCGCTTTGTAGATCACCGGATTATGCGACGAAACGGTGCGCGCATTGCGCCAGTGGCGATCGAGCGCTTTGCTGACGCGCGTATCCGACGCGCCAAGCGCGTTGAACAGTTCGGTAGCGGCACGCGGCACCAGCTCGCTGGCAATCACCTGCGCTTGTCCGGCCTCGGCTTCTGCCAGGTTGTTGATAGCGGCGATGGCTGCTTCATCGCCACTGACATGCGCTTCATACGCTGATTGCAGTGAATGGGTAGCGCGAATCACCGTGGCTTCGACGGCAAATGCCAGACTGGTGATCTCGCCCACCACCTGCAGCACCTGCGCATCCTGCCGCGAGGCAGCTCCGTTGCCGTGACTGTAAACGCGGTTGCGGGCGGCAACGGCTGCCGCGCCGTCCCGCGCGACCGCGCGCGCAATGCCTGCCAGCGTCGCCAGCAACACGTGCTGGTAATACGCGGTCTGATAACGGAAGCGCGTGGCAAAATCATACACGTGCTGCGTCTCCACATGCGCGTGCTCGAAACGCGTCGTGCCGCTGCCGGTCAGGCGCTGGCCAAATCCGTCCCAGTCATCTTCACGCGTGACGCCCGGCTGATGCGTGTTGACCAGCGCGATCACGTCACCCTGATTGTCATCGCGGCGCGCGTAAACATCAATCCAGTCGGCGAACAGCGCACCGGTGCTGTAAAACTTCTCGCCATTCAGCGTCCAGCCATTGGCGGCAGGCGTAACGCGGGTAATGACGTCGCCCAGCCTGACGTTGCCGATCTCCGTCCAGCCGCTGCCCACCAGCTCGCCATCTATAAAACGGCGAAACCAGGCATCGCGCGCCGCATTGTCCGGCTGGTTGAGCCGGTCCTCGACAAAAGCAAAGTGCGCGCGCAGCGCCTGCGGCAGGTTGGAATCCGCTTCCGCCAGCTCAATTAATAGCTGGAACAGCTGCGGCAGCGAAGCGCCCCAGCCGCCCTTTTGCTGCGGAATGCGCACCGTACCAAAGCCGGCCTCCTTTAGCCACTGTATCGGTTCATCAGGCAGAGTGCGCGTGCGCTCACGTTCCGCCGCGCCCGCCGCAATGCGGGCAAACAGCGGTCGGAAGTGCGCCGCCAGCGTGTCATAGTCAGTACCGGTAGAAAGAATGCTCATGTTTTACTCCTGAGGGGAAAGGTCGTCGATGTCGTGGCGGGTCGGTTCGTGACGCACCGCCAGCAGGAAAAAGATCGGAATGATGGCGGCCAGCGATACCACCCAGAACATGTTGGTGCCGAGCGCCGCCTGCAGAATCGGCAGAATAAACAGCGCCAGCGCACTGCCGATGCCTGACAGCGCACGGCTAAAGCCGACGCCGGTCGCGCGAATCGAAGTGGGATACGAGAGCGCCGGATAGACCATCAGCTGCGCGCCCGGCCCGAAGCCTTCGGCGAACAGCCACAGCCCGAGCATCAGCACCGCGAACACGATGCCCGGTAATGCCTGCGGGTGGCCAATCAACGCCAGCGCCACCAGCGCAAAAAACTGCAGCGCAAAGCCGGCGATCGCCACATGACGTGACGGATATTTCCACGCCAGGCGCATCCCCAGCAGCCCGCCGGTGAAGGCAAACAGCGCGTTTAGCCCCAGCGAAGCTGAAATGGTCTCGAACACGCCGGCACCGAGAAATTGCGCCAGTATCGACGGCAGGAAGAAGGCAATAGCGGTGTACTCAAACGAAATACAGATGTTCATCACGCCGGCCACAATGGTGCGTTCACGCCACGGCTTCTGAAACAGCACGCGAAAACTCACCTTCGGTGCCGCCGCCGCGGGTGGCGTTTCCGGTTCTGCTTCGTGTGCATGAATACCGTACGAATCACGCAGGATCCGTACCGCCGAGGTCAAGTCGCCCTGATTCGCGGCCCATAGCGGTGATTCATTCATGAATTTACTGCGCACCGCGATGATCACCAGCGCAGGCACCGCGCCAAACAGCAGCGAGGCGCGCCACAGCCAGTCGGGATGCTCTTTAGGCAGCAGAAAATAGAGGCCAAAAATCAGCAGGAAGCACACGGTGGAAGCCGCATACCACATCGGGCACCAGGCCGCGAGCCGTGCGGCTTTGTTGCCTTTGCCGGCGAATTTGGAAAACTCCGCCAGATAAGACATCGCCACAGGCAGATCGATGCCCACGCCAATGCCCATCAGGAAGCGCGCGCCAATCAGCACCCAGACATTGGGCGCTAAGCCGGCCGCAATTGCCGATACGACAAAAAACAGCATGTCGGCCATGAATACCGAATAGCGGCCGTATTTATCCGTTAGCCAGCCACCAATCAGGTTACCAACGATGGTGCCGACCATGATGGATGAGGTGACCAGCCCGGTGGTAAACGGCGACAGCTGGAACTCGCGCACCACGTCATCGATGCCGTACGACAGCGTAGTCAGGTCGTAGGCGTCCAGGAACACGCCACCCAACGCGAGAAACACAATCATGCGCGCATAGTTGTTTTTGCTACTGCGGGTGTTGATCAGCCTTGCCACATCACTGACCGAACGTACCGGTTGCGAAGCCGGCAAGGTGTTTTCTAAAGGAAGTGTACTCATAACGCCTCACGTCTGTTTTTGTTGTGCAGGTGAGGTGGTTATAAGCGCTTTATGCAGGCAACCAAAGCAACAATATTTGCTATTAATTACAATATAATCAATAAGATAATAAAGACACCAACACTCAAACCCGGACGCGCCATGCGGGTCCGGGTAAAGGATTACGCGGTAAAGTTATTCAGCAGAAACCGGCACCAGCACGCCTTTGACCAGCGGGTCATCGGTGGTTTTTAGCCACTGCTGCACGCGCGGATCGGCAAATGCCTGTCTGAGTTTGACGATGTTCTCCTGCTCCAGGTAAGGCGTACCGATCACCAGCTGCGAGGCAAAGGTGCGCGGCGCGGGCGGGAACAGAATACCTTTGTCACGCGGGACTTTACCGGCGTCAAATTGCGACACATAACCAATTGCCGCATCCACCGAATTGAGCGCCCGTGGCATGGTCAGTAGATCCAGCTCTTTAAACACGAAATCGTGCGGATTGCCGACAATGTTTTTCAGTTTGGCGGTGCGCGGTTCTACCGTCGGATCGAGGGTGATCAGCCCCTGTCGCGCCAGCAGCCAGAGCGCCTGGCCCTGATTCGCCCCATCGTCAGGCACCACAATGGTTGCGCCCTGCGGTAAATCCGCGACTGAGCGGTAGCGATTGGAGTAGATACCAAA
Source organism: Pantoea dispersa (assembly GCF_035783935.1). Taxonomy (GTDB): domain Bacteria; phylum Pseudomonadota; class Gammaproteobacteria; order Enterobacterales; family Enterobacteriaceae; genus Pantoea; species Pantoea dispersa_C. Next base: position 391,456 of record NZ_JALKOV010000002.1, on the reverse strand, counting down.
CGCCCACTGGAACAGCGGCAGGCTGGAAGTGAGCTGGAAGCCGTTAGCATCGACCACCTGCTTCAGCCACCACTGATGCTGATAGACCGTCGCAGCGTACTGCCCTTCTGCTACCGCACGGTCCGCCTGCACCGGGTCCTGCACACCGACCGCCTCCAGCTTCAGGCCGTAATCCGGCGCGATATGCTCACCCACATAGTCAATCAGCTTCTGTTCGCCAGCCATTGCCGGCTCATAATGCACTTTCAGCGTGGTACCAAACACCACCGCCTGCGGCTGCTGGCTGCGCCACAACCAGCCTGCGGCGGCCAGCAAAATGACCACTATAATCAGCAGCAGCCACGGCCAGCGGCGTGTTTTACGTAACTCAAATTCTTGTGTTGTCATAATGATGTCCCCTGAGGATGGCGCAAGGCCGCAACCAGCCGGTCGCCGAAAAATTGAATGGTCTGAATCAGTGCAATCAGCACTACGATGGTGGCGATCATGATGTGGTTATCAAAGCGCTGATAGCCGTACACCACCGCCAGATAGCCAATGCCGCCGGCGCCAATGGTGCCGGCAATCGCCGAGTACTCAATCATGGAGATCAGGTTAAGCGTGATGGCTGCGACGATCGCCGGCAGCGCTTCACTCAGTTGGGCGGAGCGGATGATCTGCCAGCGCGAACCGCCGCATACCAGCCCCACCGCGGTGACCTCAGCGGGCAACTCACGTAGCGCGTTATCGACCAGGAGGCCAAAGAACGGAATGCCAGCGGCGATCATCGGTACTACCGCCGCCGGAATGCCGATGGTGGTGCCGGTCAGCCAGAAGGTAAACGGGATGATGGCCGCCATTAGCACTAGGAACGGTAGCGAGCGCCCCATATTGACAATCCAGCTCAGCACGCGCTGTACGCCGGGCTGCGGAAACAGACCACGCGGCGAGGTGTTAAACAGCACCACGCCGACCACGCCACCAAGGCTCACTACAAACAGCATCACGATACCGACCATCAGTGCGGTTTCGCCCAGTGCCGGCAGCATCAGTCCAGGAATCTCCGGCCAGGGCGTATCCTGGCTTATTACCGATACGCTCATACCGCCTCCCGAAACGGCTGCACGTTGGCAGACACGCTGGCCGCCAGGCCATACTGCTCCAGCTGCGTCAGCAGCCGTGCCAGCGGCACCTGCTCCTGCTGAAAATGAATTCCTACCTGCAGTCGTCCGGCCTGCACGCCATTGACCCGCTCAACGTGTGCGCCCAGCAGGTCCACGCGTACAGCAAACTGCTGGCTGAGGCGCGAAATCCAGTCGCTGGTCACCGTGATATCGGTGCGATAGCTCAGCTGCAGCACCAGCCCGGCATCACTGGCTGAGGCTGTTAGTGGCAGCAGTCGCTGGCCCAGCGCGCTATCCGGCTGTGCCAGCAGCGCCCTGACCGCGCCATACTGCACAATCTCACCATCGCGAATCTCGGCAACCGCATCCGCCGCCTGACGTACCGCATCCATCTCATGGGTGATCAGTACAATCGCCAGCCGGTAGTCGTCGCGCAGCTTTTTCAGCAGTTCGAGGATGGTGACCGTCGCTTCCGGATCGAGGCCAGAGGTGGCTTCGTCGGCCAGCAGCACCGTCGGACGCAGCGCCAGCGCGCGAGCAATACCGATGCGCTGCCGCTGCCCACCGGAGAGCTGTGCGGGCAAGGCGCTGGCTTTGTGGCTCAGCCCAACGCTCTCCAGCAGCTCGCCGACGCGGGCGTGGATATCGCGCTCGACCACCCCCAGATAGCGCAGCGGCAACGCGATATTTTCCCAGGCCGTTTTACGCTGCAGCAGTGCCGAAGACTGAAACACCGTACCGATTGCGCGACGCGCACGACGCAGTGCTTCGCCATCCAGCCGGGATAAATCGCTGCCGTTGACGCTAATGCTGCCGCCACTGGGCTGCTCCAGCAGGCTGATGCATTTGGCCAGCGTAGATTTTCCGGCACCGCTCGGTCCGACCACCGCGGTGATGCTGGCTTCCGGCACCTGCAGCGTGATGTTTTTCAGCACGTCGGTGACGCGACCGTCCGGCGCACGGTAGTGCTTACTCAGCCGTTCGATTTCGATCATATGACCTCCTGCTGCTGTGCGCTGCGTACACGATAGCCGGCACCCGGATGAGGCGCGCTGAGCTGCGGCCCGGCGGCAAACAGCTTTTCGCGTAGCGTGCCCGCCGCGTAATCCTGCTTGTAAACGCCGCGCTTTTGCAGCTCCGGAATCAGCAGCTCAACCACATCCTCAAAGGTTTCATGGGTCAGCGCGTAAGCGAGGTTAAAACCATCCACGTCGGTCTCCTCTACCCAGCTCTGCAGCTCATCCGCCACCGTTGCGGCACTGCCCACCAGCAACGGACCAAAACCGCCGATGCCGACCCAATCCGCCAGCGCTTTCACCGTCCACTGACGGTCGGGATCGGCGGTGGAGAAGGTTTCAACCGCTGACTGAATGGCGTTGGTGTGCAGGTATTTCAGCACCTGGTCCGGCTGATATTGTCCAAAGTCGATGCCGGTCCAGCCGGAGACCAGCGCCAGCGCGCCTTCGTAGCTGACCCAGCTTTTATATTCCTGCCACTTCGCCTGCGCCGCCCGATCGGTTTCACCGACAATCACCGTCTGCAGGTTGAAGATCAAAATACTGCGCGGATCGCGACCGGCTTCGGCCGCGCGACGACGGATATCGGCCACGGTTTTCTTCAACAGCACTTTGGACGGCGCGGCGACAAACACACATTCAGCATGCTCAGCCGCAAACTGTTTGCCACGGCTGGATGCCCCGGCCTGATACAGCACCGGCGTACGCTGCGGCGAAGGCTCGCACAGATGAATCCCCGGCACGTTAAAGAAGGTACCCTGATGGTTGATTGGATGGATTTTGCCGGGATCGCTGAAAATACGACGCTGACGATCGCGCAGCACCGCATCCTGCTCCCAGCTGCCTTCCAGCAGTTTGTACACCACCTGCAGATACTCATCGGCATAGTCATAGCGGCTGTCGTGATCCGTCTGCGCCTGGTGGCCAATGTTGCGCGCGCCGCTCTCCAGATAGGAGGTAACAATGTTCCAGCCTATGCGGCCTTTGGTCAGATGATCGAGCGTCGACAAACGGCGCGCGAACGGATAAGGATGCTCAAATGACAGCGAGGCGGTTAAGCCGAAACCGAGGTGCTCAGTGACCAGCGCCATCGGCGTGATGAGTGCCAGCGGATCGTTCACCGGCACCTGCGTGGCCTGGCGGATCGCCGCGTCACCGTTGCCGTTCAGCACATCGTAAATGCCGAGCACGTCGGCGATGAACAGGCCATCAAACTTGCCGCGTTCTAACAGACGCGCCAAATCGACCCAGTATTCGAGATCTTTATACTGCCAGGAGCGATCGCGGGGATGCGCCCAGAGTCCGGGCGACTGGTGACCGACACAGTTCATATCAAAGGCATTGAGGCGTATTTCGCGTTGCGATGGCATAGCAATCTCCATAGCGAGGCCGTGATCGTGCAGCGACCCGGCGTTCGTCAGTTAATTTTCAGGATGTTGAGCGTTCAGGATGCGGAGCGGGGACATCGCTCAGCATGAGCGATTTGCAATGCAGAAAGGATTTCATGCGCCACGGCAGCAGCGTGATCGGCCACCTGCGGCAAGCCCATCAGCTCGCCAAAGCGGGCGCGCGCCGCCGGGCCGACGACAAACAGACGTGTACTGGCCTGCCCCTGAGCATTAAGAGTGCGCGAGTGGCTATCGACATCAATACCGAAGCCGAGCGCATCGGCGCGGATCAGGCCCTGCTCACTGAGCGATTGCAGCAGCGGCTGGCTGGTCGTCAGCGCTGCGTGTCCCGGTCCGGTCGTGACAATCAGTTTATCCAGCAGCCGGGTGTGCGTTGTGCCGTCGCGCTGGCGCAGGGTGATTTCCAGTTGCTGCGCGTGGCTGCGTATCGTTTCCAGCCGGGCGGCCAGCACCTGCAGTGTGCCCTGCTGCTGTCGCTGCGCGATGACGGCGGCGACCTGCGGGGCAATGCGATAACGGTGCACATCCCACCATGAACGCAGATGACGCGCAAAGCGCTGCTGTTCACGCAGCGGAAGTGACTGCCAGATGGCTTGTCCCTGCACACGCACCTCATCAAGCACACGCTGCCACGGCAGCTGCTGCGCGGCGGCGCGAGCGACTTCACCACGGATATGATGCAGCCAGCGGCGCGCGCTGGGCTGAGGTTGCGCGGCCAGTGACCATTCCGGCCATTCGCCGCTGAGATTGGGGCGTGATAGCTGTCCGCGCCGTGAGAACGCCAGCAGCGGACCGCGATGCTGACGCGTCGCCAGCGAAGCGACCACGTCAGCCATGCTCAGGCCGGTGCCGACAATCGCTACCGATGCGTCAGGCTCAACGTTATCCAGCACGCCTGGCTGCCACGGGTTGGCAATCAGCGCCGGATGGTTAGCCAGCGGCTGTAAGCGGCGCGGCAGCGACGGCGGCGGATGGCTGATGGCCAGCGCCAGCACATCGCCAGTCAGCGTTTCTCCGTTGCTCAGTAACAGCTGCTGGCCTGACCATGACAGCGCACGCGCCTGAACGTGGCGCAGGCTAACATGCGGATGTGCCTCAGCAGCGGCGGCAAACTGCTTAGCCAGATAGCGGCCAAACAGCGCACGCTGCGGATACACCGCGCCATCTGCACAGTGCGCTGCTGAATCCAGTGAACATTCCGGCTGCTGACGGTACCAGCGATCAAACGCGCCCTGCTCTTCTCCGCTGAGCTGCATACGCGCGGCCGGCACGTTGATACGGTGCGCCGGTTCCGATGTTGAATAGGCAACGCCGGCGCCGAGACTGGCACGCGGTTCGACCACTGTAATCAGTAGCGGTGCGCGTGACGTGCGGGCAAGATGAATCGCCAGCGCCGTACCGCTGAAACCGCCACCAACAATAATGATGCGTGCTGTTGCCATCGCCCTCTCCTGCATCAGCTGGCGCTCGCCTGTTTCGCCACCGGGCGCTTATCACTGCCGATGGTTTCACCAAATGGACCGGTATTGATAGCGCGGGCGCGCTGCTGATGACCGTGTGCCAGTGGTAATAACGGTAGCAGCAATTCCGCCACCCGGTGCGCCTCTTCCAGATGGGGATAGCCCGACAGGATGAAGTTGGTCACACCCAATGCCTGATATTCACGGATGCGCTCAGCAACCTGTTGCGGACTGCCCACCAGCGCGGTGCCCGCACCGCCGCGCACCAGCCCGACGCCCGCCCACAGATTGGGCGCAATATAGAGATTATCGCGGGAACCGTTGTGCAATGCGCTCATGCGCGCCTGCCCGGCTGAATCCATGCGGGCAAAAATCTTCTGCGCCTGGGCGATGGTCTCATCGTCCAGATGCGCTATCAGTTTGTCTGCCGCCGCTCTGGCTTCCTCTTCGGTTTCGCGGACAATCACATGCAGACGGATACCGTATTCCAGTTTACGCCCGCGTGACTCAGCGCGCTCGCGCACGACCGCCAGTTTTTCCGCCACCTGTGCCGGCGGTTCTCCCCAGGTGAGATAGGTATCAATCTGCTGCGCCGCCACGTCGATGGCCGCCTCTGACGAGCCGCCAAAGTAGAGCGGTGGACCGTTTTCCTGCACCGCTGGAAACAGCACCTCCGCGCCCTCGACCTGAATATGCTCGCCCTGGTAATCCACTTTTTCACCGCGCATCAATCGGCTGTAGACATCCAGGAACTCGCGCGTGACTTCATAACGTTCACTGTGGTTGAGGAAGATGCCGTCACCTTTGTTCTCCACCGGATCGCCGCCGGTAACCACGTTAATCAGCAGACGACCTTCGGACAGGCGATCCAGCGTGGTGGCCATACGCGCTGCCAGCGTCGGTGGCTGCAGGCCCGGACGCACGGCGACCAAATAGCGCAACCGGCGCGTCATGGGTGCCAGCGCGGAAGCAACCAGCCACGAATCCTCACAGCTTTTACCCGTTGGAATAAGGACGCCGTAGAAGCCCAGATTATCGGCTGCCAGCGCGACCTGCTGTAAATAGGCTAAATCAACCGGCCGCCCACCTTCAGTGGTGCCAAGGTATCGGCCATCGCCGTGCGTCGGCAGGAACCAAAAGACATTGATGCTCTCGTGCGCAGATTCAGCCATTATGCTTTTCCTATATAACTTTATGAGAAAACGGTCATTTTAAACTTTCCATTTGGTTATATAGCCTCTAGCGAAAAGCGTGCCAGCTTTCCGGTGACTGCAGTGTGTGAATTTTCAGTCAGTTAGCTCTGAAGCAGGGCGCAGCGCTGTTGCATTCGCGACGCTGTCCCGACAGCATTTGCTGCATATGCAACTGCTTATGCATTTTTCCTGCTGTTGTTTATCGGCTGCGATGTTTAGCGTGATGGAAATGCTCACTGGAATCTTCATTATGCTGACACCTTACAATCAACCCGAATCACCTCGTCTGGTCGACCCGGCATCGCTGGCTTTCCAGTCGCTACTCGATAAATTCGCCCCTACCGATGCCACGGTGCTGATCGTGGGCGAGACCGGCACCGGCAAGGAAGTGGTCGCGCGTTATCTGCATCATCACAGCCCACGCCGGCATGCCCCTTTTCTCGCGGTCAACTGCGGCGCCCTGACGGAAAGCCTGGCAGAAGCCGAGCTGTTTGGGCATGAAAAAGGGGCGTTCACTGGCGCAACACAGGCGCATCCTGGCTGGTTTGAAGCGGCGCAGGGCGGCACGCTGTTGCTGGATGAGATCGGCGAACTGAGCCTGCCGCTACAGGTCAAGCTGCTGCGCGTGCTGCAGGAACGAGAAATCACCCGCGTAGGCTCGCGCAAGGCGATAAAAGTTGATGTCCGCGTGATTGCCGCAACCCATGTCGACCTCGCGCAGGCGATTCGCGAACGGCACTTTCGCGAAGATCTGTTTTATCGTCTTAATATCGCCGTGGTTCCCCTGCCACCGCTGCGCCAGCGCCGTGAAGATATCCCACTGCTGGCGCAGCACTTCCTCGCGCTGTATGCACGCCGCCTCGGCCGTCCGGCGCGTCGCCTGTCGCCTGAGGCGCTGGAAGCCCTGCGCAACTACAGCTGGCCGGGGAATATCCGTGAGCTGGAGAATACGCTGCACAATGCGGTGCTGCTCAGTCGCGATGAAACGTTAACGCCGGCGCAGTTGCGTCTGGCGGGCTACAGCGACCGCGCATTCAGTGATGACGATGACTCTACGCTGGACAGCTTCCTGCGCCAGCAAATCGTCAGCGAACCTCAGCAGCTGTTTGATCGCGTCATACATAGCCTGATCGGTAATGCCCTGGAGATGGCAGATAATAATCAAACCCAGGCCGCCGCGCTGCTCGGCATCAGCCGTCACACGCTGCGCACCCATCTGGCCCATCGCGGTGTGATCAAAGGCCGGCGCAAATCTCCCCTCAAATCATTGCCGCACGGCGACGACAACATCCGCCCGGAAAGGGAGTTGCGCATTGGCTATCAGAAGTTTGGCAACCTTGGCGTATTGAAAGCACGTCAGAGTCTGGAACAGTGCTTCGAACAGCAGGGCATCAGCGTATTATGGAGTGAATTTCCGGCTGGTCCTCAGTTGCTGTATGCGCTGCAAAACAACGAGATTGATTTTGGCACCACCGGTGAGGTGCCGCCCATTTTCGCTCAGGCCAGCGGGAGTGCGGTGAGGTATATTGCCTGGGAGCCGCCGGCGCCAGGCAGTGTGGGTATGGTTGTGCCGCACGACAGCGCGATTCACAGTCTGGCAGATTTACGCGGTAAGCGTATTTCAGTCAACAAGGGGTCGAACGTTCACTGGCTGTTGTTACAGCTGCTGGAAGAAGCTGGCATTGGTCTGGACGAAATCAAAGTGGTCTATGCGCCGCCGAAATATCCCCTGACCGCCAGTGATTATCTCGCCGTCGATGCGTGGATGATGTGGGATCCCTTACTCAGCGCCGCAGAAAGTCACCCTGATTTGCGTGTATTAGAGAAGGGCGAAGGCCGGGTGCGTAATCATCAGTTTTATCTGGCACGCCACGATTACGCACAGCAGCATGATGATATTGTGCAGCAGTTGGTGGTTTGCCTGCAGCAAACTGGCACCTTTATCGATACCCATCGTCATGAAGCCGCCGCGTTGCTGGCTCAGGAACTGGGACTGGAATACGCTGCGGTGGCACGCGCGCTGTCCCGCCGCAGCCATCAGACACGGGCGATGGCGTTTCATGTCATTAAAGAACAGCAGGCCATCGCTGACCGCTTTTATGCGCTGGGGTTGATTAATAAGCCCGTGCGCGTGCGCGATGCGGTGTGGCAATCTACTGCGCAGCTGGCGCTGATGGCGTGAACCCCGCATTTAAAGTTATCCACGTTTTCTGTGGATAACATCCTGAATATCGTCTGGCTAAATTCACGATAATCTGATGAGTGCATAGAAATCCAGGACAATAGCCGGGCGATTTCAGCCTGAAATTCTCTCCATTAAATATCTATAATCATAGAGTTAGCGATGAAATCGCCATGGCGAACCCTATCGATTTCAGGCTGCATTTCAGCGCTAGCCTGAAGACCAAACACCATTGTTGCTTTCGCGCACAGCTGAGGCAAATTTATTCACAGTCTGAACTAACGGGCTGGGATTCAGCTACAACCCGACTGGTTGATGGCGATTTCAGCCTGAAATTCTGCGCGAGGTTAATGTGAATTCATGCACTTAGCGCTGAAATCGGCCTGGCGAACGGTAAAACGGCGACGAATGTCAGGTGGGGGAAGTAAACTCTGTAGCAGCACAGTTGACGATAGACGGTATTGTGCTGCTACAGAGATCTGACGCAGGAAGAGTGAAAGGCCTGCTACTGGTTGAGATATTTGTTCAGCGTCTCGGTGATGACGCGATCCAGTTCTTCCTGCAGCTCTTTCGACTGGCGATTGAATTCGTAGCTGAACATACGTCCTCGCGTTTTTTTGCGGGCGTAGCGGTCTTTATCGGCGAAGGTCCACAGCGGCGTGGCAACCACTTTATCTTTTGCCGGTGCCTGCATCAGCGTCTGGCTGCCATTGCGCACCAGTCGCAGAATACCGTTCTTGACTTCATCTTCTGCCAGCCCATCTCGCGCGCAGACGCTGTCCACATCCATGCCGATGGTTTCAATCAGCGCATCCACCGACTGCCCGGTCTCCTGCAGCTTTTCATAAGCCTGCAGCAGCGTTTTGTAATCGGGATAGGTCAGCTCTGAATGATTGGGAAATAACGTCACCAGTTCCAGCGGCACGCTGGCGGCCTGCAACGCACGCGTGACTTTTGCCTGAGACAGCCCTTCACTCTGCGCGATTTCCTTCTGCGACAGGCCGCTGTCCTTCAGCGACATCAGGCGCATGCCCACTTCACGCAGATTGTGTTCACGGGCAGTCTGAATATCCTGCGCCAGACGACGGGCTTCATCGGCAGAGATAGCTACCTCAGTCACCAAAACATCCAGCCCGCTTTTACAGTGCAGTGCCGCCGCACGACGACGTGAGCCATCAAGAATCTCAATCCGATCGCCACGCTTTACGCCTATGGCCGGGAAAAACTGCTGCAGTTTGATGGTGCGGATGATATCGCGCAGCGACTCGGGCGTCAGACCGGATTGATCGCGACCGTTGGTTTCCATCACCACGTACGTTCTTTCTTCAATCTGTTTCGCCGGAATGTGCTCCAGCATAAACAGGGCGCGTTTGCCGGTGGAGAGGATAAAGGTTTGTGAGTGACCCTCCTCGCTGGGTTCATTCTGTAACGGGCTCTGGCTGAAGGTTCGGCCAATAGTGATTCTTTTTGCGCTCATAGTAACCTCAGTTCAGGCGAATAAATTCAATACGATCGAATACGGCTTTGGCAAAATCCTCTGCCGCCGAACGCGCGTTTTTCAGGGCTTCGCTGCTGCCGACATACGTTGACGGGTTGGCAGAGATAACCGTGTCGAACGATTCACCGCAGCGCTCAAATCCATCCAGTCGCGGCAGTGCGGCATCGAGCATATCGCCGCCAAATATTTCTTTCGCCAGGCTGTGACACATCTTGTGGTCCGCCTTATTGGACAGCTTCGACATAAAACCAATGTTGCCCTGCAGGCGGCAGGTGGCACCGGATTCTTCAATAATGTCGATAAGCTCCGGCAGGCGCGTCAGATACTTCAGCGTTGAGTGGAAGTCGACCTGAGCCGGCGGCACCGGCGTCATCAGCAAATCGGACGCGGCGATGGCGTTTTTCAGGAAGGCGTCCAGATGCGGACCGCTATCAATAAAAATGAAGTCGTAGTCTTTTTTCAGCTTCGCCACGACGTTTTCATACAGCACCGCATGGACGTTTTGCTGCGGCAGATGCTCCGCACATAACTCTTCCCAGCGCGAAGCAATAAAAGCGTCATCGATTGAGGCGGGCAGTACGTCAACGCCAGGAATAATCGACGGCACGATAAATTCGCTTTTCAGCTCTTCGCGGCTGACATTTTGCAGCATCGCCTGTGCCGCTGTGGCCTCCACCAGACCAACTGAACGTTCATGATTCAGGAACATGGTGGCAGAGGACTGCGGATCGAGATCGATAACCAGGATGCGCAAGTCTTCAAACAGCAGATGCGGATGCGCGCGCAGTGCATGCGCCAGCGAAACAGTCGAAACAGTTTTGGAAACGCCGCCTTTGAGGTTACCGACGAACAGCGTGAACGCTTCGGAGTGGCGGTCGCGGTATTTTGGTACGCCACGATGGTGATAGATATCGATGATGTTTTGAATCGACATCGCATACTTGGTCGAGCTGCCCGCCGCGCGCTTATCAAACGGATAGCCGTTTTCTTCCATCTCATTGACCGCATAATCGACGCTGGCGCGCGTCAATTTAGGCAGCTTGGCCAGCGCCGCTTTGGCGTAAACCTGATAAAAGGTATTCTCGTGCAGCTCTTCTTTTTGCGCCTGAATCTGCTCGGTCAGGCTCATCAGCATTCTTTCTGAGCGTTGAGCGACTTTCAGAACTTGCTTCTCGTCGTTAGCCATACTTGCTCCACACATGTAGGATTTATGACTTTATACCGAAATCCTGCACATGAGGCAAATCTATCTCATCTGTTCATCATCGGCACGCGTTACAAAAAGGCCTTTTGCGTGAGGGGCTTAATGCAGAGATTCACTGCATTCAGTAAGTCGAATTGTCTGAATGATAATCAACTGGTGAAAATGTGATCGGCGTGCCGTCTGCGAAAGCGCGACATTCACTGTAATCAGTGGTCGTGTCCTGCAGGTAAATGGAAAGGTTGCGGTCACAGTTTGCGCATAGTAATCCTCAGGTCACGCTGCTGGTGTTCACTGTAATCAGCAACTCGACGTTGTTGTTGATCACTGTTCACTGTATTCAGCGTCACATTCACTGTAATCAGCAGCGTTGAAGAAGGATTCACTGTAATCAGTAAACCTATGGGTCAGCCAGATAACGCGTCAAAGCAGGGCAGGTAAGGGAAGAAGCGGTTGAAAGATTCACTGTAGTCAGTAAACCCATGAGTTTTGCAGCGCAACACGGCTAACGTTCACTGTAGTCAGTAGAGCGTCTCCTGATCAACGTTGCGTAGCTTAACGTCGCCGTGGCGGATTAGGGCTTTGCAGCCATCCGTTCCGGCGGACAAACCGTTAGCGCAGAGCATTGCTGGCGTTTGCGGTTTGGCACTACAAGCAATACGTATAGCAGCAGCGGTATAAGTGGTCCTGAGTGGCCGCAACGCGGTAAACGCCTGCCAGCCAACGGTCACCATCCCGCATAAGATTCACTGTAATCAGTAAGCCTGCACCTCATCACACCTGCCATTCACTGTAGTCAGTAAACTACGTAACCCCTTTCGTCAATGTTCACTGTAATCAGTAATGTGATCGCTGTCAGATAATGGTAATGACAATTTCCGGCTGTTCGCTGAGCAACATTCACTGTAATCAGCACTAAAAACGACCTGGTTGCACAGTGATTGAGCTGCCCGATAAAGCATTCACTGTAATCAGCACAGACGCGATTCGCTTCTGCGCGGGTATTCAAAATCGCAGGTGCGGGGCAGGGAAGGGCGATCGACTAAAACATTCACTGCAATCAGTAACCGATACCGCTCTATACCGTCTGGTAAAGCCGGATCATCACAGGCTCGTTCACTGTAATCAGCGCCCACCGGCTGCGCCTTATGACCTCTGGTGTTCACTGTAGTCAGCATTCGTCATTCAAAGATCGCTCCGTCAGCCTCTGGACGGCAGGCGGAGAAGCATCCGCGATGTTCACTGTAATCAGCAGTTGCGCGGGCTTAAGCGCAGCCAAAGAACAGAGCTGCGGGCGTTCACTGTAATCAGTAAATCACGGCAGGCATTCACTGTAATCAGTGCGTGTGACCAACCCTGTCACTTTTACTGGTTGTTTTCACAGCATAATTACTGATTACAGTGGGCACTTACTCGTTCAACTATTATTAAGCTTATTAATCATGCAATTAGGTAACAACGTTCACTACAATCAGTTCTGCTAGGCCGTCTGATATTCACTATAGTCAGCAAGACCACGTGGCAGACAGAACATTCACTGTAATCAGCCAGCCGCTGCTCTGGCGGGGAATTAAATACGATTTATACCCACCTGGTAAGTACCCACTATCGTTACAGGTGGCATAAAGTGGGAAAACGGGTAGCGTAGCGATACAGGGCGCAAAGCGGGAACGTAAGCTATTACTGATTGCAGTGAACGTTACCGATTACAGTGAACAACAGCGGCTGTACTGATTACAGTGAACGAAGAGAATGCTGCCGTGTCACTTTTGCAGCTCAGTGACACGGCGGGAAGAGGGCTTACTGATTACAGTGAATGGGGGAAATCAGTCTTCAAAATCGAGGTCTTCAAGCGAATCGATACTTTCGAGATTGCTGATGCCATCGAGTTTCGGCGTGCGACTGTGGATGATGAAAAACACCGAACGGCCGCGTTTCACTTCGGAATAGTCGAGGTAGCCGATCTCTTTCAGTTGCTCCATGGCGCGTCGCACCACATGGTTTTGCGTGGTGGTTTTTGAACCGAGATTGAGGCGCATCCGCAAGCGCGCCAGCGAAATCGGCGCCGGGTTAGTCGGCAGACTTTCCAGATACGTATACAGCGCCTGCGCCGACTCCTTACGCTTGAGGCGCGAAATAGCCCGCAGCTGCAACAGCACCTTGTGGTCGAAGTTATACAGCTCAAACAGCTTAGGATCGGCCTGAATGCGCACCAGATCTTTCTCACGATCGTAGTAAGCCGACTGCACCAGATGCGTGTGGTAGGCTTTACCATTCCCCTCAAACGACAGGGTATTGGTCGCGATACGTCGCAGCGAGGCGTCAAGACGCTTACGCAGTGCTGCGGACGAGTTGGCTGAAGGAATACCGCACATCTTGACGAAGTCGATAAACGGCAGCGTGACGGTGTCGCCCTTCGACGGATAACGCGAGAAAGACTGAATGATGCCGGCCCAGGTTTTGAAATCATTATCCATATCCAGCCGTGCGCCGGTGATGGTAATCTTTTCATAGCCTTCCGCTTTCACCAGCGACAGGTTCTTAAGTTCTTTGGTGGCATCAGTTGAAGCCATGGCGCCGGATTTGCCGCGAGCCGTCGACTTCAGGGTAGGAACAAACAGACCCAGGCGCATCAACGCGACCGGTTGTACGGTGTTATTTTTATTGGGATGAAGCTGAATAACTTCACCGCTGTTTTTTGTCACCGACAGAAAAGGTTCAAGTAACGCCTTGTTTTCACTCTCTTTATCTGCCATAGCCTGAGATCTTCATTCTGTGGATGAAAAGGATCGGTATCTGATTACAGTGAACATTAACACTGTTTATAGTGAACATTCTACTGTCTATAGTGAATAAAGTACTGACTATAGTGGATACTTTACTGATTATAGTGAACACGATCACCTTCTCAGCCCTTGTCTGGTGCGGCCTGCCGCAATCGGGGATCTCTTAGGATCTCTTTTAGATCTCTTTATGATCTTTCTTTAAGATCTAATCACTGTATAAGTGAATAACCCGTTGAGACGACTCACGCTGATAAGCGTAACCTGCAGAAAATTCGCTTACGTCGATGAATCCTCATGTGACGCTAGAAACTGAAAATCTTCAGGGCAGTTCACTCCCTCAATTCATTTCAGGTGAACAACTTGCTCTCATCTATTCATTTTTCATCACCTGATAGCTGGCGTAAGGTAGATCCCAATCTGATCAACCCGATTATCTGACGAAGGCATCTTATGACTGAGCACGTTATTTCACGTAATCCCACCAGCGGCGAAATCATTGGTACGTATCCACTGCAAAATGCCGCTGAACTGGAAACAGCGTTACAGCAGAGCGCCAGCGCCTTTGCGCAGTGGCGTAACACAGAGATGGCACAGCGCGTGAAGGTGCTGCGTCAGCTGGGTGAACAGCTGCGCCAGCGTCAGGATCATCTGGCCACGCTCGCTACGCTGGAAATGGGTAAGCCGATTGCCCAGGCGCGCGCCGAAGTCCTGAAATGCGCCAGCCTGTGTGACTGGTACGCTGAACACGGACCGGCGATGCTGGCGGATCAGCCCACGCTGGTGGAAAACCAGCAGGCATGGCAATCCTTCCGTCCACTCGGTGTGATCCTGGCGGTGATGCCATGGAATTTTCCTTACTGGCAGGTTCTGCGCGGCGCGGTCAGTATGCTGCTGGCTGGCAACACCTACCTGCTGAAACACGCTCCGAGCGTCATGGGTTGCGCTTACCTGATGGAAGAGCTGTTTGCCGCAACCGATCTACCGCGCGGCGCATTTAACGTGATCAACGTGGATAACGACGGTGTCTCTGCCGCTATCAACGATCCACGCGTTGCGGCCATCGCCGTGACCGGCAGCGTGCGCGCAGGTGGCGCGATCGCGGCGCAGGCCGGTGCGGTATTGAAAAAAACCGTGCTGGAACTGGGCGGCGCAGATCCTTTTATCGTGCTGGCCGATGCCGATCTGGATGCAGCTGTGGCCTCAGCGGTCGCAGGACGCTACCAGAACAGCGGACAGGTGTGTATGGCGGCCAAGCGCTTCATCATTGAAGAAAGCATCGCAGACGCCTTTGAGGCGCGTTTCAGCGCAGCCGTGCAGGCGCTGAAAGTCGGCGATCCATTGCTGGAAGAGACCTATATCGGTCCGATGGCACGCTACGACCTGCGCGATGAACTGGATCATCAGGTGCAGGAAACGCTGCAGCAGGGTGCTCGTCTGGTACTGGGCGGCCATAAGATCGACGGCGTTGGCAACTATTATGCGCCGACCATCCTCGCGGACGTCACGCCAGCGATGACGGCTTTTCGCCAGGAGATCTTTGGACCGGTTGCGGCGATCAGCGTGGCTCGCGATGCGCAACATGCGCTGCAACTGGCAAATGACAGCGAGTTTGGCTTGAGCGCCACCGTGTGGAGCGGTAATGAAGCGCTGGCCCAGCAACTGGCGGAGCAACTGGAAACCGGCGCGGTGTTTATCAACGGCAACGGTGCCTCGGATCCGCGCGTCGCTATCGGTGGCGTGAAGAAAAGCGGCTATGGCCGCGAACTCTCCAGCTTCGGTGTTCACGAGTTCTGTAACATCCAGACGGTGTGGAAAAACCGTCGCTAACCACACCGGGGCGCGCGATACTGTGCGCCCCGATTTCCGGAAGCCATCCTAAAATGCAGACGCCAGGCATTCTCATCCTTGCTGCCGGTCTTGGCAGCCGTTTTCGTCAGGCCGGCGGTACCGGACACAAACTGCTGGCACCGTATCCTGATGATAATGGCGTGCCTCAGCCGCTGCTGAAGCTGACGCTGCAGCAGGCGCAGCGCAGCGGTTTGCCACTTCTGCTTGTGCACCGACCGGACGATCACCCCCTTCAGCAGCTGGCACAGCAGTGCGGTGTGGCGAGCTGCTCTATTGCCAGCGCCGGCAGCGGTGAAAGCATTGCCGCTGGCGTGCGGGCCACCGCGCACTGGCATGGCTGGCTGATACTGCCGGGCGATATGGCGTGGGTGAGGGCGGAGGATCATCAACGTGTGGCACAGGCGCTGCGCCAGGGCGCGCCACAGGTGCGGCTCAGCTGGCAAAACCAGCCGGGCCATCCGGTGGGATTTGCCGCGCACTATGGCGCGGCGCTCGGTCAGCTGCAGGGCGATAGCGGTGCCCGCGCGCTGCTCGACCCGGCGATGCTCATCACCTTACAGGCCCATCAGGGCACGATCCGCGACGCGGATCTGCCACGATCCGGCGAGCGCCGCTAACCGGTATCGTGCCGCCTCAGTCAGTGGCTGCCGGGATTCGCGCGCACCTGCGCCACCTTTTCAGTCAGATTTTGCCACGCCGGTTCATCAGGCGCGTAGCGCTGGCGCAGCCAGGCGGCGATATCAGCAACCTGCTTATCCGACAAACTGGCCGCAAAACCGGGCATATAACCGAGTGCATCGGTTGCCGGTTTGTCGATACCGTGCAATACCACCTGCAGCAGATTATCGGGCGTTGCGCTGGTCACGCTGCTGCTGTTGGCCATTGACGGGCTGACGCCGAACAGCTGCGGTCCGCCCTCGCTGGCGCTGTGACAGGCCTGACAGGCGCCTTTAAACAGCCGTTCCCCCGCGGCAGTGTTCCATGCCGGTTTTGCCGCCGGCGCCGCGACAGGGCGCGCAGCCTGACCATTAATATCCGCCAGATAACTGGCCATCGCGCGCACATCGGCTTCCGGCAGGGTGGCGAGATGGCTTACCACCGGTGCCATCGGTCCGGCGGCAACGCCGTGCTGCGCATCGTAACCACTGCGCAGATAGTTATACAGCGACTGCGCCGTCCACGGCTGCGGGGCTTTACTCAGCTGGTTAAGTGCGGGCGCTTCCCAGCCGTCGACCCAGCCACCGGCGAGGAAATTGTCCCCGCTTTTTTCCGCGCCCATCAGGTTGCGCGGCGAGTGGCAGGCGCCGCAGTGTCCGGCTCCGTTCACCAGATAGGCACCGCGATTCCATTCGGCGTTTTTGCGGGGGTCAGGCTGATATTCGCCGCGCCCGAGGTAAAGCGCGTTCCAGCCCGCCATCAGGAAACGCAGGTTATAGGGAAAGCGCATCTGGTTTTCTGCTGGTGCCTGTTGTACCGCCGGTTGTGACATCAGCCAGGCATACAGTGCCTGCATATCGCCTTCGCTCAGCTGACGAAAGCTGGTGTAGGGAAACGCCGGATAGAGATGATGGCCGTCGCGGCTGATGCCCTGGCGCATGGCGCGATCGAAGGCGTTGAATGACCAGCTGCCAATGCCGGTCTGTTTATCCGGCGTGATGTTGGTGGTGTAGAGCGTGCCAAACGGCGTCTCCATCTTCAGGCCGCCGGCATTGGTCGCGCCACCTTCCGTGGTGTGGCATACGGCGCAGTCACCGGCTGCGGCCACCTGACGGCCGCGTTCCAGCATTTCCGCCGACCAGCTTCCGGCAGCGGGGGGTGTCACAGGTGCAATCGGCGCGCGCCACGGCAGCGCGTTGATCGCCACGCCAGCGGCGAGACCGAGCAAGCCTGTCACGCCGCCCAGCGCCCATTTACGCCTGCGGCGACGAGCGGTTTGGGCCGGTGCCGCCAGCCGGGGCTCCGGCTGCGGATCGGGGCCGTTCAGCGCCTGACGCAGTTTGTCGGCGGTAATCGGCAGCTCGCGAAAGCGGATGCCGGTGGCATCAAATACTGCATTGGCGATGGCCGCGGCGCTGGGCACCGATGCAGATTCTCCTGCGCCGAGCGGCGGTTCGTGCGGGCGCGGCACCATCATTACGTCAATATCCGGCACTTCCGGAAACGTCAGGATCGGATAGCTGCCCCACTCCTGGCTGGCGATCAGGTTGCTTTCAATCGTCACCTGTTCTTTGAGCACCCGGCTGGTGGACTGAATGACATTGCCGTGTATCTGATGCTTAACCCCTTCCGGGTTGATCATCATGCCGGCATCATGGCCCACGGTGATGCGCGTAACGGCGATCTCGCCGCTCTGCTTATCAATCGCGACATCCGCGACCCAGGCAGCCCAGGCGGCACCGAAGCCGGGAAATTTGCTGTGAATGTAGCGGGCATAGGCAAAACCGCGCCCGCGCAGAATGCCGGGCTCGCTGGCCGTCTGCTGAATGGCGGTGCGCGGCGTCCAGTCCGCGCGCGCGGCGGTGGAGCGCATCAGCTCAGCGGCGCGATCGTCCTGAATGTAGCGCAGCCGGTACTCGACCGGATCGACGCCTGCCGCGTGCGCCAGCTCATCCATATAGGATTCATGGGCGAAGGTGTTGGGCAGGGCCGAAACGCCGCGCATCCACGAGGCGCGCACGATGGGCGCCATGTCCTCAATGGTGACGCGCAGATGGGGAAAATCGTAAGGCGGAATCGAGGTGCGATCGCCCATTTCATACGCCAGCGCCACCGGATCGACGCGGCCGGTCAGCAGCAGCGCAAGGGTAGGCGCGCCGTTGGATGGATAAGACGTCCTGAAATCATACACCTGCGGATTGCCCTGCGCGTCCAGCCCGCCGTCGACCTCCATCAGCTGCGCGGTGCCTTTTGGCTCCCAGACGTGCTCCTGCGCGCGCGTCAGCTGTACCCGTACCGGCTGGCCCACCGCGCGCGACAACAGCGCAGCATCGGCGGCCACGTCGTCAGCGCAGTTGCGACCGTAGCAACCGGCAGCTTCCATGCGGTTCACTTCAATCGTCTCTTCCGGCCTCTCCAGCAGCCATGCCAGATCGGCGCGCAGCAGGTGCGGATTCTGCGTACCACTCCACACCTGCAGCGAATCGGGCTGATAGTCGGCCACCGCGCAGGAAGGGCCAATCGACGCATGCAGCTGATAGGGCCAGACATAGCTGAGGGTGAAACGCTGCGCGACATTCGCCAGCGCGTCATCCACTGCACCGCTGTCATGCACCACGCGCGAGGTGCGGGGATTATCACGAATGGCCTGTTCGATATCGCGCAGGTCCGGCAGGCTGTGCTCCCACGGCTTCCAGCGCACTTTTAACGCATCCATCGCGGCGATGGCCTGCTCTTCGCGCTCGGCCACCACGCCAACAAAATCGGCGATCTGCACCACTTTCACAATGCCTTCGAGATGCGCGATCGAGCTCTCATCAATGCTCAGCAGTGAAGTGCCAACAAAGCTGCCGGTGTCATAACCTGCATACGGCGGACGGATCACCCGGCCGTGCAGCATGCCGGGCACACGCAGGTCATGCACCCAGGTCAGTTCGCCGGTGGCTTTGGCGGGAATATCCACCCGCGCCGAGCTGGTGCCGACTAAGCGATATTCACTGGCGGGTTTGAGTATCACCTGATGATCAATCGGCACGGTGCTGCGCTGCTGCTGCACCAGTTGCGCGAATGACAGTTGCACTCCGCTGGGGTGCTGCACGCAACCGCCGTCCAGCGTCAGGCTCCCGGCTGGCAGCTGCCAGCGTGCGGCGGCCTGCTGTAGCAGCCACTGGCGTGCCGTCGCGGCGGCTTTACGCAGCGGCACGGCAGAAATTTGCAACGTGGCGCTGGCGATGGTAGCGCCCTGGTTGGGCACGCGCAGCGTATCGCCCAGCACCATCTGCACCTGATCCATGCGCAGATTGAGCTCTTCGGCGACGATTTGCATCAGCGCGGTTTTCACCCCGGTGCCGAGGTCAACATGCCCGTTGAACGCCCAGACGTTGCCGGCCCCGTCGATAGCCAGAAACAGCGCCAGCTCTTTGGCCTTCAGCGTCGGGGTTTGTCCTTTGGGCACCAGCCCCGGCGGCGGCTGAATCTCATCGACAATCAACAGAACGTCGCTGGCTGCCAGCAACTGCTGCTGCGTGGGGACGTTAGCAGCACTCATGATGCCGCCTCCGCCTGTTGCAGGCACAACGTAATGGCGCGCTTCACTGCGCACAGGATCTCCTGATGGGTCCCGCAACGGCACAGGTTGCCGCTCAGTGCCAGACGTATCTGCCGCTCATCGGGGCAGGGCTGAGCACGCAGCAGCGCGGCGGTGGTCATGATCATACCGTTGAGGCAGTAACCGCATTGCGCCGCCTGCGCCTCAATAAACGCCTGCTGCACCGGATGCAGCGCATCGCGGTGGCCAAGACCTTCCAGCGTAGTGATGGCGCGCTGCCGCACGCCATAGGCCGGGATGACGCAGGCGCGCGCGGCAACGCCATCGATCAGCACGGTGCAGGCACCGCATTCACCCAGGCCGCAGCCATATTTTGGCCCGTTAAGCTGGAGTTGATTACGCAGCACCAGCAGCAGCGAGGTATCGCGGTAGCTGGTGACGGAATGAGTCGCGCCGTTAACCTCAAGGGCGTAATGGCGCATATGTGCAGGTGAAACCGGTGTGGCAGTCTGAGGTGCCAGCATTTTCATTATTAACCGCCTTACCGAGGCGGCTGAGCGCCCCGGATTATGGCTGGCTCGTATCGTCCAGCATTTTCTTCAGCAGATAAATCAGCGCGACCCGTTCGGCCGGATTCAGCTGCCCGTAAGTCATTTCGGTGATGCGCGTGGCGTTGTCAGTGGTGCTGTTGATCAGGCTGTGGCCCGCGTCGGTCAGCATCACAATCACTTTGCGTTTGTCGGTGGGATCGGGACCCAGACTGACCAGATCGCGCGCCTTCAGGCGCTCGACGACGCCGCGAATGGTGGCCTGATCGACGGCGGTATAGCGCACCAAATCGTTCTGTGCGCTCGGACCGCGATCGCGCAGCGCACAGAGGGTAATAAATTGCACCGCGGTGATCTGTGAATCACCAACGTGTTGCTGAAAAATCGCCGCGTGGCGTTGATAAACCTTGCGCAACAAATGGCCAACCTGCTCGGTATAGTCATAGCGCTGCTCTGCGCGCGGATCCTGCTGGTGCGACATGCCCTTATCCTTTTTCCCGGAAACTGTCAGGCAGTGTAATGCATTGTCACTGCGCTGACAGCCGTTCCCTGCGTACGATTAACGCGCGCGTGAGGCCTCCGGTGCCACCACTTCACCTTCCGCCACCACCAGCAGATCGTCTACTTTGATGTCGCAGCGGCGCAGGGCAATGTCCATGTGGCATGGCGTTTTACGCTTACCGCCCACTTCGGTGTTCGGTCCGGTCGAGAACAGGAAGTTGCCGTAAAAGGCGCGCGCGTCCATACACATGCCGTCGTTTTTGTCGTGTAACCCCATCGCGGTCCACTGCGCGCGCGGCTGCAGCCCCCAGCCGATGTGGGAAATGCCGTACACTTCCGGATCGTTGAAGTAGCGCATGTAATCACGCAGATACTCGGCTTCAAAGCCGCCGTGAATGCGGGTGACAAAGCCTTTCTCGATCTCCAGCGTGATGCGTTCGCGCGCGTAAGATTTAAACGGCAGCAGGATGTCACCCACGTCCAGCACTAGCACGCCTTCAGCCTGGTCTTCATTTGGCCAGGTAAACAGGAAGCCGCTCGGCCAGTGATCCCAGCGGCCCGGCTCGTCGGCATAGCCATATTCCGTCACCGTAGGATACTGACCGAGCGGGGCACGAAAATCACTGCCAGCCGGCGACTTCACCGTCATCATGCGCGCTTTTTCCAGCACTGCCGCCGCTGCCAGCACGCGCGACTTGTCCTCTTCGGTTGGCAACATTCGTGCCAACACTTCCGGCGGCTCAACCGCCAGCAAAATTCGCGTCCCGGTTTTCAGGATTTGCTCCTGCTCCGGCGAATGCAGCAGCATCATGGTATCGACGATCAGGTCCGCCGCTTCCAGCGCACGCTGCGCGGCAATGTTGCCGGTGAGCGCGGTATCACCGCAGTAGGCGGTCATGTCGTTGCCCATCGCCGTTGGGTGATTAAAGGCCGGCAGCTCGACGCAATACACCTTCGCGCCCAATCGTAGTGCAGCATCGGTGGCGGCCTGCACGGTACGTGCATCGGAATAGTGACTTTTCAGGATGGCGACGCTCTGGCTGGCATCGACTTTTGACAGCCGTAAAACCTGCTCGAACATCTGGCCTAACTGGCTCTGATTTACTGCCATACCGGTTTCCTCTCAGGGTTAGATGTCAGACAACCTGTTGCGCAAAACTTCAGCTATTTATAGCGAATACGCTGTATGTGTTTGTTATAGACGTGTTGCGAAGAACAGTGCAAGCATTTCTTTTTGACATAAGAAAAGCCTATTTAACCTTCTCATCAGGCTGTGATTAACATCATGTTATCGAGTTTTCACTGTAAATACGGTTGCTTTTAACAGTGTCATAACCTCAATAATTAAAGTGTATGCACTATAAATGAATCGTCGAATTTGATTGTTTATCCGCGTGCATACCTTCAAATCAGCGTCAGTGTGAGAGGAAAATATGAGCAATATGAAACGCATCGCGGTGATCGGGGCCGGGCTGGGCGGTCTTGCCGCTGGCTCGCTGTTACAGAAAGCGGGTTTTCATGTCACGGTCTACGAGCAAAGCCCGGCGTTCTCGCGTCTCGGCGCCGGGATCCACATGGGGCCAAACGTGCTCAAAGTGTTTCGCCGCATGGGGATTGAGCAGCAGCTGGAGGATCTGGCCTCGCATCCGGATTTCTGGTTCAGCCGCGACGGTGAAACCGGCGATTATTTGTCACGCATTCCGCTGGGTGCCCATGCGCGTAAAGAGTACGGCGCGGCTTATGTCACCGTGCACCGCGGTGATTTGCAGGCCATGCAGATGACCAGCCTGCAGCCGGGCAGCGTCCAGTTCGGCAAGTGCCTGAGCAGCGTCGAGGACAGCGGTAGCGATGTGGTGCTGCGTTTCCAGGATGGCAGCGAAGCGCGCGCGGATATCGTGATTGGCGCGGATGGCATCAACTCAAAGCTGCGTGAACATCTGCTGGGTGTGGAAGCGCCCACGTACAGCGGCTGGGTGGCACACCGTGCATTGATCCGCGGCGAACAGCTGCGCAAGTACAACCTCAGCTTTGAAGATTGCGTGAAGTGGTGGTCTGAAGATCGTCATCTGATGGTCTATTACACCACCAAAGCGCGCGACGAATATTATTATGTCTCCGGCGTGCCCCATCCGGCGTGGGACATCAAAGGCAGCTACGTCGATAGCAGCCAGCAGGAGATGCTGGAAACCTTTGGCCACTACCATCCGGTGGTACAGGCGCTGATCGAATGCAGCGAATCGGTGACCAAATGGCCGCTGCTCAACCGTCAGCCGCTGCCGGTATGGAGTGAAGGGCGCATTGTACTGCTGGGCGATGCCTGTCATCCGATGAAACCGCACATGGCGCAGGGCGCCGCGATGGCCATTGAAGATGCCGCCATGCTGACGCGCTGCCTGACGGAAACCGGTCTTGACGATTACCGCACCGCATTCCGGCTGTATGAAGCCAACCGCAAAGAACGCGCGTCGCGCGTGCAGGCAGTGTCCAACGCCAATACCTTCCTGCGCACTCAGGAAGATCCGGCGTGGGTATACGGTTATGACGTGTTTGCCTCACCGCTGAAAAGTGAGGTGACCTCATGAGCCGTTTCATGTACGGCGGCCAGGTGCAGGCCAACGGCATTCGCCAGCACTATTTACGCTACGGCGGCAGCGGGCCCGCGCTGATCCTCGTGCCGGGCATCACCAGTCCGGCAATCACCTGGGGTTTTGTGGCGGAGGTATTCGCGCAGCATTTCGATACCTGGGTACTGGACGTGCGCGGGCGCGGGCTCTCCAGCAGCGGTGAAGGGCTGGATTACGGCATGGAAAGTTGCGCCGATGACATCAACGCCTTCGCCGACGCGCTGGGGCTGACGCGCTATCATCTTGTCGGACACTCGATGGGCGCGCGCTTTATCATGCGCGCGGCGGTGAAACAGCCGGCCGGCGTGCTGTCGCTGTCGCTGATCGATCCGCCGGTTTCCGGTCCGGGCCGGCGTCTCTATCCCGGCCAGTGGCCGTGGTATGAAGATTCCATTCGCGATGCGCAGCGCGGCATGGACGCTGAAGCCATGAAGCAATACTGCCCGAGCTGGAGCGATGAACAGCGTCAGCTGCGCGCCGAGTGGCTGCACACCTGCTATACGCCGGCAATCCGTCGCGCCTACGACGATTTTCATCAGCTCGATATCCATCAATATTTCCCTCAGCTGCCGGCAAACACCCTGCTGATGGTGGCAGGCAAAGGCGGCGTCATTCAGGCGGAAGACGAAGCCGAAATCCGCGAGCTGCTGCCGACCATCGCGATCAGCCGGGTGGCCAGCGCCGGTCACATGATCCCATGGGATGATTTTCACGGCTTCTTTAATGCCTTTGGCACCTTCCTTGGCCCCTCACTGACTCCGGAGACGCAGCCATGACGCGTTCATATCGTATCGGCCAGATTGTGCCGAGTTCCAACATCACCATGGAAACCGAAATTCCCGCCATGCTGCAGGCGCGTCAGCTGATTCGCCCAGAGCGGTTTACCTTCCACTCCAGCCGTATGCGCATGAAGCACGTCAATAAAGACGAACTGGCGGCGATGGATAAAGAGTCCGATCGCTGTGCGCTGGAGCTGTCCGACGCGCGCGTTGACGTGCTTGGCTATGCCTGTCTGGTGGCGATCATGGCGATGGGGCCGGGCTATCATCGCCAGTCACAGCAGCGCCTGACGCAGGTCACGCGCGACAACGACGCGCTGGCACCGGTGATCACCAGTGCCGGCGCGCTGGTCGATGCGCTGCACATCATGGGCGCGAAGAAGATCGCGCTGGTGGCGCCTTACATGAAACCGCTGACCGAACTGGTGGTGGATTATATTCAGCGCGAAGGGATCGAAGTAAAGCAGTGGCGCGCGCTGGAGATTGCCGATAACCTCGCCGTCGCCCGGCACGATCCGGCCAATCTGCCGGGTATTGTGGCGGACATGGCGCTGGCCGATGTCGATGTGGTGGTGCTGTCAGCCTGCGTGCAGATGCCATCGCTGCCGGCGGTGGCAAAGGTGGAAGCGCAGACCGGCAAGCCGGTGATCACGGCGGCGATCGCCACCACGTACGCTTTGCTGAAAGCGCTGGAGCTGGAGCCGGTGGTGCCAGGCGCGGGCGCACTGTTGTCCGGTGCGTGGTAAGGAGAACTCATGAGCCAGAGTGTCAGTGATAACTACGCCGGTGTCTGGGGCAACCGCATCGGTTTTGGTCAGCGTCCGGCGCTGCTGATGATCGACTTTCTGCAGGGCTACACCACGCCGGGCGCCGCGCTGTATGCGCCCGGTGTGGTAGACGCCGTGGCTGCCGCGCAGGGCCTGCTGGCGGCGGCGCGGCAGTGCGCGATTCCGGTGATCCACACGCAGATTCGTTACCATCCGCAGCATCAGCAGGACGGTGGGATTTGGGTGCAGAAAGCACCGGTAATGCGTGACATGGTGGAGGGCAATCCGCTGGCCGCGTTTTGCCCGGCGGTACAGCCGCTCGCCGAAGAAGTGGTGATCGGTAAGCAATATGCCAGCGCCTTTTTTGGCACGTCTCTGGCATCAATGCTGGTGGCGCAGGGCATTGATACGCTGCTGATCGCCGGCTGTTCCACCAGCGGCTGCATTCGCGCCAGCGCGGTGGATGCGCTGCAGTATGGTTTTCGCGCCATGGTGGTGCGCGAATGCGTGGGCGATCGCCATGACGCGCCGCATCAGGCCAACTTGTTTGATATCGACAGTAAATATGGCGACGTGGTGAGCAAAGCTGCGGCGCTGGAGTATCTCGGGAAGTTCAGCGCCCGTTAAGGGCGCGTTTCACCTGCACGGAGTGCGCACAAACAGTCCGTTTCGGCTGCGGCTGAGACGCATAACAACATCTCCCCGATAACGGGGTTATTGCGCCCGGAGAACACCATGACTGACGTTTCAACCCGTCCCGCTGCGCTGGCAGCCGAGGACACCGCTTCGATTTATCGCAAAATCACCTGGAAGCTGATTCCGTTTCTCTGCCTGTGTTACCTCGCGGCCTACCTTGATCGCATCAATATCGGCCTGGCCAAACTGCAGATGGCAAGCGATCTGGCGCTGAGCGAAACCGCGTTTGGTCTGGGTGCCGGACTGTTTTTTGTCGGCTATATCCTGTTTGAAGTGCCGAGTAACCTGATCCTGCAGCGGGTTGGTGCCAAAATCTGGATCGCCCGCATCATGATCACCTGGGGATTGCTCTCGACCGCCACGCTGCTGGTGCAAACGCCGACCCAGTTCTACATCATCCGTTTTTTCCTCGGCGCGGCCGAAGCCGGTTTCCTGCCTGGCGTGCTGTTTTACCTCACCAAATGGTTTCCCTCATGGCGCCGCAGCCGCATTATTGCGCTGTTTATGATTGGCCTGCCGCTCTCCAGCCTGATTGGCGGACCGCTTTCCGGCTGGATCATGGGCCATTTTCATGAGGTTTACGGCATGCGCGGCTGGCAGTGGCTGTTTCTGCTGGAAGGCTTGCCCAGCGTACTGTTAGGCGTGCTGACCTTCTGGCTGCTGCCGAACAGCGTCGAGAGCGCCACGTGGCTCAGCAGCAGTGAGAAGCAGGCGGTGCAGCGTGAGCTGGAGCGCGATGAAGGTGACGCCAAAGGCCTGAAACACAGCCTGCGTGATGGTCTGCTGAATATTCGCGTGGTGATGCTCGGCGGCATCGACTTCTCGATTCTGCTCAGCGCTTACGCCATGGGTTTCTGGATGCCGACCTTTATTAAGAATGCCGGCACCACCGATATCACCACCATTGGTTACCTGACGGCGATCCCCAGCCTGGCGGCGTTAATTGGCATGCTGGCGATCGGTGCCAGCTCAGACCGCCTGCGTGAACGCCGCTGGCACATCATCGTTCCGTTTATTATTGGCGCGGCAGCGATGGGCACCAGCACCTTCTTTGCTCATAACGTGGCGATGACCGTGCTGCTGTTCTCGATTGCGCAGGCGATGATTATCGGGGCGGTGCCGGTGTTTTTCAGTCTGCCTGCCACCTTCCTGAAAGGTACGGCGGCAGCGGCGGGCTTTGCGCTGGCCTGTTCGATTGCCAATATCGCCGGGCTGGTGAGCAACTCGGTGATGGGCGTGGCGCTGGATCTCACCGGCAGCAGCAACGGCGCGCTGTGGTTCTTCGCCGTCTGTCTGCTGCTCAGCTCGCTGCTGGTGGTCGCGTTGCCGGCGAAGCTGGTGAACCGGTAGCGAATCCCCTGCGTGTTAGAACCATCGCTGATGGATTGCCATAATAGCGTAATGCCAAATAGTTCAGAACACTGCAATACGCACAAATTCGTAGCGGCGCGATTCATCGCGCAATGAATTGCGCCGCTACGATAAGTGCAATCATTTATGCACAAATTCAAAGGTTAACGGGCAAGGATTTCTCCATTCATGGCGACCGCCTCACAGCCGCAGGATGCAGCTTCGCACCCTCCAGACCGTAACGGCCGCCCGCACCAAATCCTCCTCGCTTATCGTTTATCCATAAGGTAAAAATCTTGTGGGATAGCTCAAACTATCAGCTAAAGGTATTATAAAGGTATCTAAACTGGTGTTAGATTGGTTCTACCAACACCGGGGAGTCTATTTCGATGAAAACTACAATTCCAAAGCTGTCGTTCATGATGTTCTTAGAGTGGTTTATCTGGGGGGCATGGTTCGTGCCGCTGTGGGCGTTTCTCAGCAAAAACGGCTTTTCGCCGGTTGAGATCGCCTGGTGCTACGCCTGTACCTCCATCGCCGCCATCCTGTCACCGATCCTGGTTGGCTCGCTGGCTGACCGTTTTTTTCAGGCACAGAAAGTCCTGTCGCTGCTGACCATCGCCGGCGCGATTCTGATGTTCTTTGCCGCGCAGCAAACCCATTTCGGCAGCTTCTTCCCGCTGCTGCTGCTGTATGCGCTCACGTATATGCCGACCATTGCGCTGACCAACAGTATCGCGTTCTCTCACGTCGGTGACGTGGAGCGCGATTATCCGCGCATCCGCGTGATGGGCACTATCGGCTGGATCGCCTCCGGCATCGCCTGTGGCTTTCTGCCGCCGCTGCTTGGCTTTGGTGATATCTCCGCCAGCAACGTACCGTTGCTAATCACCGCAGCCAGTTCGCTGCTGCTGGGCCTGTTCGCCCTGACCCTGCCAGCCACCGAACCCAAAAGCACCGGCAAGTTCAGCCTGCGCGTGGCGCTCGGCCTCGACGCACTGCACCTGCTGAAAGATCGCAGCTTCCTGGTGTTCTTCGTCTGTTCATTCCTGTTCAGCATGCCGCTGGCGTTCTACTACATTTTTGCTGAGGGCTATCTGACCGAAGTCGGTCTGCCACACGCCACCGGCTGGATGACGCTCGGTCAGGTGTCGGAAATCTTCTTCCTGCTGGCGCTGCCGTTCTTCATTAAACGCTTCGGCATCGGCAAAGTGCTGCTGCTCGGTCTGGTGACCGCCGCGCTGCGCTACGTGTTCTTTGTGTTCGGCGGCGATCAAAACCTGCTGACCTTCGGCCTGCTGTTTATGGGCATTCTGCTGCATGGCGTCAGCTACGACTTCTACTTCATCACCGCCTACATTTACGTGGACAAGAAAGCGCCGGTGGCGATGCGTAACGCTGCGCAGGGCCTGATCACTCTGGCCTGTCAGGGCATTGGCAGCCTGCTGGGTTACCGCCTCGGCGGCTATCTGATGCAGGAGATGTTCGCGTATGACCAGCCGCGCAATGGTCAGACCTTCAACTGGGCGGGGATGTGGATGTTTGGCAGCGTGATGATTGTCATCATTACCATCGCCTTCATCGTCCTGTTCCGCGACGGCAAAAAACGCAGTGATGAATTAACCGCTTTTGAGAACTCAGCAACCGCTGACAGCCATAAATAAGAGATGTAACCATGACGATGACACACCAGGAAAAACGGATTTTGGGCGCATTTTACGGCCAGGCATTGGGCGATGCGATGGGCATGCCATCGGAACTGTGGCCGCGCAGCCGCGTGAAACAGCACTTCGGCTGGATCGATCGCTTCCTGCCCGGCCCGGCAGAAAACAATGCCGCCTGCTACTTTGGCCGGGCGGCTTTTACTGACGACACCTCAATGGCGCTGGCGCTGGCCGATGCCATTATCAGCCACGACGGCGAAATTAATGCGGAAACCATCGGCGCCAATATTCTGCGCTGGGCGGAAGCGTTTGATGCCTTTAACAAAAACGTGCTCGGGCCGACTTCCAAAATCGCCCTCAACGCGCTGAAAAACGGCACGCCGGTGGCGCAGCTGGAAAACAACGGCATGACCAACGGCGCAGCGATGCGCGTGTCGCCGCTGGGCTGCCTGCTGCCGGCACACGACCTGCCGGCCTTTATTGATGCTGTCGCGCTGGCTTCCAGCCCGACGCACAAATCTGACGTGGCGATTGCCGGCGCGACGGCGATTGCCTGGGCGATTTCCCGCGCGATCGACGGTGCCGGCTGGGCGACGATTCGTGATGAGCTGCCGGCGATTGCCCGCGCGGCGCAGGAGCGGCGCGTCACCACTTTCAGTGCGGCGATGGCGGCACGCATCGAACTGGCGTTGCAGGTGGTGGCGCAGGGCAGGGGCACCGAGTCGACCATGCAGCAGATTTATGATCTGGTCGGCACCGGCACCAGCACCATTGAATCAGTACCGGCGGCGATTGCCATGGTGGAACTGGCGGCGACCGATCCCAACCGCTGCGCCATCCTGTGCGCCAATCTCGGCGGCGATACGGACACCATCGGCGCGATGGCGGTTGCTATCTGCGGCGCGCTGCACGGTATCGATGCGATTGATGCGCAGCTCAAAGCCGAACTGGATGCCGCCAACGCGCTGGATTTCACTCACTACAGCCGCGCGTTTGTCCGCTTCCGCCAGCAGCGTGAGGCCGCCTATGCTGACGCCTGACGATCTGGCACGGCTGGCGGGCCGGTTGCCGGTGTGCGTGGTGGGTGCGGCGGTCGTGGATGTGATTGCCGATGCCTGGTCGTTGCCGCATCGTGGCAGCGACATCGAACTGCATCAGCAGGGCGTGAACGTTGGCGGCTGTGCGCTCAACGTCGCCATTGCGCTGCATCGTCTCGGCATTCCATCCATCAATGCGCTGCCGCTGGGCAATGGCATCTGGGCCAGTATCGTGCGGCAAAAGATGGCGGAGTATGGCGTGCAGAGCGTGCTGGAAACCGCGCACGGCGATAATGGCTGGTGCCTGGCACTGGTCGAACCGGATGGCGAACGCACCTTTCTTTCCGTCAGCGGTGTGGAGAACCAGTGGGACGCCGCGCTGCTGCGCACGCTGCCGCAGCCGGCGCAGCGCTGGATCTATCTGTCCGGTTATCAGCTCACCAGTAAAAGCGGCGAGGTGTTGATCGACTGGCTGGAGCAGCAGGCACCGCCGTATCAGCTGCTGG
This sequence comes from Pantoea dispersa, assembly GCF_035783935.1. Lineage (GTDB taxonomy): Bacteria > Pseudomonadota > Gammaproteobacteria > Enterobacterales > Enterobacteriaceae > Pantoea > Pantoea dispersa_C. Next base: position 361,084 of record NZ_JALKOV010000002.1, on the reverse strand, counting down.
TGGATTTCGGTCCGCGGCTGGCGGACATCGGCGAGGCGCAGTTTGCGCGCATCATGGCGCTGCAGCCACTGATTACAGTGAACAGGCAGGAAGCGGAACTGCTGTGGCACGAACGTCTGCACGCTTCCGAACCCTTCGATGCGCAGCAACTGATGGCGCGCTGGCAGCAGCAGTTTGGTGGCGCGATGGTGGTGAGGCTGGACAGCGAAGGCGCGGGCTATATCGACGCTGAGGCGCAGGGCTGGCAACCCGCGCTGGCGACGACGGTGGTGGATACCATCGGCGCGGGCGACAGCCATGCCGGCGGGTTACTGGCGGGATTAGCGTCCGGCTGGTCGCTGGCGGAGAGCGTGGCGCTTGGCAATGCGGTGGCGTCGTATGTGGTTTCTCAGCGCGGCGGCGACTGTGCGCCCGATCGCGCCACGTTACGCGCTTACTGGCAGCAACGTCTTACTCAGCAATAAACACGTACATATCGCTGCGGCAGTAGCTGATGCTGTACTCCAGCGGATTGCCCTGTGCGTCGAGTGCCAGCTGCTTAATCACCAGCACCGGCACAGTGGCGGGCAGGGCGATTTGCTGCTGTAACGCTTCATCCGGCATACGCGCGCTGACCCGGCTCTGGGATTTCACCGGCAGGATCTGCTGGCGATGAAAATAGTCATACAGCGAAATACCAATCTCATCGGCATCGGCGATGTAGCGTGCCGGCACCCACGACTCTTCAACCGAGACCGCCTGGCGGTCGACATAACGAATACGCTTCAGCAGATAAACATCGCTGCCGGTGGTCAGCCCCAGCTTGTCGGCGATCTCTGCGCTGCAGGCGATTTTGCTTTTATTGATCCACACCGTGTCCGGCTTTTTACCGCGCAGCACCGCCTGCTGCGACAATCCTTTCGGCTCTTTGAGTGAGTATTCAAACTGGCTGCAAATCTGCGTGCCGTAGCCGCGCGAGCGGAACACCACGCCCTCTTTCTCCAGCTCGTCCATGGCTTTGCGCACGGTGATGCGTGAAATATTCAGCGACTGGCTGAACTCGCGCTCGCCCGGCAGAATCTCTTCATGCACCAGCGTGCCATCGCGTACCGCCTCTTTAATCGCGCTGGCAAAGCGCTTGTAAAGCGGGGTGCGGCTCTCTGCCGCCAGCGTGGTAGTCAGCCGCGCAAACAGCGCATTGTGGTCAGTCATAGCGGGCAGGGCACTCACTCGGGTCAGCGGCAGGAACCGCTATAATACTGAATTTTAATGCGGCGCGCAGCCAGCGGCGTTTTGACCAGCCATCATGTCTCTTTATCCTGCTGATACTGAGGCACATCGTCGCGTTCTGTTAGCCACGGCACGGTGTGTGAACACCAGATATAGGAAACCGGCGTCTGAGCCGGATCGTCGTCCAGCGTGGCCACACGCAGAATCACGTGGCTCTGATGAAGTCTTTCAGCCATCAGATGAGAACCGCAGACTGAACAGAAATAACGCAACTTATCCGGGGAAGAGTTAAATGCCGTCAGAAATTCTTCTCCCTGGGTCCACCGGAAATCCTCACGCCGTACGCGCGCGGTGGACGTATAAGCGGCGGCGTGCGCTTTTCTGCAGGTGTGACAGCAGCAATGCATGATGCTGCCCGCCAGGCGATCACATTCGTAGCGCACCCTTTTACAAAGACAACTTCCGTTCATTTTTTTCTCCTGATTCCTGTGCCGGATTATTGCATCAGCTTCAGATGGAGGAGGGGAAACGGCTTTCCCTCACCATCTACGGCAGACCGTCCAGTCGCCTGAATCAATAAGTAATACTCTTCCTTGCTGACTTTGCTAATTGTCACAACGCCTCCCTGTCAGGCTAACGCGATGGATTAGCGCAATGCCTGCGCTAATCGCTGGTCAGCCGCGCATAAAGATATTCATCCCCCCACATCCCTTTGAAAAAAATATTCTGCCGGTAATGTGCTTCACGGCGAAAATTCAGCTTTTCCAGCAGGTTTATGGCGCGACTATTACGGGTGTCTACCACTGCAGTGAGTCGGTGTTTCGCAAACTGCGTGAAAAGCAGGGTAACGATGGCACTCATTGCTTCCAGCGCAAAACCCTGGTTCTGATATCCGGCATCAAATGTCATGCCGAGTTCAGCTTGTCTTCCTCCATCAAAAAAATGAATTCCGATGTCCCCAATCAGCCGGTCACCTTCCTGTTGTGCAACGGCAAGCTGGAACCAGGTGTTATCGCTGTTAAATGGCAGCGCATCCTGCTGCGCATATAATTTCTCAGCGTCCTGCCGGGTAAATTCTTCCCAGCTCTGACAACGAGCAACGTCTGGCAGATTGCGATAGCGCGACAGATGCGGCAAATCAGCCACTGCCAGCTTGCGCAACACCAGGCGTTGAGTATAAATCGGCAACGTCAGCGCCATATGTTCTCCGCTGCCTGCGTGCAGGCACGTTAAAGTAAACCGGGAGCGGTGCGTATTGCTTCCAGCCCGACGCGTTGCCCGAAAGACAGCTCCAGCGTATTTCCATCGGGATCGGCAAAAAATACGTAATATCCCACCGGTTCGCCAGCCTCTTCAGGGGCTTTGCGTAACACGCCTTCGGCGACGGCCATCGCTGTTTTACGATCGATCTCTTCGCGTGATGCGCAGGCAATGCCTAAGTGTCCAAATTTACCCAGTGGCGTATCTGACACGTCATCCGCCTGCACCAGAACCAGCGCGAAGGGACGGGTATGATCGCTCAGCCATGCCACCTTGCGGGCAGCCGGGACGTCAGGTTCACGGGTGTGTATCACCTTCATTCCTGCATAGCGGCGGTAGAAATCCATGCTCTTCTCCAGATCCCTCACCATAAACGCAACGTGGGTAAATCCAACATCGATATCCTTCATCTGCATCCTGTCTCCATTTATTGCCTCCCTGACACGACAAAAACTCAAGCCTGATAAAGGTTAATCGCCATAACGGGTCTTGTAGCTGATCATTTTTTCGTGTGCAGGCGTGGTGCGTGAAACGGTACTCTTTCCGTAAATTTCTATATAACTCAACAGTCTTAAGATAAATGCGGTACAGCATCGCCTGTGATATGCCTATTAATAACGTTGACGGAGTGGAAATAAAAACGATTTAATTTCCGCCTGTTTTTTAGGAAAACTAAACAATGCGAAACAGCCTGCCTTCTCTTAACGCCCTGAAGGCGTTCGAATCCGTTGCCCGGCACCTCAGCATGACCCTTGCAGGCCAGGAGTTGCACGTCACGCCCGGCGCGATCAGCCTGCACATCAGGGAACTGGAACGGCAGCTGGGCCTGTCACTGTTTCAGCGAAACGGACGCAAGCTGGCGCTGACGGCATCCGGTCAGGGCTATTACTACTCGATTGCTTCGGCTTTCAGCCTGATACGTGAAGCCACCGAAACGCTGGTGCAGGAGACCCAAAAAAACACCATCACGCTGGCCTGCACCACCGGATTTGCGACCCACTGGTTACTGCCGCGACTGGCTGATTTTGAACGTGACTGTGCGGATATTGACCTGCGCATCAGCGCCACTTCCCGCATTCAGTCTTTCGCCACGGATGGTATCGACCTGGCCGTACGGCATGGCAACGGTTTCTGTGAGGGTTGCGTGAGTGAGAAGCTGATCGACGACGACTATATTGCAGTCTGCATTCCTGCTGTGGCGCGGCAACTGGGAGAGCCGCCGGCACTTGCCGCACTCGGTCATGTCACGTTACTGCATGATATGCACCGGGAAGACTGGCAGCGCTGGCTCAATGAAGCCGGTGTCGGCCATATTGATAGCCGTAAAGGGCCCTTGTATAGCGATGGCAGCGGGGCATGGCTGGCGATGCTTGCCGGCATGGGCGTAGCGCTGATGCGCAGGCGATTTGTTCAGGCGAACCTGGCATCCGGTGAAGTGGTCGCACCGTTTCCAGATACGCTGAATACCGGACACGCTTACTGGCTTATTACGCCTCACGAAGCGCTGCTGCGTTCTGCCGTGGTAAAGGTAAGAGCCTGGCTTATGCAGCAGTCCACAGAATAGAACAGCGTCCGGTATTTCTTCCTGTTGACAAGAAATAGTAAATTCCTGAGTGAGCCGATATAACAGGGGCAGGACATTTCACCTGCAGAGGATATCATGGCGCTTTCACACGAATTACTGCTGATTTACACCACGTATTTTGTGGCAACCGCCAGCCCCGGTCCGAGCAATATGGCGATCATGGGCACGGCGATGAATAAAGGACGTGGCGCTGCCTTAGCGCTTGCGGGCGGCGTTATCGGCGGCTCAATGCTGTGGGCGCTGCTGGCGGCCTGCGGGGTATTAACCGTGCTGGCGACATTTGCCCAATTGCTGCTGGTGTTGAAAATCGGCGGTGGATTGTATCTGTTGTGGCTGTCATTTAAAGCCGGTAAATCTGCGTTAACCCGAACCGGCTCAGCGGATGCGATTGTCAGTGATGAGCGTATTGCCTATGGCAGGTTATTCCGGCAGGGGATGTTGATGCATGTTGGCAATCCGAAAGCCATTTTAACCTGGGTCGCCATCATGTCAGTTGCTCTTAAACCAGGCGCGGCGGCCGCGACGTTACCGATGATTATTGTCGGCTGTGCAGCAATCTGTGCGACGGTATTCTGTGGTTATGCGCTGATATTTTCCACCGCCGCAATGAACGCGTTTTATCGTCGTATCCGCCGCGGATTGGATGCCCTGTTAGCCTGCTGTTTCGCCATTGCCGGCCTGAAGCTGGTGTTGAGTCGCAACTGAAGACATTTTTTCAATCCAGGGTCGCTGTTGAGGGCGATCCTCATGCACAACGAACAAGCTAAGTGTTTATCATTCTCGCGCCCGGGCTTCAGGCAACCATTCCGCTGTGGTATCCGCGCCTAGAGTCTTGATCTCAAATGTGTTTAGATACCTGAACCTCAAAGCCAGTGAACAGTTGCTATGAACCTTAGGGAAACTATCGTCCGCGAGTTCAATGAATTATCGCCTGAACTACAGCGGGCTGCCGAATTCTCACTGCAAAATACCAATCAACTGGTAGTGCAATCCATGCGCACCTTTGCCCAGCAGGCCGGGGTTAAACCGGCCACGCTGCTGCGCCTGGCAAAACGGCTGGGCTACAACGGCTGGAGTGAACTTAAAGACGCGTTCATCGACGACATCGGTTTGCGCAATGATACCTATGTCTCAAAAGCGGAGAGGCTCGTCGCCGCCGGCACGCAGCCGCAGCTGTATGATGAGATGTTTCAGGCACATCAAACCAACCTTACCTTCACCCAAAACGAAAACCGCCAGACGATGGAACAGGCCGTGACCTTACTGGATGCGGCTGACAATGTTTACATCTGCGGTTTTCGTGCCAGTTTTCCCATTGCCTGGTCGTTATTTTATGTCTATCGGCTATTTAACCGGCAGGTGGCCTTAATTGATGGTCTGGCGAGCAACATCGAAGTCTTTACCCGCGAACTGACGGCGGCGGATTGCCTGTTACTCACCAGTTTTGCCCCTTATTCGCGTGAGTCGCTTGACGTATTACGGGCAGCACAGCAGGCCGGCGCGAAAATCATTACCATCACCGATTCGCCGGTTTCGCCATTAGCGCAGGCCGCAGACTGTGCATTACAGTTCTCGATTGACAGCCCTTCGTTTTTCCCTTCCGTGGTCTCGGGTATGGGCCTGGCGGAATGCCTGCTGGCGATGCTGGTGGCCCGTCATGGCCGTGATGCCGTCAGTAAAATTGAAAATGCCGAACGCTATTTAATCGATTCGGGCGCTTACGTTAATGCCGGAAAATCCTGATCAATGATTCATTTGTATCTGTCATAAGAATATTGAATGCGATTGGATCATTATTGCGTTGACGTGATTCAAATGGATCCTGCAAGATGCGCTTAACAACCTCGCATTTTCAGGAGCAGGACCCGCATGAGCCGAATCATTCACCGCAGTCTGCGCAGCGTGCCCGCCGTGGCTGCGCGCGCGCAGGGGGCATACATTTTTGATGCACAGGGAAAACAGTATCTTGATGCCTGCGGTGGTGCCGCCGTGTCCTGCCTGGGGCACGCTCATCCTGATGTCCTGGCAGCCCTGCATCGTCAGATCGATGAACTGGCTTACGCCCACACCAGTTTCTTCACCAGCGATACCGTTGAACAGCTGGCTGAACAGTTAACGCGCACCGCACCAGGCGATCTCAACTATGCCTATTTCGTCTCCGGCGGTTCCGAAGCGGTTGAAACCGCGCTGAAACTGGCCCGGCAATATTTCGTTGAGATCGGCCAGCCCGCGCGCACCCGCTTCATTGCCCGCCAGCAGAGCTACCACGGTAATACGCTGGGCGCGCTGGCGGTCGGTGGCAACGAATGGCGTCGGCGTCAGTTCGCGCCGCTGTTAATCGACGTCATTCGCGTTTCAGCCTGCAATGAGTATCGCGATCGCCGGGCCGATGAAACCCAGCAGCAGTATACCCAGCGGCTACTGAGCGAACTGGAGCAGGCGATTGTGGATGCGGGCCCGGAGACCATTATTGGCTTCTGCGCCGAGACCGTGGTGGGCGCCACCAGCGGTGCCGTACCGCCGACGCCGGGCTACCTGCAGGGCGTGCGCAGCTTGTGCGACAAATACGGCATTTTGTTTATCGCTGATGAAGTGATGTGCGGAATGGGGCGCACCGGCACACTGCACGCATTTGAGCAGGATAACGTTGTGCCCGATTTAGTCACCATCGCCAAAGGGCTGGGCGGCGGCTATCAGCCGATCGGCGCGGTGCTGGCCAGTGAAAAAATCGTGTCTGCGCTGCAGGCCGGCAGCGGTCTGTTCCAGCATGGCCACACTTATATCTGTCACGCGACAGCCGCTGCAGCTGCACTGGCCGTACAGCAGGTGATTGAGCGCGACAATTTGCTGGACGCGGTTAAACAGCAGGGCGCTTATCTGCATCAGTCGCTGCGTGAAGTACTGGGAGAATCACCGCACGTTGGGGATACACGCGGCCGCGGCCTGTTTGCCGGGGTTGAGCTGGTGCGCGATAAAGCCACGAAAGCGCCGTTTGACCCGGCGCTGAAACTGCATGCGGCGATCAAGGCTAACTGTATGGCACGTGGCCTGCTGGTCTACCCGATGGGTGGCACGCTGGACGGGCAATATGGCGACCACATCCTGATCGCGCCGCCGTTTATCGTCACGCCGGCGCAGCTGGATTTTGTCGTGGATACGCTTAACACCGTGATACGCGAAGAGACCGGCAAATTATGATTAACCGATTACCGCCGCTGGCGGAGCAGGAGTGGGACGAGCAGCAACGTCCATTAGCTGAAGAGATCATCAACGGACCGCGCGGCGCGCTGCTGCCGCCGTTTGAGCCGCTGCTGCGCAGTCCTGAATTGATGGCACACGCGCAGCGCATGGGCGAATACCTGCGCTATCGCAGTGCGCTGGGCCAGCGGTTATCGGAGCTGGCGATTTTACTCACGGCCAGGCATTGGTCACAGCCGGTAGAGTGGGCAATTCATGCACCGATAGCGCGCGAGAAAGGCATTTCGGCCGCCGCAGTGCAGGCTATTAATGAAAAACGTCAGCCCGGGGATTTACAGCCCGATGAGTGGGTGATTTACCAGTTCTGCCAGCAGTTACACCAGCAACAAAAGATCAGTGATGCCACCTGGCAACAAGCCATCGATTTATGGGGCGAGAAAGGCGTGGTGGATTTGATCGGTATCAACGGCTATTACAGTTTTCTCTCGATGATAATGAATGGCGCACAGACGCCAGTACCCTGTACGCAGGATCATCTGCTACCTGCATAAGTAGTCGCTTTAATCCGGGCGCGCCGGATGCGCCCGTTATATCGCAAGCTTACTGATACGTCCGCCGATCTATTTCGCTGGATGACGTTCATTGCACGCTATTTCACTGACGCTGAGGGTTATTATGTCCGCATTATTAAATAAATTAAAGATCACATTAGCATTGATTGCCTGTTCCGCTAGTTGTATCGCTGCGGCACAGGATAAATTAACGGTTGGGGTTGATACGGCATTTGTCCCTTTTGAATTTAAACAAGGTGATAAATACGTTGGCTTTGACATTGATTTATGGGATGCGATTGCGAAAAAGATGAACGTCAGTTACGAATTACATCCGATGGACTTTGGTGGGCTGATTCCGGGCCTGCAATCACGCAATCTGGATGTCGCGATGGCCGGCATTACCATTACCGATGCGCGTAAACAGGTGGTGGATTTCAGTAACGGTTATTATGATGCTGACTTATTAATGGCTGTTAAAAGTAGCGATAACAGCATTAAAAAATTCAGCGATCTGGCCGGAAAAAAAGTCGGACTGAAACAGGGTACTGCCGCAGCCAGCTTTATGAAAAGTCACTACAAGGCCAACTATGTTGAGTTCCCGAATATCGATAATGCCTATCTGGATTTACAGGCTGGCAACCTTGATGCGGTGGTTCATGACTCGCCTAATGTCCTTTACTACGTGAAAACTGCGGGTGATGGCAAAGTGAAAGCCAGCGGTGAAAACGACACTATTCTGCCGCAGCAATATGGCTTTGCCATGCAGAAAAACAGCAGCCTGACGCCGAAGGTCAACGCCGCGCTGCAGGCGCTACGCGCGGATGGGACTTACAGCAAAATCTACGTGAAATGGTTTGCTAAGCAGCCGAAATAATCCTGCCAGGCCGGAGCCCTCCGGCCTCGTTTAGCGTTAACGGGTAAGACTATGAATTTTGACAGTAAATATATTTGGGAGTCGCTGCCAGTATTGCTGCAGGGACTACAGCTGACGTTGATTATTTCGCTGTCAGGTCTGCTGGGTGGTTTTATTATTGGTTTGCTGGCAGGAACCTGCCGTGCCCTGGGTGGCAAAATCGCTAAAACGCTGTCGCTGATTTTTGTCGAGCTTATCCGTGGCACGCCAATAATGGTACAGGTGATGTTTATTTACTTCGCACTGCCAATGGTGTTGCCGATAAGAATAGATCCTGTCACCGCCGCGATCGTGACCATTGTGATTAACTCCGGCGCGTATATTGCTGAAATTACCCGGGGCGCGATTCTTTCCATCAATAAAGGCTTTAAAGAAGCGAGTCTGGCGATGGGCTTATCACAGCGTAGTACGCTGTGGTACGTCATTATGCCTTTGGCGTTACGGCGCATGATTCCGGCTTTAGGTAACCAGTGGATTATCAGTATTAAAGATACCTCACTGTTTATTGTGATTGGCGTGGCAGAGCTGACGCGTCAGGGGCAGGAGATCATTGCAGGTAATTTTCGTGCGCTGGAGGTGTGGACCGCCGTAGCCATGATTTATCTGCTGGTAACGTTGTGTTTGAGCTTTTTGCTGAAGCAGCTGGAAAAGAGGATCCATATTCTATGAGCATGGTTGAATTTAACGCAGTGTCGAAGAATTTCGGCGCCACGCAGGTCCTGCATGATATCAATCTAAAAATTGAAGCGGGCGAGGTAGTGGTGATTATTGGCCCTTCAGGTTCGGGCAAATCAACGCTGTTACGCTGCATCAACAAGCTAGAGGAGATCTCATCCGGTACGCTGCTGGTCGCGGGCATGCACATCACCGATCCGCATGCCCGTGAGTGTGATATCCGCCGCGAAGCCGGCATGGTGTTTCAGCAGTTCCACCTGTTCCCGCATCTGACTGCGCTGGAGAACGTGATGTTCGGCCCGATTCGCGTGCGTCATCAACCTAAAGCTGCGGCGCGCGAACAGGCGCTGGCACTGCTGGAGCGCGTCGGCTTGCGCGAGCGCGCCAATCATTATCCGTCTGAACTTTCGGGCGGCCAGCAACAGCGCGTGGCGATTGCCCGGGCACTGGCGGTTAAACCCAAAATGATACTGTTTGATGAGCCGACTTCCGCGCTGGATCCGGAGTTGCGTCATGAAGTCTTGAAAGTCATGCGCTCGCTGGCCGAAGAGGGCATGACCATGGTGATCGTAACGCATGAGATCGGCTTTGCCCGGGATGTGGCTTCGCGCCTGATCTTTATTGATGGGGGCACCATTGCTGAAGATGGGCCACCTGATATGCTGCTCACTGCCAGCCGTAATCCGCGCCTGAAAGAATTCCTGCAACATGTATCCTGAGAAGAAGTGAAACAACACGCTATGAAAATACTCGACATCCGTGGTTCGGCTTTTGCCATTGGTCAGCAACTCGGTGAATTTGGCCGCGATGCCTGGCATAACAAACTCACGCATACCCGTCTCTGGCAAACGGTCACCGCTCAGAAAGATGCGGCACAAACCCGCCGCATGCGCGCGCAGGTTGAGCAGCAGTTCCCGCTGATCTGGCAGGAGCTGGAAGGGCTGGCCGCTGGCTTACAGGCACCGGTTGACGAGGTGTTTGCCTGGAACTGTCGGGGCGATCTGGTGCGTTCAACCTCGGATGGTTGCACTACGGTGGCAGGACAAAGCGCCTCTGGAGAATTGATCATCGCGCACAACGAAGACGGTTTTCCGCAGCTGCGCGATGACTGTGCCGTGGTGCGCATTACCCCGGACGACGGCCTCGCGTTCACCAGCTTTGCCTATCCGGGCTCGCTTTGCGGTCACACTTTTGCCGTCAATGAGAAGGGCATTGTTAATACCGTCAATAATATCCGTGCACAGCACCGTCCGGATGGCCTGCCGCGTCAGATCATCGCCCGCGCGTCGCTGAACGCGACCACGCTGGATGACGCGATCGCCATTCTGAGCGCTACGCCGCGCGCCGGCGCGTTTCATCATACGCTGGGGCAGCAGGGCGACAGCCGCCTGGTCAGTATTGAAGCGACAGGCTCAGGCTGTTCAGTGATCCCACTGACCGCGCCTTTCGGGCACGCCAACCATCTTATTCACCCGCAGCTTGCCGCCGTCGAACAGGTGGTCACCGCCAGTTCCGGCTCGCGCCAGCAGCGGCTGGATGCATGGCTGACGACGCAACCGGCTGTTGATAGCGCGGCGGCTAAGGCGATTTTATCGGATCAGCAGGATGCAGCGTTGCCGATTTACCGGCTGTCTCCGCAGGATCCGGATGAAGAGAATACGCTCGCCACGGCTGTTTTCACCCTCAGCGATGACGAGGTGACGTGGCAGATCTTCACGCGCGACCGCCAGCGCGCCGCACTGCAATCCGCTAACGATTAATGCCCCGCTATTTTCCGGCCGTCGCCGAAACGGGGCGGCCAGGACTATGGGTGAACGGCCTGTTGTTCCGACATTATGCGTCCTGCACTGAAACTCCAGTCATCGGCAGTGTTGAAGTGAATCATCACCATCACATCCTGCGGATCGATCGCCAGCGATTGCGCGAGTCGCTCACATAAGCTGCGACACAGCCTTTGCTTCTGCTTGGGCGTGCGCGGCTTGCCGGCAGTGATCATAAACTGAATAAAATTCTCTGTGCGTCCGCGGCTTCGATAGTGGCGATCAAACACCCTGAGCCGTGCCGGCAGTTCTTCGAATACCTGAAAGCGGTCGCCGGGTGGAACGGCAAATTCCTCCTCCAGACTCTGTTGCAGGATGTCGGAAATCTGCGTTAACTGCACGTCGCTGTAACCCTGGCGCAGCATAATGCGGGTAAACGGCATGATGGTTACGCCTCTTCCAGACAGCTGAGCGCCGATACGGCCGCAGGCCAGCCAGCATAAAACGCCAGATGGGTGAATACTTCAACGATCTCTTCTCGCGACAGGCCGTTGTTTTGCGCGAAATCGATATGCCACGGCAGCTGTTGCACGCGGCCCAGCGCCGTCAGCGCCGCCAGGGTAATCAGGCTGCGCTCGCGCGGCGTAAGCGCGTCACGTTGCCAGATATCATTGAAAAGGACCTGCTGACTGAGTTCGGCCAGCTTTGGCGCGACGCGCGCCAGTGTTTCACGATCGAGTGCGTTTGCCATGATGATTCTCCTTATTGACTTAGCCGCGATTGTGGCGAACCATCACCATCCTGAAAATCAAATTAAACGATGCCTTTCATCCCTTAATTCAGGACGATTATGCAAAAGTTAGTTCAGACGCTGGACCTCGATGCGCTGCGCAGTTTTGTTACCGGCATCGAGTGTGGCAGTTTTGCGCAGGCCGCCGTGCGACTCTGTCGATCCACTTCGGCGGTCAGCGCCCAGCTAAAAAAGCTGGAGCAGCAATGCGGCAGCAAGCTGGTGATGAAAAGCGGGCGTTATCTGGCGTTAACCCGTGAGGGGGAAGTGATGATGGGTTATGCCCGTCGCCTGCTGGCACTGAATGACGAAGCGCTGCGCACCTTCACCGGTGAACCGTTGCAGGGGGAAGTGCGCCTTGGCATGCAGGAAGATTTTGGCGACACCCTGATGCCCGGTATTCTGGGCGAATTTACACGTCACCATCCCGGGCTGCGGATCACCGCCCGCGTGGCGCGTAATCAGGAGCTGCTTACCGCACTCGACAGCGATGCCCTTGATATGGCGCTGCTGTGGCAGGCACAACCGTTGCAGCGCAAAGGCGCGTTGATCGGCCAGTTCCCGCTGGAGTGGATTGTCCATCCCGATTGCGACGTCAGCGCGCTGCTAAGCCAGGGCGAACCGCTGCCGCTGGTGATGTTTGATAATCCATGCCTGATGCGCTCGCGCGCCATCGACAGTCTGGACCAGGCGGGCATTGCGTGGCGAATCGTGTTTGTCAGCCATAGCCTGAGCGGCATCTGGGCGGCGGTGCGGGCCGGTCTGGGGATCACCGTGCGCACGCGGGTCGGCATGCCCGCTAACCTGGTGAGCGCCAGCAATGTTTTGCCGCCGCTGGGCGCGCTGGGCGTTACGCTGGAACCAAAAAGTGGCAGCCAGACTGAACCGAATGCGCAAAATCTGCTGGCCAGACTGATGGAAAATGCGCTGCGCAGCATAGAACCGTTACCGGGTCTGAGGCCCGCCTGAGTTGCTGCGCGAATCCCTGCGACCGTTACTTCGCAACCAGCATCGCATCAGCAATATCCAGCATGGCGCGCAGGCGATCCATGTGCCGCAGATCCTGATGATAGCCTACCCAGATATCGCGTGAAGGCGGCGGTTGCGGGGTGGCAATTCGCTGCAAACCGGCGGTGCCATCGCCCAGTGGCTGAGGTAACACCGCCACGCCCATGCCGCGCAGGCACATCTGCGCCTGCACCGCCCGGCTGGTGCTGGTAAAAGCCCGCCGCGACTGCGGGAATTGGTCGAGCAGCCAGACGACATCGGGAAAATGCGCCTGTCCGGTATTCATCAGGATTAGCCCCACTGACGCCGGATCCTGTTGAAATGCCAGTGCATTTTCAGGTGTGCCGTACAACGCATAGGGCATGCTCATCAGGCGCCGCTGCACAATATCCGGCTCGGTAAAAGGCACGATGCGAAAAGCCACGTCGGCATCGCGCCGTGACAGATTGAGCAAGCGGTAGCTGGCGATGATTTCCGGCACGATGGCAGGATGGAGTTGCGTCAGCTCGCTCAGCACCGGTGCCAGCACGGCGGTGGCAAACCACTCGGCACAGGAGATGCGCAAAATCCCTTCCAGCCGCGGATGATTGCCCGCCAGCCGTCTCTCCATCGCCAGTGCGGCATTTTCCATGCTTTCCGCCAGGCCCAGCACGGCGTCACCCGCATCAGTTAACACCAGGCCATCCGGCGTGCGGCGAAACAGCGCCTGATGGGCCTGCGCTTCCAGCACCTTAATGCGACGACCCACGGTCGGATGGCTGACGCCCAGCCGGCGCGCGGCCTCGCCATACGATCCGCTGCGCATCACCGCCAGAAAGATCCGTACATCGCTCCATTCCATTGCGCTTATTCCGTTCAAAAATGAACATCGAATATACAAAAATGGCAGTTCTCAAACAACTTTGTAGCTATCACCATAACGGCGACATCCACACTGAACTGATCGAGGATTGCAGAACATGAAAAAGCTTCAGGACAAAGTCGCGCTCGTAACCGGTGCATCCAAGGGCATTGGTGCGGCGATTGCCCGCCAGCTGGCGGCCGACGGCGCAAAGGTGGTCGTCAACTATGCCGCCGACAAAAACGGGGCAGATAAGGTGGTGGCCGCGATTGACGCCGCCGGTGGCACGGCGGTGGCGCTGGCAGCGAACGTCACCGATCAGCCGCAGGTCGAGGCACTCATTCAGTCTACCCTCGCGCAGTTTGGCCGGCTGGACATCGTGGTGAACAACGCCGGTGTATATCAGTTCGCGAAAATCGAAGAGAGCAGCGAAGCGCTGTATCGCAGGCAGTTTGACATCAATGTACTCGGGCCGCTGCTGGTGACCGGTGCCGCCGTGCCGCATCTGGAGAAGGGCAGCAGCATTATCAACATTAGCTCATTCGTGACGCGGGTTTTCCTGGCGGAGAGCGCTATCTACAGCGGCAGCAAAGGGGCGATTGACGCCATCACCGGCGTGCTGGCGCGTGAACTCGGCCCGCGCGGCATCCGCGTCAATGCGGTCAATCCGGGTCTAATCGAAACCGAAGGCACCCACAGCACCGGCGCGATGGGCTCGGAGTTCCAGCACTGGAACGAAAGCCAGACGCCGCTCGGGCGGATTGGTCAGGTGCAGGATATTGCGCCGATTGTGGCTTATCTTGCCTCCGACGATGCTGGCTGGGTGACGGGCGAAGTGTTGATGGCGTCTGGCGGCATGCGCTAACGGGAGAAGGATATGCATCAGATGATAGTGGTGTGCGTCGGCGATGAAACCCATCGCTTTGATCGCGACTATTATACCCACACGCATCTGCCGTTAGCGCTGGCGTGCTGGCAGAACTATGGGCTCATTTCGGCGGAAGCGTTCTATCCCGCGTCAGACCGCAGCGGCTGGCTCTCGATCGGTGTTTACACCTTTGGCTGTCAGCAGGACGTCAACCGGGCGCTGGAGTCCGACCAGACCAAAAGGGTGATGGCCGATGTGGTGCATTTTACTGATGCTACCACGGTGATCCGCAGCCATTTTATTCCCTTCTGAACGGCCGCAACGCTGATATGCCCTCCGTTAACTGCTCAGCTCGCCTGCTTAATACACGCCCTATGCGTTAGGCAGGCATCCCGGCCGCAAAAACGGGACACGCTGGTGTCAAATCAGGACAAACCATTGCCTGAATCTGGCACGCTGCGCCGCCTTCTGTTATTTCATGATGATGTATCACCGCAGCACCAGACAGGATGCAAACATGAAGTTTTACAGCAGCAGGGAATTCAATGGTTCGAAAGCCTGGGCGTCTCAGCATATTGCCAGCTTTGACAACACCAGCGTTAAACTGCACTGGACCGATCAACCCTATCAATGGCATGTCAATGATGGCCAGGAGGTATTTGCCGTTATGGATGGTTGTGTTGACATGTTTTACAAAGAAAACGGTGAAGTGAGAACGAAACGATTAACCGCCGGCGATATTTTTTATGCCAGTGAAGGCACAGAGCACGTTGCCCATCCGCAGGGCATCGCGCGGGTGCTGGTGATTGAACAGGAAGGATCGATTTAATGCGCTTCCTGACGGTCGTTATTTCAGCTGATCATGACCCTTACCCGCGATAACGCGCCGGCGATAGCAGTCGGCGGGATCGAGCCGTTGTCCCTGGGCAGAATAGACCGCCAGTTCCGGTAACGGTTCGCCGTTGGCGTTATCCAGCAATACCGAGTGGATTTCGCCTTTTTCAAACAGATAACGCTCTCCCCACTGGCGCATCGCCACGACGATCGGGAAGACAGCTCGCCCCCGTTCGGTGAGGATGTATTCCTTGTACGCGCTGCCATCTGACGCCGGACAAACCGCAAGCACGCCGACTTCAACCAGCAGTTTCAGCCGTGAAGCCAGGATATTTTTTGCCAGCCCAAGGTTTTTCTGGAAATCACTGAAGCGGCGCACATCATCAAACGCTTCACGGATGATCATCAAACACCAGCGTTCGCCAATCAACTCCACAGTTCTGGCAACCGGGCATTCGCTGGTTCTGAGCGCTTCCTGTTTGGCCATTTTCTCTCTCACTCTGCTGACTTACTGACGGCAGCTTAGCCTTCAGCGAAACAAGTTGCAAAAAAAAACCGCTGCTGATACTTATAGCGCAAATCGGTTTCAAAAAAAAACCACATGGGGTGGCAACATGTCTTGCACCACGGATTCACGCGCAGATACGAAGACAAAAGAGTGTGCGACGGCTGTATCGTTGCTGCCGTCCCGTATCATTTTTCTGTTTTCACTGATCTGCGCGCTGGCTGTCGGCAATGTCTATTCTGCCCAGCCGCTGCTGGAATCGATATCTGCAACGCTGCAGGTTTCGCCCGGTACCATTGGTGTTGTGATTACGGCAACGCAGGCAGGTTATGCCATGGGATTGTTCTTGCTGGTACCGCTCGGCGATCGCGTTGATCGCCGAAAGCTGGTGGTGACGCACCTGCTGCTTTCGGTGCTGGCACTGACCGCAGCAGCGTTAGCAGAGAGTTTGCTGGCGCTGCTGGGGGCGATGTTGCTGGTGGGTTTGATGGCGGTGGTGACGCAAACCGTGGTGGCGTGGGCCGCTATCCTGGCGGCTCCCGCTCAGCGTGGCAAGGTGGTGGGCAGCGTCACCAGCGGCATCGTCATGGGCATACTGCTGGCGCGCCTGGTCTCCGGCATCATCGCCGATATCGCCGGCTGGCGGGCGGTGTATATGACGTCAGCCGTGCTGATGCTGCTGATTACCGTGGTGCTGATAACCGTGATTCCCGCGAGTGCCACGCAGCAGGCGCGCGCTCACCCGACTGGGTGGCTGTTTTCTGTCCCGCGTCTTTTCGTCACTGAGCCCCAGCTACGCCAGCGCGGCGCTTTGGCTCTGCTGATTTTTGCCGCGTTCAGCATGTTGTGGAGCGCCATGGTTTTGCCGCTCAGTGCGATGTCGCTGTCGCATACCCAAATGGGGTTGTTTGGTCTGGCAGGCATCGCCGGTGCGCTGGCGGCATCCCGAAGTGGCGGTTGGGCTGACCGGGGAATAGGGCAGCGTGCCAGCGGATTGGCACTGGTTGTGCTGACGCTCTCCTGGCTACCGATCGCTTTCGCGCAGGCTTCTTTATTGTCGCTGGTTGTCGGCGTCATCATGCTGGATTTCGCCGTGCAGACGGTGCACGTCATCAACCAAAGCATATTGATTGCCGGTAAACCTGGTGCGACCAGCCGACTGATCGGCGCCTACATGTGTTTTTATGCGGCAGGCAGTGCGCTGGGCGCGATTGCTGCCACCCAACTCTACGCCCACTGGGGATGGTCTTCAGTGTGCTACGGCGGTGCGTTCGTCAGTGCCTGCGCGCTTATTCTCTGGTATGGAACACGTCAATCATGAAATCGTCACACTTGCTGCTGGCCATAAGTATTACCGCTATCTGGGGCATTAATTTTTCCGTGATCAAGTTGGGGC
The DNA here is from genome assembly GCF_035783935.1 of Pantoea dispersa. Taxonomy (GTDB): domain Bacteria; phylum Pseudomonadota; class Gammaproteobacteria; order Enterobacterales; family Enterobacteriaceae; genus Pantoea; species Pantoea dispersa_C. The sequence goes on along the minus strand of NZ_JALKOV010000002.1, from coordinate 343,688 downwards.
TGCACGCCATCGATCCTTTTATTCTGGCAGGGCTGCGCTTTACGCTGTGTGCCATTCCGGCGCTCTTCTTTATTAAAAAACCCAATGTGCCGTGGCGCTACATTATCGGTTACGGGCTGGTGTTCGGCATTGGCTTGTGGGGCCTGGTCAATCTGGGGATAAAAACCGGGCTTTCGGCGGGGATCGCGTCGCTGGTGCTGCAGTTCAGCGCCTTTTTCACTCTGCTGCTCGGCAGCTATGTGTTTAAAGAACAGCTCAGCCGCTATCAAATTGCCGGGTTTGTGCTGGCGTGCAGCGGCTTGATGAGCATCGTGTTTATTACCGACGGCTCTGTCACGTTTGCCGGGTTGCTGCTGGTGCTGGCGGGCGCAATCGCCTGGAGCCTCGCCAATATCATCATGAAAAAAGCGAGTACGAAGCAGGTATTTGCCTTTCTGGTGTGGTCGAGCGCCTTTTCGCCGATTCCGCTGTTCCTGCTGGATGGATTAATCAATGGCAGTGCGGGCTATAGCGCATTAATCAGCCATATGGATACCCGTGCAATATTGTCCATTCTGTTTCAGGTCTACCCCAATACGTTATTAGGCTACTGGGTCTGGAACTCACTGCTTAAACAGTATCCTGTCTCCACCGTCGCGCCATTATCGCTGCTGGTGCCGGTGTTCGGCATCCTCGGCTCAATGATGATATTCGGTGAAACTATTTCTCCGATAAAAATCGTGGCGCTGATACTGATTATCACCGGGCTGGCGGTTGGGTTATATGGACAACGCATCAAACGTTATTTCATTCCGCAATCGGACTCGCTGTGATCCGACAAGAGCGGGCATCCCGCCCGCTCTCACTGTCAGTGAAAATCTGCTTACTGCACCACGAAACGCGATACTGAGCCTTCCAGCGTCGACGCCTGATCGCGCAGCGCGCCGGCAGCGGCCGATGATTCCTGCACCAGCGCGGCGTTTTGCTGCGTTACGCTGTCCATCTGAACAATCGCCACGCCAACCTGCGAAATGCCGCGATTCTGCTCATCCGATGCCTGTGCAATGTCCGCCAGAATACTGGTGACATTGCCGACGGATTGCACAATTTCATCCATGGTTTTACCGGCCTGACCCACCAGCTGTGAACCGCTGCTGATGCGCGCGACCGATTCGCCAATCAGGGTTTCGATCTCTTTGGCCGCCTGAGCGCTGCGCTGCGCCAGACTGCGCACCTCGCTGGCGACCACGGCAAAGCCGCGGCCCTGCTCACCGGCGCGTGCCGCTTCTACGGCTGCGTTGAGCGCCAGGATGTTGGTCTGGAAAGCGATGCTGTTGATGACAGTGGTGATCTCAGCGATTTTGCCTGAGCTGGCGCTGATCTGGTCCATGGTCTCGACCACGCCCCTGACCAGCGCTCCGCCCTGATTGGCCTTCTCCGAGGTGGCGCGCGCCAGTTCGCTGGAGTGATGAATGTTTTCCACGTTCTGTTTCACCGTGGCGGTGAGCTGCTCCATGCTGGCTGCCGTCTGCTCCAGCGCGGCCGCCTGCTCCTCGGTGCGGGCTGACAAATCGTTATTGCCCGCCGCGATCTCCGCAGACGCGTGGCTGACCTGCATTACGCCGCTGCGAATGTTACCGATGATGCCGCGCAGGTCATTGCTCATCTCACCGACCGCCTGCATCAGTTCGCCCAGTTCGTCTTTACGCGAAGTTTGTAGTTGCACGCTCAAATCTCCCTGCGCAATCTGCCGCGCGACCTGCAGTGTCACCGCTAAAGGACGGGTAATCTGCCGGGTGATAAACACCGCAATCAGAATGCTGATCACCACGGCTGCAGCAAGAATCAGCGACATCCACAGGATCGCCCGGGCGATATCCTGATGTGTGGCGGCCAGCTGCTGGGTAAACAGCTGATTACTGGTGTTGGTCAGATGCAATCCGGCAATGGCCAGTTGTCGGGTTGCCTCCACTTCTTCTTCCGCAGAGGCGTTGTAGTCCTGGACGCTGTCGCGTCTGGCCGCCAGCGTGACGGCAATTTTATCCAGCGCGATGCTGTCATCAGCGCTCAGGCGCGGTCGCACCTGGTCAATAAGTTGAATCGTTTCAGCTATAAAGCCAGACAAAGCCAGACGATTTGCTTCACTGTTGTCCAGCGCCATCAGCTTTACGCGAATGCTGATACCGGTCAGGTATTTACTGACTTCGCGCAGAGCCGCTGCTGTGTCCTGCTGTGCCGCCTCGTAGTTTTTGGCCAGGGCGTCAACTGCCGTAATTTCGCCACTGAAGCTCAGCGCCTGCAGAATGCTCTGGCGCTTGTGCACTTCATTGACCGTCTCGGTACGATGCTGACGATAAAGATTCATCGCGGCTGGCAGTGAAGCAATCAGCGCAGTCTGCGCGCTGTCCCATTGCCAGGTTTTCAGCTGATTGATACTGCCTTCAATCACCTGCAGTCGCGCTTCGTTGTCGGCAATAAATTTTTCATCGTGGGTTTTTACGTATTGCAGGCGGGCATCTTTTGCCTGCGCAAACTGATCGTTGATCCCTTTCAGCTGGCTAAGTTTCTCCGCACGCTCCGCGATGTCGTGCAGATTTTTGATGCCACAGGATGCTACAGCAATGCTGAGCAGAAGCAGCACACCAAACCCGAGCATGAGTTTTCTGCCGACCCTGATATCTTCCAAAAAAACACGCATTGTTTTCATAAAACTAAAACTCCCTGGTTGTTGTTGTCCACGCTTTTGCCTGATGGCAATGGCGTTATCGGCAGGGAGATGATTAATTTCAATTTAAATAATTAAAAAACATATAATCACGTAAATTAATTAGATAGGCGACGCTGGGGGAGATATGGAGCAGGCGATTAGTGCGCGTTTTCTGTTTTAGAATGGTACTGATTCGTGGATGTGATCGTGCGGAGGAGAGTATTGACGCAACCTGCCGGTTTGTCAAAGCGCCGGGATTCCAGGCGAAGGGCCCGATAGTCCTCAGGCCAGGCGTTGCGCCCGAGGGCATTATGCTGTGCCTGAAATCCTCAGGAATGCGCTGCATGGCATCACACAACACATGCTGACGCGCGCACTGCGTTCGCTTGAGCGTGACGGCCTTATTTCCCGATGTGATTATCCGGAAAAAGTACCGCGTGTCGTCTGTACGGCCACAGACGCGGGCGAAAAAATGATGCCGCTCTGGTCGTAATGCCGATCGGTTAAGTCCCCAATTCAGTTACCGCACATTTCGTAGCGGCGCGATTCATCGCGCGTACCAATCGCAGCACCGTGCCTGTCCATGCTTCGCGCAATAAACTGCGCTGCTACCAAAAAGTGCGTGCTGTTTACTCTTCACTGACAAGCAATGCGCTCGGGTTGTTGATCATCTCGTCGGCCGACTAGTTTAAGCAGCATCGGGTTGAATTTGATCACCATGGCGGTAAGGCGGATAATAGAACCTCATTCTGACAGAATGATGGCTAGCTACCCGGCCCTTTTTCGTGCAGCAATTGCTGAATGGCCTGCTCCTGTTGCGCATAGTTGCCTTCGCCAAACGCGCTGAAGCGTAATTGTCCCTGCTTATCGAACAGATAAAACGCCGGCCAGTATTGGTTACCGAAGCGATTCCAGATGGCATAGTGATTATCTGTCACCACCGGATAGGGCAATTGCCACCGCCGGATGGCGCGACTCACCGCTTTTTCATCACGCTCCCACGGATATTCCGGCGTATGCACACCGACAACTACCAGTCCCTGAGGCTGATATTTCTTCGCCCAGTCGCGCACATGCGGCAGCGTGTGCTGGCAATTAATGCAATCAAACGTCCAGAAATCCACCAGCACTACGTTGCCGTTGAGCTTCTCTGCTGTCAGCGGTGCACCGTTCAGCCATGCCGTTCCACCATCAAGCGCCGGCAGGGCGCTGCGCGGATGTGCCAGTGCGGCAGGCTGAGGAGAGACGGCTGGCTTTGTCGTTGCTCCCCACTGACTCAAATGCTGCTCAAGGGTTGCAGCCCAGGCTGGCGTCGTTTGCAGCACACTTGCGGATCCGGTAGCAATCAGCACCACAGCCGCCAGCATGACAGCCCCCGCCAGCTGACGCAGGCGGGTCATGTACCGCAGTCCTGGCCTTAAACGTTTCACCAGCTCACGTCCCGCGAACCACAGCAGAGCCAGCATAAGGGCGGCACCGCTGCCGTAAGCGATGAGCAGTAGACTGACGGCGAGTGGATCGTTTGTTACCGCCGCCAGACTCAGGATCGCGCCCAGAATCGGACCGGCACAGGGTGACCACAGCAAGCCCGTCGCCAGCCCGGCCAGCAGCGCCGCAACCAGACCGTGTTGACGGCTGCTGAGCTGATTGATGTGATTTCCCAGGGCAACCAGCGGTTGCGTAACGCGGTTAGCGATACGCTCCGAAAGCAGCATCAGCGCGCTAGCGGCGAAAAAGAGTATCGCCGCCCAGCGTCCGGCCAGCGTGATAGTGGTGATCCACTGACTCGCCACCGTCGCCAGGAGCGCTACGGCGGTAAACATCAGCACCATCCCGCTCAGCAGCGCCAGCAAAGGGCCCTTACGGCCTTGTGCGCTGGCAAATACCAGCGGAATAACCGGAAGGGTACAGGGGCTCAGCAGGGTTAACATGCCGGCGAAAAAAGCAATCATCACAGACATGATGTCCCCCTTAGCGCATTACAACGGCAACCCTGATGAGCAGCACGCTGCACGCGCTCCATCCAGGGAATCGGGCCAGCTTGCGTGAGAGTGGGCAGGGGCAGCGCCAGCCGCCCCGGAGAGTAAAACCGTGTGAATATTTGCATGATCGACCTCATTGCAGTGAATGAACGTCTGCCCGGGAGCAGTGACGTCATTACAGCCACCGCATGTGTTCGGGCTGTGTCGACCATGGCCGCAGTTGTCGGATTGTGTGTATTACTGCGCAGCAGATACAAACGGCGACAATTCTGCCTGACGTAACGTAATGTGGGCGTCGAGGCCACCCTGCGGCCGGTTGCTCAGGCGCAGCGTACCGGACATCTGACCGATCAGCTGGCTGGCTATCGCCAGGCCCAGCCCGGTGCCGCCGGTGTGGCGGTTGCGCGAGCTTTCAACCCGATAGAACGGTTCCAGCACCGCCTGTAATTCCGCTTCAGGTATTCCCGGCCCGTTATCCACCACATGAATCGCTACGCTGCCCTGTTGTGGCGTGTTGAGCCGAATTTCTGCCTCGTTGCCAAACTTCAGGGCGTTATCAATCAGGTTCGTCATAATGCGGTGCAGCGCCTGCGGTCGCACAGCGAAGGTATCGGCGCCGGTACAGGGCACAAACGTTACCGGTTTCCCGACATCCTGATAGTCACAGGCGATGCTGTCGAGCAACGCATTCAGGCTCACTTTTTGCGGTCGCTCTTCAGGGACGTCAGAAGAGCGTGCATAAGCAATACCTTCGCGCACCAGCTGGCTCATGACGTCGAGATCGCCCAGCAGCTTGTCACGCAGCTCCTGCTGTTCTGACATTTCGACGCGCAGCTTCATGCGGGTAATGGGGGTCTGCAGATCGTGAGAGATGGCTGCCAGAATCTGTGCGCGCTCCTGCAGATGGTCCTGAATGCGCATCTGCATTGCGTTGAAGGCGCGTGCCGCCTGCTGCACTTCTGCCGGGCCACTTTCCGCCATCATCGTGCTACTGGTGGCCGGTTTTAACGCATCGACCGCCTGGGTAAAACGCGTGAGCGGTCGCACCACCTGACGTACAGCAAGCCAGGCGCAAAGCAGCAACAGCAGCAACTGCCCGGTCAGCACCAGCGGTAGCCAGCGGGCGATGGCGGGCATGCGCGGCCAGAGATCGAGCGTCAGCGGGGCGCCATCATGCAGGGTCAGATGCACCTGAATATGCTCACGTGCACCCGGGATGGCGTGAATGCTCATCTGATAGCGACCGCCCAGCGTCTCCTGTAGCGAGCGCACCGCGTCGCGCGCGCGCCAGCTGCTGGGGTAAGGTCCCGCCTCGCCGGGCGATAGCCGGTAACGGTAATTGCCGCGTGCCAGTTTTGCCAGCCAGGCCGGGCGTTCTGCGGCGGGTAAACGATCGAGAATTGCTACGCTGGTGGCGACATCGTATTCAAGATTACCCAGCATCACACTTCTGGCGCTGCTCATCCTTTCTATCATCAGGCTGACCAGCGTGGTGGTATTAGCCAGCAACAAGCCGCCGAGTACAATGATAAGCAGGCGCGACTGCAGTGAACGCGGCCAGAGTTTCATCAATAGGCCTCTTTTATCACTACCGGCACGGCCAGCACATAGCCCTCGCTGCGTACCGTTTTGATATAAGCCGGTTCGCGTGCGTCTTCGCGTAGCCGCTGACGCAGTCGGCTGACCAGCAGATCAATCGATCGCTCGAACAGCTCTGCGTCACGTCCCTGGGTAAGATTCAGCAGCTGATCGCGGTTGAGTACGCGCTGTGGGTGATCAAGGAACACCCGCAGCAGGCGGTACTCGGCACCGCTCAGCGCAACAATTACGCCTGAATGGTCAAGCAAATGGCGCGCAGAGGTGTCCAGCTGCCAGTCGCCAAAAGCGATCAGGCGTCCGGCTTCCGTTATCTGTAAATTGGGCGGGAGCGCGCGGGTGCGGCGCATAATCGCTTTGATGCGTGCCAGTAGCTCACGCGCCACAAAAGGCTTGAGCAGATAATCATCAGCGCCCATCTCCAGCCCGAGAATACGATCGGTATCTTCACTGCGCGCCGTCAGCATCAGCACCGGCAGGTTGCGCTGTGTGTCGCTGCGCAGCTGGCGGCATAGCGTCAACCCATCGTCGCCTGGCATCATAATATCCAGTACCACCAGATCGATGTGTCGGGAGGCCAAAACGGCGCGCATTTCACGGCCGTTGGCCGCAGCCGTGGCACGGTAGCCCGATTTTTCCAGGTACTGCGTCACCAAATCGCGAATATCACGATCGTCATCAACAACCAGAATGTGGTCAATGTGCTCCACAGCATTCTCCTTTTTTGCAGCCTGGACAAACAAAACCGGACCCGGTAATCAGGTCCGGTCATCCGGCTTTATCGTTACAATGCTGCGGCATCCGTTATGGCTTGCACAAAATTGTCGGGATCTTCCGCAGGCGGGTTATGACCGATATTACCGATGAAAGTGCGATGCGCATATTTTCCGGTGAATTTCGCCCGGTAGGATGCCGGTGCCGGGTGCGGCGCGCCATTATTGTCGCCCTCAATGGTAATCGTGGGCACCGTGATGGCGGGCAGAGTAGCTAGTTTTTTCTCATAATTGTCATAGCGTTGCTCGCCTTTTTCCAGTCCCATACGCCAGCGATAGTTGCTGATGGTGATCGCGACCTGATCCGGGTTATCCAGCGCCTGGGCGCTTCGATTGAATGTGGTATCACTAAACTTCCAGCCAGGTGACGCTTGTTGCCAAATCAGACGGGCAAAATCATGCGTATGTTGCGCATAACCTTGCCGGCCACGCTCGGTGGCAAAGTAGAACTGATACCACCACTGCAATTCTGCTTTGGGTGGAAGCGGTTTGGCCCCCAGTTCCTGACTGCTGATCAGATAACCGCTCACTGACACCAGCGCGTTGACGCGTTCTGGCCACAGTGCGGCAACGATATCGGCCGTACGGGCACCCCAGTCAAAACCGCCGAACACGGCCTGTTTGATCTGCAGCGCGTCCATCAGGGCAACCACATCCGCAGCCATTGCTGAGGGTTGACCATTGCGCGGGGTGCGGTCCGAGAGAAAGCGGGTGCTGCCATAGCCGCGCAGGTAAGGCACGATAACCCGATAGCCTTTGGCTGCCAGCTTTGGTGCGACCCCGGCGTAACTCTGAATATCATACGGCCAGCCATGTAGCAGAATCACTGCCTGCCCATTACGTGGACCGATATCCACATAACCGACATTCAGCACGCCGGCATTGATCTGCTGCACATGACGGAACGCTGTCTCGTAGTCAGCGGGTGTTGATGCGGCGAGGGCCGATGTAGCTGTGCACAGTGTCAGCAGCGCCAGCAGGGTGGGACGAAAGCGAATTTTCATGGGATTGGCTCCAGAGAAAGTCAGTGATGGCCGGCGTTTTCAGGCACGGTGAAGGTAATGGTTTTGCTGTCGAGCGGTTTATGGGTGGCATCGGCGAGGATGATCATCACCTTGTGCTGACCCGCGGGCAGGCCAACGAGTATCACCGGTTCGCCGCTGGTATCTGCCCAGTGCCACGGATTGTCATCGACAATGACGTGGATGTGTCCGATACGCGGACTCACCTTCAGCGCCTCAGGGCCAAACACCGGTTCAATGCGCAGATTTTCCGCGCGGTATTGAATAAACACCGCCCCTTTGCGCAGCGGCCCGGCCAGCGGCGCGTCGACAATCAGCCTGGCCGGTGGCTCAGGATGTTCAGGTGGTGCTACCGCCGCCGGGCCCAGCACCGCGCCAGCGCTCAGGCCATCAAGCTGGTTTGCCCACGCGCAGGTTGCGGAAGCGCCCATCAGTAACGCTGAAATAATCAATCGGAAGATCATGGTTGTGTCTCTGTGCAATTGTCTGGTGCGTATAGAACAACATGGCAATGTAGCGGGGATGTTTTCACTTGCGGGAGTTTTGCAACGGTGTGTCTGCGGTGGGCAGTGAGATACAGTGTGATACAGAAATAACCGTGAGAACGCGCGCTGTTCTTGCGCATTGACAAGGCTTATCCGGCCATGCATATTGTTATGTTATAACGTAACAATTAAAGTGCCATGATGAAAAACACGCTCTCCCTGATTATCGCGACGCTGCTGTCGCTTCCTGTTTTCAATGTTAATGCCAGTAACTATCCGCTGACCGTTGATAACTGCGGTGTCCAGGAAACCTTCGCTCATCCGCCAGCGCGCGTCGTCACCGTGGGCCAGCATGAGACGGAACTGCTGCTGGCACTCGGTCTGGCAGATAAGATTGCCGCCACCTCGGTATGGTTTGGCGCGCTGCCCGCCGATTTGCAAGCGCAGGGCAGCCATCTTAAACGGCTGGCCGATAACGCCCCAGGCTTTGAAGCGGTGGTGGCACAGCGCCCGGAGCTGGTGCTGGCGCAGTACAGCTGGCACGTTGGGCCGCAGGGTGAAGTCGCCACGCGCGATCAGTTTGAGCAGTTGGGCATCCGAACCTGGATTTCGCCTGCGGACTGCATCGGCAAAGCGGTCACCGCAACCTCCAATGGTGATGGTGCACGAACAACGCCTTACGGAATCGAGGTGATTTTCGCTGAAATCAGCGCGCTGGCGCGCATCTTTGATGTGCCGGCGCGTGGTGAAGCGCTGAAACAACAGCTGCGCGAGCGTATCGCAAACGTCCAGCAGCATCTTCTGCATCCGTCGTCAGCGCCGCTGAAGGTGGTTTACTGGTTTTCCAGCCCGCGCCTGAAAGGCGATCCCTGGATAGCCGGCAATAAGGGGGCGCCGGGCTGGATTAGCCAGACGCTCGGACTGACGAATATTATTGATTCAGACGAAGAGTGGCCGGCAGTGACCTGGGAGCACATCGTCTCCGCGCAGCCGGACATCATCGTGATTGCCAGCATGGCGCGGCGGCTCTATCCCGCTGATGACGTCGCGGTTAAAAAACACTTTCTGCAAAGCGATCCGGTGACGCGTGAAATGCCTGCGGTGAAGAACGGCCACATCGTGGTGGTGCCGGCGATGTCGCTCAATCCATCCTTGCGCAATGTGGAAGCCGTAGAGCTGATCGGTCAGCAGATCGCTGCCTTCAAACCTGCCCGATGAGCGCTCAGGCTGCCCGTTACTGGCGCACCGGTCTGCTCATCTGCGCGGGCACGCTCAGCCTGCCGGCGATGATGACGCTGGCCGCAGCGACCGGCGATTTATCGGTGAGCTTTACTCTGACCGCGCAGGCCATCACCAACGGGCTTGGCATCACGCATTACGATCTGCCGGCGGTGGAAGCCGGCATTGTCTGGCAATACCGCATGAGCCGCGCGCTGATGGCGGCGAGCAGCGGCGGCGGGCTGGCCCTGTGCGGGCTGGTGTTGCAGTCGTTGCTGCGTAACGCGCTGGCCGATCCTTATCTGCTGGGCATTTCCGCTGGCGCATCAACCGGGGCGGTGTGCGTGATGCTGCTCGGCATCGGCGGCGGTGCTATTACCACCGGTGCCGGCGCGTTTGGCGGTGCCTGCCTGGCGTTTGCGCTGATTGTCCTGCTGTCCGGCGGCATGCGGGAAAATACCGCGCGCATCATTCTGGCCGGTATCGCCGGGACACAATTATTTAATGCGCTGACCGCTTATATCGTCAGCACGGCCGCCAATGCCGAACAGTCGCGCGGCGTGATGTTCTGGCTGCTCGGCAGCCTGAGCGGCGTGCGCTGGGCGGATGCACTGCTGTGCTTTGCCGTAACGCTCGCCGGTCTGCTGATGGTGCTCTACCATGCGCGCGCGCTGGATACCTTCTCGTTTGGCGCGGAAGTCTCCGCGACGCTGGGCACGCGGGTTGCAGCGGTGCGCATCGTATTACTGCTGACCACCGCGTTAGTGACGGCGGTTATCGTCAGCGCGATTGGCGCGGTCGGCTTTGTCGGGCTGGTGATCCCACATATCACCCGCATGATTGCCGGGCATCGTCATCTGGTGACGATTCCCCTCGCGTTTCTGGGCGGCTGCCATTTCATGGTGATTGCCGACCTGGTATCGCGCACGTTAATCACCCATCAGGTGCTGCCGATAGGCGTGGTGACGGCGTTAGTCGGCGCCCCGGTATTCGCCCTGATCCTGTATCGCAACCGGGAGAAATCATGAGCTATATCGCGGTGGATAAACTCAGCGTGACGCTACAGGCGCGTAGCGTGCTGTCTGACGTAAGTTTTGCGGCGCAACAAGGGCAAACGGTGGGCCTGCTCGGTCCCAATGGTTCAGGGAAATCGACGCTGATCCGGGCGATGGCCGGCGTGCAGCCCTGCGCTTACGCCGGGCTGGAGATGGGCGGCACGCGGGCGCGCCAGCTCAGCCGGCGACAGTTAGCGCGCACCGTGGCCTTCGTGCCACAGCATGCCGAGGCGGAGGCTGAAATGCGCGTCATCGACATGGTGCGTCTCGGACGTTCGCCGCATCGCAGCGCGTTCAGTCCATGGCGCACGCCAGATGAAACGGCGGTGCAGCACGCAATGTCACTGATGAAACTGGATGCGCTGGCCGGGCGTTCGTGGCAGCGGCTGTCCGGTGGCGAACGCCAGCGCTGCCAGATTGCGCGTGCGCTCGCGCAGCAGCCCGACATCCTGTTGCTGGATGAGCCGGTTAACCATCTGGACATTCAGTTCCAGCTGGAGCTGATGCGGCTAATCGCTGCACTGCCGGTCACGGTGATTGTGGCCCTGCACGACCTGAATCTGGCGGCAAAATTTTGCCAGCATCTGGTGGTGCTGCAGCACGGGCAAGTGGTGGCGAGCGGTGAGCCCGCCGCCGTGCTGACGCCTGCATTGATCCAGCAGACATGGCAGGTTGAGGCACTGGTTAACCACAGCCAGCGCGGCGTTATGCATATTCATTACGCCTGAGCTGGCCTGCACTTAACGTTCGTCGAACGGTACGCCGCCTTTGGATTTGTGATGCTTCGGGGTTTCGATAATCGACACCGTGACCACATCAGCATCGATCTCAAACGAATCCACTACCGCCTGGGTGATAGCTTTGAGTAATTTTTTCTTCTGCTCAACGCTACGGCCTTCCGCAGCATAAACAACAATCTCTGGCATAACGGCGTTTCCTCACGGGTTAGAGTTCTTCTCAAGCATACCTCAGCCACGCTGCTGCGCGCAGCGTTAACCTGTCGCGACGGTCAAAAGGCAACAAGCGGCTGACAAATTCCCCTGCAAACGCCGTGTGTTAAAGTGTGAATTGTTATGTTATAACGTAATTGATTCGATGATAGTGTAACGATTTATTCGGAAAAAATAATGAAATCAATGCAAAACTTGCTGATAGCTGCGGCGCTCGGCCTGGCTTCCTGCGCCGTTTCAGCGGCGAGTACACCAGAAAAGCCGGTGCGGATTGCCGCGCCGTTTGAGATTAAAGGCAGCGATCCGGCGCTCTCCGGCGACATTTTGTTGCGCATGGATGTGGTTGAAACGCTGGTAGAAGTGAACGAGCGTGGCGAACCGGTGGCGGCGCTGGCGCAGCGCTGGCAGGTCTCAGATGATGGGCTGCGCTGGCAGTTCCAGCTGCGTGACGGCGTGCATTTTCACGATGGCTCGCTGCTGGATGCGGCGGCCGTGGTGAAATCACTCAACACCGCTCGCGGTAAAGCGGGCTTACTCGACAAAACGCCGATCGCGGAGATCAGTGGGGCAGGGCAACTTGTCACCATCACGCTGCGGGAACCCTTCACGCCGCTGCTGTCGGTACTGGCGGAAAGCCGCTCGCAAATCCTGGCACTGGCCAGCTGGGATGCGCAGGGCAACATCACGCGCATCATCGGCAGCGGACCGTTTACGCTCACCGCCTTCCAGCCGCCGCAGTCGCTGACGGTGGCGCGCTTCGCAGATTACTGGGGCGAGAAACCGGCGATTGCCGCCGCCAGCTATCTGGCGACCGGGCGCGCGGAAACCCGTGCGCTGCTGGCAGAGAGCGGTGACGCGGATTACGTGTTTAACCTTGATGCCGCCAGCCGGCAGCGTCTGGCGCGCAAAGCGTCGCTGCACATCCCGGCGATTCCGGTACCGCGCACGTTGATGCTGAAGCTGAATCTGGCCGATCCGCTGCTGGCGGAACAGCCGGTGCGCGAGGCGATCAGCATGGCGATCGATCGCAACGCGCTGGCGCAGGCGGTACTGCGTTATCCGGGCGCGGCCAGCCAGCTGTTCCCCCCCAACATGGCCGAATGGCACAACACCGCACTTGCGCCGCTGCACTATCAGCCACAGCAGGCTGCTCAGTTATTACAGTCGGCCGGCTGGCAACGCGGCGCAGATGGCGTACTGACGCGCAACGGCCAGCGCTTCAGCCTGACGCTGCTGACCTATCCCGACCGTCCGGAGCTGCCGCTGATGGCGATGGTGATTCAGCAGCAACTGCGTAACATCGGCATTGAGGTACGCATCAATGCGACCAACGCCAGCGAGATCCCGGCGCAGCACCACAACAACCGTCTGCAGCTGGCGCTGTTTGCGCGCAACTTTGCCCTGACGCCCGATCCCACCGGGACGCTGCTGCAGGATTATGGCCTCAACGGCGGTGACTGGGGCGCGATGAACTGGCATCCGGCAGGCTTCGACGCGGCACTCCACACGCTGACGCAATCCACTGATGTTGCAGCCCGTGCAGAAGCGCGCAGCGTCATCACCCGCGCGCTGCAGCAGGATCTGCCGGTGATTCCGCTGGCCTGGTATCAGCAGGCGGTGGCGGTTAACAGCCAGCTGCAGGGCGTTAAGCTCGATCCGTTTGAGCGCCACTTCGGCCTGCGCCAGATGCACTGGGGGAGCGATGATTAAACAACTCAGCTGGCGTATGGCGCAGGCGCTGTTCGTGGTGCTGGCGGTAGGATTACTGACCTGGCTGCTGGTGCAGGCACTGCCGGGCGACATGGCGTGGCGCATCGCTTCGGGTCGCTACGGTTACGATCGCGTTGATGCCGAAGCGGTGGCGCGGGTACAGCAGGAGCTGAGCGGCGCGCTCACCGGTGGTAGTGCGCTGCTGCACTGGCTGTTGGATTTGCTGCAGTTCAATTTTGGCCGCTCGCTGGTCTCCGGTGAGCCGGTGATGGATGAACTGCGCTGGCAGCTGGGGCAGACGCTGGCGCTGGCGGGCGTCTCGCTACTGCTGGCGCTGCTGCTGACGCTGCCGCTCGGCATCTGGGCCGGTTGCCACGCCAACGGCCGACTCGACCGCGCGCTGTTCTGGCTGACCGCCTTGCTGAAATCGGTGCCGCATTTCGCGCTCGGCATGCTGCTGATCCTGCTGTTCGCACTGCAACTCGACTGGCTGCCGAGTGCCGGTCACGGCGAGCTGCGCCATTTCCTGTTGCCGGCGCTGACGCTGGCACTGTCGCTGACGGCGGTCGGCGTGCGCGTGGTGCGCGAAGCCACCTGGCAGGTGGTGTCGTCCGGCTACTATCGCTGGGGAGCGCAGAAAGGGCTGGCGCCCACGCGCCTGCTGCTGCGTCACGGCCTGCGTAACCTGAGCGCGCCGGTGCTGACGTGGTTTGGCATGCAGTTTGTCTGGCTGGTGGAAGGGGTGGTGGTGGTGGAAACCCTGTTTGCGTGGCCGGGAATCGGGCACGCGTTAGTGCATGCCATCTTTGCGCGTGACGTGCCGGTGATTCAGGCCAGCGCCATGACGCTCGGGCTGCTGTTTGTCCTGCTGAATATGCTGGTGGATGCCGGTTGCCATCTGCTCGATCCCCGGGGGGCGCGCGCATGAAAATGACACTTTCACGCTGGGTGGGTCTGCTGCTGCTGACGGCCCTGCTGGCATATGCCTTTGTGCTGCCGCTGATTCAGCACGGCGATCCGCTGCAGCAGGATCTGTTGCAGATGCTGCAAACGCCCAACCGCAGCCATTTGCTCGGTTTCGACCATCTAGGCCGCGATATGTTAACGCGCCTCAGCGCCGCGCTGCGCCTGTCACTCGGGCTGGCAGCGTTATGCGTGATCGGTGCGCTGATCGCGGGCGTGTGCACTGGTGTGCTCAGTGCGCTGTACGGTGGCTGGCCTGACCGATTGCTGAGCATCGTCGGCGATATGTGTCTCGCGCTGCCGGGATTGCTGCTGGTGCTGCTGCTGGCGGCCATCGCGCCCGACGCGCCGCAGATGCTGTGGCTGGGTATTTCGCTGGTGCTGTGGGTGGAATTTTTCCGCGTCACCCGTGCCACGCTGCGGCCAATTGTTCAGGCGCCCGGTATGCAGGCCAGCAAGCTGCTCGGGTTCTCTGCCTGGTATCGTTTTCGTCATCATCTGTGGCCGGCGCTGGCACCGGTGCTGCTGACGCTGACCTTGTTCTCTTTCAGCAGCGCCATCATGGCGGTGTCGGCGCTCGGTTTCATCAGCGTTGGCGTGCGTCCGCCCACGCCGGAGCTGGGCCTGATGATGACTGAACTGCTGCCGTTTGCGTGGGAAGCGCCGTGGCTGCTGATGCAGCCGGTAGTCGCACTGTTTTTGCTGTTGATCAGCCTCAATCTGCTGATGAAAAAGGAGCGATGATGAAGGGATTACAGATCACCGGGCTGAGCGTTGCCACAGCGACTGAAACACTGGTTGAGCCGGTAGATGTGCGGCTACAAGCCGGCCGGCCGCTGACGCTGCTCGGCGAAACCGGATCGGGGAAAAGTCTGCTGGCGCAGGCGATCATGGGGATTTTGCCGCCGTCGCTGCAGGCCAGCGGTGAGTTGATGATCAACGGCAGGCGCTTTCAGCTGCCGCAGGATACGGCGCAGTTGCGTCGCCTGTGGGGCAATACGCTGGCTTCGCTGCCGCAGGAGCCGTGGCTGGCGCTCGATCCAACCATGCCGATTCAGCAACAGGTGGCGGAAGGGCATCGCTTCGTGCGCGGCTTGCCGCCAGCGGCCAGCGCTGCGGCGGCGCAGCAGGATCTGCAGCAGCTGGGTCTGGCCGCGGCAGCGCGGCGTTATCCGTGGCAGCTCTCCGGCGGCATGGCACAGCGCGCCGCGTTTGCGGCAGCCCGTGCCGGAGGCGCGCAGATTCTGATTGCCGATGAGCCGACTAAAGGGCTGGATGTGGCACGTCGTGACGAAGTCAGCCAGCTGTTACAGCGCGAAGTGGCCGACGGCGGCATGCTGTTGACCATCACTCACGATATCGCTTTGGCACGCCAGCTGGGCGGCGACCTGCTGGTGATGCACAAGGGCCGGGTGATTGAGCAGGGCCCGGCGCAGCAGGTTTTGCAGTCGCCGCAGGAGTCGTACACGCGTGAACTGCTGGCCGCCGATCCGGCGGAGTGGCCCGCCTGGCAGCAGACGATAATCAGCGCCAGACCGGTGATTAGCGCGCAGGGCATCGCGCTGTCGCGCGGCGGCAAAACGCTGGGCGTGCCGCGCGATTTCACGCTGCACGCCGGTGAAATCGTTGGCCTGCACGGCGCCAGCGGCAGCGGCAAAAGCAGCTTCGGCGACGTGCTGTTGGGGTTGCTCGCGCCGCAGCAGGGCCGCGTAACGCACCACGCTGATGCGGATGCGCTGAAATATCAGAAAATCTATCAGGATCCTTCCGCGCTGTTTCCGCCGCAGCGCACGCTGGGGCAAAGCATCAACGATGTGCTGCGGCGTCACGCTCTCCCGCCGGCACAGCGCGATGCGCTCATGGCGCGGCTGGCCTTGCATCCCGCGCTGCTGACGCGGCGACCCGAGGCGCTCTCCGGCGGCGAACTTCAGCGCTTCGCGCTACTGCGGGTGATGCTGTTGCGGCCGGTATTTCTGTTTGCCGATGAGCCAACGTCACGCCTCGATCCGCTGGTGCAGCAGCAGACCTGGCAGTTAATCGCGGAGCTGGCGCGTGAGCAGCAGTGTGCGGTGCTGCTGGTGAGTCATGACCGCGATCTGCTGGACAAAGGCACACATCGGGTGATCGCCATGGAAGCGGCTTAGCGATCGGGCGGCTGGCTGTCACCGGGCCCGAGGCTCCGCTGCATTACCACGGTGTCCAGCCAGCGGCCATGTTTGTAACCCACCGATTTCATTACGCCGGTGTGCTCAAAACCGAGCGCCCGGTGTACTCCCAGCGAGCCCTGGTTGGCGCTGTCACCAATAATCGCGATGATCTGGCGAAAGTCGGCGGCTTCAGCCAGCGCCACCGCTTTTTGCAGCAGCGCCTTGCCGATGCCGCGTCCGGTTTGCTGCGGGTCGAGATAGATAGAGTCTTCCAGCGTGAAGCGGTAGGCGTAACGCGGACGATACGGCGCGAGGTAACAGTAACCCAGCACCTGATGCTGCTCCTCGGCCACCAGCCAGTAACCGCCGCGCTCATGCACATCATTGATACGCCGCAGCATTTCACTCTCCGCTGGCGGTTCCGTTTCGAAGGTTGCGGTGCCGTGCAGCACGTGCCAGGCGTAAATCTTCTGTATCGCCGCCGCGTGATGCGGCTGCGCGGGAATAATGTCCATATGTTCCTGCTGTTCTGCCAATGATGCTGACAGCATGCCACCGCGCCGCAGCGCAATCATCCGACTTAGTCATAGGAAATTGTGATAGTCAGGCGTAGCGAAATTTCTTTAATTCTGCTCCGACAGCTGGACCGCCATGGTATCGGCGTCGAGCGCCTCGAAGATGTGCGGTTCATCAGCGGGATAACAAATATAATCGCCGGGGAACAGTTCGACCGGCGCGTCCATCGGGCCGACCCGCGCGCGGCCGCGTGCCATGATGATGTGTTCGACTGAACCCGGCGGATGCGGTTTTGACGCGCGCGGTGCGCCGGGCTGGCTGGTGATCAGATACAGATCGCGGCGGCCGCCCGGCGGGCAGCTGGCGAGTAAAGCGGCCTGATAATCAGCCAGTTCAGCTGACACAATCATGCCTTCGCCACGCCGAATTACCTGCAGTCTTTTCACTTCCGGCTCCATCAGCCTGGCGAACGGAATATTCAGCGCCACACAGAGTGACCATAATGTCTCAATGCTGGGATTGCCGTTGCCTGCCTCCAGCTGGGACAGCGTTGACTTGGCGATGCCGGCGCGGCGCGCCACTTCCGTGAGGGAAAGTCCGGCGCGCTGACGTTCGCGCACCAGTCCGGCGGCAATGATAGCAATGGGCGGGGTCACACTTACTCCTGTTCTTTATATCGAACGATTTGTTCATCTTGTAAAACACTGAAGGCGCGTTCATTATAACGGCTTTCTTGTTCGTTATGAGATCAAATTGTGATGCGTCTGGGTGCCGTACCGCTTGATCGCGGCGTAATCAAAGCGATCGTTCTCGTTTGTCTGGCCGACGGTATCGTTGGCCTCTCCTATGGATCTCTCGCCGCTGCCGACGGCTTTCCGCTGTGGGTGCCGATTGCGCTCTCAACGCTGGTACTGGCCGGGGCGTCTGAATTTCTGTTCATCGGCATCGTCGCCGGCGGTGGCAGCCCGATAACCGCTGCTGCCGCCGGCTTACTGGTTAACGCGCGTCATCTGCCGTTTGGTATTGCGGTAAAAGATCTGGTCGGGCAGGGCGGACGCAGTCTGCTGGGCTGCCATATCATGAATGACGAAAGCGTGGTGTTCGGCATTTCACAGCCGAAGCTGGCGCAGCGTCGGGCGGCTTACTGGATTTGCGGACTGGGTATTTTTGCCATCTGGCCGCTCACGGTGATTGCCGGTGCGGTGATCGGACGCTTTATTCCTGATGTAGCGGCGATTGGCCTGGATGCGGTGTTTCCGGCCATCCTGATCGCACTGATTTTCCCGGCGCTGCGCCAGCGTCGCACGCGCATCCCGGCCACCCTCGGTGCGCTGCTGTCCGTACTGGCAACGCCTTTTGTGCCAGCCGGTATGCCGGTGCTGTTTTCTTTACTCGGTTTGCTGAGCTGGCGGGAGCGCAAAGATGCAAAATAGTTTAGTGATTGCCGGCATCGCGCTGCTGGCTGCAGGCACGTATGCGATTCGCTTTGCCGGTTACCGGCTGGGCAGCCGGATGCACATGTCGGAACGTGTGCGCAACATGCTGTCCGACGCGGCAACGGTGCTGCTGCTGGCTGTCGCTGTCACCACCGCGCTGTTTGAGGGAACCCATTTCGCCGGCGTCGCACGGCTGACCGGCGTATTGTTCGCGCTGTTTCTCGCCTGGCGGCGTGCGCCGTTAATCATGGTGATCATCGGTGCGGCGGTAATGACGGCGCTGCTGCGCTATTTTGGCGTGCCCTGAACTGCAGCAGCATGGCCAGCGCAAAGATGACGGCGCGCTGGCCGCTGCTTTGCAGCTATGATTAGGGAGAGTGAGTACAACAAGGACAACGCGAAAATGGTGATTAACTGCGTGGTGTATCGCCACGGCAAACGCGAAGAGCATGTCGAAGTTGATCAAATCAGCGAAGTGCTGAAAGAGGAAAAGTCATTTGTCTGGCTCGGTCTGTATCAACCGGATCCGGCGTTTATGCACACGCTGCAGGAGGAGTTTAGCCTGCATGAGCTGGCGATTGAGGACGCGCTGGTGGCGCATCAGCGGCCCAAAATTGAGCAGTACGGTGAATCGGTATTTATCGTGGTGAAAACCGCGCATATGGAAGATCGCCAGCGCATCAGCTTTGGCGAAACCCACTTTTTCCTTGGTAAAAATTTCCTGATTACCGTGCGTCATGGCTCGGTGGAAGGTTATCAGGCGATCCGCGCCAAAGCCGAAAAAAATCATGCCATGCTGTGTCAGGGGCCGGGCTATGCACTCTACTGCATCCTCGATTTTATCGTCGACAACTACAGCAAAATCACCGAGTCACTAAGCGAACGTATTGCCGATCTGGAAGATGGCATGTTCACTACCCGTTTTGACAGCTTCACGCTGGAAAACGTCTATCACCTGCGGCGCGAACTGCTGTCGCTGCGCAATGCAGCGATGCCGGTGACGGAAATCTGCCCGCAGCTGGTGCGTTTCCATGAAGATATTATTCCGAAGAATCTGCGCGCCTATCTGCGCGATGTGCAGGATCACGCGCACCACGTGATGATTGATGCCGAGGATATGCGCGAAACGCTGGCCAGCGCCATGCAGGTGAATCTGGCGCTGGTGTCAGTGCAGCAGAGTGAGGTGAACAAAAAGCTGGCCGGCTGGGGGGCGATTCTGATTGTGCCGACCATCATCTTTAGTATGTATGGCATGAACTTCTCGGATATGCCCGAGCTGCACAGCCACTTTGGCTATCCGGCGGCGCTGGCGGTCACGCTGGTGATCTGTTGCGTCATGTGGTGGCGGCTGAAAAAAGCCGGCTGGCTATAATCATAACGGCCTCCGCGCCCGTCTGCAGACGCGGTGGCCGGACGCGATTTCAGCCTGAAATCGCCACGCTCCATTAGCCTCAATGCGCGCTGGCAGTAGGGCGCACCGTGATCTCATTGACATCAACTTCGCCAGGCTGATTGATGGCCCAGCTCACCGCCTGCGCAATGGCTTCCGGTTTTAACGCAATCTGTCGATAGCTCTGCATCGCCACGCGCGCGGTCTCGTCGGTGATGGTGTTAGCCAGTTCGGATTCCACCACGCCAGGATTCACCACCGTCACGCGCAGCTGACGCGATTCCTGACGCAGACCGTCCGAAATGGCGCGAACGGCGAATTTTGTGGCGCAGTACACCGCTGCCGTCGGCGATACCGCCAGTGCACCAATCGAGGCGATATTGATGATATGGCCGCTTTGCTGCGCTTCCATCAGCGGCAGCACGGCGGCGATGCCGTACAGTACGCCGCGCACGTTGACGTCGAGCATCTGGTCCCATTCATCGACTTTCAGCGCGCTGAGCGGCGACAGCGGCATCACGCCGGCATTGTTGATCATCACATCAACCCGGCCATACTTGTCGCGGGCAAAATCGGCCAGCTGCTGCGTATCCGCGCGCTGCGTGACGTCGGTGGCCAGATAATCCAGTTGCGCGCCGCTGGCGCGCAGTTCGTCACACAGCACGGCCAGCCGATCGGTGCGGCGTGCGCCCAGCACCAGTTTATGCCCCTGACTGGCCAGCAGGCGCGCTATCGCTTCGCCGATGCCGCTGCTGGCGCCGGTCAGAATAATCACTTTTGCATTGGGATGAGACATGATGTTTTCCTCGTGTTGGTTGACGAGGCTATTGTGGAAAATGCGGGCAAAAGCCAACAGACCGGATTGTGGCGCATCATTGCCTGATTCTCTCGTCATTGTTGTGAGTAAGGAATAAACCTGGTTATGCTTTGCCTGAACCTCTCACCGGAAATCCGTTATGTCGCAAACCGTACAACAGCAAACCTGCGCGCTGCTGCGGCAGCTGGCCCCGCAGGAAGGCTACACCGCTTCACTGCTCGACAGCGTGCGCTTCATGCGTGCCGACCAGCAGTGGGCGCGCACGCCGGTGCTTTATGAGCCGAGCATCATCATTATCTGTCAGGGCTCAAAGCGGGCATTTCTTGCCGACAAAATGTATCGCTACGACGCGCAGCACTATCTGGTGCTGTCGGTGCCGCTGCCGTTTTCCGCTGAGACTGAAGCGACCTCGGCTGAACCGTTGCTGGGGCTGGCGATTCGTCTGGATGCGGCCACGCTGGCGCGGCTGGTGACGCAGGTCGCGGCGGCCGATGTTTCACTGGCGGAGACGCCGGCCAGCATTATTTCGACGCCGCTTAACGAGGCACTGGCAGACAGCACGCTGCGCCTGCTACAGGCATTAAGCGATCCGCTGGAGGCGCAGGTGTTGGGGCCGGCACGGGTGGAAGAGATTTGCTTTCGCGTGCTGCTGGGTGAGCAGGGCGGTGCAGTGCGCGCCGCGCTGACCTATCAGGGGCATTTTGGCCGCATTGCGCGGGCGTTGCAGCGCATTCATGCTGACTGGCGGCAGCCGCTGGATGTGCCGCATCTGGCCAGCGAAGCTGGCATGAGCGTTCCGCGCTTCCATCTGCATTTCAAAAGCGTCACGCAGACCTCGCCGATCCAGTATCTCAAGTCGCTGCGTCTGCATCAGGCGCGTTTGATGATGATTCGCGATAATCTCACCGCCGCCGGCGCGGCCGCACGCGTCGGTTACGAAAGCGACTCGCAGTTCAGTCGTGAATTTAAGCGGATGTTTGGTCGCACGCCGGCTGAAGAAGCGCGGGTGATGAAGCGGGCATTTGCGCTGCTGCCGCCGGAACAGTTACAGGGGCGGCTACAGGCACATTAATTCAGTAAGCGATGGCGATCGTCACTACCACACCAACCCAGAACAACAGGCTGGCAGCCAACGCCAGCTGGCACAGCAACCGGCGGGAAAAATTTAACAGCGCACTAAGGCGCGGAGATAACAGCCATACCATGATGATCCCTCACAATAGCCGATAATGACTTAGCGCAGCCCCATGACGGTGACCACCAGCAGAATCCAGAAAAAAGAACAGCCCGTCAGTAAACACCGCCACACCAGATGACGCTCGGGGGTAAGTAGCGCCGTCAGACGGGTACGAAGAATCGATTGCATAGCGACCTCAAATCAGAAAGTTTTAAAAGAAATATCTGGCAGCTGAGTACAGAAAATTCTGTCAGCGAATAAGAACATTCTGACGTGTTATAAGGTGCAGAAACGACAAGACCAGTCTTGAAAATGCGCTGAAAAAAGCATCAGCAGCGAGGAGGTGGCCGCAGCGGGCAAGGGTGACCACTGCGACCGGCAGGCAAACCCTACGACTAGACGCTGCGCGTGACGCCGCCGTCGACGCGAATATTCTGGCCGGTGATATACGCCGCGCCAGGCGAAGCAAGAAAGGCAATCGTAGCCGCCACTTCTTCTGCGCTGCCGTAACGCTGTAGCGGTACGCTGTCGCGCCGTTGATCCGTTTCCGGCAGGCTATCAATCCAGCCCGGCAGGACGTTATTAATACGAATATTCTTAGCCGCATAGCTGTCGGCAAAGATTTTGCTGAAAGAGGCCAGGCCGGCGCGGAACACCGCCGAAGTCGGGAACATGTCGGTGGGTTCAAACGTCCACGCCGAAGAGATATTAATGATGCTGCCGCCACCCTGTTGCTGCATGATTGGCGTGACCAGGCGCACCGCGCGCACCACATTGAGGAAATAGGTTTCCATTCCCTGCTGCCACGCGTCATCGCTTAATTCGAGGATTGGCGCGCGCGGACCGTGACCGGCGCTGTTGACCAGCACATCGATACGTCCCCAGCGCGCCAGAGTGGCATCCACCAGCTGCTGCAAATCTTCCACTGACTGATTCGAACCGGTAACGCCCAGTCCGCCCAGACGTTGCGCCAGCGCTTCGCCTTTGCCGGATGAGGAGAGAATCGCGACCCTGAAGCCCTCGCTCGCCAGTTTCTCCGCCGCCGCGGCGCCCATTCCGCTGCCTCCGGCAACAATCATCGCTACTTTTTCTACTGTCATGTCCATAACCTCATTAAAGTGAAAAGCATGTAAGGCCAGTATAATGGCGGTACGCTGCAGCAGAGAGTCAGTTCTGCTGCCACTTGACCCCAGGAAAACTACAGGATGAACCAGGGCTTTAAAGCATTGCCGTCGCTGAATGCACTTCGGGTGTTTGAAGCGGTGACGCGGCACCTCAACTTTCGCCTTGCGGCTGAAGAACTCGGTGTGACGCAGGGCGCGGTGGCGCAGCATATTCGCGGTCTGGAGGCCAGTCTTGGCCTGAAACTGTTCGACCGGCTGCCGCGCGCGCTGGCGCTGACCGCTGCCGGGGCGGGCTATGCGGTGCACATTCGTCAGGCGTTCGAGCTGATTGATGAGGCCACGCGCACGCTGCGCCCGGAGCCGGATCGTCTGACGCTGAGCGTAACGCCGACCTTTGCCAGCCGCTGGATGTTGCCGCGTTTACCGGCCTTTACCGCGGCCTGGCCGGATATCGATTTGCGCGTACTGGCTTCCGAGCGGCTGGTGCAGTTCCATCATGAAGGTGTTGACCTCGCCGTGCGCTATGGCCGGCCGCCGTTTGGAAGCGGGCTGGACGCCTCGCTGCTGTTTAGCCAGACGGTGCTGGCGGTGGTCAGCCCGACGCTGCTGGCACAAAATGGCGATGCGGCGCAGCGAGAAAATTGCCTGCGCTACCCGCTGCTGCACGATGGTCATCATCTGTGGCCGGCGTTTCTGGCATTTATGTTTCCCGGCCAGTCGCTGCAGCATCAGCATCATCTGCGCTTTAACCAAACCGCGCTGGCGCTGGAAGCGGCGCTGAGCGGCCAGGGGATAGCACTGACCAGCCCGCACTTTGTACAGAACGATCTGGCCAGCGGCCGGCTGGTTCCCGCCTGGCATCGCGAGATGCCGGTCGATGCCGGCTGGTATCTGGTGGCTCCGCAGCGGCCACGCGCGCAGGCAACGGTGAGCGCGGTCCGCGCGTGGCTACACAGTCAGGTGAAAGAGCACACAGGCTGATGGCGGCGGGCAATGGCGCTTTTATGTTCAATAACGAAATCAGTAAAACTGATGATCCGCGCTGGATTATGAATGTTATGACTGACTGAGCATGCATTTTGCAGGGTTTATCCTGCCTGGGCAGGGTTTTAGAAAAATATCGCGCAAATTCAGCAGTTAAGGGAAGGAATTGTGCGTTGCAATATGACTGGTGCTGTGAATAAATAAAACGCTGAACTTCATAAAAATGCCATAGCGGCCAGGCGACAGCCTGCATAAACGTATTACCCACATGACCGATCATAAAACCATTTTAGCCAGGGATATCAGCGCCAGAAGTGAAAGCATGCAGGCGCACCTCATCGCCATCCGGCGCGACATTCACGCGCATCCGGAGCTCGGTTTCGACACCGTTCGCACCGCAGCCATTGTGGAACAGGAGTTGCTGCGCCTTGGGCTGACGCCGCAAACCGGCGTGGGCCGCACCGGCGTGATGGTAGACATCACCGGTACGCAGCCGGGCAAAACCGTGCTGCTGCGCGCCGATATG
Organism: Pantoea dispersa; assembly: GCF_035783935.1. Taxonomy (GTDB): domain Bacteria; phylum Pseudomonadota; class Gammaproteobacteria; order Enterobacterales; family Enterobacteriaceae; genus Pantoea; species Pantoea dispersa_C. Next base: position 319,131 of record NZ_JALKOV010000002.1, on the reverse strand, counting down.
GATGCGCTGCCGATTCATGAGCAGACCGGCCTGCCGTTTAGCAGCATCTGGCCAGGTAAAATGCACGCCTGCGGCCACGATATCCACACGGCTACGCTGCTTGGCGTCGCGGCGATCCTCGCAGATCTGCGCAGCCAGCTGCGAGGTACGGTGCGGCTGATTTTTCAGCCGGCGGAAGAGACGCCAGAGAGCGGCGCGCAAGCCATGATTGCTGCCGGCGCAGCGGACGGCATTGATGTGGCGATCACGCTGCACAATAAGCCAGAGCTGGCCGCAGGGGAAATCGCCCTGACGCGCGGTGCCAGCACCGCGTCCAGCGATGAATTCGATCTGGTGATCCACGGCAAATCCACCCACGCCGCCCGGCCGCACATGGGTACCGATCCGATTATTGCCGCCGCCAGTCTGGTGACTCAGCTGCAGACCATTGTGTCGCGCGAGCTCGATCCGGCAAACTCTGCTGTGCTGACGATTGGCCATATCCACGGCGGCACCACCCATAACATCATCTCCGACAGCTGCCTGATCCAGGGCACCATCCGCGCTAAATCACCGCAGGCGCGCGCTCACATGGAAGACGCCTTCCGCCGCATCTGTGCCGGTGTCGCGCTGTCGCTCAATACGCGGATTGAGGTCAACTATCAGCGTGGCGTTCCGCCGCTGATGAACGACGATGCGCTGATTGATGCGCTGGAGCCGATCCTGTCGCACCAGTTCGGCAAGCCGGTGGTGGCAAAACCCAGCAGCAGCTTTGGTGCCGAAGATTTCTCGCTGTTTACCGAGCGTGTACCGGGCTGTCAGATCCACATTGGGTCTGGCGCGCCGGGGCGCGACGACCATCTGCATAACTCCGACTACCAGCCGGACGAACGCAGCATTCACGCTGGCACACAGGCTCTGGCCCGTATAGCGATCGACTTACTCTCCTGATAATAATGAGGTTTTATGATGATGCGTAAAGGGCTGTTCTCCGCCTCCGCGGGCCTGTTGCTGCTGGCCGCGACTGCCGTAGTTCAGGCAAAAGATTTTGGCACGTTAAAATTTGCCACCGAAGCGGCTTATCCGCCGTTTAACCAGTCGACGCCGAGCGGCAAAATTGTCGGCTACGAGCCCGACATGGTGGCCGAGCTGGCGAAACGCGCAGGGTTTAAATATGAAATCGTGGCGCAGAAGTGGTCCGGACTGATCCCCGGCCTCGCCGACGGCAAATATGATGCGGTGGTCGATGCCGTCACCGTGACGCCAAAGCGCGAAGAAGTGGTCGATTTTACCCGTCAGTACACCGTCAGCGTTTCGGGCTTCGTTACGCTGAAGGGCAGCGCGGTGGATACTTTGCCGGGCAACGGTGAAGTAGTGCAGGCCACCGATGAAGCCGGGATGAACAAAGCCATCGACGCGCTGAAAGCGAAGTTCAAAGGCAAAACCATTGCGGTACAGGTGGCGACGATTCAGGCCGATTTCCTCAACAAATACCTCGGTGATGTCGCGACTATCCGTACCTATCAGGCCGGCCCGGAAACCTTCGCCGATCTGCTCATCGGCCGGGTTGATGCGGTCATGGCGTCGCGCACCAACCTCAATGCCTATGTGAAAAAACATGCGGACACGGTCAACAGCACCGGTTATGGCTTTGTGGGCGGCGTGCTGGGCCAGGGGTCAGCGATTGCGATTCGCAAAAACAATCCGGAGCTGAAGGCCGCGCTGGATCAGGCGCTGCTGTCGATGATCAAAGACGGCACGCTGAAGCAACTGTCAGAGAAATGGTTCGGCGAGAACGTCGCGCCTGCGGAGTAATGCTGAGCGCTTATGACTATTGACTGGCAACTGTTAGGGTTTGGTGACGAAGGCTGGGGCGGCGTGCTGCTGGACGCCGCTACCGTCACGGTAACGGTCTCGCTGTGTGCGTGGCTGCTGGGCGCGATGCTCGGCAGCCTGCTGTGCTGGATGCAGATTGGTGGCGGCCGCTGGCAGCAGCGTGTTGCCAGCGGTTACATCACGCTGTTTCGCGGCGTGCCGGAGCTGCTGGTGATCTACCTGTTCTACTTTGGTGGGCGGCAGGTGGTCGGGTTTATCGGTGAAGCCATTGGCCTGCAGGGACCGTTTGACGTCAACGGCTTTGTCGCCGGCGCCATCGCTATCGGGCTGATTTCCGGCGCTTACCAGAGCAGCGTATTTCGCGGTGCGTTTTACGCCATTCCCGCCGGCACGCTGGAAGCCGCTACGGTGACCGGCATGGGCCGCTTTATGCTGTTCCGCCGCATGATTGTGCCGCAGGCGCTGCGCACCGCGCTGCCGGGCATGGGCAATCAGTGGCAATCGGTGATCAAAGAGTCGGCGCTGGTGTCAGTGACCGGGCTGGTGGAGACCATGAACCAGATTTCCACCGCGTCGAATTCCACCCAGATGCCGTTTTTCTTCTACAGCGTGGGCGCCGTGATTTATCTGATCATCACCACCTGTTCGGATTTTTTCTTCCGCTATGTGGAAAAAGTGGCCATGCGCGGGCAACAACGCGCGCGGTTGTAAGGAGCCACGATGGATTTCACCTTTTTACAGCACACGCTGGCGGCACTGCTGCGCGGGCTGCCGCTGACGCTCAATCTGGCGGTCTTGTCGCTGCTGGGCGGCGGGGTACTGGCGCTGCTGCTGAATCTGCTGCGCCAGCATCGCCTCGGCAGTTACGTCACGCGTTTTTACGTCTGGCTGTTTCGCGGTACGCCGCTGCTGATTCAGATCTTCATGATTTACTACGGCCTCGGCAGCCTGCCGGCGGTGCGCGAAAGCGTGCTGTGGCCGCTGCTGCGTGAACCCTACTGGTGCGGTTTGATCGCGCTGATTCTCAACGATGCCGCTTACACCGCTGAAATCCTGCGTGGCGGGCTGAATGCGGTTAGCGTGCAGTCGCTGGAGGCGGCGAAAGTCAGCGGCATGTCACGCTTCACCACGCTGCGGCGCATTACGCTGCCGCTGGCGGTGCGTCAGGCGCTGCCGGCCTACAGTAATGAGATCATCTCGATGATCAAATCCACATCGCTGGTGAGCACCATCAGCCTGATGGAGATGACCGGCATCGCCGACTCCATCGTGTCAGAAACCTTCCGCGCGCTGGAGGTGTTTATCAGCGCAGCGATTATCTATCTGCTGCTGACCGTGTTGGTGAGCAAAGCGGTGGCGCTGCTGGAGCGTCGTTTGTCCCCTTATCATGCTGGAGCACGTTAATGAATAAACCCACTATTGCCCTGAGCCATCTCAGAAAAAGTTATAGCGGGCATGAAGTGCTGCATGACATCAGCCTGACGGCGCAGGATGGCGACGTTATTTCGCTGATCGGCGCCAGCGGCTCCGGTAAAAGTACGCTGCTGCGCTGTATTCCGTTTCTCGAAGTGCCACAGGCCGGTGAAATTACCGTGGGTGATGAAGTGGTCACCATTGATAATCCGGACGAAAAGCTGAGCCGCGAACAGCGCCGCCGCATCAAGCTGATGCGGATGCAGCTCGGTTTTGTGTTTCAGGGATTCAATTTGTGGCCGCACAAAACCGTGCTGCAGAACATCATTGAGGCGCCGATCCATGTGCAGAAGCGCAGCCATCAGGAGGCCGTTGCCGAAGCCGAAGCGCTGCTGCATAAAGTCGGGTTATATGAGAAACGCAACGCGTGGCCGTCGCAGCTCTCCGGTGGGCAGCAACAGCGCGTGGCAATTGCCCGGGCGCTGGCGCAGCAGCCGAAAGCGATATTGTTTGATGAACCGACTTCCGCACTTGATCCGGAGCTGGTGGGCGAAGTGCTGCGCGTGATTCGCAGCCTGGCGGAAGAGGGGCGCACCATGATTATCGTCACGCATGAAATGGGTTTCGCGCGGGACGTGTCCAGCAAAGCGGTGTTTCTGCATCAGGGCAAAATTGAGGAGTCAGGAACGCCGCAGCAGGTGTTTAGCGAACCGATTTCTGCGCGCTGTCGCGCTTTTGTCAGCAGCCACCTGCAACGCAACAGCTAACCAGATTTGTGCCAATGGTGTTCTAAGCCAAATTATGGAAAAATCGCCCTCCCTCAACGGAGGGCTTTTTTATCGGCGCAGGGAGAGTGCTCGTTGCCGCGCACTTCACGTCCATCGATAACCAGCTACCGTCAGGCCTGGATGCTGTTGCGCGACATCGCCGCGACAGAGCCGAAATTTTCCTGATTTTCAACATGCGGAGTACGCGATGGGCGCGAAAGTGTGGTTAGTGGATGATGATGTGTCCGTGCGCGAGTCACTGGGATTTCTGCTGCGGACTGTAGATTATGATGTCGCCGACTTTGCCGACCTGGCATCGTTCGAAACGGCTGCCGCCGGGCAGCAGGCGATAAGCGGCTGTCTGCTGCTGGACGTGCGTCAGCCGGACAACAGTAACCAGAGCTGGCTGGCGCAGCAGGGCGCACGCCATCCGCTGTTGCCGGTAATCATCATGACCGGGCATGACACGCTGGAGGCCTGTCGCCACCTGTTCGCCGGGGGGGCCTTTGCCTTCTTCACCCGGCCGCTGGACATTGAATCACTGCTGCAGACGATTCAGCTGGCAATGCGTGAAAGTGAGCAGCGCGCCCGCCTTTAATGCAGCGCCGTGTTGCCGGGAAGACCGCGCCGGGAAGCCAGCGCACACAGCAGCGGCACCGGCAGGGTAAACAGCAGCAACAGCCACAGCAGTACATACACCGCATCCACTCCGTCGTTTTGCAGATTGTTGTACAGCTGCGCCGGCATACCGTGGGGAAACCAGGCGAAAATCATCACAATGCCGAATTCGCCCATCGCCCGTACCCACGCCAGCGCCGTAGCCGACGCCAGGCCTGGTGCGGCCAGGGGCAGCGCCAGCCGCCAGAAACGCGGCCACGGCGCAGCACCCAGCGTTCGGCCCGCTTCGAGGATCTCCTGCGGCACAGCAAGAAACGCCGCACGTGCGCTGGTGACAAAGTAGGGCAGCGCGCCATACCACTGCGCCAGGATAAAGGCGGCGGGATTGTTCACCAGCGTCCAGCCCAGTTTGCTCAGCAACTGGCCGGGCAAACTGTACGGACCGTACGCGCTGACCAGCAGGATTCCCATCGCCAGCGGCGGCGTCAGCAGCGGAATCATCACCAGCGTTTCCACCAGCCAGCGTATTTTCCCCCGCGCCTGCGACAGCCACCATGCCAGCGGTAAGCCGCTCAGAAAAATCAGCACCAGCGCGATCGCCCCCAGACTGAGCGAAGTGGTGATCGCCGCGCCATCACCCCACGCCAGCCGCAGGTGTTGCCAGTGTGTGACGCCCGTCAGGGTAATAAACGGCACGGCCAGCAGCAGCAGGGCGGGTAGCGACAGCCACAGCGCGGTAGCATGGCGGATTTTCATGGGGTATAAAGCCCATCGCCCTTCGGTGCGGCATAGCCTTGCTGTTTAAACAGCGCCTGGCCTGACTGACTCAGCATGAAATCGACAAAAGCCTGGCCAGCGGCCGTACCGTGCGGCGCGTTCCTCAGCACTGCCGCGTAATAAACCAGCGGCTGGGTGTGCAGCACGTTATCTTTACCCTCGCTGTCTTTGACGCTAAAGCTGACCGTGTCGTACCACTTTGCCGCCATCGCCGGATTGCTGAGGTTGATTTCATCCGGCAGCGCAATGTAAGGCAGATGGGCAGAGATCACTTCGCTTTCATAGCCCGCAGCCGCATCCACCTGACCGCTTTCGAGCCGCGTCAGCAAGCCCCCCTCCAGATGGGTTTGCGCGGGATTCTGGTAACCGCCGAGAATGTGGTCAGCGATGCCGGGCTGCCGGTAATACTTCTGCGCCAGTAACAGGGTGAAAATAATGTTCTGGCCTTTAGGATCGTTGACCGGATCGGTCCGGCCAAATTTCAGACCCGGCGCTGCCAGCAACTGAAGCCAGCGGCCATCGTTGCCTTTGGCGGCGGCAAACTGCGGCGCAAACGGCCCTTTGGGGTTGTAGGCAATCACCATGCTGGTACTGGCCACCGGTACAGCGCGGTCGATCAGCCCGGCGTCTTTCAGGATCTGCATCGGTCCGGGAGTAATAGACACGAACACGTCAGCGGTGATTTTTTTGCTCGCCAGCAGGCGCGCCATGCCGTAAGCCCCCTGGCCCTGACCTTCATACTTACCGTCATGCTGTTGTGCAAATGCCGGGCCCAGTGCCTGATCCATCACTTTTCCCATCGAACCGGCATACGTCACGCGGATATCCATGGCGGCCTGCGCCTGTAAACTCAGTCCGCCGGCGGCAGTGAGTAAAAGTAAGGTAAGCGTCTTTACGCGGAGATTCCTTTTCGCTATATAAATAAGTAGATAGCGATTATCAGAATTCTCCGTTTTAGCGCAAGGTAAAATCTGTTGCGAAATCCTGCGGTCAGGCCAGCGCCGGATTTTAGTGCCATTTCATCGAGCACTAAGAGAAAAAATTCATTTACCGATCCGCGAGCTACCGTAAACGCAGGCGGCCAGCCGTCTGCTGGTGAAATAAGCGGCTATAGTTATCCCAGTTGGATTAATTTGCGTGCCGCTGAGAGTGCACCTTTTCCTCATTTGCCTGGAGCCAGTTAAGTTACTACGTCACGAGGTTCAACGTGTTTGCCGATTTCTCCTGGAAAATCATTCATCAGATCATCAGTCAAACCATCGCTGAGATGGTCGATGAACAGCAAACGCTGGACGTGCTAAGCCTGCGCAGGCGCCTGAGGGAGATGGCGGAAAACGAAACCAATGAGGAGATGGTGCTGTGCTACTGGCAAGCCAGCAAGGTGCTGATGCGCCTGCCGCCCACCGTTACCGCCAGCCAGCTGATAGAAGAGGCACGCCATGCTTTTCGCAGTCCACCCGGTCACGATCCGCTTTAACGTGAAATGCTTTTCTTGCCCCGTTGCGCTTATCCTGCGCTAATTGACTGAAATTTAATCATAATCATGCAATACGCTCTGCTAAACTTTATCGGTCAACAACGCTGAAAACAGAGGACAGTAATGAAAATCAAAAGTTATGCCGCACACAACGCCGGTGACGCGCTGGTACCGTACGAGTACGAAACCGGTCCGCTGGCGGCGGAAGAAGTGCTGGTTGAGGTCGATTACTGCGGTGTGTGCCATTCCGATTTGTCGATGATTGATAACGAGTGGGGCATCTCCTCTTATCCGGTGATTGCCGGTCATGAAGTGATTGGTCGCATCAGCGCACTCGGCGATGCGGCGCAGGATAAAGGACTGAAGGTCGGCCAGCGTGTCGGTATCGGCTGGACAGCCAAAAGCTGCCAGCACTGCGATGCCTGTATCAATGGCGAGCAGGTTAACTGTGAGAACGGTTCAGTGCCGACCATCATGAACAAAGGCGGTTTCGCCAGCCATCTGCGCGCCGACTGGCAGTGGGTGATCCCGCTGCCGGAATCCATGGACATCACCTCGGCCGGTCCGCTGCTGTGTGGCGGCATTACCGTCTTTAAACCGCTGCTGATGCACCATGTAACGGCCACCAGCCGCGTCGGTGTCATCGGGATTGGCGGGCTCGGCCATATGGCAATCAAGCTGCTGCGCGCCATGGGTGCTGAAGTCACGGCGTTCAGCTCCAATGCCAGCAAAACCGAATCCATCAAAGCCATGGGCGCCGATCGCGTGGTCAACAGCCGCGATCCGCAGGCGCTGAACGCGCTGGCCGGGCAGTTTGATTTGATTATCAGCACCGTAGCCGTCGATCTCGACTGGCAGCCGTACTTCCAGGCGCTGGCTCCGCACGGTAAGTTCCACACCGTGGGCGCGGTGATGAAGCCGTTTGAGGTGCCGGCGTTCAGTCTGATTCTGGGCGATCGCGCGGTAACGGGTTCTTCTACCGGTTCCCCGGGCCAGCTGCGTAAGCTGATGCGTCTGGCGTCACGCGCCGATGTGGCACCACAGGTGGAAGAGTTCCCGATGTCAAAAATCAATGACGCGCTGGAGCACGTGCGCGCCGGTAAAGCCAATTACCGCGTGGTGCTGAAGGCCGATTTCTAAGCCGAAATCTGGTGCGGATAACACCCTGACCGATGTCAGGCAAAACGGCGGATAGCGGGATTATCCGCCGTTTTTTTTGTTTATCCCTGCGAATCATCCTTTTCGCCGAGGAAGAAATACCACAGCGGAATCGACATCAGCGCGGTAAACACCGTGGTGTAAAGCGCGATCATAAAGCCCTGCGTCAGGTACATGGTCAGCGACCAGTGGCTGAACGGAATGCCGTACTGATCGATCACGCCGCCGATAATCGCATTACTCATCACCGTGCCCACCACCAGCGCCAGAATGAACAGCCCGCGCAGGTAATAGCGCATCTCCTTGCGTTTCACCGTAAAGCGCGCCCGCACGATGCCGAGCGGCGACTGCTGCGCGGCGAGAATTTCCGCTTCGCTCATCGGTGTGCGCTGCTGTCTGCGCCAGCGCAGTATATCCACCAGCACGAAGGCCAGCAGGCTGACGCCCATCACCGGCAGGGCATAACCGAGCGCCAGCGCCAGCATCAGGCAGACGCCTTTGACATAGTGCGGTAGCGCCAGCCAGCTTGCGCTCAGGGTTTGCGCCGGGCTGGCCTGATCCAGCGCCGGACGGCGCAGCCACCACATGCGATAACCGAGCACAATCATGCTGCACAAACCGAGGCCAAATAGCGCCAGCAGCAGCTGATTAGGCCAGCCGAACAGCACGCCCATGTGCGCATCGACGCCCCAGCGCGTCAGTTTTGCCACCAGCGGGAAGCGATCAAACCACACGTGATCGACAATCGCGAAGCTGTGCGGATTCACCGAGACCGCATCCACCTGCGTGGGCCAGCTGCGATCAATCTCGCTGACCGTCCAGGCTTTGCCCTCGCTCTTCGGCTGGCGCAGCTCCACTTTGGCCGCGCGGATGCCATCCTGACGCGCTGCATCCAGCACGCGATCCCAGTCAGCGTCGGCGGCATTTGCCGGCAGCGACTTCGCCGGCTGCGCCGCCGGTTTCGCCATTGACGACATCGGCATGCTGGTCATGTCCATATCCGGCATACTGCGGTGATCGGCGTGGGGATCGGCCGGCGCGGCGGGTACATCACCGCTGAGTGCCGTATTCACCTGCGGCGTCAGCCAGTTGAGTTCGCTGCGCATCTTATCGATATTGCTGCCTGCCCATTGTGACCAGGTGAGGCCGGTAACGGAGAAGAACAGCAGCCCGAGCAGCAGCGTCAGCCCGAGCGTGATGTGCCAGTGCCGGGTGAAGGCAACCCCCTTACGCACGGTTTTCAGCCGGCGTTTTGGCCGCGTGCCCAGCCACAGCACGACGCCGCCGAGCGCAGCCACCCACAGCCAGCTCGCCGCCAGTTCGCTGTAGTTGCGACCAAAGTCGCCGAGCAACAGGCTGCTGTGCAGCAGATCGAGCGTGGTGCGCAGCGGCAATACGCCGCTGGTGCCGTACACCGTCATATCGCCGGTCACTTTCAGGCTGTAGGGATCGATAAATACCGCGCGAGACTGTGATGGGCCGAGCGTGGCGTCACTGAACTGAACGCGCGTAGTATCGCTGGCAGCAGGTGCCGGACGAACCGCATAAATATGCTGATTTTCGCCCGCATAGGCGCGTGCCGCGGCGATCTGGGCAGACAACGGTTGTGCATTGCCCTGCGGGTGCGCGGTGAGCGCATCGGCATAGATCAGATTTTCCAGCTGCGGCGTCAGCACATAGAGCGTGCCGCTGAGCGCCGCCACAAAGATGAACGGCGCAACAAACAGGCCAATGTAAAAATGTAAGCGGCGTAGCAGATTAAGCACCGCGCCGCGCGGTGCTGCAGAGTGAACAGCAGACAAAGCCGTCTTCCTTCCGATAAGAGAATGTCAGGGCACAGCGCAGGCGTTGTACCGATTAATGAGATTCAGCAGGAAAGTAAAGCCGGTGGCGCGCGCGGACGATGCGTGACGCTGAAGCGGCGCGGCCGGGGGGCCACCAGCGGCGGCAGCGGCGGGGCGCGGGAAATCACCAGCATCAGCCAGATAAACGGGATAAACACCCACATCATCAGCGGCACATGCACCAGCAAATCACAATAGCCGCAGGCAAATTCGCCGTCGTCCATGTTGTGATGCATCATGCCTGGCATCGCCATCTCCATCGGCATATCGTGATGGTGCATGGGCATGGCAGATGAAGGGCTGTGCGACGCCACGGGTTCAATGCGCGTTTGTCGCTCCAGCAGCGTTTTCGACACAATCGGCGCGACGAACAGCAGCAGCACCGCCACAATGGCGACGCAGGCGGTCAGGCGCTGGCGAAAGTGATAGGAAAACGTCATGGCAAATACTGAGTGCTTCAACAAATGAGGCCGAAGTGTAACGCGATTGCCGCACAAGGGTTAATAAAAGTGAGGCTGGTAGCGACAAAATTCGCACCTTTTGAAAAGGGTCACTTAACGTGGTGCGTTTGTTAACTTAATTGCAACCTGATGAGTACATTAGAGAAACACTCTAAGCTGTATAGCGAGATCTGACTGTCAGCAACGATGTGCTGCAATTAACAGTGTTTTCTATTGTTGTTGCAACAGTGTGGAACCTGTACTATTGACCTGTACAAGTCGGAGGCAGTTATGAATAAATTTACCTATACCAGCGCGCGTGAGAATTTCTCTCAGGTGCTTGACCAGGCCATTGCGGGCGAAGCTGTGGAAATCACACGTCGCAGCGGCGATTCTGCCGTCGTCATTAGCAAAGCGCATTTTGATGCCTATCGTAAAGCTGCGCTTGATGCAGAGTTTGCCGAACTGATCGGGGAGTTTGATGCCTCAAATCAGGCGCTGGCCGATAGATGAATCATGTTTCAGCCGATGAAGTCATTGCCCTTCACGATTATGTGTTGAGACGTTATGCCGGTGTTAAGGGAATGCAGGATCCGGGCCGTGCGGAAGCCATCGTTACCCGAGTCATTAATCGACAGTTTTATGAAGGTGTGCAGGATGTATACGAGCTTGCTGCAACCTACTGGGTTGCTATTTCTCGTGGTCACATTTTTGCTGACGCTAACAAACGGACTTCTCTCAACGTCACAATGCTGTTCCTGAAACGCAACGGTGTAAAGGTGCATGATCGGCCAGAGTTAGTTGAACTGACCGTTATGGCTGCCACAGGTGAAGCGGGCATTGACGATCTTGCCCGCGCATTGCGCTCATTCTTTAGCGCTCACTAACCCACATCAAAATATCGATCGCCCCAGCCGATCGGTGAGTTTCTCCAGCATAGCGGTGCCGGCCAGCGAGTTACCGGAATGATCCAGTGCCGGTGACCAGACCGCAATACTCATCTCGCCGGGAATCACTGCGACAATCCCGCCGCCGACGCCGGATTTAGCCGGCATGCCCACGCGCCAGGCAAACTCACCGGCACCGTCGTACATGCCGCTGGTCATCATCAATGCGTTCACCTGCCGCGCCTGGCGTGCAGAGATCACCGCCCACTCATCATCCAGCGTGCGGCCGTGACTGGCGAGATAGAGAAACGTGCGCGCCAGTTCGCTGCAGCTCATCGCCAGCGAGCAGTAATGAAAGTAGGTTTCCATCACTTTACTGACATCATTATGAAAGTTGCCGAACGACTTCATCAGCCAGGCAATGGCGGCGTTACGCGCCGAGTGCTCATATTCGGAGCGCGCGACCACACGGTCATACTGAATGTCCGGCTGCTGTGCCAGACGCCGCACAAACTCCAGCATGCGCTGGCGCGGCGCGGTGAGCCGGCTTTCGAGCAAATCGCACATCACCAGCGCACCGGCGTTAATGAACGGATTGCGCGGCTTTCCCTGTTCCAGTTCAAGCTGCACCAGTGAATTGAATGCCTGGCCGGATGGCTCTTTGCCGACGCGCTGCCAAATCTCGGCGTCCTCGTACAGCGTCAGCGCGACGGTGAGCGATAGCACTTTGGAGATAGACTGGATGGAGAAGCGCGTGCCCGCATCGCCGGCCTGATAGCTGCGGCCATCGGCGGTGGCAATGGCGATGCCCAGCTGATCGGGATCTACGCCCGCCAGCGCCGGGATATAATCTGCCACCTTGCCCTGGCGGGTGAGTGGGCGAACGTCCGTGATAATCTCTTCCAGCAATGCATTACTGAGTTCCGACACCTTGTGGCTCCGGGGTGACTAATCCTGGCGCGATCATGGTGATTTGCCACCGGCGCGTCAATCCGTCGCGCAAAATTCTGTGAGCCTGCTGCGACGAGCGTGCGTAAGCGTGAAGGTTTTCTGCCCGATTATGGCTGCAACTGACAGCACGGCATATCGTCCCAATAGCGCATGTACCATGCCAGGTAAAATAATGTTGCGAATGATTGAGTTACCGGTCAGGCAATTTTGGTTATGCTATGCCCGACTTCTTGCCGGCGCAGCCAATGCGCTCAACCGTTGTAAATAAGGATGCCGATGTCTGCCTTACCTGATGCCACCGAGCCTGCCAACGCGATGCGCGCCGGGCGCTTTATGCTGCTGCAAAAACTGCTGCGGCGCGATAAAACTCCGCTGGCATTGCTGCTGCTGGCCGCGCTGGTCGGTATCCTCACCGGGCTGGTGGGTGTGGCTTTCGATCGCGCGGTCAATTTTATTCTCCACCTGCGGCTTGGCTGGCTGACAGAGCGCTCGGGTAACATGGCCATAACGTTACTGAGCGCATTTTTTATCTCGGCGCTGCTGGGCGGCATCGGCTATTTCCTGGTGCGGCGCTTTGCACCGGAGGCGGGGGGCTCGGGCATTCCGGAAATTGAGGGCGCGCTGGAAGAGCTGCGTCCGGTGCGCTGGTGGCGCGTGCTGCCGGTTAAATTTATCGGCGGTATGGGCGCGCTGGGTTCCGGCATGGTGCTGGGACGCGAAGGTCCGACGGTTCAGATTGGCGGCAATATCGGCGGTATGTGCCTCGATCTGTTTCGCGTGCGCGATTCGGAATCGCGTCATACGCTGCTGGCGACCGGTGCCGCGGCGGGGCTTTCGGCGGCGTTCAACGCGCCGCTGGCCGGCATTTTGTTCATTATCGAAGAGATGCGCCCGCAGTTTCGCTATAGCCTGATATCGATTAAAGCGGTGTTTGTCGGCGTGATCATGTCGAGCATTGTCTTTCGTGTGCTCAACGGTAACGAAGCCATCATTAATATCGGCCAGCTGCGTGATGCGCCTACCGGGACGCTGTGGCTTTATCTGCTGCTGGGCGTGCTGTTTGGCGGTTGCGGCGTGGCGTTCAACCGGCTGATATTTGTTGCGCAGGACCAGTTTCAGCGCCTGCACCTCGGACGTACCGGGCGCTGGGTGCTGTTCGGTAGCCTGCTGGCCGGACTGTGCGGGGTGCTGGGTTTACTGCTGCCGCAGGCGGTGAGCGGCGGAACGACGCTGATTCCGGATTTCGCTACCGGGCACTATGGCGCGCTGGCGCTGTTTGCTCTCTTCGCGCTGCGCACGCTGGTCACCATTTGCTGCTTCTCTTCCGGCGCGCCGGGCGGCATTTTCGCGCCCATGCTGACGCTGGGCACGCTGCTGGGCACCTGCTTTGGTCAGCTGAGCGCCGACTTGTTCCCGCATTATCAACTGGAAGCCGCCACCTTTGCCGTCGCCGGAATGGGCGCGCTGTTCGCCGCCTCGGTGCGTGCGCCGCTCACCGGCATTGTGCTGGTGCTGGAGATGACCAATAACTATCAACTGATTTTGCCGATGATCATCACCTGCCTGGGCGCGACGCTGGCGGCGCAGTTCTTTGGTGGTAAACCGCTCTATTCCTCAATTCTGGCACGCACCCTGGCGAAAGCACAGCTCAGTGACCGCGCCAGCGCCCGGACGGAATAGACGTTTTTCTGTCTTATCGAAGTGCGACTCAAGCCGGGTGGAAAGATATCACCTCACGCCCGGCTTTTAACCCATCTGATGCGCTGGCTGAGGCTCCACAGCATCAGTGCGGCGAGGGCAATGCTGCCGAGCACGGCGAAAGCGACCTGATAAGACCAGGCGGCGGCGATGCTGCCGGTCAGCGCCGGGCTGCATGCCGCGCCGACGCCCTGCATCAGCATGACAAAACTCTGGCCGGCATTAGTGTGGCCGCTGCCTTCAAGCACGCTGACGATATAGCCTGGCACCGCTACGCCCAGCAGTCCGGCGGCGAGACCATCAAGGATTTGCACCGGCACCATCGCATAGGTGCCGTCGAACATTGAGGCGATGCCGGCACGCACTGGCAGCACCACCAGCGCGAGGGTAATCAGCAGCGGAAAACCGAGGCGGTTCGCGTTTCGGGCGGCGAATAACGCCACGGGAATCATCACACACTGCGAAATCACCACCGTGGCGGCGGTATAAACGCCCGGGCTCAGCTGTCCGCTGTGGGTTGCTGCCGCGCGAATCCCCAGCATCGGTAACAGCGCGGCATTGCCGAGGTGAAACAGCAGCAGCGTCAGGCCGGTTATCAGCAGCACCGGGTTACGCAGCAGGGCAGAGAAGCCGGGAAGCTCTGCGGCCTGATGTCCGGCACCGCCGCGCGCCGCGCGGTCATCGATAGCGTCACGCTGGATGGCTGCTACGGCAAAGCAGGCGCACAGCGCCATGGCGGTCATCAGGATGAAAACCGCATCGGTGCCCCACAACCAGACGGCGAAGCCCGCAAACAGCGCGGCGGTCATGTTGCCGCCGTGATTGAACGCCTCGTTCTTGCCCATCTGCTGGCTGAACCCCTGAGAGCCGGTCAGGCCAAGAGTGACACCGGTCAGTAGCGGGGCGATGAGCGCGGCCGCCAGGCCGGTGACCACCTGCGAGCCAACCACCACGCCGCCATAGGGAAACCACCACAGCATCAGGGTGGCCAGCGTAATTAACAGCGAGGCCACAATCAGCAGCCCTTTTTTATGGTGCGTCGCATCGGTTGCGAGGCCCGCAGGCAGAGTGGCCAGCAGGCCGGCTAAGCCGCCGGCGGTCATCGCCCAGCCGATATCGTCCGCTCTCCAGCCATGCTCGGTAAGAAAGATCCCCAGGAAAGGGCCAAGTCCATCCCGTACATCGGCCATAAAAAAGTTAACCAGACACAACGCCTGGAGAGACCGCAAGGCAGCGGGATGCGCTATCGGGTTTGCATTCATGTTGTGATGAAAAAAGAGTGGAGGATGCTGACAAGCATAGAGCAGCAATGTGACATCGTAAATTAGCGTAGCGCGATTGTCGCACCGCTCGTACTGCGCTATACATCGCCCGCCGACTCAAGGATAATTCGCTGTCTTAAGCCCATACAGAGATAAGCAATGCTGGAAAATCACCCGTCGCGTGAGGCCATCAGGCTGGAGAATGTGCTGGCCGCGTTGGGCAACCCGATGCGCCTGGCGGTCATCGCCCTGCTGGCGGAAGAGGGCGAGCGCAGCTGCGGCACGCTGCTGCAGGGCGTATCCAAATCAACGCTGACCCATCACTGGCGGGTACTGCGTGACAGCGGCGTGATCTGGCAAAAACCGTCTGGCCGCGAAAATTTGCTGTCGCTGCGCCGCGACGACCTGGATGCACGTTTCCCCGGCCTGCTGGATGCCCTGCTGCGTGCCGCTGTCGACGATGCTGTAACGCGTCAGGCTTTGCAGGCGTTTTATCGCACAGAGTAACCCTTTCATTTCATCCGCCGCGGCTGCATTTGCAACAGCCCGGCGACAGGCGCTGCTGCATCAGCAACAGCGCTTAACTCATCTGAATACCATTCAACAGTGAAATCAGGCGGTTAACCTGCAGCGAAAGCTGGCATGCACACTGCATAGCTTCTTATAGCCAAAAGAATTAATGGTCATTATTTTCTGTTAATCCAGCTATAAGAAATATCAGGAGCAAGGTATGTCACAGGTGAAACCGCTACAGTTTGCTTACTGGGTGCCCAACGTGTCGGGTGGTCTGGTCATCAGTCAGATAGAGCAGCGCACGCGCTGGGATGCGGAGTACAACCGCGAACTGGCGAAAATCGCCGAACGCGCCGGCTTCGATTATGCCCTGACGCAGATTCGCTTCACCGCCGGCTATGGCGCTGATAATCAGCACGAATCTGTCACTTTCTCTCAGGACCTGCTGAGCCACACCACCAAACTCAAAGTGATTGCCGCGCTGCTGCCGGGGCCATGGAATCCAACGCTGGCGGCGAAGCAGATCGCCACCATCAGTCACCTGTACGGTCCGCGCATCGCCGTGAACATTGTCAGCGGCTGGTTTCGCGGCGAATTTAAAGCGATTGGCGAACCCTGGCTCGATCATGAAGAGCGCTATCTGCGCTCGGAAGAGTTTATCCGCTGCCTGCGCGGCATCTGGCGCGAAAGCAGCTTTAGCTTCGCCGGTGATTTTTATCGCTTCCGCGACTATTCACTCAAGCCAAAACCGCTCGATCCGCTGCCGGAAATTTTCCAGGGCGGCAGCTCGCGTGCCGCGCGTGATATGGCGTCGCGGGTGTCTGACTGGTATTTCACCAACGGCAATACGCCGCAGGGCGTGCGGCAGCAGGTGGAGGATATCCGCGCCAAAGCGGCAGTGAATCAGCATGACGTCAAAATCGGCCTGAACGGGTTTGTCATCGCCAGGGAGAGTGAACAGGACGCGCAGGCGGTGTTGCAGGAGATCATTGCCAAAGCCAATCCGGAGGCGGTGAAGGGCTTCCAGCATGAGGTGAAAAACGCCGGTAGCGCGTCGCCGGAAGGCGAGGGCAACTGGGCCAAATCCTCGTTTGACGATCTGGTGCAATACAACGACGGCTTTAAAACCAATCTGATCGGCACGCCGCAGCAAATCGCTGAGCGCATTATGGAGCAGAAGCGCGCGGGCGTTGATTTACTGCTGCTGGCGTTTCTGCATTTCCACGAAGAGGTGGAGTTCTTCGGGCGTGAAGTTATCCCGCGCGTGCGTGAGCTGGAACGGCAGGAGGCGCAGACCGCTGTCACCGCCTGAAGTCAGATGTGGCGATCGCGTCCGGCCAGCAGCGCCATCGCCATTTGCAGCGCGCTCACCGCTAACAGCATCAGCAGCGGCAACTGCCAGCTGTTGCTGACATCGTGCAGCATGCCGAAGCACAGCGGCCCCAGTGCCGCCAGCCCGTAGCCCACGCACTGCGCCATGCCAGAGAGTTTCGAGGCCTGGCGATGGTCCCGTGTGCGTAAATTAAACAGCGACAGGCTGATTAACAGTGACGCGCCAGCCCCAAGGCCAGCCAGAATCAGCCACAATAGCGACCACGCCGGCGCCAGCAGCAGCCCGGCAACGGCGATGAAGATCGATAGCGAGGCCAGCAGCCCGATCAGACGCTGATCGCGCAACTGCTTCAGGGCGCGCATGCACGCAAGGTTAGAAACGATCGCCACGATTTGATAGATAAACAACATGCCGCCGGCCTGCAGCTGACTGATGCCATTATCCTGCGCAAACGGGGTGAACCAGCCAATCAGGGTATAAAACAGCAGCGACTGGCTGGCCATGAACAGCGAAACCTGCCAGCCGATGGCGGTGCGCCACGGTGAGCGGGTGACGGTCATTTCTGCCGTGCGCCGCTCATGCACCGTGGTTTTTTTCAGCTGCGGCAGCCACGCCAGCAGTGCGATCAATGCCGGAATCAGCCATACCGCCAGCGACAGACGCCAGCCCGCGCTGCTGAGTTCGGCCAGCGGCACGGCCACGCCGGAAGCGATGCTGGCGGTGATGCCCATGGTCATGGCATACAGCCCGATATAACGCGCGGTGTGCGCGGTATAATCACGCTTAATCAGCGGCGGCAGCAGAACGTTGGCCGCCGCGATACCGCTGCTGAGAATCAACGTCCCTAGCCATAGCGCCGTTTCGCTGCCGCTGATGCGCAGTAACGAACCCACAACAATCAGGAGCAACGAACCCCACAGACTGCGCTCAAGGCCAAAGCGATTACCGAACCACGCGGCTGGCGGTGACAGCGTGGCGAACATCAGCAGCGGTAAAAAGTTAATCACGCCGGCAGCGCTGGCGCTCAGGCCAAACGTCAGGCGAATATTTTCCAGCACCGGCCCGGTGGCGGTGATGGGCGTACGCAAGTTGGCGGCGGTGAGTAACAGCAACAGCAGAAAAAAGCCTGAACGACGCAGGGCAGAATCAGCAGATAAAGCGGAGTTGGACATCCTTTCGCACCATAGAAATGAGGCAGAGACGCTCTGCATATGGTGCGTTGATTAACGTTAACGCGTACGCAGCGGTCTGGCCTGCTGAACAGCTGGCTATACTAACCAGCCACTAACCTGATGTAAAGCCGGCGAAATCAGCGGCCATCAACGAGAAAATCCCTCGCCGCTTTGCTTGTCCGACGATGATGGCACGCCGCCATGTTCTGCCTGGCGTTTAAAAGGCCGGTGCGTTTTTTTGCCCGCGACTTGCGCCTTTCGCTATCCACGTCCACCTTTATACTCTCACTCTTCGCAAATGGACGAATGATGCTCTGGTTATGGAATACGCTTATCCTGCTGGCTACCGTGATACTGATGGAGATCGTCGCGGCGCTGTCGCATAAGTACATCATGCACGGCTGGGGATGGGGCTGGCATTTGTCGCATCATGAACCGCACGAGAGCAAATTTGAGCTGAACGATCTTTACGCCGTGGTGTTTGCGCTGCTGTCGATTGGCCTGATCTGGCTGGGTGTCAACGGCGTCTGGCCGCTGCAGTGGATTGGCGCAGGCATGACGACCTATGGCGCGCTCTATTTTATGGTACACGACGGCCTGGTCCATCAGCGCTGGCCGTTTCGCTATATCCCGCGCAAAGGTTATCTGAAGCGATTATATATGGCGCACCGCATGCATCATGCGGTGCGGGGACGCGAAGGCTGTGTCTCCTTTGGCTTTCTTTATGCGCCACCGCTGCACAAGCTGCAGGCGACGCTGCGCCAGCGCCACGGACGTCGCGTTAACGCGGACGCTGCCACAGACCGGCAGGACGCGCCTGCGGATGAGCAAGGCGTGAGGTAAGCGCCACGCCCGCGCCTTTCACCAGCAGCGCCAGCTTTTCACCTTTACTGGTGCGCTGGCGCGCATCCCACGCCCGGGCACCGGCATGTTCCACCTTCACGCCAATTTCACGGTAAACGCCGCGCGCGGTGGCGATCGCCCACGCCGAGCGCAGCGGCAGTCCGGGCAGACCACTGCGTGCTGACTGATAGTACGGCTCGGCCTCGCGCACCAGTCGCGCCGCCAGCGGGGCCAGCGCCGCGCGATGTTGCGGATCGGCGAGCTGGGCGGCGTTCAGTCCGGCCTCATCCAGCCAGCTCTGCGGCAGATAGCAGCGGCCATTCTCGGCATCTTCAACGATATCGCGTGCGATATTGGTCAGCTGGAACGCCAGCCCCAAATCACAGGCATGATCGAGCACGCGCTCATCCCGCACCCCCATCACGCGCGCCATCATTAAGCCCACGACGCCGGCCACGTGATAGCAGTAACGCAGCGTGTCTTCAAAACGGTAGTACCGCGTTTCGCGTGCATCCATGGCAAAGCCTTCCAGATGATCAAACGCCAGCTGCTGCGGAAGCTGATGCGTCAGTGCCACTTCCTGAAAGGCACGGAACGCCGGTTCATCCATGTGGGCACCGCTGTAAGCGCGGCGCGTTTCAATTTGCAGGTGGCGCATACGCGCCTGCACCTCCTCCACCGCGTGCTGCGTACCGCCTTCGCCCAGCGTCTGGCCATCGATCACATCGTCACAGTGGCGACACCAGGCGTACAGCATCAGCGTGCTGCGGCGCGTCGGGGGATCAAACAGCCGGGTGGCGCTGGCAAAGCTCTTTGATCCCTGCGCCATGGTTTGGGTGACCTGCTCAATCAGCGGCGGTTGGTTCATCCGGTCAGGTCCTCCAGCATCAGCTGGGCGGTCGCTTTTGCAGAGCCGATAACCCCGGGCACACCGGCACCGGGATGCGTGCCGGCCCCCACCAGATAAAGGTTATCGATGTCGGCATCACGGTTATGAGGCCGGAACCAGGCGCTTTGCGTCAAAATCGGTTCAAGCGAAAACGCTGAGCCCTGATGTGCATGCAGCGTGTCGCGAAAATCAAACGGCGTAAACATTCGGTGTGTCACTAACTGCTGTCGCAGACCCGGCATGTAGTGCTCCTCCAGATAAGCAAAAATGCGATTGCGCAAACGCGGTCCTTCCTGTTGCCAGTCAATTGCGGCGGTGCCGAGATGCGGCACCGGTGCCAGCACATAAAAACTGCCGCAGCCTGGCGGTGCCAGCGACGGATCGCTCGAGCAGGGCGCGTGCAGATACAGCGAAAAATCTTCTGACAGCTGGCTGCTGTTAAAAATCTCGTCAATCAATTCGCGATAGCGCGGACCAAAGCACACGGTGTGGTGCGCCAGCTGCGGGTGCGCATGATTAAGTCCAAAATAGAGCACAAACAGCGAGTTACTCATCCGCTTGCGCTTCAGCGTTGTCGCGCGTTTACGTGCCACAGGGTGCTGGCTTAACAGGCGATCGTAGGTATGCACCACGTCGGCATTAGAGGCAACCGCATCGGCATCAAAACGCCGCCCATCCTTCAGCTGCACACCGCTTATGCAATTACCCGTGGTTTCCAGCTGGCTGACTTCGGCGTTGAGCAGCAGTTCACCGCCCAAATCGCGAAACAGCCGCGCCATGCCGTCAACCAGCGCGCCGGTGCCGCCGCGCGGAAACCAGACGCCCCATTCGCGCTCCAGCGCGTGGATTAAGGTATAGATCGAGGACGTTGCAAAAGGATTACCGCCGACCAGTAACGAGTGGAATGAAAAAGCCTGACGTAAATGCTCGTCCTGGATAAATTTCGCCACCATGCTGTAAACGCTGCGCCAGGCCTGCAGCCGGCCCAGCTGAGGCCCGGCACGCAGCATGTCGCGGAAGTGCAGAAAAGGCACGGTGCCCAGTTTCAGATAGCCCTCACGAAACACATCCTGCGAATAGGCCAGAAACTGGCGGTAACCGGCGACATCCTGCGGATTAAAGCGGGCAATCTGCTGCTCCAGCTGCACCTGATTGTTGTCGTAGTCCAGCTGTTTACCGTCTTCCCAGCACAGGCGATAAAACGGCGTGACCGGCATCAGATCGACATAATCACTCAGCTTTTTACCAGCCAGCGTAAACAGCGCCTCGATAGCGCTGGGATCGGTGATCACCGTCGGGCCGGCATCGAAGCTAAAACCCTGATCCTGATAAACATAGGCGCGCCCGCCGGGCTTATCGCGCTGTTCCAGCAGCGTGACCGGCACGCCGGCCGCCTGCAGACGAATTGCCAGCGCCAGGCCACCAAAGCCTGCGCCAATCACATAGGTGCGTTTCATTATTTCTTCCCTGGTAACGGAGAGGTCATCATCAGTGCGCGCAGCGCTTCGCCGAGTGGGACCGGCGGTTTGCCGCACAGAATGCGTGCTTTGTCGCTGAGGCGCAGTTGCCCGGCGTAAAAGCGGCTAATCAATCCGGCGTCGAGCCGGTAAAAACGCTGCATCACGCGCCAGCGCTGCTCGGGCCGTCCGGCCAGAAACAACATGCGGTTTAGCAGGCGGAAAAAACGCTGCTCGCGCCAGTGCTGTCGTGCAAAGGATTCAATGCGCTGGCTCAGCGTAGGGGCATCGGCGGGCAGCGTCCGGGCGATCTCCTCCGCCAGTGCCACTGCTGCAGGCAGCGAATAGCCGGTGGTGGCATGAAACAGGCCGGCACGTAGCCCGCTGCACGGCTGACCGCGCTGCAGTTGCCAGAAGCGTTCGATATCGCCGCTGAGCGTAATGGGTAACGAGCCGTGCTCCTCGCGCAGCATCTGACTTAGCTGCCAGCCGCGCTGCCGGGCGTACTCGTTAATATGCCGGCGCGCCTGCGCGGTATCCAGCGTGACATTGTTGATGTAATGGGTGTCTTCAATCAGCAAGCGATCGGCGGCGAGCGGCAGCGTGTAAACAAAGCGATAACCCTGCTGCTGGTCGACGCTGGCATCCATCAGTATCGGCTGATGCAGGCCGTGCGGCGCCGCCAGCTGCCACTCCTGACCGACAAAAGCCTGATAGCCCAGCTGCAGATGCGGTGTTGGCTGCAGGCCCCGGCCGTCAATCACCGCCTGCGCCTGTAAAATCTCGCCGTTCGTCAGCCTGACTTCGGTGGGCGAAACGTCGCTGACCGGCGCTGCGGTGCGCAGCGCTGAGCCAAGAACCTGCTGTAGATGCTGGGCGAAATCCGTCGAGGCAATCGTGCAGTATTCCCCATCCAGCTGGCGACGCAGGGTAGGAAAGCGCACCTGATAACCGGGCCAGCGCGCCGAGAGCAGCGGTTCGAGCCAGCGGAATTGCGCTTCGCTGACGTCGTCGCGGTGGAATGACCAGGTATGATTGCCGGCCGGCTGCGCCTGGCTCTCCAGCAGCAGAACGTTAAGCGCAGGCTGCTGCTGGCGTAAACGCAGTGCAATCAGCCCGTTGGCGAGGCCGGCACCAACCAGAATGACATCGTAGGGTGTGCGCATCAGGTGGCCTCCGCCAGCACGATTTGCTGCTGACAAAGCGCCTGCTCAACAATATCTGCCGCACGTGTACAGCCACCGGCGCGTTGCAGCTGCGCCTGAATGGCTGACATGCGCAGACGATAGCGATCGTCACTCAGCAGCTGTTGCAGGTGGTGCTCCAGCTGCGCGACGCGGCTGAAGCGCGAGGCGCGCCGGCCGACGCCGTGCCACTCAATGCGTGCCGCCACGCCGGGCTGATCGAAGGCGATCGGCAGCGCCAGCATCGGCGTGCCGCACGCCAGCGCTTCCAGCGCGCTGTTGAGTCCGGCGTGGGTGATGAACAGTTGCGCATGCTGCAGCGCCGCGCGCTGATCGACAAAATCCGTTACCCAGGCGGCTCCGGCCAGTCTGAGCTGATGGGCCTGACTGGCGGTTAACCCGCCGCAGTGGGCCACCACCAGCGACAGCTGCTGATTGCGGCAGGCCTGGGCCAGATGCAGAAACAGGCGAAAACGGTGCCCCTGCAGCGTGCCAAGCGAGGCATAAACCACCGGCTGGCGCAGCGCTGGCCAGGGCGCAGCAAGCGCTTCTGAGGTCACCGCCGTGCGCAGCGGGCCCACGCTGTGATAGCAGGCAGGCAGTTGCTGTCGTGGAAAATCAAACGCCGGCACCAGCTGGCTGATTTGCGCCAGCGGTGACAGACACTGATGTAAGCCCTGACGCTCAGGCAGGCCAAATGCCCGCGCGTGTCGCGCAATCACGGCACCATGACGGCGCATCAGACGATCGTAGATGTCGCTGCTGGCCTGATAGCGCTGCAGCGCTTTTTCGTCCTGGGCAAAGCGGAAAGGCATCACCGCCAGCGGAATAGCCGCTTCGCGATTGACCGGCAGCGCGCAGGCCACCGACACAAACGGCAGCTGCAGCGCCTCTGCCACCAGACCCCCAGCCGCTTCCATTTGGTCGGCAATCACACCATCCACCTGCAGCCGTTGCAACACCGCCGGCAGTTCACGGCACAGCATATCGGTGGTGCTGGCCAGATCGCCAATCACGCGAAACAGCGACAGCCCGCCAGGCGCAGCCAGCCGGCGGAGTTCGCTGGCGAGTGAACCGGCAGGATGCGTGCGTTCACCAACGGCGACAAAGGCGATGCGCTCGTCGCTGAGTAAAGTACGTGCGTCGCTTTGCTGAATAAAGGTGATGCGATGTCCGCGCGCCAGCAGGGTTTGCGCCAGCGCCTGCAGCGCGTGAAAGTGGCTGTAAAGCGGCGGCGCAATAACGGCAAAATGCCCCATAGGTGTTACCGGGTTCAGTTGAACATCGCCAGCTGTTGGTTAAACAGGGCGTGCATGTATTGACGGGTGGCGATACCGCGATGGCAGGCGCAGGCAAGGTGTGCATCGGCACTGCTTAAATGGTCGCGCAGACGGCGTTCAGCGCCTTCCGCACCGAGCATCTGCACCAGCGTGGATTTGCCATGATCCTGATGACAGTCCTTGCCGGTGTGTTTATAGCCATCCGCCAGGTCGTCGAGTAACTGGAACGCCTGCCCCAAATCCTGCGCAAAATAGCTTAAACGCTGGCGCACCTGGGCCGGCGCATCGGCCGCGATCGCCGCCATCTGCAATGTGGCACGAAACAGCACGCTGGTTTTCAGCTCGTTGGTTAAGGTGATGGCTTCCGGACTGCGGCTGTGTGCGCCGTCATGCAGATCCTGGAACTGACCCTGCACCAGTCCCTGCAGGCCCACGGCCGAGGAGAGCTCGGCAATGGCTTCGGCTTTTTGCGATGCTGGCAGGCCTGGCGCGAGGGCAATTACCTCAAAGGCGCGGCTGAGCAGAGCGATCGCCGCCAGAATTGCCACGTTTTCGCCAAATTCACAGTGGATCGCCGGGCGTCCACGCCGCATGCGGGCGTTATCCATTGATGGAATATCGTCGAGAATCAGTGAGGCGGCATGCACCATTTCGACGGCACAGGCGAGATCAAAGATGCCCTGCTGCGCCACGTCGCAGCCCATATCGCGCGCCGCCAGCAGCAGTAAGAGCGGACGAATGCGTTTGCCGGGTGCCAGCGTGCCGGCGCGCATGGCTGCCCGAACGCGATCGGCCTGCTGACCGACAGGCAATAATTGTTCAAGATGTGCCTGCAATGCGTGATGCAACTGGAGGAGATCGCTTTCCTGGCTTGCTGTGGTGTCGACATGGGCGGTCATAGCGGCTTTCCATGGTTAGTTAAATTCTTGTGCTTTTTCAATTAACCGTAGACCCGGTAAGGGGAGTGCGCCAGCGAGCGAAGCGAGTTTCATTCACCGTCAGGCTTTTTTTATTTTATTGAATAACCTGAGAAGTCATTTAAGTGTCTTTCAGGCCAGTTTTTAATACAGTTTGACTATGATGGCGGGCAGCCAGAGGAGAGCATTGATGGCGGTACAAAAAGTGGCGGTAATCGGCGCTGGCGTAACGGGACTGGCCATAGCGCGCGCGCTGGCGCAACAGGGCGTGCAGGTAACCCTCTTCGATCGCCAGCACATCGGCGCGGGTACCAGCAGTACCACGTTTGCCTGGGTGAATTCCAACGGTAAGCAACCCGCCAGCTATCACCGGCTGAACGCGCTGGCGATGGAAGAACATGCCCGACTGCAGCTAACACAGCGCAACGGGTTGCGCTGGCTGGAACCTTGTGGCACCTGGGAGTGGGCTGGCGCGGATGAAGCCGAACAGCAACTGCAGCAGCGTGCCGCCGCGCTGCAGGCGGCGGGCTATGCGGCACGCCAGGTGACGCTGGCAGATTTGCAGCAGGAAATCCCTGAACTGCACGCGTCTGCGGTGAGCGGCAGCATCTGGCATTTCCCGACCGAATCGGTGCTGCATCCGGCGCTGTATCTGGCACGGCTATGGTCAGACGCGCAGGCGCACGGCGCGGTGCTGCATCAGCATCAGGCGATTCAGCAGATCAGTGAAAACGCTGACGGCGTGACGTTGCAGCTGGAGCAGGGTGACCAGTGGCAGGGCGATCGGCTGGTGCTGGCGACCGGGCGCTGGGCCAATCAGCTACTGCATACGCTCGGCCTGGAACTGGCCCTGATTGATACCAGCAAGCCTGATGCAGTGGCCTGCAGCTTTCTGGCGCGCACCGCACCTCAGCCGTTATCGCTTGCGACTAACCTGATTTCACCGCGGCTCAACGTGCGGCCGGACGGTGGTGGACGTCTGCTTTTGCAGGCGCTGGATCTCGACCATCTGGCCGATCCGGCTGCGCCGCCGTCGACGGAGAGTGCCATCGCTGAACAGTTTCGGCAGCGCTACCACGCGCTGTTTGCCAGCGCCGGTGAGTTGCAGATTGAGCAGCTGGTGGTCGGGCAGCGGGCGCGTCCGGCTGATGGATTGCCGGCGCTGGGCTTTGTCACCCCGCATCAGCGCGTGTATGTGGCGGTTACGCACAGCGGCATCACGCTGTCACCGCTGATCGGCCGGCTGGTGGCGGAAGAACTGATCGGCGATAGCCCCAGCGATCTGCTGCAGGACTTTCGTCCGCAACGGCTGATCGGCAAATCCGCCAGCGCGTTTGCTCCGATTCAGCGTAACTTTCCGGCGGCACAGTAATCCCGCGCGGGCACGCAGCCAAACACGATCGGCAGGGTGGTTAATTTTTAACCTGAATTAATGCGCCAGCTGATCGCGATCAAATCCTCCTCTGCAGCGCTGCTCAACCATGAAAGGCGAAATCAAGGCAAGAGGAGGTTGATATGCGTACAACCCTGATGACACTCCCGCAGATGGCACGCTATCTCGATGTGCCCTGTACCACGCTGGCACGCGCGTTTTGTAATCGCGGCACGCTGGAAAAACTGCCGCTGCCAGCGGCGATTGATGACAGCCAGCCGCTCTCCTGTCGCTGCTGGTCAGGCGAAGAGGTCAGACAATTTCGCCATCAGCTACAGCGCCGCCGCCATCAACGCTAAGCGAACCCGCCCTGGCCGGTCATCCTGACCGGCTGAGTGTCAGGCCGCGACCCCATTGGGCTGGGCAGCAACATGGCCAGCCCACAGGCTCGCCACCCATTTCACGCCTTTCGCGGTAAACCGTGCCTGCGAAAAAGCATGCTGGTTTTCACCCATTCCACTGCGCAGCGCGAAATAGCCGGCCTGCAGATGATGCTGCTGTGGCGTCAGGGCACCTTTGTCACGGTACATGATGTTGCGCTCAAGCAAAAACTGCCGAAACTCAGGCTCTTTCACCTTGAGCATTTTGCACAGCTGGCGAAAACCCAGTGACTCATGCACATCAACAAAGCGATCAAAGAATTCTGCCTTTGGGGCGGTCAGCGCCAGCTGCTGTTCCGCTGCACGGCGTTGTTCAAACTGCTCGGCCCAGGCGCGTGCCGCTTCTGCCGGATTGGTGAAATCCGGCAACTGGGTGAATTTCTCCCGCTCCTGCCAGCGGTCCAGCAGTTCGGCGGTAAAGCCAGGGGAAAGACGAGCAACCGCCAGCAGCGAGTCACGTTTATTCAGCTGAAATTCCTGACGTGTCTCACTTTCATGCTCGTAATGATTCACCGTGACAGGCTGGGAAAGGCGCTGCGCGGTTTCCAGGCTTTTAATCAGGCGCTTCACTTCGCCATGCGTGATGCCGGTTATTCTGGCAATTTCACGGCTGCTCATCAGCAGAGTCGCGTTGAGAGCAGCAAGACTTTCCGTTGAGATCATCATCAGTATCACCTCTTACAAACGTGGAACAGTCCATCAGACTGCTGGATAAGTATACAATATACTGGTTGCATATCCAGTATTATTTTTAGCCGTTATTGTAAGAAGCCAACATCTGCGAGACATCGCACAACGCGCGATGGCCCTTAACCCCGCTCAGCACCCGATACCGATACGCTTGCCTAATTGATTATTACCACCAGGCTTAAGCGATTCAGGTTAAATAAAGACAGCCTTTCGTTACGCTTATTTATGAGGAGCTGATTATGAAAGCGTTAACTTATCATGGCCCGCATCGGGTGCGGGTAGAAACTGTTCCTGACCCTATTTTAGAGCAGCCGGACGACATTATTTTACGCGTCACCGCCACGGCTATTTGCGGCTCCGACTTACATCTCTATCGCGGTAAAATTCCCGGCACCGATCACGGGGATATATTTGGCCACGAATTCATGGGTGAAGTGGTTGAAGCCGGAAGTGAGGTCACCAACGTAAAAATTGGCGATCGCGTTGTGGTGCCGTTTGTTATTGCCTGCGGTGACTGCTTCTTTTGTCATCTTCATCAGTATGCTGCCTGTGAAAATACCAATAGCGGGCGTGGCGCCATTTTAAATAAGAAAAATATCACGCCGCCTGCGGCGCTCTTTGGTTACAGCAAACTGTATGGCGGTGTACCGGGCGGACAGGCGGAATATGTTCGGGTGCCAAAAGCCAATGTCGGGCCGTTTAAAGTGCCGCTGGCGCTGCCGGATGAGAAAGTGCTGTTTCTCTCCGACATCCTGCCCACTGCCTGGCAGGCAGTACAGAATGCCGGGCTGGGTAAAGGCTCCAGCGTCGCGATTTTCGGTGCCGGTCCGGTGGGATTACTGAGCGCCGCCTGTGCGCGTCTGGTGGGCGCGGAAGAGATCTTTATGATTGACCATAATGCTTACCGGCTGGAATTTGCCCGCCAGCGCTATGGCGTAACGCCGGTCAACTTTGATGAAATTGACGATCCTGCTGGCTGGATCATTGACCATACTCAGGGGCATCGTGGCGTTGATGCGGTGATTGACGCCGTAGGGTTTGAAGCCAAAGGTAGCCTGACGGAAACGGTGATGAGTAACCTTAAACTGGAGGGCAGCAGCGGCAAGGCGCTGCGGCAGTGTATCGCAGCGGTGCGCCGTGGCGGTGTGGTCAGCGTGCCGGGCGTGTATGCCGGCTTTATCCACGGCTTCCTGTTTGGTGATGCGTTCGACAAAGGACTGACGTTTAAAATGGGCCAGACGCATGTGCAGGCTTATTTACCGCGCCTGCTGTCGCTGATTGAGCAGGGGCTGCTGACGCCGGAAGAGATTGTGACGCACCATATGCCGCTGGAAGAGGCGGCGCGCGGCTACGAGATCTTTGAGAAACGCAAAGAGGATTGTCGCAAAGTGATTCTGGTGCCCGGTATGGCCCGTTCCACGCCGGCGGCCTGAGTGCTGACAGGCTGCCGGATGGCAGCCTGTTTTTGCTTTTTAACGCACAATATCCTCATCGCGGTCGTTAAGTTCCGGCAACGCAATTTGCCGTGACGGCGCGTTGTCCAGCCGATCGCCATAATCGGCGCTGACATCCGGCAGGCTGGTAAACTGACCATCGACGAACAAAAAGCTCAGGTGTTTTTCCACCTCTGCCAGCAGTTCGTCCACTTCCTGTTCCGTCTCTCCTCCGGCATCTTTCCCGTCCAGCTGCCAGCGATAACGATCGCCCACTCTCTCCGCGCCACCAATATCAACGATGTGGCCATCGATATTTTCCACCAGTAAACGCTGACGGGAATAGTAAAGTAAATAAGGCATACGATCGCGGTTACTTTCTGACATAACATAACTCCTTCATGACGTTACCATGGCTAGCGCAGAAAATAATAGCGAAACGCAAATATTGCCCAATAGACGGCATTCAGACCCAAATAAGCCCAGCATCCCCAATAAGCCACAGGCTCACGGCGCGTACGCAGTTTAGGTAAGAAAGCCAGTAAATAACCGGCTGCAGCAATAAGCGAAACGAAATAGAGTAGTTTCATGCGCTCTCCTGAATTTATTATCGTCTGATAAGCATAGTCAGGATAAATAAGGTTGGGGATAGCGCACGTGATTCAGGGATTAATGAGTTGCTGCAACGCCGCTGCGCTGGCGGCATCATCCGGCACATACACCAGCAGGCGGTCGCCGTTGCGTGACGCCGACCACCAGTTGTTCTGACGCAGCGTCATGTCGCCCACTTCGGCACGGTAAAAGCGTTTTACGCGGTTTTCCACCTTGCCCAGCTCGTAGCGCTGCCAGGTGTGCGCGAACTCATCGGAACTGTTCAGCAATCGCGCCAGAAAGCTCTCCCAGTGCGGATCGCCCAGATGCTCGCCCATCTGACCGCGAAACATCGCCACCATCTGTGGCATCACTTCGTCCCAATCGGTCATCACCTTGCGCCAGCCGGCATGATTGAACGCCAGCCAGATACAGTTGCGATCTTCCGGTGCGATCTGCGCCAAATCGACGCCCATCAATGCACACCACGCCTGGTTGTAACCGAGGATATCGAAACGCGGCGTTTCGATGATCGCTGGCAGCTGAATGGCATCCAGCATTTGCTGATTATGGCCGGCAAGTTTGCAGCAGGCAGCGGCGACGCGCGTTGAGGGCAGGCTGTGCCCGGCCAGTGAAAACAGATGCTGTGTTTCCACATCGTTGCACTGCAGGGCGCTGGCGATGGCCGTCAGGGTTTTGGTGGAGGCTTTAATATCGCGCCCCTGTTCCAGCCAGGTGTACCAGGTGACGCCGACATCCGCCAGCTGCGCTACCTCTTCACGGCGTAATCCCGGCGTGCGACGCTGGCGCATGCGCGGTAAACCGAGGCGGTTAGGATCGAGGCTTTCGCGCCGCGTACGTAAAAAGGTACCCAGTAATTTGCGGTTGTTCAGCTCAGCGGGGGTAAGGGTTTGCGCGATGCTCATCAGCAGCTCTCCGGACGAGACGGGTAGAATTTATACCATGATAATCAAGAACTGGTACCCGTTTAACGGTTAGGTGATGCTATGCCGTAGTGAAACTAAAAACAAGGTCAACGCTATGCAAACATCGCAACTTCAACGGGCCGGACTGGTAGTCCTGCTGGCCGGGCAGCTACTGCCGATGATCGACTTTTCCATCGTTAACGTCGCGCTGGATGCGATGGCGCAATCGCTGCGTGCCTCGCCGATCGCGCTGGCGCTGATCGTGGCGGTCTACGGTATCGCTTTTGCTATTTGTCTGGCGATGGGCGGTCGACTGGGCGATAACTTTGGCCGCCGTCGCGTGTTTCTTGCCGGCGTCTGGATTTTTGGCATCGCGTCACTGTTATGCGGTATTGCCAACAGCGTCGGCATGCTGATGTTTGCCCGTGCGCTGCAGGGCGTCGGCGCCGCCTTCATGGTGCCGCAGATTCTCGCCACGCTGCACGTCACGCTGCAGGGCAGGGCGCATGCGCGGGCGATTGGGCTGTACGGCGGTATCGGCGGGCTGGCGTTTATCATCGGCCAGGTGCTGGGCGGTTTTTTAATCAAAGCCGATATTGGCGGCTACGGCTGGCGCAGCGTGTTCCTGATCAACCTGCCGATTTGCCTGTTCGTCCTGCTGACCGCGCGCCGCTTTGTGCCGGAAACGCACAACCACAAGCGCGTGCCGGTGGATGTGAGCGGTACGCTGCTGCTGGCCGGTGCGATCGGCTGTCTGATGCTGGCCCTGGCGCTGGGGCCGCTGCTGCACTGGTCGTGGCCATGCCTGTTACTGCTGGTGCTGTTTCCGCTGTTTCTGCATCGGCTGCGTCACAGCGCACTGCGGCTGGAAGCCGCTGGCGGATCGCCGCTGCTGCCGCCCTCGCTGCTGCGTCTGTCCAGCGTGCGTTTTGGTCTGACGCTGGCGGTACTGTTCTTCTCGTGCTGGAGCGGCTTTATGTTCGCGGTAGCGCTGACGCTGCAATCCGGCATCGGCATGACCGCCTTCCAGTCCGGTAATGCCTTCATTGCTTTGGGCGCGGCCTATTTTATCGGCTCAATGCGTTCTACCCGCATGGTTGAACGCTATGGTAAACGCGCCACGTTACTGTCTGGCTGTGCGATTCAGATGGTCGGGCTGGTGGCCCTGATCGCGACGCTGCAGCTGGCGTGGCCGCAGGTCGGCATTGGCACGCTGATCCCGGCTACTGCGCTGATTGGCTTTGGCCAGTCGTTTATTGTCAGCACCTTCTACCGCATTGGCATGAGCGGGGTGCCGCATCATCAGGCCGGCGCAGGCAGTGCGGTGCTGTCCACGGTGCAGCAATCGGCGCTGGGACTGGGACCGATGCTGCTCGGCGGCGTGTTCACGCAGATCAATCTGCACGGTAATCACCTGGCGGCCATCAGCGGCACGCTGGCGGTTGAACTGCTGATGATGGCACTGCTGGTGGTGCTGACCAGCCTCAACCGCCGGACGTTCCAGCCGGCGCCCGCTGAAGGCTAACGCCGGAGGGAAAAAACCAGCCCTGATGGTCACCGTAAGCGGTGATCCCGCAAGGTGGTACGAGGTTTTTGGGCCGGATGCGCATTGATGCGCACCGGCACCTCAAAAACCGCGCCGCGCTTAATTTTCCGCCAGGCGTAAACCACTTTCAGCGTCGAACAGATGAATTTTTTGTGGATTAAAACCGATGCGCAGCGTCGCGCCGCTGCTGGCCGCGTGCCGTCCGGCCATCTGCATATGCAGCGCGTGGCCGTGCCAGTCGAGATGCAGCAGGGTGGATTCACCGGTGATTTCCACCACGTTCACCGTGGCTGCCGCGCCGTCCTGCATTTCGCGCAAATCGTGTGGGCGCACCCCCAGCGTGACGGCGGCACCTTCCCGCTCGCGGGCTACCGTCTGCCACTGCGCGGGCAGCGGCTGCCACCAGTCCTGACACTGCACGCCCGGTACGCCATCGTGCGTCAGCAGCTGTGCCGGTAACAGGTTCATGGGCGGTGAACCAATGAAACGCGCCACAAAGGTATCTGCCGGACGGTCGTAGATCGCCAGCGGTGCGCCCTGCTGCACGATGCGGCCCTCTTTCATCACCACAATCTGGTCGGCCAGCGTCATCGCTTCGACCTGATCGTGCGTGACATACACCATGGTGGTTTTGAAGCGCTGATGCAGCGATTTGATTTCGGCGCGCAGCTCCATGCGCAGCTGGGCATCAAGGTTAGAGAGCGGTTCGTCAAACAGAAACACCTGCGGATTACGCACCATGGCGCGGCCCATTGCCACGCGCTGGCGCTGACCGCCCGAGAGCGCACGCGGGTAGCGCTGCAGCAGCTTATCAATGCCAAGAATCGCGGCGATGCGCGCGATCTTCTGCTGCTGCTCATCGCGGCGTACCTTTTTCACCTGCATATGAAACGCCAGGTTTTCGGCCACCGTCAGGTGCGGATAGAGCGCATAACTCTGAAACACCATGGCAATATCGCGATCGGCGGGATCGCGATCGTTAATCTGCACCTTATCCATCAGAATCGCGCCGTCGGACAGGCTCTCCAGCCCGGCAAGCAGGCGCAGTAGCGTCGATTTGCCGCAGCCGGACGGGCCGACCAGCACGGTAAAACTGCCGTCGGGGATGGTCAGGTCGAGCGGATGCAGCACCGACTGTTTACCGTAGCGCTTGGCCACTTTAACGAGTTCAACACCGGCCATAATTTAAAACTCCTGTGCGCAAAGTTGCAGTTGTTGCCAGTCGGGATAACGACGTGGCTGCGTGCTGATTGCCAGTGAGGCCACCGCAATGCCCCATTGCAGCGCGGTGGCAAGATCCTGCTGATGCAGCAGCGCGGTGAGAAAGCCGGCGTTAAAGCTGTCGCCGGCGCCGATGGTGTCGACCACCGCGACCGCGCGACCGGGCTGTTGCAGGCTGTGCTGACGCTGCCAGCAGCCCGCGCCCTGCGCGCCACATTTCACCACGCAGCCACCGCGCCCGCTGAGCCGTTGCGCCAGCTGATGCGCGCCGGTATGCAGATCATCTGCGCCACTCAGCCCGAGCGTTTCGACCTCGTTGAGCAGCAGCCAGTCGCACTGCGGCAGCCAGCGGGCGATCTGCGCACGCACCTCATCAATCCAGCCCTGTGGCGGCCAGCCGGTATCGACGGCGGTGATAAACCCGCGCTGCTGCAGTTCGGCCAGCAGCTGCGGATAGTCGTCATACAGTTGCAGGCAGAGAAATGTGCCGCACAGCAGCACGATATCGCCGCTGCTGGCTTGCGCCGGCAGCTGGGCCAGCACATCCTGCGCGCTGAGGCGCACAATGTGGCCGAGGTTGCTGAGGAAAGAGCGTTCGTGATCGGA
Source organism: Pantoea dispersa (assembly GCF_035783935.1). Lineage (GTDB taxonomy): Bacteria > Pseudomonadota > Gammaproteobacteria > Enterobacterales > Enterobacteriaceae > Pantoea > Pantoea dispersa_C. The sequence goes on along the minus strand of NZ_JALKOV010000002.1, from coordinate 285,611 downwards.
ATGCGTGACGCCGACGGTGAGCGAGGTCTCGCAGGCGTAGCGCGTCCAGTGCGCCGCACTGTGCGGGAAATGGCTTGCCAGCCATGCGCTGAGGCCGTCATCGCCCTGATTAGCGACGGCGCGATGGCGCACCTGCATCGCTTCCAGCGCCAGCGCACAGTTGCCCGCCGAACCGCCCGGACGCAGCTCACTGTGTTGCAGCATCACTTCGGTGCCGCGCTGCGGCCAGCTGTCCAGCGTGCCCATGATTACATCGACATTAATATTGCCCACCACGAACAGCGTGGCGCGGGCTTCCTTGTTTGTCATCATCCTTTGCTCCCGCCACTGGCCAGGCCGCTGACCAGCGTTTTTTGCAGCCAGATAGCAATAAAAAGAGGAGGAACCGACGCCAGAATGCCGACGGCGGCGATCAGCCCATCATCGGTGGCGCGGCCTGCGGTAAAGCCGGCAATGGTGACCGGCAGGGTTTGCGCGGCGATGTTACTGGTGAACAGCAGGGCGTAGAAAAATTCATCCCACGCCAGCAGCCAGCCAAACAGTGCCGCCGCGCCCAGCACCGGTTTCGCCAGCGGCAGCGTAATGCGCAGCAGCACCTGCCAGACGCGCAGGCCATCCAGACGCGCGGCCTGTTCGATATCCTGCGGCAGGGCATCAAACTGGTTCTTCAGCATCCAGGTGAGAAACGGCAAAATCAGCGAGCAGTACACGATGATCAAACCGGGCCGGGTGTTGAGCAGATCGAACTGCTGCAGCAGAAAGTAAAGCGGCAGCACAAATGCCACCGGCGGCACCATATAAATGGCCAGAGAGGCGAACAGCCAGCCGTCGCGACCGCGATAGCGCGAGAAGCTGAACGCCGCCGGAATCGCCAGCAGCAGACACACCAGCGTCGCGCCGGTCGCCACCAGCAGGCTGTTACCCAGCGCATGCAGAAACAGCGCGCCGGGCTGGCCGGGTTCCAGCGAGATCAGTCTGCCGTAGCGGCTGAAATCCCACTGGCGCGGCAGCCACTCCAGCGGCACGCGCGTCAGATCGCTGGTGGCGCTAACGCTCATCAGAAACAGCCAGCCCATGGGTGCTACGACGGAGAGCGCCACCAGCAGCGCCGCCGCGTATTTAGCGCAGGTACGCAGTTTAACCTTCATAGGCACTTCCCCGACGGCGCTGCCGCCACAGTAATAGCATGTAAAGGGTGATCAGCACCGCGCACAGCAGCGTCATCAGCATGGCGTAGGCCGCACCGCTGCCGGCGCGCAGGTAGCTGAAGGATTCCTGATAGACGTAAAAGCTCAGCGTTTTGGTGCTGTCGACCGGACCGCCGCGCGTCATCACGTAGATGATGTCGAAGATCTTAAAGGCGTCGATGGTGCGTAACACCAGCGCCACGCTGAGCGAGCCAACAATCGCCGGAAAGGTGATGGCGCGGAAACGCCGCCATGCCGATGCGCCATCCAGACGTGCCGCTTCATAAAGATCCTCCGGCACCGACTGCAGCGCCGCCAGTACCAGCAGCGTCACCAGCGGATAGTTTTTCCAGATGTCGGCAAACATCACCGCGTTGAGCGCGGAAGCCGGCGAACCCAGCCAGCTGCGGTAGTCATCAATGATACCGAGCTGTGTCAGCAGGGCGTTGATGCTGCCGTAGTCCGGATTGAAATTGAGGCGCCACATCATGGCGTTGACAATGGTTGGCAGCGCCCACGGCAGAATCACCAGTACGCGCAGCACGTTACGTCCGGCGAATTTCTGGTTGAGCAGCAGGGCAACCAGCACGCCGATAACGCCTTCTATCGCCACCGATACCACGGTGAAGTAGAGCGTGCGCCCCAGCGAGGTCTGGAAATCCGCATCGGTAATGGCGTAGAGATAGTTTTCCAGGCCGATCCATTGCGGCGCTTCACCGCCGCTGCCAATTAGCGCAGCATCGGTAAAGCTCAGCCAGATAGTGCGCAGCAGCGGCCAGGCGGTGAGTAACAGCATCACCAGTAGCATGGGTGCCAGCAGCACCCACGCCTGCCGTTGTTCGCGTTGACGCAAACTCAGCATACTGACCCCTTAACGCAGACGCGCTGCACTTTTGTCTACCGCCTGCATGGCCGCTTCCGGTGTCGCGCTGCCGACCAGTACCTGTTGCAGCTGCTGCTGCAGGGTGTTGGACAGACGTGAATAATCGGCGGTTTCCGGGCGCGACAGCATGACATTCAGCGATTTGTCAGCCGCAGCGATCAGGCTCTCCTGATTCTTACTGACTGCGGGATCCTGGTAGGAGCTTTTCCAGATCGGCAGACTGAGCGTGGCGTATTTATTCTGTACCGGCTGCGAAGTCATGTAACTGATGTACTGCCACGCCTGTTCCGGATGGCTGCTGCCTTTAGCAATGCCCAGACCCATCGAACCGTTCACCGCGCCGAAACGATTTGGCGCATCGCCAGGTGCCGGCATGATGCCAACCTGGCCGGCGACTTTACTCTGTTTGGCATCGTTGGCCATGTTGTACATGTAGGTCCAGTTGAGCGCGAAAGCCGCATCGCCGTTGGAGAAGGCTTTGCGCACGTCTTCTTCCAGATATTCGCGCGAAGCCGGGTTGGTCAGGCCCTCATCGAGCGAGCTTTTCATCAGCTTCACCGCCTGCAGCGAGGCCGGCGTGGAGAAATCGAGCTTGCCGTTGTTATAGAATTTGCCGCCGAAGCCGGAGACCAGCGTGGTGTAGTCGCACACCAGCGCTTCTGCCTGTGACCAGCTCCACACCAGCGGATAGTTAACGATATTTTTCTGCTTGATGATGCGCGCATCATCCATCACCTGCTGCCAGGTTTGCGGCAAATCTTTAATGCCGGCTTTTTCCAGCATCGCTTTGTTGTAATAGAGATATTTGGTGTCGAGGATCCACGGCATGCCGAGGGTTTTGCCTTTGAACACCACGGTATTCATCGCACCGGGGAAGATCTTCTCTTTTTCATCTGCGCTGATGCGGCTGCTGACGTCCTGCAGCAGGTCAAACTTGCTGAATTCCGCCGGCCAGATGGCATCAAACAGCACCACATCGTAACCGTTACCGCCCGCGCCGCGAGCCGCCACAATTTTGTCGTGCAGCGCTTCATAGGGAACAAACTCCAGGTTGACCTGCACGTCCGGGTGCGCTGTCTGAAACGCCTGCGTCATGGCGCGGATATCATTTTCGCTGTAAGCCGCCTGCGTCATAAACAGCGCGTTGAGCGTGGTGGTGGCCGCTGCCGCGCTGCCCGCGCAGGCGAACAGTACGGCGGCAAAACATCCTTTCATCTGATTTTTCATTGCGTTCTCGCCTTCATGCAGTAGAGGGTGTTTAATTAAATCAATTTGATTGATTTAATATCGCGCACAGATTGCCAGCGCGCAGTGGCTGACAGCAGTGAGCTAAAGCAAGGGACGTGCCAGGGCAGAAAACAACGCAGCCGCTCGACACTACTTTGCACAGATTTTTGCCGCTGTCAGGTAAACAGGTTGTAAAATGTGTGGCCGATCATAGATATTGAGGCGGCGGTCCGCAGCGGATGTAAAAAAGAGGGAAGCGAGCAGGATGAAAACGTCGGGAACCAATCTGGAACATGCGCGCGCGCACAATCGCCGGGTGATTATCGAAGCGATTCGCCTGCACGGCGAGCTGACCCGTGCCGAGCTGGCGCGGCTGACGGCGCTGACACCGCAAACCGTCTCGAATATCGTCGCCGAACTTGAGCAGGCGGAGTTGCTTACCAGCCGCCAGCCGCGTAAGCAGGGCCGCGGTCAGCCGGCGATTCCGGTGACGCTGAATCCGGCCAGCGCGTTTTCCATCGGCATCCATCTTGATCATCAAACGCTACTGATTGTGCTGGTGGACCTCACCGGTGAAATCCATTTTCGCCGCCTTATTATGGTGCAAAAGCCACAGCCGGATGCCACATTAGCGCGCATTGCTGAGGTGCTGGCGGAGATCAAACAGCAGACCGGCGCGCGCTGGCAAAAAGTGCTGGGCATCGGCGTGGTGATGCCGGGGCCGTTTGGCGTGGAAGGTATCTCTTCCATGGGACCGACTACGCTGCACGGCTGGGAAGACGTCGATATCGCGGCGCGCCTCGCTGAGATGAGCGGCCTGCCGGTGACGCTGGAGAACGATGCTACAGTCGCGGCGATTGGTGAACGCTTTCACGGCGTGGCGCGCCATCTTAACTCCTTTATTTATCTGTATATTGGCACCGGACTGGGCGCGGGCATCATCATGGATGGCCATGTGTACAGCGGCCATGCACATAACGCCGGAGAAGTGGGGCACGTGGTGGTTGAACCGGGTGGACGTGAGTGTTACTGCGGTAATCACGGCTGCCTGGAGCGGTATGTCTCGCTACAGGCCGCTTACGAATTCTGCGGGCTCGACCCGATGAGCGCGCTGCCAGAGGATTTACTGCAGGTTGATCCGGCGCTGTTTGATCGCTGGATCGATACCGTGCTCACGCCGCTGCGGCAGGGCATCAATATGCTGGAGTGTATCTTTGATGCCGAGAGCGTGATTATCGGCGGTATGATGCCAGCCGTGTTGCTGGACAAAATTATCCAGCGCCTGCCGCCGTTGTATCAGTCCGTGCGCGGTCGCTATCTGACCGGTACGCGACTCAAAACTGGTATGACCGGCAGCGACACCGCCGCTCTGGGCGCAGCAGCACTGCCAATCTTTGATGAGTTTAATCCGCAGTTCCAGGTGCTGATGAAGTGAAAAACGCGGTCAGCGGTTGTTGCTGGCGCCCGCTATCATCCATGTTGTCTGGTGCCAGCCAGGCGGCGAGTGCCTGATGAACGGCAGGCCATTCGCCGTCAATCATTGAGAGCCAGTCGGTATCGCGATTGCGCTGTTTGCGCGTCATGGCCTGGCGAAAGCGCCCCTCAAAGGTAAAGCCCACGCGCTCGGCCGCGCGGCGTGAAGCCAGGTTTAGCGAATCACAGCGCCATGCAACGCGACGATAGCCCAGCGAGAATGCCTGGCGCAGCAGCAGGAATATGGCTTCTGTACCTATGACATTACGCTGCATAAGCGGTGACCAGGTGACGTGACCGATTTCTATCGCGCCATTTTGCATATCAATACTGGCAAAACAAACCACGCCCACGGCACGCTGATGCCTGTCAATTACGGCATAACTCACCAGCTGGCGATCGCTGATTTTATGCGCTATCCAGCTCTCCATTTCTAAGATCGACTGCGGCCGGCTGGCGCCCAGCCAGGTCCAGTCGCGGTCGTCCGCGGCGAGCGAAAAGGCCGTAAACAGCGCCTGGCTGTGGCTCAACAGCAGCGGCGTAAGCTGGCAAAAGCGTCCTGAAAGATTTTCTGCTGGTGGATAGTTTGCCGGTTGCCACTCCGGCAAGGCAAAACCGATGGGCTGACCATAATGGTTATAACGTGTCACGCTAATTTCCTTCGCCGTGGTGTCTGGCCTGATATCCGATAAATGCAGTCAGATTGTCTGCGGCACCTGCACCTGCGGTTTACCGCATCACAAAGTGTCCGGCGCTGACCTCCTGATAGTGCCGCGTTTCCGGCACAAAACCGTTGGCGCGCACCGGGCTTTTCAGCTCGCTCACCTCCACGTGCCGTTTCAGATGGCGGCGCGCCGGATCGGGCACCGGCACCGATGCGAGCAGTTTACGCGTATACGGGTGCTGCGGATTCTCAAAAATAGCCGCGCGCGGTCCAATCTCAACAATCTCTCCCAGCAGCATCACCGCCACGCGATGGCTGATGCGTTCCACTACCGCCATATCGTGTGAAATAAACAGGTAGGAAAGATTGAGGCTGTGCTGCAGATCAAGCAGCAGATTGATGATCTGCGCTTTCACGGTGACGTCCAGCGCGGAGACCGATTCGTCGGCAATGATCATTTTCGGATCGAGCATCAGCGCCCGGGCGATGCAGATGCGCTGACGCTGACCGCCGGAAAATTCGTGCGGATAGCGTTTCAGCATGGTTGCCGGCAGGCCAACGCGCGTCATCAACCCGGCCGCTTTGTGCTGTGCGTCGGCCTTACTGCCCAGCCGATGCTGTAAGAAAGGCTCGGTGAGGGCTTCGAGTACCGACATGCGCGGATTGAGGCTGGCAAACGGATCCTGAAAGATCATCTGCATGGCACAGCGTAGCTTGCGCAGTTCGCCGGGAGAGAGCGCCAGCACGTCGCTGCCGTCAAAGGCGATCTGCCCCGCAGCAGGCTGCACCAGCCGGGTAATTGAGCGTCCGGTGGTGGATTTACCACAGCCGGATTCACCGACCAGCGACAGCGTTTCTCCTGCCATCAGATCGAACGAAATATTCTCCACGGCGTGCACCGCCCCGGTTTTGCGGCTGAACAGCCCTTCATGAATGCTAAAGCGTGTGCTGAGGTTTTTCACCGATAATAGCGGCATTTGCGCTTGCTGCGGTCGCCGCGCAGGAATCACCGGTGCTTCGCCGTTAAGTGCAAACTGCCGCGGCCCATCGACGCTGCGCATCGCGCCCAGCTGCGGCACGGTCGCAATCAGCGTGCGGGTATACTCTGCCGCCGGGGCTGAAAAGATCGCGGCAGTACTGCCGGTTTCCACCACATCGCCCTGATACATTACCAAAGTACGATCGGCGACTTCTGCTACCACGCCCATATCGTGGGTGATGAACAGCACGGCGGTGCCTTCCTCCTCCTGCAGGGTCTTAATCAGGTCGAGAATTTGTCCCTGAATCGTGACGTCAAGCGCGGTGGTCGGCTCGTCGGCAATCAGCAGTTTTGGCCGCAGCGCCAGCGCCATGGCGATCATCACGCGCTGACGCATGCCGCCGGAAAAGTGGTGCGGATAATCGCTGAAACGTTTGGCGGCGTTGGGAATACGCACTTTCTCCAGCAGCCGGATAGTCTCTTCACGCGCGGCGCGTGGGCTGATTTTGCGATGCGCGATCAGCGCTTCAGCAATCTGGTGCCCAATGGTGAACGACGGATTGAGGCTGGTCATCGGCTCCTGGAAAATCATGGCGATGGCATTGCCGCGAATATCGCGCATCGCCCGCTCGCTCAGCGTGAGCAAATCCACGCCGTTGAGCAGCACCTTGCCGCTGATGCGCGCGTGGCGGTTATTCAGCAGTCGCATGATCGCCATTGAGGTAACGCTTTTGCCGGAGCCGGACTCGCCGACAATCGCCAGCGTTTCACCGGCCTCAAGGGTAAAAGAGACGTTTTTCACCACCTCGCGCCAGCGGTCATCGCGGCGAAACGCCACGGTAAGATTTTCGATGCTCAGCACCGGCGGGTCAGCGCGATTCATTGTGCCGCCACAAAGCGCGCCGAGCGGGTGCTGACCGGCACATAGGTAAAATCGGTATCGAACGGATACGCTGGCTGCAGCTTACGCTTGCGCACCAGCCGTTCAACATACTGATCGACCACACCCTCCGACAGCGCCATCAGGTTGGGATTGGCAATCGGTGCCAGTTCAGGCGACAAATAACCGGATTTCACTACCACAATTTTTGCCTGATGTGGATCGAGGCCGAGCAGGGCGAAATCCGCCAGGTTGTGGTAAGGACGACGACGATCGGCAACCACCACGGTAATGCCCGCGATCTTCAGCAGCGCCTGACGGGCAACCGATCGGGCATCATCGCTTAGCAGCAGCACGTCAAACTCGCCGCTGACTTTGCCGCCGGCAGGATCCAGCGTGGCACCAATAGTCAGGGAGAGCCGGGCGCCGACGCCCGCGGCGAAGGCCGCCTCAGTGGCCGGTTTGTCGGTAATGCCCGCGACGATGACATCCTGCGCCTGCTGCCGCAGCAGTTCGGCCAGCACATCGGCGCGATCGCCCACGCCGCCGCCGGTTGGGTTATCACCGGAGTCAGCGAGAATCACCGGCGCGGTATGACTGGAAATTGCCATGCGCACGCACTCTTCCGTACTGCCGGTCACGCAGCCAAACACAAATTGATCGCGCGCCTGCCAGTAAGCCAGCGCCAGTTTCGCTGCCTGTTCCGACATCACATCGGCATCGGTGCCGGTCATGATCGCGGCCGCCGTGGCGCGCGGTTCATCCGCCCAGACATAGCCCACCATCAGCGACGCATCCCAGATGTGTTCCAGCGCGTTAATGCCGGGCAGGCTGGCATATAGACTTTTGGCGGGTTCATCTTCGGTGCTGGTGCGTTCACCTGGCAGCACCACGGGGATCGGTGCCCACACCACGCCGGGCAGTACGCCGCTTTGCAGGCTATTAACCAGCATTGACACGGAACGACGCATGGTCTCTTCCACATCAATGTGCGGTGCCGTGCGGTAGGTCGAAAACATATCGATCGCGTCGATGATGCGCTGCGTGACATTGCCGTGCAGATCGTAGCTGACGCTAATCGGACAATCGGGCCCGACCAGCTCGCGCGTCGCGCTGATCCAGTCGCCTTCTGCGTCTTCCATGCCTTCGACATAGACCGCGCCGTGCATCGCCAGGTAAACGCCATCCACCGGCAAATACGCTTCGAGCCGACGAAGAAATTCCTGTTTAAAGGCATCATAGGTCACACGTGCCACCGGCCCGCCGGCAATGGCGCGGGCGTGAAAAGTCGGCAGAAATTCAGCCGCGTAATCCTGCAGAAAGGCGAAATAGGGATTCGCCGTCATCGCTTCACCGCGCACGATGCGGAAATCGTCGGCGTAATTGAGCACGGGATTCCAGGTACTGCATTCAGTATGAATTCCACCATAGGCAATGCGCATAACAGACTCCGCTAGTCGGGTAAGTGAACGATAAAACGGTAAGCCGCCACGCTGGCTGCGGCGCGGGCCCAGCTGAACTGATCAATCGCCATGCTGACGATGGGCGTCTTGCCCATGATTGAAGGCAACACGTGGCTATCGATCGCCTGCATCACCACGGTTCTCAGCAGGCCATCAAACGCATCCGGCTGATGGGCAATGACAATCATCTCCGGATCGTTCATCTGAATAATATTGGCGATGGCGAGGCCGAGTGCGTCGCCTGCCTGGTGCAGAAGGGCGATGGCGGCGCTATTGCCTTTCACCGCCAGCGCTTCCAGTCCGGCAACGCTGGTGCACGGCAGGTGTTTTTCGCGCATGCTTTCACGCATCGCGGTGAGCGACGCCAGCGTGTCGAGGCAGCCGCGCTTGCCGCAGCGGCACGGACGCCCGCCGGGCTCGACGGTACAGTGGGCGATTTCACCGGCACCGCCGTGTGCGCCACGGTGCAGCTGTCCCTGAAAGAAGTGCGCGGAGCCAATGCCGTCGCCGTGTGATATCAGGGTAAAATTGCGTGCCTTTTTCGCCACGCCGAAGATCTTTTCGCTGACCGCCAGGGCTTTGGCATCGTTTTCCAGCGACACCTCCAGTCCGGTTTGCGCGTTAAGCAGGGCCGCCAGCGGAACGTTTTTCCAGCCCAGCAGAGCAGACTGGACGCACACTGCCTGGTGCTCATCGACAAAGCCGGAAAGCGTGACGCCCAGACCAATTAGCTGATCGGCGGAAATGCCTTTTTGTGCAATCAGGTCCGGGATAGCGGCAGCCAGCGCGCCAGCCAGTTGCACAGGGTCGGGATTCAGCGGCATGTGGGTGCTGGCCAGGATGCGACCGTGCATATCCGTCAGCACCAGATACACATCGTCACCGAGCAATGACGCACCGAGAAAATAGGCGCTGTCGGCACGCATTTTTAATAATACCGAAGGACGACCCTGACCATTACTTTCCGGAATGCTCTCTTCCAGTAATCCTGCACTGAGCATCTCTTTGATTAATGTGCTGATTGCGGCTTTACTCAGCTTCATTTTTTCCGCAATTGCCGTGCGGCTCATGCCATGCGAAGCAAGTAATAAACGCAGGATTTGTTGCTGATGTGCATTAAGCATCAGAGTTCTCACGGCATAGGCTGTATCCAGCCGACAATAATCAGCGATGAAAATAAATTCAAGGATATTTAGTTAATTTTCTGAATGCAGATCGAGTTATAAGTAAAATATATGAACTAACGTCTTGGCTTTTGTTTGTGGAGTGTGCCTTATATAGCGTCGAGCCCGTTCTTCTGCTGCCGTTAACATGACCAAAGCGTATGGCAGGCGATGGCGCGCATTGACGGTCAGCTGCCTGCCGGGCAATGACTCTTTACTCTTAGTCACTGATTCACTGAGGCCTTCATGCAAAGCACATTTAAGCATTTCAGGGTACTGACGCTTGCCGCGGGAATTCTGGCGTCCTTTTCCAGCGCTTCGGTTTTGGCCGCTCAGCTGGTCATTATGCAAAACGAACCGCCGCGCAGCATGGACCCGGGCAATCAGACCGCGACCTTTACCGGCACGGTGCTGGACCCGATGTATGAAGGCCTGACGCGACTCGGTGACGATGGCAAAATCATGCCGGCACTGGCGCTCTCCTGGCATGCCGATGACAGTGGACTGCACTGGGAATTTACCCTGCGCCCCAACGTTAAATTCCACGATGGCACGCCGTTTAATGCCGATGCGGTAGTGGAAAACTTTCAGCGTCATCTGGATACGAAGCGCGGTCTGGCCGGAAGTGGTAAAATTCGCACCTTTATTCAGGACGTGCAGAAAAAAGATGACTTAACCGTCACCTTTACGCTGAAGAAAATCAATCCGGCTTTTTTAACCGTGCTGGCCTCCGGTCCGGGATTAATGGTGAGTCCGCAAGCTGACAAAGCCGGCACCATCAATAATAAAGCCGACGGTACCGGGCCATATAAACTGGCGCAGTATAAATCCGGTGAATTTGTCCTGGAGCAGAAGAATCCGGACTATTGGGGCAAATCTGCCGGGCCGGACGAAATAAAATGGACGTGGAGCAGTGAGCCGTCCGTCATGAATATGGCGCTGCAATCCGGTCAGGTCGATATTATTAATCCGGTGCCGCCGCAGTTTGCCGGCATGTTAAAAAATAACCCCAACGTGCAGCTGAAACAGTCGCCGGGCGCGGCGGTGTTCTGGATCGATCTCAATACGCAGAGTAAAGCCCTCAGCGATGTCAGAGTGCGCCAGGCGCTCAACTTTGCGACCGACCAGCAGGCGCTGGTAAAAGCGGTGATGTTTGGTTATGCGCAGCCGGCCAATTCCGCGCTGGCACCGGTTGATGCCAACTACGATAAAGCGTTGCATGACTATCCGTACGATGTGCAAAAAGCCAAAGACCTGCTGAAAGCAGCGGGCTATGCCGACGGTTTTGCTATGTCGATTGCCGTGCAGGCACCGGATGCGCGCACCGCACAGGTTCTGCAGGGCATGTGGAGCAAAATTGGCGTCAAACTCAGCGTACGCCAGATGGAGAGCGGCGTGTGGGCCAAAGCGGCATTTGCCGATGCCAAAGAGAAAGCCGCGCAGGGTACGGACGCGGTGCTGGCGTCGTGGTCCTCGGGGCTGTACGGCTCGGATCTGCAGTTGCGTCCGCTGTATCATAGCAGCAGCTTTGCGCCCGGCGGGGCCAACCTCGGCTTCTTCAGCGACAAACGTACCGATGAGCTGATCGACAGCGCCGCCTCCACGCTCGACGATGCCCAGCGCAAAGCGCTCTATTTCCAGGCACAGCAGCGGATCAGCGGACTCGCTCCGCAGGTGCTGCTCTACTATCAGGACGATCTGTATGCGACGCGCAAAAATATCAGCGGCGTGACGATGCAACCGGGCGGCCAGATTGTGGTCCGTGACGCCGTGAAGAAATAGTGCTGATGGCTGATTGATATGAAAGCGTATGTCGCAAAAAAGGTGCTCTCGCTGCCGTTAATTATCTTCGGTGTGTCGATCATCGTGTTTATCGCCATCCGCGCGCTGCCGGGCGATCCGGCACGCCTGATGGCCGGCCCGGAAGCGCCGCAGGAAGCCGTAGACAGCATGCGGGTGCGGCTCGGGCTGGATCAACCTTTGCCGTTGCAATATGTCAGGTTTGCTGGTGAAGCGCTGCAGGGCAATCTCGGGCTGTCACTGCAGTCGCAGCGCCCGGTGATGACCGAGATTGGTGAACGCCTGCCGTACACGCTGTCGCTGGCGGCGCTGGCCTATCTGCTGGCAATTGCCATCGGCGTGCCGGCAGGCATGACCGGTGCCATTTACCGGCAGCGCATTCCCGATCAAATCGTCATGGTACTGACCATTGCCGGTGCCTCGATTGCGAACTTCTGGCTGGCGTTGCTGGCGATGAACTATTTTGCGGTGCAGCTCGGCTGGTTGCCGCTGCTGGGCGCGGATTCGTGGCGCAACTATGTCATGCCGACCGTGACGCTGGCGATTCTGCCGATGGCGATGATCGCGCGGATGACGCGCTCCAGTATGCTGGATGTGCTCAGCCAGGACTACATCCGTACCGCCAGAGCCAAAGGGTTATCCCCGGCCAGCGTTAACTGGAAGCATGCGCTGCGCAACGCGCTGATACCCATCGTCACGATTGTCGCGCTGAATTTTGGCAGCCTGATCGGTGGCGCCGTGGTCACTGAGTCGGTATTTAACTGGCCCGGCATTGGCCGCCTGCTGGTGGATTCGGTGAAATACCGCGACTATCCGGTAATTCAGGGCGTGACGTTAGTGGCGGTAACCGGCGTGGTGTTAATGAATCTGGCGGGTGAGATAGTGATTGGCCTGCTCAACCCGAAAATAAGGTTCGACTGATGAACAGTTGCGACACATCTCTTCAGCCGCCGCCCGCACGCCGGCGCCAGATCGTGAGGTTTCTGCTGGGCAATCCTTCGATCACGACCGGCGGCGGGCTGGTGTTACTGGTGGTGCTGGCTGCGCTTTTCGCACCGCTGATTACCCACTGGGATCCCATCGAACAGGATTTGTTAAACACCCTGCAGGCGCCTTCCGCTGCACACTGGTTCGGCACCGATGATTACGGTCGCGATATTTTTGCCCGCGTCATCTATGGTGCGCGCATCACGCTGTTTGAAGTCAGCCTCAGCGTGGCTATCTCGATGGCGATCGGCATTCCTCTCGGCATCATTTCGGGGCTTGCCGGACGCAAAATTGATGCGCTGATCATGTGGCTGATGGATATTATTTTCGCCTTTCCCGGCATCGTACTGGCGATTCTGATTGTCAGCGTGCTCGGTGAAGGATTAACCAACATGCTGATCGCCATTTCCCTGTTTTCGATTCCGGTGTACGCGCGCCTGAGCCGCAACCTGACGCTGGGACTGAAAAATATGGAATATATCGAGGCGGCGCATATGCTTGGCGTGCGTTATCCGCGCATTATCACGCACTACATTCTGCGTAACGCCATTGGCCCGCTGATTGTGCAGTCGACGCTGACAGCGGGCGCGGTGGTGCTTTCTGCCGCCAGTCTGTCGTTTCTTGGGCTCGGCGTGCAGCCGCCGATGCCGGAGTGGGGCACCATGATGAGCGACGGCCGCAACTTTCTCGGGCTAAATATTTACGTCTCCCTATTTCCCGGACTGGCGATTTTGATTACCGTGCTCGGTTTTAATGTGCTGGGCGACGGCCTGCGCGATGTAATGGATAAACGTTTATGACTCACCCGCACTCAACCGTGATCTGCCTCGATTTGGGCGGTTCCTTTATCAAGCTTGGCGTGATGGATGCGCAGGATCGGCTAACCCTGCTCGATCAGCAAAAAATCCCGGCGACGGACTGGCAGGCATTTTGCGCCAGAGTCAGCGAGATGATCGCCGCACAGCATAACCATTTCAGCAGCCAGGCGGCTGTCGCCATCTCGACGGCGGGCATTGTGGCCCCGCAAACCGGCGAAATGTTTGCCAGCAACATCCCGGCTTTCCATCGACGTAATCTGGCGCGGGAACTGGGTGAGGTGCTGCAGCGGCCGGTGGTCGCGCATAACGATGCTGACTGCTTTGCACTGGCCGAAGCGCTGGCCGGCAGCGGCAAAGGGCACAAAGTGGTGTTTGGCGCGATTCTTGGTTCCGGCGTGGGCGGCGGTCTGGTGGCGGACGGGCGCATTATCACCGGACAAAACGGCCTGACCGGCGAATGGGGACACGGGCCGATTACCCTCACGGAAGTGACGCTGGCGAAAGGACGCGTGCGCGTGCCGCGCCAGGCTTGTCCCTGCGGCCAGACCGGGTGTCTGGACACCTACGGCGGTGCGCGCGGGCTGGAAACGCTGCATCAGGTGCTGCACGCTGAAAGCGCCAGCAGCGTAGAAGTGATTGCCCGCTGGCAGCAGGCTGAAACGCTGGCACAGCAGACGATTGACGCCTGGCTGCAACTGGTGAGCGAGCCGCTCGCCTACACCATTAATATCACCGGCGCGTCGCGGGTGGCGGTCGGCGGCGGACTGGCTTCGGTTACCCCGCTGATAGCGGCGCTTAACGAAGCGGTGCAGCGCTGCGTGCTGCGCAGTACAGCGCATGCGCTGGTGGTGCCGGGTGAGTTTGCCCATCAGGGCGGGATGGTTGGTGCGGCGCTGCTGGCGCGGCAGGCACTCAGCGCCGCCTGAGCTTTTCCGCTTTCGCCCGTTGCTGGCGCTTTTCGGTAACCGTGTCGCGCTCAAGGCTTCGTTGAATCCTATTCAACGTTAAATGCGCTAAGCTTGACGCGCTAAAACCCGCAGCAAAGAGGCTGGTGAGCAGACATGGTCGCCAGCCTCTTTGCTGTTTTTTTCACCTGCGGTACGGAAAAAATATGTCATCAGTACAACCTCAACTCTCTGAACTGCCGGACGAGGCCTCGCTGCCGCGTCACAGCGTGCCAAAAGCGCTGATCGCGCTGGGTACCGGCGGATTTGCCATCGGCACCGGTGAATTTGTCATCATGGGCCTGCTGCCCGACGCGGCGAAAGGCCTGAACGTCACGATTCCTGAGGCGGGCCATCTCATCAGTATTTATGCGCTCGGCGTAGTGATTGGCGCGCCGCTGCTGGCCATTCTCGGCGCGCGGGCTTCACGCCGTAATTTCCTGATGACGCTGATGGGCCTGTTTGCGCTGGGGAATCTGCTGAGCGCTGTCGTGCCGGGCTATCCGGCGATGCTGGTGGCACGCTTTCTGGCCGGCTTTCCCCACGGTACCTTCTTTGGCGTTGCGGCGCTGGTGGCGGCAGGACTGGTTGAGCGCGCGCGCCGCGCGCAGGCGGTGTCGATGGTGCTGCTGGGATTAACCATCGCCAATCTGGTTGGCGTGCCTGCCGTTACCGCCATCGGCCAGTGGTTTGGCTGGCGTGATGCGTTTGCTATCGTCGGCGGACTGGCGCTGCTGACGCTGCTCCTGGTTTGGCTTTGGGTACCCAATGTGGCCGGCGACAAGCAGGCGAGTCCGCTGCGTGAGCTCTCGGCGCTGACGCGCAAGCAGGTGTGGCTGACGCTGGCGATTGGCGCGATTGGCAGCGGCGGAATGTTTTCGGTGTTCAGTTACGTTAAACCCACCATGATGGAACTGGCTCATCTGTCGGAGAATCTGGTACCGGCGATACTGGCGCTGTTTGGTCTTGGCATGATTATCGGCAATCTTGTCGGCGGGCGCCTGGCCGATCGCGGGCTGGAAAAAACCATCCGCATCGTGCTGGTGTGGTCGCTGCTGGTGCTGAGCGCGTTTGTCTTTGCCGCGCATTATGCGCTGGCGGGGGCGCTTAACGTGATGCTGGTCGGTACCATGGTGGCGCTGGGCAGCGTGCTACAGATCCGCCTGATGGACGTGGCCGGGGATGCTCAAACCCTGGCGGCCGCGCTTAATCACTCGGCGTTTAATATTGCCAACGCGCTGGGCGCGTGGCTCGGCGGCATCACCATTTCCGCCGGGCTGGGCTGGCAGTCCACCGGCTGGGTTGGGGCCATTCTGTCGGTACTGGGGCTGCTGATTCATGCTATTGCGGTGCGCGATGCACGCCGCAATCCGGCGGTCGCAATAAAATAATTTTCACCGCGCGGGAATAAACGCCGCGCTGGTTCGTCTTATGCCCACTTTTCCTTACTGAGTTGGCTAAGATGAATCTTAAACCCACGGTCCGACATCTGCCGTTGTTATTGCTGGTCGCCATTGTTCCCGGATTACTGCTGTTGCTGTTTCTGGCTGCAGGCGGCTGGCTGACGCCGCAGCGCCTCAGCGCGCAAAGTCTGGTACAGGCGCTGCAGCAAAACAGCGGCGTACATCCGGGATTCCGCCGCAATCATGCCAAAGGTGTGTGCGTAACCGGCGATTTTACCTCTAATGGCAACGCGGCGTTTCTCTCGCGCGCCAGCGTTTTCCAGCCGGGCACGGTGCCGGTGATTGGCCGCTTTGCCATTGCTGGCGGTAATCCGCATGCGCCGGACTATGGCGTGCCGGTGCGCAGCCTGGCGCTGCAGTTTCAGCTGGCGCACGGTGAGCAGTGGCGCACCGGCATGAATGCGCTGCCGTTTTTCCCGGTCAGCACGCCGCAGGGTTTTTACGACCAGCAGCAGGCCAGCCGACCGCTGCCGCAGACCGGCAAGCCAGATGCGCAAAAGCTGATGGCGTTTACCCTTGCCCATCCTGAAGTTAAACCGTTCTTTGCCTGGGCGAAAACCCATGTGCTGGCCGCCAGCTGGGCGCAGGAGCAGTACAACAGCCTGAATGCTTTCCGCTTTACCAATGGGCAGGGTGAAACGCGCTTTGTGCGCTGGAGCCTGGTGCCGCGTACGCCGTGGCAGCCGATCAGCGCGGCACAGCAGCAGCAGCCGGATTATCTGCAGAGCGACCTGCACAACCGGCTGGCGGCCGCACCGCTGAAGTGGGATCTGGTGATCAGCGTGGCCCAGCC
Organism: Pantoea dispersa; assembly: GCF_035783935.1. Lineage (GTDB taxonomy): Bacteria > Pseudomonadota > Gammaproteobacteria > Enterobacterales > Enterobacteriaceae > Pantoea > Pantoea dispersa_C. The sequence goes on along the minus strand of NZ_JALKOV010000002.1, from coordinate 268,887 downwards.
CGGCGATGCGGTGAACGATGCCAGCAAAGCATGGCCGGCCGATCGGCAACAGATCGTCGCCGGTACGCTGACGCTGCGCGACAGCAGCCCGCAACAGGGCGGCAGCTGCAATGACATCAATTACGATCCGCTGATTCTGCCACAGGGCATCAGCGGTTCGGACGATCCGCTGCTCAACGCGCGCTCCGCCGCTTACGCTAAATCCTTTAATCTGCGCACGGCTGAACAGGCGCGTCAGCAGGAGAAAAAATCATGAGCCACCCGACCACCCTGTTTCATCCGCTGCTGCGCATCGTACACTGGCTGATGGCGCTGGCCGTGCTGGCCATGCTATTTATCGGCGTGGCGATGGTGGCGGATATCTCGGCTGCCCATTCACTGCTGCTGGCGATACACAAGCCGCTGGGCGTTTTAATCGCTTTGCTGGTGGTCGTGCGCATCGGGCTGCGGCGTTACTATGGCGTGCCCGCCATGCCCGCGTCGGTGCCCGGCTGGCAGCAAACGGTGGCACATTTGACCCATCTGGCGCTCTATTTACTGATGCTGGCGCAGCCGCTGGTAGGCTGGGCGATGCTGTCGGCAGGCGGTTTTCCGGTGACGATCGGCGAGGGTCTGGTGCTGCCACCGCTGCTGCCGGCTAGCGTGGAAAGTTATGCCGTACTGCGTCCGTTACATACGCTGCTGGCGTTTAGCCTGTTCGCGCTGATTCTGGCCCATCTGGCTGCCGCGCTGCTGCACGGTTTGATTTTACGGGATGGCGTGCTGAGCAGCATGACCGGCCTGCGCCGGATGCGAGAGCAAAAATAATGTCTGCATTGAGCGATGACGAAATCCGCGCGTTACTGCCGCACTTGCAGCGTTTTGCGCTGGGGCTGACGCGTGAGCGCATGGCCGCTGAGGATCTGGTGCAAAACACGCTGGTCAAAGCACTGGACGCAGCGCGCGATGACACGCGCAGTCTGCGTGCGTGGCTGTTTTCCATTCTCTGGCATCAGTTCATTGATGGCGAACGCCGCCGCAAGCGCTGGCAGGCGATTATGACGCTGTTCAGCCGCGCCGAGCCGTTTGCCGAGTCGGCTGAGCATCATGCCATCGCCGATGAGATGCTGGCGCTGTTCGCCCGTCTGCCGGCTGACAGTCGCGCATTGCTGCTTTTAGTCAACGTTGAAGGCATGCGTTATCAGGAAGCGGCTGACACGCTGGAGATTCCGCTGGGCACCGTGATGTCACGGTTGTCGCGGGCGCGAAAACAGTTGCAGCACATGACCGAAGGCCTGCCTGCACCGGTGACGTTGAGGAGATTAAAATGAGTATCCCGCCCGATGAGAACCAGCTGCACGCCTGGCTGGATGGTGAACTGGATAGCGCCAGCCATCAGGCCATCAGCGCCTGGCTGGCGCAGCATCCTGACATTGCCGCTCAGGTAGAGGGCTGGCGTCAGGACAAGCTGCGCTTGCAACAAAGCCTGCAGCGCAACATGGCGCGAACCGCTTTTACGCCACTGCAGCCGGCACAGCTGCGCCAGCAGCGCGCGCGACAGCGTTATCAGCGGCTGGCGCTGGCCTGCTCGCTGGTGCTGGCGTTGGGGATCGGCAGCCTGTCCGGCTGGCAGATGACTGAACGCTTACAGAATCATCCGTTACCGATGGAGGATGCGGTACAGGCTTACCGGCTATTCGGCGATGGCGCGCAGCAGGCGACGATGGACATTAACACCCATCAGACAACACAGCTGGCCAGCTGGCTGGGCCGCTATTTTATCAACGGCCCGCTGCCGCCCAATCTGGAGCGCTTTGGCTATCAGCTCATCGGCGCGCGCCTGATGGCGAATGAGCATGGCGCCTCGGCGCTGGTGCTGTATCAGACCGCCAGCGGCACGCGCGTTGGCTGGTACATTCGCCCGCAAACCGTGCGGCTGGAAAAGGGTTCGCGCCAGGCGGACAATCTGGTGGCGCAGTACTGGAGCGATCGCCACTATAACTATGCGCTGGTCAGCCCGATGAGCGGGGAAGCGGCACCTGCACTGCGTGCTGCGATAGGCAGCGAAGTGGGCTGATCATTTGCCCGCCAGCTTCGCCTGCAGAAACGCCATGAAAACCCGATTGATTTCGCTGCGCTGGCGATGCTGCGGATAGAGTGCATTGAGGTGCAGCGAGGCCGGATGCCAGTCATCCAGTACCGTCACCAGCTCACCGCGCGCCAGCGCCGGAGCCACGATAAACTCCGGCAGCAGGATCAGGCCCAGCCCGGCGACGGCCGCATCACGCAGCATTTCCCCGTTGTTGCTGACCATCGGTCCCTGGACCGCCAGCACTTTGCGCGTGTCGCCCTGAAACAGCTCCCAGCCGGTCTGGCTTTCACGCCCATAGCGCAGACAGAGATGCTGCAGCAGATCCTCCGGCTCACGCGGTGCGCCCGCGCCCTGCAGGTACGCCGGGCTGGCACAAATCACGCGCCTGAATTCGCCCAGCCGTTTGGCGATCAGGCTGGAGTCCGGAAGCGTGCCGATGCGGATCGCCATATCGAAACCTTCTCCCACCATATCCACATGCCGATCGGCCAGTTCCACCTGAAACTGGATGCCGGGATGCTGGCTCAGGAATTCGGCGATATAAGGGGAAAGATGGCTGATGCCAAACGACATCGGCACGCTGAGACGAAAACTGCCGCGCAGCACCTGACGTTTACCTGATACCGCCAGCTCGGCTTCCTGCACATCATCCAGGATACGCTGCGCATGCTGGGCAAACAGCTGGCCGTTGTCGGTCACCGACAGTTTGCGCGTATTGCGATTCAGCAAACGCGCACCCAGCGACTCTTCCAGCGCGGCGATGCGCCGGCTGACGTACTGCTTGGAGAGCATCAGCTGTTCGGCGGCAGCGGTAAAGTTGCCCGCTTTGATTACGGCGACGTAAATCCGGAGATCTTCAATCTGCATATTGTCCACTTATTTGTGACAGTCATTGTCAGTCAGGCGCATTGTTGGGCAAATCAGTTTACGTATACTGGTCAGCAACGGGAAGGGCCTTCGCCCTCCAGTCAACAAATTTTAAGGAGCAGACCATGATTGAACAACGACTGTCCGAACAACGCGGCTTAGGCGATCACGGCTGGCTGCATTCACGCCACACCTTTTCGTTTGCCAGCTACTGGGATCCGCAACACACCGGTTTCTCCGATCTGCTGGTGATTAACGACGATCAAGTGGCACCGGGTCGCGGTTTTGGCGCGCATCCACACAACAACATGGAGATCATCTCTTACGTACTGGAAGGCGCGCTGGAGCATAAAGATTCCATGGGTACCGGTTCGGTTATCGTGCCCGGTGACGTACAGCTGATGAGCGCCGGCAGCGGCGTGACGCACAGCGAGTTTAACCACTCGAAACAGGACAATGTGCATTTTCTGCAGATCTGGATTGTGCCGGCGGAACGCGGTACCGAGCCAGGTTACCAGCAGGTATCGGTGGCAGAAGCCGACAAACGCGGCCAGCTGCGCCTGATTGTTTCGCCGCAGGGCGACAATGGCTCGCTGCGCGTGCGTCAGGATATGCGCATCTACGCAGGCCTGTTTGACGGGGCTGAGCAGCAGACGCTGGAACTGGCGAACGATCGCTACGCCTATATCCACGTGGCGCGCGGCAGCATCGAAGTGAATGGCGTGAGCTTTAAAGCTGGCGACGGTGCGCGCGTCCGTAACGAAACAGCGCTGCAGTTCGCTAACGGTAACAATGCTGAAGTGCTGGTGTTTGATTTACGTCCAGTAGAAGTCAATCATCCGCAGCGTTAATTGACTGCGCGGTAAATCATCGGGGCATGGCGTGAACCTTCACGCCATGCCTTTTTATTTGGCTTAAGGGACGAATAATAACCAGCGCCTGACAGGTCCGGCATAAAATAGGAATTTTTACCTTCCGCAAAAATGCAAAGCCCCTTAAATTTGCCTCCAGGATAAGCACGCTACGCCAGGTATTTGGCGGCTAAACAACAAACAAAGTTAACACTATTACATTCCATTAGAATTAATGGTAATGAGGATTTTGATGGTCTTAAAACGCAGCTTTAATATCGCAGTGGTATTGGTTTTAGCCTTTTCAGTAACGGCTTGTGGCATGTCTCATCGCGGCCGCAACACCGCCATCGGTGCGGGTGTGGGTGCCGTGGGCGGCGCCGTGCTGACCGGCGGCAGCACCTTCGGTACCCTTGGCGGCGCGGCTATCGGCGGCCTGATTGGTCATGAAGTCAGCCGTTAATTTCACCGGTACTCAGGATTTCGCCAGCGGGAATGCTGGCGAAATTTTAAACCATTTCATTTTTAAATTCTTATTCGTCCACTCTTCTTTTTTATCCATCGCCGGATAGCATCGTGGTTTATTTTGCTGCAATGATAAACACACCTAATCGCGATGCGAGATGTAAAACCTCGCCATAAGTATCTGAATCATCAATCAGGCTTAATGATTTATTAAGTGGCGTCAGCATGCCAGGCGAAATTCGATCGCCAAATAACATCACTGCCCGCGCTGAATCATCCTGACGGGATATCCATGAAAGGCCCTGCGCTGATTCGCTCTGATGATGCAGAGCAGCTGCCCAGCGTCGGGTGAGGGGATAGTGATGTTTTTCTGTATCGATAAGCTGCTTACGCGTGATACCTAACTTGCGCAATGCGATGCTGCTGAGGTCGATCAGCAGCATATCTTCATTAACTTTAAGACAGGAGTGAAGTTGATAATGTAATTTGTTCTTATCCAGTGTCTTAAGACCGGGTGCAAAAGGCACGTCATGAAATACCGTTTCCATTAATGCGCAGTCTCTGGTCGAACCGCCGTAAAGGGTCGGTATTGGCTGCCCATGTCTGGTTTTTATCGGACTGAAGCGGGCATTCCCTTTCACTCCGGGATTGAACTGGTTGGCGGCATAACGCGACAGATGGACCCGGTGCAGAATGCTTCCTGCTGAAAGCGTAATAAATGACAGCTGAAGCAAAGCGCCTGGCAATGGCGCACCTTCTCCGGCAGTAATAACAGGCAGAGTTGATAAATCATCAGGTTGCGCCGAAGTGCTGCGCTTATCCATGCGTTATTCCTTCCATTTCATCCAGAGCGGCGTCGATGACGCGTTGCGCTTCGGTTAGCAGTAGATCCTGTGGCCGTTTGCCCGCAAGGAAACTGTTATTCGACAGAAACCACAATGCAATAGCCCAACTGTCTTTGTGTCCGGCAAAAATCCTGAGTATTTGAGCCAGTGGTTTAACCGGGCGAAAGTGCGTGTCGCGATCCAGGCCATAATCGGGGAAATAATCTATCCCATTGTGATTGATGGCAAATATCTGGCCGCTTTTTTTCCATTTATTCGGCTGAGCGCTCGGATTTGTGGAACTCAACCCTGCCAGTTGCGCCACTTCTGCGGCGCTGAGCCAGTTTCCGCTCTCCAGCACGGCATTGCGCGCCTCAAGTAACATCGCCGCTTCTTTGAGTAAATGAGGCGAAGCTGGCACGCGCGGTAACATCGCACTGGCCAGTTGCTCCAGCGATTCCTGCCGCTGCCGCTGTTGAAAAATTGCAAACATGGATGAAGCGATTGCGGAAAGATTTTCTGACAGGTTGCGCAGCGTCAGGGCATCGCCTGGATGATCGAAAGTAATGGCAACAACGTGACTGGCATGTGATTTTGACAGCCGACCCTGAATCTCCTGCGGGGTGCCTGTCAGTGCAGAAACCCCGGTGTGATCTTTATCGCTAACCATCAGTTAACTCCCGCAAGGTTATTTGGGTTATCTGATTTTAAAGATATCCAGAATAACTTGCAATGGCATTGATGGTGCTGCTTTAAGTAAGCAAGAGGCGAGTGGTAAGAGGAAGCACACTGCAGGAAACGGATTGTTAAAAGTGGGAAAAACTAACAATCCGTTAGAGGTTCAGTCGATCGGCAGCTGATGAATCATCAGGGCGGCGCGGGCGGCTTCTTTGCCTTTTTTAATAAAATGTTCGGTATAAAACGATTCGATCACGTCGACCGGCTGAAAATTGTGCGGAGTGAGTGATACCGAAAACACCGGAACATTGGTGGCGAGCTGCACATTCATCAGGCCATCGACGACGGCCTGCGCGACAAAGTCATGGCGATAGATGCCACCGTCGACCACCAGCGCAGCGCAGACAATCGCATCAAATTTGCCGGTTTCGGCCAGGCGCTTGGCCAGCAGCGGCATTTCAAACGCGCCGGGTACGTCATAGCTTTTTACTGTATTTTCGACGCCTTGTTCTGCCAGTTCCTGCTCAAAGCCCACCAGCGCGTTGTTCACGATCGCCTGATGCCATCCTGCTTTAATAAAAGCCACACGAAACTTATTCATAATGCTTCCATGATTAGCTGAAAAATGTATAAGTGAATAATAAAAAAGTCTTTTTTATCATTTACCCGCTATCCGTCTGGTATACCATATGTTGCAATTTTGATCCACAACGCGGGCAGCGCGGTTAACGTGCTGCTTGACGCCAGCCAGCGCCTGCAATACAAATAGACGCGTCGGGGGAGTCTCGCCTGAGAGACTGAGAGGCTAAAAGCGCACTGCGCGGCTTAGCGACCCTTTGAACCTGACCCAGTTGATACTGGCGTAGGAAGACTGACGGCTTGATGTGCAAAGCCGTCTGGCGCAAAGGCGAGCCCGATCGCTGGCGTCGATTCCCTTCTCCTGTATCTGCGGGTCTCAGTTATCACTGAGAGGCCGATGTGAATTCCCCTGATTGTTTACCGGAACGTGATTCATGAGCCGCTGGAGCGTGCTCGGTAGCGGCGTGTCCGGGCTTTGTGTCGCCACGCTGCTGGCTGAGCGCGGCGAAGCCGTCGAGGTCATTGACGATCAAGCGCGTCAGCCTGCCTCGTGGTTTGCCGGTGGCATGCTGGCGCCGTGGTGTGAAGCTGAAAGCGCGCCGGCGGAGGTGATTACCCTCGGCCAGCATGCTGCGGCATGGTGGCAAACGCGCGTCAGCAGCGTGGTGCATCAGGGCACGTTAGTGCTGGCACCGCCGCGTGACAATCCGGAGTTAAACCGCTTCGCGCGCATGACGACTGAGCATCAATGGGTTGATCCGGCGTCGCTCGAACCGTCGCTGGAAAACCGTTTTGCGCGCGGACTGTTTTTCCCGCGCGAAGCGCATCTCGATCCGCGTCGCGCACTGGGTGAAATGCGTGACAAGCTGCTGCAGCGCGGCGTCCGCTTTGATGCGCGCCAGCCAGCGGGCCGGATCATCGACTGTCGCGGCATCCATGCCAGAGCGCAACTCTCCGGTCTGCGCGCGGTGCGCGGAGAAATGCTGATCCTGCAGAGTCATGAGGTGTCATTTTCCCGGCCGATTCGTCTGCTCCATCCACGCTTTCCCTGTTATCTGGTGCCGCGTCGCGACGGCCACTTCATGCTCGGCGCTACCATGATCGAAAGCGACGATGCCAGCGCGATCAGCGCGCGCGCCGTGATGGAACTGCTCAGCGCGGCCTACACCCTGCATCCGGCGCTGGCGGAAGCGCGCGTCATCGAAAGCGGCAGTGGTCTGCGACCGGCATGGCCGGCTAATCTGCCGGAAATCCACTATCACAACGGTATTTTTTATCTTAACGGCATGTATCGTCACGGTTTTCTGCTGGCACCAATGATGGCAGAACAGCTGATGCAGCGCCTGTCCGGGGAGGTTAGCCATGAATATTCAGCTTAACGGCCGCACCATCAGCACCGAGGCCAGCAGCCTCAGCGAATTGCTGATCGAACAGCATATCGACGCGGCCTGTGTTGCCACCGCCTGCAATGGCGATTTTGTGCCGAAAAGTCAGTATGCCAGCCTGCAGTTACAGGAAGGCTGGCAGCTGGAAGTCCTGTCACCGATGCAGGGAGGCTGAGCGATGTTTTACGATTTCACGCCGCAGTCACGCTTGCTGCTCGGCACCGCAGGCTACCCTTCACCGGCGATTTTGCAGCAGGCGATCGCTGCCTCCGGCAGCGAAATTATCACTGTCAGCCTGCGCCGCGAAGGTGCGGCGGGCGCGGCGTTTCGCGAACTGCTGACGGGCCTGGATGTGCGCGTGCTGCCCAATACCGCTGGCTGCCACACGGTTAAAGAGGCGGTCACCACCGCGCACATGGCGCGCGAGCTGTTCAACACGCCTTGGATCAAGCTGGAAGTGATTGGTCATGCCGACACGCTGCAGCCCGATCCGTTCGCGCTGGTCGAAGCGGCACGCATTTTGTGCGCCGATGGCTTCCAGGTATTTCCCTATACGACGGAGGATCTGATTGTCGGTGAAAAACTGCTAGCCGCCGGCTGTGAACTGCTGATGCCGTGGGGCGCGCCTATCGGCTCCGGCCAGGGATTGCGCAACATTGACGGGCTGCGGGCGATGCGAGCCTGGTTCAGCGATGTTCCTCTGATCATTGATGCTGGCATCGGCGCGCCGTCACAGGCGGCGCAGGCGATGGAGATGGGCTTCGATGCCATCCTGCTGAATACCGCCGTGGCCAAAGCGGGCGATCCGGTGGCGATGGCGCGCGCGTTCAGCCAGGCGATTGCTGCCGGGCAGGGCGCGCGCGATGCCGGGCTGATGGAGAAGCGTGATATGGCCGTGGCCTCAACGCCGATCTTCGGCCTGGCCAACCTGAACTAAGGGGCGCGCAATGGAACGCTATCAACGCCAGATGATGCTGCCGGAAATTGGCGTGGTCGGGCAGCAGAAACTGGCTCGCGCTCGCGTGCTGGTCGCCGGTGCCGGTGGGCTGGCTGCCACGCTGCTGCCTCAGCTGACGGGCGCGGGCGTCGGTCAGCTGTGTGTATATGATGACGATCGGGTCGCGCTGCATAACCTGCACCGTCAGACGCTGTTCACCCTGCAGGATGTGGGGCGCGGTAAAGCCGTTGCGGCACAGCAGGCGTTGCAGCAGCGCAATCCTGAAGTGCAGATCGACGCGGTGCCCGAGGCGCTGAGCGCCAGCAATATCACGCAGGCGCTGACCGGGTGCGATCTGGTGATCGATGCAGCGGATAACTTTGCGGTGACCTACCAACTGTCAGATGCCTGCTTTCAGGCTGGCATACCGCTGATCAGCGCCTCAGTGCTGGGACGTCAGGGCTACGTCGGTGGTTTTTGCGGCGGTGCGCCGAGCTATCGTGCGCTGTTTCCACAGCTGCCCACCTCCGCGGCTAACTGCAACACCGCCGGCGTGATGGGTCCGGCGGTGGCAGCGCTGGGGGCAATGCAGGCGCAGATGGCGCTCAGCGTGCTGCTCGGACTGCAACCCTCACCGCTCGGCTGCATGGTCAACTGTGACTTCGTCAGCTGGCACTTTCGTTCATTCCGCTTTGATGTGGCACAGGAACCGGCACAGCCCGGCGTGCCGTTTATCGATGCTCACCTGTTACAGCCCGAAGATTGCATTGTGGAACTGCGCAGCTGTGAAGAGGCGCCGGTCAGCGTGGCGGAACAGGTTGAGCGCGTGCTGCCACATCAACTGGCAGACTGGCAGCCACCGGCGGATCGCCGCATCGTCCTGGTTTGCGCCAGTGGCATGCGGGCGGCGCAGGCGGCCAGCACGCTGGCGCAGCGCGGGTTTAATCAGCTGGCGATTCTGGCGGCGCGGCGGCCATGATGCAGGACATCCGCTTTGACCAGGTAAGTTTTGCCTGGGGCGAAAAACAGCTGTGCGATCGGCTCAACCTGCTACTGCGCGGCGGCAAGACCACGGTGCTGCTGGGCTGCAGCGGTATTGGTAAAAGCACGCTGCTGCGTCTGGTGGCCGGTTTAGTGCAGCCGCAGCAGGGCAGCCTGCACGGTATTGCGCAGCACGTGGCGTGGATGGGGCAGCAGGATTTGCTCTATCCGTGGCTGACGGTGCTGGAGAATGTGATGCTGACGGCGCGTCTGAGCGGTGCGAAGCCGGACCGCGTGCGGGCGCACCATTTGCTGGCACAGGTGGGACTGGAAGACGAAGCGCAAGCCGCGCCGTCGCAGCTCTCGGGTGGCATGCGGCAGCGGGTGGCGCTGGCGCGCACGCTGTATGCGCAGCGCGAGCTGGTGCTGATGGATGAGCCGTTCGCCACGCTAGATGTTATGACCAAACACCAGCTGCAAACGCTGACCGCGACGCTGCTGCGCGGTAAAACGGTGCTGCTGGTGACGCACGATCCGCTGGAAGCCTGCCGCATGGCCGATGACATCCTGCTGTTGCACGGCCAGCCGCTGCAGGTGACGCACTGGCCTGTGCCGACCGGTACGGTGCCGCGCGCGCTTAATGATGCCGGACTGCTGCAGGCGCAGGCCGAACTCTTTTCCCGACTGAATTCCTATGAAAAAACTGAGTAGTGCTGTCTACCTGTTCGCGGTAGTGCTGGGCGTGTGGCTGCTGGCGCGGCACAACGGCGTTCCGGCATTTCTGCTGCCCGCGCCGCAAACGGTGCTGGAGGCTCTGTGGCAAAAGCGCCAACTGCTCGCGCACCACGCGCTGTTCACGCTGGCGGAAATCGTGCTGGCGCTGCTGCTGGGCGTCGGCGGCGGCGTAGTGCTGGCGGTGCTGATGGCCTCCAGCCCGCTATTGCGCCGGGTGCTGTTTCCGCTGGTGACGGCCAGCCAGACCATCCCGGTCTTTGCGCTGGCGCCGCTGCTGGTGCTGTGGCTGGGGTTTGGCATCGCGTCAAAAGTAGTGGTGGCGGCGCTGATTTTGTTTTTCCCGCTGTGCCTGTCGCTGTTCGATGGCTTGTGTCGTACGCCTGCCGGCTGGCTGGAGCTGGCGCAAACGCTGTATCCCTCGCGCTGGCGCATTTTCTGGCGCGTGCGCTGGCCGGCCGCGCTGCCGCAGTTTTTCGCCGGCCTGCAGATGGCGGTGGTGCTGGCACCGATTGGGGTGGTGATCGGCGAGTGGGTCGGTGCCAGCGAAGGGCTGGGCTACCTGATGATGCAATCCAACGCGCGGCTGGAAACGGCCACCAGTTTTGCCGCGCTGCTGCTGTTAATGAGCCTGGCGCTGCTGCTCTCAGCGGCGGTGGCGCTGGTGCGTAAAAAATTTCTCTGGCAATCATACTAAGGATCTTGAGTGAAAATGTTGCGTCGTACTATTACCGTGCTCTTGCTGCTGGTCACCGTTAACGCACAGGCGGCAGAAAAAGTGCGTTTGCTGCTCGACTGGTTCATAAATCCTAACCACGCGGCGATCTTTGCCGCTCAGTACAGCGGGGCGTTTCAACAGCAGGGACTGGATGTCGAGATGATTGCCCCGGCGGACTCCGCGTCAGTGCCGCTGTTGCTGGCGGCAGGTAAGGCGGATCTGGCGATTAGCTATCAGCCGCAGCTGTATACGCTGGTCGACAAACAGGTGCCGGTGATCCGGGTTGGCACGCTGATTAACCAGCCGCTGAACACCCTGACGGCGGTATCTGGCGACATTCACAGCATTAAAGACTTTGCCGGCAAATCGATTGGCTATGCGATCCCCGGCGCGGAAGATGTGGCTATCCGCAACATGCTGAAATCGCAGGGTGTCGACGTTAACAGCGTGAAGCTGGTTAATCTGAATATGGATGCGGTCTCTGCGCTGCTGACGCACAAAATTGACGGCGCGCTGACCATCTTCCGTAACTACGAGCTGCTGGATTTGCAGGACAAGGGCGCAAAGCCGGTGTCGTTTAAACCGGAAGATTACGGCGTGCCGGCCTACGATGAGTTGATTATTCTGGCCAACAGCAACACCGCGGCAAACGATCCTCGCATCCCGGCATTTCTGCGCGGGCTGGATGCGGGTATCGCCTGGCTGCGCACCCATCCGCAACAGGCGTGGCAGGCATTCATCAAGCGTTATCCGGAACTGAATACGCCACTCAATCATCAGGCCTGGCAGGCGACGCTGCCTTATTTTGCAACGCACAGTGCGGAATTTAATCAGGCGCGTTATCAGGCATTTGGTGAATATATGAAAGCCAACGGGCTGATTGCCACCGTGGCGCCGCTGGCGCGCTATTCACTGTAAACCGTGCGCTTGCGCCGTTTTCCCGGGCCGGGAGAACGGCGCGCGTTGACATTGCGTGCGGCCGGGGGACGAACGGAGTCCTGAATCCCCGGTTTTCGGAAAATACTGGATTTCTGTGACTGTTATCACTGCGCGGGTAACGCTAAAATAAATACTTCTCATTTAGCAGAAGGTTTCTCGTCACGATGTTTTCGCGTTTCACACTGGCCACGTTAACGGCCACACTCCTGCTTACCGGCTGCGCGCGTCATGCGGCCAGCGACAGCAGCGCTGATGCCGCCGCCGCAGAAGCCCCGGCTACGGCTTCCGCGCCGATCGAAAACAACGACAGCGCTTCGCCGTTTGCCAGCGGACCGACCGTCATCAATGTCTCCCATCTGGTGACGCGCACCGACGATGGCTCATCCGTGTACGTGACGGTGGATGGCCAGGAAGCCGGACTGCTGCAAAAAGGCGAGAGTAAAGAGCTCCGCGTCCCTGCCGGTAAACACCAGATTGGCGGCTACGTGCAAACACTGTTTGGTTTCGGCAAAGTGACCATCCCTGCGGTTGATGTCACCACAGACACCAATGGCCCGAAAAACGTAGTCTATTCCGTCACGCGGCAAAAACCGCAGTTCAGCGAAAGCGCTGCCACGCCAAACAACTCCTGATTGACTGCGGTGCGGGCCAGATGGCGGCACCGTTGATCGGAGACTGGGGCAGGGCGTAATGCGCTCTGCCTGAACGGTCAGATAATTAAGTCGACATGCTGGCCACCCGGCATCTTGACACCCAGCGTCAGTTCTCCACCCAGCGCCTCAATGTAGCGCTTCAGCGTGGAAATTTTTAACTCTGCGCCACGCGCTTCCATCGCCGCCACAGATGACTGGGCAATGTGCATGGCCTGCGCTTGCTGACGCTGAGTCCGCTGCATCTGCTCACGTAATTGATAAAGCTGGTACTCCAGACGCATCTGGCTGACGCGTTCATCGACCTGATGTTGCTGTTCTGGCGTCAGCGCCGCCAGCATCTCATCCAAGGTTTTCATTATGAGTTTCCCCGATTGCGTTCAGATGATGATGGTATTCGGTTTCGGCAATGCGAAGCATCTGCTGATAGAAACGCTTCTGATTTTTACCTTGTTTGTTGCCGGCACACAGCACAATCGCATGGCGGCGCGGATCGAAAACAAAAAAGCTGCGGATAGGACGACCTTTACTTTGCACGCGTAGCTCTTTCATATTGGGCACCCGCGATAACATCAGGGTATCAACGAAAGGGCGGCCGAGATGCGGACCGTCCTGCGCCAGAAGCTTCAGGGCGGCAAGTACGTCGAGACGCAACGCTTCATCCTGAGCCTGCAACCATTTCCAAAACCGATCTGTTGCTTCAACCTGCCACACGATGCCATCCTTGATAGTCTGTAGTCTATTTTATCGTCTGCAGTCTATCAAGGCTCATGGATTAAAAAATCCGTGACGGGGAATTTATCTCATCTTTAGAGTCTGGCTCGCAAAAAACAGCGGTAAAGCGCAGCGCAATAAGCCATCAGTGCATCAACGCATACACGACATCAATGGCGTTGATGACCAGGAAGAACAGGACAATGTGGGTGAGGGCATTAACGGACATCGCTTTAGGTTGAGACATCATCAGTCCTGAATCATTAACGTGAATACAGTGAAGTAACGTTAAATATTACCTGTTAAGAATAAGATTACTATGCTGTGCCACGGTTATCAGAGGTGCCGGACGGCGAACTTTTTTGCGTTCGCCTCATGACGCGCGCTATGCCTTCACTGATTTATCGCCTGCTTTCATTTTAAAGAAAAATCGCAGACGAACTTACGTTATCGCTGGTCCGGATTGAGTGTCGTTTGCCATGAAACAGAAGTGTCGGGCTTAATTTGCTGGCAGGATTTGCGCCGTCAGACTGCGTAAATGTTCACGCAGTAATTGATGTAAAGCGCGAATCGCCGGCGAGAATTGCTTACGATGCGGGCAGATTAAATGCAGCGGCGTGCTTTCGCCTGGCAGATGCGGCAGCACCCGTTCCAGCCGTCCGTGCCGGATATCGTTGCAGACATCAAGCCATGATTTATAAGCAATCCCCATTCCGGCAATCGCCCAGCGGCGAGCCACTTCAGCGTCGTCGCACAGCAGCCGGCTTTTCACCGTGATTTGCCGCCGCATCCCTTCCTGCGGAAAGGTCCATTTATCGTACACGTGGCCGCCCATGACAAACGGCAGACAGTGATGCTGGGCCAGATCCTCGAGTTTTTCCGGACGGCCATGTCGATCGAGATAATCGGGTGCGGCGACCATCACGCGGCGGTTTTCTTCCGCCAGCGGCAGCGCGACATAGCTGCTGTCCTCCAGCTTACCGTAGCGAATGGCGATATCCACCGGATCGCGGAACACGTCACTCACCTGATCGGAAAACGAGAGACGCAGCCCGAGCGCCGGATGCGCCCGGCAAAAGTCTGTCAGCAGCGGCAGAATAATATGACGACCGATGTCGGACGGCAGGGCGATTTTCAGCTCGCCGCTCAGCGCGTCGTCGTGGCTTTGCAGGCTTTCCGCACCGGCGTGCATCAGCGCCAGCATCTCCTGCGCGAACGGCAGATATTTTTCGCCTTCGGCCGTTAAACGCAGGCTGCGTGTCGAACGCGCAAACAGGCGGCGATCGAGATCGCGCTCCAGCCGCTGAATGGCGGCGCTGACCTGACCGGGCAGCAGGTTGGCTTCGCGCGCCGCGCGGGAAAAGCTGCCCAGCGCGGCAGATCGCACAAACAGGGTGACATCTTCTAAACGAATCATCGACGTTCTCGCCATTATCGGGATTTTCACTCTACGAGTGAAAGTGTTGTCCTGCAACAGGCATTTTTCCCGGCGTCATGACTGGCTATGCTGCTTTCAACACCCTGAAAATATTCACTCACTGGAGCCAGTTGCATGAAAGCGATTGTTTATAGCCAAAACGGTTTACCGATTTCAGATGAAAATGCGTTGTATGAACTGGACGTGGCGAAACCGCAGCCGGGTGCTCGCGATCTGCTGGTTAAAATCAGCGCGATTGCGGTTAACCCGGTCGATACCAAAGTGCGCGCGGGCGCGCCAACCGACACGCCGCGCATTCTCGGCTGGGATGCCGTAGGCGTGGTCGAGGCGGTAGGCAGCGATGTCACGCTGTTTCAGCCCGGCGATGAAGTTTACTACGCTGGCGACATTACGCGCGCCGGCAGCTATGCCGAGTACGGGCTGGTGGATGAACGCATCGCCGGACTCAAGCCGCGCACGCTGAACGACGCCGATGCCGCCGCGCTGCCTCTGACGTCACTCACCGCGTGGGAACTGCTGTTTGATCGCCTGGAAATTGATGCCGCCGATGAAGGCACACTGCTGATCATTGGCGCGGGCGGCGGCGTGGGCTCTATGCTGACGCAGCTGGCACGCAAACTGACCCGTCTGACGGTGATCGGCACCGCCTCTCGCCCGGAAACCGCCGACTGGGTGCGCTCGCTGGGTGCGCATCATGTTATCGATCATCAACGTCCGCTGGGCGAACAGCTGGCGGCGATTGGCCATAAAGAAGTGCGCTACGTCGCATCGCTGACCCATACCGACAGCTACTATCCGCAGCTGATCGATGCGCTGGCGCCGCAGGGCAAACTGGCGCTGATTGACGATCCGGAAACACTGGATGCAGTGCCGCTGAAACGCAAAGCTATCTCGCTGCACTGGGAGCTGATGTTTACCCGCTCGCTGTTCCATACCGCCGATATGCAGCGCCAGCATCAGATTTTGCAGCAGGTCAGTCAGCTGATTGACGATCAAACCCTGCAGACCACCGCTGGTGAACACCACGGCACGATCAATGCGGCCAATCTGCGTAAAGCGCATGCGCTGATTGAGAGCGGTCGTGCGCGCGGCAAGATTGTCCTCAGCGGCTTTTAAGTCATTAAAACACGTAAGGTTAACCGTCCGTCAGCCCGGACGGTTATGGTAGCGACTTTGCTATTTATCTGCGCTCCGGCGCAATCTTCAATCAGGAGACTCTCATGACGCTCAATGATGCCGTTGCCCGTCGTCACACCGTAAAAGCTTTTTCTGCGGGCAAAACGCTGCCGCAGCAGGAGATCGACACGCTGCTTAACCTGCTGCGCAACAGCCCGTCATCGGTCAACTCGCAGCCGTGGCACTTTGTGGTCGCGTCGACTGCAGAAGGGCGGGAAAAGATGGCGCAATCCACCAGCGGCGCGTTCATTTACAACAACCCGAAAGTGCTGAACGCCTCACACGTGATTGCCCTGTGCATGCGCACCGATCTGGATGAAGCGCACCTGCAAAATGTGCTGGCGCAGGAAGAGACCGACGGGCGTTTCGCTAAGCCCGAAGCCAAAGCCGGGCAGGATAAGAGCCGCCGCAGCTACGTGGATATGCACCGTTATGAGCTGCGCGACGTGCCGCAGTGGATGGAAAAACAGGTCTATCTGGCGCTGGGCGGATTGTTGCTGGGTGCCGCGATGCTCGGCATTGATGCCACGCCGATGGAAGGTTTCGATGCGCGCGCGCTCGACCAGGCGCTGGGCCTGCGCGAACAGGGCTTTACCAGCGTGGTGCTGGTTTCGCTTGGCTATCGCAGTGAGGAAGATTTCAACGCTACGCTGCCGAAATCACGTCTGCCGCAGGACGAAATCTTTACCTTTATCTAAAGGGGCTAACCAGGTGCGTGTCTGCGCACCTGCGCGCTTAACGTGGGAACCGCAGGCAAAAACGGGTAATGCCGTGTTCGCTGCTCACCGTGCAACTGCCCTGATGCAGTTGCATGATCCCGCGCACGATCGACAGACCCAGTCCGCTGCCGCCCTGCTGGCGTGACGCATCGGCGCGCCAGAAGCGGTCAAACAGGCGTGCCTGCTGATCCTGACTCAGCGCCGGCCCCGGATTCTCCACCACCAAAAGCACAGCGTCTGGCTGCGTAACGCTGGCGACGTGAATGGTGCCGTCGCGCGTGCCGTAATGCAGCGCGTTAGCGATCAGATTCGCCAGCGCGCGCTGTAACAACTGCGGATCGGCGTGCAATTCGCCGTGCAGCGCAATGGCCAGCTGCATCTGCTGTTCTTCCGCCATGCCCTCAAAATAGTCGTGTAACCGCTCACCCAGCGGCGCCAGATCGATGCGTTGCCTGTTCAGCGCCTGGCTGGCATCTTCGGCTTTGGCGAGAAACAGCATGTTATCAATCATCTTCGCCAGCCGCTCCAGCTCGGCATACTGGGAACCCAGCAGCGATTGATACTCGCTGACGCTGCGCGGCTGGCTCAGCGCCACTTCCGTCTGGCCAAGCAGCGTGCCAATCGGCGTGCGCAGGTCATGTGCCATATCGGCTGAGACCTGGCTAAGTTGCTGATAGCCTTGTTCCAGTCGGCTCAGCATCTGGTTAAGCGCCGCCAGCAGCGGCTGCAGCTCGCCTGGCGCGTTGGTCAGCTCAATGCGGTGCGCCAGCCGCCTCACGTCAATCACCTCCGCTTCCGTCGCCAGCCGGTGCAGCGGCGCCAGTCCCCGGCGCACCAGCAGCACACTGATCGCGGCGACCAGCAGCGCCGCCAGCGCGGTGCACAGGATAATCTGGTGGCGATAGCCAGTGAGGGTTTGCGTGCGGTCGCTCATCAGGCGGCCGGTGATGATTTCAATCTGGCCGCTGCCATCGCGCGTTGGCGTCAACGCGGCGGCGGCGATAAACGGCGTGCCATCCGCCGCCTGCTGATGATGGACCGACTGCAGGGTTAACGGCTGATCGGCGGCGACCGGCGTAATGGCTGGCACCGGACGCGCGCCAGGATTGATCACAATCAGCGGCGGCTGACCGGGAAAGCGCAGCACCAGCAGTGATTCGGTATTGCCCAGCATATTGGCGAACAGGCGTGGCTTCTGCTGAATCAGCGTCAGCGCATCTTCATCGCGCAGCAGGGTGCGCATTTGATCGATGCGCGTCAGCAGAGCTGCGTCATCGCGCACGCCGATCTGCTTCGTCAGGGCGTGATACAGCGCCATGCCGCTGAGCGTAAAGATGATCACCACCGTCACGCTGAGCAGCAGCGAGAGGCGGACGGCGAGCGAGCGGGGTTTCATGTTTCGGCTTCGCAGCGATAACCGACACCGTGCACGGTATGAATTAATGGTCGGGTAAAAGGACCGTCAATTTTCTGCCGCAGCCGTTTTACCGCCACATCCACCACGTTGGTGTCGCTGTCAAAATTCATGTCCCAGACGCGCGATGCAATCACTGTGCGCGTCAGTACCTCGCCGGGATGCAGCAGAAACAGGTGCAGCAGACTGAACTCTTTGTTGGTCAGATCAATACGCTGTCCGGCGCGCTCGACCCGGCGTCGGGCGATATCCAGCTGCAGATCCGCCAGCGTCAGGATATCCGGCAGCTTCTGCTGGCTGCCGCGCCGCAACTGGGTGCGCACCCGCGCCAGCAGTTCGGCAAAGGAGAAGGGCTTGACCAGATAGTCATCAGCACCCAGTTCCAGCCCTTTGATGCGATCTTCCACCGTGCCTTTGGCGGTGAGGAAAATTACCGGCGTGTGCACTTGCTTATCCAGCTGCGCCATCACCTCCCAGCCATTGAGTCCGGGCATCATCACATCCAGCAGAATCAGATCGTAATGGTGCTCCTGCGCATAAAACAGCCCATCCAGACCGTTCTCCGCCACGTCGACGATAAAACCGGCCTCGGTCAATCCTTTGCGCATGTAATCGCGCGCCCCGGCTTCATCTTCTATCACCAAAATTTTCATGCGAACTCCCGGCAGTGGCGGCCGCTTGCTGATGGCGGGCAGTATAACGCGGGTTAGCATAGAAAACCGAGGCTGACAGTGGCATGAGCCGTTGATGACAAAATCATGACAGAGCGTTAAGTAAAACTTAATGGCGCGACAAATTTCGCTAACCCATTAACCTGTATAAGAATTTGCTCTGCATTTTTGCGCACTTTCGATGGTGGCGTCAGCGGCATCGTGTTATTACAAGGTTAAAACCTGAAAGATAGCCTGCCGGAGAACATCATGAAAAAGCGTTGGTCCTTAGCCTTATTGCTGACATTAAGCGGTCTCAGCCAGCTGGCTGCAGCGCAGCAGACGCTGCGTTTTGGCGTCGATCCCACTTTCC
Source organism: Pantoea dispersa (assembly GCF_035783935.1). Lineage (GTDB taxonomy): Bacteria > Pseudomonadota > Gammaproteobacteria > Enterobacterales > Enterobacteriaceae > Pantoea > Pantoea dispersa_C. The sequence continues at coordinate 249,726 of NZ_JALKOV010000002.1, read as the reverse complement.
CCCCGTTTGAATCCAAAGCCAGCGATGGTTCGCTGCAGGGTTTTGATATCGATCTGGGCAATGCCATCTGTGCACAGGCCAACGTGAAGTGTCAGTGGGTGCAGATTGGCTTCGACGGCAGCATTCCGGCGCTGCAGGCGAAGAAATTTGACGCCATTCTGTCGGCGATGTCGATGACGGAGAAGCGGCGCGAACAGGTGGCGTTCAGTAATATGCTGTACATCACGCCCAGCGCGCTGCTGACGCCAGCCAACAGCACGCTGACCGGGGACATCAGCACGCTGCGCGGTAAGAATATCGGCGTCGCGCAGGGCACCATTCAGGAAACCTACGCTAAAACGAAGTGGGCGCCGCAGGGCGTCAATGTGGTCTCTTATCCGAATCAGATGGAGATCTATCCGGACCTGGTCGCTGGCCGGCTTGATGCCAGCCTGGCGAATGCCGTATCGGCCGAGCAGGGCTTCCTCAACACGCCGGAAGGTAAGGGCTATGTCAACAAAGCCACGCTGGTGGATAAAGCATTATTGGGGAACGGTGTGGGTATCGGGCTGCGTAAAGGCGATACGGCCAATCTTACCTTAATTAACGATGCGCTGGCCGCGCTGCACAGCAATGGCACCTACGACCGGCTTGCGCAGAAGTACTTTAAGGTTAAGGTTTATCCCTAATCGCCGGGCGATTTGCCTTTATAACGCATAGGAAAATCATGTCCTTACTCCCTGATTATACTCAGCAGCGGGCGCGATTCCTGGCGGCCGTTGCGCGCCAGCACGGCGCGCTGACTGCCTATCGCCATCCGCTGACCGCGCCCGACGGTGCAGCCTTGTTCACCGACGTCGCGGTGATCGGCGATCCGGAGGCCCCTAAACGCATGCTGATTCTCTCCGGCACGCACGGTGTGGAAGGCTATTATGGTTCAGACAGCCAGATCGCGTGGCTCGACAGCCTCAAGACCCGCACGTTACCGCCCGACTGCGCCGTTGTGCTGGTCCATCTGCTGAATCCGTGGGGCGCTGCGCATCTGCGGCGCGTCAATGAAGACAATATCGATCTCAACCGGAATTTCATCGATTTCAGCCAGCCCGCACCCGCTAATCCGCACTACGGGTTGTGGCACGATCTGTACCACGGTGAGCGTGCGCATGCCGATCGGCGGCTGGCGGAGACGCTGCAGCAGTCAGGCTGGCCGGCGTTAAAACGGGTGGTGGAAGCGGGGCAATATCAGGCAGCGGATGGCCTGTTTTATGGCGGGCAGCAGCCGACGTGGTCGCACCGCACGCTGCACGCCATCGTCGAACAGCATCTGCGTCAGGCGCAGATTATCCTGAGTTTCGACCTGCATACCGGCGCGGGCGCGTGGGGCCATCCGATGCTGCTGGCGATTGCGGAGCAGCGCTATCCGGCGCATGACTGGGGCAAAAGCTTATACGATGAGTGGCTGACGCTGCTGTTCACCGGCAGCGGGCGCGACAGTGACACTGGCGTCACGGCGACCGCCACCGGCTATGTCTCGCAGTTTCTGCTGACCTCGCTCCCGGATACGCAGCTATTGCCGCTGGTGGTGGAGTGTGGCACTTATCCGGGCGAAGAAATGCACCGCCGGGTGCGCGACGATCACTGGCTGCATCTGCAGGGCGATCCGGCAAGCCACGCCGGACGTGCGCTGAAGCAGCAGCTGGTGGAAGGGTTCTGGCCCGCCGATGAGGACTGGCGCGCCTTAACTGCATTTCGCACCCAACAAATTTTCCTGCGCGGCTGGCGCGGGCTGGTGGCTTACAACCGGCCGTAAAAGGTCATGCGCGCGGTTTCGGACAGCGCGATACCGGGTTGAGTGTTGTAGGCCAGCACCGCCAGCATGCGCGTAACATCGCCTTCGGTGGGCGTCACGCGGTGCAGCGAATTGCGCCCGCGAAACAGCACCAGATCGCCGGCATCGATCTCCAGCGCCTCAACCGGCTGGCGCTGATCGAGCACGGCGGCGACGCCGTCGTAGTTCATCTCGCCGGCATCCGCATCGCGCAGATCTTTCACGTACTGAAACACACCGCCAGCGCGCGGTTTCTGCACCAGCAGCGTGATGGCGAAAGAGGAGTTATCGAAGTGCCAGCCCAGCTCCTGGCCATCAGGTGCGTAATGCAGATTAATCGACGATAGCGGGTCGGCGTACGGATACAGCGCCTCCTCGTTCAGCACATCACACAGAAAGCGTTTAAACAGATCGTCTTTGTAGAGCTGGCGCAGCGGCGATTCGGCCGCAATCACATCGTCGGTGATGCAGCCTTTGGTGCTGATCACATCGCGATTGCGCGGATGATCGGCACGGTACGCGTCGTCCGGCTTGAGCAGATAAACGTTGTGTTTGCTAACGGTGTGGTACGCCAGATGACGCTGGGCCAGCCCGTCGGCCACGATTGCCTGCAGCGCAGCCGGTTGCAGAAACTGACGCAGCACCAGCGCGCCGTGTTGCTCAAGCTGCTGGCGACAGTGCTGACGCCAGTCGGCGTCGGCCAGCGGATGTAAATCAAATCGAATCAAAGCAGACATGGCGTTGGTTCTCGTTTTTGGCAGGTGTAGAGACTGTAACGGCCTGATATGTTGATGCCTAACGATAAATATTTAATACCTTGCTAAGGAAACCTTAATGCCTGCACCCGCGTCGCGTCTGCCGAAAATCAGCGTTATTCAGTCGTTTAAAGTGGCGGCGGAACTCGGAAGCCTGGCGAAAGCCGCTGCGCAGCTGGCGCTGACGCCCGCCGCCGTTAGCCAGCAGATTCGTCAGCTGGAAGAGCAGCTGGGCAGCGCGCTGTTTGTGCGCACCCAGAGCGGGGTAATGCTGACGGAAACCGGTAAAGAGTATCTGCGCTACGTCAGTGAGGCGTTCGATATTCTGCATCTCGGTCAGCAAAATCTGCGCCATGCGGCCAGCATGCCGAAGCTGACGCTTTATTCACTGCCGGCGCTGGCGTCGAAATGGCTGCTGCCGAATATTACCGACTGGCGTGCACATTGTCCGGGATGCGATCTCAGCCTGCACGGCACGCATGCGCCAGTGGATTTCAGCGCCACACCAGCAGATTTTGTCATCTGCTTTGGCGAAGATCGTTATCCGCAGCTGGATAAACAACGGCTGTTTTGTGATGAGGTGCTGCCGGTCGCCAGTCCGGCGCTGATCCAGCGTTATCCGGGCGAATCGTTACTCAGCCAGGCACCATTAATTCATCTGGACTGGGGCAATGAAGGGCGGTTTCTGCCCGACTGGCGCAGCTGGTTTCAGGCCAAAGGCAGCATGGAGCCGGCGGCCCAGCCGGCATTCAGCTTTAATCTCACCTCACTTGCGATCGACGCGGCAGTAGCCGGGGTCGGCGTGCTGCTGGGACAGCGTCGCCTGATTGCCGGCGAACTGGCGCGCGGTGCGCTGCAGGTGGTGGATCCGCTCAGCCTGCCGCTGAGCAAACCCTATTTTCTCGCCTGGCCGCAGCGCTCCCGCAGTCAGCCCGGCAGCGAGGCGCTGATTCAGTGGCTGACGCAGCTGGCGAGTTAGCAAACTGTTAACTGCCGCAGCGTTCTGCGACAGGGATTGCCCTATGCTGATGCGCTTTGTGCGCAGTTGCGAAGAAAGGGAGTTCAGGCACGATGATCGAGTCCTCATTCTGGCTGACCACGCTGGTGGTCAGCATCACAATTTTGCTGTGGGCGCTGGCGCGGTTGCCGGAATACCTTACCGCGCTGCTGTTTTTTGCGGCGGCGATGCTGCTGTCGATTGCACCGGCCAGCAGCGTGTTCAGTGGCTTTACCTCTTCAGCGTTCTGGCTGGTACTGAGCGGTTTTGTGCTGGGCGCGGCGATCCGCAACGTGGGCCTTGCCCAGCGCTGGGCCAACTGGCTGGTGGTGCCGTTCAGCCAGAGCTGGCTGCGGATGGTTGCGGGCACGGTGCTGCTCAGCTATCTGCTGGCGCTGGTGATGCCGTCGAACATGGGGCGGATTGCGCTACTGATGCCGGTGGTACTGGCGCTGGGCGAGCGGGCCGGTATCCGGCCGGGCAGTCGCGGCAGCATCGGGCTGGCGCTGGCGGTGGGCTTCGGCACCTTTCAACTCTCTGCCAGTATTCTGCTCGCCAACGTACCAAACCTGGTGCTGAGCGGCGCGGCAGAAAACGCGTATCAGCTGCATTTGCAATGGCTGCCGTGGTGGCTGCTGCATATGCCGGTGGTGGGGCTGGGCAAAGGTATTCTGCTGGTTGCCTGCATCACGCTGCTGTTTCGCGCGCGGCCGCAGCCGGTGGCGACGCGGGAAGCGTTGCCGGCGCTCAGCGGGCGCGAATGGCGGCTCATTGCCTTGCTGCTGGTGACGCTGCTGTTGTGGATGACCGATAGCCTGCACGGCTTATCCGCTGCGTGGATCGGACTGGCCGCGGCCTGCCTGTGCCTGTTACCACGCGTCGGCTTTCTTTCGGGTGACGATTTTGCCAGCGGCGTCAATTTCCGCACCTGCATCTACATCGCCGGCATTCTCGGTGTCGCCACGGTGGTGGTGGATTCAGGCCTTGGCCGCCTGATCGCCAACGCACTGCTTCATCTGCTACCGCTGCAGGACTCGCCGTCATTCGGTAATTTTGTCGTGCTTAACGGGCTGGTGACGCTGCTGAACTTTGTGCTCACCGCCAACGGCGTGCCGGCGATGGTGACGCCGATGGCGCAGGAGCTGGCCGCTGCGTCGGGTTTTCCGCTGCTCAGCGTGGTGATGCTGCAGGTTTTTGCCTACGCCACGCCGCTGCTGCCGTATCAGGCGTCGCCGATCGTGGTGGCAATGGGGCTGGGGAATGTGCCAGCCAGAGCCGGTCTGCAGCTGTGCCTGCTGGTGTTTGTGCTGAGCGCGCTGCTGCTTTTACCGCTGGATTATCTGTGGTTCCGGCTGCTAGGCTATGCCTGATACGCCGTCAGAGGTCACGAATTCGCTATGTCAGCTACCAAAGATTGGGTTGATTTCCGTCGCGATGAAGAGACGGGCATTGAAAGTGTTAACGCGCACTTCTGCGGCCACGCTTACGATCCGCATGACCACGACGAATTGCTGGTCGGCGTAACGCAGCAGGGGCTGCAGCGCTTCAACTGTCACCGCGCGCTGCACACCAGCACGCCGGGCCGCGCTATTCTGATTGAGCCGGGCGCGGTACATGATGGTCACGCGCCTGATGCCGCCGGTTTCACCTATGTGATGCTTTATTTGCCGCAACGCTGGGTGGCGGAGATGATGCAGCGCCGCGGGCTGGGCGATGTGGCCAATATTCAGGGAGCGTTTCGCTCCACGCTCACCGATGATGCACAGCTGGCCAGCGCGATTCAGCAGGCCTGGTTTGCGGTACATCAGCGGGAAGGGCGGCTGGCGCGCGATCAGAGCCTGGATCACCTGCTTACGCTACTGTCCCGACATCTGGATAACAAACCTCGCGCGCAGCTCAGCGATGCCCAGCGGCAGATGCATTTACTGCGTGACTACCTGCACGATTTCATGGCGCAGGATATCGGGCTGGACGATCTGTCGCGCCTGTCCGGCATCGATCGTTTCCGCCTGACGCGCCAGTTCAAGCAGGCGTTTGGCCAGTCGCCGCACGCTTATCTGGTTCGGCTGCGGCTGCGTAGCGCCCGCGCGCTGCTGGCACAGGGCGTTGAGCCGGTGCAGGTCGCAGCGCAGGTGGGCTTTGCCGACCAAAGCCACCTTGGCCGCTGGTTCCAGCGTGCTTATCGCCTGACGCCCGCTGCCTATCAGCGCCAGTGCACAAACGTTCTATACCGCACGCTGCCTGCTATCCGATGATGAGATTTTTAATCCTCACCGGAGAATCCTGACAGATGTTTGATACCAAAATCGCCCTGATCGTACGTGATGATTTAGCCACCTGGCAGCGCCTGAATGTGGTGGCTTTTCTGGCGACCGGCATCGCTGCGGCGGCGCCAGAAATGATGGGTGAACCTTACGTCGATGCGCACGGTCGTCAGTACGGCAACATGGCCGGCCAGCCAATGCTGGTGTTTGCCGCCGATTTAGCCGGCCTGCAACGTGCGCATCGCCAGGGCGTGGAGCGCGAGCTAACGCTGATTCCTTACGTTGAAGCGATGTTTTCCACCGGCCACGATGCCGCCAACCGCGCGGTGTTTCTGGCCGAGGATGCTGATAATCTCAACCTGGTTGGCATCGCGCTACGCGGCCCGAAAAAGGCGGTGGATAAAGCCATCAAAGGGCTGGCGCTGCATGGTTGAACGGCGGGTGCGCCTGTTCAATCTGTTCTGCCGCCATTAACAGCACATCTTCCCGATCGCGCAGCGCCAGAAGCTCCAGGCCGATGGGTAACCCTTCCGTACTCAGGCCGACCGGAATGCTGATCGCCGGTGCGCCGGTGACGGCTGAAATCAGCGCGTTGCTGCCAGGTTGCAACTCGCCATGCTTCACCGGCGGATGGCGGACTACCGGATAAGCGAGCAGGTCGATCTGCTGCTGCTGAAAAAACTGCGTCAGCTGCTGATACAGCCTCTGCTGGCGCAGCTGCACCTCGCGATAGCCGTCACTGTGCGTGCCGGGATGCTGCGCGCGGGTTTTGAAGGTGGCCTCCAGCTGGGGATGATAGCGCCCCGAGGCGGCAATCGCCGCCAGCGTGCGCAGCGGTGCCTGCGGTTTATCCGCCAGCCAGGCGGCCAGCGCGTCGGCAAATTCATAGGCAATAATATTGGCTTCGGTCGCCAGCGTCTCCAGCTGCGGCCAGCTGAGCATGCGCGGCTGAAACGATGCCACAGCGGCCTGCACCGCCTGGTTAATCTCCGTTTCCTCTGCGGCAAATCCTCCCTGCCAGATACCGATGCGCAACGGCCGAGCGGGACGAGAAAAGCGCTGGCCCGTCAGTATTTCACTGATCAGCCGCAAATCAGCGGCGCAGCGCACCAGCGGTCCGGGGATATCCTGGGTGGGCGACAGCGGCACGATGCCAGCGCTGTTCAGTGCACCGCGCGTCATACGTAAGCCGAACAGGCCATTGAACGCGGCCGGAATGCGCACCGAACCGGCGGTATCGCTGCCTATCGCCAGCGGCACATAGCCTGCGGCGACCGCCACGGCGGAACCGCTGCTCGATCCCCCCGGAGAGCGGCCATGCTGCCAGGCATTATGGGTAAAGCCGCTCAGCGACGAGGCGCCGGTGATGCCTGCCGCCAGTTCATGCATGGTGGTTTTGCCGATGAGGATTGCGCCGGCCTGACGCAGGGCAGTAACCAGCGGCGCATCCTCGCTGGCAATCACGTCGCGCAGCAGCGCCGAACCGGCACTGGTCGGCCAGCCTTTCACTTCAATGTTGTCTTTAATCAGCAGCGGAATACCAGCCAGCGGGCCGACTGGCGCACTCTGCTGCCGTGCGGCATCGCTGGCATCGGCGGCGGCTAAGGCTTCATCGGCAAACAGCCAGCTGATGGCGTTGTAACGCGGCTGATCCACGTCAGCAATGCGCTGCAGCGCAAACGTGGTGAGCTGGCGGGCGCTCACCCGGCGCTCGGCCAGCGCCTGTTGCATATCACCCAGCGATGCGGTGAGGTAATCAGCGTAGTGCATGGTTCAGGCCTCCACAGGAATCCATTGCCGCTCTGGCGAAACCCGGCCGCACGAACTGCCGGCAAAGTGTGAGCTGCACCAGAGTGCCTGATGGCTGACGCACCAGTCTATCAGTAACTGACGTGACGTTACGGCGCGTGGTAAATCCTCACAAAAAACCGAGTTCCATTGCGGGTGTGTAAACTGAACTGGATGATGCATCACATCTCCGCTAAACACCGCGCAGGCACCTTCGCTTTCCAGCACAATCGAGGCGTGATCGATACTGTGACCCGGCGTCGGCATATAGCGCAGCACGCCGGCAAACAGCGGGGAGTGCTGGACGTCAATGGTTTCCAGCTGGCCGCTCGCCAGCAACGGCGCAATGCTGTCGTGATACAGCGCCTGCATCGCTGGCGTGCTGCGGCACTGTGCCAGTTCACGTGCTGAACAGATGTAACGCGCATGGCGAAACATCGGCTGCCAGCGGCCATCGCGCCAGCAGGTATTCCAGCCCACATGGTCGGTGTGAATATGCGTCATCAGCACCAGCGTCACCTCATCAGGATCGACGCCCGCTTCGGCCAGACGCTGCGGCCACGCGGTTTGCAACTGGTGAAACAGCGGCTTGTTATCGCGGTTACGGCCATTGCCGGTTGCGGTATCAATTACGATGGTGTCGCGAGCGGTGCGCACCACCCAGCTATGAATGGATATCTCTGCCGGCTGCTGTGCCAGTGCGTCGCTCATCGTCTCGCGGTGCGCCGGAAACAGCGCAGCGAAGGGGAGTGAGCTGGTCTGCTCGGTCACTTTATCAATGCTGCATTCACCCATACGCAGGGTCATATTGCCTCCTCACAACGTGGTGCCTGTCGGTACTCGCCACTATACTGATGCCATGCGCATTATTTAAATCGATTAAAATCATGAAGTTCATCAATGAGAATGATTTCAGCAAGGTGGATCTCAACCTGCTGATTGTATTGCTGGTGCTGTATGAAGTGCGCAGCGTCACGCAGGCGGCAAACCGGCTTTTTCTTGGTCAGCCCGCGGTGAGTGCGGCGTTGAAAAGGCTGCGGGAGATGTTTAACGATGCGCTGTTCGTGCGTTCCTCGCAGGGCATGACGCCCACGCCGCGCGCAGAGCAGCTGGTGCGCCAGTTCACCCCATTGTTGCAGGGCGTGCATCGCGTGATGTTCACTGCCGATCGCTTTGATGCCGCGCACGATAGCCGCAGTTTTACGCTCGGCATGAGCGACTGGCTGGAGCACTGGCTGATGCCCGATTTACTGCTGCAACTGGCCGACACGGCCCCGAATATGGATATCCGGGTGGTGGCTGCCGATCCGTGGCAGGCGATTCCGTTGATGGAGCAGCAGCAGGCTGATGTGGTGGTCACGGTTGGAGAAGAGACCAGCCGCGATCTCACGCGGGAGCACATTGCGCGCGCCGGCTTCAGCACGGTGTGGCATCCCGGACAGATTGACCTTGCACCACCGCTGACGCTGGCGCAGTTCGTGCAGTATCAGCATGCGCTGGTCTCCTATCGCGGCGTGAGTGAAAGTGCGCTGGACGCCGCGTTAGCCCGCGAGGGACTGACGCGCCGCGTGCGCTATGTTACGCCGCACTTCTCGGTGTTACCGCTGATGTTGCAGCGCCTGCCGCTGTTCGCCATCGTGCCGCAGGGACTGGTGCAGGCATGGCAACAGCGCTATGCGCTAAGCACGGCGGCGGTGCCGATCGACATGCCGGATTATGTGCTGTCGCTGCTGTGGCACAACGCCCGGGCAGAAGATCCGGCACTCCGCTGGCTGCGCGCCACGCTGCGTGAGCTGATCGAACGCAAGCTGGCGTGAAAGGCTTACCACGGCACTACGCGCCCAAGGTAATCGAGATAGTGCAACCCGCCGCGTCCGGTCTGGCTTTCCACCGTGTTGAGCAGATTCGGGATGCTCTCCTCAATGCTCAGCCGCGCCTGCGCGCCGCCCATGTCGGTGCGTACCCAGCCGGGGGCCAGCAGCAATAGCGTGCGCGCGTCGGCGTGACGTGCGGCAAAGCTGCGCATAAACATATTGAGCGCCGCTTTACTGCCGCGATACACCTCGTAGTTGCCATGGGTGTTGTTGGTGATACTGCCCTGGCCGGAGGACATCACCGCCAGCGTGCCGTGGGCGCTAACGTTGTTTCTGAAGGTCTCGAGCACGCGCAGCGGGCTCAGCGCGTTGGTCACCATCACGCGAATAAACTCTTCCGTCGACACATCGGCCAGGGTTTCGCGATCGTCATTTTTCACGCCGGCGTTGACCAGCAGCAGATCGAACTGCTGGCCGCTTAGCCGCAGATGCAGGGCGTTGACCTCTGCTGGCACGGTGATGTCCACGCTTTCCACCGTCAGCTGCTGCGGGTAGCGCTGCGCCAGCTGTTGCAGCGCGTGAAGGGAGTGCGGGCGGCCGGTCGCCACCACCTGATAGCCGCGCTGCAGCATATTCTCCGCCAGCGCGAAGCCGAGGCCACGCGAAGCGCCAATCAATAAAGCACGGGAAGCCCTGTTCATGACTCTCTCCTGGTTTTGGGGTGAGCGAAAAGTCTACCCTTGCGTGACAACAGGCGGAACGCGCAGCATCTGCATAGATAACCTGCAGCAAACGCCTTGCCAGACGGCGCTTAATCGATAAGGATGATGCGATGAATACGGTCGATTTGAATTTACTCCCTGCGCTGGACGCGCTGCTCAGTGAAGGCAGCGTAGTGGGCGCTGCGCGTCGTCTGGGGCTGAGCGAGTCGGCGATGAGCCGCACGCTGGGGCGACTGCGTGCCGCCACCGGCGATGCGCTGCTGGTGCGTGCCGGGCGCGCGATGGTGCTGACGCCGCACGCTGAAGCGCTGCGCAGCCAGGTGCACGCCACTTTGCAGGACACGCAGGCGCTGCTGAGTCCACCCGCGCAACGCTTTGCTGCCGCTGAGCTGCAGCGCCACTTCACGCTGCGTAGCAACGAAGGATTTGTCGAAGCATTTGGCAGCGCGCTGATCGCTGCAGTGCGCGCGCAGGCGCCTGGCGTTCAGCTGCGTTTTATGCCGAAAGCAGAGAAACATGATCGACCGCTGCGCAGCGGCGACGTCGATCTGGAGATTGGCGTACTGGGCAATATGGGGCCGGAGATTCGGCTGCAGGCGCTGTTTCGCGATCGCTTCGTCGGCGTGGTGCGTGCCGGGCATCCGTTACTCGCCGACGTCACGTTGCCGCAGCTGGCCGCGTATGGTCACATCGTGGCGTCAAGACGCGGTGAACTGGGCGGGCCGGTGCATGAGGCGCTGCTCGCCGCCGGTATTACCCGTCAGGTGGCCGCCGTGGTGCCGGCGTTCTCTACCGCCGTGGTGCTTACCTTGCACAGCGACTGGCTGGCGCTGGTGCCGCGTACGCTGTGCCTGCATCACCCGTTAATTAAAGATAATCCGGCGTTTACGATGTTTGAATTACCGTTCGCCACGCCGGAGGTGACGGTGTCACAGCTATGGCATCCACGGCTGGAGCAGGATGCGGCGCATCGCTGGCTGCGTGACACGGTGCGGCAGGTGTGCCGCGCTTAGATTAGCCGCCGCGCACTGAGCCGCGCCATACCACATCGGCCTGATACAGCAGCGTGTCGTGCTGCTGCTCACTCTGCGGCGTAAAGCCACTCTCCGCCTGTTCCGTCTGCGTCAGCCACGCGATGGCGTCGCGGGCAAAGCGCTCCACCGGCTGGGCGAAGGTGGTGAGATTGTAAGAAGACCAGCCAGCCTGCGCGATGTTGTCATAGCCGATCAGGCACAAATCCTCCGGCACGCGCAGCTGGAAACGGTGGCGCGCTTCATCCATGAAACCGCAGGCCATCAGATCGGTGACGCAGAACACCGCGTCCGGGCGCTGATGACGCGTCAGCAGGCGATGCGCCAGAATCTGGCCGCTCTCATACGAGGTGGTGCCGAACCGCTCCACGCTGACCGTCAGTCCGGCGCGCTCCGCCACGGCGATAAACGCCGCTTCGCGTTTTATCAGGCTCGGCGTGCCGGCCAGTGAATTGGCGAACGCCAGCTGACGACAGCCGGCGCGCTGAAATGCCATCACCGCCGTTTCGGCCGCCGCCTGCGCATCAAGATTGATACTGAGCGATCCCGGCAGCGCTTCATCACGGTTGATCAGGATGATGCGCTGACCGTGCTGATAGCACTGGCGGGTAATGGTGCGATCCGGCATGCCGGAAAGGATGATGGAGGCGTCGGCGCGAAAGTTGATCGCCTGCAGCAGCGCGGCGGAGACGCTGTTGTCGGAACGATCGGTATTAATCAGCATCGCCACCTTGCCCGCTTCCTGCAAAAACTGCGTCAGCCAGCGCACCAGACTGGCGCGATAGGGCGTGGCGATTTCGGAAACAATCAGGCAGACAATGCCGCTGCGGTTGCGCACCAGCCCGCGCGCCAGATGATTGACGTGATAGCCCAGCTCCTGCGCCGCTTTCATCACCCGCGCACGCGTCGCTGCAGAAACGCTGGCACCGGGGGTGAAAGCGCGCGACACCGCCGATCGCGACACGCCCGCGCGGTCCGCCACATCCTGCGCGCTCACCCCGGCTTTGTCATTCTGCATCTTCAACTCCTCACAATTACGGCTGAAAAGCAGTCTGCCGCAAATTGCAAAGCTGTGCAATTTGTCTGTGATCACATTTGTTGCATTTTTGTGACATAGCCTGTCAATTGCGGATTGCGCTATTTGACAGGCTATTTTCTGTTCATTACTAATTTGCACACACGTGCAAATAAAAACCTCTGTTAAGCACGGAACCCTGCCAACCAAGGAGAACATCATGCGCTACACCTCACTGGCCATCGCGCTGTCCCTCAGTTGCACTGCGCTGCCGTTTGCCGCTGCGGCCGCCGGCAATCTCAATATGGTCTGCTCGGCGGACGTGGTGGTGTGCGAACACATGACGCGCATCTTCAGCCAGGCACATCCGGATATCAAAGTCAGCATGGTGCGCCTGTCAGCGGGTGAAGCTTATGCCCGCCTGCGCAGCGAAGCGCGTAACCCGCGCACCGACATCTGGTGGGCCGGCACCGGCGATCCGCATATGCAGGCGGCGGAAGAGGGGCTGACGCAGCCGTATAAATCACCGCTGCTTGACCAGCAGCAGGACTGGGCGCAAAAGCAGGCGGAAAACTCAGGTTACCGTACGGTGGGGATTTATGCCGGTGCGCTCGGCTGGGGCTACAACACCAAACTGCTGGCGGATAAAAAGCTCAAAGCGCCGGCCTGCTGGGCCGATTTGCTCGACCCGGCGTTCAAAGGCGAAATTCAGATAGCCAATCCAAACTCGTCCGGCACCGCCTACAACACCCTGGCGACGCTGGTGCAGATCATGGGCGAGGACAAAGCGTTCGATTACCTGAAAAAGCTCAACGCCAACATTTCGCAGTACACCAAATCCGGTTCGGCACCGGTCAAAGCGGCGGCACGCGGCGAAACCACCGTAGGCATCGTGTTTATGCACGATGCGGTGGCAATGGAAGTCGACGGGTTCCCGATCAAAACCGTCGCGCCCTGTGAAGGCACCGGCTACGAGATTGGCTCAATGTCGATCGTCAAAGGCGCCCGCAATCTGGCCAATGCCAAAGTGTGGTACGACTGGGCGCTTAGCGCCGAAGCGCAGTCGCACATGAAAGAGGCCAAATCCTTCCAGCTGCCGTCAAACCGCAGTGCAGAGATCTCTGAATACGCGCCGCGCTTCGAGAATATCAAACTGATCGATTATGACTTCAAAACCTACGGCGATTCCGCCAAACGTAAAGCGCTGCTGAGCCGCTGGGATAAAGAGATCGGCGCCAGCGCGCAGTAATGCCGCATCGCCGGACGCTGCCGCTGGCGGTGGCTTACCGGTTCCGACAGCGCCAGGGATGGCGCGATGATCCCGCATTGAGGTAACACATGAACGCAAATAATCGCCGTCTGACGGGCGCGCTGCTGCTGGGCGCAATCGCGCTGTTGCTGCTGCCGTGGTACAGCCTGGAAGCGGGCTTTTTCGATAGCGGCTGGCTGCTTAACCTGTGGCGTGATGAAGCGAACGCGCCAGCGCTGTGGCAGATCGGCAGCCATCCGTGGCTGGCGATCGGCGTGGCGCTGCTGGCGCTGTGCGCCGCCTGCGGTTTACTGCCCGGCAGCGCGCGCAGCCGGTTGCTGCTGCTGTTCAGCGCGCTGGGCGTGTTCTTCCTGATTGTGGAAGGGCACGCGATTGGCTACAGCGGCTGGAGCTGGCTGTGGCTGGAAAACCGCTTCGGCGCGCTGCCGCAGGGACAGCCAGCGATGGGCGCTGGCGCGCTCCTGCTGCTGACCGTATTTTTGCTGCTGTTCTCGTTTGCGCTGGCCGAACGCGGCGTGCTGAAAGGCGATGCCTTTGTGGTGGCGTCGCTGGTGCTGCTGACTGCGCTGGTCAGCATCTTCGTGCTTTATCCGGTGCTGAGTATGTTTGTGGTGTCGGTGCAGGACGTTGACGGCAGTTTCAAACCGGACGGTTTGATCAGTAATTTGCAGGACCCGTCAATCTGGAGCCTTGCCTGCCTGAAAGGCGGCACCTGCGGCACGGCATGGCGCACGCTGGGACTGGCGCTGATGACCGCCAGCGGGTCGACGCTGCTGGGTCTGGCTTTCGCGCTGGCCGCTACGCGCACGCCGCTGCCCTGCAAGAAAGCGCTGCGCATGCTGACCATCCTGCCAATCATCACGCCGCCGTTTGTCATTGGTCTGGCATTGATCCTGCTGTTCGGCCGCTCGGGCGTGGTGACAGAGTATCTGGCGGCGCTGTTTGGCATCGAGCCCGGCCGCTGGCTGTATGGCCTGACCGGTATCTGGATTGCTCAGGTGCTGTCGTTCACGCCGATTGCCTTTCTGGTGCTGATTGGTGTGGTGGAAGGCGTCAGTCCGTCGCTGGAAGAGGCGTCGCAAACGCTGCGCGCCAATCGCTGGCGCACCTTCAGCCGCGTTTCGCTGCCGCTGATGGCGCCGGGGCTGGCCAATGCTTTTTTGATCAGCTTCATCGAAAGCATGGCCGATTTTGGGAATCCGATGGTGCTGGGCGGCAGTCATGGCGTGCTCTCAACCGAAATTTTCTTCTCGGTGGTGGGCGCGCAGAACGATCCGAGCCGCGCCGCGGTGCTGGCGATGATTCTGCTGTGCTTCACGCTGGCCGCCTTTGTGCTGCAGCGGCTGTGGCTGGGCGGCAAAAACTTCGCCACAGTGACCGGCAAGGGCGACGGCGGCAAACACGGCCAGCTGCCGCGTTTGCTGCGCTACGGCGTGTACGGCATGGTGATCCCGTGGGGTCTTTTTACCCTGGTGATCTACGGCATGATCGTGGTAGGCGGCTTTGTGCAGTCGTGGGGCCTGAACGATGCGCTGACCATCGAGCACTACGTGCGCGCTTTCCGCGTCAGCGTCAGTGACGGCCATCTGCTGTGGAGCGGCGTGGCGTGGAATTCGTTCTGGACCACGCTGGAAATTGCCCTGATTGCCGCACCGCTCACCGCCGTGGTGGGCCTGCTGACGGCCTGGCTGATCGTGCGACAGAAATTTGCCGGTCGCCAGACGTTTGAGTTCCTGCTGATGCTGAGCTTCGCCATTCCCGGCACGGTAATCGGCGTCAGTTACGTGATGGCCTATAACCTGCCGCCGCTGGAGATTACCGGTACGGCGATGATCCTGATTGCCTGCTTTGTGTTCCGCAATATGCCGGTCGGCGTGCGCGGCGGTATCGCGGCGATGAGCCAGCTGGATAAAAGTCTTGATGAGGCGTCGCTGACGCTGGGTGCCAGCAGTTTCCGCACGCTGCGCAAAGTGGTGCTGCCGCTGCTGAAACCGGCGATCAGCGCGGCGCTGGTGTACGCCTTTGTGCGCGCCATCACCTCGATCAGCGCGGTGATCTTCCTCGTCAGCGCGCAGTACAACATGGCGACGTCCTACATCGTCGGGCTGGTGGAGAATGGTGAATATGGCGTTGCCATCGCTTACTCCACGGTGCTGATTGTGGTGATGCTGCTGATCATTGGCGTGTTTCAGTGGCTGGTGGGTGAACGTCGCCTGCGCCGCGTGGCCCGCCCGGTGGATATCGCCACGCCACCTGCTTCCCCTTCGTTAACTCAGGAGAGTGCCGTATGACCACGATAACTGCTGGTTCCGTGGTGTTTGAACACGTCGAAAAACGCTTTGCCGGCTTCACCGCGCTGCCGGATTTATCGCTGACGGTCGAGCCAGGTACGCTGGTGACGCTGCTGGGGCCTTCCGGCTGCGGCAAGACCACTACGCTGCGCCTGCTGGCCGGCCTGGAGCATCCGACTTCGGGGCGCATTTTAATCGGTGGCAAAGACGTGACGCATCTGCCTGCCAACGAACGCGACGTGGCGATGGTGTTTCAATCCTATGCGCTGTTCCCGCACATGAGCGCGCTCGACAACATCATGTACGGCCTGCAATCGTCCGGCATGAACAAAAAGGAGGCGCAGGATCGTGCGCGCGAAGGGCTAAAGCTGGTGGGGCTCGAGAGTCAGGGCCAGCGGCTGCCGTCGGAACTCTCCGGCGGACAGCAGCAGCGTATCGCCGTGGCGCGCGCGCTGGTGCTGGAGCCGCAGGTGCTACTGCTGGATGAGCCGCTCTCCAACCTCGACGAACGCCTGCGCCGTCGGGTGCGCACCGATATTCGTGATTTGCAGCAGCGGCTGGGCTTCACGGCGGTGTATGTCACACACGATCAGGAAGAGGCGCTGGCGGTGTCGGATAAAATTATTGTCATGAAAGAGGGCGATATTGCTCAGCAGGGCGCGCCGGAAAGCCTGTATCACGCGCCCAATTCGGTGTTCATCGCTGATTTTATGGGCGAAGCCAACATTCTGCCGTGCGAAGTTGAACAGGTTGAAGGCAGCGAAGCGCTGGTGCGACTGGGCAGGCAGCGCTATCGCGTGCGCGGTAACGGCGTCACGACCGGTTCCGCGCAGCTGTCGGTCAGACCGCAGTTTATTACCCTGCACAGTGGTGCTGAAGGCGCGCTGCGCGGCGAGGTAACGCATGCCACCTGGCTGGGCGATCACATCGAATATGAGGTCAACACCGAGCTGGGCTCGCTGTTTATCGTCGATGCGCAGATGGAGCAGCAGCTGCCGCTGGCCGCACGGGTGGCGATTGATTTTAAACCTCAGGGGCTGGCCCTGATTGCCAGTTAATTAAGGATAACGCATGAGTGATACGAAAAACGACGCGCTGCAGTCGCGTCTGCTGCTTGCCGAGCGCGTAGCGCGGGCGGGCGGTGAAAAGGCGCTGGCCTATTTCAATCAGCGTGACACGCTGGTGGTGGAGACCAAACACGACCTGCAGGATGTGGTCTCACGCGCTGATCGCGAAGTGGAACAGATGATCGACCAGCAGATTCGCGCCAGTTTTGCCGATGACGGTTTTCTTGGTGAAGAATACGGCCTGCAGCCGGGTACGTCGGGCTATACCTGGGTGGTCGACCCGATTGATGGCACCAGCCCGTTCCTCAACGGTATGCCAAACTGGTGTGTTTCGGTGGCGGTGCTGCATGACGGCGTGCCGGTGATTGGCGTGATCTACGCACCAACTTATCAGGAGTGCTACGTCGCCGCGCTCGGCCAGGGCGCAACGCTGAATGGCCGGCGTTTACAGGTCGATCCGTCACGCACCCTGCAAAATCACGTGACCGGCTTTGGTGCCAATAGCTATGTCAGCCCGGAAGAGGTGGGCCGGCTGCTGGCGTCGCTGCTGGCAGCGGGCGGCAACTTTATTCGTATCGGTTCTGGTGCGCTGATGCTGGCGTGGGTGGCGGCCGGACGCGTGGTGGGCTATTTCGAACCCTACATGCACGCGTGGGATTGCCTGGCCGGTTACTGTCTGGTGAAAGAGGCCGGCGGCTGGTATCACCCGTTTAACACCGAGGGCGACCGGCTGTTGAAAGGCGCGCAGGTGCTGGCGGTGGCGCCGGGCGCGCAGGCGGAACTGCGGCGCATCGCCGGGGTTTGACAGGCGCATTCCAGCGCAGCGCGGCGTTTTCCTGGTCGCCATGGAGGGCGGCCTTACAACGCTTGCGCTGTCGTAACGGGATAATCGGTGATTTTTAACGATTCCGTGGTGACTTAAACCGCCACGAACTCGCGGTATCCCGACCAAATCACATACACCGCGAAATAACAGAAAATCAGCGCTGAGGCGAGATAGGAATATTTCAGCAGGCGTTCGCCCAGCAGCTTGCCGCCCATGCTGCCGATCAGGCAGATCACACAGGTCCACACTACGCCGGCGAGGAAAAACCCGCTGAGAAACCACGAGGTTGCACCGGCATCGCTGTGGCCGATGCGCGCTATCAGCGCGCCGCCCACGCTGGCGAACCACAGAATCGCGGTCGGGGACGACATCGCCAGCACGATGCCGCGTCGGAATTCGCGCAGCAGTGAACGATAAGGCTGGGCTTCAGCCGCGGGAATATCGATTTTTTTGGCCAGCGCGGCGTAAAGCATTTTAGCGGCAAACCACAACAGCAAGATGCCGCCGCCAATCCATAGCAACCAGCGTACCGGCGTAAACTGCAGCACCACCGCCATGCCAGCCATCGCCAGCAAGGCGTAAATTAAATCGCCCACGCAAGTGCCCATGCCCAGCCAGAAACCGTGCAGATAACCGCGCTGCATTGCCAGCGTCAGCATGGCAATGTTGGCGAGTCCGATATCCAGACACAGCGATAAACTCAATAAAAACCCATTAGAAAACGGCAGCATAACGTCGTGACCATCCCTGAGACCGGTAAAGGAAAGATTAAAGCATGCGTGCCGGGGCTTTTTACACTGCTGCCTGCCATCCATAACCAAACGCTATGACCCGGCCGCAAAGGCACAATTAAATAAACCGATTTGTGAAGCCGATCGGCCTGCACAGTTTTGCGCTGAGGGAATCCCACTATATTCGTTAACGAGGCGTTAACAACGCCCGTTTCAACACAAAAAAATCAATCTGGTTGGGGCGCAGGCCCGTGAAAATTCCGATTATGGTGGAAAGACAATGAGTGGATACCCAAAACCGGCAACAGGCGGTTTAGCAACAAACTTAACCGTGGCAATATCACTGGCTCTAATGACGCTGGCGGGGAGTGCTATGGCGCAGAACACGGAACATCATCAAACAGCATTGGTCGGCACCTGGACCAGTATTCCGGATGCCCCTGCGGTGCAAAAGCCGGATCGACCCAGTGAAGGTTTGTATCGCATGCAGGTTAACAGCGACGGGACGCTCAAGCCGCTGGAGGTGATTAAGATGAAAAGCCCGTCGTGGATCGTTAAATCACGCGATGGACACTTTGCTTATACCACCAATGAAGAGAATGCCGGTGCCGTTACCGCGCTGGCGATCGATAAACAGGGCGCAGTGCGGGTGCTGAATCAGGTCGACAGCCACGGTGAGCAGCCCACGCACGCGACGCTCAGTCCGGACGGCAAATTTCTGTTTGTCGCCAACTATTCGGTGGCGAAAGGCGGAGCCGGGATAACGGTGTTTCCCATTGCGTCAGACGGCAAGCTGGGCGAACAGGTGCAGCATTTCGCGTTTAGCGCGGGCAGCGGCGTGGTGAAAGATCGTCAGGATGGCGGCCATGCGCACTCCACCACCTTTACCCACGATGGCCGCTATCTGTATGCCGCCGATCTCGGTGACGACAAACTGCACGCCTATCGCTATCACGCGGATCGGCGAGAGCCGCTGCAGGCGGATACCAGCCGTGACGTGAGCTTTGCGCCAGGTGCGGGTCCGCGTCACATGGTGTTCTCCGCCGACGGTAAACACGCTTACGTGATCACTGAAATGGCCGGCGAAATCGTGGTGTTCCGCGTCACTGACGACCGGCTGGTACGGCAGGCACAGGTGCCGCTGAATACGCAAAACAGCAGCGCCGCTTACAAAAGCGGTGGCGGCATCATTCTCAGCCCACAGGGTAAATTCCTGATTGCCGCCAACCGCGGTTCTGACAATCATCTGCTGGTGTTTAAGATCGCCGCCGATGGCAGCCTGACAGATCCTCAGCGCTATGCCGCCGACGGGATTGAGCCGCGCGCGCTGGCGTTTGATAACAGCGGTAAACATCTTTATGTCACCAACGTGTTTACCAACACCATTACGCTGTTTGATTTTGATGCGCACAGCGGCAAGCTGAGCGCGCGCGGTGTGGCGGCGAAGCTGGCGACGCCAACCGACATCAAATTCTTTAACTAAGCGTCCATTCAGTTATCCGGTGCGCGTGACGGCGCACCGTCTTCCGCCATGGCCGACAGCGCGCTTTCCAGCGAGGCCGGAAACATCTGGCCGTGACTCAGCCCGGGAAACAGCTGATAGCGAGCCGCCAAACCTTTCTCCTGCATGCCGTCGAGGGTGGCGCGAATCCGGCTCAGCGTATCTATGACACCGGGCCGTGACTCGCCGTTGCCCTCCAGCAGCACCAGCTGCTTATGCTTAAACGATGCGGGCGTCACCGCCGCCAGCTGCTGCAACAGCGTGGCGTCACCGCGCAGGGACGGACTGGCGGCAAAATAGCGCTGGAAGAAAGCGGAGGTTAAGTAGCTGTCGAGCACAAACAGTCCGCCATAAGAGTGGCCCCACAGTGCACGTTGCTGTGGATTGATCGGCAGATGCTGTTCGGCACGCGGTGCGATAGTCTGTTCCAGCAGCTGACGGAATGCGGCGCTGCCGCCAGCCGGTCTGCCACGACGATCCTGCACCTGCTGCGGCGGGGTGTAATCCAGCGTGCGCGCAGCGAGATCGAACGGCAGCGGGGTTTGATAGCCTACCGCCACCAGCACCGGCGCATTGCCTGCCGCCAGTTTCTGCAACAGCGCTTCGCTCAGATGGTTCATCACCGCGTTGCCATCCAGCATATACAGCGCCGCGTAACCGGTGGCCGGTGCCGGTATACGTGGCACCGCCGTCCACACCTTGTAGTGGCGCTGGCCGTCAGCGGAATCAAAGGTGTTAACAGTGAAGCGATACCAGGCCGAGCCTTTGTCGGCAATATTGGGTCCGAGCGGCGTCATATCAGGCCGGGCGAAACTGACAGCGGGGCCGAGCAGCAGGCTCAGCAGGGTGAACAGCGGAATGAAAATACGATGACTCATGGCGCTTCCTTTATCACTGGCGACTCAATCACTTCCGTGTAACCGCGAAAGCGTTCCACAGATTAGTGATAATGATTATTAATTTCAATAACCATTTGGGCAGCGCTACGCGGGGTGCTGCAGCGTAAAGATTTCGTCAGGATCGCCGATAACGTAGCGGTAACGTGCCAACGAGGATAGTCAGGATGATTAACGGTATTGGACCGGGCAGTTTCTCTTCGCTTCATCTCAGCAGCGCCAGCGCGCGCGTGACCAGCAGCACGGCAGCCAACGCCACCCGGCAAAATAGCCTGACGGCAGACGCCTCGGCCAAAGTCACCTTCAGTGAAGCCACCGACGCCATCTCCGCCGTATACCAGATGACGCCGGCGCGCGTCACCGCCAGCAGTCACGTCTCATCTGATCTGCAGACGCAGGCCATCGGTGCGCTGCGCAGCACCGGCGTTAGCATGAACGGCATTGGCAGCGCGCTGCTGAGCGCACTGACGCAGCAGCGTGACGATGTCACCATCAGCGTACCGGCCAGCGGCGGTGCGCCAGAGAATACTCAAAGCGCAATGGCGCTGGAGATTACCACGCGGTCCGGCGTGAGTGTGAGCCTGCAGATGACCCGGCAGCAGGATGGCGTCGCGCTAGAGCTGAAAACCACCAACGGTAAGCTGAGCGATGACGAAGCGGCGGCGATAGCTAAACTCTCCGGCGCGCTGCAAAAGACGCTGAGCGGGCTGGATGACGGCAACGGTAAACTGGATGTCGGCGATCTGCTCAGTTTTGACAGCAACCAGCTGGCCAGCGTTGATCTGAAAACCGACCTGCGCCGCGACGGCGAAGTTATCCAGTCGCTAAACCTGCATGCCGACAACAGCGCGCGCTGGCTGGGTTTCCATAACGCCGACGCCAGTTTCAAACTGACGACGGACATGCGCAGCCTGGCGCAGGCCAGCAACGCCGGTCAGCAGCAGAGCGCGCTGGCGCAGTGGAGCGCGAAATTTGATCAGGCCGCTTCGCGCGGTCACGGCGATCGCGCGGCGCTGGCGCTGTTTAAGCAGGGTTTTGAGTCCTTAAACAGCACCAGCACCGCGGCCGGCGTGGCGATGCGCACCCCGCAGTCGATCACCATAGGCGCACACGCGGCACAGGCCGGTGCCATCAGCGGTCTGGCCGATTTCTCGGCCAGCTATCACCAGACGGCGCGCTCCAGCAATCCGCTGAAGCCGGAAGAGGAAGATACCTTCGCTCTCGACGTGGCGCAGCGCAGCAGCCAGCAGAAGAACGGCGATACGCATCGCATGACGCAGGAAACGCTGTTTCAGCTGAACGCCAGTTTTCATACCGCGCTGAACGCCGGTACGCCGCTGGCGCTGAGTGAAGACAAAGCGTCACAGAATTACCACTACCATCAAATCCACGATGAGACGCGCAGCACCACAGAGGTGACGCAGGATGCGCAGGGCAATCTCACCGCCCGGTTTGCGCAGCAGCTGACCCAGCAGGAAACGGTGAAGACCTATCAGCTGGCGAAGCTGATCGACAGCAGCAGCACACCGCACAGTGAAAAGAGTGCATGGACGCGCCACTATTCCCCGGCGATGTATCTGGCGCAGGCGGAATAACACGTTGACATAATGCCCCCTTTATTGCGCCAGCCTATGGCGCAATAAAATAATCATGTTATTTATCACTATCGATAGCGAAATTAATACTTAAGATAATTCGCCATCATGATTCCGCGTCATAATCCCGTATCTCCGCGCCCGCTAACGTCTTCTTATCCCTGATAAATTCTTTAGTCTATTTCTGCATGCCGTTTGCCGGATATAGCATAACCGCGCTCTTTACCGCTGTTATTCCCGCTGCTTATCATCGCGCTCAATCTGTTATTACGTTGCGGCTCTCTGCCCGGAGCAGAATGAGTCTATAAATCACAGCAAAATAAAAAGTGAATCAAGCGATGACGCAAATCAGGGCTAAACAACTTCAGCGCGCGGCGGTGATCACGTCTGACGCGGCGGCAATCGACGCCGCCCGCCATCTGGCGGAGCAGGCAAAGGCCGGCGCAGTAGAGCGCGATCAACAGCGCATCTACCCGCGTGAACTGCTCAATCAGTTCACCCAGCTGGGACTGGGTAGTATTAGCGTGCCGCGTCAGTTTGGCGGCGGCGGTCTGTCGTTTGCCACCGTGGCGGAAGTGTTCCGCCTGATCGCCGCCAGCGATCCTTCGCTCGGTCAGATTCCGCAAAACCATTTCGGGCTGATTCAGTTCATTCTCGGTGAAGGCAACGCGCAACAGCAGCAGCGCCTGCTCAGCGCGGTGGCAGAGGGCCAGCGGCTCGGCAACGGCGGTCCGGAAAAGAACAGCAAACACACGCGTGATGTGCAGGCGCAGCTGGTGTCGGGCCCGGAGGGGTTACGGCTCAGCGGTGAAAAGTTTTATTCCACCGGTGCACTGTTTGCCGACATTCTGGTGACCACCGCGCAGCAGGAGGGTCAGCCGGTGATGGCGTTCATTTCGCTGCCGGCGGCGGGTGTTGAGATTATCGATGACTGGTCGGGCATCGGTCAGCGCACCACCGCCAGCGGCACGGTGAAGCTGCAGCAGGTGGCGGTCGACCCCGCGCTGACCATCGCGCTACCTTCTCCCGATAAGCCCACGCTGCGCGGTGCCGTATCGCAGCTGATTCAGGCCGCGATTGACGCCGGGATCGCGCAGGGCGCGCTGGATGAGGCACTGGCGTTTATTCACAGCAGCTCGCGTCCGTGGGTGGATGCGGGCGTCAGCCGCAACGCTGATGATCCTTACATTCTCGCCGATGTCGGGCGCATCAGCACCGAACTGAGCGCCGCCAACGCGCTGCTGGTGCGCGCGGCGCGCGTACTCGACAGCATCGAGCCGCACGCGCTTACCGCTGCGCACTGCGCGCGTGCCTCCATCGCGGTTGCAGAAGCTAAAGTGCTGACCACCGAAATTGCCCTGAAGGCCAGTGAAAAGCTGCTGGAGTGGAGCGGCAGCCGCGGCACATTGCTGCAACACGGGCTGGATCGCCACTGGCGCAACGCGCGTACCCATACGCTGCACGATCCGGTGCGCTGGAAAACACACGCCATCGGCAACTATTACCTCAATGATGTTCTGCCCGCGCGTCATGCGTGGATTTAAGGAGCGATGATGACGCAGGTTTTCGCTAAACAGCCGGCAGCACGTATTCGCAGTGCGCAGCAGGCCCTGCAGGTGGCACAGGAACTGGCGGACCGCTTTCGCAGCGGCGCCGCGCAGCGCGATCGGCAGCGTGAGCTGCCGCATGCTGAACTTCAGCACTATTTCCAGTCCGGTTTAGGCGCTATTACCGTGCCGCGCGCGTGGGGCGGCATTGCGATCTCCAGTGCGGAACTGGCGCAGATTTTTGTCATTCTCAGCGCTGCCGATGCATCAATCGGTCAGGTGCCGCAAAATCACTTTTACGCGCTGGAAGTGCTGCGCGTTAACGGCAGCGATGCCCAGCAGCAGCGGCTGTACAGCGAAGTGCTGGCGGGCGCTCACTATGGCAACGCGCTGGCGGAGTTCGGCTCTGCGGCAGCGCATCAGCGCACCACCGCCTTCAGCCAGACCGCCAGCGGGCTGCGCCTCAACGGCGACAAATTTTACTGCACCGGCGCGCTGTTTGCCGATCGCATCCCGACGCTGGCCATCGCCGATGACGGTAAAGAGCAGCTGGTGTTTGTGCCGCGCCATCAGCCGGGCGTGACGGTGATTGATGACTGGAGCGGTTTCGGCCAGCGCACCACCGGCAGCGGCAGCGTGCAGTTTCGTGAGGTAGCGATCGCGCCGGACGATGTGGTGCCGTTTCACAGCGCGTTTGCGCGGCCAACCACCGTCGGCCCTTTTGCCCAGATTATGCATGCGGCCATCGACCAGGGCATTGCCCGCGCGGCCTTCAACGACATGCTGGTCTTCGTGCAGCAGCGCGCGCGGCCGTGGCCGGACAGCGGCGTCGAGCGAGCCTGTGACGATCCGCTGACGCTGGATCGCACCGGGCGGCTCGCCGCACGGCTCAGCGCCGGTGATGCGTTGCTGGAAGTCGCCGGAGAGGCGATTGATGCTGCCCAGCGCAACCCGAGCGCTGAACAGGTCGCGCGGGCATCGGTTGACGTGGCGAAAGCACGAGCCTGGACCACCGAGGTGGCGCTGGAAGCCGGCAACCTGCTGTTTGAGCTGGGCGGATCGCGCGCCAGCCTGCGCGAACACAACCTCGATCGGCACTGGCGCAACGCGCGCACCCACACGCTGCATGACCCGGTACGCTGGAAATATCCGGTCATTGGCAACTATCTGCTTAACGGTGTGCTGCCGCCGCGCCGGGGTACGCTATGAGCCGCAAACAGATTTTGCTCAATGCCTTTAACATGAACTGCGTGGGGCATATTCATCACGGCATGTGGACCCATCCGCAGGATCGCTCGGTGGAGTTCAATTCGCTGGCGTACTGGCTGGATTTAGCGCGCCTGCTGGAGCGCGGCCTGTTCGACGGACTGTTTATCGCCGACATTCTCGGCGTTTACGATGTCTATCAGCAGGGTATCGGCCTGACGGCGCGGGAGTCCATTCAGCTGCCGGTTAACGATCCGCTGATGCTGATTTCCGGCATGGCCAGCGTGACGCAGCATCTGGGTTTTGGCGTGACCGCCAACCTGAGTTACGAAGCCCCGTATCCGTTTGCCCGCCGCCTGTCGACGCTCGACCATCTGACCAACGGCCGCATCGGCTGGAACATCGTGACCGGCTATCTCGACAGCGCGGCGCGCGCCATGGGGCAGCAGCAACTGCTGGCGCACGATCGGCGCTACGACCAGGCCGATGAGTTTCTCGATGTCACTTATCAGCTGTGGGAAGGCAGCTGGCAGGACGATGCGCTGCTGGCCGACAAACAGCGCCGGCTGTATGCCGACGCGCAGAAGATTCACGCGATCAATCATCAGGGCGAATTTTATCAGGTGCAGGGCTATCACCTGAGCAGTCCTTCACCGCAGCGCACGCCACTGCTGTTCCAGGCCGGCTCATCCGCGCGCGGCGTGGCGTTTGCCGCACGTCACGCCGAGTGCAGTTTCGTGAATGCCAGTTCGCCGGCGGCGCTGCGCGAGCAGGCGCAGCGTCTGCGTCACGCGGCGGTGGCAGCGGGACGCCAGGCGGACGACCTACGCATCTTTATGGGCGTCAGCGTGATCGTCGCCGCCAGCGAACGCGAAGCGCAGGAGAAGCACCGCAGCTATCTGGAATACGCCAGTGCCGAAGCGGGCATTGCGCACTTCTCCAGCTCAATTGGCGTCGATCTCGCCGCGTTTGGCCTCGATGAACCGATTCACAGCGGCGACACGCGCGCCATTGAATCGGTGAGCAAAGCCTATAACGGCTGGACGCGTCGTCGCCTGCTGGAGCAGCACGCGCTCGGCAGCCGCTACCCGGTGATTGTCGGCAACCCGTCTCAGGTCGCCGACCAGCTGATTCGCTGGATTGATGAAGGCGACATCGACGGCTTCAATCTGACGCGCATCCTGAATCCGCAAAGCTACCGCGATTTTATCGAGCTGGTGGTGCCGGAACTGCAGCAGCGCGGCCGCTTTAAAACCGCTTATCAGCCGGGATCGCTGCGGCAGAAAATTTTTCAGCAGCAGGATCGTCTGCCCGCGCGCCATCCGGCTGCGCGCTGGCGGCCTGTGGCCGGTGTTCGTTAATTTAACCTCAGGGAATCAGGATGAAATTTGCCTCAATGGTGGCGCTGAGCGCCGCAATCTTAACCGCCAGCGCGTTTGCCGCCGGTGACTACAGCGGTGCACTTAAAGTCGGTACCACGGCGGCTTTCGCACCGCCGCTGGAAACCGCGGTAGCCGAAGCGAAAAAGCAGGGACTGCAGGTCGAGCTGGTGGAGTTCACCGACTGGACCGCGCCAAACGTCAGCGTGGAAAATGGCGACATTGACGTCAACCTGTTCCAGCATAAGCCGTTTCTGGACAATGCCAACCGCGAGGGCGGTTTCCATCTGGTGCCGTATGCGCCCGCGATCATTAATAACATCGGGCTCTATTCGAAGAAGCACACGGCAATCGATCAGATTCCGGACGGCGGCACGGTGGCGATTGCCAATGACCCGATTAACGGTGCGCGCGGATTGCTGCTGCTGCAAAAAGCGCAGCTGATAACGTTGAAACCGGGCAGCGGGCTGAAATCCACCGTGGATGATATCGCCAGCAATCCCAAGCACCTGAAAATCATTGAAGTGGAGGCGGTGCAACTGTCGCGCTCACTGGATGAAGTCGACCTGGCGCAGGGCTATCCGCACTATCTGCGCCTGTCGAAGACTATCGATCCCAACAAGGCGCTGCTGTTTGATGGCCTCGAACATCCGGAGTATGTGATTCAGTTCGTGATTCGTGACGGACATCAGGACGATCCGCGTCTCAAACAGTTTGTTGAGATCTATCAGCACTCGCCGGTGGTGCGCGCGAAGCTGGATGAATTCTACGGCAAGCTGTATCAGCCAGGCTGGAGTCACTAATCATGGTCAGCCTGACTTTTCCTGGTGAGCAGGCGGCGCTGCACAGCACGACCTCGGGCGCGGGCCGGGCGCATGTGCAGATCCGCGGGCTGAGCAAACGCTATGACGGCCAGTCGCAGGATGCGCTGAAGCACATCGACCTGCAGGTTAAACGCGGCGAGATTTTTGGCATCATTGGCCGCAGCGGCGCGGGCAAGTCAACGCTGATCCGTTGCCTCAACCGGCTGGAAAATCCGACGCAGGGTGCGGTGGTGATTGACGGTATCGATCTCAGTTCGCTGAGTGACAGCCAACTGGTGCAGTGGCGTCGGCGCACCGGCATGATTTTCCAGCACTTCAATTTGCTGTCCGCCAAAACGGTGCGGCAAAACATTGAGCTGCCGATGACGGTGGCCGGCGTGCCAGCGGCGCAGCGGCGGCGCAAAGTGGATGAGCTGCTGGCGCTGGTCGGGCTGGAGGCGCGCCAGCATGCCTGGCCGGCGCAGCTCTCCGGCGGGCAGAAGCAGCGCGTCGGCATTGCGCGCGCGCTGGTGCACGATCCGGAACTGCTGCTGTGCGATGAGGCAACCTCGGCGCTGGATCCGGAAACCACGCGCGCCATCCTCGCGCTGCTGAAAAAAATCAATCAGCAGCGCCATATCACTATTGTGCTGATCACCCATGAGATGGACGTGGTGCACGACCTGTGTCACCAGGTGGCGGTCATCGATCAGGGTGAAATCATTGAGCGCGGTCCGGTGTGGCAGGTTTACAGCGATCCGCAGCATGAGACGACGCGGCAGTTGCTTAATCCGCAATTCGGCGCGCTGCCTGAGGCCATCCAGCCGCTGCTGACGCCGCAACGTCAGGACGTGGACTCGCGTTTGCTGGTGCGGCTGCGCTACAGCGGGCAGGGCACGCAACCGGATCTGGCGGCGATCAGCGCACAGGTCAGCGGCGAGCTGACGCTACTGTATAGCGCGGTTGAATGGGTCGATCGCAAACCCACCGGCCAGCTGTTACTGCTGCTGAATGCCCGGCACGACGCGCCGGCAGCCCTTGCCGCGCTTCATCCGCTGGCGGACCAACTGGAGGTTGCAGGTTATGTCACTGGCTATTGATCGTTTATGGCAGGGGTTGCTGGATACGCTGCTGATGGTCGGCGTGTCGTCGCTGCTGGCACTGCTGATCGGTTTACCGATGGCGGTGATTCTGGTGGTGACCGGGCGCGGCGATCTGTTCCCTAATCCGCTGCTCAACCGGCTGCTGGGCTGGCTGGTGAACCTGTTTCGCTCGATTCCGTTTTTGATTCTGATGGTGGCGCTGATCCCGTTTACCCGCTGGATTGTCGGCACCACCTATGGCGTGTGGGCGGCCGTGGTGCCGCTGACGCTGGCGGCGACGCCGTTTTTTGCCCGCATCGCGGAGGTAAGCCTGCGCGAAGTGGACAAAGGGCTGACGGAAGCGGCGCAGGCGATGGGTTTTCAGCGCTGGCATATTGTCTGGCACGTGCTGCTGCCGGAAGCGCGGCCCGGCATCGTCAGCGGTTTTACCATTACGCTGGTGACGATGATTAATGCCTCGGCGATGGCCGGTGCGATTGGTGCCGGCGGGCTGGGCGATCTGGCTTATCGTTACGGCTACCAGCGCTTCGATATGCAGGTCATGCTCACGGTAATCGTGGTGCTGGTGGCGCTGGTCACGCTGCTGCAACTGTGTGGCGACCGGCTGTCGCGCCGCCTGAATCATCGCTAAAGGCCTTTTACCTGATCTGCAGGCCGTCAAGCGCCGCCAGCAGCGCGTCGACCTTCGGCAGCAGCTGTTTGCGCCGCGGCCAAATTACCGACAGCGGCAGGCCATCCGGCTGCTGCTGCGGCACTATCACTTCCAGCGCGCCGCTCGCCAGCGCGTCACGCACCAGCCATGACGGCATCTGCGCCACCCCAAGCCCCGCACACAGCGCCTGCATTTGTGCATCCACGTCGCCCAGCGCCATGCGCGAAGGCACCTGACGCCAGTGCGGGTGGCCATCCTCCGTGGTGAACAGCCATGGCTTGGTGCTGCCGTCAACGCGCTCGTACAGAATCGCCCGATGCTGCAGCAACTCACTCTCGCTGGTCGGTCTGCCTGCGCGCGCCAGATAGTCCGGCGCGGCGCAAAACACCATCCGCTCGCGGCCCATCGGCCGGTAGCCGAGCGAGGCGGGCAGATCGGGCGAACCGCCGATGCGCACCGCGACATCAATACCCTCATCAAACAGATCAATAAAGCGGTCGGAAAAGGTCAGGCTGAGTTCCACATCCGGATGCTGCTGACAGAACGGAATCAGCAGCGGCATCACGCCGAGCCGGCCATAGGTATTCGGCACTGCCAGCCGCAATCGCCCGGAAGGAATGGTGCGCTGCGCCGCCAGTACCGCTTCGGCTTCCGCCAGCTCCTCCATAATGCGCAGGCAGGTCTGGTAATAGGCGCTGCCGGCGTCGGTGAGCGTCAGGCTGCGGGTGGTGCGCTCCAGCAGGCGTGAGCCGAGCCGCGCTTCCAGCCGCGTCACGCTTTTGCTGATGGCGGAACCGGTCAGGTGCAGACGCTCAGCGGCAGCGGCAAAACTGCCGCTTTCGACACTGGCGACAAAAGGAACGATGTCTTTCAGACGCTGATCGTGCATGTATTAGTGAATCCAGTTCATGAATGATGTGAATTAATGCCACGGCTAAGAATTTAATTCTCTATTACGCTAAGGATAACTGCAACAGAGGAGATTCGACA
This sequence comes from Pantoea dispersa, assembly GCF_035783935.1. Taxonomy (GTDB): domain Bacteria; phylum Pseudomonadota; class Gammaproteobacteria; order Enterobacterales; family Enterobacteriaceae; genus Pantoea; species Pantoea dispersa_C. The sequence continues at coordinate 219,676 of NZ_JALKOV010000002.1, read as the reverse complement.
TGCAAAAGCAGGCGTTAATTGTGGGTATCAGTGGCGTGATTGGCCGGGCGCTGGCGGAAAAACTGCAGCAGGAAGGCTGGCAGGTGACTGGTTTGTCGCGCGGGCGCGGTGCCATCCCGGAGGGTTGCCGCAGCCTGACCGCCGATCTGACCGATGCCGACGCGGTGCGCGCCGCGCTGGCGCAGGAAAAACCGGATGCGCTGTTCTTTAGCGTCTGGTCGCGTCAGGCCAATGAAAAAGAGAACATCCGCGTTAACGGCGGCATGGTACGGAACGTGATCGAAGCGCTCGGCGAGCGGCTCAACGGCGCACATGTGGCGCTGGTGACCGGGCTGAAGCACTATCTTGGTCCGTTCGAAGCTTACGGCAAAGGTGCGGTACCGGTGACGCCGTTCCGCGAAGAGCAGGGACGTCAGCCGGTCGACAATTTTTATTACGCGCAGGAAGACGAAGTGTTTGCTGGCGCAGAGAAATACGGTTACCGCTGGAGCGTGCACCGTCCGCATACCATCATCGGCTATGCGCTGGGTAACGCCATGAACATGGGCCAGACGCTGGCGGTTTACGCCACGCTGTGCCGTGAAAAAGGCTGGCCGTTCATCTTTCCCGGCTCGCCGCAGCAGTGGAACGGTCTGGCCGATGTCACCGAAGCGGGTTTACTGGCGGAACAGCTGCTGTGGGCGACCTCCGCTGAGGGCGCTGCTAATCAGGACTTCAACGCGGTGAACGGCGATGTATTCCGCTGGAACTGGCTGTGGCCGCGGCTGGCAGACTATTTCGGCCTCGAAGCCGCCGACTATCCGGCGCAGATGATGCCGCTGGAAGGGCGCATGCAGGAAGCCGCTGATGCCTGGCGTGACATTGCCGCGCGCCATCAGCTGCACGAGGCAGACATTAATAAGCTGGCGTCGTGGTGGCACACCGATGCGGATTTAGGACGGCCGATGGAGGCGTTTACGGATATGAGTAAGAGCCGCAAAGCGGGCTTTACCGGCTATCGCGCCACGCTGGATTCCTTCACCCAGCTGTTCGATCGGCTGCGTGCGGAACGCATCATTCCCTGACGTCTGCGGCGGATGGCGTTAGTCGATCCGCACCCAGCGCCGGCCAAGCAGCACGGTCAGTACGATAATGCAGGCAATCGCCGCCAGATGCTGCAGCAAATCTAGCGCATGCAGATGCACCGGATGACAAAACGCCAGCAGGCTCAGTGCCATGCAGGCAACGCCCAGTCCAGCCAGCGCCAGGCTGCGGGTCGGATAGAGCGCCCGCGTGCGGCGCAGGCTGGCAATGGTCAGCAGCAGCATCGGCACACTCACCACCAGCAGGAAAACAAAGCACGGCAGCGTGTCGTGCTCCTGCACCGGCGCGGCCGTCTGCAGCAGACTGCTGGCGCTCAATCCCAGCCACAGCAAGCCCGGCGGTAACAGCAGTTTTGCGCTGATGCCGCGCCGGCCAGCAATGCTGAGGTTTAAGGCGCTACGCATCGCCAGCAGCCCAAGCATAAACGCCAGCATCAGTTGCAGCGCTGCCTGTATCGCGCCCGCCTGCGACCAGTCGGTCAGGGTGCGCGGCACCAGCAGACTGGCTGCAATGCCCGCTGGCAGCGCCAGCGCCAGCCAGACCAGCAGGCGCTTACCGGTCGCCGCCGGCCGTTTTACCGGGCGTAAATCGCGCCCCAGTTTTTCAATCAGCAAATGATGGTCAGTCATGGTTTGCTCCAAAGCGGCGCAGGTTGATGAGCGCCCGGTGCAGCAGTGATTTCACTGCCGATACGCTGAGATTGTTATGGGCGGCCGCTTCGCTCAGGCTCATTTCGCGCAGATGAACATGCTCGACGATTTCGCGCTGGCGCAGCGGCAGCTGGTTAAGATAACCCGCCAGTTCCTGCTGGGTATCAAGCCGTTGCTGTTCGCGGCTGCTGGCAGGATCGACAGCCTGGACGTCGTCAAGCGCGCAGTGCTGCTGACGACCGCGGCGGCGCAGGGCATCGATGGCGCGTGCCGAGACGATTGCCGTCAGCCACGGTAAAAAGGGGTAAGCGGGATCGTAGGTATGGCGTACGCGATGCAAGGTGAGCAGCACATCCTGAATCACATCTTCGGTCAAGGCCTCATCGCTCAGCTGACGCCGCACCTGCGCGCGGATCACCGGCACCAGCGCCCGCAGCAGCCGGGTATAGGCACACTGATCCCCGGCCTGCGCCCGTTCCATCAGCCCGGGCCAGTTGTCACGTGCGCTATCGCCTGTATGCATACGCTACCTTGTTGCCGTTACGCCTTCTTCGCTGCTGCCTGGTTTAACGCATCCACCACGATGCCCGGCGTCAGCACCTGCGGCAGCACTTTGGGTGGTCCGCCGTCTGCCGGATACACCAGGTACATGGGTAAACCGCCCTGACCAAATTCACTCATCACGTCATCAACATCCGGGTTAAATTTAGTCGAGTCTGCCACCATGTACAGCGTACCGGTTTTCGCCAGCGCGGCTTTAACCGCCTGGGTCGACAGCGAGGTTTTCTCATTCACCTGGCAGGTTATGCACCATGACGCGGTGAAGTCGACAAAAATGGCTTTGCCATGGCCACGCTGAGCGGCCACCGCCTGCGGCGTCCATGTCTGTTTGCTGACCTGCGCCTGCACATCGCCCTGCAGCGCGGCGCCTGGTTTGATCAGCCCCGGCAGCGGCGCGATCACCGCAATCAGCAGTATTGCCGTGACGCTGAACAGGGCTTTATGCCCTTTACCGGCAAAGCGGCGCTGCTGCGCCATGCCGTACAGCCAGCCGGCAAACGCCAGCACCACCGAGGCGGCCAGCATCACAGCCAGCGCGCTGCTGCCCGCCTGCTGGGCCAGAATCCATACCAGCCACGCCCAGGCACCGAGCATCGGAAAGGCCAGTCCGCGCTTGAGGATGTCCATCCAGACGCCGGGGCGCGGTAAAAATCGTGCCAGCGGCGGAAACAGCGACAGCAGAGTAAACGGCGCGGCAAAGCCGAGCGCCAGCGCGAAGAAAATGACCAGCGCCACTGCAGGCGGCTGCACCAGCGCGTAGCCGATGGCGCTGGCCATAAACGGTGCGGCGCAGGGCGTGGCAACGATGATTGCCAGCGCACCGGTCAGGGCGGAACGCAGAAACGCGCCGCGCTGGATATCGATGGCCCCGACGCGCTGCACCGACAGGCCCACCTCAAATACGCCAAGCAGATTGAGTGCGGCAGCCAGGATCACCAGCGACAGCAAAGCGATCACCAGCGGCGACTGCAGCTGAAAACCCCAGCCGACCGCCGCGCCGCCCGCGCGCGCCGCCAGCAGGATGCCAGCCAGCGCCATCATGGTCACCAGCACGCCAAGCAGGAAGCCGAGGCCTTCGCGGCGCGCGCTGGCGGCGTGGCTTTGATGGCGTAACAGCCCCAGCGCTTTCAGCGAAATCACCGGAAAGACGCACGGCATGAGGTTGAGGATGATACCGCCTAAAAAGGCGGCCAGCATCGCGGTTAACATGGCTGGCCTCTCACTTACTGCGCTTGCGGATGGGCAGCGTCATAGGCTTTGACGGCGGCCAGCGCTTTTTCGATATGGGTATCCGGATTTCTGTCGGTGTGGCTCAGTAAGATGTTGCCGTCAGGGGCAATCACATACGAGGTGCGGTCGGACAGGGTTTTGCCTTTTATCTGCATCAGCGTTTTGTACTCGGCGGCCACTTTGGCGCCCGGATCGGCAGCCACGGCGAATTTGTCACGGCACTCCAGCTTAGAAAAATCGCTGATCTGTTCGGTGTTACCGGCGGTGACGCCAATCACCGTGGCGCCCATTTTCTGGAAATTATCGGAGGCTTCGGCGAAGTCATGCGCCTCAATGGTACAACCTGCGCTGAAGGCGGCCGGGAAGAAATACAGTACCACCGGCCCTTTTTGCAGCGCCTGCTGCAGCGAGAAGGTGATCGGCTTGCCGCCAAGCGCACCCTGTAGCGTAAAGTCAGGTGCTTTTTCTCCGATCGGCAGCGCCGCGCTGGCGCTAAACACGGCGAGACTCAGCGTGGTGCCAAGGGTGAGGGTAGCGATAAGATGCCTGATAGTTGTCATGATTTGCTCCTGCGGTGAAAGAGGTCCGGTTAGGGTGATGCTTTCAGACAGTTCGCCGCAGTGAGTAAAAAGTTGCGCAGGTGGCAAAAAAAAGTGAGGACAGATCCCTTTTTACCGTTTGGTTTATTTATTCCTGGCGTTAAATCCTTACAATAATCACCTGATGTTTTTACAGGTTTTAGATATGTCTTCCACACCGTGCGATAAACAAAACAGTGAAACCCATGAGCTGCTGGCTGCTCTGGAACAGCAAATAGCCGAGCCTGCGCCCCGCGTGCAGCCAGTGCCGGAAGATTTCTGGCAGCAACTGGAGACGCTGACCCACGGCGACGACGCCTGACTCAGTTGTGCGGCTGAATACCGTGGCACACCATGCTGAGGGTGTGCTGCAGAATCATTTCAGTATCAAAGCCCGGTTCGTGGGCGAAGCGGGTGAAAGGCACCAGCACCATGCTGAGAATCGACGTCATCAGCACATCCACGTTGAGCTGATTATTCAGTAATCCCTGCTGCTGCCAGCCAGTCAGGCGTGCGCGGATACGTTCTCGTCCGGCATGACCGTGCCGGTGTTTCAGCGTGCCGCCCAGACCCTGGCCGCTGGCAACTTCCTGCAGCCACAGTGGTGCAAACCAGTCGTGGCTGAGCACAATATCGGCAAACTCACGAATGAATCCGCTGATGGTAGTAACAGGGTCACGGCTTTCATCCTCAAACTGCGCTTCTAGTCTGCGGCGCAACGGCAGAAAGCGCTCCTCCACCACCACATCCAGCAACGACTCCCGCGACTGAAAATAGTAATTCAGCATTGCCGGGCTCACACCTGCTTTGCGGGCAATGGCGTTGAGCGAGGTTTCGGCAATACCGTTTTGCGCATACAGCGCCAGCGTAATGTCGAGCAGATGCTCACGCTGTTGGGCATTAATCGCGCCGCCGCGTGGCCGGCCTGGCCGGCGGGGTTTATCTGAAGGAGCCGTTTCGCTCTCCCTCGCATTTTGTGCGGTCATCTTTACGCGCTCACTTGTGTCGTGTCAGACTTCGATCAATATTAATTGTGCATTTAATTAATTTCAAACGGTGTCGTTATGAAACCTCAATCTATCACATCGCAGCATGACAGCGGGGCAACCAGCCCGCCTTCCATTCGCCTGCTGATGGGCGCGCTGATGCTGGTCATGCTGCTGTCCGCGCTTGACCAGACCATTGTCTCGACCGCGCTGCCGACCATCGTCGGCGAACTTGGCGGGCTCGATCGACTGTCGTGGATTGTCACCGCGTATATGCTGGCCTCGACGCTTGTGGTTCCGCTGTACGGCAAATTTGGCGATCTGTTTGGGCGTAAGACGGTGCTGCAGATCGCGGTGGTGCTGTTTTTGCTGGGCTCGGCCCTGTGCGGACTGGCGCAAAATATGCTACAGCTGATCTTTACCCGTGCGCTGCAGGGACTGGGCGGCGGCGGCTTGATGGTGGTGAGCATGGCGGCGGTCGCGGATGTCATTCCGCCCGCTCAGCGCGGCAAATATCAGGGCCTGTTTGGCGGTGTGTTTGGTCTGGCCACGGTGATTGGGCCGCTGCTGGGCGGCTTTATCGTGCAGCACATGTCGTGGCGCTGGATTTTCTACATCAATCTGCCGCTGGGCCTGCTGGCGCTGCTGATCATTAATGCGGTGTTTAAAACCGACAACCGGCGTAAACCGCATGAAATCGACTATCCCGGTGCGGTGTTTCTTTCCCTGGCGCTGGTGGGCGTGACGCTATTTACCAGCGAAGGCGGCACGTTGCGCGACTGGTCAGATCCCCAGCTGTGGTGCATTCTGGCGATGGGGCTGGTTGGCGTGATGGGCTTTATCTATGAGGAGCGGCGCGCGTGGGAGCCGATCATCCCGCTTAATCTGTTCCGCAACCGCAGCTTTTCGCTTGCCAGCCTGATGGCGTTTATCATCGGCATGGCGCTGTTTGGCAGCGTGACGTTTTTGCCGCTTTATCTGCAGGTGGTAAAAAACGCCACGCCCACCGAAGCCGGGCTACAGCTGTTACCGCTGATGGGCGGGCTGCTGGTCACCTCGATTATCAGCGGTCGTCTGATTAGCCGCAGCGGTAAATATCGCCTGTTCCCCATCGCCGGAACGCTGCTGGCTACGCTGGGCATGGCGCTGATGACCACGCTGACGCTGGATGCGCCGCTCTGGCACCTATATCTGTTCTCCAGCGTGCTCGGCATGGGAATGGGCATGACCATGCAGGTGCTGGTGCTGGCGGTGCAAAATGCGGTGACGCCCGATCGTGTCGGCGTGGCGACTTCATCGGTCACGCTGTTTCGCTCGGTCGGCGGTTCGATCGGCGTTGCGCTATTTGGTGCCGTGTTCAGCCATGTGCTGAAATCTGGCATAACCCGGCTGGTGGAGCAGGGTAACGTGCTGCCGGCTTCACTTGATCCCGTCGCCGTACACCAGCTACCTGCCGCGTTGAAGCAGGCTTATTTGCGGGTGTTCAGCGATGCGGTGCATGCCGCATTTCAGATGGCCGCCGGTGTGATGTTGCTGGCCTTTATCTTGTCTCTGCTGTTGCCGGAGTCGCCGCTGCGCGATAAGGCAGATAAATAAGCCTTTCAATTATTCTGCAGCGGGCCAGCCGGCCAGGCTGCGGAGTAAAAATTAAACGCCTTTTGCCGGATAATTATGCTTTGCCGTCGCCACACGGCGAAGAATATAGATTTCTATCATAAATACATGACGTTACCTTTCTGTAAACTTAGGTAAAAATAGTGAAGACAGCAAGAATTCAGGCGCAGAGGCTTTATTTCTGTCACTTCTTTACGGTATAAATCTTCTATTCCCGTTACCCACAGTGAAACGTCTTCTTATGATCGATTCTGCGGCCCGCAATCTGCTTGCCTGCCTGGTAATGTTTGCCCTGGCGGGTTGCTCGTCTCACTCTTCGCCTGCACCCGCGCCAGAAAGCGTCGATAATGCGCAGGACGGCGGTAAGCAGCCGGATTTAATTCCGGTGATTGCCGCACTGCACGATCAAATGCACTCCTGGGAAGGCACCAAATATCAGTGGGGCGGCACGCAATTATCCGGCGTGGACTGTTCCGGATTTGTCTGGCGCACCTTAAAAGATCGCTTCAATATTCCTATGGATCGTGTCACGACGCGCGAATTGATTGCTATGGGCAGGCCGGTCGATCAGGCGCATTTGCAGCCGGGCGATTTAGTGTTTTTCCGCATCAAACATGAGCTGCACGTTGGCTTCTATGACACCGATCGCCAGTTCCTGCATGCTTCGGTCAGCCAGGGGGTGATGCGCTCATCACTGAATAATCCGTACTGGAAGTCGGTATATTTAGAAGCCCGGCGATTACCGCGCGAACAGAACTCACAGATCAGTTTCAATTACAAAAATAAGGTCTGAAGCCGTCACCCAATCCCCTGACGATTCCACGCAGCGGCGCGATGTATCTCGCGCCATGCCTTTGTCCCGCCTTCCACAACGCACAGTATTTCCCGTCTGAGCTGCCATTTATCCTTCACTGGCAGGGCCGTTTTAAACGCTTTGTGCCGCACTGCACAGGGTAAAATAAACTTATCCCACTGATTTTTAATAACTAAATTCGATGCTGGTGATTAACAATTAGTGCGATCATAGTACTCGCACTAATTATCAATTTTGTAATAGTAATCATGGTTATTATTATCCCCATCGAAGGCACAGCGCCTTCTCATCAAACCCTAAGGAATACGACCATGAAAACCATCAAAACACTGACCATCGCCGCCGCCGCCGCACTTTCTCTGATGTCTGCTGCCAGCTTCGCGCAAACCGTTTCTGCGACTTCAACCACGCTTGACGGTGCTGAAGCAAAAATCGCGGCGCAAGCCCAGCAGCAGGGCGCCCAGTACAAAATTCTGGAAGCCAGCAACAACAACCTGGTGCACATGACCGCTGAACTGTACAAATAACGGATGGTTGCACAGGGATGTGCCAGGACGGGTCGCCTCACGGCGGCCTTTTTTGTCGTTCAGCAAATGTCGATTCGCATGAGCAATTTTACCGGGCCGATGCCTGATGCCCGGCGAATCCGGTCTGGCAGGAGAATGCACCATGCAGAATAATTCTGACGTTACCCGGCAGGCGCTGGCTTTTGCGGATGCGCTGCGCACCCAGCGACATGCTCACGTGCCGGTGATTCGCTTTGCTCACTGGCCGCAGTTTATTGCGACGGTACGCGCCGAACTGGCCCAATCCGGCCGGGAGTTATGATTAGCAAGATCACGATAACCGCACTAATTATCAATAAAGATATAGTAACCTGAGTTATTATTATTTCCATCGAAGGCATACAGCCTTCAGCCATAACCATTAAGGAATAAGACCATGAAAACCATCAAAGCTATGTCAATTGCCGCTGTTGCCGCGCTTTCTCTGATGTCTGCTGCCAGCTTTGCCCAGAGCGTTACCGTAACGTCTTCAACGCTGGATGGTGCCGAAGCTAAAATCGCGGCGCAGGCTCAGGAGCAGGGCGCTCAGTACAAAATTACTGAAGCCAACACCAATAACCGCGTACACATGACCGCTGAACTGTACAACTAAGTTCAGACAGGTTCACTGCGTTAAGGCCGCCTGCGGGCGGCTTTGCTGTTTCTGGAAGAGCGTAAATCAGGGATAAGCAGCAGTCAGTCGTTCGAAATTTGAACAATACGGGTCAGCAAGCGCGGGCCGCGGGCAGGTTACGCTTATCCACAGGATAAGCCAGACTCTTTGCACGCATGTTGTGGATAACTGCTTTAATATCAAGCTGTACCGTGAAACGGCTGGCGATTATTCTGTTGTACGCTTGCCGGTTATTTTGGCAGATGTTGACCTTGCTGCGGTTTAATAAACGCGAGGTGAGTCAGTTTATTTCCCGGCCGCTGCGCGAATAACGGTTACGCAATTCCAGCGATTACTTATGCGGGTCATCGTTAAAATGACGTGAGGGAATGAGATTTTTCTCTTTATTATCCTGCGCTCTCTTCGACCGGCCTTTGTCCAGCAGGCAGTCGCGGCAGCAGGCTATTTGCGGATAGTGAATACGCGCCACCGTCAGCGCCTGCTGTACCGTGTACAGCGAGCCAATGAAGCGCCTCTCTTCCTCAAATTCCAGTACGTAGCAGCCTTTTTTATGCAATACCCAGCCAGCGTCCGGATCGTGACATAAATAAAAATAGTGCGGTTCTAACATAACTTACTCTCGGGCGTTTGATATCCAACAGATGGATAATCAGAAGTGTGTCTAAAATAGAGACGCATTCAGTCTACGCCGATGATGAGGTGCAGGGCTAATTGATTTACTGACTTTCGGAATAGACCTGAAATGACCGGACCAGCATTTTTTCATGCCGGCCCGGCTGCGGGCTTTATTCGCTCGCCAGCGCGGCGACCGGATCCATTCGTGCAGCTTTGCGCGCCGGCAGATAGCCAAATATCATGCCGATAATGGTTGAGCAGGCAAAGGCGGCACCGGCGGATTGCCAGGAGTAGATGGCGGTCAACACGCCGCCAGCCAGCAATGAGATGATCGGACCAATCACCAGCGACAACGCCACGCCGAGCGATCCGCCGACCAGACACACCAGCACCGCTTCAATCATGAACTGCTGCATGATGTCGCCGCGTCGCGCGCCTACCGCCATGCGCACGCCAATTTCGTGTGTGCGTTCGGTGACGGACACCAGCATGATGTTCATTACACCGATACTGCCGATCATGAGCGCAATCGAGGCCACCAGCAAAATCAGCAGCGTCAGCGTGGCCGCCGCACCTTCAATCGCTTTGCGGTATTTGTCGCGGTTAAACATCAGGAAATCTTTGGTGCCGTGACGCGCCGTCAGCAGCTGGGTGAGCGATTCCACCGCTGCGCCGCTCACCACATCGTCTTTGAGTTTGATGCTGATGCTGGTGAGCGCGGTCTGACCGCTGATGCGATACATCACCGTGCTCCACGGCAGCCAGACGCTGAGGCGGTTGGGCGACAGGCCGTCTTCATTATTGGCTACGCCGATGACCCGCACCGGCACCGATCCCAGCACAATCATTTTGCCGATCGGGCTCGGGCCCTGTTCGCCAAACAGCTTATTGCGCGTGTTGATATCAATGATGATTTCCTGACGCGCGTGCCGCTCATCGCTGAAATTACTGCCTTCCACCAGTTTAATGCCCTGGATGCGAAAATAGTCGACGCCCACGCCGGAGACCGAGGTTTTGGACGCGTTAGCCAGATAGCGAATCGGCTGGGTGGCAATGATCTCCGGACTGACGGCGGCGACAAATTGCTGGCGCGCAATCACATCGGCATCGGCCATCACCAGGGTTTGCACCGGATGCGCGTCGTCCTCGACAAAATCGCCGCCCGCATAGATAGAAACCACATTGGTGCCGAGCCCGGAAATGCTCTCCAGGGTTTTTTCGCGCGCGCCCTGGCCCAGCGCCACCACGGTAACGACTGCGGCGATGCCGAAGATAATACCGGTCATGGTGAGCGCGGTGCGCAGGCGGTGCGCGTTCATGGCGTTGAGCGCCATGCGTGATGATTCGCGCAGTCGATCAAGCAATCCGCGGAGCCGGTTCTGGGTTTTGCGGGGCGCGGGGGTAAAACGTGCGTTAACCACGGCGGCGGGCCTGCCGCTGTCGGCAAAAATCTCGCCGTCCTGAATCTCAATGATGCGATGCGCATGCTGCGCCACTTTCATATCGTGGGTAACGATAATCACCGTGTGACCTTCGCGGTTCAGTTCGCTGAGGATGCGCAGCACCTCTTCGCCGGAATGCGAATCAAGCGCGCCGGTGGGCTCATCGGCGAGGATAATTTCTGCCCCGTTGATCAGCGCACGCGCGATACTGACGCGCTGCTGCTGACCGCCCGACAGCTCGCCCGGCTTATGTTGCTCGCGCCCCTGTAATCCAAGCCGCGCCAGCAACTGTGCGGCGCGCTGACGGCGTGCGGTGCCGGACAGGTTGGCATAAATCGCCGGTATTTCAACGTTGCTCAGCGCGCTGAGATCCGGCATCAGGTGATAGCGCTGGAAGATAAAGCCGATGTGTTCACGCCGTACCTGCGCCAGCGCATCAGGCGCGAGCGTGGCGGTATTTTTTCCGCCAATCAGGTAATCACCGCTGTCGGGTGCATCGAGGCAGCCAAGAATATTCAGCAGCGTCGACTTTCCCGAGCCGGATGGCCCGATGATCGCCACCATTTCGCCGCTGGCAATCTGCAGATTAATGTTGTTCAGCACCTGCAAAAATTGCGCACCGTTGACGTAGCTGCGCTGAATATTGTGCAGTTCGATGATATTCACATCACCACCTTGTCCGCGCCCGGCTGCTGCGTGGCAAGGATCACTTTTTCCCCTGCGCGCAGTCCGCTCAGTACCTGGATATCGACGCTGTCGCTGATGCCGGTGGTGATGTAGCGCTGCTCTGGCTGATTATTGGAATCTGCAACCTCGACGTAAGTGCGGCCATCGTGGGCTTTTTTGGTGGCCTGCACCGGCACCAGCAGCGCGTTTTTCGCCTGGTCGCGCAGCAGATTAACCTGCGCGGTCATGGAGATGCGCAGCGCGTTGTCCGGGTTCGGCACATCGAGCAGGGCGTTGTAATACACCGCCGCGTTCGTGCTGCTGACGCTATTGCTTTCGCTGTTACCCATCAGCGCATCATCTTTCATCACCGACTCAGGGGCCAGTTCGATGCTGCGCAGCGTGGCGTTATAGCGCTTATCCGGATTGGCGAAAGTGGTGAACCACGCCTGCTGGCCGGGCTGAATATTATTGATATCCGCCTCGGAGATTTGCACCTTGATGGTCATGGTGCCGAGCTGCGCCAGTTTGGCGATGGTCGGGGCGCTCTGTACGGCGTTTACGGTCTGACCCTGCTTCGTGACGATCGCCACCACCGTGCCGTCAATTGGCGCCATGATGCGCGTGTAACCGAGATCGAGTTGCTTTTTATCCACTTCGATCTGCGCCTGAATCACCCGCGCCTGTTGTGCCGTCAGCTCTGCCTGAGCGATGCGCCACGCTTCGGCGGCGGTATCAAAATCCTGGCGGGAGACGGCGTTGGTTTTGACCATCTGCTGCAGGCGCTGAAATTGTGCCTGCTGGCGTACCAGCGTGGCCTGGCGGGTCTGCAAATCGGCCTGCGCTACGCTGAGAGCTGCCTGCGCATTACGCAGATCGCTACGCTGCGGCTGGTCATCAATCTCCGCAATCAGCTGGCCCTTGCGTACGTTATCGCCGGCTTTGATATACAGCTTTTTCACCTGGCCGGAGACCTGCGCACCGACGTTAACGCGCTCTATTGCGTCCATTTTGCCGGTGGCGGCTATCACGTTTTCGATGTCGCCCTGACGTACCGTGGCGGTCATCAGTGGATTCGGTTTGCTGCGTGTCGCCGAATAAGCCCAGAAAACCAGAATCAGCACCAGCGCGGTCAGCGCGGCAAACAGCCATTTTTTTTCATTGTATGCATCGTCGTCCCTTAAATTTAGTGAGAATAATAATCACTAAGCGGGACAAACTGGAGAAAAATTCTGCGGAATTTTGTCAACCGCAGGGTAATGCGCCATCCGTGGCGCAGAATACGGGTTAGCGACGTCCCGTCAGTCCATCCTTTCAGAGCAGATTCAGCTGTTGCTTCAGCTGCGCAATCTCCGTTCGCCACTGTTGCTGCTGCGCCGGTTTCTGATGCTTCGCTTTACGCGCTTCATCCTGCTGCAGCTTTTCTTCCAGCACCAGAAGCGCCTGCAACAGCGCATCTTCATCGCCCGGGCAGGCATTGGTGCCGGCAGTGGCAGGCGGGGGTTCGACTGGCGCGTGGGCGGCGGCCAGCCTGGCGGTCACCTGCGGCCAGTCGTGCCACTCGCTCAGCTGCTGCTGTTCAATCAGCCAGAAGCGATTGCAGCTGCTGGCGATCAGGCTGCGGTCGTGTGACACCAGCAGCACCGCGCCGGCGAACTGCTGCAGCGCCTGCGCCAGCTCCTCTTTGCCAGCCATATCCAGATGGTTGGTCGGTTCATCCAGCAGCAGCAGCGAGTAGCGCGCCAGCGTCAGGCCGACAAACAGCAGGCGCGAGCGCTCACCACCGCTGAGTGAGGCAACCTTCTGCTGATGGCGCAGCCAGGGAAAGCCTGCGCTAATCAGTGCCATTTTGCACTGCTCATCGCTCAGCGCCGCGAAACCGTGCAGCGCCGCGCTTAAAGTCTGGTCGTCACGCAACTGTTGCAGGCTCTGGTCGTAATAGCCGACGCGGGCGCGTGGATGAAACAGCGGGCTGTCGCCTTGCTGCCAGCTGTGCCACAGCTGGCGCAGCAGTGAGGATTTGCCGCAGCCGTTGTGGCCGACAATCGCGATGCGATCGCCACTTTTCACCTGCAGCGCGGGCAGGGAAAAAAGGGTCGGCGCCCCGGCAGCAGGCTGAATCGACATTGGCGGCAGCGCCAGCACGCGATCCGCCTGCAGCGCTTCGCCCTGTAACTGCAGCTGCCACGGACTGCCGGCGCTGAGCGTGGTCTGCGCGGCTTTCAGCCAGTCGATGCGCTTCTCCATCTGTTTCGCTTTGCGCGCCAGACCTTCGTTGTCATAGGTCCGCCCCCAGATCGCCAGCCGTTTTGCGCTGCTCTCAACCCGGGCGATCTCCTGCTGCTGTGCCTGATGTCGCTGCGCATCCGCCTCATCCTGCTGTGCCAGCGCCTCGCGGGCGGCCGTGCAGGGCAGACGGAAGAAATGCAGCGTGCGATCGCGCAGGATTGCGCTGCAGTTGGTGACGCGGTCCAGCAGCGCGCTGTCGTGGGACACCAGCACAAAGCTGCCCTGCCAGCCGATCAGAAAATTCTCCAGCCACAGCAGGGTCGGCAGGTCGAGATGGTTACCCGGTTCGTCCAGCAACAGTAAATCGGGCTGCAGAATCAGCGCGCGCGCCAGCAACAGCCGCATATGCTGCCCGCCGCTCAGCGTCGCCGCGGTTTGTGACTGCTGCGCTGTGCTGAAACCCAGCGTATGCAGCAGCGCCTCGGCACGCCAGCGCTCGCTACTGCGCTGTGCTGCGGGCAGCCGGGCGATCACGCCATCCAGCAATGAGGCCTCGAGTAATGTTTCCGGCAGATGTTGTTCAATGCGCGCCAGCAGACAGTGGCTGGCGGGCGTGACGCTGCCGTGACTGGCGGCCAGTTCACCGCTGAGAATTTTCAGCAGGGTGCTTTTACCGCTGCCGTTGTCGCCAATCAGGCCGATGCGGTCGCCTTTTTTCAGGCTGAAATCCAGGGAATGGAAAAGGGTGCCAAAGGCATTGTCGAAGCCAACGGCGTGTGCGGAAAGGAGTGTGCTCATCTACTTACTCTCAAGTTGCAGGCGCAAAAAGGCCTGACGTCAGAATTTCGCTGACGACAACCCGGTAAGCCGGAGAGAAGGGATTAGATTGTCAGAACTTCGCTCAGGCGGATTATCGCAGCACGAGTGCGGTAAAACCTGAGTGGGTCCAGTCACCATAGAAGTGTGAGTAAACAAACAGTTCACACGACGGCATAGAGATCCTCCTTAGTTATCAGCAGGTGAATAAGTCAGCCGATAATAGTGGCGGTGTGCGGCTTTTTCCAGCGATTTGTATCAGCGTTGGTATAGTATGGCGTCAAAGTTTGATTGATATCACAGGAGAGCGAATATGCTGATTTTTAAAGTTTTTGGCCGCCATATTGGCGTTGTGCGCAAGGATGAAGGCTGGCAGGTATTTCGCGCCGACGTGACAGAAAGGAAGTTTTCGCGAATGTTTGATATCGCTGTTCCAGATGATATGCCAGAAGACGACATTGCAGGCTGGCTGGGTGATATCTTTCATGAAGCTGCAACTGAGCATCATCCCGATGTGAAACGTATCGAATGAAAACCTGATTGTGTTGAGATGTTTGCCTTTGGCATAAAGCGGACCTAGCCAAAGTTCATGTCCGCTATGAGCGAGTAGCTGACTTTGATAATTGATGTCTATCCCAGGTAAAGCATGCTTAATGACTGAATTCGTCTTTTAACAATCCAAAAACCCAGTCATCCTGCCAGCGATCCTGAAGAAAATAGTTTTGCCTTAATGTGCCCTCATGTTGAAATCCTGCCTTAAGCAATGTCCTGCGTGAGGCTTCATTACCCGAGGTAACTGTCGCTGTTAGCTTGTGATATCCATGTGTGTTAAATGCAAAACGAGCAATATCTTTTAGAGACTCGCTGCCAAAACCTTTGCCATGAAATTCCGAAGCAAGTATGAACCCTACTTCCGCAATGCCCTCGCTACGCTCAATGAAGCCAGTTACTCCGATGGGTAAATGTGTATTCTTTTGACTGATAACGAGACACAGCCAGTGTTCACTGCCTTTTTGCCACGGTTGCAAGCGCTTCTCAAAGGAGTGGGTTCTGATCTCCTCTTCCGTTCGTGAATCGCTAATGAAATGCATAACATGGCGGTCCTAATTTAATGCCAGATAAAATGGCCAGTCAGTGTGGCTGAGACAGCGATAATTAAGTCCGGCAGAGGGAACATAATGCATTGGCATTCTCCATATTTTTCTTTAAATTCCGTTAGATTTAAAGATTTCATGAGCCGGATTTCAACAACCTTACCAACATTCGTAACGTCCACTTTTGGCACAGGGCTGCTGTTGCAGCCCTCACAAATTAAACTTCAATAGACTCAGCTATCTCCAGAGCATAATCCACTTCAATACCGAGATAACGGACTGTGCTTTCCAGTTTCTTATGACCTAAAAGAAGTTGGATCACCCGGAGATTCTTAGTTTTCTTGCAGAACAGGGAAGTTTATGCTCTTCTCATTGAATGTGTGTTGTAAAAATAAGTGCATCTGGCTGAGTTAGTTGATGCAGAATACTCTCCGCTAACAGCGTTATGCCACGATTCAAGTCAGTCACCCTCCAGAGGCCAGTCAGCAGCGCTGTTCAGACGCTCTTTGATATAATCGATGGTCACTGGATTGCCTCCCTGTAGGATAGCTCTTGGCTTGTACCAACCCATTTTCATCCATTCAAATACCGAAGGATGGAATGTTTGTCGTTCAGTGATTTTACGCACTGTCATCCCCCCCTTTTAGGGAAGCAAGAACAATTTTAAGGCCACTGTAAAATTCTGAATAGGAGTTACGCATTTCAGGTGCTGGCTCAGCAGCATCGGCAGGGTATTCTGGAGCTTTTTCCAGGCGCCCTGGAAACCCTGAGGCTTCGGCAAGCTCACGGAGCATCCATATATAGGCGATATTTGACAGCCCTGCAACCTGATATCCTCCACCAATATTACTGTGGACCCCACAAAACCAGACTTCCTTAACAATCTGTTCGTACTCATTTAAGCTGTTCCAGTACATCGGCGAAAAATGTGGGCGAACTTCATCGAGGGCGAGGGCATGTCGAACATGTTTTATTTCTTTAGGCGAAATCTGGTGAAATGTGTTAAATGTGTCCTGAAATACCAATGAACCCCGATTCCGCTTTAGCGAGTTTTGATACCATGCAGGCCATCTTTTCTGCTGCGGCTTTTCCTGTATACCCGTTATCGTTTAACCGATTCAGCATTTGCCCTACATGGATGTCCTTGTATGCAGTTGATCCTGCCCCGAAATCCTGCTCCATTCAGAAACAGAACCCCGGCATGATGTTTACTCCCCCTGACGGAGGTTGTGCCGATGAAAAAGTCACCATTCACTGAAGAGCAGATTGTCTTTGCCCTAAAGCAGGCTGAACAGGGAAAGCGAAGTTTCCCGCAAAATATCTCAAGACATAAAATATTCGCTTCCGTATAACAATCGTCATTTCAAAGGCTCATAGGTGAAATAGTCGAAGTCGGCATACACGTTCTCGCCTGTAAAATCCTGGCAGCACATCCCCACAAAAGTACCGGTGAAGCGTTCAAGCCCTCTCTCTTTGTAGTATTCATCTGATAATTTACTGTACTCCACATAATCGCCTACCCTGTGCCAGTTCTTTTCATCCTGAGAATAATAAAAAAAGGCAGCATCATGATTCACCTCGATACGAAGGTAAACAAACTGTTCAGAATCAATTTCGATGCCTGTTCCGGCAGGATATGAAAAATTATTTAGATCGTTAATCATCAGGTTTACGGTCCGCTTCCCGTTTTCTCCGAGAGAGACATACAAATAGATATAGCCGGCAGTATCATAAACTGCGGTCAAACCAGCCATCTGCTGAAATGACCGCGGACTGAAGTCCAGGCAGGTCTGCGCTCTGTAAACAAAATCTGTCTGCCTTCTTGCAACAAGACTCTGAGTATGAAGAGAGCTGAGCGATTCCCTTCCATATAAGCGGAGCCAGCCCTTTCTTTCTGCCAGCGTGCAGACTGACTCCGGTAAAGGGATCCGGAGGCTGTGATAATGAGCAGGAAGCACGGGGAGATCAAATTCGTCCCGGGAAATGTTTTCTGACCATGGATGCTCAGCCAGGCGCGTATAAAACGTCATTTCTGGCGTATATTTTTCGTTGCTAAGTCTAAGCCAGCCTTCTTTGTTCCAGTAGACATTCTGAATAGCTGTTTCACGGCCCATGGGGCTTCTTCCCCGGGACGGTAGCGGTCTGCCACACAGATGCACAATAAACCACTCACCTGAGTCAGTTCTGATAAGGTCTGCGTGGCCGGTACGCTGAAGGGGTAGTCTGCAGTCATAGCGTGCTGTCAGTAACTGTCCACAGGGATCCGTTTCATAGGGCCCTTCAAGCTTACGTGAGCGAGCCATTGTGACGCCATGGTTATAGAACGTACCGCCTTCAGCTGTCATCAGGTAAAACCAGTCACCATGTTCATAAATATGCGGTCCTTCTGTGGTACCCAGATGACTACCCTCATATATTTTCACCGGTTCACCAATAACTCTTTGTTGTTTTTCATCGTACTGCTGAAGAATGATGCCATTCCATTTAGGAAAGCCTGCTTTTCCGCCGTCCCGGTAACTCATCTCCATACTGACCAGCCATTTGGTTCCGTCCTTCTTGTGAAACAGGGACGGATCAATGCCGCGACTGTTAACATATACCGGCTCAGACCATTCTCCCTCAATATCCCGCGTTGTGACGATATAATTATGAGCATCCCAGAAGCGCCCGCTGAGACTTTTAACGTCGGTATATAACAGGTAAAACACACCATTTTCCACGCTAAGGCACGGTGCAAAAATTCCGCCTGAATCTGGGTTACCTTTCATGTCCAGTTGGGTCAGCCTGTTGAGAGAACGCGAAATAAGCTTCCAGTTCTTTAAATCGAAAGATTTATAAATACATACTCCCGGAAACCACTGAAACGTTGAGGTGGCAATATAGAAAGCCCCGTTTACGTTAATAATCGAGGGGGTCTGGATTAAAGCCCGGCAGTACTGGATTCTGTATCACATTCATT
This sequence comes from Pantoea dispersa, assembly GCF_035783935.1. Classification (GTDB taxonomy): domain Bacteria; phylum Pseudomonadota; class Gammaproteobacteria; order Enterobacterales; family Enterobacteriaceae; genus Pantoea; species Pantoea dispersa_C. Next base: position 201,160 of record NZ_JALKOV010000002.1, on the reverse strand, counting down.
GACTGTCTCCCGTAGTCAGCGCTGTTTGTTCCTGTATATTTCCACTGGTTGTAATCCGGCCAGACGCTTTATAGCCGCGCAGAATAAAAATCAGGCTGAGGAGAAGTAAAGCCGGGATTACGGTGAAAATCAGGCGAATACTGAGGACGGCAGAGTCATTCTGCACTGCCGCCCCCCCAGAGTAATCTCCCAGCGTGAGGAGGAGTCCCGTCAGTGCGCCGCCAAGCGCGATACCGACTTTGATAGCAAATAAACTGGTCGAGAAAACAAGCCCGCTAAAAGATTTCATGCATCTGCTTTCGATATTGTCAATGATATCACTCAGAAAGCTCCACTGAAGCGGCGTGGCTGTAGAGTTTATAAAATGAACGATGCCGGTGACTACAAAGATGATAAGTGTATGCTTTGCCGGGATAAAGAAAAGCAGGATCATGATGCCCGCCTGAACCGTCATGGCTATTTTATAAGCCATCAGTCTGTCCAGCTTTGCGTAGAGTCTCGTCGTACAAAGTGAACCAAGAAATTTTGCCCCGAGTATAATGGTCAGCATGACGCTGACCAGTTCAGGCTGGTGCATATAGTAGGTGACGAAGTACATTGCACCACCTGTCTTCAGGATGCCTGCCGTAAGGTTAACGATATTGAGTAAAAAAATACTTCGCCAGTTAGCATCATCCGCAAGCTGACGCAGCTCTCCAAATACACTGCTGAATTTTTGCAAGCGATCTACGGGACGGATATATCTTTCATGTGTCATGAAAAAACACAGGTAAAACATCACGGTGCTGAGGCCGCCCATTATCATCATCGCGAAAAAATAACCGTGCTGCAGACTACCTTTCCCCAGAATTGTTGTCAGAGGAAGCGCAACAGAAGACACGATCAACCCGCCCAGCGCGGCGAAAGCAAACCGGTAAGACTGCATGGACACCCTTTCATGCGGATCCTGTGAAAGGTTATTTATCATTGCACAGTACGGGACATTCACCAGCGTATACAGCAGCGACAATGCCGTATATGAGACATAGGCATATATAATTTTTCCGGTTTCATTGATCTCTGGCGTAAAGAACGTCAGTGCACCCAGAGCACCAAACGGCAAAGAAAACCAGAGAAGATAAGGGCGAAACTGTCCATGCCGGGTAGAGGTTCGATCGGCCAGGTAGCCGATATAAACATCAAAAAAAGCATCCACCACCCTGACAACAAGAAACATGGTGCCCATATGAAAAGCACTGAGACCATAAATGTCCGTATAAAAATAGGCCATGAAAAGCATTATGGTCTGCCAGATTATGTTTGATGCTCCGTCACCGATTCCGTATCCCAGCTTTTCTCTGAATGTGAGTGCAGACATGTTGAGCCCTTTTTAATATTCAGGATATGCGTAGGGTCATATCCCCCTGATGAGATATAAAAATTAAGCCTACGGGCTGGACTGCGATAGAGAGAAACGAGCCAGAAATATAATTTTTTTGCTGTTCGGGTGTACGCCCGATCACTGTTCTGGAAACTGGTGCCTGAGAGAGTGAGGAAGAGAGGATTGAACCTGTACCAGTTCCGCCCGTGTTCCGGAGAGTACGGGGGGTTTATTCTGATGGATCATGTCGGGTTGATAACTGTTTCGTAGAACGGCTGGCAAGACGAAAAGCTCTGGGAGTGACGCCCATCTTTTTTCTAAAGCGGAAGCAGAAATACGCGCTGTCTGTAAATTCAAACTGGTGAGCTATTTCGGTGACAGAAAGGCCGGTATTCCGCAGCAACTCTGCTGAACGGGCTAACATTTTGTTTAACAAGTAATCTTTGTAACTGACATGCATGATTTTCTTGAAGGTGCGTGAAAAATGCGCCGGCGAAAGTCGGCAACGTCCAGCCGCCTGTGTAAGAGACAGGGTGAAGTCTTTGTCACGTTCGATTTGCGCTACTAAATTAATGATGTAACCATAAGGATTATTTTTATACTCAAGTACGGGAACAGCTTCTGCGAGCCGGGTCTGAGAAAGTGCAGTATTGAGAAGCAGAAGCAATACCGGTTCAACTTCACTCTGCACAGAATTTTTCTGTTGTAATTCCGTCAGCCATTCGAACAGAAAATGTATCCTGGCTGCTGCTGCCGGAGCTGGCTGCATAATAAAACCAGCATGCTGTTTACATACCGGAAGGGGAGACTGCAGACGGTTATAAACAGCGTCGGTATATTGCAGCAGAAAACGCTCATGATCTGTTGTGTAAGCCAGCTCCATATCATGGAGCGTCATTGAGGAAACGAAAACAAGCGTTCCGTCCGTTAACGGAAATTTTTCACTGCCGACCGTAAAGAACCCCGCGGCTCGCCTGAACCACATTATTTCATGCTCAAGATGAACGTGAGGTCGGATGTACACGCCACGCTCAGGCACACCTTCACCGGCACGCAGCAGATACTCCACACCAGGGGCTGTTTCTACACGTTCAAAAAAGTGATCTGTGTTCGACATGATTTGCAAAATTCTTGTATTTTCCACCTGACACGTACCATTATTGACGCAGAAAAGGTGATGAAATCAATAAAAATTTACTGCTACGAGGCGTGCTGGCGTCGGTAAGCAGGAATGCGAATGCAGAACTCCGCCTGAGTTTTGTAGAGACAGATCAGGGTTTTCCTTTTGGCCCACAGGTTAAGCAGCGAATATTGAGGTGCCTGTTGTGCTGCTGACGCCCAACAGAAAATACTCATCGGGGGTGGGGAAATTGCCTTTGTTGTGCGCAGAAAAAGCTAATTTATTTTTAGAAGGAAGAAAGGTCAGTATCAGACACAACCTGAACAACTGACTTCACAACCGGATTAACTTCATCTTTCCGGTAATAAACATTCATTGCCATCTGTTCAGGAAAGTCACTGATATCACGGTATATTATCTCAGCCATTTTAATATGCATTAATGTGCAGGGCAGCAATGCTATGCCATAGCCAGCAGCGGTCAGCGTTAACGTGGCTATCGTGTTTCTGGCCTGATGGGCAATGACGCGCATTGCTTCCAGCCGGTATTTTTAAGTTTTAAGTATGTTGTAAACATGCATGTTACCTGAAGTGAAACATAAGAGTCCGCCGGATGATTTTTACGGAAATATGTCATAACAGAGAGGTGTGTAAATGATGAATATTAAACAAGAGATAAACAAAAGCAGGAATTTATACTATAAATCCTCTTTGTTTAGCTTCTACACCTGTTCTACACACAGTCTGAACTGACTCTCCATAAATTAACCCAGGAAAAATTCATTCACTAAAGTAACAATAAGTTCGCGAAAAAAAGTTTAAATAAAGCTTGATTCTTAATGGCAAAAGTTGTTCAAATCAGATCGTGAATTCAGTATGGGGGTATGCATATTTAAGAATCACCCTCTGCGCATGGAATATAAACAGAATCTAAATGAACAGATTTAATAATACATCTACACTATTGTTGTGCGTTGCGATAGTTATTATCTTTATACTGGTCTGTTTTATGACCTGATAGGTAATTAAATCGTCAGTATGGGATTTAACGTCACTCCTGAATTTACCTTTAAGTTCACCATAAATAGTGAGACCAAAATAACTCATTTTATTGAGTTTTTTTGTGTTCGTTATGCGTGCTGTTAAAGCTTTCCTTTGATCAACCAGATTGAATGGCACTATCATGAAAAATATCCTTATTACCGGTTCAACAGGTTTTTTAGGCGGGGCTGTCTTAGCAAATTTGTTGCAGGACAGTGTTAAGAATCGACTGCTGCTGCTGGTCAGAGGCGAAACCGTCAAGGAAGGTTTAAACAGGCTTAAAGCAAACCTGAAAAACTTTGGCTTAAATGAGTCAGAAATCAATAAGATAACTCCTGCGAATATTATTCTGGGTGACCTGGCGTTTACAGAGGAATTTATTAATGACTCAAGGATTAACGACGTTACCCACGTTATTAATTGTGCTGCTGTCGCCTCTTTTGGTAACAATCCCACTATCTGGAAAGTAAACGTTGAGGGCACCTTCCAGTTCGCAGAACGGATGAGCCGCGTTGAAGGGTTACAGAAGTTTATCCACGTGGGTACCGCGATGTCATGTGCGCCGAAGCCGGGTTCACTGGTCACAGAGGGCGGACTGGACTCCAGCCGGGATCAGCATATTGTCGAGTACACCTGGAGCAAGGCCTCGATTGAAAAACTGATGATCGAAAAGCTGCCGGGTCTGCCACTGGTCATTGCCCGGCCGTCGATAGTTGTTGGTCACTCCGATCAGGGGTGTCTGCCGTCTGCAAGTATTTTCTGGGTATTCCGGATGGCGCTGGCATTAGGCAAATTTACCTGCGACCTGGACGATCGTATTGACGTGGTTCCGGTTGATTACTGCGCGGAAGCGCTGGTTATGCTGCTCGACGCAGAAAAAGTCATCAATGAAGTGATTCACATTTCTGCCGGAACACAGAGCAGTGTGACGTTTGCAGAAATTGATGAGGCGATGGCCAAAGCATCAGGGGGCAGGGCTCTGGGTGTTGATTATCAAAAGGTTTCCTATAAACAACTTTCTGAAAGCAGAAGAACATTTAAGGATCTGTTTGGCCCGTGCAACGAACGGATCATGCTGCGTGCGATGAACCTGTACGGTCATTTCTCAAATCTGAATGTGGTGTTTGATAATTCTAAACTGCTACAGCTTGGTATGAATAAGCCTTCCAGGTTCACCGATTATCTGGATCGCTGCGTGCTGACAACGCGTGACTCAACAATTGCTGAACTTATGCAGGTCGATTTTAAATAGTCAGGAATCGGAAAAAAGAAATAAAGTGAACCATAAATTGGGGCAGAGATCGATTTGCCCCTGACCCGTGATCCACACAAACTGTTATTAGCAACTGCCGCTTCTGGCACAAAGCCGGCATTTACAGCAACTCCACATATCCAGAGGCGAAGACTAACGGGCAATGCGCAGCCAGTCCATTGTATTCCGCATATCGAAACGCTCTGGTTGAGCATGCTTACCGGCGGCTTGCTGCTGTCACTTAGAGAGTGACTGGAACCGTATATAACAGGGAAGTAACTCACACCCTGGCCCGAACCTGCACTTACCCCGGCAACACGCTAGCGAATTAAGCGCCGGTTACCGTCGGCTGGTGTACCTTCATCGAATCATGCTTGCCTGGGTTGCACTCCTGAGTGGTACCTGGCAGATAAAATTTTCCGTCCGCATCAGGATCGGTGCCGCCGGGACATCCAGGCCTGCCGGCAGAGCCATCAGTATTCCCCCCATCTGAACCGTTTCCACCGTCAGCGCCGGATTCTCCCGCATAGCCGCCGTTTCCTCCTTGACCACCGGCTCCTCCCTGTCCAGCGCTGACAGAGCATGCAAACAGTGCCAAAAAGCAGGCCAGAAAATACTTACTCATTGGTTAGCCTCTCGATTCGTAACGGGCAGTTCAGGCTGCCGCGGCGGGTAATACTCACTAAGAGATACACTAACATCCGTTTTATCTCTGCTGACTTAACAGATCATCAACACCCGCTTTTGAATTAAGAGTAAGGTCGCGAACCTGCGCAGTGCCTGCTGCTGACCTCACTCTGATCACTGCCAGCGTAATCACTGACGCCCGCGCGGGCATCACCGGCGCTGCACCCTCTTATCGTGACTGATTCACCCAAATCAGTTGATCGGTTGCGAAGCCCAGGCGCTGGGCATAGGCGAGATAGCGCTGTTTGACCTCAGCCGGAATAGTGGGCTGGCGCGACAGAATCCACAGATATCCCCGGTTCGGCCCGGCGACCAGCGCATACTGATAATCCTCATCCAGCGCAATCACGTTATAACCGCCGTAAAAAGGCCCGAAGAACGAGACCTTCAGCGCGGCGACGTCAGGTTTGCCGGTGAAGTAAGCTTTGCCTTCGCTCTCGCTCCACGCTTTTTTCTCAGGATCGTAACCGCGATTCAGCACGCTGATACCGCCGTCGCTGCGTTTGCCGTAGGTGGCGGTCACATGATCTTTACCGCGTTCGAAACGGTGATCGAGTCGGGCAATTTCATACCAGGTGCCGAGATAGCGATCGGCATTGAAGTGGGTGATGGGCTGCACCCCTTTAGGTGGCGTCGGGGATTTACAGGCGACCAGGGTAACAGACAGTGCCGTGATGGCGACTAACGGCCAGATTTTCATCGCAACTCCTTTATATCTCTCAAAATCCTGCATGAAGTATAGATAAGGATAGCGAAACCGGCGCGGCGCAAAACCTTACGCCGCCGCCCGTCTGGCGATTACCGGCGTTTCTCAGCCTCATCTTCTGCGGGAATCACCGGCTCATCGATAGCGATCGATTTGCCGGATTTCAGCAGCTGAATATCCAGAATCACGTAGGTCATGGTGGTAATAAACAGCGAGATCACGCTGCCAATCACACCGCTGGTGGTGAAGGTGAAGTAGTTGTACATCACCACCCAGGTGAGGCAGATAAACATCGCCAGCGCCACGGTAATCGCCGACTGCGAGTAATGCGTGGTGCGCGCACCCATTTCATTAATCTGCAGACTCAGGTTGCTGCCGCTGTATTTTTCCAGCAGCACGATAGTGTGATCCCAATTGTGCAGGCGGCGTGCGCTGCCGCGCGCGGCGAACAGAAACAGCAGCGACAGGAACAGACCAGAAAAGGCGATCAGGACCGGCACTGCTTCCAGCGCATAGGCAATGCTTTTATGGCTCGACGCCTGTGCGACCGCGCTCAAATCCAGCGTCAGCGAGCAGCCCAGTGCGCCATACAGGAACACAAACAGCAGCAGATAGAGCGCGTTGCGCTTCCAGTCGAGATCCGCCTCGTGATTTTTCTGTAACCGCGCTTCCTGCAACGCCTGCTGCAGGCGCAGGTGTTCGTCAGACGTCGAGTCAATACTGGCGATCTCCTCGCCCAGTAAGCGTTGAATAAAAGGCTGATCGGCCTGATCAAGGGTGATGCGCATAAATTTTCCGGTAGCTAAACGTTCGTGGCGTCAGTGTATCGTAAAACGAAGCTAACCGGGCGTCCGGTGCAGCGGCTGCGCATTTTGCCGCCGTCAACACGCACCGGCTAAAGCGGGAGAGCAGCAATCCTTCGCATCCACCGATTGGCGATATCTGATTATTCGGGTAACGTGGAATTTCATACGAATACGTCAAAATTATTCCCGTACCCTACGTAGCAGGAGAGGTCAGTTATGTCCGTCCAGTCGCCGCTCATCGGTATCGTCAGCGATGATTTAAGCCATCCGCACCGCATGCTTATGCTTAAAGAGGTCACGCGTCAGCTCACTGCGCGTGATCTGCTGCCGGTGCTGCTGTGCGCCGCCACGCGCGAGGATTTTCAGTCCGCGCTGCGTAACGCGGCGTCGCTGCCGCTGCGCGGACTGCTGTTCCTGAGCTCGCCGTGTCAGGATGCGCAGGAGGTCGCCGCGCACCTGCTGCCATCATTGCGCGCGGTGCATCTGTGCCCGAACGACAGCGCGGGCGCTGATGTAGTGGTTGCCGATGCGTATCACGCCGGGCAGCAGCTTGGCGCACTGCTGCTGTCGCAGGGCCATCAGCGTTTGGGCGCTATGCAGGTGCAGGCAAGTGACGCGCCAGCGCGCCAGGTGCAGGGGTTTATTGCCAGCCTGCAGGCGGGGGACAAGACGCTGCACGCAGCACTGTACGCCGGCGCCCTTCACCGTGAGCAGGCTTATCAGGCGATGATGGCTTATCTTAAGAAAACCCGCGCGGCAGAACGCATCAATGCATTGATGTGCGAGTATGACGAGCTGGCCTTTGGCGCATTGCAGGCGGTGCGTGACTTCGGTCAGGGCGCGCACATCGCCGTGGTGGGCTTTGATGATGTTGATGAAGCGCGCGGTTCAACATGGCACCTGAGCAGCTGGGCGCCGCGCCGTGATTTACTGGTGACGGAAGCCCTGAACCGGCTGCTTGAGCAGCGTCCGGACCACAGCCGCGCCTGGCAGCAGGGCGAGCTGCAGGTGCGCCACTCGCATCACGGCAAATATGTGCCTGGCGAAATGTCGCAGTGCGGCTGCGCCATTCGTCACTGATCGCTGCCGGCCTCTTTCCTCTTTCCGCGCCGGGCTGATTCTCCCGGACTGGCGCTGATCTTTGCCGGATTTTTACATCCGCGCAGCGTTTCTTTACGCCTTTTTTATATTGCCGGCGGTTAAATCAGCGCAGCAGGCGGCACTGTGGCGCGCCTTAACATCAAAGGGAAATATCATGCCCGGCACTATTCTGGTCACACATAATCAGCATCAGTCTTCCACGCTGGCCGCGATTTACGATCGCCTGATGGCGCGTCGCGGCGGTCTTTGGGTTTGCTGGGATGGACAACGTGCGGTCGCCGCGCAGGAAGCCGCGCGCACGCTCAGCTTTCAGCATGGCAGCGAGTACGACAGGCTGCAGTTCGCGCTGACGCACGCGGAATACGAAGAGGGCTATCACGGCTACGTACATCAGGGACTGTGGCCGGTGTTTCATCAGAGGCCGGATCTGGCGCATTTTACCCGCGCCAGCTTCCAGGCCTATCGTCAGCTGAATGCGGCCTATGCCCATGCCATCGCCGAATATGCCATGCCGGATGATGTCATCTGGTTGCAGGATTATCACTTCATCCCCACCGTAAAAATGCTGCGCGAGACCGGTTTAACCAACCGCATCGGGTTGTTTTTACACCAGCCGTTTCCGTCCGGTCAGCTGTTTGAAGCGATCCCCGACTGGCGCAGCCTCGCAGAATCGCTGCTGTGCTGTGACCTGATTGGCTTCCAGACCGTGCAGGACATGAATAATTTTTTGCAGTGGCTGGAGAGTGAGTTTCGCGCTGAACGCTTAGGCAGGAACCGTCTGCGCGTGCACGGTCACATCATCGCTACCGGCGTGTTTCCGGTGGGAATCGATCTGGCAGAGGTTCAGGCGCTGCTGGAGAGCAACAGCTGCCAGTACATGGAGCAGCAGAGCCGCGAACATCTGCCGCCCAATACGGTGCTGAGCGGCGGTCATCTCGACGACAGTGCCGGGCTGCCGTACCGCATCAGCGCGCTGGAGGTATTGCTGCGGCAACATGCCGATTATGCGGGCAACATCATGCTATTGCAGCTGGCTGCAGCCGCCAGCGGACACGCTCACCGGCAGCAGGCGATCAGTCATGACCTGGAAAATCTGTGCGGTGAGGTCAATGGCGTGCACGGTATGCTCAACTGGTATCCGGTCAGCTATCTAAACCACGATTACCGCCGCGAAGAGCTGGCCGGACTGTATCGCGCGGCCCGGGTGGCGCTGGTCACACCGCTGATGGCGGGCATGAGTCTGATGGCGAAAATGTATGCCGCACTGCAGGATCCGGCGAATCCGGGCGTGCTGATCCTGTCACAGTTCGCGGGAGCGGCAGAACAGATGGACGGCGCGCTGATCGTTAATCCTTATGATCCGGACGCGATCGCCGACGCCATTCATACCGCGTTGCGCCTGCCGCTCAGCGAACGTCAGAACCGCCATGCGCGTTTGCTGCATAATCTGCACCGTTATGATTGCCACTGGTGGGCCGACAGTTTTCTCACCCAGCTTATGGATGAGCAGCAGGACTGCATGCCACTGAGCAGCAGCGCTGGATTGGGCGCCGGCATCAGCGGACGGTTGCGTTATCGTTAGCGATAAAGTCTGAAGCGGGGCTAATGCCGGGTGTTTTTCCCGTTGGCATCTCGGTTGCGGAAAATATGGGTAACGTTGTCGGTGCCTTTTAACGCGACTGCTTCGCCGTTGGGTGCACTCTTGCTGTTCTGCACTTCGGCAATCGCATAACGAAAAGCGCGCTGGCGTGCCGCATCGGTTTCCGTCGCCGCCATCGCGCGTAGCTTTTCCAGCAGCGCGGTAGTAGTTACCGGTTCGGCGCGTTTTAACAGTTGCAGCACGGCATCACCCATCACGATGTCGGCCAGTTTTTCATCTTCACTTCTATACATAAAAGCTCTCAGTATCCGCGTTGTGTTTAGCATTGCCTGGTGCAGGTAAACCAAAGCCTAATCAACGACTGATAGTGTCGCTCTACTTGTGCCGGAAATGTGTGACCTGCTGAGCGAAATTTTTTTCACCGACACCATCCCTAAACTTATACAACAAAAGCGCATCTGTACAGGCTGGCGTGTTACCACTATGGCAAGCAAATGAATTCATCGAAGCCATTATTGCAGGCTTCTATAGTACTTAGTAGTATAGGTGTTCAGGCAGGGACAAGGACAGTCCTCATCTTCATAAAGCAGGGAACCAGCATGGCCATTTACGTTTTGAAGCCCTTCGACCGAAATTTTAAAGGTGAAATGATTGCTGACACTAAACTTTGTCTGGCTGCCCGTGAATTGATTGCCGGGCAGTATGAGGCCAGTTTGGGTGGCGGTGTTTATAAAAAACGCATTCCGCTCGGCGCCGGAAAAAGTGGTGGGGCCAGAGCGATTGTCGCCTTTAAATCGCAAAAAAATCTGTTTTTTGTCAATGGTTACGCCAAATCGACGACCAAAAGCGGCATACGGGAGATTAAAGAGGATGAGCTTAATCTCTACCGTCAGGTAGCCAGTCAATTGTTTGCAATGACGACCGAGCAGGAAGTAGCAGCTGTTAAGGCGAGAAAAATGCGAGAGGTAATATGCGATGGTTGATCATCTGAAAGATCTGCAGGAAATAGCGCATGACTTTAACTCGCTAGGAGTGATTAGCGATGAGTTGACGGAAAAAATTGATTCTCGCGTCAGATTACGTGAGCTGCGAACCTCACTGCCGGTGTTACAACTGATGTCGGGCGAGGCTATCCGTCAGTTACGAGAGCGCCATGGTTTGAGTCAGGCAATGTTAGCCGCCTATATTGGCCTGTCTCCGGCAACCGTGGTGAAGTGGGAGCGTGAAGAGAAAAAGCCTAATGGCGCTGCGCTGCGCCTGCTCAACCTGATTGATCGAAAGGGGCTTGATGTCCTGCGTTGATACCTTCGCGAAGTTATCTCCGATGTTTTACGCGACAATCGTCAACTGACGCGCGAAAGATAACGGATTTGCCTTATCATGCCAGCAAAAACGACACCCCCGATGCTGGCTCTGTAACCTTGCTTTTATACCCGTCTGAAGCGATGAACCACAGGCCCATCTGTGATGCCTGTGGATTCCGGTCTGTTGCGATGCGCAGCGACCCGCTCAGGCGCTACTCTGCGCTGCCCAGGATATCCATAAACTCCTGCACCGGTCGGTCGTAGACGTTCATACTGCCGGGACGATCGCTGAGCCAGACCACGGCCAGCTCCCAGCACACGTCAATATCGCTGATGCGGCAATATCGCAGCGCCGGGCCGCGCGCTTTCACCACCTGTTCGGGCAGCAGGGCGATTCCCATATTGCGCTCCACCAGACTCAGCAGGGTTTCCAGATCGCTGACTTCAAACGTCACTTTGCGGCTTAACCCCTGCAGGGCAAAACTGTTGTCGTTCACCTTGCGCGTGCCCTGGCCGGCTTCAAAATCGATAAACGCCCGCTGCGCCAGCTGTGCCATGGTGACGTCCGGCTGCATTGATGTGAATCCGTGATAGTCGGCGGCAAACGCCACCACGATTTCGTCGCAGGCGATGATGCGCGACGACAGCCGGTCGGACACTTCTTCCACTGGCATAATGGCGAGATCGATCTGCTGATCGAGTACCTTTGCATTCAGCTTCTCTGACGAACCCTGGCACAGCTTGACGTCAAAATCCGGGAAGCGGCGAATAAACGTTTGCAGTAATTGCGGCAAATCGATAAACGGAGGCACGCTTTGCACCGTACCAATCGACAGGGTGCCCGTTTTGAGCGTCACCATCGCCGCGACTTCCTGCGACGCCTTTTCAACGAAGGCGGCAATGGTTCTGGCGTAATGCAGAAACACTTTTCCGGCCATGGTCAGACGCACCTGACGGGTGGAACGGATAAACAGCGCGGTGCCCAGCTCGTCTTCCAGCTGTTTTATCGACGTCGATAACGCCGACTGCACAATGTGCATGCTCTGCGCTGCCCGAGTGAAATTTTCATGTTCCGCCACGGCGATAAAGTGCCGCAGCTGACGCAGTTCCATCAGTTATCTCCATAAAAGATGAATTTAATCACAATAATGAATTTTACAGATTAACGATACGCGGCAAAAATTAATCCCGCAATGGTCATCTCGTCGCATCGCTTTGCCGGAGTGCAGGCATCGTTGTCTGCAGCCAGCACCGCGGCTTTCAATTTGAGGAATCTGTTATGAGTTATGTTGCATCGCCAGCGCGTTACCAGACCAACATGCAATACCGTAAAACCGGCAAAAGTGGCCTGGTGCTGCCGCTGATTTCGCTGGGGCTATGGCAGAATTTTGGCGGCGTTGACGTGTTTGAGACCGGCAGAGCGATCCTGCGCCACGCGTTTGATAACGGCATCACCCATTTCGATCTGGCCAATAACTACGGTCCGCCGGCGGGATCGGCGGAGGAGAACTTCGGTCGCTGGCTGGCGCAGGATTTTGCCCCGTATCGTGATGAACTGATCATCTCCAGCAAAGCGGGCTGGGATATGTGGCCAGGTCCGTACGGTGGCCCGACCGGCACGCGCAAGCATCTGATTGCCAGCTGTGACAACAGCCTGCGTCGCATGGGGCTGGATTATGTCGATATCTTTTACAGCCATCGCGTTGATCCGAATACGCCGCTGGAAGAAACCATGGGCGCGCTGGTGCAGCTGCATCGCCAGGGCAAAGCGCTGTATGTCGGCATCTCTTCCCATTCGCCAGAGCTGACGCGCCAGGCCGCTGCGATTCTGGCCGATGAGAAAGTGCCGCTGTTTATTCATCAGCCCAACTACTCCATGCTCAACCGCAGCATTGAGCACGGGCTGCTCGATACCCTGGCGGAACTCGGCAGCGGCTGCATCGCCTTTTCGCCGCTGGCGCAGGGCATGCTGACCAGTAAATACCTCAACGGCGTGCCGCAGGGCGCACGCGCCGGCGGCGGCGATCCGCGTCTGTCCGCCATGCTGAGCGAAGAAAACCTGGCGAAAATCCGTGCGCTGAACGCAATTGCCGAAGCGCGCGGTCAGACGCTGGCGCAGATGGCCATCGCCTGGGCGCTGCGTGATGAGCGGGTCACCTCGGCGCTGATTGGCGCGCGCACGGTTGATCAGTTAAGCGATTCGCTGCGCGCGCTGGACAACCTGACCTTCACGGCACAGGAACTGGCGGAGATTGATCGCTACGCCACCGAAGGCGGGGTGGATATGTGGCGCGTCTCTTCACAAATTAAGTAATGCCCGGCGCCGCGCAACGCGGCGCGCTTTATCGCTGCGCCTGCTGTAACCGCACGGCGCGGCGAAATGCATTGGGTGACTGACCCGTTTCACGCTTAAAAGCATGGCTGAAGGCGCTCTCTGAGGCGTAACCCAGCGTCTGCGCTACCACGTACGCGCCAGTTCGTCCAGAAGCCAGTTGCGCGCCGGATCGCCATGCAGCCGCTGTAACGCCGGGGCCAATCGTGCGTCGCTCAGCGCCCGCAGCCAGCTGGCGGGCGGTGCGCTGCTGGCCGCAGCACAGGGTCAGCGCTTCCTCGCCAGTTCGGGGCATAGCCTGCCGCTTATTGAGGTGGCGCGCACGCTCAAAACCCATCTGGCAGCAGAAGCAGAGAAGGTTTCGCTGCAGCCAATGAGTGACGCCATGGTGCGGGCGGCGGCAGCGCAAAATCCGCTGATGACGGGCATGGTAAAACTGCTGGGCGTTGATATGAACGTCAGCGCCGCCAAAGCTGGCTGCTGAACTGGCACCCGCGCAGTCCGCAGGAGGCCATTCTCGCCACCGCGCGCAGCGTCATTGCGCTGGGGCTGGTGGCAAACCACTCGTCTGACTGCGGCATTTATCATCACCTTTGTGCCGCGCAGATGCTATATAAATGATAACAATTATCATATATAGCAAAAGATGAGGGCATCATGCCGTCTCCACAGGTAATAAACGCCGACTGCTGCATCGTCGGCGGCGGTCCGGCCGGCTTAATGCTGGCCTATTTACTGGCGCGCGCCGGCCTGCGTGCGGTCGTGATTGAGAAGCATGCCGATTTTCTGCGCGATTTTCGCGGCGACACCATTCATCCCTCAACGCTGGAGATCATGCACCAGCTGGGACTGCTCGACGCGCTGCTGGCGCTGCCGCATCAGCGCGCGGAAAAGTTACAGGCGGAAGTGGGCGGGCAGGAGATCACCATGGCCGATTTCTCCCGTCTGCCGTTGCGCTGCCGCTTTATCGCTTTCATGCCGCAGTGGGATTTCCTCACGTTCCTCGCCGCCCAGGCGGCGCAATTTCCCGGCTTCACGCTGCTGCAATCCACCGGTTTTGACGATTTCCTCTATCAGGATGGCACCATCGCTGGCGTGAAAACGTTACAAGGTCACGAAATTCACGCCCCGCTGGTGATAGGCGCTGATGGCCGTCGCTCGGCGGTGCGGCAGAAAGCCGGGCTGGTGGGTAAAAGCTTTGGCGCTCCACGTGATGTGGTGTGGTTCCGGCTGGATAAACAACCGGACGACCCCGAGCTGGGCATGGGCCATAAAGGGCCGAAGCAAAACTTTATCGTCATCGACCGTGGCGAATACTGGCAGTGCGGATTCACCATTCAGAAAGGTGAATTTGAGGTGCTGAAGCAGGCCGGACTCGACGCGCTGAAAACCCGCATGGCAGAAGTCGCACCGTTCAGCGTGGCGCGCATGGCGCAACTGACGGAGTGGCAGCAACTGAGTCTGTTATCCATTCGCATTGATCGGCTGGACAAATGGATGAAGCCCGGCGTGCTGTGCATTGGCGATGCTGCGCATGCGATGTCGCCGATTGGTGGCGTCGGCGTGAACCTGGCGATTCAGGACGCGGTGGCCACCGCCAATCATCTGACGCGGCCCCTGCAAAACGGCACGCTCACGCTGCGCGATCTGGAGAACGTGCAGCGGCGGCGGCAGTTCCCGACGGTGGCGACGCAATTTCTGCAGATCAAAATGAGCAGCGGCAAGCGTCCGCGCACCACGCCCAGCAAGGTGCCGCAGATTATCAGCCGCTATCCGTTTTTGCGTCATCTGTTTGGCCGCTTGATTGGCATGGGCTTCCGTCCGGAACGGCCACGTCTCGCCGGTGAAAAAACGTAGCCGGGTAATTATTGCAATTGCGATGCTTTTGTAACAATAAATTAACTTTTAAGGCGGGCTATCATTAAAAAAATTGCTTAATCAGAGAAGGGATTTGATCACTTCGTGCCTGATTTGCTGGCTGATGTAACCCGAACGTCAACGCGGTCTCAATGAAGCGTAAATGACGTGAGGCTGGTGAATGGCGGACTGGCGCGATGATAAAGGTTTTCAATTGATTTCAGCTGTGACACAAGGTTGGCGAAAGCCACAGGTTGATTATGGTTAAGGAGCATGACACAAACCATAAGAAACTGAGGAAGACAGCAGGTATGAAACTGGAAAACTTATCTCGCAGACGCTTTATGGCCTTCGCCGCCGGTGGCACCGTGGCGCTGGCAGCTGGCAAAGTCCACGCCCACGACGGCAAGGTTGCGACTTATCCGGCCAATGATCCCAACCATCCGCGCGATCCCGGCCCGCACGATCCGGTTCGCGAAGCGCTGAACCCGGATCTGGTCGATCCACCCGCGACCGACAGCGGCACGTTGCCCAACCTGCGCTTCTCGTTCAGCGATGCGCACGTGCGTAAGGGCAGCGGCGGCTGGACGCGCCAGGTGACACAGCGCGAACTGGGCATTTCCACCACTATCGCCGGGGTCGATATGCGGCTGGATAACGGCGGTATCCGCGAGCTGCACTGGCACAAAGAGGGCGAGTGGGCCTATATGCTGTACGGCAATGCGCGCATCACCGCGCTGGATACCGCAGGTGGCTGGTTTGTCGATGACGTCGGCGTGGGCGATTTATGGTATTTCCCGCCGGGCGTGCCGCACTCGATTCAGGGCCTCGGGCCGGACGGCTGCGAATTCCTGCTGGCCTTCGACAACGGCAATTTCGATGAAGACAGTACCTTTCTGCTCAGCGACTGGTTCAAACATATCCCGCCGGAAGTGCTGGCAAAAAACTTTGGCGTGCCGGCTGAGGTGTTTAACACGCTGCCGTCGCCTGCGGATGAGTACATTTTTGCCGGGCAGGCACCGGACGGCGCGGCGGCTTCGGCGGTGAAGGGCGGCACAAAATCGAAGCAGACCTTCTCGCATAAAATGCTGGCGCAAACGCCGCTGACGCTGCCGGGCGGCACGGTACGCATTACCGATTCCAGTAATTTTACGGTATCAAAAACCATTGCCGCCGCGCTGGTTGAGCTGGCGCCCGGCGCGATGCGCGAACTGCACTGGCATCCTAATAACGACGAATGGCAATACTATCTGGAAGGTCAGGGGCGGATGGGCGTGTTTGCCTCGTCGGGTCAGGCGCGTACGTTTGACTTCCGCGCCGGTGATGTCGGCTATGTGCCTTTTGCCATGGGCCACTATATCGAAAACACGGGCGATAAGCCGTTGCGCTTTCTCGAGCTGTTTAAAAGCGATTATTACGCGGATATTTCGCTTAACCAGTGGCTGGCCAGCACGCCGCCGGCGCTGGTGCGTCAGCATCTGCATCTCAGCGACACCTTTATGAACGCGCTACAGCAGGAGAAGCATCCGGTAGTGAAATAGCCAGCGGCCACGCGCAGCCGGTGCTGCGCGTGTCTGCCCTCATCCTGTCCACATCTGACGTGCATATCCCGCCCGGAACCCTGTGGATAAACATTGCGTGGCCGCGCGGCGGCAGGGCTGCGCCGCATGCGGTTATTTTCTGAGCATTAGCCGGCGCAGTGATTGTAGTTTGTCCCGACGGGCTTCTGCCTGCATCACCAGGCTCATCGCTGCGGGCAGCACGGTGAGCGTCACCAGCGTGGCGACAAGCAGCCCGCCGATAATCGCCAGCGCCATCGGCCCCCAGAAAACCTGGCGCGAGATGGGGATCATACCGAGAATCGCCGCGCTGGCGGTGAGCACAATCGGCCGTGCGCGGTGTTCGGCGGCCGCCGCAATGGCCGCGTTACAGGCCATGCCCAATGAGACATTGTTATCCGCCTCGCTGATCAGAATCACCGCGTTGCGGATGATCATGCCAGCCAGCGCGATAATGCCCAGCAGCGCCACAAAGCCCATCGGTGTGCCGGTCGGCAGCATCGCCAGCACAATGCCCGGCAGGCCAAAAGGCGCCATCAGCAGGGCCAGAAGCAGACGGGAGAAACGCCGCAGCTGCAGCATCAGCAGCACCAGCATGCAGACCAGCGTGACCGGCAGGATAGCGATCACCGACTGGTTGCCCTTGTCCGATTCAGCCACCGCGCCGTCCTCGCTCAGGCTGTAACCTGCCGGCAGCCCGGCCCTGAACCTGGTAATCAGCGGTGCGAGCCCGGCGGAGGCCGCTGCTGCGCGCAGGCCGGGCGCAGGGTCGGTTTGCACGGTGATAAACGGCAGGCGCTGGCGTCGCCAGATAACGGGATCTTCCAGCCCCCACTGCGGTGTTGCCACCTGCGCCAGCGGAATTTTTGCGCCCGACGGCGCGGTGAGCAGTAGATCGGACAGGCTGCTCAGGTCATGGCGCGCTGCAGCGTTGCCCTGCAGCACCACATCCACCAGCCGGTTACCATCGCGCACCGTGGTAATGAGCGTCCCCGACCAGAGCGTATGCAGATACTGAGCAATCAGGTCCGAAGAGAGTCCGGCTGCGCGTGCCGCCGTCTGGTTGACCTGCAATGTGATGACGCGCTCGGGCTCGCCCACGGTTTGATTGACTTCACGTGTCAGCGGTGAGGCGCCGAGCGCGGCGGCGAGCTTTTCTGCCAGCAGCTGCACTTGGCGATAATCCGGGCCGCTGACGCGATAGCGAATCGGCCAGCCCACCGGTGGACCGAGCTCCAGCGGCGAAACGCGGGTGGTGATGTCGCTGAAATCCCGGGCAAGGACGGCGTCCAGATCGTGCTGCAGCCGTTGGCGGGCGGCCAGACTTTTGGCTACCACCACCAGCTGGGCACTGTTTTCATCATCCAGCAGCACGTCCATCGGCAGATAAAAGCGTATCGCACCGGTGCCAACGTAAGAGGAATAGTGGTCGACATCGCGGCTGGCGGAGACAATTTGCTCCAGGCGCTGCACCTGACGCAGGGTTGCCTGCTGTGATGCACAGGCCGGCAGCGCCAGGCTGACAAGCAGCTCAGGCCGGTCCGACGCGGGGAAAAATTCGCCCTGCATATAAGTCGTACCGACGCCGGCCAGCACCAGCGTCAGCACCGCCACGCTGAGCGTCAGTATCCTGTGGCGAAGTACGCTGCCGAGCAGGCGTCGATAGAGCTGGCTGAGGCGCCCGTGTCCGGCGCGGTGCTGCTGCAGCCTGGCCGGTAACAGCCAGCTGCCGGTCAGCGGCGAGAACAGCACCGCCACTAGCCAGGAGCTGATCAGCGCCATCAGCACCACGGCAAACAAGGTATAGCAGTACTCGCCGGCGCTGGAAGCGGCAAAGCCGACCGGAATAAACCCGGCAATCATCACCAGCGTACCGGTCAGCATCGGGAAGGCCGTGGCGCGGAATGCCCAGGTTGCGGCACTCGCGCGGGAATCGCCGGCTTCCAGCCGCGCGACCATGGTTTCCACCGTGATCATCGCATCATCCACCAGCAGGCCCAGCGCAATGATCAGCGCGCCGAGCGAGATGCGCTGCAGGCCGATGCCGGCCAGATGCATGCCGATAAACGTCATGGCGAGCACCAGCGGGATGGCCGCTGCCACCACCAGTCCGGCACGCAGCCCCAGCGAGACAAAGGAAACCGCCAGCACGATAATCACCGCCTCGCCCAGCACGTCGACAAAACCACTGACGGCCTGTTGCACCACCGCTGACTGGTCGGCGACGCGGGTCATTTCTATGCCGTGCGGCAGCTGGCTGGCTTCGCTCTCCATACGCGCCCGCAGTGCGCGACCAAAATCCAGCATGTTGCCGGTCGCGGCCATCGACACCGCCAGTCCAATAGCCGGCTGGCCATTGACGCGGAACAGCGGGGCGGGCGGCTCGGCGGGGCGGCGTGTAATCGTGGCGATCGCCGTCAGGGGAACATAGCGATCGTTAAGGCGCAGGGTAACCGCCCGCAGGCTCGCCTCGCTGTTGAACGCGCCGCTGACGCGAAGGGCGATGTTATCGGTGGCGGTGCGCACATTGCCCGCCGGCTCGACGACGTTCTGCGCGCGCAGCGCCTCTGCTACCTGCTGCAAATCCAGCCCCATGGCGGACAGCTGGCGCGGGGAAAAGGCCACCACCAGCTGCTCTTCCTGCTCGCCCAGTAGCTGGATCTTACCCACATCCGGCAGACTCATCAGATCGCGGCGAATAGCCTCTACCCGATCCCGCAACTCGCGCGGCGAAAAACCGTCAGCGGAAAAGCCATATATCGTGCCAAAGGTATCGTCAAACTCATCGTTGACGGCCGGGCCCTGCACGCCCTGCGGCAAAGCCGGGGTCACATCCTGCATTTTTTTACGCACCTGATACCAGATGCCGGCCACCTCGGCGGGTGGCGTGTCGTCCCGCAGATTAACGAAAATGACCGTGCGGCCAGCGGGGGTTTCACTCTGCACATAATCCAGCCACGGAATTTCCTGCAGTTTTTTCTCCAGCGTGTCGGTGACCAGCCTGACCGTGTCATTGAGGCTGGCGCCCGGCCACTGCGCGGATACCACGGCGGTTTTGATGGTGAACGCCGGATCTTCGTTGCGCGAGAGTTTTTCATAGCTGACGATGCCGGCGGCCATGATCAGCAGCATGAGGAAGGCCATCAGCTGCTGCTGCTTCAGCGCCCAGGCAGAAAGATTAAACGCCGGTTTCATGCGGGTCCTCCTGGATGCCGGCAACACGCTCACCGTCACGCAGGCTTCTGACGCCCGCAGTAATGACCCGATCGCCCGGCGTGATGCCCGCACGAATCCACACCGCGTCAGCGGTGTAGCTGGCGATCTCTACGCTGCGCCGGATGACGCAGTTTTTAACCGGGTCGAGAATAAATACCGCCGGCTGGCCGGCCTGGCGGGTGAGTGCGGTGGCCGGAATCGCCATCACCGCATCGTCTGCGGTGGCGAGCGGCGGCAGGGTCACCGTGACGCTGGCACCCAGCACCATCTCCGGCGGAGGATTATCCAGTGTGATGCGTACCCGCCAGCTGCGTGTCTGAGCGTCGGCCTGCGGACTGACGTCGCGCAAATGCGCCCCGGCCACCACGGACGGGTTCTGCAACAGCGCAACGCGGAAGCGGGCACTGGCGCGCCGATCGAGGGTTTCCGGCGCGGCCACGTCAAACACCACGTCACGGCCTGTACCGGTCGCAACGGTAAATACCGTCTGACCGGCGCTGACCACCTGGCCGGCTGCGGCGCTGACGCCGGTTACCACGCCATCTTCATACGCGGTAAGCTGGGTCCAGCGCAGGCTGTCCTGGGCATTTTTCAACGCCGCTTCACTGCTCTGCCGCCGCGCCAGCGCTGCCTGCCAGTCGGCGCTGGCGCTATCCAGCTGCGCACGGGCGATGGCACCGGACGGCATCAGCAATTGCATACGGTGCAGATTAAGGGCCGCCACCTTTTCGGCCGCGCGGCTGCTGTTCAGGTCAGCCTGTGCGCTGGTCAGCTGGTTGAGCGCGCCGGGACTGTCGAGCACGGCAAGTGTCTCTCCCTGCCTGAAGCGGCTGCCGACGTCGGCGCTGCGCGTCAGAATCCGTCCTTCCAGCCTGAAACTCAGCGAGGTTTCATCGTGCGCGCGGATCTCGCCGGTCAGAGTTTGCTGCCCGGCAGCCAGGCGCGGGCCTACGGTGATGAATTTAACCGGACGCGGTGGCGGCGGCGTGGGCGTTCGCTTGCGGTCACAGCCGGTCAGCAGCATGGCCGTCAGCAACAGACAGGGCAACAGCGGCAGCAGGGAAAACAAGTGACGCGGGTTCAGCAGGTGGCGCAGACTCTGTTTGATCAGGCAGGGAAGCTCGTCGATCATGGCGCAATTCCTTTATCGGTATTTGCGCCATTACACCGTGCGATTATCAAGAATCCGGCGACGTTCTATCAAGAGCCTGTCAAGACCGCCAAAATGTCAGGCGTGGCGTGGCAATAAAATCTGTAGCTGCAAACCTCCCGCTGCCGGCAGCGTGGCGTTAATCGTGCCGCCGTGCGCGTGGCAAATGGCGCGTGCGATAGACAGGCCCAGCCCGCTGCCGCCGGAGTGACGGGCGCGTGATGCCTCGCCGCGCGCAAAGCGCTCGAACATCAGATCAAGAAATGCCGCAGGAACGCCCGGTCCGCTGTCCTGCACGACAATTGCGTAGTGATTCGCTGTGCTGTAGGTGCGCAGCAGCAGCTGGCTGCCAGTACCGGCATAGCGCAGGGCATTTTCCAGCAGGATGGTAAAAACCTGCCCGAGACGAAACGGATCGACCGTCAGCAACGTCTCTTCCGCGATCTCCACCACGGTGCTGATGCCCGCTTCATCCAGCTGCGGTTTTATCCATTGCAGGCGCTCGCGCAGAATGTCTGCCGGGTTGCAGCGCACCTGCTCCAGCGTCAGCTGGCCAGCATCCGCCAGCGACAGCAGATGCAGCTCATCGATCAGCCGGCGCAGGCAGCTCAGCTGCGCCATGATCAG
Organism: Pantoea dispersa; assembly: GCF_035783935.1. GTDB lineage: Bacteria > Pseudomonadota > Gammaproteobacteria > Enterobacterales > Enterobacteriaceae > Pantoea > Pantoea dispersa_C. The sequence goes on along the minus strand of NZ_JALKOV010000002.1, from coordinate 179,443 downwards.
CGCGAGCTGACGTGGATCCGCACTAAACACGCCATCAAGCAGCGCCTGCAGACGCACCATTGCTGCGTTGAGCGGCGATCGCAGCTCGTGCGCCATGGCGACGTGTGAAGCGCGAAGTTCTTTGTCGTAACGCGCCAGCTGTCGCGTCATGGTGTTGAAGTTGTGCGCGAACTGCGCCAGTTCCGCGGGCGCTGCCGGGGTTAACGCCGCCTGCGCACCAAAGTCGCCAGCGGTCACCTGATCGGCCGCCCGTCTGAGCTGGCTGAACTGCGCAGACAGCGGTCGCGCGTGGCGCAGCCCGAAGTAGGCAATAAACGGAATGGTCACCAGCACCAGGATGCCGACGGTGATCCAGTCTGAGGAGGCAATGGACGGATCGGAGTAGCGTATGCCCCACCAGCTATCAATGATCTGATGAAAGCGTGCGGGATCGCGTTCCGGATGCTCGCGCAGGGCGAGAAATTCACGCAGGATAGCGGGCGGCATGTGGTGCGTGATCCACAAATACTGCACCGTGAAGCGCAGCCACATGCACAGCGCAATCAGCACCACGGTACCGATGGCCAGCGTCAGGATGCGCAGGCAAAGCCAGCGCCAGAGGGTCTGCGGGGCTTTATCTGTCATGGCTGGCGAAACCTGTAGCCCACGCCGCGCACGTTGAGCAGCACGCCCGCCATACCGGCCGCCTCCAGCTTTTTGCGCAGGTTGTAGACGTGGGTATCAACCACGCGCTCCAGCGCGTCGCTGTCCGGCAGGCACTGTTCCAGCAGGAACTGGCGGCTCAGCGCCCGCACCGGCGCACGCATCAGGGTCACCAGCAGCGTGAATTCGGTCGGCGTGGTATCAATAGATATCACTGCGCCGCTTAACGGCGTGACGGTGACCGTCATCGCTTCACTATTCACTTCCAGCCCCTGCCAGCGCAGGATCTCTTCCTGCGGCGTTTTTACCGCGCTGCGCCGCAGCACTGCCTGCACGCGTGCCACCACTTCGCCGGGATGATAGGGCTTGACCACATAATCATCCGCGCCGTAGCGCAGTGCGCCGATACGATCGGGCGTATCGCCCATGGCCGTGACCATGATCACCGGCACTTCGCTGCTGCGCCGGAGTTTTGCCAGCACTTCGGTGCCGTTCAGGCCCGGCAGCATCACATCGAGCAAAATCAGATCGGGCTGCCAGCGCTGGGCCAGCTCCAGCCCGGACAGGCCATCCGCCGCAATCCGCACCGCATAGTTTTCGCGCTGCAGATAGGCCTCCAGTACCTCCGCCGCGTCAGCGTCGTCCTCAATAATCAGAATATTTTTGGTCTGCATAACTCACCTTGACAGTTTCTTCATAAATCCCTGGCTGTTTGTTGACACAGCCCCGGGATACTTCGGCTTCGCGCTGCGGCTGCCCGGGCAAGGGGCGGATAACGGACCGATAAAGAGGTGACACGATGATAACCAGAAATACGCTGTTGTACATGGCCAGTCTGACGCTGACGCTTTCCGCTGCCGCCAGGGCCGACAGCGGTGAGGCGCAGACCAGCCTGACGCTGGGCGCGGGGGCACAATTCGCGCCGCGCTACAGCGGATCGAAGAAAACGCGGGTGCAGCCGATACCGATTTTCCAGGCCCGGGACGGCGCATTTTTTGCGGATGCCCAGAAAGGCATCGGTTATGACCTGCAGAGCGACAGTGGGTTCTATCTGGAACACACGCTGGGTTACAGTCTCGGCCGAAGCGACAAAGATTCAACCTGGCGGGACGGCGCCAGCCGCCTGAAAGGCATGGGGAATATTAATGCCTCAGTGAATACCGCACTGGCGCTGGGCTGGCAGCTTACGCCGTGGCTGAGTGTTGAGGGGAAAGCGGTGCTGCCGCTCAGTGATGATCAGGGCGTTAACTATCAGGCATCCGTTACGCTGGTGCCCGTCCAGAATGACAGCGACACGGTTGCCCTGCAGACGGCGGCCCTGTTTGGCGATGCGCGTTACATGAATACCTGGTACGGCGTGAGCGAGTCCCAGAGCAGGCGCAGCCGGTTTTCGCGTTACGATGCCGCTGGTGGTTTTTACGGTGTTGCGACGTCGCTAACGTGGAGTCACCAGTTTGACGCGCACTGGGGAACGCTGGTCAGCGCCGGCTACAACTGGCTGGGCGATCGCGCGGCGGACAGTCCGATCGTATCGCGCCGTGATCAGGTCACCGGAACAGTCGGCTTTAGCTACACCTTCTGAGAAACGACTCTGTTGCTGCACAACGGTCGGCCGGCGCGCTGTGCAGCACGGAACGCCGTTTACGCTGACATGCCGCCATCAATCACCAGTTCGGCACCTCTGACGTAAACACTTTCGTCCGAAGCGAGGAACAGGGCGGCGGCCGCAACTTCGTCAGGATCGCCGAGGCGTTTAGCCGGTATCTGCGCGCTAAACGTCTGTCGCACCTCATCGCTGACCTGGTCGAACATCGGCGTGTCAGTCGGGCCGGGACTCAGCGTGTTGACGCGAATGTCACGCGGTGCCAGTTCGCTGGTCCAGGTGCGGGCATAGGCGCGCACTGCCGCTTTGCTGGCCGAGTAAGCGCCATAGCCGGGATTCGCCATGCCTCCCGCAATCGATCCCACCAGCACAATCGCGCCGCCCTCGCGCATGTGCTTTACCGCATGCTGCACGGTGAACACCATGGCGCGCACGTTGAGGCCGAAGGTACGGTCGAAGTGTTCTGCGCTGGTCTCTTCCAGGCTGGCGGGTTCTGCCACGCCAGAAGAGTTCACCAGAATATCAAGACCGCCGGCGCGGGCCTGCAGAGTGTCAAACAGATGGGCAACGTCGCTGGCACGGGTGAGATCGCCGGCTATCGCTTCGATTCGTCCACCGATGCGCGTTACCGCTTCGGTCAGTTGCGCTTCGCGTCGTCCGGTGATGAAAACGTGGGCGCCTTCCTGCACAAAACGGCGCGCGATGGCGAGGCCGATACCGCTGCTGCCGCCGGTAACAAGCGCGACTTTTCCTTCAAGTTTCATTATGGCTGCTCCAGTAGAGTAGGGTAGACGCCAGATGATACATTTCGTATATTTAGTGTCAATTACGCACCTTATCTACATTAGATATACCTAAGGAAATCTCATGGCGACTGATATCGCAGCCCTGCTGGCAGAGAACAACAGCACCCGTCCGATCCTCGAACAGGTAGCCAATAAGTGGTCAGTATTGATTCTGACCGTGCTGTGTACCGAACCCGCACGCTTTAACGCCATTAAGCGGCGTCTTGATCCGATTACCCACAAGGCGCTGACGGAGGCGTTGCGCCGGCTTGAGCGTAACGGCCTGATTAGCCGTCGCGTCATTGCTTCGTCGCCGGTAGCCGTTGAGTATGCGATTACCCCGCTGGGCCAGACGTTGCAGGATCCGTTCGTTGCGCTGGTGAAGTGGGCCCGTGAGCAGGGCGGCGCGATTGAGCAGGCACAAGTTGCCTATGATCAACGCCGCGCCAGCGAAGAATAACGCGTGGGAGCCGCCGGCTGTTCAGGCGGTTTTGAACCGTTAGATTAACATGGCTTGCCGCTCTTCTCCTCGCCCTTAAATTACCCACCTGAGAACGTGTTTATTTAATTTCATCCACAGACATTTAATTACGCGATGTCAGTAAATTTCACGTTGCGTTATTATTTATGTGCTGAAAAAACGGTTAAAAATTTTGAACGGCTAAAGCAAATGATTTCAATAACAGCTCAGCAGGTTTGCGCTACAGTATTAGCACTTGATTATTTGAGGATGTTTTCATGAAACTTTTGAAAAAAACCGCGTTGCTTTCCGTGGTGGCTTTATATGTTCCCCTTTCACATGCGGCGGCAACAGAATATAACCTTGACCCGCAGCATACTTCCGTGGTGATCGCATGGAATCACTTTGGTTTCTCTCATCCGACTGCTGATATTTCTGATGTCTCCGGTAAGCTGACTTTTGATAAAGAAAATCCGGAAAAATCACAGGTCAATGTTACCCTGCCGATGAAAACTATCGACACGCATGTCCCCGCGCTGACCAAAGAGTTTCTGGGGAATGAGTATTTTGATGTGGCAAAATACCCTCAGGCCACCTTCCACAGCACCAAAGTGGAAAGTAAAGGCGACAATAAATATGATGTGAAGGGTAATTTAACCCTCAAAGGCATTACTAAGCCGGTTGTGCTGCATGCCACCCTGAATAAGCAGGATATGCATCCTATGGTTAAGAAGCAGGCCATCGGTTTTGATGCCACTGGCGTCATTAAGCGCTCGGACTTTAAAATTGATAAATACGTTCCGGCTGTCGGCGATGAAGTCACGATCACGCTGTCTACCGAGGCGTATGCCAAATAATGTACTGCGCGCTTAACCGCGCGCATCACGCATTGGCCTGCTGCGATATCGGCGTTTTTATAGCGACGTATCGCAGCAGGTTGCCCGGATTTGTTCCCCGCCGATGTGGCGTAACAACCTGTCATTAACACTCCCTCGCCTGACATTTCAGACATTTAGCTATAACGCTGAAAAAACTGTGAATTCAAAAACTTGCGAAGGTCGCTGCTATCGGACCTGATTGTCTGCAGGTTTTTTCCCCGGCTAACCGCTGCCTGTAGGCTATATTTTCACAAACTGAAGTGCGAAATCATGCGCTTAACAGATAACCGACACGACAACGGTTACTGCTTTGGGTGACTTATCTGATAACCCCGGTTGTCAGCTGAACAGAAGGGAAAATGATGCCATTGATTCTTGGTGAGTTATCTGGCGCGCCGGCATGGGTGCCTGCTGTATTGCTCGTCACACTCTCGTTAGCGCTGGGTTTTCTGGCCCGGTTTATCCTCCTCAGGTTTATACGCTACTGGCAAAGCCGTGATCGCAAGCTGTTTAAATCGCTGGAAAAGCATTTACGTGGATCGCTGTTTCTGTTTATCCCGTTACTGTTAATCAATATGGGGATTCATTATGTCCATCTGGATCCCAACTCCCTGAGCTTTATTGCCACCACGCTGAATATTTTCATCATATTATCATTCTGTTCCATTTTTATTCGCCTGATTAACGTGGCACAGGATATGCTGTTTATTCGCTACGACATTAATCTATCGAATAACCTGCGTGCACGAAAAATACGCACGCAGCTCATTTACGTCAAAAAGGTAGCGATTGTCATTCTGGTGCTGTTTTGCCTGAGTCTGATTCTGCTTAATTTCCCTGGCGTGCGTAAATTCGGTACTACCATTCTTGCGGGTGCCGGGGTAGCCGGTATCATTATTGGTTTCGCTTTGCAAAAGTCGCTGGTCAATCTGTTTGCCGGTATTCAGATTGCGTTTACTCAGCCGATTAAAATCGATGATGCGGTGGTGGTCGAAAAAGAGTGGGGCTGGATTGAGGAGATAAACCTGACCTACGTGGTGGTGCGCATCTGGGATTTACGCCGCCTGGTATTACCGATTACCTATTTTACCGAAAATGCCTTCCAGAACTGGACGCGTAATAACGCACAGATATTGGGTTCCGTTTTCCTTTACGTCGATTACTCAATGCCGCTGGCCCCGCTGCGCGAGCATTTTGAAAAAATCCTCAATGAGACGCGGCTCTGGGATCGTGAAACTCAGGTGTTACAGGTGACCGATACCACGGAAAAAACCATGACCATCCGCTTACTGATGACCGCGCAGAACTCGCCAACGGCATGGGATTTACGCTGCTACGTCCGTGAGAAGATGATCGAATTCATTCAGCAGAATTACCCGCAAAGCCTGCCGCAGGTGCGAGCCACTCTGACCGATGCCGACAAAGCGTAGTGCAGACGGGCGATAGGGCATTGCGCGGAATGGCTCTGGCAGCAACGGATAGACGGCGTCATGAACAGGGCCCTTGTCAGGACCCTGATGAATGCGCTTTCTTCGTCAGTTTTTACTGACTCTTTTCCTTATCCGCCTCCGCTGCCTTGGGCAGATCTTTACGCAGTTTTGCTACCTGATCCGCGCTTACCGCAGGTGCCTGATTGCCCCAGCCGTTACGAATGAATGTCACCAGATCCGCCACCTGCTGATCGTTAAGCCGCCAGGCAAAATCAGGCATCGTCAACCCGATGACCGCCTCCTTCGTGACAGCCATTTTGCCGCCGCGTAATACAATGCTAATCACCGAAGACGGATCATCACTCAGGATCGCTGAATTACCGGCGAGAGAAGGGAAGGTTTTGGCATACCCTTTGCCATCCAGACGGTGGCAACCTGAGCAGTTATCCATATATAGCCTTGAGCCAGGGACACTGATGTCTCCCCGGACCAGCGCGGCAGTGGTGCTATCGGCGGGTGGCGCAGACGGCGTAACCGGTGCGGATGGCTGCAATGACTTCAAATAGCCCGCCACCGCAGCAAGATCAGCCTGACTCAAATATTGCGTGCTGTGCTCAACCACGTCCGTCATGGAGCCGAAGGCGGCTGAGGTGTTAGTGCGACCGGTTTTCAGGAATAACGCAATATCCTCCTGCGACCAGCTGCCGAGTCCCGATTTCGCGTTGCCGGTCAGATCCGGCGCATGCCAGCCCTCCAGTGTCCCGCCGGTCAGGTACGTTTTACCCTGCTGATCTAACGATTTTTCCTGATAAGCAATGCCACGCGGGGTATGGCAGGTGCCACAGTGACCTAATCCCTGCACCAGATAAGCGCCCCGATTCCACTCCGCACTTTTGGTGCTATCCGGCACGTAAGCTTTATCGTCGTGGAATGCCATATTCCACAGAGCCAGTGGCCAGCGCATGTTCAGTGGCCACGGAATATCGCTTTTTCTGTTTTCCGCGTGAACGGCCGTTACGCCATGCATCATATAGGCATACAAAGCATGCATATCTTCATCGTTTACTTTGGCATAGGCCGTGTAAGGCATCGCCGGGTACAAGTGGCGACCGTCTTTGGCTATTCCCTGACGTAATGCTTTAGCAAAGTCGTCATAGGTATATTCGCCGATACCGGTTGCTTTATCAGGGGTGATATTGGTCGAGTAAATCGCGCCAACCGGCGTCATCATTTTCAATCCGCCGGTAAAGCTCTGTTTTCCGGCAATGGAGTGACAGGCAACGCAATCTCCGGCAGTGGCAATATATTTACCCTTGTTGATGAGCTCCGGGGAAATATCCTCCGCTGCAGAGGATAACGCGCAGAATAGCGATAATAAGGATAGCCACTTCAAACAGGTCATTTTCATCTTCTTATCCTTATCCCCTTAAGCCTGAACCATTGGGCCTGGATTTTTCAGGTAAATCGTTTTGATTGCGTTCGCTGAAAACAGCGTGGTTGCACCGACGATTCCGGTTGGGTTGTAAGCATGGTTTTGTGGGAAGCAACTTGCACCGGCCACGAAAACGTTGGATACGTCCCAACACTGCAGGTATTTGTTAACCACGCTGGTCGCCGGGCTGTCGCCCATCACGGCGCCACCGGTGGTATGCGTAGATTGATATGGGCGAACATCGTAATGCGTAGATAAGTTTTTGAAGCCCATGTCGTAAGAATCTGGCCCGATAGCCTTAACGATATTTTCCGTTTTGCCCGCCATGAACTGGGTCATTTTGAGTTCATTCTGCTGCCAGTCAAACGTCATTCTTAATAAAGGCAGTCCATAACCATCGGTATAGGTTGGGTCAAGATCAAGATAACATTGCTTATATGGCATGACAGATGAACTGACGCCAATGCTCATATTATGCAGGTAGCTATCCCTGATTGATTTTTTCCAGCCGCTGCCCCATTTGGGCGCATTTTTCGGCGTGACAGTTTGCTCAATAGGTCGGGCACCGGTGACATGCGCAGAGACCGTACTGCCGCCGATAAAGCCTGCAGCAGAGTGATCAAAGTTTTCACTGTTGTAATTGTCAATGTAGGCACCGGACGCACCGGTGGCGGCAAAATGGTTGAAATAGGTATCTTTATTGAAGAACAGTTTTGCGCCGCCTAACATTTGATAGGCGTAATTCCTGCCAACAACCCCTTCGCCTGTTTCTGGGTTATAAGGCTTACCGATTTTAGACAGCAAAAGCAGCCGGATATTATGCAACTGGAATGCACTAAGAATCACCAGCGCCGCGGGTTGATCTACTTCACTGCCATTTTCATCAATGTAAGTTACGCCAGTGGCCAGTTTCCCCGTATTGTCTTTATTGACGCGGAGTACATGTGACTTACAGCGCAATTCAAAGTTATCGTATTGTTTGAGGGCCGGGATAATGGTGGTTTGTGGCGACGCTTTAGAATAGTTATAGCAACCAAATTTCTCACAAAAACCACAGTAATTACAGACGCCGAGGGCAACGCCATAAGGATTGGTATACGCCTCAGTGCAGATGGCGGCGGGACCCGGGAAAGGATTATAGCCCAGTTCTTTCGTGGTTTTTTCAAACAGCATGGCAGAATACTGGTAAATCAAGGGCTTGGTCGGGAAAGGGTTCGCTCGCTGCGCTTCAAAGGGGTTGCCACCTTCAATGATATTGCCATTGAGATTTCCGGCCTGGCCTGACGCGCCACAAATTTTCTCAAACTTATCAAAATAGGGTTCAATTTCACTGTAAGTGAAAGGATAGTCCTGCAGCGTCATTCCCTCGGGAATAAAACTGGCACCATATTTTTCCGTAATCACGGTTTTCAGTCGGAGATCCGCTTCCAGAGGACGCCACAGTAATCCATTCCAGTGAACGCCAGCACCGCCCACGCCGTCGCCGGGTAAAAAAGAACCCATGCGGCGATAAGGTAAAGCGGTATCTTTAGAGGTATGTCTGACCGTCACGCTCTCTTTTGATATGTTCTGAAAAAGTTTTAGCCTGACACCATATGTCAGTTCATCAATGATACGGGGATAGGCGAAGTCAGGGTAAGTATCGCGTTGTTCTCCCCGCTCCAGCGCCACAATTTTTAATCCGGTGGAGGCTAATTCCATCGCCATCAACGAGCCAGCCCAGCCAAAGCCAACAATAACTATATCTACAGGTTCTTTTTTAATCGTCATTTTTTTGCACCATACTTGCCAGAAATACTCACAGGGCCTAAAGGATAAGCTTTATCGGGGTTCTCCATTACCTGAATAAAGTCCGCGCGCGCGCCCGGAAAACCAATCAATTTCCAGGATGCCATGGTTTGATTACCGCCATGCACCGGATCGGCTAGATAACCTTCTTTCGTATTTTGCAGTAACTGAGAGAAAAATAACTTACCCGAAACGGAATCAAGCACGATTTTTCCGGACTCCAGTTCATGAAAAATCGCTTCCTGTTTTTCTTTGCTTAAATCAGCGAAATTATTCTGGAAATTTTCCCGGCAGTATTTGTTCAGGTTAATAATGCCCCGGCGGTAAATCTCGCGCGGTACCAGATTGGTCTGGTATCCCATCTCAGGAATCGACTCCTGAAACGGTGGGCTCATATACCACAGGTAACCATAGCCGTAAGGCAATTCCATTTGCTTATCGATGTAAACGGGCACGCCTTCACTCACCGCACCGGGGCCAAATTCGTCTTCGGGGATCAGCAGATCCGTTGCGGATAAAATAAATCGCCATTCATCATTGTTAAAGAAAACCGGAACGTAATGATAAGTCTCACTTTTTTCGTTAGCCGGAGCTGCAGAGGCCATCGTGCTCACTGCTGTGGTGCCCGCAATAGCGGTGAAGGGGATAACAGAAAGGGTTTTCTGCAGAAATGACCTTCTGGATGTTTTGATTTGTTGCTCTTTTGATTTCATTCAAATGATTCCTGAGTACAAAGACATTGCACTTTGCACTGCTTGTTTTTGCCCACCCCCCTTTCTTTCCCAGGGGAATAATAAATAACCTCAACTAATTGTTTTTCTGTATTCAATCCGCTGGGCATGCAGCAGCCCGATCTCTCAGGGATCGATGCGTGCTGTAAGCAGCCTCAATGGATAGTCGTTTCGATTTTACATGGTGAAACAGTGTTGTACCATATGAAACAAAGCGGTTTTGTCGCCCTATTTGTAACGAAGATATACATAGGTGGTAGGCAGATTGTTATCGATCAGTCGCTTTCATTAACATCCTGGACGGGCAAAATGTTCAGCAGACGTCAGGCAGCACGGTAGCGGTGGCGGGGTATTCGCGGGATAAAAAATGCCCGCAGAGCGGGCATAACAAAAAACCATGTGGAAAAATCTCGTAGCAACGCTTTAGCTGTGTGTTGCGTCACTATAGTAGCAACGAAAGTTCGCCCATGCTGATAATGTTCGATGAGTTAATTTTGTTGCCGTGATTCATCGCGCGCGTTTCCGTGCCATTCCGGTTGTTCGCGATGATTTCTCTGCGCTGTCCATGTCATTCGGCCCAGCGCGACTGACAGATAACCCGGCAAAAATTCATCGGGCGAAAGGCCGGTTATTCCAGCGTGTTGCTCTCCAGCTTACGCGTTGCAATTCCGCGCGTTGACCACCAGCAAAGCAGCGAACCGAGGCAAACCATCGCCGTGCCTTGCCAGAACGAAAACGTCAGGCTGGAGTGAAGGATAAACGCGGCTAACAGCGACGAAAGGATAGGGATAAAGTAAGACGCTGCGGCTAACAGCGTGACGTTGCCGTGCAGAATACCCACGTTCCACGCCGCATAGCCGAGCCCCATCGCCATCGCAGCCAGCGCCAGGCTGATGCAAGCCTGCAGTGAAAACATCACCGGCGGTTGCGGTGAAAACAGGGTCTTCAGCCACAGCGTCAGCGCCGTCAGGATGAAAAACAGCGTGATGCCGTTACTGCCTTTGGCGATGTTTTTCGTCACCACACAGTAAACCGCCCAAATCATCGCGCCGCTCAACGCCAGACCATAACTGAGCGGATTATCCATTACGTTATGGATCATTTCGTCCAGCGAAAACCCCTGATCGCCGCTCAGCACCCGGCATATACCGGCGACGGCCAGCAGCACGCCGGGAAGGATTAACAGGCTGGTCTTTTGTCGGTTGACGAGCACCGTTAAAACGATGGTCATCGCTGGCCACAGATAATTGACCATGCCGACTTCAATCGCCTGATGGCCGCTATGAGTGAAACCGAGCGACAGCGACAGACAGAGCTCGTAGCTGACAAAGAGCAGGCTGCCAATGATCACATAGCGGCGGGGAAACTGGCGCAGGTCTGGAAAACCCACGGTAACCAGCAACAGCAGGGCGCTGCCGCTGTAAATCAGTGCGGCGCCCATCACCGGACCAAAACCTTCGCTGACGCTTTTTATTAATCCCACTATCGTGCTCCACAACAGAATGGCCAGCAGACCAGTCAGGGTGGCTTTACTCTGCAGCATTGCCCGTTACCTCAATGTATGAAAAATCCCGGCGTGCTGGCCAGTGTGGCTGCTGCCAGGGGCGCAGACAAGAGCAAACTGCGCGTTGCCGATATACGCACCGCTAAAAGTGAATTCTCTGCGGTGTAATTAACAAAAAATATCCATATTAAAATCAATCGCATACGATAATTTCGCTAAACCCGGCATAAAAATAACTTGCTATTAAATAGCGCACTATATAAATTCAGACCCAGTTCAGAACACGGCCTCCGGGTCACAAACATTTAAATAGTGCGCGATATAATCGCAAAAAACTTTAAAGGAGTAACACCATGAAATTACAACACTCTCTGTTGGCCGTGGCGATGGCGACTGCGTCTGTTAACAGCTTTGCTGAGGCGCCACAACCTGAACGTCACGTGCAGCAATTTTTACAGGCGCTGAACAGCAGCGGCGGCAAACCGATTGAGCAACTGTCGCCGCAGGCGGCGCGGCAGGTACTGATTGATGCGCAGAAGGGGGTAACGCTGCCGCCGGCCGACGTCACTGAAAAAACCATTCAGGTAAACGGCCAGCCCATTAAGCTGAACATCGTAAAACCGCAGGGCGCGCACGGTACGTTGCCGGTATTCATGTTCTTCCACGGCGGCGGCTGGATCCTCGGTGATTTCCCGACCCATGAACGTCTGGTGCGCGATTTAGTGGTGGAATCAGGTGCGGCAGCGGTATTTGTCAATTACACGCCGTCACCCGAAGCGCATTATCCGGTAGCCATCAATCAGGCTTATGCCGCGACACGCTGGGTGGCAGAACACGGTAGTGAAATTGGGGTAGATGGTAAACGCCTGGCGCTGGTCGGTAACAGCGTCGGCGGTAACATGGTGGCGGCGGTTGCACTGCAGGCAAAACAGCAGCAAACGCCAGCGATTCGCTATGACATCATGCTGTGGCCGGTGACCGATGCCCGCTTTGATACCGCTTCCTATCACCAGTTTGCCAACGGTTATTTCCTGTCGCGCAACATGATGAAATGGTTCTGGGACGCCTACACCACCAAACAGAGCGAGCGCGACAATATCCTGGCTTCACCGCTGCGCGCCACCAAAGAGCAGCTGCAGGGCTTACCGCCGACGCTGATTCAGACGGCAGAACTGGATGTGCTGCGTGATGAAGGTGAAGCCTTTGGCCGCAAACTGAATGCCGCCGGAGTGGATGTCACCGTGACGCGCTACAACGGTCTGATTCACGACTACGGCCTGCTCAATCCGCTGAGCGAAGTACCAGCGGTCCGCACCGCGATTCGCCAGGCGGCGGAAGAGTTGAAAACCCATCTGCAGTAAGCATCAGGCCAGGCGCGGCAGCGTCTGGCCCTTTTTTTCACCGGCGAGTCATTACCACTTCATCTCACCGGTATTCACCTTCGCGCTCAGCTCAAGCGAACTCTCATCGGCCAGCGTCGGCCATGCCTGTTTCATCGCCTGGATTACCGCCGTCGAACCCTTGTGCTGTTGCAGCGCCCGCTCAAAACTTTGCAAATAATCCAGGGTAAAGGTGACCGCCTTATCGCCCGCCGGACGCGCACCCAGATAATGGCCGGGGATCACCACCTGCGGATTTAACTGCTGCATTTCACGCAATACCTGACGCCACTCAGCGCGACTGGCTGCGGTCTGCGTGTCCGCAGTCCAGACGTGAATGCCGGAGGACACCACGGTGCCACCCAGTATTGCCTTACTGGAAGGAATCCACACGTAGGCTGATTTTTCTGCAGCATGGCGCAGTTCGATGCGCTCACCATCGACACTGAACCGCGTCTGGTGGGTAATCTGCGGCACATACAGCTGGTGCGGCGCAGCGCCGTTCATCTGCGGTCCCCAGTACTGCAGCTTGGCGTCTTTGGTCGCTTCGATATGTTCCACTACCCGCGGCGAGGCGACAATTTTGGCCTGCGGAAACGCCTGCACCAGCGGCTCAAGACCGAAGTAGAAATCCGGATCGCCCGAGGTGATCACGATGTGGGTCAACTGCTTGCCGCGCGCTTTAATCAGTTCCACCAGCTTTTCACCATCTTTGGGGCTGAACTGCGCATCAAACAGAATCGCTTCATGCGGACCGGAGACCAGCGTCGACGAGACCGGGAAAATTCCCTGTTCCTGTGGGTTATACACGTCTAACTGCAACGGGGCGGCAAAAGCCGGCGCGGCAGCTAAGGTCACCAGCAGCGCGAGTGATTTCATCTTCATGGCATCTTCCTTTTTACGGCAACGTGCCGTCACTGAAAGACGCTATTGTAAGCAAATCGCCAGCTGGCAGAATTCCCGCAATCAGATATGATCAGTTGCATAAAACGATCAGATGGAGCCTGCATGGACAGAGTGACGGCAGCGCGGGTGTTTAACCGCATTTGTGAGCTGGGGAGCCTGAGCGCGGCGGCGCGCGCGCTGGATATTTCGCGTCCGATGGTCAGTCGCTACCTGGATGAGATGGAAAAGTGGGCGGGCGCACGGTTGCTGCACCGGTCATCGCGTCGTCTGACTATCACACCGGCGGGCGAGCAGATTTTGCATAAGACACGCGCGCTGGCGCGTCTGGCCGACGAGATTGAACAGCAGGGTGATGATGGTCAACCGCAGGGCACGCTGCGCGTGGCCTGTGCGCATTCAACGGCCACCCATATTCTCGGGCCAATGATTCCGGCGTTTCTGGCGCGTTATCCGGCGGTGCGCATCGAGCTGGAGATCAATAATCAGCCGGTTAGCCTGGTGGGCGAGCGCATCGATGTGGCCATCCGTATTACCGACGATCCGGAACCCGGTGCCATTGCCCGCCGGCTGGGTGAATGTGCCTCGGTGGTGTGTGCCGCACCCGCCTATTTAACGCAGCGGGGCGAACCGCAAACGCCAGCGGATCTGACGCAGCATAACTGCCTGCACTACAGCCGTTTTGCCGGGCAGCGCTGGCAGTTTCGCGATCCGCAAGGCGAGGCGGTTGCTGTGGTGGTGAGCGGCAATTTCAGCGCCGGTATTTCATCCGTATTGTGCGATGCCGCCATCGCCGCTTGTGGTGTGGCCATGGTGCCGGAAATGGAGGCACGCGCGGCGCTCGCCAGCGATCAGTTACGGAGCGTCCTGTCTGATTTTCAACCGCGCACCTTAGGCATTTATGGCCTGTATATGTCGCGCGAACGCCAGCCTGCAGCACTGCGCGTGTTCCTGGATGCCGTGGCGCAGCAGTTGCAGACGCTGTCATGATGCATTTGTGACAATGTCACTGATTAGCAAAGCGATGCCAGCGACGGGTTGCGCCTGGCCCGCTGTATTTTTTGCGTAACACCGCTGCACAACGCACATCGTCGCGTGAAGCGACATCGCCAGTGAACTGCTGCTACTATGCGCTGCGCCGCAGCAAAGTACGCGGCGGATTCCACTTTCAATGAATAATCAATGCGCTGGGTTTTCGCTGGCCAGCGGCATGGGGTAGCAGCGTCATGTTTCACGATTTAGGCATCATCAACCTCTGGACTTTCCTGGCGGGCGCGCTGGTGATCATTTTATTACCGGGACCCAACAGCCTGTACGTGCTGCGCACCGGGATGAGTCGCGGCGCAAAACCGGCCTGTCAGGCGATTGCCGGGGTGATGGCGGGCGATTTGGTGTTGATTTTTCTCGCCTGGGCGGGCGTTGCAACGCTGATTCGCACCAGTCCGCATATCTTTATGGTGGTGCGCTACCTCGGCGCCATGTTCCTGCTGTATCTCGGCGTGAAAATCATCATCGGCGCGCTGCGCAAACGCACCGGCGGGCAACCGGCTGAAGCGGTAAAACAGGAAAACTATTTTCTGCGCGCGCTGCTGCTGGGTGTGACCAACCCCAAGGCGATTCTGTTTTACGTTTCCTTCTTCATACAGTTTATCGATCCGCGCGTAACCCATACCGCACCGGCGTTTGCCACCCTAGGCGCGCTGATTCAGGTGATAAGTTTCAGCTACTATTCTCTGCTGCTGGTGGCTGGCGCGGTGATGGTGCGCTATCTGCGCAGCCGCACTCGTCTGGTTAAGCTGGCGAATATGCTGACCGGTATGCTGTTTTTTGGTTTCGCCGTGCGACTGGTCAGCGCACAAAGTTAACCCTTCAGATTCACGCCAACTCTTCAACAACGCCGCCGGCGGCTGCACGCTAAAATGGCAAAAGCTGATGCAGCGGTGCGCACAGATTGTGCGCGCTGCCTGCTTCCGCACGTCCGCCGCATCCATAAGTATTCCATCTTGTATCCCAGACCGTATCCCATCTGGCCCGGCGCATAACGGCCGCGCACATCACGCTATTCTGGCACGTAAACTGCACCACTCCCGTCAGCTAATTACCCCGGGAGAACGATCATGTTTGAAGCACTGCTGGACGAAGATGCTACCCAGCTGGCGGCACGGGTGCGCGATGGCGAGATCTCCGCGCGCGAGTTAACCCATGCGACGCTGGATCGCCTGGAACAGCGCGAACCGCTGATTCAGGCCTTCTGCACGCTGACGCCAGAGCGGGCGCTGGCACAGGCTGAGCAGATCGACCGTCGCCGTGCACGCGGCGAGGTGCTGGGCGCGCTGGCGGGCGTACCGCTGGCGGTAAAAGATCTGATCTGTACCGCCGGTGTCAGAACCACGTCAGGGTCGGCCGCCTACGCCGATTTCATTCCCGAAGAGGACGACATCACCGTTGAGCGCCTGTTGGCGGCGGATGCCATCCTGCTGGGCAAAACCACCGCGCCGGAATTTGGCTACAGCGGCGTCGGCCATAATCCGCTGTTTCCCTCACCGCGTAATCCCTGGGATGTGAGCAAAACGCCGGGCGGATCGAGTGCGGGTTCCGGCGCGGCGCTGGCGGCGCGGCTGTGTCCGATTGCGCTCGGCAGTGATGGCGGAGGATCGGTGCGCATCCCGGCGGCGCATTGCGGTGTTTATGGATTCAAGGCTTCGATGGGACGGGTGCCGCTATGGCCGGGCTGTCGCGATGAGCGTTATCCTGGCGTCTCCAGCTGGGAATCCCTTGAACATATCGGTCCGATGACGCGCACCGTGCGCGACAGCGCGCTGATGATGTCGGTGATGGCCGGTCCGGACATGCGCGATCGGCACTCCATCCCGTGCAGTGATGTTGACTGGCTGGCCAGCCTCGTCCGGCCACTGCAGGGGTTGCGCATCGCGTTCAGCGCCGACTTTGGCTATATCGCCGTCGATCCGGAAGTGCGCGCCGTGGTCACCGCGGCCGCGCGCCGTTTCGCTGTAGAGTTAGGTGCGGAGCTGGAGGAAGTCGATCCTGGCATTGCCGATGAGAGCGCCAGCTTCGCTGCGCTGGTGGCGTTCGAAAGCGATCTCAGCGGCATGCGCCAGATGCAGAGTCAGCTGGGTACAGCGATGTCACCGCACCTGAGCGCCATGCTGCAGCGCGACTGGCGCGCAGAGCATTTCACCGACGCCAACACCACGCGCAAAAAGCTCTGCAACCAGCTATGGCGCTTTATGCAGCGCTACGATCTGCTGTTGTCGCCGACGCTGGCGGTGCCGCCGTTTGCGCTGCACATGCAGGGCCCGGAGGTCATTGATGGCCGCATGGTGCGCAGCGATCACTGGCTGTCGTTCTGCTTCCCGTTCAATTTTACCGGTCAGCCTGCCGCCTCGGTGCCCGCCGGCTTCACGGCCAGTGGTCTGCCGATTGGCATGCAAATCGTGGGTCGTCATCTGGACGATGGCCTGGTGCTGGCGGCCAGTGCCGCCTTCGAGCGCATCCAACCATGGAATCATCATTATCCTGCTGCTATTGGAGTTCTCCATGAGTAACAAATCTTCCCCTGCGCTGGAGCAGGAGTTCGAACATGAACCGGTGCCGCTAAGCCATCGCCACTCAACCGGTTCGGTATCAGCGGTGTGGTTTGGCTTTCCGATGATCCTCACCAATGCGCTGTTTGGCGGCATCATTACCTGGCATCTTGGTTTCTGGCCGGCACTGCTGGCGATTTTGCTCGGTAACCTGGTGCTGTTTGCCTATGTGGGTGCGCTCAGCTGGTTCGCCGGGCATACCGGCATGAACTTCGCGCTGCAGGCGAAGCGGACCTTCGGCACCAAAGGCTATATTCTGGTGTCCGGCTTTCTCTCCACGGTGGTGATTGGCTGGTACGCCTTCCAGACGGGCCTGACGGGCACGGTGATCAACCAGACCTTTGGCTGGAATGCGCTGGCGGTTACCGCGTTTGCCATGGTGCTGTATACCGGTGTTACCTTCCTTGGAGTGCGGGCGCTGTCGGTGCTGGGAATGATTGCCGCGCCGCTGTTTGTGGTGCTGGGGCTGGTGGCGCTGTGGCTGGTGAGTAAGGATCATGATTTCACGATGCTGACGCAGTGGCAGGGCAGCCCGGCAGCCGCTGGTGCCATGAGCATGGGCACGGCGGTCACCATGGTGATTGCCGGCTTCGCCGATTCTGGCACCATGACGGCGGATTTTACCCGCTGGTCGAAAGACGGCAAATCGGCGGTGATCGCCGCATTTTCCGCATTCCCGCTGGCAAATGTGATTTCCTATCTGTTTGGCGTAGTGATTGTAGCGGTCGGCGCGGCGGTCGATCCGCTCAGCAACGGCGGCAACTTTCTGCCGCTGCTGATGGGGCACGGCATGCTGCTGTCGGCCATCGCCTTTCTGTTTGTATTTATCAACCTCGGTTCGGTGTGCACGCACTGCCTGTATAACGGCGCGGTGGGTTTCAGCCATCTGTTCAGCAGCAAAATGCGCCTGTGGACGCTGATACTTGGCGCCATCGGTGGCGTGCTGGCGCTGGCCGGCGTGTGGTCCTGGTTCCTCGAATGGCTGAGTCTGCTCGGCATGGTGGTGCCGCCGTTTGGCGCTGTGATGATTGTTGATTTGATCTTTATGGCGAAAATCAGCGAACGGCGACAAACCCGACGCCTGCGCGGCAGCGCATTCGCCGCCTGGGCCATCGGCAGCCTGTGTGCGGTGATTGCCCACCTTGAATTCCCGCAGTTTGGTGAAGCGGTTATTGGTCTGGTGGCAGCGGCAGTGAGCTACACGCTGATCGTGAAATGGAAACCGGAAAGCAGCGCGGCGGTAATGGAGAAAAGCAATGCCTGATTATATCGTTGATTCAACGCCTTATCCGTGGCCATTTGACGGCAACTGCACGGTGCAAAACACCGCGCTGCTGGTGATTGATATGCAAACCGACTTCTGCGGTAAGGGCGGTTATGTTGACACCATGGGTTACGACATCTCTCTCACGCGTGCGCCCATCAAGCCGCTGCAGCAGGTGCTGGCGCACATGCGCGCATGCGGCTTCCCGATCATCCATACCCGTGAAGGACATCGTCCGGACCTGAGCGATCTGCCGGCCAACAAACGCTGGCGATCGCGGCGGATGCAGGCGGAGATCGGTGCTCCCGGGCCCTGTGGTCGCATTCTGGTGCGTGGTGAGCCGGGCTGGGAAATCATTCCCGAGCTGGCACCGTTACCGGATGAAGTGATTATTGATAAACCCGGCAAAGGCTCTTTTTATGCCACCGACCTTGAGCTGATTCTGCACAGTCGCGGTATCCGCAATTTGATCATCAGCGGTATCACCACCGACGTCTGCGTGCACACCACGCTGCGTGAAGCCAACGATCGCGGTTTTGAATGTCTGGTGCTGAGCGACTGCTGTGCGGCGACGGAGTTGAAACATCACGAGGCGGCGCTAAGCATGATCCACATGCAGGGCGGTATTTTTGGCGCGGTCGCCGACTCGGCAACGCTGCTGGCCGCGCTGAACAGCCCGGCAGCGGCGCGGGTGAGCTAATCCGGCAACGGACGCCAACGGCGGGCTGGCCAGGCGTTGAGGTGCCGGGCCAGCCAGAACCGAACACCAACCCTGCGTAGGCGTGATGATGCAGTCTGACCGGCACCCGCCGGTCATGACCCCCCTCAGCCGACATTGCCGGCAATCGTCAGGTAGTCGGTATACATCTGCGGTGCGCCGGAGAACGAGGCCATGGTGCGCCATTCATCATACATACGCTCACTCTCCTGATGGTTTTTCACAAACGTCAGCGATTTTTCGGTTGAGACGTCCATTGCCGGATGGAAGCTGTTGAGCGAGTCGAGGCTCTCGATCACCAGCATCACCGCATACTGCTCACTTCGATTACCGCCGGTGCCTTTCAGCATATGAAACTTCCAGCCGGGATAGTCATCAATGCGCGCAACGTTCTCAATCATGAAGCGATCAAAGTCGGCGGCCGTCACGCCAGCGCGCAGCGCCAGATGATGAAAACCGACCACGCGCGCCACGGCAGGTTGGGCATCGGGCTGAAAGTTTGGGCCGGGCGGCAGTGAGCTGTGGCGGTTTTCTGCCAGCAGCGAGAACGTGGAAAACAGCGTCGGTAACTCCCCAAAGGTGGCAAAGTTCTTCCACTCTTCAAGCACAGCACAGGCCTCGGGTCGCTGTTGCCAGAAGGCGACGGCCTCGGCCGTGAGTTCACCCGCCGGTGTGATATAGCGCTCATAGTCTGCCTGACTGGGTGCCTGATACACCATCAGATATTGCTCCTGACGTTCGCCGCGCAGACCTTTTAACAGCGTCCATTGCCAGCCAGGATAAGCAGGAATCTGCGTGCCGCGCGCCCGGAGAAAGGCTTCAAACGTGGTGGCATTAACGCCTTTCTTCAGATTGAGCCCGACATAATGCAGGCTGAACACCGGTTGTGTTGAGGTTGTCATAGAAACTCCTTGTGAATATGACAGAGCAGTGGCGCTACTTCGCTGTCAGGGCGAAACGCGCCGCGAACGTGACCAGCAGCAACATCACGATGCCGGCGCTGAGCGTGGTGGTCAGGGAAGTAAGTTGTGCGCTAACGCCGATCAGCGCTGGCCCAATCAACAGTCCGGAGTAGCCGCACAGCGTGACGGCGGGGATGGCGAAGTGTGCGGCGACATTGCGCTGGTTGCCCGCCGTCGTGAACAGAATCGGCACGATATTAGCCAGACCAATACCGACCAGCACAAAGCCGAGCAGGGCGCTCCACAGCCAGGCGGAGAAAATGGCCAGCGCCAGACCGCCGCTGGCAACCAGACCGCCCCAGGTGAGAACTCGCTGGCTGCCATAGTGATTGATCAGCCGATCGCCAAACAGCCGCAGCGTGGCGACGGCCGTGGCATAGAGTGTGAAGCTGAAACCGGCCAGCTGCATCGACATGGCGCGTTCACTGTTCATAAACACTGCCGACCAGTCGAGCATGGCACCCTCGGTGAGAAACAGCAGGAAACACAGCAGCGCAATCAATGCCACGTTACCCTTTCTCAGGGCACGCAGCGTGCCGCGTGACGGTGGCTCATCCGTACTTTGGCGGGGCAACAGCGCGGCCTGGCTC
The DNA here is from genome assembly GCF_035783935.1 of Pantoea dispersa. GTDB lineage: Bacteria > Pseudomonadota > Gammaproteobacteria > Enterobacterales > Enterobacteriaceae > Pantoea > Pantoea dispersa_C. The sequence goes on along the minus strand of NZ_JALKOV010000002.1, from coordinate 158,769 downwards.
ATTATCAGCAGCAGTAAAATCAAGCCGCACAGCGGCAGCAGTGCCAGCAGCGGCGCAACCTGCAGCCACAGCAGCAGGCTGACTGAACCCGCGCCGGCAATGCTGCCCAGGCTGTAAAAGCCGTGAAAGCCCGACATTTTGCTGACACCGGACTCGCGCTCAACGATCACCGCCTGATAATTCATGCTGACATCCATCAGTCCGTTAATGACACCGAACAGCAGCAGTGCGCCCGCCATCGGCAGCGGTGATGACAGCAGCATCAGCAGCGGTAAATCCAGCGCCAGTCCGACACCACACAGCAGCAGTAAAGTACGGCAGCCGAAGCGGGCAATCAGCGCGCCGGTAAAGGGCATGACTGACATGGAGCCTGCGGCGATGCAGAACAGCAGCAGCCCCAGCATGCCGTCATGGATCGCCAGCTGCGCCTTAGCGAACGGGATAAGCGGTGCCCAGGCGGCCATGCCCAGCCCGGCGATAAAAAACAGGGTGCGCGTCGCACGCTGCTGACGCAGGTTGCGTTGATTACTGGTCATGATCACATCCCGGTGTTCTGCGGTATTCCATTGCCAATCCTTATCCTTTCTGACGCAGCTGAGGTGCAGCAGCACTTACCGATAGCCATAAAAACGTAATTAATATTTACCAGTAATAAGACCTGTCCTGGAATTTAGCCGGCGAGCTCAGGTGGCTGTATTCAGGCGAGTTTATTTTTTGCCTGCGCCAGCGGGATTTCACTTATGGGCAAAGCGCCGGCTAAAAACACCCATGCGCGATAAGGGGAGCGGCGAACACTTAATTTATTTGATTGATATTTAATGAAATTTATTGATGTGTAATTGACGAGCATACAATGTCACGCTATGGAGAGCGGCGCAATTTATCGCACCATAAATCGCACCGCCATCCACCAGCATGAATTACCTGCACGTTGCTTAACTGAGCAGCAGCGTTAATGTCATTAAAAGGTCATGTGAGTTATAAATATTTTTAATGATTATTTAGGGCGTTTAACAATCCGCAGCTGAGCGTAACGAGGTCGCTCATTTACTCATTGAGCTGCAAATAGCAGACACGCAGTCGGTGCCCGTCCAGGTCCAGCGCGGTAAAGGTGTAGCCAAAGTCCATACGCAGCGGTGACTGAATGATGGTGATTTCACGCAGCACGCCCCATTCGTGATAAAGGAAATCAACATCATCTTTGCTGGCGGTTTTAAAGACAATTTCGCTGCGTGCGCCACTGGCGGGCAGGGAAAGGGCGGGTTCAACGGTATACTGCGACCAGATGCCCAGTTTAAAGCCGCTCTCAAACACAAACATGGCAAATGTCGGGCTGAGCTCCACGGGTTTGATGTCGAACAGCGCGGCATAGAAGCCGGCACTTTTCACGACGTTGGGCACATAAATAATGGTCATGTTAGCGGTAAGCATGGTGATCTCCTTGTGTGTTTACCGCTGCATGGTAGGGCGAGGCTGTGACAGATTTTGTCAGGAGTCCACCGGGTGTCGTAAGTTGTGGTAATCACGCCAGCGCTTAAGCAACTGATGGCGCGTGCCGGGATAGACGTCGCTGCTGACGCTGATCGCTTCAATGCGGTCAACGCGGAAATTGCGGAACTCCTGGCGCAGTTCGCACCAGCCGCACAGCAGGCGCACGCGTTCAAAGTAGCCAATCACCACCGGCCAGATGGTGCGGGTGGAGAGGTTATCCTGCAGATCTTTGTAGCGCAGGCTGATTTTGCTGCGCTGATGAATGGCCTGGCGAATCTGCGGCAGATGCGTTTCGAACAACGCTTCGCCCTGGGAGGCGATCAGCAGCGACTGATGATCAATGCCCTGCGTCAGGTGGGGCGGAATGACGGCCTGCACTTTGGCCAGCGCATTGAGCGCGGCGGACTTCAGTTCAGCGTCGGTGTGCCGGCTGACCCAGTTAAGTCCAAGCACCAGCGCGTCAATCTCCTGACGGGAAAACATCAGCGGCGGCAGGTGGCCGTCGGATTTCAGCAGATAGCCGACACCGGCACTGCCTTCAATGTCAACGCCCTGTTGCTGCAGGCTGAGGATATCGCGGTAGACGGTGCGCACGCTGATCTGTAGCTGTTCGGCGATACGCTGCGCGGTCAGCGGATAACGGTGACAGCGCAGCAGTTGCAGCAGTTCAGGAAGCCGCTGAGTTTTGGACATGATTTGCCCGCCTTAAGCCAGAAACGCGCGCCGCAGGATTCAGGCGCGCAACAGTTGGCTTAATGTAGCCAAATCCGCCGCGCTTTGCAGCTGACTGATAGCCAGTAACTGCTGCTGGCGCGTCGGTGCTTCATGGCGCAGCGCCTGACGCAGTTTGCCAGCTACGTTTACACCATCCGCCAGCGACTGCTGCCGCGTGCGGCGCTGCTGCAGCTGGCGACCATCGCGCAGCGTCAGCGTAACGAGGTGAAAGCGCAGCGCGGGGTTGAGCGCATCCGGCGGTGCGGACTCATCCGGCGTGCGACGCACTTTGGCCGCCAGCGGCATCACCGCCGGATTGAGCGCGCCTTCGGCAAAATCTTCCAGCCGCAAATCGTCATACATCAGCATGGCGGCAATTACGTACTCAAGGCTGAAGCGTGCTTCGATGCCGTTGGCCGGCACACGGACTGCCGCCGCGATATCGCCACCCGGCGGGAAGGCGACCGTGATGTCATCAATATTTTCCAGCAGCGATTCCAGCGAATGACCTTCTGCCAGCCAGGTGTGTCGCAGCAGACGTGCCGCTTCAGCGGCACTGTGGGTGCCGGCGCAGGTAGGAAAGGGTTTAAATTCCAGCCCTGGCGTGCTGATGCGCCACGGCGCGCCCCAGTTTTCCACCAGTCGTTGCGGCTGCGCCTCGCCGTTACTGCTGGCGGCAAGAAACGCGTCAATCACGCCTTCTTGCCGGCCGTCGAATCCCGCCAGCGTCAGCTGCGCCGCCATCACCGCCCGTTCTGCTGCCAGCCCGGCGTGCAGCGGCTTCACCGCTGAACCAAACTGCGCGCGCAGCCCGCTGGCCTGGGTCGCCGCGATGCCGATCAGCGTGGCACAGTGGGTCGCACTAAGCTGCAGCAGGCGCGCCAGCGCAGCGGCTGCCGCCAGCGTACCCAGCGTGGCGGTGTTGTGATAACCCAGCGCATAGTGCTGCTGACTGGCGGCCAGCCCCAGCCGGCCCGCCACTTCCACGCCGATGACGTAAGCATCGAGAAATGCCTCAGCGCTGGTGGGCTGCTGTTGCTGCCAGGCAAACAGCGCGGGCAGAATCGCCACGCTGGGGTGGCCGCGAAAATCGGCATGGAAATCATCGTAATCCAGCGCATGCCCGGCATAGCCCAGCAGCAACGCCTGCGCGCGCAGACCGCCGTCGCTGTAGACCTGACGCAGCGCCGGTAAGCCGCTGTCCGGTACCTGCTGCTGTAGCACCGGCCAGCTCACGGCGAGAAAATCCTGTACGCCAGTGCGTGCGGCCGCGCGTGCCGCGTCATCCGGCTGGCTTTGTGTGATGCGCTCAGCCAGCGCATGGCTCAGGTTCACGGCTGCTCCAGGCTGTGCAGCGCCGCCACGGCCAGCTGTGCGAGGTAACGCGAGGTAGGCAGCAGCACCGCATCATTGATGCGGAAAGCCGGATGGTGCAGCGCGTAGGGTTCGCCGGTGCCGATCATCATAAAGGCGCCGGGCAGCTGTTGCTGATAAAAAGCGAAATCTTCGCCGATCGGGCTGGCTTCCACCACGCGCGCTTCCAGTCCGCTGGCGGTGGCCTGCTGCAGAGCGAAATCCGCCCAGTGCGCATCATTCACCACCGCTGGCGGACCGGCGTGCCAGTTAAACTCAACCTCTGCGGCAAAAGCCGCACCGATACCGAGCACGATTTCGCGGAAACGCTGCTCCAGCCGCTCACGCGTGGCCTGAGAGAAGGTGCGTACCGTGCCTTCCAGCCAGGCGCTGTCCGGAATGACGTTCCAGGTGCTGCCGCTGTGCAACTGGGTGATCGACACCACCGCGTTGTCAGCGGAAGGGGCGTTACGGCTAATCAGCGTTTGTGCTGCGGAGACAATCTGTGCGGCGATAACAATCGGATCGTTCCCCTGATGCGGCTTGGCCGCATGGCTGCCGGTGCCGGTGATGCGGATATCAAAGCGATCTACCGCCGCGGTCAGCGCCCCGGCTTTGCTGCCGACCACACCGGGCGGCAGAGACGGATCGTTATGAATGCCGAATATCGCCACCGCGTCGTGCAGCGCGCCGGTGGCGATGACATCCGGCGCGCCCTGGCCGGTCTCTTCGGCAGCCTGGAACAGAATTCGCACGCGTCCGGGCAAGGTCGCTTCCTGCTGTTTCAAAAGAATTGCTGCACCGAGCGCCGCGGAAGCGTGAAAATCATGTCCGCAGGCGTGCATCACACCGGGACGCTCCGAGCGGAAAGCGACGTCCGACTGCTCTTCAATCGGCAGTGCATCAATATCCGAACGCAGCACGATCAACGGCCCCTGTGCCGGGCCGACTTCCGCCACCAGGCCGGTTTTCAGCGGTAAATCAACGAGGCGAATCTGGTGCTGTTCCAGCTGCTGGCGCAGGCGGGCGGTAGTTTCAAATTCCTGGTTAGAGAGTTCCGGAAAACGGTGCAGTTCGTGGCGAAAGGCGATCAGCTGCTCGCCCAGCGCAGTTTCATTCAGTTGGCTCATGCCTGGCTTCCTTGTGATGCCGCCTGGCGCGTCAGCCAGGCATCGTGCGCGGTTTCATCCAGCACTTTTTTCATATATTGCGTGATGTGGCCTTTGCCGAGATCGGTGGTGTGCATGAGCACAAAACCACGCTTGCGATACATATCAATCAGCCACGGATGGCTGATGGCGGTGCCGAGCGAAACCGCTGGCGCGCGTAGCTGGCCGCGTAAAATCTCCTGCTCAAGACGATCCTGCACCTGGCGGCCAAACTGCTGTCCCGCGTAGTCCGGGTGAGCGCCAAACCAGCCGATATGCGGCAGACCAAACGGGCCGGGCAACGGGCCCCACGGATAACGCACGGTGACCGAGGAAACCATCACGCCCTGTGCATACAGCGCATAGACGCCATGGCTTTGCAGATGACGCAGCGTTTTTTCGCGGTCGGCGGTGGCGGCGTCAAATTTGATCCCCAGCGCCAGCGTGGGCGCGTAGGCGGCATGCATCAGCGCCTGATATGTTTCCACTTCGTCTTCTCTGACCTGACGAAATTCAAGTGTCATAGCTATCCCCGGAAAACCGCCCGGCGGGCGATAAATAAAGAAGGCTCAGAGTAGCAGTAAAGCGCCAGCGGGCTATATGTGAAATCCGGATAAGCTAATGCAAATTTGTGAAAATGAAATGGCGGCTTTTTCATTGCACAAATCACTATTTACCGTAGTATGCATAAAATAGATAGCGCTATAACTATTTCGTAATAATCCTCTGAAATATAACAACTTTGTTATGGCGATTTTCCTAATCAGGGTGACAACGTGTTAGCGATTAAATCTCCGCGTGCCTACGCACACGAGCCGGGACTGCGTGCGCGCACCGGCGAATTTATCAAACCTTATGCTACGCATATTCGTATTTTCACCTCTCCGCGCGCCTGGCAGGCGGTTAATCCGCAATTAACGCAAAGTCTCGAAACCTGCGGGATTCGCTGGGAAATTGAGTACCTGCACGGCGAATGTACTGATGCGGCCATTGATACGCTGAAAAATAATCTGCAACAGCAGCAGGCGGAACTGCTGCTGGCGATTGGCGGCGGGCGCGTGCTGGATGCGGCGAAAGCGGTCGGCAGCCAGTTACCGGAAATCACCGTCGTCAATTTCGCCACTGTCGCGGCCACCTGTGCCGCCTGGTCGCCGGTAGCGATTATTTATGATGCGCAGGGCGGTCACGTGCGCAGCCAGCCGCTGGGCAAAATGCCCGAACTGGTGCTGGTGGACAGCGAAGTGATTGCGCAGAGCGATGTGCGCTATCTCAACGCGGGCATTGTTGACGCGCTGGCCAAGTACTACGAGTTCGCGCCTTATTTGCGGCAAAACCCTCACGATCTCGCCCTCGATCTTAAAGTGATGACCGCGCAGCGCGCGCTGGATGTCTATCGCCAGCACGGTGCCGCCGCCGTACAGGCCAACCAGCAACAGCGCGTGACGCCGGAACTGGTGAAGGTGATCGATGCCAGCATTGTGCTGGCCGGCCTGGCCAACAGCGTGCGTGACGTGCTGCCGACGCCGGGCTTTGCCCATGCGATTCACAATCGTCTGACCCATCAGCCGGAACTGCACCACTGGCTGCACGGTGAAAAAGTCGGTTACAGCCTGCTGGTGCAGTCGCTGATGGAGCATGCCGGTGAGCCGGACGCGGAGCTGCTGGCGCTGCTGCGGCGGTACGCGATGCCGCTGAGCCTGGCGCCGCTGCACGGCGATCGGCGCGCTGCCATCCGACGCATTGCCGAACAGGTTAAATTCCCGGCGGCCAGCGCCGAACGTCTGCCGTTCCGCATCAGCGCGGATGCCTTAGAGCAGGCGCTGCTGGCCACCGAACGTGCCTTTTAATTGTTTTTGACCCTTTTATTGACCAGGAAAAATTATGGCTACTTCATCTTCACGCCGCATCCGTTTAGGACTGTTTGTGCAACCGGTAGGCCAGCACGTGAGCGGCTGGCGTCTGACAGAAAATCTGGGCGATCCCACGGACATTGACTGGCTGATCACCATCGCGAAAAAAGCCGAAGCCGGTAAGTTTGATCTGTTCTTCGTGGGTGATGCACTGGCGACCAGCATGTATCGTCTGCCTTCCACCATGGCGCGTCTGGAGCCGTTAACGCTGCTGTCGGCGCTGGCCGTTAACACCAAACGCATTGGCCTCGCGGCGACCGCCTCGACCACCTTCAGCGATCCGTTCACTATGGCACGCAGCTTCTCGTCGCTGGACCACATTAGCCGTGGACGCGCCGCCTGGAACGTAGTGACCTCGTTCTCTGCCGATGTGGCGCGTAACTTCAGCCGCAGCGATATGCCAAACCATGCGGAGCGCTACGCGCGCGCGCGTGAATTCCTCGACGTTACCTGCAAGCTGTGGGATGGCTGGCAGGCGGGGGCGGTGCAGCCCAACAAAGAGACCGGTCAGTATTTCATTGATGACAAAATTCAGCCGATTAACCACGTAGGCGAGCACTTCCAGGTGCAGGGCCCGCTGAACATTACCCGCTCACCGCAGGGGCGTCCGGTAATTATCGAAGCCGGATCATCCAACGACGGGCAGAAGCTGGCGGCAGAGACCGCCGAGGTGATTTTCACCGCATCAGCCAGCCTGGAAGAGGCGCAGAGCTTCTACCGTTCGCAGAAAGATCAGGTGATTGCCGCCGGACGCAACCCGGATCACGTGGTGATCATGCCCGGCGTGATGCCGATTGTCGGCCGCACGCGTGAAGAGGCCAACGCGCTGTGGAAAGAGCTCAACACGCTGGTTGATATTGATAACGGTCTGCGTCAGCTCTCGCTGCGTTTCAATATGGATCTGAGCCAGTATCCGCTCGACGGTCCGGTGCCGGAAGTGCCGCTGGGTGAAGGCAACCAGAGCCGCGTGAAACTGATGACCGACATGGCGAAACGTGAAAATCTCACGCTGCGTGAACTGGCGGCGGTGGCTGCCGGATCGCGAGGGCACCGGGTGATCGTCGGTACCGCGCAGGATATCGCCGATGACTTTGAGCTGTGGCTCAATGAAGGTGGCGCAGACGGTTTCAACATTATGCCGGCCATCATGTCGGAGCAGCTGGATTTGTTCGTTGAGCTGGTGATCCCGGAGCTGCGCCGCCGTGGCCTGTTCCGCGAAGAGTACGAATTCGCTACGCTGCGCGAAAACCTCGGTCTGCCGGTGGTGTAATAAACAGGAGCGCAACATGGTCACCTTATCGAAGCGCGTGCAATCCGTCTCGCTTTCGGCTAACGCAGCGGCGCGCCAGCTGACCCGGCAGCTGAAAGAGCAGGGCGTGGATATTCTCGATCTCACCACCGGTGAGCCGGATTTTGATACGCCAGCCCACATCCGTGCCGCCGCCTGCGCCGCGATGGATGCCGGTGAAACCCGCTACACGCCGACCAATGGCACCGCAGCGCTGCGTAAAGCGGTGCAGGCCAAGCTGGCGCGGGAAAATCAGCTGCAGTATGCGCTGGGGCAAATCTGCATCGCCAACGGCGCAAAGCAGATCATCTTCAATGCATTTGCCGCGACCCTGAACGACGGCGACGAGGTGATTGTGCCCACGCCTTACTGGCCGACATTTCCCGACAGTGTGCGCTTCAACGGCGGCGAGGCCGTGCTGCTACCTTGTCCGCTGGAGCAGCAGTACAAGCTGCATCCGCAGCAGCTGGCGCAGGCGATCACCGGAAAAACCCGCTGGCTGGTGCTGAACAATCCCGGCAATCCTTCTGGCATGGTGTACAGCGCGCAGGAGCTGATCGCGCTGGCGGCGGTGCTGCGCGATCATCCCACTGTGTTGATCATGCTGGATGAACTGTACGAACATATTCTGTTTGACGATCGTCAGCACGTTAGCCTGCTGCAGGTGGCGCCGGATCTGGCGGAACGTGTTTTGCTGGTGGGCGGCGTGTCGAAAACCTATGCTATGACCGGCTGGCGCATTGGCTTTGCCGCCGGACCGCAGTCACTGATTGATGCCATGGTGGTGGTGCAGTCCCAGAACAGTTCCGGTGCCAGCGCTATCAGCCAGGCGGCGGCGGTTGCGGCTTACTACGGCGGGCTCGATTTCCTGCCGCCGCAGCGCGCCGCGTATCAGGCACGACGCGATGTCATTGTGCAGCAGCTGCAACAGGTGGCCGGTATTGACGTGCTGCAACCGCAGGGGGCATTTTTTGTTTTCTGTCGCTGTGCGGGCCTGCTGGGCAAAACCCGGCCAGATGGCAATCTGCTGCAAGATGAACAGGATGTGCTGAATTATCTGCTGGAGAGCGGTGTGTCGGGCGTGGCTGGCAGCGCCTACGGTCTCTCGCCGTATTTCCGCTTATCCATTGCCACAGATATTGATAGCGTACGCGAGGCCGGTAAACGTATTGCCCATGCCTGCGCAGCATTAACCTGACGGCGGGTGAGGAACGATTTAATTGTGTTAGATCGCGGCGCCCTTAATGAGATCATTGATGGCGCCGCGCCACCTGGCTGAAATGCGGTAATTAGCCTGGTGTGCTCCGAAGTTACGTCACCGGATTAAATCAGGAAATCGTCCAGTGAACCGCCCGCGTCAATCGCTGATTTAATCGGGGAAGGGGTGCGCCCCTGACCGGTCCAGAATTTTTCATTACCCTGTTCATCGGTAAATTTATACTTCGCCGGACGCGGTGCACGTTTTGCTTTGCTCTTCGTTTCACTGAGGTTTAATTGCGCCAGTTCATTAATATCAATGCCGTCTTTACGCAGCATCTCTTTATATAACGCCAGCTTCTCTTCTTTTTCACGCTGGGCTGCACTGTCGGCAGCCGTCTCTTCACGGCGCTCAGCGACGACCACGGCGAACTTTTCCAGCATTTCATTCAATACCACAACCTCAATATTACGTGCTTCAGCACGCAGCGTACGAAGATTGTTCAATGCCTTGAGTGCATCGCTCATGTATAAACCCTTATTACTGATGTGACAGATATTAAAAAGCGCATTCTACGGCAATTTTTTTAAAATGAAAATATTAACCCGCCAACAGATTTGTCCGTAAATAAACGCAATCCTGTACAGTTTTTGATTATGCGTAAAGATTTTTGTCTGCTTTTTGATTACGAATAAAAGTTTTATCAGGAGCTTTAATATCGTCAGTTATCAGCGTCAGGCTGTTGCTTTAAGCTTGCCGCAGGTCGCACAATATACGTCACGGCGCGATTTATGGCACCCTGCATTGTGTTGCATTCCACAACGCAGCGATTGCTGAATGGATGAATTTAAAACATGACTGACCCGCCTTAAAGCGATGCTAACAGGGATAACGCGCTACCTCAGCAGCAGATGAAATATCATTTCTGGCAGAAGTGGCATGATGCGCATCATTTAAAAAAAGCGCGTCGCGCCATTGCCGTGCCAGTTCACACGGCCCGCCTGTGCAACGGTGTGCGAGCGGGTGACAACGCGCGTTTAGCGATAATAACGATGCTTTCAGCCGTGATAGTTTCCCGTAATAGTGCCACGCAGTTGTTAGCCCCTGAAGCATATGAATTTTTACCCAATGTAAAGGCGTCAGAAAGGCAGTAACAATTTCTTGCAATGTTAATCTTAATGCGTATATTTCTCATTTGCTTTCTTAACCATATGCCCACCACAGAATAACGATAAGCAGATTGAGGAATATTATGTCTTTCAAACAGATGCGCGCCAGTAAAGCGGATCGTGCGCCGCAGCACCTGCTGCGCCTGTCGCTGCTGGCGATGCTGGTTGCCTCGGGAATCGCGCAGGCGGCAACGACGCCAGACAGTGAAACCACCCTGACGGTGGATGCCAGCGCCAGCGCTGAAGCGCAGCAGGCGCAGGCCGCAGCCGATTACAGCGTGCCGGTAACGCGTGCCGGTACCAAAATGGCGCTCACCGCGCGTGATATTCCTCAGTCGGTCACCATCGTCAGTAAACAGCGCATGGAAGATCAGCAACTGCAGTCGCTGAATGATGTGCTGAGCAACACCACCGGTATTCACGGTGTGGCAGCCGATATGGATCGTACTAACTACTATTCGCGCGGTTTCCTGATTGATAATTACATGACCGACGGGATTCCAACCGCGTTTGCCCAGCGCTGGAATCTGGGTGATGCGCAGACCGATACCGCGCTGTATGAGCGCGTCGAAGTGGTGCGCGGTGCAACGGGCCTGCTGACCGGACCGGGCAATCCTTCCGCCGCCATCAACATGGTGCGTAAACATGCCGACAGTAAAGAGTTTACCGGCAGCCTTGAAGCGGGCTATGGCAGCTGGAATAAGCAGCGTTACGTCGCCGATCTCTCAGCACCGCTGTCACCGGAAGGCAACGTGCGCGGTCGCCTGGTGGCCGGATATGAAGACAAAAACAGCTTCATTGAACGCTACGGCGCCGATAAGAAATTTATCTACGGTGTGGTCGACGCTGACGTGACGGATGCCACCAGACTGTCTGTCGGTTATGAGTTCAGCCAGGTGAATACAGATTCACCGATGTGGGGCGGGGCGCCGCGCTGGTACACCGACGGCACGCAGGTCCACTCCCGTCGTGGCTATAACACCGCGCCAGAATGGGCTTACAACAACAAAGAAAATAAAAAAGTCTTTGTTAACCTGCAGCAGAACTTTGATAACGGCTGGAACATCACCCTTAACGGCACGCACAACGAAATGTTCCTCGACAGCAAACAGCTGTATCTCGACGGCTACTTCGATAAAACTACTGGCGCAGGCGTTTCTGGTTATGCCGGCTATCCGGTGGTGGGCGGAACCGGCTATAACACCGGCAAGCGTAAAGTGGATGCGGTGGATGCCTTTGCCAGCGGTCCTTACGAACTGCTGGGCCGTCAGCATGAGCTGATGGTCGGGGTGAACTACAGCCGTCAGGACAACAAATACTACAGCGCATGGGCCAACATTTCGTCAGGCGAGCTGGGTAACTTCAACCAGTTCAACGGTGACTTCCCGGAAACTGACTGGAACCCGCGCGAACCGGCGACCGACACCCAACTGGTGCGGCAGAAATCCGCCTACCTCGCGACGCGCATCAATCTGGCCGATCCGCTGCACCTGATTGTCGGAGCACGCTACACCAACTGGAACCGCCAGACGCTGACGGCGGAAATGGAGAAAAACAACATCACGCCGTACGGTGGGGTGATTTGGGACTTCTACGATAACTGGTCTGCCTACGCCAGCTACACGTCGGTGTTCCAGCCGCAGGATTATCAGGATGCGTCAGGCGCTTATCTCTCGCCGGTGATCGGCAAAAACTACGAAGCCGGCGTGAAATCTGACTGGTTCAACAGCCGTCTGACGACGTCGGTATCGATTTTCCGCACCGAACTGGATAACGTCGGCCAGAGCACCGGTCAGACCAATGCGCAAACCGGTAATACTATTTACGTGGCGAAGAAGGGCGTGGTAAGTCGTGGCGTCGAGTTTGAAGTGAACGGAGCGCTGACCGATAACTGGCAGATGACCTTTGGCGGGACCTCGTATGTGGCGGAAGACGCCAACGGCGATCGTTACAATTCACAGCTGCCGCGCACCTCATTCAACCTGTTCACCAGCTATCGCCTGCCGATGCTGGACCAGCTGACGCTGGGCGGCGGTGTGAACTGGCAGGCGAAAACGTACGCTGACATCAGTGGCCCGGATGGCAATGGCACCTGGCGCACCCGTCAGGGCAGCTATGCGCTGGTGGATCTGTTCGCGCGCTACGACGTGACCAAAAACCTCAGCCTGCAGGCCAACCTGAATAATCTGTTCGACAAAGAGTACGACGAAAACGTCGACAGCACCGGCATCGTCTACGGCGAACCGCGCAACTTTATGCTGTCCGCGAAATACCGGTTCTGATCATTAAGCCAGTATCAAAAGTAGCACTTAACGTCCCCTCTCCCGGGGAACAGGCCGCACCTGACATTCCCTCTCCCGCGTGCGGGAGAGGGTTAGGGTGAGGGGAAAACCGCACCTTTCCCAACCCGTGCACCTCAGCATCCCGCCGCAATGTAATCCCCGCTGGCACTCACCGGCACCACGGTAAAAAACAGCACCAGCGCAAACATCACCAGCAATACCCCACCGGCGATCCGTACCGCCCGCAGCAGCGATGCCGCCTGCGGCGAGCGTTCTGCCAGCCACAGCTGCCCGGCGCGCTGACGGTAATGCTGCACAAACAGTGCCAGCGCCACCAGCGCCATGCCGGTACCGAGCGCCATACTCATCACCGCCAGCATGCCCCAGCGCGTAATCCCGATGACGCTGGCGAACAGCAGCACCGTCAGCGCACCGCTGCACGGCCGCACGCCGGTGGCAATGATGATGCCCGCCCAGCTTTTCCAGTCGCTGCCGTGACCAGCCCCGACGCCGTGCGCGTGGCCGCAATGATCATGCTGATGATCCTCCGCCTGCGGCCTGCGCCAGGCCTGCAGCAGCATCATCACGCCCAGCCCGGCAATGAAAACAGCGCTGGCCTTCTCCAGATACCAGCGGCTCAGGCTGAGATCGCCGGTGGTGAGGTTAAAACCAACCGCCAGGATGAACACAAACGCAATCGCGCTCAGCCCCTGCACCAGGCTGCCCAGCAGCGGCACGCTCAGCGCCACGCCGCGCGGTGGCTGATGGGTGGTCAGCCAGGTGGTGACGATAAATTTGCCGTGGCCGGGACCCACCGCGTGCAGAATGCCGTAAATGAAGGTCACCGCCAGCAGCCACAGCCCGGCGCTGTACTGGCCGCTGTTGATCTGCAGTAAATGGGTGACCAGCAGTCGGTGCAGCTGAATCTGACTCTGCAGCGCCCATGCCTGAAATGCGCTCCAGTGCAACGACAGCAGCGTCAGCGCGCTCAGCAGCAGCACGGTGGCGATGAGAAATCCGGTTTTGGTGGCTGTCATAGTGATGAAAAGAGTGGTCCTGAATGGCAACAGCATGCGGATTTCTGGCGCGATGTAAAGCCACGGCGGTTAAACGGCTGCCGCTCTCCGCATCGTGACGCATTCCCCTGCCTTGTGCCGCTGTCTATAATCTGCCGACGATTTCTCACGGATACCTTTTATGTCTGCTGATTCTCCTTTGCTGGCGGTACAAGACGTCACGCTGGCCGTGCAGGGGCGCACCTTGCTGGCGCCGGTATCACTGCAGCTGTACGCAGGTGAAACGCTGTTGCTCACCGGCCCGTCCGGCAGCGGCAAAAGCACGTTGCTGAAAATTATTGCCTCACTGCTGGAGCCCGATAGCGGCCAGATCCTGTTTCAACAGCGGGATATTCACATGCTGAAAGTCGAACACTATCGCCAGCAGGTCTCCTACTGTTTCCAGACACCGCAACTGTTTGGTGACACGGTCTACGATAACCTGGCGCTGCCGTGGCAGCTGCGTCAGCAACAACCGTCACGCGAGCAGCTGGTGGCGGCGTTGCGTAGTCTGCATTTATCCGGCGACATGCTGGACAAAAACGTTGCCGAACTCTCTGGCGGTGAAAAACAGCGGGTGGCCTTGCTGCGCAATCTGCAGTTTCTGCCACAGGTATTGCTGCTGGACGAAGTGACCAGCGCGCTGGACGAGCCCAATAAACAACGGGTTAACCAGCTGATTGCCGCACTGGTGGCGGAAAAAGGGCTGGCGGTGATCCGTATCAGCCATGATGTGCAGGAGATTGATGCCGCTGGGCGCATTCTGCGACTGACTCCACCCGCAGCGGGAGGACAGCATGAATCAGCATAATATCAGCGACAGCTCGCTGCTGCTTTCACTCATGCTGGTGCTGGTGGCGCTGCTGATTAGCCAGAAAGAGAAGCTGGGGATGAGCAAAGACATTCTGTGGAGTGTCGCGCGCGCCATTATTCAGCTGGTGATTGTCGGCTACGTGCTGAAGTCGATTTTTGATGTCAATAATGACTGGCTGACGCTGCTGATGGTGCTGTTTATCTGCGTCAATGCAGCGCTAAACGCGCGCAAACGCAGCCGGCAGATTGATCATGGTTTTATCATCGCGCTGGTGGCGATTACCAGCGGTACGGCACTCACGCTATCGGTGCTGCTGCTGAGCGGCGCCATTGCCTTTGTTCCCATGCAGGTGATCCCCATTTCCGGCATGATTGCCGGTAACGCCATGGTGGCGGTCGGGCTGTGTTTCACCAACCTCAATCAGCGCTTTAGCGACAACCAGCAGAAAATTATGGAGATGCTCAGCCTGGGCGCGCCGATCAAGCGCGCATCCGCCGGGCTGATGCGTGACAGTATTCGTGCCGCGATGATCCCCACTGTTGACGGCGCGAAAACGGTGGGGCTGGTGAGTCTGCCAGGCATGATGTCCGGGTTGATTTTCGCCGGGATCGATCCGGTAAAGGCCATCAAGTACCAGATCATGGTGACGTTTATGCTGATTGCCACCGCCAGCCTGTCGACCATCATCGCGGCGTATCTGTCCTACCGCCGCTTTTACACCGCGCGGGCGCAGCTCAAACCGTAGATCACGCCTGAAATCTTAGCGCCACGTCGCTGGCTGTTCTGCGCTGACCACGATGGCGTCTGGCGTTTCCTGCCAGCGACGATCAGCTAAAATCCGGGCAGTGGATCTGCGCCATCAGCTGCTGATAGTGCTGATGCTTACCCATCTTCAGCGCATCAGCCGCCTGCAGCAGCGCGTTGTGATTGTCCTGATCCGCCAGAAAGGTCTGTTTGATTTTTTCGTCGTCGATGGAGACCGGCACGCGACAGTGAGTACGCAGGTCGTTGATCATGGTTTGCTGCCGCAGCGCCAGCGCCAGATTCTCATACGGCGACGCTGCCAGCGCGGGCGGGATACTCAGGGTGAGCAGGGTGAGCACAGCAGCGAAAGGTAATGTTTTCATTTTGCTTCTCCTTGATGAACGGAAACGGCGGCCGGGCACTGGGCGGGATCGAACACCGTACGCCAGTCCTGTTTCATATCGACAACGGTCCAGCCATAGTGCGCGGCCAGCCTGAGACCGTTAACCAGTTTGCCGCTGGCCAGCGGATGCGCATCGTAGGCGTATTCCCGCTGCGCATCGGTGTGATGCACCAGCAGGCCGAAGGTGCTGGCGGCAGGATTCCCCGAGGTGTATTGCAGCATCGGGACATCGCCGTCGCTGTTGCCAAACGCCGCCACCGGACGATGGCCCATGAACAGATGGATTGCCACCGGTTTGGCCGCTTCATCATCATAAAATGCACCATTCATGGTTTTTCGCAACTGCGTGCCGTTGTCGCTGAGTGAAAATTCCGCGAGGGAAAACGAGCCAACCACCTGCTCAGGTGGAATGCCGTACATCTGTTCCGCCAGCACGCGCATAAAATCGATGCCGCCGCCGGAGATAATCCATGTGCGGAAACCGTGAGCGCGCAGGTAATCCAGCAGCTGGCGCATCGGCAGATAGCCCATGCGATCGTAGCGGCAGCCAAAACGCGCATCCCGCTGCGTCGCTACCCAGTTCTGCACGCGCCGGGCAAACTCATCGGTGGTGATACCGCTATGGGTCAGCGTCAGCAGATGCATCAGGCCCTTTTTCCCGCTGGCGGCGATGGCGGCTGTGTTGTTACTGAGCACCGCCTGCACCAGCGCATCCTGCTGCCACTGCGGATGTTGCGGTGCCAGCCGTTTTACTTCGTCGAGCGCAAACTGCAGCTGAAAGGTGAGCGGTGCTTCCGGCCACAGCGTGCCGTCATTATCGAACACCACGTAGCGCTGGTTGAGAGGAATAAAGTCAGCGCTGCCGGCGCGGGTGGTGTGATCAACCCACTGTGTGATGGCACGTTTTGCCGCACCGTCACGCCAGGCAGAGAGATCGTCAGCCTGACTGACGGTAGCGAGGCACAGCGTGAGGCCCGCCAGTAGTGGTGCGGTTTTCATCGGCGACTCCTGTGATGTGGAACGAGATCGGGCAGCGTGTGAGTGCGCCACAGGCGGCACCACGCATGAGCGGCAAACATCAGCGCCTGGCGCAGTAAACGGCGGCCAGCCCACAGCCCCGCGGCGATGAGAACCACGGCTGCGGCGAGCAGCAGCCACTGCCACCATTGGCGTGCAGGTCCGGCGCGCAGCGACTGTTCAATGCCGGCCGCGCGCGCAGGCAGAATGTCATAGTGATGGGCGGGCAGCGTGGCGAGCTGCCATGTCTGTTGTCGCGTATCCCACCAGCGCAGCTGCACCGGCGGCAGCGTCAGGCTGCCGGCGCTGTCCGGCAGATAGCGCAGCCGCTCGCGTCGCTGGCTGCCAGTGATCTCACCGCGTCCGCTGGTCAGGGCGCTGACCTCGGGCGTCAGCAGCTGGGTGCTGGCACCGGGCAGGTCGATCAGCACCGGTGGAATCTGTCCGCCGACCACACCGCTGGCCTGCAGCGTTATCTGCCGTTCCACCACGTCGCCGACATGCAGCGCGTCGCCCTGCGCGGCACGATACAGTGTCACTTTTTCCTGCAGATGCAGCGTGGCGGCGGGCAGGAAGCGATCCGGCTGCTGCACATCCGGCGGCCAGCGCACCCGTTTTTCCAGCGCCGGCAGCGCGACAGTCTGCGGTGGCTGGCCTGCGGATTGCAAAGTGATGTCCAGCGCCGGCAGCTGCAGTTTGCCCTGATCCCAGGCCATCAGCTGCCGCTCCATGCGGATGCCGCTCCAGCTCACGCCGTCACGCTGACGCGATACCAGCTGATTGGGAATGGCCGCCGGCAACAGCGTGCCGTTGCTGACCGGAAAGTCAGGCCACTGCGGCGGCGGGTTAAACCAGCTATCGGTCCAGTAGGTTACCGCGACGCGCAGCGGCTGGCCGGGCACCAAACGGTCATCGCCGACCAGCTCGCGCGTGATGTCCATTGCGGCGCGCGCGGGCCCGGTCAGCAGCAGCAGGCAAATCAGCAGCGTTCTCATGGTGACTCCTGACGATAGAGATTTTCCAGCAGGCCACCGGGCGACAGGCTGAGATTGTCGTACCACTGACTGACCTGCGGTGCGGCGTGACCAGCAGGCTGCATGACCTGCTGCGCGACGCCCTGCTGTTTGTGCAGATCTTTTTTGATGCCGTCAGGATCGTAATCCTGCTCTTTTCCCTGTGCCACCTGGCGATCGCGCTCCTGCTGACGAAGCTGCATCACAATACGCGCGATGCTGGCGCGATTTTGCTGTGCCATACGCCAGTCGGGACGCAGGCTCAGCGCCTGATCGTAATGCTGCAGCGCCTGTTGCCACTGTTTCTGCTGCGCCAGGCTGTTGCCCAGCCACAGCAGCGATTCAGGCGTCACGGGGGCCTGGCGAAAAGCGCCGCTGGCGGCGGAAAAATCCCCGGCATAGTAGAGCGCAATGCCGCGGCGCAGCGGATCGACATAGTGCTGCGCCGCGCGGGCGTAATCCTGCCGCTGAAAAGCGTGTTGCCCTTGCAGGTCGGGCGGGATAAACGCATCCAGCAGCGCAGCGGCCGCCGGCGGCGTGATGCCACTGAGCGGTAACCCAATCAGCACGATCAGTATCTGGCGACGCCACCACAGCAGCAGCAGTAACATCGGTGCAATCAGCCAGTAGCCGCTGTTGTGCCACGGCAGATCCGCGCGACTGTTTTGCTGGGCGCTGAGGCTTTGCTGAATATGACGCCTGATGGCAGGCAGATCGCTGTCATCGGGGGTGGCGAGCGTAACCGCCACGCCGTTGTCACGTAGCTGCTGGAAGCGCGCCACGTTGAGGCGGGTATCAATAGCCTGACTGGCGAAAGCGGGCGGCAAGGGGCCACCGAGTGCGGTGCCGGGCACCCACAGCTGCAGTGGCAGTGAGGTCTGGCTGAGTGATTGTGTATCTTCCGGGCGCAACGTATCGGCCACCAGCACAATGCTGCGCGG
Source organism: Pantoea dispersa (assembly GCF_035783935.1). Lineage (GTDB taxonomy): Bacteria > Pseudomonadota > Gammaproteobacteria > Enterobacterales > Enterobacteriaceae > Pantoea > Pantoea dispersa_C. The sequence continues at coordinate 140,229 of NZ_JALKOV010000002.1, read as the reverse complement.
CGTGTCCGGCAGGTTATCATCGGCCAGCCGGAGGGCGGCCGCCAGGCCGTTGCCCTGACCGTCCGGCAGCAACGTTGGCTGCTGCGCCTGCAAAAACAGCGAGTAAAAGGCCGGATCGTTGGTGAGCGGCGTGGTAAGCCATGCACCGCCGCGATACACCACCAGGCCAAAGTGGCTGCCCGGCATCTGCTGCATCAGCTGGGCGATCTTATGCTGCATGCGCTGATGCCGGTCGGGCGGGAGATCCTGCGCCAGCATGCTGAGATCCTGTTGCAGAATCACCATCACGTCACTTTGCGGCATGACGCCGCCCGGTAACGCTTTCTGCCATGACGGTCCTGCCAGTGCCAGCACACCCAGCGCCAGCAGCCACGGGACGGGTGACAGCCGCTGCAGTCGCTTACCGGTAATCAGGGCGTGAAACGGCGCAGCCATAATGCGCTGCCAGGCGCTGCGTGGCGCGCGCAACAGCCACGCCAGTGCCAGACAAACCAGCAGCCCGGACAGCCACCACGGGTGCAAAAAATGAAAGCCATTCATGCTGCACGCTCCCGCAGCCGCGCCAGCAATAGCGCCGCGGTTAACAGCGCCAGCGCCGCGCCGAGCGGCCAGGCAAATAGCGGGCGCGTAAACGACAGACCCAGCGTCGCCACCTGCGCCGGCGTTTGGGCATCAATGGTTTGCCAGACACGCTGCAGGGCGCTGCCTGAGGTGGCTGCCTGAAACGCGCTGCCGCCGGTGATGCGGGCAATATCCTGCATCAGCGCGCTATCGACTTTGTCCTCGCCGCTGGCGTTGAGATCGCCAAAGGCAATGGTATCAACCTGCACCTGATGTTCTGCTGCCAGCTGCGCAGCGAGGGCGGGCGGCAGCTGTGAAGCGGTATCGTTGCCGTCGGTGAGTAAAATCACCATGCGGCTGGCGTCCTGTTCCAGGCTGCTGTCCAGCAGTTTGACCGCCACACCCAGCGCATCGCCGATGGCGGTTTGCTGGCCGACCATGCCGGGTGCCAGCTGGTTGATGCGCGCCAGCAGAGCCTGCTTATCGGCGCTGATCGGCGCAAATGGCCACGCCTGACTGGCAAAAATCACCAGACCGATGCGATCGCGGGTGCGCTGCAGCACGAAATTGTGCACCGAGCGCTGTACAGCCTGCAGACGAGTGGTGCCCGCGCCGGCGTCGTTTTTTGCCATCGAACCAGAAACATCCAGCACCAGCACCACATTGCGCATCGGCTTATGCTGTAGCTGCGGTGGCAACAGCAGCTCAGGGCGTGCCAGCGCGGCCAGTAACAGCAGCCATACCAGCCAGAACAGCAGTGTTTGTGGCCAGCGGCTGGCCGGTGGCGCATTCTCCAGACGCAAATCCCCGACCAGTTCCGGCAGGAACGGCACGCGCACCTCTTCGCTGACCGGCTGGCGCGGCGGCAGCAGAAAACGCGTCAGCAGCGGCAGCAGCAGCAGCAGCCACACCCACGGCCAGGCAAAATCGAAGCGGGTAAGCAGTTCAGACATCGGGCAGGGCCTCCAGCCAGCGCCGCAGCTGGCTGCGCAGGCGCTGCATCTCCTCTGGCGACAGGTGGTTGTCTGGCTGGCAGTAGCCGTCAAGCAGCCGCTGATAGGTCGCGGCATCCAGCGGGACCTCCTGCAGTAACTGGCTGACGCTCAGCTCACTGACCTGAGCGCGCGGCTGATGCACCAGCCGCACCCGCTTGATCAGCCGCAGGCAGCTGTCAATGCTGTTGTCGTGACCTAAGACCTGACGCGCTTCACGCCGCCAGCGGTTGCGCCGCCAGCGCGCTGTGCGCCACAGGGCCAGCAGCACAAGCAGGGCCGTTAACGCGCCCGCCAGCCACCACCAGCCCGCAGGCAGCGGCAGCCAGGAGACCGCGGGCGGCAGGTCAGGGTGCAGCAGTGGCGGAACGCTAAAGCCTTTTTCCAGCATGCTCGTCTCCCTGCGTTAACTGACGCAATAACGGTTCACTCACCACAATGTGCTGCACGCGGATGCCGAGCCGCAGCAGTCGCGCCTGCTGCTGTGCCAGCCGGGCAGTAACCCGCTCGCTAATCTGCTGACGCAACGCGGGCGAAAGCGGCAGCGTAACGTGCTGATGCTGGTAATGCGCGGCGAGGTAGCCCTGTTGCGGAAGCCGCAGATGCAGATCGTCGAGCAGCACAAAGGCGGTGATATCACACCGGCGCGCCAGCGCCGCCAGCAGCGCGTCACTCTGAGCGTCAAGATCGTGGAAATCGCTGATCACGCCCAGCCAGCTTCCGGCAGGCACCTGCGCCCGGATACGTTGCAGCACCTGATGGAGTGGCAGAGTGCTGGCGGGTTCCTGCGGATAGCGCGCCGGCAGCTGATTATTCATTTGATGCAGGTCGTTCAGGCACGGCGCCAGGGCGAGTTTCGGCGAGCGGCAGCGCTGCAGCCTCAGGGAATCATCGCTGAACACGGCGGCCCCGAGGCGATCGCCATCGTGCCAGCTACGCCACGCCAGCAGCGCTGCCAGGTGGGCGGCGGCGACCGATTTAGTGTGTCCGCGCGTGGCGAAATACATATCCAGACGCTGATCGACCAGCAGAAACACTGGCCGCTCGCGCTCTTCGTTATACAAGCGCACCCAGGGTGCGCGCAGACGCGCGGTGGCCTGCCAGTCGATCAGCCGCACATCATCGCCCGGCTGATAGCGGCGAAGACTGTCAAAATTGAGTCCGCGCCCCTGCTGACGCGAGACGCGCTCACCGGCCATCGCGCCGGGTGGCAGCTGAGCCGGCGGATTGCGCAACTGCTGCGCGGCACCCGCCAGCGCCAGCAGGTCAGATAGGGTGACGGCCAGTGCGGCATCGGTCATGCCACCACCGCGTCCAGCAGCATGCGTACCACGTCATCGGCGGTGACCTGGTCGGCGCTGGCCTGATAACTCAGCAGCAGACGATGCCGCAGCACGGCCGGGGCAATGCGCTGAATATCGTCCGGCAGCACCGCATCGCGCCCTTCGAGCCACGCCTGCGCGCGCCCGGCGCGGTCCAGCGCCAGCGTACCGCGCGGGCTGATACCCAGCGCCACATAGCTGGCAAAGGTGTCGCTGACCTGCTGCGGCTGGCGCGTCATTTCCACCAGCGAGACGATGTAATCTTCTACCGTGGGCGCGACGTAAATGTCGGAGATGGCCTGCCAGCAGCGCCCGATGTCCGCCTGGCTGATTTTCACCGGCGGCGCAGCGGCGCTGACGGTACTGGCATCCTGCTGGCGATACGTGGCCTGCTGTTCGGCGCGCACCAGCTGCATCACGCGCTGTTCATTCTCTTTCGAGGGATAGTGCACCAGCACTTTCATCAGGAAACGATCCAGCTGCGCTTCCGGCAGAGGCCAGGTGCCTTCCTGATCGACCGGGTTCTGCGTTGCCAGCACCATAAATACGCCCGGCAGCGGCCAGCTGTTGCCCGCCACCGTGACATGACGCTCTTCCATGGCTTCCAGCAGCGCCGACTGCACGCGGGCCGAGGCACGATTGATCTCATCGGCCAGGATCAGGTTGCCGAACACCGGGCCTGGCCGGAAACGAAACTGCTCCTCTTCGCGCGTGGCGTGCTGCTGGTAAATTTCGCTGCCGGTGATATCCGAGGGCAGCAGATCCGGTGTGAACTGAATGCGGCTGAAGTCGCCTTCGATATGGCGCGCCAGCTCGCGCACCGCACGGGTTTTGGCCAGTCCGGGCAGGCCTTCCAGCAGAACGTGGCCGTCGCACAGCAGCGCGATAATCAGCATGCGCACCAGCTCTGGCTGACCCAGCACCTGCTGGTTCATGCTCGCTTCCAGGTCGAGAAACGGTTGCCGCAGGGTCATTGCGTCACTCCCTGTTTTTCCCGCTCAAGCAGCGTGGCGATACCTACCAGGATCGGCTGAGCATAGGAAAAAAACGCTTTGATGCCGGGGCAGAGATAGTTAAGGCCGGGTTCACCCTCGGCGCTACGTACGATGCGGTTTTTCGGGCATTCGCCCCAGCATAATTTGAGGTAAGGACAGCGTTTGCAGATGGCGGGCAGGGTGTCGCGTTTCCCGAGGCCAAACGCTTTTTGCCGTTCGGAAAACGCCAGGTGCGCCAGTTTAGTGTTGGCAATATTGCCCAGCTGATACTCCGGATAGACGTAGTGATCGCAGGCATAGATATCCCCGTTTTTTTCAATGGCGAGCCCCTTACCGCAGAACTCTGAGGTCACGCAGATCTGGCCCGGCAGGCCCAGGGTTTGCGCCACCGCCGTTTCAAACAGGTTAACCTGTACGCGCCCTAAATCGTTGTTGACCCACTCCTCAAACACGGCGATGAGAAAGCGTCCCCAGTCATCGGGATCGACCGACCAGTCGGTCACCACCGAGTCGAGATCGCCTGGCCGCGCGCGGCGGGAACCGCTCACCGGGATGCTGTCATCGCGCCAGAACTGCGGCGCGGTTTGGGTAAAATCGACTGGCTCAACGCAGGGATTGAATTGCAGATAGGTTGCGCCCAGTTCGCGCGTGAGAAAGCGGTACACCTCCAGCGGAAAGCGTGCATTGGTCCGGTTGACCGTGACCAGCGCGTTTAACGGCACGCCATGACGTTGCAGCGCGGCCACACCCGCCATCACTCTGTCGAAAGTCGGTTTACCGCTGCGCGTGACGCGATAGCGATCGTGCAGCTCGCGCGGGCCATCAATCGACAGCCCGACCAGAAAGTGATGCTGCTTCAGAAAGCGCGCCCAGTTGTCGTTCAGCAGGATGCCATTGGTTTGCAGATCATTCTCGATGCGTTGTCCTGGCTTCTGATACTTTTGCTGCAGCGCCACCACCTTTTCGAACCACGGCAACCCCATCAGCGTCGGTTCACCGCCTTGCCACGAGAACACCACCTGATCGCCATCCTGACTATCAATGTACTGGCGAATATAGTTCTCCAGCACCTCATCAGACATGCCACTGTGATGATCCTGCTGCAGCAGCTGCTCTTTATGCAGGTAAAAACAGTAGTTGCAGTCGATATTGCAGCGCGAGCCGGTGGGCTTGGCCATCACGTGAAAGCGGCGTTTATACGCCGGACCGATGCCGTTGTATTTTTCCGCCGAGGGCAACGGGCGAACCGGCAGTGTGGTGCTGTATTTCATCAATGCCTCCGAATACCGGGCACAGCGTGCCCGGCTGTGAGTCATAACTCAGTTAGTGGCCGGGCTGCCTTCGTCAATCAGTTTCTGCACATCCGAAACGGTGAAGGAGCCGGGTTTCTGACGAGGCGGGAACTCTTTGAAGCTTTGCAGCATTTCTGCGGCATATTTCTGCGCGCCACCCAGCAGGAACAGACGGTCATAGAACCAGTGGTTGTAATCCATCCCGCTGTCACCGCGCTCCAGCGGGTCGATCTCCAGGTCGAAGATCAGTGGCGTGCGCAGTTTCACGAACGGATATTTCCACAGGTCGAGGCCGGTGTGTTCCTGAATCATGAAATGGGCTTTCCAGCGACCGTAGCGCATCGCTAACAAATCGCCGTCATCGCTCCAGTAGAAGAACTCATTACGCTGATCGGGCCCTTTGCCCTGCAGGAAATCCAGCTGGTTGTAACCGTCCAGATGCACTTTGTAGGTCATGGCGCTGGTCTTATAGCCTTTCAGCAGCTGCTGTTTGATATCCGGCACGCCCGCTGCGGCCACCAGCGTCGGGAACCAGTCGTTGCTGCCGAAAATATCGTTGATCATCGTGCCGGGCTTAATATGCCCCGGCCATTTGATCATCGCGGGAACGCGGAATCCGCCCTCCCAGCCGGTATTTTTCTCGCCACGGAATGGCGTCATGCCGGCATCAGGCCAGGTGGCGATCATCGGCCCGTTGTCGGTGGTGTAAATCACGATGGTGTTATCTTCGATACCCAGGTCTTTGATTTTTTTCAGCACCTCGCCGATCATTTTATCGTGCTCAACCATGCCGTCCGCGTAATCGCCGAGGCCGGTCACGCCCTGATCCTGCGGTTTAATGTGCGTTTTGTTATGCATGCGCGTGGTGTTGAACCAGGTAAAAAACGGTTTGCCCGCTTTGACCTGACGCTCCATGAAATCGTTGTTGGCGGCGAGGAACTCTTCATCCACCGTGCCCATACGTTTCACGTTCAGTGGCCCGGTATCTTCAACCTTGCCATCCGCGGTGGCTTTAATGACGCCGCGCGGACCGAACTGTTTACGGTACTCAGGATCTTTCGGATAGTCCGGGTTCTCCGGTTCTTCTTCGGCGTTCAGGTGATACAGATTGCCAAAGAACTCATCGAAGCCGTGTGCGGTAGGCAGGAATTCATTGCGATCGCCCAGGTGGTTTTTACCAAACTGACCGGTGGCATAGCCGAGTTGCTTCAGGATCGAGGCGATGGTCGGATCTTCTTTCTGCAGGCCCTGCGGCGCACCTGGCATACCGACTTTACTCATGCCGGTGCGGAACGGCATCTGCCCGGTGATAAACGACGAGCGTCCGGCGGTGGAGCTTTGCTCGGCGTAATACGAGGTGAATTTGGCGCCCTCGGCCGCAATACTGTCGATGTTGGGCGTTTTGTATCCCATGGTGCCCTGGTTATAAGAACTGATGTTCCAGTAGCCAATGTCATCGCCAAAAATCACCACGATGTTAGGCTTGCCCGAATTTTGCTCGGGCGCGGTAGAGGGCGTCGGGGATTGAGGAGCCGCATGGGCGCTCCAGGAACAGCAGGCCACAGATAGCATGGAAGCTAATAGCGACTTGCTAAAAGGTAATCTGGACATTTCTGCACTCCGATAATTGTATTCCGACCAGGTCAGAATTTTTCCGACCAAATAAGTGCTGCGCAGACGGTTATTTCCTCCTTACCCTGAAAGGACGGCAGATGAATAAACGCATCTTTTCTTTAGCTATTTCCCGGTGCGGAATGGCGGTGCTCAGTCAGTCTGATTATCTGTGATTCAACATAGTTTTTATTAAAGTGTGGCCCGGTGCGTGCAGGCACCGGGCTGGCGAACGCTATGCGGTGTGAGGAGGAGTAAACGTGACTAAAACGTAAGAATGTAAAAAAAGAGCAGGCTGTGTATCTGGTTATGTAGCAACCATAGCGGCTCAAAACTGGAATGCCAAGTGCTATTTTAAAAATGTGAGCGGGAAGGGGATTTTTTCTTTTCCATTATGTTGTGCGATCTCTTAGCTGAGGGTTTTCTTATTTTCAGTCTGTTATTTTTTTCCTAATGCACTGTTATTTAATCGTTATTTTTCTCCTTCTGAACGCGGCTGGTTAATTTTTACGAGGCGGGTCATATTTTTTTGTGCGCAGGTTTGCAATATATCCACGGCTCGCCTAAGCCTTAAAAGGCCATCCGGAACGCGATGGAATCAATTAATCTGGGGTGATTTATGAAAAAAATTACGGTAGCAATAATGTCATTGCTGGTGGCATCAACTTTTTCTTTATCAGCTCTGGCAGCGCAGGAAATTACTAAAGAAGAGGCTAAGCAGTATCAGGAAGTCGGTAAGGTTAGTACCAATAATGAATACAGCTCACCGGCAGAGGCCATGGCTGAAATTTCGAAAAAGGCCGATGAGATGGGCGGTAAATATTTTGTGATTACCTCCGGGAAAGAAGGTAAGAAAATACAGGGTACGGCGACAGTGTATAAATAAAAACTTATACGCTGATAATCAGGTGTCATAGCCATTACAACAGGCCGTTTTTATCACGGCCTGTTGTTGTGTTGCTATTTTTTTCAATAAGCGGTGCGATCAAGGTCTGGTTCGATTGCCGGGTCGTCAGCAGGCAATCTAATCCGGGAAACCGTTCATGACGGCAACCGCAGCGTCACACCGCTGGCCGGTTCCGCGCTGCTATCGGCTTCGCTGTGCAGTTGCCAGGCGAGCTGCGCGTCGGCGCCGAACGCCCGGGCAATATGGCTGACCAGCGTCGCGGCCTGCGCCGCTGACCGCTGACGCGCGCTGGCATCCTCGCTATGCAGCACGCCTTCTACGACGACTTCTGGCGGCAGCACGTTCCAGCTGTTGCCACCCTGAAAGCGGGTGACATCCAGGCCGGCGGCGTCCAGCGCGCTGACGATGTGGCTGCCGGTAACGATACTGTCGATGCCCTCATGCGGACGTGCAGCGTGAGCGCCTTTGCCGTGAATGGTGATATGGAAATGGTCGATAAACGCTGCCGGTGTGGCAGATAACGTGTGTGTCATGGTCATCCCTGCGGCTGTTCAGGTAAGAAAGGTTCGCCCAGCGTTAGCATCAGGCGGTTGGCCCAGGCAAAAAACGCGGCGGACTGGATCAGGTCCAGCAGCTGCAGCGTATCCAGCCCGTGCGCGCGCAGCGCCTGCAGCTGGGTCTGGCTGCTGGCGACCGGGGTTAGCGATAAGGTGGCGACAAAATCGATAATCGCCGCCCAGCGCGCGGACTGGCCGTGTGCCAGCCCGGCACCCGGCGCGACATTCAGGAGTTTCTGCACCGCAGTCTCATCTTTTGACAGCTGACTGGCTTTGCGGGCATGCACGGACGCGCAGTAAATGCAGCCGTTGACTTTACTCACCACCGTGGCCGCCAGTTCACGCTCGGCGCGAGGCAAACCGCCCGGCGTATAAAAGATGCCTTTATCCGTCAGCGTGCGTTGTTCCAGCAGCGGCAGATTGCGCGCCAGCAGACGGAAATAGTCGGACTCGCTATGACCGTTTTTTGCCAGTGTCGCCTGTTCTTCCGCCGTAAACTCGCTAAGCGGTTTGGCTGCCAGCCACGGCTCCCAGCCCAGCTCCTGCTGGGTAAACGCAGTGAGCGCAGTCTGACCGCTGGCCGTGAGCGGGGCGCTATGCCATTTGCCGGCCATCGCATGCGGCTGCGCGCGCGATGTTTCACCGCTCAGCAGGCGCAGGCCGGTCAGCAGGCGACTCTGAAAGCTGACAAATCCCACCAGCTGCGCCAGCGTGACGATGCCGCGCGGCGTCCAGCCGGCATGGCGCAGCGTGGTCAGTTGTTGCGGTGTGGCGTCGACCGGATGCAGGCTCAGCAGTTCAGCAAAGGCGCGACCGGCGGCAAAGCGCGCATCTGCCGGGCTTTGGCTGGATTGCTGCTGATAGTGTGCCTGCAATGATGTGACGCCGTGCCAGCCGGCGACCTGTCCGGCGAGCGCGTAGCGCTGCGCCAGCGGGAAATCGTCGTCATCCTGGCCAAACAGCACGTCATAGCTGCCCTGCGCGTGTCGGGTCGCGGCCTGACGCACGTTGCGCGCCTCTGCCAGTTGCGCCGCCGGGTCGATATCGGCCAGCGCCGCCAGTAAATCTGTAGCCTGAGACATGGTTTTCTCCTGTTAAGCGGCACCCAGCGCACGCAGCGTGGGTGCAATATGTTCAGCGATTAATGCCACCGAACGCAGCGTATCGGCGTGCGGCGGATCGATAGAGTGCACCTGGAAGGTGATGTCGGTGGCGCGCGTCAGCGTGCTGTCGGCCAGCAGCGAAGCCAGCACCGTGTCCGCATCGCCGATATGCGCATCGAGCTGGCGCGCGTGACTCTCCAGCGTGCTGCCGGTGATGTCGTGGCCCGCCTTGCGAAACTGCTCCGCCTGGCGCTGCAGACCGGGCGCGGCGAGGCGGCGCGCGTAGCCGTTCGAGTCGGCAACAAACGCGGTGCGTGAAGCCAGGATGCGCGGCGCAACGCCCGACGGCAGCGCCGCGAGATACGCATCGATCATCGGGTTTTGCAGCTGCTGCAGCGACAGATCCGGCTGACCCGCCGGCCGCGGCTGGGTGCGCGATAACATCAGGCCGTGACCGGCCTGGCCGGCACGCGTCGCGCCTGCAACGGAAAAGGTGGCGATCCACACGCGCTGCGCCAGCGTCGGGGCCGGCGGATAGAGATGATTGTCCGGATGGGCCAGCGTGTCGCCGCGCCATGCGCTGAGCAGCGTATGCAGCTGGTCGGCAAACACGCCAGCGCGCTGTTCGCTGGTCAGGCCAAAGGGCAAAAATGAGGTCGGCGTGCCGCCGGAGCCGAGCCCCACCTCCAGGCGTCCGTCGCTCAGCAGGTCCAGCACCGCCGCGTCTTCGGCCACGCGCAGGGCATTTTCCAGCGGCAGAGTGATGATGCCGGTGCCGAGCCGGATATGACGGGTGTGCGCGGCCACGTGGGCAAGAAACACCAGCGGTGAGGGCAGCCCGCCTTCGTTTTCATGAAAGTGGTGCTGCGCAATCCAGGCACTGTCAAATCCGCAGCGTTCAGCGTGCTGAATCTGTTCCGTCGCCAGCCGGTAGCGCTGTTGCGCCGTGGTGTCGTCGAGCAGACGGGTAAAAAAACCGATGCGTTTGCGCGTCATGCAGACTCCTTAATCAGCGGACGGAAAACCGGAATGGCGTCAATCAACGCGCGGGTGTAGGGGTGCTGCGGCGCATTGAACAGTGTGACGGTGTCACCTTGTTCAACCACTTCGCCGGCGCGCAGCACGGTAACGCTGTGCGCCAGCCGTCGTACCGTGGCCAAATCGTGGGTGATAAACAGATAGGTGAGGCCCAGCTCGCGCTGTAACTGTTGCAGCAGCTGCAGAATCTGTGCCTGCACCGTGACGTCCAGCGCCGACGTTGCCTCATCCAGCACCAGGATCGCCGGTTCCGGGATCAACGCCCGTGCGATGGCGACGCGCTGACGCTGGCCGCCGGACAGCTCGCGCGGCTTGCGCGTCAGCAGATCCAGCGGCAGTGCCACCCGCTGCGCCACCTCGTGCACCCGCTGCTGGCGTGCGGCGGCGCTGAGCGAGCCGAAGTTGCGCAGCGGTTCTTCAGTGATGTTAAACAGCGTCTGACGAGGATCGAGCGAGGCGAACGGATTCTGGTAAACAAACTGAATTTTGCGCCGCAGCTGGCGCAGCGCTTCGCCGCGCAGGCTGCTGGCATCGATGCCGTCGATCACCACTTTGCCGCGATCGGCGCGTTCAAAGCCAAGCAGAATGCGCGCCAGCGTGGTTTTGCCGGAGCCAGATTCACCCACCAGCGCGTGCGTCGTGCCGCGTGGCACCGTCAGGCTGACCGCTTTCGCCACCGTCAGCGTCTGCTGCCTGCCGAGCGCAAACTGTTTATCGATGGCGCTGAGCTGAATCGCCGGCGTGGAAAAACGGGCTGCGGACGGATAAGGCAGAGCGGTAGCGTCGGGTACCGCGTCCTGTAACAGCTGGCGGGTATACGGGTGCTGTGGCGCGCTGACCAGCGTCGCTGCGCGTCCCTGTTCCTGAATCTCGCCGTGACGAAAAACCAGCAGACGGTCAGCGCGTTCCGCGGCCAGCGCCAGGTCGTGGGTGACAAACAGCACGGCGGTGCCGGACTCACGGCGCAGCTGGTCGAGCAGATCGAGGATGCGCTTTTGCACCGTGACATCCAGCGCGCTGGTCGGCTCATCGGCGATGATCAACTGGGGTTGCAGGGCGAGGGCGATGGCAATCAGCACGCGCTGCTTCATCCCGCCAGAGAGCTGATGCGGATATTGATGCAGGCGCTGCTGCGGATGGCTCAGTCCCACTTTTTGCAGCAGCTCCAGCACGCGCTGCTGGCGCGCGGTCCGGCTAAGCTTCTGATGCAACTGCAGGATCTCGCCAACCTGATCGCCAATGGTCTTCACCGGATTAAGCGAATTACCGGGATCCTGCGGCACCAGGCTGATATGCACGCCGCGCACGCTGTCCATGCGCCGGGGTGACCAGCCGGCGATATCGGTGCCGTTCAGCAGAATTTTACCGCTATCGCGCCGGGCATTGTCCGCCAGCAGACCGATGATCGCCTGGGCCGTGGTGGTTTTGCCTGAGCCGGATTCACCGACCAGCGCCACCATTTCGCCCGGCTGCAGGGTAAAGCTTACGTTATGCACCACTTCATGCCACACGCCGCGCTGACGATAGCTGAGGCTGAGGTTTTCCACGCTCAATAGCGCTGTCATGCGTCACCTCCTGCCAGCTGACGGCTGACGCGATTCGCCGCCAGCACCACGGCGACCACCACCACGCCAGGAAAGGTGGTCAGCCACCACGCGGTAGCCAGATAGTTGCGGCCTTCGGCAATCAGCAAACCCCATTCGGGGGTCGGTGGCGGCGTGCCATAGCCAAGAAAGCTGAGGGTTGAGAGCGCCAGAATGGCCTGACCAAACTGCAGCGCGGCGAAGGCAATCACCGCGTTCAGCGAGTTCGGGACAATGTGACGCCACAGCACCTGCCAGAAACGGCCGCCACTGCCGAAGGCCGCTTCCACATATTCACTGCGGCGCACCCGTACCACTTCGCCGCGCGCCAGCCGGGCGAAACTGGCAATCGAGGCGATGCCCACCGCCAGCGCAGCGTGCACGGTGCCAAAACCCAGCAGGATCAGCAGGCTTAATGACAGCAGCAGCGCCGGAATCGAGAGCAGCACATCAACCAGTCGCATCAGCGCCTGTTCAGTGCGGCCGCCCACGGCCCCGGCCAGGACGCCCAGCGCGGTACCGCCAGTCAGCCCCATCGCCACCGCCGCGACCGCCGCAGAGAGCGACTGCGAGGCGCCATAGACGATGCGCGCCAGCAGGTCGCGTCCCAGTTGATCGGTGCCGAGCCAGTGCGCACTGTGCGGCGCTAAGCGCTGCGCGCCGGCAATGCCTTCGGTCGGGCTATAGTGGGTGAACAGTTGCGGTGCCACGGCCGCCACTAATGCCAGCGCCAGCACCGTCCATGCCAGCCACAAGCCGGGCTGCAGGCGGCGGGCACGATCGCGCCGCAAGGCCGGCTGTCCCTGACGCGCGGTAGAGTAATCGACCAGACTCATTAATTTCCTCCGGCTACGGTTTGCAGACGTGGGTCGAACAGCGGCATCAGCACATCGACCAGCAGGTTGATCAGCACAAACGCCAGGGCGGAGATCATCACCACCGCCTGTAACACCGCCACATCCTGATTGTTGACCGCCTGCTGGGTCAGCTGGCCGATGCCGCTTAAGCCGAACACGGTTTCGGTAATCAGCGCGCCCGCGATCAGTTCCCCCAGCAGCAAACCGGCAACATTGAGCACCGGCAGCAGCGCGTTGCGCATGATATGGCGCCACAGCACGTGTTGTGCGCTGGCACCTTTGGCGCGGGCCACGGCGACAAACGGCTGGGTAGCAACCTGATCAATGCTGCGAAGCAGAATCTGGGCCAGCGGGGCGGAGATGGGCACGGCGACAGTCAGCACCGGCAGAATCAGCCCCTGCAGGGGCGAAGGGTTGATCACCGGGATCCAGCGCAGTTGAAAGGAGAACAGCTGAATCAGCGCGATGCCAAGCCAGAACGTCGGCAGCGAAATAAACAGCGCCGGCAGCGACTGCAATAGCGCACGCAGCAGGCGCAGCGCAGGCAGTCGCGCCAGCGCCGACAGTGCGAAGGCCACCACGCAGGCAACGGCAAATCCGGCCAGCGCCAGCTGCAGCGTGGCGGGCAGATTGCTGCGCAGCAGATCGCTGACCGGCACACCTGCCTGCACCGAGTAGCCAAAGTCACCGCGCAGCATCGCCAGCAGCGTATGCAGATACTGCTGCCAGATCGGGCTATCGGCACCGTAGGCCTGCCGCATCTCTGCAATTTGCTGCGGGCTGAGACCCAGATCCGGATTCTGGAACTTGATCAGCACCGCATCGCCCGGCAGCACCTGTAACAGCAGAAACGACAGGGTAAACGCCGCCCATAACACCAGCAGGCTTTGTCCCGCTCTCTGCAGCAGTGCGTGTCGCATCATCATCCTCTCAATGTTTTTCCAGCCAGGCGCCGTAGAACGACGGCCGGCCTACGGCTTCAAAGCTGACGCCCTTCAGCCACGGCGCGCCGGCAAACACCTGCGGCTCTTCAAAAATCGGGATCACATAAGCCTGATCCAGCAGATAACGCTGGGCGTCGCCGGTGAGCGCCAGACGTTTCGCCGGATCGACTTCGGCCGAGATCGCCACCAATAGCTTGTTGAGTTGGTCGTCACGGAAATGCTGGACTTTGTCGCTGGAGCCGCCTTTTTGCAGCAGCGCATCGCGGTTGGCGGGGTAAAACATGCTCTTCACCACGTCCGGATCGGCGCGGCCCACTTCTGAGACCGTGAGCGGGGTTTTTAGCGGATCGAGGTTGTCCAGCGTGCGGCTGCCGGCGTCACCGGCTTTCACCGTGAGCTGGACGCCAACCTGACGCCACTGCTGAGCCACCAGCTGCAGCACTTCTTTGTTCTGCGGCTGCGGCAGCGATTCATACACGGTCAGGGCCAGCTTTTGCCCCGCCTTAGCGCGGATGCCGTCGCTGCCGGGCTGCCAGCCAGCCTCATCAAGCAGTTGTCTGGCGCGGGCGGGATCGTATTTCAGTTTGTCCGCGAGGTTGACATACCCGGCGGCCGGGGCGGCGAGTACCGAGGTGGCCTGCGGATAGTTAGGTGAAAACAGCGTTTGCACCACCTGCTGCGCGTTGGTCGCGTGTAACAGCGCCTGACGTACACGCAGATCGCTGACCAGCGGGTTATCCGGGCGGAAGCTGATGCTGTCGTTGACGCCACGCGTCGGCGCTGCGTAAACCGGGAACGCCTGCTGCTGCGCCTGTTTTTCGTCATACGCCTGCACCTGGCGAATAAAATCGGCCTGGCCGGCCAGCAGCGCGCCGATGCGCACGCTATCTTCCGGTGTGACGATAAATTTTATGCCAGCCAGATTCGCCGGTCCCTGCTGGGTGCTGTTTTTCGGTCCCCACTGGTAATCTTTGCGCGCGGTTAAATCCACTTCCCGACCGAGCTTTTCATCGCTGACCACAAACGGCCCGGAGCCAATAATATGGCGCGCATCGCCGAGCTGGTCGAAACTGCGTTGCAGCGTGCTGAGCGAAACCAGCCCGGAGCCAATGGTGGCCGTGCCCTGTAAAAATCCAGGTGAGGGCTGTTTGAAATAAAACTTCACCGTCTGGGGATCAATCACTTCGCTGCGTTCGTAATTATTAATCACTTCAGATACCGGCAGGCGCTGGGCTTTATTACCGAGTCCGTAAGTATCAAAGTTTTTCGCTACGGCATTCGCATCCAGCGGCGTGCCATCGGAAAAGGTGACGCCAGGACGAATTTTAAAGGTATATTCCGTTTTATCCGCGTTGCTGCTCCAGCTTTCGGCAATCCACGGTTCCACCTGCAGCGTTTTCGGATTTTGCCACGTCAGTTTGTCGGTGATCTGATTAAGAATGCCGCCGTTGGGATAAAAACCCCCGGCCGGCGGATAAAGATTGGTATGTGCCTGCTGTTCCAGATAAATCAGCGTGCCGCCTTTGACCGGCGTCTCCGCCGCGTGGGCGCTAAATATCCCTGTCAGCAGGGCTAAGCTCAGCGCCCGCAAGTGAAAATGCGTCTTCATGATGATTTCCTTTGTTATCAGGTGCCCGGTGGGCTGAAATCATCATCAAATGTGCAACCCGTGAGTTGAACCAATGAATTGCACTAAGCTTTTGCGAAAATAACAAAAGCGGAGAGTTAATTTTATGCCGCAATTATCGGGCTGTTTTCCTGGCTTGATAAAATTTTTTTCTCAACCTGAAAACCTGCACTGATGTTATTGCTGCTGCAGATTATTACCGGCTCGCGCAATGTTACCCCGATAAAAAGCGGAATTCGCTTTGCAGAAAATCGGGCTTTCACAAGCCAGTATTATGACTATTTCTCATTTCCTGATTCGCTTTGCCGATTTAGTTGTTTTACGAAATATAAATCTCCCCGCCACACTAAGCGCCATATTCATCGCAACCCTATTCATCGAAATAAGGAACAGGCGCATGTCATACCGACTGAGTTTGCTCGACAAATCACCGATTGCAGCCGGTGAGAGCGCCACGCAGGCCCTGCATCGCACACTGCAGCTGGCTCAGCGCGCGGAAGCCTGGGGTTATCACCGCTTCTGGCTGGCGGAACACCACAACAGCGACCAGCTGGCGAGTCCTTCGCCGGAAGTGTTGATTGCCTGGATTATTGGCCAGACCCGGCATATCCGCGTGGGTTCCGGCGGCGTGATGTTGCAGCACTATAGCCCTTATAAAGTGGCGGAAAACTTTAACCTGCTGGCGGCGCTGGCCCCCGGTCGCATCGACCTGGGCGTGGGCAAAGCGCCCGGCGGACTGCCGCTTTCCACCCGCGCGCTGCAGCTGGGGGTGCATCAGCAGGAGAAAGGCAGCTTTGCCGAACAGCTGGCGCTGCTGGATAGCTGGCTCAGTGTGCCGCCGGTGGGTGATGAGGAGATCCTGCGCGCCACGCCGCAGCCGCCGCGTCCGGCCAGTCGCTTTCTGCTCGGGGCCAGCGAAGCGAGCGCCCGACTGGCGGCTGAGCTCGGCTGGCAGCTGGTGTTCGCCGCACACCACAACGGCGATCCGCAACTGATGGCGCAGGTGCTGAACAGCTATCGCCAGCACAGTCAGGGTCAGCACGCGCTGGTGGCGGTACAGGTGGTGGTGGCGGATTCGCCGGCAGAAGCTGACCTGCTGGTCGACACACTGCGCATTTATCACGTCAGCGTGACGGGCGGACAGAGCGTTAACGTCGGCAGCCTTGAACAGGCTGAGCGCTATGTGCGTCAGGGCGGTTTCAGTGACTACGTGATTGAGCCACGCACGCCGTCGCTGCTGAAAGGGACCGCGGCACAGGTGCACGCGCAGCTGGATGCGCTGCATCAGCGCTACGGCATTGAAGAGTTTGTTATCGATACACCGGTGGCGGAGGAGCAGGCGCGGGTGAAATCCCTCGAACTGCTGGCGACGCATCGTCTGGTCAGCGCCTGACCGGGAGGTCCTGTGACGAGAGTAAGCGAACAGCAGCTGATTGACTGGCGGCGCGAGCTGCACAGCTGGCCGGAACTCTCCGGTCATGAAGTGGAAACCAGCGCGCGGCTGCGCCGCTGGCTGCAGCAGGCTGATGTGCGCCTGCTGGATTATCCGCTGCACACCGGCGTGGTGGCGGAAGTGGGTCAGGGCGCGCCCCTGATCGCCCTGCGTGCCGATATCGATGCATTGCCGATACATGAAGCCACCGGGCTGCCGTTTCGTTCACGGCAGGCCGGCGTCATGCACGCCTGCGGTCACGATGTGCACAGTGCGGTGATACTGGGTGCCACGCTGCAGCTGAAAGCACGGGAAGATCAGCTAGCGGGGCGGGTCCGCATCCTGTTCCAGCCGGCCGAAGAGATTGCCCAGGGCGCGCGCCAGTTCATCGACGCGGGAGTGCTGGATCAGGTGCAGGCGATTTTTGGCATGCACAACGAACCGGGTTTGCCCACGGGCACCTTTGCCACGCGCAGCGGTGCGTTTTACGCCAATGCCGATAAATTTGTGGTGCGCGTGCACAGCACCCGCGCGGAGGTGAACAGCATCCTGGTCGCCAGCCAGATTATTCAGGCGCTGCAATCCCTCACCAGCCGCAGCTTTAATACGCTGGACAGTCTGGTACTGAGCGTCACGCGGATTGATGCGCACAGGCACGACGCTCAGCAGACGGCTGAAGCGGAATTTGGCGGCACGGTGCGCACGCACGACAAACAGGTGCGCGCGCAGCTGGAGCAGCGTGCGCGCGAGGTGGTGGTCAATATTGCCGCCGCCAGCGGTGCCACGGCCACCTTTAGCTGGCATCCGGGGCCGCCGGTGCTGGAGAACGACGCCCACTGGGCACAGGTTGCCAGTCAGGTGGCGCAGCAGGTGGGCTATCAGGTGCAACAGGCTGAGCTGCACCTGGGCGGCGAAGATTTCGCTTATTACCTGCAGCAGCTCCCCGGCGCGTTTGTCAGCATTGGCAGCGCCAGTGAATTTGGCCTGCACCACGGTGGCTTCAACCCCGATGAAGCGCTGATCGCCCCGGCGGCACACTACTTCAGCCAGCTGGCGCAACAGGCATTGCAGCAGCTAAACGCGCGATGTCGCGACGCCATCCTTAACTGATTTCCTTCCATTTCTGGCAGCGCTGTACGGCGATAAGGCTATCGCCGGCAGGCTGCGCCATGAGTAAAGAGAGACGATTATGACTGCAAGACAACTGCGCCTCGGCACCATTCTGCACGGCGCATCCGGCAACATGTCCGCCTGGCGTCATCCGGCGGCGCAGGCGGATGCCAGCATCAGTTTTGATTACGCCCGCCGTATCGCCCGTAAAGCCGAGGCTGGCAAACTGGATTTCCTGTTTGTCGCCGATGGCTTGTTCATCAATGAGAAATCGATCCCGCACTTTCTTAACCGCTTCGAACCGCTGACGCTGCTGTCGGCGCTGGCCGGTGTTACCGAGCATCTCGGCCTGGTCGGTACGGTGTCGACTTCTTACAGTGAGCCGTTCACCGTCGCCCGCCAGTTCGCCAGCCTCGATCATCTCAGCGGCGGGCGCGCCGGCTGGAATGTGGTGACTTCGCCGCTGGAGGGCTCGGCAAAAAACTTTTCGCGTCAGCAGCATCCCGAGCATGCGCTGCGCTACCGCATCGCCGACGAATATCTGCAGGTGGTGAAAGGGTTGTGGGATTCCTGGGAAGAGGGCGCGTTTGTGCGCAACAAAGCCAGCGGTCAGTTCTATGCGCCTGACAAACTGCACACGCTGCATCATCACGGTGATTTTTTCCAGGTACAGGGACCGCTGAACATTGAGCGCACGCCGCAGGGCCGGCCAATTATCTTTCAGGCGGGCGCCTCGGAAGATGGCCGCAAGCTGGCGGCGCGTCATGCTGACGCCATCTTCACTCATCAGCCAACGCGCGAAGAGGCGCAGGCGTTCTACCGGGATGTGAAACAGCAGCTGGTGGCGAACGGGCGTGAACCGGTCGATCTGCACATTTTCCAGGGCGTCAGTGTGATCGTGGGGGAGGATGACGCAGACGTCGAGCGCCAGTACCAGACCACCGCGGCGCTGGTCTCGATTGAGGATGCACTCAACTACCTTGGTCGCTTCTTTGACCATCACGACTTCTCGCAATACCCGCTCGACCAGCCGTTCCCGGACATTGGCGACATTGGCCAGAACAGCTTCCGTAGCACCACCGACGAAATCAAACGCAAAGCGCGCGAATACGGCCACACGCTGCGCCAGGCGGCGCTGGAAGCCGCGACGCCGCGTCCGCTGTTTCACGGCACGCCACAGCAGGTGGCGGATGGTCTGCAGCTGTGGTTCGAAACCGAAGCCACTGACGGTTTCATCATTCAGGGCGGCACGCCGGACACTTTCGAACGTTTTGTTGAGCAGGTAATTCCGGTGCTCCAGGCGCGCGGCCTGACGCGTCGTGAATACCCGGGTAACACGCTGCGCGCCAGCTTTGGTCTGCAACAGCCGCTCAACCAGTTCACACCACAATAACGATGAGAAAACACGCTATGCAGAAAAAATCCCTGATTGCGCTGCTGTTACTCGGCCTGAGCAGTGCGGCACTGGCCGAGGATGTTGCCGTTAATGGTCAGCAGGTGAGCCTTGCCGCCAATAAAACGCCGATCAACACGCCAGAGAATCCTGCCGCCGTGGCGCAAATTCCGGCCGGCCACAAATTTGCCGTGCCGGGATCGTTCACCGTGGCGGTGGCAGCGCTCAACTCGCCGCCGCTCACGGTATTCAGCGACGACAATAAAACGCTGCTGGGCAGTGAGGTGGATATCGCGCGTCTGGTGGCCGACAGCCTCGGGCTGAAGCTCAACATCGTGCCCACCTCTTGGGAGGACTGGCCGCTTGGCGTGGCCTCGGGCAAATATGACGCGGCGATCACCAACGTGACGGTGACCAAAGATCGTAAACAGCGTTTTGATTTTGCCACCTACCGCAAAGATTCGCTGGGCTTCTATGTGAAAACCAGCAGCCCGATCACCTCGCTGAGCAAGGCAGCAGATATCGCCGGCCTGCGCATCATCGTCGGCTCTGGCACCAATCAGGAGGCGATTCTGCTGGCCTGGGATAAAGAGAATCAGGCTCAGGGACTGAAGCCTTTCACACCGGTTTATACCAAAGATGACGCTGCGCAGACGCTGGCGCTACAGGCCGGGCGCGCCGACGCCTACTTCGGCCCTAACGTGATTGGCGCGTGGAAAGCGGCGCTGACCAAAAAGACCCGGCTGGTGGGCAGCGTGGACGGCGGCTGGCCGAAGGCGGCGCATATCGCGGTGACGGTGAAGAAAGACAACGGGCTGGTGCAGCCAATCAACACCGCGCTCAACGGCGTGATCAAAAACGGTGACTACGACAAGGTGCTGAACCGCTGGGGTGAAGGCGTGGAGCGTCTGGATCGTTCCGAGATCAATCCGCCCGGACTGGGCGATTAAGGAGGCGGCATGAGCCAGCAATTTTTCCGCGAAGTGTCACCGGACGCGCCGGCGCTGCAGCCGATTCTTGACGGTCTGTTTGGTGAATATGCAGCACGCTACGGCGATTTCTTCAGAAAGCACAATGAAGTTGAGCTGACCGAGTGGTATCTGCCGCCGCGCGGGCTGTTCATCGTGCTGGAGCGCGACGGTGAGATCATCGCCATGGGTGCCTACAAACCCTGGGACGCCACCACCGCCGAGCTGAAGCGCATCTGGACGCGGCGTGACCTGCGCCGTCAGGGACTGGCACTGCTGATCCTGCAGGAGCTGGAGCGCCGGGCGCTGCGCGCAGGCTATCAGCGCGTGTTTCTCACCACCGGTTTCCGTCAGCCGGAAGCAGTACAGCTGTATATCGGCCACGGCTATCAGCCGCAGTTTGAGCTGCGCGACGATATGGAGATTTACGGCCAGCCGCCGCACGATGGCCGGCTGCGTTTTCTCAAAGTGATTGATGTGCACAACGTGGCGCAGGCCAGCTAAGGAGAGCCACCATGAGCAAGCAACAACCCTTAACCGTGGTGCCGGCACGCTATCCGGCGCGTACCGTCGGTGCCATCATCGCGCTGTTTATCCTTGCGGCGGTAATCGATTCCGTGGCCTTTAATCCGCGCTGGGAGTGGAGCGTGTTTGCCCGCTGGTTTTTCGATCCGGTGATCCTTAATGGCCTGGGACAAACGCTGCTGCTGACGCTGTGCGGCACGCTGCTGAGCCTGATATTCGGCGGCCTGCTGGCCCTGGCGCGGCTCTCGTCATCGTGGCTGCTGAGCACGCTGGCGTTTGGCTATATCTGGCTGTTTCGCTCGCTGCCGCTGATTGTGGTGCTGATCATTCTGTATAACTTCTCGTACCTGTACGACACGCTGTCGTTCGGTATTCCGTTCACCGCCCTGTCGTGGGGGCACTTCCAGACCATCAACGTGCTCGGCCAGTTCCCGGCGGCGGTGATTGGCCTGACGCTGGTGCAGAGCGCGTATAGCGCGGAGATTATTCGCGGCGGGTTTCTCGGCGTCGATCACGGTCAGTTTGAAGCCGCTTCGGCGCTGGGATTATCGTCGTCGCGTCGCACCTTTCGCATCATTCTGCCGCAGGCGCTGCGCGCGATTATTCCCACCACCTTTAATGAGATCATCAGCCTCGCCAAGGGCACCTCAATGGTGTATGTGCTGGCGATGCCCGAACTGTTTTACACCATCCAGATGATCTACAACCGCACCCAGCAGGTGATCCCGCTGCTGATGGTCGGAGCCGCCTGGTATCTGATCATCACCACCGTGCTGTCGCTGCTGCAGCACAGCGTCGAGCGCTGGCTGGCACGCAGCGTCACGCGTGAACCTCAACCTTCGCGCTGGCGCCAGTGGCGCAATCGCAGCGTGAACCCTGCCGTCAACGAGGAGCTGTCTCATGTCCGAAGCCATTGATTACCGCTATCTGCATACCACCGGCGCCATCAGTATTACCGGCGTCAGCAAGACGTTTGGCCGGCATAAAGCGCTGGATGAGGTGTCGCTTGAGCTGGCTCCCGGTTCGGTGACGGTGATCCTCGGGCCGTCCGGTTCTGGCAAATCGACGCTGCTGCGCACCATCAACCATCTGGAGCGCGTGGATGAAGGCTTTATTCAGATCGATGGTGATTACATCGGCTACCAGCGGCGCGGCGATAAACTCTATGAGCTGAAAGAGAAGGCGATTTTGCGGCAGCGCATCAACGTTGGCTATGTGTTCCAGAACTTCAATCTGTTTCCGCACCTGACGGTGCTGGAAAATCTGATTGAAGCGCCGATTGCCCATCGTCAGCTGTCGCGCCGGGCAGCCATCGATCGCGCCGGTGAGCTGCTGGATGTGGTCGGCCTGCGGCACAAAGCCGATGCCTGGCCGCGGCATCTCTCTGGCGGCCAGCAGCAGCGCATTGCGATTGCGCGCGCGCTGATGCTTAACCCGCGCGTGATGCTGTTTGATGAGCCGACTTCAGCGCTTGACCCGGAACTGGTGGGCGAAGTGCTGGATGTGATTAAAAAGCTGGCGCGATCCGGCACCACGCTGGTGATTGTCACGCACGAGATCGGTTTTGCGCGCGAAGTGGCGGATAACGTGGTGTTTATGGTTGACGGGCGCGTGGTTGAGCAGGGCAGCAGCCAGCAGGTGCTGAATCAGCCGCGTCATGAACGCACCAAACGTTTCCTCGCGCGGGTGCTGTAATGAAGCCGGTGATGATAGTCGCGCTGACGGGGGCGGTGCTGGCGGCACCCGCGACAGGTGCGCAACAGCTGGACGCCAGTCATAACGAAACGTCGATTACCATGGCAGCCAATCCGCAGGCGATCGCGAAGATCCCCGCCGGATTTCATTTTGTTCACCCCGGCTATTTGACCGTCGCCACCTCAGCCAATAATTCACCGCCGATTGGCCTCTGGGCGTCCGACAATAAAACGCTGATTGGCAGCGACCCGGACATTGCGCGCCTGCTGGCTGACAGCCTTGGTCTGAAACTCAGGCTGGTGCCGGCAGCGTGGGAGGACTGGCCGCTGGGCATCACGGCGGGGCGCTATGATGTGGCGATGTTTAATATCGCGGTGACCGAGGAGCGCAAGCAGAAGTTTGATTTCGCCACCTATCGCGCAGATAACCACGCCTTCGCGGTGAAAGCAGATAGTAAGATCAGCGCGATTCGTCGCCGGGAGGACGTGGCCGGCAAACGGATTATTGTGGGTTCCGGCACCAATCAGGAGCGAATATTACTGAGCTGGGATGCGAAGAATCGGGCGCAGGGCCTGGCCCCGGTGCAGCCGATTTATCTCAACGATGATGCTTCCGCCACGCTGGCGCTGCTCTCTGGCCGGGCTGATGCGTCATTTGGCCCGCAGGCTATGGCCGCGTGGAAAGTGGCTTCGCGCGGGCAAACCAAAATTGTCGGACATGGGCCGTTTCGCGCCTGGGTAGCGGTCACCACGAAGAAGGGCAATGGTCTGGACGTCGCGCTGCAGCAGGCGATCAACGGCGCTATCGCTGGCGGCCAGTATCGCCAGGTGCTGGCAAGATGGGGCGAAGAGGGCGAGGCGGTGGAGATTTCGCAGGTTAATCCGCCGGGGATTGTTTATCAGGAGAATTAGGGCGGGGTGATCGGGCGCGCGCGATGTGGTCACCATAAATGGTGACCCTACAGGCCGCGCGCGCTTTTCGTAGGGTGCGCATTGATGCGCACCGGTTTAAAAAATGAATGCTCGCCCGGTTTATCCTGCCTTTTTAATCCACTGCAACGCCTCGGCGGCGGGCAGCGGGCGGGCAAAATGGTAGCCCTGGAATAAATGGCAGCCCTTATTGCGCAGGTGCTCAAAATACTCCTCGCTCTCGATCCCTTCCGCCAGCACGTTCAGCCCCATCGCGCGCGACAGCTCAATGGTCTTTTGCACCACAATCGCCGCCGATTCGTTTTCAAAAATGTGCATGATCAGGGATTTATCAATCTTAATATCATCAATAGCGAAATCGCTCAGCGACTTTAGCGAAGAGTAACCAACGCCGAAATCGTCGATCGCCCACTTAATGCCTAACCGGCTGAAGTGGCTGATGACATTGCCAATGCGTTGCTGATCGTAAATAAAGGTGGTCTCGGTGATTTCAAACTTCAGCCGTTCGGGACGAATTTTATAGTGGGATAGCGTTAGCAGCGTGTCATGAGTAAAGTCGCGGTGCATCAACTGCAGCGGACTGATATTGATGGAAAACACCAGCGGGGGCAGCCGCAGCACGCGATCCCACTCGACGATTTGCTGCAGCATGCGCTCCAGCACCCACTTACCAATATCAATGATCAGCCCGCTTTTTTCCGCCACCGGGATAAACACCTCCGGCGAGATAAAACCTTTCTCCGGATGCTTCCAGCGCAGCAGCGCTTCAAAACCAATGAGGTTTTTCTCGCTGTCGACCTGCGGCTGATAATAGAGCTCCAGCTGCTGCCGCTCGATGGCAGACGCGAGTTCACGTTTGATGAGGTCGGTAGCGGAATAATTACCGCCGTAGGTAAACACGGTCAGGAGCAGCGCCGTGACCGGCACCAGACAATTGAAAACGGTAAAAACGGCTTCCTGCGGAATATTCAGTTGAAAGTGGTTATTTTCCCAGATCAAACCGGTGGTGACAAAAAACAGGTAACACACAAGGCACAGCAGCGGAAATATTTTACTCAGATAAAAGGATTGCTGGCGCAACACCAGCGCTGAACCGATGATTAAGGCCACCAGGTAGTTATATTCTGAACGCTTGCCGGCAGCATGGTGATTATCCACCAGCAGCAATAACACAATGGTGAACAATAGCGCGTGGGTAATGATCGCCAGGTGCCGCTCCAGCCGGTCGCTGAAGGCGCCGATGATGATGTAGCCTCCCAGCGCTATGCTGGCGATATACAGACAGCCAATGTCATGATGACCGTGACTAAAATTCAGCGTTGCCATAAAGATACCAGCCACGATACTGGCGACGCCGGCGATCAGCAGCGTCAGGCGGAGCTTTTTTTCCGGGCTATCACCCTGCAGAATGAAGGGCAGATTACTGATGCGCGACCAGGCTGAACTCAACAAAGGGTTCATAAACGGTTCCGGTTTTTATTGTCATGACGAATGGCGATGTAACGCAGCATAATATATTTAAGCGAGACGACTGTCATAATTGTTTTTTCAGCGTCCCGGCACTTTCGCGCAGATTTTTATATTTGACATAAGCAGCGACAAATAGCGTTATTAACGGTTCAGGCGCGATATTCAGCGCAAAAACGCGGACAGCGATGTGCTATTTCTGCGCTTGCGCTTAAATAACCGGCGGGATTGTTCCTCGCCAGTGACGTCGCCGCAGAGTAGAATGACCACGCGGCGCGGCAACAGCGTGCCGGACAATAACAGCCGGAACCGCAGCCGGATACGCGTCACCAGGTTGGATCAACCCACTTTCAACATACTGATTGCAATGAAAATTCGTTTCTTATCTGCCAATGAACTCAAGCTGGCCGAGGTGCGCACTATCCTTGAGCCGGTGGGTGTCGAAGTAGTGCCCATTGCGCGCCGTATCGAAGAAATTCAGACCGAAAATGAGGTCGAGCTGGTTCGTGACAAACTGACTAAAGCCTTTTCAATCATTGGCCGCCCGCTGTTTGTCGAGCATACCGGTCTGTATCTGGATGGACTGAACGGCCTGCCCGCCGGTCTGACGCGCATCTTCTGGAGCCGGCTCAACGCCGAACGCTTTACCAAACTGGTGAACGGTCTGGACAGCCCGGGCGTGACCGCCAAAACCGTGCTTGGCTACTGTGACGGGCGCAAAATGTACCAGTTTGAAGGCCAGCTGCGCGGCACCATTGCACGGGAGCCAGCCGGGCCGCGCGAGTTTCAGTGGGACTGCGTGTTTATTCCGGAGGGACACACGCAAACTTTCGCTGAAATGGGCGAATTGAAAAATGAAATCTCGATGCGCCGGCTGGCGCTGGATCGTTTTGCCACCTTTCTGAAAACGTCGCGGGGACTGGCATGAAACCGGAACTTAAACGCGCCTACGATGCCGGCAAACTGATTCTGTTCGCTGGTGCAGGTATTTCCCGCAATCTCGGGCTGCCAGAGTGGCACGAGCTGATTGCGCACCTGGCTAATGAGCTGGGCTACGATCCAAAAATCTTCAATACCTACGGCACCCATTTGTCGCTGGCGGAGTATTACAAACAGCGCAAAGGCTCGCTCGGCCCGCTGCGTAGCTGGATGGATCGCGAATGGCACCGTCCGGACATCGACGTGCGCAGCTCGGAAATCCACACCATGATTACCCAGGGCAATTTCTCGCGCATCTACACCACCAATTACGATCGCTGGCTGGAGATGGCGCATGAAGCGCACAATGTGCCGTACAGCAAAGTGGCGAACGCTGCCGATCTGGTGTCGCTGACCGAAGATAAGCGCCATATCATTAAACTTCACGGCGACTTTGACGATGATACCTCCATCGTGCTGGACGAAAGCAGCTACTTTGAGCGGCTCTATTTTGACTCACCGCTGGATATCAAACTGACGCACGACGTGATGGGCAACTCGGTGCTGTTCGTCGGCTACAGCATCAGCGATTTTAACATCCGCCTGCTGTTTTATCGTCTGACCAAAATGTGGGGCCGCACCGGGCTGGCGACCGCCCGGCCTAAATCCTACCTGTTCACCAACCGCAACAATCCGGTGGCGAAAGAGGTGCTGGGGCAGTGGGGCATTGAGATGATCGTGTCTGAAGAGGACGATCCGCGCAAAGCGCTGGCGACGTTTCTGGAAGAGCTGCTGGCTTAAGCGGGCAGCAGAAAACAGTTGGCTAAAAAAAGCCGAATGAAATATACTGTATATAAACACAGTAAATGAGGTGCATCATGGCAGTCGAAACCAAATATGTTGTGGTCAGAAAGGGTGAAGAGAAAATGACGTTTGCCAATAAAAAAGACGCAGATGCATGGGACAAAATGCTCGATATGGCCGACGCGTTCACTGACTGGCTACAGCAACATCAGCCAGCGATGGATGAGGCACAGGCGGAAGCGCTGGGTATGCTGCTGGCTGAACAGAAAGACGCGGTGCAACACATTCTGCGTACCAGTAAACTGCCGGACGCGGTGAAAGACAGTGGCGAAACCGCTGCTGACGACAGCGACGCGGCTGCGCCGGAAAAAGAGAAGAAAGTGCGTGCGGTAAAAGCCGCCTGAATAGCAGCACGTTCGCTTTACGCTGCGGTTGCATCCGGGCCAGCCTCTGTGCTGGCCTGGGAAGCGTGCAAAAGATTAATGCGTGAAAAGAGAGAAGGTGCCTGAGTAGTAACTGACCATCCACGCCACATATACCAGCCAGACCACCATTAACCCTGCCAGACTCAATTTTCCTGCCATATTGCATTCCTCTTGTTATGCGGCGCGTTGCGCCCGTACGCAATAACCTGACAGCACAACGAAGTGGCGATCTTGCGCCAGATCAAATTCCCTCTTTTTTACTGCATCGTCTTAGCGTTTTTAATGGCTGCTCAACGCAGCAGCAGCCGTTGATGGTTTTCTGATCGGACCTGCCAGGCCATCAAGTTCCCGGGTTGTGCGCCGATAGAGTGATTACAGGGATGCAGGTGCACAGGGCGTGATTCTTTTTAAGTAATAAAGTGTCAACACCAGGAGCGCCGACATGGCCACAACCGTATCTGATAAGAAAAAAATGAGCACCCGCACGCAAATGCTGCTGACGGGCGCCTTAACCATCACGCTTGGCTTCGCCGTGACTATCGGTGTGCTGAGCTGGCAGTCCAGCGATGAGCAGAAATCGCTGGCGGAAAGTTATTTACAACAAATCGCACAGAGTCAGGCGCTGCAAATTCAGCAGGAGCTGAGCTACGCCCGCGATGTGGCGCACAACCTCGGTCACAGCCTGATTGCCCTGCCGGCCGCCGGCGTACAGGATCGTAAAGTGGCGGATAAGCTGCTGATCTCGGCGCTGCGCGATAATCCGGACTATCTCTCCATTTCAGTCATTTTCGAAGAAAATGCGTTTGACGGTCGCGATGCGGAGTTTGCATCTCAGCCTGGCGCGGCCCCTAAAGGGCGTTACGCCTATTTCGTCGATCGTGACCAGAGCGGCAACTTTGCGCTGCATCCGCTGACCTCCATCTTCACGCCGGGCCAGGGCGATTACTATCTGCTGCCGCAGAAAAGCCAGAAAGATACGCTGATTGAACCCTACAGCTATGCCTACAACGGCGTGCCAACGCTGCTGACATCCGTCGCCGCGCCTATTACCAGCCAGGGCAAACTGTGGGGCGTGGTGACGTCTGATATTTCCCTGGCGTCGCTGCAGGACAAAGTGAACCGCATCAAACCGTGGGAAGGCAGCGGTTACGCCATGCTGCTCTCCAGCGCGGGCAATGTGGTGTCTTATCCGGATAAAAGCCAGACCAGCAAAGCCTGGAAAGGTGACACGCATAATTTCAGCAGCGCGGTAACCGAACAGCATGACGCCATCCTCGGCGAAGACGCACTGGTGGCCTGGCAGCCGGTGGTCATTGGTAACAGCGACCAGAAATGGTATCTCGGCGTGGTGGCACCGGTGAGCAAGGTGATGGAAGCGGCGCACCGTCAGCTGATTAACGCGGTAATTTTAATGGTGATCAGCATCCTGGTGGTGTGCGCACTGCTTGGTCTGGTGTTCAGTCGCAAAGTGCTGAAGCCAATTGGCGGAGAGCCGCTGGAGGCCGCCACCATTGCGCTGGCGGTGGCGGATGGCAAGCTGGATAATGCCATCCCGCTGAAAGCGCGTGACAGCAGCAGTCTGTTCTTCGCGCTGCACACCATGCAAAACCAGCTGCGCGAAATTGTCGGGCAGATTCAGGATGCCAGCGCGTCAGTGCGTCAGGGCGCGGGTGAAATTGCCAGCGGCAACCTCAATCTCGCGTCGCGCACCGAAGAGCAGGCGGCCGCACTGGAGCAAACCGCCGCCAGCATGGAACAAATTACCGCGACGGTGAAACACAACGCCGCCAACGCGCATCAGGCGACAACGCTAACCGAGAACGCCACGCACATCGCCAGCCGCGGTGAGTCGCTGGTGGGCGAAGTGGTGCAGACCATGGCGCAAATCGATGACAGCGCGAAGAAAATCGGCGACATCACCGCCATCATCAATAGCATTGCCTTCCAGACCAATATTCTGGCACTCAACGCCGCGGTGGAAGCGGCGCGCGCCGGGGAACAGGGGCGCGGTTTTGCCGTGGTGGCGTCGGAAGTGCGCAATCTGGCACAGCGCAGCGCCAATGCGGTGAAAGAGATCGCCGCGCTGATTGAGGAGTCCGGGCAGCGCGTCGGCAGCGGTGTGCAGCTGGTACAGGATGCCGGCAAAACCATGCAGGAGATGACGCAGGCGGTGAACTCGGTGCGCACCATCATCGGCGAGATTGTTACCGCGTCAGATGAGCAGGCACGCGGTATCAGTCAGATAACGATTGCGGTGAACGAAATGGATGGCACCACGCAGCAGAACGCCGCGCTGGTGCAGCAGATGTCGGCCGCCGCCAGCTCACTGGAGGATCAGGCCGCACAGCTGGCGCATACCGTGGGACGTTTTCACCTCAGCTGAAGTCGGTGGCAGGTCGCGGGTACGCGGCGTAAACCCGACTTTCATCGAGACGGTCGCCATGCGGGCGACCGTCTTACCTTTTTATCCCATCAGTTTCGCCGTGACGGCATCATGCGCAGCAACGTATTGTCTTTTAACACATAATGATGCACCAGCGCCGCTGCCGCGTGCAGGCCAATCAGCCAGTAGCCGTAAGGCGCAAGCGTTTCGTGCCAGTCGCTCAGCATGTCGGCAAAGTCCGGATCCGGACTGGCGCTGACCGGCATCGGAATCGCGAAAATCCACCAGTTACGGCCCATGTAGAAGCGCGACAGAATGCCGAGAATCGGCAGCACAATAAAGAACAGATAAATCGCCAGGTGCGTCAGGTGCGCCAGCCCGGTTTGCCAGTGTGGCGGCTGGGGTTCAATTTTCGGGCTGCGATGGCGAAAACGCAGCAAGATGCGCGACAGCATCAGCAACAGCACACAGCTGCCGGCGCTGAAATGGCCGACAATCATGGTATAGCCTTGCCAGGATCCGCGCGTGAATAAGCCGCGAAACTCCATGGTGCAGTAAGCGGTGGCCACCAGCACCAGCGTCAGCCAGTGAATAAAGATTTGCGCAGGGGCATATTTGTTACGCATAGCCAGTCCGGAAAAATACGATGTGGGATGCTTAACATAGCGAAAAACGCGCTGAATTAATTCATTTTTTGCCACATGCCGTCCGGCTTATTGTTCGCTTGCCTGCAATAGCTGTCGCAGCAACGCGGCAAGCTGCTGCTGCTGGTGCTCGTCCAGCGTGGCCAGCAGCCTATTCTGCGTTTGCGTATGCACCCGCAGCGCCTGCTCAATTTTCGCCAGCCCGGCCGGTGTCAGGGTCACCAGCATACTGCGCTTGTCGCCGGCATCGACCACGCGCGCAATCAGGCCGGCGTCTTCCAGCCGGTTGAGCCGGTTGGTCATGGCGCCAGAAGTGACCAGCAGCGATTTGTACAGCTGCGTCGGCGACAGCCGGTAAGGCGCGCCGGCACGCCGCAGCGTAGCCAGCACATCGAATTCGCCGTCGCGAAAACCAAACGGCGCCAGCGCCTCGGCGCGGATTTTTGTCAGATGCTTCATCAGGCGTAGCATGCGGCCAAAAACTGCCATCGAAGATGCATCCAGTTCCGGCATCGCGCTGGCCCATTGCGCAACGACAAAATCTACGTGATCGGTCATGTCAAATTCCCATCGAAAATGCGGCGGCAATGTGTTGCTTTGTGCGCACCCGCTATCGCTCCGCAGCAAAGTATCTTAACGTTAAGATACTTTTTTATGTGGAGACAGAATGTGAACCGTACCTTACCTGCTATTGGCCTGTTTGCTTTACTGGTTTTTTTGGTGGCGCTGAATTTACGTCCGGTGATGGCGGCTATCGGTCCGCTTTCTCAGCAGTTGCAGCACGCAGCCCGGCTCAGTGCGACGCAGCTTAGCCTGCTGACAACGCTGCCGGTGATGATGATGGGACTAGCAGCGCTGGCCGGACCGCTGCTGCTGCGCACGCTGGGTGAACCACGCGGCATTGCCGCTGGCCTGATACTGCTGGTGATCGCCTGCGGTGCGCGTGGCATCAATAACAGCGCCGTGATGTTGATCGCCAGCGCGCTGCTGGCCGGTTGCGGCATTGGGCTAATCCAGGCACTGATGCCTTCGCTGATCAAACGTCACTTCGCATCGCACGCCGGTACGCTAATGGCGCTATTTTCAACCGGCATCATGGCCGGTGCCGCGCTTGCCGCCGCCAGCGCCGCGCCGCTGGCCAGCCATAGCGGACTTTCGATCGCTCTGATGTTGCCGTCACTGCTGGCGCTGATCGCATTGATACTGTGGCTGCGCCTGCGACCCATTGCCCGTAACGTAAACCCCTCACCGGTCGCCGGCACGCGCCGGACGCGTCGCGCCTGGCTGTTGATGCTGTTTTTTGGTATCGGTACCGGCGCGTACACGCTGGTGCTGGCATGGCTGCCGCCGTTTTACATGCAGCACGGCTGGCTGGCGGCGCAAAGTGGTTACGTGCTGGGTGCGTTAACGCTGACTGAGGTCGCCGCCGGGTTTATTCTCTCCGCGCTGATTCATCGCAGTCGCGACCGGCGCCTGCCGCTGCTGGCCGTGCTGACGCTGATCCTGCTGGGATTGATCGCGCTGTTATTACTGGGTGGCGATCGCGCCTGGCTGCCGACGCTGCTGCTGGGGCTGGGCATCGGTGCGCTGTTTCCGCTGTCGCTGATCGTCACGCTGGATCATGCCCGCACGCCGGAAGAGGCCGCTGCGCTGCTGTCGTTCGTGCAGGGCGGTGGCTATTTGCTGGCCGCGCTGATGCCGCTGATAGCCGGCATCGTCCGCGACCGTGCGGCGTCGCTCGACAGCGCGTGGCAGATCATGGCGGTTGGGGTGCTGCTGCTGATGCTGATGGCGCTGCGACTCAAACCCCAGCGGTAACGGCAGGAACCCCTTGTCAGAGCACAGGCACTGTTTT
Source organism: Pantoea dispersa (assembly GCF_035783935.1). Taxonomy (GTDB): domain Bacteria; phylum Pseudomonadota; class Gammaproteobacteria; order Enterobacterales; family Enterobacteriaceae; genus Pantoea; species Pantoea dispersa_C. The sequence continues at coordinate 108,292 of NZ_JALKOV010000002.1, read as the reverse complement.
ATAAACCGCTGCAGAGCGCATGATAATCGGTAAATCAGGAGAAGCTATGTCCCCGCAGGTCGGAGTTGGCGTGTTAATTTTTCGCGATGGCAAGCTGCTGCTGGGACGGCGCAAAGGCAGCCACGGCGACGGTGACTGGTCGGCGCCGGGCGGCCATCTGGAGTTCGGTGAGTCGCCGGAAGCCTGCGCGCGACGGGAGGTGCTGGAGGAGACCGGTTTACAGCTGAATAGCGTACATAACGGCGCCTTCGTCAGCGATGTGTTTCCGGCGGTCAACCGGCACTATATTACGCTGCTGATGGTGGCGCCGGATGCCAGCGGCGAGCCGCAGTTGCGGGAACCGGATAAGTGCGCAGGCTGGCACTGGTTCGCGCCCGAAGCGCTGCCTGAACCGTTGTTTGCGCCGCTGCAAAGCTGGCTGGCGCGCGACGGTCTGGCGGCACTGCAGGCGCTGGCCGAGGTCAAACCGCGTTAACCGGCTTGCTGCATCGCGGCTTCCGCATCTTCTCCCGCCGGAATGCGCATCGGTGCGGCGGGATCGGTCGCGGCACGCCACACCGCAGCGGCCACGTCCTGCGCTTTGGTGGTGGGCTGGGGCTGCTGCATGCCGGCGATGATGCCATCAAACATCGGCTGGTAAGGCTCGAGCAAGGTGTTTTCCATGCGCGGCCGGGCGTTTTTGCCGAAGTCGGTGGTGGGCGCCAGTCCCGGCAATACCAGTTTTACCTGAACATTAAAGGGTTGCAGTTCCAGCGCCAGCGACTCGGTAAAGGCGTTGACGGCCGCTTTACTGCCGGTATAAACCGCCAGCAGCGGCAGGGATTTGAGCGTCACCGTCGATGTCACATTGATCACCATGCCGCTGTTTTTCGCACGGAACTCCGGGATCACCGCCTGCGTCATGGCGATGGTGCCCAGCGTGTTGGTTTCGAACACCTCCCGCACCGAGGACATCGGCGCGCCTTCCAGCGAAGTTAATAATCCGATACCGGCATTGTTGACCAGCACATCAATCTCTCCCGCTGCAGCCAGCGTTTGCCGGATGCTGGTGGCATCGGTGACATCCAGCGGTAGCAGGCGCAGATCAGGCGATTCGGGAAACAGTTCGGCGCGCGGGGTGCGCATGGTGGCGATGACTTTCCAGCCGCGCGCCAGAAACCAGAGCGCGGTAGCATGACCAAAACCAGAAGAGCAGCCGGTGATTAAAATGGTTTTCATTGTTCACTCCTGCATTGCGTTACGTTGGGTATAAGCACACTATAAAGTGCCACGACCGGACTCACTACAACGTACAGTCCTGGTTTCATTCGCAGGAGTCCATGATGATCGATCCGCTCGCCGAAATGGTGTCACTGTTACAGCCCGAAGCGGCTTATTCCAAACGCGCGCGTGCCAATGGATTGTGGCGCGTGCAACGCAGCGAGACCGGTCAGCCTTTCTACTGCGTGGTGCTGGAAGGGCGCAGCCGGCTGGAGATAAAAGGCCATTCGCCGATTACCCTGATGCAGGGAGATTTTGTGCTGATTCCGGCTGCGTGGGAATTTTGCATGACCAGCGAACAACCACCGGCCTTAGATGCGCCTGATTCAATTCCGGAGATGCTTGCGCCGGGAGAGGTGTGGCTTGGCGATCGGCAGCAACCAGCCGAGGTACACACGCTGATTGGTTACTGTCAGTTTGCCGCACCCGATGCAGGATTGATTGTCTCGCTACTGCCACAGTTTATTCATGTGCGTGGCGCATCGCGTCTGACCACGCTGGTCCAGCTGGTCCGCGATGAGTGTCGCGCGCAACGTCCGGCGCGGCAGATCGTGCTGGCGCGCTTGCTGGAGTTACTGCTGATCGAGGCACTGCGGGCAGTGCCAGAGGCTAATGCATCGCCCGGCGTGATGCGCGGACTGGCCGATGAACGGCTGGCGGGCGTGATTCGTGCCATCCACGCCAGGCCTGCCCATAGCTGGACGGTGCCGCAGCTGGCGAAACACGCCGCGCTATCGCGCTCGGCATTTTTCGTGCGTTTTCGTGATGCGGTGGGCGTCGCACCAATGGCCTACCTGCTGACGTGGCGCATGGCGCTGGCAAAAAATCTGCTGCGCGCCAGCCGCTTGTCAGTGGCGGACGTGGCTGAACGTGTTGGTTATCGCTCCGCCAGTGCCTTCAGCATCGCTTTTACCCGTTTCACCGGCCAGACGCCGAGCGGCTTTGCTGGCGCGGAACGGGAAAGCAGCCCGGCCGGCGCTGCTCCAGTCATTTAATCAGCCCTGGAGTGCGATAATTGCCTCAATCTCGATTTTCAGATCGGGACAAAACAGCTGGCTAATCTGCACCAGCGAACTGGCGGGCAGGTGTTCGCCATAATGCCGGTAAAGCACCTCGCGCAATGGATTTATCTCATTGAATGAGGTGACAAAAATTGTCACTTTTATCAGGTTTTTCAGTGATGTGTTTTCCTGCGCAGCCAGTGTATGTAGCTGCTGAAAAATCACCTCTGCCTGCGCGGCAATATCCGCCTGCTGCGCCGTTGTTGCGAAGGCAGTCAGACCCGAAACGTAAAGCGTGTCGCCATGCTTTACGGCGTGCACGTAAGGGGCTTTGACTTCGCCCAGTTCCGGATAATTTTTACGTACCAGCATTTTCTTCTCCTTAAAAGACCTTGAGCCGCATGACGCTAACCTGTTCTGCCGATACGATGCGTTGCTCGACCTCTTGCCAGCCATAACGGCGGTATAAAGCCTGCTGATCGGGCGTATAAAGCCATAACGCTGCCATATCGCGCTGGCGCGCTTCTGCAATTAATCGCTGTACCAGAGCAGAGGCCACGCCTTTACCCCGATGCGCAGCCGCAGTAAGCACTTCGCCCATCCAGAACTGGCGTTCACTGATGTCATCAAGTTCATAAAGGATGGTGCTGGCAGTGGCGAGCACTTAGCCATCCGCGTTTGATGCCACCAGCGTAAACGTTCTGGCATCCTGCGCGTTGCGCATCAGCAGGCGTTTATGAATGGCGCTCCGGTCGCGCCAGTGGGGGAATTCGGACCACTCCTGATGCAGCATGGCTGATACCGTATCGAGCAACTGCGGACACTGACCCAGCAAACTAATATTCATCGTTATCCCTCCGTGAGAACCCGAGGGATAACACAGCGTAGTGCGAAAGACTACCGTTAATATGCCGTTGCACTATCGCGTTAGCTCGTCTTCACCGGTCAGCCAGGGACCGGCTTAGCGTTTCGCTACCTGCTCGCCATCCGGGTTTTTGCCATGTCCGGCAGCCGCCAGCTCGGTATTAAAGTGGGAGACCAGCACCGAAAACGTTTCCTCTGCTTTCATGCGGTACAGCTGTTCAGAGGGATGAATGCAATCGGGTGACATCAGCGACTGCCAGTCTTTCATCTGCAGAATGCGCTGATACTGGCGCGCCAGTGGGACCGATTCTGCCTGTGCCAGCGCATCCAGTTTGGTGACATACGGCGCAACGTGCCATTTTTCTGCGCGACCACAAATTGGGTGCGGCTCCTGTAATATCACCTGCTTACCTTCTTCACGCGCGATGGTAATCAGCTGGGTCATCACCTGAGTATATTTATCCGGGCTAACCTGGTAATCCTTTTCTATATCGCGGAAATGGAAATGACGTGCATCGTTGGTGGCAAAATTCAGCAGAATGATTTTCGCCGGCGATTTTTTCATCTCTTCGCGCCAGCTTTTATTATTTTTATAGAAATATTTGCCATTTAACAGATCCATCGCCTGTGAGGAGGACGCGCCTTTATTGACCACGCGAATCCCGTCGCCATACTTCTCCTGTAACCACTGGTTAATCAGAGCAATCTCATTGTCTTTAATATAGATTGCACGCAGTTTGCCATTTTCCCGCACTGCCATTGCGCCACGCGTACTGGAACCACCGTAGGCTTCAATAATAAAGTTATTATCGGGCTTGCCGCTTTCGGCAAATGCGGTGTTGAACAGGGTTGCCGTTGTAATCAGCAAAGTGACGATGCCAGAAAGCGCTCGTTGCATGACAAATATCCGCCTTTTGATACTCAAGGTTACATGGAGAATCGACTGTTTACCGTAAGCGGATAACCTTAACAGGCGCGATTGCGGGTCAACAATCCGAAAGCGCCGTTGTGCAGTGAAAATTAGGTCAACTCTGAGAAAAACTACGCGACGCCGATAAAAGGCCTTGCGAAACAATTGCCTGTCACTGAGCCACTTCCGGCAGCGTCGCGCGGACCAGATAATCCCGTATTTCCGCCTGAGGTAAACATCATGCTGGCTACACTGCCTGGCGCTTAATGATAAGTGACTCTGCGCACCTCGGACCGCCCGGGCGACCCGGTAATTGCCTGTTAAACAGCCGATTTTCACCCAGCATGCTGAAATTCGCCATGATTAAGGTGTATGTGGCACCAACATTTTCCATCAGATCATTCTGGCTTAAGCTTTATCGCCCCTGCACGGTTACAATCTTTACACTATGGCGAAATTCCTAATCGTTTCTAAACGTAATGTATACAGATTAATCCGGTGTTAGCATTCTGACTGAATCATTATCATCGCGTTACAACTCATGTCAGGATGTGCAATGTGAAAACAGAATCCTTTTTATCCAGCCGGAATATCGGCCTGGATCTGCTGCGTGCCGGATTAATTCTGGAAGGGGTGTTATTACACGCTTCACGGAGTTTGCCGGGAGAGAATAGCTGGTATTATATCGCGCAGCGCGATCCGTCAGAGATATTTACGGCGCTGCTGAGCATGGTGCATACCTTCAGGATGGAAGTGTTCTTCTTTCTTTCAGGCATGTTTTCGGCGCTGATTATTTTACGTAAAGGGCAGAAGTTCTTTACTGATAATCGACGCAAGCGCGTGCTCATTCCGCTGATATCCGCCTATCTGTTTATCCCGCCGCTGATGTATTTTATTAACGGGCAGATGAACGATATGCCGCTGACGCTCAGCGGCTGGCTGAATAGCTATACCATGATGCATCACCTGTGGTTCCTCGTGTCGCTGTCGGTGATGTCGCTGGTGGTGCCGGGCGCGTTTTATCACTGGAGCGCCCGTCAGCTGGGGAAAATGTCATTGCCGATGCTGATCGCCACGCTGGTGATCCTGGGTAACGCCTGCTTCGTGCTGAAGTTCCTGGTGAAGGGCCGCGGCGAGTTTGTTGAGCTGATCCCGATCACGGCGCGCTTCCTCGTTTACTATACCGCCGGTTTTGCGTTGTATATCAACCGTGAAAAAATTGCCCAGTATGCTAATAGCAAGCTGATGAATGGCTGGCTGGTGGCTGCGCTGGTACTGGCGGTGTGGGCAGGCTGTTATTACGTTGCGCACAACCACATCACTGGCGTGATGAAATATGTGCCGGTGCTGATGGGCAGTGTACTGTCAGTGATGCTGTCCTACTGGCTGGTATTCAGTTTTGAACGTATCAAAGTCAAAGAGAATCGCATTCTGACGACAATCGTCGATTCTGCGCTGATCATCTATCTGTTGCACTACCCGGTAGTGGTCAGTTTCTCCTGGCTGCTGGATGTCTGGCTGCCGGATAATTTGTCCGTGCTGTACGTGCTGCTCGATTTTGCCATTGGCATTGCGCTAAGCGCGTTGTGTTACGCCATCGTCAAGCGTTCGCGCTTCGCCTCATTCATGTTTGGCCTCAAGCCAAAAGATAAGAAGGTCGCGGTGCCGGTCGAAGCACGACTGTAACTTCTGTTCCGCCCGGCAGGTAATCGCTTGTCGGGTGGTAATTATCCCCCTCTTTTTTCTGCCTGAACGCCTTTTTTCAGATCCACGTCATTATTTAACGCCGCTGGCGTAATTCCTAAAGCCTTTCGCCGTCATCACAATTCCTTAAGTCAAACTGGACGTTTTGACAGTCGCGCGGTAATACTCATTTCAACGGCTTTCCAGCTGTAAGCTATTACGACAATATATTTCGCTTCGCTATTTCTCCGCACTGCGCATTCGCAGTGCGGCATTTGTCTTTTCTCTGGTGAGGAAAATAGTGTGTTTAAATTAAACCCCTTGTTACTGAGCGTGCTTGCTGCGCCGGGCTTAATGCTGCCTGCCACAGCGGTGTCGGCGGTGGTATTAAAACCTTTCACCCCCGAGCGCAACGACAATAAAGTCGGTGCCTATTGTTTGTGTAACGGCTCAACGCAGACGCTGAGCGGGGTACCGCGCTTCGCAAGCGGTGAAAGCGGGATGAGCCGCGTCACGCTGGGGGAATTACAAACCATCGGTCGCATTATCAACGATGACTTAATCGGTGTACCCCGTATTCAGTTTGGTGCCCAAAATTATGCCATAGGGATTCCGGACGAAGAAACAGGCAGTTACCGCACTTATCAGGTTTATAATAGTGCTGAGATGATTGCCGCACCGACAATTAATGGCGCAACCGTAGTGCCAGATTATTATGATGTGAACGATAAACAGTATATTGATGCCCGCGTAGCGGCAGTCAGTAATGGCCGGTTAAATATTAATATTGGTCAGCCGGGTGCAGCCGCTAACGCCAGCACCAATAGCTGGTCGATGGCCGCTAAACAGAGCCAGCTATTTACCAGCAGTAATAACGGCCATATTAACTGGGACAGTAATAACCGCATCCGCTTTACCGCTGCCACGCCGCCGTACGGTGGCGATCGGCTGGCATTTGATGCGGGCGGCGTGGTGAATTACGCCGGTTTATTTGATGTCACGCTTAAGGATGGCAGCAGCAACGCGTATTACGTCAGTAACCTCAATGAATTGCGCAACTATAACGACTGGCTGATTGACCAGATTAGCGGCGGCAACCTGAGCCCGGAAAGTTATAACGCTGCGCTGAACAAAGCGTTCAGCCTGCGCGACGGGCGCGTGGTCTACCGTATGAGCACCAACAACTACGATGATGAAGTGGCCGCTGCGCTGGGCGATCAGGTGGTGCTGAGCGCCGACGGGGCAAAAGCCAGTGTGAAAATCAATCGCGGTAAAACGCTGGAAGTGGCCAACAGCGCCAGCGCCGTGATGCGTGCCAGCAACGGGGCAACGGCGATCATCGCCGGGAAACTGGCGACCAGTAATGCGCTTTCGTCCGAAGCGGGCGCGCTGGAGCTGATCAGCGGCGCGCGCGGTATCAATAATGGCGTGATCAACAGTGGCTTTTTTAATGCCGCCAATGGGCGCGGCGTGGCGGAGAACTCCCTCGGTTACGCAGGCACGGCGGTGTCGGCGATTTATGACAGCGAGTTCCGCAACAACGGCGTGCTCAATGTGCATATCGGTGATGCGCCGTGGGGCACCGCCGGCTTATTCCTCGGCAGCAGTCGCGCGGTCAACCACGGCAATATTAACGTCGGCATTCATGATGTGGCGAATGGCTCCTCCGCGGCGGCGGTAAGTTTCAGCGGGGAGGGCAGCTTCGTCAACGCGCGCGACGGCACGATTTACCTTGGCCGCACGCCGCAAAATCATAAGGGCGACGTCACGCAGGATGTCGCGGTCAGCCTCGGCGGTGGCATCAGCGCCATTTCCGGTCTGCTGGATTCCCGCGCCATCAATAATGGTCGCATTGTTATCGGCTCAAAAGTCGAAAACGCCGTTGGCATGCGCATCGAGGCCGGGCCCAACGCGGTATCCCTGAATAACGGTGTTATCGACGTCAACGGTATGGCGCAGGCGCTGCCGCGTGAAAATATCGCCATGCTGGCAATTGATTCCGGCAGCGGCGGTCAGGTGGGCAACCGCGGCACCCTCAATCTGAACGGCTATAACAGCACCGGCCTGAAAGTCATCGCCACGGCGGGCAATCAGGCGCACGCGTTCTCCAGCGGGGCGATCAACGTGGCGGGCGACGCCGACCGCTTTGGTGGCACCAACAATACGGCGGTGTGGGTGCGTGGCGAACCGGGCGGTCACGCCAGTGCCGATATCACGGGACCGATCCGGCTCAGCGGCAAAGCGGGCATCGGGATTCGTGCTGAAGGCCAGTCAACGGTCAATGTCAGTGCCAGCGCCATTCCCACCTCTTACGGCAGCGACAGCATGCTGGATAGCGGACAGATCAGTTTCTACCGTATCGGCCCGGATGCCCGCATTAATCTGCCGGCCAATGGCCGCTACAGCGCCTCCGTGTGGAACGGCACGATTTTTCGCGTCGAGCAGGGAGCGGATTTCGACGGGCGCGGCCTGACATTGTCGATGAACAGCCCGTTTGCGACCGGCGTCTATGGCAGCGGCGCGGGCACCGATATTGCCACGCACGGTGCGACGCTGAACATCGCCAGCTTTGCCAGCGGGCTGACCATCACTGATGGCGCCCGCGCCACCATCGATGCTGCGACGCGTGTTCATCTTAACGGGTCTGATGCCACCGTCGCCATTGCTGACGGTAATCGCTATACGCTGCAGGGTAACGTTGTTAACCCCAATACGCAGTTCGATCCCAACACGTTACTGATCAATCAGGCGGCAATCTACGGCAGCGCCAATAACCAACAACCGTTCACCATTATGAATCATGCGCGGCTGGTGAACCGCGGCGCGATATCCTTACGGGGCGAAGGCGTGACCGGCATTTACGCGCAGTATGGCGCCACGGTTAATAACAGCGGTGACATCAATATTTTACGCAATGGCCGGGCGCTGTTCGCTGATGGCTATCCGGGAGCCGGCGACGGCAAAACCCTGACGGAAATTACCAACAGCGGCACGCTCAATCTCTACAGCGGTCAGAGCACCCGGCAAACCACCACCTTCGGTGCGGTCTCGTATCACCAGCTGGGGTGGATTAACCAGAACGGCACCATCAATCTGTACGGCGATAACGTGGTCGGCGCGAAAGCCTTTGCCGGCGGCCGTATTACGCTGGGCGCCAACAGCCGCGTGGTGTTCCACGATGCGCAGCAGATTGGCTATCAGGCTTTCGATCCCGGCTCACGTCTGATCGTCAACGGCAGCCCGGTTGATGTCAGCAGCCGTAATTCGACGTTGTATGAAATCCGCAACGGCGCGTGGCTTTACAACCAGGGCTTTGGCAACGTCACGCTGAGCGGCAGAGACAGCACCGGCATCGTGGTCAGCGGGACGGATGCGCTGGTATCCAGCACCGATGTTTATCAGGTCACCGGTAAGGGTGCCACCGTGCTGCGCGCCAGCGATCGCGCACAGGGGATCATTACCAGCCTTATCGCGCTGAATGGCAAAAACACTGTCGGCGCGCAGGCGACGGGCGATGGCACCGAAGTCTACGCCGCCTCGCTCATCACCGGCACCGGGCGCAACGCCACGGCGTTTGATGTCAGCGGCGACGCGCGCCTGTTCAATCAGCAGCAGGGCGTGGTGGATTTGCGTGGCCGCAACAGCACCGGGGCCCGCGTGCACGACGGCGGCAACTTTATCAACCGTGGCACGGTCAGCGTCGCCAGCGGCACCGGCGTGGATGTCAGCAGCGGTTATGGTCAGTATGTGCCGGTCGACAGCAGCTTACGGGTGAATGATGGCATCGCCGCGCTGCGCGTGGGCTCCGGCGGCGTGATGAATATTTATGGCGACGGGCAGGGGGCCAGCACGCTGGCAGCTTACGGCAAAGCCGATGGTTTGCTGCTCGACAGCGGCGCGCAGGGTTTCGAAGCGAACGATGTTGTCATCGGCGCTTACGGCAGCGGCACTGCGCTGAACAATCGCGCCGGCATCAGTGATATTTCGCTGAGTAATGTGCGCTTCGAGGCCAACGGGGGCACCGGCATCCGCTCGGCCACCTCGTTCGACCCGGCGGGCAGCGCGCAGATTCACGTCGGCGCAGGCGGTACCGGCTATCGTTTTGAAAATGCAGATGGATCGACTACGGGCAACGATTTAGTTATTGGGCGCGATTATCGCATTGAGGTCAACGGCAGCGGCACCGGCGTGCGTGCCAACACCCGTGGACGGGTGATCGCTCAGGGCCTGATTGATATCCGCGATGCCAACGGCGGTTCGGCGATTGTCACCCGCAGCGCCAGCCATGTGATTAACCAGGGCACCATCCGTTCACAAAGCCGCGTGGCACCGCTTATTGATCTGCGTGGCGGCGAGACGGTGTTTATCAACCAGGGCACGCTGGTGGCGCCGTATGCCGATCAGGTGGTGGTGGCGGGCGGCGCGACCCGTGATGTGGTGGCGCTGCTGGCAGGCAAGGTGACCGGCGAGGTGAACACCGGCGACGGTAGCGACGCGCTGCTGGTCACGGGCGGTACGCTGGATGGCGGCCTGAGTATGGGCGACGGCAGCGCGAATCAGGCGACAGTGCAGGCCATCAGCCTGAACCAGACCCGTCACATCACCAGCGGCGGCGCGGACAGCACGCTGAACCTCAGCCAGTTGACCGCGCGCGGCGGTTCGTTCCGGCAGGACGATCTCACCAAAGGCACCAACCTCGGCGCGGGCTGGAGTACGCTGAACTTTATCGATACGCGCTGGACGCTGAGCGACAACATCAGAATGGCGCACAGCACCATTAACATTGATGCCGATTCCACGCTGTTCGCCGGCGATGGCGTCAACGCGCGGCTGCAGGGCGCCAGCAATGATTCGCTGGTGGTGAACAATGCTGGCACGCTCGACCTGACCAACGGTGGCAACGTGGCCGCGAATACCCTGATCATTGACGGCAATCTGGCCTCTGCGCAGGGCCGTCTGAAGCTCAATTCGACAGCCACCCACAGCGACATGCTGCGCGTTAACGGTAACGCCAGCGGCATCACCTGGGTGGACGACCGGCTGCAGGGCGGCGCGTTGCTGGACACGAATGGTGACAATGTTATTGCCGCCAGCGAAGGTGTTTCGCTGGTGCAGGTGACCGGCAGCGCCAGCGCCGACAGCTTCAGGCTGAGCAGTGGCTATGTGGCGGCCGGGCCGTGGCAGTATGGTTTGTACAGCTTTGCGCCAGGCAGTAGCACGGCCGGCAACGAATGGGACTATCGTCTGGCAAACAATTTCATCTGCAGCGATGGCTCGCTGTGCCAGCCGCAGGCGGGCAGTGCGGTTAAAGCGGTACGTCCGGCGGTCACGCCGCAGGTGCCGTCCTTGATCTCCGCACCGGTCGGGATGGCGTACTACTCGCTGGCAGTCACTGACGATCTGCATAAACGTCTCGGTGAATTGCGCCAGCAGCCTGAGGACAACGCAGAGATGTTTATCCGCTACCTTGGCTCGGATTTACAGTATCACAGCAATCGCGGCCTGGACGCCTGGGGTTATGATTTCGACCTCAACTACAGCGCTGTTCAGCTCGGCGGGAACCTGCTGCGCGCCGATGGCGCTGAAGACAGCGTGCGCGGCGGTGTCGCCTATACGCGTGGCAACACGCGCATTCGCCCGCATGCCGCTGACGGTTACAGCTCAACCAGCTTTGATAGCGATACGGTGTCACTTTATGGCACCTGGCTGCGCAGCAGCGGCGGCTATGTTGATGGCTCGCTGAGCTGGAGCGGCTACCGCGGCGAAACCGACATCGCGCGGCAGAAAGCGGTCGCCAAACCTAAAGGGCACGGCTGGACGGCGTCAGTCGAATCGGGCTATCCGCTGATGCTGGCGGGTGATGTGCGCCTGGAACCGCAGGCGCAAATCAGCTGGCTGCGTATCAACATGGACAGTTTTACCGATGCTGACGGCGCGCGCGTCTCCTATAACGATTACGATCAAACCATAGCTCGGCTCGGCGCCCGCGTGGCGCGCAGCTGGGAGGACAGCAGCCAGAATCAGTACACGCCGTATCTGCGCGCTAACTACTATCGCGGCTGGGGCGGTACGGCGCAGGTGAAGGTCGGCGCCAGCGACAGCGACCTGAGCCAGAACTTTAGCAGCGGCAAATTTGGTCAGATGTGGGACGTTGGCCTCGGCGGCACGGCGACGCTGATCAACAACGTGGCGCTGTACGCCGAGGCGGATTACCGCAAAGAGATTTCCGGCAACGGCGTCAAAGGCTGGCGCTACAATGCCGGGGTGCGCTGGTCGTTTTGAACGCTTAAACGTGCAATTACAGGCGGCGCTGCGATGCGGCGTCGAACAGCATCGCACGTTCGCTGTCCAGCGTGACCGGCAAAATATCACCGGCGCGCGCGCCGGAACGCTGGGTGGTAAACAGCATCAGCGGGTGGCCAAACAGCGAACCGTGAATCAGTTCGGACAGGCCGGTCGGCTCCACCAGCGACACTTCAAGGGGCAGTGCATGCTGTTCACCCGGCTGCGCCAGGCTGATGTTTTCCGGACGGATGCCGTAAATGACGTCACGGCCAGCGGCCTGTGCCGCCCAGTGCGTATTCAATGGCAGCTGAGCGCTGTCGCTGATACGCACGCCGCTGGGGGTCACCACGCCGTTGATGAAATTCATCGACGGTGAACCGATAAAACTGGCGACAAACTTATTGGCCGGTGTGTCGTACAGCTCCAGCGGTGTGCCCACCTGTTGAATAACGCCGTGGTTAAGCACCACGATACGGTCAGCCAGCGTCATTGCCTCGACCTGATCGTGGGTAACATAAACGATGGTGTTGTTCATTTGCTGATGCAGTCTTTTGATCTCCACGCGCATCTGGCCGCGCAGTTGCGCATCCAGATTAGACAGCGGCTCATCAAACAGAAACACCTGCGGCTGGCGCACAATGGCGCGGCCCATCGCCACGCGCTGACGTTGTCCACCCGACAGCTCTTTTGGCCGGCGATCGAGCAGGTGCGTCAGGCTGAGAATCTCCGCCGCTCGCCGGACTTTCTCCTCAATCTCAGCACGCGGTCGCTTTTGAATTTCAAGGCTGAAGCCCATGTTGCGCGCGACCGTCAGATGCGGATAGAGCGCGTAGCTCTGGAACACCATCGAAATATCGCGGTCTTTCGGCGCCACTTCGTTCATCAGCTGACTGCCGATATGGATATTGCCGCCCGTTGCTAATTCCAGGCCGGCAATGGTGCGCAGCAGGGTGGATTTACCACAGCCGGACGGGCCGACCAGCACCACGAACTCACCATCTTTAATGGTCAGATTGATGTCGCGCAGAACCTCAACGTTGCCATAGCGCTTTTCAATTTGCGCCAGCGTAATTTCAGCCATTGTTTACCCCTTAACCGCACCGGCGGTGAGTCCCTGAACCAGATAGCGTTGAATGAAAGCGAAGAACAGACAGGCTGGAATTAACGCCAGCACAGCGGCAGCCATCATTTCGCCCCACGAAACGGCGAATTTAGAGACGAAACTGAGCAGCCCGACCGGAAAGGTCATGACTTCGTTTTTGTTGATGAGCATCAGTGAGAACAGCAACTCACTCCACGCGGCGGTGAAAACAAAGCCGAGCGTTGCTGCCATGCCCGGCAGCGTCAGCGGCATCAGCACGCGGTACAGTGCCTGAAAGCGGGTGCAGCCTTCCAGCATGGCGGACTCTTCAAGATCTTTCGGGATGGCATCAAAAAATGACTGCATCAGGAAGGTGGCGAACGGGACATTAAAGGCGCTGTAAATCAGAATCAGCCCCAGCAGGCTATTCGTCAGTCCCAGCGGGGCCATCACCCGGTAAATCGGCGCAATGATCATCACCAGCGGAAACATCTGTGTGAACAGTAGCAGGGCCGCCATCACCATCTTGCCGCGAAACTGAAAGCGGGAAAAGGCATAGCCGGCAGCCGCGGCAATCAAGGTGGTCAGCGCGGCAGTGCTGCAGGAGACAATGAGACTGTTAATAAAAAACGTCGGGAAATCACTGTCGGTCAATACCTTGGCAAAGTGGCTCAGGGTGAAACCGCCAGGTAACAGCGTCACGCCCTGACTGAACAGTAACCTGTCCGGCGTGACGGCAATTTTAATGATCCAGTACAACGGAAACAGCGCAAACAGCAAATACGCGGCGATGCTGAGACGATGACCGATCAACGGTAACAGGCGCATGCGGACTCCTTACTTAAGTAACTGGTGGCGGATGCGCAGCAGTACCAGCGCATAGCAGGTCATCAGCAGTAACAGACACACCGCCATCGCCGAGGCATAACCAAAATCCAGTTTGCGGTAAGCGGTGGTGAAGATGTAGCTGGAGAGAATCGAGGTTGAACCGGCCGGACCGCCATCGGTCATCACCACGATCAAATCGGCAAAGTTAGCGATCCAGATGGTGCGCAGCATCACGGTAATGGCGATCATCGGGGCCAGAAACGGCAGGGTAACGCGGCGAAACTGCTGCCAGCCGCTGGCACCGTCAATGGCTGCCGCTTCATACAAATCTTTGGGAATCGACTGCAGCGCCGCCAGTAAAGTGATGGCAAAAAACGGGATGCCGAACCAGACGTTAGCAATCACCGGCCCCCACATCGCCAGCTGCGGATCGGAAAGAATGTTGTAAGGTTCGCTGAGAATGCCTACGTCGCTGAGCCATTGCGGCAGCGGACCCACTACCGGGTTGAGCAGCCACGACCAGGTCAGGCCGGAAAGAAACGCCGGCACCGCCCACGGTAAAAACACCAGCGCCTGCACCCAGCGGCGAAAGCGAAACTCGCGGTTAAGCAGCAGCGCCAGCGCGAGGCCGAAAAAGAACTGCAGCAGCAGTGAACTCAGCGTCCAGTTAAGCGTATGGCCGAGTGCACGAAAGAAGCGGCGATCGTCGAGCATCTGCGCAAAGTTCGCCCAGCCAACCCAGCCGCTCTCCAGCGGATTGAGCAGGTTCATGCTCTGAAACGCGTAAGAAATGCCGATTGCCATCGGCACGAAGATGAACAGGGCGATCAGCAACAGGCCCGGTGACAGATACCACCATGGCTCAGCCAGCCGGGTCCAGCGCCAGCGGCGGCGCGCCGGGCTGGCAGGAAGAGAGATTTCAGGCATCATTTCAGGGCTCCGGTTTCCGCGAGATTACTGGCTGGCGAGCCAGGCTTTTTGCTCTTTACTCAGATAACTGGCCCAGTCCTGCACCATATCTTTGGTGTCGTTTTCACCCAGTAACGTCTCCTGGCTGCTCTCTTTCACGATCACCGAATTGAAATAGCCCCAGCCTTTGAGATGGGTCGGCATGGTGAGTGGCACATAATTTGGATCGTTCAGCTCCTTAAACCAGCCGGCAAACTGCGGCGTCTGATAGAACGGATCCTGTTCCGCACCTTTATAGATGGGCAGCGTGCCGACAAATTTCGCCCAGGCCAGGTTGTTGGTTTTATTACTGAGGAAGGTAATCAGCGGCCAGGCGACATCGTTTTGTTTACCCTGTTTGAACATCGCCCAGCCGGTATAACCAATGGTTGGGAAGGCTTTACCGGACGATCCGACCGGCATGGGTGCCACGGCAAAATCCTCAGCCGCCATGCTATTTTTAATCGCGATCAGCGCGTCCGGATCCTGATCGAGCATGGCGCATTTGCCGGAATAGAAGCCCGAGACAATCTCGTTAAAGCCCCAGTTCACGCTGTCTTTAGGCGCGCCGCCTTGCTGATACAAATCAACCAGCAGTTGTGCTCCCTTCATCGCGCCCGGCTGGGTTAAGGTGCTGTTACCCTCTTTATCAAAGAAGGCAGGCGAGCCGTTCATCGCGGCCATAAACATCATCCACGCATTGGTTCCCCCCACACCGCCGCGCATGCAGTAGCCGCTGATACCGTTACCTGACTGACTAATACGCTTCGCGTCGCGGGCAAACTCTTCCATGGTTTTTGGCGGCTCACTCAGTCCCGCCTGCTTAAACAGCTTTTTATTCCAGAACAGCGCTCGCAGGTAAAAACCGTACGGCACCATCGTGGCTTTGCCGTTCGCGGCGCGCGCCATTGCCAGCGTTTTATCAGTCAGCTGGGCGCTTTCAGGCCAGCTTTTCAGGCGCGGTTCAAGATCTTCCAGCATATTGTTGCTGGCATATAAGCCTTGCCAGGTGTCGGGCATCTCCACCACATCCGGCACCTGTCCGCTCTGTAACATGGTGCCCAGTTTTTCAAACGCCTGGCCCCACGGCAGCGAAATCAGCTCAATCTCGGTACCGGGATGCTGCGTCTTGTATTCGTCGAGCATTTTTTGCAGCAGCGCAGTACGTGGCGGGCTGGTGATGACTTCCACCACGGTGAGTTTGGCGGCGAGGCTGCAAAAGGCGCTGCCTAAACCCACGGCGAGTACCAGGGCTTTCAGGGCGAAACGTGTTGTCATGGCTGGTTCTCCGGAGCGTGATTAACGGTGAGTGGCGGCAGCAAGTGCCTGATTCAGGTCGGTCCAAAGATCGTCGGTCTCTTCGAGTCCAACGGAGATACGGATCAGGCGCGGCGAGACACCAAAATCCTGTGCTGAATTAAATTCACTGGCCTGATTGATAACCGAAATCGCCGGCATCACCAGGCTTTCGAATCCTCCCCAACTGACGCCCATGTGGAACAGTTGCAGGGCATTGCAGAATTGCGGTATGTCGACCTGTTCGGTCACGGCAAAGGAAAACAGCCCGCTGTAACCGCGCAGCGTGGACCACTCAGGGGGATTGAGCCCGGGATGGCAAACCGCGCTGACCTGCGGATGGTCACGCAGCTTTTCCGCCAGCAGCAGAGCGCTTTGCTGATGCTGCTTCATGCGCAGCGGCAGCGTGCGCAGGCCACGCATCAGCAAAGACGCTTCGTTCGCAGACAGTTTGCCGCCGAGGAACGGACTAATGTGACGGGCAATGTTGTTGATGTGCTGCTGGCTGGCAATCACCAGGCCGGCCACCACATCGCTGTGGCCGCTGATGTACTTTGAGGCGGAGTGCACCACGATGTCGATACCACACAGCAGCGGCTGCTGGAATATAGGCGAAGCCCAGCTGTTATCAATCAACGTGACGACGCCTGCATCGCGCGCCAGCGTGGCCAGCTGCCGCAGGTTCTGTTCACTCATCACCCAGCTGGAGGGACTTTCCAGATAGAGCAGGCTGGCGCCGGGCAGCGCGGCGGCCATCGCCGCGTCATCGTCGCCATCAACAAACTGCGTCGTGATACCGAAACGCTGACAAAAGCCGCGCAAAAAGCGGTACGTATCGGGATAGACATGATTGACGCAGACCACTTTCGCGCCTGGCTGAACCACACTCAGAATCGCGTTGCTGATGGCGGCCATGCCGCTGGCAAAGGCGAGGCAGGCGTCACCGCCTTCCAGCGCGGCAACTTTATCCTGTAGCGCTTTGACCGTCGGGTTATCAACGCGGGAATAGAGCGGCTGGTCGCTCTCGCCGCGAAAGCGGGCGATCATGCTGTCGTAATCGCTGAAGGTAAACAGCGAAGACTGATAAATCGGTGGCGTCACCGCGCCCTGTTCATGGCGCTGGTCGTGGGTCAGCAGCGTCTGTTGCGCAATAGGTTTAGCGTTTGGCATGGATCACGTCCTTCATGTCGCGTTCAGTGATATCAAGAATCTGGTGGCAGAGGGCGCGCGCGGCCTGACTGTCGCGGGCGCGGATGGCATTAAACAGTTCACGGTGCAGGGGAAACGAGTCTGAAAACAGCGCCTGTTCGGGTGGTGATTCGAAAAAGGCGTGCAGCGTGTCGTAGACGCCGTTAAGCATCTGCAACAGCAGCGGATTACCGGCGGCGCGATAGATGCTGGTGTGAAACGCCCAATCCTCCGGTCCGGCGGAACCGATAGCCAGATGCACACGCTCCATCTCATCCAGCCGCTGTTCGATTTCCAGCAGGTCGTCGGCGCTGGCGCGCTGCGCGGCCAGCACGCAGGATTCGGATTCAATGATGCGGCGTACTTCCAGCGCATGCAGCATGTTGGCGGAGTCGTTTTTAAAGCGCAGAGAGAGAAAACTGTCGTGCAGACCGACTTCCGCCTGCAAAAAAGTGCCGCTGCCTTTTTTGCGCATAATGATGCCGAGCGCTTCCCAGCGCTTGAGCGCCTCGCGCACCGTATTGCGGCTGACCCCCAGTTTCTCCGCCAGCTCGCGTTCCGGCGGCAGGCGACTGCCCGGCTGCGCGCCGGCATGCGCCATATAGCGCGTGAGCGCATCGAGGATCAGCGTATCGCTGCGCGTGGGAATGATGGGATGGAGTTCAGCCGGGTCATGCATCGCTTTGCCTTAATTGGTCCAACATCTCTACCAAAGGCTTAGCAACCTGCATGCCATAATCGTGAGCTTTTGATTTAGCGAGAGATTTGATGCCGTAATAAGCGCAGATTATGAGATCTGCTGGTGCAAAAAGCGCCACGGTGCACCGTGGTGTGGCGGTGCTTAGCCGTTGCCCAGGGAACGATAGTGGTGCGCGACCAGGCAAATCAGCAGCAGGATGTTGCTGCACTTAGCCGCGACACCGAGCACGCTAATGACAGCATCAGCCCGATTTTCGACAAAGAGAAGGAGCAGAAACGCCTGCAGACGGCTCAGCTGATCGGTGAACCAGGCAGCCAGGTTGCTGATATCGCCCGGACGCAGGGGCAGATTGAGGCGACGGAAGCAGGTAAGAAGGAATTGGCAAAAAACAACATAAACCAGCCGGATGCCGACGCGCCTGCGGCTGAAAAGAAAGCGTATCAGGAAGCGCTGGAAAACAGCAGTGATTATAAGAAGGCCATGGCACTCTGGGGCACCGGCAGCGATATCCAGAAGGGGATTCAGGCGGCGACTGCGGCGATTCAGGGTTTGGCGGGTGGCAATCTGGCGCAGGCAGCCAGCGGCGCAGCGGCACCGTATCTGGCCGAGCAGATACACAAATATACCGCTGACAATCAGGCCGCAAAAGCGATGGCTCATGCAGTGGTAGGTGCGGTAACATCGTGGGCGGCAGGCAACAGCGCGGCAGCAGGCGCGACCGGTGCGGTCAGCGGAGAGCTGATGGGTCAGTTGATCATGCATTCGATGTATCCGGGTAAACAGGTCAGTGACCTGCAGGAGTCGGATAAGCAGATCATCAGTGCACTGAGTACCCTGGCTGCAGGTCTGGCAGGCGGCGTGACCGGTGGCAGTAGCGCCAGTGCGCTGGCCGGCGCTCAGGCAGGGAAGAATGCGGTTGAGAATAACTGGCTGAGCGTGCAGGAAGCCGACAGAAAGAAACAGCTGGAGACGAAGCGCGATTATCTGAAACAGGAACTGACACCGGCTGAAGCGAAAGAGCTGGCGACGATTAATCAGACAGATAAAGCGCGTGATGAAGCGATAAAAGCGGTCTGTACGGATGGTAATAAAGGTGGTTCAGCCTGTGGTGCGCTGATTGGCCCGGCTCAGGAAGCATTTAATAAATATGGTGAAAATGCGACCTACTCATTGTTGTACAGGGATTTATATCCACAGGATGTGAAAAACCTGGAAAGTGTTTTGCAGGGACTGGATGCAGGCAGTATCAGCCGCGACCAAGCCATAACAGCAATAGCACAGGCGTCCGGTGTGAGCTGGGAAACAGCAGCAGGCCGTTATGATATAGCAATGCAGACTCAGGAACTGGCTGCCGCTCTGGCGGGTGCTTACGGGCTGAAGAGTGTAATTAAGGAACCGACAAAAGAGAGTTCAGCAAAAAAACTATCTCAACCTTCAGCCGGAAGAACGGCAGAGCCAAATAGAAATGCTGCTGATGAGGAAGCTTCAGGGTGGTCACAGTACGATAAATACCGTAATGAAAGCGGAGACTGGAACTGGCCTGCAAAATTAGGTTTTGCCGAAGAACCAGTTAAAACAACGCTTCCTGTAGGCACTCATTTGGATAGGTATGGCAAGACAAATGGTTCTTTCTTGGCACCACAAGGTACGCCCCAGGAACAGCGCGCTTTAGCACCTGGCTCCTTAGCGGATAAGTACCATGAATACGTTGTCATAAAACCGTTGCCTGTTATGCAAGGGAAAATAGCCCCTGCTTTTGGTGAACCTGGCGGAGGTATTCAGATTCTGCCTAATATGCAGGAACGAGTAAATGTACAATGGTTGTTAGACAACAAATATCTTGAGAAGGTTAATTGAAATGCTGTTGAGTATTAATGATCTTCAAAAAAAAATAGATACGCTGGTTTTGATATTAGGTTTTCCGGTTCACTCTGTTAACCTTTGCTCAGCACCTATTGATGATGGAACGCCTTATATTTCATTTGAAAATGGAAAGTATAATTATATCTGTTCCGAGAGAGGATGTGAGTTCTCTAGAAAGGTTACAGATTCAACAGATGAGTTACTTTATTGGATTATGTATGATTTTATACATGATGTAGCAGTCGAGTACGAATTAAATAATCGGATTCCTGGTAAAGATAGTCGGCGTATTTATTTTCCAAAGATTATTGAGCTTATGAACAAAATCAACATCGAATGGGGAATAAAATCTCGAAAACATTTTGAAGAAATTCTTGCTGCCAGTCCTTACGATGATAGCCTCTACTTATAATCTTAACTCAATAAATCCCGGCCTTAGTGCCGGGATTTTAATCTACAGATCAGTTAATTACCCTTCATTCGCCAGCCGGATGAGCAGTTGCCCCGGCCCGGTGATCACCTCGATCTTCTGCCCGGTCGTGAAGCCCAGATGCTCCAGCCAGCGGCCTTTAATGGTGAGCTTTGGCAGCGGGTTCGGCTGGCACCGGTTAGGCCGCTAGCCGACCTGTAATGATGCGCCTGTAGTCCGCAGGCAGCGGTTGTGGGTGTGCGGGTCTCTGACTCATGATGCGTGTCAGCCATGATCAACTACTTCTTAGTTGCTCATGGTCAGTGGGCTGGGGTGCTCCAACACCTCAGTTCAGCGTCTGTTAATTACTCCGTTTTACCAATCGCTGCCGTAACGCCCTGGAAATGCTCACTTGTGGCTTAGTATCGTGCTCAGCCATGATTAACTACCTCGTATAGTTGGTTATGGTTAGCAGGCTGAGGTGTTGGCGCACCTCAGCTGCGCTCCGCGCCGGATATCTACTCTGTTTAACCAATCAGATCGTCCAGCATCTCAGCCACAAACTTCTGCCTCGTAATTAGCAGTTGCCTGATCGCATCGATCTGCCTTTACAGCCGTGGCACCAGTGCAATGGTTCGTGTGATAAGATCGCGGGCAGCAGGAAACAGCGCAGTAGCAGGCGCGACGGGTGCAGTCAGCGGAGAGCTGATGGGTCAGTTGATCATGCATTCGATGTATCCGGGTAAACAGGTCGGTGACCTGCAGGAGTCGGATAAGCAGATCATCAGTGCACTGAGTACCCTGGCTGCAGGTCTGGCAGGCGGCGTGACCGGCGGCAGTAGCGCCAGTGCACTGGCCGGCGCTCAGGCAGGGAAGAATGCGGTGGAGAATAACTCGCTGAGTGATATAGCGCAGGCGCAGTCTGAAGGTAAAACGCTTGAGCAGAAGGCCGGTGAATATGTTGAGGCGGAAAACGAGCGCTATAAGAAGGAGAACTGTGCCGGATTAAGCGCGGTAGCCTGCTCGGTGAAGATGTACGACGAGCGGCGTGAATCGCTGAAAGAAACCCTTACCGCCGGTGCAGATTTTGTGCCGGTGGTGGGTGATATCAAGAGCTTTGCGGAAGCGCAGAGTGCGCTGGAATATCTTGCCGCAGCGGTAGGGTTGATGCCGGGCGCAGGGGATGTGGCGGGCAAGGCCATTAAAGCGGCTGAGACAGCGCTGACAAAGGGGAACTTGCTGAAGCCTCGAAGCTGATCAATAAGGCCAGCGATGAAATCGTTGCTGTATCAGGTAGTAAGGGAAACTGGAGTAAATAACTGAATAATCCCCTGCCAAATAAAACGTATAAAGTTGATGCTAATAAAACGTAGGTGACCGATAATAATGGCCGGGTAGCGTCTGTTGAAGCAGATCTGTCATTATTGACAAAAGACCGTAATACATACCAACAGTGCAAAGCTGGTAAATGTGGGGTTGCAGGGGATGAAGGTGGTCACCTGATAGCCAGCATTTTTGGTGGTATGGGTGAGAAGCTTAATATTGTTCCAATGAGTGGTAATCTGAATAAGGGTGCCTGGAAACAAATGGAAAATACGTGGGCTTCTGCCCCGAAAGAGGGTAAGCAAATAAATGTTAAAATAGATCCCGTTTATTCTGGAACTGGTGGTCGCCCTGAAAGCTTTAACGTTATCTACTCTATCAATGGTGGTCGCCCAATAAAAAACCTTTATAAATGCACCGGGAGGGAAATAATGAGAAATGATCAAGAGATTTATAAAGATATCGGTACTGTTTTATATAGTATCGCTCCCGACAAAGCTAAGAAGATCATTATACGTGCAGAATTGTCACCGGAAAATGATCATTGTGAGTATGAATATGATTATCTTGATGATGATGATAAAACTCAATGGTTAACGGCAGGTGGAAGGGCGAATACAGATATCCTTCATTATCTAGTAGAGCTTCGCAACTACTATATTGAAAACAATCTGACCAATGGCCGCCCTGCGTGGCATGGATGTAAAGTGACTCTGGATGTTGAAAAAATGAAACTAAATATAGACTTCCGCTACGACGATTAGCCATCAATGATCCCGGCTCTCAAGCCGGGATCTTCCTATTTTTAGCCGTCAAATCTACCCATAATGCCCGTTCCCGCGCTTGATCACCGGCAGATCGCCGGTGTAGTTCAGCGCGCCAGGGAACGCCTGGAGTTACTGCTTCATCTTCGGCCTGTTAACGGAGACCACGCCACATTTAGATAACACAAGTACTTATGAACATGGCAAATACTTGTTAGTTCCAGAATTGAAAGTATTTTTTAACCCGCAAAAAAATAATGTAGTTGTGGTTGATAAAACAGGTAATTTTGTCAGTGGATGGAAGCTTGATCCTCAAACGAAAAAGTATGATAACGTTATGGATAACGAGATTTAAGATGAGTCAATCACTTAAGAGCTACATTGACAGCTTTATATCCAAGGACATAACCGCTGGCTGCTTTGTGGACACTTATATGATTAAGTAGAAAACAGAACGTGATAATGAATTACTTGCACAGGATGATGATAATTTAAGTGAGTTACTCTCCAGCGTATTTTGTATTGCTGATATGTATAACCCAGATAATGATCGTCAAGAATGTGAATTTAATGAAGGTCAACTTTGGTGTGAAATAAATAAGCTAATAGCCGCTTATACAGATAACTAAAAGGAAATCCTGGCCATTGAGCCGGGATTTTTACATTATCACTCAGCTGCTGCCAGCCGGATAATCATCTGTCCCGATTCAGTGATCCCCTCGATCTTCTGCCTGGTCGCAAATCCCAGCTCTGCCATCCAGTGCCCGCGCAGGGTGATCGACGGTGAAGGCCGGTGCTTCAGGTGATCACGAATATATCCCACGGTATAACGTCTTGATTTAGTTGAGGGCGTGTCGGTTTCTGACTTAAGCTGGGTGCCAGCCATAAGCAGCTCCTCGTTAATTGCTTGCGGTCAGCGGGCTGGGGTATTCGAGCACCTCAGTTCCGCGCCTGTTAGCTAATCCGTTTACCCATCACGTTATCCAGCATCTCAGAAATAAACTTCTGCTTCGTCATTGGCATCTGTCGGATCGCATCGATCTGTCTTTCCGGCCGTGGCACCAGTGCAATGGTTCGTGTGATAAGATCACGAGCGGCAGGAACCAGCGCGGCAGCAGGCGCGACCGGTGCGGTCAGCGGAGAGCTGATGGGTCAGTTGATCATGCATTCGATGTATCCGGGTAAACAGGTCAGCGACCTGCAGTAGTCGGATAAACAGATCATCAATGCACTGAGTACCCTGGCTGCAGGTCTGGCAGGCGGCGTGACCGGCGGCAGTAGCGCCAGTACGCTGGCCGGCGCTCAGGCAGGGAAGAATGCGGTTGAGAATAATGCGCTGAGTTTGGGTACGGGTATGACCAGTTCAGGCTCCGCTGCGCAGTCATGGAATCAGTATTCAGAGGAACATAACCTTACACCAGAGCAGAAACAGGCAGGATTGGATAAACTGACGCAGGGTGATTTGCCTGACGGCGCGAATATAACCAAGGTTATCGTGAATGGATATTATGACGGCGTGTTGATAGCAGGAGCAGCTTATTTAGGTCCGGCTGCATCGGTAGGAAAAGTAGTCGGTGGTGCAGTCATCGCGGCAATGGCTAATGGTACGTATCAGTGGTTTGATATCAACAGTGAGAAGAATCAAAGCCGGCATGAAAATCAGCAAACAACCTGGGACTACTGGGGCAGTGCTTCTGCGGCTGTAACCGGCGCACTGGCTCCGGGACGTGGACTATTGCAGAACGTAGGAATAGCTACGACTGGTGCGGCATTGAGCAATGGAGCTGATATTGGGGCGATTGGTATCGCCGCAGGTAGCGCTGGATTGGGATGGGGATTTGGTGAATATGCACCAGGGGTTGTTAATTCGTTAACAGGAAAGGATGCACCTGGCTTCATATTTGAAGCTATAAGCTCGCTCGGGACAGAATTTTTAGGTGGATATACACAAAATCTCTTAAATACACTAACTCCACAAAAATCTTCTGAAAAATAAAAGGAGGAGAAAAAATGATCGCATATATCAAATTACTAATTTACTCTTGTGTTTTTTGTATACTGATTTGTTTTATTTTGGGGGCTGGATCATCAATGATTATATATATTAAAAATGGATATTTTCTAATTCCCGATGGACAGCTAAAGAGAGGTATTGTTTTTGGATCTATTGCAGGAACAGCGATTACATTAGCTACAATAGTTTTTAATCTGATAGACAAGTTCAATACGCGAAAATCTCCCCCATCAGATCCTAATTGATCTTAACAAGAAATCCCGGCCAGTGAGCCGGGATTCCTTTTTTATCAGTCGGTTATCCTTCATCCGCCAGGCGGATAATCAACTGTCCCGGCTCAGTGAGCACCTCGATCTTCTGCCCGGTCTCAAATCCCAGTGCCGCCATCCAGTGGCCCTTCAGGATAATAGACTGTGAAAGCGTGAACTTCCTCTGATCCCGGACATATCCCACGGTGTAACGTCTTGATTTAGTTGTGGGCGTGTCGGCCTCTGGCTAGTGATGCGTGCCAGCCATAATCAACTCCTCGTTAATTGCTTGCGGTCAGCGGGCTGGGGTATTAGAGCACCTCAGTTCCGCGCCTGTTAGCTGCTCCGTTTACCCATCACGTTATCCAGCATCTCAGAAATAAACTTCTTCTTCGTCATTGGCATCTGTCGGATCGCATCGATCTGCCTTTCCAGCCGTGGCACCAGTGCAATGGTTCGTGTGATAAGATCGCGGGCGGCAGGAAACAGCGCGGCAGCAGGCGCGACGGGTGCGGTCAGCGGAGAGCTGATGGGTAAATTGATCATGCATTTGATATATCCGGGTAAACAGGTCAGCGACCTGCAGGAGTCGGATAAGCAGATCATGTGCACTGAGTACCCTGACTGCAGGCCTGGCAGGCGGCGTGACCGGCGGCAGTAGCGCCAGTGCGCTGGCCGGCGCTCAGGCAGGGAAGAATCCGGTGTAGAATAATGCGCTGAGTGCCATTGCGGAGAACAAAGCCTCTTGAATATCACAGCAGGAGAAATATCAGAAAGCGCAGGATGCATTAGTGAAGGTTACTGAGGAATTCAAGGCTTAAAATTGTGCCGGAATGAGTGCCGAAGCCTGCGGTGCTAAAATGGATGCGCATCGTGATGAATTGCTGGCAGCTGCGGGTCTGACCGGACTGGGTTTTGTGCCAATCATCGGTGACATAAAGAGTTTCAAGGAGGCCGAAACTAAACTCGATTACCTTGTGGCAATGGTCGGATTAGTACCTGAAGCGGGTGATGTTGCAGGCAAGGCTATCAAAGCAGCTGCAACGGCGCTTAAGAAAGGAGATCTTGCCGAAGCATCAAGACTGATAAATGAAAGCAGCCAGCAGATTTCTGCGAAAGCTAATGATACTCAGATTTGGACTGAAACTAAGAAAAAAGAACCTGTTCCTAATGCCTATGGGCATTGGGATAAACATAAGCAAGAATTCCCTGAATTCCAGAATCCTAAACAATATGTAGAGGCTATTCATTCATTTATAAATAATCCGCCTGTTGGCACCTTAGTAAAAACTCGTCTTAATGGCGATACGCTGTATTACAATCCAGCGATGAATGCCTTCGCATCCAAAGATATTAGTGGTGTGCCAAGAACAATGTTTAATTCAGGAAAGGGGATGAAATATTGGAACAAACAATGACGGAGCAGGAATTTCACGCGTGCCCTTGCTGTGGCAATAAAACCAATTTGGAATTAGGTGGTTATGAAATTTGCTCGATCTGCGACTGGGAAGATGATCCTGTGCAAGCTGAAGATCCAGATTTTTCTGGCGGGGCTAACAGCCCCAGCTTAAATGAAGCTAAAAGGCATTTTTTTCATAAATAAAACAAATCCCGGCCACCGAGCCGGGATTTTTACATTATCAGTCAGCCGCCAGGCGGATGATCATCTGCCCCGGCGTGGTGATCACCTCGACCTTCTGCCCGGTCGCAAATCCCAGCTCAGCCATCCAGTGGCCGCGCAGGGTGATCGACGGTGAAGGCTGGTGCTTCAGGTGATCGCGGATATATCTCACGGTATAACGTCTTGATTGAGCTGTGGACGTGTCGGCCTCTGAATTATGGTGCGTGCCAGCCATAACCAATTCCTCGTTAATTGCTTGCGGTCAGCGGGCTGGGGTATTCGAGCACCTCAGTTTCGCGCCTGTTAGCTAATTTGAAGTTGTTGCACAGGGAATGATAAATAAAGTTGAGGTGCGTATAAGGCCAAGTATAAAAATTAGCTCTGTTATTAGATAACGAAAACCCCAGCCCCTGCGGCTGGGATTTTTATTGTGGAGAATAACTTCCTGAAGCTTTTTGCGGAAGGTTGTGCCATCGCTGCCCCGTGTCGTAGCAAGGTTGCAGAGCAGTTACTGGGGATGCCAGAGGTCTGTATATGATATCGGCTACAGTTAACTCCGCCGCTTTGTCACTCAAAGCTCCGTTCCTCACGCTGCGGTTACCAGTCCGCAATCCCTGACGTGCCGATCCACCCCGCAAATTTCCGCTCTCTGCCTGGTAAAGGCGCGCCTGCCTGACTACACCTTAAGCATCCTTGTTATCACTGTCCTTTCCGCTGTTTAAGCGGTTTTCAGCCTGCGCGCCGGCATCCTGACGCGCCGGCACCTTAAGCGGTCAGACATGACCTCTGGCCAGATTCGGAGTGAATGATGAAGAGTCGCAACCTGACGCGATCGGCGGTCGCGTTTGCCACATTGAGTTGCCTGTGTGTGCCGTTTAGCGCTCTGGCGTGGGATAACCTGACGGTATTCGGCGATAGCCTGAGCGATGGCGGTAATGTCGGGCGTTTTACTTACGATGGCGCGCAGCATCCGCTGTATGACGAAATTCTTGCTGCACAGCTCGGGCAAACGCTGCAGCCGTCGTCGCGCGGTGGCAGCAACTATGCACAGGGCGGCGGCGTTACCGTGCCGGCGCTGGATGCCAGCCTCAATACGCAAGACCAGCTGGCTGCTTATCTGCAATCCACCGGCGGACGCGCAGATAGCAACGGACTGTACATTCACTGGGTGGGTGCTAACGATATCGCGGCGGCGGTGACCAATCCGCTTACCGCGCGCGAGACCATCAGCAACAGCGCCAGCGCGGCGGTGTCGCAAATCAAAACCCTGCTGGATGCCGGCGCGGGAGCGGTGATCGTGCCAAACGTGCCGCAGCTCGGCTCCACGCCTTTCATGGTGCAGGCGGTGCTGAGTGTGCTGGGCCCGGCGGCGCAGTCGGCGATGGTCGCGGCGTTTGCCTCGCTGGACAGCCATGCCACGCCAGACGTGGCTGCGCGCCAGCAGGCGGTGCGCGACGCATTCGATCAGGCCGCCGCACAGGTGTCGACCATCCCGGCGCTGCGTGCCGCGCTGGCGCAGCAGCTATTTTCGGCCTGGCAGGTGCTCAGCGAGCAGGTGACAGCCCTCTCCGATGGCTATAACCAGCAAGAAGAGGCCGGGCTGGTGGCGCTGAATGGCAACATTGTGCGTGCCGACATCGCCGGCCTGTTCAACGAGGTGATTGCCGATCCGCAACGCTATGGCCTGAGCAACACGCTGGGGATGGCGTGTCCGGTCGGCACCTCCGCCGCCGAATGCACCTCGTCAACGCCCGGTTTCAGTAACGCGCAGGCATATCTGTTTGCCGACCGGCTGCATCCCAGCCCGGCGGTACATGCCATGATCGCCGACTATATTCAATCGATCCTCGACGCACCCGCGCAGGTGGCGGCGCTGGCACGGGCACCGCTGATGCTGTCGCGTGATATGCAGAACACCCTCGACGGTCATTTACAGCAGCAGCGTCAGCAGCCGGCCAGTGCCGGTCAGGTCAGCGTGTTTGGCGGCTATGCCGGTCAGCATATTGATTATCGCGGCGACAGCCTGCTCAACGGTGACGCCGATACCGGCAGCCTGACGCTGGGATTAGGCTATCAGTTCACGGATAACTGGCAGGCGGGTCTGCTGTTGTCCAGCACCGCGCAGCGCCAGCATCCTTCGGCGCACTATGATTACAAGCTGCGCGGCAATCTGCTGGCGCTGTATAGCCAGCTGACGCTGCTGGAGCAGGGCTGGATCAATGCGGATGTGCACTATGCCGATCTCGATTTTGACAGCATCGAACGTCGCATTGAAATCGGCCCGGCCACGCGCACCGAACAGGGCAGCAGCAGCGGCAAAATGCTCGGGCTGCGGGTGCAAACCGGCTGGGATCTGCCGTTGGGCGAACACCTTTCTACCGGTCCGGTTGCCAGCTACGCACTGGATTATTTGCGGGCAGGGGGCTACAGCGAAAACGGCGACAGCAGTACCGCTATGCGCTTTTCCGATCAAACCCTGCATTCGCAAATCGGCGCGCTTGGCTGGCGTATCGACAGCAAACAGTGGCCGGTTAATCCGTGGGCGCAGCTCAGTTATTACCACCAGTTCGGCGATACGCAGAACGCGGTGCGTGCCGGGCTGAAGTCAACGCAGACCGGTTTTGTACGCAGCGTCAGCGCCGGTGATAAAAACTGGCTGGATATGTCGCTGGGGGCCAGCGTGCCGCTGGGTGAAACGGTCAACGCCTTTGCCGGGGTTTCTGCGGTCGGCGGCAACAGCGCGTATCACCAGGTGAGCTGGAATATTGGCCTGAACGCGACATTTTGAGGGCGACGCGCCAGCCGGGGATTTCCGCTGGCGCAGCCTGGCGCATAAGAAATTTAACTGATGATCGCCGGAAATATTTCATGTATTCAAGGTCGTCATCCACTTAACTCAAATCAGTCAACGCCCTCGTACCGGCCATTACCATAATCATTCTGCGATAAATCTGTAAAACGTATTTTTGTCGCTTCGCTTTCCTCCTGGAATCATATCGTTATTCTGCTTCGGCAAATCACGCAGCTGAAAAGCTCCCGTATAGGCTGGTACAGGTCAATATATTAATTTTCAATCACTTATACTGCTGATGCTCTGTCGTATTACGTTAATTATTTATGGGGAACACCATGGCGAATACATCTGGCACCACCAGCACTACCACACCTTCCGCTACCGGGACGGTGATTCAACTGCATACCATTGACGATTTACGTAAACAGGAACCTGTTTCGATTGGCGAAATTGCGTCGGTGCTGGAGTACAGCCGTGGCAGCCGGATGGGGGGCGGCGTGTTTGTCTACGATGCCACTGACACCAGCACGCCCGATGACGGCGGACTGAATTTCGTGACGCCAGGCAAAAAGCGCTGGAAAAGAGTGGTCCTTGATTACAGCGCGGTCACCGTGGTGGATTTTGGCGCCATAGCCGATGGCACCACCGACTGTATTGATGCGGTGATCCGCATGTTTAAATGGTCGCAGCGTGTCTTACCCTCCGCAGGCATTCGCTTTACCGCCGGTGAGTTCAGCCTGTCCGGCTTTGATTTGGCGGAAGTGCTGGGCAGCGACAGAGAAATTAACCGTTTTAAAATCTCCGGCGCGCCGGTCAACTTCGGTTATTTCCCCACCACCACGCTGAAATTTAACTGGGGACCGAAACCGCGCAAAACCCATTTCTTCAGCGTGCGCGCACGCTATGTTGAGATCTCCGGCTTTGTGGTGAAAGGCATGAGTTCTGACAGCGGCGAAGACGGCGGCACGGCCTTTAATAATGTCGGCTTCTTTACCAACAGCATTATTGGGGGACAATTCCTGCGCGTCAGCAGCATGGAGTTTCGCTATCTCGGCGGGCGGGCGCTGGAGTTGATCGACACACTGGACTGTAAAATCGATCAGTTCTATTCGCGCGGCTGTCAGGGCAGTATCGTTTATGCGCGCTGGTCCGATCGGGAAAAAGGCGCCTGGGATCACTCGACCGCGATTGAACTCTCCAACTTTAATTTGCAGCGCAGTACCAAACAGCCGGTATTCGATCTGCCGCGCTGTACGCAATCGTTTATTCGCAATGGCTGGATCGAGCACTCCGAATTTGCCGGCGATCTCACCAATGGTCAGTGGACCATTGAAGGGCTGGTGATTGAATCGACGCAAAATCCCATGAAGATGGGCTATTGCCGCGCGATGATTATCCAGAAAAGCGTGCACCGCGACAGCGCCGGCTTTGACTTCAGCAAAGAGGGCATTGAGCCCTGGACGCTGCTGGCGGAGGGCGACCGTGGCGTAATGGAGATTTCCGATCTCGGCGCGATCATTCAGGGATCGCTGAGTTATGACTTCACCACCTCGCAGCATCACATGGATAACCGTGGCAAAGACGCGAAATGGTTTTACGTCGGCGAATTTAATTTTTCCGACGCCACCTCACAAATCCACGTGCGCATTGTCGGCAGCGCGCAGTATGTTTCCCAGTCGGAAACGCAAACCGATTACAGCTACCGGACACCGGAAGGCGTGGCGCATATTTATCTGCAGGCGCGCAATGACGATAACACCATTGGTAGCTGGTACAGTGAAGGTTCATCACCTGTAACGAAGGTGCATATTGAGGGTAAAGGCGCGCACACCAAACTGTACGTTAAAATTCCGGCCTATACCGGCTTCTCGATTGCGCTGGTGGAAACCAACGGGCGCGATCGCTATCAGTCCGGTCAGTGTTTTATTTTCCGTAAAAGTTTTACCGCCTGCAGCGCGGAAGAAGCCACGGTGCTGGACAACCAGCCGGTCGTGGCCTTTGAACAGCACTGGGTGGGCAATAAAGATGTTGGTTTTGGCTACAACAATAATAAGGAACTGCTGCTGCGTGGGCCGTTTTTTGAACGGCAGGAGCAGGATGCCGCGGGGAAGTGGATCACCCGCCGTTTTCTGAAAGTCCGCGTGAACGGCGTGCCGCGCAGTATTGAATTACTCGATCCGGATAACCCGCGCTAACGCTTCAGGCCAGCAGTATTCCTCTGCTGGCCTGAATAATTCATTTTCCCCAGCGCTGACGTAAATAATCGACTGCCTGCTGCGTCTGTGGCTGATTAAGGTAATCTTCGCGAAACAAAATAGTGCCGTCGATGTGCGGCAGCGATTCATTCAAATCGAGCTGTTTTTTCAACTCGGGCACGCCGCCCTGAACCGTCCAGTCCGGCTCACTTTTCGAAGCTTCACCCACCTTATACAGCGCGATACCAATGTACAGCCGGGTGTGCGTTGGCTGTACCACATTGGCCCACCAGCGCGCCAGAACGTCATAGCGCGCGGCCTGGCGGGCAAACGGCCAGTAAAGCTGCGGCGCAATGTAATCCAGCAGGCCCAGCTGCACCCAGCGGCGCGTATCGGCATAAGCCTCATCATAAGCCGCCGCACCGCGCGTATCGGAGCCGGCGGCATCGTGCGACAGGTTGCGCCATACGCCCGCCGGACTGACGCCGAACTCAACGCCCGGCTTCAGCTGTTTGATGGTGCGGGAAACCTGTTCGATCAGCAGCTGGGTATTGTGCCGCCGCCAGTCGGCTTTGCTGGCAAAGCCTGCACCGTACTGGCGGAAGGTGGCGCTGTCATTGAGCGGCGA
This sequence comes from Pantoea dispersa, assembly GCF_035783935.1. Taxonomy (GTDB): domain Bacteria; phylum Pseudomonadota; class Gammaproteobacteria; order Enterobacterales; family Enterobacteriaceae; genus Pantoea; species Pantoea dispersa_C. The sequence goes on along the minus strand of NZ_JALKOV010000002.1, from coordinate 76,389 downwards.
TGTCGCGGTCTCCGTATAGAAATAGTCATCGAACTGAACGCCATCAATGGCGTAGTTGGACACCACTTCCGCCACGATGCTGGTGATCCAGTTGCGCGCCGCCGGAATGCCCGGATCGAGCACGAAGCGGTCGCTGGCGGTGCGGATCCAGTCGCGATGCAGCACAAACACGCTGGCCGGCTGCAGCTGGAGGGTGTTGTTTAACGCCGTCACGGTCGCGGGTTTGGTATTGGTCGACACGCGATAAGGGTTAAACCACGCATGCACCTTCATGCCGCGTTTGTGCGCCTCGTCGAGGATAAATTGCAGCGGATCGTAACCCGGATCCTGCCCGATGTTGCCGGTCAGGGTATCGGACCATGGCAGGATGCGCGAACGCCACAGCGCGGTGCCATCGGGCTTCACCTGGAAAAACACCGTGTTGATACCCAGGCTGTGCAGCTTATCCAGTTTGGCCGTCAGCGCCTGCTGCTGCTGGCGAATGCGCAGCGCCGGGCTGGCCGTCACGGAGGATATCGGCGGCCAGTCGAGGCGCGACACGGTGGTGAGCCAGACGCCGCGCAGCGGTTCAGTCTGCGCCGGTGGTTTAGCCGGAACAGGAGGTTTGGTCGGCGACGGAAACGGGGTGACCAGCGATTTAGGCGGCTCCGAGGCACAGCTGGCCAGCAACAGCACGGCAGACAGCAGACGGGCGACGCGTTTAATGTGGGTAACAGAGAGGTAACGCGCTGAACAGGCTATGATAAACTCCGTTTCTTGTAGTCCGTTATTCGCAGGCGTTCATTCTCTGATCCTCAGACATAATGTCAAGACATTGGCTGAGATGAATGCCGCCGCGGCGATGTCGTGCGTCGCGCCTCTTACAGGAGCCCTCACTATGCAATACGAAGACCTTTATCGCCGCATTGGCCAGATCATTTTCAGCTGTGGCCCCGACGGCGCGCAGGTGCTGGTGGTGCAGGCGGAGCTGTTTGCCGATGAGGAGGGCGGGCAGTTTCAGTTTAACTACCTTGATGAAAACGGCGAACCGGACTGGTTCGAGCCGGACGCGCGCGCGATTGGCGATCTCAGCGCGGCGCTGAAAGACTTTCAGCAATACTTTATCGAACATGAGATGACCGAAGGGCAGCCAGTGTGGACGCATTGCACCGTGACGATTAACGTGGCGGAAGAGTCTATCAGTATTGATGTGCAGTAACGGCGGGCGTCCGTGCCCGTCATGGCGAGCGTTATGAACGCAGTGCCACCATCTCCTCGCTGTTTTTACGCGCCGCGCGCTTGCGGTGCACAATCTGGCTGGCGACCAGCACCAGCAGCGTCAACAGCCCGGTGGCGATAATTTCGGAACGATGCTGTGCATTGAACAGCATTGACGTCAGTACGCCAACAATGAACACCATGGTGGCCCACGTCAGACCCGGGAACAGCCACATGCGATAGCTGAGCTGCTCGCCGCGCGCCTCGCGCTTTTTCCGCAGCACCAGATGCGAGGCGGCAATGACCAGATAAACCAGCAGCGCGATCGCCCCGGAGCTGGCCAGCAGGAACTCAAACACCGCGCTCGGCGCCAGATAATTGGCGATCACTGCGAGAAACGCTGCGGCGGTAGACATCAGCACTGCGACCCACGGCGTGCCGCTGCGCGTGGTGCGCGAGGCCGCCGCTGGCGCATCCTGACGACGCGACAGGGAATAGAGCATGCGCGACGCGGTATAAAGCGCAGAATTGAGACAGCTGCACACCGCGATCAGCACCACCACATCGACAATCTGCCGCGCATACGGCACGTTCATCATCTCCATCGCCGTCTGGTAAGACCCGGCTTTCATCAGCGACGGCGTATTCCACGGCACCAGCGCCACCACCAGAAAGATCGACAGCAGATAAAACAGCGCAATACGCCAGATCACCGAGTTGGTGGCGTGGGTGATTTGCTTGCGCGGCTCATTGGATTCGGCGGCGGCAATGGTGACGATTTCCGTGCCCATGAAAGAGAACATGGTGGTCAGAATGGCGGCGAGCACGGCACTGATCCCGTTAGGCATGAAGCCGTGGGTGTCGTACAGATGGGAAATACCCTGGGTGCTGCTGCCGGGCAGCAGGCCAAACAGCGCCAGGCTGCCGGCACAAAGAAAGGCGACGATAGCCACCACTTTCAGCAGCGCGAACCAGAACTCAAACTCACCGTAGTTTTTCACGCTGAACAGGTTGCTGATGGTCAGGAAGCTGGTGATTGCCAGCGTGTATTCCCACACCGCCACCTGCGGAAACCAGCCGTGCAGAATGGTGCCGGCGGCGTTGGCTTCCAGTGGGATCACCAGTACCCAGAACCACCAGTAAAGCCAGCCGATGGTAAATCCGGCCCAGCGGCCAAGGGATTTGTCGGCGTAGGTGGAAAAGGAACCGGAGTCCGGTGAGGCGACCGCCATCTCCGCCAGCATGCGCATTATCAGTACCACCAGCGCACCGGCGGCGATGTAGGCCAGCAGCACCGCCGGCCCGGCTTCGGCAATCGCATGGCCGGAACCGACGAACAGCCCGGCGCCAATCACACCGGCAATCGACAGCATGCGCACGTGGCGGGGTTTCAGGCTTTGTGCCAGCACATCGGCATTCTGAGCAGTCATCAATATCTCTCCAGATCGTCTCTCAGGCGGGGCACATCCCGCCTGTTATGCAGGTGAAACTTGCCTGCGCGCGGCAGGCAAGCGATCGGACAATGGGTGAAACGCTAAGGCTGGCTGAGCAGGCTGTCGAGAATATCCAGCGCCTGGCGGAACTGGGCATCCGGAATGGTGAGCGGATAGAGGAAGCGGATCACGTTGCCCTGCGGGCCACAGGTCAGCAGCAGCAGACCGCGTGCCATCGCCTGTTGCTGCAGCGCCTGCGCCTGCTGCGCACTGGCAAACTCCACCGCAACCATTGAGCCCAGCGCACGCACGTCGGTAATCGACGCGTTAGCGCTGCGCGCGCGGTGCAGCAGTTCGCTCAGCGTCGCGCCCAGTTGGCTGGCGCGCTGACACAGCTGTTCCTCGTCGATGATATCCAGCACCGCATGCGCGGCGGCAATCGACAGCGGATTGCCGGCGTAGGTACCGCCGAGCCCGCCCGGACCGGGCGCATCCATGATCCCGGCGCGACCGCTCACTGCCGACAGCGGCATGCCGCCCGCCAGACTTTTCGCCATGGTGATGAGATCCGGCTGCACGCTGTAGTGCTCCATGGCAAACAGCTTGCCGGTGCGGCCAAATCCGCTCTGTACTTCATCGGCAATCAGCAGAATGCCGTGCTCATCGGCCAGCGCGCGCAGTTGGGTAAGAAACTCTGCCGGCGCGATGTGGAAACCACCTTCGCCCTGTACCGGTTCCAGCACAATGGCGGCCACATCCTGCGGCGCGATGTCGTGGCTGAACAGGTCGTGCAGGCTGGCGATAGCATCATTGACGCTGATGCCTGTGACCGCGTTAGGGTAGCGGGCGTGAAACACCGAGGCCGGCATCGGGCCAAAATCGCGCTTGTAGGGGGCCACTTTGCCGGTCATCGCCATGGTCATAAAAGTGCGGCCGTGAAAGGCGTTACCGAAGGTGATGATGCCGTGACGACGGGTAGCGGCGCGCGCCACTTTAACCGCATTCTCTACGGCCTCAGCGCCGGTGGTGAAAAAAGCGGTTTTGGCTTTACCGGCAATTGGCACCCGCTGATTGATGCGTTCCGCCAGCGCCACGTAGCTCTCATACGGCGTAACCTGGAAGGCGGTATGGGTGAATTTTGCTAACTGATCGGCAATGGCCTGCACGATGCGCGGATGACGGTGGCCGGTGTTGAGCACCGCGATGCCGCCGGCGAAATCAATCCAGCTATTGCCCTCCACGTCACGCAGCGTGGCGTTTTCGGCCTGATCGACATACCACTGACAAAGATTACCGGTGCCGCGCGGCAGCGCGTCATCTTTGCGTTGTTGCAACTGGCTGTTTTTACCTTCCATAACCTTTCCTTAGCGATAAGCGTCTTTACAAATCACGACAAACACGCTTATTTATGCCTGCACTGAGCGCGGTTGCCAGAGCCAATTTCACTGAGAAGGATGGAGCCAATTGCGGAGTTTGTACGCCGATCATATCCTGGAGCGACTGCAGTTTGTCGCGGAGGGCACGTTACAACAGCGTCTGCTGCACTGCATGCAGGCCGCGATTGTGGAGGGTATTTTTCCGCGCGGCTCGCGCCTGCCGGCCACGCGCGATCTGGCACGCGAGCTGGCGATGTCACGCAATACGGTGCTGAACGTCTACGAAAACCTGATCGCGCAGGGATACGTCAGCGCGCGTACCGGCAGCGGCACGTGGATCGCGGAAACCTTGCCGGAAGGGTGTCTGAACAGCGCGCCGGCGCTGCCGCTGAGTGAATCCCTCAGCAATAAACCGGCGGCGATTTCAAAACGCGGCGCCACGCTACTCGGTCACGCCAATGCCTCGCCTTATCAGTGGGGTGCGTTTGTGCCCGGCGCACCGGATGTGCGTGAGTTTCCGCATAAGTTATTTAGCCAGATTCAGTCACGCCTGAATCGCGAACCGGACATTGAGCGGCTGATTTACAGCAGCAACGGCGGCTGCCCGCAGCTGCGTCAGGCGCTGGCTGACTACCTCAGCGTGGCGCGATCGGTGCGCGCTGACGCCGATCAAATCATCATTACCGAAGGTATTCATCAGGCGGTGGATCTGGTGACGCGTGTGCTGTGCGACGCAGGCGACACCGTGTGGATTGAAGAGCCGGGTTACTGGGGTACGCGCAATTTGCTGCGCATTAACGGCCTGAAAATTCAGGCTAAAGCGGTTGATGAGCAGGGCATTGTCCCGGAGCTGGCGGCCCGCAGCAAAGCCCCGAAGATGATTTTTGTGACACCGTCACATCAGTATCCGCTCGGCGTGCATCTCAGCCTGGAGCGGCGCAGGCAGCTGCTCGACCTGGCGCGCAAACACAAAAGCTGGCTGGTGGAAGATGACTACGACAGCGAATTTCGTTTCGCCGGCCAGCCGTTTCCCTCGCTACAGGGATTTGAACCGGATGCGCCGGTGATCTACATGGGCACCTTCAGTAAAACGCTTTATCCCGCGCTGCGACTCGGCTATCTGGTGGTGCCAAAAGCGCTGGCGCAGCCGCTGCGCGTAGCGGCCGCCGAGCTCTATCGCGGTGGGCATTTGCTGGTGCAGCGCGCGCTGGCGGAGTTTATCCAGAAAGGCCATTACATGGCGCACATTCGCCGCATGCGCAAACTCTACAGCCAGCGCCGGCGCTTTATGATGACGCTGATTGAGCGCTATCTCGGCGCAGCCTTTATGCCGGTGGTCAACCATGAGGCCGGGCTGCACCTGGTGCTGAAATTGCCCCCGGGCTGTGACGATGTGGCGATCGCTGCACTGGCGCTGCGGCGCGGCGTCAAGGTGCGGCCGCTGTCGCAGTACTACATGCATCCGCAGGAGCGACGCGGGCTGCTGCTCGGCTACGCCTGCGTGGATGAGCGCCAGTGCCAGGATTCCTTTGGCGCACTGAAAGCCTGTCTGGTAGAGGCGGGCATTGCCGGGCGGGGATAATCCCGGCGCGCGCCGCCGCTGGCTTTACGCCCGGCCGATGCTGTCGAGCTGATCAACCACTTCCGGGCTGAGCTTCAGCGTCGCGCTGGCCAGATTCTGCTGCAAATGCTGCGGCGACGAGGTGCCGGGTATCAGCAGAATATTGTCGGAGCGCTGCAGTAGCCAGGCAAGCGCCACCTGCAGCGTACTGGCGTTGAGCGCGCTGGCCACCGCGCTGAGCTGTTCCGACTGCAGCGGCGAAAAGCCGCCGAGCGGAAAGAATGGCACGAAGGGAATGCCCTGCGCCGCCAGCTGGTCGATCAGCGCATCATCCTGGCGATTGGCGAGGTTATACAGATTCTGCACGCAGGCAATCGGCGTCATCTGCTGCGCCTGCGCCACCTGACTGGCGGTCACGTTGCTCAGACCAATGTGCCGAATCAGGCCACGCTGTTGCAGTTTCATCATCGCCTCGATTTGCGGCTCCAGCGATCCTTCTGCCGGCCCATGAACGCTCAGCATCGAGCGTAAATTGACGACTTCCAGCACGTCGAGGCCCAGATTACGCAGGTTATCTTCAACCGCCTGCGTCAGTTCCTCCGGCGTGCTGGCGGGCAGCCAGCCGCCTTTGGCATCACGTCGCGCACCGACTTTGGTCACCAGCAGCAGATCGTCGGGATAAGGATAGAGCGCTTTTTTAATCAGCTGATTGGTAATGTGCGGACCATAAAAATCACTGGTGTCGATGTGATTCACACCGGCAGCCACGGCATCGCGCAGCACCTGGAGTGCACTGGTCTCATCTTTTGGCGGGCCAAACACGCCAGGACCGGCCAGCTGCATGGCACCGTAGCCGAGACGGGCAACCTGACGGTCGCCCAGCGTATAAGTGGTTGTTGCCTGTGACATGTAAACCTCCTTCATCAGATAGTGTTTAAATTGTAATCACAACGGTGCTGTGCGACTATCCGTGTAAATCAGGACAGACTGTACGGAGTGACGCACAATGGCGCTGGATATGGCGCTGCTGCACGCGGTGGTGGCAGTGGCAAAAGCCGGAGGATTTCGCGAAGCGGCGCGCATGAGCGGCAGCAATCCGTCGCGTTTGAGTGATGCGGTGCGCCGCGCCGAACAGCAACTGGGCGTTCGGCTGTTCAATCGCACCACGCGAACGGTGGTGCTGACCGAAGCCGGCCGGGCGTTGATGTCACGGCTGCTGCCTGCCATGAACGAAGTGGATGCGGCGCTGGATGCCCTCAACACCTTCCGCGACACGCCGGGCGGCACGCTGCGGCTGAACGTGCCGGTCAGCGCGGCGCGGCTGGTATTACCGGCGATTGTGCCGGGATTTTTGCAGCGCTATCCGGACATCCGGCTGGAGATTGTGGCGGAAAGTAATGTGCAGGACATTTTTCGCGACAGCTGCGATGCCGGTATCCGTTATGACGATCATCTGGAGCAGGATATGGTGGCGCTGCCGATTGGGCCGCGCGTGCAGCGCTTTGCCGCGGCCGCAGCACCTGCCTACCTGGCGGCTTACGGTACGCCGCAGCATCCGCGCGACCTGATGCAGCATCGCTGTCTGTATGGTCGTTATGCCACCGGGGTAACGGCCGAATGGGAGTTCAGCCGCGGCGCGGAACGCATCACGCTGCAGCCGCAGGGACCGCTGATATGCAGCATCGGTGCGGCGATGGATCTGACGGTGTCGACGGCCATCGCCGGTGCCGGCGTGGTGTATCTGTTTGAGGACTGGCTGAAGCCGGCGCTGGCCAACGGCAGTCTGCAGCCAGTTCTTGCCGACTGGTGGCTCAGCTTTCCCGGCCTGTGGCTGTATTACAACGATCGCCGGCTGATCCCGGCGCCGCTGCAGGCGTTTCTCAGCTGGATACGCGAACTCAATGCGGCTCAGGGGTAACCAGCAGCCCGGAAACCAGCAGCCGGAAGGCCTGCACCGCACGCGGCAGTGCCGAGACCGGCTCATCGGCAGCGGCAATCCACAGTGCGGCATTGAGCGCGGCGCCGTTGACCAGTTGCGCCGCCGCTTCGGTATCGACCGGTTTCACCGTACCTTCCTCGATCAGCTCCGCCAGCATGGCGGCGGTGGTGCGCAGACAGGCGGTCTGATTAGGCCAGCGCGACGGATCGCCAAGCACCGCCGGGCCATCCAGCAGCATGATGCGCTGTACTTCCGGCTCCAGCGACATCTCGATATAGGTAATGGCTTCCGCCAGAAAAGCGTGCCAGCGAGTGTGATACTGCTGCCCGGCTGCGCGCATCTGCTCAAGAATCTCACCATCGATCTGGTCAATAACCGCCTGCAATAACCCTTTCTTATCGCCGAAATTATGGTACAGCGCACCGCGCGTCAGCCCGGCGGCTGCCGTCAGGTCATCCATTGACGCTTCGCTGTAACCTTTCTGCGCGAACGCGCGTCGTGCAGCGGCAATCAGTTTGCCGCGTGTCTCTTCTACCTGGTCTGCCCGTCGTCTGGCCGCCATCGCTGTTCCTTAAATTTTGCATTGACATACGCCGCGTATGTAAAACATAGTAATACATACGCGGCGTATGTTAAAGCGAAAGCGGGCATAGCTAACCCACTTTCTTCTCTCATCTTCAGGAGTACGATTATGAACAAACGCGATGCTGTTTTTCCAGCGGGCCGTCAGGCGTTGTACAACATCAACAAATACTCTGCGGCGATTCGTTCCGGCGACCTGCTGTTTGTTTCCGGCCAGGTGGGCAGCCGTGATGATGGCACCGCCGAGCCCGATTTCACGCGTCAGGTTAATCAGGCATTTACCAATCTCGCGGCGGTGCTGAAGGCCGCCGGTTGCAGTTTCGATGACGTGGTCGACGTCACTACGTTTCATACCGATCCGGAAGCGCAGTTCGCCACGGTGAACGAAGTACGGCTGCGCTTCTTCGGCGATGAGCCTTATCCCAACTGGACGGCGGTGGGCGTCAACTGGCTGGCGGGCTATGATTTCGAAATCAAGGTGATTGCGCGCATTCCGCAGTGAGCCGGCGTGCGGCGATCAGTCTGTAACCCATAAAAAAAGCCGCTAACCGTTGCCGGTTAGCGGCTTGTTCACTTCACGCCTAATCAGGCACTCAGCAGTTGATCAGCGGTTTTTTCTACCAGCGCCAGCAGCAGCTTGATGTCTTCCAGCGTGACGGTCGGGTTCAGCAGCGTCAGCTTTAGGCAGGTCACGCCTGCATGCTCGGTCACACCGACGTTAGCGCGGCCAGACTCCAGCAATGCATCGCCGATACGCTGGTTGAACAGGGCGATCTGCGCGCTGTCGCTCAGCTGGGCTGGACGATAGCGGAACAGCACGCTGGCCAGCTGTGGCTGCATTACCAGTTCCAGACGCTGCTCAGATTCAACGAACTGCGCGACGTCCTGGGCCAGGCTCACGCCGTGGTCGATAATCGCGGCATACTGTTTCTGACCCAGCGCTTCCAGACCCATCCACAGTTTCAGCGCATCGAAACGACGCGTGGTCTGCAGTGATTTGGACACCAGGTTCGGCACGCCGGCTTCTTCATCGAACTCGGAGTTCAGGTAAGCCGCCTGATAACGCATCAGCTCATAGTGACGCGCGTCTTTCAGCAGGAACGCGCCGCAGCTGATGGTCTGGAAGTATTGTTTGTGGAAGTCGAGGGTGACGGAATCCACCAGCTCCAGACCATCCAGGTAATCACGATACTTTTCAGACAGCAGCAGCGCACCGCCCCAGGCCGCGTCCACGTGCACCCAGATGTTGTGCTCAGCGGCGATGGCTGCGATTTCACGCAGCGGATCGATGGCGCCGGCATCGGTGGTGCCTGCCGTCGCGACGATCGCCAGGATCTGTTCGCCGTTGGCTTCAGCCTGCGCCAGTTTGGCTTTCAGGTCATTCACGTCCATGCGGGCGAACTGATCCGACTTCACCTGCACCACAGACTGATAGCCATGTCCCAGCAGCGCCATGTTCTTCTGCACGGAGAAGTGGGCGTTTTCTGAGCACAGCACTTTAATCTTGCGCAGATCGCCAGTGATGCCGTGCTGCTGCACGGAATGGCCCTGACGCGCATAGAACGCATCACGTGCCAGCATCAGGCCCATCAGGTTGCTCTGTGTACCGCCGCTGGTGAACACGCCCGCATCGCCGGCCGGATAGCCAACCTGCGCACGCAGCCACTCAATCAGTTTGATTTCAATGATGGTGGCAGAAGGGCTCTGATCCCACGAATCCATGCTCTGGTTAGTGGCGTTGATCAGTACTTCAGCCGCCTGGCTTACCACCAGGCTCGGACAGTGCAGGTGCGCAACGCACTGCGGATGGTGCACCGCCAGACTGTCTTTGAGGAAATATTCAATCGCACGTTCAATCGCGGCCTGGTTGCCCAGGCCGTTTGGATTGAAGTCGAGCGTGATACGCTCGCGCAGTTCGGCAACCGTTTTGCCCTGGTACATCTCAGGCTGTTGCAGCCACTGCACAACCGCGGCGCTGCTCTGGGCAATCGCCTGCTGGTACGCCTCAATGCTCGGGGCCGAGGCGGCCAGAATCGGGTTTACTTCAGACATTTACTCTTCCAGTCAAACAGGTTTGACGCCAGCGCCCAGCAGCGCCTGCTCAAATTTATCCAGGAACACGGCCAGCTCGTCATTGCTGATCAGCAGAGACGGCAGCAGACGCAGTACGGCACCGTGACGACCGCCACGCTCCAGAATCAGACCGGCTTCAAAGCATTTTTTCTGCAGCAGCGCAGAAAGCTCGCCGTCTGCCGGGAAGCTGCCCATGTGGTCTGCTGGCTCATTGGGTTTAACGATCTCAATACCGATCATCATTCCAAGGCCGCGCACGTGACCAATAACCGGGAAGCGTTTCGCCATCGCGTTCAGCTGCGCTTTCAGCCATTCACCCTGTTCCGCTACCTTGCCGGCGATGTTCTGCTCGGTCAGGATTTTCAGCGTCGCGAGGCCGGTTGCCATCGCCAGCTGGTTGCCGCGGAAGGTACCGGTGTGGTGGCCAGGTGACCAGGCGTCGAACTGCTTTTTGATGCCCAGCACGGCCAGTGGCAGACCGCCGCCCACCGCTTTTGACATCACGATGATGTCTGGCTCAATGCCTGCGTGTTCAAAGGCAAAGAACTTACCGGTACGGGCAAAGCCAGCCTGGACTTCGTCGAGGATCAGCAGAATGCCGTGTTCCTGGGTGACTTTGCGGATGCGCTGCAGCCACTCAACAGGTGCCGGGTTCACGCCGCCTTCACCCTGGACCGCTTCGAGGATCACGGCCGCAGGCTTGCGCACGCCGCTTTCAACGTCGTTGATCAGGTTTTCGAAGTAGTAGGTCAGGGCTTTCACGCCCGCGTCACCGCCGAGGCCCAGCGGGCAACGGTACAGGTGCGGGTAAGGCATGAACTGTACTTCCGGCATCATGCCGTCAACCGCTTCTTTCGGCGACAGGTTGCCGGTCACGGACAGCGCGCCGTGCGTCATGCCGTGGTAACCGCCAGAGAAGCTGATTACGCCGCTGCGGCCGGTGACTTTTTTCGCCAGCTTCAGTGCCGCTTCAACGGCATCAGCACCGGATGGACCGGTGAATTGCAGGCAGTACTCTTTACCCTGGCCAGGCAGCAGCGAGAGCAGAGATTCGGAGAACTGATCTTTCAGAGGCGTCGTCAGATCAAGAGTATGTAACGGCAAGCCGCTGGTAATGACATTTTGGATGCTCTGCAGAACATCAGGATGGTTATGACCAAGTGCCAGCGTCCCTGCGCCAGCCAGACAGTCAAGATATTGTTTGTTCTCAACATCCGTAATCCACACGCCATTGGCTTTGGCAATTGCTAAAGGCAACTTGCGCGGGTAACTCCTGACGTTTGATTCAAACTCAGCCTGACGGGCTAAGAATGCGTCGTTGTTTCCGTTGAATGAATTGGCACCAAAAGTATCAATACGGACTTTATCCGTCATCATATCTCTCCTTCAACCGGGGCTCGAACAGGCTGGCCGATTGACTAGTTGAACAAAAAAGTATCAGTGGCTCAAAAAACGCGGCCAATATAGAGCCTTTTGATGCACATCACAATGATTAATTTTGTTTAGAATTGTTTATTCTTTTCATATAGGAATCAGGACGTTGGACAGAAACTGGCCACTTATTTTAGCGCCGCGATGTGAACAGGTGATTAAATAATCGTGTGAATAAAAAGACTTATGCCCGCCAGTGCCAGCCACGGACCAAAGGGCAGCACCTGATACAGCTCGCGCTGCCAGCCAAATCGGGCCAGCAAAACAAATAAAATTGCGCCTGCACACGCCAGTAACAGCACAAAGGGTAAAAGCGCCCAGCCGAGCCAGGCACCCAGCGCAGCCAGCAGTTTGGCGTCTCCACCACCGAGGCCGGGGCGCTTTTTTATGCGCTGATAGAGTTCACCCATCAGCCACAGTGCGCTGTAGCCGGCTATCGCGCCGAACACGGCATCATTCAGCGTACCGGGCAGCCAGTGCAGCGCTTTGAGCAGCAGGCCGAGCCACAGCAGCGATAAGGTTAATGCGTCAGGCAACAGCAGATGCTCAATGTCAATGATGGTCAGCGCCAGCAGAATCCAGGCGAGCAGCAGGGCGGCAGGCAGGCGGCTATCCGCCGGTAACAGCCAGGTCAGCGCGAGGCTGAGCAACGCAGTGAGCAGTTCCGTCAGCGGGTAGCGCGCACTCACCGGGTGGTGGCAGTAGCGACAGCGTCCGCGCAGCAGCAGCCAGCTGAGCAGCGGTAGCATGTCGATCGCGCGCAGCGTGGTCTGGCAGTGTGGACAGTGCGAGCGCGGCAGCAGCAGGGTAATGCCGGATTGAGGGTTCAACACCTGCTGCGGCAGGCGATAAGTGACCACGTTGAGGAAGCTGCCGACGCACAGCGCCAGCAGCGTACCGATTAGCCAGTATGCAATTTCCATGAGGTGTTCTCCTGCTGTCCATGCAGCGTTGGTGTTTGGGTCGCCACCAATGGCGGCCCTGCTAGATCTTCGCGCGATGAATCGCGCCGCTACGGATCTGTGCGATTTGATGACAGGTCGCCATAAATGGCGGCCCGGCTAGATCTTCGCGCGATGAATCGCGCCGCTACGAATCTGTGCGGTTTGATGACAGGTCGCCATAAATGGCGACCCTACAGGTTTCGTAGGGTGCGCATTTATGCGCACCGCGAAATCGCGCCGCTACGAATTTGTGCTGTTTGCGTGTCAGGTCGCCATCAATGGCGACCCTACAGGTTTCACAGGGTGCGCATTTATGCGCACCGCGAAATCGCGCCGCTACGAATTTGTGCGGTTTGATGGCAGGTCGCCATGAATGGCGACCCTACAAAAACTGTAGGGTGAGCATTGATGCGCACCACGCTCTATCGCCAACGTTGGCCGGTGTGCGAGAGGCACAATACGCCGGCGGTGACGGCGTGGCGAGCAGTAACGCTGCGTTGCAGCGGTTTGCAGCAGGATTTACGCGCGGGTTCCAGAGAACAGAGGAGATACAGGTGTGGGGGGCCGGGGGACTGTGGGCCGGCAATGACCTGATTACTGCGAAGGCGGCAAAGATCCAATCGATGCGCCAGCGAACTTACTGGCTCTGTTTAAACTGCTGCATCGCTTCCAGCACATTGCTGGTGGCAAGCGACATCACCCATTCGCTGTTGCGGAACACGTCATAATGGCCGGCGTTATAGCGAAATACGTACAGCTCGCCACGGAAACGCAACCCTTTGGTTTTTACACCAATATGATGTCGGCGCAGTGCTGCCTGTGAAAGTCTGTCAGTCGCGGTTTTCATCGTCATTCTCCTGTACAGCCTCTGGCGTCGCTATCCCGGGAGAGAATAAACAGCCAACCTTAGGATAACCTTAAGAACAGTATAGTCTCTTAGTTAATGCATTGATAAACAGACATTTAATCATCAACCGCCGTGTTTAATCGTAAAGTACACACTGAGCAGCGACGGCTTTTCATTCACCGCCCGCAATTCTCTACCAATCTTCAACGCCGCGTAAAAAAGTCAGCGTCCCGCTTTGCCATTTAATGTTCAGTTAAGTTTTCCGCCGTATTTTGGTTTCTTAACGCGATAAGACAGGTCTGCTTATGTTTTGTTACAGGCAGATGACCGCGTTGCCGGGCGCACGCTTGTTTAAGTTACGTTTAAACAAATAGTTACCAGGTGTTTCAGCAAGGCGTGAGGCAAAATAATAGCGCTTGTTTTATTTTTCAGCACATTTTCAGGCACAACAATAAGGTTGGCTTATGAGTTTCCTTCCATTCTCGCGCCCTTCATTGGGTGAGGAAGAACTGGCCGCGGTGCAGGCGGTATTCGCCTCGGGCTGGATTACCACCGGGCCGCAGAATGCCGCACTGGAGCAGGCGTTTTGCCAGCTCACCGGCAACCAGCACGCGATTGCCGTCAGCTCCGCCACGGCGGGCATGCACGTTACGTTAATGGCGCTGGGCATTCAGCCCGGTGATGAAGTGATCACTCCGTCGCTGACCTGGGTTTCGACGCTCAATATCATCACGCTGCTTGGCGCGACGCCGGTGATGATCGATGTGGATCGCGATAACCTGATGGTGAGCGCAGAGCAAATCGAAGCGGCCATCACGCCACGCACCCGCGCCATCGTGCCGGTCCACTATGCCGGCGCACCGGCGGATATCGACGCCATTCGCGCCGTCAGCGCGCGCCACAATATCCCACTGATTGAAGATGCCGCCCACGCGGTAGGTTGCTACTACAAAAGCCGGCACGTTGGCCAGCAGGGTACGGCGATCTTTTCGCTGCACGCCATCAAAAACATCACCTGCGCCGAAGGCGGCATCGTGGTGACGGATGATGCGCAGCTGGCCGACCGCCTGCGCAGCCTGAAATTCCACGGCCTCGGCGTCGATGCTTACGATCGCCATACCCATGGCCGCAAGCCGCAGGCCGAAGTGATCATGCCCGGCTTCAAATACAACCTGCCGGACATCAACGCGGCGATTGCGCTGGTGCAGTTGCATAAGTTACCGGCCATCAATGCACGTCGCCAGGCGATCGCTACGCGCTATTTACACGAGCTGGCGGATACGCCGTTTCTGCCGCTGACGCAGCCGGCGTGGCCGCATCAGCATGCGTGGCATCTGTTTATCATTCGCGTGGACGACGCGCGCTGCGGTATCAGCCGCGATGCGCTGATGGAGCAGTTGAAAATCCATGACATCGGCACCGGCCTGCATTTCCGCGCCGCGCATACCCATAAATATTACCGTGAACGCTATCCGCAGCTGTCGCTGCCGGCCACCGAATGGAACAGTGAACGCATCTGCTCGCTGCCGCTGTTCCCCGACATGCACGATGACGATGTAACGCGCGTGATTGCTGCCTTACGCCACCTTGCGGGAGCCTGAGATGCTGGAAGAAAAACCGATTCGCAAAGTCTCCGTGGTGATCCCGGTGTACAACGAAGAGCAAAGCCTGCCGGAGCTGGTGCGCCGCACCGATGCTGCCTGCCGCACGCTCGCACTCGACTATGAAATTCTGCTGATCGATGACGGCAGTGCCGACCGCTCTGCGCAGATGATCGCCGATGCGGCGGATATGCCGGGCAGTCATGTGGTCGGCGTGCTGCTCAATCGCAACTACGGGCAACACTCGGCGATCATGGCCGGATTCAGCCACGTGTCCGGGGATGTGATCATTACGCTGGATGCCGATCTGCAAAACCCGCCGGAAGAGATTCCCAATCTGGTCAAAGCCGCGCAGCAGGGCTACGACGTGGTTGGCACCGTGCGCCAGAACCGCCAGGACAGCTGGTTCCGTCGCCGCGCTTCACGCACCATCAACCACCTGATTCAGCGCGTGACCGGCAAAGCGATGGGGGATTACGGCTGCATGCTGCGCGCCTATCGCCGCCACATTGTCGATGCGATGCTCAACTGCCACGAACGCAGCACCTTTATCCCGATACTCGCCAACACCTTTGCGCGGCGCACCATTGAACTGCCGGTTACCCACGCTGAGCGCGAGTTTGGCGACTCCAAATACAGCTTCATGAAGCTGATTAACCTGATGTATGACCTGGTGACCTGCCTGACCACCACGCCGCTGCGCCTGCTGAGTATCGTCGGCAGCTTAATCGCGCTGGCCGGTTTCGCCTTTTCACTGATTCTGATTGTGCTGCGCCTGTTCCTCGGTGCCAGCTGGGCCGGTGACGGTGTGTTCATGCTGTTTGCCGTGCTGTTTATTTTTGTCGGCGCGCAGTTTGTCGGCATGGGCCTGCTGGGCGAATACATCGGCCGTATTTACAACGACGTACGCGCCCGTCCGCGCTACTTCATTCAACGTGTTATCCATCCGCAACAAGATGCCCCGTCTGTACAGGAAATTAAGCAATGAAAACTATCGTCTTCGCCTATGCCGAAATGGGCTGTGCAGGCATCACAGCGCTGCTGAACGCAGGTTATGAAATCAGTGCCATCTTCACCCATGCGGATACCTCGCCGGAGAGCCACGCGTTCCCTTCAGTGGCGCGCCTCGCGGCTGAGCAGGGCATTCCGGTTTATGCCCCGGAAGATGCCAACCATCCGCTGTGGGTGGATCGCATCCGCACCATGCAGCCGGATTTCATCTTCTCGTTTTACTATCGCGCACTGTTGAGCGACACCATTCTGCACTGCGCGCGGGTTGGCGCGTTTAACCTGCACGGTTCGCTGCTGCCGAAATACCGTGGTCGTGCGCCGCTTAACTGGGTGCTGGTCAACGGCGAGACGGAGACTGGCGTAACGCTGCACCGCATGGTGAAACGGGCCGATGCCGGCGACATTGTGGCGCAGCAGCGCGTGGCGATCGACCCGCAGGATAATGCGCTGACGCTGCACCGTAAGCTGGTGGCCTGTGCCGGCCAGCTGCTGGAAGGCGCGCTGCCGCCGATGAAGCGCGGTGAAATTGTCGCCACGCCGCAGAACGACGCGGAAGCGACCGTGGTGGGTCGCCGCACGCCGGAAGATGGCCGCATCAACTGGGAACTGCCAGCGGCTAAAGTGAATAACCTGGTGCGCGCGGTGACAGATCCCTGGCCGGGTGCGTTTGCCTATGCCGGCACGGTGAAATTCGTGGTGTGGAAAGGGCGGGTTCACCAGGATGCGCCCAGCGCCAAACCGGGCACAGTGCTGTCGGTTGAGCCGTTCCTGATTGCCTGCGGCGAGGGCGCGCTCGAAGTGGTCACCGGGCAGAGCGACAACGGTGTTTACATGAACGGCAGCCAGCTGGCGCAGAGTCTGGGCATGGTGCCGGGTGCGCTGCTCTATTCGCAGCCGGTGGCCGCGGTGAAACGCCGCACCCGGGTGCTAATCCTCGGCGTTAACGGCTTCATCGGTAACCATCTTACCGAACGCCTGCTGCAGGATGATAACTTTGAGGTTTATGGCCTGGATATCGGCTCGGATGCTATCAGCCGCTTCCTGGATGAGCCGCGCTTCCACTTTGTCGAGGGCGACATCAGCATTCACTCAGAGTGGATTGAGTATCACATCAAGAAATGTGACGTGGTGCTGCCGCTGGTGGCGATCGCCACGCCGATCGAATATACCCGCAATCCGCTGCGCGTGTTCGAGCTGGATTTCGAAGAGAACCTGAAGATTATTCGTGACTGCGTGAAGTATAAAAAACGCATCATTTTCCCGTCGACTTCCGAAGTGTACGGTATGTGTACCGATCAGCATTTCGACGAGGATCACTCTAACCTGGTGGTCGGACCGATCAACAAACAGCGCTGGATCTATTCGGTATCAAAACAGCTGCTGGATCGGGTGCTGTGGGCCTACGGCGAAAAAGAGGGGCTGCGCTTTACCCTGTTCCGGCCGTTTAACTGGATGGGCCCGCGGCTGGATAACCTCAACGCCGCGCGTATCGGCAGTTCTCGTGCCATCACCCAGCTGATCCTTAATCTGGTGGAAGGCTCGCCGATCAAGCTGATCGACGGTGGCGCGCAGAAGCGCTGCTTCACGGATATTCGTGACGGCATTGAAGCGCTGTTCCGCATCATTGAGAACAAGCACAACAACTGCGATGGACAGATCGTCAACATTGGTAACCCGGAAAACGAAGCCAGTATCAAAGAACTGGCAGAACATCTGCTGGCCAGCTTTGAGCGTCACCCGCTGCGCGACCGCTTCCCGCCGTTTGCCGGTTTCCGTGAGGTTGAGAGCAGCAGCTATTACGGTAAAGGTTATCAGGACGTGGAGCACCGCAAGCCGTCGATTAAAAACGCGCGTCGGCTGCTCGACTGGACGCCAACCGTGGCGATGGACACCACCATCGACAACACGCTGGACTTCTTCCTGCGTACCGTTGAGCTCCAGGAAAAGCCATGAAGCGTGTAGGTTTGCGTGTCGATGTCGATACCTGGCGCGGCACGCAACAGGGCGTACCGGCGCTGCTGCAGCAGTTCAGCCTGCATCAGCTGCAGGCCAGCTTCTTCTTCAGCGTCGGGCCGGACAACATGGGGCGCCACTTATGGCGCCTGATGAAGCCGCGCTTCCTGTGGAAAATGCTGCGTTCGCGCGCGGCCTCGCTGTACGGCTGGGATATTTTGCTGGCCGGCACCGCCTGGCCGGGACGTGAAATTGGTAAGGGACTGGCGTCAATTATCCGCGCCACGGCGGATCATCATGAGGTCGGGTTACATGCGTGGGACCATTTCGCCTGGCAAACCTGGGCGGGCGTCTGGTCGCCATCACAGCTGAATGCGCAGATTGCGCGCGGCAAAGCGGCGCTGGAAGCCATCCTGGGTGACAGTGTCACCTGCTCAGCGGTGGCAGGCTGGCGCGCCGATGGCCGGGTATTGGACGCCAAGCAGCCGTTTGGCTTTCGCTATAACAGCGACTGTCGCGGCAGCGGGCCGTTCATTCCGCGCCTCAATGATGGCAGCCTCGGCACGGTGCAGATCCCGGTGACGCTGCCAACGTGGGATGAAGTGGTGGGTCAGCAGGTGAGCGCGGCCGGATTCAACGACTTTATCCTCGCGCAGATGCATGCCGCCAGCGGTACGCCGGTTTATACCATTCACGCGGAAGTTGAAGGTATCGTTGGCTTGCCGGCCTTTGCCGATCTGCTGACCCGTGCGCAGCAGCAGGGTATTCAGTTTTGTCCGCTGAGCGATCTGCTGCCGGACGATCTCAGTACGCTGCCGCAGGGCCATGTGGTGCGTGGTCACATTGCCGGCCGGGAAGGCTGGCTGGGTTGTCAGCGTTAATCTTTCACAGGACTCAGGTATGGAAACACCGATGCGCAGCAGCACCAGACTGGCGCTGCTGCTGGCGCTTTTTGCCCTCTATTATTTGTTCCCGGTGCCGTTTCGCGATCTCTGGCAGCCGGATGAGACTCGCTATGCCGAAATCAGCCGCGAGATGCTGCTGAGCGGCAACTGGGTGGTACCGCATTTCTTTGATTTACGTTACTTCGAGAAGCCGATTGCCGGTTACTGGGTCAACAACCTTGGCCAACTGCTGTTTGGGCATAACAATTTTGGCGTGCGCGCCGGGGCGATTATCTGTACCACGCTCAGTGCGCTGCTGATCTACTGGCTGGGCAGCCGGATGTTCGCCAGCCGCAAAATAGCGCTCACCGCCAGCGTGATCTTTCTTACCTCGCTGCTGGTTTACGGCATCGGCACTTATGCGGTGCTCGATCCGATTCTGCTGCTATGGCTGGTGGCGGCAATGTGCAGTTTCTGGTATGCCGCGCAGGCGCACAGTACCTCGCAGCGGCTAACCGGCTATGTGCTGCTTGGCGCAGCCTGTGCCATGGGCTTTATGACCAAAGGTTTTCTGGCGCTGGCGGTGCCGGTGCTGGCAATTGTGCCCTGGGCACTCTGGCAGCGTCGGTTTGGCGAACTGCTGCGCTGGGGGCCGCTCACGATTGCGGTGGCGGCGGCGATCAGTGCGCCCTGGGCGCTGGCGATTCAGCGTCAGCAAGGCGATTTCTGGCACTACTTCTTCTGGGTCGAGCATATCCAGCGCTTCGCCGAGAGCGACGCACAGCATAAAGCGCCGTTCTGGTATTACCTGCCGGTGCTGCTGGCAGGCTGCTTACCGTGGCTCGGCCTGCTGCCGGGCGCGCTGAGCGGCGCATGGCGGCAGCGTCAACAGCATGCCGCAGCGGTGTATTTGCTCAGCTGGGTTGTGCTGCCGCTGCTGTTCTTTAGCATCGCCAAAGGCAAACTGCCGACCTACATCCTGCCGTGCTTTGCGCCGCTGGCGTTGTTGATGGCGCACTATGCGCACGGCAACACCGCGCGCCTCAGACAGTCGCTGATCGTCAATGGCTGGATCAACCTGCTGTTTGGTCTGTGCGCCACGCTGCTGGTGTTGGTAGTGCTGGCGCCGTGGGGGCTGGCGCACCATCCGGTGTATGCCCGCGATGAGCTGTGGCGGGTGGTATGCGGCGCGCTGGCATTTGCTGGCTGGGCGGTGATGGGCTGGCTAAGCCTGAAAACGCGGCGCTGGCAACTGGCCGCGCTGTGCCCGCTGACGCTGGCGCTGCTGGTGGGCTTTGCCATCCCGCAAAAGGTGCGTGATGCAAAACAGCCGCAGAACTTTGTCAGCGCCATCCGACCGCAGCTGGCGCAGGCTCGCTATCTGCTGGCGGACAATCCCGGCATCGCTTCGGCGGTGGCGTGGGAACTGCGTCGCAGCGACATCACGTTCTTCGATGAAAAAGGCGAGCTGGAGTACGGACTGGGTTATCCCGATGCAAAAACGCGCTACGTCGACGGGGAAGACTTCGCCGACTGGCTGCGCGTGCATCGCCGTCAGGGGCGGGTTGGGCTGGTGTTGCTGTTGAGCGCTAATGAAAAGCAGCCGGATGCGCGTCTGCCGGTGCCCAACGACGTCTATCAGCAGGGACGGCTGGTCTATTACGGCTATGATGCCACGCCATGAATCTGTTGCTGATCCTGCTGGTAAGCCTGCTGAGCTGTGCGGCTCAGCTGTGCCAGAAACAGGCGGCACACTGCGGCGGGCAACGCCTGTTCGGCTGGCTGGTGCTTAGCCTGCTGCTGCTGGGCGGTGCCATGCTGCTGTGGCTGGTGGTACTGCGCACCGTACCGGTCAGCGTGGCGTACCCGATGCTGAGCCTGAACTTTGTGCTGGTGGCGGTGGCCGCACGCGTGTTCTGGCATGAGACTTACACGCGGCGGCAGTGGCTGGGCACGCTGGCGATTGTTGCCGGCGTTGCGCTGATGGGGAGCCATTTATGATGGGCTGGCTGCTGGCGCTGGCCAGCGTGCTGCTGGTATCGCTGGCGCAGCTGCTGCTGCGCACGGCGATGCTGGCGCTGCCAGCGCTGGATACATGGACCGCGCTACCGTGGCAGCACGGCCTGATACCGTTAATAGGCGGACTGGCAGCCTACGGCTGCTCGATGCTGTGCTGGCTGCTGGCCCTGCGTCAGCTGCCGCTCAACCGGCTCTATCCGCTGCTCAGTCTGAGTTATGTGCTGGTGTGGCTGGCCGCCATTTCCCTGCCGGCCTTTAATGAAAGCTTCCGCTGGAGCAGCCTTGCTGGCGTGCTGCTGATTGTCTGCGGCCTGCTGTGCGTGGCGCTGCCGCGCCGTCGCTAATCATCAATGCTGCTGCCACGGGTGATATTCGCCCTGGCGGCGGCCGGGTGCGGTTTCCGGCAGACGCAGCAGGCCAATTAATGAGATCACGCCGAGCACCGCCACATACAGCGCCAGACCATACCAGTGGCCGCCGGTCATCTGCAGGATCTTCACCGCCAGCAGTCCGAGCACGCCGCTACCGATCAGCGAACCGATCTGCCAGATCACCGCAATTCCGCTGCAGCGAATGTGGGTGGGAAACAGCTCGGGGAACCATGACGCCTGCGGGGCGTAGCACATGCTGTGACCCAGCGTCAGCGCCACGATCATCGCCAGCTGCGTAAGCCAGTAGCTGTTGTGCGCCAGCGCGAGAAAGAAGGGCACGATCGACAGCATGATCAGCAGCGTGCCGATCAGGTAAACCGGCTTGCGACCGATGCGGTCGGAAAGGGCACCCATCAGCGGGATCGCCAGCACTTCGAGGATCACCGCGACGATCATGCTGTTCATCAGAATGCCGGCATCGAGCTGATTGGCTTTACCCCAGGCGAGAATGATGACGGTAAACAGGGCGAAGGCGCAGGCTTCGATCAGTTTCGCTGCCACGCCGTTGACCACCAGCCGCGGATTACCACGAATTACCTCGTTTAATGGCCTCGATTCTGCCGCTTTGGTTTCCCGAATGGCGGCGAAGACCGGCGACTCATCTATACGCAGGCGGATAAACAGGCCGACAATCACCAGCAGCGCGCTGAGCAGAAACGGCACGCGCCAGCCCCAGTCCATCATTTGATCGGCGGAGAGTACCGCGTTAAGCACGGCAAACAGCGCCAGCGGCAGCAGGAAGCCAACAGGTGCGCCGATTTGCACCCAGCTGGCAAAGAAGCCGCGCCGGGATGGCTGCGCGTATTCGGCCGTCATTAATACCGCGCCTGCCTGTTCACCGCCGACGCCAAAGCCCTGCAACAGACGGATGATGATCAGCAACACCGGCGCCCACAGGCCAATTTTCTCGTAGGTGGGCAGCAGGCCAATGCAGAACGTGCCGAGGCCCACAATCAGGATGGTCGCCACCAGCGCCTTTTTGCGGCCCACTTTGTCGCCGATATGACCAAACACCATGCCGCCAATCGGACGCGCGAGGAAGCCAACCGCATAGGTGGCGAAAGCGGCAAGGGTACTGACCAGCGGATCGTGGCTGGGAAAGAACAGATGGCCAAAGAACAGCACCGCTGCCGTACCGTAAGCGAAGAAGTCATAGTATTCCGCTGCGGTGCCGATCGCGGACGCGCTGGCGACGCGACGAATTACTGATGTTGAATGCGCTGCAGCGGTATGCGAAGGATCGGTGGTTGAGGTGAGCATAGGAAGATCCTGCCAGAGAAAGGGCTTACTACCATACAAGGATGTTTCTGCGGTTGTTGCGCGTTTGATCACAAAGCGTGGTCACTCAAATCCCCGAACGCGTCGTGAGGTCAGTCCGTCACTGTTGCGCGGAAAATCAATATTGAGCCTGAAATGACGAGGATGTTGCCGGGCACTTTTACGCGCGCCGCAATGGCTAAATGTGAGGGCGATCAGACTGCGCTCAGGCTGATGTAAATCACTCAAAGAAGCCGCAGAGCCGGCAAAAAAGTTTAATTACTATCAACGCATGTCAGTACATCGCACTTACCCCAACCCTACTCAGTGATGACTATCCAGGAAAGATCATGACCGACAAAATAAGCAGTAACCGATTCTGCGTTAACCGCAAAATTGCCCCTCAGCTCAGCATCGCGGAATTTTTTGCGCTGGTGGAACAGCTGGGATTACATAAAGTTGAAATGCGTAATGATATGAAAAGTGGCAGCGTGACCGACGGTGCAGGCGGTGAGGAAGTGCGTCGTCTGGCAGCGCAGCATCAGCTTGAGATCGAAACCATCAACGCGGTGTATCCCTTCAACCAGTTAAATGATGCGGTGCTGGCCAAAACGCGCGCGCTGTTAGCCGATGCGCGCGCCACCGGGGCGAAGGCGCTGGTGCTCTGTCCGCTCAATGACGGTACGCCGGTAAGTGACGAACAGACGGTAGAGGCGCTGCAAACCCTGGCGCCGCTGTTTGCCGAATACGGTATTGCCGGACTGGTTGAGCCGCTCGGCTTTCCGCAGAGTTCCCTGCGCTCCGCTGCACTGGCGCAGCAGCTTATCGCCCGGGCCGGCGTGCCATTTAGCATCGTGCTGGATACCTTTCATCACCACCTGTACGAAGGCGCCGAACAGGATTTCACCGGCGGCGTCGACGTAAATCACATCGGCCTGGTGCATCTCTCTGGCGTAACGGATACGCGCCCAACCCATCAACTCACCGACGAAGAGCGCATCATGCTGAGCGCGGATGATCTGCTGAAATCCCGCGAGCAGGTGCAGCGCCTGAAAGAGATGGGCTATCGCGGTGTTTATGCTTTCGAGCCGTTTTCTTCGGTGCTGGAGAGCTGGAGCGCGGAGGATATTGCGCGCGAAATCCGCAGCAGCATCGACTATCTCAACCACTAACTAATCCGGCATTTTGCTGAAGGAACCTCGCATGACGCTCAATATTGGTGTAATCGGCACGGGCGCTATCGGCCGTGAACACATTCGTCGCTGCAGCCAGGTGCTGCAGCATGCGCGCGTGGTCGCGCTTAATGATATCAATCGCAGCAACTGCGAGCAGGTGATTAGCGAGCTCGGTTTGCAGGCGGAGATTTACGACAACGCGCATGCGCTGATCGCCGCGCCTCAGGTGCAGGCCATCCTGGTCACCTCGTGGGGCCCGACGCATGAAGAGTTTGTGCTGGCAGCCATCAAAGCCGGCAAAGCGGTATTCTGTGAGAAGCCGCTGGCGGTGACCGCACAGGGCTGTATGAATATTGTCGAAGCGGAAATCGCCGCGGGTAAGAAGCTGGTGCAGGTTGGGTTTATGCGACCGTACGACAGCGGCTATCGCGCGCTGAAAGCGGTCATCGACAGCGGCACCCTGGGTGAGCCGCTGATGTTGCACTGCGCGCACCGCAATCCGGCGGTCGGCGATGCTTATACGACCGATATGGCGATCACCGATACGCTGATCCATGAACTCGACGTGCTGCGCTGGCTGCTGAACGATGAGTACGTCAGCGCACAGGTGATTTATCCGCGCAAAACGCGTAACGCGTCATCGCACCTGAAAGATCCGCAAATTGTGCTGCTGGAAACCGCGAAGGGAGTACGGGTTGACGTCGAGATCTTCGTGAACTGCGTCTACGGTTACGACATTCAGTGTGAGGTAGTTGGCGAGAGCGGTATTGCGCGCCTGCCTGAACCGATGTCGGTGCAAACCCGCCACGCGGCGCAGCTTTCCACCGACATCCTCACCGACTGGAAAAAGCGCTTTATCGCTGCGTACGACGTTGAGCTGCAGGACTTTGTCAACAACGTGCTGTCAGGCACCATGACAGGCCCGTCGGCGTGGGACGGCTATGCCGCCGCCGTGGCCGCCGATGCCTGTGTCGCGGCACAGAACAACGGTGAAATCGTCGCGATTACCATGCCGCCGCGTCCGGCATTTTATCGCTGATCGCCGCTCGCACTGCTGGCGCACCTCTCTAAAGGTGCGCTTTTACCTGAATTTCTGTGACGTTGTCACGCGTTGACAGCCCGCTCCGTGCAGGTAACAGCCTGCGTCTCACATTCATTGCCAATCCCGTGTATCATCGCCGCCTTTATGCAGTGCAAGGAAAAGTATGATGACGGAGAGCGTGATGGCGCGTCGCCAGCCCTCGGTGTGGTGGGGTGCGATGATCATCTGCGGGACGGTGGTGGGCGCCGGCATGTTTACGCTGCCGATCGTGATGGCCGGCGCATGGTTTGGCTGGGCGCTGCTGCTGCTGGGCATAAGCTGGGGCGCAATGCTGCTCTCCGGGCTGCTGTTTATGCGCGTCAGCCTGCATTATCCGCCGGGCGCGGGATACGATACGCTGACGCGCGATTTGCTCGGGCGCGGCTGGGCCAGCATCAACGGTCTGAGCATCCTGTTTGTGCTGGGCATTCTCACCTACGCTTACATCTCGGCAAGCGGGCCGGTTTATCAGCACTCGCTGAATCAGCTGGGTGTGCCGCTCTCCACGGGCGGTGCCAAAATCGCGCTGACGCTGTGCGTCGCCGCCGTGGTATGGCTGGGCACCACTGGCGTCAGCCGGCTGATGACGTTCTGCGTGCTGGCAAAAATCCTGCTGCTGATTTTACTGTTCGGCGGACTGTTAACCCGGGTTGATGTGCCTTCGCTGTTTGCCGCCGCGGCACCGGGGGACAGCTACTGGCCTTATGCGCTGGGCGTGCTGCCGTTCTGTCTGGCCTCGTTTGGCTATCACGGCAACATTACCGGCCTGGTGAGCTATTATCAGCGCCGCGAGTCGCCGGTCCGGCGTGCGCTGGTGCTGGGCACGCTTTTGTCGCTGGCGCTGTATCTGTTCTGGATCGTCTGCACCATGGGCAATGTGCCGCGCAGCGCGTTTCCCGCCATCGTGCAGCAGGGCGGGGATATTGCGGCTTTGATGGCGGCGCTGCGCGATCATCTGCAGGTGCGCGCGTTGTCGCTGATGATGTCCGTATTTTCGCACTTCGCGGTGATCGCTTCGTTTCTTGGTGTCACGGCCGGGCTGTTTGATTTCATCGCCGATCGTCTCGGCTGGGGCCACTCACCGCGCGCCCGGCTGCAAACCGCCTGCCTGACGTTTCTGCCGCCGCTGCTCGCTTCGCTGTGGTGGCCGCACGGCTTCGTTGCGGCCATTGGTTTTGCTGGTCTGTTTGCCACGCTGTGGGCGGTGATTATCCCGGCGCTGCTGGCCTGGCGTGCGCAACAGCGCTTTAGCGATCGGCCGCGCACGACGCTGGCGATTGGCCTGGTAATGCTGTTTGGCGTGCTGAATATACTGGCGTGGACGCTGAGCTGGCTGGGCGTGTTACCGCAATTTGCTGCAGCCTGATGGGCGAGAGCAAAGGGTTTCAGAGGCAGGGCTGCACACTATGCGTAGCGGCGCGATTTATCGCGCTAATTCATCCGCCGCACCGTGGTAAATTGCGCAATGAATTGCGCCGCTACCCGTCAGTGCAACGTTAGCGGCGCCATCACAACTTAATTGCCGCGATAGGTAGAGTAGCCGTACTGGCTGAGCAGCAGCGGAATATGGTAATGCTGTTCGGCATTATCCAGATTGAACATCACCGGAATTTCCGGGAAGAAGGTCGGCTGGCCATTTTTCTTGTAGTAATCGCCGGTTTTAAATATCACGCGGTAAACGCCGGTCTGCGCCTTCTGGCCCGCCGGGTACAGCGCCGGGATGCGGCCCTGTTCATTGGTGGTGCCCTGCGCCAGTTTCACCCACTTGTCGCCCTGTTGCTTATCCAGCTCGACCTCAATACCTGCGGTCGGCACGCCGGTTTGCAGATTCAGCACGTGCACGCTCAGTGGGTTTTTCATCTCTGCGGCCAGGCCGCTCACGCTGAATGCACAGAGCGCGCCGCCCAGTAAATAATGCTGCAATTTCATTTTATCTTCCTTTTGGTTGATTGGCAGAAGAAGCATAAGACGAAAAGCGTGCAGAAACGCACAACGGGCTGAAATCTGTGAAATTTCCCAGAACAGGACCGGCAACCAGACGGCTGCCGGTCAGTCGGATTACTGGTTACTGATCAATGTGCCTTTCAGGCCGTGCGGTTCGGAACGCAGATACTGCGGTGGCGCTTTGGCCTGTGCGCCGAGTTCGGCCGCGGCGTGCCATGGCCAGCGTGGGTCATACAGCACTGCGCGTGCCAGCGCGATTAAATCGGCATCCTGCTCCTGCAGCGCCTGCTCGGCCTGTTTCGGTTCGGTAATCAGCCCCACGCCAATCACCGGAATCGAGACCTGCTGGCGAATCTCTCGGGCAAACGGCAGCTGATAACCAGGGCCGACGCTGATTTGCTGCTGTGGCGCCAGGCCACCGCTGGAAACGTGGATGTAGGCACAACCTGCAGCTTCGAGTTGCTGGCTGAAAACAATCGATTGCTGATTATCCCAGCCGCCTTCGATCCAGTCGGTGGCCGAAAGCCGCACGCCAACCGGTATTTCCGCCGGCAGGGCATCGCGCAGCGCCTTAAATACCTCAAGCGGGAAACGCAGCCGGTTCTCTAATGAACCGCCGTATTCATCATCACGCTGATTGCTGAGCGGCGACAGAAACTGGTGCAGCAGATAGCCATGTGCAGCATGCAGTTCGACCAGCTGAATACCGATGCGCACCGCGCGCAGGGCGCTGTCGACAAAAGTCTGTTTGAGCTGCGCCAGATCCGATTTGCTCAGCGCGGCCGGCGGACGCTCATCCTGGCCAAAAGGCTGCGCAGACGGTGCCACGGTTTGCCAGCCGCCTTGCTGTTCAGTAAGTTGCTCACCGCCTTGCCACGGCGCGGCGCAGGACGCTTTGCGCCCGGCATGACCCAACTGAATGCCGATGGGCAGGGTGGCATAGCGCCGCACGTCTTGCAGCACGCTGGCCAGCGCGGCTTCAGTGGCGTCATCCCATAAACCCAGATCGCCCGGAGTGATGCGACCGATGTCTTCCACCGCCGTGGCTTCAATAATCAGCAGTCCGGCACCCGAAAGCGCCAGCTGGCCCAGATGAATGCGGTGCCAGGCCGTTGCCTGACCTTTTTCCGCCGAATATTGGCACATCGGTGCAATCACAATGCGATTTTCCAGCGACAACTCGCCAAGCTGCGTCGCGCTAAACAGTAAACTCATGCATACCTCATATCCGCACGTTAATGACTCCCTACAGCATAGGAGCTCTAAGCAGATTTGCAGAAATGTGAAAGGTAACGGCCAGTAACCTATATTAATTACAACATACTATAAGACGATCGCTTAGCGGTGCCCGGTTTAGCTACGCTGCAAACGCTTCACATTACGGAATCAATGCCAAACCGCTGTGACAGGCAACCGTCTCCTGAGAGGCAGAGACGGCCTCGCCGTCAAAGATTACACAGATACTGATAGAGCTCCGCGTCGCGCTGATCCGGCGTAAAGCGCGGGCAGCTGTGGCACTGCTGGCTCAGGGTGCGGTAGTGCTGCAGTAAACCCAGTTCACGCAGCATGCGCAGCCAGCCCAGCGGGCCATAACACTGCTGCTTATAAATTTTGTCGCGGATACTTTTCACGTCCACGCGCAGTAGCACCGCGTTGAGGTCGCTGTAATCCGGATGCGTTTTAGTGCCGCCGACCTGTTTGAACAGGAAATTGCGCTCGTAAAACGCGGCAACCTTCTCTTTGACCTGAATAAAGATGTCGTCCACCTGTTCAATGAAAATGGTGTAGATCATGATTTTCAGGTACAGCATAAACACAATGTTTTCACTGTCTGCCTGATAGCGTACCGACAGCGTGCCAAGCTCGACCACTTTGCGCTTTTCCAGCTGCAGGGCAGCCATCTCTTCACGGAAAAGTTTGCTGCACGGCAGACGGTTATTGTGATTGGCGATGACACTCAGCGTGCCGAGGATATTCTGCTCCCTGCGGGCGAGAAACAGCGTGCTTTCCGGATTTAACAGCCCTTCGTTATAAAGAAAAATGGAACGTTTTTCCTTAATGATCCCGCTGCGCCGATACTGTTCATTTGTGACCTCCATTCCTTTGAGAAAATCAATTAATCCGCTTGCCGGTGTAATGCTGATGCGCTGGTCGCTACCATTAAGTATCCTGCACATTCTGTGAGTTCTTTTTGTCAGTACGCCATCAGAGATAGCGCTGCTAATCACTGATTTCCTTGTCAAATGCACTGTAATCCTCAACCAGTCCACGTTAAAGTTTATCTAATATAATAAATATAATTTACTGGTTGAATAATTTTTTGTTGCAAATTTAGATTGCCTGAAAAGCGTGGAGGCAGGGGGGAGGCGCGTTGCAGGGGCGAAAATACGGGTGGTAACAACCGCATCGATAGCAGGGATAATGATTAGCATGATTTATTATTTGCTGCGACGTAAGGCAGCCCGGCGTGGCCTGATATCAACGTGCTGTCGCGACAAATGCTTTTAACTGATCAATAAACGCTCTCAGCGAAGCTGACATATGGGGATTATTGACGTAATAGAGATGAAATCCTGAAAACACCGTTGACCACTCGCCCAGCACCTGCCTGAGTTCGCCGCGTTCAATCCAGGGTTGTGCGAACTGATCGCTGATATACGCCAGCCCGGTTCCTTTTAACGCGGCATCGAGCACAAAATCTGTTTCATTGGCGGTGACAACACTTTCAACATTGACGCTGTGCGTGCCTTCCGGGCCTCGAAATTCCCATCGTTGCAGCACTCCGCTGTCGGCCCAGCGATAGGTCAGGCAGGCGTGCTGGCGCAACTCCTGCGGATGCTGTGGCTCGGGATGGCGTGCAAAATAGTGCGGCGAACCGACCACCATCATCCGCATGTCGGGCGTCAGCCGCACGGCGATCATATCCTGCTGCACGAGTTGGCCCGAACGGATGCCGGCATCAAATCCCTTTCCCACGATGTCGGTAAGGCTGTCGTCAATCACCACATCGAGAGAGACATGCGGATAGTTCTCCCTGAATAACGGCAGCATCGGCGCAATCAGCATGCGGGCAGCAATGCGTGGCAGGTTGATGCGGACCCGTCCACGCGGCTCGTCCTGACAGGCACCGACGTCTCTGACGGCCGAAGCGATCTCCGCCATTGCCGGCATCAGGCGATCCAGCAGCGCCTGTCCTGCTTCTGTCGGCGCCACGCTGCGCGTGGTGCGGTTGAGTAACCGGGTACCCAAACGTTGTTCCAGCGCACGGATGGTATGGCTCAGCGCGGAGGGCGATACGCGCAGACGCTGCGCGGCCCGCCTGAAACTGCGCTCCTCTGCGACACATATGAATGCCCTGAGCTCGCTATATTCGCTGCCTTTCATTGTTGCTTCCTGGCTCAACACCCTGTGCCGATTATAGCGTATTGTTATTCATAATCAGAAGCCGGAGACTGACAACACCCATAAAATGAATCACCTGGAAGAACTGTACGATGACCAAACACATGCGACGCTGGGAAACAGACGCCATCGGGCGCGATAACCTCGAACTGAGAACGGTAGATATGCCGGTGCCGGGCCCGCAGCAGGTGCTGGTGAAGATCGAAGCTGTCGCTCTGAATCACCGCGACAAGATGGTGATAGAGAATGGCCGGGGCCTGCCGCTTGCCTTTCCTTTTACCCCAGGTTCCGATCTGGCCGGGGTGGTGACTGGCCTCGGGGAAGGCGTTAGCCGTTTCAGCCTCGGAGACCGGGTGATTTCGACGTTTACGCCCGACTGGATTGACGGACTGCGTCCCGGCGATGCGCGCACGCCAGCCTATAAAACCCTGGGTGGCTATTATCCGGGCGTGCTGGCCGAATATGTCGTTATGCCGCAGGCGTGGCTGGTTTCAGCCCCGACAACCCTGGACGCGATTCAGGCTGCCACCTTGCCCTGTGCCGGCCTGACGGCCTGGTTCGCGCTGGTCGAACGCGCCGGGGTGCAGGCGGGTGACACGGTGCTGATCCCCAGCACTGGCGGTGTGGCACTGTTTGGTCTGCAGATTGCCAAAGCGCATGGTGCGCAGGTGATCGTCAGCGGCAGAGCCAGCAACGCCGAGCGGGCGAAAGCGCTGGGCGCCGACCATTATGTGGATCGCCACCGTGCAGACTGGATGGAGGAAATTTACCGCATCACCGCTGATCGCGGTGCCGATCATATTCTAGATGTCATCGGAGGCGAGCACCTCGATAAATCCGTCCAGCTGGCGGCAGTCGGTGGACACATCTGCCAGATCGGCGCGCTGGATGGCTTTGACTTGCGCGCACCCGCGATGCCGCTGATGATGAAAGACGTAACAATTCACGGCATCGGTACCGGCAGTCGCCAGGCACTCACGCGCCTGATCCGTGCGGTTGATCATGCCGGAATAAAGCCGGTGATCGACTCGGTGTACGCGCTTTCTGACTTGCCAGCAGCACTGGACCATCTGGACAGAGGGCCGTTTGGTAAGGTGGTGATCGACATCCGCAGCGAGCAAGCCGCGCGCTGATCTCAGACGCGTTCTGTGGCGGCAGGGCCGCTGATTAGCGAAGCGTCTGCCCCACAGTTTCCAGCAGCAATCGCCACGCAGGCCAACATTACTCCCTTTAATCATGAAAATAGCGCCGTTGATTCTGTGCTTAACTTAGCGTTGACACATCAACAGGGTGAAACATGACGTTAAAAAGGAAAAATGAAGCGGCAATCATCTCTGGCACGTCGCTGCTGCGCAGCATTTTGCTGTCCGGCGGGCTGCTGATCGGCGCGATTATCGCGCTCACCCTGTGGACGCTGCGCGAGGACTGGCGCGCCGCGGTGCGGCAAACCGAAGAGATGGCGGTGAATCTGTCGCTGTCCCAGTCGCGTCAGGCGGAAGATACCGTGCTCCAGACCGAACTGGCCCTGCGCGAAGTACAGCGTGATATGCAGGCGCAACCGCTGGACAAGCTGGATGTCGCCAATCTGAATCAGGTTATGCACGATTTACAAACCCGTCTGCCGCAGCTGCATGGCCTGTTTTACTATGATGAGCAGGGCCGCTGGATCGCCACGTCGGCCGGCAGCGTACCCGGCGGCACCAATAATTCTGACCGCGAATATTTCCGCTATCACCGCAATAGCAGCCGCGACAGTCTGCACATCGGTCCGGTGATTCGCAGCCGCAGTACCGGCGATCTGGTTATCCCGGTCTCTCTGCGGGTCAGCAATGCCGCGCGTGATTTCAAAGGCATCCTGCTCGCCACCATTAAAGTGGATTTTTTCCGCCGCTTTTACAGTTATTACGAACTCGGGCCGCGCGATGTGCTGGTGCTGATGCTGGCAGACAGCACGGTGCTGTATGCGCGTCCGATGCCCGACAGCTACATCGGTAAAAGCCTGTCGGCCAGCCATCTGTTTCAGCAGATGCTGGTGAAATCCGATCGCGGCAGCGGCGAATGGAACGCGGCGCTGGATGGCCACGTGCGCATTTTTGGCTTCGCCAGCTCGGAACGTTATCCGCTGATCGTCGCTGCGGGTTATGACAAACACAACCTGTATCTGCGCTGGATCAAAGGGCGATTGCAGGATGTTTCTCTGAGCGTGGCGCTACTGGTGGCGATTATCCTGCTGGGCCTGTTTGTTATACGCCAGGCGCGGCACAGCCAGCATTATCAGGAAACGTTGCTCAGACTGAAAAACGATCTGGCCGATGCCAATCACCATCTGGATCAGCTGGCCTTTTTTGATGGGCTGACCGGGCTGGCCAACCGCAGACAGTTTGACCGCTTTTTGCTCAATGCCTTGCACAATATCGGGGAGAAATCAGCGCCGGTGTCGCTGATTTTGATGGATATCGACTACTTCAAACACTACAACGATCGCTATGGGCATGTGGCGGGCGATCACTGTTTACGTCAGGTAGCCGATGCACTGAAACGACTGCAACTGCGGCAGAGCGACATGGTGGCGCGCTACGGCGGGGAAGAGTTTGCCATTATCCTCACCGGGGCCGATCAGCATGCAGCGTTGAATATTGCGCGCCAGGCGGTGCAGGCGGTTGCCGACCTGCACCTTCCGCACGCCGCTTCCGCGCTGCCTGAAGCGGAGGTGACGCTCAGTGCGGGCTGCGCCACCTGTTATCACGACCACCAGGCGGATAGCCTGATTGAGCATGCTGATGCGGCGCTTTATCAGGCCAAACATAGCGGACGCAATCAGGCGCAGGCGTGGCGGCCGGTTAGCGGTTAAAGCTCGGAATGAAGCGGGAAACATCGACGTCCATGAACTGCGAGCGCTGGAAGTTGTGTTTCAGGTCATACGGCACCGTACAGTCGAAAATGGTTTTACAGGTAATCCCGTGCGCCCGGATGGAGTTGCTGAAGGCCGGATCCTGCGACGGATCAAGCGGATGGCAGCGTACACCGGGAATGAAGATAGTATCCGCGTCACCCTGATAGCGCGTGGTCATCGCCCAGATCACATCGTTCAGGTCAAACACATCGACATCTTCATCCACCAGGAACACGTGCTTCAGCTCCGAAAAGGCCGAGAAAGCCAGCAGAGCGGCCTGACGCTGACGCCCTTCATCCTGCGGACCGCGTTTATTGATCTGCAGCACCGCAACATATTTCCCGGTGCCCGGCGAAGGGCAGTGCACATTCTTCACCAGACCCGGCAACGCACGCTCAACCATATCGAGAATGCTGGCTTCCGTCGGGATACCGGCCAGATTGGTATGTTCATCGCTCGGCCCAATGCAGGTCTGCAGGATGGGATTTTTGCGGTGCGTTACCGCTTTCACCTTGATCACCGGCACTGCCGCCTGCGCTTCACCGGTATAACCGGGGAATTCCGGCATCGCTTTCCCGCTGTGGGTATGCTGATCTTCCTGTACGCGATAATCCGGCACCAGTTCACCCTCAATCACGATCTCGGCATGGGCAATGGCGCGCGCATCCACAGCGACACCCTTAACCAGCTCAACCGCCCGACCGCGCAGACCACCGGCGATTGCCAGCTCGTCAAAACCGAGCGGCGTAGTGGGCGGCTCAAAGCAGGCACCAATTTCGATGGCCGGATCAACGCCGATACTGATGGTAATCGGCAATGCTTTGCCTGCCTGCTCGGCCTTAATGCGGAACTGATCAAGATGGCGACCCGGCACAAAGTACATTGAGATCTCATCTTTGCCCTGCACGCACAAGCGGTGAATGGTGACATCGTGCTCACCGGTTTCCGGATCGGCGGCATAACACATCCCCATGGTGAAATAAGGGCCAGCATCTTCAGGCGTGTTGGTTGGCGCGGGCAGCAAACGGCGGATATCAAAACCCTCATCCGAGGCGAGGTGCACCACTTCCTGACAGGCCGCCTGCTGCGGGCTGACTTCCACCGGCGCAATGGCGTTATGCACCGACGAACGCAGCAGCTGCGCCAGCTCCTCTTTTGGCACGCCCAGCAGGCGCGCCACGCGCTGCCGTGAGGCCAGCAGGCCAATCAGCACGCGAAAGTTGTCGTAACCTTTGATGTGATTAAACACCATTGCCGGCCCGGTCTGCGTGGGGCGCATCACGGTACCGCCTGCGCCGACGTAACGATAGACGCCGGACAGTTCGGCTGCGGGATCAACCGGCTCATTGGTTTCAATATACTCTCCATCGAATTGTTTCAGCAGTTCAATGGCGGAGCGCAGATCGTGAACCTCACTGCGTTGCGAAGAAGGTGATGTGGTTGACATAGACAGTTCCTTAGTTGTGCGGTGACAGGGAATCGCTGGCGGGAGGCAATCCCTGCCAGCGCGTGGCACCAGCGGTATCGATGCCGAGCTGATCCAGTACGCGACCGACGATGTGATTTTCCACGTCGGCAATGGTTGCCGGATGGTTGTACCAGGCGGGCATGGGAGGAATCAGGCTGACGCCCATGCGCGACAGCGCCAGCATGTTTTCCAGATGAATGGTGTTGAGCGGGGTCTCGCGCGGTACCAGAATCAGTTTGCGCTGCTCTTTCAGTACCACGTCGGCGGCGCGGCCAATCAGCCCTTCCGCGTAACCGCTGCGGATGCCGGCCAGCGTTTTCATACTGCAGGGAATTATTACCATCCCATCGGTGACAAAGGAGCCCGAGGAGAGGGTCGCGGCCTGATCGCTTGCAGGATGATAGACATCCGCCAGCTGCTTAATCTCGCTGAGGGAACAGCCGGTTTCATGTTCCAGCGTTACTTTTCCCCAGCGTGACAGGATAAGGTGGGTTTCAACCTGCGGCATCTCCGCCAGCTGCCGTAATAATCGCAGCGCGAGCGGAGCGCCTGTTGCACCGGTTACGCCAACAATGATTCGCATAAAGGCTCCTGTGAAAAGCTAAAAATGCCCGGCGTGATCTCGCATCGCCGTCCTGCTGGCAAAGATAATGCGCTCGCTAATCAGGGTCTAATTGGTATTATGCCTTTATTAATAACGAATCCTTATCAGGTGAAATATGGATTACCGCAAGCTTCGCTCATTCCTTGCGCTGGCGCAGTCGCTGCATTTTGCCCGCGCGGCGGCGGCCGTTAACCTGACGCAACCGGCGCTGACACAGCATATTCAGGCGCTGGAGCAGCAGTGGGGCGTGAAATTATTCGATCGCGATAAACGTAAGGTGAGCCTGACGCGCGAAGGGGCACTGCTGCTCGGGGATGTCCGGCAGACGGTGCAGCGGCTGGAACAACTGCAAAACATGATTAAGCAGGTGGCTGCCGGTCGGCGCGGTATGTTACGCATCGGCTACGTTGGCACCTCAATGCTGGAACCGGCACTGGTCAGAATCATTCGTGCGTTCAGGCGTAACCATCCCCAGGTTGCGCTGGAGCTGCTGGAGTACAGCGTCAATGAACAGCTGAGTTTGCTGGAGAGTGGCGATCTGGATATTGGTATTCTGCGCGGACCGCTGCCGGAACGGCGGCAGATTAGCCGGCAAATTCTGCACCAGACTTCACTGTGCGCGGTGCTGGCCGACGACCATCCGCTGGCGCAGCAGGCCCGCGTCATGCTGGCGGATTTGCTGGCGGAGCCGCTGATTTTGCAGGAGGATCCGGAAGGCATCGGCCTGGGTGGCGCGGTGCTTAACCTGTATGCTGCGGCCCGCCAGGTTCCTGACAGCGTGCTGCGCGCGCGCGATGTCGCTACCGCCATCGATCTGGCCGCGTTGGGTTTAGGTGTGACCTTCATTCCGTACTCTCCGGAGAAATGTTTGCGTCAGGATGTGGCGCTACTGCCGCTGGCGCAGCAGGACGTCACGACTGAACTGTACCTGTGCTGGAAAACCGGCGCGGACAATCCAGACATCAGGCGCTTTGCGGAATACGCGCAGTCGCACTTTGCGGATAACGCAGGGGTGGTGTCGCGCTGATTTCCCGGGTTAGCTGTGACGGGCATAAAACAGCAAATTACCTTGCCGACAGGCGCGACTTCCTATTCACTGATGTTTACTGTTGTCGGATGGTCCGCGAGAAGCTTAGTTATGAAGCCAACACTGAATCAGCTAATAAGTTTTTGTACCGTGGCAGAAATGGGAAATATAGGCCGGGCAGCAGAAAAACTTAATATCTCGCAGCCACCGTTAAGCAGGCAAATAGCCCAGCTTGAACGCGATCTGGGGACTAAATTATTTACCCGTAACGCCAAGGGCATGAAGCTCACCTTTGCCGGTGAGCAATTTTTCAAAGATTCCCGCGCCGTATTGAGGATGATGCAACAGGCTTGCCATAATGTGCAGGCAGCTTCAGAAGGGCAAATGGGATTGATTAAGCTGGGTGCCACCATGTACGCCTCTTACAGTGTGGTGCCCCAAATTGTCATGCAGCACAGAATAAAACATCCCTGTATTGATCTGCAGTTTCAGGAAATGATTCCGACGGA
Organism: Pantoea dispersa; assembly: GCF_035783935.1. Classification (GTDB taxonomy): domain Bacteria; phylum Pseudomonadota; class Gammaproteobacteria; order Enterobacterales; family Enterobacteriaceae; genus Pantoea; species Pantoea dispersa_C. The sequence continues at coordinate 39,747 of NZ_JALKOV010000002.1, read as the reverse complement.
ATTAAGCGCCGCGCTGGAAGAGGGGCGGCTGGACGTCGCCATTAGCTTTTCGGAAGTCACCACATCGGCTATCAGTTCTCTGGAGTTATTGCGTGAACCGTTGATTGTGGCGCTGCCTGCCGATCATCCGCAGGCCACCGCCGATAATTTCACCCTGAAAAGCCTGGCTGATGACCCGTTTATCATCGTTCCACGCCCTATGTCGCCGCTGCTTTATGACCGAATTTTCAATCAGTGCCTGAAGGCGGGATTCAGCCCGGAAATTGGCATTGAAGTCTCCGTACAGCAAACCATTGTTAACTTTGTCGCCCATGGATTGGGTGTGGCGATTATTCCGGCAAGTATGGCGGCGGCACAAATAAGAGGCGTGAGTTACAGGAAGATTGCTGATGCCAACACCATCGAAAATATACTCATGTGGTCATCAACCAATAAAAACCCCAGTCTGGAACATTTTATTCACCAATGCCGTGCGCTCACCCCAGCATTAAACACGGCATCGGCAAGGTTTATCAGTTCTTAGTAATAACAATTTCGATCAGGCTGGGTTGCCCGCTGGCGATAGCCGCCTCGACAGCGGCAGCAATATGTGATGCCACCTGAATTTTACAGGTTTTAAGACCCAACGATGCGCCAAGTGCCTGATAGTCAATCACAGGATCAACCAAATCCATGGCGATAAAGCGATTGGTTTGCGCTGAAGTCTAATCTTCATTAGACCGCATAAAATTCTTGAGCACGTTATATTCAGTATTGTTCATCACAATAAAGGTTACCGGCAATTTCTCGTGAGCCGCCGTCCACAGTGCCTGCGGTGAATACATTGCCGCACCATCGCCAACAAAACATACCACAGGGGCTTTGCCCAACCCGATGGAATAACCCACTGCGGCTGGCATGCCCCAGCCTAAGCCGCCACCGCGCAGAAAGGCATATTGATCTGATCGGTGACTCGACAGCGATTTCCGCAACGATTGCGAGGTCGCAATCGCCTCATCAACAATGGTAATGTCCGGACCAATAGCGCGCGCGGCCTCAAAGGCGGCTATCAGTGGCGTGATCTTCGTGGCCGACTGCTGCTCTTGTACCGACTGTAATAGCGCCTGCTTAGTATGTTCGAACTGTTCGGCTGCTGCAGCGAAACGACGCTGATAATCGGGGCGATTGTGCGCGGTCGCCATTTTCAGTTCAGGAAGCAGTGCCGCCAGTGATAATTTAATGTCACCCAGCGTTGAGAGCTCGCTACGGTACGTCCGTCCCAAATCGCCGGCATCCGCTGAGAGCTGGAAGACTTTACATTGCTCCGGCACGGCACGCCCCTCAGTATAGAGGATGGTGATGAGCGATTTACCGCCGAGGGCAAAGATTGCGTCGTATTGATCGAGCGCTTTGGCAATTTCCGTCGCTTTCGTCGAGAGATTTCCTCGCCACAGCGGATGCGCGGTTGGATAAGGGATCCGGTTCGGCCAGGTTGAGCCATAGACGTCAGCGGCAAGCAACTCGGCCAGTGCGACCACTTCCTCAGCCGCGCCGCTTTGATGAATTTCATCGCCGGCGATAATCGCCACTTTGCCGGGCGTGAAGGCGGCTAACTTTTTGGCTAACAAAGGCAGCGAACCCGCGACCGATTTTCGATCGATAGTAGATGGTGCGCCGATATCGACCGAGCTCATGGCCTCCATCACATCCATCGGTAAAGAGAGGAAAACCGGACCTTTGGGCGCAGCGTCCGCATCATGAAAAGCACGGCGAACCAGGATTGGCAGCTGATCAACGCTGGTGACCTCCTTCGACCATTTGGAAAAAATCTTACCCATACTCACTAAATCCCCCAACAGCAGGGGATCGGTGATGCTGTGGCGTAAATCCTGCTGGCCAGCAGTCACCACTAATGGCGTTTGCGAACAAACCGCATTGTGCAGATTGCCCATGCCGTGTCCCAGACCACCGGCCGTGTGCAGGTTGAGAAAACCGGGCTTCCCGGCGGCCTGCGCGTAACCATCGGCCATCGCGACCGCACTGGCTTCCTGTAAAGCAAGCACATAGTTGATGCTGGGATTTCTGAGCAGGGCATCCATGAACGGTAACTCAGTTGTACCGGGATTACCGAAGACATATTCGACGCCTTCGCTCTCTAACACTTCCAGCAGGACATCACCACCGCGCCGTACCTGGATGTTGTTTAATTTTGTAATGGATTCACTCATCGTTACTCACCTCTGACTATCGGTTAATAAGCCGCCAGTTTCCGGGCTGAATGTATCTTAGAAGCAGGGCGAGCGTGGATTCCAATACTAAGATTTGCCTGTTTGATACCCTAAAAGGTATGGCGTTGAGGCAAAGCCGCGTGATTAAAGGTGTCCATTCATTAGATCCACCATTGCCCCGGCATGGGCATCAACGTGGCGAATGTAGCGCATCACCGTTTCCGGCTTCTTCCAGGTGCCTTCCTGCATAATCTGCGCGGTGCTGTACTTATTGCTGGCCATGTCGATGGCGGCACCGACCCGGGTGCTGTGGCCGGACCAGCCGCGATAGCGATTCTTATTGGGTTGTACGCCGGTTCCCGGTCCCGCTTCACGCCAGGCGCGGACGAAGATATCCTCCAGCGCGCGGGTCGAGAGCGGCTTGTCGCAAACGATCTGTGCCTGATTAGCGCGATGCACCGGGCCAAAAATAAACGCGTCGGGTTCAGCGATCAGTCCGGATACCACCAGCCATTCGGTCAGCCGTTGTGATGAGAGATCGCCGAGTGCCTTAATCAGTCCCCCGGTCATCACAATGGTTTTGGTCCAGGCGACATCGAGAATGATACGGCCATCGGCCGAGCGCGAAATGTCACGCACCCGCAGGCGGCTCAGTTCACTGATGCGTAACAGCGTGGCGTAAGCCACATGCAAAAATGCCAGATCGCGCTGCTGCTGCAGGCGATCGGAACCCGCCCAGCGTTGATCCAGCGCGAGTAAATCGTGAATGCGAAAGGGGATGGCCTGACCGGCGCGCTCTCCGGCGATCACCGCGCTGCGGTTAATCTTCTTTACCGCGCGGAATACCAGCGGCGAGACATTGGGCGGCACCAGACCGGCGTTACGGTGTAACATGGAAATCAGCGCCGCGTGTGTACCGATGGTCGATGAGGCGCGCCCGGATGCCTGCAGCCACAACAGATAGTCGCGCAGATCGGCAGGGGCCATCGGCAGAAATTGCCGGTGATGTTCAGCCGCCCAGCGGCTGCCGATACGCATAACGCTGAGTAATTGCCGCCACGTGTTGTCAGAAAAGGCTTCTTTATCACTGACAAATTCTTTCAGGCGTTCGGCGATATCCTCATTAGCACTGTGTACCAGCGCCGGGCTCGCGGTTATTTCAGCCAGAGTGTCCGTTTTACTCATTAATCTAAGGCGTCGCTACGTGAATTCTGTGCATGTAGCAGGGCCATCACCCGCCAGATTTAACGTAGCGGTGCCGGTTTTTTGTGCACGGTGTGGAGCTAACACACTGCAACATGTTAACCAACGATGACGATCCTGCGGATCCTGACTTCATATAATGCCAATTATATGAAGTCAGCCATTTTACCCGGTGAAATCCAGGATAGATAGCGGGGAAAGTCAGTGCAAAAAGAGCAAGGTGAACATTTTTCAACTGACAAATGGCCGGCTGGCTGTCAGTCTGGAGGTTAGCAGTAATGTGAACCGCTTTACCCTATGATTTTGCTGCTTATTTGGCCAGAAATCACCTTTTCCCGCTTCGCGCAGCCGCAAAGGCATCATCATGAAGTTAGTTCATCTTGCTTTGAAATTTAATCACTTTTCCTCACGCGGGGACTCTGGCATAACTAAGGTCATGTTAAATATTTTCGACAATATGACCACTGCTGAATTTGCAATCCTGTAAACGATTTGGGAAATCCTGCAAAGGAAAGAACCGCTTCAGGTTGCAAGCAGAAATCAGGATGCCCGCTCGCGATGAAAAATGATTTTACCTTTAGTATAAAAAGCACGCGCTTCGATGAGAATTACAATCCCTCCAAAGATACGCGCATTACCACCAATTTTGCCAACCTGGCGCGCGGCAGCAATCGCGAAGAGAATCTGCGCAACGCGTTGATCATGATGAACAACCGTTTTAATTCGCTGGCGAACTGGGATAACCCGAAAGGCGATCGTTACGCGGTTGAGCTGGATATTATTTCCGTGGAGATGAATCTGGGTGCGGCCGGCGAAGGTAAAAGCTTCCCGGCCATTGAGATCCTGAAAACCAATATTCTTGATAAAAAAACCAGTGAGCGCATTGAAGGGATCACCGGCAATAACTTCTCTTCCTACGTGCGTGATTATGATTTCAGCGTTTTGCTGTCCGAGCATAATAAAGATCGTTCCGGTTTCAGTATTCCGGACGACTTCGGCGTGCTGCACGGCAATATTTTCCGTCATTTTGTTAACTCAGAAACCTATAAGGCCAATTTCCGCAAAGCGCCGGTGATTTGCCTGAGCGTTTCCAGTAAAAATATTTACCGTCGTACCGGTAATCAGCATCCGGTGCTGGGCATTGAATATCAGCAAAATGAATCCTCATTAACCGATCTCTATTTCGCCAAAATGGGACTCAGAGCGCGTTATTTCATGCCGGCAAACAGCGTGGCGCCGTTCGCCTTCTATTTCTCTGGTGATCTGCTGAGCGATTACAGCAATCTTGAGCTGATTAGCACCATCAGTACCATGGAAACTTTCCAGCGTATTTACCGCCCGGAGATTTACAATGCCAACTCGCCGGCGGGCATTGAATATCAGCCAGACCTGTATCATCAGGATCATTCGCTGACCAAAATTGTTTACGATCGCGAAGAGCGCACGCGCCTGGCGATTGAGCAGGGCAAATTTACCGAAGAGCAGTTTATTAAGCCTTACCACAGCATTCTGAAGCAGTGGTCTGATCATTTCGCTCTTTGATTAACGAATAAATAAGGTTATTGATTAATGAAAACATTATTACCGACGTCAACCGCTGGCAGCTTACCGAAACCTTCCTGGCTGGCACAGCCGGAAACATTATGGTCGCCGTGGAAATTGCAGGGCGATGAGCTGATTCAGGGCAAACAGGATGCGCTGCGTTTATGTCTGGACGACCAGCAGCAGGCCGGTATCGATATCGTCAGCGACGGCGAGCAAACGCGCCAGCACTTCGTTACCACCTTTATCGAACACCTTAACGGCGTTGACTTTGAAAACCGCAAAACCGTCCGCATCCGTAATCGCTATGATGCCAGCGTACCCGGCGTGGTGGGCGAAGTGAGCCGGCAGAAACCGGTCTTTGTCGATGATGCCAAATATCTGCGTCAGCTGACGCAGCGTCCCATCAAATGGGCGCTGCCGGGCCCGATGACCATGATCGATACGCTGTATGACGATCACTATAAAAGCCGCGAAAAGCTGGCGTGGGAATTCGCTAAAATTCTTAATCAGGAAGCACGGGAATTAGAAGCCGCCGGCGTCGATATTATTCAGTTCGACGAGCCCGCGTTTAACGTGTTTTTCGACGAGGTGAATGACTGGGGCATTGCCGCTCTGGAAAGAGCCATTGAAGGCCTTAAATGTGAAACCGCAGTGCACATTTGCTACGGCTACGGCATTAAAGCCAACACCGACTGGAAAAAAACACTGGGCACTGAATGGCGTCAGTACGAAGAGATCTTCCCGAAACTGCAGAGTTCCGGCATTGATATTGTGTCGCTTGAGTGCCAGAATTCACGCGTACCGATGGATCTGATTGAACTGATTCGCGGTAAAAAAGTGATGGTCGGTGCGATTGATGTCGCCACCAATACCATCGAGACGCCAGAAGAAGTGGCCGCTACCCTGCGTAAAGCGCTGCAGTTTGTTGATGCCGATAAACTCTATCCAAGCACCAACTGTGGCATGACGCCGCTGTCACGTCAGGTCGCATATGGCAAACTGCAGGCATTGAGTGCCGGCGCAGAAATTGTGCGTAAAGAACTGCTGGGCTAACGCGTAACGCCTTATTGGTCTCTTACTCAGTCCGCGGGGGTTAAATATCCTGCGGACTGAGCGTTTGTAATTAACTTTCCTGCCTGACTCGCTGGCCTCGCTAAATAATCCTGTAACACACCCGGCGGCGACGGTCATAAATCCCCCATGTGTAGTTGATTCATTCTCTGCCTCTAATCCGGCGGGCAGCCTGAATATCATCGTCTATACTCAGCAACGCGAAGTGATATATGCCGCTGCTTTTCACGCTGCGCTGGCGTTAATTCAACCAGCCTGTGTGAACAACAGCAGCATTGACTCATCAGTACACGCTGTTTTCCGTGCTTTCATCCTCAAGGGACTTCCTGGTATGTTGCAATCTCAATCCTCCCGTTTGGGCAGTTTACTGCTGCTGCTGGCGGCACTCATCGGCTTTGCCGTCGCGCTGTATGCCTGGCTCACGCCACTCACCGGTGTCACCGGCACCATTGGCGCGCTGGGCGTCGCCATTGCCAGCGTCGTGCTGGCGGTGCTGACCTTCCTGCTGCGCGCGGCAACCGGCCGTGCCGGGCGCATTTTCCTGATAGTCATTACGCTGCTGCTGTTATGCGCGATCGGTTTTGCTGCCGCGCTGCTGCATCAGGGGATCATTACGCTGGCAATGGTCATCGGGCTGATAGGTCTGATTATGCTGGCGCGCAACCCGGCGCATCGCGTTCGCCACGCCACCGCACAAGGAGCTAACCGTGCATAATGAAAAATACGTTCCGCTGCTCAAAGTCGGCATGACCGCCCTGGCGCTGCTGATGGCGCCTGCCACGCTGCGCGCTGAAGATAAAGCCGCTGAGGCGTCGATGGGCACGCAGGAGAAACTCAACGTGGATGCGGCCGATCAGCAGGCGCCCGGCACCACGCACACCACCGATGATGTCTCCAGCGGCAAGCGCGACGGCGAGAAAGTGGCCTCCGCCAGCCAGCCGGCCACGCCGCTGGTGCCCTCCACCGCGACGTGGGACAGTTTTCACGGCCAGCTCAACGCGCAGAAATACAGCCCGCTGAAACAAATCACCGCCGACAACGTCAGCAAGCTGAAAAAAATCTGGGAGTTTCATACCGGTGACGTTTCGGATGGCAAGGGCGACACGCCGGCGACCGTCTGGTCCGCCACGCCAATTTTTGCCAACGATACGCTGTACATCGGCACGCCATTTGATCGGCTGATTGCGCTGGATCCGGGCACCGGCAAGGAGAAGTGGCACTACGATACTAAAGCGCCACGTCAGGCGCTGACCCAGCCGGTACTGAAAAATCGTGGCGTCTCCTACTGGCAGGCGAAAAATCCGCAGGCGGGTCAGGCCTGCCAGAAAATCGTTTATATGGGCACCGTTGACGGCAAGCTGTACGCACTGGATGCTGATTCCGGCAAGCCGTGTGAAAACTTTGCGGATAAAGGCGTGCTCAACGTCAACCAGTGGAATACGGTTAACGCTAAATTCCCGCTGTCTCTGCTCCAGCCGCCGACAGTGGTGGGCAATCACCTGATCGTTGGCTGGGCGGGCAAAGACTGGGCTTACGCAGAAGCGCCCCCGGGCACGGTGTTTTCAATCAACGCGCAGACCGGGGCACGTGAATGGACCTTTGACGCCATTCCGGCCAGCATTCGCCCGCGCACCGGCACGGCTAACGTCTGGACCCACATGTCGGCCGATGAAGCGCATGGCCTGGTTTATCTGCCGGTGTCATCACCTTCGCCAAACTACTGGGGCGGCAACCGCGTCGATCCAATTCCGCTCGGCACCTCCACAACCGCGCTGGATGTGAATACCGGCAAAGTGGTGTGGTCGCGCCAGTGGGTGCACCATGATGTGTGGGATTACGACATCAACTCAGCACCGACGCTGATGGACATTACCGTAAACGGCAAGCAGATTCCGGCGCTGATTCAGGCCACCAAGCAGGGCTTCCTGTTTGTGGTCAATCGCCTGACCGGTGAAGATGTCTGGCCGATTGAGGAGCGTCCGGTGCCGCAGGGCGATGGTTCGGTGCAGGGCGAGAAACTGTCGCCGACCCAGCCGTTCCCGACAAAACCGGCACCGCTGCTGGATCAGTCCAAAAAACCGGCGATCTGGAAGCTGGCCGATATTGTTGGCGCCGGTCAGTGCTCACGCCTGTGGGAAAAACTGAGCTATGACGACATGTACACGCCACCGACCACTAAAGGCGAAGGCGCGCTGACCTATCCGGACAGCGCTGGCGGCGTGCAGTGGGGCGGTGTGGCGTTCGATCCGCAAAAGCAGATCGCCATCGTGAATACCTCGCACATCGTGCAATACGTGAAGTTGTACAGCCGCGCCGATTACGACAAGGCCGACAACGGCTCGGGCAACGAGAGTGGTTTCGCCCCGCAGGAAGGCGCGCCTTACGGCCTGCGCCTGATGGTGGCGAACAACTGGCTCGGCATGCCGTGCTGGCAGCCGCCGTTTGGCGAGATCGTGGCGCTGGATATGCACACCGGTGATGTGAAATGGCGTCGTCCGGTCGGCGCGTCACAGCAGTACGGCTTCTTCATGCCGGAAAGCTGGGGCTCGCCAACCATTGGCGGTCCGGCAGTCACCGCCGGCGGCGTGATCTTTATCGGTGCCTCAATGGATGCCAAAGTGCGCGCCTATTCCCTGGATAGTGGCGAAGAGCTGTGGTCCGATCAGGTCGAAGCGCCTGCGGTTGCCAACCCCTCGGTGTATGAATACAAAGGCCGGCAGTATGTTGCCTTTGTCGCCGGTGGTAACACCATCCTGAAGGATCAGGTGGGCGATCAGGTGGTGGTTTACGCACTGCCGGAATAACCCAGCGCAGTAAACCAACAAAGTGGGGCCACGGTGCCCCACTTTTTTTATGCCCGCAATAAAAACGGCGGCCATTGGCCGCCAAAACCTCAACAGGTGGTTGCCGTCGAGGAAGCAGTGGTACTGATGAATCTTTAACCTTTCACGCCGCCTGCCGTCAGGCCGCTCACCAGCCAGCGCTGCGCCAGTAAAAACACCAGCGTGATGGGAATCGCGGACAGCACGGCCGCCGCGGCGAAATCGCCCCACAGATAGTTCTGCGGATTGAGATACTGCTGCATCCCGACCGCCAGGGTATAGCTGTTGACGTCGCGCAGCAGTAATGAGGCGACCGGTACTTCGGTGACCGCAGCGATAAACGCCAGGATAAACACCACCGCGAGGATCGGCACCGAAAGCGGCAGCAACACCAGACGAAACGCCTGCCACGGCGTAGCGCCATCCAGCGCCGCCGCCTCTTCCAGCGAACCATCGATGGTTTCGAAATAGCCTTTAATGGTCCAGACGTGCAGCGCGATGCCGCCCAGATAGGCGAAGATCACACCGCCGTGGGTATTGAGGCCGAGAAACGGCAGATATTGCCCCAGCCGGTCAAACAGCGCATAGAGCGCCACCAGCGACAGCACCGCCGGGAACATCTGAAAAATCAGCATGCCCTTTAACAGACTGGCGCGACCGGCGAAGCGCATACGGGCAAACGCGTAGGCGCAGGTGGTCGAGAGCGCCACAATCCCCAGTGCGCTGATGGCGGCGATTTTCACCGAATTCCACAGCCACAGCAGCACCGGGAAGGGCGGCGGCGTCACGCGACCATCGGCATGGGTAACGCTGAACCCGAGCGCCAGCCGCCAGTGTTCCCAGGAAATCTGTTCCGGGATCAGACTGCCGGTGGCGAAGTTGCCGCTGCGCAGCGAGATGGCAATCACCATCAGCAGCGGGAACAGGATTGCCGCGATAAACAGCAGCAACAGCAGGTGCGTCAGCAGCAGACGCAGCTTCTGCGATTTAGGTTGTACCATGGCCATAACGCCTCCTTAATCAAACTTCATGCGTAGCGCTTTCAGGTTAATCACCGCCAGCGCACCTACCAGCAGGAAGATCAGCGTGGCGATGGCTGCCGCCAGACCGAAGTCCTGACCGCCGCCGCCCTCAAAGGCGATACGCCAGGTGTAGTTGACCAGCAAATCGGTATAACCCGCCGGCGTGGTGGTGCCGAGTCGATCCGGGCCACCATTGGTCAGCAGCTGCACCAGCACGAAATTATTGAAGTTAAAAGCAAAGCTGGCGATCATCAGCGGCAATAGCGGTTTCAGCAGCAGCGGCAGCGTAATCAAAAAGAAATTCTGCAGCGGCCCGGCGCCATCCATCGCGGACGCCTCATACAGATCGTCCGGGATCGCCTTGAGCAAGCCCATGCACAGGATCATCATGTAGGGATAACCCAGCCAGGTATTGACGATCACCAGCATGGCGCGCGCCAGCGTCGGATCGCTGAACCACGCCGGCTTGAAGCCAAACAGCGCATTGAGCATGACGTTGATTTCGCCAAAACTCTGGTTGAACAGCCCCTTGAAAATCAGTATCGAAATGAAGGCCGGCACCGCGTAGGGAAGAATCAGCATCACGCGATAGATGGCCTTGCCGCGCAGCGCTTCCCACTGCACCAGACACGCCAGCACCATGCCCACCGCGACCGTCAGCAGCACGGTCAACAGCGAAAACAGCATCGTCCAGCCAAATATCGCCAGGAAGGGTTTCTGGATGCCCTCATCGGTGAACACGCGGGCAAAGTTTTTCCAGCCCGCGCCAACGGTAAAGCCGGGGCTGAGCTGTTCGCTGGCCCAGCTGCCATCTGCGTTAATCTGCTGATAGAACCCCGTGTCCCGGTTAGCCTGATAGCGGGCACCGTTTTGCTGATTTCTCAGCTGTCCCGGTGCGTCCAGCACATACAGCGGCCGCGTGCCGGAAAACTGGCGCAGCGAACTCATCACCAGCTCGCGACCGTCCGGCAGCCGGGCAGTTAACTGACTCAGCGCCTGACGGTTTTGGGTGATGATTTTTAAGCTGGCGCGCGCGGTGGCGGGCAGCGTGGCTGGCGTCAGGCTGAGCTGCTGTTCACCACCCAGCGTAAACGGCGCAGACAGGAAGCTGTTTTCGCCTGTGCTGAGCCCCAGCTGCCAGCGATCGCCCTGTGGATAGAGCGCGAAGTTCATCGCGTCACCAGCCTGATACTGGCGGCTCAGCAGCACCTGCTGCGCGCGCGCCTCACTGAGCTGGTTGGTACTGCTGTAGTTGGTAAAAGCAATGGCGACGGTACAGGCCAGTGGAAACAGCACGAACAGCGCCATGCCGGCCAGTCCCGGATACACATAGCGCCAGGCATAGGCGCGCCGGTTGGTGTAAATCCACAGGCCTGCCGCACTGACCACCAGCGTGACCAGCGCAAACAGGTATTCACCCTGGGCATACATCAGCACCAGAAGGTAGCCGACCAGCAGACAGCCGATCCCGACCAGCAGGCTGCGCAGCACCAGGCTGTGCCGTCTCTTTTGCGGTATTCCTGACATGATACGGTGTTCCTTAACAGCCAGTGGTGAGCCGACGGCCGTCGGCTCCGTAACAGCATTACTTATTGAGACGCGCCTGCGCATCCTTCAGCGCCGCATCGACGTTTTGACGACCGCTCAGTGCATTCAGCGTCGCGGTGCGCATCGCATACCAGAAGGCCGCCATCTGCGGGATGTTAGGCATGATGTCGCCATTGCGCGCATTGTTCATGGTGGCGGCGATGCGCGCGTCCTTCTCCAGCGTCTGCTGGAATGACTTCAGGGTGACCGCGCCCAGCGGCTTATCCTTGTTAACCGCGTTGAGGCCGGCATCGGTCAGCAGGTAATTTTCCAGAAACTCCTTGGCCAGTTCTTTATTGGGACTGGCCGCGTTGATGCCCGCGCTCAGAACGCCGACAAAGGTTTTGGTCGGCTTGCCGTTGAGCGTCGGTAACAGCGTGACGCCGTAGTTGATGCCGCTTTTGTCGATGTTGCTCCATGCCCACGGACCATTGATGGTCATCGCGGTTTGTCCTTTATTGAAGGCCGCTTCGGCAATCGAATAGTCAGTATCGGCATTAAGGATTTTGGCTTTCACCTGATCGACGAGGAACTGCATGCCTGCTTTCGCGCCGGCATTGTCGACGCCGGTATCCTTCACGTCATAGCCGCTGTCGGTCTTTTTGAAAGCATAGGCGCCACCGGCGGCCAGCAGCGGCCAGGTGAAATAGGGTTCCTGCAGGTTAAACATGATGGCGCTCTTGCCTTTGGCGCGCAGCTGCTTATCCAGCGCCGCCATCTCTTCCCAGCTTTTTGGCGGGGTGGGCAGCAGATCTTTGTTATAAATCAGCGACAGCGACTCCACAGAAACCGGATAGCCAATCAGCTTGCCGTTGAAGCGCACTGCATCCCAGGTAAACGGAAACAGTTTTTGCTGGAAGTTTTGATCCGGCGTAACTTCGGCCAGCAGCCCTGACTGCGCATAGCCGCCAAAGCGATCGTGCGCCCAGAAGATAATGTCCGGACCGTCGCCGGTCGCGGCGACCTGCGAGTATTTCTCTTCCATTTTGTCCGGGTGTTCGACCGTCACGCTGATACCGGTGTCCTGCTCGAATTTTTTGCCTACCTCGGCGAGGCCGTTATAGCCCTTATCACCGTTGATCCAGATAACCAGTTTACCTTCTTCAATTTTGGCCACGGCCGAAGCCGAAAACAGTACGGCCGTAAGGGCGGAAAGGGCCAGAACGCGTGCGCCGGTTTTCATTGTCATAACTCCATCCTGTTAGCGGAAGCGGAAATCATCAGTGGCATCATTGTGCGGCGTTATGGCGTTTCCTCATCCTCCTGCGTTCTACGCCCAACGGCACTAAGCCGTGATCGCGCTTGCAAAACCGCGCCTTAATACGCGCTGGCGCACACTATTGACGCGTCAGCTCTGCGTGACAGCTCACAAAATTGCCGTGAACGTCGCGGCGGCGCGACTGGCGTGCGCGTTCTCCTCCTCCCGCCTCATCCCCCAGTAAAAACCCGCACGGTGGAGGATGTTGCGCCGTCTGCGCCTGCCCATAGTGGTCGCCGGAGTCTGCCTGCGGTGCTGCAGGCAAGCATGAGCCTGCGAAGAGGAAAGCATCATGGCGAGCGTCGCGTTACACCATGTCACCAAGGCCTGGGGCGATACTGAGGTATCAAAAGACATCAATCTGGAGATCGGCGAAGGGGAATTTGTGGTGTTCGTCGGTCCATCCGGCTGCGGCAAATCAACGCTGTTACGCATGATCGCCGGCCTGGAAACCATCACCCGCGGCGATCTGCTGATTGGCGGTCAGCGCATGAACGATGTTCCGCCCGCTGAGCGCGGCATCGGCATGGTGTTTCAGTCATACGCCCTTTATCCGCACCTTTCGGTGGCCGAAAACATGTCGTTTGGCCTGAAGCTGGCGGGCGTAAAGCGCGCTGAAATTCAGCAGCGCGTCAATCAGGTGGCGGAGGTGTTACAGCTGGCGCACCTGCTGGAACGGCGACCCAAAGCGCTGTCGGGCGGACAGCGGCAGCGCGTGGCCATCGGGCGCACGCTGGTGGCCGAACCGCGAGTGTTTTTGCTCGACGAGCCATTGTCCAACCTCGATGCCGCGCTGCGCGTGCAGATGCGCATTGAAATTTCACGCCTGCATAAGCGGCTGAAGCGCACCATGATTTACGTTACGCACGATCAGATCGAAGCGATGACGCTGGCCGACAAGATCGTGGTGCTGGACGCCGGTCGCATCGCCCAGGTCGGCAAGCCGCTCGAACTCTATCACTATCCCGCTAACCGCTTCGTTGCCGGTTTTATCGGCTCGCCGCGCATGAATTTTCTGCCCGTCAAAGTGACCGCCACCGCCATCGATCAGGTGCAGGTGCGCTTGCCCAACGATCAGCGGGTCTGGCTGCCGGTGGAGAGCGCCGGCGTGCAGGTCGGCAGCAACATGTCGCTGGGAATTCGTCCGGAACATCTGCTCTCCAGCGACATCGCCGATGTCACGCTGGAGGGCGAAGTGCAGGTGGTTGAGCAGCTCGGCCACGAGACGCAAATCCATATCCAGATCCCCGCCATTCGTCAGAACCTGGTGTATCGCCAGGAGGACGTGGTGCTGGTAGAAGAGGGCGCCCTGATGGGTATTGGCCTGCCGCCGGAGCGTTGTCACCTGTTCCGCGAGGACGGGAGCGCCTGCCGCAGGCTGCATCAGGAACCCGGTGTTTAGCCCTGCAAAACAATAAAAGCAATGACCTCAGGAGATAGAAAATGTTAACTCTGCGCAAACTTCCCGTCGCGATTGCCATCGCAGCGGGTACGCTCTCCGCTCAAGCCATGGCGGTCGATTTTACGGGTTACGCCCGTTCGGGTATCGGCTGGACCGGCAGCGGCGGCGAGCAACAGTGCTTTCAGGCTACCGGCGCGCAAAGCAAATACCGTCTGGGCAACGAATGTGAAACCTATGCTGAACTGAAACTGGGTCAGGAAGTGTGGAAAGAGGGCGATAAAAGTTTCTATTTCGATACCAACGTCGCCTATTCCGTTTCCCAGCAGAATGACTGGGAAGCGACCTCACCGGCCTTCCGTGAAGCGAACGTGAAAGGAAAAAACCTGATCGATGCGCTGCCAGGTTCCACCATTTGGGCCGGTAAACGCTTTTATCAGCGTCACGATGTTCACATGATCGACTTCTACTACTGGGATATCTCCGGTCCGGGTGCCGGTCTGGAAGATGTCGATCTCGGGTTTGGTAAGCTCTCGTTCGCCGCGACGCGCTCTTCCGAAGCGGGCGGCTCTTACACCTTCTCCAGTGACCAGATTCGTGATTACGCCACCAGTACCGCCAATGACGTTTTTGATGTGCGTCTCGCCGGCCTGGAAACTAACCCCAATGGCGTGCTGGAACTGGGTGTCGACTATGGCCGCGCCAACGCGCGTGACGGCTATCGCTTAGACGACGGCGCGTCGAAAGATGGCTGGATGTTCACCGCGGAACACACGCAGAGCATGCTGAAAGGCTACAACAAGTTTGTGCTGCAGTACGCCACCGATGCGCTGACCTCGCAGGGCAAAGGCCTGCCGCAGGGCAGTAACATCAACAACAACGGCAATATGTACCGCATCCTCGATCACGGCGCGATCTCGCTGGCCGATCGTTGGGATCTGATGTACGTGGCGATGTACCAGAACGTCGATCTGGATAACAACCGCGGAACCGAGTGGTACACCGTCGGTGTACGTCCTATGTACAAATGGACGCCGATCATGAGCACCCTGCTGGAAGTGGGCTATGACAACGTCAAGTCCCAGCAGGTCAGCGAACGCAACGGCCAGTACAAAATCACCCTGGCGCAGCAGTGGCAGGCTGGCGACAGCATCTGGTCACGTCCGGCGCTGCGCCTGTTCGCCACCTACGCCAAATGGGATGAGAAGTGGGGCTACAGCAAAGACGCCTCTGGCGATATCACGTCGCTGGCCGCGGCGGACAGCAGCGGCAACGGTCTGTTTACCAACAGCCGTGGCGACAACGATGAGTGGACCTTCGGCGCACAGATGGAAATCTGGTGGTAAGGCGCTGCGCAGGTTAAGCAAACATCCGCCGTGCGTCTGACGCACGGCGATTTCGGACAGCGGCGGCCATTGCCTGGCCCACGCCGCTGGCTGACAGCTTGTTGGGATATCACAATGAAAAAACATCTTATCGCCCTCTGCCTGAGCAGCGCGCTGCTGACCGGCGTCATTGCGCCAGTCCAGGCCGACATCAATCTGGTACCGCAGGATCTCTCCGCGGCGCCGTCCATTCCCACCGCGCGGCTGCAGCAGCTGAGCTGGCAGCCGGTAGATGCTTCACGTGCACAAACCACCACGCTGACACAAAGCGCAACGCCGCTGGATGTACGTGGCGTCACGGGGGCCATGGCGGCTTACAGCCTGCCTGCCAATCAGGGCGAGCTGACGGTTACGCTAAGCAGCGAGGTGGTACACAATCAGGTCTTTGCCCCTAATGTACTGGTACTGGACGAAAACCTGCAGCCGGCCGCGTGGTTTCCGAGCCGCTTCTTCAGCTATCAGCAGCCTGGCGTGATGAGCGCCGACCGGCTGGAAGGAGTGATGAAGCTGACGCCGGTGCCGGGTCAGCAGAAGATCTATTTGCTGGTGTTCACCACCGATCAGGATTTAACCCAGACCACCACGCTGCTCGATCCGGCCAAAGCCTATGCCAAAGGCACCGGCCATGCGGTACCGGATATTCCCGATCCGGTGGCGCGTCACAGCCGCGACGGCAAAATCAAACTGAAAGTGGCGACCAGTTCCGGCTCCTCGATTCTGGTCGGCCCACTGTTTGGCTCAGCCGCGCCTGCCGCTGTGACCGTTGGCAGCACCCGGCCGGCGATGGCCGCCACGACGCAGCGCGCGCCAGCGCCTGAACCGCTGGTGAATGAAACGGAAAACTATTTCAATCAGAGCATTCGTCAGGCGGTGCAACAGGGCAATATCGATAAAGCGCTGAAGCTGCTGGATGAAGCGGAGCGTCTGGGATCGACCTCGGCGCGGCAAACCTTTATCAGCAGTGTTAAAGGCAAGGGGTGAAGCTGCCCCGACAGTGCTGAGTTGCCCCACCTGGTGCGCTTCGGCGCACCTTTTTTATGGCACGCCGACCTGCACGCAGCAGGTCGGTTTCGTGCTACTTACGCTGACGCTGGCGTGAATGTACCGCCGTCAGCAACGCATCGATTCTGTCATCCTCCGCCATCGCTTCCAGCGTTACGCTAAGTTTACGTCGCCAGTTGGGATACTGATCGACCGTGCCCGGCACGTTGACCGGCAGTGCCATATCCAGCCACTCTTCCGGCTGCAAACCGAGCAGCGCACACTGGCTGCGGGCCAGATAGCGATGGATCGCCTGACTAAGCTGATGACTCATGCGCACGCTGGCCCGCCGGAAGCGGCGGCGCGGCGGCAGATCACCGCTGCGCAACAGCGTACGCAGCAACGCCTGTTTAGCCAGGCGCCGATCGCGATACAGGCCAGCGAGAATCGCCCGATCGGGGTAAAGACCCAGCGCGCTGCCCAGCCGCAAATCGTCACTTTGCCACCAGCCGCGCAGCGTCGGCATATCATGGGTGGTGGTGACCGCCATCGCCTGTCGCGGCCACGCCGCGGGGGCGCGGAAGCGGCGCTGCGATTCCTGCTCAAAGTAGAGCACTTTGTAGGAGTACACACCGGCGTCGCGCAGTTTATCGACGATGGCTTCCGGCACGGTGCCCAGATCCTCGCCAATCACCATGCAACGATGGCGCTGGCTCTCCAGTGCCAGAATGGCCAGCAAATCATCCACCGGATAGTGCACATAAGCACCGTGCGCCGCGCTTTCGTCCTTCGGTATCCACCATAAACGCAGCAGCGCCATCACATGGTCAATGCGCAGCGCACCGCAGTCGCGCATGCTGGCGCGCAGCAGGGCGATCCACGGTTCATATCCGCGCGCGGCCATCACCCGCGGGTCCATCGGCGGCAATCCCCAGTTCTGCCCGAGCGGACCGAGGATATCCGGCGGCGCGCCAACGCTGGCGTCCAGGCAGTAAAGCTGCCGATCGCGCCAGGTTTCCGCGCCATCCGCCGCCACGCCCACCGCCAGGTCGCGATACAGCCCGATCGCCATCTGCTGCTGCTGACACAACTGCCAGCAGGCGGCAAATTGCTCTGCCGCCAGCCACTGCAGCCACATGTAGAAACGCACCTCGTCGCTGTGCTCGATGCGGAATGCCAGCACTGCCGCACTGTTCGCCTGCTGCCATTCGGCCGGCCAGTGTTGCCAGCCATAACCCGTGCCATCCTGGGCGCTGCGCGCCGCGTGCAGCGCATCAAACAGCCCCTGATGCAGCAGGCTGTCGCCGCCGGCACGCACAAACTCCGCAAACGCCTGCGCCTGCGCATCGTCTGCCGTGCGTCGGCGAAACTGCTGCCAGGCAAGCCGCAGTCCCTGCAGCTTAAGCCGGGTGACGGCAGTGTAATCCACCCACGCGGCGTCACGCGCTGCCCGGATCGCCTGCTGCGTCTCCTGAGATTGCCACCAGGCCTGCGCCGCATCGCTCAGGCCAAAATCAGCCACGGCGCTCACGTCGATGTAGAGGATGTTCAGCCAGCGCCGGGACGAGGGACTGTAAGGGCTGGCGCTTTCCGGTGCGGCAGGAAACAGCGCGTGCAGCGGATTGAGCCCGACAAACGCGCCGCCGCGCCGCGCGGTTTCAGCGATCATCTGCCGCAGATCGCCGAAATCCCCGATGCCCCAGTTAGCCGCAGAGCGCAGCGTATAGAGCTGAATGCAGCTGCCCCATAGCGATTCGCCTGCCAGCAGTTCCGCAGGTTCGTAACAGCGGCGGGGTGCCACAATCACCGGACAGCGGTGACACTGTAACGCCTGAGTTAGTGTTAGCTGGTGATAACCGGCGGGCAGCGCGGGCAACACCAATGCTTCACCCGGCTGGCAGCGTCCGGACCAGCTTTCGCCGCTTTCGCTCGCCAGCTGCCATTCTGCGTCGGCGCTGAGCACCGGTGCCAGGCTCAGTGGCTGTCCGACATAAAAAATCATCACCGGCGGCAGCGGTGCGGCCCCGTTTGCAGGGGCCTGCATCAGCGCCGCGAGACGCTGATGGGTAAGGGCAGAAATCTGCCGCGGTTTTCCGTGCGCATCGATATATTCCGCAGCGATAAGCGCGTCAGCACGGCGATCAAGAGCATCTTTGGGTTTCATGGCGTTCCTTAGCGGCTGGCCTGCCAGATACGTTGCTGATAGTCACGAATGGCGCGATCGGCACTGAACATGCCGCAACGCGCGGTATTGAGGATTGCAGCCCGCGTCCAGGCTTCAGGATCGGCCCACAGCGCTTCAACCTGCTGCTGCGCATTGAGGTAGTGGCGAAAATCGGCCAGCACCAGATAAGGATCGCCGCCTTGCGGACCCAGGCTGTTGACCAGATCGCTAAACGCCGTGCGGTCGCCGTGACTGAAGGTGCCATCTTCCAGCGCGGTCAGCGCGCGATCGAGCTGCGCATCCTTACTGCGCCAGTTCACCGGCGAGTAACCGGCCTGTTTCAGCGCGCTGACCTGTTCCACAGTATGGCCAAAGATAAAGATATTCTCTTCACCGACCTGCTGCGCGATTTCAACGTTGGCCCCATCCAGCGTACCGATGGTGAGTGCGCCGTTCAGCGCCAGCTTCATATTGCCGGTACCGGACGCTTCTTTGCCCGCAGTCGAGATCTGTTCCGAAAGGTCGGCGGCCGGGATCAGGCGCTCGGCAACCGATACGTTGTAATCAGGGATAAAAACAATTTTCAGCCGGTCGCCGACGCGCGCATCGTGATTGATGGTTTCCGCCACTTTATTGATGGCGTAGATGATGTTTTTCGCCAGCGCATAGCCCGGCGCCGCTTTGGCACCAAACAGCATCACGCGCGGAGCCAGATTGGCCTGCGGATCGCTGACCAGCGTTTGCCACAGCGCAATCATGTGCAGCAGCATCAGGTGCTGCCGTTTGTATTCGTGCAGCCGCTTGATCTGGACGTCAAACAGCGCATCAGGCTGCACCGCAATGCCGGTTCGGGCGGCGATCCACTCTGTCAGCGCCTGCTTGTTGTGCTGCTTAATGGCGCGATATTCGGCGCGGAAGGCGGCATCATCGGCGAATGGCGTCAGATCCTGCAGCGCATCGAGATCGTTAAGCCACGGACGCTGCAGCGTTTTGTTGATCAGTGCCGCCAGCGCCGGATTGCACTGATTGATCCAGCGACGCGGCGTGATGCCGTTGGTAACATTGTGGAACTTCTCCGGCCACAGCGCGTGATACTCGGGGAACAGGTCCTGTACTACCAGCCGCGAGTGCAGCGCCGCCACGCCGTTCACCGCAAAGCTGCCGACCACGCACAGGTTCGCCATGCGCAATTGCTGATCGTGCACCAGCGCCAGTTTTGACCAGATCGCCTGGTTGCCCGGCCAGCGCGCCTCAACCTGCTGTTTCAGCTGCGCATTAAGCGTATTGATGATCATCAGATGGCGCGGCAGCAGGCTACGCACCAGGCGCAGGTTCCAGCACTCCAGCGCTTCCGGCATCAGCGTGTGGTTGGTATAGGCGAAGGTGCGCTGGGTGATGCGCCATGCGTCCTGCCAGCTAAGCTGGTGCTCATCCAGCAGCAGGCGCAACAGCTCCGGGATGGCCAGCGTCGGATGCGTATCGTTCAGCTGGATCACTTCATAATCCGCTAACGTTTCGATGGATCGTCCCGCCGCCTGATGACGGCGCAGAATATCCGCCAGCGTGCAGGCACACTGGAAATATTGCTGCATCAGACGCAGCTTTTTGCCAGCCTGATGGTTGTCATTCGGGTAGAGCACTTTGGTCAGTTTCTCCGCCTCAATGCCTTGCTGTTCCGCGCGCAGGAAATCGCCGTTGTTGAAGCGCTGGAGATCGAACGGACGGGCATGTTTCGCCTGCCACAGACGCAAGGGCTGCGTGATGCCGTTGCGGAAACCAACCACCGGCAGATCCCAGGCTTCGCCCTGCACAACATAAGCAGGTTGCCAGAGCGTCACGCCGTCAACGGTGGTCACGCTGCCGCCCAGCCCGACCTGCACGCTGAGCGCCGCGTTGTGGCGGAACCACGGATAACTGTCGCGTTGCCAGTCATCCGGCTGTTCGTGCTGTGCGCCCTCAACAAAATGCTGGCGAAACAGACCGTACTGGTAGTTCAGGCCATAGCCAATCGCAGGCTGGCCGGTGGTGGCCATCGCATCAAGAAAACAGGCGGCCAGCCGTCCCAGACCGCCGTTGCCCAGCGCCGGATCGGTTTCACGCTCCAGCACGTCACTCAGCGCCACGCCTGATGCCGCCAGGGTTGCTTTTACGCCGTCGTACCAGCCGAGATTCAGCAGATTGTTGCCGGTCAGCCTGCCCAGCAGAAACTCCATCGACAGATAATTAACGTGGCGCTGTCCGCCAGCGGCCGGCTGAGCCGGTATATCAGCCAGCAGTTCGGCCAGCGCGCCGCTCAGCGCCTGCCACCACTGGTCGGGGCTCATGGCCTGCGCATCCGGCAGGCCAAAACGTTGCCACTGGCGCACCAGCGCGGCAGAAAAACGGTCAGGATCAAATGTGGGCAGTGCCATCGGAGAACTCCAGTCGAAATAAGAGGGTTGCAGGCAGTGTGACGGTGCCGCCTGGCGGCTGCCTCCTCCTGCAGAAAATTCCGCGGGGAGGACAGGGAGGGTGGAGAGGCTGAGGTAAATCTGAAAGCGTGGCAGGAGTGTGATAACACTCGCTTTTGTAAAGCATAACTAATCAGTTCGCTTGCATTCAGTAACCGAATCTCCGAACGTGTATGACTATTAATTACGAAGCGTAAAAAAATGATGCGCTGAACGTTAACGGAGAAGCGTGCGCCCATGTTGATACCCTCTAAACTGAGTCGTCCCGTTCGTCCTGAAAGCACGGTTACCCGCGATCGTCTGCTGCAAAAGCTCAGCGCAGCGGCGAACTACCGGCTGGTGCTGATTGCCAGCCCGGCGGGCTACGGCAAAACCACGCTGGTATCGCAATGGGCGGCTGATAAAAGCGAGCTGGGCTGGTATTCATTAGACGAGGGCGACAATCAGCCGGAGCGCTTCGCCGATTACCTGATCGCCGCGCTGCAGCAGGCTACCCGCGGCGCATGCAGTCGCAGCGAGACGCTGGCGCAAAAGCGTCAGTACGTGAACCTCAACGCGCTGTTTGCCCAGTTGTTTAATGAGCTGGCCGCGTGGCAGCAGCCGCTGTGGCTGATCATTGATGATTATCATCACATCACCAATCCCGCCGTGCATGAAGCGATGCGTTTTTTCCTGCGCCATCAGCCGGATAACCTGACGCTGGTGGTGCTGTCGCGTAATCTGCCGCAGCTGGGTATAGCTAATCTGCGCGTGCGTGAACAGCTGCTGGAGCTGGGCAGTCAGCAGCTGGCCTTCACCCATCAGGAGGCGAAACAGTTCTTCGACTGCCGCCTGAGTGCGCCACTCGCGCCGGATGAGAGCAGCCGTCTGTGTGATGATGTAGCAGGCTGGGCGACCGCGTTACAGCTGATTGCCCTGTCCACCCGTCAGGGCGCGGCGTCAGCGCAGGACTCCGCTCGCCGGCTCTCCGGCATCAATGCCAGCCACCTTTCCGATTACCTGGTCGAGGAAGTGCTGGATAACGTTGATGCCGCCACGCGCCATTTTTTGCTGAAGAGCGCGTTATTGCAGTCGATGAATGATGCGCTGGTCGCCTGCGTTACCGGTGAAGACAACGGGCGCATGCGGCTGGAGGAAATTGAACGTCAGGGGCTGTTTATTCAGCGCATGGATGATTCAGGGCAGTGGTTCAGCTATCACCCGCTGTTTGGCAGCTTTTTACGTCAGCGCTGCGAATGGGAGCTGGCCAGCGAGCTGCCGGCAATCCACCGCGCGGCCGCGCAAAGCTGGATGGCGCAGGGTTTTCCCGGCGAGGCGATTCATCACGCGCTGGCGTCCGGCGATACCGATCTGCTGCGCGACGTGCTACTGCAGCACGCGTGGACGCTATTTAACCGCAGCGAACTGGCGCTGCTGGAGCAGTCGCTGAACGCGCTGCCGTGGCGCACGCTGCTGACCAGCCCGAAGCTGGTGCTGCTGCAGGCCTGGCTGATGCAGAGCCAGCATCGTTTTTCCGAAGTTAACCGGCTGCTGACGCGCTTTGAGGAAGGCTGCGACTGCGAAATTGACGCCGCGCTGCAGGGCGAATTCAATGCGGTGCGCGCGCAGGTTGCCATCAATCACGGCAACGCCGACGAAGCAGAGCGGCTGGCACGGCTGGCGCTGGAAACGCTGCCGGAAACGCGTCGCTATAGCCGCATTGTTGCCACCTCGGTGCACGGCGAAGTGATGCATTGCAAAGGCGACCTGACCAACTCGCTGGCGCTGATGCGGCAAACCGAACAGATGGCGCGCCGCGATGAAGCCTGGCACTACGCGCTGTGGAGCCTGATTCAGCAAAGCGAAATCCTGTTTGCCCAGGGCTTTTTACAATCTGCCTGGGAGATTCAGGAAAAAGCGTTTGTGCTGGTGAGCGAACAGCACCTGGCGAACTTCCCGCTGCACGAGTTTTTACTGCGCATCCGTGCGCAGCTGATGTGGGCGTGGGGCCGGCTGGATGAGGCCGAACAGGCGGCGCGCGCGGGCATCAAAGTCCTGAAAGGCTATCCGCCCCAGCAGCAAATCCAGTGCCTTGGGCTATTAATTCAGTGCTCGCTGGCGCGCGGCAATCTGGATAATGCGCGCAGCTATCTCAGCCGGCTGGAAAACCTGATGAATAACGGCGTGCTGCACAGCGACTGGATTGCCAACGCCGACAAAGTGCGGCTGATCTACTGGCAGATGACGGGCGATGCGCAGAGCGCCAGTCACTGGATGCGCCACACCGATAAACCCGCCTTTGCCAACAATCATTTTTTGCAGGGCCAGTGGCGCAATGTGGCGCGGGCGCAGATCCTGCTGGGCAATCTCAGCCAGGCCGAAGTGATCCTCGATGAGCTGAATGAGAATGCGCATGCGCTGCGGCTGATGAGTGATTTAAACCGTAACCTGCTGCTGCTGAATCAAATCTACTGGCAAACCGCACGCAAAGCAGAGGCGCAGCAGGCGCTGATCGAAGCGCTGAAGCTGGCACGCAGCACCGGCTTCGTCAGCCACTTCGTGATTGAGGGCGAAATGATGGCGCAGCAGCTGCGCCAGTTAATCCAGCTCAATACGCTGAGCGAACTCGATCAGCATCGTGCCCGGCGCATTCTCAATGAGATCAATAAGTATCACCGGCATAAGTTTGCCCATTTCGATGAGAGCTTCGTCAGCCGGCTGTTGAATCATCCGGATGTGCCGGAGCTGATTCGCACCAGCCCGCTGACGCAGCGCGAGTGGCAGGTGCTGGGGCTGATCTACTCCGGCTACAGCAACGATCAGATCGCCGGCGAGCTAGACGTCGCAGCGACCACCATCAAAACCCATATCCGTAATCTGTATCAGAAGCTGGGCGTCACCCATCGCGCCGAAGCGATGCACCAGGCACAGTCAATGCTGAAACTGATGGGCTACGTTTAGGGCAGACGTCGTGTTGCGGTGAGGATTGTTACCTCGCAGAACGTGTGTGCCGCTGGGCATGACTTGATATATGCATGATGGAGTGAAATACTTGTAATGACATTTGTATCTACAAGAGGTGTAGGACATGGGCAGCATCAACCTGCGTATTGATGATGAACTCAAAGCACGTTCTTACGCTGCGCTTGAGAAAATGGGGGTGACTCCCTCTGAAGCGCTTCGTCTCATGCTGGAGTATATCGCCGAAAATGAACGTTTACCGTTCAAACAGACACTGCTGAGCGACGAAGATGCTGAGCTGGTCGAAATAGTGAAAGAGCGGCTTCGCAATCCTAAGCCAGTTCGTGTGACGCTGGATGATCTTTGATGGCCTATTTTCTGGATTTTGACGAGCGGGCACTAAAGGAATGGCGAAAGCTGGGCTCGACGGTACGTGAACAATTAAAAAAAAAGCTGGCTGAAGTCCTTGAAGCACCCCGGATTGAAGCGAACAAGCTTCGCGGTATGCCTGACTGTTACAAAATAAAGCTCAGGTCTTCAGGTTATCGCCTTGTCTATCAGGTGATAGATGAGAAGGTGGTGGTTTTCGTGATTTCCGTGGGTAAAAGAGAACGCGCGGAAGTTTATAGCGAGGCCGTGAAGCGCATTCTCTAAAACAAAGCAGGCTATTTCTGTTTCACAGTGAAAGTCTAAGCTAGCAGGTTCATAATATTGCCACTGACCCTGCTCCAGACGCTCTCTGGCGTACACTTACTCAGCTTTGTGCAGCGAGCTGGCGCGTCAGCCACGCATCCAGCTCGGTTTCCGGCAGCGGGCGCGCGTAGAAGTAGCCCTGCGCCTGATCGCAGCCATACGTCGTTAGCGCCGCAACGGTGTCCGGATCCTCTACGCCTTCAGCCAGTACGGTGTAATCCAGCTCTTTCAGCATGGTAATGATGCTGCGCGCGATAATCCGCGACGCGGTATCTGAGGCGATTTCACTGATCAGCGCACGATCGAGTTTGATCACGTCGAGCGGCATACGTCGCAGGTAACCAATGTTGCTGTAGCCGGTGCCAAAGTCATCCAGCGAGATCGCAAAACCGCGCAGCTTCAGCATCTCCAGTCCCTGTAACGCAGCGGGGCTATCAATAATCTGCTCGGTTTCCAGGCATTCAATGCCCAGCAGCGAGGTCGGTAGCTGCGCCTGCAGCATCTTCGCTTCCAGCTCATCCGCAAAACCGGGATGAGAGAAATCGCGACTGCTGATGTTAATGGTCACCGGTAACTGGATAGCACTGTGCCGCAGGCGTTTGAGCCGGCTAATCACCTGGTCGGTCACCCAGGTGGTTAACGCACTGAGCAACTCCGTCTGTTCAGCCAGTGGGATAAACAGATCGGGCGGAAGTTCACCGCGCTGTGGATGCCGCCAGCGCAGCAGCGCCTCCAGTCCGACAGGCTGACCGCTAATCAGGCAAATCTTGGGCTGGAATGCCAGCCACAGGCCATGATCCTGCTGGAGCGCCGCAGCCAGATCGTTCATCAGTAAAAAGTCCTGCGTGCGACGCTGATCGGCAACCGGGCTGAAGCTCATGGCGGGCACCCGGTTGCCGATCGCTTCATGCAGCGCACTTACCGCCCGGCGCAGCACTTCCTGCGCGCGCAATTCCACTGGCGTGAAGGTGACTTCGCCGGTGAAGCAGGTCAGGGCAACAGAGATGCCGGCACCCAGATCCGCGCTGATCCCTGCCAGACTTTCCGCCACCGATGCAGCGCTCAGCGGACTATTTTCCACTGTCAGAATCGCAAAGCGCCCGGTGGCAACGATATAAACAATGTCATCTGCGCCGGGTCGCACCCGCTGCGGTAATAACGTGGTGACGTGCTTCAGCAGGCTTTCCACCGGCCCCATGCCCATGGCACGCGCCAGTTCATAGGCGCGCGGCATATCAATGCAATCGATCAGGATCAGCCGCTGCGGCGTCCGATCCCCCAGTGACGCCAGCCGCTGCAGATCGCGAATCAGACGCTGGCGGTTGGGAAGTCCGGTGACCGGATCGGTAAAGCCCGCGCAGTGCCACGCTTCGAGGAATGACATCACCAGGTCGGCCAGCAGCTGTAATATCTTCACCTGCTCAGCGCTGAACGGGTGCGGTGCAACGTCGGTCACGCACAGCGTGCCCAGCACGTAACCGTCACGATGTCTGAGCGGCACGCCAGCATAAAAGCGGATGTAGGGGGCACCAATGATCAGTGGATGGCGGTCAAAACGGGCGTCCTGCAGAGTATCAGGGATGACCACCGCACCGTCACTGTCCACCGCATAGCGGCATAGCGAGTCCTCGCGGGAAGAGTGCTCCAGCGCAAAATTGTGGGCGGCGCAGATATGCTGATGTTCATCATCCAGAACGGAGACAAAGCTGCCTGGAATACCCAGTGCCTGACTGGTCAGCCGGACAAAGTTTTGTAATACGTCGTCGCGGCTTTCATCGCGGCTGCGCAGCACTTTTATTGCTCGCGCACGGCGATCGTCGTCACCGTTAAAGTTCATCAGCATAAGTTCCTCCGCGCCGGCCTGGTTCCGGTGCGAAATTCAACAGCAAAAGTGCAGTCTGCAGCCCGCAACACAGTGTCGCTGGCAGGATAATTCCGCGCGCATTAAATAATGGGTATCACTCATGGTAGGCTTAACGCGGGCATCTGTCATATTTATTTTCTTTAACGAGTTTTTTAGTAAGCGACGATTCCTTTATTTCATCGAACTGCAGTGCAATGCGCGCATTAGCCGGCCAGATAATATTGTTTATTTCTACCTATAAATAAGTAGCGCGAACAACAGATAGCGCTTGAAAATGAAGCAGTTACTAATTTCGCCGTTGAAATACACCGTTTGCCAACATTCTCCGGCGACCTTTAATGAGCGATATAATAATATCCCGCGAGATTATTATCGTAATCGATATTGCCAATTCCGTTAGTGCCGGACTTAATCACCTTCAATTAAACTTAACAGATGCAGCACCGTTTTGGCCGGATGATTACGCCGCCAGGCGAACGCAATGTCGGTAAACAATGTATTATTCTCAATGTCACGAAACACCAGTTGTGGATTACTCACGCAGCACAGTGAAGCCGGCACCAGCGCAATCCCGCAGCCTGCGCCCACCATGCCGAGCGAGGAGGTAATCTGCGGTGCCTGCTGAAAGCGCGTTGCATCAAAGCCGGCGCGCAGACAGGCACTGACGATTAATTCGTACAGGCTGGGCGCAACCTCGCGCGGAAATATAATCAGTGATTCTCCGGCCAGCTGGGTCAGCGCAACACTTGGCTGCTGGCTGAGCGCATGGCTGGCCGGCAGCGCCACTTTCATCTCTTCCGTAGCAATCACTTTCAGGTTAAACGTCTTGCTGCTTTCACACGGCAGGCGAATAAAGGCTGCGTCCAGTAAACCGTCACCCAAATCCTGCATCAGCAGCGCCATGTTCTCTTCCCGCGTGATCAGCTCCATCGCCGGGTAGCGCGTTTTGAAGGCGCGAATCAGATCAAACACCGGGGCGCCAAATGCGACCGAGCTGGCGAAACCCAGCGACATCTGACCGCTCATGCCGCGCGCGACGCCGCGCGCCTTTTCCAGCGCCATATCGGCCAGCTGGACAATCGCTATCGCATCGGGCAGAAACGCCCGGCCCGCATCGGTCAGCTCCACGCCGCGCGTCAGGCGCTTCAGCAGCGGGGTGCCAATCTCGTGCTCCAGCCGCTGGATTTGCTGGCTGAGCGGTGGCTGCGATATGCCCAGCATTTCGGCGGCACGGGTAAAGTGCTGCGTTTCAGCAACGGCAACAAAGTAGCGCAGGTGGCGAAGTTCCATATCAATAACGTCTCAAAGTTGGCAGTTTTCACTATTGGATTCTGTGAGCTATCTGGCCCACCATGATATTAACACGGCTTAACTATCTGATTGTGAGGCAGCAAATGTGTAACTTTGTATCTGATTGTTCATGCGAAGATCAGCTCAGGAAATCCGTCACCCAACTCGGACAGCAATCACCAGAAAAGGTTATCTATCAGACCTCACTGATGAGCGCATTGCTCAACGGCGTGTATGACGGCTCAACCACCGTCGCGCAGCTGTTGCAGAAGGGGGATTTTGGCCTCGGCACCTTTAACCAGCTGGACGGTGAACTGGTGGCATTCGATCGCCAGGTTTATCAGCTGCGCGCCGACGGCAGCGCCAGTCCGGCACGACCTGAACAGCAAACGCCGTTCGCGGTGATGACCTTCTTCAAACCGGAACATCAACATCGTTTTAGTCACAGCGCCACGCGTGATGACGTCCATCAGGTGATCGATCGCATCATCACCTCCGATAACCATTTCTGCGCGCTGCGTATCAGCGGCCGCTTTGTCTCGGTGCAGACGCGCACCGTGCCCTGCCAGTGCCGTCCGTATCGCGCTATGCCGGAAGTGCTGGGCAATCAGCCCACCTTTGATTTTCGCCAGCGCGACGGTGAACTGATTGGATTCCGCACGCCGCAATATATGCAGGGGATTAACGTCGCCGGCTATCACGAACATTTCATTACCGACGATCGCCAGGGCGGCGGGCATATCCTCGATTATGTGCTGGAGCAGGGCACGCTGACGTTTGGTGCCATCAGCAAACTGGTGGTCGACTTACCGCAGGATCGCGAGTTCCTGCAGGCCGATCTCAATCCCCAGGATCTGGATGCCGCGATCCGTTCCGTCGAGAGTTAACCGCAGAGGTGATCATGAAACAGCTTAAAACCCACACGCTGTGGAACAGCGGCGCCGACCTGGTCGTCGCTCAACTGGAAGCGCAGGGCGTTAACCATATTTTCGGTATTCCCGGTGCCAAAATCGACAAGGTGTTTGATTCGCTGGTGGATTCTTCCATTCAGCTGATCCCGGTGCGCCACGAGGCCAACGCGGCGTTCATGGCCGCGGCGATTGGCCGCCTGACCGGCCACGCCGGCGTCGCGCTGGTGACGTCTGGCCCCGGCTGCTCGAATCTGGTGACCGGCATGGCCACCGCCACCAGCGAAGGCGATCCGGTGGTGGCGATCGGCGGGGCGGTTAAGCGCTCCGACAGTGCCAAACAGGTGCATCAAAGCATGGACACGGTGGCGATGTTTCGCCCGGTGACCAAATTTGCCGTGGAAGTCACCGATGCGTCGGCGCTGGCAGAGTGTGTATCGAACGCGTTTCGCCATGCCGAAAACGGACGCGGTGGCGCGTCGTTTCTCAGCCTGCCGCAGGATATTGTCGACCAGCCGGTGTCCGGCAGCCTGTTATCGCACAAAGGGCAGGTGACGCTGGGTGCTGCGCCCGATTCGCTGGTGGAGGTGGTAAGCCGTGAGATTGCGCGGGCGAAAAACCCGGTGATCCTGCTGGGCCTGATGGCCAGCCAGCCGGAAAACAGCGCGGCGATTCATGAATTGTTAACCAAAAGCCGTATTCCGGTGACCAGCACCTATCAGGCGGCGGGCGCGGTGCGGCAGGAGCACTTCTCCCGCTTTGCCGGTCGGGTTGGGCTGTTTAATAACCAGGCGGGCGACCGCTTACTTCAGCAGGCAGATTTGATCATCACCATTGGTTACAGTCCGGTCGAGTATGAACCGGCCATGTGGAACAGCAGCAATGCGCTGCTGGTGCACATCGATGTGCTGCCCGCTGAGACCGATAACCACTATCAGCCCGACGCCGAACTGGTGGGCGATATCGCCGGGACGGTGCGCAAGATCGCCGCGCAAATCACTGCGCCGCTGCAGCTCAGCGACGCTGCCGCCACCATTCTGCAGGATCGTCAGCAACAGCGTCAGCTGCTGGCGATGCAGGGTGCCAGCCTCGATGGGTTCGCTCTGCATCCGCTGCGCATCGTGCGGGCGATGCAGGACATCATCAACAGTGACGTCAGCCTGACGGTTGATATGGGCAGCTTTCACATCTGGATCGCGCGTTATCTCTACAGCTTCCGCGCCCGGCAAATCATGATTTCCAACGGGCAGCAAACCATGGGCGTCGCGCTGCCGTGGGCGATTGGTGCCTGGCTGGTCGATCCGTCACGCAAGGTGGTGTCGGTGTCGGGTGACGGCGGCTTCCTGCAATCAAGCATGGAGCTGGAAACCGCGGTGAGGTTGAACGCCAATATTCTGCACATTATCTGGGTCGATAACGGCTATAACATGGTGGCGATTCAGGAAGAGAAAAAATATCAGCGCGTGTCCGGTGTGAACTTCGGACCGGTCGATTTTAAAGCCTACGCGCAGGCGTTTGGTGCCGCCGGCTTTGCGGTCAACAGCGCAGCCGAGCTGGAACCCACCTTGCGTCGGGCGATGGACGTGGACGGCCCGGCCGTGGTGGCGATCCCGGTGGACTACAGCGATAACCCGCTGCTGATGGGACAGCTGCACCTCAGCCAGTTGCTGTGAACGGAGGCGAAGCCGGACCGGCCGTGAACATCACGGCGGTCCGGAACAATAACGCAATTTACCATCTGGCCGGCCGGATGGGGTTAAAAGCTCTGCCAGTCCGCATCCATACCGTGCCCGGCGGCCACCGGCACGGCAGCCGGACGTTTCAGCACGGAGGCCGTTTTCGCTGAGTCGGCAGCGCGCGCTGCTGGCGCAGCTGAAGAACGGAATGAAAACTGATTAACCAGGCCGGACAGGGTTTGCGCCTGATCCTGCAGTGACGCCGATGCCGCAGAAGCCTCTTCTACCAGCGCCGCATTCTGCTGCGTCACATCATCCATCTGATTGATCGCCAGATGCACCTGTGAGATGCCGCTATTCTGCTCTTCCGCAGCCGCCGCAATTTCGCTGACCAAATCATTCACCTGGCGGAACGCGGTTTTCAGTCCGGCCATGTTCTCTTCCACCGCTTCGGCCTGTACTGCACCCGATTCCACCAGACTGTAAGAGGTATCGATCAGCTGTTTGATCTCTCTGGCCGCCTGCGTCGAACGTTGTGAGAGGTTGCGCACTTCACCCGCGACGACCGCAAAGCCCTTACCGTGTTCACCGGCGCGTGCCGCTTCGACGGCAGCGTTAAGCGCCAGGATATTGGTCTGGAAGGCAATGCCTTCGATCAGCGTGACAATTTCGGTGATTTTTTTCGAGCTGGCGCGGATCTCCGCCATGGTGGTGAGCATATTGCCCAGCGACACCGCGCTGGCGTCCGAAAGTTCTGTTGCACTGCCGGCCAGACGGTTGGCCTGCCGGGTATTGTCCGCCGTCTGGCGTACGGTTTCGCTCAGTTCCGCCATACTGGCTGCTGTCTGTTCCAGCGAGGCGGCCTGCTGCTCGGTTCGGGAAGAGAGATCTTCATTACCCGCGGCGATTTGTGCCGACGCCGAACTGACGGCGTGAGAAGCGCTACTGACCTGCGCCAGCGCGCTGCCAACCCGGTTAAGCAGCTGGTTAAAGGCGCGCGCCATGATGCCGACTTCGTCTTTTTTACTGTCATCGGCGGTGACGCTGAGATCAAGAGTGCTGCCGACATGGTCCATCACCTGACCGATCGCTTTCAGGCTGTGACGAATGCGCAGCAGGGTTAACGCGGTGAGCGTACCCAGTAACAGCAGCGTCAGCGCGACCCCGGCGCTCAGTCCCCAGAAGGTATAGCGATAAATCTCCTGGTTCACCACGCGTAGCCCGTCACCCAGCGACAGATTGAGCGCCATTTGCTGGCGATAATCGTTTTTCAGCTGGCTGATGGCGCCGCCGATGCCGCTCTCCGCTTCCAGCATGCCCAGCGTGACATCATCCTGATGGGCGTGTGAGGCGGCGAGAAACGCCGGCAGACGGGATTCCACCAGCCGCAGCGTCGCCAGCCCTTTAATCGTCATCTGCTTGTCTTCTGCACTGGAGATATCATTGGTTAGATAATACTCAGACAGCGTTTTGATATCGGTCAGCCGCTGCGCGATCTCTTTCTCGACCAGCGGCATGCGCGCATTGTCAGTCTGGCTTTGATGCTTATACAGCGACAGAGAGAGTTTATTGCTGCGATCGATCAGCTCGGACAAATCGCGAATAGAGGGAATTGCATTAGCCTGGACGTATTCAAAACGGTCCTGAAAACCGCCCAGCAGTCGCACAGAAATAATACCCGTCACCACCAGTGAAGCTGAGAGCAAAATGAAAGCCAGAGTAAGTCTTTGAGTAATATTCATCATCTGTTTACCTGGAAAAAGTTTAAAAGGAAGAACACAACAACTCAGCGTTAATCGGCATCACATCACAAAAAGTTATTTCAAAAATTATGAATAAATTAACTTTTAAGGATCATGAATTTTGAATTAATTAATTAACTTTCATAATCAGCAGGCTTTATTTTCAGTGTGTAAAAGCGCAGTGCGTTGCGCGATCCACTCACGATACTGTGCCGGCGTCATTGCCATCACCTGATGAAATGCTTTGCGAAAAGCCGTGTCTTCGCTGTAGCCACTTTGAACGGCGACGTCACGCACGCTAAGGCGGGTACTGGCCAGCAGGGTGCAGGCCAGCTCGATGCGGATGCGCGTAATAAACGCTTTTGGCGTTTCCTGCGACAGGGCGTTCATTCTGCGCTGCAGAGTGCGCCCGGTGACGTTCAGCGCGGCAGCCAGCTGAGCGGCATTAATGCCAGGATTTTCCAGACGGACAATCTCCTGCGCCCGTAGCAGGAACGGTGTGCCGCTGTTCAGCGCGCCCGGCGTGGCAGCAAGGTAAGGGTGCAGAAACGGGTTGTCAGCCAGCGACATCTCGCGGGTAAGGCTGGCAATCGCCGGGCCGGCGCTTTTTTCAATCAGATACAGGGCCAGCGATATCCACGAAAAACAGCCACCGCTGGTGATGACGCCTTCGTCCTCCTCCAGCGTTTTACCCTTTACCAGTCGCGCCTGCGGATAGCGCGCCTGCAGCATGTGGCTGACCCACCAGGTGGTGGTATAGGAACGGTCATTCAGCAGACCCGCTTCGCCCGGGATCACGGCACCGGTGCCGGCAGCAGCAATCCAGCAACCCTGCTGATAGAGTTTGTTAAACCAGCCGGCCGCCTGGCGGATGCTGTCGAGGTTGATCGGTTGCAGGTCAGGCCCCAGCAGCATGCCGGGCGCAATCACCACATCAACCGCACCGGCTCCCTGAAACGAGCTGTCGATGTGAATCAGGCGGCCTTCCGTATCCCACACCGGATCGCCGTTGGCGCTGACAATCAGCGTTTCAAACGCCTTGCCGGGAAAGCGTGCGGCGTGCACAGGAGAAGAGGCAATCGCTTTATTGGTGATCCAGAAAAGGTCGGTCAGTCCGGCAATGGCAGACAGTACGCTGCCTTCCAGGGCGAGTATGGCGATACGCATAAGGGGTTTCCTGTGTTCAGATTGTCGTGATTTGCGTGAATAATGTGACTTTTCCCGTGGCCGAAAAGGTCATATTTCAGCTGCGGGCAGTTATTTTATCTGGCCCTGATGATGCCCATGGCAAAAGAAACCGGTAATTAACAGAAGTCGGACCTGATAAAGCGCGGAGCAGACGCAGAGAGAATAAACGGATAGGACGGGAAAATGATCCAGCGCCACAATCATCGTGGCGCCGGAAATGGGCTTAGCTGAATCGTTCAGGACGGAAGGTGGCCAGCATTGGATGTTTTACGCCGCTCAGTATTTCCTGCGTCAGTATCTCGCCAAGAATTAACGCCAGCGTGGCGCCGGAATGGGTGAAGACGACAAAACAGCCGGGCACCTTCTGCAGCTCGCCGACCACCGGTTCGCCATCGCCGGGAATCGGCTTCAGACCAATTTTCCAGCTGTCGGCGCTTAACGGCGCGCCGTCGCCGATCAGATGACCGGCTTCGGCCATTAACTCATTAATCACCGCCGTATCGATGCTGTATTGTCCATCGGCACGCGCGACAATCTGCTCTTCATACCAGTCATGATCGACTGCGACAGTGCTGCCGGGATTGGGCCGGATCGCGGCGCGCGGCGTATTCATTACCACCTGCAGACCGTGATCGCAGGGCTGGCTGGTTACCAGCATCGAGACCGGAGAACCGTTGGGGATGTGCACGCCGAGCGGCGCCACCACGTCTGGCGTCCACGGACCACACGCCACCAGTACCCGATCGGCCCTGAACTCACCGCGTTTTTCACTGCGGATACCACAGGCCCGACCGTTGGCTGTCATCACGCTGGCTTTACCGGCGTTTTCAACGATTTCGCCGCCCAGCGCGCGAAACGCCTGAACCAGATGCTCAACCAGATGCGGCAGGCTGACCCAGCCTTCACCGGGATTGGCAATCGCCAGCTGATTCAGGCTGGCCGGATTGACCTGCGCATCGACATCACCGACCGTGGCGCGATTGATCAGCTTTGAGTCGTAGCCCTGCGCTTTTTCATAGTGATGACGCGCTTTGGTGCCGGCGTCATCGTCTGCGGCCCAGTAAATTGCGCCGTCGAAACGCAGCCAGTCGAGCTGCGGATGGCGGGCAAACAGCGTGCGATAGCGGTCAATGCCCGCCATGCGCAGCGCATGATAAGGCTGCGAGCGTTCGCCCGCAGAGTTAAGCCAGGAAAGCGAGCGGCCAGTGGCGCCGGAGCAGAGCGCCGCTTCCGTCACCAGCGTGACCTGCGCGCCCGCCTGCGCCAGTTGCCAGGCGGTTGAAACGCCGAGAACGCCGCCACCCAGCACGACAACGGTTTTCGTCACGGTTTTGTCAGACATCTTTGATTCCTTCTGTTAACAATGGTCGCCCTTCAGGCAATGCGTACGCGATGCTTCTGATGAAGTTGTTCGATAAGCTGTAAAACGCCGAGCGCTTCACGCGCCTCTACCGGCGGTGGCCCGCCCTGTAACAGCGCACTGGCTAATAGCTGATAGAAAGCGGGGTAGTTGCCGCGCTCAATCGGCTCGGATGTGGTGGCATCGACGCAACCCGTGCGGGCAGAATTTTCTGCCGGCGTGACGCCGTACTGGCTATCTGCTGGCGACAGGCCTGCCGCCAGCTGCGGCTCCTGGTTATCGAGCCCCCAGTGGGTAAAAGCGCCTTTGCTGCCCAGCAGATGAAAGCGCGGCGCGTTCAGTGCCGCCTGGCCATTCATCCACAGCCGCGAGCGCACGCCGTTGCGATGCAGCAGTGAAACGAAGCAGTCTTCGTCACTGTCCGACTGCGGGCCGGAATGGCGCGCCAGTTCCGCCGTAGCGTGTTCTACCGGACCAAATAACTGCATCG
Source organism: Pantoea dispersa (assembly GCF_035783935.1). GTDB lineage: Bacteria > Pseudomonadota > Gammaproteobacteria > Enterobacterales > Enterobacteriaceae > Pantoea > Pantoea dispersa_C. The sequence continues at coordinate 4,502 of NZ_JALKOV010000002.1, read as the reverse complement.
CCTGGTCAATCAGATGGCTGCCGAGATCCAGCAGCAAACCGCCGCCCTGCGCCAGCGTGACGCTGTCACGCCAGTTGCCGAATCCCTGTGGTCGCCACCACTCAAAGCGCGATTCAAAACTTCTTACGCTGCCAAAGGCTTCCTGCTGCACCAGGCGCTGCAACGTCAGAAAGTCGCCATCCCAGCGTCGGTTATGAAACACGGTGAGCAAGGTATTGGCCTGCTGCGCGGCGGCGATCATCATTTCTGCCGCCTGCACGTCTGGTGCAAACGGTTTATCCACTACCAGATGAATCGCGCGCTGGCTGGCCTGCACAGCCTGCTCCGCGTGTTGCGCCGGCGGCGTGGCCAGCACGATAAGGTCGATGTTGATGTCGCCGCCATCAATGGCCTGCAGCAGCGCAGGCCAGTCCGGCAACACGCGCGCCTGCGGATAACGTTGTTGCGCCGCCGCTACGCGTTGGGCATCGCCGGTAACGATGACGTCGAGACGATAGTCGGCGTTATGGCTAATCAGCGGCGCATGAAACACGCTGCCGGCGACACCAAACCCCACCAGCGCCGTGCGGATCGGGCCGCTAACCTGAAGATGTGTCATCACAGCACCTCCGACAGAAAACGCTGCAGACGCGCGGACTGCGGGCGGTCAAAGATTTGTTCCGGCGTGCCGGCTTCCACGATCTCGCCTTCATCCATAAACACCACCTGGTCGGCGACGCGCCGGGCGAATCCCATCTCGTGCGTAACCACCACCATGGTCATACCGCGCTGGCACAAATCGGCCATTAGCGTCAGTACGCCTTTTACCAGTTCAGGATCGAGCGCCGAGGTCGCTTCATCGAACAGCATCACTTCCGGCTCCATCGCCAGCGCGCGCGCTATTGCCACGCGCTGCTGCTGGCCACCGGAGAGATCGCGCGGACGGTGATCGGCTCGCTGAGCAAGGCCCACCTCGGCCAGCCGCTGACGGGCAATCTCCAGCGCTTCAGCTTTCGGGCGGCCTTTCACTTTCCACGGTGCCAGCGCCACGTTTTCCAGCGCGCTGTGATCGGGGAACAGGTTGAAATGCTGAAACACCATGCCAATCCGCAGCCGCAGCGCATCGGGCTTGTCATTCAGAACAGAACGCCCGGCCAGTAAGACATCGCCGTTCTTCGGCTCATGCAGGCGATTGATACCGCGCAGTAAGGTGGATTTCCCCGATCCCGATGGACCGATAATGCAGGTTGTGGTGCCCGGTTCGATGCTCAGCGACACATTGCGCAGCACCTCAATCGGGCCGTACGCCAGGGTCAGATTGCGCAGCTCGAGGCTGGCACCATGAAACGCAGCTGACATAGCCATATTAATGTCCTCGCTCACTGGTAAGGGAGACCGCTGGAACTACGTTGCGCTTTTGCTGCACTTCGTCGAGCTCCTTCAGACCGCTTTGTGGCGCGGTGGCGCGGCGACGTCCGGTACGGTAGCGGACATCGATATAGTTCACCGCGTGGGTGAGTGGCACGGTGATCACCAGATAGAACAGTCCGGCCAGCATCAGCGGTGACAGGTTGCCGCTCAGCACGGCGGCATCCTGACCGACGCGGAACAGTTCACGCTGGCCGGTCATCAGACCCAGCAGATAAACCAGCGACGAGTCTTTGATGATGGCGATGAACTGATTGACTATCGCGGGCAACACGCGGCGGATGCCCTGCGGGATGATCACCAGGCGCATCGCCCGGCCATAGCTCATCCCCAGCGCCCGGCAGGCTTCCATCTGCCCCTGTTCGACGCTCTGAATGCCGGCGCGGAAGATCTCGCCCATGTAAGCGCTGGTAATCAGGCTCAGGGCAAAAATGCCGAGCGGATATGGGGTAGGGCCAAACAGCTGATAGCTGAAACGCGCCAGGCCCTGACCAATCAACAGAATGGTGAGGATGGAAGGCAAGCCGCGAAACAGATCGGTATACAGCCGCGCGGGCACGCGCAGCCAGCGCGAGGGCGAGATGCCCATCAGCGCCAGTATCAGGCCGAATAACGTGCCCAGCACGGTGGCCGCCACGGAGATAATGATGGTGTTCACCAGTCCGGTTGCCAGCAGCTGTGGCAGCACGTCCATCATCGAGGGAATATCAAAAAACGTACGGGAAAGAATAGTGATCAGATCCATAGCCGATTCTCGGTTGCGGGTGACGGACACGCGCCGTCACCGGATGCAGTCTCACGCATAGCGATGCGCAGGGTTATTGGCCGCCGGGCAGATACTGTTGCGGCATTGGCGAACCCGGGAACCATTTCTCGTACAGCTGTTTCCAGGTGCCATCCTGCATCGCCGCTTTGATAGCTTTATCCAGCGCCGCTTTGAACTCCGGCTTGCCTTTGGCGATGGCGACACCCGCAGGCGCGTCAAAGGAAGGGATGTTCGCCGCCGTGACCAGCTTAAAGCGGGTGGCATAATCTTTGGCGGCTTCGTAGTCGAGGAACATGGCATTGAGCGTGCCGTTATTCAGCGCGGACACCGCTGCGTTGTTATCGGGAAAACGTACCAGATCGGTCTGTTTAAAATGCTGCAGCGCGTAGTTCTCCTGCAGCGTGCCCTGAATCACTCCCAGCCGTTTATGCGCCAGGGTTGCAACGTTTTTCACCCCGGAATCGCTGCGCGTCAGCACCGTCAGATAGCCCGCGAGATAGCCGGTGGAGAAGTCGACGGTTTTTTCGCGCAGCGGCGTAATGCCAATGGCGGCGACGCCGGCATCATACTGGCCATTTGCCACCGCCGGCAGAATGGCGGAGAAGTCCTGACCGATAAAATCCACCTGATCGATGCCCATGCGATGCGCCACATTTTTGAAGAATTCGACGTCAAAGCCGGTGAAGTTGCCGCTCTTGTCGGTGAAGGTGTAAGGCTTCGCGTCGCCAAGGCTGGCAACGCGCAGATGACCGGGCTCGATCAACCCCCAGGGATTACTGTCGCTGGCGGCGTGGGCGCTCCAGCTGGCGGAAACCAGCATAGCCGTGCCGAACAGGGCGGCGGTCAGGTGATGAAAACGTTTGTGCGATGTCATAAGGCTCTTCCGTCTGTGCAGGTGAAACTTCAGAGTTCGCCAAGCCGGTTTATTGTTATTGAGACCGGTCTCAACGCGGGGTAAAATGAAACCGGCTCTGGTTGTGAGACCGGTCTCATTTGGATATACTGATATTAAGCACACGCTTTCAGCAGCGTCAATTATGTTGTTATCAACTTGTGATTCGAAATAATTATGACCAATGAAAATGCTCGTTCCCGCGGTCCGACCGTCGCCGACGTCGCCCGCGCCGCCAATGTTTCCAAAGCTCAGGCGGCACGCGCGCTGGGCGGATATGGTTCCGTCAGTGAAGACGTGCAGACGCGGGTGAATCAGGCGGCTGAAGCGCTGGGTTACCGGCCAAACGAGCTGGCGCGCAGCATGAACACCGGCCGTTCCAATACCATCGGAGTGATTGTCGGCGACATTGAAAACCCGCACTTTGGCCTCGCGCTGCGCGGTATGGCGGATGTTGCGCGTCAGGCGGGCTTTCACCTGCTGCTGAGTAACAGCGATGAAACGCTGGACGAGGAACGGGAAGCGGTGCGCGTGATGCTGGATAAACGCGTCGATGGCATCATCGTCGCGCCGTGCAGTTCATTGTTTGAGGATAACGAACATCTGCGCCAGGTGCTGGCAGAAGGGCGTTCATTAATGATGTTCGACCGGGCTGTGCAGGGGATGGCGGTGGAGACCATCCAGGCGAACTTTGTTGCAGTGGCCAAACAGGCGACGGAGCTGTTACTGGCCGCCGGGCATCAGCGTATTGCTTATCTCTCCAGCATGCGCAGCGCTGCACCGTATTCGCCGGCAGTCACGCTCGGTCCCACGCCGGTGGCGCAACGTGTCAGCGGGATGATTGACGCTTACCGGGCCGCGGGCAAGGAACTGGACCCGGCGCTGATAAGGCTTAATGCACTCAGCGAAGCCATCATTGAGCAGATCCTGACTGAACTCCTGGCGCTCGCCGAGCCGCCCAGCGCGCTGATTGCCTCAGATAACCTGATTGCGATGGGCATCCTGCGCGGTCTGGCCAAACGCGGCCTGCGCGTACCCGAAGATATCTCTTTCGTGATGTACGACGATTTTCCCTGGACCGAGCTGATGTCACCGCCGCTGACCGTGGTCGCCCAGCCGGTGTATGAAATGGGCCGCGAAGCTGCGCGCCGGTTGATTTGCCACATCCGCCAGCAATCCGCCGGCGCTTTACCCGCGTTTGACAGCTGGATGGTGGTGCGCGGCTCGGTGGGGGAAAATCCGCCGGCCGGGTGATACCATGTGCCGCGGCGGGTTTGTGGAATTTCTCCCTGCTTTTTTTGGTCGCCATAAATGGCGCCCCTTATATCCCGATCATTCTCCTCCGGGTATGATGATCCCCGACTGATCATCGGGAAGTTGCTGGTGAGATGGGGGCGCCCCCTGGGCATAAAGCCTGCTTCGTAGATTCATCCCCGG
>NZ_JALKOV010000001.1:0-1001434 GCF_035783935.1 Pantoea dispersa | reverse complement strand
CCGGGGATGAATCTACGAAGCAGGCTTTATGCCCAGGGGGCGCCCCCATCTCACCAGCAACTTCCCGATGATCAGTCGGGGATCATCATACCCGGAGGAGAATGATCGGGATATAAGGGGCGCCATTAATGGCGACCTGGCATTGCCTGAATTCAGATGTCAGCTGGAGGAGAAGTGCAGCATGAAATGGTGGCGGGAGAAGGATTATTCGCCGCAAGCGGCTCACCCTGCGGGCCGCGCTGCGCGCGTTGTCTCACTGCGTTCGACCCGAACCTTCGGTCGAAGCTTCTCATCCTTCTCCAGGTGTTATTAACTGGCTTTGTTGAATGGCTGGAAGGAGAGTGCAACATGAGATGGTGGCGGGAGAAGGATTCGAACCTTCGAAGTCGATGACGGCAGATTTACAGTCTGCTCCCTTTGGCCGCTCGGGAATCCCGCCAGGGATATAAAGCTCAGAAGATTCAGGCGCGAAGTGGATTCAGATGGTGGCGGGAGAAGGATTCGAACCTTCGAAGTCGATGACGGCAGATTTACAGTCTGCTCCCTTTGGCCGCTCGGGAATCCCGCCACTGGCCTGAATCTTTATGCCTGAAAGCGGGGCGCATCATACCAAATGCGTTCAGTCTGTAAAGCGCCCACAGTAAAAAACTCAATCGTTTGCCCACTTTTTACGCGTGGCGCTGAAGAGTTGCGCAATTCAGCGCCGCAGTGGTTAAAGAATGATCGTGCGGTTGCCGTAAACAAACACGCGCTGGCCCAGCACTTTATACAGCGCACGGCTTAATACATTCTTCTCAACGTCGCGTCCGGCACGCATCATCTCTTCAGCGGTGTAGCTGTGATCGACGTTAATCACGTCCTGCATGATGATAGGACCTTCATCAAGGTTGTCGTTCACGTAGTGCGCGGTGGCACCGATGATCTTCACGCCGCGCTCATAGGCCTGATGATAAGGACGTGCACCGATGAAGGCCGGCAGGAACGAGTGGTGAATGTTGATGATCTGGTTAGGATAGCGCTGCACAAACGCCGGCGTCAGCACGCGCATGTATTTTGCCAGCACCACATAGTCCGGCTGATAGCGATCGATCTCATCCGCCATGCGGTTATCGTGCTCTTCGCGCGTCAGGCCTTCATGGCTGACCAGCACGAACGGAATGTCAAAACGCTCAACCAGTGAACGCAGCGTTTCGTGGTTGCCAATCACCGCGGCGATTTCCATATCCAGTCCGCCAAAAGCGCTCTTCATCAGCAGATCGCCCAGGCAGTGTGCCTCTTTGGTCACCAGAATCACCACGCGGCGACGGCCGGCGCTGTGCAGTTCACGCACTGAACCGGTCGGCAGCGCGCTGTCGAGGTCGGCCAGCAGCGTGTTGTCGTTGAAAATACCTTCCAGCTCTGTGCGCATGAAAAAGCGCCCGGTACGGTGATCGACGAACTCATTGTTCTGCACAATGTTCAGTTCGTGCTTGTAACAAATGTTGGTGATCTTGGCGATCAGACCTTTGGCATCGGGGCAGATGGTTCGTAAAACTTTTCGTTGCATGGTTTGCGCTTGCATCTCGATCAGAGTCCTGTCAAAGCGATGAATGGTGAAGCTGTTGGGCATCTGTCCAGATTAGCCACAACATTTTTTGTATTTTTTATCGGAGCCACAAGGACAGCGATCGTTACGCCCTAATTCCGGCGTTGTTCCGTCGACATAGTACCAGCGTTGATCCTCGCGAAGAAAGCGTGAACATTCATACAGGCTGCAGGTTCGCCCTTTTTCGAGGTAGCGCGCAAAAAAAGTGACGAAGGCTTCATTCTCATGGCTTCCGTGATTACAACGGGTTACAGTCAGGCCAAGCCATTCGGTGCTGGCGAAACTTTCGGATAATAGCGTCTCCAGCCCGGTTACACGCTGGCTGGGATGCCAGGTCTCCACCAGCCAGGCGGCGTTTTGCATGACGTAAGCGCTGTAGCGCGAGCGCATTAACTGTTCCGCTCGCTGTGGCGTTTGTTGCCCGTTCAGAAAGGGCTGACAACATAGGCTATACTGCTCACCGCTGCAGCAGGGGCACTTTTCGGACACATCATCTCCTGAGAGTGATTAAAGTTAATGTAAGCGTGCGCTATGTTAGCCGACTGGCCAGCGTGAAGCTACGTATCAGGTTGATCACGAGGTGAGATGAGAAAAGTCAGGATTGGGCTGGCCCTGGGATCGGGCGCTGCCAAAGGCTGGGCGCACATTGGTGTCATTAACGCGCTGGAGCGCGCCGGTATTGAGGTGGATGTCGTCGCGGGCTGTTCGGTGGGCGCGCTGGTGGGCTCCGCGTACGTTAACGGCCGGCTGGCGCTGATGGAGAAATGGGTCAGCGCATTTCGCTACTGGGATGTCATCCGCCTGATGGATCTCTCCTGGCAGCGTGGCGGTTTGCTGCGCGGCGATCGGGTATTCAGTCACATTCGTCAGTTAATCCCCAACGAGCTCATCGAAGACGCGGAGAAGCGCTTTGGCGTGGTGGCAACCAACCTGAGTACCGGCCGTGAATTGTGGCTGACGGAAGGGGATTTGCACCAGGCGGTGCGTGCATCGTGTAGTATGCCAGGTTTATTGCCTCCGGTTGGCTACAATGGTTATTGGCTGGTCGATGGCGCGGTGGTGAATCCGGTGCCGATTTCGCTGACCCGCGCGCTGGGTGCAGACATTGTGATTGCCGTTGACCTGCAACACGATGCGCATCTGATGCAGCAGGATCTGCTGTCGGTCACGCCGCAGAACGGTGAAGAGGCGGCTGCGGCGGAAGCGCTAACCTGGGGCAAAAAACTGCGTCAGCGTCTGCTGGGGCTAACCCATCGGCGCGCCAGCCAGTCACCGGGCGCAATGGAAATTATGTCAACGTCAATCCAGGTTTTGGAAAATCGCCTGAAACGTAATCGTATGGCAGGCGATCCGCCGGATGTGCTGATTCAGCCCTTTTGTCCACAGATTTCAACGCTGGACTTTCATCGGGCTGAAGAGGCCATTGCGGCAGGCAAGGCCGCCGTGGAGAAAAAAATGGATGAACTATTACCGCTGGTCCGTAGCAGATAATCAGTTGTTCATTCACGGGGGTTGTGACTTCAGCCAATTCTGAAAGGCGCAACAGCGTTTTATGAACCACTATTGAAATATCTGGTACGCAGGGGGAGAGAATGGAAAAACCGCTAATCGGCAAAAAGATACTCATTGTCGAAGATGAGGTCGTTTTCCGTTCATTGCTGGACAAGCTGTTAACCGGCCTTGGTGCCAGCACGCTTGAAGCGGGCGACGGACTGGACGGCCTGGATTTGCTCGCCGCGCAGGCGGTGGATTTGGTGATTTGCGATCTGGAAATGCCGCGCATGGGCGGCATCGAGTTCGTCGAACGTATTCGCACGCGCGGCAACAGCGTGCCGATACTGATCATTTCCGCTACGCAAAATATGGCGGATATCGCCCACGTGCTGCGCCTGGGTGTGCAGGACGTGCTGCTCAAGCCGCTGAAAAATCTCGAACGCTTCCGTGAAGCGGTCTTTGAATGCCTCTATCCTTCCATGTTCACCTCGAAGGTGGAAGAAGATGAACAGCTGTTCCAGGACTGGGATGCGCTGGTGCGCGATCCGCTGGCGGCGGCCAAGCTGCTTAAGCAGTTGCAACCCCCCGTGCAGCAGACGATCGCCAGCTGTCGCATTAACTATCGTCAGCTGACGATGGCGGAGCAGCCGGGGCTGGTGCTGGATATCGCGGCGCTCTCGGACAAAGATCTGGCATTTTACTGTCTCGACGTAACGCGCGCTGGCGATAACGGTGTGCTGGCGGCCCTGCTGCTCAGAGCACTGTTTAATGGCTTACTGCAGGAGCAACTGTCCGGGCAGAAACAGCGTCTGCCGGAACTCAATGGTTTGCTGCGTCAGGTGAATATGCTGTTACGTCAGGCTAACCTGAACGGTCAGTTCCCGCTGCTGGTGGGGTACTATCATCGTCAGTTGAAAAATCTGATTCTGGTCTCTGCCGGCCTGAATGCCACGCTGCACATTAACACCCATCAAATCCAACTCAGTAACGGCGTGCCGCTTGGTACTATGGGCAGCACCCATCTTAATCAAATCAGCCAGCGCGCCGAGGCCTGGCAATGTCATGTCTGGGGTGCCGGAGGCCGGCTTCGCCTGATGTTATCGTCCGAAGAATAGCCAGTCAGCGTTATATTTTCCGCGGGTTAAAGACAGGGCCAAAGCTAAGCTTTACACTTGGGTAATAGTCTTAAATTCCGCGGATTAACTCCATCCAGGATAAATCCGTCTGACACTAACTGATATACTCATTTCGTTTTTAAACCGACATATCAAGTATTAACTTGAACGGCCTATTAAGAGAGGTATTTGATGTCTGCCTATAAGTCTAAAGTAAAAAAAGCGGTAATCCCGGTTGCAGGTCTGGGTACGCGTATGCTGCCTGCCACCAAAGCTATTCCAAAAGAGATGTTACCGCTGGTCGATAAGCCGTTGATCCAGTATGTCGTGAACGAGTGTATTGCTGCGGGTATTAATGAGATCGTGCTGGTTACGCACTCCTCTAAAAACTCCATCGAAAACCATTTTGATACCAGTTTCGAACTGGAAGCGATGCTGGAAAAACGCGTGAAGCGTCAGCTGCTGGATGAAATCCAGTCAATCTGCCCGCCACACGTCACCATCATGCAGGTACGTCAGGGTATCGCCAAGGGCCTGGGTCACGCAGTGATGTGTGCTCATCCGCTGGTCGGTGACGAGCCGGTCGCGGTTATTCTGCCAGACGTGATCATTGATGAGTACGAATCTAACCCAACCAAAGATAACCTGGCAGAAATGCTGACGCGCTTCGAAGAGAGCGGTCGCAGCCAGATCATGGTTGAGCCCGTTGCGGATGTGACCGCTTACGGCGTGGTTGACTGCCAGGGCGCAGAGCTGGCACCAGGCCAGAGCGCACCGATGGTGGGCGTGGTCGAGAAGCCAAAAGCCTCTGAAGCGCCATCTAACCTGGCCGTTGTCGGCCGTTATGTGCTGTCTGCGGATATCTGGCCACTGCTGGCAAAAACCCCTCCGGGTGCCGGCGGCGAAGTACAGCTGACCGACTCCATCGCCATGCTGATGGAAAAAGAGACCGTAGAAGCTTACCACCTGACCGGCGTAAGCCATGACTGCGGTAACAAACTGGGTTATATGCAAGCTTTTGTTGAATATGGCGTGCGTCATCCGGTGCTGGGCAAAGATTTCGCTCAGTGGCTCGACGGCGTTGCAGGCAACAAAAAGTAATTCATTAAACACAGGATAATTCAATGAAAGTCACTGTATTTGGTATCGGCTATGTCGGTCTGGTTCAGGCTGCGGTGTTGGCCGAAGTCGGACATGACGTTCTCTGTATTGATGTCGACGAAAAGAAAGTCGAAAACCTGAAAAAGGGCCTCATTCCGATTTTCGAACCGGGCCTGACGCCGCTGGTAATGTCTAACTATGAAGCAGGGCGCCTGAAGTTCAGCACCAATGCGGAAGAGGGCGTTAACCATGGCGTAATGCAGTTTATCGCTGTGGGCACGCCGCCGGATGAGGATGGCTCTGCCGACCTGAAATATGTGACTGCGGTTGCGCGCACCATTGCGCAGCACATGAACGATCACAAAGTGGTTATCGACAAATCTACCGTTCCGGTAGGCACCGCTGACCGCGTGCGCGCGGTGATGAGCGACACGCTGAAGCAGCGTGATGCCAGCGTCACCTTCGATGTGGTTTCCAACCCGGAGTTCCTGAAAGAGGGTGCCGCCGTTAATGACTGCATGCGTCCGGAACGTATTGTGGTGGGCACGGACAATGATGAAGTGGTTGAGCTGCTGCGTGAACTGTACGAGCCGTTTAACCGTAATCACGATCGCATGATCCTGATGGATATCCGCAGCGCAGAGCTGACCAAGTATGCAGCAAACTGCATGCTGGCGACCAAAATCAGCTTCATGAACGAGATTTCTAACCTGGCAGAACGTCTGGGTGCTGACGTAGAAAAAGTGCGTCAGGGCATCGGTTCCGATTCACGCATTGGTTATCACTTTATCTATCCGGGCTGCGGCTACGGCGGTTCCTGTTTCCCGAAAGACGTGCAGGCGCTGATTCGCACTGCAGAGTCAATCGGCTACACCCCGCGCCTGCTGCAGGCGGTAGAAGACGTCAACGATTCGCAGAAGAACAAGCTACCGACCTTCATTAAGCGTCACTTCGGTGACGATCTGCGCGGCAAGACGTTTGCGCTGTGGGGTCTGGCGTTCAAACCGAATACCGACGACATGCGTGAAGCATCGAGCCGTGTGCTGATGGAAGCACTGTGGCAGGCGGGCGCAACGGTGCAGGCGTTTGACCCGGAAGCGATGGAAGAAGCCCAGCGCATCTACGGTCACCGTGATGACCTGAAACTGTGCGGCACTAAAGAAGCTGCATTGCAGGGTGCCGATGGCCTGGTTATCTGCACCGAATGGCAGAACTTCCGTGCCCCGGATTTCGACGTGATTAAATCAGCGTTAAAACAACCCGTGATTTTTGATGGTCGTAACCTGTATGATCCGGAGCGTATCAGCAAACGCGGTTTCGTTTATTATGCAATCGGCCGCGGAGCGTCTATTCAAATTGTGTAATAAATGAGGGATGTATGAATTTTCTGGTGACCGGTGCGGCAGGTTTTATTGGTTTTCACGTGAGTCAGCGTTTGCTGGCTGCCGGTCACCAGGTTGTCGGTATCGATAACCTGAATGACTATTACGATGTCAGCCTGAAACAGGCGCGCCTTGACCAGATTACACCACATCCCGCTTTTACCTTTGTAAAAATGGACCTGGCAGATCGCCAGGCCATTTCTTCCCTGTTTGAACAGCATGCTTTCGCGCGTGTTATCCATTTAGGCGCGCAGGCAGGCGTACGCTATTCCATTGAGAATCCCCATGCCTACGCGGATGCCAACCTGATTGGTCATTTAAATATTCTCGAAGGTTGCCGTCATCATAAGATTGGCCACCTGTTGTATGCCTCATCCAGTTCAGTATATGGCCTGAACCGTAAAATGCCGTTCTCAACCGATGATTCGGTTGATCACCCGGTTTCACTTTATGCAGCGACCAAAAAAGCTAACGAATTAATGTCGCACACCTATTCACATCTTTACCAATTACCCACTACCGGGTTGCGCTTCTTTACGGTTTATGGTCCGTGGGGACGCCCGGATATGGCGCTGTTTAAGTTCACCCGGGCGATGCTCGCCGGTGACGCGATTGATGTGTATAACCGCGGCCAGATGACGCGAGACTTTACCTATATTGATGATATCGCCGAAGCGATTGTGCGCCTGCAGGACGTTATCCCGCAGGCAGATAACAGCTGGACGGTGGAAAACGGCTCACCAGCCAGCAGCTCGGCACCTTACCGTGTTTATAATATTGGTAATAGCCAGCCTACCAGCCTGATGACCTATATCGAGTCGCTGGAAAAAGCGCTGGGGATTGAGGCAAAGAAAAATATGCTGCCAATGCAGCCTGGCGATGTACTGGGCACCAGTGCGGATACGCAACCGCTGTATGACGCAATTAATTTCCGCCCGCAGACCAGCGTAGAGCAGGGCGTGCAGCAATTTGTTGACTGGTATCGCGACTTCTATCAGCAATAAGCAGCAATAAAAAAAGGAAGCCAGCGGCTTCCTTTTTCTTACCCGGTGTAAAACAGAGCGCAGCAGGCATGCTGCGAAGCACTGGTTCCTTACAGCAGGAAATCGTCCAGTTGTTTACCTTGTTCTTCAATCGCTTTTTTAATCACGGCTGGAGTACGTCCCTGGCCGGTCCAGGTGCGGTTTTCACCGTTTTCATCAACGTAACCATATTTCGCCGGGCGAGCCGCGCGTTTAGCTTTGCCTGGCGCTTTGGTTTCAGCTAGTGCCTGCAGCAACTCGTTCGGGTCGATACCGTCGGCCATCAGCATTTCACGATATTGCTCCAGCTTACGGCTACGCTCGGCATTTTCCGCCTGTGCGAGGGATTCTTCTTCGCGACGTTCATTCACTACAACCTCAAGCTTTTCCAGCATCTCTTCCAGTGTTTCCAGAGAGCATTCCCGGGCCTGGGCGCGCAATGTACGGATATTATTAAGAATTTTAAGTGCTTCGCTCATTGTCCTGATCTCAAAATATATTAAATGGAGTTGTTCTGCCGCCTCATAATAGTGGCGGTGAAAAATAACTGCAATAGCCAGATTAAAAAGCAAAACGTAAAGTTAATGTTGTTAAGCTTTTTAAGGTGCTATTTATTTTTCTTTTTATAGATTTGATAGCACAGTTTTTAAGGGGATTAATACGGCTACGCGGCTTTCGCCCGTGCAACAGCGCTATTAACGCTGAATAAAATTGCTGCACGATCGCGGCTTTGACATAACGTGCGAAATTTCGCTAACGATGCAGTTGCTGTAATCTGATGGCGTTAATTTGAGCAGTTGATAAAAATAATGCATCGCAACAGTGCATCAGCTTTATGATAGACTCACGCGCATCAGATTCAGGCGGTGACAAGAGACAATTTATGGCGCAACTCTATTTCTATTACTCAGCGATGAACGCGGGAAAATCCACCGCGCTGCTGCAGTCATCCTACAATTACCACGAGCGCGGCATGCGTACGCTGGTGTATACCGCGGAAATTGACGATCGCTTTGGCGCTGGAAAAGTCAGCTCGCGTATTGGCCTTTCGTCTCCGGCTTTTTTATATAACGCCGAAACTCAACTGGATAGTGAAATAGCTGAACAGCATGCACAGCAGACGGTGCATTGTGTGCTGGTGGATGAAAGCCAGTTTCTGACGCGTGAGCAGGTTAAAGCCCTGTCAGACGTGGTGGATAATCTGGATATTCCAGTGCTGTGCTATGGCCTGCGCACCGATTTTCGCGGTGAACTATTTACCGGTAGCCAGTATTTACTGGCATGGGCCGATAAGCTGGTGGAATTGAAAACGGTCTGTCACTGTGGACGCAAAGCCAGCATGGTGTTGCGCCTGGATGCAGCGGGTAAACCGTTCAGCGAAGGGGAGCAGGTGGTGATTGGCGGCAATGAGCGCTATATCTCCGTGTGTCGCAAGCACTATAAACAGGCGATTGATGAAGGATCGTTAAACGCCATTTACGGCGCGCAACTTCCTCACGCCTGAATACGGATGGCATAAAAAAACCCGCCGCAGCGGGTTTTTTATATCAAGCCACTCAGGCTTTTTTGGTTTTCTTCTCAACTTTAACCGCTTTAGGTTCATGCTCTGCGGCCACGCTGTTGTCCGCTTCTGAGAACTCACGGCCGTAATAGGTATCCAGCATGATTTGTTTCAGTTCAGCAATCAGCGGATAGCGTGGGTTAGCGCCGGTACACTGGTCATCGAACGCATCGTCAGCCAGTTTGTCGACTTTCGCCAGGAAGTCCGCTTCCTGCACGCCCGCTTCGCGGATGGAGGTTGGAATACCCAGCTGAGTTTTCATCTCTTCCAGCCAGACCAGCAGTTTTTCAATTTTCTGCGCGGTACGGTCGCCAGCTGCGCTCAGGCCGAGATGGTCAGCGATCTCTGCGTAGCGGCGGCGCGCCTGTGGACGGTCATACTGACTGAATGCGGTCTGCTTGGTTGGATTGTCATTCGCGTTGTAGCGAATCACGTTACAAATCAGCAGGGCGTTGGCCAGACCGTGTGGAATGTGGAACTCAGAGCCCAGTTTATGCGCCATTGAGTGACATACGCCGAGGAAGGCGTTGGCGAAAGCGATACCGGCAATGGTGGCCGCATTATGGACACGCTCACGCGCCACGGGATTTTTCGCGCCGTCACGGTAGCTGGCTGGCAGGTTTTCTTTCAGCAGCTTCAGCGCCTGCAGTGCCTGGCCGTCGGAGTATTCGTTCGCCAGTACCGATACGTAGGCTTCCAGCGCGTGGGTTACCGCATCCAGACCACCGAAGGCACACAGGGAACGCGGCATTTCCATGACCAGGTTGGCATCGACAATTGCCATATCCGGCGTCAGCGCATAATCTGCCAGCGGGTATTTCTGACCAGTCGCATCGTCGGTCACTACGGCAAACGGGGTAACTTCTGAACCGGTACCTGAAGTTGTGGTAATCGCCACCATGCGCGCTTTGACGCCCATTTTCGGGAACTTGTAGATACGTTTACGGATGTCCATAAAGCGCAGCGCCAGCTCTTCAAAGTGGGTTTCCGGATGTTCATACATCACCCACATGATTTTGGCCGCATCCATCGGAGAACCACCGCCCAGTGCGATAATCACGTCAGGTTTGAAGCTGTTCATCTGCTCGGCACCTTTACGCACGATGCTCAGCGTTGGATCGGCTTCCACTTCAAAGAACACTTCGGTTTCGATACCGTGCGATTTCAGTACGCGAGTGACCTGGTCAGCATAACCGTTGTTGAACAGGAAGCGGTCGGTGACGATAAAGGCGCGTTTCGCACCGTCAGTCGCCACTTCTTCCAGGGCAATTGGCAGTGAACCACGGCGGAAGTAGATAGACTTAGGAAGTTTATGCCACAACATATTTTCAGCTCGCTTGGCCACGGTTTTCTTATTAATGAGGTGTTTTGGACCCACGTTTTCCGAGATGGAGTTGCCGCCCCATGAACCGCAGCCCAGCGTCAGAGAAGGGGCCAGTTTAAAGTTATACAGGTCACCGATACCGCCCTGTGAAGCCGGGGTGTTGATCAGGATACGCGCGGTTTTCATTTTGTCGCCGAAGAAGTGGACGCGCTCACGCTGATTATCCTGGTCGGTATAGAGACATGAGGTGTGGCCGATGCCGCCCATGGCCACCAGTTTCTCCGCTTTATCAACCGCATCGTAATAATCTTTCGCGCGATACATCGCCAGCGTCGGAGAGAGCTTCTCGTGGGCGAACGGCTCAGACTCATCCACCAGTTTCACTTCACCAATCAGAATCTTGGTGCTGACCGGTACGCTGATGCCTGCCAGCTCAGCAATTTTGTACGCTGGCTGACCAACGATCGCCGCGTTCAGCGCGCCATTTTTCAGGATGATGTCCTGTACCGCTTTCAGCTCTTTACCCTGCAGCAGGTAGCCGCCGTGGCTGGCAAAGCGCTCACGCACCGCGTCATAAACAGAATCCACTACAATTACAGACTGTTCAGAAGCACAAATTACGCCGTTATCGAAGGTTTTCGACATCAGGATTGAGGCCACCGCGCGTTTAACGTCCGCGGTTTCGTCAATCACCACCGGGGTATTACCCGCACCCACGCCGATTGCTGGCTTACCGGAGCTGTAAGCGGCTTTCACCATACCCGGACCGCCGGTAGCGAGAATCAGGTTGATGTCAGGGTGATGCATCAGCTGGTTAGACAGCTCAACCGATGGCGCGTCGATCCAGCCAATAATGTCTTTGGGGGCACCGGCAGCGATTGCGGCCTGCAGCACGATATCCGCCGCTTTATTGGTGGCATCTTTGGCACGCGGATGCGGAGAGAAGATAATACCGTTACGTGTTTTCAGGCTAATCAGTGCTTTAAAGATGGCGGTGGACGTCGGGTTGGTGGTAGGGACGATACCGCAAATCAGGCCAATCGGCTCAGCGATGGTGATGGTGCCGAAGGTGTCATCCGTATCCAGCACGCCACAGGTTTTTTCGTCTTTGTAAGCGTTGTAGATGTATTCAGAGGCGAAGTGGTTTTTGATCACTTTATCTTCGACGATACCCATGCCGGATTCGGCAACGGCCATTTTGGCGAGAGGGATACGGGCATCGGCAGCGGCGAGGGCGGCCGCACGGAAAATGGTATCTACTTGTTCCTGACTAAAATTGGCGTATTCGCGTTGTGCCTTTTTAACACGTTCTACCAGTGCGTTAAGCTCGGCAACATTAGTAACGGCCATAATACTCTCCTAAGGAAGTTAAACTTTTTTAGTAAACAAGCCTGAGTCCAAAAGTATAGTCACGCTACGCTAATGAATGGATAAGGATGGCGACGCGAATGCCGTTGCTTACTAAAAAGGTTTTTTTCCGTCCGGATTACCTGTTTGTCAGGGTTTAGTTTCGATGGGGTAAGGTTACCCCTGATGAGGTAGGCAATATATGATGCAGATCAATTTAACTCTAAGCTGACACCTTTCAGCGCTCACTTTTGCAAGTAAAGTTAGCGCCTGTGGCTACATAAGCTGATCTGACCAGCTGCAGCCCTGTAACATTGCGCTAACAGTAGCCGAATAAACTGGTAAATCGGCGCATTGATAGCATTTATTTCTGCGCCAGCCTCTGGTGTTTCGCCAGGCTTATGCACTACATTAAGCGCGATTTTTTTGCCATCACCCGGAGCCCACTGTGACCCCTGTGCTACTCGATCTTTCTGGCTACATTAAATTTTTTGTGGGTTTGTTCGCGCTGGTTAACCCGGTCGGCATTATTCCGGTCTTTATCAGCATGACCAGCTACCAGGCGGCAGCGGAGCGCAACAAAACCAACCTGACGGCAAACCTGGCGGTGGCGATCATCCTCTGGACCTCGCTGTTCCTCGGTGACGGTATCCTGCATCTGTTTGGCATCTCGATTGACTCTTTCCGCATTGCTGGCGGCATTCTGGTGGTGACCATTGCGATGTCGATGATCAGCGGTAAGCTGGGTGAGGATAAGCAGAACAAGCAGGAGAAATCAGAAACCGCAATTCGTGAGAGCATCGGCGTGGTGCCACTGGCGCTGCCGCTGATGGCCGGACCGGGTGCCATCAGCTCAACCATCGTCTGGAGCTCGCGTTATCACAGCTGGCCCAACCTGCTGGGCTTTAGTCTGGCGATTGCGGTGTTTGCTTTTTGTTGCTGGTTATTATTCCGGGCTGCACCGCTAATGGTGCGGGTGCTGGGGCAAACCGGCATTAACGTTATTACGCGTATCATGGGGCTGTTACTGATGGCGCTGGGTATTGAATTTGTCGTGACCGGGATGAAAGCGATTTTCCCGGGGCTGCTGAATTAAAGCCGGTTATTTTTTATCGCTAATCGAATGGTGAACCAGAATGGTGCAATTAAACATTAATTTGCACCATTTTAGTGATTCTATTTGTCGCGCTTAATATCCGCTTACCCTTATCAGTTTTACTACTGGTGTTATCCTGCAAGCGGCCTGGATCGTAAAATAGTGTGATAATCGTCACAGTACATCCCACTACTCTGTAATTCTTCAGCAGTATCATTCTTTAGCCTGAGCTATAAATCTGAATAAATATCCGGGCTTCAGCCATAAAGTCAGCAATATTCATAAATATTATAAAGTTAGTTGATTAACGAATAATTAACGTGCAAATAAGCCTGTAAACTATTATCTATCAATTACTTAACCGATAATTCTGCTCAAGAATTAACACTTTTCCTGTGCGCAGCAACGTGATAAAAGAGAATCAGCTAACATTTTTGTGGTTTAGCTTTGGCGTGCGGGCAACGCTTCTGATAATTTTCGGCTCACCGCAAATTTTTTTATCTGCTAGCAACAAATGTGTACGCTTCTTGCTTACTGCTATCAGGTTTATGTTGAAGGTTGATATTGGTTGATGAAAAGCATGGTAGCGAAAACGGCAGCGCGCACGTTTCTGGCGCTTTGCCTCTCCAGTGTACTGGCGCAAAGTCAGGCCGCTGAGATCCCAGCCGGGACGTCATTAGCGGATACGCAACGCATCGTTATTAACAATGGCAGCGAAGTGTCCTCGCTTGATCCACAAAAAGTCGAGGGCGTGCCGGAATCCAATGTGATTCGCAATCTGCTGGAAGGACTGGTTGAGACCGACAACAACGGTCAACTGGTGCCTGGCGTGGCGCAGCAGTGGCAAAACCAGCAGGGACGTATCTGGACCTTCACGCTGCGTAACGATGCCCGCTGGAGCAATGGCGAACCGGTTACCGCGCATGACTTCGTGTACAGCTGGCAGCGTCTGGCCGATCCCCGCACCGCCTCGCCTTATGCCAGCTATCTGCAGGCAGCGCACATCAGCAACATTGATGCCATCCTGGCCGGTAAAGCCGCGCCTTCCCAACTGGGGGTGAAAGCGCTGGACGACCATCATCTGCAGGTGACGCTCTCCGAACCGGTACCGTACTTTGTCGATATGCTGGCGCATACCTCGATGAAACCGGTGTATCGTCCGGCGATAGAACAGTGGGGCGATGCCTGGACGCAGCCGCAGCACTACGTAGGTAATGGTGCTTACACGCTGGCGGACTGGGTGGTGAATGAGCAGATCGTGGTGAAGCGTAATCCGCACTACTGGGACAATGCCCATACCACGCTGGACGAAGGCGTGTTTCTGGCGCTCACGTCTGAGAATAGCGATATCAATCGTTATCGCAGTGGCGGCACTGACATGACCAACAGCGTGGTGCCGCCTGATATGTTCAAAAAACTGCAGCAGGCGCTGGGAGATGAGGTAAAGGTCAGCCCGCTGTTGTGCACCTTCTATTACGAAATCAATAACAAAAAAGCGCCGTTTGATGATGTCCGCGTACGCAGCGCGCTGAAGTTGACGCTCGACCGCGACATCATTGCGCAGAAAATCATGGGCCAGGGACAGATTCCCGCCTACGGCCTGACGCCGCCGTTTATTCACGGTATTTCCCTCAATACGCCGGCGTGGGCCCAGCAAACTCAGGCGCAGCGGAATGCCACTGCGAAGCAACTGCTGGCCGATGCCGGCTTTAATGCCCAGCACCCGCTGCGTTTTACTCTGCTGTATAACACCTCAGAACAGAATAAGCGTCAGGCGATTGCGGCCGCCTCGATGTGGCAAAAGAATCTTGGCGCGCAGGTGACGCTGCAGAATCAGGAGTGGAAAACGCTGCTGGAAACGCGTCATCAGGCGCAGTTCGATGTGGTGCGCGCCACCTGGTGCGCGGATTACAACGAGCCGTCGAGCTTCCTCAATTTGATGCTCAGTGGTTCCTCCATCAACACCGCGTTTTATCACAGCGCCGCCTTCGATGCGCTGATGGCGCAAACGCTCAATACCGCCGATGACGCGCAGCGCGCGCAACTCTATCAGCAGGCGGAAAAACAGCTGGATCAGGATTCCCCGATCATCCCGGTTTACTACCGGGTCAGCGTGCGGCTGGTCAAGCCGTGGGTGGGCGGTTTCAGCGGCAACGATCCGCAGGATATGCTGGCGCTGAAATACTATTACATAAAGAAACATTGAGTAATGTGACGATCCGGCGCTACAGTCGGGCGTCACGTTACCGTGGTAACCCTGCAGGGTGGTAGTGATCTTCGCACAGACAGGCGGAGATCTCCCGGAAACGGGGTACGCCGGGCGGTCAGCCGACCCGGTGACGATAATAAAACTGGAGCGTAATAATGAACAACATCACGAAAAAAAGCCTGATCGCCGCAGGCGTACTGGCGGCCATCGGCGCGCTGGCAGGGAATGCTGCACTGGCGGCCAACGTACCGGCGGGTACTGAACTGGCAGCGAAACAGGAGCTGGTACGTGGTAACGGCGATGAAGTACAGTCGCTGGATCCGCACAAAATCGAAGGCGTGCCGGAAAGCAACATCGCACGCGATCTGTATGAAGGTTTGATCGTGAGCGACAGCAACGGCAAACCGGTTCCGGGCGTCGCGGAAAGCTGGGAGAACAAAGATTATAAAGTCTGGACTTTCCATCTGCGTAAAAATGCCAAATGGTCAAACGGCGAGCCGGTCACCGCGCAGGACTTCGTCTACAGCTGGCAGCGTCTGGTCGATCCGAAAACTGCATCGCCGTACGCCAGCTATCCGCAGTATGGCCACATTCTTAACGTTGATGACATCATCGCCGGCAAAAAACCGACTTCCGATCTCGGCGTGAAAGCGCTGGACGACCATACGCTGGAAGTGACGCTGAGCGAGCCGGTGCCGTACTTCTATAAGCTGCTGATTCACTCGGTGATGTCACCGGTGTACAAGCCGGCGATTGAGAAGTTTGGCGACCAGTGGACGCAGCCGCAGAACTGGGTCGGCAACGGTGCCTTCAAACTGGAATCTCACGTGATCAACGAGCGCGTGACGCTGGTACGTAACCCGGAATACTGGGATAACGAACATACCGTACTGAATAAAGTTACCTTCCTGCCGATTAACTCCGAAGTCAGCGATGTGAACCGTTATTTCTCGCAGAACGGCAGCGATATCACCTACAACAATATGCCGATTGAGCTGTTTAAGAAACTGCAGCGCGATAACGGTAAAGAGCTGATGGTGAAACCGTATCTCTGCACCTACTACTACGAAATCAACAACCAGAAAGCCCCGTTTACCGACGTCCGCGTACGTACCGCGCTGAAGCTGGGTCTGGATCGCGACATCATGGTGAACAAAGTGCTGGCGCAGGGGCAACAGCCAGCCTACAGCTTCACCCCGCCAGCGACAGACGGCATGGAACTGCTGCCGCCGGACTGGTTCAAGTGGGATCAGAACAAGCGTAACGAAGAAGCGAAAAAACTGCTGGCCGAAGCCGGTTATACCGCTGACAAGCCGCTGACCTTCAACCTGCTGTACAACACCTCCGATCTGCACAAAAAACTGGCGATTGCCGCCTCGTCCATCTGGAAAAAGAACATCGGCGTCAACATCAAGCTGGAAAACCAGGAGTGGAAAACTTTCCTGGATACCCGTCATCAGGGCAACTTCGATGTCTCCCGTGCGGCATGGTGTGCTGACTACAACGAACCGACCTCCTTCCTGAACATCATGCTGTCGGATAGCAGCAGTAACACCTCGCACTACAAGAGCGCGGACTTCGACAAAGTGATTCACGATGCGGTCAAAGCCGCGGATGATAAGGCGCGCCTGGCGGATTATCAGAAAGCAGAGCAGATCCTCGATAAAGACAGCACCATTGTGCCGGTTTACTACTACGTGAACGCGCGTCTGGTGAAACCGTACGTTGGCGGCTACACCGGCAACGATCCGCTGGATAATACCCTGGATAAAAACCTGTACATTATTAAGCATTAATAGCACTCAGGCTATCGACAGTGGCGGTGCTGCGGCGCCGCCTTTTTGACTTTGTGAAGCAACAGCCTGGTAGGTACGGCAATGTTAAAATTCATCCTGCGTCGGCTCCTTGAAGCCATCCCGACGCTGTTTATTCTGATTACCATCTCCTTCTTCATGATGCGACTGGCACCCGGTAGTCCGTTTACCGGCGAGCGTACGCTGTCGCCAGAAGTCATGGCCAACATTGAGGCCAAATATCACCTCAACGATCCGATCGGCAAACAGTATGTCAGCTACCTGGTACAGCTGGCACACGGCGATTTCGGTCCGTCGTTCAAATATAAAGACTACTCGGTTAACTACCTGGTCGGTCATGCGTTTCCGGTATCGGCCAAACTGGGGCTGGCAGCCTTCTTCCTCGCGGTGGTGCTGGGCGTGACCGCAGGCGTCATTGCTGCGCTGAAGCAAAACAGTTTATGGGATTATGCGGTCATGGGGGTGGCGATGACCGGGGTGGTCATTCCCAGCTTCGTGGTGGCACCGCTGCTGGTACTGATCTTTGCCATCACCCTGCGCTGGCTGCCGGGCGGCGGCTGGAACGGCGGGCAGTGGAACTACATGCTGCTGCCGATGGTAGCGCTGTCACTGGCTTACATCGCCAGTATCGCCCGTATCACCCGCGGTTCGATGATCGAAGTGATGCACTCCAACTTTATCCGCACCGCGCGCGCGAAAGGTCTGCCGCTGCGCCGTATTGTGCTGCGCCACGCGCTGAAGCCGGCGCTGCTGCCGGTCCTGTCCTATATGGGACCGGCGTTTGTCGGCATCATCACCGGTTCGATGGTGATTGAATCGATTTACGGTCTGCCGGGCATCGGCCAGCTGTTCGTTAA
This sequence comes from Pantoea dispersa, assembly GCF_035783935.1. Lineage (GTDB taxonomy): Bacteria > Pseudomonadota > Gammaproteobacteria > Enterobacterales > Enterobacteriaceae > Pantoea > Pantoea dispersa_C. The sequence goes on along the minus strand of NZ_JALKOV010000001.1, from coordinate 983,527 downwards.
CGGGGCGCTGAACCGTGACTATTCGCTGGTGATGAGTCTGACCATTCTGGTCGGCGTGCTGACCATCCTGTTCAACGCGATCGTTGACGTGCTGTATGCCGTTATCGATCCAAAAATTCGTTACTGATGGTGGAGCTCGCGCATGATGTTAAGTAAGAAAAATAGCGAAGCTCTGGACGCTTTCAGCGAGAAGCTGGAAGTGGAAGGGCGCAGCCTGTGGCAGGACGCGCGTCGCCGCTTCATCCACAACCGCGCGGCGCTGATCAGCCTGCTGGTGCTGCTGGTAATTGCGCTGTTCGTGGTGTTCGCCCCGATGCTGGCGCAGTTCCGTTATGATGATACCGACTGGGCGATGATGTCTTCACCGCCGGACACCACTTCAGGGCACTGGTTTGGCACCGACTCTTCCGGGCGTGACCTGCTGGTGCGTGTGGCGATTGGCGGCCGTATCTCGCTGATGGTCGGTATTGCTTCCGCGCTGATCGCGGTGCTGGTGGGCACGCTGTACGGTTCGCTGGCCGGCTATCTGGGCGGCAAAATTGACTCGGTGATGATGCGTATTCTGGAAATCCTTAACTCGTTCCCGTTTATGTTCTTCGTCATCCTGCTGGTGACCTTCTTCGGCCGCAATATTCTGCTGATCTTTATCGCTATCGGTATGGTTTCCTGGCTGGATATGGCACGTATTGTGCGTGGCCAGACGCTGGGACTGAAACGCAAAGAGTTTATCGAAGCGGCGCAGGTCGGCGGCGTCTCCACCGCCAGTATCGTGCTGCGTCACATCGTGCCGAACGTGCTGGGCGTGGTGGTGGTGTATGCCTCGCTGCTGGTGCCGAGCATGATCCTGTTCGAATCCTTCCTCAGTTTCCTTGGCCTCGGTACGCAGGAGCCGCTGAGCAGCTGGGGCGCGCTGTTGAGCGACGGTGCCAACTCGATGGAAGTATCACCGTGGCTGCTGATGTTCCCGGCGGGCTTCCTGGTGGTGACGTTGTTCTGTTTCAACTTTATCGGCGATGGCCTGCGTGACGCCCTCGACCCGAAAGATCGCTAAGGAGTTTCCCGATGACCCTTCATGATACTCAGCCGCTGGCGGCGGCACCTGCGGGAAACACCAACCTGCTGCTGGACGTTAAAGACCTGCGCGTCACCTTCAGCACCCACGACGGCGATGTCACCGCTGTGAACGACCTCAACTTTTCGCTGCGCGCCGGTGAAACGCTGGGCATTGTTGGTGAATCCGGCTCCGGAAAGTCGCAAACCGCGTTTGCGCTGATGGGCCTGCTGGCAAAGAATGGTCGCATTGGCGGCTCGGCACGCTTCAACGGCAACGAAATCCTCAACCTGCCGGAGAGCAAGCTCAACAAGCTGCGGGCCGAGCAGATTGCGATGATTTTTCAGGATCCAATGACGTCGCTCAATCCGTACATGCGCGTCGGCGAACAGCTGATGGAAGTGCTGAAACTGCACAAAGGCATGAATAGCGCGCAGGCATTTGAAGAGTCGGTGCGCATGCTGGACGCGGTGAAAATGCCGGAAGCGCGCAAGCGCATGAAGATGTTCCCGCACGAGTTCTCCGGCGGGATGCGCCAGCGCGTAATGATTGCGATGGCGCTGCTGTGCCGGCCAAAGCTGCTGATCGCCGACGAGCCGACCACTGCGCTGGATGTCACCGTGCAGGCGCAGATCATGACGCTGCTGAATGAGCTGAAGCGTGAATTCAACACCGCCATCATCATGATTACCCACGATCTCGGCGTCGTCGCCGGTATCTGTGACAAAGTGCTGGTGATGTATGCGGGCCGTACCATGGAGTATGGCCGCGCACGCGATGTGTTCTATCAGCCGGCCCATCCGTACTCGATCGGTTTGCTGAGCGCGGTGCCACGTCTCGACGCGGAAGGTGAGTCGCTGACCACCATTCCCGGCAACCCGCCCAATCTGCTGCGTCTGCCGCAGGGCTGTCCGTTCCAGCCGCGCTGCGCATATGCCATGGATATTTGTGCCAAATCACCGCCGCTTGAACCGTTTGCCGAAGGGCGCCTGCGCGCCTGCTTCAAACCGGTGGAGGAATTAGTATGAGCACCGTAGTTGAAGAGAAAAAAGTGTTGCTGGAAATCGCCGATCTCAAGGTGCATTTCGATATCAAAGACGGCAAACAGTGGTTCTGGCAGCCGCCAAAAACCCTGAAAGCGGTGGATGGCGTCAGCCTGCGCCTGTATGAAGGCGAAACGCTCGGCGTGGTGGGTGAATCCGGCTGTGGCAAATCCACGCTGGCGCGCGCCATTATCGGGCTGGTGAAAGCCACCGAAGGACGCGTGGCGTGGCTGGGACGCGATCTGCTGGGTCAGAGCCAGGAAGAGTGGCGTCAGGCGCGCAGCGACATTCAGATGATCTTCCAGGATCCGCTGGCCTCGCTCAACCCGCGCATGACCATTGGTGACATCATTGCCGAACCGCTGCGCACCTACTATCCGAAGATGCCGCGTCAGGAAGTGAAGGATAAGGTTAAGAACATGATGATGAAGGTCGGTCTGCTGCCGAACCTCATCAACCGCTATCCGCACGAGTTCTCCGGTGGCCAGTGCCAGCGTATCGGCATCGCCCGTGCGCTGATTCTTGAGCCGAAGCTGATTATCTGTGATGAGCCGGTCTCGGCGCTCGACGTATCGATCCAGGCGCAGGTGGTTAACCTGCTGCAAAAACTGCAGCGTGAAATGGGGCTGTCGCTGATCTTCATCGCGCACGATCTGGCGGTGGTGAAGCACATCTCCGATCGCGTGCTGGTGATGTATCTCGGCCATGCGGTCGAACTGGGGACCTATGATGCGGTGTACAACGATCCGCAGCATCCGTACACCAAAGCGCTGATGTCAGCGGTGCCGATTCCTGACCCGGACCTGGAGAAGAACAAGCAGATTCAGCTGCTGGAAGGGGAGCTGCCGTCGCCGATCAATCCGCCATCGGGCTGTGTGTTCCGCACCCGCTGCCCGATTGCCGGCCCGGAGTGCGCCAAAACCCGACCGCTACTGGAAGGCAGTTTCCGCCATGCGGTTTCCTGTCTGAAGGTTGATCCGCTATAAGAGCGGTGCCATAAACAACAACGCCGGGCACAGCCCGGCGTTTTTTTATGTGCTGCGGCTTATTCGCGCCACAGAATATGACACAGCTTATGATCTTTCTCGCGGCACAGCAGGATGCGGGCGAACACATCGGTAATCGGTTCGCCATCCGCTTCACCGAGGCCGATCACCACTTCAGAGAAGAAGTCCGGGTTGAGATCGAAATCGACGTGCTCCTGCCAGTCTTCTGACGGATCAAACAGCTCGGCGCCGCCGCGTTCTTCAAATTGCAGATTGAACAGAATAATGTCTGCCGGATCGAGGTTATCGCCTGCCAGCTCAAGAAAAATGTCGTAAGCCTGTTCCAGCGTTTCATCTTCAGTAAGGCGATTATTTAAATCCATGGTCATTCCTGCTTGCCCTGAGGCGGTAATATTTCCGCTCGTTTTACAGTAAAGGGCTAAAGAAGTAAAACAGTCGTTCAACGATGCGTTGCCACCAGGCACGTTTTGCCCAGCGTGCACCGTCCAGCAGCCGCGAGCGGGCGATGTAATCATCCTGGACGGTGGCGAGATCGCTACCAAAGCCGTCATCATCCACCACCAGGGTAATTTCGAAGTTAAGCCACAGGCTGCGCATATCCAGATTCACCGTGCCCACCAGGCTGAGCTGACCGTCCACCAGCACGCTCTTGGTGTGCAACAGGCCATCTTCAAACTGATAGATTTTTACCCCGGCTTCCAGCAGCTCGGTGAAGAAGGCGCGGCTGGCCCAGCCCACCAGCAGCGAGTCATTGTGGCGCGGCACCACAATGCTCACCTCAACGCCACGCAGCGCTGCGGTACAGATGGCGTGCAGTAAATCGTCGCTCGGCACAAAGTAGGGCGTGGTCATGATCAGCTGCTCGCGCGCTGAATACACCGCCGTCAGCAGCGCCTGATGAATCATATCCTCCGGGAAGCCCGGACCCGAGGCGATCACCTGAATGGTGTGACCGCTCTCCTGCTCAAACGGCATCACATTGCCGTCCGGCGCGGGCGGCAGGATGCGCTTGCCGGTCTCAATTTCCCAGTCGCAGGCATACACGATGCCCATGGTGGTGGCCACCGGGCCTTCCATGCGCGCCATCAGGTCAATCCACTGACCGACGCCGGCATCCTGTTTGAAGAAGCGCGGATCCACCAGATTCATGCTGCCGGTGTAGGCGATATAATTATCGATCAGCACCACTTTGCGGTGCTGACGCAGATCCATGCGGCGCAGGAACACGCGCCACAGGCTGACCTGCAAAGCCTCGACCACGTCTATGCCGGCGTTGCGCATCATCGCGGCCCACGGACTGCGGAAAAACGCCACGCTGCCGGCGGAATCGAGCATCAGCCGGCAGTGCACGCCGCGCCGCGAGGCCGCCATCAGCGATTCGGCAACGTCATCTGCCAGCCCGCCCGGCTGCCAGATATAAAACACCATCTCAATATTATGGCGCGCCAGCTGGATATCACGGATCAGCGCCTGCATCACATCATCAGAACTGGTCAGCAGCTGCAGCTGATTACCTTTGACGCCGGCAATGCCCTGACGATGCCGGCACAGTTCGAACAGGGAACGCGCCACGTCGCTATGCTCAGTCGCGAAGATGTGGCGACACTGTTTCAGGTCGTTGAGCCATTTGGCGGTGGACGGCCACATAGTGCGGGCACGCTCTGCGCGACGCTTGCCTAAATGCAGTTCGCCAAACGACAGATAGGCGATAATACCCACCAGCGGCAGAATGTAGATGATCAGCAGCCAGGCCATCGCCGACGTGACCGCACGTCGCTTCATCAGGATGCGCAGCGTAACCCCGGCAATCAGCAGCCAGTAGCCGAACAGCAGCAACCAGCTGACAAGGGTATAAAAAGTGGTCATAAAGTGGACGTCCCGTTCGCGCTTTGATGGGCAAAGTTTACGTGTTGATCTGCGCCAGCGAAACCTTTAATCGTTGATGACGTTTCGATGAAGGTTTCGATTTGGCATTTTTTGCCAGATCACTATAATGCCTCGCGGGTTTAGCCAGTCAGAGAGGATGTGATGAGACGCAGCAGAAATGAAGTGGCCCGCTGGAGAATGTTACGCCAGGCGCATCGCCGTCGTGCCCGCTGGCTGGAAGGGCAGTCACGTCGTTATAAGCGCATCCATGCGATTCGTCATCAGGTGGCACAGCAGCAGCGCCGCTCCATCCTGTTTATCACGCAGAATCTCTGAGTGATTAACGCGGCCGTCAGTGGCCGCGTAATACCAGTGAAACGTTCACGATCTGCGCGGCCGCCGCCAGCACCACCAGCATAACGATATGCTGGCGCGCCTGACGCCAGCCCTGACGGCGCCACAGCCACAGCGCACGACCAATCAGCAGCAGCACCAGCACTAATAACAGAAGGGGCTGCCACTGCATCAGAATACGCGCTTAAACGGTTTGACCGAGACTTTCTCGTACACGCCAGCCGCGATATACGGATCGTCATTAGCCCAGGATTGTGCCACTTCCAGTGACGAGAACTCGGCAACAATGACTGACCCGGTGAAGCCGGCCGGGCCGGGATCGTTACTGTCGACGGCCGGCAGCGGGCCCGCGACAATCAGGCGTCCCTCATCCTGCAGCAGTTGCAGGCGCGCCAGATGTGCCGGGCGCACGGAGTTACGTTTTTCCAGTGAATCTGCGGTATCTTCCGCATAAATGACGTAAAGCACGATGGGATACTCCCGTTAGACTTGCCGAATTTGCGAGACACGTTAAGTGATCGCTAAACAGAGTGCAAACGAAAGATAGTGCCTGCGTGCGGCAGCGCAAGCAGGGTTAAAAAACGCCTTTCTGCCGGGTTAGGTACGCTGCTTGTTGAAACTGATTGCTATTTGCATTTAAAATCAGCGCTTCACTCAATGAACATGACTGATATGACGACGTTGACTACGCCTTTTCCAACCCGCACGCCCGTTTCCGTGATTTTGTCTGTGCTGCTTCACGGTTCGGTAATCGCCGGCATTCTGTATGCTTCATTTCATCAGACCATTGAGGTTCCTAAAGCGTCTCAGCCTATCAGTATCAGCATGGTGGCACCGGAAGTGCAGCCTGAACCGGCGCCTGCCGCCGTAACGCCGCCACCACCGCCTGAGCCGGAACCCGAGCCGGAAGTGGCGCCAGAGCCGCCAAAAGCCGAGCCGGTACCGATCCCTAAGCCGGAACCCAAACCGAAGCCAAAACCGAAACCGAAGCCAAAGGTCGAGAAAAAGGTGGAGCCGAAACCGCGTCAGCAGGTGAAGCCGCAGGAGAATCCGTTTAAACAGGACGCGCCAGCCGCGCAAACGCGCCCCTCTACGGCACCGAAGAGTAATCCGGCTCCGACGCAGACCGTGTCGGATGGACCAAAAGCGATGAGCGTCAGCAAGCCCGCCTATCCGGCACGTGCCTTTGCGCTGCGCGTTGAAGGGCGGGTACGCGTGAAGTTTGATGTGGACAGCGATGGCCGCGTCGATAACGTGGAGATCCTGTCCGCCGAGCCGCGCAATATGTTTGAGCGCGAAGTGAAGCAGGCGATGAAGAAATGGCGCTATCAGCCGGGACGTCCAGGCAAGGGCCTGACCATGAACATCGTGTTCCGCATTAACGGTGGTAACGGCGGCTCTAACATTGAGTGAGTCAAGAAAGAAAAAGCGGCCATTGGGGCCGCTTTTTTTATGCGCTTAATCGCTCAGGTTGGCTTTGCCGTCCGGCAGCGGACGGGATTTCCCGCTGTTATCGACCGCCACGTAAACAAACACCGCTTCGGTGGCGCAGTAGGTCTGACCGATAGGTTCCGATGAGACCTTCTTAATCCACACTTCCACGTTGATGGTCATTGAGCTATTGCCGGTGCGGATGCAGCGCGCGTAGCAGCTCACCACATCGCCGACGGCAACCGGCTTGAGAAAGGTCATGCCATCCACGCGCACCGTTACCACGCGGCCTTCGGCTATCTCTTTAGCCATAATCGCGCCGCCCATATCCATCTGCGACATCAGCCAGCCGCCGAAGATATCCCCGTTAGCATTGGTATCTGCCGGCATCGCCAGGGTACGCGAGACCATCTCGCCTTGCGGCAATTTATGTTTTTCGTCCATTGCTCAGTTCTTCTGCAGGTGAAGACAAGCCCGGCGAGGACCGGGCTGTATGGGTTATTTTTGTTCTTGTTGCGGCATCTGTCGCCAGATGTAGAGGCCGCTCAACAGGGTAAACAGCAGGGTCAGGCCGGTGAGACCGAACACCTTAAAGTTAACCCAAAACGCCTGGGATAACCAAAACGCGACGTAAATATTCGCCAGCCCGCAGACCAGAAAGAACAGCGCCCAGGCGATATTCAGCCGACGCCATACCGCACCCGGCAGCTGCAGCTCTTTGCCGAGCATGGTCTGGATCAGCGGTTGCTGCATAAACCACTGGCTGTACAGCAGCGCCAGCGCGAACAGCGAGTAAATCACCGTGACTTTCCACTTAATGAACTCATCGTTGTGGAACACATAAGTGAGGGTGCCAAACACCGCCACCAGCACAAAGGTGAAAATGGTCATCTTCTCCAGCTTGCGGTATAGCACCCAGCTAATCACCAGCGCGATGCCGGTTGCTACCACCAGCGCGCCGGACGCGACGAAGATGTCGTACAGCTTGTAGAAGATAAAGAAAACTACCAGGGGAAGAAAATCGAGTAACTGCTTCATAGCGTTTCCAGTCATGGGCAGGAGCGTTGAGTTACGGCGCCGCAGCGGGCGCCGTAACGCTTAACGTAACAGCATATACAGCCGGTACAAATAGATAATCAGAATGGCTGACACCAGATTGCCCAGCGCGTTAAGCACCACCGAGGCGATATTGGCTGGCAGCACGGTCAGCGAGGAGAAGAAGAACATCAGCGCAATTTTCGCCAGCAGCCACAGAATAATGGCCGGCGCGATCACCTTAATATTCTTCCATGCCAGACGCATACTGGCGCGCATCGCGCTGAAAATACCCATCTTTTCACTTGCCAGCATCACCGGTGCCAGCGACAGCAGAATCGCCAGAATCACGCCCGGCACCATCAGTACCATAAAGCCCAGCTGAATCAGCAGCGTGATGAGGAAGGTTTGTACCAGCAGTTTCGGCAGCAGCGGCGCAGCGGCGCCAATCGCACGCAGCGCACTGACGCGCTGTCCACCGGATACCATCGGCAGCAGGCACAGCATGCCACCCAGCAGCAGCGTATTGCCAATCAGCGCCGCAAAGGTACCGGCGGCAGAGGCGCGCAGCAGAATGCGTTGCTGATCCGGTGACATGTTCTGGACCACTTCAAACAGCGAAGAGGCGCTGCTGTCGGTCTGGCTGAGCAGGGACAACTGATCCTCGCCCGGCGTCAGGGCATGGCCAACAATCACGGTAATAAACGAGGTCAGCAACGCCATCAGCACAATGGTGACCAGCTGATGGCGCAGAAAATTTCCTGTGTCACGGTATAACGAGCTTGCCGTGATAGACATGTACACTCCTTGAAGGAACCGGGTTAATTAACCCGGCGATTGTACATGTTCTGCAGGCTGGCTGGCACCCGGAATCCCATAACTTTCTGTCATGACAGGTAAAGAAGGGTGAAAAAGCGCGGGAAGGCCATAGCGTGCCCGGGCGCGATCGCAGGCGTCGTTCGGCACGCCATTTTCGCCGGACATGGCAAACTCACGGCACGGCGAAGGGCGCTGCGCATAGATGCCGCAGGAAACACAGCCGCCAACTTCACCCTGCAGCGCCACACAGCGTGGGGCACGATCGTTGGTGCCGCGCATATTACGCATCATCAGGCTCAGGGGTTCAGTCAGTTCAACCGGCACCGCGCCACCGCCATCGTCAGCTTCGGCCCAGTAGAAAGACACGCGAAAATGGGCGCAGCAGGCGCCACAGGTCATACAAGGGTTAAGTGAATCGCTCATCTGATCGCCCGCCACTCCTGAGGCTTCGAACCAAAATCACTAAAGGGGAAAAGCAAAATAATCACGCCGCGCAATGGCGGCAACAGAATTTTTATGTCCGCTTGTAAAGGCAAAATTGATCTGAATCAATTCATTGTTTTATAAGTGATTAATTTGAATTGATGCTGATGATCTTTTAGCGAAAAAGGGGTAAATCTTGTGCCGCGATAAACCTCAATACCCTGTTTTCCGGCAAAGGAGTGATTATGAAACTGGCAAAATGCGCGCTACTGCTGGCGCTGGCGATCCCACAACTGGCCCTGGCTCACCAGGCCGGTGATTTTTTTGTGCGCGCCGGTAGCGCGACCGTTCGTCCGACCGAAGGCTCTGATAATGTGCTGGGTATGGGCGGCTTTAACGTCAGCAACGATACTCAGCTCGGCCTGACCTTTACCTGGATGGCGACCGACAACATTGGCGTCGAACTGCTGGCGGCCACGCCGTTCCGCCACAAAGTGGGTCTTGGTCCGACCGGCAACCTCGCCACCGTGCGTCAGCTGCCGCCCACGCTGATGGCGCAATACTACTTCTTCGACAGCCAAAGCGCGCTGCGCCCGTACGTTGGCGTGGGTATCAACTACACCACTTTCTACGATGCGAAGTTCAACCAGACCGGGCAGGATGCGCAGCTGAGCGATTTAAGCGTGAAGGATTCGTGGGGCATGGCGGGTCAGGTCGGGCTGGATTATCAGATCAACCGTGACTGGATGCTTAACGCTTCGCTGTGGTACATGGACATTGATACCGAAGTGAAATTCAAAGCGGCAGGTGAACAGCAGAATATCAATACCCGCATCGATCCGTGGGTGTTCTTCTTCGGCGCGGGCTACCGTTTCTGATTTTTACGGTGAAATGAAAAAGGGCGACCCGCAGGTCGCCCGTTTAGTTACTTAATCTGCATATTGTTGACGACGGATTTCACCCCCGCCACGCCACGCGTTACCGCAACCGCACGGTTGGCCATCTGCGGTGAGCTGACAAAGCCGCTCAGCTGTACTTTCCCTTTGAAGGTCTCAACGTTAATTTCTGTCGATTTCAGTGCCTCGTCATTCAGCAGCTGCGCCTTCACTTTAGTGGTAATGACCGTGTCATCGATGTAACCGCCGGTCCCTTCCTTTGTTGCTGTTGGTGCACAGGCACTTAAGGTAAGCGCCATCACTGCAGCCACTAAAAAACCCGCAACGACTTTGAACAATTTCATTGGTTATCTCCCTGTCATAGATGGTGGTGCACCGTAACGAGACGGCACGCTTAAGTGTGGGCGGTGCCTCGCATTTCGGCAACTCAGGCGCGATGAAAAAGTTTTAGCTAGAGGGATAATGGCTGACAAAAGGAAGGCCCTGCAGAACTGCAGGGCCGGGCAAACTTAGCGGGTGGCCGTTTTCAGATTGCTGACGAACGTCCGCAGCTCGCTGAGCAGCGTCGCCGGGTCGTTCTGATTACGCTCGATGATTTTTACGATGGCTGAGCCGGAAATCGCCCCGGCAGCGCCGGCCGCTATCGCCTCTTTGACCTGGCCAGGCTCGGAGATACCAAAGCCCTGCAGCGGCGGAGCCGCGTGATATTCGCGCAGCTTCTCGATCAGGTGATGCAGCGGCAGGCTGGCGCGGTTTTCCGCCCCGGTAACGCCCGCGCGCGACAGCAGATAGGTGTAGCCACGGCCGTGCGAGGCGATTTCGCGCAGCAGATCGTCATCCGCGTTAGGCGGGCAGATAAAGATCGGGGCGATGTTGTGACGCATCGCCGCCTGACGGAACGGTGCCGACTCTTCCACCGGCACGTCGGCCACCAGCACCGAATCAACGCCCACCGCCGCGCACTGCGCGTAGAAGTTATCGACGCCTCTGCTGAACACCAGGTTGGCGTACATCAGCAGGCCAATCGGCAGATCGGGGTATTTCTGGCGCACGGTGGCGAGCATTTCAAAGCACTGTGCCACGGTGGTGCCGGCGGCGAAGGCGCGCAGCGTGGCGCCCTGAATGGTTGGGCCGTCGGCCAGTGGATCGGAGAACGGAATTCCCAGCTCCAGCGCATCCGCACCCCCCGCGACCAGCGCATCAATAATTTCCAGCGACAGCGCTGGCGACGGATCGCCGAGGGTGACGAAGGGCACAAACGCGCCTTCCTGTTTGGCCGACAGACGTTCAAACAGCTGATTATAACGTTCCATCAGATCTCTCCCTTAGCTTTCAGAATGTCGTGAACGGTAAAGATGTCTTTGTCGCCGCGGCCGGAGAGGTTGACTACCAGCAGTTGCTCTTTGTCCGGATTTTCGCGGATCATTTTCAGCGCGTATGCCAGCGCGTGTGACGATTCGAGCGCCGGAATGATGCCCTCAGCGCGGCACAGCGTCTTGAACGCGTCGAGCGCTTCGTCATCGGTAATCGACACGTAGTCAGCGCGGCCGGTGCTGTTAAGGTGCGCATGCTGCGGACCGACCGACGGGAAATCGAGACCGGCAGAGATGGAATAGGACTCTTCGATCTGTCCCTCTTCGGTCTGCATCATCGGCGCCTTCATACCGAAATAGATGCCAACGCGACCATGCTTGAGCGGCGCTCCGTGCTCACCGGTTTCGATACCGTGACCGGCTGGCTCAACGCCAATCAGGCGCACGCTGCTCTCTTCGATAAAATCAGCAAACATGCCGATGGCGTTAGAACCGCCGCCGACGCACGCCAGCACGGCATCCGGCAGGCGACCCTCTTTTTCCAGAATCTGCGCTTTGGTCTCTTCGCCAATCATGCGCTGAAACTCACGCACAATGGTCGGGAACGGATGCGGGCCTGCGGCGGTGCCGAGCATGTAGTGCGCGGTTTCGTAGCTGCCGGACCAGTCGCGCAGCGCCTCATTACAGGCATCTTTCAGCGTGGCGGAACCGCTGTGTACCGGAATCACCTCGGCGCCCATCAGCCGCATGCGGAACACGTTGGGTGACTGACGCTCAACGTCTTTCGCACCCATGTAAATGCGACATTTCATGCCGAGCAGGGCGCAGGCCAGCGCCGACGCCACACCGTGCTGACCGGCGCCGGTTTCCGCGATGATCTCGTTTTTGCCCATGCGCTTTGCCAGCAGCGCCTGGCCCAGCACCTGGTTGGTTTTGTGGGCGCCGCCGTGCAGCAGGTCTTCACGCTTCAGGTACAGGCGGGTTTTGCTGCCTTTGGTCAGGTTGCTGCACAGCGTCAGGGCCGTCGGACGACCGGCGTAGTTTTTCAGCAGGTCGGTAAACTCCGCCTGAAACTGCGGATCGCGCTGGGCTTCAACAAAGGCCGTTTCCAGCTGACGCAGGGCCGGCATCAAAATCTGCGGCACATACTGGCCGCCGAACTCGCCAAAGTAGGGATTAAGTAATGTCGTCATCGTGTCCTCTTCCTTATCCGGCCCGCCCGCAGGCGGGCAGACGCAATTAATAGGCGCGCAGCGTGCGGAATACCGCCGCGACTTTGCTGGCATCTTTGATGCCCGGCGCGGATTCCACGCCAGAGTTAAAATCGAGGCCGGCACAGCCGAGCTGAGCGGCTTCGACGCAGTTATCGGCGCTCAGGCCACCGGCCAGCAGCACGTCTGTCAGGTTTTCACCCTGCAGCAGCGACCAGTCAAAGCGCTGACCGCTGCCGCCCTGGCCGTTATCCAGCACATAGCGATCAACGTGCGGCCAGTCGCGTGGCGGCAACCGATCTTTGATGCTCAACGCCTTCCAGATGCGTACGCTGGCCGGCAGCGCCTGACGCAGTTCCGCGACGTACGCCTTATCTTCGTCGCCGTGCAATTGCACGGCCGCAAGCGATAAGTCAGTGGCCAGCGTGACAACGTCACTAATGGCGCTGTTACGGAAGACACCAACATACTTCAGCGGCGCGGCGGCGATCACCGCCTGTGCCTGCGCTGTACTGACCTGGCGCGGCGAACCGGCGGCAAAGATCACGCCACCGAACAGCGCACCGGCCTGATGCGCGGCCTGCGCATCTTCCGGCCGGGTCAGGCCGCACACTTTGTTATCGCCCAGCAGCACGCGGCGCACGCCGGCGTCGAGGTCGTGCTCTTCCATTAGCGCCGAGCCGATTAAAAAGCCGTTGGCGAAATGGCTCAGCTCGCGCACCTGAGCGTAATTATGGATGCCGGACTCACTGATCACCGTGACGCCATGGCCGAGACGCGGCGCCAGCTGACGCGTACGATTCAGGTCAATCGACAAATCGCGCAGGTCACGGTTGTTGATGCCGACCACTTTGGCTTCCAGCGCAATGGCGCGTTCCAGCTCTTCTTCATTACTGACTTCGGTCAGCACGCCCATTTTCAGGCTGTGCGCCACCGCAGCCAGCTGACGGTACTGCTCATCATCCAGCACCGACAGCATCAGCAGAATGGCGTCGGCCTGGTAATGGCGCGCCAGATAAATCTGGTAAGGATCAATAATAAAGTCTTTGCACAGCACCGGCTGCGTAATCGCCGCGCTGACCACTGGCAGAAAATCAAAGCTGCCCTGGAAATATTTCTCATCGGTCAGCACCGACACCGCAGAAGCGTAATGGCGATAGATGCCGGCGATGGTGGCCGGATCAAAATCGGCGCGAATCAGCCCTTTGGACGGGGAGGCTTTTTTGCACTCCAGAATGAAAACGGTGCGCGTGCCGCGCAGCGCCTCGTAAAAATGACGCTCCGCCGGCTGCAGATCGTTCTGGAAAGAGGCCAGCGGCTGCTGCGATTTGCGTGCTTCAACCCACAGGGCTTTGTCCTGCACAATTTTCTCTAATACGGTGCCCTTGATACTCATTTCATCCTCTCGCTGCCAGTGCTACAACGCGCTCATACGCCTGACCGCTGCGAATGGCAGCGATGGCGCGCGCCGCGTTGTCGCGCAAATCTTCATTTCCGAATACTTTCAGCAACATTGCGACATTCACCGCAACCGCCTGCTCGTGGGCGGGCTGGCCTTTACCCTGGAGCAAACGCGTCAGAATGTCACGGTTTTCTTCCGGCGTGCCGCCGGCCAGCGCCTCTTTCGGCTGGAAGCTGAAGCCAAAGTCTTCCGGCGTCAGCTGATAGCTGGTGATCTCACCGTCACGCAGTTCAGCCACCTGGGTCGCACTGTGCAGCGCCACTTCATCCATGCCGCCGCCGTGCACCACGGCAGCGCGCTGGTAGCCCAGCACTTTCAGCGTCTGGGCAATAGGCAGCACCAGCTCCGGGCTGTACACGCCAATCACCGCCAGCGGCGGGCGCGCCGGGTTGATCAGCGGGCCAAGCACGTTAAACAGCGTGCGGGTTTTCAGCTGCTGGCGCACCGGCATCGCATGGCGAAAACCGCTGTGGTACTGCGGCGCAAACAGGAAGCAGACGTTGAGATCGTCCAGTGCCTGCCGTGCCTGCTCTGCCGGCATGTCGAGATTGATACCGAAGGCGGCCAGCAGATCGGACGATCCGGATTTGCTGGAGACGCTGCGGTTGCCGTGCTTGGCCACTTTCAGCCCGCAGGTGGCGGCGACAAAAGCGCTGGCGGTAGAAATATTGATGCTGTTGCTGCCGTCACCGCCGGTGCCGACGATATCGGCAAAGGTATACTCCGGACGCGGGAACGGTTTGGCATCGGCCAGTAGCGCGGAAGCGGCACCGGCGATCTCCTCCGGACGTTCTCCACGCACTTTCATGGCGATCAGCGCCGCTGCCAGCTGCGTTGGCTCCAGCTGTCCGGTAATGATGGCGCTAAACAGCTGGTGGCTCTCGGCCTGGCTCAGCGTCTGCGCCTGATACAGTTTTTCCAGAATAGTTTGCATCGTCATCTCCCTGTTATTTCGCCAGCGCCCAGGCCAGCGTTTGCTCCAGCAGACGTGCGCCCTGCGTGGTGAGAATGGATTCGGGATGGAACTGGAAACCGCACACGCGGTCGGTTTCGTGACGCACCGCCATCACCATGCCGTTGTAGCTGGCATTAACCGTCAATTCCGCCGGGGTATTGCTGCCGACCAGCGAGTGATAGCGCGCCACCGGCAGCGGATTGCTCAGGCCAGTAAACATCGCCTCGCCATCGTGGGTAATGGCGGAAGCTTTGCCGTGCAGAATTTCGCCCGCCTGGCCGACGTGGCCGCCGTAAGCTTCAACAATGGCCTGATGGCCGAGACAGATACCGATGATCGGCAGCTGACCGCGCAGCGCCTGGAGCAGCTGCGGCATGCAGCCGGCATCTTTTGGCGCGCCGGGACCGGGTGAAAGCATCAGCACCGGATTTTCCATCTGCTGCAGGCGGTCGATCAGCACCTCTGCCGGGACGTTATTGCGGTAAATCACCACGTTGTGGCCAAAGGTACGCAGCTGGTCAACGAGGTTATAAGTAAAGGAGTCGATATTATCGAGCAGCAGGATATCGGCCATCAGAAAATCTCCTTGCAGTGATGGGCAGTGGCGATGGCGCGCAATACCGCGCGGGCTTTGTTGCGGCTCTCGTCCGCTTCAGCCTGAGGCTGAGAATCCAGCACCACGCCGGCACCGGCCTGGACCGTGGCGACGCCGTCTTCCACCCAGGCAGAGCGGATCACAATACAGGTATCGAGGTCGCCGCTGGCGGTGAAGTAACCGACTGCGCCACCGTAGCTGCCGCGTCGCGTGCCTTCTTTTTCCGCGATCAGCTGCATCGCACGCACTTTCGGTGCGCCGCTCAGCGTGCCCATGTTCATGCAGGCGCGATAGGCGTGCAGCACGTCGAGATCGTTGCGCAACGTGCCCACCACGCGGGACACCAGGTGCATTACAAACGAGTAACGGTCAACTTTGGTCAGATCCGCGACATAGCGGCTGCCGGGCACACAGATACGCGCCAGGTCGTTGCGCGCAAGGTCTACCAGCATCAGGTGTTCAGCCAGCTCTTTGTGGTCAGTGCGCATCTCCAGTTCAATGCGGCTATCCAGGTCGCGATCCAGCGAGCCATCAGCATGGCGGCCGCGAGGACGCGTACCGGCAATCGGATAGATTTCGATCTGGCGCGAGCTGGCGTCATACTTCAGCGAGCTCTCTGGCGAAGCGCCAAACAGCGCGAAATCCTGATCCTGCATAAAGAACATATACGGGCTCGGGTTGCTGTTTTTCAGCGTGTCGTAAGCCGCCAGCGGTGACGGGCACGGCAGCGAGAAGCGACGCGATGGCACCACCTGGAAGATTTCTCCGATACGAATCGCCTGCTGCAGTTCGCTTACCACGTTGCAGTAAGCCTCGTCGCTCTGGCTGGTGCTGAGCGTCATCTGCTCGACGCGATGTACCGGCAGCGCCGGCGCGGGCTGCGTCATCTGGCCGTGCAGCTGCTCAATGCGGCTCTGCAGACGCTGGAACTCGCTGGTGGACGGCGTAAACAGGCTGGCCTGCAGGCGGGCGCTGCGTTGCTGGTGATCGATCACCAGTAAGGTTTCGGCGAGGTAGAAACAGTAATCCGGGCAGCTCTGGTCGTTGCGCAGCGGCGGCAGATCTTCAAATCCCGCGACCAGATCGTAGGCAAACAGGCCGCCCAGCAGCATGGCTTCACGCTCCTCCGCCGGGCTGTTCACCAGGTGCGGAATCAGACGCAGCGCATCGAACACCGACAGCGCTTTCAGGCGCGAATCTTCATCGTGCAGACCCTGAACCGGCATGAAATGCAGCGCACGGCCGTCCGGACGGACTTCAATACGCACCTCTGGCGGCAGCGCTTCGTCCAGCAGCGGCAGCAGTGCGCGGCCGTTTTCAGACAGCGCCTGCAGGGTGACAACATTGCCGAGTGCGCTGATGCGCAGCGCGCTGTCGACAATCAGCAGGCTTTTCAGGTTCTGCTTGCTGTCGATATCGGCAGATTCAAGCAGCAGAGTTGCCGGTCGTGCGCCGCATAATTGATGAAACACTGCGGCCGGATCTTCGCGGTAGGGCGCGGTGCCGGTAATCAACTTCAATGTAGGTTTCGCATTAGCCATAATGGATTCTCTGAATTTCGCTCAAAAAAAGCCCGCTCGGTGGCGGGCTCAGGTATCTGCACTGCGGTTACGCAAAATGTGCACGACGACGTCGCCCGTGAAAGGGATCATCGCGCCACCAACCATTAACATGCGTACCGATAAGAGCCATGATTAAATACCCGTTACGTGTGAACTTGTGTACTAGTTAACTGGTTCGGGTGAAAAAAGTCAATACCCTTTTTCAGTTACGGGCAAAATCGTTATCATGCCAGCCGGTTTCATGCAGTCGCTGGAGTGACCTTGTCAGATATCGCCCGTTTTCCGCTTTACGATTTACACAGCCATACCCAGGCTTCTGACGGTTTGCTGACGCCGACCGCACTGGTGCAGCGCGCCGTTGAGATGCGCGTCGGCGTGCTGGCCATTACCGATCACGATAGCGTGGCGGGCGTCGCCGAAGCGCAGGCGGCGGTGCAGCAACAGCAATTGCCGCTCAGGGTGCTTGCCGGTCTGGAAGCATCCACGCTGTGGGAGAATCATGAAATTCATATCGTCGGGCTGAATGTGGATTGCCAGCATCCGGCATTAACTGCTTTCCTCGCGCAGCAGCACCAGTGCCGGATGGCACGCGCAGCGCTGATTGCCGAACGGCTGGAACGCGCGCGTATTCCCGACGCGCTGGCCGGCGCCCAGCGTCTGGCGCAGGGCGGGGTAATCACCCGCGGGCATTTTGCCCGCTATCTGGTTGAACTGGGCAAAGCCGATAACATGGCGCAAGTATTTAAAAACTATCTGGCGCGTGGCAAAACCGGCTATGTGCCGCCACAATGGTGTACAATTAAACAAGCCATTGATGCTATTCATCATTCTGGCGGCGTGGCGGTGCTGGCCCATCCTGCGCGTTATGGGCTGTCGGCCAAATGGCTGAAGCGGCTGATCGCGCATTTTGCTGCGGAAGGCGGCGATGCAATGGAAGTGGCGCAGTGCCAGCAGGCACCGAATGAACGTACCCAGCTGGCGAGCTATGCGCGCGATACTCAGCTGGCGGCCTCACAGGGGTCCGATTTCCACCAACCCTGTCCGTGGATTGAACTGGGGCGCAAGCTATGGCTGCCGGGCGGCGTCGAGCCGGTCTGGGAGCGATTCCCCGCGTTAGCGCCCGCGACGTCTCCCGCTGACAGGTGACATGAGGTTTTTATGAGTCAACTTTTTCACATTCATCCGGAAAATCCGCAGCCGCGTCTGGTCAACCAGGCGGTTGATTATCTCAATAAAGGCAGTGTGATTGTCTATCCAACCGATTCCGGCTACGCGCTGGGGTGCCGTCTGGAAGAAAAGAATGCTATGGAGCGCATCTGCCGCATTCGTCAGCTTGATGGCAACCACAATTTCACCCTGATGTGTCGCGATCTCTCAGAGCTGTCGACCTATTCGCAGGTGGATAACAGCGCGTTTCGCATTCTGAAGAACAACACGCCGGGCAATTACACCTTTATTCTGAAGGCGACCAAAGAAGTGCCGCGTCGTCTGATGAACGATAAGCGTAAAACCATCGGCCTGCGCGTGCCGTCAAATCCGGTGGCGCTGGCGCTGCTGGAGCGTCTCAATGAGCCGATGATGTCGACCTCACTGATGCTGCCGGGCAATGATTTCACCGAATCCGATCCGGAAGAGATTCAGCACAGCATCGGCAAGCTGGTGGATTTGATTATCGATGGCGGCACGCTGGGTCAGCAGCCGACCACCGTGATCGATCTCACCAGCGACGCGCCGGTCATTGTGCGTGAAGGGGCAGGCGACACCCGCCCGTTCCTGTGATCAGGCCGGGCCAGGCGCGGTTTGCGGCGCCTGGCCGATATTGGCTTCCAGCCAGCGTTTGAAATCGCCGTAAGGGATGTACAGCGAGACATCTTTTAAGATAACTTTTTTGCTGCGCACGTTAGCAATTTCATGGCTGTAACCCACAATCACTCCGCTGATTGTCTGGTCGGCATTATACACCGCGCCGCCCGACATCCCCTGAACGACACCGGCATCAGAAGCCATCGCCATGCACGGTTTTTTATTCCAGCGATTATTGATCGCGGTGCGCGCCAGATTAACGCCGCTCGATTCCACCGGCATCGCGGAAATAAAGCTGTAGCCGTACATTTTAACCGGCTCGCCCACCGCGCTACTGCGGAATTTCGCCAGCGTATCCGGACTGTTTTTATGATAAATAATCGCGACGTCGCAATAAGGGTGATAAGCCTTTACGCGCTGCACGGCGGTTTTGGCCACGTGCGCGGCGGTCAGGCTATATTCCGGCGTTAACGGAATGGTTGTACCGAGGATGCCCAAACCGAGTACCGTCGGGATGCCGGTCACGCTCATATCCACGTGCTGCATTGCCGTACGACTGTACTCAGTATGGCCCACGGAACAACCGCTCAGTGCCAGCGCTGCAAGCGCCGGCCAAAGCAGAGAGGTTCTCATGATAGCGATCTTCATTTAATGTCCGTCAGCAAAATCCCTGGTGAAGACTTTCGACAGACAAATTAAATTCAATCCGTGAAGCGATTAGCGCGCGAATTCCCGTGCGCGCCGGATTATATTATCAGGCCTGCTGTACCATTAATTGTGAATGGCTTGTTATAAAAAGAAGATAAAGGGTAAATTAAATACTTTATTAAGACAGCTCAGCCAAATTCAGGATTAAATTTTACACAGTTTTCGTTTGAGAACAATTCATCATATTTAATCTTTATCAAATAAAAGCGAAAATACAGACTTAATTCAACCTGCAGTGCCAATTCGCTGTAAATCTGTCATGCCTGATTGACATCGACCTGATTAACCCAATTGTTCAGAGGTTTGTGCTGTTTTTGTTGTAACTTGCCGATTTTATGTTTGCGAATCCTTGTCTGTGTCGTGAACGCTGCTGGCATCTGACTGGTGAGTCAATTTAATCTATTGTGAGGCTAATCGGCCCGGCGGTCAGCCAATAAACCGTGTCAGACAAAACGACGCTATTTCAGCGGGTTGCGTCAGCTGCCCTGACACTTTTTACGCGAATTGATCAGAAACCCAAATCAATCGCCGGCCGGACGGGTACGCACGCTAAACTTCAGGCGCTTTATTATCGGCAGATGAGGAAAAGGTGTTAACGAAACTGTAGCTGGTGTAAAATCACCGGCCGCGCGCGCTGGCATACGGTGCGCTGCGGTCACAAATTCTGATACAGGACCTGGTAACGCCGGTATCTTACCTCTTCATTACCACGACGCCTGGGAAGGCGACAACGAGGCAGCTCCATGAGCGAGAAATTACAAAAAGTATTAGCGCGCGCCGGTCACGGCTCGCGCCGCGAAATCGAAGCAATGATTTCAGCCGGACGCATCAGCGTTGATGGCAAACTGGCGACGCTGGGCGATCGCATCGAAAATGATAAAACCCTGAAAATCCGTATTGATGGTCATCTGGTGTCGATTGCTGAATCGGCCACCGAGGTGTGTCGCGTACTGGCGTACTACAAACCGGAAGGTGAGCTGTGCACGCGCAACGATCCGGAAGGGCGTCCGACGGTATTTGATCGCCTGCCGCGTCTGCGCGGTTCCCGCTGGATTGCCGTTGGCCGTCTGGATGTGAACACCTGCGGTCTGATGTTGTTCACCACCGACGGTGAGCTGGCCAACCGTCTGATGCACCCCAGCCGCGAAGTCGAGCGTGAATACGCCGTGCGCGTATTCGGTGAAGTGGATGACGACAAAGTGCGTCAGCTGAGCAAAGGCGTGCAGCTGGAAGACGGTCCGGCAGCGTTTAAAACCATCAAATTCGCTGGCGGTGAAGGCATCAACCAGTGGTACAACGTCACCCTGACCGAAGGGCGTAATCGTGAAGTGCGTCGTTTGTGGGAAGCGGTTGGTGTGCAGGTCAGTCGTCTGATGCGCGTGCGCTATGGCGATATCCAGCTGCCAAAAGGCCTGCCGCGTGGCGGCTGGATGGAGATGGAACTGCCAGCGGTCAACTACCTGCGTACGATAGTGGGACTGCCGGAAGAGACGGTCACCAAAGTGGCGGTCGAGAAGGATCGTCGCCGTACCAAAGCCAACCAAATCCGCCGGGCGGTCAAACGTCACAGTGCGGTCAGCACCAACAGCCCGCGTCGCAATAACACCAAACGCGGTTCCTGATGTCCCCGACGCCGCGCCTGCGGCGTCAGTTTTTACCAGTCGATTCCCTGCTGTGCCTGAATCCCGGCATCAAACGCATGCTTCACCGGACGCATTTCGCTGACGGTATCTGCCATCTCCAGTAACGTACGGTGACAGCCGCGCCCGGTAATAATCACGCTTTGCTGCGGCGGACGTTGCTGTAGAGCGCTCACCAGCTCATCCAGCTCAAGATAATCCAGGCTCACCATGTAGGTGATCTCATCAAGGATCACCAGATCGAGCGTGTCATCTTGCAGCATGCGTCTGGCGTGTTGCCACACTTGCTGGCAGGCCGCCGTATCGCTGACGCGATCCTGTGTTTCCCAGGTAAAGCCGGTGGCCATCACCTGAAACTCTACGCCGTGCTGCGCCAGCAGATTACGCTCGCCGTTGGGCCATTCACCCTTGATAAACTGCACGGCAGCCACCTTTTTACCGTGACCACAGGCGCGCAGCGCGGTGCCAAAGGCGGCGGTGGTTTTGCCTTTGCCGTTGCCGGTAAACACCATCAGGATGCCGCGCGTGTCGGTGGCGGCGGCGATGCGGGCATCAACCTGTTCTTTCAGCCGCTGCTGACGTTGCTGATGACGATCGCTCATGCGCTGGCCGGTCCCGGTTTACGCCCCGGTTGTGCATCGTAGCTGATGCCGGTTTTGCGGCGGCTGTCATCGCCCATTAAATAAAGGTAGAGCGGCATCAGGTCAGCCGGGGTTTTTAGCAGGCTGGCATCTTCCTCCGGGAAGGCGCTGGCGCGCATTTTGGTGCGCGTGCCGCCCGGATTGATGCAGTTCACCCGCAGATGGCGGTTTTTGTACTCATCGGCCAGCACCTGCATCATGCCCTCGGTGGCGAATTTTGACACCGCGTAGGCACCCCAGCCGGCGCGGCCGGTACGGCCCACGCTGGAGGTGGTGAACACCAGTGAACCGGCGTCGGATTGCAGCAGCAGCGGCAACAGCGCCTGCGTTAAATAGAATGTGGCGTCGAGGTTGATTTGCATCACCTGCTGCCAGACCGCCGGATCGAGCTCGGCCAGCGGCACGATCTCGCCGAGAATGCCGGCGTTATGCAGCACGCCATCCAGTCGCGGCACCAGCGCGGCAACCTGCTGTGCCAGCTGCTGGCAGCTCTCCGGTGTGGCGTCAGCCAGATCCAGCAGCAGCGTGGCGGCGGGCTGTTTGTTAAGTTGATTGATTGCGTCCGCAGTCTGCTGCAGCGTTGCGGCATTGCGACCCAGCAGAATGACGCGCGCACCGTAGCGCGCATAGGTCAGGGCGGCTTCGCGGCCAATGCCGTCGGAAGCGCCGGTCACGAGGATGATGCGATTGTCCAGCAGGTCGCTTTTCGGTTGATAATGCACAGCGATGTCCTTTGCAGGTCAGAGGGTTTTTTGGCTTTATGCCTCAATTTACCGCAAGGTGCAATCGCCGCAACGCGCATTCTGTGCCGCCTGCCGGCATTTCAGGCGACGAACGGCGTTAAAGCGGGTAAACTCAGCGTTTGACTGTAATTCACTGTTTAATAAGGCGGCAGAATGGATTTACTCTCCAGTTATGGATTATTTCTGGCCAAGGCCGTCACCGTAGTGGTGGCGATCGCAGCTATTGTACTGATTGTGCTGAATGCCGCGCTGCGTAAACGTCACAGCGGCGGTCAGCTGCGCTTAACCCATCTCGACGAGGCGTATCGCGAGATGAAAGAGGATTTGCAGCTGGCGAAGATGAAGCCGCAGGCGCAAAAAGTGTGGCTGAAGCAGCATAAAAAAGAAGAGAAACAGAAAGCCAAAGCCGAAAAGCGCAACGCCAAAGCCGGTGTGACTGAAGCGGCGAAGCCGACACTGTATGTGCTGGAGTTCAAAGGCAGTATGGATGCTGGTGAAGTCAGCTCGCTGCGCGAAGAGATCTCCGCGGTGCTGGCAGTGGCGCAGCCGGGTGATGAAGTGCTGCTGCGGCTCGAAAGCCCGGGCGGCGTGGTGCACGGCTATGGCCTGGCGGCGTCGCAGCTGCAGCGCCTGCGTGATGCCGACCTGCACCTGACGGCGGTGGTGGATAAAGTCGCTGCCAGCGGCGGCTACATGATGGCCTGCGTCGCGGATCGCATCGTGGCGGCACCGTTCTCCATCATCGGCTCCATTGGGGTGGTGGCGCAGATCCCTAACTTTAATCGTCTGCTGAAGCGCAACGATATTGATGTCGAACTGCACACTGCCGGTCAGTACAAGCGAACGCTGACGCTGTTTGGTGAGAATACCGAGGAAGGGCGGGAGAAGTTTCAGGAAGACCTGAACGAAACCCATCAGCTGTTCAAAGACTTTGTGCAGCAGATGCGACCGACGCTGGATCTGGACAAAGTGGCGACCGGCGAACACTGGTACGGCCGTCAGGCGCTGGATCTGGGGCTGATTGACGAGATTGGCACCAGTGATGCGCTGATTATCGCACGCATGGAGCGCTTTAGCGTGCTGGGCGTACAGTTTGCGCGCAAGAAAAAGATGATTGACCGCTTTACCCACAGCGCCAGCGTCGCGGCCGAGCGGCTGATTCTGAAAATCTGGCAGCGCGGTGACAAACCGCTGCTGTAAATGAACCCGGCGCAGGCCGGGTTTTTTTATGCCAGGTGATACTGCGCGGAGAGCACCACTGCAAGGTGCTTGAACACGTTGAACACCGCTGTGGTTTTGGCCGTCGGTAAGCCTTCGGCGTCGAGGAACCACGGACCGCGAAACACCAGCACCTCGCCCTGCTGAATCACCTCACTGGCTTCCATCCCGGTAAAATATTCGTCGTGCTGCTGAATGAGCTGATTGGCGATTTCCAGTAACGCCTGGTGTGAAATGGATTCCGTTTCTGCTGACATTTTTCCCCTCTTTTTTGACAACGTATTTTCTCCTTCTATATTACCTGGCTGTTGGTGCGTTCAGCAAATCACCGTTCGGGCGGAAAACTGGCGCAAAATTGAACAGAATGCTAATTAAGTTGCGTAACCGATTTTATCAGGTAGAGTGTGGGCGATTCAGCTTTCAGGGAGTTCACACCGGGATGTGTGATACCGTCAGACGGAAAACTCGCTCTTAATCATCAAGTTGCAAATACCGATGCAATCTGACCAGAGATTGTCCCCGCTGGCTTGAAAATGAAAAAGTCAGCAGCAATATTTAACCCACTGGGTTTTGGGGCCGCCAATCCTCTCCCGTTTATCAGGACGTTTCAATTAGGTAAAGGTACATATGGGTAAAGCACTCGTCATCGTTGAGTCCCCGGCAAAGGCCAAAACAATCAATAAATACCTCGGTAATGACTACGTGGTGAAATCCAGCGTCGGTCATATCCGTGATTTGCCGACCAGTGGTTCAACGGCCCGTAAAAGTGCCGACGGGGAAAAGGCGAAAACCGGCAAGAAAGTAAAGAAAGATGAAAAGGCCGCGCTGGTCAATCGCATGGGCGTTGACCCGTGGCACGGCTGGGAAGCGGACTATCAGATTCTGCCTGGCAAGGAGAAAGTGGTCTCCGAGCTGAAAAACCTGGCTGCCGATGCCGACCACATCTATCTCGCAACCGACCTTGACCGCGAAGGGGAAGCCATCGCCTGGCACCTGCGGGAAGTAATCGGCGGCGACGATAAACGCTTCAGCCGCGTGGTGTTTAACGAAATCACCAAAAATGCGATTCGTCAGGCGTTTGACAAGCCGGGCGAACTGAATATCGAACGCGTGAATGCGCAGCAGGCGCGTCGCTTTATGGACCGCGTGGTGGGCTATATGGTCTCGCCGCTGCTGTGGAAAAAGATTGCCCGTGGCCTGTCGGCCGGCCGCGTACAGTCGGTCGCCGTGCGCCTGGTGGTTGAGCGCGAACGCGAAATCAAAGCCTTCGTCCCGGAAGAGTACTGGGAAATTGACGCCGACCTGTCGACGCCGAAAGGCGATGCGCTGGCGGTCAGAGTGACACATCAGGGCGACAAAGCGTTCCGTCCGGTTAACCGCGAGCAAACCGAAGCGGCAGTCGCGATTCTGGAGAAAGCGCGTTACGCGGTGCTGGATCGTGAAGACAAACCGACCAGCAGCAAACCGTCGGCGCCGTTTATTACCTCGACGCTGCAGCAGGCGGCGAGCACGCGCCTCGGCTTTGGCGTGAAGAAAACCATGATGATGGCGCAGCGTTTATACGAAGCCGGTCACATCACCTATATGCGTACCGATTCCACCAACCTGAGCCAGGATGCGGTGGCGATGGCGCGTGGCTTCGTGGAGAAAAAATTCGGTAAGAATTATCTGCCGGATGCGCCTAACACTTACGCCAGCAAAGAGAACTCGCAGGAAGCGCACGAAGCGATACGTCCTTCCGATGTGAATATTGCCGCCGAGCAGCTGAAAGATATGGAAGCGGATGCGCAGAAACTGTATCAGCTGATCTGGCGCCAGTTTGTCGCCTGCCAGATGGTACCGGCGCAGTATGACTCCACCACGCTGACCGTAGGCGCTGCGGATTTCAAACTGAAAGCCAAAGGCCGTACGCTGCGCTTTGACGGCTGGACCAAAGTGATGCCGGCACTGCGTAAAAATGATGAAGATTTGACCCTGCCGCCGGTGAACGTCGGCGACACGCTGGATCTGAAATCACTGCTGCCGGGCCAGCACTTTACCAAGCCGCCGGCGCGCTTCAGCGAAGCTTCACTGGTGCGTGAGCTGGAAAAGCGTGGCATTGGTCGTCCGTCCACCTATGCTTCGATTATTTCCACCATTCAGGACCGCGGCTACGTGCGGGTGGAAAACCGCCGTTTCTACGCTGAGAAGATGGGTGAAATCGTTACCGATCGTCTGGAAGAGAACTTCCGTGAGCTGATGAACTATGACTTCACCGCGCATATGGAAGACAGCCTCGACCAGGTAGCGAACAACGAAGCCGAGTGGAAAGCGGTGCTGGATTCGTTCTTCAGCGATTTCAGCCAGCAGCTGGAGCAGGCGGAGAAAGATCCGGAAGAGGGCGGCATGCAGCCGAACCAGATGGTGCTGACCTCCATCGACTGCCCGACCTGCGGACGTAAAATGGGAATTCGTACCGCCAGTACCGGCGTATTCCTCGGCTGTTCCGGTTATGCACTGCCGCCCAAAGAGCGCTGCAAGCAGACCATCAACCTGATTCCGGAAAATGAAGTCCTCAACGTGCTGGAAGGCGATGATGCCGAGACCAACGCGCTGCGTGCCCGTCGTCGCTGCCAGAAGTGCGGCACTGCCATGGACAGCTACCTGATCGATAACGGCCGTAAACTGCACGTCTGTGGTAATAACCCGGAGTGCGACGGTTATGAAATTGAGCAGGGCGAATTCCGTATCAAAGGTTATGACGGTCCGATCGTGGAGTGCGAGAAATGCGGTTCCGAAATGCACCTGAAAATGGGGCGTTTTGGTAAGTACATGGCGTGCACCAACGACGACTGTAAAAATACCCGTAAGATTCTGCGCAACGGCGAAGTCGCGCCACCGAAGGAAGATCCGGTGCCGCTGCCTGAACTGCCGTGCGAAAAATCGGATGCGTATTTTGTGCTGCGCGACGGTGCGGCAGGCGTGTTCCTTGCGGCTAACACCTTCCCGAAATCGCGCGAAACCCGTGCGCCATTGGTGGAAGAGCTGCAGCGCTTTGCTGACCGGTTACCGGAGAAACTGAAATATCTGGCCGAAGCGCCGGCAGTCGACCCGGAAGGCAATAAAACCCTGGTGCGTTACAGCCGCAAGACCAAACAGCAATATGTCGCCTCGGAAAAAGAGGGTAAAGCCACTGGCTGGTCGGTTTTCTACACCGACGGTAAGTGGCAGGAAGCGAAGAAGTAATCTCCTGTCAGGCCAGCGCCCGCTGGCCTTTTTCCCATCCTTATAGCTAATCGTTCTACATTCTTACGTTAACTGATATAGTAGTTATAGCTTATTGCATTTTGCTGACTCGCTTTCCCTCATTATTACGCCATCAGGGCGGATACACGCCTGCAGGGAATGCACCTCTGTCGCTATCGGGAAGATATCACTATGAAATTGCAGCAGTTGCGTTACATCGTTGAAGTCGTCAATCACAACCTCAATGTCTCGTCCACGGCAGAAGGGCTCTACACCTCGCAACCGGGCATCAGCAAGCAGGTGCGTATGCTGGAAGATGAGCTGGGCGTGCAGATTTTTGCCCGCAGCGGCAAACACCTGACCCAGGTGACGCCAGCGGGTGAAGAGATTATCCGTATCGCGCGCGAAGTGCTGTCGAAAGTGGACGCCATTAAGTCAGTTGCCGGTGAACACACCTGGCCGGATAAAGGGTCGCTGTACGTTGCTACTACCCATACGCAGGCGCGTTATGCACTGCCGGGCGTGATTAAAGGCTTTATCGAACGCTACCCGCGCGTTTCCCTGCACATGCATCAGGGATCGCCGACGCAAATCGCTGAGGCGGTTTCCAAAGGCAATGCCGATTTCGCCATCGCCACCGAAGCGCTGCACCTGTACGACGATCTCATCATGCTGCCGTGCTACCACTGGAACCGCGCTATTGTGGTAACGCCGGACCATCCGCTGGCGGGTAAATCCAATGTGTCGATTGAAGAGCTGGCTGATTTCCCGCTGGTAACCTACACCTTCGGGTTTACCGGCCGGTCAGAACTGGATACGGCCTTCAATCGCGCGGGCTTAACGCCGCGAATTGTGTTTACCGCGACCGATGCCGACGTAATCAAAACCTACGTGCGTTTAGGTCTGGGCGTGGGGGTGATTGCCAGCATGGCGGTGGACCCGGTCTCCGATCCGGATTTAGTGCGCATCGAAGCTTCAGAAATCTTCACGAATAGCACCACCAAAATCGGTTTCCGCCGCAGCACCTTCCTGCGTAGCTATATGTATGATTTTATTCAGCGCTTCGCGCCTCACTTAACGCGCGATGTGGTCGATGCCGCGGTGGCGCTGCGTTCAAATGAAGATATTGAAGCCATGTTCCGCGACATCAAGCTCCCCTTCAGGTGATCACCTAACTCATTATTTTTGCGGGATGTCCAGCGACTTCCCGCCGCTCTCCCGCCGCTTAGCACCAGCAGAACCTCAAAAAATTTCATTATTTTTTTGTAAATGAAACATGCGTCACATGTTTTTTCATTGTTATTTATTAAATGCGAATCAGTACACAATTTTTACTTTGCCGCTTTGCGGACTGCCAGGAATATTCCCATACTCCAGTTAAGAGCTGATGAGGAAAGGCTTTTTAACTGGCTCGTTAAATTAAACTCAAATTTAGACTGGATCTAATTTTGGTTTAAGCCAAATTTACAATGTAACTATTAAATTAATAGTTTGCAGCGTTCTTAAATTTATCTCATCGTTTTTGGCGGTTTTGATAAATAGCGTTAATCGTTGTGCTCAATAAAAATAACTGGATTTTTGGACTTAACAAGTTTAGGATTCGTCCTAAATCTTCATCGTTGTTATCAATCGTTTTATTGAGAGTGATTATCAAAAACTATGACTACGAGATTAACTGTACAACCGGACTTCCGGGCTAAGAGCACCAAGGTTGAGCGTTCAGGTAACATCCGTCGCAAAGCCTGGTTGACTGTCTTCGCTGCTTCAGCGCTTTTCTGGGTAGTGGTGGCGTTAATGATTTGGCGTATGTGGGGTTAAGCCATGTGGGCAAACACACTCAGTCGTAAATATCCGGTTGCTGCGCGTCAGCCAAAAGCACCGGTGTGCAAAGCGAAAGAAGCACCTGCTGAACCGCAAGTGGCAATCCCGGCATCCTGGGAACTGAGTGAACAGCAGCGCAGTTTTATTGAATCATTCATGGATCCGAAGTCTAAATAACGCAGTCAGCGTAACGTTCTTATTAAGACATACTGTCCCGCACTTTACCGGACTCTCCGGTGGGCACGTTAAAAGCCCGTCCTTTAACACTCAGCATTTAAAAAAACGGTGTCATCAGTACAACGCTGAAGACGATGGCTTTTTGTTGCCCGCGATCCGGGAGGAGTGACCGATGAATACCACAACTTTTTCATGGCTCAGCGTTTATGCCTTCTCAATGGTCTTTTGGGCTGCGACTGTCTGGGCCGTCCTGTAATTCGCTAATCCTGCCAGTTAACACTTTCTGAATGCCCTGATATTTATCAGGGCATTTTTCGTTGCGGTTTTGTGTGTCAATTCGTGTTGTTATCAAAACGTTAACGAAAATGTGGTCTATCTTTAAGCTAAACCTTGCACTCTCTGAGGTTTAGCAGAAGAGCCCATAAAAGGAGGAGTTATGTCGTTAACGTTACGTGAGCAGAGTCAGGATGCGCTGGAAGTCGGGGCAAAAAAATATCATTACTACAGTTTGCCAAAAGCCGCTCAGCAGCTGGGCGAGGTCGATCGCCTGCCGAAATCCCTGAAAGTTCTGCTGGAAAACCTGCTGCGCTGGCAGGATGAAGATTCCGTAACGGCAGCAGATATTCAGGCGCTGGTGGCGTGGCAGCAGAATGCGCATGCCGACCGCGAAATTGCGTATCGTCCCGCGCGCGTACTGATGCAGGATTTCACCGGCGTGCCCGCCGTGGTCGACCTGGCGGCGATGCGTGAAGCCGTCAAGCGGCTGGGCGGCGATGTGGCCAAAGTGAATCCTCTTTCTCCCGTCGATCTGGTGATTGACCACTCGGTCACGGTGGACCATTTCGGCGATGACGATGCGTTCGAAGAAAACGTGCGCCTGGAAATGGAGCGCAACCATGAGCGCTATGTTTTCCTGCGCTGGGGACAAAAAGCCTTCAACCGTTTCCGCGTGGTACCGCCAGGCACCGGAATCTGTCATCAGGTCAATCTGGAATATCTCGGTAAAGCCATCTGGCATGAAACGCTGGACGGCAAAGAAGTGGCTTATCCGGATACGCTGGTCGGCACCGATTCCCATACCACCATGATTAACGCACTTGGCGTGCTCGGCTGGGGCGTGGGCGGTATTGAAGCCGAAGCCGCCATGCTGGGACAGCCGGTGTCCATGCTGATTCCGGATGTGGTCGGTTTCAAACTGACCGGTAAACTGCGTCCGGGCATTACCGCCACCGACCTGGTCTTAACCGTGACGCAGATGCTGCGTAAGCACGGTGTCGTCGGCAAGTTTGTGGAATTTTACGGTGACGGGCTGGCGGATTTGCCGCTGGCGGACCGCGCGACCATCGCCAACATGGCACCGGAGTATGGCGCAACCTGTGGTTTCTTCCCGATTGATGAAGTAACGCTCAGTTACATGACGCTCACCGGCCGCGATGCGCAGCAGGTTGAGCTGGTGGAAGCCTATGCGAAGCAGCAGGGGCTATGGCGTAAGCCGGGCGATGAGCCGATCTTTACCAGCACGCTGGCACTGGACATGGCCGAGGTCGAATCCAGCCTGGCCGGTCCGAAACGTCCGCAGGACCGCGTATCACTTGGCGATGTGCCAGCGGCGTTTGACGCCAGCAATGAGCTGGAAGTGAATCACGCGCAGAAGCCGCACAAAACCGTCAGCTATCGGGACAGCGAAACCGGCGACTCGATTCAGCTGGATGATGGGGCGGTAGTGATTTCGGCGATTACGTCCTGTACTAACACCTCCAACCCCAGCGTGCTGATGGCGGCTGGCCTGCTGGCGAAAAAAGCCGTCGAGCGTGGATTGATGCGCAAGCCCTGGGTTAAAGCCTCGCTGGCACCGGGATCAAAAGTGGTGTCAGATTATCTCGCCGTGGCGCAGCTGACACCGTACCTCGATGAACTGGGCTTTAACCTCGTGGGTTACGGCTGTACCACCTGTATCGGTAACTCCGGCCCGCTGCCGGATGAGATCGAAAGCGCCATCAAAGAGGGCGATCTGACGGTGGGTGCCGTGTTGTCCGGCAACCGTAACTTTGAAGGGCGCATCCATCCGCTGGTGAAAACCAATTGGCTGGCGTCTCCGCCGCTGGTGGTGGCGTATGCGCTGGCGGGCAACATGAAGATCAACCTGCAGACCGATCCGATCGGTCAGGATCAGCAGGGCAATGATGTCTATCTGCAGGACATCTGGCCATCGCCGGAAGAGATTGCCGCGTCGGTGCAGAAAGTCACCAGCGACATGTTCCATAAAGAGTATGCCGAGGTGTTCGACGGCACGCCCGAGTGGCAGCAGATCAAAGTCAGCGAAGCCGCCACCTATGACTGGGATGAAGGCTCCACCTATATACGGCTGTCACCGTTCTTTGACGACATGGAAAAAACGCCGCAGCCGGTGCAGGACATCAGTGGCGCGCGCATCCTGGCGATGCTCGGTGATTCGGTCACCACCGACCATATTTCCCCGGCCGGCAGCATCAAAGCCGAAAGTCCGGCAGGCCGCTATCTGCTGGCGCACGGCGTCGAGCGCAACGACTTCAACTCCTACGGCTCGCGTCGTGGTAACCACGAAGTGATGATGCGCGGTACCTTTGCCAACATCCGTATTCGCAACGAAATGGTGCCTGGCGTTGAAGGCGGTTATACCCGTCACTATCCGAGCAATGAGCAGCTGGCGATTTATGACGCGGCAATGAAGTATCAGGAAGAGGGCGTGCCGCTGGCGGTAATTGCCGGCAAAGAGTACGGTTCCGGCTCAAGCCGCGACTGGGCGGCGAAAGGCCCGCGCCTGCAGGGCGTGCGCGTAGTGATCGCCGAATCGTTCGAGCGCATTCACCGCTCTAACCTGATCGGCATGGGGATTTTACCGCTGGAGTTCCCGGCAGGCGTCACGCGTAAAACCCTGCAGCTGACCGGCGAAGAGCGTATTGATGTGGCGAATCTGGCGCAGTTGCAGCCGGGCTGTAGCGTCCCGGTGACGCTGACGCGGGCTGACGGCAGCCAGCAGACGCTGGAGACTCGTTGCCGAATCGATACCGGTAATGAGCTGACCTACTACCAGAACGACGGCATCCTGCATTACGTGATACGTAACATGCTTAACTAAAGACAAAGCCGGGCATGCCCGGCTTTTTTAATTGATGCTGATAATGGGTATCGCTCGCTGGGGCGCTTTGCCAGTCGCGTTACGATTTCGGCAGCAGATGCCCCATCTTCTCGGCTTTGGTATCGAGATAGTGCGCATTTTTCGGATTACGGCCGACAATCAGCGGCACGCGCTCAACGATATTGATGCCCGCCTCAGACAGAATCTCCACTTTGCGCGGATTATTGGTCAGCAGACGCACTTCGTTGACACCCAGCAATTTAAACATGTCGGCGCACAGGGTGAAGTCACGCTCATCGGCGGCAAAGCCCAACTGATGGTTGGCTTCGACCGTGTCATAACCTTTGTCCTGCAGCGCATAGGCGCGAATTTTGTTCAGCAGACCGATGTTGCGGCCTTCCTGACGATGGTACAGCAGGACGCCGCGACCTTCTTCTGCAATGGCGGTCAGCGCCGCTTCCAGCTGAAAGCCACAGTCGCAGCGCAGGCTGAACAGCGCATCGCCGGTGAGACATTCGGAGTGGACGCGCGCCAGCACCGGATTGTGATCGCTAATATCACCATAAACCAGCGCGACGTGGTCGTGACCGGTTGCCAGTTCTTCAAAACCAACCATCAGGAAATCTCCCCATGGCGTGGGCAGTTTGGCTTCTGCTACCCGTTTAAGCTGCATGTGACTCTCCAGAACCTTCAGAGGATGCGCTATCATCATGATAACGCACGGGCCTGACTGGCCCGACGAAACTGCCGAT
The DNA here is from genome assembly GCF_035783935.1 of Pantoea dispersa. Classification (GTDB taxonomy): domain Bacteria; phylum Pseudomonadota; class Gammaproteobacteria; order Enterobacterales; family Enterobacteriaceae; genus Pantoea; species Pantoea dispersa_C. The sequence continues at coordinate 950,658 of NZ_JALKOV010000001.1, read as the reverse complement.
ATTGTGCCACAACCTGAACCAGGGCCGCTAATCAGTCAGAGTGATTGTAGTGATAAAGCACAATTATCTAAGCCGCAACGGGTATGTTATTCTTTTTTCAACTAAAGTTATGCCATACGCCTGACAGGTCGTGGATTGTTAAAGGGAAGAGATGTTAAAAATTGTACAACGCACCACGCTGGGCGCGTTTTTATTATTGCTGATGCCGCTGGGCGTGTGGCTTTCGGGCTGGCAGTGGCAGCCGGGGGAGAGCGGACAGCTGCTGCGCGTGCTGTTCTGGATGACGGAAACGGTCACCAGCCCGTGGGGCACGCTGACCAGCCTGATTCTCAGCGGCTGGGTATTGTGGTGCCTGCGCTTTCGCCTGAGGCCAGCGATTCTGCTGTTGATTATCATGAACGGCGCCATTCTCGCCGGTCAGTCGACCAAATCCTTTATTAAAGAGCAGGTACAGGAACCGCGCCCGTACGTGGTGTGGCTGGAGCACAGCCATGGCGTCAGCGAACAGCAGTTTTATCAGCTGAAACGGCAGCAGCGTGGTGAGATGGTGTCCGCCTTACTGGCCAATGATACGAAGCTGCCCGGCTGGTTAAAAAATCACTGGGCGTTCGAAACCGGCTTTGCTTTTCCCTCCGGTCATACCATGTTTGCCGCCAGCTGGGCGCTGCTGGTGATTGGCCTGCTGTGGCCGCGCCGGCATATTATTACCGTGGTGGTGCTGTTTGTCTGGGCGACACTGGTGATGGGCAGCAGGCTGGTGCTCGGCATGCACTGGCCGCGCGATCTGGTGGTGGCTACGCTAATCTCCTGGCTGCTGGTGACGCTGGCAACCTGGCTGGCACAGCGCTTCTGCGGTCCGCTCAGCGTGCCGCCGGAAGAGCAGCGTGAGATCGCCGGGCGCGATGATGGATTGTAATTTCGCCCGCCGACCCCATATGATTGATTGTACTTGCAGAAAGGGCACTAACTGCTGCGCAGATAAGCAGCAAGCGCGGCGCTTTTTTGGCATACTCTACCGGATAACCTCACGACAGGACGCATTGTGAAATATTTGCTGATTTTTCTAGTGGTTTTGGTCATTTTCATCATCTCCGTCACGCTCGGAGCGCACAATGACCAGATTGTCACCTTCAACTATTTGCTGGCGCAGGGCGAATTTCGCATCTCAACCTTGCTGGCCTGTCTGTTTGGCGCCGGGTTTATCCTGGGCTGGGCAATCTGTGGCCTGTTCTGGCTGCGTATCCGCGTGTCGCTGGCACACGCGCAGCGCAAGCTGAAACGTATGCAGGCGCAAAATGAACAATCTGCTGCGGTAAATAGCACCTCCACTGCAGTGCGTCGGGATTAATGTTCGATGCTTGAATTGCTGTTTCTGCTTCTTCCTGTCGCGGCGGCGTATGGCTGGTATATGGGCCGCCGCAGCGCGCAGCAGGATAAGCAACAGGAAGCCAACCGCCTGTCACGTGAATATGTGGCCGGGGTTAACTTTCTACTTTCCAATCAGCAGGATAAAGCGGTGGATCTGTTCCTCGACATGTTAAAAGAGGACAGCGGCACCGTTGAAGCGCACCTGACGCTCGGCAACCTGTTCCGTTCGCGCGGCGAAGTCGATCGCGCCATTCGCATCCACCAGTCATTAATGGAAAGCGCGTCGCTCAGTTATGACCAGCGCCTGCTGGCCATCCAGCAGCTGGGACGCGATTACATGGCGGCCGGACTGTACGATCGTGCCGAAGACATGTTCAGTCAGCTGATTGATGAAACCGATTTTCGCATCAGCGCGTTACAGCAACTGCTGCTGATTCATCAGGCGACCAGCGACTGGCAGAAAGCCATCGAGGTAGCGGAGCGGCTGGTCAAACTCGGTAAAGACAAGCAAAAAGGTGAAATCGCCCATTTTTACTGCGAGCTGGCGCTGCAGGCGCTGAGCAGTGATGATCTCGAACGCGCCATGAGCCTGTTGAAAAAGGGTGAAGCGGCTGACCATCAAAGCGCGCGCGTTTCTATCATGATGGGACGCATTCTGATGGAGCAGGGCGAATATGCCAAAGCCGCGCAGCGCCTGCAGCGCGTGCTGGAGCAGGATAAAGAGCTGGTGAGCGAAACGCTGCCGATGCTGGAAACCTGCTATCAGCGGCTGGAGCAGCCGGACAGCTGGGCGCAGTTCCTGCAACGCTGTGTCGAAGAGAACACCGGCGCTGCCGCTGAACTCTATCTGGCAGACATTCTGGAGCAGCAGCAGGGGCCGGAGGCGGCGCAGCTGTATATCAACCGTCAGCTGCAGCGCCATCCCACCATGCGCGTGTTCCATCGTCTGATGGATTTCCACCTGCACGAGGCGGAAGATGGGCGTGCCAAAGAGAGCCTGATGGTGCTGCGCGATATGGTCGGCGAGCAGATCCGCACCAAACCGCGCTATCGCTGTCAGAAATGCGGCTTCACCGCGCACGCGCTTTACTGGCACTGTCCATCATGCCGCGCCTGGTCTTCCGTTAAACCCATTCGTGGACTCGACGGCCAGTAATCTGGCCGTTTTGTTGTTTTACTGATACGCATAGTAGTTACAACATACTAATTGATTAATCGTATTCACCGCGTCAGCACTGTGCACCGGCTCGTCAAACAGCGGGGCAATCGCCGTCGCAACGTTGTCGTGGCCGGGTTGCACGGGTAGAATGCTGCCGTTTGTCCATCGCGCCTGCGGGTGCCAGCCTCTGAGGAACCGTTATGTCTGTCACTCACTCACCGATTCTGGTGGCACTCGACTATCATGATCTTGATAGCGCACTGCAGTTCGTCGACCGCATCGATCCGGGCCAGTGTCGTCTGAAAGTGGGTAAAGAGATGTTTACCCTGTTTGGACCGTCGCTGGTGAAGACGCTGCAGGCGCGCGGTTTTGAGGTATTCCTCGATCTCAAATTTCATGACATCCCGAACACGACGGCGCATGCGGTCGCGGCGGCAGCAGATCTCGGCGTGTGGATGGTCAACGTGCATGCCAGCGGTGGGGCGCGGATGATGAATGCGGCGCGCGAAGCGCTGCTGCCGTTCGGCAGTGATGCGCCTTTACTGATTGCAGTGACGGTGCTGACCAGCATGGACGAAGACGATCTGAAAGGCCTCGGCATCACCTTATCGCCGGCGCAGCAGGCTGAGCGACTGGCACGACTGACACGCGAATGCGGTCTTGATGGCGTGGTGTGCTCGGCGCAGGAAGCGGCGCACTTCAAACAGGTCATCGGTCAGGATTTCGCGCTGGTGACGCCGGGCATTCGTCCGGCGGGTAGCGAAGCCGGCGATCAGCGTCGCATCATGACGCCGCAGCAGGCACAACAGGCTGGGGTGGATTATATGGTCATCGGGCGACCGATCACCCAATCTGCCGATCCGGCGCAGACGCTGCAGCAAATCCTGCACAGTTTACAGGAGGGCTAATGGCTCAGGACAATCCGCTGGTGTATTCCACCGAAACCGGCCGTATTACACATAGCGAAGAGAAAGCGCAGCGACCGAAAGGCGACGGCATCGTGCGCATTCAGCGCCAGACCAGCGGGCGGAAAGGCAAAGGCGTGTGTCTGATCACCGGCATCGATCTCGATGATGATGCGCTGGCAAAGCTGGCGGCCGAGCTAAAGAAGAAGTGCGGCTGCGGCGGGGCGCTGAAAGAGGGCGTGATTGAGATTCAGGGCGATAAGCGCGACTTACTTAAAACCCTGCTGGAAGCCAAAGGGATGAAGGTTAAACTGGCGGGCGGTTAAGCAAAGCGGGCCACACAAGGTGGCCCGGTGTTACGTAGATGCGCTGCGTAGCCTGAAACAATATTATTTTAATCAACCTGATGGCCGATAATCCCGCCCACCGCCGCGCCGCCAACGGTACCCAGCGCGCTGCCGTTGGTGAGCACCGAGCCACCAATAGCACCGGCACCCGCACCGATTGCCGTGTTGCGGTCACGTTTTGACCAGTTGGAGCAGCCACTCAGGGCCACCACTAACGTCGTTGCCAGTACGGCAACCGTCACGCGTTTCATTGTTGTAGTCATGAACATCTCCTTGATGGTTTACTCAGAGGCAACTGTTTAAGTATAGATGTTACGCCCTGAAATGGTTCACCCGATGCGCTCGGGCGGTGCTTTTCCTTCACACTCCACGCTGAGTCACGCCCGTCAGGGCGCGCTGTTCACGCTGCTGGCGCTAAGAATTTTCGTACCGCCACAGGCTTGAGATAATTTTAGGCGTAAGCAGATGTGTATGCAGAAGGAAAACTCTGAATTCCCGGTTCGCCACGCCGCCGCCTCATTTTCTGTCTGCGCCACACTTTGCCCGCTTTAGCCACTTTCCGCTGCTAATCCAGCCATTCCCTCCATAACGTTTTTGCCGACGGCTCCGCACAATTCACTCATCACTGTATGGCGGAGAAAACACAATGCTGGAAGCGCTAAAACAGCAGGTACTGGAGGCCAATCTCGACCTGCCGCGTTACAACCTGGTGACCTTTACGTGGGGCAATGTCAGTGCGCTAGACCGCGAAAGCGGGCTGCTGGTGATCAAACCCTCGGGCGTTAAATATGAGCAGATGCAGCGCGACGACATGGTGGTGGTTGAACTGGAGAGCGGCAATGTGGTTGAAGGCAAGCTGCGGCCTTCCTCGGACACCGCGACGCACCGCGCACTGTATCTGGCGTGGCCGGAGGTTGGCGGCATCGTGCACACCCATTCGCGCCACGCCACGATCTGGGCGCAGGCGGGCAGGGACATTCCGGCGTGGGGCACCACCCACGCTGATGACTTTTATGGCACCATTCCCTGCACCCGCACCATGCAGCGGGCGGAGATCGAGCAGGAATACGAATGGCACACCGGTCAGGTCATCATCGAAACCTTTGCGCAGCGCGGCATTGAGCCCGGCGCAATTCCCGCTGCGCTGGTGAACTCCCACGGTCCGTTTGCCTGGGGTAAAGATGCGCACAGCGCGGTGCACAGTGCGGTAGTGCTGGAAGAGGTCTCTTATATGGCGCTGCACACCGAACAGCTGCGCGCGGAACTGCCGCCTATTGCGCAGCCCTTGCTGGACCTGCATTACCTGCGTAAACACGGCAAAAATGCCTGGTACGGACAAAACGGCTAGCGTCACGCTCATTCAGGCACCCTGCGGGTGCCTTTGTTTTGCCGGGAATACGATGCCCGACAATGCGGCAGCATGGTTCACCTTAATTCATTTACCACGGGTTAAGCGTTTTTATGCTGTCTACGCCCGATTCGCCATCATTATGTAAGCCTGCTAATCATTCCCGGGGGAGGCACTCGGGGATATCTCTGGATTTTACGTTATAAATCAAACTCTCATTTGGTCTGGCCTCACTCTGCATTACGCTGATGTGGCGTTTAACGCATCACATAAATAGAGGATGAGACGATGACAGTAATTAACCAACCAACCTGCCGCCTGTTCACCGAAGTCGGCCAAACTACCCAGCTGGCCGCCTATTACGAGGAAGGCCGACACACCATGTGGATGATGCTGCGCGCGCAGCCGCGCCCGAGTTTCAACCATGAATTAATTGAGGAGATCATGAACCTGAGCTATGCCGCTCAGCGTTCCGGTCTGCCGATTGATTTCTGGGTGACCGGCTCGCTGGTGCCGCAAATGTTCAATGCCGGAGGCGATTTACGTTTCTTTGTCGAATGCATCCGCAACAACCGGCGTGAAGCACTGCGCGCTTACGCCCGCGCCTGTGTTGACTGCATCCATTCGGCGGCTCGTGGCTTCGATACCGGTGCGGTGACGCTGGCGATGATTGAGGGCAGTGCCTTAGGTGGCGGCTTTGAAGCGGCGCTGGCGCACCACTTCATTCTGGCGCAGAACAGTGCACGCATGGGCTTTCCGGAAATCGCGTTCAACCTGTTCCCCGGCATGGGCGGCTATTCGCTGGTCGCGCGCCGTTCGGGCATGAAGCTGGCGGAAGAGCTGATCTGTGAAGGGGAGTCGCACAGCGCGGAGTGGTATGAAACCCGTGGTCTGGTTGACAAGGTGTTCCAGCCCGGTGATAGCTACCGGACGACACGCACCTTTATCGACACGCTGCGGCCAAAACTGAATGGGGTCCGTGCCATGCTGAAAGCGCGACAGCGCGTGCTGCAGCTGTCACGGGCAGAGCTGATGGATATCACCGAGGATTGGGTCGACTATGCGTTCACGCTGGAACCGAAAGATATTGCCTACATGGAGCGTCTGGTACAGCTGCAAAATCGTCACAGCGCATCACTGCGTAAAGCCGGTTAGCAGTACGCTCAGACGTTAGACGCGGGCAGGATGCTTAGCCAGCCAATGCCCGAGCTGCTCTGCGGGCATTGGTTTTGCATAATAATAACCCTGACGCCCATCGACACCGTTGGTCAGCACAAACTTCTCTTCGGCTTTGGTTTCGATGCCTTCGGCAATCACCTGTAAATCGAGCGCTTTCGCCACGGCAACGATCGCGCGCACCAGCGACTGCGATACCGGTTGCTTGTTAATATTGCGCACAAAACTTTGGTCCAGCTTGATGGCATCAATTGGCACGCGCGCCAGCTGAGAAAGCGACGAGTAGCCCGTGCCGAAATCATCCAGATGCACCTGTGCACCCAGTTCCTGAAACTGTTTCATCAGCTTCAGCGCGCCGGCTTCGTTTTCAATCAGGCAGCTTTCCGTTAGCTCAATATCAATCGGACACTCACTGATACCGGCTTCGCTCAGCGCCTGCTTCAGATCGCTGTAGATGCTCTGGTCAATCAGCTGCTTCGCCGAGACGTTCACCGCGACGCGCAGGTAAATACCTTCGCTGCGCCATTTGACGATCTGCTGTAATACGTTCAGCATGACCCAGCGGCCCAGCGGCACAATCAGCCCGGACTCTTCCGCGTAAGAGATGAAATCACCCGGCGGCACCAGACCGCGCTCGGGTGAATTCCAGCGCACCAGCGCCTCGGCACTGCGCACTTCGCCGTCGCGATCGAGTTTCGGCTGATAGTGCACCACCAGATGATCCTGCTCCAGCGCTTTGCGCAGGTTGGTATCGAGCCACAAATACTCGAACACGCGCTGGTTCATCTCACTGGCGAACACGCAAAACTTGCCGCGCCCATTCTCTTTGGCGTGATACATCGCGGTATCGGCGTTGCGAATCAGGCTTTCGCGATCGTCGCCGTGCAGCGGGGCGAGGGCGATACCAATCGAGCAGCCGCTGTAAACTTCAATCAGCCCGATGCGGAACGGCTGACGCAGTCGCTCCAGAATACGTGAAGCCATGGCTTCCAGCGCCGCCTGGCTGGTGTGCTCAGCCAGTACCACAAACTCATCGCCGCCGAGGCGCGCCAGCGTCTGATCTTTGCCGAGACAGCTGAGGATCGCCAGTGACACCGCCTGCAGCAGCTGGTCACCGAACATGTGACCATAGGCGTCGTTTACCTTTTTGAAATTGTCGAGATCAAGGTAAACCACGCCGGTCTGGCTGCCGTTGGCCAGCTCCAGTGCCAGGCTAATTTGCTGATGGATGGCGTTGCGATTCGGCAGACCGGTCACCGTATCGGTGTTGGCCATGACCCGCAGACGCTCCTGCGCCCGGCGCTCTTCTGTGATGTCGGTGCCGGAACAGATGAGGAAAATTTCATTTTTTCCGCTACCGCTGTGCACGAACTTATTACGAAACAGAAACAGTCGCTGGCCTTTTCTGGTTTTAACCCAGCGTTCAACCTCATACGAGTTGCCGTCGCGAAAGAAGCCGGCGATGTTGCGGCGCGACGCCTGCGCTTCCTGCTTTGTCATAAACAGCTGAAACACATTGCGGCCAATCACTTCCTGCTCTTTCAGTCCGGTGTACTCTTCGCTCAGACGGTTGAAGCGCTGGATGTTGCCGCGCTGGTCAAGAATGACAATCACCGAATTGGCTTCTGACACCACCTGTTCGGCGAACGACAGGCCAAGGGTTAAATCGCGGGCGACTGACGAGGTATCGCCCCATGCGGACGCAGTGCCGGCCCAGGTCGACTGATTCACTTTACGGCCGACAAAGTGCATCGGCACCGGCGAACCGTGCAGTGACAGGGTAAGGTTGATGCTGGAGGTAATCACCGTCATGGCGCGCAGCAGACTGGCCTGAGCAGGCGTCAGCGGCACGGCAAGATTGGTATTGGCATTCTCATCTTCGGCAAAATGCAGCGCATCGCTATCTGAAGTTAAACGCCAATGAGGGCTGGTTGTGCCAAACAAGGTATATAGCAACGTTTGCCCTTGTTCATCGGTCATGGAAACTTCCTCCGGGGGAATGCGCAGCAGGGGTATCTCATTATTTTAGCAACAGTATTCAACCTCCTGCGTCAGCACAAGATGCAAACTGAATATATTTTTGTTTTTATTAAAGAATGGCACGAAAAAGCCCCGGAATCCGGGGCTGAAAGCTTAGCACGGGCACTTGCCGAGTTTACCCGCCTGGCTGGGAAAGCGCGCGTCGAGACAGTAACGATGGAAAGCGCGTTCATCCATGGGCGTCTGTTCCGGATGTTTTTCGCGCATATGCTTCAGATAAGTTTGATAGTCGTGTACGCCCACCATCAACCGAAAGCTCTGCTGTAACCCCTGCCACAGACGCTGCCAGCGGGCGCGCGGTGCGGCAGGGGCGCTGGACAGCAGCGGTGAGCACTGCTGAATCTGCCAGCGACCGTGCGGTTTTTTCCAGCGTAAAATGGCCTCAGACATTTCTTACCTCCTGACGGAGTGACACTTCCGACTCATGGGTGGTTGGCACCGAACTGCGCAGCGCGCGACGAATCACGAAGAACGCCGCAATCAGCATGGTTACCGCAACCAGCATAAAGAAGCCGCACAGCGCCGCGTTGATCTGGTTGCTGAACACGATGGTCTGCATATCTGCCACAGTTTTCGCCGGCGCGATGATCACGCCTTCGTCCAGACCTTTGCGGAATTTATTCGCCTGCGCGAGGAAGCCAATTGACGGTTTTTCATGGAAAATCTTCTGCCAGCCGGCGGTCATTGAGGTGATAAACAGCCAGGCGGTCGGCACAATCGTTACCCATGCGTAGCGCTGCTTTTTCATTTTGAACAGCACCACGGTGCCGAGGATCAGCGCCATCGACGCCAGCATCTGGTTACCGATACCGAACAGCGGCCACAGGGTGTTAATACCGCCGAGTGGATCGACCACGCCCTGATAGACGAAGAAACCCCAGCCAGCCACCGCCACGGTGGTACCGGCCATATTGCCCAGCCACGAGCGGTTGTTGGCCAGTGAAGGCACCACGGTGCCGACCAGGTCCTGCACCATGAAACGGCAGGCGCGGGTGCCGGCATCGACGGCGGTCAGGATAAACAGCGCCTCAAACAGAATGGCGAAGTGATACCAGAACGCCATCATCGCGCGGCTGTTAAACACCTCGGTAATGATATGCGCCATCCCGACGGCAAACGTCGGCGCGCCACCGGCACGCGAGAGAATGGTGCTTTCGCCCACTTCCCCGGCAATACCGCTCAGCATCTCCGGCGTCACGACAAAGCCCCAGCCATTAATCACCTGAGACGCGCTCTCCACCGTGGTGCCAATCAGCGCCGCCGGTGAGTTCATGGCAAAGTAGACGCCAGGATCGAGCACCGAGGCACAAATCAGCGCCATGATCGCCACAAACGACTCCATCAGCATCGCGCCATAGCCGATGAAGCGAATATGGCTTTCGCGCTCCACCAGTTTCGGCGTGGTACCGCTCGATACCAGCGCATGGAAGCCGGAAATCGCGCCGCAGGCGATGGTGATAAACAGGAATGGGAACAGCGCACCGGAGAACACCGGGCCGCTACCGTCGATAAAGCGCGTCACCGCCGGCATTTTCAGCTCCGGCATGGCGAACAGAATGCCCACCGCCAGCCCGATGATTACGCCGATTTTTAAAAAGGTGGAGAGGTAATCACGCGGTGCCAGCAGCAGCCACACCGGCAGCGACGAGGCAACAAAACCGTAGATCACCAGCACCCACGTCAGCTCGGTGCCTTTCAGGGTAAAGATCGGTCCCCAGTACGGATCGGCCGCCACATCGCCGCCGTAAATAATCGCGGCCATCATCAGCACAAAACCAATGATCGACACTTCCGCGATTTTACCCGGGCGCAGAAAGCGCATGTAGACGCCCATGAACAGGGCAATCGGAATCGTGGCGGCGATGGTGAACAATCCCCACGGGCTATTGGCCAGCGCTTTCACTACCACCAGCGCCAGCGCGGAGAGGATAATGATCATCACGCCGAGCGCACCCAGCATGGTGACCACGCCGGCAAACGAGCCCAGTTCCTGGCGCGCCATTTCTCCCAGCGAGCGGCCATCGCGGCGCGTGGAGATGAACAGCACCAGAAAATCCTGCACCGCGCCGGCCAGCATCACGCCGACCAGAATCCAGATGGTGCCGGGCAGAAAACCCATTTGCGCGGCGAGAATCGGCCCGACCAGCGGTCCGGCCCCGGCGATAGCGGCAAAGTGGTGACCAAACAGCACCCATTTGTTGGTAGGAACATAATCCAGTCCGTCATTGAAGCGCTCTGCCGGCGTGCGGCGCCGGTCGTCCAGCTCAAAGATGCGCCTGGCGATAAACAGACTGTAGAAACGATACGCGATGCTGTAGCAGGCGACGGAGGCAATCACCAGCCAGACGGCGTTAACGTGCTCGCCGCGACTGAGCGCCAGCATGGCAAACGCTGCCGCACCAATTAACGCCACCGCTAACCAGATCAATCCGGTTTTGACGTTGTTCATGAGTTAACTCCTTGTAGGGACCGGGAAAATAGGCGATCGGAATACAACAAGTTAAAAGTAATGTAATGAATTGTTAACGACAGGGAATCGGATCAGAAGTGTGAAGCGGGAAACAAATTTAACAACTGCTCAGGCGGGCGGGGAAAAATGCGGGATAACGGCTGTTATCCCGCACGATTTCATGCTCAGGCGGCCGGACGGGCCACCACGCTGCGTGTTTCCATGCGCACTTCGGCGATGGTCACATCAATCACATCGGTCACACGGTAGGCGACTTCACCTTTAATCTGCACGGTGCCGCTCTCCTGTGAGCACACCAGTTCGTCACGCACGGCGTGAATGAACGGGGCAGGGATAAAGGCGACCGCGCCGTTTTCCAGCAGGCGCACGCGCATGCCGCCGCGGGAAACGTCGATGATCTCGGCGCTGAACTTGCGGTCACTGCCGGCAAACGGCGCGAGGAAGCGCGCGTACAGCCAGTCACCGACATCGCGCTCGGCCATGCGGTTCAGACGGCGACGTTCACCCATGGTGAGCGTAACGTCGTCCTGCGGCCGTGCAATGCTTTCGCCGCGCACGATGGCCTTCAGCAGACGGTGGTTGATCATGTCGCCGAATTTACGAATCGGTGAGGTCCAGGTGGCGTAAGCTTCGAGGCCGAGGCCGAAGTGCGGGCCTGGCTCGGTGCTGATTTCCGCAAAGCTCTGGAAACGGCGAATCCGGCTGTCGAGATACTGGGTCGGCTGAGCATCCAGCTGACGACGCAGCTGACGGAAACCTTCCAGCGTAGTAATCGCCTGCGGATCCACGGTGATACCGTGACCGGCCAGCACGCCCGCCGCCTGTTCTGCGTTCGCGAGATCGAAACCGGTGTGCAGGTTGTAAATACCGAAGCCAAGTTTCTCTTTCAGCACCGTGGCGGCGCAGACGTTCGCCAGAATCATCGCTTCTTCTACGATGCGGTTGGCGATGCGGCGCGGTTCGGCAATGATATCCAGCACTTCGCCTTTCTCACCCAGCACAAAGCGGTAGTCAGGACGATCTTTAAACACCAGCGCGTGGGTCTGGCGCCATTCGCTGCGCGCCAGGCACAGGCGATGCAGCAGGCGAATCTGCTGCGCGATGGTGTCATTTTCCGGCTGCCAGTTACCGCTGTTTTCCAGCCAGTCCGACACCTCGTCATACACCAGCTTAGCTTTGGATTCGATCCACGCGGCGAAGAAGTGAGCATCGTCAGCCAGGCTACCGTCCGGCAGCACGGTAACGCGACACACCAGCGCCGGACGCTTAACGTTAGGGCGCAGCGAGCAGACATCATCCGACAGTTCGCGCGGCAGCATCGGGATGTTGAAGCCCGGCAGATAGTTGGTGAAGGCGCGTTTGGCCGCCATCTGATCAAGTTCGCTGCCGGCGGCAACGTAAGCGGTCGGGTCGGCAATGGCGATGGTCAGCGCCAGCTTGCCTTCCGCCAGCTCTTCGACATACAGCGCATCATCCATATCTTCGGTGCTGGCGCTGTCGATGGTGACAAAGTTCAGCGCGGTGAGATCTTCGCGCTGCAGCTGTTCATCCAGCATGTCGCCGAAGCCGACTTCCGGCGCTTCACGCTCCAGATTGTGGCGCGACAGCGTGACCCACCACGGCGCGAGGTGATCGTCCGCGGTGACAACAAATTCGGTCAGTTCAGCATAGAAACCGCGATCGCCCTTGAGCGGATGGCGGCGCATCTCTGCCACGGCCCAGTCGCCGTTCTGGAAATCGTGGGTCAGTCCACGCACCGCACGGCACTGAATCGCGTCTTTCAGCAGCGGATGATCCGGCACGATAGACAGGCGGTCATCTTTTTTCTGCACGCGGCCGACAAAGCGCGTCAGGAACGGCTCAATCAGGGTTTCCGGCTCCGCGCTCTCGCGGTCTTTGTCAGTGTGGATCACGGCGGCAATACGGTCACCGTGCATCACTTTCTTCATCTGCGGAGGGGGAATGAAGTAGCTTTTCTGAGCGTCAACTTCGAGGAAGCCAAAGCCTTTTTCCGTGCCTTTCACGACACCTTCGGCGCGCGGGGTCTGCGCGTGAAGCTTCTCTTTCAGCTGCGCGAGCAGCGGGTTATCCTGGAACATAATATATTTAGTTTCGTGGCCTAAGAGCGGTGGACAGTTTTACGCGAATCAGGTCCGCGCGGCAAGGCTAAAACAGGCGAAAAAGCCGCTTTACGCGGCTTTTTACTTTCTGGCAACGCGGAGAACTCAGGCGATGCGCTGGGTTGGTGCAGCGGCGGTTAGCGCCAGCTTCACCGGTACCGATTTGGAGGTGGGCGTACCGCTGCCGTCACCGTAGCTGGAGAGCGGCACCAGCGGATTGGTCTCCGGATAGTAGGCGGCAAGGTTACCGCGCGGAATGTTATACGGCACCAGCTTAAAGCCGCTGACACGACGCGTCAGGCCGTCATTCCACAGGGTTTCAATGTCGACCAGCTGACCTTCGCTGAAGCCAAGCGACGCCATATCTTCCGGGTGGATAAATACAACTTCACGCTGCCCGTACACGCCGCGATAGCGGTCATCGAGGCCGTAAATGGTGGTGTTGTACTGGTCATGTGAGCGCAAGGTCTGCAGCGTGAACGGCACTTCAACGTCATTGCCCAGCTGCGGGAACAGCGAGGTCGGCAGGGCGGCTGCGCTAAACTCCGCCTGTCGCGATGGCGTATTGAAGCGCAGTTCGGCGGCGGCGTTACCGAGGTAGAAACCACCAGGAATATCGCACTGACGGTTAAAATCAGCGAAGCCGGGGATGGTCGCCGCAATATGATCACGAATGACGTTGTAATCAGCGGCCATGCCGAGCCAGTCGATGTGGTCGCTGCCGAGCGTGGCGTGCGCGATCCCGGCCACAATGGCCGTCTCCGAACGCTGCGTCTCCGCCAGCGGAATGCCCACGCCCTCTGACGCGTGCACCATGCTGAACGAATCTTCCACGGTGATGAACTGGTTGCCGCTGGCCTGGCGATCGCGCTCGGTACGGCCCAGCGTCGGCAGAATCAGCCCTTCGTGGCCCGGCACCAGATGGCTGCGGTTCAGCTTGGTGCTGATGTGCACCGTCAGGCCGCAGTGCTGCAGCGCTTCTTCGGTAACCGGCGAGTCCGGTGCCGCCGCGGCGAGGTTGCCACCCAGCGCAATCAGCACTTTGACTTCATCGCGCAGCATCGCGTTGAGCGCTTCAACCGTGTTGTGGCCGTGCTCGCGCGGCGGTTCAAAATCAAAATGGGCACCCAGCGCATCGAGGAACGGCCTGGACGGTTTCTCGTCGATGCCCATGGTACGGTTGCCCTGCACGTTACTGTGGCCGCGCACCGGACACAGGCCAGCGCCCGGTTTACCGAGCTGGCCAAACAGTAGCTGCAGGTTAACGATTTCCCGCACGGTATCGACCGAATGTTTGTGCTGGGTAATGCCCATCGCCCAGGTGACGATCACGCGTTCGGCACTCTGGTAGATAGCGGCGGCCTCGCGAATCTGGGCTTCGCTCAGGCCCGACTGCTGCACAATCTGCTCCCAGCGGGTGTCGTCCACGGCGGCCAGATACTGCTCCACGCCCTGAGTATTGGCATCAATAAAGGCCTGATCGAAGATGCCTGCTTCACCGGCGGCCAGCCGTTTACGCTGCTCTTCCAGCAGCGCTTTTACCATCCCGCGCACCGCCGCCATATCGCCGCCGAGGTTGGGCTGATAATAGGCGGAGCTGATGTTGCCGGCCATCGATGTCACCACTTCCAGCGGCTTTTGCGGATCGGCAAAACGTTCCAGACCGCGTTCGCGCAGGGTATTAAAGGTCACGATTCTCGCGCCGTGATCGGCGGCATGGCGCAGGCTGTGCAGCATGCGGGGATGGTTAGTGCCCGGGTTCTGACCAAAAACAAAAATCGCGTCGGCATGGTCAAAATCGTCCAGACGAATGGTGCCTTTACCGACGCCAATGCTGCGCTTCAGCCCGGTGCCGCTGGCTTCGTGGCACATGTTGGAGCAGTCAGGGAAATTGTTGGTGCCCAGCACGCGGCCAAACAGCTGGTACAGCCAGGAGGCTTCATTACTGGCGCGACCCGAAGTGTACAGCTCCAGCTGGTCCGGATGGTCCATCGCCTGCAAATGCTGTGCAATCAGCGCAAAGGCGTCATCCCAGCTGATTGGCTCGTAGTGATCGGTCGCGCTGTTGTAGCGCATCGGGTGGGTCAGACGGCCCTGATACTCAAGGAAATAGTCGCTCTGCTGATACAGCGTGCTGACGCTGTGGCGGGCAAAAAACTCAGGCTCGACGACGCGTCGCGTCGCTTCCCAGGTCACAGCTTTCGCGCCGTTTTCGCAGAAGCTGAAGGTGCTTTTGTTGTCATCGCCCCAGGCACAGCCCGGGCAGTCAAAGCCACGCGCTTTGTTCATGCGCATCAGGTTACGCATATTTTTCAGGGCGGCTTTGCTGTCAAGGACGAAACGGGTGGTGGCTTCCAGCGAGCCCCAGCCGCCCGCTGCGGCGCGATAGGGCTGAATTTTACGTTTAAATTTCATGATAGTCGCAGGCTTATTGTTTATGAATTGTTATCAGAATATGACTTCTGTTGGTGAGAAGTGTGCGACTGGCGGCAAAAGTTGTCTAATTGATTGACTTAATGGTGCGATAGTTAACGTTTATCGCGCGGCAGCGGCAAAAGCGTGATCGCTATCATAAATTACCGGCTGCCGCGCGCCACGGGTTAAGTGCGTTACCGATTACTGACTAATAATTGCTCTTTCTGTAAGTAAAAGGGCGCGATCCATGAAGCAACTCGCCAGTCAGGTTCACGCATTCGGCAAAGCGTTAATGATGCCGATCTCGGTTATTGCCGCCGCCGGTATCTTTCTCGGTCTCGCCGCCGCGATGCAAAATCCGGCGATCACCGGCGAGGCATTCGTCAGTATGCAGGTGCCGCAGCTGATCATCGGTTTTATTCGTAAGGTAGCGGGCGCGCTGTTCGCTAATCTGCCGGTGTTCTTTGCCGTCGCCAGCGCCATCGGGCTGGCCAAAGCAGAGAAGCCCACCGCCGCCTTTGCTGCAGTGATTGGCTACATCGCCATGAATGTCGGCATCAGCGCCACGCTGGCGGCAAAAGGGCTAACGGCGGCCACCACCACGCCAGAGGCGCTGCAGCAGGCAGGCATGGATCAAACCCATGCGATGATGACCTCGGCCGAGTACATCGACATGCTTGGCATTTTTACCTACAACATGAGCGTGCTCGGCGGGGTGATTGCCGGTCTGCTCACCGTGGTGCTGCATAATCGCTTTTACACCCAGCAGTTGCCCACGGCGATCAGCTTTTTTGGCGGCCGCCGCTTTGTGCCCATCGTGACGGTGGTGGTGCTGCCGCTGGCTGGCGTGCTGCTGGCGCTGATCTGGCCCACCATCGGCCAGGGCATCGCGTGGATCGGGCAGATGATCGGTAAAAGCGGCCAGTACGGTGCCTTTCTGCTGGGCGCCTGCGAGCGCCTGCTGATTCCAACCGGCCTGCATCACATTCTCAATGAAACCGTGCGTTTTACGCCCATTGGCGGCATGGCAACGGTAGACGGCCAGACCATCGTCGGCGCGCTGAATATATTTAATACCTCGCTGACGCATCCCGGCGCGATTCCGGATGATACCGTGCGCACCGCCACGCAGTTTCTCGCTCAGGGCAAAATTCCGGTGATGATGTTTGGTCTGCCGGCTGCCGCACTGGCTATCTATCACACCGCCAAACCGGAACATAAGCAGCGGGTCAAAGCGCTGGTGCTGGCCGGCGCGCTGACCTCGTTTACCACCGGCATCACTGAACCGCTCGAATTCTGCTTCATCTTTGTCTCGCCGGTGCTGTACGTGCTGCATGCGCTGCTGACCGGCCTGTCATTTATGCTGATGTCGATGCTGCATCTGATGATTGGCAACGTGCAGGGCGGTGCTATCGATCTGCTGGTGTTTGGCATTCTCGGCGGCAGTAAAACCCACTGGTGGTGGACGCTGGTGCTGGGTGCGATTTACGCCCCGGTCTATTACTGGGGATTTCGGTTTGTCATTACCCGCATGCAGGTGGAGACGCCGGGGCGCGAATCGGAAGACGAAACCAAACCGCAGCAGGTGGCAGCGGGTGAACGCACCCGCGTGATCATCAGCGGACTGGGCGGCGAAGCCAATATAGAGGACGTCGATTGCTGCTTCACCCGCCTGCGCGTGCGGGTTAAAGAGATGAAAGAGGTGGTGGATCAAACGCTGCTGTCGACCGGCGCGAACGGCGTCAACCGCGTCAGCGAGCACGATGTACAGGTGATCTATGGGCCGCAGGTGGAGAAGATCGCCAATGAGGTGAAAACCGCGCTCGGCGTCGCCTGACGCCGGCGGCTTACCGGTACAGCCAGCGGGAGCGCTGTGCCGGGCGCCCGGGCGCGTCTGCGCATTCATCCCGCGTCTCCCACCTTGTCTAATCGCCCGATAAAGCAGAAATTTCTTCGCTGAGTGCGCGTTGGTGCGCGGTGAGTTTTGCTACCATAACGCGATAAAATTCGACGGTGGACAAGAAAATCGACATCAAGCAATTGATCTATCTGTGCAATCTGGAGCGTGAGCGCCATTTTGGCCGGGCGGCGGAGGCCAGCTTCGTTAGCCAGCCTACGCTCTCTATGCGCCTTAAAAACCTTGAGCGTGAGCTGGGCCTGTCGCTGATCAACCGCAGCAACAACTTTGACGGCTTCACGCCGGAAGGGGAACGCGTGCTGACGTGGGCGCGCGAAATTGTCTCGGTGTATCAGGGGCTGAAGCTGGAAGTGGAGTCGCTCAAACATGGCGTCAACGGCACGCTGCGGCTGGGCGTGATGCCGCAGTGCAGCGTGGCGCTGCCGGCGTTACTGAAAGCGGTAGAAGCCCGCTATCCGCAGCTCGACTATCGCGTTTCCGCCATGAGCGCCGATCAGCTGCTGGAAGCGCTTAACAGCCACACCGTGGACGGCGGTATCGGCTTTTTTGAACTGACCTCACTGCGTGAACTGCATTTCCAGACCGCGCTTCTCAACGATCGCGGCGTCGAAGCGATTTTCCATCCCGATCACTTCCCGGCGCTGCTGCCGCATGAGCGGCTGTCGCTGCACACGCTGGCGAGCCAGCCGCTGTGCCTGGCGGAGCCGACACGCTATTTCCGTCGCTATCTCGACGGTCAGCTGCGTGAAACCGGCGTGCTGCCGCGGGTAATTGTGGAAAGCGCCTCGGTGATGCAGCTGATTCAGAGTGCGCAGGTTGGCTTAGGGGTGATGGTGTCGCCCTGCGGCCATCTGCTACCGGAAATGCTGCACCATCTGGCGCGCCGGCCGATTGATATCGCGCCGATGGGGCGTCAGGCGGCGCTGGTGATTGCCGAACCGGGCAGGGCGTCGCCGCTGTCGCAGCACTTTTTCGACGAGGCGCGGCGTCACCTTGCGGACTAGCGCGTCTCGCCCAGCGCCATCAGCAGGCGATCCTGCCAGCTGGCAAACGCCACCGCCAGCATCAGCGTGAACAGGCGATCGCTGTTCCAGCCTGCATTCAACAGCGGCTGCAGGTGAGCGGCACTGAAACGCTCTGGCAGCCGGGTGAGCTGGGCGCTCAGCGCAATCACCTGCTGCGTCAGGTCGTCGTCGCCGGCTTGTTCCACACCTTGCAGCAGCTGTTCCCGCCAGGCGTCCGCCAGCTGCGCAAACTGGCGGCGGCAGCCCAGCACGCGCGCGCTGACCGCCTGAGCCAGCTTATCCTCTGTGCCGAATCCAGCCTCAAGCCGCTGGCGCAGCGTCGCCCAGCCATACAGCGCCTGGGCATCATGCAACAGCAGCCAGACCGCGTCGTCGAGTCCGGCCATGCCCTGACAAAAAGTCACCGCCGCCAGCTGGTCAGCGCTGGCATAGCGCAACTCGACCGGTTTGATGGCGTGCTGCCAGACGGCGTCGTGACTGAACAGCACCGCATCGGCGTCGGCGGGCGGCGTGACGCCAGGGATCCAGCGCACCGGCAGGCCCATCATCGCCTGCAGCGCGGCCACCACGCGCGCCTGAAAGCTGACGTAACCCACCACCTGGTTGAGCGTGACGATATCCGGCTCGGTCAGGCCTACTGCATCCAGCGCGCTGATGCTGCTGGCGGTTATCAGCTCAGGCTGCATCGCCAGCTGGCGCGCATACTGGGTGATTTGCGTCAGGCGATTATTGCTCTCACGCGAAGAATCCGGGCCCGGCAACGGGTTGAGCCGCGCCGAGTAGTGATTGCACAGCCGCTGCACGCCAGCCACCTGCGCCACCGTCAATGCGGTGCTGAGACGATCGTACAGCGTCAAAGTGTGGGTCAGTGAAGTGCTGACCGCGTCGGGCAGCAGCGTGTGGCTCAGATCGCGTGCTGCCTGCAGCACCGGCTGAAAGCGCTGCAGCAGCGGCTGAAGCGCACTGGCTTCCTGCTGCAGGCCGAGCAGAAAACGGTCGTCAATATGGGCGGCTTCGGGTACCAGCGGAGCAGCAGCGGAGGTATGCGGGCGAGTCTGGCTTTCATAAAACCAGTGGTCATGGCCGGGAGAACGGCGGTGTTCCATGGTCATTCCTTTCGCAAAAAACGGACTGAGTGCACAACGGGCAAATCTGAAAAGCGCATCGCCACCCAAGGGCTAGCTTATCGTCGCTGAACGGCTGTCCACGGCAAAAGAATGATGGGGAATAATTAATAGCGTGCGGCTATAAGGCGGGGAGAGAAAATAAAAAGGGCGAGCACCTGGCTCGCCCGCAGAACTTATTTCAGTTCCAGCTCGTTCATCGCGGCAATGCTGAAGCCGCCATCAACGTGCACCACTTCACCGGTGATGCCGCCTGCCAGGTCTGAACACAGGAAGGCCGCAGAGTTACCCACGTCTTCGATGGTGACGGTACGGCGAATCGGGGTTACCGCTTCGCAGTGTGCCAGCATCTTACGGAAATCTTTGATGCCGGATGCGGCCAGGGTACGGATTGGACCAGCAGACACGGCGTTGACACGCACGCCTTCCGGACCCATCGCGTTCGCCATGTAGCGCACGTTGGCTTCCAGCGACGCTTTTGCCAGACCCATCACGTTGTAGTTCGGGATCGCGCGCTCTGCACCCAGGTAAGAGAGGGTCAGCAGTGCTGCGTTCGGGTTCAGCATCGCGCGGCACTCTTTGGCCATCGCGACAAAGCTGTAGGCGCTGATGTCGTGCGCGATTTTGAAGCCTTCACGGGTAACGGCGTTCACGTAGTCGCCATCCAGCTGGTCGCCCGGGGCGAAGCCGATGGAGTGAACGAAACCGTCAAATTTCGGCCAGGTTTTTGCCAGTTCAGTGAACAGGGCAGTGATGCTCTCGTCTTCTGCCACATCGCACGGCAGAACAATGTCTGAACCCAGTTCTTTAGCGAACTCTTCCACGCGACCTTTCAGTTTGTCGTTCTGGTAGGTGAAAGCCAGTTCTGCGCCCTGTTTGTGCATCGCCTGCGCAATACCGTAGGCAATGGAAAGTTTACTGGCAACGCCAGTAATCAGAATGCGCTTACCGGAAAGAAAACCCATAGCTGTAATCCTTATGGTCATTGTTGTTGGCGGTCGCGATGATTAAGAATTGTGCGACCGACGTTAATCGACGTGCGGATTCTAGCACGTCTGTATCAAATGGGGTAAATCGCGCCGCGTTTTCCGCTAGCACGGTAGCATTCAACGCTCGCGCCGCCACGCCTCGGCGGTTAACGCTTCGCCAAAATGGCTGGCGATCAGCCGTTTGGTTAAGTCGTGCAGCGGCGAGGCCAGCACGTCAGCAGTGCCGCCGCGCTCCACCACTTCGCCCTGATGCATCACCAGCACCTGGTCGCTGATGTGCTTCATCATGCCGAGATGCTGAGTGACATAAATATAGGCGATGCCGTGTTTCTCCTGCAGCTCCAGCATCAGGTTCACCAGCTGCGAACGCATGGTCATGTCCAGCGAGGCGAGGGCTTCATCGGCGACAATCACCTTCGGCTGCAGAATCAGCGCGCGCGCCAGCGCCAGACGCTGCTTCTGGCCGGGTGCCAGCATGTGCGGATAATAGCCGGCGTGATCGCGCAGCAGCCCGACCTGGCGCAGCGTGGCGATGATGCGCTTTTCGCGCGCCTCATCATCAAGATCGGTATTCAGCCGCAGCGGAAAGTCGAGAATCTGGCTCACGCGCTGGCGCGGATTGAGCGAGGTCGACGGATCCTGAAAAATCATGCGAATCCGCTGGCTGCGGTAACCGTAATCGCCGTAGCTAAGCGGGTGATCGTCAATCAGCATCTCGCCTTCGCTCGGTGCCACCATGCCGCTCAGCATCTTCGCCAGCGTGGATTTGCCGGAGCCGTTCTCGCCAATAATGGCCAGCGTCTGCTTTTCACGCAGGGTAAAACTGACGTTTTTCACCGCTTCCACATGCTGACGCCGAAACAGTCCGGTGCGATAGCGGTAGGTTTTGCTCAGGTTGCGCACCTCCAATAAGGTTTCCATTACTGGCTCTCCATATTCAGCGGGAAGTGGCAGGCATAAAGATGGGCTTTGCTGCCGCTCAGGCGCGGTGTTTCAATGCACTTTCGCTGCGCGTAAGGGCAGCGCGGGCCAAGCCGGCAGCCAATCGGCAGATGTTCCAGCGACGGAATCGCGCCGGACAGCGTATTCAGGCGGCTTTTATGCGGCAGCGCACGGCCGAAATCGGGCATCGCGCGGATCAGCGCCTGGGTATACGGATGGTGCGGCGTCTCCATCAGATCGTCACTCTGCGCGGTTTCCACCGTTTGTCCGCAGTACATCACGTTGATGCGGTCCGCCCACTGGCTCATGGTGCGCAGGTCGTGGCTGATCAGCAAAATCGTGGTGTTGTTATTCTGATTGAGGCGGCTCAGCAGGCGGAAAATCTGCGCCTGGGTGGTCGGCTCCATGGCGTTAGTCGGCTCATCGGCAATCAGCAGGCGCGGCTGGTTGGCCAGCGCGATGGCGATCATCACTTTCTGACATTCGCCCTCGGTCAGCTCATACGGGAAGCTGCGCATGATGTCTTTGTGATCTTTAATGCCGACGCGGTGCAGCAGCTCAATGGCGCGCTCTTTGCGCCAGAACCACAGGCGCTGATACCAGCGCCCTTTAAAGGTCCAGCGCGGAATCGCCTGCATCAGCTGGCGGCCCACGCTCTCCGACGGGTCGAGACAGGATTGCGGCTCCTGAAAAATCATCGAGACATTATGGCCCACGATGCGCCGCCGCTCGCGCGGCGACAGGCGCAGCAGATCGATATCATTAAACACCATGCGGTCGGCGGTGACACGCCAGTTGTCTTTGGTCACGCCGCAGATGGCTTTGGCCACCAGACTTTTCCCCGAGCCGGATTCGCCCACCAGGCCGCGCACTTCGCCTTCGTTCAGCGTCAGATTGATACGATCGACCGCCTTCACCGGACCTTCTGCGGTCATGAATTCAATGGTGAGATTTCGGATGTCGAGTAACGGCATTATTCCACTCCCGCAGCGACAGCGCGACGGATGCCATCGCCCAGCAGGTTAACAATCAGTACGCTTACCATCAGCGCGGCCCCCGGCAGCATCACCGTCCACGGCGCTACGTAAATCAGCTCCAGCGCGTCACCCAGCATCGCGCCCCATTCCGGCGAGGGCAGCTGCGCGCCGAGATCGAGGAAACCGAGCGCGGCGATATCCAGAATCGCCATCGACAGCGAGCGGGTAAACTCACTCACCAGCAGCGGCAGGATGTTGGGCAACACCGCATTCCACAGAATATTCAGGTTGCGCGCGCCATCCAGCCGCAGCGCCACCACATACTCTTTTTCCATCTCGTCATGCACTGCGGTGTAGATTTCGCGCACCAGACGCGGGATCAGCGCCAGCAGTACCGCCAGCATCGCATGCTCCAGTCGCGGTCCGAGAAAGGCCACCACAATAATCGCCAGCAGCAGAGAGGGAATTGACAGCAGCGTGTCCAGCACGTGATTCATCACCGCCGAGCGCAAACCGTGGGTCACACCCGCCAGCACCCCCAGCAGCATGGCGCAGATTGCCGCCAGCACCGTAACCAGCAGCGCAGAGCCAACCGTCGGCGCTACACCGCTCAGCAAGCGGCTTAGCACATCGCGGCCCAGATCGTCGGTGCCGAGAAAGAAGGAGACATCGCCGTAGCGCGACCACGACGGCGGCAACAGCTGATAACCGAGAAACTGCTGGTCGATGCCGTAAGGGGACAGCAGGCCGCCAAACAGACACAGAAACAGCAGCATGCCGAAGCCGTACAGGCCAATCATGGCGCTGGTATCGCGGTAGAAACGCTGCCAGCTGAGGCGAAACGCGCTCGGCAGCCGCTTCTCGGCGTAGATGTTATCTGAGGGCATACCACTCCTTGTGTTTCAGCGGATTGAGCGCCGCACCGATAATATCCGACAGTACGCTGACCAGAATCACCAGCCCGCCAACCACCATCACGCCTGCGGAGATCGCCGCATAATCCTGCTGACGGATGGCGTTGATCAGCCAGCGTCCCAGTCCGGGCCAGTTGAACACCACTTCGGTGATCATCGCCAGCGTCAGCATGGTAGAGAACTGCAGGCCCAAACGCGGGATCACCGGCGGCAGCGCGTTGTGCAACACGTGACGGCGAATCACGGTGAAGCGCGACAGTCCGCGCGTCGCTGCCGCCTTGACATAGTTTTTGTCCATTACGTCGCTGGTACTGTTGCGCAGCAGGCGAATCACTTCGGTGGTCGGCGCCACGGCCAGCACGATCACCGGCAGAATCAGGTGCGTCAGCGCGCTGACCAGCATCTCGTGCCGCCACGGTGAAGGGCTGAGCCAGGCGTCAATCAGGGCAAAACCGGTAATGTTCTGTACCGGATACAGCAGATCGAAACGACCGGAAACCGGCAGCCAGCCGAGCGTTAGCGAGAACAGCAGGGTAAACAGCAGCGCCAGCCAGAACACCGGCATCGAGAAACCGAGCAGCGCCAGCGCGCTGATGGCTTTATCCTGCCATTTATTGCGCATTACGCCGGCGCAGATGCCGAGCGGAATACCGATCAGCAGCGCCAGCATAAATGCCAGCACGCACAGTTCGAGCGTGGCGGGAAACACCTCGCGCAATTGCAGATCAATCGCCTGACCGTTGGTGCTGGAGACGCCAAAATCAAACTGCAGCAGGCCTTTGAACCAGAACCACCAGGCATCGAACAGCGAGGCACCTTCCAGCGGTGCGTTGGGCGTAAAATAGCTTAGGCTGAAGCTTACCAGTGAGAGTAAGAACAGGGTGATGATCAGCAACAGCAGGCGACGTAACAGATAGATGATCATGCTTACTCCTCGCCGTGCTCATCGCGGTAAACCCCGGCGAACGAGGCGTTACCAAATGGACTCAGCACCAGGCCTTTAATATCGTGGCGATAGGCCTGCAGGCGCAGCGACGACGCCAGCGGCAGCACCGGCAGCTCCTGCGCCAGCAGTTGTTGGGCGCGATCGTAGCTGTCGATACGCGCCGACAGCTGCTGCGACAGCAGCGCGCGCTGCAGCGCCTCATCGAACGCCGGTGAACACCAGTGCGCGTAGTTGGTCTGCGAACGAATCGCCGCGCAGCTCAGTAACGGGCGGAAGAAGCTGTCCGGATCGTTACTGTCGGTAGCCCAGCCGGTGAGGGTCAAATCATGATTCATGGCCATCAGTTGCGCTTCCTGAAAACGCCCCTCGACCGGGGCGATGGTGACGCGCACGCCCACCTGCGCCAGATCCGCCTGCAGCAGCTCAGCGGTTTTCAGCGGGCTGGGGTTCCACGACATTGAGGTGGTCGGCACCACCATACGCAGATGCAAATCCTCAATGCCCAGCGCTTTTAACGCTTCGCGCGCTTTGGCCGGATTGTATTCGGTCACGCGCGCATCATTGTCGTAGGCCCATGAGGCGCGCGGCAGAATCGACGCCGCGGTTTCCGCCGTGCCGTAATAGATAGATTCCATCAGACGTTCGTTGTTGATCGCCAGCGCCAGCGCGTGGCGCACTTCCGGACGGTCGAGCGGCGGTTTGCGGGTGTTGAACGCCAGATAGGCAATGTTCATGCCGGGACGCAGCGTCATGCGCAGGCGCGGATCGTCTCGCAGGATCGACAGCTGACTGGCGGCCGGATAGGCCAGCACGTCGCATTCGCCGGTCAGCAATTTCGACAGGCGGCCAGTGCCGCCCACGCCGAGGTCGATCACTACCTGTTGCAGACGCGGCACGCCTTTCCAGTAGTGCGGATTGCGCGCCAGGCGCAGATATTGTCCGGTGCGGTACTCACTCAGCTGGAACGGGCCGGTGCCTACCGGCTGACGATCCAGCTGTTCCTGCTGGCCTGCCGCGCTCAGCTGGCTGGCGTACTCCTGCGACAGCACCGGCGCGTAGTGGGTGGCAATATGCCACAGGAACGAGGCGTCAGGGCTGTTGAGGCGGATCTCTACCGTGTCGTTATCCAGCTTCTTCACGCTCTGCACCGAGTCGGCAAACTGCAGGCTGTCGAAGTAGGGATAGCTGCCGCCGTTGACGTTATGCCACGGATGCTGGCGATCAAACATGCGGGCAAAACTGAAGACCACATCGTCGGCGTTCATTTTGCGCGTCGGCGTAAACCAGTTGGTGTGCTGGAACGAAACATCTTTGCGCAAGTGGAAGCGGTACGTTGCGCCGTTATCGCGCACTTCCCAGCTCTGCGCCAGATCGGGGATCAGGCGATAGGTATAAGGATCGACGTCCAGCAGGCGGTCATACAGCTGTGCCGCCAGCGTATCGACCACCAGCCCGCTGCTGACCATCTGCGGGTTGAAGGTGTTGACGGTGCCGTTCACGCAATAGACAAAGCCGCTGTGGCGGATGGAATCCGTCGGTGCGGCGAGCGCAGAGGCACTCAGAACGCTGAGACCAAGCAGCAGCGCGGGGAATATTTTTGGCATAGAACTCAACGATTCTCGGGCAATAGCAAGAGTGTATCGCAAAGCATGCGCACTCCCCAAATTCGCCGCGCATCTGCCTCTTTTTTACCCAGCCTGAGGCGGCGGTAAGCACAGAGTTAGTGTGGAGATGAGAAAAATTCTCAATTAGCACTTTACAGATGATAATAAGAATGATTATTATTCTTCCGCACTTCGACGGTGGCTCTACCGAAGAAGGGCACGACATTGCTCACATTGCTTCCAGTATTACGTTGCCCGCACCTCGTGTTGCGGGCTTTTTTTTGTGCTGGCCAGGCTGAACACACGCTTTGTGCGCCGGTATTTGGCGAACCTGCGCGACACGCGTAGCATAACGCCATGAATTCCCGGGCGGATAAGCCAATGCTAATCAAAACTTTCGATGGTCATAACGATCTGCTGCTCAATCTGTGGCTGCATCATCGCGACGATCCCGCCGCTGCCTTCTTCAACGGCATTGAAAACGGCCACCTTGATTTTTCGCGCATGCAGCAGGGCGGGTTTGCTGGCGGACTGTTCGCGCTGTTTGTGCCGCCGCAGCGCTACGTCAGCGAAGTGGCGCCGCAGCGGGCCGCAGAAGCGTGGCAGCCGCTGGCGATCCTGTGGCAGCAGCTGGAGATTCTGAAAACGCTGGTGGCACGTTCTGACGGCCGGGCGCGCCTGTGCCTCAGCAGCGCCGATATCGCCGCCTGCCGGCGCGACGGCGTGCTGGCGATGGTGGCGCACATTGAGGGCGCGGATGGCTTTGACGGCGACGGCGCCGACCTTGCCGCCTTCTGGCAGGCGGGCGTGCGCAGCATCGGTCCGTTCTGGAACCTGGAAAATCGCTTTGGCGCTGGCGTTACCGGCGCGTTTCCCGGTTCGCCGGACAGCGGTCCGGGGCTGACCGCTGACGGCGAGCGCCTGATCGCGCTGGCGAATCAGCAGCGCATGATGATCGACGTGTCGCACATGAATGAAAAAGCATTCTGGGACACGGCCCGGCTCTCATCCGCGCCGCTGGTTGCCAGCCATTCCAATGCGCACGCGCTGTGCCCACAGCCGCGCAACCTTACTGACGACCAGCTGCGGGCGATTCGTGACAGCGGCGGCCTGGTCGGTATCAATTTTGGTAACGCCTTTCTGCGCGCCGACGGTAAGCGCGACGATGACGGCGGCTTGATCGAAATTGTTAAACACTGTGAGCATCTGATGACTATCATGGGAAGCGAACATGTTGCGCTGGGGTCGGATTTTGACGGCATCAGCGTGCCCGCCGAGCTGAAAGATGTTACCGGTTTGCCGCGTCTGTATGCGCTGATGCGCAGTCTCAACTATGATCAGGCATTGCTGGAACAACTTGCCTGGGGCAACTGGCAGCGGGTATTGCAACGTATCTGGCACGCGTAAGCGCATTTCCTTACGCAATCAGGGTTGATAAGATCGCTACATTGGCGCAACATCGCCCCGCGTTATCCATTGCTGGCGGAAGCCTTGCTTCTGTCGCAATGTTTTTTAGCAGAGCCTGCTCTGCGTTTTAAGACTATGAGGAAGAATATTATGTGGAAAAAGCCTGAGTTTGTTGACCTGCGTCTGGGCCTGGAAGTGACGCTGTACATCTCCAACCGCTAAGACGTCCTGCCCGCCGTTCGTGCGGGCATTTTCTTTTCCTGCTTCGGTCCTTCACATGTTTATTAAAGTCCTCGGTTCGGCGGCTGGCGGTGGCTTCCCGCAGTGGAACTGTAACTGCGCCAACTGCAGCGGTCTGCGTAACGGCATGCTCCAGGCGCAGGCGCGCACTCAATCCTCGATTATTGTCAGTGATAACGGTAGCGACTGGGTGCTGTGCAACGCCTCGCCGGACATCAGTCAGCAAATCGCCCGCACGCCGGAACTGGTGAAACACGGTGTGCTGCGCGGTACGGCGATTGGCAGCATCATTTTGACCGACAGTCAGATCGACCACACCACCGGCCTGCTGAGCCTGCGTGAAGGCTGCCCGCATCAGGTATGGTGCACGCCGGAAGTGCATGCCGATCTCACCAGCGGTTTCCCGATTTTCACTATGCTGCAGCACTGGAACGGTGGCCTGCAGCATCGCGCGCTGACGCCGCTTGAGCCGTTCCGCGTTGACGTCTGCGCCAGTCTGCAATTCACCGCTATCCCGATTCTCAGCAATGCGCCACCGTATTCGCCGTATCGCGATCGTCCGCTGCCGGGTCACAACGTGGCGCTGTTTATCGAAAACACCGCCAGCGGCCAGACGCTGCTGTATGCGCCGGGCCTCGGCGAACCGGATGCGGTGATTGTGCCGTGGCTGCAAAAAGCCGACTGTCTGCTGATCGACGGCACCGTGTGGCAGGACGATGAGCTGCTGACCACCGGCGTCGGCAAAAATACCGGCAAAGCGATGGGCCATCTGGCACTGGCGGAAGAGCAGGGGCTGATGGCGCTGCTGGCTGCGCTGCCGGCCAGACGCAAAATTCTGATTCACATTAACAACACCAATCCGATTCTCAACGAGCATTCGCCGCAGCGCCAGTTCCTGACGCAGCAGGGCATTGAAGTGAGCTGGGACGGCATGGCGATCCATTTGCAGGAGTCCGCATCGTGATCATTACCGAGGCGTTGTCACCCGAAGCCTTTGAACAGGCGCTGCGTGCCAAAGGCGCGTATTACCATATTCATCATCCTTACCATATCGCGATGCACAATGGCACCGCGACGCGCGAGCAGATTCAGGGCTGGGTGGCGAACCGTTTTTACTATCAGACCAATATTCCGCTGAAAGATGCGGCGATCATGGCCAACTGCCCGGATCCGGCGACGCGCCGTAAATGGGTACAGCGTATCCTCGATCACGACGGCCGTAACGGTGAGGAAGGCGGCATTGAAGCCTGGCTGCAGCTGGGAGAAGCGGTTGGTCTCGATCGCCAGGTGCTGCTGTCAGAGAAGCTGGTGCTGCCGGGCGTACGGTTTGCCGTTGACGCTTACGTCAATTTTGCGCGCCGCGCCAACTGGCAGGAAGCGGCGTGCAGTTCGCTCACCGAGCTGTTTGCCCCACAAATCCATCAGTCGCGCCTCGACAGCTGGCCGCAGCATTATCCGTGGATCAAAGAGGAAGGGTACTTCTACTTCCGCAGCCGCCTGAGTCAGGCAAACCGCGATGTCGAGCACGGCCTGGCGCTGGCGCTGGAAGTCTTTACCCGCGCAGAGCAGCAGAACCGCATGCTGGAGATTCTGCAGTTTAAACTCGATATTCTCTGGACCATGCTGGATGCCATGACCATGGCATACGCGCTGCAGCGTCCGCCGTACCACACGGTGACCGATCAGGTCGCCTGGCACAGTACAAGACTGGTGTAATCACATGAAAGATTCTCTGATTCCGGCGTTTCGCCGCGGCTATCGTCTGCAGTGGGAAGCGGCGCAGGACAGCCACGTGGTGCTTTACCCGGAAGGGATGGCGAAGCTGAATGAAACCGCTGCCGCCATTCTGGAACTGGTGACCGGTAAGCAGGATGTGGCGGCCATTATTGCCACGCTCAATGCGCGTTTCCCGGAAGCGGGCGGCGTCGACGATGACGTCAAAGATTTCCTGCAATCGGCCATTGAACAGAAGTGGATCCAGTGCCGTGAACCCGAATAAACCTGGCGTGAATGCGCCGCTGTGGCTACTGGCGGAACTGACTTATCGCTGCCCGCTGCAGTGTCCTTACTGCTCGAACCCGCTGGATTTTTCTCAGCAGGAACAGGAGCTGAGCACCGAACAGTGGATTGAGGTGTTCCGCCAGGCGCGCGCCATGGGCAGCGTGCAGCTGGGCTTTTCCGGTGGCGAACCGCTGACGCGCAAAGACCTGCCGGAGCTGATTCGCGCCGCGCGCGATCTGGGCTTTTACACCAACCTGATCACCTCCGGTATCGGCCTGACAGAGAAAAAGCTCGACGCTTTCGCCGAAGCCGGGCTGGATCACATCCAGATCAGTTTCCAGGCGAGCGATGAAACGCTGAATGCCGCGCTGGCCGGTTCGCAAAAGGCGTTTCAGCAGAAGCTGGCGATGGCGAAAGCGGTGAAAAAGCACGGCTACCCGATGGTGCTGAACTTCGTGCTGCATCGCCATAACATCGATCAGATCGATAAAATCATCGATCTGTGTATTGAGCTGGAAGCGGACGATGTCGAGCTGGCCACCTGCCAGTTCTACGGCTGGGCGCATCTTAACCGCCAGGGGCTGCTGCCAACCCGCGAGCAGATTGCCCGCGCCGAAGCGGTGGTTGCACGCTACCGTGAGCGCATGGGCAGCAGCGGTAATCTCACCAATCTGCTGTTCGTTACGCCGGATTACTACGAAGAGCGGCCCAAACCCTGTATGGGCGGCTGGGGATCGATATTTCTCAGCGTGACGCCGGAAGGCACGGCGTTACCCTGTCACAGTGCGCGCCAGCTGCCGGTGCAGTTCCCTTCAGTGCTGGAGCAGAGCCTGGAGGAAATCTGGTACAACTCGTTTGGCTTCAATCGCTACCGTGGCTTCGACTGGATGCCAGAGCCGTGCCGCTCCTGCGATGAGAAAGAGAAAGATTTCGGCGGTTGCCGCTGCCAGGCCTACATGCTGACCGGCGATGCCGACAATACCGATCCGGTGTGCAGCAAGTCGCCGCATCACGGAAAAATTCTTGAGGCTCGCCGTGAAGCCAGCTGCAGCGATATCAAAATCGCCCAGCTGCAGTTCCGCAACCGCAGCAACTCTGAACTGATTTTTAAACAGCGGGTCACCTGATGCCCGTGCGCAGCCTGACGCTGGCCAACGGCCTGCGCTGTCATCTGTCTCATCAGCCCGACGCGCGGGAAAGCGCGGCGCTGGTGCGGGTCGACGCGGGCAGTCTGCACGAGCCCGACCGCTGGCCCGGCCTGGCGCATCTGCTGGAACACCTGCTGTTTTGCGACAGCGCGGAGTGTAGCGGCGATGCGCGCCTGATGCCGTGGCTGCAGCAACAGGGCGGTCAGGTGAATGCCACCACGCAGCTCAGCCGCAGCGCCTGGTTCTTTCAGCTGCCGGCGCAGGCACTGGCGGCGGGCGTGGCAAAGCTGGCGGACATGCTGGCTGCTCCTTTGCTGACTGGTGCGGCGATTGCGCAGGAAGTGGCGGTCATTGATGCCGAATATCAGCTGCTGCAACACCATGCTGAAACGCTGAGTGAGGCGGCGCTGCTCGATGCCGGCGGTGGCGCATTACGCCGCTTTCGCGTCGGGAGCGCAGAGCATTTCGGTGACAACGTCACGCAGTTACAGCAGGCGCTGCGGACTTTTCATCAGCAGCATTTCGTCGCCGCCAACCAGCAGCTGTGGCTGAGCGGACCGCATTCCCTAGATGAATTACAGCAGCTGGCCGAAGCGTTTGCCGCTCGTCAGTCAACCGGCGCGGTGCTCTCCGCACTGCCATCGATTACCGCACTCGCGCGTGCCGACACGCTCATCCAGCTTCCCGGTGAAGAGGCATTCTGGCTTAGCCTGTTAATACCCGGCAAAGAAGCCGCATTGCGTGACAACGTCACCTTACTGGAAGCATTTTGGCTGGATGAAGCGCCTGGCAGCCTGCTGGCGCAGCTGCGCAGCGAGCAACTGTGCGCATCGCTGCAGTGTGAATGGCTGTGGCAGAGTGCGGAGCACAGCTGGCTGGCGCTGCGCTTCAGCGCGCCGAAGCTGTCGCCGCAGGCAGCACAACGCATTGAACAGCTGTTCTGGCAGCATCTGAATGCGCTGCGCGCTGCCACGCCAGCACAGCATCGCCACTATTTGCATCTGACACAGCAGGATTTCGCCGCGCTGTCGCCGCTGACGCAGCTGCGCGGACGGGCGCTGGGATCGGCACCGTCAGCTGACGTTCCCGCCGGTTTCACCGGCTTCATTGCCGCGCTGCCACAGGCACCCTGCACGCGGCTGCTGACCCAGCGCCGGGTGACCGCACAACCTGATTTAACACAGGGTTTTTTACTGCAGCGTGCGCCATGGCCGCAAACAAAACCCGCGCCAGCCGCGCCGGTGAGCTGGGCGTTTTATCCCCGTCCAGCCGGTGCGCATCTGCCTGCGTTGCCGGCGAACGGCCCGTCATTACCGCGGGTGACGCCGGTGCAGGCGCGGGAAACGCTACTGGTGCGCCCGGCGTTTTATCACACCCTGAGCGATGAAGCGGCGCTAAGCTGGCAGCAGCAGCTGCGCCCACGTCTGGCCGCGCTGCGCCATGCCGGCGGCAGCGGAAACTGGCAGCTGCAGCAGGGCGTGTGGCAGCTGGTGATTGAGCTGCCTGTCACCGCAACCCAGGCGCTACGCGAGCTGCCAGAGGTGCTGGCGGCACTCAACGCACCGGTGGTGCCGCAACCGCACCGTGCTGCACAAACTATTGCGATTCGTCAGTTGCTGGAAGCGCTACCGCAGCAGTTGCTGCCACCCGCTGCGCATCCCGGGTGGCAGGCCGTCTGGTGCGGCAACAGTGAGAACGCCAGCCGGTACGCCGCGCACTGGCTGAGCGGTCTGGTCCGGCAGCAGAACGCGCAATCGCGCGCGCCTGCGCTACAACGCGGCGTCACTGCGCTGCGCTGCGCGGCGAACGATCAGGCGCTGCTGCTGTTTATTCCCTTGCCCGACGCCGACAACGCCAGCCTTGCGGCGCTGCGCGCGCTGGCGCTGCTGTTCGAACCGCGTTTCTTTCAGCGGCTGCGGGTCGAGCAACAGATTGGCTATGTGGTGTCGGCGCGCTATCAGCGCGTAGCAGATGTGGATGGGCTGCAGCTGGCGCTGCAATCACCGTCTACTGGCTGGCGCACGCTGCTGCAACACTGTAAAACGTTTCTGCGTGACATGGTGAGTGAGCTCGCCGCCCTCAACGATGAAACGCTGCAGGGCTGGCAGTCAACACTGCTGACGCAGTGCCAGCCACAGCAAAACGCCGATGCCGCCAGCGAGGCATTGCGGCAGCAACAGGGGCTGCCGGTGCTCACGCCAGAAGCGGTCGCCGCGCTCACGTTACCGCAGTTACAGCAACTGCATCAGCGCCTGCTGCGCCAGCGTCGCCGCTGGCGCTTGCTGATTAATCAATGTGAATAATCTTTCCCTCGCTACAGTCAGTCCACTCCCGCCGGCATAAAGACAAAAGTTTACACAGCAGGACTTGGTGTTTCTGCTGCTTTTGCATAAACTGCCCGCACTTTTCTCTGAGGCTGTGGCATGACGATATCGCCCCAACGCGCAAAATGGATTCTGGCACTGGTTTGTCTGGTGCTGGCATTTTGTCTCGTCCAGCGCAGCTTCAATCTGCCAACTCAGCCGGTGGTAAGCGTCTCTGCACACAGTGCCGCCGCGGATGACGGTGCCAGCAGTGATAAACCCTGCGCGCTGGGGGCAAAGTCACTCAGCGGCAGCGCGCCGCTGCTGGATACCGCACTGCCGTTCCTCGTCCTGCTGCTGGCGTTGATCGCCACGCTATTCCAGACGTCGTCTGTCACTTTCTGGCGGCGTGAACCGCTGCGGGTGCCGCTGCGACGGCGCCATCTCACGCTTTGCGTTTTCCGCGAATAACACCACGCATTCCACCGCGTAACCCCTGTTATTCACCGGAGAAACTATCATGACATTCCTGATCAGGAGCCTGCTGCTCCTGCTGGCGAGCTGCGCATTGACCGTGCAGGCCGCCGATACCGGCTGGCTGCGCTCTGCGCAAAACAGCCACGCCGAAGTGCGCCTGCGCGCCGCGCCGCAGGGCGACAACCTGCAGCTACTGCTGGATATTCGTCTGCAGCCGGGCTGGAAAACCTACTGGCGCACGCCGGGTGAAGGCGGCGTCGCGCCGGAAATCCGCTGGGAAACGCCGGATATTAACGCCCGCTGGTCGTGGCCAGCGCCAGCGCGCTTTGACGTCAGCGGCCTCACCACGCAGGGCTACAAAGGCAACGTCACGCTGCCCATCGTGCTTGAACCTGCGCCACAGGGCACGCTGGCTGGCACCCTGACGCTGTCCACCTGTAGCGACGTCTGCATTCTGACGGACTTTCCGTTCCAGCTCGATCTCTCGAAGCCCGCCAGTCCGGCTTTTGCGCGTGACTTCGCCCAGGCGATGGGGCAGATCCCGGCTGACAGCGGGCTGACCGATCAGCTTGATGCCAGCTTCGTCGATGGCGTCCTGCAAATCCGGGCGCAGCGTCAGCAGGGCTGGCAGCAGCCCGAGCTGTTCTTTGATTATCCGCAGGGCAGCATGCTGGCGGCGCCGCAGATTAGCGTGCAGGGCGAAACGCTCACCGCGCGGGTGGCGGTGACCGACGAATGGGGCGAGGCCGCGCCGGACCTGCGCGGTAAAGCGCTGTCGCTGGTGGTTGCCGACGCCGGTATCGCTCAGCAAAGCCAGCTGACTATTGGTCAGCAGCCGCTGTTTTCTGCCGCTGACGGCAACGCCACGCTGTGGTCGGTGCTGCTGCTGGCGCTGCTCGGCGGGCTGATTCTTAATCTGATGCCGTGCGTGCTGCCTGTGCTGGCGATCCAACTGAGCAGCCTGGTGCAGCAGCAGGGACAAACGCGACGCCAGACGCGCCAGCAGTTTCTCGCGTCCAGCGCCGGAATTGTGTTCTCTTTCCTGCTGCTGTCATTGCTGATGACGGTGCTACGCCTCAGCGGCCAGGCGCTGGGCTGGGGCATTCAGTTTCAGAGCAGCGGCTTTCTGCTGCTGATGGTGCTGGTGATGTTCCTGTTCAGCGCCAGTCTGTTCGATCTGCTGCATTTCCGCCTGCCTTCCGGCCTGACTACCCGGCTGGCCACCCACGGCGGCAGCGGCCTGGCCGGACACTTCGGCCAGGGGGCCTTTGCCACGCTGCTGGCGACGCCGTGTAGCGCACCGTTTCTCGGCACCGCCGTGGCCTATGCGCTGACTGCGCCGCTGCCGCAGCTGTGGCTGCTGTTTGTTGCGCTCGGCGTCGGTATGAGTCTGCCGTGGCTGCTGGTTGCCGCGCTGCCGGGCATGGCGCGTTGCCTGCCGCGCCCGGGGCGCTGGATGCTGCATCTGCGCACGCTGCTGGGGCTGCTGATGCTGCTGGCAACGCTGTGGCTGGTGACGCTGCTGATTCCGCACTGGGGCAGCACCGTCGCCATGCTGCTGGCGGCCATCCTGCTGCTGGTGCTCATCGGCTGGCTGATCGCACGCCGCGCGCTGCCGCAGGCAGGACTGGTGTTCATCATCGTGACGCTGGCCGGCGCGCTGTTACTGCTGACGCGCCTCTCCCCGGAAGAAGAGTCGCTGGTGTGGCAACCGCTGACCGAAGCCGCCATCAATCAGGCACTGGAGCAGGATAAGCGCGTATTCGTCGATGTCACCGCTGACTGGTGCATTACCTGCAAAGTGAACAAATCGCGGGTGCTGAAGCAGCCCGACGTGCGCGCCGCCCTCGGCGCAGAGGATGTGGTGCTGCTGCGCGGTGACTGGACGCAGCCGGATCCGGCCATCGGCGAGTTCCTGCGCCGCCGCGATCGTGTAGCAATTCCCTTTAACCAGATTTACGGCCCGGCACTGCCGCACGGCCAGATTTTATCGCCGTTGTTAAGTCGTGATGCGGTGATTTCCACACTCTCTGAGGCAAAAAAATGATGAAAAAATCCCTGTTACTTTCGCTGATGTTGCTGGCTGCGCCTGCACTGGCCACCACGCCGTTTACACCGGAACAGGAAGCGCGTATCAAACAGCTGATTCGCGAAACGCTGGTGCAAAATCCGGCGATTCTGGCCGAAGCCGCCGACGCATTTGATAAAGAAGCCGCGCGCCAGCAGCAAAACGTGGTGGCGCAGATGGTAGAGAAAAACCGCGCCGCGCTGTTTGACGATGCGGGTTCTCCGCGTATGGGCGCGGCAAAACCGGCACTGACGCTGGTCTATTTCACTGATTACAACTGCGTGTTTTGCAAAAAGTTTGAGGCGGATATCGAAAAACTGCTGCACAACTATCCGCAGGTGGCCGTGGTGCTGAAACCGCTGCCGTACCGCGCGGAAAGCTCACTCAGTTCGGCGCGCCTGGCACTGACGGTGTGGGAGCAGCAGCCGAAAAACTTTCTTAAGCTGCATGAACGGCTGATGGCGAAGAAAGGGAATCATGATGAAGCCAGCATCGCTGCTGCGCTGGAAAAAAGTGGCATCAGCCTGCCGGCGCCGAGCACGGCCAGCCTCGACACCATTAACCTCAATCTGACGCTGGCGCAGCAGCTCGGTGTGCAGGGCACACCTGCCACACTGGTGGGCAATCAGCTGATCAGCGGTGCCGTACCTTATGCGCAGCTGGAGGCGGCGGTGAAAGGTGCGCTGCAGGCTCAGCCATGAGCCGGCTACGCCGCTGGCTGCGCGAAGGCGTGCTGTTGTTGCTGATGGCGGCGGCGCTGCTGCTGGCCATGGACTGGCTGCGTGCGCCGCAGCTGCCTGCGGATGTGGCCTTGCAGCCGCTCAGCGCGCTGCAGGGTGAGGTGAATCTGGCGACGCTGAGCCAGCAGCAGCCGGTGCTGGTTTACGTCTGGGCCAGCTGGTGCGGCGTGTGCAAACTCACCACACCGACGGTGGCCGCGCTCAGTCAGCATGGCACGCAGGTGGTCAGCGTGGCTCTGCGATCCGGCAGTGATGCGCGCGTCGCCACCTGGCTGGATAAAAAAGGGCTGCAGGGTCTCGCCGTCAATGACGAAAGCGGGGCGCTGGGACAGCGCTGGCAAATCAGCGCTACGCCGACGTTCATCGTGCTGCATCAGGGCAAGGTGGTGAGCACCAGCAGCGGCTGGACCAGCAGCTGGGGGCTGAAGCTGCGTCTGTGGTGGGCGACGCACGTTGCCTGATTAAATCAGAAAAGATTAACCGGCGCGTTAAATAACCGCAGCGGAAATAACAACTCGCTGCGGTTATTTTTTTTTCGTTATTTAATCCGCAGGTATAATATTTCAGGTGATTGAAAATAATATGAAATTAATAAAGTGTAAAATGAATATCTAAAGCGGGTTTGCATTTACCGCCATCCTGGCACATATATAATAAGTTACTGGCACGTATTTATTATTTAAATGGCGGAACCATCACGCCATTTTTTATTTTGGGGGTGGGGCAATGCGAATTCATCATCTCAACTGTGGCTGCATGTGTCCGCTCGGCGGCGCATTATTCGATGGTTTCAGCAAGGGCCCGTTCGCTGAACTGGTGTGCCACTGCTTACTGCTGGAAACCGATCGTCACGGCCTGATCCTCGTAGATACCGGTCTGGGCAGCCAGGACATGCGGCAACCTGACCGTCGCCTGTCGGGCTTTTTCCGCGCGCTGAATAATATTCGCTATGATGAACAGCTCAGCGCGCTGGCACAGATTCAGCTGCTGGGTTTTCGCCCGGAGGATGTGCGCCATATCATTCTGACCCACCTCGATTTTGACCACGCCGGCGGCATCAGTGATTTTCCGGCCGCCCGCATTCATCTGCTGCAGCGTGAACTGGACTCTGTAACCCAGGCGGACAATAGCAGCTGGCTGGCGCGTCAGCGATTCCGGCCGCAGCAGTGGACGGCGCACGATGGCTGGCGCGGTTACGCCAGTGGCGGCGAGCGCTGGTATGGTTTTGATGCGGTGAAGGCAGTCGACGATCTCAGTGATGAGATCCTGCTGGTGCCGCTGCCCGGACATACGCTGGGTCATGCGGGCGTGGCGATTCGTCATCAGGGCGGCTGGCTGCTGCACGGCGGCGACGCCTGGTTTTATCGCGGTGAAATGTACCACAGCCAGCGCCACTGTACGCCCGGCCTGCGCGCCTATCAGCGCCTGATGTGCAGCGACCGTGCCGCCTGGCACACGAATCAGCAGCGGCTGCGTGCGCTGTCACTGCAGCACCCGCAGGAAGTCCAGCTGTTCTGCAGCCATGACGCGCAGGAACTTCGCCAGTTCCGGCGTCACGGTTAGCTTTTTGTGCGGGCACTGCGCATTACTCTTTATCTTTACTAATATTTCTCAGGCGTGCGAAGCGATGCCTGGCCGGATCGCTCTTGCCTGAAAAAACTGTAAAAGGGAGAGTGCGATGTACCATATCTCGGGACGATCGGTTGTCGGCGTGACGCTGTTTACTCTGCTGGAGCCGCTGCCGCTGGGCTTTTTCTTCGCTGCCTGGCTGTTCGATATCATCTACCTGCAAACCTTCATCGTGATGTGGACCAAAGCCGCCAGCTGGCTCATCGCCATCGGACTGGTGCTGGCAATCCTGCCGCGACTAATCAGCCTGATTCATTTATTCCGCGGCGCGCCGCCGGCCGAGAAAACCCACTTCTGGCTGTCACTGCTGGCGATCGTGCTGGCGATCGTTAACGCGTTCATCCACAGCCGCGATGCGTATGCCGTGGTGCCGATGGGTGTCACGCTGTCCACAGTGGTGGTGGTGCTGTTGCTGGTCGCGAATCTGCAGCTGGCGCTGCGCGAGCGCCGTTTACAGGGAGGTCGCCCATGAAAATTCGTGTAATGAGTGTGCTGGGGCTCGCCGTGCTGCTGAGCGCCTGTGACAGTGGATCGGACCTGGATCCTCAGCGTCAAATCGGTCCTGATCCGGAATTGCCGCAGGCCAAAAACTTCTTCATGCCACCGATGCAGGTGCCGGAAGGCACCGCGTGGAAAGAGGGTGAGAAGCCGAAAGTGGCTGACGGCCTGAAAATCGAGAAAATCCCGGCCAGCCTGATGCATCCGCGACAGCTGTATGTGCTGCCGAACGGTGACGTGCTGGTAGCAGAAGCCAACGGGGTGAAAAACCCGGTGACGGCACCGAAAGAGCTGATCATGAGCCTGGTGCAGAAATCATCCGGCAAAGGTGGCCCGGGCGGTAACCGCATCACGCTGCTGCGCAACGTCAACGGCAAGTGGCAACAGCACCGGTTTATCGAAAATCTCAACGCGCCGTTTGGCATGCAGCTGGTTGGCAATACGCTGTACGTCGCTAACGCCGACAGCCTGGTGAAATTCCCTTATCAGACTGGCGAAACCGAAATCCGCACGCCGCCGGAAGAGGTGACATCGCTGCCGGGCGGTGAGCTGAATCACCACTGGACCAAAGCGCTGCTCGCCAGTCCGGACGGCAGCAAACTGTACGTCGGCGTCGGCTCCAACAGCAACATCACCGAGAACGGCATTGGCGCAGAGTATGGCCGCGCGGCGGTATGGGAAGTGGACGCCGCAACCGGTGCCAGCCGCATCTATGCCAGCGGCATCCGCAATCCCACCGGGCTGCAGTGGGAACCGCAAAGCGGCAAGCTGTGGGCCATCGCCAACGAACGTGACGAGATTGGATCGGATCTGGTGCCGGATTACCTCACCTCGGTGCAGGACAAGGGCTTCTACGGCTGGCCGTACAGTTATTATGGTCAGCACGTCGATCCGCGTGCGCAGCCGCAGCGGCCGGATTTGGTCGCGAAAGCCATCAAGCCGGACTATGCGCTGAGCTCACACGTGGCACCGCTCGGCCTGCTGTTCTACGGTGCGGACAACATGCCGCAGTATCGCGGCGGCGCGTTCATCAGTGAACACGGCAGCTGGAACCGCACGCCGCTTAACGGCTATAAAGTGATCTGGGTGAAATTTGAAAACGGCAAACCGGTCGGGCAACCGCAGACGGTGGTGTCCGGCTTCCTCACCGACGATCAGAAACAGGTGCGTGGCTTGCCGGTTGGACTGGCGACGGATAATCAGGGCGGGGTATTGATTGCGGATGATGCCGGCAACGCGATCTGGCGTATCAGCGCCGCGCAGTAGGGGAATCGCAGGCAATAAAAAAGGATTTGGCGACGTGGCCAAATCCTTTTTTTATGTTCGTCACCCGGCTGGTAACCGCGCTCGGAACGGGGTGCTCAGCACTCCTCACAAAAGGAATGATAAAATGTGCAGCGAAAGATTTCAAGTTTCGCTAAAATACTGTATGGTTATACAGGTGTTGAGCGTGGCGGATGCGCATTGTTTTCTGATGACTCCAGGGGCGCGGATAGTCAAACCCCGGCAGGTTTCAGGTGGTGCTGGCCTGTGGCTTTCACAATGAGTGCCGCTCAGCGCTCCTCACAGATGTGCTTAGGCGGTCGGCGGGTAGAGTCAGGGCCCCGAAAGCTGAACAGCGCGCTCCTGTCAGAGGAGAAGGAAAGTGATGGAACTTGTTCGATTACTCCTGGACCTGGTCCGGGTGATCCTGCAAATCATCGTTGCCCTTTTGCAACTGACCGGTCAGGCGCACTGACCGGAACTTGAAACAAGGCGGAGCTCACCCCTCCGCCTTTTTTCGTCTTTCTGCGTCAGCCGCCGGCACCGCATTTCGGCCTGACGCCTCAGCGTTTAAACGCCCAGCTCAGCTTACCGTTATCGGCGCTAAGCTTTTTCAGCGCCTTCTGGTTCACCACGTCTCTGGCACCGAGCGACTGCGCCGTTAGCGGACCACTATCACTCTGCGCAATCACCGTATCCTTCGGCACGCTCACCATCTTCTCCGCCACCTTTTTCACCGCTGCGGCATAGCCGTCGCGGTCGCGCAGATTAAAATCTTTCAGCGGCAGTTCCCGGCTCAGCCACTGTCCCCAGAAGAACTCCAGGAACGGCGGCGGGTTGTCTGGCTTATCGAAGCCGATGTCGCGCACAAAATAGATCAGCGAACGGTACTCATCATCCTGCAAATGCTGGCGACCCAGCTCCTGCGGCAGCGCCTCGGGGGCGATTTTACCGTTTGGCGTCTCCAGCCACACCAGATGTGCTGCCGCCATTTTCTGCCAGAAAGCAGCCTGGCTTTTCAGCGGGCGGAAATCATCGGTAATGCGTACCTGTACCGGCGTCGACAGGCCGGCAATGTCCGCGAAATTGCTGAACGTATGGTGACCGTCAGTCAGATACAGCTGATTATCCGGGCCAATCACCGCCGTCTTCATCGGGCCGGGTTCGCTACCGACCGGCGCCTTACAGCTGAAACTGGCCGGATCGTGCAGGGTGGAGCGCGGCGTAAAGCTTTTCACCCCTTTTTGCCCCATGCTTTCGCAATAGTCATCGAACAGCTTTTCCGGATCGGCCTCATAACGGTGCTGCTTATAATCCAGCTGGCGATAACCAATGGCCGCCTGAGTCGGATGCAGCTGCGCCAGTTCGACCTGCACAATCTCCCCGGCTTTGATGGCGGGTGGCAGGGCGGCAAAGGCAGAGGATGTGGTGAACAGCAAAGCTAACAATGGCAGGGACGCTTTCATTCCATTTTCTCCTGAAGATCTCCCGGTGGAGCATCACGATAGCATTCCTGTCATCTTCCCGCTCTAGTGTTGTGGCTCGCCGTTGCCTTCAGGCAACCCCTTATCCAGACATCTGACCACATTGGAGCACCGCGTCATGTCCCTCACCGCACAGCATCCCGCTAAACTGCAACACACCGCAATCGATCCCAGTGTGCGCCTGCGCGACACGCAGATTGGCCAGCAGTGTGAAATTCTGGCGCACAGCTACCTGGAATACAGCGAGCTGGGTGATTTTTCTTATCTTGGGGAACACTGCTGCGTGGCGGATGCGCAGATTGGCCGCTTCACCGCCATCGCCAACCAGGTACGCATCGGGGCGCCCAATCATCCGATGGATCGCGCTTCACAGCATCGCTTTACCTACTGCCCGGAGTATTACGACAGCCGCGCGCAGCGCGACGGTGGTTTCTTTGCCGGACGTCGTGCCGATCGGGTGATCATTGGTCATGATGTGTGGATCGGTCACGGCGTAATCGTGCTGCCCGGCGTGACGGTCGGTGACGGCGCGGTGCTGGCGGCCGGTGCGGTGGTGAGTAAAGATGTGCCGCCTTACACCATCGTCGGAGGCGTGCCGGCGAAACCGATACGTGCCCGTTTTAGCTCGGACATTGCCGCCCAGCTGCAGGCGATTGCCTGGTGGAACTGGCCGCTGGAGAAGCTGATGGCGCATCTGGCGGATTTTCAGTCGCCGGACATCGCCGCCTTCTGCCAGCGGCACGGGCGCTAACCCTTAAACAGCCTGCTGCGCGGCGGGCTGCGGCGCATCGGCCTGCAGGCGTTTTTCCGGCTGCAGCAGCGTCATGGCCAGCATGCTGCCAAAGGCGATACACGCCGTAACGGTAAACATGGCGTTATAACCGTAATATTGCGCCAGCCAGCCGCACAGCATCGGTGAAATGATCGAGGCGAGGTTGGCGATGGCCAGCGTCATGCCGCTGAAGGTACCGACCGATGCCTTCGGCGTCACGTCAATCACGACCGACCAGTAAACGTTATTGACCAGCGCATTGAGTGCATTGCCGAGCGTCATCAGCGCGATAATCCCGGCAGCAGATCCAACCCAGGGAATGGCCATAAAGCAGCAGGCGGTGGCGCACAGCGTCACGGCGGCAAACAGGTTGCGCGCCAGCCGCAGATTGTTAAAGCGCGCCAGCAGGCGATCGGCGATGCGGCCACCCAGCAGCACCGTCAGGCAGGCACCGCTCCAGGGAATCATCGCCACATACCACAGCGAGTGCAGGTCGTAGTGAAAGTTATCCTGCAGATATTTCGGCAGCCAGGTCACGAGGGTAAACGTGATGTAGAGGAAAC
Organism: Pantoea dispersa; assembly: GCF_035783935.1. Taxonomy (GTDB): domain Bacteria; phylum Pseudomonadota; class Gammaproteobacteria; order Enterobacterales; family Enterobacteriaceae; genus Pantoea; species Pantoea dispersa_C. The sequence continues at coordinate 908,278 of NZ_JALKOV010000001.1, read as the reverse complement.
TGAAATAGCCCAGCGCGTTACACACCAGCGTGCGGCTGGTAAAGAAACGCCACCACGGCAGCGCACCGTCTTCCTGCGCCTGCTGACGTTGCCCGGCAATGATCAGCTGACGCTCCGCGGCATTGGTGCGCGGGTGCTGCTGCGGCGTATCGGTAAAGTGACGGGCAAACAGCAGCATCGCCAGCAGCGAAAAGGCACCGAGCAGCATAAACATCATGCGCCAGTCATTGGTGAGCAGCAGCAGCCCGACGGCAATCGGCGCGGTCAGCAGTGAGCCCACCTGGGTGCTCAGCAGGCCAATCCCGAGCGCAAATCCCCGTTCATTATCCGGCGCCCAGTGGGCGATGGTTTTGTTCATCAGCGCATAGGCCGGTCCTTCGCTGAAGCCAAACAGCACGCGCAGCGCGGCAAATCCCATGATCGCCGAGCCGCCAAACAGCGCCATGCCCAGCTCTCCGGCCCACGCGGTGGCGATCTCCAGCAGTGACCACAGGATACCGGCCATCAGCCAGACTTTTTTGGTGCCGAGCCGGTCGGCGAGAAAGCCGCCGCACAGCGACCCGAACAGATAACCAAAGCCGAAGTAGCCGAGTACGGCACCGAGCTGAACCTTCGTGAAGTGAAATTCCTGTGAGATGGCGTTGGCGGCAAACGACAACGCACCGCGATCGATGTAGTTAATCAGTGCGATGAGAAACAGCAGCGAGAAAATGGTGTAGCGGGTTGAGGACGCTTTCATCATGCGACTCCTGAAAATGAACACAGGAATCATTAAGCAAAGGTAATGCCAGATTGCTAAGGCTGCTAACTAATCGTTGTTCGGCGAGGCACTGCGCGCTGGCCATCACCGCGCCAATCATCGCGCTGGCTAATAAATAAACGGCCATCTGAGCGCGCTGCACCAAACCGATCGCCGGCGCGACCGGTTACGGTGCGGCGCATCATACTACCGGCTGAGTCACCACCGCGGCGCTGCGCAGCGGCTCCTGACCTAAACCGACGTGCAGCAGAATCTGGCTACGATAATGCGCATCCATTTCACGCTGCTCGTCACTCTGTAACACGCCGACCTCATTCACATTTTTCCCCGCGACCTGCACTTTGGTGCGCGCCGCGCTGCGCATCCACTCATACTCGATATCGATATGGCCGGTGTCGATGCAGCGAATGCCGTGCTGACTCAGGTCGTAGGCCAGCACGGTGGCCGTCGGGCCCAGCGAGATCAATACCATGTCGAACTCGCAGGCGTGCGTCAGTACGCTGCTGTACAACTCGTTATAAACGGAAAATGCGTTTCGGTTCAGGGTAGTAATACGCTGGATCTGCCGCGCGCCATCCAGCAGGTCGTTACCGATACCGAGGCGCGTGCCGCTGCCTTCCACAATCAGAATTTTTTTATCGTGAAACAGCTGTTTAAATTTGGCAAAAATACGCGCCGCTGGCTGTTTATCTTTGTAATCATGATAAGGCCGCGTCACCGACGTATTGCCATAGCGATAGCCTTTCTTTAATAACTGCTCGTAGTGGCGGAAGAAAAACGCCTTATGAAAAAACCAGAAAAGTGCTGAGCCAAAACGCATATTACCGGTACCACGAAAAGCATCGGGCATACACAGCAGACAGTGATTATCGTCCTGCGTACCCCGGCGCATGATCTCTTTCAGCCGGATAGAAAGGCGTTCATCAAAGGACTGAAAACCAATATTTTTGAATAACGTCATTTCCAGTTCCCCATCGCCATAGCGACACACCGAGAGCCGGTCATTACTGAGCAACAGATCGATGGTTTGCTCCGCTGACAGCACCTGATATTGCCGGGCGTGCGCATTGGCCAGTGGAAATTTAACGGCAGCATGTGTGAGTTTAAACGGAAAACGTAATTTGCGATAAAAAGCGTCTGCGCTGATCATAATAACCTTCTTGTTATAAGCGGCCTCGCCGCAGAGCAGTAAAAGGATTTATATCATCGTTTAATTGCCTATACAGGCTGAGGAAACTCTCAAAATAACAAACGCCGTTTTCTGTTTATCAATTTAATCCAGCTGAATTTAACGCAATTATCACGGCAAAGCGCATCAGCGCCTGTTTTTTCCGCACATGGCGACGTTATTGCCAGGAGAAATCGCAGCCGGATGCAGCGATTCAATTAAATAATTTCACCAGAATAAGCGGTGCTGAAGATTATCCGCTGCGGCGTAGCGATACCGGCCAGAACAAAGCCAGCCTTCAGCGCGTTATCAAAAAATGCGGATTTTCATGATGATTGATTAATTTCCTCTAACAAAATTGAAACGTGATTTTACTCACACTCCGAGCGAAGCGGGGCGCAGCGTGGAGGAGCAGAGCTACATTGATAAGCGGCACTAACGACACGCCGCCAGGCAGATTTTTAACTAACGGTTACGTAAGTTAAGATTTTGTTGAGTTTATGTGTCTTTAGTTTGGGGTGGTTAATAATGATGAGCGTTGAGGGATTCGCATGATAAACAAGCTGACCAGTCTGGTGCTGGCGATTCTGGGTATTGCACTGCTCTATATGGGCGGCAGGCTGCTGATGATGGGCGGCAGCGCATTTTACGCACTGATGGCGGTGGGTTTACTGATTACCGCCATTTTACTGTTCCGCAATCAGCGCAGCGCGCTGAGCCTGTATGCGGTGCTGATGTGGATTACGCTGGCATGGATGATCTGGGAAGTCGGCTTCGACAAGTGGCAGTGGATCCCGCGCGGCGATCTGTTTGGCGTAATTGGCCTGTGGCTGGCGATGCCGTGGGTGGTAAAACCGCTGTATCAGGGACAGCGCCGCTTCCACGGTCTGCTCGGTACTACGGTGGTGCTGATGATCGTGCTGGTGATTGGGTTATGTTTCTACGATCCGCTGCCGCAGGCCGGCACCATCACCAATGCGCGTGAGCAAAACAGCGAGCAGGGCGCGGCCGCCGACTGGACCGCTTACGGCGGCACTGCCGACGGCCAGCGTTTCTCCAGCCTGAAACAGATCACCAAAGATAACGTCAGCAATCTCGAAGTGGCCTGGACCTATCACACCGGCGATCTGCGTCAGGATAACGACGCCACCGAATACACCTTTGAAGCCACGCCGCTGAAAGCCAACGGCATGCTCTATTTCTGTACGCCGCACAACGAAGTGCACGCGCTTGATCCGCAGAGCGGCGCGGTGAAGTGGAAATACACGCCGGCGAAGGATCGTTCTTACCTGCAGCAGCATCAGACCTGCCGTGGCGTTAGCTATTACGCGGGTGCGCCGGTTGCCGCACAGGACACGGCGGCAACGCCAGCGATGTGTCGCAAGCGCATCTTTAATGCCACCACCGATGCGCGGCTGATTGCGCTGGATGCCGACAGCGGCAAACCGTGCGCCGACTTTGGCAACAACGGCGTGGTGGATCTGCATGCCAACATGGGTGACGTCCGTCCGCACGCGCTGATGCAGACCGCCGCGCCGCTGGTGGCAGGCAATCTGGTGATTGTCGGCGGCTCGGTAATGGATAACGGCTTCAACAGCGGCAATCCCTCTGGCGTGATTCGCGCCTATGATGCGCAGAGTGGTCGCCTGGTATGGAATTTTGATCCGGCGAATCCGCAGAACACCGCACCCATTGCCGCCGGTCAGACCTATCCGCAGGATACGCCGGTCGCGTGGGGTACGCTGAGCGCCGACCTGAAAAACGGCCTGGTATATGTGCCGTTTGGCAACGCCTCGCCGGATGAAGTCGGCATTGAGCGTGACGCCAATAGCAATACCGAGAAATTCCGTGATGCGTTAGTGGCGCTCGATCTGCAGACCGGTGCGTTCAAATGGCGTTACCAGAGTTCCCATCACGATCTGTGGGACCGCGATAACCCGTCGCAGCCGTCGCTGGTGGATATCGATTATCAGGGCCAGAAGCAGCCGGTGGTGATCCTTCCGACCAAAACCGGCAACCTGTTTGTGCTCAATCGCCTGACCGGCCAGCCGGTTTATCCGGTTAACGAGGTGAAGGTTTCGACGGAAGGCGGCGTGCCGGGCGAGAAATTTGCTGCCACTCAGCCGGTGTCCAGCCTGAACTTTATTCCGCAGCCGCTGACCGAGAAGTCAATGTGGGGCATCACGCCGTTTGATCAGATGGCCTGCCGCATGGATTTCCGCAGCCTGCGCTATGACGGCAACCCGTGGACGCCAGCAACAGAGGGCGGCTCGCTGGTATTCCCGGGCAATATCGGGGTGTTTAACTGGGGATCGGTAGCGGTTGATCCACAGCGTCAGATGCTGATTGCCGCGCCGGTGCGCCTCGCCTACAAATACAACCTGATCAAGCGCACGCCGGCCACGGCGACGGAGCGCCTGTTTACCAAAGATGGCCAGCCTTACTGGAACGAAAACTTCCACGGTGATTACGCCATCCACATCCAGCAGCTGGCTTCCGGCCTCGGCATTCCGTGCATTGCACCGCCGTGGGGCCGCATGGTCGGCGTGGATTTGAAAACCGGTAAAACTGAATGGCTGCGTCGTGTTGGCACCACGAAAAACCTGAAAACCAGCTTCCTGCCGGGCCGCTTCCCGATTGGCTTCCCGATGGGCATGGTAGCGCACGGCGGGCCACTGCTAACGGCGGGCGATCTGGTGTTCCACGGTGCGACTGCAGACAATTACATTCGCGCCTATGACAGCACCACCGGTAAGCTGCTGTGGCAGCAGGAGCTCAGCGCGGGTGCGCAGGCAACGCCATCCACTTATATGGGCGACGACGGTAAACAATATGTGGTGATTGCCGCTGGTGGTCACGGCTCGCTCGGCACCAAAGCGGGCGACAGCGTAGTGGCGTTCCGTCTGAAATAATCCTGTCGATGCAACAAAGGCGCCCTAGGGCGCCTTTTTTATAGCTCTGATATCAGCGCGTTAACGCTTTGCGCGCTCGGTTTGCACCCGCTGGGCAATGCGATCGCCAATTGTCTGGTCGATGTTGCGCCAGTATTCAAACGCGCGCGACAGCACCGGCTCCTCGACGCCATTCAGCAAATGGCCGCTGACGTTGTTGACCAGCCGGTCACGCGCCGCCTCATCCAGCACTTTATTCACCAGCGTATTGGCCTGGCCGAAGTCATCATCATCCTTACGCAGCGTGTAGGGCGCGCGCACCATGTTGCCGTGCGCTTCCCAGGTGGAGTCCGTGGGATAGCGCTCGCCGTCCGCCACCGGACCGCCTTTGGAGTTGGGCGCATAAACCGGATCGCTCACCGGATTGATGCGCATCGCGCCATCCTTGCTGTAACTGTGCACCGGTGCCTGCGGGGCGTTGACCGGAATCTGCTTGTAGTTGACACCCAGACGGGCACGGTGGGCGTCAGCATAGGCAAACACCCGGCCAATCAGCATCTTGTCCGGGCTCAGCCCGATGCCGGGCACCAGGTTGTTCGGCTCAAACGCGGCCTGTTCAATCTGCGCATGGTTGTCGGTCGGGTTGCGGTTGAGCATCAGTTTGCCGACTTTAATCAGCGGATAATCGCTGTGCGGCCAGACCTTGGTCAGATCGAACGGGTTGAAGCGATAGGTTTCCGCCTCGGCGAACGGCATGATCTGCATGTACAGCGTCCAGCTCGGGAAGTCGCCGTTTTTGATGGCGGTGAACAGATCGCGCGTATGATAATCGCCGTCCTGGCCGGCCAGCAGATCGGCGTTATCCTGCGTCAGGAATTCCACGCCCTGATCGGTTTTGAAGTGGTATTTGACCCAGAATTTTTCCCCGGCAGCATTCACCCACATATAGGTATGGCTGGAATAGCCGTTCATGTGACGCCAGCTTTTGGGAATACCGCGATCGCCCATCAGCCAGGTGACCTGATGCGCCGATTCCGGCGACAGCGTCCAGAAATCCCACTGCATATCGTTATCGCGCAGGTTGTTATCGGCACGACGCTTCTGCGAGCGGATAAAGTGCTGAAACTTCATCGGGTCACGAATAAAGAACACCGGCGTGTTGTTGCCCACCATGTCGTAGTTGCCTTCGCTGGTGTAAAACTTGATCGCGAAGCCGCGCGGATCGCGCCAGGTATCCGGACTGCCACGCTCGCCGGCCACGGTGGAGAAACGCATCACCACATCGGTTTTGGTACCAGGCTGGAATACCGCCGCTTTGGTGTAGCGGCTGACATCTTCTGTCACCTGAAAATAGCCAAACGCACCGCTGCCTTTGGCGTGCGGCTGGCGCTCTGGAATACGTTCGCGGTTAAAGTTGGCCATCTGCTCGATCAGGTAGTGATCGTGCAGCATCAGCGGACCATCAGGACCGACGGACAGCGAATGTTCGTCGCTGGCTACCGGAATGCCAGCATCCGTGGTGGTCGGCTTGCGATCGTCATTGCTCATAATATCTCCAGCTTTTGTAAGGATAATCCAACCACTAAGCGTAGCAGCGAGGCGCAGGCTTGCCGGAATAATTGCGCCTGCATCACGCGCTGCGATGTTAAGCGATGCGGCACAGCTCGCAAATTTGTGGTTTATTTCTGCCACGGACTAAGCAGATTTATCCCGCCGGAAAAAGCGCCATTCTGCGAATTAGCTCGTAAAAGAAAAATTAATTCCTGAATATTTTGAGACAAGTCGCAGAGGATTTTTTTATTCAGGCAAAAAGAGAGGGGCAATTAACGGATCTATTTATAACTTCATGTAAATTATCACTTTTTACATTCATGATATTGATCAAAATAAACCCAAAACAGCTTATTTATGCTCTCGCTGCGTTAACGGTAAATCCGTTATTACACATAAATGGACATAATAAGAGAGATAAATATGGTGATGCATGAGGCAAAAACCACGCGCCTGGCACTGGCTATCGCGTTGGTTATTTTTGGTGGCGGAGCGGTGGCGCAGCCATTGACGCTGGAGCAGCGTCTGGCGCAGCTGGAAGAGAAAATCGCCCGCGATGAGCAGCAGCAAAAGCAGGCCACATCTGACGTCAGCAACACATTTCGTTTTTCCGGCTATGCGCGTTCCGGGCTGCTGATTAACGATAAAGGACGCGGCGGACGAGCCGGTCCGGGTATTTCGCCTGCCAGCTCCATCGGCGGTGATGCGCATATTGGCCGGCTCGGTAATGAAAAGGATCACTATATCGAGCTGGGGTTCCACAATCAGACCCGGTTCAGTAATGGTTCGTGGGCCAATTTCAAAGCGCTGCTGGCGGACGGTTCGTCCAGCCCGGATCCGTGGGTGCAGAATAACGATAACAATCTGAATATCCGCCAGGTGTGTGTGGAGATGGGGGATCTGTCCAGCTTTGGGGGTGCCGCGCAACATGCCTCGCTGTGGGCAGGCAAACGCTTTGACGGCAACAATTTTGACCTGCACTTTACCGATACCGATATCGTGTTTCTCGGCGGCACCGGCGGCGGCATCAGCAACCTGACGTGGAACGATCAATGGCGCAGCGATTTCTCCTTTTACGGCCGCAGCTTTGGCGACCTGGGCAGCAGCCGCTACGACGATAACAACGTGCAAAACCTGCTGCTGACCTCCAACCAGTTTTATGGCAACTGGCAGTGGATGCTGACCGGTATGAGCGCAAACGGTAACGACGAACTGAAAGGGCGCGAATCGACCACCGGTAGCTATGCGCTGCGCAGTGACGATACGGCAAAGCACGGCGTATTTACCATGCTGGCCTGGCACGATAAAAACCGCTTCTACGGTCTGGCTCCGGGCAGCAGCACCCATGCGATTCAATGGGGAAAAGGGCTGGGCGCAGAAACGCGGCAGATCGGCGGCGACGGCGACTTAACCCGCAACGCCAGCGCGCTGCGACTGGCCACCTTCGGCGTGGTGCCACTCAGCGATCGCTGGTCTGTCGCCCCGTCGCTGCTGGCACAGCATAGCGAGGATCGCTACCGCAAAGGCGACCGTTACGACTGGGCAACGATCAACCTGCGCGCTTCCCAGGCAATCACCGAAAACTTTGCGCTGCAGTACGAAGCGTCGTGGCTGTATATGGACCTCAAACCCAATGGCCGCAGCTATCAGGATGGCGGCAGCATCGTGACGTACAACGCGGTGAAGGGCGACGTGTATAAGCTGACCTTTGCGCCCACCTTCAAAGTTGGCAACATCAACGACATGCTGGTGCGGCCGGAGATTCGCCTGTTTGCGACCTGGATGAACTGGTCTAAAGCGCTGGACAATTATGCGCTGAATGATGATTTCGGCAGCGCCGGCTTCACTGCTGGCGGCAACTGGAACTTCGGCGTGCAGGCAGAAGTGTGGTTCTGAGGTCGCGCTTGACGTGGATCGGCTGAAGGAGAGCGGCACGGTGCGAGGCGCTGAAAATGCCTCGCACCGCATCCGGCGAAGCCTGATATGCAGCGCTAAAGCTGCATTCAGCCACCGATTGCGGCTATAGTGCAACGTACTGAACCTGAAGCGATAAGGAATCGTTGTGACCATTGCCTGCCTGCATACCGCCGCCAGTAATATTGCTGTTTTTGATGACGCCGCGCAGTCGCTCGGCATTCCGCCGGAGCAAATCAGCCATCTGGTGATGCCACATCTGCTCGCTGAAGCGGAACGCAGCGGTGGCATGACGCCAGCGCAGCAGCAGCGGCTGGAGCAATGGTTACTCAGCCTGACGCCGTGGTTCGAGGCGATTCTGATTACCTGTTCTACCCTGGGTGCCGCCGCGGATAGCTTTCGCGATCCACAGCAGCGCTGTGCGGTCTATCGCACTGACCGCATGCTGGCAGATGAAGTGCATCGCCGTGGCGGACCGGCGCTGGTGCTGTGTGCCGCGGAGTCCACGCTGCACAGCACGCGCCTGCTGTTTTGCCCGGAGAGTCTGGCACCCGACCAGCGTCCGCAAGTCAGGTTGATCCCCGACGCATGGACCGCCTTCAAAGCTGGCCGGCTGGACGAGTATTACGTGCTGATCGCCGATGCGGTGCGCGCGGGCCAGCAGCAGGGCGCTTGTCAGGTGGCGCTGGCTCAGGTTTCGATGGCCGGCGCAGCTTCACATTTTCCTGAGCAGCAGCGTCCACTTACCAGCCCGCACCTGGCGCTGCGCTTTGTGCAGCAGCAGGCGTAAGTCGCAAACGGCGATCGTTCAAAATCGCTGATTTAAGCCAACAAAAAGGCCTACTGTTACGCAATTTTGCAGCCTTTATGATGGTCATCAGAACCTGATTTTTGAGGAAACCCCTGATGAACGTGATTAAAGCGCAGCGTGACCAGCTGTTTGAATACGGCCCCTTTACCATTCGCCGGCAGCGGCCGGGAGAACAACTGGGCGCGCTGGCGATTGTCGACCAGATGACGCTGAAACCCGGCGCGGTAGTGCCGATGCACCGCCATCAGGATGATGAGATTTTTAGCTACGTCTGGCGCGGCTCGCTGCAGCATCAACGCGACGACGGCGCCACGCTTGCCCTCAATGGCAAGCGCGCGCTGCTGGTGAATGCGGGCAGCGGCGTGCGCCATGAAGAGTCAGCACCGCTGATTGAAAGCGAAATGCTGCAGGCGTACATCCGCCCGGCCCACGGCGGCGGTGAAGGGCAGGTGCAGAGTGTGTACCGCGCAGAGGGCGCAGCGCTTAACCAGTGGACGCTGCTGGCCGGTCCGCAGCACAGCGAGGCGCCGCTGACGCTGCGTCAGGCGGTGTTTATCTATGACATCAAACTGAGCCGCGGTGCGCAGGTGGAAGTCCCGCATCTGCCCGGCTATGCCAGTTGGGTCACGGTGCTGGACGGCATTGTGCGTACCGGCGATGTGCGGTTGCAAAAAGGCGATGCGGTGAGCGATTGCGCTGCCTTGCCGGCGATCAGCGGCGAGCGCGACGCGACACTGGTGGCCTTTCTGGTGCAGCAGGATGCGCCTGCAGTGCTGAGCGGCACGCTAAGCGGCAGTTGACACTGTAAACTGAAACGCCGGATGAGGCGTTTCAGTATTTCACTGATACGTTCACGCGCAAAAGCGGACCGTCCAGCATCCGCGACGCAATCGGCTATTTAGCGTGTGAAACCTGTTCGTAGTAACCGATCTTCTCCACTTTAGCGGTTGAACCGCCGCCTTCAAACTCAGAAGCCAGCCACGCATTGACGATGTTTTTCGCCAGTTCCGGCCCGATCACGCGTGAGCCCATGGTCATGATCTGCGCATTATTACTCTTGCGCGCGCGTTCGGCAGAGAAGGTGTCGTGACACTGCGCGGCGCGCACCCCTTCCACTTTATTCGCCACGATCGCCACGCCGATCCCGGTACCACACAGCAAAATGCCGCGCTCAAACTGTTTTTGCTGCACCGCTGTTGCCAGCGCAAACGCCACGTCCGGGTACATCGGGCGGTCATTGTGGGCATCGTTAGTGTAATCGGTGACCTGGTAATCCTGCTCTTCCAGCAGCTTTTTAATGATATTTTTCAGATCGATAGCCGCATCATCGGCACCAATAGCAATCGTTTTCATCACGTCTCTCCAGCGATACAGGGTCTGCCACCTGCACATATGTTCGGCAGGTGATTAGATGTTCAATGACAGCCTGCCACATAATCAATCATATGTTCAATAGGTGTTCATATGATTTAGCGATCGGCCACGCAATATCCTCTATGCGAAGGCAGCAAAATGCGCTGCGGCTGCGAAAAATCCGGAAAATCACCCTGAAATCAAATCTCATGCGCACAGTCACACTTTTATCAGTTGCGCTTGAGCTCTGTGCAAATATCCGTGTAGTGTTCATATGTTCGCCTGACCCTATCCATGTACAAGAAGACCCATTGAGGACTCGAACATGTGTCATTTCCGTCATACCTCGTACCCCGTCTGCCGTCAGCGCCGGCTTCGCGCCTGGCCAACATCCCTGTGCTGCGCCCGTACTGGAGGTGCGTTATGAGCCACTCTGCCGGCAGCGCGGTTGAGCAGGCCGCGATACGCAAAATCTCCTGGCGTCTGGTGCCGTTTGTGGCGCTGATGTTCTTTATCAATTTCCTCGATCGCACCGCCATCTCGTTTGCTGGTCCTAACGGCATGACGCAGGACCTCGGCCTGAGCGCGCTGCAGTTTGGTCTCGCCTCCGGCATCTTCTTTATTGGCTACATCCTGCTGGAAGTGCCCAGCAACCTGGCGCTGCATAAGTTCGGCGCACGGCGCTGGCTGGCGCGCATCATGATCAGCTGGGGCATCGTCTCGCTGCTGTTTACCTGGGTCAGCAGCGTGGAAGGGCTGTATACGCTGCGCCTGCTGCTGGGCATTGCGGAAGCCGGCTTCTTCCCGGGCGCCATCCTCTATCTCAGCCTGTGGGTGCCAGCGCGCCACCGCAGCAAAATTTTGTCGCTGTTCTACCTGGCGCAGCCGCTGACAGTCGTGTTTGGCGCACCGCTGGCCGCCTCGCTGATTGAGCAGCACGGCCTGTTTGGTCTTGAAGGCTGGCGCGTGATGTTTATGGGCGTGTCGCTGCCGGCGATCCTCATCGGGATTGCGGCGCTGTTCTGGCTGGTCGATTCACCGCGCCAGGCAAAATGGCTGAATGAAGAGGAGAAAAACTGGCTGATGGCCGAGCTGGAAGCGGAACATCAGCACAAGCAGGGGCAGCATCAGCACAGCGTACGTTCGGTGATGGGCAACAGCCGCGTGTGGCTGCTGTGCCTGATCTACTTTGGCTTTATCTACGGTCTGTACGCGCTGGCATTCTTCCTGCCGACCATAATCGCCGGCTTCCAGCAGCAGTTCGGCACTACCTTCAACGTGATGCAGAAAGGGCTGATCACCGGTGTACCGTACCTGATAGCCGCCGTGGTGATGTTTTTCTGGTCACGGGATGCAGCACGGCGCGGGTGTAAAACCTGGCACATCGCCATTCCTGCCGTTGCGGGCGGCGTCAGCGTGCCGCTGGCGCTGTACATGGATTCGCCGCTGACCACCATCATGGTGATTGCGGTAACGGCCAGCGCCATCTTCGCCGCATTACCCAATTTCTGGACGTTGCCGACGCAGTTCCTTACCGGCGCGTCGGCGGCCGCGGCGATTGCGCTTATCAATACCCTCGGCAACGTGGCCGGCTTCTCCGCCGGTTACATCACCGGCGCACTGCATGATGCGACCCAAAGCTACACCTTACCGATGTTCGTGGTTGGCGGCTTCATGCTGCTCTCCGCCGTGCTGATGCTGTTCCTTAATCGCCGTCGCGTGCAGCCTCAGCCAACCTCATTCGTACAGGAGCAAAAACATGACGTACCTGTTTAACCAGCCATCCGCGTTTGCGGCGGAGCTGATCGAAGGTTTTGTGGCCGCCAACGCCGATAAAGTGCGTCAGGTGAGCGGTGGCGTGGTGCGCAGCACGCGCAGCCAGCCGGACACCGTGGCGGTGATTGTCGGTGGCGGTTCCGGTCACTATCCGGCCTTCGCCGGACTGGTCGGCCAGGGCCTGGCGCACGGCGCGGCGATGGGCAACCTGTTCGCCTCGCCGTCGGCGCAGCAGATTTATAAGGTGGCGCGGGCGGCGCATAACGGCGCGGGCGTGCTGCTGCTGTTTGGTAACTATGCCGGTGACGTACTGCATTTTGGTCAGGCGTGCGAGCGACTGCGCGCCGAGGGCATTGCCTGTGAAGTGCTGGCGGTGACGGATGATGTGTCCAGCGCCAGCCACGATGAACGCCTGAAGCGACGCGGTGTCGCCGGCGATCTGTGTGTGTTTAAAGTGGCGGCCGCAGCAGCCGAAGCGGGTGACGATCTGGCTACGGTGCTAAAAAAAGCGCAGCACGCCAACGATCGCACCCGCACCTTTGGCGTGGCATTTTCCGGCTGTACGCTGCCGGGCGCTTCGCATCCGCTGTTTGAGGTAGAGAAAGGGCGCATGGCGCTCGGGCTGGGCATTCACGGCGAGCCGGGTATCAGCGAAACGACGGTGCCACGTGCCGACGAGCTGGCAGAAATCTTTGTCGACAAGTTGCTGAGTGAGCGGCCAGCGGATGTCGCGCAGGTGGCAGGACAGCGCGTGGCAGTGATCCTCAACGGCCTGGGTTCCGTCAAGTATGAAGAGCTGTTTGTGGTGTATCGCCGCATCGCCCAGCTGCTGTCGGCAGCGCAGCTGCAGGTGGTGGAGCCGGACGTCGGTGAATTCGTCACCAGTTTTAATATGGCGGGCGTCTCGCTCACGCTGATGTGGCTGGATGATGAACTGGAAACGCTGTGGCGCGCCCCCGCTAACGCGCCGGCCTACCGCAAGGGCAGCGCGTTGATCGCCGAACCGCTCAGCGCCACCGGGTGTGAAGAGCGTCATGAAGAGACGCTGCCGCAGGCCAGTGCGGAATCACAGCACAGCGCCCGGCGTGTGCTACAGCTGCTGGAAGCAGTAGCGGTGATGCTTCAGCGTCATGCTGGCCAGCTGGGCGACATTGATGCGGTGGCCGGCGACGGCGATCACGGCATCGGCATGGAGCGCGGTGTACTCGGCGCGGTGGAGGAAGCGCGGGACATTGCGGCACGTGGCGCCGGCGCCGGCAGCCTGTTGTGTCGCGCTGCCGATGCCTGGGCAGATAAAGCGGGCGGCACGTCCGGTGCGCTGTGGGGCGTTGCCCTGACGGCGCTCGGCACCGCGCTCGGCGACAGCGCGCCAGCGGATGCGCAGCGCGTTGCCGCCGGGGTCCGTGACGCCAAAGAGGGCATTATGCATTTCGGTAAAGCGCGCGTCGGTGATAAAACCATGGTTGACGTGCTGGTGCCGTTTAGCGACACGCTGAGCGCTGCGGTGGCGCAGGGCGCGTCACTCACCGAAGCCTGGCTGCAGGCGGCCGCAGTGGCGGATCAGGCCGCGCAGGCTACCGCGCAGCTGGTGCCCAAAGTGGGTCGCGCGCGTCCGCTGGCAGAAAAAAGCGTCGGCACGCCGGATGCCGGTGCGGTTTCACTGGCCATGATCGTCAACACCGTTGGCAATCTGTTAAAAGAACACAGTGCATCTGAACAGGGAGCGTAATTATGGCTCAGCCTAAAATCTGGCTTGGCGTCAGCCTGAAAATGTATTTCGGCTATCAGCAAACGCTGGCGTGGTGTCGCGAGGTCGCGACGCTGGCGCAGCATCCGGCGGTGCAGCGCGGTGACGTCGGGCTGTTTGTGCTGCCCGCTTATCCGGCCATCCCGGCGGTGCGGGAGATTTTTGCCGGCACGCCGGTGCGCGTCGGTGCGCAGGACGTGTGTCAGGCGGAAAACGGCGCCTGGACCGGTGAGGTCAGCGCCAGCATGCTGCAGGAACTGGGGTGCTCGCTGGCGGAGATCGGCCACGCCGAACGCCGCCGCCATTTTCATGAAGATAAAACACAGATCGCCGCCAAAGTGGCGATGGCGCTGCGCCACCATCTGACGCCGGTGCTGTGCATCGGTGAACCACAGCAGGGCATGCCGGAGCAGGCAATCGCGCTGTGCCAGCAGCAGCTGCAGGAGGCGCTGGCGGAGGCGGTACAGCACAATCTGCACGGTGACGTGTTGTTTGCCTATGAACCGCAGTGGGCGATCGGTGCGCCGCAGCCAGCACCGGACAGCTATATCCGCGCGGTGTGCAGCGGACTGCAGCAGCTGAAAACGCCTGACGGCATCTCGCTGCGGGTAATCTACGGCGGCAGTGCCGGGCCGGGACTGATTGAGCGCCTCGGCGGTGACGTCAACGGCCTGTTCCTGGGGCGCTTTGCTCACGATCCGCAGGCGCTGGCGCAGATTATACAAGAAGCCAGTGTACTGGCTGAGGAACTGCTGTCATGAGCCGCATCGGACTCAGTACCTACGCGTTTTTCTGGCGCATGTCGCCACAGGTGCCACAGCCGCTGACGCTGGCGCAGATGCTGCAGCACACCGCCGATCTCGACGTGTCAGTATTTCAGATCTGCGACTACCCGGCGATTGAGCAGTGGTCAGATGAACAGCTGCTGGCGCTGCGTCAGCAGGCGGACGCGCTCGGCATTACGCTGGAGCTCGGCACGCGCGGTCTCGGCAGCGCGCACCTGCGCCGCTATCTGCACATCGCCGCTATCCTCGACGCTCGCGTGGTGCGTTCAATGTTCAACACCGCCGATCACCGGCCATCGCTGGATGAAGCGGCCAATCTGATTGCTGCCGTGCTGCCGGATTTTGCCCGCCAGCAGGTGCGGCTGTGCCTGGAAACCTACGAGCAGGTCAGCAGCGCGGCGATGATGTCGGTGATCAACCGCTTTCTCTCGCCGTGGCTGTGCGTCTGTCTCGATCCGGCCAACTGCGTCGCCGGGCTGGAACTGCAGGAGCAGGTGATCGCCAATACCGCTGCGCGCGTCGGCAATCTGCACATCAAAGATTTCGCCTTTACCCGCCGTGCCGGCTGGGTCGGTTTTACCCTGGCCGGCTGTCCGATGGGCGAAGGGAAGCTGGATTATGACCGGCTGATCGCCAGCGTGCGGCCAGCCGATCGCGACATCAACCAAATCATCGAACACTGGTTGCCGTGGCAGGACGATGCCGCGCAGACCTGCGCGCGGGAAGCCGAATGGACCCGCCGCGCCGTTGAATTCCTACGCAGTAAACAAGATCAGGAGTCGTTAACATGAGCAAGGCATTGAAAACCATCACCGTGATCGGCGCAGGCGGCAAAATGGGCATGCGTATTTCCGCTAATTTGCAGCACAGCGCTTATCAGGTGTTTTACTGCGAGAATTCACCGCAGGCGCAGCAGCAGGTGATTGCACAGGGACGCGAGCTGTCGGATGCCGCGTCGGTGGTGCCGCTGAGTGACGTGGTGATCCTCGCCGTGCCGGATATCGTACTGGGCAAAGTCTCGCAAAGCGTGGTGCCACAGATGCAAAGCGGTGCGGTGCTGCTGACGCTCGATCCGGCCGCGGCCTATGCCAACCTGATCGCCCAGCGTGACGGCATTGAATACGCAGTTGCGCATCCGTGCCATCCGTCGGTATTTCTGGCCCGCTACACCAAAGAGGAGCACGCCGATGCGTTTGGTGGCGTCGCTGCCGTTCAGCACGTCGCGGCAGCCTGGGAAAGCGGCAGCGCTGAACAGAAGGCAGAGCTGAGTAAGGTGATCAGCGTGATGTACGGCCCGGTTGAACAGGTGCACTGGGTCACGGTGACGCAGCTGGCGTATCTGGAGCCGACGCTGGTCGAAACCGTCGCCTGCATGGTCGGTGCCTTCATGAAAGAAGCGCTGGATGAAACGGTGAAACACAGCGGCGTTCCGGAAGAGGCAGCGAAGGCCATGCTGTACGGCCATATTCAGATTGCGCTGGCGGTGGCTTTCCGCGCCACCAACCCGTTCTCAGATGCCTGCATGATCGCCATGGAGTATGGCCGCGAGAAGATCATCAAGCCGGACTGGAAACAGATCTTCGATCAGCAAGAGCTGGATACTGTCATTGCCCGCATGCTGAAGATCGACGCCATTCAGCGCTGAGCGTGAGATCAGCCGCGACTCGCGGCGTCGCTGGCTGGCGAAGCGAGTCGCATCAATGATATAACTCCCTGCTGAGCACTCCGCACGACGATACAAGACAGGTAACGGATGGAAAAAAACACGCTTTCTCAGGACTCCGAGCTGCTGACGGAAATTGCCGTCGCCTATTATCAGGACGAAATCACCCAGGAGGAGATTGCGCGTAAGTTTGGAATTTCCCGTATCAAGGTGGGGCGGCTGCTGAAACGCGCGCGCGAAGAGGGCATCGTTGAGATCAACGTGCGCTACCATCCGGTGTTCAGCACGCGGCTGGAACAGCAGCTGCAGGCGCGCTTTCCCCATCTGCAGCGTGCGCTGATTGCGCTTGATTCGCCAGACAGCGACGAGCAACGGCGTCAGGTGGCCGCGCTGGTCTCCGCGCATCTGGCACAGTCGCTGAAAGACAACGCCATTGTCGCTGTCGGCCAGGGGCGCAATGTGGCGGCCGTCGCCGATTATCCCGGCCAGGTGCCAACGCGCAACTGCCTGTTTATCAGCGGGATTGGTGGCACCCATCGCCCGGGCGATGCCATCAACGCGGACCACATCAGCCGCCGGCTGGCGAAGAAGTTTGGCGGCATCAGCGAAACCCTGTACGCCCCGGCTTACGTCGAAAACCGGGCGCTGCGCGACGCCTTCATGCAAAACGGCACCATCAAAGAGACGCTTGACCGCGCGCGCAAAGCGGATGTTGCACTGGTGGGCATTGGTGACATGAACGAAAACAGCTATATGGTGAAGCTCGGCTGGTTCACGCCGCACGAGATCATTGATGCCAGCGTCAATCAGGGCGTAACCGGCGACGTGGCCGGCTATGATTTTTTCAACGCCCAGGGCCAGCACGTGGATACGGTGATGAACGATCGGGTGATTGGCCTGAGTATCGACGAGCTGCGTAAAATTCCCTGCGTGATTGCCATCGCAGCAGAAAACACCAAAGCCATGGCGATCCTCGGCGCGCTGCGCACCGGTGCCATCGACATCATCGCCACCACGGCGCAGAACATCCGCACCATTCTCAGCATGTCGCAGTAACGCATCAACGCCTGCCTGGCGCGGCCTGAAGCTGCGCCGGGCTGCGGATTTTTGCCGCCCATCATTCAACCGTCACGCCAGCGCCATAAATCTTTCATCCGCCTCAGCTAGCTTACCGCCATTCTGATTTCAGGACTGCGGATGCATGAGCCATCTCTCGCTGCAACACATCACGAAAACCTGGGGCGACCACATCGCGCTGCGGGATATCAGCTTCGACGTGGCACAAGGCAGCTTCGTCGCGCTGCTCGGCCCCTCAGGCTGCGGCAAATCGACGCTGCTGCGCACCATCGCCGGGCTCGAAACAGCCGACAGCGGCTGCATCCATTTCAACCATGCCGACGTGACGCAGCTGCCTCCGGCGCAGCGCAAACTGTCGATGGTGTTTCAGTCTTACGCGCTGTTTCCCCACCTGAGCGTGCGGGAAAACCTGCTGTTTGGCCTGAAGGCGCGCGGTGAAGATAAGCAACAGTTTGCCGCCCGGCTGGCGCAGGTCAGCGCGTTACTCGAACTGGAACCGCTGCTGGCGCGACTGCCCGCGCAGCTTTCCGGCGGCCAGCAGCAGCGCGTGGCACTGGGCAGGGCGGTGATCGCCAACAATACGCTGTGCCTGATGGATGAGCCGTTATCCAACCTGGATGCCAAACTGCGTCAGAGCATGCGGCGCGAAATCCGCGCGCTGCAAAAGCAGCTCGGTCTGACCCTGCTGTACGTTACGCACGATCAGACCGAAGCGATGAGCATGGCCGATCACATCATTCTGCTCAACGATGGCCGCATTGAGCAGCACGGCACGCCAGATCAGCTCTATAACCAGCCGGCAAGCTGCTTCGCCGCGCAGTTCATTGGCGCACCGCCGATGAACATCCTGCCGCTGCACAGCAAAGGCGCGCAGCACTATCTCAGCCATCTCAGCACGCCGCTGCTGAGCTACGCCGGCGACACGGCGCTGAGTCTTGGCCTGCGCGCGGAGGATATCCAGCTGGTCGCCCCGCAGCAGGCTGCGCTAAGCGCGCGGGTGGTGAGCTACGAATACATGGGCGCGGATACGCTGCTGGTGTGTCGGCTGCCCGGTATCACGGAATCACTGACCGTCAAAGTGCCCGGGCTGCAGCGCTTCACGGATGACAGCCTGGTCGGCCTGCAGTGGTCCACCAACCGGCAATACCTTTTTTCCACCACCAGCGGCCAGCGCTGTGTCGCGGCTGAAGGCCAGATGCTGCCCGCTGAGAAAAAATACGCTGTTTAACCGTTGTCGTTTATTCAAGGGAAAATCATGTCTGCGATCCGTTTCTCGCCTCTGGCCTGTGCCGTTATGTTGTGCGCCTCCGCGTCGGTGTTTGCTGCCGAGCCGGTGAAGTTACAGATGTACTATCCGATTGCGGTCGGCGGTAAAGTCAGCCACACCGTGGAAGCCCTGGTGGCGGATTTTGAAAAACAGCACCCTGAGATCAGCATTCAGCCGGTCTACACCGGCGATTACGCCACCACCGTGACCAAAGCGCTGACGGCGTTTCGCGGTGGCAACGCGCCGCAGCTGGCGGTGATGGGCGATATCGAAGCCTGGTCGCTAATGGATGCCGGTGCCATTGTCGCCGCCAGTGATTTAGCCACGGGTGAAGAGGGGAAAAAATGGATCGACAGCTTCTATCCGGCCTTTCTGCGCCACATTGATGGCAAAGTGTGGGGTGTGCCATTCCAGCGTTCAACCGTGGTGATGTACTGGAACAAACAGGCGTTTGAGAAAGCCGGTCTGGATCCGAATACGCCGCCCGCCACCTGGCAGCAGGTGGTGGCATTCAGCAAAAAGCTGACGCTGAAACAGGCCAGCGGTGTCAGCCAGTGGGGCATTGAGATCCCGTCCACGCCAAACGGCTACTGGAATTTCCAGGGGCTGGCGGCCACCAATGGCGGACGGCTGGATAACGGCAAGGGCAACGCCGTGTATTTCAACACGCCGGGCAACGTGGAAACTCTGCAGTGGCTGACCGACCTCGGCCAGAAAGAGGAAGTCTCGCCGAAGGGGGCGATTGCCTGGGGCACCACGCCGCAGGATTTCATCAGCGGCAAAACCGCCATGATGGTCACTACCACCGGCAACCTGACCAACGTGCGTGACAACGCGACCTTCCCGTTTGGCGTCGCGATGCTGCCGGAGAAAACCCAGCGCGGCAGCCCGACCGGCGGCGGCAACCTGTACGTATTCAAAAGCGCCTCACCGGCGCAGCAGCAGGCGGCAATGCGCTTTATCCGCTGGGTCACCGCACCGGAACAGGCCGCGCGCTGGAGCATCGCCACCGGCTATGTCGCCACCTCGCCAGCGGCATGGGACACAGCGGCAATGAAAGCCTATGTGCAGCAGGTGCCACAGGCGCTGGTGGCGCGTGAGCAGCTGAAATATGCCCAGCCGGAACTGTCAACCTACAATAGCGTGCAGATTCAGGACGCGCTCAATCACGCCATCGAAGCAGCGGTGACGCAGAGCAAAACCCCGGCTCAGGCGCTGGCCGATGCGCAGAAACAGGCTGACCGCCTGCTGAAAGACTATCAGTAGCGGCCGCGCCATGAGCTCCTTTTCTGTCAGCACCGCCGCGCTGCGCCCGCGGGGGTGGTCGCTGCAGCTTGCCGGTTATTTGCTGTTACTGCCGGCGCTCAGCTTCCTGCTGCTGTTTACCCACTATCCGGCGCTGGCCACGCTGTGGCAGAGCCTGTTCAGCGCCGCGCGCGCCACGCATCCGGCCCATTTTGTCGGGCTGGATAACTATCGCGCGCTGCTGGATGACGACATCTTCATGCAGTCGCTGTGGAATAACCTGCTGTATGCGCTGATCACCATTCCGCTGGCGGTAACGCTGGCGCTGCTGATGGCGCTGGCGGTCAATCGCCGGCTGCGTGGCAACGCACTGGTGCGAGCGGCGTTCTTCATTCCGTCGCTGCTGCCGATGATCGCCATCGCCAACCTGTGGCTGTTTTTCTACACGCCGCAGCTTGGCATCCTGAATAGCCTGCTGGCATGGTTTTCGCTGCCGGCGGTCAACTGGCTTGGCGAGCCGGGCACCACGCTGTACTGCCTGATGGCGGTTTCGGTGTGGCGCGAGGCGGGCTTTTTCATGATCTTTTATCTCGCCGCGCTGCAGCAGATCGATCCGCGCCTCAGCGAAGCCGCCGCCATTGAAGGCGCCTCGCGCAGCTACTTTTTCCGCCGCGTGCAGTGGCCGCTGCTGCTGCCGACCACGCTGTTTGTGCTGATTAACGCCTCGATGAACGCCTTTCGCATTGTCGATCAGGTGATTGCCATGACCAACGGCGGCCCGAACAACAGCAGTAGCCTGCTGCTGTTTTATATCTATCGCACTGCGTTCAGCTTCTGGGACATGCCTGCTGCGGCGGCCATGACGGTGGTGCTGCTGGTGATCCTCGGATCCATTGCGCTGATCAAATTCCACCTGCTGGATAAGCGAGCCCATTACCAATGAAAGCTGCATCCTCACCGGGCCGTTTTGCGCTCAACCTGCTGATTTGGCTGGCTGCGCTGCTGTGGAGCTTACCGATGCTGGTGGCGCTGTGGATTGCAATCCATCCGGCTGCCGGGCAGGGCCACTTTGCGCTGCTGGCACCGCTGACGCTGGAGAACTTTATTACTGCCTGGCACGCGGCACCGTTTGGCCGCTACTTCATTAACACCTCGCTGCTGGTGCTGATGATTGTGGTGGTGCAGCTGGTGCTGGCCACGCTGGCCGCTTACGCGCTGGTGCGCTTTCGCCTGAAATTTTCCGGTTTCCTCTTCGCGCTGATTCTGCTGCAGCTGATGATCAGCCCGGATGTGCTGATCCTGAATAATTACCGCACCATCAGCGCGCTGGGGCTGCGCGACACCCTGACCGGCATTGCGCTGCCGTACTTCGCCTCGGCGTTCGCCATCTTTCTGCTGCGGCAAACCTTTAAAAGCATTCCGCTGGTGCTGGAAGAGGCGGCGACTGTTGAGGGCGCCAGCCGGTTGTACATTCTGCGCCACATCTACATCCCGCTGGCAAAGCCCATCTACGTGGCGTTCGCGCTGGTCTCGATCAGCTTCCACTGGAACGATTTCCTCTGGCCGCTGGTGATCACCGACTCGGTGCAGGTGCGTCCGTTGACCGTCGGGCTGCAGCTGTTTTCTGCGCCGGAGCAGGGCGTGCAGTGGGCGCTGATCGGGGCAGCAACGCTGATGACTACGTTGCCGTTGCTGCTGCTGTTCCTGCTGTTTCAGCGCCAGTTTATTCAGTCGTTTATGCGTGCCGGTATTCGCTAAGGAGGGCTTTTGATGGCTTATGCTCATGCGCTGACGGCGGCGCAGCGCCTGCGGCTGGGGGATGTCGCTGAACTGTATCAGCGGCCGGATTTGCGCGCTGCACCGCTTGACGCGACGCTGCGTTTCGGGCTGATCGCCGATCCGCAATACGCGGACGTTGAGGCCGATGTGGCAGCCAATCTCTTCTATCGCCATGCGCTGCACAAGCTGCCGCAGGCGATCACCGCACTCAATAAGCAGCCGCTGGATTTTGTCGTCACGCTCGGCGATCTGGTGGATCGCCACTGGTCGAGCTATGCCGCGCTGTTGCCGCTTTACGATCGGTTAGTCCATCCGCATGCGGTGGTGCTGGGGAATCACGACGCGCAGACCATCGCGCAGCAGCTGGATGACGCGCTGCCGCTGCCAAAAAGTTACTATGCCTTTCAGCTGGCGGGCTGGCGCTTTATTGTCTACGACGGCAACGATATCAGCCTGTACTGCAATCGACACAACGGCGACGATCGCCAGCGCGCGGCCGCGCTGCTGGCTGAGTTACAGGCGCGCCAGCAACCGCAGGCGCAGCCGTGGAATGGCGCGGTCGGTGCCACGCAGCTGGCGTGGCTGGAAGCGCAGCTTATCGAAGCCCGGACCTGCGGCCAGCAGGTGATTGTGTTCGGGCACTATCCGCTGGCACCGTGTTACAGCCATAGTTTACTTAACGGTGCACAGCTGGCAGAGCTGTTCTGCCGCTACGGCGTGCGCGCCTGTTTTGCCGGTCACGATCATCGCGGCGGCGATCATTACCAGGCTACGACGGCGTTTATTACCCTGCAGGGCATGCTGGATGGCCCATCGCGCGTTCCTTTTGCGGTGGTGGAACTGACGGGCGAGACGCTGCGGCTGCAGGGATGGGGCGGCGAAATCAGCCGCGAACAGCGAAACGCTGCAGCGCCGATCGTTATCCGGCCAGATTAAAACTGTTGTCGATGCGCAATAAAATCTCAGCCGTGGGGATGGAATCATCCAGACAAAGCGTGACCCAATGTTTTTTGTTCATGTGGTAGCCGGGGAATATCGTTTCTCCATCGACCAGGGCCGCCATCTCCTGCGGCGAGACTTTGACATTGACGATTTCAATCGGGCTGCCATCGGTTCGGCCCAGCTTGCTGCTGTCAATGTTCAACAGGGCACCGAACCACTTGTCATTGTCTTTGCGGCGGAAGATGGCGTTTTCAGGAAAGCGTGGCCACAGGAATTCCAGTTCACTGTTGTAGCGCTGTTTTATGTGCTGCACGATCGCATCCGCCTGGCGCGTTTTGAAATGCTTCTGCGGGAAACAGTTTTGCGCGATATCCAGCATCACAGCGTCATGTTCTTCCCGCACCTGACCGACAAAGGCACCGGTGGCAGACGCGATACGATGCAGGATGTACTCTTCTTTTGTCACTTTATCGATGACGCTGGCAGCAATTTCGCCCTGAGAGGAGATTTTTACCTGCAGCGTAAACTGATTATTCATCACATCGCAGCGGTACCAATAATCCTGATCATCCTTGCGGAAACCGTAAGCCAGCAGGGTTTTATCATTGATTTCCCGGCTGGAGAAAAAGTGCGTTACATCGTACATTTTTAGGCCTGGTTTGGGGTGAGATGTTCCCAGTTAACGTGGCGGAATCAGGTGAACGAAGGGATATGTTAACCGACAAGCCAGCAATTTTCGTGTCCTAAATCAGTAATACCGCCGGTGGGTATTTGCTGCCGCCGCTGCGCGTACCCTCTGGCTGAAACACGCGGCGCAGATGTTTAACCGAGCCTTACGCAACGTGCGCACATGCTGTATAGTCCGTTTTTTTTCGGAGGAACCATGCTGCCCAACTCATCCACGCGCCTGAATAAATACATCAGCGAGAGCGGAATCTGCTCGCGCCGTGACGCCGATCGCTACATCGAACAAGGCAACGTTTTCATTAACGGCAAACGCGCCAGCGTCGGTGCGCAGGTGTTCGCCGGGGATGAGGTTAAAGTCAACGGGCGGCTGATTGAACCGCGCAACGAAGACGATCTGGTGTTAATCGCCCTCAACAAGCCGGTGGGCATTGTCACCACCATGGAAGAGGGCGAGCGTGACAACATTGGTGACTTCGTCAACCACAGCAAGCGCGTGTTTCCGATTGGCCGGCTGGATAAAGACTCGCAGGGGCTGATTTTCCTCACTAATCACGGCGATCTGGTGAATAAAATCCTGCGCGCCGGTAACAATCACGAGAAAGAGTACGTGGTCACGGTAGATAAGCCGATCACCGACGAGTTTATTGCCGGTATGGCGGCGGGCGTACCGATGCTCGGCACAGTAACGAAAAAATGCAAAGTGAAGCGGGAGTCGACCTTTGTGTTTCGCATTATCCTGGTGCAGGGACTGAACCGGCAGATTCGCCGCATGGCTAAACACTTCGGCTATGAAGTGACGAAGCTGGAGCGCACGCGGATCATGAACGTGAGCCTGAAAGGCATCCCGCTCGGTGAGTGGCGCGATCTGACGGACGATGAACTGATCGATCTGTTTAAGCTGATTGAGGACTCATCGTCAGAAGATCAGAAAACGCAGCAGGCGCAGGCGAAGAAAAAAGCGGCAACGCCGGCCGCGAAGAAACCGGCCGTCAGCGCGCCCAAACAGAGTGACAAAGCGGGTCAGGGCGCTAATCGCAAGCGCTTTACCCAGCCGGGACGCAAGAAAAAAGGGCGCTGATCGCCCTGACTTGCCGCCGCACCTGAAATGCGGCGGCACAGTGACGTTACGCCACTTTTACCACGGTTTTGCCGAAGTTTTTGCCTTTCAGCATGTCGATAAACGCCTGCGGCGCATGCTCCAGCCCTTCTACCATGTGTTCGCGGTACAACACCTTTTGTTGCTCGACCAGCGGCGTCATCGCCTGCACGAATTCCGGGTAGCGATCGCCATAATCCTGGAAGATGATGAAGCCCTGCATGCGGATGCGGCGTTTTAGAATCCCGCCCATGATCAGCGGCGTGCGATCCGGGCCGGGGGGCAGTTCGCGACTGCTGTAGCCCGACACCAGGCCACACACCGGCACACGCGCGGCGGTGTTGAGCAGCGGGAAGACGGCATCGAACACTTTGCCGCCGACGTTTTCGAAATAGATGTCGATACCGTCCGGGCAGGCGGCCGCCAGCTGTTCTGCGAAATCGTCACGATGATGATCGATACAGGCGGAAAACCCCAGGGTATCAATCGCGTAGCGGCACTTCTCCTCGCCGCCGGCCACGCCGACGACGCGGCAACCATTCAGCTTACCGAGCTGACCGACCGTGGCACCAACCGGTCCGGTGGCGGCGGCGACAACCAGCGTTTCACCAGCTTTGGGCTGACCGATATCCATCAGGCCCATGTAGGCGGTAAAGCCAGGCATACCCAGAATGCCCAGCGCCCAGGATGGATGGGGCAGATGACCGAGTTTAGTCACGCCTGTGCCATCGGACAGGGCATAACTCTGCCAGCCGCTGGCCGCCAGCACCCAGTCGCCGGCGCTGAAATCCGGATGCTGCGATTCTGCCACCTGGCACACGGTGCCGCCGACCATCGGCTGGTCGAGTTGCGCCGGCGGCGCGTAGGATTTGCTGTCATCCATGCGGCCACGCATATACGGGTCGAGCGACAGATAGTGAGTGCGCAGCAGCATCTGTCCCGCCTGCACCTGCGGCAACGGTTGTTCGACAAAGCGGAAGTTCTCTTTCACCGGCTCGCCGTCCGGGCGTGACGCCAGCAGCCAGGCGTGATTGAGTGAAGCGTGTTGAGTCATAGCATTTCCTTGTTTCTGCGCGGGTAAAGCAGCAAGTGTAGCCAATGATCGGGCAGGGAATGGATGATTGATGCGGGGCCGGATGTACTATCGCGCCCTGAGAGGCTTTATCCTGAACGGTGTTTGCGGGCCAACATGCCCGCTCTTTTGCTGGTAACCGTGGATTAAGCAGCGAAAATTTTTTCTTGCTTTCTTGCCTGAAAGGAAACAGCATTGTCCTGCGTCCCGGGACACAGGACAGGGTGAGGTTAGCCGATATGAAAGGTCAAGACATTTTATTGCTGCTAAAACTGGTATCGCTGCAGCGCCAGGAAAAAAATTTAAACGATAGTGAAGGCCTCAAAACGGACGTACTATCGTGGCAGGACTGGGAAATCACGGAAGAAGATGAGTTGAAGCAACAAGGCATCATTGAGTCAGGGGGAATTGAAGCTTATCGGGAAAGCCTTTATACCGTTCGTGGCCTGGAAAGAACCACGGGTATAAGCAAAACCCAAATCGCCGATTCAATCAGGCGATGTACAGATATTGGTCTGGTCCGTAAAGACCGTAAATATGGCGTGCCGAGAACCAATAAGAAATCCCTGCTGGAATTTTTTATCTACGGAATCAAATATGTTTTCCCTGTTAAGATGGGAGAGTTGACACGCGGAATAGCCACCTCTTTCTCTGCACCAGTGTTGAATGAAAAATTATTCAGCGCAGGTGAACTGGTGGCTGTCTGGCCTGATGAACGTGCAAAAAGCAAAGGTTTAAAAGTAACACCTTTGTTTCATTCCGTACCCTATGCTGTCAGGCAGGACGGCGACCTCTATGCAATGCTTGCACTCGTGGATGCTATCCGGCTTGGAAATCCACGTGAAGTGGGGGTTGCCGCCAAAATGCTGGAAAATATGTTTACGGAGATGTGATCATGGAAGCTACCCAACAACATCGTATGCTGGTAGAAGTGGCTCGTGCTCTGGGTGCTGATTTGGTAAATTAGGTCACTTTTGTCGGGGGATGCACTACGGCGCTTTTACTGACAGATGAAGTTACGGCAGAGCAGGTACGGCATACAGACGATGTGGACTTAATTGTTCATGTAATTAGTTATACAAAATATTATGCTCTTCAGGAGGAGTTACAAAGAAGAGGATTTAAAATAACGGCACCGGATCCAGATGAAGACATTCCCATTTGTGCAATGCAACTCAATGAACTGCGTGTGGATATTATGCCGGATGATGAATCTATCCTTGGATTCAGCAACAGGTGGTATAAAAAAGCCATGCAAAACGCCATTGATTATAGGTTATGTGAAGATATCACCATAAAGCTCGTTTCCCCGGATTATTTTGTTGCCACCAAACTCGAAGCCTGGCTTGGCAGGGGTAAGGGAGATGCATTGACCAGTCGCGATATTGAGGACATCATCAATTTGATTGATGGCCGTGAGGAACTTATCGATGAACTGAGCAATACCGCAGATGCGGTTAAAGCATTTATCTCCGAGCAATTTAGCCGACTACTGGAAGATAGTAATTTTGAATATGCAGTAAGCAGCCAAAGCAATAATAACCCTCAGCGTGAGCGTATTATATTTGAACGCATTGAAGAAATAGTTGCCAGGACTTCATGCTAATGCAAATTTCATGGAAAAGTCAGCAAGGCGTCTCTCGTAGTGATAATAATGATTATGTCGCCATCAGTGCTAGTGACGGCCGCTTTATTGCAGTTATCGTCGATGCCTTAGATAAAGGCAGGGCGCCTCGTCGCCTGGCTGAATATTGGGCGAAAGCACTATCAAGGCAGTATACAAAGCACAAACATGCATCAGTTGTGTCGCTTCTGAAAGAGATTCACCGCACACTCATTCCTGACTATCTTACCGAAAGTGCCAGCTATACACTTATTGATTTAGACATAGAAGGGCGAAGCGGAAAGGTCATTTATGTCGGCGATTGCAGGTTAGGTATAAGCAATAATGGCAAAACTAACTGGGTGAATGAGCCCCATATTATGGTTAACACTTTCCCCGGGCTGGGTGACGGCTATGCTAACATTCTCACCCGCGTGCTAAAAGCCCGGCGCTTTACATTACCAAATCAGATAAGTTTTGAATGGCGAGATGGAGAGATGCTACTGCTTTGTACCGATGGTTACTGGCGCTCCGAAAGCGATAATCAAGAATTCGCTCATGATGATACCAGTGTGCTTATAATGAGGCCTGAAAATTCAGATTTAACCATTACTATTGATTCGGATTGTGACAACTTTTCAGTGATCGATTAAAGCTGAAAGCCAGTTGCATTGACCGTTAGTAATTCCCGCTCCTCGTACGCCAACAGAGCAGATGAGCCAGCTCATAAACCCGCAGAAATTGATGCGGGTTGCGCCTACATCAGGATGATGCCAAACCGCTTCAGCAATAACGCCCAAAGGGCGAACAGCACCACGGTAATCACGCAGGAGAGTAGCAGCGTGAGCCAGAAGCCGATGCGCTGGTAAAAAAACGGAAACAGGATAAACATCGGCAGAGTCGGCACCACATACCAGAACGTATACCAGGCGTGGGCGGCAATCTTCTCCTGCGTTTGTCCTTCTATTTTCATCCAGATAAGCACCAGCAGGGTGACCAGAGGTAAAGCGGCGAGCAGGCCGCCCAGACGATCGCTACGTTTCGCTGCTTCAGAGATCAGTACCACCATAAAGGCGGTTAACGCGTATTTTGAGATTAGCCAGAGCATCGTTATTCCCGATAATTATCATCAAGCCGGCTGGGTGCCTGAGGTTCTATTTTAGGTAAGACCGAATGACCGCCACGATCTCTTCCAGATCCTCACTTCGCGCCTGCGGCGTAGCCTCTGCATTCATCAAATGTTCGCGTATATGGCCCTCAAGCAATTCGCTCATCAGGCCATTGATAGCACCGCGCACTGCCGCGACCTGCTGCAGTACCTTGAGGCACTCTTCACCCGATTCGACGGCGGTTTCCAGCGACGCCGCCTGACCTTTTATGCGTCGAATGCGGGTGAGCAAGCTTTTCTGATTTTTCAGGGTATGGGCCATGACTGTCTCCAGTTGATCATGTTCTATACTGGGGTATAGTATAAAACTCACTTTACGGCGCTTTCGGGTTGCCTGCAACTGATTACCCCGCCATCGACATCTGAATCCCAGGAGGCTGGATATGGCCGCAAAATCACCGTGCATTGATCTCTGTGTATTTGATACGAAAACCGGCTGGTGCGAGGGATGCGGACGCACGCGTGGGGAAACCCAAAGCTGGCGCAAGCTGTCGCCTTATCATCGCAAAGCGACAGAGCGGGCGCTTCCGGCGCGCCTGAAAGCGCTTAAAACCAGAGAGGCGTAGTCTTGCCCGTCGGGGTGAGGCGACGCATACATGGAAGGTTGACGCTGCTCCGGAAGACTGAAACCTGACGGTGCAGCGGGACATTTGTGATTAACATCTTACTTACATCATTAACATCCCCTTTTTGCTGGCTATCGGTTATGTGGTGAATCTATAGTCAATTTACTATGTAAAACTGTGTTTTATCTGGTGCAACTCATAGGTTTTACGATGAGGCATGCCAGCAGCGTTTCAGACCTGATTTAAATCAGGCAGTTAAGAGGGGATACTATGGAGATTGTTAACGCACCGCATCTGCCTGTCAGAGAGCACTGGCTGGCACTGCATCATGAACCCGCGTTGATGCCCGACCTGCCGATGGTCGATGCGCATCATCACTTATGGGATCGCCAGTCAGGGCGTTATCTGGCGCCTGAATTCAGCCACGATATCGAAACATCCGGCCACCGGATACTCTCCACCGTCTACATTCAGTGCCGTTCAATGCTGCGCCGCAACGGACCAGAGGCCTTCAAACCTGTCGGTGAAGTGGAGTTTGCCAGCGGCGTTGCGGCGATGTTTGACAGCGGTCATTACGGCGCGGCAGCAGGCTGTGAAGCGATTGTCGGCGGTGCCAGCCTGCTGGCTGGCGATGATCTGCTGCCGGTTATTGAGAGCATGATGGAACGTTCAGGGGGACGATTACGCGGGATGCGTAATCCGCTGGCCTGGCATGATGACCCACGCGTGGTATCCAGCCCCGTGACGCCGCCCGCAGGTCTGGCGGCCAGTGCCGCATTCCGGCGCGGCGCCGCATGCCTGGCCCGCAAAGGACTGTCGCTGGATGTCTGGGTTTATCACACCCAGCTTGATGAAATTGCTGCGCTGGCACGGGCGCTACCCGATCTGCACATCATTGTGGACCATTGCGGCGGGCCGATCGGTACCGGTTCGTATGCCGACAAACGGGATGCCACCTTTCAGGAATGGAAAAAGGCCGTCAGCGCGCTGGCTGCGTTGCCCAACGTCAGCATCAAAATCAGCGGTTTCGGCATGACCGTCATGGGCTATTCCTTCGCTCAGCATGCCATGCCACCGGACTCTCAGACGCTTTCGCAGGCCTGGCGGCCGCAGTTTGAAACCCTGGTTGACGCGTTTGGCGTCGGGCGCTGCATGTTTGCCAGCAACTTTCCGGTCGACAAAGGGATGTTCAGCTACGGCGTATTCTGGAATGCCTGTAAAAGGCTGGCTGCGCAGGCTTCGCTCGCTGAAAGAGAACAGCTGTTCTGGCGCACCGCGGCTGCACGCTATCGCTTATCCTCCCTGGAGAATATGGATGAATATCAAATCAAGACTGCATGAAACGCATTCCCTGGCGCAGGATGAGTCCGCTGCAACGATCTCGTATACATCGGCAGAAAAAAGGACGCTGGCGCTGGGCGGGTTAGGATGGACGTTTGAAAGCTACGACTCGTTTTTGCTCTCGCTGTTATTACCGGTGCTGGGCGTAGTATTTGATGTCAGCAAAACAGAACTTGGCGTGTTTATCAGCACCACGGCTGGCGGGCAGATTATTGGTGGCATTCTGTTTGGGTTGGTTGCCGATAAAATCGGACGCGTCAGAACGGCCTTCATCTGTATCGCGATCTATTCACTTTTCTCCGGACTGCTGGCGTTCTCCCATAATCCTCAGGCGTTTGCTTTGCTGCGCTTCTGCGGTGCGCTGGGTATGGGCGGCATGTGGACGTCAGGAGCGGCACTGATCGCCGAAACATGGCGTCCGGAGCGTCGCGCACGCGGCGGCGCGCTGATGCAAATGGGGTTGCCGGTGGGGGCGATTCTGGCGATTGGCCTGACGGCGCTGGTGACGGCCCTGACCGGCGGACTGGAAAACGGCGGTTGGCGTTATCTTTTCATGATTGGCGCACTGCCGGTATTTATCATGATGGTCATTGCTTATATCACGCCTGAATCACCTGTCTGGCTGGCGCGCCAGCAGGAACGCGCTCACCGCCAGAGCAAAACGGCAGGTACCGGCAAAATCAATCTCAGAGGATTGCTGCTGGCGTTTACCTTTATTTTTTTCATTCAGTACCTGTTCTGGGGCGTATTCACCTGGACGCCAACCTATCTTCGTGAAGTTAAGCATCTCGATTTTCTTCATAGTCTGAAATTTGTGCTGGCGCTGCAAACCGGTGCCATTGCTGGCTTCCTGGTGTTTTCCCTGCTGGCCGATAAGTGGGGGCGCAGGCCGATGTTTCTGCTCTACCTGTTTATCGGTGCGGTGGCGGTCGGCATGTATCTGGCGACCACGCAGCCGCTGATTCTGATGATCGCCATCTTTATGGCAGGTTTTGGCGTAAACGGTATTTTTGCCGGCTCCGGGCCTTTCCTTGCCGAGATCATTGGCGACACGCAGTCACGCGGCTTTTTGATGGGGCTGGCGTATAACGGCGGGCGCCTGGGCGGCTTTATCGCGCCGCTGCTGATTGGCTTTGTCGCCAGCGTTGGAGGATTCACCGCCGGGCTGGCCACCACGGTGATCGCCTTTCTTGCCGCGATGGTGGTGGTCTGGTTAGCGCCAGAAACCAAAGGCGTGAAGTTGCAGTAAGCTTTGCGCCCGTCGCGCAATCGGCAGGCTAAAACCTGTGACACGGCTGAATACCTGACGCGCTGTCAGGTGTTCAGCCGGTTTCATCTTAGGGTTACGATTGAGATACGGAATGTATTTTACGTTGGGTGCTTTTTTGTATTCAGGCGTACTAGCGGCAACCTGAAGCCGATGATTTTGGTTAAGTCATGATTAAGATATGATGCGCTGACTTAATAACCACTTCATTCATGAGGGATTATGGCAACGGGATTTTTTCTGTATCACCTGGATAAAACTACCTGCGGAGGACGGATCCTTTCAGGTGCGTCTGACGACACCTACGAAATCGGTGGCATTGTGCGGCAGCAGGTCAGGGAGGGCGACCCGGTGACGTGCGGGAAGCATGAGGGGCGCTTCCGCGTGTGCGGCGGCACTGGGGACACCTATGAGGTGGGCGGAGAGCTGAAAGAGTGGGCGGGTTCGCTGGACAGCTACAGCTCCTGCCCATGCCGCGCCCGTTTTATTCCATCAGTCCAGACGCACACCTACGAGAGCGACTGCAACGCCGGACGGGTGGCCGAACGGGCCGAGACCGCGAGGAAAAAAGCGCAGGAGTCAGAGCCTGAACAGCGAGCGCAGGCCGCGAAGAAGAAACGGGAAATCACGCTGACCATCGGCGTGTTCTTTGATGGCACAGGCAACAATGCGAATAACAGTGGTGACCGTCAGGCCGCCTGTTCCGGTGAACATTACGGGATGAATGATGCTGATGCTGGATCTGCGTATTCCCAGTGCGTGAGACTAAAACGTGGCTACAGCGGCACTGCTGCAGGGAGCTATATCGGTTACTACAGCAACGTACACTGGTTGAATACACTGTATAGACAGGATATCAGGCCCGATACAGGAGCCGGTCAGTACGCTATTTATATCGAAGGTATCGGTACGGAAGACGGGGCTGGCGACAGCACTTACGGAATGGGAACAGGCCGGGGCGATACTGGCGTAGTGAGAAAAACCGATAAAGCAGTTGCAGCACTGGCTTCCGGTATTCAGGGTTATTTACTCCAGCATGCCAGCACCAGTTCCTGCACCATTAAAGAGCTGCAGTTTGATATTTTTGGCTTCAGCCGGGGAGCAGCGGCGGCACGCCACTTTGCCAATCGGGTGTTCAGCCAGGATCACGCCATTATCACGGCGATTAAAGCAGGTCTGAATGGTATTGAGTTTTCCGGGACGCCCGGAGGAAAAACCCGCTTTCTGGGTATATTCGATACCGTAGCCGCCATCGGGACACCCGTTAACGGCCTAAACCCGCACAGCGCCGACACCGGGGATGTCAATCTGGTGCTGCGTCCGGGTGTGGCAGACAAAGTGTTCCATATCACCGCCCAGCACGAATGCCGCTTTAACTTCGCGCTGAATAGCGTTAAACCGGCGTGGCCGGAGCTGGCGCTGCCCGGTGCACACTCCGACATTGGTGGTGGCTACAACCCCGACGAACACGAAGCATACTTCCTTACCCTACCAGAGTTTGAAACCGTCCCTCACTCCACCCCTGATACGGAAACACGGATTTATCGGCAGGCCTGCGCGCAGCTTACAGCACTCGACGGCTATCCGGCGATAGCGCCCTTGTTGAATGCGGTAGAGGTGAATGTTGCTACCTGGTATGACGACAGAATGCCCGCCGACCGTTACGGAACGCTACAGAAACGTAGCGGTGCCGCACTGGTTATCAACCGTCCGACGCGTAACGACTGGTCGAAGGTGGTATTGCGGGTGATGCTCGATGCGGCGCAGGATGCCGGGGTCGAATTTTCCCTTATTTTGCCTAAAGACGACAACCTGTCACTCAAGCCAGAACTGAACAGCCTGTGTGAAAAAGCGATTGTAATGGGCCGTGCCATAAGGAGAGGGCAACCTGCCCCCGGCTTTACCACGCCAGAAATTCTGATGCTGGCCGAAAAATATATTCACTGCTCAGCCAACTGGAATAGCGTGGTGAGAGACGGCCAGGGGAGTATCAGCGGTGCAGTCAAACCAGCGAAGCTGGTAACGTTCACCAACCGGCCAGACGAGCGCTGGCAACGTACAGTTTATGATATGGACGGGAATAAAATATGGAAATAATCCGTGCAGCCTGGTTTTTTCCGTTGCTGATTCTGACGGCCTGTCAGGGGAAATCTTTGTCCGACACCGCCGCGCAAAGCAATGTACCGGCAGAGTGGACTTTTAACTTTTTCACACCTAAAGCGTTGCCAGCAGTGGTGACGTTTGCCGCTATTCTTGACTCTGATGGAAAGGACTATCGCTTTAACACGCTGAACAGTACGCCCGACCTGCCCGAAGTTATCGGCGAGTGGAACGACAAAGACCGTGCGCCTGGTGGCTACTGGAATCACGTTAAACGGCCTCCCAGACATATTATTTTTTGCTGGGACTCCATTATCGATAAAAAAGTGTATGAAACTCACCTGACGATCCCTAAACCTGTACTGGAGAAAATGCTCAGGCCGAGTGAGTACAGGGATTATCGGGGAAGAACTGCGTATTACGACAGAGTACAAATTGGTCTGGCTCCGGAGGGGAAAGTGGCCGTCTGGTTACAGGGAAGTGGTTCTGAGCCTAATTATCGCGTCACCCCGTCAGTCCTGAAAACCGTATCAGGGGATAAATTAGATATTTGCAAAGGAATAACGCGGTTTTCTAATGGCTATGAGTACGGAAAAGATACCGAGGATTTTATCAAAGGGAAAAAATATCCCTACGGTAGTTGGTAAGAAACCTATTTACCCCTGAAGGATCTTCCCAGGATCCTTTGGGATTTGGTGGTCAATTTTTAGTCTTAACGTACAATATTTTCCGTTTACCAAACTGACTCTTTTCATATCCGCACCGGCTGCACCTTTCCCGTCCTGTCCGGGTGTTTGCAGACTGGCTGACCTTACTGCTGCAGGAAAAGGTGCATCTTAGCCCGGAAAAATAGCGCAGCCATCAGCGGCATCACCGCAAAATCCTGCACCACATCGCGGCCACGCCAGGTGAGCCCGCGCACAAACCCGGACAAAACATCAGGTTCGCCGGCGCGCTAGTTGCCTGATTAGCCTGGCTTGCTGGAGAAGTGCCCAGGTGACGTCGGGCAATCTCACATAACAGGCGCGTGCTTTACTGCGTATAACCGGGTCTGATTACCCCTCATCAAGGAGAACGACATGATAAACAGCCTGCGCACCGTTACGCTGCTGGCGGCAATGACGGTGAGTGCGCCACTGCTGGCGCAGACCTTTGTTTACGTATCCGCCGCCGACGACGGCACCATTGCACGCTATACGCTGGACGAGCACAGCGGCGCTTTGCAGTTGCTTGGTCAAACGGAGGCCGGGGGCAAAGTGATGCCGATGGCGCTTAGTGCGGATCACAAAACGCTGTATGCGGCGATTCGCAGTAAACCGCTGCAGCTGGCGAGCTGGCAGATTGACCCGCAGAGCGGCGAGCTGAATAACCGGCGCACCGTGCCGGCTGCGGCCAGTTACCCTTACATCAGCACTGACCGTCAGGGGCGCTTTCTGCTAGGGGCCTCTTATGACGGCGACGTGGTGCAGGTTTACCGTCTGACAGCCGGCGGTACTATCGCTACGCCGCCGGTCAGCAGCTACAAAACCGGCCATGCGGCACATTCGGTGATTGTCGATGCCAGCGGTCGCCACGCTTATGTGGGCAATCTCGGCACCGACCGCGTGCTGCAGCTCAGACTGGGCGCAGACGGCACGCTGAGCGCCCTCGGTAAGGGTGAGGTAGCAACAGCCGCCGATAACGGTCCGCGCCACTCGGTGTTGTCGCCGGATAATCGCTATCTCTACAACGTGGGCGAGATGGGCGGCATCATTACCCAGTTCCGGCGCCAGGCCAGCGGCGAGCTGGTGAAAGTGGCGGAAACGCCCAACGCGGTGGCCGCGCAGTATCATCTGCAACCCGGTCGTGAACGGCCGCCGGGTTACAGCGACAGCACGCCGCGCATCTGGTCAGCGGATATTCAGCTGACGCCAGACGGGCGTTTCCTGTACGTCAGCGAACGCACCAGCAGTACCGTCAGCGGTTATCGTGTTAACCAGCAGGATGGCAAACTGACGCTGATCGGCAGCTGGCCGGTGGAGAAACAGCCGCGCGGCATGGCGATCAGCGCCGATGGCCGCTGGCTGGTGGTGAGCGGTGAGAAAAGTGCGGTGATTGGCAGCTACGCCATTGAGGCGCGCAGCGGGGCGTTGCAGCGGGTGAGCGAAGCGCCAGCCGGTCGTGACGCCAATTGGGTGACTCTCGTCAGCTATTGAAATGATCGGGCGCAGGAAACTGCGCCTTATTGCGCGAAATTATTTTATGGATAGCCAACCCCTGGCGGAAAGTGTGATCTGCGACACATTTCTGCCGCTGAAGGCAGATTGCTGCTTTCTGCGCCAGTGACAGCGCAAATGTCGTGCCGGCATCGTGTCGCTCGCTGCGTTCGATTAATTTATCTAAAGCATTCTGCGCCGGACGTCAGGCGCGTATGAACACGGTTTTCGATTACGAAACAATTTGTCGTAGTTATCGGGATGAGCGCCCGCCAGTTTCTGGCAGGATACGCCGCACTTAGCGCCTTCTGGTCTCCGTGACATGCAGTGGTTTTCAAAAAACGCCGTTTTTTTTGCTGTAAAAACCTGTCTGGCCGCCTTTCTGGCATTGTATCTGGCACTTGAACTGAATCTCGATCGTCCCGCCTGGGCGCTGACCACGGTGTTTGTGGCGTCACAGCTTTATTCGGCCTCCACCATTTCGAAATCGCTGTTCCGCCTGCTGGGCACGCTGCTCGGCGGCGTATTTACTTTTTTTATCTTTCCGCTCACCGTAGCGCATCCGCTGTTGTTCAGCCTGTGTATTTCCCTGTGGGTGAGTCTGTGCCTCTATCTGTCGCTGCATGACCGTACACCCAAAAGCTATGTCTTTATGCTGGCGGGCTACAGCGCCGCGATCATGGGCTTTCCTGAAGTGACGACGCCGCTCGGCATCACCAGCACCGTGCTGTCGCGTATTGAGGAAATTACGTTAGGCATTGTGTGCAGCAGTCTGGTGCACGCGCTGTTGTTTCCGGTCTCGATGCGCAGTCTGCTGGAGCAGAGCGTCAGTCAGTGGTATCTCACCGGGCGCAAGCTGTGCCGCGATTTGCTCTCCGGTATTCCGGCTGACCGCTCGCCGGAGCGCGATGAAATTCTCAGCCGGATGGCCACCAATCCGCAGCAGGTGGAAATTCTGATTACTCACTGCGTGTACGAGGGCGACGCGGCCCGGCGGCTGATTCGCCTGGTCAGCACGCAGTATCAGCATCTCTCTTATCTGATCCCGACGCTGACGGCGATTGAGATGCGCCTGCAGCGGCTGGCGGCGCGCCAGATTGCCTATCCTGCTTATGTTGAGCAGACCCTGCAACAGTTCCTTCTGTGGCTGAATGATGGCGAAGCGGTGGGCGATGTTATCGGCATCCAGCTGGAGCTGAGCCATTGTCAGGATCGGCTGAATGCGGCGTGGCGCAACAACGCGTTATCAACCGAACACTGTCTGCTGTTTACCGGCCTGCTGGAACGGCTGGTGGACTTTGTGCGCATCGCCGGGGCGTATCAGAGCGTGGGCGGGCTGGTAAGCGATCTTTCCGGCGACACGACGCTGGCGCGCGGTAAACGCACGCACCGCTTTTTTGATAAGGGGCTGATTCGGCTGTCCGCGCTGACCGCGTTTTGCGCCACCTTTGGTTCCTGCCTGCTGTGGATGGCAACCGGCTGGCGCGACGGGGCATCAGCGCCAGTGATGGCCGCGATTCTCAGCTCCTTCTTTGCCAGCCTTGATACGCCACTGACCTCCATGAAATTGTTTATTCGCGGCGTGATCGTGGCGATCTTCATCAGCGTAATTTACGTCGCGCTGCTGCTGCCGCAGGCAACGTCATTTGAAGCGTTAATCCTCTGTCTGGCACCGGGCTTGCTGCTGCTCGGGCTGATGATTGCGCGCCCGGCCAGCAACATGATCGGTTTGAGCGTGGCGATTCAGATCCCCGGCTTTATCGGGCTCGGGCATCATCTGAAACCCGATCTGGTGCTGCTGGTGAATAACGCGATTGCTTCAAT
The DNA here is from genome assembly GCF_035783935.1 of Pantoea dispersa. Classification (GTDB taxonomy): domain Bacteria; phylum Pseudomonadota; class Gammaproteobacteria; order Enterobacterales; family Enterobacteriaceae; genus Pantoea; species Pantoea dispersa_C. The sequence continues at coordinate 870,630 of NZ_JALKOV010000001.1, read as the reverse complement.
GACCGGCGTTCTGTTTGCGGTGATCCTGACCGCGCTGATGCGCAACAAGCGTCCGTCATGGACTGCCCGCCGCGCGGTGCGTCACGGCCTGCGAGAACTGCTGCGCTTTATCAAGGAGATTGAGCGTAACGGCTCATCGCTGCTGGGACGCCAGCGCTTTATCAGCCTGATGCTGGATAAAGTTAACGTGGTGCTGCCGCGCCTGCATCTTGATCCGCAGTCCGATATGGCGCCGGCGGGAATGCTGCTGACCGAAGTGTGGCTGGGGGTCAACAGCTTTGACTACTATGCGCGCCATCAGGGGCTTCTTAGTCGCTATCAGCTGGACAGCGGGCAGATGTTCCACGAGCTGGGACTGTTCCTCAAGCGCAAGCTAAAAGCGCTGCAGACGCCGCCGCATGACGATTTGCAGGACGAGATCGATCTGCTGCTGATGCAGCTGGAACAGCTGGCGCAGAGTGATGATGCGCTGCTGCTGCCGCTGTTTCATCTGTTCAGTATCCGGCTGTACCTGTTCCCGCAGCAGGGCTGGCCAGTGGCCACGCCGCGCCAGACGGAACGCCTGCAACAGCATCGTTACCGGCTGCAGACTTAGCCATACCAGCTGTAGCCTTTAGGCACGCGGGAAAAGCCGATGCCCTTCAGGGCCGGCAGCAGCGATGACTGGCTGGCCGGCTGATCGTCCACCCGTTCAAGGATAAAGCTGTGGGTCTTTTCGCGACGTAATGCCTGGCCCAGCGCCATGACCGCCGCCTCACGTTGTTCCGCACTGGTTTCGCCAAAGGTTAACAGCTCTTTGCCGCCCGGCGGCAGCCACAGCATAACGCGCCCATTGCCAATCACCACCAGTGCGCCGCTGCGGCGGGTAGGCCGCACACCACCGATACTGAGCGACCACGCCAGCTGTACGCCAAAAGGATTGGCGGGATCCAGCACCGACAGCGCGATTGGCGGATGCGCGGCTTGCGAACTGCCCAGCTGGCGCAGACGGTCGATGGCTGGATTCTCAGCAAACTGCGCGCCGCCCATCCCGGCAACAAAGCGGCCACGCAGCAGCCGTCCGGCATCTTCCATACCGCGCAACAGCGGCTGTAGCGCCGGAAAGCCGCCGGGAATCTGCTCTGCCACGGCAGCTCCGCGCGTAATGACGCCGAAGCGGTCGAGCATATTTTCAGTCAGCGCCAGCGCGCGTTCGGTATCGGCCAGCGGCTGCCGTACAATCAGCGACCAGCGTCCGGCCATGCTGTTGAGTGAGGGCTGCGCAGTCGAGCCGCGGCTGGCCGCGAAGCTGGCGCGACTGTGGCGGCTACGGGCAGGGCGAACCGGACGCGCACGCGGTGTAACGCTGGTGGCGCTGAGCTGACGCAGCGCAGCCCAGGTATCCATGGTCAGATAGCCGCGCCACACCAGTTCCCACATTGCGGCAAAGACCTCGCCGGGATCGACAGGGTGTTCAGGCTGCGCCATCACGCGCGGCAATAGTTCGCGGGCGAACCAGCCGCCGCCATCCTGCAATTGCGCCACTATCGTCTGCTGCAAAGGTGACAGCGTCACATTATTACCCTCATCAGGCACAGGTAACGTTTCGCTGGCAAACTCACTCAGGTGCAGGGAGACCAGTCCGTCCTGCGCGCCAGGGGCCCGCTGGCCACTCCAGATGACTTCACCGGAAGAGAGCAATTCATCCAGCATCGCCGGCTGATAGTCACGCACCCGCGCTGGCAAAATCTGGCTTTCCCACAGCGAAACCGGCAGCGCCACGCCCGCCAGCTGTTCGATCACCCGCAGCACGCCGTTGATACCGGCAAAGGCGCCCTGTGCCGCGGATGCCGCGACGTCGCTCAGCAATCCCTGACGCTCAAGCAGAAACGCCACGTATGCCGGCGCGTCGACCGGTCGGGTGGCCTCGCGCGCCGCCTGTAGCGAGCGCACGCGCAGACGCCGAAACACGCTTTCTGCTACCCACTGCGTTGACGCATCGGCCGCAGGCGAGAGGAAATCACCTTTCAGTACGCGTTGCTGCTGACGCAGCGCTTCCAGCGTGTCATCGACCACGGCCCGGCCCAGGCCAAAGCGGGCGGCGATTTGCAGACTGGTGGCAACGGCATGGGTGCGCAGGTAACGGTTGAGCAGATCGTGCAGCGGACGGGCCACCGGCGCGCGCAGTGCAGCGGGCAAATCAGCAGGCAGCGCGGTGCCCAGCGCGTCGCGCAGCCGCACGCCATCTTCTGCCACTGCCCAGCGCGGCTCCGCCGCAATCGTAACCTGAATAATGCGTTGCGCCTGCTGCAGCGCCGTGAGCAGCGGCGGTAACGCCGCCTCGCCGCTGTAGCGCGCCGTGATTTCCGGCAAGTTGAGCGGCCCCAGCTCACGCAGCAGATCAACCACGGCTTCCTGCGTGCTGGCCTGATATTCGGGGACGGTGCGCTGCAGCTCCTGCTCAACGCGTGCCACCACCTCGGGCGCCAGCAATTCGTGCATTTCAACCTGGCCCAGCAGATCGCGCAGCAGCGTGCTGTCGAGCGCCAGCATTGAGGCGCGACGCTCCGCCTGCGGTGCATCGCTGGCATACATGAATTCGGCGACATAGCCAAACAGCAGCGGCGCAGCAAAGGGCGAGGGCGTGTCGGTGGTGACTTCAGCCAGCTTCACCTCGCCCTGGTGTATCCGCGCCATCAGCTGATGCAGCGCTGGCAGGTCATACACGTCCTGCAGGCACTCGCGCGCGGTCTCGATCAAAATCGGGAAATCGTCGAACTGACGTGCGACTTCCAGCAGCTGGCCGGCGCGCAGTCGCTGCTGCCACAGCGGCGATCGTTTACCGGGATTACGGCGCGGCAGCAGCAGGGCGCGCGCGGCGCATTCGCGGAAACGGGCGGCAAACAGCGCGGAATGGCCCACGGCTGCGGTAACCAGCCGCTGCAACTCGTCGGGCGGAAACAGAAACAGCTCAGCGCCCGGCACCCGGCCTTCACTGTCGGGGAAACGCGCGACAATGCCATCATCGCTGGCGACCACGGCCGGATCGAGGCCCATCAGGCGGCCAATCCGTTCCGCGATCGCCAGCGCCCACGGCGCATGGACGCGCTGACCATACGGCGAATGCAAAATCACCCGCCAGTCACCGGTTTCATCACGACAGCGCTCAATCAGCAGCGTGCGATCGGTTGGCAATACGCCGGTGGCGGCGATCTGCTCATCGATCAGCGCACGAATGTTGTGTCGGGCATTGGCGTCAAGGTTGTCGCCGCTCAACGACGCATCGCTGGCGGCATGGCGCAAATAACGGCCAATGGCTGCGCCCAGTGTCGCCGATCGCCCGGGACTGTCGCCGTGCCAGAACGGCAGGCGCGCCGAGCGCCCGGGCGCTGGCACCACGACTACCTGATCGTGGGTAATTTGCTGGATACGCCATGAGGTGGCACCGAGGGTGATGATGTCGTTAATCCGCGACTCATACACCATTTCCTCATCCAGCTCGCCAACCCGGCGTGCACCGGACTGTTCTTCGCCCTCCGGCAGCATTACGCTGAACATGCCGCGATCGGGAATGGTGCCGCCGCTGGTGACGGCCAGATGCTGCGCGCCGGGGCGACCACTCAATGTATGGTTGACCCGATCCCAGATAATGCGCGGGCGCAGAGTAGCAAACTCGTCCGAAGGGTAACGGCCAGACAGCATATCGAGCACCGCATCGAAGACGTTACGCGGTAACGTTTTAAAGGGATCGGCACGGCGCACCTGCTGATACCATTCCTCAACCACAAGTGTATCCATGGCCGCCGCCGCCACCGTATGCTGCGCCAGAATATCGAGCGGATTGTGCGGCAGCGCGATGGCATCCAGTTCACCTGCCAGCATCGCATCCACCGTCACGGCGGCATCAACCAGATCGCGGCGCGTGCGTGGCCAGATAATGCCTTTCGGCGTACCGCCGACCTGGTGACCGGCACGGCCGACACGCTGCAGCGCGCTGGCTACCGAAGGCGGCGCACCCACCTGAATCACCAGATCGATATCGCCCATATCAATGCCCAGCTCAAGACTGGATGTCGCCACCACGCAGCGCAGTTCGCCGGCTTTAAGGGCGTTCTCAATCTCCAGCCGCTGCTCTTTCGACACCGAGCCATGATGGGAACGAGCGATATACTCTTCAGCAGGCGTGGCGCGTTTCTCCGTTCCGCCGCTGAAGGAGCCATAGGCCAGCGCCGGTTCGGTCACGCCACTTTCAGGCGCTGAGCGCCGTGCATATAGTTCATTGAGCCGCGCGGTGAGCTTCTCCGCCAGCCCGCGCGAATTGGTAAACACCAACGTCGCGCGGTGGCGCAGCACCTCATCCAGAATGCCGGCTTCGATGTGCGGCCAGATGGAACCGGCGGCAAGGCTGGATTCCTGTGCAGCCCGTGCATCGGGACGCTGCTGGATGTCCGTCATGTCCTCCACCGGCACGGTGATGGTCAGCTGAAGCGGTCGCTGCGCCGGAGGATTGACGATGCGCGTGGTGGCCGCGCCACCGAGGAAGGCGGCGACCGCTTCCGGCGGCCGCACCGTTGCCGACAGGCCAATGCGCTGGGCGGGCTGAGACAGCAAAACATCCAGCCGCTCCAGACTGAGCGCCAGGTGCGCGCCGCGTTTGCTGCCGGCCACCGCATGCACTTCATCGATGATCACGGTTGAGATACCGCGCAGCGTTTCTCGTGCCTTTGAGGTCAGCAGCAGGAAGAGCGATTCCGGGGTCGTGATCAGGATGTCCGGCGGACGGCGCTGCAGCTTTGCCCGTTCGGCGCTGCGCGTGTCGCCGGAACGCATGCCGACCTCGAGGGTGATATCAGCCTCGCCCAGCGCCTGTCGCTGTGCGGCGACACCGGCCAGCGGCAGGGCCAGGTTGCGCTGCACATCCGCTGCGAGCGCTTTCACCGGTGAAATATACAGGATGCGCGTCTTATGCGTACGCGCCACGGGTTCGTCACGGCTGCGCTCGCGGAACAGCGCATCAATGGCGTGCAGGAAGGCTGCCAGCGTTTTGCCGGAGCCGGTCGGCGCAATCACCAGGCAGTGTTGGCCGCTGGCAATCGCGCGCCAGGCTTCCTGCTGCACGGGCGTGGCCGCGCTAAACGTCTGGCGGAACCACTGTTGCGTGGCAGGGGTAAACAGTGAAAGCGCTGAGGCTGGCATCCATGGCTCCTGCATTATCGAAAGGGCGATCAGCAGTGTAGCCTGCCGCAGCGTTTACGGCATTATCAGGATATTACTGCGGTGAGGGCGGCGCAATGTCGCGCCGCCCTCAGCAGGTTAGTGACAACGTCACTCAGGATAGATCGACTGCGCGAGTGCACCACGGCGGTCGAAACGACGCGCCCCCAGCCACAACAGCGCGGTTACGAACCAGCCAATGATCCATGACACATCGTTGCCGGCGAAAATCCACGTCAGGGAGCCGTGATGCAGCGGGTTGTCAATGAAGGGCAGCTGCACCAGCACGCCGAGGAAATACGTGATGATGCCTGCCCAGTTCCAGCGACCGTAGCGGCCATCCGGCTGCGACAGCGCAGGCACATCAACTTTACCTTTGGTAATCAGATAAAAATCCGTCAGGCTAATGGCGCTCCACGGCACAAAAAAGGCCAGCAGAAACAGCAGGAAGTGGGTAAATGATTTGAGAAATGCCGGTTCGCTGAGCAACGCGATGATGCAGGAGAGCGTCACCATCAGCACCACAAACAGGATGCGTCCGCCGCGACTGATCGCGGTTTGCTGACGAAAACCGGACACGATGGTGGTCAGCGACATAAAACTACCGTAGGCATTGAGCGTGGTGAAGGTGATTTTGCCAAAACAGATGGCGAAGTAGATCACCATCGCCATGGTGGCGCTGCTGCCCAGCCCGACGATATAGCCCACTTCGTTGCCGGAGAACGCGTTGCCGGCGATTGCTGCCACGATCACGCCCAGCGTCATCGATGCCTGCGTGCCCAGCACGGTACCAAAAAACACCGAACTGAACAGTTTATTCGCGGAGACATTCACCGGCAGATAGCGCGAGTAGTCTGAAACATAAGGGCAAAACGCAATCTGCCACGACGAGGAGAGCGACACCGCCAGCAGAAAACTGGCAACGCTAAAGTGCTGATTTTGCCAGACTGTCGCTAAATCGTGGCGGGAGAGCAGGGTGATGAACAGGTAAACGAAGGCCAGCACGCCGATCACGCTCGCCACTTTGCCGAGTTTATGAATGACCCGATAGCCGAGCACCGCAATCACAATAATGATGGCGCTGAAGATGATCATGCCGGCCGCGTTGCTGACGTTCACCAGCTTCGCCAGCGCCTGTCCGGCCAGCACCGTGCCGCTGGCCGAAAAGCCCACGTACATAATGCACACCAGCACCAGCGGGATCACCGCGCCAAACACGCCAAACTGCATTCGGCTGGTAATCATTTGCGGCAGGCCGAGGCGCGGTCCCTGAATCGCGTGCAGCGACATGATTGCCGCGCCGACAATCTGACCCACCAGTAAACCCACAATCGACCACACCACGTCGCCGCCCAGAACCACGGCCAGCGCACCGGTAACAATCGCTGTGATTTGCAAATTGCCACCAAACCACAGCGTGAACTGGCTGAACGGCTGCCCATGACGCTCGTTGAGCGGGATGTAATCAATAGAACGTGTTTCTGACAGGCGCTGTTTCTCTGCGCCTGAATACTCTGCGGCAGGTATCTGAGCGGACATAGTTTCCTCGCTGGAACGGCTAAAGGTGGTTAGTCATTGATTTTTCTTGTTAGTCAGTCGTAAATGTCACGAAACATACATGTATATACATGTAGCGATATTGTCACGAGGTTGCTGTGGTTACAAGCTGACCGGTCATTGGAAATTGTGATGACGCTGGCAATGTTGTCCGTTAATGTCAGCAGATTGGCCGACAACGGACGCGCACACAGGTGATGATGTGCTCAATGCCGCGTCACCACCGGTGGCGACCAGGATAACCCGCGGAAGGAGTGATGCAGACAGTGATTGAAACAGAACGCTTACGACTGGAACCGTTCGCGCTGAGCCATCTTGCGGGCTTGCGCGCGATGGATGATGATCCGGAAATTATGCGCTATATCAATGCGGGCCAGGTGAAAAGTGCCGACGAAACGCTGGCGACCATCGAACGCGTGCAGCAGCGCTGGCAGCGCTACGGTTTTTCCTGGTGGGCGCTGCGCGAGAAGAGCAGCGATGAGATCGTCGGCGCAGCCTGTCTGCAGCATCTGGCGAATCAGGAGCAGGCGCCGCTGGAAATTGGCTGGCGCTTGTTGCGCAGCGCGCAGGGCAAAGGCTATGCCACTGAAGCGGCCCGGGCGATTGTACGTTACGCCAGCGAGCAGGTTGGCACTGATTATCTGGTTGCGGTGGCGGATCCGGAAAACCTGCCATCACATCGGGTAATGCAGCGGCTGGGTATGCGCTATCGCGGTATCGAGCAGCATTACGACCAGCCCTGCGTGGTTTATGAGCTGAAAATGAAGAGCGCCCCGGAACATTCGTGATGCAGAGCGCACATCCCTGGTAGCGGCGCGATTAATCGCCGCTACTAAACATGCCATTACGGGTTACCCGGTAAGGGCGCGCTCAATACCCTGGCACCTGCGCGGCTTTCATAATCAGATTCGCCACCGCCTGTGGCTGGGAGATCAGCGACACATGGCTGGCCTTCAGCTCGATGGTCTGTGCATGCATGCGCTTCGCCATGAAGCGCTGCAGATCCGGATTGATAGTCCGATCCTCCGTCGACACCGCATACCAGCTCGGTTTGCTGTGCCAGGCCGCCACGCTGGTTTTCGCCATCGTAATGGCTTTACCCATTGGCTGCTGTACCGCGTAATAAGCCCGGGCTTCGCTTTCCGGCAGGTCGCCGGCAAAGTCGTGGATAAACGCCGGTTCACTGAGCGCCCCAAAGCCGTCGTCACGCCACTGCACGCCAGCGGCAACCGGTGCCGCAGGGAACTTTTTGGTCAGCGCCGGATAATCTTCACCGGCCTCCGGCGCGCGCGCCGCGATATACACCAGCCCCATCACGTCAGGTTCATCGCCCGCCTGGCTGATAACCATGCCGCCGTAAGAGTGCGCAACCAGAATCACCGGTCCGTCCTGCTGTGCCAGCGCGCGTTTCACCGCTGCCACGTCGTCATTCAGCGACGTCGTTGGGTTTTGTACCGCGGTGACGTGCAGACCTTTCGCCTGCAACAGTGGGATGACTTTGCCCCAGCTGGAACCATCAGCGTACAGGCCATGGACCAGCACAATATTTTTTACTTCCTGCGGCGCGGCAGCACTGTCCGCGTGGGCCAGGCTCACGCTCAGGGCAGAAAGCACTAACGCCGTAACGGCAGTGAATTTACGTAATGTCATGATCGGTCCTCATAATTCATTGGGGTTCATGCGCTACTGTAAGCGCCGGGGACCAACAATCCGCTGACGTGGACATGACAAAATAATGACAGCGGCATACTGTCGCTGCAGAAGATTTAAAATTAATAAAAGCAGCGCATTAGCCGACAGTGGGACGACAGCCGCTATGCTTGATACAGACGATGTCCTATCAACCCGTGTGTATCAAACAGGAGTGCTGAATCGACTATGCTGTTGCGCAAAAAGAAAATCCGTTCTCACAGCGAAGACCGACTGCTGGCGTTAACGCTGGCCACCACGGCCGGTATTCTCAACGCTATGGCGTTCGGCGCATTTGGTTTTTTCCCGTCGCACATGACCGGCAACACCTCGCAGATCTCGGCAGAGGTGAACGGGTCGGATCTGCACGACCTGCTATTTCTCGCCGTCCTGATTCTTGCTTTCGTCTGTGGCGCCATGCTGGCGCGATTAACGGTGGCTTATGGGTTAAAGCGCAATCTGCGCACCATTTATTGCCTTGTATTACTGGGTGAGGGCATTTTGCTGCTGCTGACCTCCCTGGTTGAAATCCTGTGGTATTCCGAACGTAACAACGGCGAAATTCTGGTTACGCTGAGTCTGCTGATGGGCATCCATAACTCAACCTCAACCCAGCTTTCTTCCGGTCGCGTTCGCTCCACGCACGTGACCGGCACACTGACCGACGCCGGCATCGCACTGGGATCCTGGCTACGCGCATCCTTCAGTCAAAGCGAGGCCGCCGATCGCGATGGCCACCGCACCGTGCTGTTTACTCACCTGGTCACCATCTTCTCGTTTCTCTCCGGTTGTGTAGTGGGCTATCTGCTGTTCAAACGTTTCGGATTTGAAGCCATGGCCGGGCTGGGCGTGGTGCTGGCGCTGGTTGCCGCCGGCGGCATCGCCAGAACCCTGCATTTAACCGGCATGCGATTTTGGTGAAAGCTGAAGAACAGTTTTCCAATTTGAAGGGGCTAAAGGTACCTCTTTGAGGCTATGTTATGACGGCAATCGGTTTAGCGAGGACCTGGATTTCGCCGACGGCATCAACTTTTCCGGTGCGGATTTAAAAAACATCAAGGTCTGTATCGAAGACTATCTCGGCACGCGTTACGGTTTAGCAGTTACGGTCAAAGAGCCTGCAGAACTTCGCCGCCAGCCCGGCTATGAAGAGATCAGAAGAGCAGGGGACGGGCGCTGTCAAGCGGGCTGCACGCTCAGAGAGCGGATTTTTTTGTTAATTTGCCGTCTGGTTTTCTCACAGACGCTATAACTTACTATTCCTGCTTCAACAAACTGCTGATGAGGTAAAACAATGGATAACACCATGATAACGGATGAATTTTCCAAAGATTTGTCTGCGTTTGTCGGGACGCATTTCGTTTATACCTATGATAATGGCTGGAAATATGAGTGGTACGCGCGCAACGCCACGACCTGTGATTATCGTATCCATCAGGGATTGGTTGGCGGCCGCTGGGTGACCAACCAAAGCATGAATGCGGTGCAGTTCGCACCGGGCATTTATAAAGTTGACTGGCACGAGCCGACCGGCACCTGCGTCAGTCTGCTGTTTGATATCAACCGCGAGGTGATTCACGGCACCATCTTTTTTCCGCAGTGGATTGCTGGCGAAGGACAACATCCGGAAAAAACCATCTGCTATCAGAATGAATTTATCGAAGATATGCATCGTTTCCGTGATGAAGGGCCAGCGTATCCGTACGTGGTGATTCCTGAGTTTGCCAAAGTGACCTACATGAAGAATGAAGGCCCGGATAATGATGCAGTGATCAACATGCCGCCAGGACAAATGCCGGAAGATTATTTTAAAGATAAATAAGGGTGGCAATCCGCAGACGGCGCCGGATTAGGTCGCCATGAATGGCGACCCTACGATTGCGCTACGTGAAATCTGACAAAAGCGCGGAGGGATTCCCGAAAAGTTTTCGCGTAGCGTTGTCATGCTGGATGAGCTAAAGACATGATTAAAGCTGCAAATTGCGAAGCTGACTGTGCAGCCAGTTGTAGGGTGCGCATTGATGCGCACCAGGATAACGCTATGGTGTCCATGAAAAATCGATAGCGTAAGTTTTCGCGTAGCGTTGTCGTGGTGGAATGATGTGGGCGAGTTGAGGGCCGTGAAGGGCGAAGCTGGGAAATTGAGATACGTGATCAGATATCTTATTTAACATAATATACATTATGCGCCATTTGATTGTAATGGCTAAATTCAGATGTCCGCCCCTGGCCAGATGCATGAACTGAATATTCAGGCTATCTGTACCAATACCCGTTCTGCCAAAGGACTCGTGTATCAATTATGGGGCTGAGTTTTAACACGCGTCAGTGTCTCAGCCTGTAATCGATTTACTCATATTGACACCTGTAACCCCGAATCCGCTGGTTTCATAACCCGTAGTTTGATTCGATTTCACAGGCATAATCATTCACAAAGTATTCGACATAAGCAGGATACTCATCTTTTGTCATCGGTCGGAAAGAAATCACATTGGGCCTCTCAGTTTTATAGTAGAAATAGATTCACAGGCACGACGTTATGAGACTTTACGTAGTTAATCCTGCAATGCGCAGAGAACAGCAATATTTGACGGGTAAACGACGTCGCGAGTATTTCTCAGCTCATCCAGATCCCACCACCGATAACTATCAATGACTGACCTCTCATTTTCAGTCCATCCACTGGTACAGATATCTTCATCTCCTGTTTTAATTAAATAAAATCGCTCATTTGCCAAAACCACCTCACCACTGGGAAGCGTCATTTCAAAAATTCGCTCAGTTAACGGTTGACCCACATCATCAACATAAAAGCCTGTTTCCTCTCTGAGTTCTCTGATGGCTGCCTGTTCAAAAGTCTCTCCCGGTTCAACGCCTCCACCGGGAGTAGCCCAATATACTCTGCCTGACAGCGCATTATTTTTATGCTTAAACAAAAATAATAAAACCTGATTAAGGGAATTTATAATTAGCAAACGAGCCGAATTGCGGATGCGCATCTGATAACGCCTTAATGATTTCAAATACAAATTAGCATAACTGATTGGGACCAGAAAAACAAAATAAGCAGAGACAGCGTGTCGGTCATCTCAGGTCTTAGCCTGCACATTGGTTAGCATCACTCAATGCGCTAACGCGTCTATGCGCAGTAAGCGCGCTGTCGAGACAAATTCATTACCCTCAGTGATAGCTTATCGTGAACATCGCCTTGCTATTTGCTTTACCCGGCGTAACAGTTGTGCCTGTCTGGATATAGCGAGCTAATAAGACTATGGCTTGCGTACTTTCACCTGTTGAGAGAAATTCCTGCTTAATAACTTTACTTAGGTCAATCGGCGTCGCTTGCTGTCCCGTTGCCATTTGGATAGCAATACCTGAGGCGGAATTCTCTTCATTACTTAAATTAAAAATACCATTAGCGACATCAACAACCCCAAATGTCGGTAAAATTTGGACTTCAAAATAATTTCGCGCCATAAGTCCAGCCTGTGTGCTTCCACCAATATTGTATAAAGGAGGACTATCGATATTGGTGTAAGTACCGTGAAACACCGGGCAGTCATGTAGATAGATCAAGAAGCCTTTCCATGGAGTATTTGATGTTTTACCATTAAAATACTTATCCAGCCCATAACTCCCCATCGGCACATTTACATCGGAAGTCTTACACGTGCCCGCAACAACGTTAATCGAGCCAGCAAAGTTCTCCCGGAATACTTCTTTCGGTAATCCTGTCACCGGGCGGTTGCTGCTCACATTTAATACCACCGTCGGTAATTGTGTACCGTTGATAATGCCAGGTCCGATTGGCCCGGTTTTAATGAAAGCGAGAGAAAACTGATTTCTGATTAATGTTGCTTTATCACCGTATTCTGTTGAAGGATACTCCCATTTTTGCAGAGGTACGCCATTAATGGCTTTATCTTTGGATTGGTCATAACCATCCTCATTGATTACCGCCACGCCAATTCCCGGTACTGACGTTTGATAGACTGCGCCGGGATAATTTCCCGTCCAGCCAGGAACAAGCGGCTGAGTATTAGTTAAGCTCACAAATTGCTGAACCGGAAATGGATTATTGCTATCTGAAGTATGGCACACCAGTTGAGGTGTGAAACTGTCTGCCGACCTCAGTCTCTGACGATGAATAATGGTACCCACTGGCACATCAGCGCCAACCGTAATATTAGGCGTGATCAGATTGATGGTGAAATTTTTATGCCCGTTGTTTGCAGGAAAATCACAGTCATCCGCCTGCGCCATCCCACTCACTAATCCACTCGCCAGGCTGAGGCTAAGCGTTAATAAGATCTTTTTCATTGTCGGTCGTCTGGAAAGGTTTGCAGTGAAAATGTCACACCTGCACCTTCGCATGAATCAGACACGCCGCCACAGGCTGTAGGAACCGGACGACAGGATAGACATCCCTCCCCGGCTCGCTATATAGTAAACGCGCATCTCACTTCTGATTGCCGTAGGCGTTACCGTCATCCAACGCGCCCTGAACCGGAATGGGCCTCTGCGCAGAGGAAAACCGGAACAGCGCCACGGCATCATTCACTCTTCATACGCATCCTGTCTCACCGGGATCGATTGCAGTGCGTCACCGCACGTGGCCTTTCATTCTCTGATTGATAAGGCACCACCATGAAACTGACCAACAACACCCTGCTCATCACCGGCGCTACCAGCGGTATTGGCCGCCGGCTGGCCGAGGCTTTTCACGATCGCGGTAACCGCGTCATTATCACTGGCAGACGTCAGGCGCTGCTCGATGAAATCACCGCCCAGCGTCCGGCCATTACCGGCTTTGCTCTGGACGTTAACGACGCCAGCGCCCTCGCCCGCTGTTCCGCGGCGATTCACGCGCAGTTCCCGCATGTCAACGTGCTGATCGCCAACGCCGGTATCTCGCAACCGGAAACGGTGACGGCGGACGAATGGACCAGTGATATTGCTGAGCAAATAGTGATGACCAACATCCTCGGCGTGATTCGCATCACCGCCGCTTTTTTACCGCTGCTGCGCCGTCAGCCGCAGGCCACGCTGATGGCAACCAGTTCCGCGCTGGCCTTCCTGCCGCTGGCCAGTTTTCCCACCTACTGCGCCAGCAAAGCTTTTCTGCATTCCTGGCTGGTTTCGCTGCGTCATCAGCTGCGTGACACGTCGGTCGAGGTGCTGGAAATGCTGCCGCCGTATTTACAGACGGCGCTGACCGGTAATCAACAGCTGAGCGATCCGCGTGCCATGCCGCTGGACGACTACATCGGGCAGATCATGCAGATGCTGGAAAATGGTCCGGTTGCGCGCGGTGAACTGCTGCTGGAGCGCGACCATGCGCGGCGCTGGGCCGAACGGGACGGCAATTTTGACGCGATATTTGACATGATGAATCCGCGCTAATCCGCTTTGACCCGGTGCGTCCGGCAGCGCACCGGGTCTATCACGATGTATGTAAAGTCGCGCCGTGGCTGAAGTGCGCCAGCACCCGTTCTACCGCGGGATTGGCCTGCGCCTGAACCGCATAGCAAATGCCAACGCGCCGCATCAGCGTTCGGCCCGGTGGATGCACTGCTTAACATTGCGGGCGTGATGCTGCTGGGCGCGATTGAACAACAGGATGCCGGCGAATGGGATAAGATGTTCGATGTCAACGTGAAGAGCCTGCTCAATGGTATGCATGCGGTCATTTCAGGCATGATTGACCGTAAAAGGGGCACGATCATGAATATCAGCTCAGTGGCCGGACCGAAGACGTTTACTAATTATTTTTGTATGTTGGCACTAAATTCGCTGTACATGTCTTGTCGAAAAAACTGCGCGAAGAGCTGTCGCCGCATAATGTACGCGTGATCGTCATCGCGCCCTGCTTGCCGCAACGCTCTCCAACCTGATGAGTGCCACCATTGCCGGCTTCTTTATCGGTATCGGCTAAAGTGCCATCCGGGCATTACGCCTCTGTGCGTCCCTGCCCGGTTTTCATCGGTGCCACCACCACATTCACGCCCAACTCCTGCATGCGACGCAGCACCGGCACCGGCGTGCCCTGATTCACGATCACCACATCAAACTCACTCAGGTGGGCAAAGCGATGCAGCGCACGCCGCTCAAACTTGGTGTTATCCATCATCAGGATGCGCTTCTGCGCCGCCTCGAACATCGCGCGTTTAGTTTCCACCGTTTCGGCCGACTGATGAAACACCGCATCATCAATGATCGCCGACATGCTGACAAAAAACACATCGGCGCGCAGGCTGGCGATTTCGTCTCGCGTCATGCGCCCCATAAAGGCGTTACACCAGTGATGAAACTGGCCGCCGAGGCCCATCAGGGTAATATCGCGTCCGTTGCGCAGCTCATTCATTAACGTCAGCGAATTGGTGATCACCGTAAGAGGCGCTTTGGCAGCCAGCAGCCGCGCCATCTGCAGCACGGTGGTGGAATCATCCAGAAACAGCGCCTGCCCCGGCTCCAGGTAACTGGCGGCGACGTCGGCGATCGCCTGCTTCTCTTCGAGCTGGCGCGTTGCGCGGTAGAGATCGCTGGATTCCACCAGGCTGGTCGGCGTGGCGGAGACCACACCGCGCGATTTATGCAGCAGCCCGCGCTCAACCATCTCGTCAATATCGCGATGGGCGGTCATCAGGCTGATACCGAAACGCTCGGTAATATCTTCGATCCGCACCGCGCCTTCAGCCATCACGGCTTCGGCGATCAGCTGACGTCGTGCCAGCTGGCGCGCCTGACGGCTGTCGCCCGGTAGGGTTTCATTCAGGAAGTGGCCTGCGGAGGGCTCTTGCGGGTTATGCGCCATGTTTCGTCCGGAAAGTGAAGCGGAGATGCAGTTTCGGCTTTGATTACAGCGCGTAAACGTTCTTTTTGCAAATCAGGCGCGTATCTGGCGCTATAGCAACCGATGACGGCCTCAGCGCCGCCATCGGTGATCTGACTTACTGCTTCAGGACAAACGGCGAGACGAAATCACCGGCGTTGTCTTTGGTGATCAGGATGCAGTCAAACAGCTGCTTTTCCTGCGCCACGCCGGTTTTGCCGGTTTTGAGGAAGGTGTCGGCCTGCTCTACCGCTTTCTGCGCAAACTGCGCCACGGGCTGCATCACGGTATAGGCCAGCGTACCGGCTTTGACCGCGTCGACTGCATCCGGCGAACCGTCAAAACCCCCCACTTTCACCTGGCTGAGCTTACCGGCTTCCTTCAGCGCGGCGATAGCCCCCAGCGCCATTTCATCGTTACCGCTGATCACCCCTTTGATGTTGGGATTGGCCTGCAATAGCGACTGCATTTTATTGAAGCCCTGGGTGCGATCCCAGTTCGCCACTTCCTGGCCAACTTTCTTCAGCGTCGGATACTGTGACAGCACGGTATCGAAGCCGTTAGCGCGCGTGGCGGCGTTATTATCCGAAGGCGGCCCCACCAGCTCGACATAGCTGGCGCTGTCACCTACCTGCTTCACCCACTCCATCGCGCCCACCGCCGCGCCCTGCGCGTTATTCGATACCAGTTGCGCTTTGGCCAGCCCGCTCTGGTTCAGCTCGGCGTTGATGACAAACACCGGAATGTTGGCGGCGATGGCCTTTTTCACCGAGCCAATTGAGCCGTCGGCGTTAGCCGGATCGAGAATAATGGCTTTGGATTTATTGGTGATCGCCGTGTCGATCAGCTGGCTTTCGGTGTTGGTATCCCCTTTATGCGCGCTGACTTTGGCGCTGTAGCCCAGCTTCTCCGCCGCCTTCTGCGCGACCTGGCCCTCAGTCAGCCAGTAAGGGTTGGAAGGGTCGTTGACGATAATGGTCATCAGGCCGTTATTGGCCCAGCTGGGTAAGGCAAAGGTGGAAATGGCCATAGCGGCGGCGGCGATAAACAGACGTTTAGTGAACATAAGTGCTCCGTTATTATTAGGGTACAGGTTTTACGGTTACTCACGCGCCAGCCTGCCAGCGCGCGCAGGGTTAGCGACCGCGTCGGCCGTATTGCAGGGTGTTGAGCAATACCGCCAGCACAATCACAGCGCCAGTGAACACCGTCTGCCAGTAGGCAGAAACGCCGATAATCACTAGGCCATCCGAGAGAAAGCCAATCACGAACGCGCCGAGCAGCGTGCCGCGCACGTTACCGCGTCCTCCGGTCAGCGCCGCACCGCCGATCACCACCGCAGCGATGGCGGTCAGCTCGTAAGTGGTGCCGGCGGTCGGACCGGCGGAGGTCAGCTGCGATGAGAGCACCAGCCCGGCCATCGCCGCACAGATACCCGACAGCACGTAAACGCTGATCTTGATGCGTTTCACCGGCACGCCGGAGAGATCGGCGGCGCGCTCGTTGCCGCCAGACGCATACAGCCAGCGGCCAAACGCTGAGCGACTGAGCAGGAAACCGCAGGCCAGCGCCACTGCACCCAGCACCAGCACGCCGACCGGAATATTGAACAGGCGGTTAAAGCCGAGCCAGTCGAAGCCGGTATTGCCCAGCGCTTCGCTGCCGGAGAGTTTGTTGTAAGTCAGACCGTTGGTGATCAGTAGCGCAATGCCGCGCGCCACATACATGGTGCCGAGCGTGGCGACAAACGCCGGGACGCGAAAAATCGCTATCAGCACGCCGTTGACCAGCCCCACCAGCGCGCCCAGCACCAGCGTCAGAATCGCCACCGCCCACACCGGCAGATAAAGCACCACGCCGAGCGCTTCAAGGTTGATGCCCTGCATCATGAAGCCGGCCATGACGCCAGCCAGTCCCAGCGTCGAGCCGACTGACAAATCAATTCCGCCGTTGAGGATCACCAGCAGCATGCCGATCGCCGGCAAACCGAAGATCGCCACGTGCGACGCCATGGTAAGGAAGTTCGCGCCGGTAAAATAATTGGGCGACAGCAGCGAAAAGGTGGCGATGATTACCAGCAGCGCGATAAACGCGCGCCCTTCCAGCAGCAGCCGCGCCAGATTAAGGTGCCTGCCGCTGGCCGGCCTGGCCACCACCGGTGCGCTATCCAGCGTTTGAGTTCTGTCTGTCATACCGTTTGCTCCGTTTTTCATGTCATGCCACCAGAGACTCGCCCGAAGCGGCCATAATGCGTTCTTTACTCACGCTGGCGTCGAAAATGGCGGAGATGCGCCCTTTGCTCATCACCACGATGCGATGCGCAATACTCAGGCACTCGCCCACTTCCGAGGTGGTGTAAACCACCGCCAGCCCTTTGCTGGCGTTTTCGGCCAGCAGACGAAACACTTCTGCTTTGGCACCGATATCAATACCGCGGCTCGGTTCATCCAGCAGAATCACTTTGGGTCGGGTGGCGAGCATCTTGCCGATCACCACTTTTTGCTGATTACCGCCGGAGAGCGAACCGATGGCCGCCTCGCCGCCGGCAGTCTTGACCGTCACGTTACGGATGCTGTCGCCAATCAGCTGCTTCTCACGCCGCGTTGACAGCACCAGCCCGCGCACAAACTCGCTGATGCTGGCCAGCGACAGGTTCTCGCCCACCGTCATGGTCTGTACCAGCCCGTCGCGCTGGCGATCTTCAGGGACCAGCGCCAGGCCAATTTTGATGCGCTGCGACAGCGACAACGCAGAGACCTCGGTATCCTGCAGCAGAATCTGTCCGCTGCTCTGCTTCAGCCGCCCGGCGAGACACTCCAGCAGCTCGGTGCGCCCCGCGCCCATCAGGCCATAGATACAGACGATCTCGCCGGCCTTTACCGTCAGCGACAGCTGATCCACCAGCCGGATGCCGGTTTTGCTTTTCACCGTCAAATCCTGCACCGTCAGCGCGTCGCCGCCAAACGGGTAGCCGTCAGGCGGAGAACCAAGATCAAAGTGCTCGCCCACCATATTGCGCACGATCCACTCCAGATCGATTTCGTCGCGCCGGGCATAGGCGGTCATCACACCGTCCCGCAGCACCACCGCACGGTCGGTGATCTCCAGTGCTTCCTCCAGATGGTGTGAGATATACACAATCGCCACGCCCTGACTGGTGAGATCGCGTATCACCTGAAACAGCACCGCCACTTCCGCTGCGCTGAGTGCCGAAGTCGGCTCATCCATGATCAGGATTTGCGAGTTAACCGACAGCGCGCGGGCAATTTCCACAATCTGCTGCTGCCCGAGACGCAGGTTCTCCACCGGCGTCAGCGGATCGATGTCCTCTTCCAGCGCCGCCATCAGATGGCGCGTCAGGCGCGCCTCTTCGGCATAGTCCACCCCGCCGGGCCGCATAATCTCGCGTCCCATGAAGATGTTGTCGCGCACGTTCATGTTGGGCGCGAGATTCAGCTCCTGATGAATAATCGAGATCCCGCAGTCGCGCGCCTCGGTGGCTGAGCGAAACACTTTGGTTTCGCCGTTTAACAGAATTTCCCCGGATGTTGGCGTAATCACGCCAGAAAGAATTTTCATCAGCGTCGATTTACCGGCGCCGTTTTCGCCGAACAGCGTAGTGACTTCGCCACGGCGGATTTCAAAATTGACGCCTTTCAGCGCATGCGTGGAGCCATACACTTTGCTGACGTTGCGCGCCTGCAGAATCACTTCTCCCTTTAGCAGCGCCGGATTGACGTTGAACGGTTTCATTGCACCTCCACGCGCACCGGCGTAATCAACCAGTTGGTCGGACTGAGCAGGCGGAACACGCCGACCACCTGCACGGTTTTGCCCGGCAGCGCGTCGCGATCCAGTTTCTCCAGTACTGCCGCTTTCATGGCGCGGTTAATCGCCGCCCCGGCATTCTGGTATTCGATCTGATTGGTAAAATCACCAAACTGAATTTTGCCGCTGGCGTCACGCAGATCGGTGCCGGTGATCGCCGGACCGGTTTGCAGCCGCAGCTGGGTGCCCGCCGGCAGACCGGCGACCTGTAACGGGAAGATCCCCATCTGACCCGGCTGAACCACGCCCTGCAGTTTGACCGGCAGCACCGGCAGCGGCGAGCCGACACCGTATTTGGCCACCGCCTGCTGCCGATCGCTATTCAGTGCGGCCGCCAGCGTGGCGGCATCCACCGCGCGCGCTTCGACATCCTGCTGGATGCCAGGAAAGGTTTTCTGCCCGTAGCTGTCTGCGGAAAACCCCTGCTGGCGTGCGTCATCCGCCGAACCGATGCGCACCACTTTGGTGTCCAGCGCCATGGCGGCGACCAGCGCCACGATCAGCACGCCGCTGAGCGTGTAGCGTCGCCGACGTTTGCGCGCCAGCTGCTGCGTTAAGATTGAGACCTCGGACATAACGTGACCTCTCAGGGTGAACAGCGACGATCAGCATCGCCCTGCAATGTTATAAATGTGATAACTTGTGTGATGAGGATTGTGCTGTTGTGACTAAATTGTCAACAGGCGGCGCGCAATTTTTCGCACAGCGCGATCTGGATCGCTTATTTGCCCTTCCTGACCAATCAACCGCAGAAAAATCCATTTAATACAATCATTAAAATCCTTTCACTGTTGCAGTTACGCTCTGCATCATGCGCTTTTTTTGTGACCGAACTCGCCATCCGGAGTGAAATTTATTATTTTTATCGAAAAATAATACATCAGATATGTTATCTCCATGAGAAGTGGTGTAAGACATTAATTAGCAAATTCATCACAGCTAATTAACACGGCTGCAGGTTAACCAAACACGGGTTCCCGGCGGGAGCAGCGAACGGAGGTGTATGTGGAGAGTGGCGATATCATTCTGGGTCTGGATTCCGGCACCTCGGTGGTCAAAGCGGTGGCGTTTGACCTGGAAGGCAACCAGCTGGCGTGCGCGTCGGCGCGCAATCGCTATTACCGCAGTGCAGGCGGTGCCGCGCAGCAATCCATGACGCAAACCTGGCAGGATGCGGTCAGCGCGATTCGCAAGCTGAGCGACCGGGTGGAGAACCTGGCGGCGCGCGTGGCGGCCGTGGCGGTGACCGCGCAGGGTGATGGCAGCTGGCTGGTCGGTGCTGATAATCAGCCGGTGGACGATGCGTGGATCTGGCTGGATGCCCGCGCGGCGGCCACGGTGGAAAAACTCAATCAGCAACCGCTGGCCGCTGCACGCTTTCAGGCCACCGGCACCGGCCTTAATACCTGTCAGCAGGGTGCACAGCTGGCGCATATGGACCAGCACTATCCGCAACTGCTGGCGCGCGCCGAAGTGGCGCTGCACTGCAAGGACTGGCTCTATCTCAATCTGACCGGCGTGCGCGCCACCGACCCGTCTGAGGCCAGCTTTACGTTTGGCAACTATCGCCACCAGCGCTATGACGACACGGTGATCGACGCGCTCGGGCTTAACCATCGTCGCCACCTGCTGCCGGAGATCATCGACGGCACGCAGGTCACCCATGGCCTTACCGCTGCCGCCGCCCGGGAAACCGGCCTGCTGGCCGGCACGCCGGTATGCCTCGGCTATGTCGATATGGCGATGACCGCGCTCGGTGCCGGGGTGCACACCGGTGAAGCCAACACCGCCTGCTCGATTGTCGGCTCGACCGGCGTGCATCTGCGCAGCGTCACCATTGACGAGGTATGGCTCAATCCGGCGCAGACCGGCTACGTTATTCCGCTGCCGTGGCCGGGTTATGTCACTCAGGTGCAGACCAACATGGCATCTACCCTCAACCTCGACTGGCTGCTGAACGTGGCCAGCGATCTGCTGAGCAGCTTTGGTTGTGAAACCGATCATGCGCGGCTGGTGCAGCAGATCGACCGCTGGCTCAACGACGCGCAGCCGGGCACCCTGCTGTTCCATCCTTACATTTCACTGGCTGGCGAGCGCGGGCCGTTTGTTAATGCCGACGCGCGCGCCAGTTTCACCGGTCTCAACTACCAGCACAACTTTGGCGATTTGGTGCGCGGCGTGATTGAAGGCATCGGCATGGCGGCTCGCGATTGTTATCAGGCGATGGGCGCCACGCTACCGGGAGAAATCCGGCTTACCGGCGGTGCGGTGCGTTCGCAGCCGCTGCGGCAGATCCTCTCAGCTTGTATCGGCGCGCCGGTGCGCATTAGCCAGCGCGAAGAAGCCGGCGCTGCAGGCGCGGCCATGATGGCGGCGGTGGCGATTGGCGCGTATCCGGACATGGCGCACTGCGTTGAACGCTGGGTGCGTCCGCTACTGGACGACGCCGAAGCGCCATCGCCTGCCCTGATACAGCGCTACCAGCAGCTGTTCCCCCAGTATCAGCAGATCCGCCGCGATCTTCCTGCCGCCTGGCAGGCATTAAACAGTTTTAAGGAGTAACGCATGAGTGACAACACGTTGGATCTGTTTGTGATCGGCGGCGGCATCAACGGTGCCGGTATCGCGCGCGATGCCGCCGGGCGCGGGCTGTCGGTGATGATGTGTGAAAAAGACGATCTCGCCGCAGGGACCTCCTCGCGCTCCGGCAAGCTGGTGCACGGCGGCCTGCGCTATCTGGAGTATTACGAATTCCGCCTGGTGCGTGAGGCGCTGATTGAACGCGAGGTGCTGCTCAATGCCGCGCCGCATATCATCTGGCCGATGCGCTTTGTCCTGCCGCACAGCCCGTCCGATCGCCCGGCGTGGCTGGTGCGGCTCGGCCTGTTTCTGTATGACCACCTTGGCGGACGCAAAAAACTGCCGGGTACGCGCGTGCTCGATCTGACGCGCGACCCTGAAGGCGCGCCACTGCTGGACAGCTACCAGAAGGGCTTTGAGTATTCCGATTGCTGGGTGGACGATGCCCGGCTGGTGACGCTCAATGCACTCGATGCCGCCGAGCGCGGTGCCACTATTCTGCCGCGCACCCGCTGCGTGGCAGCGCAGCGCCTGGCGGGCAAATGGCAGATTACCCTGCAGGATCAGGCCAGCGGCGCACAGCGCATAGTGTTCGCCCGCGCGCTGGTCAATGCTGCCGGGCCGTGGGTGCTGGATATCGTTAATCAGGTCAGCCACACCAAAAGCCAGCGCAGCGTGCGGCTGGTAAAGGGTTCGCACATCATCGTGCCGAAATTCTGGGAAGGCCAGCAGGCCTATCTGGTGCAAAACACCGACAAGCGGGTGATTTTTATCAATCCTTATGAAGGTGATAAAGCGCTAATCGGCACCACCGATATTCCGTGGCAGGGCAAAGCGGAAGATGTCAGCGCAGATGACAGCGAGCAGCAGTATCTGATTGACGTGGTGAATCGCTACTTCAAGGTCAAACTGCGCGCCAGCGATGTGATTACCCGTTTCTCCGGCGTGCGCCCGCTGTTTGACGATGGCAAAGGTAATCCGTCGGCGGTCACGCGTGACTACGTGTTTGAGCTCGATAACCAGCAGGATGCACCGCTGCTGCATGTGTTCGGCGGTAAGATCACCACCTTCCGTAAGCTGGCCGAACATGCGCTGCAACAGCTGGCGCCGTTTTTCCCCACCATGGGCACCGACTGGACGCGCAGCGCCACGCTGCCAGGCGGTGAGATCGCCCACGCCGATTTCGACAGTTTCCTGGAAGAGGTCAAAACGCGCTGGCCGTGGCTGCCGCAGCCGCTGCGCAAGCACTATGCGCGACTGTACGGTGCGCGGATGAGCACGCTGCTGGGCACCGCCAGCGCGCTGAGCGATCTCGGTGAACATTTTGGCGGCCAGCTGTACGAGGCCGAGGTGCGCTATCTGGTGCAGTACGAATGGGCGCAGCAGCCGGAAGATATCCTGTGGCGTCGCACCAAACATCAGCTGCACCTGAGCGCTGCACAGCGCACCGCGTTCAGCCAGTGGTTCGAACAGACTTTCCACCCTGCCGCGCCGCTGCGCGCCCACGCTGGCTGAGAGGTGCCGCATGCCATTAACGCTTTCGCTGAATACCAATCCGCTGGTGAACCGCTTCGCCGATCCCGGCGATCTGATTCTCACCGTGGCGCAGCAGATCCGCATTCGCGATCTGCAGCTGACGCATGAATTTATCAATCCCGGCTGGCCCGCTGCCATCCTCAGCCACATGACGCGCCGCATGCAGCAGGCGCTGCGTGCCACCGGCGTGCGCGTAACCTCCGGCATGACCGGCCCGTATGGCCGCCTCAACCATTTTGGTCACCCGGATGCGGCGGTGCGCCGCTACTACATCGACTGGTTCAAAACCTTTGCCGACATTACCGCAGAACTGGGCGGCGTTGCGGTAGGCTCGCAGTTTGCCATCTTCACCCAGCGGGATTTTAACGATGCGACGCGGCGTGAAGCGCTGATTGAAATCGCCATCGACTGCTGGGCGGAAGTGGCGGAACACGCCAAAGCGGCCGGTCTGCGTTATCTGTTCTGGGAACCGATGAGCGTCGGGCGTGAATTTGGCGAAACCATTCCCGCCTGTATGGCGCTGCAGCAGCGGCTGAGCGCGGCGAATTTTGCCCTGCCGATGTGGATGATGGCGGATATCGATCATGGTGATGTCACCTCGGCCGATCCGCGCGACTACGACCCTTACGCCTGGGCTGAAGCCGTGCCGCGCTTTTCACCCATCATTCATATTAAGCAGAGCATGATGGATAAAGGCGGCCACAGGCCGTTTACATTGCAGTACAATGCCGGCGGTCGCATCCAGCCGCAGCCACTGCTTGAGGCGCTGGCGCGCGGCGGCGCGCAGGATAACGAGATTTGCCTTGAGCTGAGCTTTAAAGAGCGCGAACCCACCGACAGTAACGTGGTGGCGGAAATTGCCGAAAGCGTGGCGTTCTGGGCCGATCATATTGATACCGGGGTGCAGGATTTGCATCTGGCGTAAGCATAACGGGATGCGCGACGTTGCCAGCATCCCTCAACCTGACAGGGACAATCCGATGAAATCCGCACCGACTTCCGCTGAACGCGATGACTCCCTGGCCCTGCGCGCGGCCTGGCTGCACTATGTCGGCGGCCTGACGCAGGCTGAAGTGGCGAAACGGCTGGGGCTGCCGTCGGTGAAAACCCATCGCCTGATTGCGCGCATGGTGGCCGAAGGCGCAGTGAAAGTCAGCATCGACGGCGCTATCGTCGCCTGCGTAACGCTGGAAGAGCAGTTACGCAGCCGCTTTGGCCTCAATTTTTGTCACGTGGCGCCCGATCTTGGTGAAGAAGGCCTGCCGGTGCGCGCGCTGGGCATGGCCGGTGCTGATTATCTGCGTAATCTGCTGGCCTCCACGCCGGCGATCACGCTCGGTCTCGGCCACGGTCGCACGCTGTCGGCAGCAATTCACCAGCTGGCGCGCATCGACGCGCCGCAGCTGCGCTTTGTCTCACTGCTCGGCTGCCTGACGCGCAACTATGCGCTCAATCCGCATGACGTGATGCACCGCATCGCTGAAAAAACCGGCGCGCAGGCCTACATGATGCCGGTGCCGTTTTTTGCCAATACCGAAGAGGATCGCGATGTGCTGCTGGCGCAGCGCGGCGTCAGTGAGGTGTTTAGCATGGCCGCCCACAGTGAAGTGAAGCTGGTGGGCATTGGCACCGTGGAACCGGCCGCTCAGCTGGTGGAAGCCGGGATGATCGATGAAGCCGAGATCCGCGCCCTGTCGGATGCCGGCGCGGTGGGTGAACTGCTGGGGCACTTTTTTGCCGCCGACGGGCAGATGATCCATAACTCACTGACCGCGCGCACGCTGTCGGTGCCGCTGGATCTGGCCCAGCGCGCGGAGATCGTCGCGCTGACCGGCGGGCCGAGCAAAGTGGCGGCGATCCGCGCGGTGCTGGCCAGCGGACTCGTCACCGGTTTGATCACCGACGAGCTGACGGCGCAGGCGCTGCTCAGCGTATGAATCAGGTTAGACCAGACTCAGCTGCACCGCCTGCGCACGCAGCTGCTGCTGCCAGCTGGCGGCGAGTTCTGCGTCGGTGATCACCTGCTTAAACGGCTGTAGCGGTTCCAGCGCATAGGGATGAATCTGGCCAAATTTGGAGGAGTCGGTGAGCGCGATGGTGTGCGTCGGCTTTTCCATGATGGCGTTCACCACATCGCAGCGCAGCATGTCGCGGCTGGTGAAGCCGGTCGCTTCATCCCAGCCGTCAATGCCAATAAACGCCTTATGGAAGTTGAGATGCTGAATGCACAGCCGCGTTAATGGCCCAACCACCGACTCACTGCTTTTCTGAAACAGCCCACCAAGGATAATCACATCGCCGCCCTGCTCGCGCAGCAGTCCGGCGATGTAATGGCTGACGGTAATGATGGTGATGTCCTGACGATGGCTGAGCTCTCGCGCCAGCAGCGCATTGGTGCTACCGCCTTCGATAAACACCGTTTCGCCAGGATTAACCAGCGCGGCAGCGTACTCCGCCAGACGCTTTTTCACCGCAAAGCGGGTTTGCATGCGCGCGCCGACATCATCACTCTCCGCCGCCACGGCGGAACCGTGCACGCGGCGCAGAAAGCCGCCCTTCTCCAGCACATTCAGATCCTGACGCACCGTGACTTCCGAAACGCCGGTGGTGTGCGCCAGCTCGCTGACGCTGACGCTGCCGCGCTCGCTGACCAGTTGAATAATGTGCTGATGCCGTGCGTTCATAGAACCTGCTGTGAAAAAGTTTTTGCCCAGCTTAGCAGAAATCACGCCATTCCCAGACTGCGCCGGCCGTTTTCATTCAGATCCTGTGGCGTAAAGCGCCCGCGCCAGCTGGCTTCATAATCCTCTCTGGGAAAATCGCCCGGCGAGACACCGGTCGCCAGCGCCTGTGCCACCTGCTGCGCATAGTCGGCGTTTTTGTCGCACATCGGCGCGGCGGGAATGTACATCACGTTGCCCCAGCCCTGCTGATTTTCTACCGGCGCCACGGCGTGAATCACGTCGCAGTGCCACCACACCGAATCGCCCGCCTGCAGCGCCGGAATGGAACACAGACCGGCGATCAATTCCGGATGCCAGCGCTCGGATACCGGCAGTACCTTGCCCGGCGCTACGCCGCACAGTTCATCCTCCGGCACATCCTTCAGTAACGGACGCAGCAGCAGATAGGCCATCGCTTCCGGTACCGGCACCACGTGCAGCAATCCCTGGCCAGGCTGCATGTCGGACAGCGCGGTCCAGCCCTGGAAGGTGCGGAACACCGAACATTTGGTGGTGGTGCCAGACTGATACTCCTGCACGGCCGTGCGGTGCGCCGCATCCCACGGATCGTACTGATCAAACTGGTTAGAAAAGATCTTGCTGAACACCTGCTGATAGGCCGGTAACAGCCAGCGCTCCAGCGCGCCGGAATCCGTATGCGCGCCCAGCCCTTTGGAAGTGGTGCCCGGCAGCCGGCGGCGGATGCGATCCGGATAGATAATGCTCACATCGGGATCAAACCAGCGCGTGCCGGCGGATTCGAATTTCCACAGGCGATTGAGGAACGCCTGGGTTTGCGCCATGGCCTCGCTCTGGCGGGCCGACATCTGCGCATCGCTCCAGTAGATGGGATAGATCTCCGGCCGCGAGGCGTCGAGGTTGCCAAAAAAGTTGTCGCCCGGCCCCTGATAGACGCGGTCAAAGTCGTTGTCGTCGAGGTAGTTGAGCATGTCTGCATCCCACGCCAGCGCCTGCTCGCGGCTGAAGGTTTGCTTCACCACCACGCAGCCGCGGCGGCGGATGTGATCTCTGGTCTGCTCGCTGATACGTCCGGCCGCCAGATCCGCGAAGCTGACCTGTGGCCACGCCGTGCCGTGCTGCTTCTCTTCGGCGCGTGCGGCGGCGATTTCACTGACGATCTTGCTTCTGACCTGTTCAAACAGACCTTCGACATCACCGATCTGCGCTCTCAGTACACGCTTCATCAGGCGAACGTGCTGTTTAAAATCGTCGGGTTGTTGTTCTGAAGTAAAAGTCGTGTCCATCTCGCTCTCCGTTCGTTTACGCTTTAGTTTCATTCGAAACACATCACGCATTCATTCATAACATCAGGCGAACAAAAAGACAGCACACATGCAAAGAAGAGCGAGACAGGTCACACTTATTTTTTGCCGTGGTTTTCGTTTGAAAGTGAGCCGGGAGGAAGAGTGGAAACAAAAAAAGTGGGATTGCGGGTGCAGGTTAAGCAGACACGTTGGATCGCCATCCCTGGCGACCCGCAGGAAAATCACGCCTGATCAAGTAAATGACGGTACTGCACAAAGTCGGTTTGTTGCGCCAGCCGGTCATACAGCGCCTGCGCGTGGCTATTAGACGCCTGCGTCAGCCAGTAAACGCGCGAACAACCCAGTTTCTCCGCCTGTTCATAGACCGCCAGAATCAGCGCTTTGCCGGCACCGAGACCGCGCGCGGCTTCGCTGACGTAGAGATCCTGCAAATAGCAGTAGTCGCCCTGAGTCCAGGTGGAGCGATGGGTAAGAAAATGCACCAGCCCGACCATCGCGCCGTCCTGCTCGGCCACCAGACAGTGCATGGGTTCTGCGCGGGACAGCAAGCGGCGAAAGCTCTCGCCGGTGGTGTTATCGTCAATGGTGGTCTGATAAAAGCGCTGATAGCCCTGCCACAGCGCCAGCCACGGCATAAAATCTTCTGCGCGCAGCGCTCTGATGGTGATCATTCGCCCTTCCCGATGTTGCTGATGATTTTTTCCGCAGCCACCACCCGATCGTCATTCGGGAACCACTTATTTGCCAGCATAATCAGCGCAACCCGCTGCGACGGGATAAACACCGCGTAGGTGGAAAATCCGTTGGTGGAGCCGGTTTTGTTGTACCACGCCTGCTGCGGCGCAGCCTGCGGCGGTGAAATCAGCGTGGCTTTCATGCCCTTCATGATGCGCGCGCCGCTGTTGCCGTCCACCAGCTGCTGCGTGGTGACCGGCAGCGGATAATACTCCCACATCATCGCCTGAGTGAACGCCGCCTCGGTGTGGTAATAGCCCTGATGCGTGGCGGCTACCGCCTGCTGCCACGCGGGCGCAACCGGCTGCAGCTGCAGCTGGATCGCCAGCCAGCGGATCAGATCGGCAGAGGTGGATTTCAGGCCATACGATTCCGCATCCAGCGGGCCTGGCGTCACCCGCACCGGACGATCCTGCTTGTTATAACCCTGCGCGTAACGCCCCATCTGCGATGCAGGCACCTGCACATAGCTGTGGGTCATACCCATTGCCGGCAGCAGCTGCTTTTCCATCGCGCTGATGAACGGCTGCTGCAGACTTTTGGCCGCAATCATGCCGAGCATACCGATACCGAGATTGGAATAAACGCGCACCGTGCCCGGCTGTGCCGCTGGCTGCCACTGTTTATACCAGTGCATCAGCTGGCGGGTATTGGTCACCTCATCCGGTACGAACAGCGGCGTGCCGCTGGTGTGCGTCGCCAGATTGAGCAGCGAGACGCGATCAAAAGCGCTGCCTTTCAGCTCCGGCAGCCACTGGCTGGCGCTGTCGCTGAATTTCAGTTTGTTCTGCTGCGCCGCATAGCTGGCTAAGGTGGCGGTAAACGTTTTGCTCAGCGAACCGATTTCAAACAGCGTCTGCTCGTTGATCGGCTGTCCGCTCTCTTTCGATGCCACGCCGTAGTTATAAAATTCGGTTTTACCGTCGTGCAGAATCGCCACCGCCATACCGGGAATCTGATACTGCTGCATCAGCGGTTTGATAATACTGTCTGGTGAGGTTGTTGCCAGCGCACTGCCACTGACCAGCAGCGCCAGAGCGCTAAATTTAGCCCATGAAAACATGAAAATTCCTTTTCCTGCAGGTTAACCATGATGTCTGACCGGCAGTATATCGTTACCCCTGCCAGGCTTCCCGACAATTCTTGTTTGAAGTGAACAAAATCACATCCTGCAGGACCTGATTTGCCGTTTCCGGCGCGCGCTCCTATACCTTTGACCATTACGCGTTCATCGCAAGGAGCTGACAATGGAACAGGTTTTGACCCGCGAACAACGGCTTAGCCGCCTGCGCGCGCGCAGTTCGCTGCCGGTGCTGATCGTCGGCGGCGGCATCAACGGCATCAGCACTTTTCGTGAGCTGGCATTGCAGGGTATTCCTGCGCTGCTGGTGGAGAAAGGCGACTGGTGCCAGGCGGCCAGCGGCGCGCTGTCGCGCATGATTCACGGCGGCCTGCGCTATCTGGAGACCGGCGAGTTTGCGCTGGTGAAGGAGTCGGTGATCGAACGCGATCGTCTGCTGAAAAACGCCGCGCACTATGTGTCACCGCTGCGCACCACGGTCCCAATCGACAATCTTGGCGGTGGACTGGTTAACGCCACGCGCCGCTTTCTGCGCCTGAGCGACCAGCCCACCCGGCGCGGCGCGCTGCTGATCAAAACCGGCCTGAGCCTCTACGATCTTTATACCCGTCAGTACGGTGACATGCCGCGCCATCAGCTGCGCAATGAAGCCGCCACGCGCGATCGCTGGCCTGGCTTCGCGCCCTGGGTGAAATACAGCGCCAGCTATTACGATGCGTGGATCAGCGCACCGGAGCGACTTGGGTTTGAGCTGATTGAAGATGCAGAGCGCGCCTGCCCGGAAGCGCTGGCGCTCAATTATGTGCAGGTGGTTAGCGCCAGCGAGGAAGCAGTGCTGCTGGAGGACACGCTGAGCGGAGAGCGCTTCAGCCTGCAGCCGCACGTGCTGGTGAATGCCGGCGGCGCGTGGATCGATCGGCTGAACCAGCAGCTGGCCCCGCACTCACAACCCGGCAAACTGATCGGCGGCACCAAAGGATCGCACCTGATCCTCGACCATCCGCAGCTGTTGCAGATGCTGGACGGCGAAATGGTCTATTTCGAGAATCAGGAAGGCCGGGTGTGCATCATGTTTCCGTGGTTCGGCAAGGTGCTGGTGGGCTCCACCGATATCCGCGTTGACGATCCCGACAGCGTGGTGTGCGAAGCCGAAGAGCAGGATTACATTCTGGCCTCGCTGCGTTTTGTGTTTCCTGACATCGTGGTGCCGGCATCCGCGGTGGTTTACACCTTCTGCGGCGTGCGCCCGCTGCCGGCCAGCGAGGCCAAAGTCAATGGCCAGATCTCGCGTAACCATTCGCTGGTGATGCTGCCGCCGGATCGCACGCGCGCCTGGAGTACGCTGTGTCTGGTCGGCGGTAAGTGGACCACCTTCCGCCGCTTTGGTGAAGAGGCCGCCGACCGGGTGCTGCGTCTGCTGGGGGAAAAGCGTCGCGTCTCCAGCAGCGATCTGCCGATTGGCGGCGGTCGGGATTTTCCGGCACCTGCCGCGCAGCCCGCCTGGTTCAGTCAGCTGGCGCAGCACTATGATCTTCCGCTGGCGCGCGTCACCCAGTTAGCCAAACGCTACGGCAGCCGTGCCCTGCCGCTGCTGCAGCAGATTCAGCAGCACGGCGAACAGCCGTTACAGCATCATGCCGGTTACAGCGCCACCGAACTGCGCTATCTGATTGCGCATGAGCAGGTGTGCCAGCTGGAAGATGTGCTGGTGCGCCGCACCTCGCTGGCCATCTGCGGCGAAGTAACGCCGCCGCTCATGCAGGAAATTTCGCAGCTGCTGGCCGAATCCCTCGGCTGGCAGGACAGCCAGCGTATTCAGCATCTGCAGCACAGCGCCCTCAGCCTCGCGCAGCGGCATGGGCTGCACGCGCTCGCATCCGCGTTTTCACAGGAGGAAGGTCAGGATGTCACTCACCCCTAAAGTTCGCCTTAACCGGCTTTTTCACCACGGCAAATGTCTGGATGTGGCGATCGACCACGGCATCGCCAACGAACCCGACTTTCTGCTGGGGCTGGAAGATATTGAAAGCGTGATGCGCAACCTGATTGCCGCACAGCCGGATGCGATCCAGGTCAATTACGGGCAGGCCGATCTGCTGCAGCGCGTTGCCGGCCGTAAACCGGCGCTGGTAATGCGCACCGACGTCGGCAATGCCTATAACGCGGCGCGCCATCGCGAGATGTGGGCGGTGCTGCACAATCCTGAAGCACCGATTCTTGCGGCGCTGCAAATGGATGCCGCCGCCGTGGTGGTCAATCTCTACCAGATCCCGGATGAACCGGGCATTTTTCGCATGTGCGTGGAGAACATTGGCCGCCTGCGCCAGGCCTGCGATCGCTATGCCATGCCGCTGATGGTCGAACCGCTGGTGATGGCCCCGGCCGGCCAGGGCGCGGCGTACGGCTCGCTCGGTGACGTCAGACAAATCGTGCCGCTGGTGCGGTTAGCCAGAGAACTGGGTGCGGACATCATCAAAGCCGATCCCACCGATAACACAGAAGATTTCCATCGCGTGGTGGAGGCGGCGCGCTGTCCGACGCTGGTGCGCGGTGGCGGCAAAGGGGAACTGGGCGCGGTGCTGGCGAAAAGCGCTGCGCTGATGGCGCAGGGCGCCAGCGGCATGGTGTACGGCCGTAATGTCTATCAGCACGATAATCCGTCGCGCGTGGTGAAAGCGCTGATGGCGATTATTCATCAGGGTGCCAGTGGCGCGGACGCGCTCGACATCTACCAGCAGGGTTAAGCTTCACCTGCACCGGCGCTTACGCGGTGCGCCGTCTTCGCCTGCAACGGAGTCGGATATGAGCCAGATTCTCGGCATTGATGCCGGAAATACCATGATCAAAGCGGTGCTGTTTGACCTGAGCGGCCGCGTGCTGTCGGTAGCGGAGTGCGCCGGTGAAACGCAGCAGCCGCAGGAAGGCTATGCTGAACGGCCAGTAGAAGATATCTGGCGCGGCGTCAGCAATGCGGTGAGTCGCTGCCTGCAACAGGCCGGCACGCGTGGCAGCGATGTGATTGCCGTCGGGGCCGCCGGACACGGTAACGGGTTGTATGCACTGGACCGTCAGCAGCGCCCGCTGTTTGGTATCCAGTCGATTGATCATCGCGCCAGCACCACGGTGCAGGCGCTGGAGGCCAGCGGTGCGGCGCAGCAGATTTACGCGCTGTCGTTGCAAAAACCGTGGCCCGCCGCCACGCCGGTGCTGATCAGCTGGATGCGTCAGCATCAGCCGGAACGCTGGGCGCAGATCGGCCATCTGCTGTGTGCCAAAGATGTCATCGCCCATTTTCTGTGCGGTAACGTCAGCGCAGACTTCTCAGATGCCGCCGGTGCCGGGCTGATCGATTATCGCCGGCGCGGCTACAGCCGCGACTTACTGGCGCTGTACGGTATCGAAGAAGCGCTCGCCCTGCTGCCACCGCTGCGGGAATCCTGTGAGGTTACCGGCGTTGTCACCGCTCAGGCAGCACAGCTCACTGGTTTACCCGCCGGCATTCCGGTGGTGGCCGGCATGTTTGATGTGGTTGCCAGCGCGGTGGGTTCGGGCGTGGTGAACTGCGGTGACGCCTCCATCGTTGCCGGTACCTGGAGCATCAATCAGGTGGTGGTCGACAAACCCGACTATCTGCGCCCGGTATTTATGAATTCCATCATCGAACATGACCGCTACATGGCGATCGAGGCCAGCGCGACCTCTGCGGCCAATCTCGACTGGTTCCTGCGCGAATTTGACGATGGCCGCACCGGCCTGGGCGCGGCGCGCAGCAGCGACAGCGTGGCGCAGGTGCAGCCTGATGCTCAGCTGCCGCTGTATCACCCTTACCTCTATTCAGGACGAAAATCCGAGCCGGCCAAAGCGGGCTTCTACGGCCTCGGCGGCTGGCACACGCGCGCTGACATGCTGTTTGCGCTGTTCGAAGGCGTAACCTTTGCCCACCGGGCGCACATCGACCGGCTGCGCGCGGCGGGCATTACGGTCGACCAGGCCACGCTCTCCGGCGGCGCGACGCGCAGCAGTGTCTGGCCGCAGATGTTTGCCGATGTGCTGGGGATACCGATTCGTGTCGCCACCTGCCATGAAACCGGTGCGCTCGGTGCCGCGCTGTGTGCGGGCGTTGGCGTCGGCCAGTGGCCGAATCTGGCCGCCGCCGCACAGCAGGCGGTCACTCTTGCGCCGGAGGCGCTGCAGCCCCGCGCGGCGCGCCAGGCGTTTCACGCGCCGCGCTACCGGCTGTTTAAAAAACTCGAACAGGCAATGAGTGACATCTGGCGCAGCGCCAGTTAACCGCGGCGCGGCGCGAACAAACCATGACACCGGCGGGGAAATGCGGTACACTTGATGCATAAAAATGTTCATCTGAACATTATCAGGAGGTTGTGATGTCAACAGCATCGGCTTTTAACCCCGCCAGCGGATCGCGCGTCTTCGATCCATCGCTGATTCCGCACGCCCGGCCCTCTTTTATGGACCAGATGGGGCTGCCGCGTAACCGGCTCAAGGCGCATAAACTGATCACCGACGGCATGGATGTCGGCATTGTTGAACGTGCCGCCACCATCCTGAAAGCCACGCCGATCGATATCGCGCAAATGGTTTCGATTGACCGTAACACCTACCGCCGTCGCGAGAAGTCCGGATCGCAGCTCTCCGTTGAACAGGGCGCGCGCATCTATCAGGTGTTTGAAGTGCTGGATGCGGTGATCCAGCTTTTTGCCGGCGATCCGGAAGTGGCGATGCACTGGATGTATCAGCCCGCGCTGGCGCTCGACAATGCGCAGCCCATCAACATGCTGAGCACGCCCGCCGGCTGTGATGCGGTGCTGACGCTGATTGGCCGCCTGGAGCACGGAGTGATTGTCTGATGACACGACGGAAGGATCCGGCCGCGCCCGTCAGGGTGTTTTATCGTATTGTTAAAGCGGAGTACGCCAGCCAGGCGTTTAACGGTGCTGGCGCAGAAAAATGGGGTGGCCGCTGGAATCCGCCCGGGATGAAAGCGGTTTACCTCAGCAGCTCGAAAGCGCTGGCGATGCTGGAACTGGTGGTGCACGCCGGAAAAACCTTGCTGGAGCAGAGCCGTTTTGTGGTGTTTGCCCTGCCGGTGCCGGAGTCCGATATCATCGCCCTCGACAGCAGTAAACTGCCAGCCGGCTGGGAAAAATATCAACAGCAGGAGGAGACGCAGGCCATCGGCGCGGCGTTTCTCGATCTGCATAACGGCTTTCCCCTGCTGATGACGGTGCCGAGCATCCTCACCGGTGAGGATAACGCGCTGTTTAACCCCGATCACCCGGCCGCTGCCGCGCTGATTGCTCAGGCGACCTCAGCGCCCTTTGCCATCGATCGCCGCATCAAAGACGATCCGTAAACGCTCTAGCGACACTGGCTGGCACAGTTTTGTACGCAAATTTGTGCCAGCGAGCCACAGCCGCCGCCGTTGTCATTTTTGCACTGAGACTGCTGCACATAGCAGTTCTGCTGACAGGAAGAGACATCACACTTCGCCGCAACCGGCGTGAGCTGCGGCACATCCCCTTTTCTCTCCGGCTGCCACGTCGTTTGCGCCGCAGCACTCAGGCTGCCCAGCAGCAATAACATCATCATCCACTTCATCATTCGGTCCTCGCAGGTTGAATGGATAGAGTATGAATGCTGGGCGGATGATTGCCAGCCTGAAACCTTTGGTTCATCTGCCACGCTGTGATGCCCTGTTAAGGTGCAGCCCCTGCGCCTATTGCTGAAGCAGCGCCTGAGCCAATCAGAACAGAAATCATTATTTTCAATATCTTAAATCACTCTCACCTTGCCACTGCAAGCTGGTACAAAAGTTGCAGGGATTTATGTGCACAGTAAAGGAGACAGTAATGAAAGCGATTGTGATTGGAGCGGGTATCGGCGGCATGAGCGCGGCGCTGGCGCTGGAAAAAGCGGGTTTCAGCACCGCGGTGTACGAGGCGGTCAAAGAGATGAAACCGGTGGGCGCCGCCATTTCCATCTGGCCGAACGGCGTGAAATGCCTCAATGCGCTGGGCCTGAAGGCGCCGCTGCGCGCGCTCGGCGGCAATATGGCGTTTATGGCCTATAACGACGGCCACAGCGGCAGCACCCTGACCCGCTTCAGCCTGTCACCGCTGGTGCAGCAGGTCGGTGAATATCCCTATCCGGTCGCACGCGCGGAATTACAGGCGCTGCTGATCGACAGCTACGGCCGCGCGCGCATTAGCTTTGGCAAACGCGTCACGCGGGTCGAGCAGCATGCCAGCGGCGTGACCGCCTGGTTTGATGACGGCAGCCAGGCTGAAGGGGATTTCATGGTGGCCGCCGACGGGACTCACTCGGTGATTCGCCATCACGTACTGGGTGAACACGTTGAGCGCCGCTACGCGGGCTACGTCAACTGGAATGGCCTGGTCACTATCGATGAGAGCATCGCGCCCGCCGACCAGTGGACCACCTTTGTCGGCGAAGGCAAGCGCGTCTCGCTGATGCCGGTGAGCGGTAACCGCTTTTACTTCTTCTTTGATGTGCCGCTGCCGAAAGGGCTGGCGGAAGATCGCGCGACGTTGAAAGACGATCTGCGCGGCTATTTTGCTGGCTGGGCCGCACCGGTTCAGCGCCTGATTGACAGCATTGATGCGCAGACCACCAATCGCGTCGAGATTCATGATATCGAACCCTTCAGCCGCTTTGTTAAAGGACGTGTGGCGCTACTGGGCGATGCGGCGCACAGCACTACGCCGGATATTGGCCAGGGCGGTTGCGCGGCGATGGAAGATGCGGTGGTGCTGGCACAAACCCTGGCCGCCCATTCGCTGGGCATTGAAGACGGGCTGCTGCGCTATGAAGCGCGCCGCGTCGGGCGCACCCGCGATCTGGTGCTGAAAGCGCGCAAGCGTTGTGATGTGACGCACGCCAAAGATGCGGCGGTCACCGCCGAATGGTATGCCGGACTGAAAGAGGAAACCGGCGAGCGCGTGCTGGCCGGCATGTGCGACACCATTGAAGGCGGTCCGCTGGGATAAGCGCTACGTAGCCAGCCAGCGCGCACCCTGCACATCTGGCTGGCCGCATTTACGCCAGCTTATGCGTCGTCGAGGCCGCGATGTTTCAGCATCGGTCCGATATCCGGCGCCTGACCACGCCACGCCAGCCACAGGTGCTGCAGATCGCTGCTGTTACCGCGCGACAGAATCTGTTCGCGGAAGCGCTGGCCATTTTCCCGCGTCAGACCACCCCGCTCGACAAATGCCTGATAACCATCGTCGGCCAGCATCTGCGTCCAGATATAGGCGTAATACCCGGCCGCATAGCCGCCGCCCCAGATATGGCGGAAGTAGCTGGAGCGATAGCGCGGCGGCACCGCGCTCAGGGCAATGTTTTCCGCCGCCAGCGCCTGCTGCTCAAAATGGCTGACATCCTGCGGTTTGTCGTGTACTGACAGCGAATGCCACTGCAGATCGAGCAGCGCCGCCGCCAGCAACTCGGTCATGTCGTAGCCTTTGTTGAATTTTGCGGCACGCACCATTTTGTCGCGCAGCGCGGCGGGCATGGCTTCACCGGTCTGATAATGGCGCGCGTAATGGGCAAACACCTGATCCTGACTGGCCCAGTGTTCGTTGATTTGCGACGGAAACTCGACGAAATCACGCGGCGTGGCGGTGCCGGACAGGCTGGCATAGCGCTGGGTGGCGAACAGGCCGTGCAGCGTATGGCCAAACTCATGAAACAGCGTGATCACTTCATCCCAGCTGAGCAGTGCCGGCTGGCCGGGCTGCGGCTTGCTGTAATTGCAGACGTTGTAAATCACCGGCCGGGTTTCCAGCAGCGTCGACTGGTCGACAAAATTGCCCATCCATGCGCCGCCGCTCTTATTATCCCGCGCGAAGAAATCGGTATAGAACAGCGCTAACGGTGCATCATCGGCATCGAAAATCTCGTAAACGTTGACGTCCGGATGGTAAACCGGCAGATCGTGGCGCTGTTCAAAACGGATGCCATACAGCTGGCTGG
This sequence comes from Pantoea dispersa, assembly GCF_035783935.1. GTDB lineage: Bacteria > Pseudomonadota > Gammaproteobacteria > Enterobacterales > Enterobacteriaceae > Pantoea > Pantoea dispersa_C. The sequence goes on along the minus strand of NZ_JALKOV010000001.1, from coordinate 833,574 downwards.
CGCACCAGAACACGCCCTTCTCCAGCACATTATTCAGCTCGAAATAGGGGCGAATTTGCCCTTCGTCCAGCGCGTATTGCGCGGTGCGCACCTGCTCTGCATAGTAATTCCAGTCCCAGGCCCGCAGCGGGAAGCTATGGTGTTGATCGGCGATCAGCTGCTGAATATCCGCCGCTTCGCGCTCGGCACGCGCCCGCGCGGCCGGCACGATGTTGCGCATGAAGGTCTGAGCGGCTTCCGGCGTTTTTGCCATCTGATCCTGCAGGCTCCAGGCCGCGTAGCTGCTGAAGCCGAGCAGACTGGCCTGCTGCGCACGCAGTTGCGCCATACGCGAAACGATGGTGCGCGTGTCGTTGTCGTCGCCCTGCTCGCTGCGCGTCAGCGCCTGCTGGAACAGCGCCTCGCGCGTGGCGCGCACCGTCAGCGACTGCAGCACCGACTGCTGAGTGGTATTTTGCAGGGGAATCAGCCATGCGTCGTGCAGCCCGCGCGCCTCGGCAGCGGCCTGCGCCTGTGCCAGCGCCTCCGGCGACAGGCCATCCAGCGCCGCTGCGCTACTGACAGTGTAAGCCGCCGCTTTGGTTGCTGCCAGCAGCCGGTTACCGAAGCGCGTGCCCAGGCTGGCCAGCTCCTGATTACAGGCGCGCAGACGCGCTTTATCGCTCTCATTCAGGCTGGCACCGGCCAGCTGAAAGCGCTGCCAGGTCACTTCCACCAGCCGCATCGCTTCGGCATCCGGGCACTGTGAACCGCGCTGCTGGTACACGCTATCGAGTCGCGCAAACAGCGCAGCATTCAGATAGATTTCGTCATTGAGCGCCGTCAGCTGTGGGGTGATCAGCTCGTCAATTTCCTGCAGCCGATCGCTGGTGTTGGCAGAGGTCATGGCACCAAAAACGTGATAAACGCGGTTTAACAGGCTGCCGCTGCGCTCCAGCGCTTCATAGGTATTGGCAAAGGTGGCCGGCTCAGGGTTGCTGGCAATGGCTGCCACTTCCTTACGCTTTTCGGCAATGCCGGCTTCCAGCGCCGGCAGGAAATGCGCGTCGTCGATCAGATCAAACGGCGGGGTATGGTACGGCAACGGGCTGACGTTAAAAAACGGATTGGCACGTGAAGTCATTATCGCTCCTGATAATCAGCAACGCCGCAGCCACCTGCGGCGGGATGCTTTTATCCTGGCAGCTTCGTCGTCTGGCAACAACCTTGCGTGTGCGGATGACTCTCCCGCTGCCATGCGCATTTGCCGTTGACCCAGGTTTGCGCAATGTTCCGGTCATCGCCCAGCGTCATCAGTACAAACAAACGCTGATGGATATCGTCGCTGTTGGCCATGCGCAGCTGCTGCAGCGGAGAGACGGCGGGATCGAGCACCACAAAATCCGCCTCTTTACCGGGGTTGAAGTTACCGATTTTGTCGTCGAGGTCCAGCGCATGGGCGCCACCCAGCGTGGCGTGATAAATCGCTTCGGCGGCGCTGAGCTTGTACTGCTGCAGCTGGCCCACCTTGTAAGCTTCTCCCAGCGTCTGCAGCAAATTGAAGGTGGTGCCGGCGCCGACATCGGTGCCGATGCCCATGCGCACGCGCTGCTGCCAGCGGCGTTTGAGATTGAACAGTCCGCTGCCGAGAAACAGGTTTGAGGTCGGGCAGAAGGCAATTGACGAATCGGTGTCGTGCAGGCACTGCCATTCATTCTCTTCCAGATGCAGACAGTGAGCGAACACGCTGCGTTTGCCGGTGAGCTGATGCTGATGGTACACATCCAGATAGCCGGCATGGTCGGGAAACAGCGCTTTCACCCAGGCGATCTCCTGCTGGTTTTCGCTGAGATGGGTGTGCAACCAGGTATCAGGAAACTCCGTTTTCAGCTGCTGCACTTTTTCCAGCAGCTGCGGTGACGAGGTGGGCGCAAAGCGCGGCGTCAGCGCATAACCAAGACGCCCGCGCTGGTGCCAGCGCTGAATCAGTTCACGCGTCTGCTGATAACTTTGCGCCGGCGTTTCGGTCAGTTCCGGCGGCGCATGGCGATCCATCATCACCTTGCCGGCGATCAGCCGCATCTCCAGCTGTTCGGCGGCGCTGAACAGCGCGTCTACCGACTGCGGGTGCACCGTGCCAAACACCAGCGCGCTGGTCGTGCCGTTGGCCAGCAGCTGTTGCAGGAAAAACGCCGACATGCGCGCCGCGTGCGCCGCACAGTGATACTGGCTTTCGACCGGAAACGTGTACTGATTGAGCCACTCCAGCAGCTGCTCACCAAACGCACCGATCATTTCAGTCTGCGGATAGTGAATATGGGTATCCACAAACCCCGGCAGGATCAGCTTGCCGCGCAAATCGATAATCGCCGTTGTCGCCTGATGCTGGTGCGCCGGCTGCCAGGGTTCCAGACTGACCACCTTGCCGTCGCGCAGCGTCAGCAGACCATCTTCAATGTAGCGCGCCTGGTCGGCGAGGCCGTCGGGCTGGTCGGCCAGCGCAGGGAAATCAAAAAAGCTGGCGCGCAGCCGGGTGGTAACGGAGTCAGACATGACGCTTCCTTCAGGGTGGTAATGACAGGTGTCAGGGTGTTATAGCAAAGATATTGCAAACCGCATGCCAGCAACCTTACCCAACAATCACTTTAAATTCAGACAAATACAGAAATTCAGTGCAATTATCGCCGCAAAAATTGCAGGCAATCGTGTGCGTAATCGTTTGCTCGCTCGCCAAAATTTGCTAGCACATTGCGCTGACATTTTGCGTCGGAAAAACGCGCTTTATAGGCACGACAACGGTGCAGGCCTGCACCGTGAACGTGCAGGAAAGATTCTGCAACACGCCGCTCACGCTTTTCATGAGCGCCGCTGCAGGGTTAATGCTAAGGTGTGGCAGAGAACCTGAAATCGTATAAGGAACAGTGAGATGATTATTTTTGTTACCGGTGCCACTGCCGGTTTTGGTCAAAGTATCACCCGCCGCTTCATTGCTACAGGTCACAAAGTGATCGCCAGCGGACGCCGTGCTGAGCGTTTGCAGGAATTAAAACAGGAACTGGGCGACAATCTGTATACCGTGCAGCTGGATGTGCGTAATCGCGCGGCCATCGAAGAAGCTATCGCCGCCCTGCCCGCCGAATGGCGTGATATTGATGTGCTGGTTAACAACGCCGGGCTGGCGCTGGGCGTCGAACCGGCGCATAAAGCGAGCGTTGAAGACTGGGAAAACATGATCGATACCAACAACAAAGGGCTGGTGTACATGACGCGCGCGGTGCTGCCTGCCATGGTGGAGCGCAACGTGGGTCACATCGTCAACATTGGCTCTATTGCCGGCAGCTGGCCGTACGCCGGCGGCAACGTGTACGGCGCGACCAAGGCGTTTGTGCGCCAGTTCAGCCTCAATCTGCGTACCGACCTGCACGGCACTGCGCTGCGCGTCACCGATATTGAGCCTGGCCTGGTGGGCGGCACTGAGTTTTCTAACGTGCGCTTCAAAGGTGATGATGGCCGTGCGGATGCAGTGTATGAAGGCACCACCGCGCTGACGGCGGAAGACGTGACGGAAGCGGTTTATTGGGTGACCACATTGCCGAAGCACGTCAACATTAATACGCTGGAAATCATGCCGGTGACGCAAACCACCGCCGGACTGAAAGTGTTTAAAGAATAAGCAAGCGTCTGCAAGCGTCTCGTGGCGGCCCGTCGGGTCGCCGTTTAAGGCCGGTTCAGGCCTTGCCCCAGCCGATCACGATAATCAGCATGCCGCTGAACGCCACCAGCGCACCGACCCAATCCCACGCGCTCAGCCTGACGCCATCCACCAGCCGCAGCCAGATCAGCGCCGTCAGCACATATACGCCGCCATAAGCCGCATACACCCGGCCGCTGGCTGCCGGATGCAGGGTCAGCAGCCAGACAAACAGCGCCAGGCTGGCCGCAGCCGGCAACAACAGCCAGGCACTCATGCCGCGCTTCAGCCACAGCCACGGCAGAAAACAGCCGGTAATCTCGGCGATCGCGGTGATAAAAAACAGCAGCGCGGTTTTCACCAGCATATAAAGTCTCTCAAATATTTAAACAAACGGCTCACCGCTGGTGAGCAAAGAAGCAGCGATGATATACTGACAGACAGTGTTGTGACAGCCGCCCTGCGCGCTGTGCTGGAGTTAACGAAAGGAAATGACGATGAAAAAACTGTTTTCCGCCCTGCTGGCTACCACGCTGACCGCCAGCGTGCTGCTGACTGCCCCGCTGGCTAATGCTAAGACCGATCGCCTGATTATTGAAGATGGCAACAACGCGGCCAGCAACGAGGCGGCGCGTCAGAGCAAAGAGCAGTGGAACGACACGCGCAATCTGCGTAACAAGGTAAATACCCGCGTGGAGAAAGAGTTCGACAAGGCCGACCGCGCGTTTGATACGCGAGACGCCTGCGAAAAAAGTTACAACGTTAACGCGTACTGGGAGCCGAACACCCTGCGCTGCCTCGATCGCCGTACCGGCCGCCCGCTGGCACCGTAACGCGCTGCAGCTGCTATAGTTTTCACGGGAATGACGCAACAAGGAGTAAGTGATGAAAAAACGTAATGCGGTTATGTTGCTGATGGCGCTGGCGTTACCGCTGGCGGTGCAGGCATCCTGCGAAAGTGTGCGCGCCGACATCAGCAAAAAGATCATCAGCAATGGCGTGGCGGAATCGGATTTTACGCTGGATATCGTACCGAATGACCAGGTGGATCAGGCCGGCGGTCAGGTGGTGGGCCACTGTGAAAACGACAGCCAGAAAATCGTTTACAAGAAAAACGGCCACGATGCGGACAGCAGCGTGCCGGACAGCGCGGGCAGTTCACAGGACGCCCCCGCACAGTAACCCTTCGGGCGGCCAGCGTGCCGCCCTGCTTTTACTCCGCCTCCGGCCGCTGACGCGGCATCAGCCACGCAATCCACAACGTCAGCAGCGCAATCAGTAACGCCACCACAAACACCCAGTGCAGCGAATGGGCAATCTGCCCGGTCCAGAAGTGTAACTGCTCCTGCGGCAGCGCCTGACGGCTCTCCGGCGCCATAATTTTCTGCATCGGATCGCTGGCCTGCGGCAAACGCAGCGCCAGGTTGAGGTTGAGCACCGCCCCCATTATCGCCGTGCCGATCGCCGAACCCAGCATGCGGCTAAACATGATCGAGGCAGTACAGATGCCACGAATCTCGTAGTGCGCATGATTTTGCACCGATACCAGAAAGGTGGTGCTGGTCATGCCCATGCCGGTGCCAATGACAAACGCCGTCAGCCCGGCCTGCATGATGCTGCTGTCGGCGCGCAGCAGCAGTAACAGCGCGCTGCCGGCAATCAGTAAAAACGCCCCCAGCTGCGCGGTGAAGCGATACGAGGTGATCAGCATCAGGCGACCGCTCAGGGTGCTGGCCAGCGGCCAGCCAATCGACATCATCGCCAGCGCGCTGCCCGCCTGCAGCGGCGTACCGCCGGTGATGCCCTGAATCCACGTCGGCAGAAACGCGCTGATGCCCATCATGGTGGCCCCGATAATCAGGTTTCCGGCATTACCGGCAACAATCAGGCGGCTGCGCCATAGCGCCAGCGGGAACAGCGGCGCATCGGCGCGCTGCTCGTGGTGTTTCAGCCGCCAGCCGGCCAGCAGCGCCAGCGCCAGGAACGGCACCAGCCAGAAACCCAGCGCTTCCGCCTGTAACAGCGCCACCAGCAGCGCGGTCACGCTGATCATCAACCAGCAGCTGCCGGTCAGATTCAGCGTCGCGCCCTGATGCTGGTCACGTGCCGGCAGGAAACGCGCCAGCAGCAGCATCGAGAGCAGGCCAATCGGCACGTTTACCCAGAAAATCACCGACCAGGTAAAGTGCTGTACCAGCCAGGCACCGCTCAGCGGCCCGATGACGGCCGCCACGCCCCATACGCTGGAGAGCCAGCCCTGCACGCTGGCGCGTTCGCGCGGCGAGTAGATGTCCGCGACGATGGTGGTAGTCAGCGGCATAATCGCCCCGGCGCCCAGCCCCTGAAAAGCGCGAAACACGATCAGCCACGTCATACTGTGGGCAAAACCGCATAGCAAGGATCCCAGCAAGAACAGTGATACGCCGATAAAAAACAGGCGCTTACGTCCCCAGATATCCGCCAGCCTGCCGTACAGCGGCACGCTCACCGCCTGCGTCAGCAGATAGATGGAAAACACCCAGCCAAACTGCGCAAAACCGCCAAGATCGGCAATGATGGTCGGCATCGCCGTGGCGACAATGGTGACCTCAATGGCGGCCATGAACATCGCTAACATGCAGGCGATAAGGATCCAGTGGCGATGTTCCGTGTGTAATTGTGCGCTTTCAGTCATACGTCTCCCTTTTTCTTTCAAGGCTAGTCGAAATTTCACCGACTCAGTTTCCTCTGCGTGCGCCCATTTGTGACAATGTCACCTGTTTTGATGAAAATTTTTTATTGTCGGCCCACACCTTATTTCATGCGGGTTTCGCTTAGTTTTGCTGCTTTTGTATCTCACTGATTTTGCCGTGAAAACTGGCAATGATTATCAAGCGTTGCTATAGCTCTAAAGGCAGTTTCTGGTTTCTCACTGATAAAAAGCCGGGAAACAGTCATTTTAACTGCAATTTGACAGCGTGCTGGATTTTCGTCTGCGTATTGCACCGCACAACGCCGGCGCGCTGAAAATAACGTCATAAAATCAATCGATTTTTTCAATCAGGGAGACGCACGCTATGCACAATGCATCGCTCGCCCGCCGGGCCGGGCTGGCACTGCTCGCCATCATTGTGGTGATTGCCCTGCTGGTATGGGGATTAGGGCTGGATACGCTGCGCGAACGCAAGGTCGATTTACTTTACCTTGGGCAGCAGCATCTGTACTTGGTGTTCTGGTCGATGTTATGCGCGTTACTGGTCGGCATTCCCAGCGGTATCCTGCTCAGCCGTCCCTTCGCCCGCCGCTGGGCAGAATATGTGATGCAAATCTTCAACGTCGGTAACACGCTGCCACCGCTGGCCGTGCTGGCGCTGGCAATGGTAATTGTTGGCATCGGCGACCGTCCGGCGCTAATCGCGCTGTTCCTCGCCTCCCTGCTGCCGATTGTGCGCAATACCTACGCCGGTTTGAGCGCGGTACCGCCGTCGCTGATCGAAGCGGCCAACGGTATCGGCATGACCAAACTGCAGCGCCTGCGTCGCGTCGAGCTGCCGAATGCGCTGCCGGTGATCCTCGCCGGGGTGCGCATTGCAACCGCCATCAACGTCGGCACCGCGCCGCTGGCCTTCTTAATTGGTGCCAGCAGCTACGGCGAGCTGATTTTCCCCGGCATCTATCTCAATGACTTCCCGACGCTGATCCTCGGCGCAGTGGCCACCGCCCTGTTTGCCCTGATCCTCGACATGCTGCTGGCAGCATTGGGACGCGTCCTCAGCCCGCACTCTGCGGCTTAACCCGGAGCATTTAACTATGGCCACTGCTAATTTGCTGGCGCGCTGGGTCAAACGCACCGCGCTGGCCCTGACCGCCACCTTGACTCTCAGCCACGGCGCGCTCGCCGCCACGCCCATCGTGATGGCGACCAAAAGCTTCACCGAGCAGCACATCCTGTCTGCCATGACGGTGATGTGGCTGCAAAAAAAAGGTTTCCAGGTTATCCCCAAAACCAACATCGCCACCACCATCGGGCGTAACGCGATGATCAATAAACAGATTGATATGACATGGGAATACACCGGTACCTCGCTGATCATTTTTAACCACATCAACAAGCCGATGTCGTCTGAAGAGGCGTACAAAACGGTTAAACAGCTGGACGCGAAGCTGGGGCTGGTGTGGCTCGATCCTGCCCCGATGAACAACACCTATGCGTTTGCCATGCAGCGCCAGCGTGCTGAGGCGGAAGGCATCAGCACCATGTCACAGCTGGTGGCGAAGCTGGAACAGGTGCGCAAAACCGACCCGGATCACAACTGGAAACTTGGTCTGGATCTGGAGTTTGCCGGCCGCTCGGATGGCCTGAAACCGCTGCAGAAAGCTTACAACATGCCGCTGGATCGCCCGCAGATTCGTCAGATGGACCCCGGCCTGGTATATAACGCGGTGCGTGACGGCTTTGTCGATGCCGGACTGATCTACACCACCGATGGCCGGGTTAAGGGTTTTGAACTCAAGGTACTGGAAGATGATAAGCACTTCTTCCCAAGTTACAACGTCACGCCAGTGGTGCGTCAGGATGTGCTGGCAAGCCATCCCGGCCTTGAGGCTGCGCTTAATCAGCTGTCACCGCTGATCACCGATGAGGCGATCACCGAGATGAACAAGCGCGTCGATATCGATCACCAGTCGCCGCAGCAGGTGGCGCGTGATTTCCTCAAATCCAAAAACATGCTGTAAGGAGGCGCAATGGATACCCTGCATTACATCATGGATAACTGGAACACGCTGCTGGCGCTGACCTGGCAGCATACCTGGCTGGTGCTGGTGGCAGTAGGTTTTGCCATCCTCGTCGGTGTGCCGCTGGGGATTTTAATTGTCCGCTTTAAATGGCTGGCGACGCCGGTGCTGGGCATCGCCACCATCGTGCTGACCATCCCGACCATTGCGCTGTTTGGCCTGATGATTCCGCTGTTTTCGATGATCGGTCAGGGCATCGGTGCCCTGCCGGCGATTACTGCGGTGTTTCTCTACTCGCTGCTGCCGATTGTGCGCAATACCCATACCGCGCTGGAAAACCTGCCGCCCGGGCTGCGTGAAGCCGGTCGCGGTATCGGCATGACCTTCTGGCAGCGCCTGCGCTGGGTGGAAATTCCCATGGCGCTGCCGGTGATTTTTGGCGGCATCCGTACCGCGGTGGTGATGAACGTGGGCGTGATGGCGATTGCGGCGGTGATCGGTGCCGGCGGCCTTGGCCTGCAGCTGCTGGACGGCATCAGCGGCAGCGACGTGCGCATGCTGATTGCTGGCGCGCTGATGATCTGTTTACTGGCGATTATTCTTGACTGGCTGCTGCACCGTCTGCAGTCGGCGCTGACTCCTAAGGGGATTCGATAATGATAAAACTGGAAAACCTGACGAAAACCTTTACGCAAAAAAACGGCACCACGTTTAACGCGGTCGACAATGTCAGCCTGGAAGTGCCTGCCGGGGAGATGTGTGTGCTGCTCGGCCCTTCCGGCTGCGGCAAAACCACCACGCTGAAGATGATTAACCGCCTGATTCCGGCCAGCAGCGGGCGGATTTTGATCAACGGCGAAGACACCAGCGGCCAGGATACCGTCACGCTGCGCCGCAACATCGGCTATGTGATTCAGCAGATTGGTCTGTTCCCGAACATGACCATTGAAGAGAACATCACCGTGGTGCCGCGCATGCTGGGCTGGGACAAAAAGCGCTGTCGTGAACGGGCGACGGAGCTGATGAGCATGGTGGCGCTCGACCCGACGAAATTTCTGCATCGCTATCCGCGCGAGATGTCGGGCGGCCAGCAGCAGCGCATCGGCGTGATCCGCGCGCTGGCGGCGGATCCACCGGTATTGCTGATGGATGAACCGTTCGGTGCCGTCGACCCGATTAACCGCGAGGTGATTCAGAACGAGTTTCTTGATATGCAGCGCCAGCTGAAGAAAACGGTGATGCTGGTGAGCCATGATATTGATGAGGCGCTGAAACTCGGTGACCGCATCGCGGTATTTGGCCAGGGTAAAATCGTGCAGTGTGCCAGCCCGGACGAACTGCTGGCGCAGCCGGCCAATGAGTTTGTCGGCTCGTTTGTCGGTCAGGACCGCACGCTGAAACGTTTGTTACTGGTGCAGGCCGGCGACGTCACCGATCAGCAGCCGACCATCACCGTGCAGCGCAGTACCCCGCTGCAGGAAGCGTTTGCCACGATGGATGACAACGATATGCGATCGGTCACGGTGGTCGACGAAGATGGCAAACCGCTGGGCTTTGTGAAGCGTCGTGAAGCGCGCGGCGTTAGCGGCCGCTGCGAAGAGATGTTGCACACCTTTAAAGTGACCGGCAAAGCGGAGGAAAACCTGCGCGTGGTGCTGTCGAAACTGTATGAGCACAACACGGTATGGATGCCGATTGTCGATGAGGAAGGCCGCTACAGCGGCGAAATTTCGCAGGATTACATCGCGGATTACCTCAGCTCCGGCCGCACGCGCCGTCGTCTCAATCCGTAACCCTGACTGCACCGCGCCATGGAGGGCACGGTGCAGAAGAACGCCTGCGCGGTTAGTTGCTCTCTTCGACCGCGCCGACCGCAGCCACCGTTTTAGCTTCATTTGGCAGCACAACGTTCAGCAGCATGGCGAGAATCCCGCCGGTGGTGACTGCATGACCAAACAGATTGCTGATCAGCGGCGGGAACTGTTTCAGCACCTCCGGCACCGCCTCCACGCCCAGACCGATACCAAACGACACTGCCACAATCAGCATCTCACGGCGTCCCAGCGGGGCCTGCGTCATCACGCGAATACCGGCAGCGACCACGCTGCCAAACATCACCAGCGTAGCGCCACCCAGCACCGGCGGCGGAATCTGCTGCAGCAGATTGCCGACCAGCGGGAAGACGCCCAGCAGCACCAGCATCAGACCAATCACCATCCCCACGTAGCGACTGGCCACGCCGGTCATCTGAATCACCCCGTTGTTTTGCGCAAAGGTGGTGTTGGGAAAGGCGGAGAACAGCGCCGCCAGCAGGCAGCTGAGGCCATCGGCCAGAATCCCGCCCTGCAGCCGGCGCTGAAACCCTTCGCCTTCCAGCGGCTGGCGTGAAATCAGACAGTTGGCCGTCAGATCGCCCACCGCCTCAATCACGCAGATCACCGAGACCAGCGCAATCGGCACGAACAGCGTCCAGCTGAAATCAAAGCCAAAATGCAGCAGCGAAGGCAGCACCAGCCAGTGCGTTTCCGCCATCGGTTTCAGCGGCAGATGGCCGCTCAGCGCCGCCGCGATGCAGCCCGCGCCAATGCCGGCCACCACCGCGACCAGCCTGGCCCAGCGCGAGTGCGACCGGTTAAGCACAATAATCACCAGCAGGGTGAGCGCACCCAGCGCCAGGTTGCCCGGCGCGCCAAAATCGCGGGCGTTATGACCGCCAGCCCAGTCGGTGATGCTGACTTTAATCAGGCTGATGCCAATCAGGGTGATCACCGTGCCGGTCACCACCGGGGTCAGCACTTTACGCAGCGGTGCGATACAGCGGCTGATCAGCATCGGGATCAGCGCTGCCACCAGGTTGCAGCCAAAGATCATGGCAAGTATAGCCTCTGGTGAGCCGCCCTGCGCTTTCACCGTCATTCCCGCAGAGAGAATCACGCCGAGAAAGGCGAAGCTGGTGCCCTGCAGACAGATCATGCCAGCGCCAATGCCGCAGAAGCGGCGCGCCTGCAGGAAAGTACCGAGTCCGGAAACCAGCAGCGACATGCTGATCAGATAGGGGATCCACGCCTGCAGCCCCAGCACGGAACCGATAATCAGCGGCGGCGTGATGATGCCGACTACGCTGGCGAGGACGTGCTGCAGGGCGGCAAAGAACGCCGGTGCAGGACCGATGCGGGCATCCAGCCCGTACAACAAACCTTTCTCTTCTTCTGGGTGCGACATAGCAGGGCTCCGGCAAAAAATTTATCAGTTTGCCTGATGCATGAAACGCGCCAGAGCAGCACCACGTGGGAAAAAAGCTGGCAGGTTATTGAATTGGTGAGTATTTATTAAAGAAAAAAACAGCCGATCCGTGAAACTTCGGATTCAGCTGTTGGTGATATGCCGCATTTTGTTTCATCAGGCGGCGGGCTTTGCACTCTCACTGTGCAATAGATCCTTATCCAGTAAAGCAATATCCAGATAACCGCTCAAATCACGCTGTTCGGCGCGCGGCAGATACGGCAGTTCTCCCAGCAGCGGCGCGCTCAGCTTATCACGCAGAACATCAATGATTTCAGCATAGTGCGCCAGGCCCGGATTGATGCGGTTAGCCACCCAGCCCGCCAGCGTCAGGCCGTCTGCGGCAATCGCTTCGGCGGTCAGTAAAGCGTGGCTAATACAACCCTCTTTAATGCCTACCACCAGCACCACCGGCAGCTGCGCCTGCTGCACCCACTGCGACAGCGGACGCAAATCGTTCATCAAACTGCGCCAGCCGCCAGTGCCTTCTACCACCACGCGCGCCGCGCGATCCTGCAGGCCAGCCAGACCGCGACTGAGTAACGGATAATCAATACGCTGTGCCGCGCTGGTGCTGATTTCATCCTCTTCCAGCGTAACGGGATTAACGTCGTTATAGCTTAGCGCCAGGCCGGATGCCTGCTGCAGCAGTACGGCATCTTTATTACGGAGCCCTTCCGGCGTGTGCTGCGCGCTTTTGGCAACCGGCTTATAGCCAGCCGCACACAGATTCGCTTTGGCAAAGCACTGTAACAGTGCGCGGGAAACCACGGTCTTACCCACCGCGGTGTCGGTACCGGTGACAAAAATCGTTTTCACCTTTTTCCTCCTTCATTAAAGCGATGTGTAACCTGCAAAGGAGGCAGTTTAAGGATTTGTCCCAGGCGAGAGCTTGCGTTAGCGCAAACTTAAGGCGGGCTGGCGTTAGCCCTGCAACAGTTTTATCAATAAATGGCCGCTATAGAGCGCATCTTTGATCAGCGCCGCGCCGCCGAGCGTACCGGGATCGTTGAAGGCAGCGGGTGCCAGCTGGATATCGTGGCTGTATGCCGGTAAGGCCTGCTGGCGAATGGTACTGCTGACCGCCGGGAACAGCACGTCAGCGGCCTGATTGAGCGGCGAACCGATAAGAATTTGTTGAGGATTAAAGATGTTGACCATCATCGCCAGCATACGACCAATATGATGACCGACGCCGGCAATCACATCGCGCGCCAGCCTGTCGCCCTGCTGCGCGGCAGTACACAGCGAGGCCAGCGTCAGCGGCTGCTGATGCAGCTGGCTGTCCGGCTGGGAGGATAAACGCTGTGCCGCCAGTGACAGCAGACTGCCGGTGCTGGCCACGGTTTCCAGACAGCCGTGGTTGCCGCAGTAACACTGCTGGCCGTAAGGATCGATTTGCGTATGGCCGATCTCGACCAGTGCGCGTCCGCTCTTGTGCAGCAGCTGACCGCCGCTGATCACCCCGGCGCCCACCGTTTCGTCAATGACAATCTGAATCACGTCCTGTGCACCGCGTGAAGCGCCAAACAGCGCCTCTGCCAGCGTCCAGGCCGAGATATCGTGTTGCACAAACACCGGCAGCCCGGTGCGCTGTGCCAGGGTTTCGCCCAGCGGCATATCCTGAACGTCGTAGCCCGGCATGCGGTGTACCACGCCGGACGCGGCGTTGATCAGCCCAGGCAAGGTGATGGCGATAGCGGTCAGACGCTCGAGTTTTTGCTGATGGCGAATAAAAAAGGCGTTGACCAGATCCTGCAGCGTCTGCAGCAGCGGCGTGTCGGCGCTGGCAGGCAGCGGCAGGCGATCTTCCTGCAGCGCGCGACTGCTGAGATCGCGCAGCGTCAGCGTAATGAAACCGGGCTGAAGGCGAACGGCCAGGTAGTGCCAGGCTAAGGTATCGAGAATCAGCCCTATCGCCGGACGACCGCGACTGCCCGGATCCTGAAACTCGGTCTCCTGCACCAGATGGGCATCCAGCATTTCACGCACAATTTTGGTGATGCTGGCCGGTGCCAGCTGCGCACGCTTCGACAGCTCAATACGCGAAATCGGACCGTACTGGTCAATCAGACGATATACCACACCGGCATTGGTCTGTTTTATTTGGTCAATATGGCCAGGCTGACTGTCCAGATTCACGCCCTGCTCCCGGATATTTTCGCGCTTCTAAATAAACAGCAGCTATGGTGATGCAGATTCACCGGCAGCGTCAAATATTTGATTAGAAATGTGATTTATCGCACACAAACAGGGCGGTTTTCCGCACCAGCTGGTTCAATCCTGCGTATCGTGCAGCAGCAGCGCCATCATATTACGCATCTGCGCACTCGGCGGGCGCAGCGCTGACCACACCAGCCACACTTCAGAAATCGCATCGCTCTCCTGCAGCGGAATCCACACCACTTCCGGCAGCCGCGCGCGGGCAAACGAGGCGGGTAAAATCGACACGCCGAGGCCAGTGGCGACCAGGCCTATGATGGTCATCGCTTCACCCACTTCCTGCGTAATATAAGGTTTGATGTGGTAGCGATGCAGGATGGCCAGAATCTCGCCGTACAGCGCCGTACCGCCCTGCGCATCGAAGAAAACAAAAGGTTCGCTGGCCAGCGCCTGAATGCTGATGGCGCTCGCCTGCGCCAGTGGATGCGCATGGTGCACCACCGCACACAGCGGTTCGCGCAGCAGCAGGCGGTACTGGAGATCTTCCGGCAGCGGCGTATTACGCATCACGCCCAAATCAAGTCGCCCCTCATGCAGCGGAGCCAGCTGCTGTCGCGTATTGTACTCCTGCATCTGGATATGCACGTCCGGCCAGCGCTGGCGATAGTGATACAGCGCATCCGACACCAGCCCGGTGAAGGGTGCCGAAGAGGTAAATCCGATGCGCAGTTCTCCCTGCTGACCATGATGGATGCGCGCCGCGCGTTCCGCTGCCTGTTCAACCTGCAGCAGTACCGCGCGCGCGTCCTGCAAAAACGATCGGCCCGCCGGGGTGAGCTGCACGCTGCGGTTGGTTCGGGTAAACAGCTGTGCGTCCAGCGTCTGTTCCAGCTGCAGGATCTGCTGGCTCAGCGGCGGCTGAGAGATGTGCAGTCGCTGCGCCGCCCGGCCAAAGTGCAGCTCCTCGGCGACGGCGATGAAATAACGCAGATGGCGCAGCTCAATCATATTTTAAACGTCTCATTTGAGATTATTAATATATTGTACAACCTAATCAGGCTTTTCTACAGTATTCAGACATTTGCTAAATCGAGGTTCGCTTGTGAGTCGCTCTTCCCAGGCTGTGACGATTGATGAGGACAGATTGTCCGCGAAGCCTGTTACCGCCGATACCGCTACTGAATGGATTGAACGTGGATCGCCGCAGTTTATGCGTGTGACGCTGGCGCTGTTCTCTGCCGGTCTTGCCACATTTGCCTTGCTGTACTGCGTGCAGCCCATTCTGCCGGTGCTGTCGCAGCAGTTTGGCGTAACGCCCGCCGAAAGCAGTATTTCGCTGTCGCTCTCCACCGGGCTGATGGCGCTTGGCCTGCTGTTTACCGGTCCGCTGTCAGATGCGATTGGACGAAAATCGGTGATGGTCACCGCGCTGATGCTGGCGGCGATCTGTACGCTGATCTCCGCCACCATGAGCAGCTGGCACGGCATCCTGCTGATGCGCGCGCTAACCGGCCTGTCGCTCAGCGGCGTGGCGGCGGTCGGCATGACCTATCTGAGCGAAGAGATGCATCCGCGGGTGATCGCTTTCTCGATGGGGCTATACATCAGCGGTAACTCAATTGGCGGCATGAGCGGCCGTTTACTCTCCGGTGTGCTGACCGATTTTTTCTCGTGGCGCATCGCGATTGGCGTGATCGGCTGCTGTGCGCTGGCCGGCGCGCTGATGTTCTGGAAGATTTTACCGGCGTCGCGGCATTTCCGCCCTGCCTCGCTGCGGCCACGCAGTTTGCTGATTAACTTTCGCCTGCACTGGCGCGACAAAGGCCTGCCGCTGCTGTTTGCCGAAGGTTTCCTGCTGATGGGCGCGTTTGTCACGCTGTTCAACTACATCGGCTATCGCCTGCTGAGCGCGCCCTGGTCGCTGAGTCAGGCAGTGGTTGGTCTGCTGTCAGTGGTGTATCTCACCGGCTCGTGGAGCTCGCCCAAAGCCGGCGCGATGACCAGCCGCTTTGGGCGCGGTCCGGTAATGCTGGTCGCTACGGCGATCATGCTGGCCGGCCTGCTGCTGACCGCCTTTACTTCGCTGTGGCTGATTCTGCCCGGCATGATGCTGTTCACCGCCGGCTTCTTTGCCGCCCATTCGGTGGCCAGCGGCTGGATTGGGCCGCGCGCGCGCCGGGCGAAAGGCCAGGCATCTTCACTCTACCTGTTCAGCTATTACGTCGGCTCCAGCGTAGCCGGCACGTTAGGCGGCGTGTTCTGGCACAGCTTCGGCTGGCCGGGCGTCACCCTGTTTATCAGCACCCTGCTGGTCCTGGCACTGCTGGTCGGCCTGCGTTTACCGGGCCGCAAACTGTAACCCCCTTCACCTGCGGCGCGGGACCACTGTGTCCCGCCCGCCTGTTCTCTGGCCGGAAAATCGGCCGATCGCGCAGTACCACTTAAAACAAAACAGCAATTCGTCGCTATAATTCGTTCTATTCCAATAATACGTAGACTTATTTTTTACACAGCAATGAGGTAGTCAGATGGAGCTTTACTATTATGTCGATAAGCATGCCGGCTATAACGATAATCATGTGGTGCATGCAAAGGGCTGTCCGTTCCTGCCATCCGACGGGGCACGCCGTTTTCTTGGTACTTTTTATACACCGGGTGCCGCTATTCAGCAGGCGCGTAAATTTTACAGCACCGCGCTGGGCTGCGAGCACTGCTGCCCGGTGGGGGTAAAAAAAAATCCGACCCACAACTTTAGTGTGGCCCTGAAACACATGGCGTGACTCTGATAATGCTGGCCTGAACTGCGCCGGTTTTCGCCGCGATAGACTGCATGACGGCTAAGCCTGTTTTCTGTGACCCGTGACGGCCGGCTTAGCCCGTGACGCAGCGGCGAACCTGCTAAGCTGGACGTCGGTAAAATCAGTAATAACCTCAGGCTATTAACCACTGCCCGCGCGATAAAAAAATATTCAGTGATAAAACCTGGCTTAACGGTTTTCATCAGCGCATTAATGCTCCACAATAGCGGCAATTTGTGATCAATATCACGTTACCGGGTGCGTTTCGCCCCTCTCACTCGCCGTTTAGCCGATTTGAATTCAATGCAATCAACAACCGTTTCCCGTAAAACAGCCTGGCTGCGCGTGGTACTGCTGGCCATCGCGGCTTTTGTCTTTAACACCACCGAGTTTGTGCCGGTGGGTCTGCTGTCTGACATCGCCAGCAGCTTTGCGATGAAAACCGCCGATGTCGGTATCATGCTGACCATTTATGCCTGGGTGGTGGCGCTGTTGTCGCTGCCGCTGATGCTGTTGACGCGCAACATCGAGCGCCGCCTGCTGCTGGCGATCCTGTTTATGCTGTTTGTTGCCAGCCATGTGCTGTCTGCCGTGGCATGGGACTTCACCTCGCTGGTGGTATCGCGCGTGGGCATCGCGCTGGCGCACGCGGTGTTCTGGTCGATTACCGCCTCGCTGGCCATTCGCGTTGCGCCAGCCGGTAAGAAAACTCAGGCATTGAGTATGCTGGCCACCGGCACGGCGCTGGCGATGGTGCTGGGCGTGCCGATCGGGCGCATTGTCGGTCAGTATCTGGGCTGGCGCACCACCTTTGGCATCATCGGTTTGTCAGCGCTGGTACTGCTGATTCTGCTGGTGCGGGTGCTGCCACGTCTGCCGAGTGAGCACACCGGTTCACTCAGCAGCGTACCGATGCTGTTCCGTCGCCCGGCGCTGGTGGCAATGTACGTTCTGGTCACCGTGGTGGTCACCGCACACTATACCGCTTACAGCTACATCGAGCCGTTCATGCAGGCGGTCGCCAGCGCCGATGACAATTTCACCACCCTGCTGCTGCTGCTGTTCGGCTCTGCCGGCATCCTCGGCAGCATCCTGTTCAGTACGCTGGGCAATAAATTCCCGTCAGCGCTGCTGGTTGCCGCTATTGCGCTGATCACCCTGTGCATGGGGCTGCTGGTGTTTGCCGCGGTGCGTCCGGCAGCGATTACCGTGCTGTGTATTATCTGGGGTATGGCGATGATGATGATTGGTCTGGCGATGCAGGTGCGCGTGCTGTCGCTGGCCCCGGATGCTACAGACGTCGCGATGTCGCTGTTTTCCGGTATCTACAACATCGGCATTGGTGCCGGCGCGCTGCTCGGTAACCAGGTCAGTTTGCATCTGCAAATGGCCGACGTCGGCAACGTGGGCGGAATCATTGGCCTGGCGGGTCTGTTCTGGTGCATCGCCATTTTCCGCCGTTATCCGCAGCTGCGCTCTAACGGCTGACGGGTTTGACTGGCTGTGAGCCCGGACAGACAGCGGCGCGATCGGCTGCGCCGCTGCTTCGCTCAGCGGTTAAGGCAGAAAGAACATCGGCTGCAGCGCTGTGCTCACCGGGCTGTTGTCGGGATTTGCTGGCATCAGGTCACGCATTGATGCCCACCAGCGCTGACACACCTCGGTTTTCGCCACAGCCTGCCAGCGCGCTTCGGATTCAACCTCGACGCTGGCAAACAGCAGGTTGCGTTCGGCATCCAGCCAGATCGCGTAGTTATGCGCGCCATGCGCTTTCAGCGTCCGTTCCAGCTCCGGCCAGATCGGCGTGTGACGGCGCTGATACTCTGCATGGCAGTGCGCGTAAACCTGCATGACGAACGCTTTACGCAACATCGCTGCGCTCCGCCTGCAGCGCCGCCGGCCACGGCGTCACGTTAAAGCGCTCGCCCAGCGCAACCAGCTGTTCGGTGGTGATGCTCTGACGAATGCCGCCCATCGACAGCGCCATGACCACCACCTGCGATGATTTTTCAGCGGTATCAATCAGACCAAAGGTTTCGTCCAGCGTCGGGCCGGCACCGAAGATACCGTGGAAAGGCCACATCACCAGGCTATGACGGGCCATCGCCTCCGCCGTCGCCTGGCCTATGCCATCGGTGCCCGGCACCATCCACGGCAAAACCCCAACGCCATCCGGGAACACCACCAGACATTCGGTGCTGCCCTCCCACAGCAGGCGGGTAAAGCGCGCCGCATCCAGATCCACCACATAGCTGAGCGCCATAAAGTGGGTAGCGTGACAGTGCATAATCACCCGGTCGGCCCCCTTGCTCAGCACCTTGCGCACGCTGTGCGACTGGAAATGCGCCGCCAGCTCAGAGGTCGGCAGTCCGCCGTTAATCAGCCCCCAGTGAATTTTGTATGACAGCCCTTTGTCATCCACCTGCAGCAGCACCAGGCTGTCCGCCGGGTCGAGCTGGACATTGCGGAAGAACTTGCCGGAACCGGTGACCAGGAACCAGTCATTGGCCAGCTCGGGTGCCGGTGCGCTCAGTTCAATGCAGCGCGGCTGCGGATAAAAATCACCGGCATACGGGCTGACGTCTTCCGGTAACAGGCGCAGGCTGATGTTGCCGCCGTTACGCTCATCCCAGCCCTTGAGCCACATATCGCTGGTGGCTTTCACCATGTCGCGCACAAACCACGCGGAGAGAATTGTTTGCATGAGTCTTTTCCTTAGCGTTGACGCAGCACATGTTGTTCGTAATGACGCACTTCGCTCAGCCAGCTGGCATCCGCTGGCACATCGTGGCGCAGGCACCACGCTTCCCACACGGCCTGCCACGGCAGCGACTTGTGCTCTTCAAGCAGCGCCAGTCGCGCGGTGTAATCGCCCTGCTGCTCCAGCTGACGCAGTTGCGCGGTCGGCTCCAGCAGCGCGCGCAGCAGGGCCTTTTTCGCATTGCGCGTGCCGATCACCCAGGCGGCAATGCGGTTGATCGAGGCATCAAAGAAGTCGAGTCCAATGTGCACTTTGTCGAACACATTCTGACGGGCGATCTCACTGGCAATCGCCTGGGTTTCATCATCCAGCAGCACCACGTGATCGCTGTCCCAGCGCACCGGACGGCTGACGTGCAGCAGCAGGCGCGGCACAAACAGCATGGCGCTGGAGATTTTGTCAGAGATCACTTCGGTGGGATGGAAATGGCCGGCATCCAGCGTCAGCGCGGTCTGGCGGCTGGTGGCGTAACCGAGGCAGAACTCACTGGAACCGACGGTGTAACTCTCCGCGCCAATGCCAAACAGTTTGCTCTCTACCGCATCAATGTGGTGCTGCGGATTCAGCGGTTCATGGATGATGTCATCCAGCGCGCTGGCGAGACGCTGACGCGGCGCAAAGCGATCGACGGTGAGATCTTTCATGCCATCCGGCACCCAGATATTCATTACCGACGCCGTGCCCAGCTGTTCACCAAACCAGGCTGAAATACGGCGGCTGGCTTTGCAGTGATCGATCCAGAACTGGCGAATACCGTGATCGGCGTGCGACAGCGTAAAGCCGTCCGCGCTGAGCGCATGGGAAAAACAGGTCGGGTTAAAATCCAGCCCCAGCTGTCTGCTTCTGGCCCACTCCACCCAGTGGCTGAAGTGCTGCGGCTCAATGGCATCGCGCGCTACCGGACGGTCGCTCTCAAGATAGATGGCGTGCAGGTTCAGGCGTTTGGCGCCGGGAATCAGCGACATCGCCTTGTCGAGATCGGCACGCAGTTCCACCGCGTTGCGCGCCCGCCCCGGATAGTTACCGGTGGCCTGAATCCCGCCGGTCAGCGCCCCTTGCGGATTCTCAAACCCGCGCACATCGTCGCCCTGCCAGCAGTGCATCGACACCGGAATGGTGTCCAGTTGCGCCATCACCTGTTCCACATCCACGCCGATGGCAGCGTAGCGTTGTCTGGCCAGTTCAAAGGCCTGTTCAATCAGCTTTGTCATATGCAAGTTCCTTAGCAGGTAGGCTCAGCGCCGCAAAGCGAGCCTGGTGGGCCGCATAGGCGCGGTTATTCAGCGGTTCAAATTTTTCCAGCGGGAAATTGTGGCGAATGCAGCGACGTAAATCGGCCACGTCGCGCAGTTCACCCAGCGCCATCAGCTGGCAGCCGACGTTACCCAGCGTCGACGCTTCAACCGGGCCGGCCAGCACCGGCAGCTGGCAGGCATCGGCGCACAGCTGGTTGAGCAGCGGGTTCTGACAGCCGCCACCGACGATATGTAGCTGGCGCAGCGCGCTGCCGCGCAGCTCGCTCAGCTCCTGCAGCGTCTGCGAATAGAGCAGCGCCAGGCTGTCAAAAATGGTGCGCGCCAGCGCCGCCGGGCTGTGCGGTATCGGCATCGCCTGTTCAGCGCAGGCATTCTGAATCTCCTGCACCATGCTGGCAGGATTGATGAAGCGGTGATGATTAGGGTGGATCAGCGCGCGGCAGGCCGGTTCTCGCGCGGCATCGGCGATCAGGGCCTCAAGATCGTGGATGTCCAGTTCGCTGCACACCCGCTGCAGCAGCCACAGCCCCATGATGTTTTTCAGTACCCGATAGCCTTCCGCGCCGCCCTCATTGGTGATGTTGGCGTGCAGCGCCGCCTCGCTGACGCAGGGCTGCAAACTTTCGATGCCGATCAGTGA
Organism: Pantoea dispersa; assembly: GCF_035783935.1. Taxonomy (GTDB): domain Bacteria; phylum Pseudomonadota; class Gammaproteobacteria; order Enterobacterales; family Enterobacteriaceae; genus Pantoea; species Pantoea dispersa_C. The sequence continues at coordinate 812,288 of NZ_JALKOV010000001.1, read as the reverse complement.
CCAGGTACCGGAGCTGAGATAGGCAGCATCGTCCTGCTGCAGCGGCGTGGCCAGCACCGCGCTGGCGGTATCATGGGTGGCGACGGCGATCACCGGGATGCGCTGGCCGGCGGCGTTGTGCCAGTATCCGACGGTATTGCCGGGCGCGCGCGGCGTGCCGAACCAGCTGGGATCGGCACCGGCCCAGGCCAGCAGCTCGCGATCCCACTCGCCGCTGTGGATGTTCAAGAGCTGCGTGGTGGTAGCGTTGGTGTATTCCCAGTTGCGTTCACCGGTCAGACGATAGTGCAGATAATCCGGCATCATCAGCGCGTGCTTCACCTGCGCCTGCCAGTCCGGCTGCTGCAGATGCAGCGCGCGCAGCTGATACAAGGTGTTGAACGGCAGGAACTGAATGCCGGTACGCTGATACAGCGCCGAGGTTCCCAGCTCGCGCATCGCCTCGGCCATCAGCCCGTCGGTGCGGCTATCGCGATAGCTGACCGCTTCGCCTACCCGTTCACCGTGCGCGTCGAGCAGCACCAGATCGACGCCCCAGGTATCGATGCCGATGCTGTCCGGCACAATGCCTTCCTCATCCAGCTGCTGCAGCCCGGCGCGGATCTCCTGTTCCAGCCGATCCACGTCCCAGCAGTCATAATCGCCGCGCCGCACACGCCGGTTGGCGAAGCGCCGCACTTCACGCAGGCTGAGCTGCTGGCTGTCAGCCTGCCAGCGCGCCAGCATTACGCGCCCGCTGGATGCGCCTAAATCAATGGCAACAATATTACGCAGAGTCATGGCCTGTTCTTCCTGTGATGACAGGGTGACAGAGTAAAAAGCCTGCGCCGTTGTCACCTTCCCGCGACTGCCAGCGGGTAAGCGTGGCTGGCAGGTTTGCAAAGGTATTCGCGAGAGAGCTCACAGAACCACGCAACGGCAGAGTTGTGAGCCTTGCCGCAATTCCATCAATCACTGAACAGATCTTGAAAAATTGGCGATTTTCCTGCGCAGCCCGGTGCAAAATTCAAGGTAAGGTGCACCACGGCTACGTAGACTCGGTTACGATTTTGTTAACTGAGGGCGCATGATGACGGTATTACACAGTGCTGATTTCTTCCCGGCCGGCGATTACGCGATCGCTATTGAACCGCGCGTGCCACAGACGGCATTTCCGGAACATCACCATGATTTTCATGAAATAGTGCTGGTGGAACAGGGTTCGGGCATTCACGTGTTTAACGGTCAGCCGCAAACGCTGAGCGCCGGCTGCGTCTGCTTTGTCCGCGATCACGATCGCCATCTGTACGAACAAACCGACAATCTATGCCTGACGAATGTACTGTATCGCAGCCCGGCGGCGTTCCGCTTTCTCTCTGGTCTGCAGGCGCTGCTGCCGCGTGAGGAACAGGGGCAGTACCTGTCGCACTGGCGCATTAACCACAAAGTGATGGCGCAGGCGCTGCAGCTGGTGACGCAGATGAAGCAGCCGGCCAGCTGGTCGCTGGAACGTCAGGCGCAGCAGGAACAGCACTTTTTGCAGCTGCTGGTGCTGCTGCGCGAGGCGGCGCACAACGATCAGGCGCAGGATCAGGAAGCCCGCCTGCACCGCTTGCTGGACTGGCTCAGTGCACACTACAGTGAGGAGATTGCGTGGGAAGCCCTGGCCGATCGCTTCTCGCTGTCGCTGCGCACCCTGCATCGCCAGATGAAGCAGCAGACCGGCAGCACGCCGCAGCGCTATCTTAACCGGCTGCGGTTAGTGCAGGCGCGGCATCTGCTGCGCCACAGCGATATACGCATTACGGACATCGCCTATCAGTGTGGATTTGGTGACAGTAATCACTTCTCCACCCTGTTCCGGCGGGAATTTGGTTGTGCGCCCCGCACGGAGCGCCAGCAGATGGGTTAACCGGAGAGCTGACATGCCGCTCATACTGACGCGTGAAGATTACTTCCCGGCCAGCAATTTACCGATTGCCGTGGCGGAGCGCATGCCGCAACCCTCTTTTCCGCCGCACCAGCACCAGTTCAGCGAAATTGTCATTGTCTGGCGCGGTAATGGTCTGCATATCCTCAACGACCGCCCGTGGCTGATTACCTGCGGCGATGTGTTTTACATCCGCGACACTGATTGTCACAGCTTCGATAGCGTCAACGACCTGGCGCTGGACAACATTCTCTATTGCCGCGATCGCTTCAGCCTGGCGCTCGACTGGCAGCAGCTGCTGCCACCACAGCATGAGGACGCGCCCGCCAGCTGGCGCCTGACCACGCGCGGCATGGCGCTGGCGCGCGGCGTGATTAGCCAGCTGGAGCGTGAAAGTCGTAAAAGCGATTCGCTGTCGATTCAGCTGTCGGAAGCGCTGTTTTTGCAGCTGGCGCTGATTCTGCGTCGTCACGGTTACGCCGCCGACCGCCCGTGGGTGCTGCCGGAAGGCGAACAGCTCGATCTGCTGATGTCGGCGCTGCTCGGCGATATCAGCCGCCCCTTCGACCTGTCCCATTTTTGTCAGCAAAACCAGCTCAGTGAACGCGCGCTGAAACAGCTGTTTCGTCAGCAAACCGGTATGACCATCGGCCACTACCTGCGTCAGCTGCAGCTGTGTCAGGCCAAATATCTGTTGCGCAGCCGGCAGGGACTGATTAGCGACGTCGCGGCGCGCTGCGGTTTCGATGACAGCAACTATTTTTCTGTGGTGTTTACGCGGGAAACCGGGATGACGCCGAGTGCCTGGCGCCAGCAGTTTTTGTCGCCGCGCGAGCCGATGGCAGACAAAGAAAAAGCCTGACGCGCGTAACGCGTCAGGCGCTGTGCGGTCAAACCGCGTCAGGCGGCCATACCGAGCCCGACAATGTTGGCAGCAATGATGATCACCACGCAGCCAATCGACAACACGCCGACCGGACGACGCCCTGCCGCTTTCCACTCCTTCAGCACCAGCCCCACCAGGCCACCGCACAGCACGTACAGGCTCATGTGCAGCATCCAGCTGATGAAGTCATACTGCGGGGGAATTTTCGCGTGGCCCCAGGCATAGAAGAAGAACTGCAGATACCACATGGTACCGCCGAGCACGGCAAAGGCGGTATTCGCCAGCAGCAGCGGTTTTGCCACCGAGAGATCGCGGCGCAGCGACAGCTCCGGCTTTACCGCCAGGCGGATAACGCAGTACGCCAGGTTGATCAGCGCGCCTCCGCCCATGATCACCACGTAGCTCGGCAGCGCCACGTACAGCGGATTGATGCCCAGGCCGGCTGCGGCTTCATGCATCGGCTTTGCCGCATCCATGGCAAACGACATGCCGGCGGAGAAGATGCCGCACAGCACCGCCAGCAGCAGGCCTTTTTTCAGATTGAACTCCTCGGCGTTAATGCCCAGCGCCCGCTCCCTGAGCAGCCCGGCACGTGACACGATCGCCACGCCCAGTAGCGCCACCAGTACACCCAGCAGCGTCATCCGGCCGCCGGCGGAACTGAACAGTTCGACGAAGCGCCCCTGCAATAGCGGCGTCATTAGCGTACCCACCACCAGCGTAATGCCGATAGCAATGCCGATGCCCATCGACATACCGAGATAGCGCATGGTCAGACCGTAGTTAATGTTACCGATGCCCCACATGGCACCAAACAGAAACACCGGCAGCAGCTGCGACAAACTAAAACTGCTGTAGTAGGCCCAGAAGTTCGGTAACAGCACGGCGCTGACGGCCCAGGGCAGTATCAGCCACGACATCACGCCGCCCACCGACCACATGGTTTCCCACGACCACTTTTTCACCTGTTTAAACGGCGCGTAAAAACAGGCGGCACTGGCGGCACCCACCAGATGCCAGAAAATACCTGCAAGGATGGCACTGTTCATTGTTATTCCTTCGTAAGGTTGAGGCCAGACGGGAGACGCAGTGGTTCCCGGTTAGCGGCAGTCTACGGTGAGCGGCCTGACCTCAGCCTTTGAATGGTTGCCGGAAAGCCAGGCTGACTGGCAAAATCGGGTGGATATACAACATAAGGATCACAAATTCGCATTTGCCGCTGTTTTGCCGGTTATTTTAGATAAGTCACTTATTATTCAGTGTATTTTTGATTTGTGCTGTGTTGAGCGACACAATTTTTCCCGCCTTGCCAGCCTGCCGCGTAACATGGCAATCACACAAAGCCACGTGAAGCGCTTCCCCCGCCGGGCTTAAATCCGTATAACGTGGGAGAAATCATCGGAACCAGGGATTGAGATGAAGAGCAAACGGTTAACGCTGGTGTTGTCGCAAACGGTGAGTCGCGTCATGCTGGATGACATTCGCGCCATCGTGCCGCCCGCCGCGCTGAATGTGTTCATTAATGGCTTAGATACGACTCACTACGCCACGCTGGACTGCGTGCAGAGTGAAGAAAACTGTGCGCTGCTGGCGTCGGCGATTGTGGTGTGGCGTCAGCTCGGCCATGTACATCAAATTCAGTATCAGAAAGGCGAACATCTGCGTCAGGTCGATGATGCCTCACAATTTCAGCTGTTCAGTATGATGAAAACCCATCGCGCGCTGATCCAGCTCGCATAACTTTCAGGATGATTATGAAAATCGGTCTGCTGTTCCCCATCGCCATTATCGTTGCCGGCGTGAGTTTTCTGGTCTGGTTTATTGCCAGCGGCGCGATGATGCCGGGCTCCTGATGCCGCCCCCGGCACAGAATGTCGCCTCTGTCGCGTCATTCTTGCCTTGACTGCCAGCGCCAGCCCGGCGCTGGCAGTGATAAAAAGGTGCGCTGCGTCCATCTGCTTCACTCTTCCTTCACATCAGTTTAACAAAACCGAGCGTGGAGCCCCTGCAAATGACCCTTCATCATCAACACTACATTAATGGCGCGTTTGTCGACGCGCACAACGATAAATGGATTGAGGTAATGAATCCGGCGACGGAGGCCCTGCTGTCGCGCGTGCCGCAGGGCAGCAAACAGCAGGCATCGGCAGCGATTGCCGCTGCTGAAGCCGCTCAGCCTGGCTGGGAAGCGCTACCGGCAGTGGCACGCGGTAGCTGGCTGCGCCGCATCGCCGCCGCGATTCGCCAGCGCGAGCCCGAGCTGACCGCCACGATTGTCGCGGAGGGTGGAAAAACCCAGGCGCTGGCGCAAACCGAAGTGCTGTTCACCGCTGACTACCTCGATTACATGGCGGAATGGGCGCGCCGCTACGAAGGCGAAATCGTCAACAGCGATCGCCCAAACGAAAACATCTTTGTGTTTAAGAAAGCGATTGGCGTAACCACCGGCATTCTGCCGTGGAATTTTCCCTTCTTCCTGATCGCCCGCAAGGCGGCCCCGGCGCTGGTCACCGGCAACACCATCGTGCTTAAACCGAGCGAGCTGACGCCTAACAACGCTGCCCTGTTCGCCGCCATTATCGACGACATCGGCCTGCCGGCTGGCGTAATCAACATCGTTTACGGCTATGGCCCGGAAGTGGGACAGGAACTGGCCGCCAACCCTAAAGTCGGCTTAGTCAGCCTGACCGGCAGCGTTAACGCCGGCATCGCCACCATGGCTGCCGCGGCGCAGAATGTGACAAAAGTGTCGCTGGAGCTGGGCGGTAAAGCGCCGGCGATAGTCATGGATGATGCCGATCTCGATCTGGCCGTAAAAGCGATTGTCAGTTCGCGCATCATCAACAGCGGCCAGGTGTGCAACTGCGCTGAACGCGTGTATGTGCAGCACGGCATCTACGATCGCTTTATCAGCGCCCTGACCCGCGCCATGCAGCAGGTGACAATGGGCGATCCGGCGCAGCATGCTGAGCTGGATATGGGACCGCTGATCAGCGCGGAAGCGCGCGAGCGCGTGGAGCAAAAGGTCGCTCAAGCCGTGGCGCAGGGTGGCAAGGTGGTGCTGGGTGGCAAGCGCGCCGGTGAACGCGGCTTTTATTTCGAACCGACCATCATCACCGGGGTGCATCAGCAAATGGCGATCATGCGTGAGGAGATTTTTGGTCCGGTGCTGCCGGTGATGCGCTTTGACACGCTGGATGAAGCCATCGCGCTGGCCAACGATTGCGACTATGGCCTGACCTCGTCGCTGTATACCCGCGATCTGAACACCGCGATGATCGCGCTGCGCCGGCTGAAATTTGGGGAAACTTACATTAACCGCGAGAATTTTGAAGCGATGCAGGGTTTCCACGCCGGCTGGCGCAAATCCGGCATCGGCGGGGCTGATGGCCGCCATGGACTGGAAGAGTATCTGCAAACGCACGTCGCCTATCTGCAGTTTGCCTGATGGGTGAACACCGGTGCGCAGCGCGCGCACCGGTTGCCCCTTAGCGTATCCGTTTCTGACTGCGCAGCAGCGCCATTCCGCTCAACAGTGACATCGCCATCAGATAGTAACCCGGTGCCAGGCTGGTGCCGGTGGCGCTGATCAGCAGCGTACAAATCAGCGGCGCAAAACCGCCAAACACCGTGACCGCCACGTTATAGCTAATGGCCATACCGCTGGCGCGGGTGCCCGTCGGGAACAGATCCGCCATGACGGAGGGCACGGTGGAAAAATAGACCGATTTCAGCAGCGCCATCCAGCACACCAGCACGATCAGCGTGGTCGGCGTGGTGTGATTCACCACCAGCCGGAAGGCCGGATAGATAGTGACCATCAGCAGGATCAGCGAGCCCCACATCAGCGGCAGGCGGCCAATCCGCTCCGCCCATAATCCCATCAGCGGCGTCACCACTGTCAGAATCACCCCGGCCAGCAGCGTGGCGGTAAAGGCCACCGAGCCGGGCAGATGCAGGTTTTTGGTTGCGTAGGTCGGCACGTAGTTGAGCATGTAGTTGACCGCCGTGGAGATCACCATCAGGCCGATCGCCAGCAGCATCAGCGCTTTCTGCCGGCCAAACAACCGCTTCAGCGGGGCCGCTTCCGGCGTCTGGGCGGCAAAGCTGGCGGGCTCATGCACGTGGCGACGGATATACAGCCCGAGCGGGCCAATCAGCAGGCCAAAGGCAAACGGAATACGCCAGCCCCACGCCTGAATCTGACCCTCGCTCAGAATCTGCGTCAGGCCGAGACCAAACGCCGAAGCCATCAGCGTGCTGGCGCCCTGGGTGGCGAACTGCCAGCTGGCGATAAAAGCTTTGCGCTCGGGAAAATGCTCGACCAGAAACGCCGTGGAGCTGCCAAATTCGCCACCGGCAGAAAAACCCTGTATCAGGCGCGCCAGCAGGATCAGCAGCGGCGCGAGCAGGCCGATGCTGTCGTAGCCCGGCATAAATGTGATGATGGCTCCGCCAAGCATCATCAGGTTGATGGAGAGCAGCAGCGCTTTTTTACGCCCGTGGCGATCGGCATAGTTGCCCAGCACCACCGCACCCAGCGGGCGAATCAGGAACGAGACGCCGAAGCTGCCAAAGGTCAGCAGCAGCGAGACCGACGCATCGCTGGTGGGAAAGAAGGCGTGGGCGATATAGCTGGCAAAAAAGCCGTACACCGCAATATCGAACCACTCCAGCGCATTACCGATGCAGGTCGCAAACAACGTTTTGTGCAGGTTAGGCTTCGCCCCGCTCAGCGGCGCGCTATGGCTGATGCTGCTCATGCATCACCTCCGGCATGGGCGCGATGTTGTGCTACCAGCTCCGTGCCGCGTTCCCCCAGCTCCCACAGCAGCTGCGTCATGATTTGCAGCCCTTCGCGGGCAATCGATTTCAGCATGTGCTCATTCACGCCGTGCTGACCGCAGGCAGGATACGAATGCGGCACCCACAGCGTCGGCAGCCCCAGAATCCCGGCGAACACCTCATTGGGCAGCGATCCGCCGAGGTTGGGCAGCAGCGCCGGTTTTTTGCCGCTGGTTGCCGCCAGGCTATTCAGCACCCAGTGCACCAGCGGATCGCTGGGATCGAGACGCGTGGCGGGTGAACCGCGCAAAAATTCAACCTCAACATCATGGAAGCCGTGCTGCGCCAGATGCGCGCTGACGTGCTGTGCCAGCCGCTGCCAGTCGGTACCGACCACAAAACGCAGCTGACATACCGCCGTGGCGCTGCCGGGGATGGCATTCATCGGCTGCGCCGGGTTGCCGGTGAGAAACGACAGCACCTCCAGCGTGTTCCAGCCGTACAGCCGTTCAGCGGGCGTCAGGCCCGGTTCGCCCCAGTTGGTGTCAATCGCGGGATCGCCTGGCATACCGCCGACCTCAATATCGCTGAGAATGGCGCGCACCTGCGGCGTCAGCGAGTCGGGCCGCAGCGCCGCAACCTGCAGCACACCCTGCGCGTCCACCAGCGTGGCGATGGCGCTGGCCAGCCGGGTGCCGGGATTGGTCAGCAGTCCGCCCCAGTTGCCGGAGTGATAGGCATTGTCGCGCGCGTTAATCGTCAGGCGAAAATTCACCGCGCCGCGCGAACCGAGGAACAGCGTCGGCCGCACGGCGTTAAGCCGCGGACCGTCTGAGGCAATGAACAGGTCAGCCTGCAGCAGCCCGGCCTGCTGCTGACACAACTGTGCCAGCCCCGGCGAGCTCACCTCTTCCCCCATCTCAAACAGCCATTTGCAGTTAAAACCGAGACGGCCGCCGCGCGCCTGGTATACCTGCTCGAGCGCCGCGAGATTGACGCAGTGCTGACCTTTGTTATCGGCGCTGCCGCGCCCGTACCAGCGATCGCCCTCTTCCACCAGCTGCCACGGCGACAGCCCGCTGCGCCAGTTTTCGTCATCACCGAATACCACATCGCCGTGGCCGTAACTCAGCAACGTCGGCAAAGCGGGATCTTCGATGCGCACCGCCACCAGAAATGGCCGACCTTCGGCATGTGGGTTGTCGATAAAGTGCAGCGTGAAGCCCAGCGCCTGCAGCTGGGGCGCAATCTCCTGCTGCAGATAGTCCTGCAGCGCCGCATCGCGATCGTCACGCTGGCTCTCGGTGCGCTGCGCCACGCGGCGCGCCAGGATACGTTGAAATTCCCCGCTGTCAAAATATGCGGTGGCCTGCCGGACCGCCTGTTGTGCTGTCATGTTTGCCCTGCCTGTTATTGGTATGGTGTTTTTTCATCTTTGCGGAAAGACAGCTTTGCCACAATTATCAATTTATCGAGTAAGATTTGCTTTTTAAGCAAAGCTGCGTTGCCCGATTTCGAGGCAGGCACGCAAGAGAGGCAGTGGCATGTTAAGCACCGAAATGCGTTATTTTCTCGCGGTGGCGGACTGCGGTTCGCTCAGCGCGGCCAGCGCTCAGCTGTTTGTGGCGGTCTCAGCCATCAGCCGTCAGATTCAGCGGCTGGAGCAGCAGCTGGGGGTAACGCTGTTTGCGCGCCACGCGCGCGGCATGGTGCTGACCGAAGCCGGCGAGATCTTTGCCCATCACGTGCGCAAAAATCTGCTGGATATGGAGTATGCGCTGGCGGAGATCAAAGGACTGAAGGCGGTGCGGCGCACGCTGATTCGCGTTGCCTGCACCGACGGGCTGGCGTTTACCCTGCTGCCCCGGCTGGTGGCGGCTTTTCGCCGCGATCATCCCGGCGTACTGTTTGACGTCCGGGTGGCGAGCGCGCAAAGCGTGGCTGAACTGCTGCGCAGCGGCGAGTGCGATGTAGCGCTGCAGTTTAGCCTGCACGCCGAGCGCGGCGTTGAGGTGGTGGGCTCATGGCCGGCACCGGTGCTGCTGGTGATGCATGACAGCCATCCGCTGGCGAACGCGCCGCAGGTGGCGCTGGCCGATCTCAGCCACTATCCGCTGGCGCTGCCGCAGCAAAATACCACGGTACGTCAGCTGTTCGAACTCGCCAGCCACATGAGCGGCCATGTGATCGAACCGGTGCTGACCTGCGACAACTTCTCCACCCTGTTCCATTTCCTGCTGCGCACGCCGCTGGCGGTGACCATCTGCAGCCGTTTCACCCTGCCGGAAGAGGCGCAGCAGCACGGTCTGGTGATGCGCGCGGTGAATATCGACCAGCTGAGCCAGCGCACGCTGCAGCTACAGATGCCATCAGGGCGGCACCGCAGCGCCGCCCTGAACCTGTTTCTGATCTTTTTGCAGCAGCAGCTGAGCGCGCTTACCGGGTGATATCCACCGGATAGAAGATGTGCTTGCCGAACGGATCCACCTGATAGCCGCTGACGGATTTACGCACCGGCTCAAAAATCGTCGAGTGCGCAATCATCACCGCGGGCATCTGGTCGTGCATCATCTGCTGCGCCTCGCGATACAGCGCCACGCGCTTGTCGTGATTCTGCTCGGCGCGCGCCTCGGTGATGATTTTTTCAAACGGCTGGTAGCACCATTTTGACGAGTTGGAGCCGCCGTTGGCCGAGGTGCAGCTGTACAGTGGGCCGAAGAAGTTGTCCGGATCGCCGGTGGCGGTGGTCCAGCCCATCAGCGCCGCCTGATGCTCGCCGCCCTTCACGCGCTTGAGGTATTCGCCCCATTCGTAACTGACGATGTTGGCTTTGATGCCCACTTTTGCCCAGTCCGCCTGAATCATCTCCGCCATACGACGGGCATTAGGGTTATACGGCCGCTGGACCGGCATGGCCCACAGCGAAATTTCGGTGCCTGGCTGAATACCGGCCTGCTGCAGCAGCGCTTTCGCCTGTTGCGGATCGTACGCGTAATCCTGCAGGTCTTTGTCCGCGCTCCAGACATCCGGCGGCAGAATATTTTTCGCCACCGTGCCGGTGCCCTTGAAGATGGCATCAATGATCGCCTGTTTGTTGATCGCCATTGCCAGCGCCTGGCGCACTTTCACGTTGTCCAGCGGCGCTTTGGTGGTGTTAAACGACAGGAAACCGGTATTGAGGCCGGATTTCTGCTCCAGCGTGATGTTCGGGTTGCGGCGCATGTTGTCGAGGTCGGCCGGGTTGGGGAACGGCATCACCTGGCACTCGTTTTTCTCCAGTTTGGCATAGCGCACCGAGGCGTCTGGCGTGATGGAGAACACCAGACGATCGATTTTGGCTTTGCCCTGCCAGTACTGCGGGAAGGCTTTGTAGAGAATGCGCGAATCTTTTTGATACTGCACCAGCTCAAACGGTCCGGTGCCAATCGGCTGCATGTCGACTTTTTCCGGCGTACCGGCTTTCAGCATCTGGTCGGCGTATTCCGCCGAGTGGATTGAGGCGAAATACCACGCCAGATCGGCGAGGAACGGCGCTTCGGCGTGGGCCAGCGTAATCCGCACCGTCAGGTCATCCACCTTATCAATACGGGTGATCAGTTTTGCCAGCTCCAGGCTTTCGAAGTTGGCATAGTTACCGCCCGAAACGGTGTGATACGGGTTTTTCACGTCGAGCTGGCGCATAAACGAGAAGATTACGTCATCGGCGTTGAGATCGCGCGACGGCGTAAACAACTTATTGCTCTGAAACTTAACCCCCTGGCGCAAATGGAAGGTATACACCTTGCCGTCCGGGCTGATTTCCCAGCGCTCCGCCAGGCTGGGCACCAGCTCAGTGGTGCCCGGTTTGAAATCCACCAGGCGGTTGAAAATCGGCACGGCGCTGGCGTCCACGCTGGTGCCCGAGGTGTAAAGCTGCGGGTTGAAGTTCTCCGGCGAGCCTTCAGAACAGTAAACCAGCGTCTTTGCCGAGACGCCGCCTGCAACCGCTAACCCCAGTGCGCTAAGCGCCAGTTTTCCTATCATCTTTTTCATCGTCTTCTCGCTTTTTATTGACTTCCATGAGCCAGCATCGGTATTTATTTCATAAATAACATGATTTAGCCGTCTGGCGAATCGCCAGGGGCACATTGCTAATAAGGAATTGTGATGACAGACCAACTTGCCCGGCAGCTGACCCAGCGTTTTTACCGTTATCTGGCGGTCTCCAGCCAGAGCGATGCCAAATCCAGCACGCTGCCCAGCACCCCGTCGCAACACGCCATGGCGGAACTGCTGGCGCAGGAGCTGCGCGATCTCGGTCTGCAGGATGTGGTAATCGATCAGCATGCCACGGTGACCGCCGTGAAACCCGGTAACCGGCCAGGCGCGCCGCGCGTTGGCTTCATCACTCACATTGATACCGTGGATGTCGGCCTGTCGCCGGATATCCATCCGCAAACCCTGCGCTTCAACGGTGACGATCTGTGTCTGAATGCCCAGCAGGACATCTGGCTGCGGGTGGCGGAGCATCCGGAGATCCTGCCGTATGTCGGACAGGAGATTGTGTTCAGCGACGGCACCAGCGTGCTGGGGGCCGACAACAAAGCGGCGGTCAGCGTGGTGATGACGCTGGTAGAAAACCTGCGTGGCGAACACGGTGATGTGGTAGTGGCGTTTGTGCCGGACGAAGAGATTGGCCTGCGCGGCGCCAAAGCGCTCGATCTGGAGACGCGCTTTAACGTCGATTTTGCCTGGACCATCGACTGCTGCGAACTGGGCGAAGTGGTGTATGAGTGCTTCAATGGCGCGTCCGCCGAGATTACGTTTACCGGCGTGCCGGCGCATCCGATGTCAGGCAAAGGCGTGCTGGTCAATCCGCTGCTGATGGCACACGATTTCATCGCCCGCTTTGATCGTCTCGCCACGCCGGAACATACCGCGGGGCGCGAAGGCTATATCTGGTTCAACGACATGCACGCCAACGCCAGCCAGGCGGTGCTGAAAGCATCGATTCGCGATTTTGATTTGCCGGGCTTTGAAGCGAAGAAGCAGCAGCTGGTGGACGTCGCCGGGGCCATCGCCACGCAGTATCCGACTGGCGACGTGGCGCTGAAAGTCAATGATATCTATAGCAATATCAGTAACGCGATTGGCGAAGACCGGCGGGCAATCGATCTGATTTTTGCGGCGCTGCAGCAGGTGGGCGTGGAGCCGAAAGTGATTCCGATGCGCGGCGGCACCGATGGGTCTGCGCTGTCGGCCAAAGGGTTACTGACGCCGAATTTCTTCACCGGCGCGCACAATTTCCATTCGCGCTTTGAATTCCTGCCGATCCCGTCGTTTGTGAAGTCGTATCAGGTGGCGGAAGCGCTGTGTTATCTGGCGGCTAAATAAGCGCGGTTGCCGGGAATCGGCGAAGATGCCTGACCGGCGGCTGCCGGTCAGGCTGATACACGCTTATTTGCTGACGCTGACGTCGATACCCGGGAAGAATTTCGCTGCCAGTTTGGTGACGGTGCCGTCGGCCTGAACTTTGGCAATGGCCGCATCCAGTTCACCTTTCAGCTTGCTGTCGCCCTTGCGCAGACCGAAACCGATGCCGGAGCCGAGAATGGTGTCGTCTTCGACCGGCTTACCGGCGAAGGCGAAACCTTTGCCCTGTGGCTTATCGAGGAAACCGGACTGACCGGCAGCGGACATCACCAGCGTACCGTCAAGACGGCCGGCGACCATGTCGTTGTACACCTGGTTCTGATCCTGATACGACGTGACCGTCACGCCCTGCGATTCCCAGTGCTTTTTCGCGTAGGTTTCCTGGATTGAGCCCTGCAGTACGCCGATGTTTTTTCCTTTCAGCGACGCCGCCGTCGGTTCCAGCTTCTCGCCCTGCTTCACAATCAGCATGGTAGGAATGCGGTAAATCGGGTTGGTAAAGTCGATACTTTTGGCGCGCGCTTCGGTGATGTTCATCGCCGAGTTGATGGCATCAAATTTTTTCGCCTGCAGCGCCGGAATCAGCGCATCAAAGCTGCTCTCAACCCATTTGCAGTCAAAATGACCCACCTGACAGATAGCTTTACCCAGCTCGATGTCGAAGCCTTCCAGCTCGCCCTGCGCGTTGCGGCTTTCAAACGGCGGATATTGTGATTCCAGGCCGTAGCGCAGGCTTTCCTGTGCCAGCGCCTGCACGGAAGTGATCATGCCCAGTGCGATAAACAGTGCGTTCAGTTTTTTCATTATTGTCCCCTAAATTACCCTTTAACCCGGCACAGCGCCTGCGCGCCGGCTTCGAGCGTTGCGTCGTCTTTAGCAAAAGAAAGGCGGATTAATTTATTGTCAGTGCCATCCATATAAAACGCCGACAGCGGAATGGTGGCCACACCGTGATCGACGATGAGACGTTTTACCATTTCACTGTCGCTTTCGTCACTGAAATGTCCGTAGCTGGCCAACATAAAGAATGAACCGGCGCTCGGTAACAGTCTGAACGGCGAATCCTGCAGCAGCGTCTGCAGCCGATCGCGCTTGGCCTGATAAAACGACGACAGCTGCAGATAGTTTTGCGGGTCCTGCAAATACTGCGCGAAGCCAACCTGCATCGGCGTATCGGCGGCGTACATCATAAACTGATGCACTTTGACGATCTCCGCCATCAGCGCGGCAGGCGCCAGCGCATAGCCGACGCGCCAGCCGGTGACGTGGAAGGTTTTACCAAAGGAGGACACCACCACGCTGCGCTGCGCCAGCTCGGGGTGCGTGGCCATGCCGCAGTGCGTCTGGCCGTCAAACACGATGTGTTCGTAGACTTCATCGGACAGCACCACGATGTCGGTATTCCGCGTCAGGGCGGCCAGCCGATCGAGATCGGCAGCATTCAGCACCTGTCCGCTCGGGTTGTGTGGCGTATTGATGATGATCATGCGCGTACGCGGCGTGATCGCGGCACGCAGTTCGTCCCAGTCAATGGCAAAATCCGGCACCTGCAGCTTGAGGCCGATCGGCGTCGCGCCCTGTAACCGTACCACCGGCGCGTAGCTGTCAAAGGCCGGTTCAAAGAAGATCACTTCATCACCCGGATGCACCAGCGCCGAGATCGCCATGTAGATGCCCTGACTGGCACTGCCGGTAATCAATACTTCGCTGGCGGCATCGTAGTGCTGGCCATACAGACGGTGCACTTTTTCCGCCAGCGCTTCACGCAGCGCCGGTAAACCGGTCATCGCGGCGTACTGATTATGGCCGTCGCGCATCGCCTGGCTGACCAGCGCCACCAGCTGCGGATCGCACGGGAAATTGGGCGCACCCTGAGACAGGTTGATGGCCTGGTGCTGGGCAGACAGCTGGCCGATCACGCTAAAAATGGTGGTGCCGACGTCCGGCTGTTTGGAGGAGAGCTTCACGCTGCTGTTCAGGGTCATCATTGCTCCACAGGTTGCATAACCACGTATCGTAAATAGATTTCTATTCAACGGCTCGGCGCTTGAGTCGACAAGCGAATTGTTGTCATAATAGCCATGATAAAAAATCATAGCTCGAGGCCGTTATGTCCCGCTCTGCTCTGCCGCTCAACGCCATTCATGCCTTTCTGGTTACTGCCCGTCATCTCAACCTGACGCGCGCCGCCAGTGAACTGTGCATCACTCAGGGCGCGGTGAGCCGCAAAATCGCGGCGCTGGAGAGCTGGCTGGGATTCGCCCTGTTTGAACGCCACGCACGCGGTCTGCGCCTTACCGAACAGGGCGCGGCGCTGCTGCCAGAGCTGCAGCAGGGGTTCAATCTGCTGGTCAATGCCACTGAGAAAGCCAGCCGTAGCAACGCCTCGATTCGGCTGAAAGCCCCAACCTGCGCCATGCGCTGGCTGGTGCCGCGTCTGGTGGCGCTGGAGCAGCAGCGGCCAGACATTCACGTGGCGCTGACCACCACGCTCGATCACGCGTCGCAGCTGGAAAACTTTGATGCTGCAATCGTGTTCGGCACGCCGCCCGCCGGTGCCATTCCGTTGTTTGCCGAGCGCCTGACTCCGGTGCTGGCTAGCAGCGTGACGGCACCGCGCGATGTCAGCGAACTGGCCAAATTCACCTTTCTGCATCCGACTGGCGATACGCGCGACTGGCAGCTGTGGCTGTCCGGCCAGGCGGTGCAGCTGCCGATGGCGCGCAATCAGCACTTCGCCACCATGGATTTGGCGATCAGCGCAGCGATTCAGGGTTTTGGCGTGACGGTGGCGGATATTACGCTGGTGGAGAATGATTTGGCGAATGGGCGATTAATCGCCCCGTTTGCCGCGAGTGTGGCAACCGGGGCGAGCTACAGCCTGTTACAGCGGGCGGAAAAAGATGCGCCACCGTTTTTGCCGCAGCTGGTGGCGTGGCTGTGTCAGCCTCAGAATGAAACCCACTCTTCACTGCTGGCCGGTTTACCCTGAGCGCCTGCGGCGCCAGATAACACCGGACGACGCAGCGCCGGGGCGGCAGCGGATGCCACGGTCTGGACGCGCGGCGCGCTGTCGGACAGACGGAACTTCGCCACCGACGCCTGCAGCTCTTCAGTCTGACGCTCCAGCGCGCTGGCCGCCGCTGACACCTGTTCCACCAGCGAGGCGTTCTGCTGCGTGACGCTATCCATTTCGGTCACGGCAGTGCCGACCTGCGAAATGCCCTTACTCTGCTCTTCCGACGCGGCAGCGATGTGTTTCATGATCTCGTTCACATCCTGCACCGACTTCAGAATGTCATGCATGGTGCTGCCGGCGCTGCTGACCAGCTCCGAGCCCTTCTCAACGCGTGACACCGAATCTTCAATCAGCGTGGCGATCTCTTTCGCGGCACCGGCGCTGCGCTGTGAGAGGTTACGCACTTCACTGGCCACCACGGCAAAACCGCGTCCCTGTTCACCGGCGCGCGCCGCTTCGACCGCCGCGTTGAGCGCCAGAATGTTGGTCTGGAACGCGATGCTGTTGATCACGCTGGTGATCTCGGCGATTTTTTTCGAACTGCCGGAGATGCCCTGCATGGTGGTGACCACTTCGCCCACCAGACGGCCGCCCTGCTGTGCGGTACCGGTGGCGGTCTCCGCCAGCGCGCTGGCCTGACGTGCGTTGTCGGCGTTGAATTTCACCGTGGCGGTCAGCTGCTCCATGCTGGCCGCGGTTTGCTCCAGCGCGGCGGCCTGCTCTTCGGTGCGCGATGAAAGGTCGTTGTTGCCGGCAGAAATTTCTGCCGCGCCGCGATAGATGTTTTCGGTACCGCTGCGGATGGCGCTGACCGCTTCACGCAGGCTGTCCTGCATCGCCCGCAGCAGCGGCACCAGTTTGCCGACGCAGTTGCGGCCAAATTCTTCCACCGGCTGGCTGAGATCGCCCTGCGCAATCACGGCGAAATGGCTGCGGATACGCTCCAGCGGCCTGACCAGCATCGCCACCAGGTAACGATCGGTGAACAGCAGAATCAGTAAGCCAAACACCACTGCCGACAGAATGATCACTTTGGTCATGCTGGTGAGTGTGTCCACGGTCACTCGGGTCTCATCCAGCTTGCTGCCTGCGGCCTGATTAAACGCCTCTGCGCTGGCACCAAACGCCCGGCTCAGCGGCGGCGTGACGTTATTGGCCTGCGCGCGCCACGCATCCAGCGAGCCCTGCTGCGCCAGCGCCACCTGCGGCGCGATACCGTCATCCAGCAGTTTCTGCCAGCTGGCGATGACATTGTTCACCGTCTCGCTGTCCATCGGACCTGGCGCCATGGCTTTGAACTGGGTTAACTGCTGTTTCATGTTATCCAGCGCCTGCTGCACCGGCGCGAACGCTTCCGCCGTCGGCGCGTTGCCGGCGGTGCGCCCTTCCATCACCCGCGACAGACGCGTGACCACGCGGAAATATTGATCGTTGCCTTTGCTGAGCACCGTCATCTGGTTAACCAGCTGACGATCGATTTCGTTGCCCTCGCCGAGCGCGTTCAGCGAGTGCACGCTGAAAAGCCCTACGCCGCACCATAACAGGCAGAAAAGCCCAAGAATGGACAGCATAACGGCGCGAATCGTGAAGTTTTTAAACATACCCATACATAATCCCCTGGTGTGAACGCTGGCAGCCCCGATAAAACAGGGCTCAGGGTATATATCGGCAGCGAGCCGGGAAAAGATAAATGTTTTGTAAGCTAATTAATTGCTGGATAGGCGAGACAGTGGAGCCTCTGACCGATCGTAAAATCAGTCAGATAGCGGTGAATTTGCCTTAAAAAAGCATTGATGCTTTTACATGATTAGCAGGCTCATTAAAGTTTAACGTGGCTGCGCATCATCAGGCGGAACAGACGCAGCCGTCCGCGCATGAAGCGCGCTTTCAGCACCGATTCTGCTTTACCCTCGTGGCCGAACGACAGCGTCAAATCCTCAGCCGGCCGCCATACCGGCCAGTCGGGTTCTCCGTCGAGCCGCAGCTGGTGGCGGAACTCGCTGGCATCACGGGCAAAGGTCACCCACCAGGCGCTGACGCGACCGGCAAAAGCGATATCGCGGGCGCTGTAGTGCCAGTCGCCCGGCGGCTGCAGTGTACTCAGCGTATTGAACACGTAAGGAATTTCGTTACCGTGCCAGGTGCCGTGCGGATAGAGATGACGCGCGTTCTCTGACACGTAGTCAAACCAGTAACGCCACGCGGGCATGCCGATACTGTGCTGCGACTGTGCCACCAGCAGCGGCATCACGGTAAACGCCATGTCGCGCGCTACCGCGCGGCCCAGCAGGCTGTCATCATGGATGTCGTACAGCCACTTCAGCAGACGATAGCTGAGGCGGCTTTTGCTGCGCAGCTGCTGTAACACGCTGCGGGCATCCACGCCGAAGTAGTCCAGCACGCTGGCTTCATCGCTGTTGCTGCCGATCATCAACGGTACACGATGCTGTTTGCCTGCCAGAAAGGTATCCAGCATCGGTTTGGGCAGCACCGCGTCGCCGCTGATGGCGACCGGGCCCAGCGCCAGCGGCCGTTCCAGCGGCCAGAAGCCGTCAGCGGGCAGCGCGCGTAACTGTTCCGCACTGGCATCCGCGGCCAGATCGAAATGCGCCGCCACCTGCAGGCCAGTCTGCTGCGCCTGCTTGTGGGGGACATCCGGCAGACTGTAGGCACTTTGTACAATGCCCTTATGAAACAGCCCTTCGGCCAGCGGCGAGCAGCACAGCGACAGCACGCTGCGCGCGCCGGAGGATTCACCAAACAGCGTAACGTTGTGGCGATCGCCACCGAAGGCCGGAATGTTGCGCTGAATCCACTGCAGCGCGGCGATCTGATCCAGCAGCGCAAAATTATTGACCACTTTACCGGGCGGATACTGAGCGTCGAGCGCCGGATGGGAGAAGAAGCCGAAATGGCCGAGGCGATAGTTGAGTGTCACCACTACCACGCCCTGCGCCGCCAGCGCTTTGCCCCGATAGGGATCGAGGCTGCCAGCGCCAATGCTGAAGCCGCCGCCGTGCAGCCACACCATCACCGGCAGCGGCGTGCTGGGTTCGACATCGGGCGTCCAGACATTCAGATACAGACAATCTTCGCTGAAGCGGCCCGGATCGCCGCCACCAGCCGCCACGCAGTAGTCCCGATTTTGCCAGCTGGCATCGCCCCATGTGGTGGCGTCGCGCAGCGTTTGCCACGGCACGACCGGCTGCGGCGGACGCCAGCGCAAAGCGCCAACCGGCGGCGCTGCATAGGGTATCCCCTTAAAGGTAAACAGTTCATCATCCATCAGGCCTCTGAGTTCACCTTCTGCCGTCATGATCCTCAGACGTCGTTCATTTTTCATTGCGGGTTCCTGGTAAAGCCTGATTCCATTATTTGCAGGCCTCAGTGGAATGTCTATGTTCTGCAAGCATTTGCAGATTAAGCCGAATAAGCGACCGATTCTTTGAACAACTTCATCAAATTTTTTGGTTAACTGCAGCGGCACATTCTGTTCTATGGTTGCAAGTTAACCTGGCGTGACGGAGAGACGCGATGTTTGCTGGCATCAATCAGCTGTTCACCCGGATGAGCGATCACCCGGATTTCGGTAAGTTGCTGTTACGCTTAACCTTCGGCGGGCTGTTGCTGTTTCACGGTGAGTTTAAGGCCATTCACGGCGTCGGCTGGATCGCCCATCTGCTCAGCGTCAAAGGCATGCCAGGTTTCATCGCTTACGGTGCTTACATCGGGGAAATTGTGGCACCCATCATGGTCATCGTCGGCCTGCTTACCCGCCCGGCGGCCTTTATCATTGCCGTCAATATGGTGGTCGCAACGCTACTGGTGAAAATGGGCGCGCTGTGGCATCGCACAGATGTCGGCGCCTGGTCGCTGGAAACGGAGGCGCTTTACCTGCTGGGTGCGCTGGCCATCCTGTTTTTGGGTGCCGGAAAATATACGCTGGTGCGCGACGCCCGCCTGCAATAATCATAAAAAAGAAAAACAGCCGGCCTGTAAAAGTGATCCTGTCACTTCTCAGGCCGGTTTTTTTACCCTTTATTCCTTCACGCCGCAGCGCGCCAGACTGCGCTGTTGCGTCTGCTGATACAGCGCCATCTCATCCTGCACGGCGGCGCCGAGCGCGGCTTCAAAATCAGCACGGCTGGCGTTGCCGGCGCTGCGCGCCTGGGTTTGATTGCCGAGATTGGACTGAAAAATACCGGCGGCGCTCACCGGCAGAAAATCTTCATAGACAATCGGTTCCGCCTGTAAACGTCCGGCGGCCAGCAGCTGCGCCACCGTTTCCCCGGCGCGCGGCGGCTGATGCTCGCCCTGCGGCGTCAGACGGTAGCGGAACCACGCCAGCCCCTGCTCGCGCAGCGTTTGCTCATCATCGGGAAAATCACGAAACACCGCGCTGAGGTGCTGCTGGTGCTGCTGGTTATCACTGCCGGTGCCGGCCTGGGCCAGCAGCCGGTCGTACAGCGCGCGGCCTTTGGGCGTAAGCGCCGCGCCGCGCTGCTCGATTTCACCGAAGCGCGCAGTATGGGTGCCAGGCGTGCCGTCATTAAAATGCACCGCTTCTTCCAGCGCTTTGAAACTGGTCTGGCGCAGCAGAATCGGCACCGCGCGCGGTGGCGGCCCTTCAATCAGCGTTTTCGGTTCAATTCCGCGCGATGGCATCAGCGCCTGCACGCGGTCGATGTCCAGCGTGCGCGGCGTCAGGTGATTGATATGGCAGCCGCGGAAGCACACCACGTCGGCGATCAGGCGATGCTGCTGGCTCAGCGCGCGGTAAGTGGCGCTGTCCACCGTGGTATGTGCATGCCAGCGAAAGGTTTCCAGCGCCTCTTTAACGAAGCGCGCGGCTTCGGCGGCGTTGAGACCGCCCTGCTGCTGATGCTGCGCAATCAGTGCCCGGCAGCCTGGGGTGAAGATGTCGCGCGCGGCGAGAATAGCCGCCGCCTTGTCGCGTAGCGCGGCATCATCAATCAGTTCCAGCCGCAGCAGCGAGGTAAACACGCGGAAGGGATTGCGCCGCAGCGCGCTGTCGCTCACCGGGCGAAAGGCGGTGGAGTGCACCGGAACGCCCGCCTGCGACAGATCGTAATAGCCCACCGGCTCCATTCCCATGACGGCAAACATTTGCCGCAGTGTACTCAGCTCAGCGGCCGTGCCAACGCGGATGGCGCCGTGGCGTTCCACGCCGAGCCGGCTCAGCTCATCGGCGGCGGCCAGACGGTTTTTCAGCGCCGGCTGGGCTTCTAAAGTACGTTCATTCACGGCGGTCACCAGCTGCGTCAGAGTGCCGTACTGCGGCACTTCCTGCTGGTACATGGCCGACATGGCCTGAGAGAACAGCGTGCGGATGGCATCGCGGGTGAGAAAGTTATCCATGGTCATCACCTTGGGCTAAAGGGTTGCTGCTACTGTAGATCAACCCTTTAGCGCCGGGTAACAATTTCGCGGAACTGTGATCGCCCTGTCACTCGCTGGCGCGCGGCTGGTCACCAAAGCGGCACTTCAGTACCAGCATGAGCGTGGTCAGCACCGCCGGTAACGCCAGCAGCAGGAAGATCTGGCTAAACGACCAGCCAAGCGATAGCAGCTCAGCGCCGACAAAGGCACTGATAATCGCGCCGATGCGGCCAACGCCGTGCATCCAGCTGGAGCCGGTGGCGCGGGCATGGGTGGGATAATAACTGGCGGACAGCGCGTTCATGCCGGTGTTGGCACCGTTAAAACAGAAGCCGCTGCAGAAGGCAATGGCGCTCATCAATCCCACCTGTGCCGGAGAAAATCCGAGCGCCACGATGGCGATGCCGCCGCAAAAATAGATAATCGCCAGCGCCAGGTTGGCGTTGATGCGGTCCATCAGCCAGCCGGCAAACAGGGAGCCGACGGTGCCGCCCGCCTGATACATGGCGGTGACAATGGCTGCTTCGGTAACTGACATGCCCAGGGTGTTGATCAGCGAGGGCAGCCAGCTGCCAATCAGATACACCAGAAACAGCCCCATAAAGTAGCCGCCCCACAGCATCAGACTGCCAAACAGGTAGCGCGGTGATACCACGGTGGCCACCGCGCCGTGACGCGCGACCGGCGGTTCGCTGCTCTGATAATGGCTGTCTGGCCGCACGCTGCCCGGCAGCATACGCTCCATAATGGCGTGAATGCGCGCGGCGGGCGCGCGCCGGCTGATGAGAAAGCGCACCGACTCCGGCAAACCGCGCAGCAGAAACGGCAGCACCAGCAGCGGCAGCACGCCGCCCATCAGCATCACCGAATGCCAGTCATAGCGCGGCAGCAGCCACGAGGCAGCAAAACCGCCCGAGGCAGCGCCGAAGGTGAAGCCGCAGAACACCACGGTGATGATAAAGGAGCGACGCCGTTCGGGCGCGTATTCGGCCACCAGCGTGCCGACGTTAGGCATCGCGGCGCCCAGCCCCAGCCCGGTGAGGAAGCGGAACAGCATCATCTGTTCGATGTTTTGCGCCATGGCGGTGGCCAGCGTCCAGATACCAAAAAACAGCACGCTGAGCAGGATCATCACGCGGCGGCCGTAGCGATCGGCCAGCGGCCCTGCCACCATCGCCCCGAGCGCCAGCCCGATTAGCGCCGCGCTGATGACCATTCCCAACTGATGATTGGTCACGCCCCAGCTGGCTTTCAGCGTTGGCGCAATGAAACCCATCAGCGCGATATCCATGCCATCCAGCGCGACCACCACAAAGCACAGCGCAATTAAGCGCTTCTGCCAGCTGCTTAGCGCGCTCTGATTGATGAGCTGGCGGACGTCAATGGCTTCAGCGCTGGTCACGGTACCACTCCTGCAGGATTATCACGATGGGGTCATCAGTTTTGGTAAAAAAAGCGGCGCTTATGATAGCGCATCGTTAACATTAACGGGCAGCATTTTTAAGTGAAATTGAGAATTATTCAACATTTAACCTGCTAACTTATTGATCGTATTCGTGAGTAAAAAGTGGTCTGCCGGTTTTTTTTTTATAAAACCAGGGAATACAGCCAGTTACTTATCACTGGCAGCGCAAGCGTTTTTGTTAATATAATTTTGCAGGTAAGTTAACAGATTCTTGACTGGCTACTTGCCGCAGGTCGCTCTTCCTCATTACGCTGGCGCTTATGGACAAAAATCATCTTTTTAATCAGCGCATTCGTCTGCGCCATTTACATACCTTTGTTGCGGTCGCGCAACAGGGCACGCTGGGTCGGGCAGCAGAAACCCTGAATCTTAGTCAGCCGGCCCTGTCAAAAACGCTGAACGAGCTGGAAGAACTGGCGGGAGCAAGGCTGTTTGAGCGTGGCCGACTCGGCGCGCAACTTACTACGCTGGGTGAACAGTTTCTGACGCACGCGGTAAAGGTGCTGGATGCACTCAATCATGCCGGACAAAGCTTTAATTCGCCGGTAACCGGGCGTCCGGTGGTGATTCGCCTCGGCGCGCTGACTACGGCCGCGATGGGCATGCTGCCGCAGATTCTCGATCGCTTCCATGAACAGCAGCCCAACACCACGGTCCAGGTAGCCACGCTGCACAATAATGTGCTGCTGGCGGGATTGCGTGCCGGGGAGTTTGACATTGGCATTGGCCGCATGGCGGACAGTGAGATGATGACCGGCCTGACCTATGAATTGCTGTTTCTGGAGTCGCTCAAACTGGTGGTGCGACCGGAACACCCGCTGCTGAGTGACAACGTCACTCTGTCCCGCGCCATGCAGTGGCCGGTGGTGATTTCGCCGGAAGGCACCGCACCGCGACGTATCGCTCAGCACATGCTGGATGAGCAAGGCTGCTCGCTGCCGGGCAACTGTGTCGAAACCTCTTCCACTTCGCTGGCCCGCCAGCTGGCGCTGCGTTATGACTATGTATGGTTTGTGCCATCCGGCGCGGTCAAAGAAGATTTGAGCCACAATGCTCTGAGCGCGCTGCCGATTGCATCGCCCGGACCTGGCGAACCGGTGGGCATTATCACCCGCAGCGGCCACCCGCTTTCACTCAGCGCGGAAGTGCTGATGGCCACCATCCGCAAATTTCACAGCTAACGGCTGCGTTTGGCGTGGCGTTCACGATTGTCGAGGCGCGCGCGATCGGTTTTGCGCAGGCCGACATATAACGCGCCTGCGCCGCCGTGCTGCGGTTGCGCGCTGCAAAAGGTCTGAACGTCGTCAAACTGGCGCAGCCAGCGCGCCACGTAGCTGCGCACAATATTGGCGTGCGCTTCATCATCCCGCCCTTTGCCGTGAATGATCAGCAGATTGCGCAGCCCCTGCTTGCGCGCCTCTAACATAAAGCTGAACAGCGATTGCCGGCAGGTCTCCACCGGCTGACGTAGCAGGTTGAGGCTGGCGTCCAGCGTATATTTACCCAGGCGCAGCTTGTCCAGCACGCCCTGCTGAATGCCGTCGGCTTTATATTCCAGCGGCGTATCGCGTGGGATGATCTCCAGAAAGCCGCGCGTCAGGAAGTTTTCCGGTGCGTCGTCACGCACGGCCGGGCGCGGCGCTTTGGTCGACGGCGCGCGCAGCCACTGGGTGTTGGCGCAATCTTTTAACGGCGTGACATCACCCATGGCATCGCGGAAAAGGTCGTCATCATCAAGGTTCATGGTGTTTTCCTCACGCCTGGTGGTGAAGCGGGCGCAACATGCCACCCGCAAGCACAAGAGTAGCAAAGGTTAACGGCTATCACACCCGGCACTTTTTGCGCTGCATCAGGTTGTGTCCGGATGTAAATATGGAAAGAAAACGTTCCAGATCAAAAACCAGCAGGTAATCGGCAGACATCAAAGCCGCGAATACCCAGCATTTGTGCGGTTTTGATCATTATTACTGCTCGGATGAGTTCACATGACAAAGAAAAATGTTAAAATTGACGACAGTCAATAATCATCGAGCGTACCTATATGATCCCGGAAAAACGCAGCATTCGACGAATTCAGTCTGGCGGTTGTGCCATCCACTGTCAGGATTGCAGTATTAGCCAGTTGTGTATTCCCTTCACGCTGAACGAACACGAACTGGATCAGCTGGACAATATTATTGAACGCAAAAAGCCGATTCAGAAAGGCCAGACGCTGTTCAAAGCCGGTGATGAACTGAAATCCCTTTATGCCATTCGTTCCGGCACCATCAAAAGCTACACCATTACCGAACAGGGCGATGAACAGATTACCGGTTTCCATCTGGCCGGCGATCTGGTGGGCTTCGACGCCATCGTCAGCGCGCATCATCCCAGCTTTGCGCAGGCGCTGGAAACGGCGATGGTGTGTGAAATCCCGTTTGAGACCCTCGACGACCTGTCCGGTAAAATGCCGGCGCTGCGGCAGCAGATGATGCGTCTGATGAGCGGCGAGATCAAAGGCGATCAGGACATGATCCTGCTGCTGTCGAAGAAAAACGCGGAAGAGCGTCTGGCGGCGTTTATCTGGAACCTGTCGCGTCGCTTCGGCCAGCGCGGTTTCTCGCAGCGTGAGTTCCGCCTGACCATGACGCGCGGCGACATCGGTAACTATCTGGGACTCACCGTCGAAACCATCAGTCGTCTGCTGGGCCGTTTTCAGAAAAGCGGGATGCTGGCGGTGAAAGGCAAATATATCACCATCGAAAACCACGCGCTGCTGGCTGAACTGGCCGGCCAGACCGATCAGGCAGCGTAATCGCCTGCCGGGTCAATAAAAGTTATTTTATTGATCCGGCAACAACTTTTCCGCTTCTGCCCTGCGCCATCTTAGGCTATCTTTAATCCAACTTTGCTTTGGTTTGAGGAGAGTGCCTTATGTCCCGGTATCAGCATATTCTGGTGGCGATTGATGCTCAGCAGGACGACCAGCCCGCGCTGCGGCGTGCGGTGTATCTCAATCAACGTATCGGCGGAAAAATCAAAGCCTTCCTGCCTATCTATGACTTCTCCTATGAAATGACCACCCTGCTGTCGCCCGACGAGCGCGCCAATATGCGCAAAGGGGTGATCAGCCAGCGCACCGAATGGATCCGCCAGCAGGCCCAGGCGTATCTGGAGGCCGGTGTAGAAATCGAGATCAAAGTGGTCTGGCACAACCGGCCGTATGAAGCCATCATCCAGGAAGTGCTGGCGCATAAGCACGATTTGGTCCTGAAGATGGCGCACCAGCACGACCGTCTGGAAGCCGTGATTTTTACCCCCACCGACTGGCACCTGTTGCGCAAATGCCCGTGCCCGGTGTGGATGGTGAAAGATCAGCCGTGGCCGGAAGGCGGCAAAGCGGTGGTGGCGGTAAACCTCGCCAGCGAGGAGCCGCATCATGATGAACTCAACCAGAAGCTGATCCGCGAAACCACGCAGCTGGCCGAAATGGTGAATCACACGGAGGTGCATCTGGTGGGCGCCTATCCGGTCACGCCCATCAACATTGCTATCGAACTGCCGGATTTTGATCCCAGCGTCTACAACGATGCCATTCGCGGCCAGCACCTCGTCGCGATGAAAGCGCTGCGCCAAAAATTTTCCATCGGTGAAGAGTTCACTCACGTGGCAAAAGGCCTGCCGGAAGAAGTCATCCCGGACATTGCTGCGCACCTCGACGCCGGGGTTGTGGTGCTCGGCACCATTGGTCGCACCGGTCTGTCAGCCGCGTTCCTTGGCAATACCGCTGAACAGGTGATCGACCACCTTCGCTGTGATTTGCTGGCGATTAAGCCGGATGATTTCAAATCGCCGATTGACCTCGACGATGAGGAAGATGACGAAGATTAAATTAAACGGGGCGGCCATGATGAGCCGCCCCGGTGGTTCAGGCTTGTCAGGGCGGTGATATCACCGCCCTTTTGTTTTATGACAGCGCGCGCAGAATGCCCTCAACGCTGGCTTTGGCATCGCCAAACAGCATCTGGGTGTTCTCTTTGAAGAACAGCGGGTTCTGCACCCCGGCGTAACCGGTGTTCATTGAGCGTTTGAACACGATAACGTTTTGCGCTTTCCAAACTTCCAGCACCGGCATGCCGGCAATCGGGCTGCGCGGATCGTCCTGCGCCGCCGGGTTCACGGTGTCGTTGGCACCGATAACCAGCACGGTGTCGGTATCGCTGAAATCGTCGTTGATCTCATCCATCTCCAGCACCACATCGTACGGCACTTTGGCTTCCGCCAGCAGCACGTTCATGTGTCCCGGCAGACGACCAGCGACCGGATGGATACCGAAACGCACCTTGATGCCGCGCGCGCGCAGCTTCTCGGTGATCTCCGCCACCGGATACTGCGCCTGGGCGACCGCCATACCGTAGCCCGGCGTGATGATCACTGAGTTCGAGTTTTTCAGCAGGTCTGCCGTCTCTTCCGCGCTGATTTCACGGTGTTCGCCCGTCTCTTCGCTCTCGCCGGCGCCGCTCACGTCGGTGCCGAAACCACCGGCAATCACGCTGATAAACGAACGGTTCATCGCTTTACACATGATGTACGACAGGATGGCACCGGAAGAACCCACCAGCGCACCGGTGACAATCAGCAGGTCGTTGCTCAGCATGAAACCCGCCGCCGCCGCCGCCCAGCCCGAATAGGAGTTGAGCATGGAGACCACGACCGGCATATCCGCGCCGCCAATCGACGCCACCAGATGCCAGCCGAACACCAGCGCAATCACCGTCATTAGCAACAGCGCAACAACCTGCGCACCGGTACTGTCGGTGCGCACAAACCACAGCATCAGCAGGAACGAGACCACCAGCGCCGCCAGGTTCATTTTATGACGATGCGGCAGCATCAGCGCTTTTGAGGAAATCTTGCCGCGCAGTTTGCCAAACGCCACCACCGAACCGGTGAAGGTCACCGCACCGATAAAGATGCCGAGGAACACTTCGGTCAGATGGATATTTTCCATCACCGCCGACAGCCCCGGTGCGTGGTCAAGGTAGCTGTTGAACCCGACCAGCACCGCCGCCAGACCGACAAAGCTGTGCAAAATCGCCACCAGCTCCGGCATTTCGGTCATTTCGACTTTCTTCGCCAGGCGCACGCCGATCGCACCGCCAATCACCATCGCCAGCAGAATCCACGCCACGTTACCGCTGTGCGGACCAAAAATGGTGGCGAGCAGCGCCAGCGCCATGCCGCTGATACCAAAGATATTGCCTTGCTTTGAGGTCTCATGCTTCGAGAGCCCCGCCAGGCTGAAAATAAACAGAATTGCGGCAACAATGTATGCTGCAGTCACTAATCCGCCAGACATGTTGTTACCCCTTAATTCTTACGAAACATTTTCAGCATGCGCTGGGTGACGGTGAAACCACCGAAGATATTGATGCTGGCAATCAGGACGGCGATAAACGCCAGAAAAGTGACCCAGCCGCCGTGGCCCATCTGCAACACCGCGCCCACCACAATGATGCCGGAGATGGCATTGGTGACGGACATTAATGGCGTATGCAGCGCGTGGCTGACGTTCCACACCACGTAATAGCCGACGACGCAGGCGAGCGCGAACACGGTAAAGTGCGACAGGAATTCCGCTGGCGCGACGTTGGCCAGGCAGCCGAACAGCACTACCGCCAGCGCCAGCAACAGATATTTGCGCCACGGCGCAGCCGGTTTTTCTGCGGCTTTTACCTGCGGCTGTGCGGCCGGTTTCGCTGCCTGCGGCGCGGCAGAGACCTGAATCGGCGGCGCTGGCCAGGTGACTTCGCCATCACGGATCACTGTGACGCCGCGCACCACCACATCATCGAAGTCAACGGTGATCTCGCCGTTTTTCTCTTTGCACAGCAGTTTCAGCAGATTCACCAGGTTGGTGCCATACAGCTGCGAGGACTGCGTTGGCAGCCGGCTCGGTAAATCGGTGTAACCGATAATCTTCACGCCGTTGTCGCTCAGCGTGACGCGATCGGCCACGGTCAGATCGCAGTTACCGCCGGTGGCTGCCGCCAGATCCACAATCACACTGCCTGGCTTCATGCTGGCGACCATCTCTGCGGTGATCAGCTTCGGTGCCGGCTTGCCCGGAATCAGTGCGGTGGTGACGATGATGTCCACTTCCTGCGCCTGCGCCGCAAACAGCGCCATCTCCGCCTTGATAAAGGCTTCGGACATCACTTTGGCGTAACCGTCGCCGCTGCCCGCTTCCTCTTCAAAGTCGAGTTCAAGGAACTCGGCGCCCATGCTCTGCACCTGCTCTTTCACTTCCGGACGGGTGTCGAAGGCGCGCACGATGGCGCCGAGACTGCCCGCCGCGCCAATCGCCGCCAGCCCGGCCACGCCGGCCCCGATGACCATCACTTTTGCCGGTGGCACTTTACCGGCGGCGGTGATCTGGCCGGTGAAGAAGCGGCCAAACTCATGGGCCGCTTCGACAATCGCACGGTAACCGGCAATGTTCGCCATCGAGCTGAGCGCATCCAGCGACTGCGCACGCGAAATACGCGGTACCGAATCCATCGCCATCACGGTAATGTTGCGCGCGGCCAGTTTCTCCAGCAGCGCCGGATTCTGCGCGGGCCAGATAAAGCTCACCAGCGTGCTGCCCGCGCGCATCAGCGCGATTTCGCTGTCGTCTGGCGCATTCACCTTCAGCACGATGTCAGACTGCCAGACATCCTGTGTGTTACTGATGCTGGCACCGGCGGCGATAAAACTTTCATCATCGAAGCTGGCGCGCAACCCGGCGCCCTGCTCAACGGTGACGCTGAATCCCAGCTTAATGAGCTGCTCAACGGTCTTCGGCGTCGCTGCGACGCGGGACTCGTTAGCTAACCGCTCTTTGGGTATCCCAATTAACATACTGTTTCCTTTCCATGATTAAAGGAGGAGGTCTGTAAGTGGCACATGCGCAAAAGCCGAAACGCTGTTTCAGCTTTTTATGAGCAAAATGCACAATGTAACAAAGTCTTTATAACCTACTGAAAATGCGCAGGACGATCTAGCGCCATAACGCACACTTATGACATTCACTCAGATATTCAGCTGTCAGGGATGAATACCGTGGTATGCGACCAGGTTTGCGGCGCCAGGGAAAATAATCTGCTGTGCCTAATCGTGTCATGCCGCATTTACTGTTTTTAAAAACCTTTATTTAACAATGCTTTAACTATTATAGTACTAAGCGTTACCCGTTAAAGCGGTAAGCAGAACAAAAAAAAGCCATAGCAGCGAAAGATGACAGGCCGATGAATAAAATGCTGGGATTGTCAATCTTATGCGCATAAATTGGCTGAGACAGGCCGATTATTACATGCAATAATCAGCGGCTAATCTGTTATACATCAAGAGTCCAGCACGTTTTCGTACTCAATTTGCGTAAGGCGAAGGATCATTTTTATGAAGCTGAAGAACACCATTCTGGCATCGACCCTGTTATCACTGCTGGCAGCCAATGCGTTTGCTGCCAAAGAGTTGACGCCAGAGCAAGCGGCCGCGTTAAAACCATTCGAACGTATTAATATTAGCGGCCGTTTCAATGCAATTGGCGATGCGACCGACGCGGTGTCCAAAGCCGCTGACGCCAAAGGCGCGGACTCCTTCTATGTGCAGGGCATCAACGACAGCAACGGTAACGGTGGCAACTGGCGCGTTACCGCCGATCTGTACAAAGCCAACGCGGCTAAAGTGGAGCAAAGCACGCAATACCGGATGTTCAACGGCGTGAAAGAGCTGCCAAAAGCCGAAGCTTATCGTCTGGAACCGTTTGATACCGTGTCCGTTAGCGGCTTCTTCTCCAGCCAGCCGGACGTGAACGAAGCCATCGCTA
Organism: Pantoea dispersa; assembly: GCF_035783935.1. Taxonomy (GTDB): domain Bacteria; phylum Pseudomonadota; class Gammaproteobacteria; order Enterobacterales; family Enterobacteriaceae; genus Pantoea; species Pantoea dispersa_C. The sequence goes on along the minus strand of NZ_JALKOV010000001.1, from coordinate 781,563 downwards.
AAGCGGCGAAAAATAAAGGCGCGGCCTCCTTCTTTATTGTGCGTCAGGTGGATGCTAACAACGGTGGCAACCAGTACGTGACCGCTTACGTGTATAAAGCCGATGCCAAAGCGCGCGTGGTGCAGGATACGTCTGACTCCATTCCGGCTGACTCAGAAGCCGGTAAAGCAGCCCTGGCTGCGGGCGGCGCAGCGGCGAAGAAAGTGGCAATCCCTGGTGTTGCTTCCTCAGATACGCCAAGCACCAGCGTGGGTCGTTTCTTTGAAACCCAAAGCTCTACCGGTCAGCGTTATACTGTGACGCAGCCGGATGGTCGCAGCGTGCAGGAAGTTAATGCGATCACGGCCGCACAGATGCAGCCGTTTGACACCATCTCCTTCTCCGATCACTTCGGTACGCCAACCGAGATCTCAGAAGCCGTGGGCAAACGCGCCATCGCCAAAGGCGCGAAGTATTATCACATTACGCGCCAGTGGCAGAACCAGAGCGGCGGCAACCTGACCGTCACCGCTGACCTGTTTAAGTAATCCGCGCGCAGGGCGGCGTCCGTCGCCCTGCCGTTTGCATAATCCGTGTGCAAATCTGCATAGTCTTGCATTGCCTTCCCCGTGCGCTCTCCGTAAAATCTGCCGCCTGTTTTCAGGGTATTCCGTTTTAAAGTTGGCTGATTGCCACGTTACACTCTGTCGGAACAACCACTACCCAGCACACTCTGCTGCTCAGGAATGGCGTTTTGGATAAAAAATTAGGTCTTAGCGCGCTCACTGCGCTGGTGCTCAGCTCGATGCTCGGCGCGGGCGTCTTTAGCCTGCCACAAAATATGGCGGCGGTTGCCGGTCCGGCCGCGTTGCTGATCGGCTGGCTGATCACCGGCGTCGGTATCCTTTTTCTGTCGCTGGCGATGTTACTGCTGACGCGCCTGCGGCCGGAACTGGATGGCGGTATCTTCACCTACGCGCGCGCCGGCTTCGGCGAGCTGACCGGCTTCTGCTCGGCATGGGGTTACTGGCTGTGCGCGGTAATTGCCAACGTCTCGTATCTGGTGATTGTGTTCTCGGCGCTGAGCTTCTTTACCGATACGCCAGATCGCATCGTGTTTGGCGATGGCAACACCTGGCAGGCGATGCTCGGCGCTTCCGTGCTGCTGTGGCTGGTGCACTGGCTGGTGCTGCGCGGCGTCCAGACGGCCGCCAGCATCAACCTGCTGGCGACGCTCGGCAAGCTGGTGCCGCTGCTGCTGTTCGTGGTGCTGGCGCTGCTGGCATTTAATTACGATCGCTTCCGTTTTGATTTTGACGGTATCGCGCTCGGCCAGCCGCTGTGGCAGCAGGTTAAACAAACCATGCTGATCACGCTGTGGGTATTTATTGGTGTGGAAGGCGCGGTGGTGGTCTCCGCCCGCGCGCGGCACAAAAAAGATGTCGGGCGCGCGACGCTGCTGGCGGTGCTGGCCGCGCTGCTGGTCTATCTGCTGGTGACGCTGCTGTCGCTTGGCGTGGTGCCGCGTGCGGAACTGGCGCAGATGCGCAATCCATCAATGGCTGGCCTGATGGAGCGACTGATCGGCCACTGGGGCGATGCGGTGATTGCGGTCGGCCTGATTATCTCGGTATGCGGTGCCTACCTCAGCTGGACCATCATGGCGGCAGAAGTCCCGTTCCTCGCCGCACAGCAGGGCGCGTTTCCGCGCAGCATCGCCCGGCAGAACCGCCATAACGCGCCGGCGGCGTCGCTGTGGCTGACCAACGGTAGCGTGCAGGTGTGCCTGATTCTGATTGCGGTTACCGGCGCGGATTACAACACGCTGCTGACCATCGCCTCAGAAATGATCCTCGTGCCCTATTTGCTGGTCGGTCTGTTTCTGGTGAAAGTGGTGCGCGGTCAGCATAAACCGCTGGCCCTGCTGACGGGCCTCGGTGCCAGCGCCTACGGGCTGTGGCTGCTGTATGCTTCGGGGCCGCTGCATCTGCTGTTATCGGTGGTGCTTTACGCGCCGGGTCTGCTGCTGTTCCTGTATGCGCGACGTGGCGGGCGCGGCGATCAGCCGTTGCGGGCGCTGGAGCGCATCGCTATCGTGCTGCTGGTCGCTGCCTCGCTGCCCGCGCTGTGGCAGCTGACGCGCTAATCAGTGCGGTTGTAACGGAATAGAGACGCACAGCAGATCGTTCTGCTGTGTCAGATTGAGCGGCTTGCGGTATTCCAGATGGATAGCGTCAAGCTGCTCAGCGGACAGCGGATAAGGCAGCTGAATATCGAAGCGGCTGATGTGCTGCTGTTCGGCCAGGGTAATCAGTCGGGCGATGTTAATTTCGTCGCTGACCTGGGTTGAAATGATTTGTAATGCTAATTCTTTCAGATGGTCGTCGCTGGCCTGTAAACTGTGCCCGGACTTGCGCGTCACCATGCCAAAAATCGGCATCACGCCGTAAATGGCGTCGACGAAGCTCCAGCGTTTTTTGCAGGAAGCGGAAAGGAAGTCACTGTAGTTGAAGCAGATGCGGTCACTGTATCCGGCTGAAGCCAGCTCTTTATCAGACACCCTCGCACTCCTCCTGTTTTTCAGTACGATTCCGAACCTTGCGCCAGAACGCGCCGGTAATAATGGCACATTTCACGGTGTACATACCAGTAAGACAAGGATAATTCGTGCGGTAGCGTAGAGCTCAGGACCAGGAAAAGCTATGCTGCTGACATTCTCAGCCATGACAGAGCATTATGAACAAAATTGTCTATGTGGAAGATGAGCCGGAAGTCGGCGAACTGATTGCGGCTTATCTTGGCCGCCACGATATTGAAGTGCTGGTTGAGACGCGCGGCGACCGCGCCGAAGCGACCATTCTCGCCGCCGATCCGGATCTGGTGTTGCTGGATATCATGCTGCCCGGCAAAGATGGGATGACGCTGTGCCGCGACTTACGCGCCCACTGGCAGGGACCGATTGTGCTGCTGACCTCGCTCGACAGCGACATGAACCACATTCTGGCGCTGGAGATGGGCGCCAATGATTACATTCTGAAAACCACGCCGCCCGCGGTATTACTGGCACGCCTGCGCCTGCATCTGCGCCAGGCGCACGTGGCCAAACCGGAAGCCGCGCCCGCCGTGCAGAGCTCGCAAAAGGTACTGCGTTTTGGTTCACTGACCATTGATGCGCTCAACCGCCAGGTGATCCTGTTCGACGAACCCATCACTCTCTCCACCGCCGATTTTGACCTGCTGTGGGAGCTGGCTAATCACGCCGGACAGATTCTCGATCGTGACGCACTGCTGAAAACCCTGCGCGGGGTAAGCTATGACGGCATGGATCGCAGCATTGACGTCGCCATCTCGCGGCTGCGCAAGAAACTCTACGACAGCGCCACCGAGCCGTTCCGCATCAAAACCATCCGCAACAAAGGCTATCTGTTTGCGCCGCAGGCCTGGGATACCCGTTCCTGATGAGAAAGCTCTTTATTCAGTTCTATCTGCTGCTGTTCGTCTGCTTTCTGGTGATGACGCTGCTGGTTGGCCTGGTGTACAAATTCACCGCCGAGCGCGCCGGCCGGCAGTCGATGAACGATCTGATGGCCAGCTCGCTGTTTCTGATGCGCAGCGAGCTGCGTGAGATCCCACCGCGCGACTGGAATAAAACCATCCGCAACCTCGATCTCGATTTGTCTTTTGAACTGCACATCGAACCGATGAGCAAATATCAGCTGGGCGAAGCCGACATGAAGCGGCTGCGCGCCGGTGAGATCGTGGCGCTTGACGATCAGTACACCTTCCTGCAGCACATTCCACGCAGTCACTATGTGCTGTCGGTCGGGCCGATCCCGTACCTGTTTTATATGCACCAGATGCGTATTCTCGACATCGCGCTGATGGCATTTATTGGCATGTCGCTGGCCTTGCCGGTGTTTATCTGGCTGCGCCCGCACTGGCAGGAAATGCAGCGACTGGAGAAAGCGGCCCAGCGCTTCGGTCGCGGCGAGCTGGACGTACGTACCCATTTTGAAAACACCTCCAGCCTGCACAGCCTCGGCGTGGCGTTTAACCAGATGGCGGACAACATCAACACGCTGGTGGCGAGTAAAAAACAGCTGATTGACGGCATTGCGCACGAGCTGCGTACGCCGCTGGTGCGGCTGCGCTACCGGCTGGAGATGAGTGAGAACCTCAGCGCGGCAGAGTCGGCGGCGCTGAACCGGGATGTCGGCCAGCTTGAGAGCCTGATTGAGGAGCTGCTGACCTATGCGCGCCTCGACCGGCCGCGCGTTGACCTCAATCTGCAATCTTTCGATCTGGCTCAGTGGCTACGCGTGCATATTGCCGATGTGCAGACCATGAATCCGCAGACGCAGATTACGCTGGATATCCCGCAGCTGGAGAACATCGGCGCGGCGGATACGCGCCTGATGGAGCGCGTGCTGGATAACCTCGTCAACAACGCCCTGCGCTATGCGCAGCAGCGGCTGCGCGTCAGCCTGTGGTTTGACGGTGCCACCGGCAATCTGCAGGTTGAAGATGACGGTCCGGGCATCCCGCCGGACGAACGTCAGCGGGTTTTTGAGCCCTTTGTGCGGCTTGATCCCAGCCGCGATCGCGCTACCGGCGGCTGCGGCCTCGGCCTGGCGATTGTGCACTCTATTGCCCTGGCGCTGCAGGGACAGGTCTCGATTGAGAGCAGTCCCCTCGGCGGTGCCTGCGTGCGCTTCTGCTGGCCGGTTGATCTCCCCCTGCGCGACGTTACGCCGCGCTTACCTTCATAAGGAGCTTGTTACATGACTGCAGCTTATCAGGAACTTAGCCGCACTTTTCAGCGCCTGGCGCGCTTTGGCCATTTGGGCGCGATTGCCGGCGTGGATATGCAAACCACCATGCCGCCAGGCGGCAGCCAGGCACGCGGTGAAGCGATGGCGGAGCTGAGCGTCTTTATGCACGAGCAGCTGACCGACAAACGCCTCGGCGCCCTGTTCGATGCCGCCCATCAGGAGTCGCTGAATGATGTCGAACAGGCCAACCTGAGTGAAATGCAGCGCGCATGGCGCCAGGCAACGCTGCTGCCGGCCTCGCTGGTGGAAGCCAAATCGCTGGCCGGTTCGCGCTGTGAACACGCGTGGCGCAGTCAGCGTCCGGCCAATGACTGGCAGGGCTTCAGCGCTAACCTGAAAGAAGTGGTGAAGCTGAGCCGCGAAGAGGCACAGCTGCGCGCCGATGCGCTTGGTGTTTCCCGTTACGATGCGCTGCTGGATGTGTTTGAGCCAGGCATGACCAGCGCACAGCTCGACAGCACTTTTGGTGAGCTGAAAAGCTGGCTGCCGGATCTGTTGCAAAAAGCCGTGGCCCGCCAGCAGGCAACGCCAATTGCCCAGCCGGTCGGCCCCTTCGCCATCGAATCGCAGAAGCAGCTCGGCCTGAGCATCATGGCGACATTAGGGTTTGACTTTAATCACGGCCGGCTGGACGTCAGCGCGCACCCGTTCTGCGGCGGCGTGCCGGAAGATGTGCGCATCACCACGCGTTACAACGAAAACGATTTTCTCAGCGCGCTGATGGGCGTGATCCACGAAACCGGCCATGCGCGCTATGAGCAAAACCTGCCGCAGCAGTGGCGCGGACAGCCGGTGGCGCTGGCGCGCTCGACCGCGATGCATGAATCGCAGAGCCTGTTTATGGAGATGCAGCTGGGGCGCAGCCACGCGTTCCTGCAGCATATTCATCCCCAGGTAGTGGCGCTGATGGGCGACCAGCCGGCGCTGGAGCGCAACAATTTTATTCGTCTGACCCAGCGCGTGAAGCCGGGCTTCATTCGCGTCGATGCCGACGAGCTGAGCTATCCGGCCCACGTGATTTTACGCTACGAAATCGAGCGGGCGCTGATTGAAGGCGAGATTGAAGTCGAGGATATTCCGGCGCTGTGGGATGAAAAAATGCAGCAGTCGCTGGGTATCGATACGCGCGGTAATTACCGCGACGGCTGTATGCAGGATATTCACTGGACCGACGGTGCTTTCGGCTACTTCCCGACCTACACGCTGGGTGCGATGTACGCCGCTCAGCTGTTCCAGGCGGTAAAACGCGCCATTCCGCAGGTGGACCAACTGATACAGCAGGGTGAACTGCAACCGGTGTTTGACTGGCTGCAGCAGAACATCTGGCAGCACGGCAGCCGCTTCCCGACGCAACAGCTGTTAGTCAACGCCACTGGCGAAGCGCTCAACCCACACTATTTCCGTCAGCATCTGGAACAGCGTTATCTCTCTGCATAACCGTGCGGCGGCCGGGCTGGCCGCCGTTTTTTACCTGTACAGCCGCCCGCGATTGCAGCGCCCTCGCCCGGTTTTCCTGCTTTGTACAATCCGTTACACGCCGATACCATTCCCTCACTGAAGGCGCGAATTGTTTTTCATATAGTGCATTCACCGGCCCCGCAGTGGGCTACACATGAAAAAATAGTTCGAGGGTTTTGCAATGAAAAAATTATTTGCGCTGGTGATCGCCGCTGCTATGGGTCTGTCTTCTGTAGCCTTCGCTGCTGAGACAACAACTGCTGCTCCTGCTCCTGCTGCTGCTGCGACTACCGCTGCACCGGCTAAGCACAAAGCTGTTCACCACAAGAAAGCCGCTGCTCAGAAAGCGCAGGCTGCTAAAAAGCACAAGAAAGTAGAGAAGAAAGCACCAGCGGCTCAGAAAGCGCAGGCGGCTAAAAAGCACCACAAGAAAGCCACCAAGCCAGCAGCACAGAAAGCCCAGGCCGCTAAAAAGCACCACAAGAAAGCCACCAAGCCAGCGGCTCAGAAAGCCCAGGCTGCTAAAAAACACCACAAAGCCACCAAGCCAGCTGCACAGAAAGCTCAGGCGGCTAAAAAGCACCACAAAAAAGTAACCAAACCAGCTGCTCAGAAAGCTCAGGCTGCTAAAAAGCACCACAAAGCGAAAAAAGCTGCTAAATAAGGTTGCCTTGCGCGCCAACACCGCATTAATGATTGAAAACACCCGGTTCTGCCGGGTGTTTATTTACTGGAGTAGCGAAAAATGGTGCGTCGCTATCGCTTCGAAATTATCCTGATTGTCATGATTCTGTGCGGCATTATTGCGGCCAGCTTTTTTATCTAGTCGTTGTAGCGTGCTGATTACTCCAATATTTCTCCCTTTTTTACCGCTCACCGACTATAGTTATCGCTCAAGCGTGATGACCATAACCTCTATTTATTCTCGCCATTGAGAGAACTATGCGCCTGGCTATCCTGTTATTTGTAGGTCTTTTTAGCATTAACCTCACAGCACATGCCGATGATGAAGACGGCCCAAGCCCGGAAGAGATCAAAACGCTGTTCTTCGGCAAAGATCATCGTAAAGCCATTACCGACGTCAGTGCGGCGCCGTGGGATGCCATCGGTCAGTTAGAGACAGAAAGCGGCAATCTGTGCAGTGCCACGTTGATTTCGGCCCATCTGGCGCTGACGGCCGGACACTGCTTACTGACGCCACCGGGCAAATTTGATAAGCCGGTCGCGCTGCGCTTTATGGCGGGTGCCAAAGGCTGGCGTTACGAAATTCATGATATTGACGCGCGCGTAGAGCCTTCGCTGGCGCGGCGTCTGCAGGCAGATGGTGAGGGCTGGATCGTGCCGCCGGACGCCGCCCCTTACGATTACGGCCTGGTGATTCTGCACAATCCGCCGTCCGGCATCGTGCCGATTCCGCTGTTTGACGGTTCGCGCAGCGATTTAACCGCCGCGCTGAAAACCACCGACCGCAAAGTGACGCAGGCCGGTTATCCCGCTGATCATCTGGATACGCTTTACTCGCACAGTGATTGCCAGATCACCGGCTGGGCGCAGCGCGCCGTGCTGTCGCACCAGTGCGATACCCTGCCGGGCGACAGCGGTTCACCGCTGCTGCTGAAGCGTGACGGCGAGTGGCAGCTGATTGCGGTGCAGAGCTCGGCGCCGGCACCGGCCGATCGCTATCGTGCCGATAACCGCGCCATTGCCGTGACATCCTTCAAAGACAAGCTGGAAGCGCTGGCGCAATAACTCAGCCCAGCTGCTCCATCGCCTGCAGGATACGTTTGTCAGAGATCGGATACGGCGTGCCTAACTGCTGCGCAAAATAACTGATGCGCAGCTCTTCCAGCATCCAGCGGATCGCCTGTACCTCTTCATCGTCCTGACGCTGCGGCGGCAGTTTGTTACGCCAGCTTTGCCACGCCTGCTCCACCGCCTGCACTTTTAGCATCCGCGCCCGATCGCTGTGCGGATCAACCGGCAGCTTCTCCAGCCGGCGCTCAATACCGTGCAGATAGCGCAGCGTATCGCCCAGTCGCTGATAACCGTTGCCGGTGACAAAACCGCGATACACCAGCCCGCTCAGCTGCGCTTTGATATCCGCCAGCGCCAGTGCCAGCGTCATGTCCACCCGCCCCTTGAGGAACTTGTTGATGTTGAACACGCTGGTGAGAATCTGCTCGACCTGGCGGGCGATGGTTACCACCGTGTCGTTCAGTTCGGCACGCACTTTGTCGCGCAGCTGCTCAAAGTTTTCCTGCTGCCACGCCGGTCCGCCAGCGTCCGCCATCAGCTTATCCACGCCGCAGGCGATGCAGTCGTCAATCAGCTCCAGCACTTTACCGTACGGATTGAAATAGAGCCCGAGCTTGGCCTTGTTCGGCAGCTTCTCGTGCAGATACTTGATTGGCGAAGGAATGTTCAGCAGCAGTAACCGCCGCTGGCCGCGCCACATCATCTTCTGCTGCTCGCGTTCACTGTCAAACAGACGAATCGCGACGCTGTCTTTTTCATCCACCAGCGCCGGCCAGGCTTTGACCTGATAGTTGCCGCGCTTCTGCTCATAGCTTTGCGGCAGATCGCCGAAGCTCCACAGGTGTAATCCGCTCTGCTCCAGTCCGTCATCCGCCACCCTGGACAGCGTCTCCTGCACCTTGCCTTTCAGCATCTGCTTCAGCTGATGCAGGTCTTTACCTTCCTGCAGCTTGCGGTTGTGCTCATCCACCACGCGGAAGGTCATTTTCAGGTGATCGGGCACCTGATCCCACTGCCAGGCGTCGCGCTCAATGGTGACGCCGGACATGCGCCGGAATTCACGCTCCAGCGCATCCAGCAGCGGCTGTTCCAGCGCCGTCACGCGGCCGAGAAAGGCTTCGGCGTAGTTAGGTGCCGGCACAAAGTTGCGCCGCACCGGTTTCGGCAGCGATTTAATCAGCGCGATAATCAGCTCGCGGCGCACGCCGGGGATTTGCCACTCGAAACCGGCCTCGTCGACCTGGTTGAGCAGCGGCAGCGGGATATGCACCGTGACGCCATCCGCATCCGCGCCCGGTTCGAACTGGTAGCTTAGCTTCAGTTTCAGGTTGCCCTGATACCAGAAATTCGGGTAGTCCAGCTGGCTGACCTTCTCCGCGCCATCTTTGATCAGCATCTGCTTATCAAAACTCAGCAGATCCGGATTGTCCTTGCTGGCCTGTTTCCACCAGCTGTCAAAGTGGCGCGCCGACACTACCTCACTGCCAATACGGCGATCGTAAAACGCAAACAGCGTCTCGTCATCGACTAAAATGTCGCGCCGGCGCGATTTGTGCTCCAGATCCTCGATTTCACTGCGCAGTTTCAGGTTGTTGCGGAAGAAGGCGTGACGCGTCTGCCAGTCGCCCTCCACCAGCGCATGACGGATAAACAGTTCCCGGCTGAGCTGCGGATCGATGCGGCTGTAATTGACCTTACGCGCCTGCACAATCGGCAGACCGTACAGCGTGACCTTTTCCGTCGCCATCACCGCGCCCTGCGCTTTCTCCCAGTGCGGTTCACTGTAGCTGCGCTTCAGCAGATGCTGAGCCAGCGGTTCGATCCATTCCGGATCGATACGCGCCGCCACGCGGCCCCACAGGCGACTGGTCTCCACCAGTTCCGCCACTACGGTCCATTTTGGCGGCTTCTTAAACAGGCCGGAACCGGGGAAAATCGCGAATCGCGCGTTGCGTGCACCGGTAAACTCCTGCTTTTCCGCATCTTTCTGACCGATGTGCGACAGTAAACCGGTGAGCAGCGCGCAGTGCACTTCGCGGTACGGCGCCGGTTCGCTGTTGAGCGGCATGCCCAGCTCCCGCACCACCTGGCGCAGCTGGGTATAGATATCCTGCCATTCGCGCACGCGCAGGTAGTTGAGATAATCGCTTTTACACTGGCGGCGGAACTGGTTGCCGGATAGCGCTTTCTGCTGTTCCTGCAGGTAGTTCCACAGATTAACAAAGGCGAGGAAGTCTGACTCTTTGTCGGCAAAACGCCGGTGTTTCTCGTCCGATGCCTGCTGTTTCTCCACCGGACGCTCGCGCGGGTCCTGAATCGACAGCGCAGCGGCGATAATCATCACTTCGCGCACGCAGCCATATTTCTGCGCTTCCAGCACCATGCGCGCCAGACGCGGATCGACCGGCAGTTGCGCCAGGCTGCGGCCGGACGGCGTCAGTTTGTACGCCCCTTCCTCGCTCAGGGTAATCGCGCCGAGCTCCTCCAGCAGGCGCACGCCGTCCTGAATGTTGCGCTTATCCGGCGCTTCGACAAACGGGAATGCGGCGATGTCGCCCAGTCCAAGCGCGGTCATCTGCAGAATCACCGACGCTAAATTGGTGCGCAGAATTTCCGGATCGGTAAACGCCGGACGGCTGAGGAAATCATCTTCCGAATAGAGGCGGATACAGATCCCTTCCGACACGCGGCCGCAGCGCCCTTTGCGCTGATTCGCCGACGCCTGCGAGATGGGCTCGATTGGCAGACGCTGCACTTTGGTGCGGTAGCTGTAACGGCTGATGCGCGCGGTGCCGGGATCGATAACATATTTAATGCCCGGCACGGTGAGCGAGGTTTCTGCCACGTTGGTCGCCAGTACAATGCGGCGGCCGCTGTGCGCCTGGAACACCCGGTTCTGTTCGGCGTTGGACAGGCGCGCATAGAGCGGCAGAATCTCGGTGTGCGGTAAATCGCGCTTCATCAGCGCATCGGCGGTATCGCGAATTTCGCGCTCGCCGCTCATAAAGATCAGGATGTCGCCGCGCCCTTCGCTGCTCAGTTCGTCAACCGCATCGAAAATTGCCTGCAGCTGATCGCGCTCGGTGTCCTCGGCATCCTCCACCACCGGACGATAGCGCACATCGACCGGATACGTGCGGCCCGAAACCTCGATTACCGGGGCATTATTGAAGTGGCGCGAGAAACGCTGCGGATCGATGGTCGCGGAGGTGATGATCACTTTCAGATCGGGACGACGCGGCAGCAGTTCACGCAGGTAACCCAGCAGGAAATCGATGTTCAGACTGCGTTCGTGCGCTTCATCGATGATGATGGTGTCATACTGCAGCAGCAGACGATCCTGCTGGATTTCCGCCAGCAGAATACCGTCGGTCATCAGTTTGACCTGCGTGGTTTCGCTCACCCGATCGTTAAACCGCACCTTGTAACCGACGGTGCCGCCGGGCGTGGTCTCCAGCTCTTCGGCAATGCGGTTCGCCACAGTGCGCGCCGCCAGACGGCGCGGCTGAGTGTGTCCAATCAGCCCTTTCACGCCGCGCCCGAGCGCCAGACAAATCTTCGGCAGCTGGGTGGTTTTACCCGAGCCGGTCTCACCGGCGACAATCACCACCTGATGATCGCGAATCGCGGCAGCGATGTCCTGCTGCTTCTGGCTGACCGGCAGATTGTCCGGAAACGTAATGCGCGGCGTCGCGGCGGCGCGCTGCGCCACGCGCTGTTCTGCCGCGGCGAACACCGGCTCCAGCTCGGCCAGAATCGCCTGCTGCGCAGCCGGATTTTTCACCTTTTCCGCACCGTGCAGACGACGCTGCAGCGCTTTGCGGTCGCGCAGCATCAGGTTATCGAGCCGCGACCAGAGTGGGGCCAGAGGTGACGTAACGGATGATGACATAGTGATGAATTACCTGTTGTTGCAGTGAGCCGGCACTTGCGGCTCGGCGCCGGGCAGAATTTTCCGGCGGATTCAATCGATTAATGCCCGCCATCTTAGCACAGATTGGAACATCTCACCTGACCGGACGTGCCACCTTATTCAATAATTTCGAACATAGGCCTCGAAATATTGCGCTTTTACCTGCCGGGCGAACTCCGTAGAGTGTAACGCATTGAGCGGTAAGCCAACCGCGTAACGTACAGGAAAATACCATGAGCAAAGTTTTAGTTCTGAAATCAAGCATCCTTGCCGGTTACTCACAGTCTAACCAGCTGGCAGACTTCTACGCTGATGAAGCCCGCGCCAAAGGCGACGAAGTTACGGTACGCGATCTGGCTGCCCAGCCGATTCCGGTACTGGATGGTGAACTGGTTGGCGCCCTGCGTCCTTCCGACGCGCCGCTGTCGCCACGTCAGCAGGACGCGCTGGCCCTGTCCGATGAACTGATTGCTGAACTGCAGGCGCACGATACCGTGGTGATCGCTGCACCAATGTACAACTTCAACATTCCTACTCAGCTGAAAAACTATTTTGACCTGATTGCCCGTGCTGGCGTGACCTTCCGCTACACCGAAGCAGGCCCGGAAGGTCTGGTGAAAGGTAAGCGCGCGGTGATTCTGTCCAGCCGTGGCGGTATTCACAAAGACACCCCGACTGATCTGCTGACCCCATACGTGAAACTGTTCCTCGGCTTCATCGGTATTACCGACGTGGACTTCGTATTCGCCGAAGGCATTGCCTACGGTCCGGAAGTGGCGACCAAAGCCGCCAGCGATGCTAAAGACGCGATCAAACAGATTGTTGCTGCGTAATCATCATTAAAAAAATGCTATCTATCTTGCCGGGCCTGAGTGCCCGGCTTTTTTATGCCTGCGTCGTGGTAAAACCGCTTATTTCTGCAGCCACTGGCCGTTAATCCCGCGCACATATTCGCCGCTGCCGGCACGGTTAACCAGCTTCTCACCGGCGATGCGTGCCACCTCAGCGGTGGTAAGATTGTTTTGCTGCGCCACGCGCTGATACTGCTGGCTGCGGCCGTCATTGATGCGCTTAACCAGCGCCAGCGTCTCGTCATCCTGCTGGCGGGCGGCAATGTAACCGCTCAGCGTTTCACCCACGCGCCCCTGCTGACGCGCCTGATCCAGCGTCAGTGCCCAGGCCGACGGCACCAGCAAAAGCGCGACTAACAGCGCTATCCCCTTGCGTTTCATCGTGCCTCTCCTCAAAACAGTCCGCTCTGATTCTTCAGCAGCGCTTCGACGTCTTTATCCACTTTGATATGGATTTCATGTTCGATTTTTACGTTCATGTTGATGGTGATTGGCTCTTTGGGTGCGGCGACTTCGATGCGCGGCACACAGCCCAGCAGCGGCAGTCCCGCTGTCAGCACCAGTAATGCCCTCAGGCTCATGGTTTAGGATCCTTGTTAGATGGCAGGGTGGCGTTCTGCTCCACCCAGGATTGCAAATTATCGCCAAAGCGCAGGCTGCGCCACAGCTGGAACAGGTTTTCCTGGTGACGGTAGTTGAGATTGACGGACTGGCGGCGGTTACTGAACTGGCTGGTGCCTTTCACCTCGCTTTGCAGAATCAGGTTGCCGACGTTATCCAGATCCAGCGTCGCCCACGAACGGGCAATCTCCATGTAGCGCAGCCAGTCCATCGCCGCCCCGGCGGCCACGTTATTGCTGACAATCGCATCCGCCATGTCTTTGTCCATGCGGAACGTCAGCGGACCGCTATTGGCGATCCAGCCTTTTTCAATCAGCCAGTGCGGATTGTTCACCCACAGCGGCAATTCGCCATTCACTTTACCGGACATGGCAAACTGCTTCGGCTTGAGCGCCGTTACCAGTCGGCTGAGATCTATGTCACGCAGCGAAATCCGCGCTGGCTGATGCTGCGGCAACCGCAATGCTGGCATGCTGACGTGACCGCCGAGCAGATCGAGATTGACGTTGCTGAGCGTCAGCGGCTGGCGCTCCTGCCACGGATAGTGGCCCTGCAAATCCGCGGTGATGTTCTGCAGCGCAAACTGGTTCTTCACTTCGGCGATGCGCAGCGACACCGGCCCGCGGCGCCCCAGCTGCCACTGATGGTCTTTCAGGCGGAACGGCAGGGTAAAATCGATGCCGTTGATTTCGCTGTCCGGCATCCACACGCTGCCCTGTTTCACCGCCCAGAAACCGCCCGCCTCAAATCCCTGGCCGCTGGCGGCGGAAAAGGCCATCTGCGCGCGCAGTTCGCCAGACTGAATACGCATCTTCAAATCGCTGCTCAGCAGCGGCTGAAAGACGCTGAGCGACTGCGCCGGCCACCAGGCTTCACCGCGCAGTCGTTCGCCGTCCCAGCGGCCATGCACGCGCAGCGGTCCGATGTCTTCGGCAGTGAGCTGACCGCGCCACAGAAAATGCCCCGGATCGCGCCCTTTCGCCTCAAAACGCAGATCGGACGGCGGCAGCCAGCCACCGTAACTGAAGCGGGTCTGGCCGGAACGCAGCGCAAACCCGCCATTAAACGTCGGCTGTGACACATCGCGCTGCCAGCGCACCGGCGCGGTCAGCGTCAGGCGCGGCTTATCCACCTGCACCATGCCGTACGCCAGCTGATCAAATCCGGTGTTCAGCGTATCGAGGCTGATCAGCGTATCCTGCCAGCTGCCGGTGCCCTTCACGTCCCATTTAGCGCTGAGCGGCGCCATCACGCCCTCGCCCCAGTAGCGCCAGTTCCAGTGTCCGCTGTCTGGCCAGAAGTCGCTGGCGCGCCCGTCGAGATGCAGCCGGAAGCGGCCGAAACTGGGATCGTGTGCATTAAGGATTGCCTGTAACCGGCCATTGATGCCGCGCGAGGCCACGCTGACGCCCGCCAGCGGCCAGCGTGCTTCATCCACTTCCAGTGTCGACAGCAGGCGTCCACGCAGGCGCAGCAGCGCGCCCGGCTGCAGGCTGAGCTGCGGATCGCTCAGCATGCCATGTAATTGCCCGGGAATGGTGCCGTACAGCTGCAGGTCGGCAAACTTGCTTTCACCGGTCAGCTGGAACGGCAGTGCGCTGTCGGTCAGGCTTAGCTTGCCCGGCCCGATGCTCAGCACCAGATTGCCTTTTCCGCCGCGCCCGGCGGTCAGCAAATTAAAGCGGCCGCTAATCTGCGTATCCGCCAGCCCCTGCTGCCAGTTATCCAGCGTCAGCGCCACGCCGCCCGACAGCGGCTGCTGATCGAACGGCCAGCGCCAGTGACCGCCGGTGATGCGAATTTGCTGCGCATCGACCTGCCACGGCAGCTGCAACAGCGGCTGGGGATCCTGTTGCTGGCGCACCACCAGTTCGCCCTGCTGCTGCTGCCAGTTAAGCGTCAGCGCCAGCGGCTGCGGCCACTGCATCAGGTTCAGCGCACCGCTGAGCTCACCCGCCACCGGCAGGCCGTCGGCAAAAGTTGGCAGCGTCAGATCACCGTGCAGTTCCACCGGTTGCGGCAGTAAAGGATGGCTGAGCTGCAGCTGGTCAATGTGCAGCTGCTGCCCCTGCAGGCGCGCGGCGACGCGCAGGTTGTCGCCCTGATAGCGCAGCTGCTGGCGGTCTTGGTCTAAGGTCAGATCGAAGCGGCCGGCGTATTGCTGCCACGGCAAAATGGTGAGCTGTTGCAGATGGATATCGGCACCAGGCAGCATCTGCTGCCATTCGGCCAGGCTGCGCGGCGCATCACGGGTGGCACTGTGCGGCAGCGCCTGCAGACAATCGCTGTTGAGCGCCACCTCGCGCGCGTCGAGCTGCCAGCGCTGTTGCGTCCGGCCGAGCGCCACGTCGCTAACCTGCGCCAGCAGGCAGTCACCAGCGAGATAGCGCACGTCAGGAAACACCAGCCGGCCCTGCCGCCAGTGCGGCGCGCCGTGCAGCTCCACGCGGGTGTTTTCCGGCAGCCAGATACCTGCCAGCCGGGGCAGCCAGTGCGTCAGCGTCAGCAGCATTCCCAGCAGCAGCAGTATCAGCGCCAGAAGCGCAGCAAGTAGTCGACGGAGGCCCCGCGTCATGGCTGTTAACTTTCCTGTTCTTAACCGAATCCTGACAGAGATGATGGCATGTTACGCCCGGCAAATGAAGGCGTTACCGCTTTAGTCTGGCTGAAGAACAGCAAAGTGACGCGGAAAACGTTATCCTGATGTGATACCGACGTAACATTTTTCAGGAGCGAAACAATGAAAGTTGCGGTTTACAGCACCAAGCATTATGACCAGAAATACCTTGAGCACGTTAATGAAGGCTACGGATTTGAGCTGCAGTTTTTTGACTTTCTGCTGAGCGAAGCCACGGCGAAAAACGCCGCCGGCTGCGACGCGGTGTGCATCTTCGTTAACGATGACGCGAGCAAGGCGGTGCTGGCAGAGCTGGCGGCGATCGGCGTGAAATATATCGCGCTGCGCTGTGCCGGTTTTAACAACGTTGATCTCGACGCCGCAGCCGCGCTCGGGCTGCAGGTAGTTCGCGTGCCCGCCTATTCGCCGGAAGCGGTGGCGGAACACGCGGTAGGTCTGATGATGACGCTCAACCGTCGCATTCACCGCGCTTACCAGCGCACGCGCGATGCCAACTTCTCGCTGGACGGCCTGACCGGTTTCAACATGCACAATAAAACCGCTGGCGTGGTCGGCACCGGCAAGATTGGTGTGGCGACGATGCGCATCCTGAAAGGTTTTGGCATGCGTCTGCTGGCGTACGATCCTTACCCAAGTGACGCCGCGCTGGCGCTCGGGGCGGAATATGTTGATTTGAAAACGCTGCTGGCGGAGTCCGATGTCATCACCCTGCACTGTCCGCTGACGCCGGAAAACCACCATCTGCTCAACGCGCAGGCGTTCAGCCAGATGAAAGATGGCGTGATGATTATCAATACCAGCCGCGGTGGGCTGATTGATTCACAGGCGGCGATTGAAGCGCTGAAACAGCAGAAAATCGGCTCGCTCGGCATGGACGTGTATGAGAACGAACGCGACCTGTTTTTTGAAGACAAGTCGAATGACGTGATTCAGGACGACGTGTTCCGCCGCCTGTCGGCCTGTCACAACGTGTTGTTTACCGGCCATCAGGCCTTTCTCACCGCCGAAGCGCTGACGGCGATTTCAGAAACCACGCTCAGCAATTTACAGCAGCTGGCGCGCGGGGAAACCTGTTCGAATCAGGTGAAGGCGTAAGGTTCTGCGCCTGCGTTAGCGGGCGCAGGCACCGCCAATCAGCGCCTGTTCGTCGCAGCGACGACCGTTGGCCAGCTGACACATCCCGATGCGTGAACCGTCTAACTGACGCGAAAACGCCAGCGTGCCGCCTGCGCTGTTGCAGCTGGCTTCTGCCATAGATGACATCACGACGTGCGGCTGCACGTGGGCAGCGGTAGCTTGCTGCGGCGGTTCATTATCGCTGTTGCTGCTGCAGGCAGAGAGTAACAGCGCTGCGCCGGCCAGCAGTAAAGTTGCGGCTTTCATCGGTTGGGCTCCGGGAGTGTGAGCGGAAAAGTCGCACCAGCATATGTCAGCAATGGTGCGCGATCGATAGGCGACACAGCTTTTTACAAAATTTAATATCGCCGTTGGCAAGCAGAATTATCCTGATTGCAGCGTTTCCGCTTTTCTCTGCCTCTGTTCATCAAACATCTTAATAAGGAGCAATGATGTTAGCCGACATGCTTATCCGCATCGCGTTAGCCGGAATACTGGGCGGACTGATCGGTCTGGAGCGCCAGATGCGCGCCAAGGAAGCGGGCCTGCGCACCCATATCCTGGTCGGCATCGGCAGCGCCATGTTCATGCTGGTGTCAAAATATGGCTTCGCCGATATGCTGACTAACGATCATGTGGCGCTGGATCCCAGCCGTATTGCGGCGCAGGTGGTGAGCGGCATGGGCTTCCTTGGTGCCGGCACCATCATCATTCAAAAGCAGATCGTCAAAGGCCTGACCACCGCCGCCGGGTTATGGGTTACCGCCGCGATTGGTCTGGTGATTGGTAGCGGCATGTATGAAATCGGCATTTACGGCACGGTACTGGCGCTGGTGGTGCTGGAAACGTTCCGCCGTATCAGCCACTGGCTGATTGGCCGCCATCACACCCTCATCGTTCATCTCAAAGCCAAAAGCGTACCGCTGGTGCTGCTGGTACTGCAGCGCGAGAATCTTCGCTATGGCCACATCGCCGTGGTAAACCGTAACGAGGAGAGCGGCCTGTGCGAGCTGAGCGTTGAAGTGACGTTGTCACGCAGATTCCCAATGCACACTGTTTATGACAAGGTGATGGAAATCAAAGGGGTGCAGTCGCTGGAGATGGTCTGATGGCACCGCACGCAGGGATGGTGAATAAAAAGCCCGGCGCTGCAGGCCGGGCGGCTGGGTTAGCAGGGTTTGAGTTGTCCGATCGCCATCTCAACCGCGCGGTTGGGCGCGCCGGTTAATTCCCGATAGCGCAGTTGCAGATTACGCAACTCGCCGGCCAGCACTTCTTTCTCGGTAGCGGCACCGCGCTGCGCCAGTTCCAGATAGCATTGCCCGACCAGCCGGCACGCCTCCTCAAACACCATATCGTACGTTTGCATGTTTTCTCTCCTCACCTTTAAAAACTAAAAAAAGCGCTGAATCCATCCTGTCAGCGCGGCGAGAAGAAATCTTTACCCAGATCAATAAATGTGCGGTTATCGCTGGCAAATTGTGCGCAATGGTAGCCGACAACGTGATTACCACACACGACGTTATTGCGGCTTGTCTGTGCCCTCGTCGTCGCTGGTGCTGCTGACACCGGTAATCCCTTCCAGCGCCTGCTGATTGATAACATCATCGGCGCTGTCAACCGCACGTGAAATGGTCAGTAAATCCTGAAACTCACTCAGCAGAATGGCGGCATCCGATTTAAGCATCTCGTCAGCCTCTGCGGATTCAATCACCATGTTGATGGCTTTGTTGGCGCTTTCAATAACTTCAGTGACGCCGCCTTTCTTACTGACGGCCAGTACCAGCGCACCGATCAGCAACGACTGCGCCTCGACGCGCGCGGTCAACTGCTTGGTTGTGGCATCAATTTGTGAAATCTTCGCCAGCATGCTTAACACAACATTTTTCATCGCTTATTCCTCCCTGGGGAAGCTGGCAGTGTACCGCTTGCAAAATGCCCGACAAACTAAAAATTGTGAATAGCGAAACAGTTATCTGAAGGTAATAGCGCGGCGTACAGAGCGCATCGCCGGTAAAGCGATAAATCTTGCTGGAATTTGGCGCTGTAATCCGTACCATACGCGACAGACTTTTCCTGCTGACTGCGGTCAGCCGGCACCCGTTAAGGCCAGCGCAGCGACCCGTGCGTGAACATGGTTCATGCACGCCAGGCCAGAGCCTCATTAACGCGACATCCGCGGCTGCCCAGTGATCACCGAGACCGAAATTCATGTCTGAACATCAAGAAGTTAATAAAAAAGAGCAATACAACCTGAACAAACTGCAGAAGCGCCTGCGCCGTAACGTCGGCGAAGCGATTGCGGATTTCAACATGATTGAGGAAGGCGATCGCATCATGGTGTGCCTGTCTGGCGGCAAAGACAGTTACACCATGCTGGAAATTCTGCGTAACCTGCAGCAGAGCGCGCCGGTCAACTTTTCACTGGTGGCGGTGAATCTCGACCAGAAACAGCCGGGCTTCCCGGCACACGTGCTGCCGGCCTACCTCGACACGCTCGGCGTCGAGTACCAGATCGTTAACGAAGATACCTATTCCATCGTTAAAGAGAAGATTCCGGAAGGCAAAACCACCTGCTCGCTCTGTTCGCGCCTGCGCCGCGGCATTCTTTACCGCACCGCCACTGAGCTGGGCTGTACCAAAATCGCCCTGGGCCATCACCGCGATGACATCCTGCAGACGCTGTTCCTCAACATGTTCTACGGCGGCAAGATGAAAGGCATGCCGCCAAAACTGATGAGCGACGACGGCAAACACATCGTGATTCGTCCGCTGGCCTACTGCCGCGAAAAAGATATTGTGCGCTTTGCCGAAGCGCGTCAGTACCCGATCATCCCGTGCAACCTGTGTGGTTCACAGCCCAACCTGCAGCGCCAGGTGGTTGCTGACATGCTGCGTGACTGGGATAAGCGCTATCCGGGCCGCATTGAAACCATGTTCAGCGCCATGCAGAACATCGTCCCATCGCATATGGCCGATGTTAATCTGTTTGATTTTAAAGGTATCAAGCACGGTGATGCCGTGGTCGACGGCGGGGATATTGGTTTCGATCGCGAATCGCTGCCTGCGCAGCCGGTGGGCTGGCAGGCCGACGAGGACGATCAGCCGGACCTGAGCACTCGCCTCGACGTGCTGGAAATTAAATAACAGGCTTGCGGCACAACAAAGGCGCGTCGCTTCGGCAACGCGCCTTTTTTATTAGCGGTGTGGCGGGGGATCGCTTATCGGCGGAAATTCAGGGTCGTGCGGCGGTTCGGGCTCGGGAATCGGCTGCGGTTGCGGCACGGGTTCGGGAATCGGTGGCGGATCGGTCGGGATAGGTTCGCTGGCGTGAATCATGCGCATGCCGTTCTCCTGTTCGCTGAATGTCTGTAAAGCATAGGAAAGGATGTGACGGCAAGCCAAACGGCAAAAAAAAAGCCGGCGGATAAGCCGGCGTCGTACGAATCAAATGTGCTATGCAGTAATTCAAAAAAAGGAAGTAAGACAATATGGAGCGCAACGCCCATCGCTTGACGTTGCATTCACCTGCGGGACAGAGTTTGCCCCGGTTGGGCTGTGCGCTTATTGATGTCGATCAGGTTTTTTCCGCTTTTCTCCCCTGCGCCGCCATAATTACCCGTCAATTACCCGCGGATAACCCGCTGATAACATCACAGCCATTTACGCCGTTTCAGCCACAGCGCCACGCCCAGCACCATCACCAGCAGTAACCCGCAGAACATGGTAAAACCCAGCGGCCAGCTGCCGCCGGGAATGCCGCCAAGGTTGACGCCAAACAGCCCGGTGAGAAAGGTGGCAGGCAGAAAAATCATCGCCATCAGCGACATGGTATAGGTGCGGCGGTTCATGGATTCCGCCAGCAGCGATGCCACTTCATCCGCCAGGATGCCGGTACGCGCCACGCCTGCATTGAGGTCATCCAGACCGCGTCCCAGCCGGTCCGCGACATCCTGCATGCGGCGGCGATCGTCATCGCTCATCCACGGCAGTTTCTCGCTTGCCAGCCGCGCATAGACATCACGCTGCGGCGCCATGTAGCGGCGCATGACGATCAGCTGTTTGCGCAGCAGCGCCAGCTCACCGCGCGCCGGCACCTGCTGATCCATCAGCGCATCTTCCAGCGCAATTATTTTGTCGTGCATCTCTTCAATGAATTCGCTGGCGTGATCGGTGAGCGCATCGCAGACATCCACCAGCCAGCTGCCGCCGTCGACCGGGCCGTTGCCGTTTTGCAGATCGGTCAGCACTTCATCGATGGCATACACTTTACGCCGCCGGGTAGAGACAATCAGCTTGTCATTGATAAACACGCGCATCGCCACCAGCTGGTCCGGCCGCGAATCGGCGTTATGATTCACGCTGCGCAGCACGATCATAAAGCCGTCACCCAGCCGCGTTACGCGCGGCCGCATGCTGTCACCGGCCAGCGCATCACGCACCGCGTCGGGGATCAGCGGCGTGTGCTGCAGCCAGTCGGCGCTTTGTCGCTGGGTATAATTCAGGTGCAGCCAGCAGTGGCGCTCACAGTTGATGACATCTTTATCTTCAATGGCGATAACGCCACCCTTGCCGTCGAACTGGCAGGCGACAATCGCATCCGATACCTGCAGCGCTTTTCCTTCAATGACGTTCACGTACTCGCCTCACTAGCAAAAACAATACGATACAGTCTAGCGCGACGCGGGACAGTTGCAATTGCCAGGGTGTGAGTAAAGATGACAGCGTTCGTCAGGCCAGCAAACCGCCTTCCGTGGCGGCGCAGCGTCAGTGCTTCTCAATCCACAATTCGCGGCTGTAGGCGACGTCTTCCGGATTGGTGATCGGATAGCCCTTCACCCACGGCTTGATCAGCCGCCCGTTGGTGTACTGGTAGATTGGCGCAATCGGGGCCTGATCGGCGATGATTTGCTCGGCTTTGTTGTAGTCGGTATTGCGCTCGGCCACGCTGGTTTCATTGCTGGCTTTCGCCAGCACCGCATCGTATTCGGCGTTACTGAAGCGGGAAATATTGCCGCTGTGGCTGGCCGTCAGCAGGCTGAGGAAGGTCGACGGCTCGTTGTAATCGCCCACCCAGGAAGCGCGAATCACGTCGAAGTTACCGCTGTTGCGGCTGTCGATATAGGTTTTCCACTCCTGATTCTGCAGCGTGACGTCGACGCCAAGATTCTTCTTCCACATCGATGCTACCGCAATCGCAATTTTCTGGTGGCTTTCAGAGGTGTTATACAGCAGCGTCAGGTGCAGCGGTTTGGCCGGGCCATAACCGGCGGCGGTCAGCAGTGCTTTGGCCTGGGCGTTCAGCTCCTGCTGGCTGTGCTGCTGCAGATAGCTCTGCTGCGGCGTGAACCCGGCGGTGACGTCAGGTGTGAAGTGCCATGCCGGTTTCTCACCGGTGCCCAGCACTTTTTCGGCGATGATGCGGCGATCGATGCTCCACGACAGCGCCTTACGCACGCGCACATCCGCCGTCGGCCCTTTTTGCGTGTTAAAGGCATAATAGTAAGTGCCCAGCTGATCCGGCGTGTACACCTGCCCCGGCAGCTCTTTTTTCAGCAGGCCATACATATTTTTCGGGAAGGATTCGGTGATATCGATATCCCCGGCGCGGTAACGCTTGGTGGCGCTGGATTCTTCATTGATCGGAATAAAGGTCACTTTGGTCAGCACCGAATGCGCGTCATCCCAGTAGTGCGGGTTACGCACCAGCACAATCTTCTCGTTAACCACCCGCTCCTGCAGCTGGTAGGCGCCGTTGCCCACCAGTTTACCTGGTGCAGTCCAGCCATCGCCGTTTTGCGCAATCACCTGCTGCGGCACCGGGAACATCGCGACGTTGGCGACCATGCTGGGAAACCACGGCAGCGGTCGTGACAACGTCACTTTCAGGTGCGTACCATCGGTGGCGACCACGCCCAGTTTGTCCGGGCTCATCTGCCCTTTGGTGATGGCGTCGGCATTCTCAATGCCGCTTAGCGCGGCAAACCAGGCAAAAGGCGAACTGTTTTTAGGATCCACCAGCCGTTGCCAGCTGTAGACAAAATCCTGCGCGGTCACCGGCTGGCCATTGGACCAGCGCGCGTCTTTGCGCAGCGTAAACAGCCAGGTTTTGTTGTCGTTGCTGCTCCAGCTTTCAGCCACGCCCGGCACGATTTTGCCGTGCGCATCCTGGCTGGTCAGCCCTTCAAACAGATCGCGCAGCACCTGGATTTCCGGCAGCCCGACGGCCTTGAGCGGATCAAGTGAGGCCGGTTCATCTTTGATGTGGCGCACGATTTCCTGCGTGCTGGCCAGCTGCGCCCCGGCAGGCACACTGGCGGCATAGGCGGGTGAAATGGCGCTGGTGATGATCAGAGCAGCCAGCGTGGTGCGGAAAGTTGGTTTCATCACGACTCCTTAACCCAAAAAAGGGCGACGGCCAAACTCATGCGTCGCCAGCAACTTTCCGCACTTTATCGCAAATCGCTGATTGATAAATAGCTATTTCCCCGCCTGCTGTTTACCGTTATGTTGAGGCTGGATTACAGCTCACAATTTTGGCCGCTGAACCGGCGCATTACTGAGAGGAAGGATATGTCGACACACCACCCGCGCCCGCTGCGCGGCAAGCTGGACGCCGTCTGGCAACAATATGGACAGTCGGTGCTGGGTGCGCCGCTGCTGTGGTTTCCGGCACCGGCTGCCGATGCTGACAGCGGGCTGATTATTGCCGGCACGCACGGCGATGAAAATGCAGCGGTGGCTACGCTCTCTGCCGCCATGCGTACGCTACCGGATACGCTGCGCCGTCATCATGTAATTCTGGCGGTTAATCCGGACGGCTGTCAGCTCGGGCTGCGCGCCAATGTCAACGGCGTCGATCTCAATCGCAACTTTCCTGCCGCCAACTGGCAAGCGGGCGATACCGTCTATCGCTGGAACAGCGTGGCCGACGCGCGCGATGTGGTGCTGTCGACCGGTACGGCACCGGCGTCGGAGCCGGAAACTGCCGCGTTGTGTCAGCTGATTCATCGTATTCAGCCGCGCTGGGTGGTGTCGTGGCACGAGCCGCTGGCCTGTATTGACGATCCGCACCATAGCCCGCTCGCCAGCTGGCTGGCGGAGCAAACCGGTCTGCCGGTGGTGAGCAGCGTGGGTTATGCCACGCCGGGGTCGTTTGGCAGCTGGTGCGACGATCTCAGCCTGCCCTGCATTACCGCCGAGATGCCGGCCATTTCGGTGGACGACGCCACCGAAGTGTATCTGGACGCGATGATTAACCTGCTGCGCTGGCAGCCGTTGTCTTAAGCACGCCGTGTGAGAAGTGCAGCGACGGTTCCACGTCGGCCGCCAGCCACGTCGGACCGTCGAGATCGGCATACCGGGCCTGCGGCGTTAACGGCAGCGCAGCGCGAATAGCGCGCGAGGTACACAGCATACAGCCCAGCATGATGGCAAACCCCTGTGCGCGCGCTGCCGTGGCCAGCGCCAGTGCTTCCGTCAGCCCACCGGTTTTATCCAGTTTGATGTTGACCATGTCATAGCGTCCCTGCAGCGCTGCCAGACTGTCGCGCGTGTGGCAGCTTTCATCCGCACAGATCGGCAGCGGATGGATAAAATGGGCCAGTGCCGCATCCTGCGCGGCAGGCAGCGGCTGCTCCAGCATCGCCACCTGTAAATCGGCCAGCAGCTGGCAGCGTGCCGCCAGCCCTTCTGCCTGCCAGGACTCATTAGCATCGACGATCAGCGTGGCGTCCGGCACCGCACTGCGGATCGCCACCAGCCGCTCGCTGATCAGATGGTTATCCAGCTTAATTTTCAGCAGGCGCGCACCGTGCTGCCACAGCGCCAGCGCGCTGCTGGCCATCGCTTCCGGCGTATCAATGCTGACGGTATGGGCCGTGACGATCTCCGGTGCCGGCACCGCCTCACATAGCGCCGCCAGGCTGGTGCGCTGCTGCTGGCGCTCCAGATCCCACAGGGCACAATCAATCGCATTACGCGCGGCGCCAGCGGGCAACGCCTGTTGCAGCGCCGCCCGCGTCATGCCGTTTTGTAACGCAGCGAGCTGTGACGCAATTTGCTCCAGCACCGAGGCTTCACTTTCGCCATAGCGGGCGTACGGCGTGGCTTCGCCAATGCCTTTGATGCCATCCTGTTCGATCTCCACCACCACCACGTGCGCCTCGGTGCGGCTGCCGCGCGAAATCACAAACGGCGAGTGCAGCGGCCAGGCTTCCGGATAACTTTTCACTGTTCTCATGCTTTCTCCTCAGATCCATGACGTCATAACGTGCTGGTGCGGTTCCACGTTGAATTAGGCTCGTAAACCCTTAAAATTTATGTCATAAACAAACGCTATACCTGTTCTGGTGGGGTTAACGCCAGATATTTCATCGTTAAAAGGAAATTGTATGTCGCAGAATGTTCACTTTCAGGGCAATCCGGTGCCGGTTGCCGGCCACTTCCCGCAGGCTGGCGAGCAGGCAAAACCGTTCAACCTGGTGGCGAAAGATCTCAGTGATGTGTCCCTTTCTCAGTATGCAGGCAAACGCAAAGTTCTGAACATTTTCCCGAGCATTGATACCGGCGTGTGCGCCGCATCGGTGCGCAAATTCAACGAGCGTTCCGGCGAAGCTGATAACACCGTGGTGCTGTGCATCTCTGCCGATCTGCCGTTTGCGCAGTCGCGCTTCTGCGGTGCCGAGAACGTCAACAATGTGGTCACGCTGTCCACGCTGCGCGGTGCAGAATTCATTGAAGCTTACGGCGTTGCAATTGCCGATGGCCCGCTGAAAGGCCTGACCGCTCGCGCCGTGGTGGTGCTGGATGAAAACGACAAAGTGCTGTACAGCGAGCTGGTGAATGAAATCACCGAAGAGCCAAACTATGAAGCGGCACTGGCCGCGCTGAAGTAAGGCTACTGCTGATAAAAAAAAGCCGTCTGGAACAGACGGCTTTTTCATGCATAACGCGGATTATTCGTTTTCGCTGCGTTTCTGGCCGAGACCATATTCGCGCAGCTTGTTGGCTATCGCGGTGTGTGACACCCCAAGGCGTTTCGCCAGCTTGCGCGTGCTGGGATACGACAGATAAAGCCGCGTCAGCACAGAACGTTCAAAACGGCTGGTGATTTCATCCAGTGACCCTTCCATCGCCTCTTCGCCCAGCGACACATCCAGCGCCTGCTCCGGCAGCACGATATCCTGTGGACGCAACTCATGGCCCTCCAGCTGCGTCAGCGCGCGGTACAGCGCATTTTTCAGCTGGCGCACGTTGCCCGGCCAGTTATAGCGCGTCAGGAACGGCGTCAGCTGCGGTGACAGACGCGGGCGCGGCAGCCCCTGCTCATCCGCGAAGCGCGCCACAAACATTTCGGTGAGCGGCAGAATATCCAGCGGACGTTCGCGCAGCGGCGGCAGATTCAGCGTCAGCACGTTCAGGCGATAGAACAGGTCTTCACGGAACTCGCCGCGCTGCACCAGCTCAATCAGGTTCTTTTGCGTGGCGCAGATCACGCGCACATCCACATGCACTTCATGATCCTCGCCGACGCGGCGGAAGGTGCCATCGTTCAGGAAGCGCAGCAGTTTGGTCTGCATGCGCGGCGACATCTCGCCGATTTCATCCAGCAGCACCGAGCCGCCGTTCGCCTGCTCAAAGAAGCCCTTCTTGCCTTCCAGCGCGTTGGGATACGCACCCGCCGCGTGACCAAACAGTTCGCTCTCAGCGACATCATCCGGGATCGATCCGCAGTTCAGCGCCAGGAATGGCTTTTTGCCGCGCGCGCTGCGCAGATGGCAGGCGCGCGCCAGCATGTCTTTGCCGGTGCCGGTGTCGCCGACAATCAGCAGCGGCGCATCGTGCATCGCCAGCTTGCGCGCCTGCTCGATCACCTGACGCATTTTCGGCGTCACCGCCACGATGTGATCGAATTCGGAATCATCGGTGACGCTGAGATTCTGCAGCTGGCGGCCCATGCGCGCGGTGGATTTCAGGGTGATCATCGCCCCCACCGGCTGGTCGTTCTGCTCATCTTCCTGCGCCAGGTAGATCGGCCGCGCTTCCATAAGAAAATCACGCCCGTGGATCACCACATGCTGCGCCTGGGCGTCTACGCGTTCATTCTCCAGCCAGCGCTGGAAATTGAATCCGGCAATCAGTGTGCCGGCGTTCTGGTTACGAATCTTCTGTTCGTCGAGGTTAAACAGGTTTTGCGCCGCCGGATTCGCCAGTTCGACTTTGCCTTTCAGGTCGATGGAGAACACCGGCTCGGGCATCGCCACCAGCAGCGCACTCAGCGCGCGGTGTTCACGCTCCGACGGCATGAATGACACGGTGCGAACGTCTGTCACGCCCGGTGTACGGCGAATCTCCGCCATCAGGTTGCTGAACGCGTCAAATTCCAGCGCAGAAAAGTTAAGGTAGATGCGGCCCAGCGAGGCAATTTCGATGCCGCGCAGGTCAATATTACGGGCAACCAGCAGGTCGAGTAGCTCGCGCGCCAGACCGATGCGGTCCTGGCAGAAAACTTCCAAACGCATTGCGATGAGCCTTAGTCAGGTTTTGATTTTAGAGATAATACGCTAACTTGCAGCGCCTCAGAAGGGTTCTGTCATGAAAAGTTGACACTCTGAGGCAGGTGACGGAAAGAAGTGTAGCGGAACAACCAACAATAATCCCGTCAGAAGTCACCGCTGACACAGATAATTTTACCTTTCACGCCGTCGGCAGCGTGAAAGGCAGACAAGGTGAGATTATTTAGCAGCCTGACCTGCTTTATCACCGCTATTGGCCAGCGATTCTTTAAGCTGGCCAATTAACTCGCGACGGAAATCACCCAGCCGCGGTTTGTCCTCCGCCAGCCACGGCAGCGGGCGACACAATTCCATGGCTTTGATCCCCAGCCGGGCGGTGAGCAGCCCGGCACCGATGCCCTGCGCCGCACGCGCCGAGAGACGCGCGGCGATATCCTGCGACATCCAGTCCATACCGACTTCGCGCACCAGCTCTGACGCTCCGGCAAACGCCATATTCAGCAGCACCAGCCGGAACAGCCGGATGCGGCTGAAGTAGCCGAGTTCAATGCCGTAGATGGCCGCAATGCGGTTCACCAACCGCAGGTTGCGCCAGGCGATAAACGCCATGTCGACCAGCGCCAGCGGGCTGACGGCAATCATCAGCGTCGATTCTGCCGCGTGACGGCTAATTTCGCGCCGTGCCTGGCTATCCAGCACCGGCTGCACCAGTTGCGCATACAGGGTGACAATTTCGCGATCGTTGTGGGTTTCATGCAGCGCCGCGTGCCAGCGCTGCAGTGCCGGATGCGCCTGATCCAGCTGCGCCTGACGCGCCAGCTTTTCACAGAACGCCCGGCCTTTGCCGATGTCGTGACTGGTCAGCAGTTCACGGCCCACGTCACGCTCTTCCGCCCGCTGACGCAGACGATACAGCCGACGCCATTCGCCGATCAGCGCGCCCGCGCCGGCGGCGACAATCAGCCCACCGGCCACGCCGCTACCCAGCGCAAACCAGTCGCGCGTCAGCCAGGCATCGTGCAGCCACTGGGCGCCCTGCGCCACCACGCTGATGCCAAAAATGCCCAGCCCGACGCCCACCATTTTGCGCCACAGGCTACGCTTCGGCCGCAGCGCGGCTTCCACCACTTTCTCGCCGGCACCCTCTTCCAGCGGCTCCGCGTCGGGCGTCACCAGAAAACCCTGTTGCGCATCAGCGCTAAAGGTGTGTGCTGCGCGCAGTATTGGCTCCGCCGGCTCCTGCAACGGGCGGGCAAAATCTATCCGTGGTTTGAGTGGCGTTTCGTCGCTCATCGCAATTTATCTCCCAGTAAAAATTCCAGCGCAGCATCCATGCGGATATGCGGCAACGGCCGATCGACGTCAAGCTGCTGCGGCCGGAACTGTTCAAACTGAAACCCCTGCTGCTGCCAGAAGCTGTTGCCCGGCAGGCGCGGCGGCACTTCGCCCGGGTAAAAGGTCAGCGGTTCGCCGTCAGCGAGGCGATGACCGCGCAGCGCCGGCAGTTTTTCCCCGCGATGATCCACCAGCCCGCTCTCGGTGGCCTGCACCGACGCCAGCCCCAGACAATCCATGCTGATGCCTTCGAACGCGGCATTCTGCCACGCGTCCTGCACCAGCTGCTGCAGCAGCGACACCATATTGGCGTGCTGATCGGCAGTAATGTGATCGGCCTTGGTGGCGGCAAACAGCAGCTTATCGATCACCGGTGAAAACAGCCGGCGGAACAGCGTGCGCTGGCCATAGTGAAAACTTTGCATCAGCTGGGTCAGCGCCAGCCGCATATCATTGAACGCCTGCGGTCCGCTGTTGAGCGGCTGCAGGCAATCGACCAGCACAATCTGGCGATCGAAGCGCAGGAAGTGATTTTTATAGAAACCTTTCACCACATGCTGACAGTAATAGTGAAAACGCTGCTGCAGCATGGCGAAATTGCTGCCGGCCGGCGCCTGCAGCAGCTTACCGGCCTGCTGTTCATCTCCATTGGGCCACGGGAAAAACTGCAGGGCGGGCGCGCCAGCCATGTCGCCGGGCAACACGAAACGGCCCGGCTGGATGAAGTGCAATCCTTCGGTTTTGCACTGATGCAGGTAGTCGGTCCAGGCCGCGGCGATCTCCGCCAGGCGGTTTTCATCGGCGGGCGCGAACGGATCGAGATCGGCGCACAGGCTGTGCCAGCGCGCCGCCCACTGCTGACGATCGCCCTGCAGCAGGCCGACCATCTGGCGTGACCAGCTGAGATAATCCTGCGCCAGCATCGGCAGATCCAGCAGCCACTCGCCGGGATAATCGACAATTTCGAGGTACAGCGTGGCGGTGTCTTTGAAGTGGCGCAGCAGGGATTGATCCGGGCGGTAGCGCAGCGCCAGACGCATCTCGCTGACGCCGCGCGTTGGCGTTGGCCACACCGGCGGCGTGCCGTACAGCTGGGCCAGGCCTTCGTCATAGGTAAAGCGCGGCGTGCCCAGTTCACGTTGCGGCACGCGTTTGACGCCCAGCAGCCGCTCTTCGCGTACCACGGAAAACAGCGGCAAACGCGCGCCGCTGTGGACATTGAGCAGCTGGTTAACCAGCGAGGTGATAAACGCGGTTTTGCCGCTGCGGCTCAGGCCGGTGACAGCGAGGCGCAGATGGCGATCCACGCCGCGGTTCATCAGCCCCATCAATTCATTTTGCAGTCTTTTCATCGCTCTCCCTGATGAAACGTGCTGACAGGCGGTTAAATGCCTTGCTCAGCAACGGTTCCAGGGCGGCCGCCAGCAACAGGCGCAGCGGACGGCGCGCCACCGATTTCACTGCCCAGCCGGCCAGGCCGCCGGGCGCATAGGTTACTGCACTGATGATGATGAATTTTCCCGCCGACTTCAACGCAGGCGTTGCGCGGCGGCGCAGAGCAGTAAAACGTTGCGTATGCATAGCGCCTCTCCAGTAGAGACGCGGACCCGCTGGCGGGCCCGCGACAGCAATTAAATCTGACGAAAACGGCTGCGTACGCTGAAGGTTTCTGAGGTCACGTAACGCTCGATATCGCGTACGTTACGCTCATCGGCGGTGAGCGTGTTTTCCAGCTCATCCAGCAGTTCGCGTGCCGTTGGCGTGCGTTCTGACGGCGCGTCCAGCGGCTTTTCGTCCAGCACGTAGCCGAGGATAAAATAGGCGGTCACGGTGATCATAAACAGACCGAAAAACAGTGACAGCACCACAATGACACGCAGCAGGCGCACCGGAATATCGAGGTATTCGGCCAGCCCGGCACACACGCCGCGCACTTTGCCCTGCTGCGGAATACGCCACAGTTTGCGTCCGTTCATCATGGCTGCCTCCAGTTCGGGTGTTCGGCATCGAGGATCGCTTCCAGCGCCTCGACCCGGTCACGCATGCGGCGCGCTTCCTGCGTCAGCTGCTGCAGGCGCTGCAGGTCACCGGACGAAAGCTCCCCGCCGTTGCGTTTGTTGCTGTAGTGCAGCCATAACCAGATCGGTGCCACAAAAAGCACGAAGATCGTTAATGGTATGGCCAGAAATAGTGCGCTCATTGACTCTCCTTTTTCAGTACACCCGGCAATCCGGGCCCGTTAGCGGGCCCGGGGCGATCACTCGCTGCGGTTCATTTTGGCTTTCAGCGCGGCCAGCTGCTGGCTGATTTCGTCATCGGCTTTCAGATCGGCAAACTGCTGGTCCAGCGTTTTGCTTTTACCGAAGCGCTGGCTTTCCGCTTCCGCTTCCATGTGATCGATGCGACGTTCAAACGATTCGAAGCGTGCCATCGCCTCATCCAGCTTGCCGCTGTCGAGCTGACGACGCACATCGCGTGACGATGAAGCCGCCTGGTGACGCAGCGTCAGCGCCTGCTGGCGGGCGCGGGTTTCGCTGAGTTTTTTCTCCAGCTCGCCAATCTCGCCTTTCATGCGCTCCAGCGTCTCTTCAACGTGGCTGGCTTCCTGCTGCAACGCAGCGATCAGGTCGGTCAGCTTCTGTTTCTCAATCAGCGCCGAACGGGCTAAATCTTCTTTCTCTTTACTCAGCGCCAGCTCGGCTTTTTCCTGCCATTCAGCCTGCTGAACTTCGGCCTGTTCAATACGGCGCAGCAGCTGTTTCTTTTCCGCCAGCGCGCGGGCCGAGGTGGAACGCACTTCCACCAGCGTGTCTTCCATTTCCTGAATCATCAGGCGTACCAGTTTCTGCGGATCTTCGGCGCGCTCCAGCAGCGAGTTGATGTTAGCGTTCACGATATCGGCGAAACGAGAAAAAATACCCATAATGATGTTCCTCTGGTTGTCATGTCTTTACGCTCATAGCTAATACAAGATGCGTGCCAGTTTTTAATTTACTGATTTTATTGGCTTTGACTGTTTTACACCCGCTACGTAATCCGTTAAGGTAGTGAAATTGATTAATCGGTGGCGAATTTCATCATGGCTAACGGCAAAGATAATCTGCTGGGCGAATCGAATAATTTTTTAGAGGTGCTGGAGCAGGTGTCAAAACTGGCACCGCTGGAGAAACCGGTGCTGGTGATTGGCGAACGCGGTACCGGTAAAGAGCTGATCGCCAGCCGCCTGCATTATCTTTCCGACCGCTGGCAGGGGCCGTTTATTTCACTCAACTGCGCCGCGCTCAATGAAAACCTGCTGGATTCCGAGCTGTTCGGCCATGAAGCCGGGGCCTTTACCGGCGCCCAGAAGCGCCATCTCGGCCGCTTTGAGCGCGCCGATGGCGGCACGCTGTTTCTGGATGAGCTGGCCACCGCGCCGATGCTGGTGCAGGAAAAGCTGCTGCGCGTGATTGAGTATGGTCAGCTGGAACGCGTTGGCGGCAATCAGTCGCTGCAGGTTAACGTGCGGCTGGTGTGCGCCACCAACGAGGATCTGCCCGCGCTGGCCGCCGCCGGTCGTTTCCGTGCCGACCTGCTCGATCGCCTCGCGTTCGATGTCGTCCAGCTGCCGCCATTGCGCGAGCGCCGCAGCGATATCCTGGTGATGGCCGAGCATTTCGCCATTCAGATGTGTCGCGAGCTTGGCCTGGCGCTGTTTCCCGGCTTTAGCGAGCGCGCTCAGCTCACCCTGTTGCAGCACAGCTGGCCGGGTAACGTGCGTGAACTGAAAAACGTGGTGGAGCGCTCGGTATACCGTCATCACAGCACCGAACAGCCGCTCGACAACATCATCATCAATCCGTTTGCGCCGCGCAGCGCCCCTGCGATAACGGAAGCGGAAGCAGAACAGCGTGCAAGCGCCCTGCCGGCGCTGCCGCTGGATTTACGCCAGTGGCAGAACCAGCAGGAGCGCGAACTGGTCGAAGCCAGCCTGCAGCAGGCCAGATACAACCAGCGCCGCGCCGCCGAACTGTTGCGCGTCACTTATCACCAGCTGCGGGCGATGATGAAAAAGCACGGCATCGAATCACAGTAGGGATTATCTGACGGGAATCTTTGAATGTCCCGCGCGCGGGCAGCTGTCAGTTTTGCACGCCGGATTGTCAGCTATGCGTGAGCCGCATCCGGCAGGTTACTGCAGACTACAGGCAGACCTCAAGGAGACCCCCATGCTGACTCAACCTGCTGAAAAATATCGCCCGTGGCCCGTGATTAACCTGCCGGATCGCCAGTGGCCGTCACGCCAGCTCACGCACACGCCGCGCTGGCTCTCAACCGATTTGCGCGATGGCAATCAGGCGCTGGCTACGCCAATGGACAGTGCGCGCAAATTAGCATTCTGGCTGCTGCTGCTGCGCTGCGGCTTTAAAGAGATTGAAGTGGCGTTTCCCGCCGCTTCGCAAACCGATTTTGATTTTGTGCGCCTGCTGATTGAACAGCAGCATATTCCCCACGACGTCACTATTCAGGTGTTAACGCAGGCGCGCAGCGATTTAATCGATCGCACCTTTGCAGCGCTGCGTGACGTGCCGCAGGCGATTATCCATCTGTATAACGCCACCGCGCCGCTGTTCCGTGAGCGCGTGTTTCGTCAGAGCAAAGCTGAAATCATCGAACTGGCCTGCGCCGCCGCACGGCAAATCCGCGCGCGCTGTGCGGCCCAACCCGCCACGCGCTGGACCTTTCAGTACTCGCCGGAAACCTTCTGCTTTACCGAGCCGGAATTCGCGCTGGAAATCTGTGAAGCGGTCGCCGCCATCTGGCAGCCGGGACCGCAGCGGCCAATGATCATCAACCTGCCCGCCACGGTGGAAGTCAACACGCCCAACGTCTATGCCGACCAGATTGAGTATTTCTGTCGCCACTTCAGCCAGCGCTCGCAGGTGACCATCAGCGTGCATCCGCATAACGATCGCGGTACCGGCATCGCCTGCGCCGAGCTGGCGCTGCTGGCCGGGGCCGATCGCGTTGAGGGCTGCCTGTTTGGTAACGGCGAGCGCACCGGCAATGTCGATCTGGTGACGCTGGCGCTGAACCTGTATACCCAGGGCGTGTCGCCTGAGCTGGACTTTAGCGACATGCAAGCGGTGCTGGAAGTGGTGACGCGCTGTAACCAGCTGCCGGTGCATCCGCGCCATCCTTACGCCGGGGAACTGGTGTTTACCGCCTTCTCCGGCTCGCATCAGGATGCGATTCGCAAAGGCTTTGCCGAACGCAGTGCGCGTCACGAAGCGATCTGGCAGATGCCTTATCTGCCGCTCGATCCGTTGGACATCGGCTGCAGCTATGAAGCGGTGATCCGCGTGAATAGCCAGTCCGGCAAAGGCGGTGCCGCCTGGCTGCTGGAGCAAAATCACGGGTTGCAACTGCCGCGCGGCCTGCAGCAGGATTTCAGCTGCTGCGTGCAGCAGCAGACCGATGCTCACGGCCAGGAGATGACGCACCACGCGCTGTGGCAGCTGTTCTGTCAGCAGTACGGCCTGCAGCAGCCGCTGTGCCGCCTGCTGCAGGCGGAGAGCCATAGCGATGATCAGGGCGAGACGCGGATCAAAGCGCACCTGCAGCACGGCGCGCGGCAACTGACGCTGGAAGGTCGCGGCAACGGGCTGCTGTCAGCGGCGGTGGCCGCGCTGCGCCAGCGCTACGATCTGGCGGTGACCATTGAGGATTACCATGAACACACGCTGGGCAAACGCAGCGACAGCCGTTCGGTGTGCTATATCAGCTGCATCACGCCGCGTGGCGAGCGTGCGTGGGGCGTGGGTATTGATAATGACGTGACGCGCGCCTCGCTGCAGGCATTGCTTAACGCGGCGGGCGCTTTTCTGCCGCCGGAAAGTAGTTCGCCGGCGTAACGCCCAGCACGCGGCGGAACATGGCGCTGAAGGCGCTCGGGCTGTCATAGCCGAGATCGAGCGCCACGGCCAACACCGTATCGCCCTGTGCCAGCCGGGTCAGCGCCACGCTCAGCCGGGCGCGCCGCAGCCAGTCGCTGAACTGCAGACCGGTTTCACGACTGAAATGGCGCGCCAGCGTCCGCTCCGCCACGCACAGCTGTGCCGCCGCACGCGCCAGCGTCCAGCTCTCGCCCGGGGCCTGCTGAATCTGCTGGCACAGCGCCAGCAGCCGTTCACTGTGCGGCAGCGGCAGGCCAAACGGCAGCACGTCCATCACGCGAATTTCATCGAGAATCAGCTCGTAAATTCGCTCGGCGCGACTGCCAGACGCGTAATGCTCCGGCAGCGTGAGCGCGCTGACAATCAGCTCCCGCAGCAGCGGCGATATCTGCACCACCTGACAGCTGGCAGGCAGATCGGCGCGCGCCAGCGGGTCGACAAACAACGTGCGCGCCGCCACGCTGCCAACGATGTGCAGCGCATGACGCGTGCCGGCCGGCAGCCACACGCCGCGGCTCGGCGGCACAATCCAGCTGCCGTGTTGCGTTTCCACTTTCACCACGCCGCTCAAAGTATGTATCAGCTGCGCGCAGTGGTGATAGTGCCACGGCTCCGCGTCGCCGTGCGCGTAATCATGCGCATACGGCACCAGCGGACGCTGCGAGAAGTCAAAGTCGAGCCGCTGACTCATTTAGCGTTTCAGGTACTGATAAACCGCCGCCAGATCCTGCTCGCCATAACCGGCATCGACCGCCTGCTGCCAGACATCGACGATGTTTTCCAGTGCCGGCAGAGAAGCGTCGCCAGCTGCGTCCAGCGCCAGCCGGGCATCTTTCAGCGCCCAGACCAGATGCATCTGCGGCGTGAAGTCACCACTGGCAATCATGCCGAGTTTCATTTTGGCGTAAGGCGCGGCCAGCGGACCGCCTTCCAGCACCTGCCAGAAATCGTCGGTGGTGAAACCGAACTGCTCTGCCAGCCGGGTGCTTTCGGCGAGGCTCTGCATCAGGCCAATCAGCCAGCTATTCACCACCAGCTTCATGCGCGAGCTGGCGCCGGCGGCCCCCAGCCACTGTGTTCCTTTACCAATCGCGGCAAACACCTGCTCCGCCGCCTGGGCGCGCTGCCGATCGCCGCTGGCCATCACCAGAATCTGCGCGTTCTCCGCCGGTGCTTTGGTACCGGAGACCGGCGCATCAATAAACACCACGTCCGGGCGTGCAGCGGCCAGTTCTGCGATCAGCGCGTCGGTTGCTTCCACGCCGATGGTGCCCATCTGCGCCACGGTTGCGCCCTGCTGCAGCGCACCCTGCACCGCTTTAAGCGTCGCGCGTGTGGTGTCACCGTCCGCCAGCATGGCGATCACCACGTCTGCACCTTCCACGGCCTGCGCGGCGCTGTCGCTCAGCATCAGGCCTGCGGCCTCCAGATCTTCCCCTTTGGCACGCGTGCGGTTCCAGCCGCGCACGCTAAAACCCTTCTTCAACAGATTGGCGGCAAATGCGTGCCCCATCGCGCCTAATCCCAGTACCGCTACAACAGGTTGCTGACTCATGGTTTTTCCTTCTTCTGACCGCAGGCAAAACGATCACACTGACAGAATTTCTCGCGGACAGCCAGGCCAGAGGTGCGGTGAAAGGACATTTTTCACGCCACAATTAACAGGGTTCAGCCATACTATTAACGCTTTTCAAACCCGCGCTAAAACGATTAACATACGCGCGCTAAATGTCCGGATTGGTTCATTTCACGTCTTTTTTACGGTTTATTAAAATGAAAATTGCTCTTTTGCGACAGGTACCGTTGCTGATGCTGCCTGCACTCCTGCCGCTGCCGCTGCTGGCGGCGGACAATGCCAGCAATACCCTGGTGGTCAGCGCCGCGCCCGCGGCCAGTGGACTCTCCGAACTGGATACCCCGGCGGCGGTCAGCGTCGTCAGCGGTGACGATATGCGCCACGCCGCACCGCGCGTTAACCTGTCAGAAAACCTCACCAGCGTGCCCGGTCTGCAAATTCAAAACAGACAAAATTATGCACAGGACCTGCAGATTTCGGTGCGCGGCTTTGGCTCGCGTTCCACCTTCGGCGTGCGTGGCATCAGAATGTACGTCGACGGCATTCCGGCCAGCATGCCAGATGGCCAGGGGCAAACCTCAAATATTGATATTGGTTCCATCGATCGCGTGGAAGTGCTGCGCGGCCCGTTCTCCGCGCTGTACGGCAATGCATCGGGCGGCGTGATCAACGTGGAAACCCAGCGCGGCCAGCAGCCGACCACGCTGGAAGCGAGCAGCTGGTACGGCAGTTACGGCAGCTGGCGCAACAGTGTGAAAGCGAGCGGTGCCACCGGTGATGGCAGCCACGCCGGCGACGTTGACTATACGCTTTCCGCCTCGCGCTTCACCACGCACGGCTATCGCGACCACAGCGCCGCGCAGAAGAACCTCGGCAATGCCAGACTGGGCGTGCGCATTGACGATGTCAGTACCCTGACGCTGCTGTTCAACAGCGTACACGTTGAAGCGCAGGATCCGGGCGGCCTGACGCCGGATCAGTGGCGTGCGAATCCGCGCCAGGTGGCCAGCAACGTCACGCTGTACAACGCGCGCAAAACCGTTGATCAGACCCAGGCCGGTCTGCATTACCAGCGCCAGATGAGCGATAACGACGATCTCAGCGTGATGCTCTATGCCGGCGAGCGTGAAACCACTCAGTATCAGTCCATCCCGCTGGCGACCCAGCTGAAACCCGGCTATCCCGGCGGTGTCATATCGCTGTCGCGCCACTATCAGGGCATTGATACCCGCTGGACGCACCGCGCGACGCTGTTGACGCTGCCGGTGACCCTGACCGGCGGCCTCGACTATGAGACCATGAGCGAGAAGCGCAAAGGCTATCAGAACTTCACGCGCAGTGACGGCGCGACCGATTACGGTGTGCAGGGTGAACTGCGCCGCAACGAGCGCAACCTGATGTGGAACCTCGATCCCTATCTGCAGACCGCGTGGCAGCTGAGCGATCGCTGGTCGCTGGACGCCGGCGTGCGTTTCAGTACGGTCAATTTCGATGCTAACGACAATTACGTGACTGCCAGCGATCCGGATGACAGCGGCAATCGCCGCTACCACCGCTGGCTGCCTGCGGCCTCGCTCAAATACGCGATTGACGAGGGCTGGAATGCCTATGTTTCCGCCGGTCGCGGCTTTGAAACGCCGACGCTCAATGAACTCTCCTACCGCGCGGCGGATCAGGCCGGGCTCAATCTCAACCTGCAGCCGGCCACCAGCAATACCGTTGAGCTGGGCAGCAAAAAACGCCTCGGCAACGGCCTGCTGACCGCCGCGCTGTTTCAGACCGATACTAAAAACGAGATCGTGTCAGACAGCAGTTACGAAGGCCGCACCAGTTACAAAAACGCCGGTGAGACGCGCCGTCGTGGCCTGGAGCTCGGGCTCGATCAGCAGTTTGGCTATGACTGGCACCTGAAAGCGGCGTGGACGCTGCTCGACGCGCGCTACCGTAGCAACGCCTGCGGCAGCGACAGCTGTGACGGCAAACGCATTCCCGGTATTGCGCGCAACATGGCGTATGCCGGGCTGGGCTATGCGCCGGAGCAAGGCTGGTATGCTGGCGGCGACCTGCGCTACCTGAGCGACATTGCGGCCAACGACCAGAATGATGTCAAAGCGCCCGCCTATACGGTGGTGGGACTGAACAGCGGCTATAAATGGCTGGTGCAGAACTGGACGCTGGATCTGTTTGGTCGCGTCGATAACCTGCTGGATCGTCACTATATCGGCTCGGTCATCGTGAATGAAAGCAATGGTCGTTACTACGAACCGGCACCGGGGCGCAATTACAGCGTTGGCCTGACGCTGAGCTATGCCTTCCAGTAATTAAATACGGGCGCCGACGCAGGTCGGTGCCTGATTCAGGTGCGGTAACGCGCCGAGCCGACAAATTTAGAAAATTGCTCACTCCAGATTTGTACCGCGCAATATTCCTGCGGATCGACGCCTTCCGGCAGCGATTTAATAAAGTCACCAAAGTTATTTAAATCGCCAATTAACGCCGACTGATGCTTTATTTTAAGAAATGAATGCTGATCGAACGCCTGAGTTTTCGTCAGATAGATTTTATAGTGTGGCCCGGGGGCAATTTTCCCCTCAAAGGCAATAATGTTGTCAGTCAGATAGACCTTACCGCTGGCCCAGTAGAGCGCATCGCTGCCCGGCTGATGGCGATCGAACTCGCCGCTATACAGCGCCTGCTGTTTCGCCACATCAACCTCTTTTTGCGTGGCGTTAACTTCTGCGGTAATTAACGGTGACAGCACCAGACCTAAGGTAATACCGGTGCCCAGAAAAAACAGGCTGGCGATGAAATAAAGCAGGTTTAATTTTTTTAGCATCCCTACCTCCCGGCAGCAGAAGAGCGCGCTACGGCTAACGCTGTTGCTGCTGCACGCTGGTGTTTATAAATCGTAAAGGCCAGGCTAAATATCGGTTACCGTGTTGCTGTGTATACGGTGACAGTAACCAGCACTGATGAAACCAATTCTCAACGGTGTCGATGTAACTGGCGCGCACAAGGGTGCGCTGCAGCAGGATGTTGCGCAGAACAGGGCCGGCAGCACCAGCCCTGGAGGGGAAAGATCAGTTCAGCAGAGCGAGAATTTCGTCGGTGGTGCCGGTTTCGCCGAGGCGCGGGAAGATGCGCTCAATGCTGTTGCGGTGGGTTTCATCGTTCAGGCAGCTCATCGCATCGGTGGCCAGCGTGACGTTATAACCCAGCTCGTACGCCTGACGCGCCGTGGATTCCACGCCAATACTGGTGGCAATGCCGCACACCACCACCTGCGTTACCCCACGCTGCTGCAGCTGCTGATGCAGGTCGGTATTGTGAAAGGCACCCCAGGTCTTTTTCGTCACGCTGAGATCACCCGGCTGCGGTGCCATTTCCGGCACCAGCACCGCCCAGTCTGCCGGCAGCGCGGCATCGTGGCGCGGCAGCTGATTGCGGCCCGGCGCGCCGCCCGCCACGTTGACCAGCGTAACCGGCAGCTGTTTCGCGCGAAACGCCTGCGCCAGCTGCGCGGCGCGCGCAATCACGTCTTCCGGCGGTAACGGCGTAACCGGCAGGCGAACGATGCCGTGCTGCAGGTCGATGATGATCAGGGCGGTATTGGCATCTAACGTGGTGACAGCCATGGTGAGTCCTCTCAAATTAATGGTCAGCGAGTCGTTGCAGTAAGGGAATGGCGGCCAGCAGCGTTTGCTGCTCCTGCGGGTTGAGCTGGCTGCTGATGCTGTGCAGCAGCCAGTCGTCACGCTGCGCGCGATTGCTGGCAATAAGCTGCAGGCAGGCGTCGGTGGGCTGATAGCGGGTTTTGCGGCCATCCTGCGCATCGGCTACGCCCTGTACCAGCCCCAGCGTCTGCAGGCTGGCGACCGTGGCGCTCATCGACTGGCTGCGCACACCTTCGCGCGCGGCCAGCTCGGTCACCGTCATCGCGCCGTCGCGCACCAGATAACCCAGCACCGAAACCTGCGGCCAGGTAAGATCGCCCGGCGGGGCCGATTCGCGCAGGCGGCGCATCAGTTTGCCATTGATGCTGCGTAATGCCGCAGCGGCACTAATCAGCTCGCTCATCGCCCTTCTCCTTTACTGATGAAGCCTGAGTATATAAATACGAAGGTAAACTGTGTAGTTTGCCTTCGTATCAATTTGTGATCGCGCTGTGCGCCCTTTAGCCGCGCTGTACGTAGTGAATCAGGCTATGAAAGCGCAACGGCGTCGCCAGCGGATTGCGGTAGCTGTGCGGCTGATCGGCGGCGAACTGGCTGGCCTCGCCGGCCTGCAAACGGCGCCAGCTGCCTGCCATGCCCAGCAACAGCTCACCTTCCACCACCACCACCTGCTCAATCACTCCGCTTTCATGCGCGGAGGAATCGCTCTGCGCGCCCGCCGCCAGCGTCACTTCCAGCAGATCGAAGCGCAGACGCGCGTCATACGGCAGCAGCGGTCTCACCTGCATTTGCGCATTGGGCTGGCTGAAAGTCGCCACCTCGCCCGACGGCTGCGCAGCGCTCTGAACAAAAAAGGAGAACGGCACATTAAAGCCGGTGGCGATTTTCCACAGCGTGGCAATCGTTGGGCTCGACTCGCCGCGCTCAATCTGGCCGAGCATGGCTTTACTCACGCCGGTGCGCGCCGCCGCCAGCGTCAGGCTCCAGCCATTGGCCTGACGCAGCTGCTTCAGCGCCTGACTGAGGTGTTGATGCAGATTTTCCATGAAGTCTCCTGAAAAGCGGGCGCGCAGTGTACCACTTGTGCGCGCCACACCGCGCGTGCCACAATGTGCGTTATAACGCACAACGGGATGTGATTCCATGACCACCGCCACTGTTCGTCCGGCTTTTTCCTTTCCGATGCTGATTTCCGGCCTGATCGCCGTGCTGGTCGGCTATAGCAGCACCGCCGCGCTGATCTTCCAGGCAGCGCAGGCCGCAGGCGCCTCGCCGGCGCAGATTGGCGGCTGGCTATCGATGCTGGGCATCGGCATGGGGCTGGCGTCTCTTGGCCTGTCGCTGTGGACGCGAATGCCGGTGCTGGCCGCCTGGTCGACGCCGGGTGCCGCACTGCTCGCCACCAGCGTGCACGGCCTGACGCTCAATGAGGTGGTCGGGGTGTTTGTCGCCACCAATCTGCTGATTGTGCTGAGCGGCGTGACCGGCCTGTTCGCCCGGCTAATGAATCACATTCCTCAGTCGCTGGCAGCCGCGATGCTGGCGGGCATTCTGCTGCGCTTCGGCATCGGCACCTTCAGCGGCTTGCAACACCATTTCGCCCTGTGCGGCAGCATGTGTCTGGTGTGGCTGCTGAGCCGGCGCTGGCTGCCGCGCTACGCCATCCTGCTGGCATTAATCGCCGGCGTGCTGGTGGCGCTGGGTCAGCGCGCCATCCACTTTCCGCCTCACGCGCTGACGCTGAGCGTGCCGGAATTTATCATGCCGCACTTTAACCTTGCCGCACTGATTGGCGTCGGCCTGCCCTATTTTCTGGTCACCATGGCATCGCAGAACGCGCCCGGCATAGCCACGCTGCAGGCGCATGGCTATCAGCCGCCGGTCTCCGCGCTCACCGGCTGGACCGGGCTGATCGCCCTGCTGCTGTCGCCGTTTGGCGGCTTTTCGGTGTGCATTGCTGCCATCACCGCCGCGATCTGCATGGGCGATGATGTCGATCCGGACCCGGCGCGCCGCTGGGTAGCATCCGCGCTGGCGGGCGTGTTCTATCTGCTGACCGGTTTGACCGGCGCGCTGATCGCCGTGATGCTCAGCGCATTGCCGCCGGTACTGATTGCCACGCTGGCCGGTCTGGCGCTGCTGGCCACGCTGGCAGGCAGTCTGCAGCGCGCGCTGGCGGAACCGGCACAGCGCGACAGCGCCATCGTGGCGTTCCTGATCACCGCCAGCGGCATTTCGCTGCTTGGCGTCGGCTCGGCGTTCTGGGGCCTGATTGGGGGCGTCCTCACACATTTGCTGCTCAGTCCACGCCGAAACGGTTAACATTTCACCACCCCCGCTCACAGCGGGGGAATAACGCCCTGTTTTCCCCCCTTTTTCCCCCGTTTGATTACGGCGCATTTGGCTTAAGATCACTATCATCGCCCATCACACCCGATGTTTGGCTTCAGATAACCACCGATAAGGGCCCAACGAGTGGCAAAAACTTTTCTGCGCAGCGGTAATCTCGACGCGTTACTGGCACTGGGGGAGAACGGCCAGCCGGTCTGGGCTTCGGCCCTGCAAATTCGCGAAACGTTACGTTTGCGCCGCCAGACGACGCTGGCAAACTGCCTCGCGATCCCGCAGGCCAACGAGCGCGGTGACCGCCTCGACTGGTACGCGCCGTTCAGCGGCAAAGTGAAATCCTGGCTGGCGGCCAGCGATCGCGAAAAGCGTCAGGCGCTGGAGCAGCTCACGTTGAACCAGCAGGATTTGCAGGCGCTCAGCCTGCGCGCCCGCGATGCTGAGAATCCGGCGATGCGCCTGTTTGGCGCGCTGCTGGCAAAGACGCTGCAGTTTCCCGATCAGCAATATGTCTATCTGGTGGATGGCAAGCCGGTAATCACTTTCTGGGGCTTTGTCGATCCGCAGGCGCGCACGCGCGATGATGCGCTGGCCTGCCTGCGTGATAGCCTTGATGAAGAATTGCCGCCGCTGGTGGTGCCTGCCGCGGTGCCCGACATGGCTGCCGCGCCTGAGCCGGTTGCGGCCCCTGTCGTGCCGCAGCCCGAGCCGGAACAAAAACCGGAACCCGAACCCCAGCCCGAACCCGCACCGCTGAGCGTTGTCGCCGACACGCCAGCGCCTGCGCGGAAGACATCCGCGCTGCGCCCGCTGCTGCTGGTGCTGCCTCTGGCCGCCGCTGCTGCAGCGGGCGTGGCCTTCTGGTTACACGACGCGCCGGTCCAGCCGGCAGAAACCGAAACCGCGCCGGTGGTGAGCGCCGCGCCCGCGCTTGCCCCGGCGATGCTGGCGAAAGCACAGACGCTGGCCGCCACGCTGCCGCACAGCAGTGCGACGGTGACGCCGGCACCAGCGCCAGCTGCGCCAGCGGCACCGCCTGAGGTGGTCGCCGAGCACACCGAACCCGCTAAAGCAGACGATCTGGTGATGACTGCCGATGACGCGCGCCTCGGGTCGGTGAAATTTATCAATGGCACCTGGCGCGTGACGCTGCGTCAGACCAACCTGCCGACCGG
This sequence comes from Pantoea dispersa, assembly GCF_035783935.1. GTDB lineage: Bacteria > Pseudomonadota > Gammaproteobacteria > Enterobacterales > Enterobacteriaceae > Pantoea > Pantoea dispersa_C. The sequence continues at coordinate 737,841 of NZ_JALKOV010000001.1, read as the reverse complement.
CAAGCCGCCGAGCCTGCGCTACCAGATCCGCAATGGTAAAGGCAGCGCAGTGATTACTCAGGGCGACAATAACCGCTGTAAAGCCGATGTCACCGCCGCCATGACCAGCGCCGGCACCATGGTAGTGCGCAGCCGCTATACTGCCAGCTGCAGCGATAAATCACGCTATCGCATGCCGGAGCTGGCGTGCAAAGCCGGTGATGGCATCGCCAGCTGTACGGCGCAATATGGCGCCGATCAGGTCTTCCCGTTGACGATTAAGCGTGAGAGTAAGTAACCATGTTGGCTCCCCTGATTGATGACAAACAGAAAATCACGCTGATTGAAGATAGCGGTGTGCAGTTCCTTGATTTCGGTCTGCGCCTGCCGGCGCTGCAGGCGCGGCGGCAGTTTGTGCGCCAGACCGCCAACGGCCCGCTGCTGCGTCTCAACGTCGATGGCAACAGCGGCAAATTTCTGCTCTATCCGCAGGATGGCGGCGCGGCTGAAGTGGTGCGTCCGGAAACCGATATCGCGCTGGCCGACTCCCTGACGCTGCTGGCCGGGCAGTGGCTGCCGCTGCCGGTACTGCGCTGCTCCAGCGGCCGTCGTTTCATCGGTGGCCCGGATAACTGGGCGCGTCTGCGCCTCGCGCCGCTCAGCCAGCCCGACGCCGCGGGCAATACCCATCGCATCACCCTCGCCTTTGATACGCGCCTGGTGGCCGACGCGGACGGCGGCGAGCAGCTGGGTTTAAGTAAAGCCGATGCGCAGAACGGCGTCAGCTTTGCGCTGGCGTGGCACAACTATGAGCTGGGCGAGTTCCTCGATCTCACCTGGGTTGACGGCTGGCTGCGCGAGACGTTTAGCCAGCAGGTGTATGCGCTGGAATCGCGCCGCGAGCAGGAAGTGAATCAGGCGCTGCGCGAGTTTGAATACCAGGCGCACTACCTCAACGTGCTGGAACTGCTGGGCGAACAGCTCGACCTGGCCGAAATCACTATCCAGGCGGCCTCACCGCAAACGCCAGCGGTCAACGTGGATATCATTCTCGACGTCGGCAACTCGCACACCTGCGGCATTCTGGTGGAAGATCACGCCGATGAGAGCAACGGTCTGCGTCAGACCTATGAGCTGCAGCTGCGCGATCTGTCGCAGCCGCACCAGGTGTACAACGAGCTGTTTGACAGCCGGCTGGAGTTTGCCGAAACGCGCTTTGGCAAAGCGAACTTCTCACTGGAGAGCGGGCGCGAAAACGCCTTTATGTGGCCCTCGCTGACCCGCGTCGGTCGTGAAGCCAGCCGTCTGGCACTGCAGCGCGCCGGCACCGAAGGCAGCACCGGGCTCTCCAGCCCGCGCCGCTATTTGTGGGATGAAGCGCGTTATCAGCCCGGCTGGCGCTTCAACGCCAGCGGCGACAGTGACGAGCCGCAGGCCACCGCGCTGCCGTTTACCCTGCTGCTTAATGACGAAGGCCAGCCGCTGCACGCCCTGCCAGTGGACGACCGCCTGCCGGTGTTCTCTGCCAGCTACAGCCGCAGCTCGCTGATGACCTTTATGCTGTGCGAGCTGCTGGCACAGGCGATGATGCAGATGAACAGCGTGGCCCAGCGCCAGCGCATGCCGCAGAGCCAGGCACCGCGCCAGCTGCGTCACGTGATCCTGACGTTGCCGTCGGCGATGCCGAAGCCGGAGCGGGAAATTTTCCGTCGCCGCATGCAGGAAGCGATTGCGCTGGTGTGGAAAGCCGAGGGCTGGCATCCGGCCGACGCCGCCTTTGACGCCGCCAGCCAGGCACACAGCCTGCGTCCGGTACCGGATGTGCAGATGGAGTGGGATGAAGCCACCTGCGGCCAGATGGTGTGGCTGTTCAACGAAACCCAGGTGAATTTCGCCGGTCGCGCGGAAGATTTCTTCAGCAGCATGGCGCGCCCGGATCGCCCGCGCGAAGCGGATGAGCTGCCGGGCAAAAGCCTGCGCATCGCCTCGATTGATATCGGCGGCGGTACCACCGATCTCGCCATCACCCAGTATCGTCTTGATGACGGTCAGGGCAACAACGTGAAAATCACGCCGCGCCTGCTGTTCCGTGAAGGCTTTAAAGTGGCCGGCGATGACATTCTGCTGGACGTGATTCAGCTGTGGGTCCTGCCCGCGCTGCAGCAGAGTCTGCAAAAGGCTGGCCTGGCGCTGGCGGAACCGCTGATGAACAAGCTGTTTGGTCACGACAGCCGCATGGACGGTCAGGCCACGCTGCGCCAGCAGGTCACCCTGCAGCTGTTTATTCCGCTGGCGCAGGCGGTACTGGAGCGTTATGAGAACTGGGATCCGCTCGACAGCCACAGCGAAATCAACGCGCTGTTTGGCGAGCTGGTGCCGCAAAAACCAGCCAGCAGCGTGCTGGCCTTTGTTAACGGTGAGATTCAGCGCACGCTCGGCGGCGACAGCCGCTTTGACCTGCTTGAGGTGCCGCTGGTGGTGAGCATGGCGCAGTTGCACGCCGAGTTCCTGCAGCACCGGATGGCGATCATTCCGGCGCTGCGCGCCATGTGTGAAGTGGTCTCGCTCTACCAGTGTGACGTGCTGCTGCTGACCGGTCGCCCGTCGCGTTTCCCTGGCATTCAGGCGCTGGTGCGTCATTTACAGCCGCTGCCGGGCAGCCGCATTCTGTCGCTGGAGGGCTATCACACCAGCGACTGGTATCCGTTCAACAAACAGGGCCGCATCGATAATCCAAAATCCACCGCGGCGGTCGGTGCCATGCTGTGCCTGCTGGCGCTCGATCTGCGTCTGAGCAGCTTCTGGTTCCGCGCCGGTGATTTTGAACCCTACTCGACCATTCGCTATCTCGGCGTGCTGGATGAAAACGCCACGCTGAGCGACGACAATCTGTGCTACAGCGAGATTGATCTCGACAGCAGCAGCTTCGCGCTGGACCGCAAAAGCAGCTTCCGCATTCGCGGCAATGTCTGCCTCGGTTTCCGCCAGCTGGAGAACGACCGCTGGCCGACGACGCCGCTCTACAGCCTGAGCATTACCGATCCACAGCTGGCGCGCAAAGTGGCGGGCGAAAGCGTGCTGCGCATCAAACTGGCGGTCCAGCCGGGCCCGGACAACCTCGGGCCGGAGCGGCTGGTGCTGAGCGAGGCGCGCATGGACGACGGTACGCGCGTGCCGCTGGAGCAACTGAGTCTGAAACTGAATACGCTGTCGGCCACCGGCAACGCCAATGCGCAATACTGGATCGACAGCGGGAGCGTGTGTAAACGATGAGAACTGCCAAAAAAGCCACACCGGCAACGCCTGCAAAACGCCTCAGCCTGCTGCAGGAGACGGTTGACGGGGCGCTGAACTGGGTGGAGAGCCACCAGGCGCACTCCCCGCGTCTGGCGCTGGAAGCGGACACGCTGCGGCTCCAGCTGCGGCGCGCCCGCGTCGAGAGCCATGCGCTGGCGCGACAGCTGGCACGGCCGGTGACGCTGGCGCTGTTTGGCCAGTCACAGGCCGGCAAAGCCTGGCTGCTGAGTGAAATGGTCGGCGACGCGCAGGGCCAGCTGATCGCCCGTCTCGGCGACAAAACCCTGAACTATTTTCAGCACATTAATCCTGGCAATGTCGATTTTGCTATTGCCACCCGCTTCAGTCATCAGCGCGAGGCGCAATCCGGCGCCTGGCCGCTGGAGATGACGCTGCTGAGCGAGGCCGAACTGATTCGTCTGATGCTGGCCAGCGCCAGCGCAGACACCCAGCCGGACAGCGCAGCGATTGACGCGGCGCTGCAGCGCCTGCAGCGCCATCGCCAGAGCGAGCTGCAGCACGGCCTCGACAGCGACGCGCTGGTGACGCTGTGGGCGTGGCGCCGCCGCCAGCCCGATCACGCCGAGATTTTGGACCGTCACTTCTGGCCGCAGGCAATTGAGCTGGCACCGTGGCTCAACGTGGACGACCGCGTCCAATTGTTTGCGCTGCTGTGGCCGCAGCAGCCGGTGCTGAGCGAAACCCTGCGCAGCCTGCTGCACCTGCGCCATCAGTTGCGGCACGCGCCGCGCGTGCTGGCACCGCTCAGCCTGCTGGTGGATGATGCCTCGCTGCCGGCGGAAAAGCTGATTGGTCATGACGCCGACCTGACCGAATTGATTGAAGTCTGCCCGATTGTCGCCAACCGCGTGGGCAAACCGCAGTCAGTGCCGCTCGGCTGGCTGGCGCTGCTGACGCTGGAAATCACTCTGCCGCTCAGTTCAACGCCGCGTCAGGCGCTGTATGACGAGGCCGATATGCTGGAGCTGCCCGCGCCGGGCACGCCAGCCGATCGCGGTCAGCAGGAAGAACGCGCAAGGCTGGAGGCGCGTGATGCACCGCGCGCCAGCCTGCTGGAACAAAAACGTGCCCTGCTGCCCGGCTTCTATGCCGCGCGTCAGGGCATCGATTTAATGCTGATTTGTACCGCCGCCAGCCAGCGTCAGGATGCGGATCTCGCCGCCAGCGCGCTGCGCGAATGGCAGCTACAGCAGAGCGCGACGGCCAGTGCGGACAAGCCGCGGCTGATCTGGGCAATTACGCCACACGACGCGCGCTATCAGCAGTCGCAAATCAATGTCGATGAAGCGGTACAGCGGCAGATTGGTCAGCCTGGACAGAGCTGGGGATCGATGCTGGCGCGCGATCGCGCGGGCGTCGATCGCATGGGCAGCTGGTTGCAGGATGAGATGCAGCCGGAAGCGCGACGCGATCGGCTGGCGCAGCAGCTCAGCACGCTGCAGCAGAAACTGGTGGAGCGTCTGCAGCCGTGGACCGAAGCCAGCGCCACGCCGGAACAGGCGGCGCGGAAACAGGCGATCGCCGATACGCTGCTGAAATGTTTGCAGCACCGTACCGGCCTGCACGGCGAGCTGCTGGAGCGTCTGCAGCCGTCGCGCGAGGCGGTGCGTCAGCTGTGGCTGAGTCAGAGCCACGGCAGCACGCCGTCCACCGGCGGTCAGCCGGCCGCGGCAGAGCAGAGCTATTTTGGTATTGGTTTTGAGTTTGACCTGTTTAACGATGAGCCGGTGACCACCGCCGAGCCGCGCAGCAGCGCCGGTCAGCGCGATCAGCAGTTTCCCCAGCAGGTGTTTGCCCTGTGGCTGGCGCACCTGCGTCAGCTACCGGAGAGCCAGAGCCTGCTGGCACTGCTCAACGTGGACAAGCCAACGCTGGAGCGGCTGGTGGAAGAGCTGATTACCGCCAGCTTCCGTTTGAAGGTGCTGAGCAAACTGCAAAGCGCGCTGAACGAAGCGGATGCGCAGGCCAGCGCCCATGAGGCGCGCACCGATCGCCAGGTGTCGCGCGCCATGACGGTGCTGGGTGACTTTGTCGCCTGGCTCGGCTTCCTGCAGCGTGATGAAAGCGAGCGGCCGCAGAGTCGCGTCAATCGCGGCAGCCCGATTTTTGCCCGCCCGCCGGCACCCAGCGTCAGTTTTTCGCCCGGCCAGCGTCTGACGCGGCTGTCAGCCGCGCCGGCTAATCACACCGCTTATTACATTTATGACTGGCTGGTGGGGTTAAATTCGCTGATCGTCGAGAATAACGGCTATACCGGCGGCGGCGATCTGCCGGCCAGTGCGCGGCAGACGCTGGCGTTTCTGCTGCTGCCGCTGCACGCTTAATCAGTGCGTAATCAGGCGCAGCTCACCCGCCAGCTGCTGCGCCGCCTCTTCCAGCAGCGCCAGCACCGGGGCAAACTCCGCGCTGGCGCTGGCCCCGGCGACATGTTGCAGATGCAGCGTTGCCGGCAACGCCATGCCGCCGGTCAGCCAGTCCCACAGCGCATCCAGATTGTAGCCAAAGCCTTCACGGCAGCCGCTCTGCTCGACCAGCGCCTGATAAAAGGCCTGGCGCGTGCCCAGCGTGCGGAAATCAAAATAGAGCGTCAGCATAGTCAGGGTACCTGCGTGAAGCTGCGATAGTGATCGGTGGTAAGAAAGATCAGCCCATCGGAAGAGTAAAGCAGACGATCGGCATCGCGGTGGCCGCAGTCGTAATTGACGTCCGCTTCATACCACTGACGTCCCGCCTGCATCGGCAGCCGCCGCTCGCGGTTGCTGAAGCGATCGCCGCCAATCGCGCGCCCTGGCAACACTTCACACAGGTTGCCCTGCGCCGGGTTCCAGCCCTGACGACGTGCCGCGCTTTTGGTGAGATAAAAATCGGGCAACTGATGATGCTGCTGCAGCCAGCGCGCCACGCGATTGGCGTCGGTCAGCTGGGCAATATCCGTCTGTTTTTCAGGCGCAGTGCCGCTCAAATGGGGCTTCAGCCCGATCCAGCAAACCACCAGCGCAAACAGTAATCCAATCCAGAGTTTTTTTGACATAGTGACATCCTGAAGTGCAGGACGCCGATGATAGCAGGTTTCAGGCGGGGAAAAACGCGGGCCAGCATGGCTGGCCCTGGCGGAGGTTTACTGCTGCATCGCGCTCGGGGTGTGCGCGGCGTGACGACGCCATGCGCCCGGTGCCACGCCATACTGGCGCTTGAAGCTGCGGTTAAACGACTGCTGTGAATCGAAGCCCAGCGAAATCGCGACGTTGAGGATCGGTTCGTTAGTGGTGGTCAGGCGGTCGGCCGATTTTTTCAACTTCTTGGCCCGGATGTATTCACCCAGCGGATAGCCGGTGTGCTCTTTGAACATACGCTGCAGGTGCCACTTTGAATAGCCGGCGCGCCCCGCTACGGTGTCCAGATCCAGACGTGCTTCAATGTTGTTATCAATCCAGTCGATCAGATCGTGAATAAAAGCGTCGCTCATCATCCCATTCTCTCCCGTCGCCATGGCGAACAGTATCAGTATCAGTTGCAATTACACTTTAAGGGTGACTGACTATCGCACTTAATGCAAGTTTTATTATTGCATTAAATGCCGCACTCGCCGTAGGGGCTTTAGCTACCTGTTACGAATTGATCAAAACCGCACATAAAGTGTATCAGATATTCTTGCAGATGCAGTTCGCCCAAGCCTACACTCCTCTCGTTTTAATGCAATCTTAAAAGTTGCAGATTTTTCGTACGTCTCCTTTCTTTTTCACCAACGCGGAATAACAACAATGCATCTGCAAACATATGGGGTTCGTCGGGCCGTAAGCCTGTCAGGAGTGATGTTGCTGGGAAGCCTGCTGGCCGGTTGTGATCGCGGCGTGGCGCAAAACGCGCCGCCGCCACCGCCCGAAGTGAGTGTCGCGCAGGTGGTTGAACAAAAAGTCAGCCAGTGGGATAGCTTCAATGGCCGCATCGAAGCGGTACAAAGCGTGCAGCTGCGTCCGCGCGTTTCGGGCTATATCGATCAGGTTAACTATCGTGAAGGCGATGAGGTGAAGAAAGGTCAGGTGCTGTTTACCATTGATGACCGCACCTATCGCGCCACGCTGGAGCAGGCGCAGGCCGAACTGGCCAGCGCGCGCAGCCAGGCCGCACTGGCCCGCAGCGAGTCGGCGCGTACCGACAAGCTGATCGGTACCCAGGTGGTGTCACGCGAAGAGTGGGAACAGCGGCGCTCGACCGCCAGCCAGGCGCAGGCCAGCGTGCTGGCTGCCCAGGCGGCAGTCGATATGGCGCAGCTCAACCTCGACTTTACCCGCGTCACCGCGCCGATTGATGGTCGCGCCAGCCGGGCGATGATCACCACCGGTAACCTGGTCACCGCCGGCGACAGCGCCAGCGTCCTCACCACGCTCGTGTCGCAGGACCGCATGTACGTCTACTTTGACGTCGACGAAGCGATTTACCTGCAGTACCAGGCGATGGCGCGTCAGGGCCAGAACCGCGGTTCGCTGCCGGTTGAGATTGCGCTGACCGGCGAACAGGGCTATCCGCATCGCGGCACCGTTGATTTTCTCGATAACCAGCTGACCGCCAGCACCGGCACCATTCGCATGCGTGCCACGCTCGACAATCAGCAGCGTCAGTTTACCCCAGGCCTGTTTGCCCGCGTGCGGCTGCCGGGCAGCGCAGAATTTAACGCGCTGCTGGTCGACGACCGTGCGGTGCTGACCGATCAGGATCGTAAATACGTTTACGTGGTCGATGCCCAGGGCAAAGCCGAACGCCGTGACATCCAGCTGGGCGATCTGGCCAATGGCCTGCGCATTGTGCAGCAGGGTCTGAAACCGGGCGACAAGGTGATTGTTAACGGTCTGCAGAAAGTGTTCATGCCCGGTATGCCGGTAAAAGCGCAGCCGGTGGCCATGCGCTCCGCTCAATAACAATCGAGACTGCCCGCTATGGATTTCTCCCGCTTTTTTATCGACCGACCGATTTTCGCCGCGGTCCTGTCGATTTTGATATTTACCACCGGACTGATCGCCATTCCGCTGTTGCCGATCAGTGAATACCCCAACGTGGTACCGCCGAGCGTGCAGGTGCGCGCGGAATACCCGGGTGCTAACCCCAAAGTGATTGCTGACTCGGTGGCGACGCCGCTGGAAGAAGCGATCAACGGGGTGGAAAACATGATGTACATGAAGTCGGTAGCCGGCTCAGATGGCGTGCTGGTTACCACCGTGACCTTCCGCCCGGGCACCGATCCCGATCAGGCGCAGGTGCAGGTGCAGAACCGCGTGGCGCAGGCCGAGGCGCGACTGCCGGAAGAGGTGCGTCAGCTCGGCCTGACCACGCAGAAGCAGTCACCTACCCTGACGCTGGTGGTGCATCTGTTCTCGCCGCACGGCAAGTATGATTCGCTGTATCTGCGTAACTACGCCACGCTGAAGGTCAAAGATGAGCTGGCGCGCCTGCCGGGCGTTGGCCAGATTCAGATCTTCGGTGCCGGTGATTACGCGATGCGCGTCTGGCTCGACCCGAATAAAGTGGCAGCGCGCGGCATGACCGCCGGTGACGTGGTCAGCGCCATGCAGGAGCAGAACGTGCAGGTTTCTGCCGGACAGCTCGGCGCCGAGCCGACGAAGAAAGAGAGCGATTTTCTGCTGTCGATCAATACCCAGGGCCGGCTGGAAGATGAAGCGCAGTTTGGCAATATCATCCTGAAAACCGCCGATGACGGCACGCTGGTGCGCCTGCGTGACGTGGCGCGCATCGAGATGGGCTCCGGCAGCTATGCCCTGCGTTCGCAGCTGAACAACAAGGATGCGGTCGGTATTGGTATCTTCCAGTCGCCAGGCGCGAACGCGATCGACCTGTCGAACGCGGTACGCGACAAGATGGCCGAGCTGGCAACCCGCTTCCCGGATGACGTGCAGTGGGCCGCGCCTTACGACCCAACGGTGTTCGTGCGTGATTCAATCCGCGCCGTGGTTCAGACGCTGTTCGAAGCCATCGTGCTGGTGGTGCTGGTGGTGATTCTGTTCCTGCAGACGTGGCGCGCGTCGATCATTCCGTTGCTGGCGGTGCCGGTATCAGTGGTCGGTACGTTCAGCGTGCTCTATCTGCTCGGCTTTTCGCTTAATACCCTGAGTTTGTTCGGGCTGGTGCTGGCGATTGGTATCGTGGTCGATGACGCCATTGTCGTAGTGGAAAACGTCGAGCGTAACATTGAGCAGGGTTTGACACCGGTGGCGGCCGCGCACCAGGCGATGCGCGAGGTCTCCGGACCAATTATCGCCATCGCCCTGGTGCTGTGTGCGGTGTTCGTACCGATGGCCTTCCTGTCGGGCGTGACCGGTCAGTTCTACAAGCAGTTTGCCGTGACCATTGCCATTTCGACGGTGATTTCGGCGATTAACTCGCTGACGCTCTCCCCGGCGCTGGCGGCGAAACTGCTGAAGGCACACGGTGCGCCGAAAGACCTGCCGACGCGCCTGATCGATCGCCTGCTGGGCTGGGTGTTCCGGCCGTTCAACCGCTTCTTCCAGCGCAGCTCGGACGGCTATGAATCGATGGTCGGTAAAACCCTGCGCCGGCGCGGTGCGGTGTTTGGTGTGTACGTGCTGCTGCTGGCCGGTGCCGGCTTTATGTTCCACACCGTGCCCGGCGGCTTTATTCCGACCCAGGATAAGCTGTACCTGATCGGTGGCGTGAAGATGCCGGAAGGCTCCTCGCTGGCGCGTACCGATGAAGTGATTCGCAAGATGAGCGAAATCGGCATGAACACCGAAGGCGTGGCCTATTCGGTTGCTTTCCCGGGCCTGAATGCGCTGCAGTTCACCAATACGCCGAATACCGGCACGGTGTTCTTCGGTCTGAAACCGTTCAGCGAGCGCAGCCGCACCGCGGCGGAGATCAATGCTGAGATCAACGCGAAAATTTCCAAAATCCAGCAGGGCTTCGGTTTCTCCATTATGCCACCGCCGATTCTTGGCCTCGGCCAGGGTTCCGGTTATTCGCTGTACGTGCAGGACCGCGCCGGCCTTGGCTACGGTGCGCTGCAAACCGCGATTAATACCCTGTCCGGTGCGGTGATGCAGACGCCTGGCATGATGTTCCCGATCTCCTCCTATCAGGCCAACGTGCCGCAGCTGGATGTGCAGGTGGATCGCGACAAAGCCAAAGCACAGGGCGTATCGCTGACCGATCTGTTCAGTACGCTGCAGGTGTATCTGGGTTCCTCTTACGTCAACGACTTCAACAAGTTTGGTCGTACCTGGCGTGTGATGGCGCAGGCTGACGGGGATTTCCGCGACAGCGTGCAGGATATCGCGAACCTGCGCACCCGCAACGATCGCGGCGAGATGGTGCCGATTGGCAGCATGGTGAATATCACCACCACCTACGGTCCGGACCCGGTGATCCGTTATAACGGCTACCCGGCCGCTGACCTGATTGGCGATGCCGATCCGCGCGTGCTCTCTTCTGCGCAGGCGATGGAAAAGCTGGAGGCGATGTCCAGCCAGGTGCTGCCGAACGGCATGAATATCGAATGGACCGATCTGAGTTACCAGCAGGCAACCCAGGGCAATACCGCGTTTATCGTGTTCCCGGTGGCGGTGCTGCTGGCGTTCCTGGTGCTGGCGGCGCTGTATGAGAGCTGGACGCTGCCGCTGGCGGTGATCCTGATCGTACCGGTGACAATGCTCTCCGCGCTGGTCGGCGTGTGGCTGACCGGCGGCGATAACAACGTGTTCGTGCAGGTCGGACTGGTGGTGCTGATGGGACTGGCGTGTAAGAACGCCATCCTGATCGTCGAGTTCGCTCGCGAGCTGGAGATGCAGGGCAAAGGAATTGTCGAGTCGGCGCTGGAAGCCTGTCGCCTGCGTCTGCGTCCGATCGTCATGACCTCCATCGCCTTTATCGCCGGCACCGTGCCGCTGATTCTGGGTGAAGGCGCCGGTGCGGAAGTGCGCGGCGTAACCGGCATCACCGTGTTCTCGGGCATGCTGGGGGTTACGCTGTTTGGCCTGTTCCTGACGCCGGTGTTCTACGTCACGCTGCGTAAGCTGGTGACGCGCAAACAGCAGCCGGCGGCGGAAACGCAGACGGTATAACGGCTGAGTAGTAAAACGCATCCGGGCCAACGTGCCCGGATTTTTTTGCCTGGCGCGGCATGACATTTTTACTCAGCAACGGCGCGCCTTTGCACCAGAGCACAGGAGCGGGATTTCACAGGATTTACAGGGATAGATTGTGCGTGCAGCAGCGGAATGGAAAGGTGCGCATCAGCGATGCGCACGGAGGATTAGCGGTCTTTTTTGCAGAGTTCAGCGATTTCGAGGTCGGGCAGCGGTTCACAGTTGCTGGTATCGTGCTTTTGCAGCTCGTTGAGCGCATCGGCGACGGTGCGGGTTTCCAGCACTTTCAGCGAGGCCTCTTCCGCCTGCTGGGCAATCGACTTGAAGTACCAGCACAGGTTGGCGCTGACCAGGCAGCGCGGCGCAACGTCCGGACGCGATGCCCACAATTTTTTGTCTTCAATCACTGAAGTGTAAATATCGCGCAGCGTGATCTCAGCGGCCGGACGACCCAGATGGATCGAACCGGTACGGCCAAGCGTCGAGACGATGATGCCATCGCGCGTTAACGGAACCATAAGTTTCCGAATGAAACTGGGGTTCGCTTCAAGACCGTAGGCCAGAATGGCGCTGGTCGAGCGTTTACCCAGTTGCTCCGCCATCGCTACGCTCAAAACCATCTGCAAAGCTGTCGGGAAGCGGTAATCTAGCATTTCTGTTTCCTGAGTTGCGGCCTATCTTCTTGTTTTCATACCGCGGCAGTGAATAATCAATGAGCAATAAATATAACAAACACTGTTGCTTTTTAGAATACCGAAAATGCTTTCCACACGTAACTATCCGGCGCTTTTTAACGCTACCTATGTGGCTTATCTGGCTGAATTAGCTGATTATTACACCGATTGTGCCTCTCTGCCTGTGCTTTAGCACTCTGAGCCTTGCGCAACAATGTGCGCAACCTGTCACGTTTCACGCGAGCAAAAACCACAACGGCGCTGGCGGCGATCCAGGATTAACAACACATACACGGAGGGCAATTAAGTTATTGCCGCGGCCAAAAGTGGCATGGCCGGTAATCCGTTGTTTCTTAGGCAGAAACAAAACCTGCTGCTGGCTATTTGTCAGGAAACGTCAGTGAGCGGTAACCTGCGGTGATTATTATTGATTTAGATCACCTTTTCCCCGCCCCTTTTTGCACAAAATGCGTCCGTTAACTATTTTCGAGGCGCGAAATAATGTCGGTGTTATCACCCTGGGTCGGCGCGTTACTGCTTACTGTTCTGCCACTCACGGTTGGCATCATTACGGCGGAAGCCAGTTGCTTAAATGCGCCCACGTTGTGGCAGTGCGTACGCATGGCGCCCCTGCCCTTTATTGTTCCGGCTGGCTGCACCCTGCTGTTAAGCGCGCTGTGTTGCCTGCTGCAATATCTGACGGATGCCCGGTAAAACGTCCGCCAGTGCTCCTGAGCCGTTATCCGGCGGCACGCCGTTAGTGAATTTGTTCACTCACCGGCTGCGCACCCGCCGCAGGCAATTTCTGCTTCAGCACCATCACCAGAAGCACATTAACTAACGCCAGCAGGCACAACAGCCACAGCGTGGCCTGCGCGCCCCAGTGCTGAAAAATATAGCCGCCCGCCAGCGGCGTCAGCGCCTGAGCCATCAGCGCCGGCCGCGCCATGCGCCCGACGACAATCGCGTAATCCTGCGGTTTGACCATGGCCAGCGGCAGCGTACCGCGCACAATCGCCCGCAGGCCGTTGCCAGCGCCGTACAGCACCATGCTGAGCAGCGCAAACGGCGGATAACAGGCCAGCAGCAGTAACCCCAGCGCCACCAGCCCGACCGAGAAGAACGTCGTCCAGATTGGATGGCCGCGCTTGAACGCCATGTCGACGATGCGCGATGCCACCTGGCACGGCCCCAGCAGCGTGCTGATGGCCAGCGCGGCGCTCAGCGAGTGTCCGCCCGCCTGCAATAAACTGATCAGCTGGACCGATATCGCGGTCATGATCACCGACGCGAGAGTAAAAATGCTGCACAGCAGCCAGAACAGCGTCGGCGCCAGCGAATCCTGCGCGCCATGCTGTGTGGTTGCTTTTGCCGTGGATGGCGCACGCGGCGCCGGCAGTGCATAGAGATAAGCCGGCAGCACCGCGAGGCACAGCAACGCGGCGATAGCCAGGCAGGCGCCGCGCCACTCCAGCCAGTGAATCAGCAACGCGATACCGGGCCACACCAGCGAGGTGCAGAAACCGGAGATCAGGGTGATACCGGTAATCGCGCCGCGCGCCTGGCCGCCATACAGCGTGCCGAGCGTAGCAAACAGCGCGTCATACAGCCCCATCGCCATGCCTGCGCCGATAATCAGCCAGGCAAACAGAAACAGCGGCAGGCTGTGGCTCAGCGCCATGATCACCAGCCCGAGCGCCATCACCGCCCCACTGGCTGCGAGCAGCCGGCGACCGTGCGCGCGGGAAATCAGCCGGCCGCACAGCGGTGCCAGCAGCCCGGACACCAGAATGCCGAGCGAGAGTGCACCGTACACCCACTGCTGCGACCAGCCGGTTTCGGCGATGATCGGGTTGGCCATGACCGCCATCAGGTAGAACGATCCGCCCCATGACAGGATTTGTACTGCGCCCAGTGTGACGATAGCAGGCGCGCCCGGTTTAGACTGAGACTCCACGACAGGTTCCCGTTAGCAGGCAAAGCACGGTTATAACATGTTCATACGGCAGGAAAAATGCCCGCGCCTGCTGTTCAGCCCAACTCCGCGCTGGTGCTGCGGTCGGGGAATCCATGTACAGACAATAGTATGTTGTAACTAGTCAACCCACTTGCCTGGCGTGATTTTCGATGCCACATTTAGAATGTTGTAACTATGGAGAGCTGTGATGGGTCGCTATGATTTGGTTGCTGATTTACACGAATGCGTAAACACGCTGGAGCGCGAACTCGCTGCGCTGCGCGCGTCAATTGAACAGCAACCGCTGCTGCTGGCGCGAGTGTTCAGCCTGCCGGAGATCGAGAAAGGCAAAGAGCACGATGAAATCAACCGGATTGCCGTAACCCAGCATCTCGGTAAACGTGCGCGCGATATGGCGCTCGCCCACTACTGTCGCCTGTTTATGCAGCATCAGTCCGAAAAGCTCAGCACCAAAGCGGCGGTGCGCCTGCCTGGCGCCATCTGCATTGAAGCGGATGACGCGGCCGGTCAGCGGCTCGATCAGCAGGTCACGACCATCAACACCCTCAAGCAGCGGCTGGAACAGCTGATTACCGTTGATTCCGGCCTGCCGAGCGAGGCGCGCTTCGAGTTTGTGCATCAGCATCTGCGCGGCCTGATCACGCTTAACGCCTACCGCAGCGTCACGCTATTGCAGGCGCCGGATACGCTGCGTTTTGGCTGGGCGAATAAAAACATCATTAAGAACGTGACGCGCGAGGCGATAGTGGAACAGCTGGAGCGCAGCCTGAAGGCTAACCGCGCGCAGGCGCCGTGGACGCGCGAACAGTGGGCAGAGAAAGTGCAGCAGGAGCTGGAGCGGGTGCAGTCGTTGCCGGACGGCGCAAAGCTGAAGATTAAACGACCGGTCAAGGTGCAGCCCATCGCCCGGTTGTGGCGCGCCAGCGAGAAAAAGCAGCTGCAGCTGGCCTGCCCTTCTCCGCTATTGGTGCTGTGCCGCGATCGCACGCAGGTGCCGACGCTGGGTGAGCTGCTGGATTACGATGCCGACAACATCGCGCACCGTTATAAGCCGCTGGCGCAGCCGCTGCATCTGATCATTCCGCGCCTGCATTTATGGAGTGACCGTCTGTAAGGCAAAAAAACAGCGCGAACCCTCGCGCTGTTGTGCCCGGCAGCCAGTTTACTGCTTCATGCTGCCAACCATCTCTTCCGGCCGCACCCACTCATCAAACTGCGCATCGGTCAGATAACCGAGCTTCAGCGCCGAGGCTTTCAGCGTCAGGCCCTGTTTATGCGCCTGCTTGGCTATTTCCGCCGCTTTGTCGTAGCCGATATGGGTGTTCAGCGCGGTAACCAGCATCAGCGACTCATTGAGCAACTGGTCGATGCGCTCGCGGTTGGGCTCGATGCCCACGGCGCAGTGGTGGTTGAAGCTGTCCATGCCGTCGGTCAGCAGCCGCACCGACTGCAGGAAATTATGGATCACCATAGGCCGGTAAACGTTGAGCTCAAAGTTGCCGGACGCACCGCCCATGTTCACCGCCACATCGTTGCCCATCACCTGGCAGCACAGCATGGTCAGCGCTTCACACTGGGTCGGGTTGACTTTGCCTGGCATGATCGAGCTGCCCGGCTCATTTTCCGGAATGCTGATTTCGCCGATGCCGCAGCGCGGGCCGGACGACAGCCAGCGCACGTCGTTAGCAATTTTCATCAGCGATGCGGCCAGCCCTTTCAGCGCACCGTGTGCGTGCACCAGCGCATCGCAGGTCGCCAGCGCCTCAAACTTATTCGGCGCGGTGACAAACGGCTGCTGCGTCAGTTCGGCCAGCGCCTTCGCCACGCGCACCGCGTATTCCGGATGGGTGTTCAGACCGGTACCGACCGCCGTGCCGCCCAGCGCCAGCTCGGCGACGTGCGGAATGCTGTGTTCGATATGCTTCAGATTGTGTTCCAGCATCGCAACCCAGCCGGAGATCTCCTGGCCCAGCGTCAGCGGCGTGGCGTCCTGCAGGTGGGTACGGCCAATTTTGACGATGTCTTTGAAGGCAGCAGATTTCTCGCTCAGGGTCTGTTTCAGCACGTTAATTTGCGGGATCAGCTGTTCGCGCAGCGCAATCACCGCGGCAACGTGCATCGCCGTGGGGAACACATCGTTGGAGCTCTGGCTCTTGTTAACGTCATCGTTGGGATGCACTTTACGCGACATGCCGCGCTCGCCGCCCAGCAGTTCACTGGCGCGATTAGCCAGCACTTCATTCATGTTCATGTTGGTCTGGGTGCCGGAGCCGGTCTGCCAGATGGCCAGCGGAAACTCGTCGCTGTGCTGGTCGGCCAGCACCTCGTCAGCGGCGTCGATGATCGCCCCGGCTCGCTCAGCCGGCAGCAGCCCCAGATCGCGGTTAACCTGCGCAGCGGCGCGCTTGGTCAGCGCCAGCGCATGCACCAGCGCCACGGGCATCTTCTCGGTAGAGATACGGAAATGCTCCAGCGAACGCTGGGTTTGTGCGCCCCACAACTTATCTGCCGGAACTTCGATCGGACCCATTGAATCTTTTTCAATGCGGTTGGCTGCCATGACTACGTCTCCTTAGCTCAGATTTTGAGGTTTCCGCCTAAGTCGTCTTCCCGCGACGCCTTAGAGCGAGCAAGATTGTCACATACAAGAAATTAACATTATGCGAGCCGATCGCGTTTATTGCACTTGTTCGTGTATTTTCTATGGCACTTTCTGCTTTAATACGCCTATTTACTTACCGTTATTAAGGGTAAACGATGCAAAAATTGAACAATTCGCTGCAAAATTACGCATGGGGCAGTAAAACCGCGCTGACCGACCTTTATGGCATCGAAAACCCGCAGGGATTGCCGATGGCGGAACTGTGGATGGGCGCGCACCCGAAAAGCCCCTCTACCGTTGAAGTGAATGGCGTCACCCGTTCGCTGCGTGACGTGATCAATGACGATCAGGTCGCGACGCTGGGCGCGGCGGTGGCGCAGCGCTTTGGTGAACTGCCGTTTCTGTTTAAGGTGCTGTGTGCCGATCAGCCGTTATCGATTCAGGTGCATCCGAGCAAAAGCGCCGCAGAAGCCGGATTTGCGCGCGAAAACGCCGCGGGCATCCCGCTCAGCGCTGCCGAGCGCAACTATAAAGATGCCAACCACAAGCCCGAGCTGGTGTATGCCCTGACGCCGTTCCAGGCAATGAACGGCTTTCGCGAGCTGCCTGAGATTGTTTCGCTGCTGGAGCCGGTCGCCGGTGCCCATCCGCAAATTGCTCATTTCCTCGAAAACGCCAGCGAGGCCGCGCTGGCAAAACTGTTTGCCACCCTGCTGTCGCTGAAAGATGAGAGCAAAACCCGCGCGCTCGGGGTGCTCAAGTCGGCGCTTAATGCGCGCGAAGGCGAGCCGTGGCAGACCATTAAAACCATCGCCAGCGACTATCCGGACGATAATGGCCTGTTTTCTCCGCTGCTGCTGAACGTCATCACCCTGCAGCCGGGCGAAGCGATGTTCCTGTTCGCCGAAACGCCGCATGCTTATCTGAAAGGCGTGGCGCTGGAGGTGATGGCGAATTCGGATAACGTGCTGCGCGCCGGCCTGACGCCGAAATTCATCGACATCCCGGAACTGCTGGCCAACCTGAAGTTCGAGGCCAAACCGGCCGCGACGCTGCTCACCCAGCCGCAGCATCAGGGCGACAGCCTGATTTTCCCGATTCCGGTTGACGATTTTGCCTTCGCCATCCACACGCTTTCAGCCGCACCACAAACGCTGGCGCAGCATAGCGCGGCCCTGCTGTTCTGCATTGAAGGCCAGGCGGTGATTGAAAAGGCCGGGCAGCAACTGGTGCTGCAACCGGGCGAATCCTGCTTTGTCGCGGCCAGTGAATCGCCGGTCAGTGCGGCAGGCACCGGCCGTCTCGCCCGGGTGTTCAACGCGCTGACGTGAGGCGGCTGACGCCTGCAGCATTAACTGCTATTATTTCAAACTATTAATTAAAAACGCCTGCGGGCGTTTTTCTTCACCCGTCGCGCGGCCCAACGGTGTGCGCACGCAAGGATAAGGACGACTCAGCGATGAAAAAGACCAAGGTTGCCGTAGGTGTGATTGTGGCGCTCGGCGTAATCTGGACCGGCGCAGCATGGTTTACCGGTAAACAGCTGGAAAGCCACATGGACGAGATGCTGCAAAATGCCAACAGCCAGATCAATGCGTATGCCCCCAACAGCCGCCTGACGCTCAGCTATCAGGATTACCAGCGCGGCGTGTTCAGCAGCAAAACCAAACTGGTGATTCAGGCCAGTTCACAGACCGAAGACAATCCGCTGCTGAAGCCGGGTCAGAGCATCGTGCTCAACGAAACCATCGATCACGGGCCTTTCCCGTTTGCCCAGCTGAAGCATGGCAACCTGATCCCCAGCATGGCTTCGGTGCACACCGAACTGGAAAACACCGATGCGGTGAAAAAACTGTTTGAACTGACCCAGGGCAAATCGCTGATCACTGCGGATACCCGTGTCGGCTACAGCGGCGCGACCGATACCGCGCTGAACCTGCTGCCGGTGGACTACAGCAACGCGCAGACCGGCGACCGCCTCGCCACCAACGGCGGCACGCTGAACGTCAGCGCGGACAGCAAAGGCGACAAAGTCAGCCTGCAGGGCGACTTCTCCAGCATCGCCGTCACCAGCAAAAACCAGCTGCAGCAGCCGGTGCTGTTTACCCTCAACGGCCTGAAGCTGGGCGGCGATACCCATCTGAGCCCGGAAGGCGTGCGCGTCGGCGACCAGACCATTACGCTGGATAAGCTCGACGCCAGCATCAACGGTCAGGAAGGCCTGACGCTGGAGAAGCTCGACGGAAAATCGTCGTTCGACAATAAAGACGGCAAGATTGGCGGCCAGATTGATTATCAGGTCGATAAAATCAGCCTGCAGAAACAGCCCTTCGGCGAGGCCAAACTGGCGATGAAGTTTGCGCAGTTTGATGCCCAGGCAGTGAAAACCTTCTCCGACCAGTACAACGCGCAGATGCAGGATCTGCTGAACCAGCCGGGCGTGGTGGACGATCCTATCCGCTATCAGGCCAGCGTGCAGACCATCCTGAGAAATAACCTGCCAACCCTGCTGAAAGGTTCACCGACCGTCAGCGTCGCGCCGCTGAGCTGGAAAAATGACAAGGGCGAGAGCACCTTCAACCTCAACGTGGGCTTTAACGATCCGGCCACCGTCACCGGCGAACCGCAGAGTCTGGGTGCCGCCGTCGACCGCGTGCTGAAAACGCTGGACGGCAAGCTGAGCATCAATATGCCCATGGCGACCGACGTGATGCGTCACGTGGGCCTGGCGGAAGGTTATCAGGGTGACGACGCGCAGAAACTGGCGGATCAGCAGGTGAAAGGCCTGGCGGCGATGGGCCAGATGTTCCGCCTGACGCAGCAGCAGGACGATAACATCATCACCAGCCTGCAGTACGCCAATGGTCAGGTCACCATGAACGGCGACAAAATGACGCTGGAGCAGTTCCTGTCGCGCTACATGCTGGGTGCGCCAACCAGCGAAGGCATGCCTGAGTAAACCTGCCGGCAGCCCGCTCAGGGCTGCCGTTTCCCCGCTGCAAAAAAAAATTCACGTTTTCCTGCATCCAGTTGGTACCCCCGAACGTATATCCCTGTGTGAGCACCCTTCTGCTCCTTCAATGAGGATATATGATGAAAAAGTTAATCAGTCTTGCCGTTCTGTCTGCTGCCCTGCTTGGCGCTAACGCTTCGATGGCGGCCATGCACGCCGATTCGGTGATGGTGGGCGGCGCGGCAATGTATCCACAAAAAAACATTATTGAAAATGCCCTGAACTCGAAGGATCACACCACGCTGGTGGCGGCGGTCAAAGCGGCGGGCCTGGTCGACACCTTGCAGGGTAAAGGTCCGTTCACCGTCTTTGCACCGACCAACGCCGCCTTTGCCAAACTGCCTGCCGGCACCGTTGATTCGTTACTTAAACCGGAAAACAAAGCAAAACTGACCAGCGTGCTGACCTACCATGTGGTCGCCGGTAAATATGATATGAAAGCGCTGGAGCAAAAAATTAAACAGGGTGGCGGTAAAGCCGAATTGAAAACGGTGAACGGTCAGCCGCTGTGGATTATGAGCAACGGCCCGCACAATATTCAACTGAAAGATGGTCAGGGTAATGTGGCGAATATCAGCACTTATGATGTTAATCAGAAAAATGGCGTGATTGATGTTATTGATACTGTTTTGATGCCTGAATAACT
The DNA here is from genome assembly GCF_035783935.1 of Pantoea dispersa. Classification (GTDB taxonomy): domain Bacteria; phylum Pseudomonadota; class Gammaproteobacteria; order Enterobacterales; family Enterobacteriaceae; genus Pantoea; species Pantoea dispersa_C. The sequence goes on along the minus strand of NZ_JALKOV010000001.1, from coordinate 717,517 downwards.
GTCTATACTCGGTAAGGTTAAATAAACCCGCCAGGAGTATTATGGACGCGTCTCAGGCTGAGCAACAAATAGCCTTAATCAGGGCGGTCGCCAGTGGCGATCGCCCTGCGTTTGAACAGCTGTACCGGCTGACGTCACCGCACCTGTTTGCGGTAGCGCTGCGTATGTTACGCCAGCGGGCGTGGGCGGAAGAGATTCTGCACGAGTGCTATATCACCATCTGGCACAACGCAGCGTCATTTAACAGTGCGCTAAGTTCGCCGCTGACCTGGATGACGCACATTGTGCGTAACCGCTGCATCGACTGGCTGCGCAGCGGCTATGCCAGACAATTTAACACTGACGAAACCTGGCTCGACGAACACAGCAGCGCGCTGGATGACACCCGCATTGATGAGCAGTGCGATCCGCAGGTCGCCCGCTTACACCAGTGTATGAAGCATCTCAGCAGTGAGCAGCGCCAGTCTATCTCGCTGGCCTACTATCAGGGCTTGTCACATGCGGACATCGCCGGATGGCTGCAGCAGCCGGTGGGCTCGGTGAAAAGCTGGATTCGACGCGGGATGGAACATTTACGGGAGTGCGTAGGACTATGAGCGACAAGGTGCAGCGAGACGAAGCCCTGGCTGCAGAATACGCCCTCGGCACACTGCGCGGCAGCGCACGCCTGCGTTTTCAGCGCCGGCTGCAGGCCGAGCCTGCGCTGGCAGCGCGCGTGGCGCACTGGCAAACGCTGTTAGCCGGACTCGATCTGGCGCAGCCGCCGATCACGCCGCCGGCGACGCTATGGAAAAAAATCGTGCTTTCCCTGCCAGCGGAAACACGCACCGCGCCCAAACGTCGCACTCTGCCGTGGCTGGCGGCCGCCTGCGTCGCGCTGGGATTGGCGCTGTCGGCATACTGGCTGCGCGAGCCGGCGATGACGCCGTTAGCGGTACTGACCGATGCGCAACACAGTGGACAATGGGTGGTAAGCGCCAACCGCCAGCAGGATGTAATTAGCCTGGCCCCGCTGCAGGCCAGAGCGGTCAGGGCGGATCAGAGCCTGGAACTCTGGCTGATTCCGCCGGGTGAGGCACCGGTGTCGCTCGGGCTGATCAGCGGCACGGCGTCGCAGCACTACCCGATTGAAAAATCCCAGTCGCTGGCCAAGGCTACGCTGGCGATCAGCCTGGAACCGCTCGGCGGTTCGCCAACCGGACGCCCTACGGGCCCGGTGCTGTACAGTGTGAATTTATAAATGGTCAGGGTCGCGGTAAAAAAGACCATGTTAGCGCGGCATGCTATTCAGTCATGTGATGCCGGACTGATATTAACGGATATCGTTAATAAAATAGCCGCGCGTGACTTAATGCAAATTATTCAGTCGTGGAGAATACTATTTCAGCAAACGGAAATAACGATTAATCCTTATTTACTTTTTCGCCATGTTTAATGCTGCGGCCGGGCTGATGTCGTCAGCATGGAAATTAATTTAACGCATCTTGCGGAAAGAAATATTTTATCGACGATTCATTTTCTTTTTCCGTATTCCCTGCCATGCTTAAAACGCTAAACCATAGTACGCGATATTATCGCGAACAATAAATAATAACGCTCGACACCATTGTGTCTTAAACGACACCGGGGAAACTCACCATGCAATTTCTTAAAAACTTCACCATTCGCCGGGTTGTGCAGTGCATCCTCGTCGCCGCGCTGCTGATTGTGGCGCTGGCCGGCAGCTACGGCAGCACCGTGCTGCGCGACATGCACCAGCGCGAACTGCGTAACGCGACCCTGACCAGCCAGCTGCTGTTTCTCAATCGCGCCAGCTTAGTGATGCAGTCGGGAACGGCGGCGGCGAAAGCGGCCGCGGCAGCCGCTGCGCCTGCGGACAACGACTGGGCAGCGCTGCGTGCTGCCCTGACCGCATCACCCGCCGATTTTGCGGCACCGGCGGCGGAGCGTCTGCAGTCGCTGCAGCGCCAGATCGCGGCGGAAGCGAGTGCCGATCTGTCCGATCGCCAGCGCCTGCAAACGGCGTTCATGGTCGCCGCGCTGCTGATGCTGGCGCTGCTGCTGTTCTGTGACCGTTTCCTGGTCACGCATCTGGTCCGGCCGCTGGGTTCACTGCGCGAGCACTTTCGCGGCATCGCCGCCGGGGATCTGACGCGCGAACCGCAGGATTTTGGCCGCAACTGCGTGGGTCAGCTGATTCCGCTGGTGCAGCTGATGCAGCAGAGCCTGCTGACCACCGTGCGCGCAGTACGTGACACCACCGAGGTGCTGCGCAAAGAGTCAGCGGATATTGCCGGCGGCAATGTCGATCTGTCCGATCGCACTAACCGCCAGGCCGCCGCGCTCGAGCAGACTTCCGCCAGCATGGAACAGCTTAGCGCCACGGTAGAGAAAAATGCCCACAGCGCGGGCGAAGCGCGCGAGCTGGCTGAGGATGCGGCGCGCACCACACGCGACGGCGAAGCGCTGGTCAAAAGCGTGTCAGCAATGATGGCAGACATCGCCGCCGAGGCCGATAAAATCCGCCAGTTCACCGCCACGGTGAACAGCATCGCGTTTCAGACCAACATTCTGGCGCTGAACGCTGCAGTTGAAGCCGCCCGCGCCGGTGAGCAGGGACGCGGGTTTGCCGTGGTGGCGGCCGAAGTGCGCACGCTGGCACAGCGCAGCGCCAGCGCCGCGAAGGAAATTGAAGGCCTGATAAACGGCACGGTGACGCGTGTCGGCCAGGGCGCACAAACCGCCCAGCGCGCTGGCGCGATCATGGACAGCGCCACGCAAAGCGTTTCTGCTGTCACCTCGCTGATCGGACAAATTGCACTGGCGTCGGATGAACAAAGCAAAGGCATTGCCCAGGTGACGCTGGCAGTCAACGATCTTGACCGCGTCACGCAGCAGAATGCGGCACTGGTGAAAGAGATCGCCACCTCTGCCGGCAGCCTGAATGGCCGCACCGAAACGCTCTCTGCGGTCATCAGCCATTTTCGTTTTTCTGACAGCCCAGCGCCCGGGGCTCAATCCGGGTTAACACCATCCGGCACCGGCGCCGCTGCTGTTGCGGCCAGCCTTGCCAGCCTCTGACCGACGCTGCGCGCAGCACACAACAACACCGCCAGGGAAAGGCCACAACAAGAGAAAACTTATGAGTCATCAATTATTGCAGCACCTTGTACCGGTTCAAACCGATGTCCGCGACTTGCGTATTGCCGCAGGCATGACACAACTGCTCGCTGCGGAGCGCTTCGACCTCAGCCTGCGCGTCTGGCAGATGAAGGAGTCCGCCGCAAAACCCTCCCCGCTCAGTCAGGGAGAATATGAGTTTTTGCTGCTGCTGGCGGGCAAACATCCCTTTCTTGATCTGACGGCGAAAGCGCGTTAACGCTTCTGGCGCTGGCCGTCAGGCCAGCGCCGCTCTGCACCCAGGGGTGATGAGCAGCGGCTAACCCGGCCGGTCATATATCCACTCGCTTTGATGCGTTCACGCCTGAGGCCCGATCGGCCTGACCAGCTACCTGATAAAAAGCGTCCAGACTGGCGCGAAAGCGCGCCGGATCGTGCTGATCTTTTATTCTTTGCAGCGCCCGGGCAGAACGGGTGCTGATCGCCTCGCGCTGCGCAATAATCTGCATAATAAACCGTTTAAGCTGTGCGACGATTGCTTCCCTGATCGCCTGTTTCTCGCGCGCCGAGGTAATGGCGATTTCAAACATGTCGTTCAGCGGACAATCGATCAGCCATCCGGCTAGTGGCGGGTTTATTTCAGGCAGCGCCCGAACATTGGTGGTAATTACCGGACAACCGCACGCCTGCATTTCCAGCACGGAAAAACCGTAGGTGTCCTGCCAGGTCGGTAACAGTCCCACATCGGACTTTATAAACAGATTCATCAACCGGTCATTATGCAGAAAGGTGTCGTGCTGAAAAATGGTTTGCTGGCTCAGCAGATTTTCAATGTGCTGATAAAATTGCGCATCATCCTGGTGTGCACCGTGCGCGATATTATAGCGATGATTAAGGTTACCGATTAAATTAACCTGCACCTCATCCGGGCTAATTTCGCCCGCTGCCAGCAGCTCGCTGAAGGCCAGCACCACTTCCGCCCCACCTTTACGGTAAAATTCATTACCGACAAAGCTGAATATCAGCTTCCGCTGATGCACCGGTCTGGCCCGATCATGCATAATCGCCTGAGGCGGATGCAGCGTGTGCAGTTTTGGCAGAATAGCCGCCGCCTGTTGCGGAAATGCCTGGAGGAGCTTGATTTGAATCTTTTTTGTCGCCTCGGAAATCGCAATAATCGCGCGACACTGCGGCGCAGCGACCAGTCTGAGCTGCCGCAGTAACTCCGGATTGCGTAACTTTGGCGTTCCCGCTACCGGCAGCACGCGCGGAATCTCGGTTTCGAAGGTGGTTATCCAGCGCTGTTTTGTCCGGGCCACCTCGTTGAAAAGATGAATGACCTGAGCATCGTCTGGCACAGTGAAAGGCAGCGGCGTGAAAATAAACAGCTTATTCACCTTCGCTATTTTTTGCCTGATGACATTACGATAAAACCAGATATTTTTATATTTCAGATTGAGATACTGATGCGACGCGCTGACGATGATATTTCTCTTTTCCGGATAACCTTTCCCATTCACGATTATTTTCATACGCACTCCGGCACAGGAAAAATAAACCTTTCCGGCAGTATATTCCTGGTGGATAACAAATCCAGCGCGCAACTAAACCCGGGCTCAACAATAAGAGAATACACATTTAGCGACAATTAATTACATCAGCAGCCCTGAATAATAATAACCTTTATCGGTTAAGAATAATGCATCACTGGCGCTGAGCATATTCTCAGACGAGGGATAACGCGTTGATTTTTATTCCACACCCGGCACATTATTACGCTAACGTGACAGCATTTGATGACGCAATTTAATCGGTATTTTCTAACAACGTGCAATCGATAAGCGCCAGGCGATCACCCGCGCGGGTTCGCCTGGCCACCCTGCATCAAGTGCGGTGGCACAATTAAGGTCTGAACATCAGCCTGCGGCTGCGCCAGGCGCTGTAACATACGCTCCGCCGCGCGGCGCCCTACCACCCGCGCTTCACTACTGACAAAGGTTAACGCCGGATCGTTCAGCTCACGCGGCGGATCGTCGTTGAATCCCACCAGCGCCAGCTGCTGGGTGTAGTAACTGTCCACCGCGTCTTCTCCGAGCGTGCGTCCGCTGCGCAGCGCGCCAAAATAGCAGCCCAGCGTGGTGCTGGCATTGTGCGCCAGGATAGCGGTAATACGCGGATGATGATGCAGCAACGCCTGCGTCAGCGCGGAAACGCTCTGCTGCCGATCGTCACATTCGATAATCCAGTCCGGACGAAACGGCAAGCCATACTGCAGCAGCGTGGCGCAATAGCCGCCGATACGCTCGGCGCGCGTCAGTGACGATCCCAGCCCGCCGACCCAGGCAATACGCTGATGTCCCTGTTTAATTAAATATTCGGTGGCGATGCGTGCCGCCTGGCTGTTATCCGGGCGCAGCGAATCGACTTTATCCAGGCTGCTGGCGCGTGCGGCGCAGATCAGCGCGATGTTTTGCTCCTGCGCCTGCAGCCGCAGCGTTTCCGCCTGTGCCACCGCGCCGCCCAGCACAATGCCATCCGCGCCCTGCGCCGCCAGCGAGTCAAAACAGCGCTGCAGATGCTGGCCATGCTGGCCGCTTTGCGTCAGCACCAGCACTTTGCCCTGCTGCTCCAGCACCTCGCTGAGCCCGGCCGTCATCGCGGCGTAAAACGGCTGACTGAGGTCGCGCACGATCAGGCCAATCACCCCGCTCTCGCCACCGCGCAGCATCGAGGCCGAGCGGTTACGCACATACCCCAGTTGTTCTATCGCCTGGTTCACCCGCGCAGCGGTGGCGGGTGAAATGCGTCCTTTGCCGGACAGCACCAGCGATACCGTGCTTACCGATACGCCGGCGGCCTGCGCGACATCATGGATGGTGATTTTATGCTGGGACATACTGTTGCGTTTTTCATCGTTCAAAGAGAATGACAGAGGTAAAACGTTACACTGATTCGCACAAAAATAAAGCCTGGCGCTCGTCACGCTTTGTGATTATCACCACAAAAAGCCCTGATAAAACGTTTTATCATCCTCCACCACTTTACCCGCTTGTTATTTTTTAGCCAGGAGAGACTATGCCTCACAGCCAACCCAAAATGTCGCTCTGGGAATTTTTCCAGAGTCTGGGCAAAACCTTCATGCTACCCGTGGCGCTGCTGTCGTTTTGCGGCATCATGCTGGGCATCGGCAGTTCGCTCAGCAGCCATGATGTGCTGACGCTGATTCCGCTGCTCGATCAGCCGTTCCTGCAATACCTGTTTGTCTGGATGGCGAAAATCGGCTCCTTTGCCTTTAGCTATTTGCCGGTGATGTTTGCCATCGCGATTCCGCTGGGCATGGCGCGGGAAAATAAAGGCGTGGCGGCGTTTGCCGGCTTCGTCGGCTTCGCGGTGCTCAACCTCAGCGTTAACTTCTGGCTGAACATCAACGGTATTCTGCCCACCACCGATGCGGCAGTGCTGAAAGCCAATAACGTGCAAAACATTCTCGGCATTCAGTCGATTGATACCGGTATTCTCGGCGCGGTGATCGTCGGCATCGTGGTGTTCTGGCTGCACGAGCGTTTTCATAACATTCGCCTGCCAGATGCGCTGGCGTTCTTCGGCGGTACGCGTTTTGTGCCGATCATTACCACCGTGGTGATGGGCCTGCTGGGGCTGGTGGTACCGCTGATTTGGCCTTTCTTCGCGCGGGCGATCACTGGCCTGGGCTGGATGATCAACAGCGCGGGTGAGTTCGGTCCGATGATCTTCGGCACCGGCGAACGTCTGCTGCTGCCGTTTGGCCTGCAGCATATTCTGGTGGCGATTATTCGCTTTACCGATGCCGGCGGCACCATGGAGGTGTGTGGTCACAGCGTCAGCGGCGCGCTGACCATCTTCCAGGCGCAGCTGGCCTGTCCGGAAACCCATGGCTTCGCGGAAAGCGCCACCCGCTTCCTGTCGCAGGGTAAAATGCCGGCATTCCTTGGCGGCCTGCCGGGCGCAGCGCTGGCGATTTACCACTGCGCGCGCCCGGAAAACCGTCACAAAATTAAAGGCCTGCTGATTTCGGGCGTGGTTGCCTGCGTGGTCGGCGGCACCACCGAGCCGATTGAGTTTCTGTTCCTGTTTGTCGCGCCGGTGCTGTACCTGATCCACGCGCTGCTGACCGGTCTCGGCTTCACCGTGATGGCGATGCTCGGCGTGACCATCGGTAATACCGACGGCAACGTGATCGACTTCTTCGTGTTTGGCGTGCTGCACGGCCTCTCCACCAAATGGTACTGGGTGCCGGTGATTGCCGCCGTGTGGTTTATGAGTTACTACGCCATCTTCCGTTTTGCCATCACCCGCTTCAACATCAAAACGCCGGGCCGTGAAGCAGAAACCAGCCGCGTTGAGCAGCAGGTCAGCCGCGCGGGCGTCGGCAAATCCGGCTACAACACGCCAGCGATTCTCGCCGCGCTGGGCGGCGTTGACAACATCACCTCGCTGGATAACTGCCTGACGCGCCTGCGCCTGTCGGTCGCCGACATGAGCAAGGTCGACGATGCCGCGCTGAAAGCCAACGGTGCCATTGGCGTGGTGCACCTTAACCAGACCAATCTGCAGGTGGTGATTGGCCCGCAGGTGCAGTCGGTCAAAGATGAAATGGCCCATCTGATGAGCGCAACGGTGTAAATATGCAGGCGTTTAATTTTGATCAGGTGGTGGATCGCCACGGCAGCTGGTGTACGCAGTGGGACTTTGTCGCCGACCGCTTTGGCGTGGCCGATCTGCTGCCCTTCACTATCTCTGACATGGATTTCGCCACCGCGCCCTGCATCATTACGGCGCTGCAGCAGCGACTGAATCACGGCGTGCTGGGCTACAGCCGCTGGCAGCACGAGGATTTCCTCTCCGCCCTGCAGCACTGGATGCGCAGCCGCTTCGAGTGCGAGGTTGCGGCGGAATCGCTGGTGTACGGCCCGTCGGTGATCTACATGGTGGCGCAGCTGCTGCGCCACTGGACGCAGCCGGATGATGAAGTGCTGATTCACACGCCCGCCTATGATGCGTTTTACCAGACGATCGCCGGCAATCAGCGCAGGGTGCTGGAACTGCCGTTACAGCGCGCTGGCGAGACATGGCACTGTGATATGGCCCAGCTGGAAACCCTGCTGGCGCGACCGCGCTGTAAGGTGATGCTGCTGTGCAGCCCGCACAATCCCACCGGCAAAGTGTGGCAGCGCGCGGAGCTGGAGCAGATGGCGGCACTGTGCGCACGCCACGGCGTGAGCGTGATCAGCGATGAAATCCATATGGATATGGTGCTGAGCGCGGCGCGCCACACGCCGTGGTGCGAAGTGGCGCAAAGCCGCTGGGCGCTGTTTACCTCGGCCTCCAAGAGCTTCAACATTCCGGCGCTGACCGGCGCCTGGGGCATGATTCCGGACGCGGACGATCGCCGGGCGTGGTTTCACGCGCTGAAGCAGCAGGATGGGCTGTCGTCACCGGCGGTGATGGCGCTGGCTGCCACCATTGCCGCCTACCGTCACGGCGCACCCTGGCTCGACGCGCTGCGCGATTATCTGCGCGCCAACATGCAGCACATTGCGCAACGGCTGAACGCGGCGTTTGCCGGACTCAACTGGCAACCGCCGCAGGCCACCTATCTGGCGTGGATCGACATCGCACCGCTGGCCATTGATGACGTCGCGCTGCAGCAGCGGCTGATCCAGCAGCATAAGGTGGCGATCATGCCGGGCAGCACTTACGGCAGTGCCAGCCGCAACTATCTGCGTCTCAATGCCGGCTGCCCGCGCAGCAAGCTGGATGACGGCCTGGACCGGCTGATTGCCGCACTGCAATCGTTCTGAACGGGGGCGGATGCTGATTAATTCAGCATCCGCTGCCCGGTTTGCGCAAATCACTGGCGCGGTTGCGCAAGATGTTTTTATAATGGTCTGCACTTTACGTTAATTCAGCGAGTGCGACATGATTGATGCGAAACTTCCCCTCACCGACCTTCACCGCCACCTCGATGGCAATATCCGCGCCCAGACCATCCTTGATTTAGGTCGCCAGTTCAATCTTGCGCTGCCCGCCGATACGCTGGATACGCTGCGTCCCCACGTACAGGTGACGGCCAACCAGCCGGACCTGGTGAGCTTCCTGCAGAAGCTTGACTGGGGCGTTAAAGTGCTGGGCGATCTCGACGCCTGCCGCCGCATTGCGCTGGAAAACGTCGCTGACGCCGCGCAGGCCGGTATCCATTACGCTGAGCTACGCTTCTCACCGGGCTACATGGCGATGAACCATCACCTGCCGATCGCCGGCGTGGTGGAAGCGGTGATTGATGGTGTGCGCACGGGCGTGCAGCAGTATGGCGTTGATGTGAAGCTGATTGGCATCATGAGCCGCACCTTTGGCGAAGAAGCCTGCCTGCGCGAGCTGGAAGGTCTGCTGGCGCACCGCGACGGCATCACCGCGGTCGATCTGGCCGGTGACGAACTGGGCTTCCCGGGCAGCGAATTCCTCAGCCACTTTAACCGCGCCCGCGATGCCGGCTTCCGCATCACCGTGCATGCCGGTGAAGCCGCCGGTCCGGAGAGCATCTGGCAGGCGATCCGCGAGCTGGGCGCTGAGCGCATCGGTCACGGTGTGAAAGCGATTGAAGACCGCGCGCTGATGGATTTCCTTGCCGAACAGCGCATTGGCGTTGAATCCTGCCTGACGTCGAACATTCAGACCAGCACCGTGGCCTCGCTGGCCAGCCATCCGCTCAAGGCGTTCCTGCAGCACGGCATTCTGGCAACCATCAACACTGACGATCCAGCGGTACAGGGCATTGAGCTGGCGCATGAATATGAGGTGGCTGCACCGCAGGCGGGCCTGAGCGCCGCCGAGATTCGCCAGGCACAAGAGAACGGTATCGCCATCGCCTTTTTATCCGAGGCGGAGAAAGCCGCGTTGCGCCAGCGCGTGGCGGCATGAGCCATAAAAAAGGAGCGCAGATTGCGCTCCTTGTTCAGCGGGTGGGGATGACGCCGCCCGGTTTATTTTAACGACAGGGTCTGGCGTTTCTCCGCCGACTGCAGGCCGAGCTCAATCAGCTCCATTACCTGAATCGCTTCTTCCGCCGTGACCGGATTGGCACCGTTGCCGGCAATAGCATCGCGAATTGCCGCATAATAGGCCGGATAGTTCCCCGGCAGCGTCAGCAGCTCTTTCTCCACCATCACCTCGCCTTCGGCCAGCGTCAGCGTGCCGTTGCGCATATCGTAACCCCAGTCTTCCTGCGGCGGGCGTTCACCGGCTTTCAGACGGTCTTCCTGCGGATCGAGCCCGTACTTGACGTAGCTGCCGCGCGTGCCGTGTACCACGAAACGCGCCGATTCCGCCGCCACCAGCATACTGGCGTGCAGCACCACGCGCCGGGTGGGATAGGTCAGCACCGCGTGGAAGTAATCGGTGGTTTGCGCGCCCGGGCGCAGTTCAGCCATATCCACGTTGATCGCCACCGGCGGTCCGAACAGCTGTAACGCCTGATCCAGCACGTGCGGTCCGAGATCGAACCAGATCCCGCTGCCCGGTCCTTTCATTTCGCGCCAGCGCTGACGCACTTCCGGACGGAAGCGATCGAAATGCGATTCCAGATAGCGTACCTCGCCGAGCGTACCGTCGTTGAGCAGCGTTTTCAGCGTCAGGAAATCGCTGTCCCAGCGGCGGTTATGGAACACCGACAGCAGCAGCCCTTTGGCTTTCGCCAGCTGATCGAGCTCGCGCGCCTGTGACAGTGTCACGGTAAACGGTTTATCGACCACCACATGCTTGCCGGCATTGAGTGCCGCTTTGGCGAGCGGGAAATGGGTGTCGTTCGGGGTAGGAATTACAATCAGGTGCAGCGTCGGGTCATCCAGCAGCGCCTGAGGATCGGCCACCACCTTTACCGACGGCCAGTCAGCGTGCACTTTACTGGCATCGCTGCTGGAGATCGCCGCCAGCTCAACGTCTGGCGTTCCGGCGATCAGCGGCGCATGGAAGGTTTTGCTGGCAAATCCGTAGCCGATCAGGCCGACACGTAGTTTATCGCTCATTCTCATTCCTCTTGTTCGTGACCTGACTGATTTAAGACGAATCAGTCAGTAAGAACAAGGTGGAATCACCTGAAAGCTCAGGAGATCGCACTCCGTGCCGGTTGCCAGCTCTCCTGCGCCACCAGCGCGTCATGCGCATCCTGACTGCGACGGCGAAAATCGCTCGGGCTGACGCCCACCCGCTTGCGGAACACGCGCGAGAAGTAGAGCTGATCGTCATAGCCGACTTCGCGCCCTACCGAGGCAATCGGTTCCTGGGTAGTTTGCAGCAGCAGCTTGGCGCGGATCACCCGCTGGTCTTCACGCCAGCGCAGTAAATTAATGCCCATCTGTTCACGAAACAGGTGCGCCAGGCGCGACGGCGACAGGCAGACATGGCGCGCCACTTCCTCGATTTTCACCTCGCTGGCCAGATGATTGGTGACGTACTGGCAGGCTTCGATGACGCGCGGGTCACGAATTTGCTGATGGCTGCGCGGATCCTCTTCCACCGCGCGCAACAGCAGGCGCTCCAGCAGATTCATCGCCAGCTCTTCGGCAAAGCGACGCCCGGAGTTGTGCGTCTGTTCGATGCTGGCAAACAGGCGGTCAAATTCGGCGCGCAGCGCTTCCGGCAGCCGCAGACGGCCAACGCCCTGGTTCTGGTCCTGCCACTGCAGCCAGTCAGTCCAGTAGGCGCGTGGACGGAAATAGACCCAGCGATGATGCCAGCACGGACTGTCCGGCGCGCGGCCATAGTAGTGCGGCGTTTTCGGCTGGAACAGCAGCAGGTCGCCCGGCTCGCAGTCAAAAGCTGACTCGCCGTCAAAGACGCGTCCCTGTCCCTTAATGGTCAGATTGAGGATGTAACCTTTCATGCCGTGCGGGCGATCGATGAAAAAATCGAGCTGATCGCCGGCGTTGATCGGCGTCAGTCCTGCCACCAGCCAGGCGTTAAACGGATAGCCCGGCAGTAAGGGATTTTGCTGCTCATTCGGCGCTTCGCGGTGGTACATAAGGATCTCCCGGTTCGCGTGATGTCAGGGCGCAGCGTTGCGGCTGCGCCCGCGGGATCAGGCGGTTCTGCTCTTTTGTTTGTAACGGTCAAAAATCACTGCCGCTAACAGTATCAAACCGCGCACGACATACTGTGAGAATGGCGAGATGTTCAATAAATTCATCGCATTCTCGACGGTACCCAGAATCAATACCCCGGCGACCACATAGGAAATCTTGCCGATACCGCCCTTGAGCGACACGCCGCCCAGCACGCAGGCGGAGATGACGATCAGCTCATAGCCGAGCGAGGTCATCGGCTGACCGCTGGTCATGCGCGAGGCGAGGATGATGCCGGCCGCCGCTGACACCAGCCCGGAGAGGATAAAGATGATAATGCGCGTGCGCACCACCGGCACCCCGGCCAGCCGCGCCGCTTCCTCGTTGCCGCCAATCGCCAGCGTATTGCGGCCAAAGGTGGTTTTGTTCAGCAGGAAACCAAAGACGATCATGGTGGCGATGGTCAGCCAGATCGGTGCCGGCACGCCCAGCCAGTTGGCGTAGCCGAGGGTGAAAAAGCGCTCATCTTCAATCCCTACCGCTTTACCGTCGGAGAAGATGTAGGCCAGGCCGCGCACAATCTGCATGGTCGCCAGCGTGGTGATCAGCGCGTTAATCTTCAGGCGCGCAATCACGAAGCCGTTAACAAAGCCGGTGGCCATACCGAGCAGCAGACCCGCGGCGACGCCGATCCACAGGCTTTCGGTCATGTTGATCACCACGGCAGTGACGACGCCAGCGCAGGCAATCACCGACGCCACCGACAGGTCGAAATCGCCGGAGGCGAGGCAGAACAGCATGCCGCACGCCACCATGCCGGACATCGACATCGCCAGGCCCAGCCCTTTCATGTTGATAAAGGTGCCAAAATTAGGCACAAAGATGGCGCAGACGATAAACAGCAGCGCAAACACCACCAGCATGCCGAAGTTGTCCCAGATGCGCCCGAGCTGCAGGCCACTGCGCTGCACCGGTGGCGTATTGGACGTGGTAGATGAAGCCATTTTTACTCTCCTTTACCTCAGGCCACGGCGGCCGCTTGAGTGGTTTTCGGCATGGCCAGGCTCAGCGTCAGCTGCTCCGTGGCGGCGTCGTGGGGCAGTTCACCGGCAATCTCACCTTCGCGCATTACTACGATGCGGTCGGCCAGTCCCATCACTTCGGGCAGATCGCTGGAGGCAAACAGCACCGCGATCCCTTTGTTCGCCAGCTGATAAATCAGGTTATAGATTTCATGTTTGGCGCCGACATCAATGCCGCGCGTCGGTTCGTCGAGCAGGATCACGTTCATCTCCTCCGACAGCCAGCGGCCCAGAATCGCCTTCTGCTGGTTGCCGCCGGACAGGTTCATGATCAGCTGCTGCGCACCCGGCGTTTTGATATTGAGCGAGCGAATATGGTGGTCAGCATTTTTCGCCTCCCAGCCCGGCTTAATCAGGCAGCCTGCGCTCAGGTTATGGCGGCGCGCGCTGATATTGATGTTCTCACGCACCGAGTGCACCGGGATGATGCCTTCAGCTTTGCGATCTTCCGGGCACAGCATGATACCGGCGCGAATGGCATCAATCGGTTCGCGGATATTGAGCTGCTTACCGTCAAGCGTCACCGTGCCGGCGCGCAACCGGGTGGCACCAAACAGCCCTTTCATCAGTTCGCTGCGGCCGGCACCGACCAGTCCAAACAGACCGACAATTTCTCCGGCGCGCACCGTCAGCGATATCGGCATACGCACGCCTTTCGCCTCCACCTGGTCCAGCTGGAGACGCACGGGGCCCAGCTCACGTGGCGCGTAGCCATAGATATCTCCCAGGTTGCGTCCGACCATCGCCTCCACCAGATCGTCATGATGGGTATTGGCCATGTCCGTGAAAGTGCGCACGTAGCGCCCATCCTTAAACACGGTAATGGCATCGCTCAGCGCGAAAATTTCTTCCATGCGATGCGACACGTACAGCACCACCCGGCCCTGCTCGCGCAGCTGGCGGATCACGCGGAACAGGTGCTCAATTTCGCGCGCCGACAGCGAGCTGGTCGGCTCATCGAAGGCGATGATGCGGGCGTTACGCGCCAGCGCTTTGGCGATTTCGACCATCTGCCACTGACCGAGCGACAGGTATTTCAGCGGCATGTCGGGATCGATATCCATGCCAAGATTTTTCAGCTGCAGACCGGCTTCGTAACGCAGCAGCTTGCGGTTAACCAGCCCGCGCTTGTGCGGCAGCTGGCCGAGATAGATGTTCTCTGCCACGCTCATTTCCGGTACCAGATGCAGCTCCTGGTAAATGATCGCCACGCCGGCATCCAGCGCATCGACGGTATTGCTGAAGCTTTTGGCTGCACCTTTGATGCGGATTTCACCGCCGCTGGGCTGATAGCTGCCGCTGAGGATTTTAAGCAGCGTTGATTTGCCCGCGCCGTTCTCCCCCATCAGCGCATGCACCTCCCCGGCGCGGCACTGAAATGAGATATCCTGCAGCGCTTTCACGCCCGGGAAGGTTTTGCTGATGCCATGAAATGACAGAAATGCGGGATCCGTGTTCATGGGAACTCCTCTGAGCCTCCATACTTCGCACCGTAGCGACGTTGGCTGCGCACGTTTATCCCCGGTCACTGACTCCAGTAAGCTCCCGGGGATAAACGTGCCTGCCGCCTTGCTACAGCACGAACTATGCCGGCTGCCTGTTAATTAACATCACATTGAGGACGGCTTAAAACCGCCTTACATCAGCCCTTTCTTCGCCAGTTCGGTTTTGAAGTTGTCGCGGGTGATCAGCACCACGTCGGTCACTTCGGTGAACTTCGCCGGCTCCTGACCTTTGGTCACCCAGTTGTAGAGCATTTCGCTGCTCTTATAGCCGTGCACGTCCGGGCTCGGCAGCAGGGAACCGTAGAAGCCGGTGGCAGCGCCCTTCGACAGTTCGCTTACCGCATCCACGCCGTTGATGCCGATACCGATCACGTCCGGCGCCTTAAAGCCCTGGCCTTCGGTGGCGCGCACGCCGCCCAACACGGTGTTGTCGTTCATACCGACAATCAGCCAGTGTTTCACTTCCGGATGCTGCACCAGCAGCGAGTTACCGGCGTCAAACGCGCCCGGGATATCGTTAGATTTGGTTGGCACCTGATAAATCTGCTTCTCCGGGAAGCCGGCAGCTTTCAGCGCGGCCATCGAGCCACCGGTGCGGCGGCGCGCGGTGTCCAGTTCGTTGGCGGTAATCGCCATCACGGCGGTTTGCTTCACGTCCCAGCCGCGTTTCTGCATCTCTTTGTACAGCTCCTGGCCCTGACGCTCGCCGATTTTGGTCGCCGCCATCATCACCAGCGGCACGGTATCCATCGGCTTACCTTTGGCGGTGACAAACTGATCGTCCACGGCAATCACTTTCAGGTCATAGCTGCGGGCTTTGGCGACGATGGCCGAGCCCAGTTTCGGATCCGGGGTACAGATGACAAAGCCTTTGGCGCCGCTCGCTGCCAGGCTGTCGATAGCGTTCAGGGTTTTTTCACCGTCCGGTACGGCAATTTTGATCACTTCAAAGCCAAGATCTTTGCCGGCTTTATCGGCGAATTTCCACTCGGTCTGGAACCAGGGTTCCTCCGGCTGTTTGACGAGAAAACCGAGTTTCATGGTCTCGGCGATAGCGGATTGTGACATAAGCGCGGCGAGGCCTGCGGCCGCCAGTGCTTTAGTGAATTTATGCATGATGCTCTCCGGCACAATGGTGTTTTTCGCTGTTATCAACGAATCGGTGTAAACGCTACCAATCAGATTTCGCGTTCGGGTACAGCGCAAAATCAGCGCGTTAGCTCAAAGGTTGTACAAAGGCTGTGCAAACGCTGGGCTAGTTGTAGCGGGAAAAGCGCGGAAAAATGTAGAGCGGTATCACATCCCAAAACGATGACAAAATCTTCCATATATTCAGCAAAATTAACCGGAGATTAACTTTTGCTGTCGATCACACAACCTCGCCGATGACAGAAAAGTGCATATTCTCAGCCGCAGATGACTAACCGCCGCCCGCGCCCCATTCCAGGATAGAGCGAGTTAACTCACACAGGAGAATCCCGATGAGCGCGGGTGCCATAACAATTGGGCTGGATTTCGGCAGTGACTCTGTACGGGCGCTGGCGGTGGAGTGCCACAGTGGTAAAGAGCTGGAAAAGGCGGTAGTTAACTATCCGCGCTGGGCCAGAGGGGAATTCTGCGACGCACACGCCAACCGCTTTCGTCATCATCCTCAGGATTATATTGATGCGCTGGAACAGGCGATCGTCAGCGTGGTACAGGCGTTAAGCCCGGCGCAGCGCGCCGCGGTAGTGGGCATTGGCGTGGATTCTACCGGTTCCACGCCCGCGCCAATCGATCGCGACGGCAACGTGCTGGCGCTGCGTCCGGAGTTTGCCAGCAATCCCAACGCCATGTTTGTGCTGTGGAAAGATCACACTGCGATAGAAGAAGCCGAAGAGATCAACCGCCTGTGCCGCAGTGGCCAGTTCACCGACTACACCCGCTACATCGGCGGCGTTTACTCCTCCGAATGGTTCTGGGCCAAAATTTTGCACGTCTCGCGTGCTGATGCCGCAGTACGTGAGGCGGCGGTTTCGTGGGTTGAACTGTGCGACTGGGTGCCCGCGCTGCTGAGCGGCACCACCGCACCGGCTCAGCTGAAGCGTGGACGCTGCGCCGCCGGGCACAAATCACTGTGGCACCCGGAATGGCAGGGTTTACCGCCGGCGGCGTTCTTCAGCGCGCTCGATCCCATGCTGGTGGAACAGCTCGATTCGCCGCTGTTCACCGACACGTATACGGCCGATGTGCCGGTCGGCACGCTGTCGGGCGAATGGGCACAGCGCCTCGGCCTGTCAGAACAGGTGGTGCTGTCCGGTGGTGCCTTTGACTGCCACATGGGCGCGGTTGGCGCAGGCGCACAGCCGTACACGCTGGTGAAAGTGATTGGCACCTCGACCTGCGACATTCTGATCGCCGACAGCGAACAGGTTGGCGATCGTGCGATCAAAGGTATCTGCGGTCAGGTCGACGGCAGCGTGATGCCGGGCGCCATCGGCTGCGAAGCCGGACAATCGGCGTTCGGCGACATCTATGCGTGGTTCAGTCGCCTGCTCGGCTGGCCGTTACAACAGGCGGCGCAGCGCCATCCGGAGCTGCAACCGCAGCTGGCCGCGCTGCAGCAGGATCTGATCCGCCAGCTGACCGAGGCTTGGGCGGCTAACCCGCAGCTCGATCACCTGCCGGTGGTGCTGGACTGGTTCAACGGTCGCCGCACGCCGGACGCCAATCAGCGCCTGAAAGGCGTGATTACTGACCTCAACCTCGGCACCGATGCGCCGGCGCTGTTCGGTGGGCTGATTGCCGCCACCGCCTTTGGCGCACGCGCGATCATGGAGTGCTTCGAGCAGCAGCAGATTCCGGTGCAGAGCATCCTGACGCTCGGCGGCATCGCACGCAAATCCCCCGCCATCATGCAGGCCTGCTGCGATGTGATGAACCGGCCGCTGGACATCGTTGCCTCCGATGAGTGCTGCGCGCTGGGCGCGGCGATTTTTGCCGCCGTCGCCGCTGGCGTGCACGCCGATGTGCCGGCGGCGCAGCAGGTGATGGCCAGCCCGATAGCCGTCACGCTGCAGCCGGACAGCGCGCGCGTAGCGACTTATCAGCAGCTTTATCAACGTTATCAACACTGGTGCCAGGCGGCTGAACCGCAGTACGCCGCGCGCGCCACATCCGCTAAGTAAAGGAGCGATGAATGGAACAGAAAGTTTGGTTTGTGATTGGTACACAGCATCTCTACGGAGCGGAAACGTTGCGCCAGGTCGAGCAGCATGCGCGCCAGGTGATGGACGGCCTGAATCAGGCCGGTACGCTGCCGGTGCCGCTTGAGCTGAAGCCGCTGGTGAAATCGCCGGATGAAGCGCTGGCGCTGTGCCGCGAGGCCAATCACGACAGCCAGTGCGTCGGTATCATTACCTGGCTGCACACCTTTTCGCCGGCAAAAATGTGGATCGGCGGACTGAGTATTTTGCACAAGCCGCTGTTGCAGTTTCACACCCAGTTCAATGCGGAGATCCCGTGGGACAGCATGGACATGGACTTTATGAACCTGAACCAGACCGCGCACGGTGGCCGCGAGTTCGGCTTCATTGGCGCGCGCATGGGACTGCAGCACAGCGTGGTGACCGGTCACTGGCAGGATAAAACCAGCCAGCAGCGCATTGCACGCTGGATCAATGCCGCCCTGGCGAAGCAGGCCAGTCAGCAGCTGAAGGTGGCGCGCTTTGGTGACAACATGCGCGAAGTGGCGGTTACCGAAGGCGATAAAGTGGCGGCACAGATCCAGTTTGGCTATGCGGTTAACGGCTGGGGCGTCGGCGATCTGGTTGAGGTGGTGAACAGCGTCAGCGACGGCGATGTCAACGCGCTGGTCGACGAGTACGAAAGCCAGTATCTGTTCAGCGCGGCGGCGTCTGTAAACGGTGATAAGCGCCAGAACGTGCTGGATGCGGCGCGCATCGAACTCGGCCTGAAGCGCTTCCTCGATAGCGAAGGCTGCAAAGCCTTCACCACCAATTTCCAGACGCTGCACGGCATGACCCAGCTGCCCGGTCTGGCGGTACAGCGCCTGATGGGCCAGGGCTACGGTTTCGCCGGTGAAGGCGACTGGAAAACCGCCGCGCTGCTGCACATCCTGAAAGTGCAGGCCGGCAAGCGCGCCGGCGGCACGTCGTTTATGGAGGATTACACCTACCACTTCGCGCCGGGCAACGATTTGGTGCTGGGCTCGCACATGCTGGAAGTGTGCCCCTCCATTGCGAAAGAAGAGAAGCCGCTGATCGATGTGCAGTTCCTCGGCATTGGTGGCAAAGCCGATCCGGCACGTCTGATTTTCTCGACGCCGGCGGGCCGCGCGGTGAACGCCAGCGTGATCGACATGGGCGATCGCTTCCGTCTGCTGGTCAACGTGGTCGATACCATTGAACAGCCGCAGGCGCTGCCGAAGCTGCCGGTGGCCCGTGCGCTGTGGCGTGCGCAGCCGTCGCTGGCTACCGCTTCCGAAGCCTGGATTCTGGCGGGCGGCGCGCACCATACGGTGTTCAGCCAGGCGCTGGATGTGGAAGATATGTACCTGTACGGCGAGTTGCACGGCATTGAAGTGCTGGTAATTGATGACGAGACGCGCCTGCCGGCCTTCAAAGATGCGCTGCGCTGGAACGACGCGTATTACCGCCTGCAACGTTAATAGCCTGAGATATTGACGCAAGCCGCGAGTGTATCGCGGCTTTTTTTTGGCTTGAAACGTGCGGTCCAGTCAACTAAGGCAGGCGTTACGTAAAGCCGGCGTGAATACCTCACTGCGGCGTACGCTTTACGCCACTGCCCGCCTTTATTTCCTGCATATCCGTGTGCTGTGAGTGGTCAGGTTTAAACGCCGTGCAGCGCATAAATGACAGCGATGATCAACTTGACTGTCCCATAAAGGCCAGCCCGAATAGCAAAGCGTCCGCGCCAGGGATGGCGCGGCCGATCGGCATGGATGCGGGGTTTCTTTGCGATTGGGCTGGCCTTTGTGGGGCCGGGCACCCAATTAACCGCAACCCCACCCAACATCCACGAATCAGGGCATAAAAAAAGGTGCGCCAGTTTGCGCACCTCTTAACACACACATGCGATCACGACTAAGACGTTAAACGCTTAACCGGCGCGTTCTGCTGACGGTCCCACATCACCGTCAGCAGACGCTGCAGCGCAATAAAGGCAAACAGCAGGATACCGATGGCAATTTTGGTCCACCACGAACTCAGCGTGCCATCGAAGTTAATCCATGTCTGAATCAACCCCTGAATCAGCACCCCGAACAGCGTGCCCAGCACCGTGCCAACGCCACCCGACAGCAGCGTGCCGCCAATCACCACTGAAGCGATGGCATCCAGTTCGACGCCGAGGCCGGCCAGCGCGTAGCCGGCCGAGGTGTATATAGAAAAGACGATGCCTGCCAGCGTCGCCAGCGTGGTCGACAGCATGTAAATTTTAATCGTCGTGGCGCGCGTCGACACGCCCATCAGTTGGGCCGACGTCAGACTGCCGCCGATGGCGTACACCTGGTTACCGAAGCGCGTGCGGTGCGCCAGCAGAATGCCCCCCGCCACCACCACCAGCATGATCACCGCCAGCAGGCTAAGACGCCCGCCGCCGGGAATTTTCCACGCCAGGCTCGACAGCGTGGTATACAGCGGATGATCGATAGGAATCGAGTTTTCCGACACCAGATAGCTGCAGCCGCGCAGGAAGAACATCCCGGCGAGGGTGATAATAAAGGCCGGGATTTTCAACGCATCAATCAGCCAGCCCATCATGGCGCCGAACAGCGCGCCTGCCGCCAGAATCAGCGCAAAGGCCAGCAGCGGATCGACATGATAATCGCCGATGATGCGCGCCAGAAACACGCCGGTGAAGGCAATCACCGCGCCCACCGACAAATCGATGCCGCCGGACAGGATCACAAAGGTCATGCCGACAGCGATGATGCCAAGAAACGCATTGTCAGTGAGGATGTTGCAAATCACCCGCGTTGAGGCAAAACCGGGAAACTGGCTGAGGCAAAACAGGTAGCCGGCGACAAATACCAGCAGGGTAATCATTAACGGCAAATGACGCTTGATCATGGTTTACGTCTCCCCTTCAGCATGGCGATAAAGCGCGGCGACTGCAGCAGCAATACGCACATCACCACCACCGCTTTCACCACCTGGTTCAGCTCCGGCGGAAAGCCCGACAGCAGGATGCCGGTGTTCATGGACTGGATAATCAGCGCGCCAATCAGCGACAGCACCAGGTTAAAGCGTCCACCCATCAGCGAGGCACCGCCAATCACCACCGCCAGAATCGCGTCCAGCTCCAGCCATAAGCCGGCATTGTTAGCATCGGCACCGCGAATATCGGCGGCGACAATCAGCCCGGCCACCGCCGCACATACGCCGCTGATGGCGTAGGTCGACATCACCACCAGCCAGCCGGTCACCCCGGCATTGCGCGCTGCGCGCAGGTTGATGCCTACCGCTTCGATGAACAGGCCAAGCGCGGTTTTGCGCGTCAGCAGCCACACCGCTACCGCCACCAGCAGGGTGATCCATACCGGCACCGGCAGCAGCCACAGCGAACCGCTGCCAAACCACGCGAGGCTATCACTGTTAAAGGTGACGATCTGCCCCTGAGTAATCAGCTGCGCAATACCGCGTCCGGCCACCATCAGAATCAGCGTGGCGACGAACGGCTGGATCTTCAGCAGCGCCACCAGCACGCCGTTCCACAGGCCGCATAGCAGCCCGGTGCCGAGCGTGGCCAGGATGATGAACCCCAGGCTGTGCCCCGCCACCGTCAGCGTCGCCGCCGTCGCGCCGGCAATCGCCATCACCGCGCCTACCGACAGATCGATACCGCCGGTGGCGATCACCAGCGTCATACCAATCGCCAGCAGCGCGACCGGCGCGGCGCGGTTGAGAATATCAATCGGGCTGCCGAACAGCCGGCCATCCTGAATGTGAATAGCAAAAAAGTTATTCGCCACCAGGCTGTCGATCAGCAGCACCAGAATCAGCGCGACGATCTGCGGCATGCCCGGCGGCAGCTTCGGCTTCCGCCGTTCCGGTTTTTCGTGTGTCAGAGGCGATTCAAGCATGTTGTGCTCCTCCGTCCGCGATGGCGTTGACGATCGACGCCACCGACAGTTGCTCCAGCGGAATTTCGGCGACCTGCTTCAGATCGCGCATGATCAGTACGCGATCGGCATAGCCCACCAGCTCTTCCAGTTCAGAGGAGATGACCAGCAGCGCCAGTCCGTCGGCGCACAGGGATTCAATCAGCCGAATGATCTCGGCGTGGGCACCGACGTCGATGCCGCGCGTCGGTTCATCCAGGATCAGAAACTGCGGTTTGGTGACCAGCCAGCGCGACAGCAGCACCTTCTGCTGGTTGCCGCCCGACAGCAGCTCCACCGGCTGGTCGGCGTGCGGCGTGCGAATACCCAGGCTTTTGATAAAACGCTCGGCAATCGCCTGCTGCTCACGGCGCTTGATCGGCCGCAGCCAGCCACGCTGCGCCTGTAGCGCCAGAATGATGTTCTCGCGCACCGAGGCGGCACCGATGATGCCGTCGGTTTTACGATCTTCCGGGCAGAAGCCCATGCCAAGCCGCGACGCTTTGGCGGGCGTGCGAATGTGCTGCACTTTGCCTTTGATGGTGGCAGTACCGCGATCGGCACGGCGGATGCCAAACAGCACTTCGGCGGTTTCGGTGCGCCCGGAGCCGAGCAGTCCGGCAAGGCCCACCACTTCACCGGGCCGCACCTGCAGGTTAAACGGTTCGATAGTGCCCTTTTTGCCGTAATCTTCAAACGACACCACCGGCTGATTGCTGCGCAACGTGCTGCCCTGACGCTGCAGCGCGGTCTCCAGCAGTTCGCGTCCCAGCATCAGCTTGATCAGCTCAATCTGCGGCAGCGAGGCGGTGTCGCGCGTGGCGATAAACTGGCCGTTGCGCAGCACGGTAATGCGATCGGTGATGCGGTACACCTGGTCGAGAAAATGGGTGACAAAAATCAGGCTCATGCCTTTGGCTTTCAGCTGCGCCATCAGGGTAAACAGCATCTCTACTTCGCTGGCGTCGAGACTGGCGGTCGGTTCATCCAGAATCAGCACCTGCGCGGAGAGATCGACCGCGCGGCAGATCGCAATGATCTGCTGCATCGCCACCGAGTAGTGGCCGAGCGGCCGCGTGACGTCGAGTGCAAAACCGTAGTTGCGCATCAGCGCATCGGCGTCACGCACCATGCGCTTACGATCGATCATGCCGAAGCGGCGCGGCTCACGGCCAATGTAGAGGTTATCCGCCACCGACATATTCGGCAGCAGATTCACTTCCTGATAAACGGTACCAATGCCCATCTGCTGCGCATCGGCGGTGCTGTGCGGCGCAATCACCGCGCCGTTGAGCGTAATGGTGCCGGCATCCCGCGTGTAGACGCCGGTCAGCACTTTAATCAGGGTCGATTTCCCCGCGCCGTTCTCACCCAGCAGCGCCATAATTTCGCCCTTGCGGATGCTGAACGACACGTTATCCAGCGCTTTGACGCCGGGAAAGCCTTTGCTGATGCCGTTGAGGCTCAGCAGGGGTGTTTCATCGTAGCTGCTCATCCGATTCTGCCTCGCTTACGTCATAAAAACCGCCCCGAAGGGCGGTTGCGGGGATCAGTAACCCATACCTTTTTTCTTATCCAGCTCCGCCTGGGCGTCAGCCGGTAAGAACAGTTTCGATTCGGTTTTGATGATTTTCGGTGGCAGCGTGCCGTCTTTTTTGAATTTCTCCAGCGCGTCAAACGCCGGGCCGGCCATGTCTGGCGTCAGCTCAACGTTGGCGTTGGCTTCACCGGCCAGCATCGCTTTGTAGATATCCGGTACACCATCAATCGAGCCGGTAAGAATATCTTTGCCCGGTTTCAGGCCGGCTTCTTTGATCGCCTGGATGGCACCGATGGCCATGTCATCGTTGTGTGCATACACCATGCAGATGTTTTTGCCGTTGTTCTCCGCTTTGATGAAGCTCTCCATCACCTCTTTACCCTTACTGCGGGTAAAGTCACCGGACTGCGAGCGAATCACTTTGATGTTGTTGTGACCGGCGATGGCTTCGGCAAAGCCTTTCTTACGATCGATCGCCACGCTGGCCCCCACGGTGCCCTGCAGTTCGACCACGTTACACTGCTTGTCACCGACGGTTTTCACCAGCCAGTCACCAATCAGCTTCCCTTCCAGCACGTTGTCGGCCGTCACCACCGCCATGTACAGCGATTTATCTTTCACCACGATGGCGCGGTCCAGCAGGAACACCGGGATTTTGGCGTCTTTGGCTTCTTCCAGCACCGGTTCCCAACCGGTTTGCACCACTGGCGCGATGAAGATGGCGTCAACGCCCTGGGCGATGAACGAACGCACCGCTTTAATCTGGTTCTCCTGCTTCTGCTGGCCATCGGCGATTTTCAGCGTGATGCCGCGCTTTTGCGCTTCGCTTTTCGCCACGTTGGTTTCTGCCGAACGCCAGCCGGATTCGGAACCGACCTGCGAGAAGCCCACCGTCATGTCGGCAGCCAGGACCGATGTGCTGAGTGCGGCGCTGACCATGGTGGTCAAGAGTAAACGTTTCCACATAATTTTCATTCCTCTGAAGGGAGTGTGCTGTAGGGGTACAAACGCGCTTCAAGCCTGGCGCAATTGCGTCAAAACAAGCGCGACACACCTCACAAAACAGAATGAATTAAAGGGGTTACGCGTATCAGCCTGTCTGACAGCTGGCGCAGCTTATGGACAAAACGCCTGAACTTTATGTCAGCGGAGGTTAAATAACTGTAATAAACAGAAGCGGTTATGACGGCAGGTGCTGGAAACGATTACAACCGACACGTAAAGAATGGTTATTCACGCTGACCGCAGGCAATGTTCTGTTTTGTGATAACTCGCACACTTGCGATTTGACGTTTCATCGCGGCTGCACCATTCTGCGCAACCCGTTGCAGATTAATCGCTTTTTTGCGGCCGCTGCGTTTCGAAATAAGCGCAACAAAAGTGCGAAAAATAGCGTTTAGAATACCGCTTAAGCTTCCTGTTAAATTTTCTCACCAGCGCCCGCCTGACCGGGGCAAAAACACGTCAGCCCCCTGCAAAAATGCGCGTTTAAAACAACAAAAGCGTAAAAAAGTCTTTTTTGATGAGCGAATTAGCTCACGTTGTCTGATTTTTGAATTTTTTTAACCGCAGTGTCTGGACTCTGGCCGCGTGCTCCCTATACTTGAGCACTTCCCCGTTCTCTATCTTTTATGGCAATCATGACTGCGCTCGATTACCTGCTGAAATTTCGTAAAGTGAATAATCTTGAGAGTCTGGAAAAACTCTACGACCACCTCAATTATTCGCTCACCGATGATAACGAAATCATCAATATGTACCGCGCCGCCGATCACCGCCGTGCTGAACTGGCTTCAGGTGGCCGCCTGTATGACCTCGGCTGCGTGCCCAAGTCAGTGTGGCGCTACGTGGTGTAATCCGCGCCGTTTCCTGTTACTGCCCTCATGACGCTGTCCGAATCGGGCGTGACCCGTTTGGACATGGTACGCTCTGCCTCGCCTTTTTTGCTTATATCAGGATGGATAACATGTCCGAATCGGTAAACCCGCCGCGTATCGCCGGCTGGCTGCTGCTGCCGTTGGCCTGGCTAATCATGACAATGCTGACCAGCGCGCTGGTGGTGGCGCTCTATCTGCGGCCGCTGTTTGACACGGAACTGCGCACCACGCTGTTTTCCCACGCCAGTATTTTAATGACGCAGTGGCTGGTATCGCTGCTGACCGCCGCCGTGGTGTGGCTGTACAGCATTTGGGTGTGCTGGATCTTTTGCCGGCGCTCGCGCCGTCTGCCGCGTCACTACATCATCTGGCTGCTGATGACGGTGTTGCTGGCGCTGAAAACCTTTGCCTTCACGCCGGTGGCCGATGGTAAAGCGATCCAGACACTGCTGCTGGCGCTGTTGTCTGCCGCGGTCTTTGTCCCCTACTTTAAGCGCTCACAGCGGGTGAAACAGACCTTTACCCAGCCGTAATGGCGCGCTTTTCGTCAGGAATTTAATTCTGAGTGCTCTCAGCCAGCGCACGAATCGCGCAAAGGTTGAGATGCACCTCTCAATTCCGGATAATAATCGCCTTTAGGCTTCCCAGGTTAAAAAATGACCGATTACTTACTACTCTTTATTGGCACCGTGCTGGTGAACAACTTCGTGTTGGTCAAATTCCTCGGCCTTTGCCCTTTTATGGGCGTGTCAAAAAAACTGGAAACGGCCATTGGCATGGGACTTGCCACTACATTCGTCATCACCCTGGCGTCGATTTGCGCCTGGCTGGTCAATCACCTGATTCTGCTGCCGCTCGATCTGGTCTACCTCCGTACCATGGCCTATATCCTGGTGATTGCGGTGGTGGTGCAGTTCACCGAAATGGTGGTGCGTAAAACCAGCCCGTCGCTGTATCGCCTGCTCGGCATCTTTTTACCGCTGATCACCACCAACTGTGCGGTGCTGGGCGTGCCACTGCTGAGCGTTAACCTCAATCACACCTTCCTGCAGGCGGCGCTGTACGGTTTCAGTGCATCACTCGGCTTTTCGCTGGTGATGGTGCTGTTCGCCGGCATGCGCGAACGTCTGGTGCTGGCCAATGTGCCGGCGCCGTTCAAAGGAAGTTCCATTGCCCTGATCACCGCTGGCCTGATGGCACTGGCGTTCATGGGCTTTACCGGTCTGGTGAAATTCTGATATGACCGCGATTTGGATTGCTATAGCTGTACTGGCGGCGCTGGCACTGGTGTTTGGTGCCCTGCTGGGCTACGCCTCGCGCCGCTTTGAAGTGGAAGAAGACCCGATCGTTGAGCAGATCGATGCGATTCTGCCGCAGAGCCAGTGCGGCCAGTGTGGCTATCCCGGCTGCCGTCCTTACGCTGATGCGGTAGGCAATAACGGTGAAGCCATTAATAAATGTGCGCCGGGCGGCGAACAGACCATGCTAAAGCTGGCCGAGCTGCTTAACGTTGAACCGCAGCCGCTGGACGGCGGCGCGGAAGTGCTGACGCCGGTGCGCACCGTGGCATGGATTGACGAAGCCAACTGCATTGGCTGCACCAAATGTATTCAGGCCTGCCCGGTTGACGCCATTGTGGGCGCCACGCGCGCCATGCACACTGTGCTGAGCGATGTCTGCACCGGCTGCGATTTATGTGTTGCTCCCTGCCCGACCGACTGCATTGAGATGCGTCCGGTTGCCACCACCACGGCCAACTGGAAGTGGGATCTCGACACTATTCCTGTACGGGTGATCCCGGTAGAACATCATGCTTAATCTGTTATCACTGCTGCGCAAAGACAAGCTGTGGGATTTCGAAGGGGGAATTCATCCGCCGGAAATGAAAACCCAGTCCAGCGGCACACCGCTCAGCCAGTTACCGCTGCCTGAGCAGTTCATCATTCCGTTAAAACAGCATATTGGCCACGAAGGCGAAATCTGCGTGGCGCCGGGCGACAAAGTGCTGCGCGGCCAGCCGCTGACCTTCGGCAGCGGCCGGATGCTGCCGGTGCATGCCCCGACCTCCGGTACCATTGAAGCCATCGCGCCGCACATGACGGCACACCCGTCCGGCCTGTCCGAGCTGTGCGTTTTCCTGCGCGCCGACGACGAAGACCGCTGGATACCGCGCGATCCGCAGCCGGACTATCGCACGCTCGGCCGCGAGGCGGTGGTAAAACGCATTCACGATGCCGGCATCGCCGGCCTCGGCGGCGCAGGTTTCCCGACCGCTACTAAGCTGCGCGGCGGACTGCGCGGCGTCAACACGCTGATCATTAATGCTGCCGAGTGCGAGCCTTACATCACGGCGGATGACCGCCTGATGCAGGATTGTGCAGCGGAAGTGCTGGAAGGCTGCCGCATCCTTGCCTGGGTACTGCAGGCGGAGCGCGTGCTGATTGGCATTGAAGACAATAAGCCTGAGGCGATTGCCGCGCTGAAACAGGCGCTGGCGGGCGACCGCGAGCTGCAGCTGCGGGTGATCCCGACCAAATACCCGTCGGGCGGTGCCAAACAGCTGACCAAAATTCTCACCGGGCGGGAAGTGCCGCACGGCGGGCGCTCCACCGATATCGGCGTGCTGATGCAGAACGTCGGCACCGCCTGGGCGGTGAAGCGCGCCATCGTTGACGGTGAACCCATCACCGAACGCGTGGTTACCCTGACCGGCGAAGCCATTGCCCGGCCGCGCAACGTCTGGGGCCGTCTCGGCACCCCGGTGAGCCATCTGCTGCAGCAGGTCGGTTTCACGCCAGGCGCACGCCAGATGGTGATCATGGGCGGGCCGCTGATGGGCTTTACCCTGCCGTCCCTTAACGTGCCGGTGGTGAAGATCACCAACTGTATTCTGGCGCCGTCAGCCAGCGAGATGGGGCAACCGCAGGAAGAACAGTCCTGCATCCGCTGCAGCGCCTGTGCTGATGCCTGTCCGGCCAAGCTGCTGCCGCAGCAGCTGTACTGGTACAGCCAGGGTGGCGATCATGACAAAGCGCGGGCCCATCACATTGATGACTGCATTGAGTGCGGCGCCTGTGCTTATGTCTGCCCCAGCAATATTCCGCTGGTGCAGTATTACCGTCAGGAAAAAGCCGAACTGCGCGCCATCGATCTGGAAGCCAAACGCACCGCCGAAGCCAAAGCACGCTTTGAAGCACGCCAGGCGCGCCTTGAGCGGGAAAAACTGGCGCGGGAAGCCCGTCACGAGCAGGCCAAACAGCGCGTGGCGCGCAGCGATAAAGCAGAGCTGGAAGCAGCAACCGAGCGCGTAAAAGCGCGTCCGGCGAAGACGCCGGAGCAGGAAGCGGCAGAACGCGAAGCGCGTCACGCCCGGGCGCTGGCGCAGCAGGCAGAGAAACAGGCAGAAACCGAACCGCTGAGCCGACAGGCGATCGATCCGCGCAAAGCGGCGGTGGAAGCCGCCATTGCGCGTGCTAAAGCGAAAAAAGTAGCCGCGCCGGCACAGCCAGCCGCTGATGCGGTACCGGCTGAAAGCGATCCGCGCAAAGCGGCAGTCGAAGCGGCTATCGCCCGTGCCAAAGCGAAGAAAGCGGCTGCCGCGCAGGCATCGACGGATACTGAGCCGGCAGCCGAAGCGCCGGCAGCTGAGGTCGATCCGCGCAAAGCGGCGGTTGAGGCGGCGATTGCGCGCGCCAAAGCGAAGAAAGCCGCTGCCACGCAGGCATCGACTGATGCTGAGCCGGCAGCCGAAGCGCCAGCAGCTGAGGTCGATCCGCGCAAAGCGGCGGTTGAAGCGGCGATTGCGCGCGCCAAAGCGAAGAAAGCCGCGGCCGCGCAGACGCCGGCCGATGCTGAGCCGGCAGCCGAAGCGCCAGCGGCTGAAGTCGATCCGCGCAAAGCGGCGGTTGAAGCAGCTATTGCGCGTGCCAAAGCGAAGAAAGCCGCTGCCGCGCAGGCATCGACGGCTGCTGAGCCGGCAGCCGAAGCGCCAGCAGCTGAGGTCGATCCGCGCAAAGCGGCAGTCGAAGCCGCTATCGCCCGGGCCAAAGCGAAGAAAGCCGCGGCCGCGCAGCAGACTTCTGACGCACCCGCCGCATCCCCTGAAGTGGAGGCCGCTGCCTCTCCTGACTCCGCCGACCCACGCAAAGCGGCGATTGCCGCAGCGGTCGCCCGTGCCAAAGCGCGTAAAGCGCAGCAGCAGCCTTCGACGACTGAGGACTAAATGGCTTTTCGTATTGCAAGTTCGCCTTATACCCATAACCGCCGCAGCACCGGCAACATCATGCTGCTGGTGGTGCTGGCCGCCCTGCCCGGTATGGCGGCACAATGGTATTTCTTTGGCATCGGCTTCCTGATTCAGGTGCTGCTGGCGGTCGCTACCGCCTGGATCACCGAGGGCGTAATTCTGCGCCTGCGCCGCGCGCCGGTCGTCCCGACGCTGGCGGATAACTCAGCCCTGCTGACGGCGCTGCTGCTCGGCATCAGTCTGCCGCCGCTCGCGCCCTGGTGGCTGGTGGTGCTGGGCACCGTGTTTGCTATTGTGATCGCTAAACAGCTGTACGGTGGCCTTGGCCAGAACCCGTTCAATCCGGCGATGGTCGGTTATGTGGTGCTGCTGATCTCGTTCCCGGTGCAGATGACCAGCTGGCTGCCGCCGGAAACGCTGCAGGTGATTAAGCCCGGCATCATGGATTCGCTGAGCATGATTTTTACCGGGCATACGCTGGCCGGTGACAGCATGCAGCAGCTACAGCTGGGTGTGGATGGCGTGAGCCAGGCTACGCCGCTGGATACCTTTAAAACCGGCCTGCGCGCCGGGCACAGCGCCGAACAGCTGCTGGCGCAGCCCATTTACAGCGGCGTGCTGGCTGGCCTCGGCTGGCAGTGGATCAATCTCGGCTATCTGCTCGGCGGCATGCTGCTGCTGGCGAAGAACGCCATTCGCTGGCATATTCCGCTCAGCTTCCTGCTGTCGCTGGCGCTGTGCGCCACGCTCGGCTGGCTGTTTGCGCCGCAGTCACTGAACTCACCACTGGTGCATCTGTTCTCCGGGGCGACCATGCTGGGTGCGTTCTTTATTGCCACCGATCCGGTCACCGCCTCCACCACCAACCGTGGCCGCCTGATTTACGGCGCGCTGATTGGCCTGCTGGTGTGGCTGATTCGCAGCTTCGGCGGCTATCCGGATGGCGTTGCCTTCGCGGTGCTGCTCGCTAACATCTGCGTGCCGCTGATTGACTACTACACGCAGCCACGTGTGTATGGCCATCGCAGGGATTGATGATGATTGAAACCATTCGTAAAAACGCGCTCACGCTGGGCATGTTTGCCGTGATCACCACCGGCGTGACGGCCGTGGTCAACTATGTCACCAAACCGACGGTCGATCACCAGACGGCGCTGCAGCAGAAAAATCTGCTCGACCAGGTGGTGCCGACCGATTTGTACGACAACAATATTCAGCAGGAGTGTCTGCTGGTGACCGATACCCGCGCGCTCGGCAACGACAAACCGCATCATCTGTACGTGGCGCGCAAAGGCGATCAACCGGTAGCCGCGGCGCTTGAGACCACGGCACCGGATGGCTATTCTGGTGCGATTCAGATGCTGGTCGGCGCGGACTTTCACGGCAAAGTGCTCGGCGTGCGCGTGGTTGAGCACCATGAGACGCCGGGCCTGGGTGATAAAATCGAGCTGCGCATTTCTGACTGGATCAACAGTTTCAACGGCAAAGTGGTGCACGGTGCCGACGATAAAGCGTTCGCCGTGAAGAAAGACGGCGGCCAGTTTGATCAGTTTACCGGCGCGACCATCACGCCGCGCGCGGTGGTCAACGCCACCAAACGTGCGGCGCTGCTAATTGAAACGCTGCCAGCGAAGCTGGCCTCGCTGCCTGAATGTGGAGATGCACCATGAGTGAAGCGAAAAACTTACTGATCGGCGGGCTGTGGAAGAACAACTCGGCGCTGGTGCAGCTGCTGGGACTCTGTCCGCTGCTGGCGGTGACCTCCACCGCCACTAACGCCCTCGGGCTGGGACTGGCCACCACGCTGGTGCTGACCATCACCAACAGCGCGATCTCCGCTTCGCGCCGCTGGGTACCGGGCGAAATTCGTATTCCGATCTACGTGATGATCATCGCTTCCGTGGTGAGCTGCGTGCAGATGCTGATTAACGCCTATGCCTATGGCCTGTATCAGTCGCTGGGCATTTTTATCCCGCTGATCGTTACCAACTGTATTGTGGTGGGACGTGCGGAAGCGGTGGCATCAAAAAGCAGCATTCCGCTGGCTGCGCTGGATGGCTTTGCCATCGGCATGGGCGCCACCTGCGCCATGGTGACGCTGGGTTCGATACGTGAACTGATCGGCAACGGCACGCTGTTTAACGGCGCTGACCAGCTGCTCGGGCCGTGGGCCAAAGCACTGCGTATCGAAGTGGTGCACTTTGATTCGCCGATGCTGCTGGCGATGCTGCCGCCGGGCGCGTTTATCGGCCTCGGCATGCTGCTGGCCGGCAAGTACCTGATCGACCAGAAAATGAAGCAGCGCGCCTTGCGTCAGGCTGAGGCTGCTGCTGCCGTGCCGCAGGGTGAAACCGGGAAGGCTGTGTGAATAAGGATAAACGTCTGCAGATCCTCACGCGGCTGCGTGATGCTAATCCCCATCCGACCACCGAACTCAACTTCAGCTCGCCGTTTGAGCTGCTGATCGCCGTGCTACTGTCAGCGCAGGCGACCGATGTCAGCGTCAACAAAGCCACCGCCCGACTCTATCCGGTAGCCAATACGCCAGCGGCAATGCTGGCGCTCGGGGTGGAAGGCGTAAAAGAGTACATCAAAACCATCGGGCTGTTTAACAGCAAAGCCGAAAACGTCATCAAAACCTGCCGCATCCTGCTGGAGCAGCACGGCGGTACGGTGCCGGAAGATCGCGCGGCGCTGGAAGCCCTGCCCGGCGTCGGGCGTAAAACCGCCAACGTGGTGCTCAACACCGCTTTTGGCTGGCCTACCATTGCCGTGGATACCCACATTTTCCGCGTCAGCAATCGCACCCGCTTTGCGCCAGGTAAAAACGTTGAGGAAG
Source organism: Pantoea dispersa (assembly GCF_035783935.1). Taxonomy (GTDB): domain Bacteria; phylum Pseudomonadota; class Gammaproteobacteria; order Enterobacterales; family Enterobacteriaceae; genus Pantoea; species Pantoea dispersa_C. The sequence continues at coordinate 685,090 of NZ_JALKOV010000001.1, read as the reverse complement.
TGGAGCAGAAGCTGCTCAAAGTGGTGCCCGCTGAGTTTAAGGTTGACTGCCATCACTGGCTGATTCTGCACGGACGCTACACCTGCGTGGCGCGTAAACCGCGCTGCGGCTCCTGCCTGATTGAAGATTTGTGTGAATTTGCGGAAAAGACCGACTGACAGCGGGCTAACAACGGCGCGACGTTGCGCGCCGTCCTCTCAGCAATAACCGTTAGCGCGCTGCCTGCAGCCACGCCACCACCAGCGGCTACAGCCGGTTCTGAAGCGCAGCGCGTTCTGACTGAAACAGCGTGGCGACAAAGAACGGATGATCGGTCAGCTCTACCCCGCGCACATCCCCCTGCAAATCCCATGAGGTAATGCGCAGATTGCGCGTGGCCAGCGCGTCGCTGAATTCAGCGTTAACGCCAAAGTTGCAGTGATAGCCTTCGTTACTCTGTAACGCGCCGTAGGCCTGAGCGATGCGTGAACCCGGCTCAAACGTCACCTCACCGCGCTGTTCCACCAGCGAGCAGGCCAGCGGCGCAATCACCCAGCGCGCATCCGGATCGGTCTCAGCATGACCAGCATCCTCCCAGCCCAGCACATTGCGCGCATACTCTACCACCGCATACTGAAAGCCGGCGCACGAGCCTAAAAAGGGTTTACCGCTTTCGCGCGCCCAGCGAATGACGTCGAACACGCCGGCATCATTCAGGAAGGGACTGCCAGGCACCACCCACACGCCATCATAGTCGTGCAGACGCGGCAAATCGATTTCCGGCGTGGCGATCCAGTCGGCGGTTACGTCAAGGGAGAGTGTGGCGGCGGCAAGCTGAATGGCAGGAGGAATGGCCTGGTGCGCGACGGCACTGGCACGGTAATCGCCCACGAGAGCGACACGAACGGACTGCTTCATGATGAGTTCCTTGCAGGGAAAAAACGAGGTTACAGCAATTTAACGCGGCTGTCTAAATGTCGGTAACGGTGGAGAAAGCACGCTGAACATAGCCTGCGCAGACGATTCAGGCGGCGCAAAACGACTACAGGGCAGACGTTATCGCGCACAACTGGCCTCCAGACGGTGTATTTGTCGGCCAGGCCCGCCTGCGGAACCGTTTTCTTTTTTTACATTTCTAATTAATTCATGATTTTGTGCGCAGGATCAATAAATTAGCCCGCTGTCACTCCCTGGCTGTTTATTATGCTCAACAATCAGACAATTGCGCCTGATTTACCGCCAGTTATCAGCGCAAAACGTGGTTAAATAATCATCTGTAGTATTATGTCCTGCAGGATAGGCGAAAAGCAGTTTATCTCAGGAAAATCCATTGACGGATCTGCAATAAGAACGTTTATCCTGCTATAATCTCATGCAGTGATATTTAACACTGATTTACAAGTTATTATCCCGGTCATAACCCTACCCGTAACAAGTATTTCAGCGTGCAGAAAATGCTTGCCCTGTTGGCCTGATTCAGCCAAATTAGGCGCCGTTTTTCCTTTCTAATAACAATGTTGCGCGGGATTACCCAGCCCGACGCAGACTTAATTCCTGTTGTAAAACAGGCGATGTATAAACTGAGGTATACGTGTCAACTGCAAACAAACACACTGATGAGGCGGTAAGCCTTAACGCCTTCCGTCAGCCGAAAGCGTTCTATTTAATCTTCTCCATCGAACTGTGGGAGCGTTTTGGCTTCTACGGTCTGCAAGCCATCATGGCGGTCTACCTGGTGAAACAGCTGGGGATGTCCGAAGCGGACTCCATCACCCTGTTCACCTCGTTCAGCGCACTGGTCTACGGTCTGGTTGCCATTGGCGGCTGGCTGGGTGACAAAGTGCTCGGCACCAAGCGCGTAATCGTGCTCGGCGTGATTGTGCTGGCGCTGGGCTATGCCATGATTGCCTTCTCCGGCCATGACACCACCATGGTGTATGTCGGCATGGCGACCATCGCGGTGGGTAGCGGGTTGTTTAAAGCTAACCCCTCTTCGCTGCTGTCGACCTGCTACGAGAAAGACGATCCGCGTATCGACGGTGCTTTCACCATGTTCTACATGTCGATCAACATCGGTTCGCTGTTCTCGATGATGCTGACGCCGTGGCTGGCAGCCAAATATGGCTGGGGCGCGGCGTTTTCGCTGTCGGTAGTGGGCCTGGTGATCACCCTGCTGAACTTCCTGTTCTGCCAGCGCATGGTGAAGAATTACGGCTCCAAACCGGACTTTGCGCCGCTGCAGGTCGGTAAGCTGCTGATGACGCTGGTCGGCGTGGTGGCGCTGGTGGCGCTGGCGACCTGGTTGCTGCATCACCAGAGCATTGCGCGCATGACGCTGGGCGTGATCGCCATCGGTATCGTGCTGGTGTTCGCTAAAGAAGCCTTTGCGCTGCATGGCGCGGCGCGGCGCAAAATGATTGTCGCCTTCCTGCTGATGGTCGAAGCGATTGTGTTCTTCGTACTGTACATGCAGATGCCAACCTCGCTGAACTTCTTCGCCATCCGTAACGTCGAGCACGCCATTCTGGGCATTACCTTTGAGCCCGAGCAGTTCCAGGCGCTCAATCCGTTCTGGATCATGGTGGCCAGCCCGATTCTGGCAGCGGTGTACAACAAGCTGGGCGACAAACTGCCGATGCCGCACAAATTCGCCATTGGTATGGTGCTGTGTTCTGCGGCATTCCTGGTGCTGCCGTTTGGCGCGAAATTCGCGAACCAAGCCGGTATTGTCTCGGTTAACTGGCTGATCCTCAGCTATGCACTGCAGAGTATTGGCGAGCTGATGATCTCCGGTCTCGGCCTGGCGATGGTGGCACAGCTGGTGCCGCAGCGCCTGATGGGCTTCATTATGGGCTCGTGGTTCCTGACTACCGCTGGCGCTGCGATGATCGCCGGTAAAGTCGCCAACCTGATGGCGGTGCCGGAAAACGTCACCGATCCGCATGCCTCGCTGGCGGTTTACAGCCAGGTGTTCCAGCAGATTGGTATCGCTACCGGCGTCATCGCGCTGCTGATGCTGATCACCGCGCCGCTGCTCAACCGCATGACGCAGGATGATTCGCAGGCGGAGCTGAAGCGCGCCGACGCCAGCCAGTAATCCTCTTTAAGCCGGGCTCAGCCCGGCTTTTTTTATCCCCTTCACTTCCCCCGCCATCCGCTGTAGTTTAAGCAACACGCTCTTTACGCTCGCCTTTCAGGGCGCAGCCCAGGGATTTTGCATGGACAGATTTGACGAACTGCAGGTTTTTGTTGCGATTATCCAGCAGGGCAGTCTGGCCGGTGCGGCGCGCGTCCTGCAGCGTTCGCCGTCGGTGATTACGCGCACGCTAAATGCGCTGGAAGCGCGTTTCGGCACCACCCTGATTGAACGCACCTCGCGTCAGCTGGCACCGACCGCGAGCGGCTGGCAGCTGTTTGAGCAGGCGCGCCGGCTGCTCAGTGATTATCAGAGCGCGCTGGACAGCGCCCACCACAACGGGCTGCACGGCCTGCTGCGCATCACCGCGCCGGTGATGTGTGGTCGTCGCCACGTGATGCCGCTGGTCAACGCCTTCCTGCAACAGCATCCCGACATGCAAATCGAACTGATTTTAAGCGACAGCTATCAGGACCTGATTGAAAACGGCCTGGATATTGCGGTGCGCATCGGCGCGCTGCAGGATTCGTCGATGGTGGCGCGTCCTGTCGGCAACGTGCGCTCAATGCTGGTCGCCAGCCCGGATTATCTGCGCCAGGCCGGTTCACCGGCGCATCCCGCCGAGCTCAGCATGCATGCACTGGTGGCTGGCGTGCGCCATACCCGCGAATGGCGCTTTGCCCGGGATTTGCGGGTGCGCATTTCGCCGCGCCTGCGCGTCAATGATATCGCCAGCCAGCTGGATGCGCTGCGCAGCGGCCAGGGCATTGGCCGTTTGCTGTCGTATCAGGTGATTGATGAGCTGCAGGCTGGCACGCTGATCCGCCTGCTGGCCGCGTGGGAACCGGCACCGCTGCCGGTCCACCTGGTGGCGCAGCGGGTGAAAAATATGGCGCCGAAGGTCCGCTGTTTCTGGGATTTCGCGCTCACGCGGCTGCCGCCACGCCTGCAGGCGGCCGCTGAATTTCCCGATGGCGCACCTAATTACTGATCGCTGTCACGGGTAAACAATGCTGGCAGTTTTATGCTGCTGTGATCACTACAACTCATCAGGAGAGGCCATGATGAAACTCTATTGCAAGCCCGGTGCCTGCTCGCTTTCGCCGCACATTGTTGCGCGCGAGTGCGGGCTGGATTTTACGCAGGTCAACGTCGATCTGCAGAAGAAAGTGACCGAGCTGGGAGAAGATTACTGGCAGATTAACCCAAAAGGACAGGTTCCGGCGCTGCAGTTTGATGATGGCACGATTCTGACCGAGGGCGTCGCCATTGTGCAGTATCTGGCGGATCTGAAACCGGATCGCAATCTGCTGGCACCGACCGGCAGCCTGACGCGCTATCACACGCTGGAGTGGCTGAGCTTCATCAGCAGTGAGCTGCATAAAACCTTTTCACCGCTGTTCCGCCCGGATACGCCGGACGCGTACAAATCTATCGTCCGTGCACAGCTGGAACAGAAATTTAAACGGGTTGACGAGGCGCTGCAGGAGAAACAGTGGCTGATGGGGTTACGCTTCACCGTCGCCGATGTCTATCTGTTCGTGGTGACGCGCTGGGCGAAGGCCATCAAACTGGATCTGGAAGGGCTGAGCGCGCTGGAGACATGGTTTGCGCGCGTGGCGGAACGTCCGGCGGTTCAGGCTGCGCTGAAAGCGGAAGGCCTGGCCTGACGCTGCAGGCCGGCGTGACAGCCGGCCTGTTCATCGGCAATGATTACAGCTGTTCTGCCGCAAAGTGCTGCGTCGGTTGGGCAATCGCATCCTGCGCCGCCACCAGCTGCAGTTCGTACTCGCCCATCTCATGGGTTTTCAGCATCACTTCATACACCGCCGCGGTGACATGCTCCAGCGCATCCTGCAGGGATTTGCCGTGCAGCAGGTCAACCAGCAGCAGGCCGCTGGTCAGATCGCCAACCCCTACCGGCTGACGCACACCAAAATCCACCAGCGGACGGCTGATGTGCCAGCACTGGTCGGCGGTGACCAGCAGCATCTCGAAGCGATCGCTGCGGCGTCCGGCACGCGCCAGATGTTTCACCAGCACCACACGCGGCCCCTGCGCAATCAGCGCACGCGCGGCAACCACCGCCTGTTCCACGTTAGCCACCGTCTGGCCACTGAGCATCTCCAGCTCCAGCAGATTCGGCGCGATAAGATCGCTGGCCGGCATCGCCTGCTTGCAATGAAACTCCGCCACGCCGGGCGCGACAATGCAGCCTTTTTCCGGATGGCCCATTACCGGGTCGCAGAAATACCAGGCGTCGGGATTCGCCGCCTTGACCTGACGGACGATTGCCAGAATCTGCTCGCCCTGCTCGGCCGAGCCAAGATAGCCACTCAGCACCGCATCACAGGTTTTGAGACGATCGATGGCGGCGATGCCGTTTACGATGTCGGTCAGATGGGTGGCGGGCATCACGGTGCCGGTCCAGTGACCGTACTGCGTATGGTTAGAGAACTGCACCGTGTTTAACGGCCAGACGTTGGCGCCCATGCGGCGCATCGGGAATTCGGCCGCGCTATTACCGGCGTGGCCGTAAACCACATGAGACTGGATTGCGAGGATATTTTTCATTATTGCCCTGTACTGCTTGCCATAAAAAAGGGCCGGAGACCGGCCCTTGCACCTTACTGCCAGCTAATCAGGCAGTAGTGTTTTTTGCCGCGACGCAGCAGCGTGTAACGACCAAACAGTTTGTCGCTGTCGCTGAAGCGATATTCGGCATCAGATTGTTTTTCGCCGTTGATGGCTACCGCGTTGGAGCCAATCATGGTGCGTGCCTGGCCGCGTGACGGCACCAGCTCCGCCGCCACCAGTGCCTGCTGCAGATCATCTTCCGCGCTCAGGCTGATGGTCGGCATACCGTCCTGCGCCAGCTGCTCAAAGTCCGCTTCGGTCATGTCGCTCAGGCTGCCGGAGAACAGGCTGTCGGTGATGCGTTTCGCCGCCGTCAGGCCGCTTTCGCCGTGTACCAGACGGGTAACCTGCTCAGCCAGCACGTACTGCGCGCGCGGCGCTTTGCCACTGTTCTTGTCTTCTTCTTCCAGCGCATTGATCTCTTCAATGCTCATAAAGGTGAAGAATTTCAGGAAGCGATAGACGTCCGCATCAGCGGTATTGATCCAGAACTGGTAAAACTTGTACGGACTGGTTTTCTTCGCATCCAGCCATACCGCGCCGCCTTCGGTTTTACCGAATTTGGTGCCGTCCGACTTGGTGATCAGCGGTACGGTCAGGCCCCACGCCTGCTGCTGATGCAGACGACGCGTCAGATCGATGCCGGAGGTGATGTTACCCCACTGATCGGAGCCGCCAATCTGCAGCACCACGTCGTGGCGCTTGTTCAGTTCGGCGAAATCATAACCCTGCAGCAGGTTATAGGAGAACTCGGTGTAGGAGATGCCCTGATCTTCACGGTTCAGGCGCATTTTCACCGCTTCACGGTTGATCATCTGATTGACCGAGAAGTGCTTACCGATATCACGCAGGAAGGTCAGCACGTTCATGCCGCCAAACCAGTCATAGTTATTGGCCGCGATGGCGCTGTTGTCGCCGCAGTCAAAGTCGAGGAAAGGCGCAACCTGCTTGCGGATCTTCTCCACCCACTCGTTGACGGTATCCGTGGTGTTGAGTTTACGTTCCGCCGCTTTAAAGCTGGGATCGCCAATCAGACCGGTGGCGCCGCCCACCAGGGCCACCGGCTTGTGGCCAGCGTCCTGGAAACGTTTCAGGCACAGCAGCGGCACCAGATGGCCCAAGTGCAAGCTATCAGCGGTGGGATCAAAGCCGCAATAGAGTGCAATTGGCCCTTGCGCCAGCCGCTCTGCTAACGCTTCCTCGTCCGTTACCTGGGCAACTAAGCCCCTCTCTTGCAATTGTTGTATCAGGTTACTGCTGGTCATCACTGACTCCAAATTGATCAGACTGCACCTATGCTGGTACACAGCTGTCCGCGCCTGTGCGGATACGAAAAAAATGAGGGCTATAGCATAAAGCGCTGGCGAGTCGTGCGCCAGCGCTGAAAGGGGGTAAAACGCAGTTTTACGGTGCTAAACGATCGATTGTCCAGCGGCTGCCATCGCGCTGATAGAGGAAGCGGTCATGAAGGCGATGTTCGCCGCCCTGCCAGAACTCCATGGTGTGGAATCTGACACGGAATCCACCCCAGAAACTCGGCAGCGGCACTTCCCCCTGCTGAAATTTCTGCTTCAGCTCCAGGAATTTCCCCTCCAGCACGCCGCGCGCGGAAATGCGGCTCGACTGCTTCGATACCCACGCACCGATCTGGCTGTCACGCGGACGGCTGTGGAAATACTTCAGTACTTCCAGCGGCGACAGCTTCTCCACTTCACCCAGCACCATGACCTGTCGCTCCAGGAAGTGCCACGGGAAATGCAGCGAAATGCGCGGATTGTCTGCCAGCTGCAGCGCTTTGCGGCTGCCGAGGTTGGTGTAAAACACCATGCCCTGCTCATCGTAGTGCTTGAGCAGCACGATGCGCTGATACGGCTGGCCGCTGCTGTCCACCGTCGCCACCGTCATGGCGGTAGGATCGGGCAGCTGTGCGGCACAGGCCTGCTGCAGCCACTGTTCAAACAGCGCCAGAGGAGTATCTGGCAAATCTTTGCGCCGCAGTCCGCCGCGCGTGTACTCCCGACGCAGGTGGGCAATTTGTTGCAAGCTGTCACTGTCGCTCATGCTGATATCCCGGTTCTCTGTTACTGTGCGGAGGCATCCGCGTTCTGCAGTTCACAATCATTAATCACGATTTTATCGTTGCGTTCAACAAAGGCGCCATTGCCTTTTGACCAGAAAACGTAAGTGCCGTCGCTGTAGCGCGCGCCAGAGGCGGACACCGTCTGGGTCAGCGTCAGCGGTTTGCCGTCCAGAATAAAGCGCACCTGCTGCTGCGCGTTATCCAGCGTGACCGTCAGCGGCAGCGTGCCGCACTGGTAGTGTAATGTTTCTGGCGCGGGTGTTGGCTTGTGCCACAGGCCACAGCCGCTGAGTAGGGTCAGTGTGCCAGCCAGCACAATCATCTGCTTCATGTTTACTCCTTAACGTGTTACGTGGGGATTGGCAGGATAGATGGCACCCAGCACGCTCATTTCCCGCGCGCCGGTGACCGCCGGCAGATTGCCCGGCAGCCCGGAAAGCGTGCGGAAGGCCAGCCAGGCAAAGGCCAGCGCCTCCATGTCATCACCGCTGATACCGGCCTCATCGGTGGTGCCCACCTCGGTGCCAGACAGATGCGCAGCCAGCCGCGCCATCAGCAGCGGATTGCGACTGCCGCCGCCGCACACCAGCAGACGATCGCAGCCATCGTTGAGCTGCACCTGATGGGCGATAGTCAGCGCAGTCAGCTCGCACAGCGTTGCCTGCACATCCTGCGGGGCCAGCGCCGGGAAGCGCTGCAGCTGCTGTTCCACCCAGCCCAGGTTAAAGTATTCCCGGCCGGTGCTTTTCGGCGGCGGCAGCGCAAACCACGGATCGCTGAGCATCTGCTCCAGCAGTGCAGGCACAACCTGGCCACTGCGCGCCCAGCCGGCATCTTTATCAAACGGCAGGCCTTTGTGGCGCCAGATCCACGCATCAATCAGCATGTTGCCCGGCCCGGTATCAAAGCCGCGCACCGGCTGGCCGGGGATCAACAGCGACAAATTAGCAATACCGCCAATGTTCAGTACCATACGCCGTTCGACGCTGTCCATCAGCAGCGCCTGATGAAAAGCTGGCACCAGCGGCGCGCCCTGCCCGCCCAGCGCCATGTCGCGCCGGCGAAAATCGCCCACCACCGTGACGCCGGTCGCGGCAGCAATCTGGTTATTGTCGCCAATCTGCAGGGTATTCGGGGCTGCCGACTGCGGCTCGTGCCACACCGTCTGGCCGTGACAGCCAATCGCCATGATATCGCTGGCCTCCAGCGCCTGCTGCTGCATCAGCGTCAGCACGGCTTCGGCAAACAGCTGGCCGAGCCGGGTATCCAGCTGACCGAGCTGCGACAGCGTCAGCGTCTGTCCCTGACAAATCGCCAGCACCTGCTGACGCAGCGCCAGCGGGATGGGATGGCAGTAGCTGGCCTGTTGCGCCACCATGTGCTGATCGATGGCGGCCAGTACGACGTCTACGCCGTCCAGGCTGGTGCCGGACATCACGCCGATATAGCGTCCTGATTTCATAGCGCTTCCTTACCCGTTTGCGGGCCTGCAATGCATCTGTGTTTAGCCTGGCAAATTACCGATGCTAATTCTATGATAAATTTCCGCTTTTCAACTGCGCTGCGACGCGCATTCCGCGAGCAAACTATTTTCATCCGGCAATTGAATTTTTGTTGATAGGCAGTGGTCTATGCTTCGGCCCAGCCGCATATTGTTTGGACATGGCGTCAATTGCCCATTTTCTGACTTATACTCTTGCAGTACAGGATGAGAATATGGCGTTTTTTAGCATTAAGGAGCTTTCTGATGATTAAGCGTTTCGTAGCCGTAGCCCTGGCCGGTATCACGCTGGCTGGCTGTGTTAATAACGACACCCTTTCCGGCGATGTTTACAGCGCCAGCGAAGCTAAACAGGTACAAAGCGTCTCCTACGGTACGCTGGTTTCCGTGCGTCCGGTGAAAATTCAGGGCGGCGATGACAGCAACGTCATCGGCGCTATCGGCGGTGCCGTGCTGGGTGGTTTCCTCGGTAACACCATCGGCGGCGGCGCGGGTCGCAGTCTGGCAACGGCCGGCGGTGCGGTGCTGGGCGGCGTGGCCGGTCAGGGCGTGCAGGGTGCGATCAATAAGTCTGACGGCGTAGAGCTGGAGATCCGCAAGGATGACGGCAACACCATCATGGTGGTGCAGAAGCAGTCCGCCAGCCGTTATTCAGTCGGCCAGCGCGTGGTGATGGCCTCCAACGGCAGCCAGGTCACCGTCTCTCCGCGCTAAGCGCACAGATAAAAAAAACCGACGCCAGTGCGTCGGTTTTTTTATTTCTCGCGGTTCTGCAACTCGAGAATGTTTTTTTCCAGCCGGGCAATCAGCGTCACCATCTGATTGATCTCTTCGAGGCTGATGCCGGAGAGGATGTCGTCACGCGTCGCGTCGATCACGTTTTCGACCTGCTCAATGATCGGCTCAGCCTGGCGGGTCAGCTTGATGCGCTTGGCGCGGCGATCGTTAGCGCAGGTGGCGCGGGTGATCAGCCCCTTCTCTTCCAGCTGATCCAGCGTACGCACCAGCGAAGGCTGCTCAATACCGATGGCTTTCGCCAGCTGAATCTGCGACTGCTCTGGCGGGAGTTGATGAATATTGTGCAACGTCACCCAGTGGGTTTGTGTCAACTCAAGCGGCTTCAGACGCTGGTCGATCAACGCGCGCCAGATGCGCACCAGGCGAGACAGATCTGTTCCAAGCGGCGTATCCATTTCATCTCCTTATAATTAGCTTGCTAGCTATCAAGCCAGATTTTACACTATTCTGCGAGTTTACAGGACAAATTACAAATCCCAGGCCAGACGGCACACCCGCTGTCTACACTTGATTTAACCGTGCCGGGGTCATAAGGATGATGCCACGTGTCAATCTTTGCGCTCACCGCGACGGCGCCGCTGACCGATCTGGTCTTTGGCGCGTCGCTGTTCTTCCCGCCGCTGTTTAAAGCGGTGCTGCTGGGCTTCTTTTTCTGGTTGCTGATTCATCCGCTGCTGCGCGGCTGGATTTACTCCGGCGAGGTCTGGCACCCCACCTTAATGGATCTCTCACTGTTTGTGCTGTGCGTGAGCGGCGCGCTGTGGATACTGAGCCTCGGATAAATCATCATGAAATTCAACCCCTTTAAGTACTTTTCTACCCTTGTGGTGTTTGCCCTGGCGCTGCTTGCAGGCTGGTGGATGTGGAACTACTACATGCAGGCACCGTGGACGCGCGATGGCAAAGTGCGCGCCGAACTGGTGGACGTGACGCCTGAGGTTTCCGGTCGCATCAGCCAGCTGGCGGTGCGCGACAATCAGTTCGTGCACAAAGGAGAGGTGTTACTCCGGCTGGATCCGGTACCGTGGCAAATCGCGCTGGACAATGCGCAGGCGCAGCTGGCGAAGGCGCAGGCTGAGCTGGCCAAAGCACAGCATGAGGCCAGTCGCCGCGCCAGCCTGCCGCGCAATGTGATCTCGGCTGAGGATATGGACGCGGCGCGCCTCAACGCCAATGCGGCAGCGGCAACGGCACAAGCCGCGCAGGCGATGCTCGATCAGGCGCGCTGGAACCTGCAGCAAACCACGGTGACCGCGCCGACTGACGGCTGGGTCAGCAACCTGACGCTGCGTGCCGGCAATTACGCCAGCGCCGGTACGCCGTTGTTCGCGCTGGTCGACAGCCACTCTTACTATGTGATGGGCTATTTCGAAGAGACCAAACTGCGTCACATTCAGCCCGGCGCGCAGGCGAAAATCGTGCTGTACAGCAACGGTGCGCGGCTGCAGGGCCAGGTCGAGAGCATCGGGCGCGCCATTTACGATCAGAGCATCGCCAGCGACAGCGGGCTGGTGCCCGATATCAAACCCAACGTGCCGTGGGTCAGGCTGGCCCAGCGCGTCCCGGTGCGTATCCGGCTGAGCGCGGTGCCGGATAATGTGCCGCTGGTGGCTGGCACCACCTGCACCATCGCCATCGCGCACTGAGGCCGGCATGAATTTGCAGTGGCTGGCCTGGCACAATCTGCCGTGGATTAAGGCAACCGGCGGCGAGTGGCGCTATGCATTGCGCAACGCCATCGCGATGTGTCTGGCGCTCACCCTCGCCTATGCGCTGCAGCTGGATCAGCCCTACTGGGCGATGACCTCAGCGGCGGTGGTGAGTTTTCCCACCGTCGGCGGTGCCATCAGCAAAAGCCTCGGGCGCATCGTCGGCAGCCTGCTCGGCGCCAGCGCCGCGCTGCTGATCGCCGGTCATACGCTCAACGAACCCTGGCTGTTTGCCTTTTTCATGGCCGGCTGGCTGGCGCTCTGCACCTGGGTCGCCAACCATTTTCAAAACAATGTGGCTTACGCCTTTTCCCTGGCCGGTTACACCGCCGCGATTATCGCCTTCAGCAGCGTCAATGTCAGCGACGTCAGCCAGCTGTGGGACATTACCCAGGCGCGCGTGTGCGAAGTGATTGCCGGGATCCTCTGCGCCGGGCTGATGATGATGATTCTGCCCAGCACCTCGGACGGCAGTACGCTGATGCTTTCGCTGCGCCAGATGCACACCCGCCTGCTCGATCACGCGGTGCTGCTGTTGCAGCAGAGCAGCACGGATAACGTGCGCACCGCGCATGAAAATGTCATCAGCCAGATCCTCACCATGAATCTGCTGCGCATTCAGGCTTTCTGGAGCCACTATCGCTTCCGCCGCCAGAACAACGTGCTCAACTACGTGCTGCATCAGCAGCTGCGCCTGACCAGCGTGCTCTCCAGCCTGCGGCGCATGCTGCTCAACTGGCCCGAAGCCCCGCCCGCACTGTACAGCGCAATGCAGCAGCTGCTGCACGAACTGGCACAGCCGCAGTGTGATAAATACCGGCTGGCGCAGATTTTGCGCAGTATTACCCCGGAGATGCACGGTGATTTCCGCCAGCGCGCTTTTGTGCAGCGGCTGCGCTACTTTTGCTGGGTGTGGCTGAATGTCGCACGCTGGATTCGCCTGATTGAACGCGCCGACGCTGACACCCGTTTTCAGCCGCCGTATGCGCCCGCGCTGGCTCGCGAGAGCGACAGCGCCGAGGCGGGCTGGAGTGCGCTGCGCACGTTTAGCGTGATCATGCTGGGCTGCGCCTTCTGGATCGGCACACAGTGGGACGCCGGTGCAGCCGCGCTCACCCTGACCGCCATCGCCTGCGTGCTCTACTCCTCGTCGCCTTCGCCCGGCGGCAGCGTGTCGCTGCTGCTGAAAACCCTGCTGTGGCTGTCGCTGTTCAGCTTTGTGCTGCAGTTTGGCCTGATGGTGCAGATCAGCGCGCTGTGGCAGTTTTTGCTGCTGCTGTTCCCGCTGCTGCTGACGCTGCAACTGTTTAAGCTGCAACAGAAGAAACGCGCCGCGCTGTGGGGCCAGTTTATTGTGTTTATGGGATCGTTTATCGCGGTAAGCAATCCGCCAGACTGGGATTTCCAGAGCTTCCTGAACGATAACCTGGCGAAGGTGTGCGGCGTGCTGCTGGCGTGGCTGGCGTTTCAGGTGCTGCAGCCCGGTTCTGATGCGCGCCGCAGCCGGCGCCATATCCGGGCGCTGCGCCAGGCTTTTCTCGATCAGCTACGCCGTCAGCCGCGCCTGAGTGAGAGCCGGTTTGAATCGCAGATTTACCATCATATCAGCCAGCTGAGCCACAGCCGCGATGAGCAGGCGCGTGTCTGGCTGCTGCGCTGGGGCGTGGTGCTGCTGAACTGTTCGCACATTGTCTGGCAGCTGCGCGCCTGGCAGCCTGCCTCGCCGACGCTGGCGCAGCTGCGTGACACCAGCCTGCAGGATCTGCAGCGAATTATGAGTCTGCGCGGCGTGCGTCACGGCTCGCTGCAGACTGCGCTGGATACGCTGGCGCGCGCCATTGATCAGCTGCAACAGCAGCCGGACAGTGAAGCCAATACGCTGGCAGGCATCTTGTGGCGGCTGCGCTGTTCGCTGGCGCAGCTGCGTCAGGCGGTGCCGGATTGATTATTCGCAGTACTGGGTGAACTGATGGTTGAAGTCATCGTGCAGCTGCTGCAGGCTTTTCTGCCCTTCAAAGCGGGTTTTGTCCTGTTCGGACATCGGTTCGATCACCAGCGCTTTTTCATCCGATGAGTAGATGAAGCGCCGCACCAGCGTGCTGCCGGTAAAACTTTTGCCCTGAATCCCGCCACATACCACGGTGATACTGTGACGGCGGATGTCAGTGTGGGTGAAATTGGCTTCGGTCGCGCTGCGCAGGACGTTCTGGCAGCCTTTGGCTTGCAGACGCTGCAGGATACGCTGCGTGATCCATTCGCGGCCGCGGGCAATATCCTCACAGCTGGCGCGCAGCGGATTGGTATCAATATCGCGCTGAAGCTGACGGCTGGCCTCCAGTCGTAACTGGGTATCATTGGGGCGATCGCAGCCCACCAGCGCTAAACACAACAGCAAAATCCCACGCGTTTTCATGCCTGCCCCTGAGCGGTTCCGTTCCTGAATCAACATCATAGGATGGAATGTTGCCGCTGAGTAGCAGGAAAATGGGTCAGAATTTTTCTGCACGACGACGACGGGTACCGGCCCGTCGCCGCCCGGGAGTCAGATCACGCCGCAGGCGAGTCGCGCGCCGCCACCGCCAAGCGGTTGCGGATGGTCAGCATGGTTATCGCCGCCAACGTGCACCATCAACGCTTTGCCTTTGATCTCGCTCAGGGATTTGAGACGCGGTGCCACCACCGGATAGCTGGCTTTGCCGTCGTCAGTGACATACAGCGCGGGCAGATCGCCGAGGTGACCGTCAGCGTAGGGACCGAGGTGCTTGCCGCTGTTTTGTGGATCGAGGTGACCGCCCGCCGCGCCGGCCGCGACGGTTTTGCCTGCGGACTCGCCGGGCTCACAGCTGCCTTTGGCATGGACATGGAAGCCGTGAATACCGGGTTTCAGCCCGCTCAGGTTGGGCGCGAACTGCAGACCATACGGGGTTTCGCTGATGGTGACCTTACCAATCGACTCACCAACCCCCTGCGCCGTGACCTGATGCAGCGTCACCTCTTCTGACGCCGCCTGCGCACCGGCAGCACAGGCCAGCGCCAGAACAGCCATAATGGTTTTTTTCATAACGTCTCCTTACGGTTCAGATTCCCTCTAAGCCTGGACCGCTTTTGTCCAGGCTGCCGTAGTTTGACGCAGATTTACGCTTCAGGGCACATCATAACCCACTGCCGCCTTGCGAATACGGAACCACTGCTGGCGATCAAGCGTCAGTTCGCAGGCTTTCACCGCGTCGCTCACGCGCGCGGTTTTACCCGAACCGATGATTGGCAGCGGACGGCTGGGTAACTTCATCACCCAGGCGTAGACCACCTGTTCGATATTGCTGGCGCCGATCTCCTGCCGCACCTGCTCCAGCTCATCGCGCAGCGGCTGGCAGTGCGGATCGTTAAACAGGCGGCCGCCACCGAGGCACGACCACGCCATCGGCCGCATGCGCGTCTGCTGGCACTGGTCAAGCGTGCCGTCGAGCAGCGCCGACTGTTCCAGCGGTGAGATCTCCAACTGGTTGGTCACCAGGCTGAACGGCAGGCGGGATTGCAGCAGCGTGAACTGCGCAGCGGTAAAGTTGGAGACGCCAAAATAACGCACCTTGCCGCTCTGATGCAGCTGCAGGAACGCTTCGGCGATTTCATCGGCATCCATCAACGGATCCGGGCGGTGAATCAGCAGCAGATCGAGATAATCGGTGGCAAAGTGGCGCAGCGAGTTTTCCGCACTGTGCAAAATGTGGCTGGCTTCGGTGATGTAGTGACCGATTTTGTGCTCAGGTTTAGCGCGGGTCGCGATGCCACATTTAGTGACGATTTGCAGCTGCTGGCGCAGCTGCGGTGCCAGGCGCAGCGCCTCGCCGAATGCGGCTTCACAGCGATAGTCGCCATAGATGTCGGCGTGATCGACGGTGCTGATGCCCAGCGCCAGATGATGCTCAATGAACTGCACCAGCTGCTGTGGCGTCATGCCCCATTCCATCAGCCGCCAGTAACCGGCAATCAGCGGAGAAAACGTCGGTCCCTGCGGAGCAATAGGTTGCGGTTGTAACATGGTTAAACTCCCTTCTGCGCAATAGCGAAAGCGCGAGTATAACCAAATGCGCAGGCCGCGTTTTCTTAAAACAGCTCCGGTTGTTGTGGATCAGGATTTTCATCCACTTTTTGCTGGCGCTGCAGGCGCAACAGGCGCTGACGACACAGGCGCAGCACCTCGCGTTTTTGCGCATCACTGAATTTCATCCAGTTGAAGCGCTCTTCCCGGCTGCGCAGACAGCCACGGCAGTAGCCGCGCGCATCGCTCTGGCAGATACCGCGACAGGGGCTCGGAACCGGAAAGAACTCTAATTGCTCAGCCACATCCACTCCGCAATGAACATATCCACTCTTATTGATAACAGCTTAGTGACATAGTGCAAGGCATTAACCGCGAATACTGCTACTGTACGCAGCGACAGACACGCCTGCTTACTTCTGGGTGGCGTCAGTCAGGCCATCAATCGGGCGCATTGAGACGCGGTTAAGGTTTTCCTCATCTTTAATTCATACGATTGTCATATTCCGTTATTCCGATGAGTCTCCATGAAATTCACCTCTAAGTTACAGTGTCACGACAGCGGTTTTAATTTACTGGCCGCGCTGTTCTTTACCGTCGTACTTAATGCCCTGTTTTTACTGCGCGCATGGGAAATTATTCCTTATACCCGCCTCCACGATTATCTGTTTGCCGCCAGCATGCCGGTGGTGCTGGTCGCCGCATTTTATCTGGTGTTTTCGCTGCTGGCCTGGCCGTGGATACGCAAACCGCTGCTGATTGTGCTGATTCTCGCCAGCGCCGCGGCTAACTACTTTATGCACAGTTTCGGTACGGTGATCGACACCAACATGATCGAAAACGTGTTTGAGTCGAACGCGCAGGAAACCGGCGCGCTGATGAGCCGCAACTATGTTATCTGGATGCTGCTGATGGGCATTCTTCCGGCCGCGCTGGTGTGCAGCGTGCGGATCAGCAGCCGCCAGCGCTGGTGGTGGAACCTGCTGCAGCGCCTCGCCGGTGCGCTCGGTGCTGTGCTGATCATCCTGCTGATGGCCGTGCTGTTTTATAAAGATTACGCTTCGCTGATCCGCAACAATAAAGGGCTGGTGAAGATGATTACCCCAGCCAATATCGTCAGCGGCACCGGCCATTATGTCGATCAGCGTTATCTGCAGGGCAGTCAGGCGCTGATCAAAATTGGCGAGGATGCGAAAAAAGGGCCACTGATTGCCGCTGAGCAGAAAAAGACGCTGGTGGTGCTGGTGGTGGGCGAAACCGCGCGCGCGGAGAACTTCTCCCTCGGCGGCTACCCGCGCGACACCAATCCTCAGCTGGAAAAACAGCAGGTGATCTACTATCCCAACGCCAGCTCCTGCGGCACGGAAACCGCGATTTCGGTGCCCTGCATGTTTTCTAACATGCCACGCGAGCACTATGATGCCAATCTCGCCCATCATCAGGAAGGCGTGCTGGATGTGCTCGCCCATGCGGGCATCAGCGTGCTGTGGCGCGAAAACGACGGCGGCTGCAAAGGGGCCTGCGATCGGGTACCGCATACCGATATGACGCAATGGCGCTTGCCGCAGTACTGTCACGATGGCTTCTGCCTGGATGACGTGCTACTGCATCGCTTCGATAACTATGTCGACAGCCTGCACAATGACGGCATCATCGTTCTGCACCAGATGGGCAGTCACGGTCCGGCTTATTTCCAGCGCTACCCTGCGCAATTCCGGCGCTTTACGCCGACCTGCGACAGTAATCAAATTCAGGATTGCGATCATCAGGCGCTGGTTAATACCTACGATAACTCGCTGCTGTATACCGACGACATGCTCAGTCGTACCATTGATAAGCTGAAAGGCCTGAGCGATCGCTTCAACGTGGCGCTGGTGTATCTGTCCGATCACGGCGAGTCGCTGGGCGAACACGGCATGTACCTGCATGGCGCACCGTACCTGTTTGCGCCGTCGCAGCAGACGCACATTCCGCTGCTGCTGTGGATGTCGCCCGGCTATGCTGCGGCTTACCATGTCGATCAAACCTGTCTGCGCCAGCAGGCGGCAGACGCGGCGGTGTCGCAGGACAACCTGTTCCACACGCTACTCGGGCTGTTCAATATTCAGACGCAGCAGTATCAGCCGCAGCTGGATATGATCAAATCGTGCCAGAATCACGCCTGAGGATTGCATTAGACCGACTGGTCTAATACTCTGCCTGCCATGAACAAGACAGTGCAACGCAACGAAACCCGTGAACATCTGCTCGCCACCGGCGAGCAGGTTTGCCTGCAGCGCGGTTTCACCGGCATGGGGTTGAGCGAAATGCTGGCGCTGGCGGAAGTGCCGAAAGGCTCGTTTTATCACTACTTCCGCTCCAAAGAAGCGTTCGGCGTGGCGCTGCTGGAACGTTATTTCGTCAACTATCAGCAGCAGGTCGAACAGCAGCTGACCCGGCCTGGCCTGACGGCGCGCGAGCGTCTGCTGCAGCACTTTCGCTACGCGGAACGGCTGTTTATCGAGCAGGGCCACATCGTCGGCTGCCTCGGCGTTAAGCTTTCCGGCGAAGTGTGCGATCTGTCAGAACCGATGCGCGATGCGCTGCAGCGCGGTGCCAATGCTATTACGGCGGCTTACGCGCGTTGTCTGACGGAGGTCGCAGCGGAACAGCCGCTGCCCTATGGGCAAAGCCCGCAGCAGCTGGCGCAGCGCTGTTATCTGCTGTGGCTGGGCGCCAGCCTGCAGAGCAAAATTTCACGTGAGCCTGGGCCGATTAGCCTGGCGCTCGACACCATCGAACAGTGGCTTAATCACCGCTGATTTTTAAAAACGGCAATTTCTAGACGACCGGTCTATTACAGGAGTCATCATGGCGAGTAAACAGCTGTTCTCCCCACTGAAAGTGGGCGCGATTACCGTACCTAACCGCGTATTCATGGCGCCGCTGACGCGCCTGCGCAGCATTGAACCGGGCGACATTCCTACCCCGCTGATGGCGGAGTATTATCAGCAGCGCGCCAGCGCGGGCCTGATCATTACCGAAGCCACTCAGGTTTCGTTCCAAGCCAAAGGCTATGCCGGTGCACCGGGTTTACACACCGCGGAGCAGATTGCCGCATGGAAAATGATTAACGAAGGCATTCACGCCGCACACGGTCACAGCGCCGTGCAGCTGTGGCACACCGGCCGTATTTCACACAACAGCGTGCAGCCGGAAGGTAAAGCGCCGGTCGCGCCGTCCGCCATTGCCGCCGGCACCCGCACGTCACTGCGCGCCGCAGACGGCAGCGTGTACCGCGAAGATACCTCGATGCCGCGCGAACTGAGCGTGGCAGAAATTCAGCAGATCGTGAGGGATTTCGGCCAGGCCGCCGCTAACGCACGCGAGGCCGATTTTGACCTGCTGGAACTGCACTCTGCGCACGGCTATCTGATGCATCAGTTCCTCGCACCCGGTTCTAACCAACGTACCGATGAATACGGCGGTTCGATTGAGAAGCGCGGCCGTTTCGCGCTGGAAGTGGTCGATGCTGCGATTGCGAACTGGTCAGCCGATCGCATCGGTATCCGCATCTCGCCAATTGGCGCCTTCCAGAATCTGGAAAACGGTCCGGATGAAGAGGAAGCGGCGCTGTGGTACATCAGCGAGCTGGGCAAGCGCGGCCTCGCCTATCTGCACCTGTCTGAGCCAGACTGGGCTGGCGGTAAGCCTTACACCGATGAGTTCCGCCAGAAAGTGCGTGCCGCCTTCCCGGGTGTGATCGTCGGTGCCGGTGCCTATACCGTGGAAAAAGCGGACGATCTGATTGGCCGTGGCCTGATTGATGCGGTGGCCTTTGGCCGCGACTTCATCGCTAACCCGGACCTGGTGGCGCGTCTGCAGCAGGATGCACCGCTTAACCCGCAGCGTCCGGAGAGCTTCTACGGCGGCGGCGCGGAAGGTTACACCGACTACCCGACACTGTAAGTCAAACGCGACCGCAGCGGATGTGCGGTCGCGTGCTTTCTTCAGGGGATTCAGTCGCTATACTAAGCGGGTTCCCTGATGACTTTTAAAAAGAGGATGTTATGCGTTTACTTCACACTATGTTACGCGTTGGCGATCTGCAGCGCTCCATCGATTTTTACACCCGCGTGCTGGGCATGCGCGTGCTGCGTCAGAGTGAAAACACCGAATACAAATACACCCTGGCTTTCGTCGGTTACACCGAAGAGAGCGAAGGGGCGGTCATTGAGCTGACCTACAACTGGGGCGTGGATAAATACGACCTCGGCAATGCCTACGGCCATATCGCGCTGGGCGTGGATGACGTGGCAGCGACCTGCGACCGCATCCGTCAGGCGGGCGGTAACGTCACGCGTGAAGCCGGCCCGGTGAAAGGCGGCAGCACCATCATCGCCTTCGTGGAAGATCCGGACGGTTACAAAATCGAGCTGATCGAAAACAAACACGCCGGCAACGGCCTCGGCAACTAATGCCGTTAGTCAGCCTGTTAATTTGCAGGCTGGCTCCCCTCTCCTGCTGCACCCTGCGCCGATTTTTGCCATAATGCGCGCTGCCCCATTTCCTGCAATGAGATCCTGATGTCTGAATCGAACGCCTTAAACGCTCTCCATCAACGCTTTCGTGGTTTTTACCCTGTGGTGATTGACGTTGAAACCGCCGGTTTTAACGCGCAAACCGATGCGCTGCTGGAAATCGCCGCCACCACGTTAAAAATGGATGAGGACGGCTGGCTGCACCGTGATGAAACCCTGCATTTTCACGTCGAGCCGTTTGAAGGGGCGATTCTCAATCCGGAGGCGCTGGCGTTTACCGGTATCGATCCCAGCAATCCGCTGCGCGGCGCGGTGAGCGAATATGAGGCGCTGCACGCCATTTTCAAGATGGTGCGCAAAGGCACCAAAGACAGCGGCTGTAACCGCGCCATCATCGTGGCGCACAACGCCACCTTTGATCATAACTTCCTGATGGCTGCTGCAGAACGCAGCGGCATGAAGCGCAATCCGTTTCACCCGTTCGCTACCTTTGATACCGCGGCGCTGAGCGGACTGGTGCTGGGGCAAACCGTGCTGGCGAAAGCCTGTAAAGCGGCAGGGATAGATTTTGACAGCACCCAGGCGCACTCGGCGCTGTATGATACCGAGCAGACCGCCACGCTGTTTTGTGAGCTGGTGAACCGCTGGAAACGCCTTGGCGGCTGGCCGCTGGCGATGAGTGAAGAACAGGCTGAAGACGACGCACCGGCCTGATAGCCGCCAGATCACCGCCAAAAAAAGGCCGACATTGCGTCGGCCTTTTTCTTATTCCGCTTCTTTGTGCTTCTCAGCGGTTTCTTTGATCAGCGGTTGCAGTTCGCCGCGCTGGAACATCTCAACGATGATGTCACAGCCGCCGACCAGCTCGCCATCCACCCACAGCTGCGGGAAGGTTGGCCAGTTGGCGTATTTCGGTAATTCAGCGCGAATGTCCGGATTTTGCAGAATGTCCACGTAGGCGAAGCGCTCACCGCAGGCAGAGAGCGCCTGCACCGCCTGTGCAGAGAAGCCGCAGCTTGGCAGTTTCGGCGAACCTTTCATGTATAGCAGGATCGGGTTTTCTGCGATCTGGCGCTGAATTTTTTCAACAGTACTCATTTTTGCCTTCCTTAATCCTTCACTTCGTGTTTGTTTATTGTAGCGACTTCGCCCGGCGACTGAAAACGGGATTTTGCGTTAGCCAGTGCTAATCGCCATGTTTGTTAAGTTCGCACGCCACGAATAACATTTTCATATCATTAATAAGCATTAATCAATTAATAATTAGCAATAATTCCGCTGAGTTAAGCAGCTGAAATCGCTCATTTTTGCCACAGTTTCAGTACCGTGACAGATTAATGGAAAAAGACCTTACCTTTTGCAAAAAAAGTGGATTAGAATTGCCCCGGTGCTGATCGTCGATCAGATTTTTCTAACTTTACCGCGGTCTGGCTTCCTGCCGACGGCTTAACCTGTAACCGGACTATGCGTTTACTGATTACGCTTTTCATACTGGCTTTTGCCCAACTGTTCTTTAATGTGGCGGCGGCTTCTCCGCATGCGCCGGTTAATGCCAGTTTGCAGAAAGCGGAGAAAAAGAACGCGCGTGACGATGAGCGGCGCAAACGACGCCCGGTGAAAACCACCAGTAAAAAGTCACGTCTGACGTCGGTGCAAAAGTTCAAACTCAAAAAACAGCAGAAAAGCGAAACGGCACTTCAGCACACCACCAGTCGTAAATCCTCGCTTAAGCTCAGCGCGAAAAAATACGGTCATCAGCGCCTGGCGAAAAAATCCCGCGCAATCGCCGTTGATGATGAAGTGCAGCAGCTGAGCGGCATCAAAATGAGCAAAGCGCACCGCCAGCGCTACCAGAAAGCGCGGGAAACCGCGATGAACAAACTGATGGGCCAGTTAGGTAAACCGTACCAGTGGGGCGGCACCTCACCGCACACCGGCTTCGACTGCAGTGGCTTAGTCTGGTACGCCTACAAAGATCTGGTGAAATTCAAATTCCCGCGCACCGCCAATGAGATGTATCACCTGCGCGATGCGGCACCGATTAAGCGTGAGATGCTGGAGAAAGGTGACCTGGTGTTCTTCCGCATTAATAACCGCGGCACCGCCGATCACGTGGGCGTCTACCTCGGCAACGGCAAATTTATTCAGTCTCCGCGCACCGGCAAAGATATCCAGATTAGCGCCTTGGGCGAAGATTACTGGCAGAAGCATTACGTTGGCGCACGTCGCATGATGACGCCGAAAACCGTGCGTTAACCCAGCGTTGCGCAACAAAAAAGCCGGTAGCTGTCAGCAGCACCGGCTTTTTTATTAATGCAGAATGGCGGTAAAGCTAAAGGCAATGATCATCAGCAGCGCAGCTGCGGTGGTGGTTAATGCCAGCTTTAAATCGGTACTCATCACAACTCCTTAGTCACACAGTTTGCAGGGTTAAATAATTTTCGCACAGTGATGGGCAAAAATCTCGTGTTATCCGCGCAGCCTTGCTAGAATCGCCGCCTTTCGTTGCGCAACAGATTTAGCGCATGCTGTTTTGACAGCCTGCTGAAGGATGTTTCCCTGCCCGGTCACGCAGATTAGCCCGGATATTCCGGGCGCAAAACCCTTCACAGACGCAAACGTTTAACCATATACTTATCAGTCAGTTGCGATAAGTCCAGGAGTAGTATTTTCATGGCAACCATTAAAGATGTGGCGAAACGCGCCGGTGTCTCAACCACCACGGTTTCGCATGTCATCAATAAAACGCGTTTTGTCGCGGAAGAGACGCGTAACGCCGTATGGGAAGCAATCAAAGCGCTGCACTATTCCCCCAGTGCGGTGGCACGCAGTCTGAAGGTGAACCACACCAAGACGCTGGGCCTGCTGGCCACTTCCAGCGAAGCGCCCTACTTTGCTGAAATTATTGAAGCGGTAGAGAATCACTGCTTCGATCGCGGTTACACGCTGATACTCGGCAACGCGCACAATGATTTGCAAAAGCAGCGCGCCTATCTGTCGATGATGGCGCAAAAGCGCGTCGATGGCCTGCTGGTGATGTGCTCCGAATATCCCGACGATCTGCTGCAGATGCTGGAAGAGAATCGCAACATTCCGATGGTGGTGATGGACTGGGGCGAGTCGCGCGGCGACTTTACCGATACCGTGCAGGACAACGCCTTCCACGGCGGTTACCTCGCCGGCCGTTATCTGATTGAGCGCGGCCATCGCGACATTGGCGCTATTCCTGGCCAGATGGAACGCAACACCGGCGGCGGGCGCCATGCCGGTTTCCTGCAGGCGATGCAGGAAGCGGGCATCAGCGTGCGTCCGGAGTGGATCGTGCAGGGTGACTTTGAACCGGAGTCTGGCTATCAGGCGATGCAGCAGATCCTCAATCAGAAACAGCGCCCGACGGCGGTGTTCTGCGGCGGCGACATCATGGCGATGGGCGCGATTTGTGCCGCCGATGAGATGGGCCTGCGCGTGCCGCAGGATATTTCGGTGATCGGCTATGACAATGTGCGCAACGCGCGTTACTTCACCCCGGCGCTGACCACCGTGCACCAGCCGAAAGCGCAGCTGGGTGAAAAGGCGCTGGAGATGCTGCTCGACCGTATTACCAGTAAACGTGAAGAGCCGCAGACCATTGAAGTGCAGCCTACGCTGATTGAGCGCCGCTCCGTGGCCGATGGCCCGTTCCGCGATTATCGCCGTTAAGCCTGTTTCTCGCTGAGCCACTCGTGGTTCAGCGTCTCGGCATCACCCAGATAAGCAAGCAGCCACGCCAGCGCCGGTGACGCGCGCTGCTCAGACCAGCTGACGCAACACGGGCTGTCCGGAAACGGCTGTGGCAACGTCAGCTCTACCAGCGCGCCGCTGTCCAGCAGCGGGCGCGCCAGGTGGCCTGGCACCATGCCCACGCACAGTCCGGCCTGCAGGCAATCCAGCCCGGTTTCCCACTCCGGCACCACCAGCCGCCGCTGGTTATCCAGCGTCCACGTCATGCGGCGCGGCAGCGCGCGCGACGTATCTTCCAGCACCAGCGACGGCCAGGCACGCAGCGTTTCATCGTCCAGCAGCGGACTCTGTGCCAGCGCATGCTGCGGACTCACTACGCAGCGCCAGTTAAGCGCGCCCATGTCCTGAAAGGCGAAGCGGCCGCCGACCGGAATGGCCTGGGTAGCGCCAATCGCCACATCGACACGACCATCAGCCAGCGCGTCCCACACGCCGTTAAACACTTCGTAGCTGATGATCAACTCCATGTCGGGGAAATGGCGGTAAAAATCCTTCACCAGCTGGCGGGTGCGTTGCGGTTTGACGATGCAATCCACCGCGATGCTGAGCTGACCGCGCCAGCCGTTCGCCAGCTGCTGGCACTGACGGCGCGTGGCCAGCATTTTTTTGATAACAGATCGCCCTTCACGCACAAAATGCTCGCCGGCGGCGGTCAGCACCACTTCGCGATGCTGACGCTCGAACAGCGGCACTGCCAGCCAGCTCTCCAGCTGGCGTACGGTATAGCTGATGGCAGAGGGCACGCGATGCAATTCCTGTGCGGCGGCACTAAAACTGCCGGTGCGCGCCACCGCGTCTGCCACTTCAAGCGCATATTCCGACCACATATTTTTGCCTTCAAAAAATTTAACAGCACAATGCAAATATTAGCGTTTCACAAAGCTGCCTGCACCCTTTTACACTCCCCGCCGTTCAACCTGCCGAATGAGAAAAACCATGCTGTCATCAAAAGGATTTCTGCCTTACCTTGCCGTGCTGAGCATGCTCGGCTTTCTGGCGACCGACATGTACCTGCCGGCGTTCGGTGCCATGCAGCGCGACTTTGCCGCCACGCCGGGCACCATCAGCGCCAGCCTGAGTCTGTTTCTGGGCGGCTTTGCCTGTGCGCAGGTGCTGTGGGGCGTGCTATCGGACCGCTTCGGCCGTAAGCCAGTTTTACTTGCCGGCCTGAGTCTGTTTGCGCTGAGTTGTCTCGCCATGCTGTGGGTGACTGACGTCTGGCTGATGCTGGCGCTGCGCTTTGTGCAGGCAGTGGGCGTCTGCGCCGCCGCGGTGAGCTGGCAGGCGCTGGTGGTCGATCGCTATCCGCAGGCCCAGGCCAATAAAGTGTTTGCCACGATCATGCCGCTGGTGGCGCTGTCTCCGGCGCTGGCACCGCTGCTGGGTGCCTGGCTGATGGGCCATTTTCACTGGCGCGCAATTTTCCTCGCGCTGGCGCTGGTCACGCTGGTGCTGTTAATCGGCACGCTGAAGCTATCCGGTACGCGACGCGCGCATCATGACAACACGCCACAGCCAGGCTGGCTGACGCTGCTGGCGACACGCGCTTACAGCGGCAACGTGCTGATCTACGCCGCCTGCTCCGCCAGCTTTTTCGCCTGGCTGACCGGCTCGCCGTTTATCCTCGCTGCCGCCGGATTGAGCCCGGCTGATATAGGCCTGAGCTATATTCCGCAGACCATCGCCTTCCTGCTGGGCGGATTTGGCTGCCGCGCGCTGCTGAATCGCTTTCAGGGTGCGCAGCTGCTGCCGTGGTTACTGCTGATCTACAGCCTGAGCATTCTCAGCCTGTTTGTCGTGGCACTGATGACAGCGCCGCCGCTGGTGGCTCTGCTGCTGCCGTTCTGCGGCATGGCGCTGGCCAATGGTGCTATCTATCCGATTGTGGTGGCCAGCGCCCTCGCCCCGTTCCCGCAGGCCACCGGTAAAGCGGCTGGGCTGCAGAATCTGCTGCAGCTGGGCTTGTGCTTTCTCGCCAGCCTGATTGTCTCCGCCGGTCTGCAGCAGGCGCTGTTCCATACCACGCTGGTGATGGTGGCCACGGTAATCCTGGCCTGGGCCGGTTTCCTGTGGCAGCGCACCCCCCCCGCACAAAGTGATATTGCTCACGCTTCCCGTCCCTGCGAAGATAATTGCTAAGGCAACGATTATCGTTAGCAAACTAACGATAAGCCGTTGAATACTGACCCACGTGAGCATATACTCAGTGGGTCAGCATTTCTGCAACAAATCAATAACATAATAAGCGTATTTTTTAGCGACACTGTCGCTGGGATGGCGTCTGCACGATTTTCACCTCCGAAGTGGTGGCAGACTTTTCTATTCAGATTCATACCTCTGTAATACGTCGGCTAACGGGTGCACGGATTTTCCGTGAGTTCTCTCACAGGCCTGAGGAATTTGACTATCCTTTTTCTCAGGTTCAAATCGGCAAGGTGATGGAGAAGCTATGAGTTCATCGTGTATAGAAGAAGTGAGCCTTGAAGAAAACCAATGGTTTCGTATCGCCCATGAGTTACTGGAGCGGGCGGATATTCACATCAACGGCACACGCCCCTGGGATATTCAGGTCAGGCATGCGGATTTTTTTAAACGGGTGCTGCAGGAAGGATCGCTGGGCCTCGGTGAAAGTTACATGGACGGCTGGTGGGAGTGCGAGCGGCTGGATATGTTCTTCCACCGCGTGCTGAAACACCATCTGGATAAGCAGTTACCCCACCATTTTAAAGATACGCTGCGCATTGCCGCCGCGCGCCTCACCAATTTACAGTCGAAAAAGCGCGCGTGGATCGTCGGCAAAGAGCACTACGATCTGGGCAATGACCTGTTTTCACTGATGCTCGATCCGTTTATGCAGTACTCCTGCGGCTACTGGAAACGTGCGGAAACGCTGGAGCAGGCGCAGCAGGACAAGCTGGATATGATCTGTCGTAAGCTGCAGCTGGAACCGGGTATGACGCTGCTGGATATCGGCTGCGGCTGGGGCGGACTGGCAGAATATGCCGCGCGTCATTACGGCGCGAAAGTGCATGGCGTGACCATCTCTGCCGAGCAGCAGAAGATGGCACAGCAGCGCTGTGCCGGGCTGGATGTGACCATTCTGCTGCAGGATTACCGCGATCTGGATCAGCAGTTTGACCGTATCGTCTCGGTGGGCATGTTCGAACACGTCGGGCCGAAAAACTATGCTACCTACTTCGATGTGGTTGATCGTAACCTGAAACCAGAAGGCATATTTTTGCTGCACACCATCGGAGCCATCCGCACTGACATGAACGTCGATCCGTGGATCGATAAATACATTTTCCCGAACGGCTGTTTACCCTCGGTGCGGCAGATCGCGGATGCCAGCGAATCTCACTTTATCATGGAAGACTGGCACAACTTTGGCGCCGATTACGACACCACGCTGATGGCCTGGCATGCGCGATTCCAGGCGGCGTGGCCGCAGCTGGCGGAGAAGTATGGCGAGCGCTTTAAACGCATGTTCAGCTACTACCTCAACGCCTGCGCCGGTGCGTTTCGCGCGCGCGATATTCAGCTGTGGCAGGTAGTGTTTAGCCGTGGCACGGAAGGCGGTTTGCGCGTAGCGCGCTAACGTCGGGCAATAAAAAGGCGCTTATCGCGCCTTTTTTTATCACCGCTTACTCTGCGTCCGGCAGCGCCTGCGCCACCTGCACGGCCGCGGCCTCGCGCTGCGCCAGCACGCGTTCCACGGTGTCGACAATCGCCTGCGTATGCGGATCGATTTCGATATTTACCTTGTGCCCGAGTTTTTTCGCGCCCAGCGTGGTGCGCTCCAGCGTTTCCGGGATCAGATGCACGCAGAACTTGCTTTTGGTGACGTCGCCAACCGTCAGGCTGATACCATCAATGCCGACAAATCCTTTGTGCAGAATATATTTGATCTGCGCGGCATCCTGTAATTTAAACCACACTTCCCGGTTATGCTCGGACTGGATAATTTTACAGATTTCCGCAGTGGTCATAATATGGCCGGACATCAGGTGACCGCCAATTTCATCGCTGAATTTCGCGGCACGCTCAATATTCACCACGTCGCCCACGCGTAATTCACCGAGGTTAGTGATGCGCAGCGTCTCTTTGATCAGATCAAAGCTGACGCGATCGCCGTCGATGGCGGTGACCGTCAGGCAGCAACCGTTGTGCGCCACCGACGCGCCAAGCGCCAGACCGGGCAACAGCTCAGCGGGCAAACGCACGGTGTGGGTGCGAAACAACTCTTTCTCATCAATGGCGACAATTTCTGCCGTGCCCTGCACAATTCCGGTAAACATAATTTCAGCCTCTGCAAAGTTTGTGGCAGTTTATCACAGCTTGCCCGCCAGGGTTTAATTTGCCGGCGCGCAAACTTTACACAAATGGCGCTGCAAAATGCGATCAATGTTTGGCGGAAGTGCTGGCTACCGCTACACTAGGTCGCGCATTCTTCGGGGATTTCACCCCACTCTCGTCTTAAATTACGCAGGTGATACGTGCAGAAGTATTTAACAGAAGCGCGTCAATTGCTGGCCCTCGCGATCCCGGTCATCCTTGCTCAGGTGGCGCAGACCGCGATGGGATTTGTGGATACCATAATGGCCGGTGCGGTGAGCGCCACGGATATGGCCGCCGTTGCTGTCGGCACCTCTATCTGGCTCCCCGCCATTTTATTTGGTCATGGTCTGCTGCTGGCTTTGACGCCTACCGTTGCGCAACTCAACGGATCCGGGCGACGCGAACGCATTGCTGAACAGGTGCGCCAGGGTTACTGGCTGGCGGCTGGCGTGGCGCTGCTGATTATGGTGGTGCTGTGGAACGCCGGCTACCTGATTCACAGCATGCATGACATCGACCCGCAGCTGGCGGCAAAAGCGGAAGGTTATCTGCACGCGCTGCTGTGGGGCGCGCCGGGCTATCTGTTTTTCCAGGTAGCGCGTAATCAGTGCGAAGGGCTGTCAAAGACCAAACCGGCGATGCTGCTGGGCTTTCTCGGCCTGCTGGTCAACATCCCGCTGAACTATGTGTTCATCTATGGCCATTTCGGCATGCCTGCGCTCGGCGGCGTGGGCTGTGGCGTCGCTACCGCATCGGTTTACTGGGTGATGTATCTGGTGATGCGCTTCTGGCTGAAGCGTATGCCGGCCATGCGCGATATCCGCATGCACACGCGCTGGTCGCCGCCGGCGCGTGCCATCCTGACACGGCTGTTCACGCTGGGCTTACCGGTCGCGCTGGCGCTGTTTTTTGAGGTCACGCTGTTTGCCGTGGTCGCGCTGCTGGTTTCGCCGCTGGGCATTGTTAAAGTTGCCGGACATCAGATCGCGCTGAACTTCAGTTCGCTGATGTTCGTACTGCCGCTGTCGCTTGGCGTGGCGACCACCATTCGCGTCGGCTACCGTCTGGGACAGGGCTCGGCCGAACAGGCGCGCATCGCCGCGTGGACCGGTCAGGGCGTCGGCATCACCATGGCGGCGATCACCGCGCTGTTCACCGTGACCTTCCGCCACGATATTGCCGCGCTTTACACCGCCAATCCGGAAGTCATTACCCTGGCGGCACAGCTGATGCTGCTGGCGGCCATCTACCAGTTTTCGGATTCGATTCAGGTGATCGGCAGCGGCATCCTGCGCGGCTACAAGGACACGCGCTCGATCTTCTTCATTACCCTGATCGCCTACTGGGTGCTGGGACTGCCGGTGGGTTATGTGCTGGCGCTGACTGACTGGATCGTTGCACCGCTCGGCCCGGCCGGTTTCTGGTGTGGATTTATCGTCGGTCTGACTTCCGCAGCGGTGATGATGATCTGGCGTATCCGCCGTCTGCAGCGTTTACCGGCGCAGGTGATTCTGGCGCGCGCCGCGCGCTAAGTGGCTGAGCGGGCGTTTATTTGGCCCGCGGCGGTGAAAAAAACGACGCTTAGCACAGTTGCTGGTCAGTCGTCAGGAAAAATCACTTTTCCGCTTGCCAGCATCACGGCCTGCCGTTAATATTCGTCCCCGCTGTCGCCCTGACAGCGTGTTGCGCTCTTAGCTCAGTTGGTTAGAGCACCACCTTGACATGGTGGGGGTCGATGGTTCGAGTCCATTAGAGCGCACCAAGTGCGTCCGTAGCTCAGTTGGTTAGAGCACCACCTTGACATGGTGGGGGTCGGTGGTTCGAGTCCACTCGGACGCACCAGATTTCTGAAATGCGCTCTTAGCTCAGTTGGTTAGAGCACCACCTTGACATGGTGGGGGTCGATGGTTCGAGTCCATTAGAGCGCACCACTTTTGCTGTTCACTCCCTTGCGCAACTCGCCTTTCCTTGATCTGCGTCGGTTTTCTCCCTCTGCTTTTGTATTGGTTTTCGCATACTTAGCGATTATACTATGCCGCGTTGTTCCACCTGAAAGGTTTCAGCGCTAACGTGCCTATGCCAGCCACTTACAGAATTTGCGCAACACCGTCGCTACGGTCTTCCCGCCCTGCGCATAACTTCTCTGCACGCTTAGCCTTCGTCACCTATTCTTACTTCTGTATCACACGCACCAACATCAAACAGATTTTCACTTCGGTGCCAGGCGCATCGAATCCCGACCTTTATCATCCATCACAACTTACAGAAATCTGACATGAAAAAGACCAAGATCGTTTGTACTATCGGTCCAAAAACCGAATCCGAAGAGATGCTGACTCAACTGCTGGAAGCGGGCATGAACGTCATGCGCCTGAACTTCTCTCACGGGGATTATGCCGAACATGGTCAGCGCATCACCAACATGCGTGCCGTCATGGAAAAAACCGGTCGCCAGGCCGCGATTCTGCTGGACACCAAAGGCCCGGAAATCCGCACCATGAAACTGGATGGCGGCAACGATGTGTCACTGAAAGCCGGCCAGACCTTCACCTTCACCACCGATCAGTCGGTGATCGGTAACAGCGAGCGCGTTGCCGTGACCTATGCCGGCTTCACCGAAGACCTGAAAATTGGTAACACCGTGCTGGTAGACGATGGTCTGATTGGCATGGAAGTCACCGAAGTGACTGAAAATACCGTGGTATGTAAAGTGCTGAACAACGGCGACCTCGGTGAGAATAAAGGTGTTAACCTGCCAGGCGTGTCAATCCAGCTGCCTGCGCTGGCAGAGAAAGACAAGCGTGACCTGATCTTCGGCTGCGAACAGGGCGTCGACTTCGTGGCGGCTTCGTTCATCCGCAAACGCTCTGACGTGCTGGAAATCCGTGAGCACCTGAAAGCGCACGGCGGCGAGCACATTCAGATCATCTCCAAAATCGAAAACCAGGAAGGCCTGAACAACTTCGACGAGATCCTCGAAGCCTCTGACGGCATCATGGTGGCGCGTGGCGACCTCGGCGTGGAAATCCCGGTTGAAGAAGTGATCTTCGCGCAGAAGATGATGATCAAGAAGTGTAATAAAGCGCGCAAAGTGGTGATCACCGCGACGCAGATGCTGGATTCGATGATCAAGAACCCGCGCCCTACCCGTGCGGAAGCCGGCGACGTGGCCAACGCCATCCTTGATGGCACCGATGCCGTGATGCTGTCCGGTGAGAGCGCCAAAGGTAAATACCCGCTGGAATCGGTCACCATCATGGCGACCATCTGTGAGCGTACCGATCGCGTGATGAAATCCCGCATCGATTCACTGCAGGATTCACGCAAACTGCGTATCACTGAAGCCGTGTGCCGCGGTGCCGTTGAGACCGCTGAGAAACTGGAAGCGCCGGTGATTGTCGTGGCGACCGAAGGCGGTAAGTCAGCGAAGTCCGTGCGTAAATACTTCCCGGATGCCACCATTCTGGCTCTTACCACCAACCAGACCACCGCGCGTCAGCTGATCCTCAGCAAAGGGATTGAAACGCGCCTGGTGACTGAAATCGCCTCTACCGATGATTTCTACCGCATCGGTAAAGAGATGGCGCTGCAGAGCGGCTATGCGCAGAAAGGCGATGTGGTGGTGATGGTTTCCGGTGCGCTGGTGCCAAGTGGAACCACCAACACCGCGTCGGTGCACGTACTCTGATCGCGCCGGTGAGGTTTATTTAAAAAAGCGCCTTTCGGGGCGCTTTTTTTATTCCACGCCTCAGAGAGAAACCGGAAAATTCCAATCGATAATAACTATTCAATATCCCGCAGGATTAAGGTTAATCCGATTAAATCTCTCTGTTTTCGCTAAATATTTTCATCATGTTCTGCGAAATGCTGCTTCTTTGAGCGAACGATCAAATTTAAGCATGTTCTCATCAAAAATTTATTCTCAACTTAAAAAGCTTTGTGTAATACTTGTAACGCTACATGGAGATTAACTCAATCTAGAGGGTATAAATAATGAATCGTACTAAACTGGTACTGGGCGCGGTAATCCTGGGTTCAACTCTGCTGGCTGGTTGCTCAAGCAACGCTAAAATCGACCAGCTGTCTTCAGACGTTCAGACTCTGAACGCTAAAGTTGACCAGCTGAGCAACGACGTGAACGCAATCCGTTCTGACGTTCAGGCCGCTAAAGACGACGCAGCTCGCGCTAACCAGCGTCTGGACAACCAGGCTCACTCTTACCGTAAGTAAGAGTTCTGGTTTGAAAAATGGTGCCCTTGTGGCACCATTTTTTTTGTCCGGATTCTGCCGTCCGCTGGCCCTGAATCACGGTGTCGCCGCGGCTGCGCCCTGCGCCTGACTGATGGTGGCGGGTGTTGCGCCCTGCTGCGTCTGCAGCACTGCCGGTAGCGGCGTATCCTGATTCACCGGTTCCCCACTGCTCACCAGCACCGGCATACCTGAACGTCGTTCAATCGCCGCCTTAATCAGCGCACTGTCGCTCTTCGCACTCTTTATAAAGGCTTTCAGCGGCGCGCTCAGCGCAATCGGCATGGTCTGTGGATCGTCCTGCTCACTGTGCGATAACGGCTGGTGCACCTCAATGTAGCGTTTGCCGTCCGGCTCAATCGCGTACTTGATCGGCTGGTTGATCACCTGCACGCGCGTGCCCTGCGGCACGCTATTAAACAGCGCTTCGATATCGTCCGGGCGCAGACGAATACAGCCGGAGCTGACGCGCATCCCGATGCCGAAGTCGGCATTGGTGCCGTGAATCAGATACTGGCCGCTGCCGCGCGCCAGACGCAGCGCAAACAGCCCCATCGGGTTATCCGGCCCGGCAGGCACCACTGCAGGCAGCGTGATGCCCTCTTTGGCGTAGCGTTTGCGGATATTGACGGTGGGCGTCCAGGTTGGGTTAGGGATTTTCTGGCTGATACTCGTCACCATACTGGGCGTGGCGGCTCCCAGCTGGCCGATGCCAATGGGGTAAACCACCACGCGATCTTCCCCTTTGGGATAGTAGTAGAGGCGCAGTTCAGCCAGGTTGATCACGATACCTTCGCGCGGCGCATCCGGCAGCAGCATCTGCAGCGGCACGGTAAGCTGCGTGCCGGCTTTCGGCAGCCAGGGATCGACGCCGGGATTGGCTTCGAGCATGCCAAGCATGCCTATCTTATAACGCGCGGCAATGCTCTCCAGCGGCCGTTTGTCATCCGGGACGGTGGTCAGGGTGTTTTCGCCAATCAAACGGCTATCAGCGGCTGGCAGGGGGTATTCCGTAGCAAACGCAGGTGCAGACAGTCCGAAACAGGACAACAGCAATGCACCGGCTAAACGAAGCGCAGGTTTCATGCAATTTTCTCTTTGTCGGATGGAACAGACCCCGGTCAGGGCCGGGGTCTGGAGAGTGTAACTTAGCTGAGAGACTGTGCGTTATGCCGGATCGCGCGAATCATCGCTTCCAGCCCCTGCGAACGCGACGGGGTGAGGTGTTGCGTCAGGGCCAGTTCGCCAAACCAGTGGGCGACATCCAGCGCCAGAATCTCTGGCGCTTTCAGCCCCTGATACAGGCTAAACACCACGGCAATCAAGCCCTTAACGATGGCGGCATCGCTGTCACCTTCAAAGGCGATGGTGCCGTCGGCCTGCGGGGTCATCCGAATCCATACCTGACTCTGACAGCCGGAAATGACGTACTGCGGCTGGTGCAAGCTTTCAGAGGATTCTGGTAATTTCGCCCCGAGTTCAATGATGTAGAGGTACTTCTCTTCCCAGTTGGCGCAACGATTAAAGTTGCGCACCAGTTTCTCTTTTTCTGGCAGGTTTGCCATGCATAACTCCTGAAATCTGCTCAACCGCCCAGCAGACGATGAATGCGCGTCAGCCCGGCCGCCAGCCGATCGGCTTCCTCTTCGCTGTTATAGAGCGCGAAAGAGGCGCGACACATCGCCGGCACCGCATAATGACGCATCAGCGGCATGGCGCAGTGGTGGCCGGTGCGAATGGCAATGCCGTACTGGTCAAGGAAGCTGCCGACGTCAAATGCGTGGTGCTTGCCGAGGTTAAACGCCACCACGCCGCTGCGTTCGGACGGGCCATAAATCACCAGGTCCGGCACCGATGCCAGCTTGTCCAGCGCATAGCGCATCAGCTGGCTTTCGCGCTGATGGATTGTCTCCAGACCGAGTTCGCTAATCCACGTCAGCGCCGCGCCGAGACCGATGATGCCGCCGGTGTTCGGCGTGCCGGCCTCAAAGCGCCACGGTGCGCCATTCCAGGTGGTACCGGTTGGCAGCATGACCTGATCGATCATCGAACCGCCGCCTTCCCACGGTGGCATGATCTCCTGTAGCGCTTTACGCGCGTACAGCACGCCAATCCCGGTCGGTCCATAGATTTTATGGCCGGAGAACACGTAGAAATCGCAGCCGATATCCTGCACGTCAACCGCGTGGTGCATCACCGCCTGGGCGCCGTCCACCAGCGTCACCACGCCCGCCGCTTTCGCCTGCGCCACGATGGCTTTCACCGGGTTAACCGTACCCAGCACGTTGGAAACGTGCGTTACCGCCAGCAGGCGCGTACGGCTGTCGATCAGCCCCGCCAGCTGTTCCAGCGCCAGCTCGCCGTTATCGTTAAGCGGCAGCACACGGATTTCCGCACCGGTACGCTGCGCCACCATCTGCCATGGCACGATGTTGGCGTGGTGTTCCATCTCAGTGACGATCAGGTTATCGCCCGGCTGCAGCTGACTGCCGCCCCAGCTGTTGGCCACCAGATTGATGCCTTCGGTGGTGCCTTTAACGAAGATGATCTCTTCCGGCGCGGCGGCATGCAGAAAACGCGCCGCCTGGGCGCGCACGTTTTCCATGTCGCTGGTCGCCTGCGCACTCAGCGAGTGAATACCGCGATGCACGGCCGCATAGCCGTGCTGATAGAAATGACTCTCGGCGTTGATCACCGCGAGCGGGCGCTGTGCGCTGGCCGCGCTATCAAGGTAGGCCAGCGGATGTCCGTTGACCTCACGACTCAGAATCGGAAATTCCGCTCTGACTCGTTCGAGATCGAAACTCATGACTCAACTCCCGGGAAACGGTCGGTAATACGTTGCAGCACCACCTGGCGCAGCGCGTCATCTTCCAGCGCTTCCGTCAGTTCTGCGGCGAAAGCATGGATGATCATCTGCTGCGCGGCGTCTTCGGCGATGCCGCGCGAGCGCAGGTAGAACATCTGCTCATCGTCGATGCGACCGATGGTCGCACCGTGGCTGCACTTAACGTCATCGGCGTAGATTTCCAGCTGCGGCTTGGTGTCCACTTCCGCCAGGCGACCGAGCAACAGGTTGTTGTTGGTCATCTGCCCGTCCGTTTTCAGCGCGTGTTGTGCCACTTTGATGTGGCCGTTGAACACCGAGCGCCCTTTGTCACGCGAAATGGTTTTGTGCAGCTGGCGACTCAGGCAATGGCCCTTGTTGTGCTCCAGATAGCTGCGCGTGTCCGCCACTTCGCTGCCTACCGGCAGTACCAGACTGTTCAGCGACAGCTCGGTGTTTTCACCGTTAAGCTGCACGCTGGTGTTGTGACGCGACAATCCGGCACCCAGCAGGAAGCTGGTGCTGCTGACCTGCGCATCACGACCAATCACGATGTCGTTGTGCGCAAAGTGGTAGCTGCTGCTCTCTTCAAACGCCAGCTTGATATGCTTCAGCTGCGCGTTGTCGCCCACCGCAAAGGTGAAGCGCGCGCCGGTGAAGTGCGCGCTGGCATTCAGGGTCACGTAATGCTCGATCACCTGCGCCTGCGCGCCGGATTCCAGCTCCAGATGGTGACGGTGATGCACGGTATTCAGCGCATCCGCCTGACCGCTGGTAATGTGCAGCAGATACAGCGGCTGTGCTGCAGCTTTGCCGCGCGGCAGACGAATCGAGGTCACCTCTTCCGCCAGGCTTTCTGTCAGGTGCAGGAACACTTCCGGCTGAACCGCGGCCGGTAGCGGGCGGCGCTCAGCGGCACGGCTGTGCTGCACCTCAAACAGACCGGTGTCACGCGCGCTCAGCTCGGGCTGGAAGCGGCCGTCGACGAACACCAGGCAAAGGGCGTCCAGCGGCAGCGCCAGCGCAGCCACCTGGTCAGCGCTCACGCCTGGCGCTTCCGCCTGCACGAACTGCTGTGCCAGCAGGCTGTCCAGTGCGGTGTATTTCCAGTTTTCATGCTTGCGCGTCGGCAGGCCGACACGCATCAGCTGCTGCCAGTGCTGCTGGGCCTGCAGCGAACGTTGCTCGCCGCGCGACTCAAACAGATGATGCCACTGCTGCAGCGCGTTATCACTCCTGGTCGGTAAGCCAGCCATAGCCTTGCTCCTCCAGCTGTTTCACCAGCGTAAAGTCGCCAGACTTCACGATTTTGCCCTGATACAGCACGTGCACGTGATCGGGCTTGATGTAATCCAGGATGCGCTGGTAGTGCGTCACGATGATGAACGAGCGCTTGCCGTCGCGCAGGCTGTTTACGCCTTCGGCGACAATTTTCAGCGCATCGATATCCAGACCGGAGTCGGTTTCATCAAGGATGCACAGCTCAGGCTCCAGCGCCGCCATCTGCAGGATGTCGTTACGCTTCTTCTCACCGCCGGAGAAGCCGACGTTGACGGAACGGGTCAGCAGATCTTCCGGCATCTTCAGCAGCTTGATCTTGTCTTCGATGAAGTCCTGGAAGTCGAAACGGTCCAGCTCTTCCTGCTCACGGTATTTACGTACCGCATTGACCGAAGTCTGCAGGAAGAATTGGTTGCTGACGCCCGGGATTTCCACCGGGTACTGAAACGCCATGAAGATGCCTTCACCGGCACGCTCTTCCGGCTCCAGCTCCAGCAGATCTTTGCCCTTAAAGGACACAGAACCGCCGGTGATTTCATAATCTTCACGACCGGCCAGCGTGGCAGACAGTGTGCTCTTACCGGAACCGTTCGGTCCCATGATGGCATGCACTTCGCCGGGCTTAACCTCAAGGTTCAGACCGCGCAGAATCTCTTTGTCTTCAACGCTAACCTGTAAATCTTTAATGCTTAACATACTCTTTCCTTCACATTGCTTCCGGCAACGCGTGTGGCATCAGCCGACACTGTGCTCAAGGCTGATCGCTAACAGTTTTTGCGCTTCCACGGCGAATTCCAGTGGCAGCTCGGAGAAAACGTCTTTACAGAAGCCGTTGACGATCATCGAGATCGCATCTTCTTCGCTAATGCCGCGCTGCAGGCAGTAGAACATCTGATCTTCACCGATGCGCGAGGTGGTGGCTTCGTGCTCAAGCTGCGCGCTGTTATTGCGCGTTTCCACGTACGGGAAAGTGTGCGCGCCGCAGTCTGGCCCAATCAGCATCGAGTCACACTGGGTGAAGTTACGCGCGTTGGTCGCGGTCGGCATGATTTTCACCAGGCCGCGGTAGGTATTCTGGCTCTTACCGGCCGAGATCCCTTTCGAGATGATGGTCGATTTGGTGTTTCTACCAATGTGAATCATCTTGGTACCGGTATCGGCCTGCTGGCGACCGCTGGTCAGCGCGACGGAGTAGAATTCACCCACTGAGTAATCACCGCGCAGGATGCAGCTCGGGTATTTCCAGGTGATGGCTGAGCCGGTTTCGGACTGCGTCCACGACATCTTGCTGTGCTCGCCTTCGCACAGCGCACGCTTGGTGACGAAGTTAAGGATACCGCCCTCGCCTTCTCCGCCCGGGAACCAGTTCTGCACCGTGGAGTATTTCACTTCGGCGTTTTTGTGGATGATCACTTCAACCACCGCTGCGTGCAGCTGGTAGGTGTCGCGCACCGGCGCTGAACAGCCTTCGATGTAGCTGACGTAGCTGTCTTCATCGGCAATCAGAATGGTACGTTCGAACTGGCCGGTTTTCGCCGCGTTGATGCGGAAATAGGTCGACAGCTCCATCGGGCAACGCACGCCTTTCGGGATGTAAACGAACGTCCCGTCCGAAGCTACCGCCGAGTTAAGCGCAGCAAAGAAGTTATCGTTGTGCGGCACCACGGTGCCGAGATACTTCTGCACCAGCTCCGGATGATCGTGGATCGCTTCACCGAAGGAGCAGAAAATAATGCCCTGCTCAGCCAGCTTGTCACGATAAGTGGTCGACACGGACACCGAGTCGAAAATGGCGTCCACCGCCACTTCCCTGCCTTCACGCACCGGCACGCCCAGCTGGTTAAACGCGTCTTCCACTTCTTTGGTCAGGTAATCGCTGGAGGCGACGCTGCCGGAGGTCTGAGTGGCACCCGGTTCAGAGGCACAGCTGTCATCGCAGTTGCCGCAGGACGGCGCGGAATAGTAGCTGTAATCCTGATAATCGAGTTTGTCGTAGTGCGCTTTCAGCCAGTGTGGCTCTTCCATCTCTAACCAGGCGCGAAACGCCTTGAGGCGGAACTCCAGCATCCACTCGGGTTCGTTACGTTTGGCCGAAATGGCACGCACCACATCTTCATTGATGCCGTGTGCCAGTTCGTCGGTTTGCAGCTGGGTGAAGAAGCCTTCTTTGTAGTTCAGGCTGCCTTCCCAGGTTTGTACATCGTCAGATGCTTCGCTGTGTCGTGACATATTTCACTTACTCGACGCCAAAGCTTTCACCGCACCCGCAGGCGTGCTGAGCTTTAGGGTTGTTGAATTTAAAAATCTGGTTCAGGCCTTCGCGGACATAATCCAGCTCGGTGCCGTCAACAAACGGCATCGCCTGAAGCGGCACAAACAGTTTTGCGCCATATTGCTCAAACTGCAGGTCGTCATCGGCAGGCGCTTTCACCAGATCCATAACGTACCCAAAACCGGCACAGCCGGACTGCTTCACGCCCAGTTTCAGGCCCTTAACTTCCGGGTCCTGTTCAACCAGGCTGAGAATCTGTTTCGCTGCCGATTCGGTCAGCGTGAGCCCTTTCCAGACGAAATCGTCAGGTGAAAAAGACGCTGCATTTACTGATGACATAGTGCTACCTCGTAAGTCTGGGCCTTTTCAGGCTATCCCCCTATGGTAGTGATATCAGATATCACTTCAACCTCTTGTTTTGCAGGGATAATCATCTCGTGCTGTTTTTTACTGCTGCTTTATTAAGCATAGTCCCTTCCCACCAGCTTGTGCGCGCCATTCCCGCGCGCGCCGTCAGAACGTAACCTGTTCATAAGCCGTAAATTTTCCAGTTCGCTTTTTACGTTTATGCTCTGATTGATAGGTTACGCCTTTGCTGAATGTAAAGAGATTGTTATTGCCGATTTTTATAACAGGCAAAGGAAATCAATAAAATTTCACGGCGGGAATTGCATTCCTGGCGCGGTTTAATATGATAATGATTATCATTAACCTACTTTGGGTGGCGACATGACGCTTTCCGTCTCAGCCTGGTTACAACACAAAATCGACGAATATAAGTTTTCCGTGCGTGACATCACCGTCGACTTTTATCTGGCTCAGGCAAAGCTCAACCGCACCGATTGTTCGATTGAACAGTTGCGTCGTTTCAACGATACCTGTCTCGACATGGCCGAAATCTGCCAGCTGAACGGTGACGATCATAGCTACCTGCATGCCATGGGCAAGCTGCACCACCGTTTAGTGCAGGAGATGGGCAATGCCGATCGCGACCGTCTGTTCCGTATTCAGGCTTACCAGCTGGCGCGCCTGTCGCTGACCCGTTTGTGTCATCAACTGGCGCTCAGCGGCGACTGGGACCAGGCCACTCGCCTGCAAAGTGATTTCGTCCGCCACGCAGGCTGGATATTCTAATCCAGCTTTGTGACGGCTCCTACAATTTGTTTACATCAATTCCAGCAAAGCCTGTAGCGGATGGCGCATACCGTTGCCCTCGGCGCGTTTCACCTGGCTGCGGCAGGAGAAGCCGGTAGCGAGACAACGCTGACGCGGCAGCTTCTGCAGTTGCGGATGCCACGACAGTTCATAAATGCCCAGCGAGTTCGCCAGGTTTTTACTCTCGTGACCATAAGTGCCGGCCATGCCACAGCAGCCCACGTTGATGTTCTCCAGCTTCGCGCCAAAGCGGGCGAAAATAGCCTGCCACTGATTGGGCGTTGACGGCAGCGCCGTGACCTCGGTGCAGTGGGCAAACAGATACCAGGCTTCGCCGCTGGCGATCTGCACCTCGTGCCCGGCCAGCACGCCGTGCAGCCACTCATGCACCAGTTGCACGCTGAACGCGCCGCGCTGCTCGCCCAGCACCTGCTGATACTCGTCGCGATAGCACAGCACCGTGGCCGGATCGACACCGACCATCGGCACACCGAGCTGCGCCACCCGGTTAAGGAAGTCAGCGGTTTTGCCGGCGGTGCGGGCAAAGCGCTGCAGAAAACCTTTCACGTGCTGTGCTTTCCCATTGGGTGAGAACGGCAGCAGCACCGGCCGGTAGCCGAGTTTTTCAATCAGCCGGATAAAATCGGTCACCAGCTGCGCTTCGTAATAGCTGGTAAACGGATCCTGCACCACCAGCACGTGCTGCGCGCGCTGTGCCGTATCCATCGCCTCCAGCTGCTCCAGCGTCACCCGCATCGCCGGGTGGCCGCTCAGCTGCTGCTTCAGGCTCGGCGAGGAGAGCAGTGGCAGATCCACCATGCCGATGTGGCGCTGGCTCAGATCGCGCATCCACGGCTGTTTCAGGAAGAAGTTAAACACCCGCGGCGCTTTGGCCATCAGCGGCGCATAGCTTTCGACCGACGCCACCAGATGGTCGCTGACCGGGCGCAGATAGCGGGTGTGATAAAGCTGCAGGAAGCGCGAACGGAAATTCGGCACATCTATTTTGATCGGACACTGTGTTGAGCAGGCCTTGCACGCCAGGCAGCCGGACATCGCCTCTTTCACTTCATGCGAGAAGTCATATTCGCCCTGGCTGGCGTGCCAGGTGTTACGCGTGCGCTGAATCAGGCTGCGCAGGCTGGCACCCTGTTTTGGTAAGGCCTGCTCCAGCTGCAGCGGATCAACGCCCTGCTCCGCCAGCAGACGCAGCCACTCGCGCGTGAGCGTGGCGCGCCCTTTTGGCGAGTGGATGCGGTTGCGGGTGATTTTCATCGACGGACACATCGGGCTGCGTACGTCAAAGTTGAAGCACAGCCCGTTGCCGTTACACTCCATCGCGCCGCGCCAGTCGTTGCGCACCGTCAGGGGAATCTGCCGATCGAGGCTGCCGCGCGTGGCGGCATCAACCTGCATCATGGGTTCATCGTTACCCAGCGGCGTACAGATTTTGCCCGGATTAAGGCGGTTATCCGGATCGAACGCCGCCTTGATGCGACGCAGCTCGTTAAACAGCGTTTCGCCAAAAAATGCCGGACTGTACTGGGCGCGGAAGCCTTTACCGTGCTCGCCCCACAGCAGACCGCCGTAGCGCGCGGTGAGCGCCACCACTTCGTCAGAGATTTGCTTCATCAGCATCTCCTGCTGCGGATCGCACATGTCCAGCGCCGGACGCACGTGCAGCACGCCGGCATCAACGTGGCCAAACATACCGTAGCTCAGGCCGTGGCTGTCGAGCAACGCACGAAAATCCACAATGTAATCCGCCAGATGCTCCGGCGGCACGGCGGTGTCCTCAACGAACGGAATCGGTTTGGCGCGCCCTTTAGCGTTGCCGAGCAGGCCAACCGCTTTTTTACGCATGTTATAGATGCGTTCAATGCCGGCCAGATCATCGCACAGCTGATAGCCCATCACGCCGCCCTGCTGCTGCGCCATCAGCGCATCCAGCCGCGCGCACAGCGCGGTGATTTGCTGCGCAATCAGCGCCGCATCGTCACCGGCAAATTCGACAATGTTCAGGCCGAGCATCTCTTTGCCCGGCACATCGGTAATCAGCTCGCTGACCGAATGCCAGACGATATCCTCGCGCGCCAGGTTCAGCACTTTTGAGTCGACCGTTTCCACCGACAGCGCGTTGGCCTCGACCATAAACGGCGCGTTGCGCAGTGCCGAATCGAACGAATCGTATTTGATGTTTACCAGCCGCCGCACTTTGGGGATCGGCGTGATATCCAGCCGGGCTTCGGTGATAAAGGCCAGCGTGCCTTCGGCACCGCACAGCAGGCGCGTCAGGTCGAAGGTTTGCAAATCGTCGCTGAACACATGGCGCAAATCGTACCCGGTGAGGAAGCGGTTCAGTTTCGGGAACTTCGCCAGAATCAGCTCGCGCTGTTCGCGGCAGCGATTAAGCACCTCTTTATAGATGCGTCCTTCGGCGGTCGGCGTGCTGGCCAGCTGTTCCGCCAGCGCAGTGGGCATCGCGCGCGTATCAAGAATGTCCCCTCCCAGCAGCACGGCACGTAAGCCTTCGACGTGATCGGAGGTTTTGCCATACACCAGCGATCCCTGGCCGGAAGCATCGGTATTGATCATGCCGCCCAGCGTGGCGCGGTTACTGGTCGACAGCTCGGGAGAGAAGAAAAAGCCGTACGGCCTGAGCCAGGCGTTGAGCTGATCTTTCACGACGCCAGCTTCCACCCGTACCCAACCCTGCTCGGTATTGATCTCGAGGATGCGGTTCATGTAGCGCGACATGTCGACCACAATCCCCTGATTGAGTGACTGCCCGTTGGTGCCGGTGCCGCCGCCGCGTGGCGTAAACACCAGGCTGTTAAAGCGTGGCTCGCCGGCCAGACGGGCAATCAGCGCCACATCCGCCGTCGAACGCGGGAACAGCGCCGCATCGGGCAGCAGC
The DNA here is from genome assembly GCF_035783935.1 of Pantoea dispersa. GTDB lineage: Bacteria > Pseudomonadota > Gammaproteobacteria > Enterobacterales > Enterobacteriaceae > Pantoea > Pantoea dispersa_C. The sequence goes on along the minus strand of NZ_JALKOV010000001.1, from coordinate 641,873 downwards.
TGATAGATGCTGTTGTCGGTGGAGAGTGTGAGGCGGTCGGCATAGCTGGTGGCGGTGTCGCCGGTGAAGCCCTGTTCTTTAAGCGACTGCAGGAATGTCAGCACCAGTTGAACGAGGCCTGGCGCCTGAGAAATCTGTGGGATCATTATTTCGTGACCGGGATGTTGTAAACGTTTGCGTGGTTAATTTTTTCAACTCTTGGTTGTATCACATTTTTTTAGCGGCCGCTGTTTTTTCAGGAAAACGGCCGCGCGGCGCTGCTTTTTCTGTTTAATTTTCAGGAAATAGATCATCATTGTGATGGCGTCGCTGAGCGCCCTCCTGAAGGATTACTGAGGTCTGTGTTGTGATGAAAAGCCTGCAACGCGGTATGGATCTACCGCAAATGTTGTTCTCGCTGATGTTCATCTTGCTGATGATCATTGCCTGTTTGTGGGTGGTGCAGCCGTTCATTCTCGGCTTCGCCTGGGCCAGCATGGTGGTGATTGCCACCTGGCCGCTGATGATTCGTCTGCAGCAGCTGCTGTGGGGGCGCCGCTCGCTGGCGGTGATCGCCATGACGATACTGCTGCTGCTGCTGTTTATTATTCCTATCGCGCTGCTGGTCAGCAGCCTGATTGATAACAGCGCGCCGGTGATTGCCTGGGCAACCCAGCGTCATCTGGTGCTGCCGGATCTCGCCTGGCTGCGCGAGATTCCCTACGCCGGACGCAAACTCTATTCCAGCTACCATAAAATGATCGACGGCGGTGGCGCGGCGATCATGAGCCAGATACAACCTTATATTGGCCGCACCACCGGCTTCTTTGTCGCTCAGGCCGGGCACTTCGGCCGCTTTATGTTGCATCTTGCCCTGATGCTGCTGTTCAGCGTGCTGCTCTACTGGCGCGGTGAGCAGGTTGGCCTCGGCATCCGTCACTTTGCCTATCGCATGGGTGGCCGGCGCGGTGACGCGGCGGTGTTGCTGGCCGGTCAGGCGATCCGGGCCGTGGCGCTCGGCGTGGTGGTGACCGCGCTGGTGCAGGGCGTGCTGGGCGGCATCGGGCTGGCCATTTCCGGCATTCCGTATGCCACGCTGCTGACGGTATTAATGATTCTTACCTGCCTGGTGCAGCTCGGGCCGTTAATCGTGCTGGTGCCGGCGATTATCTGGCTCTACTGGAGCGGCGATACCACCTGGGGCACGGTGCTGCTGGTGTGGAGCTGCGTGGTCGGCACGCTGGATAACGTGCTGCGTCCGATGCTGATTCGCATGGGCGCCGATTTACCGATGATTCTGATACTTTCCGGGGTAATTGGCGGGCTGATCGCTTTCGGCATGATTGGATTGTTTATCGGTCCGGTGGTACTGGCGGTCTCTTACCGGCTGGTTTCCGTCTGGATGCACGAAGCGCCCGCGCCGGATGACGATCCGCAAACCGCCATCGAGGCGCTGGCCGAACATGAAGAGCCGCAGCCGTAACCCACTCTTCTTTTCTAACCGGGCGCCCGGCCCGGTTTTCTCCTCTGGTTTCCGCGCATCTCATCCATACCGATTTGCCTTAGTTAAGCGTGGTTAAGACCCATTAATCAGCGCCACTTAATTTCGCAGCACAATAAATTTTTTCCATTAGTGATTTTTAAGAAAAAACGCACTTTTTAGCGTTTAAGCCCTGTTGCACCGATAAAATGATTATTTTTCGCACTGAATCCTGTGCCGGATGGGTGAAAAAGCGTGATGAAAGGTTATCAGCTTTAAACTAATAAGAGGATTCTTAAAGACGTCAGCGGCGGCGGTGAATAACATGTTCACTATGTTTTAAATCAAGCCACTGATTTTTAAACAACCTTTTTCCCCTGAGTAAAGTGAAGAATTGCTGTGTGTAGTCTTTGCCCATCCCCTGTGATGGGCTTTTTTTTGCCTGCAATTCAGCGATAAACAGAGCGGCCCGGCGGCGAACGCCGTCAGCGCTGGGTTTATGGCACTCTTCGTGAATGAAACAGGCGACGGGAAAAAGACAGGCGCCCGACGATTGCCGGGCACCTGGAAGGGATGACAGATTATGCTTTGGCGGCGTCCAGCTCAGCGAGGCTCAGCCAGGTTTCCACCACGGTATCCGGGTTGAGCGACAGGCTGTCGATGCCCTGCTCCATCAGCCAGGCCGCGAAATCCTGATGATCGGATGGCCCCTGGCCGCAAATGCCGACGTATTTGCCCTGCTTCTTCGCCGCCTGAATTGACATCGACAGCAGCGCCTTCACGGCATCGTTGCGCTCATCAAACAGCGCCGACACCACACCGGAATCGCGATCCAGACCCAGCGCCAGCTGCGTCATGTCGTTAGAGCCGATAGAGAAGCCGTCGAAGTGCTGCAGGAACTGTTCTGCCAGCAGCGCGTTGGACGGGATCTCACACATCATGATCACCTTCAGTCCGTTCTCGCCGCGTTTCAGGCCCTGCTTCGCCAGTTCAGCCACCACGGCTTCGGCCTGATCGACGGTGCGTACGAACGGCACCATAATTTCAACGTTGGTCAGCCCCATCTCATTGCGCACGCGCTTCACCGCTTCGCACTCAAGCGCGAAACAGTCGCGGAAGCTGTCCGCCACGTAGCGTCCGGCACCGCGGAAGCCCAGCATCGGGTTCTCTTCCTCAGGCTCGTAACGCTCGCCGCCGACCAGGTTGGCGTACTCGTTGGTTTTGAAATCCGACAACCGCACGATGACGCGCTTCGGCGCAAAGGCCGCGCCCAGCGTGGCGATCCCTTCGGTCAGTCGCGCGATGTAGAACTCTACCGGATCGTCGAAGCCTTTCATCATCTGACGAATCTGCGCCTGCAGTTCCGGTGTCTGCTGATCAAACTCCAGCAGCGCTTTCGGGTGCACGCCAATCATGCGGTTGATGATGAACTCGAGGCGCGCCAGGCCGACGCCTTCGTTGGGCAGGCAGGCAAAGTCAAAGGCACGATCCGGGTTACCGACGTTCATCATAATTTTCAGCGGCAGATCTGGCATGGTGTCGACCTGCGAACTGGTCACGTCAAAATCCAGCAGATCGTTGTACACATAGCCGGTATCGCCTTCGGCGCATGACACGGTAACCTTGTGCCCGTCCTTCAGGTGCTCTGTCGCGTCGCCACAGCCCACCACCGCCGGAATGCCCAGCTCGCGCGCGATGATCGCCGCGTGACAGGTCCGGCCGCCGCGGTTGGTAACGATCGCTGAGGCCTTCTTCATGATCGGTTCCCAGTCCGGGTCGGTCATGTCGGTGACCAGCACATCGCCTTTTTCGATACGGTGCATCTCGCTGATGTCGTGAATCACCTTCACTTCGCCCGCACCGATGCGATGGCCGATGGCGCGGCCTTCCACCAGGATCTTGCCTTTGCCCTGCAGGCTATAGCGCTCCATCACCTGACCATTAGAACGCACCGTCTCCGGTCGCGCCTGCACGATGAACAGTTTGCCGGTGTGGCCATCTTTGGCCCACTCAATATCCATCGGACGCTTGTAGTGCTGCTCAATCAGCACCGCCTGGCGCGCCAGCGCCTGCACTTCATCGTCGGTCAGGCTGAAGCGGTCGCGCTGTTCCTGTTCCACGTCTTCAATGCGCACCTGTTCGCCATGCGCCTGCGAATCGGCATATACCATGCGAATCTTCTTCGAGCCCATGGTGCGGCGCACAATCGCCGGACGATTGGCAGCCAGCGTCGGTTTGTGCACGTAAAATTCATCCGGGTTGACCGCGCCCTGCACCACCATCTCGCCCAGACCGAACGCCGAGGTGATAAACACCACCTGGTCGAAGCCGGATTCGGTATCAATGGTGAACATCACGCCGGAGGAAGCGAGGTCGGAACGTACCATGCGCTGGATACCGGCCGAGAGTGCCACGCCGCGGTGGTCATAGCCCTGATGCACGCGATAGGAGATGGCGCGATCGTTAAACAGCGAGGCGAAAACGTGCTTCACGGCCACCAGCACCGCATCATAGCCCTGCACGTTGAGGAAGGTTTCCTGCTGACCGGCAAACGAGGCATCGGGCATGTCCTCGGCGGTGGCCGATGAGCGCACCGCAAAGGAGGCTTCGGCGTCATCAGCAGAAAGTTGTTCATAGGCGCTGCGAATCGCCGCTTCCAGCTCTGACTGGAAAGGCGTATCCACCACCCATTGACGAATCTGTTTGCCGGCCTGCGCCAGCGCTGCAACATCATCAATATCCGTGTTATCCAGCAACTCATAAATACGCTGGTTCAGTCCGCTTTGGTCGAGAAACTGATTAAAAGCGTAAGATGTCGTCGCATAGCCGTTTGGCACGGAGACCCCGAGCGACGACAAATTGGTAATCATTTCTCCCAGGGAAGCATTCTTGCCCCCTACCCGATCAACATCATGCATGCCAAGCTGGTTGTACCAGAGCACTAGCGACTGTTGGTCTTGATTGGACATTGAGATTATCCTTTTAAATGATTGGAGCACATGGAACATTTTGCTATTCGCCAGTCCAGCCTGGCACAATCAATTAATAAAGACTAAGTGTTGAATCGTTAAAGCAGAAAATCGGCGGCAAAATCGGATTACTCCCCGAATGGCGCTTTGTTGCGCAACGCTGTTATTTTTCGCCAACCTGTTGCATTAACGATAAATTTCTCATTTTCAGCGGGTTAGGCTGACTTTTTGTTGCGCAACGCCCGGTGATTTTATTTTGTGGCGGCGATGGCAAAAAGCGGGAAATTAGCGCGGTTCAGGCGGCTATTTCATCTATGCTGGGTCATCAGCGCAGCGCAAAAATAGCGTATTGCCCGCATAGATATGGATATTTCATTTTGCCCGCACGGGAAATGAAATCTTTTCGGTGATAATGTTACGCAAAAGTAAACAAAAGCATGAGGTCAATGATGAGCACTGAACGCAGCGTATTCTATATCTCCGACGGTACCGCCATCACTGCGGAAGTGCTGGGCCACGCGGTGCTGTCGCAGTTTCCGGTGAATACCAACAGCGTCACCCTGCCGTTTGTGGAAAATGTTCAGCGCGCCCAGGCGGTGAAAGCCCAGATCAACGCCCTGTTCCAGCAGAGCGGCGTGCGTCCGCTGGTGTTTTTCTCGATTGTCACGCCCGAGGTGCGCGACATCATTCTGGAGAGCGAAGGCTTCTGCCAGGACATCGTGCAGGCGCTGGTGGCGCCGCTGCAGAGCGAGCTGGGCGTGGCGTCGATGCCGGTGGCGCACCGCACCCACGGCCTGACCGCCAGTAACTTAGGCAAATATGATGCCCGCATCGCCGCGATTGATTACACCCTGGCGCACGATGACGGGATTTCACTGCGCGGGCTGGAGGACGCGCAGGTGATTCTGCTCGGCGTATCGCGCTGCGGCAAAACCCCAACCAGCCTGTATCTGGCGATGCAGTTCGGCGTGCGCGCGGCTAACTATCCGTTCATCGCCGACGATATGGATAACCTGAAGCTGCCGCCAGCGCTGCGCGCGCATCAGCATAAGCTGTTTGGCCTGACCATCGATCCGGAACGGCTGGCGGCGATTCGTCAGGAGCGCGCTGAAAATACCCGCTATGCGTCAATGCGTCAGTGCCGGCTGGAGGTCGGTGAAGTGGAGGCGCTGTTCCGCACCCATCAGATTCGCTATCTCAACAGCACCAATTACTCTGTCGAAGAGATCGCCACCAAAATCCTCGACATCATGGGCCTGCGCCGCAGCATGTACTGACCTCACCTGCCAGGTTGTAAAGCCTGGCTGCCGTCAGTAATGAATAGCCTTTTGATTTAGCTGGTTGAATTCACGGGCTAATGGTTTATTGTGATCATCATCACTTCCCGGTATTTCACCGCTGCGAAGAACAGATTTTTGAGAATCCCAATGAACAAAACTGATGAACTGCGCACCGCGCGCATCGGCACGCTGCTGACGCCGGCCGCGCTGGCGCAACAACACCCCATTTCGGCGGCGATTGCCGCTAACGTTACCGCCGCGCGTCAGCGTATCGCGCGCATCCTGACCGGTGAAGATCCACGCCTGCTGGTGATTATCGGCCCCTGCTCGCTGCACGATCCCAAGGCCGCGCTGGAGTACGCAGAGCGTCTCAATCTGCTGCGTGAACAGCACAAGGACCGGCTGGAAATTGTGATGCGCGCTTACTTTGAGAAGCCGCGCACCGTGGTCGGCTGGAAGGGTCTGATTTCCGATCCGGATCTCGATGGCAGCTTCGACGTCAACCGCGGCATCGCTATCGCGCGCCAGCTGCTGCTGGATATCAACGCCATCGGCATGCCAACCGCCACGGAGTTTCTCGATATGGTGATCGGCCAGTTTATTGCCGACCTGATCAGCTGGGGGGCGATTGGCGCGCGCACCACCGAGAGCCAGATTCACCGTGAAATGGCCTCGGCGCTCTCCTGCCCGGTCGGCTTCAAGAATGGTACCGACGGCAACGTGCAGATCGCGGTGGATGCGATTCGCGCCGCGCGCGTCAGCCACATGTTCCTGTCACCCGACAAAACCGGGCAGATGACGATTTACCAGACCAGCGGCAACCCGCACGGTCACGTGATCCTGCGCGGCGGGCGTCAGCCGAACTATCACGCTGAAGATGTGGCCGCTGCAGCCGCCAACCTGCGCGACTTCAACCTGCCGGAACAGCTGGTGATCGACTTCAGCCACGGTAACTGCCTGAAGCAGCATCGCCGTCAGCGCGATGTGGCACAGGACGTGGCGGCGCAGATTCGTGCCGGTTCACGGGCGGTCGCTGGCGTAATGATTGAGAGTTTCCTGCAGGAAGGTAATCAGAAAGTGGTGAGCGGCCAGCCGCTGACGTACGGCCAGTCGATTACCGATCCGTGCCTCGGCTGGGACGACAGCGCCGAGGTGCTGGCGCTGCTGGCGGCCGCCGTTGACAGCCGCTTCTGATGGTCACTAGCTGGAGCAGCTCACCTCCAGCGTTTTCCCCCACTCTGGCGGCCGCTGACGCAACTCTGCGCTGATGGCCGCCTCGTTATACGGCTGCTGCAGTGCCTGATGCAAGCTGGCCAGCGCCGCCGTTTCTCCCTGCTCAACCTCATCGATCACCTGCTGAGCCAGGTAGTTGCGCAATACCAGCGCCGGGTTTGCCGCTTTCATCACTGCCTGGCGCTGCGAATCGCTGACGCCATCCTGCAGCAGACGCTGGCGGTAGTCGTGATACCAGCGATCGAACGCCTCGCGATCGATAAACTCGTCACGCAGCGGCGAACGCGTCTCCGCCTGCTGCGTCTCGCTCAGCAGGCGGAACGTCAGCGTGTAATCGCTATGTTCAGCACTCATCAGCGCCAGCAGACCGGTGAGAATGGCGTTATCCCCGGCATCCGCGGTCAGCAGCCCGAGTTTCGCACGCATCTTCTCGCCCCACATCTGCATTAGCTCGCTCTCATAATGGCTGAGCGCCTGTTTCAACTGCTCCGTGCTCAGCAAACCGGACAGCGCATGTGCCAGACGGTTAAGATTCCACAAGCCGATCATCGGCTGGTTGCTGAAGGCGTAGCGCCCCTGATAATCGCTGTGGTTGCAAATGAAATCCGGGTTGTAGTCGTCAAGGAATCCGTAAGGACCGTAATCGAGCGTCAGGCCGAGGATCGACATGTTGTCGGTGTTCATCACACCATGGGCAAACCCGACGCTCTGCCACTGCGCAATCAGGCGGGCGGTGCGTTTGACGATATCGGTAAACCACAGCAGGTAGCGATCGGCTTCCTGCTCCAGCTGCGGCCAGTGATGATAGATTGCGTAGTCGGCCAGCTGGCGCACTTTCTCCGGCTCACCGCCGTAATAGAAATGCTCGAAGTGGCCAAAGCGCAAATGGCTGTCAGCGATGCGCATCAGCATGGCGCCGCGCTCACGGGTTTCACGCTGGACCGGTTCGTCGCCAATGGCCAGCGCCAGCGCGCGCGTGGTGGGAATACCGAGATGGTGCAGCGCTTCCGAGGCGAGAAATTCACGCACGCTGGAGCGGATCACCGCGCGGCCATCGCCCATGCGTGAATAGGGAGTCAGGCCCGCGCCTTTCAGGTGCCAGTCGAGCTTGCGGCCATCGTCAAGCTGCTGTTCGCCAAGCAGCAGACCGCGGCCGTCGCCCAGCTGACCGGCCCACACGCCAAACTGATGCCCGCTGTAAACCTGCGCCAGCGGCGACATGCCGGGCAGTAGCGCGGCGCCATACCAGACGCCGTGGCCCTGGCCGGTAAACAGCGCGGCATCCAGCCCCATCTCCTGCGCCAGCGGCGCGTTGTGGTAGCACAGACGCCCCCCGGCGAGCGGCGTTGGGTCCAGCGCGGTATAGAATCCCGGCAACGCCTGCTGCCAGCTATTAATGAATTGCATCGACACTCCGTAAGGTGCGCAACGCTGCGCCACCCGCATTGAGTTTAAAAGATAAAGCGTAGTCTACCGCCGGGTTGACGGAGAAGACAGGTGAAAGGTTACTGCTGTGAAGGTGTGGTCAGCGTGACGTGCGGATAGATGAGATCGCTTAACCGTTCTGCTTTGACCACCGGGAACAGACTGCCCTGCAGCTGTGCGCCACTCAGGGTGCTGACTTTCTCCAGCAGCGCATTATCGTCGACGCCACAAATAATTATTTGCGGGGCATAACCGGCAAAATTATCGATAACAGTCTGAATAAAAGGCGTAAATGAGGCACGTTTCGCCAGCCCCTGAATAAACGCCTTGTCCATTTTTAACACGCTAAACAGATTTTCGTATACCGCAGTGGCGGGTGATTTCCCCGCGCCAAATTGGGAAAGGGATAAGCGGAATTCCTGTTGCAGCTGTGCTAACAGCGGCTGTTTTCTGCCAGCCGATAATTGCGGAAACGTTTCGCTGATATCCAGCACAATAAAGGGGAGCTGTTTAAATTTCCTTAAGAGAAACTCACTGGCCAATAGCGTTGCGGCCATTGATTCATCAATACGAACCAGCGCGATAATTTGATGTAACTCAAAAAAGTCCCGGTACTTTTCCAGCAGTACCAGCTGACTTTGCAGTAACCGTAATTGCTGTGCATCGTCAAGTTGCGGCAACAGCAGGTCCTGCGGCAGCGTAATAGGGGCGCTGTCGTGCACGAACTGGGTAACCAGCTCGACCGCAGTCAGCTGGCCCGCCAGTGAATAGGCAGGATAAAACCAGGTTTCCGACTGATAGTCGGCAGATAAATGGACTTTCATTTTTACAGCCAGATGCAGTGGCAATTGGCGCATCGTATATCAATGAAAACGGTCAGGCAATAGGACCAAACGTTAGAAGAGACCCCGTTTTCTGTCTAATTACCGACTTTTCTGCATTAAATAATACTTAAGCCAAATGATCCGGGTTAATGTCCGCACGAATTTAATTCATTACGTCCTATTTTTAGTAGCAAACCCGATTTCGGTAAAGTGCCATTTTAAATGAGAGTTATATCTGAGGAAAAAAAACAATTAAATCGCGGCCAAACCCATCAGCTTATTACGCCTTTTTTTAACACTAATGGGTTAGGCGGATCAGATGCGCCGTGCCTGCCAGAATACTTTGCGCCAGTAAACGTTATCCAGCGATGAACGGATCACGCCCTGGCTGGTGGACGCGTGAATGAAGGTGTTGTCGGTGTCATAGATGCCGACGTGCAGGCCATTCTCGCCGCTGCCGGTTTTGAAAAACACCAGATCGCCAGGCAACAAATCACGCTTGTCGATGCGTGTGCCGATGTCAGTCTGGTCAATCGTTGAACGCGGCAGCTGCAGGTCAAAACGGTCACGGAAGGTCAGATAGACAAAGCCGGAACAATCCACGCCGCCACGGCTTAAACCGCCATAGCGATACGGCGTACCGCGCCAGCGGCTGAGCTGATCGTTGAGTTGCGCAATCACGGTGATGGAATCTGACAGGCGGCCGTTGGGTGGCGGCGCGTGATGGCTACAGCCCGCCAGCAGCAACACAAGGAGAAACAGGGTTAGCCGCATCAGAATAGTCCTTAAAAACATCGTCCGGCTGACACTGTAGCGACAAAGCGGCGCGGCGCGCAAGTCAGGGAAGATAAAGCAGCGGCCCCTGTGGCGTCTCCAGCTGCACGAATTCGGCCTGATAAAGCGGTGCCAGCCGCCCGGCGGTCAGCACCTCACGGGCCCTGCCCTGACTGACCACGCGGCCCTGATGCATCAGCCAGACGCGATCGGCGTGGCGCAGGCTGTGGTTGAGATCGTGTCCGCTGGCCACAATGGCGATGCCGGCCTGGCTTAGCTGCATTAACAGCCTGTCCACCGCGCGCTGCTGCGCGATGTCGAGTGCGGTCAGCGGCTCATCCAGAATCAGTAACGCCCCGCGCGGGTTAATCGCCGGATGAATCTGCAGTATCACCGCGGCCAGGCGCACCCGCTGCCACTCCCCGCCGGAAAGCTGCGCCAGCGGGCGCGTCAGCTTATCCTGCAGGCCGAGCTGCTGCAGCAGGTCGATGAGCGTGGCCTGCGCCTCTGTGCCCGCCAGCGGGCTGTGCAGGCGCAGATAGTGCCACACCGGCAACGTGGCGGGCGCCGGCTGCTGCTGGGGAAGCCAGGCGCGCAGCTGCGCCAGGGCCGCTCCCGACCAGCTGCGCAGCGGCTGACCGGCCAGCGTCAGCTGCCCATCGGCGTCGAGCAAGCCCGCGAGCGTGGTCAGCAGCGTACTTTTTCCGGCGCCGTTGGGCCCGACCACGTGCACCCGCTCACCGCGGCTGAGCGAGAGATCTGCCGCGTGCAGTCGTCCGGGCACGCGCAGATCCTGGCACTGCAGCAGCATTCAGGCCGCCAGCGCCTGCTCAATGCGTTTGAGAATGATCGGATCGTCCGGCGTCATGTCCGGTGAGAAGCGCGCAATCACTTCACCCTGTTTATTGATGAGGAACTTCTCGAAATTCCACAGGATGTCGCCTGGCGCTTTCGGCGCGCGGCCTTTGCTCTCCATGCGCTCAAGAAAACCGCTGCCAGCCGGACGTTCGGCTTCCGGCTGCGCAGCCACCAGCTGGCGATACAGCGGATGGCGCTGCTCGCCGTTAACGTCGGTTTTATCGAACATCGGGAACGTCACGCCATAAGTGGTGCTGCAGAACGTTTTAATCTCTTCATTGGTGCCCGGCTCCTGCTCAAGAAACTGGTTGCAGGGAAAGCCCAGCACGCTGAACGCTTTGTCCTGCCACGCTTTCTGCAGCGACTCTAACTGCTCATACTGCGACGTCAGGCCGCATTTTGATGCCACGTTAACCACCAGCAGTACCTTGCCCTGAAACTGTGCCAGCGTGGTTTTGTCACCGTCCAGCGTAACCAGCTCTGTCTGATAAAGGCTCATCGTCGATTCCTGTTGTTAATTGCACTGTGCCAGCCGCAGCTAGCGCGAAGACTTCACTAATAACATGATAAACAGCGGCGCGCCGAGCGTGGCGGTGACCACGCCAATCGGCAGCTCGGCCGAGGTGAGCACCAGCCGTGCCAGAATGTCCGCCGCCAGCAGCACCGCCGCACCGGCCAGCGCCGCGGCCGGCAGCAGATAGCGGTGATCGCTCAGGCCGCTGAGGCGCAGCAGGTGCGGGATCACCAGCCCAATAAAACCAATCGCGCCCGCCATCGCCACGCTGACGCCCACCAGCCAGCCCATCGCCAGCACCAGCAGGTTACGCCACAGTAGCAGCGGCAGACCGAGCTGCCGCGCGGAGACCTCTCCCAGCGCCAGCAGATTGAGCGTACGGGCGCTGGTCAGCAGCGCCAGCGTCACCGGCAGCAGCGCCAGCATCATCCAGCCGTAGCGCCAGTCGATGCCGCTAAAGCCGCCCATCATCCAGTACATCAGCTGGCGCAGATCGAGGCTGGTGCTAAAGTACACCGCCCACGTCATGATGGCGCTACAGATAATGCCGAGCGCCACGCCGGTCAGCAGCAGGCGGCTGGCCGACAGCTGCCGGTGGGCAAAATGCAGCAGGATCAGGGTAATCAGCAGTGCGCCCGCCATCGCCGCCAGCGCCAGGCTCCACAGCGCGCCATTGCCCAGCAGCACCGCGAGTACCAGCCCGATGCCGGCGCCGTTGGAGACGCCCAGCAGCCCCGGCTCCGCCAGCGGATTGTTGAACAGCGCCTGCATCACCACACCGCACACCGCCAGCGCCGCGCCAACCAGCAGCACCGCCAGGGTGCGCGGCAGGCGCAGCTGCCAGACGAACAGATCGCCGCTGGCTGAAAACCACTGTAGTGGAGAAAGCCAGCTGTCGCCCGCGCACAGGCTGATTACCAGCAGCAGCAGCACGGCGGCAGTGAGCGCGCCAAGCCAGCGCCGGCTGCGACGGTCGGCCTGATGGGCCAGCTGATCCAGCAAAGTCATAAGTAAGATTGGCTGAGAAAACAGAGATGTGATTGTAGAGGGATTACGGCAAAAAGAAAGCAGCAGCTGCCGCGCTGCGCCTGACGATTTGCGCGCATAAAAAAGGCCGCTACGCGGCCTTTTTGTCATACTGAAATCAGTCAGCATCCTTGGGTGACGCGTTCTCCACGCGACTTTTCAACTTCTGCCCTGGACGGAATGTCACCACGCGGCGGGCGGTGATTGGAATATCTTCCCCCGTCTTCGGGTTACGGCCCGGACGCTGGTTTTTGTCACGCAGATCAAAATTACCAAATCCGGACAGTTTTACCTGTTCTCCGTTTTCCAACGCGCGGCGAACTTCTTCGAAAAAAAGCTCTACCAACTCTTTGGCATCGCGTTTGCTCAACCCGAGTTTTTCAAACAGGTACTCTGACATTTCAGCTTTTGTAAGCGCCATAGGTTCAATCCCTCAAGGTTGCCTGGAATCGCTCTTTTAATGCTGCAACGCATTTGGCAACGGTCGCAGCAATCTCCTCTTCTTCGAGTGTCCGGCTGGTATCCTGCAAAATCAGGCTAATCGCGAGGCTCTTTTCACCCTCGTTTACGCCCTTACCACGGTACACGTCAAACAAGTTTACGCCAACTACCTGATTTACGCCAACTTTCTTACACTCCGCGATGATATCTGCTGCGGGCACATTTTCAGCCACCACCACAGCGATGTCACGGCGGTTTGCCGGGAAGCGTGAGATCTCGCGCGCGTCAGGCAGGACGCGGTCTGCGACCTTATTCCAAAGCAGTTCAAACACTAAGGTGCGGCCGTTAAGATCCAGCTTACGTTCCAGCTCCGGATGAACCACCCCGATAAATCCGATTCGTTCGCCGGCTAAATAAATGCCTGCGCTCTGTCCTGGATGCAGCGCAGGGTGGGTGTCTGCACGGAACGAAATCGCGTCGGTTTTACCGGTCAAATCCAGCAGCGACTCTAAATCGCCTTTCAAATCATAGAAGTCAACCGTCTGGCGCGCCAGATCCCAATGCTCTTCGTAACGGTTACCGCTCAGCACGCCTGCCAGCATAAGATCCTGGCGAATGCCGAGATCGGCCTGCGTATCAGGCACAAAGCGTAAACCGCTCTCAAACAGGCGCACACGGCTCTGCTGACGGTTCTGGTTATACACCACGGCACTGAGCAAACCGGTCCACAGCGACAGGCGCATCGCCGACATATCGCTGGAAATCGGGCTGGGCAGAATCAGCGCTTCTTCGCCTGGATGCAGCAGCTGCTGCACTTTCGGATCGACAAAGCTGTAGGTGATCGCTTCCTGATAGCCTTTATCCACCAGCAGGGTTTTAGCGCGCTTCAGCGACAGATCGGCTTCGCGGTGCTGAGTCATCAGCAGGCTGGCTTTCACCGGCACATCCGGAATGTTGTTGTAGCCGTAGACGCGCGCCACTTCTTCAACCAGATCTTCTTCGATGGCCATATCGAAGCGCCAGCTCGGGGCGACGGCCTGCCATTCGCCGTTGCCGACCGTGACGTCACAGCCAAGGCGGGTCAGGATATCGGTCACCTGCTCATCCGCAATCACGTGGCCAATCAGGCGGTCCAGCTTCTCACGGCGCAGCGTAATGGTGGCGCGCACCGGCAGTTTGCTGGCGTCGGTCTGATCGATAACCGGGCCGGCTTCGCCGCCGCAAATCGCCAGCAGCAGCTGTGTCGCACGCTCCAGTGCCTTGTGCTGCAGCGCCGGATCGACACCGCGCTCGTAGCGGTGGGAAGCATCGGTATGCAGACCATGACGACGCGCACGGCCGGTGATCGCCAGCGGCTCGAAGAACGCGCACTCGAACAGCACGTTTTGCGTCGCTTCATTGACGCCGGAGTGCTCACCGCCGAAGATGCCGCCCATCGCCAGCGCTTTGTGGTGGTCAGCAATCACCAGCGTGTCGCTGTGAAGAGTGGCTTCGCTGCCGTCGAGCAGCGTCAGGGTTTCTCCCTCTTTCGCCATGCGCACCACGATACCGCCGTCAATCCGGTCGAGATCGAAGGCGTGCATCGGCTGACCGAGCTCCAGCAGCACATAGTTGGTGATATCCACCACCGGATCGATCGAGCGGATACCGCAGCGGCGCAGTTTTTCGCGCATCCACAGCGGCGTTTCCGCTTTCACGTTCACGCCTTTTACCACGCGGCCGAGGTAGCGCGGGCAGGCATCAGTAGCGTCTACGCGAATCGGGAAGGTGTCGCTGAGGGTGGCTTTAACCGGCTCGATGACCGGCGCCTGCAGCGGCAGACCGTTGAGCACCGCGACATCGCGTGCGATACCGATGATACCGAGGCAGTCGGCACGGTTCGGCGTCACGCTGATTTCGATGGTGTTGTCATCCAGCTGCAGGTACTGGCGAATATCGGTGCCGATCGGCGCATCCGCTGGCAGCTCGATAATACCGTTGTGATCGTCAGAAATACCCAGCTCGGAGAACGAGCACAGCATGCCTTCTGACGGCTCACCGCGCAGTTTTGCCGCTTTGATTTTGAAATCACCCGGCAGCACGGCACCGACGGTCGCCACGGCCACTTTCAGGCCCTGACGGCAGTTTGGCGCGCCGCAGACGATATCCAGCAGGCGATCGCCACCAACGTTGATTTTGGTCACGCGCAGCTTGTCGGCATTCGGGTGCTGGCCGCACTCCACCACTTCACCCACCACCACGCCATGAAAGGCACCGGCAACCGCATCAACGCCGTCGACTTCCAGACCGGCCATGGTGATTTGCTCAGACAGCGCAGCGCTGTCCAGGGCTGGATTTACCCATTCGCGTAACCAGAGTTCACTGAATTTCATTGGATAACCTGCCCTTATTTAAATTGTTTGAGGAAACGTAAATCGTTTTCGAAGAAGGCGCGCAGATCGGTCACACCGTAGCGCAGCATGGTCAGACGCTCCATGCCCATACCGAAGGCGAAGCCGGAGTAGATTTCCGGATCGATACCCACGTTGCGCAGCACGTTTGGATGCACCATGCCGCAGCCCAGCACTTCCAGCCATTTGCCGTTTTTGCCCATCACGTCCACTTCCGCGGACGGTTCGGTGAACGGGAAATAGGACGGGCGGAAGCGAATCTGCAGGTTCTCTTCGAAGAAGTTGTTCAGGAAGTCGTGCAGCGTGCCTTTCAGATTGGTGAAGCTGATGTCTTTATCGACGATCAGGCCTTCCATCTGATGGAACATCGGGGTGTGCGTCTGATCGTAATCGTTACGGTAAACGCGGCCCGGCGCGATGATACGAATCGGCGGCTGCTGATTTTTCATGGTGCGGATCTGCACGCCCGACGTCTGGGTACGCAGCAGGCGCGTGGCGTCGAACCAGAACGTGTCATGGTCAGCGCGTGCCGGGTGATGACCCGGAATATTCAGCGCATCGAAGTTGTGATAATCGTCTTCAATTTCCGGACCGGTCGCCACCGCAAAACCCAACTCGCCGAAAAAGGTTTCGATACGATCGATGGTGCGGGTCACCGGATGCAGACCGCCATTCTCAACGCGGCGGCCAGGCAGCGACACGTCGATGGTTTCTGCCGCCAGACGGGCGTTCAGTGCCGCGCTTTCCAGCGTATCTTTGCGCGCGTTGAGGCGGTCCTGCACCTGCTGTTTGGCTTCGTTGATGACCGCACCGGCCGCCGGGCGCTCTTCCGCTGGCAGTTCACGCAGGGTGGTCATTTGCAGCGTCAGGTGCCCTTTTTTACCCAGAAATTCGACGCGCACGGCGTCCAGGGCGGCGATATCCGACGCCTCGTCGATGGCGGCCGTGGCACGGGCCACCAGGTCTGCGAGTTGGGACATGATTTCCTCTTCTTCCAGCCGGGCTGGTCAGTTCTCGTTGGGATCGTGCGATCCGATTAAGTGTCGCCGGAAACAAAAAAGCCTCCACGAGGGAGGCTTTCAGCGCGATTTTTCGTTTCTTTTCTTATGCGCAAAAGCCCCTGACGATCAGGCGCTAAAGTAAAAAAAGAAACGGAAAATAGCAGCGTGCATGCTTGCGTTACCTTGTCTTGATAGAAACCGCACTATTGAAATGCCCTGCGGCTAAAATGTCAATCTTTTGCGTGGGTTGCAGGCAATAAAAAAGGGAGCAAGCTCCCTTTTTTACCTGACTTACGCCAGAGCTGATTTTGCCTTTTCAACCAGTGCAGTGAATGCCACTTTGTCGAATACAGCGATGTCAGCGAGGATTTTACGGTCGATTTCAATGGACGCTTTTTTCAGGCCATTGATGAAACGGCTGTAAGAGATGCCGTTCTGACGCGCCGCAGCGTTGATACGTGCGATCCACAGCTGACGGAACTGACGCTTACGCTGACGACGGTCGCGGTAAGCATACTGACCAGCTTTGATAACAGCCTGGAAGGCAACGCGGTAAACACGTGAACGTGCACCATAGTAGCCTTTAGCTTGTTTTAAGATTTTCTTGTGACGTGCGCGAGCAATTACACCACGTTTTACGCGAGCCATGTGAGCTCTCCTATATCATATTCTGTGATTTCCCCATCATCTTTCGTGCCGCAGTGGCGTTGGCTGCCTTCATTCATCCCGGTCACTTACTGATGTAAGCGCAGGGATTCATTCCGTTGCCGCCTGACTGCAACCCGAAATCTATCGGGGAATTAAAAAAAGGGTTTACTTATGCGTACGGCAGGCAGGCAACAACCAGACCCAGATCGCCTTTAGACACCATGCCTTTTGGACGCAGGTGACGTTTACGCTTGGTAGACTTTTTAGTCAGAATATGACGCAGGTTTGCGTGCTTACGCTTGAAGCCGCCAGAAGCGGTCTTCTTGAAGCGCTTAGCGGCGCCACGTACAGTTTTAATCTTTGGCATTTTTACAAATATCCACTTCGCATTGTTAATAAAATGAACCAGACAGGCGAATAAAATTCCGCGCAGCGCGAACGCTGCGCGGCATTATTACTTGAAAGCCTACTGTTTCTTCTTAGGTGCGAGCACCATAATCATCTGGCGGCCTTCGATCTTCGTCGGGAAGGATTCGACCACTGCCAGTTCATTCAGATCTTCTTTCACGCGGTTAAGCACTTCCATACCGATCTGTTGGTGCGCCATCTCACGACCACGGAAACGCAGCGTGATTTTGGCTTTATCGCCCTCTTCCAGAAAACGAATCAGGCTGCGGAGTTTTACCTGATAGTCGCCTTCATCGGTACCAGGACGGAATTTGATTTCCTTGACCTGGATAACTTTTTGCTTCTTCTTCTGTTCCTTAGAAGATTTGCTCTTTTCATAAAGGAACTTGCCGTAATCCATAATGCGGCAAACCGGCGGTTCGGCGTTCGGGCTAATTTCAACTAAATCTACGCCAGCTTCTTCTGCTTTCTCAATCGCTTCGCGCAGTGAGACAATGCCAAGTTGCTCGCCGTCTACGCCAGTTAAGCGCACTTCGGTGGCACGGATTTCGCCGTTGATACGGTTCGGACGCGTCGGTTGTACTCGTTTTCCGCCTTTAATAACCTTATTCCTCTAATTGGTGAAGATGTCGGCTGCGAATCTCTTGTTGCAGCTTCTCAACAAACACATCTACGTCCATGCTCCCGAGGTCTTTACCACGGCGGGTGCGCACGGCAACTTTGCCTGCTT
This sequence comes from Pantoea dispersa, assembly GCF_035783935.1. GTDB lineage: Bacteria > Pseudomonadota > Gammaproteobacteria > Enterobacterales > Enterobacteriaceae > Pantoea > Pantoea dispersa_C. The sequence continues at coordinate 623,893 of NZ_JALKOV010000001.1, read as the reverse complement.
CCACCTCTTTCTCACCGCAGACCAGCATATAAGGGACGCGACGTAATGTGTGCTCGCGGATTTTAAAGCCTATCTTCTCGTTTCTCAAGTCTGCTTTGACACGAATGCCAGCATTCTGCAATTTCTTCGTCAATTCACTGACATATTCTGCCTGGCCGTCGGTGATATTCATCACCACAGCCTGCACCGGCGCCAGCCAGCTCGGGAAGAAACCGGCGAACTCTTCGGTCAGAATCCCGATGAAGCGTTCCATTGAGCCAAGAATCGCACGGTGAATCATCACTGGCGTCTGACGGTCGTTGGTTTCGCCCACGTAGGTGGCATCCAGACGTTTTGGCAGGGAAAAGTCTAGCTGAACAGTGCCGCACTGCCAGGCGCGATCGAGACAATCGTGCAGGGTAAACTCAATTTTCGGGCCGTAGAAGGCGCCTTCACCCGGCTGATACTCGAACGGAATGTTGTTCTCTTTCAGCGCTTCGGCGAGATCCACTTCGGCACGATCCCACATTTCATCGCTGCCAATGCGTTTTTCAGGACGCGTCGACAGTTTCACCACGATCTTCTCAAAACCGAAGGTGCTGTACATGTCGTACACCATGCGGATGCAGCTGTTCACTTCATCACGCACCTGATCTTCGGTACAGAAAATGTGGGCGTCATCCTGCGTGAAGCCGCGTACGCGCATCAGACCGTGCAGCGCACCTGACGGTTCGTTACGGTGACAGCTACCAAACTCCGCCATACGCAGCGGCAGGTCGCGGTACGATTTCAGACCCTGATTAAAGATCTGCACGTGACCCGGACAGTTCATCGGCTTGATGCAGTATTCACGGTTCTCAGACGACGTGGTGAACATCGCTTCTTTGTAGTTTTCCCAGTGCCCGGTTTTTTCCCACAGCACACGGTCCATCATAAACGGACCTTTCACTTCCTGGTAGTCGTACTCTTTCAGCTTGGTGCGCACAAACACTTCCAGCTCGCGGAAGATGGTCCAGCCGTCGTTGTGCCAGAACACCATGCCCGGTGCTTCTTCCTGCATGTGGTAGAGATCAAGCTGCTTACCGATTTTACGGTGATCGCGTTTCGCGGCCTCTTCGAGGCGCTGCAGATACGCCGCCAGCTGCTTCTTATCCCCCCAGGCCGTACCGTAAATACGCTGCAGCATTTTGTTGTCGCTGTTGCCGCGCCAGTACGCACCGGAGATTTTCTGCAGTTTAAAGTGGTGGCAGAAACGCATATTCGGCACGTGCGGACCGCGGCACATGTCGATGTATTCTTCATGATGATACAGGCCAGGACGATCGTCATGGCTGATGTTTTCGTCAAGAATGGTGGTTTTATAGCTTTCGCCACGCGCGGCAAACACGTCACGCGCTTCCTGCCAGCTCACCTTCTTCTTCACGACGTCGTAATTGGTCTCTGCCAGCTGGTGCATGCGCTTTTCCAGCTGCTCAAGATCTTCCTGCGTCAGCGTATGGTCGAGATCGACATCATAATAGAAGCCGTTATCGATAACCGGGCCGATGGCCATTTTGGTGTTCGGCCACAGCTGTTTAATCGCATGCCCTAACAGGTGCGCACAGGAGTGACGAATGATCTCCAGACCGGCTTCATCTTTGGCGGTAATAATTGCGACCTGCGCATCAGTGGTGATCGGATCGACCGCATCCACCAGCTCGCCATTGACGCGACCGGCGATACAGGCTTTCGCCAGACCCGGACCGATATCCAGCGCAATATCCATCACGCTGACCGGACGGTCGAATACGCGCTGGCTGCCATCAGGAAGAGTAATTACTGGCATTTCATATCCTTAATTGCAGTGGTAAGCCACACGAAAGCCTACATGCAACATTGAGTTCTGGTTTGGTTTACCTGGCGTGATGTCAGACCCACATTGTCGGAATGACGCCAGGCGCGTAAAGCGGCAACGATGATAACAGCTTTCCGCAGTGAGCAAAACCCAGGAAGAAATGCGCTAAGCCAAAGAGAGATCAAAAAAAACCGCCGCGCGGCACTGGCCGGGCGACGGTTGGATAATCCGCGCTCGCTTACATCGCGTAAGAGAGCTGGACCGTGGTTTTGGTGTCGGTACGGTCTGGCGCAGAGGCTGGCGGATTGTTGTTCCAGGTAACGTTGTAGCCCAGTTTCAGCGCGAAGTGGTCATTGATGGCCACCTGCAGCGCAGTTTCTGAGTTCAGCGTGGTGTCATCACCGAAGCTGCTCAGCACGGACACACCCTGGATGAATTTGGTGGTGTCAGTCAGCTGCCACTGGTAGCTCAGTGCGCCATAGCCCAGCGCTTTGGTTTCGTGGCCGCCATCGTGGAAGTCATCGTAACGCACACCCGGACCGAATTCAGCACGCAGCGAGTGCACCGGACCGTTCAGAATCTGACGACCGTAACCGGCGGTCAGCACATCGCGTGAATCATAACCGTTCAGGCGATCGCTCAGCCAGCTTGCCTGACCGAACAGGTAGTCGGCGCTGTTGAGGTTGTAACGGCTACGGCCACCGATGTTGTAGGTTTCTGAAGAACGCTCATCGTTAGATGAGGTGTTCGCGGCGTTGCCCCACAGGCTGTACGCCGTTGAGGTCTGATACCAGGTCATGCTGGTCGACGCCGTCAGGGATGAGCTGGTGGTGTTACCGGTCTGCGCCAGGTAACCGGCTGACGCGGTGCCTTCGAACGGTTTTTTTGCCGTAGAAGGGTCATCCATTGAGGTGAAGACTGCGTTATCTGCAAAGGCCTGGTGACAAAATGCTCCGGCGGAGAGCAACAGAACAGCGGACAGCTTATTAAAGGCTTTCATTAAAAGGTAACCCGTACGACAGTTGAAAAAGAGATGAGTCTGGAGAAATTCCCCGGGCAATCAATGCAATTTACGGTAAGTTTTGTAAAAAAGTATGAAAGCACCAGAATCGCCAGGTTTTGCGCTGGCACCGCGTGTGGATTGGGAATCTTCCCATTTCCGGTGCGCATTATAGGCGGCAAATACCCAAATAGCAGCCTAAATGCTACAAGAATTTTCTGCGCCACCTGACAGGACTTTACGCTGTCAGCAGGGCGGCGGTTGTGCAGAATTCGCTCTATCGGAGGCGCTGGTCTACGCTGAAATCTGTTCGATAACAATGAGGTGAAAAGATGAGCGATCTCGACCTTAAGCGTTACATTGTCACTTTCCGCTATCAGGAAAAGGGGCTCAGCGATCTGCAGGCGCTGAACAGTGCCATGGTGAACGGTGGCTACAGCACCACGCTGCACGATGAGGACGGTCATCCGCATGAGCTGGGCACTAACAGCTTTGGCATCGTCAGCGCGCTGGAGAAACAGGCGCTGGCCGAACACGCAGCGGGGATCGCCGCGGTGGCGCTGGACCAGCAGCCGGAGGTTGACGTCACCACGCTGGATGCGTTTCTCAAGGCCCAAGCCTGACGCACCACGCAAATTGCATATTGCCGCTGGAGTTGTGCAAGTTTTGCGCGTTACAATCGATCTTACGCAGCGAATAAAGAGGATTACCCGATGTGGTCAGCCATTAGTCGTCTGTTAAGCGAATATGCCGGCGATGCCGACATTACGGAACGCCATGAATTGCCCGGTGGCGATGTACACCCCGCGTGGCGCCTGCGCTACGGTGAGCTGGAGGTGTTCGTCAAATGTAATACGCGCGACATGCTGACGCTGTTCAGCTGGGAAGCCGATCAGCTGGATCTGCTGGCGCGGACGCAGACGGTGCGCGTGCCGAAGGTTTACGGCGTCGGCAACGATCGTGATACCAGCTTTCTACTGCTGGAGTACATTCCCCCTCAGCCGCTCGACGCGCACAGCGCCTTTCAGCTCGGCCAGCAGCTGGCGCATCTGCACCAGTGGAGCGAGCAACCGCAGTTTGGTCTCGACTTTGACAACAACATCACCACCACGCCACAGCCCAACAGCTGGCTGCGCCGCTGGTCGGTGTTTTTCGCCGAACAGCGCATCGGCTGGCAGCTACAGCTGGCGGCGGAAAAAGGCGTGCACTATGGCGACATGGAATTGATTGTCGACTGTGTGCAGCGCAGCCTGGCGAACCACCATCCGCAGCCTTCGTTACTGCATGGCGATCTGTGGCCGGCTAACTGCGCCGGTAGCGCCAGCGGTCCGTGGCTCTTTGATCCTGCCTGCTACTGGGGCGATCGCGAATGCGACCTGGCGATGCTCAGCTATTATGCCGATCTGCCGCGCCAGATTTACGAAGGGTATCACGCCGTCTGGCCGCTGCCGGAGGGCTTCTCGCAGCGCCAGCCGGTGTATCAGCTCTACTATCTGCTAAACCGCGCCAACGTGTTTGGCGGCAACTGGGCCGGCGAAGCGCAGTTCGCGATCGGCCAGTTGCTGGATGAGGATGCGCTGGGTCAGCGTCAGGCCAGACCGGCCTGATGCGTTACAGCATGCCGAGCAGTTTTAATACAAAGTAACCGGCGACGGCGATGATCACCGGCAGGATATACAGCGGAAAAATCTGCAGCAAAATGGTGTGGCGCGGCACGTGGATTTTCTCTTCCAGCTGCGCCCGCGTGCGCCCTTCACTGCCCTTCGCCTGCTCCAGAATCATCTGGTCTTCAATGCCTTCTTTGATATGGCGCGCCTGACGACCCATGCGTGCGCCTGACGCCTGCAGAGCGATGCCCACGAATATCAGGATATAGATCAGCCAGAAGCCAATATTGGCCCCGCCGTTGAACTCCGGCACCGGCGAATTGTTCCAGAACACGTTGAGGAACGGCGTGTTGAACTTAATCATATCCACCATCACGTGCACGAAATCGAGCATCACGGCGTCAATGCCGGGCTGCTTTTCGCTGTGTTTGAACATGAAGCCCAGGATGGAGATAAGGGTGGATAACAGCGCCGGAATAAAAATCACCCAGCCAGCCACTCGCTTGAGGATGGCGATGCGGCCAGCCTGTTGATACGTCATGGTGTCTTCCCTTCACAAACAGTAGTTTTGCCCTAAGTCTACCTGCACTACCGTAAATTTTCCTGAAAAATGCGTAACCTGCCGTAAGTCGGTTTTCGCCGCCGGCCATGTTAAGGTAGGGCAAACTGTCAACGGAGCTGTTGTATGACCTATCGTCGCCCTGTGCTGGCCGCTATTTTTGATATGGATGGCTTACTGATTGATTCCGAACCGCTATGGGATCGCGCCGAGCTGGAAGTGTTTGCCAGCCTGAATGTGGACATTAGCCGCCGTCACGAACTACCGGATACGCTCGGCCTGCGCATCGATCAAACCGTGCGCATGTGGTACGAAGCGCTGCCGTGGAACGGGCCGGATCAGGCCGAAGTCACTCAGCGCATTATTGCCCGCGCGCTGGCGCTGGTCGAAGAGACGCGGCCGCTGTTGCCTGGCGTTGTGCAGGCGCTGCAGCTGTGTCAGCAGCAGGGCCTGACGATTGCGCTGGCCTCGGCGTCACCGATGCACATGCTGGAACGCGTGCTGGAGATGTTCGATCTGCGGCACTACTTTAGCGCCCTTGCCTCAGCAGAAGCGCTGCCTTACAGCAAACCGCATCCGCAGGTCTATCTCGATGCTGCGGCAAAGCTGGGGGTTGATCCGCTCAACTGCGTGGCGCTGGAAGACTCGTTCAACGGCATGATCGCCAGTAAAGCCGCACGCATGCGCTCGATTGTGGTGCCCGCTGCCGACCATCGCCACGACGCGCGCTGGACGCTGGCCAATGTGCAGCTGGAGAGCCTGGCACAGCTGCAGGCGCAACATCTGTTTAACTGAGCGGTGGGCCACGCGCGATAACCGGTCTGCTGTGTCGCATTATCACTACGTGAGAAAGTAAGCCAGACCGTTCATTTCCCGCGCTTTTTTCAGGCGCGGGCAGCGAAAAAAATTCACTCTTCGTTACAGCGTCACCGTTCTCATTTACTGGATAAATCCCTATACTGGATGCATCGACAGTTTTTGCAGCCAGGTTTCATCATGACGGCCGAAGGCCACATCATTTTCGCCATCGCCAGTGCCATTTTTGCCAAACGCGCCGAACTGACGCCCGTGATGGCCAGCGCCGACTGGTGGCATCTGGTGCCGGCTGCACTGCTCACCTGTCTGCTGCCGGATATCGATCACCCCAAATCGGTGCTGGGCCAGCGGCTGAGGTGGCTGTCACAGCCCATCGCTCGCGCGTTCGGCCATCGCGGCTTTACCCACAGCCTGCTGGCGGTGGCGGTCAGCCTGTGGCTGTTTCAGATTAACGTGCCGGCCGACTGGTTCCTGCCAGCGGACGTGTTACAGGGCATGACGCTCGGTTATCTCAGCCACATTGTCGCCGATATGCTGACGCCCGCCGGCGTGCCGCTGCTGTGGCCGTGCCGCTGGCGCTTCCGCCTGCCTTTACTGAACAGTCAGAAAGGCAATCAGCTGGAACGTGCGCTGTGCCTGGCGCTGGTGGGTTATGCGCTGTGGTTTCCGCCGGGTATGCCGTCGTTTGGCGCCAATGGCTGGCCGGAACAGCTGTTCAACAACCTGCAGAACGGGATTGGCCGGCTGGTTAACGGCAGCGCGCGCTGATATCCACATCGAAGGTTGCTGAAAAAATCGCCTTAAATTCCATTTAGTTATAATCCAGACGATTTAGATATATTGTTCCCGCAGGGCCAACTGGTACCATGCCGCGACAGTTACAGAGGATCCCTCTGCTATTTTCGGTTACGCGGTGCGATCGCGTGGCGACCTTCAGGAGTTAACAATGAATATTCCTCTGATCCTCAACATCGTGGCATTTGTCGCGCTGCTGATTGCGCTTAACCGCGTCGGCAACCAGAGCTGGAGCCTGTCGAAGCGTGTGCTGACTGGCCTGGTGCTGGGGGTGATTTTTGGCCTGGCGCTGCAGGCCATTTATGGCGAAAACAGCCCGGTGGTGAAAGAGTCAATTGGCTGGTTTAACATCGTCGGCAACGGCTATGTGCAGCTGCTGCAGATGATTGTGATGCCGCTGGTGTTTGCCTCGATTCTCAGTGCGGTCGCGCGGCTGCATAATGCCTCGTCGCTGGGCAAAATCAGCGTGCTGACCATCGGCGTGCTGCTGTTCACCACCGCCATTTCCGCGCTGGTGGGCGTGCTGGTAACCGGTCTGTTCCACCTGAGTGCGGAAGGTCTGGTACAGGGTGCGCAGGAAACCGCGCGTCTCAGCGCCATCCAGAGCAACTACGTCGGTAAAGTCGCCGATCTGAGTACGCCGCAGCTGCTGCTCTCCTTTATCCCGAAAAACCCGTTTGCCGATCTGGCCGGCGCCAATCCGACGTCGATCATCAGCGTAGTGATTTTCGCCGCCTTCCTCGGTGTGGCGGCACTGCAGCTGCTGAAAGATGACAAAGCCAAAGGCGAGCGCGTGCTGGTGGCGATCGATACCCTGCAATCCTGGGTCATGAAGCTGGTGCGTCTGATCATGAAGCTGACGCCGTACGGCGTGCTGGCGCTGATGACCAAAGTGGTTGCCGGTTCCAACCTGCAGGACATTATCAAGCTGGGCGGTTTCGTGGTGGCCTCGTATCTCGGCCTCGCGATTATGTTTGGCGTCCACGCGCTGCTGCTGTCGATCAACGGCATCAACCCGCTGCGCTTCTTCCGTAAAGTGTGGCCGGTGATCACCTTCGCTTTCACCAGCCGCTCCAGCGCCGCCAGTATTCCGCTGAACGTGGAGACGCAGACGCGCCGTCTGGGCGTACCGGAATCCATCGCCAGCTTCTCGGCCTCATTTGGCGCCACCATCGGCCAGAACGGCTGTGCCGGTCTCTATCCCACTATGCTGGCGGTGATGGTAGCGCCGACCGTGGGCATCAACCCGTTTGATCCGGTGTGGATCGCTACGCTGGTCGGTATTGTCACCCTGAGCTCAGCCGGTGTAGCGGGCGTCGGTGGCGGCGCGACCTTTGCCGCGCTGATCGTGCTGCCGGCGATGGGCCTGCCGGTCACGCTGGTGGCGCTGCTGATCTCCATTGAGCCGCTGATTGATATGGGCCGTACCGCGCTCAACGTCAACGGTTCGATGACCGCCGGTTCACTGACCAGCCGCTGGCTGGGGATGACCGACAAGAAAGTGCTGGAAAGCGACGAACACGCGGAACTGGCGCACCGCTGACAGACGCGCTATTCCGCAACGGCAGGCCGGTTAAGCCTGCCGTTTTTTTTTGCCGTTTCTGCACATTTTTGCCCAATCGTGGCGCGCACGTCAGGAAATCGTTAAGCATGGTAAGCAGAGGAAAAATCGCCGGTTTTTCGCTTGAGTTTGCCCGCTGAAAGGCGAATGCTGCGGGGAGTTACCGCAGGAGAACCCCCATGAGAAACGTTATCGCCTCACTGCTGGCGTTAACCCTGTTAGCGCCGACCGTTAGTTTTGCTCATCCCTGGGGCTGGGGTCCTGGCCCCGGCCCGCACTGGGGTGGACCGGGACCACGCTGGGGCCATCCCGGACCGCTGCGTTTTCTGCCAGAGGCCGCCACGGCGGTACTGATTGGCGGACTCACGTATTATCTGCTCAACGGGAACTACTATCAGCGCCACGGCGATACCTACGTGGTGGTCGAGCCCCCGGCAGCGCCGCCGGTCAATGCGATGCGCGTACTGGATTACAACGGCAGACGTTATTACGTGCAGGATGGTCACTATTATCAGCGTGACATCGGCGGCAGCTATGTTGAGGTGCCGCGGCCCTATGGGCTGTAAGCGCACCAACAAAAACGGCCCGTCAGAGACGGGCCGTTTACTGTTCTGCTGCCGTTACTGCGCGGCTTGCGGGTCGGTATCGTAATCTTTACAGCTCTGGAAGCCGTAATTCATGACGCGACCGGTGTCGTTATAGCTCACGAAATAGGTCTGCGGCTTGCCATCGCGCTCACCGATCACATAGGTCTGGCAGGTACCGCGAGCGTGTACCATGGTGATTTCGGTAGAAGCCGGTCCGGCAATCTGGCGTACCTGTTCACGCGTCATGCCTTTTTTAACGTCCTTTACCACAGGCTTAGTCACGTAGCTTTCCGCACGATCGTAAGTTGTACAACCAGACAGGGCTGCCAGCGTCATTGCGGCAGCGATACATCCCAGCACTTTATTCATCTTGTTGTTCCTCATACATTGTCCATGTCTCACTAAGCCTGGAACATAATTCCAGATTTATCAACTCAATGGCTGCGCTTTCAGCGCATTGTTACGCGTCAGGATTTCGTAAAGATGCTGTGTTGCCGCCACCAGCTCCGTATAATCGCGGCGCAAGATACATCTTAAAGCGAAAAATAAAATTGAGGATCAATGACACCTGCACACCCTAACCGGCTGGTTTATGCCATCACGCTCGGCCTGCTGGCCGCGCTTGGCCCCCTTTGTATCGATCTCTATTTGCCCGCCCTGCCCGAGCTGGCACGCGATCTCGGCACTGAAACAGCGACGGCTCAGCTCAGCCTGACCGCCGGTCTGCTGGGGCTGGGTGCCGGACAGCTGCTGTTTGGTCCGATGAGCGACAAATTTGGCCGCATTCGGCCGTTGCTGCTGTCGCTGGCGCTGCTGTTTATCGCCTCGATTGGCTGTGCGCTGGCGAAGGATATTCATGCTTTACTGGTGGCGCGTCTGTTTGAAGGGCTGGCCGGTGCCGGCGGTGCGGTGCTGTCGCGCGCCATTGCCCGCGACATGTACAGCGGCCATGAGCTGACGCGCTTTTTCGCGCTGCTGATGCTGGTCAATGGCCTGGCGCCGATTGGTGCACCGGTGCTGGGCGGCGCGCTGATGACGGTGCTGAACTGGCGCGGCATCTTTGTGGTGCTGGGCGCAATTGCCGTGCTGCTTATTCTGCTGGCGCGCTGGAAGCTGCACGAAACCCTGCCCGCCGAACGCCGCAGCCAGGGATCGATCTTCTCTGCCTGGGCGGCGCTCGGCCAGGTCATCACCCACCGGCCATTCATGGGCTTCTGCCTGACGCAGGGCTTCATGATGTCCGGTATGTTTGCTTACATCGGCGCCTCGCCGTTTGTGCTGCAGCAGATTTACGGCCTGTCACCGCAGGCGTTCAGCCTGTGCTTTGCGGCGAACGGCATTGGCCTGGTGATTGCCTCGCAAACCAGTGCCCGGCTCTGTCCGCTGTGGGGCGAATACCGCGTGCTGAAAGGCGGTCTGACGCTGGCGTTTATTGCCTCCAGCTGCCTGCTGCTGGCCGGCGTGAGCGGCGCACCGCTGCCGCTGGTGCTGGTGGCGCTGTTCTTTACCATTGCCAGCAACGGCGTGATCGCCACTACCGCGTCATCACTGGCGATGCAGAGCCAGGGCCACCGCGCCGGCAGCGCTTCGGCGGTGATTGGCGTGGCGATGTTTTCGCTCGGCGCGCTCAGCGTACCGATCACCGGCCTCGGCGGTACTTCGGTGGTCAGCATGACCGCCACCATCTTTGGCTGCTTTATGCTGGCGATTGTGATGTTCAACCTGCTGGCGCAGAAGCCGAAAAGCGCCTGAATTGCCAGCAGAAACACCGCACAGTAAGCCGTTCGGCTTGTTGTTTTTCAGCGGAGGCGTTAGCTTAAACACAGGATTCGCATTGTGCCGTCAGGCTAAGACTTGAGGAGAGGTTCATGTCACTGCAGCAGGAAATCATTCAGGCCCTGGGTGTTAAGCCAGTTATCGACCCGCAGCAGGAGATCCGCGTCAGCGTCGATTTCCTGAAATCCTATCTGAAAGCCCACCCGTTTTTGAAAACGCTGGTGCTTGGCATCAGCGGCGGTCAGGACTCAACGCTGACCGGCAAGCTGGCGCAGACGGCCATCACTGAACTGCGTGAAGAGACCGGCGATCATGATTACGGTTTCATCGCCGTGCGCCTGCCGTATGGCGTGCAGGCTGATGAGCAGGATTGTCAGGATGCCCTGGCGTTTATCCAGCCGGACCGCACGCTGGTGGTCAACATCAAAGAAGCGGTGCTGGCCAGCGAGCGCGCGCTGCAGGAAGCGGGCATCGCGCTGTCAGATTTTGTGCGCGGCAACGAGAAAGCGCGCGAGCGCATGAAAGCCCAGTACAGCATTGCCGGCATGACCAAAGGCGTGGTGGTGGGCACCGATCACGCGGCTGAAGCGGTGACCGGCTTCTTTACCAAGTACGGCGACGGCGGCAGCGATATCAACCCGATCTTCCGCCTCAACAAGGGCCAGGGCAAACAGCTGCTGAAAGCGCTCGGCTGCCCGGAGCATCTTTATCTCAAGCACCCCACCGCCGATCTGGAGGACGATCGTCCCGGTCTGCAGGATGAAGTGGCGCTCGGCGTAACCTATCAGCAGATTGATGATTTCCTCGAAGGCAAAACCATCGATGCCGACGCGGCGAAAATCATTGAAGGCTGGTACACCAAAACCGAGCATAAACGCCGTCCGCCGATTACGGTGTTCGACGACTTCTGGAAGAAGTAACCCCAACGGCTTCCCGCGCGCTGCGGGAAGCCCGATCACGCCTCGCCGCTGGCGAGAAAACGCGCACGCTGATATACTGTATGCACAACCAGTAAGCGGAGCGTTCTTTGGTCAGACGAGCAAAAAGCCATCGCCTCGAATTTGATGCGGCGGCTATCTATCAATATCCCGAACATCTGCGTCAGTGGCTGGAAGGCTTGCCTAACCAGCCGGGCGTTTATACGTTTCATGGCGATAACGACAACCTGCCGCTGTATATCGGCAAAAGCATCAACCTGCGCAGCCGGGTGATGGCGCATTTTCGCACCGCGGACGAAGCCAGCATGCTGCGCCAGGCGCGACGCGTCAGCTGGATCCCGACTGCCGGGGACGTCGGCGCGCAGCTGCTTGAAGCGCAGATGATCAAAACCCAGCAGCCGCTGTTTAACAAGCGCCTGCGCAAAAACCGTCAGCTCTGCTCACTGCAGCTCGGCGACGGCGCACCGCAGGTGGTTTACGCGCGCGATCTCGATTTCTCCACCTCGCCAGACCTGTACGGATTGTTCCGCAGCCGCTTTGCCGCGTTAGAAAAACTGAAAAGCCTCGCTGATGAGCTGCGCCTGTGTCACGGCCTGCTCGGGCTGGAGCGTCTGCAGCCGGGACGCGGCTGCTTTCGCGCGGCGCTGAAGCGCTGTGCCGGTGCCTGCTGTGGGGCGGAACCGCTGGCGGCGCATCAGCAGCGCCTGCTGGCCGGACTGGAGCAGCTGCGCGTGGTGTGCTGGCCGTGGCAGGGCCCGGTTGGCATGGTGGAGCGCGGTACGGAGATGACGCAGATCCACGTCATCGACCACTGGTTCTGGCTGGGATCGGTCAGCAGTGAGCAGGAAGCGCGCCAGCTGCAGCGTGCGCGTCACGGCTTCGACCATGACGGCTACAAAATCCTCTGCCGCCCGCTGCTGTCCGGCGTTTATCCGCTGATAGAGCTGTAACGCAAAACCGCCGACGCTGCCCAAAGCAGCATGTGCCATGGACAACGTCGGCGGTCTCAAACCGGTAAGCTAAACGGCTTATTCACCTTCAGCCGGCGGTGGCGGCATTTTACCGTCGTGCGGGCCTTTTTCTGTCAGACGTTTCTCAAAGTTAGCGTTGTACTGCTTCTTCTGCTCCGGCGTCAGCACGTTATAGATCTTGTTCTGGGTTTCCAGCATCTTCAGCGCATGCTCTTTCGCATTGGCGCTCATTTTGTCTGCCTGCGCTTCCGCTTTGGCCCGGTCAAAGCTATCGGATGCGATGATGCTGTGGTTAGCACGACGCTCTTCCAGAGATGGACGCTTCATGTCTTTGTGGCTGTCACGCAGGATATCGCGAATCTGGGTTTTCTGCGCGTCAGTCAGATTGAGGTCTTTGAACATCATGTCCATGCCGTGATGGCGCATCGGCTTGTGCATCGGTTTTTCGCTGCCCGCTGGCGGCGGTGTCAGGTTGTCAGCCGCAGCATGGACGATATTGGCTGCGCCGAAAGCCATTGCGGTAGCCAGAAAGAGGGAGGTCAGTTTACGCATAATATTGTCCTTACTTTTCAGTTTAATGACGACAGCCTGTGTCGCGTCTTCGGAAACAAGCATACGACGCTGAACGTCAACTACTCAGAGGCTGAGTAAAGCCCTGCAAGCATAAAAGACAGATATCGGGCAATCATGGAGAGATTGCGAAGAAATGCGTGAGGAATTGCAAAAGAGTATGACGATCAAGGGGAAAGCGCAGGAATTAAGGAGGAGTGTAATGGCTTTGTCGGTTTTGCGGAAGGAAAAATGCCATCAGGATAGGCACTTTTTGTTCTCTACCGGATCCTCTCCCTGCAGCGGGAGAGGATTCCGTTCAGGAGAAGCATCAGGCTTACAGTTCCAGCGCCTGAGTCTGCTCACTCTCCTCCACCAGCATCAGTCCGGCGCGCAGGCCCGGTGCCACATTCGGATTGGGGAACAGCACGTATTCGCGCGCCTGCTGCACGTAATAGCGTCTGTCGCCCTCTTCTGCCAGTAGCGTGCCCTGCGGAAAGGCGGTGAAGTTAAGGGTTTCCGGTCCCATGTGCAGAACAAACTGCTCGCCGTGGCGGGTGATCTGCTGTGCCACGCGATAGTGCCGCGGCGTTTCGCGTACTGCCGGCAGCGCCTCACCATACAGCAGTGCCGCCAGCGCGCGCTGCACGCCGCTGAACTGGGTGAGATCGTTCTCGCCAAACGGCAGCGCTTTGCCCAGCTCCAGCGTGCAGCTGGCCGCTGCATGATGCTCACAGCTGTAGTGAGTGAAAGTGCCGCCGGGCGCACGGTGGAACACCAGCGCCTCCAGCTCGGCCGCTGCCAGCCAGTGTAAAAAATCCGCTGGCCACGGCTGGCTGTTAAGCGGCATCACGCCAAAGCGCGCATGCCAGGAACCGCGAATCGCGGTGTGCAAATCAAGATGCCAGCGAATTTCATGATCGAGGCATTCCCGCCAGAAGTTCTCCAGCGCCTGCTCCAGTTGTAGCGCGCGCTGCGCCTCCGGCACATCAGCCACCTGCTGCCAGCGGCCACCAAACAGCCGGTTGATATCATAATGCTGGTAGCGTTTACCGCTGCGCAGCGCCGACGGGTTACCCAGAATCACCAGCAAGCGCACCGCCAGCGGTTTTTCCCCCTGCAGCAGCGGCGTCAGCAGCAGATTGAGAATCTCCACCGGCGCGGTTTCACTGCCGTGAATCCCGGCGGAAAGCACCAGCGCCTGCTGCGTGGGCGTATGCGGTGTCAGGGACAGGATGCCCTCATCGTGCCACTGCCAGTGCAGATGGGCGTTACTGCCCTGCCGCTGCGCGGGCGGCCTGCCTGACAGGGTTTGCTGTAAAAAGTCCTGCATGTTTACTCCTTTCTGACACAGGGGCACACATTTGCCCCCGGCGTTAACGCTGAAACGCGTAGACACTGCCTAAGTCTAGCAGCTGTGTCAGCTCATCCAGCGCGCTCCGCCCTTCGCTCAGCAGCTGCGGATCGGCGAGATCGGCCTGCGTCAGGCGATCGCGATAGTGACGGTCCACCCAGTCATTCAGACGTGCAAACAGGCGATCGTTCATCAGCACGGCTGGATTGACCGCCTGGCGCTCCGCCTCGGTTAACACCACGCGCAGGCGCAGACAAGCCGGTCCGCCGCCGTTGCACATGCTCTCGCGCAGATCAAACACCTGCAGCTCACGAATCGGGCCGCCGCTCTCTACCAGCTCGCTCAGGTAGCGCCACACGCCGGGATGCTGGCGCGACTCTTCCGGCAGCACCAGCCGCATGCCGCCGTCCGGATGCTGCAGCAGCTGACTGTTGAACAGATAGGTATTCACCGCATCGGTCACCGACACGCGATCGCGCGGCACCACAATCGGCTGGAAGCCCGGCACCTGCGCCGCCAGTTGTTGCAGCAGCTGCGGCTGATCGACAAACGCCTCTTCGTGACAGAAAAACACCTGCTGATTGCTGACCGCAATCACGTCGTTGTGGAACACGCCCTGATCGATCACCGCCGGATTTTGCTGCGCGAACAGCGTGCGCGCGCTGTCGAGCTGATGCAATCTCGCCACCGCCGCGCTGGCTTCACGCGTCTGACGCGCCGGATAGCGCGCCGGTGCGCTGCCCGCCGGCTGGCCGTCGCGGCCGTAAACAAACAGCTGCACGCCGGGCGCGCCATAATCAGCGCCGAAGCGGTTATGGTTGGCCGCGCCTTCGTCACCGAACAGCGCCACCTGCGGCAGCGCGTCGTGCACGCTGAAGTGGCGGCCATCGCGGAAGATGGCGCGCAGCAGGTCAGCAGTTTCCGGCGCTTCGATCGCCCTGTGAAACTTATTGTTGAGGTTGGCAACGGTCAAATGCACTTTGCCATCGGCGCTGTCGGCAGAGGGCGAAACCGTGGCCGCATTGGCCACCCACATCGCCGACGCCGAACTGGCCGCTGACAGCAGTTGCGGTGCCTGCTGCGCCGCTTTGGCCAGCACCTGCGCATCGCTGCCGCTGAATCCCAGCTGGCGCAGCAGCGGCAGGTTGGGCCGCTCGTGCGGGGGAATCACGCCCTGGACATAGCCCATGTCGGCCAGCGCCTTCATTTTCAGCAGCCCCTGTTTGGCCGCCAGACGCGGATTGGAGGGCTGTAGCTGGTTACGCGTGGAGGCTTCGTTGCCAAACGACAGGCCGGCGTAGTGGTGCGTCAGGCCAACCAGACCATCAAAGTTTGCTTCAAACGCCTTCATGACGAAGCTCCTGCGGCAGAGAAATCGAGGCCCGGCGACAGGCTGCCCGGCAGCGCTAAACTGCTGCTCTCCAGCGAGGCCATCGGCCAGGCGCAGTAATCCGCTGCATACCAGGCGCTGGCACGGTGGTTACCGGAGGCGCCCACGCCGCCAAACGGTGCTGAGCTGGCGGCGCCGGTCAGCGGTTTATTCCAGTTCACGATCCCGGCACGCGCTTCCAGCAGCAGCTGATCAAACTGCGCACGCTGCGGTGACACCAGCCCGCACGACAATCCATAGCGCGTGTCATTGGCGAGACCAATTGCCTGCTCATAGTGGTCATAGCGAATCACCTGCAGCAGCGGTCCGAACACCTCTTCGTCAGGCAGCCCGGCGACGCCGGTCATGTCGATGATGCCGGGCGTGATAATCGCGCTGTCGCGATCCGGCCAGCGCATCGCCAGCAGCACCTCGCCACCCAGCTCAACCCGCTGCTGCCAGGCGGCGAAGATCTGCCCGGCGGCGGCCGGAGAAATCACGCTGCCCATAAACGGCTGCGGTTCGGCGTCCCACGCTGCCGGTTTGAGGCGCGCGCTCACCTCGACCAGGCGCTGCAGGAAGGCGTCGCCCGCCGCACCGCGCTTCACCAGCAAGCGACGTGCGCAGGTGCAGCGCTGACCGGCCGTAATAAAGGCCGACTGAATGGCGATGTGCACTGCGCCGTCAATGTCGGCCGGATCCTCCACGATCAGCGCATTATTGCCGCCCATCTCCAGCGCCAGCATCTTCTCCGGCTGCCCGGCGAACTGACGGTGCAGGTGATAGCCGGTGGCCGCGCTGCCGGTAAACAGCAGACCGTCAATCTGCGACGCCTGCGCCAGCGCCTGACCGGTTTCGCGCCCGCCCTGCAACAGCGCCAGCGTGCCCGCCGGCAGGCCCGCTTCCTGCCACAGCTGCACAGTTTTCTCTGCGGTTGCAGGCGTCAGTTCGCTCGGTTTAAACAGAACGCAGTTGCCCGCCAGCAGCGCCGGCACGATATGTCCGTTTGGCAGATGGCCAGGGAAGTTATACGGCCCAAACACCGCCAGCACGCCATGCGGCCGGTGGCGCAGTGAACTCTCGCCCTCCGCCTGCTCGCCGGTGCGGGTGTGATAAGCCTTGATCGAAATGGCCACTTTATTGATCATCGCCTGCACTTCGGTCAGGGTTTCCCAGCGTGGTTTGCCGGTCTCACGCGCGATGATTGCCGCCAGTTCCGCTTTGTCCCGCTCCAGCAGCCGGGCAAAATCCTCCACCCGCGCCTGACGCGCCGCAAACGGCTGACGCGCCCACGCCGGGAACGCGGCACGCGCCGCCTCACAGGCTTCAGCCACCTGCGCCACAGACGCTGCGTTGCCCTGCCATAAAGTCTCGCCACTCACCGGATTACTTTTACTTAAGCTCTCCGCGCCGCCCGCCAGCCATTCACCGTTAATAAACTGCGTCATGCATTATTCTCCTCGCGACCGACGGTAACCACCCGCAGCGTGTCGCCATAGTCGCAGCGCAGCGCCGTGCGCTGCTGCTGATTCATCTGTACCTGACCGGATGCCACATCCACCGGCAGCAGCGCCACACGGAACTGGTGATAGTCACAGTTCGCCACCAGACACAGCGGCCAGCGCGCATCGGCTTCGCCCTCGCTGGCGGTCAGCACTTTGCTCTTGCGGATAGCGCGGATGCGGTCGATCTCGCACTCCAGCGTCGGGCCGCCGTCGAAGATGTCGATATAGTTGAGGTAGCGGAAACCCTCGGCTTCCAGTACCGCGCGCGCCGGCGCGGTTTTCGGGTGCACTTCGCCAATCACCTGCTGTGCCGCTTCCGACAGATAGTGGATATACAGCGGATGCTTGGGCATCAGCTCGGCGATAAACGCTTTCTGGCCGGTGCCGCTGAGAAAATCGGCCTGGCGAAACTCCATCGAGAAGAAACGGCTGCCCACGCTGTCCCAGAACGGTGAATGTCCCTGCTCGTCGCTGACGCCGCGCATCTCGGCTACCACGTGCTTCATAAAGCGTTCGCGGAAGTTCGCCATAAACAGAAAGCGCGACTTGGACAGCAGATGGCCATTTTTCCCGTCGCGGTAGTCAGGATCGAGGAACAGGGTGCACAGCTCGCTGCTGCCGGTGTGATCGTTACTCAGCGACAGCGTCGGCAAACTGGCGTAGACGTTCAGCTCTTTCGAAGCGTGCACCTGGGTGCCGACGCGAAAGTTGTACCAGGGATCCTGCAGGCCCACCGCCACTTCAATGGCACAGATGCCAACGGCGCGATTGTCGCTGCTGTCCGCCAGCACAAACACGTAGCCCTGTTCGGCGCGCGGCAGTGCGTCCTGCCAGGTCTGCAGCGAGCGCTCAATGCGCGCCTTCAGCGTCTCGCTGTCGACGGGCAGCGACGTGAGCCCGCCGCCGGTTTTACCCGCCAGCGCCAGCAGCTGCGGCAGATCGTCACGTTCGACGGGGCGAATCACCATCATGATGTGGCTCCTTTGAGCACGCGTGCGCAGGCGCGTTCAAAGCGTGCCAGCCCCTCTTTCACTTCACCCTCGCTGATATTCAGCGCCGGCGCAAAGCGCACCACGTTCGCACCGGCAATCAGCACCATCACGCCCTCTTCGGCCGCTGTCAGGTTGAACTGTTTGGCCTTACCGGCAAAATCGTCATTCAGCACCGCGCCAATCAGCAGGCCCAGGCCGCGAATCTCTTTAAATACCGGCAGCCGCTGGTTGATCTCCTGCAGCGCCGTGACAAACCACTGATGACGCTCGGCCACGCCAGCCATAAAGTCGGGCTGGTTGATCAGCTCCATCACTTTACCGGCCACCGCACCGGCCAGCGGGTTGCCGCCGTAGGTGGTGCCGTGCGTACCGACGCCCATCACCTGCGCCAGATCTTCGCGCGTCAGCATGGCACCTATCGGGAAGCCGCCACCCAGCGCCTTGGCGGTGCTCAGCACATCAGGCGTCACGCCGTAATGCATATAAGCGTACAGCGAGCCGGTACGACCGACGCCGCTCTGCACTTCATCAAAAATCAGCAGTGCCTGGTGGCGATCGCACAGCTCGCGCAGCCCGCGCAGGAACGCCGGATCCGCCGGCAGTACGCCGCCCTCACCCTGAATCGGCTCGACGATCACCGCGCAGGTCTGGTCATTAATTAAGGCCGCCGCCGAGGCCAGATCGTTAAAGGTGGCATGCTGAATGGCAGGCGGTAACGGGGCGAAATCGCGTGAATAGGCGGGCTGGCCACCGGCCGATACGGTAAACAGCGTGCGACCGTGGAAGGCATTGGTGAAGGCAACGATGCCGTTTTTCTCAGGCCCGACGCGGTCATGCGCCACTTTGCGCGCCAGCTTCAGCGCGGCTTCGTTGGCTTCCGCCCCGGAGTTACAGAAGAACACGCGGTCGGCAAAGGTGGCATCAATCAGCTGCTTCGCCAGGCGCAGAATCGGTTCATTGGTATAGCCGTTACCGGTATGCCACAGTTTGCCGGCCTGTTCGGTCAGCGCCTGCTGCAGCGCGGGATGGGCATGGCCAAGCGCGTTCACCGCGATGCCACCGGCAAAATCGATGTACTCTTTGCCCTGCTGATCCCACAGCGTAGAACCTTCAGCACGCACCGGCACAAAAGCCGCTGGGGCATAAACCGGCATCATCCATTGATCGAAATCGTGACGTGAAACCTGCAGTGACATAGCCATTTCTCCTGCCTCACTTCGGGTGAAGCTTTTGTTTTAAAATTGTTAAAATTTGCTGAGTTGCAGCTCGACTATAGAGTGCAGTTAACGTGCCAGCCAGAGGAAAAAATGCATAAATCAGGTTCGTTAACGAAATATCAATAAGTTACACCCTTTCGCTATGCACATTTAATGCATAAAAAGTGAATAACCATCCGATGACAGCGGCACCGCAGTAATTTGTTTAGCGGATTTATGCATTCGCAAAATGAAATATTGCTTTTGTGATCGCACAGCGGATATTTCGCCAAAATGAGGCGTCTGCTGCGCCATTTTGGGGCGCGCTGCGCTTAGCGGGTGCAAGCAGCACATCATTGTGCGCATTAAATTTGTGCAGTCAGCCCTAAAGGTATTAACAACTAATTAACTCGTTCCGTGCATTATTCGCGCACCGTGTCCGCGCTTAAATAACAGCCTTAACCGGATTATTATTGCTGTTAATAAAACGATACTTCAGGTAAACGCAGATAATTCATTCAGTGATTATCAGTCTGCTTTGATTTATGCGCATTGAACTTTATGACATAGGCTTGTGCTATTTTCAGAAATAAAAGGCTATTTCATTTAAGGTTTTTAAGGATATTAATAGTGATTAAATATCAATAGATTAGATATTTATTGCTGGTAAAGTAGCCAGATTAAAACGATAAGAAAAACCGATTCTCATTTCCGGATAATGGAATGAACGCATAAAAATCGCACAAATAGCCAATCCGAAATTTTCTGTTACAACTATTGCACTACTGATCTTTACCATTTTGTGTCATTTTCTTGTCACCCCACAGGGGGTTAAAAAATTAGAAAATAACACAGGGTAAAAAATTAAATGATGAAGCGCACTTTACTGGCAGCAGTCATGCCACTGCTGCTGGGAGTTTCTGTGGCTCAGGCTGCGGAGATCTATAATAAGGATGGTAACAAGCTGGATTTGGTGGGCAAGATTAATGTGTCGCACCTGTTCTCCCATGACGCCAGCAATGATGGCGACACCTCGTCTTACGCACGCTTCGGTTTCAAGGGCGAAACCAAAATCAACGATCAGCTGACCGGCTACGGTTTCTGGCAATCGCAATTCAGCCTGCGTAACACCGAAGGCGCAGATGCGCAGACCGGTAACAAAACCCGTCTCGGCTATGCCGGCCTGAAAATGGGTCAGTTTGGCTCTGTTGACTACGGCCGTAACTATGGCCTGATTTACGACGTGCTGGGCTATACCGATATGCTGCCTTTCTTCGGCGGTGACTCCGGCTATGTTGATGCTTTCCTGTCCGGTCGCTCCACCGGCGTGCTGACGTGGCGTAACAAAGACTTCTTCGGTCTGGTGAAAGGCTGGAACGTCGCGGCCCAGTACGAAGGGAAAAACGAGCGCAGCGACAGCGCGGCAACACCTAACCTGGCAGTGCGCCGTTCCAACGGTGACGGTTTTGCCGTTTCCACTTCGTATGACACCGACTTTGGCCTGAGCGCGGTGGCCGCCTATGCCAGCCTCGATCGCGTTAGCGCGCAGAACCGTGCCACTTTCGGCCGCGGTGAAAAAGCGGAACACTGGGAAACCGGCCTGAAATATGATGCTAACCAGCTGTATCTGGCCACCATCTACGGCGAATCGCATAACGCTACGCCAGTCGGTAACAACGGTTTCGCCAACAAAGCGGTAAACTTTGAAGCCGTCGCGCAGTATCAGTTCCTCAATGGTTTGCGTCCGTCACTGGGCTACGTGACCTCGAAAGGCAAGGATCTTGAGAACGTTGGCGACGCCTGGCTGTTCAAATACGCGTCCGTCGGTGCCACTTACTACTTCAACAAGAACATGTCAGTGTACAGCGAATACCGCATCAACCTGCTGAAAGATGACAACGCGCTGCGCCTGAAAACCGATGATATTACCGCGGTAGGTCTGGTGTACCAGTTCTGATAGTGATTTACCCTCATCGCATCCCGGCTTGTGTCGGCTGAGGATTCGCCAGGGGCAGCGCAGGCTGCCCTTTTTTCTTGGGTGCCGCGCGGATTACGGTGCCAGCAGGTCGAAGCGGTTTTCGCTCGCCTGATCCAGCATCATCGGCGGTTGCACCTGCAGCGTAATCCAGTTGGACGTCACGCGTTGCTGCTTGCTGTCCTCCAGCGTCACCGACAGACGATAGCTGTTACTGGCCTCAGGCGAGGCATCCCAGGCCGGCATAATAATGCTCCAGCCCTGCGGATCGTCGGGATTCGCCCCGGGCGTCAGGCTCAGCGCCTGCGTATCGCCCTGCCAGCTCACTTTACGGATCGGATTGGCGCTGCGGATCTGCAGTTTCAGCGGCAGGCTCTCACCCGCATTGAGCTGCCACGGCGGCGTGGCGAGGAACACCGACAGGGTTTTACGCTGGCGGAACTCCAGTACCGGCGTATTACTGCGCGTGACCAAATCATAGCGGCTGCCGCGCAGCGAACGCGCGGCGGCGACATTATCCGGATTGAGCTGCTGGCTGAGCGCCACGCCAAAACGGTAGTTGAGGCGTAACCCGAGCTGATCCTGGCTCTCGCCTTCATTACTGGTTTTGTGGCTGGCCGATACCGTGACCAGTGGCACCGGCGTATAGGAAACGCCGAGCGTCAGCGCCGATGGATTGTGATAGCTGTTGCCGGAATTAAACAGATCGACATTGTTGCCGAGATATTGCTGCCAGCTGACCGACACGCCCAGCTGGCGGTAAAACGGCAGATAACCCTGAGTGGTGACATCATACCCGCGCGCCAGCCGCTGCTGCTGGAACGGATTGCGGTTGCGCCAGCCGGACAGCGGCGTGTAGTAGTTGGCGGATAAGCGCAGATAATCGCTCCAGGCTTCGGTGCCCAGCGAGGCGCGCTGCAGTCCGCTGTCAAACAGCCGGTCAACAAAGCCGTTGTAGCCCAGCAGCCAGCCGCCCGCGGTCCAGCGCTGGCCCAGCCCGGCATTGCCCACCATGCCGTCATCGGTCTGGTGCACGCCAAGCTGGCTAAACGTGAGGTAATTGTAGCGATCGGCCCACGGTGTCAGCAGCGAGGCGCCGCTGCCGCTGAAGTTACCGTCCATATCGACGTTAAGATCGATCTGCGCCTGGCCATAAGGCGACAGCAGCGACTGCCCTTCATCCGCCACGCGGGTGGCGACCTCATCGCGAAAATGGTTAAACGCCCAGATACCGGCCTGCTGGCCAAGCGTGGTGTCGCTGTCGCTGTTCTGGCTGGCCTCGCCGATGGTTTTGGCGATGCCCGCCAGCTTTTTGCTGAATGCCGCGGTATCGTCCTGATAGCCCAGTGCCGGTAAGGTTTCGGCGATTTTCT
Source organism: Pantoea dispersa (assembly GCF_035783935.1). Lineage (GTDB taxonomy): Bacteria > Pseudomonadota > Gammaproteobacteria > Enterobacterales > Enterobacteriaceae > Pantoea > Pantoea dispersa_C. The sequence goes on along the minus strand of NZ_JALKOV010000001.1, from coordinate 601,157 downwards.
GGAAACGCGCGGGGTCGGCGAACGGCGTCGCGGAAACTTCGGTGTCGTCGGTGAAGGCCTGCGCAGGCGCAACGGCAACAAGAACGGGGGCACCGAGGGCGGTGGCAGCGAAAATTTTGCGGGTCAGAACAAGTGGCAGCATAGCAAAAGAGTATTCGTTTCAGTTTAGAATTTGAGGTAGCTCACAAAACTGTACGACTTTACCTTAACATATCCTCATGCCAACGTAGGACTTGTCTTGCTATGTTTCAGATTTTACGCCGCCAGCGGGCGTAGCAGGAAATCAGGCGGGAAATGTGCCATGCAATACCCTCTCCCGCGCGGGAGAGGGTCGGAATCAGGAGGCACGAGCCCTCCGCTTTAAAAACCTAGACTGTCCAGCAGGTCGTCAACCTGGTCCTGGCTGGAGACGACGCCCGGCGCATTCGCGTGAATCTGCGGACCGTTCAGCAGGCTGTTGCCCTCTTTACGCGCCGCCGCATTGGCTTCCGGCATGTTTTCCAGCAGCACCATCAGCAGCTGACGTTCGATCTCCTGGATCACATCCATCATGCGCTTGATCACCTGACCGGTCAGGTCCTGGAAATCCTGCGCCATCATGATCTCCAGCAGCTGCTTGTTGGTGTACGCAGTGTGAGACGGCACGTCGTCAAGGAACTGGCGCGTATCCGAAACCAACTCGCGTGCATCCGCCAGCTCGATCGGGTTCTCAAACCAGGCATCCCAGCGGCCTTTCAGCTGGCTGGCGCTGGCTTCCATCTGGTCCTGGTGTGGCTGCGCGGCTTCCACACAGTTCAGCGCACGTTCCGCTGCCTGTGCGGTCATCTGCACCACATAATCCAGACGATCGCGCGCGTCCGGAATCGCTTCTGCCGCTTCGGCAATCGCCTGATCCAGCCCCAGTTCGCGCAGGCTGTCACGCAGCATACGCGTCAGTGAGCCAATCCGGGCAATAATGTCGTGTGCCGAGGCTTCGTCAGTTGGTTTCGAAAGGTCGCTCATCACATCTCCTTACATACCCAGTTTTTCGAAGATTTTACCCAGCTTCTCTTCCAGCGTGGCGGCGGTGAAAGGCTTCACCACGTAGCCGCTGGCACCGGCCTGTGCGGCAGCGATGATGTTCTCTTTCTTGGCTTCGGCGGTCACCATCAGCACCGGCAGTTTGCCCAGCGTGGCATCGGCGCGAATGGTCTGCAGCAGTTCCAGGCCGTCCATGTTCGGCATGTTCCAGTCAGAGACGACGAAATCGAAGCCGCCGGCACGCAGTTTGGTCAGGGCATCGACGCCGTCCTCGGCCTCTTCCACGTTATTGAAACCCAGCTCTTTCAGCAGGTTACGCACGATACGACGCATCGTATTGAAGTCGTCCACCACCAAAAAGCGCATATTTTTATCAGCCATATCTACTCCTGTGTTGTCTTGTCCGGCAGGACCGGCTCGTTAAATTCGCAATGCCTGTCCGGCGCTAATTTTTGCCAGCATGTGCTGGCTGATGTGGCCTAAATCGACCACTTCACTGGTGCCGCCCATCGCTATCGCTTCGCGCGGCATACCAAATACCACACAGCTGGCTTCATCCTGGGCGATGGTCCACGCGCCGGCGCGATGCATTTCCAGCATCCCGGCCGCGCCGTCGTTACCCATGCCCGTCAGAATGACGCCCACTGCATTTCGTCCTGCGTTGACCGCAACCGAGCGGAACAGCACGTCCACCGACGGTTTATGGCGGTTGACCGGCGGCCCGTCGTTCAGTTTCACCACGTAGTTGGCACCGCTGCGCGCCAGCTCCATGTGCATCGCACCCGGCGCGATGTAAGCGTGGCCGGGCAGGATACGCTCGCCGTCTTCCGCCTCTTTCACGGTGATCTGGCACAGCTTGTTCAGCCGCTCGGCAAACGAGCGGGTAAAGCCGGGCGGCATGTGCTGGGTGATCAGCAGCGCCGGGCTGGTGGCCGGCAGCGGCTGCAGCACGTGGCGAATCGCTTCGGTACCGCCGGTGGACGAGCCGATGGCGATCAGCTTTTCACTGCTCAGCAGCGGTCCGGCTTTCAGCATCACCGGCTGCGGCGTGGCGGCACGCGCATGCAGTTTGGCGCGCGCGGCGGCGCGGATTTTATCGGCGATCATCTGGCTATAGGCCAGCATGCCTTCGCGGATACCGAGCTGCGGCTTGGTAACGAAATCCACCGCGCCCAACTCCAGCGCGCGCAGCGTCACCTCCGAGCCTTTCCCGGTCAGCGACGACACCATCACCACCGGCATCGGTCGCAGGCGCATCAGTTTTTCAAGGAAGTCGAGGCCATCCATACGCGGCATCTCGACATCCAGCGTCAGCACCTGCGGGTTGTACTGTTTGATCAAATCCCGCGCCACCAGCGGGTCCGGCGCCGTCGCGACCATCTCCATATCGGGATGGCTGTTGATGATCTCCGTCATCAACTGGCGCATCAGCGCGGAGTCATCCACGCACATCACGGTGATTTTGCTCATCGTCTTTCCTTGGTCAGTCCATAGACAGTCTGTCCACGCAGCCAGAACTCTTTACTGATCTGACTGAAGTTTTCCGAATGCCCGGCAAACAGCAGACCGCCCGGCTTCAGCAGGGGTACAAAACGGCGCAGAATTTTTTCCTGCGTCTCTTTATCGAAATAGATCATCACGTTACGACAGAAAATCGCATCGAACGGTCCCGGTAGCGCCCAGTCGTTCGCCAGCAGGTTGAGCTGCGAATAGTTGACCATGTTGGCCAGCTCGCTGCGTACGCGCACCATGCCGGCGTGCGGACCGGTGCCCCGCAGGAAGAAGCGCTGCAGCTGCGACTGCGATAAGGTGCGCAGCTCCTCCTGGCGATACACGCCCGCCACCGCTTTCTCCAGCACCTGGGTATCAATATCGCTGGCGTGGACGGAAAATTTCCCCGGTCCGGTGCCCAGCGTTTCCGCCAGCGTCATGGCAATCGAGTACGGCTCTTCGCCGGTTGAGGCGGCGGTACTCCACACGCTGTAGCTGCCGCTGCGCTGGCGCGCATGCTCTGCGAGGATCGGAAAATGGTGCGCCTCACGGAAAAATGACGTCAGGTTGGTGGTCAGCGCGTTAATAAATGCCTGCCACTCGGCACTGTTCGGGTCCTGCTCCAGCAGCGCCAGGTAGCGACCAAAATCATCAATATTCAGCATGCGCAGACGACGCACTAAACGGTTGTACACCATCTCCCGTTTGTGGTCGGCCAGCACGATGCCCGCACGCTGATAGATCAGCTGGCTGATACGACGAAAATGTGTATCGGAAAGCGGCAGGCGCTGCACCATTTGTGAGAGCAGCGTCGTGGCTTCATTTTGATCCAATAACGTCGATTTCTTCATTTCGGGTCACCCGGCAACAAACTGATTAAATTGTGATACTGCGGTTGCTACTGTGCTGCCAGTGCACACCATTCACACGGGCCGCCCTGCGGCGGCCACAAGGGTTAAAAGGTTTCCCAGTTATCGTCAGCGCCACGTGCTCCTGCCGGTTGCGCCAGCGCCTGTGGCGCCGACTGACGCGCAATTTTTGGCGCTGTAGTTACGTTAACGGCCTGGGCGACAAATTCTTTACCAATATTGAACACTGCGACCGACTGTTTCAGTCGGCTGGCCTGATCTTCCAGCGCGGCAGCAGCCGTCGCCGACTCTTCGACCAGCGCGGCGTTCTGCTGGGTCACGCGATCCATCTCGTTCACCGCCAGGCCAACCTGGTCGATACCGCGGCTCTGCTCATCGGAAGCCGAGGCGATTTCACCCATGATGTCGGTCACGCGGGTGACCGCATTGACGATTTCGCTCATGGTCTCGCCCGCACTCTCCACCAGCACCGAACCGGTGTTGACGCGGCTGACGGAATCTTCAATCAGGCCTTTGATCTCCTTCGCCGCCTGCGCGCTGCGCTGGGCCAGACTGCGCACTTCACCGGCAACCACGGCGAAACCACGCCCCTGCTCACCGGCGCGAGCGGCTTCCACCGCGGCGTTGAGCGCAAGGATATTGGTCTGGAAGGCGATGCCGTCGATCACGCTGGTGATATCGGCAATCTTCTTCGAGCTGCCGGCGATGTCCTTCATGGTGGTGACGACGCCGTCGACCACTTTGCCACCCTGCTGCGCCGTTTCGGACGCATTCAGCGCCAGCTTCGACGCCTGACGGGCGTTTTCCGCGTTCTGCTTCACGGTGGCGGTGAGCTGCTCCATGCTGGCGGCAGTCTGCTCCAGCGACGCGGCCTGCTGTTCGGTTCGCGAGGAGAGATCGTTGTTGCCCATGGCGATTTCGCTGGCGCCGGTGTAGATGGCGTCCGAACCGTCGCGCACGATGCGCACGGTGCGCGCCAGCTCCTGCTGCATGTGCTGCAGCGAACTGAGCAGATCGCCCATTTCGTTGCGCACGCTGACATCGACCGGCTGCGTCAGATCGCCGCGCGCAATATGGCGGATGTGCTCAATGCTCTGCTGCAGCGGACGGATCAGCGCCGTACGCATGCCGCTCCACACCAGCGCGATCACCAGCAGCGTCACCAGCAGCGTGCCGATCACCAGCATCATCGCGTGCTGATAGGCGCTCTGGTTGGCGTCAATGCCCTGTTTCGCCAGCACGATGTTGTAGGCCAGCCAGGCGTTGTAATCCTTTTCAAATTTGTCCTGAAAACCCTGCGTTGGCTGATCGACAAAGCCCTTAAAGTTGCCGGCACTGAGAAAATCAATCAGCTCGGCCAGCGCACCGCGAAACGCGTTGTAGTTGGCCTGCAGCGTCAGGACGTTTTCCGCGCTTTTACCTTTTTCCGACAGGTTGGCATTAAACTCGGCAAAGCTCTGATCGGCGGTCTTCAGCTCTGCGGTGGCCAGCGCCACCAGATCTTTCACCGTGGCGCCGGAACCGGCCTGCTGGCTATCCAGCAGATAACGGATACCGGCACGGTTCAGCGTGTTACGCGCCTGTACCAGTGAAACCCATGAGGTGCCCATTGCCCGCTGCAGGGTGCTAAGGCGTTGGTTATACGCAAAATTCTCTTTATCGGCTTTCACCGTTGAAAAAAACATTCCTCCGGAAAACAGCTGCAGTAAGGCAAATAACGCCAGCACGCACAGCAGGCCGGATACCACTCGAACACGACTAAACATAAACACCTCATTAATTGGCGGATCGCTGGTGTTATCGGCGCGCAGGCGCGGATCTTTATGCGGAGTGATGAGGGTAAGGCCGGCAGGAAGCCCTCTCCCGGCTGGGGAGAGGGTAAAACTCAGCGAAACATTAAAACGTTTCCCAGTTTCCGTCCGTCACCGGGGCGGTGACGGCGCTGCGCCGCGTCGGCTGTGCCGGTGCCACAACGGCGCGCACGGCGGCGGGCGCGACAACACGCGGAATGCGGAATACCGCTACCGACTGGCTGAGGCGACTGGCCTGCTCTTCCAGCGAGGCCGCGGCGGCGGCCGACTCTTCCACCAGCGAGGCGTTCTGCTGGGTGACGCGGTCCATCTCGGTCACTGCCTGACCCACCTGGTCGATGCCGCGGCTCTGCTCATCCGAGGCCGACGCGATTTCGCCCATGATGTCCGTCACGCGCGTTACTGCGCCGACGATATCCTGCATGGTGTCACCTGCGGTGCCGACCAGTTGCGAACCGGCATTGACCCGGCTGACCGAATCCTCAATCAGGCCTTTGATCTCCTTCGCTGCCTGGGCGCTGCGCTGCGCCAGATTCCGCACCTCACCGGCCACCACGGCAAAACCGCGCCCCTGCTCGCCAGCACGCGCCGCTTCGACGGCGGCGTTGAGCGCGAGGATGTTAGTCTGGAAGGCGATACCGTCGATCACGCTGATGATGTCAGCGATTTTCTTCGAGCTGCCGGCGATATCATGCATGGTGCGCACTACGCCATCGACCACCTCGCCCCCTTTGCGCGCGGTATCTGATGCGCTGAGCGCCAGCTGCGAGGCCTGGCGGGCGTTTTCGGCGTTCTGTTTCACCGTGGCGGTGAGCTGCTCCATGCTGGCCGCGGTCTGTTCCAGCGACGCCGCCTGCTGCTCGGTACGCGCCGAGAGATCGTTATTGCCGGCGGAAATTTCGCTGGCACCGGTAAAGATGGCGTCCGAGCCGTCACGCACGTTGCCGACGGTGTGCACCAGCGACTGCTGCATCTCGTGCAGGCTGCTCGCCAGCTGGCTCATCTCATTGCGTCCTTCCACGGCAATGGTTTGCGTCAGATCGCCGGCGGCGATGTGGCGAATGTGCCCGAGCAGCTGATGCAGCGGCTGAATCAGCACTGTGCGCAGGCCAAACCAGCAGGCGACGATGACCGCGATCACCATCACGGCAACAATCGCCAGCAGCCACATCATGGTGTGGAAGGCACGCTGGTTCTGCGCCACGCCTTCGGCGGCTAAAGCACTTTGCGCGCTGCGCCACTCCTCGTAGGTGGCTTTCATTTTCACCTGTTTGGCTTCGATGTTCTGATCAAACATGCCCTGCAGATCGTTGGCTTTCAGCCGGGCCAGCATTGCCTTCAGGCCGTTATTGAACGCGGCATAATCCGCTTCCAGCCGGTCGCGCAGCGCATCCGGCAGCCCCGGCGTCGCCGGCAGATCGTAATAGCGCTGATAGTGGCCGGCCGCGGTGTCGAGCTGTTTCTCCGTCTGCGCAATCAGCGCGTTGAGCTGGCCGCCGTTGGTTTGTGATGCCATGCTGCCCTGCATGCGCAGCATGGCGCGGTTGAGCACGGTACGGGTCTGGTTGAGTTCAATCCAGGCATCGGACATGGCAGCGACGTTATTGCTTGACGTTTGTGCCACGGCAAACGCCTCTTTATCTTTTTGTAATGCCGACCAGAACAGCCCGCCGGACAGTAATTGCATAGCACCGAACACCAGCAGGACCGCGATCAGGCTGGTGACGACATTGATTCGTTTTAACATGGTGTCTCCAAAAAGGGGGTTAACGCCCTGTTTATCGACCGCTGCGCTGAATATTTGAGAGGGTTTACCGGACTTTACGAGGGATAATGCTGAATTAAAGCTTTTTTACAGCGTTTTATAAGTAAAGAAAGCAGGGGATGCGGGAGCGGCGCGTTGTCCGCTCCCGTTTCAGCTTAGAACGTTTCCCAGTTGGCGTCGCTGACCGGCGCGGTCAGCGCTTTGCGCGGCACGCTGGCCTGCGGCGGGGCGATTTGCGGATGACGCACGCCCGTGCTGCTGCCAGGCTGCGCGCCACGTGGAATGCGGAACACCGCCACCGACTGGCTGAGGCGACTGGCCTGCTCCTCCAGCGAGGCCGCTGCCGCCGCCGACTCTTCCACCAGCGAGGCGTTCTGCTGCGTCACGCGATCCATCTCGGTGACCGCCTGACCGACCTGATCGATACCGCGACTCTGCTCGTCCGACGCCGAGGCAATCTCGCCCATGATGTCGGTCACGCGCGTCACCGCATTAACGATTTCGCCCATGGTTTCGCCCGCCGTGCCGACCAGCTGCGAGCCGCTGTCAACGCGCCGTACCGAATCTTCGATCAGCCCTTTGATCTCCTTCGCCGCCTGCGCGCTGCGCTGGGCGAGGTTGCGCACTTCACCGGCCACCACCGCGAAGCCGCGGCCCTGCTCACCGGCGCGTGCCGCTTCGACGGCGGCGTTGAGCGCCAGAATATTGGTCTGGAAAGCGATGCCGTCAATCACGCTGGTAATATCGGCGATCTTCTTCGAGCTGCCGGCAATATCCTGCATGGTGCGCACCACCCCTTCCACCACTTCGCCGCCCTTCTGCGCGGTTTCCGACGCGCTGAGCGCCAGCTGCGAGGCCTGACGCGCGTTTTCGGCGTTCTGCTTCACCGTGGCGGTGAGCTGCTCCATGCTGGCCGCGGTCTGCTCCAGCGAGGCCGCCTGCTGCTCGGTACGCGCCGAGAGATCGTTATTGCCGGCCGAGATTTCGCTGGCCCCGGTGAAGATGGCGTCCGAACCGTCGCGCACGTTGCTGACGGTGCGCACCAGCGCCTGCTGCATCTCCTGCAGCTTGCCTGCCAGCTGGCTCATTTCGTTACGTCCTTCGACGACGATGGCCTGGGTTAAATCGCCCTGCGCAATGTGTTCGATGTGCTGGATGCTGTCATTGAGCGGCTTGATCAGCACCTTACGCAGGCCGAACCAGCACAGCACGATCACGCCCACCACCAGCGCCAGCACCAGACCCAGCAGCCACATCATGTGCTCGTAAGCCGCACTGTTCGCCGCCACGCCCGCCGCCGTCAGACGATCCTGGTCGGCGCGCCATTGGGTGTAGTTTTCCAGAAACGCGCTCTGCGTCGGTGCGACCGGCACTTTGCCCGCCGCCACGGTGTCGTTACGCTGCAGCACCTGCTCCATTTCTGCCAGTGCGCTGGCGTATGCCTTATAGGTCTGTTCCAGCTGCTGATTGAGCTGCAGGTTCTGGCCCGGCGTGTCCGGTGTGTTTTTAAACAGCGTAAAGTTATCCTGCGCCGCCTGCAGGAATGTCCTGCTCTGCCCGAACAGCGTACCGATGTCGGCTTCGGTGCCGGTCAGTTTGCTGGTGGCGATGCGCAGCTGAATGCGCGTCAGGATCACCCGGCTTTGGTTAAGGCTCATGTATGCATCATTGATGGCGGCAATATTTTTGCTCGCCAGCTGAGAGGTATTGAAACTTTTTTTGTCGTCACTCAGCGCTTTAAAAAACAGCGAGCCGGAAGCCAGCTGCAGTACGCCAAACACCAACAACACCAGCAACAGGCTGGTCACAACGCGGATTTTCGTAAACATAGTTTGCCCTGGGAAATGAAGAAAAATCGTGCAATACAGTTATCGACCTGGCGGCGGGAATATTGAGCGAGGGCAGGAAATATTTGTCGGCTTTGCTATTGATTTATAACGGTTTAATAAAGGATGTAATAGTCACGGGCCGCATCAGCGACCCGTGACTCTCTGCGAACGATTATGCGCTACGCAGCGTATCGACCAGCGCCATCTCTTCACTGCTCAGCAGTTTTTCGATGTCGACCAGAATCAGCATGCGCTCGCCCAGCGCGCCAAGACCGGTGAGGTACTCGGTCGACATGGTGACGGCAAATTCCGGTGCCGGACGGATTTGATCCTGGGTCAGCGACAGCACGTCAGACACGCCATCGACCACGATGCCGACCACGCGATGCTCCAGATTCAGCACGATCACCACGGTGTTTTCATTGTACTCAACGTCCGGCTGCGAGAACTTCACGCGCAGGTCGATAATCGGCACAATCACGCCGCGCAGGTTAGTCACGCCCTTGATGAACTCCGGCGTGTTAGCGATACGCGTTACCTGATCGTAACCGCGAATCTCCTGCACTTTAAGGATGTCGATGCCGTACTCTTCGTCACCGAGGGTGAAAACCAGGAACTCCTGGCCAACGGTTTCGCCGGCGATTTTCGTCACGGTTGCCATGTCAGTCATTTTTTTACCCTTTCGTTATTTGTTACGCTGCGGCACCGGCCACACGCTTCTCACGGTTCAATGATTGCAGTGCCGATACGTCGACAATCAGCGCAACGCTGCCATCGCCGAGGATGGTGGCGGCGGAAATGCCCGGCACTTTGCGGTAGTTGCTCTCCAGGTTCTTCACCACCACCTGATGCTGACCAATCAGCTGATCGACCAGCAGCGCATAGCGACGTCCCGCGCTCTGCAGGATCACCACGATGCCCTGCGTGGCGTCGGTTTTGGCGTTCTGCACGTCAAACACGTTCCACAACTCCACCAGCGGCAGGTATTCGCCGCGCACTTCCAGCACGCGCTCGCCACCGGCCAGCGGCTTCAGCTCTTCGGCGGTCGGCTGCAGCGACTCCATCACCGCATTCAGCGGCAGGATGAACACTTCGTCCGCCACGCGCACTGACATGCCGTCGAGGATCGCCAGCGTCAGCGGCAGCAGAATGCGAATGGTGGTACCTTTGCCCTGCTTCGAGGAGATTTCAACGTGACCGCCCATCTCCTGAATATTACGTTTCACCACGTCCATGCCGACGCCGCGCCCTGACACATCGGTCACCTGCTCGGCGGTCGAGAAGCCCGGCGCGAAGATCAGCATGCCGACTTCTTCATCGCTCATGCTGTCGCTGACCGGCAGACCCGAGGACAGCGCTTTCGCCAGGATGCGTTCGCGGTTGAGGCCGGCACCGTCATCGATCACTTCAATGCAGATGTTACCGCCCTGATGTTCCGCCGACAGCGTCAGATTACCGACCGCCGTTTTGTTGGCTGCCAGCCGTTTTTCCGGCGTTTCGATGCCGTGGTCGAGGCTGTTACGCACCAGGTGCGTTAACGGATCGATAATGCGCTCAATCAGGCTCTTATCCAGTTCGGTCGAGCTGCCGAGCAGCGTCAGTTCAACCTCTTTGCCCAGCTTGCTGGCCAGATCGCGCACCAGGCGCGGGAAGCGGCTGAACACGTACTCCATCGGCATCATACGAATCGACATCACCGATTCCTGCAGATCGCGGGCGTTACGCTCCAGCTGACCCATGCTGTTGAGCAGGTCACCATGTGCCACCGGATCCAGCGCACCGGAACGCTGCGCCAGCATCGACTGGGTAATCACCAGCTCGCCGACCAGGTTGATCAGCTGATCCACTTTTTCCACCGCGACGCGAATACTGCTGGATTCGCTGCTTTTAGCAGGTGCGGCAGCACGCTTGCTCTCACGCTTCACCGCCGGAGTGATGTCAGTAACGGTAGCGGTTTGCTGCAGCGGCGCTTCGGCGTCGGCCCCGGCTGCAACGGCGGGCGCAGCGGCGATGGCGGGCGCGGCGTCCTGCGGGAACTGAATCTGCGCTTCATCAATCACGAAGCACAGCACCGCCACGATATCGTCTTTGCCGACACCGTCGATGGTGGCTTCCAGCGTGTTGGTGCCTTTTACCACATCGGTCAGGGTGCCGAGATTGCCCAGCTCTTCCAGCAGCAGGTCCGGCTCTTTCTCTTTCAGATTGATCAGCTGCAGGCGCAGACCGCTGCTGGCGGGTGCGGCAGGTACTGCCACGTCGGCGAGCGCCACGACAGGGGCTGCCACTGCCGGAGCGATTCCTTTGGCTTCCAGCGCCAGCTGGCGCAGGGCTTCGCAGATGTAGTTAAAGTTTTCTGCGTTCGGCTCCTGCGCGGTTTTATAAGCATCGAGCTGTTCCTGCATAATATCTTTGGTTTCCAAAAACAGGTTGATGATGTCGGTGCTGAGCTGCATTTCGCCACGGCGCGCACCATCCAGAATGTTTTCCAGGATGTGGGTGGTTTCCTGTAAAACCGTAAAGCCAAACGTACCGGCTCCGCCCTTAATGGAGTGGGCGGCGCGGAAGATGGCATTCAACTGCTCGGAATCGGGCTCCTGGGGATCCAGTCCCAACAGGTGTTGCTCCATATCCGCTAACAGCTCATCGGCTTCATCAAAAAACGTCTGGTAAAAATCGCTGATGTCCATGCTCACGGGATCACCTCGGCTGTGAGGGTTGGTCTGGTGTCACCGCGCTGGCGGCGGGCGTCGCCGCTGCCGGCGGATTCGCCGCAGCGGCCGGGGTTGCCGGTGCTGCGGTGGAACCCGTGGGGGCAGTTGGCGCCGTCGGACCAGCCGGTGCGGTAATGCTTGGTAAAATTTGCGCCGGGTCACTCACCTGGACGGCATCGCTCTCGGCATTCTCTTTTTCAATCGCCGCTTCGGTGTCATGGTTCAACACCAGCAGACTGATACGACGGTTCACCGCGTCATTGGCGCCACGGTTTTTTAGCTTCATGGTGTCGGCCATGCCGACCACGCGCAGCATTTTGCCGCCGTCCAGACCGCCCGCGACCAGCTCACGACGTGAGGCATTGGCGCGGTCCGCTGACAGTTCCCAGTTGCTGTAGCCGCGATCGCCGCTGGCGTACTGGAAGTCATCGGTGTGGCCGGACAGGCTGATTTTGTTGGGTATATCGTTCAGCAGCGGTGCAATGGCGCGCAGGATATCGCGCATATACGGCTCCACTTCGGCGCTGCCGGTTTTAAACATCGGGCGGTTCTGGCTATCGATAATCTGAATGCGCAGTCCCTCTTCCACCATGTTGATGATCAGATGCGGACGCAGCGCTTTCAGGCGCGGATCGGCCTCGATCAGCTGGTCGAGCTTTTCACGCAGCCGGTTCAGGCGGATGTCATCCAGCTGGCGCTTTTGCGCATCCATATCGACCTGCTTTTGCACTTCGCCTTTTTTCTGCGTCGGATCATCACCGCCGCCGGGAATCGGGCTTTCGCTGTCGCTGCTGCGCTGGCCACCGGTCAGAGCAACCTTGAGCGGCGTTTTAAAGTATTCTGCAATCTGCACCAGCTCCTGCGGGTTGGCGATCGAGATCAGCCACATCACCATAAAGAACGCCATCATCGCCGTCATAAAGTCGGCATAGGCAATCTTCCACGAGCCATGGCTGCCTTCATGCTTTTTATGTTTGCGCCGTTTGACCAGCACAATCGGGCGATTTCCGTGCTTCATGAAGGCGTATCCGAGGTCTGCTTAGCCGGGTTTTTCGCGTTACGCACGTGCTCTTCCAGTTCGGTAAAGGACGGACGCTCGGTGGAATACAGGGTCTTACGGCCAAACTCGACGGCAATCTGCGGCGCGTAACCGTTCAGGCTGGAGAGCAGCGTGACTTTGACGCACTGCATCATCTTGGTGGTTTCCGCGCACTTCTGGCGCAGCACCGAGGCCAGCGGCGAAATGAAGCCGTACGCCAGCAGAATACCGAGGAAGGTTCCCACCATGGCGTGTGCAATCAGCGCGCCCAGCTCGGCCGCCGGACGGTCCGCCGATGCCAGCGCGTGCACCACGCCCATTACCGCGGCGACGATACCGAACGCCGGCAGGCCATCACCGACCGCCGCTAAGCTTTGTGCTGGTACTTCGCACTCGTGTTCGTAGGTTTCGATCTCTTCGTCCATCAGGGCTTCGATCTCGAAGGCATTCATATTTCCGCTCACCATCAGACGTAAATAGTCGGTAATAAAATCCACTAAAGGTTTATCGGACAAAATACGCGGATAGTTAGCAAAAATTTCGCTCTGGCTGGGATCTTCGATATCGCGTTCCAGCGACAGCATGCCCTGCTGACGTGATTTCGCCATCAGGCGATACAGCAGCGCCATTAAATCCATGTATACGGCTTTGTTATATTTTGAGCCGCGCATTAACAACGGCAGCGCTTTCAGTGTCTTTTTAATCGATTTGCCGTTGTTGCCCACCAGAAAGGCACCAATACCGGCGCCGCCGATAATCAGCAGCTCCGACGGCTGGTAAAGTGCGCCAAGATGGCCACCTACCATCATGTAACCGCCCAGCACGGAACCGAGGACTACGATATAACCCACAATAATCAGCACAAAAACATCCTTACGTCCGTAACGTGTTGGTGGAAGTTAAGCCAGAGAGCCGCAGGTGTTATTCGCATCGTGTGGGCAAAAAAAAAGCAGCGGTATTAACCGCTGCTGGATGTTTTCCACGATGCGAACAAACTTAAACGGCGCGTTTAACCTGTTCATCCAGCAGTTGTGGAAAGGTATCGGCAGAATCTGCAGAAAGTTTACGTCTTTTTACGGCACGTGACGGCGGCTGGCACAGGCTGCAAACGAAGCTGCCCGGCGGCTGATGCGCGTGGTTGATGAAGCTTCCGCCACAGCATTTGCAGTCAGATAATTCCAGCATGCCACTTTCAACGAATCGCACCAGGGTCCAGGCGCGGGTCAGCGCCAACAGCGGGCCCTCGTCCGATTGCGGACACTGCTCAAGATACAGGCGATAGGCTTTGATGACCGCCTCTACGCCACTGCTCAGCCGGGTTTTCAGCAGAAACTGCCAGGCGTTGCAGAACATCGACGCATGAATATTTTGTTCCCAGGTCATGAACCAGTCGGTAGAGAATGGCAGCATACCTTTCGGTGGCGGTGCACCGCGCAGCTCTTTGTACAGTTTAATCAGGCGACCGCGGCTCAGCTGGGTTTCACTTTCCAGCATCTGCAGTCGTGCGCCTAATGTAATCAGCTCCATTGCCAGCTGAATATCACGCGCTTCCTGAACGATACTTTTTTCGGTCATTACACCGCCCTCTTTTTAGCAGTCGCATCATCTTTCGACGCGCTGCGCAATAAACGGCTGGATAATAAAATACCGGTGTGGATTTGCTGCAAATCATCCACACGTGATTCCTGCGTCAGACGGTTAATGAGATTGTGATCGGTAAAGCGGAACTGGCAAACCAGTTGATTGGTTTCCGCTAATTTTACCATCTCAGGTAAAGTCAATTGCTGCAATGCATCCGCCATTGGCTCATCGATACCTAAACGAAACATTGCTGAAGCTTTTTCCTGGTTAATTAAACGCTGTGCAAGTAATAAATATGACAGATTGATGTCATATATATGTTTTAGTAATTCTGATGTACCCATTTTTTTCCATCCTGATAGACGCGACATATATACGGCCACAGAATTAAGTGTTCTATGGTTCGGGTTGCTGGTTGGTAAATCTAAAGATGGCAAAAAAATAATCAGGCATAAGCCAACGTGTACTGAACTGTTTCACTTCCCACCGGGATATTGATCAGTAGTAGTCAAAACTCCAGGCCAATCTTTTCTTGAGTTGTAACCATCTTCCGTGACGTCTGCTTACAGTTTTTTAAGACTAATCCGAAAACAAGGCAAATCTATATCGTCTGATTTCGACATACAACGTGACTGGCATGAAATTTTAGATAAAGTGTGATCCAGGTCACATTTTTAAGGCAAATTTTTCAACTAAAGCTTCAGTAATGCTTTTCTGTTGTTCCTTTTTTGAGCAATTTTGAAACGTTTCGCTAATATTTCACAGGAAAAGTCTTAATTTTGCAGTGTGTCGCCGATTGTCGCCGTGAGGCGATCTTTTATCTGCTTCGTTGGCTTTAGGCAAAGACAAGACGCCGGATTAGACCGAAATAACAGCATAAAACTCCAAAAACAGAGGGAATTATTCGTTTTTAAATTAATCACTTACAGGGAATATTGCCTGGCAGGACTAAAGCAGAGGTGTTAGCGAAGCGCAAAGAGTGAGGACCGCGTGCTGGCGCAGTGTAAGGAGTTTATCCGGAACGTTTAGCGGGCAATAAGGGATGTAACAGCACGTTACATTAGCGATATGAATGAGTTGACTAACTAACGCACTGATGTATCAGAACTATCGGCCTGGCCAGCCGAATCTTTAGGGTTGCGCGGAAAAATTTATGTTTTTGCCTGCTGAATGGCTGGATTTTAACCAATCCGTGCGCTTTTGGGTGCCGGGGCAGCGGTTTAGCGCTTATCAAAATGAAATCGATTTCATCAGATAACCCTGTCACGTGGAAACGCTGTGCAGCGCTGGCCTGGATTTGCCTTCTGAGCCAGCCCTTCCCGGTTGACGGGAAAAGACGCTCCGCGACGGCAATCGGTGTTGATGACCCCGGAGGCGATCAGAAAATTCGCCTCCGGGTGATTGCCTCTCCCGCAGGCGGGAGAGGATGCAGGTGCGGGGAAAAAGGCTTCTCCCCGCTTAATTACGCCAGCTTCTGGAACGTCGCGACTTTATTATCGCTGCCGTGGCTGGCGCTGCGCGCCGGCAGCGTATGCAGATCTTTCAGGAAGCTCTCGCGCCAGTGCGAAATATCCTGCTTGCGCAGCACCGCCATCATGTCGTTGTAGCGCGAAATACGCTCGGTGCGCGGCATGGTCAGGGCGCGGTCCAGCGCCGCCGCCACATCATCACGGTCGTACGGGTTGACGATCAGCGCGGAGGTCAGCTCGTTGGCTGCCCCGGCGAAGCGCGACAGCACCAGCACGCCCGGGTCGTCCGGATCCTGGGCGGCGATATACTCTTTCGCCACCAGGTTCATGCCGTCGCGCAGCGGCGTCACCAGCCCGACGTCGGTCAGCCGGAAAATCTTCATCAGCAGGCGACGGTCAAAATGCTGGTTGAGATAGTAGAGTGGCGTCCAGCCCAGCGTGCCGTACTTACCGTTGATGCGCCCTGCTTCTGTTTCCAGCTGATGACGAATATCCTGATACGCCTGCACGTCACCGCGCGAGGTCGGCGCAATCTGCGAATAGCGGATTTTGCCCCGGTGCTGCGGGAAATTTTCCAGCAGCGCTTCGTACGCGAGGAAACGCTCTGGCAATCCTTTGGAGTAGTCGAGACGCTCACAGGCGATAATGTTCTGCAAATCGCCCAGCTCGCGCTTCATGGCGGCCATCTTCGGTGGCAGCGGCCCTTCCGCCATCTCTTTGATGCTGTCCGGCTCGATACCGATCGGATAGACCTCGGTCATAAAGGTGTTGCCAAAGGCGCGGTGCTTCTTCTCGCCTTTGTTCTGCAGCTGCGTCAGCTGGCTCAGGCTGTCGAGGAACGCCACGCGGTCGGATTCTGTCTGGAAACCCAGCAGATCGTAATCACACAGCATTTCCAGCAGTTCCTGATGCGGCGGCAGCGCATTGAAAATTTCCGGCGTCGGGAACGGGATATGCAGAAAGAATCCGATACGGTTGTTGATGCCCTGCTTACGCAGCTCAGCGGCAAACGGCAGCAGGTGATAATCGTGGATCCACAGAATATCGTCGGGCTTGATCAGCGGTTTCAGCCGCTGCGCCAGCAGGGTATTAACCCGGCAGTAGCCTTCCCAGGCTTCACGCTGGTACTCCACCAGATCGAGGCGATAGTGGAACGCTGGCCAGATCACCGTATTGGAAAACTGGCAGTAATACTGATCGTAATCGTTTTGATTAAGGGGGAATGAGGCATAGGTAATGCCGTCTTGTTCGATCTGCGTAAGTTCTTCATCCTCTTCACCGGAAAACTCGCTGATCTCTCCGTTCCAGCCAAACCACAATCCTCCGGTGGTCTGCAACGCATCCAGAATACCGACGGCGAGACCGCCCGCGCTGGTTTTGCTTCCATCAGGAATAGCGATACGGTTAGATACGACGACTAAACGACTCATAACCTAAACTCCTTACCGACGTTGTCATGTTCTAGTTGTAATAATAGTTGTTCCAGCCAGTGCCAGACCGCTGCCACATCGGGCAGACGATAATTCGCCTGGCTTGGACCTTCACCGACCTTGACCGAAATGCCGTGCATGGCATTGACCGCAAGAAAGCCTTTCTCATCGGTCAGATCGTCGCCCACAAATACCGGAATGCGACCGGTAAATGGCGCTTCCTGCATAAATTCGCGTACCGCAGCACCTTTATCGATGCCCTGCGGTTTCAGTTCCACCACGCATTTACCTGGCTGCAGCGCCAGCGCCGGAAAGCGGCTTACCGCTTCTTCGGCCAGTTGCATGATGGCGTTCTCATACTGCGGCGCGTTGCGATAGTGCAGCGCAAAGGCCATACCTTTCACTTCCAGCAGCGTGCCGGGCCATTGGTCCAGCGCCTGCTGCAGCTCAACCTGCAGCGTTTGCGCCACCGCATCGGGCAGCGACTGGCGATGCACACGCCCGCTGGCATCGCGGCGCTCCGCGCCGTGCACGCCCGCCGCCGGCGCTTCCAGCGGCGCGGCCAGTTCATCGAGCTGGCTGATCGGACGGCCGGAAACCAGCGCCAGCGCGCCGTGACTCAGACGGGAAAGTTGTTGCAGATGCTGGCGCACCGATGCGGGGATGGAAACCAGCTCGGGCTGCGACTGAAGCGCGGCCAGCGTGCCGTCAACATCAAAAAAGAAGGCATAAAGTCCGCCGCTTAGCGACGGCAGGGTGCTGTTCTCATTAACCGCAGGGGTCACGTCTCCTCCTGTATCTGAACGTAAACGGGCAGTCTGTTCGCAGGCGGGCCGGAAGTGAGGAGGTTTTTCCGTAAACATGGAAATTGAGAGGGTAACGCTCCAGAACTAAACGAAATTTTCATCAACACAGCAACCGCACTACGAACATCGGCAACATTAAGTGTAGACAACAATTGAGGTTTCGCCAGACGGGCGCACAGAGTGCTTACAGAAGAGTGCGCTTTTCAGCGGTTTGCGCAGCAAAAAACAGAATTCTGCTGTTTTTCATACGCTTCGCTTTTTTTACCGCAGGCGCACTTGATCATAGCAAAAATCGCCTGATACTGTATATAAAAACAGTATTCACGGAATGTTCGCTATGACGCGCTTCTTTTTGCCACAGCTTTCACCGCCTTCGCGCTCCCGCCCGCTGTTCCTTGACGCGGTGCACGGCGGTTTCCCCTCACCCGCTCAGGACTACATCGAGCGCCAGATTGATCTCAATGAACTGCTGGTGGCACGACCGAGCGCCACCTATTTTGTGCGCGTTGAAGGTGACTCGATGCGCGACGCCAATATTGGCGAAGGCGATCTGCTGGTGGTCGACAGCTCACTCAATGCAAAGCACGACGACATCGTGATCGCCGCCATTAACGGCGAGTTCACCGTCAAACGGCTGCAGACGCATCCCTGCATCCAGCTGGTGCCGATGAATCCGCGCTATCAGCCCATCCGGCTGCGTGAAGAGGAGGAGCTGGAAATTTTTGGCGTGGTGACGTTTATTATTTACGCCGCGCGCGTCCAGCGTTAGCGCATCGTTTCGGCGCGGATCATCTCAATCAGCCGGCGTAAGCCGGGGTGCAGCTGGCGACGGTCGGGGTAATACATCACCAGCGGTTCGTCTTCGCTGCACCATTCCGTCAGCACGCGCACCAGCTGCCCGCTCGCCAGCTGTGCCTGTACGTAGCGCTCCGGGCAGTAGCCGAGACCGTAACCACCAGCGACCGCATCAATGATCATGTCGCTCTCATTGAGCGTCAGCGTGCCCGGCACATCGACCTCATACGCTACCTTGCCCTGCGCCAGCGGCCACTTATACAGCGTGCCATTGCCAAGGCGCATGCGAATACAGCGATGGTTGCGCAGATCGTCCGGATGCTGCAGCGGTGGCGCGTCGCGCAGGTAATCGGGGGACGCCACCACGATCCAGCGCAGTTTGGGTGTCAGCGGCATGGCGATCATATCTTTCGGTACGCTGGTGCCGTAACGAATCCCGGCGTCATAGCCGCTGCCGATGATATCCACCAGATTGTTATCCACCGTAATTTCCAGACTGAGTTCCGGATAGGTCGCCATAAAGCGCGCCAGGATTGGCCGAAACAGCAGCTGCCCGGCATCACGCGGGATGTTCAGCCGCAGGCGGCCGCTGGGGGATTCGCGGTACAGATGCAGATCGTTCAGCGCCAGCTCAATCTGCGCAAAGCCGGTTTCCAGATGGCGCAGAAAAGCGGCACCGGCGTCCGTTGGCACCACCGCCCGGCTGGTGCGGTTGAGCAGGCGCACGCCAAGACGCGTTTCAAGACTGCGCAACGTGTGGCTGATGGCCGACGTGGTGACCCCCAGTTCCAGCGCGGCGAGGCGGAAGCTCTTGCGCCGGCAAATCAGCAGAAAAACATTCAGATCGGCCAGTTCATTGCGTTGCAGGGCTGGCATTTTCGTGTCTCCTGACTCATTGCCACGTTGAATCTGATTCAACTTCAGATGAGCTATCATAGCGAAGCTGCCGTACCGGACGCTATGCGTGCGTGCCATGGCAGGCAAAACGTCACTGTTAACCCTGAGCTCATCATGCTGCCCGAAGACCGAAAAGACGCGATTTATTGCTACCTGTTTGCCAAACGATCGGCCACCATTCACGAACTGGCGACGCTGATGGCGGTGTCGGCGATGACCATCCGCCGCGATATTAAACGCCTGCAGGACGCCGGCCTGGTGGTCGGCATACACGGCGGCGCCAGGCTGCCTGCCGTGGTCCATCAGGCATTGCCGTATGTGGAGAAGGCGCAGCTGCACGCGCACGCCAAACAACATCTCGGCCGTTATGCTGCGTCACTGGTACAGGATGGCCAGGTTGTCTATCTTGATGCCGGCACCACCAGCTATGAAATTGCGCGTGCGTTAGGCGATCAGGCAAGTCTCACCGTGCTGACTAACGACTTTACGATTGCCGCCTGGCTGATGCGCCACCGCCATATCACGCTGTTTCATACCGGTGGCAAAGTCGATCAACGGCATATTGCCAGCGTGAGTGCCATGGCGGCGAGCGCCCTTGCCTCGTTCAATATTGATCTGGCCTTCCTCAGCGCCAGCGCGTGGGATGTCACGCACGGCCTCTCGACGCCTGATGAAGACACCTGGCTGGTGAATCAGGCGGTGCTGGCCGCCTCAGCGCAGCGTTATCTGGTGGCTGACAGCAGTAAATATGGTCGTTACAGCGTGTATTCCGTGTGTAAGCTGCAGCAACTGGACGGGGTGATCACCGATGACGATTGCCCCTGTGCTGCCGTTGAGGAGATGAAACAGCGTGATATTCGTCTGCACCGGGTAAATCGCCGCGGCTGAGCGGCTCGCTGCGCATCCCGGCAAAGGTCATTAATTAAAAAGGAGGCGCGAACGCCTCCGGTGGCTACAGGGAAATCACATCGACTCTCTCTCGCAGGGCACGGTTTACGGCGTAGGGGCGACTTTAGGATTGGAGCTGAACCAGCCACGGCGATCCTGCCAGTTGCCATACTCATCCACTATCGCCCCTTTACTGTTGGCCATCAGGAAATGATAGCTCTCCAGTTTTTTCAGCGACAGCGTTTCGCCCTGATGCTGAATGACGACATTGTGGCTTTGCACCGGGCCAAAACTTTTCGGCGTCGACGGCATATCCGCTGACGCGGCACCAATTTCTGAGAAGTTATATACCCAGCCATCCAGTACGCGCCATGACTCATGTTTTGCCGGACGTGCCGGCGGCGCGCTAATCGGCATATGCCGATGTTCCGGAATCATCTGGTTCGGCAACAGATACATGGTCATGGCGTAATAACCGTAATCCAGATTATTGACCCAGGTGATGCTGGCCAGGCCAACATGCTGATAATCGCCCAGCCCGAAATCATTGACCCACAGCTGCTGGCGCATGGACGGCGTCAGCGTATGGCCGTAAGAGGCAAGCAGTTGCGCTATCGCATCTTTCGCCACCTCTTTCTGGAAGACGCCATTTTTATAGAAATCTTTATTGGTATAAACGTGATGCGGCTGAGCCGCAACGGATGCGGTGGCATTGAGCGCCAGTAAAGCCGCAGCGAAAGCCAGAGCAGGTTTTGTCATAATTCACCTCCTGTTTATGACAGCCATGTTGATGCAAATAAAAATTTCACCGGCCGGTAAAACACAAGGGTGGCCAGCGCGGAGAACAGCGTTGCAGATGGCGATGCGGAGGGGAAATTCATTTAGAGAATCGGATCTATCTAATTATCAGATACGGCTGTGCTTTTTTGTGATTATTAACAAATAATCACAGACTATTCTGCCCGGTAAAGCATCCAACGGATGGCGGGCGCAATTTATCTGCCGCTAAAGAAATTCTTAAAATGTTGGTTGCGCTCGCAATTGTGACAGGCGCGCGGCCAATTGTGTTTGACCTGCTTTTCACATCAATGCACACTGGCGGGCGTGAAAAACGGCAGATGAAGAGCCACGAGATGTTGCAGAATTATAGTCAGCGCGTCCATTTCTATTACTGCATTCTGGTTGCGTTAAAACTCTATGTGAACAGCAAGAAATCCGGCGGTGTACGCGGGAAAAATAACTTTTTGCTGAAGTGGTTACGCAACGCGCAAAACAACACCATTTTTCATCCTGATATCACCAGTGAAATTGAATGGCTGCGTGGCAAAATTATCAGCGCCGGACCGGATGCCGATTTAGAACCGATGCTGCAATACGTTTACGAGACAGCAAAACGCGCCGAAACACTGCGTCTGGGGCCGTAATCGCCTGGCTGCGCATTGCATTACCCATGCAAGCAGGCAAAAAAAAGGGGGCAACGCGCCCCCAACCACTACAAAAAGTTAATCCCTGGCGCCCTGGTGCAGATTCCCTTCCGGCTGGCGCTGATTCTCTTCGCACTGGATACGCATTACAGGGTTAGCACCAGTACGCTGATCAATAACCAGCAGCCCGCACAAAATGCGCCCATTGCCACCCAGGTTAGCGCCCGGGTATTTAAATTGCAGATATCGCGTTGCGAACGTTTAACCGGCGGCATAAAAAACTCCTGGAAGCACATCGCCATCATGCATGGCAGATCATTGCCCTGAACAGGACAAAAGATTGCCACGGATACCTATTTCTGACCATCAGACGTGATGACCTATTATGTAGGCGCGGGACTACAGCCATTTAATTAATGGGCGGGGTATCGGGTGAAACCCATGTATTAATCAGACAAGCGGAAAAGCATTGCAGGCGCTGGATGACAACCTAATGATGCATATTGTTTGCCCTTTATTCCTGTGCCAGAGTGAGATGAATACTGGTGCGAATAATATCAGGACGCTTATGGCGAATTTTATCATCGTGGACGATCACCCGCTTGCCCGTCTGGCCATGCGCATTATGCTGGAGAACGCCGGGCACCATATTGTCGCAGAGAGCGAAATGGCGGAGAATGTCGAAAAGCTGATATTACAGCATGACGTTTCCGCGCTGATTATTGATATTGGCCTGCCAGGTATGACCGGCATTGAACTGATCGCCACGCTGCGAAATGCCGGCGTGCAATTACCGGTCATTGTCATGAGCGGCAAAGATCCCGGCTACTATTCCGCAGAAAGCATTAAAGCCGGCGCAAATGGTTTTATCAGCAAAAAAAATCATATGAACGATTTGCTGCAGGCGGTGCACGCCGTCTTTTCCGGTTATGGTTATTTTCCGCTGCGCATGCAGGAAAGCGCGGGCATCAGCAGAATCAAAAGCGACGCGGAAAGAGTCCGGTTACTATCCTGGCGGGAACGGGAAGTGCTGAAGCTTTTGTCGCAGGGTAAAGAGATTATTTATATTGCTCATCAACTGCAAATCAGTAATAAAACGGTCAGCACATATAAAGCCAGGCTGATGGAGAAACTGGGGTTGAAGAACCAGCGCGATCTGCTGGAGTTTTCGCGCCGCAATCATATTGACCAGCAGATGAAGTGACCTCCGGACCGTGGCTTATCTTTAAGGTGACCGGCCAGTGTTATTGTGACAATGGCACGCAGAAAGTTATGCTGTGGCATTACGCGGTGAGTGTAGCTTTGACCCGCGTGGCAACATCAACATTGAATCTGTGCTGCTTTAAGGACACCGACATGAGCCCTTTTTATCAGTTTTCGGCCACCAGCCTGACCGGTCAACCTATCCCGATGGCCGATTACGCTGGCAAGGTGGTTCTGGTGGTGAATACCGCCAGTCATTGCGGCTTTACACCGCAATACGCCGGCCTTGAAGCGCTCTACCAGAAATATGCCGCACAGGGTCTGGTGGTGCTTGGTTATCCCTGCAATCAATTCGGTAAGCAGGAACCGGGAGATGCTGATGACATCTCACAAACCTGTCATGTTAATTACGGGGTGAGCTTCCCGATGTTCGGTAAAGTTGAGGTTAACGGCAGCGCAGCGCATCCGCTATTTCGCTATCTGAAAGCGCAGCTACCCGGCGTGCTGGGCGGACGGATTAAGTGGAACTTCACCAAGTTTCTCATCGGACGCGACGGCCAGCCGCTGAAACGCTTTGCACCGATCACGCCCCCGGAGAAAATAGAAGCCGCGATACTCGCTGCACTCTAAGGTGCCGACATCAATAAAGATGATTATTTGCGCACAAATCAGGGCTTCTTTGGCCGTTTATTGAAAAAACGCTTATGACGCTTTTTCATTCACCGTCATGATAAAGTTCAGCGTGTTTTCTCCCTGGTTTGCGTAGAAGTGGGGAACATCAGTTTTGGCAGTAACAGAGGATCCCGCCGTTACCTGAAACACGCTCTCTTTCACGCCAAGCGTGAGGGTTCCGGATTTTACGTGCAGCAGCTCCAGCGTGCCTGAGGTATGTCCCGGTGACTCAAACTTTTCGCCTGGCCGCATTTCCCATAGCCACAGCTCGAGCATATCGGGTCCACCCGAGCCGGCCAGCAGCCTGGCGCTCCCCCCTTTGTCTCCTTTCCAGAGTTCGGGGATGTCCGTATCAGCGATGATGTGCACATCAGGCCTGGCGCTGACATCAACAAAATCCGCCACTGACACGCCCATGGCAGCAGCAAGCCGGCATAGCAGCGCAATGCTGGGATTAGCCTTGCACCCTTCTATCTCAACCAGCATCCCCTTACTGACACTGGCTTTCCGGGATAACTCATCGAGAGAAATTTTTCTTTGTTTACGAAACTGCTTAATCCGCAGGGATACGGCTTCGTTAACCGTGTTGACATCTGCGCCGGCGAAGGTCACTAAATTGACTTTTTTGGTCATTGGTCGATATTATGAGATAAAATGGTCATTACAGGATTATCGCGTGTTAATCGTTTCCCCGTCAATTTCCCCTGAAGTCTATCAAATTGCCCCTGGCTTTCGGGCGCTCAGTATCAGTGTGCAGGCAGCGCCTGTCGTGAATCCGCACGCCGGGGTAACGGCACTGAAGTCGGCCTGTGAAGCGGTGCTGTCAGATTCCCCCGACTGGGCGGAATCCCATCTGGCCGCATGGGCAGATGTGTTTCAGAAGTTTGGTGCCAAACCTAAACGCACTCCCTGTTCTGCTGATGCGCTACGCAAACGCGTGCTTCGCGATGGCACCCTGCCCGCGCTCGATCCGATCGTTGATCTGTATAACGCTGTCAGTCTGCGCTATGCCGTACCCGTAGGGGGAGAAAATATTGCCGCGTACCAGGGTGCACCTCGCCTGACGGTGGCAACAGGCACTGAAGCCTTTGATACCATAAAAGAAGGAGTTCTGGCGGTGGAGTCTCCTGCGCCTGGCGAAGTCGTCTGGTGTGATGATGCCGGTGTAACCTGCCGTCGCTGGAACTGGCGGCAGGGAATCAGGACCCGCTTAAGCATTGAAGCGCAACACATGTGGTTTATTCTGGAAAGTCTGCCGCAGATGCCACCCGATCAGCTTCAGGAAGCAGGAAAGATGCTGACCGACGGCCTTGAAGAAATGATGCCGGGACGGCAGTGTAACGTCACCCTCATCGGCGAGTAACGCCTTTAACTCAGTTCTGGAGAATCTGCATGTTCACCGGCTTGTCTGCTTTTCCGTTAACGCCTGTCACCGCGCGTGGTGTCGATGAACAGGGATTCACAAAGATTCTGGCTCGCCTGACGGCAGCCCGTGTCGATTCGTTGGGAGTTCTGGGTTCAACCGGCAGCTATGCGTATCTGAGCAGAGAACAGCGCAAACGCACCGCAACGCTGGCCCGTCAGATTGCCGGGGAGATTCCCATGATGGTTTGCGTGGGTGCGATCAGTACCGATGCCGTACTGCATCTGGCTGAAGATGCCCAGTCCGCAGGCGCTGATGCGCTATTGCTCCCGGCGATGAGTTACCAGCCGCTGCGTAATGAAGAGGTGTATGCCCTCTTTGAGACGGTTACCCGCCATGCTTCAGTACCGGTTTGTGTTTATGACAATCCCGGAACCACGCATTTCCGTTTTACCGATGAACTGCTCGGGCAGCTGTCGTCACTGAAAGGGATTCGCTCGGTGAAAATTCCGGGATTACCGGATACCCCCATCGCAGCAGCTGAACGCGTCGCAGCATTACGACAACATCTTCCTCCTGATGTGACCGTTGGCATCAGCGGTGACGCCAGTGCCGGGCTGGGGCTGAATGCCGGTTGCGAAGTCTGGTATTCCGTTTGTGGCGGTATCTTCCCGGAAACCGCTAAACAAATTACGCAGGCCGCAGCCATTAACGACCCTGAACGCGTTACGGCCTTAACAAACCGCCTGAAACCTTTATGGGATTTGTTCCGTAAGCATGGCGGAAGTATCCGCGTGATCGCAGCGACAGCAGGCATACTGGGGCTGACCGAAGCAGACTGTCTGCCTCGCCCCCTGTTACCCTTATCGGCCGCAGAGGTGGCAGAAGTAGCAGCAGTGATGGCCGCTCTGGACCTGAAGTAACGCGCCGGCGGAATCGGCCCTGCGCCAGGCCGTTGATAGAAAGTAGGGTTTGAAGGGTGCACAAAAGGTCATGGTGCCTGCATGTATCAGCTTCTGATAAAGAATGCCCGGAGATAAACATCACCGGGCATAAAGCCGTGTTTAAGCGGATTTGTAACGCGCTTCGAGCTTATCCATGAAACCAAAAAGTACCTGATTCATTTCGCTGTAATCGTGCGCACGAAGTTCTTCTGGCGTATGAACAAAGCGATACTCTGCGGCTCGGCTCAGGTCTTGTTGCGAATGAGCGATGAGCCGTTCTACAACATCCAGCGTCAGTTCCATGTGGCACTGAAAACCAAAGACGCGATCTGAATAGGAAACGATCTGGCGGGGACAGCCTTCGCTGTAGGCGATGATTTTTGCATCCGCAGTCAGGCCCGGCATGTCGTTATGCCAGTGACCGACCTCAAGCGACTTCGCAAAGTGAGAAAACAACGCATCCTCGCGAGCCTCTTCAGTTAGCGTGATCGGGAACTTACCAATCTCTTTTTCAGGGCTGTGAGCAAACGGCGCGCCCAGCGCCTCACCGATCAGCTGTGAGCCAAGGCAGATGCCGATAACGGCTTTACCGGTTTTAACAGCAGCAGCAATCAGCGCCTGCTCGCCTTTCGCATCGAAGTGCGGACACTCTCTCTGGGTCGTGGACGGGTCCTGCGGACCGCCCATCACGATCAGGAAATCAATACCTTCGGCGTCCACGGGTAGCTCATCGCCTGCGTATACACGCGAGTAAGTCACATTATGACCTTGATTTCTGGCCCATGTTTCATAAGCCCCTGGCGCTTCAAAACTTTCATGTACGATAAAGTGTACCCGCATGAGGATAGGCTCCTGTTATACCTGTGATAATCTGACCGATAAACGACACACTCATCCAGTGAGTTGGTACACCGGATGGTTTCGAGGCAGCATCATAGTTGCAGGACCCTAATCTGAAATGCCAGGTAGTATAGATAAAGCGCCAAGACATGAAGCATCCACTGGCTGGTCCGGCACAGCGATTAGCTATCAGCGAGGAGAAACCGATCCTCCTCATCATCACCTTGAAGGGCAGCTCCTCTATGCAACCAGAGGCGTTATGCTGGTCGAAACGGAAAACAACCGCTGGGTTATCCCCCCTCAGCGTGCATTGTGGCTACCGCCTCTGCAGATACATAGTTACAATCTGCTGTCTCACACCGATCTCAGGGCCGTCTATTTCAGTGGCAGCCTTATCGCGGAATGTACAAATTTTGCGAAGAGTGACCAGGTGCATGTCATTACGGCTACGCCACTGGTGAAAGAACTGATAACCGGTCTGTTCAGTGATCACTACAACAGACCGAGCCAGCGGAAAATGGCTCTGTTGCTTCTGGAAATACTCAGCGAAGCGCCTTCTCTTACTGCGGAACTTCCAATGCCACGTGATGAGCGATTATTCTCTGCGGCCAGAGAACTTATGGTAAATCATCGCTGGGAAATACCACTGAGCGATCTGGCTTTTATCGCGTCAATGTCTGAACGTACCTTTTCGCGATGGTTTATTAAGGATACGGGTTTTAGTTTCAGAACCTGGAAGCAAAGAGCAAGAATTTATGCTTCGTTAGATCTCCTTGCGAATAACATCCCTATCAAACAGATCGCTTACAAGCTTGGTTTTTCATGTCCGGCTGCCTATACCGCTGCTTTTCGTTCCATCCTGAATGCAACGCCGCGCGATTATTTGCCTTAATCTATGAATCAATGCCTGCTTCTCACTCCAGACAGACATTTTCCTGTGAGTCAATCTGCCTTATCCCAGGAACTGACGTTGCCGTTTCAGGCCATTTAATGGCTGTGCGCTGTGTCAGGGTAAGTTTATCAGGCGATGTCTCTTAATCACCTGAGCAATAGCCACCCTGAGTTTCCACATCCCGTTAAACACGAGGCCGCGATGACCTCCCCGATGACACAACGGGGGGTCATTCAGCCTTTAGCGTTTTCGGGCTGGCACCGGTGTTCAGCGCCAGCACGGCAGCCTTTATGGTTTCAGCGGTTCCGCCAGCGTTATGATAAACAACTCACTGTCCGAGCCGGCTTTGTCCAGCGGCTTCACGCTGATGGTGGTGGCAACCGGCTTATCATCTACCGTCAGCCTCCCCTGGTCGTTGACCCGATAGTCCTTGCGCTTCTTACCTTCCACCGGGTTTTGCAGCACCGTTTTCACGCCGAAGTCATTGTCATTGATGACCGCCAGCGTATTGCTGTCGATCAGCGCTAGCCCTTCGGCCTTCTCCTGCTGCCAGCCGAGTTGACGCAGATCCACCACCCGCGTTTTCGTTGCCAGCACGATGCCGCGCTGCGCCAGCGTTTTTGCGTCGTCAAACTCCGGGTAGTCACCGGCCTTATCGAATGCGGCCAGATCGCTAGCCTGGCTGAGATCCACCTTATAAATAAGGTTACGCATCGCGTCGTCTTTGTCGCTGCCCTGCTCAATCAGCAGGATGTGCTGATTATCGATCGCCACGATATCGCCAATTTTCGCATCGCTGTTTTTACTGTACGCCTCGCTGTCGATAGGATAACCATACATCGCGGTTTTCCCGGTCGCCGGATCGAAGCTAACAAGACGGGTAAAGCGCGCCTGCTTTTTACTTTTACCGTTGATATCCAGCGTGCTCTGCACCGCGGCGATGATGCGTCCGTCCGGCATGCGCGTAATCCCTTCAAAGCCACGATTTGGCTGACGCCATTTAAGAACGTTCGGCAGACCACCCGCGATCGATTTTTCCCCTTGCATGGCCTGCGGCCCGTGAATCGCCAGGATCCTGCCCTGCTTATCAACGTTAATCAGGAACGGACCATACTCATCGCACAGCCAGTATCCGCCCTTCCCGTCCAGCGTAATGCCTTCCGTATCCAGACCCCGGTTATCGCCCTGCAGCACCTTCAACTTATCGCTTAGCGCGATTTCATTGGTTGACCCGATGACGTCATTCTGCAGCGGCAAGCCATTAATATTGCCCTTTGCGTCGTGCAGCGGTCGGGCGTCCGTCGCCTGCGCTTTGCCGTTCTTCACCTGAATATTCATCAGCAGCGGGGCGAAGTCTGGCGTGACGAAAATTTTCGACTCCTGTTTACCCATGTCAGGCGAGTCGGCATTCGGCCCGCGATCGGTGACGGTCACGAAGTTGAGCGTATCTCCCTGCCTGCCGGTAAACAGCAAACCAGAACCGATGCCCACCGGCAAACCCTGCGGAAACGCGCTGGCGAACGCACCGCTGTAGCTTACGCGCGTCCCCTCAGGAAAAGTGACGCTATAGTGTTCGGTCTGCGGCTGCGCCGCCTGCGTGGATAAAGAGAGGGTACAACCGAGAACCAGAGGAAGCGTTTTTCTTTTCATATTATTCATGTCCATACAGAGGAGCTGACACCCTAAAGACTAAAAATGACAGAAAAATGATATGGCAGGGAAACAGTGGCGGCTGACCCTATCCCGGGAGATATCCCCGGCTCGCAACCGAATCGATTTTGCTTCACTCATCAGGGACCGGCTTTCCTGTTCCCTCTTCAGTCCACCCGACACAGCAGACATTTCTCAGCCTTTTCCTACAACCTGACGCAGGCCGTCTGATATCGGCTCAGCGCGGTTTCCGTTCAAATGGGTTACCGCGTGAACAGGAGGAAACAATGCTGAATATCTTCACTATGGATAGCGACCGCTGGATTACGGAAGGCCTGCGCCTCTATTTTTCCGGGCAGATGATAAGCTGCCTTGCGCTCGGCTCGCCGGATTACCCGCTGCCGTTGCCCACCGGCACCGGGCGTAACGTGGTGATCAGCGAACTGCACTTTGCCGATAAAAATCTCGAGGAGACGTTGCGGAGCCTGATGCTGTTGCAGATCAAAACGCCGGGCGTGGAGCTGGTGATCCTGACCGACATCAATGATGACGCGGTGCTGAATTACGTGGCCCGCCACCTGAAGAAAGCCATCATCCTGAGTAAAAAGTGCCCGCTGTCAACGCTGGTCAGTGCGGTGCTGATGCCGGAAAAGGTGGCCATTGCCGCCGCACCGTATGGCAACGCCGATGTGCTGACCGAGCGCGAGTTTTCGCTGCTGCGCTGGCTGGCCGGTCCGCGCCGCATGACGGAGATTGGTCACGCGCTGCACCTCAGCAATAAAACGATTAGCCATTATAAGAACACCATCTCACGCAAGCTGGGCTGTAAAAATCACATGGATTTTTACCATCGCCTCACCAGTTACGGCTTTTAATTAGCGCCACCTGCCTCTACCCAGGATGTTCAGCACGCTGGACATCCTGCGTCTGCCTGCCTTCTTACCGGTTAAAATATTCAATACATTCAGCCATTATCCCTGGCGTAAAAGGGATGACAGCGGGTGTGAATCGCGCATAATGACGGGTCACCTGTACGGGCAGGATGCTCGCCGACACCGATCACTCTGCTGCGACGCAGGATAAAACATAAAAAACTGAAGGAAGACTGGCATGGAATTCACCATACGCAACGCGCAGCCAGAAGATGCCGAATTGCTGCATCATCTGGGTCGCATGACCTACAGCGCCCACTTCAAACATATGTGGGTCTCCGAAGCCGAGCTGGATGAATTCATCGACAAAGAGTACGGACTGGCCGAACTGCACAGCAGCCTGGTCGCCCCCAACGAAAGCTGGCTGATCGCCGAAACCGACAAACCTATCGGCTTCGCCAAAGTGACCTGGAACACGCCGGTGCCGGACTCCGGCATGACCGGCGCACTGCTGAATAAGCTGTACCTCAATCCGCAGGAAACCGGTAAAAACTATGGCCGGCGCATGTTTGAAAGCATTATTCACGCCGCGCGCGATAAGCAGGAAGGCTATCTGTGGCTGGAAGTGCTCGGCGCAAATGTTCGTGCACGCAAATTTTATGAAGCCTTTGGCATGCAGCACATCAAGGATATTCCCTTCGTTACCGCTTCGCAGCAGAGCATCGTGCAGATTTTAGGCATGGTTATTTAGTTCCAATCCGTGAGGACGGGTCAACGGTCTGACCCGGCCTGTTTTTCTCAGGGTAGTGTTTCATTTTATTACTTCCCCCCTTCAGACACGGTTAAATAAACGTCGCGCGACAGCACAATCACCGTTATTTCAATCAGCTAGCCTGAAATAACAAATGCTCTGTTGATATCAGCCGTCACGCTTGCAGAAATAGCACCAGCGATTACTATTAAATACGCAACACGCACATGACAGCGCAACAACGTCATGTTATTTATTACTCATGAAGAGGATATATTATGACTCAGCATCGAGGCGGTTCAGGTAATTTCGCAGAAGACAAACAGAAAGCATCAGAAGCCGGTAAAAAAGGCGGACAGCACAGCGGCGGCAATTTCAAAAACGACCGCGAAAAAGCGTCCGAAGCCGGTAAGAAAGGCGGTCAGAGCAGCAATCGCGGCTCGTGATTAGCCGGCCAGCACAGGATGAGGCGGCCATGGCGCAGGGAGCGCGCCGTTACCCTCACCTCGCTTTTGTTTCACCCTGCGCTTATTTTCCCTCATCGTTAACAGATAACTCTGAAACAGCCTGAACCCGGCAGAAAACGTTATATGATCAAATATCTACTTTTGCCTTACAGGAACAGCCTGACGTGATACTGCGCTATTTTACCTCTCTTTTTTCCAGCCCGGAGTCATTACTGCAGGTGATGAGCCGCCAGGATATTCGTGAATCTATTCAGGAAGGTGACCGGATTATTATTGACGAAGACGGTAACGCTTCGGTTAATCCCCTGAGTCCGCAGGTACAGCAGGACTTTGCCAACCACGTTAAGCGCTTAAAGGATATCTGATGGGAACCGCGATATTTATGGTGCTGATGGTATGTGGCTACTGGTATACCAGCCGCGATATGTCCAGCCGGTTAAAAATAAAACGATCCTTCGGCTGGGACGTCTATTTCCTTATCGCGCTTTACGGCTGCATTTTCGTTGTCCAGGGCGTTATCGCCACCGGACTGGTGTGGCTGATACTGCTGGCGGCATCGGCCATCAATAACAACCTGGCGCTTTCTGCCGACCTGCATGCACGCTGGCACGTCGATTTCATGACCTGGAGCTTTCTTGGCATTCAGGCACCGGTGGTGATCATGCTGGCATTTGCCGTGCTGTTTTGTGTTTATCGTTCCAATTCCGGCAGCGCGCGCCTGACCGCCGGCAGCCGTAAAGAGTTGTACCAGCGCCTGTCACGCTCGAACGGAATTGAGCAGCTGCTGCTGCACTGCATGGAAGAAGGTGAGCTGGCGTGGGTGACGCTGAAATCGCGCCGTATTTACATCGGCATGATTCACGCCGCTACTTTTGAATATCCCAGCACCGCCAACATCGTGCTGATTCCGATGCTCAGCGGCTACCGTGATTCGCGCACGCTGAATCTGGCCGTTGAGCACAACTATAGCCGCTGGTATCACCAGCACGACATCAGCTTTGTTTCCACGCCGAAAAGCGCGCTGGAGTTCCGCAAGGTCCTGATGGTCGATCAGATTGAGAGCCTGTCGCTGTTCGATCCCGCCAGCGCCAGCGCGCTGGCCATGGGAAAATGCCAGCAGGCAGAGAAACGGCGGAACATACCGGGCTGAAATGCCCAGCCGCCCTTTACATCCGCGTTATCTGGCAACAGTGACGCGGCGTCACGTGGTAACCGCTAAGGAGTATGCAATGACCGATCGTCCCGTTCACGGCGACCAGCCGGATTACGATCCGCGCAAAAACAGCCCCGACCAGAAGCCGAAAGATGATGAAAGCAGTGCGCCTGAATCCGGGGATAAGCAGGCCGATTAAACTAAAACCGCCTTCTCAGGCGGTTTTTTTTCGCTGGCGGGGCCGATTTAGCCCGGCCACAGCCAGTTACGCACTTCCGGCACGTCTTCGCCGTGTTCACGCACATAGCGGTGGTGCTCCGCGATGCGCTGCTGCAGATCGTCGAGCAGTTCAGGATGGCGATCGGCCAGGCCCGGCACGTGCAAAATGGCCGCCTGCGCCAGATGATAGCGGTCCAGCTCGTTGAGCACCGTCATATCAAACGGCGTAGTGGTGGTGCCCTCTTCGTTGAATCCGTGCACGTGGAAACTGGCGTGATTGCGGCGCTGATACGTCAGACGATGAATCAGGCTGGGATAGCCATGAAAGGCGAAAATAACCGGTTTGTCGCGGGTAAACAACGCATCGAAATCCTCTTCCGACTTGCCGTGCGGGTGCTGCTGCTGCGTCTGCAGTGCCAGCAGATCCACCACGTTGACCACGCGAATGCGCAGCGTGGGCAGATAGTTTCGCAGCAGATCCACCGCCGCTAACGTCTCCATGGTGGGCACATCACCGGCGCAGGCCATCACCACGTCTGGCTCACCGGCGTCACTCGCCCAGCGCCACTCGCCCATGCCGGCCTCACAGTGGGCAATAGCGCTGTCGATATCCAGCCACTGCGGTGATGGCTGCTTGCCGGCGACAATTACATTGATACGATCCCAGGTACGCAGACAGTGATCGCCCACCCACAGCAGCGTGTTGGCGTCCGGCGGCAGATAGATGCGCACGATATCGGCCTTTTTATTCGCCACGTGATCGATAAAACCGGGATCCTGATGGCTGTAACCGTTGTGATCCTGGCGCCAGACGTGTGACGACAACAGATAATTGAGCGAGGAGATCGGCTGGCGCCAGCCCAGCTTGCGCGTCACCTTCAGCCATTTGGCGTGCTGATTGAACATCGAATCGATAATATGAATAAAGGCTTCATAGCAGTTGAACAGGCCGTGCCGCCCGGTGAGCAGATAGCCCTCGAGCCAGCCCTGGCACTGGTGTTCACTGAGGATCTCCATCACCCGGCCGTCTCGCGCCAGCTGCTCATCATACGGTTTGATCTCCGCCATCCAGCTGCGGCTGGTGACGTCAAAGACCGGCGTCAGGCGATTCGAGGCGGTTTCATCCGGCCCGAACAGGCGGAAATTGTCGGCGTTGCGCTGAAAAATCGCGCTGAGGTAGTGACCGAACTGCTTCGTCGCTTCGCCGCGCTGACTGCCCGGCGCGCCGGTCTCCAGCGCAAACTCGCGGATGTCCGGCGTGTTGAGCGTGCGGCGCAGCCGGCCGCCGTTGGCATAGGGCGAGGCGCTCATGCGTTTGTCGCCCTGCGGCGCCAGCGCGCGCAGTTCCGGCCTGAGTTTCCCCGCCTCGTCAAACAGATCCTCCGGCTGATAAC
The DNA here is from genome assembly GCF_035783935.1 of Pantoea dispersa. Lineage (GTDB taxonomy): Bacteria > Pseudomonadota > Gammaproteobacteria > Enterobacterales > Enterobacteriaceae > Pantoea > Pantoea dispersa_C. The sequence goes on along the minus strand of NZ_JALKOV010000001.1, from coordinate 566,912 downwards.
TGCGCAGCCACTGCTCTAACAGCTGACGATGCGATGCATCTTCGCGACACGCCGCCACCGGCACCTGGTGCGCGCGCCAGAAATCCTCCACCTTTTTACCGTCCACTTCTTTTGGACCGGTCCAGCCCTTCGGGCTGCGCAGCACAATCATCGGCCAGCGCGGAATTATCTGCTGCGCCTGGCCGCTGCGCGCCTGCTGCTGGTAAGCAGCAATCTTATCGAACGCATTATCCAGCGCTGCCGCCATTTGCGGATGCATATCGGCCGGCTCGTGACCACAGACAAACAGCGGCTCATAGCCGTAACCGCTGAACAGCTGCTGCAGATCGTCATCGCTGCTGCGCCCGAACAGCGTGGGGTTGGCAATTTTATAGCCGTTCAGATGCAGGATCGGCAGCACCGCACCATCACGCTGCGGATTGAGGAATTTGATGCCGTGCCAGCTGGCGGCGAGCGGTCCGGTTTCCGCCTCACCGTCGCCAATCACACAGGGAACAATCAGCTGCGGATGATCGAAAACCGCGCCAAACGCGTGCGACAGCGAATAGCCCAGCTCGCCGCCTTCATTGATCGATCCCGGCGTTTCCGGTGCCGCATGGCTGGGAATGCCTCCGGGAAACGAGAACTGCTTAAACAGCCGCTGCATACCGGCGGCATCTTCACTGACGTGCGGATAGATCTCGCTGTAGCAGCCTTCTAGCCAGCTATTCGCCACCATCCCCGGCCCGCCGTGCCCCGGGCCGCAGACGTACAGCAGATCCACGTCGCGCTGACGGATGATGCGGTTGAGGTGCGCATAGATAAAGTTCAGGCCGGGCGTGGTGCCCCAGTGGCCAAGTAGTCGCGGCTTGATGTGCTCAGGCTGCAGCGGTTCGCGTAACAGCGGATTATCCATCAGATAAATTTGCCCGACGGACAGGTAATTGGCGGCGCGCCAGTAGCGATCGGTCAGCGCCAGTTCGTCGGCCGCACTCGGATTGCTCATGCCCTCTCCTCCTTTGGTTAGCAGTCAGTTAACCCTAATAGAGGATAGGCAATGCTGCGAGCCAGACGGTATTTCTGTCTGATGACTTTTTAACGCTGCGCTTATTTAACGTATCCGTAAAATATAAGCGAAGCGGTAAAAACCCCTCGGTCAGTAATATTTCCCATTTTGTGCACTATTTAGCATGTTGTGGCCCGTAAAACTGGCACTTTCCCGCTTTTGGTCTATTGTGCCTTAACAGGTAATACCAGTAGAAAATAGAAAAATAAAAGGATCCGAAATTGGACTATAAAATGTTCGCTAAACGACTGCAGCAGTGGCCGCAGTTACATTTCACGGCGATTGAACTGCAGCAACGCGAGATGGCCTGCGAGATCTACGCCACGGCGGCCGAGCACCAGACCATGAGCCAGCTGTTTATTTGTCGCGCCAGTGATGAAGCCAACGCTCAGGAATTAATCAAACAATATCGCAGCTGGCTGCATAAATTTAATCTTGGCCGCAGCCGGCGGGAAAGTCCTCGCCCTGCGCGCAGCGTGTCAGTGAATGTACCGGGCGCAATAAGCGCAGCGTTAAAATAATTCGGCACATCTTCACCGCTAATTCTTGTTGCAAGATCCTGACAGCTCAGCGTATTAATAGACGCGCAGTGAAAGAAGCACCGTCAATGGCGTTGCGGATATTTACGTGACGCGTTATGCGCGCTCAGAAAAAGGTTCCGCGTCGCAATGGTCTGTGCAACACTGTATGGACATACAAGTACCGGAGGTGACGTGAAACAGGTTAACCGTCCTGAAGCGGATCTGTATGCACTGATAGGCATCGCTGTGACGGAATTTATCAGGGAAGGCAGTGTATTCAGGATACATGACGTGACGCAGGTGCTGCATGCAATGAAAGCAGAGGCGCGTGATGAGGCATTCAGGCTTCGCTGCGATGCTGCGATACGGTTACTGGCAGATCTTATGCACTAAAACGATCCCCGCGCGCGCGGGGACCTTCATGTCAGGCATCGTCTGGCGTATAACCCACCACAATTTCCAGCGTTCTGCGCAGCACATTCGCCTGCGCTTCATCCTGCGTTGCTTCCAGTGCCATAATCAGGCAGAGGATAATGGATTTGTTACTGACGCGGCCTTCACTGGCCAGCACGCTACGAATAACGTCATTCAGTACCGTGGCTTCCTCACGCAATGCCATACCGGCATCACGAAAATGCGCTGCCAGTTCCGTGTCCGGCAGCGCAGAATAGAGGGTGTGATTCTCCGACATCGTTCTTTTCCCGTACTGTGAGCAAATACAGTCAGATTACCGTTCAACGACCGGTTAATGCTTGCGGCTGCCACCCGCCTGCCCGTTGTGACCAAACAGCGGATGGACGTTCTCGCGGTCCGGCTGATCGTCGCGCCGCTTCTGCCCGGCGGACATGCTGGCGCGGACTTCACTGATTGCTGTGCGAACAGCAGCCGCCTGCGTTTCATCGCTGGCCTGCTGCTGCATAATATGAAGCTCATCGAGCAGAGCCTGGGTCGTTACCGGCCCGGAGCGCTGCAGCAGCGTGAGCGCCGCTTCGCCGATGATCTCATCAATAAGTGTCTGTTGTTCACTTCTGTTCATAACGAATCTCTGCATATCGCTTGTCCCGACCGGGAACACGACAGAAAAACAGCGCCGTCAAACCGCGGCGCGATACAGCCCGTCACAAGTTATACATGCAGTGATACATTATCAGAACGGCGTTTTCGTGTGTACAACCTGGACGCTTTTACTCCGCTCTCAGCTCTCGCGTTCAAACAACAGGCCGATAAGCTGATGATAATGATGTTCTTCTTCCGTGGTTGCAGCAAGCTCGAGACGGCGCAGCAATTTGGTGCACAGCGATTTACGATTAAGGTTGCGTCCCTCACGCAGGATCTCGACGACAACCTGGCCGAGGGTCTCCTGCTGCGAAGGCAGTGTGGCTTTGCTAAAGTAGTTGGCAATCGCCTCGACTGAGTTCGGAGTGTATCCGTTCTGGCGCATAAGTGACTCCCGATAACGTTAAACTGTCAGAAAAAAGTTCTGGATAATTTGTACAAGTTTTTCAAAAGCTGTACAAGAGGATAAACAAGTGAAAGGGGGATTTTTGTTGCAAAAAGTGCTACCGAAAGGTTATTGACAGGGGGCGAAAGTTAATGCTTTTAACATTACCAGCCGTTTTTTTAGTACCACTTGAATGTCAAACGCTTTGGCTGAGTATTTTGCTATTCGTCACGCAAACGCTGCTGAGGCTTATTTTCTGCCATTACGTCGACAGCACGCTGTTTTCCGTCGTCGCGCTTAATAATAAAAAGTCATTAGCGTCATTACGCCACTTATAAAGCCAGCGAATGCACTAAACGTTGCGAGCGGCGCAATTTGTATGCGATAAATTGCGCCGCTACGCCACGTTTACGCTCAACGCGGGGAAGCCAGTTTGCCCGCTATTACGCTGACAGAATTAAGCTTTACGCTTCTGCCGCTGCGGTTTTACCACGGCGACTGACTTTTCCCCCGCGCCTGCCCGCTTCTACCGCCCGTTCCGGACAGTTTTTAAAATTGCCGCTGCTGACGCTGCCGCCCTTTTTACCCGCTTCGCGAGCACGCTCGGTATTTTCTGCAAAATTACCTGCACCGCCACGTCGTTGTGTCATATGTCACCCCATTAATAAAAATAGTTAAGTGTTTAACGCAGGAATATCTCCACACAGAAACAATATGAATGGGATTCGGGATAAAACAACATTTAATATGCATATTTGTCTTTACAAAAAGCGGTGCGCAAAACACTATTTTAACCGCTGCGCTTATAGCGGGTTGCTTGTAAAGATTTTTTTTTGAAACTTGTACAAAATATTTTTAGCGGTATAAAATCAATTAATTAGCAAAAGTGTGATTTCCGTCACAGTTCGTTTTCTTTACTTACCCACTACTTTTCAGTTTTATCTGAATTTTCAGGGATGATGGAAATATGACCACTCACTTCCAGCACGGCGTATTTAATTTGATCGATGCGCTCCAGCCCCTGTCCTGAACGTGCGGCCTCCAGGATATCTTCCTGACTGATGCCCGACATTTTTAGCCGCTGCGTTAATATCCGGCCATGCTCCACCAGAATCAGCGGACCGCCCTCTGCCATTTGTTCAAATAGCGGGAAACGCGCTTTGAGTTTGCCGAGCACGATATCAATGGTGATTAACGTAATGATGGTGAGGCTGGCCCCGGTGACGGAAAAATCATCGCCCAGCAGTGCCTGCTGTGTGGCTTCGCTAATAATCAGCAGCAGAATCAGATCAAATGAAGTCATTTGCAGCAGCGTGCGTCTGCCCGCAATCTTAAATACCACCATTAACAACAGATAAATGGCCGCTGCGCGTAATACGGTTTCCATAACGCTCTCCTTTTATGGGTAGATCCACTGGGATACCGTTACCGGCACCTGATGATTAACGTGCACGCTTAGCGCAACACGACCCGCCGCCTGCGGCTGAATGCCCAGCCAGATCACGTGCCCTTCTGCTGTCTCGCTGGCGTAGGTGAGCTGCAGCGTATTATCCCGGGTGATCGCCTGCAGCGGCTGTGGCTGCAGCGACTGGATCTGCAACGCATCCAGTGCACCGCTGCCCAGCGTAACGGTGAAGCGCTCGCCGGCCTGCGGCGCAACGCGAATGCGCAGGTTCATATTGCTGTCAATGCGGCCAAAACGTTCATAGTGCAGGCTGACCGAACCGTCCGCCGACTGCGCCTGGCCGTCACTTAATATGCCTTTTGAAAACAATCCGCATGCCCCCAGAATCACGATGACAATCAGCACATACTCACCGATACGCTGGATAAGGCTCTCTCTGCGCTGCCAGCGCATATCTTCCTGTACCGGATAATGGCGGCTGGCTAACTCATCTTTCTTCATCACGTTATTCCTCTTGCAGATAATTATCTGGCCGCTTTCCGCTGCGGTTATTTCATCTCAGCGTTGTTATTTAAGCTTAGCGGTTAATTCAGGAGGTTCGGTGAGAGTGTAATTCGGCTGAGCAGTGACGCAGAAATTAATCCTATAATTCGGAAGCACGCCGCTGGCGATGTTAACGCACCGCGCCAGGCCAGGCGTTTTGTTGATTTCAACCTGACAATGGAAACACGATATGGATGAAGAACTGGTTAATTTAGCAAACGAACTGGGTACGAAACTGCTGGCCGCCGGCCTGACCATCACTACCGCAGAATCTTGTACCTCCGGCTGGGTCGGCTCCGCTCTGGCGGCAGCCAGTAACAGCAGCCGCTTTTACAGCAGCGGCTTTATTACTTATACCAACGAGGCGAAGCAGCGCGTGCTGGGCGTTAGCGCGGAGACGCTGGCGCGCGATACCGCCGTCAGTGAAGCCGCGGTACGGGAGATGGCCTGCGGCGCGAAAAAGCTCGCCGGGGATACGCTGGCTATCGCCGTCAGTGGCTATGCCGGTCCGGACGGCGGGGAAGACGGTACGCCAGCGGGTACCGTATGGTTTGCCTGGTGCCTGGCCGATAATAGTCTGCACACCAGCCGGCAGTGGTTTTCAGGCGAAGGTGAAGAAGTGGTACGCAAAGCGACCCGTTTCAGTCTGGCAGAGCTAAATCGTTTGCTGGAGAATATTTAGCCCCGCTTCGCCGTTCAATTATTGCACGTGGACTAATCAGCCGGACGGGTGGAATTTTCAGCGTACATAAATACGTCAGCGTAAATAACATTCAGTAGCCAACAAGCGAAACCGCATTATTTACCGACTCGCTAAAAAACAGCGCAATTATTTATGGCACATTCTCCTTCCTTCTCATCGATATAGCGTTAGCGAGGCGCGAAAAATATAACCGTCGCGCTTGTCAGTGAGGCAACGTGCATTAGTATTAAGTGTGCAAAACATGCATGGCGGCAGATGCGTCATGTTATTTATTACTCATCACGAGGTAATAGTATGACAGAGCATAGAGGCGGTTCAGGTAATTTCGCAGAAGACAAACAGAAAGCATCTGAAGCGGGTAAAAAAGGCGGACAGAACAGCGGTGGTAATTTCAAAAACGACCGTGAGAAAGCGTCCGAAGCCGGCAAAAAAGGCGGTCAGAATAGCCATCGCGATTCCTGATGCGTCACAACGCAGAGTAAGGAATGTCACGGAGCAGGGAATGCTCCGTCATCAACAGGATGACAGGAATTTATCGCTACGTTTCATTCCCTCTCTTTAACCGCGTTATCACTTAATGGCTTCAGCCTCCCGTTAATTACCGGTTCGGAGAATATTCCATGAAAGTTAAATCGCTACTCGATCTCTTTATTCACGATCTTTCGGATGTTTACAGCGCGGAGAAACAGATTACCCGTGCGTTACCCAAACTGATCCGGGCAGCCTCCGATGAAAGTTTAAAAAACGCCTTTCAGCAACACCTGGAAGAGACCCAGGGACAAATCGAGCGCCTCGATCAGGTCGTCGAAAGCCACGATGAGCTGCGCATCATGCGCATGAAGTGCCACGCGCTGGAAGGCCTGGTTGAAGAAGCCCAGGAGCTGATTGAATCCACCGAAGCGGGACCGGTGCGCGATGCGGGCCTGATTGGCGCAGCGCAGAAGGTTGAGCACTACGAAATTGCCACTTACGGCACGCTGGTTGCCATGGCGAAAAAGCTGGAGCTGAACCAGGCCGCAGAGTTGCTGGCTGCCACGCTGGCAGAAGAAAAATCCACCGATGAAAAACTTACGGATATCGCGGAAAAACAGTAACGCGACTGCCGCACAACGGAGGTAGATATGACGACCACATCCGCACTCTCGCATTATCACGACTGGCTGCGCGACGCTCACGCCATGGAAAAGCAGGCTGAAACCATGCTGGAGCAGATGGCAAAACGCCTGGAAAATTACCCGCAGCTGCGGGCCCGCATTGAGCAGCATATCGAAGAAACCCGTCAGCAGCAGTCTCTGCTGGAATCCATTCTCGACCGCCACGGTATTTCCCACTCCAGCGTGAAAGACGTGATGGGGAAAATGGCCGCTATGGGCCAGGCGTTTGGCGGCACTTTTGCGGAAGACGAAGTGGTGAAAGGCGCGATCAGCGGCTACGTGTTCGAAAACGCTGAGATTGGCAGCTATACCAGCCTGATCAGCGCCGCCACGCGCGCCGGTGACGAAGAGAGCGTTGCCATTCTTAAACAGATCTGTGAGCAGGAGATCGCGATGGCGGACTGGATGTTAACCCATATGCCAGAGCTGACCGATCAGTTCCTGCTGCGCAGCGAAGACCCGGACGCGAAAGCGAAACGCTGATTTTCTCTTCCCGCAAGAGACTTTTTTGAGGTGAGCTATGTTTCGACACGTTAAGAAACTGCAGTACACGGTGCGCGTCAGCGCGCCGAACCCGGGCCTGGCCAATCTGCTGTTAGAGCAGTTTGGCGGTCCGCAGGGCGAACTGGCTGCGGCCATGCGCTATTTTACTCAGGGTCTGGGCGATGAGGATTTAGGACGCCGCGACCTGCTGATGGATATCGCTACCGAGGAGCTCAGCCACCTTGAGATTATCGGCTCGCTGGTTGGCATGCTCAATAAGGGCGCCAAAGGCAAGCTGGCTGAAGGCACTGAAGCGGAAGGCGAACTGTATCGCTCAATTACCGGTGCCGGTAACGATAGCCATCTGACCTCGATTCTTTATGGCGGTGGCCCACCGCTGACCAACTCCGGCGGCGTGCCGTGGACCGCAGCTTACGTGGATACCATCGGCGAAGTGACGGCGGATTTACGGTCGAATATCGCCGCCGAAGCGCGCGCCAAAATCATCTACGAACGCCTGATCAACGTCACTGACGATGTCGGCGTGAAGGATGCCCTGGGCTTCCTGATGACGCGTGAGGCCGCGCACCAGCTTTCATTTGAGAAAGCGCTGTACTCTATTCGCGACAACTTCCCACCGGGCAAGCTGCCGCCAATTGAGCAGTATGCGCACAACTACTACAACATGTCGGAAGGTGACGACGTGCGCGGTAGCTGGAACTCCGATGACAACTTCGATTATGTGGCCGATCCGCAGCCGGCCGTTGACGGCGGAGATGGGTTGCCGTCGGTAACGCTGTCGGCGGATGAGCAGCGCGACATTGATGCGCTGGCCGCACGCACCGCGTCCGATCCGCTGATCGATCCGATCACCGGCGCGGAAGCAGGCAGCAAGAAGTCGCAGTGACGTTCAGTCAGAGTATGCAGTGACACCGTTTTTTCTCGCGCAGTAACTGGCCGCCTGGCCCACGGCGTTTCCCTGACGGGAGCGCCGTTTTTTTCGTCCGGTTGTCATACACTCTTCCGAACCGCCTTCCGCCGGGGTGCGTTTATACATGTTTCCGGCCTGCTAAAAACTCAGGCATGTAAAGCAAAAAAGCCCCCGCGACAGGAGCTTTGATTCTGATAACGATACGATTGCTTATTGTTAACTGGCGATTCGTGCCTTCGCTGACGGCTTCTCCGGACCAATAACGTCAGCATCTTTTTCTTCAAAACCTACTCTGGCAAGCTTCGCACCATCAATGGAAGACCAGAAAGCGACTGAACGTTTGGCAGCAGTCATCGCCCTGGATGTATCAATTTTTTTACTTTGCTTAATCATGATGCCTCCTGAAGTTCCTGCTATGTTCATAATTTACCCTACCCTTGTTTATTTATCAAACAGGATGCTGAATTCCTGCGTTGATTTATTCTTCTTCAAAAAAACCGCCGCACTTTCTCGCGTATTTTATCTTGTATCTCTTCTACCGATGAGGACATTTTATCAGGAGCATCGAATACGAAAGCAAAACCATACGATCTATATCGGGACTGAGCCTCGGGGACAGGGTCACAGATATGCACGTCATCCAAACCCACCATTGCGCAAAAAGTCGTGGCATATACCAGTGCGATAATAAAGACTTTACCTGACAATGATGTCTCTTTATCAACAATAAAATTTTCCAGCATACAAATAGCAAACTCGTTACGCAGTGTGTCATATTTACAGAGGATGACAGCATGCAGTACCTCAGGATCTGCATAGTCAATGACCTTGAGGCTTATATCTAATATGCCGTTGTCATTTGCTGTACCCTGGTAGCGCTCCATCCCCCATGCCCAGTTGAGCTTACTCCCTGTAACGCCTGCGGCAAGGGATTGCTTCTCCGCTTCGCTCAATACGCCTGTGGTGATATTTTTCCAGTTAAAGCTTTTAATAATACGTTGCGTTAAGTTGAGACAGTAATCGTGTACTTCCTGTATTGATAAATCGCTCACACCTGTAGCCTTGCAACCGAATAACTATAGAAATATTTTAAGGCAAAGACATCCTGAGTTAGATGATCCGAATCAAATGGGAGCTTGAAATAAAATTCGGCGAAACTTAAGCAAAAACCTTATCTATTTACATAACCTATACTGCCAAAAACATTGAGCAACATAGCGTTATTTTACTTTTTAATCTCATGGTTAACCGGATTTATTTTTAATATTGATTATTCTTCAGACTATTAATTTTTTCACAGGAATGCATGCAACTATGCAGGCTTTCTGGCGTTTCGACGCATAAGACTGGGATACGGAAATGGCATAAAAATTTCGTCTCTCAGAGACCGTTCAGTTAGTAACTTGCTCCAGCTCGCACATTCGGCAATGCACAATCCTGCCGCTTGATCTTTAGCACGCCTCTGCACATACTGTTTTTATATACAGTATTTTTCAGGGTGCCGGTGATGTATGCATTGGTCGACGTAAACTCTTTCTACGCCAGCTGCGAAACGGTGTTTCGCCCGGATCTGCGCGGCAGGCCAATTGTGGTGCTGTCGAACAACGACGGCTGCATTATCTCACTGAGCCGTGAAGCGAAGCGGCTGGGCATAAAAATGGGGGCGCCGTGGTTCAAGCATCGCGACGAGCTGATGCGCCATCAGGTGGTGGTGTTTTCATCCAACTATGCGCTGTACGGCGACATGTCGGCGCGCGTGATGGAGACGCTCGACCGACTGGCGCCGCGCGTGGACGTCTACTCAATTGACGAAGCCTTTCTGGATGTCAGCGGGCTTGAGGGCTACACCTCGCTGACGCGCTACGGACAGGAGGTGCGTGATTGCCTGTGGAAAGAGACGCACCTGAAAGTGGGCGTCGGCATCGCGCCAACGAAAACCCTCGCCAAGCTGGCTAACTGGGCGGCCAAACGCTGGACCAAAGCCGATAACGTGATGGACCTCTCTGCCCCGGCGCGCCAGCGCGGGCTGATGCAGCGGGTCGGCGTAGAGGAAGTATGGGGCGTCGGCCGCCGTTTATCGAACAAGCTGAACCTGATGGGGATTGAAACCGCCCTGCAGCTGGCGGAGACGCCCACTGCGCTGATCCGTAAGCATTTTGGCGTGGTGCTGGAGCGCACCGTGCGCGAGCTGCGCGGCGAACCGTGCCTGGCATTTGAAGAGGTGATTCCGCACCGGCAAAATATCCTCTGCTCGCGCTCGTTTGGCGATCGCATTACCGATTATCAGGATATGCGCGAAGCCATTGCCAGCTATGCAGCACGCGCAGCGGAGAAACTGCGCAGCGAGCGCCAGTATTGCCGCTACATCGGGGCGTTTATTCGCACCAGCCCGCACGATCCGCATCAGCCCTACTATGCCAACGCCGCCAGCCAGACGCTGGTGACCCCCACCGCCGACAGCCGCGACATTATTCAGGCCACGCTCAACTGTCTGGATCGCATCTGGGTCCCCGGCAAGCGCTATCTGAAAGGCGGCGTGATGCTGGGTGACTTCTTCAGTGATGGCGTGGCACAGTTTGATCTGTTTGCTGACTATCAGCCGCGCCGTAACAGCGATCAGCTGATGGCGCTGATGGATAAGATCAACGCCCACCAGCGCGGTGCCTTGTGGTTTGCCGGTCAGGGCATTCAGAAACCCTGGGCGATGAAACGCGACATGCTGTCTCCGGCTTACACCACGCGTATTAGTGACGTGCCGCGCGTGAAGGCAAAGTGACTTAACCTCTCTCCCGCGGCGACCCTGAACCTGTCACGCTACTCGGAATAATCGCAAGGCGGCGGGAGAGAAAATTGATAATTCACACCAATCGATAAGCGATTAATGATGAAATTAATTTACAGATAATTGATCAATATCGGGCGCTGACGAATACAGCACTTAATGCTTAAACTTCACTGCCCTAAATGGCCGACGCTATTTTAAAATCAATGAAAATTTATTGCCGGCGCATCACAACAAAAACAAATCCATATCAAAAGGTTAGCCATAATTAAAATTGCCGCATCAGCAAAATGAGATAAAGCGCACCATTATAATATTGCGCAACCATTAAGGCCGTGATATTTAAATCTGGACTTTACAATAAACTTACAAAGAGGGAAAAATGAAAATTAACCTTATGGGTTTGATGGTGATGCTCGTTATCCTGTTAAGTGGATGTTCGTCGACGGGGGGTGAGGATAAATACAGCGCGACCTACGTTCAGTCACACATTAAAGAAGGGAAAACCACCAAGGCGGAAGTGCAGCAGCTTTATGGTGTCCCGGATGATAATCAAAAATCCTCTCAGGGCACCACCTGGATTTACGAGAAAAATGCGGATTACAGCAGCGCCTCTTCGCTGCTGGGCTACATCCCGGGAGCGGGAGCCGTATCCGGCGCGTTAGGTATGGCAAACTCAGCAAGTGAAGTATCCTCTACGGCAGGCAAAATGGCAGATAAACGTAGTGGAAATACCGAAATACACGGTAATAGACTCTATATCACTTTTAATAATAGCGATATTGTAGACTACTGGAGTATCCGTTAATTCGCGCCGACAGAAAGTCATTTACCTGATGCGGCTCAGCTGAGCCGCGTTATTCTATTTAAACAAGAATATTATCTGCTTCGTATCATCCGGGCTATTACGCGCAAAATACACCACGACATCTCACCGCTGAATAACGTTTTATCGCGCAGGTAAAAGCGCCGCTGGTAGATCGGCTGGCGTTTGCATCAATGCTGCACCCGTGCGGCGCAGATCGTCTGCGCGCAATGGCAAGGCGCTACGGGCCAAGCCGCGCCAGGTTGTGCCAGGTTGCGCCCGAAATGTTAACAGAAAGCGGCTTGAATTCAGCGTGCTGAACCCCCACTCTAACGCTTTCGCCCTGACAGGAGTAAAACAATGGCAACCGAATATGCGATTATCGCGGGTGGCTGTTTCTGGTGCACCGAAGCAGTATTCAAAGATGTGATTGGCGTCGAGTCAGTCGAAAGTGGTTACACTGGCGGTGAACGTCCTAATCCTACCTACGAGCAGGTGTGCAGCGGTGCGACCGGCCACGCCGAAGCGATTCGCGTAGGCTTCGATCCGGAGAAAGTGAGCTATGGCGATCTGCTGGATATCAGCTTCGCGACCCACGATCCCACCCAGCTGAACCGCCAGGGTAATGATGTTGGCACCCAGTACCGTTCGGCGATTTTCCCGGCTAACGCGGAGCAGGAAGCCGAAGCGATTGCGGCGATTGCCCGTGCGCAGGAAGATCACAACGTGCCGGTGGTGACCACCATTGAGCCGCTGAAAGCCTGGTATCCGGCAGAAGATTATCATCAGGATTACTGGGACGGTGCTGGTCAGCGTAACGGTTACTGCCTGGCGGTAATCCCGCCGAAGCTGCAGAAACTGCGTAAAAGCTTCGCGAACCGGGTGAAACAGGGTTAACCCGCCCGCTCTCCCCCACGGAAGGTCGTCATCGCTGACGGCCTTCCTGCATTTAGCGCGACCCGCTGCGGATTATCCGTCATAATAGCCCCCCGTTTTCCGCAGAGCACGATCATGACCTCTCCACAGCAAGCCACGCCGGCGCGCAGGCGACCGATGAAGCTCAACACCCTGGTGACGCTGATGCTCAGCGCGGTGATTGTGCTGGTGCTGCTGAGCGTACACATGTTTTATTTCTTCCAGATTGGGGCCGCGACGCGCAGCCAGCTGGAGGATAAAGCCATGGCGGTGGCGCGCACGCTGGCGAAATCCCCCGAAATTCAGCAGGCGCTGCGCCTGCCGCCCGATCGGGCCGCTATTCAGCCTATCGCCAAAGCGGTGGAAGAGAGTAACCATCTGCTGTTTATCAGCATCACTAACATGGACGGCATCCGCTACTCGCACCGCAATCCAGAGCTGGTGGGCAAACACTTTATCGGCCCGGACATCGAACCGGCGCTGCGCGGCAACGAGAATGTCTCGGTCAATCAGGGCTCGCTGGCCAAAGCACTGCGCGTGTTTACCCCGGTGTATGACGCCCAGCAGCGGCAGATTGGCGTGGTGGCGATCGGCATTTCGCTGGAAGCGGTCACCGACCAGATCAACCAGAGCCGCTGGAGCATTCTGTGGACCATCCTGATCGGCACCTTTGCCGGCGCGGTTGGCACCTTTATCCTGGTGCGCGTGCTGAAGCGCATTCTGTTTGGCCTCGAGCCATACGAAATTTCCACCCTGTTTGAACAGCGCCAGGCGATCCTCAACTCCGTCAAGGAAGGCGTGGTAGCGATGGACGATCAGGGCGAGGTGACGCTGGTCAATCAGGCGGCGCGCCAGCTGCTTAGCGATAAAATGGGCAGCAGCGTAGTGAGTACCGCGCGCATTTATGATGCCTCGGTGATCGACCAGCATCTGCAGGAGGTGCTCAACAGCGGGCGGGCGCTGCGCGATGAGGAGCTCAACGTCAATGGTCGTCTGCTGCTAAGCAACACCGTGCCGGTGCGCAGCCAGGGACGCATTATCGGCGCAGTCTGCACCTTCAGGGACAAGACCGAAATCAGCCAGCTGATGCAGCGTCTGACCGGCATGGTAAACTATGTTGATGCCCTGCGTGAGCGCTCGCATGAGTTCATGAATAAGCTGCACGTGATCCTCGGCCTGCTGCACATGAAAAACTATGCGCAGGTGGAAGCCTATATTCTGAAGACCGCCAATAACTATCAGACGGAAATTGGCTTCCTGCTGGAGAAAATCAAATCACCGGTGATCGCCGGTTTTCTGCTCAGCAAAATTAACCGCGCCTCCGATTGCGGCCATCGTCTGACCATCAGCGATGCCAGCTACCTGCCGGACAGCGGCAACGAGCAGCAAATGGCGGCGCTGATCACCGTGGTCGGCAATCTGGTGGAGAATGCGCTGGATGCGATGAGCGGGCAGACCGAGGGCGAAATCCACGTCATGCTGCACTACCAGAACGGCTGGCTGACCTGTGAAGTGAGCGATGACGGACCGGGTATCGCGGCGCAGCATCTGGCGACCGTGTTCGACAAGGGCTTCTCCACCAAAGGGGAAGATCGCGGCGTTGGCCTGTTCCTGCTGAAACAGCAGACGGAGCACCTTGGCGGCAGCGTCAGCGTGGAGTCCGAGCCCGGCGTGTTCACCCAATTTTTAGTCCAACTTCCGTGGGATGGAGGAAACCAAACCGCATGATTAACGTGTTAGTGGTCGACGATGACGCCATGGTGGCCGAGCTGAACCGCAGCTTTATCGGCCAGGTACCGGGCTTTCACTGCGTGGGTACCGCCGCGACGCTGCAGCAGGCGCGCGAGTTCCTGTTCAATAGCGAAACGCCGATCGACCTGGTGCTGCTGGATATCTATATGCAGCAGGAAAATGGGCTCGATCTGCTGCCGGAGCTGCGCCAGGCGCAGAGTTCGGTTGAAGTGATCATCATTTCGTCAGCGGCCGATGCGGAGAACATCAAAACCTCGCTGCACTACGGCGTAGTGGATTATCTGATCAAACCGTTCCAGTTCCCGCGTTTTGAAGAGGCGCTGACCGGCTGGCGGCAGAAAAAGTCGCTGATGGACAACCAGCACTACTATCAGCAGTCGGATCTCGATCTGCTGATGCACGGCAGCCCGGCCACCCAGCACGACAACAAACGGCTGCCGAAAGGCCTGACGCCGCAGACGCTGCGCACGCTGTGTCAGTGGATTGATGCCCATCCGGGCCATGAGTTTTCCACCGACGAACTGGCGGCAGAAGTGAACATTTCACGCGTCTCGTGCCGCAAGTATCTGATCTGGCTGGCGCAGATTAACATCCTGTTCACCAGCATTCACTACGGTGCCACTGGCCGCCCGGTGTATCGCTATCGCCTGCAGCCGGAGTACCATTCGCTGCTGCAACAGTACTGTCAGTGACGCAGCTGCCAGCTGCAATCCAGCTGGCTGAAGCGGAAATGGCGCGCCGGCGAGCAGATGATTTGCCGATCGCGGGTGACAAATACCGCGTCGATATCGGGCTGGCCGGCGAGATACGCCAGCCCCTGCTCCACGCCCATGCCGTACAGCAGCGTGGTGTAGATATCGCCATCCAGTGAGCGATCGGCAATCACCGTCACGCTCAGCAGTTCATTGTCCAGCGGATAACCGGTGCGCGGATCGAAGATGTGATGCCAGCAGCGTCCGTCGCGCTCAAAGAAGCGCTCATAAATCCCGGACGTCACCACCGATTTGCCCTGCACCTGCAGCGTACCCAGCAGTTCATCGTCCCGGCCAAACGGCTTTTTCAGGCCGATGCCCCAGCCCTGCGGCTGATGCGGCGGACTGCCCAGCGTCTGCACATTGCCACCGAGATTAATCAGTGCCTGCGCGACGCCCTGCTGGCGCAGAAACGCCTGCACCACGTCAGCGATATAGCCTTTTGCGATAGCACCCAAATCGATCTCCATGCCCGGCAGCGGCAGAAGCACCGAATGCTGCTCGGCATCCAGCACCACCTGATGCGGATCGGTCAGGCGCAGCAGCGCCTCAATCTCCGCTGCGGGCGGTACCTCTCGCCCCTGAAAACCAATCTTCCAGCGTTTCACCACCGGACCGATGGTGAAGTTAAACGCGCTGTCCGGCAGGATGCTCACCGCATGCGCCACGCTAATCAGCGCAAACACCGGCGCGCTCACCACCACCGGATGGCGTCCGGCGGCCTGATTAATGGCCATCACTTCAGATTCGGCGCGGTTAACGGTGAACAGGTTTTCCTGCTGTTTGATCAGGCGAAAGACCTGGCTGGCCAGCGTAGGATTGTCTTCGAACAGTTTGAGCAGAATGGGCGAACCCATAAGGACGGCAGAATAGGAATGGACGCCAGCGTCGCTTGTCATTATTGCCCCGTAAGAGAACGATGCCCGCAGGGCGCGGGCATCGTGATGGCTTAGTTACCTAACGCCAGTTTAGCGGCATTACGACCGGCTTTGATACCAAAGATGATGATATCGGCGACGGCGTTACCGCCGATGCGGTTCGCACCGTGGATGCCGCCGACCACTTCGCCCGCCGCCCAGGCACCTGGAATCACCTGTTTCTGCGCATCAAGTACCGCGGTCTCGGTATTGATGGTCACGCCGCCCATGGTGTGGTGCACGCCTGGAGCGATACGAATCGCGAAGAACGGCCCCTGATTGAGCGGATGACGCAGCGCGGTGGCACGGCCAAAGTCTTCGTCTTTCTGGTTAATCACAAACTCGTTGTAACGGCCCAGCGTGCTTTGTAGCGTTTCCTGATCCATATTGAGTTTCACCGCCAGCTCGTGTGGCGTTGGCGCGCTGATCACAAAGCCTTTGGCGATATATTCGTCCGCCGCTTTGTTGTTGGCACGTACCTGCTCGTCAAACACGATCCACGCGCTTTTTTCCGGCAGCGCGATGATCTCGGCAGAGACTTTGTCGCGGGTTTCCATTTCGTTATAGAAACGCTTACCGGCCTGGCTGACCAGAATCGCCCCGCCGCCGCGCATCGCTTCGGAAATCAGGTACGAAGTGGTCTGCTCAACCGTCGGGTGAATCTGGATTTCGCCCATGTCGACGGTCTCTGCACCAATTTTCTGCAGCATGGCGATACCGCTGCCGGTGGCCCCTTTGTGGTTGGTGGTAACAAAGCCGTCCAGCTCAGGACGGTATTTCACCACCATCTCACGGTTGGCGCTGAAGCCACCGGTGGCGACAATCACGCTTTTCGCATTCAGGATGCGGCTGTCGTTGTACTCATCGACCACTTTCACGCCGCTCACCGCGCCGTTTTCGAACAGAATCTCGGATACCGAGGTTTCCAGCAGCACTTCAATGTTGCGCTGGTTGACGTTTTTCACCAGGCCGCTGATCAGGAAGCCACCTACCGCCGAGCGATCTTCCGGACGGTGCGTACGGTCAATGCTCATGCCGCCGGTGATGGTGATATCACTCAGCTCAATCTCTTTCGCCGCCAGCCACTCAATGGCTTCTGGCGCGCGCTCAACGAATTCACGCAGCAGCACCGGGTTGTTTTTGAACTTGCCGCCTTTCAGCGTTTCCTCGTAGAACAGCTCTTTGCTGTCTTCGATGCCTTTCAGTTTCTGATAGCGGGTTTCCGCGGCGTTCATCCCCACCGAGGCTTTGATGGTGTTACCGCCGATGGTAGGCATCTTCTCGATGATCACCACGCGCGCACCGTCATCGTGCGCCTGAATCGCCGCCGCCAGACCGGCCCCGCCGGTACCGACCACCACCACATCGTAGTTGACCGGCGCATTCGGGTTACCGCCCTCTTCAATCACATACTCTTTGCTGGAGGTGGTGAGCGCGCGCGATACCGCTTTCTTCAGCGCTTCACTCTGGGTGGTCGCGCCGGTGATGGCATCGACGTGCGGGCTGTTCGCCACCAGAATACGTTCACGCAGGCTTTCAAAGGTGCTGGTGAAATCGACATCAAGGTTAGGATCCGGCACCAGCGAGATGTCGGTGATACGGTCGGTATCGAGCGTCACGTTGATTTTCAGCTTCAGCGCTTCGGCTTCAACTTTCGCCTGGTAAACGCCGGCTTTGTACTTGCGATGGCCATCGCTGACGTCACGGATCATCGCATCCACCAGCGAGAAGCGCCACAGCGGTTCCGGAATGGTCAGCGCTTCGCGTTTGGTGCTGTCGATGTACAGATCCATGTGCTCGTTTTTGATGATGCGGTCGGCCCAGTCCGGATAGGCGATGCAGGCTTTACCAATCGCCACCAGATCGAAACCGGAGGCCAGCGCCAGTTCGGCATCCTCTTTGTTCACCACGCCACCCACGCCAATCACCGGCACTTTCGCCAGCGTCGCCGAGCGCTGTTCAATGTATTTGCTGATTAACGGCGTCGGGTCCTGGGTGTCGACAATCGATGGACGCAGCAGCTGGCCAACGGAGAAGTGCACGTAATCCAGCCCGCGCGCCGCCAGTTTCTCCAGCAGATACAGCGTGTCGTCCCAGCGGATACCGGGCACTTCCAGCTCTTCCGGCGAGAAGCGATAACCGATAATGAAATCCGCCGCGGCGAAGCGTTCCGCCATTTTGTGGGTGATTTCCAGCACTTCCAGCGGGAAGCGCGCGCGGTTGTCGCGGCTACCGCCCCATTTGTCGTCGCGCTGGTTAGAGTTAGGTGAGTAGAACTGCTGAATCAGGTAGGTGTTAGCGCCGTGGATCTCCACGCCGTCGAAGCCAGCTTTGATGGCGCGGTTCACCGCATCACCAAACTTAGTGATCATCACGTCCACTTCTTCCGCCGTCAGCGCCTGCGGGGTGCTGGCACCTTCACGCGGCGCGGCGATAGCGCTGGGCGCGACCGGGGTTTTACCGCCGATCAGCGCGGGTTCAACCATGCGACCGCCGTGGTAAATCTGCAAAATGGCTTTGGAACCCTGAGATTTGATGGCATGCGCGATTCGGGCCAGGCCAGGGATTTTGTTGTCGCTGTCGATACCGATAGCGCCCGGGAATGCCGGACCGCGGTTATCAATAAAAGCACACTCGACGATCACGGTACCGATGCTGCCGGCACGCACGCGATAGTACTCGACGAGGTCGCTGGTGACGCCGCCGTCATAATAGCCGGTACAGGTGGTCATCGGTGCCATCACCAGACGGTTTTTCAGCACCGCCCCTTTTGGCAATGTCAGCGGATTAAGAATCGGGGTGAGCGTATTCATAATGAGCAACTCCAGAATTAAGAAATCGTGTATTCAATTCTTTGGCAGTTCGGAGGTCTTTATAATTAATTTAAGTGGTCCGACTTCATGGTATAAATATACCATTTTATTTAGTTACATAACCCAGAATGTTAGTTATATAAGTTTTACGCGTAAAAATAGAATTTGTTGCTCATTGCTGAAATCCGCGCTCCGCTAAGTTTTAACCAATACTTGACAAAAATCAACTTTTTCCTAACATTAAAAGAAAATGATTGAATATCATAAAGATAAAAACCCATTCTCCGGCGTTTTTTACGCTGATTTTGCCGTTCCGTTCATTTTTAACACATATTTTACACCTGTTGGTTCATTTATTACGGCGCAAAAGGTTAAAAGAAAAAATCCGCTAATAATTTTATTGATCCAGATCAAAATAGATATTCTAATTAATCGCATCATAGCGACATTCAATTGATAATTCGCGAAGCAAAATTGCAATAACGAAGATTCATGTAAAAGACACTTTAAAACGCCCCGGTTGATCTGCTACAAGCGTTTCGTAACTAAAAAAAATCAACCCGACCGGGCCGTCAATCGCATTCCCATAACTTGCAGACCAAAACTATGAATACACAAACAACCCAGAGTGAACCCCTAAAGGCGCCACCTGCCGCGCCGGGGAAAAAGAACCGGCTAGTCATGTTGTGCCTGCCGATCGTGGTTGCCGTGCTGTTGCTGCTGGTGCCGACCCCTGCCGGGCTGGAACCGTACGCGTGGCACTTCTTTGCCATCTTCGTCGGGGTGATTGTCGGCCTGATCTTTGAACCGCTGCCGGGTGCGGTCATCGGCCTGACCGGCGTGGTCATCATCGCGCTGTTCAGCCAGTACGTGCTGTTCAGCCCGGCGGAACTGGCCGATCCCAAATTCAAAACGGCCGGTCAGGCGTTTAAATGGGCGGTGAGCGGCTTCGGCAACTCCACCGTATGGCTGATTTTCGGCGCGTTCATGTTTGCCGCCGGCTACGATAAAACCCAGTTCGGTCGTCGCCTGGCGCTGATTCTGGTGAAATATCTCGGCCGCCGCAGCCTGACGCTCGGCTATGCCATCACCTTTGCTGACCTGCTGCTGGCACCGTTCACGCCGTCCAACACCGCGCGCAGTGGCGGCACCATCTATCCCATCATCGCCAACCTGCCGCCGCTGTACGGTTCTAAACCCAACGATCCGAGCGCGCGCAAAATTGGTTCTTACCTGATGTGGGTTGCCATCACCGCTGCCTGTATCACCAGCTCAATGTTCCTGTCGGCGCTGGCGCC
This sequence comes from Pantoea dispersa, assembly GCF_035783935.1. Classification (GTDB taxonomy): domain Bacteria; phylum Pseudomonadota; class Gammaproteobacteria; order Enterobacterales; family Enterobacteriaceae; genus Pantoea; species Pantoea dispersa_C. The sequence continues at coordinate 546,652 of NZ_JALKOV010000001.1, read as the reverse complement.
GAACCTGCTGGCGCTGGCGCTGGTAAAAAGCGTGGTCGGCTTTGATATCTCATGGGGCATGTGGTTCCTCGCCTTCCTGCCGCTGGGTATCCTGCTGATTCTCACCATGCCGCTGCTGGCTTACTGGCTCTATCCGCCAGAAGTGAAAATCAATGACGAAGTGCCACGCTGGGCCAAAGCCGAGCTGGATAAACTGGGTCCGCTGTCGCGCAACGAGATTCTGCTGCTGGTATTCGTGGTCGCCGCGCTGATGATGTGGATCTTCGCCACGGCGTGGATTGAACCGGCGATGGCCGCCCTGCTGGTTATCGTGCTGATGCTGTGGACCGGCGTGCTGAACTGGAACGACATCACCAGCAACAAAGCCGCATGGAACACCTTTGCCTGGTTTGCCACCCTGGTTGCGCTGGCCGATGGCCTGGCACGCGTGGGCTTCATCGCGTGGCTGGGTAAAGAAGGGGCGCTGCTGCTGCACGGCTACGACCCGCAGGTTTCTGCAGTGGTACTGCTGGTGGCCTTCTACCTGCTGCACTATCTGTTCGCCAGCACCACGGCGCACACCACTGCCCTGCTGCCTGCCATGCTGACCATCGCCGCGTCGATTCCAGGCATCAACATGCCGGTGTTCTGCCTGATGATGTGTACCTCACTGGGTGTGATGGGCATTATCACCCCGTACGGCACAGGCCCAAGCCCGATTTACTACGGTAGCGGCTACCTGCCAACCAAAGATTACTGGCGTCTCGGTACCATCTTTGGTGCCCTGTTCCTGGTGGCGCTGATGGTGATTGCCTACCCGTGGATGGTGATGATGTTCTGATGATGTTGCTTTGATGTTAAAAACGCAGCCGCGTAATAACGTTAAAGTGGTATGATACTCGCCAGTCAGCTCTTGCCGACGACTGGCGAGAGAAAATCGAATAACAGATCGCCTAATTTGTCGCCCGTCATGCTGGCGGGCAACACGAAGCTAAGTGAGCCAACATGTCGAACAAACCCTTCTACTACCAGAATCCCTTTCCTCTCGCCAAAGATGATACCGAGTACTATCTGCTGAGCCGCGACCATGTTTCCGTGGCCAACTTTGATGGCGAAGAAGTCCTGAAAGTCGACCCGAAAGCCCTGACGCTGCTGGCGCAGCAGGCGTTCCACGATGCCTCTTTCATGCTGCGCGCCTCGCATCAGCAGCAGGTGGCGTCGATTCTGGCGGACGATGAAGCCAGCCAGAACGACAAATACGTGGCGCTGCAGTTCCTGCGTAACTCAGAAATCGCCGCCAAGGGCGTGCTGCCAACCTGCCAGGATACCGGCACCGCCATCATCATGGGTAAAAAAGGCCAGCGCGTCTGGACCGGCGGCGGCGATGAAGCGGCGCTGTCTCAGGGCGTCTACAACACTTTTATCGAAGATAACCTGCGCTATTCACAGAACGCGCCGCTCGATATGTACAAAGAGGTCAACACCGGCACCAACCTGCCGGCGCAGATCGATCTCTACAGCGTTGACGGCGACGAATACAAATTCCTGTGCATCGCCAAAGGTGGCGGTTCTGCTAACAAAACCTATCTGTATCAGGAAACCAAAGCGCTGATCACACCAGCGAAGCTGAAAAACTACCTGATCGATAAAATGATGTCGCTCGGCACGGCGGCCTGTCCGCCGTACCACATTGCATTTGTCATCGGCGGCACTTCCGCTGAAAGCACGCTGAAAACCGTGAAGCTGGCGTCAACCCACTATTACGATTCGCTGCCGACCGAAGGTAACGAACACGGTCAGGCGTTCCGCGACGTGCAGCTGGAACAGGAACTGCTGGAAGCCTCGCAGAAACTCGGCCTCGGCGCGCAGTTTGGCGGTAAGTATTTTGCTCACGATATCCGCGTGGTGCGTCTGCCGCGTCACGGCGCATCCTGCCCGGTGGGCATGGGCGTTTCCTGCTCGGCTGACCGCAACATCAAAGCCAAAATTAACCGCGAAGGCATCTGGATCGAGAAGCTGGAAGACAACCCAGGCCGCTATATCCCGGAAGCGCTGCGTCAGCAGGGCGAAGGCGAAGTGGTCAGCGTCGATCTCAATCGCCCGATGAGCGAGATCCTCGCCCAGCTCTCCGCTTACCCGGTGGCAACGCGTCTGTCGCTGAACGGCACCATCATCGTGGCGCGTGATATTGCGCACGCCAAACTGAAAGAGCGCATCGACAACGGCGAAGGTCTGCCGCAGTACATCAAAGATCATCCGGTGTACTATGCGGGCCCGGCGAAAACGCCGGAAGGTTACGCGTCCGGTTCACTCGGTCCGACCACCGCCGGCCGCATGGACTCCTACGTCGATCTGCTGCAGGCTAACGGCGGCAGCATGGTGATGCTGGCCAAAGGTAACCGCAGCCAGCAGGTCACGGATGCCTGCCATAAACACGGCGGCTTCTATCTGGGCAGTATTGGCGGCCCGGCGGCGGTGCTGGCGCAGCAAAGCATTAAGAGTCTGGAGTGCGTGGAGTATGCTGAACTGGGCATGGAAGCGATCTGGAAAATTGAAGTGGAGAACTTCCCGGCGTTCATCCTGGTGGATGACAAAGGCAACGACTTCTTCCAGCAAATCCACAACCAGTGTGCTGCCTGCGTGAAATAAGCCGGCCTGCAATAAAAAAATCCGCGGCGTAAAAGCTGCGGATTTTTTTTGTCTGCCAGCCCCTGCGGCGCTCACACACCGCGCAGCTGCACGTCCAGCAACAGATCGGCATCGTCGTCGTTCTGGCCAATCACGTAGATCGCCTGGCGGCCCGGCAGATTTACAGTAATGATATTCTCTTCGACCGCATCCAGCACTTCGTCGTGCTGCTCCTGAAAGTGGTACAGGGTGTTCATCTTCTCTCCTTAAAAACGGTGCGTTACTGTATAAACTCACGCCTCTTAATATCGACAAGACGCGTCTTAATAACAGGGGGAATAATCTGTTTTTTCTGTCAGCACTGTGACAGAGCTGTGTGACGTTGCCATGAAGGCGGCAGCGGCGCGCACCGCTGCCGGTTAAATCAGAAAAAGCCGAGAGGCTGCGTACTGTAGCTGACCAGCAAATTTTTGGTCTGCTGATAGTGATCGAGCATCATTTTGTGGGTTTCACGGCCAATACCGGATTTTTTATAGCCGCCAAACGCGGCGTGCGCCGGATAGAGGTGATAGCAGTTGGTCCAGACGCGACCGGCTTTGATCGCGCGACCTACGCGGTAAGCACGGTTGATATCGCGCGTCCACACGCCCGCACCGAGGCCGTAAATCGAATCGTTGGCGATGGCAATCGCTTCCGCTTCATCTTTAAAGGTCAGCACGCCGACCACCGGTCCGAAAATCTCCTCCTGGAAGACGCGCATGCTGTTATCACCTTTCAGCAGCGTCGGCTGAATGTAGTAACCGCTGGCAAACGCTTCACCGATTTTCTCCACCCCGCCGCCGTGCAGCACCTGCGCGCCCTCCTGCTGCGCAATCTCCAGGTAAGAGAGAATTTTGTCGAACTGCTGCTGCGACGCCTGCGCGCCGATCATGGTCTCAGTGTCGAGCGGATCGCCACGCTTAATGGTCTGGATGCGCTTCATCACCGCCGCCATAAACGGCTCAAAAATCGACTCCTGAACCAGCGCGCGTGACGGACAGGTACAGACTTCGCCCTGATTGAGGAAGCCCAGCACCACGCCTTCGGCCGCTTTTTCGATGAAGCTCTCCTCCGCCTGCATGATGTCTTCAAAGAAAATGTTGGGCGACTTGCCGCCCAGCTCGACGGTGGACGGGATCAGGCTTTTTGCCGCCAGCTCAAGAATGTGGCCGCCAGTGGCGGTCGATCCGGTAAAGGCGATCTTGGCGATACCCGGATGCGAAGCCAGCGCCTCGCCGGCCTCTTTACCGTAGCCGTGCACCACGTTAATCACGCCCGGCGGCACCAGGTCTTTAATCAGCTCCATCAATAGGGTAATGGAGAGCGGCGTCTGTTCAGCGGGCTTCAGCACCACGCAGTTACCGGCACCCAGCGCCGGCGCCAGTTTCCACGCCGCCATCAGCAGCGGGAAGTTCCACGGGATAATTTGTCCGACGACCCCAAGCGGCTCATGAAAGTGGTAGGCGGCGGTGAACTCGTCGATTTCGGCGGCGGTGCCTTCCTGCGCGCGCACGCAGCCCGCGAAATAGCGGAAGTGGTCAACCGCCAGCGGTAAATCGGCCGCCAGGGTTTCGCGCACCGGCTTGCCGTTATCCCAGGTTTCATTGACCGCGATGGCTTCCAGATTGGCTTCCAGCCGGTCGGCAATTTTCAGCAGCAGCAGTGAACGCGCCTGCGGCGAGGTTTTGCCCCACGCGTCAGCGGCAGCCTGCGCGGCGGCCACCGCGTTATCGATATCCTGCTTATCCGAGCGCGGGAATTCGCCGATGGTCGAGCCATTAATCGGCGTGGTGTTGACGAAGTAGTTACCGTTCACCGGCGGCACAAACTCGCCGTTGATAAAGTTGCCATAACGCGATTGCAGATGGATGAGAGAACCGGTTTCTCCCGGAGCAGCGTAACGCATGGTGTTTCTCCTTGCGGGACAGAGTGGCGAGTAACAACTATGAAACTTGTTATTAACATTGAACGAACAATGCCAGCCTGTCAGATCGCGCAGCGGGAAACTGTGACCGCACCGAAGGAAAATGCGGCATGACGCCACCGTCCTGCCGTCACGCCAGAACGCGCGCCCGCCGCAGACAGAAAATTCCGAGTTTTGCCGTGCGCGTCAGGAAAAGCGAAACATGTGCGATTTGTGCGGTCAATATGAAGCAGCCCCGTGAACAGGAGAAAATCATGCTGGCTTCCGCCCTGATGGCAATGCGCGCCAAAGCGAATTTCGTTCAGCAATTTATCCGCAATCCGCGCAAAATGGGCAGCATTACGCCCTCTTCGGCTGCCCTGTGTCGCGCCATGTGTGAAACGGTCAACTGGGAGCACAGCCTGCGCATCGCCGAGCTGGGTGCCGGCGACGGCGTGCTCACCCGCCATCTGCTGGCGCACATGGCCCCGCAGGCGCAGCTGGATGTGTTTGAAATCAGTCCCGAGCTGGTAAAGGGTTTACGCCGCTGGAACGATGCGCGCATGCAGGTGCGCGCCTGCTCGGCAGAGTATTTGTCGGGGGAGTACGATGTGATTTTTTCCGGCCTGCCGCTGCTGTCGCTGCCGCCCGCCACGCGCGAAGCGATTCTCAGCGCGGTGCATGATGTGCTGGGACCGCGCGGTGTATTCGTCCAGTTTCAGTACACCTCGCTGACCCAGCCCAGCCTGTCACGCTACTTCACCTGGCAGCGCCAGCGGGTGCTGAAGAATATGCCACCCGCGTGGGTTTATCGCTGCACGCGCCATTACGCGCCCTGAACCTGCGCCTGCGGGCGCGTTTGCTGCCAGAAACGCTGCAGCAGCTCGCGCGCCCAGTCTTCGCCAGACAGCTGCGCGCCATCATCGCTGACGCCCTCAGGCAGGCAGGCGCACATGATGTTGTGGCTGAATTCCGGGTGGAACTGCACCGACAGCGCCTGCGGCGAATAGCGCAGGATCTGGCAACCGTCCAGCGCGGAACGCGCCAGCACCTGTGCCTGCGCTGGCGGCACCAGCACCGACTGCCGGTGTGACAGCCAGGCCGGGAAGGTCTCTGGCAGCTGCGCCAGCCACGGATCGCGGTGTACGTCGCGCGTCAGGGTTTTCAGCCCGCGCTCCCAGCCGTTCGGGTTATCACCCACTTTGCCACCCAGCGCATAGGCCATCAGCTGATGGCCATAGCAGACGCCAAGCAGCGGCAGTTGCGCGTCGATGGCCGCGCGAATCCACGCGGCCGTGCGCTCGCTCCAGTCGGCGTGATCGGTAACCATCGCCCACGAGCCGCTGAGAATCGCACCGCTGATGCCAGAGAAAGCCGGCAGCGCTTCTCCGAGATGCGGCCGCACAATGACGTAATCGTCCGGCTGTAACGCGAGGGCTTCAATAAACCACTGCGGTTGTTCACCAATTTTTGCCACCACCTGCGGCGGCGGCGTTTCGAGTTGAATCAGAGCAAGGGGGAGTGCGCGGGTCTGTGTCATGCCGAATACGGTCCTCAAATGATCGTGTTTCGGACATCCACTCTGACAGTAATTTTGCGCCTTGTCCTGTATTTTTCTGGCATAAGCTCATGCCAGCGCGAAAAAAAGCGCCGCCCGCCTGCGCCAATCGATCGCCTTCGTGCCATCATTAGACGGTGACACCCTTTCTCAAACCAAGGACAGCAGCGTGGCGGTGCGGCATTTTTTTCTGGTTCTGATGGTAGTTTGCATCTGGGCCTTCAATAACGTGGCGGTGAAGTGGGGATTGCTGGAGCTTCCGCCGCTGTTTCTCACCTGGATGCGCTTTGTCGTGGTGGCCATCGTGCTGGTGCCGTTTTGCCGCATCACCCGCGCCCAGCTACCGTGGCTGCTGACGCTGGCCTTTACCTTTGGTTTCATGCACTTTTCGCTGCTGTTTGTCGGCATGCGTTATACCGATGCCGGCACCGGTGCCATTGTGGTTCAGCTGGGCACGCCGATTGCCATGCTGCTGGCGATGCTGGTGCTGAAAGAGAAGCTGCGGCTGGTGCAGCTGTGCGGTATCGCCATCTCACTGGCCGGCGTCGTGGTGCTCTCCGGCAGCCCAACGATTCCGGCATGGTGGGTGCTGTGTATTCTGCTGTGCAGCGCCACCGGCTGGGCGGTGAGCAATATGATTGTGAAAAAGTCGCCGCCGATTAAACCGCTGACGCTGACCGGCTGGATCTCCTTCCTCGCCATTCCGATTGTCGGCGCCGCCTCGTGGCTGACCGAATCGCAGCAGTTTACCGCCCTGAGCCACGCTGGCTGGCACGGCTGGTTTGGCATCCTGTACAGCGCCCTCGCCTCATCGATTGTCGCCTACACACTGTGGTACGCGCTGCTGAAAAAATATAACGTCAACCTGATCATGCCCTATTCACTGCTGACCCCGGTGCTGGCGGTGCTGATGGGCGTGCTGGTGCTGGGCGACAGCATGAACAGCTTCAAAATCCTCGGTGCCTCGCTGGTGGTGTTGGGGACGGCGATTGCGGTGATCAATTTGCGTAACCTGCGCATGCACGCCCGCTTTCCGCGCCTGCGCCGCCGCTGATCCGCTCTGCTATGCTTGAAGCTCGCGTGTTTTCCGGAGGCTTAGCATGGATTCTCAACGCGCTGCCGCACTGTGGCAGCAACTATGGCAGGGATTGCGCGGTGCGGAACACGCGCCGACGATCAACTTTCTTCAGACCGACAGCTTCTCTTCGGCTTTTGCCGTCAGCGAACTCGCCGCCACCAGCATCGGCCTCGCCAGCCAGGCGCTGAGCGATCTGCTGGGCCGTCCGGCCCCGGTCAGCGTTAACGTCCGGCTGGCCTCGCGCTGGTTTCAGCACAGCCTGACGCCGCTGAACCGTCCGCCTGCCGCCCAGTGGGATCTGCTGGCCGGTGACTATCCCTGCGAGGATGGCTGGATCCGCCTGCACACCAACGCGCCGCACCATCGCGCCGACATGGCACGCGTGCTGGGCGAACACGCCGATCGGCCATCGCTGGCCGCGGCGGTGGCGCGCTGGCAGGGACTCGCGCTGGAGCAGGCCGTGGTTGACGCCGGTGGCTGCGCCGCGTGGATGCGCAGCGCCCAACAGTGGCAGCAGCACGCGCAGGGGCTGGCGGTAAGCGAAGAAGCGCTGATTGCCCAGCAGGCAACCGGTGAAGCGCCCACGCCGGGCTGGGCACTGCTGCCGGCGCGCCCGCTGCTCGGCGTGCGGGTGCTGGATCTGACGCGCATCATTGCCGGACCGGTGGCGACCCGCTTTCTGGCCAGCCTCGGCGCGCAGGTGCTGCGCATCGATCCGCCCGGCTGGCGCGAACCGACGCTGGAAGAGGAGATCAACTGCGGCAAACGCTGCGCGCAGCTGGATATCAAAACCCGCGCCGGGCGCGATCGGCTGATCACGCTGCTGCAGCATGCGGATGTGCTGGTGCACGGCTATCGCGCCGACGCACTGGAAACGCTGGGGCTGGATGCGGAGAGCCGCCAGCGGCTGGCTCCGGGGCTGGTGGATGTCAGCCTCAACGCCTGGGGCTGGCACGGACCGTGGCGCAACCGGCGCGGTTTTGACAGTCTGGTGCAGATGGCCTGCGGCATCGCTGAACAGGGTATGCGCTGGCAGGAAGGCGAAAAGCCGACGCCGCTGCCGGTGCAGGCGCTGGATCACGCCACCGGCTATATGATGGCGGCTGCGGTGCTGGAAGGATTGCGCCAGCGCCGTGTTAACGGCACCGGCTGGCAGGCGCGCCTGTCGCTGGCGCGCACCGCGCTGTTGCTACAGCAGCACGGCGCAGCGCCACACGATGAACAGCGCGGCATTACGCCTCAGCCGCACGATGCGCTGAGCGCGCTGGAGATCAGTCAATGGGGAATTGGCGAGCGCCTGCGCGCCGCGGCTTATCTGCCCGGCACGCCAATGCTGTGCGCCACGCCGGCGCAGCCGCCAGGCAGCAGCAATCCCTGCTGGTAACGACTCAGGCGTCGTCGCCCTCTTCACGCAGTTCGTCATACATCGCCTGAATCGCTTCACGGCTCAGCGCCGCCAGCGTGCGATAAAATGCGGTGGTGGCGTGCGCTTCCACTTTACCGAGGAAAGCACCGCACCACGGCAGCAGGTAGTCATCAAACAGCGCCAGCTGGGCCGCTGACTCATCTTCCGCAGACTGATCTTCCAGCCAGGATGCCGCCAACAGTAACACACCGAAGTGATCGGCTGGCGACTCGCTCAGCGGCATACCGCGCGAGGTCAAAAACGCCCGCACGTCGGCTTCCTGCGGTCCGTTTGGCCACTGCGAGGCGTACGGCGGCACGCTGCAGTCGCTGCCAACGAACAGCGCGTTGTAATCCGCCGCCAGCGCCTGCGGATCGCTATTCTGCTGCAGCCGGGTCAGCAGTTCATCCTGCTCCAGCGGCCACTGTTCTTTCAGTTTGCCTTCGCGCAGCAGGGTGAACAGCGGCACCAGCAGCGGGTCCTGCGGCTGGCGATTGAACAGCGAGCCGATGACGCGGCAGAGAATGGAAAACTCATTCATGCAACAGAATTCCTTGAGGCAAAAAAGTTAAAAGTCGGCAAATTCCGCAATGTGTTTGCCGGTGCGCTGTTCGAGAAAGTCGAGCAGGCGACGCGGCGTGACATTTAACACGCGATCCTGCGGAAAATCCACTTCGCGCGTGATACGCAGGCAGTGTTCGAAATGGCCAAGCGTGAAGGCAGTGTGCGAATCGGAGCCGAACGCCAGCCGGCCACCGGCATCACGCACCGCTTCCGCTATCGCGCGGCAGTTAGGTTCACTGCCCGGACGCGAATGGGTAAATGACGAGTTGTTGATCTCCAGCGCCACATCGTAGTGCGCGGCGGCTTCCGCGATGGCGCGGATATCCACCGGGAATTTCGGGTTGCCCGGGTGGCTGATGATGTGCACCAGCCCGCTGGCCATGGTGGCGATCATCGCTTCCGTGTGGTGAGCCTTATCGCGCGGCGCGTAGACCGGCTCATGGAAACCGGCAACGATCAGATCCAGCGCATCCAGCATCGGCCCGCTGCAATCAATCTCCCCCTGCTGGTTTTTGATGTTGGCTTCAATGCCGCGCAGCACGCCGACGCCGTCAATCACGCGCGGCCAGATGCGCATGTTAACAAAATGCCAGTAGTGCGGCGCATCGGCCATGTCCGGACCGTGATCGGTGATGGCGAACAGCTTGAGGCCGTTCTGTTTCGCCTGCGCGACGTAATCGTGCAGCGTGCTGTAAGCATGGGTGCTGGCCACGGTGTGCATGTGTAAATCGACGGGATACATCCTCTTCTCCTCTGCTGAATTAATAGCCGCGCTGGCGATCGACCAGACCGCCCGGCTGTTGGCCCTGCTCCAGTGCCGTGATGGCACCGGCAATATAGTCCATCGCCTCATCCGGCAGGGTCGTCGCGGCATTATGCGGCGTAATCATGACACGCGGATGAGACCATAACGGGCTGCTGGCCGGCAGCGGTTCCACCTGGAACACGTCCAGCGCCGCAGCGGCCAGCTGCCCGCTCTCCAGCGCCGCCAGTAGATCGGCCTCCACCACGTGCGCACCGCGCGCGAGGTTGAGGAAACAGGCGCCGCGCGGCAGCGCGCTAAGAAACGCGCCATCGATCAGATTGCTGGTTTCCGGCGTGGCGGGCAGCAAATCAATCAGTATCTGCGTGCCGGCCAGGAATTGCGTTAGCTGGTCGCGGCCATGAAAGGTGCTGACACCGGCAATCTGCTTCGGCGAACGGCTCCAGCAGCGCAGCGGAAAGCCCCACTGCTGCAGGCTCTCCAGCACGCTGCGGCCAAGCACGCCCGCGCCCAGCACGCCAATAGTAAAATTAGCACGTTCGCGGTCCGGCAGCGGCTGCCACCGCGCCTGTTGCTGCTGCTGCTGATAGTCGGCAAAGCGGCGGAACCAGCCGAGCACGCACCAGTTTGCGTACTCCTGCATCTGACGCGCCATACCGGTATCTTCCAGCCGGTAGAGCGGCACCGTATCAGCCAGCATCTCAGGGTGCGCGCCCAGCTGCCGCAAAATTTCGTCCACGCCGGCGCCCATAGCGAATACGCCACGCAGCGCCCGTCCCGCCAGCATCTCCACCGGCGGCGATCGCACAATCGCGTAGTCGGCGGGAGCGTCATCGCCCGGCTGCCACTGGCGGATGCGCACCGCCGGCAGACGCTGGCGCATGCCGTCCAGCCACGGCTGCGGGTTAAGCGACGGGTGATACCAGATGATCTCCATACTGCTCTCCTTTTTTCTTTCAGCCTCAGGCAAATAGCGGCGCAGGGCAAGTAAAAACCCGCGCAGCGCCGCACTTTTCCGGCGATTAATCGCGAAGGCTTCACATTTCCGCCGCTGCAAAAGGCTAAGCGGCGCGTTACCGTCTAAAGTTGTTCGGGTGGTCAATGCGTTAGCGCACCACCTTTTCGGACAAGGAGAAAAACCGATGATAAAAAATGTAGTGTTTACGCCTGCGCGTCTTACCCTGTTGCTCAGCGCGGCGCTGCTGAGCGCGTCTGCTGTGCACGCTGAGGATAACAGCCGCATGCTCAGCGCCCAGCCGCAGCCGCCGGATGTGCGACTCGGCCCACTATTCAGTGCCGTGCAGCAGGCCAGATTTTATCCGGACCAGAAAACCTTTGCCGATGCGGTCCCCAAATATGACCCGGCGTCGATTCTCGCCGACTGGCAGATGCAGAAAAATCAGCGTAATTTCGATCTCAGGCGCTTCGTGGACACCAACTTCACCCTGCCCAAAGCGCAGGATAAATACGTGCCGCCCGCCGGCCAGAGCCTGCGCGCGCACATCAATGGCCTATGGCCGGTGCTGACGCGCAGCACGCCAACGGCCAGCCAGTACGATTCGCTGCTGCCGCTGCCGAAACCGTACGTGGTGCCAGGCGGGCGTTTCCGCGAAGTCTATTACTGGGACAGCTACTTCACCATGCTCGGGCTGGCAGAGAGCGGTCACTGGGATCGGGTGCAGGATATGGTGGACAACTTTGCCAGCGAGCTGGACAAATATGGCCACATCCCTAACGGTAACCGCAGCTACTATCTCAGCCGCTCGCAGCCGCCGTTCTTCAGCCTGATGGTGGATCTGCTGGCCAGCCACAAGGGAGACGATGTCTACCGCCAGTATCTGCCGCAGCTGCAAAAAGAGTACGACTACTGGATGGCAGACAGCGATAAGGTGGCTGCCGCCCAGGCGAGCAAGCGCGTAGTGAAGCTGAGCGACGGCACCCTGCTCAATCGCTACTGGGACGATCGAGATGTGCCGCGCACCGAATCCTGGCTGGACGATGTCAACACCGCGAAAAAAGCGCCCGATCGTGATAAACAGCAGGTGTACCGCGATCTGCGCGCGGGCGCGGCTTCTGGCTGGGACTTCAGCTCGCGCTGGTTCACCGATGCGCACAACCTGGCCTCGATCCGCACCACCCAGCTGGTTCCGGTAGACCTCAACAGTCTGCTGTTCCATCTGGAACAGACGCTGTCCAAAGCCGCGAAGCTGGCAAAACAGGATGATCAGGCGCAGCAGTTTGCTGCGGATGCCGGGAAGCGCCAGGCGGCGATCAACCGCTACCTGTGGGATGACAAACAGGGCTGGTATGCCGACTACGATTTCCAGAAAAAGCAGGTGCACAATCAGCTGACCGCCGCCACGCTGTTCCCGCTGTATATGCAGCTGGCGGGCGACAAACAGGCGGAACGCACCGCCGCCGCGGTGGAAAAACAGCTGCTGAAACCGGGCGGGCTGGTCACGACTACGGTAAACAACGGTCAGCAGTGGGATGCCCCGAACGGCTGGGCTCCGCTGCAGTGGGTGGCGGTCGAAGGTCTGGAGCACTATAAGCAGAACCAGCTGGCGCAGCAGATCGGTCAGCGCTTCCTGCAAAATGTGCAGCAGACTTACGATCGCGAGCACAAACTGGTTGAGAAGTACGTGGTTGACGGCGCCCAGCTGGGCGGTGGCGGCGGTGGCGAGTATCCGCTGCAGGACGGCTTTGGCTGGACCAACGGCGTGACCCTGAAGCTGCTGGATAAGTACTGCCCGAAAGAGAAAACCTGTAACAGCACGCGCGACATCCCATCAATGCCGACGCTGAACGCGGCAAAATAATCGCTTCATCAGGTGCGCCGCCGCGCGCACCTGTTTCTCAAGCCCGATGCCACAGCCAGGCGATGACCACGCCCGGTGCTGCGGCATCCCCCCTGCGCATCACACTTTTCCATTACTTATCTTTTACATCTTGAAACACCCCTTACTAAAAGATAATAATTCTCAATCTTAAAATGACTCTTTTTCTCATCATTAACCGCCGCGCTGGTGTGGTGCGGCTTTTGTTCTCAGCCAAAGGAATCATTATGACCGCGCTGTTCTCCCTTAACCGTGGCCGGCTGCTCTGCGCGCTGGCGCTGGCGTTTCCGGCACTCGGCGTTGCCGAATCTTCTCTGGTGGTTACCGCCCAGCCACAGGAGAGCGCCACGTCGCCCACCGACGGCTATCTCGCCACCCGCAGCGGCGCCACCAAAAGCGATCGTCCGCTGGTTACCACGCCGCAATCCATTTCCGTAGTGACGCGCCAGCAGATTGATGATCAGGGCGCACAGGACCTGAATCAGGCGCTGGGTTACACGCCGGGCGTGTTCACCAACTTTGGTGGCGCGGCCACGCGTTACGACACCATTTCGCTGCGCGGTTTCCACGGCGGTGACGTCGACAACACCTTCCTTGACGGTCTGCGCGTGATGAGCGACGGCGGCAGCTTCAACATTCTGCAGGTAGACAACTGGTTCCTTGACCGCATCGACGTAATTAAAGGCCCCTCTTCTGCCCTTTATGGCCAGACGGTGCCGGGCGGGCTGGTGAACATGGTCACGAAGCGGCCGCAGTTTGCTTCACAGGGCCATTTACGCTTTGCCACCGGCAGCAATACCAGCAACAGCGCCGCGTTTGATTACACCGACGCGATTAACGATCAATGGGCGTACCGCCTGACCGGCATTACGCGCAACAGCGATACCCAGTATGATCATACGCGCGAAGAGAAATACGCGCTGTCACCCCAATTGCTGTGGCAGCCGGACGAAGACACCAGCCTGCTGCTGCGTGCTTATCTGGAAAAGGATCCTTCGGGCGGCTATCACGGCTCCGTTCCGGCGGAAGGCACGCTGTACAGCCACAATGGCCGCTGGCTGAGCGACGGTTTTTATGAGGGCAACAGCGCGCTGGATCAGTTCAAACGGCATGAGCAGATTTACGGCTACGACTTCTCGCACCGTTTCGATGAAGTATGGTCGGTGCACAGCACCGGCAGCTACAGCCATTCCAACGTGGCGCTCGATCAGGTGTATCAGATTGGCTGGAACAGCGACAATCCGGACCTGCTCAACCGCTACTACTCCGGTGAGCGCTCTTCGCTGAGCGCGTGGGCGACCGATAACCAGTTACAGGCGGAGTTTGCCAGCGGTGCGCTGCAGCATCGCGTCACGCTTGGCGCAGAATATCACCGCTACAAAAATGAACTGAGCGACGCCAGTGGCGCTGCCTCACCGCTTAATGCCTGGAGCGGCGAGGCCATCGGCAGCCAGCCGGATTACCTCTGGACAGCACAGACGCGCCGTTATTACCAGAGCGGCCTCTATCTGCAGGATGAGATAGCGTGGCAGCGCTGGCATCTGGATCTCTCCGGCCGCTATGACCGCATCGTGTCAGAGAACGGCAACAGTCGTCGTCAGGACGATCACGTCAGCGGCCGCGCCGCGCTGCTATACGCCTTCGATAACGGCGTGTCGCCGTACGTCAGCTGGAGCCAGGCGATTACCCCGGCTTCGCTGACCGATCCCGACGGGAATCAGCTGAAACCGACCACCTCGGAACAGTATGAAGCCGGGGTAAAATATCAGCCCAACGGCACGCGCGATCTCTACAGCGTAGCCATTTATGACCTGACGCAGAACGATGTGGCCAACCGTAACGTGCTGGACGGTACCTACACGCCGTCCGGCAAAGTGCATGCGCAGGGCATTGAACTGGAGGCGCGCAGCCAGCTGACCGAACGGTTCAGCACCATTGCCGGTTATACGCTCAACCATCTGCGCTTCAAGAATTCCGTGGATGGCAACGACGGCCATACGCCGTACGTCACGCCAAATAGCATGGCGTCGCTGTGGGGGCACTATCAGTTTGATTACGGCCTGAGCGCCGGTGCCGGGGTGCGCTACATTGGCCACCAGTGGGCCGATAACGAGAACACCACCCGTTTGCCGTCGGTAACGCTGTTTGACGCCTCGCTGCGCGCCGATCTGGGCGCGTGGCAGTCGGGTCTGAAAGGTGCCTGGCTGCAGTTCAATGCCAGCAACCTGACGGATAAAAAGTATCTGGCGGCGTGCTACGGCACCGGTTACTGCTATCGCGGTGCCGAGCGGACGCTCACCGCCACCGTGGGCTACGATTTCTGACGGCATAAAAAAATCCGCAGCCCCGGACGGGACTGCGGATCCTCTTAAATCGTGACGTAGCGTCAGCTGCGGACTTTGCGGTAGATCCACAGCACCACAATGGCACCAATCACCGCGACCACGAAGCTGCCAAAGTTGAAGCCGTCAACCCGGCCAAAGCCGAACAGGGTACTGATCCAGCCACCTACCACCGCACCGACAATCCCGAGTACCACGGTCAAAATAAATCCGCCGCCATCTTTACCTGGCATGATCCATTTAGCGATAATCCCGGCAATCAGACCAAAAATAATCCATGAAAGAATACCCATTTGCTGCTCCTTACGTTATGAATCAAGGTGTTCATCGCGCTAAGTATAGCCGGGAATTTTTTCTCTGCTACATCAACGTCATGATGAATAGGTTCACACCGGCTAAAGCTTTTACCGCCTGGGTCGATAACCGACGAAGAGCAGTGGCACTCCTAAAATAGCAATCGGACAGGTGGAGCAGGACGTGAAAGACGCCGATAAAGAACAATATCTCAAGCGCGGTACGTTAGCGGTTTTAAACGTAATGAAGGATTTGTTGCGTTATCAAACCCTGCTGATGGTCAATTTTTCCCGTGGTCAGTTCATTAGCCGGCTGCTGGCGGCCGATGAACAGCGGGTCATTTTTGACCTCGGCAGCAACGCGCTGGACAATGATTTAGCACTGCAGGGCGGCGAAGTGAATATTGCAGCTGAAACCCACGGTGCCAAAGTCGAGTTCGGCCTGCAGGGCTTAACCCGCATCGACTACGAAGGCCTGCCCGCCTTTGCCGCCGATCTGCCCGACCTGGTGTGGCAGATTCAGCGACGCGAGTTCTTCCGCGTCAACGCGCCGCTCGAACCGGTGTTTTACTGCCACAGCCAGTGGCCGGACGGCAGCACCGCACGCTTTCGCCTGCAGGATCTGTCGCTTGGCGGCGTCGGCGTGCTGCTGGACGACACGCTGCCGGAAGGGCTTAATCGCGGTGATACCTTTAAAAAGCTGCGCGTGGAGCTGGGTGAATATGGCCAGTTCGAAGTCACCGCACAGCTGCTGCATATCGGTGAGCGCAGCACCGTCACCAGCAAGAACGAAACCCGCATCACGCCGCGCCTCAGCTTCCGTTTTACCGCTATCGAACCGGTACAGGAACGTCAGCTGCAGCAGGTGATTTTCGCGCTGGAACGACTGGCGCGTGACAAAGCCAATCGCTTCCAGTAATCCGCTGGCGTCCCGCGCGACGCCAACGTAGTCTATGCTTTCTCCTTGCACATTCTTTTAACCGGCTCCCAGCAAGGAGATTCTCCCCAATGGAAAACTGGCTTTCTGCCCACCATTTGCAACTCATTTTTCTCAATCAAAACTTCTGGATTAATAGCGCCATCATTGTGTTCGGCACGCTGATTGTTTACTGGCTGCTGCGCACCGTTATCCGTTTTGTCTCTAACCGTATTGCCCGCTACAGCGAACAGCGCCACGTACGCTTCACCGGCATTCTGGTGGAGATTCTGCGCAGCACCAGTCAGCTGCTGCTGCTGATCTTCTCACTGCTGATAACGCTGAAATTTGTGGATCTGCCGGACAGCTGGAGCGTCGCCATCGCCCACGGCTGGTTCCTGGCGCTGATTCTGCAGCTTACGCTGTGGATCGACGGCGGCATTCGCCTGTGGTTGCACTCGTTGCTACGCGATCCGCTGCACGTGCGTAATCCGGTCACCACGGTGATTCTCGGCATTCTGTTGCGTGTCGTGGTATGGGTGATGATGCTGCTGGCGATCCTCTCCAACATGGGGATTAACATTACCGCGCTGGTGGCCAGCCTCGGCGTCGGCGGTATCGCCATTGCGCTGGCGATTCAGACGGTGCTGAGCGATGTGTTCGCCTCGCTGGCGATTGGCTTCGATAAGCCCTTCGAGCACGGCGACTTTATTGTGTTTGGTGACATCGCCGGCTCAATTGAGCACATTGGCCTGAAAACCACGCGACTGCGCAGCCTTGGTGGCGAACAGATTGTCTGCTCTAACACCATTCTGCTGCAGCAAACCATCCATAACTACAAACGCATGCAGCAGCGGCGCATCGTGTTTAAGTTCGGGATTAATTACGGCACGCCAGCGGAGAAAGTGCGGCAGATTGGCGGCATGGTGCAACGTATTATTGAAAGCGTGCCGGACACGCGTTTCGATCGCGCCCACTTCCTGTCGTTTGACGAATCACAGCTGACGTTCGAAGTGGTCTATTTCGTGCTGAGCGCCGATTACAACAAATATATGGATATTCAGCAGGAGATTAACCTGCAGCTGATGGCGCAGCTGGAGCAGAAGCAGATTCGCTTTGCCTTCCCGATGCGTCGGGTGGAGTTCACCGGCGGCGTACTGCCGCGCATCAACCTCAGCGATGCCTCGAATGAGGGCGCGGCACAGCGCGCACAGCGCTGAGCCCCGCCAGCGGCATTATCCGATGGTGCGATAGGCGGTGGTGACTTTCCACAAGTATCGCGGCGCCTGCGCGGCCGGATGCTTGTTCTGCACGTGCTGGTAGAACTCATCCGGCGTCATGGCGTTGATCATCGCAATGGCGCGATCGCGGTCACGCGAGAAGGTGCGCAGCAGCGCACCGGCGCCGTTGGCATAGGAAACAATGGTGGCATAGCGCAGCGTCAGCGGATCGCGAATGCCCGCCAGCGCGGAGTCCTGCAGGATTCGGATGTAGGCCGCACCGATATCGATATTTTTCGCCGGATCGCGCAGTTCTGAGTTGCTCGGCTGGCCGTGGCGTCCCTGCGCGCGATACACTTCGCGCCCGGCAGTGGCGGCCTTAATCTGCATCAGCCCGACCGCATTTGAACGGCTCACCACGGTTGGGTTGCCCCCGGATTCGACACTAATAATGGCGCTGATCAGCTTCTCATCAACGCCATAATGACTGGCGGCATCTTCGGTAAACAGTGACCATGCATCATTCACTTTGGACGGCGGTGCCTGGGTTAATGGCGTATTTCTCTCCGGCGTCACCGGTTTTTCCGGCTCGCTGGCACAGCCAGCCAGCAGCAAAGCAGACAGCATAAGTAGTCGAATTTTCACTGATTTTTGGTTCCGCTATAGGATTGGCGCAAGCTATCATAACCATGACGGTAAAAGGTAAAATTACCGTTTATCCTAAATACGTAAAAAACCTTGTGCTACCGTGACTTCAGTAACGCATTTCGTCATCATCGGCAGGCCAACAGACAGCAGGATGGAAGTTATGCTCGCCCCTCGTTCAATACGCCTCATCGCCCCTTCCGGTTATTGTCACAATCAGGACGCCGCCCGGCGCGCGGTGGAGCGCCTGCAGGCGGAAGGCCATCAGTTGCAAAATCTCGATGCTATCGCGCGTCGCTGGCAGCGTTTCGCTGGCGATGACGCGCAGCGCCTGCAGGATGTCAATCAGCTGGCAACGCTCACTACTCTGCCGGATATCGTGCTGGCGGTGCGCGGCGGCTATGGTGCCTCGCGCCTGCTCGATTACCTCGACTATGTGGCGCTGCAGCGCCGCCTGCTTAATCAGCCTGTCGCGCTGTGCGGCCACAGTGATTTCACCGCCGTTCAGCTAGCGTTGCTGGCGCAAACCGGGCTGATCACCTTCAGCGGACCGATGCTGGCTGGCAATTTTGGCGCGGAGGCTTTATCTGAATTTACCGTCGCGCACTTTTGGCAGGCGCTAACATCTCCTACAGTCAATCTGGCATGGCCCAGCGCCAGCCCGGATCGCGGCCGCTGGCAGGGCACGCTGTGGGGCGGCAATCTGGCGATGATCTGCTCGCTGATTGGCACGCCGTGGCTGCCGCAGATTGAGGACGGCATTCTGGTGATCGAGGATGTCAATGAGCATCCGTTCCGCATTGAGCGTATGCTGATCCAGCTCCAGCAGAGCGGCATCCTCGCGCGTCAGCGAGCCATCGTAACCGGCAGCTTCACCAGCACCGCCCTGTCCAATTACGACAACGGCTTTGATTTCGCCACGGTGTGGCAGCGGTTGCGTGACGAGTACCAGATTGCAGTGATCAGCGATCTGCCGTTTGGCCATGATGCCGATACCGTGACGCTGCCGCTTGGTGCCAGCGCCACGCTTGAGATTGACCAGGGCGCAGCGCGGTTAGCCTTTACCGGCCATCCCACGTTGCGTTGAGCGTTTGCCGCAGGAGACCGCTATTGAAGCCGCTGTACGAAGACTTGTGGATCTCCACGCCGGAATTTCCCGCGGAAGAGACGGCAAATGATTTAATGATGCACGGGTTTATGCTGCGCCATCCGCGCGGCAACCTGTTGATTGGTCGCGTCGAGCAGCTGCTCGACCATGAAGCGCTGGCGGATGCCGGCGGCGTGATTCGCCACTATTTTACCCACTGGCATGAAGCTGCGCCGGGCGCACGGGCGATTCAGCAGCGTTTCAACAGTGCGCTGTATTGCCACAGCCGCTCGCTCGGGCCGGTAAGCCTGGTGATTGAGCCGGACGAAACCTTCACCCAGCAGGAGGTGCACTTTGGCGATTTTCACCTGTTGCCGACGCCGGGCCATACGCCGGGCAGCTGCAGCTACCTGTACCATTCGCCGCTCGGCCACACTTATCTGTTCGTGGGTGACACCCTGACGCGCGATTATCACCGCTGGATTAGCGTGCTGGTGCCGGACAGCAATCCCGCCGAGCTGCAGCAGTCGCTGGAGCTGTATCGCTCGCTGCGTCCGGATGTGGTGCTGATGAGCACCACGCGCGGGCATCTGTCGTGGGCGAAGGTGGATTTGCAAAGCTGGCTGGCCGCCATTGACGAGGCAGAACAGTCGCCGCTGGATCTGCGCCAGCAGCCACTGCTGTGATTACAGCGTTTTGCTCAGATAGTGGCGCTGGTGTTCGCGCGGATAGTGGTCAAGGCTGAAACGCAGCGTGTAGCCAAGTTTTTCATAGAACGGCCGCGCCTGAAAGCTGGCGGTATCCACCTGCGCGTAACGGCAACCGCGCGCGCGGGCTTCCTGTTCGGCGGCCTTAATCAGCTGGCTGCCGGCGCCCTGCCCGCGCAACCCATCGCTGACCCACAACATGTCGATGCGTAACCAGTTACCGTAGGTTGAGCCGGTCAGCCCCGCCAGCTTTTTCCCTGCGCTGTCCCTGATAAACACGCCGATGGCTTTCATCTCGTTGACGTCAATAAAACGGCTGTTGTAGGCGTTCAGTCCGAGGCGCATTTCATCCAGATCCTGATGAGTCACGCTATCCGTAATGCTTAACTGCATGGTCAGCTCCTTGTGGCGGCATTATGAAGAGGAGTGCTGGCTGTCGTCGTAGCGCTCCAGCGACAGGATGTCGATATCGCGTTTTTCCGTGCGGTTGCACGGCATCAGCTTATCGCTGTCGGCGTAGACGAAAAAGGTTTCGCCACTGTTTTTGTTCACGATCAGCTGATCGCCATTGCGAAAGCGGGTGATGGCGACTTTATCGCCGTCCTGCAGACGCGTGCGCTGCTGACCGGCGGCAATCTGGAAATGCCGGGTTGGCCACATCAGGGTGCTGAGACCGTAGGCGGCGCGTGACACCGTCATGGTGGGGCGGCCCGGACAGGTGATCTGGAATTCGCTTTCACTCCACGCGGGGGCAATCTGGCAGGCCAGCAGGCCCACCACCAGCGTTATCGCCTTCATGGGATTCTCCATTGGGGTTACATCATGATGATTTTGCAGGAATTTAATGATTCTGAGGGTAACACACAAGCGCAGCCGGTGCGGCAGACGGTGACAGCAGGCGGCCGATTGCAGGTGAGCAGAATGACGCTATCAGCATGATTTAATAGATTTTTCTGCGTTACGGATATCTTTGTAACGAGTTAAGTAAAATGCGCTAAGATTGCGCCAGGAGGAGAGTATGCACGATGAAAATGCGCTGTTCGCGCGCCTGGCAAAATCCGCGTTTCGCCGCCGCTTCCACTTAGGTGCCAAAGAGCGTCAGTACTGTATTGAGAAAGGTCCGGCGGTAATCGATCAACATGCGGCGGATTTTATCCAGCAAAGACTGGCCGCGGCCGAACCGAAGAATGATGGCAAACAGACGCCGATGCGCGGCCATCCGGTGTTTATCGCCCAGCACGCCACGGCAACCTGTTGCCGCAGTTGTCTGGCCAAATGGCACGGCATTGCTGCGCATCAGCCGTTAACGGCAGAGCGCAGCAATATATGGTACGGGTGATTCACCGCTGGCTGGTGGGTGAAATAAACGGTTAGGGCAATGGCGGGATTACTCTGCCGCGACCTGCGCGGCCACCAGCATCAGCGCCAGCCCGGCATCGTCGGGATCAAAACGCTGCATAACCTCATGGATCGCCGTCACGCAGTTCATCACCTGCTGTTTTTTGTCGGCGTCTAACTTATCAATCGCGTGCTGAAGAATCATTAAACTGGCTTCTTCTTCTCTCATGGATTTACCCTTGTTTTGCTTACCTGGTGCGCAACGCTGGCAAGAATACCGTTTATCTGCTACCAAAGTCACCCCTTTACATGCTTACCGCTTAACGATTAAACAAATGGCAAATGGGCAGCAGCGTCAGACATGCTATGATCGAAGCAGCGCTGCGTATTGGCCGGCCAGAATTCATCAGGGAACGCCCAGGAACAGGACCATGTTAAAACTCAGTTTTCTCTTCACGCTTCTCCTGCTGGCCGGCTGCAGTTCCACGCCGAAAGGCGTCGATTGCCCCGGCGAAGTAGCGACGCTTGACGGCCAGTCGCTGGGCCATACCGAAGGGCGTATTTTTGATTTGGTGAATTCATTTTCAGTGGCGCGCGATGGCGTGACGCTAAGCAGCGGCGCCCTGCACTCCACCGACCGCTTTCGCTACGTTCCCTTCGCCGTTACGCCGGAAGGCTTTTATGCGCAGCGTCTGAGCGACAAACAGTTCCGCCTGATTAACCCTGCCCGCAACACCATGATTACCTGGACGTGCCCATAAACCGTGCGTCGCACGCGCAGATGGTTTATTGTCAGCGTTTGTCACGCTGCGGACCTGCATGATGGAAAAGAGTCTGGACAATAACGGTTATATCGACTTCCCCTTCCCGGCCACGCGCAACGCGGATGGCTCGGTCAACGCGTGCGGTTTTGACCTGACGCTGGAAACCGATCGCATTGATGAGATCGCTGCCGGTAAACATTCCGAAAATTTGCGCCGCCTGCTGGAAGAGGTGAATTTACAGGACGGCCTGTTCATGACGCTGGCCTGTGACTGGCAGCAGCGCGCGGACGGCGTATGCGGCTTTCTGGATGTGGCGTTCCGGCCGACGCAGGCCTGCAGCAGCGAAGAAACGCAGAGCCTCGATCAGGCCTTTGAAACCTATCTGCGCCGTCAGGAGCAGCAGCACAGCATGCAGAGCGGCACGCTGGTCAACTATGCACGCGCAGTGCTGGACTGGAGCTGGTCGCCGCTGCAGCAGCGCCATCGCCGCTATGAGAAGGTGACCCTTCGCTATTACTGCCAGCAGGCGGACGATGCCGAATGGTGTTTTGATCACCTGCGCCACTTCCTGGTGAGCTGGTATCCGGCGTATCGCGGCCAGCAGTGACGGCGTCCGCGTGACGCCCTGCGCTTACGGCCGTACCAGACGGATCGCGTGCTCGAGCATACGCTGCTCATCGCGTTCATCGTGCGCACGATGATGCCGCGTGCGCTGCAGCAGACGGGCAATTTCCTCGCGTCGGGTTTCATGACCGCACTCGGAAAGTACAATCACGGCATCGCCAATCACCCGGCAAACTTCATCGTAATCGTCTTCATTCAGGATATCGCGTTTCATTTTTCCTCCGTTCAGTCAGCGCTGCGCTGGCTTGCGCAGGCCCTTTCCAGGTATGGACAGGCTTCGCGATTCCTGCAAACCGCTGTTACATCCTGAAAAGCCACCAGGTTGCCGGTCTGCACTTCTCTGTCTACGCTGAAAGAGACATTCACCACTCTCAGGGAGTTAACATGACCGATAAAGCGGAAGCAAAACTGAATGAAGCGGCAGGTGCCGTACAGGAAAAATTTGGCGAGTTAACCGGTTCACGCCGCCATCAGGCACGTGGTGCCGCGCGACGCTATCCGGCGCAAGCCAGCTATGCGGTGCAGGATGCAGCGGACTGCGTGGTGAGATCGGTACGCGATAATCCCGCGACCGGACTGGCGGTTGCCGCCAGCATCGGCGTGATTGTGGGTTTCCTGCTGGGGCGTAAATAATCACCCGGCCATCGGGGCCCGCGCGGCCCCGATCATCAATGCCGCTGCGGCACGCCATCCCGCCGCTCCTGAATGTGTTCATCCGGCGTCTCGGCGATATCAGCTGTCGCGCTGTGTCCCGCCAGATGGCGTCCATGCTGCGCTGTCAGTATTAACGGTCCTGCTGGCAACTGTGCGCTGGCCGCCAGAGATAACAGCAATAAAAACCATCCCGTCAGTAACGTCTTCCCCATCCTGCCCGCCTCTCACGCTGATTGATGAGCGCTCAGCTTGCCGGATGTCCTGCAAATTAGCGTCAGCACGACGCAAAGCTATGTCGGCAGTTGTGAATAATCAGGCCTGCGCTCGCCGTGCTTTATAGCGCGCCACCATGGTCATTAATGCCTGATAAATCAGACCGGCATACAGGCTCATCACCACCATCATTCCTAAGGCTTTACCCTGCGCCTGCCAGGAAACAAACCACATAAAAACGCCCCACAGCAGGGAAAAAATCAGCCAGCCCTTAACAAACTTGATCACACCTTGCATAGCACCTCCGGATTGATGAACGCAGAAGATAACGGTTCAGCACGCAAATGGCACGTGCAGCGCCGCCGGGATGTTAACTGTTTCAAAGTTTTGCGCAAACCGCTATCGCAGCGGGAAAAAGCCGTGGAAAACAGCACGCAGAATGCCGCAACTACGGGTGCCTGTCGCGGCCGTCCCGGTTAGTTTGGCCGTGAACCGCCGATGTGATGGCCGGGATCGCCTTGCATCAGTGTGTAGTGTGTGTATAATTTCACCGATGGAAATCCCATGAAGAGCGCGACGCTGATTAAACTGCTGCAAAAGAATGGCTGGAAACTGGAGCGCATACGCGGCAGTCATCATCAGTTCTCGCACCCGGATTTTGCTCATCTGATCACCGTGCCGCATCCGCAGAAAGATATGAAGAAAGGCACGCTGATGCAGATCCTGAAAGACGCCAGGCTGGATTAATCCATGCTGGTTTTATTTCGCTTGCTCAGAGGTGACATTATGCTGTTTCCCGCTTTGGTAGAGATTGACGCTGACGGCTCGGCCAGTGGTTATTTCCCGGATGTCACCGGCTGTTATTTTGCCGGTGACACGCCCGAGCAAACGCTGCAGGATGCGCAGTCTGCGCTGCACGCCCATTTTGAACTGATGGCAGAGAAAGGCTTATTAATTCCTGAGCCAGCACAGCACTGGCAGCAGGAATTTAGCCAGCCTGGCGTGTGGATATATGTTGATATTGACGTCACCCGCTATCTGGGCAAATCCGAACGCATCAACATCACTATGCCGCACCTGCTGATTGAGAAGATCGATAAGATGGTCAGTAACAATGCGCGCTACAGCAGCCGCAGCCATTTTCTCGCCGAGGCGGCGCGCAAGGCGCTGGTTTCTTAGCCGCACGATTGCGCACGCGTCGCTTATCGTCCGCGACAGCTTTATGTTTGAATTCCCGCCTCAACCGGCCGGCATGTGGTTAAAATGAATTACTTACGCGACATACAAACGTTTATTGAAGGCAATACCGTTCTCTCCGCCACCTTCAGCCTGCTGCTTTTGCTGGTTGTCGGCATGGTCACCCACCTGATCTGTAAGTTCTTTGTGGTGAAAGTGGTGCGTCGCGTGTTCTTTAGCACGCATAAAAACCAGGTTCCGCTGGATAAAGACGTCCGGCTTTCAGAAAAACTGTCGAATTTCATTCCGGTCATCACCGTTTATTACCTGCTGCAGTTTATGCCGGATCTGCCCGAGCATCTGCTGATCGCGGTGAAAACCATCTGTGGCATTCTGTTTTTTGTTTATTTGTCGCTGTTCTTCAATGAAGTGCTGGAGATCGTTAACAACTCCTACTCGCGTAAGTCGAAGCGCAAGAATCATTCGATCAAAGGCTATATCCAGATCGGTAAGATCCTGGTGCACATTATTTCCGCCATCATGATTCTGGCCATCATGTCGAACAAATCGCCGGTGATCATCATTTCAAGTCTGGGTGCGGTCGCGGCGGTATTGATGTTAGTGTTTCAGCATACCCTGCTGTCGCTGGTGGCCAATATTCAGGTGTCATCCAACGATGTGCTGCAGCTTGGCGACTGGATTGAAATGCCGGATAACGGCATCAGCGGTGAAGTGATTGATATCGCCCTGCACACTATCACCATCCGCAACTGGGACAATACGCTGTCGCGCATTCCGACCAAAAATTTCCTCACCGAAACCTACACCAACTGGCAGGCGATGTTCTCCTCCGGCGCGCGGCGAATTATGCGCAGCTTTCATCTCGATCAGACCTCCATTCGCTTTCTCGATCAATCGATGGTGCAGCAGATGAGCCAGATTCGCGGCGTCAGCGAGCAGCTTTCGAGACTCATGGATGGCCGCGATAGCAGCGTGGTCGGCGACCGCTGGTTTGCGGAAAACGGCATCACCAACCTCACCGTGTTCCGTCACTATCTCACCGCCTGGCTGGCGCAGCGCGACGATATTAAAAAAGATATGTATATCGTGGTGCGCGCCATGAAACCGTCACCGGAGGGATTGCCGGTAGAGGTTTATTGCTTTACCTCTTCGGTGCTGTGGGTCGATTACGAGAATTCCCAGTCGGCGATATTTGAATTCATCTACGCCATCGTCGGTCAGTTTTCGCTGCGGATTTACCAGCATCCGGCCGGCAATGATTTCTGGCGTTTGTCGCAAGCGCGCGACAGCCAGATAGGCCAGTTACAGCCTCCAGCGGAATAGAGGGCGCGGTTTCGCCAGCAGCCAGCACAAAAAAAAGGGAGCCCAAAGGCTCCCTTTCATGTTGCATTTGCTCAGGGCAAATTACATGTTCGCGATGATCGCGTCACCAAACTCTGAACATTTCAGCAGTTTAGCGCCGTCCATCAGACGCTCGAAGTCGTAGGTCACGGTCTTAGCGGCGATGGCGCCTTCCATGCCTTTAACGATCAGATCTGCGGCTTCGAACCACTCCAGGTGACGCAGCATCATTTCCGCTGACAGGATCACGGAACCTGGGTTCACTTTATCCTGACCTGCGTACTTCGGTGCGGTACCGTGGGTCGCTTCAAACAGTGCACATTCGTCACCAATGTTCGCGCCCGGGGCGATACCGATACCGCCAACCTGTGCCGCCAGGGCATCAGAAATGTAGTCACCGTTCAGGTTCATACAGGCGATAACGTCATACTCGGCTGGACGCAGCAGGATCTGCTGCAGGAAGGCATCGGCGATCACATCTTTAACGATGATCTCTTTGCCGGTGTTCGGGTTTTTGAACTTCATCCACGGACCGCCATCGATCAGCTCGCCGCCGAACTCCTCTTTCACCAGCTGGTAACCCCAGTCTTTGAAAGAGCCTTCGGTGAACTTCATGATGTTGCCTTTGTGCACCAGCGTCAGTGAATCACGGTCATTGGTGATGGTGTATTCAACCGCAGCACGCACCAGACGTTTGGTGCCTTCTTCTGAACACGGCTTCACGCCAATACCACACTGCTGCGGGAAGCGAATTTTCTTCACGCCCATCTCTTCACGCAGGAATTTGATCACTTTGTCCGCTTCCGGCGTACCGGCTTTCCATTCGATACCGGCATAGATATCTTCGGAGTTTTCGCGGAAGATCACCATGTCGGTATCTTCAGGACGTTTAACCGGGCTTGGCGTGCCGGTGTAGTAACGTACCGGACGCAGACACACGTACAGGTCCAGTTCCTGGCGCAGCGCGACGTTCAGAGAACGAATACCGCCGCCGACTGGGGTGGTCAGTGGGCCTTTGATGGCCACGCGGTACTCTTTGATTAAATCGAGGGTTTCCTGCGGCAGCCAGACATCCTGGCCATAGAGTTCGACGGATTTTTCGCCGGTGTAAATTTCCATCCAGGAAATTTTTCGCTCGCCGTTGTAGGCTTTCTTCACAGCGGCATCAACCACTTTCAGCATCACCGGGGAAACGTCAACCCCAATACCGTCACCTTCAATGTAGGGGATGATCGGGTTATTCGGGACATTCAGTTTGCCCTGATCCAGGGTGATTTTTTGACCTTCCGCCGGAACAACTACTTTGCTTTCCATTAACCTCTCCTTCGAGCGATTTTTTGTTAATGATTTGTAAGATGCGCGTCAATACTACTTGAATATTTCCGCCACGCCAATCACCGCAGTTTCGCGCTATAATGCGCCGATTGTTACCAACTGCAAAGCCCATGCGAAAAACTTCTCAACGAATTCACCAGCATAAGCGCCCCGCTGCCCCCGCGCGGCGCGACACGCGGCCAAAAGGCCCGCGTCGCGTCATACTCTTTAACAAACCTTTCGATGTTCTGCCGCAGTTCAGCGATGAGGCCGGTCGCCGCACGCTGAAAGATTTTGTGCCGGTGAGCGAGGTGTATGCCGCAGGCCGGCTCGACCGCGACAGCGAGGGGTTGATGATTCTGACCAACGATGGCGCACTGCAGGCGCAGCTGACGCAGCCGGGCAAACGCACCGGCAAAATCTACTATGTCCAGGTGGAAGGCGTGCCGCAGGAATCAGATTTATCCCGCCTGCGCAGTGGCGTAACGCTCAACGATGGCGTCACGCTCCCGGCCGGCGCGGAAGTGGTGCCCGAGCCCGCCTGGCTGTGGCCGCGCACGCCGCCGATCCGCGAGCGTAAAGCCATTCCCACCAGCTGGCTGAAAATCACGCTGTATGAAGGACGCAATCGCCAGGTACGGCGCATGACGGCCCACATTGGCTTTCCGACGCTGCGGCTGATCCGTTATGCCATCGGTGATTATCAGCTGCAGGACCTGGCGCCGGGCACATGGCGCGATATCAGCGATCGCGCCTGAAGTGAGCCACTTCGATAACGTCAGGTTAACGATTCAGGAGAAACGATGTTTAAACCTCATGTAACCGTCGCCTGCCTGGTGCACGCGCAGGGTAAATTGCTGGTGGTGGAAGAGCGTGTCGACGGACGCATTACCTGGAATCAGCCGGCCGGACATCTGGAGGCCGATGAGACGCTGCTGGAAGCGGCGCAGCGCGAACTGTATGAAGAGACCGGCATCAGCGCTCAGCCCGCCTATTTCCTCGGCGTACAGCAGTGGATCGCGCCGGACCATACACCTTTTGTGCGTTTTCTGTTTGGCCTCGATCTGCCTGCCACCGTTGCCACCACGCCGCACGACAGCGATATTGACTGCTGCTGGTGGCTGTCGCCGGAGCAGATTCTCACCGCAGACACGCTGCGATCGCCGCTGGTGGCCGAAAGCGTGCGGCTGTGGCAGCAGGGTGCCCGCTATCCGCTGCAGCTGGTGGCGCCGTATCAGTGGCCGTTTCATGAGGGTGCGCACAACGCTTCCGCGTGATAGAATGCGCCGCCTGTTTTTATCGTAATTAAGAGTGCGTCATGTCTGACAACAGCCAGAAAAAAGTGATCGTCGGGATGTCCGGCGGCGTCGATTCTTCCGTTTCCGCCTGGTTACTGCAGCAGCAGGGCTATCAGGTAGAAGGCCTGTTCATGAAGAACTGGGAGGAAGACGATGGCGAGGAGTATTGCACCGCCGCTGACGATCTGGCTGACGCACAGGCCGTGTGTGACAAGCTCGGCATCAAACTGCACAAAATCAACTTCGCCGCCGAGTACTGGGACAATGTGTTCGAGCACTTCCTGGAAGAGTACAAGGCCGGGCGCACGCCGAATCCGGATATCCTGTGTAACAAAGAGATCAAGTTCAAAGCGTTTCTTGAATTCGCCGCGGACGATCTCGGCGCGGATTATATCGCTACCGGTCACTATGTGCGCCGTGCCGATGTGGACGGTAAAAGCCAGCTGCTGCGCGGTCTCGATGGCAACAAAGATCAGAGCTACTTCCTGTACACGCTCAGCCACCAGCAGATTGCGCAGAGCCTGTTCCCGGTCGGCGAGCTGGAGAAGCCCGAGGTGCGCCGCATCGCCGAACAGCTCGATCTGATCACCGCGAAGAAAAAAGATTCCACCGGCATTTGTTTTATCGGCGAGCGTAAATTCCGCGACTTCCTCGGTCGTTATCTGCCGGCGCAGCCGGGCGTGATCGAAACCGTTGACGGTGAAATCGTCGGTGAACATCAGGGGCTGATGTACCACACCCTGGGCCAGCGTAAAGGTCTGGGCATTGGTGGACGCAAAGAGAGCAATGACGATCCGTGGTATGTGGTCGACAAAGACGTGGCGCGCAATACGCTGATAGTCGCGCAGGGCGGCGATCATCCGCGCCTGATGTCGGTGGGCCTGATCGCCCAGCAGCTGCACTGGGTCGATCGCCAGCCAGTGACGAAAGCGCTGCGCTGCACGGTGAAAACCCGCTATCGTCAGAGCGACATTCCCTGCGAAATTATTCCGCACGGTGACGATCGTATTGAAGTGCGTTTCGATGAGCCGGTCGCGGCCGTGACGCCAGGCCAGTCCGCGGTATTCTACCTTGGTGACGTGTGCCTCGGTGGCGGTATTATTGAACAGCGCCTGCCGCTGGCAGAAGCCTGAGTCGGCGCTGCCGACGCGTCTACAGGAGTTAAGCGTGGCTAAAAACTATTATGAAATAACGCTGGCGCTGGCCGGCGTTTGTCAGGCAGCGCATCTGGTGCAGCAACTGGCGCATCAGGGGCACTGCAACAACGCGGCGCTGCAGGTCTCGCTGCGCAGCCTGCTGGATTTGAACCCTGGCTCAACGCTGGCGGTGTTTGGTAATGATGAAGCCAACCTGCGTGCTGGCCTTGAAACGCTGATGGCGGTGCTCAACAGCGGCAGCCGTCAGGGCGCCAGTGCCGAACTGACGCGTTATACGCTGAGCCTGATGGTGCTGGAACGTAAGCTGCACGGTAATAAAACCGCGCTGAACACGCTGGCGCAGCGCGTCAGCCAGCTTGATCGTCAGCTGGCGCACTATGAACTGGAATCAGACACCATCACCAGCGCCATGGCCGGCATTTATGTCGACGTGATCAGCCCGCTCGGCCCGCGCATTCAGGTCACCGGTTCGCCGCAGGTGCTGCAGAATTCGCAGGTGCAGAGTAAGGTGCGCGCCGCGCTGCTGGCCGGTATCCGCGCAGCGGTATTGTGGCAGCAGGTGGGTGGTGGTCGTCTGCAGCTGATGTTTTCGCGCCAGCGCCTGCTGCGTGAAGCTAAAACCCTTTTATCCCGGCTGGGTCCGGCGTATTAAGCGCCGCCCTGCCCTAAATTGTTAACGATTCAGGAGTTGCACTGATGGAATTATCCTCTCTGACCGCCGTCTCACCTGTCGATGGTCGTTACGGCGATAAAGTCAGCCCGCTGCGTGCGATTTTCAGCGAATTTGGTTTGCTGAAATTCCGCGTTGAGGTTGAAGTTCGCTGGTTACAGAAACTGGCCGCGACCGCAGAGATCAAGGAAGTTCCTGCATTTGACGCCGACGCAAACGCTTTCCTTGACGCCATTGTCGCCGGTTTCAGCGAAGAAGATGCGGCGCGCATCAAAACCATTGAGCGCACCACCAACCATGATGTGAAAGCGGTCGAGTACTTTCTGAAAGAGAAAGTGGCTAACGTGCCGGCACTGCACGCGGTGTCTGAATTTATCCATTTCGCCTGCACCTCCGAAGATATCAATAACCTGTCACACGCGCTGATGCTGGAAACCGCACGCCGTGAGGTGATCGTGCCGTTCTGGAACCAGATCATCACTGCCGTGAAAGGCCTGGCGCAGGAGTATCGTGATATTCCGCTGCTGTCGCGCACCCACGGTCAGCCGGCAACGCCGTCCACCATGGGTAAAGAGATGGCCAACGTGGCTTATCGCATGGAACGCCAGCTGCGTCAGCTGAGCAACGTCGAAGTGCTGGGCAAAATCAACGGCGCGGTCGGCAACTACAACGCACACATCGCCGCCTATCCGGAAGTGGACTGGCACCAGCTGAGCGAGCAGTTTGTGACCTCGCTGGGTATTAGCTGGAACCCGTACACCACGCAGATTGAGCCGCATGACTACATCGCCGAGCTGTTTGACTGCATGGCGCGCTTCAACACCATCCTGATCGATTTTGACCGCGACATCTGGGGTTACATCGCCCTGAATCACTTCAAACAGAAAACCATTGCCGGCGAAATTGGCTCTTCCACCATGCCGCACAAGGTTAACCCTATCGACTTCGAAAACTCTGAAGGCAATCTGGGTCTGGCCAATGCGGTGATGCAGCACCTGGCCAGCAAACTGCCGGTATCACGCTGGCAGCGCGACCTGACCGATTCCACCGTGCTGCGCAACCTCGGTGTTGGCGTCGGCTATGCGCTGATCGCCTATCAGGCCACGCTGAAAGGGATTTCTAAACTGGAAGTGAACCGCGATCGCCTGCTGGACGAACTGGATCACAACTGGGAAGTGCTGGCCGAGCCAATCCAGACCGTGATGCGTCGTTATGGCATCGAGAAGCCGTATGAGAAGCTGAAAGAGCTGACGCGCGGCAAACGCGTGGATGCGGCAGGCATGCAAGCCTTCATCGACAGCCTTGAACTGCCGGAAGCAGAGAAAGTGCGCCTGAAGCAGATGACGCCTGCCAACTACCTCGGCCGCGCCATTCAGATGGTTGACGACCTGAAGTAATTCCTTGCCCTGAAAACGCAGGCTATGGCAAGTTGGTGTCACCTCAGTCACTGCATTAGCGGTGGCTGAGGGCAACACCTGCCTGCAACACCTGCCTGCGCATCACAGCCGAGTGTTAATCTGCGGTTTAGCTGGCGTCGCGTATACTTTTTGCCATCATCACTGAGTTTGAAGGTAAGGATATTCTATGCGTGTTCTGGTTGTGGAAGATAATGCCCTGCTGCGCCATCACCTCGCAGTCCAGTTACGTGACATGGGTCATCAGGTGGATGCCGCCGAAGATGCCAAAGAAGCCGACTATTTCCTGCAGGAACACGTTCCCGATATTGCGCTGGTCGATCTCGGTCTGCCCGATGAAGACGGTATGTCGCTGATTCGTCGCTGGCGGGGCGATGCGATTCGTCAGCCGATTCTGGTACTCACCGCACGCGAAGGCTGGCAGGCAAAAGTTGAAGCGCTGGAAGCCGGTGCCGATGACTACGTGACCAAGCCGTTTCACATTGAAGAGGTCGCCGCCCGGCTACAGGCGCTGATGCGCCGCAACAGCGGACACGCCTCACAGATTATCTCCATGCCGCCGTTCCAGGTTGACCTGTCGCGCCGCGAACTGACGGTCAATGACGCCCCGGTTAAGCTGACCGCGTTTGAATACACTATTGTAGAAACCCTGATCCGTAATGCCGGGAAAGTGGTGAGCAAAGACTCGCTGATGCTGCAGCTGTATCCGGATGCAGAACTGCGCGAGAGTCACACTATTGATGTGCTGATGGGCCGGCTGCGCAAAAAAATCCTTGCGCTGCATCCGACCGAAGTGATCAATACCGTGCGTGGTCAGGGATATCGCTTTGATCTCTGATTAATGAACCTGCTCCGCCGTCAGCGTCCTTTCTCTTTACGCGCGCGTTTTCTGCTGGCGACGGCGGCGATCGTGCTGTTTTTGTCGCTGTCATACGGCATGGTGGCGGTGATCGGCTACGTTGTCAGCTTCGATAAAAATACCTATCGCGTGATGCGCGGCGAGAGCAATCTGTTCTTTACCCTCGCGCAGTGGAAAGACAGCAAGCTCACCATCGCCCAGCCGGAGCGCATGACGCTCAACTTCCCGACGCTGGTGTTTATCTACGATGAGCACGGCAAGCTGCTGTGGCAACAGCGCGACGTGCCGGAAATTCGCAAAAACATTCGCCGCGACTGGCTGATGAAGCCGGACTTTTACGAAATCGATACCAGCAATCGCACCAGTATGGCGGCGATGGGCAACAATCCGCAGGCGCAGCAGCGGCTGCACGCGCTGGACAGCGACAGCAATGACACTTTCACGCACTCGGTGGCGGTAAACCGTTACGATGCCACCACCAATCTGCCGGCGCTGACCATCGTGGTGGTGGACTCGATCCCGCAGGAGCTGCAGCACTCTGACGTAGTGTGGTCGTGGTTCAGCTATGTGCTGGCGGCCAATCTGCTGCTGGTGATCCCGCTGCTGTGGCTGGCGGCGCACTGGAGCCTGCGTCCGATTGGCCACCTCACTTCACAGGTGCGCGAGCTGGAAACCGGTCACCGGGAAAACCTCGACGATAACCCGCCGCAGGAGCTGCGCAGTCTGGTGCGCAACCTCAATCTGTTGCTCACCAACGAGCGCCAGCGCTATACGCGCTATCGCACCACGCTGTCGGACCTGACGCACAGCCTGAAAACCCCGCTGGCGGTGCTGCAAAGCACGCTGCGCTCGCTGCGCGGCGGCAAAGAGCTGACCATCGAGCAGGCCGAACCGGTGATGCTGGAGCAAATCAGCCGCATTTCGCAGCAGATTGGCTATTACCTGCATCGCGCCAGCATGCAGGCCGATCACAACCCGCTGCAGCGCGATCTGCACTCGGTTTCGGCCCTGCTGGACAGCCTGTGTTCCGCGCTCAACAAGGTGTATCAGCGCAAGGGCGTTGAAATCACGCTGGATATCTCCCCCGAGCTGACGTTCATCGGCGATCAGAATGATTTTATGGAAGTGCTGGGTAACGTGCTGGATAACGCCTGCAAATACTGCCTCGAATTTATTGAGGTCAGCGCGCGCCAGACGGAAAACGCGCTGCATCTGTTTATCGACGACGACGGGCCAGGCATTCCCGAAAGCAAGCGCGATCTGATTTTTGTGCGCGGCCAGCGCGCCGATACGCTGCGTCCCGGTCAGGGACTGGGACTGGCGGTGGTGCGCGACATTCTTGAGCAGTATGCCGGTCAGGTGATCGCCAGCACCAGTCCGCTCGGCGGCGCGCGCATGGAGGTGATTTTCCAGCGGCAGGAAGTTGAACATCACCGCGAGTAGAACCGGGCGCGGGCTGTTATACTTGGCAGCAATTATGGCCCTAACCGGAATCCTCGCATGGACTATCAGCTCGACATCAACTGGCCCGACTTTATTCAGCGCTACTGGCAAAAACGCCCGGTAGTGCTGAAACGGGGTTTCAAAAACTTCATTGATCCGATCTCTCCGGATGAGCTGGCCGGTCTGGCAATGGAGAACGAGGTGGACAGCCGCCTCGTCAGCCACCACAACGGCAAGTGGCAGGTCAGCCACGGTCCGTTTGAAAGCTACGATCACCTGGGTGAAAGCAACTGGTCGCTGCTGGTACAGGCGGTGAACCACTGGCACGAACCCTCCGCTGCGCTGATGCGCCCGTTCCGCTTCCTGCCCGACTGGCGTATTGACGATTTGATGATCTCCTTCGCCGTGCCGGGCGGCGGCGTAGGCCCGCACTTCGATCAGTACGACGTGTTTATTATTCAGGGCACCGGCCGCCGTCGCTGGCGCGTGGGCGAAAAAGTGCCGATGAAGCAGCACTGTCCGCATCCGGATCTGCTGCAGGTGGAACCGTTTGACGCCATTATCGATGAAGAGCTGGAACCGGGCGATATTTTGTATATTCCACCGGGTTTCCCGCACGAAGGCTATTCGCTGGAGAACGCGCTCAACTATTCAGTCGGCTTCCGCGCGCCAAACGGCCGCGAACTGATCAGCGGCTTTGCGGACTATATGCTGGCGCACGAGCTGGGCAGCTACCGCTTCAGCGATCCGGATGTACCGGCGCGCGACTGCCCGTCGCAGATTCTGCCGTCGGAAGTGGAAGGGATCCGCAAGGTGATGCTGGATGTGATTAATCAGCCGGAGCAGTTTAACCAGTGGTTTGGCGAGTTCATTTCCCAGTCGCGTCACGAACTGGACGTAGCGCCGCCGGAACCACCGTACCAGCCGGATGAGATTTATGATGCGCTGCAGCAGGGCGATGCGCTGACGCGCCTTGGCGGCCTGCGCGTGCTGACGCTGGGCGATGCGGTGTACGTCAACGGTGAACGCGTCGAGTGCGCCCAGCCGGCGGTACTGGCGGCGCTGGCCCATAAGCACGTGCTGACGCTGGAAGATTTTGGCGATGCGCTGGATGATCCTTCGCTGCTGGCCCAGCTGGCGGCGCTGGTGAACAGCGGATACTGGTTTTTTGCTGACTGAGTCTGGCAGGTCCGCTGCGCCGGTTTCCCTCACCCCGGCCCTCTCCCGCCCGCGGGAGAGGGAGAAAATCGCGCGACGATTGCAGTAAAGCGCAGGCCATAAGATGCGTAAGTAAACAGGGGCACACACAGGCGTTAAGGCAATAAACAGAGCCTGAAAACTGCTCGATCGGTCCCCTCTCCCGCGAGCGGGAGAGGGTTAGGGTGAGGGCAAGCCCCTCTCCGGCCCCTACTTCTTCTCCGCCGCGAGCGCGGCCAGGCGCACGATCACCTCAACCGATTTCGCCATCACATTTAGTGACGCAAACTCATGCTTGCCGTGATAGTTGTAGCCGCCGGTAAACAGGTTCGGACACGGCAGCCCTTTCCATGACAGCGCCGATCCGTCGGTGCCGCCGCGGATCGGCTTCACGTTCGGTTCGATGCCACAGTCGCGCATCGCCTGCAGCGCCAGCTCAATAATGTGCGGATGCGGCTCTACCTTCTCGCGCATATTGCGATAGCTGTCGCTGATCTCCACCTTGATGGAGCACTCAGCCTGCAGGCCTTTACTGACGCGGCGGCCAATCTCCTGCAGCAGCTGTTTGCGCTGTTCGTAGCTGTCGGCATCGAAATCCCGAATCAGGTACATCAGCTCGGCGTGCTCGACGGAACCCTTAATGGTGTGCAGATGGAAAAAACCTTCGTAGCCGTCGGTAAACTGCGGCTTCTCTTTGGCCGGCAGCTCGGCGTGGAAGCGCATCGCCAGGTCCAGCGCGTTCACCATCACGTTTTTTGCGCTGCCCGGATGCACGTTATTGCCGGTGATTTTGACCAGCGCCGTTGCGGCGTTGAAGTTCTCGAACTCGAACTCGCCGAGATCGCTGCCGTCAACGGTGTAAGCCCAGTCGGCGGCGAAGCCTTCTACATCAAAGTGCGACGTACCGCGGCCAATCTCCTCATCCGGCGTAAAGGCCACGCGAATGGCGCCGTGCGGCACATCCCCTTTGGCCAGTTCGGCCATGGCTGTCATGATCTCAGCGATACCGGCTTTATCATCGGCGCCCAGCAGCGTTTTGCCGTCGGTGGTGATCAGCGTATGGCCCGTCAGCTTATGCAGCACCGGGAACATCACCGGCGAAAGCACTTCATCCCCGTTGCCCAGCGCAATGTCGCCGCCACGGTAGTTTTCAATGATCTGCGGGTTGACGTTTTTCGCGGTGAAATCCGGTGAGGTATCCATGTGGGAAATAAACCCGATCACCGGCGTCGGCCAGTCAACGTTTGCCGGCAGGGTGCCCATCACACAGCAGTGATCGCTTAAGGTGACGTCAACAAAACCCAGCGCAATAAGCTCTTCCTGTAACTGACGTGCCAGCGTCCACTGCCCTTCACTGCTCGGCACCTGGCGCGCCTGGGGTTTTGCCTGGGTTTCTACTGCCACATAACTGAGAAAACGCTCAAGTAATTGATCCATCTGTCATCC
The DNA here is from genome assembly GCF_035783935.1 of Pantoea dispersa. Taxonomy (GTDB): domain Bacteria; phylum Pseudomonadota; class Gammaproteobacteria; order Enterobacterales; family Enterobacteriaceae; genus Pantoea; species Pantoea dispersa_C. The sequence goes on along the minus strand of NZ_JALKOV010000001.1, from coordinate 509,758 downwards.
CTCTAAAGAACCTGCATTATTATCATGGGGCCTGATTATCGCCATGTTGCGTCAAATCATTATCCTTCAGGTTAGCCCTCGCAGCGCAATCGTGCGCTGAAATTCGCCCCGCCAGCCATCCGTCCGGCTGACCCGATGAGCATACTCCAGCAATTTGCAGACTTTTCAAGGTTATTCCGTGTATGAACATGGTAATGGCGCATTTTTCAGGTATTATCGCGCCCTTCATCACGGCATGCTGTCACCGGCGGCTATGCGGTAACCTGATTCTCAGCAGACTGAGTGACGAAAATGACGCAAACACGCGCGCAACAGGCGCTGGTTACGCTTTCTGGCATCAGTAAAGCTTTCGATGGCAAAACCATCATCTCCGATTTTGACCTGACCATCGGTCATGGCGAATTTATCACCCTGCTCGGTCCGTCGGGCTGCGGTAAAACCACCATTCTGCGGCTGATTGCCGGGCTGGAGAGCGCCGACAGCGGACACATCTGTCTTGATGAGAGCGACATCACCGACATGCCCGCCGAGCACCGTCATATCAATACCGTGTTTCAGAGCTACGCGCTGTTTCCGCACATGTCGGTATTTGAGAATGTCGCCTTCGGCCTGCGCATGCAGAAAACCCCGGCGGCCGAACTGACTCGCCGCGTCGACGAGGCGCTGGCGATGGTGCAGCTGGAGAACTTTGCCGCGCGCCGGCCACATCAGCTCTCCGGCGGCCAGCAGCAGCGCGTGGCGATTGCGCGGGCGGTGGTCAACCGGCCGAAAGTACTGCTGCTGGATGAGTCGCTCTCCGCGCTGGATTACAAACTGCGCCGCCAGATGCAGAACGAACTGAAAGCGCTGCAGCGCAAGCTGGGCATTACGTTTGTGTTTGTTACTCACGATCAGGAAGAGGCGCTGACCCTGTCCGATCGTATCGTGGTGATGCGCGACGGACGCATTGAGCAGGACGGCACGCCGCGCGAAATCTACGAAGAGCCGGCAAATCTGTTTGTGGCACGCTTTATCGGCGAAATTAACGTGTTTGATGCTGACGTCATCGACAGCAGTGACGCGCCGCGGGTGCGGGCGCGCGTCGAAGGCCGTGAGTGCGATATTCACTGCCCGTTCCCGGTCAAACCCGGCGACCGGCTGCATGTGCTGCTGCGGCCGGAAGATTTGCGCGTCGAGGAGATCGATCACGACAGCCGCAGCGAAAACCTGATCGGCTACGTGCGTGAGCGCAACTATAAAGGCATGACGCTGGAATCCACCGTTGAGCTGGAGAATGGTAAATTACTGACGGTGAGCGAGTTTTTTAACGAGGACGATCCGGACGTTGACCACTCGCTGAACCAGAAAATGGCGGTCAGCTGGGTGCCAAACTGGGAGGTGGTGCTGCCGTATGAAACGGATGCGTAATCGTCTGCAGAAAGCCATTGTGGCGCTGGTGGTCGGCTGGCTGACGCTGTTCGTGTTCCTGCCGAACCTGATGATCTTCGCCACCAGCTTCCTGACGCGCGACGACGCACACATTGTCAGCATGGTGTTCACCCTCAACAATTACAGCCGGCTACTCGATCCGCTGTATGCCCAGGTTCTGCTGCACTCGCTTAACATGGCCTTTCTCGCCACGCTGTGCTGCCTGCTGCTCGGCTACCCTTTTGCCTGGTGCCTGACGCGACTGCCGGTGCGCGTGCGTCCGCTGATGTTGTTTCTGCTGATTGTGCCATTCTGGACTAACTCGCTGATCCGCATTTATGGGCTGAAAATTTTCCTCAGCACGCGCGGCTGGCTCAATGAATTCCTGCTATGGCTCGGCATCATCGACAAACCGTTTCGCATCATGTTTACCCCGGAAGCGGTGATCCTCGGGCTGATCTACATTCTGCTGCCGTTTATGGTGCTGCCGCTCTATTCCAGCCTGGAAAAGCTGGATAAATCCTGCCTTGAGGCGGCGCGCGATCTCGGTGCCAGCAGGCTTCAGACGTTTATCCGTATCATTTTGCCGCTGACCATGCCGGGGATTGTCGCCGGTGCGCTGCTGGTGTTTATCCCGGCAATGGGGCTGTTCTACGTAGCAGATTTACTGGGCGGCGCGAAGAATCTGCTGATCGGTAACATCATCAAGAGTCAGTTCCTGAATATTCGCGACTGGCCGTTTGGCGCCGCCACCAGCATCGTGATGACGCTGCTGATGGGGCTGATGCTGCTGATTTACTGGCGCGCGGCGCGCCTGCTGAACAACAAGGTGGAGCTGCAATGATGACGCGCGTGTTACGCGGTGGCTTCATGGCCGTGATTTATGCCTGGTTTTACATCCCGATCATCATTCTGATCGTGAACTCCTTCAATGCCTCGCGCTTTGGCATCAACTGGCAGGGCTTCAGCACCCAGTGGTATCGCCTGCTGGTCAATAACGACAGCCTGATTCAGGCGGCGCAGCATTCGCTGATTATGGGCGTGCTGTCGGCCAGCTGCGCGACGCTGATCGGTTCACTCACCGCAGTGGCACTGTACCGCTACCGTTTTCGCGGCAAGCCCTTTGTCAGCGGCATGCTGTTTGTGGTGATGATGTCGCCCGATATCGTGATGGCGATTTCGCTGCTGGTGCTGTTTATGCTAGTGGGCATTTCGCTCGGCTTCTGGTCGCTGCTGTTTTCGCACATCACCTTCTGCCTGCCGTTTGTGGTGATCACCGTCTATGCGCGCCTGAAAGGCTTCGACGTCCGTATGCTGGAAGCGGCGAAAGACCTCGGGGCCAGCGAAGTGACCATCTTACGTAAAATTTTGCTGCCGCTGGCGTTGCCGGCAGTGGCCGCAGGGTGGCTGCTGAGTTTCACCCTGTCGATGGACGATGTGGTGGTGTCATCGTTTGTCACCGGTCCCGGCTTCGAGATCTTGCCACTAAAAATTTATTCCATGGTGAAAGTGGGCGTGTCGCCAGAGGTGAACGCGCTGGCTACCATTTTGATGCTGCTGTCGCTGCTGCTGGTGGCAGCCAGTCAGCTGTTGCTGCGTGATAAAACCAAATAGAGGATAACCGATGAAAAAGTGGTCTCACTGGCTGGCGGCTGGAGCGCTGGCACTGGGTATGCAAAGCGCTCAGGCGGATGACAACAATACGCTCTATTTCTACAACTGGACTGAATATGTGCCGCCGGGGCTGCTGGAGCAGTTCACCAAAGAGACCGGCATCAGGGTGATTTACTCCACCTACGAGTCCAATGAGAGCATGTACGCCAAGCTGAAAACTTGGAAAGATGGCGCTTACGATCTGGTGGTGCCGTCGACCTACTTCATCGCCAAAATGCGCAATGAGGGCATGCTGCAGAAGATCGATAAATCACAGCTGAGCAACTTCGGCAATCTCGATCCCGAGCTCCTGAATAAGCCGTTTGACCCAAACAACGACTATTCCATTCCCTATATCTGGGGCGCGACGGCCATTGGCGTGAACACCGACGAGGTGGATCCGAAAACCCTCACCAGCTGGGCCGATCTGTGGCAACCCCAATACAAGCAAAGCCTGCTGCTGACCGACGACGCGCGGGAAGTGTTCCAGATGGCGCTGCGCAAGCTCGGCTACTCCGGTAACACCAGAGATCCGCAACAGATTGAAGCCGCCTATCAGGAGCTGAAAAAGCTGATGCCGAACGTGCTGGCGTTCAATTCCGACAATCCGGGTAACCCGTTTATGGAAGGCGAAGTTAATGTCGGCATGATCTGGAATGGCTCCGCCTGGGTGGCACGTCAGGCCGGCACGCCGCTGCAGATTATCTGGCCGAGAGAGGGCGGGATTTTCTGGATGGATAACCTGGCAATCCCGGCGAATGCGAAAAATAAAGCGGGCGCGCTGAAGCTGATCAACTTCCTGCTGCGCCCGGATGTGGCGGCTAAAGTGGCGGAAACCATCGGCTATCCGACGCCGAACCTCGCTGCGAAGAAGCTGCTGCCGCAAGCGGTGGCCAGCGATCCGTCACTCTATCCGCCAGCTGAAGTGATCAGAAATGGCGAGTGGCAGAACGATGTCGGGGCCGCCAGCGTGCAGTACGAAACGCTGTTCCAGAAGCTGAAAGCAGGACGGTGAGGTTCCGAGGTGGGAGACGGTGCGGTTTTGCCCTCACCCTGCCCTCTCCCAGAGGGAGAGGGTTCATTCGTGCCGGGTTCAGCTAGTGAGAGAGGGTTCATTCGTGCCGGATTCGGCCTGTGGGAAAGACCGTACTGGATTCAGCCTGAGCCTCAGTCCGGCGCGTTTTTCCCCTTCTCCCGCCGGGAGAAGGCCGGGATGAGGGGAAACGCGCAGCGCACTGACTATTTATACAACCCGCGCAAAAACGTATGCACGAACCCGGGCACCACTTCGCTGGCTAAGCCGTAATGCGCTTCAGCGAATTCGTTACCCACCTGACTGGGGGCCAGATTCAGCTCCACGGTGTGCGCGCCCTGCAGTTTTGCTTCATGTACAAAGCCTGCAGCCGGGTAGACATGGCCTGAAGTGCCGATGGCGATAAACAGATCGGCCTGTTCCAGCGCCTGATAAATCTCCTCCATGCCGAGCGGCATCTCACCAAACCACACCACGTGCGGACGCAGCCGCGACGGGAACTGGCAGCAGGTACAGCGATCGTCCGGACCGACGTCCTCCGTCCACGCCAGCACCTGACCGCTGTGCTCACAGCGCACCTTCAGCAGTTCGCCGTGCATATGCAGCACGCGCTGGCTGCCGGCACGCTCGTGCAGATTATCGATATTCTGCGTAACCAGCAGGAAATTATCGCCCAGCACCTGCTCCAGCTCGGCCAGCGCCTTGTGCGCCGGGTTAGGCTGGATGTCGGGCTGCTGCAGCTGACGCCGGCGCGCATTATAGAATCCCTGCACCAGCGCCGGATCGCGGCGAAAGCCCTCCGGCGTCGCGACATCTTCCACGCGATGCTCTTCCCACAGGCCATCTTCCGCGCGGAAGGTGCGAATACCGGACTCCGCCGAAATCCCGGCACCGGTCAGCACCACCACGCGCGGCTGTGGGTGGGCGGCAAGTTCAACCTGGCGGTCGCGCTCAAAGATGCGCTGGCGAAAGCGCTGATGCACTTTGCGGCGGTTCTTTTTGTAGCGGGCAAGTCGAAGGCGGCGGCGCGGTTGGCGCATAAAGGCTCCTTAATCTGCGGCGCTGAACGCCGCGCTGCGGATGTTTTCCGGGTTACTCAGACCCGATAATAGCGGCTGGGTATGACGGCTGCATGCCGCAGACGCTGAAAATGTGCGCAGCCGCGAAGGCGGCTGCGTGATTTATCTTTACTGGCCGCTCAGCACGCGCGCGGGATCGATGCGACTGGCGCGCCGCGCCGGATACCAGCTGGCAATCAGGCTCAGGCCAATCGCCGTCACCAGCACAATCGCCACATCCAGCCAGTGCAGCTCGGATGGCAGGAAATCGATAAAATAGATATCGCCCGCCAGCAGCTGATGCCCGGTAAGGTGCTCCACCGCGCGCATTAACGGCGTCAGGTTAAGCGCCACCAGCACGCCGACCACCACCCCGCTGACGCTACCCAGCAGCCCGGCCAGCAGACCGTACCAGATGAAAATGGCACGAATCAGGCCATCTTTCGCGCCCAGCGTGCGCAGCACGGCGATGTCGCTGCTTTTGTCCTTCACCGCCATCACCAGCGTCGACACGATATTAAAGCAGGCGACGCCAATCACCAGCACCATCGCCAGATACATAATGGCGCGAATCATCTGGATATCGCGATACATGTAGCCGTAGGTGCCAATCCAGCTGCGGATGGTAACGTAGGAATGGGTGGCTTCACCGGCATCGCGCACCAGCTTCTGCGCCTGGAACGGATCGCTCATCTTCAGCGCAATGCCGCTGACGCTGTCGCCCAGATCCAGATAGGTTTGCGCATCGGCCAGCGGCACCAGCGCCAGGCTGTGATCCAGCATACCGCTCAGCTGCAGAATACCGCTCACCTGCAGACGAATGCGCTTCGGCTGCAGCAGTTTGTTCTCGCCATCATTATTCGGGATCAGGATGGTGATCCAGTCGCCCTGCTTCACGTTGAGCGATTTGGCGATGCCGCCGCCGAGGATGATCTGCTGCTTGCCGGCGCTGAACTGCGACCAGGCATCACCGCTGACAAAACGCGGCAGCGCGCTAAGGCGCGGCTCCTGCTGCGGATCAACGCCCTTCACCTGCAGCGCCTGCAGCTTCGCACCGCTCTCAATCAGCCCGGTGAAGTTAACGTACGGCGCCGCTGCGGCGATGCCCGGCACCTGTTCGATCGGCGCAATCATCGGCTGCCAGTTGCGGAATGGCTGGTTCACCGCCTCGATTTCGCCGTGCGGCACCACCGCCAGAATGCGGTTGTTAAGCTCGCGCTCGAAACCGTTCATGGCGCTGAGCCCGATGATCAGCACCGCCACGCCAAGCGCAATGCCGATGGTCGAGATAATGGAAATCAGCGACACCATGCCGCCGCGCCGCCGGCCGCGGCTGAAACGCAGCCCGAGCAGCAGGGATAAAGAGGACGCCATCAGATCGCTCCCAGCGTCAGGTGATCGCTCAGCTGGCCGTCACGCATCTCCATCTGACGGCTCAGGCGCTTCGCCAGGTTCAGGTCGTGCGTCACCACCAGAAACGCCGTGCCCTGCTGCACGTTAAGCTCACCGAGCAGCTCAAAAATGGCGTCCGCGTTGCGCGCATCGAGGTTACCGGTGGGCTCATCCGCCATCACCAGTCGCGGCCGGTTCACCAGCGCCCTGGCAATCGCCACGCGCTGACGTTCACCGCCTGACAGCTCAGCAGGCCGGTGCGCCGCGCGCTTTTCCAGACCTACCGCCGCCAGCATCTCACGCGCACGCGCTTCGGCTTCGGCTTTGCCGGTTTTGCCAATCAGCAGCGGCATCGCTACGTTCTCCAGCGCGCTGAAGTCCGGCAGCAAATGGTGAAACTGATAAATGAAGCCGAGTTCCCGGTTGCGCAGCTCCGCCTTCGCCGCTGAGGACATGGCATTGAGCGATTTGCCGTCAAACACCACATCACCGGAGGTCGGCGCATCCAGCCCGCCCAGCAGGTGCAGTAAAGTACTTTTGCCGGAGCCGGAGCTGCCGACAATCGCCGTCAGTTCGCCCGGCTGCAGGCTAAAAGCCACATTGCGCAGCACATCGGTCTGCACGCTGCCTTCCTGATAGCGTTTGCACAGGTCACGACACTGCAACAAAGGGGTATTACTCATAACGTAAAGCCTCAGCGGGTTGAACGGCGGCAGCGCGCCATGACGGATAGAGAGTAGAGAGCAGAGCGACGGCCATCGAGACCAGCGCAATGGTGATCACCTGCCAGACATTGATATCCACCGGCAGCGCCGCACCATCAAGGAACAGGCCGATCACCGGCATTAAATTATTGAGCTGGCTGGCCAGCAGCACGCCCAGCAGCGTACCGAGCAGCGCGCCGATAATGCCGGCGCTGGCGCCCTGTACCATAAATACCGCGACGATTTGCCGCCGCGTTAAGCCCTGGGTTTGCAGGATCGCCACTTCCGCCTGCTTCTCCATGATCAGCAGGCCCAGCGAGGTGATGATGTTAAAAGCGGCCACGGCGATGATCAGGCTGAGCAGCAGCCCCATCATGTTTTTCTCCATGCGCACCGCCTGGAACAGATCGCCCTTGCGTTCGCGCCAGTCTTTCCACGTCAGCCCCTGCGGCAGCGGCTGCTGGCTGAGCGCATCGACATTCAGCGGCTTATCCAGCCACAGGCGCCAGCCGGTGATGTTGCCGAGCGGATAGCGCATCACGCGCGAAGCATCCTGCTGGTTCACCAGAATCTGATAGCCATCGACTTCGCTGTTGGCCGCGTAGGTGCCGGCAACGGTAAAGATACGCTGGCTCGGCACGCGTCCCACCGGGGTAAACTGGCTGACCGATGGCACCATCAACCGCAGCTGATCGCCGCGCTTCACACCCAGCTGCTGGGCCAGCAGTTCACCGAGAATGACCTTATACTGCCCCGGCTGCAGCACGCTCTGCTGGGTATTGACCAGGTAAGGCGTCAGCGGATCCGGTTCGTCGGGATTGATGCCCAGCATCACGCCAACTGAAACGTTGCGCGCACTCTGTAACACCACATCGGCGGTGGTCAGCGGCGCAATCCGCGTAACGCCCTGCAGTTTGAGATCCTGCGCGCGCATCTGCTGCGGATTGATGCTGCCGGTGTCGCTGGTCACCAGCGCCTGCGGCATCAGACCGAGGATGTTGCCTTCCAGCTCGCGCTCAAAGCCGTTCATCACCGACAGCACCGTCACCAGTGCCAGCACGCCGAGCGTGATACCGATAGTCGAGAGCCAGGAGACGAAACGACCGAAACGGTCTGAAGCACGTCCACGCATGTAGCGCAAACCGATGAATAACGCGACTGGTTGATACATGAGATCCGTCTTGGCCGTTGCCCAAAATTAAGTAGAGCGATGATAAAGGAGCCTTCTGCTTTATGAAACCTCTAACCCGCTGAGTCGCTTGCAAAGTTGCGTCAAAATGCGTCCTCCTGCGCGACAATGCACAAAATTACGACAAAATAGTGACGCTATTAGTACGATTATTCGTCAGCAGGTGGGTTAGACTTAGCCTGCAGTACCGGTTTTCGCATCACAGTAAGCGCAGTACGGAGGTTCTTACCATGAGCAGGTTTCCTAAAGGCAGTATCGTTAAACATAAATCTGGCGAGATCAAAGGCGAAGTGGTCAATGTCTTTGAGCAGGGAGACGCGCTAACCGGTTATTATGTGAAGTGGGACGATGGCAACAACAGCTACCATGTCGAGCGCGAGCTGTCATGGGCTAATGTGGATCGTCCTCGCATGCACTACACACAGCAATCCAGTAAATAACGTGACGCGGCCAGGTCGCCATCAATGACGACCTGGCAACTGGCCATACTGGCGGCCCTTCAGGGTGCCGCTGAGGTAAGGTGCGCATTCATGCACCCTGACATAAACTCAGAAAGGAGAGATGATCCTCACGGCGGAATGTGGAATGATGACGCCCTGGAAACTGAGGAGAGAATGTCGGACCTTATGTCGGAACAGCGTCGTTATACCCTGCCTGCAAAAGCAGGCGACCATCGTCAGCTCGGCCAGCTGGTCGGCGCCGCGCAGGCGGTTGAGTGTGCCAGCATCACCGAACGCCACCGCGGTCCGGTGCTGATGATCACCCCGGATATGCAATCGGCCCTGCGACTGCAGGAGGAGATCAGACAGTTTACCGATCTGCCGGTCACCAATCTTGCTGACTGGGAAACGCTGCCCTACGACAGCTTCTCGCCCCATCAGGACATTATCTCCGCCCGTCTCTCCACCCTGTACCAGCTGCCCACCCTGACGCGCGGCATGCTGATTCTGCCGGTTAACACGCTGATGCAGCGCGTTTGCCCGCACAGCTTCCTGCACGGCCATGCGCTGGTGATGCAGCAGGGCCAGAAGCTGTCGCGCGATGCGCTGCGCGACCAGCTGGAGCAGGCCGGTTATCGCCATGTCGATCAGGTGATGGAGCACGGCGAGTACGCGACGCGCGGCGCGCTGCTCGACCTGTTCCCGATGGGCAGCGATCAGCCTTACCGCATCGATTTCTTTGATGATGAGATCGACAGCCTGCGCCTGTTTGACGTCGATTCACAGCGCACGCTGGAGGCGGTGAGCGCCATCAACCTGCTGCCGGCGCATGAATTTCCCACCGACAAAGCGGCCATTGAGCTGTTCCGCAGCCGCTGGCGTGAAACCTTTGACGTGCGGCGCGAACCCGATCACGTCTATCAGCAGGTGAGCAAAGGCACGCTGCCGGCCGGGATTGAGTACTGGCAGCCGCTGTTTTTCGAGCAGGAACTGCCTACCCTGTTTAGCTATCTGCCCGCCAGCACGCTGGTGCTGAACAGCGGCGATCTGCACGCCAGCGCTGAGCGTTTCTGGCAGGATGCTAACGCACGCTATGAAAATCGCCGCATCGATCCTATGCGCCCGCTGCTGGAACCGGCCACGCTATGGCTGCGCCCGGATGCGCTGCTGAGCGAGCTGAAAAACTGGCCGCGCATGCAGCTCAGCGCTGAGACGCTGCCGGAAAAAGCCGCGAACAGCAATCTCGGCTATCAGCCGTTGCCGGAGCTGACGGTGCAGGCGCAGGCCAAAGCGCCGCTCGATCTGCTGCGCCAGTTCCTCGAGCAGTTTACCGGTCAGGTGATTTTCTCGGTAGAAAGTGAAGGTCGCCGTGAGAGCCTGCAGGAGCTGCTATCCCGCATTAAACTGCGGCCGCAGCCGATCGACCGCTTCGAGCAGGCCGATGGGCAGCCGTACAGCCTGATGATTGGGGCCAGCGAGCGCGGCTTCATTGACACCCAGCGCCAGCGCGCGCTGATTTGCGAAAGCGATCTGCTGGGTGAGCGCGTCAGCCGCCGCCGTCAGGACAATCGCCGCACCATCAATCCGGACGTACTGATTCGCAACCTCGCCGAGCTGCACCCGGGGCAGCCGGTGGTGCATCTTGAACACGGCGTGGGCCGCTACATTGGCCTGACCACGCTGGAAGCCGGCGGTATCGTGGCCGAGTATCTGATGCTCTCCTATGCTGGCGACGCCAAACTTTACGTGCCGGTATCATCGCTGCATCTGATCAGCCGTTACGCCGGCGGCGCCGATGAAAATGCACCGCTGCATAAGCTGGGCAGCGATGCCTGGTCACGCGCGCGGCAGAAAGCGGCGGAGAAAGTGCGTGACGTGGCCGCTGAGCTGCTGGACATCTACGCCCAGCGCGCGGCCAAAGCCGGCTTTGCCTTCAAGCACGACCGCGAGCAGTATCAGCTGTTCTGCGAAGGTTTCCCGTTTGAAACCACGCCGGACCAGGCGCAGGCGATTAACGCCGTGCTCAGCGATATGTGCCAGCCGCTGGCCATGGACCGCCTGGTGTGCGGCGACGTTGGCTTCGGTAAAACCGAAGTGGCGATGCGCGCCGCCTTCCTCGCGGTGGAAAATGGCAAACAGGTTGCGGTGCTGGTGCCAACCACCCTGCTGGCGCAGCAGCACTACGACAACTTCCGCGACCGCTTTGCCAACTGGCCGGTGCGCATTGAGATGCTGTCGCGCTTCCGCAGCGCCAAAGAGCAGGCGCAAGTGCTGGAACAGGCCAGCGAGGGCAAAATTGATATTCTGATCGGCACCCATAAGCTGCTGATGAGCGACCTGAAGTGGCGCGATCTCGGTTTGCTGATCGTCGACGAAGAGCACCGCTTCGGCGTGCGTCACAAAGAGCGCATCAAAGCGATGCGCGCTGACGTCGATATTCTGACGCTCACCGCCACGCCGATCCCGCGCACCCTGAACATGGCGATGAGCGGCATGCGCGATCTGTCGATTATCGCCACGCCACCGGCGCGCCGTCTGGCGGTGAAAACCTTCGTGCGCGAGTATGACAGCCTGGTGGTGCGCGAAGCGATCCTGCGTGAAGTGCTGCGCGGCGGCCAGGTTTACTATCTCTACAACGACGTTGAGAACATTGAGAAAGCGGCGCAGCGGCTGGCCGAACTGGTGCCGGAAGCGCGCATCGCCATCGGCCATGGTCAGATGCGTGAGCGCGATCTGGAACGGGTGATGAACGATTTCCACCACCAGCGCTTCAACGTGCTGGTGTGCACTACCATCATCGAAACCGGAATCGACGTGCCCAGCGCCAACACCATCATCATTGAGCGCGCCGACCATTTCGGTCTGGCACAGCTGCATCAGCTGCGTGGCCGCGTCGGCCGTTCGCACCATCAGGCTTATGCCTGGTTGCTGACGCCGCACCCGAAAGCTATGACCACCGATGCCCAGAAGCGCCTGGAGGCGATTGCCTCGCTGGAGGATCTGGGCGCTGGCTTTGCGCTGGCGACGCACGATCTGGAGATTCGCGGTGCCGGTGAACTGCTGGGTGAAGATCAGAGCGGCCAGATGGAAACCATCGGCTTTACGCTCTACATGGAGCTGCTGGAAAACGCGGTGGATGCGCTGAAGGCCGGACGTGAACCGTCGCTGGAAGATCTCACCAGCAATCAGACCGAAATTGAGCTGCGCATGCCTGCCCTGCTGCCGGATGATTTTATTCCGGACGTCAATACGCGCCTGTCGCTGTATAAACGCATCGCCAGTGCGGCCGATGAACAGGAGCTGGCCGAGCTGAAAATTGAGATGATTGACCGCTTCGGCAAGCTGCCCGACGCCGCGCGTAACCTGCTGGACATCGCCGCGCTGCGCCTGGTGGCGCGCCAGCTGGGACTGCGCAAAATCGAAGCCAGCGAAAAAGGCGGCTTCTTTGAGTTCGCGCCGCAGAATCAGGTCGATCCCGGCTGGCTGATCGGTCTGCTGCAGAAAGATGCGAAGCAGTGGAAGCTGGATGGTCCGACGCGACTGAAATTCACCCGCGATCTGAGCGAGCGCAAAACCCGCATGGAATGGGTGCAGAATTTCGTCGCCGAGCTGGCGAAGAACCGGGTTTAAGGAGCGAGCTCGCAAACCTGGCGGAAAAAATTAAATCACCGCTTGATCCTGTGATATCACAAGGATGGCATCACAGGATTTATTCATGGAAGGAGCTCAATGATGAGCAGGCGAGAGGATATTCTTGACGGCAGTAAAGCAGAAAGAAGTGCTTACGGCCTGGTTTACACAGAAGTATTGGGCTGGATAGATCTCGGTCACGCCCAGGGCAATGACATCAGACAGTTATGGGCGCAAATGCTGTGCGGCGAAGCGCAGAACGGCCTGACTTATGACGTTACCTATAAACAATCAATGGCTGGCCTCAAAAGGCGCCTGACTGTGGGAAAATCAATCACCTGGCGACTCAAAAAAGGTCTGTCATATCACCAAAAGCAAAGCATAGCGCTTGCCATGATGATGACGCTGGCGCGCAGGTTTGAAGGGCTCCAGAATTCTTTCCCTTTTAGCTGGGCTACTGACAGCGGATTCAGTGGCGAAGACCTTGTGTCGGATCTTCTGGGTTTTTACCGGGTTGTGGCATGCATGAGCGGCATTTTCAGCTACCTGAAACCAGTGAGTCAGGCGGATGCATTAAGACGCTGGGACCATTATGGAAAAATTGGCTCCTGGAAAAATGAAACCTTTAAGCCACTGCTTTTCCCTGATCCTCTTCAATTCCCTAACGCCAAACCTCACTTTGGTCAGTTACCGATCTTCATGCGAAGCGTAACGCCCTATAATCGGTGGACATCAGACGATGTTGGCATCATAGACCCTGACCGTGGCTTTATCCATTTTGGTAAGGGCGTATCAAAACTATGAAAAAATCGCTCAGAATTCTACTTTGCGTTCTCATTGCGTGTGTGGTCGGTATGGCCTATGGCTTGAATTATCTCCGCATGGAGTTTGCAGATAGCGCTAATTATACAGAGCACGACTCGCTGGATTACGACTTTTATACGCCTGATTTACTCAAAAAGATGCCGCGCATTACTGATAACTACAGCTTTCATTACAGTAACGTATCAGGTCCCAACCCCGCACTGATTTTTCAGCTGAGGTTTATTGGCGCGACTAACGCAGATAAAATTAATGCGTTTATGAAAGAAAAGGGTTTTAAACAAAGCGAAGCGTGCAGTTTCGCAGGTGACTGCTGGACTGGCGACGATCCGCATGTCACCGTATCGATTGAAATTGAGGAACAACCGCGCACAGTTCTCGTTTCGATGGTAGATAAGCGAATCTGATTACCTCATAACATGCCTGCCAACAGGTAATAAGCCGGGCCGGTAATAGCTGATGAAATTCGTTATGAGGTATAAGCCCCGGATCTCTTGTCTTCACCCTGAATCAAAAAACAACGTAAAAAAAGCGCCTTACGGCGCTTTTTTCGTTACTGCTGCTGTGATGTAGCTTTGCCCAATCAGGCCTGATTCGAGTTGAGGATCAGCTGACCATTACGGTCGAGCGGGATGCGGGTGCCAGGGTCATTCTCCATGCGGATTTTGCCCTGCTGGTCGCCTATTTTATAGGTCACGTCATAACCCAGCATTTTTTCCTGTTTATCGTACACGGTTTTACAGCGCTGCTCGCTGGTGGTGTAAGTGTCACGATCCTGCAGCGCACCCTGCACCTGGTTACCGCCGTAGCCGCCTGCCAGCGCACCGGCCACGGTAGCGATATCCCGGCCGCGGCCTCCGCCGAACTGGTGACCAATGACGCCACCGGCCACGGCACCCAGTACGGAACCGGCGATGCGGTTCTCATCCTGCACCGGACGACGGTGCGTGAGGGTGACGTTACGGCACTCCTGACGCGGCTGCTTAATGCTCTCTTTGATTGGCGTTGCCGAAAGCACCTGAGCATACTGCGGGCCACGATCAAACACATCCATGCTGGCGACGGCGGCCACGCCCAACGCTGCTGCTACGCCGATTCCAATACCCGCTAACATTGATTTATTCACAGGAATGTCCTCCTGAAGTTGTTACCGCGCATTCCTGCCGCAACCCGATCCTGGGTTACCGAGGCATAACCGGCGTGCGCGCCGCGCCGTGTTTGTTGGCATAAGTTTTACAGATGGTCCGAAAATGCAACATCAGATTAATGGAGGAAACGCAGCGGAAAGCCAGCAGGACCAGCTTTTAGGAGAGTTCTGAGCGGCAGTGTCATTGTGCCGTAACCTGGCGCTGACGGGAGGGCAATCAGCCGGTTACGGCAGCCAGACACGCAGCGGGCGGTGGCTGCCGCCCGCCCGCGATTAATGCAGTTTGAGACGTGGGCGCAGCACGCGGTTGAGGCTGCCGACCAGCATCATCAGACCGGTCTTGAAGTATCCATGGAGCGCAATCTGGTGCATACGATACAAGGAGATGTAGACAAAACGCGCAATGCGCCCTTCCACCATCATCGAACCGCGCATCAGATTCCCCATCAGACTGCCGACGGTGCTAAAGCGGGATAGCGACACCAGCGATCCGTGATCTTTATACACGTAGGCTTTGAGCGGCTTGCCTTTGCGCTGGGCGAGAATGTTGTCCAGCGCACGCGACGCCATCTGGTGCGCCGACTGCGCGCGCGGCGGCACGAATCCGCCGCCTGGCAGCGCGCAGGATGCGCAGTCGCCTATGGCATAAATGTCGTCGTCCAGCGTGGTCTGCAGCGTCTCTTTCACCACCAGCTGATTAATGCGGTTGGTTTCCAGCCCGCCAATCTCTTTCATGAAGTCCGGCGCTTTGATACCGGCCGCCCACACCATCAGATCGGCTTCGATGAATTCGCCCCCTTTGGTATTGAGACCGTTCGGCGCGGCGCTGGTGACCATGGTTTGCGTCAGTACGCGCACGCCAAGCTTGCTCAGCTCCTGATGCGCCGCCGCAGAGATGCGCGGCGGCAGCGCAGGCAGAATACGCTCGCCGGCTTCCACCAGCGTGACGTTGAGCGCGCTGCTGTCGAGACCTTTGTAGCCGTAGCTGTGCAGCTGTTTGACTGCGTTGTACAGTTCTGCCGACAGCTCGACGCCGGTCGCGCCGCCGCCGACAATGGCGATATTCACTTTCTGCAGCTGCCCTTCACTGGCGGAGAAGCGCAGGAACAGGTTAAGCATCTCATTGTGGAAACGACGCGCCTGATGCGGGTTGTCGAGGAAGATGCAGTGATCTTTCACGCCCGGCGTGCCGAAGTCGTTCGAGGTGCTGCCCAGCGCCATCACCAGACGGTCATACGCCAGCTCGCGCTGCGGCACCAGCAGGCCACCTTCCGCGTCGCGGATCTCCGCCAGCTCAATGGTTTTACTGTCACGATTAATTTGCGTCAGCGAACCGAGCTGGAACTGGAAGCCGTGGTTGCGCGCGTGCGCCAGATAGCTGAGCGCATCAATGCCCTCATCCATTGAACCGGTCGCCACTTCATGCAGCAGTGGCTTCCACAGATGGCTGTGATTGCGATCGACCAGAATGATCTCTGCCTTTTTGCTGCGGCCGAGTTTGTGGCCCAGCTGCGTCGCCAGCTCAAGCCCTCCGGCGCCGCCACCGACGATGACGATTTTTTCCATGCGTGTAGTCAATGAAGACCCCCTCAAAGTTGTAAACCAAAAGTTAATTAATGGTTATATAAAACCTTAATAAACATAGGGTTGGCGACATTTAATCGCGAGCTGAGGGCAGAATAGCACGGCGTAATCATCCGGACATAAGAAAATTGATGTACATCAATCTTTGGACTGCATTATCAGAATGTTACACGTTTTGTGCGCCGCATCACACGGCGCAGCAGCACTCAGGCAAGGGTTTTGAACGCTTTAATGCGTTGCAGATGCGGGGCAATATTTTTGAATTTGTGGCTGGCCTCCTCGTCCCACACGATCTCGTAGTAAGGGTGCAATTCGGCCGCGCTGCGCTGATTATCCAGCGCCTCATCGTGGCGTGACAAAATGGTCAGGCAGCGGTCGCGGTTCTTTTCACGGAAGTCGCTGACGCATTTGGTGGCGATATCAAGGTACTCTTCCGGCCGGTCGATTTTGCCCTCCATGTTTTCATAGGGAAACAGGTTGGGATTGAAAATCGCCTGGCGCATGCCGCAGAGGAAGCCGATGCGTTCCGCCCAGTAGCCGCCCAAACCGACGCCACAAATCAGTGGATGCGCATCGCTGCCCTGCTGGAGCAGTTTGTCGCACTCTTTCAGCAGAAACTGCATGTCGTGTTTCGGATGGCGGGTGCTGTAGCTAACGAGTCTGACGTCCGGGTCAATAAACTGCAGCTGCAGCACCTTTTCGTGATTGCCCGGACTGTTGGAATCAAAACCGTGCAGATAGATGATCATGATTATCCTCAGCGTGGTGTGAGATCCGGGCAGCGGCGATTATCTGCCCGACGCTTTGTGCGCCAGCCAGCGATCCTGCAGGTCGCTGAGTTGACGCTGGTTTTGCCGCCAGCGCTCGCTGGCCTGCAAACTCTGACGGTCAAAACGCCCCTGATGGTATAACTGCGTGACGCGCTCTGCCTGGATCGGCGTCAAATTATCCAGCACGCTGACAGCACCAGCGCGCTGATTGCACACCAGGATCATATCGCAGCCCGCATTCAGTGACTGCTGCGCACGTTCCGCATAGCTGCCCATCACCGCCGCGCCCTCCATCGACAGATCGTCTGAGAAGATGACTCCATTGAAGCCCAGCTCCTGCCGCAGCACCGTCTGCAGCCAGTACGGCGATCCGCTGGCCGGCAGCGGGTCCACTTCAGTATAGATAACATGCGCGGGCATCACCGCATCCAGCAATTGCTCATCGATCAGCTGCTGGAAAATCGCCATATCATGCTGGCGCAGCGTGGCAGCATCGCGCGTATCGCGCGGCGTCTCTTTGTGCGAATCCGCGCTGACCGCGCCGTGGCCCGGGAAGTGCTTGCCGGTGGTTTTCATGCCGGCTTCGTGCATGCCGTTAATAAAATGGCGCGCCATCTGCAGCGCAATCGCCGGATCGGCGTGGAACGCGCGATCGCCGATCGCCGCGCTGATGTGGCCAATATCCAGCACCGGCGCAAAGCTGATGTCGATGTCCATGGCGATCATTTCCGCCGCCATCTGCCAGCCAGCCTGCTGCGCCAGCTCGCCGGCGCGCGCCACATCGTGCAACGCGGCGAACGATTGCATCGCAGGCAACTGGGTAAAGCCGTCGCGGAAGCGCTGCACGCGTCCGCCTTCCTGATCCACCGCCACCAGCAGCCGGTTGCGCGACGCCGCGCGAATCTGGCGCACCAGCTCCGCCAGCTGCGCAACATCATGGAAGTTGCGGGCGAACAGGATCAGTCCGCCTGTCAGCGGATGTTGCAGAATTTCACGCTCTTCGGCGTCCAGCTCGTAGCCTTCGACGTCCAGCATCAGCGGTCCGGGCGTTGTCATCGTCATGTTTCGGTTCCTGAATTAAAGATCCTGCCAGCTGGCCTGTGCCAGCCGTTGCAATGTTTCGTCGTGGCTCTGCTCGGCGCGCAGCTGATACCAGCTGGCCATCAGCAGCTGCAGCCACGGCTGCCAGCGCCGGCTCTGACGCCGCAGCGCCGTTGCCGACAGCCGCGCCTGCGCGGCATAGTCGCTTATCCAGCGATCGTGCTGTGCGCCATCCACCGCGCCGATAGCGGCCAGCTCCAGCGCCACGTCGCCATCCGCAGCATATTCCCAGTCAATTAAACGCAGACCATCCGGCGTGGCAATCAGATTGCCGGGATGGACATCCATGTGCAGCGGTGCCAGCCGCAGCGGCGACGGTTCACCGCGCTGCAGCAACTGATTTAAGCGCCGCTGCCAGCGCCAGTGCCGCTGCTGACACAGCTGCCAGTAGCGCTGCAGCAGCGGTGCCAGCCGTAAGCGATAGCCGGTCAGCGGCTGATGATGCAGGCGCAGCAGCAGCGTCAGCACCGCTGCGCGCTGCGCGCTGAACTGGGCCGGCGACAGCACCTCGCCCGGCAGCCAGCGCTGCAGCAGCCACGGTGCCTGCCACGCCAGCGGCTGCGGCGCGAGAGCCGTCGCTCGCAGCTGGCGCAGGATGCGGTATTCGCGCTGGCGATCGACAAACGGAATCGGCTGCGGCGGCGTGCGGCGCGCCAGCAGATCGCCCTGCTCGCTGCGCACCTGTATGCTGTTACCGCTTAGTCCCGGCAGCGCGAAAAAATGACCGGCAGCTTGCGCCGTCGGCCATTGTTGCTGAACCAGATACTGCAGCCGGGGATCAGGGTTGTGCAACGCCGTTGCCCGACCAGATGATTTCGCCGGTCTGCACCAGCATCAGCTGCATCTGCAGCGTCGGTGCTTTCACATCGCCCTGCGCGTTGCTGTACAGCACATACTGCGCGTTAACGATGCGCGCCAGGCCAATCGCTTTGCTGCGCGAGTTGAGGCTGTCATCGGGCGACAGGCCGAGCGTTTGCTTCGCCTGATTGAGCTGATCGTTTGAGACCAGGCTGAACTTGCCATTATTGGCCAGCGCGTTCTCAATCGCTGCCGTGGCTTTTTCCGTTTGCAGCGAGCCGTTGGTGCTGTTTTTGATGCGATCCACCAGCAGCACGCTGCCCGGATTAACGCCCGCCGACTGCACCATATTGGCCACTAACGGCTGAACGCTGGTGTTCCAGTTGATGGTTTTCAGCTTCGGCGGCTGCGGTACCGTCTGTGGCGGCGGCACCGGCTGCGCGGGTGGCTGCTCCGGCTGGGTTGGCGTAGTTGGCTGCGTCGGTTCAACCGGCGCCGGGGTTTGTTGTTTCACCACACAACCGGTGAGCATCAGCGCAAATAACAGCGCGCCGGAACGTTGTACACTGCGAATCACAGGTTACTCCTCAAAGATAAAGATAGAGACGCACCTTGCTGGCGGTCGGGTTACCCATTTGCGAAGCCACTTCTACGCTGCCGTGCGCCGGAACGGTTTGGGTCTGCGCCGGTTCCTGCGGCTCAACTTCCAGCCCTTTATCATCGTACCAGTAGAAACGATAGTGCACGGTGACCGGGGTTTCACGCAGATTTTGCAGCACACTGGCGGCGCGCTGCTGGCCGTCGCGGCTGGTCAGCGCGGGTTCATCGGTGATGATGCCCGCCGACAGTACGGCAGACTCCATCACCAGCGACTGGGAGGTATTGATCATCGGCTTATCGCTGCTGCAGCCCACCAGGGTCAGCAACAGCAAGCCGCTCAGCCATTGACGCATCACAAGGTCCGCCTGAGGTTAGATGGCCAGCATCGGGCCCAGCGGCTGTCCGCCGACCAGGTGCATATGAATGTGGTAAACCTCCTGCCCACCGTGACGGTTGCAGTTGATGATCAGGCGATAGCCATCTTCGGCGATGCCTTCATCGCGGGCAATTTTCGCTGCGGCGGTGACCATGCGGCCCAGCGCCTGCTCATGCGCCGCCTGCACATCGTTGGCAGTCGGAATCAGTACGTTGGGGACAATCAGTATATGGGTAGGCGCTTTGGGCGCGATATCGCGGAAGGCGGTGACCAGTTCGTCCTGATAAACCACGTCGGCGGGAATTTCGCGACGAATGATTTTACTGAAAATGGTTTCTTCAGCCATGGTGCAGTTCCTTAAGCCTGAGTTCAGTCAGGCAGTATGCGTGAGGAATTCCGGTTCTTTCAACCTCAGGACCACTTTTCTTCATTAAATGGCTGCCTTTGCATCACTTTTTCGCGCTGGCGCGTCGCGGCGGGTGGAGTCTGGCGGCGGTAAAATAAAAAACCCCTCGGATGAGGGGTTTTGTCGCACCGTAGTTGCAGTGCGGTGAAGCGGCGGCAGAGGAGTAAAGCGTCCCGCGACAGGGATGTCGCGGGACGAGCCCCAGGGATGGTTTTGGCGTCTTTACGATCTGACGCCGCTTCACCGCACCGGCCCGGTCTGCCGTCATGTCACTTACATACCGCGGATATAGTCATCCATCTCGGTTTTCAGGTTATCGGACTTAGTGCCGAAAATCGCCTGCACACCGGAACCGGCCACCACGACACCACGCGCGCCGAGGTTTTTCAGTTCAGCCTGATCCACCTTCGCCACATCCGCTACGCTGACGCGCAGACGGGTGATACAGGCGTCGAGGTTGGTGATGTTCTCTTTACCACCGAACGCCGTAACCAGTTTGCCCGCCATTTCACTGCCGGTGGCGCTGCTCTGCTCAATCGCCGTGTCTTCACGCCCCGGCGTTTTCAGATTCAGCTTCGCAATCAGCACGCGGAACACGGTGTAGTACACCAGACCGTAGATGATACCCACAATCGGGAACAGCCAGATTTTGCTGCTGTTGCCGCTCAGCACGATAAAGTCGATCAGACCGTGTGAGAAGCTGGTGCCATCACGCATGCCCAGCAGAATACAGATTGGGAACGCCAGGCCCGCCAGAATGGCGTGGATCACATAGAGGATCGGCGCCACGAACATGAACGAGAATTCAATCGGCTCGGTGATACCGGTCAGGAACGAGGTCAGCGCGGCGGAGATCATGATGCCGCCCACTTTGGCACGGTTCTCTGGTTTCGCGGAGTGCCAGATGGCGATAGCCGCAGCCGGCAGACCGTACATCTTGAACAGGAAGCCGCCAGAGAGTTTACCGGCAGTCGGGTCACCCGCCATGTAGCGCGGAATGTCACCGTGGAAGACCTGACCGGCCGCGTTGGTGTATTCACCAATCTGCATCTGGAAAGGAACGTTCCAGATGTGGTGCAGACCAAACGGCACCAGCGCACGTTCAACCACACCGTAGATGCCGAACGCTACCACCGGGTTCTGATAAGCCGCCCATTGGGAGAAGTCCTGAATCGCGGTACCGATTGGTGGCCAGATGAAGGACAGCACCACACCGGTGAAAATCGCGGTCAGACCGGAGATGATTGGCACAAAGCGCTTGCCGGCAAAGAAGCCGAGGTATTCCGGCAGCTTAATGCGGTAGAAGCGGTTGAACATGTAGGCCGCAATCGAACCGGCAATAATGCCGCCCAGCACCCCGGTATCGGCGAGGTGTTTGGCTTCGATTTCAGCCGCCGGCAGATGCAGCACCAGTGGCGCAACCACGGCCAGGGTTTTCACCATGATGCCGTAAGCGACCACCGCCGCCAGCGCCGAGACGCCGTCATTGTTGGTAAAGCCCAGCGCCACACCGATCGCAAAGATCAGCGGCATGTTAGCGAACACCGAACCACCCGCTTCGGCCATCACGTGGGAAACCACTTCCGGCAGCCAGCTGAAGTTAGCAGAACCAACACCTAACAAAATACCGGCAATCGGCAGAACCGATACCGGCAACATCAGCGATTTACCTACTTTTTGCAGGTTCGCAAATGCGTTCTTGAACATAGAAGCTCCTGAGTATGAGTGCATTTTTTAGCGCAGTGCGCATGGCAAAGGGGGAGGATCCTTAGCCGGGGTGACGCTGAGCGTCTTTTGATTTATTACGAAGGGTAAAATAAATGACGACACGTTACTTTGACGGCTATCACGTTTCATCAATCACACCGCTGAAATTTCAGTCATTTCTTACTGACTTGCTGCTATAAACAGCAATAAATCACTGCCTGCGCCGCGAATCGCGCAGCACAGGTGAGTGATTTTTGATTAATTCAGAGTTTGAAATAAAGCGTGTCAGCCGCCGAGCCGGCTCATGGGTACCTTAAACAGGCGGGAGAAGTTTTCCGTGGTGGCGACCGCCAGCGTGGCGAGATCGACGCCCTTCACCACTGCCATGTACTCGGCTACGTCGCGGGTATAAGCCGGCTGATTCTCTTTGCCACGGTGCGGCACCGGCGCCAGATACGGCGAATCAGTTTCGACCAGAATGCGATCCAGCGGCACGTAGCGCGCCGCTTCGCGAATCTGCTCGGCGTTGCGGAAGGTCACAATGCCGGAAAAAGAGATGTAGAACCCGAGATCCAGCAGCTGCGCCGCCGTCTCTTTGTCTTCCGTGAAACAGTGCAGCACGCCGCCGCACCGCTCTACCTGCTCTTCACGCAGAATGGCCAGCGTGTCTTCGCGCGCGTCGCGGGTATGCACAATAATCGGCTTGTTCAGCGCAATGCCGGTGCGGATATGCTCACGGAATGAGGCCTGCTGCTGCGCTTTGGTTTCCTGCTGGTAGAAGTAATCCAGCCCGGTTTCGCCCAGCGCAATCACCTGCGCTTCCGCCGCCAGACGGCGAAACTCTTCCACGTCATACGGCGTTTCCTGATTGAGCGGGTGCACGCCGCAGGCCAGCGCGATATTGTCACGATCGCCGACCAGCTGTTTGATTTTGTAGTAATCCGGCAGCGTGGTGGCAATCGCCAGCATGAATTTCACATCCCGCGCCGCCGCTTTGGCAATCACGTCATCCAGATCGCGGTGCTGGGTTTCATAATCGAGGCCATCAAGATGGCAGTGCGAATCAACAATAAACATAAGTTTCTCTTTTGTACTTAGCCGACCGTCGCGGGAGACAGCAAGCGTCCCCAGGCAAGCAGACGATCGGTCAGAATCAGTTCACGGTTAAGCGCTGCCACGTGCAGCAATTGCTCACGGCACTGCAGCCATTGCTGCACGCTCTCGTTGAGCGCGCTGCTGCTGAACCGCTGCGCCAGCTGCGTCACGACATCCGGGCGATCGCCATTGCTCAGCCAGTTGCTGGCACCCTGCTGCACTTTCATCGCGTCCACCAGTAGCGAAAGCAGCCAGCCGAGACGTGCGGCCACATCGTCGCTGTTGAGCGCGGGCAACAGCTGCAAGATATCGCCGCTGAGGGCGCTGTTCAGGCTGTCACACAGCATTTGCCGTGCCTGCCAGCGGTCCGGCTGTAACAACGTCAGCGCCGCTGCGGGCGCGCCGTTGCTCAGGCGCAGCGCCGCGCGCAGTATCGCTTCCGGCTGCGGCTGGTGCTTCTGCAGCCACTGCAGGCTGTGCGTCTCTTCCGGCGGCGACAGGTGCCACGTCATACAGCGGCTGCGCAGCGTGGCCAGCAGCCGCGACGGCTCGCGCACGCTAAGGAAAAACCAGCAGTTGGCAGGCGGCTCCTCCAGCGTTTTCAGCAGCGCATTCGCGGCAGCTTCGGTCAGCTGCGTCGCATCCGGCAGCCAGACGATTTTGGCGCCGCCCTGCTGGGCAAAATGGTACAGCTTCTCAGTGACGTCGCGCACCGCGTCGATGCCGAGCGAAGCTTTGCCCTTTTCCGCTTCCAGCCGATACCAGTCCGGATGGGTGTACGCCTGCATCAGCTGACAGCCGTGACACTCGCCGCAGCTTTTCAGCCCCTGCGGCTGCTGACACATCAGCCAGCGGCTGACGCCCCAGACCAGCGCATCGTCACCCATGCCGTCAATCGCCTGAAGCAGCAGCGCGTGATGCGCCTGTCCGCTTTGATGGCGGGCGATAATCTGTCGGTACGGTTGGTTCAGCCACGGATACCAGTTCATGCCGCCTGACCTGCCAGCCACTGACGCAGTGCCGTCTTAAGTGACGCTGTCACATCTTCTATCGGCTGCGTCGCGTCGATGGTTTTGATGGTCGGATCGGCAGCGGCCAGCGCCTGATAACGCTGGCGCGTGCGGGTAAAGAAGTTGAGCGACTCCTGCTCGATGCGATCCAGTTCACCGCGCGCGCGGGCTCGCTGCAGGCCAATCTCCGGCGTGACGTCGAGATAGAGCGTCAGGTCGGGACGAAAATCGCCCAGCACGGCGTCTCGCAGCGTGGTCATCAGCTGGGTGTCGAGGCCACGGCCACCGCCCTGATACGCCTGCGACGACAGATCGTGGCGATCGCCGACGACCCAGGCACCGCGCGCCAGCGCCGGTTTAATGACGTTTTCTACCAGCTGCACGCGCGCGGCATACAGCATCAGCAGCTCGGCTTTATCGCTCACCTGTTCGCCATCAATGCCCTGTTTCACCAGCACGCGCAGCTGTTCGGCCAAAGGCGTGCCGCCCGGCTCACGGGTAAAGACCACGTCTTCAATGCCCTGCTCATGCAGGACCGCAACCACCGCCTCACGCGCGGTGGTTTTGCCGGCGCCTTCCAGCCCTTCGATGACGATAAACTTACTTTTCATTTTTTTCCTTCATCGCCAGCCGGTAAACCTGCACGGCTTTATTATGACTGGCCAGATTGGTGGTAAAGGTGTGACCGCCTTTGCCATCCGCGACGAAATAGAGGTAATTGGTCTTCTCGGGATGTGCCGCCGCTTCCAGTGACGCACGGCCCGGCATGGCAATCGGGCCTGGCGGCATACCGCTGATGGTATAAGTATTGTACGCGGTCGGCGTCTCAAGATCTTTGCGCGTCAGCGTGCCAGTGTAGCTGTCGCCCATGCCGTAGATCACTGTGGGATCGGTCTGCAGCTTCATACCGGTGCGCAGGCGATTGATAAACACTGAGGCGACGCGCGCGCGCTCTTCGCTGACGCCGGTCTCTTTTTCGATAATCGACGCCATGGTCACCATCTCCTGCGGCGTTTTATACGGCAGGTTGGCCATCCGCCCCTGCCACACCTCGTCTACCAGCTTGTTCATGCGCGCATGGGCACGCTCCAGCAGTGCGACATCGCTGGTGTTGGCGGTATACAGATAGGTGTCAGGATAGAAACTGCCTTCCAGCTGGCTGGCATCCAGTTTGAGCGCGGCCGCAACGCTGGCAAATTCATCGTCCGGCAGCGTGTGTTTGAGATACGGTGCTTTACGCAGCTCGGCCAGCCACTCTTTCAGGCGGGAACCTTCCACGAAGCGCAGCGGGAATTGCGCCTCTTTACCGCTGGCCAGCAGCTGCAGCAGCTGGCGCACCGTCATGCGGGTTTCGAGGCGATAGGTACCGGCTTTAAAGTTAGCCAGCTCAGGCTCCAGCTTCAGCAACGGGCCGAACCAGATGCTCTGTGGAATGATGTGCTGGCTCTCCAGCTGTGCTTCCAGCACCACGCGACCGCTACCGGCCGGCAAGGTATACAGCGTTTCCTGGTTAATGGTTAACGGCGTCTCAGCAAAGCGTTCAATCTGCCAGTAGCTAAAAGCGGCAGCCAGGCCAGCAATCACTACGGCGCCGGCAACTATTTTTTTCATTCGGGTCATGATGCTTCCATCGTCTGGCAACTGGCGAGCAGTTGCTGGTACAGCGTACGTGCGGCAAAGGTGACGTCGTCTATTTGCCGCACGGGTAAAACTGGCATCAGCGCGTTACAGATCACCACTTCATCAGCGCTCAGCACCGCCGATCGGCTGGCCTCAACCTGCTGGCAATCGTGACCGGCCTGCGCCAGCTGCGCCAGTAAATAACGACGCATGATGCCATCAACGCCAGCCAGCGCCAGGCGCGGCGTGAAAATGGTTTCACCGCTGCGCCAGAATAAATTGGCCGCACAGCATTCCACTACCGTCCCGGCGGTGTCAAGCACCAGCGCCTCGTCAGCATCGCACCCCTCCAGCTGCTGGCGAATCAGCACCTGCTCCAGCCGGTTAAGGTGTTTGATGCCGGCCAGCAACGGATTCTGCGCCAGCCGCACCGGGCTGGTCACCAGTCGCGCGCCCTGCTGCTGCAGCGTGGCGTAATGGTGCGGCCAGGGCGCTAGCGCAATAATGCGCGTCGGCTGGGTGCAGCCAGCACGGCTGTAACCGCGTCCGCCCGCGCCGGGCGTCAGGATCACTTTGAGCACTGCTTCGCGCTGACCCGCTGCGACGCAGCGCATCTCCTCCGCCAGCAACGCGCGCTCCGGCGCGGCCATCAGCAGGCGCTGACAGCCCTCATCCAGACGCTGCAGGTGCGCTTCCAGCAGCTGGATGCGGCCCTCTTTGACTGCCGCCGTGGTGAAACAGCCGTCACCAAACTGCACCGCGCGGTCGCGCGCGGATAGCGTGTCCTGCGCGACTCCGTTAATCCACATGCGCTTCTCCTCTGCCGCTGGCGTCAGCGTTGAATAGCACTGTGGCGCGTAACATTCCACGCCACTGCGTGACAAAATATAAAAAAGGCCCGCATTGCGGGCCTCTGTTCGGCTGGATAGCGCTTAAACCTTGCGGAAGATCAGCGAGCCGTTGGTGCCGCCGAAACCGAAGGAGTTACACAGCGTGTACTCCAGTCCGCTGACCTGGCGCGCCGTATGCGGCACGAAATCCAGATCGCAACCTTCGTCAGGATTGTCGAGGTTGATGGTCGGCGGAACCGCCTGGTCGCGCAGCGCCAGAATCGAATAAATCGCTTCTACCGCGCCCGCTGCACCCAGCAGGTGACCGGTCATCGATTTGGTCGAGCTGACCATTACGCTGTGCGCGGCCGCACCAAACACCGACTTCACCGCCTGCGCTTCGGCTTTGTCACCGGCCGGCGTTGAGGTGCCGTGCGCGTTAACATAACCAATCTGCGCCGGGTCCAGCTGCGCATCACGCAGCGCGTTGACCATCGCTGCGGCTGCACCTGAACCGTCTTCCGGTGGAGATGTCATGTGGTAAGCGTCGCTGCTCATGCCGAAACCAACGATTTCCGCATAAATCTTCGCACCGCGTTTCTTCGCGTGTTCGTACTCTTCCAGTACCACAATACCGGCACCGTCGCCCAGCACGAAACCGTCACGATCTTTATCCCACGGACGGCTTGCCGCCTGCGGATTGTCGTTACGGGTAGAGAGCGCACGCGCCGCGCCGAAACCGCCCACGCCCAGTGGCGTACTGGCTTTTTCAGCACCGCCGGCCAGCATCACATCCGCGTCGTTGTACGCGATGATACGGGCAGCGTGACCAATATTGTGCACGCCAGACGTACAGGCGGTCGCAATCGAGATGCTCGGGCCTTTCAGGCCGTACATAATGGTCAGGTGGCCAGCGACCATGTTAACGATGGTTGAAGGCACGAAGAATGGGCTGATTTTGCGCGGACCGCCATTGACCAGCGAGGTATGGTTATCTTCGATCAAACCCAGACCGCCGATGCCGGAACCGATAGCCGCACCGATGCGTCCGGCATTCTCGTCGGTTACGACCAGACCGGAGTCCGCCATAGCCTGAATACCGGCCACAATGCCGTACTGGATGAAGTCATCCATCTTGCGTTGATCTTTGCGCGAGATGTATTCATCGCAGTTAAAATCTTTCACCAGACCCGCAAAACGCGTTGCGTAGGCACTGGTATCAAAATGGTCGATCAGGTTAATGCCGCTCTGACCGGCAAGGAGAGCACTCCAGGTAGACTCTACGGTATTGCCGACAGGAGACAACATGCCAAGACCGGTCACAACTACACGACGCTTAGACACGTTCGTCCTCCAGGGAGGGAAATAATGACGCTATGTGGGGCAAACATAAAACTCAGGCGGTCGAATGACCGCCTGAAGATATTCATTAACCTTTATGGTTATTGATATAGTCGATCGCTGCCTGAACGGTAGTGATTTTCTCAGCTTCTTCGTCTGGAATTTCAGTATCAAACTCTTCTTCCAGAGCCATTACCAGCTCAACGGTGTCAAGAGAATCTGCACCCAGGTCTTCAACGAAAGAAGCGCCGTTAACCACTTCGTCTTCTTTAACGCCCAGCTGCTCAGCTACGATTTTCTTAACGCGTTGTTCGATATCGCTCATACTATTTAATTTCCTATCAAAACTCGCTTTCGCGATGGTTTTCGTAGTGTATAAAATGTTGAAAAAGATGCAACAAAATCCCGGCTGGTCGAACCACGATTTTGCGTTATTCTGCGGTGTTTACCGCAGATAATGCAAATGATTTCGTGATTATCAGACCATGTACATGCCGCCATTGACGTGCAGCGTCTCACCCGTGATGTAGGCGGCTTCGTCAGAGGCTAAGAATGCAACAGCATTGGCAATCTCCTGCGGGTCGCCTAAACGACCTGCCGGCACTTCTGCCAGAATGCCCGAGCGCTGATCTTCGTTCAGTGCACGCGTCATGTCCGTCTCAATAAAGCCCGGAGCCACGACGTTTACGGTAATGCCACGTGACGCAACTTCTCGCGCCAGTGATTTGCTAAAGCCAATCAAACCTGCTTTTGCTGCCGCATAGTTTGCCTGACCCGCGTTACCCATGGTTCCAACTACCGAACCGATGGTAATGATACGGCCCACGCGTTTTTTCATCATGGCACGCATGACCGCCTTCGACAGGCGGAACACCGATGTCAGGTTGGTATCAAGGATATCCGCCCACTCATCGTCTTTCATGCGCATCAGCAGATTGTCACGCGTAATGCCTGCATTATTGACCAAAATGTCAACTTCGCCAAATTCGGCGCGAACTTTCTCGAGCACGCTCTCAATAGAGGCCGCATCGGTCACGTTCAGCAGCAGACCTTTGCCCTTGTCGCCGAGGTAAGCACTGATGGCTTCCGCGCCGCTTTCGCTGGTGGCAGTACCCACCACTTTTGCACCGCGTGCCGCCAGCGTTTCCGCGATGGCACGTCCGATACCGCGGCTGGCGCCGGTCACCAGCGCTACTTTACCTTCAAAGCTCATGATTATCCTCTTATTCCTGGCCAGGCGCCGCAGCCAGTGACGACGGATCGTTCACCGCTGCAGCCGTCAGGCTGTCCACAATTCGTTTGGTCAGGCCGGTCAGCACTTTACCCGGGCCGATTTCCAGCAGTACGGTCACGCCCTGCGCAGCGATAAACTCAACCGCCTCAGTCCAGCGTACCGGGCTGTAAAGCTGACGTACCAGCGCGCTGCGGATTGCTGCAGCGTCGCTTTCGCATTTAACGTCAACGTTATTCACCACCGGCACCGAAGGTGCATTGAAGGTCACGCTTTCCAGCGCCACCGCCAGCTTATCAGCGGCCGGCTTCATCAGCGCACAGTGCGACGGCACGCTGACCGGCAGCGGCAGTGCGCGTTTGGCGCCTGCAGCTTTACAGGCGGCACCGGCACGTTCTACCGCTTCTTTATTGCCGGCGATCACCACCTGGCCCGGCGAGTTGAAGTTGACCGGTGAAACCACCTGGCCCTGCGCGCTCTCTTCACAGGCTTTGCGGATTGCCGCGTCATCGAGACCGATGATCGCCTGCATCGCGCCGGTGCCTTCCGGCACCGCTTCCTGCATCAGTTTGCCGCGCAGTTCAACCAGCTTGATGGCATCAGCAAAATTCAGTACGCCCGCACACACCAGCGCAGAATACTCGCCGAGGCTGTGTCCGGCCATCAGCACCGGCTGTGCGCCATTTTTGCTCTGCCAGACGCGGTAGATTGCGACCGACGCCGCCAGCAGCGCTGGCTGGGTCTGCCAGGTTTTGTTCAGCTCTTCAGCCGGACCCTGCTGGACCAGCTGCCATAAGTCGTAACCCAGCGCGTCAGAAGCTTCACGGAAAGTGGCTTCGACCTGTGGGTTCTCCGCAGCCAGCTCGGCCAGCATGCCGACGGTCTGCGATCCCTGTCCCGGGAAAACAAAAGCAATTTGCGTCATCTTGCGTTCCTGTCAATCAAAAGCGAACCAGCGCCGAGCCCCAGGTGAAACCGCCACCAAAGGCCTCAAGCAAAATCAGTTGTCCGGGCTTGATACGGCCATCACGTACCGCTTCGTCCAGCGCGCTAGGCACCGAGGCCGCGGAAGTGTTGCCGTGACGATCCAGCGTCACCACCACTTTATCCATGCCCATGCCGAGCTTTTTGGCGGTGGCGCTGATGATGCGCAGGTTGGCCTGATGCGGCACCAGCCAGTCGAGCTGTTCACGATCGAGATTATTCGCCTGCAGCGTTTCATCGACGATGTGCGCCAGCTCGGTCACTGCAACCTTGAACACTTCGTTACCGGCCATGGTGAGGTAAGCCGGTTCGTCCTGATGGGCGCGATCCTGGTACGGCAGCGTCAGCAGCTTACCGTAACGGCCATCGGCGTGCAGGTGAGTCGACAGAATGCCGGCCTCCTCGCTTGCGCCGAGCACCACGGCACCTGCGCCGTCACCGAACAGAATGATGGTGCCGCGATCGTCTGGATCGAGCGTGCGAGCCAGCACGTCCGCGCCGATCACCAGCGCGTGCTTCACCGCACCGTTTTTGATGTATTGATCGGCCACGCTCAGCGCATAGGTAAAGCCAGCACAGGCGGCAGCAAGATCGAAGGCGGCGCAGTCGTTAATTTCCAGCATCTGCTGGATCATGCACGCTGAGCTCGGGAAGGCATGGCTGGAAGAGGTGGTTGCCACGATGATCAGGCCAACGTCGCTGGCAGCTACGCCCGCCATTTCCAGCGCACGCTGGGCAGCGGTGAAGCCCATGCTGGCCACCGTTTCATCCGGTGCCGCAATGCGACGTTCACGAATACCGGTCCGGGTGACAATCCACTCGTCCGAAGTCTCCACCATTTTTTCCAGGTCCGCGTTGCTGCGAACCTGCTCAGGCAAATAGCTGCCCGTACCGATAATTTTGGTAAACATCTACGCTTTGTCACTCCTGGCTAATACAGCGTCAAGGCGCGCGGCAATTCTCTCTGGAACTTGCTTGCGCACCGCCTGCTCTGCCTGTTCTATCGCCACGGCAAACGCGCGTTGATTCGCCGCGCCGTGGCTCTTGATCACTGTCCCGCGCAATCCTAACAGACAAGCGCCATTGTACTGGTCGGGGTTGAGATGACCGAAACGTTTAGCCAAACGCTTTTGGATCCAGCGTCCCAGCCATTTCAGCCACCAGGCCCGTTTTTTTCCTTCACCTGACGATTTGAGCAGAGAAAGAAACATTCTTACCACGCCTTCCATGGTCTTCAACGTGACATTACCTACGAAGCCATCACAGACCAGCACATCCGTCTTGCCGGTGAGGAGATCGTTCCCCTCAAGGTAACCAATATAGTTGATCTGCGGCGAGGCCCGCAGCACCGCCGATGCGGCGCGAATCGTTTCCAGCCCTTTCGTCTCTTCCTGACCGATGTTAAGCAGCGCGACGCGCGGCTGGCTGATTTCCAGCACCTCTTCCGCCATCACGGCACCCATCACCGCAAACTGCACCAGCATTTCGCTGTCGGAATCAACGTTAGCGCCCAGATCCAGCACCACCGTTTTGCCGTGCTGCTGATGCGGCAGTACGGTCATCAACGCCGGACGCTCGATGCCATCCAGCGGCTTCAGTAATAACTTTGCCAGGCCCATCAGCGCACCGGTATTGCCGGCACTGACGCACGCCTGCGCTTTGCCCTCTTTCACCAGTTCCAGCGCCACGCGCATCGAACTGCCGCGACTGTTGCGAATCGCCTGTGAGGGTTTCGCATCGCTTGCAATAACCGATTCGGCAGGGATTACCTGCACACGCCCCAGTAACGAGGAATCCGCTTTGGCAAGAAATGACGAGATGATGTCGGGATCGCCGACCAGAAGAAGAACCAGCTGCGTATGAGAGGCCAGTGCCTGCAAGGCTGCAGGCACTGTCACGCAGGGACCGAAGTCCCCGCCCATGGCATCAACTGCCAGGGTCAAACGTGTCAAGGTATCGCCTTGCGTAACCGCAAAGAATTACTTGGTGATAACCTTGCGACCGCGGTAGTAACCATCCGCAGTGATGTGGTGACGCAGATGAGTTTCACCAGAAACTTTATCTACTGACAGAGTGGCAGTGGTCAGCGCATCGTGCGAACGACGCATACCACGCTTAGAACGGGTTGGTTTATTCTGTTGTACGGCCATGGACCTTACTCCTATTACTTACGCTTTAAACTGGCTAATACGGCAAATGGGTTTGGTTTTTCTGCCTCTTCAGGCAGCTGGCCAAAGACCATGTCCGCGTCGGACACTTCACAGTGTTCAGAATCATGCACCGGAACTACCGGCAGCGCGAGGATGAGTTCATCTTCGATCACCGCCAGCAGGTCGATTTCACCGAAATCGTTGACATCGACCGGCTCGTAGGCTTCCGGCAGTGCTTCGGCCTGCTCATCAGAAGAGACAGGACTGAAGCAATAGCTTACGTGCACAGCGTGCGGGAACGGTTGGTTGCAGCGTTGACACAACAACGTCACCTGCACATCGGCCGTTCCTTGCAGAACCGCGAGGCGCTGGTTGTCAACCGCAAACGACATGGCACATTCCACATCACTGTCCACACTCACGACCGATTCGGCCACGCGCGCCACCAATTCAGGTGAATAAACACCATGATAATCCAGGCGTTTTTGCGCGGCGCGGACCGGATCGAGCGTCAGGGGTAATTTTACCTTTTGCATAGGGCGCGCATATTAACTTTGTAACGTCATAGAGTCAAAGAAAAAGGCCGGTTTACAGCATCTTTCACCCGTTAGTCGCATCCAGTGCGGCGCATAGTTTAAAATGACTGTCATCTTTACGCTATCACTTCTGCAAAAAAATGATGACACCGCTGGTTTTAGCTTCAACTTCTCCGTTCCGTCAGGCGCTGCTGCACAAGCTCGGCCTGCCGTTTATCACTGCGGCCCCTGAAAGCGATGAAACGCCGCTGCCGGGTGAGGCCGCGCCACAGCTGGTGCAGCGGCTCGCCGTTGCCAAAGCGCAGGCGCTGGCCGCGCGCTATCCCGACCACTGGATCATTGGTTCCGATCAGGTGTGCGTGCTGGACGGCCGCATCGCCGGCAAGCCGCACACCGCAGAAAACGCCTGTCAGCAGCTGGCGCTGGCCAGCGGCAAAGCCATCACCTTTTATACCGGCCTGGCGCTGATTCATCCCGCCAGCGCGCAGCAGCATGTGCTGTGCGAACCTTTTACTGTGCATTTTCGTCCGCTGAGCGCGGCAGAAATTGCGCGCTATGTCGAACTGGAACAGCCGCTGCAGTGCGCTGGCAGTTTTAAAAGCGAGGGACTGGGGATTTGTCTGTTCGAACGGCTGGAGGGGCGCGATCCCAATAGCGTGATTGGCTTACCGCTGATCGCGCTGAATGGCCTGTTAAGGCAGGCCGGCATCAACCCACTGGGCTGATGCCGTAAGCTATCAGTCTTTTTTCTGCTGGCGCAGCTGGGCAAGACAGTGTTTTAACGCCTTATCCAGCGGCGCTTCCATGCGCAGGCTTTCGCCGGTGTTAGGATGGGTAAACGTCAGGGCAGCGGCATGCAGGAACAGCCGTGACAGACCGGTCGGCGCCAGCTGACGATCAAAGTCGCGATCGCCATAGCGATCGTCAAAGGCAATCGGATGGCCGCCGTGCAGGGTGTGCACGCGGATCTGGTGCGTGCGTCCGGTTACCGGGCTGGCTTTCACTAAGGTGGCCAGGCCAAAACGTTCTTCGACTTTAAAGCGCGTTTCTGACGGTTTTCCCTCGGCGCTGACCCGCACCACGCGCTCGCCGCTTTGCAGGATGTTTTTCAGCAGCGGCGCCTGCACCACTTTCAGATGCGATGGCCAGTCACCGCGTACCAGCGCCAGATAATCCTTCTGCATGCCCTTCTCACGCAGCTGCTCATGCAGCGAACGCAGCGCTGAGCGCTTTTTCGCCACCAGCAAAATGCCAGACGTATCACGATCGAGACGGTGCACCAGTTCAAGGAAGCGCGCCTCCGGGCGCAGCGCGCGCAGCCCTTCAATCACGCCGAAGCTCAGCCCGCTGCCGCCGTGCACCGCGGTGCCGGACGGTTTGTTCAGCACCAGCAGATAATCATCTTCATACAGAATGCACGATTCCAGCGCCGCTACTTTATCCAGCTTGGGCGACACCGCCTGCTCTTCACGCTCGGCCACGCGCACCGGCGGCACGCGCACTTCATCGCCGTCTTCCAGCTTATATTCAGGTTTAACGCGCTTCTTATTCACCCGCACTTCGCCTTTGCGCAGAATGCGGTAAATCATGCTCTTCGGCACCCCTTTTAATTGGGTGCGCAAAAAGTTATCAATGCGTTGGCCGGCATTTTCAGCCGTGATGGCGACAAACTGTACGCCGGGATTCTCTGTTTTCATGGCGGCGATTCTAAATAGTGTCCCCGGATAGCGCCACCCCTTTTTCTGTGCTTAACTCTGACTTTGTCGCCGCGTTAAGCGGCCAGAATGCTGGCTTTTTCAACGATGCGATGATTACCCCTGCAAATGAACAGGTTAAGGATGAACAAACTTCACAGCTCGGTAAAAGTCGCCTTGCTATAAGTTGCTAAGCAATGGAATAATGCAGAGGTTTCTGTCCTGGAAAGAGTCAGGCAGGAAAAAGAGCGAAATTAAGGTATTTTGCCGGATGAAACGGACACGCAGCAATGGCGTAAGACGTGATGTTTAATCAGGCACTTAGCGGGCTGCGGGTTGCGGCCTGGACGACAGACTGGGATGTGTGGATTTTTGAATACTCTGTAGCACTTCCACCTTCAGGCGCTGGTTTTCCTTATGAAAAACAGGCCACCGACAAGATTTGCGCCCCTTTAGCCGCCGACAACCGTGAGGTTGACGTCAGTGCATGCAGACACGGGGCCATCGGTTGATTCTCGTCCAGGGTAACGATGCCCGCAGCTTTATCACTCATGTGAGAATAACGAGTAAGTCACGATGAAAAGAATGTTAATTAACGCAACTCAGCAGGAGGAGTTGCGCGTTGCCCTTGTTGACGGACAACGTCTGTACGATCTGGATATCGAAAGCCCCGGACACGAGCAGAAGAAAGCCAACATCTACAAAGGTAAAATCACCCGTATTGAACCCAGCCTCGAAGCTGCGTTTGTTGATTACGGTGCCGAGCGTCACGGTTTCCTCCCTCTGAAAGAAATTTCCCGCGAATACTTCCCTGCTAACTACAACGCGCATGGCCGTCCGAACATCAAAGATGTGCTGCGTGAAGGTCAGGAAGTGATCGTGCAAATCGATAAAGAGGAGCGCGGTAATAAAGGGGCAGCACTGACCACCTTTATCTCGCTGGCCGGTAGCTATCTGGTGCTGATGCCCAACAACCCGCGCGCTGGCGGCATTTCCCGCCGTATCGAAGGTGACGACCGTACCGAGCTGAAAGAAGCGCTGTCAGCGCTGGAACTGCCGGACGGCATGGGCTTGATCGTGCGTACTGCCGGCGTGGGCAAATCTGCCGAATCGCTGCAGTGGGATCTCAGCTTCCGCCTGAAGCACTGGGAAGCGATTAAAAAAGCCGCAGACAGCCGCCCGGCGCCGTTCCTGATCCATCAGGAAAGCAACGTGATTGTGCGCGCCTTCCGCGACTACCTGCGCCAGGACATCGGTGAAATTCTTATCGATAACCCGAAAGTGCTGGAGCTGGCTCGCCAGCACATCGCCGCGCTGGGTCGTCCGGACTTCAGCAGCAAAATCAAACTGTACACCGGTGAAATTCCGCTGTTCAGCCACTACCAGATCGAATCGCAGATTGAATCGGCGTTCCAGCGTGAAGTGCGTCTGCCGTCCGGCGGTTCAATCGTTATCGACAGCACCGAAGCACTGACCGCTATCGATATCAACTCCGCCCGCGCCACGCGCGGTGGTGATATCGAAGAGACCGCCTTCAATACCAACCTGGAAGCCGCCGACGAGATCGCGCGCCAGCTGCGTCTGCGTGACCTCGGTGGTCTGATTGTGATCGACTTCATCGACATGACGCCAGTGCGCCACCAGCGCGCCGTGGAAAACCGTCTGCGCGAAGCGGTGCGTCAGGATCGTGCGCGTATCCAGATCAGCCACATTTCACGCTTTGGCCTGCTGGAGATGTCGCGTCAGCGCCTCAGCCCGTCACTGGGTGAATCCAGCCATCACGTCTGCCCGCGCTGTAGCGGTACCGGCACCATTCGTGATAACGAATCGCTGTCGCTGTCGATCCTGCGTCTGATTGAAGAAGAAGCGCTGAAAGACAACACCAAAGAAGTGCATGCGATTGTGCCGGTTCAGGTTGCCTCTTACCTGCTGAACGAAAAACGTGAAGCGGTCAGTGCGATTGAGAAACGTCAGGGCGGCGTGCGTGCCATCATCGTGCCAAACGATCAGATGGAAACACCACACTACTCAGTACTGCGCGTGCGCAAAGGTGAAGAGACGCAAACCCTCTCCTATCACCTGCCAAAACTGCATGAAGCGGAGATGGCACTGCCGTCTGAAGAAGAGCACGCTGAGCGTCGTCGTCCGGAGCAGCCAGCACTGGCCGCCTTCGTGATGCCGGATGCGCCACCGGCGCCGGTGGAAGTGAGCGAAGAGAGCAAGCCAGCAGCAACGGCTGACGTCAGCGCCAAACCGGCGGTCGCGGCTCCGGCTACGGTCAGCACTGGACTGGTTGCACGTCTGCTGGGCGGCCTGAAAAAACTGTTTGCCGGTGATGCTCCTGCTGCGGCGCCTGCTGAAGAGAAGACCGAAGCGAAAACCGCTGAAGGTGACAGCACCCAGCAGCGTGGTGAGCGTCGTAATAATCGCCGCAACAACAATAATCGCCGCGAGCGCACACCGCGTAACGGTGAAAACGCTCAGGGACGCGAGCCACGTGAAGCGCGCGAACCGCGTGAACCACGCGAAGCCCGTGAACCGCGCGAAGCCCGCGAGCCACGCGATCAGGATAACCGCCGTAACAAGCGTCAAAATGAGGCGCGCGGCGAGCGTCCGGCACTGACGGAAGAGCAACTGCAGCAGCGTGATGAGCAGCAGCAACAGCGTCGCGAACAGCGCGCTGAGCGCCAGCGTCGTCGTCAGGAAGAGAAGCGTGCGCAGCAGGAGCCGGTCGTGGCTGAGCAGGCGCCGGTTGACAGCGTCGACGACAGCATTGCGCAGGAAGACGAGCGCGTTCAGGTGCTGCCGCGTCGTAAACAGCGTCAGCTCAACCAGCGCGTGCGCGTAGGTGACAGTGCTGAAGTGGCTACTGCTGCAATCCCTGCGGCGGCCGTCACTGAAGCGGCACAGCCAAACAGCCAGCGTGCGCCGCTGAACGAACCGTCCGCAACCACGCAGGATGAGCAGGATGACAACGAGAACCGTGATGGCGCTAACATGCCGCGCCGCTCACGTCGTTCACCGCGTCATCTGCGCGTCAGCGGCCAGCGCCGTCGTCGCTACCGTGACGAGCGTTACCCAACGCAGTCTGCGATGCCGCTGGAATCGGCTGCTGCCTCGCCAGAGATGGCGTCCGGCAAAGTGTGGATTACCTATCCGGTTGCGCAGACTCACGAGCAGTTCACCTCACAGGATGCGCTGAACGAAATGCCAGACTATGGCTATCAGGATGCAGAACCGGCAGAAGAATCGCCGATGGTTGCTGAAGCAGCCTCCACTGTGGTGGCAGAGCCAGAAACGTCAGCGCCTGAGGTGGTGCATCAGGCTGAACCGCAGGCGCACACTGAAGTGCCAGTGGTGAATACTGATGATCTGACGCCTGTGGCGGCGCCGGTTGATCATGAGCCAGCGGTAATCCCGGCAGCCGATGAAGCGCTGGCGCAGGAAACTGCCGCTGAAGCGCAACCGGCCGCGACGCCTGCCGAAGAGACGCAGCCAGCCGTCACCGAAGCGGTTACCGCTGCGGAACAGGCTCCGGTCGCGGTTTCACCGGCGGTAGAAGCGCAGGTGGAAGAGGTGTTGTCAGCTCCGGTTGTCGCCGAAGCGCCTGTTGCGCCAGTGACCGAGCCGCACGCACCGGTTGCCGCGCGTGATACCGCGGTCAGCCATGGCGAAACCCGCTTTAAGCATCACGCCACGGCACCAATGACCAAAGCGCCGGCACCGGCATGGGAACCTGAGCCCGTGCGTCACAGTGACTGGGTCCGCCCGGCCTTCAACTTTGAAGGACGCGGTTCAGCCGGTGGTCATAGCGCCACCCATCAGGCTACCGCACCGGCTACCCGTCCGGAAAGCGTGTAAGCGTTCGCTGTAACGCTACCGTCTCTAAACCCCGGCTGGTCCGGGGTTTTTTATTGCCCGCAGCCTACCGTTCTCCAAACCGAATACCCTGACTAATAGCCAAAAAAAATCCCACGGCCCTCGCAGGCAGTGGGAAAACTAAGCGCACCCGGTTTAAGTACGCTCAAAGAGTCAGGTGACTTATTTATTCATCTGGAACAGCGACATCTTCGACATATCGCTAAAGGTGGTGTACGACGCCTGCAGCAGCTGCTGCTGCATGGTGTAGGTAGAAATGGCTTCGGTGTAATCGACGTTAACCAGCGTGCTCATCTGATCTTTCAGCGTCACCTTGCGGTCGTCACCTTTTGCATCCAGCGTATCCAGTTCGTCCAGCTGGGTGCCAATCTCAGAACGCACCGCCAGCACGTTGTTCAGCGAGTTGCTGAAGCCACGGTTGGCTTTGTCCATCGCCGCGCTGAAGGTCTGTTTAGTGGCATCGTCAGCGTCATTCTGTGGCACTTTCAGTGCCGCGATGGCGTCATCCAGCATATCGAACAGGTTAGTCTGGCTGGCGCTGCCATCCGGTTCCGGCTTAGCGTTACTGGTCAGTTGGTCAAAAATAGAATTACCGGTATGACCCACGGTCATAGTGCGCTCGCTGTCGACTTTCTGGGTGATCGCGTCGCTGCCACCGTTATAGGTGATTTTACCGCTGGCATCTTCGGTGAACGGCGGCTTGTCGGACTCATAGCCGGCAAACAGGTAGCGACCGTTACCGTCCTTGCTGTTGGCCAGGTTAAGCAACTGCGAGCGAATGCCCTCCAGCTGGGTGGCATAAGACGCGCGGTCATCGTCACTCAGCGAGCCGTTACCGGCGCTGATCAGCGTGGATTGCGCCGACTGAATCGCCGTCGTGACATCACTCAGCGTGCTCTCTTCCAGCGACAGTCCCTGATTCGCGAACGAACGCGCCAGCGCGAACTGGCTGTCGCGCGCCTGCGTCTGCGACAGCACCACGGCGCGCGAGGCGGCGATCGGATCGTCAGACGGATTGGTCACGCGGCGGCCGGTAGACAGCTGCTCGCCCGCTTTCAGCCAGGTCGATTGCGCGTCCGTAACGCCACGCACCTGCTGGTCGAAAATCATGTTGGTACTGAGTCTCATCGGTCAGGCCTCCCGTATTAACCGCGGATGCTTATCAACGCATCAAAAATGGTGTTGGCGGTTTGCAGTACCTGCGCGTTCGCCATGTAAAATTGCTGATATTTGCTCAGGTTGGCGTACTCTTCGTCGAGGTTCACGCCAGAAACCGACTGCTGACGTTCGGTCAGCTGCGTCACCACGCCCTTCTGGGTGGTGGCGGCGGTTTCGAGGTTTTTGGTTTTGTTGCCAACGGTGCTCACCAGGCTGGCATAACCCTGCGCCAGCGTGGCGTTACCGTTAATCAGTTTGGCATCCTGCAGGTCCAGCAGCTTTTGCGCGTTACGGTTATCGCTGGCACCACCGGCGGCCGACGCGGCTGCAATCTGCGATTCACTGGTGATGGCCACCGACATGCCGCTGATGACATCCTGCACCGGCTTCACCAGGAAGCTGTCTTTGGCGTTGGCCGTTCCGTTTACCGTCAGCGACAGGCCGTCAAAGCTCATGGTGGTATTGCCGGAACCGTCGGTGCCCATGGTCGGCGTCACTTTCACGTTGTCGGAAAGACGCGTCACCGACCAGTTGC
This sequence comes from Pantoea dispersa, assembly GCF_035783935.1. Classification (GTDB taxonomy): domain Bacteria; phylum Pseudomonadota; class Gammaproteobacteria; order Enterobacterales; family Enterobacteriaceae; genus Pantoea; species Pantoea dispersa_C. Next base: position 469,878 of record NZ_JALKOV010000001.1, on the reverse strand, counting down.
TGCCGTCAAAGCTCACGTTGTAGTTGGACGCTTTCATCGCGCCGGTATCGACCCAGCTGGCGCTGACGCTGGCAGCAGAGGTGTTTTTGCTGTTGGTCACCACCGTCGGGCTGCCAATATTAAAGAAGTTGATGCCGGTGTTGCCGTTGCTGTCGTAACCCTGGCTGTGCACCTGGTTAAAGCTGGTGGTGAAGGCCGCCGCCAGCTGTCCGAGCTGATTCTGTGCGTTATCCAGATCCTGACTACGGAACGCCAGCAGACCGCCAAGCGAACCGGTGGTCAGCGTTTTTTCCGGGATCTCAACGTTACCGGCCTGCTTATCGACATAGCCCACGGTAATGCGCGACGCGTCGCTGCTGGATGGCATGGCAATCAGCGAGGTGGTTTTGCTGCCGTTGACCAGCGTGGTGTTGCCCATCGAAACGATGTAGTTACCGTCCTGCTGCGACACGTTAACGCCGACCAGACCATTCAGGTTGTTGACCAGCTGATCGCGCTGATCGAGCAGATCGTTAGGCGCAGAGCCGCCGCCGGTGGTCAGCTTAGCGATCTGCGTGTTGAGATCGGCAATCTGGCTGGAGTAAGTGTTGATCTGCTCGACGCTGGCTTTGACGTCAGTATTGACGCTGTTTTGCATGCTGGTCAGATACTGCGCGGTGGTCTGGAACTGGTTTACCAGCCCCTGCGCATAGCTCAGCATGGACTGACGCGCCGACGGATCGTCCGCGTTGCTCACCACGTTCTGCACGTTGGTGAAAAAGCTCTGAATCGAGTCTGACAGGCTGGTGGTCGAGGTCGACAGCAGATCATCAATATTCGAAATCTGGTTGTATTGTGAATTTACCGCGCTGTAGTTGGCGCTGTTACCGCGCAGCTGGGCGGTAATAAACTCATCGTATTCGCGCTGCACGCCGGTGACATTGACGCCGTTGCCATAATAGGTGCTGCCCTGCAGCGTACTGTTGGCCTGCGACAGCAAAATCGTCTGGCGCGAATAACCGGCCACGGTGTAATTACTGATGTTGTTACTGGTGGTACTTAATGCGGCCTGTGCGGCGCTCAGCCCGCTCATCGCGGAGTTAATTATGCTGGACATCTCGGTTCCTTTTTCCCGTTAACCGGGCTGGCAGTCATCAGTGCGATTGCGCGGGCCATAACGCCCGCGGCATGTGAAGGTTATCGGCGTGCTTAAGCGAAACTTGAGCGGAAAAATCAGAACAGATCGGTGAAATCCTGGCTGTAGGCCTTCACCACTTTCTCGCCCATGTTTTTGAATTGCTGGATCATTCCCACCAGTTTCTGCGCGTATTTCGGGTCAGTCGCGTAGCCTGCCGCCTGCAGCGCACGTGCGCCCTGCTCGGCACTGGAGGCGCTCGCCACCGCCGCATAGCGTGGGTTACTGGAGATCAACCGGACGTAGTCGCTGAGCGCTTCGAAATAGGAGCCATAAACGCGGAAGGTGGCGCGCACTTTCTTCGCTTCACCACCTTCATATTCGGTGGTCATGATGTCCGTGGTTTCGCCTTTCCAGTCGCCGCTGGCTTTAATCCCGAACACGTTATAGCTCGGCTTACCGTCGCGCGTGAGAATCTGCCGCTGACCCCAGCCCGATTCCAGCGCCGCCTGCGCCAGAATCAGATGGTGCGGAATGCCGCTCTGCTGGCTGGCGACTTTGGCCGGCTGCGCCAGCTGGGCGATAAACTCATTGCTGTCACCGGGCAGACTGGCCGGCGAGACCGGCAGACGCGGTACCGCTTTGCGCACCATCTGCTCCAGCTGTGTCGGCGCCATGCTGCTGTAGATAAAGCTGTTATCCAGCTTCATCGGCACGGTACCGGCACTTTCGTCCGGTGCCTGCGCCGGCTGCATCTGTTTGACGATGGTGTCCGCCAGACCCAGTCCGCGTTTACCGATCTCCTGCGCAATCTGTTGATCGTACATCGAGGTATACAGCCGCGTCTGATCGTTACTCAGCATGCCATCCTGCGGCAGCGCTTCGCGCATGCTCTTCAGCATCATTTGCACGAACATCCCTTCGACCTGCTTCGCCACCTGCAGCGCTTTACCTTTCGGGTCCACGGCAGCCTGACGTTTCAGTTCGTTCAGCGAGCGGCTGTCATACGCCGCGTTCATCAGCGATTGCGTATCGGTCATCAGATAATTTCCAGCTTCGCGCGCAGGCAGCCCGCGCTCTCCATCGATTGCAGAATCGACATCAGCTCAATCGGTGTCGCGCCCAGCGCATTCAGCGCCCGCACCACGTTGTTCAGGTTGGCGCTGGCGTTAACCCGCTGCAGCGCGCCGCCGCTCTGACGCAGATCGATCTGTGTCTGCGTGGTGGCCACCGTCTGTCCTCCGGCGAATGGCGTATCCGGCTGGCTGACGTTCTGCTGCTGATTAACCGTGACCGACAGGTTGCCCTGCGCCACCGCACAGGTGTTGAGCGTCACTTCGCGGTTCATCACCACCGAGCCGGTACGTGAGTTGATGATCACTTTGGCATCTTCCAGCGGCACCGACACATCGATGTTCTGAATTTCCGCCAGCAGACGCACCTGCGAGCTGTTATTTGGCGACACGCGGATTTGCACAGTGCGGGCGTCCAGCGGCAGCGCTGAACCGACGCCGCGGCTGTTGATGGCATCGGCAATGCGCTGCGCCATGGTGAAATCTTCGTTGTTGAGCTGCAGGTTGATGGTGTTCTGGCTGCCGAAGTTGCTCTGCAGCTCACGCTCGACGGTGGCCCCACCGGTGATACGGCCGCCGTTGAGCTGGTTAACCTGCACGCTGCTGCCGCCGGCCGAGGCACCCGCCCCGCCGACCAGAATGTTGCCCTGCGCCAGCGCATAAACCTGGTTATCGACGCCTTTCATCGGCGTCATCAGCAGCGTACCGCCGCGCAAACTTTTGGCGTTACCCAGCGACGACACCACCACGTCAACCGTCTGCCCCTGGCGGGCAAACGACGGCAGCTTGGCGGTGACCATCACCGCTGCCACGTTTTTCAGCTGCATGTTGGTGCCGGCAGGCACGGTGATGCCCAGCTGCGACAGCATGTTACTCACGGTTTGCGTGGTGAACGGCGTCTGGGTGGTCTGGTCACCGGTGCCGTCGAGGCCGACCACCAGGCCATAGCCAATCAGCTGGTTATCGCGTACGCCCTGCACGCTGGTGAGATCGCGGATGCGGTCAGCCTGCGCCATCAGGCTGCTGAGGCTAAGCAGCAGGCCAAGGCCAAAACGCAGCAGTGTAGTGTTTTTCATCATGACCTCTTACATCGGCGAGACGTTCAGGAAGAAGCGCTGGAACCAGCCCATGGTCTGCGCCTCATTGATATAACCGTTACCGACGTACTCAATACGTGCATCGGCGACCTGCGTTGACAGCACCGCGTTGCTGGCGCTGATGGTGCGTGGGTTGACCACGCCAGAGAAGCGAATGAATTCGGTACCCTGGTTGATTTCAATCTGTTTTTCACCGACCACGCGCAGGTTGCCGTTCGACAGCACCTGGTTAACGGTAACGGTGATGGTGCCGGTAAAGGTGTTGTTGGCAGTTGCGCCACCTTTGCCAGCGAAATCGTTTTTGCCGTTGGCATCCAGCGCGGCTTTTTCGCCGCCGGCGCCCACCAGTCCGGCCAGGCCGGTTGGGATGGCGCTCAGGCCAAAGCTGTTGCTGCCGTCGCGGCTGGCATTGGCTGACGAGCTTTTGCTGGCGCTGACGTTTTCCTGCAGCGTAATGGTCAGGGTGTCACCAATGTTACGTGGACGACGATCCTCAAACAGCGGCTGATAGCCGTAGTTGAGCGGCGCCACGCCCTGAAAAATGGAACCGTTCACCACCGGCGGGGCAGATGGCGTCGGCTCAGCCGTCGTCGCACCCTGTACCAGTGGCGTGCGCGGCACCAGCGCACAACCGTTAAGGGTCAGTAGCAGCGTGGCTACTAACCAATGCCCAGGCTTGAGAATCACTTGCTTCGCCACGGAGTTCTGACCTTTTTCATGTTCTTAATCGGGCCAGACGCGCTGGCCCAACGATCCCGGCCTTACAGCTGGGTTAACTTCTGCAGCATCTGATCGGAAGTGCTGATCGCTTTGCTGTTGATTTCATAAGCGCGCTGCGTCTGGATCATGGTCACCAGCTCTTCCGCCACGTTGACGTTCGAGGTTTCCACGTAACCCTGATACAGCAGACCGGCGCCGTTCTGGCCCGGCGTGCTTTCGGTTGGCGCGCCAGAGGCCTGGGTTTCCTGATAAAGGTTTTCCCCGACGCTATCCAGCCCGGCATCGTTCATGAAGGTGCTGAGCGTCAGCTGGCCAACCTGCGCCGGCTGCGTCTGCCCCTGCTGTGTCACCGTCACCACGCCGTCGCGCGCAATGGTGATGCTGGTGGCGTTTGCCGGAATGGTAATGCCCGGCTGCACCGGGAAGCCGGCGTTGGTCACCAGCTGGCCGTTCTGATCCACCTGGAAAGATCCGTCGCGGGTATACGCCGACGTACCGTCCGGCATCTGCACCTGGAAGTAACCCTGACCGTTGATCGCCACATCTTTGGAGTTGCTGGTCTGCGACAGGTTGCCCTGATTGTGCAGACGCTCGGTGGTCACCGGACGCACACCGGTACCGATCTGCAGGCCCGACGGCAGCGTGGTCTGTTCTGACGACTGTGCCCCCGGCTGACGCAGGGTCTGGTACATCAGGTCTTCGAACACCGCACGTGAGCGCTTAAAGCCGTTGGTGCTGACGTTCGCCAGGTTGTTGGCGATGACGTCCATATTGGTTTGCTGTGCGTCAAGACCGGTTTTCGCGATCCATAAAGAACGAATCATTGTGTTTTCCTTAAGCCTTAGCTGCTCATATTAAGCAGCTGATTAGCCCGCTGTTCGTTTTCATCGACGTTAGAGATCACTTTCATCTGCATCTCAAAACGTCGGGCGTTGGCGATCATGTCGACCATGGTTTCCACGGGCTTTACGTTACTGCCCTCCAGCACGCCCGGCATCACCTGCACGGTCGCGTCATTCGGCAGCGCCGCGCCGCGCTGTGCCTGAGTGGCGGCGCTGGGACGGAACATGCCGTCATCACCGCGCGTCAGTTCCTGGCCAGTGGCACGTACCAGCTTCAGCCGTCCGAGCTGCACCGTTGCGTTCGGCGCGTCACCGGCGTTAAGCGCGGTGATGGAGCCATCAGCGGCAATGGTCAGTTGCGCGCCCTGCGGCACGGCAATCGGACCGCCATCGCCCATCACGGGATTGCCCTGAATGGTCAGCTGGCCGGTCGGGCTGATCTGCATGTTACCGTTGCGGGTGTAAGCTTCGCTGCCGTCAGCGGTACGCACCGCCAGCCAGCCATCCTGCTGCACCGCCACGTCGAGCGGACGCTCGGTGTAATCGAGCGAGCCCTGCGACATGTCGGCGCCCGGCGTGGAAGCAGCCACCAGCGTACGCGTGGGCAGCGACCAGCCGTTGACCGGCACCGCGCGCAGCGCATTGAGCTGAGCACGAAAGCCCGGCGTCGAGGCGTTGGCGAGGTTGCTGGCGGTGACGGACTGCTGCTCCATCGTCTGACTGGCGGCGCCCATCGCGGTATATATTGCGTGATCCATAAAGCAATCCCGTTAGCGAATTAACGAAGGTTGACCAGGGTGTTGAGAATCTGGTCCTGCGTTTTGATGGTCTGGCTGTTGGCCTGATAGTTACGCTGGGCAACGATCATATTCACCAGCTCTTTACTCAGGTCGACGTTGGAGGCTTCCAGTGCGCCGGAGGTCAGGTTGCCGTAAGTACCGGTGCCTGCCAGACCGACAGCCGCCTGACCCGAGGAGTTGGTCGCCGACCAGACGTTATCGCCTTCAGACTTCAGCCCTTCCGGGTTAGAGAAACTCGCCAGTACGATCTGACCCAGCAGCTGGGTTTTCTGGTTGGAGTAAGTCCCGGTGATGGTGCCGTCGTCGTTAATGGTGTAGCTGGTCAGATCGCCCGGTGCATAGCCATCCTGGGTTGGGTTACCGAAGTTGGTTTTGCCGGTGTTCTGCTGCAGGCTGCCGAGCACGCTGAGGCTGACGGGCTGGTTGGCCGCAGCACCGTTCGCTCCCTGAATGGTCAGCGCGACGGTGCTGGCCGAAGTCAGGTTACCGCTGGTATCGAATACCATGTTGAAGTTGCCGGCAGCCTGACCGGTGGTGGAATCAATCGCGTGCACCGTCCAGTTGTTATCGGCCGTTTTAACGTAGTAGAGATCCAGCGCGTGGTCGTTACCCTGCGAGTCGTACACGGTCACGGTGCTTTTGGCGTTGTAAGTATCCACGTTGGTCGCCGTGAACGCACCGCCAGTTGGCACCGCATCGGTAGAGTTCAGGTTAGATACCATGGTGGCGGTGGTGGTGGCGCGCGCCGACATCTGGGTGGTCGGAATGCTCAGCGCGACCGGGTTGGCACCGGCCTGAATAGTTGGCGGTGTGCCGTTAGCCGGATAGCCGGTTACGGTCAGGCCCTGGGTGTTCACCAGGTTACGGTTTTCGTCCAGCGTGAACTGGCCGTTGCGCGAATAGAACACGCCGCCGCTGGCGTCGGTCAGACGGAAGAAACCGTTGCCGCTCAGCGCCACGTCCAGCCCACGGCTGGTCGAGGTGGTGGTGCCGTCGTTAAAGTTCTGAATCACCGCGGCGACTTTGGTCCCCATCCCGACGTTCGAACCGGCGAACATATCGGCAAACGCGATGGTGCTGGATTTAAAACCGGCGGTCGCCGAGTTGGCGATGTTGTTACCAATAACGTCGAGGTTGCTGGAGGCAGCGCCCAGGCCGCTCACCGCTTGTGAAAATGACATGCTATTTCTCCTGCTAAGAGGTTAGTCAGAGAATCTGACGAATTTCATCGAGGGTCGCGGAGCCCATGGTGCCGAGATCCAGTTTTGCGGTGTTATTCACGGTGCTGACGCCGTTGACATAGGCGTAGTTCAGCGGCTGTGCCACCAGTTGGGTGCTGCCATTGCTGGCGGCGAGTGAAACCGTGTATTTACCGTCCGGTGCGGCGCTGCCATCGTCCATCTTGCCGTCCCACGAGAAGGTGTGAACGCCGGCGCTGAGACCGCCGAGATCGATGGAGCGCACTACGCTGCCGTTGCCATCTTTAATGGTGACGCTGGTGGCGGTCGATGCGGTGCCCAGCTCCACGCCAAACGGTGTGCTGGTGCCGCTGCCGACCAGTACCTGGCTGCCCTTCACCATCACGCCGTGGCCGATCAGCGTTGAGCTCTGCAGCGACTGACTGGTGCTGATCTGACCGGAGATCGATCCCAGCGTGGTATTGAGTTTTTCAATGCCGCTCAGGGTGTTGATCTGCGTCAGCTGGGTTGTCAGCTGACTGTTGTCCATCGGGTTGGTCGGATCCTGATTTTTCAGCTGCGTCACCAGCATATTCAGGAACTGGTTTTGCAGATCCTGCGCGCTGTTGCCGCTGCCAGTGCTGCTGCTGGAGCTGAGGACCGTGGGGTCGAGGTTGTCTTTAATCCCTACTGCAAGGCTCATAATGCGTCTCCGTTACTGACCCATGGTGAGGGTTTTCATCATCATTGACTTCACCGTGTTCAGCACTTCGACGTTGGCCTGGTAGCTGCGCGACGCGGACATGGTGTTAACGGTTTCGGCGACCACGTCGACGTTAGGCATTTTGACGTAGCCTTTCTGGTCGGCCAGCGGATTGCCCGGGTCGTACACCAGTTTGGCGGGCGTCGGGTCGTTCACCACACCGGCTACTTTGACGCCGCCGGTGGCCGCGCCCTGAGCGGCATCGGTCTGGAAAATCACCTGCTTCGCCACGTACGGCTGGCCGTCCGGCCCGGTGACGCTGTCGGCGTTGGCCAGGTTACTGGCGCTGACGTTGAGCCGCTGTGACTGTGCGGTCATCGCAGAACCGGCGATATCAAAGATATTCAGCAATGCCATGATTATTGCCCCTGCAGAACGCTCATCATGCCCTTGATCTGGCTGCTGATGAGGGTGAGATCGGTTTGGTATTTCAGGCTGTTATCCGCAAACTGCGTACGCTCGCGATCCATATCCACGGTGTTACCATCCGCGGCAGGCTGATCGGGAATGCGGTACAGCAGATCCAGTGCGGGCTGTGAGTTGGTCTGCGCTTCAATGTGACGTGATGACGTGACATTGAGCGCCAGGCTGCTGCCTTCGGCACGGCCGTTCTGCATCACCTTGCTCAGCTGGCTGGCAAAGTCGATATCCCGCGCCTGGTAGCCCGGGGTATCGGCGTTGGCAATGTTTGACGCCAGAATCTCCTGGCGCTGCGCCCGCAGGTTTAATGCTTCAGTACCAAATCGCAGCGCGGCATCGAGTTTGTCGAGCATGCTTCCTCCGCGAATGAGAATTTCGAGCTGACAGCTTAATTGGACAAAAGCAAGGGCTATCGTCTGAATAGCAGCAAAAATCGGGGCTATTTTTCACCTTGAATTTTTCGTGCGCGGAGTAGACTCAGTGCCATCTTTTCGACAGGAGGCGTTGATGCGTACAACTTCTTCCCTGCTGGCCCTGCTGTGGCTGGCCTTCGCGACGCCCGGCTATGCCGCCGATCTCAGCGCGCAGCTGACTCAGTTCTTTCAGGCGCGCGATCCGCAGCATGCCGCCGGTATGACGGTGGTGGTCCGCACGCCGCAGGCGCAGTGGCCTGCCTGCGACACACCGCAGCTGCTGCTGCCGGGTAACAGCCGTCAGTGGGGCAATCTGAGCATCGCCGCCAGCTGCGGCCAGAATCGTCGCTATCTACAGGTCCAGGTGCAGGTGACCGGCGAGTTTCTGGTGGCCAATCGTCAGCTGGCGCGCGGCAGCAACGTCAGCGCCAGTGATTTCCGCCTGGAAAGTGGCCGGCTGGATACGCTGCCGGCGCGCGCGCTGCTCAGCAGCAGCAATCTGGCGGACGCCATTGCCCTGCGTGACATTGCGCCAGGCCAGCCGGTGACGGCCACCATGCTGCGCCAGCCGTGGCGGGTGAAAGCCGGTCAGAATGTGATGGTGATCGCTAGCGGCAACGGCTTTAATGCCAGCAGTGAAGGACGCGCGTTAAACAACGCCAGCGCGGCGCAGACGGTGCGCGTGCGCATGAGTAATGGCCAGGTGGTGAGCGGTCGCGTCAGCGAGGATGGGAATATTCTGATATCGCTATAAAGCGTTAAAGAACGCTGTTGTTCTGCCGATAGAGATATCAACAATGATATTACCCTATGCTGACTCAGTTGGCTGATCCCCAACTGACCCTAACAGGAGCCACACCATGAGTATCGACAGAACGCAGCCTTTAAAACCGGTGAGCACTGTACAGACCCGTGACACCAGCGAAAACCAGGCGAAAGTGCGTCAGAACAGCGCGCCCGCCACCAGCACCAGCCAGAACGGTGCGGAAGTGACGCTGAGTCCCGCTCAGGCGCAGCTGATGCAGCCGGGCAGCAAAGATATTAACACAGCGCGCGTTGAGCAGCTGAAGACCGCCATTCGTAATGGTGAACTGAAAATGGATACCGGTAAGATCGCCGACGCGCTGATCGCCGATACCAGGGCGTTTTTAGAGGGTAAATAGTCCCGATGGATAATCTGCTGACCACGTTAGATAAAATGCAGGATGTGCTGAGTTCGCTTAACGTCGTGATGGATGAAGAGCAACAGCAGCTGTCTGCCGGACGGATTAATGGCAACCTGCTGCAGCGCATTACAGAAGATAAAAGCGCGCTGCTGACCACGTTGAATTATCTGGACGAGATGCGCCGCAAAACCGAGCTGTCGCTGGGTACCAAAGCGCCTTATCGTGGTCACAGTGATATCGCACGCCGCTGGCACACTATTCAGCAACACACCCAGCGTCTGCGCGACGCCAATCAGCACAACGGCATGCTGTTGCAGCATCAGATGACCTTTACCGAAGAAGCGCTGTCGGTGCTGAAACCGCACCAGACCCAGTCCTTCTACGGCCCGGACGGTCGCGGTTTAGGCCAGGCCACGCTGAGCCGCAAAGGCTGAGCTAAAACGTTATCTCTGTCTGCTGAACAGGGTCGCCGCACTGGCGACCCTTTTTGTTGCCAGTCACACCGCCGTACGGCGGGCAAAATCACGCGGACGGAAGCCCAGTAACCCGAGCATTACGAAATACGCGCTGCCACCAATGGCGCACACCGCCGCCAGCCGCAGCAATCGCCACCACATCTGCCCCTCTTCCCACGCCGGCATCACCTGCAGAATGCCCAGCAGCGCAGCAGCCATCACCGCGACGGCGATCAGCAGACGCAGCAGGAAACCGTGCCAGCCCGGCTGCGGCTGAAAGATCTGCTGCTTACGCAGCTGCCAGTAGAGCAGCGCCGCATTCAGGCAGGCTGCCAGACCAATCGACAGCGACAGACCGGCATGCTTCAGCGGACCAATAAACGCCAGGTTCATCAGCTGGGTCATGATTAAGGTCGCAATGGCAATCTTAACCGGCGTTTTGATGTCCTGACGCGAATAGAAGCCCGGCGCCAGCACTTTCACCACGATCAGCCCCATCAGCCCGACCGAATAGGCGATCAGTGCGCGCTGGGTCATCGCCGCATCAAAAGCGGTAAATTTACCGTACTGGAACAGCGCCACGGTGAGCGGACCGGACAGAATACCCAGCGCCACCGCACTCGGCAGCGCCAGCAGGAAGCACAGGCGCAGCCCCCAGTCCATCAGGCGCGAGTATTCGTCGTGGTTACCGCTGGCAAAACTCTTCGCCAGCGACGGCAGCAGGATGGTGCCGAGCGCCACGCCCAGCACGCCAGACGGAAACTCCATCAGGCGGTCGGCGTAGTACATCCACGACACCGAGCCGGAGACCAGAAACGAGGCGAAGATCGTATTGATGATCAGCGAGATCTGGCTAACCGACACGCCGAGAATCGCCGGCCCCATCTGGCGCATCACCCGCCACACCCCGGCATCGCGCAGGTTCACGCGCGGCAGCACCAGCATGCCAATCTTTTTCAGGTGCGGCAGCTGATAAAACAGCTGCAGCAGCCCGCCCACCACCACCGCCCACGCCAGCGCCATCACCGGCGGGTTGAAGTGCGGCGCGGCGAACAGCGCAAAGCCGATCATGCTGATGTTCAGCAGCGTGGGCGCGAACGCCGGTACGGAAAAACGGTTCCAGGTATTGAGAATCGCCCCGGCCAGCGATGCCAGCGAGATCAGCAATATATAAGGAAAGGTCACGCGCAGCAGAGAACTGGTTAAGGCGAACTTGTCGGCGGTATCGGCAAAACCCGGCGCCGTCACCACAATCACCCAGGGCGCAGCGACCATGCCCAGCACCGTCACCACGGCCAGTACCAGCGTCAGCAGGCCTGATACATAGGCGACAAACACCCGCGTGGCGTCTTCGCCCTGCTTGCTTTTGTATTCGGCAAGAATCGGTACGAACGCCTGCGAAAAGGCGCCTTCGGCAAAAATACGTCGCAGCAAATTGGGCAGTTTAAACGCCACGAAAAAAGCATCGGTGGCCATGCCAGCCCCGAAAACGCGCGCCACAATGGCGTCGCGGGCAAAGCCCAGCACGCGGGAAAAAAGGGTCATCGAACTGACCGCAGCCAGCGATTTCAGCAAATTCATAATGAGTGGCGCATCCTGAAAAGTGTCGGATAAATGAGCAACTTAGCGCGGACATCCAGCGATGTCCGGCGATAGTCTACTGCTGCGGTGGGAAATGACCAGCATTGAGTGTTACAAGGGATTATTCCTGCACGGCGTCGCGCCACAGTTTTTCCACCAGACGCTGCGCCGCCAGCGCCTGCTCACCACTGGTTTCAGGCATCGTCTGATTTTCCACGCACTGGATAAAATGCTGCGCCGCACCGCTAAAACCACGCTGGGTCAGATGACTTTGCCACGCCGGCGGGACATCACTGCGCAGGCCGCTCAGCGTCTCTTCACGCCAGTCGCGCATCTCGTTGATTTCGATGTAACGCCCGTCGCAGATGGCGCTGACCACTTCACGCTGGGTGCCGGCTCGCCGATGCATACTGGTGGTAATTTGCAGCGATCCGGCCGAGAAATGGTGCTCGCCATAGCGCATCGCGCCGTCCTCGTTGGTGTCGATGTGGCCGAGCTCCAGCCTGAGTTTGCCGCCAGCCAGCCACAGCGCGGTATCAACCACGTGCAGATAATCATCCAGCAGGGTAAAGCGCAGGTCATGCGGGCCGATGCTGTCCGCCCGGTGTTTCTCGATACGCAGCGAAGACGCGCCCGGCAGCTGCGCTTTCAGCTGCTGGTAGCGCGGCGCAAAGCGCCGGTTGAAGGCAACCATCAGTTTGCGTTTGCGCTTTTCCGCCAGCGCCACCAGCGTCTCCGCCTGCTGCAGCGTTTCGGCCAGCGGCTTATCGACACAAACATCTTTCCCGGCCAGCAGCAGCGCCTGCACCACCTCAAAATGGCTGGCGGTGCTGCTGTGCACAAACACCGCATCGCTGGCCGCCGCCAGCGCATCCAGCTGACTAAAGTAAGGAATACGGTAACTGACGCAGATCGGCTGCGCCCGCGCCTGGCTGGGCGAGAACGCGCCCACCAGCTGCCAGCCGCTGGCCTGCGCCAGCACCGGCAGCCAGGCTTTCTGTGCGATGCCGCCGAGCCCCACCACGCCAATACGCAGCGCCATCTCAGGCCTCCTTGTGCAGCAGCTGTAGCTGGGCTTCGAGGCGCGCCACCTGCGCTTCCAGCTGAGCGACGCGCGCCGCCAGATCGTCACGGTCAACCGCCTCTGCGCCGGACGCAGGCACCTCATCGGGCACCTCGCCGCCAAACAGGTGCATGTAGCGGCTTTCACGCTTGCCCGGCTCGCGCGCCAGTCGTTGCACCATCGGGCCGTCGTCGCGCGTTATCAGGCCATCCAGCGTGTGTTCCACTTCGGCCATGTCCTGAAACTCATGCAGACGACCGCTGCGGGTGCGCAGTTCGCCCGGCGTCTGCGCGCCGCGCAGAAACAGCAGCGTCAGCACCGCCACTTCGGCAGCCGTCAGCTTCAGATTGCCAAACGCCGAGTTGCAGAAACGCTGTTCATATTTGCTGACGCGCTGACCAAAACCGCTGTTGGCGGTGACCAGATGCGTTTTCACCAGCTCGTCGAGCTGAGCCTGCACCTCGCTTTCGCTCAGGTTCATCACCGGCTCGCGGTTGGATTTTTGATTACAGGCGGTGACCACGCCGTTGAGGGATAACGGATATTGATCGGGCGTGGTGACCTGCTTCTCCAGCAGGCAGCCGATCACGCGCAGCGCCTGCGCGGATAAAGCCATCTTCATCGAGTGTTCCTTTTATTATTGTCCGCGACGATCCGGGGTCCATTCGCGCCAGGTAAGCGCCGTCAGGACATGATCCTGCCAGCGGCCATCAATCAGTAAATAGTCTTTGGCGTAGCCCTCTTTTTCAAAGCCGAGGCGCGCCAGCAAATCACCGCTGCGCTGATTGTGCGGCATATAGTTGGCCATAATGCGATGAATGCGCTGCTGGCGCTGCATGTAGCGAATCGCCGACTGCAGCGCTTCGAACATCATGCCCTGCCCCTGCCACTTCTCGCCCAGGGAGTAGCCGAGATAACAGGCATGGAACGATCCGCGCAGCACATTGCTGAAGTTGGCGACACCGCGCACTTCATGCTCTTCCGGGTCCATCAGCACAAAATAGAACGCAGAGCCCTGTTTATGCAGGTCGGCGATTAAACCGAGCCGCGCCTGCCAGCCTGAAGGATAACAATGGCTCTCATCGCGCACCGGTTCCCAGGGTTTAAGAAACGCGCGGTTTTCAGCGTAGTAATCCGCCAGACGCCAGGCATCGCGTTCATGTACTAAACGCACTACCAGACGATCGGTGGTCAGCCGCACGCGCGGGCCAGCAGAGCGATAGCCAAACATCATGACTCCTGAAATCCATGACCAAAGAAAAAGGGACGCCAGCGGCGTTACTTCTCACTATAACCGTCACTCCGGCTGCGGTAAAACCCCGCGCATCGCTGGCGGTAATTGATTCCGATTAAGGATTAATTTCTCTTCAGACTGGATAAAAAAATATCATCCTGAAAACGCTATTTTTCCCGCCGGGGCAGGCGGAAAATAGACCAACTGGTCACTTTTCCCTCTCACTTGCTCAGGATTCAGCATGTCACGGGTTGCGCGGGCACGACGCCTTGGAAAAACATTTCTGTTAGTCGATAACATGCTGGTGGTGATGGGATTCTTTGTGGTGTTTCCCCTGATCTCTATTCACTTCGTTGAACAGCTTGGCTGGGCCGCGCTGCTGGTCGGCATTGCGCTCGGCCTGCGTCAGCTGGTGCAGCAGGGGCTCGGCATCTTTGGCGGTGCGATTGCCGACCGCTTCGGCGCACGGCCGCTGATCGTCACCGGCATGCTGATGCGCGCCGCCGGTTTCGCCTGCATGGCGCTGGCGCATCAGCCGTGGCTGTTGTGGCTCGCCTGCCTGCTGTCCGGACTGGGCGGCACGCTGTTCGATCCGCCACGCAGCGCGCTGGTGGTGAAACTGGTGCGGGCACGCGAGCGCGGTCGCTTCTTTTCGCTGCTGATGATGCAGGACAGCGCCGGCGCGGTGCTGGGCGCGCTGATTGGCAGCTGGCTGCTGGCGTGGGATTTCCGTCTGGTGTGCTGGGTTGGCGCAGCGGTGTTTGTCGGCGCAGCGATCTTCAACGCCGTGTGGTTGCCAGCCTGGCGCATCTCCACAGAGCGTATCGCCATGCGCGAGGGGATGCAGCGCGTCTGGCGCGACCGGCGCTTCCGCCTGTACGTCTTTACCCTGACCGGCTATTACATTCTCGCGGTACAGGTGATGCTGATGCTGCCGGTGATGGTCAATCAGGTGGCGGGCGCCCCGGCGGCGGTGAAGTGGATGTACGCGATTGAGGCGCTGCTGTCGCTCACGCTGCTCTACCCGCTGGCACGCTGGAGCGAAAAGCGCTTCCGGCTGGAAACGCGCCTGATGGCCGGACTGTTTCTCATGACCTTCAGCCTGCTGCCGGTCGGCATGACCGATTCGCTGCCGTCACTGTTTTTGCTGATCGCCGTTTTCTATCTCGGTTCGATCATCGCTGAACCGGCACGTGAGACCCTGAGTGCGTCCCTGGCCAGCGCCCGGGCACGCGGCAGCTACATGGGCTTCAGCCGGCTCGGCCTGGCGATTGGCGGGCTGATTGGCTACTCCGGCGGCGGCTGGATGTTCGATATGGGCCAGCAGCTGGCCCTCCCGGAGCTGCCGTGGATGCTGCTCAGCACCGTCGGCATGATTACCCTGCTGGCGCTATGGTGGCAGTTCCAGCCACGCCAGGTGGCACCGGCGATCTTCAGCAGCTAGTTTGCCGCTTCAGGCGATCTCTTCCATACTTCCCGCACGTCCGGAAAAAGGGTGACCTCCGTCACCCTGAGAATCACAGGAGAAACGGGATGAAACTTTACATCTACGATCACTGCCCTTTCTGCGTTAAAGCACGCATGATATTTGGCCTGAAAAACCTGCCGGTTGAGCTGATTGTGATGCTCAATGACGATGAAGCGACGCCGAAAAAGCTGATTGGCCAGAAGATGGCACCGATTCTGCAAAAAGCCGATGGCAGCGCGATGCCGGAGAGCATGGACATCGTGCGCTTTGTCGATAATCAGGATCGCCAGCCGCTACTGACCGGCAAGCAAAATCCGGCGATTGCCGAGTGGCTGCGACGGGTCAACGGCTATGTTAACAAGCTGCTGCTGCCGCGCATCGCCGAGGCCGCCTTTGCGGAGTTTGCTACCCCCGAAGCGCGTCACTATTTCCGCGATAAGAAACAGGCCAGCCTCGGTGACTTTGCCGAACTGCGGAAGCATGCGCCGGGTTTCATCAAAAATATCAGCGATGACCTGCGCCAGCTGGATAAACTGATCGTCAAACCCAACGCCGTCAACGGCGAGCTGTCCGAGGATGATATCCATCTGTTCCCGCTGCTGCGCTCGCTGACGCTGGTCTCCGGCATTGAGTGGCCGAGCCGCGTCGCCGACTATCGCGATAACATGGCCAAGCAGACGCAGGTGAATCTGCTGTCGTCGATTGCCGCCTGATGACGCGCCGATGAGAAGCGCGCGGCTGCGTTTCTCATCTCTCTCCTGGTGACACCTGGCCCTGAATCAGGCAGGCTTAAGGCTGTTTGGCCGTATCAACCAGGAAGAAGAAATGATGAAGAAGGCGTTTCCCGGGCTATTTGCCCTGTTTTTTGCCGTGCTGCTCAGCGGCTGTAATCAATTGACGCAATACACCATCAGCGAGCAGGAAGTGAATCAGGCGCTGCAAAAGCGCAACAATTACGAGAAAGATATTGGCGTGTCCGGGCTGGTGAATGCCCACATCGTGCTCACCGACCTCAGCAGCCAGATTGGCCGTGAAGAGCCGGGCAAAGTGACGCTGTCTGGCAAAGCCAATATCAACGTCAGCTCGCTATTTGGCCCGCAGCAGGCCGAGATGCAGCTGAAGATGAAAGCGCAACCGGTGTATAACCCGCAGCAGGGCGCGATTTATTTGCAGGATGTGGAAATTGTCGACGCGCAGGTGCAGCCAGAAAAAATGGCGTCGATCATGAAAACCCTCACGCCGTATCTGAACGAATCCCTCAAGCGCTATTTCAATGAAAAACCGGCCTACGTGCTGAGTGCCGACCGCAGCAAAGGCGAGGCGCTGGCGAAGAAACTGGCTAAAGGGCTGGAAGTGAAGCCTGGCCAGCTGGTGATTCCGTTTACCGATTAACCTGCTGAGTGGCCGCTGTGAGCAGCGGCCCTGCATAGCGTGGCAGGGATCGGGCTTTTACCGCCCGCGCCTGCCACGCTGCTGCGCAATCTCCTGCGCCTGCGGTTATTTCTCTGCCGGGCTGCAAAATCCCGTGCAAACGGTTGCTCGCCCCCTTATGATTAGTCCCCGGCCTAAACGAGCCATTTCGTTTTCACCTCAGCCGGAGCCTTTTTGAATGACAGCCCAACCCCAGCACATCACGATTCGCCGCCCTGACGACTGGCACATCCACCTGCGCGATGGCGCAATGCTCAATGCAGTGCTGCCCTATACCAGCGCGGTGAATGGTCGTGCGATTGTCATGCCAAATCTGGTTCCACCGGTGACCAGCGTTGCGGCTGCCGAAGCGTATCGCGCACGCATTATGGCAGCGCTGCCCGCTGAGCATCATTTCACGCCGCTGATGACCTGTTATCTCACCGATTCGCTCGACGCCGATGAAATCGAACGCGGCTTCCGCAACGGGACCTTCACGGCAGCCAAACTCTATCCGGCGCACGCCACCACCAACTCCAGCCATGGCGTGACGAATATTGCCTCGATTGCGTCTGTACTGGAGCGCATGCAGGAAATCGGCATGCCGATGCTGGTACACGGTGAAGTCACGGATGCACATATCGACATCTTCGATCGTGAAGCGCGTTTCATTGAAACCGTGCTGCAGCCGCTGCGCCAGCAATTCCCGCAGCTGAAAGTGGTCATGGAGCACATCACGACCAAAGAAGCGGCGGAGTATGTCGCGGCCGGTAACGAACTGCTGGGTGCCACCATTACGCCACAGCATCTGATGTTCAACCGTAACCACATGCTGGTGGGCGGCGTGCGTCCGCATCTTTATTGCCTGCCTATTCTGAAACGCAATATCCATCAGGAAGCGCTGCGTAAACTGGTGGCGAGCGGTAACCGTCGCGTCTTCCTGGGCACCGACACCGCACCGCATCTGCGCCACCTGAAAGAAGCCAGCTGCGGCTGTGCCGGCGTGTTCAATGCGCCGACGTCGCTGCCCGCTTACCTGACGGTGTTTGAAGAGCTTAACGCGCTGGAACATTTTGAAGCCTTCTGTTCAGAGAATGGTCCCCACTTCTACGGCCTGCCGCTCAATGAAGGCACGCTGACGCTGGTGCGCGAACCGTGGACGGTGCCGGAGAGCATTTCGCTGGCGGACGACACGCTGGTGCCGTTCCTTGCCGGTGAAACCCTGAACTGGCGCGTCAAAGAATAAGTCTCTGCCGCTTGCCTTCGGGAAATTTATACTGTACAAATAACCAGTATATTATCCCGGAGGCGTTTATGCGTGTTGAAATTACCGTAGCAAAGACTCAGCCCCTTCCCGCCGGTGCACTGGATGCACTGAGCGCTGAACTCACTCGCCGTATCTCCCGCGATTTCCCCGACGATCATCATCACGTCAAAGTACGCTATGCCGGTGGCAACCAGCTCAGCGTGTTTGGCGGCTGCAAAGAATCACGCGACCGCATCAGCGATATTTTACAGGAAACCTGGGAAAGCGCTGACGACTGGTTTATTACCGATTAACCGCCACTGTGCCGTTTTTGCCGGG
This sequence comes from Pantoea dispersa, assembly GCF_035783935.1. GTDB lineage: Bacteria > Pseudomonadota > Gammaproteobacteria > Enterobacterales > Enterobacteriaceae > Pantoea > Pantoea dispersa_C. The sequence continues at coordinate 451,496 of NZ_JALKOV010000001.1, read as the reverse complement.
CTCGCCGCCCGGCTTTTTTGTTTTTATTTCCCGCTCGCCAGAAAAACCGGCGCCATCTAGACTCTGATTTAACGATCCCCTATTCTTGCCTCGTCATGCTTACAGGAGGTGTTTACCACATGACTACTGAAAAACCCGAAGAGGCGATGACGTTTGGTGAATTGCTGGCCTTCATTGCTGAACAGCAGCGCCGTTTAACCGTGCTGGAAAATGCCTTTGCTACGCTGACCTTCTGTCTGGACGATCGCGCCAGCCAGCTGCTGGCTCATAACCTGACGCTGGAAGCGCAAAACCAGAATCATGACGCGCAGCTGCAGCAACATTTTGCCCGGCTGGCGGACGAGATCCACCGGCGCACAGGGCAATTACCTGCGGAAACCCAGGGATAATTTCGGATTTTTACCCTGGCATTCAGCCCGCTAAAGTTTTATTGCTGAGAAGCCGATAATCGCTATGACGACACGTTGCGCTGCGACAATAAATACCCCGCTGCGTACGGCGTTTATTTATTCGCTGAAATGCGGCTTTTCAATGCTTTTATTTTGCTGTGTTTTTAAGCACCACACTTTTTAACTACTGTACTGTTAATTCCATGTTATAATTATCCCGCTAGTGCAAGATACAGACGCATTGAACCTCGAAAGCACTTCGTTTAACGAGTAATAAGGAGGTTATAATGGACAGAAGTAAAGACGTCATCCAGACCCATCCGCTGGTGGGATGGGATATCAGCACCGTAGACAGCTATGACGCCATGATGATCCGCCTGCACTCGCTATCATCGCAGGACCAGAAAGAAGAAGAAGCTGATGTGGGTCCTACCTATTGGCTGACTACCGACGTAGCCAGGCAGTTTATCTCTATCCTCGAAGCTGGCATTGCAAAGATCGAGTCCACAGAGCAAGACCTGCGCGATAATCGAAAGCACTAATCATCACCATCGCGTGAAAAGGCACCCTCCAGGGTGCCTTTTTCATGGGCGCTCTCTTTTGATATGCTATTGAAAAAAATCGCCGTTTTGCAGGAGTGATGTCGTCATGGTTTATGATCTGATTGTGGTCGGGAGTGGTTCAGTCGGTGCTGCCGCAGGGTTCTATGCTACCCAGGCAGGCCTGTCGGTACTGATGATCGACAGTGCGCACCCGCCACACAGCCAGGGTACGCATCACGGCGACACCCGCCTGATTCGTCACGCTTATGGCGAAGGTGAACGCTACGTGCCGCTGGTGCTGCGCGCCCAGACATTGTGGGACGAGCTGGAGCGCCAGAGTGGCGAACGCATCATGCACCGCAGCGGCATCCTCAATCTGGCGCCGGCCAGCTCAGATTTCATTCATAACGTTATCGATAGCGCTAAAACCTGGCAGTTAGCCGTGCAGGTATTGCAGGCCGACGAAGTGCGCAAACGCTGGCCGCAGCTTAACGTACCGGACGGTTACATCGGCGTGTTCGAGCCCAATTCTGGCTTCCTGAAATGCGAACAGGCAGTGCGCAGCTGGGTGCAGCTGGCGGAACAGGCCGGCTGTGCGCAGCTGTTTAACTGCCCGGTGAGCGCTATCAGCCGTGAGGGCGATCTGCAGCAAGTCACCACCAGCGATGGCGTATTTCGCGCGCGCAAGCTGCTGATCAGCGCCGGTACCTGGGTCAGTCAGTTGGTGGCCGACCTGCCCGTAACGCCGGTGCGCAAAGTGTTTGCCTGGTATCAGGCCGATGGTCGCTACAGCGAAAATAATCAGTTCCCTGGCTTTACGGTTGAAATGCCGGATGGCAGCCATTTCTACGGTTTCCCGGCGGATAATAATGCGCTGAAAGTCGGCCGTCACGATGGCGGCCAGCCGATGCAGACGCCGGCAGATCGTAAGCCGTTCGGCACCATTACCGCCGACGGCAATGAAGCCTTTGGCTTCCTGCGTCAGTTTCTGCCGGGGGTTGGCGTCTGCCTGCACGGCGAAGCCTGCAGCTATGACAACACGCCGGATGAGGACTTCATCATCGATACGCTGCCCGGCGAGCCCAACCGACTGATTATCACCGGGCTAAGCGGTCACGGTTTTAAGTTCGCCAGCGTGCTGGGCGAACTGGCCAGTGAGTTCGCGCAGAACAAACCTTTCTCCTTTGACCTCACGCCCTTCTCCCTGCAGCGCTTTGCCAGATGATGCCGATGCCAGTGCCGTGCGCACTGGCATACGTTTACCCTTCCTGACACAGATTTACCTGCCGCCTGCCTTACAGGGCGCATTTGGTGTAGCAATAAAAAATTCCCCGCGCGCCGCTGCTGCCCGGCGCCTGTCTATTCAGAATTACTGAATTAAATCGCAGCCGCTTATCCATATATTCCGAACCCTGAAGCATAAAGTTATAGAAAAGTAAGGCCGGTTGCTTTTCTATTTCAGGTTGTAGATTCTCATTACCACTTATTTCCAGATAACGGCTTAATTATGTGGCGTAATTCTCCACAGCACTATGGTGCGTTAACCATCGCATTGCACTGGCTGATGGCGCTGACCATTTATGGGATGTTCGCACTGGGTTTATGGATGGTCGGGCTCGGCTATTACGACGGCTGGTATCACAGCGCCCCGGAGATTCACAAAGGCATCGGCATCTTACTGTTTGCCGCGCTGCTGCTGCGCCTCTGCTGGCGCGTGATTTCGCCACCGCCGGCCCCGCTTCACAGTTACTCGCCGCAGGTGCGTCGGGCTGCCCATGCCGCACACTGGCTGCTGTATGGCCTGCTGCTGGTGTTGCTGATCAGCGGCTATCTGATCTCCACCGCTGACGGCAAGCCGGTTTCGGTATTTGGCTGGTTCGACGTGCCGGCACTGCTGACCGGTGCTGGCGAGCAGGCCGATATCGCCGGTGCTGTTCATTTATGGCTGGCCTGGACGCTGGTGCTGTTGTCTGCCCTGCACGCGCTGGCCGCGCTGAAACACCATTTTGTCGATCGCGACATCACGCTGAAACGGATGCTGGGTTACCGCATCCCCTTAACCTCTGAAAAGGAAAAGTAATATGATCAGGAAAACCCTGCTGGCGCTCAGCGCCGCGGCTCTCTTCTCCGCCAGCCTGAACGCCAGCGCAGCCGAGTATAAGTTTGATAAAGAGGGCCAGCACGCGTTCGTCCAGTTCCGCATTCAGCATCTTGGCTATAGCTGGCTGTACGGCAGCTTTAAAGACTTTGATGGCAGCTTTACCTTTGATGAAGCCAATCCGGCCGCGGACAAGGTCAACGTGACCATCAACACCAACAGCCTTGATACCAATCATGCCGAGCGCGACAAGCATCTGCGCAGCGCGGATTTCCTCAACACCGGCAAATTCCCGCAGGCCAGCTTCCGCTCGACTGAGGTTAAAAAACAGGGCAAGGACTATAAGATCACCGGCAACCTGACGCTCAACGGCGTAACGAAGCCCATCACGCTGGATGCGCAGCTGATCGGTGAAGGTAAGGATCCGTGGGGTGGCTATCGTGCTGGCTTTGCCGCCAGCGGCGAGATCGTGCTGAAGGAGTTTAACATCAGCAAAGACCTCGGTCCGGCGTCACAAAAAGCCGAGCTGATCATTTCAGTGGAAGGCGTGCGTCAGTAAGCGACAACAGCCTGGCGATTAATGCCAGGCTGATACCACGTTACTTTTTGTCCGGCGCGGGGATCGCCATGGTCATGTTCAGTAAACCGCGTGATTTATTGAACACTTTGTTGCCATTTTCGCGACCGGCGCGGCGCGCACGCTGCTCTTCCGGCGACAGTTTAGCCTCTTCCATGCACAGCGGGCTGCAGCAGTTCTGGTATTTTTCCGCACAGCTCGGGCACTGGATAAACAGCAGGTGGCAGCCGTCATTCACACAGTTGGTGTGGCTGTCGCACGGCGCACCGCACTGGTGGCAGCTGGAGAGAATATCGTCGGAGATACGCTCGCCCATGCGCTCGTCAAACACAAAGTTTTTGCCTTTGAAGCGCACCGGTAAACCCTGCTCGCGCGCGCGGCGGGTATATTCAATGATGCCGCCCTCAATGTGATAAACGTCATCAAAACCGTTGTGCTTCATCCACGCGCTGGCTTTTTCACAGCGGATGCCACCGGTACAGTACATGACGATCTTTTTATCTTTCTGCGCCTGCAGCATATCGACTGCCATCGGCAGCTGATCGCGGAAGGTATCGGCTGGCACTTCCAGCGCGTTGTCGAAATGGCCCACTTCGTATTCATAATGGTTGCGCATATCGACGAACACCGCATCCGGGTCGTCCAGCATGGCGTTGACTTCCGCGGCTTTGAGATAATTGCCGACGTTGCTGGCGTCGAAGCTCCCGTCTTCAATGCCGTCAGCCACAATGCGATCGCGCACTTTCAGGCGCAGCACCCAGAACGATTTGCCGTCATCATCCAGCGCGATATTCATGCGCAGATTATCCAGCGCCGGGTCGAAGGCATACAGCAGGGTTTTCATCGCTTCAAAGCGGCTGGCCGGCACGCTGATTTGCGCGTTAATGCCTTCGTGCGCCACGTAGACGCGGCCGAACACGTTCAGCTGAGTCAGGGCTACGTAGAGGCGGTCGCGGAATGCCTGCGGATCGGCAATCTGGAAGTATTTATAAAAAGAGACTGTAGTACGCGGCTCGGTTTCGGCCAGCATACGTTCTTTCAGCTCTTTATTGGAAACGAGGTTGTGTAACACTGGCATGGTGAACACCTGTTAGCAATCAGAGAAATTTAGCGCGCATATGATACCTGAATTGTGCGTGATGCAAAGCTTCTGGTGCAATTCTCCTGTCATCAACGCTATTCGACGGGTTTCTGCGTTAGCTGCGCCAATATTTGCGCATAAATGCTGTCCGCCACGCGCTGACGCACGGATGGTTGATTTCAGTCAGGGAGAAAAAATGGCATAATCCCGGCCAATTACAGAAACCGGACTCTCTGGTACACGACGCAGGACATTGATATTTCCATGACGCAACTTCCGCAATTTACCCGCGAACTCCTTCATCCGCGCTACTGGCTGACCTGGCTGGGCATCGGTTTTCTCTACGTGCTGGTGCTGCTGCCTTATCCGGTGCTGCACGTTATTGGCAGCGGACTGGGTCGCATTGCCATGCGTTTTATGAAGCGTCGTGTTGAGGTTGCGCAGCGCAATCTGGCGCTGTGCTTTCCGGATATGCCGACCAGCGAACGTGAAGCCATGGTGAAGCACAATTTCGAATCCGTCGGGATGGGGCTGATCGAAACCGGTATGGCGTGGTTCTGGCCGGACTGGCGCATCCGCAAATGGGTCAGCACCAGCGGACTGGAACACGTCAGCGAGGCGCTGGCGCAAAAACGCGGCATCCTGCTGATTGGCATGCACTTCCTGACGCTGGAACTGGGCGCGCGCGTGTTTGGTATGTACAACCCGGGCATTGGTGTTTATCGCCCTAACGACAACAAGTTACTGGACTGGCTGCAAACCTGGGGGCGCATGCGCTCAAACAAGAGCATGCTGGATCGCAAAGATCTAAAAGGCATGATTCGCGCGATGAAGAACAACGATATTATCTGGTACGCGCCGGATCACGACTACGGCCCGCGCAGCAGTGTATTCGCCCCGTTCTTTGCCGTTCAGGAAGCCGCGACCACCACCGGCACGCATATGCTGATTCGTCTGGCCAATCCGAGCGTGGTGCCGTTTCTGGCGCGTCGCCTGCCGCACGGCCGCGGCTATGAGCTGAAAATGATGCCGGATATCCGGCATAAATTCTCTCTGGAGAGTGAACTGGATACCGCTATCGTCATGAATAAAGTGGTCGAGGAGACTGTGCTGCTGGCGCCTGAGCAGTATATGTGGCTGCACCGCCGCTTTAAAACCCGCCCGGAAGGCCAGCCTTCCCGCTACTGATTGGTTGCGGGGCATAATCAATGTCCCGCGTTTCTGACCTTGTATTTGCCTTAATGCACGCGGTTTACCGCAGCGATGGATGTTAAATACGGCCCAGCTGGAACTGCTACCCATCACGCTTTTTGCCCCGCACAGCAATCGTCTTGTCCGTGCCACTCCCGCTAACTTACTGGTTAATCTGATCTTCATGATTGTTGTCTGACCCGCTTCCGTGCGCCAGCCGCGCGGTTATTTCAGGCAGCCACAGCCATTACTGTGCGGCGCGGATCTGATTTTGTTTACTTCCAGGCCTTTTCCTATTTAATATTGCTAAGACTTACTGTCTGCTTTTCTTATGTAATAAATTTAACTTATTAAACAAGCATTTGTCTGAATATTACCCGACATATTCTTTTTTATTTAAAATTTCATCTTTGATATATCTTTCTGGAATTGGTTAGCCCGATTGAATCCGGATAATTTCGACCCTGACAGTTACCTCGTTAACTGCGCGTTTAAAAATATAAAAAGATTACACACAGCAAATATATTCAGGACACATAATATGAATAAAGGTATCTACTACTACGTGACGATCAGTACCGATCAGGAGGGCTACCATCTGCTGCATCGGAAGGAGTGTAAACGTCTGCCGGTTAAGGAAGATATGGTGTTCATCGGTACGCTCTATAATTTAAATCAGGCGTTAGCGACCGCGCGAATTAATTTTAAAAAGGTGAAACCCTGTATTAAATGCTGCATCCGCTACTCGGCTCCGGTAATGCGTGAATCGGTACGACCGGTTCTGCACTTTCCGCAAAAGATGATCTGACCGGCGCGGGTGGATGACTTTTTAATCATCCACCCCGTCATTGTTCGCTCCTGCCCTGACAGCCGCCAATTTTCGTCTATTCTTCTGTGAAATCCCTTTTTGCACTGACAAGGAGTTGCAGATGAGCCTGTATAGTACGTTAGAAGAAGCCATTGAAGCCGCACGCGAAGAGTTCCTCAGCAGCCAGCCTGAGATTGAGCAGGATGACGCCAGCGTCAGCCAGTTTGCGCTGCAGAAATACGTGATGCAGGATGGCGATATCATGTGGCAGGCGGAGTTTTTCGCTGATGAAGACGGCCAGGGCGAATGCCTGCCGATTTGCAGCGGTGAAGCGGCGCAGGCGGTGTTCGACGGTAATTTCGATGAAATTGAACTGCGCCAGGAGTGGCAGGCGGAAAACACCCTGCACGAATGGGACGAAGGTGAATTCCAGCTGGAGCCGCCGCGCGACCTCGAAGAAGGTGAGGCCGCAGCCGAAGAGTGGGAAGACGACGACAGTCCGTCAGACAACTGGGCGTAAGTTACTCGTACGGGCCGTGCTGCGCGTCCACCGGCAGCAGCAGCGTGTCCATCACCAGCGACAGCGGCAGATCGAGAATGGTCAGCACGCGCCACGGTCCGTCACGCACATCCCACTGTACGCCGGGATAATACTGGTTGCCGTGCCCCTGTCCGGGCACGGTGCGGCTGATAATGCTGCCACAGCCGCTCAGTAGCAGTATGGCAGCGCCCAGCAGGAATAACTTCAGGCAATAGTTCACGAAATCCACTCACCATGAACTGGCGCGGTTTACGTCGTAACGCGCGTCAGGTCGTCATTAAATTTGTGCTTAAACGGGAATGTTTTTGTCACGGCGCGGTGCCTGATAAATTGCGCCGCGACGCTATGGGTGCGATCCGGCGTGTTTTTAACCGATCAACCTTACGCCATTTTAGCCGCGGGTGCCGGTAAACCGCTATGCCTTTATGCGTAAAGATTAAGTCAGACACGCTGGCCGGGTTGCTGCAGGGCAGCTAAAAAAAAAGCGGCATCGCTGCCGCTTTTTCATCACCGTTAGCCTGTCAGGCGCGCTGAGGCAACGCCTGCGGGTTGAGCGCGAGTTTCTGATAACTCTCTACCCACTGATGATATTTATCCGCACTTTCCCACAAGCGTGAGTGAACGCGCGCCAGCACCACCGGATCGCTGATCAGCTGCAGACGCTGCTCGCGGTTCAGTTTTTCCGGCGCATCGCTCAGCGCCTGATCGACGCGGCGATCGCGCGCGTGATCCAGCAGGGTGCTCTGCTTATGGCGGGACGTCGCCATCGCCGTCGCCAGCGCGTTAAACGCCGGGTTGAACAGCGCATGCATAAAGCCATGCTTCAGCGCACGTTCACGGTTCAGCTGCAGATAGTTATCGGTATCGACCAGCTCTTTCGGCGGCTCATACTCTTCCGGAATCAGGAACAGGTTAGCCCGCCGGCTCTTCAGACCGACCGTGGCGCGACTCGACATCACCGAGACAAACGGCGACAGAATAAGCGAGAAGACGATGGGCGCCAGCCACCACAGGAAATTCAGGTCGAGCACGCCCATACCGACGGCCCAGACAATCCCCAGCAGCATCTGCGAACCGTGGCGACGGAACGCTTCACTCCACGGCGTGGCGTCATCGTCACGCTGCGGCGAGTTCCATACCACTTCCCAGCCAAGGAACGCGCTGACCACAAACACGGTGTGGAACAGCATGCGCACCGGTGCCAGCAGCACCGAGAACAGCATCTCCAGCAGCAGTGAGAGGAACAGGCGGAATGCGCCACCGTACGGTTTCGCCCCTTTGCACCAGATCAACACCACGCTCAGCAGCTTCGGCAGGAACAGCAGTACCAGCGTGGTGGAGAACAGCGCGATGGCCAAATCAGGACGCCACTGCGGCCACACCGGGAACAACTGACGCGGCTGCAGGAAGTAGGTCGGCTCCATCAGCGTATGCACCACCTGCAGGGCAGTCGATAACGCGAGGAACATAAACCACAGCGGTGCCGACAGGTATGACATTACGCCGGTCAGGAACACCGCGCGGTGCACCGGGTGCATGCCTTTCACCAGGAACAGGCGGAAGTTCATCAGGTTACCGTGACACCAGCGACGATCGCGCTTCAGCTCGTCGAGCAGGTTCGGCGGCAGTTCTTCATAGGAACCCGGCAGATCGTAGGCAATCCATACGCCCCAGCCGGCACGACGCATCAGCGCCGCTTCCACGAAGTCATGCGACAGAATCGAACCGGCGAACGAACCCTCGCCCGGCAGCGGTGCCAGCGCACAGTGTTCAATGAACGGCTGTACGCGGATGATGGCGTTGTGCCCCCAGTAGTGCGATTCGCCCAGCTGCCAGAAGTGCAGACCGGCGGTAAACAGCGGCCCGTATACGCGGGTGGCGAACTGCTGACAGCGCGCATACAGCGTATCCATGCCCGACGCTTTCGGCGACGACTGGATAATACCGGCGTTCGGGTTAGCTTCCATCATGCGCACCAGACCGGTGAGACACTCACCGCTCATCACGCTGTCGGCATCCAGCACCACCATGTAGCTGTAGTTGCTGCCCCAGCGGCGGCAGAAGTCATCGATGTTACCGCTCTTACGCTTCACGCGACGACGACGACGGCGATAGAAAATTTTGCCCGCGCCGCCAACATCGCGCACCAGCTCCATCCACGCTTTCTGCTCGGCGATGGCGATGTCGGCATCGTAGCTGTCGCTCAGAATGTAAACGTCGAAATGTTCCGCGTTACCGGTGCGCTTCACCGATTCCCAGGTGGCGCGCAGACCGGCGAACACGCGTTCCACGTCTTCGTTACAGATCGGCATGATCAGCGCGGTGCGATGTTCCGGGTTTAGCGGCTCATCCCCGGTGGTCGAGTACGAAATGCTGTACTTGTCGCGGCCGATCAGCAGCTGCAGGAAGCCCATCAGCGCGGTCCAGAAACCGGCCGATACCCAGCAGAACAGGATGGCAAACAGGAACAGAATGCCGGTCTGCAGAATATACGGCAGGATCAGCTCCACCGACTGCAACCAGTTCTGGTTAAACAGTTCGACCGGATCGAGCAGCGTCCAGCCCTGATACGGCAGAATGGTTTTCATGTACCAGGTGGCGACCACGGTCTGCAGAATGGTCAGAATCAGCAGCACGTAACGACGCATGGAGCCTACGTGGCGCCATTTGTCTTCCGCTTTCTGCTCTTCCACCGTGGCATAGCGTGGATTGCCCTTCTGCCCGCGCAGGGAATCCCAGGCGCGTGCAATCGGGTTGGTACGCCAGGCTTCCGGGAACATCAGCGAACGCTTCACCGGCGGCATCGCCTTCAGCGTGGTGCGTTCGAGATAATCTTTACTGAGCTGCTGACCGCCGGCGAGTGAATCCGGCCACGCCATGGCTACGCGCGACGAGACCGATTTCAGCGGCGCATCGTCCGGCCGTTCGCTGGCAGCGATGTCCTGCCCCAGCGCGCTGTGAATGGCATGGAACGCCTGCGCATTCTGCAGCGAGGCGCTGAGCGTGGCGCGTGCTGCCGCATCAAGCGGCAGCGCCTCCACGTATGATTGAGGTAAATAAGTCGATTTATTCATTGGCAGGTAACTGATAGCTCCAGGTTTCCGTCAATGTCTTGTCGCCGCTCACCAGCGCCGCACGCATCTCGGTCGGCTGCTTGTTGTCTTTCACGCGCAGACGCAGCACCAGACGCCAGCCTTTGGTGACCGGGTTGTAGCGGACACTCTGCTCGACCACGTCGGCGTTGTTACCGACGCTGACCTGCGGCGCCACCTGGGTGTTTTCCGGCAGCTTGCTCATCGCTTTACCAACAAAATCGACGGTAAAGGCGATGGAACCATCCGGCTGACGCACCAGGTTAGACTGCTTCACATCGCCCGCCGAACGCAGCGTGTCTTTCACCCAGGCCACATCGTCCTGGTGCAGCTGGTTCTCATCACGCGTGAAGTGCAGACGATATTTGAAGTTCATCTCTTTGCCCGGTTCCGGCAGGCTCTCCGGCGTCCAGAAGGCCACGATGTTATCGTTGGTTTCGTCCGCCGTCGGGATTTCCACCAGCTCTACGCGACCTTTGCCCCAGTCACCCTGTGGCTCAACCCAGCCGCTCGGGCGCAGGTCATAGCGATCGTCCAGATCCTGGTAGTGACTGAAGTCACGGCCACGCTGCAACAGACCAAATCCTTTCGGATTTTCGATGGTGAAAGTGCTGACGGCCAGATGTTTCGGGTTGTTCAGCGGACGCCAGATCCATTCGCCATTCCCGGCGTGAATCGACAGGCCGTTCGAGTCATGCAGCTCCTGACGGAAGTTGCTGACCGGCGACGGCTGGTTAGCGCCAAACAGGAACATACTGGTCAGCGGTGCCACGCCGAGTTTGCCGACGTTGTCACGCAGATACACTTTGGACTGCACGTCCACGGTCGACTCTGTGCCCGGATGGATGACAAAGCGATAGGCACCGGCAGCGCGCGGTGAATCCAGCAGCGCATAAATCACCAGCTGTTTGTCCTGCGGCTTCGGCCGTTCGATCCAGAATTCTTTGAAGCGCGGGAACTCTTCGCCGGACGGCAGCGCGGTGTCAATCGCCAGACCACGCGCCGACAGGCCATACACCTGGCCTTCGCCAATCACGCGGAAATAGCTGGCGCCCAGGAAGCTGGTGATCTCATCGTCTTTACCCTTTTTATTTAAAGGATACAGCACTTTGAAACCGGCAAAGCCAAGGTTTTTCACCGCATCGGCATCGTGTTTCACGTTGCCGAAATTGAAATAGTCAGGGTTATATTTGATTTCACGTACCGAAGACGCGGTGACTTCATTGATTTTCACCGGCGTGTCGAAATACATGCCCTGATGATAGAACTCGAGCTTAAACGGCGTGCGCAGTTTGCCCCAGTATGCTTTGTCGTGGTTAAACTGGATCTGCTGATAGTCAGCAAACTTCATTTCACGAAACTGAGAGGGTAAATTGCTCTTTGGCGCTTCAAAACCTTTCCCTGCCAGCGCCTTAGCTTGTTTTGCCACATCATCAATGTTGAACGCCCAGCTATTGTTGGCGTACAACGCCAGCAGAACTGCTGCGCCTACCCAGCGCATCTTCACCAGCCCGCCATTATTCTTCACTTTAGTCAGCACATCCCCCCCTTTCGTGTGCTTAGATCAAACCCAATTATCTTAAAGGATTATTCGGTTTTCCGACAGCTTATGTAAAAGATTGTTCCTCTGATTCGTAAGCCAAAAGTGTACTTTTCGGATAATTAAACCCGGAAGATTAAGAAACAGAATCACCTGATAGTATACGCTGTTTACAGCCGGTAGAATTTCGTCCGGCATAATCCGGTTTCAGGGTGAAACCGGCAAGTAAACTGACAAACCGGAAGCTTATGAGTTCAGCCAAACCCGAACGTGAATATTTTCTCGACTCGATTCGAGCGTATTTAATGCTGCTGGGCGTGCCTTTTCACGTCTCGCTGATTTACTCGACCCAGCGCTGGTCGGTTAACAGCCAGGACGCCTCACTGTGGCTGACGGTGCTGAATGATTTTATTCACGCCTTCCGCATGCAGGTGTTCTTTGTTATTTCAGGGTATTTCTCTTACATGCTCTATTTGCGCTATCAGCCTAATCGCTGGCTGAAAGTGCGGCTGGAGCGCGTCGGCATTCCGCTGCTGACCGCCGTCCCGCTGATTACCCTGCCGCAGTTTTTCATGCTGAAAAATCTCACCAGCAAAGTGGGCGACTGGGCCAGTTTCTCGCTGTATGACAAGTACAACGCGCTGATGTGGGATCTGATTTCGCACCTGTGGTTTTTACTGGTCCTGGTGATCCTGACCGCGTTTGGCATGCTGAGCTTCCGCTGGCTGCGCGATCAGCAGCGCCGAATTGATTATCAGCAGGTAGGCTGGGGCAAACTGACGCTGGCCCTGCTGGCCTATGCGCTGGTGTGGTGCGCCTTCCGCCGGCTGATTTTCCACTTTGCGCCCGCGCTGTTAATGGACGGCCTGTTCAGCATCGCGGTGATGCAGTCGCTGTTTTTCCTGCCGTTCTTCATGCTGGGCGCGCTGAGCTGGAAACATCAGGCGCTGAAAGCGCTGTTTGTGCGTTTTAATCCGGTGATGTGCTTTGGCGCGATTGTGGTGTTTATCGCTTACAGCCTGAACCAGCGCTACAGCAGCGGCGAAGGCTGGCTCTATGAGCTGGATGCGCTCATCTCAACGCTGATGGGCCTGTGTATGCTGAACGTCTGCTTCAGCTTCGGTCACAAGCTGCTCAACAGCCATTCGCCGCGCATCATGTATCTGGTCAACGCCTCGCTGTTTATTTATCTGGTGCACCATCCGCTGACCATTCTGTACGGCATCTACGTCACGCCGCACATCAGCAGCAATACGCTGGGCTTCTTTGTCGGGCTGCTGATGGTGTTTGGCGTGGCTTTTGCCCTGTATGAGATCCATCTGCGCATCCCGCTATTGCGCTTTTTGTTCTCCGGCAAGCCGCAGCGCAAAACCGATCGCGCCGCGCAGGCGTAACGGCGCGCTTACCGCCGGGCTGCACCCTGATGTGGCCCGGCTACAGCAGCCACTCCACCGGCAAACGCCACACCAGCCGCACCAGCAGGCGCTGCAGTAGCGTGCACTGCGGCTCGTGCTTATGCACCACTTCCCGCGCTTCGCCGCTGTACTCCACCCAGTTAACGCGGCCCCACTTATCCAGCCGCAGCGTCCAGGCGCGATCGCGCATGCCGCTGCTGAAGCGCTGATGGGTCTGCTGCGCCAGCGCTTCACTCTCGATCACCAGCCCCATTTCGGTGTTCAGCACCGCCGAGCGCGGATCAAAATTAAACGAGCCGATAAACACTTTACGGTTGTCCACGGTGAAGGTTTTGGCGTGCAGGCTGGAGCCGGAGTTACCGGTGAGACCGCGATCGTGCGGCGCGTCAGCGGCGTTGGCCTGCGGTTTCAGCTCATAAAGTGCGATGCCGTGACGCAGCAGCTTTTTACGCCAGCGCGCGTAGCCGGCGTGTACCACGGTGACATCATTAGCCGCCAGCGAGTTGGTTAAGATGGCAATCTTTACGCCGCGTCGCTTCAGCGCCAGCAGCTGCGCCACGCCGGCGCGGGTCGGCACAAAATAGGCCGAAATGATATCGAACTGCTGCTGCGGCGTGCCGATCACCTCCAGCATGCGCTGCGGCAGCAAAGAGGAGCGCTTCGCTTTGCCCAGCCCTTTGCGCGGATCGTCACTCAGCAGCCGCGTGTGGGCCCAGGTCATGCTCAGCGAGCCCTGCTCCAGCTGGCTGACAAACGAGGATTTCTCCAGCCGCGAAAGGTAACGCTGTACCGCCTCGCTCTGCTGCCACTCCGGCGGCAAACGCACCGCTTCATGCGGCGGCGCGCGGGTATCCACCACGCTGCGCAGCGGCGATACCGCTTTGCTGTGCCAGTAGCGCTCAAAATCCCCGGCCACTTCCGCGACCGCCGGCCCCATTGCCAGCACGTCGAGATCGGTAAACAGCGGCTCATTACCGGTGCCAAAATATTCGTCGCCGATATTACGGCCGCCCACCAGCGTCACCGCGCCGTCAACCGTCAGACTCTTGTTGTGCATCCGACGGTTCAGGCGGGCGAAATCGGTCAGGTAGCCCAGCGCGCGCAGGGTGCGAAATGAGAAGGGATTGAACAGTCGCACGGCGATATTCGGATGCCGATCGAGTTCGGCCAGCGTGTCATCCAGCCCGGGCGTGTTGTTGTCATCCAGCAGCAAACGCACCCGCACGCCGCGCTCCGCCGCATCCAGCAGCGCGCTGAACAGCAGTCGCCCGGACATATCGTTGTGCCAGATGTAATACTGGACGTCGATGGTATGCTGCGCCATGCCCATCAGCAGATAGCGCGCCGCAAACGCATCCAGTCCATCATTAAGCGGATGGATGCCGCTCAGTCCCGGATGACGCGCGCATTGCTGTTGCGCATGTGCCCTCAACCCATCGCCCGGCCGTTCGCGTGAGGAACGCAGTGCCGCTTCGCTCATACTCAATCCCTGCTTACCCTGAAGCTGTTATTGTTGGTATCACCGCACGTAAAGGCAATCAGAGCCGTCTACTTCCGCGTCGGGTGCGGCGTTAATTTAGTCTAGACTTAGCCAGGCGTTCTGCATCCGGCGTTCTTCGTGAGGAGAAGATCATGACTCAGCTATCCCCGCGCCATCAGCCCCGGCTATTTCGCAGCTTTTTTCAGGGCAGCTTCCCCTGCTCTACCGCCTGCCGCAGCGGCGGGCGACGACTGGATATGGTGATCAGCAGCGGCCATGACATGCTGCTGGAGAAAGATTACGCCGCGCTGGCGCAGGAAGGATTGCGCACCGCGCGTGACGGTGCGCGCTGGCACCTGATTGAAGCCACGCCAGGGGAATACGACTGGCGCACCTTTCTGCCGATGATTCACGCTGCGGCGCGCCATGATTTGCAAATCATCTGGGAGCTGGCGCACTTTGGTTACCCTGACCATCTCGATATCTGGAAGCCGGCGTTTGTGGATCACTTTGGCCGCTTCGCGCGCGCCATGGCGCAGCTGATGCGCGATGAAGGCGTGGTGCAGCCGTTTTTCACGCCGATTAACCAGATATCGTTCTGGTCATGGGCCGGTGCCGATGTCTCCTGGCTCGATCCCTACGCCAGCGCGCGCGGCCGCGAACTGAAACGTCAGCTGGTGCGCGCCTCGCTGGCGGCCATGCACGCCATTCGCGAGGTCTATCCGGATGCCCGCTTTGTGCTGACCGATCCGCTGGTGCAAATCGCCGCCGATCCGCATAACCCCGACAGTAAACCCTACGCCGACAGCCAGCATCAGGCACAGTTTGAAGCCTGGGACTGGCTGGCGGGACGCGATGCGCCGGAGCTGGGTGGTCAGGCGGATTTTCTCGACATCCTCGGGCTGAACTATTATCCCGACAACCACTGGTTCTTCTCCGGCGATACCATCCCGCCCGATCACCCACAGCGGCAGCCGCTGCACCGTTTGCTGCTGCAGTGCTGGCAGCGTTATCAGCGTCCGCTGCTGCTGGCGGAAACCGGCGCGGAAGGTGACGCGCGCGCGCCCTGGCTGCGCCATGTCAGTGATGAAGCGCGGCTGGCCTTAGCGCAGGGCGTGGCGCTGGAAGGCATTTCGCTCTATCCGGTGGTGGAGTATCCGGCGTGGGCCGACGATCGGCGCTCGCCT
Organism: Pantoea dispersa; assembly: GCF_035783935.1. Lineage (GTDB taxonomy): Bacteria > Pseudomonadota > Gammaproteobacteria > Enterobacterales > Enterobacteriaceae > Pantoea > Pantoea dispersa_C. The sequence continues at coordinate 435,555 of NZ_JALKOV010000001.1, read as the reverse complement.
GGCGCGCTGTTTGGTCTGGGCGATCCCAACGGTAACCGCACCCTGCACGAAGCACTGGCGCTGGAGTTACGCAGTCAGCAGATTAAATGGCGCACTCAGGATTAAGAGTGCTGCACCGGGCTGGCGGTTTTGGGCGGGCAGGTTTGTACATCCAGTGACGGATCGGCCGGATGGCGTACGTCCGTCAGCCAGGTCATGGTGAAGAGAAACACCACGCCGATCAGGCAGGCAGAAAGCAGTCCAATGATGGCGATCAGTTTGTCATCCCGGGATTCCATCGACATCTCCTTGCGGGCGTCCGTTGTCGGTTGCAGGCCTCAGCTCATCCATAACGTAAGCATCAGGACGAAGATTATAAGGGTAACCGAGGTCACTGCAAGCACCACAATGGCGAAGTGCGCATCATCCAGCGGTTGCCGTAAAGGTTCGTCGAAATCGTCTGGTGGCGCCGGTGAACTCATGATGACTCAACAGGAAAGAGGTTTTTTCAGCAGGATTGCCGCACAGAGTGTAATGGAATAGCGGCTCAGGTACAGCACTATTTCAGCAGGAAAAAGCCACGGTGCGTAACCTCGCCCCGTGGCTGCCCGTCAGAAATCGTAGCTCATGCTAATTTTCAGCGTGCGCGGGTCGCCCTGCGCGAGGTAAGTGCCGGTATCATCAACGTTTGACCAGTACTTCTCATTGGTGACGTTTTCCACCGCCACGCGCCACACCAGATCGTTCTGATTCACCTTCATGCGGTAACGCATGCCGAGATCCAGCGTGGTGTAGCTGTCCAGCTTCAGCGTGTTGGCCGAGTTGGCGTACTGAGAACCGCTGTGGTTGAGCAGCGCGGTGGCCGTCAGACCCTCCACCGGTTTGATGTCATACTCCGCGCCCAGCACGTAGGTGTAGCGCGGCACGCCGATCCCCTGTTTGCCATCGTAGGTGCCGCCGGCGGTTTTCTTCATCACCGGATCGATCCAGGTGGCGCTGGCGTTGAGGCGCAGGCCCAGCACCGGCTCACCGAATACGTTGGCTTCCACGCCGCGATGACGCTGCTCGCCGTCCATCACGTAGACATTGTCACTGTTGATCAGGCCGGACGGTTTCTGGATTTCGAACAGTCCCAGCGAGCCGCCGATGCGGCCGAAATCGGTTTTCACGCCGATCTCATTCTGCTTCGAGTGCGCCACGCCGGTCACAGTGCCATAGTTGACGGCGTCTTTAGGGGCCACTTCGCCGGGCTGCAGCGCTTCCGTATGGTTGGCGTACAGCGCCACGGTTTTCCACGGCTTGTAGACCACGCCGTAGGTTGGCATCCAGCGGTCGTTGGTAAAGCGCGAATCAACGCTTTCCGCACCGGTGTTGTAGTTATAGCTGCGCACCACCACTTTCTGATGGCGTGCACCAACGGTTACCAGCAGCGTATCGTCCAGTAATCCCAGCGTATCGCTCAGCAGATAGCCCTGCGTGCGGGTGCGTGATGTGGTGAGCGGATCGGAGAACTTACCGCCGGCGAAGGTGGCCGCCGGTTCCGCCACGTCACCGCTGTGGTAGATATTAAACGGCGTGCCCACCAGCGACATGTCGTAGGCATTTTTCGCATTGGTGGTCAGCGCCGAGTAACCCACGTTGACTTTATGGCTGACGAAACCGGTGTGGAACTCACCGCGCAGCCCCACCATACCGCTCATGTTGTCCTGAATGCGGTTGGAGTAGAAGCTGCTGATGGTGCCGTCACCGTTGCTGTTGGTGAGGGTTGGCGCGCCATAGTTGCCGGTTTCATGGGCGTGCTGTGCACCGAGGCCGGCATACGCCGTCCAGCTGTCGGTAACATCGTATTCTGCTTTGGCAATACCGAATTCGGATTCCATATCGCTGTACACCCATTTCTGGCTGTAGTTATGCGAGTTTGACGGCACCGCCGGGATCACGCCGGCGCTGGCGAACTTCACGCCCTGCAAGCCGTCATGGAAGGTTTTCTTCTGATAGCCGACGTCCAGCGAGGTGCGCAGCCGGTCGCCGCGATAATCCAGACCGACCGAGGCCGCCGTGGTGCGTTTTTTCTCGCCGTCAACGCCGGTTTCGCCCTCGCGATGCACCGCATTGAACCGCACGCCAAACTGGTTGTTATCGCCAAAGCGACGTCCCACGTCGAGCGTTCCGCCGACCTGAGACGAGGAGGTGTAATCAATGCCCACACGATTGATCGGCGTATCGTCGGCATGTTTTGGCTCAAGGTTAATCATACCGCCGACGCCGGAACTGGCTGCGCCGTTAACCAGACTGTTGGCGCCTTTGAAGATCTCCACGCGATCGATCAGCGAAGCGTCCATCACCTGACGCGGCACCACGCCCGGCAGACCGCCATAAGTCATGTCATCCCCGTCGAGCGTGAAACCCCGAATGCGGTAAGTTTCAGCAAAGTTGCCGTAACCTTTGACGTTCTGCACACCCGCATCGTTGCGCACCACATCGGCAATGGTTTGCGCCTGCTGGTCCTGAATCATTTTTGCCGTATAGCCGATGACGTTGAACGGCACATCCATGGCGTTTTGCTCGCCCAGCATGCCGAGGCGACCGCCGTGGGCAATCTGGCCGTCGAGAAAGGCCGGGACTAAGTCGTTACCGCCGGGTTTGAACTCATTCTGCGGCGTGGCGGTGACGGTCAGCGTCTGCTGTTCGTTAGCGCTCTGGGTCGTTTTACTGGTGTTAGTGGTAGCAGCCATCACTGGCAAACAACCGGCGCTGACCAGCATGGCCAGCAGCGTCGGTTTCATTCCGGGATTGAAAGGCGTTCTGCGCATGGTTATCCCCTGATGCAAACTATACTGAGAATCATTATTATTGCGGTTTGCGATTATGCGCAGCGTACAGTTAAATGCAAGCGAAATCCGGCGGTTTACCACCGCCAGACGCATCATCGGGGGAAGAATATTCCCGCCGGACGACGGGAATGCTGGGTAAACGGAGCGAATCAGGCGTCGCGCCAGCGTTTAAACACCAGCGAGGTGTTGATGCCGCCGAACGCAAAGTTGTTTGACTGGATATAATCGGTCTGCAGCAGACGAGGCTCGCCGGTGATGTAATCCAGCTCGCCGCACTCGGCAGCAGGCTGGGTCAGGTTCAGCGTGGGCGCAAACCAGCCCTCACGCATCATCTCAATACTCATCCAGGCTTCCAGCGCGCCACAGGCACCCAGCGTGTGACCGAAGTAGCTTTTCAGCGACGAGATCGGCGTGCGGTTGCCAAAAATCGCTGCCGTGGCCAGGCTCTCGGCGATATCGCCGCGATCGGTGGCGGTACCGTGCGCGTTGATGTAACCAATCTGCTCTGCCGTCACCCCTGCGCTGTCCAGCGCGCGCTGGATACAAATCTGCATGGTTTCACGCTGCGGCTGAGTGATATGGGCCGCATCACAGTTGGTGTGGAAGCCGACCAGCTCAGCATAGATGGTCGCGCCGCGCGCCTGCGCATGTGCCAGCGACTCCAGAATCAGCGTGCCCGCGCCTTCGCCAATCACCAGGCCGTCGCGCTGCTGATCGAACGGTGCCGGTGAGGTGTGCGGCGCGTCGTTACGCTGACTGGTGGCAAACAGCGTGTCGAACACCGCCGCTTCCGACGGGCACAGCTCCTCAGCGCCGCCGGCGACCATCACCGTCTGGTAGCCATGACGAATCGCTTCCCATGCGTAACCGATCGCCTGGCTGCCGGAGGTGCAGGCGCTGGATGTCGGGATCACGCGGCCGCGCAGACCAAAAAACAGCCCGGCGTTAACCGCCGTGGTGTGCGGCATCATCTGCACGTAGGTGGTGCCGGTAATGTTGTTGGTGTGCTTTTCCGTCAGCATGGTGGCGAACTCGCTCACCGGGCCGGTGCTGCCGGTCGAAGACCCATAGGCGATGCCGGTTTCTCCGCTGGTCAGCACCGGATGGTCAATCAGCCCGGCCTGCTCCAGTGCCAGTTCAGTGGCGCGCGTCGCCAGCAGCGAGACGCGGCCCATGGCGCGGATGCGCTTGCGCGTATAGTGCGGCGGCAGCGCGAAATCATCGACGGGCGCGCCCAGCAACGTGTGCAGGCCGTCATAAACCTGCCACTCCGGCATCTTGCGTACCGCATTCTGGCCCTGTTTAATGCGCTGCGCCACCGCGCTCCAGCTCTCACCGAACGCGGTGACGCCGCCCATACCGGTAACCACTACCCGCTGCATCACAACATCCCTCCGTTGATGGAAATCACCTGCCGCGTAACGTAGCCGGCGATATCCGACATCAGATAGCTGGCCAGACCGGCCACCTCGTCTGCCGCGCCCATGCGCTTCATCGGAATGATTTTCAGCGCTTCGTCGATCACCTGCGGCTCAAGATCGGTCATGCCGGTATCGATCAAACCTGGCGCGATACAGTTCACGGTGATTTTGCGTTTCGCCAGTTCAATCGCCAGCGCTTTGGTGGCACCGATGATGCCGGCTTTGGCCGCGCTGTAGTTGACCTGTCCGCGGTTGCCCATCATGCCGGATACCGAAGAGAGCGTAATGATACGTCCTCCCTGGCGCAGGCCGATCATCGGCATCACGCAGGGATGAATCACGTTGTAGAAGCTGTCGAGGTTGGTGTGGATCACGCTGTCCCATTCGTCTTCCGTCAGCGCCGGAAAAGCACCGTCGCGGGTGATGCCTGCATTGCTGATCACGCCATAATAGGCGCCGTGCGCGGCAATATCCTGCTCCAGCGCGTTACGCGTGGCTTCCCGCTGCGCAACGTCGAACTGCAGCGTGCGGCCGCGGCCGCCTGCGGCAACGATCTGCGCCAGCGTCTGCTGTGCGCCGGCAGCGTCGCGGTGGTAATGCACCACGATATCAAATCCGTCGGCGGCCAGACGTAAGGCCATGGCACGGCCAATGCCTTTACTGGCCCCGGTTACTAATACGCTGCGGGTCATCACTCGGTTCCTTGTTGCGCTAATCGGGTTAATTCATCGTCGTCGGGCTGATAAGTGTTCAGTCGTCCACTGGCCAGCAGGCTGGTGCCGCAGCGGATCTCGCCTTCAAAACTGCCGAGCTTGTCATCGCGCATCAGCAGGCGCATCTCTATCTGCAGTTCACTGTGTGCTGCGAAAGTGGCCGCACTGGCGCGATAGCCGCGCCCGCCCAGCAGCATGCCGGGGCGGATGTCACTGGCGCCGTGCTGGCGGGCATGAAAGCCGGACCAGACGCCCACGGTCTGCGCCATGATTTCGACGCCAAACCACGCCGGCAGCTCGCCCTGCGGCGTGAGAAACGGTGCCAGCACGCCGTGCGGGCTCACCGTGACGGCACAGACAACGCTGTCTGGCGTGACGGCAAGCACGCGCTCAAGCAGCAGCAGCGGCGCGCGGTGCGGCAGGTAATCGCCCACCGGCAAAAAATCATTCATGCGAAGATCCTACAATCAGGCAGGTATTGTTCCCGCCAAAGGCAAATGAGTTGGAGGCAATTACCGGGCGCGCCAGCGGCTGCGCCGCCGTCAGCAGGCCACAGGCCGGCAGCGTAGTGTCCTGAGCCGCGAGCGAAAAATCCTGCGGTGGCAGCGGCAGCTGCTGCTGAATAATCAGGGCCGCCAGCGCCGCTTCGGTGGCGCCTGCTGCGCCCAGCGTGTGGCCAGTGAGGTGCTTGGTGGAGCTGCACGGCACGGCGTCACCGAACAGGCGATGAATCACCGCCGCTTCGACCTGATCGTTCAGCGGCGTGGCGGTGCCGTGCAGGTTGATGTAGCCCACCTCGTGCGGCTGTAAACCGGCCTGCTGCAGCGCCATGCGCATGGCGGCTTCCGCGCCCTCGCCCTGCGGATGCGGCGCTGACATGTGCCAGGCATCGGAGGACTCACCGCAGCCCAGCAGCGCCAGCGGCTGTGGCTCGCGCGTCAGCAGCAGCAGCGCCGCCGCTTCACCAATCGAAATACCGTCGCGCCCGGCGCTAAACGGGGCGCAGTGCTGTTCCGACAGTGAATCGAGGGTGGCGAAACCGTTGATCGGCATGCGGCTGAGCGAGTCGGCACCGCCCACCAGCGCCACGTCGGCCAGACCGGCGGCAATCAGCCGCGCCCCGCTGATGATGGCGCGCGCGCTGGAGGAGCAGGCGGTCGAAATGGTGTACGCCGGACCATCCAGCTGCAAATAGTGCGCCAGAAAGCGCGACGGATCGCCCAGTTCCTGCATGCGGTAATCGTAGCCGCGATGGCCAGCGTCCGTCTGCCGATCGCCCTCGTCCACGCCGGAGGTACTGGTGCCCAGCACGATGGCCACGCGGGCGCGACCATAGCGCGCAATCGCCGCATCCAGCGCCGGCCGGCACTGCTGCAGCGCCGCCAGCAGCAGCCGGTTGTTACGCGTGTCATGCGCGGCCAGCGCCGCCGTTACCGGCGGCAGTGCGCCCGGCACTTCGCCCAGCCAGCAGCGCTTGCCCTGCTGTAACCAGCCGTCGCGCGGCTGCATGCCGGGGGCGGTGCCCTGCTGCAGCTGAGCGGCGATCTGCGCCAGGCTGCTGCCCAGCGCATTAACCATGCCATATGCCGAAAGGTAAATCATGAGGACGCGTCCAGATGCTGGATGTGGATCTGGTAGCCAAAGGCGCGCTGATCGACGCTGATCGGCTCACGCTGCGCACCGCGCTGCAGATAATGGATCTGGCTGATCAGCTGGCCGGCGGCATCGCGCAGTTCTCGCCTGTCGCCACGGTCGCGCAGCGTCCAGCCGGACGGCAGCTGCGGCTGCCACGCGCTGACCGGCCAGTAGCTCAGCATAACATCGGCCAGCACCTGACTGGCTGGCGGCAGGTCGGGCAGCGCCATCATCTGCTGGGTATGAATCCCCTGCTGATCGTACGTCACGCGGAACAGCCGGATGCCAAGCGACGACAGCCCGGCCAGCGAGATCTGCTGCGCATCCGCGCTGAGCAGCACCAGCAGCGACTGGGTTTTGCCCTTCACGCGTCCGGTCAGCAACTGCTGCTGCTGAAAGCCGGGCGAGATGCCCGGTGCCGGCAGCGCAACGCGCACGCCGGGTTTGAGCCAGGCCGTGGGCCGGCTGGACTGGTCATGGTGAGACGCACACCCGCTCAGCAGCAGGCTGAGCGCCAGCAGTAACGCACCCGTTCTCATCGTGGTTTCCTTTTTCCGCCCGCCAGCGCCAGCGGCGCCAGTAAAAATGCACAAAAAATTCCGCTGCACAGCACAGTACCAAAGCTGCTGATGGCGCTGGTGCTGCTGAACACCAGCATGCCCAGCGTAAGCAGCGTGGTCATCATCGCCAGCGTAACCGCCAGCATTGAGGTCAGCGGTGTGCCGCGCGGATTGCTGAAGAACAGCGTGTAATTGATGCCAATGCCCAGCACCAGAATCAGCGCCAGCAGCGCAAACAGATTCAGGCTGGCACCCAGCCAGCCGAGCGTGGCCAGCGCGGCCGCCAGCGACAGCCACGACGGCAGCGCGCTGCGCAGCCCGGCCTTAAGACCCAGGCGCAGGGTATAGCTGACGGTGATCAGCAGCAGCGCCAGCGCCAGCAGGCCGCTCAGCAGTGTGCGCCAGAAGCCAAACAGCTCATCGTAGCGGGCTTTGCGATCGACCCAGCTCACGCCGGCCTGCGGTGTCGCGAGCTTTTGCAGCGCCGCACTGTTGGTCACGCCGCTCACCGGAACCAGCACGCTGCTGCGTCCGTCTGGCAGCGACAGCCACAGCAGCCGCCAGCCTTCACTCAGCGGACTCGCCAGCCACGCCTGCACGCTGACCGGCATCGGCTGCAGACTGGCCTGCGCCAGAGAGATGCCGGCCTGTTGCAGACGCGCCAGAATGGTCGGTGCTGCCTGCTGTAACAGCGCGACATCCTGCTGCTGCTGCGCCAGCGTGCTGAGCGGCAGCAGACGATAACTTGCCAGCCAGCCTTGCTGCTGCGCGTGCTGCAGACCGGGTGCCAGCGCATTCAGCCGCTGCAGCACCTGCTGCTCGTTATCGCCCCAGACGACAAACCAGGTTTGATCGGCCTGCTGTCCTGTGAGCTGCGCCAGCTGGCGATCCTGTGCCAGCAGCTGCGCCGGCGCGCTCTGCAGATGGGCAATATTGTCGTCGATGCGCAGTTGCAAGATGCCGCTCAGCGCATAGAGGGCCACCAGCAACGGTAACCCGACGCGCAGCCCGCGCTGGCGGCGCCACGCGGCCAGCCAGCGCGCCAGCCACACCATCGCCGGCACCGGCCGCACCGGCAGGCCGCGCACCAGCCACGGATAGAAGCAGATCACCGTCAGGCACGCGGCGCTCAGGCCGCTGGCGGCGAACACCGCCAGCTGGCGCAGCCCGGGAAACGGTGCCAGCAGCATCAGCAGCCAGGCGATTGCCGTGGTGCCGAGCGCCAGCAGCAAGGTGCCGCGCACTTTATGCAGGCTCTGCCACGGCGTGGCGTGCTCGCCGTGCACCATGCGTTCCGTCAGGTAGTACAGCGTATAATCGGCCGAGATGCCGACAATGCTGAGGCTCATCACCAGCGTAGTGAGATGCAGCTCACCAAAAAACAGCAGCGTGACGACGGTGCCGGCCATCGCCCCGATAGCTACCGACAGCGCGCTCAGCGCCAGCGGCCGCAGCGAGCGAAACACCAGCCACACCAGCAACAGCAAACCGCCGAGCGTCACGCTGCCCAGCGTGGCCACATCGTGCTGGGCGCGCTGGCTGGCATCGTCGCTAAACAGCACCGTGCCGCGCGTCAGTAGCTGCGCCTGCGGCCAGCGCTGTTTCAGCTGCTGCTCTAGCTGCTGCAGCGCGCTGACCAGCTGATGGCTCTGCGCCATGCTAAAGGCGTTATGCACCAGCTCACCGTGCAGAAAATACCAGCGGCGCTGCTGGGCATCGCTCACCGTCAGCCAGCCGTTGTGCAGCACCATTTTGCTGGCGTTCTGCTGCAGCGCCAGCTGCGCACCGCGCACCAGCAGCAGCGGATCGCCGGCAAGCTCTTTGCTGCTGACCCCGGCAAACGCCGAGAACAGCTGCGCCAGTATCCAGTCAGCCTGCGCGCCACCGCCGTGCTGCAAGCGCGCGCGCGTCAGCGGATCGATCAGCCCGTTGCGATGCTGATAAGCGAAGCTTCCCCAGCGCTGCAGCTGATGCTCATCCAGCGCACCGCTGACCTCACTGAGCATCGGCAGCGCCTGCAGCTGTGCCTGCCACCACGCGGCGGCGGCGTCACCGTCTGCGCCGGGCGCAGTCACCAGCCACACCAGCTGGCGATCGAGCCGCTGCATAAAGCCCTGCTGAATCTCTGCCGGTGCCTGGCCAAGATTCTGCTGCGGCAGCAGAGCCAGCACGCTGCTGTTGATGTGGCTGCGCGGCAGCAACCAGACCAGCGCCAGCATCAGCAGCAGACAGACGGCCAGCCACGCGCGCGCGGCGTAAATCTCACTGCGCTGTGGCAAAACGGGCTCGCTCTTCATCTGTCAGTTGGGCGGGCTGCGTGCGGGTATCGCTCAGGGTGATTTCCGTTTTATCGCCCTGGCGATCGTCCAGCGTGATGCGGTTGAGGTACGCCGCGCCCTGCAGATCGATGCGGTTGAAGATCTTATTCAGCGGTGCCGCTTTCGGCGTCAGGCTCAGTTGCCAGCCGTCACCGCCGTCATTGCGGAAATCGAGCACAAAATTCTCGCGCAGTACCTGCTCATCGGCCTGGAACAGCGCGCGCAGCAGATGATTAAACTGGAACATTTGCGGATTGCTGTCGGCGGTGATCACCTGCGGCGGCTGGCCGCTCATGCTCTGCACCATGCGATGATCGTCCAGAATCAGCGTCATCGGGAACGGTGTCGCCTGGTGCCACCATAGCCCCTGCTGCTGAGCAATCAGCAGCTGACCGCGCGACACCAGCGGCTGCGCCATGCCGGCAATGCTGCGCACCTGAACAAAGCTGGCGCGGATCACCGGCTGGCTGGCGAAGCGCTGCTGCAACTGTTCCAGCGTCACCGCGCTGGCGCTGGCGCTCAGTAGCGTCAGCAGCAGGCAGAACAGACGAATCATGATGACACCCCCAAACGCTGCAGCAGAATTTCCGGTGAGACAAAGCACATCTCCTGCGTACTGGCGTTAACCGCCACCTGCAGCGTGTGCGCTTTGGTGGTCACCTGCCCGGCGGCGTTACGGATGACATAATCGATGCGCAGCCGGTTCTCGTATTCGCTGATGCTGGCTTCGACGCGAATGCTCTCTTCACAGCGCAGCGGCAGGCGGTATTTCACCCGGGTATCGACCACCGGCCAGACGTAGCCGCTGGCGCTCATCTCTGCGTAGCTGTAATTAATGCTGCGCAGCAGCGCTTCACGCGCCACTTCGAAGTAGCGGAAATAGTGGCCGTGCCACACCACGCCCATCGGATCGCAGTCATGAAACGAAACCACCCGTTCAATCTCCGCGCGCCAGCTTGCGTCACGCATCGCGTTGCTCCTCTTCGGGCAGAGCCCAGAAATCGTAAAAGTTAAACCAGTCCAGCGGGGCCAGCAGCGCATGCTGCTGCAGGCGCGCAGCATAGCGATCGACCGCCGCCTGCAACGCCTGCTGTCGCCCATTACGCGGCAGCGGTAAAGGATCGGCAAAGGCCTCGCAGTGCACGCGCAGTTTGCCCTGCTGGCGCAGCGCGAACATCAGCAGCACCGGACAGCGCAGCGCCGCCGCCAGCACAAAGGGTCCCTGCGGAAACGGTGCCGGATGGCCCATAAATTCGCTCCACACCACGCGCCGCTCACCGCCGCGCTGACGCTGCACGGCGGTGCGGTCGCCCACAATCGCCACCCATTCGCCGGCATCCAGCTTTTGCTGCAGCAGAATCGCCGTGTCCGGGCCGATATCGCTGACCGGCAGCAGATTGACGCCCGCCTGCGGCGCAATGCTCTCCAGCACCGCGCGAAAACGCTGGGCGTTGTCGGTAAACACCAGCGCGTTAATCACCAGGCCGCTGACCTGCTTCGCCATCGCCCGACAGGCTTCGATATCCCCCAGATGCGAGGCGAGTATCAGATGGCCTTTGCCTTCAGCGGCGCGAATCACCGCTTCCGCGCCGGGCGCGAAGTCGATGTCGCGTCCCCAGCGCAGATCACCGCGCCAGCTGGCGACTTTATCCAGCATGCTGCCGCCAAATCGCAGGAAGTGGCGATAGCTGCTAAGCGGCCGCGGCAGCGCGATCTGCTGCTGATGCGCCACCGCCTGCACGCGCGCCAGCCACTGCCGCGATGCCGCCCGCGCCGCGCGACCGCTGAGCCAGTACACCGCCACCACCGGCCACAGCAGCAGAATAAACGGCAGGCGGCCGGCACGCTGGTACAGCCACAGCATAAAGCGCAGCCCCCACTGGCCGCGGCGCTCTGGCGTTGCCGCCCAGTGCGCCTGCTGCTGCCGGCGGAATAGCAGCTGCGGGATGCGCGGCAGCATGCCAAAGAACAGACGGGTGTGCATCCATGAGATACGCAGGTTGTCGTGCAGCGCGTCAAAGTGTGAAACCCCGCTCGGCGGATAGGTCACGCGCGTGCGGATAAACCGGCTCGGCGTGCCCTGCCAGTAGAGGCGCACCATGATCTCGGTGTCAAAATCCATGCGCTGGCCGATGGCGCGGCGATCGCACAGCTCAAGCGAGGCAGCCAGCGGATAGACGCGGAAACCGCACATGCTGTCTTTCAGCGACAGCGACAGCGTTTCCACCCATACCCAGAAATGGGTGATGTAGCGGCCATACAGCCGGGATTTCGGGATGGAGTCATCGTACTGCGGCTGGCCGGAGATCAGGCAGTGCGGATAGCGTGCGGCCTCCGCCAGCATGCGCGGGGTGTCCTCGACCTGATGCTGACCGTCGGCGTCCAGCTGCAGCGCATGACTGAAGCCCGCGGCCGCGGCCGCGCGCAGTCCGGCAATCACCGCGGCGCCCTTGCCCTGATTGTGCGGCAGCGTCAGCACCTGGAGCTGCGGCGCATTCAGCGCGGCGATGTGCTGTTTGGTCCCGGCATCGCTGCCGTCATCGACCACGATCACCGGCAGGTTGAACGGGGCCAGGCGCGCCAGTACCGACGCCAGCATCGCGCCATGGTTATAGCAGGGAATCAGCACGCAGGGGGCAAACGATGTACTCAGCACAGGCGAATCTTCCCGCTGCTGGCCACTGCGCGCTGCGCGCCATGCAGCAGCGTGTAGTGAAAACTCAGCAGTGACTTCTCCGGCTGCCACTGTAGCTGCAGCTCCAGCTGCGCATCCGGCGGCACCGGCTGCTGGAATTTGATGTTTTCAATCGAGGCAAAGCTCTTACCCGGCGCGAGGCGCGTCAGGCCGTAGTGCAGTACCCAGTCAAGCTGTGCCACGCCCGGTAAAATCGGCAGCGTCGGAAAGTGGCCGCGAAACCACAGCAGGTCGGCAGCCGCCAGCAGGCGCAGGGTGAGCGTGCCGTCCTGCTGTTGCGCCTCTAATTCAACCGGTAACATCAAACAGTTCCTCTATTTGCGGCCATGCGCGTTTGCTCTGCGCCGTGACCGGAATCGCCGTTACCACCCGCCAGTAGCGCGGCATAGCGACCGGCTCCAGCCAGGGTTGCAGCGCGCGTTTCCATTGTTGTTTGCGCTGGTGCAGCGTGGCGGCGTCGGGTAGCTGCGGTAGCGCCAGCACCACCGCGATGGCATGGCGGCCGTGACGCTGCAGCGCCAGCGCGGCGGCATCTTCCACACCGGGCAGCGCCAGCAGGCGGCGCTCTACTTCGCTCAGCGACACGCGCTTGTCTTCAATTTTCACTACCCGATCCTGACGTCCCGCCAGCTGAAACTGGCCTGACGGCTGCGGCACAATGCGATCGTCCAGCGCGCAGCCGTCGCGGCTTTCCAGCAGATCGGAAAAGACCTGCCAGCGCTGCGGCGCAATCTCGCGCAGCGTGACCTGCGGGAAACACTGCCACAGCGCAGCGTCGTCGCTGGCCCGGCGCCAGGCGATCACCCCGGTTTCGGTGCTGCCGTAAATTTCATCGACCGCGCAGCCCAGCGTCTGCTGCGCGCGTTGTGCATCCGCGCCCGGCAGCGCGCCACCCGCGGAGACAATCAGCGCGCAGGATGGCGGCGACAGCGTGGCGTCCAGCCGGCGCAGAAATGCCGGGCTGCTGATGAAGGCATAGCGGCGATCGGCACGCTGATCGGCCAGCTGCTCGCCATAAAAGATCTGCTGCGCGGCGAACGGCAGGCCGAGCGCCATCGGCAGCATCAGGCGAAAACTCAGGCCATACAGATGCTGATGGCTGACCGAGGCAATGACGTGACATCCCTGCAGACGCGAACCCCACAGATCGGCCAGCCACTGGGCTTCCACGTCCATGGCGCGCCGTGACTTGACCACGCGGCGCGGCGTCCCGGTTGAGCCGGAAGTGAACAGCACCAGGCTGGCCCCGGCCGCCATCTCTGGCAGCACGCCCTGCGCCAGCGCCCCGTCCCAGCGCAGCTGAGCCAGCGTTAGCGCCAGCGGCATATCGCTGATCACACCATCAAGGCTGTCGCGCATCTCTTCCAGCTGCGCGGCGCGGCAGTGGCCGGGGATCACCGGGGTTTTGCCGGCATACCAGCTGGCCAGCAGCGCCACAAGAAAGTGATAGCTGTTGTCGAAGCACAGCGCCCAGCGCGCACCGGGCTGCGCCTGTAGCCGGTGAGTTAAGCCCAGCACCTGCTGCCGCATCTGCGCCAGCGTATGCTGCTGTTGTCCCTGCCAGGCGACGATACGATCGTCACCGTGCAGCCAGTCACCTATCGCCACGGCCTTCATGCCTGTCTCCTCATGCGCTGACGCAGCAGCCATTCGCCGCTCATCAGCGCGCCCATCAGCACATAGCTGATGCACCCGTTCCAGAGTGTCCATAGCCGGATATTACTCAGCAGGCAGGTGGTCAGCGCCACGCTGCCGTTGAAGATAAAAAACCCGCACCACAGCTGCGTAACGCGCCGCGTATAGCGCACGCCGCGCGGCGGCAGCTGGGGTTCACGCAGGCGCGCCAGCCGCTCCACCAGTGGCATCGGGCTGAACAGCGAACCGGCGAACAGCAGCAGCAGCAACGCGTTGACCACCACCGGATACCACAGCAGCAGATGCTGCGCGCGTAACACCACACTGGCAAGGCACAGCAGGCAGCCGACCAGCGCCAGCAGCAGCAACGTGCGTCCCAGCGCGCCCTGCGCCTGACGCAGGCTCCAGATGCGCGCTGCGAACACCAGCGCCAGCAGTACCAGTACGCCGCGCCACTGCGGGTGAGTCAGCGCCAGCCACACCAGCAAGGGCCAGGCGAACAGCGCCAGCGCGTTCAGCAGCCGCAATAGCTGATGCATGGCGTCAGTCAGGCCGGATCGCGCATCAGCTGGTCGACGGCGTCAACCACGTCCTGTACGGTGCGCACAGCGCGGAAGGCTTCCGGTTTGATCTTGCGGCCGGTGCGTTTTTGCAGATGCACCACCATGTCCACCGCATCAATACTGTCGAGTTCGAGATCTTCGTACAGGCGGGCCTCAGGGTGAATCTCGTCCGGATCAATTTCGAACAGGGTATTCAGCAGCGTCGCCACTTCCTGGTAAATATCGTGTTTGTTCATGTCGACGGTTCTCAGGCTTGCTGTTGTTCAACAAAGGCGGCCAGCGTGGCCACGGAAAAAAAGTGCCCCCGCAGCGTTTCGCTCTCGGCGGAGAGCTGTACGCCGAAGCGGTTTTTCACCGCCAGTCCCAGCTCCAGCGCATCGATCGAGTCGAGCCCCAGCCCGTCGCCAAACAGCGGTGCCTCGCTATCGATATCATCCGGGCTGATATCTTCCAGATTCAGCGTGTCGATAATCATGGTTTTAATGTCGTCAATCAGTGCTTGCATAACTTACTTTGTCTCTTCAGGCACCAGCGCCTGTTGCAGATATCGCGTCAGACGGCGCGCGGCCAGCGGCTGCGCATCCTCTTCTGCTTCGTGAAAGGCGTGGCTGGCAATACGCGATTGTACGCGTACCGTAAAAACCGGTTTAACCAGCGGAATCTGATACCAGCGGCTTTGCTTATCGAGCATACGCTGGGTACAGGTGATATGAATCACGCGCAGATCGCATCCGGCGCGCACCGCAATATTTGCCGCGCCGCGCTGCAGTTGCAGCGGCTGGCCATAGCGGGTACGCGTCCCTTCCGGGAAAATCAGAATGGTATCGCCGCGTGCCAGCCGCTGCTGGCTGTCCGGCAGCAGCGTTTCCGCTTCGCTGTTGATCAGGTAATCGGCTGATTTAATCACGCCGCGGAAGAAAATGTTGTGCTGCAGGTCGGCCTTAACCAGGCAATCCATCTCCGGCAGCAGCGACGCGATCATCACGTAATCGATCAGTGACGGATGATTGGCGACGATCAGGCAGCCGCGATCCTGGCGCAGCGCTTCAGCGCCGAATACCTGATAGTCATACACGCCAACAAAGCGGCAGAAGCGCAGAAAACAGCGAAAGCTCCACGCAATGCTGCGGCGCGCGATCTGCCGCCGGCGCAGGCCATCGCGCTGAATCAGCAGCAGCAGGTTAAACCAGATCAGCGACAGCAACAGGCCGCCAAGGCTAAACAGGCTGAAACAGAGCGCGGTCATCACCAGCCGCCAGTAATAGTTACCGCGGCGCCGCTGGCGCATGGTGCGGGCGTTATCCGCCATGAGCATGCTCCCAGCGCCACTGATGGCGCTCGCCGGCGAGGGTAAAATCCGCGGCGTGGTTGAGCATCGCATGCAGAAACTGCAGGCTCTGCGGCAGCGCATCAGGCTGCGGCTGAGCAGCGGTCGCGCTGCAGCGCCACTCATCGCCGGCGCGCAGCAGCAGCGCGACCGCGTAAGGCGCGTTAAAGGTATCGATTTCCGGCAGCCACGGGCGATAGTAGTCGGGCACCTGCCCGTCAAAATCCACCAGCAGCACCTGCGTATAGCCGGCCTGATGCAGCGTAGCCACCTCGAGCAGGCCCTGCTGGAAGCTGTCGACGCCGGCAGAAATCGACGATGACACCAACGGCTGGCGCGCGGCGATGGTCAGACTGCCCACTGCCGAGTTGTGCACCGACATCGCGAAGTCGGTCGGTGACAGCGGCAGCCCGTCAGCGAGCGCACGCAGAATACGCAGATTACGCTCCAGTTCGCCGTGACGGCTGGTAAATACCACGGCGTCAACCGACTGCCGTGCCAGCAGCGCCAGGCCGCACTCAACGGCGGCGCGGCTGCCGGGACTGAGACGACGCGCGGTCATCATCGGTAAAAACTGGGGTTTGGCGATAGCCTGGCTGGCATCCAGCATCGGCGCGTGTTGCGCCCAGCGCTGCCAGTCGTCGGCACTGCTGTGGCCCGGCGCGATGGCATGCCAGTCAACAAGGGAGTAAGCGAGTTTCATACCTGCATTCTTTCTTCAGCCTCAGGGATGGTCAGATTTTCGCTGCGCGGCATCCCTTCCCTGCTCTCTATTCCAGTCATCCGTCTCACGCGGATGTCGCCGAGTTCTCAGGCGGACATCGGGCCCGCCTGTTTCTATTTCGGC
The DNA here is from genome assembly GCF_035783935.1 of Pantoea dispersa. Classification (GTDB taxonomy): domain Bacteria; phylum Pseudomonadota; class Gammaproteobacteria; order Enterobacterales; family Enterobacteriaceae; genus Pantoea; species Pantoea dispersa_C. The sequence goes on along the minus strand of NZ_JALKOV010000001.1, from coordinate 419,028 downwards.
AGCGTGCCGGCTAACTTTACGACTAACTGTTAGCGGGACGCGTGATGAGTTATTTTACCGCCTGCACAGCCAGACGCGTCTGAATGCCCTGGTTCAGGTTCTGAATCCAGCGGTTGTAGTTACGGTGAATCTGACCGCTGCCCGCTTTCAGATTGGTACTGCTGACATAATCAATGCGGTAGCTGTTCGCGGTATAGGTAATACGGATATTGGCCGTGTGGCCGCGTTCCGCCAGCAGGCCATTCATCACGCCCGGGCCCGCCGGTGAAATCACCCAGTGATTGGCGGCACCGGCTTCGACGATAGCGCGCTGCATCTGCTGATCGCTGTAGCTCTGGCCGACGGTCTGGCTGACGTTCTGGATCGGTGCCGTGCGCGGTGCGCAGCCGGTGATTAATACTGCGGTTACCAGCAGTGCCAGCGTGGCTTTTTTATTCATCATTTCCTTTTCTTCCCCTGTCATGGCAGGCCGCGCAACCGCGTGGCCGTGCAGGCAATAACCCCTGCATAGTTCCGTTCAGACTGTGTAAAGCGCCGCGGATAATACCACTAATTGTAAAGACAAGTAAAAAAAAGCATGAATCACTTAAGATCAGAGCGGTCCTGTTGTGAAACGGTTTACAACCGGCTTTAGACGTCATTTTTGGCCGCAGCCTGCCGCTGCGGCATGATTATCCCTGCCAGCCGCCGCCAAGCGCGCGATAGAGATCGATTTGTGCCAGTAGCAGGGTGTTTTTCACCGCCACAATATTCAGCTGGGTGCTGAACAGCGTACGCTGCGCATCGAGCTCATCAAGGTAGGACGCGTAACCATTCTGATAACGGTTGCGCGCAATCCGCCACGCTTCCGCGACGTAACGTTCCTGCGCCTGCAGTTCCGTCAGCTGCTGCTGGCTGCGTTCGATGGCATCCAGCGCATTATCGACGTCAGAAAAGGCGTTGCGCACCACCCTTTCATAGCCGTACAGCGCCTGGTTACGCGACGCCATCGCCACATCGACCTGCGCGGTCAGCGCTTCGCGGTTAAGCAGCGGTGCCAGCACGCTGCCGCCGATGCTCCACAGGCGGAACGGATTATCCAGCAGATCGTGTAGCTGGCTGCTCTGCAGCGTGCCGGACGCCGTCAGGTTGAGCGACGGCAGCAGCTGAGCCTGCGCCGCCGCCAGCGAGGCATCGCTCGCCAGCAGCAGGCGCTGCGCCTGCACGATATCGGGCCGGCGGTTAAGCAACTGCGACGGCAGCAGTGCCGGCAGCGCATGCGGTCGCAGCTGATCGAACTGGCTGCTGCGCGCGATCTGGCGCGGATTCATGCCAACCAGAATGCTGAGCGCGTTCTCCTGCTGGGCGATCTGATGCTGCAGCTGCGGAATCTGCGCTTTCGCCGTCTGATACTCCGACGCCGCCTGCATCCATTCCAGCCGCGAGGTATAACCGGTTTCGAACTGGCGCTGCGCCAGATTCAGGGAGTTCTGCCGCGTTGCCAGCGTGGCCTCGGTGACGCGCAGCTGCTCGTCGAGCGCGCACAGGCTGAGGTAACCGGACGCGACCGAACTGGCCACCGTCAATTCAGCGGCCGAGGCCGCCGCACGCTGCGCCGCCAGCGTGGCTTCTGCCGCGCGAATGCTGTTGCTGCGGCTGCCCCATAAATCGACCTCATAATTGGCCTGCAGCAGTCCCTGGAATACTGCACTTTCGTACGGCTGGCCGGTTGCCGCCGACAGCGCACGCTGATGGGTTGCCGCCACGCCCGCCGACAGCGTCGGGAAATTATCGCCCTGCGCCGCTCGCAGCTCGGCGCGATACTGATCGACACGCGACCGGGCAATCAGGATATCGCTGTTGTGCTGCAGCGCCTGGTTCACCAGCCAGTTGAGGCGATCATCGCCAAAGCTGCGCCACCACTGCGCTTCCGGCGCGGCGGCGGGCCCGACCTGCTGACGCCAGCTGGCCGGAATCGGCAGTGACGACGGCGCGCGCTCCACTTCGCGGGCGCAGCCGGTGAGCAGCAGCGCGAGGAGCGCCACGCGTAACGGCCGCATCATGGTGTCTCCCGGTGGGGTTCGGCGGCGGTATCGATGTTGACCTCCACCGACATGCCGGGCCGCAGCTGCTGCAAATCGTCGCCAAGAATTTTGATACGCACCGGAATGCGCTGGGCGATTTTCACGAAGTTACCGGTGGCGTTGTCCGGCGAGATGGCGCTGAACTCGGAACCGGCGGCGGGCGAGATAAACTCCACGCGACCGTCAAAGCGCTTGCCGTCCAGCGCATCGACGCGTATCGACACCGGTAAACCCGGACGCACGTGCGCCAATTGGGTTTCCTTCAGGTTGGCAATCACCCATTTATTATCCGGCACTACCGAAGTCAGGCGCGTGCCGGCGGTAACGTAGGTGCCTTTGCGCACCGACAGCTGACCGAGCTGGCCGCTGTCCGGCGCGATAATGCGCGTGTTGTCCAGATCGATATTGGCCAGCTCCAGTGCCGCCTGCGCGCTGGCCACATCGCCAGCCAGCGCCGCGCGATTAACAATGGTGGTTTGCAGATTCTGCTGTGAGACCGCCACCTGCGCCGCCGCCTGACGCAGCTGGGCCTGAGCCTGCGCATTGGCCGCGCGCGCGGCATCACGCTCGCGCACCGACAGCGAGCCATCGGCCGCCAGGTTTTCCACCCGCTTTAAGTCAAGGCTGCTTTTCAGCGCCTGCGCTTTGGCATTCTCCAGCGCCGCCTGATTACTGGCGATGGTGGCCTCCGCGCTCTTCTGCTGCTGCTGGTTGTTATTCTGCGCGGCGATTTTCATCGCCAGCTGCGCCTGCGCCTGATGCACACGCTGGCGATAGATACGATCGTCAATGGTCATCAGCAGCTGTCCTTTGCGCACCGGCTGTAAATCCACCACCTCAACGTTCGTCAGGTAGCCGCTCACCTGCGGGCTGATGAAGGTCACCTGGCCGCGCACGTAGGCGTTTTCCGTCGACTGGATGGTGCTGGTGAAGGGCCACAACTGCCAGGCATATAAAATCACCAGCACGCCCACGATAGCGATACCGCTTCCGGCGGCGATAGAGAGAATGCGTCGGCGGTTGGTGCGCTCGCGCTCCGCAGCCTGTAAATCGTCCTGTTGGCTCATGGGGTCTCCGTTCGGTTGGCAGGCGCCGCCTGCTGTTGCTGCTCAGTCAGATTATGTCGCGCCTGACGCCAGTTGAGATAGCGCAGCCGCGTCAGGCGCCACAGCACCCACATCAGTGTGATCATCGCCAGCGCGGCGGTCAGTAAATAGGTGTCGTTATAGGCCAGCACGTTGGCCTGCAGCGTGGCCACGGTTTGCAGCTGGCTGCTGCCCTGCGCGCTGAGCAAGCTGCTGTCCGCCAGCTGGCTGCGAAACAGCGCACTGTACTGGCTGAGGCGATCCACCACATTAGGATCAAGCAACGACAGCTGATCGCCCAGCAGGCTGGAGTGATATTTTTCACGCCACGTCTGAAACGTGCCGAGAATGGCGGAGCCAATCAGTCCGCCGAGGTTCTGACTCATGCCAAACAGCACCACAAAGCTCACCAGGTTTTTCGGCTGGGTCACCACGCCACCGATGCCAAGCAGCATCGCCGGTGCGAGGAAAAAGGCGCTGCTGAAACCCAGCAGGAACTGGCTGAAGTAGAGATTGCTGGCGCGCGTCAGCGGGCTGGATTGCGCGTCCATCAGCGAGGCGACAATCATCACCGCCAGCGACACTACGATTGGCCAGCTCAGGTGGTTGGGTTTGATGGTCAGTGCGCTGGCAATCATGCCGCAGATCACGCCCGCGATAATCGCCAGCGCCAGCCCGCGCAGCTGATCGTTGAGCAAGCCGAGCTGCTGCAGAAAACCCACCGCGCCGGTATTCTGCTCGGCCAGCACGATACGCATCATGATCATCACAATCCCGAGCCGAAAGATCATGCCATTGCTCAGCCAGCGGGTGTTGATCAACGGATTAGCGCGGTTATGCTCCAGCACTACCGCCGCGACAATCAGCACCAGTGCCAGCGCCAGACAGACGCCGAGCCACGGCGTGCTGAACCACCACTCAATGCGCCCGAGTGACAGCACGCCGCACAGCAGCGCCATGCCGGGAGCCAGCAGCATAAAGGTGACAAAATCGAGCTTTTCGAAGGCTTTGATACGGTCGCCCGGCGGCAGTTTAACCACCAGCACGCAGCCGAGGGCAATCATTGCCAGGCCCAGCTCAAACAGGTACAGCCCGCGCCACTCCTCCAGCTGCAGCAACTCGGTGGAGAACAGCCGCGCCAGCGGAATCGCCAGCTGTGAAGCGGTGATGCCGATCACCAGCGCTTTGAGACGGTGCTTCGCCGGCCATGCCTGTATCTGGTAATAGATGCCCAGCGAGCTAAGCGCCGCGCCCACCATGCCGTGCGCGGTACGGACGATGATCGCCGAGCTGAGATCGTTGGCGAGAATGTGAAAAAACGCCACGATGACGTACAGCACCAGAAAGGCTTCGGTAAACAGTCGCAGGCCAAACTGCTGGCGAAACTTCACCAGCAGCAGGTTAATGGAGATGTTGCCCATCACGTACACCGCCGGCAGCCAGGCGATTTCGTTACTGTACGCGGCGAAGGTGCCCTGCAGGTTGGTGAGGTTGGCGGTCACCAGCGCGTTGCTCAGCGCACCGGTAATCGAAATCAGCAGGCCGATCAGGCCAAACGCAATGCGTTTCGACGGTGCATGCAGCGGCGTCGATGGCGATCCCGGCAGCATCGGCTTTTCGTGCGGCAGCCATTCGCGTGGAGCATAAGGGTTGCGTTTCGCCACGGCTAGACGTTCCCTAAGCGTTCGAGCAACTGCTGCAGCACTTTTTCAGTGACCGCCAGCTCGGCAGGATCGATATCCGCCAGCAGCTGGGCGCGCAGCGCATCCGCCTGGGTTTTTACCGCACCAAACGCCACGCCGCCCTGCTCGGTCAGCACCAGCAGGCGCTTGCGACGATCTTCCTTTGGCTGCACCCGCGCCAGCAGCTGCTGTTTCACCAGCCGATCGACCAGCGGCACCACGCTGGCTTCCTCCAGCCCCAATAGCTGCGCCAGCGCCTTTTGCGTCGGCGGCTCAGCCGCGGTTGCCACGCTGGCGATCGCCAGCCAGCTGCTCATACTCAGCCCGCTCTCTTTTAACCGGCGATCGACCGCCAGCCGCCACGCATGGGCGGTAAGGTGAAGCAGACGCGAGAAGGGTTGCGGATGATCAGTCAAAGCGTAGCGGCCTAATGGTTAGACTTCTAACTAAACGGGAGGGTTATTATAAGCTAAGCTGCGCGTGATTGAAAAGTTTGCTTACATCAGCAAATTTAGTCGTACCGCGCCTGCATTGCCAGTTTCACTTAAGGAATAAAAAGGCGCAGACTGACGCACTGTACAGAATAAATGTATAACTTTTTAGTGCTGACTTTTCCTTATTTTCCAATGAATTACGCGCTGAAGCACGAATTGCACAAGCCGCCAGCTGTACAGGTTAAGGTCAGTTGTATAACTTTAGCCGCCATGAATCGGTTAACGATTCAGTAACGAATGATGCAGTTGCGTCGCCTCTGAAAGTGTTATGGATTTCCACCTTCAGAGGTGTCTTTTTGAGTGGGATGATGAGTCAGGATTTTCGCGCCTGTCCGCGCGGAAATATTTTCATCATGGTTCTGCTGGCCGCTGCGCCATCAGCCAATCTTAAGGGCTTACACATGCAAAATGCCGTCAACAGCAGCGACGCCATCGCTGACTACTTTAAACAGGCGGGTAACAGTGAAACCAATGAGATGGAAGTGTTAGGCCATCTGATTGCGGAAATCCTGCACAGCGGTATGCCGGTGAGTAATAAGAGCATTATCGCCGCGCTGATCGCTCGCCTGGAGCAGGAAGCGGATGTCGTTCAGCTCGATGTCTATCGTCACCTGCTGGAACTGGTGGTTCATCAGACCCCGGATGATTTTTCGGTGTAGCCGCACCGGATTCCAGGGAGGGAATCAACCTTATCGCCCCGTTTTACTGGCGCCTCGCGTCATCCCCCGGTAACATCGCCCGCGTTAAATTTTATCCTGAATATTGCCGTGCCGTGACGGCATGCGCGACTAAATAAAAGAGCCTGCAAATTAATGAGTCAAATTCCCGATCGCGCCGCCGCTGAAGCGAGCGACATCACGGTCGCACGCGTGCTGCGTTCGCCCACTCTTCTGACCCGCGAGTGCCTGGCCGGTGTGATTACCGCCCTCGCGCTGATACCGGAAGTGATTTCGTTTTCGGTCATTGCCGGCGTCGACCCTAAAGTCAGCCTGGTCGCTTCCGTGGTGCTGTGTCTGACGTTGTCGATTCTCGGTGGCCGACCGGCGATGGTGACTGCGGCGGCCGGTTCGGTGGCGCTGGTGATCGGCCCGATGGTGCACGCGCACGGCGTGGAGTACATCCTGCCGGCAGTGATCCTCGGCGGCATTATTCAGATCATTTTCGGCCTGGCCGGGCTGTCGCGCATGATGCGCTATATTCCGCGTTCCGTGATGATCGGCTTCGTTAACGCGCTGGGTATTTTAATTTTCTTCGCGCAGGTGCCGCACGTCTGGGGCCAGTCCGGCCTGGTGTGGCTGCTGTTCGCCGTCACGCTGGCCATCGTGCTGCTGCTGCCGAAAGTGCTGAAGAGCGTGCCTTCACCGCTGGTGGCCATCGTCGTGGTCACCGCTGTCGCGCTGCTGCTCGGCTATCGCGTACCCAATGTCAGCGATGAAGGGCCGATGAGCGCCGGTCTGCCGGATTTTAATACCCTGCTGGTGCCGCTTAATCTGCAGACGCTGCAGATTGTCTGGCCCACCGCGCTGTCAGTGGCGTTTGTTGGCCTGATGGAATCGCTGCTGACCGCCAAACTGGTCGATGACCTCACCGATACGCCTTCCGGCAAGCGCCGCGAATCCTGGGCACTGGGCGTCGGTAATATCCTGGCGGGCTTTTACGGCGGTATCGCTGGCTGCGCGATGATCGGTCAGACCATTGTCAACGTCGAGCTGGGCAAGGCGCGCACTCGCGTGTCGACCGTGGCCGCAGCGCTGGTGCTGCTGCTGCTGGTCACCGGCCTGAGCCAGATCATGGCGCAGATTCCGATGGTGGTGCTGGCGGGCATTATGATGGTGGTGGCGGTGAAAACCGTGAACTGGCACAGCCTGCAGCCGGCCACGCTGAAACGCATGCCGTGGTCGGAGACGCTGGTGATGGTGCTGACCGTCGCCGTCACGGTGTGGACCGGTAACCTCGCGCTTGGCGTGCTGGTGGGTGTGATTCTCGCCATGATGCTATTTGCCCGCCGCATCGCCCACGTGATTCATGCCGAACGCCAGCTGAGTGACGATGGCGAACAGGTGCACTACACGGTGCGCGGCCCGCTGTTCTTCGCCAGCAGCAACGATCTGTTTGAGCATTTTGACTACGGCCACGATCCGCAGCACGTCACCATCGATCTGACGCACGCGCAGATCTGGGATGCTTCCAGCGTGGCGGCGCTCGACGCCATTGAGTACCGCTACCAGCGGCACGGCGCCAGCGTCACCTTCACCGGCCTGGATAACCGCAGCAGCGATTTCCGCGATCGCCTGAGCGGCAATCTCGGCTAAATCTGCAATCGGGACGCCCGGTGCGGGCGTCCTGTTCGGCATTATTTCACCAGGGCAAACAGATCATTGAGCGATTCGCTCATGGTTGGGTGGGTAAAAATCTGGTCACGCAGCACGCTATACGGCAGCCCGGCATCCATCACCGTTTTTACAATGTTAATGACTTCATGCGAGTCCGCTGCCAGCAGCGCCACGCCGAGAATCTGCTGGCTGCCATTATCAACCACGGCTTTCAGCATGCCACGGGTGTCGTCAACAACGCGCGCACGCGGAATCGCGGCGACCGGCAGTGTCACCACCTGAATATCCCGCCCCTGCGCGCGCGCCTGCGCTTCAGTCAAACCAATCCGTGATAACACAGGCGTCATAAACACGGAATACGGAATGTTAACGCGATCTTCGGTGGTGCGCGTGCCCTTACCCAGCAACTGATCGTAAACGATGCGGAAATCATCAAGCGAAATATAGGTAAACTGTGGCCCGCCGGTAACATCGCCCAGCGCCCAGATATGATCCACGGAAGTTTTAAGCTGTTTATCGACGCGCACCGCGCCGCGCGCATCGGTCACCACCCCCGCGTTTTCCAGTTTCAGTGCCTTCGTCGCCGGGCGACGGCCCGTGGCGACCAGCAGCACATCGACTTCACGATCGCCCTGTGCGGTATGCAGCGTCACGCTGTCGCGACCGCTGGTCACACGCTGCAATGCAGTATTGAGCTCGAGCCTAACGCCCTGCTCCTGCAGGATCCTGGCTATCGCCGCACTGATATCATCATCTTCCCGCGCCAGAAATTGCGGTGCACTTTCAAACAACGTCACTTCGCTACCAAAACCGGCAAACATGGAAGCAAACTCAACGCCAATATACCCGCCGCCGAGGATCCCCAGCCGCTGCGGCAGTTGCGTTAAATTCAGGATACCGCTGCTGTCAACCACGCGCGGTCCGGCAACTAAGCCTTTCAGCACGGGAAACACCGCTTCGGCACCGCTATTGATAAAAATTCGCTCAGCATGAATCTGGCTGACCTGCTGCGAGGAGGTGATTTTCAGCGTGTGGGCATCCACAAATTCCGCCTCACCATCAATGACATCGACCTGCGCAATGGCGGCCAGGTTGAGATAATTCTTCTCACGCAACAATTCTACTACTGCCGCTTTGCGCTGCATGGCATCACTGAAACTGGCATGATGTTGCACATCGTGTACCAGTGCTTTCGTTGGGATACAGCCAACATTAATGCAGGTGCCACCATACATTTCGCGGGATTTTTCGATGATCGCGACACGCCATCCGGCGCGCCCCAGAGCCGCCGCCAGCGTTTTACCTGCTTTACCAAATCCGATGATTGCTGCCTGATAATGGTTCATGATGTTCTCCATAAGCGTCAAAAATAGTCATCACCCAAAGCTTACGGTTTGCTGCCGCGCCGTATTTCGCCGCAACGCTGGTATTTTTGTCTTTGCGTCTGAATCAAGCGGGCAGTTCAGGGAAAAGGGAAAAACAGATGGATCCATTGAGTCAACTGCTGCTGCTGCATAACCCGCAGGGCAGCATAGATAAGAACTGCGTGCTGAGCGGTGAGTGGCAACTGCCGCACAGCGCCGGGCACCTGTGCGCAGTGCGCTGGCATACGGTCACAGGCGGCCCGGTCATGCTGGATATGCCCGTCACTGCGGGTGTCGAACTCAATGCTGGCAGCGTCATATTTCTGCCGCAAAACGCCGCGCATCGTATTTATCAGCGCCATACGCAGCCAACCCAACTGGTATGCGGCCTGCTGGAACTGCCCGCGTCGGCGCATGCTTTCCTCACCGCCCTGCCCGAAGTGCTAATGCTGGCCCCCGAACCCACAAGCAGCGATGGTCGCTGGCTGGCTGCGGTGCTGCCGTTCATCACCCAGAGTGCTGACGCACTGCCAGCTGCTGGTGATGCCGCACTTCGCAGCCAGCAGATTGGCAGCCTGTTCACACTGGCGGTGCGTCATGGGCTCTCAACTCACGCAGCGCAACCTGGCTTACTCTCCCTGGCTCTGCATCCACGTCTTGGCCCTTTAATCATCCAACTGTGCGCCGCGCCGGAAAGGCCGTGGACGGTAGAAGCCATGGCTCAGCAAGTGTTTATGTCCCGCGCCTCATTCGCGCTGCTGTTCCGCCAGCTCAGCGCTACCACGCCGCTGGCCGTGCTCACCGCCCTTCGTCTGCAGCTGGCCGCTCAGCGACTGGCGCGCGAAACAGCCCCGTTAATCAACATCGCTCTGGCCGTCGGCTACGCCAGCGAATCCTCCTTTCACAAAGCGTTTGTCCGTGAGTTTGGCTGCACACCGGGAGAATACCGACGTCGTGTTGAAACGCTGGCGCAGGACCGCTAAGAGTAAAGAAGAAAACTGTACGCGCTTCGCTTGCGTAAAGGCGGATTCGTGGCTTTGCTTATTTCTCAGTGCGTTAACGATTACGCGGTTCGTAACAGGAGGAGAGCAAGATGAGTGGTTTGATGAAGGCAGCCTTAGCGGCACTGACATTGGTTACCCTGGCCGGCTGTATGCAACACAGCGATGCGGTGGGCGGTGACGGTCGACCGCACGCACCGAGCAATCAGTCAGTGCCTGGCGCCAGCGAAGGCGAAGGCCCGGTCGGCCAGCCACAGGATTGAGGTTAGCGGGACAGACGTTATGTCCCGTTTTTATTTTCCCGCCAGATGTCGGCTCAATGAATTTCGGCATAACGGAAGTGATGGTTAACGAGCTGGATCGTCTGGTAATCGAAGTAAAGGCATCAGGCTTCCCCTCTAACCTCGCTATTAATGGGCAAATCCCGATTGCGATTGCCCACGTCAAAGAGAGGACGGATAAATCAGGAGCTTATTCCGGCCAGCTGATCATCTCCTCCAGCCGCCTGAGAATATCCGGGAAGTAACTCTCATTGATAGCCAGTTCGCCCTTTATCTGAATGCTATCAGCGTGGTCTTCCGGACGAAGAACATATTCAATAATCACGATATCATCACCCGTGACCTTACTCAGAACCATATTGAGCTGGTTGAGCTGACTGCGAAAACTAAAAGATTCTATTTCCTGGCGTGCCATTACCGCCTTGTAGTATAGAGAGAATGTTGCGCGCAGTTCCTTCAGTTCGCCGACGGTAAACTCAGTCTGAAACTGCACCTTCACTCCGCTGACGGAAAACTCCACATAAGACTTAATCCAGTCCCAGAGGTGATTAACCGGATCGGTTTCGTTATCAACAACACGCTTAAAGGGTGAGATGGTGAAGACGAATCCTTCATTTCTAAAATCAAACATGCGTGCTTTCCTGCCGGTTAATCGAAATATTTAAAATGGGTGATCGTCCAGTCTGACTCTCGCACCACAACCTCAAGAGTGTATTTTTTATACTCTGTTATGTTTCGCTTGCGATTGAGTTTATACATCTCAGTTTCGTAGAGAAACATCCCTTCGCCTTAAAGGGATCCGCCATTCCCTGCACCAGATAAGGGCGCGCATGCCATGAGGTGAGCGACGCCACAATGCACCACTTCCACCGTCATCTCTGGCATGGTTTACTGGCCCTATAAATGTAAAACCGACCGCTGCAGGTGGTCGAAAAAGCAGGATGGTTCAAGCCGTTAGCGGGCAGATGAAGACCGTTTGATATTATGAAGTGATATCAGGAAAGATTTTCAGGCACAAAAAAACCGCCCTTGGGCGGTCACGACATTGCTACTTATTGCTTTGATTTTATTCGGTATTAAATATGGTGCCCGGGGCGGGACTTGAACCCGCACGACCATAAGCCGAGGGATTTTAAATCCCTTGTGTCTACCGATTTCACCACCCGGGCAGGGTGTAAACTGGAGGCGCGTCCCGGAGTCGAACCGAGGTGGACGGATTTGCAATCCGCTGCATGGCCACTCTGCCAACGCGCCTTTTAATCTGAGGTGCAAGCCGCCTGCGACGTCCTGCAATATCTGGAGCGGGAAACGAGACTCGAACTCGCGACCCCGACCTTGGCAAGGTCGTGCTCTACCAACTGAGCTATTCCCGCATTTGCTTATACTTCACCGAACTTGCTGATTTCATTCAGCTTCTTGCAGCCTCGCTGCCGTTCGATGCGATGCATTCTACTTATCTGACGCAACGAGTCAATAGAATTATCCACACACTGCGTCCGTTTGCTGCTTTTTAAATCGCATCGATCAGCTATCGAGCAAATCGCCGCGTGCCGCGCTTAAATACTGGAACATCGACCAGAAAGTCAGCACCGCTGCGATGTACAACGCCACTACGCCAATGCCTACGACGGTCGCGTCCGGACGCCACAGCAGCGCCACCAGTGACAGCATCTGCGCCGTGGTCTTCACTTTGCCAATCCACGACACCGCCACGCTGCTGCGCTTGCCAATCTCCGCCATCCACTCACGTAAGGCCGAGATAATGATTTCACGCGCGATCATGGTGGCGGCCGGCAGCGTAATCCACCAGGCGTGGAAATACTCGGCGACCAGCACCAGCGCCATCGCCACCATCACTTTGTCGGCGACCGGATCGAGGAAAGCACCGAAACGTGTCGTTTGCTTCCAGCGACGCGCGAGGAAGCCATCAAACCAGTCAGTGACCGCCGCAATGACAAACAGCAGCGCCGTCACCAGCGGAGCCCAGTGAAATGGCAGATAGAACGCCAGCACGAAGAATGGGATCAGAACAACTCGAAACAGGGTAAGACACGTCGGAATGTTAAATTGCATATGCCAGTAACTGTCTGGTGTGAGTAGGGTTTAACGTATGTTCCTACATTGCCCACCCTGTTTCAATGTTAGTGTTTCAGCGAGTAGTAGATTTTTTCCGCCAGCGCGAAGGAGATGCCCGGTACTTTGGCGATTTCATCGACGCTGGCATTCATCAGCGGTTGCAGGCCGCCCATGTACTTCAGCAGCTGCTGACGGCGTTTTGGTCCTACGCCTTCAATGCTCTCCAGCGCGCTGGTGTTCTTCACTTTGGCGCGTTTTTTCCGGTGGCCCGAAATTGCATGATTGTGAGCGTCATCACGAATGTGCTGGATAACATGCAGCGCTGGCGAGTCCGGCGGCAGCGAAATGCCCTCGCCTTCCGCGGCAAAGAACAGGGTTTCAAGACCCGCTTTACGATCGCTGCCTTTCGCCACACCGAGCAGAATCGGCCGGTTTTTATCCCACGGCACGTCCAGTTCAGCAAATACCTGCTGCGCCTGCGCCAGCTGCCCTTTACCGCCGTCGATGAGAATCACATCCGGGATCTTTTCCGGCTCCAGCGCCTTGCCGTAACGACGGCGCAGCACCTGATTCATCGCCGCGTAGTCATCGCCAGGGGTAATTCCTTCGATGTTGTAGCGGCGATAGTCCGCGCGCAGCGGGCCGTCGCGGTTGAACACCACGCAGGACGCGATGGTCTGTTCACCCATGGTGTGACTGATGTCGAAACACTCCATGCGGTTAATCTGCTCCAGCTTCAGGAACGCTGCCAGCGCTGCCAGACGCTGCTGGATGGTCGAATGCTGTGCCAGCCGCGTGGTCAGCGCCGTGGCGGCATTGGTGCGCGCCAGCTTCAGGTAGCGCGCGCGATCGCCGCGCGGTTTGCTCTGAATACTGACCTTGCGCCCGGCCAGCTCACTCAGCGACGCCGCCAGCAGTTCACGTTCGGGCAGATTAAAGTCCAGCAGGATATCCGCCGGTAAAGTGCGCGCTTCACTGCCCTGCAGATAGAACTGCCCGACAAAGGTCTGCACCACCTCAGTGAGTTCCGTGTCCGCAGGAACCTTCGGGAAATAGCTGCGGCTGCCCAGCACTTTACCCTGCCGGATGAACAACACGTGCAGGCAGGCTATGCCGGCATCGAAAGACACGCCCATGACATCAAGATCGTCGCCCTGGTTGGAGACGAACTGTTTTTCCGTAATGCGACGCACTGCCTGGATCTGATCGCGCAGGCGCGCCGCCTCTTCAAAGCGCAAGCCGACGCTGGCCTGCTCCATGCGTTGCACCAGCTGATTGATCACCTGATCGTCTTTGCCAGCCAGAAACAGTCGCACGTAGTCGGTTTGCTGCGCATATTCGTCTTCGCTCACCAGACCGGCGACGCAGGGACCGAGGCAGCGGCCAATCTGATACTGCAGGCACGGGCGCGAGCGGTTGCGGTAGACGCTATTCTCGCACTGGCGAATCGGAAACACCTTTTGCAGCAGCGCCAGCGTTTCACGCACCGCATAGCCGTTGGGAAACGGGCCGAAATATTCGCCTTTGGCATGTTTGGCACCGCGGTGCATCGCCAGTCGCGGATGCGGATCGCCGCTGAGAAAAATGTACGGGTAGGATTTATCATCGCGCAGCAGCACGTTGTAGCGCGGCTGATACAGCTTGATGTAGTTGTGCTCCAGAAGCAGCGCTTCGGTTTCCGTGTGGGTGACGGTCACATCAATATTATGGATGTTGCTGACCAGCACTTCAGTCTTACGGCTGCCCACCTGAGTGCGAAAATAGCTGCTCAGGCGCTTTTTAAGGTCTTTGGCTTTACCAACATAGATCACCGTGCCAGTCGCGTCGTACATACGGTAGACGCCGGGCTGACTGGTTACGGTGCTGAGAAAGGCTCTGGAATTAAAAACGTCACTCACTACTGATTAACGGCTCCGCATTGAACAGGCCATGGCGAATGGCCAGATGCGTTAACTCTACGTCACCACTGATATTCAGTTTGCTGAACATGCGATAGCGATAGCTGTTAACGGTTTTCGGGCTGAGGTTAAGCTGCTCGGAAATCTCCGTCACCTTTTGCCCCCGGGTAATCATCAGCATAATCTGCAATTCCCTTTCCGACAAACAGCTGAATGGCGATTCAGCGCGCTGTGGCTCAATCTGGCTCAGCGCCATCTGCTGAGCAATATCAGAAGCGATGTAACGCTGGCCGGCATGTACGGCGCGAATGGCACTGACCACTTCCTGCGGCGCGGCCCCTTTACTGAGATAGCCTGCTGCACCGGCCTGCATAACTTTCGCTGGCAGCGGATTCTCAGTGTGGATGGTCAGCATGATGATGCGGATATCCGGGTTAAAGCGCACGATTTTGCGCGTGGCTTCCAGTCCGCCGATGCCGGGCATGTTCATGTCCATCAGCACCACATCCACCGGATGGTTACGGCACCATTTTACCGCATCCTCACCACAGGCCACTTCCCCGGCAATCACTAATCCCTTCATATCTTCCAGTATGCGACGAATACCGGCGCGCACCAGTTCATGGTCATCAACAAGAAGCAGGCTGATCAACGGGACGTACTCCGCAGGTTAGTGGGGGAAAATATATTTCAGGGGCGTTATCTTACCGGGTTTCGTGGGGAAAGAACATCGGCGGCGACAGATAAATCTCAAAACCAATGACCCACGTCAAATAGCCGGCAGTGACGAGGGTGTTTTTTAGCGGATGCCATATCATGCAGGAATAAAAATGTTAAAATGTGACTAATATCATTAAGTTATAATTTATATCTCTTTCCCGCTTGTTGCTGTCCATAGCACGAAAAAATAACCGCCTTTCGGAAAATTTTTGCGCGATAAAAAAAGCGCCCGGCGCAATTAATTAACGCCCGGCGTGATGGTCGGTAGCGCAGACTAAATTCTTCTATCAAGCATATGATATACTCTGTTTTTTACGCACGGGAAGAATGTGTCCGCACTGAGTAATACCACCAAGGAGAAAATGATGAGTGATGAAGATTTCGTAACATCGCGCGATACCCAGGCGCTGGCTGACGAAGTGGCCTGCCTGAAAATGATGGTGACGCTGATTCTGAAGGGCATGGGCCAGGCAGATGCCGGCAAGGTGATCATCAATATGGAGCGCTACGTCCAGTCCGCGCTGGCGGATAAACCGCAGGCCGAGGTGTTCAGCAACACCATCCGCCAGATTAAAACCGCTTACCGTCAGTAAGCGGCTTGCCCTGCGCACCCCGCGCGGGGCTTCAGCTGTGTGACTGCCAGTTAACCGACACACCGAGTGATGGCAGCACCTCTTCCGGGCTAAAGCGGCGCGTACCGCGATACTTCTCCGCCAGCGCCGGCTGCTGTACCGGAATGCGAATGGCAAACAGGTTGTCTTCCGACTGAATCAGCCCAGGTGACAGCGGCTCATACACTACCTGATGCTGCTCAAACATCTTCTCCAGCATCGGCGTGGCTGAACTGATGAGGTACTCCATGCCGCTCAGCTCCGCCAGCTGCACCGAGTGCCATAAAATATTCAGCGGCAGTTCGGCATCCACGTCGAGACGAGCCGAATAGCGCGACATTTCCCAGACTTTTTGCTGATCAAAGGGCAGCACCATCCCTTCCGGCACTTCCGGCTCGTGCCACGGCAGCAAACGTGCGCAGCCGCAAATGCCCTGCCGTGCGGTCCAGGCAATCAGCCAGGTAACATCTGATCGATCGAAACGATCGTACTCCTGACCCGGCGTACTAAGCCGCGGCGGAATGGACCAGCCTTCGCCACGCGCAAACACGCTGTAACGATAGGTGCCCAACTCGGCCAGCAATGAGGACGGCATATCCTTTAGCTGTGTTTGAATTATTTTCATCATGCGCCCCTGACATCCCCATGTTTGCAATGATTTATAAAGCGCCAGCCTGGCGGAGTTTCCGGCGCAGGGTAGACAACTGACTGCAGCTTAGGAACTACTAAAAGTAGTAGTTGCTTTTTCGCTATATCAGGCCAATCGCTGCGGCATAACAGGCGATCTGTGTTTTATTGGAAACATTAAAACGCTTTTGCATATTCTTCTGGTGGAAATTTACCGTGTGTTCAGAAATCGCCAGAATAAGGGAAATTTCCGCCGAGGTTTTTCCTTCCGCCGTCCATTTCAATATTTCCAGCTCACGCTGACTAAAATCATCCGATAACACCACCATTGAGCCGTCATTGAGACGGTCCAGCACACGCAAACTCAGTTCCGCCAGGAAGTGCAGTTGCACCTCCAGCTCTACGCGTCTGTGCTGGGTCTGGCTGGGTTGTTGCGATGCTATAGATAATATACCAATGGCACGATTTAACGCCATCGCCGAGCATGAAAAGCCACTTACCAGCCCCGCCGCATTAGCTTCTGCCCATAAATTGCCCGCGCCGGTAAATAAGTCGCGCGTCCACTCCACACCGCGTCCGGGCTGCTGGCAGAGCAGCAGTACCGGATCCACCGTAAAATAATTTTCGCTCTCATAGCGTTTCACCCAACTATCCGGATAAGTACTAAAGAGGAAAATACGTGGCCGGGTAAACGGCACCGGATGCTGAACTAAAAAGGCAAAGGTATCAAACCCGAGCGCTTCAACCTGTTTTTGCAGCAGCGATTTCAAATCCAGTACCTGCGTTAGCGCCTGAAATTCTTTTTCAGTTTCGCCTCGCCAGACGAAATAATTATCGATGTTCATTATTATCCTGACGCTGTGACACGCCGTATTCATACCTTGATATCTGTACTGATTAATGTAAAAAATAAATTAACCAGAGAAAAAATATTGATTGAAAAGAGAGCGGCATTGCGGGCCAGTATTGATAACTGCCTTGTTGTCAATATGTTAGCCAAATGAGTAATTAACGCGTGATGCGTTTGCCAGCGGCACCAGCAAAATGAAAAGTCATGGCAGGCAGAATAAGATTTTTCCGAAGAATTTTCAATCGTCGTGTTCATTCTTCATCACACGGCCCCGATAAAATATTCGTATTATCATTAATGACTATTATCCTGACATCTCCCTTTTTTATACCGTCAGTGACAATCATTCTGCTGATTTAGTCCGCAGCAAGGCTTAATTCCAGTTATTTCTGCAGTTATGTGCCCTGCCGCTGCGTAACCGCCATTTCCGCCATCACATTTTCCAGCTACGCTTTAGCCTGAGCGACAGGCACCGGCATAGCGCCGCAGGCTGCGCGATTTCGGCAAACTCAGTGGGAGTGACTATGTTAAACCAGCTGGCATTACCCTTCCTTGTCGTGGGCGGTTGTACCGCTCTGATGATCGCGAAAGATCTGCTACGTCATCCGCATCCGCTGGCGATGATGAATATCATCTGGCCCCTGACCGGGCTGTACATGCCGTTTTTTGGCTGGCTGGCGTGGTGGTATCTCGGGCGCAAAGCGTCGCGTCAGCGGAAACTGGCGCTGTTAATGCCCTCTACGCTGACAGCCAATGCCAGCTGGCAAACCCTGTTTATTTCTACCTCGCTCACCGCCGCTGCCTGTATATTCGGCGACATCATCACGCTGCCAATAGTCACTCTGCTCAAGCATTTCGCCATTAGCCCCGCGCTGTGGTTACAGGCGATTATTTGCGTGATGATTTCATTACTGGCGGGATTATTTTTTCAGTTTCTGGCCATTCGCCAGCGGGAACAATTTTCTTTTGTCCGCACGTTATTATTAGCGCTGAAAACAGCCACCTTTCCGCTGCTGATTTATCAAACCGGCATTTTTATCTTTATGGCGCTGGCCCTAAAATATGTGCTTAATCAACAGCTCAATCCGTTGATTAGTGTCTTCTGGTTTATGTTACAGCTGGCTATCCTCACCGGGTTTATTTTTTCCTGGCCGGCCAACCACTTTCTCATCAAACGCGGAATTAATCCGGCGGTGTAGCTCAGCGACAAAAGCCTGCGCCGCGCATGCCGAGGTGAAAATGGCTGGCGTGCGCCGCATTGTAATCCGGCCCCAGCGCATTACCGAAACTGGCGCAGCCGTTGCGCCATAGCGCGTGCAGCCCGGCCGCGGCCTGCGCCGGCTGCTGCCAGTTTTTGCCTACCTGCAGCCAGCGGCCGTCCGCCAGTTGAAAGCCGGTAATATCCCACGCATCCGCCGTCGCATGTTCACTGCGGCGACCTTCCTGACGATGATAGATATTACGGCAGGCGAAGCTGCCCACATGGGCAATGCGCCGCAGCGGCGAGGTAATGCCAGCCTGCTGCAGCGCCGCGTTGCTGCGCGTGACGTACAGCGTGCTGGCCACCGCCATCGGACAGCTGGCGAGGAAACTGCTGCTGAGCGTGACGTCGCCGAAGCGGCTGATGCGCAGCGGCTGGTCAACAGCACAATCGCCCTGCAGCGGCGGAACTTCCCGGAAACTCACCCTGCCCTGCGCGCTGGCCTCGCGCATTACCGCCAGACACGCCGCCGGATCGCTGCTCAGCCGCTGCAGCTTGTAGCGCGTCATCCAGCCCGGCGGATCGGTCACGCGCAGCGGAATGAACGGATTCCACTGCGGCGGCAGATGCGTTTTCAGCCAGGGTAAACTCCACCAGCCGCACAGGGCCAGCACGACTATCGCCAGCAACGCGCGCACGCTTCCTCACTTTTACCGGTTAAACGAAATGAAAAGTGTAGAACGCCGTACGGCGTGCCGTGACGCAAACGGCTCATTTGCAGAACATTTACGCAAAATGACGACTCAGCGCACCATGTAAATATTTACTGACACGGTAAAGCACGCAAAAGGGCATAAAGGTTTAAAAACCATTAACGAGAGTGCGCGCCTTTCCTCTATCTTATGCCCTCTTGCCCTGTGCAAAAGCACGTTATTCAACAGCCAGCAGAGCTGACACAACATCAAGACAGGAAAGATATTTTTATGGTTGATCAATCTAAAGCGGTGCCGGTCGAGGCCGAACAGCCGGAAAAACTCCGGCGCAACCTGCATAACCGTCACATCCAGCTTATCGCCATCGGCGGTGCCATCGGCACCGGTCTGTTTATGGGCTCCGGTAAAACCATCAGCCTGGCGGGTCCGTCGATCATCTTCGTCTATATGATCATCGGTTTTATGCTGTTTTTCGTCATGCGCGCGATGGGCGAGCTGCTGCTCTCCAACCTTGAGTACAAATCCTTCAGCGATTTCGCCGCCGATCTACTCGGGCCGTGGGCCGGCTATTTCACTGGCTGGACCTACTGGTTCTGCTGGGTGGTGACCGGCATTGCCGACGTGGTGGCGATCAGCGCCTACTTCCAGCTGTGGTTCCCGGACTTCTCGATCTGGATGAGCGCCCTGCTGTGCGTGTTTGTTTTCCTCGCACTGAACATCGCCACGGTAAAACTGTTTGGCGAGATGGAGTTCTGGTTCGCGATTATTAAAATCGTCGCCATTGTGGCGTTGATCATCACCGGCATCGTGCTGGTGAGCATGCACTATCCGTCACCTGGCGGTACCCATGCGGCGCTGAGCAATATCTGGGATCACGGCGGCATGTTCCCGAAAGGGCTGAGCGGTTTCTTTGCCGGCTTCCAGATTGCGGTGTTTGCCTTTGTCGGTATTGAGCTGGTGGGCACGGCGGCGGCGGAGACCAAAGATCCGCATAAAGTCCTGCCGCGCGCCATCAACGCCATTCCGCTGCGCATCATCATGTTCTATGTGCTGGCGCTGCTGGTGATCATGGCGGTGACGCCGTGGAATCAGGTGATGCCGGATCGCAGCCCGTTCGTTGAGATGTTTGTGCTGATTGGCCTGCCGGCTGCCGCCAGCATCGTCAACTTCGTGGTGCTGACCTCAGCGGCGTCATCGGCCAACAGTGGCATCTTCTCCACCAGCCGCATGCTGTATGGTCTGGCCGAACAGGGCGTGGCGCATAAGGCGTTTGGTCGTCTCTCTGCGCGCGCGGTACCGACCACCGGCCTGTTCTTCTCCTGCCTGTGCCTGCTGGCTGGCGTGGCGCTGATTTACCTGATCCCGGATGTGATGACGGTCTTCACCATGGTGACCACGGTATCGGCGATTCTGTTTATGTTCGTCTGGACCATCATCCTGTGCAGCTATCTGGCCTACCGCAAACAGCATCCGCAGCGTCATGCGGCATCACAATTCAAAATGCCGCTCGGCAAGCTGATGTGCTGGGTATGTATGGCTTTCTTTGCGTTTGTGCTGGTGCTGCTGACGCTGCAGGAAGATACCCGCCAGGCGCTGATGGTCACGCCGCTGTGGTTTGTCATGCTAACCATGGGCTGGCTGTTGCGTCGTCGTAAAGCCTGATCTAATCCTGCAAAAGGCCCGGTTCTCCGGGCCTTTTTCGTTATAAGCGTTCAGTGAATTTGTGCCACGCCTGCGCCAGCGACGGCCGCAGCGAATCTTCCCGTTGCGGTGCTGCCACCGGCGCAGCGGCCGGGCCGAGGTTAAAGGTAAAGGTGTAATCCGGCTCTTCCCCCATGCGTAAATCCACGATCAGCGTGTCGCTGCCCTGCTGGCGCAGGGCATAAAACCCATGGCTGAACCAGGCAACACGTTCGGCGTGCCACTGACCTTTGAACGGGGCAAAAAGTTCAGGATGGCGATCGTACCAGCGAATCTGTAAGGGACGATCGGGCGACAGCAGCGACCACCAGGCTTCCCCATAGCGCTGCGGCGTGATAATCACCGTGCGCCATACCAGCGTGTTGAACGCGGTGGGCGTCACCAGCAGCCGTTCTGGCTGCACGGCCTGCTGCGTCAGCTGTTGCTCAATGTGCCGGGTGGCAACGCTTTGTGCCACCATGCTCCAGCCGAGGTATAGCGTGCTGATGAGCAATCCGGCCTGATTCCAGCGCAGGCCGATGGCGTCCCGTCGCCACAGCGCCACCATCAGGGCGATCAGCAGCGGCAGCGTGTAGAGCGGATCGATAATAAACATGCTGCCGATGGCAAACGGATAATCGGTCAGCGGCAGCCCGAGCTGCGTGCCATATACCGTGGTCAGATCCAGCAGCGGATGGGTAATCAGCGCCAGCCAGATCGCCAGACACCAGCCGCTCCAGTGCTGCCGGCTGCGCGTCGCGCCGGCCACCAGCCAGCCGAAAAACGGTGCCACCAGCGTCAGCCACAGCAGCGCATGGCTCTCGGTGCGGTGCAACGTCATGTTGCGGATGGCATCGCCGTGGTCGATAAAGACATCAAGATCGGGCAGCGTGCCCGCGACCGCCCCGGCCAGCGCCGCCTGCCACAGCGGTACGCGTTTGCCCATCACGGCCACGGTGACCGCCGCGCCCAGCGTCAGTTGTGATAGCGAATCCATGCACTCTCCTGGTCAGTAACGGGGATCAGCGCACGCGGATCCCTTCAATGATCATGCGCTGGACGTTATCCAGCGTCTGGGCAAAAAACGCCGCATCGTTCAGCGTCTGGCCGGTAATGGCTTCCACCTGGGACGCGAAATCAGCGTAGTGCTGCGTGGTCGCCCACAGCAGAAAGAACAGGTGCTGCGGCTGCACGCCAGCGATGCGCCCTTCGGCGATCCACCGTTCGATAATCGCCGCTTTATCATCCACCAGCGCTTTCAAATCACCGGCCAGCTCGCCTTTCAGCAGCGGCGCACCCTGCAGCATCTCCAGACAGAACAGGCGCGATGCCTGCGGATGGTCGCGCGACACTTCCAGCTTCAGACGGATATAGTTGCGAATGGCGACCAGCGGATCCTGGTCATGACGCAGTGCCCGCAGCGGCGCCAGCCACACATCAAGGATTTCTTTCAGTACCGCCACGTACAGCACTTCTTTTGACGGATAGTAGTAAAGCAGGTTGGTTTTCGACACGTCGGCGCGCTCGGCCACTTTATCGAGGCTGGTGCCGTGAATCCCAAACTGAGAGAAGAAGGTTAAGGCCGCTTCCAGAATAGCGGCCCGCTTCGCCGCAACGGCCCGCGATCGACGTCCTGGTTTTTTTTCATCGCTTTTCACACTGTTACCTCGTCCATCCTGCGAAATCGCATCATAACAAACGCCCTGTTTCCTGCCTAATGCTGTGCCCTGCACCTTTTTCGTTCAGGCGACGCATGAAAAACGTGCAATTTTTTTTGACCAGATGGTCTGTTTTGGACCATCCAGTCAGACAATATCATGCCAGTGATTTTAACTTATTGTTATATATAACATTTAAAATTGTGGCACAGGCTTTGCAATTTTGTGATCGAGCGCCGCCCGCAGGATGCGTGCAGGAAGCAGCGCAGCGCGTGAAGCAATCCATGTTCATTGCAGAGAGGTTTCACATGAAAATTGGCGTCTTCGTCCCGATTGGTAATAACGGCTGGCTGATCTCCACGCATGCCCCGCAATACAAGCCGACCTTCGAGCTCAACAAAGCGATCGTGCTTAAGGCCGAGCATTATCATTTCGACTTTGCCCTGTCGATGATTAAGCTGCGCGGCTTCGGCGGCAAAACCGAATTCTGGGACCACAACCTCGAGTCGTTCACCCTGATGGCCGGACTGGCCGCGGTGACCTCACGCATTGAAATCTACGCAACCGCCGCCACCCTGACGCTGCCGCCCGCGATTGTGGCACGCATGGCCGCCACCATCGACTCGATCTCCGGCGGCCGCTTTGGCGTCAATCTGGTGACCGGCTGGCAGAAGCCGGAGTACGAACAGATGGGGCTGTGGCCGGGCGATGAGTACTTCGCCAGCCGCTACAACTACCTGACCGAGTACGTCACGGTGCTGCGCGATCTGTGGGGCACTGGCCAGAGCGACTTCAAGGGCGAGTTCTTCACCATGAACGACTGTCGCGTCAGTCCGCAGCCGCAGAAACCGATGAAGGTGATTTGCGCCGGGCAAAGTGATGCCGGCATGGCATTTTCCGCGCAGCACGCTGATTACAACTTCTGCTTCGGCAAAGGCGTCAACACACCAACCGCCTTTGCGCCAACCGCCGCCCGCATGAAACAGGCCGCGGAGAAAACCGGGCGCGACGTCGGTTCCTACGTGCTGTTTATGATTATCGCCGCTGAAAGCGACGAAGCCGCGCGCGCCAAATGGGAACACTACAAAGCCGGCGCTGACGAGGAAGCCCTTGCCTGGCTCACCACGCAAAGCCAGCAGGACACCAAATCCGGCAGCGACACCAATGTGCGCCAGATGGCCGATCCGACTTCTGCCGTCAACATCAACATGGGTACGCTGGTCGGCTCGTATGCCAGCGTGGCACGCATGCTGGATGAGGTGGCGCTGGTGGAAGGCACCGAAGGCGTGCTGCTGACCTTTGATGATTTCCTGCAGGGTATCGAAGATTTTGGTGAACGTATCCAGCCGCTGATGGCGTGCCGCCGCGCGCTGATTGACGCCCACCAGGAGGTTGCATAATGAATACCGTCGTTTGTGCCCACAGCGCCAGCCAGCCTGCAGTGACTCTGCCGGCGCGCCCGGAAGCCATCGCCCTGCCGCCGGCGCAAAGCGCGCTGATCGTGGTGGATATGCAAAACGCTTACGCCAGCCAGGGCGGCTATCTCGATCTGGCCGGGTTTGATGTCTCCGCCACTCAGCCGGTTATCGCCCGGATTCATCAGGCGGTCACCGCCGCGCGCGCAGCAGGGATGCAGATTATCTGGTTCCAGAACGGCTGGGATGATCAGTATGTCGAAGCCGGTGACGCCGGTTCACCCAATTTTCATAAATCCAACGCGCTGAAAACCATGCGCCAGCGGCCGGAGCTGCACGGCACGCTGCTGGCGAAAGGCGGCTGGGATTATGCGCTGGTGGATGAGCTGGTACCGCAAGCCGGCGATATCGTGCTGCCGAAACCGCGCTACAGCGGCTTTTTCAACACGCCGCTCGACAGCATGCTGCGCAGTCGTGGCATCCGTCATCTGGTGTTCACCGGCATCGCCACTAACGTCTGCGTGGAATCCACGCTGCGCGACGGCTTTTTCCTCGAGTATTTCGGCGTGGTGTTGGCAGACGCCACCCATCAGGCCGGACCGTCATTTGCCCAGCAGGCCGCGCTGTTCAACATTGAAACTTTTTTTGGCTGGGTCAGCGATACCGACACCTTCTGCGAAGCGCTGAAGTCGTAACCGTGGTTACACCTGCACACTTAATAATAAGGATTCTGCGTCATGCCTAAAACAGTGATTATTCCACCCGGTACCACGACGCCCATCGCCCCGTTTGTGCCCGGCACCTTAGCCGATGGCGTGGTGTACGTGTCCGGCACGCTGCCGTTCGATGCCGACAACAACGTGGTGCACGTCGGCGATGCAGCGGCGCAAACCCGCCACGTGCTGGAGACCATTAAAAAGGTGATCGAGACCGCCGGCGGCAGCCTGGAAGACGTCACCTTCAACTCGATTTTTATCACCGACTGGAGCAACTACGCGGCGGTAAACCAGGTGTACGCCGACTATTTCCCCGGCGACAAACCGGCGCGCTTCTGCATTCAGTGCGGCCTGGTGAAGCCCGACGCGCTGATTGAAATCGCCAGCGTGGCACACATCGGCCGGCAGGAGGCGTAATGCATCTGGATATTCAGGGATTACGCGCGCCCGACGCGCCGACGCTGGTACTGTCGTCCGGGCTGGGCGGCGTGGCCGGTTTCTGGCAGCCGCAGCTGGCGGCGCTGACGCCGCACTATCGCGTGGTGACCTACGATCAGCGCGGCACCGGTCGCAGCCCCGATACGTTACCGGAAGGCTATAGCATGGCGATGATGGCGGCGGAGCTGGCTGAGGCGCTGGCGGAACGCGGCATCGAACAGTATGACATCGTCGGCCATGCGCTTGGCGGGCTGATTGGCCTGCAGCTGGCACTTGATTATCCGCAGCGCGTCGGACGCGTAGTGGTGATCAACGGCTGGCTGGCGCTGGATGCCCACACCGAACGCTGCTTCCAGGTACGTCAGGATTTGCTGCTTAACGTTGGCGTTGAAGCGTTTGTGCGTGCGCAGCCGCTGTTTCTTTACCCGGCCGAATGGCTGGCACGCCATCAGTCGCGCATCAGCGCGGAGGATGTGCATCACGTGGCGCATTTCCAGGGCATGGAGAACCTGCTGCGCCGTCTGCACGCGCTGAAATCGGCCGATTTCCGTCCGCACACCGCGCGTATCACCCAGCCGGTACTGGCAATTTGCAGTCAGGATGACCTGCTGGTGCCGTGGAGCTGCTCGCCTCAGCTGGCGCAGGCGCTGCCCAACGGCAGCCTGATTGAGATGCCGTGGGGCGGACATGCCATGAGCGTGACCGATGCCGACAACTTCAATGCGCTGCTGCTGCGCTGGCTGGCGGACACCGCCACGCCGGCGCGCCGCGCCAGCTAATGGTGGAGCCGATAATGAGCGTACATGAACTGCCTCTGTTGCCTGAGGTGAGCCAGCAGACTTTCCGCGATGCCATGTCCGGCCTGGGCGCGGCGGTCAATATCATCACCACCGACGGGCCGGCCGGACGCGCCGGTTTTACCGCCACCGCGGTGTGCAGCGTCAGTGATACGCCGCCGACGCTGCTGGTCTGCCTCAATCGTAATGCATCGGTGTGGCCGATCTTCCGCGACAACGGCGTGCTGTGTGTGAACACGCTGGCCGCCGGCCAGGAATCGCTGTCAACGCTGTTTGGCGGTAAAACCCCGATGACGGAACGTTTTGCCGCCGCCCACTGGCACACGCAGCACAGCGGCGCCCCGCTGCTGCAGGGCGCGCTGATGGCGTTCGACTGCACCATCACGCAGGTCGTCAGCGTGGCGACACACGATATTCTGTTTTGCAACGTAATGGCGCTGGAGCGCCATGATGCTCAGCCCGGTCTGATGTGGTTTGACCGCCGCTACCATGCCCTTTCACGGCAGGACGCCCGCTAACGCCGCACCCTGCGGCCCGGTTCGACCACTACCCTGGAGAAGACGATGGCGAGTTCCTGGTTCCCCCGCTGGCAGAAAAAGTCAGCCATGAGCGATGATGGGCTGATTGCCCCGGACGAAACCCTGCCGCTCGGGCAGACGTTCGTGCTGGGCCTGCAGCATGCGGTAGCAATGTTTGGTGCAACGGTACTGATGCCGCTGCTGATGGGGCTGGATCCCAATCTGGCGATCCTGGTTTCCGGTATCGGCACCCTGCTGTTCTTTGTCATTACCGGTGGTCGCGTGCCGAGTTATCTCGGATCGAGCGCCGCGTTTGTCGGCGTGGTGATCGCCATTACCGGCTTCAACGGTCAGGGACTCAATCCCAACCTGGCGCTGGCGCTGGGCGGCGTCATTGCCTGCGGCGCGCTCTACACGCTGATTGGCCTGGTGGTGATGAAAGTCGGAACCGGCTGGATTGAACGGCTGATGCCACCGGTGGTAACCGGCGCGGTGGTGATGGCCATTGGGCTCAATCTGGCGCCGATTGCGGTGCACAGCGTGTCATCCTCGATGTTTGATAGCTGGATGGCGGTGATGACGGTGCTGTGCATCGGGCTGGTGGCGGTGTTTACCCGTGGCATGGTGCAGCGGCTACTGATTCTGGTCGGACTGATCGTTGCCTGGGCGCTGTACGCCCTGCTGACCAACGTGATGGGCTTCGGCAAGCCGGTGGATTTCAGCCGCGTGGCCAGCGCCGCGTGGTTTGGTCTGCCGCACACCACCGCGCCGGTGTTTGATATGCAGGCAATCGTGATGATCGCTCCGGTGGCGATTATTCTGGTGGCGGAGAACCTCGGCCACATTAAAGCGGTAGCCGGTATGACCGGGCGCAACCTCGATCCGTGGATGGGACGCGCATTTGTCGGTGACGGGCTGGCAACCATGCTGTCGGGTTCGATTGGCGGCAGCGGCGTCACCACTTATGCCGAAAACATCGGCGTGATGGCGGTGACCAAAGTCTACTCCACGCTGGCGTTTGTCGCGGCGGCGCTGATCGCGCTGGTACTGGGCTTTTCGCCCAAGTTCGGCGCGCTCATCCACACCATTCCCGGCCCGGTGATTGGCGGCGCTTCAATTGTAGTGTTTGGCTTAATCGCCGTGGCGGGCGCGCGCATCTGGGTGCAGAACCACGTCGATTTTAGCCAGAACAGCAATTTGATTATGGTGGCCACCACGCTGGTGCTCGGCGCCGGAGATTTTGCGCTGAAGATCGGCAGCTTTACCCTCGGCGGCATCGGTACAGCCACCTTTGGTGCCATTATCCTCAACGCCATTCTGCAGCGACGCGGTGCCGCGCTGACCCAGCCGGCGACACGCCCGCAGCCTTAAGGTTCCTGCGGTGCCTGCTCCGGCACCGCTTTTTTGCGCCGCAGGCGCAGCTCACTGACAATCACCCCGCAGACAATCAATGCACCGCCCAGCAGCGCCGCGGCCGGTAACCGTTCGCCAGCGATGCGCCCGACTACACCCGCCCACACCGGCTCACCGGCATAGATCACTGTGGCGCGCGTTGGCGAAACACTGCGCTGCGCCCAGTTCATGGTGACCTGAATCAGCGCGCTGGCTGCCCCAAGTCCCAGTGCACTGAACAGCAGCGGCGCCGACAAGGCGGGTAATGATTCGCCGTTGGGCAGCATCAGCACAAAGGCGCAGGCGGAAGCCACCAGCAGCTGCACCAGCGTCACGCGCCGGACATCAACCTGTCCGGCATAGCGACTGATAAGAATGATTTCTGCAGCAATCGCCAGCGTACTGAGCAGCGTGGCGATCTCACCGGCATTCAGCGTCAGGCTGCCATCCTGCGGACCGGCAACCAGCACCAGACCGGTAAACGCCAGCAAAATACCCAGCCACGCCATCAGGCCCGGCGGTCGGCGCAGAAACAGCCATTGCAATAACGGCACCACTGGCACGTAAAGCGCGGTAAGGAACGCCGACTGGCTGCTGGAAATGGTTTGCATGCCCCAGGTTTGCAATCCGTAACCGCCGGCAATCGCCACGCCAATCAGTGCGCCAGCTTTAATCTCCAGCCAGGTGAT
Source organism: Pantoea dispersa (assembly GCF_035783935.1). GTDB lineage: Bacteria > Pseudomonadota > Gammaproteobacteria > Enterobacterales > Enterobacteriaceae > Pantoea > Pantoea dispersa_C. Next base: position 390,726 of record NZ_JALKOV010000001.1, on the reverse strand, counting down.
ATGGCGCAGATAACGGCGAAAGAAAAAGGCCAGCAGCAGCGAGGCGGTCGCAAAACGCAGCCCGACAAAAAAGAACGGACCCGAGTGCGCCATGGCGCGATGCACCACCAGAAAGGTGCCACCCCAGACCATAGTAATAAAAATCAGTACCAGCTCCTGGCGCGTGATGCGCAGGCTGAGACGGGAAGTTGAAGCGGACATAACGCACCAGAATTGAGGATTGGCGCACATTTTTGCTGATCGGATGGGCAAAAAGCAATCTTTGTTACCGCCGGGCGCACCCGGCGGCGAGGCGATGCCATCACGCAGACCCTACTTTTTCGCGCGACTGCGTCCCCCTTTTTCACCTGCTTCGGCGGCGCGCTGCGGATCATTTCTGAAATTCCCGCCGCTGTTTTTACCGCCTTTACGACCCGCTTCCGCGGCCCTTTCGCGATCTTCCGCGAAGTTGCCTGATCCTCCACGATGTTGAGCCATCATTTCCTCCAGGTATTGAGCATCGGTGGTGAAGACGTGTCACGGTATAACCGTGAAAAGTCAGGCGCGTAATTATATCGCACCCGGTTAAAGCATAGCCAATCAGCGCGTCATTGTGCGCTTATTCATACTTTGCAACAGATAAACCGCTCACCATCGTATTTAGAGCGAGACTATCCACTGAAAAACAAAGGATTAGCCGCAGAAAAAGCAGAGCGCTGCGCGTAACTGATTAAGGGCTGACCAGCATAGCGCGCAGCCTCTTCTATACTTCTTTCTGTTCCTTACATCACAGGATGAAAACGCAATGGCAAAAATTCTGGTGCTTTATTACTCAATGTACGGACATATCGAAACCATGGCTAACGCGGTGGCGGAAGGCGCGAAGCGCGTGAGCGGCGCCGAGGTCACCATTCTACGCGTGCCGGAAAGTATGGATGCCGAACGGTTTGCGCAGGTTGGCGGCAAGGTCAATCAGCCGGCGGCGGAAGCTAAACCGGACGATCTGCCGCAGTACGATGCCATCATCGTCGGTACCCCGACGCGCTTCGGCAATATGTCCGGGCAGATGCGCAATTTCTGGGACCGCACCGGTGGCCTGTGGGCTTCCGGCGCGCTGTACGGCAAGATCGCCAGCGTGTTTGCTTCGACCGGCACCGGCGGCGGTCAGGAGCAGACGATTACCTCGGTGTGGACCACGCTGGCGCATCACGGCATGGTGATTGTGCCCATCGGTTACGGTACCAAAGAGTTGTTTGATATTTCGCAGGTGCGTGGTGGCACGCCCTATGGCGCAACCACGCTGGCGGGCGGTGACGGATCGCGTCAGCCCTCTGCGGAAGAGCTGGATATTGCCCGCTATCAGGGCCAATACGTCGCCGATCTGGCGGTAAAACTGAAAGGATAAATTCCCAACAGGAGAGTGTTATGGCAACAGAACAGTTTAAAGCTCACCACGTGGGCGAATGGGCGACCTTACGTCACACCTCGCCGGAAATCGCTGAAGCGATCTTCGAAGTGGCCAATTATGACGAACGACTCGCCGAAGAGATCTGGCGCCAGCAAGGCAGCGATGAGGTGTTATTCCGCGCCTTCGAGAAAACCGATCAGGATGTCCTGACGTGGGACGATAAACCGGTCGAACGTAAAAACATCTGAAGCACTGGCGGGCCTGTCCCGCCTTCTCATTTTTTAGCCGTCAGGGAGCCTCTATGTCAGCCTATCAAAGCATCAATCCGGCCAATAATCAGCTGCTGAAAACCTGGCCATCACACGATGACAGCTATGCACAACAGGCGTTACATACCGCCGATGCGCTCTATCATTCGCCGTGGAGCAAGGGCGATATTCAGCCGCGCCTGCAGGTGCTGCAGCGTCTGGCGGATTTATTTGACCAGCGCAGCGAAGAGCTGGCCACCCTTGCCAGCAAAGAGATGGGTAAGCTGATTGGCCAGAGCCGCGGCGAAGTGAAAATCTGCGCCAGCATCGCGCGCTACTATGCCGAACACGCGGCCAGGCTGCTGCAGGCTCAGCCCTATCCCAGCGATGTCGGTGATGCCTGGCTTGAATATCATCCGATTGGCGTGGTGGTGGCCGTCGAGCCGTGGAATTTCCCTTTTTACCAGCTGATGCGCGTACTGGCACCAAACCTGGCACTGGGTAACCCGGTGCTGGCGAAACACGCCAACATTGTGCCGCACTGCGCTGATGCGTTTGAAAAGCTGGTGCTGGAAGCCGGTGCGCCGCAGGGCGCGTGGACCAATCTGTTTATCTCCAACCAGCAGGTGGCCGATCTGATCGCCGATCCGCGCGTGCAGGGCGTGGCGCTCACCGGTTCAGAACGCGCCGGCAGCGCGGTGGCCGAGCAGGCCGGTAAACACCTGAAAAAATCCACGCTGGAGCTCGGTGGTAACGATGTGTTTGTGGTGCTGGACGATGCCGATATTGATGAAGCGGTGCGTCAGGGCGCGCAGGCGCGGCTGAGCAACTGCGGTCAGGTGTGTACCGCGGCGAAGCGCTTTATTCTGCATGAAAAGATCGCCGATCGCTTTATGGCTAAGTTTAGCGCGGCGCTGCAATCCGCGACGCCTGGCGATCCATTAGATGAAAAAACCACGCTGGGGCCGCTGTCGTCGCAGGATGCTCGTGACCGTCTGGTGAAGCAGGTCGATGAAGCGGTAGCGCATGGTGCGCGCGTGGAGTGTGGCGGACGCGTCATCGACGGCGTCGGCTGCTACTACCAGCCGACCATTCTGACCGGCCTGACGCCAGACAATCCGGCTTACTATCAGGAGTTTTTTGGTCCGGTGGCGCAGGTGTATGTGGTGGCGGACGACCGTGCTGCGGTGGCGCTGGCCAATGACTCGCACTACGGGTTGGGCGGTTCAGTATGGACGCGGGACATAGCGCGCGGACGCAACATGGCTTCGCAGATTGAGACCGGCATGGTGTTCATCAACTCGCAGAGTGATACCGCTGCCGAGTTGCCGTTCGGCGGCGTGAAGCGTTCCGGCTATGGCCGTGAGCTGTCCGATCTGGGGCTGAAGGAGTTTGCTAACCAGAAACTGGTCGTGGTGGCGGGTTAAGTAACATGAAAACCACCGTGGCACTGAGCCGGACGGTGGTTTTTTCGCTTCACTGCGGTGCGCGTCAATGCGCAGCCGGTAACAACACAGCAGGGTCGCCGTGCATGGCGACCCTGCTGGCGTTTTAGTTGCTGGCCGCTGCCGGCTGTTGCGCTGGTTTCGCGTCAGCCTCTGGCTTCGCCGGCGTTGCATCAGCCTGCGCTTTCTGCGCCACTGCCGCATCGGCTTTCGCCTTGTCGTCTGCCGCTTTCTGGGCGCTGGCCTTCTCAGCTTTGGCTTTGTCGTCCGCCACTTTTTGCGCCGCGGCCTTGTCCGCCTTCACTTTTTCCTCTGCGGCTTTCTGCGCTGCGGCTTTATCCGCTGCTGCTTTCTCTGCTGCAGCCTTGTCGGCAGCGGCTTTATCTGCAGCGGCCTGATCGGCTTTGGCCGGTGCGTCATCGCTGGCCGCTGGCGCTGAGGCCGGCTGTGCGGCCGGTGCCGGTGCGGCAGGCTGCAGCGGCGTACCCTGCAGGGCGTTGTTCAGCGCGCTGGTGAATTGATCCCAGCTGCAGTAACCGTTAGCGTCGGTATCACAACCCGCCAGCTGCAGCGTGACGCGCTTCGGTGGGTTCTTCAGGCTTAGCACATCGGCATTACGCAGCTGATCCGCAGTCTGATAGACATACTCCACTTTCAGCAGGTCTTTGTTGTTCTTCGCATCGTGCCAGCGTTCAAACACCACCTGACCGCCAATCGGGGTTTTCTCGTCGTTACCCGGCAGCTCGTACGGTTTGACCTGCAGCGCGCTCAGCAGTGACGCGATATTGGAATCGTGTCCGACCATCAGCGTCACTTTCGGTGCACTGGCCTTGTCCTGATCGACCAGCTGGCTGCGGATATAATCCACCAGCGGTGCAGCGACATCGCGCGCCACTTCCGGCGAGGTAAACAGCGCATCCTGATAGCCATTTTTGATCGCTGCCAGCTCTTTCCACTGCTCTGGCGTTTTGATTTGTCCCCAGGCAACCTGATCCGCCGGGAAACCTTCGTAATACTGCAGCGTGAAGGCATCGATCAGGGAGTTACCCACTTTTAGCGGACCACTCACGCCGGGCTCTTTGCCGTTTTCCGCGCTAAAGGTGTTGTCGCCGCTGCTCAGATCGCACTGCTTCTTGCCGTTACAGGCTGGAGCCGATTTGTAATCCACGATTTTTTCCAGCCGCTGGAACGCCGGCTTCAGCGCCAGCTTCTCATTGGCTGCGGTCATCGCCGCCAGCGCTTTCTTGTTAAACGCTTCGCTGCCATCGGTGATGACCGGATTGAAGATCGGGTCCATGGTGCCCATCGCATCCTGATGGGTAACCGCGATATCACAGCCAGGGAAAGCGCCCGTGACAAAATACTGTGCGGTCGCGACGGTGCGCTGCAGGCTGTTGGCATAGACAAAAATGTTGCTGCTGTCCGGACAGGTACCGTTCTGTACCAGCCCCTGCTGGGCCAGCCACTGACGGGTATAGTTACCCATATAGACTTCGAGCACGCCGCCTTTGGTGGTCAGCTCGCCACCGGGCACATCCCACTGCGGCCAGCTTTTTTTCGTCGCCTGCTCCAACACGCTGCCATTATTCGCCAGCGGAGCACGCAGATTGTGACGACTCAGCATCAGGACCTGCTGCAGCTGCATGTCGCCATCCGCAGCGTAAGCGCTCATACCCATCGGCAGCGCCGCAATCACTGACAGCGCGCAAAGACTCAGTTTCTTGATCATTGTGCCTATTCCATAATTCATCAGGGAAACACTCTGGCATTCAAGCGATTAGCTCGCCAAAGAGCGAATTACCGCACAGTGTAACTCAGCTCGCCTGAGAAAATCGCCAGATGTTTGCAAAAACCGTGAATCGACTATAGCAGTAAACGCGTTAGCCGTCGGGTTACGGCAGCGGATTGAAAAGCATCAGGATGTTTTTCGGAAGAATGGAATGCAGAAAAGAAAAAAGCCCGCATCGCTGCGGGCTTCTCGTATATGGCGGAGGAACAGAGATTCGAACTCTGGGATGGTTTCCCATCGGCGGTTTTCAAGACCGCTGCCTTAAGCCACTCGGCCATCCCTCCTGAAATCTTTTTGTCACCTGACACTGCGAGAGTGTGAAGTGGCGGAGGAGGAGAGATTCGAACTCTCGGATGGTTTCCCATCGGCGGTTTTCAAGACCGCTGCCTTAAGCCGCTCGGCCACCCCTCCGCAATGAGGCGCACTATAAACATCCCCCCGAACGATGTAAAGCATCCAATGATTCGTTCGCCTGAAAAACAGCCAAAAATGATTTTTTTGCCGTCTTAATCGACATTCTGCTCAGTGAAACAGCAATTTATCGCGTAAAGATGGGTAAAACGGCTTTTCTGTGCCATGGCCGTTGCGTATTCTCAGGCCATATTTGGTGTTCTCTCTCTAACAGGAGCGCATGATGGACAGAATAATTAGCTCGTCACAGCAACAGTCGCTACTCAGCACGCATAAAGTGCTGCGTAATACCTACTTTTTACTTGGCCTGACGCTGGCGTTTTCCGCCGTCACCGCCACGCTCAGCACCGTTTACGCCCTGCCCTCGCCGGGACTGATTCTGATGCTGGTAGGCTTTTACGGATTGATGTTCCTGACCTATCGCCTGGCGAACAGCCCGGCCGGCATTCTGGCCGCGTTTGCCTTCACCGGCTTCCTCGGTTACTGCCTCGGCCCGATTCTCAGCTCGTTCCTCACCGCTGGCATGGGTGATGTTATTGCCATGGCGCTGGGCGGCACCGCGCTGGTGTTCTTCTGCTGTTCCGCCTATGTCCTGACCACGCGCCGCGATATGTCCTTCCTGGGCGGAATGATGATGGCCGGCTTTGTGGTGCTGCTGGTGGCTGTGGTTGCTAACATCTTCCTGCAGCTGCCTGCGCTGCACCTGGCGATCAGCGCACTGTTTATCCTGTTCTCCGCCGGTGCCATTCTGTGGGAAACCAGCAACATCATTCAGGGCGGTGAAACCAACTACATTCGCGCCACCGTGAGCCTGTATGTGTCGCTGTACAACATCTTTGTCAGCCTGCTGAGCCTGCTGGGCTTCGCCAACCGCGACTAAGACGTAAAGCACGCACCGTTAAACCCCGCTCCGGCGGGGTTTTTGCTTTTTATCCGCCGGCCACTTTACAATGGGCGCGATGATGAAATGAGGAAACAACGTGATTTTTGCCGGTAAAGAGATTGCTACTGACGCGGAAGGCTATCTGAAAAACAGCGCCGACTGGAGTGAAGCGCTGGCGCAGGCCATCGCCCAGCAGGAAGCGATTGAGATGAGCGAAGCGCACTGGGAAGTGGTGCACTTTGTGCGTGATTTCTATCAGCAGTTTAATACGTCGCCAGCGGTGCGCATGCTGGTGAAAGCCATGGCGCAAAAGTATGGCGAAGAGAAAGGCAACAGCCGCTATCTGTTTCGCCTGTTTCCGGAAGGGCCGGCTAAGCAGGCGACAAAAATTGCTGGCCTGCCGAAACCGGCGAAATGTCTGTAGTCAACCGGTGGTAAACCGCGTCGGCCGCTCCGCCAGCTGATGCGGCTCCACCAGAACGTTATCAACTCGCGCACTGCGCGGTCCGCCCGCCTTTAACCAGGCAATCAGCGCATCTACCTGCTGCGCGTCTCCCGCCGCCAGCACTTCCACGCTGCCGTCCGCCAGATTGTGCGCATAGCCCGTGACGCCCAGCTCATTCGCCCGTGCCTGGGTGTGATAACGAAAGCCCACGCCCTGCACGACACCGTGCACCCAGATTTTGTACCCTGCCGTCGCCATGGCGATCTCCCTTTGTGCGTTGCATTTTGCCGCCATCCACCGGAAAATGGCGCCTCATTTTTTCAGGTAAGCATAGCAAACATGACCGTTCGATTGATTCTCGCTAAGGGACGTGAAAAATCCCTGCTCCGCCGCCATCCGTGGGTGTTCTCCGGTGCCGTTGCCCGTATGGAAGGTAAAGCCCAGTCGGGTGAAACCATTGATATCTGTGACAGCAACGGCAAATGGCTGGCCCGCGCCGCCTACTCTCCTCAGTCACAAATTCGCGCGCGCGTCTGGAGCTGGCAGCAGGATGAGTCAATCGACATCGCCTTCTTTGTCCGCACGCTGCAAAAAGCGCAGCAGTGGCGCGACTGGCTGGCACAGCGCGACGGACTGGACAGTTATCGCCTGATCGCCGGCGAGTCCGATGGACTGCCGGGCGTCACGATCGATCGCTTCGGTCATTTCCTCGTGCTGCAACTGCTGTCGGCCGGTGCTGAATATCAGCGTCCGGCTATCGTCTCGGCGCTGCAGCAGTGCTATCCCGACTGCGCCATCTATGACCGCTCTGACGTGGCGGTGCGGAAGAAAGAGGGACTGGAGCTGGCGCAGGGCCCGGTAAGCGGTGAGCTGCCGCCTGCGCTGCTGCCCATAACCGAGCACGGCATGCAGTTGCTGGTGGATATTCAGGGTGGCCACAAGACCGGTTATTACCTCGATCAGCGCGACAGCCGCTTTGCCACCCGCCGTTACGCAGAAAATGCCCGCGTGCTTAACTGCTTCTCTTACACCGGCGGCTTTGCGGTGTCTGCCCTGCTCGGCGGCTGCCGGGAAGTGATCAGCGTGGATACCTCGCAGGATGCACTTGACGTGGCGAAGCAGAACGTGGCGCTTAACGGGCTGGATCTCTCCCGCGCGCAGTTCCTGCGCGACGATGTGTTCAAACTGCTGCGCCGTTACCGCGACAGCGGCGAGAAGTTCGACATGATCGTGATGGATCCGCCTAAGTTCGTTGAAAACAAAAATCAGCTGATGGGTGCCTGCCGCGGCTATAAAGACATCAACATGCTGGCGATGCAGCTGCTGAATCCGGGGGGCATTCTGCTGACGTTCTCCTGTTCAGGGCTAATGGCCACCGAGCTGTTCCAGAAAATTATCGCTGATGCCGCTGTCGATGCCGGTCGTGATGTACAATTTATAGAGCAGTTCCGTCAGGCAGCCGACCATCCGGTGATCGCCAGCTATCCTGAAGGGCTTTATCTGAAAGGCTTTGCCTGTCGCGTGCTGTGACTTGAAAACGCTGTCCCTGCCCCCATATTGGTGACAGGGCAAAGTTTTGGGAGGTCACAATGATTGCCAGTAAATTTGGAATTGGACAGCAGGTCCGGCACCGTCTCTCCGGGGTGCTCGGCGTGATTGTGGACGTCGACCCGGAGTATTCGCTGGACGATCCGCAGCTGGATGAGGTGGGCGCGACGGAATCGCTGCGTGCCGCTCCCTGGTATCACGTGGTGATGGAGGATGAGGAAGGTGAACAGGTGCACACCTATATCGCGGAGATTCAGCTGGCCGGAGAGACCTCGTTTGAGCATCCGGAACAGCCATCCATGGATGAACTGGCGGCCTCAATCCGTCAGCAGCTGCAGGCACCCAGCCTGAGGCATTAATCGTGCGGCGACCCGGAGTCGCCGTTTTTATTTACCGCGTCACGCCCAACCGCGGAATTTCCATCTTCGGACAGCGATCCATAATCACCGTCAGCCCGGCATCACGCGCCAGCACCGCCGCCTGTTCGTTAATCACGCCCAGCTGCAGCCATAATGTTTTCGCTCCGATAGCGATCGCTTCCTGCGCCACGCCCCATGCCGCTTCGGAATTGCGGAACACATCCACCATGTCAATCTTGCCTGGGATCTCCGCCAGCGTGCCGTACACGGTTTGCCCCAGCAGCTGCTGTCCCGCCAGCTTCGGACTCACCGGAATCACCTCATAACCCTGATCGAGCAAATATTTCATCACGCCATAGCTGGCACGCTCAGGCCGATCGCTGGCACCGACCAGCGCGATGCGTTGGGTTTGCGTCAGGACATCGCGAATCGTTTGATCGTTCATGTTTATCTCCTTTTTCACTCGCCTGAGTGTAGATGCCATTGCGCGCTAAAGTGCAAGCGCAGCGCACGAAAAGTTTGCGCGGCGACACGAATAAATATGTTAAAATGTAAATTAACTGCCATAATGTAATAATTTGCTACATATCGCCCTTTATCCCCTGTTTCGGGAGTTGAAATGAAGCTGTCTCCGGCTGTTACGGGTTTACTGCTGTTGCTCGTATCGGCAACCTGCCATGCCATCACCCTGAAGCTCGATCCCCAGATCGACCTGCTGGTGCTGGATGGGCGCAAAATCTCAGGTTCGCTGCTGAAAGGCGCGGACAGCCTTGAGCTGGAGCGCGGTCAGCATCAGTTTCTGTTTCGCGTGGATAAACCTTGCGCCGATGCCAGCCACTTTACATCAGGGCTGATGATTGTCACTTTTACCGCCAACGGTCATTCGGTGGCGATCCGCCTGCCGGCGCTGGAAAATCGCCGCGAACGCACGTTGTTCGACAAATCGCTTAATTTTCAGTTGATTGATGAGCACGGTAACGAAATCGCCAGCCTTCGCGATCGCCTGCCAGGTGAGAGCAGCAGTAATGTTGAACAGGCGATGCTCAACTACAACCGCACGGCGCAGGCGGCCAGCGTGCCGCGCTTTGCGCTGCAGGCAGCCAGCGCGCCGGATGCGAATCTCAGTCTGGACTTAGTGTGGCAGGACGCCAGTCATTTGCCCGCGCTGCAACGCTGGCTGCAGCGCGTTGATGCCGCCACGCGCCAGCGTTTTATCAGCTGGATGAAAACCTTACGCGCAAGTTGATAGCAGGGAAACGCCAGGGGTAAACTCGTGCATTCACTTCGTTTGCACGCGCAGAAACAGGAAGCCCCATGGAGCAGACCGTTCGTACCCTGAAAGTTCAGAAACACATCGCCCTCGTTGCCCACGACCACTGCAAAGCCTCGCTGCTGGACTGGGCAAAAATCAATCAGAACGCGCTGCAACCCCATGTGCTGTACGCCACCGGCACCACCGGCAACCTGATCAATCGTCACACCGGACTGGACGTGAATGCCATGCTGAGCGGCCCGATGGGCGGCGATCAGCAGGTCGGCGCGCTGATTGCTGAAGGCAAAATTGATGTGCTGTTCTTCTTCTGGGATCCGCTGAACGCGGTGCCGCACGATCCGGACGTCAAAGCGCTGCTGCGTCTCGCCACCGTGTGGAATATCCCGGTGGCGACCAACCGCGCCACCGCAGATTTCATCATCCATTCGCCGATGTTTGCCAGCGAAGTGGCTATTCAGATCCCTGACTATCAGCGCTACCTGACGGAACGTCTGAAAGCCTGAGGATTCAGGCCTTCCGGCTCTGCGGTACGCCCAGTTCGCGCAGGTGATCGACAAACACGGAAGGCCGCTCTTTATCAAACATCAGCCACACCTGCTGGCGCGCACGCGTAATGGCCACGTAGGCGAGGCGGCGCTCTTCCGCATCCGGGAAATCCTCCGGCTGCGGCAGCAGACCCTCTTCCATGATCGACTCGCGCGCCTGCGCCGGAAAACCGTCGCGCCCTTCATGCAGCCCCAGCACGATGACAAAATCCGCCTGCTGACCTTTACTGGCGTGAATGGTCATAAAATCGAGCCGCAGTTTTGGCCAGCGTGTTTTGGCTTTATCCAGCATGGCCGGACGCAGATGATGGTAACGCGCCAGCAGCAGCACGCGCTCGTCCGGCTTCGCGTAGCCGCTAAGCTTATCCAGCAGCGCTTCCAGCTGCTCCTGCGGCAGCAGCGTGACCGATTTCTTGTTGCCTTTACTCAGGCTGTTGAGCGGCTTGCGCAGCTGATGCGGATTCTGCTGCACAAAGCGGTTGGCAATGTCCCCGATGCGATCGTTGAAGCGGTAGGTGGTATCCAGCACGCAGCGGTCACCTTCGCCAAAATAGTGATGAAACGCGGTGGTCAGGCTCATCTCCGCACCGCTGAAGCGATAGATCGCCTGCCAGTCATCGCCGACCGCAAACAAACTGGTGCGCTTGTTTTGCTGACGCAGCGCGCTGAGCAGTGCCGCGCGCTGCGGTGAAATATCCTGGAATTCATCCACCAGAATGTGCTTCCACGGACTGATAAAGCGCCCCTTCTCCAGCACGGCAATCGCCTGATGAATCAGCCCGGAGAAATCCACGGCCCCCTCGGCTTTGAGTGCGCTTTTCCATGCTTTCAGCAGCGGCGCCATCAGCCGGACGCGTTTGGTAAAATTGTCGCGCAGCGGCTCCGGCACATCGGCAATCATCGCCGCCTGCGCACCACCGTGCATGCGCATCAGCCCGAGCCAGCGCTCCAGCCGCACGGCGAGCCGCTGCGCCAGTTTATCATCCTGCCAGAACGGACCTTCCGGCACATCCCATGCCAGCTCTTCCTGCAGCCACTGACGCCAGCCGCTGGCCTGCGCCTTTTTGCTGCTGCACTGCTCACGCCAGTTTTCGATCAGTAACTGCCGCCGCGCGCTGCTGTCACTTTCCAGCCGGGTGATCACCGGCTGCTTGTTGCTGCCTTCGCGAATAATGTGCAGCGCCAGCGCGTGGAACGTACGCGCCTGAATGGCGCTCTCGCCCAGCCGCGACTGGATGCGATCGTTCATCTCTTCTGCCGCCTGGCGTCCAAAAGCCAGCAGCAGGATTTGCTCCGGCTGCGCCAGTTTGCGCTGCAGCAGCCAGCCGGCGCGCGCCACCAGCACCGAGGTTTTACCGCTGCCCGCGCCCGCCAGCACCAGCAGCGCATCTTCACCGTTGACCACCGCTTCACACTGCGATGGGTTGAGCGGCGTGGTTTCGACGGTGGAGAAAAACGCGTGGTGATCGCTGATGACGCGCGCGCTCCATTCGCGGTTGCGCTGCCGAATCGCGCTCTCGCCCTGCTCCAGCCACTGCTGGCAAAAGCGCCACAGGGTGCGACAGTTATCAAATTCGTCCAGCCGGGCCAGCGGCAGCGGTAAGGCGGAAAACTGGCGCGTGATGGTCTCTTTTAGCGCCGCCAGCTCGCTGCGCTTCAGCCAGCGATCCTGCCCGATGAAGGCGTTAATCTCCTGTTGCAGCGCCGCCAGCACCTGCGCGCTGATGTCGCTCATCTCGAGGCTCCACGCCTGCCACGCCTGCTGCAGGTAGTGATAAAAACGCTGGGTTTCCTGCCATTCCGTGCCGTGCAGCCGCACCACTTTCTCTTCCGGCAATAAAAACTCCAGCTCGCCCCACACCATGCCGCGTTTGCAGGCAATGCTGATGAGCTGATTAAACGGAATCAGATACTCATGGCGATCGCCGCTGACTTCCACACCGGCGGCCAGCAGTCGCACCCGGTTATAAGGATGCTGTGCCAGTCGTTTGCCCATCGATGTTGCTTTCAGTTCCATCTTCGCACCGTCATGTGGAATTCGATTATCGCGCAGTTTACCTGTCAGACCCTTAGCGCTCCAGCCTTAAAACACGCTAAACTGGGCGACACATATTGCGGATTGCAAAAGGAAAAACGCGTTATGCGCACCGTGCTTAATATTCTTAATTTTATCCTTGGCGGCTTTATCACCACTCTCGGATGGCTGTTTGCCACGCTGATCAGCATCGTGCTGATTTTTACCCTGCCGCTGACGCGCTCCTGCTGGGAAATAACCAAACTGTCCCTGCTGCCATTTGGCAACGAAGCGGTGCACGTTGACGTACTGCGTCCGGAGAGCAAAAGCCACGTGCTGAACGCCGGCGGCACCTTTCTCAACCTGTTCTGGCTGATTTTCTTTGGCTGGTGGCTGTGTCTGATGCATATCTCGACCGGCATTGTGCAATGCCTGAGCATCATCGGCATCCCAACCGGTATTGCCCACTTTAAAATCGCTGCCATCGCGCTGTGGCCGGTGGGTCGTCGTGTGGTGTCGGTGGAAGAAGCGCAGGCGGCGCGTGAAGCCAACGCCCGGCGCCGCTACTGAGGCTGAAGATGATGCCTGACGCTCTGCCCGGCTGGCGCCGTTACCTGTTTAACAGCAGCCTGCGCTACCTGCTGCGCATCTTCTTCGCGCTGGCCGGCTGCGCCGCCGTCCCCTGGTGGCTGCAGCAGATTGAGTGGACCATTCCATTGACGCTCGGCGTGGTGGCGGCCGCGCTGGCCGATCTCGACGATCGCTGGACCGGCCGCGTACGCAATCTGCTCATCACGCTGGTGTGCTTCTGCATCGCGTCAGTGTCGGTGGAGCTGCTGTTCCCGCATCCGTGGCTGTTTGCTATTGGCCTCGCGCTCTCCAGCTGGGGGTTTATTCTGCTGGGCGCGCTGGGACAACGCTACGCCACCATTGCCTTTGGCGCGCTACTGATTGCGGTTTATACCATGCTCGGCATTGGCCTGTTCCCGCAGTGGTGGATGCAGCCAGCGCTGCTGCTGATTGGCGCGCTGTGGTACAACCTGCTGACCTTCATCGGCCATCTGATGTTCCCGGTGCGCCCGGTGCAGGAGCAACTGGCCGCCAGCTTTTCCCAGCTGGCGCGCTATCTGGAAGCCAAAGCCAACCTGTTTGATCCCGATGGCGATGAACAGGATGACGCCGCGCTGATTGCCACCGCGATGGTGAACAGTCAGCTGGTGGCGCAGCTCAACCTGACAAAAACCACCATTCAGAGCCGTTTACGCGGCGACCGCGGTTCACGCAGTACGCGGCGCAGCCTGCATTACTATTTTGTGGCGCAGGATATTCACGAGCGCGCCAGCTCCTCGCATCTGCAGTATCACCTGCTGCGCGACGACTGGCGCTACAACGAAGTGCTGTTTCGCTTCCAGCGGCTGCTGAACATGCAGGCGCAGGCCTGCCGTCAGCTGGCTGAGAACATTGTGCTGCGCCAGCCATGGCATCATGACAGCCACTTCGCGCGCAGCTTTGAGCGGCTGGAGACCGCGCTGCAGCGCCTGCAGCACAACGATCCGCAGGCGGCGCACATTCGTCCGCTGTTCTGGCTGCTGCGCAATTTACGCGCTATCGACGCGCAGCTGGCGTCGATCGAATCGGAGCAGCGGCTGGCAGAACCGCTAACGCAAAGCGATCACCATCTGTCACGCGAAGGGCTGAGCGGCTGGGCCGATATTCGTCTGCGCCTCAGCCGCCACCTGAGCCCGGGTTCTGCGCTGTTCCGCCACGCGGTGCGCATGTCACTGGTGCTGTGCGTCGGCTATGCCTTCATCCAGCTCACCGGCCTCCATCGCGGCTACTGGATCCTGCTGACCAGCCTGTTTGTCTGTCAGCCCAACTACAACGCCACGCGACGACGGCTGGCGCTGCGTATCGGCGGAACGCTGGCCGGTATCGCGATTGGCCTGCCGGTGCTGTGGCTGGTGCCGTCGGTCGAGGGCCAGCTGATCCTGATCGTGCTGAGCGGCGTGCTGTTTTTTGCCTTCCGCCAGATTCAGTACGCACAGGCGACACTGTTCATCACCCTGCTGGTGCTGCTGTGTTTCAATCTGCTGGGTGAAGGTTTTGATGTCGCCCTGCCGCGCGTGGTGGATACGTTGCTCGGCTGTGGACTGGCCTGGCTGGCGGTGGCATTTGTCTGGCCTGACTGGCGCTTCCGTAAATTGACGGCCGTGGCCGATCGCACGCTGGATGCCAACTGCCGTTATCTTGATGCCATTATGGAACAGTATCATCAGGGCAAAGATAACCGCCTCGCCTATCGCGTGGCGCGGCGTGACGCCCACAACGCCGATGCAGAGCTGGCCTCGGTGGTCTCCAACATGAGCAGCGAACTGAAGCTGCAGCAGCCGCTGCGTGAAAATGCGTTCCGCCTGCTGTGCCTCAACCATTCGTTTCTCAGTTATATCTCTGCGCTGGGCGCGCACCGTGAACGGCTGACTGAGGGCGAACTGCTGACGCTGCTGGATGACGCGGTCTGTTTTGTGGAGGATGTGCTGCAGATTGAACGCGTCAGCGAAGCACAGGCAGAAACGATGCAGCAGGCGCTGATGCAGCGGCTGAGCGCGCTGAAAACCAGTGACGAGGCGCAGGCGCCGCTGGTGTTACAGCAGCTGGGCCTGCTGATTGCCCTGCTGCCGGAAATTGCCCGTCTGCGCCGCGTCATTGCCGCCGCTTAAGGCAACAAACGCTCCGCCGCCGCGTGCTGGCGGAGCGTCTCCTGATACCACGCGCTTAACTCTTCACGTACCGCCGCCGGCAGCGCCGCCTGATGATGGCCGGAGATCGCCCCTTCCAGTGCCAGCAGGGTTTTCAGGCCGATGTCTTTATTCACCGCCCGCAGCCTGAGCCAGCTCTGGCGCGACCCCATTTCGTATAGCAGCCGCACCGAATTGATCCCGACTTTGTGCAGCATCAGCTCCATGCGCAGGCTGAGATTGGGCAGATCTTTCAGCCTGAGCAAGACAAGTCTGTTCGCCGCCTCGGCGCGCGCAGCGTACAACGAGCTGGCCGATAAGCGCAGCAGCTGGTCGGTGTCCTGCCATAGCTGCTTATCCACTTTGTAGTAGCTGAGCGTCACCGGCATGCCGCGCTTGCGGTATACCAGCGGTTCCAGTGGCCGCTGCGCGGCATAGTGCTGCAGCGCCTCGCTGGCACGCAGATAGAGCGCATCCTCATTGATGTAAGCAAATACCACCTTCTCAACCGCCAGTGCGTAGCCACCAAACTGGGTGCGCGATTCAATTTTTCCCAATGCCGCTAACTGGGCTTTGGACTGCTCAACGACCGGATTATTTTTCTTCATAACGTCCCCTTTTTCTCATTCCTTGCGCGGGAAATTTCCTATAAAAAGCTCAGAGATTCATCTGGTTAGAAGATAGAAAAAACGATTTAGCTGTTCAATGAATAAAAGCAGCAACAAGGGGATCTTGTGCCGAATTTGCGAGGCATTTTCAGAAATTGAGGTTGATCTTTATCCAGGAACTCATTACTGTATATTCATACAGTTCATTACTGAGTGATTAAATTATGCGTACTCAATACTCTGGCCCTGCTGATCGTTCCCGCCGTTTCGCCAGCACTGGCTTAACGCAACCTTCTCTGGGTGGTATTACTGAACTGCGTTACAGCGAACAGCCTGGCATTATGCCGCTGCTGTTGCTGCCGGTCCTGAAGCAACTGAGCGCGCAGTCACGCTGGCAGCTGTGGCTGACTCCGGCGCACAAACTGAACCGCAGCTGGATGCAGCAGTCGGGATTACCGCTGGAAAAGAGTATGCATATCACCGAATCCGAGCGTTTGAGCACGGTCGAGAGCATGGTTAAGGCGCTGCGCACTGGCAATTACAGCGTGGTACTCGCCTGGATTCCTTATGAATTGAGCAATGAAGAACGCCTGGAACTTGAGCAGGCTGCGGCGGAAGGCGAAGCGCTGGGATTGATTATGCGTCCTCAGGGGCAGGATCTTGCTCTGTCCAGACAGCCAAACAGCGCAAAAATTCCGTCTGATTTGTTTCATTAAGTAAAACTAAGATTTTTCTCACGCTATTTTTTCACAAAGTTGCGGCTAAGCCACTGATTCTTTTCCCGCCAGCTATGACAATGGCTTAGCCGCATTTTTCTTTTCCATTAGCGAAAATTTTGCCATGTCATTTGTTAAAATGTGTGTATAAATCCCTGTTTTTTTATCCGCTGACGTCACATCATACTTGTAAGTTTCCAATCTCGTTGTAGACTTTACCTCGCCAGGGTGCTCAATAACCTCCGTTTTTTCGGTAGAGTCATAAGCGAGCGTTTAGACCCGGCGAAGGATTACAACCAAGAGCAACCTTTTTGCTCATTGCCTATTTGGATGATAACGAGGCGCAAAATGAAAAAGACAGCTATCGCAATTGCAGTGGCACTGGCTGGCTTCGCTACCGTAGCGCAGGCCGCTCCTAAAGATGACACCTGGTACACCGGTGCTAAACTGGGCTGGTCTCAGTATCACGATACTGGTTACTACGGTAACGGTTACGTAAACAACGACGGTCCAACCCACGAATCTCAGCTGGGCGCAGGTGCTTTCCTGGGCTACCAGGCTAACCCATACCTGGGCTTCGAGCTGGGCTACGACTGGCTGGGCCGTATGCCGAACAAAGGCAATCAAATTAACGGCGCATTCAAAGCACAGGGCGTTCAGCTGGCAGCTAAACTGAGCTACCCAATTGCTGACGATCTGGACGTGTACACCCGTCTGGGTGGCATGGTATGGCGTGCAGACTCAACTCAGGCTAACGTAAACGACGGCACTCGCACCAGCAACCACGACACCGGCGTTTCTCCGCTGGCTGCTGTTGGTGTTGAATACGCACTGACCAAAAACTGGGCGACTCGCCTGGACTACCAGTGGGTTAACAACATCGGTGACGCAGGTACCGTTGGTGCGCGTCCAGACAACAGCATGCTGAGCGTCGGCGTTTCTTACCGTTTCGGTCAGGACGAAGCTGCAGCACCAGTTGTTGCTCCAGCGCCAGCTCCGGCTCCGGTTGTTGAAACCAAGCGTTTCACCCTGAAGTCTGACGTGCTGTTCACCTTCAACAAATCTACCCTGAAGCCAGAAGGTCAGCAGGCTCTGGATCAGCTGTACAGCCAGCTGAGCTCAATGGATCCGAAAGACGGTTCTGTTGTGGTTCTGGGCTTCACCGACCGCATCGGTTCAGACCAGTACAACCAGAAACTGTCTGAGAAACGTGCTCAGTCTGTTGTCGACTACCTGGTATCTAAAGGTATCCCGGCTAACAAGATCTCTGCACGTGGCATGGGTGAATCCAACCCAGTTACTGGCAACACCTGTGACAGCGTGAAAGGCCGTAATGCCCTGATCGACTGCCTGGCGCCAGACCGTCGCGTTGAAATCGACGTGAAAGGTATCAAAGACGTTGTAACTCAGCCACAGGCTTAAGTTATCGCGCAGTAAAAAACCCCGCTTCGGCGGGGTTTTTTTATGGCTCATTATGACGCAATTCTGTTCACAGCTATTCGTTTTCCGCGCCGCCTTTGCCCAGAATGGCCTGCAGATCCTGCTTGAGCGTCGACATCTGACTGGCATACTTCTCTTTGCGTTCCGCATCCTCGATCAGCTGAACAATCGTCTCTGACAAGGTGCTGTTGCGACGCTGCGCCAGCCCGGCCAGACGTTGCCACACCAGATACTCCAGATCGATAGACTTCTTGCGCGTGTGCTGATGCTCAGCATTGAAATGACGTTTGCGCCGGGCGCGAATGGTCTGCTTCAGGCGGTTTTCCAGCTCAGGATGGATATGCTTCGCGATCCAGTCACCCACGTCGACCGGATGGTTCTCCATCGCCAGCAGCGTCTCAACCGCCGCCTGCGCCGCGCTCAGCTCGATGTGCCGGGTGATCAGTTCACCTTCCCGATGCTTTTTCACCAGGTATTTCCACTTCCATCCACTTTCAAGATTTTCGAGTTGCTGGTATTTCATCGGAATCTCATCGTGATCACGTAACAAACTAAGAATAACAGCTTTTTTCCCGGATGCAGCAAGGAAAAACATGTCGTGCTGCTCACAGTTCGGGCCGGAAGTGCGCCGTGCTTAACCGGGTTGAATCCTGTATAATCGCGCTTTTCCTGAATCAGACTAATGCGAATATTTTGACCAGCACTCAACTTACGTGGCAAGCCCTGCAGCCGGATAGCTCGCGCTACCAATCACTTTTCTCAACCGTCTCTCTGGAAGATAGCGATACGCTTGCCGCGGTTCAGCCGCGTCTGCTGAATGCGCTGGCGCATTTACACCATCAAACGCTGGGCTTTCCGCTGCTGCTGTTGCGCAGCCAGGAAAACAGCGATTATCTGGCGTGGATTGCCGAAGCGGCACAGCGCTTCCAGCCGGATGAGACTGCGCTGTACGGCGGTGATTACCATGTGATGGGCGATAACGTCAGCCTGCAACCGCCTGTTGACGCCAGTCGTCCGTTCACCAGCGCTGGCGGCGTACATTACGCCGACTGGATTGAGTCCGAGCAGCTGTTCGGCTGCGTGCGTCAGTATAAAGATCGCGTGCAGCTGGAGCCCGGTCTGCTGCACCAGGCGAATGGCGGCACGCTGATCCTGTCGATCAACACCCTGCTGGCACAGCCGCTGCTGTGGCTGCGCCTGCGCAAAGTGATTGAGCTGGGCCGCTTTGACTGGTATTCACCGGACGAGCGCCGCCCGTTGCCGGTCACCATTCCCCCGCTGCCGCTGCAGCTGCGTCTGATTTTATGCGGCGATCGCGAGGCGCTGGCCAGCTTCCAGGAGCTGGACGTTGAAGTGCACGAAATGGCGCTGTACAGCGAGTTCGAAGAGAACCTGCAGCTGGTCGACGATGATGACATGGCAAACTGGTGCCGCTGGACGCTCAGCCAGGCAGAGCTGGCCGGTTTATCTGCGCCAGAGGCTGATTTCTGGCCGCTGCTGATCAATGAAGCCGTGCGTCTGACCGGCGATCAGGACACGCTGCCGCTGTGCCCGCGCTGGCTGCGCCGTCAGCTGCAGGAAGCCGCGCTGCACGGTGAGACGCTGAATGGTGACGCGCTGAAGGAAGCACTGGAAGCACGTCAGTGGCGCGAAAGTTTCCTCGCCGACCGGATGCGCGATGAGATTCTGCTGAATCAGATCATGATCGAGACCGAAGGCGAAGTGGTCGGTCAGATCAACGGCCTGTCGGTGATTGAATTCCCAGGCCATCCACGTCCGTGGGGCGAGCCATCACGCATCACCTGCGTTGTGCATCCGGGCGACGGCGAGTTTACTGACGTCGAACGCAAAGCAGAGCTTGGCGGCAACATCCACGCCAAAGGCATGATGATCATGCAGGCCTACCTGATTTCGGAACTTGAGCTGGAGCAGCAGCTGCCGTTCTCGGCATCGGTGGTGTTTGAGCAATCCTATTCCGAGGTCGATGGCGACAGCGCCTCGCTGGCCGAGCTGTGTGTCTTGATCAGCGCGCTGGCAAATCAGCCGCTGAGCCAGCAAATCGCCGTCACCGGGTCGGTGGATCAGTTTGGTAACGTGCAGCCGGTCGGTGGCCTGAATGAGAAAATCGAAGGCTTCTTCCATATTTGCCAGTCACGTGAGCTGACCGGCAAACAGGGGGTGATTCTGCCTGCCAGCAACGTCCGCCATCTCAGCCTCAGCGAAGAGGTGGTGGCCGCGGTACAGCAGGGGCAGTTCCACATCTGGGCGATTGAGCGCGTTGACGAAGCGCTGCCGCTGTTAACCGGCATTGCCTGGCAGAGCGAAAGCGGCGAATCGCTGCTGAACACCATTCAGGAGCGCATTACCCAGCTCAATCAGCAGGAGAGCCGACCGCGCCCGTGGCCTTTACGCTGGCTCAACTGGTTCAACCACAGCTGATTGCATTGCCCAGCGTACAACTGTTCGCTAATATTCGGGCTTCACTAAAAGAAGGCATATTGAGAACATGGTAGATAAACGCGAATCCTATAGCAAAGAAGACCTGATTGCCTCTGGTCGCGGCGAACTGTTTGGCGAAAATGGCCCACCGCTTCCGTCTGACAACATGTTGATGATGGACCGCGTGGTCAAAATGACCGAAGACGGCGGTAAATTCGATAAAGGTTATGTGGAAGCCGAGCTGGATATCCGCCCTGACCTGTGGTTCTTTGATTGCCACTTCAAAGGCGATCCGGTGATGCCGGGCTGTCTCGGCCTGGATGCCATGTGGCAGCTGGTTGGCTTCTATCTCGGCTGGCTGGGTGCGGAAGGTAAAGGCCGCGCGCTGGGCGTTGGTGAAGTGAAATTCACCGGCCAGGTTCTGCCAACCGCGAAGCTGGTCACCTACAAAATTCACTTCAAACGCGTCATCAACCGCAAGCTGGTGATGGGCGTGGCAGATGGCGAAGTGTTCGTCGACGGTAACCTGATTTACACCGCGACGGACCTGAAAGTGGGCCTGTTTAAAGACACTTCAGCGTTCTGACCCGCCAACAAAAACCTCCGCACGCAGCGGAGGTTTTTTTTCCTGTTTATGGACATCCGACGGTGCCTAAGCCACCGCCGACCTGTCCTCCATGGCTTGTCGCCAACCTCCCAACCAGTGAGACCGGGCATCGATCATTTGATAAGGGCATATCTCTTTTGAGCGGCCGGTAATGCCTGCCTGATAGCCTCGTGAATGTGCTCGTTCCAGGCGGTCTCTCTTCTGTCTCTTCATACCTCGTTTCCCTCATTTCAGGTCTGGTGGAATCTGGTGGAAAGAAAGAGTGGTGAATTAATGTTCAACCACAGTAATGTTCTAACCCGAGGTCGGCGAAAGGTCAATGCGCAAAATTCACGCCAATGTCATCATTTTGCCGCGAAATAGACACATAACCGTCAGTACAGCAGCCATATCTGGCTGATTCCGCAATAAAAAAGTCCCTGATTTGCGCGCCGTCACAATACGGCAAATCAGGGACTTAGCATAAGCATCGAACAATTCTTAATTTAGCGTAACCACGCTATTCGCGATTTGCTGTGCCGTTTGCTGCCAGCCGAGCGCCAGCGTGCGCACCAGTGCATCATAGCCATCTTCGGTCTGCGGCAGCGTCAGATTAAAGCCATGTTTGATAAGCCGCCCTTGATGTTGTAGCAGCCATTCACCGCTTACCACTACTTTGCCGTCGTAGCGGCCGTGGAAACCGGTGACGTGCACGCTGAGCGTATCGTGCGTCTCGCCCAGCGGCTGGCTGGCCACCAGCCGACCCGGCAGCGCCTGGCCCAGATTGGTGACCAGCGTCTGCTGCAGCTGCTGGTCGAGCGGACTGGCCCACAGGTTATTGGCGGCAATCACGTACTTTACGTCACTGGTTTGATACACCAGCCCGTTGCCGGCGAGATAGTCCGGTACACTCACCTGCTCAACCCAAATCATCGGCTGGCTGGCGGAGACGTCACTGCTGACGCGCGCCATATTGCTGCCCGCAGGCAGCTGGTAATAAGTGGTGTCGATAGTGCTGCTGCAGCCCGCCAGCAGCAGCACAGCGCCGATAATCAGCCCTTTTTTCACTGTTTCGCCCTCTTTGGCTGCGGATCCTGACCCGGTTTGGCTTCAAATACCAGCGCGTTGCTCTTGCTGTTGAGCGTTTTCAGCACCGGCTGCAATTCACGCAGCACCTGATCGAGACGCTGCATATCGCCCACCAGTTTGTTATACGCTGGCGATCCCGGCTGCAGCCCCTTCATGCTGCGATTGAGCTCGCGCAGCGTTTGCTGCATATCGGCCGGCAGCGTTTTCATCGCCGGATTGGCGGTGATCTGATTGAGGTTATCCAGCGTTTTCTGCAGCTGCTGCAGAGTGCGCTGGCTCTCTTTCAGCGTGCCGGTGGCCTGATTGATCATCGGGTTGAGCGGCAGTGCGTTGATCTTATCCAGCGCCGCCATCAGTTTCTGCTGAATCTGGCTGAGGCCGCCGCTCACGGTCGGAATCACTTCCAGGCCGGCCACTTCATTCGGCCCTTTATAAGCCGGGGCATTGTCATAGAAGTCGAGATCGACAAACAGGGCGCCGGACAGCAGGTTACCGGTTTTCAGCGTGGCGCGCAGGCCGCGTTTCTTACCATCCTGCAGATGCTGTTCAAGGTTAAAGTCATCACCGAGACGGCTGATAAAGCGGTCCGGCTCGATGCGGATTAGCACCGGCACGCGGTAATCGGTGTTCAGCGCCTGATTCACGCCCGGGATCATGTACGGCACTTGAGCCACGGTACCGAGACGAATGCCGCGGAACTCGACTGGCGCACCAACCTGCAGACCACGAATCGAGTCGCTGAAGAACATCAGGAAATCGGTGTGTTTGGTGTACAGCGAATCCTGAATGCTGCGCTGGTCGTCATACAGGTGGTAGTCGTCCTGATTTTTGGCCAGCTCGCCAGGTTCCCAGCCGTCCGGCACGTCAAAGCTCACGCCACCGCTGAACAGGGTCGTCAGCGATCCCATTTCGACGCGCATGCCGGAAGCGGACATATCCACCGCAATGCCGCTGTCCTTCCAGAAGCGCACATTGGTGGTGATCAGCCGGTCGTAAGGCGCCGCGATGAACAGCTGATAGGTCATCATGCGCTTGTCGGTATCAAAGGTGCTGGTCTCCACCGTGCCGACGCGGTAACCGCGGAACAGCACCGGATCGCCCGGATTAAGCTGACCGGCTTTTTTGCTGTCGAGAATGACGCGAATCCCTTTGGCATCCGGCGGTGCCAGCGGCGGCGCGTCGAGCAGCTGATAGCTCTCCGGCTTTTCGCCTTTGGCACCGGGCTGCAGTTCGATGTAAGCGCCGGAGAGCAGCGTACCGAGGCCGGTCACCCCTTCGCGACCAATCTGCGGCTTCACCACCCAAAACACGCTGTCTTTATGCAGCAATTTTTCCATGCCAGCATTCAGGCGCGCGGTGATCTCGACGTGGTGCAAATCGTCGGTCAGTACCGCACTTTCGACGGTGCCGACGTCGACGCTGCGGCTTTTAATGGTGGTTTTACCGGCCACAATGCCTTCGGCGTTTTCGGTGATCAGCGTGACCTGCGGCCCCTGATGGCTAAAGTGATAAAACAGAATCCATCCGCCGATTAACAGCGTGACGATAGGTACGATCCACACCGGCGACCAGCGTTTGATCTGGTCGACGTTAGCAATGCCGTGTTGGTTGTCCGTCAAGACGCGGCTCCTTACGTTCAGTTTCCTGTAGACGATCCCAAATCAGGCGCGGATCAAACGTCATGGCGGCGAACATAGTCAGGATCACCACCAGCGCAAACAACAGCGCGCCTGGCGCAGGGTAAACACTCATCAGCTGGCCCATGCGCACCAGCGCTGAGAGCACAGCAATCACAAACACATCAATCATTGACCAGCGGCCAACAAATTCCACCACCTCATAAATCAGGTGCATTTTCTCACTGTCGCGCCGGCCACGGCCGCTGGCGTGCCAGCACAGCCAGCCAATCGCCACCATCTTCAGCGAAGGCACCATAATACTGGCGATAAAAATCACCAGCGCGACCGGCCACGAGCCGTCGCTCCACAGCAAAATGACGCCGGCCATAATATTGGACGGATACTGTGAGCCGAGCGTTTCGGTCACCATGATCGGCATAATATTCGACGGGATATAGAGCATCACCGAGGTGATCAGCAGCGCCAGCGTCCACTGCAGGCTGTGCTGCCGGCGCGGCGCGGCGCTCACGCCGCAGCGCGGACAGGTTTTCTCAGCGGCCGGCAGAATCGCGGTGCAGCACGGACAGCTGCGCAGCCCCTGCTTCAGCCCGCTGATGCCCGCCTGCGGCGTTTGCGCCAGCGGCGGCAGCGGATCGATGCACTGCCAGACCCAGCGGCGATCGACACACTGAAACGCACGCAGCTGCAGCAGGCAAAACAGGCACCACGGCCAGAAGCTGCTGCCGAGGCCAATTTCACCGTAGGCCATCAATTTGACGAAGCTGACCAGCACGCCGACCATGAAGATTTCCGCCATCCCCCAGCTGCGCAATTGAAACAGAATACGCGCCAGTCCAAGCCGCAGGCTGTGCGGCAAACGCACCGGATTCACCAGCAGCAGAATGGCGATCATGCAGAAAGCCGGAATGCCCTGCACAAACAGCAGGAATAGCGTGGCGAGGCTGCGATAGTCCTCGCGATCCATCACCTGCGGGATAGCCATCAGCGAGATCTGACTGCTGAGGCCGGCCACATGCATGCTGATAAACGGAAACAGATTGGCCAGCAGCAGCATAAACAGCGCCGCCAGCGCATAGCCGGTAGGGCGTTTGCGCGGTTCGTGCCAGTTGGCCACCAGCGTGGTGTGACAGCGCGGACAGCGCGCACGGCTGCCCACCGGTACGGCGGGCAGTTTTACGGTTAAATCACACTGCGGACAGAGCATCCAGTGCTGCGTCTGATGCGTGGCACACATGCTGACTCCCTCTGCGTTATGCGCCGTTTTTCAGCGCTTCCAGCTCTTCCCAACGTTCAAAGGTGGTTTCCAGCGCCTGCTCCGCCTGCGCCAGCGCATCCAGCACCGGCTGCGTTTTGTCGTGCGGCTGGCTGAAGAAGTCCGGATGACTCATCTGCGCCTGCAGCTCACCGATGCGCGTCTCCAGCTGCTCCAGCTTTTGCGGCAGCTGTTCCAGTTCACGCGTCAGGTTATAGCTTAGCTTGCCTGCGCTGCGTTTGGGGGCATCGGCTTTTTCTGCCGGTTTAGCCGCTGCAGTTCTAGCCGGTGCAGCTTTGGTCTGTTTGTACGCGGCGCGCTGCTGCTGCGCATCATGGTAGCCCCCGACGAAGGTGCCGATCTCGCCGTTGCCTTCAAAGATCCAGCATTCAGTCACGGTGTTATCGACGAACTGACGATCGTGGCTCACCAGCAGCACAGTGCCCTGATAGCCATCCACCAGCTCTTCCAGCAGCTCGAGCGTTTCGACGTCGAGGTCGTTAGTCGGTTCGTCAAGAATCAGCAGGTTACTGGGCTTGAGGAACAGACGCGCCAGCAGCAGGCGGTTACGCTCGCCGCCGGACAGCGCACGCACCGGCGTCATGGCGCGTTTCGGGTGGAACAGGAAGTCCTGCAGATAGCCGAGCACGTGGCGCGGCTTGCCGTTGACCATCACTTCCTGTTTGCCTTCCGCCAGGTTGTCCATCACGGTTTTATCCGGATCGAGCTCCGCGCGGTGCTGATCGAAATAGGCGATTTCCAGTTTGGTGCCGCAGTGCACGCGACCGGCATCCGCCTTCAGCTGGCCGAGCATCAGGCGCAGCAGCGTGGTTTTACCGCAGCCGTTCGGGCCAATCAGGGCGATTTTGTCGCCGCGCTGCACCTGGGTGGAGAAATCCTTAACCAGCGTTTTGCCGTCAACGCCGTAATCCACGTTTTCCAGCTCAAAGACGATTTTGCCGGAACGCGCCGCTTCACCGACCTGCATATTGGCTTTGCCCATCACGTCACGCCGTTCGGAACGTTCACGACGCAGCGCTTTCAGCGCGCGCACGCGGCCTTCGTTACGGGTGCGACGCGCTTTGATGCCCTGGCGAATCCACACTTCTTCCTGCGCCAGCTTGCGGTCGAATTCGGCGTTTTGCATCTCTTCAACGCGCAGCGCTTCCTCTTTGCCCAGCAGGAACTGATCGTAATCGCCCGGCCACGACACCAGCTTGCCGCGATCGAGGTCGACAATGCGCGTCGCCATGTTGCGGATAAACGAGCGGTCGTGCGAGATAAACACGATGCTGCCGTTGAAGGTTTTCAGGAAGCTTTCCAGCCAGTCGATGGTTTCAATATCGAGGTGGTTAGTCGGTTCGTCGAGCATCAGCACGCGCGGGTTGCTGACCAGCGCACGGCCCAGCGCGGCTTTACGCAGCCAGCCACCGGAGAGTGACGACAGCTCGGTGTCCGGCTGCAGGCCAATCTGCTGCAGTACATCGTTGATGCGGCTATCGAGCTGCCACAGGTTGTGATGGTCGAGAATCGTCTGCAGTCGCCCCATTTCGTTGAGGTTTTTCTCGCTCGGATCTTCCATCACCAGGTGCGATATGGCGTGGTAGGCCTTGAGGTGTTCAGCCTGTTCGGCCACGCCTTCGGCAACGAAGTCGTACACCGAACCAGTGATATTGCGTGGCGGGTCCTGTTGCAGCCGCGCGACCACCAAATCCTGCTCATAAATAATGCGGCCGTCATCCAGCGGCTGTTCGCCGTTGATGATCTTCATCAGCGTCGATTTACCGGCTCCGTTGCGCCCAACCAGACAGACGCGCTCGCCCTCTTCGATATGCAGTTCGGTGTTATCCAACAGCGGCGCATCGCTGAACGACAGGTAAGCGCCATGGATACTGATCAGTGACATAAAACTTATTCCTTACCGGCGTGGCTTACCAGCCAGCAGTTGTGAATTTGACGGTTGCGCGCAAAGTCCTGCGACAGCGTTTTTTGCGTAATTTCCTGCGCCTGCAGACCCAGACGCTGCAAACCGTCCAGATCCATTTTGAAGCCGCGCTTGTTGTTAGAGAACATAATGGTGCCGCCGCGACGCAGCATGCGCTTCAGGTTCTGCAGCAGCATCAGGTGGTCGCGCTGCACATCGAAATCATCTTCCATCCGTTTCGAGTTGGAGAAGGTCGGCGGATCGATAAAGATCAAATCAAACTGTTCGTCGCTTTCGCGCAGCCAGCTCAGGCAGTCCGCCTGCATCAGGCGATGCTGGCGCCCGGTTAATCCGTTCAGGCGCAGGTTACGTTCGGCCCACTCCAGATAAGTGCGCGACATATCCACCGTGGTGGTGGATTTGGCCCCGCCCAGCCCGGCGTGCACGCTGGCGCTACCGGTATAGGAAAACAGGTTAAGGAAATCTTTCCCCGCGCTCATCTGGCCCAGCATCTGGCGCGCGATACGGTGGTCGAGGAACAGGCCGGTATCGAGATAATCCGTCAGGTTCACCAGCAGCCGCGCGTTGTATTCCTGCACCTCAAAGAATTCGCCCTTCTCGCTCAGCTTCTGGTACTGGTTTTTACCCTTCTGGCGTTCGCGGGTTTTCAGCACCAGGCGATTAGCCGGTATCTCCAGCACGCTCAGCGTGGCGCCGATCACGTCAAACAGGCGCTGACGCGCTTTGGTCGCGTCCACGGTTTTCGGCGGCGCGTACTCCTGAATCACCACCCAGTCGGCGTAGCGATCGACCGCCACGTTATACTCCGGCAGATCGGCGTCATACAGGCGATAGCAGTCGATGTTTGACTGGCGCGCCCACTTGTCGAGTTTTTTGCTGTTCTTACGCAGGCGGTTAGCAAAGTCTTCAGCAATCTGTGCGCCGCCTTCGGCGCTATTCGCCGCCAGCTGGTAGTTCTTCTGTACGCACTCCAGCGGACCGTTTTTCGCTTTAAACTGGCGATCGGCGCGCAGCTGCAGGCAGCTCAGCAGCTCGGGTGAGGCGCTGAACAGCGACAAATTCCAGCCGCCAAACTGCTGTTTCATGATGCGGCCCAGCTGGCTGTGCAGCGCAATCAGCGCCGGCTCGCTCTCCAGACGCTCACCGTACGGCGGGTTACTCAGCACCGTACCGCTGACCTCTTCGCCTGCCAGCGGATTTTTCAACTGCAGCACATCCTGCTGCGCAAAGGTGAACAGATCGAACACGCCAGCGCGGCGCGCGTTGGCACGTGCCCATTCCAGCACGCGCCCATCATTATCATAGCCAAAGAAGCGAGACGTGGTGGCGGCCGTGCCGGCGCGCGCGCGCTGCAGGGCGTCGCTGCGCACCTCCTGCCACAGCGCGCTGTTGTGGCGTTTCCAGCGGCTGAAGCCCCAGTGCGAACGCAGCAGGCCCGGCGCGCGATCGCAGGCGATCAGCGCCGCTTCAATCAGCAGCGTACCGGATCCACACATCGGATCGACCAGCGGCGTGCCGTTCTGCCAGCCGGAGCGCATCACAATCGCCGCCGCCAGGTTCTCTTTCAGCGGAGCCTGGCCGGTTTGCTGGCGATAGCCGCGCTGGTGCAGTGCAGTACCGCTCAGATCCAGCGCAATGCTGACGCGATCTTTGTTCAGCCACGCGTTGATGCGGATGCCCGGCTGCTCGCGATCCACGCTCGGACGCTCCAGATTCTGCCGGGTAAAGCTATCAACAATCGCATCTTTGATGCGCAGCGCACCAAACTGGCTGTTGCGGATCACCTCGTTAGTGCCGCTGAAGTGGATGGCGAACGTGGTGTTGCTGTCAAACAGCTCGCTCCACGGGATGCTTTGCGCCCCCACGTAGAGGTCGAGATCGCTCCAGACGCCGAATTCTCCCAGCGGCAGCAAAATACGTGAAGCCAGACGGCTCCACAGCAGGCTTTGGTACATTACGCGGTCGTCGGCTCGGAAGTGGACGCCGCCCTGCACCACCTGCAAATCCTGCGCACCCAGCGCGTCCAGCTCAGTTTTCAACAGCTCTTCGAGCCCACGCGCCGTACTGGCAAACAGAGAATTCATATCGTCACTTTTACTCTTGCTAAAATTGTTGCGCATTATAGCGAATCAGCGTCCTATGTCATAAAGTTAGCTTCTTTTTGTCTGTTCGGAGTTGTGATGATTACCCTGTCTCGCCTGTATATTCACCCGGTTAAGTCGATGCGTGGTTTGCAGCTGTCACACGCGCAGGTGCTGGAGAGCGGCCTCGCCTTTGATCGCATCTTTATGGTGACCGAAGCCGACGGTACTTTTATTACCGCGCGCCAGTTTCCGGAGATGGTGCGTTTCACGCCGGCACTGCTGCCTGACGGGCTGTTTATCACCGCGCCGGACGGCAGCCAGGCGCTGATCCGCTTCAGCGATTTCAGCGCCCAGCCAGCGCCGACGGAAGTGTGGGGAAACCACTTCACCGCGCGCATTGCGCCCGAGGCGATCAACCAGTGGCTGAGCGGCTTTTTCCCGCGCCCGGTGCAGCTGCGCTGGGTCGGTGACGAGCCATCGCGCCGGGTTAAACGCTTCGATCAGGTGCCGCTGGGTTTCGCCGACGGTTTTCCTTATTTGCTGGTCAATATGGCGTCGCTGCAGGATCTGCAGCAGCGCTGTCCGGCCAGCGTGCGGCTGGAACAGTTCCGCCCTAACCTGATCGTCAGCGGTGCCAGCGCCTGGGATGAAGACAGCTGGAAACGCATTAAAATCGGCGAGATCAGCTTCGAGATGCCGAAACCGTGCAGCCGCTGCGTGTTTACCACCATCGGCACCGAAAGTGGTCGTAAACATCCGCAGGGCGAACCGCTCGCCACGCTGCAGCGCTTCCGCAGCGCGCAGGACGGCAGCGGTGATATTGATTTTGGTCTGAACCTGATAGCACTCAACAGCGGCATCGTTCGCGTTGGCGATACGGTTGAGGTGCTGGAACGGCAGACGCCGCGCGCTTACGGTGCCGGTGCGGTGGTGGAAACGCTGCAGGCCACCAGCAGCGCGCCGGCCGCCGTCACCATTGGCTATCAGGGGCAGCAGTTTGCTGGCGATAATCAGCAGGTATTACTGGAACAGCTGGAGATGCAGGGCTTTCGCATTCCCTATTCGTGTCGAGCCGGGATTTGCGGCAGCTGCAAAATGACGCTGGTAGCGGGTAACGTGAAGGCGCTGAAGCAGAGCGCGGTGCGCGGCGACGGCACCATTCTCAGCTGCAGCTGTATTCCGGACGGAGATATTGAGCTGGCGTAAGCGCTACACCGCGCGGGCAAACGGCGCGTTACTTTCCTGCAGCTGCGGCTGCAGGCGATCGTTCATGATCTTGATGGCATCGCCGAGCTGCATCCCTTTGCCCGCCACCGTCAGCGCACTCTGCGCCAGCAGACAGAGCGCCGCGTTCTCACCGCTCTCAACCACCAGCAGTTGCGCCTGCTCGCCGCTGTCGGCCAGCGTTACCGCCACCATATCGCCCGCGACGGGCTGCCAGCTGTGCGCATGGCTGGTGAAGTGCCAGCTTTTTGGCATCAGCGGTTTGAGGAAACGGCTGGCCACCAGCGCATTCAGCACCAGTTCAGCGCGCTGATCGCTTTTCAGGCCGCTCTGCCGGCAACGCTCTTCGAAGGTAAAATAAAGCGCAGCGTCATCGACGCAAAAGCCGCTGTCGTTAAAGGCATCGGGCGTCAGCATTTTGCGCGAGAAGCGCGAGCGAAATAACATTCCATCGGCCAGATCCAGCATCATCCGGTCATGCTCTGCGTCAAAATACCAACGCCAGTTATCATCGGGTTTGATTTTCATGGGGTGCCCTGTGGATTTACGCTGCGCTAAACGGCGCTTAAATTTAAAATATTGCTTTAAGGAAAAGCTGAAAATTGTACGAACAGGACAAAATATAAACGAGCCGGAGGGATAAATAAACCCCCCGGCCAGGGAAAGTGAGAAATGTCTTAGAGGTGGGTCACGATATCTTTAATTAAACCCGGACCTTTATAAATAAAGCCGGAGTATATCTGCACCAGCGTTGCGCCAGCCGCCATTTTTTCCCGCGCGGCGACCAGCGAATCAATGCCGCCGACGCCAATAATCGGCAGACGTCCCTGCAGCTCCTGCGCCAGCCGGCGAATCACTTCGGTGCTGCGCGACTGTACCGGACGACCACTTAATCCACCCGCTTCGTCGGCGTATTTTAACCCGCTCACCAGTGAACGATCCAGCGTGGTATTGGTAGCGATCACGCCATCTATTTCATGACGCACTAAACTGTCAGCAACCTGGATCAATTCTTCTTCAGAAAGATCCGGCGCGATCTTCACCGCTACCGGCACATATTTAAGATGGCTTTCCTGCAGCGCCCGCTGTTTTAATTTAATCGCTGACAGCAGATCGTCCAGCGCTTCGCCATATTGCAGCGAACGTAATCCTGGGGTATTCGGTGAGGAAATATTGATGGCAATATAACCGGCGTGTGCATACACCTTTTCCATGCAGGTCAGATAATCGTCTTTGCCCTGCTCCACCGGCGTGTCTTTATTTTTGCCAATATTGATGCCGAGCACGCCTTTAAAGCGCGCCTTTTTCACATTCTCTACCAGGTGATCGACGCCGAGATTATTGAAGCCCATGCGGTTAATGATACCTTCCGCCGCCACCAGCCGGAACATGCGCGGTTTGTCATTGCCCGGCTGCGCGCGCGGCGTCACGGTGCCGACTTCGACAAAGCCAAAACCCATGGCGCCGAAGGCGTCGATGCACTCCGCATTCTTATCCAGCCCCGCAGCCAGACCCAGCGCGTTCGGAAAGGTCAGACCCATGCAGGTCACCGGGCGTGACGGCAGCGACTGACGAATCAGCCCTTCCAGCGGCGTGCCGCTGATAAAGCGTAACTGTTGAAAGGTGAGTTCGTGCGCGCGCTCTGGATCGAGCTTAAACAGCGCCGGCCGGACGATAGGATATAACATGCACTCTCCTGAATGGCGGAAGCTTCGTGAAAGTCGGGTGCACGGGAATTTGTGCGCCAGAATGGTAAGGTGCTCTGGCGCAAAAGTAAATTACTCTGGGACGCAACAACTTGATCGGTATCAGCGTCGGGCGGAATAGCGTCCGAGACGATCGCGGCAGGCCTGCAAACCGCTATAAATCGCCGGGCAATACCACAGCAGTTTCAGCCGCGCGTTGTGCTGCAATACTTTACGCACCAGCTGATTCACCTGCGGCTGCCACTCGGCGGGGACTGTCATGTGGTTCTTGCGAATTTGCGCCAGGCAGCCGTGCATCACCGTCTGATAATAGTCATCCAGTAGCGCCTCATCATGCGGCAGCTGCTGCTGCTGCAGGAACTGCTCGCTGCCGCCGCGCGCGATAAAGTAATTTTTCACCCACGAGAAGTCGCGCGTGCTCTGCGACAGCGAACTCAGCATAAAGCGTTTGTAGTAGTAACTCTGGCTGGTGCAGTACAGCGCGCGCGCCTGCAGGTAAAGCGCAAACATAAAAGGCGCGTCTTCGTGGTTCTGGATCGGCAGAAACTGTAGGTCGAGCTGGTCAATCAGCCGACGTGAGATGATGCTGCTCCAGATGACGCGATGCGCCGACTGATGCTGAATCAGCGTGCGCAATGTGGCGCTGCCGCCCGGCAACAGGCCGCTGACGTGGCGCTGGTGAATAGTCTGATAATGGCGCTGCGGTGCCGGCAGGTCGAAAAACATCTTCGCGCCAAAGCAGAACAGATCTATTTCCGGGTGACGCGCCTGCACGCGGCGGAAATCCGCGAACAGCTCGGTCGAGACGAAGTCGTCGGCATCCATGAAATAGACAAAATCGCCGCTGGCCGCAGCCAGCCCTTTCATACGTGCAGCGCTGACGCCGCCGCGTCCGCCGCTCAGCAGCGTCACCTGCGGATGCTGCGCGGCAAACGCCGTCAGCCAGGCGACGCTGTCATCGCTCGAACCATCATCAATGATGATGATCTCTTCCGGCGGTGATGACTGACGCAACAGCGACCCCAGGGTTTCCGGCAGCCAGGGCGCGCAGTTCCAGTTAGGGATAATGACCGAAACCGTCGGCGTACCGCGTGATGTCATGCTCATCCTCGTTCCTCTGCGTTAACAAGCGGCGCGCGCAGGCGTTTCAGCACCAGGCTGTGTAACAGGCAGCACACGCCAAGGTTAAAGGCACCGATCAGCCCCAGCCACAGCAGGTTGATCCAGCGATTCTGGTTCCATTCAATCGGCAGCAGCGTGCTGAGCCACGCAATCAGCGCCGAGACCGCCCAGATCAGCGCCACGTCGCGCGTCAGCCAGCTAAAGTGGATGCCCGGCGCAAAGCGGCGATGCACCAGCCACGCCCAGCCGACCAGATAGAAGATGTTCTGCCCCAGCCACAGCCAGCCGGTGCCCAGCGCGCCGTAATGGATGGCACACCAGATATTGAGCGGCACCAGCACGATGGCAAAACAGGTGAATCCTTGCATATGCAGCTTCAGATTGCCGTTAACGTATTGCAGGTGATACAGCAGGCCGCAGATCGCCTGGATGCCGCTGCCGAGCGCATACAGGCTGAGCACAAACGCCATTTCATCGACAATCTGCGTTTTCTGCGTCCACGCCCACAGCAGCGGCCCGGCATAGCAGGCAATAGTGATGCTGAGCGGCGCCATAAAAATCGCCACCGCCTGAGTGGTATAACGGTAGAGCTTCAGCGATTCGGCATCGCCCTGCTGACGGGTTTTCATGCCGGTCATGCGCGGCACAATCGCCTGCATAATCGGGCTGCTAAGCAGCAGAATGCCGGTAGCCGCCGTGGCGACCACGGTGAACGAACCGTACTCGCTGAGCGGCAGGGTTTTTGACAGCACCAGCCGGTCAATCTGCGAAATAAAGGTCCAGACGGCGCTGGAGAAGGCCGCGCTCAGCGCAAAGCGGATAAAGGGTTTCAGCACACCTTTCAGATCGTTGCGCTTCTCTTTACGTGCCGCGCGCGGCACCAGCTGACAGGCTTTCCAGATACAGCAGGCGGCTTCGGCAATTGACACCAGCAACTGCCAGATAAAGAAGGTCAGCAGCGGATTCGGGAACAGCTGGATCACCAGCACCGCGCCAAAAGTACGCAGCGTGGTAATGATCAGGTTGACGCCGTTGAGCCAGACCTGATGCTCAAAACCGACGATCACGCTACGATACGGGCTGGTACGCCAGCGAATCGCGGCGGTGATCACCATGATCGCCACGGCGACCACCACATCGCTGGCCGGTAAGTGCTGCGCATCCAGCCAATGGGTCGCGATCCACGGCGTCGCCAGCCAGCCGAGCACCACCAGCACCAGGGTGGAAAACAGGAAGAACCGGGTCAGCGTGGCAAACAGCGCCGGGAACCAGACGAACTCCGCCTGGTTAGCCCGATAACGTGCCGCTTCGCGCATCAGCGTGGTTGATACGCCCGCGTCCAGCAGCTGCAGCCAGGTCAGCAATATAGAAAA
Organism: Pantoea dispersa; assembly: GCF_035783935.1. Taxonomy (GTDB): domain Bacteria; phylum Pseudomonadota; class Gammaproteobacteria; order Enterobacterales; family Enterobacteriaceae; genus Pantoea; species Pantoea dispersa_C. The sequence continues at coordinate 356,420 of NZ_JALKOV010000001.1, read as the reverse complement.
GAAGCCCACGAGACCGTAAGCTTCCATACCTAAATGCTGAATATACAGGGGAACCACTAAAATACCTGACAGCGTCAGATAGATCTGGCCAACATAGTTGGCAATCGCGTTGCGTTTGATAGACATAAAAGCTCTGGCGTCTGGGTATTTTTCTCAGTGTTAACAGCGTGACACAAAAATACCGTAGCGCCCACGGGAGTAATTCTTAAAATTAACGCTGGCGCTATCTCAGCGGCTTTTTCTCATTTTCATCAGTGAGAAATAGAGATCGGGCTGTTTCAGCAACAGTTTCTCCATTGCACTCTGCGGTGAAAACTGGTCGGCAAAGTAGCTGACTGCGTGCCGCACATTATTAGAGAACTGCGTTTCACCTTTTAATTCCTGTTGCACCAGCTGTAATAACCCACTGCGTAAATAACTCTGGCGATAGCGGTTTCGCTCCGGAATAAAGTGTGACAAACGGGTGACTTTTTCATATTCCGTCATAAATTGCTGATAGCTGAGCGGCGGATTAACGGTAGTCACCTCATGCTCCGCGCGGGCGTCGAGTAGCCATACCGTTTGCGTGTTTAACAAACCGGCCAGCATCACATCCTGAATGCGCGCCAGCGGCGTGGCATTTTTCACCAGCGCGGCGCGCAGGATAACGGCGTAATTGTTCTGCTGCCACAGGCGCTGGGTCTGTAACTGCTGAAACAGCTGCAGCGACGGCTGCAGCCCGTGGCTGAGCGCGCGCGGCGCCAGGGAAACCAACAGACAATTGAGTTCCGGCCGCTGATGGCTCAGCTTAGCCACTTCCTGCAACAGTGCAGCAGAGGGCACAAAGCCATCGGCGGCAAACAGCAGAAACGCCTCGTCGCTGACGCTCTCCGCCGCTGGCTGCGGCACAGCACTAAAATCGCTGTGTGCGGCATCCGGCTGCAGCAGATAACACAACAGTGGATGAACGTGATCAGCCGCGACGCGCGCGGGCTGACCGGCGACCGGTTCAGTCGAATGCACCAACAGAGCAGACCTTCCCATATTCCTCTCCCTAAAAATAATACTGAATAATGGCCAGACAAATATCCGCCCAATTAGGGCGCAAATAAGGCAGTGACTTTTTTTTAGCGTAAGAAAACTCAATCGATTATAAACAGCCCGCAGACGGCATTTCTATTCGCCCTTGCCAGGCTGGCTGATAATTTACCGTTTATTGTTAAGCGCCACTGAAGCAATCCCGACCAGCGTGCAGAAGTAATACGTAATATCGGTAACAGGAAACGCGTTAAGCGGTGTGTTTTTAATAAAACGCCATGCTTTGACACACTTATTCGTTAATTTAAGACCAGCTTAAAATGGAACAATCTCTACGGACACTGCGAAAAATCCTGGTGCCAGCTTTAAACTTACATCAGCGTTGGGTTGCTACCCCTTAAATTACCTCATCTATTTTTCTTAAGCCTGACGACAAGGTCGCGCCCGACGATGTGTGTCGCCGGTTACACCTCTGATTTAACCAGGCAACAGCGCTTTTAATCATTCTCACCTTGCCGGCGGCGGAAGCCGCTAATGAGAACCTGGCATTCAGCGCGCGCAATTCAGATTAACCTTAGACCCACTTTAGCCCTGCTTTTACAAACCTCCCTATTGCCGCCTGGCAGCTATGGATTGCCGGATAAATCATTTACGCCGCGCCGACTGCTCTGTCAGGATTGAACCCATCAGTTCTCAATAATAGCTAATCAATAACTTTCAGTTATAAGGAGTGCGCATGCGGGTTATTACGCTGGCGGGAAGTCCGCGCTTCCCTTCACGTTCAACAGCGCTGCTGACCCTGTGTCAGCGTGCGCTGGAAGCGCGTGGCGTTGAGGTGATTCCGTGGAACATTCATAACTTTCAGCCGGAAGATTTGCTGTATGCCCGGTTTGATTCTCCGGCGCTGACCGCACTGAAAGAGGATTTAGCGCTGGCCGATGGGCTGATCGTCGCCACACCGATCTATAAAGCCTCGTTCTCCGGTGCGCTGAAAACCCTGCTCGACCTGCTGCCGGAACGCGCGCTGGAACACAAAGTGGTACTGCCGCTGGCCAGCGGTGGCAGCGTGGCGCACATGCTGGCGGTGGATTACGCGCTGAAACCGGTACTGAACGCGCTGAAAGCGCAGGAGGTGCTGCACGGCGTGTTTGCCAGCGATACGCAAGTCACCCATTACGACCGTCAGCCCGAGCTGGACGCACTTCTGTCCGCACGTATCGATGAGGCGCTGGAAACCTTCTGGCAGGCGCTGCACCGTCGTCATCCACCCTATGCTCAGGCTGTATAAAGGAAACGCTTATGAAAAGGATGTTAACCCGCTGGCTGCTGCCGACCGTTACCGCGCTGTTTGCTTTAAGTCTTGCTGCGCAGGCTGCGGACGCGCCGGCCCAATTCCGCATCGGCTATCAGAAGGGATCGGTCAGCATGGTGCTGGCCAAATCGCATCGGCTGCTGGAGCAGCGCTTCCCGGCCACCAACATTCAGTGGATAGAGTTTCCGGCCGGTCCGCAAATGCTCGAAGCGCTGAACGTGGGCAGCATTGACTTAGGCAGCACCGGGGATATCCCGCCGCTGTTTGCCCAGGCCGCCGGCGCGGATTTGCTGTATGTCGGCTCGGAGCCGCCGAAACCGCAGGCCGAAGTGATTCTGGTGCCGAAAGACAGCCCGATTCACAGCGTGGCGCAACTGAAAGGCCACAAAGTGGCGTTCCAGAAAGGCTCCAGCTCGCACAATCTGCTGCTGCGCGCGCTGGCACAGGCCGGACTGAGCTTTAACGATATTCAGCCGACTTATCTGACGCCCGCCGATGCGCGCGCCGCATTTCAGCAGGGTGATGTTGACGCCTGGGCGATCTGGGATCCCTACTATTCCGCTGCGCTGCTGCAGGGCAACGTCCGTGTGCTGGTGGACGGCAGCAAGCTGAACCAGACCGGTTCGTTCTACCTCGCTACGCGCAGCTTTGCTACCGATCACGGTGACTTCGTGCAGCAGGTGCTGCACACCTTTAGCGAAGCCGATGCGCTGACGCGCAGCCAGCGCCAGCAAAGTATCAATCTGCTGGCACAGGCGATGGGCCTGCCGCAGCCGGTGATCGCCAGCTACCTTGACCATCGTCCTCCGACCACCATTACGCCGGTCAGCGCGCGCACCGCGCAGGCCCAACAGCACACTGCCGATCTGTTTTATGCCAACCATTTAATGCCGGTCAAAGTCACCATTGCCGATCGCATCTGGCAGCCACAGCCGGCCCGGCCATAAGGAAATTTATCATGAGCGTATCTGTATTCTGGTTTCTTCCCACCCACGGCGACGGCCACTATCTCGGTACGGCCGAAGGCGCGCGCCCGGTGGACCACGGTTATCTGCAACAGGTGGCGCAGGCCGCCGATCGTCTCGGTTTTGGCGGCGTGCTGATCCCCACCGGCCGGTCGTGTGAAGATGCGTGGCTGGTGGCCGCTTCCCTGATTCCGGTGACGCAGCGTCTGCGCTTTCTGGTGGCGCTGCGACCGGGAGTGATTTCCCCGACCCAGGCCGCCCGACAGGCCGCCACGCTCGATCGCCTCTCCAACGGTCGCGCGCTGTTTAACCTGGTTACCGGCGGCGATCCGGAAGAGCTGGCAGGTGACGGCGTGTTCCTCGATCACCGCGAACGTTATGCCGAATCTGCCGAGTTTACCCGCGTCTGGCGCCGGGTGAGTGAAGGCGAAACGGTCGATTACGAAGGCAAGTACGTCAAAGTGCGCGGTGCACGGCTGATGTTTAAAGCGGTGCAGCAGCCGCGTCCGCCGCTGTGGTTTGGTGGCTCATCGGATGCCGCGCAGGATCTGGCCGCGGAGCAGGTTGACGTTTATCTCACCTGGGGCGAACCGCCGGCGCTGGTGAAAGAGAAGATTGAACAGGTGCGCGCCAAAGCGGCGGCGCAGGGGCGCACGGTGCGCTTCGGCATCCGTCTGCACGTCATTGTGCGTGAGACCAATGAGGAAGCGTGGCAGGCGGCGGACCGGCTGATCGCCCATCTGGACGATGCCACCATTGCCAAAGCGCAGGCGGCCTTCGCCCGCACCGATTCCGTCGGTCAGCAGCGCATGGCCGCACTGCACGGCGGGCAGCGCGATCGGCTGGAGATCAGCCCAAATCTGTGGGCCGGCGTCGGTCTGGTGCGCGGCGGTGCCGGGACGGCGCTGGTGGGCGACGGTCCGACGGTGGCGGCGCGGATGCAGGAGTATCAGGATCTGGGCATCGAAACCTTCATCCTGTCCGGCTATCCGCATCTGGAAGAAGCGTATCGCGTTGGCGAACTGCTGTTCCCGCATCTCGATCTGGCGATTCCTGAGGTGCCCAAACCGCGCGTGGTTCAGGCACACGGTGAAGCAGTCGCCAATGATTTCACCCCGCAGAAAGTCGCGCAGAGTTAAGGAGTGACACATGGCTAAGGTCAAAAAACAGCTGAGCAACGCCCTGCTGCCGTGGGCATTGCCGGTGCTGCTGCTGTTGGTGTGGCAGATAGCGTCGCAGGCCGGCTGGCTGTCGACGCGCATCCTGCCCTCGCCGGAGAATATTGTCATCACCTTCTGGCATCTGGCGGTGAGCGGTGAACTGTGGCAGCACCTCGCCATCAGCGGCTGGCGTGCGGCAATCGGCTTTGCTATTGGCGGTTCGATTGGCCTGATCCTTGGACTGATTACCGGCACGTCGCGCACCGGCGAGCGGTTGCTGGACACCTCGGTGCAGATGCTGCGTAACGTGCCGCATCTGGCGCTGATCCCGCTGGTGATCCTGTGGTTCGGCATCGACGAATCGGCCAAAATTTTTCTCGTGGCGCTTGGCACGCTGTTCCCCATCTACCTCAATACCTATCACGGCATTCGCAATATTGACCGCGGCCTGGTGGAGATGGCGCGCAGCTACGGTCTTTCCGGCTGGAGCCTGTTTATTCAGGTGATTCTGCCGGGCGCGCTGCCGTCGATCATGGTCGGCGTGCGCTTTGCCCTCGGTCTGATGTGGCTGACGCTGATTGTGGCCGAAACCATCTCGGCCAATGCCGGTATTGGCTACCTGGCTATGAATGCGCGCGAGTTTCTGCAAACCGATGTAGTGGTGGTCGCCATCATTCTCTATGCCCTGCTGGGCAAACTGGCCGACGTGACGGCACAACTGCTGGAGCGTGTCTGGCTGCGCTGGCATCCGGCTTACCAACTGAAGGAGGAGAACGCATGAGCAACGCAACGTTTAGCCCGGCGCGCCTGAACCGCGGTACGCCAGTGGGCGTCAACGGCGTCAGCAAACTGTATGGCGATCGCACTATCCTGAATCATATCGATTTACACATTCCGGCTGGCCAGTTTGTCGCCGTGGTCGGCCGCAGCGGCTGCGGTAAAAGTACCCTGCTGCGCCTGCTGGCCGGGCTGGAATCCACCACGCGCGGCGAACTGCTGGCGGGCAACGCGCCGCTGGCCGAGGCACGCGAAGATACCCGCCTGATGTTTCAGGATGCGCGTCTGCTGCCGTGGAAGAAAGTGATCGATAACGTTGGCCTTGGCCTGAAGGGCCGCGAGTGGCGCAGCGCCGCGCATGAGGCGCTGGCGGCCGTCGGTCTGGCCGATCGCGCACATGACTGGCCGGCAGCGCTCTCCGGCGGACAGAAACAGCGGGTGGCGCTGGCGCGCGCCCTGATTCATCGCCCCGGCCTGCTGCTGCTCGATGAACCGCTCGGCGCACTCGACGCGCTGACGCGCATTGAAATGCAGGGGCTGATTGAGTCGCTGTGGCAGCAGCATAATTTTACCGTGCTGCTGGTGACGCACGATGTCAGCGAAGCAGTGGCGATGGCCGATCGCGTGCTGCTGATTGAAGAGGGTCAGATCGGGCTGGATTTGGCGGTGGATTTACCGCGTCCGCGCCGCAAAGGATCGGCGCGTCTGGCCGAGCTGGAAGCTGAGGTACTGGATCGGGTGATGAAGCGGGGAACCTCAGAGCAGCCCCTGCAGTTCGCGCAGCAGCATTAATTCAGGACGCGCGATAAATCGCGCCGCTACAGAGGATTGCAACTCTTTGTAGCGGCGCAATTTATTGCGCATTGTTTTCTTACGCGTTCAGCGCTTTGGTGATCTTCTCGTACAGATCGCCGGACAGATTCTCCAGCCCCTGCAGCGTTTCCAGCGCCTTGCGCATCAGCGCCTGACGTTCGGCATCATAACGCTTCAGTCGAATCAGCGGCTCAATCATGCGCGCCGCTACCTGCGGGTTGCGACGGTTAAGATCGGTCAGCATCTCCACCATGAACTGATAACCACTGCCATCTTTGGCATGGAACGCAGCCGGGTTGGCTGAGGCAAACGCGCCAATCAGCGAACGGATGCGGTTCGGGTTGCCCATGGTGAACGAGCGGTGCGTCAGCAAGCTACGTACCTTGCTCAGCACGTCAGCCGCCGGACTGGTGGCCTGCAGCATAAACCACTTATCCATCACCAGTCCGTCCTGATGCCAGCGCTCGTCGTACGCGGCCAGCAGCGCATCGCGGCACGGCAGCTGCGCCGCCACGGCGGCAGACAGCGCGGCCAGCGCGTCGGTCATGTTGCTGGCTTTGTCGTACTGCGCCTGCACCAGTTTGCTGGCCTGCTCCGCGTCCGCAAACGCCAGATAGCTCAGGCAGACATTTTTCAGCGCGCGCTTGCCAATTTCGGCATGCTCCACTTTATAGTCGCTGCTCTGGTTAGCAAGATACACCGCGTAAAACTCATCGCTCAGCTCATTCGCCAGCGTACGCACCAGCGCCGCGCGCACGGCGGCAATCGCCAGCGGATCGATCACCTCGAACAGCTCGGCGATCTCATTCTCTGACGGCAGCGACAGGATCAGCGCCATCAGCGCCGGATCGCCCTGCTCATCCAGCAGCACCGCGCGGAAAGCGTCCGCGACGTGCAGCGGCAGCGACAGCGGCTGGCCCTGCTGATGGCGCGCCACGTTGAGGCGAATGTAGGTCGCCAGCAGGCTTTGCGCTGCATCCCAGCGCGAGAAGTCGTTGCGCGCGTGCCGCATCAGGAAAGTCAGCTGCGCATCGCTCCATTTATAGTCGAGCTTGACCGGTGCGGAGAATTCCCGCAGCAGCGACGGCACTGGCTGGAAATATACTTTGTCGAAAATGAAGGTCTGGAACTCGTCGGTGACGTTCAGCACGTGATGAACCGGATGGCCATTGTGCTGCAGCGGAATCACCTTGCCTTCGCCGTCATATAGCTCGATATCCAGCGGAATGTGCAGCGGCAGCTTCTCTTTCTGATCGGCGGTCGGTGGCGTGTGCTGCGTAACGTGCAGCGTGTACTGCTCCAGTTCCGGATTGTAGTCATCGCGCACCGTCAGCACCGGCGTGCCCGACTGACTGTACCAGCGGCGGAACTGGGACAGATCGACGTTGGAGGCATCTTCCATCGCCTGCACAAAATCATCACAGGTAGCGGCGCTGCCGTCATGGCGCTCGAAATAGAGCTGCATCCCCTGCTGGAATTGCTCTTCACCCAGTAGCGTGTGCAGCATGCGAATCACTTCCGACCCCTTCTCGTAGACCGTCAGGGTATAGAAGTTGTTCATCTCGATCACCTGATCCGGGCGGATCGGATGGGCCATCGGGCTGGCATCTTCGGCAAACTGCGCGCCGCGCATCACGCGCACATTATCAATGCGGTTCACCGCGCGCGAGCCGAGATCGGAACTGAACTCCTGATCGCGGAAGACCGTCAGTCCCTCTTTCAGGCTGAGCTGGAACCAGTCGCGGCAGGTGACGCGGTTGCCGGTCCAGTTGTGGAAATATTCGTGACCAATTACCGCTTCAATGCCGAGATAATCTTTGTCCGTGGCGGTTTCCGCTTTAGCCAGCACGTATTTGGAGTTGAAGACGTTGAGGCCTTTATTCTCCATCGCGCCCATATTGAAGAAATCTACCGCGACGATCATAAAGATATCGAGGTCATATTCGAGACCGAAACGTTCTTCATCCCACTTCATGCTGGCTTTCAGCGAAGTCATCGCCCAGTCTGCACGGTCCAGGTTGCCGCGATCGACAAAGATTTCCAGCGCCACGTTGCGACCGGAACGGGTGATGAAGCTGTCGCGCAGCACATCGAAATCGCCGGCCACCAGCGCGAACAGGTAGCAGGGTTTCGGGAACGGATCCTGCCATTTCACCCAGTGACGGCCATCTTCGTGCTGACCGCTTTCCAGCTTGTTGCCGTTGGACAGCAGGTACGGATAGGTAGCGGCGTCGGCGATCAGGGTCGTGGTGAAACGCGCCAGCACGTCCGGGCGATCGAGATACCAGGTGATATGGCGAAAACCTTCGGCTTCGCACTGGGTGCAGAGCGCCTCGCCGGATTTATACAGCCCTTCCAGCGCGGTGTTTTTATCCGGGTGGATTTCATTAATGATGGTCAGAGTAAAGTTATCCGGCAGCTGGCTGATGATCAGCGCGCCCTGCTCTTCGCGGTAGTGCGGCCACGGATTACCATCCACCGCCAGCGACAGCAGCGTCAGTTCCTCGCCGTCCAGACGCAGTTCAGCCTGCTGCGCGCCAAGGCGTTTTACCTGACTGACGGCGGTCACGCGCGTGGTGGCCGCATCAAGGTCAAACGTCAGGTCGATATCGGTGATGGTGTAGTCCGGCGCCCGGTAGTCGTGGCGATATTTAATTTGCGGCTGTTGCGTCATAAATCCTTCTCGCATCGTTAATTTAGTCAACCTTCAGAGTCTAAGCGGGTTGCGCCCGGGTTGCCACGCCCAATGCGTGCCTTGTGGCAAAAGTCTACAATTCGTTAACAATGGCACAAATGACCCTCGACCTGTCACCTGCAATTATGGTGTGATCGCGGTGATTACTGTTCTATACTCCTGCGTCTTTATGACTTTGTTGAATACCGGGCTCTGCTCCGCGGAAGAGGATGCTGAAACGCACCATGACTGGACACGCTTCCCCGATTTTGACCACGCTGCTTGATACCGATGCTTACAAGCTTCATATGCAGCAGGCCGTTTACCATCGTTACTACGATGTCCCGGTAACGGCAGAATTTCGCTGCCGCAGTGATGAACAGCTCGGCCAGTACGCCGATGCCATCCGCGCACAGATTACTGCCATGCAATCTCTGGCGCTGAGCGATGACGAATATCGTTACCTCAGCAGCTTACCGTTTTTCCAGCAGAACTATCTCGACTGGCTGCGCCAGTTCCGCTTCGATGCCTCGCAGGTTGAGGTGCGCGACGATCACGGGCATCTGCGCATTCAGATTCGCGGTCCGTGGCGTGAAGTGATTCTGTGGGAAGTACCGCTGCTGGCGCTGATCAGCGAAGTGGTGCACCGCCATCGTACGCCGCAAAGCGGCGCGGAACAGGCGGTGGCGCATCTGCAGCAAAAGCTGGTGCACTTCCGTGAGCAGGTGGGCGATCTCGATATGTCGCGCTTCAAGCTGATGGACTTTGGCACGCGACGTCGCTATTCGCGCGCGGTGCAGGAAGCGATTGTCAGCACGCTGAAAACGGAATTCCCGTGGCTGCTGGGCACCAGCAACTACGATCTGGCGCGCCGGTTGCAGCTCAACCCGGTTGGAACCCAGGCGCACGAATGGTTCCAGGCGCACCAGCAGATCAGCCCGGTGCTGGCCAATAGCCAGCGTGCGGCGCTGCAGTCGTGGCTGGATGAGTACGACAACCAGCTCGGCATTGCCCTGACCGACTGCATCACCATGGATGCCTTCCTGCGTGATTTCGGCCCCGGCTTTGCCCATCGCTATCAGGGCTTACGCCATGATTCGGGCGATCCGGTGGAGTGGGGAGAGAAAGCCATTGCGCACTATCAGCGGCTGAATATCGATCCGCTCAGCAAAACGCTGGTGTTCTCCGACAATCTCAACCTCGATAAGGCGCTGGCGCTATATCGTCACTTCGGCCAGCGCGCCAACGTGGTATTTGGCATCGGTACCCGCCTCACCTGCGATATTCCCGGCGTAACACCGTTGAATATCGTGATCAAACTGGTGAGCTGTAACGGTAAACCGGTGGCTAAGCTCTCCGACAGTCCCGGTAAAACCATCTGCCAGGATAAAGCCTTTGTGCGCGCCCTGCGCAAAGCCTTCGACCTGCCGCTGGTCAAACGCGCCAGCTAATTGGCCTGAGCAGGGTGCCTGCGCCCTGCTCTGCGCCAGAAAATCTCTTTATTCTCCGGCAATTTTGCTTGTTTCCTGGTGGCTCGCAAGTAACATAGCTAAACCCCGGAATGGGGCTTATTTCACTCCATCTTCATTTATATAGAGAGATTTTTATGAGCGTAGTGCCTGTAGCGGATGTACTGCACGGCCGTGTCGCGGTTGACAGTGAAGTCACCGTACGTGGTTGGGTACGTACCCGAAGAGATTCCAAAGCCGGTCTTTCCTTTATCGCCGTTTATGACGGTTCCTGCTTTAATCCCGTTCAGGCCGTCGTCAATAATTCTCTGAATAATTATCAGGATGAAGTGCTGCGTCTGACCACCGGCTGTTCGGTGATCGTCACCGGTAAAGTGGTGGAGTCGCCAGGTGAAGGCCAGGCATTCGAACTGCAGGCAACGCAGGTTGAGGTCACCGGCTGGGTTGACGATCCGGATACCTATCCGATGGCGGCGAAACGTCACAGCATCGAATACCTGCGCGAAGTGGCGCACCTGCGTCCGCGCACCAACATTGTCGGTGCCGTAGCGCGCGTGCGTCATACGCTGGCGCAGGCGCTGCATCGCTTCTTCCATGAAAACGGCTATTTCTGGGTTTCCACGCCGCTGATCACCGCCTCTGACACCGAAGGTGCCGGCGAGATGTTCCGCGTCTCAACACTGGATCTGGAAAACCTGCCACGCGACCCGCAGGGCAAAGTCGATTTCGATAAAGACTTCTTTGGTAAAGAGGCCTTCCTGACCGTTTCTGGTCAGTTGAATGCCGAGACCTATGCCTGTGCGCTGTCGAAAGTGTATACCTTTGGCCCGACGTTCCGTGCCGAGAACTCCAACACCAGCCGTCACTTAGCGGAATTCTGGATGCTGGAACCGGAAGTGGCGTTCGCCACGCTGGATGATGCGGCCGCCCTGGCGGAAGCGATGCTGAAGTACGTGTTTAAAGCGGTGCTGGAAGAGCGCGCTGATGACATGGCGTTCTTTGCTGAGCGCGTGGATAAAGAAGCTATCGCCCGTCTGGAGCGCTTCATCACCACGGATTTCGCCCAGGTAGACTACACCGACGCCGTGGACATTCTGCTGAAAAGCGGCCAGACCTTCGAGAACCCGGTTTCCTGGGGCGTGGATCTCTCTTCTGAGCATGAGCGTTACCTGGCAGAGAAACACTTCAAAGCGCCGGTGGTGGTGAAGAACTATCCAAAAGACATCAAAGCGTTCTACATGCGCATGAATGATGACGGCAAAACCGTGGCCGCGATGGACGTGCTGGCGCCGGGCATCGGCGAAATCATCGGCGGCTCGCAGCGTGAAGAGCGTCTTGATGTACTGGATGCCCGCCTCGCCGAAATGGGCCTGAATAAAGAAGATTACTGGTGGTATCGTGATCTGCGTCGCTATGGCACCGTGCCCCATGCCGGCTTTGGTTTAGGTTTCGAACGTTTGATCGCCTATGTCACCGGCGTACAAAATGTAAGGGACGTTATCCCGTTCCCACGTACCCCGCGTAACGCGAATTTCTAAGATTTAAGATTAAATATAAGAAATTCATATATATATCGAGGTCGGCTCTGCCGGCCTTTTTTTATTTTTGTAAATTTTGAGATATCTCACAAAGTTCCCGATATTTTACAAATTGTAATACAATTTTGCTTTTTGATACGTAATTGCGAGAATTGAATCATTTTCGGGCTAGAATTAGCAACCCCGTGATGGAAAGATGCGTGCAGACACAGGAGACATCAAACTTCTTTCAAGGTTCCCGTAAAGGTTTCTTGACGGCAGTGGCAGATGTCCAAATAACTCCAATGAGGGTAATAAATAATGATGAAGCGCAACATTCTTGCAGTGGTTATCCCTGCTCTGTTAGCTGCCGGCGCAGCAAACGCAGCAGAAATCTATAATAAAGACGGCAACAAACTGGACCTCTACGGTAAAGTTGATGCGCGCCATCAGTTCTCTGATGACTCAAGCTCAGACGGCGACAAATCTTACGTTCGTTTCGGCTTCAAGGGTGAAACTCAGATTACCGACCAGCTGACCGGTTACGGCCAGTGGGAATACAACGTACAGGCTAACGTTGCTGAATCTCAGGGCACTTCTGGTTCTAAAACCCGTGTTGGCTTCGCCGGTCTGAAATTTGCTGATGCAGGCTCCTTCGACTACGGCCGTAACTACGGCGTTCTGTACGACGCAATGTCTTACACTGACCAGCTGCCAGTATTCGGTGACGATACCCTGTATCAGGACAACGACAACTTCATGGCCGGTCGTTCTAACGGCCTGGCGACTTACCGCAACAGCAACTTCTTCGGTCTGGTTGACGGTCTGGCATTCGCTGTTCAGTATCAGGGCAAAAACGAAGGTCGCGGTCCACGTTATGACAACGGTGACGGCTGGGGTACCTCTCTGTCCTATGACACTGGTATGGGCATCAGCGCAGTGGGTGCATACTTCTCTTCAGATCGTACCAATCAGCAGCAGCTGGATGGCAACGGTGAGAAAGCAGATGCATACGGTTTCGGTCTGAAATACGACGCCAACAACGTCTACCTGGCTGCCTTCTATGGTGAGTCTCGTAACCTGACTCAATATGGCAATAACAACGACGGCACTGGCGCTACCGGCCCTGACTTCAACTTCGCTGCCAACAAAGCGCAGGCTTTCGAAGTGGTTGCTCAGTACCAGTTCGACTTCGGTCTGCGTCCATCCATCGCTTACCTGCAGTCTAAAGGCAAGGACCTGAACGGCGCGACTGGCCACGGTTCAACCTTCGCTGGCGGCGATGCTGACCTGGTTAAATATATCGAAATCGGTACCTACTACTACTTCAACAAAAACATGTCCACCTACGTTGACTACAAAATCAACCTGCTGGACGACAACGACTTCACCCGCGCTACCGGTACTTCTACCGACGACGTGGTTGGCGTTGGCCTGGTTTACCAGTTCTAATCTGCCGATTCGAACTGCGTAACACCTCAGAAACGGAGCCTTCGGGCTCCGTTTTGCATTTCAGTGATCGGGCTCCCGATTAGCGCCATTACTTTATACGCCACAGTTATTTCTTTTTTATGTCAGCGGTTGGCAAGCGTTGCGTCTGACGTTAACCTGATAGCTCATTTTGCTAAAGTTCACCCAAACGGAACTGACTCATGTTTGAATCAATCTCTGCCGCACCAGCCGATCCTATTCTGGGACTGGCTGACCTGTTTCGCGCCGACGACCGCCCGAATAAAATCAACCTTGGCATTGGTGTCTACAAAGATGAAACCGGTAAAACACCGGTGCTGACCAGTGTTAAAAAAGCTGAGCAGTATCTGCTGGAAAATGAAACCACCAAAAACTACCTCAGCATTGATGGTCTGGCTGATTTCGCGCGCTGCACGCAGGAACTGCTGTTTGGCAAAGAGAACGCGCTGATTAGCGCTGGCCGCGCCTGCACTGCGCAAACGCCGGGCGGTACCGGAGCACTGCGCGTCGCCGCGGATTTCCTCGCTACGCAAACCAACGTCAAACGCGTCTGGGTGAGCAATCCCAGCTGGCCGAACCACAAAAACGTGTTCAACGCTGCCGGTCTGGAAGTGTGTGATTACCAGTATTACGATGCGGCGACCCACAGCCTTGACTTCGACGGCATGCTGGCATCACTGCAGGAAGCGCAGGCGGGCGACGTGGTGCTGTTCCACGGCTGCTGCCATAACCCGACCGGTATCGATCCAACGGCCGATCAGTGGCAACAGCTGGCGCAGCTGTCGCTGGAGAAAGGCTGGCTGCCGCTGTTCGACTTCGCCTATCAGGGCTTCGCGCGCGGTCTGGATGAAGATGCTGAAGGCCTGCGCATTTTCGCAGCGTCCCATCAGGAACTGATTGTCGCCAGCTCCTACTCGAAGAACTTTGGTCTCTACAACGAGCGTGTCGGTGCGCTGACGCTGGTGGCGGCAACAGCCGACGTGGCGAAGACAGCATTCAGCCAGGTGAAATACAGCATCCGCGCCAACTACTCTAACCCGCCGTCACACGGTGCTGCCGTGGTCGCCACCATTCTCGGTAACGACGCGCTGCGTACCATCTGGGTGCAGGAGCTGACCGACATGCGCCAGCGCATTCAGCGCATGCGCCAGCTGTTTGTGAATACCCTGGCGGAGAAAGGCGCACAGCGTGATTTCAGCTTCATTATCAAACAGAACGGCATGTTCTCGTTCAGCGGCCTGACCAAAGATCAGGTAGTGCGTCTGCGCGAAGAGTTTGGCGTGTACGCGGTGAATTCCGGTCGCGTTAACGTGGCAGGCATGACGCCGGATAATATGTCGGCGCTGTGTGAAGCGATAGTCGCCGTGCTGTAACCAACGAAAAATGGGCCTGTTGGCCCATTTTTTTATTGCAGGAAAGGGTTGCTGACGCGCTCGTGGCCAAGAGTGGAAATCGGACCGTGGCCCGGCACAAACGTCACATCATCGCCCAGTGGCAGAAGTTTATCCCGGATGGCGGCAATCAGATCGCTGTGACTGCCCTGCGGAAAATCGGTGCGTCCCACGCCACCGTTAAAAATCACATCGCCTGAGATCAGCAGACGGCCAGCACGGTCAAAAAATACGATATGGCCTGGCGTATGACCCGGGCAGTGCAGTATTTCCAGCGTCACGTTGCCCAGCTGTACCGTTTCGCCCTCTTCCAGCCAGCGATCTGGCGTCAGCGGCGCGCACTCCGGCAAACCAAACATCCGGCTTTGAGTAGGCAGGTTATCCAGCCAGAAGGCATCGGCTGGCTGCGGCCCGACGATCGGCACCTGATAGTGCTGCGCCAGTTCCGCAGCGGCACCGACGTGATCGAGATGACCGTGAGTCAGCAGAATTTGCGACGGCGTTAACCCCCGCTCCGCCAGCACGGCAATAATGGTTTCGGCATCGCCGCCGGGATCAACCAGCGCAGCCTGTTGCGTCTCGTCATCCCAGATAACGGAACAGTTCTGTGAAAAGGCGGTGACCGGAATAATCAGGTAATTCATAGCGCTCCATGACCGACACACGCAGCGCTGCCGGTATCAGGACCAGTGCCTTGCAGGCCCGGTATCAATGTGTACGAAGTTGCTGCGCGGGTAATATCCTACACCACCGGCGCGCATAGATAACGCCGCTTTGCGAACATTGCTGAGAGAAATGCCCTCAATGTGGAAATCCATCGCCTGCCCTTTGGTGTGATAGCTGTGTTTGGCCACGCCAGGGCCCGATTCACGCAGCATATTATTGGTTGCCAGCGTACGGTAGCCGGAGATCAGCTGCACCGGTTTACGCGTATTGAGCAGCGTCTGCAGACGATACAGCTGGTCAAACAGATGGGGATCGATGTGCTTAACCTGATTAGCGCGGTAATCGCGGAAGAAGTGGTTTAAGCGAGCTAACTCATCCTTGTCATAACTCTTACCGTTGAAAAATTCAGTTTTGAGGGTTTCACCGGTATGCATGTTACTGAGCGTTAATACCCGGGGGCGGGAGGTGGAAACCGACGCCAGTGCTGCACCCGGCAGCAGTGACAATCCAGCCGCTGCGCCACCCAGCAGCAATAAACGACGACGTTGAGAATCAAAATTAGCCATGAAGCGGGGTTACCTAATCTAAAACGATAAAAATATGTGCAAAAAGTACACAAGGCCGAACAGTAACCGCAGCCTGGAGAGCAGTCAACCCGCAATCTGTCACAGAATGCGCAAAACCGGTCTGAAATCAATTTTTCCAGACCGGTCTTGCCATTTTCTATCAGGAAAGGATAACTGAGAAATCAACGTTTAGAGCAGCAGCTGCCCCGCTTTGGTCAACACCTGGCTGCCGGAGCGCGCCGGATTATCATAATTGTAAATATCTGTACGATACTGCGGCTGGCCGTCGTCAGCCACCCAGGCCGTAAGGTAATAGAGATTAACCGGGATGCGATGGCGGATCGGCACGTAGCGCGTATCGCCCTGTTTCAGCGTGTCGGAGATGCGACTGTCGTTCCAGCCGGCGTCCTGCAGCAGCAGATCGGCCAGCTCAGAGGCTTTATTCACGCGCACGCAGCCCGAGCTCAGCGCACGGATATCGCGCTGGAACAGGCCATGATTGGGCGTGTCATGCAGATAAATCGCGTCCGAACTCGGCATGTTGAATTTATAGCGGCCCAGCGAGTTGCTGGCACCCGGCGCCTGACGAATGCGATACGGGAAACTGGCGGCGGACACCATGTGCCAGTCAATCATCGACGGGTCGATCACTTCCGCATCGGCGCTCCAGCCTGACAGCAGCGTGTAGCCGTGCTTATACAGATAGCTCGGATCCTGCTTCACCTTCGGCACGATATCCTGGCGCACCAGTGTGGTGGGCACGTTCCACGGTGGATTGAGCACCACATTGTTGAGCGCGCTGCGCATCAGCGGCGTTTTGCGGTCCGGACGACCGACAATCACCCGCGATGACAGAATGGTATTGCCGTTGTTGTAGTAGGTCAGGGAATAGTTGGGAATATTCACCATGATGCCGTTGTGCATGTCATCCGGCAGCAGACGCAGACGCTGAATATTCAGCGCCAGCAGCGCCGCACGCATCTGCGGGGAAACATTCAGCCACTCGCGGGTGCGCGGGCCAATGGCGCCATCGTCCGCCAGTCCCTGCCAGTGCTGGAAGCGTTTGACCCCTTCCACCAGCGCGCTATCGTACACGTTATTGCTGGCTGGCGGTGTGACGGCACTGATGTTGCCGCTGGCCTGCGGTGCCTGCGCCGGCAGATCGCTGACGCTGGTGGCCGACGGGCTGACGGCCACCGGCTGATCGCTCTGGCTTACCGGCTGCGGGGCGGTCGGGACGGCATCCTCGGCTGGCGTAGGCGTAGTGCTGTGCGTGCCGGTCAGCATGCCGGTGCGCTGCAAAATTTCACGCAGCGCCGGCACATCATCGCTGATTTGCCCCGGACGCAGCGTGGCCTTGTCACGCAGCTGCGGCCACGGCCGGTTATCGGTCAGCAGCGCTTTCAGCGCGCTGTGCATCGGTGCGTACTGCGGATGCTGCGGCTGCAGCGACACCACAAAGGCGCGGCTGCCGCCGCCGTTCACCGCGTTCTGCCACTGATTAATGGCGGAGAGTGACGGCATGGTCAGCTTGTACGGCACATTGCTGTACAGCCAGGTTTCGCCCTGAGTCGGCACATTCGCGACAAACTGCAGATAGCCGAGCATGGCGTCGCTCAGTACCACGTCCCGCGCAAAGCCTTTGATATCCGGATTGGTGAGCAACTCTACCCAGCGGGTAAACTGCGGCTGCACGCCGGAGAGCGCCACTTCTGCCAGCTGCTGCTGGAAAGCCTGCACGGCGTCACGGTCCTGCCACAGCGGTGCCATATTGCGCGCGGCATAGATGCCGGCGAGGCCAGGCAAATAAAAAGGTCGTTCGCTGGGGCTCAATGCCTGCAGAATGTGCTGCTGGCTGGCAGCCACGGATAGCGTACCGTGCGCAGTGTCCGGCAGCGCGCTGACGCTGGCCGCCTGGCTGATCGCCAGCGGTGTCGCCATCAGTGACAAACTGAGTGCTATTGCAGCACGTTTAATTCTGCTCTTATTGTCCAGCAACATCCCTGCCCCCTTCTTACCCAAGACACAGCATCCTGAAAACGCCGTGTACCGCCTTACTCTTATGGTTGAGTATAAAATAAAAAACGGCATCCGCCTCGCAGGGCCGATGCCGTTTACAGATTAACCGCAGCATAAAATTTTAACCAGATATGCCGCTAGCTATTTTCGGTTGCCACGCCCGCTGCGGGATTTTCCAGTTTCGCCGGCGTCGGATCGGCGGAGAAACCGCGCAGACCGACCACGTGGACGTGCTCCGTATTGTTAAAGACTTTACGTACCAGTTTATAGGTAGTGCCTTTTTCCGGGCTGATATTCTCCGGCGCGGCGATCACCAGCTGCATTTCCAGACGCTCGCACAGTTCGAACAGCGTGGCGATGGAGCGCGCATCAAGACGTGCGGCTTCATCGAGGAACAGCAGGCGACATGGCGAAATGTCTTTGCCGCGCAGACGTCGTGACTCCTCTTCCCAGCTCTGCACCACCATCACCAGAATCGACATGCCGGTACCGATCGCTTCACCGGTCGACAGCGCTCCACTTTCGGCGCGCAGCCAGCCGTCGGAACCGCGGTTAACTTCCACTTCCATCTCAAGGTAGTTGCGGTAGTCAAGCAGCTCTTCACCGATGGTCTGCGCCGTACGCTGTCCCATATCGATCTGCGGGTTGAGACGCTGATACAGCTTCGCCAGCGCTTCCGAGAACGTCAGGCGATTGCTGGTGAACAGATCCTGATGCTGCTCATGCTCTTCCGACAGCGTATCCAGCAGCATGGCGTGCGTTTCGCGCACGTTGACATTGAGCCGCACGCTGCGCACCTGACCAAAGCTCACCGCCTGCAAGCCCTGGTTCAGCTGGCGAATACGGTTCTGCTCGCGCTGAATGGTTTTGCGGATGATATTGGCGGCGCTGCGCGAGCTGATCGCCAGCGTCTGCTCACGCGCCGTCAGCTCTTCGGTCAGACGGTTCAGCTCAATCTCCATCTGTTCGATGGCTTCGACCGGGTCATCGGTGCGGATAATATCCTGACGGATACGCTCACGCAGATGCTGGTAGACAGCGATAAAGAACTGAATCTTGCGCTCCGGCCGTTTTGGATCTTCCGACATGCGCAGCACATCGCGCAGGTGTTCATTATCCGCCACCGCCAGACGCAGCGCACCCAGCGCCTTATCCGACATTGAGCGCAGCTCGTCGCCGCTCAGGTAAGCCAGTTCGCGGCGATGCAGACGACGCTCGACGCCGTTCTCTTTCACCAGCCGCAGCACAGTGCACCAGCCCGCTTTGGCGCTGACCACCTGCTCACGCATCAGATGGTAATCGCGCTCCAGCTTACGCAGTTTCTTCTGCAGGCCATCCATCTCGGCCTCGCAGAAGGTGAGCTGTTTCTCCAGCTGATTACGACGCGCACGGTTGTGGCTGAGCGCCGTATACAGCTCGTCACGCCGGCTGCGCGCACGCTCCTCGGCGCTGGCATCGGCGTGCACGCCAATATCCAGCATCTCCTGCTGCAGCTCTTTCAGCATGTCGCGCTTGGCATCATACGAACTCTTCAGCGACGCCAGCACCTGGGAATATTGTGTCAGCTGCGCCTGATGCTCACGCAGGCGTTCGCGTGCGCGGCTACGCTCACCTTCCGCCTGATCCAGACGCTGGCGCAGTTTCTCGTTGAGATCGCTGTTACCGGTCAGCATGCCGGCAGAATCTTCATAGCTGAAATGCGCGCGGCGCTGCACCACTTCGGTCAGGGCAAACGCCTGCTGACGGGCTTCGCGCTGCTGCTGCTGCGCCTGCTGATAATCACGCGTCAGCTGTTCGTGCTGCTGCGGATCGCTCTGCAGTACCGCCACCAGCGGTTCCAGCTTGCTGAGTTTCGCACCGTGCTGATGCAGGAAGCGCGCGGCTTCCTGGGCTTCTTCTACCCGCTCGCGAATCTCTTCGCAACGATCGGCCAGCGAGTCATCCAGCAGCAGATTGACGCGTGGCAGCAGGCGGTTGAGCTGCGCCACGCCCTCTTTTGCCTGCTCAAACTGGGCACGCTGCTGCTGGTTGTCGCTCTCGTGCTGCGCCAGCGCGCGCTCCAGCTCGCCACGACGGCTATTGAGCTGGCGCATCTGCGCTTCCGGATCGTCGTCGAAGGCCACCGCCAGGTGACTGCCGATAAAGCGACTGAAGGATTGATGCAGGCGCTGGGTTTTCTGTACGTCAAACGACAGTGTGGCGAAACGCTCGGCCAGCTGGTCACGTTCATTGTGCAGCAGCTCCAGCTGATTTTCCCGCGCTGCGCGGCCAAACAGCGGTATTTTCGGGAAGCGTGAATAGCGCCACTGACGTTCAGCGACTTTCACCACCACCGCGTTTTCCAGCTCGTCGACGCTAAACACGCTGTCATCAAACGACTGCGGATCGCCCTCAATCAGATAGAGATCTTCCGGACACTCTTCGAGGCCGTCGAGCATCTCGCGCACCAGCGACAGATCCGGCACCACAATCGCGTGACGTGACGGACCGTACAGCGCCGAGAAGTACGGTGCATCATCCAGCGTGACGTCATCGTAAATTTCTGACAGCAGTACGCCGCCAAACCGTTCTGCCAGCTGCGTCAGACGTGCATCTTCAGCGCCGCCTGGCTGGCTGAGCCGCTCAATCTGCTGCTCCACCTCGCGTTTGCGCGCCGCGACTTCGTCACGCTCGACGGTGGTTTCACGCTCGCGCTCCAGCAGCTGCTGCATATATTCGGTGATCTGCTGGCTGCTGCTCAGCGTCTGGCCGGTCTGCTCGCTCAGTTGGGTGAGAATCTCCTGCGCCGCCAGCCAGTGCGGTGCCCGCGCGGTCAGCGCGGTAATGCGCTCGCGCAGCTGCTCCAGCTCCTGGCGCATCAGCATGCGGCGTTCACCGGCGTCGGCCACGCTTTCGTTCAGCTGCTCAATCTGCGCTTCCAGCTCACGCTGCAGGCCTTCGAGCGCGTCAGCGTCATACTGCTGGCCCTGACGTTTGCAGAAGTCGGCCAGCAGACGTTCGGCGTCATGCTGCTCGCGCAGGCGGGTTTCCAGTTCGTTGAGACGCAGACGCAGCGAAGAGAGCTGTTCGGCATGATGGCGCTGATTAGCGGCATCGCGCAGCAATTCGCGCCCGACCTGCCACGCATCCTGCCGGCTTACCTCGCCGGCAATGCTGGTAACCAGCGCCAGCGCCTGTTCAAACTGGCTGTGCGCCGCTTCCGCCACGCTGAGTTTCTGCTCCAGGCGCAGCAGCCGTTCGGTGGCCTCTTCTTCGCGCGCCTGGAAGGTTTCCTGCCACTCTGCGGCGTTATCAATGGTGAGGTCCGGCAGCTGACACTGCGCCCGCGCTTTTTCCAGCGCCTGCAGCGCCTGCTGATACTGAATGGCGCGGGTTTGCTGCACGTCGAGCGCCTGCTGGAAATCGGCCAGCTGGCTTTTCAGTTCATCGACTTCAATTTCCGCCGCTTCAGCACGCGCTTCGTTCTCTTCCTGCACCTCACGCGCTTCGGCCACCACTTCGTTCTGCTCTTCGAGGCGGTAGGTCAGCTCTTCCAGATCGGCATCGTAACGCGCGATCTTCTCCTGCTGACGCATCGCCGTCTGGACCAGATTAAGGTGATCGCTCGCCGCCTGATAATCGGTTTCCAGATCGCTCTCTGCACCGTTGTGCTCAGAAAGTTCGCGCGCCATTTCGATGTGACGATACTGTTCCGACGCCAGCTGATTGCGGCTGGTGAATAGCTCGTTACGCAGCTGCAGCGCACCGTCGAGATGGATGCGCCGCTCGTTGGCATGGCGCATGTAGTCGGCAGAAACGTAGCTGGTGGCTTCCGAAATCAGATGCTTAAACAGATCGCGGTCCGACTGGGTGACGCGAATCGCTTCCAGCGTCATGCGGTTTTCGCGCAGCGCCGCTTCCATATCCTGGAACGCCTTACGCACGCCGCCGTTTTCCGGCAGCAGGTAATCGCGCAGTGAGCGGGTAATGGCGCTGGAGATACCGCCATACAGCGAGGCTTCGATCAGACGATAGAATTTGCTGCGATCGCCGGCGGTGCGCAGGCGACGCGGCACCACGCCGAGCTCAAACATCATGGCGTGGTAGTCGGTGACCGAGCTGAACTGGCGGAACTGCACGCCCTCCTGCGCTTCGACCCGCTCCTTCACCTCCGCCAGCGGCAGCACGCGCGCCTGACGGCTGCCGAGAATTTCGGTCAGCATATCGGTTGGCAGCGTATCGGTCGGCAGGCCGTGAATACTGAACGGTTTGATATCGACTTTCTTATCGCGTCCAGCCACCTGCTGCAGACGCACGCCAGCCACCACGCGCTGATGGCGCGAGTTGACCACGTCCAGCACCGCATAGCAGACGCCCGCACGCAATTTGCCGTGCAGGCCCTTGTCGCGCGAGCCGGATGTGGCACCGGCTTCGGTGGTATTACGGAAATGCAGCAGGGTTAAGTCCGGAATCAGTGCCGTAACAAACGCCGCCATGGTGGTCGATTTACCGGCACCGTTACCGCCGGACAGCGTGGTGACCAGCTCATCCAGATCAAAGGTGCGGGCAAAGAAACCGTTCCAGTTGATCAGCGTGAGCGATCGAAATTTACCGCGTTCAATCATGCCTGTTCATCCTCCGCGTGCTCGCTCGCGTCGTTTTCGCTGTCATTGTCTGCATCGTCGTTATCACTGGCGACCGGCGCGCTCTCCAGCGTCATCGCTTCACCGTCACGGATCAGGCGCAGCTGCGCCTCACGCGCGTCGTCACCGCTGCGCACATCGGCGCCAAAGCGGAACACCGACTCCATAATGCGGAACTTGCTGCTGTCGTTGCCCATAAACCACACCATGCCAAGACGGCGCAGGCGGCTGAGCGAGGCGCGCATTTTCTCCTGCAGTTTGGCGCGGTCCAGGTCCGATCCGGTGGAGCGCTGGTTAACCAGCTTCAGCAGCTTGCTTTCATCGGCCAGCGACAGCAGCTCGTCGTACAGCTCCTGCTGGGTGAAAATGCCCTCGTTGGCCAGCCGCTCCGGACTCAGGTAGAGATAACAGAGAATTTTACCCACCATCATGTCGAGCTCGGACAGCACCGAGCGCGGGATCAGCGTGGTTGAGCGCGGACGCAGATAGAAAAAACCTTCCGGTGCGCGGATCAACTCAACGTTATAGCGCGCATAAAACTCTTCTAAAAACGGCTGGTAATCCATCAGGAACGCGTGATTATCCAGCTCTTCAATACCAATGTGGCGGCCGGCGCGTAACTGGCTATCGAGCGCGGGAAAAATCGGGTTTGCCAGTGCCAGCGCCAGTTTGACCGGCATCACTTGTTCAATATTTGTCGATGACATGTGCCTGCACCTTGGCTCCGTAATCATTAATGGTCTGCCATTCCGCAGGCAGACCGGCTAAATCGGCTTCGGCCACGCCGAGTCGCACCGCCTGATCGATGACGATGCGCGCGAGGTCGAAGTGGCGCGCGCGCGGGTACTGCGCCAGATAGTCGCGCATCACCGTGGCGAGATGCAGCGGCTTCTGCTGCTGCTTGTAAATCTGCAGCGCTTCTTCAATCATCGCCGCCAGCTGCTCGCGGATTTCGTTAAACTCTTCGTACTCCATCTCCGGCGGCAGCTCGCCCATCACCTCGTCGTTACGCAGCGTCATCTCTTCATCGCGCATGTCATACAGACGGTCGGCATTGGCGTAGGTCAGCGCCCACGGCTGATCGAAATAGTTCTGCACCGACTGGCGTAAACGCTGCGCGAAAACGCGGTTTTTATCCATGTCGATGGCGGTACGAATAAATTTGTGCACGTGGCGGTCGTAACCGATCCACAGGTCGATGGCCTGCTGGCCCCAGCTGATAATGCGATCGAGCTTGTTTTGCAGGTCAAACACCAGTTTGTCGACAAAGCCGAGATCCGGGCTGCTCAGCGTGGCGTCCTGAATACGCAGCAGGTTAGCCTGCAGCTTGTCGCCTGCCGCTTCCAGCGTATCCTGCAGTTCACGCAGCGTGCCGGAAGTTTCCGACAGCAGCAGCTCACAGCTGGAGATGGCCGCACGCCAGTCTTTGTTCAGCAGATCGGCGATATCACTTTTTACCGCCTGCTGCTGTTCGTCCATCAGGCGCTGCGTCATGTCGATGCTATCGAAGATCTCCGCCACCGAATATTTCAGCGGCGCAAAGACGTTGCGGTGCCAGTGAAACTCGTCGCCATCTTCCTCGGCGGCGTCAGCCGCGCGCTTCAGCTCCTGTGCCACGATTGACAGCTGCATTGACAGGCGCAGCGTGGAAAATTCGCGCTGGCGGATGTAATAGTCGGTGATGCCGATCGCCAGTGGCGTCAGACGATAGATGGCGTGCCCTTCGGTCAGCTCGCTGGTAAAGCGGTTAAGCAGACGCTGACGCACCATGTCGTTGATGGCGTTGTTGGCACGGACCTGCACGGTTTCGTGGGTTTGTTCAAACGCTTTGCTGACGTGACGAAAGGCGTCAATCAGCTCACCTTCACTCATCTCGCCGTCCATGCGCTCCCCGTTGAGGGTGGCGATGGCCAGCAAAAACGCCAGACGTTCTACCGGCAGCGCAAGGGAAAAGTCATTCTTGCGCGCCCATGCCACCAGTTCGGGGACCGTCTGGGAAAATTCGCTCATAGTTGATCCTTTTACCTGGGTTTGCGCGCAGTCACATGGATATAGCGCCCTAAACTCAAAAAGGGCTCCTGACGACAGTAGCGCCGTTCCATCTCAATAATTTCCTCAAAGCTCTTCCCGGCGCCGGGCTGCGGCTTCATGTAGTCACTGAACACGCGGATACCGGCTCGCTGCTCGGTGATAAATCCGCACTGCGTCAGCCAGCGCTGCACGTCTTCGGGATCGCGGGGGAAATCCGGCGACAGCGTGCGTTTTTTGCGCTTGTTCATGTTGGCGCGCAGATAGCCGAAATTGCCGAGCGTCAGGGTGCGGAACGTCAGGCCGTGCGCATTGTAAAACATCAGCGACAGCACGCCGCCGGGTTTCAGCGTGTGCCACAGCGCCTGCAGCACCGCCAGCGGATCCGCCACCCACTCAAGCACAGCGTGAAACAATACCAGATCCACCGGCTTATCCAAATGTTCGCCAACCTGCTGTGCGCTAATTTGTTTGAATTGCATGTTGTGGCTCACACCCGCGCTGTGCGCATGGTCGGCGGCCAGCCGCAGCATCTCGCCCGACAGGTCGCACAGCACGACCTGATGCCCCTGCGCAGCCAGGCCGCTGGAGATCTGTCCGACGCCGCCCCCGGCATCCAGCACCGTCAGCGGGCCGGCTGGCAGCGTCGGCAGAATGGCGTTCAGTTCATCCCAGATGATCGCCTGGCGCACCTGGCCTTTACGGGTGCCATAAATGTTTTGCGAGAATTTATCCGCCAGATCGTCAAAGTTACGATCCTGCATGGTGATGGCTCCGCTTGGCTGCATTCAACTTGTGCTATTTTGTCACA
Organism: Pantoea dispersa; assembly: GCF_035783935.1. Classification (GTDB taxonomy): domain Bacteria; phylum Pseudomonadota; class Gammaproteobacteria; order Enterobacterales; family Enterobacteriaceae; genus Pantoea; species Pantoea dispersa_C. Next base: position 331,143 of record NZ_JALKOV010000001.1, on the reverse strand, counting down.
GGCTCAACAAGAATGAACCTTTCATGCCGCAGTAACTGTCTGGCTGCTGTTTTTTCGGACAAAAGGAGACGTTTTCGATGTTTTTTGCCTTAAAAAAATGGATTGGCGCGATGCTATTGCCTTTGCCATTGCTGTTAACGCTTATGGCGGCAGGACTTTTGCTGCTCTGGTTCAGTCGCTGGCAAAAAAGCGGCAAAATCCTTATCTCATTTAGCTGGCTGATGCTGTTACTGCTGAGTCTGCAGCCGGTGGCCGACCGCCTGCTGGCGCCGCTGGAAAACCAGTATGTCACGTGGAACGGCAGCGAACCGGTGGATTACATCGTGGTGCTGGGCGGGGGTTACACCTATAACCGGCAGTGGGCACCGAGTTCCAATCTGCTGAACAACAGCCTGCCGCGCGTAACCGAAGGCGTCCGTCAGTGGCGACGCTATCCGCAGGCGAAGATGATCTTCACCGGCGCCGCTGCGGGCTATAACCCGCGCAGTAACGCCAGCGTTGCCGCCGACGTGGCGCGCAGCCTGGGCGTGCCCGACGATGCCATCATCGTGCTGGATCAACCGCATGACACCGGCGAGGAAGCGCTGGCAGTGAAACAGACCATCGGACAGCATCCGTTTCTGCTGGTCACTTCTGCCAACCATCTGCCGCGCGCCATGCATTTTTTCCAGAGCGCCGGCCTGAATCCGCTTCCGGCACCGTCCAACCAGCTGGCCATTACCTCGCCGATTAGCGTCTGGGATCGCACGCTGCCCTCACCGCTGTGGCTTAGCCACAGTCAGCGTGCGGTGTATGAAACGCTGGGCCTGATCTGGCAGCGGCTGCGCGGCAGCGGTGCGCATTCAGCCGAGCCAGGGGAGTAGCTGCGCGCGGGCATAGTCAAAGCGCGGACGGTCGAACTGTCCGCTGCTGACCAGCGTATCGACACAATCCCACAGCTGATACAACCAGCGCCGCCAGAGGAAACCCTCATCCACCGGCGCGCGCTGTAAATAGTGCTGCAGCAGCGATGCTTCAGCCCCGTTTTCCGCCAGGCGCATCAGCTCATATTCGCGCGGTGCCCATAAAAGGGTGCCCGGCTGCATCATCGCCACCAGCTGGTCGCTGCGCGGATCTTTTAGCATGCTGGCCAGACGCAGATTACCGTGTACCAGCACGCACGGATCGTCAAAGCCGGCAAACAGCTGCGTTAGCTGCGCGCGGCTGCGAAACAGAATCTGGCGATCGGCGAGGGTAAACGCGGGAGGTGACAGATAGCTCAGCGTCGACCACAGCACTTCCACCCGCTGGCGATACCACGCCGGCCAGCGATTCTCCTGCACGCTGTCGACGCTGCCAACCAGCCCGTGGCTGTCAATGCGGTGCCACGCCAGCAGCCCTTCGACAATCTGTTCACACAGCTGCTCCCAGCGCGCTGCCGTGCGCGCCGGCGCTTCGGCCGACACGCCGTTTACGCGCGCCATCAACAGCATTTCATGCGCCGGCGGTTGCTGGCTTGAGACGAGGCCGTAAACCGTGGGCAGCGTAATCAGCCCTTCGTGCGCCAGCATGGTGAGTTTTTTCGCTTCGAGCGCGGCGCGTCCCTGATGACGAAAATATTTCGCCACCAGCGGCATCGGCTTACCGTGGTCATCATAGAGGGCGTAAAGACGCGATTGTGCCTGTTCGCTGATGGTTTCCAGCCGGCTCACGCCTTCGCCCAGCACCAGCGCCAGTTCTGCACGGAGTTGTTCCATAGAAGGGTCCTCCGGAGATAACTCATTACACCATCCTGGAGGTCACGGCGGCGCAAGACTTAGCGCCAGATCAAACTTTGCGGCCAGCCGGGTCGCTGGCCGCTGACGATCAGGCCTGCATTGCCGCACGCACGCGCAGCAGATCGTCCGGCGTATCCACGCCAACGCTCGGCACGGTCGCCGCTACCGCCACGTGAATTTTTTCGCCGTACCACAGCACGCGCAGCTGTTCCAGCAACTCGATCTGCTCTAACGCACAGGGTTGCCATGCCACATAGCGACGGATGAAACCGGCGCGATAGGCATAAATACCGATGTGGCGCAGCAGCGTGTCGCCAATCTGCTCACGCGACTGCGCGTAACGCTCGCGATCCCACGGAATGGTCGCGCGGGAAAAATAGAGTGCATAGCCGCTGGCATCGGTAACCACTTTTACCGCATTGGGGTTAAACGCCTCTTCAGCCTCGCGAATCGGCACCGCCAGCGTCGCCATGCCGGCATCCGCCTGTGCCAGGTTGTCCGCCACCTGACGCACGATCTCCGCCGGAATCATCGGCTCGTCGCCCTGCACGTTGACGATGATGGTGTCATCAGCAAACTGATACTTTTCAATCACCTCAGCCAGACGCTCGGTGCCGGACTGGTGATCGGCGCGCGTCATGCACACTTCACCACCGGCAGCGGTCACTGCCGCCGCCACGTCGGGATGATCGGTAGCCACAATCACCCGCCCGGCACCCGATTCCCGCGCACGCTCCATCACGTGCACCACCATCGGTTTACCGTGAATATCCAGCAGCGGTTTGCCCGGCAGGCGCGTGGAAGCATAGCGCGCCGGAATAATCGCCACGAAACTCATGGATGAATCTCTTCAACAGACAGCGTACGCGCTTCCACTTCCAGCAGCACCGGGATGCCGTCACGCACCGGGAATGCCAGACCGTCGGGTTTGCAGATCAATTCCTGCTGCTCTTTGTTGTAATACAGTTTTCCGTTGCAGACCGGACAGGCCACAATCTCAAGTAAACGGTGATCCATACTTTTCTCCTTTCAGGACCGATACGTCAGACGATTAGCATACCATAGCGCAACTGACGGCGGCGCGCCGCCATCCGCTTATACGCTGATGCGCCAGCGCGCTGACCAGGCGGCCCGCAGCGCGTCAGGCGCGTTTTCCAGCACCACTTCACTGGCACCCTGCCAGGCGGCAAAGCGATTGATGGCTTTTTGCACATCAGTGAGCAACGGCTGGCTCAGGCGTACACCGGGCTCCAGCCAGAAGGCCCGCAGGATTAAGCGCTGCGCCTGGCGATCCATTTTGGCATCCACGCGCCCCTTCAGTACGCCGCGATGCAGCAGCGGCAGGACAAAATAGCCATATTTACGCTTGTGCTCTGGCGTATAGCACTCAATGCGGTAGTCAAAATTAAACAACTCAAGCGCGCGACGACGATCCCATACCACCGGATCAAACGGTGACAGCAGCGCGCTGTGCGTGGCGGCCTGCGGCTGCGCCAGCTGCGGCAATAGCGAATGATGCAGCCACATCTCGCCCAGTTGCTCAACCTCGACGCGCTGAATTATCCCCTGCTCAGCGGCCTGCGCCAGCCAGGGCGCAATGGGCGCGCGTTTCAGCCGGTAGTAATCGGCCAGCCAGCTGGCGCGGAAAATGCCGAGGCTGCGGGCGCTGTGCTCCAGCATCTGCATCACCGCCTCGCTTTCGCTCAGCGCATGCTGCTCGTCGCGCCAGTGCGGCATCACCCGACTACGCAGATCGTAGACGCGCTGGAAATTACGCCGCTCAACGACCATCAGTTCACCGGCGCTAAACAGGTTCTCCAGGTGACGCTTGTGCGGCTTCCACGCCCACCAGCCGGGTTTAGTATGCTTGTCGCTGGCAAAATCAGCGGCGCGCACCGGACCGGTGGCGGCTATATGTTGCAGCAGCTCAGCGATCTCCTGCTGATGCTGATCCACCCATTGCTGATTGTATTTCCAGCCCAGGCGCTGCGGTGCCAGCATGCGGTGACGCAGCAGCGGATAATCTTCAGAGGGGATAAAACAGGCTTCATGCGCCCAGTATTCAAACAGTTCACCCGCAGCCAGCGTCTGTTCCAGCCATTCAGGAGGAAAAGCGCCCAGCCGGCTGAACAGCACCAGATACGGACTGCGCGCGACCACGTTAATGGTATCGATTTGCAGCAGCGACATCTGCCGCACACAGGCATAAAGATCGGCAAAACGCGCCTGACGGCGCGGAGGGCGCAGCAGTCCCTGCGCGGAGAGGTGCAGATTGCGGGCGGTTTGCAGCGAGAGGGATTGCGTGTTGGTCATAACGTCGTCCCTTCAGGTATTTAACGCGACCGGGCGTCGCGCGCAGACATGCAGAGTTGGGTCAGGTCGGCGAGTAGTGCGGCCAGCGGCGCGCCCGCCAGCTGCGCATCTACCGGCAGATACCACCAGTTAGCGCGGGCAAACTGGCGACATTTGACCGCGTCTTTTTCCGTCATCAGCAGGCACTGTGCGCCCTGCGTCAAACGGCGTAACTCGTCTTCGCTGTAGGCATGGTGATCGGCAAAGGCGATTTCCGCCACCGGCTGCACTCCGTGCTGCTGCAGCGTAGTGAAGAAACGCGGCGGGTGACCGATGCCGGCCATCGCGACAATTGGCGGCAACTGCGTCAGCGCAGCCTGTTCACCGGTCAGCAGGTTGATCGCCAGACCCGGCTGTAGCGTCATGGCGATTTCGCCCGCCTGCGCACTGCCGCCGTTGACCACCACGGCATCAACCTGCTGCAGCCGCGATGCGCGTTCACGCATCGGCCCGGCCGGCAACCACCAGCCGTTGCCAAAGCGGCGCACGCCATCCACGACCACGATTTCGCGATCGCGCTGCAGCGCATAGTGCTGCAGGCCATCATCCGTCACAATCACATCCAGCGGATGTGCCGCCAGCAGCGCTTCAATTGCATGCCGGCGTTTTGGCGCCACGGCGACCGGTACCTGGGTGCGCTGGGCGATCAGCACCGGTTCATCACCGGCCTGTGCCGTCGACGTATTCTCACTAACCAGCAGCGGATAGTGTTCTGCTTTACCACCGTAACCGCGCGACACCACCCCCACGCGCAGCCCCTGCTGTTGCAGCATCTGCACCAGCCAAATCACCAGCGGTGTTTTACCGTTGCCGCCCGCGGTGAGGTTACCGACGACAATCACCGGGCAGGGCGCGCGCCAGCGGGTACGCCAGCCGCGCTGATAGCTCAGGCGAATCAGCCAGGTGATAGCGCCGTACAGCAGGCTTAGCGGCCACAGCAGCAGCCACAGCGGCGAGCGTCCGCTCCAGATACGTTCAATCATTGACCGAACTGCAGTTTGTGCAGTTGCGCATAAGCGCCTTTCTGCGCCAGCAGCACATTGTGGGTACCGCGTTCCACGATACGCCCATCCTCGACCACCACAATTTCGTCGGCCTTTTCAATGGTAGAGAGGCGGTGCGCGATCACCAGCGATGTACGGTTCTTTTGCAGCTCGTCCAGCGCCGACTGAATGGCGCGTTCGGATTCGGTATCCAGCGCTGAAGTGGCTTCGTCCAGAATCAAAATCGGGCAGTCACGCAGCAGCGCACGGGCAATCGCGATACGCTGACGCTGGCCGCCCGACAACAGCACGCCGTTTTCACCAATAACCGTGTCGAGACCGTTATCCATCTTGTTGATGAAGTCCATGGCGTGCGCCATGGTCGCCGCCTGCTCGATTTGCTCGCGGGTGTATTCACCGTTGCGCGCATAAGCGATGTTATTGGCGATGGTGTCGTTGAACAGATGGACATTCTGTGAGACCAGTGCGACCTGATTACGCAGCGAGCGCAGGGTATATTCCCGCAGGTCGTGGCCATCCAGCAGAATCTCGCCCTCGTTGATATCGTAAAAACGCGTCAGCAGGCTGGCCATGGTGGATTTGCCCGAGCCGGAACGGCCCACCAGCGCCACGGTTTTGCCTGCGGGCAGCGTGAGATTGATATCGCGCAGCGCCGGAATATCGCGGCCTGGATAGGTGAAGGTCACGTTGCGGAATTCAACATCCCCTATCGCGCGGGCGATTTCGCGCTTGCCGTTGTCGATCTCCTGCTCGCTATCCAGGATAGTAAACAGCGTCTGACACGCCGCCATACCGCGCTGGAACTGGGCGTTGACGTTGGTCAGCGATTTCAGCGGTCGCATCAGGGCGATCATCGATGAAAACACCACTGTGATGGTACCGGCAGTCAGGGTATCCATCACGCTCGGGAAGCTGGCGGCATACAGCACAAAAGCCAGCGCCAGCGACGCGATCAGCTGAATCACCGGATCGGAAATCGAAGAGGCCGAAACCAGTTTCATGCCCTGCTGGCGCATTTTGTTGCTCACCTGCGAGAAACGCTCGGCTTCCACTTCCTGTCCACCAAAGATCAGCACTTCTTTATGCCCTTTCAGCATCTGCTCAGCACTGGTGGTTACCTGCCCCATGGTGTTCTGCATATTTTTACTGATGCTGCGGAAACGCTTGGATACGGTGCGAATGGCAAAGGAGACCAGCGGCGCCAGCAGAATCAAAATCAGCGACAGCTGCCAGCTGTAGTAAAACATCATGATGAACAGGCCGATGATCGACGCGCCTTCGCGTACCACCGTCACCAGCGCGCTGGATGAGGATGAAGCGACCTGCTCCGAATCGTAAGTAATACGCGACAGCAGGGTACCGGTTGACTGCTGATCGAAGAATGCAACCGGCATGCCCATCATGTGGCCGAACAGGCGACGGCGCATGTTCATTACCACATTGCCGGAGACCCATGAGATGCAGTAACTGGAGATATAACTGGTTACGCCGCGGATCAGCATCAGGCCGATGACCGCCAGCGGCATCCACAGCAGAACGGATTTGTCGGCTTTGCCGAAACCATCATCCAGTAAAGGTTTCAACAGGGAGAGCATTAATGTGTCGCCTGCCGCATTGAGTATCAGCGCCACGGCGGACACAATCAGGCCAGCCTTGTGCGGTGCAATCATCGGCCAGAGTCGGCGAAATGTCTGCCACGTTGAGAGGTCTTTGTCTTGATGCATTATTTATTCACGCTGTTTGAAATAGCCGCTCATTCTACCTGGAATCGCGTTTGACGCCAAACCACTGATGATACCAGCGGGGCATTATTTGCTCTCTTAACCCCTTAATCTGCCAGCGACCCCGCCGTATGCCGATATGGATCTGGCCCGATTGCGCGGTGTCGTACCAGCGATAGCCCCGCTCACGGTAACGCTGGACCACGGCGAGCGCCGGCATCCGCCAGGCGTTATAACGCGCCAGCGAAGCCAGCGCCGCCTGCCCGGCAACGCTCCGTAACAGTAAAGGGCCCGAAGAACTGCGGCTGCCATGATGGGGCACCTGGATAAACGTAGATTGTAAGCCGTGTTTTTCCAGTGCGACCAGCCTGCGTTCAGCTTCCAGCTCAATATCCCCGGTCAGTAACAGGCTGAACTGACCATCATCCACGCGCACCACGCAGGAGTCATTATTCTGCCCTGCGGTCTGTCCGCGCGGCGGCCACAGCACGCGAAACTGCAACCGACCCCACTGCAACTGTTGACCGCGATAGCACGGCAGGTGTCCGGGCTCGTCGAGCGCGCTGCGTACCGTCAGGTCAGGCTGCGCCTGCTGCAGCGCGGCTAACCCGCCGCGGTGATCGAGATGCCTGTGACTCAGGATCACGCCCTGCAGGTGACGACCTTTGTACTGCAGCCAGGGTAACAGCACACGCGCTCCCGCATTATCCTCTGCCCAGCCGGGTCCGCTGTCATACAGCATCACCTCATTTCCCTGACTGATCGCCACCGCCAGACCGTGTCCGACATCAATCATGTCAATCTGCCAGTCATCCTGCGCGCTATTGCTGCGCCAGAACCACAGTGAAAGCAGCAGCGCGCAACACGGCAGAAGCGTGCTGGCGAGCAGACCACTGCGCCACAGCGCTAGCCCGGCCCACATCAGCAGCACCGCCGGCAGCGTATCGCTCCAGTGCCACCAGCCGGCCGGTAGCCACGCCAGCCCCTGCATCACCAGGTTGACCGACCAGTCGGCCAGTTGCCACAGCGGCGCAGCGATTGCAGGCAGCGGCAGCAGCATCGCCAGGAGAATCAGCGGCACGCTAATCAGCGAGACCACCGGTACCGCCAGCAGATTAGCCAGCAACGCGCTCAGGCTGAGTCCGTGGAACAGGAAGATCTGGAGCGGCGCCATCAGAATCATCATGCCTAGCTGCAGATGAAGCAGTCGTAGCACCAGCCAGCGCCGTGGCTGGCGCAAACGCAGCGGCAGTGGAAACCATTGAAACCACAACATCAGCATCGCCACCGCCAGCGCCGACAGCCAGAAGCTTTCAGACAGCACCGTCAGCGGATCAATCCATAACAGACTGCCCACGCAGAGCGTCCAGATCTGCCAGTTGCTCAGCTGCCAGCCTGCCAGGCGCGTCGCCAGCCACAGCGTCAGCGCCAGCATTGCGCGCTGTGCCGGCGGGTGGCTGCCGGAGATCCAGCAATAGGCTGCGGCCGTTAACCAGCTGACCAGCAGCGGCATTACATAGCCTATCCGGCTGGCAGGTAATATCAACTGGATGCCGCGCGCCAGCAGCCAGCCCACGCTGGCCGCCAGCGCGATGTGCATGCCGGAGATCGCCATCAGGTGCGCGGTGCCGGTGTCGCGCAGCAGCGATCGTTGTGCTGGCGTCATTGCCTCACGCAGGCCAAACGCCAGCGCCTGCACAATCGCTGGCTGCGTTAAATCGCTGAACAGCGGCAGATGGTGGCCGATAAAACGCGTCCGCCAGCTGCAGTGCAGGGAATCCGCCTGCTGACTGACAATTCGCCCCTGTAATGCTGTATGGCTGGCAATGGCAAAACGCTGCAGGTCAAACCCGCCCTCGTTGAGGCGGGCATGCACTGCGCGTAGCCGCAACTGCATGTGCCAGCGCTGTCCCGCACACCAGGTGATATCATCAGTGACATTGCGGAGCGTAACCAACAGCGGTGGAAAGACATAGCGCTCACCAACCCGGATAATTCGCACCGTAAGCTGTTTCTTCGCCGGCATCACCGCAGTAATACCTACCGTTGCCGCAACTGGCGCCACGGTCAGCTGCTCCAGGTTATCAACCGTCTGACGCGCTTCCATCAGTGCCCAGCTGACCAGCAGTAAGCCCAATCCGCAGTAGCGTAAGATCCTCACTGGCGTATGCGCCAGTAACAGTGCGCCAGCCAGCAAAAGCACAATGAGACTGTAAGCGGGAATCTGCGGCAGCAAGCCCAGCGGCAGCGCCGCGACGAGCATCATTCTGGCTACCACTATTATTGTCACGCGCACGCCCTCTTCTGTCACTGCCGCGGATTGTGCGCGCTGGCAGAGGTAAAAGCATGCGGCTAAATGTCGATTTCAGAGCGGGATTACGCGGAACTTATGGTGTTTGCAGGAGACGAACAGCACGATGGAAGCAGGATCGCAAACCTGAACGCGAGACAAAAAAAACGACACCCGCAGGTGTCGTTTTTATCGTTCGGTAACGGCTTAGCCGTAGATATTTGCACGGTCACGCAATTCTTTGCCCGGCTTGAAGTGGGGAACGTATTTACCTTCCAGTTCCACTTTGTCACCCGTTTTCGGGTTACGACCAGTGCGCGGTGCGCGGTAGTGCAAAGAAAAGCTGCCGAATCCCCGGATTTCAATGCGCTCGCCCTGGGCCAGCGTAGTGGCCATGTGCTCGAGCATCTCTTTGACCGCATCCTCAACGACTTTCGCCGGGATATGAGTATGCTGGCCAGCAAGTCTTTCAATCAGTTCTGACTTGGTCATGTAACCTCCGGTTAATCCCTGTATGGAAAGGTATGACAGCTTTTACCGAAACCGGACGATTTTCACCGTCCGGTGCTTCGGGTCGATTACTCGCCTTTAGCCGCTTTGAACGCTTCAGCCATTGCGTTAGAGAAGTTGCCATCTTCCTGTTTGGTGTTAACAGTGTTGATAGCTTCTTTCTCGTCAGCCTGGTCTTTAGCACGAACAGACAGGCTCACAACGCGGTTCTTACGGTCAACGCCGGTGAATTTCGCTTCAACGTCGTCGCCTACGCTCAGAACCTGAGTTGCGTCTTCGATGCGGTCCAGAGAAGCTTCAGAAGCGCGCAGGTAACCTTCTACGCCGTCAGCTAATTCTACTGTAGCACCTTTAGCGTCAACTGCAGTGACTTTACCCGTCACGATTGCGCCTTTCTTGTTCAGGGTGATGTAGTTGTTGAATGGATCTTCAGCCAGCTGCTTCACGCCCAGAGAAATACGCTCACGCTCTGCGTCAACCTGCAGTACAACGGCAGCGATTTCGTCGCCTTTCTTGTACTCACGAACGGCTTCTTCGCCAGTCGCGTTCCAGGAGATGTCAGACAGGTGAACCAGACCGTCAATGCCACCGTCCAGGCCGATGAAGATACCGAAGTCAGTGATTGACTTGATTTTACCTTCAACGCGATCGCCTTTGTTGTGGGTCTCTGCGAACTGCTGCCATGGGTTAGATTTGCACTGCTTCAGACCCAGGGAGATACGACGACGTTCTTCGTCGATGTCCAGAACCATAACTTCAACCACATCACCTACGTTGACAACTTTAGATGGGTGGATGTTTTTGTTGGTCCAGTCCATTTCAGACACGTGTACCAGGCCTTCAACGCCTTCTTCGATTTCAACGAAGCAGCCGTAGTCGGTCAGGTTGGTCACGCGACCGGTCAGTTTGGTACCTTCCGGATAACGCTTAGCGATAGCCACCCATGGATCTTCGCCCAGCTGTTTCAGGCCCAGAGATACGCGAGTACGCTCGCGGTCGAACTTCAGCACTTTAACAGTGATTTCGTCGCCCACGTTGACGATTTCGCTTGGATGCTTAACGCGCTTCCACGCCATGTCGGTGATGTGCAGCAGGCCGTCAACGCCACCCAGATCCACGAATGCGCCGTAGTCAGTGAGGTTCTTAACGATACCTTTGACTTCCATGCCTTCCTGCAGGTTTTCCAGCAGCTGATCGCGCTCAGCGCTGTTTTCAGATTCGATAACCGCGCGGCGAGAAACCACAACGTTGTTACGCTTCTGATCAAGCTTGATTACTTTGAATTCAAGCTCTTTGCCTTCCAGGTGCAGCGTGTCGCGGACCGGACGAACGTCAACCAGTGAACCTGGCAGGAACGCACGAATACCGTTCAGCTCAACTGTGAAGCCACCTTTAACTTTGCCGTTGATAACACCGGTAACAGTTTCAGCGTCTTCGTAAGCTTTTTCCAGCGTGATCCAAGCTTCGTGACGTTTAGCTTTCTCACGGGACAGCAGGGTTTCACCGAAGCCGTCTTCTACTGCATCCAGAGCAACGTCAACTTCGTCGCCCACCTGGATTTCCAGTTCGCCGGCTGCGTTCTTGAACTGTTCTGCAGGGATAGCAGATTCAGATTTCAGACCCGCATCAACCAGCACGACGTCTTTGTCGATAGAAACAACAACGCCACGAACGATGGAACCCGGACGGGTTTCGATTTCTTTCAGGGACTCTTCAAAGAGTTGAGCAAAAGATTCAGTCATATTGATAATCTTAGGATTCTTCAATTTAACGTCCACCTGACGTCATTGTCGGATGGGGTTGTTTCACATGCCCTGCACCGCTTCCCTGGCACAGGGTTACTACAATTCGGTTGCCGAAAAGATTAAATGCCCAGCTTCTGGCGGGCATAATCGAGTGCCTTTTCAATCACTTGCTCAATGGTCATGCTGGTTGAATCCAGCACCAGAGCATCAGCGGCTGGCACTAAAGGTGCGATGGCGCGGTTACGATCGCGGTCGTCGCGTTCCTTTATCTCGGATAAAAGGCGATCAAAGTTAACATTAAAGCCCTTTTCCTGCAACTGTAGCATGCGGCGGTGCGCACGCTCTTCAGAGCTGGCATCGAGGAAAATTTTAACCGGTGCATCCGGAAAAACCACGGTGCCCATGTCACGTCCATCGGCGATTAAACCCGGCTCTTCACGGAACGCGCGCTGCCGGCGCAGCAGGGCTTCACGCACGCGCGGGAAGGCCGCCACGCGCGACGCCGTATTGCTCACTTCCTGCGTACGGATTTCGCCGGTGACGTCTTCACCTTCCAGCACCACCTGCATTTCACCGTCTACCGACAGAAAGCGTACGTCAAGGTGTGCCGCCATTGGCACCAGCGCTTCTTCCGACTCGATATCCACCTGATGATGCAGCGCGGCCAGAGCCAGTACGCGGTAAATAGCACCCGAATCCAGCAGGTGCCACTGCAACGACTCCGCCATCGCTTTACATAAAGTCCCTTTACCCGCGCCGCTTGGGCCATCAATGGTAATTACCGGGGCGATTGCCGTCATTGTTCTCTCCTGTTGCTGCGTGCTGATGATCAGCCTTCTTGGCTGTCTGGATTGCGCGGCATTATACGCTGCCCGCGTCCGCTTGGTTACCCTTTAGCGTAGACAGCGCCAGAAATTTCGGCAGATTCAGAACAATTTCCCACCAGTAAGGCCGGGAGAGAGTTAAGAAGCCCGGCACACTGGCACCGGGCGGGCGGATTATGACGCGTGACTGATTTTTGCCAGCTGCTGGAAGTAATCCGGGAAGGTTTTCGCCGTGCAGCCGGGATCGAGGATGGTTACCGGCGTGTCGGATAACGCGACCAGCGAGAAACACATCGCCATGCGGTGATCGTTATAAGTGCCGATGTCAGCATGCTGTAACTGCGCAGGCGGTGTGACGCGAATAAAGTCGTGTCCCTCTTCCACTTCCGCACCGACTTTACGCAGTTCGGTGGCCATGGCAGCCAGGCGATCGGTTTCTTTCACGCGCCAGTTATAGATGTTGCGCATCAGCGTGGTGCCTTCGGCGAACAGCGCGGTCGTCGCGATCGTCATCGCCGCATCCGGAATGTGGTTCATGTCCATATCAATCGCGTTCAGCGCACCGCGCGTGCAGGCAATATAATCGTCGCCCCACTCAATCACCGCACCCATTTTCTCCAGCACGTCGGCAAAACGGATGTCGCCCTGCACGCTATTGCGGCCAATGCCGGTGACACGCACCGTACCGCCGCGAATTGCCGCAGCCGCAAGGAAGTAGGACGCTGACGACGCATCACCTTCTACCAGATAATCACCCGGTGACTGATACTGCTGCTGACCTTTCACCACAAAACGCTGGTACTGCTGATTGTCGACGTCCACGCCAAAGCAACGCATCAGATGCAGGGTGATATCAATGTAAGGTTTGGAAACCAGCTCACCTTTGATGGTGATCGTGGTGTCGTTCTGTGCCAGCGGCGCGGTCATCAACAGCGCAGTCAGGAACTGGCTGGAGACGCTGCCATCGACACTGACTTCACCGCCGGTAAAACCGCCGTTGAGACGCAGCGGCGGATAATCGGTTTGTTCCAGATAATCAATGCGCGCGCCGCCCTGACGTAACGCATCCACCAGATGGCCGATAGGACGCTCTTTCATGCGCGGCTCGCCGGTCAGTACCACCGACTGCTCGCCGAGGCACAGCGCGGCGGCCAGCGGACGCATTGCCGTTCCGGCATTGCCGAGGAACAATTCCAGTGGCTGACTGGCGCGCAGCGGCCCGCCATTGCCCACCACTTCGCACACGGTGCGATCGGCTGACAGCGTATAGCTGACGCCCAGCGCCTGCAGCGCATTCAGCATGTGTTTAACGTCATCGCTGTCGAGCAGGTTAGTCAGGCGCGTGGTGCCGTTCGCCAGCGCAGCCAGTAACAGGGCGCGGTTTGATACGCTTTTCGAGCCCGGTAAATTTACCGTGCCGTCAACGCGGGCAATCGGCTGTAGAGTCAGAGAGTCCTGCATGTGAAACCAAATCTCCAGAAATACGAGACCCTGTCCAGTGACAGGGTCTGAGGCCAGCCGGGCTGGCACGAAGGTAAAAAATTAACCGTGGCGACGTTCGAAGTCGACCATAAATTCCGTCAGCGCTTTCACGCCTTCCAGCGGCATTGCATTGTAAATCGAGGCGCGCATACCGCCAACCACACGGTGCCCCTTCAGTGCATGCAGGCCCGCCTTCAGTGATTCCTCAAGGAATACTTTATCCAGCGCGGCATCGGCCAGCTGGAACGGCACGTTCATGCGGGAACGGTTCTCGCTGGCCACGTCGTTACGATAGAAGCTGCTGCTGTCGATCACGCCGTACAGCAGATCGGCTTTCGCCTGATTTACCTTGTCCATCTCCGCTACACCGCCCTTCTCTTTCAGCCATTTGAACACCAGGCCGGAGAGATACCAGGCAAACGTCGGCGGCGTGTTAAACATTGAATCGTTTTCGGCCAGCACTTTATAGTCGAGAATGGACGGCACCCAGCGCTGCGCTTTGCCCAGCAGGTCATCACGCACCACCACCAGCGTCAGGCCAGCGGGACCGATGTTTTTCTGCGCGCCGGCATAAATCACGCCGTAGCGGCTGATGTCGAGCGGACGAGACAGGATAGTCGAAGAGAGATCGGCCACCACCACTTTATCGCCGAAGTCTGGCTCTTCATCGATGGCAATACCGTCGATGGTTTCATTCGGGCAGAAATGCACATAAGCGGCATCATCGCTGAGCTGCCATTCACGCATCGGTAACAGCGCGCGCTTGCCCTCACGGGTGGTTTTGATGTCAATGGCGTTCGGTGAGCAGAATTTTTCTGCTTCCTTAATAGCACTGTGCGCCCAGTAGCCGCCGTCAATGTAATCCGCACGGCTGGCATCGCCCAGCAAATTGCCCGGGATTGCCGCGAACTGCGCGCGTGCGCCACCGTGGCAGAATAATACTTTGTAGTTGGCCGGGATTTTCAGCAGATCGCGAAAATCCTGCTCCGCCGCTTCTGCGACTTCAATAAACTCTTTGCTGCGGTGACTGATTTCCATCACCGAGGTGCCTAAGCCATGCCAGTTTGTCAGTTCTTGTTCTGCACGACGAAGCACTTCCACCGGTAGCATTGCCGGTCCGGAGCTAAAATTATAAACCTGCGCCATTTCCCCTCACCATTGTCATATCGAACGGTTATGAATACCCCATCGGTTTTATCATTGCCTCCGGATGGCTGCAATCATTTATCCGGCAGCGATCACATTTCCAGAGCCCGCTCCACCGCAGGTTATGTCACAAATGTAATAAGCCACGGAATTTTGTGAGGTCGCCCGGCGAAGTAAAATCAGACAGCTGCCAGAGGGATAAAAAGCCGTAACAATGCGTTGAGAAATTTGGCGCAGCAATAGCGAAGCAGGCGCAAAACCCGTATTATTGCGCGCTTTACGCCCAACCACTGACTTGAGAGAGCGCCACCATGACGCAAACGTTTATTCCAGGTAAAGACGCCGCACTGGAAGACTCCATCGCACGCTTCCAGCAGAAACTGCAGGATCTGGGTTTCAATATTGAAGAAGCTTCCTGGCTGAACCCGGTGCCGCACGTCTGGTCAGTGCACATTCGCGACCGCGACTGCCCGCTTTGCTTTACTAACGGCAAAGGCGCCAGTAAAAAAGCGGCGCTGGCCTCCGCGCTGGGCGAGTATTTTGAGCGCCTCTCAACTAACTACTTCTTTGCTGATTTCTGGCTGGGCGAAACCATCGCTAACAGCGAGTTCGTGCACTACCCTGACGAGAAATGGTTCCCGCTGACCGACGATGACAGCCTGCCGGCAGGCATTCTGGATGCGCGGCTGCGTAAGTTTTACGATCCGGAACAGAGCCTGAGCGCGTCCGATCTGGTAGATCTGCAATCCGGTAATGCCGCTCGCGGTATCTGCGGCCTGCCATTTACCCGCCAGTCCGACCAGCAAACCGTTTATATCCCGATGAACATCATCGGCAACCTGTATGTGTCTAACGGCATGTCCGCTGGCAACACTGCAAATGAAGCGCGCGTACAGGGCTTGTCCGAAGTGTTTGAGCGCCATATCAAAAATCGCATCATTGCGGAATCCATCAGCCTGCCAGAAATTCCTCAGGCGGTGATGCAGCGCTATCCTGGCGTGGTCGAGGCGATTGAACGTCTTGAAGCAGAAGGTTTCCCGATTTTCTCCTACGACGCTTCGCTGGGCGGCAAGTATCCGGTGATCTGCGTGGTGCTGTTTAACCCGGCGAATGGCACCTGCTTTGCCTCCTTCGGTGCCCATCCGGACTTCGGCGTCGCGCTGGAGCGTACCGTTACCGAACTGCTGCAGGGCCGCGGCCTGAAAGATCTCGACGTGTTTACTCCGCCAACCTTTGATGATGAAGAGGTCGCCGAGCACGCTAACCTGGAAACCCACTTCATTGACTCCAGCGGCCTGATCTCGTGGGATATGTTTAAAGACGATGCCGACTATCCATTTGTTGACTGGAGCTTTGCCGGCACCACTCATGAAGAGTTCGATACGCTGATGGCAATCTTCCGTGCGGAAGGTAAAGAAGTGTATATCGCTGACTACGAGCATCTGGATGTTTACGCTTGTCGTATTATCGTGCCGGGTATGTCTGATATTTACCCTGCCGAAGATCTGCTGCTGGCCAACAACAACATGGGTGCGTCACTGCGTGAAACGCTGCTGTCGCTGCCAGCAACCCAGTGGCAACCTGAGGAGTATCTGGCTCTGATCGAACAGCTGGATGAAGAAGGCCATGATGACTTCACCCGCGTGCGTGAGCTGCTGGGACTGGCATCCGGCAAAGACAACGGCTGGTTCACGCTGCGTATTGGCGAGCTGAAAGCGATGCTGGCACTGGCCGGTGGCGATCTCGATCAGGCCCTGATCTGGACCGAATGGACCATGGAGTTTAACCAGTCGATCTTCAGCGCTGAGCGGGCTAACTACTATCGTTGTCTGCAGACTCTGCTGCTGCTGGCCATGGAAGAAGAGCGCGACCCGCTGCAATATCATCGTGCTTTTGTCCGCATGTATGGTGAAGCCGCAGTCGATGCCGCTTCTGCTGCCATCAGCGGTGAGGCACCGTTCTATGGTCTGCAGGTGGTTGACCGCGATCTGAATGCTTTCCCGGCGCATCAGGCACTGCTGGCCGCATACGAGAAATTACAGGCGGCTAAACGTCGCTACTGGTCTGCGAAATAAAACGACTAATTTATTAGCCGATAATTAGTCCGATGCTGAAGGGCACTGGCAATATGCAGTGCCCTTTTTTATGCCCTGAAATGTCCTCGCCCGTGAAAATAATAAATAACAATTCAGTATCATTGATAAACAGCATTTAACAAATTCGAGGTGCCAACAGCGAGTCATTCAACTTATTTTGCATAAATTAAAAATTATTTATTTTATAATTTTCAATAATTTAAATCAAATTACACACCTCTGGCGCCTTCGCTTACCCCTGCCGTTTCGGCAAATATGATCCATATCAACTCCTGACCTATACTCCTTTGTTAGTATCTTTACAGACAATTTCTGGAGAGCGTTAGTGTGAAAGCTGACAACCCTTTTAATTCATTATTACCGGCGGCGATGGCAAAAGTCGCAGAAGATGCCGGTGTCTATAAAGCGACTAAACATCCCTTAACCACTTTCTTTCTTGCCATCACCGCTGGCGTATTTATTTCCATCGCTTTCGTCTTTTATATCACCGCCACGACCGGCAGCGGCACCATGCCCTACGGTATGGCCAAACTGATCGGCGGTATCTGTTTCTCACTGGGCTTAATGCTGGTGGTGGTCTGCGGCGCTGACCTGTTCACCTCCACGGTGCTCATCGTGGTGGCAAAAGCCAGCGGACGCATTACCTGGCTGCAACTGGGCCGTCACTGGCTGAATGTCTATGTCGGTAACCTGTGCGGCGCGCTGTTTTTTGTGGCGCTGATTTGGCTGGCCGGTGAGCACATGGTCGCTAACGGCGCATGGGGATTGAATGTTTTACAGACCGCTGACCACAAAATGCATCACACGTTTATCGAAGCGGTAAGCCTCGGTACACTGGCTAACCTGATGGTGTGTCTGGCGGTGTGGATGAGCTACTCCGGCCGTAGCCTGCTCGACAAAATGGTAGCGATGATTTTACCGGTTGCGATGTTTGTAGCCAGCGGCTTTGAGCACAGCATCGCCAATATGTTCCTGATCCCGATGGCCATTATGATTCGCGATTTTGCCAGCCCGGAATTCTGGCAGATGACCGGTGCCAGCGCGGCGCAATTTCCTGCACTGGGCATTGGCGATTTTATTGTTAATAACCTGATTCCCGTGACCATCGGCAACATCATTGGCGGCGGTCTGTTAGTCGGGTTGACCTATTGGGTTATCTATCTGCGCGACGGTGAGTCCGCGCACTGAGTCATTAAGTACGGGCGTGCTGAGCAGCGCGCCATACGTTACAGTCTCCCTAAATAAGGCAGGTATATCATGTCCGAACTGAATGAAAAAATGGCGTCAGCCTGGGAAGGATTTAGCGCCGGTGAATGGCAGAGCAGCGTCAACGTCCGTGACTTCATCCAAAAAAACTACACGCCGTATGAAGGTGACGAAGCATTCCTCGCCGGCGCAACGCCAGCCACCAGCAAACTGTGGGACAGCGTGCTGGAAGGCATCAAAATCGAAAACCGCACCCATGCGCCGGTGGATTTCGACACCGATTTAGCCTCTACCATCACTTCACACGATGCGGGCTATATCAATAAATCACTGGAAACCATCGTTGGTCTGCAGACTGAAGCCCCGCTGAAACGCGCAATCATCCCGTTTGGCGGCATCAAAATGGTGGAAGGCTCCTGTAAAGTTTACGGCCGAGAGCTGGACCCGGCGCTGAAGAAAGTTTTCACCGATTACCGCAAAACCCACAACCAGGGCGTGTTTGACGTTTACACCCCGGATATCCTGCGCTGCCGTAAATCCGGCGTGCTGACCGGTCTGCCAGATGCATACGGCCGCGGTCGTATTATTGGTGACTACCGTCGCGTCGCGCTGTACGGCATCGACTTCCTGATGAAAGACAAAGTGGCTCAGTTCAACTCACTGCAGAGTGACATGGAAAATGGTGTTGATCTCGAAGCCACCATTCGCCTGCGTGAAGAGATTTCTGAACAGCACCGCGCACTGGGCCAGATCAAAGAGATGGCAGCCAAATATGGCTTTGATATCTCTCTGCCAGCCACCACCGCGCAGGAAGCAGTACAGTGGACCTACTTCGGTTACCTCGCAGCAGTGAAATCACAAAACGGTGCCGCGATGTCGTTTGGTCGCGTGTCCACTTTCCTCGACGTTTACATCGAGCGCGATATCAAAGCCGGTAAACTGAGCGAAGAGCAGGCGCAGGAGCTGATTGACCATCTGGTGATGAAACTGCGTATGGTGCGCTTCCTGCGTACGCCGGAATACGATGAGCTGTTCTCTGGCGACCCAATCTGGGCCACTGAATCACTGGCTGGTATGGGCGTTGACGGTCGTACGCTGGTGACGAAAAGCACCTTCCGCTTCCTGAACACGCTGTACACCATGGGTCCATCACCGGAACCAAACATGACCATTCTGTGGTCTGAGAAGCTGCCGGTTAACTTCAAAAAGTATGCGGCAAAAGTCTCCATCGACACCTCATCGCTGCAGTATGAGAACGATGACCTGATGCGTCCGGACTTTGACAATGATGACTACGCCATCGCCTGCTGCGTGAGCCCGATGATTGTCGGTAAACAAATGCAGTTCTTCGGCGCACGTGCCAACCTGGCTAAAACACTGCTGTACGCAATCAACGGCGGTGTGGATGAGAAGCTGAAAATGCAGGTCGGCCCGAAAGAAGCGCCAATCACTGACGATGTGCTGGATTATGACACCGTGATGGCGCGTCTGGACCACTTCATGGACTGGCTGGCAAAACAGTATGTCACGTCACTCAACATCATCCACTACATGCATGATAAGTACAGTTATGAAGCCGCGCTGATGGCACTGCACGACCGTGACGTTTATCGTACCATGGCGTGCGGTATCGCAGGCCTGTCTGTCGCCGCGGACTCACTTTCAGCGATTAAATATGCCAAAGTGAAACCCGTCCGTGACGCCGATGGTCTGGCAGTGGACTTCGAAATTGAAGGTGAATATCCACAGTTCGGTAACAATGACCCGCGCGTGGATGATCTGGCCTGTGACCTGGTTGAACGTTTCATGAAGAAAATTCAGAAACTGCAGACCTACCGTAATGCGGTGCCAACGCAGTCGGTACTGACCATCACCTCCAACGTGGTATACGGTAAGAAAACCGGTAACACGCCTGATGGCCGCCGTTCCGGTGCACCATTTGGACCGGGTGCTAACCCAATGCATGGTCGTGACCAGAAAGGGGCTGTCGCTTCACTGACTTCCGTGGCGAAACTGCCGTTTGCCTATGCAAAAGACGGTATCTCTTACACCTTCTCCATCGTACCGAATGCGCTGGGTAAAGATGATAACGTGCGTAAGACTAACCTTGCAGGTCTGATGGATGGTTATTTCCACCACGAAGCCAGCATTGAGGGCGGTCAGCACCTGAACGTTAACGTGATGAACCGTGAGATGTTGCTGGATGCCATGGAGCACCCGGAGAAATATCCTCAGCTGACCATTCGCGTTTCCGGTTATGCGGTGCGTTTCAACTCGCTGACGAAAGAACAGCAGCAGGATGTGATTACCCGTACCTTCACGCAGTCGCTGTAATCCTTCACACTGTAAAAGAAAGGCTCCTGCGGGAGCCTTTTCTCCACAAGCCAGTTTTGCCAGTCTGCTTTCGCAGGCAGTCTGGCAAAACCGACTTACATCCTCAGAGCACAACACAGATTGTGCCGCCTGCTCGTCAGGCTGAACCGGAGAATACATCGCAATGTCAACCATCGGTCGTATCCACTCATTTGAATCCTGCGGTACCGTTGACGGTCCCGGCATCCGCTTTATCACCTTTTTCCAGGGCTGCCTGATGCGCTGCCTGTACTGCCACAACCGCGATACCTGGGACACTCACGGCGGTAAAGAGATTACCGTTGACGAGCTGATGAAGGATGTACTGTCCTATCGTCACTTTATGAATGCGTCCGGTGGCGGCGTGACGGCCTCCGGCGGCGAAGCCATTCTGCAGGCGGAATTTGTGCGCGACTGGTTCCGCGCCTGTCAGGCTGAGGGCATTCACACCTGCCTCGATACCAACGGCTTTGTGCGCCGTTACGATCCGGTGATCGATGAACTGCTCGATGCCACCGACCTGGTGATGCTCGACCTCAAGCAGATCAACGATGATGTGCACCAGATTCTGGTGGGCGTATCAAACCACCGCACGCTGGATTTCGCCCGCTATCTGCAAAAGAGAGGGAAACGGACCTGGATTCGCTATGTGGTAGTGCCAGGTTATTCCGATGATGACGATTCGGTACACCGTCTCGGTGAGTTCACTAAAGACATGAGCAATATCGAGAAAATTGAGCTGCTGCCCTATCACGAACTGGGCAAACATAAATGGATTGCGATGGGTGAAGAGTACAAGCTGGATGGTGTGAAGCCGCCGGCCAAAGAGACCATGGAGCGGGTGAAAAACATTCTTACCGGTTACGGCCACAACGTAATGTATTGAATCTCGCGGCGCTGATAGCGCGCCGGTAAGAGGATGGAAAAGTTTGCAGTTGGGAGATGCGCGATAAGTTACGCATCTCCCGTTAAAGATGGGTTGTGATAATCAGGCGTGCGCCACCGGCGTTGCGTGCTGATCGGCTTTACGCAGCAGCATCACCAGATAGACCAGTGCAACCACCGCAATCATCACAAACAGCAGGCGATCGGAATAGTTCTGCATCAGCATCGCGGTCATTCCCGGCCCGACGAGGCTGCCAACGGTATAACTGAACAGCAACGCCTGGTTCATCGCCACCAGTTCGTGATGCGCCACCGTTTCACACGCCCACGACATCGCCACCGGATAAAGCGTGAAGCCCGCAAGTCCCAGCACAAACAGCGCCGGCGCCATTGCTGTTCCGCTCAGCATGGCAATCGCACCCAGAATCACCACGAACACCTGCACGCGCAGTACCATCAGGCGACCAAAACGGTCGGCAAGACGCCCTACCGGCCACTGCCCCACAATCCCCGCACTCACCAGCAGCGCCATCCAGTAACCCACGGTGGCATCGCTCATGCCCTGATGTGATAAATAGAGCGGCATCAGGCCGTACAGTGAACCGAGCACGATGCCGGAGATAATGCAGCCGTTGATACCCAGACGCGAGCTGCGGCGGCGCAACATGCTCCAGATTCGTCCGGTGGAAGCTTCTTCAGTAGCCGTACCGGCGTTGACCTGCACAAACACCACAGGCAGCACGGCACAGACGATCAGCGCGGTCACCCACGGAATAACGTGCAGTAGTTCGGTCGAAACGCGGCTCACCAGCAGCTGGCCGGCAACCGTGCCGAGGTAGTAGATGATCATGTATGCAGCCAGCAGCTGACCGCGATTGCGCACCGTACCGCTGCACAGCAACGCACTCTCAACCACCACCCAAATCAGCGCGCAGCCGACGCCCGCGGTGAAGCGCAGCAGCGTCCAGCTGTAAAAACCGTCCAGCAGCATCATGCCCATGGTCGCCAGGGCAAACAGCACGCTGGCAAGGTAAAAGCAGCGATTAAAGCCGTAACGATTGATCAACCAGCCCGCCAGCAGTGTGCCTAATAAGTTGCCGGTGTAATAGGCGGAGCTCGCCATGCCCACCTGCCAGGTTGGCAGCTGATCGTGGGTAAGCCATAACGGCACCAGCGTATTAAGCACAGCAATAGACACCGTCATCAGCATTAAGCCGCAAAGCAGCAGCAGGACGGGGCGCGACCAGGTTGACATAGGGAGTAAAACCAAAAGAAATGAAGAGAATTGCGCGCAGTTTGCCATTGGTATAAACAAAGTCAATGTGCAAAAAAACAGCGCCGCACATTTTGCTGCTGAACAATTTATTTTTTTTATCTTCAGCGGGTTACAGGACTACAGAAAGGTCTTATAGCTGAATCTATCTACATGAATTTATAGATTTTTGATGGTTTGAAGCACAGTCATGACGATAACGTTTATTTCTGATTAATTCCGGTTAAAAAATAATGACTGGCGAGCTTAAGAAATAAAAAACCCGGCATTTGCCGGGTTGATAAATTCGCGTAACTTAGCCGATGTATTCCAGTCCGCCCATATACGGGCGCAGCACGTCCGGTACCGCAATGCGACCATCCGCCTGCTGGTAGTTTTCCAGCACGGCGACCAGCGTACGACCGACCGCCAGGCCTGAACCGTTCAGCGTGTGGACCAGACGCGGCTTTTTGTCCGTTTTGCTGCGGCAGCGAGCCTGCATGCGGCGCGCCTGGAAATCCCACATATTCGAGCAGGAGGAGATTTCACGGTACGTATCCTGCGCCGGCAGCCAGACTTCCAGATCATAAGTTTTGGCTGAGCCAAAGCCCATGTCGCCAGTGCACAGCAGCACTTTACGGTAAGGCAGGTTCAGCAACTGCAGCACTTTTTCTGCATGGCCGACCAGCTCTTCCAGCGCGTCCATGGAGGTTTCCGGAGCAACGATCTGCACCATCTCCACTTTGTCGAACTGGTGCATACGGATTAAACCGCGCGTATCGCGTCCGTAAGAACCGGCTTCAGAACGGAAGCAAGGCGTGTGCGCCGTGAGTTTGATCGGCAGAGATTCTTCTTCAACGATCTCATCGCGCACCAGGTTGGTCAGCGGCACTTCTGCAGTCGGGATCAGTGCATAGTTGCTGCTGCCTGCTTCTTCGCCCAGCGGTTTAGTGTGGAACAGATCCTCACCAAACTTAGGTAACTGACCGGTACCGTACAGCGTCTCGTGGTTCACCAGATACGGCACGTAAGTTTCCAGATAACCGTGCTGCTGGCTGTGCAGATCGATCATGAACTGGCTCAGCGCGCGATGCAGACGGGCAATCTGGCCCTGCATCACGATAAAGCGCGAACCGGTCAGTTTCACCGCCGAAGCGAAATCCAGACCTTTCACCGCTTCACCCAGCTCAACATGGTCTTTTACCGGGAAATCGAACTGGCGCGGCTGGCCCCAGCGGCTTACTTCCTGATTTTCGCTGTCGTCTTTACCCGGCGGCACTTCATCGGCCGGCAGGTTAGGCAGCGCGAGTGCAAAGTCGCGAATTTCGTTCTGCAGGGTATCCAGCTCTGCTTTCGCCGCATCCAGGCGTTCGCCCAGCGCGTTCACTTCCTGACGCAGCGGCTCGATATCTTCCCCACGTGCTTTGGCCTGACCGATGGATTTGGAGCGGGAGTTACGCTCAGCCTGCAGATTTTCAGTCTCTACCTGCAAAACTTTACGACGCTCTTCGAGGGAGCGCAGCTTATCCACATCCAGTTTAAATCCCCGGCGTGCCAGTTTTTCTGCGACTGCGTCTGGCTCATTACGCAGCAGATTGGGATCGAGCATGCTTATCCTGTGTAATAAAAGGTTGATTGAACGAATGGAGGGATGCATTCCACTGGAATGCATTGAAATCCTTGCTCACCTTACCGTAACGCGTTTATCAGCGGTAGCGTTTTATCGGGCTATTTTGATCCTGTTCAGCAAGCCAGGCGAGTTTTTCACCGATCTTGCTTTCAAGGCCGCGACTGGTCGGCTGATAGTAGCGCGTCTGCGCCATTTCCGGCGGGAAAAACACCTCGCCAGCCGCATAGGCATTAGGTTCGTCATGGGCGTAGCGGTACTCTTTACCCAGTCCCATCTCTTTCATCAGCTTCGTCGGTGCATTACGCAGATGTTCCGGCACGTCGTAATCCGGGAACTCACGCGCATCACGCATCGCCGCTTTAAAGGCGGTATAAACAGCATTGCTTTTCGGCGCGCAGGCCAGATAAACAATGGCCTGGGCAATCGCACGTTCACCTTCCGCCGGCCCGACGCGGGTAAAACAATCCCACGCGGCGATCGCGACCTGCATGGCACGCGGATCGGCGTTCCCGACATCTTCTGAGGCAATCGCCAGCAGCCGCCGCGCCACATAGAGCGGATCGCCACCGGCGGTGATAATGCGCGCATACCAGTACAGTGCTGCATCCGGCGCTGAACCGCGCACCGACTTGTGCAGCGCGGAGATCAAATCGTAAAAGCGATCGCCTTTGTTATCGAAACGCGCCGCCCGTTCACCCGACACTTCATTCAGCAGCTGTGGCGTTAGCTCCCGCTGTCCCTGCGCGTTGAGCTCGGCCATATCGGCCATCATTTCCAGCGTATTCAGTGCGCGCCGCGCATCGCCGTTAACCAGTTCGGCGATCATACGTCGGGTATTATCCGGTAACAGAATATCGCTGTCGCCGTAACCGCGCGTTTTGTCCTGCATCGCCTGGTCCAGCACCCGTTCGATGTCCGCGCTGGTCAGCGATTTAAGCAGATAAACGCGGGCGCGCGACAGCAGTGCCGAGTTCAGTTCAAAGGAGGGATTTTCCGTGGTTGCGCCAATGAAGGTAATGGTGCCGTCTTCAATGTGTGGCAGAAACGCATCCTGCTGGCTCTTGTTGAAGCGATGCACCTCATCAACAAACAGAATGGTGCGGCGTCCAACCTGACGATTCTGGCGCGCGCGCTCAATGGCCTCGCGGATCTCTTTCACGCCGGAAGTCACCGCCGAGATCCGTTCCACGTCGGCGTTGCCGTAATGGGCGATAATCTCCGCCAGCGTGGTTTTGCCGGTACCCGGCGGGCCCCACAGAATCATGGAGTGCAGCTGACCCGCCTCAATGGCGCGCGGCAACGGTTTACCGGCCGCGAGCAGATGCTGCTGACCAATATATTGCTGCAGCGTTGCTGGCCGCATTCGCGCGGCCAGCGGTCTGAACTCATTTGACGGTGCAAAATCCAGCGACAGGTTACTCACCCTCACCTCACTGACGTTGATCGTCCACCGTTACCCCTTTTGGCGGCGTAAAGGTGAATTTATCCGGGCTGATAGCGCCGTTTTTCTGGCTCTTCAGCTGATAGCTGCTGCGCTGTCCATCCTGCTCAATGGCGCTGAACTGATTGATGGTGCCTGCGGAAGTGACATTGATGGTGAACTGTTTCAGGTTGCCATCGCTGCTTTTAGGCGTCAGCTCAAAATTATCACCCTGCTGTTTAATGTTGTACTGCTGCCAGTCAGACGGCTGGTTACGCGCAATCAGCATAAATGGCGTGTTGCTGGTGGCATTCTGCAGCAGGCTGACGCTGGCCTGTTCCACAAAAGGATTATAGAACCACAAATTTTTACCGTCGGAGATAATCACGCTTTCGTCCGGTGCGGTCATGTGCCAGTTGAACAGGCTCGGACGTTTCACCCACAGTTCGCCTTCCCCGTCCTGCACGTTTGCGCCGCTGCCGTCAGTCACTTTCTGGCTGAAGCTGGCATGGAAGCTGTTCACTTTATTGAGACGCTGTTGCAGATCGCTGGAAGCGTCCGCCAGTGCAGAAGAAGCAACAAAACTGGCCAGCAGGCCACAGGCAATAACGCGAAATTTCATCTGATACGATTCCTTATTCATGGTTTCCCGACACTTACTGCATTAAACGTAGTCGCCGCTCTGTCAGTTCGACAGGAGAAAAAGCCGAAAGCTCCCAATGATATGGGGATCAAACCACAGATAAACAACGGGCCAGCTTACACTGGCCCTGCATTAAACTGCGAAGAAGAGTCTTACATTTCGTGAGAAGGCGGAGACAGCACTTCGCGGTTACCGTTGTGGCCCGGCTCAGAGACAATGCCCTGCGCCTCCATCTGCTCGATAATGCGCGCTGCGCGGTTGTAGCCGATACGGAACTGGCGCTGCACGCCGGAGATCGACGCGCGGCGTTTTTCCACCACGAACGCCACCGCCTGATCAAACAGCGGATCCAGCTCTTCATCGCCGTCCAGACCGCCACCGCCGCTTTCACTCTCTTCGCCAGCAGTGATGCTGTCGATATATTGCGGACGTCCACGCGCTTTCCAGTCCTGCACCACCGCATGCACTTCCTGGTCACGCACAAAGGCACCGTGGACACGCACCGGCATCGACGAGTTTGGCGGCATATAAAGCATGTCACCCATGCCCAGCAGAGATTCGGCACCGCCCTGATCGAGGATGGTGCGCGAGTCAATTTTACTGGACACGGTAAAAGCGATACGCGTCGGAATGTTGGCCTTAATCAGGCCGGTAATCACATCCACCGACGGACGCTGGGTAGCCAGCACCAGGTGAATACCCGCGGCACGGGCTTTCTGCGCCAGGCGCGCAATCAGCTCTTCGACCTTCTTGCCTACCGCCATCATCAGATCGGCAAACTCATCTACCAGCACCACGATGTACGGCAGTTTTTCCAGCACCGGCGGCGTGGTGTCCATGCTGTCACCTGGCTTCCAGAACGGATCCGGAATTGGCCGGCCCATCGCCGCAGCCTGCTCGATCTTCTCGTTGTAACCGGCAAGATTACGCACGCCAAGCGCAGACATCAGCTTATAGCGGCGCTCCATCTCGACCACACTCCAGCGCAGCGCGTTAGCCGCATCTTTCATGTCGGTGACCACTTCCGTCAGCAGGTGCGGAATACCCTCATACACTGACAGCTCAAGCATTTTCGGGTCGATCATGATAAAGCGCACTTCTTCCGGCGTGGCTTTATACAGCATGCTGATGATCATGGTGTTAACGCCGACCGACTTACCGGAACCGGTGGTACCGGCCACCAGCAGATGCGGCATCTTCGCCAGATCGGCCACTACAGGCTGACCGGAAATATCTTTACCCAGCACCACAGACAGCGGCGACGGATTATCGCGGAACTTATCGCAGTCCAGCACTTCACGCAGGTAGACGGTCTGCCGATGCTTATTCGGGAGCTCAAGCCCGACATAAGGCTTGCCCGGAATCACCTCGACCACACGCACCGCGACGGCGGAGAGCGAACGCGCCAGGTCGCGCGACAGGTTAGAAATACGCGCGGCTTTCACGCCCGGTGCCAGATCCAGTTCAAAGCGGGTGATTACCGGCCCTGGTGAGATGCCGACCACTTCGGCCTTCACGCGGTAATCCGCCAGACGCGCTTCAACCAGACGCGCGGTCTGTTCCAGCGCAAACATATCCACCGGCTCCTCTTCCGCCGGTGGCGACGTCAGCAGATCCAGCGTTGGCAGCGGCGTGGAAGGTTTCTCCAGCGGCTGTTCGTGACGCACCAGGAACGGGTGGAACAGGCTGTCCTGCGCGGGTGCGGCAGGCTTCGGCGTTTCCGCCGGCGCGGCGTAAACTTCGTCGTCTGGCGTTGACCATGGGCTGGTTTCTGCGCTCAGCGATGAAGGCACCGCCGGCTCAGGCGCCGCAGGCTGCTGCCACTGGGCCGGAACGTCCGGTTCTGGCGTGGCGGCAATAGTAAACAGCGGCTCGCTCGGTGTGTCATCAACCAAATCTTTCATCGGAGAGAAATCAAATGCCGCTGAGGTATCGAGATTAAATACCGGCGCGCGCTCCTGCTCTGGCTGGTTGTAACGCTGTTGCTGCTGCTGAGCAAACTGCTGCGCCAGCTGAGCCTGCTGCAGCGCCTCTTCATCTTCTTCCTCTGCCGGCTGCTGCTGCCAGCTGTCGCCGTAACGCTGTTGCTGCTGTGAATGGAACGCTTCACGCAGCTGGGCTTCCTGCAGCGCAGCGTTATCTTCATCCTGCGGCTGTGGCACTTGCCAGCTCGCACTGATTTCCGGCTGCTGCTGATCGGCCTCTTCGCGCGCTTTCTCTTCCGCCATGCGCTGCGAGGGCAGTTTGATACCGTAGGAGGCCAGCTCACGCCGGGTCGGCAGCTTCACTTTGTTCGGACGCGGCAATTCAGGACCGATGCCCTGTTTTACCTGCGGGTTGTAGTCGCGCTCCGGCACCACATCAAAGGCTGGGGTGTAAGCAGCGGTGCGCGCAGCGGCCGCAGCCGTTGCTGAACCGAGCGCAGCAGCGGCGGCGGCATTGAGCGGAGTGGCGGCCTGATCGGCACTCTGCCAGTTGCCCATGCGCGGGCCGTCATCTTCTTCAGCAAGCGAAAAGGCATCGGTGGCTGGCGAGGCAGGCACTTCAAACCGGTACAGCGGCGGAGCTGCGGCGGGTTCGGCGGCATGAGCCGCAGGGGTACTGGCAACCGGTGCAGGCAGCGGTGCAGCGGCAGGCTCCGGCGACGGCGCAGATTGTGGTGGCGCACTCATGGCCGGTGCAGATGGCTCAGGCGCAGCGACGGCCGGCACCTGACGCGCGGCTTCACTGGTGGCGGCCAGCGCGGCAGCGGTCGACGCACTGGCTTTCGCCAGCAGGGGATCGTCGCCAGCAACCTCAGCCACAGGTTCTGTCACCTGACGAGGTTTAGCCAGCAGCACGTCATCGTCGTCGGCCTGAGCAGGCACGGCGCGCAGTGCCGGTACCGGCTCGTCGGAGTGCGCCTCGTCGTCGTATTCTTCTTCTTCCTGCCAGGGTTCATCATGGCGCGAGCGGTTGCTGGCAAAAGTCAGCACGCCCATCACTACACTGCCGATCTTCTCGGCAATCGCCAGCCAGGACCAGCCCGTATAGAGCGTGATACCGGCCGCCCAGACGCACAGCAGCGTCAGCGTGCCACCGGCACCGCTGAACCACGGCGCCATCGCATTGCTGACCAGGCTGCCAATCACGCCGCCGGAGGCAAAATACCAGATATCGTCCACGTTGAGCGCGGCCAGTCCGCAGGTGGTCACCACCAGCGCCAGCACACCAATCAGCCGCAGGCCCACCGCAAAATAGTCGATGTAATCCTGCCGGTCGCGCTGGCGGAAGGTGATCCAGCACAGGCCAATAATCACCGGCGGAATGGCATAAGCCATCACACCAAAGATAAACAGCAGAGTATCGGCCAGCCAAGCGCCCACGCTGCCGCCCAGATTATGGATCGGCTCGTGCCAGGCGGTTTGCGACCAGCTGGGATCGGAGGGGTTAAAGCTAACCAGCGACACCATCAGATAGATGGCAAACAAGGCCACAAGGATGAGCAACGCTTCCAGCAGCCGACGTCCGCTGCTCAGCGGTTGTAACGAAACGTCTTTATCTTCTGTATATTCCTGGCTCAAGAGAACTCTCCAGGTGCCTGTAAATTAAGAAGGCAACAGCGTCAGGCTTGCCTGACGCTGGTCCTGTATGAATTCACAGGAGTGTACCGAAATCCTGCAAGCTTTGCACCTGCCCTGCGTTACCGGGTCTTAATCACCAGACGATTGCTCTGTTTGACCTCTTCCATCACCACGTAAGTACGGGTGTCGTTAACGCCCGGCAGGCGCAGCAAGGTCTCACCCAGCAGTTTACGGTAGGCGGACATGTCCGGTACACGGGTTTTCAGCAGGTAATCAAAGTCACCGGAAACGAGGTGACATTCTTGAGTTTCCTCAAGTTTTTGTACGGCGGCGTTAAATTGTTCAAACACATCCGGCGCGCCGCGATTCAGAGTAATCTCAACGAATACCAGCAGTGAAGCATCAAGATAATGTGGGTTCAGCTGCGCCGTATAACCCAGAATGAAGCCCTGACGTTCCAGGCGACGTACGCGTTCAAGACAAGGTGTTGGCGAGAGGCCGACACGTTTTGAAAGCTCAACGTTGGAAATACGGCCGTCTTTCTGCAGTTCATTCAGAATATTTCTGTCGATCCGATCCAGATCTTTTCCGGGGCGTTTCTTGTTGTCTACCATTATTATTGTCTCTCTTAATTCCTTCCCTTTACCTGCCAAACCCTGAAAACGTTCAATGTTCAGGGCCTTACTGAAGTGAAGTCTTTAAGCCTGTGCAGTAACGCGACCATCCGTATGACGCATGCTGTCTGTCCACATCATGCGTCATTACCAATGTCAGGCTGAGTTTATTTGGCGAAATTGCGCAAAACAGAGCTGAAATTCTGTTTTGAACCGCTAAATCTTCTCTGCTTCTGACAATGTTTTCGCAAAAGCGCAGGCGATTGTCAAAGTAAAACATCCAAATTCAGTACAAGATGCCAGACAGCGTACTGGGTTGCTGTTTTTAAATGAGAATTTTTATACAGCTGCACCACAAATTGCCGAGCAATGCCCCCTTTTGGCGCAGCGCACGTGCAGAATTGCTATTCATCGTCTACGCCGCTTGCAGTGATTGTTAACAAAATTGCTGAAACCTTTTTTTGCGGCAGCAATTTCCCTACAATCGAAAACTATGTTGTCTGACACACACTGAGGAACGCATGAGTACGGCCAAACACAGTAAGCTGCTCATTCTGGGCTCCGGCCCAGCCGGTTATACCGCAGCGGTTTATGCCGCACGCGCCAACCTGAACCCGGTTTTGATTACCGGACTGGAAAAAGGCGGCCAGCTCACCACCACGACTGAAGTCGAAAACTGGCCGGGCGACCCGCACGATCTGACCGGCCCGGCGCTGATGGAGCGCATGCAGGCGCACGCCGAGAAGTTCAACACCGAAATCATCTTCGATCACATTCACACGGTCGATCTGCAGAACCGACCGTTCCGTTTGACCGGCGACAGCGGCGAATACACCGCGGACGCACTGATCATCGCGACCGGTGCTTCAGCGCGCTACCTCGGCCTGCCGTCAGAAGAGGCGTTTAAAGGCAAAGGGGTTTCTGCCTGCGCTACCTGTGATGGTTTCTTCTATCGCAACCAAAAAGTGGCGGTGATCGGCGGCGGTAACACGGCCGTTGAAGAGGCGCTCTATCTGGCGAACATCGCCTCCGAGGTGCACCTGATTCACCGTCGTGACAGCTTCCGCGCTGAGAAGATTTTGATCGACCGCCTGATGGAGAAAGTGCGCAACGGCAATATCGTGCTGCACACCGATCGCACGCTGGATGAAGTGGTGGGCGACCAGATGGGCGTCACCGGCGTACAACTCTCCTCGACCAAAGGTGAAGCTGCGGTCTCGCTGGAAGTAGCGGGCCTGTTTGTCGCCATCGGCCATAGCCCGAACACGGCGATTTTCGACGGTCAGCTGGATCTGGAAAACGGCTATATCAAAGTGCAGTCCGGTTTGCATGGCAACGCCACGCAGACCAGCGTGCCGGGCGTGTTCGCCGCCGGTGACGTGATGGATCACATCTATCGTCAGGCTATTACCTCAGCCGGTACCGGCTGTATGGCCGCGCTGGATGCGGAGCGCTATCTGGATGGCCTGGTTAAAAACGATAAGTAAGTTGTTAATAACCTGATCATAATTACATTGAGGCGGCCAGTTTTGGTCGCCTTTTTTATCGCCTGCGTGCTACAGTTCTGCCACCCGTCTGTCCGGCATTGAGCGCCGGATTTTGCCTCTCGTCACGGTGATCAAACGGCTTCGCATGGACAAATCACGGCAACACGAACTGCTGCGCTGGCTACGCCAGCAGCGTCATCATGGCGCACGCGGCCTGCGGCTGGCTTCGCTGGCAGGTTTTGCTGCGGCGTTAATTCTCATCGCCCAGGCCTGGCTGCTGGCCTCGCTGCTGCAAAAACTGCTGGTGGAACAGCAACCGCGCGCAGAACTGGTCGGTGATTTTCTGCTGTTACTGCTGTGTTTCGCGCTGCGCGCCGCGCTGCATTACGGCCGTGAGATGGCCGGTTACCGCGCCGGCGTGGCGATTCGCCGTGCGCTGCGGCAACAGGTGCTGGACCGTCTGAACGCGCTCGGTCCGGCCTGGATTCAGGGCAAGCCGGCCGGGAGCTGGGCCACGCTGCTGCTGGAACAGATTGAAGAGATGCAGGAGTATTACGCGCGCTATCTGCCGCAGATGTCGCTGGCGGTTTTTGTCCCCTGCGCCATCCTCATCGCCATCTTCCCGATTAACTGGGCCGCCGGGCTGATTCTGCTGGCGACCGCGCCGCTGATTCCGCTGTTTATGGCGCTGGTCGGCATGGGCGCGGCCGATGCCAATCGACGTAATTTCCTCGCGCTGGCGCGTCTGAGCGGCGATTTCTATGACCGGCTGCGCGGACGCGAAACGCTGCGCCTGTTTCACCGCGCGGACGCTGA
Source organism: Pantoea dispersa (assembly GCF_035783935.1). Taxonomy (GTDB): domain Bacteria; phylum Pseudomonadota; class Gammaproteobacteria; order Enterobacterales; family Enterobacteriaceae; genus Pantoea; species Pantoea dispersa_C. The sequence goes on along the minus strand of NZ_JALKOV010000001.1, from coordinate 298,348 downwards.
ACAGCAGGCAATTGCCGCCAGCACGCAGGATTTTCGTCAGCGCACCATGGAAGTGCTGCGCCTCGCCTTTCTCTCCTCTGCGGTGCTGGAGTTTTTCGCCTCGCTGGCGATTGCCGTGGTCGCAGTCTATTTCGGCTTCTCGTACCTGGGTGAACTCAATTTTGGCCACTACGGCACCGGCGTGACGCTGTTTGCCGGTTTCCTGGCGCTGATTCTTGCCCCCGAATTTTTCCAGCCGCTGCGCGATCTCGGCACTTTTTACCATGCCAAAGCGCAGGCAGTGGGCGGCGCCGACGCGCTTGACTCCTTTTTGCGCGAAACACCGCACAGCGCGCCGGACGCAATGACGCAGACGCTGCCGCCTGACGGTCCGCTGTCTCTGCAGGCACAGGATTTAGTGATCATGACCGCCGCCGGCGAAGCGCTGTCACAGCCGCTGAATTTCCGTCTCAATCCGGGTCAGCGGGTGGCGCTGGTCGGGCAAAGCGGCGCCGGAAAAAGTGCGCTGATGAATGTCCTGCTCGGTTTTCTGCCCTACCAGGGTTCACTGCTCATTAATGACCAGGAACTGCGCGACATCAGCCGCAGCCACTGGCAGCAGCAGCTGGCCTGGGTCGGACAAAATCCGCAGCTGCCGGCGGCAACGCTGCGTGACAATCTCCAGCTCACTGACACGCCGGTGGACGAGGCCACGCTAACCGCCGTGCTGCAGCGCGCTGGCGTCAGCGAATTTTTGTCGCGTCTGCCGCAGGGGATGGATACGCCAGTTGGCGAGGGCGGCATCGGTCTGTCGGTCGGGCAGGCGCAGCGTATCGCCGTCGCACGCGCGCTGCTGAAGCCGGCCCGCCTGTTGCTACTTGACGAACCGGGCTCCGGGCTCGACAGTCAGAGCGAACAGCATGTCATGGGCGCGCTGCAGCAGGCCGCCCGGCAGCAAACCACGCTGATGATTACTCATCAGCTGCACGCCCTCGAACAGTGGGATGAAGTGTGGGTAATGCAGGCCGGACAGCTGGTGCAGCAGGGCCACTGGCAGCAGTTGATTAATGAGAGCGGACCGCTGCGCGAGCTGGCACAGCATCGTCAGAGGGAGATTGCCTGATGCGCGCGTTGCTGCCTTTCCTGCGGCTGTATCGCCGCCACCCGTGGCGTTTAGGCCTCGGCGTGGTGCTGGCTATCGTCACGCTGCTCGCCAGCATCGGCTTGCTGACGCTGTCCGGCTGGTTCCTTGCCGCCTCCTCACTGGCTGGCGTTGCCGGCCTGTACAGCTTTAATTACATGCTGCCCGCCGCCGGCGTGCGTGGCGCGGCAATCACCCGCACCGCCGCACGCTATTTTGAACGGCTGGTCAGCCACGATGCCACTTTCCGCGTGCTGCAGCATCTGCGCGTCTTTACCTTTGGCCGGCTGATGGCGCTGGCGCCGGCGCAGCTGGCGCGCTTTCGTCACGGCGAACTGCTCAACCGCTTTGTCAGTGACGTCGATACGCTTGACCACCTCTATTTACGCGTCATTTCTCCCCTGCTGGGTGCGGCAGTGGTGATTGTGGTGGTGACCTGCGGTCTGGCGCTGCTGGATGTGCCGCTGGCGCTGCTGCTCGGGGCGATCATGCTGCTGACGCTGCTGCTGATGCCGCCGCTGTTCTGGCGACTTGGTGCGCACACCGGCGAACAGATTGCCCGTCGCCAGGCCAGCTGGCGACTGCAACTGACCAGCTGGCTTAGCGGTCTGGCTGAGTTGCAAATTTATGGCGCGGCGGCGCTGTGGCGTCAGCGGCTGGATCTGGAAGAGCGCGCGTGGCAGCAGGCGCAGCAGCGGCAACACCGGCTGCAGGCACTGGCGCAGAGCCTGCTCACGCTGATCGCCGGCAGTACCGTTACCCTGCTGCTGTGGCTGGCCGCCAGCGGCGTCGGTAGTCATAGCACGCCGGGCGCGCTGATTGCCCTGTTTGTGTTTTGTGCGCTGGCCGCGTTCGAAGCGCTGGCACCGGTCGCCGGTGCGTTTCTGCCGCTGACGCAGGTAACGCGCGCAGCGCAGCGCGTGCAGGAGATTATTGATCGGCCGCCCGCGATTTGCTTCCCGACGCAGCCCGTCGCGACGCAGCCCGGCATCAGCCTGACGCTGGAACAGATCGACTTCAGCTATCCGCAGCGTCCCGACCCGGTGCTGCGTAATTTCTCCCTGACGCTCGCGGCAGGCGAACATCTGGCGCTGCTCGGCCCAACCGGCTGCGGTAAATCCAGCCTGCTGGCGCTGATCACGCGCGGCTGGGAAGCTCAGCGCGGCACGATTCGCCTGAACGATATTGCGCTGGCGGACTGGGACGAAGCCAGCCTGCGGCAGCGCATCAGCGTGGTCACGCAGCGCGTCCATCTGTTCAGTCAGACGCTGCGCGCTAACCTGCTGCTGGCTGCGCCACAGGCCAGCGATGCGCAGCTGACTGCGGTATTGCAACAGGTTGGGCTGGCGCACCTCACGCAGCACAGCGAAGGGCTGAATGCGTGGATGGGGGAAGGCGGCCGGCCGCTGTCCGGTGGTGAGCTGCGCCGGCTGGCGATTGCCCGTGCGCTGCTGCACGATGGCGATCTCTGGCTACTGGATGAGCCGACCGAAGGTCTGGATGCCGCCACCGAGCAGCAGATCCTCGCGCTGCTGCAGCAGGTCAGTCAGGGAAAAACGCTGATTATGGTGACGCACCGCCTGAGCGGACTTGAACAGATGGACCGCATCTGCGTGCTGGATGGCGGACAGATTATCGAATCCGGCAGCCATGACGAATTAATCTCAAAAGCGGGGCGCTACTGGCGTTTCCAGCAGCGCTTTGCGCTATAGTCTATGCGTTTAACCTGAGGGTGACCGACGCAATGAGACTGGTACAACTTTCACGGGATTCACTCAACTTCCCGCCGCCGGAGATGGCGCTGCGTGAGCCGAACGGCCTGCTGGCCATGGGTGGCGATCTCTCCCCTGCCCGCCTGATGAATGCCTATCAGCGCGGGATTTTCCCGTGGTTCTCGCCCGGCGATCCGATTTTGTGGTGGTCGCCGGATCCGCGCGCGGTACTGCTGCCGGAGTCGTTTCACCTTAGCCGCAGCATGGCGCGCTTCCATCGCCGTTCACCCTATCGCGTCACCATGAATCATGCCTTTGCTCAGGTAGTTGAGGGCTGCGCCAGCGAGCGTCAGGAAGGCACGTGGATCACTTTTGAAGTGAAACGCGCCTGGCTGCGGCTGTACGAGCTGGGCCATGCGCATTCGATTGAAGTGTGGCAGGATCACCGCCTGGTGGGCGGCATGTATGGCCTGGCGCTCGGCCAGATTTTTTGCGGCGAGTCGATGTTCAGCCGGGCGGAAAACGCCTCCAAAACCGCGCTGTTGATTTTCTCACAACACTTTGTTGCGCATCAGGGACGGCTGATTGATTGTCAGGTGCTCAACCCCCATACCGCCTCGCTGGGCGCAGTTGAAATTCCGCGTGTCGATTATCTGCAATACGTGCAAACGCTGGCGTGGCAACCGGTGCAGAGCGGCTGCTGGCAAACACAAACCCTTTTTTGACCGACCCCGCAGATGTTTTGCACACAATTCCCGACAAAAGTGATACAATAAGCGAGTTTGGTATGTCGTCCGCGCTTCGCTGTGGCGAGCCGGAATTGCCAGGCTGGGAATCTCACACTATTCCCGAAGCTGTTGCAGTTGTGCACCCGATGCCGATTGCTGCAGATTCTTAGCCCGCTAATCCCCCGCAGACGTCAAAAAACACCCGAATTTATCCGTAATGCACGCGCAACGGCGCGACGCACGGCGAAGCGTTGGCAAAAACAGCCAACGTTTCTTTACATAAATCATGGAATTCGGCATTATCTTGCCGGTTCAACAGTTTGGTAGTTCACCCAGAGGATTCGATGGCCAAAGAAGACAATATTGAAATGCAAGGTACCGTACTGGATACGTTACCTAACACCATGTTCCGCGTAGAGCTTGAAAACGGGCACGTGGTTACCGCTCATATCTCCGGTAAAATGCGTAAAAACTACATCCGCATCCTGACGGGCGACAAAGTGACTGTCGAGTTGACCCCGTACGACCTGAGCAAAGGCCGCATTGTCTTCCGTAGTCGCTAAGTTGTTGCACTCGCCTCGCGTTTGCTGATGTAAACTAAGCGCGAAAAAAAAGGCCGGATTTGAATCCGGCCTTTTTCTTATCTGAGCCCCCGTTAATGCACGGTGCCCTCGGTTTTACGTTTTTCCGCACTCAGGAAGTGGTAGGTAAGCTGGTTTTTCTCTTTATCCAGCGCTACCGACACCGATCCGCCATCCACCAGTGAACCAAACAGCAGCTCGTTAGCCAGCGGTTTTTTCAGGTTTTCCTGCACGGTACGCGCCATCGGACGGGCACCCATCGCTTTGTCGTAACCTTTCTCAGCCAGCCAGTCGCGCGCATCATCGCTGACTTCCAGCGACACGCCTTTCGCATCCAGCTGCGCCTGCAACTCAACGATAAACTTATCCACTACCTGATGAATCACCTCGGTATCGAGATGACGGAACCAGATAATGTTGTCGAGACGGTTACGGAACTCCGGCGTAAAGATCTTTTTGATCTCTTCCATCGCGTCAGTGCTGTTGTCCTGCTGAATCAGGCCGATTGACTTACGCTCGGTCTCACGCACCCCGGCGTTAGTGGTCATCACAACCACCACGTTGCGGAAGTCCGCTTTACGGCCGTTGTTATCGGTCAGCATGCCGTTATCCATCACCTGCAGCAGCAGGTTAAAGACATCCGGATGGGCTTTCTCGATCTCATCGAGCAGCACCACCGCGTGCGGATGCTTGATCACCGCATCGGTCAGCAGACCGCCCTGATCAAAGCCGACATAGCCCGGAGGCGCACCAATCAAACGGCTGACGGTGTGACGCTCCATATACTCGGACATATCAAAGCGCAGCAGTTCAATGCCCAGCGCCTTCGCCAGCTGCACCGTGACTTCGGTTTTACCGACCCCGGTCGGACCGGCAAACAGGAACGAACCTACCGGCTTACGCTCCTGCCCCAGGCCCGCACGGCTCATCTTGATGGCTTCGGTCAGCGCTTCAATCGCGTTGTCCTGACCAAACACCAGCATTTTCAGACGGTCGCCGAGGTTTTTCAGCGTATCGCGATCGGTGGCCGAAACGCTCTGCTCCGGAATACGGGCAATACGCGCCACCACGGATTCGATGTCCGACACGTTAACGGTTTTCTTGCGCTTGCTAACCGGCACCAGACGCGCACGCGCGCCGGCTTCATCGATCACGTCAATCGCCTTGTCCGGCAGATGACGGTCATTGATGTACTTCACCGCCAGCTCAACCGCCGCACGCACCGCTTTGGCGGTGTAGCGCACATCGTGATGCGCTTCGTACTTCGGCTTCAGCCCATTAAGAATCTGTACCGTCTCTTCAACCGAAGGCTCAGTGATATCGATTTTCTGGAAACGGCGCGCCAGCGCACGATCCTTCTCAAAGATATTGCTGAACTCCTGATAGGTCGTGGAACCCATCACGCGGATTTTACCGCTGGACAGCAACGGCTTGATCAGGTTCGCGGCGTCCACCTGGCCACCCGATGCCGCACCGGCACCGATGATGGTGTGGATCTCGTCGATGAACAGAATGCTGTTGTTATCCTGTTCCAGCTGTTTCAGCAGCGCTTTAAAACGTTTTTCAAAATCACCGCGGTATTTGGTGCCAGCCAGCAGCGAGCCGATATCCAGCGAGTAGATGGTGCACTCTTTCATCACTTCCGGCACGTCGCCCTGCACAATGCGCCAGGCAAGCCCTTCGGCAATCGCGGTTTTACCGACGCCCGATTCGCCCACCAGCAGCGGGTTATTCTTACGACGACGGCACAGCACCTGAATGGCCCGTTCCAGCTCTTTATCGCGGCCGATCAGCGGGTCAATTCCGCCGACGCGAGCAAGCTGATTAAGATTGGTGGTGAAGTTTTCCATACGTTCCTCCCCGCCTGCTTGCTCTTCGTTAACCGGATTCTCCGCGCTGTTCTGCGGCTGGCCCGGTTCGTCTTTACGCGTACCATGGGAGATGAAGTTCACCACATCGAGGCGGCTCACTTCGTGTTTGCGCAGCAGGTAAGCCGCTTGCGACTCCTGCTCGCTGAAAATGGCGACCAGCACGTTCGCGCCGGACACTTCGCTGCGACCGGATGACTGGACATGAAAGACCGCACGCTGCAGCACGCGCTGGAAGCTGAGCGTCGGCTGTGTGTCGCGCTCCTCTTCGCTGGCAGGCAACACCGGCGTGGTTTGTTCGATGAAGGCTTCGAGTTCCTGACGCAGAGCCGCAATATCCACCGTACAGGCTTCCAGTGCCTCTCTGGCCGACGGGTTGCTGAGCAGGGCCAGCAACAGATGTTCGACGGTCATAAACTCGTGACGGTGCTCGCGCGCTCTGGCGAAAGCCATGTTTAAACTGAGTTCCAGTTCTTGATTGAGCATTTGGCACCTCCCCCAATTATCGCTCTGACGGACTGAATCCTATATGGAGACAGCTTCAGGCTTTTTCCAGCGTACACAGCAAAGGATGTTGATTTTCCCGCGCGTAATTGTTCACCTGGGCGACTTTGGTCTCCGCCACTTCTGCAGTGAATACACCACAGATTGCCTTTCCATGGTAGTGAACTTTCAGCATCAGTTGCGTTGCACGTTCAACATCATAAGAAAAGAACTTTTGCAGAACGTCAATAACAAATTCCATAGGTGTATAATCGTCATTATTCAGAATGACTTTATACATTGAAGGCGGCTTTAACCCTTCGCGTACTTTGTCTTCGGCCAGATGTTCAAAGTTAAGCCAGTCGTTTGTGTTTGCCATAATGTTCCGTTGAAATTCTGCGTTACGGTAGCGCACATTTCTGTGCTCTCACCTCAAGTTTAACACGCCTGTCAAGCCGCTTTTCCTGTGACAAAAATCGGTCCTGAAAGCGCATGCGCGACCTGTATCACAAAATTTGCAATAGCGTTAACTGCCTCAAATTTTGATGAATTTCTCCCCGTGCGCCAGGGCCGTTTGCTTGACGATAAGGTCCGTTTCTCTACATTCTACTTACACAAGCTGATTGAGTTTTAAACAAACTCGACTCACAGCTTCAATGACCTCACCTACTTATCAAAATGTCTTGCGAGGGAAGTAAAAGCATGGAGACGGGTACTGTTAAATGGTTCAACAACGCCAAAGGCTTCGGCTTTATCTGTCCGGTTGGCGGCGGCGACGACATCTTCGCACACTACTCCACGATTCAGATGGAGGGATACAGAACGCTGAAAGCGGGCCAGCATGTTCAGTTCGATGTCCATGAAGGGCCGAAAGGCAACCATGCCAGTCTGATTGTGCCCTGTGAAGCATCGTCACTCTCCTGACGGGCGCGCATCTGCTCTCATTCTGACCACTCCCGAATAAAAATGCCAGCCGCAGACGCTGGCATTTTTCTTTGTCGCGCCGGGGTGCAATTAGTCTGCCCGGCCGCGCGCCAGCCACATCACACGACCAAACAGCTGATCGAGCAACGGCGGAATCGCCTGCGGACCGCGCTCGGCCGCGGCCATCGCCACCGCAATCGCCAGTTCCGGCTTCGAGCTGTGATGAATCGCTTTAGTAATAATACGCCGCACGTTCATTGGCACGTTTAACGGCAGGTGCGCCATCTGCTGATAAACATCACTGAAGCCGTGCCTGTAAAGAAAGTGTTCGATATCCGGCGCCGGGAACTGCGTGAGGTGATCGCTCTCCTGCTCGTGCGGCTGCAGCTGACTGCGCGCAGTGGCCGCGTATTTTTTTCCGGCCTCGTCGCCGTCAGTCAGCACATGCCAGGCGATGCCCATGCGGCGCGCATATTTCAGCAATGGCTTGAGCCCGGACTGGGCAAACTCAATCACCTTTACCCCTTCCGCGGCAAAATGGTAGCCGCGCTGTCGCGCCAGCTCATTAATGATCCATACCTCGGTTTCGCCCTCCACCAGCAGCCAGCAGCGGGCAAACAGCGCCGATGGCCGATTGACGCGGATATGAAAGCCGATGCGGCGCGCCTCTTCGGCACTTAATCCCTCCGGCCCGATACGCCACGCCGCCACGCGATCGGGCTCGCGCACCAGTCGGCAGATTTGCTCCAGCGCCACCTGCGACAATAGCTCGCCGGAGTTCGTGGTGGCGATTTTTTGCAGCGGCATCAGCGCCAGCAGATTCCACGCCACCGACAGCATGATCGGATGCAGCCGGGTTTCCGGGTCTTCCACCAGCAGCAACGGACGCGCGCCCGCGGGCAGCGCATCGCTGCCGTGCGCCTGCAGCAGGAGTGAGAACATGCGCAGCAGAATCACCTGGCGACTGCGCGATTCGGTGCCGGCAATCAACTGATTGAGCTGATCGAGCGAACGCCAGCCCTGACTGCCGTCGCGCAGCTCCGGCGCAACGCGCGTGGCTCCGGCATCCGGCTGCTGTACCAGAAAATAGTGCGCCATCAGCTGCTGCATCGTCTGTAAGCCCTGGCGCAACAGCGCGTCGCTCAGGGTTTGCGGCCGCGCCACCAGATCGCGCGTCAGCGTGTGCATCTCCTGCGCCAGCGCGCTCAGGGTATCTGCGCGCTGCTGCGTGTCATTGTCGCCGTGGCGCGCGCGCCGGCCAAAGCGCGCATCGCGCAGGCGCAGCACCGGATAGTACGCGCGCAGCTGCGCCAGCGCAGCGTCGGTGCCCGCCAGCGGTAACACCTCGCCACGCGCATCAATAAAGCGCCAGCGGGTTTTGACTTCGCTGCCCTGGCGCGTCGCCAGCGTACTGAAGCGCAGGTAACGGCCGGTTTCATCCTGTTGCCAGAACGGCGCAAACAGTGCTTCATGCTCATCGCCCTGCGCGCGAAAGCGGAACACCAGCTGCAGCTTATGCAGCCGCGCCGCCACCTCACCGGGCGGAAAGTGAAAGTCCTGCTCCGTAAACAGATACGGCTCGGCAGACGGGGCCAGCAGCAGCATCAGCGCATCCAGCAGGCTGGATTTGCCCCAGGCGTTTTCCCCAATCAGCAGATTGGTGTCGGTCAGCGGCAGCGACAACCGGTTAATGCCGCGAAAGCCGTGGATATCGATATGTTCCAGAATCATTGCGCAGTCCTTCAGGGCTTTGCCTGAGCATGGTCCGCCGCGCTGCGTTGGTCAAGTCGGTAGCGGGAGAAAAGGTTTACACTTCAGGCGTTTTCCATTAGCGTGGCGTCTCGCCAAAAAGGACGTCATTTTTCATGTACACCGGACTGCTTATCATCCTGGTGCCACTGATGGTGGGCTATCTGCTACCGTGGCATCAGCCCGCGCTGTTAAAGCGCGTGAACCGCCTGCTGAGTTTGCTGATTTACGCCATTCTGTTTTTTATGGGTACCAGCCTCGCCTTTCTCGACAACCTCGGCAGTAATTTGCTAATTGTATTTAAAACCGCGCTGATTGCTGCAGGTGCTATTCTGAGCTGCTCACTGCTGGCGCTGTGGCTGCTGGATCGCCGCTGGCCGTGGCGTCAGCAGCATCGCCAGCAGGATCTGCCATCGCGCTGGCACATGGTGCTGGAATCGCTCAAGCTGTGCGTGGCGGTGCTGGCCGGTTTCCTGCTGGGATTAACCCAGTGGGCGCCGCTGCGCCATGCATCGACCCTCAGCGAAATCGCGCTCATCGTGCTGCTGTTCCTGGTTGGCGTGCAGCTGCGCGGCAGCGGCATGACGCTGCGCCAGATTACTCTGAACCGGCGCGGCATGATGGTGGCGCTGGTATCGCTGTGCGGTTCACTGGGCGGCGGCGTGCTGGCGGCGTGGCTGCTCGGCGTTTCGCTGTCAACCGGCCTGGCGCTGGCCAGCGGCTTTGGCTGGTATTCGCTGTCCGGCATTCTGATGACGGAAGCGTACGGCCCGGTGATGGGCAGCGCCGCCTTCTTCAACGATCTGCTGCGTGAGCTGGCCGCAGTGCTGCTGATCCCGGTGCTGGTTAACCGTTACCGCAGTATGGCGCTCGGGCTGAGCGGCGCCACGTCGATGGATTTTACCCTGCCGATTCTGCAGCGCGCCGGCGGAATGGAGATTGTGCCTGCGGCGATTGTGCACGGTTTTATCATGAACCTGCTGGCACCGATCCTCATCGCCCTGTTTTCCGCCTGACGCGCAGCGCATTTTTTCACGCCCGCTGCGCTGTGGCTTCGTCTACGCTTTCTCTCTGACGCGTTTTTTGCCATCCGAATGGATGGCCAACACCAGAGAGGAGCGAACGATGAAGCAAACAGTGGCGGCCCTGCTGGCCAAAACGCTGGAGAGCGCCGGCGTAAAACGCATTTGGGGCGTGACCGGTGACTCCCTCAACGGGCTGAACGATAGCCTTAACCGCATGGGCACCATCGAATGGATGCCAACGCGCCATGAAGAAGTGGCCGCCTTTGCCGCCGGCGCGGAGGCGCAAATCAGCGGTGAGCTGGCGGTATGCGCCGGCTCCTGCGGCCCTGGCAACCTGCATCTGATCAACGGTCTGTTCGACTGCCACCGCAATCATGTTCCGGTGCTGGCGATTGCCGCGCACATTCCTTCCAGTGAAATCGGCAGCGGCTATTTTCAGGAAACTCATCCGCAGGAGTTATTTCGCGAGTGCAGCCATTACTGCGAGCTGGTCTCCAATCCGGAACAGCTGCCGCAGGTGCTCGGCATTGCGATGCGTAAAGCGATCCTCAATCGCGGCGTGTCGGTGATTGTGCTGCCGGGCGACGTGGCGCTGCAGGCGGCACCGGAGAACGCGCGCAGCGAATGGTATCCGCCGCAACTGCCGCAAGTGGTGCCGTCGGTCAGCGAACTGACGCGCCTCGCAGAAACGCTCAATGAAGCGAAAAATATCACCCTGATGTGCGGCAGCGGCTGCGCCGGCGCCCATGCGGAAGTGGTCAAGCTGGCCGAAACGCTGAAAGCACCGGTGGTGCACGCGATGCGCGGCAAAGAGCACCTCGAGTACGACAACCCGTACGACGTCGGCATGACCGGGCTGATCGGCTTCTCATCCGGCTATCACGCCATGATGAACGCCGACACGCTGGTGCTGCTCGGCACCCAGTTCCCTTATCGCCCGTTCTACCCGGCGGACGCGCGCATTATTCAGATTGATATCAATCCGGCCAGCCTCGGCGCGCACAGTCACGTCGATATGGCGCTGGTGGGCGACATCAAAGCCACGCTGCAGGCGCTGCAGCCGCAGCTCACCAGCCACAGCGACCGTCATCACCTCGATCGCGCACTGGAACACTACGCGGATGCGCGCAAAGGGCTGGACGATCTGGCGACCGCCAACGATAAGCAGGCGATCCACCCGCAGTATCTGGCCCAGCAGATCAGCCACTACGCGGCCGATGACGCCATCTTTACCTGTGATGTCGGCACGCCAACGGTGTGGGCGGCGCGCTATCTGAAAATGAACGGCAAGCGCCGTCTGCTCGGCTCGTTTAACCACGGTTCGATGGCCAACGCCATGCCGCAGGCGCTGGGCGCACAGGCCATCGATAAACAGCGTCAGGTGGTTGCGCTGTGCGGTGACGGCGGCTTCAGCATGCTGATGGGTGATTTCATCTCGCTGGCGCAGCTTAAGCTGCCGGTGAAGCTGGTGATCTTTAACAACAGCGTGCTGGGCTTTGTGGCGATGGAGATGAAAGCCGGCGGCTATCTCACCGACGGCACCGATCTGGAGAATCCGGACTTCGCCGCCATCGCCAGCGCCTGCGGCATTAAAGGGATTCGCGTCGAGAAAGCCTCGGAGCTGGATGGCGCGCTGCAACAGGCGTTCGCGCACGACGGTCCGGTGCTGGTGGATGTCATCACCGCCAAGGAGGAGCTGTCGATGCCGCCGCAGATTAAAGCCGAACAGGCCAAAGGTTTCAGCCTGTATATGCTGCGCGCCATTCTGAATGGTCGCGGTGATGAGATTGTCGAACTGGCGAAAACCAACTGGCTGCGGTAAAACGGAGAGACTTGCCGGATTCACCACGATGCGGGCGCTTAGCCCGCTTTTTTATGTCAGGAGAGCAACGTGATCGATTTACGCAGTGATACCGTAACCCGCCCGAGTGCCGCGATGCTGGATGCGATGATGGCGGCCGAAACCGGCGATGATGTCTATCGCGATGATCCTACCGTCAATGCGCTGGAAGACGAAGCGGCGCGCCTGAGCGGTAAAGCGGCTGCGCTGTTCTTCCCTACCGGCACCCAGGCCAACCTGGTGGCGCTTCTGTGCCACTGCCAGCGTGGCGATGAGTACATCGTTGGTCAGCAGGCGCATAACTACAAGTATGAGGCCGGCGGTGCCGCGGTGCTCGGCAGCATCCAGCCGCAGCCGATTTTCGCGGCTGCCGACGGCACGTTGCCGCTGCACGACGTGGCGGCCGCCATCAAGCCGGACGACATCCATTTTGCCCGCACCCGCCTGCTGAGCCTGGAAAATACCCATCACGGCAAAGTGCTGCCGCTGAGCTACCTCGAACAGGCGTGGCAATTCACCCGCGAGCGCCAGCTGGCGCTGCACATTGACGGCGCGCGCATCTTTAACGCCGTGGTGGCGCAGGGTTTACAGCTAATCGATATCGCCCGCTACTGCGATACCCTGACCATCTGCCTGTCAAAAGGACTGGGCACGCCGGTCGGCTCTCTGCTGTGTGGCGATGAAGCTTATATTGAGCAGGCGCGGCGCTGGCGCAAAATGACCGGCGGCGGCATGCGCCAGGCCGGCATTCTGGCGGCGGCCGGACTCTACGCGCTGCAGCACAACGTGGCGCGTCTGCAGGAGGATCATGACAACGCCGCGTGGCTTGGCGCGCAGCTCAGCGCTATCGGCGTCGAGGTGGTGAGTCAGCACACTAATATGCTGTTCGTGAAAGTGCCGGCGGAGCAGGTCGCGCCGTTACAGCGCTGGATGCAGGCCGGCGACGTACTGCTCAGCGTGGGTACGCAGACGCGCATCGTGACCCATCTGGACGTCAGCCGTCAGCAGCTGCAGCAGCTGGTGGCGCGCTGGCAGGCCTTTCTGCAGCCGTAACGCTGCAACGCGCGGCTACTGAGCCGCGCCATATTTCGCCAGCAGCGCGCGGGCGATGGCCAGCGTTTCGGCATCGGCTTCGCCACGGTAATCACGCGGGCGGAAATGCATCTGAAACGCCGCAATCAGTTTGCGCTGCATCTGCGGCGTTTGCGCAGCGGCAACGTCATAACCATAGCGCTGCAGCGCGGCCAGCAGCGTGGCACGCTCCACCGGAGCGTCCGGCGGCTGGTTAGCCAGATAGCGCTGCACCGTGGCGGCATCCGGCCACGCTCCCAGCCCCTGCCGGGCCAGCTGCTGCCACGGAAACAGCGGACCGGGATCCTGCTTGCGCTGTGGCGCGATATCACTGTGCCCGACAATATTTTCCGGACTGATGCCGTAACGCTGGCTGATATCGCGCACCAGCGCGGTCAGGGCGCTGATTTGCGCGGTGGTGAACGGCTGCCACTGCTGGCCCGTCAGCGTGCGGTGATAGCCGTCATTGACGATTTCGATGCCAATTGAGGTGTCATTAATGCGCGTTGCGCCGCGCCAGAAGCTCGGTCCGGCATGCCACGCCAGCTGATTTTCAGCCACCAGCTGCCAGATCACCCCGGCGCCGTTTTTCTGCGGCGGCTGCTGCGGAATCAGATAGTGTGCGCTGACGTTGCGGTCGGTCAGGGTCGCCAGCGACGAGGGAAAGTCCTCCGCCGTGTAGTGGATCACCACCACTTTGATGCGCGGCCTGGCTCCCTGCGCCGGATGCGCGCTGTCCACCCAATAGCCGTTGCGCGCCTCCAGCGTCGACTGGCAGGCGCTGAGCAGCAGCGCCATCGCCAGCAGTAACACCGCGCGCATTAGCGCACGATCACCGCAGTACCGGTAACGCTCACCATCAGCATGCTGCTGTCTTTGCCCACGGTTTCGTAATCAATATCAATGCCGACCACCGCATTGGCGCCCAGCGCTTTCGCCTGTTCTTCCAGCTCTTCAAAGGCGATCTGCCGCGCTTTACGCAGCTCTTTCTCATAGGCACCCGATCGGCCACCGACGATATCGCGGATGCCGGCAAAGAAGTCGCGGAAAATGTTGGCACCGAGGATCGCTTCGCCGGTCACGACGCCGCAATATTCAGTGATGCTGTGTCCTTCCAGGGTTGGCGTAGTCGAAAATTTCATCGTTCTCTCCTGTGGTGATTGATGAGGCGATAGCTCGTACGGCGTAAAAGCACGGCTATACTCTATGCTAAAAATGGCGCTTTGCCAGTGAACAATAAGGAAATCGAGATGAGAAACAAAGCCTTTGCGCTGCTTGTTCCCGCTGCATTGCTGCTGAGTGCCTGTACCACCGTTGAGCCGGTGATCAAGGACAACGGGCCGCGTACCGCGCCCTGCGTTGACGGCGGTCCGGACAGCGTGGCGCAGCAGTTCTACGATCTACGTGTCAGCCAGCCAACTCAGGGATTGCCGGACAGCACCACGCTGGCAAAATATCGCCCGTACCTGAGCGACAACCTGTACCAGAAACTGCTGCATGCCAGCAGCCAGAGTAACAAACCAGCAGCATGGAGCCAGGGCGATCTGTTCTCCAGCCTGGCGCAGGGGCCTGCCGCCGCTGATGTCGCCAGCGCCTCCACCATTCCCAACCGCGATGCGCGCAACATTCCGCTGCGCGTCACGCTGAGCCGTGGCGATAAAAGCTGGCGCGATGAAGTGCTGATGATTCACGAAGGCACCTGCTGGGTGGTGGATGATGTGCGCTACGTCGGCGACTGGCCGCACGCCGGCGGTGGCTCGCTCAGCCAGCTGCTGGAAGAGAAAAAATAGTCGCGCATTTTTTCCGCACTCAGCCGCAACCATTAGCGCGCCGCACCATTGCGGCGCCGCTAATCTTCAGCCCCACACCTGACGCTTGCCCTTTTTCCCCTTGCCCCGCTGCCCTGCCCGATTTTGTGCTACGCTTTTGCTGTTTAATTGCTCTTTAATAAATTTTAACCCACCTCAATTGCATAACTATTCTGGTGACGTTAAGATTTGCGACACTAATTGCTATTCATTTTTTGCGCATGAGTATTCAACTAAACGCCATCAACTGTTTTTACGGTGCCCATCAGGCGCTGTTCGATATCAACCTGGCCTGCCCGCAGGGCGAAACGCTGGTGTTGCTCGGCCCGAGTGGCGCGGGTAAAAGTTCTCTCCTGCGCGTGCTCAACCTGCTGGAGCTGCCGCGTTCCGGTAGCCTGCAGATTGCCGGCAACCATTTCGATTTCAGCCAGACGCCGTCCGACAACGCCATTCGCGAACTGCGCCAGAATGTTGGCATGGTGTTTCAGCAATATAATCTGTGGCCGCACCTCAGCGTGATGCAGAACCTGATTGAAGCGCCGTGTCGCGTGCTCGGGCTCAGCAAGGACGCAGCACACGCGCGCGCCGATAAACTGCTGGAACGCCTGCGCCTGACGCCGTACGCCGATCGCTTTCCGCTGCACCTTTCCGGCGGCCAGCAGCAGCGCGTGGCAATTGCGCGCGCGCTGATGATGGAGCCACAGGTGCTGCTGTTCGATGAACCGACCGCCGCGCTCGACCCGGAAATCACGGCGCAGATCGTCAGCATCATCCGCGAGCTGGCACAGACGCAGATCACGCAGGTGATTGTGACCCATGAAGTCGAGGTGGCGCGGAAAACCGCCAGCCGCGTGGTCTACATGGAGAATGGCCGTATTATCGAACAGGGCGATGCCAGCCACTTTACACAGCCGCAAACCGACGCGTTTGCTCATTATCTTTCGCACTAAGTCAGGATGCTTCTAATGAAAAAAGTTGTACTAGCTGCACTGCTTGCCAGCCTGAGCCTGAGCGCTTCAGCCGCGCAGACCCTGCGTTTCGCTACCGAGGCGTCTTATCCGCCGTTTGAATTTGTCGATTCCGACAACAAAATCCAGGGCTTTGACGTCGACCTGGCCAATGCGCTGTGTAAAGAGATCGATGCGACCTGCACCTTTACCAACCAGGCATTTGACAGCCTGATCCCCAGCCTGAAATTCCGTCGCTTCGACGCGGTAATGGCCGGCATGGATATCACGCCAGAGCGTGAAAAGCAGGTGCTGTTCACCAAACCTTATTACGACAACTCGGCCACCTTCATCGTGCAGAAAGGCAAGCTGGCAGACGTCGCGGCGCTGAAAGGCAAGCGCGTCGGCGTGCAGAACGGCACCACACACCAGAAATACCTCTCTGACAAGCACAGCGACATCACCATCGTGCCTTACGACAGCTACCAGAATGCGGTGCTCGACCTGAAAAATGGCCGTATTGATGCGGTGTTCGGGGATACCGCCGTGGTTAACGAGTGGCTGAAGCAGAACGCCAACCTCGCCACGCTGGGTGACAAAGTGACCGACAAAGCCTACTTCGGCACCGGCCTCGGCATCGCCGTGCGTCAGGGCAACAGCGAACTGCAGCAGAAGTTCAACGGCGCGCTGGACAAGATCAAAGCCGACGGCACCTACAAAACCATCTACAACAAATGGTTTCAGCAGTAATTTCTGATGAATGAAATGATTCCACTCGCAAGCGCCGCCGGCATGACCGTCGGCCTTGCCGTTTGTGCCCTCATCGCCGGCCTTGCGCTGGCGATGGTGTTTGCTGGCTGGGAATCGCTGCGCTGGAAACCGCTGGCGTGGATCGGTACCGGGCTGGTGACGCTGATTCGCGGCCTGCCGGAAATTCTGGTGGTGCTGTTTATCTATTTCGGTGCCTCGCAGCTGCTGCTGACGCTGTCGGACGGCTTCCAGCTCAATCTCGGCCTGTTCACCCTGCCGGTGCAGATGCAGATTGAGAACTTTGATGTCAGCCCGTTTCTGTGCGGCGTGATTGCGCTGGCGATGCTCTATTCGGCTTACGCCTCCCAGACGCTGCGCGGTGCGCTGAAAGCGGTACCGACTGGCCAGTGGGAATCAGGCCAGGCGCTGGGCATGAAAAAGTCCGCGATTTTCTTCCGCCTGATTATGCCGCAGATGTGGCGTCACGCGCTGCCGGGGCTCGGCAATCAGTGGCTGGTGCTGCTTAAGGATACGGCGCTGGTATCGCTGATTAGCGTCAACGATCTCATGCTACAGACCAAAAGCATTGCGACGCGCACTCAGGAGCCGTTTACCTGGTATCTGGTGGCGGCCGCGATCTATTTAGTGATTACGTTATTCAGCCAGGCGGTGCTGCGCCGCATTGAATTGCGAACCACGCGCTTTGAGCGGGGGGCCTGACGCATGCTGGCGTATTTACCTGAGCTACTGAAAGGCCTGCATACCAGCCTGACGCTGACCGCCGCCTCGCTGGTCGCCGCGCTGCTGCTGGCGCTGCTGTGCACCATTGTGCTGGCGCTGAAGCTGCCGCTGCTCAACTGGCTGGTTAAAGGCTACATCACCCTGTTTACCGGCACGCCGCTGCTGGTGCAGATTTTCCTGATCTATTACGGTCCCGGCCAGTTCCCGAGTATTCAGAACGTGCCGTGGCTGTGGCACCTGCTGTCGCAGCCGTGGCTGTGCGCCATGCTGGCGCTGTCGCTCAACAGCGCAGCCTACACCACGCAGCTGTTTTACGGCGCGGTGCGCGCCATTCCGGCCGGTCAGTGGCAGTCCTGTGCTGCACTGGGCATGCGCCGCCGCGATACGCTGCGTATTCTGCTGCCGTACGCGTTTAAGCGCGCCCTCTCCTCTTATTCGAACGAAGTGGTGCTGGTCTTTAAGAGTACCTCGCTGGCCTACACCATTACGCTGATGGAAGTGATGGGCCACGGCCAGCTGCTGTATGGCCGCACCTACGACGTCACCGTGTACGCTGCCGCCGGTCTGATTTATCTGGTGGTTAACGGCCTGCTGACGCTGCTGATGCGCCTGGTCGAGAAGCGCGCGCTGGCGTTTGAGCGCCGTAACTGATCGTCTGACGCGGCGCGAAGGAACGCGCCGCGCCCTTGCCTTCTGATCCCCACCTCTTCTGAATAAATTTTTAATCATCTTTATTGCATATAAATTCAATAACTGGCATCGTGTAAATCGTTTTACCTCTGGCATGGTTTACAGGAGCTTCGTAATGAAAAAATGGATTGTTGCGGCAGTAATGGCAACACTGGCAATGAATGCTTATGCGGCGGAAAAAATTCGTTTTGCCTCGTCGGCGACCTATCCACCGTTTGAATCACTCGATCACAATAACCAGATTGTCGGTTTTGATATCGACCTCGCCAAAGCGCTGTGTCAGCAGATGCAGGCCGAGTGCACCTTCACCAACAATGCCTTCGACAGCCTGATTCCCTCGCTGAAGTTTCGCCGTTATGACGCGGTCATTTCCGGCATGGATATCACCGCTGAGCGCAGCAAGCAGGTCGATTTTACTCAGCCCTACTACGCCAATTCGGCGATTGTTATCGCCCATAAAGGTGAATACAGCGACTTTAGCCAGCTGAAAGGCAAACGCATCGGCGTGGAAAACGGCACCACCCATCAGAAATACCTGCTGGAGAAGCATCCGGAAGTGATTGCGGTGGCCTACGACAGCTACCAGAACGCCATCCTCGACCTGAAAAATGGCCGGCTCAACGGCGTATTTGGTGACAGCGCGGTGGTCAATCAGTGGCTGAAAGCCAATGCAGATTTGAGCACGGTCGGCGAGCACATTACCGACAGCGACTACTTCGGCACCGGGCTCGGCATTGCGGTGCGCAAAGGCAACAGCGCGTTACTGCAGCAGCTGAACAGCGCGCTGGCGGCGCTGAAAGCCAACGGCAGCTGGCAGCAAATCAATCAGAAGTGGTTCCCGGAATAAGCATTATGGAGTTGCGTGGCGCCGGGCCTGCCAGGTTCTGCACGTCCTCAGCGCAGCCGGGCGCTACGCGATTCCACCCTTACGACGCAGTAACGTCAGCACCTCGAAATGTGCGGTGTGCGGGAACATATCGAACAGCTGAACGCGGCTGATGTCATAGTCGGCCAGGCGCGCAATGTCCTGCGCCATGCTGGCGGGATTGCAGCTGGAATACAGAATGTAGTCCGGTGCCATGCGGCTCAGCCAGGCGCACAGTTCGGCGCCAATACCGCGACGTGGCGGATTGACCAGCACCAGCTGCGGCACACTCGCATGCCCGGTGGCAAACTGCGTTGAATCCAGCGCGGCAAAACTCACCTTCTCTAATCCCAGCTGCTGCGCCGACTGCTGCGCGCAGGCGATGGCTTCCGCACTGATTTCAATGCCGGTCAGCTGCATCTGCGGCGTGGCGCAGTGCAGGCCAAAGCCGCCAACGCCACAGAACAGATCCCACATGCTGTGTACCGGCAGCTCCGCCACCCAGTCGCGTGCCGTTGCGTACAGCGTAGCCGCCACCTGCGGGTTGGTCTGGAAGAAACTTTGCGGGCGGATATACAACGGCACGTCGTTAAAACGCTCCGGCAGCGCCTGCTCAGGCGTCAGCGCAATCTCCTCCTCACCCTCCAGTATCGCCATGTGCACTGGCTGAATATTGGCAGAGATCACCTGCAGCTGCGGCAGCTGCTGTTGCAGCCACGGCAGCGCGGCGCGCAGCTGTGCCAGTTTGCTGTGCGAGCGCAGAACAAAACGCAGCATCATGCCGCCCTGGGTGCTCTCCGTCAGCAGCAAAAACTTCAGCTCGCCGCGTTTGCGCGCCACGTTGTACGGCGTCAGGCCGGCACGGGCAATAAAGGGTTTCAGCACGGCAAATACCGCCTCGAAGCTGGCGGGATAGAGCGGACAGGCGCAAAGATCCACCGGCTCGCCGTCGCGCGCCACCATGCCGAACAGCGGTTTTTCCACGCTGCCGCTCACCACCATCTTGGCTTTATTGCGAAACCCCTGCTGCGCCGAGGTGACCGGCGGCCGCCAGTCGGCGACCGGCAGGCCGTCCAGCAGCTGCGCCAGCTGTGACTGCTTGTCGCTCAGCTGTTGCGGATAGGTTTTTTCCAGCCACTGGCACGAGCGACAGCGACCGGCTTGATAAAGCGCGCAATGCATGGAAAGGCCTGTATTGAGAGTCGGGAGCAAAAACGGGGGCCGATTGTATCACCGGCTGCGGAAAAATGCGCGACTGCTGGCCGGCACGAACAGCAGCAGCAGCACCAGCACATCCGGCAGCTTCTGCAGCAGCGTGTGGTGAATAATCTGCACGTTATCTTCGCCGGGAATGCTGAAAATCTCCGGATAGATCCAGCCTACCGACGCCATCAGCATGTACAGCAGCACCACGATCTGCGTGGCCACGTAGCCCCAGCGCCCGGCATTACTGCCGCGCATCAGGGTAAAGGCGCAGCGCAGTTCAAACAGGAAAATCAGCTGGCTGGCGATAAAGATCAGCGTGGAATCCCACGCCTGCGCGCTGCGGTGCACGAAATTGGCGATTTCGTCATAGCCCAGCTCATTGGCCAGCATCAGCACGCTGATACAGCGCGTGGCGATAATGGCGCTGCCGGCAATGGTCACCGGCACGGGCGTGGTGGTTGAAACCAGGTTTTTCAGCGTTTCCGACATTGCGCGCTCCATAAGAAAAGGCTGACAGAGTCAGCCTTGCTTATATTGGCAAAGGTTGCGTCACTCAGCCACGTTTTGCTTTCTGAATATCGCGCAATCGCTGTTTTTCTTCATGTGCCATGAAGCGCCAGGCAATAAAGCCCACCAGCCCGACCACGAACAGAATCAGCGAGGCCAGCGCGTTAATCTCCGGATTGACGCCGCGGCGCACGGTGGCAAAGATGGCCATCGGCAGCGTGGTGGCGCCCGGCCCGGTGACGAAGCTGGCGATCACCAGATCGTCCAGTGACAGGGTAAACGCCAGCAGCCAGCCGGTGATGATCGCCGGAGCAATCATCGGCACGGTAATCACAAAGAACACCTTCAGCGGCGTGGCACCGAGGTCCATCGCCGCTTCTTCAATTGAGCGATCCAGCTCGCGCAGCCGCGAGTTGATCACCACCGCCACGTAGGCGGTACAGAACGTGACGTGCGCCAGCCAGATGGTCAGCATGCCGCGATCGCCCGGCCAGCCGAAGGTGTTGCCCATCGCCACGAACAGCAGCAGCAGCGACAGACCAGTGATCACGTCGGGCATCACCAGCGGCGCGGTGAGCATGAAAGCAAAGCCGCTGTGGCCGCGAAAACGTCCGAAGCGCACGATAATCACCGCCGCCATAGTGCCAAGCACCACCGCCATGGTGGCCGACAGCGCCGCGATGGTCAGGCTCAGGCCAACCGCATCCAGCATCGCGTCATCCTGGAACAGCACGCGATACCAGTGGAACGAAAAGCTCTCCCACACCGTCACCAGCTGCGAGCTGTTGAAGGAGTAAACCACCAGCAGCAGCATCGGCGCGTACAGGAACAGGAAGCACAGCGCCAGAATCGCGGTGCGCCACGGAGAGCGGATTACCGGTAGCTGATTCATCCCTTCTCTCCCATTTCACGGTTTTGATGCTTGTGGAACCAGACGATGGGCAGGATCAGGATCAGCAGGATGATCACCGCCAGCGCCGAGGCCACCGGCCAGTCGCGGTTGTTGAAGAACTCCTGCCACAAAATGCGCCCAATCATGATGCTATCCGGGCCGCCGAGCAGTTCCGGGATCACGTACTCACCCACCGCCGGGATAAACACCAGCATCGAGCCGGCAATGATGCCGCCTTTGGTCAGCGGCACGATGACGCTGAAGAAGGTCTTCAGCGGGCGCGCACCGAGGTCGAGCGACGCTTCCACCAGCGAATAATCAATGCGCGTCAGCGCGGTATAGATCGGCAGCACCATAAACGGCAGATAACAGTAAACGATGCCGATATACACCGCGGTGTTGGTGTACAGGATAATCAGCGGATGGTCTATCACGCCGAGCCACATCAGGAAACGGTTAAGAATCCCATTGTTGTTGAGCAGCCCCATCCACGCATAGACGCGCACCAGGAACGAGGTCCACGACGGCAGGATCACCAGCAGCAGCAGGATGGTGCGCATGGAGGGCTTGCTGTGCGCCACCGCCCACGCCAGCGGATAACCGATCAGCAGACAGATCACCGTTGAGATCGCCGCCACCTTCAGCGAGGTGAGATAAGCTTCGGCGTACAGCGGATCGTCGGTAAGCGTCAGGTAGTTGCCCAGATTGAGCACCAGGTTGAGCTGATCGTCTGCCCAGGTGACCAAATCGGTGTACGGCGGAATGGCGCGCGCAATATCGGCGAAGCTGATCTTCAGCACGATAAGGAACGGCAGCATAAACAGCAGGATCAGCCACAGATAAGGCAGCGCGATCACCAGCTTGCGACCGTGCTGCATTTTCATGCGCGTGCCCCAGCGCTGCAGCGGCGTGCCTGCCACCTCCGGCTGGCTGCGTTGAGAAATCTGGCTCATAGCGCCTCCTTAAACCGTCAGAACCACACAGCTGTCGGCATCCCAGCACAGGCGGACTTCATCGCCCCAGGTGGGCGCGCCTTTGCGATAGCGATGCGCATTCTGCAGCTGGGCGCTGATCATCTGGCCGCTGCGCAGCCGCACGTGGTAAATCGACAGGTCACCGAGATAGGCAATGTGCACCACTTCACCCACGGCAAAGTTGCAGCCGTCGGCGGGCACCTCGTCGCACAGCATCACTTTTTCCGGCCGCAGCGCCACGTGCACCGGCACGTTATCGACGATCGAGACATCGGTCTGCACCTTAAGCGGATGCACCAGCCCCGGACTGTCAATCACCACGCCATCTTCGCGACGTTCGCGCAGCAGGCCATCGAAGACATTCACCGAACCGATAAACTCGGCGCTGTAGCGGCTGGTCGGGTGCTCGTAGATCTCTTCCGGCTCGCCGATTTGCACGAATTTGCCGCGGTTCATGATGGCGATACGGCCCGCCATAGTCATGGCTTCTTCCTGATCGTGGGTCACCATCACGCAGGTGGCGCCCACGCGCTCGAGAATATCCACCACTTCATGCTGCATGCGGTCGCGCAGTTTTTTATCCAGCGCGCCCATCGGTTCGTCGAGCAGCAGCAGCTTGGGACGTTTCGCCAGGCTTCGCGCCAGCGCCACGCGCTGACGCTGGCCGCCCGACAGCTGATGCGGCTTACGTTTGGCGTACTCTTCCATGTGCACCAGCGCCAGCATCTCTGCCACGCGGCTGCTGATTTCGCCTTTGGGCAGTCGGTCCTGCTTCAGGCCAAAGGCGATGTTCTGTTCTACCGTCATGTGCGGAAACAGCGCGTAAGACTGGAACATCATGTTGATGGGCCGCTGATACGGCGGCACGTGGGACAGATCCTGACCGTCCAGCACAATCTGGCCACTGCTGGGGATCTCAAAGCCGGCCAGCATCCGCAGCAGCGTGGACTTGCCACAGCCGGACGCGCCCAGCAGCGCGAAAATTTCGCCTTTGTAAATGGTCAGGCTGACATCATCCACGGCGTGCTGGCCGTCAAACGATTTCGTCAGGTTGCGGATTTCCAGCAGCGGCGTTAACGCCTTAGCCGTTTTATTTTGGGGGCGGGGAATCGCGTCGTTCACTCACATGTCTCCGGCGCTAAGCGGAATAGCGCGGCACAGCCAGCCGCTAAATGACACAACAGAGGCCAGCACCGCGCCTCTGTTGTCGTTTACCGATAAGGGAATCCGTTCAGAACGAATTACTTACCACTTTTAACTTTAGTCCATGCACGGGTGCGCGCACGATCCAGTTTCGGATCCTGGACTTTGAGCACAAACAGTTTGGCCATCGCTTCCGGCGTCGGGAAGATACCCGGGTTGTTGCGCACATCCGCATTGATCAGCGGCAGCGACGCTTTGTTACCGTTGGCGTAGTTCATCTTGTTGGAGACGTCGGCGATCACTTTCGGATCCATGATGTAGTTCAGCCACTGATAAGCCGCATCGAGGTTTTTCGCGTCTTTCGGAATCGCCATCATATCGAAGAACGCCAGCGCGCCCTCTTTCGGTACGCTGTAACCGAGATGCACACCGTTGTTGGCTTTCACCGCGCGATCTTTCGCCTGCAGAATATCGCCAGACCAGCCGATAGCGACGCAGATGTTGCCGTTAGCGAGGTCGTTGATGTACTGCGAAGAGTGGAAGTAGCGAATATTCGGACGCAGCTTCAGCAGCAGATCGGTGGCCGCGCCGGTGTAATCTTTCGCATCAGAGCTGTTCGGATCTTTGCCGAGGTAGTTCAGCACGGTGGCAAAAATCTCTTCTGGCGCATCGAGGAACGAAACGCCGCAGCTTTTCAGTTTTTCCAGGTTTTCCGGCTTCAGCACCAGATCCCAGCTGTTAACCGGCGCATCGGCGCCGAGTGCCGCTTTGACTTTGTCGATGTTATAGCCAATGCCGGTGGTGCCCCACAGGTAAGGAATGGCGTATTTGTTACCCGGATCGTGCTGGGCCACTTTCGCCATCAGATCGGGATCGAGGTTTTTGTAGTTAGGCAGCTTGCTCTTATCCAGCTCCTGGAACACGCCAGACTGCAGCTGACGCGCGAGGAAGCTCGACGACGGCACCACCACGTCATAGCCGGTGCTGCCGGCCATCAGTTTGCCTTCCAGCACTTCGTTGGAGTCAAAGACGTCGTAGACCACCTTGATGCCGGTCTGCTTTTCAAAATTGGGCACGGTGTCGGCCGAAATATAATCGGACCAGTTATAAACGTGCAGCGTTTTGTCCTCTGCCTGAGCGCCCACGGCCGCAGCCATCAGCACACCTGCAACCACACCTGGCAACCATTTTTTTGACTGGTTGATCATGTTTTCCTTCCTCCTGAGCGGGTCATCACAACGCTGCATACACGCGATCCGGTCGTTGCGTTGTCTGTTAAATTACAGCCACACAATGAATCAATATTCAGCGGGAGTTTAATAGCAAAAACCTATAGCTGCGCCGTAGTTGCACGTATCAGACAGCCCCGCAAGAATAGCCCCCCTGATTCCCCGGTGCCAGATCCCAGCTTAAAAAACGCCTTTTTGCGATAAGTTATGCATGTTTCTGCTATGCGCTCCGGCACTAGCGGCATAAAGCACGACTAATATCTGGCAATAAAGGGCAAAATGCAGAATAAAAAGTGGTGGGCCTGAAATGAAAACTGCCGCAAAAAGCGGCAGTTAGCGGGAGAGGAAAAATCAGTGCAGCATGCTTTGGCTGTTGAGGCTCGACGGGCGCTCTTCTTCTTCGCCCATCATCAGCAAATGATTGGCAAAGGCTTCCATGATCACCATGGAAATCCCCTCTTCGCTCTGCTTCATGAAGTGGGTGAACTGACCAAAGGTGAGACCGGCGCTGACGCTGATTGACTGGCAGACGATCAGCTTTGGCAGGTTGTCATCCTGAATATCGATAAACGCTTTCACCGTAAGCGAGCTGGCATTAATTTGCGACAGTTCGCCTACCAGCGGGATCAGCGCGGTGGGCTTAACTTCAGCCAGCGCCGAGAAGAGGATGACGTTATCCACCAGGTCGATTTTCGCGTCAAACACCCCGTCGAAATTCTGCATATGCGGCAGATGCAAAGCCTGACAGGCATCGCATTCGAACCAGGTGATATTTTGTTGATCCAGCCAGCGACGCAGCATGTCGATGTCAGGAACGACCAGTGAATCCATCGTTGTATCCTGTGGGGTGAATAAATAAGCGCCTTAGCTTACGGAAAAATGGCTGCAGATGCCACGAAAACCGCGCAAAAGCGCGGTTCAGCCCCCGGTTTTCGGACGATAACCGGGGCAGGCGTGCTGCTCTATCCAGCGGATCATCATGGCGGCAATGTCCAAACCGGTGCTGCCTTCAATGCCCTCCAGTCCCGGAGAGGCATTCACCTCCATCACCAGCGGACCGCGATTAGCGCGCAGAATATCCACGCCCGCCACCGCCAGGCCCAGCGTTGTCGCCGCTTTTACCGCAATCTCACGCTCCTGATCGGTGATGGTGACGGCGCGGGCGCTGCCGCCGCGGTGCAGATTAGAGCGGAAATCGCCCTCTTTCGCTTCCCGCTCAATCGCCGCCACCACTTCGTCGCCAATCACCAGACAGCGGATATCGCGCCCGCGCGCCTCTTTAATGAACTCCTGCACCAGAATGTGTGCATTGAGGCCGCGAAACGCATCGATCACACTCTCCGCCGCCTGACGGGTTTCCGCCAGCACCACGCCAATCCCCTGCGTGCCTTCCACCAGTTTCACCACCAGCGGCGCGCCGCCGACCATGGCGATCACATCCTGGGTGTCATCCGGCGATGAGGCAAAGCCGGTGACCGGCATATCAATCCCTTCGCGCGCCAGCAGCTGCAGCGAGCGCAGCTTGTCGCGCGCGCGGGTAATGGCCACCGACTCGTTAAGCGGATAGCTCCCCAGCATCTCGAACTGGCGCAGCACCGCCGTGCCGTAAAAGGTGGTGGCGGTGCCGATGCGCGGAATCACCGCGTCGAAATGGCCGAGCGCCTCGCCGCGATAGTGCACCGCCGGCGAGTCGGAGTTGATATTCATGTAGCAGGAGAGCGGATCGATCATCTGCACCTGATGGCCACGCATTTCCGCGGCTTCACGCAGGCGTTTACAGGAGTAGAGCGTGCCGTCACGGGTAAGAATGGCCATCTTCATTGCAGCGATCCCTGTACTTAGCGCGTGGCCCAACCCTGCTGATGCAGGTAGTCCAGCATAAATGGTCGTGTTTCTTTGATGATTAAACGCTGAATCATTTCGCTCCAGGTTTCCGAGCGCTGATTGCTGTCGCGCTGCTGATAATAAGCGGTGATTTGCTGGTCATACTGCGCCAGCACCGCTTTATCCAGCGGCTGATAGCGATTTTCATGCACCAGCATCGCCTGCGGCATGCGCGGTTTGACATCCGGTGACGCGTCGGGATGGCCGATGCAGAAACCAAACAACGGCAGCACAAACTTCGGCAGCCCCAGCAGCTCCGTGACCTGAGCGATGCTGTTACGAATACCACCAATAAATACGCCACCTAAGCCGAGCGATTCCGCGGCCACCATGGCATTCTGCGCCATCAGCGCGGTATCGACACAGCCCAGCAGCAGCTGTTCGGCCCGGCCCAGCTGGGCCTCAGGGCAGATCTGCTGGTGGCGATTGAAGTCGGCGCAAAATACCCAAAACTCCGCCGCCGCACTGACCCACGGCTGGCCGCCGGTGAGCTGCACCAGCTGCTCGCGCAGGTTGCGGTCGGTGATACGCACAATCGACGAGCACTGTAAAAAACTGGAGGTTGAGGCCGCCTGCGCTGCAGCGATAATCGCGCTGCGCTGGGCGTCATCAATCCCCTGCTCAGTAAAGGCGCGAATGGAACGGTGGCTGCATAGCAAATCAATAGTCGGCGTCATAATCCTCTCCGGTTACTTCTTATTGTGAGTGTGATTGAACAACTGCGGCGCCATCGCCTTTGCCGTGCGCCACATCATTAGCCACGCGGCCGGCAGCATCAGCGCAATGCCGAGAAAAAACAGCAGCGTCGCCAGCGGCTTTTTCGCCATGAATGCCGGCGCCGCCAGCCAGTCGTTGACCAGCAGCAGCGCGCCAATGACCGCCAGCACGCCCAGGGCTTCCAGCAGCAACACCGGTTTGGGCAACGTCGCCAGATTACGCATGATACGAGGCTCCTCAGTGTTCATCTGTTTTTTGCTGCATGTGATACCCGAATACTGTAGTACGGCATTGTGACCGGGTATAGACAGCGCACATTAGAGTAACAGGCAATTTCTGCTTTTCTTAAGCAGGATGGGCGGGCATGATGTGACGCATTATTCACGCTGTGATGTGAGACAAGTCACAAAACAGCAGCGGAAGGAGAGAAGCAATGATTGCAGTGATTTTTGGCCGTTCCAGCTGCCCTTACTGCGTACGAGCAAAAGAGTTAGCCACGAAGTTAACCAGTGAGCGCGACGATTTTAATTATCAGTACGTCGATATCCAGGCGACCGGCATCACTAAAGCCGATCTGGAAGCGCGTGCCGGCAAACCGGTTTCTACCGTGCCGCAGATCTTCCTCGACGACCAGCACATCGGTGGCTACACCGAATTTGCGGCGTGGACCAAAGAAAACCTCGGTATCGAAGCCTGATCTGACGGGCCTGCGGGCCCGTTTTCATCTCACTCAGCTAGTACGCATCGCCAGCATAATACGCAGCAGCCGCACCAGCAGTGCACCGCAGCCAGCCCAGAACAGCGCACTCAGACTCCACGCCGTCACCAGCAGCCAGCTGTGCGTCATCGGCATCACCAGCCATACCCACGTCATGCCCAGCAGCGTGCCGCCCAGCGCGATCCACAACGTGCCGATCAGCGGACTGTCCGGCTGCAGCAGCGCCATCACGATGCCCGGCAGCAGAAACAGCAGCAGTTCCGGCTGTCCACGCACCGCCTGAGCCGTCGCGGCGGACCAAAAATGATGTGCAAAAATAAACACCAGCGTATAAAGCATCACGCCCAGAACCGATGCTGGCCAGCGATTATTGCGCTGCAACATACCTCTCCTCAACTTTGACGTTAACAATATTGAAACTTTTAACTGCCCTGATGCGCTTACGTGGAAATAAAAAGAAACAGCTGGAGGCAGAAGGAATGAAAACTGCTGATAGCTGAGGGTGTTAATTATGATTAGAATGGCGCCGCTTTATGTAGGTCACAGATTAAGAACATTCGGTGACCGGTCCGTGCGCTGCCGTCACAAGATAGCGAAAAAATCCCCTCCCATCAACCCGTTACAGGTAAATAAGAAGTTAAACCGTGAACATTAACGTCGCAGAATTGTTAAGCGGAAATGACGTTCTGTTATTATTTGTCGTGTTAGCCCTCGGCCTGTGCCTGGGTAAATTACGCCTTGGCTCCGTACAACTCGGTAATTCTATTGGTGTGCTGGTGGTTTCGCTGATTTTGGGTCAGCAACACTTCGCGATTAATACTGACGCCCTAAGTCTGGGCTTTATGCTGTTTATTTTTTGTGTCGGGGTGGAAGCCGGTCCTAACTTTTTTTCCATCTTTTTCCGCGACGGCAAGAACTACTTCTTTCTGGCGATCGTCATGGTGGTCAGCGCCCTGCTGATTGCGCTGACGCTCGGCAAACTGTTCGGCTGGGATATTGGCCTCACCGCCGGCATGCTGGCCGGCTCGATGACCTCGACGCCGGTGCTGGTCGGCGCAGGCGATACGCTGCGGCAAAGCATCAGCGACACGCAGCTGCTGGGGCGCATGCAGGATAACCTCAGCCTCGGTTACGCCCTGACCTACCTGATTGGGCTGGTCAGCCTGATTTTCGGCGCACGCTATCTGCCGCGCCTGCAGCATCAGGATTTGCCGACCTGCGCGCAGCAGATCGCCCGCGAGCGCGGTCTGGATGCCGACAGCCAGCGTAAAGTCTTCCTGCCGGTGATTCGCGCCTATCGCGTTGGTCCGGAGCTGGTTGAGTGGAGCGGCGGCAAAAACCTGCGCGAGCTGGGGATTCATCGTCAGACCGGCTGCTACATTGAGCGCCTGCGGCGTAACGGCATTCTGGCCAGTCCGGACGGTGATGCAGTGCTGCAGCTCGGCGACGAAATCTCTCTGGTCGGCTATCCGGATGCGCACGCGCGTCTCGACGCCAGCTTCCGCAATGGCAAAGAGGTATTCGATCGCGATCTGCTCGACATGCGCATCGTCACCGAAGAGATCGTGGTGAAAAACCACAACGCGGTGAATAAACGCCTGAGTCATTTAAAACTGACCGATCACGGCTGCTTCCTTAACCGGGTGATTCGCAGCCAGATTGAGATGCCGATCGACGACAGCATTATGCTCAACAAAGGTGATGTGCTGCAGGTGAGCGGCGAAGCGCGCCGGGTGAAAAGCCTGGCCGATCGCATCGGCTTCATTGCTATTCACAGCCAGATGACCGATCTGCTGGCGTTCTGCGCCTTCTTTATCATTGGCCTGATGATCGGCATGATCACCTTCCAGTTCAGCAACTTCAGCTTTGGTCTGGGTAACGCCGCCGGGCTGCTGTTTGCCGGCATCATGCTCGGCTTCCTGCGCGCCAACCACCCCACGTTCGGCTATATCCCGCAGGGTGCGCTGACCATGGTGAAAGAGTTTGGCCTGATGGTGTTTATGGCCGGGGTTGGCCTGAGCGCCGGCAGCGGGCTGCAGCACGGGCTCGGCAGTGCGGGCGCGCTGATGCTGCTGAGCGGCCTGCTGGTGAGTCTGTTGCCGGTGGTGATTTGCTATCTGTTCGGCGCTTACGTGCTGCGCATGAACCGCGCGCTGCTGTTTGGTGCCATCATGGGCGCGCGCACCTGTGCGCCGGCTATGGAGATCATCAGCGATACCGCGCGCAGCAGCATTCCGGCGCTCGGCTATGCCGGTACGTACGCCATTGCCAACGTGTTGCTGACGCTGGCGGGGACGCTGATCGTCATCATCTGGCCGCTTTTGCCTTTTTAAAAATATTTTTACCGGCGTCAGAACTAATCGGACGCGATGCAGTCTGAATAAGTGCCACTGCTTTTCTTTGAAATCCCCAAATTGAGGAGCCCGTTAGCCTTCTGCTAGCGGGTTTTTTTATGCCCGCCGCGGCCGTCCTTAAGGTTCTCCTAAGCGTAACTTGCGACCCTGCGACTCTGGTTTCGCTATCTTCAAACATTCATGCAACTTTCATCAAAGTTAAACACTCCGGCAACCCGCAGTGAGATTCGGAGCGCGGCTATTTATTCTCTGTCTGCGCGCTTTTACGCTATCAACCTTATTTTGCTGGCAATTCTGGCGCTGGCGTTTTTGTGGTGGTCGCGCCACGAAAGCCTCGACATCGCCATCAGCCAGCGCTGGTTCGATCCGCTTACCCGGCGTTTTCCGTGGCAGCACAACCGCTGGCTGGATCTGATTAACCATCGGCTGATGAAGGATGTGATCATCGCTGGCGCGGTGCTGCTGTTACTGCGCGGCCTGCAACAGCGCGATGCCCGGCGCGTGCTGGTGGCTCTGCTGTTTGGCATGGGTCCGCTGGTGGTGGGTTTGCTGAAGGCACACAGCGCGCACTCCTGTCCGTGGGATCTGGCGCTGTTCGGCGGCAACGCCGCGAGCTTTCCGCTCCTGGCGCCGGTGCCGGCCAACAGCGGTCCGGGCCAGTGCTTTCCCGGCGGTCACGCCTCCAGCGGCTTTGCGCTGATGGCGCTGTTTTTTTTGTGGTGGCCGGAACGCCCGCGCCGCGCGCTGCTAGCGCTGGTGCTGGGTATCGCCTGTGGCCTGCTGATGGGCTATGGCCAGGTGATGCGCGGGGCGCACTTTTTCTCCCACAATTTGTGGGCGGGCTGGTGGGTGTGGCTCAGCCAGCTGCTGATTTTTGCCGCAATTTCTTTTTGGATAAACAAGACGAGGACAAGGAAACGTGATGGAAGCACTTAACCACACGCTCTTTTTATGGATTAACGCCACGCCGGATTCACCCGCGTGGCTGCTTAGCCTGGCGACGTTTATCGCCAAAGATCTGATTGCGATTGTGCCGCTGCTGATTGTCGCCCTGTGGCTGTGGGGACCGCGCGATCAGCTGCAGTCGCAGCGCGCGCTGGTGCTGAAAACCGGCATGGCGCTGATTTATGCGCTGAGCATCTCCTGGTGCGTCGGCCAGCTGTTGCCGCACCCGCGTCCGTTTGCCATCGGCTTTGGCCACCAGTTCCTGTCGCACGCGGCCGATGACTCCTATCCCAGCGATCACGGCACCACCATTTTCACCTTTGCGCTGGCGTTTATTTTCTGGCATCGCCTGTGGTCCGGGGTGATTTTGCTGGCGATTGGCAGCGCTATTGCCTGGTCGCGTGTCTACCTTGGCGTGCACTGGCCGCTGGATATGCTGGGCGGTTTTCTGGTGGGGTTACTGGGTTGTCTGGCTTCGCATCTGGCG
Source organism: Pantoea dispersa (assembly GCF_035783935.1). Lineage (GTDB taxonomy): Bacteria > Pseudomonadota > Gammaproteobacteria > Enterobacterales > Enterobacteriaceae > Pantoea > Pantoea dispersa_C. The sequence goes on along the minus strand of NZ_JALKOV010000001.1, from coordinate 266,390 downwards.
TGGCAACTGTACGGTCAGCGCATGCTGGCGCTGACGCATCAGGTCTATCGTGCCCTGTTCGCAATGCCGATCAGGAAAGGCTGGATTCGCGGCTAAATTTCGCCCACCTGGCGGGTTAGCGTAAGGCTGACCCGCCTGCTGGCGATCAACTAAACCACTTACCGAACCAGCCGTTGAATTTCATCATAATGAAATCCCAGATACGGCCAATAAAGCCGGCTTCCGGCACATCCTCCATCGCCACCAGCGGGCGCTGCTCAATGGTTTTGCCGTCCAGCTGAAAATCGATGGTGCCCACCACCTGATTCTTCTTCAGCGGTGCTTCCAGCTGCGGTGCGTTGAGGGTAAAGCTGGCCTTGAGATTTTTCATCTGCCCCTTCGGAATCGTCACCGCCGCATCCTTCGCCACGCCAAGGTTGACCTGGCTGTTCTCGCCAAACCACACGCGCTGCTGGGCGAACGGCTTATCGGCTTTGATCGGCGTAACGGTTTCGTAAAAGCGGAAGCCCCACGTCAGCAGCTTTTCACTCTCGCGGAAGCGAATCGCATCGGTCTGCGCGCCCAGCACCACTGAAATCAGGCGCATATCGCCGTCGACCGCCGAGGCGACCAGATTGTTGCCCGCGCCCGACGTGTGACCGGTTTTGATGCCGTCGACCTTGAGATTACTGCTCCACAGCAGCCGGTTACGGTTCATCTGCTTGATGTTATTGAAGGTGAACTCTTTCTCACTGTTCAGCGCGTACTCTTCCGGCACATCACCAATCAGGTGCTGGCCGATGATCGCCATGTCGCGCGCGGTACTGTACTGGCCTTCGGCGTCCAGACCGTGCACCGTCATGAAATGGGTGTTTTGCAGACCAAAGGCTTTAACGTAATTGTTCATCAGGCCGATGAAGGCATCCTGACTGCCGGCGACATAATCCGCCAGCGCGATACAGGCATCATTCCCTGACTGAATCACCACGCCCTTATTCAGTTCCGAAACCGGGATGCGGTCGCCCGGTTTAAGAAACATCAGCGACGACCCGCGCAGTTTCGGATTGCCGGTGGCCCACGCGTCCTGGCCGATAGTGACCATATCGTTGTTAGTAATCTTCCCGGATTTCAGCGCCTGCCCCACCACATAGCTGGTCATCATTTTAGTCAGACTGGCGGGATCGAGACGCTGATCGGCATTGGACTCCGCCAGCACTTTGCCGCTGCTGTAGTCCATCAGAATCCACGCTTTGGCCTCAATCTGCGGTGGCGGAGGTGCCTGCTCGGCCTGAGTGGTGACGGGAACGAAAAGCAATAATAATGAAGTGGCCGCCAGTGGCCGCCAGACCGAAGTCAGGGAAGTTTTTCTCATGAGCGTGACCCAATTGTCCTTGTAAAATCACGGATTTGTGCCGGTAAGACATGTCTTACCAAACGCTAACGGTTCGCGCCGGTGAAAAAAACCGCCAAACCGTAAAGTTTTTTAGAGTTTGTTAGAGTAACCCTGGCATTAAGGCCGGTGCGCTGCCAGTTCGCACGCGTCTGAAGAGGGGAAAAATTGCGAGAAATTCCGAATTTTCGCAGAACAGTTAAGCCAGTCACAAAATTCCGCTAACCTGATGCCAGTCAGCCCGAGGAGAATCATGATGGACTTAGCCGTTTTCGATCTGGATGAAACCCTGATTTGTGATGACAGCACCAGTCTCTGGCTGCGCTGGCTGGTTTCTCAGGGATTTGCGCCGGAAGAGATTATTCCCCAGGAGCAGGCGCTGATGGCGCAGTATCACGCCGGCAGCCTGTCGATTGAAGAGTACATGCGCACCACGCTCTCGCCGCTCGCCGGCATGGCGACGCCCACCGTCGCAGGCTGGGTGCGGCGTTTTATTCATCGCGATATCCTGCCGCGCGTCTTCCCTGCCGCGCGTGAACGCATTCAGTGGCACCAGCAGCGTGGCGATACGGTGATGATTATCACCGCCAGCGGCGATCACATTGCCGTGCCGATTGCGGAACGGCTGGGTGTGCACGGCGCGCTGGCAATCGGCGTGGAGGTGGTTGATGAACGCTACAGCGGCGAAATTTACGGCACCGCGACCTACCGTGAAGGCAAAGTCACGCGACTCAGCGACTGGCGGGCGCTGCAGCAGGATCGGCGTTTTGAGCGCACCTGGGCTTATAGCGATTCGATGAACGATCTGCCGCTGCTTACCCATGCCGATCACGCGTGGGTGATTAATCCGGATGCGCTGCTGCAGCAGGAAGCGCAGCAGCGCGGCTGGCAGGTGTGTAACTGGGTGCGCTGATTAACCCCGTGCGGCGCTGGCGGCCTCTGCCAGCCCGACTTTCAGCAGCTTGCCGTTAGCCTCATCGGTCAGCACATACAGATAACCATCCGGTCCCTGACGCACATCGCGGATGCGTTCGCCACGGTCGCCCAGCAGTCGCTGTGCCTCTTCAACTTTCTCGCCGTTAACGCGCAGACGGATCAGGCTTTTGTCTTTCAGCGCACCGATAAACAGCGAATTTTTCCACTGGGGAAAGCGCGCGCTATTGTAAAACGCCATGCCGCTGATGGCCGGCGATTGCTGCCAGTAAAACAGCGGCTGCTCAGTGCCGGCAACGGCGCTGCCCTGCGCTTCCGGCACTTTCTGCCCGCTGTAATCAATACCGTACGTCGCCAGCGGCCAGCCGTAATTTTTGCCTTTTGCCGCCAGATTGACCTCATCGCCGCCGCGCGGACCGTGTTCACTCTCCCACATCTGCTGCGTCCACGGATTGAGCGCCAGCCCCTGCGGATTGCGCACGCCGTAAGACCAGATCTCCGCACGCGCACCCTGACGATCGTTAAATGGGTTATCCGCCGGGACTTTACCCTCCTGCGTCAGGCGAACAATTTTGCCCGACAACTTATCCAGCTGCTGCGCGCTGCTGCTGGCAAAGTTATCGCCGAACGCGATGAAGAGATAGCCCTGGCGATCGAACGCCAGCCGTGTACCGATGTTGGCGCCGCCGGACAGCTTCGGCGTTTGCTCCAGCACCACCTTGAAATCCTGCAGCTGGCGGTGATCGGCGCTGAGCGTGCCGTAACCCACCACGCCGCCGGCGCGGCCGGCGTCATCTGCGGTGGTATAGCTGAGCCATACCCGGCGGCTTTGTGCGAAGTCCGGCGCCAGCACCACATCCAGCAGACCGCCCTGCCGGCTGGCCCACACTTTCGGCACGCCGCTAATCGGCTGCGACAGACCGCGGCCCGGCTGCCAGCTGCGCAGCTGTCCGGACCGTTCGGTAATCAGCAGGGTTTGCTGGTCGGGCAGAAATGCCACTGACCACGGATGATCGAGTTTGTCCTGTAACACCTGCACCTGGACATCAGCCGCCAGCGCGGTAAAGGAACCGCTAAGCGCGCCAGCCAGCAGCGCAACACGCCATAAACGCATGGGATTCTCCTTTTTCACAGTCTGCCGTTAAGGGTAGTCAGCCGGTAAGAAAGGATGTGCAGGATTTACAAAACATTAAGCCCGGCGCAGAGGCCGGGCTTGTAGCAGGCAGGATTATTCGAAGCAGGTTTCCGGGTTTTCCGACAGGGAAATAAAGGATTCACCGCCTTTGGTCAGCGCAATGATGCCGCCGCTTTCAATATCATAAACCCAGCCGTGCAGACGCAGCTTGCCTTTGCGCAGCGCGACCGAAACGGAAGGATGCGTTTTGATATTGTTGAGCTGGGCGATCACGTTCTCTTTGACCATTTCGTTGAGGCGTTTCTCAACCGATTCGTAGTTGCGCTCTTCCACCACCGCTTTTGCCGCGTTGGCGTAGTGCAGCCAGTGATCAACCGCCGGCATACTCTCGAGATCGGCGTTAGACGCAATCGCGTTCATGGCACCGCAGTTGGAGTGACCACAAATGATAATTTCTGTTACGCCCAGTGCGACCACCGCGTACTCAATGGTTGCTGACACGCCACCCGGCTCCGGACCAAACGGCGGTACGATATTACCGGCGTTGCGGATCACGAACAGCTGGCCCGGCTCTGACTGCGTCACCAGTTCCGGCACCAGACGGCTATCTGAACAGGAGATAAATAAAGCCTTGGGATTCTGGTTGGACGCCAGACTCTTGAAAAGATCCTTCCTTTCAGGAAACACATTCTGTTGAAAATTCAGAAAACCTTTGACGATCTCTTGCATTTGTCTGCTCTCACATTATCCACTTCTGCCCCGGCAGTGAGAAACCCACCGCTGGCGCGCTTTAAAATTCTGTAATGTCGATAATAACTTACAATTACCAACCAAACATTTAAGCAAAATCGACCCGCTTGCACAACCCGGATGTCCGCCATGCTCACTAAGCGTACACCAAACAAAACGTTGCGCCAGGTGACCGCCCTGCCCTGACATATAAGATTATTAGATTGACAATATTAGATTTTATCTTTATTTTCTAATTACCCCTTGCAGGGATGGCAGGTGAAAAGAGGTGCATTGTGGTTGAAGTATCCTGGTCTAAACGTGCCCTGAAACACCTGATGAAGATCGACAAACGCTATCAAAAAAGCATCTTTGAAAAGACATCCCAGCTGATCGCCTTTCCGGCCGTCGCACTGGACATCAGGAAGCTGCAGCAGAGTGATAATCGTTACCGTCTGCGGGTGGGCGATTATCGGGTTATCTTTGCGTTGATAGAGGGAGAGCCTGTCGTTCTTGAGATTGTAGAAGTTGCACGCAGAACCTCTCATACTTACTGATACTCTGCGGGGGAAACCCCGCAGCTATGCACCTGATGACATTGGCCGCGACCTGACGCTATTCGGATAAACTATGTCAAAACAGTATATTTATGATGAAGCAGGCGAACCGCAATTCGTGGTTCTGCCTGTCGCGGAGTATGAAAAGCTGCTTTCAGATGCGGAAAGCAACTGGACAACCCTCGCGATTGAAGCGGATGAACATGATGATGAAACCGTGCCGCATGACGTGGTTGGCATTATGCTCAGCCAGGATATCAGTTTGCAGGCGGCCTGGCGTGTTTACCGTAACCTCTCGCAGCAGTATGTTGCCGAACAATTAGGGACCACGCAAAGCGCAATTTCCCAACTGGAACGCAAAGAGAGTAAACCACAGAAAAAAACGCGCGAGCGCTTAGCCCGACTCTACAGCTGCCGTCCGGAACAATTATTGCTGTAATTCCCCCGGCCACCGTTTGCGTGGCCTTTTTCTCTGCTTTCGACAGCGCTTCCCTATACATTTTCCCCGTCAACCTCTGTACAATCGCGCTCCTGTCCACCTTAATTATGATGAATTTTTATCCTTATGAGCCATGTCAAAAATCCGCCGCGTGTAGGCTTCGTCTCTCTCGGCTGTCCAAAAAACCTCGTTGACTCTGAACGCATCCTGACGGAACTGCGCACGGAAGGTTACGACGTGGTGCCACGTTACGATGATGCGGAGATCGTCATCGTGAATACCTGTGGATTTATTGACAGTGCCGTACAGGAATCACTGGAAGCGATTGGTGAAGCGCTGAACGAGAACGGCAAAGTGATCGTCACCGGCTGCCTCGGCGCCAAAGTGGATCAGATCCGCGAAGTGCATCCGAAAGTGCTGGAGATCACCGGCCCGCACAGCTACGAGCAGGTGCTGTCGCACGTGCACACGTACGTGCCGAAACCGGAGCACAATCCGTTCCTCAGCCTGGTACCGGAACAGGGCGTGAAACTGACGCCGCGCCACTACGCTTACCTGAAAATTTCCGAGGGCTGTAACCATCGCTGCACCTTCTGCATTATTCCGTCAATGCGTGGCGATCTGGACAGCCGCCCGATTGGCGCGGTGCTTGATGAAGCCAAACGCCTGGTGGAAGCCGGCGTAAAAGAGCTGCTGGTGATTTCGCAGGACACCTCCGCGTACGGCGTCGATGTCAAACACCGTACCGGTTTCTGGAACGGTTCGCCGGTGAAAACCAGCATGGTCAGCCTGTGTGAACAGCTGGCGAAACTCGGCGTCTGGGTGCGTCTGCACTACGTTTATCCGTATCCACACGTGGATGACGTGATCCCGCTGATGGCCGAAGGCAAAATCCTGCCTTACCTCGACATTCCGCTGCAGCACGCCAGCCCGCGCATTCTGAAGCTGATGAAGCGTCCTGGCGCGGTTGAGCGCACGCTGGAGCGCATTAAGCGCTGGCGTGAAATCTGTCCGGAGCTGACGCTGCGTTCCACCTTCATCGTCGGCTTTCCGGGCGAAACCGAAGAAGATTTCCAGATGCTGCTCGACTTCCTGCGTGAAGCGCGCCTCGACCGCGTGGGCTGCTTCCAGTACAGCCCGGTTGAAGGCGCCACGGCTAACCAGCTGCCGGATCAGGTAGCGGACGACGTCAAACAGGCGCGTTTTGATCGCTTCATGCAGCTGCAGCAGCAGATCTCCGCAGAGCGTCTGCAGGAGAAAATCGGTCGCGAAATTCTGGTGATCATTGACGAAGTGGATGAAGAAGGCGCGGTCGGCCGCAGCATGGCCGATGCCCCGGAAATCGACGGCGCGGTGTACCTGAATGGCGATCGCCAGGTGAAGGTTGGCGAAGTGGTGCGTGTTAAAGTCGAACACGCCGACGAATATGACCTGTGGGGCACGCGCGTTTAACCGTACTGTTGCTGGTGCGCTTTTTTGCGTGCCAGATAATCGTTATCGGCGCGCAGCCGGTCCCAGCATGCTTTGAATACGGCCGCCGCAGCGGCCTTTTCTTTCTCTACCGTCCGCGGCAGCTCTTTGCCGTCGGCATCGTATTTCCGTCCGCCCTGATGATTACTGTAGCGGCGCGCGCGGGTGTAACCCATCTGAATAAACTTGCGCGCCATATCCATGCCAACAAAATCGTCCTGCGCGCGATAGTCCTCAAATAGCTGCATGATCTTTTCTGACGATTGCTGCGCCAGCTCGACGGTGCGGAAACGCCAGTGCGGCAGAATTTCGCTTTTGTACGGTTCTACCATCAGCACACCCTGCTCGCCGCGTCCGACCTGATACAGCTCCGGATGCTGACGGAAGTCGAGCTGTTTAAAATCCTGCTGGTAATTAAACGGTTTCATCCTCTGGCCTCCTGTCCGTAACCATTAGTACGGTGAATTATTTCGCTGCCGCACTTTAGTGATGCTTTTTTCCACCGATAACATAACTACCGGCCCATTTGCTAAGAGATGCTCACATGTTCAATAAGATGAAAATTGTGACCGCCATTGTGGTTATTCTGGTGGTATTCACAGCCATGCAGGCCATATCCGGCTCGCTATTTTTCTCCTCGCTGCGCGCGGGACAACATAATTTCACCGCCAGTAATCAGTTGTCCCATCAGCAGCGCGAGCTGGGCGACGGCTGGCAAACGCTGGTAAAAACCCGCGTGACCATCAACCGCGTGGCGATTCGCATTCTGAAAAATCAGACTGACGAACAGTCGCTGGCGGCGATCAACAAGCTGCTGCTGGCGGCTGGCGCCTCGCTGGAAGAGGCGCAGCAGCACTTCAATCAGTATAGAAGCTATCCACGCGTCGACGGTCAGAGCGCCGCCACCGCCGATGTTATCGACAGCAAATTCAAAGCTTTTGCCGATCTGCTGCGCCAGTCCGCCGTGTTTCTGAAAGCCAATAACTACGCGGCCTACGGCAACCTCGAGGCGCAGCAGGCGCAGGATGAACTGGAGCAGGCTTATCAGCAGTGGCGTGATGAAAACATGCAGCTGATCAAGCAGCGTAGCCAGCAAAACGACAGCAACTATCAACAGGTGCTGATCATGATTGCCGTCATCGCGCTGGTGGTGGTGCTGATGGTGGTGGCGGTGTGGACGCTGGTACGCCGCGTGCTGCTGGCACCGATGCAGCAGGTACAGCAGCAGATTGAGCGCTTTGCGGAAGGCGATCTGTCGGCCAGCCTGCAGGTTGAAGGCCGCAGCGAAATGGCGGCTATCGCGGCCAGCCTGAATCATATGCAGCAGGCACTGCTCGGTACCATCAACAACGTGCGCGACAGCGCCGATGCCATCTTTGGCAGCGCCAGCGCTATCGCCAACGGCAATAACGATCTCTCGGCGCGCACCGAACAGCAGGCTGCCTCACTGGAAGAGACCGCCGCCAGCATGGAACAGCTGACCGCGACCGTGAAGCAGAACGCAGACAATGCGCGTCAGGCCACGCAGCTGGCAAAAACCGCCTCCGACACCGCGGATAAAGGCGGTAACGTGGTGGAAGGCGTAGTGAAGACCATGCGCGACATCGCAGACAGTTCAAAGAAAATCGCCGACATTACCAGCGTGATTGACGGCATCGCGTTCCAGACCAACATTCTGGCGCTTAACGCGGCAGTTGAGGCGGCGCGCGCCGGTGAGCAGGGGCGCGGCTTTGCGGTGGTGGCGGGCGAGGTGCGCAACCTGGCTCAGCGCAGCGCGCAGGCGGCGAAAGAGATCAAAGTGCTGATTGAAAACTCCGTACAGCGCGTGGACCTCGGTTCGCAGCAGGTCAGCAGCGCTGGCGATACCATGCAGGAGATTGTCAGCGCGGTGACGCGCGTCACCGACATTATGGGCGAGATCGCGTCGGCGTCCGATGAGCAGAGCCGCGGTATCGACCAGATTGGCCAGGCGGTGAATGAGATGGATCGCGTGACGCAGCAGAACGCTACGCTGGTGCAGGAATCGGCCAGCGCCTCGGCATCGCTGGAGCAGCAGGCCAGCCGCCTGTCGTCGGCGGTGGCGAGGTTCAACACCGGCGCGCGCCAGCCCGCGGCGGCGACAGAGCGGGTGGTCACACCGGTGCTGCCGGCCCCGACCCGCGCCCTGCCCGCGGCGGTGAGCAACGGTAACGATAACTGGGAAACGTTTTGATGCACTGACATGTTAATAAAATCAATCTCCTGATTGAGAGTCATGCGCCAGGCATTGCAGTGATCATAGCGGCACGATCTATTGCGCGATAAATCGCGCCGCTACAACTGCAATGCGGTGTTCACCCTCAGCTCTTCAGTTTCGGATCCAGCGCGTCGCGCAGGCCGTCGCCCAGCAGGTTAAACGCCAGCACGGTGAGAAAAATCGCCAGGCTGGGGAAGATCGCCACGTGCGGTGCAATCACCATATCGGCGCGCGCTTCGTTGAGCATCGCGCCCCACTCCGGCGTCGGCGGCTGTGCGCCCAGCCCGAGGAAAGAGAGGCTGGCGGCGGTGATAATCGACGTCCCGATGCGCATGGTGAAATAGACGACAATCGACGACACCGTGCCGGGCAAAATGTGGCGCATGATAATGGTCCAGTCCGAGGCACCAATACTGCGCGCCGACTCGATATAAGTCTGATGTTTCAGCACCAGCGTGTTGCCCCGCACCAGGCGGGCAAACGCCGGAATACTAAAAATTGCCACCGCCACAATCACGTTGCTCATGCCGCTGCCCATGATCGCCACCACCGCAATCGCCAGCAGAATGCCGGGAAAAGCAAACAGCACATCGCAGATGCGCATGGTGATGCGATCCCACCAGCCTTCGTAATAGCCCGCCAGCAGCCCCAGCACCGTGCCGATCACCGTGCCAATCGCCACCGAGAAGAAGCCGGCGATCAGCGAGATACGCGTGCCGACCAGCACCCGGCTGAAGATGTCGCGCCCAAGTGAATCGACGCCAAACAGATGCATCCACGACGGACCTTCGTTGAGCCGGTCATAGTCAAAATAGTTTTCGGCATCAAACGGGGCGATCCACGGGGCGATAAACGCCACCACAATCAGCAGCAGTACAAATGCGCCCGCCAGCAGCGCCACATGCTGACGGCGAAAGCGCCGCCAGAATTCACGCCACGGCGTGCGAACCCGGTTTTCCGTCATCAGCGGCAGGGATTTCAGTGCCGCCTCGCGTCGCCAGTTCTTCAATTGCGACTCCTTACCTGTAGCGAATAGCCGGGTTGATCGCCGCGTAAAGCATATCGACGATCAGGTTAATCAGAATGAACTCCAGTGAAAACAGCAGCACCTCGGCCTGAATCACCGGGTAATCGCGCATCTCCACCGAATCCACCAGCAAACGGCCCAGTCCGGGCCAGTTAAACACCACTTCCACCACAATCGAGCCACCGAGCAGAAAGCCGAACTGCAGCCCCATCATGGTGACCACCGGGATCATGGCGTTGCGCAGCCCGTGTTTGACCACCACAAGCGATTCGCGCACCCCTTTGGCACGCGCGGTGCGCATATAATCTTCCTGCATCACCTCGACGAACGAAGCGCGGGTAAAGCGCGCCATGACGGCGGCCACAGCGGCACCGAGCGTAATCGACGGCAGAATATAGTGCTGCCAGCTGTCGGCCCCCACCGTCGGCAGCCAGCCGAGCTCGACCGAAAAGACCTGCATCAGCAGCATGCCCAGCGCAAACGCCGGGAAGGAGATGCCGGAAACCGCCAGCGTCATGCCGATGCGGTCCGGCCAGCGATTGCGCCATACCGCCGAAACGATGCCGATCGCCATACCAAACAGCACCGCCCACACCATGCTGCTCAGCGTCAGCCACAGCGTAGGAAAAAAGCGCGCAGCAATTTCGGCAGAGACCGGCCGCTTTGACACCATCGACTGACCAAAATCGCCCTGCAGCGCATTGAGGATAAAGTGCCAGAACTGCTGAATCAGCGGCTGATCGAGCCCCAGCTCCTGCCGCACCAGCGCCACTACTGAGGCATCGGCTTCCGGACCGGCAATCAGGCGCGCCGGATCGCCCGGCAATAAATGCACGAACAAAAACACCAGCACTGCGACAATCAACAGCGTGGGAATCAGCCCGAGCAGGCGTTTAATAAAATAGTTGAGCATGCGAAATCCCGCGCAGCATCGGCCAGCCCCGCAAGGCTGGCCGCGTCTGTTACTTCAGATCCGCCTCATCAAAATTGAATGAGGTATCAGGCATGACGTAAAAACCGGTCAGGTTTTTGTTGTTCGCAGACAGCAACTGCTCCACCACCAGCGGAATCCACGGGTGATCGTTCCAGATGCGATCCTGCGCGTCTTTATACAGTCTGGCTTTCTGGTCGCGATCGGTGGTCTTCAGCGCATCCGCCAGGTCTTTATCCACCTGCGGATTGCTGTAGAACGCGGTGTTAAAGATCGCCGGTGGCCACGAGCTGGTAGCGAACAGCGGCGTCAGCGCCCAGTCGGCTTCACCGGTAGAAGCTGACCAGCCGGTGTAGAACATGCGCACCCCGCTCTCTTTCTGCCCTTTGCTCTCCACTTCCGCCGCACGCTGGCCGGCATCCATCGCCGTGACTTTTACCTTCACGCCCACCTGCGCCAGTTGCTGCTGGGTAAACTGCAATACCTTCTGCGCGGTGCTGTGGTTATGCGACGACCACAGCGTGGTTTCGAAACCGTTCGGGTAGCCTGCTTCCTTCAGCAACTCGCGCGCTTTGGCCGGATCGTATTTGATTGCCGGATAGGTCTGGGCAAAATCAATGCGTGGCGGCACGATGCCGGTGGCGGGCGTGGCGTAACCGGCAAAGGCCACTTTGGCCAGCGCCTGGCGATTGATGGCGTACTCCAGCGCTTCACGCACTTTCGGGTTATCGAACGGCTTTTGCGTCACGTTGAGGCTGATGTAACGCTGCATGATCGATGGCGTGGTTACCACATCCAGCTTGCTATTGCCCTGCAGCAGTTTGGCCTGCTCTAACGGCACCGGGAAGGCGAAGCTGGCCTCGCCGGTTTGCAGCATGGCCGCGCGGGTGTTGTTATCCACCACCGGACGCCAGGTAATGCTGTCGAGCTTCGGATAGCCCGGCTTCCAGTAGCCCGACCATTTCTTCACTTTGACAAAGTCGGTCTGGTTCCAGGTGTCAAAGACGTAAGGACCGGTGCCCACCGGATGGAAACCGATGTCTTTGCCATATTTTTTCAGCGCGGTTGGCGAGATCATCACCGCTGCCGGGTGCGCCAGATTGTTGATGAACGCTGAAAACGGCTGTTTCAGGGTGATTTTCACCGTGGTCGGATCGACCACTTCAGTGGTGGCGACATATTTAAACAGGTTGTAGCGCTTGAGATGATTGTCCGGATTGCTGGCGCGGTCGAGGTTGACCTTCACCGCTTCGGCATTGAAATCCGTGCCATCCTGGAATTTCACCCCCGGACGCAGCTTGATGGTGTAAGTCAAACCATCGCTGCTGGCCTGGTAGCTTTCCGCCAGCACGTTGATCAGCTTCATGTCTTTATCGAAGCCGAACAGGCCCTGATAGAAGGATTTGGCCACCGCCTGCGACAGCGTGTCGTTGGCGTCGTACGGATCCAGCGTGGTGAAGGTCGACGCCACGGCAATCACCGCATCTTTGGCCGCCCAGGCGGGCAGCGCCAGCGCCGAACTCAACAACCCGGCAGTGATAACCCCTTTTCGCATGATATGGTGCATCGTTATCGTTCTCCTGTAGTCCCTGTCTTGCGCGCCCTGCGCGGAGGGCGCGGTTGGTTGCTGCTCAGGCGCCGCTAATGGCATGGCGGGCGACAAAATGGCCCGGTGCCACTTCCAGTAACGGTGCCACTTCCGGCTCATCACCCAGCGGGCGAATCGGGCTGGGGATCTCATCCACCATCAGCGCCCGCTCGCGGTGCCGATGCGCCGGATCGGCCACCGGCACCGCGGCCATCAGTTTTTTGGTATACGGATGGCGCGGCTGTTCGAATACCGCCTGGCGCGGTCCCATCTCGACAATCTGTCCGAGATACATCACCGCCACGCGATGACTGATGCGCTCCACCACCGCCATGTTGTGCGAAATAAACAGGAAGGCGATGCCAAATTCACGCTGTAAATCCAGCATCAGGTTGATGATCTGCGCCTGAATCGACACATCCAGCGCGGAGACGGATTCGTCGGCGATCACCACTTTGGGATTGAGCGCCAGCGCGCGTGCGATGCAGATACGCTGGCGCTGACCGCCAGAAAACTCATGTGGATAGCGCTGCGCATGTTCGGGTAGCAGACCGACGCGTTCCAGCAGCCAGGCGACGCGTTTCTCCGCCTGCGCGCGCCCCATGCTGCGATGCACCAGCAGCGGCTCCATAATCGAAAAACCGACGGTGAGGCGCGGATCGAGCGACGCGTACGGATCCTGAAAGATAAACTGAATGTCGCGGCGCAGCGTGGCCAGCGCCCTGCCCTGCAGCGCATCAATACGCTGGCCGTCAAACGTGATGCTGCCGCCCTGGCTGGCGACCAGCCGCAGCAGCGAGCGTCCGGTGGTGGATTTGCCGCAGCCGGATTCGCCCACCAGCGCGAGGGTTTCGCCTGCGTAGAGATCGAAACTGACCTTTTCTACCGCGTGGACGCGCCGCTTCACCCGATTGAGCAGCCCGCCGCGAATATCAAAGCGCGTGACCAGATCGCGCACCTGTAAAATCGGCGGACGATCGTGACGCACGGTATCCTGCGGCGTGCTGGCCTCTTCGCGGCCGTTGGTATGCAGCAGCGGAAACTTCGCCGGCAGCGGCTGGCCGCTCATCGCCCCGAGTTTCGGCACGGCCGCCAGCAGCGCACGGGTATACGGCTGCTGCGGCGCATCGAACAGCTGCTGCACCGGCGCGCGCTCAACCACATCGCCGCGATACATCACCTGCACGCGATCGGCCATCTCCGCCACCACGCCCATATCATGCGTAATAAAGATGACGCCCATCTGCATCTCTTTTTGCAGCACGCGAATCAGCTGCAGAATCTGCGCCTGGATGGTGACATCCAGCGCGGTGGTTGGCTCATCGGCAATCAGCAGCGCCGGCTTGCACGACAGCGCCATGGCGATCATCACGCGCTGGCGCATACCACCGGAGAGCTGATGCGGATAGCGCGACAGCACATTGTGCGCTTCCGGAATGCGCACCAGATCCAGCATGCGCCGCGCTTCAGCCTGTGCCTGGTGGTGACTTTTGCCCTGATGCAAACGAATGGATTCGGCGATCTGCTCACCGACGGTAAACACCGGATTCAGCGAGGTCATCGGCTCCTGAAAAATCATCGCCATGTCCGCGCCGCGCACCCGGCGCATCTGGCTGGCGGACGCCCGCATCACGTCGAGCACCTCGCCGCTGCGCCGCCGCAGCAGGATTTCACCGCTGACCGCACCGCCGGCCTGCGCAATCAGGCGCATCAGCGCCAGCGACGTGACCGATTTGCCTGAACCCGATTCGCCCACCAGCGCCAGCGTCTCGCCGCGGTGCAGATCGAGCGAAAGCTGGCGCACCGCTTCCGTCACGCGCCCTTCATGCTCAAAGCGCACGCAGAGATCGCGCACTGCCAGCACCTGCTGCGGCGCAAACTGCTGCTGTAGATCCGTCATGCCTGCTCCTTAGCTGTCGCGGTAAATGGCCACCTCAACTTCGCCGCCCACGTAAGCGAATCCGCGGTACATGCCTTCGCTGTTAAACGGCAGCGCCACGTTGCCGTGGGCATCGACGGCAATCAGCCCACCGCTGCCCTCCAGCTCCTGCACTTTGTCATGAATCACACTGGCGGTGGCCTGCTGCAGTGAACGACCGCCGTACTCCATCTGCGCCGAGACATCGTAAGCCGCCAGCGTGCGGATAAACACTTCGCCGGTACCGGTACAGGAGACCGCCACGGTGGCGTTATTGGCATAGCAGCCGGCACCGGCCAGCGGTGAATCGCCGACGCGGCCCGCCTGCTTGTTGGTCATGCCGCCGGTCGAGGTGGCGGCCGCCAGATTACCCTGCAAATCGAGCGCCACCGCGCCCACGGTACCAAATTTGCGATCCGGGTCCAGCGGATCGCCACTCTGCGCCGCACCATCGTGATCGAGCAGCATCTGTTCACTACCCAGCGCGCGCTGCAGCTGTTCCCAGCGTTCTGGCGTCGAGAAGAAGTCGGGCTCGACCGGCGTCAGCCCCTGTTGCGCGGCAAAGGCTTCCGCCCCGCTGCCAATGAACAGCACGTGCGGACTGGCTTCAAGTACCTTGCGCGCGGCAAGAATCGGATTGCGGATCCGGCTGACGCCCGCCACGGCACCGATATCCAGCGTGCGGCCATCCATCAGGCTGGCATCCAGCTCGTGAGTGCCCTGATGGGTGAATACGGCGCCTCTGCCGGCGTTAAACAACGGGCACTCTTCCAGCAGCCGTACCGCTTCGGTCACGGCATCCAGCGCGCTGCCGCCACTGGCGAGGATCTGCTGGCCAGCGCTGACAATCGCGGCCAGCTGCTGACGATAGTGCTGCTCTTTTTCGGCACTCATTGCCGCACGCGTAATCGCGCCGGCGCCGCCGTGAATTGCGATAACTGCTTTAGCCATAACCGTTACCCTGTCAAGGAATCAGAGCCAAAAACACTGATTTAGAATGGTTTTCATCTTTTTTTGGCAATTTTCGACTATAGAAAGCCCCTCCCTGCTTGTAAAGCAGAAAGTGTATCAGCGGTCATAACCTTTTAATGTGGATTATGCTTTTTTGTGAATTAAGGGGGAGAACGCACCAGCCTTAAAATCATGGCTGGCGCGATTACGTCTGGCACCGACAAGGCAGTGAATAACCTATTTGCCCTTACCTTTCGTGTGGCTTCAGTGCCGGTTAAAAATCGGGTAAGTTAAAGGCCCGTTCATGAAATGGAATATTCAGTGGAAGATGAAAAAGGGGTAAGGATTGCACTCTCCCCGGTGCAGCTGGCAGCCGTCCTTTCAGATCGCAGCGTCAGCGAGGGTGAAACGACCAGCAACCGCATTTTTGGAGGGCTCGGGATCGCTGGCGGGGTAATTGAGCTTTTTGGTGCTGGCGCACTGTGCGTCGTGCCTGAGCCCACCATGCTGACCAAAGCTGGCTGCGTCTTTGTCGGTACTCACGGTCTCGACACTCTTCAGGCCAGCCTGCGCCAGGTATGGACTGGCAGACAGGTCGCTACCGACACGTTTAATTCGGCCGTGGCACTCGCAGAATCGCTCGGCGCTGACCATCAGACCGCCATGAATGTCGGCCTGACGGTTGATATCGCCATTCCGATGGCATTTGCCTTTGCAGCCGGAGCAGAGCGCATCATCGCGGTACGTGCCGGGCGGGTCAAAATCGCCGAGCATGAGTCGCTCTCAGGGCGAGCACCCGGTGGGCACACGATTGAGCGACATATAGGCAAAACGCCGGATGAGCTGCGGGAGAGGCTTCGTAACCGGCCTCGTCTCGATGAGGCCAGTAGCTTTAAGTCTCTGAGCGAGGCAGAATCACTGATCAGTAAGGTGCTGGCAGATAATAAGCATCAAATTCAGATGTGGGTGAAAAATATCCCTCCTGGCTTGCAAGCCCGCATGCGCCTGAGTCGGCGTTTTTCACATCCGGTTGGTATAGTCGTGAGTAAAGGGCGTGAAGAGGTTGAGACCTGCTATGCCGTTCGCGTCATACTGGATTTTAAGCCCTACAACGGCAAACCTTACTTTATCATTACCGCTTTCCCGGAGTTATGATGGACCGTATCAGTATCAGTGAACTGGATAATTTTATTGGCATCTGGTTTGGGCAGGATTACGACCTGTTTGAACCAGGTGATGAGATCGAGCCAAAAATCGAGGCGTATATCAGAGAAGCACATAACGGAAACCTGCACGCCATGCTGGCAGACATCGAGCTGTTTCTGGCAGAGTGCAATGACGTCGAATCTGATTTCCGTGATCGCTATAAAAGAGAGTTTGTTCCGGCCAACTGGGATACGACTGCGGGCGCGTTTCTTTCACTGGTGCATAAGAAAGTATCTGCCGCACTAACATCATAACATCAGCACAGTTGTTAACATGACTACCACTGTCAGTCTGAACAAATCATGTTCGCCGGCGGATCTATCACCTCTCACTAATTTCCATTCCCTTTGATCTCGCATGTGACTCAGCCGACAACAGCCACCATAATAAGCAGCATTCGCCTTTAACCGACAGAGATGGACATGGAACCTTTTACCGCCGGACTGATTTCCCTTGAAGACGCGCAGCAGAAAATGCTGCAGCAGCTGCAACCGATTAGCGATTGCCTGAGCGTTGCGCTGGCCGATGCCGCCGGGCGCATCACCGCAAAGCCGGTTGTCTCGCCGCTGGACGTGCCGCCGTTCGATAACTCTGCGATGGACGGCTATGCGCTGCGTCTGAGCGACCTGACGGCTGACGGCGTGTTGCCGGTGGCGGGCAAAGCCTTTGCCGGCGCTCCGTTCAGTGGCGAATGGCCAGCCGGCAGCGTGATTCGCATCATGACCGGCGCACCGATTCCCGCCGGCTGCGACGCCGTGGTGATGCAGGAGCAGACCGAACAGCGCGACGGCGCTATCGTCATCACCGCGTCGGTACGTGCCGGGCAGAATATTCGCCGCATCGGAGAAGATATTCAGGCCGGTAAACAGGTGCTGGACGCTGGCGTGCGGCTTGGGGCGGCGGAACTGCCGCTGCTCGCGTCACTCGGCATCGCTGAGGTCAGCGTACTGCGCAAGCTGCGCGTGGCCATTTTCTCCACCGGCGACGAACTGCAGGCGGTCGGCCAGCCACTGGCTGAAGGCCAGATTTATGACACCAATCGCTTTACCGTGGCGCTGATGCTGCGCAAACTCGGCTGCGAGGTGATCGACCTCGGCGTGATCGCTGACGATCCTGCCTTGCTGCGTCAGGCCTTCAGCGAAGCCGATCGCCAGGCCGATGTGGTGATCAGTACCGGCGGTGTGTCGGTGGGCGAAGCGGATTTCACCAAAGCAATGCTCGAAGAGCTGGGCGCGATTACCTTCTGGAAACTGGCGATCAAGCCCGGCAAGCCATTTGCCTTTGGCCGTCTGGCCAACAGCTGGTTCTGCGGTTTGCCGGGTAATCCGGTATCGGCGGCCGTGACTTTCTATCAGCTGGTGCAGCCGCTGCTGGCCACGCTGACCGGCCAGACCACGCGCATCATGCCGCTGCGCCAGCGCGCGCGGGCGACGCAGCGCCTGAAGAAAGCGCCGGGCCGGCTCGATTTTCAGCGTGGCATTCTCAGCCGCGGCGATGATGGCGTACTGGAAGTACGCAGCACTGGCGCGCAGGGCTCGCACGTGTTCAGTTCCTTTGCGCTGGCCGACTGTTTCATCGTACTGGAGCGCGATCGCGGGGACGTCGAGCCCGGCGAATGGGTTGACATCGAAGTGTTCAACAGCCTGCTGGAGGGTTAATGAGCGTAGAGCTGAGCGATGAAGAGATGCTGCGCTACAACCGGCAGATCGTGCTGCGCGGTTTCGATTTCGACGGTCAGGAACGGCTGAAAGCCTCACGGGTGCTCATCGTTGGCCTCGGCGGTCTGGGCTGTGCCGCCGCGCCTTATCTCGCCGCCGCCGGCGTCGGTCATCTGACGCTGCTGGATTTCGATCGCGTCAGCCTGAGTAATCTGCAGCGCCAGATCCTGCACAGCGATGCGCGCATCGGCATGGCAAAAGTCGCCTCGGCACGCCAGCAGCTGGCGGCCATCAATCCGCACTGCGTGCTGGAGCCGATCGATGCGCAGCTGGAGGAGGCCGCGCTCAGCGCTCTGATTGCGCGTCACGATGCGGTATTGGACTGCAGCGACAATGTCACCACGCGCGAACAGGTGAACCGCGGATGTTTTCAGCACCGCGTGCCGCTGATCGCCGGCGCCGCCATTCGCATGGAAGGCCAGCTCAGCGTATTTACCTGGCAGACCGGCGAGCCCTGCTATCGCTGCATCAGCCGTCTGTTCGGCGAACAAACGCTGAGCTGCGTCGAAGCCGGGGTGATGGCCCCGCTGGTTGGCGTGGTGGGTGCGATGCAGGCGATGGAAACGCTGAAGGTGCTGAGCGCCTTTGGCCAGCCGGCCAGTGCACGGTTGCTGATGTACGATGCGATGAGCGCCGAGTTTCGCAGCATGAACGTGGCGCAGGATGCGCAGTGTGAAGTGTGCGGTAAGCGAGAGGTATAACGCCAGGGCGTGACATAAGCGTTATCTATTACTGAGCGGCGCAATTTATCAGGGGGTAAATTGCGCCGCTGTTTATTGCGGATACTGCACGGCTTTGACGTTATACGATGCCCTGGCTGCGCAGGTAATCTTCGTAGTTGCCGGTGAAGTCAACGATGCGATCGCCTTTCATCTCGATCACGCGCGTCGCCAGCGAGCTGACGAATTCACGGTCGTGCGAGACGAAAATCAGCGTTCCTTCGTACATCTCCAGCGCCATGTTCAGTGACTCGATCGATTCCATATCCAGGTGGTTGGTCGGTTCGTCCATCACCAGAATGTTTGGCTTTTGCATCATCAGCTTGCCAAACAGCATGCGCCCTTTCTCACCACCGGACAGCACTTTGGCCGGCTTCTTGATGTCGTCGTGGCTGAACAGCAGACGACCAAGAATACTGCGCACCGCCTGCTCGTCATCACCTTCCTGCTTCCACTGGCTCATCCAGTCGAACACGCTCAGGTCGTCAGCAAAATCTTCGGCGTGATCCTGCGCGTAATAACCAATGCGCGCGTTCTCTGACCATTTCACCGTGCCGCTATCCGGCTGCAGTTCGCCAACCAGGGTTTTCAGCAGCGTGGATTTACCAATACCGTTGGCGCCGAGGATCGCCAGTTTCTCACCCACTTCCAGCAGCAGGTTAAGATTTTTAAACAGCGGACCGTTATCAAATCCTTTGGTCAGTGCTTCCACTTCCAGCGCATTACGGAACAGTTTCTTATCCTGTTCAAAACGAATATACGGGTTCTGACGGCTGGAGGCTTTTACTTCATCCAGTTTGATTTTATCAATCTGCTTCGCACGCGACGTGGCCTGCCGTGATTTTGAGGCGTTGGCGCTAAAGCGGCTGACGAAGGATTGCAGGTCGGCAATTTGCGCTTTCTTCTTGGCGTTGTCCGCTAATAAACGTTCACGCGCCTGGGTCGCCGCGGTCATATATTCGTCATAATTACCCGGATAAACGCGCAGCTCGCCGTAATCGAGATCCGCCATGTGCGTGCACACCATATTCAGGAAGTGACGGTCATGCGAAATGATGATCATGGTGCTGTCACGTTCGTTCAGCACCTGTTCCAGCCAGCGGATGGTATCAATATCCAGGTTGTTGGTTGGTTCATCGAGTAACAAAATATCCGGGTTGGCAAATAACGCCTGCGCCAGCAGCACACGCAATTTCCAGCCTGGGGCAATTTCACTCATCGGACCGTAATGCTGCTCCACCGGAATGCCCACGCCGAGTAATAATTCCCCGGCGCGCGATTCTGCGCTGTAACCGTCCATTTCACCGTAGGCAACTTCAAGGTCGGCGACTTTATAGCCTTCCTCTTCGCTCATTTCCGGCAATGCATATATGCGATCGCGCTCCTGCTTCACCGCCCACAATTCCTGGTGACCCATGATCACGGTGTCCAGCACGCTATATTGCTCGAAAGCAAACTGATCCTGGCGTAGCTTACCGATGCGCTCATTCGGGTCGAGGGAAACATTTCCGTTGGTCGGAACCAGGTCGCCGCCCAGTATTTTCATGAAGGTCGATTTACCGCTGCCGTTCGCACCGATTAAACCGTAACGATTACCGCCGCCAAATTTAACGGAGATATTCTCAAACAGTGGCTTACTGCCGAACTGCATAGTGATATTGCTGGAAACTAACACGGCATTGACCTTTGTTACGCAGTGGAGGAAAAAACAGCGGGCATTATGCCAGAAGCGGCCTGGATGAGCCACCTCTGCACCCGGTCGGGCACAGACAAAGCAGAGAACACCTTGTTGCCAGAGACAAAATAATTGTTGCCGTAAAGCGGTGTGATACGCCGCACCGAAAATGCATCGGCGCCCGCGTGCGGCACGCAGCCAATAAAAAAGCCGGAGACGCTGACGCCTCCGGCTCCCGCTTACAAGGATTGTGCAGATTATTTGATCAGGAAGCTGTCGAGGCTTTTACCGGCATCCAGTGCTTTTTTAATCGCAGCTGGGGTACGGCCCTGACCGGTCCATGATTTTTCTTCACCGTTTTCGTCGGTGTAAGAATATTTCGCCGGACGCGGCGCACGCTTGGCGCGTTTTTTACCGGTTTCCAGCGCGCCCAGTAATTCGTTCGGGTCGATACCGTCTGCCAGCAGCATTTCACGGTATTTAGACAGCTTTTCTTCTTTTTCGCGGTTTTGCGCTTCTTCCGCTTCGACTTCGTCACGACGCTCGGTCACAACGACGGTTAATTTTTCCAGAATCTCTTCCAGATCGCTCAGTGGCAGTTCACGAGCCTGTGCACGTAATGTGCGAATGTTGTTCAGAACTTTAAATGCGTCACTCATCACAATGTCCTTGCTTAAGGGGGTTAAATAAACTGTAGTGGCAAGATTACCCAATTCAAATAAAAAAATAAATTAATTTTGCAGACCGGATTATTCCGAATGGATAAGCATATTCCTGACACGCGGGTTTAAACCTAATGTGCGGGCCTGAATTAACGCTGAATTAACATCACGCGTTCAGTACCACCGGCTGGAACTGGAATCGATTTCATCGCTTATTCCCACGTAGGAAACAAGCATTTAGCGCTTATTGCCTGCTGCGGCAGAAGTGAGCATAAAAGTAAAAAAAGATTAATGGTGTAAGTAAAATCAGTTTTTAAGCGTGATAATCCGCCCGCTGCAGATGAGAGCAATATCTCATTTTTCCCTTAAATAAATAAAAAAAGGCCGGTGCAGTACCGGCCATCATGCAAAAATCGTATACCTGCGGTTATCCGTTTCTCTTCACCGCCGGATGCAATACCTGCGGCGTCGCGCCGTCAGAGAGCTGGTCGTGCAAATAATGTTCAATCTGTTCCAGCGAGCGATTGCGTGTTTCCGGCACACAGCGAATAACAAAAATAGCGCCGCCAATGCCAATTGCCGCAAAAATAAAGAACGCGCCGGATAAGCCAACCGACGCCAGCAGGATCGGGAACATCAGTGAAATAACAAAATTGGCGATCCACAGCGCAAATACCGCGCCGCCCATAAAAATACCGCGTAAGCGCGTGGGAAAAATTTCTGACAGCAGCAGCCAGGTCACCGGCGACAGCGCGCCCTGCTGAAAACTCAGAAACATCAGCATGCCCAGCAGCACCATATAACTGCGCAGCATATCCGGCTGGCCGTTGACCGTTTCCGGCATCAGGTAACTGACCGCGCCAATAAACACCAGACACGCGGTGCAGCCAAACTGACCCATCATCGTCATGGTGCGGCGGCCAATACGGCCGAGCAGCCAGATACCCACAAACGTCATCAGGACCGAAATTGCGCCGTTGGCGATGGTGGCAAACAGCGCGGCGTTATCACTCATGCCCACCGCTTTGAGCATGGTCGGCGCGTAATACATGATGGTATTGACGCCGGTTAACTGCTGGATTGCGGCGATACCGATACCGATAAAGAACAATTTAATCAGCCACGGCTGACGCAGTTCGCGCAAACGCGGACGCTGTTGCTGCTCTGCCGACAGCGTCTCTTCAATCTCCATCATCTCTCACTCAACGTCTTCGCGTGCGCGGGTGCGCTCCAGCACCTTACGCGCTTCGGCAAGGCGGCCCTTCATCGCATACCAGCGCGGCGTGTCCGGCATAAACATCATGCCGAACCACAGCAGCACCGCAGGCAGCGTGGCGACCGCCAGCATCCAGCGCCAGGTGGTATCGCCGCCCCAGGCGGCGTTGAAGCCGGCATTCGACATATAGGCCAGCATCTGGCCAGAGACGATCATCAGCTCCTGCATGGTCACCAGCTGACCCCGTTTGTTGGCCGGAGCCATTTCGGCGATATACACCGGCACGGTAGCGGACGCGCCGCCCACCGCCACGCCGAGGACCAGGCGGAAGAAAATCATCCAGCTGACGTCGGGCGCCAGTGCGGTGCCCAGCGCGCCGATGGCAAAAATAATCGCCAGCACCAGAATAATTTTTCTCCGCCCGACCGCGGCAGCAAAGTGGCCGGAAGCCAGCGCGCCGAACGCTGCGCCGAACAGCAGGCTGCTGGTCACCAGTCCGGTGGTAACGGGTGTAAGATGCAGATCGTCGCCCATAAATAACAGGGCGCCGGAGATCACGCCGGTGTCGTAGCCAAACAACAAGCCACCGAGGGTGGCAATCAGCGCAATGACTTTCACAAAGGGTTCCGTGCGCGTGCTGCTGTTTGGCCCTGATGCCTGATTGGGCGTCATCCAGGTTTCGCGGGACATAACCAACTCCTTTCCTGATGTAAGAAGCCTTAAAATAGATTATTTCCACCGCATTGAATAAATATGAAATTTAAGTTTTGCGCCAGTGGGCATCATCTTTGCCGTTAAATTCGACAGAGATCACAAAAAGCGCTTAGGCACGCAATGAGGGAAGTGCAAATTTTGCACAACTAATCGAAGGGGGAATATTTATTTCACGAAGCGCGCTGACCGCAGGTAATCGATGCGGTCAGCGGCGACACATCAATTCACTGCGGTAGCCGGGCCAAAGACGTCATAGTCTGGCAGCGTCACCTGCTGATACGGCTCCCAGCCGCCGCCCAGCGCTTTATACAGCGCCACCAGGTCCAGCGCGCTTTGCATGCGCGCCTGCGTCGATTGCGCCTCCGCCTGCGCCAGCTGACGCTGTGCATCCAGTACCTCGAGGAAGGTGGAGATGCCCTGTTTGTAACTGTCGCTGGCAAGGTCAAAGGCGCGCTGCAGTGCGCCGGTAGTCTCATCCAGCGCGGTAACCTGTTGCTGGTCGGCGCGATAGCTGACCAGCGCATTTTCCACATCCTGCAGCGCCGTCAGCACCGTCTGCCGATAGTCGAGCGCCGCACTCGCCTGCTGCGCGCGCGCCAGTTTCACGCTGGAAACCAGACGTCCGCCCTGAAAAATTGGGATCGACAGCGCCGGACCGATGCTGAAGAAGTGGCTGCTCCAGTCGTCGAGGTAGCTGGCATCGGTGTTGCGCACGCCCAGCTGGCCGGTGAGCGACAGGCTGGGGAACAGGTTCGCCACCGATACGCCAATATTGGCGGTCTGCGCATGCAGATTCGCTTCAGCCTGGCGGATGTCCGGACGACGGCGCGCCAGCGTGGACGGAATGCCCACCGCCACCAGCTTCGGCAGCGTCGGCAGCGCTTTGCTGCTCATCAGTTCGTTATCCAGCGCGCCCGGCGTTTTACCCAGCAGCACCGCCAGCCCATTCATTGCCTGGCGCTCCTGCGCCTGATACTGCGGCAGCTGAGCATTCAGCGAGGCCAGCTGCGCACGGGCATTTTCCACGTCGGTGAGCGGTGCCAGACCGTTGCGCTGCTGGCTTTGCGTCAGCGTCCAGGTTTCCTGCGCCACGTTGATTTGCTGTTGCAGCGTCGCCAGCACCGACTGCGCGCCGCGCAGCTGCAGATAGGCGCGCGCCACCTCGGCTTCCAGCGACACCAGCGCATCGTTACGCTGCTCAATTGCCGCCTGCTGCTGCGCGTCCGCCACTTCCATCTGACGCCGCACTTTGCCCCATAAATCCAGCTCCCAGCTGGCATCAAAGCTGCCCTGATACAGCGTGACCGAATGGGTTAAGCCGTTGAGCTGATTCGCCACCTCATCATCCACCTGATCGTAGGCACCGTTGGATTTCAGGATGCCTTTCAGGCCGAGCTGCTGCCGCGTCACTTTGGCGGAGCCGTTAAGCGACGGGAACAGCCCGCCACGCGCCTGCGCCAGCTGTTCACGCGCGCCGGCAATGCGCAGCACCGACTGTTGCAGCGTCAGGTTGCCGGCGATGGCGCGCTCAATCAGGCTATCGAGCTGCGGGTCGTTAAAGCTTTTCCACCACGAAGGATTGGTCGCGGACGCCAGCGGTTTTGAGGCTTCCTGAGAGGGCAAATCACGGTAGCTACCGGGCGTGTGCGCCTGCGGCGGCTGATAATCGGGCCCGACGGCACAACCCGCCAGCAGCATGGACAGCGCCAGCAGCGTCAGCGACGGCGTAACGCGCGAAGTGGTGATCATGTTAATGTGCTCCTGCACTGCCTTCGCTCTTGATCGGCGAAAGCAACCAACAAAAAGGAATCAATAGCACGGCGACAATGCTCAGGCCCATGAACACGTCGATGTAAGCCAGAATACGCGCCTGGGCAATCATCTCCTGATAGAGCTGACCGCTGGCCAGCGTCAGCGGATCGCCCACCGCGCGGGTAAAGTCACGAATCGCCTGCGCCCAGTGCTGCAGCGTGAGGTTGAATTGCTCATTGAGCGGCGACATGTTGTGCACCATGTGGGCCGATCGCACCTGTTCACGTTCGGTGATGCCAGCAGTGGCCAGCGAAATGCCGATCGAACCGGCCACGTTACGGAACATGGTGAACAGCGCGGAGGCATCCGCATTCAGCCGCTGCGGCACAGTGATAAAGGCAATGGTGGTGAGCGGCACAAACAGGAAGCCGAGGCCAATCGACTGCGCGCTGCGCATCAGCACCAGCGTGGTGAAATCCACGTTCGGCGTCAGGGTGCTGGAATAGAAGAAGGCCAGCGCCAGACAGGTAAAGCCAAAGGCGATGATGTAGCGCGTCTGCACAATCGGCATCAGCTTCAGCACCAGCGGGATGGTGAGCACGATCAGGACCGCGCCGGGCGACAGCACCAGCCCGGACCAGGTGGCGGTATAACCGAGATCCTGCTGCGCCAGCTGCGGTAACACCACCGAGCTGCCATAAAGAATCATCGCCATGCCCGCCATCAGCAGACCGGCCACCCAGAAGTTACGATCCTTCATCACCGTGATATCCACCACCGGCTTGCGTGCATACAGCAGCCAGTAAACCGCCCCGACGATGCCGACGGCCGCCAGCATGGCGAACAGGCGAATAAAGTGCGAGGCGAACCAGTCTTCATCTTCACCGCGATCGAGAAACACCTGCAGGCAGCCGAGACCCAGGGTAATCAGGCTGATGCCGATATAGTCGATTTTCAGCCGGCCCTTATCCCACTTGCGCTCCCACGGCGGATCTTCCAGCAGCTGATAGATCGCCAGCACCGTGAGGATCCCCACCGGAATATTTATAAAGAACACCCAGCGCCAGCTGTAGTTATCGGTGATCCAGCCGCCGAGCGTCGGGCCAATCACCGGCGCGACAATAATGGCAATCGACGACAGACCAAAAGCCTTGCCGCGATCTTCCGGCTTGAAGTAATCCAGCAGCACCGACTGCTGCACCGGTTGCAGGCCGCCGCCAAAGAAGCCCTGCAGCACGCGGAACAGAATGATTTGCCACAGCTCGGTAGCAATACCGCACAGGAAGGAGCAGATGGTAAACATCACAATGCAGATCAGGAAGAACTGCTTGCGGCCAAACAGGCGGGAGAAAAAGGCCGAAATCGGCAGCACAATGCCGTTGGCGACCAGATAGGAGGTCAGCACCCAGGTGGATTCATCGTAGCTGGAGGAGAGCGACCCGGCGATGTGCGGCAGTGCGACGTTAACGATGGTGGTGTCCAGGATCTCCATGAACACCGCCAGCGTCACCGTGATGGCAACCAGCCACGGATTGCTGGCCGGACGCCAGCTTTCGCTCGCACTCATTCCACCGTCACCTTCGGTTCAACCGACAGCCCAAGCGGCAGCGGATGATTCGGATCCAGTCCCTTATCAATCACGATTTTCACCGGTACGCGCTGCACAATCTTCACATAGTTACCGGTGGCGTTTTCTGCCGGGAAGGTGGAGAAGCGCGAGCCGGAGCCCATCTGCACACTGTCGACGTGCCCTTCCAGCTTCATGTCCGGCCAGGCATCAACGCTGATCTCGACTTTATCGCCCGGATTCATGCGCGCCAGCTGCGACTCTTTAAAGTTGGCGGTAATCCAGATGTCCGGCGAGACCAGCGAGAACAGCGCACTGCCGGCCTGCACCAGCGTGCCGGGTTGCACGTTGCGTTTGGTGACGAACCCGTCGTACGGGGCCCGCACTTCGGTGTAGGAGAGGTTAAGTTCTGCGGTGTTCAGCTGCGCCCGAGCCTGTTCAACCTGCTGCTGGCGCGCCTCAACATTGGTTTCCTGCTGGCGAATCTGCAACTGTACCTGCGAGGCCACTTCGACCTGCGCTTTGGCGCTTTGCAGCTGTGCTTCAGCCGAGCGCAACTGTGCGGCGGCGCTATCAATATTGCGTTGTGAGGTCGCACGCGGGTCAACGCCGCGCTGACGACGGTAATCCGCCTGTGCATTGAGTAAATTAGCCTGCGCCCGTGCCTGATCGGCCAGCGCCTGATCGCGCTGCGCCGGATATTGCACCCGCGCCAGCGCCAGCTGCGCCTGCGCCTGATGCAGCTGCGCCTGCGCCAGACCGAGCTGTGCTTTGGCCTGATCGCGCTGCGCGGCGTTATCGCGTGGATCGATCAGCACCAGCAGATCGCCCTTCTTCACGCGCTGGTTATCTTTCACCAGCAGTTGCACCACATAGCCCGAGGCTTTGGGCGCAATGGTCACGGCATCGCCTTCGGTGAACGCATCGTCGGTGGTTTCGATATTGCGCGTGCTGAACCAGAACCAGAATCCTACCAGCAGCATGATCACCACCACAATCGCCAGAATGATCAGCGGCTTTTTGCCGGGGCGTTTACGGGGTGATTGCTGGTTATCCTGACTGGAATCTGACGTGTTGTTATCTTGTTGCTCATCGGCCGATGGCGGATTGTGGTTTTCACTCATAATTTGTCATCACTGGCTGGTAATCCCGGTCCCCGGGCGAAACGGTCAACTTAACCTTAGATGGGAAATTGACAAATGCCAGTGTAACTTTACATAAGCTAACATCCGACGCATTTTCTGCAACAGCGCATAACGCGCTGAAAAATCAGCGCGTCGTGCAGGGGCAAACCGGTCAGTCAGGGTTAGCGCAGCAGCTGTAACATCAGCCAGCCGCACAGCATCGACCAGGCGAGCATCGGCAGCGAAAACAGATGGAAACGCCACCACACTTTGGCGTCCTGCGCCATGCGCAGCGCAATCAGGTTGGCGAGCGATCCCGGCAGCAGGCCAAAGCCACCAATGTTAACCGCCCAGGCCAGCACCTCGGACGGCGGCACTTTTTGCAATAGCAGAATGGTGGCCGGCACATTGCTGATCACCTGCGACAGGCCAATCGCCAGCAAATAGATACCGCCCTCGCCCAATTGACCGATGGCGGCAAAATACGGCTGCAGAATCGGCAGATGCATCAGTAAAAAGACATCAATGAACATCGCCACGAACACCAGCAGCAGGCTCCAGTCGATGGTCGCCAGCACCTGACGCGCCATCAGCAAGAAACAGGCCGCCACCAGCAGCAGCGCCCAGCCGGTGAGTTTCAGCTCCAGCGCAACGATAAATACCACGTACAGCAGGACGCTGACGATAAACAGCGGTTTCTGCCACTGCTGGTTGCCCGGTGCATCATGTTTCTCAATGCTGCGCGCCGGGAAGCTAAACCACGTCAGCACCACCAGCGTCAGCATCAGCATCGCCGCCAGCGGCGCCATCTGAGCAATAAAACCGGCCACGCTCAGCGTGCCGTGGCTCCACAGCAGGATGTTTTGCGGATTGCCGACCGGCGTCAGCAACGATCCGGCATTGACCGCCAGCGCTTCAAAGATGATCAGCCGGGAGATCGGCAGGCGCGAGAATTTGCGCAGCGTCAGCGTGAGCGGCACCAGGATAAACAGCGCCACATCATTGGTCAGGAAGGTCGAGAGCAGTGCCGCCGCACATACCATAAACAGCGCCAGCGTGCGTTCGTGCTGGAAGCGCTGCACCAGCCGCGCGCCGAGCACATCGAAATAGCCGCTGTTCTCCAGCCCTTTCGTCAGCATCAGCAACCCGGTGAGCGTCATGATGGTATGCCAGTCAACGGCGGCGGGCAGCTGCAGCCAGCGGTAATCCGCCAGCGGCAACAAAATCACGCCCAACAGCAACAGTAAATGCAACACGCGGTCACGCATTAAGGAACGAAGCACGATGGGCATGATGGCAGAAGGCCTTGTAGGTTAATGATTCTCGTAAAATTTCTGGAAGACGGCGAGGGTTTCATCACTGACGTGATGCTCCAGCCCTTCGGAATCCCGACGGGCGGTTTCCGGGCTGACGCCGAGCGCCAGCAGGAAGGTTTCTACAATGTGATGGCGCACGCGGCTGGCTTCAGCCAGCTTTTCTCCCTCGGCGGTGAGGAACACGCCGCGATACGGCACCTGCTCAACCAGACCGGTGGTGCTGAGACGCTTGAGCATTTTGGCGACGGTCGGCTGGGAAACGCCGAGGCGTGCCGCCATATCCACCTGGCGCGCTTCGCCAAATTCACGAATTAAATCAGAGATTAACTCAACATAATCATCAATCAGCTCACGACGATGCGCTTCGCGTACCTGGCGAAATCCTTCGACATGCTCCTCGATCTCTTTAAGCGGCCCCTGGGGCAGGTTGGTGGCGCTTTTCGCACGACGACTCATTCAGCTTCCTCTTTATTATCTGCCGCACTTTACCTGCGGTGCGGGCTGGCTGCGCTCATTGTAAACCAGGCACAAATAAGCACAAATTTTTCCTGATTAGTATTGGCTAAAGAGTATAGC
Source organism: Pantoea dispersa (assembly GCF_035783935.1). Taxonomy (GTDB): domain Bacteria; phylum Pseudomonadota; class Gammaproteobacteria; order Enterobacterales; family Enterobacteriaceae; genus Pantoea; species Pantoea dispersa_C. The sequence continues at coordinate 236,862 of NZ_JALKOV010000001.1, read as the reverse complement.
CAGTGCTATCTTTGTACATGTTGTAAGCGAATAGCCTACAAAGGAGGCAACGATGAACGAACCCTGGCTGTTGCTGCTCCTTTTCCTGCTGTTTATCGCAGGGCTGTGCTTACTGTTGGGTCACCCGTCCTCCAGGAGGTAAAGATGAGCACCATGAAAAGCTGCCTCGACTGCGGCAAATGCTTCCAGACCACGCAAAGCAAACCGGCTTTTGAGCTGAAGTCGCTGCTGTGTCTGTTTAGCCGCTCGCCTTTTGCCTTGCGTCTGATGCTGATAGAGAAGCTGACCGGCAAAAAAATTGCCGCGCATCCCTGCCCGAACCTGATCTGGCGCGGCTGATTTCCCGAAACGCTTTCCACGCTGACCCGCTCACTGAGCGGGTTTTATTTTGCCTGCTGCCCGCCGACAGCACGCCGGGAGGGCAGGCATAAAAAAACGGCCCGTAAAGGGCCGTTTCTGTGCAACTCTGGTCTAAGCAAAAACTTAGAAGCTGTAACCTACGCCAGCAATCCAGGTGCCCACGTCGACGTTACGGATGCGGCTCTGCTCGTAGCCCACGTCCAGAGCAACGTTCTGGATTGGGTTGAACTGCATACCTGCGCCGTAAGAGAAGCCTACGTCGCTGCTGTCAGATTTAGACTGACCGGCAGTCTGGTTCTGCTGGTATTTGCCGTAGCCGATACCCACTACGCCGTAGATGCTGGCCCAGTCGTTCAGACGGTAAGCCGGACCACCGGTGATGCCGTAGTACTGACCTTTGTTGTACACGCCATCTTCAGTGCGATCTTTTTCGGTGTAGGTGAAAGAACCGATCCAACCCAGTGGGTTAGAACCATCTTCGTAGCGGTATTTCAGGTTGAAGCCGTTAGCTTTGTTAGCAACGCCCTGATAGTCGCTCTGCGCGTAACCGGCAGATACGGTGCTCTGTGCCATGGCGGAACCTGCGGAAACTGCCAGTACACAAGCCAGTGCTGAAAGACATGCAATTTTTTTCATAACCACCTCAAATGTGAATATACTTCTCTCCTGACAACGCTAAAAATATAACAAAACTTAGCAAGAAACTCTGCCCGCATTTTGTTGTCTAACAGATTGTTTGGTGTAACAGAAAGTTAATGAACTTTCGTATGTCATTCATTTTTCTTATAAAAAGCATCATCTTTCTGCAATACTTCTGCGCAGAGAAAATTATCGGTTTAAGTAAATTCCTAAACTAACCTGACATTTCTTTACGGAAATGGCCCTGAAAATGGCCATTTTTTGTGCGTTCACCACCCGCGCTTCGTCATGCTGGCCGGACAGGGTTGCCTGGTATTGTTCTGAATTGTTCCCCTCTGCCGCCGACCTGATGATGCCTTTCAGGCGCAAAGCGTGCTGATGACCGCAACACCTTTGCGTGACATCAGCCGCCTCCTTATTTGCCGCCGATTGTTTTACACTGGCTGCCCGTTGCTTCGTTATTCATCATGACAGGAATTGATCACAGGATGTCTGCGCCTCTTTCCCACCCAAAACTGGCACCGGTGGTGCTGCCGATTTCCGTACTGCTGATTGCCATGTTGTCGCTGCAGGGCGGCGCGTCGCTGGCGAAATCGCTGTTTCCCACTGTCGGTGCGCCAGGCATTACCGCGCTGCGTCTGGGACTGGGCACGCTTATCCTGTGCGCAATTTTCAAACCCTGGCGTCTGCGCTTTAGCGCCGCGCAGCGCAAGCCGCTGCTGATGTATGGACTGGCGCTGGGCTGCATGAATTATCTGTTCTATCTCTCGATTCGTACCGTGCCGCTGGGCGTCGCGGTAGGGCTGGAGTTTCTCGGTCCGCTGACGCTGGCGCTGGCCGGCGCGCGCCGTCCGCTGGATTTTCTCTGGGTGCTGCTGGCGGTCACCGGCCTGTGGTTCCTGCTGCCGATTGGTCACGGCCTCAGCCATATCGATCCGGCAGGCGCACTGCTGGCGGTGGGCGCGGGTGCCTGCTGGGCAGTCTATATTCTGGCGGGCCAGCGGGCAGGTGCTGAACACGGCCCGGCCACGGTGGCGATGGGGTCGCTGATTGCGTCAGTGATTTTTGTGCCGCTCGGTCTGACCTTCGCCGCGCCCGGCATCTGGCAATGGGAAATCCTGCCGCTGGCGCTGCTTATCGCCCTGCTCTCCAGCGCCATTCCTTACTCGCTGGAGATGATGGCGTTAACGCGTCTGCCGGCGCGCATTTTCGGCACGCTGATGAGTCTGGAACCGGCGATGGCCGCGCTCTCCGGCATGCTGTTCCTCGGCGAACTGCTGACGCTGCAGCAGTGGCTGGCGCTGCTGGCGATCATTGCCGCGTCAGCCGGCTCGACGCTGACCATGAAACAGAAAGCGGCACATATAAACGAAGTCGATATCAACGCGCCACAATAAACAGTGCGGGTTCAGCCGGTTATTTAACTGGCTGAATATAGAAACATTCTCATTATCATTTCTTTGCTGTGTGAACGATCGGTTATTATTATTTTGCAACATGATGAGCAAATATTTAACAAAACAGATAATTCCTTTATTTACATTAAGTTAAATCCATCACCCTTATTTCCCGCTTCTCCTTCGGCTTTAACTATTCCTGTCATTGATTTAATCAATCCTGCAGAGCGTAAAACTGCTGCTATACTTATTCCCGTGCTTGATTAGGACAACCATCAATAAGAGGACATTAATGATGAGTACCGCAAAACTGGTTAAAACAAAATCTTCCGATCTGATTTATACCCGCAATGACGTGGCTGATAGCGAGAAGAAAGCTACCATCGAGGTGCTCAACCGTCTGGTCGTGGAATTTATTGACCTGTCGCTGATCACCAAGCAGGCGCACTGGAACATGCGCGGCGCAAACTTTATCGGTGTACATGAAATGCTGGATGGCTTCCGCACCGCGATTACCGACCACCAGGATACCATCGCAGAACGTGTGGTGCAGCTGGGCGGCGTGGCGCTGGGCACCACGCAGGTAGTTAACGACAAGTCACCGCTGAAAAGCTACCCGCTGAACATTCATAGCGTACAGGATCACCTGAAAGCGCTGGCCGACCGTTATGCTGTAGTGGCTAACGATACGCGTAAAGCCATCAGCGAAGTGAAAGACGAAGACACGGCGGATATCTTTACTGCCGCATCGCGTGACCTTGATAAGTTCCTGTGGTTCATCGAATCCAACATCGAGTAATGCTCAATCAGGCGGGTTATCCCGCCTTTTTTATGCCTGTCATCCACACGGCTTTTTTGACGCCGTTAACAATTCCTTAATCCTTTCTTTCCCTTATTATCACTCTGATGCACACTGTGCCTGCACCACCACAGCACAATGCACCATTTTGGTGATTCATTCTGGTGCAAACTTTTCCCCGCGTGCAGAATTGTGTCAGCCTGCCCCGGCAATCTGGTGATTTTGGCGTTTGAGAAAAGTTGGCATAATTTTTTCATATGATGAGCCGTACATCGGGCCACCAGGCCTGACGGGTAATAAGGAAAAAAATGATGAAGTCGTTGATTAAAGTCTCCGTGGCCGCGCTGGCGCTGGCCTTCTCGCTTTCCTCCACTGCAGCAGACAAAAAACTGGTCGTCGCTACTGACACCGCATTCGTTCCGTTTGAATTCAAACAGGGCGACAAGTACGTCGGTTTTGATATCGACCTGTGGGACGCCATCGCTAAACAGCTGAAGCTGGATTACACCCTGAAGCCAATGGATTTCAGCGGCATCATTCCGGCGCTGCAAACCAAAAACGTTGACCTGGCGCTGGCCGGCATCACCATTACCGAAGAACGTAAAAAAGCCATCGAATTCTCTGACGGCTACTACAAAAGCGGTCTGCTGGTGATGGTGCGTAACAATGAAAACGACATCAAAGGCATCGACGACCTGAACGGCAAAGTGGTGGCAGTAAAGAGCGGCACCGGTTCGGTGGATTACGCTAAAGCACACATCAAAACCAAAGATCTGCGCCAGTTCCCGAACATCGACAACGCGTACATGGAGTTAGGCACCAACCGTGCTGACGCTGTGCTGCACGACACGCCAAACATCCTTTACTTCATCCACACCGCTGGCAAAGGCCGTTTCAAAGCAGTCGGTGACTCCATTGAAGCGCAGCAGTATGGTATCGCTTTCCCGAAAGGCAGCGACGACCTGCGTGAGAAAGTGAATGGCGCGCTGAAAACCCTGCACGACAACGGTACTTACAACACTATCTATAAAAAATGGTTCGGCAGCGAACCTAAATAATTCAGGCCTGACGCCTTTTTATCAGCAGGGAGCTTTGTTCTCCCTGCTTTTTACATTTCCACTGCAACAGATTCTGGAGTCACACCATGGAGTTTGACTGGAGCGTCATCTGGCCCGCCTTACCGATCCTGATCGAAGGCGCCAAAATGACCCTGCTTATCTCGATCCTCGGCCTGATTGGCGGCCTGGTTATCGGCCTCGTGGCCGGTTTCGCCCGCGCCTACGGCGGCTGGATCACCAACAACATCGCGTTAGTGTTTATCGAACTGATTCGCGGCACGCCAATCGTAGTGCAGGTGATGTTCATCTACTTCGCCCTGCCGATGGCCTTCCCGGACCTGCGCATCGACCCGTTCACCGCTGCCGTGGTGACCATCATGATCAACTCCGGTGCTTACATTGCGGAGATCACGCGCGGTGCGGTGCTGTCGATCAACAAAGGCTTCCGTGAAGCCGGTCTGGCGCTTGGCCTGTCGCGCCGCGAAACCCTGCGCTATGTGATCATGCCGCTGGCGCTGCGCCGCATGCTGCCGCCGCTGGGCAACCAGTGGATCGTCAGCATTAAAGACACCTCGCTGTTCATCGTGATTGGTGTGGCGGAACTGACCCGTCAGGGCCAGGAGATCATCGCCGGTAACTTCCGCGCACTGGAGATCTGGAGCGCCGTTGCCATCATTTACCTGGTTATTACGCTGGTGTTGAGCTTTGTGCTGCGCCGTATTGAGAAAAGGGTGAAAATCCTGTGATTGAATTTAAAAACGTCTCGAAAAACTTCGGCCAGACTCAGGTACTGCACGACATTAACCTGAAAATTAATCAGGGTGAAGTGGTGGTGATCATCGGGCCGTCCGGCTCCGGTAAATCCACCCTGCTGCGCTGCATCAACAAGCTGGAAGAGATCAGCAGCGGCGAACTGATTGTCGATGGCATGAAAGTTAACGATCCCAAAGTGGATGAACGCCTGATTCGTCAGGAAGCCGGCATGGTGTTCCAGCAGTTCCATCTGTTCCCGCAGATGAGCGCGCTGGAAAACGTAGCCTTTGGTCCGATCCGCGTGCGCGGTGCAAAGAAAGATGCCGCACACAAACTGGCGCGCGAGCTGCTGGGCAAAGTGGGTCTCGCCGAGCGTGCGCACCACTTCCCTTCCGAGCTGTCCGGCGGACAGCAGCAGCGCGTAGCGATTGCCCGCGCGCTGGCGGTGAAGCCGAAAATGATGCTGTTCGATGAGCCGACCTCAGCACTCGATCCCGAGCTGCGTCACGAAGTGCTGAAAGTGATGCAGGATCTGGCGGAAGAAGGCATGACCATGGTGATTGTGACCCATGAAGTGGGCTTCGCGCAGAAAGTGGCGTCGCGCCTGATCTTTATAGACAAAGGCACCATCGCGGAAGATGGTAATCCGGACGATCTGATCACCAACCCGCCGAGCGACCGCCTGCGTGAGTTTCTGCAGCACGTCTCTTAATACGGCGTAAAAACAACAAAGCCGCTGCGGTTCCCCGTAGCGGCTTTTTTTTTACCTGAGCAGCGGTTAACGTGCCAGACGTTGCGCGCGCGTGGCGGGCGGTAAAAATGTCCAGGCGATAAAACGGCTTTGCTTCTGGCCCTGGGCCATGTCGACAATGCGTACCTGATAAGCGTCCTGCGCCTTCAGGCGATCGCGCAGCTCAGGCAGGTGCTCTTTGCGCGACACCAGCGAGGTAAACCAGACGATGCGATCGCCTAACGCGACGCTTTCATCAATCATCCGGCCGATAAACGCCCGTTCACCGCCGTCGCACCACAGCTCGTTATGCTGACCGCCAAAGTTCAGCGGTGACTGCTTGCCGAGGCCAAGATTGCGCACTTTACGCTGGCTGCCAGCGGCCGCATCGGCGGCCGAAGCGTGGAACGGCGGATTACACAGCACCGCGTGATAGCGTTCGTTCTTATGCACCACGCCAGCAAAAATCGCGCTCTCCTGCTTCTGACGGCGCAGGCGAATGGCGCGCTGCAGGCCGGGATTGCTGGCGACAATCTGACTGGCGGCGTTAACGGCGTCCGCGCTGATGTCGGTGCCGGTAAAGCGCCAGCCATACTCCGCATGACCGATCAGCGGATAGATGCAGTTGGCACCGCAGCCAATATCCATCACGTCGAGATCGCGCGGCAGCACGCCACCGTTGTTGCTGGCCAGCAGATCCGCCAGCGCATGGATATAGTCAGCACGGCCCGGCACCGGCGGCGTCAGATAGCCTTCCGGCAACTGCCAGTTCAGGTTATAAAACAGTTTCAGCAGCGCCTGATTCAGCAGCAGCACCGCGTGCGGATCGGCGAAATCAACCGACAGCTCACCGTAACCGTTGGGGCGCACTTTATCCGCCAGCGGCGGATGCGCGGCGGTCAGGGCAGCAAAATCATAACGGCCCTGATGGCGGTTACGCGAATGAAAGAGCGCGGTAGCGGCAGGCTTGTTCATAGATTCTCCGGACAGTAATGCGCGCGTAAGATACGCTGGATGACGGCAGCGCACAATCCGCCAGGAAAATTTTGTGCAACGAATCTAAATCTATTGTCCCAAAAACTGCGTCCGCAATTCTGCGTGTTCCAGCCGCCAGCGCCGCTGAAGAACGCAGCATGCCGGACGAATCAGGAGCGCAAATGCGTCAACGTTACTCTTATCAGCCACGCAGCGGACACGGTCTGCCTCACGATCCGCTCAACGCCATCGTCGGCCCGCGCCCGATTGGCTGGGTCAGCTCGCAAAGCGCCAGCGGCCAGCGCAATCTCGCGCCCTACAGTTTCTTCAACTGTTTCAACTATCATCCCCCGATCATTGGCTTTGCCAGCAGCGGCTGGAAAGACAGCGTGAAGAATATCAGCGAAACCGGCGAGTTCGTCTGGAACCTGGCGACGCGTCCGCTGGCAGAAGCCATGAACGAAAGTTCCGCTTCGGTGCCGCCCGATCACGACGAGTTCGCCCTCGCCGGCCTGACGCCGCTGGCGGCTTCGCACGTTAACGTCAGCATGGTAGCGGAGAGCCCGGTCAACTTTGAGTGTCGCCTGACGCAGCTGATTCGCCTGCAGGATACGCAGGGAAGCGAGCTGGAGAGCTGGCTGGTGCTGGGCGAAGCGGTGGCGATTCACATCGATGAAGCGCTGCTGGAGAACGGCATCTACCAGACCGCCAAAGCGCAGCCGATTCTGCGCGCCGGCGGTCCTTCCGCCTATTACGCGATCAGTGAAGATCAGCGTTTTGATCTGGTGCGCCCGGACGCGCGCCGCGGCTAAGGCCTGACACGCTGGCGGCGCAGCGCATTGCGCCGCTAGCAGGCCAGCGTTTTTAGCACCTTTACCGCACGCGCCATCTCCGGCGCCAGCCAGCGATCCTCCTGCCAGGTGGCTACCTCAGCGCGCAGCGCGCGCAACGCCTGGCGGGTGCCGCCGGCCAGCTGCGCCTCACCGTGAAAGTCCAGTGCCTGCGCTGCCAGCAGGTACTCAATCGCCAGCACCTGCCAGACGTTATCCAGCAGTCTGAGCAGCTTGAGCGCCGCGCCGGTGCCGAGGCTGAGATGGTCCTCCTGCAATCCCGAGGTGACGTAATTGTCCAGCACCGCCGGCTGTGCCAGCTGGCGATTCTCCGCACACAACGCCGCCGCCACGTATTGCGCGATCATCATGCCGGAGTTGACGCCCGGCTGCGCCACAAGAAACGGCGGCAGCCCGCTGACCAGCGGATTGACCAGCCGGTCCAGCCGGCGCTCGGCAATGCTGCCGATCTCCGCCATGGCGATTGCCAGCAGATCGGCCGCCATGGCCACCGATTCGCCGTGCGGATTGGCCTGCGACACCACGCGCCAGTTGTCCGGCGTGCCCAGCACCAGCGGATTATCGGTGCAGGCGTTCAGCTCGATCTCAATCTGACGTGCCGCGTGGGCGAACTGATCGCGGCTGGCACCGTGCACCTGCGGCATTGAACGCAGGCTGAGCGCATCCTGGGTGCGTATGCCGCAGCTCGCCGCCAGCAGCGAGCTGTCGCTCAGCAGCGCACGCAGACGCTGGCCGCTATGCTGCATACCGGGGCTGGCTTTCAGCGCAATCACCTCAGCATCAAACGCAGCCAGCTGACCGCGCAGCGCTTCAAAGCTCATGGCCCCGGTGACATCCGCGCAGTCCAGCAGCCGTGCCGCATCGTCGAGTGCCAGACAGCTCAGCCCGGTCATGCACGGCGTACCGTTGACCAGGCTCAGGCCCTCTTTGGCGCCGGGGCGATACGGCTGCAAACCGGCCAGCCGCAGCGCCTGCTCCGCCGGCATCACCTGTTGCTGGTACTCAACGTCGCCCACGCCAATCAGTGCCAGCCCGATGTGCGCCATATGGGTGAGATAACCGACTGAACCCTGCGATGGCACCTGCGGCGTGATCTGCTGATTGAGCATCGCCAGCAGATGCTGCACCAGCGCCACCGAGACGCCGGATTTGCCGTGACTGTAGTTGGCGATCGCCGCACACAGAATGGCGCGCGTCTGCTCGCGCGTCAGCAGCGGACCAACGCCGCAGGCGTGGCTCAGCAGCGTATTGCGTGACAGCTGGCTGAGCTGGTCTTCCGGCAGCGTAATGTTGCACAGCGCGCCGAGGCCGGTATTGATGCCATAGGCGATCTGGCCGCTGGTCACGATCTGCTGCACGATCTCGCGCCCACGTGCAATGCGCTGCCATGCGGCGACGCTCAGCGTCAGTTCGGCGTTATGTCGTGCCACCTGCACCAGCGCCTGCCAGGTCAGCGGCGCATCGCCCCAGACCACGGTCATACTGGCTGCTCCACGTGGTGGCTCTGATGGCTGGAGATAAACTGTTTAAAGCGCTGCGAACCGCTGGCACCGAACATCGCTTCCGGCGTGCCCTCGCAGTCGATGTTGCCCTGATGCATAAACACCACGCGGTTGGAGACGTTGCGCGCAAAGCCCATCTCGTGCGTCACCACCAGCATGGTGCGCCCTTCCTCCGCCAGGCTGCGCATCACCTTCAGCACTTCGCCGACCAGCTCCGGATCGAGCGCCGAGGTCGGCTCATCAAACAGCATCACCTCCGGATCCATCGCCAGCGCACGGGCAATCGCCACGCGCTGCTGCTGGCCGCCGGAGAGCTGCGCCGGGTAAAAATCCTTGCGGTTGAGCAGTCCGACGCGATCCAGCAATTGCTCTGCCTGGGCAATACAGCTTTTTTTGTCGCGCTTCAGCACATAGTGCGGACCTTCAATCACGTTCTGCAGCACCGTCATGTGCGACCACAGATTAAAGCTCTGAAACACCATGCCCAGCCGCGAGCGCAGGCGTTCGATCTGCTTAGGATTGGCCGCCAGCTGATGGCCGCGCGCGTGGCGCTTCATTTCAATGGTTTCGCCGCCGACGCTCACCACGCCGGCATCCGGCGTTTCCAGCAGATTGATGCAGCGCAGCAAGGTACTTTTGCCCGAGCCGCTGGCACCGAGAATTGAAATGACATCGCCCTGATGCGCCTGCAGCGAGATGCCTTTGAGCACCTCCATAGCGCCAAAAGATTTATGGATATCGGTGGCGGACAAGGTGACAGGTGAAGTGGAATGCATATTACTCTCCGGCAAGCGGTTTAACGGCGGGCAGCGGCTTTTTTTCAGCGCGGTGCACCGGGGTCAGACGGCGTTCTAACAGCGCGTATAGCTGGACGATAATAAAGTTGAGGATCAGGTAGATCGCCGCAGCGCAGACGAACACTTCCATGGTGCGATAGGTACGCTGGATGATCTGCTGCGCTACGCCGGTGACATCCCACACCGTAACCAGGCTGGCGAGCGCGGTGGATTTCACCAGCAGAATCGCCTCGGTGGAGTACGCCGGCAGCGCATAGCGCAGCATGATCGGCGCGATGATGCGGCGCAGCAGCAGCCAGCGCGACATGCCGCAGGCCAGTCCGGCTTCCACCTGGCCTGCCGGCACCGCCAGCAGCGCACCGCGCAGGATCTCGGCGGTGTAAGCGGCGGTACATAGCGACAGCGCCAGCACCGCGCAGATAAACGGCTCGCGCAGGAACGGCCAGACGAAACTGTGGCGAATCACGCCAAACTGGCCAAGGCCGTAGTAGATGAGAAATAGCTGAATCAGCAGCGGCGAGCCGCGAAACACCAGAATGTAGCCGCGGGCAAAACCGCTCAGCAGCCGCCAGCGGCTCATGCGCAGCGCCAGAATGCCCAGCGCCAGCAGCCCGCCGCAGACAAAGGCGCTGATAAACAGCCCGAGCGTCACCGGCAGCGCCGCGCTCAGCTTAAGAAAGGTATCGGCAAGAAAAGCGAAGTCGATCATACTGCTGCTCCTTAGTGCTGTGCCGCAGTGCGACTTTGCCATGCGCGGCCGAGGCGCGATTCCGCGCGACGAAACGCATGGTTCGACAGCAGTGTCAGCAGCAGATAGCAGCCACCGCCAATCAGGTAAAAGGTGAAGTAATCGCGCGTTGAACCGGCGGCCACCTGACTGGCGCGCATCAGCTCGACGATGCCGGTCACTGACACCAGCGCCGAATCTTTCAGGCTCATCTGCCAGACGTTGGACATGCCCGGCAGCGCGTAACGCACAATCTGCGGGACGAGGATGCGCTGGGCGATGCGCCAGCGCGGCATCCCGATGGCCACCGCCGCTTCAACTTCGCCCTTCGCCAGCGCCAGGCGCGCAGCGCGATACACTTCACCCTGATAGGATCCGGAGATGAGCCCGATCGCCAGCGCGCCAATCAGGAACGGCGGCGCCTCGATAAAACCGTCTGCACCAAACAGCTGGCCGACCAGCGTAATCAACCCTGATCCACCGAAGTAGAACAGGTAGATCACCAGCAGTTCCGGAATGCCGCGAAACACCACGGAGTAGCTTTCACCCAGCCAGCGCAGCCAGCGCTGAGGCGAAAGTTTCGCCGCCGCCACACCGGAACCGACCACCGCACCAATAATCAGCGCCGCCAGCGACAGCAGCAGCGTGGTGCCGGCGGCGCTCAGAATCAGGCGACCCCAGCCATCAGCACCAAAACTCAGCAGGCTCATCATCTTTCACCTCACTTACGGCGTTACGTCAGTTTTAAACCACTTCTCGCTCAGCTTTTTCACCGTGCCGTCCGCCAGCGCAGCGTGGATGGCAGCGTCGAGTTTGGCTTTCAGATCGTTATCGGCCATGCGCACGCCCATCGCTTCGCCTTCACCCCAGATCGGGCCGCCCAGCTGCGGGCCGCTGAACGTCAGGTTGCTGTTCTCTTTACGCGCCAGCATTGACTGCGCAAAGGTCTCGTCGTCAAACACCGCATCGATGCGGCCCGCCTGCAGGTCGAGAATCGCATCCGCTGAAGCGGTGTATTCGCGCACCTCGGCCACGTCTTTGAAGTATTTATCGATGAACGGCGTATACACGGTGCCGGAGGCAATACCGATGGTTTTGCCCTTCAGCGCGGCTTTCAGCGGGGCGATGGCGGCGTTAATGGCGGCTTCATCGTCGTGCAGTTTGATGATGTTCTTGTCGGCCGGCAGCAGCGGGTTATCTTTGCTGGTAATGAAGGTCGCTGGCGTGGATGCATATGGCGTGGTGAAGTTGACCACTTTTTTCCGGTCCGGCGTAATCACGATGGCATCCATGATGACGTCATATTTCCCGGCGTTCAGTCCGGCGATCATTCCGTCCCAGTTCTGCACCACCAGCTTGCACTGCATGCTCATGCGCTTGCATAAATCTTCCATCAGTTCGGGTTCGAAGCCGCCCAGCTTGCCGCCCGGCAGCGTCAGGTTCCACGGCTCATAGCTGCCTTCGGTGGCGATGGTGATGGATTTCCACTCTTTGGCCTCGGCAGCCACACCGGCTAGCATCAGGCTGGCAAACAGCGTAGTGAGGCAAAAACGGCGAAACGGGGCACGGTGTGTCATACGGCTTCTCCTGGTGGTTAGCAAATCAGGCTGTCTCTGTTAACTGATACAGCGCAAATGACATTTCATGTATATACAAGTTAGCGTGCGGCAGATCATTGTCGGCATAAGCTTTTTGTGAGCCAGCCAGAATAAATAACGTTTATCCACTCGCGGTCTTTACTTGTACATACAACCTAGTAAGCGCTGTGCCAGATCGGCAAAGGCGTTAACACAGGGGGAGAGTGATGCAGCGGCGCGGGCGACGCACACTTTCAGGGCATTGGCTGCACATATTTGGGGAGTGCAGCGGATGTACATCCGCGAAATGAGAAACGGGGTCACCGGGATGGCGACCCGCAACAGTTAAACGGTTTTTCCCGCCTGCAGAAACGCCTGCAGCAGCGGCTTCAGCACGTGCTGCAATTGCGTGGCGCGGTCCTGCTGCCAGGCGAACGGCGGCGCTTCATCCATGTAATTCAGCTGCGCCAGTTCCAGCTGTACCGCCTGCACGCCCTGCGCTGGCTGGCCGTAAGCGCGCGTAATGTAGCCGCCTTTAAAGCGTCCGTTCACCACCCAGCTGTAGTCGCTTTGCGCGGCGCACACCTGCTCAATCGCCGCGATGCTGGCCGCCGAACAGCTGGCGCCCTCATTGGTGCCGATGTTCAGGTCCGGCAGCTGGCCGTCAAACAGACGCGGAATCACCGAGGCGATGGAGTGCGCATCAAACAGCAGCGCATAGCCATGTTCGGCTTTCAGCCGCGCCAGCTCCTGCTGAATCTGCTGATGATAAGGCTGCCAGATAGTGTCCAGATAGCGCTGGCGCGCCGCGCTGTCCGGCGTCATGCCCGGCTGGAACGTCGGCGTGCCGTCAAACAGCGTCTCCGGATAGAGTCCGGTGGTGGCCGTGCTGTACAGCGGCTGATTGTCCGGCGGACGGTTAAGGTCAATGACAAAACGTGAATAGTGACCGATCAGCACGCTGGCACCGAGATCGCGCACGAAATCGTACAGCAGCGGGATATGCCAATCGGTATCCGGCAGGCCGCGCGCGGCCTCGCTCAGCCCGACATCAACCTCCGGCGTCAGTTGGGTGCCGGCATGTGGAATACTGACCAGCAGCGGCAGCTTACCGGCGGTGAAATGAAAAGGGGTCATTGCGCTTCTCCACGATAGATAACCTGGCACGGCAGTTCGCCGCCCAGCCAGTAAACCAGCTCAGCCGGGCGAGCCAGCGGCCAGTGGACAAAATTGGCTACCTTGCCCGGCTCCAGCGAACCGTGCGTGGCCTGCAACCCGAGCGCCTTCGCGCCCCACAGCGTGACGCCGGCCAGCGCTTCTTCCGGCGTCAGGCCAAACAGCGTACAGCCCATATTCAGCATCAGCCGCAGCGACAGCGCCGGTGACGTGCCCGGATTGGCATCGCTGGCCAGCGCCATCGGCACGCCGTGCTGGCGGAACAGTTCTACCGGCGGACGCTGCGTCTCGCGCAGCAGGTAGAACGCCCCCGGCAGCAGGACCGCCACCGTGCCATGCTCTGCCATCGCGCGGGCATCGTCCTCCGTGGCGTATTCGAGGTGATCGGCGGAAAGCGCGCCATAGCGCGCCGCCAGTGCGGCACCGCCGAGCGCCGACAGCTGTTCGGCATGCAGCTTCACCGGCAGACCGAGCGCGGTGGCGGCATCAAATACCGCGCTGACCTGCTGCGGTGACAGCGCCAGATGTTCGCAGAACGCATCGACCGCATCCGCCAGCCCTTCCGCTTTCACCCGCGGCAACAGGCGCTGGCAGATAATATCAATCCAGCCCTGTGGGTTTTCCCGGAACTCCGGCGGGATGCCGTGCGCCGCCAGGCAGGTAGCCTGCACGTCGGCAGGCACCGATTGCGCCAGTTCGCGGATTGCGCGCAGCAGAGTAAGCTCGCTCTCTTCATCCAGCCCGTAACCGGATTTGATCTCCACCGTGGTGACGCCCTCAGCCAGCAGGCGATCGAGCCGCCAGCGTGCCGAGTCGATCAGCTGCTGCTGGCTGGCCGCCCGCGTGGCGCGTACCGTCGACATGATGCCGCCGCCCTGCGCGGCGATCTCCGCGTAGCTCACGCCGTTGAGCCGCTGCTCGAACTCCTGGCTGCGATCGCCGCCAAACACCAGATGCGTGTGGCAATCCACCAGACCGGGCGTGATGATGCCGCCGTCAAACTGCTGCTGCCGGCGCGGGGCAAAGTCCGGTAACGCGCTGCGCGGGCCCACCCACACCAGCTCGCCGTTATCCACCGCCACGGCGCCATCCTCAATCAGGTTATAGCGACCGTCACGCATGGTGACCACATCGGCCCCCAGCCACAGGCTGTCGATCTGTTTACTTGCCATCCCACTCCCCTTTTGTCTGGCGATTTACACTGCGCCTCAAAGTATGTATATGTATATACAACTTTCCGCCATTGAGGATCAACCATGGCAGTTTATTTTGCCCCACGCGCACGGCTGGCCGACGGCTGGCAGGAAAACGTGCTGATCGCAACCGACGATCAGGGATTTATTCGCGCCCTTACCGCCGACAGTACGCCCGGTGACGCCGTGCGCCTGGCCGGCCCGGTGATTCCGGCGATGGCCAACCTGCATTCCCATGCCTTCCAGCGCGCCATGGCCGGGCTGGCGGAAGTGGCGGGCGATCCGCAGGACAGCTTCTGGACGTGGCGCGATCTGATGTACCGCATGGTGCAGCGCCTGTCGCCTGAGCAGGTCGGCGCCATCGCCACCCATCTCTACATTGATATGCTCAAAGGCGGCTACAGCCAGGTGGCGGAATTTCACTATCTGCATCACGATCCGCACGGCCAGCCGTACGCCGACGATGCGATGCTGCACCAGCTGATGCAGGCGGCGCACACCGCCGGTATCGGCCAGACGCTGCTGCCGGTGCTGTACAGCTACAGCGGCTTCGGTGCGCAGCCGGCCAGCGACGGTCAGCGACGCTTCATTCAGCACACCGATGCCTATCTGCAACAGCAGCAGCGCGTCGCGCAGTGGAGCGCGCAGCAGCCGCTGATCAATCACGGCCTGTGCTTCCACTCGCTGCGCGCGGTGAGCGAAGCCCAGATGCATGAGGTGCTGGCCGCCAGCGCTGCGCATCTGCCGGTGCACATTCACGTTGCCGAGCAGGAAAAAGAGGTCAGTGACAGCCTGGCGTGGAGCGGCGAGCGGCCGGTGGCGTGGCTGTATAATCGCTTTGCCGTCGATGCGCGCTGGTGCCTGATTCACGCCACCCATCTCGATCAGCCGGAGATCGCGCGCATGGCGGACAGCGGTGCCATTGCCGGGCTGTGTCCCACCACCGAAGCCAACCTCGGCGACGGCATCTTCCCGGCGGTGGAGTACATCGGGCGCGGCGGGCGCTGGGGCATTGGCTCTGATAGCCACGTTTCGCTCAGTGCGCTGGAGGAGCTGCGCTGGCTGGAGTATGGCCAGCGGCTGCGCGACCGTCGCCGCAACCGCATCACGCTCACCGATCAACCTTCGGTCGGCGATCTGCTGTGGCAGCAGGCAGCGCAGGGCGGCGCGCAGGCCTGTGGTATTGCCGGCGGTGAGCTGGCGGTGGGCAAACGCGCCGACTGGCTGGTGCTGGAGGAGGATGCGCTGCTGGCCAGCGTCAGTTCCGCCGCGCTGCTCAATCGCTGGCTGTTTGCCGGCAGCAGCCAGCAGATTCGTGACGTGTTTGTTGCCGGACAGCCGGTGATTCAGCAAGGCCATCACGCGGCGGAAGAAGCGGCCGCCGCTGGCTTTGCCCGGGCGATGCGAGCGCTGCAATGAACGCGCGCTTTGATTATGCGCAGCTGCCGGTCAGCCGCTGGCGCAACGGCGGCGGGGAAACGCGCGAAATCATCAGCTATCCCCCGGGCGCGGCGCAGTTCGAGTGGCGCGCCAGCATCGCCACCATCGACGCCGACGGGCCGTTCTCGCCCTTCCCCGGCGTCGATCGGGTGATCACTTTACTGCACGGCGATAGCGTACTGCTGCGTTGTGAACAGGCCGAACAGCAGCTGCTGCCTCATCAGCCGTGGGCCTTTTCCGGCGAATGGGCGATTGAGGCGCAGGTCAGCGGCAGCTGTCAGGACTTCAACATCATGACGCGGCGCGACCGCTGGCGCGCGGCGGTGAGCGTGGAGCAGCAGTCGGTCAGCAGTCTGCATGGCGTGGCGTATGTGCTGGCGGGTTCGTGGCGCAGCAGTGCGGGCGAGACGCTGCAGGTGCAGCAGGGCATGTGGTGGCTGCAGGCGCAACAGCAGCTGGTGCCGCAAACGGCAGAGGCCAGCCTGCTGTTTATCGCACTTAGCCGTGTCCCCTGAAGCGGCCCAGCAGCTTGTAGCGTGAACCGGGATAGAGCAGGCGCGCGTAGGTCACGATTTTGTTGTCGCTCCACGTCTGGCGGCGGATGAGCAGGCACGGCTCGTGCTCGTCCAGCGCCAGGTGCTTACGCTGGCGCAAATCCGGCAGTACCGCTTCAACAATGTGCTCACCGGCAGTCAGCGGGGCGACGCGCATCAGATAGGTGTACGGCGTCAGGCTGTGGTAATCCTGGCTGAGATAGTCGGGTGCCACCAGCGGATTGACCAGACGATCTTCCAGCTGCACCGGCAGCTCATTTTCATAGTGCACGATCAGCGAATGATACAGCGTCTGACCGGTGGACAATCCCAGCACCGCCGCCTGTTCCGGATCCGCCTTCATCTGACCAATCGAGAGAATTTTGCAGCTGTGCGTGTGGCCGCGCTGGGCAATTTCATCGGCGATGTTGTGCACTTCCAGCATTGCGGTATAGCCCTTCATCTCCGCGACAAAGGTGCCGACGCCCTGCATGCGCACCAGAAACCCTTCGCTGGTGAGTTCCCGCAGCGCACGGTTGATGGTCATGCGGCTGACGCCCAGTTCATTCACCAGCTCGCTCTCGGACGGCACCCGCTGGTTGGCTTTCCAGTGACCTTCCCGGATCTGGCTGACGATTGCCTGCTTAACGCGCTGGTAAATGGGCGCGGGTTCATCCCCCATCGCTGCCGCCAGCTGTGCGATTGCCGTTTGCTCCGCCATTTCCTGTTCCTTTTCCGAATGATGAGTGAAGTTTACTGTCTCGCCGCCTAAATGTATATACATCCAATGGTGCAAAGCCTGCCGTAGTGGTGCAGTCGCCGCCCGCTTTTAGTGCAGGCTGCCGGGCTGAATGTTGCCTCGCCCGCATTGCGGCACGTTTCACAGAATATGATCAATCTGGCACAGCGCTTGCTACTTGTATAGACAAGATTAGACACTTATGCTTCACTCACAACACTTATCGCACCTCTGGCGGCGGTCATCGCCTTCTTCACTCCGCCAGAGCGTGACAAATAACTTGTATAGACAGGAGTAGACTATGTCAGGTTCGGTTCAGGCAATTCGCCTCGTTCCCGGTGAAGTGGACCTCGCCACCTTACGCCGTATTTATCAGGACCAGGTGACGCTGCAGCTGGCAGAGGAAGCGCGGGCGGACATTGACCGCGCACGTGAAACCGTCGAGGCCATCGTCGCTTCCGGCAAGGTGGTGTACGGCATCAACACCGGCTTCGGCAAGCTGGCGCAGACGCAGATCCCGGCCGAACGCCTGGCGGAACTGCAGCGCAACCTGGTGCTGTCGCACAGCGTCGGCCTCGGCGATCTGCTGCCGGACAACGTCACCCGTCTGGTGGTCGCCAGCAAAATCATTAGCCTGGCGCGCGGCCACTCGGGCATCCGTATGGAGCTGATTGATGCGCTGCTGGCGCTGTTCAACGCCGGCGTGATGCCGTGCATTCCGGCAAAAGGATCGGTTGGTGCGTCCGGCGATCTGGCACCGCTGGCGCATCTCTCCCTGATGCTGCTCGGTGAAGGCCAGGTGCGCATTGACGGCCAACTGGTGCCGGCCCGCGAAGGACTGGCCCGCGTTGGCCTGCAGCCGATTGTGCTGGGACCGAAAGAGGGTCTGGCGCTGCTCAACGGCACTCAGGTCTCAACCGCGCTGGCGCTGCGCGGCCTGTTTGAAGCCGAGAATCTGTTTGCCGCCGGGCTGATGGCCGGTGCGCTGTCGCTGGAAGCGATCAAAGGCTCGGTAAAACCGTTTGATGCACGCATTCATCAGGCGCGCGGCCAGCACGGCCAGATTGCCGTCGCCGCTGCGGTGGAGACGCTGCTCGAAGGCAGCGAAATTCTCAGCTCGCACAGCAACTGCGGACGCGTACAGGATCCCTATTCGATTCGCTGCGTGCCGCAGGTGATGGGCGCCTGTCTCGATAACCTCAGCCACGCCGCGCGCGTGCTGCAGATTGAAGCCAACGCCGCCTCCGACAACCCGCTGGTCTTCAGCGACAGCGGCGACGTGATCTCCGGCGGCAACTTCCACGCTGAGCCGGTGGCCTTTGCCGCCGACATCATCGCGCTGGCCATTGCGGAAGTCGGCGCGATTTCCGAACGCCGTCTGGCGCTGCTGCTCGACACCGGCCTTTCCGGTCTGCCGCCCTTCCTGGTGCGCGACGGCGGCGTGAACTCGGGCTTTATGATTGCGCAGGTCACCGCTGCCGCGCTGGCCTCAGAAAACAAATCGCTGGCGCATCCGGGCAGCGTTGACAGCCTGCCGACTTCAGCCAATCAGGAAGATCACGTATCGATGGCCACCTACGCGGCACGGCGTCTGGGCGAGATGTGCTTCAACACCGCTGCCGTGGTCGGTATTGAAGCGATGGCGGCGGCGCAGGGCATCGACTTCCATCGTCCACTGCAAAGCTCTGCCGCGATCGAACAGGAGATGAGCCGCATTCGTGCGCAGGTCGCCTTCCTCGATCAGGACCGTTTACTGGCGCCGGACATTGATGCCATGCGCCTGTGGGCCAGCAGTCATGCCTGGCCTGAAACCCTTACTGCGCTGCTGCCAAGCCAGCGTTCTACTGCTAATTAAGGAACCGATGATGAGCGAAACTTTGACTCAGGCTGTTGCCCGTGAAATCCGTGCGCCGCGCGGTAATGAACTGCACTGCGCCAACTGGCTGATTGAAGCGGCATACCGCATGATTCAGAACAACCTCGATCCTGACGTGGCCGAACGCCCGGAGGATCTGGTGGTGTATGGCGGAATCGGCAAAGCCGCGCGCAACTGGGCGTGCTTTGAACAGATTCTGCGCTCGCTGCGCGCGCTGCAGCCGGAAGAGACGCTGCTGATTCAGTCCGGCAAGCCGGTCGGTGTGTTCCGCACCCATGCCGATGCGCCGCGCGTACTGCTGGCCAACTCTAACCTGGTGCCGCACTGGGCGACGTGGGATCACTTCCACGAGCTGGATAAGGCCGGACTGATGATGTATGGCCAGATGACCGCCGGTTCATGGATTTACATCGGCGCACAGGGCATCGTGCAGGGCACCTTTGAAACCTTCGCCGAAGCCGGTCGCCAGCACTACAACAGCGACCTGACCGGCCGCTGGATTCTCACCGCCGGTCTCGGCGGCATGGGCGGCGCGCAGCCGCTGGCGGGCGTGCTGGCCGGTGCCTGCGTGCTGGCGATTGAGTGCCAGGAGTCGCGCATCGATTTCCGTCTGCGCACCCGCTACCTCGACCATAAAGCTTACAGCCTGGATGAGGCGCTGGCGCTGATCAAAGACGCCACCGAAGCCGGTCAGGCGATCTCCGTGGGCCTGCTGGGCAACGCGGCCGAGCTGGTACCGGAGCTGGTGCAGCGCGCGAAAGCGGGCGGCATGAAGCCTGACATCGTGACCGATCAGACCTCCGCGCACGACCCGATTAACGGCTATCTGCCGGTGGGCTGGGACGTGGCACGCTGGGAAGCCGAGCGCGTCAGCAATCCGAAAGCGGTGGAGAAAGCGGCACGCGCCTCAATGGCGCAGCACGTGCAGGCAATGCTCGACTTCCACCACATGGGTGTGCCGACCGTGGATTACGGCAACAACATTCGTCAGGTGGCGCTGGATGAAGGGGTGAAAAACGCCTTTGATTTCCCGGGCTTCGTGCCGGCGTATATTCGTCCGCTGTTCTGCGAGGGCAAAGGCCCGTTCCGCTGGGTGGCGCTCTCGGGCGATGCGGAAGATATCTATAAAACCGACGCCAAACTGAAAGAGCTGTTCCCGGATCACAAAAACCTGCACCGCTGGCTGGATATGGCACAGGAGCGCATCGCCTTCCAGGGCCTGCCGGCGCGTATTTGCTGGCTGGGGCTGGGCGAGCGGCATAAAGCCGCGCTGGCATTCAATGAGATGGTGCGCAACGGCGAGCTGAAAGCGCCGATCGTGATCGGTCGTGACCACCTCGACTGCGGCTCAGTGGCGTCACCTAACCGTGAAACCGAGGCGATGAAGGATGGCTCGGATGCGGTGTCGGACTGGCCGCTGCTGAACGCGTTGCTGAACACCGCAGGCGGAGCCACGTGGGTCAGTTTGCACCACGGCGGCGGCGTCGGTATGGGCTTCTCGCAGCACTCCGGGGTGGTGATCGTCTGTGACGGTACGGCTGAAGCGGATGCACGCCTCGGTCGCGTGCTGTGGAACGACCCGGCCACCGGCGTAATGCGCCATGCCGATGCGGGCTACGAGCTGGCGCAGTCCTGCGCAGAGCAGCACGGTCTCAATTTGCCGATGCTGAAGTAGTTTCCAGGTGCGCATCAATGCGCACACTACGGTAGGTTACCCCGGCTAAACAATAACGTCGTGTTGGCCTGTTAAGCCGTAACATTGTTCCAAAAGAGTGCATTATGTAGGGTCGGCATTCATGCCGACCACATGCAGCACCAGCACGGCGTTATCCATCACTCCCTGTAGGGTCGGCATTCATGCCGACCTTGTCCCCTTATGCCATTCCGCTATAGCCTATAGCCAAATTATTCCTTTCCACGATAGACGCCCCCTGCGCTTGCCACTACAGTGGACACTTAACTTCCCGCGTCGGAGATTGCGCAGCTGACGCTGCTGATGGAGCCTTACTTTATGAGCCTGCCTGCTGTCCTGCTGGAAAACGCCCTCACCTGGCGTCGTCAGTTACATCAACACCCTGAACTGGGTTACCAGGAGCAGCAGACCAGCGAGCTGGTGGCACAGGTGTTGACCGATGCCGGACTGCAGGTGTTTCGCGGCCTCGCCGGCACTGGCGTGATCGGCACGCTGGAAAACGGCCCCGGTCCGGTCATCGGCCTGCGCGCCGATATGGATGCCCTGCCGATCACCGAAAAAGGCGATGCGCAGTGGAAATCGAGCCGGCCAGGCGTGATGCACGCCTGCGGTCACGATGGCCACACCGCGATACTGCTGGCCGCAGCCTGTCAGCTGGCCGCCACGCGTAATTTCAAGGGCACCGTACATTTCCTGTTTCAGCCGGCCGAAGAGAATCTCGGCGGTGCGCGCAAAATGGTGGAAGAAGGTCTGTTTCAGCGCTTCCCGATGGATGCGGTATACGCGATGCACAACTGGCCGGGGCTGCCGGTGGGATCGCTGGCGGTAAATCCGGGCGCGATGATGGCATCGCTGGATTCGTTTGAGATTACGCTGCACGGCAAAAGCTGTCACGCGGCGATGCCGGAAAGCGGTGCCGACCCGATGGTGGTGGCCGCTGAGCTGATATTGGCGCTGCAAACCATCCCGTCGCGCCGCCTGTCACCACTGGCGTCGGCGGTGGTCAGCGTTACCCAGATTCACGGTGGTGAAGCCATCAACGTCATTCCGGAGCAGATCACGCTGCGCGGTACGGTGCGATGTCTGCAGACCGACGTGCGCAACCGCGTGCGCGGTCTGATTGAAGATTTTGTGACGACCCTGCCGCGCCCGTTTGGCGTCAGCGGCGAGATTCACTGGTATCCCGGCTATCCGGTTACCGCCAACCATGTTGCCCCGGCGGAGCAGGTGCGTGACGTGGCGTGCCAGCTACTGGGCGAACAGCAGGTGCACTGGCAGGTTAACCCGTCAATGGCGTCTGAAGATTTCGCCTGCATGCTGGAAGCCTGTCCCGGTGCCTATTTCTGGCTCGGCGCCGACGGTGCCACGCCCTCAGCCCCGCTGCACAATGCGAACTATGATTTCAACGATGCGCTGCTGCCGATTGGTATTACGTTCTGGCAGCAGTTGGTAGAGAGCGTGCTGATAAAACGCTGAAGGCAATGCTCAGCGAGCCAATTCAGTTGCGCAGGCATGTGCGCCCTGCGCAACCGCTGCGGTGACCGCCGTCACCGCCCAGGTTTTCGTGCATGGCCTGTCGGGCAGCCTGGTTAGATCCCCGCCTGCTGTAACCGCGTTTCGGCATCAGCCATCGTCGCGGCTTCGCCGGTCGCCACCAGACAGCACGCCAGCTGCAGGCGCAGCGCCTGCGGCACCGCGCGTTCACCCGCCAGCACCTGACGAATCCACGCTGCGGTATCCTGCGCGCTTTTGCTCCCGGCCAGCGCCAGCGCGACCTCTGGCTGCCGCTCAACCCACACTTCGGCTTCTGCGCCGGCACCGCGAATATAATTAATCGCCGGGCAGCGCTGCGGATTGGCATACACTTCACCTTCGGTGCCGTTCAGCAGAATGGCCGGTGCGTCGATATCCTGGAAAAATTTCCCCACGCGCGGCACATATTCCGGATGCGACACGCTCGCCAGCCGCAGCGCGGCGCGTTCGGCAAACGGCGTCGCCAGCTTGGCCAGCGTGTGCGCACTGTTGCGCACGCCCATGCGCCAGCGCAGCGCCAGCTGTTTAGCCATTGGCGCACATAAATCATCGATGGTGATGAACGCCAGCTCGCCGGCGTCGAGTTTCGCCTGCGCCTGCGGCGCGCTGGTCACCGGCGCGATATCCAGCGCCGCCAGCACCGCTTCGCTGGTCACGCGAGTCGGATCGTCACTCACGCCGTGCAGCAGCACCGGAAAACCGAGCTTCACCAGCAGCAGCGCCAGCAGCGGCGTCAGGTTGCCCTGGCGGCGCGCGCCGTTGTAGCTGGGAATGACGATCGGCATCGGACGCTGTGCCGGCGCCTGCAGCCGCATCATACGCTGCTGCATCGCATGGTAGAAGCCGCGCATCTCCGCTTCCCCTTCCCCTTTGATGCGCAGCGCAATCAGCACGCCGCCCAGTTCGAGATCCGGCACCTCGTCCGCCAGCATCGCGCTGTAAAGCGCCACGGCGGTGTCAAAGTCGATATCGCGTGCGTGATTCTTGCCGCGGCCAATCTCTTTAATGATCTTATTCAGTTCCATCAGGCTTTCCCGCTTCCAGGGCGCGCCGTCACCCGGCGGCCAACAATCGTGCATCCGGCTGTTGCCGCATACTCAGGATTTCTTGCTGCGCTTCGCCGGTTTGTCCGCTTCCGGCACCGGCGGTTGTTCAATCGGAAACACCGGCAGCGCGGCCAGCAGGCGGCTGCCGTAGGCTTTGCTGATCAGCCGGCGATCGTAAATGATGATTTCGCCAAAACACTGGTGGCTGCGGATCAAACGCCCGACCTGCTGGATCAGCGTAAATGACGCGCTGGGTAAACTCTGTACTTCAAACGGATAGCGTTTGAGGCTCTTCAGCCACTCGCCTTCGGTCAAAATTACCGGACTGTCTACCGGCGGAAAAGCAATTTTATGGATGTGCACCTGCGACAGCAGATCGCCTTTCAAATCGAGCCCTTCGGCAAAAGATTGCAGGCCAACCAGAATGCTGCTTTGTCCGGCGGTCACCCGTTGCCGGTGAAGCTCCACCAGCCGTGAACGCGGCTGATCGCCCTGCACCAGCATCGACAGACGCAGCTCCGGCACCAGGCTGACAAACTGCTGCATCGCGCGCCCGCTGGCAAACAGCACCAGCACACCTTTATGCTGCTGCGCCTGCATTTGCTGGCGGAAGAAGCGCGCCATCTCAGCAATGTGCTCCGCTTCATTGGCCAGCAGCGGCTCATAGCGCATCTGCGGGATCACCAGCTTGCCCTGGTCGACATGGTTAAACGGCGAATCGAGCGCCACGAAGCGGTCGCCGGCCTTTGGGTTCAGGCCGGACATCTCCTGCAGGCGATTAAAGCTGTTCAGCGAACGCAGCGTGGCCGAGGTCACCACCACGTGCGGGATTTTGCGCCACAGCAGCTTTTCCAGCTGATCGCTGACGCGAATCCCGGCGCAGTGAAACAGCAGATGCGCCTGGCCGTCGCGAATTTCGCGCGTCACCCATTTTGACACCGGCGCGTTAGACGCCTTTTCCATCGCCGCCAGCCGCCACAGTTTGCTGATCGACTCAAACCAGCCAAAGTGGCGATTGAGCTGCAGGATAGCCTTGTGCAGCCGCATAATATCGGCCTTGCCGGTCTGTTCGCCCAGTTCGTTGAGCAGCCCTTCGCTCAGGCCACGCAGCGCATCACTCAGCTTAAACAGCCGCGCGCACAGGGTCAGCAGTTCTGGCGGCAGCTCACCGAGCACAAAGCGAAACTCGCCTGGCTGATTGTCGCGCGGCAGCAGAGGATTGAGCGCGTTGCACAGCGTCTGCAGCTGCTCGCGCATCTCATCACAGTGCCCTTTCAGACGCTCGGGATTGCTCAGCGGCGGCGGGGATTTCGGCCGGAACTGCGCCATGATGGTCTCCACCAGCCGCACAAACAGATCGAGCTGCAGGCTGCTCCAGCCCGGCGTGATCTCCGCGCTCATCTCCAGCGCATCCCGCGCCACTTCCGGCAGATGGTGCCCTTCATCCAGTACCAGCATCAGGTGTTTGGCCGGCGGCAGCACCGACTCATTCTCCATCGCCGCCATCACCAGCGCATGGTTTGCCACCACCACATCGGCCTGTTCGATTTCGCGTCGCGCCACAAAGAACGGACATTCGCGATACCAGCGGCAGTGGTGTGCCAGGCAGTTTGCTTTATCAGTGGAGAGGCGCTGCCACAGGCTGTCATCAATCGCCACGTCGCTGTGATCGCGCAGGCCATCCCACTTATAGCTGCTGAGGTCTTTCTCCAGCCGCGCGCAGAATTTCTGCTCCTCTTTCGAACCGGTCACCGCCTGTTCGTCGAGATACAGCAACAGATCGCCCTGCTGATCGTCCGTGGCTGCCAGCGCGGTCAGGTTGCGCGGACAGACATAGCGCCCGCGACCAAAAGCCGCGGTGAAGGTGAGGTCAGGAATGATTTTCTTTAATAGCGGCAGATCTTTGCTGAAGATCTGATCCTGCAGCGCCACGTTGGCGGTGCTGATGACTAAACGTTTCTCTTCGGCGCGGCTGACCGCAATGCCGGGAATCAGGTAGGACAGGGTTTTGCCGACGCCGGTGGGCGCCTCAATGGCCAGATGGCGACCATCGTCACCGGCCAGACTCTTCGCCACTTCGGCGATCATCTGGCGCTGCGGCGCGCGCGGGATAAAGTCAGGAACCTGCTGCTGCAGCGCCTTATACCATTGCGCAATCTGGCTTTTTATCGCTGCTGTCAGGGCCATAGTGAATACTGTTGGTTAAACCGGCCTGTATTTTTACACAGTATTGCCGCAGCGTCAGCTTTCGCGCTCAGTTTTTCGCGCTGGATTCAGAATTTCGCGCATCGCGCGGATCAGCGGCTCGCGCGCGCGGCCGCGCCGGAAGGCGAACGAAAACGGCGCACGAAAGTGAAAATGGTGGGGCAACAGGCGCAGCAGCTGGCTCTGCTGCTCGCGGCTGCGCGCGTAATGCTCGGGTAAAAAGCCAATGTAACGCCCGGAAAGGATCAGCGTCAGCTGCGCTTCAATGCTCTCCACCGACGCGGTGCTATGGCGAAAACCGCGCTTGTTCAGCTCCTGCTGGTTCCAGTAGCGCCGCGTTACCATGCCGGTTTGCTGCACGCGACGCACATCCACCTCGCCCTGCGCCAGCACATGTTGCGGACTGCAGTACAGCCACTGCTGCTCCTCGTACAACGGCAGCGTCACCAGATTGCTGGCGCGCAGCGGGAAGTGGCCGATGGCCAAATCGAGCCGATCTTCCAGCACCTGCTGCTGCAGCTCGTTGGGCTCGCACACGCTGAGGGTGAGGAATACCGCCGGAAAGCGCTGATTAAAACGCGCCACGATCGCCGGCAGATCCAGCGTGCTGTCGGTAACGGTAGCATCGACCACGCCGAGCGCAAACGTGCCGCCCTGCGCGCTTTTCAGCGTCTCCACCTGCGACTGCCAACCGCTCAGCGTCGCCAGCATTTCCCGGGTGTAAGCGTAGAACTGTTCGCCTTTGCTGGTCAGTGCAAAGCCCGCGCGCCCGCGCTGGCACAGGATAAAGCCCAGCTGGCTTTCCAGGTCACTCATGTAGGCGCTGATGGCGGGCGTGGTCATGTTCAGCGCCTGCTGCGCGCGTGAATAGCCCTGGTTTTCCACCACGCTGGCGAACACCTGCAGCAGCTTGAGATTGGGTAACGTCAACACGGCTCTTCCTTCAGGGATTGCTGACAATAGTTAACAAAATTGTGAAGTGATTATCGGCTGACAACGATTTTTTCTGCAAGCCGCTTTGGCGATGATGCTGACATTCCCTGAAAAAGAGAGCTTTCGCTATGTCGCAACAAAATTTGCTGTTCCCGGCGCGCGTGCTGCGCGGTGCGGGTGTGATTAACCAGCTGGGGGCCATCTGCGCCGGGCTGGGCCAGCGCGCACTGCTGATTGGCGGCCAGCGCGCGCTGCAGGCGGTGACCACGCGCGTGCAGGCGCAGCTGGACGCCGCGGGTGTCGAACTGCTGGCACCGGTGTGGTTTGGTGGCGAAACCTCGAGTAACCATATCGACCGGCTGGCGGCGTTAGCGACAGAACAGCAGGCAGAGGTGCTGATCGGCGCCGGCGGTGGCAAGGCGCTGGACACCATCAAAGCGGTGGGCGCACAGCTCGGACTGCCGGTGGTAACCGTACCGACGATTGCCGCCACCTGCGCCGCCGTGACTCCGCTGACCATTCGCTACGACGATAACGGCAACTTCTTCGATATCTTCCCGCTGCCACAGGCACCGGCGGCGGTGATCATCGACAGTGAGCTGCTGGCAGCCGCCCCTGCCCGCTGGCTGGCCGCGGGTCTCGGCGATACGCTGGCTAAATGGTATGAGTTTCGGGCGGTCAGCACGCGCCATCCGGCGCGCACCGGCAATGCGCTCTCTTCGCTGGCGCACAGCCAGATCTGCTATGAGGTGATCGCGGAGCACGGTCCGGCGGCTTACGCAGCGGTGCTGCGCGGTGAGAGCGGCACTTCGCTCGATCAGGTGCTGGACGCGATTTTTACCTGGGCCGGTCTGACCTCGCTGATGAGCAATGGCGCCCACGCCGCCGCTGCGCATGCCATCTACGAAGGTTTCACCTTCTGCGACAAAACGCGCGAGTTTGGTCACGGCCTGCTGGTGGGTTACGGTAATTTGTGCCTGCTGGCGCTGGAGGATCGCAGCGACGAAGAGCTGGTGGATGAGATGCGCCTGGCGCGCGACTGCGGCGTACCGCTGACGCTGGCCGAAATTGCCGCGCTGGATGAAAGCGAGCTGGCGCTGATTGTGCACGAATCCGTTCACGCGCCGGATATGGCCAACATGGCCGAAGCGGTGACCGAAGCGCGGCTGCGGGCGGCGATGGCGCGGATTGAAGCGCTGGCGCAACGGGTTTGATTAAGGAAACCGCGAATCGCACCCTGGTCGTAGCGGCGCGATTCATCGCGCAATAAATTGCGCCGCTACGAAAAGTGCCCTTGTTTTGAATGTATTTAAACGTTAACAGACACGCATTACGCCATGGCTGGCGCCCCACTTTTACCGGGTCGCCAGCAACGCCGCGACGTGCCGCATATCCGCCACGTTTTCCAGCGTCAGACACCGCGTTTCCAGCTGCTGCACCTGCGTCGCCGGCAACACGCGCGCGGCGAGGCTGCGGTATTTGGCACGCAGCGACGCGTCGCTCAGCGGATTCGCCGGCGATCCGGACGGCACCGCGACGTGCTGCTGCCACTGCTGGCCCTGCACCGTCTCCAGCCGCACCCACGGTTCATCATCGCGCCCCTGCTGGTCATCAATCTCCAGTTCAATGCGCGCCATCAGCGCGGCTGCTTCCGCACTCAGGCGACGGTCGTCGTCATAACTCGTCAGCTCCGCTGTGCCATACAGCGCGCGCGCCGTCAGCGCATACGGCAGGCTCATTTGCGCGGCGGCGAGGCTGGTGAGCTCACGCGTACCGCACATCTCCAGCAGAAACGGATTGAGCCCAACCACAATGCGCGCGATGTCCTGGGTCGCCACCGCATGCTGCTCAAGCAGCAGACCCAGCGCATCGATCGCCGCATGCGTGCCGCGACAGGCGGCGTACGGTTTGATGGAACAGCGCGCCAGCTTCCATACTTCGCCCAGCTGCGCCGTGAGCGCGGCAGGCTGCTGGGTTTCACTCGCCAGCGTTTGCAGAAAGCCGCCCCAGCGCGCCTCAAATACCGCGGCAGGTCCGCTGATGCCGCGCTGAGCCAGCAGCGCCGCCTGCACGCCCCCTTCCGCCGCACGCGCCGCGTGCAGCTTTTTGGTGTGCGAGCCGTCATGAATAAAGCCCCACAGGCCACCACTGAAGCTGGCGGCGATGCCCAGTGCCGAGGCGCACTGCGTGGCCGGCAGCCGTAACAGCGCACTGACTGCCGCCGCCGCGCCAAATACGCCGCAGCTGGCGGTTGAGTGCCAGCCCGCGCCGTTGTGCGCCGCATAGCCGCCGCAGGCCTCCAGCACGCGGCGACCGATGTCATAACCGATCACCATCGCGGTGATGAATTCCCGTCCGTTAACCGGCTGCGTTGCCAGCGGCAGTGCCGCCAGCAGCGCCGGCAGTACCACGGCTCCGGAGTGATCGCAGCCGCCGGTGTCATCCAGCTCATACATGTGTGCCGCCACGCCGTTGAGCCACGCCGCCTGACGCGGGGAAGCTTGCTGCGCACAGCCCCACAGCTGCGCCACGCCGCTGCCGCCCTCGTCGGCCACCAGCGTCTGACATTCGCGCCAGATCGGGCTGTCACAGCCCGCCAGCGCGGCGCCGAGCGTATCCAGCAGATGACGTTTTGCCTGCATCACCAGCGGTTCCGGCAGCTGAGCGAACCGGGTGGCCGCGATGAAGTCCGCCAGCCGATCAAGCGTGGTGTCCATGTTCGCCTCCGCTGAGTCGGGCAAATACCTCTGCCGGATGATCGGCATCGTTATCCGGCTGCGTCTGCCAGTGCGCGGCCACCTGGCCGGCAGTAGCGATCCACACATCGTGCTGCTGCAGCGTCTCCAGCAGCTGGCGCAGCAGGCCAATGCGCCCGGCGGTGCCAATGATTTCCGGGTGCAGCCGCAGCAGATAACACAGGCCGAAACGGTGAAAGCCGTGGAAATCCTGCGTCAGGTTGGCCAGCGTTTCGCCATAAGGCGCGATACGCGACTGTCCGGGCGGAATCGCCGGGCTGAGGTTGAAGGCAAAATAAGGTGCATCTTCCAGCGTGTAATGCATCGGCAGTTCCACCAGCCGGGTGCCCGGATGAAAATAGGGTAAGTCATCGCCGCGCCAGCCGGAGGACCAGCGGATGCCGTGCGCCGCCAGCGCCGCAGCGAGTCCCGGCTTCCACTGGCCGGCCGGCGTACGAAATCCTTCGATGGCCCGGCCAGTGAGCTGCGCCAGCCGCTCGCAGCCGCGCGTCACGCTGGTAATCTGCTGCGCCAGCGTCAGCGCCGAGAAGTCTTCGTGTCGCTCGCCGCTACAGGCGATCTCATGGCCGGCGGCGACAATGCGCTGCAGCACCTGCGGCTGCTCTTCGGCGACGATGGCCGGTAAGCACCAGCTGGCCAGCAGCTGTTTTTCCGCCAGCAGTTCCAGCAGACGATCGACGCCGCGCAGCGTGCCATAGCGCCACACCGACAGGGTTTTATCGCGCCCGGCGACCGCAGGCGCCTGCGTCAGGATGCCGTGAATATCGTGATAGTCGATGGTAATGATGGCCGCCGATTGTTTGCCCGACGGCCAGCGAGAAGATTCAGTCATGGTGCTGCTCCTGCAAATACCACGCAGCCACCGCATCACAGCGCGCAAACCACACATCGTCGCGCGCCGTCATGTGGGCAAACAGTTGCTCCAGCAACAGCAAACGGCCGGGCTGCCCGGATATTTTCGGGTGGAACAGCGTGGTCAGGCACAATCCTTCCGCCATCGCGCCGTCAAATTCGCGCTGCCAGTTGTCAACGGTGTGCGCATAGCTGGCGATGCGGTCGCCGCCCTGCGGGAAATCTGGCTGGCGCGTATAGGCCAGCGAGGCGTAATCGTCCATCTCCCACTTGCCCGGGATCTCTACCAGCGGCGTATGTCCGGCGACAGCCATGCTGTAGGGCCGATCGTCACCGCGCATGCTGCTGGAGTAAATCACCCCGGCCTCACGCAGAATCTGCGGCGTTTCGGCATGCCAGTCGCCAGAAGGGGTGCGAAAACCGCAGGCGCGGATGCCGAGATACTGCTGAAAGATGGCGGCCGAGCGCGCCATCACGGCGCGCTGTTCATCTGGCGTAATCGCCCAGAACGATTCGTGGCGATAACCGTGATAGGCCACTTCGTGGCCCTGCTCGATGATCGCCTGGCACTGTCGCGGCCACTGCTCTACCACCCACGCCGGCACAAAAAACGTGGCCGGCAGCTGGAAGGCGCGCAGCAGATCGAGCAGCCGACCGAGCGCACGAAATGGCCCGTAGGCGCCAAAGGTGAAATACTCCGGCGTTGACCATAAACTGCCATTCAGCATGGCGTCGCCGGTCGGCCCATCCAGATCAAACGCCAGCGCCATACAGCCACGCTTGCCCTGCGGCCAGCGCACTGCGCCCGGTTGTTGCATACGCCCGCTCCTTAGCCCTGATTCACCGTCGCTTCGGCAATGCCGTTGTCGCTCAGGCCCCATTTGCTGAGGATTTTCTGGTAGCTGCCATCGGCAATCATGGCGTTAATGGCCGCCTGAATCGCGGTGGTCAGCTCGCCGGCATCTTTACCCAGCGCCATGCCGGTGTACTGGAAGGAGAAGGCTTTATCCAGCGGCTTGAAGGTGCCTTTTTCCAGATTCATGATGTACGGCAGGGTTTCGCTGCCCTGCACTGCGCCATCAAGACGACGCTGGCGCAGCTGCGTGCGCGCATCGGCGGTGCCTTCCGCACCCACCACGATAATCGCGGGTTTACCGGCTGCTTCGCAGTGCGCTTTGGACCAGGTAGCAATCTCCTGCGGGAAGGTGGTGCGGCGGCTGGTGCCTACTTTTTTGCCGCACAGATCGGTGGCGCTGTTGATGTCGCTGCGCGCCGCCAGAGTGTAGAACTGCGGGCCGGTTTTGAAGTAGTCAATGAAGTTGACCACTTTCTGCCGCTCTTTGGTGTCGGTCATGCCGGACATCACCAGATCGACGCGTTTGGTCACTACCGCGTTGACCATCTGTTCAAAGGCAATCTCCTGCCAGTTGACCTTCACGCCCAGCTTTTCGCCAATCGCCTGGCCCAGCTCATAATCGACGCCGCTCAGCTGATTGGTGGCCGGATCTTTAAAATCCATCGGCGGGTAGTTCGGCATGATGGCGACGGTCAGCCCTTTCTCTTTGATACTGGCCGGTACGGCAATCTCCGCCCAGGCAGAGGATTGCAGCAGCAGCGCGGCACTGATGGCACTCAATAACAGCTTTTTCATTTATTCACCCCGGTCACGTTAAAGAAGAATCGCGTTGATAAAGTTTTTCATCCGTGGGTTTTGCGGGTTCAGCAGAATCTCTTCCGGTGCGCCCTGCTCAATAATGCGTCCCTCATCCATAAACACCACCTGGTTAGCGACCTCACGCGCAAAGCCCATTTCGTGGGTCACCACCAGCATGGTGGTGCCTTCTTTTGCCAGCTGGCGCATCACCGCCAGCACTTCACCGACCATCTCCGGATCGAGCGCCGAAGTCGGTTCATCAAACAGCATCAGTTTGGGTTTCATCGCCAGCGCGCGGGCAATCGCCACACGCTGCTGCTGGCCGCCGGAGAGCGACTGCGGATAGTCGTGCGCTTTGTGCGCCAGTCCGACGCGATCCAGCAGCGCCATCGCCTCTTCGCTGGCCTCGCGTTTCGGCCGCAGCAGCACGCGGCACGGCCCCTCAATGATGTTCTCCAGCGCGGTTTTGTGCGGAAACAGGTTGAAGCGCTGAAATACCATGCCGGTCTGCAGCCGCTGGCGCGCAATCTGTTTGTCACTCAGCGGATGCAGCTTGTTGCCGGCAATGCGATAGCCCGCCAGCTCGTTGTCGACCCAGATGCCGCCCTGATCCACTTTCTCCAGCTGGTTAATACAGCGCAGAAAGGTACTTTTACCGGAACCCGACGGGCCGAGAATGCACATCACCTCGCCGTAGTTCACTTCCAGGCTGACGTCCTTTAGCGCGTGGAACTGATCGAAATATTTGTTCACCTTGACGGCGCGCACGATGTTTCTCATCTCTCACTCCCGGTTACTGGCGACGACGATGGCCGCGTGAGAAGTAACGTTCCAGCTGGCTCTGTCCGAACGACAGCAGCGTCACGATAATCAGGTACCAGATGCCGGCGACGAACAGCAGCTCCATCACGCGCGCGTTGGCGAAGTAGATGGTTTGCGCGTTGTACAGCAGCTCGGAGTACTGAATCATGCTGGCCAGGCTGGTGGTTTTGATCATGCTGATGAACTCATTGCCGACCGGCGGCAGAATCACCCGCATCGCCTGCGGCAGAATGATGCGCTGCAGCGCCTGCAGACGCGGCATGCCGATGGCTTTGGCGGCTTCATACTGACCGGTATCCACCGACAACAGCCCGGCGCGCACCACTTCGGAGGTGTACGCACCCTGATTGATGCTCAGGCCGAGCAGCGCGGCGAGAAACGGCGTCATCACCGTGACGGTTTGCACACTGAACAGGCCGGGAATGCTGATGGTGGGGAACACCAGCGCCAGGTTAAACCACAGCAGCAGCTGCAAAATCAGCGGCGTGCCGCGAAAGATCCACGCATAGCCCACTGCGATGTAGTGCAGCACCGGATTGGGCGACATGTACATGATGGCGGTAATGACACCAAACAGAATGCCCAGCGCCATCGCCAGCACCGACATGATCAGCGTGTTAACCACGCCATTCAGGATCGCCTGCGCGGTGAAGAACTGGCCGACGAACGACCACTCAATGTTGCCGTGCGCAAAGGCGTTGACCAGCAGCGCCAGCAGCACGAGGATCACTGCCGATGCGGTGATGCGGCCATAATAGCGGCGCGGCACCACCTGATAGCGATCGAGATCGTAATGGGGCTGGACGCGGCCATTGCTGACCGACGGTTCAACCGGTGTGGTGTGTGACATAGGCTCTCCTCAGGCGCGCGGTCCGGCGTAATCATCGGCCCAGCGCTGCTGGTCCTGCATCAGGGTTTGCAGACGTGCCAGCTGCTCGCGCACCCGTGCTGGCGCGGTGCCGCCGTAGCCGCTGCGGGCTGCCAGCGCCGCTTCCAGCGTTAACGCCTGGCGTACTTCCGGCGTGAGACGCGCATCGACGCCATACAACTGCGCATCCGTCAGATCGGCCAGGCCGCAGTTTTCGCGTTCGCACAGCTGCACCAGTTGCCAGGTGATCTCGTGCGCCTCGCGGAACGGCACGCCGCGCACTGCCAGCCAGTCGGCCACTTCGGTCGCCAGCGTGAAGCCATCCGGCGCCTGCTCGCGCATCACCTCAGTGTTAAATTTCAGCGTCGCCATCATGCCGGCCATGGCGGGCAGCACCATCAGCAGCGTATCAACCGCATCAATCACGTTACGTTTGTCGTCGCTGAGATCGCGGTTGTAAGAGAGCGGCATGGCTTTCATGGTGGTCAGCAGCGCCATCAGGTTGCCGACCAGCCGGCCGCT
This sequence comes from Pantoea dispersa, assembly GCF_035783935.1. GTDB lineage: Bacteria > Pseudomonadota > Gammaproteobacteria > Enterobacterales > Enterobacteriaceae > Pantoea > Pantoea dispersa_C. The sequence continues at coordinate 202,856 of NZ_JALKOV010000001.1, read as the reverse complement.
GCGGCCGCGCGTCAGCTCGGCGATATCGGGATTTTTCTTCTGCGGCATGATCGAGCTGCCGGTGGCGTAACTGTCGTGCAGCTCCACCCAGCGAAACTGACGCGACGCCCACATGCACACCTCTTCACACAGGCGGGACAGATTGATGCCGATCATGCTGGTGACGAACAGGAATTCCGCGGCGTAGTCGCGACTGGCGACCGCATCGATCGAGTTTTCACAGGGCGCCAGATAGGCGAGATCGGCGGCGGCCAGCTGGGGCTGACGCGCAATCGCCGAACCGGCCATTGCTGCCGCGCCCAGCGGACAGCGCGCGCTGCGGCGATCCCAGTCCTGCATACGCTCGATGTCACGCGCGAAGGATTGCGCATGCGCCAGCAGCTGATGGCCAAACACAATCGGCTGCGCCTGCTGCAGATGGGTAAAACCCGGGGCGACGCTGTCGGTGTGCTGCGCGGCCTGCGTCACCAGCGCCTGCTGCAGTTGCAGCAGCGCGCTCACCAGCTTGCGGCCGTTATCGCGCAGATAGAGGCGCAGATCGTTGACGGTCTGATCGTTGCGTGAACGGCCGGCACGCAGCTTGCCGCCCAGCGCGCCGAGACGTTCTGTCAGTGCGCGTTCGATGAAGGTATGCACGTCTTCATCGGCGGCAATCGGCTGCAGCTGGCCAGCGCGATAATCGGCGTCCAGCGCGTCAATCGCCGCCAGCATGGTGCTGAGCTCGTCAGCGCTTAACAGCGCGGCACGCGCCAGTTCCTGCGCATGGGCACGGCAACCGGCGAGGTCGTACGGCGCCAGCGCAAAGTAATATTCCGGGCTACGCGACAGCGCGGTTAAACTGGCTGCCGGTGCCGCTTTAAAACGCGCGCCCCAGAGCAGTTCGGCATTCTCAGACATGCTATTTCCCTCACAAATCAGCTGCAGCAATATGAAAAAGTTAAGATTCAGCCGGTAGCGATAATAAAAACTTATTTTATTGCCACGCTGGCAAATAGGTGGTATTTCAGATTCACTGTACTTTCACCGCAATTATTCCGGAGTTGAATAGCAAAAATGGAAAGTAAAGTTTCCCAGTCTGGAAACAATGCGAATAATCGCGGCGATAATGCGGTTCTGGCGCTGAGTAATATCGACTTAAAATTGCTGCGGGTATTTAAATGCGTGGTGGAAGCCGGTGGATTAACCGCCGCCAGTCACGAATTAAATATTGGCCTGGCGGCGATCAGTAAACAGGTTTCCGATCTGGAGATCCGGCTGGGCATGACGCTGTGCAGCCGCGGCCGTGAAGGCTTTGAGCTGACACAGTACGGCATCAACGTATATCAGGCCACGCTGGAGCTGTTCGTGTCGCTTAACCTGTTTCGTGAACGGCTGCACAACAGCCGCAACGAACTGCTGGGCGACATCGCAATTTGCGTGGTGGATAACACCATCAGCGATCCGCACTCGCCGGTCACCAGCGCGGTGCAACAGCTGCACCAGAAAGCGCCAAAGGTGCAGATTCGTCTGCAGACCGCGCAGCTGGATGATATTGAGCGCGGCATTAGCGAAGGGCGTTTTCATTGCGGCATTGCTCCCGCCTATGAAATGAAAAATGATTTCGATTATTTCGAACTTTATAAAGAATACGCAAAATTATATTGCGCTGCGTCACATCCACTCTATTCCGGATCTTGCGATAAAAATATTTCGGTGGAAGTATTACGTGAGCAGAAAATTATTAATCATTTATATGTTACCCCGCGCGATGAACGCCGCCTGATTCCGGTGCAGGAGAGCGGTGTGCAGGCGGTACAGGTGGAATCGGTGGCGATGCTGATTTTAACCGGCCACTTTATTGGCTATTTACCGGAACATTATGCCGCCCCGTTTATTGCCCGCGGTCAACTGTGTGAACTGGGTGATGATACGCTGCGTCGCGAAACCGCGTTTTGTCTGGTGATGAAGAAGGGCCGGAAAATAAATCCGATTATCCGGCTGTTTATGCAGTCGCTGGGGTTGAGCGAGGCCGCGGCGGCGCACTGATACGGTGCGTGCGACCGGGTTTCTGCTGGCACGGGATGGAATGTGCACGCTGATGCCCTCACCCCGGCCCTCTCCCACCGGGAGAGGGAGAGGGAGAAGCAGCCTGCGGACAAGGGAGAGGCGGCATCCGGTAACAGCATCAGAACGCTTACGCCAGCCGCTTATACATCACCGTGGTGGCATCCAGCTCACCGGCCGTCGATTCGGCATAATAGGGGATTGAACCCGCGACCTGCCAGCCGAGCGACAGATAGAGCGCGCTGGCGACATCACCGCTGCGCGTATCCAGTACCAGCAGCGTTTTGCCCTGCTGCTGTGCCAGTTCTTCAGCGCGTAACATCAGACGGCGCGCAATGCCCTGGCGACGCGCACGCGGATGCACCAGCAGTTTGCTGATCTCCGCGCGATGGCGGCCGTTGGGCATACTGCTGAAGCCCAGCATCACCGTGGCCACAATCTCGCCCGCTTGCCAGGCCACCAGCAGCTGATTATCCCCGCTCGCCAGGCTGTAAATTTTATCCTGCCAGAAGCGCGCCATTACCGCGCGATCGTCCGCGTCGATAAAGCCGACGCTGGCACCGTCCGCCACACAACCGTGCAGTACATCGCACAGTGCCGCCAGCAGCGGCTGCGCCTGCGTGGCGCTGAGAGAATCGATTTCAATCATGGTTTGCACACCACCAGAATGTAACGCGCGCCGCCTTCAGCATGCGCCTGAAAAGAGGAACGTCCGCTGAGGTGGAAGCGCAGGCAATCGCCAGCCTGTAACGTCCAGCTGTGCGTTTCCATAGTGATAGTCAGCTCGCCCGACTGCAGCCAGATGTGCTGCTCCAGCCCCTGTACCGGCGGCGCATCATAATCAATGCGCGCGCCCGGGCGCAGCACGCCCTCGACCAGCTCCGCTTTGAACTGGCTGGCCGGTGGCGAGACGTTGCGGCGCTGAAAGCCACTCTGCGTATCCTGCCACACCGGCTGCTGCTCCGCTTTCAGCAGCAGCGCCGCGTCTTCTTCTACTTCGCTCAGCAGGCGCGACATGGTCAGGCCGTAAGCAACACACAGGCGATTAAGCAATGCGGCGGTAGGGCTGGTCTCGGCGCGCTCAATGCGCGACAATGAGGCGCGGCTAATGCCGGTTGCCAGAGCCAGTTCATCCAGCGACCAGCCGCGCTGCAGGCGTAATTCCGCCAGGCGTGCCGCAAGTCGATCTTCCGTATTTGGAGCAGACATCTTCACCTCTCATTTTCGGGAAATAAATCTCATATAAGAGATAAAACCCGAAATCGTGCAGTGGGTCAAGTTGTACAATAAAATAATCATTGTACAAGCTCACTCTGGCGGTTAAGGTGTTGTTATGCAGGTCAGAATTTTAGAGGATGCCATGGCCTTATACAGTATCGGCGATGTTGCCGAGCGCTGTGGAATTAACCCGGTAACCCTGCGTGCCTGGCAGCGTCGTTATGGGCTGTTAAAGCCGCAGCGCACCGAGGGTGGTCATCGACAATTTGATGATGAAGATGTTCAGCGGATCGAAGAGATCAAACGCTGGATAGAGAGTGGTGTGCCCGTTGGTAAAGTCAAAGCCTTGCTTGAAGGAGAGACCTTCAACGTGCATGACGGCTGGACGGCGTTGCAGGAAGAGCTGATGAGCGTGCTGCGCCACGTGCGGCCTTCCAAATTGCGCACCAAAATCGCCACCATTGGTCGTGAACACCCGGTGGACGCGCTGATTGACCACGTTTTTGTGCCGGTGCGCCAGCGTCTAGGGCTGGATCAAAATACCGCGCGCACCATGTGCAGCCTGCTGGACGGCGCGCTGATTGATTACGTCGCCTTCTGTCTGGCCGGTGCGCGTAAAAAAGCCGGCAAAGATGCGCTGATGATTGGCTGGGGCGTGGAAGATCGCACCCGCATCTGGCTGGAAGCCTGGCGCTTAGCGCAGCAGGGCTGGCGCATTGATGTGCTGGCAGAACCGCTGGATATGCCGCGTCCGGAGCTATTTCCCGGCCAGCATCTGTTTATCTGGACCGGTAAAAAGCCGACGCGCCGTCAGCTGGAGCAGTTTGAACACTGGCAGGCTCAGGGCTTCTCAATACATGTCCACGAACCCGTTTGAAAAATCGCACACGCGGCCTTTGCCTCAACCGGTGTGCGCGTTATCATGCCGCACTCCGTGACTTTTCTCAGGTTTCCCTATGAACTGGAATAAACTTCTCATTGGCACCCTGTTTGCCATCATGGCGATTGGCGGCATGGGCGGCATGATGCTGGTCGGCTACAGCCTTATTCTGCATACCCACTGAGTGCGCGCTGCAACCGCTCCAGCAGCCGGTCGCAGATTAACGCCAGCAGCGCCACCAGCAACGCACCCTGAATCACATAGGCGGTATTGAAGCCGCTCAGACCGATAATCACCGGCGACCCCAGACTTTCTGCCCCCACGGTTGAGGCAATGGTCGCAGTGCCGATGTTGATCATCACCGAGGTGCGCACCCCGGCCATAATCACCGGGGCCGCCAGCGCCAGCTCAATCTGCCACAGCCGCCGCCACGGTCCCATGCCGAGACCAACGGCGATCTCGCGGCTGCTGGCCGGTACGCTGTCCAGTCCCGCCAGCGTGCCCTGCAGGATCGGCAACAGCCCATACAGAAACAGCGCCATCACCGCCGGTGCGGCACCAAAACCCATCACCGGTACGGCAATCGCCAGCACGGCCACCGGCGGAAAGGTCTGCCCGGCCGCCGCCAGCGTCTCCAGCAGCGGGCGAAACGCCCTGCCGCCTTGACGCGTCGCGAATACCGCACAGCCGACACCCACCACAATCGCCAGCGCGCTGCCGCTGATCACCAGCAGCAGATGGGCCAGCGCCAGCTGCCAGAAACTCTCCTGCTGATACAGCGGCCGCTCCAGTTGCGGAAACCAGTGCGCGAACAGCGGCGCGCTGTGCGGCAGTCCCCACAGCAACAGCAGAAACAGTCCCAGCAGCCAGTAAAGCGGATCGCGCAGCACTCGCATCAGCCCGCCTCCCGCTGTCGCAGCAAATCGCTGAAATGCAGCACGCCCAGCGGCTGCTGATGCTGATCGACCACCGGTAATTTGTCGGTGCGGCGCGCGATAAACTGCGACAGCGCCTCGCGCAGCGTCAGTCCGGCGGCGATCGGTTCCGCCTCCAGCCATTCGCCGCGCCGTGCCGCCGCGCCCGCGCGTCCCAGTGCCAGCAGCCGCACGCCCAGTTCGCTGCGGCCAAAAAACTGACGCGCAAAATCGCTGGCGGGCTGCGTCAGCAGGTCAATCGGTCGCCCCTGCTGCACAATCTCGCCGCCGTCCATCAGCACCAGCCGGTCGGCGAGGGTTAACGCTTCGTCGATGTCGTGCGTCACCAGCACCACGGTGCGCCCCGACAGCTGCTGAATACGCAGCATCTCCTGCTGCAGCGCCTGACGGTTGACCGGATCGAGCGCGCCGAACGGTTCATCCATCAGCAGCAGTTCCGGGTCGGCCGCCAGCGCGCGCGCCACGCCGACGCGCTGCTGCTGACCGCCGGAGAGCTGGTGCGGATAGCGCGTTGCCAGCGAGCCGTCGAGATTGAGCAGCGCCAGCAATTCGTCCACCCGCGCCGCAATTTTTTCCCGCGGCCAGCCGAGCAGCGATGGCACGGTGGCGATATTTTTGGCCACATTCCAGTGCGGGAACAGGCCGATGGACTGGATGGCATAGCCAATGCGCCGCCGCAGCGCGCGCGCATCCATCTGCTCAATCGGCTCACCGGCAAAGCGGATCTCGCCGCTGTCGTGCTCCACCAGCCGGTTAATCATCTTCAGCGTGGTGGATTTACCCGAGCCGGACGTGCCAATCAGCACGGTAAAACTGCCCTTCTCAATCTTCAGCGACAGGTTGCGAATCGCCTCTTTCCCGGCGAACGCCTTGCTTACCTGATGAAACTCAATCATGTCCTCTCTCCAGCAGTGCCGACAGCAATCGCAGCAGCGCATCACATATCACCGCCAGCGCCACCACCGGAATCACGCCCAGCAGCACCAGATCCAGCGCGCTGCTTAGCAGTCCCTGAAACACAATGGCACCAAAGCCGCCGGCACCAATCAGCGCCGCGACCACCGCCAGCCCGACGGTTTGCACCACCACCACGCGCAGCCCGGAGAGCCACACTGGCAGCGCCAGCGGCAGCTCGGCGTGCCAGAACTGCTGCCAGCCGCTCATGCCCATGCCGCGTGCGGTTTCGCGCACCTCCTGCGGCACCTGCTGCAGACCCGCTACCACGCTGCGCACCAGCGGCAGCAGCGCATACAGCACCAGCGCAATCAGCGCCGGCGCGAGGCCAATCCCGCTGATACCGAGGCGCGCCAGCTGCGGAAAATGCGCTGCCAGCCCGGCCAGCGGCGCGATCAGCAGGCCAAACAGCGCCACCGACGGCACGGTCTGGATCAGATTCAGCACGCTGAAAGCGGCATGCTGCCAGCGGGCGCGCCGCGCGATGGCCAGTCCGAGCGGCAGACCAATCAGTAAGGTGGGCAGCAGCGTGCCGCCGAGCAGCAGCAGGTGCTGGCTGAATGCCGCGTTAAACACGGCGGTGCGGTTGGCATACTCTTTCAGCAGCGACAGCGCATCCAGCTGACCGCTCAGCAGCACCACCAGCGGCGGCAGCCACAGTTGCAGGTTAAGCAGAATACGCAGCGACGTATGGTGGCTTAGCTGGCGAATGGCTTCGGCCGCCAGCAGCAGCGCTAATCCTGCCGCACACCATAAGCCGCTGCCCAGCGCGGTACGCGCCAGCGGACTGCCGCTGCGGGCCAGTTCGCTGGCAGCGTGGCCGCCAATGCCAATCAGCAGCGCGAACAGCGCTTCTGCGCCCAGCAACTGCGCCAGCGCCGCGCCGCGTCCCGGCGGCCACCATAATCCCAGCCACAGCCACAACAGCGGCACCAGCAGCAGCCAACCCGCCTGCACCTGCCACAGCATCAGCGGCTGTCCGGAGACCAACCGGTTGGCCGCAAAGCTCAGCAGCGGCAGCGCGCCCAGCGCCAGCGTGATCAGCAGCGTCAGTACCAATTGCACCGGCTGCTGACGCGGTCGGTTTACCCGCGACAGCACCGCTTACAGCAACTTATTCTGCTGCAGCCACTGCCGTGCGACCTGGCTGGCGTCCTGACCGTCAACGGCGATTTGCGCATTCAGCTGCTGCAGCGTTTTCTCATCCAGCTTGCTGAACACCGGCTGCAGCCAGTCAGCAATCTGCGGATATTGTTGCAGCACGCTGGCGCGGATCACCGGCGCGGGGGCGTAAATCGGCTGCACGCCCTTCGGATCGCTGAGGGTTTGCAGGCCGAGCGCCGCCACCGGACCGTCAGTACCATAGGCCATCGCCGCGTTCACGCCCGAGGTTTGCTGCGCGGCGGCTTTAATGGTCACGGCGGTATCGCCGCCGGCCAGCGACAGCAGCTGCGACTGGCCGAGCTTGAAGTTGTAGGCTTTTTCAAAGGCTGGCAACGCATCGCTGCGCTCAATAAATTCCGCCGAAGCGGCCAGCTTAAAGGTGCCGCCCTTTTTCAGGTAAGCGCTGAGATCGTCCAGCGACTGCAGGTTATTCTGCTGCGCCACGTCACCGCGCACCGCGATAGTCCAGGTGTTATTGGCTGGCGCGGGCGTCAGCCACACCAGATGATTTTTCTCCGCGTCGAGCTTTTTCACCTTCTCATAGCCCTGCTGCGCGTTTTTCCACGCGGCGTCTTTCTCATCATTGAAGAAGAACGCTCCGTTGCCGGTGTATTCCGGATAAATATCCAGCTCGCCAGCGGTAATCGCCCCGCGTACCACCTGCGTGGTGCCGAGCTGGATTTTGTTGACGGTTTTTACCCCGTGCTGATTCAGCACCTGCAGAATAATGTTACCGAGCAGCGAACCTTCAGTATCAATCTTGGAACCGACCTTTACCGGGTCCGCTGCCTGCACGGCCCCGACACTCATCGCCAGGGCGATCATCCCCAATAAACCCTGCTTAATCATGGCGCTTTCCTCAGCGTTGTTTTCTCTCAGTGATAATCAAGCGTAGCCTGGCGCAGCGGGATGGGGGCGACGGGTAGCGCAAATCGCTGTTTTTCTGCGTTTCCGCACGGCTTTTTTAGAACGCTTTGGTTGCACTTATAACCAAATAGAATTTTTCCTGCTGCATGCGCGGCTTATGCTCATAGCCCCACTCTTTACAATAAATCACACAACATCATGTCAGACTTAACTTCTTCGGCGCACGTGGCGCTGGCAGGGAATACGCCGCAGGGCGAGACGCAGTGGATTCGCAGCGCGGCCGACGTGACGCGGCTGGTCAACAACAGTAACGCCTCGCGCAGCAATGCGCGTATCGTCATCGCCATCGCGCTGGGCGGAGTTTTTCTCGATGCCTACGATCTCGGTGCGCTGGCATTCGGCATTAAAGATGTCACGCGAGAATTCAATCTGACGCCCGCCGGCACCGGCATGGTCGCGTCAGCCATCACTTTTGGCGCGATTGTCGGCGCGCTGATCGGCGGCTATCTCACCGATAAAATCGGTCGCTATCGGGTCTTTATGGCCGATATGTTCTTCTTCGTGGTGGCGGCGCTGGCCTGCGCCTTTGCGCCGAATGAGTACGTGCTGGCGGCGGCGCGCTTTGTGATGGGTCTCGGCGTCGGCATCGATTTGCCGGTGGCGATGGCATTCCTCGCGGAGTTTTCCAGGCTACGCGGTCAGGGCAACAAGGCCGCCAGCGTCGCGATGTGGTGTCCGACCTGGTATGCAGCGATCAGCATCTCCTATCTGCTGGTGCTGCTGCTGTATGCGGTGCTGCCGGAGAGCCATACCGACTGGCTGTGGCGGCTGATTCTCGGCTTTGGCGCGGTGCCGGCGCTGTTGATCATCGCTATCCGCAGCCGCTACATGAGTGAATCGCCGATCTGGGCGGCCAATCAGGGCAACCTGCAGGGTGCCGCGGCCATTCTGCGGCGATCGTATAACATCAACGCTGAAGTGGCGCAGGAGGCCGATCTCACAGCCGCACAGCCGGTACGTAAAGCCAGCTGGCGCAACTACGGCGCGCTGCTGCAGGGCGTTTACCGCCGCCGTACGCTGCTGGCGACCATCACGTCGATTGCCTCGTCGTTCGCTTACAACGCGGTGGCCTTTGGCCTGCCGGTGATCATCTCCAGCTTCCTCGCCCAGTCGATGCTGACCACCATTCTGGTTTCGCTGGCGCTTAACCTGCTGTTTGCGTTTGTTGGCGGCCTGCTGGCGGTGCGGCTGGTGCCGCGGCTGGGCGCGTGGAAGATGTCGGTGGCTGGTTACGCCTGCCAGTGTGCGGCGCTGCTTGGGCTGGCGCTGATTGGTCGCCCGGCCGGCGGAGAAGAAGCAGCGCTGGCGATTGCCATGCTGGCGCTGTTCCTGTTCGGTCAGGGGTTTGGTCCGGGTTCACACACCATGACCTTTGCCTCACTGAGCTATCCGGCTTCGCTGCGCGGCGTGGGCGTCGGCTTTAATCAGACGCTGATGCGCGCCAGCTCGACGGTATCCCTGTTTGTGTTTCCGCTGCTGGTGGCGGCGTTCGGCACCGGCGTGTTCTGGGTCATTCTGCTGGCACCGCTGGCCGGATTGCTGGCGCTGCTGGCGATTCGCTGGGAACCGTCAGGCTACGATGTAGATGCGGAAGATTTTCAGTAAGCGGATAACGCCTCAGCGATGAGGCGTTCACTCAGGCAGTGAGGCGGAAATCGCCCAGCGTAGTGGGGATGCGCGGGAAAGTGTGCAGGAACCACGGCGTAAATTTTGCCGGATTATCGCGCATCTCCTGCTGAATCTGTTCGACAGAGCAGTAGCACCAGTCGTCGGCCTCGTCGAGGTTAAGCACCGGCGCTTCGTCACTGATGGCGAAAAACACGTGACCATACTCATGCTCGATCAGGCCGTTGCTGAGCGGCAGATTGTAGCTCAGCTCAAACACCGGCGTCAGCGCCAGATCCAGCCCCATCTCTTCACGCAGGCGGCGCTCAGCCGCGTCGCGCGTCAGCTCCTGTGGATAAGGATGGCTGCAGCAGGTGTTGCTCCATAAACCGCCGCAGTGATACTTACTCTGCGCCCGGCGCTGCAGCAACAGTTCATGGCGCGAATTGAATACGTAAACCGTTACCGCGCGATGCAGCAATCCCTTCTCATGGACTTCCAGCTTTTCCATCTTGCCGGTGGGACGATCGAGGTGGTCGACGAGGATAACTTCAATGGCGGGCATGACAACTCCTTCGGAAAAATCCCCACTATTGTACACAATAGCGGAAGCGGCAGCGGAGAAAATCGCGCACATTCCGTGCGCTGTCGCGATAAGCAGTAAGCTTAGCAGCCTGCGGATAATTCTGGAGAAAAAGGCAGGAAAAAGCGTGACAGCGGCGCCATAAAGACGCCGCTGTAAGGGGTGTGCGCTGCGTTACAGTTTGAAGCCGTGCACCACCTGCTCAAGCTGCACGCTTTGCTCTTCCATGGCACGCGCCGCCGCGGAAACCTGTTCCACCAGCGCCGCATTCTGCTGGGTGCTGCCGTCAAGCTGGGTGATCGCCAGGTTCACCTGTTCGATGCCCATGCTCTGTTCGCGGCTGGCGGACATGATTTCGCTCATCAGCGTCGTCACGCTGCTGACGCCCTGCATCAGCTCGTCCATGGTTTGTCCCGCCTGCTCCACCAGCTGGCTGCCGGTATCGATATTGGCCACCGACTCTTCAATCAGCTTCTTGATTTCACGCGCCGAGTTAGCGGAGCGCTGTGCCAGATTGCGCACTTCCGAGGCCACTACCGCAAATCCGCGGCCCTGCTCACCGGCGCGCGCCGCTTCCACCGCGGCGTTGAGTGCCAGAATGTTGGTCTGGAAGGCGATGCTGTCGATAACGCTGATAATATCCACCACTTTACGTGAGGAGTGATGAATTTCGCCCATGGTGCTGACCACCTGACGCACCACCTCGCTGCCGCGCGCCGCCACCTGAGACGCACCATCTGCCAGCTGGTTAGCGTGCGTCGCGTTGTCGGCGTTCTGGCGCACCGTGCCGGTCAGCTCTTCCATCGACGCGGCGGTTTGCACAATCGAGCTCGCCTGTGATTCGGTCCGCGCCGAGAGATCGGCGTTGCCGCTGGCGATTTCACGCGAAGCTGCGGTGATTGCCAGCGCGCTGTCGCCCACCTGGCGCATCAGCCCCTGCAGATGGGCGATGAACTGGTTGAAGCTCTGCGCCACGGCGTTAAATTCCGGGCTGTTGCTGGCCGGCAGCCGCTGCGTGAGATCCGCACCGCCGGTCGACAGCGCTTCGATGTTTTGATTCAGCAGACTCAGGCGTTTCATCATGGCGCGCACAAAGCCGAGCAGCACCAGCAGCAGCAGAATCGCCAGCGGGATCTGTACCAGGCCGAGGCGGGTCAGCATGCTGTGCGTCTGCGCATCCAGCAATGCTGACGGCACGTCGCTGGCCAGATACCACGGGCTGCCGGGAATCGCCTGCAGGAATAGCGTGTGCTCACCATCTTCTCCGCTGAAGGTGGTTTGCGCAGGCTGAGAACCGGCCTGTGCCAGCAGCCCTTTCAGCGCTGCCGCCATTGGCAGCTGGGTATCAGCCAGATTCTCCAGCTTCGGCGTGCCTTCCAGCAGCGCGGCGTTACCGACCACTTTGCCATCCGCTTCGACGATCAGGACGCGGCCGTGAATCGCCTCACCCATCTGTCGGGCCAGCTGATTGAAAAAGCCGAGCGTAACGTCAATGGTCGAGACGCCCCAGACGGTGCCGTTACGGTAAATTGCCATGGCGCAGTTGGTGCGCGGCTGCGGGCTGGCGGCATCCTGATAAGCCTTCGCCCACGCGCACTGGCCCTTCTCGGCGGCCATGCCGTCTTTGTACCACGGCTGCTCCCAGTATTTGTCGGCAGCCTCCGAGTTCCAGTAGGTGTTGACCTGCAGCTGGTTACTGGCGTTGCGCGCGAAGAACGAGCTGTCTTTCTCCTTCGCCGGATCGCGCCGGTTAGGTAACGGCCAGATACCGCCACCGAACACGTTGCTGTCCTGATACTGGTTAACCAGCGCCGGCAGCAGCGTATCAATGGCGGCGCTGTCCATCACGCCTGCCGCCTCGGTAATGGCGCGCTGTTGCGCCTGTACGCGGTTCATCTGCTCGACGATGCGTCCGGCAAGGCCATCCACCTCATAGCGCACCAGCCGGCTTTCGTTCTGGCTGAGCTGCGGCGCAATGAACTGGTTAATCACCAGCACGGTGACCAGCATAAGAACAACAAAGAATGCGACTAAGGTCGCGGTAAAACGGGATTGTGTGGTTTTTAACATCGGTGTGCCCTTACCCTGGTGTGGCGAGTTGCCTGATTGAGGTTAACGGCTTGTTACAGAGGAACTTGAGGTGCGCGAGATCACAAAATGGTTAACTGATTGAATCGCGTGACCATAAGAGCGCTTATTGTCACCACCCTTGCCCTGTGACTCCTCAGCGATAGAGATGATGAGTCACTCTATTGTGCTCCTGACCAGGCATTAACGATTAATCCTGCGCCAGAAATAAACAGGATCACGTCAATCAGCACGGCAAACTGTGTGACCGACAGTCTCTGGACGATCGCTTTCGTGCTCAGGGTGCCCAGCATAATGCCACTGCCTACTAACAAACCGGTGAGCACAACCTGCATTGTGAGCGCCTGCTGCAAGGCAAAAGTACCGACCTTGCTGATATATAGCAGAAAAGCGCTGGATGCTTCCGTGCCAATAAATGCGCCACGGCTCAATCCATAGGCGGTAAAAATCAGCACGCTCACCGGTCCGGTGGAGAGAACCAGTCCGGTCAGAAAACCCACAACGCCACCACAAAGCCCTAACTGCTTTATCGAGAGCGTCCATTGATTGTTTCTCAGGTTGCGTCTGACCAGGATCATCGCCCAGAAAAACAGCCCCAGCGCGCCATCGATGATCCAGGCGGGTAAAGAGAGCAGCACATGCGCACCTAATGCTGCTGCTGGCATGCCAGGAAGGGTATAGGCCAGCGTGGCGCGCCAGTCGATTTCACGCCACCAGACTGCGATGCGCGAGAGATTCCCCATAATTGCGGCGATAGCCATGACTGGCATCGCCACTCTGGGGCCGAAATTGCTGACCATCAGCGGCAGCAGCAGTAACGAAGAACCGGTGCCGATGATGCCACTCAGCGCCCCGGAAAGAATCGCGATCAGCGTCACAAAGACATAATCACTCACTGAGTTTCCTCATTTTCAACGGCAAAGCAGGCATCTTAATGAGGGTGCGTAGATCATAATATCGATAAATATTGCCCACTACCGATACTAAAAGTCACAGATGAAGAAACGTAACCTGCCGCCGTTGAATGCACTGCGGCTGTTCGAAACGGCCGCGCACGCCAACAGTTTGAGTGACGCTGCTGAGGAATTAGGGATTACCCACGGTGCCGTTAGCCGCCAGATCAAATTGCTTGAGGAGTGGCTGGGACAACCGCTATTTGAACGTCAGGGACAGCGCAGCGTGGCGGCGGAACATGCCCGGGCTTTTGCCGCAGAGATCAGCACCGCTTTTGACATTATCAGCGATGCTGCGGTGCGCTTTGGCAAAACCCCCAATACCCGCACGGTACGCGTCAATGCGCAAACCACTTTTGCGATGCACTGGCTGATCCCGCGCCTGCCGGCATTCCATAACCAGCATCCTGACATTGAAATCTCGGTATCCACTTCAAACAGTTCGGAGGTGAAAGGGCTATCTGGTTTTGACGTCCTGATTCGCCGGGATGCTGTGGACAAACCCGAATGGCGTTACTTTGAGAAGAGACCGTTATTTGAGGAAAAGCTCACCCTGATTGCCGCGCCGAAACTGTTAGCCACAAAAGCACTGAACACCCCTGCAGACCTGGCAAACCACGTTGTGGTGTTATCCCGTACGCGGTCAGGTGAATGGGAACAGTGGATGAAACAGGCTGGCGTGGAAGATGTGCGCCCGCTACGTTTTCAGCGATTCGAACATAATTATATCAGTCTGCAGGCAATCATTGATGGTGTCGGTGTGGGCATCGGGGGAAGAGAAATGCTGGGCCATGACCTGCAGGGCAACCCGCTTGTCACCCCGTTAGCTATTGAGGCAAAGGGAAGTCATTACGTGGCATTGATTCCGCCCGATGTGGATAAATCCTCGTCGCTGAACCGCTTTATCGCATGGCTGGAGCAGGAAGCATCCGGTTAATACCCATCGGGTCGGTAATCTGATGCTTCGGACACGACTGATTCTGCAGGCATTACGGTGCGGATTCCACCACTTCCTGGCGCGGACGGAATACATGATCGCTGCCCTGCGCCAGCAAGCGCTGCAGCAACTGCTGGCCGCCGCGCTCGTCCGCCTGGGCAAACAGCCGCTCGGCTTCGGTGATCGGCGTCGCCCACAGCAGATTCGGCCGATCGCCGTCGCGCTTCGGCAGCCGCAGCTGTGCGCTTTCACCTGCCAGACCGTTGGCCAGCAGGAAGCTTTCAAAGCCGACCGGCGCCACTTCCGACGCCAGCGTGTGCCCTTCGCCAATCCAGGTGAGCCGCGCCCACGGCAGATGAGCAAACTCCGCCAGCGCGCTGGCCATCTGCACCGCGTTGGCCTCGGTCATCACTTCGCCATCCACCGCCATCGCCAGCTCCACGCGCCGGTACTGCGGTGCCAGCTCATCAAACAGATAATCCACCTGCGGCATCGGCCGGATACTCATGCCGAGGGTGAAGAAATACCACACGCCGTTATGCCAGTGCTGCGAAATTGCCATCGGCGGCCAGTTACCCTGATCGATGGCGTAATATTTTACCGACTCGCCAAACTGCGCCTGATAACGCTGTAGCAGCTCGCTCTGCACCCGATCCCACTGCTGGCCATCGTGCCAGTCACGCCAGAAATGGCGCTGCTGTTCGGCGCGCGCATAGTAATCATTGGTGGAGGCCGAACCGAGCGGCGCGGTGAGACGATTCTCTTTGATGCAGCCTGCCGAAAAGCTGACCTGCTTGTCCTGGTACAGGCTCCAGCCGGGGATCACCGCCAGCAGCTGGCCGTAATACCACAGCGCCGCGCCGTCATCACTTGGCTCCCACAGAATCTGCAGGCCGGCCGGATCGAGCATCGGTTCCGCTTCCAGCGTGCGGCAGTAGCTGGCGCTGAGCAGCGGCGCAATACCCTGCTCCATCGCCGCGCGATCTTCCTGCGCCGGCGCCGGCAGCAGATTGCGTAACCAGCAGCCGCGCACCGCATACTGGCTGCGAAACAGGTCGTTCGGCCAGATGTAAAAATAGGCGGTACGCGCATCCTGCTCGACGATGGCGGTTAAAGTGTGTTGCTGATTCGGCACCTCAGCAATCAGAGGTTGGTGTGTCATAACGCCTCGACAATGCCTGGAGGGATCCATTTTCCCCGAGAATAGAGCAGGATCGGCACTTACGCCATGTGACACAAGGGTAAAACTCTCAAAGTGCGGTGCGCCACCGTTCAGGCTGGCTTAAGAATTACGTGGACGGCGACGGTGAAGCTTCAGATTTTTTTGCGATTCTTTTGCCGCTTCGCATGCTATTGTCTGCGCACTCTTCTGTTGCGGAGCTGTCGTCATGGTGCTGCAAACCCTCGATCTCAATCTGCGCGATATCGTGATGCTCGCCCTGCTGGTGTGGCTGTTTGTCCGCTATACATGGGTGATGGCGGCGCTGACGCTGATCGGCGGCGGCATTGCGCTGCTGATACTCCTGCCGCTGGATATCTACTACACGCTGATGCCGCTGGCGCTGCTGGGCGTGGGTCTCGGCATGCTGCTGCATCACTATCAGCAGCGTCAGTTACGCTTAAAACGCGAGGCGCGCACGCCGCGCAGCTACACCAGCAAGCAGGATGAGTTTCACCTGTAACGCGGATCGCGCCCCATGCGCTGCATCGCTCGCGCCCAGGCGCCGCGCTGAATCGACCAGCGTAACAGCGCGGCAATTAGTGCAATCTGCTTATCAATTCGCCATTGCGTCAGCGGCCCGACCGGCTGTTGCATCAGCTGTTGCGCCCAGTCCGGCAGCAAACCACAGCCGGCCTGCAGCATCACGCGCATCGCCGGTTTCGCCTGCCAGCTGGGTGCCGGCGCGTTCAGCAGCAGCTGCATCACTTCGTGGGTGCGCGCATCGTAAACCAGCTCTGCACGCATCGCCTGTAAATACGCCTCGACCGCTTCAACGCTTTTCGGTACCTGCTGCGCGCCAAGCGCTTCCGCTACCCGCGCTGCTTCGGCGTAGTAACGATCGCGATCCGCCAGGCTGAGCTGTGGATTTTTGTAGCGCAGATGCGCCGCCAGAAAGCGGCTGGTTTCTGCGACGTGTACCCAGGTGAGCAGATGCGGATCGCTGGCGGCATAAGGTTTGCCAGTGTTGTCGATGCCGGTGACGCGCAGATGGATGCGTTTGACCCGCTCAATCAGGGTGTGCGCATCGGCGGTGTTGCCGAAGGTGGTGACGGCAATGAACTGGCTGGTGCGCCGCAGCCGGCCGAGCATGTCCTGGCGGAAGCTGGAGTGATCCCATACGCCGGCCAGCGCCGCCGGATGCAGCATCTGCAGCATCAACGCGCTGATGCCGCCGCACAGCATGGCGGGAAAGTCGCCGTGCACCTGCCAGATGATGTGATCAGGACCAAACAGCCCGGGATCGCCCGGCGGCTGGGAGATGTCAAATTCGTTGAGCGACAGGCCGTTAAGGCGAAAGACCTGCTGTTCGATGCGGTGGCGGAGATTCATTTGTTCGTTCTTGCGCTAATGACCTTTTCCCTCACCCCAGCCCTCTCCCGCGCGCGGGAGAGGGGGCAGTCCGCTGAAGCTGGCAGGTCAGAGGATAATATCCGCTAAAAGTCGATTTGATCGGTTCCCTCTCCCGCCGGGAGAGGGTTAGGGTGAGGGAAACCAGGATAACAAACCCTCAATTACAAATAATCGAACTGCGCATCCTGAGTTCTGACCGAATCCAGACCGATCATCACGTTGAATTTGCCCGGCTCGGCGACGTGCTGCATCTTCTGATTCCAGAATTTCAGCGCATCGGCATCAATCTTAAAGCGCACGGTCTGCGACTCACCGGCCTTCAGCATGATGCGCTGGAAGCCGCGCAGCTCCTGCACCGGACGGCTGATACTGGCCACCGGATCGTTCAGGTACAGCTGCACCACCGTAGCACCATCGCGTTTGCCGGTATTGGTCACCGTCACGCTGGCTTCCACCGTGCCGTTACGCGGCATGGTCGGCGCAGACATCTTCACCGGCGACACGCTGAACTGGGTATAACTCAACCCGTAACCAAACGGATAGAGCGGACCGTTAATCGCGTCGTAGTAGTGCGAGGTGTACTTGTTCGGCTTCTCGAAATTGTACGGACGGCCGGTCGGCAAATGGTTGTAATAGATCGGAATCTGACCGACCGAGCGCGGGAATGACACCGGCAGTTTGCCCGAAGGGTTGTAATCACCGAACAGCACATCGGCGATGGCGTTACCGCCTTCGGTACCGCTGAACCAGGTCTCCAGCATCGCATCCGCCATGCGATCCTCATTCACCAGCGCCAGCGGACGGCCATTCATCAGCACAATCACCAGCGGTTTGCCGGTGGCTTTCAGCGCCGCCAGCAGCTTTTGCTGGCTCGGCGGAATCACCAGGTCGCTGCGGCTCGACGCTTCATGCGCCATGCCCTGCGCCTCGCCCACTGCCGCTACTACCACGTCCGCTTTTTTCGCCTGTGCGACCGCTTCGTCAATCAACTGCTGTGGCGAACGGGCATCGACGCTGACCGCCTGCTCATACAGGTTGAGGAAGTTCTGGATACCTTTGTTATCGGAAATATTGGCCCCTTTGGCATACAGCACGGTGCCTTTGCCAGCCATGGCGCTGCGCATGCCCTGCAGCAGCGAGACAGATTGCTTCGCCACGCCCGCCGCCGACCAGCTGCCCATGATATCGCGCTGGCTATCGGCCAGCGGGCCCACCAGCGCCACGGTGGCCTCTTTCTTCAGCGGCAGGGTTTCATGCCAGTTTTTCAGCAGCACCATGCTGCGACGCGCCACGTCACGCGCTTCCGCCCGGTGCAGGCGGCTTTCCGCATTGGTGTCCTGCGGATCGCTGCCTTTCGGACCCAGATGGCTGTATGGGTCGTTGAACAGCCCCATGTCATATTTGACGTTGAGCACGTGACGCGCGGCATCGTCGATTTCCGCCATGCTCACCGCGCCGCTTTTCACCAGTCCCGGCAGGTATTTGCTGTAGTACTCGTCGCTCATACTCATGTCGATGCCGGATTTCAGCGCGATGCGCACCGCATCCTGCGGATCGCTGGCGACGCCGTGTTTGATTAACTCTTTGATGGCACCGTGATCGCTGATGGTGATGCCTTTGAATTTCCAGTCGTGGCGCAGAATATCTTTCAGCAGCCAGCTGTCGGCGGTGGCCGGCGTGCCGTTCAGCGAATTGAGCGCCACCATCACGCCGCCGCTGCCGGCATCCAGCGAAGCTTTATACGGCGGCAGGTAATCCTGGAACAGGCGCTGCGGGCTCATGTCGACGGTGTTGTAATCGCGACCGCCCTCCACTGCGCCGTAAGCCGCAAAGTGTTTAACGCTGGTCATGATCGCGTAGCGGTCGGCGGCGCTCTTGCCCTGCATGGCTTTGACCATCGTACTGCCCATCTGCGAAGTGAGATAGGTATCCTCGCCAAACCCTTCAGAGCCGCGGCCCCAGCGCGGTTCGCGCGACACATCCACCATCGGCGCCCAGGTCATGTTGAGACCGTCGTCCGCCGCTTCATAGGCGGAGACGCGGCCCACTTCGCTAACGGCCTGCAGATCCCAGCTGGCGGCGAGGCCGAGCGGAATCGGGAAAATAGTGCGCTGGCCGTGCACCACGTCGTAGGCAAAGAACAGCGGCACTTTCAGGCGGCTGAGCTGCATGACCTGATCCTGCATGGCGCGAATATCCTGACGCGTTACCGTGTTGAAAATCGCCCCGACCTGGCCGTGCTGAATCATGTCGCGAATTGCCTCTTTCGGCGTATCCGGACCGACGCTGATCAGGCGCATCTGCCCGATCTTTTCATCCAGCGTCATTTTGCTCAGCAGCTGATTAACAAAGGCGTCGCGCGCCTGTTCCGTCATTGGATGGGGGCCGAACAGGTCGTCCGCAAACGCGGGTTGCACGGCAAGGGAAACAGCGAGGCTAACAGAGTAAATCCATTTCATCAGGTCGGGTTCTCTTAAGTAACTGCGCAATATCGAAATAACCGGGGCAGTGTGCCACAAGATGAGGATAGCAGGTAGCCGCCATTGTCACACTGCGCCCCTGCGGCCAGCGCGTGCTACAGTAGAAGCGCCACGTTAACGACAAGGATAGGCTAATGAATAACAACACCTCTCACCCTGCCCTGCTGTCAGAGTTGCGCCGTCTGGTTGGCGCAGCACAGCTGCTGACCGACGCTGAGCAGACCGCGCGCTATCGTAAGGGTTTCCGTTCCGGCGAAGGCGATGCGCTGGCGGTGGTTTTCCCTGGCTCGCTGCTGGAGCTGTGGCGCGTGCTGCAGGCGCTGGTGCAGGCCGATGCCATCGTGCTCATGCAGGCGGCCAATACCGGCCTGACCGAAGGCTCAACGCCCAACGGCAACGATTACGATCGCCCGGTGGTGATCATCAGTACCCTGCGTCTCGACAAACTGCAGCTGATCGACGGCGGCAGGCAGATTCTCGCCTTCCCCGGCAGCACGCTGTATCAGCTGGAGAAAGCCCTTAAACCGCTCGGGCGCGAGCCGCACTCGGTGATTGGCTCATCGTGCATTGGCGCTTCGGTGCTGGGTGGCATCTGCAATAATTCCGGCGGCTCGCTGATCAAACGCGGCCCGGCCTACAGCGAAATGGCGCTGTTTGCGCAGGTGGACGCTGACGGCAAGCTCCGGCTGGTCAACCATCTGGGCATTGAGCTTGGTCATTCGCCGGAAGAGATTCTCGGCCGGCTGGACGATGAGCGCTGGCAGCCGGGCGACGTGCGCTGGGATGCGCGCCACGCGTCCGACCACGAATACGCCGAGCGGGTGCGGGATATTCATGCCGATACGCCAGCGCGCTTCAATGCCGACCAGCGGCGCCTGTTTGAAGCGTCAGGCTGCGCTGGCAAACTGGCGGTGTTTGCCGTGCGCCTCGACACCTTCCCCACCGAGCCGAAACAGCAGGTGTTTTACATCGGCACCAACGATCCGGCGACGCTCGGTGAAATACGTCGCCATATCCTGGCGGAATTCAGCCATCTGCCGGTGGCCGGTGAATACATGCACCGCGATATTTTCGACATCGCCGAAGTGTACGGTAAAGACACCTTTGTGATGATTGATAAACTCGGCACCGACAAGATGCCGCTGTTTTTCACCCTCAAAGGCCGGGTGGATGCCTGGCTAAGTAAACTGAGCTTCGTGAAGCCGCACCTTACCGATCGCCTGCTGCAACGCATCAGCCGCTGGTTCCCGGCGCACCTGCCGAAGCGCCTGAAGCAGTATCGTGACAAATATGAGCATCACCTGATGCTGAAGATGTCCGGCGACGGCGTGGCCGAAGCGCAGGCGTATCTGCAGGAGTATTTCCGCGAAGGCGGCGGTGAGTTCTTTGCCTGCGACGCCAAAGAGGGCGCGCACGCCTTTCTGCATCGCTTTGCCGCAGCCGGTGCCGCCGTGCGCTATCACGCGGTGCACGCTGACGAAGTGGAGGATATTCTGGCGCTGGACATTGCGCTGCGCCGCAACGATCAGGAATGGTTTGAGCGCCTGCCGCCGGAGTTTGATCACGATCTGATTCATCGTCTCTACTACGGCCACTTCTTCTGCCATGTGTTCCATCAGGATTACATTGTGAAGAAAGGCGTAGATGCCCATGCGCTGAAGGAGAAGATGCTGGCGATCCTCGCGGCGCGCGGCGCGGAATACCCGGCGGAGCATAACGTCGGCCATCTGTATGCGGCGAAGCCGCAGCTGCAGGCGTTTTACCGCCAGCTCGATCCGACCAATACCTTCAACCCGGGCATCGGGAAAACCAGCAAGCAGAAAGGCTGGGCGGTGAAAGCCTGAGTCAGATCTGCCGGCCCCGTAGCGGCGCGATTTATCGCGCGGGTTTGCTGCATCAGAGGCAAACCTTAGCGCAATGAATTGCGCCGCTACGGTCTCGTGCCATTATGGCAACGCTTCACCTTCATTCTGCGTCGCCGGCAGCGCGCGGCGTTCGATAATCATGGTCTGCGGCGTCGACAGCACGATGCCCTCTTTGCGCAGGCGCGTCAGGATATCGAACAGCAGATCGCTTTTCGCCCCGGAAATCTGGCGCTGGCTGGCGACGTTGCCGGTGACGCTCAGCACAATGCCGGCCGGCGTTAAATCTTTAAACGAAACCGACGGCTCCGGCGTCTCGAGAATACGCTCGTTTTCGCGATACACCTCCAGCAACAGCTCGCGCACCTGCACCGGATCGATGTCCAGCGGGAAAGTCAGCTGAATGGTCACCACGCCCTGCGCATTGCCCATGGTGGCGTTACGCACGTTCTGCGAAATCAGCTGCGAGTTCGGCACAATCACCGTGGATTTATCGCCCAGCTGAATCTCAGTGGCGCGCACGTTAATGCGGCGAATATCCCCTTCGATACCGCTGATGCTCACCAGATCGCCGACCTTCACCGGACGCTCGGTCAGCAGAATCAGGCCGGAGATAAAGTTCTTCACGATCTCCTGTAAGCCGAAACCGATACCGACCGACAGGGCGCTGACGATCCACGCCAGCTTATTCCACTGCAGCCCCATGATGGACAACGTCAGCAGGATCACCAGCACGTAACCGATATTACTGAACAGCGTGACCAGCGACACGCGCATGCCGATGTCCATGGTGGTCTTCGGCAGAAACTCTTTGTCCAGCCAGCGGCGCACCGAGCGCAGCACATAGATACCGACCACCAGACACAGAATGGCGTTGACCATGTGTGCCGGCACAATGTTGAGCGACTCCAGCCCTTTGCCGCCCCAGAATTCAATCACCTTCTGGATCAGCTCGATGGGCGTCGAGGAGGCAAACGTGCCGTTGAGCAGCGCCAGCGCGACAAATGCCACCAGCAGGGTTTTCCCCACGGCGCTGAGCAGCGTTGCCGCCTGCTGCAGATAGCGCTCGTCAATATTCAGCGAGGTCTGCAGCCGCTTACCGGTGGCGTTGTTGGTGGAGAACAGGCTTTCGCAGCCGTCGTTGATCAGATGACTGAGGAAGTAGAACGAGCCAAACAGAATGCCGCACCAGATCACTTCATAGCTGAGGAAGCGCGCCAGCGTGACGTAACCGACAATCAGCGAAACCAGAATCGCCACGGCGGTGACCGTCAGCGCCAGCTGCACCAGGCCGACGACTGTGGGACGCGCTTCCGGCGGATTGCCGGCCTGCGCCATGCGACGACGCACGCGATTAGTACGCATGCTGATCGCCAGCCCGGTGCTGCCAATCAGCAACGCCGTCAGGCCGTTAGCAAAAATGGTGGTGTTCAGGCTGGTGCCAACCGTGTAGTTAAACGACTCGGCGGTCTGGAAGATAAACACCAGCGCGGCGGTAATCGGCGGGAACGGCTTCAGCGCCAGCGCCACTTCACTGGAGATGCTCGGCAAGCGCCAGCTTGGACGGCGCGTTGACAGGAACGCGCGACCGAGACCGGCGATCAGCCCGCAGTAGACGCTGAGCTGCACCAGACGGCTGATGAAATCCTGCACGTCGCTGGAGACTTCATCGCGCCGCACAAACGCCAGCGAGAGGAAGTTAAAGGTCAGCACCACGGCCGCCAGCGTGGTCAGCGCAATTGCCGCCGCGAGGAAGCTGCGCCGCAGCCGCCCTTCCGGCAGCTTGTGGATGCTGACCCACGCCAGAAACTCTTCGCTGTAGCGCCGGCCCAGCGTCATCACCAGCAGCGCCGCCAGCAGCCAGCCGACCGTGCCCACGCGCCAGCCTGGCTCCCACGACAGCGCGGCGGTGTCCTGCAGTTCGCTGATAAAGTCGCCAATTTTCTCGCCATCCAGATCCTGACGGCTGAACAGCGGTGACCAGAAGCGTGGCCCTAAAATACTGCCGGAGTTAAGCGCCAGCTGGCTTTTCAGCTGGTCGCGTCGCAGGTTAACGATCTGCGAGGACAGCACCAGCGCGCCGTTTTTGATGCCGTCGGCCTGCTTAATCTGATCATCCAGCTTGCCCTTCTGATTCTCCAGCGCGGCGCGTTTGCGCGTCACTTCCGGCGTCTCTTTCACGCCGCTGTCCGCCTTCGGCGCCGGGCCGAGCACCGCCAGCTGGGCATCCAGCTGCTGACGCTGCGGAATCAGCGCCTGGCCGAGGGTTTCCGCATTGCCCGACAGCTCTAGCGCCATCTCATTGAGCTGGTTGAGTTGGTTTTCATTGGTATCGCCAGATACCTGGCCCTTAATTTTGTCGAGGATTTTCTGCATTTTTGGCAGCTGGACCGCCGGATTGACCTTCGGTGCCGCATCGTCTTCCTGCTGCGCAGCCGCGGCGTTGTCATCCGCATAGCTCAGTGCCGGCGTCAGTAGCACCAGCAGCAGCAGGAACGGGGTAAACAGAGAACGAAACTTGAACATATGAGTGAGATTCCAGCGCAATAACAGCCTATAAACGCAAGGTTAACCGTGAATGGTCGCCAGTGTAGGACTTTGCCGTCAGGGAAACTATAGGAATGGTGGCGTAAAACATTGGTGCTAACGATAAGGGATTTTGTTCATTTAGGCTCCGCTCTCCGCCAGACGCATGCCGTCGCGGCACAGGGCATAAGCCAGCGCACCGCGACGACGCGACAGGATTGCGTTACTCCACGTTCGCGCTGCTGGCGAGCTGCGACGCTTTCTGTTTTTTGTAAGCCAGCGCGGCCGCCGGCACCGGTGCCGCTTTGCCGGTTTCCAGCCAGTCGCGCAGGCGGTTGGCATCGGCAAAGTGGGTGTATTTACCAAACGCATCCAGCACCACCAGCGCCACCGGACGGTTATTAATCATGGTACGCATTATCAGGCAGTGACCGGCCTCGTCGGTGTAGCCGGTTTTGGTCAGCTGAATGCGCCAGTCATCCTTGTACACCAGGTGGTTGGTGTTGCGGAACGGCAGCGCGTAGCTGGGGTGTTTAAACACCGCCGTCTCTTCTTTGGTGGTGCTCAGCTGGCCGATCAGCGGATACTGGCGCGTAGCTTTCAGCAGCTTCACCAGGTCTTCCGCGCTGGAGACGTTGTGCAGCGACAGACCGGTCGGCTCTACATAGTGGGTATGCGTCATGCCGAGCGCGCGCGCTTTGGCGTTCATGGCACGAATAAAGGCGTCGTAGCCGCCCGGATAGTGATGCGCCAGGCTGGCCGCCGCGCGGTTTTCCGAGGACATCAGCGCCAGCAGCAGCATGTTGCGGCGGCTGATTTCACTGTTGAGCTTCACGCGCGAGAACACGCCGCGCATTTCAGGCGTCTGGCTGATATCCACCGACAGCATTTCGTCCATCGGCAGTCGGGCATCCAGCACCACCATCGCCGTCATCACTTTGGTGATCGACGCGATCGGCCGCACCCGGTCCGGGTGGCTGGAAAACAGCACTTTATTGTTGTCCAGATCAACAATCATCGCGCTGCCGGAGGCGATTTGCGGCTGGGCAATCGGCGCCAGATCGGACAGTTTTGCTGCGGCGGCCAGCGCCGGAGTCGTTACAGCTGGCGCGGCGACAAACAGCGCCAGCGACAGCAAAGAAATACGCATTTTTACAGACATCGTGTCAAAAAAATCCGGTGAGGAGGTTTGCGCTGTGTTGTAACACAGGCCGCCGGCGTCAGGCCTGATGCGACGCGGGCTGGCTGCGCTATCATACGCGCTCGTCTGCGAAATTTCTTAGGGAGATTGTTTCCGGGCGTTAAAAAAGGCGGGCATGACAAACGCTGACAGACGCAGCGGGATCAGTCAGGTCGCCATGGCTGACGACCTGACCCTCATCACGGTCAGAACAAACGTGGTCCGTAGCCCCACAGAATCACCGTCAGCGCCAGCAGCACTTCGAACACCAGCACGCCAATCGCCAGCGTCGAGCCGGAGAAGCGCAGGCTCTCTTCACGGTCAATATTGAGGAATACCGGGATGCCGACGTACAGCAGATAACCGGTGTACATCAGCGCTATCGCCCCGGCCAGCACGCACAGCCACACCAGCGGATAGAGCGCCACCAGCCCGCTGATAAACAGCGGCGTCGCCACATAGCCGGCAAATACGGTACAGCGCTGAATGCTGGGACGCTGCGGATAGTCGCGCGCCATCCAGTGAATGACGCGGCCCATCACCGCCACACCGCCTAAGATGATCAGGTAAAACAGAATGCCGAGACCAATACCGGTCAGCATGTTGAGTTGCACGAACTGCCCTTCGCCCAGATTCCAGCCCAGCTGCGTAGTGCCAATAAAGGCGCAGATCACCGGGATCGCCGCCATCAGCAGAACGTGATGGGTGTAATGGTGCGAAACGCTCTCGTTTTCCTGCTTGATATCACGCATCTCCTGATTGGGATGCGCCAGAAGACCCCAGACATGATTCATACAATCACTCCTCTGATGCGACGGGCTGCCCCAGCGATCAGGCTGTCCAATGCAGGCAGCTTCAGTTCAAGTATAATCGGCGCGGCTGTTTTTGCGGCCAGCGGCACAAAAAAAGCCGCAGCCAGCTAGACTGTTAGCTGTATCGCTTACCCAGGGAGGAAAAATTGCACATCGATATCAATGGATTAATCACCCAGTACGGTTACCTGGCGCTGCTGATTGGCTGCATTGCCGAAGGCGAAACCTTTACCCTGCTGGGCGGCGTGGCGGCGCACGAAGGCCTGCTGCATTTCAGCGGCGTGGTGCTGGCGGCGATGGGCGGCGGCATCATTGGCGATCAGCTGCTGTTCTGGCTTGGCCGTCGCTATGGCACGCGCATTCTGCGGCGCTTCCGTAAACATCAGGACACGATTAAAAAAGCCAACCGGCTGATTCAGAAGCACCCCAGCCTGTTTGTGATTGGCGTGCGCTTCATGTACGGCTTTCGCCTGATTGGACCGATTATTATTGGCACCAGCCGCCTTAAGCCGGTGCGCTTTTTCGTGCTTAACGTCATTGGTGCCGCGCTGTGGGCGCTGATTTTCGTCACCCTCGGCTACTTCGCCGGTGAAATCATCACGCCGTGGCTGCACAAGCTCGACCAGCACCTCAAGCATTTCATCTGGCTGGCGGCGGCGATTGTGTTCGGCATCGTGCTGCGCTATGTGATACGCCGCTGGAACCGCCGCCGCGCCGGTTAACTGTGGTAACCCTTGAACTGCGGGTTGGACAGCATAAAGCCGCCGTCGACCACAAATGATTGTCCGGTGGTGTAGGTGGCCCATTCTGAGCACAGCCACGCTACCAGACTGGCGATTTCGCGCGTATCGCCAGGGCGACCAATAGGGATTTCCGGCATGCGCCGGCTGTGCGCCTCGCTGTTGCTCATGTCGTTCATCGGCGTGGCGATCGCGCCGGGCGCTACGGCGTTCACCAGAATGTGATGCGGCAGCAGGCTCAGCGCCATTGATTTGGTCAGCCCGCCGAGCGCATGTTTGGCGGCGGTGTAAGCGGCGGCATCCGGCAGCGGCGTGTGCTCATGCACCGAGGTGATATTGATGATGCGCCCGCCGTCGCCCTGATCGACCATATGCCGCGCGGCAATCTGGCCGCAGACAAACGCGCCGTCCACGTCAACGGTGAAGACTTTGCGCCAGTCCTCAAAAGTCATATCGAGGAAATCCGCTTTGCTCATTACGCCAGCATTGTTCACCAGCACATCAATACGACCGAGCGAATTGATCAGCTGCGCCAGCTGTTGTCCGCCAGCCTGCGGATCGGACAGATCGAGCTGCCGCACCTGCGCCAGCTGGCCTTTGCTCTCCACCAGCCGCGCGGTTTCCTGCGCGCCCTCTTCATCCGATCGCCAGGTAATGCCGACGGTATAGCCGGCCTCGGCCAGCATTACGGCGCAGCTGCGCCCAATCCCCGAATCTGAAGCGGTCACTACGGCGACTTTCTGTTTGCCCAGTGTCATAACGTTCTCCTGCCTGATGGGTGTCTCCACAGTATAGAAGTTATCGTTCTGTGCCACGTCGCCGCCGATTCTGCCGTTTCGGCTATAGTTAACAATCGGATAGCGTTGAGGAGGCAGGATGAGCAAGATTAAACGCAGAATTGACGACCACGGCGTCATCGGTGATTTACGCACCTGTGCCCTGATCGCGAATGACGGCACCATTGATTATCTGTGCTGGCCCGAACTCGACAGCCCCTCCGTGTTTGCCGCCCTGCTCGACAGCGACGAGGCCGGCCTGTTTTCGCTGGCACCGCAGTGGCAAAACGCGCGCCAGCAGCAGCTCTACCTGCCCGATACCAACATTCTGCAAACCCGCTGGCTTGATGATGCCGGCGTGGCAGAAATCACCGATTACAT
Organism: Pantoea dispersa; assembly: GCF_035783935.1. Taxonomy (GTDB): domain Bacteria; phylum Pseudomonadota; class Gammaproteobacteria; order Enterobacterales; family Enterobacteriaceae; genus Pantoea; species Pantoea dispersa_C. The sequence goes on along the minus strand of NZ_JALKOV010000001.1, from coordinate 175,240 downwards.
GCCGATCTGCGATGAGCGCAGCAAAGTGCCGCGCCTGGTACGGCGGGTAAAAATGATCCGCGGCACTGCCACGTTTGATCTGCGCTGCGCGCCGCGCCACGATTATGCCCGTGCGGAAACGCGCACCGAAACGCGTCCCGGCGGCATCGCCTTTGTCGCGGAAGGTCAGCCGTCGCTGCGCCTGAGCGCCACGGTGGTGATGACGCGCGAACCGGACAGCGCGGTGGCGCAGTTTACCCTGCAGGCCGGTGAGCACGCCGAATTTGTGTTCGGTAACGATGACGATCCGCAGGTGCAGCATATCGCGACCGAACGCTGCTTCCGCGACACCGTGGAGTACTGGCGACGCTGGAGCAGCCACAGCTCCTACCGCGGCCGCTGGCGCGAAATGGTGACGCGCTCGGCGCTGGCGCTCAAGCTGCTCACCTCGCACCAGCACGGCTCGATTGCGGCCGCCGCCACCTTTGGTCTGCCGGAAGAGCTGGGCGGCGAGCGTAACTGGGATTACCGCGCCTCGTGGATCCGCGATGCCTCGTTCAGCATGTACGCGCTGATGCGGCTCGGCTATGTGGAAGAAGCGCGTGACTTTACCCACTGGGTCGGCCGCTGCGTTGAGCACAGCCACGACGATACGCCGCATTTGCAGGTGATGTATCGCCTCGACAGCGGCACGGAACTGCACGAGACCGAACTGCTCAACCTCTCCGGTTACGCCAACTCACGCCCGGTGCGCATCGGCAATGATGCCTGGCGCCAGACCCAGCTGGATATCTATGGTGAGCTGATGGATGCGGTCTATCTCGCCAATAAATACGGCGAAGCCATCTCGCAGCGCGGCTGGCGTCACGTATCCAGCATGATCGATTACGTCTGCGTTAACTGGAACCAGCCGGACGCCGGTATCTGGGAGATGCGCGGCGAGCCGGAGCACTTTCTGCATTCGCGCCTGATGTGCTGGGTGGCGCTGGACCGCGCGCTGCGGCTGGGTATGAAGCGTTCGCTGCCGATGCCGTATGAGCGCTGGGATCGGGTGCGCAGCGAGATCCGCGACGATATCTGGCAGAACTTCTGGAACGCCGATCTCGGCCACTTCACCGCCACGCGCGGCGGCAAATTCCTCGACGCCTCGATGTTGCTGATGCCGCTGGTGCGCTTTGTCAGCTCAACCGATCCGGAGTGGATCGCCACGCTGGATGCGATTAAAACCCATCTGGTGAGCGACGGTTTAGTGCGGCGTTATAACATCAGTGAGACGCCCGCCGATGCGCTGACCGGCGGCGAAGGCGCGTTTGCCGCCTGTTCGTTCTGGTATGTGGAGTGTCTGGCGCGTGCCGGGCGGGTACATGAGGCGCACTTCGAGTTTGAAAAGCTGCTGAGCTACGCCAATCCGCTCGGGCTGTACGCCGAGGAGTTTACCTCGCACGGCAATGCGCTGGGCAACATGCCGCAGGCGCTGACCCATCTGGCGTTAATCAGTGCCGCGTTTTTCCTCAACCGTAAACTGAGCGGCGAAGTGACGCTGTGGCAACCGTAAGAAAATTCACATTTTGGGCGGCATGGCAAAGAGAATAGTCTGTGAAACGCGGCGTTTTGCGTAAAGTATCTTCAACCAGCGAAAATCCTGATTCCCATCATTGCGCCTATGCACATATAATGCGCAGCGGGTTATTCTGACCCTGATGGGTTCGACACACTGACAAGCCATGAAAATGGCCATAACGACTTGTAAAAACATGAAAAAAAGCATTCGCGCGTTCGCTTCACTCGCCCTCGTACTGGCGGCGTTCAGCCAGTCGGCCTTTGCAGTCGTCTATCCGCTGCCTCCAGCGAATAGTCGCCTGATCGGCGAAAATATTGAAATCACCGTGCCAGACGACAGCAAACTGCCGCTGGAAGCGTTTGCGGCGCAGTACCAGATGGGCCTCAGCAACATGCTGGAAGCCAATCCGGGCGTGGACGTTTACCTGCCGAAAGCAGGCACTAAAATGGTGATCCCACAGCAGCTGATTCTGCCTGACGCACCGCGTGAAGGCATCGTGATCAACAGCGCTGAGATGCGTCTGTATTACTACCCGAAAGGCACCAAAACTGTGGTGGTGCTGCCGATCGGTATCGGCGAGCTGGGTAAAGATACGCCGGTCAACTGGACCACGGCGGTTGAGCGCAAGAAAAACGGCCCAACCTGGACGCCGACCAAAGCGATGCACGCGGAGTACGCGGCGCGCGGCGAGAGCATCCCGGCCGTGTTCCCGGCAGGTCCGGATAACCCGATGGGCCTGTACGCGCTGTACATTGGCCGTCTGTATGCGATTCACGGCACCAACGCCAACTTTGGTATCGGCCTGCGCGTGAGCCACGGCTGTGTGCGTCTGCGTGCAGACGACATCAAATGGCTGTTCGACAACGTGCCGGTCGGTACGCGCGTCCAGTTCATTGACCAGCCGGTAAAAGCCACCGTTGAGCCAGACGGTTCACGCTACATCGAGGTTCACAACCCGCTGTCGACTACCGAAGAGCAGTTTAACTCACGTGAACTGGTGCCAATCAGCCTGACGTCCGCCGTGACCAAAGTGGTGGCCGATGCCAGCACCAACCAGGATGCCGTGAACAATGCCATCCAGGCGCGTACCGGTATGCCGACCAAAATCAACGGTCAGCCGGGCGAAGCTCAGCCTGCGCCGGTGATGGTGCAGGAGTCTTCTGACGCGATGCCGAAAGAAGAGCCGATGACGCCGCAGGGCGCAACCGCCGTCGCGCCACAGGCCGATGCGCAGCAGCCTGCAGAAGCCGCTCCGGTTGAGCAGGCCGCGCCGGCACAGCCTGCCAGCAACGGTAACAGCCTGTAAGGGTCTGCTGTCGATGATCAAGCCAGCCGCAGGGCTGGCTTTTTTATTGCCCGATCGCCGGGGTCGCCATCCGTTGCGCCCCTGCAGGTCATTGTACGTTTGTGCGCTCAATCGTGCGGCCGGCGTAACGCCAGCCAGCCCGTCACCAGAGTAAACACCAGCACCACCAGCACTAACAGCAGGAAGCCGTGCGGATTGTTCGCCAGCGGAATGCCGCCCACGTTCATGCCAAAAAAACCCGCCACGATATTGATGGGCAGCGCCAGCACGGTAATTGAAGTGAGCAAAAACAGCGTCCGGTTGCTCTGCTCCATCAGGCGGGCCGCGATCTCCTCCTGCAGCAGGCGGATGCGCTCCATCAGGCTGGCAAGATCGTTGAGCGCCACGCTGAACTCCTCGGTAAATATCCGCAGCTCGCTGAGCGGTTCGCGGTTGAGCCAGTTTGGCGGCCGGTTAAGCAGGCGAAACAGCGCGGCCGGTTCCGGCGCCAGCAGCCGCTGGACGCGCAGCAGCATGCGGCGCAGGTGGCCCAGCTCGCTGCGGTTGGCTTTGATCGCCGCGCTCAGCAGCCGCTCTTCTATCGCATCCACCGCCTGGCTGGAGCGCCGCACCACCTGCTCCAGCTGCGCTTCCTGTTCGCCGAGCAGCCACAGCAGCATCGCATCCGGCGCGCTGAAGCACAGCCGATCAATCTGCTGATGCATACGCTCGATCATGCCAACCGGGCGATAGCGCGCGCTTACCATCACCTGCGGCCGGCACCAGATCCACAGCGTCGCGTTTTGCGTGCTGCGCTCCTCTTTACTGAAGGTGACGTCATTCAGCACCGCCAGTAGCGCATCGTTTTGCTGCGCCAGCCGGGTGCGCGGCGAGGCCGAATGAATCTCATCGAAAAAATCATCATCTACGCTGAAGTGGTCCTGAACCCAGCGCTCGGCGCGGGCGTGATTCAGGTTGATGTGCAGCCAGAGAAAACTGGTGTCCGGCAAGGTATGCCGGGCCAGCTGCGCGGCTTCGCGGGCATTGAGCCGCTGCGGCGGTGCGTCCGGGTTGAACAGGTAACCGTGAATCAGTCCGGCAACTTCGTTGTTGAAGTCCGGTAGCGAGGCAAGCGGCAGAACAGGCTGGAGCATAGCGGCGTGAAGATCCCTGAGCGGTCAGATCCACAGCCTGCGACAGGCCTGTTACAGCACGATGACAGCGCGCGCTGGCATCATCATTCTGTCATACAAACCCCGTATCACACTGCAGTTAACGGATGCCGTTCGTGCATCGTTAATTCACCCCGGGGGTGTGTTATGGCTGAAAACAGTTTCCCTGCATCATCGTCCGCCAGCGGACGCCCTAATCTGCACCCGCGCAGCGGTCGCGCCTCGCGTCTGCTGTTTCTGCTGCTGCTGGTGGCCGGGCTGGTGTTCACCGGTATCAATCTGTTCAACGACGTGGAAGAGACCGGCGCGGTCGTCACCAGCTATACGCCGTTTCTGCTGCTCGGCGTGGCGCTGCTGATTGCGCTCGGCTTCGAGTTTGTTAACGGCTTCCACGATACCGCCAATGCCGTCGCCACGGTGATCTACACCCATTCGCTGTCGCCGGGCGTGGCGGTGGTGTGGTCCGGCTTGTGTAACTTTCTCGGCGTGCTACTGTCCAGCGGCGTGGTGGCGTTTGGCATTATCTCGCTGCTGCCGGTGGAGCTGATTCTGCAGGCGGGCAGCGGTCACGGCTTTGCTATGGTGTACGCGCTGCTGTGCTCGGCCATTGTCTGGAACCTCGGCACCTGGTATTTCGGCCTGCCCTCTTCCTCCTCGCACACGCTGATCGGCTCGATTATCGGCGTAGGCGTGGCGAATGCGCTGCTGCACGGGCGCAGCGGCACCAGCGGCGTCGACTGGGATCAGGCGGTTAAAGTCGGTTACGCCCTGCTGCTGTCGCCGGTGATTGGCTTCATCTGCGCCGCCGTGCTGCTGCTGGCCATGAAGGCCCTGGTGCGCAATCGCCAGCTGTATCAGGCACCGGAAGGCAATCAGCCACCGCCCGCGTGGATTCGCGGCCTTTTGATTCTTACCTGTACCGGCGTCTCGTTTGCCCACGGCTCGAACGACGGTCAGAAAGGCATGGGGCTGATCATGCTGATCCTGGTCGGCACCATGCCGATCGCCTATGCGCTCAACCGCTCGCTGCCGCCGGAGCAAATTCCGCGCGTGGCGGCGTTAACCCAGGTCACCGAACAGCAGCTGCTGACGCTGCAGCCGCCGCCCGCCGCGATGCCGCCGGCGCGTGAGGTGCTGACCGAGTACGTGCGCACCAGCCAGAACCGGCCGCAGGTGCTACCGGCGCTCGGCATGATGCTCGGCGATATCGGCGAACAGATTCGCCAGTACGGTTCGGTAGAAAATATCCCGGCGCAGGCGGTCACCAACACGCGCAACGACATGTATCTCGCCTCGGAAACCATCAAGCATCTGCAATCGGCCAACGTCGCGCTGCCGGAAGAGACGGCGCGCAACCTGACGGCGGTGAAGCACGAGCTGGACGCGGCCACGCGCTTTATCCCGATGTGGGTCAAAGTGGTGGTGGCGATTGCGCTGGGTCTCGGCACCATGGTCGGCTGGCGCCGGATTGTGGTTACAGTGGGTGAGCGTATCGGCAAAACCCATCTCACCTATGCACAAGGTGCCAGTGCGGAGCTGGTGGCGATGGCCACCATTGGCGCGGCCGATGCCTTTGGTTTACCGGTGTCGACCACCCATGTGCTGTCGTCCGGCGTGGCCGGTACCATGGCGGCCAACCGATCCGGCCTGCAGCTCGCCACCCTGCGCAATCTGGCGCTGGCGTGGGTACTGACGCTGCCGGTATCGGTGCTGCTGTCAGGGCTGCTGTATGCGCTGTTTATTCATCTGGCCTGATACGCTTTGAAGACTGCTGGTGCAAGCGCAGCGTAATCAGGAACGCGCCCAGCACCATCAGTGCCGCCGCCAGATACACCGACTGCATGCCCCAGTGGCCGATCAGCAGCCCGGCCACCGGTCCGGTTAATCCCAGTCCCAAATCGAGAAACGCCGAATAGGTACCGAGCGCCGATCCCTGATCCTGCTGCTGCACCCGCTTCACCGCTTCCACGCCCAGCGCCGGGAACACCAGCGAGAAGCCGCCGCCGGTGAGGAAGGCGCCGATATCCACCAGCCAGCTGCTGTCCGCCTGCCAGATCAGCAGCAGACCGGCGGCCTCGAGCACGAAGGAGATCAGCGAAACCTTCAGCCCGCCGAAGCGCGTGATATAGCGCCCGCACGCCAGCCGCACCAGCACGAAGCCGAGGCTGAACAGCGTCAGGGCGAAGGCCGCGCCGCTCCAGTCGCGGCTGGCGAAATAGAGGGTAATGAAGGTGGAGATCACGCCAAAGCCGATGGTGCCAAATCCCAGCGCCAGGCCAAACAGCCAGACGCGGCTGACCACGCGATGAAACGGAATGCGCACCCCGGCGCTGACACTGACCGCCGGCTTGCCGGAAGCCATCCAGAAGCCGATTGCCCCCATCAGCGCCACCAGACCGGCAAAGCCGCTGATGCCAAAAATCTGATTCAGCAGCACGCCCAGCGGCGCACCAATCGCCATGGCAAAGTAAGTCGCCACGCCGTTCCACGAAATCACCCGCGCGGTTTGCCGTGGGCCGACAATGTTCATGCCCCACAGCGTCGAGCCGGTACTGCTGAAGCTTTCCCCGACGCCGAGAAACAGTCGCCCCAGCGCCAGCAGCGCCAGGCTCAGCAGCGGCGCGCCGCTGCACAGTGCGGCGATAATTGACAGCACGCCACTCATGCCGCAGCACACCAGCCCCATCATCACCACTCGTTTCGGGCCGTAGCGATCGGCCAGCCGGCCAGAGTGCGGTCGGCTGAGCAGCGTGGCGAAGTACTGCAGGCTGATGATCAGCCCGGCGATAAACGAGCTGAAGCCCAGCTGGTTATGCACAAACCCCGGCAGCACCGCCAACGGCAGCCCGACGGACAGGTAGCAAAAGAAGGTGAAGACGATGACGGAGAGGATGCGTTTATTTAACTGAGCATTACTCAGTACAGCGGCGTCAGACATGGAAGATGGCGTCAGAAACGTAGGTGAAAGCGAAAGTTCACTATACCGATTAGCAGACTAAGGATCGCGGCTTTTTTTGTTATAAAACATGGCGACAGCGCACACTTTCAGCAGGTTACCGGTGACGCGTTGTCATCACTGCGGGCCTGGCGGTTGAGGTGCGGCCGCCAGGGTTCAGAAGCAGGATACAGGTGTGATGCGTGCGGCGTGGCGTTCAATGGCGCTGGCGATCTCGGCGGAGACACGCAGCGTGCGGATCTCGCTGAACAGGCCGTCGGCCTCATGGTAGGCTTTGCGCAGATAGCCCAGCCACTGCTTGATGCGTGCAACGTGATAGTTGCCGGTATCGCCCTGCTTTTCCAGCTGGGTGTAGCGCAGCAACAGTTCAACCACCTGCGACCACGGCATCGGGGCCTCGTTGTACTTCACCACGCGCCCCAGGTTAGGCACGTTGAGCGCGCCGCGCCCGAGCATAACCGCATCGCAACCGGTGATGCGCAGGCAATCCTGCGCATCCTGCCAGCTCCAGATTTCACCGTTGGCGATCACCGGAATTGTCAGGCGCTGGCGAATCTCACCAATCGCCTGCCAGTTGATGCTCTCTGCGCGATAGCCATCCTCTTTGGTGCGACCGTGCACCACCAGCTCGCTGGCACCGGCCTGCTGTACCGCATCGGCGATCTCGAAGCGCCGCGCGCCCGAATCCCAGCCGAGCCGCACTTTCACCGTGACCGGCAGATGAGACGGCACCGCCTCGCGCATCGCTTTGGCGCCGCGATAGATCAGCTCCGGATCTTTCAGCAGCGTCGCACCGCCGCCGCTGCCGTTCACCAGCTTCGACGGGCAGCCGCAGTTGAGATCCACGCCCCACGAGCCCAGCTCCACCGCGCGCGCGGCGTTTTCTGCCAGCCACTCCGGATACTGACCCAGCAGCTGCATACGCACGCGCGTGCCCGAAGGCGTGCGGCTGTGATGGTGCAGCTCCGGACACAAACGGTAGAAGGATTTTACCGGCAACAGCTGATCGACCACGCGCAAAAACTCGGTGACGCACAGGTCATAATCATTCACGCCGGAGAGCAGTTCACGTACCAGCGAATCCAGTACGCCCTCCATAGGAGCCAGTAAAACCCGCATGCCGTTACGCGTTCCCGTTGTTCTTCGCCGCCGGACGACGTGAGCGCGCCGGTTTACCCGCGTTGCCCGCCGCCGGGCCATTGTTGCCCTGACGACGCGGTGCACGCGCCTCGCCCTGCGGACGCGCGCCGCCGTTACCGGCGCTGGCACGCTGACCATTGCCGCCGCTGCGGCTGCGCGGTGCCTCAGCACCCTGCCCCGTCGCGCGACCCTGACCACGTCCGCGTGGCTGCTGCTGACGGCCATTCTGAATCGGCTCCGCCTTGATGCTCGGATCCGGCTCAAAGCCCGGCAGCGCAATGCGCGGTATTTCCCGCTTCAGCAGGCGCTCGATGTCACGCAGCAGCTTGTGCTCATCAACGCACACCAGCGACAGCGCCGCACCGGTGGCCGCCGCACGACCGGTACGGCCGATGCGGTGCACGTAATCTTCCGCCACGTTCGGCAGCTCATAGTTGACCACGTGCGGCAGCTCTTCGATATCCAGACCGCGCGCGGCGATATCGGTGGCCACCAGCACGCGAATGCCGCCGGTTTTGAAGTCGGCCAGCGCACGGGTACGCGCGCCCTGACTTTTGTTGCCGTGAATGGCGGCCGCCGTGATGCCGTCTTTGTTGAGCTGCTCAGCGAGGTGGTTAGCGCCGTGCTTGGTGCGGGTGAACACCAGCACCTGCTGCCAGTTGTCGCGACCAATCATCAGCGACAGCAGTTCCCGCTTACGCTTCTTATCCACAAAATGCACCTGCTGCGACACCTGCTCAGAAGCGGTGTTGCGGCGTGCCACTTCCACCTGTTCCGGGTTGGTGAGCAGTTTTTCCGCCAGCGCTTTGATCTCGTCCGAGAAGGTGGCAGAGAACAGCAGGTTCTGCCGTTTGGCCGGCAGTTTTGCCAGCACGCGGCGAATGTCGTGGATGAAGCCCATGTCGAGCATGCGATCCGCTTCGTCCAGCACCAGGATTTCCACCTGCGACAGATCGACCGCGTTCTGGTGCGCCAGATCGAGCAGACGTCCTGGCGTGGCGATCAGCACATCAACACCGCCGCGCAGTTTCATCATCTGCGGGTTGATGCTGACGCCGCCAAACACCACCAGCGAACGCATGTTCAGGTACTGGCTGTATTCACGCACGTTTTCGCCGACCTGCGCCGCCAGTTCACGGGTTGGGGTGAGGATCAGCGCGCGCACCGGACGGCGACCGCGCGCCGCTGCCGGTTTTTCTGACAGACGCTGCAGCAGAGGCAGCGTGAAACCGGCGGTTTTACCGGTACCGGTCTGGGCGCTCGCCAGCAGGTCACGACCGGCCAGCACCACGGGAATCGCCTGACGCTGGATTGGCGTCGGCTCACGGTAGCCCTGTTCTGCTACCGCACGCAAAATATCGGCATTCAAGCCGAGAGAGTCAAAAGACATGCAGGTGTATTACTCCGAACCGCCCTGATCGCGCTGCGCGATGTAGTTTTCAGGGGGGATATGACGCAGCCTCAAGGCCTGCGTGTGAAAAGGGCACAAACTACCATGCGTAAGAGGGGCAGTGTAGCAGCTTTCCGCAGGAACCGCGACCGGCAAAACGTGGCGTGCTGTGCCGCTGCGCGACGGCGCGTAAAAAAGGAGCCGCGGAGGGCTCCTTTCTTCTTGCTGGCACGTCAGCTTAGCTGCGTTTTTTCTGCACGCGCTGCGGCGGCTCTTTGGCCAGCAGCGACACCAGCGCCGGGCCCACCAGCATCACCACGCCCAGACAACCAATCAGCAGATTGTTGTGGATGAAGCGTGAAATCAGGAACAGCGTCAGCATCGCCGCGCCAAAGTAGTATGTCGTGGTGACTTCTTCGAGAGAGTCACCAAAGCGGCGCAAACGGGCACTACGCTGCAGGGCCAGCATGGTGATGAACACCAGCGCATAAGCTGCCACCAGGGTACTGCTCACTTCGACCAGTGCCTTATGTTTCCAGCCCCACACCAGCGCCGCGATCACCAGCAGGTGCGTCGCAATATGCAGGCAGGTTTGACCGGTAACAATCTGAACACGATTAGACCATTTCATTCTCTTCTCCTGGCAGACCCAACAGGTCGCCCAAGTGTATCTGACCGCAGCCAGACGGATTTCCTCAATGTAAAGCAAATTTCGGATAACACCCTAATTTTCTGTCTCCAGCACCACCCATTTGTGACAAAGACTACACTTTGTTCTGTTGATGATGAAAAGGAGCGCGTCGCAGTATGCCACAAAACACGCAAGGATCTTCATTTAAAGTCCTGACGATCAATACCCACAAGGGGTTCACCAGCTTCAACCGTCGCTTTATCCTGCCGGAACTGCGCGACGCCGTGCGCGCCACTTCGGCAGATATCGTCTTTTTACAGGAGGTGATGGGCACGCACGCCATCCACTCCGCACACATTGAAAACTGGCCGGAAAATTCACACTACGAATACCTTGCCGACACCATGTGGCACGATTTCGCTTACGGCCGCAACGCGGTCTATCCTGAGGGGCATCACGGTAACGCGATACTGTCGCGCTTTCCGATTACCGAATACGTAAACCGCGATATTTCTGTGGCGGGCAGTGAGAAGCGCGGCATGCTGCATTGCCAGATCAGCCTGCCGGACCGGCCACAGCCGATTCACGCGCTGTGCGTGCATCTTGGCCTGAAAGAGAAACACCGTCAGGCGCAGATGCGCATGATGTGTGAAGTGATTGCGTCGCTACCACCGGATGCGCCCCTGGTGGTGGCCGGCGATTTTAATGACTGGCAGGTACGCGCTAACCGCTTTTTGCAGCGTGGAGCCGGTCTGCAGGAGGTGTTTAGCATGAAAAACGGTCGCCCGGCGCGCACCTTCCCGGCGCGCTTTCCACTGCTGCGTCTCGATCGCATCTATATCCGCAATGCGTCGGTGAGCCAGCCGTGGGCGCTGCCGGTGAAACCCTGGTCACATCTGTCCGATCATGCCCCGCTGGCCGTGGAGATCTTCTTATGAATTTCAGCTGGCGCGAAGGTAACCAGCTGCGGCTGCTGGAAAATGGCGATCAATTCTTCCCGCGTGTCTCCGGCGCGATTCAGCGCGCGCAGCGAACGCTGCTGCTGGAGACGTTTATCCTGTTTGAAGATGAGGTCGGTAAAGCGCTGCACCGCGATCTGCTGGCCGCCGCGCAGCGCGGCGTGAAGGTGGAAGTGATGGTGGACGGCTACGGCTCGCCGGACCTGTCAACGCAGTACATCAACAGCCTGACCGAAGCGGGCGTGCGCTTTATTTACTATGATCCGCGTCCGCTGGTGATGGGTATGCGCACCAACGTGTTCCGCCGTCTGCATCGCAAAATTGTGGTTATCGATGAGGAAATTGCGTTTGTCGGCGGTATCAATTTCTCCGCCGAACACAACACCGATTACGGGCCAGAAGCCAAGCAGGATTACGCCGTCGAGGTGAAAGGACCGGTGGTGCTGGACATTGCGCGCTACGTGCAGCAGGCAATCGGCAGCGAACAGGTGACGCGTCGCTGGTGGGGCGCACGCTCCCAGCGGCTGGCAGTCAACGCCCTGCCCGGCGATGCGCAGGTGCTGTTCGTTTATCGTGATAACGATGAGCACCGCGACGACATCGAACAGCACTATCTCGATATGCTGCGCAAGGCGAAGCAGGATGTGATTATCGCTAACGCCTACTTCTTCCCCGGCTATCGCCTGCTGCGTGAGATGCGCAACGCGGCCCAGCGCGGTGTGCGCGTGCGGCTGATCGTGCAGGGTGAACCGGACATGCCGATTGTCAAAGTCGGCGCCGAGCTGCTGTATAACTACCTGGTGGATGCCGGCGTTGAAGTGTACGAATACTGCCGCCGCCCGCTGCATGGCAAAGTGGCGGTGCAGGATCAGCAGTGGTCAACGGTCGGCTCCAGCAACCTCGACCCGCTCAGCCTGTCGCTGAATCTCGAAGCCAACCTGATCATCCACGACCACACCTTCAACCAGACGCTGCGCGATAACCTTGAGCAGCTGCTGGCTGCGGACTGCGTGCGCGTCGATGAAGACAAGCTGCCGCCGCGCACCTGGTGGCAGCTGACCAAGAGCGTCATCGTGTTCCATTTCCTGCGCCATTTCCCGGCGATTGCCGGCTGGCTGCCTGCCCATACGCCCCATTTGTCTCAGGTCGATCCGCCGGTGCAGCCGGAAATGGAAACCCAGGACCGGGTTGAAGCTGATAATGAAGGAGCGAAACCCTGATGAGCAAAAAGAACCCGCGCTGGCAGTTAGCGAAAAAAATCCTTACCTGGCTGTTCTTCATTGCGGTAATCGTGCTGCTGGTGGTTTACGCACGCAAGGTGAACTGGGAAGACGTGTATAAGGTGATCGTCGGCTATAACCGCTACGTGGTGCTGAGCGCCGCCGCGCTGGTGGTGGTGAGCTACCTCACCTACGGCCTGTACGATTTGATTGGTCGCGCCTACTGCGGGCATAAGCTGGCGAAACGTCAGGTAATGCTGGTGTCATTTATCTGTTACGCCTTCAACCTGACGCTGAGCACCTGGGTGGGCGGTGTGGCGATGCGCTATCGCCTCTATTCGCGCCTCGGCCTGCCCGGCGGCACCATTACGCGCATCTTCTCCCTGAGCATTGCCACCAACTGGCTCGGCTATATTTTGCTTGGCGGCGTGGTGTTTGTTGCCGGCATGGTGCCGATTCCGCCCGGCTGGTTTATTGGCGAAGGCACGCTACGGGTGATTGGTGCGGTGCTGCTGGCGATGGTGGCGGTTTATCTTTGGGCCTGTGCTTTCGCGAAGAAGCGCCGCTGGACGGTGAAAGGCCAGCATCTGCAGCTGCCCTCATTGCGCATGGCGCTGTTTCAGTTTGCCGTTTCCTGCGCCAACTGGATGGTGATGGGCACCATTATCTGGCTGCTGCTGGCGCGTGAGGTGGATTATCCGCTGGTGCTGGGCGTGCTGTTAATCAGCAGTATTGCCGGGGTGATTATCCACATTCCGGCGGGCATTGGCGTGCTGGAAGCGGTGTTCCTCGCGCTGCTCAGCGGCCAGCATGCCTCGCACGGTGAGATCATCGCCGCGCTGCTGGCCTATCGAGTGCTCTATTTTATTCTGCCGCTGCTGCTGGCACTGGTGCTGTATCTGTGGCTGGAGAGCCGCGCGAAGCATTTACGGCAGAAGAATGAGCGCAAGATGGCGGCGCGATAAGGCGTGCCAGGCGCAGGCTGAATAACGCGTAATACACAACGCCGCTACGGAGGAGAAGGTGAAACTGGCTGATAAGTACAAACCGTTCACCTGGCCGTAGCGGCGCGATTATTTTGCAGCGTTCCTGACGGGTGACTGTTAACGACGGTTACCGAAAATCCGCAGCAGCATCAGGAACAGGTTGATGAAGTCGAGATACAGTGTCAGCGCGCCCATGATGGAGAAGCGGCGCAAATTCTCTTTATCGTTAACATCAATGCCCTCACCGATGGCCTTCAGTTTCTGCGTGTCATAAGCCGTCAGGCCAACAAACACCACCACGCCGATATAGGTAATCGCCCACATCAGCGCCGGGCTTTTCAGCCAGAAGTTCACCAGCGACGCCAGCAGAATGCCAATCAGCGCCATAAACAGCAGGCTGCCGAAGCGGCTCAGGTCGCGTTTGGTGGTGTAGCCGTAAAAGCTCATGGCACCAAACATGCCCGCGGTAACGAAGAAGGTACTGGCGATCGACGAGTAGGTATAAACGAGGAAAATACTCGCCATCGTCAGCCCGGTCAGCGCGGAATAGAGCATAAACAGCCCGGTCGCCACCGCACCGCTCATGCGCTGCACCATGCCGGAAAGCACAAACACCAGCGCCAGCTGCGCGATAATCAGGCCGAAGAAGGTGATGCGATTGGCAAACACCAGCTCCATGACGGCAGGCGTGCGCGCGGCAAACCACGACACAAACGCCGTCAGCAGTAAACCGCAGGTCATCCAGCCATACACCTGCGCCATATAGGTTTGCAGCCCGGTAGACGCCTGCTGCACGATTGAACCATTACGTGGATATCGATCCATGATGCACCTCTTTAAAAGTTACTGATAACGTCAGTGTGAAGTGTACACCACGGATCGTCAACGGCGTGTCAAACACTGCTGATATCGCCCGTCAACCCGCTGGGCGAACCACGCGGTGGTGAGATTGCGGGTAATTTTCGGGCTCTCCAGCTTGATGCCCGGCAGCACTTCGCGCGGCAGACGTTTTCCCGCCATCTTATCGGCCAGCAGGAAGGTCTGCTTCCACAGCGTGCTGTCGCTGAAGCTTTCGCTGTCGCCCTTCTCCAGATCGCGGCGAATTTCGCGCGGGCTCATGTCCAGCTGCTTCGCCAGCGTGCGTACCGCCAGTTCGGTGGCACCCGCCTGTTCGCTGCCGTAAAGGATCAGATCGCCGTCCAGCGCCAGTTTAATGCCGCTGGCACGCGCCACCGCAGCCTGGAACGCGGCGTTGCGGCTGGCGTACCAGCCGGCGTTGAAGTCAGCAAAGCGATACAGCGGCTGGCTGTAATCGGCCGGATAGCCCAGCAAATGCAGCGTGCCGAAGTAGATGCCGCCGCGCCGGCTGAACACTTCGCGCCGGATCGAGCCGTCAATCGGGTACGGATAGCCCTGCGCATGCGCTTCGGCGAAGGCAATGCTGACCTGCATCGGCCCGCCGGTGTGAATCGGGTTAAGATTGCCGAACAGCTTCTGCCCCATAGGCACCATATCGATAAAGTCATCGAAAATCGCGCTCAGCTCTTTCTCGCTGTGCACCTTATCGAGGCGTGCCGCGTAGCTCTCGCCGTTGGAGGATTTGATCAGTAACGCGGTGCGCACCAGAAACGCCGGCACGTGCACGCTGGCAGCGCGTCGGTCGATTTCCGCCCAGGCGATTTTGGGCAGACCCGGCACGCTGGCATCGGCGCTGAAGTTCGATTCCTGATCGGTCACGGCGATCACCGCGCAGATATTGCTGGCGCTGGCGTCGATGTGCTGTACGCGCAGCGCGGTATAGATGTCGTCGGCCCAGGCCGATTTTTGCGTCACGTGGGCGGGCAGCAATTGCTGGATTTGCGCTTTCACGTCAGCGGGCTGGCGGGCCGGCAGCTGCGGCTCCTTTTTGGTGCTGCATCCGGCCAGCACCAGCGCAGCCAGCAGCGCTGCGCCTCGTAATATCGTGGTGGTGTTCATCCTGCTCCCTGATAAGCCAGCAAAAACCGTACCTTACCGTTTTCGTGGTCTGGCGGCTATCAGCGCGGGCGGATTTTGCGTGCTAGTTCCAGCGTTCGGCGGCCTGATGGTCGCTGTCGCGGGCATCGACCCAGCGATCGCCCTGCGCGGTGGCTTCACGCTTCCAGAACGGCGCGCGGGTTTTCAGGTAATCCATGATGAATTCACTGGCGGCAAAGGCACTGCCGCGATGGGCGCTGCTGACGCCAACGAACACGATCTCCTCGCCGGGGAACAGTTCGCCCACGCGATGAATCACCGTCACCTGCTGCAGCGCCCAGCGCTGACGCGCATCCGCCACAATCTCCGCCAGCGCTTTTTCCGTCATGCCGGGATAATGCTCCAGCGTCAGTGCCGCCACGCTGTCACCGAGATTGTGGTTGCGGACTTTGCCGGTGAAGGTGACGACCGCGCCGTCGCTGTCATGCGCCGCCAGCAGCGCATACTCGTCGCCAACGTTAAACGGCGCGCTGCCGACGCGAATTCGGGTTGTCATGCTCAGCCTCCGGTAACCGGCGGGAAGAACGCCACTTCATCGCCGGCGCGCAGCGGATGGCTCATCGGCACCAGCGTCTGATTCACCGCCGCCAGCAGCTTGCCGGATTCCAGCGCCAGCGCCCAGCGATCGCTTTTCTGCGCCAGCGCAGCGCGCAGCGTGGCAACGTCAGCATACTCTGCCGCCAGATCCAGCGCGGCGGTGCCGGTCAGTTCGCGCACCTGGGCAAAAAACAGCACCTTAATCATGGCGCACCGCCTGAAAATCACCGGACTTGCCGCCGCTTTTGCTCAGCAGTCGCAGCTGATCGATGACGATATCTTTCTGCACCGCTTTGCACATGTCGTAGATGGTGAGCGCCGCGACCGACGCGGCGGTCAGCGCTTCCATTTCCACGCCGGTTTTGCCGCTCAGGCGACAGCGCGAGGTAATGCGTACGCGGCTGTGCTCCGGCTCAGCCATCAGCGTCACTTCAACTTTGCTCAGCATCAGCGGATGGCACAGCGGGATCAGTTCCCAGGTGCGCTTCGCCGCCTGGATGCCGGCAATACGTGCGGTGGCGAACACATCGCCTTTGTCGTGACTGCCGTCGAGGATCATCTGCAGCGTGGCTGGCTGCATCAGCACCAGCGCTTCCGCCTGCGCTTCTCGCACGGTGTCAGTTTTACCGGAGACGTCCACCATGTGGGCTTCGCCGGCGGCATTGATATGGGTTAACGAGGACATACTTATAACTTCTTCAAATGTGAGACAAAATTACACGGACGCGTACGCGCATCCAGCTGAGCTTCAATGATCCGCTCCCACGCGCTGCGGCAGGCACCGGTTGAGCCCGGCACGGCAAAAATCAGCGTCTGGTTGGCCAGGCCGGCCACCGCACGCGACTGCAGCGTCGCGCTGCCGATCTCCTCGTATGAGATCATGCGAAACAGTTCGCCAAAGCCGTCAATTTCGCGGTCCAGCAGCGGCAGCAGCGCTTCCGGCGTGCTGTTTTTACTGTTGAAGCCGGTACCGCCGTTAATCAGCACCACCTGCACATCTTCACTGGCGATCCAGCGCGATACCGTGGCGCGAATACGATAGCGGTTGTCCGGCACGATGGCGTGATCCACCACCTGATGACCGGCTTCGCTCAGCGCCTCACGCAGATAGTCGCCGGAGCTGTCACTGCTGGCGTCGCGGCTGTCAGAGACGGTCATCACCGCCACATTTAAGGCGACAAAATCGCCGGAAGGTTTGCCCATGGCCGTAACTCCTGTGTTAGCCACCAATAAAGGAGAGGTTCTGCGTGATGCCGGTGTTGCCCTGATGCAGGAAGTGCGTCTGCTTTTTCTGCCCGAGGCTGTGAGCGATGCGCGCCTGCAGCTCGGCCTGTTGATCGTCAGAAGCCAGCAGATCGCGCAGCGGCACGCCGCCGTCGCCAAACAGGCACAGATGCAGGTTACCGATCGCGGATACGCGCAGGCGATTGCAGCTGGCGCAGAAATCTTTTTCATACGGCATGATCAGCCCGATTTCGCCCTGGTAATCTGGATGGCGAAATACCTGCGCCGGGCCATCGCTGCGGCCGCGCAGCTGGCGCTGCCAGCCCTGCATGATCAGCTGATCGCGGATCACCTCGCCGGACACATGGTGACGGCGGAACAGATCGCCGCCCTCACCGGTTTCCATCAGCTCAATAAAGCGCAGCTGAATCGGCCGGTTGCGAATCCACGCCAGAAAGGTCTCCAGGCTGTGGCTGTTGACGTCGCGCATCAGCACGCTGTTGACTTTGACGGTGCTGAAACCGGCGTCAAAAGCCGCATCAATCCCCGCCATGACTTCGTGAAATTTGTTCTGCCCGGTAATGGCGTGAAACTGCCGCGCATCGAGGCTGTCGACGCTGACGTTGATATGGGTAAGGCCGGCCGCACGCCACGCGCGCACGTCACGCGCCATGCGGTAGCCGTTGGTGGTCATGGCGATCTGGCGGATCGCCGCGTTGTCGCGCACGGCGGCAATGATATCGGTGAAGTCGCGCCGCATTGAGGGCTCGCCGCCGGTGAGGCGCACCTTTTCGGTGCCCGCCGCCGCAAAGGCACGCGTCACGCGACGAATCTCATCCAGCGAGAGAAAACTTTTGTTGTGCACGCCGTTCGGCCGGTAGCCGTCGGGCAGGCAGTAGGTACAACGGAAGTTACACACGTCCGTGACCGACAGGCGCAGATAATAAAAGCTGCGCGCATAGGCATCTGTAAATTGTGGCACCTGAACACCTTTCCAAAGTACGGGAGATGCAGTCATTTCTTTCTGCACCCTGGCAGCACGCGGCTGCGGCCAGGCATCCATATCACACGACTTAGGAACGCAAGGCTTGGGAGTCTGTTGTCATTGTGGACAACACGGTTAACGCAAATGGTAGCGCGATTTGTCGCTCGCATCCATCGCCATTTTTCGCTATATATGTTGATACATAACGTTATTTCACCGCATTTTCGCGACAGGATACGGTAAAATGCGCGACAGATATTGATACACATCAGTTGAACGCCGTCTGCACCGCACGTGCGGCGTTTTAAGGAGCAGCATGAATCGTACCCTGGCAGATTTGGATCGCGTGGTAGCACTCGGCGGCGGCCACGGCCTTGGCCGCGTCATGTCGGCGCTGGCGCCGCTGGGATCACGCCTGACCGGCATCGTCACCACCACCGACAACGGCGGATCCACCGGCCGCATACGCCGTTCAGAAGGCGGCATTGCCTGGGGCGACATGCGCAACTGCATTAATCAGCTGATCACCGAGCCCAGCGTGGCATCCGCCATGTTCGAGTACCGCTTTACCGGCAACGGCGAACTGGCCGGGCATAATCTGGGCAATCTGATCCTGAAAGCGCTCGATCACCTCAGCGTGCGCCCGCTGGAGGCCATCAACATTATCCGTAACCTGCTGAAAGTGGATGCGTTTCTGATCCCGATGTCGGAGCAGCCGGTGGATCTGGTGGCGCAGGATAGTGAAGGCAATATGGTGTACGGTGAAACGGCGATTGACGAAATGAAGCAGGCGCCGGAAGAGCTGATGCTGCACCCGAATGTGGTGCCGACGCGCGAAGCGCTGGACGCCGTCGCCGAAGCCGATTTGATCCTGATTGGTCCCGGCAGCTTTTACACCAGCCTGATGCCGATCCTGTTGATGGAAGAGATGGCGCGCGCGCTGCGCCGGACGCCCGCCACCATGGTATTTATCGGTAATCTCGGGCGCGAACTGAGTCCGGCGGCGGCCAGCCTGACGGTCGCCGACAAGCTGGCGGTAATGGAAAAAGCCATTGGCAAACGGGTAATTGATGCCGTGGTAGTCGGCCCGTCCGCAGACACGCGCGGCGTCAGCGATCGCCTGATCGTGCGCGAACCGCTGGAAGCCGCCGATATCCGCTATCGTCACGACCGCCAGCTGCTGCGCCTCGCGCTGGAACATGCCATCCAGGCGGTTTAGCCGGCGCGCAACGCGACTGCCGGCCTCACGTTAAGAGGCAGCGATAAACAGTTCCCGCAGCTCATGCAGCTGGTCGCGCACCCGCGCGGCCTCTTCGAATTCGAGGTTCTGCGCGTGCTGCTGCATCTGCCCTTCCAGCTCGTGGATTTTCTTCTGCATGGCCTGTGGCGTGAGCGCCAGATAGCTGGCCTCGGCTTCGGCGGCAGTGCGTGAAGCCGTTTTGCCTTTGCCGCGCGTTTTCACCACGTTTTTGCCGAGCTCAAGAATATCGGTGATCTTCTTGTTCAGGCCCTGCGGCACAATGCCGTGCTCTTCGTTATAACGCTGCTGCTTCTCGCGGCGGCGCTCGGTCTCTTCCATCGCCCGCGCCATGGATGGCGTGATTTTGTCGGCGTAAAGAATCGCTTTACCGTTTACGTTACGCGCCGCACGACCGATGGTCTGAATCAGCGAACGCTCGGAGCGCAGGAAGCCCTCTTTATCGGCGTCGAGAATCGCCACCAGCGACACTTCCGGCATATCCAGCCCTTCACGCAGCAGGTTAATGCCGACCAGCACGTCGAATTCGCCGAGGCGCAGATCACGAATGATCTCCATGCGTTCAACGGTATCAATGTCCGAATGCAGGTAGCGCACTTTCTCGCCGTGCTCTTCGAGGTACTCGGTAAGATCTTCGGCCATGCGTTTGGTCAGCGTGGTGACCAGCACGCGCTCGTTGATTTCGACGCGCTTGCGGATCTCCGACAGCAGATCGTCAACCTGGGTGCCCACCGGGCGCACCTCAAGAATCGGATCGAGCAGGCCGGTAGGTCGCACCACCTGATCGACGACATCGCCGCCCGATTTTTCCAGTTCGTAGTTCCCCGGCGTGGCCGAGACGTAAATGGTCTGCGGCGCCTGCGCTTCAAACTCTTCGAAGCGCATTGGACGGTTATCCAGTGCCGACGGCAGGCGGAAACCGTACTCCACCAGCGTCTCTTTACGCGCGCGGTCGCCGCGATACATACCGCCAATCTGTGGAATGGTAACGTGCGATTCGTCAACCACCAGCAGGCCGTCAGCCGGCAGGTAGTCGAACAGCGTTGGCGGCGGCTCGCCCGGCCCGCGTCCGGAGAGATAGCGCGAATAGTTTTCAATGCCCGAGCAGTAACCCAGCTCGTTCATCATTTCAAGGTCAAACTGGGTGCGCTGGGTGATGCGCTGCTCTTCCAGCAGCTTGTTGTTCTCCAGCAGCACCTTGCGCCGCAACGCCAGCTCATCCTTAATCTCTTCCATCGCCTGCAGAATACGCTCGCGCGGCGTCACGTAGTGCGTTTTCGGGTAGATGGTGAAACGCGGAATCACTGAGATCACCTGGCCAGTGAGCGGATCGAACAGCGACAGGCGCTCAACCTCTTCATCAAACAGCTCAACGCGCAGGCCAATATCATCCGATTCCGCCGGGAAGATATCGATCACTTCGCCACGCACGCGGAAGGTGCCGCGCTGGAACACCTGGTCGTTGCGGGTGTACTGCAGCTCGGCGAGGCGGCGCAGGATGCTGCGCTGATCGATGATCATGCCGCGCGTCAGGTGCAGCATCATTTTCAGGTAGAGATCGGGATCGCCCAGGCCGTAGATGGCAGAAACCGACGCCACCACAATCACGTCGCGGCGCTCCAGCATAGCTTTGGTGGCGGAGAGACGCATCTGCTCAATGTGCTCGTTCACCGCCGCGTCTTTCTCGATGAAGGTGTCGGAGCTGGGGACGTACGCTTCCGGCTGATAGTAATCGTAGTAGGAGACAAAAAACTCCACCGCGTTATCCGGGAAGAACTCTTTCATCTCACCATACAGCTGCGCCGCCAGCGTTTTATTGGGAGCCATCACCATGGTCGGCCGGTTGAGGTCGGCGATGACGTTGGCGATGGTAAAGGTTTTCCCCGAACCGGTTACGCCCAGCAACGTCTGGTGCGCCAGTCCATCTTCCAGCCCCTCTTCCAGACGACGAATCGCCTCGGGCTGATCGCCTGAAGGTTTGAAAGCGGAGTTGAGTTTAAAAGCTTTACTCATGGTATTACGGTTCCTGCAGAAGAAGTCGGCGGGCAGGCTGGTAATTCTACTCCGCTATGGCGATTTTGCCAGAAAATAATACTGGATATAATTACAGATATCCTGCACGATGATGGGGAGAAGCCGCGATTCGCTTCAGCGTAATTTATGCGGTGTGACGGAAGCATTTGTTGCGCAAGGTTATCCCCAGACGGGCAGCGCTTTTAACAATTGTCAATAGAGCGTCATTAAATTGCAGTGAGATGACAAGCCAGACAATTCTCAGGCTTGCTTTTAAATAAGTTATTGATTTATAGGATTTCACCTCAAAAGCCCAGTTTCGCAGCATTATGTATGTAACCCGCGTATTTCCTCGCTTGCGCCCGGTTTTCAGTCGCTAATGCACAAGGTTATCCACAGGAATAGTGGATAACTGAATCCAGCCCCGCGCCCATCGGCTGTGTATAATTTTCCCCTCGCTTATCCTGCCGTGCGAAAAAAATTTTTTTGCGATTATTTTTCCATCATCCCGCCTGGCGTTAACTATTCTTTTGGCGTAGCACACCGTGCCGCAACGCAAAAAAGCCCGGTGTCAAGGCCACTTATTTCTTCAGTCCCTGCCTTATCACAGTACAGATGCACCAGAAACGTTTAGCTGTCAGCACCGTCAAAGTGCAGCCGGGTTATTACTGCGGGCAATTGTTAAGCTTTGCTCATCATTAATGGCGAATTTCGCTGCCTTTTACCCCTGATTCGGCTGATTTAGCGGATCTGGCCTGGGAATTGCAGTGAATTACCGGTGGAGTGACGAGTCCATGTCGGCAGCGCATATTGCCGCCGCCGGCGACAGCAGGGTCCCAATAGCCATCGTGCATGACTGTATGCCAGACGACACAGAGCGGGAGCATTCAGGCGAATAATCTGGAAGGAGAGTGTCAGATGCTGAGTTTACGTTCGGTGAATCAATTTTACGGTCAGAACCATATTTTATGGGATGTGGATCTCGATCTGCCGCCAGGCACCTGCACCGGCGTGCTGGGCAGCCCGGGCATGGGCAAAACCACGCTGGTGAACTGTATTATGGGCCGTCTGCCGATCAACAGCGGCTCGATGACCTGGCAGGAAGATGGCGCGCCGCCGGAAAACCTGCTGCTGCAGCCCGCCGAGCAGCGCGCGCGCATGGGCATCGGCTACGTGCCGCAGGGACGCCATATTTTTTCCCAGATGAGCGTTGAGGATAACCTGCTGATTGCGCTAATGGCGGCGCAGGACGATCGCAGCCGCGCCATTCCCGAGATGGTGTTCGATCTGTTTCCGGCGCTCTACTCGCTGCGTCATCAGCGCAGTGGCGAACTGCCGATGGATCAGCAGCAGCAGCTGGCCTTGGCGCGCGCGCTGGTGCTGCAGCCGAAACTGCTGATCCTCGATGAGCCGACTGAAGGCATGTCGCCGTGGCTGGAAGAGGAGATGGGCAATCTGATTCGCCGCCTGAACCGCGACTATGGCCTGACGATTTTGCTGCTGGAGCAGCACGTGTCGTTTATTCGCCGCGTGGCGGACTATTTTCTGCTGCTGCATCGCGGCCGCAACGTGGCGCAGGGCAGCGTGGCGCAGCTGGATGATGTCACCGTGAGTAAGTGGTTAACCGCCACCTAGCGTTGCGGGGATTGCGGCGCAGGCTGCTGCGCCGCGTAATTTACTGTGGCAGGGTAAGGTAGCGGCCACAATCAGCCTGCTGTGCCGCACTGCTCAGCCACGGAATCTCCCCGAGGAAGGGGGCTGCAATGCGCTGCTGCAGCGTTGCCAGATATTCCGCATGTCGCTTGCCCGGCGGCTGAATGTCGTTGGCAATCCAGCCCGCTAAGCGCAAACCGCGCGCTGTCACCGCTTCCGCCGTCAGCATGGCGTGGTTGATGCAGCCGAGCTTCACGCCCACCACCAGAATCACCGGCAGCTGCTCAGCGGCGACCCAGTCGGCATAGGTTTGCGTCGCGGACAGCGGCGTGAACCAGCCGCCTGCGCCTTCCACCAGCACCCAGTCAGCCTGCTGCTCCAGGGCGCGCAACCCAGCGGAGAGCTGCGCAAATTCAATTGGCCTGCCCTCTTCCGCGCTGACGATGTGCGGCGACGTCGGCTCCATAAACGCCAGCGGATTGACCTGTTCATAGCTCAGCGCCAGGCTGCTGTAGCGCTGCAGCGCCAGCGCGTCGCTGTTGCGCACGCCCTCTGGCGTCATCTCGCAGCCGGAGGCCACCGGCTTGTAGCCGGCGGTGCGTAACCCCGCGGCGCTCGCCGCCTGCAGCAGGGCGCCGCTGGCGACCGTTTTGCCTACTTCGGTGTCGGTTCCGGTGATAAACCAGCGTGTCATTTGCGTAAAACTCCATACATCAGGTGATAGCTAAGACGATAGCCGTGCGCATCCTGCGGCCAGTGCTGCTCCAGCTGCGCCAGCTGCGGGCGCGTCAGCAGGGCTGCCTGCCGTCCTTCATGCAGATGCGTCGCGCCGATGCCTTTCAGCGAGCGCATGGCGCTCAGCGCGCTGGGGAAATGCAGCGTCACGATCTGCGTCTGGCTGCGCAGCGGCAGGCCAGCGGTCGCCGCGGCAAAGGCATCGTCGCTGAGAAAGCGATTGGCGTGACGGCGACCATCGATCTGCGCCCACGCCTGATGCACCTCCTGCAGCGAGCCGTCGAGCAGCGTCGAGAACAGCACGCTACCGCCCGGGCGCGTCACGCGCAGAAACTGCTGCAGCGCGGTGCGCAGATCGCTGCTCCACTGCACCGCAAGGTTGCTCCAGACGCCGTCGACGCTGTTATCCGCCAGCGGTAACTGGTCGATATCGCCCTGTAAATAGTCCTGCGCCGACTGCTGTTCGCGTGCCGCCTGCAGCATCGCCGGCGACAGATCCAGCGCACAAACCTGGCGACCGCGATCGCGCCAGTAGCGGCTGAACCAGCCGGTGCCGCAGCCGGCATCCAGCAGCTGCGGCCCAAATCGCGCCGGTGCCAGCGCCAGCAACGCCTCGCCGCTCTGGCGCTGCAGCTGGGCATGCTGTTCGTAGTGCGCGGCCGCCCGGCCAAACGCCTGCGCCACCGCCTGTTTATTCACCTGCAGCGTCATACAGCGCCTCCAGCAACGCGTCGATATCTTCGGGATGATGCGCGGCGGTGAGCGTAATGCGCAGCCGCGCCGTGCCAGGCGGCACCGTCGGAGGCCGGATGGCGCTCACCCAGCAACCGGCCTGCGCCAGCCGCTGTGACAGCGCCAGCGCGGCGCGGTTTTCGCCGACGATCAGTGGCTGAATGGCACTGTCAGAGGCCATCAGCTGCCACGGCAACTGCGCCGCGCCCGCGCGAAAGCGGGCAATATTCTGCTGCAGCCGGGCGCGCAGCGCGTCGCCCTGCTGAATCTGCTGCAGCGCCGCCAGCAATGCACAGCACTGCGCCGGCGGCATGGCGGTGGAATAGATTAAATGGCGCGAGAATTGCTCAACGTAATCCGCGGTGGCGTCATCACACAGCAGCGCTGCGCCACTGACGCCAAATCCTTTGCCAAAGGTCACCACCAGCAGCTCTGGTTTCACCTGCTGCTGCCAGCAGCTGCCGCGCCCCTGGTCGCCGGTAACGCCAATGCCGTGCGCATCGTCCACCAGCAGCCAGCCGCCCGCGCGCCGGGTTTCGGCTGCAATGTCGGCCAGCGGCGCGCTGTCGCCATCCATGCTGAATACGCCTTCGGTTACCACCAGCGTGCCCCCTTCGGCGCGCGTTGCCAGTAGCTTCGCCAGGCTGGCCGGCTGGTTGTGGGCAAAACGGCGCAGCGTTGCCGGGCTGTGGCTGGCGGCATCCAGCAGTGAGGCGTGCGCCAGTTTGTCAGCGATAATGCGATCGGACGGTTGCGCCAGCAGATGGATCACCGCCTGGTTGGCGGCAAAGCCGGAGATAAACAGTAGCGTGCGCGGGTAGCCAAGCCAGGTCGCCAGCTGCTGCTCCAGCTGCGCATGATGGCGGCTGTAGCCGGTGACGTGGCCGGAAGCCCCGGCACCGGCACCCGCCTCGTGCGCGCCCTGCTGCCAGGCGGCAATCACCGCCGGATGCTGGCTCAGGCCCAGGTAATCATTGCTGGAGAAGTGGCGATAGCGCTGCCCGTCGAGGGTAATCTCACGCACGCTGTTGTGCTCAACGCGCCGCCGCTGCCGCCAGCCGTCGGCGGCGCGCTGTGCCGACAGCGCCTGCGCGATACGTTCAGACCACATTTACACCGCCGCGTTGTAGAACTGTTCGCTGTCAGCGTGCATCAGCTGTTCGCTGAGTTGATGCTGCTGTTCATTGTCGCCTGCAGTCGTTGCGGTGTGCTCCGGATTCAGGCCCAGCTTGCGGAACAGGATCAGATCTTTGTCCTCTTCCGGGTTTGGCGTGGTCAGTAGTTTGCAGCCGTAGAAAATTGAGTTGGCCCCTGCCATAAAGCACATCGCCTGGGTCTGTTCGCTCATCTGCTCGCGGCCGGCCGACAGGCGCACGTGTGAGGTCGGCATCATGATGCGCGCTACGGCAATGGTGCGGATAAAATCGAACGGCTCGACGTCATCGTTATCCGCCAGCGGCGTGCCTTTGACTTTCACCAGCATGTTGATCGGCACGCTCTCCGGCGGCGTGGGCAGGTTGGCCAGTTGCACCAGCAATCCGGCGCGATCGTTGACCGTTTCGCCCAGTCCGACAATGCCGCCTGAACACACTTTGATGCCGGCGTTGCGCACTTTATCCAGCGTATCGAGACGCTCCTGATAAGTGCGGGTGGTGATGATGCTGCCGTAAAACTCCGGCGAGGTGTCGAGGTTATGGTTGTAGAAATCGAGCCCGGCACTGGCCAGCCGCTGTGCCTGATCGTGGTCAAGCGTTCCCAGTGTCATGCAGGTTTCCATGCCCATGGCTTTCACGCCCTGCACCATCTGCTCCAGGTACGGCATGTCGCGCTCGTGCGGGTTTTTCCACGCCGCGCCCATGCAGAAACGGCTGGAACCGGCTGCTTTCGCCTTGCGCGCCGACTCCAGCACCGCTTCCACTTCCATCAGGCGCTCGGTTTCCAGCCCGGTTTTGTAACGCGCGCTCTGCGGACAGTATTTACAGTCTTCCGGACAGGCGCCGGTTTTGATCGACAGCAGCGTGCTGACCTGCACCTGACGCGGGTCGAAGTGCTGGCGGTGCACCTGCTGTGCTTCAAACATCAGCTCGAGAAAAGGTTTATCAAACAGCGCCTGAGCCTGAGCCAGTGTCCAGCGATTAGCCATTGCTTACTCCAAAAAAGGGGGTTCATCCTGACGATTAACGTGGTTATACTTGTAAACTAAATCTTTTCAAAATGGTTTACAAGACAGATGTTCACACAGGATGACCTCCGCTTTGACCGCCAGCATATCTGGCATCCTTACACCTCAATGCGCGATCCGCTGCCGTGCTATCCGGTGGTGGCCGCACAGGGCTGCACGCTGCAGCTGGCCGATGGACGTGAGCTGGTCGACGGCATGTCGTCGTGGTGGGCAGCGATCCACGGCTATAACCATCCGCGTCTTAATCAGGCGTTGCAGCAGCAGATGGCACAGATGTCACACGTGATGTTCGGCGGCATCACCCATCCGCCAGCCGTGGAGCTGAGCCGCCAGCTGATCGCCATGACGCCCGAGGCGCTGGAGTGCGTGTTCCTCGCCGATTCTGGCTCGATCGCCGTCGAAGTGTCGATGAAAATGGCGCTGCAGTACTGGCTGGGTCGCGGAGAGACGCGGCAGAAACTCCTCACGCTGCAGCGCGGTTATCACGGCGATACGTTTGCCGCCATGTCAGTGTGCGATCCGGAGAATTCCATGCACAGCCTGTGGCGCGGTTACCTGCCGGAGCATCTGTTCGCCCGCGCGCCGCAGTGTGGCTTTGACGATGACTGGGATGACAACGATATTGCTGATTTTGCCCGGCTGATTGAGCAGCACCATCGCAGTATCGCCGCGGTGATCCTCGAACCTGTCGTGCAGGGTGCCGGCGGCATGCGCTTTTACCATCCACGCTATCTGCAGCAGGTGCGGGCGCTGTGCGATCGCTACGGTTTATTGCTGATCGCCGATGAGATCGCCACCGGCTTTGGCCGCAGCGGCAAGCTGTTTGCCTGCGAGCACGCCGGCATCACGCCGGACATTTTGTGCCTCGGCAAGGCGCTGACCGGCGGCACGCTGACGCTCTCCGCCACCCTGACCACGCGCGACGTCGCCGATACCATCAGCCGTAGCGCAGCGGGCTGCTTTATGCACGGGCCGACGTTCATGGGCAATCCGCTGGCCTGTGCGGTGGCGGTCGAAAGCCTGAAGCTGATCAACGAAGGCCACTGGCCGGCGCAGGTGGCGGCGATTGAACAGCAGCTGCGTGCGGAACTGCTGCCGCTGCGCGACCATCCGGCAGTGGCGGATGCGCGCGTGCTGGGGGCGATTGGCGTGATTGAGACTCATCAGCCGGTAAACATGGCGGCGCTGCAGCAGTTCTTCGTGGAACGCGGCGTGTGGATTCGCCCGTTCGGTAAGCTGATTTACCTGATGCCACCTTATCTGATTTCTGCCGCACAGCTGACGCAGCTGACGGCAGCGGTGCGCGCGGCGCTGGCGGTGGACGGCCATTTTCAGCCCTGACACCGCTGGCACTCGCCGCCATTTTCCACCATCATGGAAAGCCGCATACAACAGGAAAGGAGAGATCATGCGCGTAGTGAGCCAGGATTTTAACGATGGCGATAAAATGCCCGAGCGCCACGTGTTTAACGGCATGGGTTACCAGGGCGATAATCTGTCGCCGCACCTGGCATGGGATGAAGTGCCGGCCGGTACCAAAAGCTTTGTGGTGACCTGCTACGATCCGGATGCGCCAACCGGCTCCGGCTGGTGGCACTGGGTGGTCGCCAATATTCCGGCTGAAGTGACCGTGCTGTCACAAGGCGCCGGTTCCGGCGTGGCGGAACTGCCCGAGGGTGCCATTCAGACGCGCACCGATTTCGGCCAGAACGGTTACGGTGGCGCAGCGCCGCCGCAGGGCGAATCGCATCGCTACATCTTTACGGTGCATGCGCTCGACGTGGATAGCATTGAAGTGGACGAAGGTGCCAGTGGCGCGATGGTTGGCTTCAACGTGCACTTCCACGCGCTGGCCAGCGCATCAATCACGGTGAAATACGCCTGATTGCACAAGGTGCGCATCGCTGCGCACCCCGGCAGAGGTCGCCGTTACTGGCGACCCTGCATGATCGACGCGCGTTCCTTAGTCCAGCGCGTGAATCACTACCCACATCGGCCCCTGACCCACGGCGTAACGCGCCAGCGGGTGCAGCAGGCCACGCTCACCAATGCGATAGACTTCGATGTGATGCGATTTCTGCCCCGCCGCCACCAGATACTGACCACTGCCATCAATGTTAAAGCCACGCGGCTGAGTTTCGGTCGGCTGATAACCCTCAATCGTCAGTACCGAGCCGTCCTCACTGATACTGAACACGGTCAGCGTGCTGCTGGTGCGGTCACAGGCATACAGGAAGCGACCGTCTGGCGTGATGTGGATATCGGCCGCCCAGCGCGTGTCGCTGAAGCCCGGCGGCATCATATCGAGACTCTGCACGCGCTCGACCTGGCCATTAACATTGTTCAGCGCCCAGACGTCGACGGTGCTGTCCAGTTCATTAACCACATAGCCATAGGCACCGTTCGGGTGGAACGCCATATGACGCGGGCCGGCGC
The DNA here is from genome assembly GCF_035783935.1 of Pantoea dispersa. Classification (GTDB taxonomy): domain Bacteria; phylum Pseudomonadota; class Gammaproteobacteria; order Enterobacterales; family Enterobacteriaceae; genus Pantoea; species Pantoea dispersa_C. The sequence goes on along the minus strand of NZ_JALKOV010000001.1, from coordinate 146,190 downwards.
CTTCTACGGTGGTCACCTGCGACTGCGCGCGCGGTGCCAGCGTGCCGTCGGCCTGCAGCTGATACAGGCAGATGCGATCCTGCTTCAGCGCCGGCACAAACAGCGTCTGGTTGCTGAGGTCGATATTCGCCGAATGGCAGCCTTCCAGCCCGCCAATTACCTGCAGCGGCGCCTGCGGCAGGCCGTCGCTGCCAATCGGGCTGATGCTGACGCAGGCATCGTTATACGAGCCGCAGAACAAATAGTTGCCCTGGCGATCGGTAGAGATGTGGGTCGGACTGCCCGGCAGCGGCGCTTCACCGGCCAGGCTCAACGTACCGTCGGCCGCAATGCGGTATGCCAGTACGCGAAAATTCGGACGCACGCCGACATAGAGAAAATCTTTCTTCGGGCTCACCACCATCGGCTGCACCTGGCCGGCCACATCCGTGACCTGCAATAACGTCAGTGCGCCATCTTCCTGCATCTGCCAGGCGTGAATCTGCTGGCTCTCGGGACTGGCGGTATACACGACTTGTTTCATGCGTTTTCCTTATTCGCTGCCTGATGAAAAACAGTAACTGTAGCGCGTTTCACCGCCGCGCGCTGGGCTGATTTGTGCCCTGCTTTTTGTCTCAGGACCGCTGGCGGGTGTAGACTTAACGCTTTGCTAACTCCGGACGGAAAGTGTAATGAGCTACCGCGTAATCGCCCTTGACCTCGACGGCACCCTGCTGACCCCCAATAAAACCATCCTGCCAGAATCCCTTGAAGCCCTGGCCCGCGCGCAGCAGGCTGGCGTTCAGGTGCTGATCGTCACCGGTCGCCATCACTGCGCGATTCACCCGTTTTATCAGGCGCTGCAGCTGACAACGCCTGCCATCTGCTGTAACGGCACTTACCTGTACGATTATCAGGCGCAACGGGTGCTGGCTGCCGATCCACTGGAGAAAAGCCAGGCGGCGCGGGTGATTGAAATGCTCGATCAGGAGAATATCCACGGCCTGCTGTATGTCGATGATGCGATGCTGTATCAGGAAGCGACCGGTCATGTGACGCGCACCCTCAACTGGGCACAGTCGCTGCCGGAAGCGCAGCGCCCGCTGTTTGTGCAGGTGCCGAGTCTGGCGCAGGCGGCGCACGACGCGCAGTCGATCTGGAAATTTGCCCTGTCGCATCCGGATACCCGTGCGCTGCAGCAGTTTGCCGAACGCACCGAATGCGAGCTGGGTCTGGCGTGTGAATGGTCGTGGCACGATCAGGTCGACATCGCTCAGGCCGGCAACAGCAAAGGCAAGCGCCTGGCGCAGTGGGTGGCGAGTCAGGGTCTGAACATGCAGGACGTGCTGGCGTTTGGTGACAATTACAACGATCTGAGCATGCTGGAGCAGGCCGGGCTGGGCGTGGCGATGGGCAATGCCGATGACGCCATCAAAGCGCGCGCGCGTAAAGTGATCGGCACCAATCTGGAGCCGGGCATCGCGCAGGTGATCTACCAGGAAGTGCTGTAACGCCAGGCTGGTCGCGGCACAAGGCATCCGTAAGATTGACCGGAAAAAAGGCGCGAAAAATCGCGCCGCGACAGAGGGTGCAACGGGTGATTACTGCAGCGGTAAATCGCACATACGGTAGCGGCGCGATTCATCGCGCTCATCCGCAGAGCGGACGTACCGCGTTGTCGTCCGGTTTGTGTTACGCGGTAATCGACACGCTCTTGATCTGCGCATACAGCCACTGATCCGGCCGGATGTTCAGCTCGTCGCGCGCCCACGGTGAAATGCGCGCCCACAGTTCGCTGACGCCGATGCGCAGTTTCACTTCGACCTGATCGTCCAGCTCCAGCAGCTCCACCACCTGCGCCGGTAAGATATTGCGGATCGAGGTGTTTTGCGGCGGCTGCAGTGCCAGCGACACATCCGCCGAGGCAATCCGAATGCGCAGCGTGCTTTTCACCGGCTGATTCACCCGGCTGACCCAGATGTGCTGATCGCCGAGCGACAGCGCGGTCATCGGGTAATCCGGATGCTGTTCCAGCACCTGCACGCGCAGCACGCTGCTGCGCTCGGCCGGCGGCAGCCACGGTCGCATCGCGCTGCTGCCCCACACTTTTTCCAGCGCGCCAAAGGCTTTGACGTTACCGTTATCCAGCACCAGTACCTGATTCGCCAGCTGGACAATCTCCTCCAGACTGTGGGTCACGTACAGCAGCGGAATCTCCACCTGCTTCGCCAGCTTGTGCAGATAGGGCATCAGCTCCCGCTTGCGCGGCAGATCGAGTGACGCCAGCGGCTCGTCCATCAGCAGGATATCCGGCGCGCTCAGCAGCGCCCGGCCCATCGCCACACGCTGTTTTTCACCGCCCGACAGCGAAGCAGGATAGCGGTCCAGCAGCGCGTCCAGTCCCAGCAGCGTCACCAGCGCCCCGAACTGCGTCTTCATTTTGGCCGCCATGCCATATTGCAGATTGCCGCGCACGCGATAGTGAGGAAACAGGCGCGCATCCTGAAACACGTACCCGATGCGGCGTTTTTCCGGCGGCAGATTGATGCCGCTGTCGCTGTCAAACAGCAGACGATCGTTAAGCGCGATCTGGCCGCGCTGCGGCTGCGTCAGACCGCTGATGGCATTGATGAATGAGGTTTTTCCCGCCCCGGACACGCCAAAAATTGCGGTGATGCCGCTGGCCGGAATCTCCACATCGACGTTGAGCTGATGCTCACCGAGCTGTTGCGCAATGTTGATTTTCAGCATCAGGCCGCTCCCAGCCGCTTGCGGCCCCAGCGCGCCAGCAGCTCCGAAGCCACCAGTGACAGCAGCGCCAGCGCAATTGCCACCGCGCACAGCCGCGCCGCGGTGCCTTCCGCGCCGGGCGTTTCAATCAGGGTAAACATGGCGGACGGAATGGTGCGGGTTTCGCCAGGAATGTTGGAGACAAAGGTAATGGTGGCGCCAAATTCACCCAGCGAGCGGGCGAACGCCAGCACGGTGCCCACGATGATGCCAGGGAAAGTCAGCGGCAGTGTGATGGTGAAAAACACCCGCCAGCGGCCCGCGCCCAGGGTACGCGCCGCCTGTTCCAGCCGGCTATCTACCGCTTCCAGCGCCAGACGAATGGCGCGCACCATCAGCGGAAACGCCATCACTGCCGAGGCCAGCACCGCGCCGCGCCAGCTGAAGGCAAAGGTGATGCCGAACCAGTCATACAGCCAGCTGCCAATCAGGCCGCGCCGCCCGAGCGACAGCAGCAGCAAATAGCCGACCACCACCGGCGGCAGCACCAGCGGCAGATGAATCAGGCTATCGAGCAGGGTTTTGCCGGGAAAGCGACAGCGCGCCAGAATCCACGCCATCAGGATGCCAAACGGCAGGCTGCACAGCACCGCCACGCAGGAAACTTTCAGGCTCAGGAACACGGCCTGCCATTCGGGATCGCTCAGTATCATCTCTTCGGCGTAAATCCATACTGTTTAAACACGGCAGCGGCATCCGGCCCCTGCAGATAGTCATAGAAGGCCTGCACCGCTGCGTTCTGGTGATCGCTGACCACCGCCATCGGGTACTCTACGGGTTTGTGACTCGCTTCCGGGAAGCGTCCGACCACCTGCACCTTATCACTGGCTACCGCGTCGGAACCGTACACGATGCCGTACGGCGTTTCGCGGCGTTCTACCAGCGCCAGCGCGGCACGCACGTTGTTAGCCGGTGCGAGTCGTGAAGACAACGTGTCCCACGCGCCCAGCTTTTGCAGCGCTTCTTTGGCATAGATGCCCGCCGGCACGTGATCCGGATCGCCCACCGCCAGGCGCTCGCCCTTAAGCAGGTTCTGCCAGTTGGTCTGCGCATTGATGGTCACCGGCTGCGCGTGCGCGCTTTTTGCCGCCACCAGCACCAGATCATTGCCCAGCAGCGTGTGACGCGTACTGCCGATCACGCTGTTTTTCGCCGCCGCATCGTCCATCCACTGCTGATCGGCAGAGATAAACAGATCCGCCGGGGCGCCCTGCTCGATTTGCCGCGCCAGCGTCGATGAAGAAGCGAATGAGGATACCACTTCAACGCCGCTTTTTTGCTGATATTGCGTGGCGATCTGCTGCATCGCGTTGGTCAGCGACGCCGCGGCGAACACGGTAATTTTCTCCGCGGCCAGTGCCTGACCCGAGAGCGACACGGTGATGACGGCAGCCGCCGCCCAGCGATAAACAGTGTTTTGCATACTAAGCTCCAGGTTACGTTATATAGTTGATAATACAACGTGAGCCTGAAAGCTGTCATGGGCTTTATATCGGCAAAAATGGCGGGAAGTTAAGGGCAAAACGCCCGCAGCGTGCGGGCGTTAAAAATCAGTGTTGGGAGCTTTTGGCGGGACGGTCGTCGCGGCGGCCAAATTTAGAGATGACGTTAAAGACTTCACCCAGGCCGTAAATCAGACCCAGCATAATCGCCATCACGATGGGCACCATGATGATGGCGACCGCCAGGCTTTTTAACAGTTCCAGCATGGAAACCTCGCGCAAAGAGTAAAAAAGTGATTGTAACGGCTGGAGAAAAAAAGGCACTGCCCTTTTCGTGCTTTTACTTTAGGCCTTACAATTGTCGCATCAACCTAAGGAGCCGACATGCAGGCAGAACTCTCTCTACACATCCGTCTTCAGCAGAAACTGTTTGCCGATCCGCGCCGTATCGAACTGCTGAAGCGCGTGCGGGAAACCGGCTCCATCAGCCAGGGCGCCCGACTGGCGGGCATCAGTTATAAAAGCGCGTGGGACGCCATCAATGAGATGAATCAGCTGGCGGACCAGACGCTGGTCGAACGCGCGACCGGCGGCAAAGGTGGTGGCGGCGCCCGGCTGACGCGCTACGGCGAGCGGCTGATTCAGCTGTTTCAGCTGATGGAGCAGATCCAGCAAAAAGCCTTTGACGTGCTGCAAAACGACAGCCTGCCGCTCGACAGCCTGCTGGCAGCCATCGCCCGCTTTTCCCTGCAGACCAGCGCGCGTAATCAGCTGTTTGGCACGGTGCAGGCGCGCGACCGTCAGCAGGTGCAGCAGCATATTGTGGTCCTGCTGAACGACGGCGTGACGCGCCTGCAGGTCGCCCTGACCGAACGCAGCGCGGAACGGCTGCAGCTCGACAGCGGTAAAGAGGTGCTGGTGCTGATTAAAGCGCCGTGGATCCGCCTGACGCCAGACGCGGCCGCTGGCGATAATCAGCTGCCAGGCACGATTCAGACCATCGAACCCGGTGATACCCACAGCGAAGTGCTGATAACCCTGCCGGGCGGTGAAACGCTGTGCGCCACCGTCGCCAGCACGGCGATCCGTCAGCATAATCTGCAGCCCGGCAGCGCCGTGACCGCCTCTTTTAATGCGGAACATGCCATCATCGCCACACTGCTCTGATCTGGCCGCCATGATTTGACTTCGTTTCACAGGCTCGCTACAACTGAGTGACTTGATGCAGAAAACGGAATGAATCATGGCTTCATTGCAAATTTCGCAAGGCATATTTCTCCTGAGCGATACCCGCACCCTGACCCTGCCAGACTTAACCCTGCACAGCGGTGAAAGCTGGGCATTCGTCGGTGCCAACGGCAGCGGCAAATCCTCGCTGGCGCGCGCGCTGTCCGGCGAGTTAACACCAGCGAAGGGCGAGCTGCGCCAGGATTTTCAGCGCCGCACCCGTCTGTCGCTGGAGCAGCTGCAACGGCTGGTGACGCAGGAGTGGGAGCGCAACAACACCGATCTGCTGAGCGAAGGCGAAGATGACACCGGCCGCACCGCGCTGGAGATCATTCAGGATGAAGTAAAAGATGACGCGCGGGCGCAGGCGCTGGCACAACAGTTCGGCATCAGCGCTCTACTGACTCGCCGCTTCAAATACCTGTCCACCGGCGAAACGCGCAAAACGCTGCTGTGTCAGGCGCTGATGGCGCAGCCGGATTTGCTGATCCTTGATGAACCTTTTGATGGCCTGGATGTGGCATCGCGCGCCAGCCTCGCCGATACCCTGCATCAGCTGCATCGCGACGGCTACACCGTGGTGCTGGTGCTGAACCGCTTTGACGATATCCCGGACTTTGTGCAGCAGGTCGGCGTGCTGGCAGAGTGCACGCTGACGCACGTCGGCGCGCGCCAGAAGATTCTCGCCGAAGCGCTGGTGGCACAGCTGGCGCACAGTGAACGCCTGCAGGGCATGGCGCTGCCGGAGCCGGACCTGCCGGATCAGCTGCCACAGCTGGCGGCAGATGCGCCGCGCGTGATACTGCGCAACGGCGTGGTGTCGTATAACGATCATGCGGTGATCGACGGCCTGAACTGGCAGGTCAATCCCGGCGAGCACTGGCAGGTCATCGGCCCGAACGGCGCAGGGAAATCGACCCTGCTCAGCCTGGTTACCGGCGACCATCCACAAGGCTACAGCAATGATTTGACGCTGTTCGGCATCCGCCGCGGCAGCGGTGAGACCATCTGGGACATCAAGCAGCACATCGGTTACGTCAGCAGCAGCCTGCACCTGGATTATCGCGTCAGCTGTAATGTGCGCACGGTGATCCTGTCCGGCTTTTTTGATTCGATTGGGCTGTATCAGGCGGTATCGGATCGGCAGAAAGCGCTGGCGCGCCAGTGGCTGGCGCTGCTCGGCATGGACAATGCGCTGGCCGATGCGCCGTTTCACAGCCTGTCGTGGGGCCAGCAGCGGCTGGTGCTGATTGCGCGCGCGCTGGTGAAGCACCCGACGCTGTTAATCCTGGATGAACCGCTGCAGGGGCTCGATCCGATTAACCGCCAGCTGGTGCGCCGCTTTGTTGATGTGCTGATCGGCGAAGGGCGCACCCAGCTGATGTTTGTGTCCCACCACGCCGAAGACGCGCCGCAGTGCATCACTCACCGCCTGAGTTTTGTAAAACAGGGCGCGGGCTATGCTTATCAGCAGGAGGCGCTGCGTTAGTTTTCATTGATGAGCGGGTCGCCATGCATGGCGGCCCGGCAGCAACAGTACGCACCTGACAGATTGCTCCCCCCAAAATGTAACCGCTACCACTAGCCTGCCGCATTATTCAGCAAACGCTGCGCATAAACCCACAAAATGAGAATCGTCACCTTGTGTAAACGATACCATTTATCCAGACTGGATCACGCTTTCAGCGCCACCGTTATGCTACGTTGAAGGCAGTGATTTTCTTCTGTTTGCCGATTACCAGGACTTGTTATGCAAAAATTTAACCCGGTCGATCATCCGCATCGCCGCTATAACCCGTTGATCGATCAATGGGTGCTGGTGTCACCGCATCGCGCCAAACGTCCGTGGCAGGGTGCGCAGGAGACGCCCGCGCTGGAGCAACTGCCGGCACACGACCCGGACTGCTTCCTGTGCGCCGGTAATACCCGCATCACCGGCGATAAAAATCCTGATTACAAAAGCACTTACGTGTTCACCAATGACTTTGCCGCGCTGATGACCGACACGCCGGACGCGCCGCAGAGCGACGATGTGCTGATGCGCTGTGAAAGCGCGCGCGGTACCAGCCGGGTGATCTGCTTCTCGCCGGATCACAGTAAAACCCTGCCCGAACTGCCGCTGCACAATCTGCAGGATATCGTGCGTACCTGGCAGGAGCAGACGGCTGAACTCGGCCAGCACTATCCGTGGGTGCAGGTGTTCGAAAACAAAGGCGCAGCGATGGGCTGCTCGAATCCGCATCCACACGGTCAGGTATGGGCCAACAGCTTTCTGCCGAACGAAGCGCAAAAAGAGGATGACAACCAGCGCCGCTACTTTGCCGATAAAGGCACGCCGCTGCTGGTGGATTACGTGGCGCGCGAACTGCAGGACGGCAGCCGTACCGTGGTTGAAACCGATCACTGGCTGGCGGTGGTGCCGTGGTGGGCGGCCTGGCCGTTTGAAACTCTGCTGCTGCCGAAAACGCACGTGAAACGCATTACCGATCTTAACGAGGCGCAGCGCACCGATCTGGCGCTGGCGCTTAAGCAACTTACCAGCCGTTACGACAATCTGTTCCAGTGCTCGTTCCCCTATTCGATGGGCTGGCACGGCGCGCCGTTCAACGGCGAAGCTAACGAACACTGGCAGCTGCATGCGCACTTCTATCCTCCGCTGCTGCGCTCCGCCACCGTGCGAAAATTTATGGTTGGCTACGAGATGCTGGCCGAGACCCAACGTGATTTAACGGCGGAACAGGCGGCAGAACGTCTGCGCTCTGTCAGCGCTATCCATTTCCGTGAGGAACAATAAATGTCTTTAAAATCGATCACTCAACAGGTTTTCGCTGACACCTTCGGCTATGCGCCGAGCCACAGTATTCAGGCACCGGGCCGGGTGAACCTTATTGGCGAGCATACCGACTATAACGACGGCTTCGTGCTGCCCTGCGCTATCGATTATCAGACCGTGATTGCCTGCGCCCGCCGCGATGATCGCCAGGTGCGCGTAGTGGCAGTGGATTACGACAATCAGCAGGATAGCTTCTCGCTGGATGCGCCGATTGAGCCGCTCAGCGAACCGATGTGGGCTAACTACGTGCGCGGCGTGGTGAAACATCTGCAGCAGCGCGACGCCAGCTTTGGCGGCGTGGATATGGTGATCAGCGGTAACGTGCCGCAGGGCGCCGGTCTCAGCTCGTCCGCCTCGCTGGAAGTGGCGGTGGGCACCGTGTTCCAGCAGCTGTATCAGCTGAAGCTGGACGGCGCAGCGATTGCCGTCAACGGGCAGGAAGCGGAAAACCAGTTTGTTGGCTGCAACTGCGGCATCATGGATCAGCTGATATCCGCACTCGGCCAGCAGGATCACGCCATGCTGCTGGACTGCCGCACACTGGGCACGCGCGCCGTATCCATGCCGGAGGATGTTGCGGTGGTGATCATCAACTCGAACTTCCGCCGCAATCTGGTGGGCAGCGAATACAACACCCGCCGCGAGCAGTGCGAAACCGGTGCACGCTTCTTCAACAAAAAGGCGCTGCGCGACGTGACGCTGGAAGAGTTTGCGGCGGCAGAACAGCAGCTCGATCCGCTGGTGGCCAAACGCGTGCGCCACGTGATCACCGAAAACGCCCGGACGCTGGAAGCGGCGGACGCCCTGAGCAGCGGCGATCTGCAGCGCATGGGTGAACTGATGGCCGCCTCGCACGCTTCAATGCGCGACGATTTTGAGATCACCGTGCCACCCATCGATCAGCTGGTGGAGATTGTTAAAGCGGAAATCGGCCCGCGCGGCGGCGTGCGCATGACCGGCGGCGGCTTCGGCGGCTGCATCGTGGCGCTGATGCCCACCGAACTGGTCGATCAGGTGAAAGCGGCGGTAGCGCAGCAGTACGAAGCGCAGACCGGCATCAAAGAAACCTTCTACGTGTGCAAAGCCTCAGCAGGAGCCGGCCAATGGTAAGCGACGTCAACTCTCACGCGCCCGACGGTCAGCCGTGGCGCATCACCGTACTGCGCAATCGCAACGGCATGGTCGCCACCTTTATGGACTGGGGCGCCACCTGGCTGTCGGCGCGCGTGCCGATGCAGGACGGCAGCGTGCGCGAGGCGCTGCTTGGCTGCGCCACGCCGTCCGATTATCTGCATCAGGACGCTTATCTGGGCGCCACCATCGGGCGCTACGCGAACCGCATCGCCTTCGCTGAGCTGAAAAAACTCAATCTGCTGCTGGCAGCCAATCAGGGTCCGCACCAGCTGCACGGCGGGCCGCAGGGGTTCGACAAGCGCCGCTGGCAGATTATCAGCCAGAGCGACAGCGAAGTGCATTATCGTCTTGATTCGCCGGACGGTGATCAGGGCTATCCCGGCAATCTGATTGCCGATGTGATTTATCAGCTCGATGATGACAACTGCCTGTCGATTCGCTATGAAGCGCAGACCGATCAGGCCTGTCCGGTCAACCTGACCAACCATGCTTACTTCAACCTTGATGCGCATCATGGCGACGCGCGCCAGCATCGCTTACAACTGCAGGCCGATCGTTATCTGCCGGTAGACAGCGCAGGCATTCCGAATGCGCCGCTGAAAGCGGTGGACGGCACCAGCTTTGATTTCCGCCAGCCGAAACGCGTGGCGGATGAGTTTCTGGCCGATGACGATCAGCGCGCGGTGAAAGGGTACGATCACGCGTTTCTGCTCACCACCGCCGGTGACAGCAGCCAGCCGGCTGCGCAGCTGTGGTCAGCGGACAGCAAACTCAGCGTGAGCGTGTTCACCGCCGCCCCGGCGCTGCAGTTCTACTCCGGCAACTATCTGGAGGGAACGCGCGCCCGTGAACAGGGCAGCTATACTGCTTTCCAGGGCATTGCTCTGGAGAGTGAGTTTTTACCGGATTCGCCCAACCACAGCGAGTGGCCGCAGCCTGACTGCTGGCTGCAGCCCGGCGACACATGGCACTCCGTGACGCGTTATCGCTTCACTCCGCACTAAGCCGCCGGTCGAAAAACGCGCACTGCGATGCCAACAGGCTTACGCCGTGCGCTGTTTTCCGCTATGGTATGGCGCTATCAGTGTGCCGCTGAAATCAGTGGCCGCAGCCGGTTTCTATCATCATCGAAACATTAAGCATTAAGGAGTAAAGCTATGGCCGTAACTAAGCTGGTTCTGGTGCGCCACGGCGAAAGCCAGTGGAATCAGGAAAACCGCTTCACCGGATGGTACGACGTGGATCTGTCCGACAAGGGTCGCACCGAAGCCAAAGCAGCCGGTCAGCTGCTGAAGAAAGAAGGTTTCGTGTTTGATTTTGCCTACACCTCCGTGCTGAAGCGTGCCATCCACACTCTGTGGAACGTGCTGGATGAGCTGGATCAGGCCTGGCTGCCGGTTGAAAAAACCTGGCGTCTGAACGAGCGTCACTACGGTGCGCTGCAGGGCCTGGACAAAGCGGAAACCGCGGCCAAATACGGCGACGATCAGGTGAAACAGTGGCGCCGTGGCTTTGCCGTTACGCCGCCGGAGCTGGATCGTAACGACGAACGCTTCCCGGGCCACGACCCACGCTACAAATCACTGACCGACGCGCAGCTGCCGACCACCGAAAGCCTGGCGCTGACCATCGAACGTGTTATTCCATTCTGGAACGAGAGCATTCTGCCGCGTATTAAAAGCGGTGAGAAAGTGATCGTCGCCGCGCACGGTAACTCACTGCGCGCGCTGGTGAAATACCTCGATAACATGAGCGAAGATGAGATCCTCGAACTGAACATCCCAACGGGCGTACCGCTGGTGTATGAGTTCGACGAGAACTTCAAGCCAATCAAACATTACTATCTGGGTGATGCTGACGAGATCGCGGCAAAAGCCGCCGCCGTTGCTAACCAGGGTAAAGCGAAGTAAGTTCACGCTGAAACGCAAAAGGCCAGACGCGAGTCTGGCCTTTTTTTATGCCGTGCGCTGCGGTTAGCCGCGACGGGTTTTGATCGCCTGCGCCAGCTGACGCAGCGCTTTTTCGGTGTCGTCCCAGCCAATACAGGCGTCGGTGACGCTCTGGCCGTACACCAGCGGTTTGCCGCTGTCGAGGCTCTGGTTGCCTTCCACCAGATGGCTCTCGATCATCACGCCGGTAATCGCCTGCTCGCCGCCAGCAATCTGCTGCGCCACGTCTTCGGCGACCACCATCTGACGCTGGAACTGCTTGCTGCTGTTGGCGTGGCTGAAGTCGATCATCACCTGCGGACGCAGACCCGCTTTTTCCAGCCCGGTTTTCACCGCCGCAACGTGTTGCGCGCTGTAGTTTGGCTCTTTACCGCCGCGCAAAATGATGTGGCAATCTTCATTACCGCTGGTTTCGACAATCGCCGAATGACCATATTTGGTGACCGACAGGAAACAGTGCGGCGCGCTGGCAGCACCGATTGCATCGATGGCTACTTTGATGGTGCCGTCGGTACCGTTTTTGAAGCCGACCGGACAGGAGAGTCCGGAAGAGAGCTCGCGGTGCACCTGCGATTCAGTGGTACGCGCGCCAATGGCGCCCCAGCTCATCAAATCTGCCATGTACTGCGGGGTAATCATGTCGAGGAACTCACCGGCGGCTGGCAGTCCGGTGTCGTTGATATCCACCAGCAGCTTACGCGCCAGGCGCAGGCCGTCGTTAATCTGGAAGCTACCGTCCATGTAAGGATCGTTGATCAGCCCTTTCCAGCCCACCGTGGTACGCGGTTTTTCAAAGTACACGCGCATCACCACTTCCAGCTCACTCTTCAGCTCCTCGCGCAACGTCAGCAGGCGAGCGGCATACTCTTTGGCCGCCTGCGTATCGTGGATGGAGCACGGCCCAATCACCACCAGCAGACGGTCATCTTCACCGTGCAGAATGCGGTGAATGGCCTGGCGTGCCTGGGCAACGGTTTGAGCGGCTTTATCGGTGGCGGGGAATTTTTCCAGCAGCGCAACAGGGGGCAATAACTCTTTGATCTCTCTGATGCGTAAATCGTCGTTCTGGTAATCCATACTTATTCCATTCAAATTTCTGGCCCTGCGTACGCCGGGCGCAACCTGTCCAATGTATCCCTTCAGGCACCAGGTGTAAATTATGTCCTGCGCGCAAATGGCTCGCCCGGATTTGCATTTATTCGTTTCTGAACTAAGCTTTTTAAACGTAAGCACTGAGGAATGAGGTGCTTTCGCTATTTATATTCATGCCGAACACTCATGACGGAATTAAATTCCGTCGCGGCACGCTTTTTTCGTCAAACAGCACCAGCGGGTGTCACGCGGCAACTATCCATTTATTACAGGAGCATAATGATGAATAAGTTTGCATTGATTTTTCTGACGGCAGCGATGACTTTAGGCAGCGGCGCAGCACTGGCTGCGGATAACAACAACGGCCAGGCGAATGCGTCAGCAGAAGCCGGTGCAGCCGCGGGCGGCGCGAAAGAGAATCTGCCGCCAAATAATGTTGATAATAGCAACATTAATAATGGCAGCATGAACACCAACGGTGCGGCGACTTCTGGTACCAGCTCCGGCAATATGTCGGCCAGCCAGGAACACAAAAATACCATGTGTAAAGATGGTCGCTGCCCGGATATGAACAAGAAAGTTGAAACCAGGGAAGGCGGTGGTCACGTCAAACATAAAACTGACGGCACCACGCAGTAATTCACGCGGAGCGTGATGCAGGGCGAGCTTCGGCTCGCCCTGTTGTTTTTCCCCTGCCCTATTTCCGCTATGCTAACGCTATGAAATTCACAGGAACTGTTTCATGGCTTCGCTGCTGCTTATCGATGATCACCCGTTAGTTGAAGTCGCGCTGGAAGCGGCCTGCCTCAACGCCCCCATTCCGTTACAGCTCTACGCCGCCGGCGACGAAGCTCAGGCGCGCCTGCTGCTGCAACAGCATCCTATTGACCTGATTGTGCTGGATATCGGCCTGCCGGACAGCGATGGTCTGGAGCTGCTGCGCCGTCTGCGCGCGCGCCATCCGCAGTGTCCGGTGCTGATTTACTCGGCCCAGCAGAGCCGCCACACGCTGCTTAGCGCCGCTTCGTTCGGCGCTGCCGGCTATGTGGTGAAGAGTCAAAGCATGGCGCAGCTGCTGAGCGCGATTCTGGCGGTGCTGGGTGGCCAGCAGGCGTTTCCGCCGCTGCCGGAGCGCATCGCGCTGCCGCTTACTGAGAAAGAGCAGCAGATTGTGGCGCTGCTGGTGCGCGGGCTGTCGAATATTCAGATTGGCGAACAGCTGCACATCAGCAACAAAACCGTCAGCACCCACAAGAAAAACATTCTGGAGAAGACCGGCGTGCAGTCGGTGGTCGAGCTGGCAGAACTGTGGAAAGCGCAGCAGTGACACGCTGGCTGCCGTTGCTTTTCCTGCTGTTTAGCCTGCTGGCGCGCGCCGGGCTGCAGCCCGCCAGCAGCGTGATGCTGCCCGCCATGATGCCCGCGCCGCACGCCGAGCCGTGGCCGGGACCGGTGCTGCGCGTGGCGGTGCCGGCGCAAAACAGCGCGCCCTGGGCGATGCGCATCGGCGATCGCATCTGGGGCATTGATGCCGACTATCTCAGCGCCCTCAGCCAGCTGAGCGGCAGCACCTTCAGCCTGCACGGTTATCCTGACTTTGCCGCACAACTGGCGGCGCTGCAGCGTGGCGACGTGGATATGGTGCTGAGCACCCGCCAGCGCGATCTGCCCGCCGACGTACTGACCAGCGAGAGCTGGTTCACCAGCCCGATGCGCATCTACCGCAATCGCGACAACCAGCGCGCGGTGATGTTCAACAGTGACAACGCCCAGCTGACCATCGCCGCCGACACGCTGGCGCAGCTGCCGCCCACCTTTGCACATCGCCACCGCTGGCAGACGCTGCCCGGCAATTTGCAGGCGCTGTATGCCCTGCTGAACCAGCAGAGCGACTATCTGGTAGCCGATGAAGCCAGCGCCGGTTTCCTGCTCAGCCAGCTGCAGCAGGGACAGATTTATCAGATCACCGCCGATCCCGGTGCCGGCGAGCTGTCGCTGCGCGCGCTGACGCGCGATCCGGCATTAATCGCCTGGCTCAACCGCCAGCTGCGCTTGCTGCCGGCGGAATTCAGTAATCGCGTGCAGCAGCGCTGGAGTCCACCGCTGCTGCGCTATCAGGATACGCAAACCCTGATGCTGACGGGCGAAGAGAAACAGTGGCTGGCGCAGCAGGATGCCATCCCTTATGCCGCCGAGAGCGATAACGCACCGTGGAGCTATCGTGATGCCAGCGGCAACGCGCGCGGCTTCGGTATTGACCTGCTTAACGCGCTGAGCCAGAGCACCGGCCTGCGTTTCACGCCGCGCTGGGTCAATAATCCACAGCAGGCCGCCAGTCTGTTGCAGCAGCAGCAGGTGATGCTCAACCTGCTGCAGCCGCTGTACGGTGATGATGCCAACCGCACGGCGCTGCCGGTGTGGCGCGCCATCTGGGGCATTTATACGCTGTCCGATCGACAGCCAGTGGGCTGGTCCGCGCTGCACGCTCAGCGCGTCGGCGTGCTGCGCGGCGATCTGGCGCAGCGCCTGCTTCCGGCAGACATCACGCCCCAGCTGTTCGACGATCGCGCCCAGCTGTGGCAGGCGCTCAACAGTGGCCAGATTGATGCGCTGGTGGATAACGTGCTGTCGGCGCGCTGGCGCATGGCCAGCCATGAGGGCAACCGCGTGCATCTCGCCTTTGTGGCCAGCGATATCGCCTGGCCGCTGGCGCCGCAGGTGAGCGCACAGCAGCCGCAGCTGAGCGCCCTGCTCGACCATGCGCTGCAGCAGATTCCGGCGGATACCCTGAACCAGATGCGCGTCAGCTGGTCGCAGCCGCCGCAGCCTGGCACCACCATGACGATGCGCAATGTGCCGCTGCTGATTTTGATCGCCGCCGCCGTGATCATCCTGCTGTTGCTGGTGCTGCTGCTGCGCCGCTATCTGCAGCAGCGACGTGACCGCTTACAGCGCGAGCAGGCGGAGCGCGCCAACGCCGCTAAAAGCCAGTTTCTTGCCACCGCCAGCCACGAGCTACGCACGCCGATGCAGGCGATACTGGGCCTGCTGGAACTGGAACAGCAGCAGCATCCCAGCGCGCGGCTCGATGTAATGTACAGCAGCGCCCGTTCGCTGATGACGCTGCTGAACGACCTGCAGGATCATGCGCGCATCGAGAATCACAGCTTCCGCCTGACGCCGCGCCCGCTCGATCTCACGCTATGGCTACAGCAGCAACAGCAGTTTTATCACCCGCTGATGCGCGATGGCGGTCCGCAGCTGCACGTAGCGGCGCTGACGCCGCTGCCGGCCAGCGTGATGCTCGACAGCGATCGCCTGCAGCAGGTGGTGAACAACCTGGTGGCCAATGCGCTGAAATTTACCCGCCACGGCGAAATCCGCCTGACGCTGGCGGTCACCGGGGATATCGCGCTGACGGTGAGCGACAGCGGCAGCGGCATTCCGCTCAGCGAGCAGGCGCAGCTGTTTGAACCGTGGTATCAGGCGCCGTCGGGCAAGCGCCATGCGGTGCAGGGCAGCGGCCTCGGGCTGTTTATCTGTCGCGAGATTGTACAGCGCATGGGCGGCACGCTGTCGCTGGACTCCGCACCGCAGCAGGGCACCACGGTGAGCGTGCGCCTGCCGCTGGAACCCTGTGCGGCGACGGCGACAGATGACGCCACGCACTGGCCACACTATCCGCAGCTGCGCGTGGCGATTGTCGACGATCACCCGACTAATCTGCTGGTGATGCAGCAGCAGCTGGCGAGCTTTGGCATTACTGCGGCGGTGTTTGAGGATGGCCGCGAACTGCTGCGGGCCGATGCGCAGCAGCCGTTTGATGTGCTGTTTATCGACCAGATGATGCCGCGCCCGGATGGCCTGACGCTGCTGCGCATCCTGCGCCGTCGTCAGCGCCAGCGCGTACAGCCTGCGCTGCGCGTAATGTGCTCCGCCGACGTCCAGCTGCTGAAACAGCCGCTGCAGGCGCACGAAGCGCAGCTGGTCAAGCCGATTACCCTGCGGGATATCGCGCCGCTGCTGGCGCAGGCGGTGCGCGATCCATTACAAGTGCTGCCAGACAGCCTGCAGATTCTGGCGCAGCACAATCCGGCCTTTATTCCGCGTATTTGCCACACCCTGCAGCGTACGCTGCAGCAGGATCGTGATGCGCTGCTGCAGGCCAGCGCAGCCGCAGACTGGCCGCAGCTGGCGCGCGCGGCGCACCGCCTGAAAGGCAGCTGGCTGATGCTTGGCATTGACGATGTGGCCGCCCGCTGCCAGCAGCTGGCCGACGCGGCAAAACAGCATCAGCCTGACCGTGAAAATCTCAATTTACTGATATCATTAACGAACAGGCTACTTAACCAACTGGAACGTTATGGCACACACTCATTCTCACAGTGAGCACGGCGGCAACCGCACGCGTCTCGCCGCCGCGTTTGGCGTCACCGCGCTGTTTATGGTTGCCGAGGTCATCGGTGGACTGGTGTCCGGCTCGCTGGCGCTGCTGGCCGATGCCGGACATATGCTCACCGACGCCGCCGCGCTGCTGATGGCGCTGCTCGCCGTGCAGTTCGCCCGGCGCAAACCGAATGCGCGTCACACCTTTGGCTTGCTGCGTCTTACCACGCTGGCCGCGTTTGTTAACGCCATCGCGCTGCTGGTGATTACGGTCCTGATTGTCTGGGAAGCGCTGCGCCGTTTTTATCAGCCTGAGCCGATTGAAGGCGGCCTGATGCTCGGCATCGCCATTGCCGGCCTGCTGGCGAATCTGCTGTCATTCTGGCTGCTGCACCGTGGTAGCGAAGAGAAGAATCTCAACGTGCGCGCTGCCGCGCTGCACGTGCTGGGCGATCTGCTCGGTTCGGTGGGCGCAATCGTGGCGGCAGTGATCATCATGCTGACCGGCTGGACGCCAATCGATCCGATTCTGTCACTGCTGGTGGCGCTGCTGGTGGTGCGCAGTGGCTGGGCGCTGCTGCGCGAGAGCCTGCACGAGTTGCTGGAAGGCGCACCGACGCATATCGACGTGGATAAGCTGGCGCGGGCGCTGACGCGGCACATTGATGAAGTGCGCAATGTGCATCATGTGCATGTGTGGCAGGTGGGCGAAAAGCCGGTGCTGACGCTGCACGTGCAGGTGATCCCGCCGTACGATCACGACGGCCTGCTGCGACGCATTCATCAATATCTGCACCAGCATTATCAGATTGCCCATGCCACGGTGCAGATGGAGTATCAGCCCTGCGTCGGCCCGGACTGTGAATTATGCGAGGAGAGCGGCACGCAGCACGAGCACGCCGCGCTGGAAGGTCACGCGCATCACCATCACTGACGTGACAGCGCGCGCGAACCCTGTTCCCGTGCGCTCTGCATCCACAGGCGCGTGCCGTTCAGCGCGATCAGCGTCAGAATGGCGTACTCCAGCGCCATGGCATATACGCCCTGGCGCGCAAAGATCATCACGCTGATGACGTTGATCCCCACCCACAGCAGCCAGTTCTCAACGTATTTGCGCGTCATCAGGATCATCGCCACAATCGACAGCACCATCATGCAGGAATCCCAGAACGGGAAGGCATCCGGCTGCAACTGCGGCATTGCCACCTCAAGGCCGAGCGACTGCATCAGGCCCACTGCGGTGCGCGTGAGAAACGCGAACACCGGGTCGATATAGCGCGTCATCAGCGCAATGGCGATCACGCAGGCGGCGCCCCAGCCGATGGCTTTCGGCAGCGGCAGCCAGCGGATTTTCAGCGCCGCTTCATGGCTGCTGGTCTGCCGGCTCCACGCGTACCAGCCGTACACGTTGGCGACAAAGAAGAACAGCTGCAGCAGCAGGCTGGCATACAGCTGAATCTGAAAGAAAATCACCGCAAACAGCGTGACGTTAATCAGACCAAACAGGTAGTTGATGATTTTTTCCTGGCTGGCGAGCCAGATACACAGCAGGCCGGCCAGCGTACCGATCGCCTCAATCCATGACAGATCGTAGCCGCCGACGCCAATCGGAATATGTACCAGGATATTGTGTGTGCTAAAGAAGTCCATCATCTGCACCTGTCTGCAAGCCGCCTCAGGCGTTCCCTTTCAGCGTAAGTTTGAGTTGTGCTGCAAAGTCTAGCATGCGGTTGAGCGGCAGTAACGCCGCCTGACGCAGCGCGGCATCAACGTGGATCTCATGCTGTGCGCCGCCGTGCGCCAGCCCTTCAGCGATGGCCTGCAGGCCATTCATCGCCATCCACGGACAGTGCGCACAGCTGCGGCAGGTCGCACCTTCGCCGGCGGTTGGCGCTTCCAGTAACTCTTTATCCGGTACCGCCTGCTGCATTTTGTAAAAGATGCCGCGATCGGTCGCCACAATCATCTGTGGATGCGGCAGCGTTTTGGCGGCCTGAATCAGCTGGCTGGTGGAACCGACCGCATCGGCCAGCTCAACGATCGCCTGCGGGGATTCCGGGTGCACCAGCACCGCCGCGTCAGGATAAAGCGCTTTCATGCGCTGCAGCGCCTGGGTTTTGAACTCATCATGCACGATGCAGGCGCCCTGCCAGCACAGCACATCAGCGCCGGTTTGCTGCGTCACGTAACGGCCCAGATGGCGGTCCGGTGCCCAGATAATTTTTTCACCGCGGCTATCGAGATATTCAATCAGCTCAACCGCAATGCTGGACGTCACCACCCAGTCGGCGCGTGCTTTTACCGCCGCCGAGGTGTTGGCGTACACCACCACGGTCCGATCCGGATGCGCATCGCAGAAGCGGTTAAATTCGTCAATCGGGCAACCGAGGTCGAGCGAGCACTCCGCCTGCAGCGTGGGCATTAGCACGGTTTTTTCCGGGCTGAGGATTTTGGCGGTTTCGCCCATGAAACGCACGCCGGCCACCAGCAGGGTTTGCGCCGGATGCTGGCTGCCAAAGCGCGCCATCTCGAGGGAATCCGCCACGCAGCCGCCGGTCTCTTCGGCCAGCGCCTGGATTTCTGGATCGGTGTAGTAGTGCGCCACCATCACCGCATCGCGTGCCTTAAGCAGGCGTTTGATTTCCGTGATGTAATCGGCTTTTTCCTGCGGGCTGAGGCGCGCCGGTTTCGGCGGGAAGGGATAGATAGCGCTTTCAGCATCAAACATTGCACTCATGACACGGCTCTCGTTTTATCGATTTAACAAAATCGTCCACCAGAACGATGATGCGGCATTAAATCCGCCATCGTGTTTTATATGCTAAACACAATAGCGGATAACGCCGAGCCTGTCGTGTGATTTTTATGCGGGCAGCACCAGCTGTGCGCCGGCCTGCGCCTGCTGTGGGCTCTCCAGCTCAAGCAGAAATGCTTTTACCGCCAGGCCACCAGCAAAGCCGGTGAGCTTGCCGTTGCTGCCGATCACCCGATGACAGGGCGCCATGATCGACAACGGATTTTTACCGTTGGCAGCGCCGACGGCACGTACCGCTTTCGGATTGCCGATCTGCTCAGCGATTTGCAGATAGCTGCGGGTTTCACCAAATGGAATGGTGAGCAGCGCCTGCCAGACCTTTTTCTGAAACGGCGTGCCGACGGTGTCGTACGGCATGTCAAACTGCTGGCGCTCGCCGGCAAAATACTGGCGCAGCTGGCACTCGGCCTCGCACAGAATCGGATGCTGGTCGTTGCGCGTGATTGGTTTGAGCGGCACGCGCTGTGCGCCTTCGTTTTCCCACAAAATCGCCGACAGACCGCGATCCGTGGCGATGAGCGTCAGTTCTCCGACGGGCGTCGTGATAATTTTGGCGTGATACATGGTTGCACCTCCGGCATGGGCTATGCGAATGATTATCGCATTTCCGAGCAGCAAAACTGGCCGTTTTCGGCCATGAGCATAAACTGGTTAGCTGTCCGAAAGCAGCCAGTTTTTCCTTCACACCTGCGCGACGATGGCGTTTATTTGCCGGAGACGATGATGTTTGATCCTGAAATTGCTTACCAGGCGCTGACGGCGCGCGACAGCCGTTTCGACGGCGTGTTTTTTGTCGGCGTGACCTCAACCGGTATTTACTGCCGCCCGATCTGCCCGGTAAAAGCGCCGATGCAGAAGAACTGCCTGTTTTTCACCAGTGCCGAAGCGGCTGAGAAAGCGCACTTTCGCCCCTGTCTGCGCTGCCGTCCCGAGCTGGCACCCGGTTCGGCGCCGGTCGACAGCCATCATCGCATCGCCGACCGGCTGATTCGTCGTATCGAAGAAGGCTTGCTGGAAGAACAGGAGACGCTGGCTGAGATCGCCAGCGAGTTTGACCTGAGTGAACGCCAACTACGCCGGGTGATTCAGCAGGAGCTGGGTGTGTCGCCGCTTGAACTGCGGCAAACGCGGCGCATGCTGCTGGCGAAGCAGCTCCTGACTGAAACCGCACTGCCGGTGACCGAGATTGCCTATGCCAGCGGGTTTCGCAGCCTGCGCCGCTTTAACGACGTGTTTCAGGCTCGCTATCGCATGACGCCATCACGTCTGCGTAAGCAGATTCAGACGGAAAACCTGAATGGCGAGCAGCAGAGCGCCGAACTGCGCCTTAGCTATCGGCCCCCTTATGACTGGGACGCCATCCTCGATTTCCTGCAACAGCGCGTGATGAAGCAAGTCGAGTGGGTCAGCGAGGGCGTTTACCATCGCACCGTGGCGCTTGGCCAGTGTCGTGGCTGGGTGTGCGTAAGTCATCTGCCAGAGAAACAGGCGCTGAAAGTACAATTTACCACCACGCTGACGCCGGTGCTGCCGGCCCTGCTGCGCCGTTTGCGCGATCTGTTTGATCTGGATGCCCAGCCACAGCGCATCAGCGAGCAGCTCAGCCAGGATCCGTTATTGGCTGCGAGTCTGGCTCGCTATCCGGGTTTGCGCGTTCCTGGTGCGTTTGACGGCTTCGAGCTGGCGGTTCGCGCCATCCTCGGCCAGCAGGTAACAGTGAAAGCCGCGACCACGCTGAGCAGTCGCGTGGCGGAGCGTTTTGGCGCGCCCCTCACCACGCCGTGGCCCGCACTCTCCCGCTTACCGCCTGCGGCAGAATCACTGGCTAGCGCCTCCCTCGATGATATTGCCAGCCTCGGTATTGTGAGCGCCCGCGCACAGGCGATCCAGGCACTGGCCGGGGCCTGCGCGTCGGGAGCGCTGCGCTTCAATGGCGCGGTTAATCCGGACGTGGTGCAGCAGCAGTTGCTAGCGCTGAAGGGTGTCGGACCGTGGACGGCGAGCTATATCGCCATGCGCGCCCTGCGCTGGCCGGATGCCTTTCCGAAAGAGGACATTGCGATCCGCAATAATCTCGGTGGCGTGAGCGCAAAGGTCGCAGAGCAGATGTCGCAGGTGTGGCGCCCGTGGCGCAGTTACGCAGTGCTGCATATCTGGAAGAGCCTGACGCCGGAAAAGCGCTAGCGTCAATCTCTGGATGCCAATAGCAATCCAATTACTACTGCACTTGCAGTGCCATCAAGCCGGCCATACCGGGGCGGCTCCGTAAAGTCGCCGTAAATACATCCCTGTAGGCTCTGCCGGCGCATCCATGCGCCGGAAGCTTTACTCCCCCGCCCCGGTATAGCCGTCTTTGTTAACGCCCTCTGCGATTCACTGTCGCCCCTAACGGGTCGCCACTACGAATTACCGCAGCTATGAGGGTTGAAAGCCAGTTAAGGCGGGTGCGGAGGAGCGAAGCGTCCGAGCCATGGATGGCGAGGCCGATCCACAGGGATGTGAGGTTCCTTTGCGATCCGCCCCGCCTTATCTGGCCGGTGCACAACCTCAAAGCGACCCATCTAACACCATAAAAACGCAAAAAAGCAAAAAGGCGCCTTTAGGGCGCCTTTCTACATAACTGGTGGGTCGTGCAGGATTCGAACCTGCGACCAATTGATTAAAAGTCAACTGCTCTACCAACTGAGCTAACGACCCGCTCGGGATGTGGCTTACAACTTTCGACTTGATGGTGGGTCGTGCAGGATTCGAACCTGCGACCAATTGATTAAAAGTCAACTGCTCTACCAACTGAGCTAACGACCCATCAAGGTTGTGAAGCAAACTGAAGTGACATCAAAACTGAACGGTTGAGATGGTGGGTCGTGCAGGATTCGAACCTGCGACCAATTGATTAAAAGTCAACTGCTCTACCAACTGAGCTAACGACCCATCTTCAGTGCTGCCGATACTTGTTAAGATATGTCCCGGCAACGGCGGCATATATTACTGATTTAGCGGGAGGGCGCAACCCTTATTTTCCGCTAAATGTCTCAACTGCTTACCTTTCATGCGGCAAGACCAGAAATCAGACGAAATCCGGTCTTAACTGCAGCAATTACATCGCAGCGAGCCGTTTTTGTGCCTGCTTAGCAGACTCCGAGTTAGGGAACTGTTTGATCACCTGCTGGTAGACCGCTTTCGCTTTCGCTGTGTCGTTCTTCTCCTGCATAATCACCCCAACCTTAAACAGCGCTTCTGCCGCTTTTGGCGATTTCGGGTAGTTTTTGACTACAGTGGCAAAATAGTAGGCCGCATCGTCCTTTTTGCCTTTGTTGTAGTACAACTGACCCAGCCAGTAATTGGCATTCGGCTGATAGGTGGAGTCCGGATACTTCTTCACCCACGCCTGCAGCGCAGTAATCGCCTGGTCGTACTGCTTCTTCTCAAGAATCAGCGCGACGGCAGCATTGTAATCGGTGTTGGCATCGCCGGTTTGTGCGGGTGCAGCGGCAGCCGTATTGCTGCTCCCCGCATCAGCGTTTCCCGCTGCGGCACCGGCTGCTGCATCGGCACCACCGCTGGCCTGCGCACCATTACTGCTGCTCAGACTGTCGATCTGCTGATAAAGCTGCTTCTGCCGCTCAATCACCTGATTAAGCTGATAACTGTTCTGCTGGATCTGCCCGCGCAGCGAATCGATATCGCTTTGGTTATCACTCATCTGCTGCTGCAACTGCTGCAGAAGCTGAGCCTGGGCATTGGAGATACGTTCAAGAGTGGTGACACGGTCTTCGACCGAGCCTGAGCCAACGCTACTGATTGACGCCTGGGCATTAGCGGCCCATGGGGCCGCTACGCCAACCAGTAACGACAGACTCAACAGATGAAGTCTGAAGTTACTAATCATGTGATTCTCTTAGTAAACCAGTACGGCACGACGGTTTTTAGCGTAAGCCGCTTCGTCGTGACCCAGTACAGCAGGTTTCTCTTTACCGTAAGATACGATAGACATCTGGTCAGCAGACACGCCTTTACCCTGCAGGTACATTTTAACGGCGTTAGCACGACGCTCGCCCAGGGCGATGTTGTACTCTGGGGTGCCGCGCTCATCCGCGTGACCTTCGATGGTCACTTTGTAAGATGGGTTGCTGCGCAGGAAAGCAGCGTGCTGATCCAGCATCTGAGCGTACTCAGACTGCACGTCATACTTGTCCAGACCGAAGTAAACGATGTTGTTCTGCTGCAGCTGCTGCATCTGCAGACGCGCCTGCTCGTCAGAAGACATGTTGCCGTTCTGGCCAGCGCCAGCGCCGTATGCACCGTCAGCACCCATGCCGGTCTGATCGTTGTTGTTGTTTTTGTGAGAGCTACATGCAGCTACCGCGATAACCGGCAGAGCCAGCATCAAACCCTTCAGCACTTTGTTCAGTTGCATTTCTTTATCCTATTATTTTGTTTGCCATACATTTTACTCCCCCGCCAGGCGAGGGAGCGATGCATCACAGATACGGCGACCAGGCAGGGAATTTGACCTGTCCATCAGTTGCCGGAAGACGCGCTTTGAAACGCCCATCGGTTGAAACCAACTGCAACACGGAACCCATCCCCTGAGTAGAGCTATAGATTACCATCGTGCCGTTAGGAGCCAGACTTGGCGTCTCATCCAGGAACGTGTCCGTTATTGTCTGAACGGCTCCCGTTTCCAGATCCTGTTTGGCGACGTGCTGCGCGCCACCGGCGCTGCTGATCATCACCATCGTTTTACCGTCAGATGACACATCCGCATCCTGGTTCTGAGCCCCTTCCCAGGTAATGCGTTGTGGCGTTCCGCCGTTAACGTTAACTTTGTAAATCTGAGGCGCACCGGCCTGATCCGAGGTGTAAGCCAGCGTCTGGCTGTCCGGGAACCAGGTAGGTTCGGTGCTGTTGTAACGGCCATCGGTGACCTGACGCGTCTGACCGGAGGCCAGATCCATCACGTACAGGTTCAGGCTACCGGTTTTCGACAGCGCGAAGGCCAGCTTAGAGCCGTCCGGCGAGAAGGCCGGCGCACCGTTGTGGCGCGGATACGAAGCCACCTGACGGATAGCACCGTTAGACAGCGTCTGCACCACCAGCGCCGATTTACCGCTTTCGAAGGTCACGTAAGCCACTTTGCTGCCGTCTGGCGACCAGGCCGGTGACATCAGCGGCTGCGGCGAACGGTGCACGACAAACTGGTTGTAACCATCGTAGTCAGAGACGCGCAGCTCGTACGGGAACTGACCGCCGTTGGTCTGCACCACGTAGGCGATACGGGTACGGAATGCACCTTTGATACCGGTCAGCTTCTCAAACACTTCATCGCTGGCGGTATGCGCTGCATAGCGCAGCCACTGTTTGGTGACTTTATAGGAGTTCTGCGCCAGTACGGTGCCCGGTGCGCCACCGGTATCCACCAGCTGGTAAGCTACCTGGTAGCTGCCATCGGCGTTCGGCGTAACCTGCCCGACCACCACGGCATCAATACCCAGTGCGCTCCACGCGGCAGGCTGTACTTCCTGTGCGCTGGTCGGCTGCTGTGGCAGACGCGAACGATCCAGCGGGTTGAATTTACCGCTGTTACGTAAGTCGGCTGCGACGATGCCACCAATGTCTTCTGGTGCAGCGCCCGGACCGGCCCACTGGAACGGCACCACACCAATTGGGCGTGCGGTATTCACGCCCTGCGTAATTTCAATGCGTACTTCCGCGTGCAGCATCGCTGCCCACAGCAGTACAAAAAAACCTAAGGTTACACGAAGTGCCTGCTTCATCTTATCTCCCTTATCTGAACCTGAGTTCATGATAATTCGCACAGTTCCTGAAAAAACACGAGTACTCATAGAGTACGGCAAGCTAACCTTAGTTCAACCTGCCGTACGTTACTGCATTATTCTGGTTTGAAACGCATCGGTGCGTTCTTGAACACTTCATATACGGCCTGCGAAGGCGGTTTCGGAATGCGTGCCTGCTTCGCTGCGGTAATCGCCGCCTGACACAGCGCCGGATCGCCGCCTTCGGCTTTCACGTCAATCAGCAAACCATCCGGTGCCAGTTTAATCCGCAGATCGCAGCTTTTGCCGCGATACAGATCGGCATCGTAGAAGCGGCTCTGAATCGCACTGGTGATCTGACCCAGATACGCATTCACCTCAGCACCTGAGGCACCCGCCTTCTTCTGATTGCCCTGACCTGCCGCCGCGCCACCGCCAGAAGCGGCACCGCTTTTCGGTGCATTCTTACCGGAAGAGAGACCGCCTAACAGATCATCGACGTCGCTCTCATTCTTCGCCGCTTCGGCAGCCGCTTTCTTCTTCGCATCAGCCGCAGCTTTGGCTTTGGCTGCCGCATCCGCTTTGGCTTTCGCTGCTGCCTCAGCTTTCGCTTTGGCCTCGGCGGCTGCTTTCTCTTTCGCGGCTTCTGCGGCTTTCTCTTTGGCTTCCTGCGCGGCTTTAGCTTTGGCATCCGCCGCGGCCTGAGCTTTGGCTTCCGCCTCCGCTTTGGCTTTCGCTTCAGCTGCGGCTTTCGCCTGCTGCGCGGCTTTCTCTTTCGCCGCTTCCGCCGCTGCCGCTTTGGCCTGCTCTTCCGCTTTCTTCTTCGCGTCAGCTGCGGCCTGCTTCGCCTGCTCTTCCGCTTTGGCTTTCGCATCCGCTGCGGCCTTCGCCTGAGCATCGGCCTGCGCTTTGGCATCGGCTTTGGCTTTCGCTGCGGCCGCTTCTGCGGCTTTCTGCTGCTCCTGCGCCTGTTTCGCTGCTGCTTCAGCCGCTTTCTGCTGTTCTGCCTGCTGCTTCGCCTGCTCTTTGGCTTCCTGCTGCGCCTGCAGACGCTCTTTTTCCAGCTCTTTCAACCGCTGCTGTTCGGCGGCCTGCTTCTGCTGCAACTCTTCCGCCTGCTGCTGTGCCTGCTTCTGACGCTGCTGCTCGGCGCGCTGACTGTCACTCTGCTGATTCTGCTGACGGTTATACTGCTCAACCACCGCGCCAGGATCGACCATCACCGCGTCGATATCACTGCCGCCACCGCCGCCGCTGGCTTCGATATGTTCGTTAAACGAGCTCCAAATCAGCAGGGCGATCAGCACGATGTGCAGAATCACCGAAATGATTATCGCGCGTTTTAACTTCTCGTTCTGCTCGGTTGCCTTCGACACTCTCGGTTCCCAAAAACGGTTCGCGTTAAATCGGCTGCGTCATCAAACCGACGGATTTCACGCCAGCCTGATGCAACAGGTTCAGCGCCTTGATGATTTCGTCGTAAGGCACATCTTTCGCCCCACCAATCAGGAAGACCGTCTTCGGATTGGCTTCAATACGGCGCTGCGCTTCGCTCACCACCTGTTCCGGCGGCAGCTGCGTCATACGATCGTGATCCACCACCAGGCTGTACTGCCCTACCCCGGCCACTTCCACGATCACCGGCGGATTGTCGTCGCTGGAAACGGTTTTCGAATCGGTGGCATCCGGCAGGTCCACTTCCACGCTCTGCGTAATAATCGGCGCGGTTGCCATAAAGATGAGCAGCAACACCAGCAGCACGTCCAGCAGCGGAACAATGTTGATTTCCGACTTAAGGTCGCGACGCCCGCGACCACGGGTTCTGGCCATCGTTAACCTCGACTTACTTGCTGTTGTCGGTAGAGAAAGCCTGACGATGCAGGATAGCCGTGAACTCTTCCATAAAGTTGTCGTAGCCCTGCTCCAGCTTGTTTACGCGCTGGTTCAGACGGTTGTACGCCATAACGGCAGGAATGGCCGCGAACAGACCAATTGCGGTGGCGATCAGCGCTTCGGCGATACCGGGCGCGACCATTTGCAGCGTGGCCTGTTTTACCGCACCCAGTGCGATAAAGGCGTGCATGATCCCCCACACCGTACCAAACAGACCGATATACGGGCTGATGGAACCGACGGTGCCGAGGAACGGGATATGGTTTTCCAGCGCTTCCAGTTCACGGTTCATGGAAATACGCATGGCGCGGCCGGCCCCTTCAACGACGGCTTCCGGCGCATGGCTGTTGGCGCGATGCAGGCGGGCAAACTCTTTAAAGCCCGAGTAGAAAATCTGTTCAGACCCGCTCAGCTCATCACGGCGCGCCTGGCTCTCCTGATAGAGACGCGACAGCTCGATGCCGGACCAGAACTTGTCCTCGAACGCCTCGGCCTCACGCCCCGCCGCGTTAAGAATGCGGGTGCGCTGAATGATGATTGCCCAGGAGGCAATAGAAAAGCCGATCAAAATCAACATGATAAGTTTGACCAGAAGGCTCGCCTTCAGGAACAAATCAAGAACGTTCATGTCAGTCACTGCTTGAACTCCGCGACAATAGACTTGGGAAGCGCAATCGGCTTCATTAGATGTGGGTTGATGCAGGCAATCAGGACGTCTGCTTCATTGAGCACTTTGCCTTCAGCATTCACGATACGCTGCGAGAACGTCATGGTTGCGCGCGTCATTGCTGTCACTTCGCTCTGGATCTCCAGAAGGTCGTCGAGACGTGCCGCGGCAATAAAGTCCACCGTCATGCGCCGTACCACAAAAGCCACCTGCTCTTCCAACAGGGCCTGTTGATTGAAATGGTGCTGGCGCAACATCTCGGTACGTGCTCGTTCATAAAAAGCAAGATAGCTGGCGTGGTAAACCACACCACCGGCGTCAGTGTCTTCGTAATAGACCCGAACCGGCCAGCGAAACAGCGTTGTACTCACTCTACATCCCGGTCTCATTTTAAACGTTGCTACTATACGCAAGAGAGATCGGCTTGGGAATGGTCCGCCAGAGCCAGGAGAAAATAATTATCAGACGTTAACAACTGGAAGGATTTTTGGGAGATTTCCTGACCAACCACTGACAAAAACTCACGTCAGCAGCGGTAAAACAGCCCTTCCGGGCTGAGACAGAACTTAATGGTAGAACCAGTAAATTCCCAGCGCCAGCACGATCAGCGCCGGTAGCGGGGCAAACAGCGCCTGCCAGCGGGCACGCTGTGGCCGAAAGCCGGTGCCGTGAATCACGCCGCTGCACACCGCCCAGATTAACAATAATCCGTGCCAGATAGCGAGCTCACTGGTGCGTGCGGCAAAGCGCGCCGGCTGCCAGATGACGCATCCGGCCAGCCACAGTGCCAGAATCAGTGAAAGGGCCCGCAGCGGGCCCTTATCCATCAGACAATACAGCGACTGTATCAGGCTGCGCATCAGAGCTTATCGTCCTGCGCGCCGCCCTCTTCTACATGCTCGATCGCCAGTGCCGTGACCACGCCAAACGCACAGGCCAGCAAGGTGCCGAGAATCCAGGCAAAATACCACATGCTCAATCTCCTCAATCAGTACAGGGAGTGCGTATTGCGCTCAATGTGTTCTTTGGTGATGCGGCCATACATCTTGTAGTAACACCAGCTGGTGTAAGCCAGAATAATCGGCACAAAGATGATGGCTGCCACGGTCATGATCTGCAGCGTCAGCAGGCTGGAGGTTGCGTCCCACATGGTCAGGCTGGTGCCTGGCACGGTGCTGGATGGCATGATGAACGGGAACAGCGCAATGCCCGCCGTCATAATGACGCACGCCAGCGTCAGCGAAGAGAAGATAAACGCCCATGCGCCCTTCTCCATGCGCGAACACAGGATCGTCAGCAGCGGCAGCAGCGCACCCAGCAGCGGGAACAGCCACAGCACCGGCATCTGTTCAAAATTGACCAGCCAGGCACCGGCTTCACGCACCACGTCTTTACCCAGCGGGTTAGACGCCGCGTGATGATCGATTGCGCTTTTCAGCACGTAGCCATCAATGCCGTACTTCACCCAGACGCCGGCCAGCACAAAGCCCACCAGCATCACCAGTGCGCTGATTTGCGCCGCGGTGCGGGAACGCAGGTGCAGTTCGCCGCTGGTACGCATCTGCAGGTAAGTCGCGCCCTGGGCCAGAATCATCGCGACGCTGATCACCCCCGCCAGCAGGCCAAACGGATTGAGCAGCTGGAAGAAATTGCCGGTATAGAACAGGCGCAGGTATTCGTCAGCATGGAACGGCACGCCCTGCAGCAGGTTACCGAACGCCACACCAATCACCAGCGGCGGCACAAAGCTGCCAATGAAGATGCCCCAGTCCCAGGCACCGCGCCAGCGCATATCCTCGATCTTCGACCGGTAGTCAAAACCCACCGGACGGAAGAACAGCGAGGCCAGCACCAGAATCATCGCCACGTAGAAACCGGAGAACGCCGCGGCATACACCATTGGCCAGGCGGCAAACAGTGCGCCACCGGCAGTGATCAGCCAGACCTGGTTGCCGTCCCAGTGCGGCGCGATGCTGTTAATCATAATGCGACGTTCGGTATCGGTGCGACCGAGGATGCGGGTCAGCATACCCACGCCCATATCGAAGCCGTCGGTGACGGCAAAACCGATCAGCAAAATGCCAATCAGCAGCCACCAGACAAAACGCAACACTTCATAGTCAAACATGGTCGCTCTCCTTATCCACGCGCCGGTTGAGTCACAGCTTGCGCTGTTTCATGGTGATAGCGGCCGGTTTTCAGGCTGCTTGGACCAAGGCGGGCAAATTTGAACATCAGATACATTTCCGCCACCAGGAACACGGTATACAGGCCGCAGATCAGAATCATCGAGAACAGCAGATCGCCGACGGTCAGCGACGAGTTAGCCACCGCGGTTGGCAGCACCTCACCAATCGCCCACGGCTGACGGCCATATTCAGCGACAAACCAGCCGGCTTCGACGGCAATCCACGGCAGTGGAATCCCGTACAGCGCCGCTTTCAGCAGCCAGCGATTCTTACCGATGCGGTTACGAATCACGCTCCAGAACGACAGCGCAATGATGCCCAGCAGCAGCACGCCACACAGCACCATGATGCGGAAGGCGAAATAGAGCGGTGCCACGCGCGGAATCGAATCCTGCGTTGCCTGCTGGATTTGCGCTTCCGTGGCGTTCGCCACGTCCGGGGTATAACGCTTGAGCAGCAGACCGTAGCCGAGATCCTGTTTATGCGTCTCAAACTCACTGCGCACCGCCGGATCTTTACTGCCGGCACGCAGCTCGTTCAGCAGCGCATAGGCTTTCATACCGTTACGGATGCGCACTTCATGCTGCGCCAGCAGATCTTTCAGACCGGTGACCGGCGTATCGACGGAACGCGTAGCAATTAAACCGAGCAGATACGGGATCTGGATGGCGTACTTGTTCTCCTGCGTCGCCTGATCCGGCACGCCAAACAGCGTAAAGGCCGCCGGCGCCGGCTGGGTTTCCCATTCGGCTTCGATGGCGGCCAGCTTGGTTTTCTGCACATCGCCCATTTCATAACCGGATTCGTCACCCAGCACGATGACCGACAGCACGGCAGCCATACCGAAGCTGGCAGCGATCGCAAAGGAACGTTTAGCAAACGCGATGTCGCGCCCTTTCAGCAGATACCAGGCGCTGATGCCCAGAATGAACATCGCACCGGTGGTGTAGCCCGCGGCCACGGTATGCACAAATTTCACCTGCGCCACCGGGTTTAGCACCAGCTCGGAGAAGCTCACCATCTCCATACGCATGGTTTCGAAATTGAATTCGGAGGCGATCGGGTTCTGCATCCAGCCGTTCGCCACCAGGATCCACAGCGCGGACATGTTCGAGCCGAGTGCCACCAGCCAGGTCACCGCCAGGTGCTGCACTTTACCGAGGCGATCCCAGCCGAAGAAGAACAGGCCGACAAAGGTGGATTCAAGGAAGAACGCCATCAGGCCTTCGATGGCCAGCGGCGCACCGAAGATATCGCCGACGTAGTGGGAGTAATAAGACCAGTTGGTACCGAACTGAAATTCCATGGTCAGGCCGGTGGCCACACCCAGCGCAAAGTTGATACCAAACAACTTGCCCCAGAATTTGGTCATATCTTTATAAATCTGTTTTCCCGACAGGACATAGACCGTTTCCATGATCGCCAGTAAAAACGCCATACCGAGCGTTAAGGGCACGAACAGGAAATGGTACATCGCCGTCAGGGCAAACTGTAAACGCGACAGCTCGACAATATCTAACATGATGACTCCTTGCTCCTCGCATGAACTCATCCTGCGAATAACAACCACAAACAGCGGGCAGTGCGATGCAGAATAAGGTCAGGAACGACTGATTATTGATTCCAGTTTTGTTACCGACAGCACAATGCGTACTGCGGCCCGAAGTGAGCGAGTAACAGTGGTGAAAATTCCCCGAAAAACCGATCGCTTCAGCCTGTTTCGAGCAGGAGTAAGATGAGGAGGCGACAGAATTGATATGACAACGCCTGGCACAAACTCCTGAAAAATGATGAAAAAGACTGAATTGATGCAGCGCAATTTATACCGGTTGGGTTGCTTTTAGCCAGCGGTAAAGTTTGCTATATATCGCCTTTTATTGATCTGGATTAAGACAATAATTTTCCAGATATGTAGTGTTAGAGTTGTTGTTAATTAGTTGTCATAAATCGATAGCGCAATTAAGAAAACAATTACCTTTCCCGTAATTATTTAACCTCTTTGTCGCCCGGCAGCATAAAGCTTTGCGGCAAAAGCACGCCTCTTTGCCCTTCTTTACGCACTGCAAATAAGCATAGCCGCAGAACCTGCTACCGTTACGTTTTTACTGCAAATGTGTGAGGACGGCTACTGGCCGTGCATTACAGCCATAAAAAAAGCCACCCGCAGGTGGCTTTTTTCTTTCAGCAGCAAAAACTTATTTCGCTGGCAGTACCGCTTTCACTGCGTCGCCGATATCGGCCAGGCTGCGCACGGTTTTTACACCGGCCGCTTCCAGCGCAGCAAATTTCTCATCAGCAGTGCCTTTACCACCGGCAATGATGGCGCCGGCGTGGCCCATACGCTTGCCTTTCGGCGCCGTTACGCCGGCGATATAGCCGACCACAGGCTTGGTCACGTGCTCTTTGATGAACGCCGCGGCTTCTTCTTCAGCGCTGCCGCCGATCTCACCGATCATCACGATCGCTTCAGTCTGCGGATCGTCCTGGAACATTTTCAGGATGTCGATGAAGTTGGAGCCTGGGATCGGGTCACCGCCGATGCCCACACAGGTGGACTGGCCGTAGCCGATGTCGGTGGTCTGCTTAACCGCTTCATAGGTCAGCGTACCGGAACGCGACACGATACCCACGCGGCCTGGCTGGTGAATGTGGCCCGGCATGATGCCGATCTTACATTCGCCTGGGGTGATCACGCCCGGGCAGTTCGGGCCGATCATGCGCACGCCTGCTTCGTCCAGCTTCACTTTCACGGTCAGCATATCCAGCGTCGGGATACCTTCGGTGATGGTGATGATCAGTTTGATGCCCGCGTCGATCGCTTCCAGGATACCGTCTTTGCAGAACGGTGCCGGCACGTAGATCACGGTGGCGGTGGCGCCCGTGGCTTCTACCGCTTCGCGCACGGTGTTAAACACCGGCAGACCGAGATGGGTGGTGCCGCCTTTACCTGGCGTCACACCGCCAACCAGCTGCGTACCATAGGCCAGCGCCTGCTCAGAGTGGAACGTTCCCTGGCCACCGGTGAAACCCTGGCAAATGACTTTGGTGTTTTTGTCGATCAGAATGGACATTATTTACCCTCCGCAGCAGCAACAACACGCTGTGCCGCGTCTGTCAGGCTGGTTGCTGCAATGATGTTGAGACCGCTGTCCGCCAGTTTCTTCGCGCCCAGCTCGGCGTTGTTACCTTCCAGACGTACCACGACCGGTACGTTGACACCCACTTCAGCCACCGCACCGATGATGCCGTCTGCGATCAGGTCGCAGCGCACGATGCCGCCGAAGATGTTAACGAATACCGCTTTCACAGCATCGTCAGACAGGATGATTTTGAAGGCTTCGGTAACGCGCTCTTTGGTTGCGCCGCCGCCAACATCAAGGAAGTTTGCAGGCTGACCACCGTGGTGTTTCACGATGTCCATGGTGCCCATTGCCAGACCGGCGCCGTTGACCATACAGCCAATGTTGCCTTCCAGCGCGACGTAGTTCAGTTCCCACTGGGTCGCGTGGGCTTCACGTGGGTCTTCCTGGCTTGGGTCACGCATTTCACGCAGCTCTGGCTGACGGAACAGGGCATTGCCGTCGGCACCCAGTTTGCCATCCAGACAGATCAGGTCGCCCTGTTTGGTGATCACCAGCGGGTTGATCTCAACCATCGCCAGATCGCGCTCCAGGAACATGGTCGCCAGACCCATGAAAATTTTGGTGAACTGGCTGACTTGCTTACCGGTCAGGCCCAGTTTGAATGCCAGCTCGCGGCCCTGGTATGGCTGCGGACCGGTCAGTGGATCCAGCGCCATTTTGTGGATCAGGTGCGGGGTTTCTTCCGCCACTTTCTCGATTTCCACGCCGCCTTCGGTTGATGCCATGAAGATCACGCGACGGGTGGCACGGTCAACCACCGCACCCAGATACAGCTCCTGATCGATGTCGGTTGCCGCTTCAACCAGGATCTGGTTTACCGGCTGGCCATTCGCGTCAGTCTGGTATGTCACCAGACGTTTGCCCAGCCAGTTTTCAGCGAAAGCACGGATGTCTTCTTTAGAGTTAACCACCTTCACACCGCCCGCTTTACCGCGGCCACCGGCATGAACCTGACATTTCACCACCCACGGACCCGCGCCAATTTTCGAGGCGGCTTCTTCGGCTTCACGTGGCGTGGTGCAGGCGTAGCCAGTCGGTGCTGGCATACCATACCGTGCAAACAGCTGCTTCGCCTGGTATTCGTGTAAGTTCATGATGTTCTATCCATTCAGATCTAAACAGGGTTAATTTGGGCGCGCCTCGTGCCAGCGCGCCCGGCGAAAATCAGACATCCAGCAGCAGACGCGCCGGATCTTCCAGCAGCTCTTTCACCGCGACCAGATAGCCGACAGATTCACGACCATCGATCAGACGGTGATCGTAGGAGAGTGCCAGATACATCATTGGCAGCACCACCACCTGACCATTCACCGCCATTGGGCGATCTTTGATGGCGTGCATCCCCAGAATCGCGCTCTGCGGCGGGTTGATGATCGGCGTAGACATCAGCGAACCGAACACACCACCGTTGGTGATGGTGAAGTTACCGCCGGTCAGTTCTTCCACCGTCAGCTTGCCGTCACGGCCTTTCACCGCCAGCTCTTTAATTTTCTTCTCGATGTCGGCCATGCTCAGCGCATCAACATCTTTCAGCACTGGCGTCACCAGACCACGCGGAGTAGAAACCGCGATGCTGACATCGAAATAGTTGTGGTAGACCACATCGTCGCCGTCGATCGACGCGTTCACTTCCGGGAAGCGTTTCAGCGCTTCAACTACCGCTTTGATGTAGAAGGACATGAAGCCCAGACGCACGCCGTGACGCTTCTCGAAGGCATCGCCGTACTGCTTGCGCAGATCCATGATCGGCTTCATGTTGACTTCGTTGAAGGTGGTCAGCATCGCGGTGCTGTTTTTCGCTTCCAGCAGACGCTCGGCCACGCGCTTGCGCAGACGGGTCATTGGCACGCGCTTCTCGCTGCGGTTGGCGACTGCCTGCGGAGCGGCATCGGCTGCTGGTGCCGCTTTCGCACCGTCGGCTTTCTTCGCCAGATGTTTTTCCACATCTTCACGCGTCAGACGGCCGCCAACGCCGGTGCCTTTAATCTGGCTGGCGTCGAGGTTGTTTTCCGCAATCAGGCGGCGTACGGCCGGGCTGAGCGCGTCATTGCTCTCTTCTTCCAGAGACGCAGTCTGACGCTGTGCAGGCGTAGACTCCTTGTTTTCCACTTTCGCCGTGGTCTCTTTCCCGCCGCTGTTGCCCTCTTTCAGACGGCCCAGAATCTGGCGCGACGTCACGGTAGCGCCTTCATCTTCCAGCACCGCTTCCAGCACACCGTCAGCGGCGGCAGGCACTTCCAGTACCACTTTGTCAGTTTCGATCTCGACCAGCACTTCGTCGCGGGTCACAGAGTCGCCAGGTTTTTTATGCCAGGTGGCTACCGTGGCATCCGCTACGGATTCAGGCAAATCGGGAACGAGAATTTCTACGCTACTCATTTTCTTTCCTTTTAATTAACCAAGGTTCAGCGCGTCATTGACCAGGTCTTGCTGCTGTTGTTGATGTACGGACATATAGCCCACGGCCGGTGAAGCAGAAGCCGGACGGCCTGCGTAACGCAGTGACGCACCAAATGGAACCACTTCGCGGAAATGATGCTGACTGCAATACCATGCGCCCTGGTTCAGTGGCTCTTCCTGACACCAGACGAAATCCTGAACATGGGCGTAATGCTTCAGCGCTTCCTGCACCGCTTTGTGCGGGAACGGATAGAGCTGTTCGATACGTACGATGGCGACATCGGTCTGTTCGTTCTTACGACGCTGCTCCAGCAGATCGTAATAAACTTTACCGGAGCACAGCACCACGCGTTTCACCTGCTGCGGATCGAGATCGTCGATCTCACCAATCGCTGGCTGGAAGCTGCCGTTGGCCAGCTCATCAAGGCTGGACACCGCCAGCGGATGACGCAGCAGCGACTTCGGCGACATGACGATCAGCGGACGGCGCATACCGCGCAGCGCCTGACGACGCAGCATGTGGTACACCTGCGCTGGCGTTGATGGCACGCAGACCTGCATGTTCTGCTCAGCACACAGCTGCAGATAGCGCTCGAGGCGCGCGGAGGAGTGCTCCGGACCCTGCCCTTCGTAGCCATGTGGCAGCAGCATCACCAGACCACACATGCGGCCCCATTTCTGCTCGCCGGAGCTGATGAACTGATCGATCACCACCTGAGCGCCGTTGGCAAAGTCACCGAACTGCGCTTCCCAGATGGTCAGCACGCGCGGCTCGGCGGTGGCGTAACCGTATTCGAACGCCAGAACCGCTTCTTCCGACAGCACCGAATCCCACACCTTGAACTGACCCTGACCGTTATGGATGTGGTGCAGCGGGGTGTAAGTCGAACCGTTCTGCTGGTTGTGAATCACCGCGTGACGGTGGAAGAAGGTGCCGCGGCCGGAGTCTTCACCCGACAGGCGCACCGGAATGCCTTCATCGACCAGCGTGGCGTAAGCGAGGTTTTCCGCGCCGCCCCAGTCGAACAGCTTGTTACCTTCCGCCATCTCTTTGCGATCGTTGTAAATCTTGGCAACGCGCGACTGCACTTCCACCGCTTCCGGAATGCTGCTGATACGGCGCGCCAGCTCCTGCAGGCGTTTCATCTCCACGGTTTCCGGGTAGCTCTCATCCCACTCGTGGTTGAGGTACGGCGACCAGGTGAAGGAGTGCAGGCTCATCGGACGCCATTCCGGCACCACGCACTCGCCTTCATCCAGCGCGTCGCGGTAAAGGTTCACCAGCTCGGTGGCATCTTCCTGCGTGGCTACGCCTTCGCTTTCCAGCTGATCGGCGTAGATTTTGCGCGGCGTCGGATGCTTTTTGATTTTCTGATACATCAGCGGCTGGGTTGCGCTTGGCTCGTCGGCTTCGTTATGGCCGTGACGGCGGTAGCACACCAGGTCGATGAACACATCGCGTTTGAAGGTGTTGCGATAATCCAGCGCCAGACGGGTAACAAACGCTACCGCTTCCGGATCGTCCGCGTTGACGTGGAAGATCGGTGCCAGCACCATTTTGCCGATGTCGGTGCAGTACGGGGTAGAACGCGCATCTTTCGGATTCGAGGTGGTGAAGCCCACCTGGTTGTTAATCACGATGCGTACGGTGCCGCCCACTTCGTAACCGCGAGCCTGCGACATGTTCAGGGTTTCCTGCACCACACCCTGGCCGATAACGGCGGCATCACCGTGAATAGTGATCGGCAGAACTTTGTTGCTGCCCGGCTCTGCCAGACGATCCAGACGCGCACGCACCGAGCCCATTACCACCGGGCTTACGATTTCCAGATGCGACGGGTTGAACGCCAGCGCCAGGTGCACCAGGCCGCCTTCGGTTTCCACGTCTGACGAGAAGCCCATGTGGTACTTCACGTCACCGGTGCCGAGGTGCTCTTTGTGCTTGCCGGAGAACTCGTCGAACAGATCCTGCGGTTTTTTACCCAGCACGTTGATCAGCACGTTGAGACGACCACGGTGCGCCATACCCAGCACCACTTCACGCGTGCCGCTCTTGCCAGCATGGCGAATCATTTCGCGCAGCATCGGCACCAGCGCATCGCCGCCTTCCAGCGAGAAGCGTTTGGCACCCGGGAATTTCGCGCCGAGGTATTTTTCCAGGCCCTCTGCCGCCGTCAGCTCTTTCAGGAAACCTTTTTTCTCGTCCGCGCTGAATGACGCATGGCCCACTACCGATTCCAGACGCTGCTGAATCCAGCGCTTCTCTTCGGTGTTGTTGATGTGCATGTACTCTGCACCAATGGAGCCACAGTAGGTCTGCTGCAGTGCGGCGTAGAGATCGGCCAGCTTCATGGTCTCTTTGCCAATGGCGAAAGAGCCTACGTTAAAGCTTTCCTGAAAATCGGCGTCGGTCAGATCGTGGAAGGCCGGATCGAGATCCGCCACGCGCTCCTGCTTCCACAGGCCGAGCGGATCGAGGTTAGCGTGCTGATGGCCGCGGAAGCGGAACGCATTAATCAGCTGCAGCACTTTAACCTGTTTGGAGTTAGCGGCCGGATCGGTGACTGTCGAGGTGTAGCGGGTGGCGTCTTTCGCCAGGCGGCGGAAGTATTCACGCGTGGTGGAGTGAAACTGCTCGGGTTTCACGCCGGTGCCCGGCAACTGCTGGAACATCGAGCGCCACACTTCATCAACAGAGTCAGGATCGGTCAGGAAATCCTCATAGAGTTGCTCTATGTAGGACTGGTTCGCGCCGGCCAGCCAGGAGGAGTCCAGCCAGGGTTTCATCGCGCTGTTCTGCATTGTGATCCCTTAAGCATTAATCTGCTTTTTTGAGGTTTCATTTGTTGCCGCTTTCGCGGCTTGCCGTAGTGAGTTCAGCGATACGAACCTGTGCGCAACCGGCGCCTGGCCCGTAAGGGAACCTTTATAAGCGTGGTCAGTACCGCGCTTATAGAGGCTTCCGTAAACGATCGGGAACCTGGGTTCCCGATCGTGACTTCCGTTTGTTACGCCCCGCGCTGCAGCAGCATCGACTTAATGTGGCCGATGGCGCGCGTTGGGTTTAAGCCTTTCGGGCACACGCTCACACAGTTCATGATGCTGTGACAGCGGAAAACACTGAAAGCATCATTCAGATTGTCGAGACGCGCATCGGTTTCGGTGTCGCGGCTGTCAATCAGGAAGCGGTATGCCGCCAGCAGGCCGGCCGGACCGATGAACTTGTCCGGATTCCACCAGAATGACGGGCACGACGTGGAGCAGCAGGCACAGAGAATACACTCGTACAGGCCATCCAGGTGCTCACGCTGCGCAGGCGATTGCAGATGCTCGCGCGCTGGCGGATTTTCCCCATTATTCAACAGGAAAGGCTTAATCTTCTCATACTGAGCATAGAATTGTCCCATGTCCACCACGAGGTCGCGGATCACCGGCAGACCGGGCAGCGGACGGATGACAATCTTCTTGCTGCCATTACCCAGTGCGGAGACCGGCGTGATACACGCCAGGCCATTTTTACCGTTCATGTTGAGGCCGTCGGAGCCGCACACGCCTTCACGGCAGGAGCGACGGAAGGCCAGCGTAGGATCCTTCTCTTTCAGACGGATCAGCGCGTCCAGCAGCATCATGTCGCGACCATCTTCCGCTTCGAGGGTGTAATCCTGCATGCGCGGTTTGTCATCGACTTCCGGGTTGTAACGATAGATAGAAAATTCGAGTCTCATGATGATCTCCGCAATTAGTAAGTACGCGCTTTCGGCGGGAAGGCCGCACGCAGTTTCGGTTGCATGTTCACCTCACGGCGCGTCATGCTTTCCGTTTGCGGAACATAGAGGCTGTGGCACAGCCAGTTGGCATCATCACGCTCCGGGTAGTCGAAGCGGCTGTGAGCGCCACGGCTTTCGGTGCGGAAGTTGGCCGCTACCGCGGTGGCGTAAGCGGTTTCCATCAGATTGTCCAGCTCAAGGCATTCGATACGCTGGGTGTTGAAGTCCGGTGAACGGTCATCGAGACGCGCGTTTTTCAGGCGCTCACGAATCTCTTTCAGCTCGGCCAGGCCTTCACGCATCGCATCCCCTTCACGGAATACCGAGAAGTTGTTCTGCATGCAGCGCTGCAGCGCCTTGCGGATTTCAACCGGGTCTTCACCGGTGGTGTTGTTTTCCCAGCGGTTGAAGCGGGCCATCGCCGCGTCGATTTCATCTTCGGTGGCGTCGCGCAGTTCGCCCTGCTCAGCGATGCACTCCATCAGATGAACACCGGCCGCGCGGCCGAATACCACCAGGTCGAGCAGCGAGTTGCCGCCAAGACGGTTTGCGCCGTGTACCGATACGCAGGCAATTTCGCCTACCGCGAACAGGCCCGGAATCACTTCATCTTCGCCCTGCTCGTTGACGCGCAGCGCCTGACCGGTCACGCGGGTCGGCACGCCGCCCATCATGTAGTGACAGGTCGGGATAACCGGAATCGGTTCTTTAATCGGGTCGACGTGAGCAAAGGTGCGCGACAGTTCGAGGATGCCCGGCAGACGGGATTCCAGCACTTCGGCGCCCAGATGGTCGAGTTTCAGTTTGATATGCGGACCCCACGGGCCGTCGCAGCCGCGACCTTCGCGGATTTCCACCATCATTGAACGCGCCACCACATCACGGCCCGCCAGATCTTTGGCGTTCGGCGCGTAGCGCTCCATGAAGCGCTCACCGTGCTTGTTCAGCAGATAGCCACCTTCACCACGGCAACCTTCGGTCACCAGCACACCGGCACCCGCGATACCGGTTGGGTGGAACTGCCACATCTCCATATCCTGCATCGGCACGCCCGCACGCAGCGCCATGCCGACGCCGTCACCGGTGTTGATGTGGGCGTTAGTGGTGGACTGATAGATACGGCCAGCACCGCCGGTCGCAAGGATAGTGGCTTTGGCTTTAAAGTAGACGGTTTCACCGGTTTCGATGCAGATGGCGGTACAGCCGACGATCGCGCCGTCAGCGTTTTTCACCAGATCCAGTGCATACCACTCGGAGAAGATGGTGGTTTTGTTTTTCAGGTTCTGCTGATACAGCGTATGCAGCAGGGCGTGGCCGGTACGGTCGGCAGCCGCCGCGGTACGTGCCGCCTGCTCACCGCCGAAGTTTTTCGACTGGCCACCGAACGGACGCTGATAAACGCGGCCGTCATCAAGACGGGAGAATGGCAGGCCCATGTGCTCCAGCTCCAGAATCGCTTCCGGACCGGTTTTACACATATATTCGATGGCGTCCTGGTCACCGATGTAATCGGAGCCTTTGACGGTATCGTACATGTGCCATTCCCAGTTATCTTCGTGGGAGTTACCCAGCGCCACGGTAATCCCGCCCTGCGCCGATACGGTGTGAGAACGGGTTGGGAACACTTTGGATAACAGAGCACAGCTCTGGCCCGACTGGGAGATTTGCAGCGCGGCGCGCATACCCGCACCACCTGCGCCGATCACCACGGCATCAAATTCTCTGACTGGCAAACTCATTTACACACCCCACACCACAACGGTTCCATAAATTGCATACGACAACAGCGCGACCACAATCACCAGTTGCAACAACAGACGCGTTGCCAGCGGTTTCACGTAGTCGGTCAGGACCTGCCACATGCCAATCCAGCCGTGGACCAGAATCGAGAACAGCGTCAGCAGCGTGAACACTTTGGTGAAGGAGGAAGCGAAAAAGCCGCGCCAGACGTCATACGTCAGCGTGCCGGTCATCACGACAAAACCGAGGATGTAGATAATGTAGAGCGTAATTAAGATTGCAGCAGCACGCAGTAACAGCCAGTCATGAATACCGTTGCGTCCTAATGCAGAAGCATTGCTTACCATACGAGGACTCCAGCCAAAATTGAGAGCACGACAGTGATAACAAAAACCGCTTGCGCGGTACGGGTTCCCACCTGCAGGGTTTCTGCCGTAAAACCGAAGTCGGCCAGCATGTGACGAATGCCGCTTGCTGCGTGATATGCCAGCGCGGTCAGAATGCCCCACATGATGAATTTGGCGAAGAAGCTATCCATGATGGATGCCGCTTGCTGGAAACCTTCCGGAGAAGAGAGGGAGAGACCCAGTAACCAGAGCAGAATTCCGAGAGCGACAAAGGTAATCACGCCGGAGACGCGGTGGAGAATGGACGATATTGCAGTAACGGGAAACCGGATCGTCGAGAGATCCAAGTTAACAGGTCTTTGTTTTTTCACGGTTTTGCCCACACAGCTCTTTTTTATTTTGCTTCCTCCGGTCCTGAGTTACAGAAGAGCACAGTGCGTGTTCGGACTGCAACCGCCACCAAAATAGCAACATCCAGTGTTAAATGAAGCGGGAAAAACGCTGGGTGGCTCCTGGTGTCAGGGTATTCCGGAGACCTGGCGGCAGTATAGGAGGATCACATTCTGATTACAATTCCCCTACAATCTCTTTGGTCACATTTAAGCTGAACAGTGATCCGCCTCACGAATTTCACAATTTATACATTTTTAATTATCTGATTTGACAATAGATCAACATTTCAGTTACAAACAAACGCACTAAAGCCCTATGATGCATAAAAGTTATGGGGATACACTTTCCCCTAAGCTCAAGTTATGTAACATTGCCTTTACGAGCAACATAAACCGTCAGGTTATTGGTTACCAAGAAGTTATGTCGTGACAGGATCTTTAACATCCGCGATTTGCAGCATGTCATGCCCGGACACCACCAATTGGCTCTACACTCTTTCGCTCCGTAATCGTGCAGCATGAACGTTACCGCAGAGTGATGCTGTGAAGATTCTGTATTCAGCCTGTGTCGTTCGGGTGGCAATATGGCAGCAAGCGCGCTATTTTTCCGGCTGTTTACATCAGTAAATGACCGAAATGCGCACGTGCAGCCAATACAGCGGCGGCCCGAAATACGCCGGGTAAACGCAACATGATGGCTATTCTGGTGTCTAAGATCCTTACCTACTAAGGCGCTATGGAGACGAAAAATGACAGATAAAAAAGTGACGCTAACCCTACAAGACAACAACTCCGTGGAACTGGATGTGATGCAAGGCACGCTGGGACAGGATGTTGTTGATGTCCGCGCCCTTGGCTCAAAAGGCCTGTTCACCTTCGACCCCGGTTTTACCTCTACTGCGTCTTGCGAATCGAAAATTACCTTTATTGATGGCGATGAAGGGATTTTGTTACACCGTGGTTTCCCGATCGATCAGCTGGCAACTCACTCTAACTATCTCGAAGTGTGCTACATCCTGCTGAACGGAGAAGCGCCGACGCAGGCACAGTACGACGAGTTCCGCACCACTGTGACTCGCCACACCATGATTCACGAGCAGATCACCCGCCTGTTCCACGGCTTCCGTCGTGACTCACACCCGATGGCAGTGATGTGCGGCGTGACCGGCGCGCTGGCTGCCTTCTATCACGATTCATTAGACGTGAACATTGAACGTCACCGTGAAATCGCCGCCTTCCGCCTGCTGTCAAAAATGCCGACCATGGCCGCGATGTGTTACAAATACTCCATCGGCCAGCCGTTTGTGTATCCGCGCAACGATCTCTCCTATGCTGGTAACTTCCTGCATATGATGTTCGCCACGCCGTGCGAAGAGTACAAAGTGAACCCGGTGCTGGAACGCGCCATGGACCGTATCCTGATCCTGCATGCTGACCACGAGCAAAACGCATCGACCT
This sequence comes from Pantoea dispersa, assembly GCF_035783935.1. Lineage (GTDB taxonomy): Bacteria > Pseudomonadota > Gammaproteobacteria > Enterobacterales > Enterobacteriaceae > Pantoea > Pantoea dispersa_C. The sequence continues at coordinate 102,770 of NZ_JALKOV010000001.1, read as the reverse complement.
CCACCGTGCGTACCGCCGGTTCTTCCGGTGCCAACCCGTTTGCCTGTATCGCCGCCGGTATCGCCTCGCTGTGGGGACCTGCGCACGGTGGTGCAAACGAAGCCACGCTGCGTATGCTGGAAGAGATCAGCACCGTCGATCACATCCCGGAATTCGTGCGTCGCGCTAAAGATAAGAACGATTCGTTCCGTCTGATGGGCTTCGGTCACCGTGTTTATAAGAACTATGACCCGCGCGCGACCGTGATGCGTGAAACCTGCCATGAAGTGCTGAATGAGCTGGGCATGAAGGACGACCTGCTGGAAGTGGCGATGGAGCTGGAGCACATCGCGCTGAACGACCCGTACTTCATCGAGCGTAAACTCTATCCGAACGTCGATTTCTATTCCGGTATCATTCTGAAAGCGATGGGCATTCCATCGTCGATGTTTACCGTGATCTTCGCGATGGCGCGTACCGTTGGCTGGATTGCGCACTGGAAAGAGATGCACGACGAAGGCATGAAGATTGCCCGTCCGCGTCAGCTTTATACCGGTTACACCGAGCGCGAATTCAGCTCGGCGCTGAAAAAATAACAATCAGGGCGGGTTATCCCGCCCTTTTCTTTTTTAGCACCCCACAGAAGTTCATGCTGTATCGTGCAGAGCCCTGCCTGGCTGAGCTCCGTTTCAGGCGTCCTCGCGCCGCTGACGCGGTACCTTCACACCCTTCGTCAGTCTGACGGACCGCCGTCGACGGGACATCCTGTCCCGCGCCTCTTCTGTTGATTGCCAAAACTCAATGCTGACAGCCCGGACACCAGTAAAACGGCCGGGATGACAGCACGCCCTTCTCAATGACGGTGCCGCAGCGCCGGCACTTTTTGCCCTGGCGGTGAAACACCTCGAAACGAAACGCCGCCTCTTCGTGATACTTCTTCATGCTGCCACGCATCTGATAGGACAAACGTGGCACCGCCAGCATGGCGTGGCTCAGGGCATCCAGCTGCTGGTCGCTCAAATCCTGTGCGCGATGCTGCGCCAGTAATCCGGCGTGCCACAATATCTCCACGCGCAGATAATTGCCCAGTCCGGCGAGAAATGCCTGATCGAGCAGCAAACCGCTGAACTGACGCCGACGAAAGCGCGGCGACAGCAGCCGCTCGCGCACTTCATCCACCGTTAGGGTGGCGTCCAGCACGTCCGGTCCGACGCGCTGCAAAAACGGATGCGCGCCAAGCGTATCTGCGTTCAGCAGTTCAATATCTGAGGCGCTATACAGCAAAATGGCGCTTTCCGCATTGCTAAGCCGCACGCGCAGCTGGCGCGTCGTGTTGGGCTCGGTCCCGCTCGGCACCACGCGCCACACGCCGTACAACTGGTTGTGGCTGTACAGCGTCAACCCGTTGGAAAAATGCGTCAGCAGCGCTTTACCGCGGGTCTCAATCGCATCGATGGTCTCGCCCAGCAAGGATGGCTCGTAGGTTTTCAGCTGGGGAAAAGCAAACCACACCTCGGTGAGCGGTTTGCCGGTCATCGCCGCAGCCAGCTGATCCGCCGCACGGCGGATCTCCGGTCCCTCTGGCATATCCTCTCCTGTTTAGTGTGTTGCGCCGCCCACTTCGCGAATATCGTTATCGGTGCTGAGCATCACCTGCAGCGAGGTTTCCAGCGCCTGAATCACACTGGCGGTCGACATACTCGGTGCGCCAGGATGATGTGCCGCCTGCTCTGGCATATAAGGAATATGCACGAAACCGCCGCGCGCCGCGCTGCCTGTGGTCTGCAGCCAGTGCAGCAGGTGATACATCACGTTATTGCAGGTAAACGTCCCGGCGGTCTGCGACACCGATGCCGGAATGCCCACTTCGCGCAGTGCCGCGACCATCGCTTTGATCGGCAGCGTGGAAAAATAGGCCGCCGGGCCGCCGGCGACAATCGGCTGGTCGATGGGCTGCTGCTGATCGTTATCCGGAATGCGCGCATCGTTCACATTAATCGCCACGCGCTCCACGCTGATATCGCTGCGCCCGCCAGCCTGGCCGACGCACAGCACGCGGTGCGGCTGCAGCTCTTCCAGCGCGGCGGTCAGCACGTGGCCGCAGCGGGCGAATACCACCGGCAGCTGGCGCACCACAATCCGCGCGCCGCCGATCTCCCGACCATCAAAGCTGCGCACCGCTTCCCACGATGGATTAATGCGCTCGCCGCCAAACGGCTCAAACGCCGTCATCAGTACCGTTTTCATCGCCACCTCACAGGAACATCAGGAAGTAAAGCAGGAAAATATTTACCAGTAACAGTAGCACACCGGTTGGCACCTGAGCCTTGATCACCGCATTGCGGTCCGGCAGCTCCAGTAAACGTGCCGGAACGATATTGAAGTTGGCGGCCATCGGCGTCATCAGCGTGCCGCAGTAACCGCAGAACATGCCGATCGCCGCCATCACCGCCGGATTGCCACCGTGCTGCAGCACCAGAATCGGAATACCGATGCCGGCGGTGACAATCGGGAACGCCGCAAACGCATTGCCCATCACCATGGTCAGCAACGCCATGCCCAACGCATACACCGCGACCGCAATCAGCCGGTTATCCACCGCCAGATAGTGTTCAGTCAGATGCGAAATCGCCGTGCCGACGCCGGCGCTGGTAAACAGCAGGCCGAGCGTGGCGAGAATCTGCGGCAAAATAAACGCCCAGCCAACCGCATCCAGCAAACGCCGCGTCTCCTGCATCGACTGCAGCGGCTTCTCGTGGGTAAACTTCAGCGCAATCAGCCAGCCCAGCACGCAGCCAATCATCATCGAAAACAGCGTTACCAGCGTCGAGTGGTTGCCCGGGCCAAACACTCTCTCCTGCAGACCGGGAATATGATTGAACGCCAGCACGCCAATCACCGTCACCAGCGGGATCGCCAGCGCCGGCAGAAACAGCTTGTTGCCGAGACGCTGCGCGCTCTGCTGCTTCTGTTCATCGCTGCGCTGATGATAGCGTCCGAGGCGCACGCCGCCGAAACCGGCAATCAGCGCCATCACCACCACCGCCACGCCCACGGCAATATGCAACCAGCGACGTCCCAGATCCGCATCACCAGCCCACTGCCCCATCAGTTGATAAGCACCGTCGCCGAGCAGGAAAATCACACCGTACAGCGCCCAGAACAGACCGGTGGTAAAACGACGCGGGTTGGCGCTGTCGCGCCATGACAGCAGCGCGACAATCAGCAGGATCGCCCCGGCCAGCCACATCAGATACTGTTGCTGAAACATCACTCACCTCCTTTTGCGCGCAGCGCCTGCTGGTTAAGCGCGCCCAGCTCACGTGACAGCTGACGGTCGAGCCGCACCAGCCGCACAGCATGGATCAGGAACGCGCACAGCGCGGTCGGAATGCCCCACAGCGCGATGTGCAGCGGTTCAGTGCTGATGCCGGCGGACTCCTGCATAAAGTTGTGCATGAAGATGATGGCGCCAAAGGCCACGAAGATATCTTCACCAAAGAACAGACCGACGTTATCGGTGGCCGCCGACATGGCACGCAGCCGCTGGCGTATCTCGGGTGACACGGTGCCGTAACGATTTTCGGTTGCGCCTTCGGCCATCGGTGCCAGCAGCGGACGCACCATCTGCGGGTGACCGCCCAGGCTGGTCAGCCCCAGCGCCGCAGTCAGTTCACGCACGAACAGATAGACAATCAGTAAACGGCCAGCGGTGGCAGTTTTGATGCGGGCGATCCACGTCTGCGCGCGCTCTTTCAAGCCGTGACGCTCCAGCAGTCCGATCACCGCCAGCGGCAACAGCAGGATCAGCGGCAGATTGCGGGTATTGAGAAAGCCGGAGCCGAGCTTCTCCAGAATATCGCCGAGCGGCATATGCGCCGCCAGCCCGGTAACAAAACCGGCTACAATCACCACCAGCACCGGATTGAAGCGCAGCACAAAGCCGAGCACAATCGCGGCAATGCCAAGTAACGGCCAGAGATTGACCACGTTATCCATGTTTTCCCCTCGTCAGAAATAAAAAAGCCCGGCAACAGGCCGGGCCAACAGTCAATGATCAGGCGCTGGTGACAGCAATCTGATTTGTCGCAAAAGCGGCGCGCAGCGTGCGGGCGAATGCCAGCGCATGAGCGCCATCGCCATGCAGACAAACCGTCTGCGCGTTTACCGCCACCCATTCGCCGCTGATGCTGCGCACCTGTCGCTGCTGCACCATCGTCAGCGTCTGCGCCAGCGCCTGCTCTGCCTCTTCGATTAACGCCCCCGGCTGGCTGCGCGGCACCAGCGCGCCACTGGCCAGATAGCCGCGGTCGGCAAACACTTCTTCGCGCGTGCGCAAACCGTGATGCGCGGCGGCGGCAATCGAGGCGCTGCCCGCCAGACCAACCAGAATCAACGCCGGATCGACGGCTTTCACCGCGCGCGCAATCGCATCCGCCAGCTGTGCATCCGCCGCCGCCTGGTTATACAGCATGCCGTGCGGCTTCACGTGCACCAGCTGCGCCCCTTCACTTTCGGCGATGCTTTTCAGGGCACCAATCTGGTAGATCACCTGGGCATACACGGTTTCCGGCGGCAGCTGCATGGCGGTCCGGCCAAAATTTTCCCGGTCGGGGAAGCTCGGATGCGCACCAATCGCCACGCCGTTGGCACTGGCCCAGCGCACCGACTGCAGCATGGTTTCGGCATCGCCGGCATGGAAACCGCAGGCGATGTTGGCCGAGCTCACCAGCTCCAGCAGGGCCCGATCGCTGGCGCTGCCTTCACCGAGGTCGGCGTTAAGATCGATCTTCATGAGCAAGCCCCCAGGCTATCTGATCAAGCGAACGCTGCTGCTGCTGTTTCGCCAGCAGCGCTTCCTCCAGCGTACAGCGAATGAAGTGGATCGGTTCTCCCAGACGAATCTGCGCCAGCTGATAAAGATCGGCTTCGATCACGCAGGCGATACGCGGATAACCGCCGGTGGTTTGCGCATCGGCCATCAGCACAATCGGCTGACCGTTTGGCGGCACCTGCACCACACCCGGCACCAGGCCGTGCGACAGCAGTTCACGCGCGGCACTGCGCTGCAGCGGACTGCCCTGCAGGCGATAGCCCATGCGGTTACTTTGCGGGCTGAGCTGCCACGGGTTACGCCAGAAGGCGTCCTGCGCGTCATGGGTAAATTCGTTGTACTCCGGCCCCGGCAGCGCGCGGATGCGGTTGCCCCACAGCAGCTGCCGCACGCCAGCCTGATGGCTGAAGCGGCGCGTCGGCTTGCCCAGCGGCAGCTGATCGCCATCCTGCAGTTTACGCCCCTGCCAGCCGCCAAAGGCCGCTTTGAGATCGGTGCTGTGCGAGCCCAGCATGGCGTCGATGGCGAAACCGCCGTTCACCGCCAGATAGCTGCGCATACCGCGCGTGGGCATCGACAGGCTCAGCACCTGGCCCTTTTTCACCGGCAGACGCCAGCCGGTCCACACCGGCTGACCATCCAGTTCGGCGCTGCAGCTGGCACCAGTCAGCGCAAACCAGCCGTCGCGGCGAAACTCCGCTTTGAACTGGCCGAGCACAATCTCCAGCACCGCGCTGTTTTCCGCGTTGCCGACCAGCATGTTGGCCGTGCGCATTGAAGGCTCATCCAGGGCGCCGCTCAGGCTGATACCGTATTGCCGCCAGCCGTGGCGGCCGCGATCCTGCACCGAGGTCATTAATCCGGCACGCAAAATATTTAACATACGCCCTCCGGCTGCGGTACGAAGCGGATGCTGTCGCCGGGACGCAGCAGCGTCGGCGGCTGCTGTTGCGGATCGAACAGGCTCAGCGACGTGTGACCAATCAGCTGCCAGCCGCCGGGCGCGGCCAGCGGATAGATGCCGGTCTGACTGCCGCCAATCCCCACCGAACCGCCAGGCACCACCAGCCGCGGCTCGGCGCGACGCGGCGTGTGCAGCCGTTCGTCAAGCCCACCGAGATAAGGGAAACCCGGCTGGAAGCCAATGAAATAGACCACGTAATCCGCGCTGCTGTGCAGCTCCACCACCTGTTGGGAGGTCAGGCCCGCCGCACGGGCGACCTCTGCCAGATCCGGCCCGCCGGCACCGCCATACACCACCGGAATCTCAATCTGGCGCGGCTCGGCCAGCAGCACTTCGCTCTCCTCCCACCAGCGCTGCAAGCGTTCGATCGCGTCCAGTGCTTTCAGCTGCGGATCGCGCAGCAGCAGCGTCAGGTTGTTCATGCCCGGAATCACTTCCGCCACCTGCTCATTCTGCTGCAGCCGCTGACACAATCCCCAGATGCGCTGCTGACTGACGAGCGAAACCGGCGGTTCCAGCTCCAGTACCACCGCTCGCTCACCCAGCAGATAACAACGTGCTCGTTGCAAAACCCACCTCCCGGTCATTAATAAAACGCGCCGTTTTCGCGCGCCAAAGGGCATTCGCTTATACGTAAAGTCAATAAGTTATGCGAAAGTGAAGGAGGTGTGTCAACTGATTTGCGCCCGGAGACACTTATCCGGGCGCGTAAGCGAGGCGGTCAGGCAGGGTTGTCGATATCGATAAAGGTCACGTCCAGGCCGTGCAGGCTGGCGAGCCACTCACCGAGCGCTTTGATGCCGCCGCGTTCGGTGGCGTGATGCCCGGCAGCGAAGAAATGCAGGCCCTGCTCGCGCGCACTGTGGATGGTTTGCTCAGAGACTTCTCCGCTGATGAAGGCGTCGACGCCAAACGCGGCGGCCGCATCAATAAAGCCCTGACCGCCGCCGCTGCACCACGCCACCCGGCGAATCAGCGCCGGGGCGTTATCACCGCAGTGCAGCGGCTGACGGCAGAGGCGCGCCGCGATCTTTTCCGCCAGCGCCACACCGCTCAGCGGCTCGGCCAGCTCGCCCCAGGGCACCAGCGGCTGGATTTCACCTTTGACATCGATATCAAACAGCATGGCCAGCTGGGCGTTATTGCCGAGCTGCGGATGCGCATCGAGCGGTAAATGCCAGCCGTACAGGTTGATGTCATTGGCCAGCAGCGTGCGCAGACGCTGACGCTTCATACCTTTGATGACCGGCGCTTCGCTCTTCCAGAAGTAGCCATGATGCACCAGTATCGCATCGGCGTTACGTTTCACCGCTTCATCCAGCAGCGCCTGACAGGCGGTCACGCCGGTAATCACGCGGCGCACCTGCTCACGCCCTTCAACCTGTAAACCGTTGGGCGCATAATCGCTGAAGGCGCTGGTGTTAAGTTGCTGATTGACGATCTGTTCTAACTCGAAATTGTTCATAACGGCTCCGTGACCGCCTCAGGCCGCGCTGCGCGCGCGCTCGAAGGCGTCTAATGTCTTTTTACGTGCCGCCTTATGTTCCACGATTGGCGCCGGATAATCGAGTTTCTTGTTGTTTTTCTCCGCCCAGACGTGCGGCTGGTGAATGTCGCTGTCCGGCACCGCGTTCAGCTCCGGCAGCCACTGACGGATAAACTCGCCCTGTTTATCAAAGCGCTCGCCCTGGGTGGTCGGATTGAAGATGCGGAAGTAGGGCGCGGCGTCGGTGCCGGTTGACGCGGCCCACTGCCAGCCACCGTTATTGGCCGCCAGATCGCCGTCGATCAGCTGCTGCATGAAATAACGTTCGCCTTCGCGCCAGTCAATCAGCAGATCCTTAACCAGAAAGCTGGCGGTAATCATGCGCAGCCGGTTATGCATCCAGCCCAGCGTATTGAGCTGGCGCATCGCCGCATCAACGATTGGATAACCGGTTTTGCCCTGCTGCCAGGCGGCAAGGTGTTGCGCATTCTGTTGCCAGCTGACGTTGCGCGTCCAGTCGACAAACGGCTGATGCTTACACAGCGCCGGAAAGGCCACCATCAGGTGACGATAAAATTCGCGCCAGACCAGTTCATTCAGCCACACCAGCGCGCTGCCGTTGTGCAGCGCCTGCGGATGCTCCTTCAGAATGCGGTGCAGGCACTGACGCGGCGACAGCACGCCCGTGGCCAGATACGGAGACAGGCGGCTGGTGCCATCAATCGCCGGTATGTCGCGCTGCTGGTCATATTTTTCCACCCGCTGCTGGGCAAACTGGCGCAGCTGTTTAAGCGCTGCCTCTTCGCCCGGCGGAAACAACGTGTCGTCGAACGTTTCCTGCGGATAATCGAATGGCGGAATTTTTTTGCCCGCGGATATCGGCGCACCGGCGCGCGCTTTCGGCGCATGATGACACTCGGGCAGCCCCTGCTGCAGGCGGCGGATAAAGGCTTTGCTGAACGGCGTGAACACTTTAAACATGCTATTGCTGCCGGTTTGTACGCTGCCCGGCGGCAACAGCAGGCTGTCATCAAATCCCTGACACACTAAGCCCTGCTGATCCAGCTGCTTCTCGACGGCGGCATCGCGCTGGCGCTCATTGATTTCATACTGATAGTTGTAAAACAGCGCATCCACCTTGTGCTGCTGACAGAAGGTCGCCAGATAGTCGACCGATGCGGCAAAGTCATCGCACTGATGAAAATGCAGCTTAATGCCGCGTTCTGCCAGCGACTGCTGCAGCAAACACAGATTCTGATGGATAAACGCCGCCTGTTTAGGCGCCATGCTGTGCTGCTGCCACTGGCCGGGCGTGGCGATGAACAGCGCCAGCACCTCGGCCTGACCGTCGCGGCAGGCGGCGGCCAGTGCGCTGTTATCATTAATGCGCAAATCGTTACGCAGCCAGACTAAGTGAGTGCTCATAACGCTCCGGATTTACTGGCCGTAGCGCAGACGCAGCGCTTCCGGGTAGGGATCGAAATAACGCTGCTGCGCCAGCCACGGGTGCGGGAACTCCGCCATGTAGTGTTTCAGCATGGTGATCGGTGCCAGCAGCGGCTGCACACCGCGACGGTAGCGGTCGATCAGCTGCGCCAGCTCCTGACGCTGTGGTGAACTCAGCTTCGGCCGGAAGTAGCCCTGCACGTGCATCAGTACGTTAGTGTGGTTACGCCGCGATGCCTGGTGCGACATCAGATGCATCAGACGATTACGGTATTCAAAGGCGTAGGCATCCAGTGATTCCCACTGTTCCATCGCCGCGACGAAGCGTCCCATTTCGCGGTATTCGTCCTGCGCATGCGACAGCAGCAGCAGTTTGTAGCGACTGTGGAAGGCGATCAGCTTGTGACGCGTTAGCCCGCTGCGCCACATTTCGTTAAACTCATGCAGCGCATAGACGCGCCCCATAAAGTTTTCCCGGATAGCATCGTCGTGCAGGCGTCCATCCTCTTCCAGCGGCAGCCACGGCAGCTCTTTCTGCAGGAACGAGGTGAAGACGCCGGTACCGGCTTTGCGGTTGTTGTTGGTATCAGGCTCATAGACGCGCACGCGCTCCAGACCGCAGCTCGGCGATTTGGCACACAGGATATAGCCGCACAGATGGTGCAGCGATTTGACGCGATCAGCGGACCAGCGGGCCATTTCGTCGGTCAGCTCTTCCCCGCCGTCTTTACTGAAACACAGGTGGATCTGATCGTCGCTCTGTTTAACCAGCCGCAGTGCCGGACGCGGCGTCGGCAGACCAATCGCCATTTCCGGGCAAACGGGTTCGAAGCGCACAAATGGCGCGAGCTCGTCAGTTGCAAAGGCAAAACGCTTGTGGCCGCCATCGAATCGGACGCTATCCCCGAGCAGGCAGGCACTGATACCTACAGGAATCTTCTCGCTCATACTTGTACAACCCCCAAAATCTTGTAGAGGTTTTAAGTGTAGCTGAAATGGCGCGAGATAACAGTGGGGCAATGCGTTTGTCGCACCATTTTTAGATAAAAAAACCCGGTGCTCTGAGCGAGGTCACCGGGTTATTACCGCAAATCTGTGCGTTACCAGTAGATGCCGCCTGCCGCTTCGGACTGCGCCAGCCAGACTGGTTTGGTGCTGGTTTTGCACCACATGCGGTGCAGATAACTGTAGAAGCGCGCGCGATCCTGGCGGAACAGCATCACTGGCAGCGCCAGTACGCCAATCAATACCACCAGCACACGGCGCAGCACAATTTTGGCGAGTGGATATGCCTGATACATCTTTGCCTCCTCGTGGTAAATTTTGCTTTGAAATGTGATCTGCCTCAGATATTACGCCGGGTTGTGTAATTTTACTACTCATCCGACCACTATTTTGATCTTTTTTCAGTCATTTCCTGGTCGGGATGAAAGGAAGTTACGTTTTTGTAAAATTTCGGATCACAGCGAGTTACTGAGATCGTGACGGACGCCGTCGCGGTTTATTGTTAAAGTAATGCGTTAACCTTATTTGCCGCAGGAGTCAGCGTGACAACCATCCTGATTGTCGAAGATGAAAAGGAGATTCGCCGTTTCGTGCGCCTGGCGCTGGAGAGCGAAGGCCTGAAGATTGTGGAAGCGGAGCAACTGCAGCGCGGCCTGATTGAAGCGGCCACGCGCAAACCGGATTTAGTGATTCTCGACCTCGGTTTGCCGGACGGCGATGGCAATGCCTTTATCCGCGAAGTGCGGCAATGGAGCAGCATGCCTGTGATTGTGCTGTCGGCGCGCAGCGATGAGCAGGATAAAATTGAGGCGCTGGATGCCGGCGCCGATGACTATCTCACCAAGCCGTTTGGCATCGGCGAACTGCTGGCGCGGGTGCGCGTAGCGCTGCGCCGCCATCAGCGCAGCCAGCCGGAGCCGCTGGTGCAGTTTGGCGAGGTGAGCGTCGATCTCGCCGCGCGGCGCGTGCTGCGCAGCGGTGAGGAAGTGCATCTGACGCCGACCGAGTTTCGGCTGCTCAGCCTGCTGCTGAATAACGCCGGTAAAGTGCTGACCCAGCGCCAGTTGCTTAACCAGGTCTGGGGCCCTAACGCCGTCGAACACAGCCATTATCTGCGCATCTATATGGGACATCTGCGGCAAAAGCTGGAAGCCAATCCCACCCAGCCCAGTCATCTGCTGACGGAAACCGGCATCGGCTATCGCTTCATGCCATAAAAAAAGGCCGCGAGCGCGGCCTTCATGTCATGCGTGTCGCCCTGTCAGGCGTTTTTCAGCACTTCGCTGACAATCTCTACCGCTTCTTTCTCGATCTGCTGGCGATGCTCAGCGCCGAGGAAACTTTCACAATAGATTTTGTAGGCGTCTTCGGTACCGGACGGACGCGCGGCAAACCAGCCGTTTTCCGTCATCACTTTCAGACCGCCAATCGAAGCGCCGTTGCCCGGTGCCGCGGTCAGACGTGCGGTGATCGGGTCGCCCGCCAGCGTATCGGCGCTGACCATTTCAGGTGACAGCTTCGACAGCGCCGCTTTCTGCGCGGAAGTGGCTGGCGCCTGCAGACGGTTGTAGCTTGGCGCACCAAAACGCGCGGCCAGCTCATCGTAGTGCTGCTGCGGGTTCTTACCGGTCACCGCGGTGATTTCCGCCGCCAGCAGACACAGAATGATGCCGTCTTTGTCGGTTGACCAGGCTGAACCATCGAAACGCAGGAACGAAGCCCCCGCGCTCTCTTCGCCGCCAAAGCCGAAGCTGCCGTCGAACAGGCCATCCACGAACCACTTGAAGCCGACCGGCACTTCCACCAGCTTGCGACCAATGTCGTTCACCACGCGGTCGATCATTGCGCTGGAGACCAGCGTTTTACCGACGGCCACCTCTTTGCCCCACTGCGGACGGTGCTGGAACAGGTAGTTGATCGCCACCGCCAGATAGTGGTTCGGGTTCATCAGACCGGCTGGCGTAACAATGCCGTGACGGTCGTAGTCCGGATCGTTACCGAAGGCCAGATCGAATTTGTCTTTATAGGCCAGCAGGCCGGCCATCGCGCACTCGGACGAACAGTCCATGCGCACCACGCCATCTTTATCCAGATGCATGAAGCGGAAGGTCTGATCGATAGCGTCATTCACGATGGTCAGATCCAGCTGGTAATGCTCCGCGATGCGCTGCCAGTAAGCCATGCCGGAACCGCCGAGCGGATCGACACCGATTTTCAGGCCGGCTTTCTGGATCGCCGGGAAATCGATCACCTGCGCCAGACCTTCAACGTACGGCTGGATCAGATCCTGCTCGACGATGTGGCCACTGGCCCACGCCTGATCCAGCGCCAGACGTTTCACCTCTTTCAGCTCACCTTTGATCAGCTGATTCGCGCGATCTTCCACCACTTTGGTGACGTTGGTGTCAGCCGGTCCACCGTTTGGTGGGTTGTATTTGATGCCACCGTCTTCCGGCGGGTTGTGCGACGGGGTAATGACGATGCCGTCCGCCTGCGCGCCGCCGCGCTTGTTGTGCTCGAGAATGGCGTTAGAGATCGCTGGCGTCGGCGTGTAGCCGTTGTCCTGCTGCACGATCACGTCAACGCCGTTGGCGGCCAGCACTTCCAGCACTGACAGGATCGCCGGCTCGGACAGCGCGTGGGTATCTTTGCCCACATAGCACGGACCGGTGATGCCGTTCTTTTTACGCTCTTCGGCGATCGCCTGCGCAATCGCCAGAATGTGTACTTCGTTGAAGCTGTGGCGTCCCGCGCTGCCGCGGTGGCCGGAGGTGCCAAATTTCACCGCATGGTCCGGGTTCGCCGCATCCGGCTTCAGGACGTAGTACTGCGAGGTTAATTGTGCAACGTTAATCAAATCGCTCTGCTGGGCAGGTTGCCCGGCACGGGGGTGATTGGCCATTGGCGCTTCTCCCTGACGCTTCGGTTTAAATGGTGCCGCAAACTTTCTCTGCCAGTTCCTGCGGGAACTGCATGGCGAGCATGATGTGTTCCACCATGCTGCATTTACGACCTGTATTGGTATTGGTGATCACCCAGTACGGCGTGCCGGGCACGTGCTTCGGCTTAGTATGGGTGCCATTTTGCAACAACGTGTGCTCATCGCCCGCAAAGTAAACGCGGGTGCGGCCCTGCAACGAAGCAGTAGCATCAGCAAACGCCGCCGGATCAAGACGATAGAGCGTTGACAGGATCAGCATAAAGCGATTAACCGCCTTCTTCTGCTCCGCATACTCGTCAGACAGCAGCAGCTCACGCACGGCGCGCACGCGATCCTGAGGACGCGCTTCGCTGCGTACAGCTGGCGCTTCTTTTACCGCAGCACTGGTCGCTGACGCAGCAGGTGCGCTCTGGCCGGCGGTGAATTTCAGCATGCGGCGCAAAATGTCCGACGCGCTTTCACCAATGTGCTGGGTGTGGCTGGCAATATAACGGTAGAGTTCTTCGTCAACTTCAATCGTTTTCATCTTTTTCCGTACGATTCTGGCAAATGGCAGAACCACGCTATTCTGCAACGGCCTTAGCAAAATCCGGTCGTGCAAAACGTGAGCGGGCTCTAACATAAGGATTATAAAGTTAAATCCGCGACAGCCGGTAGCGCTGGCATCGTTTCCGGGCAAAAGTCGGAATATGCCCTAATGCCTGACCGCCTGACGCCGGGACAGGTGAATCCATGATACCCTAAGCCCAGGTCTCAACCGAAAGAACTTTAGCCATGATTTTGAACGCCCGTCTGCAAACTGAACAATCTGCCCCTGATGCCCTGCCGATTCTGTTAATACATGGCCTGTTTGGCAGCCTGGATAATCTTGGCGTGCTGGCGCGCGGCGTACGCGATGCGCGCCCCACGCTGCAGGTGGATGTGCGTAACCACGGCCTGTCACCGCGCAGCGAAGAGATGCACTACGCTGCGCTGGCGCAGGATATGGTCGACACGCTGGATGCGCACCACATCGAACGGGCCGATCTCATCGGCCACTCGATGGGGGGCAAAATTGCCATGGCGCTGAGTGCCGTTGCGCCCGAACGCATTGGCAAAATGGTGCTGATCGATATCGCGCCGGTGGATTACCAGACGCGGCGTCACGATGAGATCTTCGCGGCAATCCGCGCGGTGAGCGCAGCCGGCGTCACGCGCCGCAGTGCTGCGGCCGAGGTGATGCGTGAATACATACGCGAAGAAGGGGTGATTCAGTTCATCCTGAAATCCTTCCACGAAGGCGAATGGCGCTTTAATGTGCCGGTGTTGTGGGATAACTACCCTATTCTCTCCGGCTGGCAGGAAGTCCCCGCGTGGCCCCATCCGGCGCTGTTTATTCGCGGCGGTGATTCACCCTATCTGGACAACCAGCACCGTGATGCGCTGCTGCGCCAGTTCCCGCAGGCGCAGGCGCACATTATCAGCGGTGCCGGCCACTGGGTGCATGCTGAAAAACCTGAGGCCGTGCTGCGCGCGGTGCGCCGATTTTTTAACCTGTAAAAGCAAAAGCTTGCTACAGGCGGTTTAGGGTTGGCGTCACGCAGGGCGCTGGAGTATGATGTCGCGCTAAAAATTTGCCGCGGATGCTTTTTTCGCCGCGGTCGGGCCGATAATGTATAAATCGCGCAGCGCCTTTCCGCCGTTCGCGCCCACGCAGTTTTACAAACCATGGCAAAAGAACAGACAGATCGTACCACGCTCGATCTCTTCGCAGACGAGCGGCGTCCCGGTCGCCCCAAAACCAGCCCGCTGTCCCGCGATGAGCAGCTGCGCATTAATAAGCGCAACCAGCTGAAGCGCGACCGGGTGCGCGGCCTGCGCCGCGTCGAGCTGAAAATGTCCAGCGAGGCGGTCGATGCGCTGAACACGCTGGCCGAGCAGCAGAACATCAGCCGCAGCGAACTGATTGAACAAATGCTGCTGGCGCAGCTCAAACTGGCGTAACGTGCGCAGACCGCACGCTGGAACACAAACTCAGCGCTTTACACATTCCGCGCTTTTCGCCGGTCTGCTATCATTCGCATAACTGTGTCGTCTTCTGACTTACTTTCACAATCAGGATTTAAGAGGTTACTCACTCCATGGCAATCGTAGGCATTTTCTTCGGCAGCGATACCGGCAACACTGAAAACATTGCAAAAATGATCCAGAAACAACTGGGTAAAGATGTCGCCGAAGTGCATGACATTGCTAAGAGCACCAAAGAAGATCTCGAAGCATTCGATATCCTGCTGCTGGGTATTCCGACCTGGTACTACGGTGAAGCGCAGTGCGACTGGGATGACTTCTTCCCGACGCTGGAAGAAATTGATTTCAATGGCAAGCTGGTGGCGCTGTTTGGCTGCGGCGATCAGGAAGATTATGCCGAGTACTTCTGTGACGCGATGGGCACCATTCGCGACATCATTGAGCCGAACGGCGCAGTGATTGTCGGCCACTGGCCAACCGAAGGTTATCATTTCGAAGCCTCAAAAGGGCTGGCGGACGACAAACACTTCCTCGGTCTGGCGATTGACGAAGATCGTCAGCCAGAGCTGACCAACGAGCGCGTCGACAAATGGGTTAAGCAGATCTTCGACGAACTGCAACTGCAGGCGATTATCGAAGCCTGATGCCTTTCCTGTCCGATGTGGGCGCTGGCTCACATCGGGCAATGGAATTACCTATAAAAATAATAGCTACGGTTTTTTAACTTTTTCCCTCAATTCTGTAGAATACCCGCAACGGTCATCTGCTTATTCCTCAGGCATCAGACTGAGGCCGCGCGAAAAGGAATAGCGATCTTCATGATCCCGCTGAGCTCTGCGCCACTTTCCCTTACAGCATTCAGGGAATTGTCCGCCGCAGCCGGTTTTCATTTCGCAGGCTGAGATCTATAATGAGACGCAAATGAGAATGCGCGTTGACCACACATTCAAGGCCTTTGCGCCGTAAGTGACTAGCAAAGTAACAGGACAATATCCGCATGACTGACAACAACTCCGCATTGAAAAAGGCTGGCCTGAAAGTCACGCTGCCCAGACTGAAGATTCTGGAAGTGCTTCAGGGACCCGGACCCGAGTCCCATCATGTCAGTGCGGAAGATTTGTACAAACGCCTGATCGATATGGGTGAAGAGATTGGTCTGGCGACGGTCTACCGTGTTCTGAACCAGTTTGACGATGCGGGCATCGTGACCCGTCACAACTTCGAAGGCGGTAAATCCGTGTTCGAACTGACCCAACAGCATCACCACGATCACCTGATTTGCCTCGACTGCGGCAAAGTGATCGAGTTCAGCGATGAGTCGATCGAAACGCGTCAGCGTGAAATTGCCACGCGTCACGGTATCAAACTCAGCAACCACAGCCTGTACCTGTACGGCCACTGTGCGCTGGGAGACTGCCGCGAAGACGAGACGCTCCACGATCAGTAATTGAATATGCTATGCAGTATAAAAAAACCGGTGCCAGGCACCGGTTTTTTTATGGCTGCGCTCAGGCGATCAGCGTTTCCTGCAAATAGCGCCAACGCGGAATCTGTGTGCTGCAGTCCAGCACCGCCAGCGAAATGCGGGTCTGATTATTGCCGTTCAGCATTTGCAGCTCGCGGTACTGAATGGTCACTTCCTGCTGCTGCTGAGAAATGATGGCGTGCTCGCTGGTCGCGATACGCATCCCTTCCCGCTGTCCATGCAATTTGCGGAACAGGGTTTCGGTGTCATTGAGATCGAGTTGTTTGCCCTGCGGCGTCACCATTTTGAAGTCGGGATGAAAGTGCGACAGAAGCAGTTCCATACTGTCATCGCTGCCCTCGGCCTGATTAAAAATACGTTCGATAAGCTGATGTAAAACCACCACGCTATGTTTGGCTTCCAGAGCGAGACTCGTCATTTTTCTTCCTTAGATAACCCGCACAGCAACATTTAAGAGCGCATAGCCTACCTGAAAATAACGATTTCACACGGGTAAATTAGTTAATTTTATTAAAGTCAGATTAGTCGTAAACCCGCTTAATTACTGTTTTTTGTCAGCTTCAGCATAATCGATTCCGCTTTGCAGATAACGAGCAATAAAAAAGGGCGATTGCTCGCCCTTAACTGATCATATCGTGCTATCAAGCAGCAAAATTAATCGCCGATTTTTGCCCAGGTATCACGCAGACCCACGGTGCGGTTGAACACCAGCTTCGACGGCTGCGAGTAAACGCTGTCGGCACAGAAGTAGCCTTCGCGCTCAAACTGATACGGTGCCAGCGCGCTGGCAGCACGCAGACCCGGCTCAACAAAGCCCTGTTTGATTTCCAGCGAATTCGGGTTGATGGTGGTGAGGAAATCCTCAGCCGCGCCCGGATTTGGCACGCTGAACAGGCGATCATACAGGCGGAACTCAGCAGGCAGCGCATGAATCGCCGACACCCAGTGGATAACGCCTTTCACTTTGCGCCCGTCGGCCGGATCTTTGCTCAGCGTGTCGACGTCACAGGTAGCGTAAATGCAGGTGATGTTGCCGGCGTCATCTTTCGCCACGCGCTCGGCGCGAATGACGTAAGCGTTACGCAGGCGCACTTCTTTGCCCAGCACCAGACGCTTGTACTGCTTGTTGGCCTCTTCGCGGAAGTCGGCACGATCGATCCACACTTCACGGCTAAACGGCACCTCGCGCGTGCCCATCTCCGGCTTGTTCGGATGGTTCGGCATGCTGATGGTCTCTTCATGCCCGGCCGGCAGGTTCTCGATCACCACTTTCAGCGGATCCAGCACCGCCATGGCACGCGGCGCGTTCTCGTTGAGATCGTCACGAATGCATGACTCCAGCGACGCCATCTCAACGATGTTGTCCTGCTTGGTCACACCGATACGGCGGCAGAATTCACGGATAGAGGCCGCGCTGTAGCCACGACGGCGCAGACCGGAAACGGTCAGCATGCGCGGATCGTCCCAGCCTTCCACGACTTTCTCGCTCACCAGCTGCGTCAGCTTACGCTTCGACATCACCGC
Organism: Pantoea dispersa; assembly: GCF_035783935.1. Lineage (GTDB taxonomy): Bacteria > Pseudomonadota > Gammaproteobacteria > Enterobacterales > Enterobacteriaceae > Pantoea > Pantoea dispersa_C. The sequence continues at coordinate 85,098 of NZ_JALKOV010000001.1, read as the reverse complement.
ATATTCCAGATTCAGGCGCGAGAACTCGTACTGACGCGGATGCACCGGAATGGTGATGTTATCCAGCACCCAGTCGTAGAGACGACGGTTGTCCTGGAACTCCAGCGTACACAGCGAATGGGTGATGCCTTCCAGCGCATCGGAGATGCAGTGGGTAAAGTCGTACATCGGATAGATGCACCACTTGTTGCCAGTCTGGTGGTGTTCGGCAAATTTAATGCGGTACAGCACCGGATCGCGCATCACAATAAAGCTGGATGCCATGTCGATTTTGGCACGCAGACAGGCTTTGCCCTCTTCGAAACCGCCATCGCGCATCTTCTGGAACAGCGCCAGGTTCTCTTCCACGCTGCGATCGCGATACGGGCTGTTTTTGCCCGGCGCGGTCAGCGTGCCGCGGTATTCACGGATTTGCTCCGGCGACAGCTCATCAACGTAGGCCAGGCCTTTGTTGATCAGCTCAACCGCGTAGTTGAACAGTTGGTCAAAGTAGTCAGAGGAGTAACGAATGTTGCCGCTCCACTCAAAGCCCAGCCATTGCACATCATTCTTGATCGATTCGACGAACTCCATATCCTCTTTCACCGGATTGGTGTCGTCGAAACGCAGGTTGCACTGCCCCTGATAATCTTGTGCGATACCAAAGTTCAGGCAGATCGATTTTGCATGGCCAATATGCAGGTAACCATTGGGCTCAGGCGGGAAACGGGTATGCACACTGTTGTGCTTACCGCTCGCCAAATCTTCGTCGATGATCTGACGAATAAAGTTCGTTGGGCGGGCTTCAGCCTCACTCATCTCAAAATCCTCAAAACAATAGCGGGTGATTGGTACCACGAAGTAACGGAGTATGATCCACAAAGCGCTGAAGGGAAACAACCGTTTGTTGGTCGTTTTAAAACAAAAAAGGCAGGAATTGCTTCCTGCCTTGTGTGACGATCAAAACGGATTAATTTTTCACTTCGTACAGCGGCGTAACACCTGCCACCACGGTACCGCCGGCCAGCAGATTCAGTCCGGCGAAATCATCGCTGTTGCTGACTACCACCGGGCTGATCATGGAGCGCGCGTTGGCGTTAAGGAAGTCCAGATCCATTTCGAGGATTGGCTGACCTGCCGCGACGGTTGCGCCCTCTTCCACCAGACGGGTAAAGCCTTTACCTTCCAGCGCCACGGTATCGAGCCCCATGTGGACCACGATCTCGACGCCATTTTCTGCTTCGAGGCAGAACGCATGGTTGGTGTTGAAGATTTTCACCACGGTTCCGGCCACCGGCGCGACAACGGTTTTATCGCTCGGTTTTATCGCCAGGCCATCGCCTACCGCTTTGCTGGCGAAAGCTTCATCCGGCACGTTTTCCAGCGCCACCACTTCACCACTGACCGGCGCCAGCAGCGTAGCAATCACTTTTTTCTCGCTGTTACGCACGGCCTGTGGCTGAGCGGCCGCAGGCGCAGCGGTGGTTGCCGCAGCAGGTGCCGCTGCGCCGGCCACCGGGCCTTTGCTCAGCACGGTTTTCATCGCGGTGGCAATGCTTTCCGCCTGCGTACCGACGATGATTTGCACGCTCTGTTTGTTGAGGCGAATCACGCCAGAAGCACCGAGGCGTTTAGCCACGCTTTCATTTACCTGCGCAGAGTCTTTCACATTCAGACGCAGACGGGTAATACAGGCATCAATGTTGGTCAGGTTGTCAGAACCACCCACCGCGCCGATGTAGCGACGTGCCAAAGATTCGGTCTCGCTCTCACCGTTGCTGCTGTGATCGACGTTAACATCGTAGCCGTCTGTCTCATCACCGGCAGCCAGCTCGCGGCCCGGCGTCAGCAGGTTGAATTTCTGAATAGTAAAGCGGAACACCACATAGTAGATGGCGAAGAACACCAGCCCCTGCGGGATCAGCATCCACCAGTGTACCGCCAGCGGGTTACGCGTCGACAGCACCATATCCACCAGACCGGCGCTGAAGCCGAAACCAGCGATCCAGTGCATGCTGGCAGCGATGAACACCGAAATGCCGGTCAGCACGGCGTGGATCACATACAGCACCGGCGCCACGAACATGAAGGAGAATTCCAGCGGCTCGGTGATGCCGGTGAAGAAGGCGGCGAATGCTGCCGCCAGCATGATACCGCCGACTTTGGCGCGGTTTTCCGGACGTGAGCAGTGATAGATTGCCAGCGCCGCGCCCGGCAGACCGAACATCATGATCGGGAAGAAGCCCGCCTGATAGCGACCGGTGATACCCGGGATGCCGGTACCGTTAGCGATAGACTGCGCGCCGCCAAGGAATTTCGGAATGTCGTTGATGCCCGCCACGTCAAACCAGAACACCGAGTTCAGCGCGTGGTGCAGGCCAACCGGAATCAGCAGACGGTTAAAGAAGGCGTACACGCCAGCACCGACCGAGCCCAGCTTCTGGATGTGCTCACCAAAGCTCACCAGACCGCCGAAAATGATCGGCCAGACGTACATCAGGATAAAGGCGACCACGATCATCAGGAAGGAGACAAGGATCGGCACCAGACGGCGGCCGCTGAAGAACGACAGCGCCTTAGGCAGCTCAACGTGGCTGAAGCGGTTGTACACTTCCGCCGAGAGAATCCCCACCAGGATACCCACAAACTGATTATTGATTTTACCGAAGGCAGCAGGCACCTGCTCTACCGGCATTTTCTGAATCATCGCCACCGCAGCCGGTGAACATAGGGTGGTGACCACGAGGAAACCCACAAAGCCGGTTAAGGCCGCTGCACCGTCTTTATCTTTTGACATGCCGTAAGCTACACCGATGGCGAACAGCACAGACATGTTGTCGATGATGGCAGAACCGGATTTGATCAACAGTGCCGCCAGCGCATTGCCTGCGCCCCAGCTATCCGGATCGATCCAGTAACCTACCCCCATCAGGATTGCCGCTGCCGGCAGGGTCGCTACCGGCACCATAAGCGCGCGGCCGACCTTTTGCAGATATCCTAAAATACTCACCTTATTCTCCCCCTATGAGACTGGCGTTTTGCCGTGATGCGGGTTGATTTTATTATCCCGGCACCCGGTACCTTGATGACACACTTCACCACGAGGCGCAGTGTAAAGATAAATTAATTCGCCTCGCAAATTAAAACCAGTGTAACTGTGACTTTAATCACCAAAATGGACGTTTTTCACTGCGAAATGCTAGCCTCCACCACAAACTTATTTTATGATGAAAAATATCAGGTCGCACTTTTCCAACGCCGCCGACGCTTAAACGGGTTACCCTTATAAGCAGCCAGCAGCAGCAAACGCGACCCTACCTTTCCAATCTTAACTGAGGTGAAGACATGAGACTGATCCCTTTGGCCACACCGACCCAGGTGGGTAAATGGGCTGCACGCCATATCGTTAATCGCATCAATGCGTTTAAACCCAGCGCAGACCGTCCCTTTGTACTGGGACTGCCAACCGGCGGTACACCGCTGGAAGCCTACAAGCACCTGATCGAGATGCATAAAGCGGGCCAGGTTAGTTTTAAACACGTCATCACCTTCAATATGGATGAGTATGTCGGTCTGCCGAAAGAGCATCCGGAAAGCTATCACAGCTTTATGTACCGTAACTTTTTCGATCACGTTGATATTCAACCAGAAAATATCAATCTTCTGAATGGCAATGCCGAAGATATTGACGCAGAATGTCGCCAATACGAAGAGAAGATTCGTGCACTGGGTAAAATCCACCTGTTTATGGGTGGCGTCGGCAACGATGGTCACATTGCCTTCAACGAACCGGCTTCTTCGCTCTCTTCCCGCACCCGTATTAAAACCCTGACGCACGACACCCGCGTGGCGAACTCGCGTTTCTTCAACGGTGATGTCGATCAGGTGCCTAAATATGCCCTCACCGTGGGCGTCGGCACGCTGCTGGATGCGGAAGAAGTGATGATTCTGGTGACCGGCCACGTCAAAGCCCAGGCGCTGCAGGCGGCGGTAGAAGGTAACGTCAACCACATGTGGACCATCAGTTGCCTGCAGCTGCATCCGAAAGCGGTGGTAGTGTGCGATGAGCCAGCCACCATGGAACTGAAAGTGAAAACCGTGAAGTATTTCCGCGAAATGGAAGCGGAAAACATGAAGGGTGTGTAACAACACGTTGTAAAAGGCCTGCTGTGTAAGGCAGCGGGTTCAGCCGGGAGATAAGATGATGTACGCATTAGTTAACGGCCGGATTTTTACCGGTCACGAAGTTCTGGACAATCACGCCGTGGTGATTGCCAATGGCCTGATTGAGCGTGTCTGCCCGCGCGAGGCGCTGGACGCCGCGATTCCACAACAAGACGTGGCTGGTGCGTTCATCGCTCCCGGATTTATCGACCTGCAGCTCAACGGCTGCGGCGGTGTGCAGTTCAACGACGACATTGATGCGCTGAGCGTGGAGACGCTGGAGATCATGCAGCGCGCCAATGAAAAATCTGGCTGCACCAGCTATTTGCCGACGCTGATTACCAGCAGCGATGCCCTGATGAAGCGCGCGGTTGAAACCATGCGCGCTTATCTGGCGAAGCATCAGAATCAGGCGCTGGGTCTGCATCTGGAAGGTCCGTGGCTGAATAAAGAGAAGAAAGGCACTCACAATCCGCAGCTGATTCGTCTGCCGGATGCGCAGCTGGTGGATTTCCTGTGCGCCAACGCTGACGTCATCACCAAGGTTACGCTGGCACCGGAAAATGCGGGCAGCGCGGTGATTCGCCAGCTGCGTGACGCCGGGATTATTGTCTCGTCGGGACACTCCAATGCCACTTATGCCGAAGCCAAAGCGGGCATCAGCGCGGGCGTCACTTTTGCCACACACCTGTATAATGCCATGAGCGCCTTTAGCGGTCGTGAGCCAGGTCTTATCGGTGCGCTGTTTGATTCGCCTGATGTATACTGCGGCATTATTGCAGACGGTTTACATGTCAATTACGCTAACGTGCGCAATGCAAAACGTATCAAAGGCGACAAACTGGTGCTGGTGACCGATGCCACCGCGCCGGCCGGTGCGTCGATTGATCAATTCATTTTTGCAGGTAAAACAATATACTATCGCGACGGCCTGTGCGTAGATGAGAACGGTACCCTGAGCGGATCTGCGCTGACGATGATTGAAGCAGTGCAGAATAGCGTGGAACATTGTGGTATCGCGCTGGATGAAGCGCTGCGCATGGCGACCCTGTATCCGGCAAGGGCAATGGGTGTGGAAAAGCAGTTTGGCACGGTGGAAGCAGGAAAAGTCGCCAACCTCACTGTCTTTACCCGCGATTATCAAATCACTAAGACGTTCGTCAACGGAGACAACGTCCTCAGCGAGTAAGTACTGAATGACCACTGGCGGCCAGACTCAAATAGGAAATGTCGATCTTGTCAAACAACTTAACAGTGCAGCTGTTTACCGGCTGATTGATCAACAGGGGCCGATTTCGCGTATTCAGATTGCCGAACTCAGCCAGCTTGCGCCCGCCAGCGTCACCAAAATTACCCGCCAGCTTATCGAACGCGGCCTCATCAAAGAGGTGGAGCAACAGGCCTCCACCGGTGGGCGCCGCGCCATCTCCATCATCACTGAAACCCGCCATTTTCACACTATCGGCGTACGGCTGGGGCGCAATGACGCCACGCTGACGCTGTTCGATCTCAGCGGAAAATCGCTGGCGCAGGAAGATTATCCGCTGCCGGAGCGCACGCAGGAGACGCTGGAAAACGCGCTGTTCAACGCCATCAGTGCCTTTATGAGCGCGCACCAGCGTAAAATTCATGAGCTGATCGCCATTGCGGTTATCCTGCCAGGTCTGGTCGACCCGATTAACGGCATCATTCGCTATATGCCGCACATCGCCGTCAGCCACTGGCCGCTGGTGGCCAGCCTGAAAAAACGTTTTAATGTCACCAGTTTTGTCGGCCACGATATCCGCAGCCTGGCACTGGCTGAGCACTATTTCGGTGCAAGCCGCGACTGTGCTGACTCCATTCTGGTGCGTTTACACCGCGGCACCGGCGCCGGCATTATCGCCAACGGCCACATTTTTCTCGGCAGCAACGGTAACGTCGGTGAGATTGGCCACATTCAGGTCGATCCGCTCGGTGAACGCTGCCACTGTGGCAACTTTGGCTGCCTCGAAACCATCGCGGCTAATGGCGCGATTGAGAACCGCGTGCGCCACCTGCTCAATCAGGGCTATCCCAGCAGTCTGACGCTGGATGATTGCCAGATGCCGCAAATCTGCCGCGCCGCCAATCAGGGCGACGCGCTGGCCTGCGAAGTGATCGAGTACGTTGGCCGCTATCTCGGCAAAGCGATCGCTATCGCCATCAACCTGTTCAACCCGCAAAAAGTGGTGCTGGCCGGCGAAATTACCGATGCCGATAAAGTGCTGTTCCCGGCGATTGAGGGCTGCATCAATACCCAGGCGCTGAATGCGTTTCGTAAAAATCTGCCGGTGGTGCGTTCTGAGCTGGACCATCGCTCGGCGATTGGCGCTTTCGCGCTGGCAAAACGCGCTATGCTGAATGGCATTCTGCTGCAGCACCTGCTGGAAGAATAATAGAGAAGCCTGCCGTCTGGCAGGCCCGACCGGAAGCCATCTATGACCATCAAAAGCGTAATCTGTGACATCGACGGCGTGTTGATGCACGACAATACCGCCGTGAAAGGCGCAAACGAATTCCTGCAGCGCATTCTGGAAAAAGAGATGCCGCTGGTGGTGCTGACCAACTATCCGTCACAAACCGCTCAGGACCTGGCCAACCGTTTTGCCAACGCTGGCGTCGACATCCCGGATTCGGTGTTTTACACCTCCGCCATGGCCACCGCGGATTTCCTGCGTCGTCAGGAGGGCAAAAAAGCCTACGTGATTGGCGAAGGCGCGTTGATTCACGAACTGTACAAAGCCGGTTTTACCATCACTGACGTCAACCCGGATTTCGTGATCGTCGGCGAGACGCGATCGTTTAACTGGGAGATGATGCATAAAGCCGCCTTCTTTGTGGCTAACGGAGCGCGTTTTATCGCGACCAATCCCGATACCCACGCCCGCGGCTTTGTGCCGGCCTGTGGCGCGCTCTGTGCCGGTATCGAAACCATCTCCGGCCGCAAACCGTTCTATGTCGGTAAGCCCAGCCCTTACATCATGCGCGCCGCGCTGAATAAAATGCATGCGCACTCAGAAGAGACGGTGATCGTGGGCGATAACCTGCGCACCGATATTCTGGCGGGCTTCCAGGCCGGTCTGGAAACCATTCTGGTGCTGTCCGGCGTTTCCACGCTGAGCGATATTGACGCCATGCCGTTCCGCCCTGACTGGATCTACCCTTCCGTGGCCGATATCGATTTGTTCTGATTAACGTCATGCTGTCTGCTTATGGCCCTGTCCGCTTCCGTGGCGTACAGGGCTTTTTCATGTGCGCGGCACAGCGCTCTGGTTTCAATGCTGACGCAGCCCCACGATTGCGCACAAAAACGCCAGACCAGCCAATTCATTAGATACTATCTAATTTAAACATCATTTCATTGAATAAAATTCAACTTTTAGCCACGCCAATAATCTTTTTCTCAGCTTTTAGTGATTTCGCTTGCGTTACCACCATCAATTAGCGCATTTTCTTATACATCATGCAGCGCAGGCTGCCGGACAAACAAGTTAATAACATCGCCACAGGGTGAGATCAGGAGTCAGTTATGTGTTCGATTTTTGGTGTGCTGGATCTGAAGACCGATCCTGTTGAACTGCGCAAGAAAGCGCTGGAATGTTCCCGTCTGATGCGTCACCGCGGCCCGGACTGGTCTGGTGTCTTTGCGGATGATAAGGCCATTCTGGTGCATGAGCGCCTGTCCATCGTTGACGTTAACAACGGCGCTCAGCCGCTGTACAACGCGGATCACACCCACGTACTGGCTGTTAACGGCGAAATCTACAACCATCAGGCGCTGCGTGCAGAACTGAGCGATCGCTACGCGTTCCAGACTGGTTCAGACTGCGAAGTGATCCTCGCGCTGTATCAGGAAAAAGGCCTCGATTTCCTCGATGACCTGCAGGGCATGTTCGCCTTCATCCTGTGGGACAGCGTCAAACAGCAATACCTGATTGGTCGCGACCACATTGGCATCATTCCGCTCTATATGGGCAACGATGAGCACGGCAACCTGTATGTTGCCTCTGAAATGAAAGCGCTGGTGCCGGTGTGCCGCAGCATCAAAGAGTTCCCGCCGGGAAGCTTCCTCTCCAGCACCGATGGCGAAATCCGTCGTTACTGGCAGCGTGACTGGATGGATTTCGCCGCCGTGGCGCAAAACTCTACCGATGCCGCAGGCCTGAAGCATGCGCTGGAAGAGTCAGTGAAGAGCCACCTGATGTCAGATGTCCCGTACGGCGTGCTGCTGTCCGGCGGCCTTGACTCTTCAATCATCTCGGCGGTGACCAAGCGCTTTGCCGCCAAACGTGTGGAAGATCACGACAAGAGCGATGCATGGTGGCCGCAGCTGCACTCCTTTGCCGTCGGCCTGGAAGGATCGCCGGATCTGAAAGCGGCGCAGGCGGTAGCCGATCATCTTGGTACCGTGCACCATGAAATTCACTTCACCGTGCAGGAAGGGCTGGATGCGATCCGCGATGTGATTTACCACATCGAAACTTACGATGTCACCACCATTCGCGCGTCGACGCCAATGTACCTGATGTCGCGTAAAATCAAAGCGATGGGCATCAAAATGGTGCTGTCCGGTGAAGGTGCGGATGAAGTGTTTGGTGGTTACCTCTACTTCCATAAAGCACCGAACGCGCAGGAGTTCCACGAAGAAAACGTGCGTAAACTGCTGGCGCTGCACATGTTTGACTGCGCGCGTGCTAACAAAGCGATGTCGGCATGGGGCGTGGAAGCGCGAGTGCCGTTCCTCGACAAGAAATTCCTTGATGTGGCGATGCGCATCAACCCGGAAGACAAAATGTGCGGCAGCAACGGCAAGATGGAAAAACACATTCTGCGTGAATGCTTCTCCTCTTACCTGCCGGAGAGCGTGGCATGGCGTCAGAAAGAGCAGTTCTCCGATGGCGTTGGCTACAGCTGGATCGATACGCTGAAAGAAGTGGCGGCGAAGCAGATTAGCGAGCAGCAACTGGCGACGGCGCATTTCCGCTTCCCGCACAACACGCCAACCTCGAAAGAGGCGTATCTGTACCGCGAGATCTTTGAGGAGCTGTTCCCACTGCCAAGCGCGGCAGAGTGCGTTCCGGGTGGTCCATCCGTGGCCTGTTCGTCGGCGAAAGCCATTGAGTGGGATGAAGCGTTTAAATCGATGGACGATCCGTCTGGCCGTGCGGTAGGCGTGCATCAGTCAGCGTACAAATAAGCATTTTCTTTGTGCGTATAAGGGGCCCATTGTGGCCCCTTTTTCTTGCATCTGGCGCGGATACGATCGAAAATTGCCGAATAAATCATCAGCCTGGTTACAAGCCAGACAAACAGGCGCGTTAAGGCAAAAAACGGCAAAAAATTTGTTGACGCTACAAAGCTCAATACGCATAATGCGCCCCGCAACGCCGATGAAGGTAACGCGAAAAAAGATGGCTACGTAGCTCAGTTGGTTAGAGCACATCACTCATAATGATGGGGTCACAGGTTCGATTCCCGTCGTAGCCACCATCTTTTTGCGGGAGTGGCGAAATTGGTAGACGCACCAGATTTAGGTTCTGGCGCCGCAAGGTGTGCGAGTTCAAGTCTCGCCTCCCGCACCATTTCAGTCTTCGGCAGCCGGATGGGGTATCGCCAAGCGGTAAGGCACCGGTTTTTGATACCGGCATTCCCTGGTTCGAATCCAGGTACCCCAGCCAATCCGATGCACTCTCGTGGATACGAGTCGACGAATGGGATATCGCCAAGCGGTAAGGCACCGGTTTTTGATACCGGCATTCCCTGGTTCGAATCCAGGTATCCCAGCCATCATCGGGCGCAGTAAAGCAGTACAATCTGGCTACGTAGCTCAGTCGGTTAGAGCACATCACTCATAATGATGGGGTCACAGGTTCGATTCCCGTCGTAGCCACCAAACAAATTGGGGTGTCGCCAAGCGGTAAGGCAGTGGATTCTGATTCCACCATTCCGGGGTTCGAATCCCTGCACCCCAGCCATACAAAGACAATTTGACCAAACACCTATTGGGGTGTCGCCAAGCGGTAAGGCACCGGATTCTGATTCCGGCATTCCGGGGTTCGAATCCCTGCACCCCAGCCAAATTGCACAACAGGCCCGCTTTTGCGGGCTTTGTTGTTTTTGTCGTTCCGGAATTTCACGCCTTGTGTAACGCAGAGTTGATGGCGCCGCCACGACTGCGGCGCCCGGTTTGTTTACAATCCCAGCGCGTAACGCAGCACCTGACGCTTCAGCACGCCGGCATTTTCTGCCGCAATCAGCCCAAGATTACGCACCACACGCAGCGGCGGCAGCGCATTGCTGAAGGCGAAATAGAACAGATCCATACCGCCTTGCATCAGCAAATTATCCTTGTAGCGCTGGCGGTGATATCGCTGCAATACTGGCAGCGATGCCCAGCGCTGCGCCTGGCTGCGTGCATCCACCAGCGTATCAATCAGCGCATCCACATCGCGATAGCCGAGGTTAACGCCCTGCCCGGCCAGCGGATTGATGGTGTGTGCGGCATCACCCACCAGCGCCAGGCCCGGCAGCACGTAGCGCGTGGCATGGCGGCGCACCAGCGGAAACGACGCCGCGTTCTTCACCTGGAAGCGGCCGACGCGCGCCGGGAAGTTGGCCTGTACCTCTTTGGCCAGCTGGCTGAGCGGCAGATTTTGCAGCTGGCGGATCCGCGCCGGCGCGTCATACCACACCAGCGAGGCGTGGCGATCGAACAGCGGCAGAAACGCGCGCGGTCCGTCCGGGGTAAATTGCTGCCAGGTGGCATCGCCGGCGTCATGTTCACACTCAACGCTGATTAGCATGCAGGATTGCGCATAGTTCCAGCCGCGCACGCCGATACCCGCCAGCTGGCGCACGCGCGAATTAGCCCCATCGGCTCCCACCACCAGCTGGCAGTCCAGCGTGGTGCCATCGTCCAGCTGAAGCTGCCAGCCGCCGCTGTGCGCCTGTAACGCCTGCAGCGAGGCCGGGCACAGTAGCGTTACGCCATCCTGCTGCATCTGCTCCCACAGCGCGCGCTGCAGCACGCTGTTTTCCACCATATAGCCCAGTTCGGGAATGCCCAGCGCGGCCGCATCAAAGGTGACGTGCGCACTTTGCCACTCCCAGGTTTCCAGCTTGCGGTAGGGCGCACTGCGCATCGCCTGGACGCGCGGCCAGACATTGAGCTGGCGCAGCAGCGCCACCGATGACGCACCAATGGCGGAGATGCGTATATCCGGCGCAAGGCTGGCATCAAACGCGACCGGTTCGGCACGCTCAATCACCGCCACGCGAAACTGCTGCTGCGCCAAGCCACAGGCCAGCGCGGCACCGACCATGCCGCCGCCCACCACCACCACATCAAACTGTGAATCCTGCATTGACTCTTATCCTCCTGATTGCCGTGACGCCTTGCGGCAGCGCTCTATCTGGCAAAGTGTACCGGAAATTTACCGCACCAGCAGAAAAGCCCTGCTAACCTTGTGCTTCATATGGCGCTGCCGTACGAAGTCTGACCGGGCATCATGCCCTAAATAATTCGTGCGCCAGGAAGGCGGCAAGCAAGGATCATCCCGGGAGCTTACACCAGTAAGTGACCGGGGGAGCCGCGCGCAGCCAACGCATCTGGCATGCGAAGTCTGACCGGGCATCATGCCCTAAATAATTCGTGCGCCAGGAAGGCGGCCAGCAAGGGTCATCCCGGGAGCTTACACCAGTAAGTGACCGGGGGAGCCGCGCGCAGCCAACGCACCTGGCGTGCAAAGTATGACTGGCATCATGCCCTAAATAATTCGTGCGCCAGGAAGGCGGCCAGCAAGGATCATCCCGGGAGCTTACATCAGTAAGTGACCGGGGGAGCCGCGCGCAGCCAACGCACCTGGCGTGCGAAGTATGACGGGCATGCTGGTCACACCCGCGTCAAAGCATTACAATACGCGCCCTGCACTTCTCTGCTCAGAATCAATGGCTAGTTCAATGACCAAAAAACTGCATATTAAAACCTGGGGCTGTCAGATGAATGAATATGATTCATCGAAGATGGCTGACCTACTGAACAGCACGCACGGCTATACCCTGACGGAGGAAGCCGAAGACGCAGACGTTCTGCTGCTGAATACCTGCTCCATCCGTGAGAAGGCGCAGGAAAAAGTGTTTCATTTGCTGGGACGCTGGAAGAAGCTGAAGGCGAAAAATCCTGAGCTGATTATCGGCGTGGGCGGCTGTGTGGCTTCGCAGGAAGGCGATAAAATTCGCCAGCGCGCGCAGTGCGTGGACATCGTTTTTGGCCCGCAGACGCTGCATCGTCTGCCGGAGATGATTAACCAGGTGCGCGGCAGCAAAAGCCCGATTGTTGACGTCTCGTTCCCGGAAATTGAAAAGTTTGATCGTCTGCCCGAGCCGCGCGCTGAAGGGCCGACGGCTTTTGTTTCGATCATGGAAGGCTGCAATAAATATTGTACTTTCTGCGTGGTGCCTTATACGCGCGGCGAGGAAGTGAGCCGTCCGTGCGATGACATCCTGCTGGAAGTTGCCCAGCTGGCGGCGCAGGGCGTGCGTGAAGTCAATCTGCTGGGTCAGAACGTCAACGCCTATCGCGGCGCAACCTTTGACGACCAGATTTGTACTTTTGCCGAGCTGTTGCGTCTGGTGGCCGCGATTGACGGGATTGACCGGATTCGCTTCACCACCAGCCATCCGATTGAGTTCACCGACGACATCATCGACGTTTATCGCGATACGCCGGAGCTGGTGAGTTTCCTGCACCTGCCGGTGCAGAGCGGTGCCGACCGTATTCTGACGCTGATGAAGCGGGCGCACACCGCGCTGGAGTACAAAGCGATTATCCGCAAGCTGGTGGCGGCGCGGCCGGACATCCAGATCAGCTCAGATTTCATCATTGGCTTCCCGGGCGAAACCCAGCAGGATTTCGAGCAGACCATGAAGCTGATCGGCGAAGTCAACTTCGACACCAGCTTCAGCTTTATCTACTCGGCGCGTCCCGGTACGCCGGCGGCCGATCTGCCGGACGATGTGCCGGAAGAGGAGAAGAAGCAGCGCCTGTACATTCTGCAGGACCGCATCAATCAGCAGGCGATGGCGTGGAGCCGCCGCATGCTCGGCACCGTACAGCGCATTCTGGTGGAAGGTACCTCACGTAAAAACGTGATGGAGCTGACCGGCCGTACCGAAAACAACCGCGTGGTCAACTTCGAAGGCGACGTGCGCATGATCGGTAAATTCGTGGATGTGGAAATCGTCGATGTTTATACCAATTCGCTGCGCGGCGTCGTGGTGCGCACCGAAGAGGAGATGGGCCTGCGCGTGGCGGAGAGTCCGGCATCGGTGATTGCGCGTACACGTAAAGAGGATGAAATTGGCGTGGGCCTCTATCAGCCTTGAGACCGCGATTACTGAGCGACAGCGCACAACGCGCTGTCGCCTGTTTCATCCCGCAGCCCTTGCTTTCCGCAGCGGCCGCCCAAATATCTCCCCTGAAGCTTGCGCCCGGGCGCGACCCCATAAATAATTCCGTAAAGATGCTGACGCCTGGCGTGCGGTATCTGCTATTTCTTTCAACTGGCCCTGAGTGACCCAAAGGATTCATTTGAATATCGAAACCCGTGAAATCGCCCTTGAACCGGCAGACAATCGTCGACTGATGAGCCTGTGCGGTCCGTTTGATGACAACGTAAAACAGCTGGAGCGCCGTCTGGGCATTGAGATCAATCGCCGCGACAACCTGTTTAAGCTGGTCGGCCGCGCGCTGAGCGTAGAAGCCGCCGCCAATATTCTGCGTTCGCTGTACGTGGATACCGCGCCGGTGCGCGGCCAGATCCCGGACATTGAACCGGATCAGATCCATCTGGCGATCAAAGAGAGCCGTGTGCTGGAGCAGACGGCCGACAGTGTGCCGGAGTACGGCAAAGCGGTGAACATCAAGACCAAGCGCGGCGTGATTAAACCGCGTACGCCAAACCAGGCGCAGTACATCGCCAATATTCTCGATCACGACATCACCTTCGGCATTGGCCCGGCCGGTACCGGGAAAACCTATCTGGCGGTCGCCGCCGCGGTGGATGCACTGGAGCGGCAGGAGATTCGCCGTATCCTGCTGACACGTCCGGCGGTCGAAGCCGGCGAAAAACTCGGCTTCCTGCCGGGCGATCTGAGTCAGAAAGTCGATCCTTACCTGCGCCCGCTGTATGACGCCCTGTTTGAAATGCTCGGCTTCGAGCGCGTCGAGAAGCTGATGGAGCGCAACGTGATTGAAGTTGCGCCGCTGGCTTACATGCGCGGCCGTACGCTGAATGATGCGTTCGTGATTCTTGATGAGAGCCAGAACACTACCATCGAGCAGATGAAGATGTTCCTGACGCGCATCGGCTTCAACTCCAAAGCGGTGATTACCGGTGACGTGACGCAGATTGACCTGCCGCGCAGCACCAAGTCCGGCCTGCGCCACGCCATCGAAGTGCTGGCCAACGTTGAAGAGATCAGCTTTAACTTTTTCCACAGCGAAGACGTGGTGCGTCATCCGGTGGTCGCACGCATTGTTAATGCTTATGAAGCCTGGGAAGAAGCAGACCAGAAACGCCGTGATAAACTGGCGGAAGAGCGTAAGCGTGAAGCGCAGGCAGCCCAGCTCGCCAGCCAGCCAACGCCGCAGGAGCCTTCATGAGCACGGTGATTTTAGATTTACAGCTGGCCTGTGCCGATGAACACGGCCTGCCGGCAGAAGCGGCGTTTCAGCGCTGGCTGGAAGCGGCGGTCACGCCGTTTCAGCCAGAGAGCGAAGTCACGATACGGCTGGTCGATGAAGCGGAGAGTCATGAGCTTAATCTGACTTATCGCGGCAAAGATAAGCCGACTAACGTGCTGTCGTTTCCGTTTGAAGCGCCGCCGGGCATTGAGCTGCCGCTACTGGGCGATCTGATCATTTGTCGTCAGGTTGTCGAGCAGGAAGCGGCCGAACAGGGTAAAAGCCCTGAGGCACACTGGGCCCACATGGTGGTCCACGGCACGCTGCATCTGCTGGGTTATGACCACATTGAAGACGAGGAAGCCGAAGAGATGGAAGCGCTCGAGACCGAGATAATGCTTGCTCTTGGCTATCCCGATCCGTACATTTCGGAAAAAGAAGACGCCTGAACTTGCGGTTCAGGACATTGCGCTGCTGGCGAGGATGCCGGCAGTTCCTTTCCCTCATTCGAGAGAACTAAATAAAAACGCCATGAGCGACGACCATTCTCAAAACAACGACGCACCCAGTAGTAAAAAGGGTTTTTTCTCCCTGTTAATCAATCAGCTTTTCCACGGCGAGCCCAAAAACCGTGACGAACTGCTGGGGCTAATCCGCGATTCT
Source organism: Pantoea dispersa (assembly GCF_035783935.1). Classification (GTDB taxonomy): domain Bacteria; phylum Pseudomonadota; class Gammaproteobacteria; order Enterobacterales; family Enterobacteriaceae; genus Pantoea; species Pantoea dispersa_C. Next base: position 69,587 of record NZ_JALKOV010000001.1, on the reverse strand, counting down.
GAGCAAAAAGAGCTGATCGACCAGGACACCCGCGACATGCTGGAAGGTGTGCTGGATATCGCCGAACAGCGCGTGCGCGACATTATGATTCCGCGCTCGCAGATGATTACCCTGAAGCGTAACCAGAGCCTTGAAGAGTGCCTGGCAGTGATTATTGAATCTGCCCACTCGCGCTTCCCGGTGATCAGCGAAGATAAAGACCATGTTGAAGGCATTCTGATGGCGAAAGATCTGCTGCCGTTTATGAGCAGCAGCGCCGAGCCTTTCAGCATGGAAAAAGTGCTGCGCCCGGTCGTGGTGGTGCCTGAGAGCAAGCGCGTCGATCGCATGCTCAAAGAGTTCCGCTCGCAGCGCTACCACATGGCGATTGTCATTGATGAGTTCGGTGGTGTCTCCGGGCTGGTAACCATCGAAGATATTCTTGAGCTGATCGTTGGCGAAATCGAAGACGAATACGACGACGAAGAAGATCGCGATATCCGTCAGCTCAATCGCCACACCTATACGGTACGCGCGCTGACGCCGATTGAGGACTTTAATGACGTCTTTGGCAGCGATTTCAGCGATGACGAAGTCGATACCATTGGCGGTCTGGTGATGCAGGGATTCGGCCATCTGCCGGCACGCGGTGAAAGCATCGACATTGAGGGTTACCATTTCAAAGTTGCGATGGCTGACAGCCGCCGTATCATCCAGGTGCACGTGAAAATTCCGGAAGACTCTCCGCAACCGCAACTGGAAGACGAATAATTTTATGGCATTAGCCTCTCTCTACTCGCAGCAGCGGGTTCGCCTGCTGCTGGCGTTAGTTCTGGGTGCCGCGGGCACCCTTTCCTTTTCTCCCTATGATTTCTGGCCCGCCGCCCTGCTCTCACTGGCCGGTTTGCAGCTGCTGTTGCTGGATCGCCGCAGCGCACAGGCGGCAGGCATCGGTTTTGCCTGGGGCTTTGGCCTGTTCGGCAGCGGCATCAACTGGGTGTACGTCAGCATTGCCACCTTTGGCGGCATGCCCGGTCCGGTCAATGTGTTCCTCGTGGTGCTACTCGCCGCCTATCTGGCGCTTTACCCGCTGCTGTTTGCCCTGCTGCTGAACCGCTTCTGGCCGCGCGCCACGCTGTGGCGCATGGCGCTGGCGGCCCCGGCGCTGTGGCAAATTACCGAATTTCTGCGCGGCTGGGTGCTAACCGGTTTTCCCTGGCTGCAGTTTGGTTACAGCCAGATTGATGGGCCGCTGAAAGGCCTGGCGCCGCTGGCCGGTGTGGAAACCATCACTTTCCTGCTGATGGTGATTGCCGGTCTGCTGGCGTCGGCCTGCTATCACCGCAGCGTGAAAAACCTGGTGCTGGCGGTCGCGCTGCTGCTACTGCCGTGGCCGCTGCGGATGCTGCAGTGGTATCAGCCGCTGCCGCAGCGCAGCGTCGATGTCGCCATGGTACAGGGCAATATTCCGCAGTCGATGAAGTGGGATCCGCAGCAGCTGCTGACCACGCTGCGCGTTTATACCTCCTACAGCCAGCCGTTTATCGGCAAAGCACCGATCATCATCTGGCCGGAATCGGCGATTACCGATCTGGAGAGTAATCAGCAGCCGTTTCTGCATGCGCTGGATGATGAACTGCGCGCGCGCGGCAGTACGTTGATCACCGGCATTGTTGATTCGCGCGTGGAGAGTGACAACCGCTATCACGATTACAACTCGGTGATTGTGCTGGGCGGCACGCAGCCTTACAGCTACCAGAGCCGCAACCGCTACCAGAAGAACCATCTGGTGCCGTTTGGCGAGTTCGTGCCGCTGGAAGGCCTGCTGCGTCCGCTGGCTCCGTTCTTCGACCTGCCGATGTCCTCGTTCAGCCGCGGCGCCTACCTGCAGCCGCAGCTCAAAGTGGCGGGCTACAACCTGACCAGCGCCATTTGTTATGAGATCGTGCTGGGCGAGCAGGTGCGCGCTAACTTCCATCCGGACACCAACTTCCTGCTGACGGTGTCGAACGATGCCTGGTTCGGTCATTCGATTGGTCCGTGGCAGCATTTCCAGATGGCGCGCATGCGCGCGCTGGAGCTGGGTCGTCCGCTGCTGCGCTCAACCAACAACGGTGTCACCGCGGTGGTGAATGCACAGGGAGACGTGGAGAAAGTCATCCCGCAGTTCACCCGCGAAGTGCTGAGCGCAACAGTCACGCCTGCCAGCGGTGAAACGCCGTATGCGCGCGTCGGTATCTGGCCGGTGTGGCTGCTGACGCTGGCGGGCATCGTGCTGGCGATTTTACGCCGCCGCGCCTGATATCCCGCCCTCTCTCACCAGGCGAAGCGCTGGCTTCGCCTTTTTTTACGCAGTTTTCCGCTCCCTTTCTCCTTAGTCACCTCCACGTTCTGCTGCCTTTTTGCCCGCTTTCCGCGTACTGGCACGATCATTGCTAATTATTTCAGTGATTTTTGCAACATCGGTGATTTGTCAGCGTAATGCCATGTTTGCGCACTATTATCTGGCACCGAAGCGCACTTATTTGGCGCAGCGGCTGTTTTTTGCCTCTTATTGGTGCGGAGCGGCTCGCAAAAAATGAACTTTTTTGTTTCATTACGTTAACAATTCGCTATGTTAATCACTATCCTGCGCGCAGTTGCGCTAAGGGATAATTAAAAAAGCAGCAGGAAATACACACAACATCACAATCTGCGCAGTTTATGTTCTGCGCAACATTCACACGAAGGAGTAGGAACATGCAGATTCGCAAAGTGGCATTATCGCTTCTGCTGTTGGGCGCAGCAGCGGGCGCGGCCCAGGCGGAAGATCTCACCGGTACCCTGAAAAAGATTAACGATAGCGGCGTGATTGTCGTTGGGCATCGCGAGTCATCCGTTCCGTTTTCTTACTACGACAACCAGCAGAAAGTGGTGGGTTACTCTCAGGACTACTCCAACGCCATCGTTGCCGCCATCAAAGCGAAGCTGAATAAGCCGGATCTGCAGGTCAAAATGCTGCCGATCACCTCGCAAAACCGTATCCCGCTGCTGCAGAACGGCACCTACGATTTCGAGTGTGGCTCGACCACCAACAACGTCGAGCGTCAGCAGCAGGCGGCGTTCTCTGACACCATCTTCATCATCGGCACCCGTCTGCTGGTGAAGAAAGGCGGCGACATTAAAGACTTCGCCGATCTGAAAGGCAAAACCGTGGTCGTTACATCGGGCACCACCTCTGAGATTCTGCTGCGCAAGCTGAATGACGAGAAGAAAATGGATATGCGCATCATCAGCGCGAAAGATCACGGTGACTCGTTCCGCACGCTGGAAACCGGTCGCGCGGTGGCCTTCATGATGGATGACGCGCTGCTGGCCGGTGAACGCGCCAAAGCGAAGAAACCGGATAACTGGGAAATCGTTGGTACGCCGCAGTCCAAAGAAGCCTACGGCTGCATGCTGCGTAAAGACGATGCGCCGTTTAAACAGCTGATGGATGACACCATCGCTAAAGCGCAGACCTCAGGTGAAGCCACCAAATGGTTCGACACCTGGTTTAAACAGCCGATTCCACCGAAGAACCTGAACCTGAACTTCGAGCTGTCATCGGACATGCAGGCGCTGTTTAAAGCACCGAACGATAAAGCACTCTGAATTAACAATGAAAACAAGGGCGGCACTGCTGCCCTCTCGATTGCTGAACACGCGGTGCGGACAGACAGACTGTAACAGGCCGTTCCCCTGAAGCAGGACACAAGACACCGCTCAACAATCTTATGGGTAGCCTCGCTACCCTTTTTTTACCGGAGCTCGTTATGGGTATCGATTGGAACTGGGGCATTTTTTTACAGCAGGCTCCGTTCGGCAATACGACTTACCTCGGCTGGCTGTGGTCCGGATTTCAGGTGACCGTCGCGGTCTCCTGCTGCGCCTGGATTATCGCCTTCCTGGTAGGTTCCTTCTTTGGCATTCTGCGTACCGTGCCTAATCGCTGGTTGTCCACCATTGGCACCTGCTACGTGGAACTGTTTCGTAATATTCCGCTGATCGTGCAGTTCTTCTTCTGGTATCTGGTGGCGCCAGAACTGGTCGGGGAGAAGCTCGGCATGTGGTTTAAGGCTGAACTGGACCCGAACATCCAGTTTTTCCTCTCTTCGACCATTTGTCTCGGTCTGTTCACTGCCGCACGCGTGTGTGAGCAGGTGCGCGCCGCGATTCAGTCGCTGCCGCGCGGCCAGAAAAACGCCGGTCTGGCGATGGGCCTGACGCTGCCGCAAACCTATCGCTACGTACTGTTGCCAAACGCCTACCGCGTGATTGTGCCGCCGATGACCTCGGAAATGCTTAACCTGGTGAAGAACTCCGCCATCGCCTCCACTATCGGTCTGGTGGATCTGGCCGCGCAGGCGGGCAAGCTGCTGGATTACTCGGCACACGCCTATGAATCTTTCACCGCTATCACCCTGGCCTACGTCGGTATTAACCTGGTGATCATGCTGATTATGAGTCTGGTAGAACGCAAAATTCGCCTGCCCGGCAACCTGGGAGGCAAATAATGTACGATTTTGACTGGAGTTCGATTCCGCCCAGCCTGCCCTATCTGCTGAACGGTATGGTGATTACGCTGAAAATCACGGCGGTCGCCGTGGTGTTCGGCATTATCTGGGGCACCATTCTGGCGGTGATGCGTTTGTCATCGTTCGCCCCGATCCGCTGGTTCGCCAAACTGTATGTAAACCTGTTCCGCTCGGTGCCGCTGGTGATGGTGCTGCTGTGGTTCTATCTGGTGGTCCCCAGCTTCCTGCAACAGGTGCTTGGGCTGTCGCCGAAAACCGATATCCGCCTGATCTCCGCCATGGTGGCGTTCGCGCTGTTTGAAGCCGCCTACTATTCGGAGATTATCCGCGCCGGCATCCAGAGCATCTCGCGCGGCCAGTCCAACGCCGCGCTGGCGCTGGGCATGACGCAGTGGCAGTCGATGAAGCTGATCATCCTGCCGCAGGCGTTCCGCGCCATGGTACCGCTGCTGCTGACGCAGGGCATCGTGCTGTTCCAGGATACCTCGCTGGTGTATGTGTTAAGCCTGGCGGACTTCTTCCGTACCGCGTCCACCATTGGTGAACGTGACGGTACCCAGGTTGAAATGGTTCTGTTTGCCGGTCTGGTCTATTTCGTGATCAGCCTGAGCGCTTCGCTGTTGGTTAGCTATCTGAAAAGAAAAAGGACGGTTTAAATGATTAGCCTGAAAAATGTTTCTAAGTGGTATGGGCACTTTCAGGTGCTGACCGACTGCTCCACCGAGGTGAAGAAAGGTGAAGTGGTGGTGGTCTGCGGGCCGTCCGGTTCCGGCAAATCGACGCTGATTAAAACGGTGAACGGACTGGAGCCCGTGCAGCAGGGTAGCATTCAGGTGAACGGCACCGAAGTGAACAACAAGAAAACCAATCTTGCCCAGTTGCGCAGCAAAGTGGGCATGGTGTTCCAGCACTTCGAACTGTTCCCACACCTCAGCATCATTGATAACCTGGTGCTGGCGCAGGTGAAAGTGCTGAAGCGTGACAAAACTGCAGCGCGCGAGAAAGGCCTTGCGCTGCTGAAGCGCGTTGGCCTGACGGCGCATGCGGAGAAATTCCCTGGTCAGCTGTCTGGCGGTCAGCAGCAGCGCGTGGCCATCGCCCGTGCGCTGTGTATGGATCCTATCGCCATGCTGTTCGATGAACCGACTTCCGCACTGGATCCGGAGATGATCAACGAAGTGCTGGATGTCATGGTGGAGTTAGCCAACGAAGGCATGACCATGATGGTGGTGACGCACGAGATGGGCTTTGCGCGCAAAGTGGCTAATCGCGTCATTTTCATGGATGAAGGGAAGATCGTTGAAGACACCAATAAGGATGACTTCTTCAGTAATCCGCAGTCCGACCGCGCCAAAGACTTCCTCGCGAAGATCCTGCACTGATACTCACCATTCTGGCGGTCCACGGACCGCCAGCGTCAGGGCTTATCATGCCCCCTGCTGCCCTTCGCCAAAATCGATATAATGCTGCTGTGATGTAGTACCCGACTGCGCAAGGCATAGCGTCTTGCCGCACCTGCTTTTTTTACGGCAGAAGGGATCCTGAACTAAGCCGGACGTCACGCGGCAGGGATGCCGCGTGTCGAGGCACGCAGGGATGCGGGTTTTGCCGATCCGGGCGTGTTCAGGTTCTCTTCTGACAGTCCGCACGCTTTCAGCAACAATACTTTTTTTGCTTCAGAGCACGGTGATAATTCAGGGCTCAAACGGCTGACGCTGGAACTGATCGTGGCCGCATTCCGGGCAGCGCGTCAGGCTCTCCGGGGTATAAATCGCCCGGGTAAAGCCGCACTTCTCACACACCAGATTGCCCAGCCCTACCACTTCGCCGCTCTGATACACACCGTGATGCCGCAGATCCTGAAACACTTCGCGCCACTCCAGCTGGCTCTTGTCGGTGATATCGGCCAGCTCCTTCCACAGGCTTTCCCGGATCACGCGCAAAAACACCGAATCGCCGAGCGCTGCGCTGGACTCCTGATAGCTGAGCGCGAACTCATGCAGATCGCGCCGCACCGCGCGCATAACCTCGTCGACTTCGGCGGTGGTCAGCGTCTGTTTTTGCAGCAGCTGGCTGCGGGCCTCGGCGACCAGCGCATCGACATCACGCTCGCCTCGCTCCAGCCGCTGGGTTAATGCTGCTACCGTTGCACGATATTCCTGCGCCACATTATTCATTTTATTCTCCTTTCCGCTGCGGATGCTGAGTTAAGTTTAGCCGCTTTGGCATATTTGCTGCGCCTGGCGCAGAGGAAATCGTAAAAGGGTGAAAGCGCTGGCGCATTCCGCACAAATCACGCCGCCGAAGGGCGTCAATTGTTGTTGAGGGGCGGCCTTATGGGTATGCTATGCGGATCAAAAGTGTTTAAAAAACGATTTCACAAGGACCACAGGCAGCCATGCAAGAGCAATACCGCCCGGAAGAGATAGAATCCCGCGTCCAGCAGCACTGGGACGAAAACGAAACCTTCAAAGTGACCGAGCAGGAAGGCAAAGAGAAATACTACTGCCTGTCAATGCTGCCCTATCCTTCTGGCCGCCTGCACATGGGCCACGTGCGTAACTACACCATTGGCGATGTGATTGCGCGCTACCAGCGCATGCTGGGCAAAAACGTCCTGCAGCCGATTGGCTGGGATGCGTTCGGCCTGCCCGCTGAAGGCGCAGCGGTGAAAAACAATACCGCGCCGGCGCCGTGGACCTACGACAACATCGAATACATGAAAAACCAGCTGAAACTGCTGGGCTTCGGCTATGACTGGAGTCGCGAACTGGCGACCTGTCAGCCAGAGTATTATCGCTGGGAGCAGTGGTTCTTCACCAAACTGTACGAAAAAGGTCTGGTCTACAAAAAAACCTCCGCGGTCAACTGGTGCCCGAACGACCAGACCGTGCTGGCGAACGAACAGGTGATCGATGGCTGCTGCTGGCGCTGTGACACTAAAGTCGAACGCAAAGAGATCCCGCAGTGGTTCGTGAAAATCACCGATTACGCCGAAGAGCTGCTCAACGACCTCGACAAGCTGGAAGACTGGCCGGAGCAGGTCAAGACCATGCAGCGCAACTGGATTGGCCGTTCTGAAGGTGTCGAGATCACCTTTGATGTGGCTAACAGCGCGGAAAAAGTCACGGTTTACACCACCCGTCCGGACACCTTCATGGGCGCAACCTATGTCGCCGTGGCCGCCGGTCATCCACTGGCGCGTCAGGCCGCCGTCAACAACCCGGCGCTGGCTGACTTCATTGCTGAATGCAGCAACACCAAAGTCGCTGAAGCGGACATGGCCACGATGGAGAAGAAAGGCATGGCCACCGGCCTGCACGCTATCCATCCGCTGACGGGCGAAGAGATTCCGGTCTGGGTCGCCAACTTCGTGCTGATGGAGTACGGCACCGGTGCCGTGATGGCCGTACCGGGTCATGACCAGCGCGACTGGGAGTTCGCCACCAAATACGATCTCAACATCAAACCGGTGGTGCTCAACCTCGACGGTTCCGCGCCGGATATCAGCGCCGCAGCGATGACCGAAAAAGGTACGCTGTTCAACTCCGGCGAGTTTGACGGTCTGGACCACGACGCTGGCTTCAACGCCATCGCCGATGCGCTGGCCGCCAAAGGCGTTGGCGTGCGTAAAGTAAACTATCGCCTGCGCGACTGGGGTGTATCACGCCAGCGTTACTGGGGCGCGCCAATTCCAATGGTAACGCTGGAAGATGGCACCGTGATGCCAACGCCAGAAGATCAGCTGCCGGTGATTCTGCCGGAAGACGTGGTCATGGACGGTATCACCAGCCCAATCAAAGCCGATCCGGAGTGGGCGAAAACCACGGTGAACGGTCAGCCGGCGCTGCGTGAAACCGACACCTTCGACACCTTTATGGAATCGTCGTGGTACTACGCGCGCTATACCTGTGCGAACTATAACGAAGGCATGCTGGATCCGGCGGCCGCGAACTACTGGCTGCCGGTCGATCAGTATGTAGGCGGTATCGAACACGCCATCATGCACCTGATGTACTTCCGCTTCTACCACAAGCTGCTGCGTGATGCCGGCCTGGTGAACTCTGACGAGCCGGCCAAACGCCTGCTGTGTCAGGGCATGGTGCTGGCGGATGCCTTCTACTACGTTGGCGCCAACGGCGAGCGCAACTGGGTTTCACCGGTTGACGTTAACGTCGAGCGCGACGAAAAAGGCCGCATCACCAAAGCCATCGACAATCAGGGCCGCGAAGTGATCTACGCGGGCATGAGCAAAATGTCGAAGTCCAAAAACAACGGCATTGACCCGCAGCTGATGGTTGAGCGCTACGGTGCAGATACCGTGCGTCTGTTCATGATGTTTGCTTCCCCGGCGGAAATGACGCTGGAGTGGCAGGAGTCAGGCGTGGAAGGCGCCAACCGCTTCCTGAAACGCGTGTGGAAGCTGGCGTACGATCACGTAGCTAAAGGCGCAACCGTGGCGCTGGATGTCAACGCGCTCAACGATGAGCAGAAAGCGCTGCGTCGCGATCTGCACAAAACCATCGCCAAAGTGGCGGATGACATCGGCCGTCGTCAGACCTTCAACACCGCGATTGCGGCGATCATGGAGCTGATGAACAAACTGCTGCGCGCGCCGCAGGAGAGCGAACAGGATCGCGCCCTGATGCAGGAAGCGCTGGTCGCCGTAACGCGCCTGCTCTATCCATTCACCCCGCACGCCAGCTATGTGCTGTGGCAGGCACTGGGTGGCGAAGGCAGCATTGACGACGCCAGCTGGCCGGTTGCCGATGAAGCGGCAATGGTAGAGGATTCGCTGCTGGTGGTGGTGCAGGTCAACGGTAAAGTGCGTGGTAAAATTACCGTGGCGCCGGATGCGACGCAGGAGCAGGTGCAGGCGCGTGCGGCGCAGGAGCATCTGGTGGCGAAATATCTGGATGGCGTCACCCTTCGTAAAGTGATTTATGTCCCTGGCAAACTGCTTAACCTGGTCGTAGGTTAAGTTCAGGAGGAACTGTGCGACAACTCGTTATCAGGCTGTTTGTCCTGCTTGCAGTGCTGGTCACTGCCGGCTGTGGTTTTCATCCGCGCGGCACCACACAGGTGCCACCGGAAATGAAAACGCTGATCGTCCAGAGTGGCGATCCGTATGGCCCGCTGGCGCGCACCGTGCGTCAGCAGCTGCGCATCAACGATGTCAAAATCGTTGAAGACAGCAAAGCGGCCAGTGCGCAATACCCGACGCTGCGTCTGGGCGCGGAGAGCCAGGGACGCGACACCGCGTCGGTATTCATCAGCGGCACCACCGCGGAATACTCGCTGGTGATGACCGTCAGTGCGCAGGTGTTGCTGCCGGGCAAAGGCATCTATCCGATCAGCACCACGGTGTACCGTTCGTTCTTCGACAACCCGAACGCCGCGCTGGCGAAGGATGCCGAGCAGGATATGATTGTGCAGGAGATGCGTCAGCGTGCCGCCGAGCAGCTGGTGCGTAAACTGCTGACGGTGCACGCCGCGCAGGAGAGCAACAAAGAGACGCTGCCGCAACCTGAAGTGATTGCGCCTGGCGCGGACTCACCGGAAGTGCCCTCCTCGTCAGCCACCAGTCTGCAATGATCAGGATTTATCCTGAACAACTGCGCGCGCAGCTCCGCGAGGGGCTGCGCGCCTGTTATTTTCTCACCGGTAATGAGCCCCTGCTGATTCAGGAGAGCGCGGATGCCATCCGTGCCGCTGCCGCTCAGCAGGGCTTCGACGAGCACTTTTCTGTCAGCGTTGATGCGCAGACTGACTGGGAGGCGATTTTCGCCCGCTGTCAGTCACTCAGCCTGTTCACCCAGCGCCAGACGCTGACGCTGCAGCTGCCGGAAAACGGCCCCAACGCCGCCATCGCCGAACAGCTGGTGAAACTGGCGGCGCTGCTGCACAGCGACATTATGCTGGTGCTGCGCATGGCGAAGCTGACCAAAGCACAGGAAAACAGCGCGTGGTTCAAAGCGCTCAGCGCCAGTGCGGTGCTGGTGCCGTGCCAGACGCCGGAACAGGCGCAGCTGCCGCGCTGGGTGGCTGCCCGCGCGAAAGCCCTGCAGCTGAGCATTGATGACGCGGCTATACAGCTGCTCTGCTACTGCTATGAAGGCAATCTGCTGGCGCTGGCCCAGGCGCTGGAGCGGCTGTCGCTGCTGTGGCCGGACGGCAAACTGACGCTGCCGCGCGTAGAAGACGCGGTGAACGATGCCGCGCATTTCACGCCGTTCCACTGGGTCGATGCGCTGCTGGCCGGCAAGAGCAAACGTGCGCTGCACATTTTGCGTCAGCTGCAAAAAGAGGACAGCGAAGTGGTGATTCTGCTGCGCACCCTGCAGCGAGACCTGCTGACGCTACTGCAGCTGCAACGCCAGCAGGCGAAGCAGCCGCTGCGCACGCTGATGGATCAGCTGCGTATCTGGCAGAACCGCCGGACGCTTTTCACTGAAGCGCTGCAGCGGCTGGATGCAACTCGGCTGCAGCAGGCGGTGCATCTGCTGGCGCGACTCGAACTGACCATGAAGCAGGATTATGGTCAGAATCTGTGGCCGCAGCTGGAAACGCTATCGCTGCTGCTGTGCCACCGTGATTTTCCGCTGGGTTTAACCGATGTCTGATCTCTACGCGCTGTTTGGCGGCACTTTCGATCCGATTCACTACGGCCATCTGCGTCCGGTCACCGCGCTGGCGCAGCAGGTCGGGCTGCAAAAAGTGACGCTGCTGCCGAACAACGTGCCGCCGCACCGGCCACAGCCGGAAGCCAGCGCGCAGCAGCGTGTGGCGATGCTGCGCTGCGCGGTTGCCGATCGTCCGCTATTTGACATCGACACGCGCGAGCTGGCGCGCACCACGCCGTCATGGACGGTGGACACGCTGGAAACCCTGCGCGCCGAGCGCGGCGCACAACAGCCCCTCGGGTTTATCATCGGTCAGGATTCTCTGCTAACGTTAGGAAAATGGCATCGCTGGCAGGACTTGCTGTCGCTATGTCATCTGCTGGTCTGCAAACGGCCGGGCTACGCTGCGCAGATGGCCACGCCGGAGATGCAGCAGTGGCTGGATGCGCATCAGGCGCATGAGGTGCAGCAGCTGCATCGCACACCGGCAGGCCATATCTGGCTGGCCGATACGCCGCTGTTCGACATTTCTGCCACTGAGATTCGCCAGCGCCGCCATCAGGGCCTGGACTGCGGCGATCTGCTGCCGGCGGCGGTCATTGATTACATCGATCGCGCGGGCTTATATCGCGATTGATCGCCGCATGCTATACTGCGCCGCTTCATTTTTGGCTGCGTTTTCCGGGGCATTCAGCCTGCCCATAATCACCTGTTTTTAAGGGGAACCTTTTGCAAGGCAAAGCACTCCAAGAGTTCGTTATTGATAAGATTGATGATCTCAAAGGCCAGGACATCGTTGCAATTGATGTGCAGGGCAAATCCAGTATCACCGATTGCATGATTATCTGTACCGGGACCTCCAACCGTCACGTCTCCTCCATCGCTGACCATGTGATGCAGGAATCGCGCGCGGCTGGCCTGAAACCGCTCGGCGTCGACGGCAAAGCGGCCGCTGACTGGGTGGTGGTTGACCTCGGTGAAGTGATCGTACACGTCATGCAGGAAGAGAGCCGCCAGCTGTACGAGCTGGAAAAGCTCTGGAGCTAAACGTTGAAACTGCAGCTTGTCGCCGTCGGCACTAAAATGCCCGACTGGGTTCAGACCGGTTTCATGGAGTACCTGCGTCGCTTTCCCAAAGATATGCCGTTTGAGCTGACTGAAGTGCCGGCCGGTAAACGCGGCAAAAACGCCGACATCAAACGCATTCTGGAAAAAGAGGGCGAAGCGATGCTGGCGGCGGTGGGCAAAGGCAATCGAATTGTGACGCTGGATATTCCCGGACAGCCGTGGGAAACGCCGCAGCTGGCACAGCAGTTAGAGCGCTGGAAGCTGGACGGGCGAGATGTCAGCCTGCTGATTGGCGGGCCGGAAGGCCTGGCGCCGGCGTGTAAAGCGGCCGCCGAGCAAAGCTGGTCACTGTCTGCGTTAACGCTGCCGCATCCGCTGGTGCGTGTGCTGGTAGCCGAAAGCCTGTATCGTGCCTGGAGCATCACCACCAATCACCCTTATCACCGTGAATAAACGCCTGACAACCCCCAGACAATAAACGCAGCGGATGAAATTACAGAGCAACGCTTTTCGCGATTACACTGCCGAACAGAAACTGTTTGTCCGCCGCGCCCTGGTGGCGTTTGTCGGCATCCTTCTGCTCTCCAGCGTGCTGGTGGTCAATCTGTATCATCTGCAGATCCTGCGCTTCGACGACTATAGCACCCGTTCAAATGAAAACCGCATCAAACTGGTGCCGGTTGCGCCCAGTCGCGGCATCATCTATGACCGCAACGGCGTGCCGCTGGCGCTCAACCGCACCATTTATCAGGCCGAGCTGGTACCGGAAAAGGTCGATGATCTGAAACAGACGCTGCAGGATCTGCGGCCGGTGCTGGATTTGACCGATGACGATATCGATGCGTTTGAAAAAGAGCGTAAGCGCTCGCGTCGCTTTACCTCGATTCCGGTGAAAACCGGGCTGAACGAAGTACAGGTGGCGCGCTTCGCGGTGAATCAGTACCGCTTCCCGGGCGTCGAAGTCAAAGGCTACCAGCGCCGCTACTATCCTTACGGCCAGACGCTGACCCACGTGGTGGGCTACGTGTCAAAAATCAACGATCGTGACGTCAAGCGCCTTGATGAAGAGGGCAAATGGCCGAACTACGCCGCCACCCACGACATCGGTAAGCTCGGCATCGAGAACTATTACGAAGATGTGCTGCACGGTAAAACCGGCTACGAAGAGGTGGAAGTCAACAACCGCGGCCGCGTCATCCGTCAGCTGCACGAGCAGTCACCGCAGGCCGGGCGCGATATCTGGCTGACTATCGATCTTAAGCTGCAGCAGTACATCGAAACCCTGCTGACCGGCAGCCGCGCCGCCGTAGTGGTGAGCGATCCGCGCACCGGTGAAATTCTCGCGCTGGTTTCAACACCCAGTTACGATCCGAATCTGTTTGTCGATGGCATTTCCAGTAAAGATTATAAGGCGCTGCTCGGTGACGAAAACCGCCCGCTGTACAACCGCGCGCTGCAGGCATCGTATCCGCCAGCGTCCACGGTTAAACCGTATGTGGCGGTCTCGGCACTGAGTGCCGGCGTGATTAACCGCAATACCAGCCTGTTCGATCCGGGCTGGTGGCAGTTGCCCGGTTCGGAGAAGCGTTACCGCGACTGGAAAAAATGGGGCCACGGCCGCCTTAACGTCACTAAATCACTGGAAGAGTCGGCGGATACCTTCTTCTATCAGGTGGCCTATGACATGGGCATCGATCGCCTGTCGGAGTGGATGACCAAATTCGGCTACGGCCACCGTACCGGTATCGATCTGCCGCAGGAGAGTCCCGGCAACATGCCGACACGCGAATGGAAGATGAAGCGCTTCAAAAAGCCGTGGTATCAGGGCGACACCATCCCGGTCGGTATCGGTCAGGGCTACTGGACGGCAACGCCGGTGCAGATGAACAAAGCGCTGATGATCCTGATTAACGACGGCGTGATCAAGGTGCCGCACCTGCTGCGTGCCACCCGTGAAGGCAACACCATGGTGCCGTATCGCCAGCCGCCGGATGCGCCAATTGGTGACATTCACTCCGGCTACTGGGAACTGGCCAAAGATGGCATGTATGGCGTGGCCAACCGCGCCAACGGTACCGCGCACAAGAGCTTTGCCGATGCCCCGTACAAGATTGCGGCGAAATCCGGTACCGCACAGGTGTTTGGCCTGAAAGAGAATGAGACTTACAACGCGCATAAAATTGCCGAACGGCTGCGTGACCATAAGCTGATGACCGCCTTCGCGCCGTACGACAAGCCGCGCGTCGCCGTCACCATGATTCTGGAAAACGGCGGTGCCGGCCCGGCGGTCGGCACCGTGATGCGCCAGATTCTCGACCACATTATGCTGGGCGACAACAATACCGTGCTGCCTGAAGCGGCACCGATGCCGCCCGGCTACGAAGGTGAATAACGATGTCGATGAACGATAGTCCCCAGAAAAGAACGATCTGGACGCGTATCCATATCGACCCGCTGTTTATGCTGATTATCATCAGCCTGCTGGCCTACAGCTCCATTGTTATCTGGAGCGCCAGCGGCCAGGATCCGGGCATGATGGAGCGTAAGCTCGGACAGATTGCCATGGGCACCATCATCATGCTGGTGATGGCGCAGGTGCCGCCGCGCGTGTATGAAAGCTGGGCGCCCTATCTCTACATCGTCTGCGTGATCCTGCTGGTGGCGGTTGATGCCTTCGGCCACATCAGTAAAGGGGCGCAGCGCTGGCTGGATCTTGGTTTTGTGCGCTTCCAGCCGTCGGAAATTGCCAAAATCGCCGTGCCGCTAATGGTGGCGCGCTTCATCAACCGCGATGTGTGCCCGCCGACGCTGAAGAACACCGGCATCGCGCTGGTGCTGATTTTCATGCCGACGCTGCTGGTGGCGGCGCAGCCGGACCTTGGCACCTCAATCCTGATCGCCGCCTCCGGCCTGTTTGTGCTGTTCCTCTCGGGCATGAGCTGGAAGCTGATTGGCGTAGCCGTGCTGCTGGTGGCGGCGTTCATCCCGATTCTGTGGTTCTTCCTGATGCACGACTATCAGCGTGATCGCGTGATGATGCTGCTCGATCCGGAGAGCGATCCGCTCGGTGCCGGCTACCACATTATTCAGTCCAAAATCGCTATCGGCTCCGGTGGCCTGCGCGGTAAAGGCTGGCTGCACGGCACCCAGTCGCAGCTGGAATTCCTGCCCGAACGCCACACCGACTTTATCTTTGCGGTTCTGGCGGAAGAGCTCGGCCTGGTGGGCGTCCTGCTGCTGCTGGTGCTTTATCTGCTGCTGATCATGCGCGGGCTGGTGATTGCCGCCCGCGCGCAAACCACCTTTGGTCGCGTGATGTCCGGCGGCCTGATGCTGATTCTGTTTGTGTATGTTTTCGTTAACATTGGCATGGTTAGTGGTATCTTACCGGTGGTTGGCGTGCCGCTGCCGCTGGTGAGCTACGGCGGATCGGCGCTGATTGTGTTAATGGCCGGATTTGGCATCGTGATGTCGATCCACACTCATCGAAAAATGTTATCTAAAAGCGTTTAAGAGGCTGCACATGCGTAAGGACTGGCTTGGGGTTGCTCTGGCATCACTGGTACTGGCTGCCTGTTCCACACCGGAACAGCAGACGAACACGGCACCGCCGCAGCCGGCCTATAATGGTCCGGTGGTGGAGATTCCCGGCGTGGAGCCGCGCTATGAGCCGATCAATCCTTCTACCAGCCAGGACTACAGCGTCAACGGCAAAACCTACCGGGTGATTAAAGATCCGTCCAACTACAGCGAAGTTGGTCTGGCAACGTGGTACGGTGAAGAAGCACAGGGCAACCGCACCGCGCTGGGTGAAACCTACGATCCGGACGCGCTGAGCGCCGCACACCCGACCCTGCCGCTGCCGAGCTACGTGCGCGTCACTAACCTGGCCAACGGCCGACAGATTGTGGTGCGCGTCAACGATCGCGGCCCTTATACGCCGGGCCGGATTATCGACCTGTCGCGCGCCGCAGGCGATCGCCTGAATATCTCCAATAACACCCGCGTGCGGGTGGATTACATCAAAGTGGCGCCGGACGGTTCAGTATCCGGCCCGGGCACCATCGGCACCACCGTGGCTAAACAGAGCTATGCGCTGCCGGCGCGGCCGGATCTCAGCGGTGGCATGGTGATGACCGGTGCCAGCAGCGCGCCAGCGCCTGCCGCACAGGATGTCCGCGCGGTGGATAACAGTTCACTGCAGAGCAACGGTAACATCGGCGCACCGGTGCAGAGCAGCGGCTTTCTCGGCGCGCCGCAGCCGTTAGCCAGCGGCGTGCTGGAAGGTAGCGCCCCGGCGGCGGCACCCGTTGCTGCCGCGCCGGCTGTGGCAGCCAGCCCGGCGCCGGTCAGCCATAACGCCAGTGCCCATGCCGGCAGCGGTTTTGTGGTGCAGGTTGGCGCACTGAATGATGCCGCGCGCGCACGGCAGATGGCAGATAGCCTTGGCCAGCGTTTCGGCGTGCCGGGCGCGGTGGAAGCCAATGGCAATGTTTATCGCGTGCAGCTTGGCGGTTTCAGCAGCCGGGCTGAAGCCGCCGCGCTGCAGCAGCGCCTGAGCAATGAAGCGCAGATTAACTCCTTTATTACCACGGCCCGTCCGTCGATGTGACGCGCCGTGCCCTTACCTGCTGATACTGATGCGTAAAGCCTGATGTCGCACGATGGCCGCTTTGCTATAGTAAGGCACTTTTTTCACTCTTAACCCCACGGATGTTGTAGTCCTGAACATGAATACGCTGAAACCTTCTCGTTTTCTGAAACGCCTGACAGTGGGATCACTGGTCGCTCTTTCTCTCAGCCACGTTGCCTTTGCAGATGATGTTAATCTGAAAACCATGATTCCGGGCGTGCCGGACATCGATGCCGAAGCTTACGTGCTGATCGACTATAACTCCGGCAAAGTGCTGGCAGAAAAGAACGCTGACGCGCGCCGCGATCCGGCCAGTCTGACCAAAATGATGACCAGCTACGTCATCGGCCAGGCGGTCAAAGCGGGCAAAATCCATCAGGATGATATCGTTACCGTCGGTAAAGATGCCTGGGCCACCGGCAATCCGGTGTTCAAAGGCTCTTCGCTGATGTTCCTCAAGCCGGGCGATCGCGTACCGGTCTCCCAGCTGACGCGCGGTATCGTGCTGCAATCCGGTAATGACGCCTGCGTGGCGATGGCCGATTATGTTGCCGGCAGCCAGGACGCGTTCGTTAACCTGATGAACAACTATGTGGGTGCACTGGGCCTGAAAAATACCCATTTCCAGACCGTGCACGGTCTGGATGCTGACGGCCAGTACAGCACGGCGCGTGATATGGCGCTGATTGGTCAGGCGCTGATTCGCGACGTGCCGGATGAGTACGCGGTCTACAGAGAGAAAGAGTTCACCTTTAATAACATCCGCCAGATGAACCGTAACGGCCTGCTGTGGGATACCAGCCTGAACGTCGACGGCATCAAAACCGGCCACACCGAAGCTGCCGGTTATAACCTGGTGGCATCAGCGACCGAAGGCCAGATGCGTCTGATCTCGGCGGTGATGGGCGGTCACACTTTTAAAGGCCGTGAAACCGAAAGTAAAAAGCTGCTGACCTGGGGCTTCCGCTTCTTCGAAACCGTGGCACCTCTGAAAGCGGGCAAAGAGTTTGCCTCTGAGCCGGTATGGTTCGGTAACAGCGATCGCGTGCAGCTCGGCGTGGAAAAAGATGCCTACCTGACGATTCCGCGCGGCCGCATGAAAGATCTCAAGGCCAGCTATGTACTGAACAATACCGAACTGCACGCGCCGCTGCAGAAAAACCAGGTGGTGGGCAGCATCAATTTCCAGCTGGATGGTAAAACCATTGAACAACGTCCGCTGGTGGTGCTGAACGAAGTGCAGGAAGGCGGTTTCTTCAGCCGCATCATCGACTATATCAAACTGATGTTCCATCACTGGTTCGGCTAAGGCGCGCTTGAAAAATCGCCAATCCGTCCCCAGATAAGCTACTATATTGCTCCCGCTTCGGCGGGAGCCTGTTTTTTATGCACCGGAGTTAATATGAAAACCAAACTGAATGAACTGCTCGAATTCCCGACGCCTTTTACCTACAAAGTGATGGGCCTGGCGCAACCGGAGCTGGTTGATCAAGTGGTTGAAGTGGTGCAGCGTCATGCGCCCGGCGACTACAGCCCTGACGTAAAGCCCAGCAGCAAAGGCAATTATCACTCGGTCTCGATCACCATTAACGCGACCCACATTGAACAGGTGGAAACCCTGTACGAAGAGCTGGGCAACATCGAAATCGTGCGCATGGTGCTGTAATGCTGACGCTGGTAAAGGCCACTTTGCCAGCGTTATACTCTGCCCTCCACCCGCTACCGGACTTCTGCTTTGTCTGCTAATACGCTTCTTGTTCGTCAGCTTGGCCAGCGCGACTGGCAGCCCGTCTCCGATGCCATGCATCACTTTACCGATCGGCGCGACAGCGCCACCGCCGATGAAATCTGGCTGGTGGAACACCCTGCGGTGTTTACTCAGGGCCAGGCGGGCAAAGCCGAACATCTGCTGGTGCCCGGTGATATTCCGGTGGTACAGAGCGATCGCGGCGGCCAGGTAACCTATCACGGTCCGGGCCAGCAGGTGATGTATGTACTGATTGACGTTAAACGCCGCAAGCTGGGCGTGCGCGAGTTGGTGACGGCGCTGGAAGAGACGGTGATCGCCACGCTGGCCGATTACGCCATCAGCGCGCGCGCGCGCGCGGATGCGCCCGGCGTCTATGTCGATGAGGCCAAGATCTGTTCGCTCGGCCTGCGCATTCGCAAAGGCTGCTCGTTTCACGGACTGGCGCTCAACGTGGCGATGGATTTGTCGCCCTTCCTGCGCATCAATCCCTGCGGCTATGCCGGCATGCAGATGACGCAAATCAGCGCGTTCCAGCCTGGGGTTACGCCAGCGGATGTACAGCCGCGCCTGGTGCAGCATTTCGCGCGCCTGACCGGCTTTACCGACACGGAATGGCACAATGAAGCCACGAACTGACCTTGACTGTACGTGCGTATTTACAAAATTGTAACTTCTGCCACCGCTTATCGGCTGCTTCTGCCCCGGCGAGATGATATAATTTTTGCAATTTTTTCAAATAAAGTTGAAAGCCTGGTTCTCAGTTTGAGTGAGGAAGCTTTCAAATCGCAATCCCGACCGGAACCTGCAGATTTATGAGTAAACCAATTCAGATGGAACGTGGCGTCAAGTATCGCGATGCCGACAAAATGGCGCTGATTCCGGTAAAAACCGTGGTCACCGAGCGTCAGGAAATCCTGCGTAAGCCGGAGTGGATGAAGATCAAACTGCCCGCGGATTCCAGCCGCATTCAGGGCATCAAAGCGGCGATGCGTAAAAACGGCCTGCACTCGGTGTGTGAAGAGGCCTCCTGCCCTAACCTCGCCGAATGCTTCAACCACGGCACCGCCACCTTCATGATCCTCGGTGCCATCTGTACCCGTCGCTGCCCGTTCTGCGATGTGGCACACGGTCGCCCGAATGCACCGGATGCCAACGAGCCGCTGAAGCTGGCGCAAACCATCGCCGATATGGCGCTGCGCTATGTGGTGATCACCTCGGTGGACCGTGACGATCTGCGTGACGGCGGTGCACAGCACTTTGCCGACTGCATCAGCGCCATCCGCGAAAAAAGCCCGAGCATTAAAATTGAAACGCTGGTGCCAGACTTCCGCGGCCGTATGGATCGCGCGCTGGAGATCCTCACGGCGACTCCGCCGGATGTGTTCAACCACAACCTGGAAAACGTACCGCGCGTCTATCGCCAGGTGCGTCCGGGTGCCAACTATGAGTGGTCGCTGAAGCTGCTGGAGCGTTTTAAAGAGGCGCATCCGGACGTGCCGACCAAATCCGGTCTGATGGTCGGTCTCGGGGAAACCAATGCGGAAATCATCGAGGTGATGCGCGATCTGCGTCGCCACGGTGTCACCATGCTGACCCTCGGCCAGTATCTGCAGCCAAGCCGTCACCATCTGCCGGTGCAGCGTTACGTCAGCCCGGCGGAGTTCGATGAGATGAAAGAAGAAGCGCTGGCGATGGGCTTCACCCATGCGGCCTGCGGTCCCTTCGTCCGCTCGTCTTATCACGCGGACATGCAGGCCAAAGGCCTGGAAGTGAAGTAATTCCCTGCAGCGATTGCGCCCTTCCGCGGCGCAATCGCAAAATTTCTGCTTAAACCGCTTAATCCCTGTCTCAAATCTGTCGCTTTAACCGCTGAGGCCATAAGAGCCTGTTTATTATTTTTTATTTTCTCAGTGTTTTTTTATAAAGGTCAGATTATGCAACCATCCTTTCATATCGATGAGCTCGAGGTTATGCGAGCGGCGGATGTGTCAGGTCCATCCTCTGGTATACCGCGAAGCGGCGCGTCTGGCGAAAGCCTGGATGCGCTAAAAGCGCGCACCACGCCCATGGATATCACCAATCCGTTCGTGACGCCCCATGCGTCGTGCGAACTGGCGTTTCTTGCAACCGCCATCAGCATCGACCATCGCTACGACGAAATTCATCTGCAACTGCCGCAAAGCGTACAGCCTGCGCCCGCGCCGGCGCTGCCGTTCACCGCGCTGCGCAGCGTAACGCCGGATGAAATGCCGTTGCTGCCGACGGCGCAGCCGCTGTGGTCAGCGCCGTCGGCCGTCGGCGAGAATGTCTGGCACAGCCTGCCTGAAGTTCCGGCGTTCAGCCCGGCGCTGCCGCTGGTCGGCGCGCTGCCTGCGGCATTGTATCTGGCAGAAGGTCAGACGCTGCATCCGCAGCAGCACCACGCACCCGTCGCACAGCATTCGGTCAGCCTGCCTGAGGTTGCCACGCCGCGCGCACTGCCGCAGCACGACTTTGCCGTACAGTACGATGACAGCGGTGAGCCGCAAATGTTTAGCGGCGTGCTACCCGCGGGCGCTCAGGTCCATATCTATATTGATAATGTGCTGATCGAGGTGATGACTGGTGACGAACAGGGTCACTGGCAGTTTGCCCAGCCAGCAGACCTGAGCGCGGCACAGCATGTTTTCAGCGCCGAGTTGGTTGATCAGCAGGGCAACGTCAGCGGCCGTTACAATAAGCTGATTACCGTGCTGCCGCAGCCGGCTGCCGTTATCACGCCGATTGATGACAGCGATCTCAGCGCCATTGATATCGCACTGATTGAACTGGCAACCCAGCAGGATGATATTGCTCCTGCCATTCTGCCGCTGACCTTCAGCGACGCGTGGCTGAACGAGTGGCACAGCGCGGACAGCGCCATGCTGGCCAGCAGTGACCTCGGTGGTATGCGATTAACGTGGGATGAGCCAGCAGAAAGCCATATCGTCTGGCATTAAAAACTAAAAACCAGACTGCGGCAGTCTGGTTTTTTTCAGGGTAATAAATATTTACACTTATTGACGTTCAGCGCAGAGATTACTCTTTATGGCCGACGCGGTCAGCAGGCGTTTCTTCGGCGCTGCTTTTGGTTGCGGTGGATTCATCATCTTTCATGGCTTTTTTGAAGCCCTTGATTGCGGAACCCAGATCGCCACCCAGTGAACGTAACTTGTTGGTGCCAAAAAGCAGTACGATAAGCGCACCGATGATCAGCAGTTTGGCAATACTGATACCTTCCATATTTTACCTTTCAACCTTCGCGAAAAACGGACAGGACTATTAACGCGCAGTTATTCAGCACGCTCAACTGCAATCTGTAACAGAGTGAGATCCCCGTTCAGATAAAGCGGCTGAGAAACGCCTGAGTGCGCGGATGCTGCGGATTGCCAATCACCTGCTCCGGCGGGCCCTGTTCTACCACCACGCCGCCATCCATAAACACCACGCGGTCCGCGGCTTCACGCGCAAAGCCAATTTCATGCGTCACCACAATCATGGTCAGGCCGCGATCGGCCAGCGTGCGCATGGTGGCCAGCACTTCACCCACCAGCTCCGGATCCAGCGCCGAGGTCGGTTCATCGAACAGCATCAGCAGCGGTTTAATTGCCAGCGCACGGGCAATCGCCACGCGCTGCTGCTGACCCCCTGACAGATGACGCGGCCAGGCGTCCGCTTTATCGCTCATGCCGACCGTCGCCAGCAATTCGCGCGCATGCTGCAGCGCTTCATCGCGTGGAAACTTGTGCACGCCAATCGGCGCCTCAACGATGTTTTGCAGCACCGTCATGTGCGGATAGAGATTGAACTGCTGAAACACCATGCCGATTTTCTGCCGCTGATGGGCAATTTTCCGCGCCGACAGGCGATGCAGCAGGCCGCGTTTCATTGCATAGCCAATCTGCTCGTCGCCCACCCTAATTGAGCCGGCATTCATCTCTTCAAGATGATTAATGCAGCGCAGAAAGGTGGATTTGCCCGAGCCGGATGGCCCGAGAATCACCACCACTTCGCCCGGAAACACATCGAGATCGATGCCTTTGAGCACCGCGTTATCACCGAAGCTCTTTTGCACATTACGCGCACAGACCAGCGGCTGCACTTCACTCATACGTCCTCCTTCAGGCGAGTCGCCGTGGCCAGCGCCGTGTCGCGGCTGGCGCGCCGCTTGTTCACCACCACGGTGCGTTTACTGCCGCGCGCGTAGTAGCGCTCGATGGCGGACTGTCCGACGTTGAGGATCGAGGTAATCAGCAGATACCAGATCACCGCCACCATCAGCATCGGGATGATTTCAAAGGTGCGGTTATACACCGCCTGCACCGAATAGAGCAGATCGCCCATGGCGATGACGCTCACCAGCGACGTGGCTTTGATCATGCTGATCAGCTGGTTACCGGTCGGCGGGATAATGGCGCGCATCGCCTGTGGAATGATGATACGCCGCAGCGCGCGACTGCGGCTCATGCCAAACGCCTGAGTGGTTTCCACCTGGCCGTGATCGACCGACAGCAGGCCGGCACGGATAATTTCTGCCATGTAGGCAGCCTCATTGAGCGCCAGACCGGCGATGGCGGCGGTCAGCGGCGTGATCAGATCGTTGGTGTTCCAGCTGGCAAAGGTGATATCGGTCCACGGCACGGTGATCGACAGCGTGGGAAACAGCGTCGACAGGTTGTACCAGAATATCAGCTGTACCAGCAGCGGCGTACCGCGAAAGAACCAGATGTAGAGCGCCGATACGCCGCTCAGCAGTTTATTTTCCGACAACCGCCACACCGCCAGCAGCAGCCCCAGCAGGGTGCCCAGCACCATCGACACCACCGTCAGCCCGAGCGTCACCTGCAGCCCTTTCAGCACCGAGCCTTCGGTAAACCACTGCAGCACCACGTGCCACTCGAAATTGGGATTGGTCGCCACCAGCCACAGTCCATTCGCCGCCAGCGTCAGGACCACAATCCAGCTGATCCAGCGTCCGTACGCCGGCGCGCTGCGGGCAAAAGCAACGTCGCGCTGCGCCACGTCAGCCTGATCCGTGGCGCGCGCGTTGTGGCCAACGCCACTCATTTTACCGTCTCCTGCGCCAGATTACGTCCCGGCTGCGGCAGCATGTTGCCGTCCAGCTGCCACTTTTTCATGATGGCCGCGTAGGTGCCGTTGGCGAACAGCTCTTTATAGGCATCCAGCACCACCTCGCCCAGCGGCGAGCCTTTGGGGACGACCGTGCCCTGGAAAATATCGCCAAAGCCGTTTTTCTGCCCCTGCCCCGACAGCTCAAGCTGCCCCTGCGCCTGCTCAATAAAGTAGGTCAGCGGCGCCTGCGAGGAGAAGAATGCATCGGAACGCTTCGAACGCACCGCCAGTATCGACGACGGCTGATCGGTAAAGGACTGCACCACCACCGCCGGTTTGCCCGCAGCCTCGCAGGCGGCGGATTGCTTACGGATCACCTGCTCCGCCGAGCCGGCCGCCATCACCGCGATGCGCTTGCCACAGGTATCCGCCAGGCCGTTGATGTGCGCCGGATTCCCCTTTTGCACGCCGAACACCACAAACTCCTGCACGTAGTCGATAAAGTCGACTTTCTGCTGGCGATCCGGATAGTCGCCGATCGGCCCGATGGCCATCTGATAGCGCCCTGAATTGATGCCGGCCAGCACGCCGGAGAGACCGCTGACCGTTGCGTGTTCGATTTTCACGCCCAGCAACTGGCCCAGTGCCACGGTAAGGTCGGCCGACGCGCCATCCATTGCGTGCGGCCCGTTGACGATCTCATACGGCGGAAACGAGCCGTTATTTACCGAGATCATTTTGCCTGCCTGTTTAATCTGCGCCGGCAGCCGATCGTGCAGCGCCGCATCCATTTTTTGCGTGGGAATGGCGTCCGCTGCCTGCGCGCAGCTCACCGTCAGGCCGGTCGCCAGCGCGATGGCGGTTAAAAGCGTTTTCATCAGTCAGTTTCCCCCTGGCAGGTTAAAGTGATTGCAGTTCCGGACGGGCAAAGCGGCGATTTTCCAGTACCGGCAACACGCTGCGCGCGTAAGCGATGCGCGCTGGATCGAGTTCGGCAAACACCAGTGCAGCACACTCTGGCGCCTTAGCAATGACTACGCCGAGCGGATCGATCACCAGACTGTTACCAATGTTGCGCGGTCCGCACTCGCCCACCGCCACCATGTAGCAGGTGTTTTCCAGCGCGCGCGCACTGGTCAGCAGCTCCCAGTGCATCTCCTTGAGCGGCCCTTTAACCCAGGCGGAAGGCAGCACCAAAACGTCGGCGCCGTCCAGCACCAGCCGGCGCGCCAGCTCGGGAAAGCGCACGTCGTAGCAGGTCATCAGGCCGACGTTCATGCCAGCCACCTTAACCAGCGGCGGCACGTCATTGCCCGGATTGACGCGCTGCGACTCCTGCATGGCGAAAGCATCGTACAGATGCAGCTTGACGTACTGCGCAATGATTTCACCGTTGCGCAGGGCAATCAGCACGTTGTGCGCTTTGTTATCCTGCGTCGGCACGTGCACGCTCATCATGGTGGTCAGCGCGTTACCTCTGCTGATCTCCAGCAGCTGCGTGACAAACGGCCCGTCGAGTGGCTGAGCGGCTTTTAATACCAGATCGGGATCGGCGATATCACGCGCCAGTACGCCTTCCGGCAACACCAGCAGATCGGCGCCCGCCGCCAGCGCATCCTGCATCAGGCCGCGACAAATGGCGGTGTTTTCCTGCCAGTCACGGCTCACGGCAAACTGCCCCATGGCTACTTTCATCTTCACTCCCCTCTGGCCGCCGCCGGGAAAATCTCCTCGGGCGTGAGCAACGTTGTGGTTAAGCCCTGCTGATACAGCTCACGGGCAAAGTCGGCAATCATCCTTTTGTTAGCGGTAAATCCGTTCTGATTCCAGTCGGCAGGTAATTCCTGCGCGGTGCGTCGCAAATCATCCAGCAGCCACGGCGTGGTATCCGCGTACTTCTCGCGTTTACGCATCCACAGCTGATACGCCCGATCGATCACCTCACTCAGCGCCTGCGGCAGCCACGGATGTGCGGCCGCCAGCGCCGGCTTCAGCGCCAGCAGATGAATACCGGGCACATAGCCGACGCGGTTGAAGTAATCGCGCTCGGCGCTGACGAAATCCTCCTGCAGCTGACGCAGACCAGAATCCTTCAGGAAAAAGCCCTCAGGCATAAACGGCGTGAACACCGCATCCAGCTCGCCGGCCTTTAACAGCTCAATCAGCGGACGCTCGTCCGGGGCCGGTTCAATGCGCCCCGGGCGGCCAAATCCCGCCAGCCGATCGACAACCGGATGGTCAGCGGTCAGGCGTCCGGCAAACCAGAATGCGTCGTCAATCCCGACGCCGGCTTCGCGCAGCACGGTGCGCGTCCAGGTATTGCCCGAATCCTGCCAGCCGGTGACGCCAATTTTTTTGCCTTTCAGCTGGGCCGGCGTGGTCAGCGGACTGGCGGCGGTCGTGATGATGCAGCGCTGGCGAAAGCCGCGCATCAGAAAGTGCGGCAGGCCCAGCAGTGACGTGTCGCCGCGCGCCCGCGCCTGTGCATAGCGGCTGAATGATACTTCACCGCCTTCGTAGTGTTCGCTGCTGGCCAGGTTATCCACCAGCGTGCCTACGCGGTCTATGACCAGCCTGAAGCCCTCCGGCTGGATATCGCCCAGCGCCAGCGGGGTGAAGTAGTCCCAGTCACGCACCGCCAGTCTGATTGTGATCATCGTTGTGCTTCCCCGTTTGTTCAGCCGCCACGCTGGCGCTGTGCATTTTTTCCGCAAATTGTGCTTGAATTTGAGTCTAAAACGCGAATACTAATCTGAACAATCATTTCTTTGTTACTGAACAAATTATTTTCTTATGGCACACATTGTGGATGCAGAATGGCTCAGCCAGCAGATTAGCGATGCTTCGGTGAAAGGTATTACCCTCGCCGCGTCGACCTTGATTCGTGACGGGCAGATCGCTGTGGGCATGCAGATGCCCGCGGTGCGCGACCTGGCGGAGCGGCTGGGCGTAAGCCCGGCGACGGTGTCGGCGGCCTGGGCGCAGCTGAAAAAGCAGAAGGTGCTGGCGGGCAAAGGGCGCAGCGGTGTCTGGGTGTGCGGCAATAGCGTCATGCCGCGCCCGATCCGCTTTGAGAAAATTGGCAACTACGGTGAAAACGTCAAAGCCGCGCTGGCGATGGCCGGGCCCGATCCGGCGCTGCTGCCGGACCTGCGCCAGGCAATGCTGGCCGGGCTGGCGTCACCGCAGCTGAACAGCTATCAGCGTGAGGCGATATCGCCACAGCTGCAGGCGGCGATCGCGCCACGCTGGCCCTGTCCGGCGGAAGCCTGGCTGGCAACTGACGGTGGCTTTGATGCCATGAACCTGATCGTGCAGACGCTGCTGTCGCCCGGCGATCGGGTGGTGATCGAAGATCCCACCGCGACGCGTCTGCTGGATATGCTCGACAACATCGGGGCGGAAATCCTGCCGCTGCCGTGTGATGAGCAGGGACCGCTGCCTGCGGTACTGGCAACACACCTGCAGAAAGCGCCGGCCTTGTTCATTTACCAGCCGCGCACCCACTCCGCGACCGGTTACAGCGTCAGCCAGCAGCGCAGCGCGGAGCTGGCGCAGGTGCTGGCCAGCAGCAGCACCATCATTGTTGAGGATGACGGCATTGGCGACCTGTCGCGCTGGCCGGTGTGGAGTCTCGGCCGTTACTATCCGCAGCGTACGCTACACGTGCACTCGTTCTCCAAAGCCTACGGGCCGGACCTGCGGCTGGCGGTGCTATCCGGCACGGCTGAGATGGTGAAACGGCTGCAGTCGTGGCGTAATTTCGGCGTCAGCTGGACCAGCCGTATTCTGCAGGATGCGGTGGCGTGGATGCTGAGCGATGCGCCCACTCAGCAGGGCATACAGCAGGCCAAAGCCACTTATGCCGCGCGCCGTCAGCAGCTGCTGGCGGCCCTGGCACGGCGCGGGCTGGTGCTGGAAGATCGCGACGGGCTGAGCGTGATGCTGCCGGTGGCGTCAGAGCAGTATGCGATGATCACCCTCGCCGCACGGGGCATTGCGGTGCTGCCGGGGGAGCGCTGCAGCATCAACAGCGGGCAGTTCATCCGCGTCAGCATCGCGCGGCTGCCGGCCGACCAGCTCGACAGCATCGCCGATGCGCTGGTAATTGCCTGCGGGCGCGAGCTGAATATCAGCCCAGATCTTTGATGTGATAGCGCGGCGATTCAACGTAGCCCTCGCGCGCGTAAAACTGGTTGGCTTTGAGACGCGAGGCATGGCAATGCACTTCCATGCGATCGCAACCCCGGGCGCGCGCCAGCTGCTCGGCGTGATTCAGCAGCTGCTGACCGCTGCCTTTGCTGCGCTCGCCTTCAGCGATGCAGAAATAGCTGATGCGCGCGAAATCGCCCGCTAATGCCAGCTGCGGAATAAAGTGCAGCGAAAGAAATCCCAGCACCTGATTGCCGTGTTCCGCCACCAGCAGCGTCTCGTCCGGATGTGCGCACAGCTGCGCCAGGCGCCCGGTAATAAATTTTTCCGTGCCGCGATAACCCAGCTCGGTTAACAGCGCACTCAGGGCAAAGCTGTCTTTGGCTTGTGCTTCACGTATGTTCATCCTGCCTCCTCCGTTCCCTGACTGCTGTTATATAGCGTTGCCGGTAAAAAATCTGCAAGTAAGGTTTGTTATGAGTATGTTACAGGAATTATCTGTGAGCGACGCCGCACAATGTGCCTTGTCATGCCGCTGTCACGCAGGCTTAAGGCTGGCTTAATCTTGCTTTGCCATGCTGGCTTAAATGACGCAGCGAGGCATGACACATGAAAAATCTGGTACCGCACTGTTTGAATGAATGGCTGGCGCTGTCGCTCAGTATGCTGGTGATCGTCGCCTGGGCTTTTAGCTGGTGGCAGGGCTGAAAAAGGCACAAAAAAAACCCGCCATCAGGCGGGTTTTTAAAATTCTGACTGTTAACTTACAGAGCGGTAACGTTAGCAGCAGATGGGCCTTTAGCGCCGTCGGTGATTTCAAACTCTACACGCTGACCTTCAGCCAGAGTTTTGAAGCCGTTGCTCTGGATAGCAGAGAAGTGTACGAATACATCTTTGCTGCCATCTTCTGGAGTAATGAAACCGAATCCTTTGGACTCATTAAACCACTTAACGTTACCTTTGATCTTGGACATCTATATTACCTTTACATGAAAAATGGACACTAAACTGTGTCGGCATCTAGTACAGCAATTGCAGTGACATTTGTCCAGCGCGAATTGATGAAAAAGTGATAAATATCGATTTTTTCCATGCTCTTCACACTTTCTGCGCATCTTCAGCGATTAAAACTGAAACCGTAGCCAGGCAAAATAGACGTTGCCGTTATTATAAGTGCCTGGAATGTAAGTCATTTGAAAAGTTGCCGGGCCGTATCCAACCGATGCCAGCGGCAACACCAGCGGAACCGGGATGTATCTCCAGTTATCTCTGGCCGTCACGCCTGCGGTGTAACCGGCACCGAGGTGGAAATTCTGATCGTTCAGCGGTCGCCAGGTGGCCTCCCAGCCGTAGCCGGCAATCGGCTCCCACTTGTTAAATGAGTCTTTGAACACCATGGCATACAGGCCGTGCCAGTTGCCCTTTTCATCCCAGCGCGAAACGCCGCCGCCCGCGCCCCACGGCCGCTCATTGTACTTTTTGATGTGTTCATCATCGTAAGTAAAACGGTTGTGCCAGGTGATAGCCGGGATGTAAAGATCATAGTTTTGCGGTTGGTTCCAGGTTTGCGCGACGTTACCGGAGAAGGTGTTCCAGCCCGATTTGATCGCTTCGCCTGCGGTTGCCGCTGGTGCCGAAAAAGAGACCGATGAGGTCAAAATACAGCCGCAAAAGGCGGCAGAAATACGCCAGTTCACAACAATGCTTCCTGTTAAATCTTCCTGTATCGGACAGTCACCGCGCAGCACACTTTCTCGCCGCACCGCCCTGCCGTGAGTGAATGGCTGAAGCCGCAGACGCGTCATGCATACGCGCCACACCGGTGTCTCTCGCACCTGCCTTTACGGACAATCAGCTGGTTAATTTTACCTCACTGTGCGCCGATAGTCGAAACGGCAAATAAACAAAACGCAAAGGACAAAAGGTGCAGAAAATGCACTCCACTACAGATGATTACCCAAAGTGATTACTTAATATTCAGCAACTTATCCGTGAAAATTGATTACATGAATAAATTAATAAAATTTATCAATTGAACTGACCGTATGAATAAGATAAATCTCACGACTCCAGGACGGAGAAAGGAGGAACTGAGATGACAATTCGTTGCAGCCGCTGCGGTTGCGCCAAATTTTTTTATACAGTACCGGGCAGGGAAAACGCCGATGCTCCCGATCATCACGGTGCCTGTTGCGCCGCATGCGGTAAACCGATCAGCCTGCGCGATCTGATTCCGCTTTCATCCTCTTGCGCTGCGTCCGCCACCGGCCACGCCGAATCATGATATCAGGCACCCGGTGGGTGCCTGAACGCGTCAGAAAATCAGTTTAAACACGCCAGTAATCGTCAGTAAGCCGACAATAAAGATGATGGCGATGATCCACAGTATTATTTTCATAGTTCGCTCCTTCAGGATGAAAAATAACGCATCGTGCAATCAGTATAGATGATTATTCCGGCTTAGCGCGCTGCTGCGAGCCCGATCGCAGCCACCTGCCGTATACGGTGTCGCTTCAGATTATTTTCTGCGAGACGGGTCGCAGCTCACCGCTTTAGTCTGCGCCGGGCCGCACGCACAGCGTGAGGATTGTCTAAAATTACAGCGCCTGTAGCGGGCGCAATGGTTCGCTATGCCGACGCAACAAGGAGACGATATGAGCACGATTAATACCAGCATGGGTCGTTACAGCCTGAAGGCAAAGGATTATGGCAATCACATTCGTGGCAGCATTGCTATCAATGACGAAGGCGGTACGCAGCTCACCCTGCAAGAGTTTGAAGAGCACTATCTTGACGATGTCGTCAACAACGTTATTTATCCGATCACGGGTGGGAACCGTGAAATTGCACGCGCACTGCGTGAACAGATGGTTAAAGCCGGCTTCGAACAGCCGCACTGAGTACGTTGGGCCACGTGTTGTGGCCCTTTACCCGCCCTCACTTGCGGTTATTATGCATTTCAGCACAGGATGATCTCTTCCCCCAATAAGGAGATTAACCGCGTGACTCAACTGCATCGTGTTTCCCCTTCCCGTTTACATCAGTTTGTGCAAGCCATCTGGCTGCATGCCGGCAGCAGCGCCGACGAAGCGCGCCTGGTAGCCGACCATCTGGTGGCCGCCAACCTTGCAGGCCATGATTCCCACGGCGTTGGCATGATACCGAGCTATATGGCCTCGCTGACGCAGGGCTTTTTGCAGCTCAATCAGCACGTCAGCATCGAAAAAGATGCGGGTGCCGTAATGACCCTCAGCGGCCAGCAGGGCTTTGGCCAGGTGGCCGCGTACGAAGCCATGCAACTCGGCATCGAGCGGGCGAAAAAGTTTGGCCTTGCGGCGATCGGCCTGCACCACGCGCACCACATTGGCCGCATCGGGCACTGGGCGGAACAGTGTGCCGCGGCGGGCCTGGTTTCTTTTCATTTCGTGAATGTGATGGGCGATCCGATGGTGGCGCCGTTTAACGGCAGCGATCGCCGCTTCGGCACCAATCCGTTCTGCGCGGTGTTTCCGCGTCACAACGGCGAACCGCTGCTGCTGGACTTCGCCACCAGCGGCATTGCCTACGGGAAAACGCGCGTAGCGTACAACAAAGGTCAGCCGGTCGCGCCGGGCTATCTGATTGATGAACAGGGCCAGCCGACCACCGATCCGGGTGTAATGCATCAGTCGCCGTATGGCGCGCTGACCGCCTTCGGCCTGCACAAAGGCTATGCGCTGGCGACGATGTGCGAAATCCTCGGCGGTGCGCTGTCCGGCGGTCGCACCACGCATGACGCCACGCTGCTTACCAACACGGACGCCATTTTTAACGGCATGACCACTATAATTCTCGACCCCGCTGCGTTTGACGCACCGGCGATGCAGCAGGAAGCCGAAGAGTTTCTCGCGTGGGTCAGGCGTTCACCGCAAAGTGGTGAGGCGGAGATTCTGGTGCCGGGCGAATGGGAAACGCGCAACCGTGTTGAGCGCGAACGCGAAGGTATTCCGCTGGACAGCAACAGCTGGCAGCAAATTTGCGCGGCAGCCCAGCAGGCCGGCATGCCGGAGGATGAGCTGGCGGCCTTCCGCGCGTTAGCGCAGTAAGCCGCCGGGGCTGAGGCGCAGCGCCTCAGCCTGGTTACAGCGCAGCCGACAGCAACAGACAGCCCAGCAGACCGCACACTGAAATGATGGTTTCCAGCGCCGACCACGAGCGAATCGTTTCCCCGATAGTCAGGTTGAAGTACTCCTTGAACAGCCAGAAGCCCGGATCGTTCACGTGCGAGAAAATAACGCTGCCGGAGCCCACAGCAATCACCATCAGCTCCGGGCTGGCACCGCTGGTGGCAATCAGCGGCGCCACAATACCGCCAGCGGTGATCGCTGCCACCGTGGCAGATCCCAGCGCAATACGCAGTACCGCCGCAATCGACCACGCCATAAAGATCGGCGAGACGTTGGTTTCGTGCATCATGCCGGCGATGTATTTATCGACGCCGCTGTCCACCAGTACCTGCTTGAAGGCTCCGCCGCCGCCGATGATTAACAGCATCATGGCGATGATTTTGATCGAATCGGTGATGGTGCCCATCACCTCATCCATGCTGCGACCGCGATTAAGACCAAAGGTGAAGATGGCGATCAGCACAGCAATCAGCGTCGCCATGATCGGATCGCCAAAGAATTCCGCGTACGGCAGCAGCACATGGCCTTTCGGCAGCAGCATTTCGGCCACGGCGCGCAGCGCCATCAGGATCACCGGCACCAGCGCCGTCCACACGCTGACGCCAAAGCCAGGCATTTCCGCTTCGCTGAAGGTTTTCGGGTTCCACAGCCCTTCCGGAATCGGTTTATCAATGCCTTTCAGAAAACGCGCGTACACCGGACCGGCCAGAATCACCGTCGGGATCCCCAGCAGCGTACCGTACAGCAGGGTTTTGCCCATATCGGCATTAAACAACGTGGCGATGGCGGTCGGGCCCGGGTGCGGCGGCAGGAAGCCATGCGTCACCGATAAGGCTGCCGCCATCGGCACGCCGACATACAGCAGCGGCACGCGCGCCGACGCGGCGATACTGAACACCAGCGGCAGCATCAGCACGAAGCCGACTTCATAAAACAGCGCGAAGCCGACGGTGAAGCCGGTCAGCACCAGCGCCCACTGAATGTGTTTCTGACCGAATTTCTCAATCAGCGTGGTTGCAATACGCTGCGCACCGCCGCAGTCGGCCAGCAGTTTACCCAGCATCGCGCCAAAGCCCATGATCAGCGCCAGGCTGCCCAGGGTGCCGCCGACGCCGGTTTTGATCGATCCGATCACTTTATTGACCGGCATGCCCTGCATCATGCCCACCGCCAGTGCGACCAGAATCAGCGCGATAAAGCCGTTGAGTTTGAAGCGAATCATCAGCAGCAGCAGTAACGCCACGCCAATTGCCACATAGAGTAATGGCATAATTTTTCTCCACTTTTGCGCGCGGCGTTGTACCGGCAGCGGTTTGTTGTAATGGGACAAAGGGGTTATCAGTGCCAGATGTTTCAGAATACGACATCCTGTTACCGGTATCATGTTAAGGGTAACATTGACGGGAAAGCACCTGGTGCAGCGGGTGAATTTCTGTTTTGCGAAGGTGATCAACTTTTTGTCGGAGGGTTATCAGAATGTTTGCCCCGGAAGCGGCGCGGCTTTTGGTTACACTGAATGCTTTATGCCAACCGATAAGGATCTGCAGGTGAGTGAGCATCTGATTGAGCTGTACAGTAATCAACAAACCCTGTTTGGCCGTGGCAGCATCGACCGCCTGGTGCCGCTGCTGGCGGCAAATCCGCAGCCTACGCTGCTGTTCTGCGGCCGCTCATTTCTTAACAGCCCGGCGTGGACGCGTCTCGGCGCGACGCTGAACGATCACATTCTGGGCTATGAAATTGTCAGCCACGAAGCCTCACCGGACGAGATCGATAACTGGGTAACGCGCTGGCGCGGACACGTCGATCGCGTTGTCGCCATTGGCGGCGGCAGCGTGCTGGATGCGGCCAAAGCCTTCAGCGCCATGATGCAGCATCCGCTGAACATCGCGCGCTACCTGGAGAAAGTGGGTGACACGCCGGTGCAGGCGGTGACGCTGCCGCTGATCGCCATACCCACCACTGCCGGCACCGGCAGCGAGGTGACGCAGAATGCGGTGGTGACCGATCAGCAGCACATTAAGGTGAAAGCTTCGCTGCGCCATCCGGTGTTTGTGCCGCAGGTGGCGATTCTCGATCCCGATCTGCTCAAAGGGACGCCGGATCGCGTGCTGGCGACCTGCGCCATCGATGCCTTCACCCATCTCTTCGAGGCCTATCTGTCGCGCAAAGGAAACCTGTTCAGCCAGCAAAACGCCCTCAATGGTCTGCAGCTGTTCATGCAGGCGTGGCCGCACCTGCATCGCGATGACAGCCGCGGTGATGCGGCGCGTGAGGCGATGATGATGGCGTCGTGGCTTGGCGGCGTCAGCCTGAGCAGCGCGGGTTTGGGGGTGATTCACGGTATCGCCGGGGAACTGGGGGCCATCAAACCGTTCCATCACGGCGAAGTATGCGGTCGCCTGCTGTTCCCGTTCCTCGATGTGCTGGCTGAAAGCGCGCACCCCGAACAGCAGCGGTTGATGACGGCGCTGGCGGAACGCCTGCTGCCCGATGAAACGGCACCACCGGCGCTGGCGCTGAAAGCCTGGCTGCAGCAGCATGCCATCATGCCGTTCTGGCTGGAAGGACCAACGCTAACCGCAGATGAGGTCGAGTGGATTGTGGCGCGCGCCAACAGCAAAAACGGCTGGGTTGATTATGAGCCCGCCACGCTCACGGCGATGATTACCGCCGCGTGGCGCGTCGTCTGAGCCTTTCGGGCAGCGGATGCTGCCCGTTGCTTATTCAGCCAGCAAACGGCCCTTCTCCCGCCAGCATCTGCTCAATGACCTGCAGCACGCCTTCCTGATTATTCGACGCTGCGCCATAGCGTGCGGCGTCTTTTACCCGCTGCGGCGCATTGTGCATGGCAAAGCTGAAGCGCGACTGCACCAGCATCTCCAGATCGTTGCCGCCGTCGCCAAACGCCAGCACCTCATCGCTGCTGATGTTCCAGCGCTGCTGCAGCAAACGCAGGCCGTTAGCTTTGTGTAAGCCGGGCACAATCAAATCCACCGAGCCGTGCCCGCTGGAGGTCGCCGCTGCTGCGCCCTGATGCAGACGCTCAATATCGGCCATCAGAATATCGACATAATCATCGGAGAGATTCAGCGCAAACTTGAACAGCCGGTCATCGCCCACGTCAGCGAGGCTGTCGATCGCCCTGAGACGATGGCAGTAGTGACGCATTTTCACCAGCCACTGCTCGTCCATGGTGTTGAAGTGATAAGCACTGTTACGGCCGCAGAGGATATATTTCAGGTTGGGATAGTTACCGCGCTGCAGCGTATCCAGCACCGCATTGACATCCTCGCGGGAGAACGCGCCGCAGAATAACTCTTCATCACCCTCAAGGATCCACGCGCCATTTTCGGCAACAAAGGCGATTTCATGGGCAATGTCAGGAAAGAAGGATTTGAGCTGGTAATACTGATTGCCACTGGCGACCACAAATTTGATGCCGCGCCGCTTCATCTCCTGATAGCAGGCGTGAAAACGCGCCCGGTTGTACTGTTTTTTATCGTCGAGAAAGGTGCCGTCCATATCCACCGCCACCATTTTTACCACGGTCATCATGACTCCTTAACGCGTTGAAAGGAAAAACGGGTTGCCTACAGAATAACCTGGTGAGCAGCGAAAGCAGAGAGAAACACGGATGGCTTGCGCCATCCGTCAGAGAAGATCAGTCAAACGCGTTATTCAGCAGAATGGCGGTGATGATGCCGGTCGCGGCCGCCACTAACACATAGTTGCCGTCAATAAAGGCCCAGTGCTCGCCGCGCGGCGGCTCATACAGACCGCGTGCCCGCCAGTCGTCGACGCGATAGTGTGGACCACGGAACTCCGGCGGTGCCGGATAACCACGGCGAAAATCATGGCCGCGCCAGGCAAAGCGGTCGCCGCCGCGATGCCCTTCCGGCATACGGTGGTCAGCATAGTGGTCGTGACGATCCGGGCCCGGTCCGCGGTCGAGGCCAAAGTCGCGACGGTCATGATGATCGGGGCCCGGACCGCGATCCTGATGGCGGTCGCCGCCGTGCGGATCCCAGCGATGGTCACCGGGACCGTCGGCCCAGGAGACGCTGGAAAACAGGGTGCTGCATGCAATAAGTGACGCAATAATCGTAAGTGTTGTTTTTTTCATGATGTTACCTCCAGGGATAACGGCAGTCTGCGCGCCGTTGATCCTTACTATTGCTTAAACAAAGCTAAAACAGCATGTCCAAAACTCTTAAAAATCGGCGACTTACAATACATTACGCCCTGTTAGCGCTTTCTTAACGATTATGGAGA
Organism: Pantoea dispersa; assembly: GCF_035783935.1. Taxonomy (GTDB): domain Bacteria; phylum Pseudomonadota; class Gammaproteobacteria; order Enterobacterales; family Enterobacteriaceae; genus Pantoea; species Pantoea dispersa_C. The sequence continues at coordinate 33,294 of NZ_JALKOV010000001.1, read as the reverse complement.
CTTTAAGGAGGTGTGGCACGAAAAGGCCAGCGGGAAAATAAACGGATAATTCAAAGGGAATAAAGAAAACCCGATCGCGAGGATCGGGTGGACAATGCTATTGTCATAAAATGCATAAAGCGGGAAATCCCTGCTTAAAAGAGGGTAAAACTGAAGCACACAACGCCACATCACTAGCATTGCCCGGAAAGAATACCATTGAAGCCGGCAAAATACTTTCAGAAAACTTCTATTTTCAGAAAAAACCGTAAAAAAGTTAACGGTAGCGGAAATAACCGTCGAAAGCGGGTAAAGCGAGATGAAATAAGGTCCGTGCTCTGACCAGCCGTCACAAAAAATATCGCCAGCGCGAACAAAATCTCAGCAAGAAATTCTAATGCATTGAATTTTACCAATAAAAAACAGAGCAGTTCGTTTTCTGGTTATGAAACAATTAAAGCCGACCGGCAGCCTTGTTCGTCAGGTTATTTTTCTCAACCCGGTGAAAAAGTATCACTCTGGCAATTAATCGATAAGCGTGATTAGTATAACGCTAATTTTCTGCCAGACCCGCTTCGCCGTCCAAATTAGCGGCAACGTGGCGCAGGATAATTATGCGCAGCCTGTAAAGCCAATTCCCCTGACGATGTTAACCACGCGATGGGGATAAAGGATATCGCTGCGTGCCAGCCGGATGGCGCAGCAGCGCCTGTGCCGGACGCACCGGCCGCCGCACCAGCTCTCCAGCGCAGTTAGGGCAGCGCTGCGCCAGCACCCCCTCAGCGCAGTCGACGCAAAACGTGCACTCATACGAGCAGATGCGCGCGTCGGGCGAGGCCGGCGGCAGATCTTTATCACAGCATTCGCAGTTAGGGCGTAATTCCAGCATGACACTCTCCTTCCGATTTGTGGCTATCATCGCCGCCACAGCAGCGCCGCGCCAGCCTGAAGCCGGACATCAGGCGGACAGATCCGGACAGCCTGTCGCGCTGCGCTTTTGTGATCCTTCTCCCACATCGCTTCTTTCCCGCTTGCCGGCCGGGTTAAAATGAAACATGATTTAAATGTTCATAAAATTGAAGATTAAGCATGAGCAAAGCCTTTATTAAGAAAGAGGGAGTCGCGCGGGTCAGTCTGGCACGCTATCTGTTTGGCCTCAAACCTGGCGAACGGCTGAAAACCATTGATGTGCTCTCCAGCGAGCTGGCGCTCTCAGTGGGCGTGGTGCAAAACGCGCTAAAAAGTCTGGAGGCCGAACAGTGTGTAACACTCGATCGCCGTGGACGCAATGGCACCCTTTTAAGCCAGATGGATTTTCCGCGTTTGCTGGAGCAGGCCGACATCGGCAACATTCTTTGTGCTATGCCGCTGCCTTATACCCGGCTTTATGAAGGGCTGGCCAGTGCGATCAAAACGCAGTTTACGGGCTATCCGCTCTATTTTGCGCACATGCGCGGTGCAGAAGTGCGTATTGATTGCCTGATCGATGGCGTCTACGACATGGCCGTGGTGTCGCATCTCGCGGCGGAAAGCTATCTGCGGCAGGGCGAGGTAACGGCAGTGCTGAACTTTGGCCCGGGCAGCTATGTTGCCGGCCACCGACTGCTGTATCGCGCCAGTCGTAAAGGAGCCATCCGTCGCGTTGGGCTCGACCCGCGCTCACCGGATCAGCGGCTGCTGACCGAACGGATTTTTACCGGGCAGACCATCGAACGCGTCGCCCTGCCCTACAACCTGACACTGACGGCGCTGCAGCGCGGCGAAATTGATGCCGCAGTGTGGAACCACAGCGATGAAGCAACAGAAGGCATTATTCAGCAACCGATTGACCACGCCGACGCGGTGAAAGCCTCCGAAGCGGTATTACTCATACATAACAACGCCAAAGTGATTCAACATTTAGTGCAGTCGCTGATTGATATTCCACAGCTGCTGCGCCATCAACAGGATGTCGCGCTCGGCATCAGGGAACCCAGTTATTAACAGGTAGCCACATGGAAACACGCTTACAGATTCTGCACGACGCACAGGTGATCGACGAGGAGATTTATCACGGCATGCTGGCGGTAGTCAGCCGACTCGAACAGCACTGGCAGCTGCGCATTCGTCATGCGCAGGGCGAAATGCTCATCACCCACATGGCGAATGCGCTAATGCGCACACGTCGTGGCGAGATTATTCCGGCGCTGGATGCCGAAGTACTGGCAGAAATCGCCGAGTCCGCGCGCTATCCCGCTATCCAGACGCTTCACCAGGATCTGCTCAGCCTGTTTGCTTTCGAGGTACCGCAACATGAACAGGGCTATCTTCTGGCCAATCTGTTCGGGCTGGTACTGGCACAACAGGAAAGCGCGGCGTGACATTTTAATGCACCTAAATATTCAAAAAAATGAAAATAAAGGGAGTTGCTGATGTTTCTTAACGCGCTGGAAAGACAGAATCCAGCCCTGATGGAAGCTGCATTACGCTTCTGGCAGCGCGGTGAAATTCGTCCGGACTGTTATGTGATCGACGTTGACCAGGTGCTGGCCAATGCGCGTCTGCTTCAGGCCACTGCGCAGGCACATGGCCTGAAACTTTACCTGATGAGCAAACAGTTTGGCCGTAATCCCCTGCTCAGCCAGCTGATTCTGCAACAGGGTTTTGCAGGTATGGTTGCGGTGGATTTTAAAGAGGCACAGCGCCTGTGGCAGCACGGTCTGCCGGTGGCCCATGTTGGCCATCTGGTGCAATTGCCTGAGCAGTTGATTGATACGGCCGTGGCGCAGCGCCCGCAGGTGATTACCGTTTACAGTCTGGAAAAAGCTGAGAGCATTGCCGCCGCCGCCCGGCGCCAGCAGTGGGTACAGCCGTTACTGCTGAAGGTGGTCAATCAGGGCGACGTGGTTTATCCCAATCAGGAGGCGGGTTTCAGCCTGGCCGAATTGCCGGCGGTGCTGGCGCACTTACAACGGCTGGCGGGAGTGCGCGTCGTCGGCGTGACGCACTTTCCGTGCCTGGCGTTTTGCAACACGTCACAGCAAACCGAAGCCACCGCAAATCTGCGCACGCTGCTGGCGGCAAAAACACTGCTGACGCAGCACGGGATTGAGGTTGAACAGGTTAATGCGCCATCCGCCAGCAGCGTCGCGACATTGCCGTTGCTGGCCGCTCAGGGCGTGACCCATGCTGAGCCGGGCCATGCGCTGACCGGTACGCTGCCATCAAACCAGCACGGCGACGGCGCGGAGAAAATCGCCATGCTCTATCTCTCCGAAATCTCGCACAACTATCAGAACACCAGTTACTGCTACGGCGGCGGACACTATCGCCGCAGCCATATGCAGCATGCAGCGGTGTGGCATCAGGGCTGGCAACACTGCGCGGTGCAGCCAGTGGACAGTGACAGCATCGATTACACCCTGCCGCTGGCCGGTTACTGGCCACCGGGCAGCGCGGTGGTGATGTGTTTTCGTACCCAGGTGTTTGTCACACGCAGTGACGTGGCGCTGATCGGCGGGCTGCACAGCGGCGAACCGACGCTGCTGGGTTTATTCGACAGCCTCGGTAATGTCCTGCCAGGAGCATGCCATGAATAAATTTTTAGTGCTGGTGATCGACAGCTTCGGCGTCGGTGCCATGGATGACGTACCGCAGGTGCGCCCACAGGACAGCGGCGCCAATACCTGCGGCCATATTCTGCAGACCTTCCCGGCGCTGCGGCTGCCCACGCTGGAGCAGTTGGGGCTGATCAACGCACTGCAGCTGGCTGCCCCGCACTGTGATCACAGCGTGATGCGCGCCAGTCCGGCAGCGACTTTCGGTGTCGCGCAGTTACAACATGAAGGTGGCGATACCTTTATGGGCCACCAGGAGATCATGGGCACACTGCCGCTACCACCGTTGCGCATGCCGTTCTCAAAGGTCATCGATAAGGTCGAAGCCGCGCTGCTGCGGGCCGGCTATCACGTGACGCGTCATCCTGACGGTGAGCTGGCGCTGCTTTGGGTCAATGATGCCGTGGCGATTGGCGATAACCTCGAAGCGGATTTAGGCCAGGTATTTAATATCTGCGCCAACCTGTCCGCTGTGCCTTTTAGCGAAGTTGAGAAGATTGGTCGTATCGTCCGCGCACAGGTCGAAGTGGGCCGCGTCATTGCTTATGGCGGTCTGCTGGCGAGCAGCGCGCAAATTCTTGCTGCGGTCGAGAGCAAACAGGGCTGCTACATCGGTATTAACAGCCCAAGAGCTGGCGTTTATCAGCGCGGCTTCGAAGTGGTGCACTTAGGTTATGGCGTGGATGCCAGCGTGCAGGTTCCCGCCAGGCTCCATCAGCAGGGTATTACCAGCGTACTGGTGGGCAAAGTGGCGGATATCGTGGCCAACCCGCACGGCCGCAACTATCCGCGCCTCGTCGATTCGCAAATCATTCTCGACATCACACTTGAGGAGATGCAGCGACCACAGGCGGCGTTCATTTGCACCAACATTCAGGAGACCGACCTCGCCGGTCACGCCGAAGACACCGCGCGTTACGCCGAGCGCCTGCAGCTGGTGGATAACGCACTGGCACGCATCATCGCACACATGGATGTCAGCGACTGCCTGGTCGTCATGGCCGATCACGGCAACGACCCCACCGTGGGCCACAGCAAACATACACGAGAACAGGTGCCGCTGCTGGTCTATCGCCGCGGCCAGCAACCCTGTGCGCTCGGCATCCGCCGCACATTGTCGGATGTCGGTGCCACCGTGTGCGAATTTTTCCACGCCCGCATCCCGCAAAACGGGGACGGTTTTCTGGCTGCACTCAATGCGGCCGGTATTCAATCAGCTTAACCATTACAGGTGACCACCATGTACAAAATTGCCATTGGCGGACAGTTAAATAAAAACGAAATCAAAGCATGCCTCGAAAGCATCGGTAACGGTCAGTTCAGCGCTGATATTTTCACCGACATGGATGCCGCCATGAAAGTGAAAAGCGGCAGCTATGACTACTACCTCGGTGCCTGTCAGAGCGGTGCCGGCGGTGCGCTGGCGATGGCCTACGCGCTGATTGGTCGCGATAAGTGCGCCACCATCGCGAACGCCATCACCCAACCAAGTACGGAAAAAGTGGCCGAACTGCTGGCAGGCGGCACCAAAGCCTTTGGCTTCACCAACGATCGCGCCGAGAACGCTGTAAAAGCCTTCGTCACGGCCCTGCAGCAACAATAACAATCTGGCGGCTGCGCCCCGCTGCCGCCGCTTAATGCGCTAAGCCGACCTTTACAGGGTGACACCATGGATTCTATAAATCTGATAAAAATCATACTTTTTGCGCTGATGGGCGGCTACGCCACCTTTCTCGCCAACCGCTCAATTGCGGTCTATCACGACGGTCTGCGCCCGATCATGCCCGAGTTTATGAACGGCAACATGAGCCGCAAAGAGCTGGCCGGTATTTCATTTGCCATCAGCATCGGTTTTATTACCGGCTTTGCCATGCCGATTACCCTGGCCACCGGGGTGATTGTGATTCATATCGTGTTGCTGACCGCCGACATTATTGGCGTGTCCTTTAACAACACCAAACTGGCGGTGCTGCTGGGCACCGTATACGGTGCGCTGGTCACCGTGGCGCTGGATGGCATCATCAAAGGCTTTGCGTATTTGCCGTTAAACTTTCTTGATGCCCTGGCTTCGGTAGGCGATCCGATTATTTACGCCTTTGTGGCATTCCCGGCCATTGCGGTTGGCTATCAGTTTGGTAAGAAGGCGGGCCTGATCACCATTATCTGTTCTTTTCTCGGTCGCGTGGTGATTGAGCGCATTAACCCGTTAACCATCGCCGGCAATGAAATCTCGCTCAGCCCGGAAGGCATCGCCATGCTGGTTGGCATGATCTGCCTGCTGATGTTCGCCTCGCGTGATAAGTCGCGCGGTGAAGAGATCGAGCACAGCCTGTTTGATGACAACATCAAACGTATCCGCAAAAACATCTTCTACCTGATGCCGATGGCAGCGCTGATTGCCATCACCGCGCACTATCACTGGCTGGCGGGTGAACCGATTGCCGCTGCGCTGGTGGGCAAAGGCAACATGACGTCAGCGGCGATTGTTGCCATTGTGCAGGCGATCGCCTTTATGCCGCTGATCATTACTACCGCCATGATCAGCGGCGTGTATGGCACTAATGGCTGGTGCGACTGGTTCCTCGGCCTCGGCTATCTGGCACCAAATCCACTGGTAGCGGGTGTACTGGGCGCGGGCGCAATGGGGCTGGAGGTGAAAAGCCTGAGCCGCATTGGCAGAGCGATGAATCACTTTCCGGCGCTGAAAATGTCCGGCGATAACATCCGTACCTCAATGACGCAAATCCTGGAAATCGCCCTGCTGGTGGGCGGCGTCAATGCCGGTAATCAGATCTGGGCCGGTACCGGCATGTTCGTGGTGGTCAGCCTGTATATCCTTAATGAAATCAGTGGCCGCCCGGTGATGAAACTGGCTGCCGGCCCGATTGCGGCCATCATCGTTGGCGTACTGGCGAATATTTTCGCCGTGCTCGGCCTGCATGTGGTGTGAGTTAACCTGCGGGAGGTCATCAAGGCCTCCCCTGCCCTTCATCTGCGCTAAAAACATTACATTCCGCAAAAGCCGTTCTATAGTTCATTCGCTACGTTTATCTGCGAGGCTTTTGCATGCGTGTTAAAGGTTTAAATATCGGTTTCTTTATCGTGATTCTGGCGATTGTCACCATCGCGTTTTTTGATGTGCTGGCGCCTTATTTCTCCGCCATCCTGTGGGCGGCGATCCTGGCGGTGATCTTTGCACCGCTGAAGTCGCTGCTGCGGCGCAAAATGGGCGACCGTAACGGGCTGGCCTCCTTTGTGACCCTGTTGATCATCTGTCTGATTGTGTTCACGCCACTGGCGATCATCACCTCGTCGCTGGTGGTGGAACTTAATATGGTATACACCAAACTGCAATCCAACTCCGCGCAGTTCCCGACGGTGTTTGCCCAACTGCTGCAGCATCTGCCGGACTGGGCGCAGACTTATCTGGTGGACCACAATCTGAATAACGCCGCGCAGATCCAGCAGAAGCTCTCCAGCTTTGCGCTGAAGGGCGGTCAGTATATGGCGGGCAGCGTCTTCCTGATTGGCAAAGGCACGTTTACCTTTACCGTGGGTTTCGGTGTGATGCTCTATCTGCTGTTTTTCCTGCTGAAAGACGGCGCCTGGCTGGTTGGACTGATCCTGGAAGCGCTGCCGCTCTCCACTTACGTCAAACATCACCTGCTGATGAAATTTGCCGCCGTCTCGCGCGCCACGGTTAAAGGCACGGTGGTGGTGGCCGTGGTTCAGGGGGTGCTGGGAGGCTTCGCCTTCTGGATCACCGACATTGACGGCAGCCTGCTGTGGGGCGCACTGATGGCGTTCCTGTCGCTGATTCCGGCCGTTGGCTCAGCCATTGTCTGGGTACCGGCAGCCATCTTCTTCTTCGCGACCGGTGCGCTGTGGAAAGGCCTGTTCCTGGTGGGCTTCTTCGTGGTTGTGGTCGGGCTGGTGGACAACATCCTGCGTCCGCTGCTGGTCGGTAAAGATACTAAAATGCCGGATTACCTGATTCTGATTGCCACGCTGGGCGGCATGGAAGTGTACGGCATCAACGGCTTTGTTATCGGTCCATTGATCGCCGCGTTGTTCATCGCCTGCTGGAATCTGCTTTCCGGTCGCGACAACCGTGAAAACGTTGAAGAGATCGACGAAGAGTTTATTGAAGAGGGGAAAACCCGCGAATAGCGGCCAATGGCTCAATCACCGACAAAGCGAAGGTGATTGACCGGATATCCTGATGATGTGCAGCGGCGCCGGAGAGCGCCGCTTGCCATTTAAGTGCGGCCTGTTTCGCGTCGTGTCCCTCCGGTTATGCCCTCTTTCTGTCTACACTTTCAGCGTGGCATACATAGTCACCGGCGACCCGGAACAGACGTGCCCGCGAGCCATAGCGCTCAGTCCTTACATTTCACAATTCATCCCATGCTGTTAAGGTGTCACACGACAATCGCGACAATCTGGAGCGTACCATGCTTACAACGATCATTTATCGCAGCCACATCGCTGAAGATGTTCCCGTCAGCATCCTGCCGGGGATGGTGAAAAAAGCGAGTCTGCTCAATGCAGAGCATCAGGTTACAGGCATCCTGCTGTTTAACGGCACGCACTTTTTTCAGATCCTCGAAGGACCGGAAGAAGGCGTTCTCGATATTTACGCCCGCATCTGTGCCGACCCGCGTCACCACAATGTCGTCGAGCTGATGCGCGACTACTCTCCTTCCCGTCGGTTTGGTAATGCCGGCATGGAACTGTTCGATTTGCGTAATCACCACAGCGGCAGCGTGCTGCAGGCCGTGCTGGATCGCGGCACATCAAAATACCAGCTGACGTACGACGATCGCGGATTGCAGTTCCTCCGCACCTTTGTTGAGGCGCGCGAAAAAGAGAATTACTTTGAAGTGCTGCCGGCTGATTTCTGGGATTTCATTCCCGCTGCAGCTCACTCTCCCGCGCCGGCCAGTGGCGTGAGCTTCCGCCCGGTTGTTGATCCCCTCGGCCGCGAAGTGACGGCCATCGAGGCGATTCCGCAGCAGCAGCCCGCCGGACTGCAGGAGCACGAACGTTATACGCGTGACCTTAACGTCGTCATGGACGCGCTGCGTAAAGCCGGCCGGGCCTGCCCCGATGGCATGACGCTGTATATCAGTATCCTGCCGATGACGCTGGTTTATCTGCCCGATGCGGTCAGTAAACTGGTCAGCGCCATTGAAGATGCGGAACTGGTGCCGCAGCAAATTATCCTTGGCGTCAGCGAAACGGAAGTCATCTCCCGGCTCGAAGGCTTTTCCACAGCGGTCAGACAGCTGAAAGAAGCCGGCATCAGCCTTTCAATCGACAACTTCGGCGACGGTTCGGCAGGTCTTTCATTGCTGGCTCATGTCCAGCCCGATCGGGTGCGTATCGGTGCGAATATTGTGCGCGACATTCACCGCAGCGGTCCGAAGCAGGCGGTAGTGCAGGCGGTGATCCGCTGTTGTTCAGCGCTGGAAATCAACGTTATTGCCGCAGGCATTGAGCGTCCTGAAGAGTGGATGTGGCTGGAAGCGGCGGGGATCATTGATTTTCAGGGCAGCCTGTTTACCTCCGAAGGCGCGGCCGTGGCCTGGCCTGAGAGCCGCGAGGCGATGTAAAAACGGGTTAACCTGATGACGCCGGAGCGTAAATCGACCATCGTCATGTGCCGCTTGCCCCGGCAGGCAGCCATCCGCAGCAAGTCGGGTAAAGGAAAAGGTCATGCTTTCAGGAGAAGATGATGCTCAGCGATAGTCGACTGGAATTTATCTCCAGCCATCCGGAGGAGAATGAACCGGAGGCCGTATCAATGGCGCGTGAGCTGCTGCGCTACCGCAGCGCGCTGGCGCGGCCATGGGCTGTCGTGGAGGAACTGGGGGTTAAGTACGTGGAAGACGGCAACGCGGCGATGATTTGGCCGGCACGTTACAGCGAGCGCGGCGACACCTTACTTTATCGCCTCGAACTGGCGGCGTCAGAAGCAAACGGGCGTGCTGAAGAGGCAGAACAGGTCAGAAAGCCGAAACGCTGAGGCTGATTAAAACAGTGCGCTGGCTCTCTGCGCGTCAGCCCGTCACGAGACGTATCATCGCCCCGATAACCACAGATGGGGTTAAATGCCAGGGATTGATCAGCCCAATGTGCCCTGCTGCTATTCCTGTGATAAGCTCGTTGCCCTAACCGCAGCCGGACAGACTGATGAACAGTAATTTTGACGATAAAATGGCGGATATCATCATCGGAGAAGCCGTGACGGCATTACTCGATGATGGCGTAGCCGTAAGCTGGGTGGCCCTTAACGACAGGCTGCAAGCCATGCTGGACGGTGAGACAGACAGCGATCGTGTGCGTGCAGTGCTGCGCGTCATTGAGGACGTCAGGCGCGAGATGGAGATGAGCGCCGTGAAGAAAGAGGCTTCCACGGCCGGACACGTCGCTTTCTCCGGCACCCTTCACTGATTGCGGGATGATCATCGGCAGCAAATGCTGCAGTGCCTGCGCCTGGTGTTTCTGCTATACTGTATGCTTATCCACCAACGGATGGAGGTCATTTGAGCAATGACACCACCGCCGAAGATATCTACGCCGTTATTGGAACGGTCGTGGCACGCCTTCTTAAGCCGGACCAGCACCTGACACTTCAGGAAATCACCCACGGCCTGCACCATCTCAGCGAAACCGCCAGTGAAGATGAGATGCGGCAAGCCTGTTTAAACGCCATCAGTATGCTAATAAAGCAGATGCACTAAAGCTAAGCCGCTGTTCCGGGTCAGTGAACGTTTCAGAACCCTTCATCATCCGGCGTTCTGCCGACAACGATTTCCAGCACGTTGCGCAGCACATCCAGTCTGACGACATCGGTCGTCATCTCAAGCTCTGCGATGAGATAAAGAATGATGGTTTTGCTCGTCACTTTCTGCCCGTGAATGACGATGTCGCGGATGACGCTGTCCAGTACCGCTGATTCAGCAGCAAAACGTTCGCCGCCGCTGCGAAAATGTTGAATGAGTGCCGCTTCAGCGCTGAAATGTTGTTCGTTCTGTTGCATGTGTCGTTATCCTGGCCCGGGGAGCAGAGCTTCATCCCGGCTGGTCGCCAAAAAAATCGGCCATCCTGAGATGGCCACCTGGTGCCTGGCGTCCTGCCGCATTCCGGTTACTCAGGAAAATTATCATCCCTGCGTTTAATGCTTTTTACCGGCTCTGGATGGGGTTGCCATGCCCATGGTAGCCAGCGATTTTTCACGGTCTTCCCTGACAGCTGCCTGCATCTGCAGTTCCGTGATGGCAAGTTTAATCGCCTCCAGGCGATCGGGATTAAATTCCTCTGTGGCCATCGCGCGCAGTCGTGACGATACGCTGGCCACATTAATCCGATCATTATTATCCAGCAGCTTAACCACTGCCTCGCCCAGAACGATTTCGGTTAAACGTTCAATAGACTTTCTCTGCATGCCCACCCCCTGCGGGACCGTGCCCTTCCGGACCAGTGGCTGACCCCTTCCCGGAGCCATAAAGCGCATGCTGCAGGTACCACCGATTTACCTTTTCGTATCAGCGTTCGAACAGCATGCCAATCAGCGTATGGTAGTGACGCTCTTCTTCATGATTAGCCGCAACCTCAAGGCGTCTGAGCAGCCGGGAACAGATAGCCTTGCGATTGAGGTTTTTTCCTGCGCGCAGGATCTCAACCACAATCTGCCCCAGCGTTTCCTGCTGAGTCGGTGTCGCAGCCCGGCTAAAGTACTGGGCGATCTCGCTGGCGCTATCTGGAAATTTTGTGACGTTCTGACGCATGGTGAACCTCTCAGATGATTAAAATACAGTCGGTTCTGTCTGTGCGTAAACTTATACAAATATTTAAAACTTGTACAGGAAATCTGTTTCTGTATTAGCATCATTCTTGTGCAAAAAATGCTAACGCTAATTTCTCAGGGATTTAGAGCGGTTATTCGCTGGCATGATGCCGGTTAAAACAGCACTGGGAATGTACAGATTTATTCAAGACCGCCATCGGTGGTGGTGAAATTTCGCACCGCGGGCAGCATCCTGCGGTTCTTCCCTGCCCTGCTGCGTTGACAGAAAATCGCCGACTAGCTGAAAAACCTTTACGGATTGATGCTGTACAGACGATATCGTATCGGTTACTTTGCGCCCTACAGGATCATCGTGTTCTTCAGGTGGACAAATGAGAGAGAACGGGCTGCCGCCTTGTAATAAAACCGGGCTGACCGGTTACTTCAATCAGGTGACGGATCCCCGGCAGATTGCGCTACTGGGACGCATCACGGTGGACATTTTGCGCCAGGAGCGCCGGCTGACACGCGCAGCCATTTGTCTCAAGCTGATCGGCCACCTCAATGACACGGATGATGAGGTCGAGGCGGAACAGGCGCGCTCGCTCCTCGCGATGCTGTTTGGTCGCTGATCACGTCATCGGCTCGCATTTCACACCCGCAGTGATGGCACTGCGCACCCATTGGTTACGTCAGAATCCATTGTCACAGGTCAGCGTCTGAGCGACGTTTCAGGATTGCGGAGGCGTCATCCCTGACAGATTTCTCCGGCCGGTTCACGCTTACGCGTGTCCGATGAGGTCATCTACGTTGTCGTCTTCCGGCCAGAGCCGGACTACGTCCTTTGGCGTCAGTTCTTTTCGTCGTTCAGGCCTGCAAGCGTCTGCAGGTACGGCACATGGTTCGCTGCCTGCTCTGGCTCATCAAAGCTTCTGAGCCAGTTGATGGCCTCTGAAATGGCTGCCAGACGTGTATCGCTTCCGCCAGCACGTTTCATGTGTCTGAGCTCGTCGATAAGCGTCGTAACACTTATCTTCTTTTTGCCCAGCGCCAGGCTTAGTGCCGCTTCGCCAATAATGACGTGCCCTTTCCCGTCGTGTTGAATAGACAAATGCACTTCCTCCATTTCACGTTGATGAGAACCTCACGTCACACTGTAGACCCTTATGAGCGAACCGGCGCAGGTAAGTGCCGAAATGAAGCCTGTAACAGGCATTATTTAACAGAGGATGGCGATAATGCCGCGGCGGGTGCCGCGGCACAGCATGCAGGGGATCAGGTTGATGACGCGACTTCATCCGCAGGTTCACCAAAATGCTCGCGCATGTGGGACTCAATTTCTTCCAGCGATTTCCCGCGGGTTTCCGGCAACATCACCGCGATAAACACCAGAGAAGCCACATTGATTGCGGCAAAGATAAAGAATGCCTTATTACCAACCAGCGACAGCAACGGCGGAAATGCCAGCGCGACCACGGCGTTACATATCCACTGAAACGCTACCGCTGAACCGGTTAACACCCCACGCACTTTCATCGGAAACAGCTCCGACATCAGTAACCAGTAAACCGGGGAAATGCACATTTGCATAAAGAACAGAAACACCAGAATGCAAGCCAGCGCCAGCAGGCTCTGCGTCAGGCTTTGGGGCATGAGAACCAGCACCGTACCCAGCGCCAGCTGCATCGCAATAACCACCGACAGCCCGGTCATCAGCATCGGCCGCCGGCCGAAGTGACTGATGGCTTTAATGCCGGCAAAGGTGGCCAGTACCGATACCACGCCGTTGCCGATGGTTGCAGCAATCGCTGCACTGGTGCCCAGCCCGGTGCTTTTCAGAATGACCGGCGTGTAATACATGAAGGCGTTGACGCCGGTGAACTGCGCGACAATGCCCATCCCACAGCCCAGCAGCAGCAGACGCACGATCCATTTTTCTTTCAGCAGTTCGCGCGCCGGTGGCCCCTGACGGGCTTCCCGCGCGTTCTGGCGCATCTCTGCCATCTCTTTTTTAATTTCGCGCGGATTTTCCCGCAGTTTGCGCAGGATACGCAGCGCCTCATTAAAGCGCCCTTCCGCCACCATCCAGTGTGGTGAGGCCGGGACAAAAAAGGTGCCAACGAACAGCAGAATGCCGGGGATCATCGCCAGCGACAGCATATAGCGCCACATACCCGGATCGTGCAGTAACAAACTCATGGCGGCGCTGACGACGTAAGCCAGCAGTTGCCCTGACACAATCATCAGTTCATTGCGGCTCACCAGCGGTGCCCGGCGCTTTGGACCGGCAATTTCAGCGATAAAGACCGGAACCGTTGACGATCCGCCGCCCACCGCGAAGCCGAGAATAAAGCGCATCACCACCATGATTTCCAGGTTCGGCGCAACCGTAGTGCCTAACGCTCCGGCGATGAACAACAGCGCAAGGCTGCGTAACGCGATACGGCGTCCAAAGCGATCCGAGACATAACCGCTGATAAATGCGCCGAGCGCAGAGCCAAAGGTGAGCGCAGAGGTTACCAGCCCTTCGGTAAACGGCGTGAGATCGAGACCGCCCTGCGCGGCGGGCAGCGTCATGTAGGGCAGCGCGCCGGAAATAATACCGGTGTCGTAGCCAAACGCGAGCGCGCCCATCGTGGCGACTAACACCACAAAAAACAGGCGCTGCTGGACGGTAAACGTCAGGCTGCTGCCATCATCTGATTGAGATTGCGAAGGATTTTGCTTGCTATCGTCCATGGGTAATTCAAGACCTGGTTGGAGACGGGATAAAAGGAGGTTTGAGTATAGTCAGAAACGAGAAAGTGTGAGGGTGGTCACGATTTTTGCCGGATGGCGACGGAAAGAAATAATCCTGCAGCGCCATAACTGCACAGCGCATATTTACGCAGCCGCGCCCTCGCACTGCGGTCAAGCCGTAGCTGGCCGGCTGACATCCTGCCCCCGACAGGGGGAAAAATATCTGCTAAGGTACGCTGGCTGGTTAACGAGAAACACGCTGAGGCGTAACGCAGAAAGGCAGGTCCGGCGAACATTTACTGAAATTATCAGGACAACGCTGTCTGGCCTTTAAGGTTGAATGTGAAAAAAGAAACGGTTAAGAAAAATATCATTCTCGCAGCGCTGCAGCTTTTCCGGGAGCGCGGCTTCAACAATGTTTCAACCCGCGATCTGACCAATACGCTGGGCCTATCCCGCAGCCATATCTATCACTACTTCAAAAACTGGGATGCGCTGAAGCTGGATTCTCTTGGTTTCATGCTGGATGAGGACGTTGCCGCGTTTTCAGTAGTGAGTGAACAGATCGATGATTCACAGCATGACGCCTATTTTCGTGCGCTGGTGAACTATCTGCTGCCCGACGGGCCGGCTTCTCACTGGTTAATCTATCTGGAGTTGTGGCCGCTGGCGGCAAGAGATCAGCAATATGAGCAGCTGCTGCTCTCCAGCACCGAGAGGTGGACGGGAATCGTCCGCCAGGGCTTATCCGGCCAGGCATTCGGCCACCTCAGCGAAGCCAATAAAGACGAGGTGGCGCGTAATCTTCACGCCCTGATTGACGGTTACTCAAGCGCGCTTATTCTTAACTACTCGGCGGATAAGCGGACCCATTTTTTTCTTGAGATAATGGCCGCCTTCGAAAAACTGTGTCGCTAGCCGGGATGTGTCCATAAAGCGGCTTACCTTTCGGGCTTTAAATCATTAAACAGTCTGGCCATCTTGCTGCCGGCTGAAGTGTAAGCCGGATTATTTTCCTCCGGCTGCATCCAGCTTTCGTCCGCTTCCGGATGCGGTCCGCTCAGGAGCACCGTGCCTTTGCCATAAGTATATTTCGCCAGCGCGATATCCCCGTTGGCATAGCGCGCCAGGGCGACAAAGCCGTGCGCGTCTTCGGCATTGAGGTAAGGACCATCCTGATAATAAAATTTTTCGGTTTTCCCCTGCCAGACAACATCGACAACGTAGTCGCCTTCGTCGGGTATGTGGGTTCCCTTGCGCATCACTTCAGAGTCCAGCGATGAGGGGATCAGCCCCAGCCAGTTTTCATCGGCCAGATAGGCGCCCATGCACAATCCGAGAAAACTTTTTCCGTTGCGGACAAAGTTGCGTATCGCCCCGGCCCCTTCCTCGCCCAGAGAGGCAAAGGCGCCGGGAATGTCCTGCCCGCCGCCGGGCTGGATATAGACGTCAAAGGGAGCGAGATTTTTATCCGTAAGCGTTATTTTTTCCTTCTCACCGACATAAGCGATGTCCAGCGGCAGACCGCTCTGCTCCAGCGATTTCCGGACCATTTCGGAGCAGCCCGGGCAGCCTGCACCGCCGCGATAGATAGCGACATGAGTGATTTCAGCACTGACCGCATTCACAGCTGATAACCCGCCGGCAAGCAGAATGGCAGCATACGTCAGCAGCTTCTTTGTCTGATAACGCCAGAAACGGGAGGAGGCTCTCAGTAACATTGTTTTCACCATTAGTGGCAGGGCTGGGCTCAAAATTAGAGCGACTGCTCAATTTAGAGTTAGCCCGAAGAGACTGTCAACAGTCTGACCGCGCGAAAAATACAACCCACTGATTTAATTATTCTTTAAGATTATCCCGTCAACAGCTTCCGCTGTTGGCCGTTGGCAGAAGGGCTGTCTGAGCCTGACCTGCCGGGAATTATTCGATAAAACCGCTGGCAGACTGGCGTAACCGCCCGGTGATAGCGATCAGCGCCTCGACATCTTCTGGCGTCAGCAAATCGAGAAAATTTCGCCGCACGCTTTGAGCATGTATCGGCCGCGCCTGGGCGAGCAGCTGGCTGCCCGCGTCGGTCATGCTGACCGATATACCTGCCGGATTGTCACGACGTCGCGCGACCAGGTCCCGGGCGGCCATACGTGCAAGCTGGTGTGAAAGCCGCGACTTGTCCCACTCCAGATACTCCAGCAGTTCACGCTGCAGCAGTGCCCCCTGCGGGCTTCGGTTGATCTCCATCAGGATCATGAAATCCGCTGCGGATAACCCGGTAGCCTCATTAATGTCCCTGACAATACGCCCTGTGATGATCTCACCCAGCCGGCGATATCCGCGCCATGCCAGCCACTCTGCGTCTGAAATTTCTGTGCTGCCCATTCTTTATCCAGCCCTGTAGTTGATATGTCAACTTTGCGATTATACAGTATCCGCTTTCGCATCGGGGGGGAAGAAGCATGTCGGACAAACTCACTATCGCCATCACAGGCGGAGGCCCGGCTGGCCTCACGGCGGCCGTGATACTGCAGCGCAACGGTTTTAACGTAACTGTCTTTGAGGATGAACCGGCTGAATCGGCACGTAGTCAGGGCGGATCGCTGGATTTGCATGCTGACAGCGGCCAGGAAGCGCTGCGCAGAGCGGGTCTGCTGGAGCAGTTCATCAATATCGCCAGGCATGAGGATCAGGAAAGCCGGATGCTGAACTACCGTACCGGCGACATTGAAGGCGACATTTTTGCGCCGGAAGGAGAAATGGATAAACCGGAAATCGATCGCGGCGAGTTGAAAAGCCTGCTGCTGAGCGCCCTTTCACCGCAGACCCTAATGTGGGACCACAAACTGCATTACGTTGACTATGGCCTGCAAAAAGCGCACGGGCTGGTGTTCAGAAACGGCAGGCGCTATGAAGCAGACATCGTCATCGGTGCAGATGGCGCCTGGTCGCGGGTCCGCAGTTACCTGACGCCGGTACGTCCGGTTTACACCGGCATTACCTTTTTCGAAGGCTGGATAGATCACCCTTCCGGCCAAATCGACAGCATTGCCGGCAACGGGACCGCGTTCAGCTTTGGCGGTGCGCAGGCGCTGGTCACGCAACGCAACGGCGGCGGAAGAATATGCGTGTATGCCGCGATGAAGCGCGACATTGATGTCATCGATCAGCATATAGCGTCTCACGGCATCAACGCCTGGGTACGTGACGGCTACCGTGACTGGGCCCCTTCCCTGCAGTCGGTAGTAAACGCCACCGGTGACTATATCAGGCGTCCTATTTACAGCCTGCCCGCCGATTTTGGCTGGGCACCACGTCCGGGCATCACGCTGATTGGCGATGCCGCTCACCTGATGCCGCCGGTTGGCGTAGGGGTCAACCTGGCGATGCTTGATGCTGCCGATCTGGCTCAGGCACTGTGCGAAGCCCCGCACCCGCAGAACGGACTGCGCTCTGCGGAGACCCTGATAATGGAACGCGCCCGCGACATGATGCCTGATGCAATAGCGGGGTTTCAGAACTGGTTCGATGAGAAAGCCTGACCCGATCTGACAGCATGAGTTCAGACGAGGCAGGCAACGCATTCACGGCCTCATTGCCTAACCCGCGTGATAGCCGATTTTTCCGCTCTTAATTACGCCTTTGTCTTAGCCGCGTCCCGGTAACATAAAAATCATAAAAATATTAATCATCTCTGGGTCACGCATGAATGCTTCTTTAACCTGTCGGCGTATTTACGCCTGGCTGCTGACGGCTGCTTTTTTTTGGGGTATCACTCCGTCAGCCTCAGCGCTATCTAACGGCTGTGCTACCGTCAATGCCCTGTCAGGCTCCACTTCTCTGTCCTACAGCGCCAACAGGTATCCTGCCTCGGACTTTGCCGCTGGCGACGCGTTGACGCTGAGCTTTACCGACAGCGGTTCTGCCGCGGGCGGCCCTCCCATGAACGCCGACAGTCTGAGCCTGGCCCGTTTTGACCTGAGTAATGCTCAGACTTACAACGCCGCAAATTCAACCACAACCTCTCCCCACAGCGTGACAATCACCGTACCGGCCGGCAGTCTGGAGGCCAACGGGCTGACCGTGCGGGCCACCACTTCGCATGGACAACTTAGTAACCTCGTATTTAACTGTACCAGTGCATCATCGTCATCCGGGGATGCCACGCTGTCAGGCCTGTCATTGTCTGCCGGCGCACTCTCACCGTCTTTCAGCGCCGCCACCAGCAATTACAGCGCATCGGTTACGTTCAATGTCTCGTCGGTGACGGTAACGCCGGTAGTGAATGAAAGCCATGCCACGGTGACGGTTAATGGCTCGTCAGTGGCTTCGGGTTCGGCCTCGCAAGCCATCGCCCTCAACGTCGGAAGCAACACTATTTCCGTGGTAGTGAGCGCGCAGGATGGCACCACCCGCGGGTACAGCATCAGCGTAACCCGCGCAGAAGCGCCGCCAGCGTCGGCAAACAGCAGTTCAACCGTTGCGGCCAACAGCACCAATAACACTATTTCGCTGGCGCTCAGCGGTGGGACGGCGACTTCGGTAACCCTCGTGACGCCTCCGGTGCACGGTAGCGCTACGGTTTCAGGCACTGACGTGATGTATACGCCGGCGGCAGGTTACTCCGGCAGCGACAGCTTTGTCTGGCATGCAGCAAATGGGGGCGGAACGTCTGCGGATGCCACCGTAGCGCTGACTGTTAGCGCTCCCGCGCTGGCGCTTTCGCCAGCATCCGGTGCGCTGCCCGCCGCGACTGTCAGCAGCTCCTGGTCGCAGACGCTCACTGCCTCCGGCGGCACGGCACCCTATACCTGGAGCAGTACCGCGTTGCCGCCTGGCCTGGTGCTGAACGCAGCCGCCGGCACGCTGTCCGGAACGCCTACAGCGGCAGGAAATTATCACTTCCAGGCCATCGCGACGGACGCCCACGGGGCCAGCGGCTCAGCCAGCTACGCGCTGACTATCAGCGCTGCGGCTCCCCTTGCCAGCAACAGTGCCACCACGGTTACAGCCAACAGCAGCAATAATACGCTGCCCCTCAGCCTTTCCGGCGGCGTCGCGACATCCATCACCATCATTACTCCGCCTTCACACGGCAGCATCACCGTATCCGGCACCCACATAACCTACCAACCAGTTGCAGGATTCTCGGGAAGCGACAGTCTCACTTATACCGCCAGCAACAGCAGCGGAACCTCCGCCAGCGCGCAGATCTTAATCAGCGTGTCGCAGTCCGTCCTGACGCTTTCGCCACCTGGCGGAACATTGCAGCCTGCAACCGCCGGCAGCAACTGGACAACAACGGTGATCGCAGCAGGCGGGACGGCCCCCTATTCCTTCAGTGCGGTTAACCTGCCAGCCGGCATCAGCCTGGACAGCCCGACAGGCAAACTCTCAGGCACGCCTGAGGCGGCGGGAAATTACCGGTTTCAAATCACCGCAGCAGACAGCCTGGGTAACCACGGCACAGCCAGTTATGTCCTGACGGTCACCGCAGCCACGCCGTCAGTCCTGCTGCTCCAGCCCGCAGGCGGTCAGTTGCCACCGGCTGAAGCAGGTAAAATGTACGCCCACACGTTCAGTGTGACGGGAGGAACCGCGCCTTATCACTGGCAGGCTGGCGGAACGCTGCCTGCGGGCATGACGTTATCTGATGGACAGCTCAGCGGCGTGCCGCAGGCAGCCGGTATTAGCCAGTTCAGTGTTCAGGTTACCGATGCTGCCGGTAGTACCGTGCAGGTTAATTATGCTCTGTCAATTAAGGCTGCCGGGCCTCAGGCCACTGACCACAGCGCCACGCTCGTTGCCGGTCAGTCGGTCATGGTGAACCTGACCAGCGGTGCGACGGGCGGTCCGTTCACCGGCGCGCAGCTGCTTGATCAACCGGAAAGCAGCCTGGGCAAAGCCGAAATACGTGCGTCGGGAAGTGAGTTTCAGCTGTTTTTTGCCGCAGCCGCACAGGCCAGTGGCAGCGTCGCACTCCGCTATGTGCTGACCGGCCCTGCCGGCACAACGCCGCCGGCCAGCGTGACGTTCACTATTACCGCCCGTCCCAATCCTGCGCAGGACGCAGATGTCGTTGGTCTGGTCAGCGCCCAGTATCGTGCCGCGCAGAGTTTCGCTCGCGCGCAGCTACGAAACTTCAGCGACAGGCTGGAACAGTTACACAGCGGCGGTGAGTTGCCTTCGGATATGAACGGCATCCGCTTTACGATGCCCCCGGCTCAGGCCGAACATGATGCCGACGAGAAAATGTGGGCAACCGCGTGGCAGCAGAAAGCCTTCCCTGATCAACGCCCGGCGCAGCCCTCTCTCCCCGCGCTGCCCTTCTCCACCCGCAGCCAGGCGCAGCGCCTGTCTTACTGGACAGGCGGCTATGTAGACTTTGGTGGCGACAACGCCGGCGGCGTGCGCTTCAGTCATACCACCGTGGGCGTGTCTACCGGTGCGGACTATCGGTTCACTTCCGCCGTCGCGGCAGGATTAGGTATTGGCTTTGGCCGTGACGTCAGCGACATTGGCGACAGCGGCACGCGGACCAACGGACGCGCATTCAGCGCAGCGCTGTATGGCAGCTATCATCCTGGGACGTTCTTCGTGGACGGCCTGCTGGGCCATGGCGTGATGGACTTCGATAGCAAACGCGTCATCACCGGCACCACCAGTGAAGCTCGCGGCAACCGGTCCGGACGGCAGATCTTCGCCTCGCTAACCTCAGGCTATGAACTGCGAACCACAGATAGCCTGTTATCACCTTATGGCCGCCTGCAGTATTACCGCACATGGCTGGAT
Organism: Pantoea dispersa; assembly: GCF_035783935.1. GTDB lineage: Bacteria > Pseudomonadota > Gammaproteobacteria > Enterobacterales > Enterobacteriaceae > Pantoea > Pantoea dispersa_C. The sequence continues at coordinate 12,405 of NZ_JALKOV010000001.1, read as the reverse complement.
GGCTATAGTGAGTCCGGCGCAGGTGCTTATAGTCTGGCTTATGCACCGCAAACGGATTCTCAGGTCATTGGTGGTGCCGGGCTGCGCGGTGAGCATCGGGTAACGAGCGGCCGGATCGCGCTGCGTTTGCAGGGCCGTGTCGAGTACGCGCAGACACTCAGCAACAACGGTATCGCTCACGTGGGCTATGCCGATACCGGCAACGATACGTGGCGAGTACCGCTGACCGAACCGAGCCGCCAGACATTAACGGAAGGCACCGCAATTGATTTTCTGCTGCCGCACAATATCACGCCCGGAATCGCTTACCAGGGAACGCTGGGTCTTGATGCACAACGCACCCGCGATCAGATGATCATGATTCGGGTGAATATTGGATTCTGAGTGGAGAGTTGCGGGGTTGGATAACTTACTGGTGAGGTAAAGACTCATCACAAAGCAGAAGACCCCAGCTGGAAGCTGCAGCTAGTCAGCTCCATACACTGTCGATGTAAAGCCCAGCCTCTGACAGCAATACCCAAAAAGCGTCCTTCACGCCGCTTTTGATATTTCCCAGACGTACTCCTGGCGAAGTGCTTAATCAAACATCACTCTCGCCAGTCGCAAAAGATTATCACCCGCTCTGAATATGGTCGCCGCGGTTTACTGTTGCTGTTGCTTTTGCTCCGCCTCTTTCTGTTTTTTGGCGGCCATGTGGTGGCCCACCGCGCAGCCAGCAGCCGCTCCGGCAACGCCATGATGCACCAGATGACCTGCCACACCGCCAGCAACGGCGCCTTTCAGGCACCCTTTTGCCTCTGCCTGGGCGCTAACGACTAAAAGAAGGCCTGCCGCTGTCAGGGCCGCAATCCACTGTTTTTTCATCGCCGTAAATCTCCATAAAGATAAGTGTTATGTCAGTGATGCTGAGCATAGCCTGGCCGGGCTGACGGCGTGATATACAGCGGTTAAACGGCGAACTTTGTAACCTATGGTTACGCTTGTACAGCAATGGTCTGAACAGGAGAAAGCCAGTCAGGGCGCAAAACGCACCGGCATCTTTTCTTTCAGATACGCTGGTCGCATGGGAAAGGTGTTGGCATCTATCGCCTGCTTTACCGCATCGATAGCGACGGCGCACAGTTCAGCATCTCCGCCCTGTGCAGTGACGTTTGTTGGTGGCTGACCTAAGGGTTGCGTAATGATCAAATCACATGTCTTACCGTGATATGCATCCGCGTCAAAAAACCGATACTGTATTGCGGAAACGACCTGACAAAGCCACAAATGGGTATCCTTATTCGCAACTTGCGAGGAAGTTTGCGATTCGCACTGGCTTCTTATCTCTGAAGCAGTTGGAAACCTGAATGATTGCCTGGCTATTTGTTTCGAATGGGACTGGCAACCGACCAATAACATGACGGCGATAAGTGAGAGTGTCTTTTTCATCATGGCTTCCATGCAGATCATTTATGCATTTATAGCATCCCGGATATATTGCGGAAACCGTGCCTGCTATCGGATTGCTTTGGCATTGGCAGCGAATACTCATAACTCAGCAACCGACCGCATTCCCGATGTGAGAATAAACAGCGTAACGTCTTAAGCCAGTTCGCAGCCCCCATCAAAGGTTGCGAAATAAGGCCGGCGCGTTTTGGCCAGCCTGACATGGCAGGATAGGTTTAGGTTGGCAGATCGGGACAGCTGCAGAATAAATTCAGCAAACATCTTTCTGCCCCGCCCGACTCAATCCCCAATACGGACGTGATTGATTAAGCGTCCTTAGTCTGATTTTCTACTCAGGAACGCTGTGCCCCTTTTACGTCAGACACGAAATGTGTCCACCATCCCCCGCAGAGCGTGCGCCTGCTCAGAGAGCGACTGAGACGCCGAAGAGGACTCTTCAACCAGCGCAGCGTTATTCTGCGTGACACCGTCCATCTGACTTACCGCAATGCTAACCTGAGAAATGCCCTGCATCTGTTCTGAGGAAGCCAGTGAAATATTATCCATGGCTTCTGCCAGTTCGCCCACCATGCTGACAATCTTCAGTATGCTCTGCCCTGTCCCTGCTGCCACCTCAACGCCGCTTTCAACCTGCTCAACGGCCTGTTCAATCAGCTGTTTGATGTCGCGAGCAGCATTCGCACTGCGTTGTGCAAGCGTTCTGACTTCACCGGCAACCACGGCAAAGCCGCGTCCTTCTTCACCGGCCCGGGCGGCCTCCACCGCTGCGTTGAGCGCCAGAATGTTGGTCTGGAAAGCAATGCTTTCGATGACAGAAGTGATGTCCCGCACCTTTGTCGCGCTCAATGAGATCTCATTCATGGTTTCAGACATACGCTGTACGTCGGCCTCACCGGCGCGTGCCAGCGTTGCCGCATCCCGGGCAGTCCCAGCGGTCTGCTGCGCGCCGGCCGTATTACTTTTCACGGTGGCGGTAAGCTGCTCCATACTGGCCGCAGTTTCCTGCAGTGCTGCTGCCTGCTCTTCGGTGCGGGATGACAACTCTGTATTGCCCTGTGATATCTCATCCGCAGCCAGCGCCACTGAAGCAGCAGAGTCCTTTATCTTTGATACCAGACCACGCAGGTTTGCCTGCATGCCATCCAGAGAAGCCATCAGGCTGGTTCTGTCATTGTTTTGCAGCGTTACAGGCGTCGTCAGGTCGCCAGAAGCAATGGTCGCCGCAAGAGTCTGCGCCTGTACTGGCTCGCCGCCCAGCTGGCGCATCAGTACGCGAATGGTCATAACGCACGTTCCCACTGCCAGCAGTGCTGATGCGGCCGCGAGCAACATCAGTATCAGCGATGCCCGGCGTGTCGCCTGACTGTTAGTTTCAACAGCGGACTGTGTATTTTTCATCTGAACCAGCGTCATGTCATTAAGCGCTTTGAGCAAGGTACTCTGCACCGGGCGCGTGACGTTCAGCAGATAGGTGGTGGCTTCCTCAGCACGATTTTCAAGCCCGAGCCGGCCAGCCTGCTTCAGCGAGGCAAGTGCAGGCTCCTCGGCTTCAGTAATGCGGCTCATGACTTCCCGCCCCTGCGGTGTTGAATCTTCCTGCATCACCTCAGCCAGAGCCTTGCGGCTGGCTATATACTGCGCTTCTTGTTTTTGGACGCGCTCCCATTCAGGCTTCATTGCCTGAACATCGGTCAGGAGCGCCAGGTTACGAACCGCAATGCCCATATCCCTGATGCTGCCTCGCATATCCAGCACCAGCTGATACTTTTTCATTTTGACGTTGACCGCATCGTCCATGCCTTTGGTCGCACTACTCAGGGCGTTGAGCGCAATGCCGGTACAGATAATAAAAAGCACAATAAGCAGGCCAAAGCCCGTTGCAAGCCGGGTAGATATTTTCATATTAATTCTCGCTGTGAGTAGATGAGAGTGTCAGATATGAATGTGTTATCGGCATTGTGTGACGCAGATTCATCACCCGGAATAGTTAATTTTAAAATTTATTTCAGACCTGTTATTCAGATTGACGCGGGCTGTATATCGCTATATTAGTGACACTCTCAATATAAAATTAACCAACGGCTTTTTGAGAGAAATAATTCTTGCATGCAAATAATCAATACCTGGCTCAAAACCGTCCGCAGCTGAAAATTTTTCACCGATATGCTACCGCTGACACCCCGTTCATTTCCTGGGGCAATAATTCTGAACCCGCCGAGGATAAATAATAAAAGCCATTGATTTTAATGCAAAAAATGATGAGTGCATTTTCCTGAATTGTCCTAAAATCGTGCCAACGTTAAACACCTGTTATCATCCAGCCGTAACGCCACTAAACCAGAACGAGAAAAATAGCCCGCAAAGTTTTTATAAAAGGTTAATTATTATTTACTATCCCCACTTAAAAGGTGACAGGTTGATATTAACGGCCGTAAGTATTTAGCAGTAATGGCCTGAAGCGCTCCCGAGTCAGGTGCCATAATTATTTCAAGAAAAATTTTAATGAATTTCGTCATCCGCGCCTGACTGACAGAGATTCAGAAAATCTGCCTGGCAGGAAACCTCGTATTTATCCTGAATGGTCAGGTTAACGTATATAAATCCGGCCTGAAAAGGCATCGCGCGTTGGCTGTCAGCGGGAGTATTTCATCAGGGCGCAGAGGTCACATAGGCCACAATGAGCTGGCGTTTTGTCGCGTCACGCCGTGCTGTAGCCTCAGCACAGAGATGAGCGGATGGGAAAGCATCGAAATGATTCGCAGGTATGCATATCTGGCACCTAACCATCTGACAGAGCACGCGAGGCAAATTGACGCGATTTTGGCAGTCGTGTCCCAAATCTGTCCCACGGTCAAATTTTGAAGGTTGAAGGAGGTTGTTAAGTGATTGATTTTGCATGGCACGCCCTACAGGATTCGAACGAATACAACAAGCACATGATTTTTAAGAAATATACTGTATTCGATATTTGTTCATACCCCCATAAATACCCCCAACTGACCAATGTCTCAGATATGCCCACTATTTATAATGAAATAACGAGCTGAATTTTAGCGTTCGTAAACAACCTTCCTGTATGTATAAACCTAGTTCGAAAATGATTTGCTAAATAAAGTAGCCCGGCCCTTTGACGCTCTTCAGGCTGCATTTCACCACAAACGAATTTAGGTTCCTTTTGCCAGCGGGTACACAGGTGTGGTGTTTGCATAAACCAGGATGGGATCCCCTGGTGACAAAGGTTGCCGATTTTACGCACATCCGATGTAGGCAGCTCAACCTGGCAGGTGAAAACCATTTTTATTGATTAATTTCAGTAACTTAAAAACTGGTCTAATGACACCCCCACAAAAAAATTGTACAGGTGATCACGAAAATTATTCTTTATTTTCATTGGGTTAAGAGACCTGCCGCCGTCGCCATGAAAATGCAAAAATCAGCCGTTTTCCGCGGGGCCGCCGCCTCGTGGACAGGGTACCCTGCCGGGAGGACCCGCTCAATTTTCCACGTCCTGCTGGCCACAGTGATTGATCATCAACAAGCTGTTGGTCGGTTAAGAAAATGAAAGTCAGGCCCGAAAGGGTTTTGCCGAAACAGTGCAAAACCTTCAGGTTGTTGCAATGACTTCTCAGAAAGAGCGAACACTCCAACAAAGCCTAAGCCTTTAATTTGTTCGCGACCGTCACTTTTCTGCCTTAGGAGAGCTGGAAGCCAGATATTTAATGAATAACTCACTGATTTTATTACGAGTGGTCACAGTGACCACCCGCGTCCTGAAGCTTAATCCAGCCCCCTCGTTTGAGGATAGCCCTGCTCTTCGGCCAGGTATAAATCTGTGAGCTGTTGTTTATATCATCAATTCTCACTTTAAGGATAAAGGCCATTCTGTCAAAGATTTCGTTTTTTATGGCGTCGGGGAATGTTTGATACTTCGCTCACGTCAGCACGCTCAGCCATCATCTGGCTGGCTGGCTGCTCAGGGGATGATTTTTTTCTGAATGAGGTTTTACCCGAAAAGTGCAAAACCCCAGACAGCGGCATTGCCTCTCATTTTGCTAATGCTCAACTGGAACTTAAGTCATTGATTTTTCCATTCGCCGTCACTTTGGCCCCGCCCGGATTGATGTCGACGGAATAGTCGATTAATACCCCTCAGATTTCAGTATCGAGGGGACTAGCGATCTCTCGCCTCACTTACCCTGCAAAATGCCCAAACATCACACCTGTTATTCCTGATAAACCCATCGCCAGGCTACTCCAGAAACTGATGCGAATGATACTGCGCATCACCGGTGCGCCGCCCACGATCGCAGCTAAAGCCCCCAGAAATACAAGCGCCAGGAGAGCTGCTAAGACAATAACGGCTATACCTGAATACGTCATTGCCACAATCAAAGGAATCAGCGCACCCGCGGTAAAACTGCCTGCGGAGAACAGCGCAGCCTGAAGTGGCCGTGCACTGAGGGTATCGGATATGCCGAGCTCATCACGGATATGTGCATCAAGGGCGTCGTGTTTCATCAACGCGCTGGCAACCTCCAACGCCAACTCCTTACTGAGTCCACGATGCACGTAAATGGCAGCCAGCTCGTGTTTTTCAGCCTGGTAATCACCCTCCAGCTCGGCCTGTTCCTCTGCAATAGCGACGCGCTCCGTGTCTACCTGTGAAGAAACCGAGACATACTCACCGGTTGCCATGGACATCGATCCTGCGACCAGCCCGGCTACACCAGCCAGAAAAATGCTCTGCGGCGAGCTGCCTGCAGCAACTACACCGGTCAGCAGGCTGGCGGTAGAAACAATGCCATCATTGGCACCCATTACCGCTGCACGCAGCCTGCCTGAACGTGAAATTTTGTGCGATTCTCCAGACACCATAGTATTACTCCGGTCATTACCCTATCCAGGGGATGCGCAGGATCAGGTTTTTTCAGTCCCGGATGCCGGGGTCTTTCTTACCAGGAGCATATGTAATAACCCCATCAGGCCGTGCGCGTAAAAATAAATCTCGATGAACGTTGTCAGAAATTTGTGCAGACGGAGATAATATTCTGCTGCATCGGATGCATTTTTCAACAGTGTCTCTGCAAGAAACCAGACTCCTCCTGATGAAGCAACGAGAAGCAGTGCAAGAACGCCAAGTCCCTGTACGGCGGCAGCAATACCTCCCTGCGCAGCCTCGGGCAGTTTGCGCTGACTGATCAGTTTAATATCGCGTCTGATGCCATTAAAATCCAACATCATCCACGCGTAATACCAGCGGAATCCTCTTTGTGACAGCATCCATGCCAGTAGCGTCAGGCCAAGGAAAATCAGCAGAAAACCAGAAACTACGTGGAGCCAGGTTATCACGCCCTCAACACTGCTATCGGTAAGCAGCTCAGCCTCAATAAAATTGGAATTTATAATCTGAGATAAAATAAGCACCGCCACAGCAATATGTAGCACGCGAAAAAAGGGGGCGTAGCTATAGGGAATTGCATTTATCAATTTCAGTTTCATGTTCACCTCAGCGTAAAGAACATTTCAAGAAATACTACTGCAATGTTAATTTATCCTTAAGTGCGCAAATGAAATGGTTACAATAATGTTTGGGCAACACCCTTATTACGTAAAACCTTCGCATCCTGTTGAGACAACACATTTACAGGCAATTATCGACAACCCGGGACGATTCTTCATTACAGAACGGTCGCTTATAGCCGCCAGATCGTTTCAGACGGAGTTTATAAATATTTCATTACTGCTGTGATATGACTCGTATAATTCTTGATATTTATTTTCATTTGATGAGGTGAGTAGTGATCTCGTGTCAGCCAAACCAGTGTTTAGGTCCGTCACTCACGACGAAACATTGAGAAAAGCTAACATTCGCATATGATTAGTCAGGCTCACACTCTGCGAGACGCCCATCACATTTGCAGCATTATGATATTGACATTAGTTATCATTAATAATTACTACCAATTTTTGGCTTGCAAGCATCTGATTATCACCTCTCCACTCAGAGCCAGTCAGGCCACCACCAGCTAAACCACTGAAAAAAAATAAAATTACCCACTAAAAACACACCTACCCTCCGTTAAAATAAATTTTTCATTTGACATTATGTGCTGAAAAACTAGATTAACATTAATTAAACTTAACGTTACATGTCGGGCAAGTCTATGCGCATTCTGATATTTGACAAAAATCAGGCTTCATCCGGTTATGCGCCTCTTTTGATGTCCCAACCGGGCGTTGTGACAGAGACATTTTCAGATATTGATAATGCACTTCGTTCTCTCAATAAGTTTCACCCTGATGTTTTTATCATCAGCACTCCTCTGCTGTGCGAAAAACACTGCGCGCTTATTCGTCGATATCGTATGAGAGGGTACATCACCCCCGTCATCGTAACGGCTACTGGCAGCACGATGGCAATAAGGATTGCCGCTTATGACGCTGGAGCGGATGACGTTGTATCAGGTGACATTCAGCCGGAAGAGTTTGTAGCACGTGTCAGCGCAATTGAGCGACGGGGACGTGGCCTCTCGTCAAACTGCATAAAACTGCCACCTTATGAACTGGACTTGTTTGGCAAACAGATTTTAAGGGATGGGATGCAAGTACAGCTGACTAACTGTGAATATCTTATCGCAGCGTTGCTGATCAAGCAGAATGGAAAAGTCGTCACCCGAGACCAGTTAATGGGTCAATTATACTCAGACGCTGATTTAAAAAACCAGGACGTTATTAATGTTCTTATATGCCGGCTTAAGAAGAAATTGTGTCAGGACTCCGGGTTTAAGATAAAAAGCATTCGTGGGTTAGGATATGTCTTCCAACACCATGAATTTATGTCGTCGTGAATGGTAATGCTCTACATGCGAAAAATGTAAATAAACCTCAATTAAGTCGTTCGATGTCAGCAAGGGCAATCGTGCGCGAAAGGCCAGCGTTTTGTTCATTAACTTCACCCAAACGTGCCAGCGATACCCCCCCAACTAAGGATTTGTCACAAAGCAGATCCCCATGAAGGTCGGTAACTGCTAACTGCTTTGAACGCCGGGCGGACCTACTCATGCTCATTTTGCAGCAGTCATTTACCTGTCCGAAAACAGCGAGCAACGCTTAACAAGATGACGCTATCGTCTGCTGACTATCACAGGAGGCAAACATGCAATTCAGAATTTCAGGGCTTGATGTAACCCCCTTCCTTCATCTCTTTGGGCAGGATGAACATTACTTAAAAAAACACGGTGCGCTAAGAAGAGACGTCGACAGTTTTCCCGGCTATCCCGACAGAATTTCATAAGTGATATTCCTGTCGGTGAGACAGCGATATTGATTAATCATACCTATCAGCCTGCTGATACCCCCTATCACGGCACACATGCAATTTATCTCCGGGAAGGCTGTACTCATCAGGGGGTATATATCAATGAAATTCCAGAATCACTCGCTGTCAGGCTCATTTCACTAAGGGCCTTCGATGAAAACCATTTTATGCTGGAGGCGGGTATCTGTGACGGTGCGGCGGCGAAAAGTCGGCTGAATCATTTCTTTGACGATCCCACAGTCAGCTACGTCCATATTCATTATGCTAAGCAGGGATGTTACGCCTGCCTTGCCGAGCGTGTTCAGTGATTGCCCGCTCCAGGTTGAGCATCACATCATGCTGTTTGCAACGTCTGGAATTACTGAGGCAACCAGGTGCGATGGTTTCGTCTCGCTGCAGGGAAAAGTTTAGGAGGGCGAAGGCATATACCTCCGTTGACGGCCTGAGTGCCCCAGTGCTTGCCCGCTTTTTACCTTAATGTAGTCAGAGCGTTCTCCGTTTTCCTGTTCGTAAAGAGCGGCTCAGTTGGACTGGTATCAATTTCGTTCGCCGTTAAACCACAGCGTCGTGAACGCCCGTTGTCAAAAGCGGGCTCGGACATGCACCCTACTGAATGACGATTAAGCGCACGTTAAGGTCTACATGGCATGCCGCCGGTTGTTCCGCCCCGACACTTCCTCACTTGCTCCTCACTTTTTCGGTTCCTCACCTCTCCTCACCTGATTTTCTCAAAATCGCTCCCAGCCCAGTCATATCAGGGGTTTCAGGAACTCTCCTCACTTCCGCTGTGTATATGTGAGGAAAGTGAGGAAAATTCTCCCTCTTCCTCACGGCTCCTCACCTTTCCTCACTTCACTCCTCACATTGCCGTCTGGTCATCAGCGTCATCACTCCGCCCCAACCGTAAGCAGTGCTTCATTTTCAGGCTTGGCTACCCAGCGACTGAAGTTTTTAACGTCAAGCCCAGGCGCTTTCTTATCATCCCGGATGACTGTATGCGTACAGATTTCGTTGTTCATGGTCCGACTGCGGATCAGGTTCGAACGTGCAATGTGATTATCGGTAAGTTTTGCGCTGTCACTGAGTTCAGGTGCCAGCTCTGAAACCTCGCGTGAAACATCCCGCACGGTCAGTGAATGGATTTCGTCTCCCTCTTCATCCGTGAACAGCCTGACCGGCTGCAGATCGTAAGGCCGGCGCTTCGGCTCCTCGGCCTCCTTCATTTTGGTGCAGGCCAGAATCAGGGCGATGTTCTCATCCTCGCGCTTCACCTGAAACTCAGCGTCCAGCGCCGCGCGAAACGCGCTTGAGCCCCGCGCCCCTGTAGCCTCGTCTTTACCTGAGCGGTAAGCCACCAGCTTTGCTGCAAGGCTGGCACCTTTTGGAGCAGTATTATCTGCTGTCCGCTATGCGCGAGAAACGGACATTATCGTGGTTTTTTTCAGCACAAAATGATTGCTTTCAGAAAATGGCTTCCCTCTTTTACTGGACGAGATCCCCCTATGATTGTCCTACCGTTTAACTCATTTCTTGCCTCTTTTATCTACGACTTTAATGGCTAATATCACAATGTCTGAGCAGACGTACGAATTTAAATTCAGTCGTAGCGGTTCTGTGACAGACCATGATGATTAACAAATACTTACTTAAACATCTCAATAAGAGGATATAAGGATGAAGCGTCCAAACTGGTTTCAAGTTTCCGCTGAAGGTGGCAAGGCTATAGGAGCGCTCCATAATTACGCCATTACCGGGACAAGTTTGCCAGATGATCTGATTCATTTAATTTTTTTAAGAGTTTCACAGATCAATGGTTGTGCACACTGTATAGATATACATGCTCGCGATCTTATTAAGAGTGGCATGTCCGTCGAGAAGATTGTATTGGTGCCTGTCTGGCGAGAATCTACCTATTTATTCTCGGATATAGAGCAAGCTGCGCTCTCATGGGCGGAAGAAGTTACCCGTGTAAGTGAAACGCATGCTTCTGATGAAGCATATTCCGCAGCGCTTTCTGTATTCGGTGAAAAAGATTTGGTTGAACTTACCATTGTTATTGCCACTATGAATGCCATTAATCGTATGGGGATTAGTTTTCGAATGAAGCCGCTAGCTAAAGCCTGACAGATGTAAGCTACTCCTAAAATAGACTCTGGAGCCGTATTAAAGTCCGCTTTTGGCACAAAGCGGACGGGATCAGATAAACGTCCGCTCTGAGCGAAAAACGGGCATTACTTTAATGTAAATAATGGCATTTTTGATAGATGTTTACCGCTGTACGGTTTTCAAAACGAGATGTATATGCCGGCGGCTGTAAATCGCATTGTGCTCAAGCCACTGTTGCCGGAATTTTATCCAATCAAGTAGAGGAGAAGCCGGCGTATTTCGCCTGGTGTTGGCCGCCTGGTCCCTGTTATACCTTGAGATGGTATCGTCAGCCGCCGGCAAAATCACAATATGTACTGTTCCAGGGGGTAACGCCAGGGTCAGTTGACGGATTAGGTGGAACAGGCGTTCTATGGAATCGCTGAAGAATGACGTAAAAAAGCCGCCTCATGGCGGCTCGTATGGTTTTACCAACCCTTTTCTGGACTCTTTGTAAATTGGCCCGCGTGTACATCGGCATCAATCGCGTTGCGACAGTCTTCGGTGCCGCGCGGATTGGGTTCTTTACGGCATTCTTCATATTTAGATTTGCGCTCTTTGTTGTGAGCCTTGTACCATTCCTCGCTCTTTGCGCCCTCGTCGCAGCCGGTGAGCAGAATGGAAGTCAGCAGTCCCAGTGAAATCAGTCCAGTTTTCATCGTATCTTCCTTTTAATTAATGAATTGCGACAGCAATTACAGTCACCTGACGTGTCCAGTTTCACGTTTCGGCGGAATTGAAGCTTTCTGTCCAACCGGCGAGGAATGGAGACGCCAGATCATAATGGAAATCGCCGTAATGAACAGGGTAATGATGGCAGATAAAAGCAGCGTGCCGGATGTGCCGTATCGCTCCAGCAATATGGCGTAAGCTGAGGGAGCGACCGCCGCGAGGAAAAAAGCTGGTGACAGCAGCACGCCTGTTCTTCGGGCATAGTGCTTCGGATCAAACAGCACAAGAGGCAGTAAAGCTTTAACTACCGTACTCATTCCGTTCACAGCTCCATAACCCAGAATAAAAATGGCTGCAGCCACAGGGGTGACATTACCTGCAAGGCCGACCAGAAAACAGACTGGCAGCAGAACGCCGGTAACCAGACTCAGGCGGAGCGCAGATGTATTTGCGCCATAAACCACGTCCAGCAGTCGGACACTCACCTGCCCCCCACTCCACAGCATGCCCGTCACGGCAGGCATGCCATAAGCGGCCAGTATCTGCGGAAAATGAGTGGATACGCCGGTAGAAACAAAGCTTATTAGCGCTATTAGCGTGGCATACCACAGGCCGCTGATGAATGCTTCTCGGTCTTCTGCTTTTCCGATCGCTGGAAAAGTGGGCTGCCCGGCAACGGGTGGTTGACTCCGGTTGCCTGCCGGAATGGCGGACAGAAAAAGCAGGCTGACAATGCCCGCACAGCCGTAAACGATAACCGCATACCGCCAGCCGGTAATGTGCAGTAGCGCAGCCCCAGCAGGCCAGAACACGGCTGAAGCGAG